>NZ_JCKI01000001.1 GCF_000708265.2 Pedobacter sp. R20-19
CGTTCCTTCCGAACCGGGCTGCAAAGGTAATGATCTTTTTCGCTTCAGCAAATTTTATTTGAAATAAATTTTGCCACTTTTCTCACCTCAACACATCATTAACACGCTTTTCAGCACCAGCCCTTTCCTCCGAAGCGGGTTGCAAAGGTAGCAAAAATTAATACCCCTGCAAACGCATCGGCCCTATTTTATTCTTTAAAATCATAAGACCCTGTAAATCATCACGAAAAAAAATCAAATAAATAAAACATTTTCAAAGGATGGGTGTTTGCAGGGATTTTTAATAAGGTAAAGGGGGAAGATTTGCCTAAATGATTTTAAACCATATAGGCATAGAGAACATATAGGCGATAGGAATTTATTGGTGAAAAGAGGTTTAGAGAGCATGATGCAGATTAAAATCTTATAGTGGATAATAGATCATATCGGGAAATATTCAAAATGGGAAGTATGAGCTATTAATATTAAAAACATGAAGACCATACAACTTATTGCTATAAATAGATAAATTAGCAATATGCTACTAATACCATCATGGGGAAGAGACCTATTTGGTCTGCTATTTCCAAATTTATGCAACGCATGTGGCGCAAGCTTATTCCTTGGTGAAAAGTTAATTTGCACGAAATGCCTTTTTGATCTTCCATTAACAGATTATCATTTGTATCAGAAAAATAAAGTTATGAAGCAATTATGGGGCAGGGTACCTTTAAATGCAGCAATGGCGCTATTGTATTTCAGAAAAGGTGCAAAGGCACAACGGCTTATACATAGTTTAAAATATAATGGGAAAACAGATGTAGGAATACTACTTGGCAGTATGATTGGGGAAAGAATAAAGTTAAACTCGATCTATTCCGATATTGATTTCATTGTTCCTGTTCCTTTACATCATCAAAAGTTACGATCAAGAGGCTATAACCAAAGTAGTTTCATTGCTGAAGGCATTGCGCAAACCATAAACATTCCTTTTAAAGAAGAAATTTTAATCCGCACTATTTCAACAGAAAGTCAAACCAGGAAAAACAGGTTTAGCAGATATGAAAATATGAAAGCTGTTTTCAAAGCTCCTGAAACCGACCAAATCACTGGCAAACATATTTTATTAGTAGATGATGTTATTACTACTGGCGCTACCTTAGAAGCATGTGCAAATGCACTCTTGGTACAAGGAGCATTAAAAGTTAGTATAGCAGCGCTAGCATTCGCAGAATAATACTTATTTATTTCCCCCATAATGCACAATGCTAGCACTGTTGATCTCAATCTGAAATCATAACGAAAAATAAGAGATATTGGATGATCAATCAGTAATCCCATAAGAAAAGAGGAAATTCATTCCGATCATATTTTTTTCACTTTTTAAAAACAATCAGGATTCATATACGTTATTATATCGAGAGCGTTAATTTAGATGGTAAGGGTCGATACTTCTTTTAGGATATCGGCCCTTTACTTTATAAACAGGTTTTAAGATTAAAAATTTTCGATTCAAATAAAAAAAGAGCCTTACAAATAAATGTAAAGCTCTATATTTTCAACTTTTTAAAGTTTATATATTATTTATAAAGCGGAAATGCACTTACCAGGTTAATCACTTCAGCTTTCACTGCATTTAAATTTGCTTCATCTTCAGGGTTAGTCAATACCTGATCAATTAAATCTACGATCTTTTCCATTTCGGTTTCCTTCAAGCCTCGGGTAGTGATAGCTGCAGTACCTACACGGATCCCCGAAGTTACGAATGGAGATTTATCATCAAAAGGAACCATGTTTTTGTTTACCGTAATCTCTGCTTTCTCTAATGCATTTTCGGCAACTTTACCGGTTATATTTTTATTTCTTAAATCGATTAACATTAAATGGTTATCTGTACCGCCAGAAATAATGCCATAACCTTTTGCCACAAAAGCTTTGGCCATAGCCTGTGCATTGGCAGCAACCTGTTTAATGTAAACATCATATTCATCCGATAAAGCTTCACCAAATGCAATGGCCTTAGCCGCAATGATGTGCTCTAACGGACCACCCTGCGTACCAGGAAAAACAGCCATATCCAATAAGTTGCTCATCATGCGGATTTCGCCCTTTGGTGTTTTTAATCCCCATGGATTTTCGAAATCCTTACCCATCATGATCATTCCGCCACGAGGACCACGTAAAGTTTTATGCGTAGTAGTGGTTACAATATGACAGTGCGGAAGAGGATTAGCCAGTAAGCCCTTAGCAATTAAGCCAGCTGGATGAGAAATATCCGCCAAAACTAAAGCACCAATTTGATCAGCAACCGAACGAATAAAAGCATAATCCCACTCACGGGAATAGGCAGAAGCACCGCAAATAATTAATTTTGGTTTTTCAGCTAAAGCAACTTCTTCTAATTTTTTATAATCGATTAATCCAGTTTCCTTTTCTACGCCATAAAATAAGGGTTGATAAAGTTTGCCAGAAAAATTCACAGGTGAACCATGTGTTAAGTGTCCACCATGCGATAGATCAAAACCTAAAATTTTATCGCCTGCTTGCAAAACAGCAAGCATTACTGCTGCATTTGCCTGCGCACCAGAGTGCGGCTGAACATTAACCCATGCAGCGCCAAATAATTCTTTTGCTCTATCGATAGCGATTTGCTCCACCACATCAACCACCTGGCAACCGCCATAATAGCGTTTCCCTGGTAAACCTTCAGCATATTTGTTGGTTAGTACCGAACCAGCAGCTTCCATTACCTGCTTGCTGACAAAGTTTTCTGATGCAATAAGTTCTAAACCATGTTCCTGGCGGTTTAATTCCTTATCAATAAGTTCAAAGATTTTGGTATCACGTGTCATCCTGTATAGGTTTGTGTTTTTTTGGCAAAAGTAAGAAAATTAATCTTTAACACACAGATGAATATGTCAGAATTACAGGATAAATGTTTAATCATAAAAAGATAAAACTGCTGCAATAAAAACTTATTTGTGGTTAGAAATATAAAGAAAATAAGAAAGTTTAAACACGAAGTCTTGCAAAAAAGCCTATTTTTTTACTTATAAATGCTCCACCCGAAAGCTATAAATAGAATTATGGCAGTCTGGAAAAGTCGCTGTACTCAGCATCCAATCTTGATACTTGATTCTTGATACCCACTGCTCGATACTTGCTACTCGATACTTGCTACTTGATACTCACTACACCCTACCTCATATTAAGTCCCTAAAGAATTCGCTTCACTCAGTACCCAATCTTGCTACTTGATACTCCCTACTCGATACTTGCTACTCACTACACCCTACCTGATACTAAGTTCCCTAAAGAATTCGCTTCACTCAGTACCCAATCTTGCTACTCGATACTTGATACTCACTACACCCTACCTGATACTAAGTTCCCTAAAGAATTCGCTTCACTCAGTACCCAATCTTGCTACTCGATACTTGATACTCACTACTCAATACTTGCTACTCACTACACCCCAACCCTACCTCATATTAAGTCCCTAAAGAAATCGCTTCACTCAGTACCCAATCTTGATACTTGATACTCACTACTCGATACTTGCTACTCACTACTCGCTCCCCCCAACCCTACCTAATGCTAAAATTATTAAAGCCACTGCCAATAGTAATCTCCACCAACTGTTGCTGCAGCATTTCCAGAATAGCCAGAAAATTATAAACAAAATGAACTTTGTTTTCAGAATGTTTTAATACCAGGGCAAAATCAATTTGTTCATTAATGTTCAATAAATTTGCCATAACGTACTTCTGCTCCTCAATCGTATAGGGATATTGCACTACCGTATGTTTAACCTCTTCGCTGCGCAGTTCATATCTTTGCATCAGGCGATGATAAACTGTAAGCAACTTATAAAGATCAAGCGATAAAAGTTCATCCTGATGGGTGGAAGCTTCAGCAGCAAGACTAAGATCGTATTCAATGTTTCCTCTGCATTCTTGTTTCAGCCTGGCATCTTCCAAAACCTTCATTTCTTCAGCGGCAGACTTAAATTGTTTATAGGCAATCAATCGGGCAATCAAATCTTCTTCAGGATTAATTTCCTGACCAGATTCATCCAATTCCATCCTTGGCAATAACATCCTGGATTTGATACGCATAAGCGTGGCTGCAACCAGAATGAATTCACTGGCAACCTCTACATTTACCGCCAGGAGCTGATGGATATAAGCTAAAAAATCATTGGTAATTTTCGCAATCTCCACATCCTGAATATTTAATTCATCCCTTTCGATAAAAAATAATAAAAGATCGAATGGTCCTTCGAATACGGGAAGTTTTATCTCAAAAATCTCTGATTGCATTTGTAAAAACAAACATAATGAATTTTATATTAAAGCTTTAGCCATGTCGTTCAGGTTTAAAAAATTAAGTTAATCTGGCTTTCAGTGTATTGATTATTTTTTTACATGAATATTAAAACAAAAATACCTTACTTTGTATCTTGTTTTTACTAAAAAAATTGAATGCAAGTTAAAGCTGGCCCCCTATTATCTAAAATTAACTATCCTGCTGATTTAAAGCAGTATGGCGAGTCTGACTTAGAACAAATAAGCCAGGAATTACGTCAGTATATTATTGACGTGGTAAGCGTAAATGGTGGTCACTTTGGCTCCAGCTTAGGTGTTGTTGAATTAACAGTTGCTTTGCATTATGCCTTAAACACCCCTTATGATAAACTGGTTTGGGATGTTGGACACCAGGCATACGGCCACAAAATCCTGACTGGCCGCCGTGAATTGTTTCATACCAATAGAATTTATAAAGGCATTAGCGGTTTTCCAAAGATTTCAGAAAGTGAATATGACACCTTTGGTGTCGGCCACTCTTCTACGTCAATTTCTGCCGCTTTAGGCATGGCCGTGGCTTCGCAGCTAAAAGGAGAGACCAACAGACAACATGTTGCCGTAATTGGTGATGGTGCCATGACGGCCGGATTAGCCTTTGAAGGTTTAAACCATGCCGGGATTGAAAACAGCAATGTACTAGTCATTTTAAACGACAATTGCATGTCGATTGATCCCAACGTTGGTGCGCTCAAAGAATATCTAACCAGCATTACCATATCAAAATCTTATAACCGTTTTCGAGATGACATTTCAAATGTGCTCGTCGGCTTATCCAAGCTTGGCCCTAACGCACATAAATATGTAAAGAAAATTGAGAAAAGCATCAAAGGAACACTGCTAAAGCAGAGTAACTTGTTTGAAGCATTAAACTTCAGGTATTTTGGCCCTGTTGATGGGCATGATGTCACACGTTTAGCGCAAACCATAAAAGATTTATCAGCCATCCCAGGCCCTAAGTTATTACACTGTATTACGGTAAAGGGTAAAGGCTTTGCCTTGGCAGAAAAAGACCAAACCATCTGGCATGCACCAGGTCTTTTTGATAAGATTACCGGAGAGATCAAAAAAAGTGTTCCCGATAAACCGCAGCCACCAAAATATCAGGATGTGTTTGGTCACACCATGGTAGAACTGGCTATGGCAAATGAAAAAATTGTGGGGATTACACCTGCTATGCCATCGGGTTCATCCTTAAATATTATGATGAAAGCCATGCCCAGGCGTGCTTTCGATGTGGGCATTGCAGAACAGCATGCTGTTACCTTTTCTGCTGGTTTAGCAACTCAGGGATTGGTTCCCTTCTGTAACATCTATTCAAGCTTTATGCAAAGGGCATATGACCAGGTGATTCATGACGTCGCCATTCAAAAACTAAACGTCGTATTTTGTCTGGATCGGGCAGGTTTAGCCGGAGCAGATGGTGCCACACACCATGGCGCTTATGATATTGCCTATATGCGTTGCATCCCAAATCTCGTAATTTCTTCTCCTATGAATGAAGAAGAATTGCGAAACCTGATGTATACCGCCCAGCAAGATAACATGGGTCCATTCGTGATCCGCTATCCCCGTGGCAATGGAGTAATGCCAGATTGGAAGCGCCCGTTTAAAGCTTTAGAAATTGGTAAGGGTCGTAAAATATGTGATGGCGAAGAAGTAGCCTTACTAACCATTGGCCATGTAGGTAATTTTGCGGTAGAAGCACGCTCAGAATTAAACAGTGAGGGTATCTATCCGGCTCATTATGATTTACGTTTTGTAAAACCGCTGGATGAGCAAATGCTTCATGAGATTTTCTCTAAATATAAACACATCATCACCGTAGAAGATGGATCATTACCAGGCGGTGTCGGTTCTGCAATTCTGGAATTTATGGCAGATCATCAATACACTTCAAATGTCATTCGCCTGGGTATTCCCGATCAGTTTATAGATCATGGTGAACAACCAGAATTATGGGCAGAATGTGGTTATGATAAAAATGCAATAGTAACTGCGGTAAGAAAAGTTGCTGTAAAACGGACGACGAATACTATGGCAGGATAAAATAGTGGAGCAAAAGGCTTTATCCTCAATTAGCGTATTAAAATTAAATAAGCAAAAGAGCTCGATCTATGATAGACCGAGCTCTTTTTATAATATTTTATCTTTAATTGATCATGCCCCAAGAAAAGACTAATGATGATCTAAGCCAAATTAAAAAGCATTCTCTTCGCCTTTAACCATGTTAATCACGGTCATGAAAATAATTCGAACATCAAGTGCAGCAGTCCAGTTCTCCAGGTACCAAATATCATGTTCCACACGTTTCACCATTTTATAATCTTCTTTCGTTTCTCCACGGTAGCCATTTACCTGTGCCCAACCCGTAATGCCGGGTTTTAAAAAATGGCGCACCATAAACTGATCAACAATACCTTTGTATTGTTCAGTGTGGCTCAACATGTGTGGACGTGGCCCTACTACACTCATGTGCCCCATAAACACATTAAAGAATTGAGGCAACTCATCCAGACTGGATTTTCTTAAAAACTTACCAATTGGCGTAATCCGGTCATCATCTTTACTGGCCTGCCTTTTATCACTATCCGCATTCATCCGCATACTACGGAATTTAAAGCAATAAAACGGTTCATCATCGCGGCCGCTTCTCAATTGCTTAAACAATACAGGCCCTTTGCTTTGCCATTTAATCAACAGTGCTATAATAGGATATAACCAGCTCAACACGAATAAAATCACCATCCCACTGAAAACAACATCAATCAAACGTTTTTTGAAACGATTATGAATTTTCTCTAAAGGCTCTGAGCGCAGCGAAATCACCGGGAATTCATTCCCTAAATAACTTACCGTATAAGGAGATAATAAGGCACCACTAATATCCGGAATAAACTTTAACCGTACACACTGACGTTCAGCTTCCTGGGTCAGAATCAGCATATCACTCATCCGCTCTGGCGCGATGGTTACATAAATATCTTTAATTCCCTTTTCTACAGCCAACTCAAATTGTTTACCAACAGCGCCGCTTAGCTGACCATCTCTTTCCAGATAGTGATCAGGAACATCTGGAATAAAACCATGAAACTCGATGTATTTCTGTTTTTCAAAATAAGAGGCCAACTGCTCACCTGTAGCGTTGTTTCCCATAATAGCAACAGACTTTACGCCTCTTAAATGGTTAAACAACAAAAACTGAAAGGAAGTACCAATAAAACGATTAACCAAGAACAGAATACCTAAAGTACCATAAAATACGACGAGAAAAGACCTCGAAAAATCATTCTGTTTAGAAAAGAATAAATAAATGGAGAACAGAATGGCGTGTAAAAATACACTTCGCCAGGTCCCCCTATATATTCGCTCAATCCGTCTTGATCCATATTCCGTATAAAGGCCAAAAGAGGTTGTAGAAACAATCCACAGCAAACTACATACCACCACATAATGCCATTGTAATTCAGAATCGACTGTTTTACCTAAATAACTGGTGAATTGATAAGAAAAGAAATAAACAGCCAAAACCATTAATAGGTCAGTTACAGGCAATATGAATTTAAGGAGGTAAAGGTACCGTGTTTGCATAAAAACTTGTGCGTTAACAATAAAGTGCTACAAATGTTTTACCCATAGCAATAATAATGCCCTAATACAAACTCAATGTCAGGTTTATCTTGAAAACCTATTTAATCGATATGATTAGTTCACAGCAAAGTTACACTTTTTAGCTGAAACAAAATGAAAAGTATGATTGATACCTCATTTAGTAGAGCTATTTACCCGAATGGTAGAAGAAGAGCCATCATGAAGATAAGCTCTTTTGTGATTATATTATGAATATTGATGACCAAATTTGGTCATCATTTCTTTAGACACATCTTTTATTTCCTGTTCTTCCAATTTTGGATAAATCAACAATACCTGTTCATCATCCAACACAATAAAATGCTCAAGGCCTCTGATCACCGCTACTTTTCCTTTAGGTAAGTTAATCATGCAGTCATGCGTATCATGTAAATGAATATGTTCCGAATTACATACATTCTGATGTTCGTCCTGTTGAGCAATGGCGTGCAATGAGGCCCATGTGCCCAAATCAGACCAGCCAATATCCGCTGAAATGGTATAAATATTATCTGCCTTTTCCAAAATAGCATAGTCAATGGAAATATCTGTGCTTGTTGGATATTGATCAAGTATAATTTCGCCTCATCCGGGGTATTGTAAATCTCATTCCCCGATTTAAACAAAGTATCAATTTCAGGGGCATACTTTTCAAATGCCTTTTGCAAATTAGCCGCTTTCCAGATAAAGATCCCGGCATTCCAAAGGTAATTCCCACGCGCTATATATTCCTGCGCTTTTTCCAATACTGGTTTTTCCTTAAAAGCATTTACCTTATGAATACCATTACTTAATTCTTGATACTCTCTACCTGATACTTGATACTCACTGCTTGATACTTGATACTCACTACTCGATACTTCATACTCACCACCCGATTCTTGATACTCACTACTTGATACTTGATACTCACTACTGGATACCTCATATTCAATATATCCATAACTTGTATCCGGCCGGGTAGGGCTAATCCCTAACGTAAGTAAAGCATCATGTTCGGCAGCAAAATCCAATGCCTGATTAATCTTTTCGATAAAAATAGCCTTCTTTAAAATCAAATGATCTGATGGCGCAACTACAATATTCGCATCCGGGTTCTTTTGAAGAATTTTATAAGTGGCATAAGCAATACAAGGGCTGTAGTGTTTCGGCTAGGCTCTAATAAACTGTTATCTTGCAATACCTTCGGCAACTGCTCCTTTACCAAATCGGCATATCCAGCGTTAGTTAAAATTAGAATATTCTCATTCAAACAAACTTTCAGGAAACGTTTGTAAGTGAGTTGAAGAAGAGATGCTCCTGTTCCTAAAATATCAATAAATTGTTTCGGAAAATGATTGTGGCTCTTTGGCCAAAAGCGCGAACCCACTCCACCGGCCATAATGAGGACAAAAATATTATTTGACTTTTTCATTATGCAGATTTAATATAATCCAATACTCTCACAATCTTCAAACCAATCAGATAATGCCTCTTTTAAGGTAAACTGCAAATGATAGGGAGATTTGCTTAATTTTTCTCCGGAAATGTTCGTAGAAATCATAAGTTTCTTTACCCGATCAGGATGAATACCGGCAATCTTTTTTCCTAATAATCTTCCTCCAGTATAGGCTGTTCCGGCCGCTGACTTCAATGCCCACCCTGGCACCAAGACTTTCGGTGCTTTTACGCCCGTAGCTTCTGCCATCGTTTCACAGATTCTTTCAATCGTTGGTGCCGGAAAATAAGTGAGGTTGAAGGTATTTACGCCGGGTAATTCTTTTTGTGCCGTTTCAAATAAAATCCTCACCACATCCTTCACGTATACCGAAGCCTTGATCGTATCTTTTCTCCCAGGATAGAAAAAGAAACCTTTTTTCATAGATTCATATAACCTGGTGAAATTCCCACCTTCCTGTTTACCAAATACCACACCTGGACGAACAATAACCAATTTTCTTTTGGACGGGTCTTCAGCTTGCCACAATTTATGAATATATTCTGCAGTGAGTTTAGATATACCATATGGTGTATTGGGCATAGGCAAAGTATCTTCCGTTTTATATTCTTCTGATGCACCATAAGGCGCAATAGAACTGGTAAAAACAATCGTTTCAATATTGTTTTTCCTGGCAAAATCGCAAACATTTTGCGCACCATAAATATTCGCTTCAAAATATTCATGATCAGGATGACCAGGTGTGGTATGCACAGCTGCAAGGTTATAAATAATGCTATTAGCTGCATCAGGTATATTGACGGAGATGTTTTTTCGAATATCAAGTTCGGTAAAACCATCACTAACTTTTTTCCTGATGTCATAACTATAAACTTGATCAGGTAAAGCTAAGGTTTCATTAATGTAACGTTTTAGGTGTGTTCCAATGAAACCGGAACCTCCAAATATGATATGATTCATTTTTTTTAATTTACTTTATCCCAATATCTTTTATGCATAGAAAAACTCTTTCGTTGTTTTACTGAAAGTTTATCATGCATCATCCCCAATTTATATCCTAAAAATTTTGCACCTATAGATAGTAGCATCTTAGGCAATACTGATGGATTGTTTTTTAAAACATATTTTAATTCAGATTTTAAATATTTCAGACCTTCTCCCCCTGCTGTACCAAACTCATCCAGTAACCATTTATTAGTCGAGTGGAATACACCAATATCAAAGTAACGCTTAAATTCTTCCTTAGTAGTATAATCGTGAGAATGATAAACTTCTGCTTCTGCAACGTAAGCAATATTCCAATCTTTAATCAGCAGTTGGCCACCTACAATTACATCTTCCGCAAAAATGGTATGACTAGGGAATCCCCCAACCTCTTGCAATGCGGTTCTCCGGTATGCTGCATACGAGTTTGAACACGAAGCTGTCTTAATACCCAATTCATTCTTGTCGTTAATTGTTTTTACTCTGGAGACTGGAGTATAATTGAATAACCGGGCATGAGTCTCTAAGGTCTTAGCACCAATATGAGGTAACTGTCTGCCATAAGCAAGCCCTACTTTCTCATCATTAAAAGCATCAACCAAGTACCTAAATGAGGTAGCATCTTTTAAAATACAATCTTGAGTAAGGTAAATCAAAATATCAGAATCATGTGCTGCGTCTGCAAGTAACTGTCTTGCATAACCATGGTCAAAATTTTCTTTTTTAATGTTCAAAATTTGAAAACCAAAATCATTAGCAAGTTTTATAGTGTCATCGGTAGATCCCGAATCCAAAATTATTTTATTAGTGATATCTATACTTTGTATAGATATACTTTCTAAAACTGCTCGCCACATTTTTCCCGCATTATAAGTGGGTATAAGTATCGATATACTATGTTTCATTAACTCATTTTTTTTAGAAGTTTCCAAGTTTTTTCCGCAGTAATATCCCAATTGAAATTCCTTGAATGTGTTAAACCCAAATCAGAATATTTCTTAATCAAAGAGTCATTATTTACATAATTTAAAATCGCGTTTTCAATTTCTATGATACTAAATGGATCAACTTGAATTCCAGCATTTCCAACAACTTCTGGTAATGAAGTTTGATTTCCTACAATAACTGGACAACCACAAGCCATAGCCTCAAGAGGCGGCAATCCAAATCCTTCATAACTAGATAAATAACAAAAACACAATGCATTTGCATATAAGGCTGCCATTTCATTTTCTTCTACATATCCAGTAAAATGGACATTTTCCATTTTTTCTCCAAATTCAACATTATTGAATATTAGCGAATTCCCTTGTTTCCCCGCTATTACCAATCCGATATCACTTGGCAACTTATCTTTTATGTTATTCCATGCTTGAACAAGTCTAATTAAATTCTTTCGCGGTTCTATTGAGCCAAGTGCTAGTATATAGCGTTGATAGGGTAAATCAACTTTCTTATCTTGGTGTGATAAAAATGAATGATCAACACCATTGTGAACTACTGAAATCTTTGATTCGGAAATTCTTAACTTTTTGATAATTCTATCTTTCGTAAAATCAGATATAGTTAAAATATGTTTAGCATTATTAGCTAGTTTAGGCAATAAGAAATTATACCAAGACGTAAATTTTTTATTGAACCATTCTGGGTGATCTATCGTTACAATATCATGTAAAACCACTATTTGATTTTTATACAAGACAGGCCCTGTATTACTCGGACTAAACAATAAGCTTCCATTTAGTTTCCTAGGTAAAAATAATTGTTCCCAAATGTGCCCTTTAATTCCTCTTGAAAATTTCTGCGATGGAGATATCTGCTCAACTTTTTCTGGAAAACGTCTTAACAATTCGTATGTGTATCGTTGAACACCCGTGAAATTAGCATTCATACATCTTGTATTACAACTTATACTCATTATATTAATTTTATTTTAAAGTACTCGATTTCAGATTTCTTATTATTATATAATAAATAACTATTGATGGTAAAGAATAAATTGATAATAAGTAAAAATTCATAAAAATACCTGCAATATTCATAAATACGAATATTATAAAAAAGAATTGCAAATAGCTCTCTTTCCCATACGGTAACGAGTTGATAATTATTTTATATCTTCTAACTATATATCCAGTAAAAAGAGCAGATATGAATGGTAGTAAAACCACTCCAAACCAACCAAAGCTTGTATATCCCCACAATGAAACTGGGATTCTCAATCCTCCTGATGAAATCTCGGATATATCATTTGTATCATTCAAAATATACAATGTCCACGATGAAGGATTATACTTATAATTGAACGGAATAAGGCCACCCCAGTATGTCAAGCCGTATGTAAGTTCATATTTACCGTTTTCAAACCTTGCTAAAAAGTTTAATTGGTCAGTGATGTCTGGCGATCCGAAAGCAATGGCTTCAAAAAAATTGCTTCCTAGTTGATAATCTGAAAAGCCATTTTGGCTACTAAACATCGTTATGATATAATAGAGTGCGCTTCCAGAAACAACGGTCAATAGCAAGAATATAACATAGATAACGAAGGGAGTATTTCGTTTTTTAAGTGATATTACTATGGACATCGCTAGTAAAATCCCTGCAAGCATAGTGCTACGATTCAGACTAGCAACTATTAGTAAAACGCCCAAAACAAGAAAAACAATGTCTTTAATTTTTCTACGACTGATTACTTCCAAACATACTAGTGGTAAGCCTATTTCAACAAATTGACGAGAGGTACGATAGATATATGCTACACGATGGTATGGAGCTTGATACGCGCCTTTAAAAAATTTTGCAGCAAATGGGTCAGCTGCAAAAATAGGCAGAAAACCCATGATTAGATAACTTATGATTATGCCTACAATTCCAGACAAATATACATAGTAAATAATTTTCTTTAATCTATTCTGAACTTCGACATTACTTAAGGTAGTAGCAAAAAGGTTGAATTTTAAAAAAACATCCAAGAATTTTATACGGTATACTTTTGAACCAATATAAAGTCCTATAACATAACTTAACGCTCCAACTGTATTTATTAATGTATAAAGACTTAATATACTTTTCGATTGATATTGAGAAAAATCTACCACGCAAATCGGCACGAGGTAAGCAACAAAACATGCACCAATGCCAAAATGATTTACTATGTTACGTTTGTCAAACCAGATCAAATATGTACCTAGTAGAAAAATTGTTAAAGCAAGAAAATTTAAAACCGAAAAACTCAAATCGATAAATTTAGTGTAATGTTAATATAATATTATTATAATTGCTAACCATCTTATCTATATTAAATTTATTTAATACCTTGGTTCTTGCTTCCTTTCTTATGGAACTCAAAGAACCATAGTTTTCTATTATTTCTTTCAACTTAACTATTAAAGAAGTTAAATTACCTGGTTCAAAAATATAGCCATCATATCCATCGGTGACAATTTCTGAAGAACCACCGGTATTTGATACTAGAACAATCTTTTCATAGGCCATACCTTCGTAAATAGTAGTACCGAGGGGTTCACCAACTCCAGGAAGAGTGCAATTTGTAACTAAATCAATGCCATTATAGACTGTATGGATGTCATCTGTATGATTTAAGACTTGCACAAGGCCAGGATTGAGATTTTCAATCTTGGCAGTTATTGCATTCCTTAACAAATTATCATTTTCATATCTACCAATTAACAGTAATCTGATATGCGAATAATGAGGTAAAAGGGATAAAAATGCATCTATAATCATTAGATGCCCTTTATGTGGAATGATACTTCCAATAATACCAATAACAATGTGTTGGCTGCTAAAGTTAAATTGTTTTCTAAATGATAGCCTTTTTGTTTCATCGTGTTGGAATAATTTGGTATCTAAACCGTTGTAGAGAACAACAATATTCTTTGACTTATTGGCATATTTATTTTTTACGGCTTCAGAAACAGTAATTGTTCTATCGAAAAATTTGATACATAGTTTTGAAATGTATTCTGCGAATTTACCTGATCTATAATTTAAATCATGATTTGACCAAATAAAGCGTTTCTTCGTAAAAAACAATTTCAAAAGAATTACTAATGGTAAAACAAAAAATGAAGCGTTTACATTATTAGCATGAACAATGTTGATTTTTTCTTTATTAAGTATTCTGAAAGTTGAATAATTAATCTTGCAAAGTCTAAGAAAAGTATCAAAAATAATTTTGATTCTTGACGATCTCTTTGCCATCCAATTCAGCGGGCGTAAACTTTCCAGTTCAATAACCTTTATATTACTAGATCTCAGTAAATCTGAAAAGTTTCCAGGAGGACAAATTACAATAGGCTTAACAAACTTATTCCCATCAATTAATCTCTTCATTACTAATTCTGCACCGGAGTGATTTTCATAGCAAAATAAGTACAAAACTTTTATCTGACTGTCGATCATATTTAATTTCTATTTTTGAGGAATTTAGCAGGAATCCCTGACACTATAGTATAATTCATAACGTCCTTAGTTACAACGGAACCTGCTGCGACAATGGCACCATTACCAATAGATACTCCAGGTAAGATTGTAACACCACAACCAATCCATACATCGTTACCAATAGTTACTCCAGTTTTTCTAATATCCCATGCTTGATCACGAATAGGTTTATCTAGTGCTATGGAATGATTACTACATATGATATTCACATATTGTGAGATAAGGCTATTATCACCAATTTTAAGTGTGCCGCCCGAGGCTCTTATATTATTAAATTCGCCGATAGATACATTATTTCCAATAACTATAGCTGATCTTGGATTTAGTGATTTTGCATGTTCATTTGTACAAAGAATGAGATTGTTATACCCAACTGTAAAATTTCTTCCTACAATAATATCTTCAAGATTATCGTATTTAATAAACGATGAAGAGTGGATGTAAGACCGGTTCTTTGACTGGAATTTAAGAATATAATACAGACGTTTTAGCCAAGTAAGAAAGTGTCTTACCAAGAATATAATATACATCGACTATAATTTAAATTTTGTAAAAAGTTTAACAAAGGACTTATAATAGGAGAGATGCCTTGCTAGAGAAACATTAGTGAAAAAGAAAATCAATGCTGATTTCTTTTCTTTGACTGCTAAAATAGATAATTCTTCTAGAAGGACATTATTAAGTGCCTTAAGATAGTGATGGTGATCAAGCCATTTACTTAAGATGTGTTTTTTCGAAGCTATCATTTTTTTATAATTACCAGATATATTTGTTGAATGTAACCGATAGTTTGCAACGTTCACATTTAAGTATTTGAATTCATAAACTGCAGATATTTTTAGCCACATATCCCAATCTTCAATATAGCTTTGTTCATCATATAGACCAACGATGGCAAAGACTTCCGTTTTTAACATCGCAGTTAAAGCGGGTACATAGCAATTTAACAACAAAGAATCAAAAGAACAGTTGGAAATATCCTTTTCAGGCAATCTTCCTATCACATTATCATTTTCATCAACAATATCTGCCATACTAAAAATAAATCCGAGACTAGGATTCTTTTCAAAAAAGTCTACTTGATTCTCGATCCGATCTAGTTTCATATAATCATCTGAAGCTATTATGATTAAATACTTCCCAGTAACGTAATTTTTAATGCCTTTATTAATAGTCGCAGCCAATCCTATGTTTTTTTGACTATCTAATAGGAAGCGATTGCCTAAATTTAGTTCTTGTAGTATGCTTAGGGAATTATCGGAAGATCCATCATCTATTACTATTAATTCTATATTTTTATATGTCTGATTGATGATACTATTGATGCATCTCGTGATATATTTTGCATGGTTATAACATGGAACTATTACTGATACTAATGGCTTTTCTATAGAGTTTTCCATATTCGAGAAATTGATTATATCTGCTTAACGTTTAATCCTATTCATTATCAAAGACCTGATACCGATTCTCTTGTTTAATTCATAGTATGAAAGATACAGAGCAACAACCAAGATTACTAAAGAAACAATATAACTAATAAGATTCTGTTTTAACAGCATAAGTATAAGTACAGTTAAGACTAAAACTATTGCTTTTATAAAAATCTTTATGAAACTATTTTTGAGATGAAAGTTATAAAGTTTCCGTGTTAGAACTAAGACAGCAAAAAAGTAGATTATGTAACTAATCAATACTGACATTGCAAGCCCATTTAGCCCTCCGATTGTATATCCGGCAATATTACACGTTAGAATAAGAACACTTCCTGTAACTCCCTCAAATAAGAAAAATGTTTTTTTATCACCTTTAGCAAATGATATGTATCCCATTGCAAATGAAGCTGCTTTGAAAAGTAAGCCGAACGACACCCAATAAATAAAAGTAGTTATATCTAAAAACTGTTTAGAGAGTAAAATTTTAATTAACAATGGTGCGCTAAGTATCATAATAATCAATAAAGGCAAAATAATCAATACAACTATTTCTGCCTGTTGGTTTACAACCTCATTAATTTTCTTCTCATCATCACAAACTGCTGACAAGCGGGGAAAATAGTCTACAGCCATTGCTGTAAATATGACCCCCACATATTGGTTAGTTATACTTACACCTGCCCCATATAGTCCAACTTCTGCTATTGACCCAAATTTCCCTATATAAGAGTTTATTAAATAATTTACTACTGATCCAATTAGTGTCGAAACCATCATAGCTATACCAAGCTTTGCCATGCCAGTTCCTTCGCTTAAAAAACTATTGAATGAAATTTTTTGCGGTTCAAATTTGATTTTTCTAGAATAAAATTTGCTAGCACAATAAGAAAAGAAAGCAGCTGCTATTAGGGCGGGTATTATCCCTTTCTCACCGTAAAGGTAGTAAAATGGTAATGAGAGTATTAGTCCTCCTAACGAACCTACAAGTGATGCACGAGCCATATCTTTAAGATTCTGCATCCCTTGTAATAGTGTAATATTGCCACTATTCAAAATAGTGAATGTTACAGCCAGCGATAGCCAAATAAATGACATTGTATAAGATCCATTACCAAAAGTATATTTACTAAGCCAATAAGATCCAATAACCATCGTGAATAGGCCCAACGCCGCACAAAAATATATTAGAATATTAAATATTTTAACAGTTTTTCCCAAACCTTGAACATCTCCACTATTGTTAGCCTGGGAAATATCTCGGACTGCACTAAAGTTTATTCCTAAACTTGCGAATTGAACAATAAGTGTGAGACTAGCATTCAATAATGTATTGATGCCCATTCCGGCTGTTCCTAATAAAATTGCAACGATCTTTCCCCTAGCTATTGAAGTTAATATTTGAATAATTTGAACACCACCAAATAAAGTTGTCGTTTTAATGATTTGCCGATATGAAGATTTGCTATCGCTCATTAATGTTTGAATTTATTTTTCAAAATACTGATTGTCGTACAATACATGTTAAAGAAATGAATATTTTTAAGCATAATGTTCAATTTAAGCACCTCAATTAAATTATTGGGTTGAATCGTCTTAAAATAAATTAAATTCGTTTGGAATGTTGAGCTAATCTTCCAATTTGCATCTCTATAATCAATTAATGTCATACGATGTTTATTTGCTAACAGAATTAACTTAATCCGAACCAAATCGTAGAACATGTTCCTGTGTATTTTGTTGATTTCACTACTCCCGAAACCATTCTCTAACGCAAACTTTCTTAATTCAATACCTGTTTGCAAAATATCAAGTAAATTTAGACTCCATTTTTGAGTTATCGCATTCGGATTATTTTGTCTGTAGAAGAAAACTCCAGTGCTAAAGACAACTGTTTCGCTATGAAAATAAAACATACGTGTTGTATATTCATCGCTATTTAAACCAAATTCGAAAAAGCCAATTTTTTTCACAATTTCAATTTTCCACAGTACAAATCCATGGATTTGCCAATCTAGCGAAGCTACGAAGGCTTCTCTACCATTTATGGTTTCACTATCGTTCCTTGACGCAGTAGCTATTACGATTGAAGTATCCCCTCCATAAAAATATGACAAGACTGGTACAACTGCATCAGCGCTGAATTTTTTTGCCTGAATAAAGTTTTTTTCTAATAAATCTTCACTGAAAAGATCATCCTGGGAAGAATACATAAAGTATTCTCCTCTGGCATAAACCAGACCAAAATTTATTGCTTTAGAAGCAGTACCACCATTGGGCTTCGTCAATACCTTTATACGGTCATCTAATGCGGCATATCTTTCTAAAATATCTAAACTGTTATCCGTAGAACTATCATTAACAAAAATAATCTCAAAATTATGATACGTTTGCTTTAATAAAGATTTAATTGTTTCTTCAAGAAATAGGCTTCCATTATAAACTGGAATAAGTACCGTAATACCAACTTTATTTTCAACTAGCATGAAATTTATTTAATGCATCTATTACTATATCCAATTCCTCGGTAGTAATAACATTGCTTAGAGGTAGGCTCAAAACCTCGTTGTGTATTTGATCAGTAATAGGTAATTTCAGATGCAAGAATTCCTTATAGGCAGCTTGCCTATGCGGTGGAATTGGATAATGTATGACTGTTTGAATGTTAAGGTCATCTAAATACTGCTTCAACTCGGTTCTATATTTACATCTAATAACGTATAAATGCCATACATGTGAATCTTTATTAGCAGAAATTATGGGTTTGATAATATTGTTATTGTTGATATTTTTTGAGTAGTAATTTGCGACATCCCGACGAAGATTTGTTACTTCATCAAGTTTTGCCAATTTTACATTTAATAACGCAGCTTGAATTTCATCCAATCGGCTATTAACACCCTTGTATAAATTTTCATATTTAACATGTGATCCATAATTAAGCAATGCTTTTATAGTGTTAGCTAACTCTTCATCATTAGTTGTCACTGCACCGGCATCTCCTAAGGCACCCAAGTTTTTTCCTGGATAAAAACTAAATCCCGAAGCATCACCGAAGCTTCCAGCCTTATTTCCTTCTGTATCCATTGCTCCATGCGCCTGCGCACAGTCTTCAATAACTTTTAAATTGTTATTTTTAGCAAACTCCACTAGAGATTTCATATCACAAAGTTGCCCATAAAGATGAACAGGCAAAATAGCAACTGTTTTATTTGTGATCCTATTTTTTAAATTTTCAATATCCAAGTTATAAGTGTCAAGCTTAGGTTCAACAAACACTGGCACTAAATTATTTGCAGAAATAGCAAGTACACTGGCAATATATGTATTAGCAGGAACTAATACTTCATCTCCATCTTTGAAGATTCCTAACTCTTTGTAGGCACGTATAATTAATATTAAAGCATCTAATCCATTAGCTACCCCAATAGCGTATCGAGTTCCGCAATACTTCGCAAAGTTAGATTCAAATGAAGCTAACTCGGCTCCCATTATGTACCATCCCGAATCTAAAACTCTTTCAAATGCTTGAGTAAAATCTTCCCTATAGCATTCATTTATTTTTTTAAGGTCTAAGAATTTGATCATCTATTAATTCGTTATTTAAATATTTATACTTTTTGCCTTTGTTTCTATCAATTAGATCTAATCCAATTATTTCGCTATTCTTTGTGATATATCCTCTATGTATTGCTGGATTACCATACCAAACGGTATAAGGTGGGATATTCTTTGTGACTACGCTACCTGCACCAATGAAAGCATATGCCCCTATCTCTATACCTGCTATGACAGTACAATTAGCCCCAACTGATGCATGATGTCTTACATTTGTCTCCATAAATTGACTTGGATAAACTTTAGACCTCGGTATTAAATCGTTAGTAAATGTAACATTAGGGCCAATGAATACATTATCCTCTAGCGAAATTCCATCCCAGATCTGAACACCAGATTTTATAGTGACATTATTACCAATAACAACATCATTTTCGATAAAACATTGGGCGTTAATATTACAATTCTCTCCAATAATAGCATTAGATAGTATTACAGTAAACTGCCATACGTAAGTATTTTCCCCTACAGTTTCAGACTGGACATCAGATAGGGGATGTATAAATTTAGCCATTTTTATAGTTTAAAAAATCATCATAATTTCTAATATAGTCCAACTCAGAATAGGGCATAGATGCAAGTACAAGCAATACTGCACCTGATGAGAAATTGACTAAATCTCTCCATATGCCTGGTGTTACATACAAACCAAAATTAGGTCTATTCAAATTAATAGTTCTCTTATTTATACCATCATCAATGACTACATCAAAGCTTCCACTAGCAGCCACTATAAGTTGTTCCAATTCGTAGTGTGCATGCCCTCCCCTAATTTCACCGCCAGGCACATCATAAAGGTAATAAACTCGTTTTATATCAAACGGAATGTTAAGATTACATTGAACCGGAGTTAGGTTTCCGGCTCTGTTAAAAATCTTTTGAAGACCGATAACATTACAGTTGTAAATACTACTTATTTTCTTCATACCTTTTAAAATCACGGATGTAATCACTTTCATTATAATCGGTGGAAGCAACAATAAATGCTAAAGAATTCGTTGAAAAGTTATCCATATGCCTCCACAGTCCAGCCGGTACGTATAGCCCATAATAACTTCTATTCAAGGAATAGGTTCTAGTTGTCTTACCATCGTTGAATACTATATCGAAGCTACCGGAAAGGGCAATGATAAACTCTTGATTGGTTTTATAACTATGCCCTCCTCGTGTTTCACCCCCAGGTACGTCATAGATCCAGTAAGTCCTTCTTATAGTAAATGGAATATGATTATTTTCTTCTAAGAAAGATAAATTACCACGCTCATCGAGTATTCTTGGAAGCTGTATTATCTTTATTTCATCTAGACTCATCATCGTAGCATTTAACTTACCTACCTAACAACTTACTCAACCAAGACTTTTTAGCTTCATTCTCACCATATGAACCATAACCATAACCATAACCATAATACTTACTTACGATACCATTAACTATAATTCCTAAGTTATTCATTTTCTTGTTTCGATAAAGATCTTCTAAAATACTCAATTGATTTTTTTGCGTTACTTTTTGTCGTACAAGATACAAGGTTACATCTGCATATTGTGATAATAGCTGAGCGTCACTAATAACTCCTATAGGTGGAGCATCCATTAAAATATAATCAAATTCATGCTTTAGCTTTTCGATAAGGATACCTGTTTTTTCATTCATCAATGTTTCGGCAGGATTTGGAGGCAATGGTCCTGATGAAATAATAAAAAGTTTATCATTCATTGACAATGGTTTTATAATATCCGCATGGCTCATATCTGCAGTAATAATATAGTTAGAAAATCCAGTATTATTACTTACCCCAACTTTAGCTGATAATCCCGGCTTCCTTAAATCGAGTTCCATTAGGAGTACCTTTTTACCAGCTAGAGCTAAAATATTGCCTAAATTAATCGCAGTAAATGATTTACCTTCGCCAGACATACTGGAAGTAAGCAAGATAATTTTCTCATTCTCATTTTTTAGATAGAACGATAAATTAGTTCTTAATGCTCGAAATTGTTCAGATATAGCAGATCTTCCCTTGTTTGCTACTACTAAATTATCACTATCCTCATTATGACTTATTTCACCTATAATAGGAACGGATGTGTGATTGACTATATCTTCTTTACTAGAAACGGAAACATTAAATATTCCAACCAAAATTATAAAGATGCCTGGAATTACTATTCCTAAAATTAAACTTGCCAAGTAAACGATATTTTTCTTGGGAGTTATTGGCATCACTTCAGACTTAGGCGGGTCTATAGTCTTTGCGATAGCGATGTTAGAAGTTTTTGAAATAGCCGTTTCTTCAGCTTTTTGCATGAGGAAAATATAAAGCTCTTGTTTAATTTGCTGGTTTCTAGCAAGCTTTAAATAATCTTTTTCAATCTTGGGAACACCTCCTATTTGGCTTTCTGCATTTGAAAGTTGTGATCTTAATTTATCCCTAGTTACGATATACGTATTTTTTGTACTTTGAATATTAGCTAAAATACCGCTCCTTAAACCTGATATTTGCTGGTCAATATTCTTTATGAAAGGGCTTTCCTCGGTTACGCTCAACAGCTGCTTGTCCCTTTCTACTAATAGAGAATTATATTGAGCCATCAGTCCAGAAAACACCATGTCAGACGGAAGTAAGGAAGCTGGAAAAACACGAGTATTTTTACTCTCATCTTTGAGGTAATTCTCTAAGTCTGTTAATATTAGCACTTGTGTTTCAGCTTTAGCTAACTCTGAGCTAAATTCGCCTGAATTTTGAACTAATAGTTTCCCTTGTTCAGACATATCAGCAAGCTTATTCCCCTGCTTGAAATCTTGAACCCTATCTTCAACATCTCCTAACTCACCTGCAATTATGCTTAATCGATTTTGTATAAACTTTGTCGTACTATCTGCTATTGTATTTTTATCTTGAAGATTTGCAGTTATATATTGATGAATCAAAGCGTTTAAAATATCCTCTCCTTTTTGTGGTGATTCATTAGTTAATCCCAAATATATTATTGTAGAAAGTTTTCCAGAAACCGAAACACTTAGTCTTCTCATAAGCTCAGCAACACGTTGATCTACTGAACATACTTTGACTATACATTCACCATCGAAAAGTGTAGAGTTGCCCGAATTTGGTTCTAATTTTACTATACCAACACCGTTCAATTTGAATTCCTCATTCCAGCTAACTTCTTTTTGAAACCCACGACCGATAACATTTATTCTACTATTCTTTGCTCGCTCTATAGTCAAATCGATATTCCCTATAGTGTCAACACCCTTTATGATATTAAAGACAAATGGTGGATTGTATATCTCCCTAGTAGTTAGATTAGACTTCCTATTGTAAACAATATTGAGCTTCATCTTTCTTACCACCTGCTCCATTAAAAATCTCGTTTTAAGGATTTCGACTTCATTATCAACAGAATTTTTACCTCCAAATAATCCTCCAAAGTCCATAACAGCACCTGCACCCTGGCCAAGACTCCCACCTTTTTCATTATCAGTTACTAGAAGTTTCGCATTTATTTGATAAGTCGGTGCAGTGAGCTTTATATAGAAAAACCCTAAAAGTAGACATACTATTATGCTCACTAAAAATAATAACCATTTATCAATAACTTGTGAAAAAATCTTTTTTAAGTCTATTGTGTCTTCTTGTTCAGCTCCTATTGTTTTTTGAACTTCGACTAAATTATTCATTTGTACCTTATTTAAAACTAGATATTGCTAAAACAATTACTGAAACTACTGACGCGATTACACCAACGGTTTGTATCTGCGCTGAATTTGATGCTGAAACCTTGCGTTTATTAGGCTCTACATAGACGACGTCATTTTGCCTTAAGTAGTAATATGGACTATTAAATAGATTCGATGAATTTAAATCTAATCTCGCAAATTCTTTTTTCCCATTATTATCTCTGATTATCAGAACATTTTCACGCCTTCCATAAATTGTTAAATCTCCAGCGAGGCTTAACGCATCTAAAATAGAGACTTTCTCATTCGGCAAAGTATAAGCGGAAGGTGTATTAACTTCTCCTAATACGCTTACTTTGAAATTGGCAAAACGCAATTGAACATTAGGTTCTTTATAAACCACTGCTGCTTTTTCACGAATTAATTCTCGAGCCTGAAAAGTTGTTAGGCCAGCAACTTTAACTTTTCCAATTAAGGACAGCTCAACATCCCCATTACGATCTACTAAAAATCCAGAAACTTGTTGTGATGCAACAGCTGTAGTTGCTCCTCCTCCAAGTACAGTATTAGAAGCAGCCTGATTAACGATGGCACCACTTTGAGGATTTAAGGTAAAAACATTTATACTTAAAATATCATCTGGTTGGATAATAGGTTCCGTAAATTTTGTAGCATTTTCAAGTTGAGCTTGGTTTACAGTCTGAATATCCTGAAAATAGGCAATCTTTTTATTGCTAACACAGGATGTCAAAAAGAAAAGTACAACAAGCAATAGATAGTAATTGTACTTGTGACTGTATAAATTGTATTTATTCATAAGTTTTGGGGGGTAAGCATATTCGTGTAAGTTTTTAAGGCTTTATAATATCCTTTTGGGCAATATCAGCCTATGTGGAATTGCGCATAAGGGCGATTACAAACTTAATCATTTTAATGTAATATCAAAAAATGGATAGCTAACTGATTCACTCTTTAAATTGGAAGGGTATCAAATTATTGAAACATATACACAATGCCAATCTTCGCATGTATATTATTCACATCTTGTTTATTCCAGTTCCAGTAATCGCCAGGAGGGGTACTATCTTGCCATTGATATAGATAATTTAAAGATCTAATATAAGTCAATTGTGCATTAGCAACAAATCGCTTAAAATTCCAGGAGAAGGTACTCCCGATGGCTAAATCAATCCAATGTCTGTTGATATATTGTCTTCGGTCTGCGGAAGCAAATGCAAATTCGTAAAATAGGTCGTTATTATTGACTTTACGCTCCAATTGAAATCCAATTCTTTTGAGTCCTTTTACCCAACTAATATCTAAGGTCTGTAAGTTGCTTCCCGGGCCAATTCCCGCACCTAGAACTTGCCCCTTGTTGGTATATCCATCCAACACCTGGCCATGCACGTACCACGTAGGATAGTCTCTCAATTGAGTAGTAGCACTTCTTTCCAGTTGGGTAAGTTCTACGCCAACTTGAATAAATTCATCTGCTCTTTTTAATGGTATTAATTTTCGTACCCCAACAACGTACGCACGGGTGTGTTCTGGTTCCGCTAAGGCATCACGCAAATCATAAGAATGGTCATTTCGCCCAAATTGGAAATAAACCTCTGCTTTACTCTCTGTAAATACATATTTAGTAAAGAATGAAATATACTGATCTCTTTCTGCTGCATCTTCACTATAAGTTCCTTCAGATGTTACATAACCCACCTTCTCTACCTGAGAAAATATCGGGAAGTAGTCGCCAAATTTATTACCCATTTTTGATCGGTTTACAATAAACGTACGATCAAATCCTAAGTACAAACCTGGTACCCATTTAGGTTGATACGTCAATACCATGCCCGAAAAATAACGCCAATCATATGGCTTTTGAACCAATTCATTTCTGATGGCTTGTGGAACAGTAGGGTCACGATTCAAGGTATATCCAGATTGTTCCAACCGTCCACCAACAATTTGCGTTTCAAAAGATCCGATATAAGTTTTAATTGGCCGGGTGGTATTCAAGGTAATATGCCTGAAGCCTGATGCATTATTACTCATTAATAAAGAATTCCGAACACCTGGTCCCCACCATAAGTTTTCATTAGAAAACCCTGCAGATACAGGTCCAACATTTAATCGTATACTGCTCTGCCCTAAACTTAATTTAGAGTACTGTCTGTTACCCATGCGGTCAGGTAAGTCGATGCGGTTGTAATAGGCACCCGTTACTGGAGTATTCCAATAAACACCATTTGGCGCATCAGCTATACGTTGAAAAACACTATTTTGAGCAAACACATATTCCGGCCTTAACTGGATTGATAAAGGACCAATTTTAGCATAGATTCCACCAGAAATTTGAGTTTGGTATCCTTTAGCCTGCACCATAGATCCATCATTCATCCCATAAGGATGATGAGAATTGACTTGTTGCTGCCAGGCGATAGGCAAAGCATAAATTTGTGTCTTAAATTTAGGATTGTTATACAATAACTTTCTGAAATGAAGCAAAGAATAACTCGTATCCGGATCTAAAGCCACATCATTTCGGTCAGACATAAACATCGGTCTGATCATGTAAGAACTATTGGAAGTGTCCTTCCCTAAAAGCTGCTGCCTTCTATAGGCATCTTCTACATTTTCCAATAAACCTACGGGTAAAGTCTGTGCAGACACCCATGTACTTAGAAAGATCAGCAATAAAAAGGGATAAAATATCCTCATAGTCATGATATAGTTTTGTTACAAGAACGCTAAAATGCTCGCAAAGGTATGTAAACTTTCCCCTGCTAAGAAACTTTTTTGCAACTTAACAAAAACCATACCATATAAAATTCAACATCCGAATGTATTTAGTGATAAAAACATACAAATAATTCAGGTTTTGTACGATTAAATGCGTTTATTTGAAGAATATAATTTTCGCAAAAGATTAACCGGAAAAACCTTGAATATTCCCATTGCCATGCTACACCATGTAGCCGAACAACCTCACCCGAGTTTGCGAACATGGTGTATCACTCACAGTAAGTTTCTGGAATTTTTAAACTGTATTGAACAGAAGGGTTTGCAAACAACTACTTTTCAGGAAATGGTATCGCAAAAACTAACGTCAAAAGATTTAAAAAACAAAATCATCATCACTTTCGATGATTGTGCCGCCGAACTTTTAGATTTTGCAATCCCTGAATTAGTGAAACGCAAGATGAAAGCTGTTTTTTATATGCCATCCAATCATATTGATGGGCAAAACATCTGGGATATAGAGGAATTTGCCATGACCAGTGTGAAACTGATGAATCTTCAACAGTTGCAATACTTATTAACTTTAGGAATGGAAGTCGGCAGCCATGGCGAAAACCACATCAGGCTAAATCGCGTAAGCGAAGCAGAGGCCAATCAGGATATTAGCAACTCAAAGAAAAAACTCGAAGAGATACTTCAACACCCCGTCTATTCATTTGCTTACCCTTATGGAAAGATCCCCGCTCAGCATCAAAGCATGCTAATAAAGGCAGGTTACCACTTTGGCCTGTCCATTTATACCGCTGTTGAAACAAAGTACACCTTGCGTAGATTTGCCATCAATGAAACAGATGACCGGAAAATTATCAACATGAAATTGAGCAGACGATATCGAATAATGCGGGCGCTATATGATCCGGTTTTATTGATGAAAAACCGATTGTAGCAGCTCAATCTGCTATACTGGTAAAATAAATCAGCACTTTTACATTATTGGGAGAGGCTGGGTGGTAAAGCAAAATACGGATATGCAGATCTGCATATCCGTTCTAAAATAAAAATAATGACAGCTACAACTTGCGGTCTTTAATCTGAATAAGCCACTGTAAAAATCGGCTGATGAAGAAACTCACGGTAGCACCTATTGCAGCCAGGAGGATGGTTTGTGTTACGGTGGCTTGAATTTGTCCGATTAAACTAAAAGACACACCACCCAATACCCCCATTTTAGTCTCCATATTAATCATCTTTTACAGTGACCTTAACAATACTGGCAATAACAGCGATATACTGCGCAATGTTGAAGATCTTGCCAGGCAACCGCAGCGGCGAAGCCAGCAATACCGTAGCGGCGCTACCGGCTAGCTGGATGGATTTTTTAACCACTTGTAACCAGCCTTTCCCCGAAGGCTGAATCACATTATGTCGAATCTTTTTTTTCAATGGATTATACTTAACCTGTTAGTCAGTATACCTAAAAAACAGCTGCAGGGAGGGCACCAACCCCACAGCTGTCAGACTATTTTACAGTGGTAATCACCAGAAATATCTTTTCATGGGCATCCAGTGCAGGGTAAACCAAATCCTGCAAACGTTCCAGCGCAATGCGGCTATAAGTGCCTTGTCCTTCACCCGTAACTTTACTTACCGGAGCAATGCAACCCTGCAGTTCCCTTAAGGCAAAGTTTGCCGGGTGGATCAGGATAGCCTCACGATTGGGTACAATACTCAGCGCCAGTTGTAAACCATGCTGTGGATGATGCCGCTTAATCAGCAGGTACCTGCCTTCCGGAATACAGCTGATGTTGCGTTTGTTATTTCGCCACGGCAGTTCAATGCTTTCACAGATCAGTTTACCCTGATAACTGATTTTGCCGTTGGTACCATCTTTACCATAGCTGCGGCTCAATAATAGCTCCATTAAACGCCCTGGATTTTAGCAAGCGTTAAACCGTTAAAAGCCCCATTGCTTAGTGGATAATCAACTTGGTTAACACGCTGGTAAAAGCTGATCCCGAAAAGCAGGAACAAAGGGTTGGCATTGGCTGCAGCCAAATGGCAGTCCAGTCGCGTAGCCGCCACTGCAATATCTTTTACACCAATTACCTCACTTTCTACCACATCAAGCTGAAAATGCTCTTCTTCAAAATTAATGGCAGCAGAAGCAGCGCTTAATTTGTAGTGGGTAGCCCCCTGTGGCGAATTGATAAGGTCACGGGCACTAAAAGCCGGTAAAACAATAGACAATAAGCCAGTTTCACGGTCAATTAACGCTTCATATTGCACATTGATGGTAGTACGGATAGGCGCTTTGATATTAAACTCAAAGTCAGTTAACAATTCCGTTTCCGCGTCCAATACCATCCTTAAACCACGCTCATTGACCGAATCGGCTTGGATTACCTTAAGCATCTGGCTCATAAGTCGGTTACTCATACCCGGGTCGGCAAGTTGGCTGGTTAATGTTTTAAAAGCAATGCGCATAAACTTCCCAGCCTTGGTGGCCCGTCCAAATTCGGCCATGTTTTCCCTGGTGCGCTCAAACCTGGGGTCACCGGCAATACGGCTGGCGCTAACGCCGCCTTTTTCTCTTGCCAAATAACCGTCTCTTGTTTTGTAAAAGGTCAAATCCCCGATTCTTCCGTTTAATTTAATAATTCCTTCCTGACGTGCCATAATATAATAGGTCTTACATCTGCTTACAAAATTGCGGTAAAATGGAAAACCTCGGTTACTAAATGGAAGCATTTGCAGTTTATAATGGTTTTTATACAGCTTTGCATTTATAAGTAGTATTTAGCTTTGCAAGAATTAGATTTTATTTGGATATTAGAACTTATTAACCGTTATTCTTTAATTACTGCTTAAGGATGGATATTCTAAGCCAAAAGCCATTGAATAGGGCACCTCCAAACCGTTGCGGTCTAAACTCAACAACACATGAAAAGAGTATGTATTTATCCGAAAGATGTGAGCATTTTAACTGGTAAAAGCCTGGCACAAGGGCAAAGGGTACTTCGAAATTTGAGGTTTGTGTTAAACAAACGCAAAGACCAGTACATTACTTTTGAGGAGTATGCAGATTATTCAGGTATCGATCTCGAATTGATCAGAAAAATTTGTCTCATTGCCCCACTGGCCATGGCGGTAACTTGCTGCTAAAAAAACAAACCCGCCCCACATCCCCGGGTTTTGTTATGACTTTCATGCAGGTTTAAATGCAAAACAAATTGCTCTTTTTAGGTATTGAATGGCGTTTCTTTATTGATGCAATGAGGAAAGTTCTTTTAGCCCTTATAAATTCCTGACAAAAAGAAATAAGATTTTTGACGTAGCTTCAATTCATTACGGGAATAAAGATTCATTTTTGCATTTCGCAAAAGTGAATACCTTAAATACTGGGGTAGATTAGGGAAACAGACTGGTAACTATTTAAAAATAGATACGCCATGTTAAAGAGTCTGGTAGCAAATAGGAGCTAGTCTAAGCACCTATACCAAATAAGTATCACTTAAGGTTTAAAAATCCCTACCTTCCACATTTGCCCTTCATCATTGCTAACCTCATCCACTGCCAGAAACTGATACTGTTCATTTAATTTTTTCCATAAAACAGCATGTTCCGCATAATAGAAAATAGAAACAATCACATAACCACCAGGTTTAAGGTTTTCGGTGATACCTGAGGCCAGTTTATCAAAGGGTTTTTTAAAATAATAAAGACATTCATTAAAAATGATTACATCAAAGCGTTCAGTAAGCTTACTATAATCATAATCCATCTGCTCAAACCTGCGCTCCGGAAAACTCGCTTTGGCTTGCGTAACGGCCGTATCAGAAATATCTATCCCTAAATACCCATCCGCATCGTTAAGTTCAGGTTTCAGGTAATGATACAATACGCCCTGTCCGCAGCCCACATCCAAAACACTTCCCTGAACAAACTGCGTATAGAACTTTGCAATACTTTTATAGTGCAGGGCTTCCTGATCCGAATATAAATAATCCCATTTGCCACCCTTAAATTGGGCCTCCCAGATGTTTTTACCAACCGGGCTCCCAAAACCATACCGGTATAAAAACTTCCGCAGAAATCTTTGTTTAAAATAATTAAATGTCTTTTCAACGAGTAGCATAATACATCAATTTAGATAAGGTGTAGTAACAATCGGATCATCCGCGATGGATTTAAAAATCGCGGTATAAATTTCTAAACGTACTCCTGATGCCAACGGTAATTAAACCAGTATTTTGCGTAGTCACTGAAGAAGATTCTCTTCTGATAATGCCCCCAACTTCCGCACGTAAATTGTATTTTGGATTAATCAGGTATGAAACTTTAGCTTCAGTAAAGAATAGATTCGTTTTAATACCCTGTCCGGTATGTACACCATAATCCTGCACACGCGTTTCATAACTCAGAAAAATATTTTTACCATAATTTAAACCTTCAGGATCTTCCCCATAGTTGGCATAGATCATCTGGCCCTGAAAATCAAAACGTTTATAGCTATAATTAAGTAAACCTAAAAACTCCCTGAAATTGGCGCCAAAAGGATGAGCTAAGGGCTGGTTCATAGCGGCATAGTTAGAAACGCGGTCAAAATGAGAATACGTATAAGGCTTGGCGGTGTTAAATTCAGCCAGGTAATTTAAACGGGGAACCTTAAATAAATCTGATCCTCTAAAACCGACCTGAATGGCATGTTTGTTAGCCCAGTAACCAGTATTCGCAAAAACTTCCTTAGCGGTAAATTCATCAAACATAAACTGTCCATACAGCGTAGTTTTATCTAAAATTTCATATTTCAGGTTAATCCCTAAGCGCATTTTATCCGGCGAAGTGGTATTAGCACTCTCCACAGAACGCAGGAAGATAAAAGGATGAACATAATTAAAGTCAAATCCGCGTTTCCCCTCTTTCTCCGCATCAGCCCAGGTAACCGCCTGAAAAAAGCCTGCAGAAAAACGTTTGGTGATATTCCAGTCCAGATAATGTGCCGCCATCCATTTGCCACGGTCACCTAATCTTCTGTCTTCGGTAAAGCGCTCGGCACCAGGATCCAGCATATAGGCAAATATGGTTTGATATTGAACATTACCCAGTGAAGCCCTTAATCTCAAGAAAGAATAATTGGCAGCCACATCAGATAACAACATCGAACGGTAACCATCTCCAATAAAATTTTTGTCATAGCCTAAGGCAATATTTAAATGTTTATTAGGTGTAAAGGACAGTAAAGCTGTAGCATAAGACCAGTCTTTTGTTTTCCCATCCAGTTTACCCGTCATCTCACTCGGCACCACTTGATTGGTATTGATAAAGTCAGTTACATAATTGGCAAAAACACCCTGATTCTCATAAGCACTGGCATAAAAAGAGAATTGTTTACCAATATCACCACCAACCTGGAAACCCCTGGTATTTAACCACGTAGTTTTGCTTTCCTTAAATTCCTTTCCGATTTGAAAATCAGGTAGAAAATCAATATAAACATGATAGTCATCACCATTAAAATTAACCAGGTGTTCGTCCGTAAGCTTTCTCCTTACCCAGCTTCTTTTGTTCAGGCTATCAGTCCCAAGTTTCATCAACGATTGATACTGGCCCACTAACAGACTATCATCCCCATAAAAACCCCTGATCGAACTGTGAAAACTAGAGTTAATATCATAAACAGAAGTATTTAACTTCTGATAGAACTGATAGGAGTAAGGGATGTTTTGATTGGGCGTTTGTGCAAAACTACCTTTATTCAAAACAAAGGCAAGCAATAGAACAAATAATAAGGTTAATCGTGGAGTATTAGTTTTTTTCATTCGTATGATCAAGTTCTTCGTAAATAGAATTGTTGCTTTTGTATTCCTGCACCAGCTGCTTCATCATCACCACCACCTGGCGGTTATCATTTAATCGGGCACAGTTAATCAGTTTATAAATATGTTGTTCTACATCATTAAAGACATATTCCCTTACCTTCCCGATCATAATTTTATGGTGATGCGTAGGCATGGTATTTTCATTATCGTTCAACAGTTCTTCAAAAAGTTTTTCTCCGGGGCGCAAGCCACTATATTGAATTTTAATATCTTGATTAGGGATTAATCCCGCCAGTCTGATCATTTTCTTGGCCAGTTCTACAATCTTAACCGATTTACCCATATCAAAAATAAAAATCTCACCGCCTGCACCCATATTCCCAGCCTCCAGCACCAGTCGGCAAGCCTCGGGTATAGTCATAAAATAACGGGTAATTTCTGGATGGGTAACAGTAACCGGCCCCCCTTTTTCAATTTGCTGCTTAAATCTCGGAATCACTGAGCCATTTGAACCCAGCACATTGCCAAACCTGGTGGTAATAAATTTGGTAATTGGTTTTACATTCAGCTCATTAATATAACTTAACCCATTGCTAAAAATATGATTCTGGTTAATCAAAGTATTATTTAAAGACTGCACATAAATTTCAGCAATTCGTTTGGAAGCGCCCATGATATTGGTCGGATTTACTGCCTTATCGGTAGAAATCATCACAAATTTACGTACGCCATATTTTACAGAAAGATCTGCCAGCAGTTTGGTGCCCAGCACATTGGTCTTAATGGCTTCGCAAGGATTATCCTCCATTAAAGGCACATGTTTATAAGCGGCCGCATGGTAAACAAAATGAGGTTTGTAAGTTTCAAACAAATACTCCATCCGTTTCACATCCCGTACATCGCCCACAGCAGCGTGGTAATTGGCATTTTGGCTGGATTCTTCCAGTTCCAGGTAAAGTTCATGTAAGGCCGTTTCAGATTGATCATTTAAAATAATCAGACTAGGCTCAAACTTAAGCAATTGGCGTACAATTTCACTGCCAATAGAGCCAGCTGCGCCAGTGATCATAATTCGCTTGTTTTTAATTTGATTACGAATCCCTTCTACATCAATTTCGATCGTTTTGCGGTTCAGTAAGTCTTCAATATTCAGGTTCTGGATCTGAGAAGATTGCAGTTTACCATCTATCCATACATTAGAAGGGGGAATATTCAATACCACCACATCATAAGCCAGGCAGGCATCTACAATTTCATTTTTAACTTCGATAGGAATACTGAAAGACGCAAAAATGAGTTCATCAATTTCCCGGTTGGCAATAAGCAGTTTCAGTTCCTTTGCATCCAGTATCCGTACACCATCAATCGTTTTCCCCACCTTTCTCAGGTCGTCATCTACAAAAGCAACAATATTTTTATTAATGCGGTTATCATGATCAAATGTTCTTTTGGTTGCTACACCTGCTTCACCAGCGCCATAAATCACCACCCGCATCTTGTCCAGATTCAGGTTTTTAACATAAGTAAAAAAATATTTAATCAGCACCCGGTAGGTGATCAGCAGCACAAAACTAACTAAACCATACACCACAACAATGATGTTAGAGATCAGCATCTTATTCATGAAGGCCAGTATAGACACGTTCAATACAAATAAGCTGGCGCTGCTGATGGCAACCGCAAATAAAATACGTAAAGTGTCCTGAGCACTGGTATACCGGATGATACCACTGTATGATTTAACGGCCAGAAAAACAACAATATTGATGGCGATGGTCACCAATGCACTCCGGCTAAAGAAGATCACGTCTAAGTCAGTGATATCAAAATTATACCGAATAAAATAGGCAACTCCAAGGGAGATCAGGCAAATCATCAGGTCAATGATGAAAATAAGCCAGCGGGGTACTATATTAACTTTATTAAACACCGGATTTAATTAACTATTTTCTGCTTGGTTACGACCAACCAATTGCCTTTTGCCCTGAATGATCATGCGGGACACCACAATAAACGTACCTGTTATGACCAAAACGATCGCAAGATAAGATAATTTGTTAACAGACCAGTAAATTACCCATATGTTCACCATCAATTGCGCCAGAACATAAGCCAGGGCAACCCCTAAATGGGGAATTTTTTTCTCATTGGCCAAAAACTGATAAAAATGCGTTCTGTGGGCCTCAAAAACATTTTCTCTTCTGATGATTCTGAAAATCATAGTCGTAACCACATCCAAACCATAAACCAGCATCAGTAAGATATAACTAAAGTTCTGAGTAACCATCATCAGCTGAAGCATAAAAAAAAGGATGATGAAGGCAATACTCACACTGCCTACGTCACCTGCAAAACACCTGGCTACCTTTCGGAAATTAAAAAAGTTAAAAACCAAAACCGCAATAATGGCCACCAGAAGCAATTGGCCTTCAATAAAAAAAACAATCTCGGTATTGATATAGTAAAAAGTAAGCAAGGTAAGTAAAGCATAACCACCAGTGATGCCATTAATCCCATCCATAAAATTTACAGCATTAATACTGCCGATAACAAAAAATAAGGCCAGCACAATGAGATACCAGGGCAGATAGATCAGCCCAAGCTGGTAAAACATCAACGCCACGGCAAGCAGGTGCACGCTAAAGCGTAAACGGGCTTTCTGAGGTTTAAGATCATCCAAAAAACTAACCGCACTAATCAGGATCAAACCTAAGGTGAACCAGCCGTACTGAAAACCAGAAAACATAAATTCAAGCAGCAAAGCAATAGGGAAAATAATTCCGCCACCCCTAATGGTATGGACCGAATGAGAACTGCGGGCGTTGGGCTTATCAATAATATGATTTTGATCGGCAATGCGAAGATAAACCAGCATCACACCAAACAGCACAACGGTATATAAGATCAGGGTAAAATCAATCATATTTTAAAATGGTCAAGAACAGATTTGGCTTGCCAGTTGGTGATTGTCCTTGCCTTTTGATCTGTAAAAGTTAATGTATTTGTCATTTTATCCAGCTTCCGGCTATTGATCGGGAATTTTGAACCTAAAAAATCGCCTATGTACGCAATGGCCTTAATTAAACCATAGGGTATAGCCATGGGCTTTTTTTTACCAAGCTGTTTGGCAATCAGATGCGATATCTCATTAAACCCCGGATGATAACCGTCCGTTAAATGGAAAACGCCGCCCACCTGATAAACCTTTTCAATAAACATAGCCACATCATCAGTCAGCACCATACTCTTTTGTACATGGGGCACATTAATATCAAAATAATAACCTTTCCTAATGCCCTTAATCATGGCCCTTAGGTTACCCGGTGGATTTTTACCGGCCAGTAAGGGTAGCCGTAAGATGGTACAAACCACCTGATTTTTTGTACACCACGCTTCTACCAGCAGCTCAGCGGCAATTTTACTTTTCCCATAAGGATCAGTAGCTGCCAGCGGATGGTTTTCATCAATTAACACCCCTTTTTCCAGGCCATATACAGCGATAGAACTGATCAATACAAAATATTTTGGTAAATGTGCGGCACGGCTTAAAGCCTGCAGTAACCGTTGCGTACCCCCTACATTGATATTTTCAAAGGCTGCACTTTCTGCTGCTGTTCGGGGTACCGAATGGGCTTTACCAGCCGCATGAATCACCAGGTCTGAAGGTGGAAGTGCCGGAAGCTCTTGTTCAAGATCTGCAATGATTTCACCTTTGGTTCGGCCTAACCTAACAAGGGTTTCAGCAGAGAAATGATGACAAATCGCCTTGCCCAGAAAACCGTTCGCACCTGTTAATATAATGGTCATTTGGCAAATTGAATTAATCTTTTAGCTATTCGCTTGGGCATAAGCAAAATAGGCGCATTCAGATGATTGATCTTCCAGGCACGTAAAATTTCCAGGTTGCCTTGTACAATGTTTTTAATACTCGCATTGGTGGCACCGCCCAGCCGCATTTTAACAAAAGTAATATTGAGGTACAAGCTTTTATAATCATAAAGCTTAAAAAGCCGCAACATAAATTCATAGTCAGCGGCCAGGCGCATGTTTAAATTAAACAAACCTACCCGCTGATAAACAGCCCGCTTAATAAAAAGCGAAGGATGTGGGGGTACATGACCATCTTCAAAAAAGTTAGGATAATAGCTTTCAGAGGTCCATTTTCGAACCACCTTTTTAAGATCGTCAGATTTAACATAAACCAAATCCCCATAAACAACACTTAAGGCAGGGTCTTTGGTGAAAAAATGCATCACCTCACCCAGAACATTAGAGTGAGCATAAACATCATCTGAATTCAAAATTCCAATCACCTCACCGCTGCAAAGCGCAATGCCTTTATTCATCGCATCGTAAATGCCATGATCAGGTTCAGAAATAACCTGGCTAATAGAGTCGCCATAACTGCGGATAATATCGAGCGTACCATCGGTTGATTTTCCATCAATAATAATATATTCAACATCATTATAATATTGACCCAAAACACTATCAATAGCAGTTTTAATAGTTTGGCGATTATTATATACTACTGTGATGATGGAAATCTTCATTGTCCTAATTTATGGTATACCTGTACTGTTTCCTGATAACATTTCTCCCAGGAAAAACGACCGGCCTGTTGCTGCCCCTTTGCTTTAAGTGTGGCTTCATTCCCCTGGATACTAAAAATGGCTTGTTTAAAAGCTTCAAGATGTAGATCATCTACCAAAATACCGGCATTTCCGGCAACTTCTGGAATAGAAGATTTCCTCATAGCTACAAAAGGAGTTCCAGTTTTCATTACTTCAAGCAAAGGAATACCAAAACCCTCATACAAAGAAGGATAAATTAGGGCATAAGCCTCATTATAGACCTGGTTGAGCTGAACATTGTCTATGTTGGTCAACATGTTCCACCGGCCTGGAAGGTGTTGATTCAATAAACTGGTTTCTGTCGGTGTTAACCCCGAACCAACAATGCAAAAATCAAAATCAGGAAGTTCACTTAAAAGCGATACAGCAAAATTAAAATTTTTATAATAGGCCCTGGAGCCAATAAAAAGCAGATAGGGTCTGGCGTTTGCATGGCGCACCTGTTCTATTGGATAAAAGCTGTCTGATACACCATTATAAATAACAGTGATATTTTCTTCTTTTAAGTAGGGATGGAAATGAAGCAAATCACGTTTGGTATGTTCAGACACCACGATTATTTTTTCAGCAGCACGGATGGCTTTATTTTTCTGATGAAGGTGCAGATACCGGCGCAAACCGCTATAAAACTTTTCATGCACAAAATCATGAATCGTGATCACCTGCCGGGCATTGGGGTTTCGGGTAATGCGATTATAGCTCGAATGAAAAATAAATGGAGTTTTCTCCGCTGATAAGGGCAATACTTTAAAACGATCCAATAAAATGTGCCTCCCATTCCTTAACGGAAGCTCTTGATGAGGAAGGTTTAAGCCAGCACGAGAAATATTTTGATTGGGCCGTTCCGTAAAGGAAATATCATGCTGATCCCGCAATAACCTGGAAATGAGTTCAGTCCAGTAAGTAGAAATGCCGCCTGCCCTTTGCAAACTATAAATGATATTATCAAAATGTATTTTCATAGCGTACGCCCGGCTTTAACATGTGCCATCACCTTTTTCCTGAGTAGATACAAGGTGTAAAAATACACCACATTTTTACCCAATCCTATTTTGAAAATCTGATGCTTCCACATAGTTAAAAATAATGCTGGAAAGCTTTTTTGATAGTAGTGCAGAAAAGCTTGGATCATGTTCAGTTGATCTTCATGCAGTTCACTGCGATAACGGCTAAAGAAAGAATGCACCAGCTTGTAATTATCCACCAGTGGCTTCAGCATATAATCCGTATCTTTAAAATACCGGTTAAAACGACTCATAAAGCGCATCTTATCTACGTTTCCACTTACATTTTTTTGATGCTGCCGGTATAGAATAAGGTTTTCATCAATTAATAGATTCTTTCCGAAAGCAGCAATTACCAGGGCTACATAATAGTCGTGATTAACAGATTCAGTTGGAATGTGCTTAATCTTCCGAACCGCTGCCCGGTTTAAAATCATCGTACAGCCCCAGGCATAATTCTCATTAATTAATACTTTTAAATTAAGCTGAGGAGGTAAAGGTAAGCGGGCCGCGATCTTTTGATCCGCTTCATCTATAAAGCTCAGGTTAGAATAGCAAAGCAATGGAAAATCAGCACCATAAATAGATTCATTTTTCAATAAGCCGGCTAAAGACCGTTCCAGCTTATAATCCAGCCAGATATCATCCTGGTCTGCAAATAAGATATATGGTCTGTTGTTTTCATAAGCCCAGTCAAAAAGAGCAGAAAAATTACGGCAGGCGGTACCATGTGCCGAGCCATACTGAATATACTTAATGCGTTCATCCTTTTCACTATAGGCTTTAATGATATTTAACGTGTCATCTGTAGATTGGTCATCACGAATAATCAGTTCCCAATGGGGATAAGTCTGTCTTAAAATGCTGTCCAGCTGTTTATCCAGGTAGGCAGCCCCATTATAGGTTGCCATCAGGATCGTTAGTACCAGTTCCTCTTTCATCTTACTTAATGGCAAGCCGGTTTACAATAAAAAAGAAAGCCAAAAAAAACATGTGAAAGAAATTGGTAAAAGAACACATGAAAATACAAAAGATAAATAGAGACCATTCAACAATGTAATATTCACTGTTTTTTGCGATGTAATTCTTAAAAGAATTCATGGATAAAAATCCATAAAGAAAATTAAGTGCCACAACACCAAACCACCTGAAATCAAGAAACGGATCAACGATATACGTACCTATTTTAGTGTAAGAGCTATACAATGGTGGATAAATGGCATTTTTATCAATAGGCAAAACAGTGATAAGAGGTCTGGCAGAATACGCACCATAACTTACATAATCATCCCGCAAGGCGGTACTAACAATTTCGTTTCCGGCAGAAAAATTAACGGCCCCATACAAAGAAAGATAAGTTTCGATAATATTGGTTGGCTTGGTAATATCGCCGTAATCCCTTAAAAATTCATTAACAGACATTTCTTTATCGTCATCAGCCGAGCTTCCCCGCAATTGGCCCAGCACAATAAACAAAACGATACAAGCCGCACCAATAGAAAAGAGTTTGAACAGTGGAATCGTTTTATAGTAGCTATAGGCGATAAGCATAGAGAAGAAAAACAACACAATAATCTGCCGGCTGAAAAAGTTAAGGATGATAAAAACACAAACGAAACTAAGGGCTAAAAACTGCCAGAAACGAATGGTCTTTTTCTTATACAAAATATAGAACATGGCAGGCAATACCGAATTCAACACGATAAAATTATGCAAAGGGGTAACGTCATTCTCGTTAATATCCTGGTAAACAGCAGCATTTCCTAAATTCAATACAGGTAAATAACCCAGCTGGCCAACTTCCAGAATAAACACCCCTATACCAGCAACAAAAACCAGTAATAAAAAAGCCAGGCTTATCCTCGGGCTTAAAGGTGGCATATAGTTTTTCAAACTAAAAGAAAATGTCTTCATAGACACCAACCCACCAATAATAAAAAAGGCCACGCTAAAAATCATCATTAAAACAAACTGCCATTCATAGCCCATTTGCCTGTCTGAAAGAATCAAAAAGGAAAACCCGGCGATATACACGAAAATGCTGTAAATGGTAAAAGGATTAATAATTTGTCCGAAACGGATGATAGAGAAGATCGATAATCCCTCCGCAATCAACAAGAATGCGCCAAATGGAATCAGTTCTTCTGGGGTACAACCCCAGGAAGCATACCGCACCAGCAGGTACACATCTACAAATACAAGCGCACCAATAATCAGGATCAGGATGTAAGGTTTAATGCCCATTTATTTGATTGTTTTATAAATCCTGATACTCAATTTTAAAATTCCTTGTTTTAATAATGGCCATCCCTGAACAGGATTTTTTGCAAAACTACTGAAAATATAACGGAGACCCTTAGAAACACCAAGTGATCTGACTTCATGAAGGGCCAATAAATCCAGATTGAGTTGCTTAAGTGCTGCCATTTCTTTGGGATGATGCAAAGCAGAAAGGGCCTGATCCATATAGACTCGAACCACCACTTCGCCTAAAAACATATTTCTTTTATTGTTCATGGCACTATTGCCATGAACCCTGATCAATGCTACAGAACGATGATCACCATCGAAAATAAAACGCGGATGAAGCAGGGCAACCTTAAACCACAACATCCAGTCTTCGTTATTTTTCAAATGTTGATCAAACTGCCCTGCTGCTACAATCAGTTCCTTTTTCACCAAAGGGCTGTTTATGGTCAATACATTATTGGTGATTAACCTTTTAAAAAGATTGAAATCATGTAAGGTTTCGGTAGCCAAAAAGCCATCAGGATATTTCTGAACTTCTTTCCGACCCATAGCCTCTTCCATAAAAAACACCGATTTAGAAAAGATCAGACCTGCATCAAACTGCTGCGCCATGCCCACCTGAATACTTAATTTATCCTCACTCAATAAATCATCCGCATCTAAAAACTGGAGGTAAGCTCCTTTTGCGAGACCAATCCCAATATTTTTGGCCGCTGATGTGCCGCCATTATCCACCGGATGAAAAATGATGCTGTACTGTGGGTGTGCTGTAATAAACTGCTCCACCACTTCGGCAGTATCATCACTGGAGCCATCATCAACAATGATGCATTCCCAGTGAACATAGCGTTGTTTGATTACACTTTCCAGCGTTTCTAAAATCAGATGCCCATAATTGAAAGTGGGTATAATGATACTCACCAAAGGTTTGATCATAAAGCTTCCTGTATTTTTTCTTGAATCACCTGCCAACGATTTTCCCACTGATGGTGGCGAATCACATGATGATAATTCTGTTCAATCAGGTCATGATAATCTTCATAACGGGCTAAAATATCAATGATCTGGTCTCCTGCACGATCCATTTCAATTTCTACGATCGGAGAATATCCAAATAATTCTTCCATATCGGATGGCAAAACACCAACAATCAAACACTTAGCCGCCATGGCCTGCAAATACCTTAAAGTCATGGAGGAGATGTATTCTGCACGATTTGGATGGGTGATATTAGACGGTACACAGATCACAATTTTAGCAGCCGCCAATGCCGCTGAAAAACTCGGCTTATCAGGAAAAAGCAATTTCATCTCTGGCTTTCGGTAAACATGATGCTTTCCACTTAATGCCAATGGTCCAGCGATCTGATCGTGATAGGCATCATACATTCTGCCAAATTCAAGCACATCAATATCTTTCTCACCAAAAGCATTAAAATGATAATCCTGAACCGATAAGGCTTCAGGAAGCCAGAGCGCCCTGCACTTCACTTTAGGATATTTTTGGTTAAAATTTTTGAGCACCTGTTTAGACGAAAAGAATACATACCGCACGTTGAAAAAATCCAGAAGGGGAAAAATCCAGCGGTGAAACCTTGGCCAAACATCATACATGTAAACGAAATTTAACTGGGTAGTGAAAGCATAAGGTATCAGTAACCTGAAATCACCACTAATCATGGAAACAAAATTTACAGCAGCCTCATCACCAAATTTTAGCCGTATTTTAAATAAAGAGGGATATAAAGTAAGTTTTCTAACCAGAAAAGATTTAAACCGGGAGTGTTTAACCATAATCCGCCTGGTATCAAAATTGGAGGGTGCCTGCTCTATTGTACGATATAATTCATCAATACAATCAAGAAAGTATTCCTCATCATTGGATTGCAACAAGCGAAGTTTTATTCCCATAGAGTACAAATGTGCAAATTTTTATAAAACTTTAGTCTACGTTAATGTGATACCCTTGGGCGTTGATGTGTTTTTGCCAGAAACTCAAATTATACTTCCACCAGGCATGGCAGCCAAAGGGCAATTCATGTCCATTCATTTCAAACAAGACCTCTGGGTTAACTTCAAAGCTGAATTTAATGGCTTCCTTGATTTCTGGTAATTTAAAATCAGGGAAATTATGAGGAATAACTTCCGACCAGAAAAGATCTTCATTAATGATGGGTTGAAAGGGATAACCAGAATAGATATAAACCATTTGGTGTTTAATATAACGGTATAGATTAATGTAAAATGGCCGGTTGGCATCATCAAAAGTCCGGGTAAATTTCAGTTTCCTAAACCGGCTCACCACGTCATAACAGTGCCTCACATGTCGAAGACAAAAGCCGCCATTACCTAAACTCACTAGCGGGCTATCTGGCTGCGCAAAATCATGCCCTTCAAACAAGGGGGCTCCGATATTATCGTATCCCTTTTCACACCATTCCATCAGTTCATCTCTAAACACAAAGGCATCCAGCTGATGAATCAGCATAAAATCATAGGTTAAAAAACTGGCATATAAACCATCGTATTTCATTAAACGGTTATATGCCGGAATATCGGTAAAAAAATGATCCTCAAAAACCTGGTACCTCGCCTGGTGGTTAAGTACATAATAGTGGTGCTGAATAAAGCTTTCCAGACTTTTGGGTACAATAAAATAAATATCATGCTTAGCCAGTATCCGGAAACACTGATCCATAGAAATCTGTTCAAATGAACGAATCTGATCTGTATACACAGGAATAACAACACAAGCTTTCATAACTAAATTTTTTGTAAGAATTTTAAGGGTCCAAAGCCTGCCAATACCTCCAATACATTCTTGTTTTTCCAAACCCATACCTGCATGGCAAGATAAACCAAACCAGAGAGCAAAACGGTGATGACAACCACCACAATGGGCACAGCACTTATTTTTAACACCAGCATCTTAATTAGAAAAAAAGATGCAGAAGTAACAATGGCCTGTAAAGTTTCTAAAATGGGAAATTTAACGCGGAACAGCTTAAACGAGAAGAAGAATAAGAGTAGCGTTACACTAAATTCAGTGGCCAGTGAACTAATAGCCGCACCATTTTGCTTATAAATTGGAATAAGTAAAAAGTTTAAACCCAGGCTAACAAAAACACCAAATAAGGAGGCATATAGAATTTTTCGTTCTTGGTGCAGTGGCAGCAAAATCTGATGAGCAAAAATCTGTGCCATACCCACAAACACCACAATGAAACATAAGATTTGTAAGGAGCTTACGGCAGGTAAATATTTTTCACCGGCAAATAAGCGGATAATTTCTGCTGATAAACAATAAGTGCCCATGGCTATAGGGATACTTAAAAATACAACAAAGTTGATGGATCTATTTAAAAGTAACCTGGCTGTAACCCAGTCTTCGGCTTTGAAAGCAATTGTTAACCTGGGCAATAATACAGCAGATAAAACGCCAATAACAGCTAAAGAAATTTTACTGATGCGCATAGAGGCAGAATAATAGCCAACATACACATCACTGGTTAAAAAGCCAAGAATGATGGTATCAAAAACCAGGTAGATAGTGGTAATAATGCTATTAGAGAAAATAATAAAAAGCGGTTTCAGGTGATGCTTCAGCCTAAGGTCTTTAAAAGAAATGTTAACCAGCTTACTGACAGAATACATATTGGTAACAGCGGCCAGAACCGTAGCGACGAGGTTTAAGGCATAATAGGTATTCCGGTCAGCAGCAGAATGCACTAAAGCAAATAGCAATACAATGGTAAACAAACGGATTACTACCGTTCGGATAGCAATGTATTTAAATTTCTCTATCCCCTGAAAAAACCATTCTGCAATGAAAACATTCCCCAGTAAAATGGCCATGCCAATTTGATAAAGCTCAAAATTGGCAAACAACTTATGACTGGATAAGCTGATCACCAATAAAATTCCAATAGATATCAGTGAAGTAACCAGATGAATAAAAATAAGTTCAGAATACACTTTTCCAAGTGCAACAGAATCGTTTTTTACTTTCGCAATTTCCCTTACCCCATATAATGGAATACCGAGTGCAGAAAAAATTAGAAAATAGGTAATAAAGTTATCGGCAAAGTTTACAGCACCCATGCCTTCAGGCCCCAATATACGGGAAGCATAAGGGAAGGTAACCAGCGGAAATAAAATTTGAGAAACGGATAAGAGTGTATTAAAGACAATATTTTTCTTTAAGCCCGACATGCATTATTTAATCATCAATAAAAATCCCCGTCTCACCAATAACAGTACCGACATTAAAAATCCGGCCAGAAAAAAACCAGTAACCATACCCTGGGTTTTTGTGGTAGCCAGTTTGGTCAAAGGTAAAACCGGTGCATCGATCATTTGAATTAAAGGCATTTCTTTGCGTTGCGATACTTTCGACATCTCCAGATTTTTCACCAGTTCCGTCAGAATTGCCGTATTGGCTTGTGCATCCACCTGTCTCCGCTGAGAAGGCACTTTCAAGATCTGTCTGGCTGGATTAGGATTGGGATTGGCATCTGTTAAGGAAGCCATACCAGCCAGCGCACCATTTAATTCACGCTTAACAGAATCTGTTTGATGCTGAAGAATGGCAACGTTCTGCAATGATTTTTTAGTTTTGGTCTGCACATAAAATTCATTTACATTTTTGACAATTTCATCATCAAATGCCTTCGAAAATAACTCATCTTTAGAAGTAACCTGAACCTTTAAAATACTCAGTTTTTTATCTGGCTTGGTAACCACCAAATTATTCTTGCCAATCTCTTTCACCACTTCACCAAGAATACTATCCTGAGCACGGTTTAACTTTTCATTTTTATTGACCCTAAAATTGATGTTTTTCAAAATAGGATGTTCAGCCCATTTTGCCTTCAGGTTATTGAATTCAAGATAACGATCGATTAACAACTGCTTTTTCCCGTTAAAATCCGTTTCGGTTAAAAGCGACTTTTGAATCATATTTCTTGATTTGTATAATTCAATTAAGTTATCACCCTGAAATACCCCACCATTGCCAGAGGAACCAATCTCTATCCCCACCATTGAGGCCAGTCCGGCCATCTGCCCCAGGCTTCCACCTCCGTTGGCATCTTCCAGTGCAAAAGTACTGGCTGCCACATACTTGGGCTTTTTATAAGTGGCATAGAGGTACCCCAATACAACGCCGCATAAGCAACCGATCAGGATGATGAACCATTTTGACCGGAGATAAGATAACCACTCATTCGTTTTAATGGCTAATTCCTTCAGTGTAACTTCTTTATGATTGGTTTCAGACATGGCCTAACGTAATAAACTGACAATAATGGCAGCCAATGAGGCTATACCTGTTGATATTCCAATAAACGTGGCCGCGTTAAGCTTCTCACGTTCTGCTCTTTTAGGTACAAAAATCTCAGAACCCGGCTTTACCTGTGGGAAATTATTGAAGAATAGAAATTTCCGGTTGGCCGCAACTGATCCGTTAGAATAAACGATAAATGCGCCTTTTTTATAGGCATTATAACTGAAACCGCCGGAGCCGCTGATGTAGCCTGTAAAACTTTTACCTTTGGTGTAAACAATGCTGTTTGGTTTCAAAACTTCACCCGTTACACGAACGGTTTGAAGTTCTTTAGGTACCCGGATTACATCGCCATTTTCTACAATTAAGTCATTTCTTGATAATGGCTTATTCATAATTTTTTTAAGGTCAATCCCAACCAGATCACTTCTTAATATTTCAAGGTCCTTATCCAGGCTGGTGGTATCTCTGGCACCCGATTGCTTTAAGCGCTGTAGATTTAATAGTTTCTCCCTTTCTTCTCTTCTCGTTTCCAAACTATCCATGCGCAAATCTCCCTTGCCATTGCGCCTTAAAGATGCACCTTCAACATAAGCCAACGGACTTAATCCTCCGGCTCTTTTAATAATGTCTGAAATCCTTTCATCCTTTTTAGTGATGGTATAAATACCTGGATACAATACCTCACCTTCAATTTTAATCTGACGTTGGGTATGGTAACTTTCCGAACTTCTGATGGAAACAATATCAAATGGCTTCAGCGTAAAATCCTGGTCCTGTAGTTTTAAATCCGGATCTACTTTAACGGTAAATACTTCTGCCGTTTGCGCGGATACCGAAGTAGCATCGCTATTTTTGATCCTTCTGGAGATCTCAATTCTGTTCGGCGTGGCACTTTCTCTAAAACCGCCAGCCATTTGAATTAAAGATTCGAGATTCATACCATCTGCGTAGGTAAATGTTCCAGGCTGTCTTACCTCACCCTGTATCGTCACCCTGAATTCTTCACGCAGTTCAAATATCGATTTGATACTCACCCTATCTTCTCGCTGCAATTTAATATCAGGATCTGTACCTGCTAAAATTTTACCCAAATCAAAAGATACCAATGCCAGACTATTATCAGCATTTAACCTGGAAATATAACCCCGGTTTAAAAAGGCATCTTCCTTAATACCATCTGCTTTTTGAATCAAATTTTTAAGCGTCAGCTGATCATCCAGTTCATATTGGCCCGGACGAAAAACAGCACCTTCAATTTCAACGCGGTTGGCAAAGCGGTCAAGAATTTTTTCCACAATAAACTTATCTCCGTTTTTAGGTTGGTAAGTTTTAAAGTCAGACTCCGGAACATCTATAATCTTCCGTTCCCTGTTGGTATTTTGTAATACTTTTATTTGGGCTGAATAGGCATCATTAGAAAAACCACCTGCAAAACGTAAAGCGTCGGCCAGGCTTTCAGTATCTTTAATTTCAAAATAAGCCGGGCGTTTTACCTTTCCTGATAAGGCAATTCGTTTTTGATAAACTGGGATATTGACTACATCTTGGTCCTGTAATCGGATATTACCTTTTTGAATGCCATTTAACAGGAAGTCGTAAATATCAACAGCATAAATAACTTTATTGTTGCGGATAACCTGAATATTCCGGTAAGTTCCATTTTTATTCGGACCACCAGCACTACTCAATACATTAAAAAGGGAAGATAAGGAAGATACGGTATAGGAACCAGGCTTAACGGCTTCACCAACTACCGTAATCGTGATACTTTTAATATTTCCAAGTGTGATGGATACGGAAGTTCGGCCTGATTTAATAGCAGGATAAGTACTCGAAAGGGATGATTTTATTTTAGAAGTGGCCTGTTCAATGTTTAAACCTGCAACAGAAATAAGCCCAACGTATTGAACTTTTATAGTTCCATCCGGACTCACCTTTGATTTATAACTCACCTCGTTATCTCCGGTAATATCAATCAGTAATTCATCATCAGGCCCCACCACATAACTCTTTGGGGTGGCCATCCTTAAGTTAGGTTCAAACATTTGTGTACTAGCCCCAAAAAGCTCTTCACCAAATATTTTAAGATTATTAAGTTCATCTGCATTCGCTATAGCCTGCGCAGATAAAGCAGAATTAATTTTTTTAAGAGAATCAATCTTACTTTGTGCACTGTTTACCCTCGTCCGTTCAACATCTACAAAGGGCTTAGCTACAGCCTGACCTGTGGTGGTATTGGTATTGGTGGTCCCTGTTCCGTCTTGTTTTCTGATTTTATCAACCCTTAAACGCAACTTTTCAATTTCCGTTTGCGGCATGCCTTGTGCCAATGCAAGCTGCTCCAACTGTGCATCATTATATCCGATGGATTCTGCACGCTGCATCAACTCCCGAATTTTGGCATCACTCAGTTCATCAACCTTTACATCGGCATAATTGGTTTGAGCATATAAGGATGGAGAAAAGAGAAAGGCAATAAAAATTAAAGTCGCCTTAAGTAAATTTTTAAACTTCATGTGTAGGTTGTTTATGAAAACCTGTGCGAATGTTCTTTTTATCATTCGGATACAAATTTTCATCATATTGATATGCAATGTTACCCCAAAAATACAAAATTATTTGATTGCACAGGAAAGCATCTCAACATTAACACCTGTTAATGCCATTGCGAAAATGATAGCCGTTAATAGTTAGTGATGCTAAAGGATTTGGGGCATGGCCTCACCAAACAATTCTTTGTTTTTAAACGCATAATGTCCCAATAAATCATAAAGCTTTCCGCTTTGAACGGCTTCCGTTAAAGTATGAAGATGTTTATCATGGTGCAGGTCTGTTCCGGCCAAATCATACATGTTTTCTTTTAACAGGTATTCGGCCAGTTGTTTAACTTCTTTACCATAATAACCCACAATAGACAATAAATTAAGTTGTAGCAAACACCCTTTATCTTTAAAGCGGTTTAAACGTGTTTTATCTTTGAAATAGAAGGTATAACGTTCTGGATGAGCCAAAATAGGGCGGTATCCTTTAATTTCAACATCAAAAACCCGCTGGCTGATGTTAGGGCTCTCATTCAGGTATGACATTTCAATCAAAAGAAATTTTTGTTGAATAGGGCACATTTCGGCCTCAAGGTCAAAATCCTGATCGATCATATACTCTGCGCCCGAATCCAGTTTCAAAGTAACCTTTGCCTGATCCATAGCCAGTTGTAAGGCAAATCTGGCTTGGTCAATAGTCAATTTGGTATTGGGATACAATTCCTTAAAAATATGAGGGGTAGCAATCAGTTGATTGAAACCCAAATCCTCCAGTGCTTTCACAAACCGCAATGAGGTAGCCACATCGGGCGAACCATCATCAATGCCTGGAAGAATGTGCGAATGCATGTCTATTCCCAACCAGGAAATATCAGTAATTTTATTTTTTTTGCTAAAAAAGTTAAACATATGATCAGAATACGGAATTAGTTGTTAAAATTATTATTTGAGAAGCGAAAATTAGCTTTAACTCCCTAGACTTAGCCGCTATAATCTTTAAAATTCTCTTACTGAAACCTTTATCTGGTTTAAATTACCTATAAAAATACATAAAAAGAAGCTAATTCTATAAACACACTATTCTATATTATTTTTTCCCCTAACATATACGGAAAGAACATCCAAATAACGCTATAGTATTTGCTTTATTCTATTTACAATTATTCAAAGTAATTAAGTGTTCGGTAACCACCTTGTTTAAGGTATTCATCCTTTTTCATTAAATTCAGATCAGAGGTGACCATATCTTTCACCAATAAAGGCAAATCATATTGAGGGGTCCAGCCCAGTTTTGTTTTCGATTTAGTAGGATCACCTAATAAAAGATCTACCTCTGTAGGCCTGAAATACTTTGGATCTACCCGAACAACGGTTTGACCTGGTTTTAGCAAGTCTCCGTTTAAACCTAAATTCCGGATCACAGTTTCATCAACATCAATGATTACACCCTTTTCATGTGCATCTTTACCTGAGAATTCAATTTCAATGCCCAATTCGGCAAAACTCATTCTCACAAAATCGCGTACGGTGGTGGTTACGCCAGTAGCAATTACAAAGTCTTCAGCCTGCTCCTGTTGAAGAATTAACCACATGGCTTCAATATAATCTTTCGCATGGCCCCAATCTCTTTGTGCAGAAAGGTTACCTAAATATAGGCATTGCTGTAAACCCAGGGCAATTTTACAAGCCGCCCTGGTAATTTTCCGGGTGACAAAAGTTTCTCCACGCAAAGGACTTTCATGATTAAATAAAATACCATTGCAGGCAAACATCTGGTAAGCTTCACGGTAATTTACCGTAATCCAGTACGCATACATTTTAGCAGCAGCGTAAGGGGAGCGTGGATAGAAAGGGGTAGTTTCGCTTTGCGGAACGGCTTGCACCAGGCCATAAAGCTCAGAAGTAGAAGCCTGATAGATTTTTGTTTTTTCAGTCAAACCCAATATCCTCACAGCCTCAAGCAAACGCAAAGTTCCAAGGCCATCTGCATTGGCAGTATATTCAGGCATTTCAAAACTCACCTGTACATGACTCATGGCCGCAAGATTATAAATCTCATCTGGTTGCACTTCTTGTACAATTCTAATCAGATTGGTAGAGTCAGTTAAATCACCATAATGCAATTTGAAACGCACATTATTTTCATGCTGATCCTGGTAAAGATGATCAATACGGTCGGTATTAAAAGAGGAAGCACGTCTTTTGATACCGTGCACAAAATATCCTTTTTTGAGCAAAAATTCCGCAAGATAGGCACCATCCTGTCCAGTCACACCTGTGATTAAAGCAACTTTCATAACTTATTCTGATTATTAAATTGCAAACATACTGAATAATTCATTTGATTGATAGCAACCTGTGGCTTTTAGAAAATAGGAGTTAAACACATGATAAGATTTCCATCAGATGATTCAAATCCTAATTCTCAAAAAACACAAGGAGAAAAAGATTTAAGTGAGTGAATTTTGCCTGTTAAACCTGTTGCGCTTTTTACGCTTTTCATTTTCTTTTAAACGTCTAAGGGCGAGATAAGCGATTAAATTAGAAAAAACTACGGCAGCAATGCCAAGAATTTCAATTTTCGTAATCATAATAAAGGGATAAACTAAATTGGAAACGAAAAATCAAACACAATGTTTTATGATTTCATTAAAAATCTTTACAACCTTGCATCTACAGCCGCACGATCAATAAAAGATTTCGTATCAAAGATAATGGTGCCCTTATCCTTCCAGCTTTTGAAATCAATTTTTTGGAAAGCATGATGGGCTACGGCTAAAATGACAGCATCATACGCAATAAAATCATTTTCAGTAATCAGATCAATACCATATTCTAAATGCACTTCTGCATGGTTGGCCCATGGATCATGAATATCAGCCTGGATGCTGAAGGATTGAAGTTCTTTATAAATATCGATTACTTTCGTATTTCGGGTATCAGGGCAATTTTCTTTAAAGGTAAAGCCCAGAATCAAAACTTTAGCGCCCTGAATCTGCTTGTTACGGGCCACCAGCATTTTGATGATTTTATTGGCGACAAACATCCCCATATTATCATTCACTCGCCTTCCCGATAAAATGACTTCTGGTTTATAACCCAATGCCTCCGATTTATGGGCCAGGTAATACGGATCTACGCCAATGCAATGCCCGCCAACCAAGCCAGGTTTATAATTTAGGAAATTCCATTTGGTGGCGGCCGCGGCGAGTACATCAGAAGTATCAATTTCCATGCGGTCGAAAATCAGTGCCAGCTCATTAACGAAGGAAATGTTCACATCACGCTGTGCGTTTTCAATCGCTTTGGAGGCTTCTGCCACTTTAATACTCGGTGCCAGATGCGTACCTGCAGTAATGATGGTGGCATAAAGTGCATCAACCGCTTGGGCAATCTCTGGCGTAGAACCAGAGGTAACCTTTTTAATTTTGGTCAGGGTATTGATTTTGTCGCCCGGGTTGATCCGTTCAGGTGAATAACCACAAAAGAAATCCTGGTTATAGTGTAGTCCGGAAACCCGCTCAAGCACTGGCACGCAGTCTTCTTCTGTACAACCTGGGTATACGGTTGATTCATAAATCACAATATCTTCCTTTTTTAAAATGGAGCCGATCATTTCACTGGCTTTGAGCAAGGGTTGAAGATCCGGCCTTTTCAGGTGATCTATCGGCGTGGGCACAGTGATGATATAAATACAACAAGAAGCAAGATCGTGGAGATGAGAACTCAGGCTTAAACCTTTACCCTGCCCAGTAAGCGCCAATACTGCAGCAAGATCAGGAAGATTGGCTTCATGAGTAAGATCCACTAAATCACCAAGACTTTTCACCCTGCTTTCATTGATGTCAAAGCCAATTACACGAAAGTGTTTGGCAAATTCTACAGCTAAAGGCAGGCCAACATAACCCAGGCCAATGATGGCAATGTCTTTTTTGGTATTCATATGTTTTATGATCGTGCCAAAGATAGGGCATAATTTCCGGTTCTGAAATCTTCAGCAGTATAGATGAAGGTTAACCTAAACCAAAGGAGCCCGGATAAATCCGGGCTCCTTTGGTATTTTAGTATTTTATAGCAGTTAAATAGCTTCAGCTATCAAGCTGATTTAATTTGCTTCAAAAGATAAGAACCATAACCGCTTTTAACAAGTGGTGTTGCAATGGCCTTAAGTTGTGCTGCATCTATGAATCCCATGCGATAGGCAATTTCTTCAATACAGCCAATCTTTAAACCCTGGCGTTCTTCAATAATCTGCACAAACTGACCCGCCTGCATTAAGGAAGTAAACGTACCGGTATCTAACCAGGCCGTACCACGACTTAAAACACCTACTTTAAGCTTTCCGCGTTCCAGATAAACACGGTTAATATCGGTAATTTCATATTCCCCACGAGGTGAAGGTTTAATATTCTTAGCAATTTCAACCACTTCATTATCGTAAAAATATAACCCGGGTACCGCATAATCAGATTTTGGAGAAACAGGTTTTTCCTCAATAGAAATGGCCTTTTTATCTTCATCAAATTCAACTACGCCGTAACGCTCCGGATCAGAAACCTGATAAGCAAAAACAACGCCTCCATCAGGGTCTGAACTGGCTTGCAGTAATTTGGCCATGCCATCACCATGGAAAATATTATCGCCCAATACAAGAGCAACCTTATCAGTACCAATAAATTCTTCACCAATCACAAAAGCCTGCGCCAATCCGTTAGGCTCGGCCTGCACGGCATAACTCAGTTTACAGCCGATAGCAGATCCATCGCCAAGTAATTTTTCAAAATTAGGCAGATCATGTGGTGTAGAAATGATAAGAATTTCTTTAATCCCGGCCAACATTAAGGTAGACAATGGATAATAAATCATGGGCTTATCATAAACCGGCATCATTTGTTTGCTACAAGCAAGTGTTAGGGGGTGTAAGCGGGTACCGCTTCCGCCAGCAAGAATTATACCTTTCATATTTGAATTTTGATTTACTTATGAACGCTTAATAGCTAATGATTATTTTCTTTTAATTTCTGAATACATGCTACTAAACTATTTCTCCAGTAGGGAATAGTTAAGTTAAAGGTATTTTTTATTTTGCTCTTATCCATTACCGAAAATGCTGGCCTAGTGGCTTTGGTTGGATAAGCAGATCCCGGAATAGGATTTACTTTAACCACTGTGTCACTGATCTCAAAAATTGCGCTTGCAAAATCAAACCAGGAGGTTACGCCTTCATTGCTATAGTGATAAATCCCATAAGCATCAGAACCAGATTCAATAATATCAAAAATAGCATTGGCTAAATCAATGGCATAGGTTGGTGTACCTACCTGATCAGCAATAATATTTAATTCATCACGATCTGCACCCAGCTTCAACATGGTTTTAACAAAGTTATTGGCATATTCAGAATATAACCAACTGGTACGGAGAATGAAATGAGACTTTAATAAAGCAACAACAGCCTTTTCTCCATCAAGTTTAGTTTGTCCGTAAACATTAATGGGCTGGGCAATATCATCCTCTAAAAGAAGTTTCACCTCATTTCCTTCAAAGACAAAATCGGTAGAAACGTGAATCAGGGTTGAACCATGAGCTGCACAGGCAATAGCCAGGTTAGCCGCACCGGTTTCATTTACAGCTTTCGCCAGGCCCACTTCATCTTCTGCTTTATCCACAGCCGTATAGGCCGCACAATTAATTACAAAAGCAGGCTGCTCTTTCGATAGCAAAGCCTGAAGGCCATCCTGGTTTAGGATATTCGCATCAGTTTCTGATGGAAATATAATTTCGGTAAGGCCACGTCTGGAAGCTACTGTTTTCAGGCATTGCCCAAGTTGGCCTCCCGCACCAATAACTAATATTTTATCCATGATGCAATTCAGCAAAAGTTTTTAATAAGAGATCCTTTTCTGAAACAGACTGCTGATCCTGAGGAATCATCCAGTCGATGTTTAAATCAGCATCGTTATAGATTACGCCTGTTTCTGAGGCTTTATTAAAAAAATTATCACATTTATAAAGAAATTCAGCAGTTTCACTCAATACAGAGAAACCATGCACGAAACCCCTGGGAATATACAATTGCAACTTATTTTCTGCACTCAAACGCACAGCTACATGCTGGCCATAAGTAGGTGAACCCGGACGGGCATCAACAGCTACATCCAATACTTCCCCTTTAGTTACCCGAACCAGTTTGGCTTGAGCAAATGCACCGGTTTGGGCATGCAAACCGCGAATAACACCATAAGAAGAATAAGATTGATTATCCTGAACAAAGTCGCCAGATAAACCTGTCTTATCCTCAAAGGTTTGTTTATTAAAACTTTCAAAGAAATATCCCCTTGGATCATCAAAAACCCTGGGTTTAATGATAATACAGTCTTTTAATCCTGTTTGCTCAATTTCCATTATTTTTCGCTGTATTGCTTATCGTAATAAGACTGGTAATTTCCTGAAGTAACATTATTTAACCATGCTTCATTTTGAAGGTACCAGTCAACGGTTTTCGCTAATCCTTCCTCAAATTGTAAACTCGGTACCCAATCTAACTGCTTTTGAAGTTTAGTAGAATCGATAGCATAACGTAAATCATGGCCTGCACGATCAGTAACATAAGTAATCAGCTTGGCTGATTCTCCTTTTTCACGACCCAATTTCTCGTCCATAATTTCACAAAGCAAATGGATCAGATCTATATTTTTCCATTCGTTATGGCCGCCAATGTTATAAGTATCTCCGGTTTTCGACTGGTGAAAAATGACATCAATAGCCCTGGCATGATCTTCCACCCAAAGCCAGTCACGCACATTTTCACCTTTACCATATACAGGCACTGGTTTATTGTTTTTAATATTATTGATAGCCAGCGGAATTAATTTTTCCGGAAAGTGGTGCGAACCATAATTGTTAGAGCAATTAGAAATCACACAATCCATTCCATAGGTATCATGATAAGCCCTAACAAAATGGTCAGAACTGGCTTTTGAAGCAGAATACGGGCTATGTGGATCATAAGCAGTGGTTTCCGTAAACATGCCTTCTTCGCCCAATGCACCATATACCTCATCAGTACTCACATGGTAAAAACGTTTTTGATCGTATTGACCCTTCCAGTGTTCTCTTGCGGCGTTAAGCAAGTTAACTGTTCCAATAACATTGGTCATTACAAAAGCGGTTGGATCGGTAATAGAACGATCTACATGACTTTCTGCAGCAAGGTGAATCACGGCATCAAAGTTTTCTTTTTTGAACAATTCACTCATGGCATTTGCATCAGTGATATCCTCTTTTACAAAACGATAATTAGCTTCGTTTTCAATATCGGTTAAATTCGCCAGGTTACCTGCATAGGTAAGCTTATCTAGATTTACGATTTCGTAACTTGGATAGTTTTTAACGAATCGACGTACTACATGAGAGCCTATAAAGCCTGCCCCACCGGTAATTAGAATTTTTTTCACAGTATATTAAATGTTTTCAATCGGCTAAAATAACATAGTTATTACAAATAAACAATTATGTGGATGTACATTTTGATTTTTAAAGATAAATAACCATCAAATTTGAGGAGCTTGCTTAACCGGACCTTGTTTAAAATAGAGATGTACACCCAAATTTCAATAAGCAAAAGAATGCCATTTAGCTGGCATCCTGGCCATATCCTATGGCCGTCCTATTGCATGATGGTTGCATGTTGAGGCATATATAATGCATGCATAATAATTAAAGTTCGAATAAAATTTCCCTATTATAAAAACCCAGCTTTACATCGCTGCAACAGAATGCTCCAGTTCTTTGTACCACTCTTCTCCATATTTTCTAATCAGTGGTCCTTTCAAAAAACTATAAACCGGGATTTTTAATTCTCTTCCAAAAGTACAGGCATCATGACAGATATGCCAGCGATCGTAATTTAATACATCAAATTCAGGGTATTTAGTAATTCGGATAGGGTAGAGGTGACATGATATTGGTTTTTGCCAATCAACAATACCTTCTTCATATGCTTTTTCAATGGCACACTTGGTAATGCCGTTTTCAAAGAGCACATAGGCACATTCTTTATTTTTATCTACACAAGGGGTGGTCAGATCTCCATCCTCATCCACTACATAAGTGCCTTGTTCTTCAATAGCCCTAATCCCTTTTTCATTTAAAAGATGTTTGATCTTCGGATATATTTCTGTTAAAATAGCGGTCTCTTCCTGATCCAAAGGGGCACCAGAATCACCTTCTACACAACAAATACCTTTACATTTGCTTAAATTACAAACGAAATTCTCTTTTAACACATCTTCGTGCACCAGCACCTGTTCAACTTCTATCATCATTATTCTTTTGCCAAGGCATATTTTAAACCCGCAGCTGATTTTAATTCCATGGTTACAGCACCAACCAATATTTCCACCTGAGCTTTTACCGGAACACGATTCCCATCATCCGTTACCCACAAATATAAGCGACTATCCTTCTTAAAAATACGGCCAGGTTTAATGGATGGACTAAATTTGAGGCATCGTATATTGCCCAATTTACTTTTGATTGTTTCCTTACCAACATATTCTATTTCCAGTGCAGAGATTTCATCTTGCAGAAAGTAATTGAGCTTGAAGGTATCGCCTACTTTCATTTTACTAATATCTAAACTTCTGGCAAAATAATAGGCAGATACCAAATCGAAAGTCTGGGTAGTGGGGGTATTAAATGTTCCTCGGTTAGAAACCACTTTCTTTCCATCCTGATTAAATCTGGCTTTATCCTGTCTTTTATAACTGGCTTCCCTGATATTTTCCTGGTAGAAGTAAGGGAGCAAATCTGTTTTATCAATATAGGAATCATAACGATCCCTGATCTTATAAAAAACATCAAAGGTACCGGAAGTTTGCGCATCAACCGACAACCGGTATGTTGGCCTATTATCAAATTTTAAATCTGAATTGGTCACCTTGATCGTTGCCTCTGCAGCAGTGATAAATCCATATCGAAGTCGATACTGTAACACCTCCCCATCCTGAAAAACAGCCTCTTTTTTTAAGGGTAGCTGTTGGGCCTGGGTAACTAGAGTTGCAATAATGCTAATAAAAGTTAAAAATATCTTTCTCATTTGCTTGTGTGTAGAGGTGAATTCAATAATAATCACCTTAAAATATCCAATCCTGATGAAAGATATACAAAAAGCAAACCAATTTAATCTTTTCTTTTAAATACCGGAACGGTAGAGCAAGGTTCGCCAAACATGATACTTTTCACAATTGGTGTTAATAAATTGGTAATCTCAACATATGCAGATACTGGAATGTCTATATCACCACAACCTTTTATCACTACACGCTCGTTGGCATAATCTGCAATGTTGATTTTTGATAATGCCTTAGTCATCAGCACCGCTTCGAGGGTCTCAATACCACCAAAAACAACTTCATGCGCGTAAGGACTCATTTTATTAGCCAGCAACATGTAAGCCCAGGTAGGGACAATCGCATCAGCAGAACAAATAATGCCGACATTTTTATCTTGATATTGCGCCCAGTTATGGTCCTTTATAAATGCCCTGAAATCCTTTTCCCTTAACATTAATCCATGAAAAAGATTTTCCTTAATATCATAGATAACCCGCTCACCTGGGTGATAATAGTCTTCCAGGTTGAGGGTGATTAATCCGCTATTGGCTACTTTGTTGATAATGTTCTCTTGTATCTCCATGGCACTAAATAAAAAAACCGTTCCGAATATACTTCGGAACGGTTACAAAACTACGTAATTTCTAATTAATAGAATTTCACACGATTGTCTTTTATCTTCGCATTATCTTGTAAGGCCTGGAAAGCAGATTGTAAAGAACGCTGTCCTAAACTCATTAACATTCCTTCTTTTTGTTTAAACATGTTTGCAATGGGTGCCGGATTAGTAAATCCATCAACAGAAAACACATAAACACCACGCTCACCATCTACCGGAGCAGAAACTTTACCTGGCTGAGAACCAAATACACTACCCACTAATTTATTTTCTTGCGCAATACCAGGAAGAATTGGATTTGCAAAAACTATATTCTGAACTGGATTAACTGTACGCGACACCTTAGAAGCAATTTGAGCTAAGCTTGCTTTACCAGCACTATTGAATTTATCCTTCAACATTTTAGCTTTAACTGCATTGCGAACCATAGGCTCAATTTCTTTTTTAACCTGATCTAAAGTTAAAATACCTTTTGGCTTAACATCAGTTAGATGAGCTATCACGTAAGCACTAGCCATGGTGTAGATTTGAGGCAGTACATCACCTTGATCTGCAGCATAAGCATCTTGAATTAATTTACGTGGATTATCCAATCCAGGTGCAAAACCTTGAGTCGCTGTAATTTTATCAGCAACTGCCAATTTCAACCCCTTTTCCTTTGCGTATTTAGAAAAGTCTTTTCCTTTAACATCATTTAAGAAACTACTTGCTGCTTTGTAAGCTGCAGCTTGTGTTTTACTACTTGGAGCTAAAGCTTTCTCTATGTAAGCCAGTTTAGCCACTTTTGATGAACCAATTTGCTTCTCAATTTTAATAACATGTACACCAAACTGTGATTTAACAACTTTAATGTCACCAGCTTTTCCTTCAAATACAGCGTTCTCGAATTCTGGAACCATTGCACCACGTGCAAATGTACCCAATTCTCCACCCTTATCTTTAGAACCATCTACACTATAGGTTTGCGCCAATTGTGCAAAGTTACCCCCTTTTAAGATTAAGCCTTTTAAAGAGTCTGCCAATTTGATAGCTTTATCTTCTCCACCCATTTTTGCCGGATCAAGTAAAATATGGCTCGCTTTAACCGAATCTGGCGAGAAACGGGTATCAACAACTTTCAATAATTTATAAGAATTGTTTGATAAAACAGGACCATAATAACTTCCTGCCGGCAATGCAAAAACTGCTGAATCTACCGCAGGATCTAACTTGCCTTTTGTTAAATAAGTATATGGAACTTTAACTTCTGAATTGATCGCTGCAAAAAGAGAATCATTTTTAGCTACTTTAAAATCTGCTGCAATTTTATCTATCTGTGATTTAACAGCTGCTGAATCACCCGCGGTTGGATTGATGTTAAAGGAAACATATTCAAAAGAACGGCTTTCTTGTGGATTATTGAAACGGGCTTTGTTTTGATCATAATATTCCGTGTAATCACCATCCGTTAATTTTACCGATGCATCTGGAATACTGCTATAATCAAGGCTTACATATTTAAAGTTAGCCAGTTTATTTCTGTTAGTATATTCATCTGTTGCTTCAAGCGAAGTTACATAAACAGAATTACGGATTAAATTGGAATATTTAGTCTGCAAAGCCTGATTGGTAATTTCTTGCTGTAAAAGATTAGATTGTTGTAATGCCTGTGGCTCTTTTGATTTTAAAAAGTTCATGAGGGTTGCACGATCCAACTGTCCGGTTTGAGGATTGGCAAAATATTGTTTTACCAATGGGCTTGGATTTTGACCTTGTAGCAAGTCCAATAACTCATCCTCAGAAACAGTAAGTCCTAAACGGTCATATTCTTTAGTTAATAATACTTTTCCCAATTCAGCATTCCAGGCCTGATCTACAGCCATTGCAGTCATTTGTGCATTTACGCTTCCGCCGTATTGTTGTTTGAATTGATTTAAACTTTGATCTACTTTTGGTTGAAAATCATCAATACTGATGTCATTTCCATCTACAGAACCTACTACCTTTTGGTTTGCTGACCAGAAAGGCTTACCCACGTTAATTGCATCACCTACTAAAAATGCAACAATTGCAAAACCAATGGCGAAGACCAGGATATAGCCCGCACGGTTACGCAAAAATGTCATTAATCCCATATTGTACTTTATAAATTTATTTAGTTTTTTTTAAGAGGGCGCAAGATACAAATTTGCCTTAAAAAAGAAAACACAAAATTTTATTTATCAAGTGTTTAATTTTTAAGCAAATAGGATGAGGAAAATAGGGGATTAGAGAAGGGAAAAATAGGGAGCACAAATAAAAAAATGATAAATTGGGGAATAGAAAGAAATGAAACAAAGCATTCTAGAAATTTAAAACTAACTTATCCCTTTATTCAAACTCACTCATTCAAAATTTACTCATTTTCCCATTCAAAATTCACTCCCTCTATCATCATCTATGGCGCAACACCCTCCTGCATATTCAACTGCCCGCTGCCAGTCTCCATCTCATAGGTACTGAAATCCTGAGGAGCCTTAAAGTTTATTCCATCTCCAATACTTCCATCAGCACCTTTAACATACACCCTTTGGTTGGAATAAAAAATCTTCTTTGCCTCATCCCAGATTAATTCTTCAGAAGAAAAAGTATCACCCTTATCATTTTTAACCACTACGTTTTTCCTGAAGATGGTTTGCTTAATCTCATCTTTTCTGATGGCATAATCACATACCAGATTACCATCAATGGTTCCTTTAGGATTAAAGAAGTCGATATTAACGCCTTTAATCATCTCTTCATAAGCTACACCTGTTGATGGCGTAACCTTATCCATGATGGGAGCTTTTCCTCTAGCCTTTACCCTTGCCGAATCACTGTAGATAATTTCAACGCCAATTGTACGGTCTCTTGTAAAAGTTATTTTTTTGGCAGATATAGCATTAGCTTTTTTTAGGTCATCCTCTCCACATGCTACCAAAAAAAGCAGTAACCCCAGCACCAAACCATAAAGAAATGTTTGCAGCCTCATTAATCAACTCTGTATCTACGGAACCAGGTATCGTTAAGCGTGAAGCCTAAATGGAAGTTAATATATTGTTCTTTGACCAGATTATTAGTTAGTGTACCTCTTTGGCCAATCTCTGTAGTAAAATTGATTTTGTAGAAAGCTGAGCCTGCATTAGCTGTTGGAAGTGGAAAACCAAAGCCAAATGATGCACCCATTTGCTTAATATCCTGATTTCCAATTTTAACATAGGTTTTATCATAGCTAACACCTAAACGATAATCTACCCGTTTTAAATAACTGTTATATGAAGTATAATCTGGTGTCCATTGTCCCCCCAATGATGCGCCCCAGCTATCTTGTAAGCCAGAATTAACATTATTGATACTGGTTGCCGACCATTTACTCATTCTAAAATCAGCACCAATTAACCATTTATCATTTTGCTGTAGAGAGATTCCAAAGTTATGTGATAACGGCAGTGTTAGAGAAGATTTTGGATTATTCACTACATTTAAAGTATCTGTAGCAACATTTTCTGTACCATCTGCTGCCCTGGTATATTGTATAGCGTAGGAATTTTGCTGTGAATTAATTTTAGAAGAACTACTTCCAGAATAACCTAAGGTTAGTAAAGTTTTACTCCCTAAATTAAAATCATACTGAATTCCATAAGAATAATTTAGGCCGCCAACGCTGTTTTTATTTTGAAGCTTTGCATTAATTGCGCCTGTAGCATTATACTCCGTAGCCCTGGTGGTCAGTAAGTTTCCAAAAATATATTCAACGTTACCACCTATCCTTAAATGGTCTCCAAAACGATGTCCGTAACCAAAGTATGCTTTAGATAAACCACCTTCGCCTTCATAAAGCTGATTAACAGATTGGGTATCTATTTTAACAGTGTTTTTGTAAGAATATCCAAGATCAGAATAAGGCATAACACCAAAACTAATGGCTGATTTTCTACTTACTGGGATAGCGAAGGCCAAATGGCTAAACGTAGAGTTAAAACTTGATTCTGTTAAATCATTTTTAGATAAATTCGTCAGATTGGCACTCATTCCAATATCGATGGTGGTTAAAGTAATACCAGAATATGATGCCGGGTTTTGCATGTTGATATAATTAAACCCGGTTACTTTATTCACAGCAGTAGAAATACCACCCATAGCCCTCAGCTGAGGAAGTAATGAACCTTTAATATTTCCAAGGCCAAATCTCGAATATGGTGATGATGTGGTAACCTGCGCCTGAGCACCTAAACCACAAACTAAAACGAGTATGGCTGCAATATAATTTATTCTTTTGTACATTTTAATCTGCAATAGCTTCATTTAATCCTTTTAAAACCAAGTATGGATCTTTTATAATTTGAGGGGCAAAGATGCTGTTTTGTAATTGCTTAAACAAAAAATTAGCGTCGCCCCCTGTTATAATCACCTTTAAAGTACTTTCTTTTATATTATTTAAGGCTATATAACCTTCAATTTCATTTATAATTCCTTGTAAAACCCCATTTTTCATTGCAGAAATGGTATCGAAGCCTTCCGGAATTCCTTCATTCGCATCCCAATTTACTTCAGGCAACCTTCCGGTATATTCATGCATTGATTTAAAACGCATTTTTATCCCCGGACTAATACTTCCTCCGAAATATTCATTTTTACCAGTAAGCAGATCATAGGTGATGCAGGTTCCGGCGTCTATCACCAAACAAGCTGTTCCAAAACCTAAACCATTTGCACCTAAAACGGCTGCCCATCGGTCTAAACCTAAAGTATTCGGTGTTTGGTATCGGTTAATCACTCCATTTGTTAGTGAAGTTGAAAACCGGGTATAGTTTGTATGCTTTTTTAAGTATCCCTCTAAAGTTGTAATTCCCTGATTTACACTACTGATAATTGCTTTTTGAGGCGAAAATTTATCAATTAGATGTGCTAAATCAATAATACCTACTTTAATCAAGCGAAGATGATGGATAATTTCACGATCAGCAAAAACAGCTATTTTTGCCGATGAGTTTCCAATATCAATAGTTAATCTATGCATAGATACACTGTTATGCGATTATCTTCCGATCTGAAACCATACCTATACCAACCAGATTAAAACCTAAACAAGCTTTAATGCGAAACTTCATGCCACAAAGCTATTAATCTTTGTTAAGTTTTGTTCTAGTTTTTTGTTAAAAAAGGTTAAACAAAAAGAAAGTATTGTACAGAAAGAACAAATAAAATAAATAGCGTTTCATAGAACCATCGGATTTTGGCATTGCTAAAATAATAGGCTAAAAGCACTGCTCCAGGTGGCACACATAGTAAAAAATGCCAGGTGCGGAAATGGGGTTTCAGATAGAAACTTGCCCCTGCAACAATGAACATGAAGAACAATAATTGAAAGGCTTTGCGGGTACTAATAAAGCTTCTGAAGAAGTTCTCGCGAAGTTGGAGCGAAGCCAGAATAATAATAACCGTAACTGGAATGAGCACCAGGTAATCATTGTAATTGATTTTAAAAACGGAAGGAAATTTACTTCCTAATGGCCTCCAAATCTGATAAAAGGAAACAATATTATCTTTCCAGTAATAAAATACGGCCAGAAAAAAAAAGATGGTAAGAAAGCCCACAAGCCCGGCAACCCACTCACGCCAATTAAACGACCTAAAAAGCAAAAGCGCCAAAAAGATAAGCAGCAGCATGGCCATAAACGGAAAATAAATAAGTGTGCCCACACCAATGATCATTCCGATATCAAAAACGGTTGTAATAGAATTTGCACTTTTATTCAGTTTTAGAAATTTATCAATTAACCAGATAAGCAGAAAATTGGTGATTAATGCCGGACTTAAAACCATAAATGGCATAAATAAACTAGTACCCGTTACATACATTAAAGCCGGTAAGAAACTTGGCTTAGCAAGCAGATTATGATTATTGGCAACACGATTAAATATTAAAGCCTGAACAAAAACCAATGATGAGGCTATGAAAATATTAGCTGATGGGGAAAGTGCGTTGTCTAAATCTATGTTAATCAGCAACCTTGCAAAAGGCTCCAGGAAATCAAAATTCAGCTGTGCTGGCAACTCATGAAATATGGCAATACGCATAAAAAACGTGTAAGCCAATAATAAAATGAGGTTAATGGGATTTAGCTTTCTAAACTGATTAATCATGCCTTTTTCAAAGAGATGCAAAGTAAAGAAAATAATTTAAGAAAGATTAAGGTGGAAAAACTAAAGCTTAAAGACCAAAGCACAAAGCTTAAATTTTGTTTTGTAGTTTAATAACACTCCACCTTCATTAACTTATTTGCCTTATATGATCAAAATACCATACAATTGATCAAAACTTTTCTCTTTAAAAATTATAAAATTCTTTATCCATTAGGAATTAACTGCAATGATTTATTTAAATAGCTAAATATTTTACCACCTGAGACAGTTATGTATTTGGCAACCAATGAACCTTTTAAATTCCGGACTTTAAACACACCATTTGGAATTAAACCCTTGCGTATTTTTTCACCATATCATCAATAATCTGAGCCGTCTCATCCGGAAAATCAAACTCATGTTTTTGAGGGTTTGCTACCCACTCTCTAATCACTGGTAACCAGTTACTGGAGCTACCCCAAATTACAGGTAAACCAAATTGCTTTAAAGCATAAGCATTACACTGTTGCTCAAACTGAAAGCGCATAGGCGCAACAAGTAATTTTTTCTTCAAATAAAGCGCTTCTGATGGACCTTCAAAACCGCCTCCTGTAAATAAACCCTCACAAGTAGCCAAACTCTTGTTGAACTTTTCATTGTTCACCGGTTCTACGAATATATTTCCTTCCTGATATGCAACTTTACTATGTTTTGAAAAGACTTCCCATTTCACTTCTGGCAGTTGCATAAAAAGCTTCACCAGTCGTTTATCATCAATAGCAGGCAAGTAAACGGTATAATGACCGAGATTTTTAGTTTGCATGGCTCTTATTTCAGATCGGATAACTGGCGTATGAATAAAACTGTCATACCGATCAAAGTGAAAACCAATATGATGTTTGGTCGGTGCGTACCGACTTAAGATTAACTTCCCCCAGTCTAACGTTTTAGGGCGTGGAACTTTTTTAGATTTAAATGCTGCCTGATGGCTTAAAGAAACACATTCTATCCCCTGAAGCTTACAGGCCCAGGCACTTACAGGCTCAAAATCATTAACAATAAGGTTATAATCCTTTAACTGAAGCTGCTTCATATCTTTTCTGAAACGGAAAAGATTCATGCTTAACCAAGTTTTGAAATGGTCAACACCGCCCTTTTTTCCAAAGACAAAACTGAAACCATGTAGCTGATATTTTACCGGCTGACTCAATTTTACATCAGCTTGTGTTCCACTAACCAGAATATCGAGTTCGCCATATTTCTGCAGTAGCGGAATAATTTCACGGGCTCTACTAATATGCCCATTTCCGGTTCCCTGTATTGCATAGAGTATCTTCATTTAAGCCCTAATATCTCAAATTTATTGAGCAATTTCATATTTTATATGTTGCAAAAGAATATTTACATCTAATTTACTCTTCAAATCTTCTGAATCTGAAAGGATTCCATCATCTGTTTCATCCTTAACAAATTCTTTATAGTCATATTTAAAAATGTTCCAATTTTGATTCTGGTATTCTAATGCCGTTAAACTTTCTACCCAATCGCCACTATTCAGATAAGTTACGCTTCCATGATCCATAGCAATATCACGCTTTTCTGCCTGGTGAATATGGCCACAAACTACATATTCATAGCCTTTTTCTATAGCCAGTTCGGCAGCTGTTTGTTCAAAACTATTGATAAACTTCACAGCATCCTTAAACCTGGCTTTGATTTTTTTAGAAAAACTCATTTTCTCTCTACCTAAAGCCGTAAGCACCCAATTTACGAAGCTGTTAATAAGAATAAGGCTGTCATAACCAACTGCACCCATTTTTGCCAGCCACTTAGAATGTTGCATGGTTACATCAAATACATCACCATGAAAAAACCAGGCTTTCTTACCGTCCAATTCCATGATCAGTTTATTCTGGAGATGAAATGTTCCCATTTCCATGCCATCAAATTTACGGAGCATTTCATCATGGTTGCCTGTAAGGTAGTGCACTTGAACTCCTTCAGAAACAAATTTCATTAATTTGCGAACCACTTTCATATGCGACTCTGGCCAGTAGCGTTTGCTGAATTGCCAGATATCTATAATATCTCCATTTAAGATAAGGGTTTTAGGCTTAATGCTTTTGAGATACTTTAAAAGTTCTTTAGCATGGCAGCCATAAGTGCCCAAATGTACATCGGATATTACGACTACATCAACATTTCTTTTGTTCATAAATTAAAATTTGGGGGGACGAATGCTAGTACCGCTTCAAAAAAGCAGTTCAGATATAAAAATAATGCCTTACCAGTCTTCTTCCTCATCAAGTTTTACCTCGAAAGGGCTAAAGAAATAAAGTACAATTATTAGCAGGCATACGGCAAAGAATGATTCTAACATATCATCTGATTTACATTACAAATGTAAGACACTGTCTATCAACCAAATGTTACGCGATTGTTAAATTATTCTTCGTTATGATAAATTAAGTTAAAAGGATAGAGCATAAAAAAACCCATAAGATTTTATCCTTATGGGTTTTAAATAATGGTCGATCAGTTTACGCTTTTACTTCCACTGATTTTTTCTTATTCTCGGCATAAATACCGAATCCTAATGCTGCCAGCAAAAGAATTGATCCCGCTAGGGAAATGTTTTCTCCGGCATAATATGATGTTGGGTGGAAAATGAACTCAAGTTTATGGTTACCCGCTTCCAGTTTTGCCGCACGTAATACGTAATCTGCTCTGAAATAGGGTTTCTCCACACCATCAATATACATTTTCCATCCTTTATTGTAATAAATTTCAGAGAAAACTGCTACGACTTCTTTCGCAGTAGAATATTCGTAAGTTAAATGATCAGGATTATAGTTGGTTAATTTTATAAAACCTTCCTGTCCTGTACCTAAAATTTTGCTATCTACCAATCCTTTAAAGCTTTCATCTACAATAGCCTCTTTTCTAGCATCAAAACTGCTAATGGCTTTCATCTCCTCATCAGAATTTTTAACAAACTGTATGCTTTCTACAAACCAGGCATTGCCAGCAGCTGTAGGGTTACGCTGCATTTTATATGATCCTGTTTTTTGATCCTGTGTAATGATGTATTTTGTGTTCAGCATATCCAACACATCCTGATTGATGCTTTTGCTGAACTGATGCTGAATGAGCTCATCAAAACGTTTTAATTTAGCAGCATGATAACCACCAACTGTTTTATGGAATGATGAAGTACTGGCATCATTAAAAGTATTGATAGAGGCATCGAAAACCCTAAAGTTCGGATCTTTATCTGCAGAAATAAAATTATCTACATCTCTAGGCTGAAAATAATTGGAAACCGTTGTTTTTGGCTCAAAGTTTTTATTATTCAAATAGCGGCGATCTATCTGCCACATATCTACTAAAATGGAAAGTGCTAATAATCCGAAAGCCAATTGTGCATTTAATTTTTTTGTAATAAATGCCCAGATAATACCAAAACCTATTAAGATAAAAAAGAAGGAACGGAAAGCATCTCCACGACCAATAGCAATTCTATCTTCAACTAAACCATTCGCAATTTTCTGTGCAACACCTGCATTATTTTGCAAGCTCTGGGTTAAAGCTTGTACTATTTGTGCATGATTTGAAGCCTGAAAACTAAAGAATAGTGTAGGTGCAATAGCTACAATAAGTGCAAAACCACCTGTTATTCCGGCAGACCATGTTAGTTTCTTAACTAAAACTTTCTGATCAATATTGCCATCCTGTACTTCCTTAACTGCTAAAAGCGCTAATATAGGAACCATTAATCCAACTACAGCCAAGATTGATTCTACGGCCCTGAATTTATTATAAAGTGGGAAATAATCGAAGAAGATATTACTTACTAATGGGAAATGGCGGCCGAATGATAATAATATAAATAATATTGTTGTGGACAGAATCCACCATTTTAAAGGATTGCGAACGATGAATAATCCAAATACAAATAAGAAACAGATAATTGCACCAAAGTAATAGCCTCCTTGAGTAAAAGGTTTTTCACCCCAGTATTGCTGCATATTTAACTGTTGTCCCAATTGCTGAATAGCTTGAGTGGTTTGCGCCTGGTCTCCGCCCGTAATTTCAGCTACGGCTTTGTACATATTTCCATCAGGCTTAACCAGCTCTTCTACACCGGATGCACCGCCATATAAATCAGGTATTAAAAAGGTAAAGCTTTCACCAACACCCTGGCTCCATTGATACGCATACTCTTTTGACATTCCAGAGTCCTTATCAGTTGAAGTTTCTGCTGTCAGATTGGATTTACCGCGATTGGTTTCTTTGGCGTATTCTGCTGTTGACCATAGTAAACTTGCATTAATCATTATGGCAAGCACTACTGATAAAGCAAGAAAGCCAAATGATTTAATCAAATTTGAAATCGTTTTATTTCGATATGCCTGATAAAGCTCTACCAAAACGAAAACCAAAATAGCCAACAATAAATAATAAGTCATCTGCACGTGGTTGGTCCTGATTTCCAAGGCTAGAAACAGCGCTGTTAAACTTGCGCCATACCAATACTTCCCTCTGATAGTTAGCAGTATACTGGCTATAATTGGCGCAAAAAAACCAATTGCAAGCGCTTTACTACTGTGTCCACTAGCAATTAACACAAAATTGTAAGTTGTAAATGTAAATGCAATGGCACCTGCTGCAGCCAGCCATGGATTAACTTTTAATACGATAAATAAGAAATAAGCCCCAAAAAGAAGTAACAATACCGTACCTGTTGGATTTGGCAGTGCCTTCGTGATCAAAGCAATTCCATAAGTTGCGCCGTTATAGGCGTAAGGTACCCAGATTTGATATGCAGGCATTCCTCCAAACATTTGGTTGGTCCAGAGTGGTGCTTTGCCATCCTTTTCCTTAAAATCCATAATTTCCTTTTGCATGGCCTGCGATTGGATCACATCGCTCTGCGCTGGCGCCTTACCCTGTAAAACAGGACTGAAGTAGGCAAAAGTAATGACTACAAAAATTGCTATGATGGCTAAGTGAATGCCATTTTTGTTAAACCAGTTATTCATTAAGGTTTGTTTAAATTAAAGGAATGTCAAAAATAAAAAATTGGTCGGTATAAAAAAGGAATAAATTAAATGTGAGTAGAATAAAAAATTAGTTTTGCATAATCAAAACTTCAATTCAATCCGTTTATTATGAGAAAGTTTGTACTTACGATGCTAATATTTAGTTCTTGGTTGAGTGTTAAGGCTCAAATTGTAAGTTTAAACAAGGAAGAACTTAGTACTTTAAAGGCCGAGATTACAAACAATCCGCAGGCGAAGAAAATATATGCAAGCTTGCAAAAATCCACAACGATTTATTTAAATCAAAAGCCCAATCCTATTGATACCATAAGAACCGAGGGCTTATTAAAAGGCGACCCCAAAAAGGACAAGACTAAATTGGCCCTGCCTGACATGAATAAAATGTTTGCGCTGGCATTGCAATACCGACTCACAAATGATCGTAATTATTTAAATAAATGTATTTCATTTTTAAGTGCCTGGGCTAAAATTAATCATTCTAGTGGAGATCCGATTGATGACACCAACCTGGATAAAGCCATTGAGGCATATGATCTGATTAAAAATGACATTCCTTTAGCTGATAAAAAAAACATTGACGACTGGTTAAGCGAAACCGCCAAGGCGGAAATCAACAGTAAGCGTATGAAACCAGGAAAAGCGACTGCCATTAATAATTGGAATGCACACCGGCTAAAAGTAGTTGGAGAAATTGGATATGCGTTAAATAACCGTGAATTTATTGACTGGACCATAGATCATTTGAAAAGCCATATCAATATTAACCTATATGCCGATGGAAGCAGCCTGGATTTTAAACAAAGAGATGCCTTGCACTATCATCTTTACGATTTGGAACCCATGTTAAAACTTGCTATTATCATTAATCGGGGAGAAGGTACTAATTTTTACACCTATCAATCCCCTAACGGCTCTTCAATTAAAAAGTCTGTAGATTGGCTAATTCCGTATATCACAGGAGAAAAGAAACACGAAGAATATGTTAATACAACCGTTAAGTTTGATCATGACCGAGCCATGAATCATGAACCAGGTTTTGCAGCCGGAACGTTATTTGAGCCCAAACTTGCTATACCACTTTTAAAATCTGTAGTTTATTTTGATCCAAAATATCAAACCCTGCTTTATCAGCTATTGGATGGTCAATCAGATATAAATCTATTTGTAAATAAAATTAAGATAGAAAACATAAAATAAATAAACTTTCAATAATTTTTGAAAGTTTAATAAAATCATTATCTTTGTTTATGGAATTAGCAGCAGCCAAATTAAAATTTATCGAAGCCTGGGGAAAATTAGGCTCCGAATGGGGAATTAACCGCACCATGGCGCAGGTTCATGCTTTATTACTGATCTCTCCGGAAGCTTTAACCACCGAAGAAATTATGGAAAATTTAAGTATCTCCAGAGGGAATGCCAATATGACCTTAAGAGATTTAATAGGCTGGGGACTTATCGAAAAACAGCACAAGGCAGGTGAGCGAAAAGAGTATTTTTTTGCTGATAAAGATGTTTGGAACATTGCACGCCAGGTGGCTAAAGAACGTAAAAAAAGGGAGTTGGAGCCTGTACTAAAAGTGTTAAATGAATTATCTGCTGTTACAGGTGATGAAAAAGATCCCGAATTGATCACATTTAAAAAATCAGTTGCTGATATCAACAAACTCGCGGGTAATGTTGATAAGACATTGGAAACCATGTTAAAAGCCGAAGAAAGCTGGTTTTGGGGATCGGTATTAAAGGTTTTTAAATAAAGCTAAGTAAAATAGAATACAAACATAAGCCTTATATGATTATACGGCTTTATTTTTTAATCCAACCTTTCATTTTTTACTGAAAGTTTTAAAATTAAAGAAATGAAAACACTTCAGAAACATATTAGTTATCGTATTGCATATTTGTTATTCACATGGTTAGTTACGGCTTACATTCTTACTGCCTATGCACATTTACTTACCGATTATGTTCCTTTAGGAGGAAAATACAGGGAGTACCTGATTTGTGGCGGGCAGATAATTTTTCAAGGGCTAATTATTCTAGTCTATAAAAAAGAAAAGTTATGGGATTATCTGGGCAATATGATGACAATATCTTTTGCAGGATCAATTTTGCTCACACCTGGACTCATCGTTAATCATTTCATTGACATTCATCCTGTAATGTATATACTCTATTTTCTGTTGGTTGCGGGACTGATGTTTTTGGAACACATTAGAAGGAGCAAGTTGCTGCAACTAGGCTGGCTAATGAGTATCACCTGGGCCATTTATCGCCTAATTGTTTTAGGATTAATCTTTAATATTTAGAAATCATGAGTTATCAAAAAATTATTCTGGCAGGAGGAAATGGATATCTGGGTGGCTTATTGGCCAAACATTTCAGTAGCATCGCAGAAGAAGTAATTATCTTATCCAGAAAACCTCAGTTACAAAAAGGAAATATAAGCACCATTCTTTGGGATGGAAAAACTGCAGATACCTGGGTGGAAGAATTAGAAGGTGCAGACTTACTGATTAATTTATGTGGAAAAAATGTAAACTGTCGTTACACATACAAAAACCAAAAGGAGATCATCAATTCTAGAGTAGTGCCTACCCGTTTACTAGGAAATGCAATTAAAAATTTAACGAAACCTCCCAAGCTCTGGATTAATGTAACATCTTCCACTATTTACAGACACGCTGAAGATCATCCGCAGGATGAATATACTGGAGAAATAGGCAGTGGATTTTCTATTGATGTTTGCAAAGCCTGGGAAAATTCTTTTTTCGAAACAGAATTGCCACAAACCAGAAGAGTAGCTTTAAGAATGGGTATTGTATTGGGTTTGGCGGATGGTGCTTTCCCGAGGTTATTAAACCTGGTAAAGTTTGGATTAGGCGGAAAACAAGGAGACGGTAAACAATATGTTAATTGGGTACATGAGCAAGATGCAGTTCGCACCATTGAATGGCTATTTAATCAAAATGAAATAAATGGCGTTGTGAACTGTACAGCACCACACGCGGTCACTAATAACGAGCTGATGCAAACAATCAGAAAAGTTTATGGGATCTCATTTGGTTTACCTACACCGGCATGGTTGCTATCCATTGGCGCAGCAATTATCGGTACGGAAACAGAACTCATTTTAAAAAGCAGATGGGTTAAGCCTGCGATTTTACTTGATCACGGATTTGAATTTCAATACGGCAAAATAGATGAAGCTGTACAGGATATTTTAAGCTTTAAAACCTATAAGGTCTCTCAGACCTTATAGGTTTCTTAAAAAGGTATTATACTAAAAACCCTGAAGCAGGTTCAGGGTTTAATACTATTGTTTAACTTCTTCGTAATCTACAAAATCACCAAGTTTATCGGTTTTACCCGTTTGTTTTGGCGGCATGTAATCTATAGAAATCGAACCTTCGGGTTTCGATCGTCTTGGCTGCTGTTGTGTCTGGCCGCTTGCCTGTTGTTGCATTTTGCTCGCCAGGTTACCAAACAGCATAGGTAATATTAGCCGAATCAACATTCTGATGATCCAAAGTACTAATATGGCTATGAAAATGAACTTTATTAATCCCATTCCTTAATTTACTGTTATTACAAATATAGACGTACGAAGATTTATTTTGTTACTTTTTACGCCTTTGATTGCATTTCCATTACAATAGTTACGTAATAATGCCTGGTTAAGTTTTATTCTGCTACAATCTCAGCCACCCGGCCAACCTGACCATCATCTAATCTTACTTTGATTCCACGCGAGTGAAATGCAGATGAAGTCAGTAAATCTTTAACTATGCCATAAGTAATATTACCAGATCGCTGATCCTTTTTTAAGATGATTCCAACTTCTAATCCTGCGTAAATATCTTTTCTGTTTTGCCCGTTCATTATACTGTGCTTGTCTTTGGCAAATTTCTACATTTTGGCAGGAATTCGAAATTTATCTTCAACTATTTTATTTTCCAAACTTCTCTGCAAACATTTTCTCTAACGCAAACATTTCATCACGCAATTTTGCTGCCTGTAAAAAGTCCATATCTTTTGCTGCTTTTTGCATATCCTTTTTAGTGGTATCTATAGCTTTCTGCAATTCGCTTTTCCCCATGTATTGCACAATAGGATCTGCAGCAATGCTAATTTCAGCATTTTCTACATAAGCCCTGGCTTTATTATCGCTTGCTTTTTGTGAAAAATCTAAAACAGATGTTTGTTCCAGAATGGCTTCACGAGATTTACCTACTGTTTTAGGCGTAATGCCATGCTCAAGGTTATAGGCAATTTGAATATCCCGACGGCGATTAGTTTCTGAAATTGTTTTTTCCATACTCTCGGTTATTCCATCAGCATACATAATTACCCTACCCCGATCATTACGTGCAGCACGGCCAATGGTCTGAATTAAAGACTTTTCTGATCTAAGGAAACCTTCCTTATCAGCATCCAAAATTGCAACTAAAGTAACCTCTGGCAAATCCAGTCCTTCACGCAGCAGGTTAATTCCAACCAACACATCAAACTCTCCTAAACGCAAACCACGAAGAATCTCGACACGTTCTAATGTTTTAATTTCAGAGTGGATATATCTTGTTTTAATATTTAATCTATCCAAATATTTTGTAAGCTCCTCAGCCATGCGCTTGGTTAAAGTGGTGACTAAAATACGTCCGCCTTCTTTAATGGTGATGTCGATTTCATCTAAAAGATCATCCACCTGATTAATAGCTGGTCTGATTTCGATAACCGGATCCAGTAAGCCTGTTGGTCGAATGACTTGTTCTACTACCACACCTTCTGATTTTTCAAGCTCATATTCTGCAGGCGTAGCACTTACATAAATGGTTTGCGGAGCAAGGGCTTCAAATTCATTAAAGTTGAGCGGGCGGTTATCCAATGCAGCGGGTAAGCGGAAACCATATTCTACCAGCGATAACTTACGCGATCTATCTCCACCATACATGGCCCTAATTTGTGGAACTGTTACGTGACTTTCGTCAATCACCATCAAATAATCATCAGGAAAATAATCCAAAAGACAGAAAGGACGCATCCCTGGCGTTCTTCCATCAAAAAAACGAGAGTAATTCTCAATTCCGGAACAATAGCCCAGTTCCTTCATCATTTCAATATCGAAGTTGGTCCGTTCTTCCAAACGTTTGGCTTCCAGTAAATGCCGATCAGCAATTAACTGATTTTTTCTTATTTCCAGTTCTTCCTGTATGCCCCATATCGACTGATTGAATCGGTCCTTTGGCGTAACAAAAAGATTTGCCGGATAAATGGCCATATCTTCAAGTTTTTCAATTGTTTTGCCAGAAACCGGATCTATGGCAGAAAGTTCCTCAATATCATCACCAAAAAAAGAAATGCGATAAGCGTGGTCAAGATAGGCTGGATAAATATCAACCGTATCACCTTTAACCCTGAATGTACCTCGTTTAAATTCTGTAGTAGTTCTGGAATACAAAATTTCTACAAGGCTGTGTAAAAAAGCATTTCTTGAAATCCTTAAGCCTACGCCAAAACGGAACACCATTCGTGAAAAGTCTTCTGGATTTCCCATACCATAAATACAGGATATAGATGAAACAACAATAATATCACGCCTACCACTCATTAAGGAGGAGGTAGTACGCAAACGCAGTTTTTCTATTTCTTCATTAATACTTAAATCTTTTTCGATATAAGTATTGCTTGAGGCGATAAAAGCTTCTGGCTGATAATAATCATAGTATGAAACAAAATAGTTGACAGAATTTTCTGGAAAGAAGTTCTTAAATTCTCCATAAAGCTGTGCGGCCAGGGTTTTATTATGGCTTAAAATAAGTGTTGGCTTTTGTGTTTGCTCAATTACATTGGCTACCGTAAACGTTTTCCCAGAGCCTGTAACACCTAATAAAGTTTGATAATGTTCGTTAGCATTTACACCATCAACCAGCTGCTTAATAGCGCCTGGCTGATCTCCTGTAGGCTGATATTCGGATGTGATCTTAAATTTCATGTGTAAATCAAATGTACGATTTTAGGGCTTAAGAGTTAAACAGGCAAAAGTCAGGAATGTTTCTTTTATAGAAATGAAGAGAACCAATTAGGAATAAAGTTTATGTAAATTCAAAATAGAAGTTATGTAAATTCAAAATAAGAAGATGTATTTGTATTTAAATTAATAAAATATGTTTGTTAATAGGCAGATAACACATATAATAAAAAAGCAACAATCTAAATTTCCTATCTTATCTTTAACTGGCCCAAGGCAGTCAGGAAAGACAACTTTATTAAAAGAGTTGTTTAAGGATTACAGATATATTTCTCTTGAAAATCCCGATATACGTGCTTTTGCAACGGATGACCCTAATGGTTTTTTAAATGAATATAGTGTGAATGTAATTCTGGATGAAGTACAACGCATGCCTTCGCTATTTTCATATATCCAAACAAAAGTAGATGAAAGTAAAAAAATGGGACAATATATTCTCTCTGGCTCTCAAAATTTTCATTTATTAAATAGCATTACGCAAACCCTGGCAGGAAGAGTTGCATTATTTAAATTATTTCCATTAGATTTTGAGGAATTAAAAGCAGTAGAATTATTAGAAAACGACTTCCGAAAGCACTGTATAAAGGCTCTTACCCTGCTATATTTGATCGGGATATAGATCCGAAAGTATTTTACACCAACTATATTCAAACTTATGTGGAAAAAGATGTAACAGAACTTTTAAATGTAAAAGATTTAAAAGCCTTCAGAACATTTTTAGGCTTATGCGCCGGAAGAACAGGTCAGCTATTGAATATTAGTACTTTGGCCAATGATTGTAATATATCTCAACCAACTGCGAAGTCATGGTTATCCATATTAGAAAGCAGTTACCTGATTTTTCTGTTGCAACCATTTCATCAAAACTTTAATAAACGCCTCGTAAAAAGTCCTAAGTTATATTTTTATGATACTGGCCTATTATGTTACTTATTAGGAATTAGATCTCCTGATGAGATTATATTAAACAGACTTAAAGGAAATTTATTTGAAAATCTGATATTAGCAGAATTGCAGAAAAAAAACTACCATCAATACAAACATCTTGACTATTATTTTTGGCAAGACAGTAATGGAAATGAAATTGATATTTTGTTAAAAAACAATGGTGGTTTTGATGTTTTTGAAATAAAAGCGACTGAAACTATTTCTGCAGAACTATTTAAACAAATGGATAGATTCAGCGATTTAGCCGCACCAGAGGAAGTAAAAAAAACATTAATATACGGCGGAAGGCAAAACCAAAACAGAAGTAAATACCAAGTGCAATCCTGGAAGGACATTTCTTTACAAGAATAAGCAGTACATAAAACATCCTCGCTAAAATCATTCAGCGAGGATTTTTTTTATGAGGCAATAACTGTTAATATTTACTTACCCGCAGCGACTTTCATTGGGTTTAAACCAACAGACTGCCCCCTCACTGTGCCTCCAGCTTTAGCTTTAAATGTTTTAAACTTGCTTTCTTTAGCCTTTCCACCCCAGGTATTATTTGAGGTATCAATATCAGCAGTTTCTCTTAATGGATCGATCAGAATGGATTCAACTTCTTTATCTTTTACATAAAATTTAGAGGTTTTCAGCTCGTTGTGTCTCCAGATTTGCGCAGGAATCCGATCTATTTCTTTCGTTCCGTCCTTATATGTGAATTCTACAATAATCGGCATGACCAAACCTCCTCTGTTGCTAAAGCTCAATTCGTATAAAAACTTATTTTTATACTTATCCTGCACTGAATCCGGCACGGTTTCTAAAGACATCCCTGTTTCTACTTTGTTGGTTAATGTGGTATCAACACTAACTAAACCCCTATCATATTTATAATAAAAATCTTGTGCAGCAGGATTTTTATCGGCGTAGAAATTGTCTTTTCGCTCTTCGCGGTTTCTTATTTTTGAAATATCTTCAAAAGCATTTACAGCAGGTTTATCAATTTTAAGCATCCTAGATCTTGCTGCAGGTACTTCCTTCGGAAAATCAGCTTTAGCAAATTTCACACTATCCAATGCAATATCACAAGGATCGGTTCCATAAAACCATCCTCTCCAAAACCAATCTAAATCTTCGCCACTGGCATCTTCCATGGTACGAAATAAATCAGCTGGCTCAGGATGTTTGAAAGCCCATCTTCTGGAATATTCTTTAAAAGCATAATCAAATAATTCTCTACCCATAATCGTTTCGCGAAGGATATTCAAGCCAGTTGCTGGCTTAGAATAAGCATTCGGACCAAAACGAGCAATATTTTCTGAGTTGGTCATGATTGGTTCCAATTCATCCTTTGGTAATTTCATGTAATCAACAATGGTATATGCCGGGCCTTTTTTACTTGGAAATTTGTTATCCCAAAGCTCCTCTGTTAAGTATTCAACAAAAGAGTTTAACCCTTCATCCATCCAGGTCCACTGGCGCTCATCACTATTTACAATCATTGGAAAAAAGTTATGGCCAACCTCGTGGATAATTACTCCCAGCATACCATTTTTAGTACTTTCGCTATAGGTTCCATCTGCATCTGTACGGCCATAGTTAAAACAAATCATTGGATACTCCATTCCATTTGCAGCTTCAATACTTTGTGCAACCGGATATGGATATGGAATAGTGAAATCAGAATAGGTTTTAATGGTATGTGCTACCGCTCTTGTAGAAAACTTACTGTATAAATGATAAGCCTCTTTACCATAAAAACTCATGCACATTACCGTATTATTATTTGCCTGAATTTTTTGTGGCATGGCATCCCAGATAAACTTACGGGAAGATGTCCATGCAAAATCACGCACATTATTGGCATTAAATACCCAGGTTTTTTTTGCTGTTGATTTTTTAGTTTCGGCCGTTTTAGCTTCTGCTAAGGTTTGAATTTCTACCGGGGCCATAGCTGTTTTAGCTGTATTATATCTGCTTAACTGAGTAGGGGATAAAACAGCACTGTAATTAATACATTCGCCGGTTGAACCCACCAAATGATCAGCAGGAACAGTCATTTGTACTTTAAAATCTCCAAATGTCAAGGCAAATTCTCCTCTGCCAGTAAACTGATGATTCTGCCATCCCTGAAAATCGCTATATACACACAAACGTGGGTACCATTGTGTCATGGTAAATAAATAGTTTCCATCAGCCGGAAAATATTCATAACCTCCGCGGCCACCCACACTCATTCTATCTGTTATTTTATAATTCCAGTTGATGTTGAAGATGAACTTTTGTCCGGTTTTTAAAGCTACTGGCAAATCTACCCGCATCATGGTTTTATTTACCGTGTATTTTAAATTTTTACCAAGCGCATCAGTCAGTTTGGTAATGTTAATTCCATCGCCATTATCTCCCTTGGCACTTAACTGATCTAAACTTTGTGTTGTTCCAATTGCTGGCATTTTAGTGGCATCCTGGTAATTGGCACTTTTACTGGTGCTATGCTCATTTTCATCCAATTGCAACCAAATATAAGTTAGAGGATCTGGCGAGTTATTCGTGTAAGTAATGGTTTCAGCACCCGTTAGGAGTAGATTTTTCTCATCCAGTTCACACTTAATGTTATAATCGGCACGCTGTTGCCAATATTTTACACCAGGCGCACCACTTGCAGTTCGCTGCTCATTTGGCGTTGGTAAAATGGTACCCAATTGCTCAAACTTATTTCCATGGTTACTACCAGGATTATTCTGAATGTTTTGAGCCATGGCCAGGCTTCCAGAAAAAAGCAGCAGGCCAGATAATGTGAATAATTTATTTATCATTCTTTTAGTTAAAAGGAATTCTCTCTAAAGCCATTTTTAAAGCCAGGCTAAACACGGCTGCTGATATAAATAGAACCCAGCTGATTCTTTTTATTTTGGTGTAATTGAAAACAATAAATGTAACGATCAAAATGATTAGTACCATAAAAACCTGACCAGCTTCTAAGCCTACATTAAAACCAAACAAACCCCATCCAATATTTTGATCTTTTGCCAGCATCATCCTGATCGAATTTGCAAAACCCATTCCATGGATAAGGCCAAACCCCAGAGCTAGAAAATAATTTACCCTTACAGATTCCATGTTAAAATTCTTCCTGAATAAATTACTTAGCGCAGTGATTACAATAGTACATGGAATTAAAAATTCAACCCATTTACTATCAAACCTAATGATATCTAAAACACTTAAAAGTAAGGTAGCTGAATGACCAATGGTAAATGCCGTAACAAGAATTAATACCTGCTTGATATTGGTATAACTGTAAATAGCTACAAGGGCTAAAATAAAAAGCTGATGATCCAAAGCATCAAGGCTTATAATGTGTGCCCACCCTAACTTAAAGTAAAAAATAAAATCCTGTAAAGGCATGAATTAATTAGTTTTGATGAAAGCGAGGGCATTTAAAGATATAAAATTATCTATTTTACCGGATAAAATTCAACGTACATTAAAAAAGAGCAGCAAAACACCAAATTTGTTACGCATTTTGAAATTGAACCGCTTAATAAGAACCGTTAAGCACACAAATCTCCTCATGATAAGCACATTTATATCCTTAACTTTGCTTTCATAACTTGATAGTTTTATGTTTAAACTTAAATACCTTCTACCATTATTACTTTTTATTTATATCAATCTGGGCGCAGGATTAAAACACCCACTTCACGTAAGTACTACAGAAGTAAGTTTTAATGCAAAAGAAAAATCATTGGAAGTTAGCTGCAGGATATTTACTGATGATTTTGAATCAATTTTGGTTAAATTATATAAGAAAAAAACTGATCTATCAGCACCTGCCATGAAGGATAAAATGGATGAGCTGGTAAAAAAATACTTAACCAGTCACCTTCAAATTAAAGTGAATGGTAAACCAATGGCTTTGAAATATATCGGTTTTGAAATCGATCATGAGGCAACAAACATTTACCTGGAAGTTGATCAGATCTCATCATTTAAAACCGCCGAAGTAACCAACACGATATTATATGATCAGTTTGATGATCAAATGAGCATCGTACATCTTGTAAATGGGAAAGTCCGCAAAAGCAGTAAAATACTTTTTCCAGATAAGACCTTTATGGCAAACTTTTAGATGTATTTTTTGTAATTAATATTAAATTGACGTTAATATCGTTAACTTTAATATCCCGTTTACATGAATTTCATCTCTGTGGGAACACTATTAATAATCTTAGTTATACATTGTTCAATGGTTTAAATAAGTATGAATTTAATTGTATTCTCTACAATTCTAACGCCTCGGATAAAATATATCTTTAATTTTATTTTTAAAGATATCCTTAAAACAGAGGTTGAATTTACAGGAAATAGTCAGCATTTTTTAAATAGCGTACAAGCAAAAATAAGTTATGGCGATGCTCCAATAGCTGATGAATTGTTTTTTAAGAGTTCCCATTTACTCTTTTCTAATAAACTGGAAGAATTTAAAATTAAAACCATTCCTTTTGGAGAATACCAGGCGCCTTTTCCTGTTGAAAATTCCATTTTACCCTTCGATGTTTTTGCTGCCTCATTTTTTATAGTGAGTAGATATGAAGAATACCTTCATCATCAGAAAACTGACGAAGACTTTACTGCAAATAAGAGCTATCAATTTAAATGGAAAATTTTGCAGCGCCCTGTTATAGATGAATGGGCTTTAATTTTAAGGAATATCATCCAGACCAGATACCCTCAGGTTAAATTTAATGAAAAGCACTTCGTTCAGCAGCCTACCATTAACTTTAATATTCCAGCAAGCATTCCGACTGGCTTATTAAAAAAAGCAAAGTTTTTCATCAATACATTTTCCAGCAAAGAGAACAATTTTATAAGTGCCAAATTTGATCGCTTAACAGGCTTGGAAGTCCAAACGGAAGATGTATTACCTGAAATCGCTATACGTTTAGCCAAAAAAAACATTAGCCCGGTTTATTTTGTGGCTTTCCCTAACATTCCAGATGATTATATTAGTACGGATAACGTTTCTCAGGTTCTGAAGAACGGATCTGTAGGCTTATTGAGACCTTGTTCAGGTGATCAACAGAAAATCAGCAACATTAAAGCTGGTTTCTCCAAACTCAAAAAAATTCTTCCGGAGCAAATAAACCTGTATAGCCAACAGCTTGAAGTGCTAAAATTTCCAATATGTTACCTTAATCTCTTAAACAGTTCAGTAATTTCTGATTATTCTATGGGTTATGCTGAAACTCCAGGATTTCGTGCAGGTACCTGCACTCCTTTTAGCTGGTATGATCTGCAGTTGGAAAAAGTTACGCCTTTAAATGTGAAATCATATTGTTTAACAGATTCAGCACTTAAGCAGCTTAATTCTATGGAAGCTAGAGAAGTCATCGAGCGTTTAGTTGGTTCAGTGAAATTTGTAAATGGAACGTTTATTAGTAGTTGGCAACTGCGAAGCCTTTCTAAACTCCTCAAATACAAAGCACTTAACATTGCGTTTAATCAGCTGCTAGAATACGCAGGAAATCCGCTTACCAATTGATTTTGCAGGCGATAGGGAGCAAGTATTTTTTTACTTAAATGGAAAACAAAGATCAATAGCAATTGGCTAACATTAACAGAACAAAAATGGTAAATTTAGACAATAAATTAAATAACGTTAAACCTATAGAGAGCCCTATGATTTTTAATCTCAGTAAAACTAAATCAATTGCCAATACCTTTATAGCTGAACTTCGGGATGAAAATATCCAGAAAGATTCTATGCGTTTCCGCAAAAACCTAGAGCGTGTTGGAGAGTTTTTTGCTTATGAGATCAGTAAATCTCTGAATTATACCAATAAAGAAATTACGACTCCTCTTGGTGTTTTACCGTGTGATGTTTTAGCCCAACAACCTGTATTGGCCACTATTTTAAGAGCCGGGTTACCCTTGCAACAAGGTCTTTTAAACATTTTTGACAAGGCAGAGTGCTGTTTTATATCGGCCTACCGAAAAGTAAAAAAAAGTGGAGATTTTGTTATTCAAATGGATTATATTTCATCCCCAGATTTGGATGGACGTGTGCTGATTATGGCAGACCCTATGTTAGCTACCGGACAAAGCATGGTAATGTGCTGTAAGGAATTAATGAACCGTTATAAAATTGCAGAGTTACATATTGTTGCCGCCATTGCGAGTGCAGAAGGGGTAATGCATGTACGTGCTAATCTTCCTAAAGCCAAACTCTGGCTAGGCGCAATTGATGAAGAAATGACGAGCAAATCTTACATCGTACCCGGCTTAGGCGATGCTGGAGACCTGGCCTATGGTGAAAAGGTTTAGTTTTTGAATGTTTCCAGCTATAATTAAATTCTATTGAATATCTTATTTGTTTGCAGTCGCAATAAATGGAGAAGCTTAACCGCAGAAACCATTTTTAAAAACCATTCTGATCACCAGATAAAATCTGCCGGAACTGAACCTTCAGCCAGAATTAAAATCAATGCAAAAATGATTATTTGGGCAGATCTGATCTTTGTGATGGAAAAAAAGCATCGACAAAGGATTAGTGACCGTTTTCCTGTAGAAGTTAATAAAAAAGAAATAGTTACCTTAGGTATTCCGGATGACTACCAATATATGGATGAAGATTTAATTGAAGAACTGACCACTAAAGTTTCTGATTACTTATAAACCAGCTGATAAGTCCTACCTTTATCAATAATTATGCTTCAAAACAAAAAACATATTTTTTTCGACCTCGATCACACCATCTGGGATTTTGATCGCAATGCGGAAGAAACACTTAATGAACTTTATCATACCTATGATTTGAAGGCTCTAGGCCTACATTCCTGTTCGGATTTCATTCTCACCTATACCGAAAATAACCACAAACTTTGGACGGATTATCATCTGGGGAAAATCACTAAAGATTTTCTAAGGGCTGAGCGTTTTAGTAAAACATTTGTCCAGTTAGGAATTAGTCCTGATGTGGTGCCGCATCAGTTTGAAGAAGATTATGTTAATATTTCACCCACAAAAACAAATTTATTTGATGGTGCAACGGATGTTTTAACTTACCTGAAAGAAAAGTATACACTACACATCATTTCGAACGGGTTCAAAGAAACTACACTGACTAAGATGGAGCTTTCCAACCTGAATCCTTACTTCGAAAATGTTATTATTTCGGAAGATGTTGGGGTAAATAAACCAAACCCACGCATTTTCGAATATGCACTAGAAAGGGCAAAAGCTAAAAAAGAGGAAAGTATCATGATTGGCGATAGTATAGAGGCTGATATTTACGGCGCTTTAAATTTCGGCATGGAAGCCATCTTTTTTAACCCCCTAGCAAAGGAAAAGCCTGAAGATGTAAAGAAAGAAATTACGCATCTTAAAGACTTAGTTAATCTATTTTAGGGCTATTAACGTATATTAAATATGAATACAGCAAAAGTTAGGGTTTCTTTAATTCATATTATTGGCTCCTATAAATCTAAATTATCTTCCTATGCTGATGATATTTTCCAGCTTACCCCACCAATAGGCGGTTGGAGTTATAGTGAAGTATATGCTCATATTTTTGATGCCAGTCTGCTTTCTTTAATTTCTTTAGATGATAGTATTACAGGAAAAGGGAAAAAGGAACCTACGCATTTTATAGTAAAATTAATCTTGCTTTTAGGCTCACTTCCTCCGGTAAAAAAATATGAAGTACCTAAAAGGCTTGCAGGCAGGGTAAAGAAAATTAATAAACCTGAGGCTTTAGATTTCATTATTGAATTTGAGACTGCCCTGGGAAAATACTATCCCAAAATAGCCACTGCAGATTTACAGCTAAAAACTAAACATCCACGTTTAGGCTACTTAAATGCCAAGCAATGGTTGAGATTTATAGAAATACACCTTAAACATCATCTCAAACAACTCGAACGAATTGAAAAGAGTTTTAAAGGTTAAGATATTTTAGCATATTTGATTAACCATAAAACGCTCACAATGAAGAAGTTTTTTTACCTATCAGTAATTATTATTTTTTGCTCATGCAGTAATAAGCAAAAAGAAAGTAATCAAACCATTGCTCAAACGCCTAATGGCTTGGAAGGCCTTCAAAAGAATGCTTCTTCACCTGCTGTACAGTCTGCCAAAACCAGTTTAATCTATAATCCTGCACATGGCAAACCAGGCCATACCTGCGCACTTGCTGTAGGTGCACCTCTTCAACAATCTACAGCAACCCAACCTCAAAAAAACATCACTAATATATCACCTGTAACCGTTTCTACGCCTATAGCTGTAAATACTTCCGGAAAGAAATTAAATCCAAAACATGGTGAACCAAGTCACCGATGTGATATTGCAGTTGGTGCACCATTAGACTCCAAACCGGCAGCTATTGCAAAAACGACAGGTGCTAGCTCAACAGTAAGCCAGCCGGCACTAATAAAAGTGGCAAAGGGTATGAATCCTCCACATGGGCGGCCCAACCATAGATGCGACATTGCAATAGGCGCACCTTTAAATTCAAAAACCATTTAACCTCAAACAACTATAAAAAAGCCTGATGCTCAGCCAGTTGAAAGTAAAACCATGGAAACTAGCCAGAGTGGAGCAAAAATTAACCCAAAACATGGTGATCCTGGTCACCGATGTGATATCGCAGTTGGCGCACCACTCACTTAATTAACGCTTTTTTTTACATCTTTGCGCTAATGAAATTACCTAGCATAAAAGGTTTTGATGAAGAGGCGTTTAACAAGTACTTAAAAAATACGGGTTGGTTGATGTTTGGTAAAGCATTAAGTTTAATAGTAAACCTTTTAATCGCCCGTTATTTAGGTCCAATTTTATTTGGAGATTTAAGCTTCGGATTATCTTTAGTTGCTATTTTGGCCGCCGTAGGAGGTTTAGGACTTGATACTTTTATTATCCGCGAAGTGATTCAAGAACCATCCAGAAGAGATGAAATTTTAGGCACCTCACTTGGATTACGTATGATCACCAATGGCTTATTAATTCCCATTGCAATTGTAATTTATTTAATCAGTCACCATTTTTCCAAAAATCCTGGAGAACCTTTAACCTTACTTATTGCGCTACTTGCCTTCGCTTCTTTCTTCAAATCGTTTAATGTAATTGATTCCTATTTTCAGTCGCAGGTTCAATCTAAATATGTGGTTCAGGTACAGAATGTGAGTCTCATTTTGACCTCAATTTTTAAAATCTTGATTGTTACAATGGGTTTGCCTTTAATCTATATTGTTTTTGCATACGTAGTAGATGCGATAATTCTGGCTATAGGTTTAATCATTGTCTATCAAAAACGCGGATTGAAAATATTAAACTGGCACTTCAACCAACAAAGGGCAAAAACATTACTTATCAAATCTTCTCCATTAATACTTTCAGCCGTAATGGTAACCATTTATATGAAAATAGATGTGGTAATGTTAAAAAGTGTAGGCAGTAAAGCAGTAGGAATTTATAGCAGTGCACAAAACTTAAGTGAGGCTTGGTACTTTATCCCTAGCGCAATTGTTACTTCGGTATTCCCGGCGCTGCTTAATGCTAGAAAAACAGATTTATCACGCTACCAAAAACGATTGGGGAATTTATATGATTTATTGGTTTACATTAATATTCCAATAGCAATATTCATTAGTTTTTTTGGTTCTGATATTATTCATATTGCCTACAGTGGAAAATACGATGGTGCCGGGCCTATGCTTTCTATTCATATTTGGTCTGGCATTTTTGTTTTTTTAGGGATGGCAAGTTCTCAATACCTTATTGCAGAAGGATATACCAAAATCTCTTTCTACCGAACAGCAGCTGGCGCCGCTGCAAATATTCTTTTAAATTTATGGCTTATTCCCAAATATGCAGGTGTTGGAGCATCAATTGCTACATTAATCGCATGTTTTATTTCAACTTTCTATGTTTTATTAATTCCTAAAACCCGCCAACAGGGGATAATGATGTTAAAATCATTATTTTTGATCACCGCATTTCAAAAAATATTTAAACGTTGAGCACTTTAAAAGCACTAGCAACACTAATGGCAAAGCCAAACAGGCTTAAAGCATTACTATCATACGGACATAAAGGTTACTTAAACAGCATTGGATGGTTTACGGCCTTTGATCAGAAACAAGCCGTTGACGGCAAAGGCAAGGCACTACCCTGGGTAACCTATTCCTTCATCGATTTCATTAAGGAAAGAATAACGAAAACCCAGCATATTTTTGAGTATGGCTCTGGAAGTTCAACTATTTTTTATGCGGAAAGAGCCGGAAAAGTGACCTCTGTAGAGCATGACAAAGGTTGGTTTGATAAAGTGAAAGGCACCAGCCCAGCTAATGCTGAAATGATTTTCTGTGAATTACATCGGGATGGAGAGTATGCCAGAAAAGCAATGTTGCTGGATAAGAAGTTTAATATCATTATTGTTGATGGACGTGACCGTGTAAATTGCTGTAAATACAGTTTGGAAGCATTATCTCCTGATGGTGTAATTATCTTAGATGACAGTGAGCGCGAAGTCTACCAGCCAGCTCGTTTATTATTAAAGGAAAATGGCTTTAAAGAAATTAGTTTCAGCGGAATTTCTCCTGGACTTTTTTACGAAAAAGCAACTTCGGTTTTTTACAAAGCAAGTAACTGTTTAGGTATCTAATATCATTATATATGTTAAGCGAGGAAGTTAAAACAGCTTACGACAACTTTTACACCAACAGTGATGTCGCCTGGCGTATGCTTGGTGCTAAATATAAGGCACAAAACATTGTGGATGTTTGTAAAAACATCCAGCCAAAAAAAGTACTCGAAGTTGGTGCTGGTGATGGGAGTATTTTGCATTTTTTGAATGAATGGAACTTCGCTACCGAACTCTATGCTTTGGAAATTGCACAGAGTGGTGTTGATATTATTAAGAACCGAAAATTGGCCAACCTTAAAGAAGCACAAACTTTTGATGGTTATAAAATCCCTTATGCAGATGATACTTTTGATCTGATTATCCTGGCTCACGTTTTAGAACATGTAGAGCATGAAAGGATACTTCTGCGTGAGTTGAAACGGGTAGCTAAGTACATTGTAGTTGAAGTACCAAAAGACTATCGCTTTGGCGTGGATATGAGAATGAAACACTTTCTGGATTACGGCCATATCAATATGTACACACCAACATCGCTTAGGTTTTTATTACAAAGTGAGGGACTGGAAATTCTGGAAGACAAAGTTTCTATGACTGCGCCAGAAACTGTTAAATTTAACGAATTCATCAATAGAAAAGCACCAAAAACGTTTTCTAAAACGCTGAAAATTGAACTGGAATATAAGATCAAAAAAACATTAGGTAATTTGCTTGGAAGGAAAAAACAAGAGCAGTTTGCCAATGCATACACTGTTTTAACAAAAAAGTCTGATCTAAATTTGCATATATTTTAGATTTGAATGTTAGGAGGATTATTCCTTTTTTACCATTTAAGGAAATATAATAATAACGTTGTTTAAATAGAAACTTAAAATTCGTTCAAACGCTTAACTTATATGAGCCTTATATTCCTTATATAGTCAATAATAAAATGCATCGCATTTTTATCATATAAGGCATTGAAGGAATGTAAGAATAACGTTGTTTTGATCCCACCTTAAGATTTGTCTGGACACTTTCCTTATATGAACCTTATATTCCTCATATGGTCAATAACATAAAGTGAGCATTTTTACCATCTAAGGCATTAAAGGAAATTTAAGAATATAAGATATTTGAGGAGGCAACTAACCTGAATTATATTTTACATAAAGTATCAGCTTATATTTTCTAAAATCTCATCCTAGAAGAAAATAATCTATATTGAACTATAAATCATCTCTTTTAAAAGTACATCCCTTATTAATTTAATCAAAAAGGAATGTTATTAACCAGAAACTATTTAAAGGATTTAGTCTACAGAGTAAATGGAGCGGCCATTGAAGTGCACAAAACATTAGGTCCTGGCTTGTTAGAATGTACTTATCATAAATGTATGATTCACGAATTGAAATTGAGGAATATAAATTTCAAGTCGGAGTTTGTTATTCCGATAGATTACAAAGGATTTGAAATTGATGCGCAATTAAAATGTGATTTGCTTATTGAAGATATATTGGTAGTTGAACTCAAATCTATAGACTATGTAGCCCCTATTCATGTAGCACAACTTTTACTTATATGAAACTATTATCTTCCCCAATCGGACTAATGATTAACTTCAATTGTACACACATCTTTAGTGAAGGGCAAAAAACATATGTAAATGAAACATATGAATCAATTTATTAATATATTTTTGCATTCAGCCGATATCATATTAAATCGGATAAAGGTTGCCTTTGAAATGATTGATATAGGTAACGAATAAAATCGAAACATGCAAAATCTTGCCCCAATAGCCCTTTTTGTTTACAATCGTCCACAGCATACCGAACGGACACTAAAATTTTTGCGACAAAATGAACTTGCCATTGAAAGTAGATTATTCATCTTTTCTGACGGGGCAAGAACAGCTCAGGATGAAGACAAAGTAGCAGAAGTAAGATCTATTGTAAAAAAAATCGATGGCTTTAAATCGGTTAAGGTTGTTGAAAAAACAGAAAACTCAGGCTTAGCCAACTCCATAATTGCAGGCGTAACCAAATTAATTACTGAATACGGAAAGGTTATCGTTTTTGAAGATGATTTAGTAACCTCTCCGCATACACTTACCTATTTTAATGAGGCCTTAAATCGCTATCGTAATGAAGAAAAAGTAATGCATATTGGGGCTTATATGTATCCTCTAAAGGCAAATGACCTTCCACAGTCTTTCTTTTTCAGGGCAGCCACAAGTTGGGGCTGGGCAACATGGGAGCGTGCATGGAAAAATTTTGAACCAAACATTGATATCCTAATCAATAAGTTCGATCATCAAAAAAAGGCCGCCTTTTCTATCGATAATAAAATGAACTTTTGGAAGCAAATGCAGGAGTTTAAAAAGGGCAAAAATAACAGTTGGGCCATTAGGTGGTACGCTTCCATATTTTTAAAGAATGGTTTAACACTAAACCCATCACAATCATTGGTGAACAATATTGGTCACGATGGTACTGGTGTACATTCAGGTATCAATGATATCTATAACGTGGTGATTAATCCTAAACCGATAACGGAATTTCCAGATATTATTCAAGAAGATAAAAAAGCCTATCAAGTCATTAAAAGTTTTTTAGCGAACAGAAAAGGAAATCTAGTGATAAGAGTAAAACGTTTTATGAAAGAGAAGTTAGCACAATATTTTTCCCACTAACAAATATTTCTTTGTATTTTGGAGGAATCAAACTATTCATCATGAGGTTCCTTTTATCCATTCTTTTACTTGTCTCGTTAAACACTTTCGCTCAAAACCCACCTAAACCTTACGGTGCTTTACCATCAAAAAGGCAATTGGCATGGCATGATGTAGAAATTTATGGCATCATGCATTTTACGCCTACCACTTTCGAAAATAAGGAATGGGGTTTTGGAGATGCCGATCCTAAAATTTTTAATCCAACAGATTTTAATGCAACGCAGATTATTAAGGCCGCTAAGTCAGGCGGACTGAAAGGTATTGTTTTAGTATCGAAGCATCATGATGGTTTTGCCCTTTGGCCAACTAAAACAACAGATTATAACATTACCAAAAGCCCGTTTAGAAATGGTAAAGGTGATTTAGTTAAGGAAATAGAGCAGGCTGTGCGTAAAAACGGATTAAAGTTTGGGGTTTACTGCTCTCCCTGGGATAGAAATAATGCACTTTATGGAACGGATAAGTACTTAGCCATCTATCAATCACAGCTCAAAGAATTATACGCCAACTATGGAGAACTTTTTATGAGCTGGCATGATGGTGCAAACGGAGGCGATGGATTTTATGGGGGAGCCAAAGAGAAAAGATCTATTGATAATACGACTTATTATGATTGGAAAAATACCTGGGGCATTACCCGGAAAATGCAACCTATGGCTAATATCTTCAGCGATATAGGTTTAGATGTTCGTTGGGTTGGAAATGAAGATGGTCATGCTGCAGAAACCAGCTGGGCAACTTTTACGCCAACGGCGCCCGATGGAATAAATGAAGCTGTTCCCGGACAGGCGAACTACCCACAAAGCCCGGAAGGAATTCGAAATGGTAAATTTTGGATGCCTGCCGAATGTGATGTTCCCTTGCGTCAGGGTTGGTTTTATCACCCTAAGGAAAAGCCAAAAACACCAGAAATGCTATTCGATTTATATTTGAAAAGTGTTGGCCGTGGTGCAGGTTTAGATTTAGGCCTGGCACCCGACCCCAGAGGCCAGTTACATGATGACGATGTTGCCGCTTTGAAAGGATTTGGAGATATGGTTCGAAATACATTTGCAAATAATTTGGCTAAAAATGCCAGCATTAAAGCAAGCAATGTACGCGAAAAAAAATTCAACCAATCCCTTCTTATTGATGGAAATAAACAAAGTTATTGGGCTACAAATGATGATATTCATACGGCCAGTTTAGCATTAGATTTAAAAGCCAAACAAACTTTCGACATCATTAGCATGCAAGAATTTATTCCGCTTGGACAAAGAATTGAAGCTTATAACATTGAAATCTTTGAAAACAACCAATGGAAAAAAATTTTTGAGGGTACCAGTATTGGCGCAAAACGATTGATTAAACTCGATCAACCTGTTAGTGCAACTAAAGTGAGAATCAACATTACGAAGTCACCGGTTTGTATTACCTTAAGTGAAATAGGGCTATATAAGAAGGCTTTATAGATCCTTTTTAGCTTGAAGAATAATGTAAGGCGACAAACTTTTACTCTCGAAAGGAATAATTTTAGTTAATATTTTACCTGTTAACCAAACTGCTTTTTTAAAAAGCCTTACGGTGGCAGGTTTTTGATTTTCGTTTTCTAGCCATACACTAAAACGACCGAAATAACCTGATTCAACATTTTTTAGTCCAGCTTTTTCGCAAATCGATTTTAGCAATTGTGGGTTCATACTATTGATATTGTGTTTATCATAGTTTTCCTTATCGAAGTTTTTTTGGAACCAGCCATTCACGGCATTAAAGTTCGGCAAGGTAATAAATAGTGTACCACCAGGTTTAACAAAATTGATATGACGATTAATGATATCAGCAGTATCATTAAAGTGTTCAATTAAACCACAGCTTAAAACCAAATCATATTGTTGTTCAGGATGATAACTAAACAAATCTGTTTCAATAATCTGAATATCTTGTTCAGCCAAACCATTTTTCTTCAACAGCTCATTAACTACAGGCGGATGAACGAAATAATCTAAAAGCGTAACTTCTAACTTTAAATATTTCTTTAGGAATACGGCATAATAACCTGGAAAACCTCCCAATTCAATAGCTGTTGTTACCTGATTTTCCTCCACAATTTCTGTCAATTGGCGATGAAATAAATAATTTTCGGGTAGCTGTACAGCAAGTCCCTTTTTACTTTCCCAATAATTTACCCAAAAAGCCCTGTCAGTTAATAAATTTGCCATGTTTTAAATATTCCAATGCCAAAGAAACGGAAAAAGAACAGTAAAATCGAAAGGTAGTATTGCTAAATCGTTATCGATCATTTTATAAGCAATAAAGCAATCATCATAATCCGTTTTATAATTTTGAAGCACCACTAAAGATATCGCTATCTTACTAATACTATTATTTGCACATTAGGCGTTAAAGCAGAGCAAGAAGCACAATCGGTTTGATTTTGTATTTATTAACAAAAAAGTCATCAGAAAAACAATTGTTTCAAGTACTTTAAAAGCGTCACTATTTTCAATTGAAGTGCAATAAAAATATAATATTGAAATTGCATAACAGATTTTATATTCATAAACAATAAAATGTATTTTTGATCGATTTGAGAGTTTTACACCTAAATACCTATGATGGAAATGGCGGAGCAGGAAGAGCCTGTTTGCGGTTAAGTGATGCACTACAGGCTAGTGGCATTGATTCGGAGGTTTTGGTCTATTATAAATTTGGTCAGAATCCAAAAATCGATACTTTTTCAGTTTCTCCTATCCAAAAAGTCAAGGCAGTTTATAATATCCTTTCTGAAAGATATTATGCAAAATGGTTAAGCAAATCAGTTAAAACACCTTTTAGCTTACAGTGGTTCGGCCGATCAGTTAAAAACCATCCAAAAGTGAAAGATGCTGATGTTATTCACCTGCACTGGGTTAATCATGGTTTTCTTACACCCAAATTCCTCGCTGAACTGGATGAACTAGAGAAACCTATCGTATGGACTTTTCACGATAGCAATGCTTTTACAGGTGGTTGTCATGTTCGATATGGATGTGAAAATTTTCATCAACAATGTGGCAATTGTCCGATTTTAAAACTGAGCAATCAGGATGATCTGTCGCATAAAACCTGGCTGCGCAAACAAAAAGCTTACAGGAAGCTGAATTTCCACATTGTAGCACCAAGTAATTGGATGGCTAAATCAGTAAAATTCAGCAGCTTATTAGCCACAAGAGATATTGCCGTTATTCCAAATACGATAGAAACACAGATTTTTAAACCTTATCTAAAATCTGAAGCAAAGAAAATTTTAAAAATCGATCCGGAAAAATTTGTGATGATGAGTGGTTTCATGCCCTCAAAAAATGATAAACATAAAGGCACACCTTATTTAATTGAAGCCTTACAAATCTTATCCCGCCGCCCCGGAATTAAAAAAGAAAATTTTGAATTGGTAATATTTGGCAATAAAGACAATACAGAAATGCCGGAATTTCCCTTTAAAACCACATTTCTCGGTACAATCAATAATGATGAACATTTGGCTAAATGTTATTCGGCTGCCGACGCTTTCATTACCCCTTCGCTTGAAGATAATTTGCCTAATACAGTGATGGAAAGTTTAGCCTGTGCCACTCCCGTAATTGCCTTTACCACAGGTGGAATCCCTGACATGGTCAAGCATATGCAGAATGGCTACCTGGCTGCTTATGAAAATGCTGAAGATTTAGCTAATGGAATGGAATGGCTATATCACCGCCCAAATAAGGAGGAGCTTCAAAAAGCAGCCAGACTTAGTATCCTAACTCATTTTTCGGAAGAGGTTATTGCTGCTGAACATATCCATTTGTATGAAACACTGATAGATTTACAACCGAAGTAAATTATGGTATTAGCCAATAACCACCTCAATAACATGAAAGCGTTAACATTAGAGATTTTTGCTCAGGGCTATCAGTTGATTGTAGATGCGAAATGTTTTACCCAATGCCCGAACCCTTAAAATCAATGGATCAGTATGCCTAAATTAACAGTAATAACCATTGTATATAACAACGTGCGGGATATTGAACGGACTATCACTTCTGTATTGAAGCAAACCTATAAAAACATTGAATACATTATAATTGATGGAAAATCAACAGATGGTACATTAGCGATTATAGCCCAATATAAAGAGCGGATCTCAAGAATTATATCTGAACCAGACAAAGGAATTTATGATGCCATGAACAAAGGCTTGGCCCTTGCAACTGGCGATTATATCTTATTTATGAATTCTGGAGATGAAATTTACGACGAGCAAACCGTAGAAGATGTTTTTGATTCAGCTCCAGGTGCCGATATTTATTATGGTGAAACAGAAATGTTCAACGATAACTGGAAAAGTTTAGGTCGCAGACGACATGAAGCACCAGAAATTTTTAACTGGAAAAGCTTTCAGTTTGGAATGAATATCAGTCATCAGGCTATTTATATCCGGAAAAGCATCACTGAACCTTATGATCTGAAATATAGGTACAGTTCTGATATCGACTGGATCATTAAATCAGCAAAGAAGGCATCGAATATTGTTAACGTACACCGTTATGTGGCCAAATACCTGGTTGGCGGTATGAGCAAGAAAAAACATAGGGAGAGCCTGAAGGAACGATTTGAAATTTTTACAAAATATTATGGATTAATTCCAAACATTTTAAACCATATTTTCATTGCAGGAAATTTAGCAATTTATTTTATAAAACACAGAAGAACAAATGATTAGCAATACATGTATTCGAAATATAGTTAATATTTAAATACATAATAGCTGATGTTATTATAATAGCTTGAACCAAGGTATAGATTTCCTTTTTTTCGATGCCTCATATAGTTAAAAACAAGGCGTTAATATATTTTATTAACCATATAAGTAAATACCCAAGCAAATCTTTAAATAGCAATTAACATACATTATCCTTATATTTTCTTCAATAGACCTCAGTAAATCAGTATCCAAAAACATCTAATCTTAAATTTATAAAAACAAAATTTCCCTCAATTTTGTCTTAAATACATCACCTATTTAAAACAGAAAAGATTATGGGACAATTAAGTAACCGCACTATTGCTGTACTTTCAGAAAGCGGATTTGAAGAAGTTGAATTAACCGAACCCGTTAAAAGGTTAAAAGAAGAAGGCGCAACCGTTCACATCATCTCCTCAAAAAGTGGAAAAATCAAGGCTTGGGATCAGGATCATTGGTCGATAGAAGTTGATGTAGATAAAACCATTACAGAAGCAAATGCTGATGACTATAACGGTTTATTGTTGCCTGGAGGAGTGATCAATCCAGATGAATTACGTGTAAATGAAGATGCCATTGCCTTTGTAAAATCATTTTTTGCAGATGGTAAACCAGTAGCAGCCATTTGTCATGGTCCACAAACATTAATTAATGCAGAAGTGGTTGAAGGCAGAAAGCTAACTTCCGTAAAAAATATTTCAAAAGACCTGATTAATGCGGGTGCATTATGGAGTGATGAAGAAGTTGTTGTAGATCAAGGATTAGTAACCAGCAGAACACCTAAAGATTTACCTGCATTTAATGATAAAATTGTAGAGGAATTTGCAGAAGGAGTACATGAAGGTCAACACGCTTAATTTTTTTTTACGCTCTTTCTAAATTCACTCAAAAGCGGTTGGTAAATTTACCAGCCGTTTTTAGTTTTATAACTTTACCTGCCTGATAATATTTTTGATATTCAACTCTATAATATCTGTCATGTTTTTACATTTCAAATAATTCGTATCCTTAAAATAATCACTCATACCTTGTTTCAAAATGGCAATATTTTCAGAAGTGGTTAATTCTTCTTTATTTGAAACATCCCGAAGATCAGTTAAGCGGTGTCGCTCACTTCTTACCCGGTGAACAATGGATGACCGTTCTTCCTGCTGATATTGTAACACCGTTTTTTCAGTAAGCTGTTCCATACTCATTTTTACATAGGGTAAGTTCTCTTTAAAAAACTGAGGCAAATATACTTTCAAATTACCTTCATAAAATTGCTGATCAAAATCAATCGCCCTGATTCTGAATTGAATATCATCAAAATCAGGTGTAATCTGTACCACAAAATTATAGGCCCTCATATCTCCAAGAAGCATAATTAAGCAACGCTCATTAAACTTTACAAATTCTTTTGCAATACGTGTTGGATTAAATTCAGGAGTATATAACTGACCTTTTGTAAACACATCCCCAGGAATTCCGGCGATATGCTCTTCCACTAATGTATCCCCATCTACAAGATAATTCACCTGGTTTGGCGAAAGAATTTCCTCCATTTCCAAGCCATAGATACGGGAAGCATCAGCTTTTTTAATATAGAAATAGTCATATACATCATTCAACCGATTTACAATTCTAATCCGGAAAGGATGGGTATTTCCAAAGGTGCAGTATTCAATTTTATCAATGTATTTATGTTCAACGATACGAAGATTTCCAGATGCCTTAAGGTTGGCATAAATTTCTCTCAAGCCATTGTGTAAAGTCTCGATTAAATCCTGCGCATAAATTGGTCCTTCCCAAAGCGAATCTTTCCCAAACTTATCCATTAGAGGGAAGGCCTCATTAAACTGCATTAAATCATGATAACTAATGGGTAGTTTAGCCTCTCGCTGATAACTGCGCAGATATTTCTGTAGAGCAGGTGTAACAGGGAAAATTGGTTTCTTCTTCAGGATTTTTACGTCTTCGTTTTCCATTGTTAAGCAATGTACTATTTTAATAATTTAACCACAAAGAAATTAAGGAAAGCACTAGGAACGCTAAGACAAGAGTCTAATTTTATGTTATTTAAATATTACGGCTTACATTGCAGTTGAAATTGCTAATTCGGATAACTAAACGGCAAGCCTGCCAAATACCTGCTGATTCTACGATAAGGATAATCACCCGCCCCTTGCGCAGCAAACTGAACAATGATGGTATTGGTTTTCGGATCGATATAAAGTCTTTGTCCACGCATTCCTTCCGCTGCGAAATCACCACGCTCACCTACTTGCGGAATCCACCACAAGTAATGATGTGCTGACTTTTGCCAGCCTTTTGCAGATGCAGGTTTTTCGCTGCCTATACTGATCGATTTTTTTACCCAGTCTTCCGGCACCACCTGATGATGATTATATTTCCCATTGTTTAAATATAAACGACCAACCTTCGCCCAATCAATAGCGGTAACCTGAAAGCGACTAGCCGTATTAACTAAACCCTCCTCATAATCTAAGCCCCAGGTAGCGTTATTTTGAGCACCTATTTTCTTCCACAATTTGTCTTCAGTGTATTGGGCTAACGTTTTTTTAGTTGCACTTACAATTGCCCAACCCAGCAGAATCGGATCGATACTTTTATACTTCCATACTGTTCCGGGCTTATTCACCAGCTTTACATTCATTAACTCGGCTTTCATATCATGTGTATAATAGTATTTTGCTTCATCAGAAAAAAAAGCTTTAACAACTCCGCCAAATGCATCTTTAAATTCCAACCCGGATTTCATATCCAATAGGTTTTTTAAGGTTATATTATTAAAAGCAGGATTAGCCTTTAACTCAGGAATATAATCTGTAACCTTTTGTGATAAACTCTTAATCACTCCATCTTCCATCGCCTGACCTAAAAGAACAGATACCATACTCTTGGCACCAGAAAAAACAGTGGTTAAAGTAGTATCACTATAACCCTCGCTATATTTTTCGTATAAGATGCTATCGTTTCTAATTACGATGAAGGCATTTAATTTACCCTTTTTAAAATATTTAGTAAAAGGAATGAATTGATGATTGCCATCCCGAACCTGGAACGTATCAATATCCTTTCTCATTCTTTCCGCCCTAAAAAAATGAAATGCTGAATCACTTTTGTGAATAATGGCTTGTGGAAAAGCTTTATAGGTCATTGCATCAGGTGTACGATACCACAACACCCTGGCTAAATAAGGTTGCCAGATGAATAAACTGGCAAAGAACAAAATAATTAAGCTGATTAGATAAAGCAGGGCACGTTTAAAGGTTTTCATGGGTATTCCATTAGGCCAACAAATATAAAATATTAGCTTCTGTTACCGTATTCCAACCTTAAAGAATTTGCAGTTTATGCTGCAGGCTTATACTTCCAACGTCGATGGCTCCATAACCAATAAGCTGGTTCTTTGCGGATAATATCTTCTAAAAAACGCGTGTGCATTTCTGTAATTTCAAATTCACTTGTTTCAGCAGGATTTAAGCATAAAGGAACACAATCTACCTCATAATACCCTCGCTTTAAAACCTTTACCTTTAAGTAAAATATTGGCCTGTTTGTTTTTTTAGCAATCTTTTCAATCCCCAGCTGAATGGAAGCCTGCTGGTGTAAAAAGGTAGTCCAGTAATGCGATTCATCTCTGGATGGTGCCTGGTCGTTTCCAAAACTAAACATACTTGGCTTATCTTTAACCGCCGCTAAAGCCCGCATAGTTTGTCTCATAGCAACAAGCTTATTCCCGAAACGACTTCTTACCCCTTTAAACCAGTGATCAAAAACCGGATTACTCAAAGGCTTATAAATAGGATGATGTGCGTAAGGGAAATTTAAACCAATACCTAGCGTACCCCATTCCCAATTTCCGTAATGTGCAGAACAAATGAGAATGCTTTCACCCCGCTTTAAATATGCTAAAGCAAGTTCCTTATTTTTAAAAACAAACCTTTTCTCAATCTCTGACCTGGAGATATGGCTCATTTTTACCACTTCAAAAATCAACGAAGCCAAATAGCGATAATATTTCTTTTCAATGCTGATAATTTCCGATCCTGTCCTTTCTGGTAAGGCATTCTGCAGGTTCTCGCGAACAACCTTTCTGCGATAACCAATAATATGATAAAGCAATAAATAAACACCATCGGCCAGGAGATATAAAAAAGATAAAGGGAGTAAAGACAATACACCCAACAGCAATATACCCAAATGAGAAACGTACTTATTGATCACAGAAGATTAGTTGAAGTACAAAACTAAAAATGGCATAAAAAATTTATGCCATGTAAATGTTAGATTTAAATTATAGCTTTCAGTTTGAAATTTAGCTGACAAAAAATAACAAGTGTGATTAATTTTTACGATGTTATTTTATGCATTATTAAATAATCATTAACATATTTTTATACATTTGCGCCATCATTGGGGGTGCCTTGTTTGTTATAAACACAAAAACGGGCTGAGATCATACCCATTTTATGGTGAAAGGAAAAGGTGAATGGTAAAGGATTCTGCGTGTTGCATAGACCTTAAGCCCTAAACCTCTAAGCCCTTAACCTTAAATGCACCTGATCCGGATAATGCCGGCGTAGGGATTGGAGTTATGGAAGTTTAACTGAAATTGGAAGTACCCCTATTTCCGATGGGTTTAACTAAAAACAAAATATTGAAAAATTTACTTTTTACAGCGCTTGTTGCAATGCTACCTTTTTTGGCATCAGCACAAAATTCTGTTACCGGGCAAGTAACAGACAACAATCAAAATGCTTTGCCTGGTGCAACCATTAAAATTAAAAACCGCAAAACTGCAGTACTTAGCGATGCCAATGGAAATTTCACACTAGGTAATCTATCCAATGGAAATTATACCCTGGTGGTGAGCTATGTAGGTTACAAAACTCAGGAAAAGCCTGTCACGCTTTCTGGTAATACAGCTTTAAACTTCAGTTTAGTACAGCAAAACTTCCTTGCAGATGAGGTAATCGTTCGGGCTACCAGGGCAAATGAAAAATCGGCTACTACTTATAAAAATGTGTCTAAAGCAGAGATTGAGGAAAATAACTTCGGACAGGATTTACCTTTTATTCTGCAAAACACACCAGGAGTAGTGGTTAATTCGGATGCTGGTGCAGGTGTTGGTTATACAGGAATCAGGATTCGTGGAAGCGACAATAGCCGGATCAATGTTACAGTTAACGGTATCCCGGTTAATGACAGTGAAAGTCAGGGTACATTTTATGTTAACATGCCAGACTTTGCTTCTTCTGTAGATAATATTCAGATTCAGCGTGGTGTAGGTACCTCTACAAATGGTGCCGGTGCTTTTGGTGCCAGTTTAAATATTCAAACTACAGCTAGCGAATTGGAGCCATATGCAGAGATTAATAATACCTACGGAAGTTTTAATACCTGGAAAAATACAGTTAAAGTTGGAACAGGATTAATCAATAACCGCTTTAGTTTTGATGGCCGACTTTCAAGAATTAGTTCTGATGGATATGTTGACAGAGGCGCATCTCTATTGAAATCGTACTTCATGTCTGGTGCCTATCATGGCAATAAGGATTTATTGAGAATAAATGTTTTCGCCGGCACAGAGAAAACATATCAGTCATGGAATGGTATCCCAGAATCAAGATTAAATAATGATGTTGCCGGGATGCAGGCTTATATAGAGCGAAACGGTTTAAATGCTGAAGATGCGGCAAACTTGCTAAATGCTGGCAGAACTTACAATAGCTTCTTGTACAATAACCAAACTGATAATTACAAACAAAACCATTATCAGTTACTTTACGCAAGACAGTTTTCTGATCAATTTTCATTTAATGGTGCCCTGCATTATACCCAGGGAGAAGGTTATTATGAAGAATTCAGGGCTGATAATAAACTGAGTGATTATGGTTTAAATCCGGTTATCATTGGTCAAACAATCATTACCAATACAGATTTAATCCGTCGCCGATGGCTTGATAATGATTTTTATGGGGTAACTTATGCTTTCAACTATGTACCACAAAAGAACTTAAACTTTACACTTGGTGGCGCATATAACGAATATCAAGGTGCACACTTTGGTCAGGTTATATGGGCGCAATATTCATCTAACGGAAATATCGACAGGCATTATTATGATAATGAGGGCTTTAAAACCGACTTTAACGTTTACGGAAAGGTAAATTATAGCCCGATTGAACAATTAAGTTTATTTGCTGATTTGCAATATCGCCGTGTTTATTATGATATCTCCGGAACAGAAAATAAATTGAACACCTTAGCGATCAATGATCAGTTAAATTTCTTCAATCCTAAATTCGGTGCAACTTATTTTATTAACCCTAAAAGCAATATTTATGCTTCATTTAGTGTAGCCAATAAAGAGCCAAACCGTGATGACTATGTAGATGCAGCGGCTGGTGTTTTTCCAAAGTCAGAACGATTAAATGATGTAGAATTAGGTTATCGTTTCAAAAATAACCGCTTTAATTTTGGTGCGAATGCATATGGTATGTTTTATAAAAACCAACTGGTAGTAACTGGAAAAATTAACGATGTTGGTGGAAATTTTCGCCAGAATGTTGATGATAGTTATCGTTTAGGGATAGAGTTGGATGGATCATACACCATCAATAAATTTTTCGCACTGAATGCAAATGCAGCTTTTAGCCGAAACAAAATCAAGAATTTTACAGAATATTATGATGATTATGACAATGGTGGACAAGTAGTTAATCAATATTCCTTAACTGATATTTCTTTCTCACCTGCAGCTGTGCTATTTGGTGAATTTGTTTATAAGCCATTAAAAGGCTTAGCCCTTGCTTTGCAAAGTAAATATGTAAGCAAACAGTACCTGGATAATACACAAAACAATGATAGAACCATTAATGGCTATTGGGTGAGTAATGCACGTTTAGGATACAATTTCAAATTTGCTGGTGTAAAAAATATAAATCTGGGTTTACTGGTGAATAACCTTTTAGATAAGAAATATGAAAGTAACGGCTATACTTATGGTTATCTTTCAGGAGGAAGCCGGATTACAGAAAATTTTTATTACCCACAGGCTGGGACTAACTTTTTGCTGAATTTAAATGTAAAGTTTTAGTTCATTATCATATTTTTAATTCTTTACTAGAAGGAATGTAAGAAAATATAAGATTGAACTCCTCATCTTAAATTCCCTTACATTCCTCATATGATACATTTGTTTTGATGCGTTTATGAAATGCTTATAGAAACAACTGCTTGATAAAAGAGCTATTACCTTGAATGCACTTACAGTCCTTATATGGTAAATTTTGCATTGATATAACATTCCTTATTTGGTTAATCTGATATATTTATACCTTCGGGTTTATATTCACCTGATCTGAATCGCATTATTATGAAATACATCGAGAAGCTGCAATACATCACCCATGATATCCCGCAATTAACGCATATTGAACAGGTTCAATTGGCTTGCGAAGCTGGGGCAAAATGGATTCAATATCGCTGCTTAAGTAAATCCGATGAAGCACTCCTGAATGACATTCATACCATTGCTGAAATTTGTGATGATTGGGGAACAACCTTAATCGTAACCAGCCATATTCATTTAAATGGCAAAGCGGATATTCAAGGATTTCACATCGAAGATATGGATGCTGATTTTGTAGCATTGCGTAAATTGGTTGGAAATGATATTACTTTAGGAGGTTCAGCACATACAATTGAAAATATGATCAGATTGGCGAAGGAAGGCGCAGATTATATTGGACTTGGTCCTTTTGCAACAACCAATACCAAACCCAATGAGTTTGCACTTTTGGGCATTGAAGGATACGCTTCACTTATGCCACAGCTTGAATCTCTAAATATTAATATACCTATTTTGGCTGTTGGAGGGATCAAAATTTATGATGTAGAAGCCTTAATGCAAGCCGGAATTTATGGTGTTGCCATTTCTGAAGCGATCCATTCTGCAGATGATTTCATTGAAGCTTATCAGGATTTTTATGATGCGGTGAAATTTAACGGAACTTAACCATTACTAACTTTTTATTGGCGATGTAAATGTTAAATTTGGATTCATCCAAATCTAAAAACATGCACTCAACCTCTTATTTGCCCTCATGGAGTTTAGCTAAAAAGATTTCCTTTCGCTTTTTTTTCATCCTTTTGGCCTTATTCATTTTTCTGAATAATAATGGCGCCTTTTTATACGTACAGCATCTTTTCCATTTTCCAACTTTATGGTTGCATCAAATTATCCCTTGGTTTTCTGCAAATGTTTTAAACTATAATTACGACTTTTCTATATTTACAAATGGGAGTGGCGATACATCATACAATTATGTCCTACTGTTTTTTATTTTTCTATTGGCTGTTTTCTGTAGTTTAATTTGGTCAATTTTAGATAGAAAACGAAAAGACTACAGTAAATTATATTACTGGCTTATTGTTTTGGTTCGATTTTATTTGGCCTTTACATTAATGCTTTATGGTTTTATTAAGGTTGTTCAACTGCAATTTCCTCAACCAAGTTTATCAAGGTTATTACAACCACTAGGCACTATGTCACCAATGGGTTTAGCCTGGACATTCCTTGGTTTTTCTAAAGGCTATAACATATTTATGGGCGTAATTGAAATACTATCCTTGCTGCTTCTCTTTAAAAGGACAATGATTATTGGAGCATTTTTATCGCTAGCGGCGAGCGTTCATGTAATGGCCATAAACTACTTTTTCGATGTGCCCGTTAAAATATTGTCTACAGCTTTGGTTGTAATGTGCTTATTTATTCTAGCACCTTACTTAACTACCATTTTGCGTTTTTTCTTAACCTACCAACCTCAGCAATTGTCTCCATTACAAATTCCTGTATTTAAAAAAAGATGGCAGCTCATTGCTTTTAGGTCATTTAAATATTTGTTTATCGTTTGGACGATTGGGTTAATGATTACCAATGCATTTACTCAGCAATATACTTATGGATCATTGGCTCCAAAGCCACCATTATATGGTATTTTTAATGTAGAAAGGTATATTCTTAATGGCAAAGAAATTCTGCCTCACCATGCTGATCAAAACAGGTGGAAACAAGTGGTTGTTGACTGGAAAGACTACATTAGTATTAGAACAATGGATGATAACAAAGTGTATTTCAATACCACTGTAGATGTAAAAAAAAAGCAAATAGAAATTAATTCTAAAAACACTGAATCCACTCAATATAAGTTTAAATACGCTTTTACAAATGATAGCACTTTAGTTTTTAAGGGATTGAAGAATCAAGATTCTTTGTCCGTTACGCTAAAGAAATACAACGTAAAAAATATTACCTTAACTAATAGAGGATTCCATTGGATAAATGAATTCCCTTACAATCGATAACGATATTTTAAAGAAATTGGGCAAACCCAAAAAATTGAAAATCGTCATTCTAAAATCTTAAATTAGCTTATCTTCGCAATATGTCATCACACCACATTGTAAAAGAAAAACAAGAGCCAGCTTTATATATTGATGAGCTTGGCAATTTCAACGAAGAACTTTTAGGTCAGCTTTTAGAGTGGAGTCCAACACTTTTGGTAAATGGCGAAAATTATGATAAAATTTTTTCGCTTGGTTTAAAGGTTGATGTGCTGGTAAACGGAACCGCCGAAAATGTCCAGGAAGATACCAAGATTATTCAGGGCCCTGTTGATGCCTTAATGGTTGCCATCAATTACCTGTATGAAGAAAAATATCCTGCAGTAAATGTCATTGCCCGTAAATTTGATCTGGAAAAATTTGCCGGTTTTGAAGATCAGATTAACCTCGTTATTTTTACAGAAAAAGCAAAGCACTACCCTATTAAATCTGGTTTTTCAGTTTGGAAGCCTGCTGGAAGTGAGTTTTTAATTCATGGAAACCGATACCTTGAAGTAACCAACCTAATGCAGACTGAAGAAGAAATTTTTGTTGTAGTTAAAGATGGCTTCGTAGAATTTACTTTTTCCGGACAACCCATTTTTATCAGTGAACCAATATGATTACATTAAGAAAAGCCAAAGAACAAGATATTGAGATCATTCGTGATATTGCCGCAGCAACATGGCCATCCACCTATTTAGACATTATTGGCCAAGCGCAAATTGATTACATGCTGGAAAAAATGTACAATAAAGGAGAATTGTTAAAGCAATTTCTTGAAGGGCATATTTTCCTGATCGCGGAAGACAACCAGAACCAATATGGATTTGCAGGCTATTCTATCATTAATCCTGAAGAAAAGATCTACAAACTTCATAAGCTTTATGTGCTACCATCAGCCCATGGAAAAGGCGTAGGCAAGCTTCTGATTAATGAGGTTTTTAATCAGGTTAAAAACGCAGGTGCATCAGCTTTACAACTGAATGTAAACAAGTATAATAAAGCAAAAGATTTTTATTTGAAGGGTGGCTTCACCATCAAAGAATCGATGAAACTAGATATCGGCGAAGGCTTTTATATGGATGATTATGTAATGGAATACCAATTTTAATCATCCAGACTTTTCATAAAAAAGCCGCAGCATTACAAATTACACCAATTTTTTTTGGATAAAATCTGCATAGCTGCGGCTTATCTGCATCTAACCTTTGGTGAGGATTCACCAATCAGTATATTACTTTAATTTTGGTATTCGGGTTGGTGTATCTGTACCATTTACAATAGAAGTTGCACTTTTGGCAATCGCCTTAATTGTTGATAAAATATTCTCAACATCCAATGTGCTGTATTCATCTTTTACCGTATGATAGAATTTATCTACATCAATCTGATCGGTACTAATAGTATGTGCCGGCACACCCAAAGCTGCTAAAGTAGCATTATCACTTCTGTAAAATAAGTTCTCTTTAATATATGGATCTGGATGGAAAGTAAATTCGGTACCTGCTAAATTTTTCTGCAATATTTTTCCAAAATCTGATTTATCATAACCGGTAATAAAAGCAGTATTTTTTCCAAACTTAGAATCCTTGCCAATCATTTCAATATTAAACATGGCTACCACATCATCAGGATTTAATTTCTCAGAAAAGTATCTGGCACCAAAACCACCGATTTCTTCAGCAGTAAAGGCTACAAAGATCAAGGTACGCTCATTGTTTTTCTGTGCTTTATAATATTTAGCGAGCGCAATCATGGCGGTTGTACCAGAAGCATCATCATCTGCACCATTTGCAATGCTATCACCCTCTACACTTTTCATCACACCCAAATGATCATAATGACCAGAAAAAACCACCAGTTCTTTCGATTTTGATTTACCAGGAATCATTCCCGCCACATTAAACAATGGCATTTGAGTTACCTTGCTTTTAAAAGTGGCCGAAAAATCTGTTGCGGCATCTTTACCTAAAATGAAAACCTGTACAGCGCTGTTGGTTGCATTTACATCTTTTTCATCAACAGTAGTTGGTTTGCTGAAATGATCTTTATAACGGTTAAAAAGATCGGCAAACTTATTGTCGACTAAAACGATCTGGTTTTTATTAGTATTCAGCATGGTTCTGAACTGCGCTACAAAAGGCTTTTCAGGATCTAATTTAACAATAGTGGTGTTGGATTTATCAAGCGTAACACTTTCTGTGGTAACGCCGGTAACCATTATGTTTTCTAGCGCAATTTCTTGTCCGTCTATTTTAACACTGGTACTTTGGTTAGCAACCTGGTATTTGTTAAAAGTTTGGCGGAATGTTTTTTCACCTGTTAAGGGCTGCAGACCGATTTTTTTAAATTCAGACTCAATGAAAGTAGCAGCCTTATCAATCCCAGGGGTAAAGGTTGCACGCCCCTGCATTTCATCGCTGCTTAGAGTTTTAATTAGATGATCGGTATATTCACGAGTGATGATTTTATCGATGTTCTGTGCACTGAGCTGTAAACTGGCCATGCCAGCAAGCGTTAAAAAGAATATTTTCTTCATAGACTATAAATTTTGATGTTATTTAGATTTTACCTGTGTGTTTAACCAATGATCCCTAAACTGCTGCATGGCCGGAGTTAATGTTCCTCCGTTTTTTTCTATCGCTATTATTTCCAAAGCCGGATTTTCTGCAAAAGTTAATTGGGTTGTTTTTTGTTCTCCACGATAAAGATAAGTGATTGAAATGGTATCTCCAGGTTGGTGTGTAGCAGTAATAGCATCAATTTCTGAAATATCTGTTATCGTTTTTCCGTCCATGGTTAAAATGATATCCCCAACATCTAAGCCCGCCAGATAAGCCGGTGAGCCGATGAGTGTTTGTGGCAAAACCACTTTACCATTTACGGCATTTAACCGACCAAAGCCAGCATATGCCTTGCCCGGGTTGGCTTTACGCAGCACGAAACCTGCATTTAGCAAAAGCTTTGCATAATCGTTTTTATCTGTTCCGTAAACATACTTACTAAAAAAATCTTTTGCGAATACTTGATTTTTAGTCAGTTCAGCTAAAGTTTTTTCTAAATCAGGGATAGTATAAGCGATTTCAGGTTTTCCATAAGCTTTCCAGAGTGCACGCATGTAATCATCAAGTGTGAGTTTAAATTCAGCACGTAAACGAAGATCAAGTGCTAAGGCCGTTGCTGCACCATAAGTGTAGTAAGAAAGAAAAGTATTGGCCGCATTGGTTTGATCAATCGCGACTCCCGCATCGGCAAATACAGCATATCGGCTAGCTTGTACCGGAGAGAAATTTTTAGCACCCGGAGTATTTAAAACGGCATTCACCATTCCATTAAAAGCCTGAACAGCATTATCAACTGTTTTTAATCCAGATCTGGTGAGTAGTAAACCGCCGTAATATTGTGTAAATCCTTCTGCCAGCCAAAGTTCGCCACTGATATTTGAATGTTCAAAATTGAAAGGCTCCAGCGTTTTCGGACGAAGGCGCTCTACATTCCAGCTGTGAAAATATTCATGGGAAAAAGTACCCAATAAATTCGCTTCATAGCCTTCTATTTTTGGTGTACGCTGAACAATAGAAGTAGAGTTTCTATGCTCCATTCCATCACCGGCATTATCCGGGTATACATCATCAAGAAAGTAATAATTGCCAAAATCATAGGTTGGAAATTCACCCCAAACGGCAAAATGCTCTTCCACCATTTTCTTCAGCATTTCTGCATAGTGATCAATAGTAGCCTGCGTATCATTGGAGTGAGTAATCAAATGAATAGTCTGTACTTTTCCATCCTTATTTTTGACCTCCCATTTTGCTGTTTTATAATCTGCAATTTCTATTGGGCTATCCATGAAATACTGGAAATTAGGCGCAAAATAAGTATTGTTAGCCAAAGGTTTAAGCTGAGTGGCTACTTTCCATTGCTGTTTGCCCGCATAATCGAACTTTACTAATCTCGGACGATCATCCATTCCCACTGGAAAAGCAAAAGTTGCCGGAATGTTCATATGGGCATGCGTTTCATCGAAACCAGCATAAGTGCCATCAATCCAGTTTCCAAATAGGGTATAAGTTACTTTTACACCATTACCATGAGCTGGAATTTCATAAACATCACCCGCAGATTGTTTAATGTTCAAAACTTTACCATTTGCATCAAAAGCTTTTAGATTATATACGTTTTTACCAAACTCATGTGTGGCGTATCGCCCAGGAGATGAGCGGCTCATTCTCACCGTTAGATTTCCGGCTGGAACATTAGGAATGTTCATGGAGATTTCAGCTTCGTGATGAATCGCATTTGAAAACGAAACGGTATAACTAATTTCATTTTGAGCTAAAACGCAAAGCGAAAGCACACTAAATATAGTTGTGCCTAAAAATTTTTTCATAAAAAAGGTTTGATGGGCTTAAATTACTAAGAATGCAGCAGCTAAGGTGTAAAATAATTGATAAATAATAGATTTAACTCATTAAGCTATCGGTTAATCCTGATCCCAATCGTGTTTTTCTAAATCCCGATACGCTTTCCCTTTAATAATTTCCTTTCGCTTGGCTGATTCTGAATCTACCCATGTTTCATGAATGTTATCGGCCACTTCCAAATGGAAATCTTTATCCTTTTTAGATTGATAAATAGATACTTCATCTCCGTCAGATGTGGCATAATCATAAGGTCCGCGAGCACTCATCAGCTTAACAAATACAGGCAAACATTCGAAGAAAATAAAGAGCAAGCCAATAAAAGTCACAGCCGTAGCCGTATTGCTATCACTCGAACCATCCACATTAAACTTTAACTGACCAAGAGCCCAGTTCCGATCAGCAAAGCCGGCAAGATCTGCCAAACTATCCAGTTGTTTTTTGGTGTATAGTTTTTCGGTAAACAAGCCATCAAATTCCTTGCGTTTATCTACAAAAGATTCTGATTTATTAATGCTTGCTTTTAGCGAATCCAGCTCTACCTCACGTTGTTTAATTTCAGCTTCTTTCCGTTTGGCATAAGGCCCATAGCCCATTACGCCAGAGGTTTCTGCCGTTTTATTGCCAAAAATTTCGAAGTTTAACTTCTGCCGATCGGCCTTAATTCCTTTCTCCAAAGAATCACGTGTGGCCTTTTGCTTATTTAAACGGCCAAATTCTACCTGATATTTGTTTTCAAAAGCTTTATTTAAGGTATCTATTTTAGATCGTTGCCCGTTCAGGTAACTTACCTTTAAACGTTCCTTAATTTCCTTGTCAAAAATCTTAAGCTCAATTGGCCTGGATATCACCATCCCGATCATAATTGCCAATAAAATACGTGGGGTTGCCTGTAAGAGCTGTTTACTGGTGCTGGCACTTTTATTAATACTGGATACGATGTACCTATCCATGTTAAAGATAGCCGCACCCCACAAAAACCCAAAAACAATTGCAAAAATAACAGCCAAATCATCACCCTTAAAAACGAAATACATGGCGTATCCACCAGATAATGCTGCAAATAATCCTGTAAAAAAGATGGTGGCACCAATGCCTGTATATTTATTTTGCTCTGATGGATACTTTTCCAGGGTTGGAATATGTGCGCCAGAACAAAACCAGAAGAAATGATTAAGCTTGTCCATTTTATTTTATAGTTAAACGCCTAAGGGCTAAAGTTGTTACAGCAAAACATAAGATTATATGGCATTTTTTTGATGTTATCCGTAAAATTGAATTTCCTATATTTGCATAAACACAAAAATCAAAATGAAAGAAATATCGGTACAAGAACTAAAAGCGAAAATTGACAATAAAGAAGATTTTCAATTAATCGATGTTCGTGAAACATTCGAATATGAAGTTTCCAACCTGGATGGAGAAAACATTCCGTTGGGCGGAATTTTAATTGAGGCTGATAAGGTTTCAAAAGATAAACCGGTAATTATTCAATGCCGTAGCGGAAAAAGAAGTGCAGCCGCAGTTATGCAGTTAGAAGCACAATACGGATATGAAAATCTTTACAACTTAAAAGGTGGGATTTTGGCCTGGCAAGAGGCTTTTGATCCGAATATGCCTGTATATTAAAAATATATCGTCATTGCGAGGTACGCAGCAATCTCACTTGAAAAATTAGATTGCTTCAGCTCGCTCATACCTAGCTTCGCAATGACGAGTATTCTACAATCATTCTCTCAATCAATCGCTCCAATATTCAATCATTTCCTCATTCAACCATTAAATTGTGGGTAAAAAATTCGCACTAAATATATTTTATAACCTGGCCATTATTCTTTCCATTTTTGGTTTAGTATGGTGTTACAACAATGCCAAATACCTCCCTGCCGGATTTTTAGTGGGTGTGGTTTGTTGTTTATTTTATTTTAAATATCAGCTAACTAAAGATATCCGAAAATCTTTTAAAGAAAAAGATCCGAAGTAATCCCTTGCAAACCTAAACCTGGCAATTGCGTTAAAGTATACTTTCCGTTTTCAAACTTTGGATCTGTAAATGGATTGTTTTTGGTTAACCAGGGGCCATCTAAATCTGCCCAGTTACAAAGTGGTGCAAGCGCAGCGGCAGCAAGTGTGGCGCAGCTGGTTTCACTCATGCAGCCAATTAACACTTTCATACCAAAGTTACGTGCTTTCAAAATCATTTGATGGCCTTCATACATTCCACAACTTTTCATCAGCTTTACATTAATACCATGATAAGCACCTTTCAGTTTATCCATATCGGCTAAACGTTGTACGGCTTCATCTGCCAGTAGTGGAATAGGGCTTCGTGCTGTTAACCATGCATTTCCATCAGGATCATTTTTATCCATAGGCTGCTCAATTAAAACCACCCCTTGTTGATGAAGCCAATAAATCAGGTCTATGGCTTTAATGCGATCCGTCCAACCCTGGTTAGCATCAACGTAAAGCGGAACATTGGTTATGCTCCTAATGGTTTGAATAATTTCCCGGTCATTATCCCGTCCCAACTTTACTTTAATGACTTTAAACTGCTCAGCATCCTTCAACTTTTCACGAATGACTTCTGGAGTGTCAATCCCAATAGTGTAAGATGTTACCGGCATTTTTAAGGGATCTGCACCGTAGATTTCGTAACAAGGTTTATTTAAAATCTTACCATTAATATCATTTAAAGCAATATCAATAGCTGCTTTAATGGCAGGCTGGCCTGGTGCTATACCATCCAGATAGGCAATAATTTCTTCAAAATTAAAAGGATGTTTAAACTGGCTTAAATCAACTTGTTTTAAAAAGGCTTGTGCCGTTTCATAACTTTCGCCCATATAGGGCACCATTGAGGCTTCGCCATATCCAAAAACCTCACCATAATTAATTTTCAGCATCATTAATGGTGTACTGGTGCGTGTAAATTTAGAGATAGAGAAAGGGTGTTTCAACTCTAATTCAAATGGTTTGTAACTAATCTTCATGATCAATCGTCTTCTTAATAAAGAGATTAGAAATTTGATAAAATCTAATCGCATGATGAATAAAACATTTAGCTATATTCATCCAATAACTACTAAATGCGCTGTTTATGAAAAACCTTCCAAGATTACGGTATTTTATTTATTTATCCCTCATAATTTTAAGCGGATGTACCACAGGAAAAAATGCATTGCAGAAAGGCGATTATGATGCTTCAGTTGCAAAAGCTGTAGGCAGATTACAAAATTCGCCTAAAAATGCAGAAGCCATGCAGGTGTTAAAAACAGCTTATGAGCTTGCATTCCAGGATCACCTTCGAAAAATTAATGAAGCTAAAATGTCAAATGATTTATTTAGATGGGAATCAATTATGTACGATTATCAGAAAATTAATCAACTGGCTGATGATATTAATACCTGTCCGGCGTGTTTGGTTATTGTTCCTAATCCCATAAAATACATTAAAGAATTAGCCGATAGTCGTTACAATGCTGCGGTAGCCCGCTACAACTCCGGCACAGCTTACCTGAATGAAAACAATCGCCTTTCGGCTAAGAAAGCTTATTATGAATTTGAAAAGGTACAAAACCTTCAACCAAATTATAAAGATGTTAAAACCAAAATGGATGATGCTTTCTGGGCTGCAGTTACCCGTGTGGTAGTTCAACCAATTATCATTAGCAGGGGGCCATACAAGCTTAGCGGAGATTATTTTCAGCAACAAATTGACCAGTTCGTGAGCAATTACTCCAGAAATAAATTTGTGATTTTTTATAGTGAAGATCAGGCAACGACCGATAAGATAGTTCCAGATCAGGTATTAAGCTTAAATTTCGATGATTTTGTTGTTGCCCAAACTTATGTAAAGGAAAGGGTAGAAAAACTTAAACGTGATAGTATTTTGGTAGGAGAAACAAGAGATAAAAAACCCGTGTACGGAACAGTGACAGCGACCTTAAGTATTTTCGAAAAAAATATTTCTTCTTCAGGCTTATTGGATATGACCATTACAGATTGGCAGAGCCGGAAAATTATTAAACAGCAAAAATTTCCAGGCACTTTTGTATGGAGAGACAGTTGGGCAAGTTACCAGGGCGATGATCGTGCACTGAATAAAAACCAATTGGCTATGACCAGAAGAAAAGAGATTCTTCCACCACCACCCGCAACCTTATTTTTAGAGTTTACCAAACCGATTTACAACCAACTGGTGGAGAATATCACCTATTTTTATAATAATTATTAGGCTATTTGTATTCACTGATCAGCTTTCCATAGCAAGTAGATGCTTCGCACCTCAGCATGACAGTGAATCACATCGGTAATTTCGCGTACCTCCTCCTGAACTTGATTCAGGATTTTTTCAAACCCTTGGTTGGAGGCTCAACAACCAGGGAAATCGTTTCATTTCGTAATTCAAACGTTAAAATAAAACATCTTCCATAAGCCCTAAAAATATAATGGCTAATATTGCAGTGATGAATACTGGCTTATACAATCCCTTTCAAAATTTCGATTTTTTATACAAGAAATGTTTCTTAAGTGGCAATACTTTTAATTCGCCTGTTATTCAGGTGCCACTTATTACAAAATGGTTGCTGGCACAGGCAGGCTTAACTGGAGAGGAGCAAATTCAATTTTTAGATGAAAGCATCCGGTCATACAATACACTTGTAATTCCGGTAAACAGTGAAGTGAATGAGCAATTTTTAAACCCACTCGAAAATAAAATAGAAGATGCTTTCGCAAAGGGGTATGCCGGCGTGACCACCTTAACCGAACTGGAAATATTCAACTGGATTGGTAAGTTTTTATATGGCTTTGTGTACATCGAAATGCATTCGGCCCTGCGGAAGGAAATGACGGCAGATGGCTTAAATATGTCTCAATCGCTGATGATGAAATTTGCCAACCTGAATTTCATGTTACAAAATTTGTACACCAGCATTGAATTTGAAGATTTTGCTCCATGGTCAATCACAGTGGTAAAACTTGAAAATGAGGAAACGCCATTTAGCTTCCGCGATGAAATAAATACCCTTACTTTCTCCTTAAAACTAAAAGATTTTGGCATTATAGCCTGTCTGCAGGATAATGGCACGAACAAAAGGTTTCATCAGGAGATTATTAATGAGATAAGCGGGAAGGCTTTAACAGCCGAACAATTTGAGGAATTAACTGCCCGGTTTTATTATTCAGCTTACCTGTTTAACCGCTTACCGGAATATACAATTATGCCAGTTGAAGGCACCACATACTTTGAAGCCATGCCACTTCGTGGAAACATGAGCAAACCTTTGTTTGATGTTTGGCAACATAAGGTTTATGCCCAGGTATTGGAAAACTTCTGGAAACCATGGGGTTATGTGCAATTCGAAATTATTAAAGATCCCAATAATCCCATGAGCTTTTTCAAAAACCCTTGTTTACCTACCGCCGGATAAGGCAGCTATAAAATGCTGAATAATGTTGGGTACAAAAATTACGGTAAAAATTAATCCGGTTAAGGCCCCAAAAAAGTGCGCATCATGATTAATGTTATCCCTTGAATTTTTAGAGGCATACATGCAATAAACCAGATACAAGCCGCCGAAAATCACCGCAGGTATTCCAATTGGGATAAACATGATGTAGATTTTAGACATCGGATTAAATAAGATATAACTGAAAAGTACAGCACTAATAGCGCCTGATGCACCTAAGCTATTGTAATGAAAATCATCCTTATGTTTAAAAACGGTAGGTAAATCACTCAACACTAAACCTAAAAAATAAAGTAAGCCAAACTGCCAGCTGCCCATCATTTGTTCAAGGGTAAAAGCAAAGGCATAAAAGGTAAACATATTGAAGAACAGGTGCATCCAATCTGCATGGATTAAGCCACTTGTAATTAAAGTGAAAACCTTATGCCCTTTTGAAACGCTATATGGATGCAACATAAACTTGCCATATAGGCTTTGATCATAAAAAGCATAAAGGCTGGTAACCAGTGTAAAAACAAAAATGATAGAGGCTACCGGAGCCACGTTTAAGTATTCCATTTGGATTATTTTAAATTGAGTTTCACAGTTGTCATTAACCTGGCAACCGGATACCGATTATGTGTTTTCTCGTAATAATCAGAATTTTTATAGACAAAATCAAGCTGAGCCGCAGCGTTTTTTGAAAAAGTAGTATCTAAAGATTTCTTTTCCTTCAATTGAGCCCTTAACGAAGGATTACTTTTTAAAATCCCTTCGGCTGTATCTTCAAAAACATAAGCTGAATAATGTTCTTTCATATCCAGAATGGAATCAAAAAAGTTCCAATTAAAGAAAGAATCTGTCGCTTGTGGCTCAAGTGTTTCTACAATGTACCGGTTATTCTTTTGGTTTACATATATGATGACATCACCAGCATAGTATTGAAGCTTTTGTTTCTTCACACTAAGTTTCACTCCAGTGTGTAGATAATGTCCTTCATAAGGCTTCGAACCCGTTTTCATATCTTCAATATAATAACTTTCCACTTCAATTTGAGTATCACTTTTCAGTTCCCGCATTTTCACCTCATTAAGCTTCAAAAGCGCAATCACTTTATCCCAGGCTTTAGGTATAATGTAGGCTAATGGTTTTTGCACAGCAATAGCAGGCTCAAACTTATTCCATTCCTGAATGGTTTTGGTATATGGTTTATTTCTATCGTAAAATAATCGGTTAATGCCGCTTACCGCACTTGGTTTTTGCCCGGCTTCAAAACCTTTAAAAGTAATATTATTAACCTCGTTTTTGTTCAACTGCCAGGTTAAAGGAAATTCAGTCTGCCTGGCAACAAACTCATCCGCCCTTTGTTTATTTTCCAGAATCAGTTTTGCATCACGCTGAATAATATCTATATAACTTTGTAGTAATTTATAGGTGGCATCAACACGCAAATCATAAGCTTTTAACATGTGTGTTTCTGGCATAAAGCCGATCACATTATGCAGTGTTGCATACCCAGTAGAATATCTTGGAGATTCTATAAATCCGGTAATTCCACTTTCAGGCGTTTCGCCAATTGAATTTACATAAGGAATCATCGGATAACCATGTTTTGCCATGGCTTCATACAAACCTGGCACCAAAGTGCTGGTTAAATATCCCGACAAAATGCTATTTAGCTTATCTTTCTGCGTCGGAATCAAGGTCATCACATATTGATAATCGGCACCATTACTGGTGTGGGTATCTACAAAAATTTCTGGCTTCCAGGTATTAAAAATCAATTGAAACGCAGCAGAATTTTTGGAATCTGTTTTAATAAAATCACGGTTTAAATCCAGATTCCTCGCATTGCCACGAAAACCATAAGCCAACGGACCATTTTGGTTGGCTCTGGAGGTTGAGGTTCTGTTAAAACTGCCATCGATATTATAGAGTGGAATGATACAAATAACCACATCTTTTGGGAGCTTGTTCCCTTTCAGTAAATCTCTGCTTAGCATCATGGAGGCATCTATTCCTTCAGGCTCACCCGGATGAATGCCATTGTTAATGAGCAAAACAGTTTTCTTTCTTTTTTTGATGGCTGCCGGATCAAAAACCTGATCCTTTGATAAAACCAACAACTGTAACGGCTGACCAAAATCAGTGTTACCATAGCTAAGAAGTTTTGCCTGTGGGTACTGTTTTGCCAATAACTTATAATAAGCAATGACTTCAGGATAAGTGGCCGTTTGTGTTTTTTTGCTTTGCTCAAAAGGCGTTTTTTGCGCCATATTAGATGAAGACAAGAGCATCAGGCAAAACACAAAAAAAAATCTCATAAAAACTTATAGATATATAAAACCCGAATCTACAAAGTTTTATGATAAGCTCTGGTGTTTCCGAAAAAGTATTTGACTCCGATAGTGTAAGCATTATAGGTATCGGGCGAGTAATTTTTAAACTTAGTTGACGGATCGTCGTATCCATCTAAGCCCTCACCAAAAGTGAAATTGCTCTGAAGGTTAAGATTGATGGCATAGCGCATATAACCGTAACGATCGTATAAATAATAATTATAGCCCAAATTTAGCGGTACCCAAAGGTTATTGGTTTTATTTTCTCCTGGAAAGGGGCCAAACCCTGGATCATATGAGGCCCATAAGGGCTTATAACGAACAATATCAGTAATATTATTTCTAATTACGCCAACACCAATCCCTACATACGTCCCCTTAATATTATCTAGAAATCTGCTGCTTTCGAAATCAATTAATTCACCAAGAGCCATTTTAAAATTTAGGCTGATGCTAGAATATTCATTTACAAATTGCCTGTTGTGTTGATCGGTTCTAATATTTCCACCCTGTACTAAACCATACTGTGCTTCAACACCCAAGGATACAAAAGGAGTAAGGTAATGATTAACCTCTCCATACGCTGTATGGCCCCAACTGCCTTTTTCCACATCTGTTTTAGAAAAATTAGGTCCGGCGCCAAAACCGGCAGACCATTTAAAATAATTAGATTGCGCAAAAGATGAGTTGATGATTAGCGAGCATAAAACAATAAGGAGCGTATACCTGAGGCGCTTAAATGTCATGGTGTTTTTTCACAAAAATAATATGTTTATTCAATATTTATAACTTTTACCTTTGAATTATGAGCAAGTACATTAATTTAGGTCAGTCTTTAACACAAAGATTTATCCGATATGCAGCAATAGATACCCAATCCGATCCCGATTCTACCACTTGTCCTTCCACTTTAAAACAAAAGAATTTAGGTACATTATTGGTTGAGGAATTAATAGAAATGGGCATTTCTGATGCAGAAATGGATAATAATGGATATGTATATGGTACAATTCCATCCAATACAGATAAAAAGATTCCAGTAATTTTTTTCTGTTCTCATATGGATACCTCTCCAGATTGTAGTGGTAATAATGTAAAACCGATTATTCATGACAATTATCAAGGAGAAGATTTGATTCTGCCTGATGATCCAAATATTGTGCTAAAAATGTCTGAACATAGAGACTTAAAGCACCAGATTGGTCATGATATCATTACGGCCAGCGGCACAACTTTATTAGGTGCAGATAACAAGGCAGGAATTGCTGAAATTATGGAAGCCGCAAACTTTTTGATCCAGCACCCCGAGGTAAAACACGGAAAAATTAAAATCCTCTTTACTCCTGATGAAGAAATAGGCCGAGGTGTTGATCAACTGGATGTGAAGAAATTGGGAGCAGATTTTGGATACACTATAGATGGTGAAACGTTGGGTTCGATCGAAGATGAAACCTTTTCTGCCGATGGTGCCACATTGGTAATTCATGGCGTGAGTACACATCCTGGTTTTGCAAAAGGCAAAATGGAGAGTGCTATAAAAATTCTTACTGAAGTAATTTCGGCTTTACCAAAAGATAACCTAACTCCTGAAACCACACACCAAAAAGAAGGTTTCATTCATCCCGTAAGCATCTCTGGCCAGGTAGAACAAGCTGAAGCACATTTTATTATCAGAGATTTTACCGACGAAAAATTAACAGCACATGGGCAATTGCTGGAAAATACAGTTAAAAACGTAATCTCCAGATATCCAAACGCTACTTTCAGTTTAGATATTAAGGCACAATACAGAAATATGAAGCAAATTTTGGATCAGCATCCACAAATTGTTCAATATGGAATTGAAGCCATTGAGCGCGCAGGCATTACCGCTAAAAAACAAAGTATTCGCGGTGGCACAGATGGTTCACGATTATCCTTTATGGGACTACCATGCCCAAATATATTTGCCGGTGAGCATGCCTTTCATAGTAAACAAGAATGGGTAAGTGTACAGGATATGGAAAAAGCCGTGCAAACCATTATTAATATTGCCTGCATCTGGGAAGAGAAAAGTTAGTCTTTAGTATGGAGTCCTTAGTCGTAAATCAAGACTCTCGACTAAGGACTTTAGACTCCAGACTCATAAGCTTGTCCGATATCCAGCCTGCTGATCTTTCCGCTTTTATCGATTTGAAATTTGAAAACCGTTTTGAAATCTCCCCATTGATCAGAATGAAAATCGCCATATACAGAAAGCCCGTTATCTTCTACCGCATCAATGCTAATGAAACGCTCATGGCCAAAAGCTTTCTTAAAGAAATTATTAAACTGTACCTGGTTCCCATCATCATAAAAGGCTACGCTTTCACTAAACAATGCAAACCAACCCTTTAAATCAGCATTTTGCAGGGCTGTAATTGCGGCTTTAACTTTTGAGTTTGATAACTTTGATAAATCTACAGCCATAATTATTTCTTAATTTGATAACCCAATTCGGGCTAGAGGTTCCTGATGTGATTGTGATAGAACAGACTTAAAATGAATCGTCATCATTAATGATGGAATGCAAAGGATGCGACTACCATGAATTGCTCAAATTTAGTAAAAAAGATATTTTTTAAAGCATCATATTTGTTACTTTTAGCACACCATGATAACTCTTGAAAACGAATATATAAAAGTAAGCTTAGCGGCTAAAGGGGCAGAACTTCAACGCTTATTTAGTAAAGAAACTAAGTTAGACTACCTTTGGAATGGAGACGACAAATACTGGGGAAAGCATAGTCCGGTTTTATTCCCCATTGTTGGCGCTTTAAAGAACGACAGCTTTACTTATCAAAATGAAACTTATCATTTGCCCCGTCATGGCTTTGCAAGAGATCAGGTTTTTAATTACCAGAAAATAAGTGATACCGAAGCTGTTTTTACCTTAACCGAATCTGAAGAGAGTTTAAAGGTTTATCCTTTTCATTTTGAACTCAGATTGAAATATCAGCTCATCGATAGAAAACTAAACCTCACGTATGAAGTAATTAATACCGGCGAGGGCGAACTCCTTTTTTCTATAGGTGCACACCCTGCTTTTGCGGTTCCGTATACTCCAAAAACTGATTATACTGATTATTACCTGGCCTTTAATGCAGATAAAAAGCTAACTTACTGGAAGCTAGACAATGGTTTAATTGCGAAGGAAACAGGTAATATTCATCTGAACGGGCATAAACTAAATTTAAAGCATGAGCTTTTTTATAATGATGCTTTAGTGTTTAAAACGATGCAAAGTAACTGCATTAGTTTATTAAATACTCAGAATGATTATGGCTTACATTTCCATTTTGATGATTTCCCGTTTTTTGGCATCTGGGCAGCAACTGATGCACCATTTGTTTGCTTAGAACCCTGGTGTGGTGTAGCAGATAGCGTAACGCATAACCAGGAACTTGCCCATAAAGAAGGCATCATTAAATTAGATAAAGGCCAGAACTGGGAGCGGTATTGGGAAGTAGAATGCTTTTAGGCCTTAAGAGCATAGCAAAATTAAAGTTCAATCTATACTGATCAAATATCACTTTTAAAAGGATTTTTAATTTCTGGAAACAACAACAAAACTATCCTGTTGTAAAATAAAAGTTTCATTAAAGCATAAATATGGATAGTCAGGTAGAAAAAAATAAAGCAATTTGTAAGGTGTTTTTTGATGAATTATTTAATCAGAAAAATATCGATGCCATTGATCAGTTTGTTGATAGTGGCGTAACCATTCAAAATCCATTTCCGGGGCAAAGAACAGGCGCTGATGGGTATCGTGATATTAGTCAGATTTATAACCTTGCCTTCCCGGATTTGAAAATTAGCTTCAATCACATTCTAGGCGATGGAGATAAAGTAACTTGCCATTTCAAATTGGAAGGCACACACAAAGATCTTTTTATGAATGTACCCGCTACAGGCATTAAAGTTAAATATGATGTCGTTTATATCCTCAAATTTACCAATGAAAAAATAGTAGAGCATTGGTCTTTAGTTGATGAATTAAGCGTATTGCAACAGCTGGGAGCTCTTTCCATTTAAAACAAATTAGAATAAGAGGCTGTATCACCATTATTAATTGATGTTAAATTTGTCATGTTAAGCTTGTTAAACACCGTTTAAAACCTTTTTAACAAATCCTTCTACGGGGTTCAGGATGACAATTTTAAAGTCATGACACAGCCTCTTATTTAACCTTACATAGGAAGCTTTTGATCATTCTTGTTTGAAAAGCTTGAATAAATGGTTATTCTTGTGGTTAAGCCAGATAAGTTTAATCATCATCAATAGCTGAACATGAATGTTTTAATGCCGCAACCGCTCCAAACCAAACAACATTTTACTGTGCTAGATGGCTTGAGGGGAATAGCCGCATTTGGTGTTGTAACCTATCACTTTATGGAAATGGTGTATACCGATTACACCAGGAACATCATTGGCCACGGCTTTCTTGCTGTCGATTTCTTTTTCTGCCTTTCGGGTTTTGTAATTGGATATGCTTATGATGATCGAATGGAGAAAATAGGCATTGTGCAATTTTTCAAATCGCGAATCATCAGGCTTCACCCATTAGTATTGTTTGGATCTATCCTGGGCTTAATTGCCTTTTTATGTGATCCTTTTGGCGGCCACCCAGGTATTTTTAGCTTTGGGAAAATCATACTGCTTTTTTTAAGTTCAGCATTATTAATTCCTTTTCCGATTATAGAAGAAAGGGCCTTTAATTTGTTTGGTTTGAATGCCCCATCATGGTCATTATTTTGGGAATATGTAGCCAATATATTTTATGCCTTTATCTTATATAGATTGAGTAAAAAGTACCTTCTTGTGCTGGCTATTCTGGGTGCTTTGGCTCTTGGAACCGTAGCTTATAACAGCGGATCGCTCATGGGCGGCTGGGCTGGATCAAACTTCTGGGATGGAGGTGCAAGAATTTTATACTCGTTTTTAGCTGGTCTCTTGATCTTCCGCTTTAAATGGATCATCAAAAACAAACTGGGTTTTATAGGTCTTTCTATCCTCTTAAGTTTAACCTTGGTAATGCCATTTTTCCAATATAATTGGCTAGCCGAACTTTTAGTGGTGCTTATTTACTTCCCGGTGTTAATTGCATTGGGGGCTGGCACGAGTATTCATGAAAGCATTAAAAAACTTTGCATCTTCCTGGGCAAAATCTCTTATCCCTTATATATGACACATTACGCCGCCATTTGGATGTTCAGCAACTATTATAACGCTTACAAGCCGCAAGGAACTGAATTGGTATTTATTATTGTAATGGGCATTTTAGTGTTATTCGGATTGGCTTATCTTACCATGGTGTTTTATGATATTCCATTCAGAAAATATTTAACCCGGAAAAGAATTGAAAAATAAAATGCTTTTCTATTACCCGAGCATATATTTTGAAGTTATTAACCAAATAAATCACTGCTAAGGTATCGGTCGCCCCGATCACAGGTAATAAAAACCAATAAACCAGATTCTAATTCGGAAGCTAAACGAATGGCAGCTGCACAGGCACCACCAGAACTCATTCCGGCAAAAATCCCCTCTTCTTTAGCTAATCGTCTCGACATTTCAACCGCTTCTTCCTGACTAATATCCATTACCCGATCTACTCGTTCCGGTTCAAAAATCTTTGGCAAATATTCTTTTGGCCAACGGCGGATTCCAGGAATTGAGGAGCCTTCTGTTGGCTGGCAGCCCACAATTTGAACCAATGGATTTTGTTCTTTAAGGTATCTGGAACAGCCCATAATGGTGCCTGTTGTACCCATTGAGCTGATAAAATGTGTAATCTTGCCGTCTGTATCCTTCCACATTTCAGGTGCGGTAGTTTTATAGTGTGCCATATAATTATCAGGGTTGGCAAATTGATTCAGAAGAAAATAGCCATTTGACTCCCCTTTTTCTTCAGCATAATCCCGACAAGCTTCTATACTTTCGAGCAATGTAACCTGTGCGCCAAATGCTTCCATGGTTACTTTTCGTTCACGGGTAGAGTTTTCTGGCATTACCAGTTCAATGTCCAAATCATAAAGCTTAGCAATCATGGCAAGTGCAATACCAGTATTTCCGCTGGTGGCTTCCACCAATTTTGTTCCTGGTTTAATCTCACCCCTTTCTATCGCACTGCGGATCATATTTAGAGATGCCCTGTCTTTTACACTTCCACCTGGATTATTCCCTTCTAGTTTAGCATAAATTTTCACCTTTGGATTTGGGCTGAGCTTACTCAGTGCAACCATTGGCGTATTTCCGATTAAATCTACAATTCCTGACATACTACTTAATTCTTTTCCTTTATGTTTCTAATGGTGATGGTTGGCGAATGATAAACCAATGAATAGGGGTTTACACTTTCTGTTAGCCATACATTTCCACCAATCACGCTATCATGCCCAATGATGGTATCTCCACCTAAAATGGTTGCTCCTGAATAAATAACCACCCGATCTTCTACCGTTGGGTGCCTTCTACTACCAGCCAATACTTTTTTTACACTCATGGCTCCCAACGTTACACCTTGATATAACTTTACATGTTCACCAATTATTGTGGTTTCACCAATTACGATACCGGTTCCATGATCAATATAAAAGTATTCACCAATTTCTGCAGCAGGATGAATATCAATTCCGGTTTTTGAATGTGCGTGTTCAGTCAGAATTCTTGGGATGAGCCTGAGACCAAGTGTATGCAAAGCATGTGCAATGCGATAAAAGCAAATGGCATAAAATCCCGGATATGTTCTAATCACCTCAAATTCGCTAACCGCTGCAGGATCGCCTTTATAAATGGCAGAGATATCCGTATTCAGTATTTGATAAAGCGCCGGGAGCTGTGCAAAGAAAAGATCTGCTATTAAATTAATGCCCCCAGGATTTTCTGCATGGCCAGCTGATGCGATGCTAAATAGTTCTGATTTTAATCCTTGAGTATAAGTCACTAAATCGGTTTCATTTTCAAACCTGGTTATACTGTGTTCAGGATACAATAAGTCGACAATTTTGGCAGCCCAATGTGCAATGACTTCATTAGATGGCATATGGTTATGGCTATTCCGTTTTTTAAACAGGTAGCTAAAAAAATCGTCACTCATATAGTTAAATCTGATCAGACAAAAAATGCCTTTGTTTTGTAGGGTAAATATATTCATTTGCACCTTGCTAAGCGTCATTTACCAATCAAAAATCTTAGCGTTGTCAAATAGTAGGTTGAAATGTAATATATGAAACAAACCTTTAAAATTCGAAACATGAGGTAAATAAAAACTTACACTCTAAACTCATATTAATAAGCTCTATATACAGTAAAAGTGGAGAAAAAAAATAAAAATTGATTTTTATCATTGTGAATATCACATAAAAGAACAAAACTATAAAACTAGGTATACAAGAAATTCTTACCCCATCATCATTCTTCTATCTTTGAGTAAGATAAATTAATCATGAAAAAAATTTCTTTTATTTCAATAAGCATTTGTTTAACTATTGCATCAATGATTTTGACTGCAAGCACTTCTGCTCAAAATATACCTGCAACTCATACCAATGCCACATTTGAAGTTTACGACCATGTAAATGGGAATGAACTGATTAAAAATATGATTTCAGCTGGTCATTCTCTTTATAAAAATCGCAATGTATCACATACTGTATCAACGCCAAAATATATCTTAAACAGGATTAAACCCACATTTATATCTTTTGATGGATTGGATTACCTGGTTCAGAACGATTGCGTATTGGCGGTTAAGGGTATAAATTTAACTGATGATGCTTTATCGCAAATAACAGAAAAGCTATCTTTCTTAGATCAGGCTCAATTTAGTTATAATGAAAAGATTAACCTTGTTTATCACAATGAAAACAACAGTCAAAAAATAAGAAATTTAAATAAATGGTATTTACTAACGTTAAGAATATTATCTACCACATTAAATGATTTTGCAAACCTAACTAAGAGGTATGATGCAGCAACATTGGCAGAAAATCTGGCAAAAATGCGTGTTCCAAATATTGATGTGGCTGCCACACAAAAAATGCAAAACCTATAGTTAGGCTATTGAAATAATATTTTTTAATACCTTGAACTTATAGCGCATCTTTAATGAACCGGGATTTTTATTTAAATTCACTTATTGTGTCTTTTCGATCGGTTTGGAAAGATTAACAGTATTTCATTTCTAATTTCTCAAACAATGTTTATTCCTCTATTTATTGCCATGCTATTAGGATTCGTAAATCCTTCAACCACATCATCTACAAATGGTGCGACAACTAATATAAACGCAACCAACACTACAAGTGAGGATTCAGGAGATCAATCTCCTGATGATGGTACTGGTGGGGAAGGCGGCCAAATTCGGCCTCCAAAAATAAACTAACTGTTTGTCCGTTGGTCGGGATTTATAATCCCGATCGATATTCCTGAGGATTTTTAATCCTCCAAAACAGATTTAATAAATAGTTTTCATATCATTTCTATCCGACATTAACTCTTTAAATAAAAATGAGATTATATCATAAAGCTGAAATTTTAAAAAAATTATTGCTTTACGGTTTCCCTTATAAAAGACCTTTATCTCTATGTTAATTTTGAGCCAGAAAATCACTCAAAGAATCATACCTTAAAAATTAGTGCTCAGAAAAATGTGGTGGTTGCCCTGATGGTTCCACAGAAATGGCAACCCCACATTTTAAATCCTTTTTGTAAAACATCATCCCATGAAAACGTTTTGCTTATGCCTTCTATTTTCAATTGTAGCCACTTGCAAAGTACCTGCAACTGTTTACCTTTGCAACAGCGGGAGTGGCAAAAAATATCACCTCAGCGCTAACTGTCGTGGCTTGAGTAATTGCAGTCATAAATTAATTTCAATCTCTTTAGATAAAGCAAGAGATCAGGGTAAAACCTTATGTAAATGGGAAAAATAACCACAATAATTTTATTACTATTCCTTCAGCCTGTTTTCAAAAGAACAGAAATACTAGATTTAAACCTCAAAAACCAGACTTTCCTTGCAAAGGTGATCCGCATCATGGATGGTGATACAATGGAAGTGCTCTACAAAAATACGCAAATAAAAATCCGTTTGGCACATATTGATTGTCCCGAAAAAAGACGTTCGCAACCTTTTGGCAATCTTGCGAAGCAAGCCTTGTCTGATTTATGCTTCGGACAAAATGTGATGGTATACGGGCAAAAGTATGACCGGTATAAACGGCTCATTGCAGTAATCATTAATCAGAAAAAACAAGTGCTTAATCAGGAAATGATTAGAAAGGGAATGGCCTGGCATTATAAAAAATATTCTACTGATGCAGGTTATGCACAACTCGAAATAACGGCAAGAAAAAACAGGATAGGTTTGTGGCACGATGAACACCCTATCGCGCCCTGGGAATGGCGAAAGCCAAAGCCAAAACTTCACGTTTAAATTTTGGCTTTAAACATCATTACATTAAAGAAAGAAGAATTAATTGGCTACCTGGCCTGGTATTCTTAGATTTCTATACTTCAAAAATTCTTAACTTAGACGAATTAGAATTTTAGCTTTTCATGTACGAAATCCTGCGCAAACATATCGAAAAACAAATCACTTTAACGGATGAAGAATTTGATTTTGTACAGTTCCATTTCAAAAGCAGGAAATACAAAAGGCACCAATTCATCATTCAGGAAGGTGAAATGGTTAAATATTCTTATTTCATCATCTCTGGCCTTACCAAACTTGTTTATCAGGAAGAAAGCGGGAAAAGCCACATCATTTCTTTCGCTATGGAAGATTGGTGGGAGAGTGATTTTAATGCCTTTCTTACGCAACAGCCTGCAAGCTTTTCCCTGGAATGCATTGAAGATACTGAAGTGCTCTATATTTCACTTGCCGATTATAAAACGATCTGTTCACAGTCGCAAAAGATCGCATTGTTTTTTCTGGAAAAGGCCCATTTTGGCAATATTGCGGCACAACGCCGCATTTTATCTTTGCTTACTTCCAATGCAAAGGCACGTTACGAGCAATTGCTTAAACAGTATCCATCATTATTTCAACGGGTGCCGAAATCTTTGCTGGCTGCTTATCTTGGTGTTTCCAGAGAAACATTAAGCCGACTGGCCGGATAGTGTGACAAACATCACTTCAAAATGGTGATGTAACGCAACAGCATTTGTACCATCATTCTTCAATTTTGTGGCGTAGCAATGGTTGCTGCATCAAAACACAAATTGATATGGAAATCAAAACCATCAACCCCTGGAAATGGCAAGACCAGAGAAATTATGTTCAGGCAGTGGAAGTAAAGCAGGTAAACGGTACACTTTATTGTGCTGGCCAAACAGCCATTAATGCTGATGGCCTATCAAGTGACGCGGATATGGAAACCCAATTAACCCAAGCCATACAAAACCTTGAGCAACTCATTATAACATCAGGCTACGAATGCAAAAACATTGTGCGCTTGAATGTTTACCATACTGATATTGCAGCATTCTTTGAAAGTTTTCACCTGCTACAGGATTGGGTAATTAAACATGGGATTAAACAAGCTACAACCGTGTTGGAAGTTAAAAGTCTTTTCGAAACGTTAAAAGTTGAGTTGGAAGCTACAGTAGTAATGTAAAGCTAAGCACCCGGTTAAGTTGGCTAACATGCTTTTAAATTCTTCCGAAATCTAAATTTCAGCCGTATGTCGCCTCCCGAATCAAACAAGGGGCTTTTTCTGTGAAAAAACCCCTTGTTTGTAAATATCATAATTAAAAACACAGTACGAGCAGCTATTTTTCTCTGATGTAAATATTGTTGTGGGTTGATTTCAGAATCAAATCAATTCCTCCACCATTTATTTTTCCATTAAGCACTTCTCCGTCTGCACTTATAGTATTACCCGTTGTATATGAATAATTATTTTCATTAGTGGTAACTTTAACTTGTACATTTCCAGTTAAAGACCGTGCCAATAGCGGGTTGGTTCCTGTTTTTGTAACAGCAAGTGTTCCAGTACTTGTTCTTTCTGAAGCTACCTGATTCAGCACAATTTTTAACCCTTCGGCCGCATATACTTTTCCAGACCTGGTAACAACATCCAAATTTGCCTTTACTGTCTTTGGAATAGCAACATCTATATGTCCGTTTAGCGAGACAATAGAGATTGGACCTTTAGGTTCAGCAGGGAAGGTGGCATCAACTGATCCGTGCAGGGTACGGATATTCATCGGACCAACATTATTTAATAATACAATATCATTACCAGTCACGGCTACGTTAATTTCAGCTTTCAGATTTTTTAGCACTACGGAATCCTGGTACATATTGCTGTTGTTGGTAAAAGAGAGTTTGATGTCTTGAGGTAATTTAATGGTCACCATAGTCTGGTTGCTAATACTTACCGGGTTTACATTAATCTCATCTCCCTTAACGGTTACATCCAGACCAAGGCCACTGTTATCTTTAAAACCAGAACTATTAATTACAGTCAGCCCTTTCGCCCGCTCATCTGTTTCCTCGTCTTCATTTTTAGGAATCGAAAAAATAATTTCATTGCCATTATAACCCTCTACAATAACACCACTGATATTGAGGTTAATTTTACCGCTGCTCTTGGCAACCTTGTATTGTTTTTGTGCCGAAGCCGACAGGCCAATGGTTAACAGCGTGAATAATAAGATTAGTTGATATTTCATATTTATATTTTTTTATATTTATTAAAGTTTATTTTCTTTAAGGAGGATATGATAGGCTTCGTCTTTTACGGCTTCTAAGGTAGATGGATCATTCACCAGCGCATAAAGCTTTTCATCAATCTGAACATTGGGCATTTTACCCAGCAAGTTAACCAACACCAATTGTACCATGGGATCATCTTGATGATTAAAACTGGATACCAATAAGTTAGAAACATAGGCATCTTCCTTATACTTTTCCAGCACACTTAAGGCCGCTAAACGCACATTGCTATTGCCATCTTTTTGGATGGTACCAGACAGGCGGTTAAGCATATCATAACTAATCAATTCCTTTTTTTTAATAGTTAAAATTGCCGCTAGTCGGGAGCTTGATGAAGTGCTGTCATTTAGTTGCTTAAGCAGTTGATTCAGCTGATCAGCAGACCTAACTGTTTTTCTATGCCTAGGCTTTTTAATCGGTGCAGACACATATTTCACTGCTGCAGGGTTTTGATCAGGCGTGGACTGAGCTTTCGTTTTTTGAGGTCTTTGCTGATGCAGGGTATCTTGAGTGCCAGCAAAATGCTGTTCAGGATTTACGGTTTGATTTGCCAATCTAAAGAACCAAAAACCAACGGCACAAACCAATAATATAGCGGCAGCAGCCATCCACCAGGTAGATTTTACGATTAAAAGCCTATGTCGTTTTTGATCATTTGCCTGGGCTAATCTTGCTTTTAAACCGGCAAGGTCTAGTTGGGGGGCATCCAAATGATCGAAATCTCCCCGGTGCTTTTCCACAAAATCTTTTATCGGATCATTCATAATATGCTTTATCCTTAAGTGAACTTAAAATTTTCTTTTTTGCGCGGTGATATTGCGTTCTAACCGTTGATGAGGCAACTCCTAACATCAGCGCAATTTCATCCTGCGACATTTTTTCAAAAAGATACAAGTTTAATATTGTTCTGTATCCATCTGATAGTTCGTTAATACAACGGCGGACATCTTCTACCCGGCTTTCAAAAATTTCATCATCTCTGATGTCGTATTCAGCTTCCGCCCTGAATTCATGATCGCCAAGATCTGAAAACAACAGTTTCTTTCGCCTGATGTAAGAAATAGATTTGTTAATGGCCATTCTCCTTACCCAAGCTTCAAAATTATTAATTTCCTTTAGCCGCTTCTGATCATTAAAAGCAGTAAAAAAGGTTTCCTGTAAAATGTCTTCTGCCTCTGCGCTATGTGTAATCAGTCTGCTAATGGAGTTAAAAATCCCACGGGCATAACGGTTGTACAATCCGGTATAGCCCAAATCTTTACCCTGAAGGCAAAGGGAAATCAATTCCTGATCTGATATGTTATCTTTTTGTGGCAATGAGCGTTTAGTTAGTCGGCGTTTTAGCAGGTTTCTATCTTGTAGTCGCAGGATGTTGAATAATGTTGCATAAAGAATTTATTATTTAAATTTATTCATTTTATAAAGTCAAATGATTGGCCTTATCAGGATATGTTTAAAGAAAAATAAAAATATTTTTACTGTAATACAATATTGATTCAAAATTACCGTCTATATACTGAGAGCGTTAATTTAGATTAAACGGGAGTTGTCCTTCGGGATGATTCCCGTTTTCTTTTTTAGTACAAAATTACCTATTCACCGCAAATGATGCGGAGATTATCAAGGTTATTCTCCGCATTTAAATATAATACACTAAGTTGCCTTATAGCGATACCACAAAAGAAATATCCTGATTTCTGACGTGGTTAAGTTAGTATCAATATCTTATTTTTAAAATAATTTTCAGTCCATACAATAATCTTTTAAAATTACCGTCTTATACCTGAGAGCGTTAATTTAGATTAAACGGGAGTCGTCCTTAGGGATGATTCCCGTTTTCTTTTTTAGCCTTTATAAGGCGGCGTATTTAAACAGATCAAATCTTCAATTTATGGCAGTTGGAGGAAATTCCTTAAATTATTTTACCATACTGCAACACTTAATCTGTATTAGGTGTTGTAAAAACGTATCTTCCTTTTACTGAGTGTTTATGCTTTTTAAATTATATTAAGAAGTATTTAGGAAGCAATATGGATTTATGATATTTGCTTAATTTGAGTTTATTTTAGAAAATTATTACCACTTAATATATGAGCGATATCGCAGCGAATCAGGACCGTTTCGCAGCCCTTTTAGCCGCAACATCCGATGTAGTTTACCGCATGAGTCCAGACTGGGAAGTGATGTACGAACTGGATGGCCGCGGATTTTTAAAAAGCACATCCGCACCTATCACTGGCTGGAGAGAACACAACGTTCATCCATCTGATATGCAAATGGTAAATGCCGCAATAGAAAAAGCACTTATTACCAAATCAATGTTTGAGCTGGAGCACCGTGTTTTACGTTCGGATGGTAGCACAGGCTGGACAATTTCAAGAGCTGTGCCCATCTTAAATGATGAGGGAAATATTTTAGAATGGTTTGGAACAGCCAAAGATATTACCATCCGCAAAGAAACAGAAATTGAACTTCAGCGGGCAAAAGACCAGGCTGAACAGCAACAGCGGTTGTATGAAACCGTAACATCCAATACACCAGACCTCATTTATGTATTCGGATTAGATTATCGCTTTAATTATGTTAATAAGGCATTGCTTGAAATGTGGGGAAAGGGGCTGGAGGATTCAGTCGGTAAAACCCTGCTCGAAAATGGATACGAGCCCTGGCACGCCGAGATGCATGAGCGTGAGATAGATGAAATTATTGCCACAGGAAAAGCCATTCGCGGGGAGGTAGATTTTCCACATGCCGTACTGGGAAAAAGGACATATGATTATATCCTTTCACCTGTATTTGATGCAAATGGCGTTGTTGTAGCCATATCCGGAACTACCCGTGATGTAACACACCGCAAATTGCAGGAACAGGAGAAATACAGACTATCTGCCGAACTTGCCATGCTAAACGAAGCAGCCGAAACCACAAATGAAGAGCTCAACGCGGCAAATGAAGAACTTCAAGCTTCTCAGGAAAAGCTTAGGGAGGCCAACAGAAATCTGGAACAAATCCTAAATATGTTACCTGCTTCCGTTGTGGTGATTCGTGGTTATGACCTGGTTGTAGAGATGATTAATGAAAGCAACCTGAAATACTGGAACAAAACCAAAGAAGTGGTTTTAGGTAAAAAGTTTCTGGATATATTACCTGACCTCGCAGATCAACCTTTTGCCAGTCAGCTCCGAAAAGTAATGGAAACAGGTGAAGTGATCGATGTAAAAGAAAGCCCCGTGATTTTTACCATGCCCGATGGTTCCATCAGAGAAACCTATGTAGACTACACCTACCAACCCCTTGCGGATGCTGATGGTAATAGAAACGGTGTTTTAGTGATGTCTTTTGAAATTACAGAAAGGATACTTTCTAAACGATTACTCGAAAAATACACTGCCGAACTGACCCAGGTAAATAAGTCGCTTTCTATTGCGAACAATAAACTGGCAGCCAGTGAGGCTCGATTTAAGTTTTTTATTGAGGAGGCACCTGTGGCCATTGGAGTTTTACATGCCAGGGAGTTGATTGTTGAAACCGCTAACCAGAAGATATTGGAAGTTTGGGGTAAAAGCCCTGAAATTATAGGATTACCGCTTGCCCAGGCATTACCGGAATTAAGTGGTCAGCCTTTTCTAGGTATACTGGATAATGTATTTATGACCGGCGTACCTTTTTACGCCAATGAAATCAGCGCCATGTTAAACCATGGAGGAGAATTAAAAGAAATCTTTTTTAATGTAGTTTATCAACCTGTAGTTGGACAGGATGGAGCCGTATCTGATATATTGATCGTTGCGACAGATGTGACAGAACAAGTTCATGCACGCAAGTCGATTGAAAAAAGCGAGCAATATTTTAGAAAGCTTGCCGACCTTGTGCCCGCCAAGATTTCTAATGCTTTACCAAACGGCATGGTTACTTTCTCTAATCAGCAATGGCTGGATTTTACAGGAATGAGTTTTGAGAATCTTCGTGATTTTGGCTATTACCAGATCATGCATCCGGATGAGATTGCCCCCTTTAAAAAAGGGCTGGAAGTAGCAGCAGCTAATGGCACTCCACATGTTGCAGAAATGCGCTTTAAAGACACCAATGGTAACTATATCTGGCATTTAAATATCTCATCGCCCATTTTAGATGAAGAAGGAAAAGTAATGATGTGGGTTGGATCTACCACTGATATTCAAACGATAAAAGAGGAAGAGCAACGCAAAAGTGACTTCGTAAGCATGCTCAGTCATGAACTTAAAACACCTGTTACCTCCATTAAAGGACACGTACAATTGGCCTTAAGATTACTGTCCAGAGAAACATTATCACCATCGCTACAAAAACTAAGTTCATCATTAACCCGTATCGATGTACTTCTTTTGCAATTAACCGGACTTATTGGAGATATGCTTGACCTGAGCCGGATTGATGCCGGAAGGATGGACTTAAAAGTAGAGCATTTTGCAATTGATGCCCTGGTAAAAGAAGTGGTAGAAGATTTTCGTTTAAGTCACCAACATTACTTCTTCCATTTAGAAACCAAGGTGGAGGTATTTGTTAACGCAGACCGGGATAGAATTAGCCAGGTATTGATTAACCTGATTGCAAATGCAATTAAGTATTCACCAAAAAGTAATAGGGTTGATATTTCTGTAAAAACAACAACAGAAAGCGGAGTATTAATTGCGATAAAAGATTACGGGATAGGTATTGAAGAAAAAGACCAAACTAAAATTTTTGAACGCTTTTTTAGGGTGGAGGGTCAGAATGAAAAATATTATAGCGGCTTTGGAATCGGATTATTTTTAGCGCATAATATTATCACCAGACATGGGGGTAAAATCTTATTGGAAAGTCAAAGGGATCAAGGCTCAGTATTTACCGTACATCTTCCAATTTAGAAGTTTTATTCATTTATTTAGTTTTAAGCAAAGCCCATTTGAATAGCTTACCTCTAAAACTCTGTTTTATTTAGTATATGGGGCTGAAAATTTTTTGGCTATTTCATGTTGTTGTAATTGATCACCATTTGGCAAAATCATATAATTTTGATCGGTAACCGGATTTATGATTACCTGATAACCACCCCTGCAATTTTGATATCGATAAGCAAATGCCTTTAGTCCTTTGAATAACCCCTCTGTTTTAGCCATTTGATAAACATGCCGGGAACAGCTTATTCTAAAAATACACCGGGGCTCTCGGTTTTTAGCCTTGAGCATCCAGTATATTTTAATTAAGAATAGCAGCAGAAATCTCATTATAGATTTTTCCCAAATACAACCATCTGATATGAGGCAAGATAACCTGGTTTTGCACCAAATCCAAAGCATCCGGGATCCGGTTGCACATAAGTAGAAACACTCTCCAGCCTGATGTATATCCAGCCTTCGTTAAGATAGTAGTTGATAGTTTGCTCCAATTGTTCTGCTACTGCTACAGTAGTCTGCTTTTTATGATCTATGGTAGCGGTAAAGGGTATAACTTTATATTCCATATTAGTTGATTTACTGCGTATTGATTTGTTAAGATTCAAATGTAACACAGCACATCAAGCTAATTTTACGGGTTTCCGTAACGACAACCAGATAAAGAAAATGAAATAAAGAAAACTATCTATTTTCAAAAGAACATAGATTTTATCTATATCATCAAAATTAAGTGATGGCATATTTTAAAAAATAATGCCATCACTTAATTGATTCACTGTCTTGCTACCTAAGTCGGTTAACTTTCAGGTATTCAATTAATGCTTCTGGATGATCGGTCTGCATACCCTGGATGGCTTTTTTCATCGCATTCATCCAATCATCAGGCGTTTCATTTTTCTTTTGAACATCCAGAAAGACACTAATTCCTAAAGATCTGATCACCGGTAAAAGATTTTCGGCCGGAATGTTATCTACAACATCCAGGGGCATTTTGTCCAAAGCGGCTAATAATGCTTGCTTTGTTCTTATGGCTTTATCTAAACTAGACATTAAGGGCATTTTCGGTGCAACTTTTTTCCATGAATAGTATTGTTGCAGCTCATTGATATAAACCAATACCTGATCTGTCATCCCTGCTTTTTCAATTTCCTTGTAAGCCAGATCTACATCTGCAGCTTTAAAATCAAGGTAAATATTGATCCTACCTTTGCAGGTTTTTAATGCATCAGCAAAGCTGGCTATCTGGTGCAGGCTACCATCTACCCCTTTTAGCGTAAGTTTTTTTACTGCTTCAATATCAAGATCTTTTATCAAACCCTTTCCATCACTTACCTGATCTACGTGGTCGTTGTGCAAAAGTACCAATTGCCCGTCGCGGGTAGTTCGAAGATCCAACTCAACATAATCTGCACCCAGTAGAATAGCTTCCTCAATAGCAGCTATAGTATTTTCAGGCTTATTGAGGTGGCTACCACGGTGTGCAATAACGATGAAACCATGTTTTGATTTTGGCAGCGACTTTGCCATCTGTTGCGAAAAACCAGTTAAACAAAAATTGCTCAACAGGATGGCGCATAATGCCAGGTTCTTTTTTAAGTTCATGTTTTATGGCTTTAAAGCTTGTTACCCGTTCCTGAGCATCATTAGATCCGGCCATATTATTTTTGCTCATTTATTGTTCTGGCAAAATGATCATCAGCAAATGAAACCCTTATTAACCATTAAAGCCAGAAGGAGCATATTAAAAATGTAAGCCAGCCTTTTTTAAATAAAGAATCAACTCAGCCGGGCGATCACTTTGCAAAATGGCAGGCTTCTTTTCAACGAGCCAGCCCCAGCTTTCCTTCTTTTTATTTTCTTCCACGGCTAGGTCATCATCATGCCCTCCATTTAATGAAGGCCATAAGCTATTTAACCAAAGCACCTGTTGTTTGGCAATTTCAGGCAGCATATTAAGGTTTTTCAAGGTATCGGTATCAAAAATGGGCTGAATAATGCTTTTCTTATTAGGCTGGTAACTTTTAATAATCGGGAGGGCATCTGTACCTTTCATATTTACGACCACCATCAGGTATGCTTCTGCCGGAATTACTTCATGGCTTTTCAAATACTCAAAGGTTAGGTTATCCCCTACATTTACAATGGTTTGATTGAGGGTTTCCGTTTCCTGAAGAATCTGGAATACTTCCTTCAGGTGATCATTACCTTTATCAACATTGATGATAATTTTACCTTTTGCAGCCAGCATCATTTCTTTCAACGTTGGGATATGATGCGGAGTCGTTCTGCCCAAACCATTTTTTAATCTAAACTGTTGAATTTCGGTGAGGGAATAATCACTTACTTTTCCTTTCCCATTCGTACTTCGATCGATGGTTTGATCATGCATAATCACCATTTGGCTATCCTTCGTCATTTTAACATCGAGCTCCATGATGTCGAAGCCTTTTTCTATGCTGTTTAAAAGTGCCTGCATCGAATTTTCAGGTGCATTTCGCCAATCGCCACGGTGTGCGGCAACCAGAATTTCTTTATTGCCTTTACGGAATAGCGCAGCAAGCCTTTTTTCAGGGTGTTGTGCTGAGGCCATTAAGGAAGATAGCATCAATACGCCTAATAAAAACAGGTAACAGCTTCCTTGCTTCAAACAGGTTTTATCATTCATCTTTTCTAAATTTATGGAGATTGATAAAATGGTGGCTGTTTCTTCAGCCACCATTCAATTAAACAAAAGGATCGGTAAACGACTAATAACCTGGATTCTGGTACATTTTAGCTGGATCTAGCTTTACTTCATCGAAAGGAATCGGGAAGAATCTATCTTTAGTGGTTACGTTCGCCAGCTTGGCAATTCCGAAAGAAGATTGCGGCTTAGCCTTTAAATAGGTGGCCAATTCGGTGGCTGTAAAATTTCTGATTAGATCAAACCAGCGCTGGTGTTCAAAAGCAAATTCTACCCTGCGCTCATGAAGAAGGGCCAGTTTCAGTGTTGGGAAAGCTGTTGCATAAGCAGCATTGGTTCTCGAAACCGCATAAGTTGGCATTCCGGCTCGGATTCTCACCATATCCAGGTACTGGATGGCTACGGCATCATTTCCTTGTAACATGTTCACTTCAGCCAACATCAAAATCACATCTGCATAGCGCATCAAGATCCAGTCATTGCCACCATAGCCGTTTGCTGTTGCCAGTGAACTTGCATCACGGAATTTGGTGATGAACCAATCTTTCACAATAGGATCATTGGCATATTTTACAGAGAAATCTTTTCTAAGGTCTGAAGTTTCATATTCATTAATCAAATCTAATGTTACGTTGCCACCAATACCGGTTGATACCTTCAGCGAGTTGATGGTTTCGCCTTTGGCCTGGTTATTTGCGGCGATGCTAGAACTATAATTTACATCACCCTGTTTATTGGCAATCTGGAAAATCAGCTCTTTACAAGTTGTCTTTTTGTTTACATCAAACACATCGGCATATGGAATTTCGGATAAGTTTCCGAAGGTTTTCATGTTGTAAGCGGCCAAAAGATAGGTATTGGCATTGCCGAGATTTTCAGCTTTGTTGTTTGCAAGCGTAGCAGCCATGGTGAGGTAAACTTTACCTAGATAGGCATTAATGGCTGCTTTTGAGGCCCTCCCAATTCCAGCGGTTGGCTGAAAGTTGGGCAGGGTGCTACTTAAGCCATCTTTTAAATCTGCTACGATCTGATTATATACATCTGCTTCCGGCACCCTGAAAGTAGCTGCGGTTACTTCTTCGGTGGTTACCAATTGTTTGGTCACCAATGGAACAGGCCCCCACTTGCGCACCAATTCAAAATACATGATGGCCCTTACAAATTTGGCTTCTGCTATATAATTGGTTTTGGTGGCCGGATTGGCAAATGAAACTTTATCAATGTTGGATAAAATAACGTTGGTTCTGGCAATTGAATTATACAAGGCCAGCCAATGTGTTTTTAAGTAGGAATTACTTGGCAACAGCGAAAAATCATTAAACTGAAAAGGCTCGCCAGCATTACTTTGGTTATCGTTTCTTCCGGTATCATCAGAGCGTTCATCAGTAAACAAACCACTATTCTCGCCCATGGTATTGCTGCTTCTTAGGGCCTGGTAAGCACCATTAACGGCAAGCAATACATCATTCTCTGTTTTAAAATAATTATCTACCGTTACGGCATTGGGATTATTTTGTTGCAGAAATTCTTTTTTACAAGCACTTAAGCAAACAGTAGTACCCAAGGCCGCTATTAAAATATATTTTTTCATTTTGTTAAATTCTAAAAGGTCAGTTTAATACCAAGGTTGTAATTTCTTGCCAGCGGATAATTTCCATAATCCACCCCAGGCGTTAAGTTTGAACCGCCATTATAGTCTACTTCGGGGTTATAACCTTTATAATCGGTAATGGTGAAGGCATTGTCTACACTGGCATAAACCCGAATGTTACTCACCTTAAGCGTATTGGCAATCGCTTTAGGGAAACTATAACCTAAGGTAATGTTGGTACATCTAAAATAAGATCCATCCTGAAGGTAGAAAGATGATAAGCGGGTATTGTTACTTTGTGTTCCGGCACGTGAAGCCCTATAATTTAAGCCGCTTCCCGGATTGGCTTCATTCCTGTAGCGGTCTGCTACCTGGGCATACTGGTTACCAGAACCTTCAAAGTTATAGAGGTAATAATCCTGACCATCTAACACCTGATTACCTTGCGAACCATTAAATGAAGCCCGGAAATCAATCGTTTTGTAAGAAGCATTTAAAGCAAAACCATAAGTAAATTTAGGGTATGGAGTACCAATAATGGTTTTATCCGCATCATTTACAATTCCATCACCATTGGTATCCTGAAAATACAAATCTCCAATTTTAGCCGGATTGGTTGTAGAGGCAGACGGTGCTACCTTGCCCAGGTTATCGGCTGTGATTCGTCCCAATACTTTGAAACCATAAAACATACCTACTGGCTGGCCTTGCTGGGTAATGTGGGTCATGTAAGAACGTTCAGCACCATTGGTTAGAATGGTACTTGCACCACCCATATCCAATACTTTATTTCGGTTTAACGCAATGTTTCCACTTAGCCCCAGCGTAAAATCATGGTTCTGAATAATTCGTCCATCTAACTGAACGTCGAAACCAGTATTGCGCACCTTACTATCTGCCAGGTTGGTGAGGATAGAAGCACTACCTGAAACCGCTGAAATGGGTTGATTAAATAAGAGATTGTAAGAATTACTGAGGTAATAGTTGGCAATGATGAAGAGGCGGTTTTTGAATAAACCGATATCTGTACCAAGATTATACTGGGAAGTGGATTCCCATCCCAGTTTCGGGTCCTGAATATCGCTTGGCCAGATGGCTGTTGCAATCGCATTGCCAATCACTACTCCGCCCGGGGCATTCATTTGCTGCTGGGTTCTGTAATTTGGAATGTTGTTGTTTCCGCTTAAACCCCAACTCGCCCTGATTTTTACGGTAGAATGTTCGCCCAGAAAGTTATGGTAAAAATCTTCATCAGAAAGGTTCCAGCCTGCTGAAATGGAAGGGAAGTTACCATACTGGTTTAAAGGGCCAAACCTGGAGGAACCATCTCGGCGGAAAGTTCCTGTTAAAAAATATTTGCCTGCATAATTGTAACTTACCCTAGCAAAATAGGAGAGCAGGGTATTGGTAGATTTAGCTGCATTATCCAAGGCAAAAAAACTTGGATCGGCACCTTTATCTGAAATCTCTCCGATATAATCATTCTGGAAGCCTTTAGCAGACACCTGTATTAAATCACTAGTGGTCTTCTGTGCAGAATAGCCCCCCAGAACATCTAATTTATGCTTGCCAAATGTTTTGCTATAGTTCATCGTAAATTCAGCCAGCTGATCGGTTTGGCTTAACGTTTTGGCCACAGCATTGGCTGCCGTAACCGATGCAGTAGAATATGGTGGGTTATTGCCATTGCTCAGGCTGGTTGGCAAGTAATAATCATATTTCTCATTGTAAGTTTGTGTACCCAAATTGGCTTTAAAATCAAGACCATCTAAAATTTTATAAGTAGCATTGGCATTATAGGTGCTTCTGCTTCCTTTTCGGGTAATTTTTAACTGTTCTACTGTAGCCAAAGGATTTTCAGGATTTTGAATTCCATATTGTGAGGCGAGTGAAGCCATGCCAAACTGAATCGGGTTGCCATTGCCATCACGCGCCGGAAGATAAGGCAGGTAAAGCAAGGCAGACATCATCGGACTTAAATTATATCGTCCTTCCTGTACCTCTCGGTTGTTATTTTGCGTATAAGCAATGTTTGCGCCTACACGCAGGCGTTCACTCACATTCCCATCAATATTGGCCCTGAAGTTGATCACTTTCTGGTTGGTATTCGTTACGATACCATTGTTATCTTGATAACCACCACTCATGAAATACTTTACATCTTTATTCCCTCCGTTAAAAGAAAGGTTATGACGCTGGAAAGCCGCATTTCTATACAATTCATCCTGCCAATCGGTATTGTATTGTGCCGGGATGGCTTGCCGGGTAGAGAAATTATAAAGATCGGCAGGGATACTTACGCTACTTCCGTTACCAACATTGGTGATGCGGGTGGCATTGCTGTCGCCAAACATGGTATCATTCCATGTCTTGCCAGAATTAACCCATAAATCTTTATAGGCGTTGTTCCGTCCATCAATCAGTAACTGGATAAACTGATTGGCATCCAGGAGATCAATCTTTTTAGATAGCTGTGAAACTCCACCCTGCACATCGTATTCAAAATGACCTTTTCCATCTTTTCCTCTTTTGGTGGTAATTAACACTACCCCACCTGAGGCCCTAGACCCATAAATTGCGGCTGATGCGGCATCTTTTAAGATATCTATGGTTTCAATATCTTCCGGATTGATAGATACATTATTTCCGGCGGGATAACCATCAATCACGTATAAGGGATCAGAACTGGCGTTAATAGAACCTACACCACGAACCCTGATTTTAGTGCCAGAATAAGGTGCTCCACTGGTTTGCGATACCTGAACACCAGCAACCTTACCCACCAGGGCCTGGCCCACTGTTGGCGAGGTGAGGTTCATTTCTGAAGCTTTCACACTACTGATGGCCCCGGTAAGATCAGATTTTCTTACTTTCTGGTAACCAATAGCCACTACCTCATCTAAGGTATTGTTGCTTTCCCTTAAAATCACATTCAAAGTTCGGGCAGCATTTACGCCTACTTCCTGAGTAGTATAACCCACAAAGGTAAACACTAAAGTGGTTTCTTCCTGTAATGAAATGCTATACTTACCATTGCCATCTGTAACTGTAGTTTTTTTGTTTTTCTTGTCGTAGACACTTACGCCAGGCAGGGGTTGATGTTGTTCGTCAGTTACTGTACCTGTTATGGTAAAAGCAACACGATTTTTGACCATAGCCAGATTACGCTTATACTGGTAGGCAGCCATAATGGGCGAATTGCTGATGGCCAGTAATCCAATAGGCAAAAGCAATTTCCTGCAGGTTGACTTTAAACCTGCAATAAAAGAAAATGATGTCATCTCTTAAATGTTAGTAATGATTTTTGTTTGGTTTGTTTTTGTAGTGATATTCAAAGGCATGTCGAAGCAGATTCACATAGGCATTGATTTATTTACATTACAAAATTATTTTAAGGGCTTTAATTACGCCAAAGCTAGGTGTGTACTTTTAACACTATGTATCCTAAATGTTAAGTCTGGAAGAATGTTTTAAATTCAAATCATTCTTTTAGATTGCCTTTATACGTTCAAATGCAAGATAATTTAAGCTGTATGTCATTGCTATGTTGTTAAATTATCATTTGATTGTCTTATCCGTTCTAATTTCAATCTCTACTTAAACTACTTTCGTAGATAATATTGTTAGCATTAAATCAACGGGACGATTTAGACTATAACTGATGCATATTTTTTAGCATCAATACGCTACCCGGGCTTCTGGATGGGATTCCGGGTAGCAAATAAGCTTTCTCTTTTGCTCAACCTCTAGGTAGAAAAACCACTTCTAATGATACGACTTAAACCATCTATTGCTTTTTATTGTTATGTTTAAGCATTTACACCATCAGGTATCAGGCTATGGAATCTTTAAACCAGACTATGTATCGCTTAATTTATACCAGTGTTGCAGCCACTGTAATGCAGCCGGCAAATCTTATTGAGATTTTAAAATTCTCCAGAGGCTGGAATAAAGACCATGACATTACAGGTTGCCTGGCTTATATTGAAGGTAATCTGGAGAATAGATATCTGTGCCGCTTCATTCAGGTATTGGAAGGGCCTAAAGAGGAAATATTAAGCCTTTTTCAAAACATTAGTAAAGATAGCCGACATCATAATATCACCCTTATTAAACGTGGCCCCATCGAAAAACGGCATTTTGAATCCTGGGAAATGGGCTTTGAAAAGGTAGAACTTGAAGGGAATGCCATCCTGCAAGAGTTTTTCAGGCTAGACCCACAAATAATAGCCCTTCATGGCAATATCCACAATAACATGATGATGGATTTTATGAAGTCTTTTTATTATTATCTTTAAATGATGCAACCATTTGCGACCATGTTTCGTCTTTCTGAAAAATTGATATCATGAAAAATGCTCTTTTTGTATGCTTGCTAATGCTTACTTTTAACACTTGTTTTGCCCACATTATTACCACCAAAAACGATCTACCAGATAGCACAAGTAAGGATAGTATAGACGTATTTTATAAGGCACTTTTTAAAGCTTTAAAAGTTGGGTATCTGCACCGTAAAATGGTAGACTGGAAAAGGCTAGAAGCTGAAACTTACACCAATCTTAAACATTACAATAGCTTTAAAGCCTCTCTTAAAGAAATCACGAATTTATTTGATCAGATAAACGCTACCCATTGTTTGGTTTACCGGGGGAATGATAAATACACGGGAACTAAAAAGACTATTCCAAAAGACCTTTATTCTGCTCAATGGAAAAATAAATATGATAGCAAACCATCATTTGAAGTAAAGGTGCTTGATGGAAAATATGGCTATATCTTAATACCTTCGATGGTATTTTTCGATAATGCTGCAGAAAATATGCACAAGGTTGCACAGCCCTTATATGATCAAATCGCTGATGTTAAAACCAGTCATCAAATAGATGGTTGGATAATTGATTTAAGATTCAATTTGGGTGGAAACTCGGCACCTATGCTTTTAGCATTGTACGACTTTCTTGGCGACACAAATATCTGGGGCGAACTCAATGAAAATAAAAAATCAGTTAATCAATACAAACTGATAAATGGGAACTATATCCAGAAATCGACAACGATAGGCTCCATTCATCCTAAAGGTGCATTACTAGATCAGGTGAAAGTGGCACTGATTACTGGAATATTTACCGGAAGCTCTGGAGAGGTTACTGCACTGGCTTTTAAGGGTAGGGCCAATACCATTTTCATAGGCGAAAATACTGCGGGGTATACTACAGGAAATGTTTCATGGCCTTTACCTTTCAATACCGTCATTGCATTGACAACGGGCTATGACAGCGATCGAAATGGGAATTATTACCCCTATATCAGCCCTGACATTGTGGTTTCCAAACAGGATAACTTTGATGATTTAATGGCAGACTTCAATATTCTGGAAGGAATAAAGTTTATAAAAGGTAATGATTAAGCCTTTTTACTCATGAACAATCAGAAAAAATGAAAACGATGTGTTTTTATTACTTTCAGATAAGTTTTCATACTGATAAAACATGCCATATACAAAGATTAAATAATTTCCATATACCATAATTATTGAAGTTTTTTTTGCAACCTTAAATTAAGCTGCTTAAGTTTTAAATTATAAGAAAGATTTTATGCAACACTTTTTTGAATACTGCGACTTACTTAAAACACTTAATAATTATGATCCGGATAATAACGATGCTGATCTGTTTGTTTGTAAGCCTTGAATCTTTTTCTCAAAATACACCGCAACAAAGATTAGATAGCGTATTTAGCATCATGCATGCACAAAATCAATTTAATGGAACCGTGCTGATTGCACAAGCTGGTAAAGTAATTTTTTCGAAAGGCTACGGATATCAAGATACCCTTTCAAAACATAGCAATACGGCAGAAACCATTTACGAACTGGCATCATGCTCTAAACAGTTTACTGCGGCAGCAATTGTATTGCTGCATAGAAAAGGAATGATCCATTACCAAGACAGCTTAATTAAGTTTATTCCTGAACTGGCATCATGGAAAGGTGTTACGATTTATGATCTGTTGAGGCATACCAGTGGCATACCGGAATATATTGTAGACATGCCTGATCATTGGGACCATACCAAAATAGCCACCAATGATGATCTCATCAGGTTCTACGCGGCAAGAAAGGATACGCTATTATTTGCACCTGGTAGCAGGCACAGCTACAGCAATACAAATTATGCGTTGCTGGCCACCATTGCAGAACGTGTTTCGGGTATGAGTCTGGCAGAATTATTAAAAAAGGATATTTTTTTACCGCTAAAAATGAACAATACCTTCATCTACAATAGCCGGCAGCATCCGCAGAAAATTAAGAACCGGGCTACTGGTTATGTCTGGAAGAAAAACTCATTTGATAAAATCACTCCTGAAAATCCAAATTATGGCGATAGCCTTGCTTTTTATCTGGATGGAATTGTTGGAAACGCCAAAGTAAATTCAACAACAAAAGATGTTTATAAATGGATAGTTGCGCTTAAAAGCAATACTTTTTTTACTCCGGATGAATTTAGTTTAATGACAGCCATCACCAAAACACCTAAAGGCAGATCCATACCTTATGGTTTTGGGCTTGATCTATCTGGCGGAAATGATAATCTTTCCTTTGGTCACACAGGCAGTTGGGATGGTTATGCAACCTTTATTTATCATAATATGGGTAAAGACCGCACGATTATTACCTTACAAAACTTTAAATTGGGGGCTTATCCTTTCAAAACGATTACTCAAATCTTAGACAATAAGCCTACAGTTATTGAATACGCTAAAAAAATCTCATTGCCTAGGATAGAAATAGAAAAGTTTGCCGGTAATTATACAAACGAAGAAAATAAAGACGAACAGCAGGAAATCACCTTTTTGGATGGTCATCTGATCCACAATTCCAACACGATAAAATGGGATATGCGTTTTTTTCCCATTGGTGAAAACCAATTCCAGGCCATCAGGCAGGGAGGCGCAGATGGTGTAATCAAATTTACGGAAATGGAAAATGGAGACACAAAACTTGAAATGCTACAGCATGGAAAGGTAATTGGTACGGGCATTAGAAAAAATAAGCAACTATAAATTCCTTTTTGCTTGCTTGTTGACTTAAATAAAAAACATTATTTGCTCGGGTTTGATCTTAATTAAGCAGCGCAAATTAATGTTTTATTAAAAAAGGGTGTTCCGTTTTACCGGAAACACCCCCAACTAAACCAAATTATTCAAAAAAAATTTTGATTAATATCCTGGATTTTGTTTCAACTTTGGATTGGAACCCAGGATATCCCTGCCTATCGGAAAAATTTCTGTATGATTATCTGCATCAGGTTTTTTATCCCACCAGGTACCGGATGTAAATACACCCCAACGAATAAGGTCTGTTCTACGTCGGTTTTCGCCAACAAATTCCCTTCCCCATTCATCAAGCATTTCCTGATCAGTTAATTGCGCACCACTGGCATTATAGATACTGGCAGAACCTGCAGGATAATTCCGTTGCCGTACCTGGTTTAAAAAGTTAGCTGCACCTGCCTTATCACCAGCACGGTATCGGCATTCGGCCAGCATGTAATACACTTCCGAAAGACGGATCTCTGCATAGGCAGAAGTAATCCGGTTAGGATCAGGCGTTGGATAAACCGGATATTTAACCAGAAACACACCAGAATTATGGTCGGCATGGTTCATGTTCGATTCCTTATCTGCTATCCGGGTGCCAGGTTTTGCGCCTAGAAAAAATCCAACCTGATCACGAATGAATAGCGCATACGGGCCTTTATTTCCCCTTACGGTATCTGGCCGTGAAACGCCGTTTGTTGTAGCAGTATAAGGCAGATAGCCGTATAAAAACATGCCCTCACGTTTGCTGTTCCCCAAGTTTTTATACTTTTTAAGGCGAACATCATCTGGGTATTTCTGGAATTTTACAAAGGGTTTTCCTAAACTGTGCGTATATTCCACACTGTCTACATCCCGACCGGGTTGCAGCGCAAACCTTGGGTTAGATTTGCCAAAATCGGTAAAGCCACAATACAAGGGGGCAGCATCATAAGTCATTCCCCAAAAGAACATCCCACTATCGTATTGCCAGTGTGTACGGGCAAGGGTTCCCGGAAATCCGTAAATCACTTCGGAGTTTAATGAGCTGTTGGTATAATCAAAAGGTGCATCCCAACGCGTATCAAGCGTGTAGCTTCCATATTTACCGCTGATGATATCGCGGCAAAGAATTTCACATTCTGCATATTTCTCGGTACCGATGTAAACTTTGGCATTTAGATAAAGCCTGGCCAGCAATGTTGCCGCCGCAGCTTTTGTCCACCGCCCTATACCATTAGCCCCCAACTGATCTCTGACAGGAAGATCAGGGATGGCTGCTTTCAGTTCTGATTCTATATAAGTAAATGTTTCCAGCGGGGTGGCTTGCACGCCGCCTTGTGTGGTGTTTTTCACATCCGTTACAATTTCAATGTTGCGGTAAAAATCGAATGCGCGGAGGTAAAACCATGCCCGGAGTGTTCTAAGTTCGGCTTTAAAATCGTTTAATTCAGCAACGGTTACATTGAGTTTAGCAGGATCTGAAATGCCTTCCATATCCTGTAATGAATTGGTAGATAAAACAATTCCCTGGTAGAAGTTCCTCCACGCACCGTTGGTAAAACCATCAAGCGGTGTCCAGGTATGGTAATGCATCCGCTGGTAATAACCTCCATCTTGCCAATCGCCCTGGCGGTTATATGTACCCATTTCATCGGTACTGTTTTCACCCACCGCATATACATCATTTCCCTGAATGCTCCAGTAGGCGTGTTCAAAAGGGCGTAAGAAATCCCTGATCACGTCATCCCTGCGGGTGAGAAAGTTTGCCGCATCTACCTTATCGTATACCTCTTCATCCAGTTTTGTACATCCTGCCAGCGTCAACAAGATCATACCGATTAATATTTTATAATTTTTCATTTTTTGCTGTATTAAAAATTTACCTGAAGTCCTAAAATCAATTGCAGGGTAGAAGGATAATAATTTAATGAGGTGTTTACGCCTGGCGTTAAGCCGTTAACTTCTACTTTTTCGGGATCTCCACCGGTATATTTTGTAAACGTGTACAGGTTTCTTGCCGCACCGTAAACCCTGAATGATTTGAGGTATTTAATGTTCAATTTCTGCCTGTAACCCAATGAAACGTTATCTATTTTTAAAAACGAGCCATTTTCAAGGAAATAATCTGAGGCAATAGAAGTGGTGGATGTACTTTTCAGTAATGAATATTTGCTACTACTATCATAAGCTGATTTCAGCACATTTGCATCCGTTTGGCTGGAGGGTGTGCCCAGATAAAATGCTGATGTATTGAATATTTTATAACCAAAAGTTCCCCTGAAAAATATGCCCAGATCAAATTGTTTATACCTGAACGTGTTTCCCAATGAGGCGATAAATTTTGGCAAACCATTACCAACAAATTGTTTATCATCATTATTTGCCTGGTTGGCAGGTACAATTGATCCGTCTTTTCTGTAAACCAGCAGTGCGCCCTGATCGTTAACCCCTGCCGATTTCAGGGTATAAAACTCGCCTATGCTGTGTCCTTCCTGAATCCGCTGGATGTTTCCTGGTGAACCTGGAGCTGGTAAGCCCGCCACATCCTGAAAAGTTCCACCGTTGTATAAGGCGTTCGAAAATGAAATGAACTTATTTCGGTTATAGGAAAATGCCAGGTTGATGTTATACTCGAAATCAGGACTTTTAACTACTTCCCCACTTAATGCCACCTCAATACCAGCATTTTTCATCGATCCAACATTGGTAAACGTAGTCGCCTGCGTATTTGGCGGAACGGATACATTGTAGTTCCCCAGCAGGTCTTTATTTTTACGGGTATAATAATCAATAGAGCCACTCAGCCTACCTTTTAGCAGTGAGAAATCAAAGCCTACGTTAAAGTTTTCTGATTTTTCCCAGCTTAAAAACGGATTTACATTGGAAGATGGTCCGTAAACCTGGTAATACTGTCCATTAAATGGAAAATAACCCGCACCACCATATAACAGAAGTGAAAGGTAGTTTCCAAAATCCTGATTCCCGGTAACACCATAATCTGCCCTGATTTTCAGTTCATTTACCCAGGAAAGGTTGTCTTTAAAAAAACCTTCTTCCGAAATCCTCCAAGCTGCAGATACTGCAGGGAAATTTCCCCATTTGTTATTGGCTCCAAATTTTGAGGAACCTTCTCTTCTTAAGCTGGCCGTTACGATATACCGGTTATTGAAATCATAATTAAGCCTGCCAAAAAAAGCAATTAAAGTAGATCCGTTCTGGGTAGAAGAAACGGCAGACTGGCCCTGCCCGGCAGCTCCACCATTATACAAGCCTGAACCAAGGTTGTTCCATAAATAGGTATCAAAAGGAAAATCGTAATTCTGGGCATATACTTGCTTGTAGTTGTAAAGAGAATAAGAATACCCGCCAAGTAGTTTAAAATGATTCCTTCCAAGGTCGAGATTATAATTACCTGTCCATTCGATATTTTTCTGATCATTTTCCTGCTGTTCCTGCGAGGCGGAGTTGGTTTGGGTAACTTTATTCGAGTTGACCACTGATGAAAGCGTAGAGGGTGAGAAATTCAGGTTTTTAGCTGACCGGCTAATCTGAGAAATGGTCACCATGGTACTTAGGTTCGGAAGAATGTTCATTTTAAGGGAACCATTCAAATCCAGCTCCTTAATTTCCGACTGTGATTTAATCACGTTAGCATTTTCTACGGGATTATTGGAGAAGAATCCGGTATTGATGAAATTATACTTCCCGGCATTATTGAAAATCGGATAGGTTGGATTCAGCGTAAGTGCGTTGTTAAAATTCCCCTGATCCGCATTGCTGGTGTTCATCATTCTTGGTGCGGCCGTTAAGGTTGCTACAAACAAGCCATTATCGGTGGTATGGTTAATATTTAACCTTGCCCCATACTCTCTTTTATTGGCCCGGAGATCCACTCCATCTGCCTTCCGGTAATCTGCCGAAGCAAAATAATTGGTTTTGGCAGAGCCTCCTGAAAATTGAACGGTATGTTTGTGCGCAAAAGCTGGCGACTTGGTTACTTCTTTTAACCAGTCTGTTTTTGCGCCGTAATCCTGCCCTTGCTTATTCTGTACCCGGTTGGCGATAAATTCTTCTGCACTAAGGTTTTCCAGCTGGTTATTCAGATAATCAAAACTGGTAAAGCCATCATAAAACATCTGCGATTGTGAGGTTCCTTTTTTTGTGGTGATGATAATTACACCATTACTTCCTCTGGTTCCGTAGATGGCTGAAGCTGCACCGCCTTTCAACACGTCTATACTTTCAATATCATTCTGGTTAATGTTGTCAATGTTTCCTCCGGGTACCCCATTAATTACATACAAAGGGCCTAAACCTGCACTGCGTGAGGAAACACCCCTAAGCTGGATTCCCGGACTGGAGTTTGGATCTGCACTGGCCGTATTGGTAATGGTTAAGCCCGGTACCTTGCCCTGAAGCGACATAAGGGGATTATTGGCCGAAACCGTTAATAAATCCTTTCCTGAAACATGTGTAATGGCACTGGATACTTCTTTTTTGTTCAGTGTGCCGTAGCCAACACTCACCACTACTACTTCATTTAACTGGCTGGATGATGAGCCTAGTGTAATATTTATGGTATTTGACTGGCTAAGGTTAATGTTTTTAGCCTCATACCCGATATAAGAAAAGGATAAAGACTTGGCGTTTGCGGGTATTGAAATACTAAAATAGCCTTTGTTATTGGTTGTGGTAACGGCAGATTTCAGGTTATCGGTCACATTAACACCGATTAATGGTGATCCGTCGGTTTGATCGGTAACTGTGCCTGAAATGGTTCTGTTCTGTGCTTTTGCAACCACATTGCAAAAGCACAGAAAGCAACACAGGCTTAACATTTGAATAAAATTCTTGTACATATAAGGTCTTATTGAATGAATTTTGGTGAGTTGGTTAGGAGTTCTTCAGGGGTTTGAAAAGATTGTTTTTCAGCATTTGTGCATCAGATACCATTCTTTTCTGTAACCTTCTGATAAGAAAAATGGAATTAAGGCGACTTATTTTGACTCATAGGAGAGGTGGTTTTGTCCGTCGGATGGAAGAAGAAAAGCCACACATGTGCCGCAGATCAGTTCTAAAAAGCATTCTTTGGAGTGGTGAGTATTTGGTTAGTTGATGAATAAATTTCCTGTTGATTTGGATTTTAAATTCTGGTGCTAAAAATAGCCAATCGGTGCTGCGAATCATCCAGATTAAGCTGTGGAAAAGGATTTATATAAGCAAAACACAGGTATTTAAAAACACAAATTATTAATAATCAATATTTTACATTTTAACGGATTTAAAAATGTATAAATGGTTTTATCAAAATAATCGTTAAATATTGGTACTGATTCAAATGTATGTAGGTGCTTTTACCACTCTTTTTAGGGTATTTGAACGGTTTAATCGCAAGTTTAGAATAATGGGGGCTGCCAAATAAAATGAGAAAGGCCATTAATGTACCCGAAGCGGATTTACATTTTTATTGCAGCCGGGTATGCTGCTTTCATATTTTAATATAATTTTGATAAACCCTATAGCTTAACATGAAATCGTTTTACCTGTGCTTTTTTTTGATTCTCATCTGCTGTACAATAAGCTTATCTGCTCCGCGAGATAGCATACTGAATGTACTGAAACAGGAGCTCCTGAAAAAGAAGGATTATGATAAGATCAAGCTTCAGCAGATCAAAAGTATGAAAGCCAGGTTACACCATCAACCTGCAAATTACTATGCTATTTATACAGACTTATTTAATGCATACGAATATTATAAGTTCGATTCTGCCTTTGTATATGGAAAAAAGATGCTTGATTGGAGTACGGCACAAAAAGACCTGGTCAAGATTAACTTCAGCAAGATTAAAATGGCATCGCTCCTGCTTCATGCCGGATTGTTTAAAGAAACCTTTGACTATTTAAAAGAGATTGATGTATCTGTTCTGGACAACAGGATGAAATATGAGTACTATGGACTGAAGTCGGGTGCTTATTCTAACCTGGCCATTTACAATAGTGATGCAAATTTTACACCTGGCTATAACCAAAAAGCCATTCATTACCTAGATTCGGCGATTAAGCTGTGTTCACCCAACTCCTTTGAACTGCGCTTTACGCTTGGCAACAGGCAGGTAGTTTCCGGACAAACCCGCCAGCCGCCCTTATACTTTTTGGAGATATTGGAAAAGGATCAAATTAATGAACATGACCGTGCCCGGGTATTGACCGCTATGGCGGCTTTTTATCAGCAGGATGCAGATCATGAAAAAAGGGTACAGGTTCTGGCCGAATCTGCCATCTGCGATATCCGTTCTTCTACCAAGGAAACGCTGGCTACCCTATTACTGGCAGAGGATTTATTTTACCATGGCGACCTGTCTAATGCCTATCTGTTTATTCAACGTTCTCGTGATGATGCTGGATTTTATGGAAACCGCCTCAGAAAATTAAAGATTGAATCATTATTGCCCGAAATGGCCACCCAGGTAAACCTGGCCACGCAGAAACAAAAGGACAGGTTCATCAATTATTTCTTGATGATCTCCCTGATTACCATCATCATTTCGCTGGTGTTATTTATGATTTTTATTCAGCTCAGAAAACTCAAGGCGAAGGAACAGATTATCGAAGAAAAAAACAATGAATTAAAAGCGGTTAATGAACAGCTGCAGACCATTAATGAAAAGCTAAGAGAATATGCTACAATTAAGGAAAGGTATATTGGTCAATTTTTTGATTTGATATCGGGCTATATTGTAAAACTAGACAAACAGAAAAAAAGTATGGAACGCAAACTGATGACTGGCCGGTATCAGGAAGCACTTCATTCGCTGAATGAGATTAATATCAAAAAGGAAAGGGAGGTGCTTTTCAATACTTTCGATCAGGTGTTCATTAGTATTTTCCCCAATTTTGTAGCGGTGTTGAATGCCATGCTCGCACCCCAAGACCAGATCTGGCCAAAACATCAGCAATTGCTGAATACTGAACTCAGAATTTTCGCACTAATCAGGCTTGGAATCACTGATTTACAGGCCATTGCCACTATTTTGGAATACTCCGTAAACACTATTTATATTTATAAAATGCGGATTAAGGCCAAAGCGCTGGTATCTGGAGAAGAATTTGATCAGGTGGTGATGGATGTTAAGGCCATTTGATTAGTTTTTTTTTCAATTTAAAGCAGATCATTTAAAAAAAGGCGCCATCAGGATGATTAATGACCTCATCCCTTTGGGCTAGCCTTCACCCGTTTTCCAAACCTATTTCTTGCCTGGCTGTTATCATATAGCATTATAAGCATCTGTAACTGCTGATCTGCATTTTGCAAAATCCAAGATATGAGCACAACTAACCAGCCATCTTACCTTAACTTTGACCACGATCATTATCCCTGGAAGCCCGACATCGATTACCGTAAACACCCTGAAAAGTACCAGGTGGGTAAAGGCGAACAAGGGGTGCTGATTTGTGAGCCTTATAAATCAGAAATTGGTCAGTACTGGCGCTTTAAAACACCTCAAATTGCCACCTCAAGCAGCGAAAAGATTATGGCGCTTTTTTATACCTACCTTAAACATGGAGAATTTGTTGGGGCAGATATGGCTAGAAAATATCTTCAGATGGGATACACCAGGGCCAGGCGTTATGCCAATTATAAAGGCGGACGAAAATACGACAAGGAAAAAGAATATGCAACGCTTGATCGCGGCACGGGCGATCCTCAAAAAGCCGAATCTGCAGCAATATTTTACCAATGCTGGAAAAAGGCAGAAGCCGATCCCCTATACCTCAAACATAAGCTGGCCTGGAAAAAAACGTATGGATAACATCAGTCATAAAGTTTAACTGTGCGCAAGCTTATACACCAACCTATTGCCACGGAAAATTAATCTTTTCAACATTCCTGCAACCATTACCCATCAACCTTGTTATGATTGAAACTTAAAATGCATAACATGAAAGATCCCAAAGAACAAGAGGAGAAAGCACCAGCCGAAAATGTTAATCCTGAAGTGAAACCTCATGAAGATTCGAATTGGAATGAGCATCAGCAAGTAGATGAAGAAGGCAATGAGCTTGATCCGGAGGATATTAAATAAAACAGTTTATGAAAAAGATATTGATGGTACTTACCTCGCACAGCGAGATGGAAAATACAGATCATAAAACAGGCGTTTGGCTTGGTGAATTTACTGATCCTTACTATGAATTTATTGATGCCGGTTATGAGGTAACGCTGGCCAGCCCTAAAGGCGGCAGACCACCTGTTGACCCCATGAGCGAGCTGACAGAAAACCTGACCGGATCTAACCGCAGGTATCAGGATGATGAGGTAGCTAAGGCCGCTTTCTCGCATACTACCGTATTGAATCAGATCCATTCGGCTAATTATGATGCAGTATTTTATCCTGGCGGCCACGGCCCAATCTGGGATTTAGCGGTTGATAACAATAGCGGAATTTTAATTCTTGACTTTCTTGATTCGGGCAAACCGGTGGCAGCCGTATGCCATGGTCCAGCAGCGTTACTTAACGTGGAACATCAAAGACCAGGTTTTTTAAAGGATAAAACCATTTCTTCTTTTAGTGACACCGAAGAAACCATGGTAGGCCGAAGTGGTCATGTGCCCTATCTGCTGCAAAGTAAACTGGAATCGCTTGGCGCTACCGTAAAAACGGCACTGGTACCCTTCCTTTCTCATGTAGAAACAGATGGGCTGCTTATTACGGGTCAAAACCCCTTATCTGCAGGACCAGCAGCCAAGGCACTCATTGAGTTATTGGAACAGATTACAGTATAAATCCTTACCGGAATTTTTTTACCATGGGCTATGACGTTAACCCGTTCATAGCCCATTTTAAAATGTAGGCTATTTAACGCTCCGTGTGCCTTATTAAAAGATATTAATTATGATGATCACACGGCGATTAACTGACAGGAACCTGATATTTTAGTTTAGTAGACTATAAATCAGTGAGGCATCGATTTCTCCGCGGCTAGCTATTTTTAAGGAAGTACTCTCACCCATACATATCACCTCTAGATTACCCTCTGTGTATTCGAGGTAAACAAAGCCGGCGCTTTCTACGGATTTGCGTTTTTCTCCAGCCACTTCTGCATGGATCAGGTTGCTTCCGAAAAGTATGGGATTGCCATCAATAACGATATATTTTTTGAAGATCATAACTTTATTTTTGATGGTACAAAATTATCATCTACTTGCTGGAGCGTTAGCCAAAATAAGCCATAATAGTAGGAATACGCGACGGAAATAGGCTTATGGTGATTGTATTAGCGTGCCGGGGTTGATACCAAAGGTTTTTTTAAATACTTCTGCAAAGTATCCCGGCTTGCTATACCCTAGTTCGTAGGCCACCTGAGACACACTTTCAAAATGACCACTTTCCAGTAACTCTTTCCCTAAGAGCAACTTTTCTTTGAGAAAAAATTGCTTCGGACTATCTTTAAGAAGTTTTTTAAATAGTAATTTATATTTGGAAACAGACATTCCGGCGGTGTTAGCCAAAGTTTGAATACTTGGAAATTCGGAGAGCAACCCGTTCATGAGCTCATCTGCAGAAGCCTTGATGGCCAGAATTTCCTGCTCAGACAACTTGTTAATGATGGGATCGAATCTTGATGCCCTTTCCACCAGATACCCCAGCAGGAATAGGGCCGTATATTTTAAATGAAACTCGAATGAGGGATCTTCTACATTTTTATCTTTCAGCCGGTTAAGCAAAATCTTGCTTCGGCTATCAATGTGGCTATAAAAGTAAAGCGTATTTTTTGATTCATCAAATAGTGCTTCATGCACCTTTGGGGTATGATTTTGAGCGGCCAGTTGGTGGAGGAGGTCTTTAGCGATGAGCAAACGCAAACTATAGGATCTTGCGCCCACAGGGGGAAGTATAGAGCCAGGTATGCCAGAATCCATAAAGGCCATCCCTAACTTTGAGCTATAACCCGCTTTATGGGGCGTTCCATTTAACAGGTGTGTGGTGATCTCTTCACCGAGATCATAATAAGCCATATAAAGCCCGGATTTGGGCACCCGTGTAATGGCTATGGGTTTATGAAAATGCATATCCAGCAGAAATACAGAAAGCCCGGGCATTACTTCCAGAAATACCGCTGCACCGTCTGCCAGCTGCTGTGGCATCCGCATCATTTTGCCATCTATCAACGCTGCACCCAGGTTCTGCGAGATTTTTTGCAGCCATTCAGGTGTTAAGGTATAATGGTATAGAAATTCTTTTCTGGTGAGTTCCAATTATAATAAAGTTAAGTATTCTTTTGGAGTGAAACCATATGTTTTCTTGAATTGTTCGATGAAATGAGAGGCATCAAAAAATGCAAAGGCCTCTGCAACTTCAGCAATGGTGTGCTTTCCGGAATCCAGCATTTCTTTAGCGGTATCCAGTTTATTGGTGAGGAAAAAAGCATTTGCCGTAGCACCTGTGATTTTTTTAAAGAGTTGTTTGTATTTGGTTTCAGACATATTTACCGATGAGGCCAGGGCCTCAATGCCCGGAAAAGTTCCATTCATGGCTGCTATCAGTGCAGACTGAGAAGTCATAATACCGATAATATCTTCCTGAGAGACCCTATCCAGTATAATCTCCTGATGGAGTACCTGATCAAGATAATCGGCCATAAGACCATAAACGGTACCGGTAAGATAAGTATTGAAAAGCGGGTGACCGAAACCTGTTTTACGCAGCTCATTCATCAGGAACCACGCCTGGTTGCTCATCCGCTCAAATCTGATCAGCGTATTTTGCGCTACATCAAACAGCGCCTCTTTGAGTTCTTCGAAATTGGGTATTTTTTGCAGGTTTTGCCTTAGCGCCATTTTCCTGATAAAGATAGAGATGGAATAGGTTTTGCTACCGGATTTGACCAGGTAATCTCCCGGTAGGGTAGAATCCATAACCGCTACATTGTAGGCCCAGCGGCCAACTGGTTTTTGAACGTTATCCATCAATTGAACAGCTTCACCTTCTGTGAGGTTAAAATAAATCCCTACAAAATCGTCATCAGTATTCCGCAGCTGATAATTGATATCCTGGTGATAGGTAACATCTTGAAAAAATGCACTCAGATCCTGGTTAATTTGACATCCATAAAGAATGCCTTCCATCACTGCCGGGTGACATGTGATCCTGCCGTTTTCCAGATTGCCACCAAGTGAATCAGCCAGGACTTTCATCCAATCCATATCTACTCCATATCCGTGAACGACTGTTTTCATGCTGATTCTGGTTAGCTTAACGGTTTGCGTATCTGCAAAAATAGGTAAGTACTGGTAATTAAAAAAATGTTATAAATCCTAAAGCTGATGGAAACTTAGGGTTAAAATAAGTTATTTAGCGCTAATAACCCGTTATAGATTTACAATAGGCTATAACGTAGAATTGTTCATAGCCATTTGGTTAAAACTTGCTTGGGCCTTTAATACATCTTCACCTGAATGCGTAAAACGATCACCTGCTTTTTTTTATGCTTTAAATGATTTTATGAATAAAAAAATTCTTTTAAATAAGAACGTAAAATAAATAGTAAATCCAGGCACAGTGGAACGGGAACAGATATGACCGATACTGCCAACAGAAAGTGTTAAGAGACCATTAAATATCTTTTACTTATTTATTCTCTTCTTTAACAGTTCTTCGTATGCAGGCTCCAAAGGCTTTTCTGCCCCATCAGCAATCTTTATTCCGGCTTTCTCAAACTCAAGGATTAATCTTTTATCAAAATATGCCAGGTATGATGCAAATAATAGAGAATCTTGTTGTTCAGGTATTGTTTTAAAAGGGGCATCAGGTTCTTTAAACCTGTGTAAAACGGCTTTAGTACTGTCATTGCCTTCTAAAAGTACGGAGTCACCGTAAGCTGTGATCTTCGCTACATACTGTTTGGTCAGGTACTTTAAAGAATCATTTTCTATTTTGTAGGGAAGCTTGAACCGGCCAACCTTCTGATTATAAAAAACCACGTATTGCGAATCAATATCAAATTCGCTGTATCCATTTTCCGTAGAAAACCGATGCCATTTTCCAATTAGGGCTTTTCCTTTTTCATCTATGTGTTTAGGTTTTGGTGAATCGCAGGCGGGAAGGATAAAAATGAAAAAAGCAAGAAAATAAAGTATGGATCTCATGATAACTACTGATTAAATAAGGTTAAAAGTATTTTAATTCAGGCAATTGATTGGCAATTACCTGCAATTGTACTGCCTGGCTAATGGCCAGGCAGTAGGTGAAAGTGATGGATTTAAATAAGAGTTATTGTGCCCAAATGGTACAGTTAATATTGCCATTGGTATTAGTGCCCCATGTTTCAGAAACCATAATGGCAGGAATATTAAGTTGACCAAGTGTATATCCGTAACTTTTCCATTTGTTGTAGTGGTTGGCAAAAGTAATGACGTGATTTTGTGCAGTAGACGTTTTGGTAACCCTCGAACTATAAATCTGCCTGAAGCCATCCCCTCCATCAATATCTTTACCAGTCATCCAACGCGTCCATACGTTATAACCTGCACCATCGGTCTCAAATGTGCCCAGGAAAGTACCAGTATGCGGTGAAACTGCGCCCCAGGTTTCATTTACATAATATTCATAATAAGGGCTTCTGCTCCATCCGTACCAGCCAAAAGTACCACCGCCTGAGTTAGCATAAGTGCTCAGGTTATATCCTATCTTGTAGGTTGCTGATCCTACTGAATAACCTTTACCACAAGTAAAATTTCCGTTAAATCCGTTCCAGTTCACGCTGTAATTTCCGCCGGTACCATTTGCATAATTAACCGTGCCTGTAGCGCCGTCACTTTTCCAAAGCGACCAAAAGAAGCCGTTATGCGTGCCTGATTGATAGGATTCTGTAACTGCGGCTTTGTCTGCTGGAGTTGCAGAAGCAACCGTCTCTGGCGCTGTCTTTTGATCTTTTTTACAGCCTGTTAAGCATGTAGCACTTGCAAACACCATGGTTGCTGCCACAACAAGGGTAACCTTCCTGGTTACACTTGTAAATGAATGTTGTTTTTTCATATCAAAGTATATTGGTTAGAGGAGCAAAAAAAGTCTATTTACCGCTAAAGCATTGCTAGTAATCAGCAAATATATTATACAAATGTTCATACAGCTAGTATTTTTTTAATATACGATATTGTAGTATTTAAATGTATATCTTACCTTATTGATGCTAATGGCTTGTTCCTTTTAAACTATACTTTGCTTTCGATTGGTAGTACTTTACCAGCATTGCAAATCTGACGATTTTACCACAAGATACTTTTAGTCCCCGGAAGGCGGTTTATATGGTGATGATTTATTAAATTATAATCCATTGCATTGTTTGCCAGAACACCGCCCTTTGGGAAACATTATGCGGGTGCGCCGGTTGGCTTATGACACGTTATCAAAGTACCATCACCGTATGAATGAAAAGCCCAGCTTGGAACCAAGAAGTATTGATAAACTTGCGGATTAAATCCTGATGCGTGGATTTTTAATTTTATCTAATAGATTGAGCTTAACCCCCTGGCCAGATCTGACCAAGAGGTTTAAATTTTTTAAAATGGAGATTTTAATGGAAACTGAGATTTCTGGCTTGCCGTTAACCTTTTCCACTAAAAAAACTGGTCATTACAGCCAATGCATTTGTATGATGCATCCTTTCTCCATTTTCGAGCGATTCCGCTGCTTTAAAAGCCGCTCTTTTCCGCATCTCGGTTTCATACAACCCAATTGCATGCTGGATATCATCATGTTGGTTTGAGCATAGCACCTGGCTCAGTTCCAGTGCATCTAGCATGGCCATATTTGCACCTTCACCTGCAAATGGGGGCATAAGGTGAGCCGCATCACCAATAAGCGTCAGGTTGGGCATCGCATTCCAATTTTGTTCCAACGGCATACAGTTGATCGGCCTGCAGATGTAAGGTAAAGCTGCCTGCTCAAACAATTTCTGCCAGATCGCGTTCCATTCTCCATAGGCCCTTTTAAACCATTCGAGCATCTCCAGTTTATTGGAAAAATCCAGACCACTCTTCTCCGCCCAGTGCTCATCGGCTTTAAAACTGGCATAAAAACCAATTTCCCCATTCGATTTTTGTCCCATCAGGATATTCTTCTCGTTTCCAAATGCCATTATTTTTCCGCCGCGCAGGATAGCAGAAATATTCGGCACCTTTTTTTCAGCATCATAGATATTACCTTCAAGCATGGTAATGCCCGAATAAAAAGGTTTAATGTTGGTAAGGTAAGGGCGGATTTTTGAGTTTGCACCGTCTGAACCGATCACGATATCTGCATATTCCGTTCTGCCATCTTTAAAATTTAGCAGCCAGCCTTCGCCCTGTTTTTCCATGGCTATAAATTGGCTGTTCCAAATGATGCGCTCAGCATCCAATGAATCGATTAATAGGTTACGCAAAACGCCACGGTCAATCTCTGGTCTAAAGTGCTCCTCTCCAAAGGCTTTCTCCTGGTAGTTTTCATGGTCGCTGAAAACAATCTCCGCCTGTTCATTGGTAATGGTGGTCTTATCTGCACCCACCATATAGTTTTTTCTGAATTCATCCAGTAAACCAGCTTCCCTCAATGCAGCCAGCCCGGAATGTTCATGCAAATCCAAAGGAGATCCCTGCACCCTGGCATTTCTATCTCTATCTCTTTCAAACACTTTTACATTCATATTTTTTTGTTGTAAAAGTCGCGCCAGGGTAAGTCCACCCGGACCTCCTCCTATAATAGCTATTTTTTTATTTTCTAACTGCATAAATCGTTGTTTATACTGCAAAACTACGCGTCCTTGTAAGCCAGAAATTGTAAAAATCGGTCGTTTTTGTTTTTATGAAGTTCTTTTGGCGATACCCCTGCAAACTGTTTGATTTCTTTAATGAAATGAGACTGGTCGGTAAAATTAAGTTTGGGATAAAGCTCACCATTTTTAATATGCGCAAGAGATGCCTGAAAACGAAGGATTTTGCAATATGATTTTAAAGAGAGCCCGAACTGCTGTTTAAAATAACGGTTGATCTGCCGCTGGCTCCATAATATCTTTTGGGCAAGCTCGCTAATGGAAATTTCTCCATTGGAAGCAAATATCAATTGAAATAACTTTCTTTTCCGCTCGTCTATTTTTTGAGGTAAAATGGAATGGATTTTCGCTGTAATCTTGATGCAGAATGCCTGGAAATCGTTCAGGTCTGCAATGTTAAAATCCCAGAAACCTGGTGGTAATATTTTCCCCGTATCAATGAGTTCGGCGATAGGTTCGGCAAACAAATATTCAATGGCTAAGGGATGAAAACTTACAGCATAAAAGCTGTTCACTTCGGCTTTTACGTATTTTGGTCTGGTTTCCAAGCCCAGCAAAGCAATTTTAAAATCATTTTCATCAGTTGTTGAAAATATCAAATCAATTTTTCCATTGGGGATGATTACGGCCTGCTCTTGATTGGAGAAATTTTGTAAAGACGAGAAACAATACACAAAATCACTAAGCGACTGATTTGGATAGGCAAGTTCAAAATGTAAATCGTTATTCATGGTGTTATACAAAAGCTGGTGTTTTCATCCGCGTGTGCTCAAATTTAAATATTCACAGTTGAAAAACACACACCTAAGCCATCCTTTGCCCTTCCTCTAGCAGCATACCAATTGGAATTCTATGGAATAATTCCAGAAAATGCTATTACTCCAATTCCGCAACTATAATTTAAATGTTAAACTCCTGCTGCGTAAAACACGATATAAAATGCACTAAACATTCTACCATTAATTACATGGCCAAAGAACCTTCGGTTTGTTCAATTATGGGTTCTTGCTCTAATGGCAATAATTTTTCCAAATCCTGCGCTTCAGAATCATCTTTTGTGACGACTTCTTTCTCTAGCTTACTCACTGCATACCCGCAAAGGCCTACTAAAAAAGCGGCACAAATAAACCATACTAAACGGGTAAGTAAATAGCGGTAATAAGAAACATAATCTCTTAGTATGCCAGGAGAAAGTTTCTTCAGCGTCCTAACCGTATCTGGGGGATAAATACCCGCAGACGTAAAAAACTCATGATCCTTTCCGTGACCTTTATACCATACTTTCCCAATTGAATAACTCGTTAGCGTATCAGGTAAATTAATTTTTCTTTGCTGTGTTAAAGTTTGAACATTTAAAGGAATGATTGGTGCCCCAACATTTTGTTTATCATCTTTAACCGGCTCATAGTGATCTTCATCCCAGTACATAAATTTCTCACCTGCTTTTGGCCTCCTAGGGGAAGGGGTGTGAGTTTCCCATGCCACAAAAGAGGTAGAGCCAATAAAAAGTAGAAGGATACAGGCAATGGTGATATAGCGGGGGGAGAAGCGCGGAATATAAGTTGATCCTTCAGGCTGGATCAGTTCCTCATCACCTGTAGTTGTTGATGTTGTTGGTGTTGGTGTATTGGTAAAGAGATCATCTATAGGTTTTCCACCTATTTTAATTGTTTTATCAGCACTCAAATAATAAGAACTGCTTGGCCTAGGTTCCAAATCTATTAACCATGCTAGAAGATCGGTATTTCGCTCTTCAGTTGTAACTGTTCCACCAGTAATATGGTTCCAAAGAGGTCTAAAATCATCAGGCTCAGATTCGTTTAATTTTTTTTGGATATCGCAAACCATTCTATCTACATCAAAAAAAGTTGCAAGTATATCCAGGTCCTTTGGATCGTGCCTACTTGCGTAAACCTTCAAACATGCACTTCTTAATTTAGTAGTTGTTTCTCTAGGCAAAATTCCATGCAGCCTCCCATGATCTTTCATCTTTTTATAGGCAGCCAATACTATGTCTTGATAATCTTCAGGCATTTTTCAAAAAAATTTAAGCGTAAAAATAAAAATGGAATTTTTGGAATCCTTACGGGTTTCCGGAATCCTTTGGAATTTAAAAAGAATTCTTTAGAATCTTTGGAATTATCTGAAAACTAGCGATTTGAAGCTTAGATATTTGTCCCAACAATTAATTCAAGCAACGATTCAAACGATAATCCTAGCAAGAACTAAATGTTAAAAAACGAGTAGAAATCGCGGTCGTTATTAGCCGGTTTGGGAAGCAGTTATTAGCTCCCGCGACAGACACTCACCACTTCCCAAAAATTTCAGAAGGCCTTCTGATACAATCCGTAGAAAGGCCCGCGAATGGTTCGCGGGTACTCTGCCTAGTATTCGATTTCTAAATTTTTGACAAAATGTTTATTCCATATTTTATTGCCCTTTTCTTAGGACTTGTAAGTCCTTCAAATACATCATGCACCGGCGGAACATCTACTACTGTAAATGTAACTAATAGTGAAGATGGAGATCCTGGTGATCAGCCTCCAGGTGATGATACTGGTGGTGAAGGCTCACATGTTCCGCCAAAAAATCCATAATTGGCAATCAATCTGATATTAAGAACTATCTTAATAACTACAAGTAAGGCAGCAAATGTTGTCTTACTTTTTTGTTTATAAAACTATCCCACAATATCTAATTAAAAACAATCCTGTTTTTTTATATTTGAGTAAATAATTCCTTACGCTCTTGAAAAAAACATACATCTTCCTATTTTTTATCTCGGCTGTATTTGCTTGTAAGAAAAAAAACAATACCCAAGCTCTTCCTAAAAACCAAAATTTTGAAATAGCAGAATCATTTTATTTTAAAAATAATGACTCTGCATTTTATTACTTCAACAAAGTAACTACTAGTGCTCAAGATAGCTTGCAAGTGGCTATGGCTTATAACTACATGGCAGTGATACAATCAGATGCCGGAGATTACTTTGGGGGGCAGGAAAGCTTAACATTATCATTAAGTTTCTTAAACGAAAAAAAACAAACAGATCTTGCCTGTCTTGCTTCTAATTATAATGAGCTGGGATTAAATAGTACATATTTCAAGAAATATACCGATGCCATAAATTATTATAATTTGGCACTAAAGTTTTGCAGAAATGAGGCCTATAGATTAAGATTCCTCAATAATAAGGCATTAGCTTATCAGAAAAGTGGGGTCTATTCAAACGCAATCGATATTTACAATGAAGTTTTAAGAAAAATCCGAGATAGGAAAGAATATGCAAGAACACTTTCTAATGAGGCTAAAACAAGATGGCTTCAAAATCCAAATTACAATCCAATAGCTAGCTTTCTAAAAGCTTTGTATATCCGTGAGAAAATCAATGATCAGTGGGGGCAAAACTCAAGTTACGCACATCTTGCAGATTATTATATCAAAAAGCAACCAGATTCCGCATTTATTTACGCGCAAAAGATGTATTTAATTGCGACAAAACTTAATAGCCCTGACGATCGGCTCGAAGCACTCCAGAAATTAATCAAACTTAGCCCGGCTGCAACGACAAAACTATATTTTGAAGAATATCAGAAAATTGACGACAGTTTGCAAACCGCACGTAGTGCTGCCAAAAACCAGTTTGCACTGATCCGTTACGACACAGAAAAAAGTAAGGCCGATAATTTGGTGCTGCAAAAAGACAATGAAGGCAAAAGGTATCAGATCATCATACTTACTATAGGTATCCTTTTAATCATTATCGCCGGTACCCTTTGGTATAAAAAAAGAAAACAACGATTAGAGCTCGAAGCTCAAAACACCATCCGCGAAAATAAACTCAAAACCTCTCAAAAAGTGCATGATGTGGTTGCCAATGGATTGTACAGGATCATGAGTAAACTTGATAATCAGGAAACCCTAAAATACAATCCTATTGTTAATGAAATAGAAGAACTTTATGAGCAATCACGTGATCTCTCTTATGAAAAACCACAATCCAAAAACCAGGACTTTCACGACCATATATCCGAGCTGTTAAAATCTTTCGCTTCCGAAAACACAAGGGTAATATTGGTCGGGAATTCGGCTGCATTATGGGAAAAAGTTTCCGAACAGGCCAAAGATGAAATAGCGCACATCCTTCAGGAGCTGATGGTTAATATGGGCAAGCACAGCCAGGCCAGCGATGTGGTGATCAAATTTGAACAGGTGCGGCAAAAAATAAACATTTATTATACTGATAACGGCATTGGCATTACAGGTAAGCCACAACCCAAAAATGGTTTAACCAATACGGGTTCCCGTATTGATGCCATTGGTGGTACCATTACCTTTGATACTAAAGTTGAAAAGGGGCTTAAAATCCAAATCTCTTTTCCGGTTTCCTAATTGTATAAATATGTTTAAAAGAATACTTATTGCCGAAGATCAAGAAACACAGAATATTTCGCTACAAACAACCTTAGCTGATCTGAGTATAAAAAAACCCGAATACGTTTATTATTGTGATGATGCACTTACCTGGATAAAAAATTCTATCAGAGCAGAACAGCCTTATGACTTGCTAGTTACTGATCTCTCCTTTGTAGAAGACCATAATAAACAAAGAATTGCGGGTGGTGTTGAACTTATACAAGCTGCGAAAAAAGTACAACCCAGTTTAAAAATCCTGGTATTTTCTGTCGAAAATAAATCTGCTGTAATCGACATGTTATTTAAAGAACTGCATATTGATGGTTATGTGCGAAAAGCCCGTCATGATGCTCAATACTTAAAACTGGCCTTAACCGCTATCTATAATGATAAAAAATACCTTTCGCCCGATTTAAAACTGGCCAGAAAAGAAAATAATTCACACGATTTTACAGAGCTGGATATTGCCATTATCTCTCAATTGGTTGATGGTACACCTCAAAAAAATATTCCTTATTACCTGCAGGAAAACAATATTAAACCATCTGGCCTCAGCAGCATCGAAAAACGCCTTAACCTGATGAAGGAAGTACTTGGCTTTTCTAAAAACGAACAACTCATCGCTTACTGTAAAGACATGGGGATTATTTGATGGGTCTTTTAGTCTTAGGTCTTCAGTCGGTAGCCATAAGTCAATTAACCTCGGGATGGTTCCTAATGCGTGTGTTCTTCGTCATAATGACAGGGAATTTTAAAGAACTGATAGGCCGCGAAGTATCCTCATCCAATAGCTATCGGTTGCGGGAAGGATTTTTCAGCCGACAGCTTGCCCCAATTTTTGGGGAAGCAATCTTAATACAGTCGCGATAACCCATAGTTGTAAGATTGCTTTGTCGTTCCTCCTCGCAAAGACGACCATTCTATATTGGATTCTGTCCAATGGTACCCTATTCGAAAAATCTGTAACGACATCATGAATTACACTGTTTTTAAAAACCTCAGTGTGCGCTGTAACATGCCGCTGTGATTCTCTGTGGTAAAAAAGCTAATGGTTTGATGTTTAGCATAAATAATCGCTAAGCTATCAACCATGAATTGTTAATCTATCCTAAAGATTGCTTCGGCTCGCTCAGTCTGGCCTCGGTCTTGCATCCCATAGCCATCGGATAACGAAAACGGTTATGAACTAATGACCAATAAACTATTGACTAATGAACCAATCTACGGTTTCCCGTAAGGATCCACCATATTCCTCTCCTACTTTTGAGCAGCTAAAAAAACTTAACTATGGGAAAATTTATCATAACCAAAAGAACAAACGGCGAATACCAGTTTAATCTTGAGGCAGCAAACGGCAGGGTTATCCTCACCAGCGAGGGTTACACCACAAAAGCATCCTGCAATAAAGGAATTGAATCGGTTAAAACCAATGCGCCAATCGATACCAGATATGATAGAAAAGCCGCCAAAAACGGTTCATTCTATTTCAACCTTAAAGCCGCAAATGGCGAAGTTATCGGCACCAGCCAAATGTACAGCACTGCCGAAACGCGTAATAACGGCATTGAATCCGTTAAAGAAACTGCGCCGAAGGCATCAATTACAGATGAAACCATTTAATGCAAAAAGTTATGGATCTTAAATTAAAGTTAGAACAACTCCACCAGCGGGTGGTCGGGTTAAAAGACCAGATCAATACCGAAGAAGCCACCAAAAATGCATTTGTGATGCCTTTTATTCAAATCCTTGGCTATGATATTTTTAATCCTACCGAGGTGATACCCGAACACATCTGCGATATCGGCACCAAAAAAGGGGAGAAAGTAGATTACGTGATCCGTAAAAACAATGAGCCTATCCTCATTTTCGAATGTAAACATTGGAAAGAAAGTGCCGATGCACACAACTCGCAGTTGCACCGCTACTACCACGTTTCTAAGGCTAGGTTTGGCGTATTAACTAATGGTACGGTTTACAACTTTTACGCCGATCTGGAAAAACCGAATGTTATGGATGAGAAACCTTTCCTCACCATCGATATCGAAGACCTGAAAGATAATGCCATTAAGATTCTCGAAAGTTTTACCAAAAACGAATATAATTTAGAAACGATCCTGGATTCGGCCGAAGGTTTGAAATACATCAAAGCCATTAGGAAGGAATTTGAAAAAGAGATCGACAATCCTTCTGATGAAATGGTAAAATTATTGGTGAACCGGTTTTTCGATAAACCACTCACCGCAAACCGAATGATCGCTTTTAAAGAATACGCCAAAAAAGCCCTGGCCATTTCCATTAACGAATCGATCAGCGACCGTTTAAAATCGGCACTAAATATCAATGAGAAAATTGAGAAAAAGGAAGAGGGTAAAGCAATTGCTGTTATAGAAGATCCTGATACATCAAAAATTGTTACCACAGAGGAAGAACTGGAAGCTTTCCAGATTGTTAAAGCCATATTGCGTGAAAAAATCCCTTCAGCACGGATTGCCGCCCGCGATACGCAATCTTACTTTGGCGTATTGTTAGATGATAATAACCGCAAACCCATCTGCAGGTTCCACTTTAATACCGCCAATAAATACCTCGAAACTTTTCAGAACGGAAAGGATGCAGGCGAGAAAAAACAGTTGTTTAACCTCGATGAGCTTTATAACTATAGGGATCAGCTGCATCAAACCATAGCAAATTATTAATTAAACGCTCCACGCTCGCAAAAATGCAGGGGTTGCTTTTTGGTCTGTTTTGGGAGCAGACCGGGCAACCGCTCATTTTAAACACGCAAACGCTCAGCGATTTGTCCTCATAAGGGATAATTTATTGTATAAAAATTGCTAGAAATGAAAGTGGAGGCTTTTTCAGCCGACAGCCTGCCCCGATTTTCGGCGAAGCAATCTTACAACGATCGCTACTAGCGTGCACTTTAAGATTTCTTCGTGCTTCAGCAATGACAACCTTTCTCATAAGATCTGTAAATGGTAACGGATTCGAAGGATCTTTTATAACGATTAACAACCAGCATGTTCGTTATTTCTAACCATATAAGAAATATAAGATCATTTAAGCTTGCGAAACCCTCACCGATCATCGTCATTTCGGCCGTAACCTGTCCCGAATATTCGGGAGTGGAGCAATCTGCTGAGAAAATATAGCCATACTTCTTTTGCTGTTCATATGATTTAAGTTTTGTTTAACTGTTTGATATTTAGCGTTTTTTAATATCTGCTTAGATTGCCAGGATCATGAAAAATAGTTTTTTATGTTACGGTTTCCCGTAAGGAAAGCCCTCTTAATCAGGGTATTTTTGAATCATTAAACTACAATAAAATGCTCACGAAGGATCCGGTTAAACCATCAGTTGCAAAAAAAGGTAAGCACAATAGCAGTGTAATGCTGCCATGGGTTGTAAGTGCTATTTGTGCCATAGCCTGTTTTCTTGCCATATTAAGATTACCAATTGAATATTACACCTTTCTCCGCACCATCATTTCGTTAGGGGCATTGATATTCATTTATAGCTGGATCAAACAAAAAAATTATGCCTTAGTCATCATTTTTGTTCTCGTACTCATCCTTTTTAATCCCCTATTCCCCATTTACCTGCATCGGAAAAGCATCTGGATCCCACTGGATATCATCACCGGACTCTTGTTTTTACTTATTGCTTTTTATAAGAAAAGTGAACCTGTAAAACAAGACGAAAAAGCGACTGAAATTTTACCCGTTCAAAAAACATACGCCAGAGACCGCATGGTTTCGGCAAAAAGATAAATACAAAAATCACCTTATCAATCACCCCAAAACTTAATGTTATGATTGCCCAAATAGAAGAATTTTTTAACCCAAAAACAGCCGATCCGCCTCAGGATGAAAATGTGGCGATCAAGGAGCCTGTTATCGAAGAAACCGAGGAAGTAAGAAAAAGAACTTACCACGAAGCCGGCTTTAGGGACGGATCGCGAAACAGTGGTAGTCCACTGGCGCTTTCGATATGTTTGAACGCCATTTACGCAAGGTTTCAAAACGAAGAAAAAGAACTGGTAGAAAAACAGCAGCAGGCTAAAGAGCCTTACATTAATGAGCAGAAAAGTAAGGAAACCGAAATCAAAACACTGGTCATCAGTAAAGAAAGTAAAGAACAGCAGATTAACAAAGTAGAAACCAATATCAGGGCGGTAAAAGATCATATTGAAGCGCTAAAATTCGAAATCAACGACTTGCCCCGGAATCCGGAGAAATACCACATCAGTGCTTCAAAAGGGGCTTCAGGCAAATTCTGGATCGGTTTGATCATCCTGATGCCTTTAAGCCTGTATTTATTTACTTTTTATATCTCCACTTCTTATTCTGCCTTTTTTAAACTGCTAGATGCGAATAGTGTTACCGTTGTGATGAACATTCTTGACGCAAAAGCTTTTGAAAAAGCCTGGAAGGATGGTTCGCTGGAAGGTTTATTTGTCACCTTTATCCCTTTTGTGTTCCTGGGTTTGGGTTATTTGATCCACATGTTCGGTGAGGTTAAAAGCAAATGGAACTATTTCAAAATCGGACTCCTTTTTACCATATCCCTTTTATTTGATGCGATACTGGCTTACCAAATCGAAGAGAAGATTTATGAACTCAATAGAACTGCAGATGATGACAAATTTGGAATTCTCGTGGCCTTTGGCAAAATCCAGTTCTGGGGAATCATCTTTGCGGGTTTTGTGGTGTACCTCATCTGGGGCGTAGTGTTCGATTTTATCATGAAAGAACACCGCGAGAAAGACAAAATCAAACATGAACAGCTGCGAAGGAAAAAAGACATCCAGATCCATCAGGACAAGATAAGCGATATTGAAATTCAAAAAGCAAAATTGATAGAAGAACTTAATACATTCAAAACAGATTCAGTTGCAGCTCAAGATCGGGTTAAAGCACTTCAAAGCATTATTGATGCGGTGATTATTCCCACTAAAGAGTATGTGTTATATGCTTCAGAATATATGCAGGGCTGGATTACCTTCGTTAACGAAAAACTGCGCATTTCGCAACATGAAAAAGTTGTTCTTCAAAGTGAATGTATGGAGAGTTATCACGAAAACCTTAAAAAGGTTGGAGCCAGTGAAGATGCGCAAAATGCTGTTTACGTCACTACTTTATAACCACCAGCCATTATGAAACAAACATTCCTAAACTTATTGCTGTCGCTCTTCATTACAGCCGCTTTTGCGAAAGAGGCTAACGCCCAGTCAGTGCAACAAAATCTCAATATTAGCTTTTTACTGGATTTATCTGATCGGATCGATCCTAAAAAGAACCCCGGAATTTACCAACGCGACCTGCAATATATCAAATCAGTACAAAGAGCTTTTATTAACCATGTAAAGGGAAAAAAGATGCTCCTGTTAAAAGACCAGATGCAAGTTTTCTTTAATCCTTTGCCCAATATCCCCAATATCAATGAGCTAAGTGAACAATTAAAGGTCGATTTCAATCCTAAAACCAGTAAAAAGGATTTCCTGAATATAGAAAAGGTTTATACCGATAACCCTGCTAAAATTTACCAGCGCGCTATTAAAGATGGAAATTATGTGGGCTCCGATATTTGGAAGTTTTTTAAAAACAACGTTCGCGAATATTGCATTAAACCCCAGCATCGGAATATTTTAGTGATATTAACGGATGGCTATATGTACTATAAAGACAGCAAAATTGAAGAAGCCGGTAAAAGTTCTTACATCACTCCACAATTTCTGAATTTGAAAAAGCTCACCACTGCCAGTTACCAAAGCATTATGAAGCAAAAGAATCTTGGTTTTATTCCATTCCCTTATAACTTAAAAGACCTCGAAATTGTGGTATTAGGCATTAATCCTTCCATTAAAAATCCTTATGAAGAAGATGTGATTAAACAATACTGGGCAGATTGGTTTAAAGCCATGAAGGTAAAAAAGTTTGAACTTCGAATAACCGATTTGCCTTCCAGCCTGGAACCTGTAATTAACAATTTCATTCAGGGAAGCCACAAACCATAATTAAAATCATCACTATTTTTTATATTTAATTTAATCATCCATTTATAAACAAGTAGTTAAAACATAAAATTTTCATCAATCATCCCTCAACATGAAAACACTCTCCCTACTCATCTTCTTCTTCGCTAGCATGATTACCTGCAAAGAAACCACTACGGTATACATCTGTAACAGTCCTGGTGCTAAAAAATACCACAACACCTCTAATTGTCGTGGTTTAAGTAATTGTACTTATAAAATTGTGAAAGTAGATATCGAAAAAGCCAAAAAAGAAGGCAAAACATTATGCGGCTGGGAAAAGTAAGCCTGCTGCTGTTGTTGCTCACGCTTCAGTCTTGCTTCATCCAGCCAGCTGGAGATAAGAGCATCAATTATAGTCATCTGGTTTTTTCGGCTAAGGTCATCCGCATTTTAGATGGCGATACCATGGAGGTATTGTATCAGGACCACCCTATTAAAATCCGTTTGGCACATATCGATTGCCCCGAAAAACGTGGCCACCAGCCTTTTGGTACCCAAGCCAAACAGGCCCTTTCTGATTTATGTTTCGGGCAAATGGTAACGGTGCAGGGCCAAAAATACGACCGCTATAAAAGACTGATTGCTGTAGTGATTAACGATAAAAAACAGGTGCTTAATCAGGAAATGCTTAAAATGGGCATGGCCTGGCATTTTAAAAAGTACTCCAGCGACCTACTTTATACGCAGTTGGAGATAAACGCAAGGAAAAATAAAATAGGCTTATGGCAGGATAGCACAGCAGTAGCGCCATGGGAGTGGAGAGAAACGAAGCATAGTTTGGCGAAGTAAACTAAAAATGATCGTTTCTTAGCTCAAATGTTACCTTTCAAGTTTATGAAAAGAATTGAAATGTTACAAAGAAGCAATGACTTATATTTTTTAGGCAATAATAATCTAGTTATTAGACTTTTGTGTCTATTTCTTTTTTTCTAATCATCTGCATTACAGCCATTGCTCAAAGGCAAACAAAGTTGCATGTATAAGCTTAAAAAAAGATAGGCGCCCTGCTATCAAAACGCTATAATAATGGTTGTGTTCGCAACGAGTTGCTATCAATTAATCGTTTCTTGATCTTCTTACGATCCTCATCGATACTGATCCCTTCAACGGCTGCAATTTCTTTCAGTTTATCATGCAACTGGTCCTGTTGCCGAAACTGATATGAAAATGACTGATGGTGTATCAACTGGAGGCAACCATCTGAGTAAATAATCTTTGCTTTGGGATATGGTATTGACCATCTTCTACCTCTTCTAAAATGGAGAGGAACCAATAGAATTTATAGCCCGCAGCAGTGTTATTAAAATTGGCTGTTAATAGGTTAAAGATAAGTACTCGTGAAAGGGAACATCAGCTGCAAGATATCTATTATGCCAACAATAGAAAAAATATTCTTTAAATTCGGTAACAGCGAACCATTAGTTTTCTATTTTCATCATTACCATTAAACAAAATTTTTGGCCTGTGATCACCAACTCTTATATTACCGATGGTAAAAAACACAAATGATTGAAATGTATTTAGCATCTGACGAACCAACAACATGCCCAAGGTGTGGAAATAGAAGCAAACTATTAGAAGACTTTAATATATCTCAAAGGCACATTTGCTTAGACGTACAATGTAGTTTTGAATTCATTTTGGAGTTCGATAATACAATATGAAAACAGGACAGAAACTATGGACAAGGGAAGAGTTGATACTTGCGATAAATTTATATTGCAAACTTCCATTCGGTAGATTACATAATTCTAATCCAGAAATTATAAAACTTTCAAACCTTATAAATAGAACGGCAAGCGCGGTAGCATATAAATTGGTCAATTTCGCTAGCCTCGATCCAAGTCTGCAAGTCCGAGGCATTAAAGGTGCGGCTAATGCAAGTAAGCTAGATGCAGAGATTTGGAACGAATTCTATAACAATTGGAATCTCTTGCCTTATGAAAGTGAAAAACTACTGGCAAACTTCCAGCATACCACAGTTGAAATACTCAACCATATTCCGGAAACCGAGCTACATCGAGAGGGGCTGACAAGGGAACAACTGGTAAAGGTTAGGGTCAATCAATCTTTCTTTCGAAGCTCCATTTTAGCATCGTATAACAATACCTGTTGCATAACTGGAATTACCCAGCCAGAACTTTTAGTTGCTGGTCACATTAAACCTTGGAGTGTTGATGAAAAGAATAGGCTAAACCCTCAAAATGGAATTGCGATAAATGCCTTACATGATAAAGCTTTTGAAAGCGGTTTCATTACGATTACACCTGATTATAAAATTAAGATTTCGCCATCTTTACTTAAGCAAAAGGAATCAAGGTCAATCGAAGATTACTTCTTGAAACTTGATAATAAGGATATCATTTTACCTTCTAAGTTTCTTCCAGATATCGAATTTTTAAAATATCATAATGAATTTAGGTTTAGGTTTTAATTCAAAGTGCCTTGTTGAAAATAAGAAAGCTCCTTTAAGCAGTTACTTCGCTTAAAGACATTAAGTATAGGACTTTGCCGGCGATGTGTTTTATGCCTGGGCTTTCGCCCTTAAGCACGAAAACAATGTAGTATCCAACAATCAATACCTGGGCGACTTTACCATGCCACAGGCTTAACCCATAAACCCTGCCCTAACTGTTGATTATAACCGTTTGAGCAGGGTTTATTAAACTTTTGTTTTTTGAGCTACACTTTCCTTACTGCCGTTTTTAATACGGAGAGGAGAAAAAGGATCAGAAATACGATGAGTACCGGGGCAAAAACTTCTAACCAGCCTATACGCCCGAAAATGATTTTGATGACAAAGAGGATGCAGCTAAAAAGCATCCCCAATAGAATTAAGATTTCTTTAAAACCTTTTTGTTTTGTTTTTCTGGTTCTTCTTTTTGCCACAAGATTTTTTTTAAATGGATAACTTATAGAAACGTAATTTCAACACGCCTGTTCTTTTTTCTTCCGCTGGCAGTTTTATTTGAAGCAATCGGATTTTCAATACCTTTTCCTGTGGCGCTTATCCGGCTTGCTTCGATATTTAATGACGTTAAATGATTTTTAAATGCATCGGCCCTTGCCTGCGATACCTGCTGGTTTAGAGCTATCGGACCATCGCTGCTGGCATATCCATCAACATGGATGGATGCCGTTGGGTTTTTGATCAAATAAGCGACAATGCGTTTGATTAAAGTTTTGTTGGTGCTGGCAAAAGATGATGAACCCTGAACAAATGTTACCGGCACGGTATGGTTTAAAGCTTTGAGCGCTTTGGTTTGTAATTTATCAGGAGCCGCATTGAGATTGGTTTTCCCAATTGATTCTTCTTTTATCGCCGTTGAATTTACCTGCGCAACAGCAGTGGTATCCATACCGCTAACTTTTTCTCTTGTTGGTGTAGCAGGTACAACAACCGAAGCCGGATCGGAAGAAACGTTTGGTGCAGATGCTTTTGCCGCAGGATCTGCTTTGCCTGATGCATAATACCAGATGCCGCCACCAACCACCAGTATCCCGAATAAACCGATCAACCAACCCCTCGATTGGCCAGCGGGTTTTTCGATCTCTCCCTTTGAAAGATCAAATTTGGATGACTCTTTTTTAGCGCCATCATTTTTATTTAAATCGAATGCCATAATTTTATTTTTTTAGGTGTACATCTCAACTAAGGTTTGCAAACTGCCCGTATGTGCCCTGCCCATCGCTTCAAACTCCCAGCTTTCGCCAACACGGAACAAACGCCCAAATTCTACGGCATCTTCATTGGTATATTGGTCTTTCAGGTCATAACGCAGTATTTCCGAACCACTGCTTTCATCCACAATCCTGATGTAGCAGTCATTCACTTTTCCAAAGTTCAGGTCTAATGTTCTCCTGTCTTTTTTATTGTCGTGGGGGTATTTACAGATCGTACAGCATATAATAATCTGTTCGATTTTATCGCTGACTTTGGATAAATCGATAAACATATCTTCATCGTCGTCGCCATCACTTCTGCTCCCATCCGGATCATCAATGGCGCCGGTAATTGCACCATCTTCGGTAAATGGCCTAAAGAGGCCTTTCTCAACCTTATCCTCAATTTTATTACCCATACGGATTTGCCCGTAAAAGGTAAAGTACGAATCAGAAGGGATTTTGAAATCGCCACCAATCGAAAATGCCGAAACATCGAGGTCGAATTCTGGTCCTCCCGGTTGCTCGTTAGGATCCCAGCCCATTCCAATTTTTACAATGGTGAGTCCAGGCGCTGCCTTGGAAAGGGAGAACCGGTCTCCCTTATTTAAATTAAAACTGCTCATCTTATTGATATAATGCTATTAATGTATTTAAACCGCCGGAAAAGGCTTGGCCAAGGGCCTCTACATTCCATGCTCCCCCGTTTCTGGAGATTGAAGCAATCATCAGGGAATCTTCATTTGTAAATTCCTCTTTAAGCAGGTATTGACATAAAACCGATTTGTCGGCATGGTTCCTGATATTGATGTAGGAATTTTGAACGTGGCCAAAGTGGTGTCCTCTTTCTTCGCTTTGATCAATGGTTACGGCGAAATAAAGGAACTCCACTTTCGGATCTATTTTGGATAAATCGATATGGATTACTTCATCATCTCCGTCGCCTTCGCCACCCCTGCTATCGCCCGGGTAATGGGTAGAACCATCGGGGCTGGTGTTGTTGTTATAAAAAATAAAGTACTCATCAGCAAGAAGTTTGCCGTTTTCGCCCAGCATAAACACGGAGAGGTCGAGGTCTACCGGGTGCCCGTTTACAACAGCGGTATCCCAGCCCAGGCCTGCAATGAGGTGATTTAAGCCCGGTTCTTCCCCCATCAGGGAAACTGGTTTTCTTTTTTCTATTTGTATAGCCATTTTGTTAAGTTTTAGATTTTATACGCGCTAACTTTTTTTTGGAGGTAAAGACGGTGGTTTTACCGGATTGTTTTTAGTGCTTGGTGTTGCTTTTATTTCGGGCAACCTGGGGATGTTTACCGGTTTTGGAACATCGATTTGCTTTTTGGGTGGTAATGGCGGAGGCAGTTTTGGTGTTGGAAGGGCTGGCCGCGGCAATACAGGAGGCGCAGTGGGTACTTTTGCTTTAACGATGTAACTGCCATTGGCAATGGCCTGAAAAATAGCCAGCATGGTATCTTTAACATCAACAGGCTGCAATGCGACAACATGATGATATTTTTTAAGCAGTTTATCAGAAAAATACGCAGTGCTGATTTCTTCTGATCCAAGCAGGATCATTACCCCATCGGCCTGTAAATTGTTGGTCCTTAACAGATCATCGATTGCGGCAAAAATCATCCCGTCATTGGCATAATATTGCAACCTGTCGTTCAGGTTTCTTTCCCTTACATTAAACCAATACCGGTTTCCATCAGATAGTTCGGCTTCGCCTTTAATAATGGGGCTGACGTTTTGAAGTAAAGCCGCGCAGAAGGGAAGCAGGAAAGCGATTTCGGCATCTTTATTAACCGACAGATAAGAGTTTTGCAGGATGATATATTCTAAAATCATATCGGCCAGGATCTTTACCCTGGGGTCGGCACCCCGACCTACCAGTTCGGCCGAGCCAAGGGCTTCGGCCTTACTATTTTTGTAAAGGTTTAAATAAAGTACATCATCAATGCCATTCATGAATAAAATAGCCTTGTTGTTTGATAAAATCTGCTTTTGGGTAAGTATATTAAAAAGGGTATGATGATATCCAACGCGGTCTAAATTAAAATAGCCCGCCTCCTGAAACAGGTTTTCGATCAGCGATTTCTCATTATCTTCAATATCATCATCAAATAAAAAGCGCAAAGGAAACTGCTGCCTGTACGATTCGATAGAATCGGATTTGTATAATACGGTGTTTAAAAAGTGCGATAAGTATTGTTCAACACCATAATAAAACAGCTGTTTAACAGGTTTTTTATTGCCATATATATTGAAATGTTTAGCCGGATCTTTTACAATTTCGAAATAATTGCCATAAGCATAAGGATCGTTTTTGTAAAAGCGTTCCCTGGCGGCGGCACCAAAAATAAAATCGTTGCCATTTACATAAAAGTATAAGGGAACCTCGTTCGATTCCCTCATTTTTAATGGGGCATAAGGGTTACTGTCTGATTGATACCAGAAAGTAACCGTCCGCTTCGATATTTTTGCCAATACACAGAATCCCATCGTTACTATTGTTTTTGAATGCCTTTAAGCAGGTGTTTTTCGAAGAATTTCATCCCTTCCAGAATGATGATCGGCGCTACATAATCGAAATCTTTCTGATCATCGTGTTTCCGCTTTTGTGCTTTGATAAAATCCGGCTCGCCTTTGATGTAGTTTTCGATGTTCATATCCTGAAAACCGGCCATAAAATCTGTCGCATTCATTTTTAAACCGAACATGCTCGATGATACCTTGTAAAACAGATCTGCAAAATCCATAAACCTTGGGCAATGCGGTTTGCCTTCCTGCGGTAAACAGATAAAATGATTGCCAATGTGTTCCAGCATTTCCGGTGTAATGGAATTGGTTGATTCCAGATATTTAAATTCGCCATTTGGCGTAACCACACAGAAATTATCTTCTCCCAAGATCTCAATGGCCTGTTTGTTGGTGGGCACCAAAATGCTGGTGATATTGGTTGGGATGGCCAAACCTTTCGACACTTCGTATTTAACATCCGCATTGTCTGTTCCGCGTTGCGAATTGATATCAATTATTTTTAATGGACTGGTGGTTATCGGGCTAATGGTTTGTTTGGCCACTGCTTCTCCACCCATTCCCCTGATAAACATCTGCGTATAATAATCATCTGCTGCGGCCGGATTTACCGCAGTAAACCAATCGAATATCCTTGCCCCTTTACCTGCAAATGCAATTTTTATTTTTGGCGGAATGGCTTTAACGGCTGGTGGCGCATCTTCTGATTTTACAATTTCATTCCTCAGTTTATAGGCCAGCTGACCAGCGTAAAACATAATCAGGCCGGTAACGTAAAGGTTAATGCTCATCATTTCCTTACATTCGGCAGCGATTAAAAGATAGAAAGTTTCAAAATCCGAAGCTTCTAAACGGTCAACAACCTGTTCGAAATAATAGGGTGCGGTATTTTCGTTAAATTTAGGCGTACCTGAATTTAGTCCCTGGATAGATATTTTTTTCTTTTCGCATATCCTGAGCAGCACATTTTTAAAGTTGGGCGAAAACTTAGTAGCCTGTGCCACACGTTCCGCAGCGAAACGGATCGAGTTCTGTTTGATCATTGCTTTTCCGCCTTCCATCTGGCATAATGCGGTAATATCCGTTGTACTACCACCGATATCGAAACAGAGTACCAGCTCACCGGGGTTAATGGAGTAACCCCCATTTGGGCGAACCAGGTAATTGGCTACGGCACAGGCTTCTGATAAGGATTCTTCGTTGCTTAACTTTTTGAAATCGAACCTTACCGGACCGGTTTCAGTTTTGATATCTACCGCTGTAAGTGTTTTTTTAGCCTCATTTCCCCATCCTGTAGCAACATCTGCTTTAGGTTGCTCGCCCCAGCCACTATTGCCGGTGCCGGTTGAACCCCATGCTGGTGTTGCGTTTACAGGTGCTGAAGCCTGACTGCCCCAGCCACCCGATTGAGTTCCGGGAGAGCCCCAGCTGCTGCTGCCCGATGTATCGCCGATATCAGAAAGATCGGAAGGAGGGAAGGTTTTTAATTTAACCTGGCTTTCAATCGGTGATATTTCTTTAAGCGAATCCCAAATACCCCTGTATTCACTTAATAATTCTTTACCCATTGACGAGGGGTACGACCATTTTAAGGTATGCGGTTCATGGCCTTCAATAAATAACTGCGCATATACATGAAGCAGTAAGGTACTTAAATAGGCAGTTTTGTAACTCTTGTCAATCTGCTGGGTAGACCATTTCATATTGTACACCAGCTCTGCCCTGCCAATGCGGTTATAACCTAAAATGTAGCGGTTGTTTTCTGCATTTTCGATAGGAAGGTTTTTTTCAAAACAGGGGAAACCACCTTTTACCGCCTGGGCCATTAAGGAGTTAACCTGGATGTTGCCATCGTTTACCACTCTTCTCGAATCGTGTATGGTTAATACAGATTTGATGGAATTGGTGAGGATTTCGTCGTTCTGAAAAAAGAAAATTTCATCTTCCACCGCAGGCCTTTCGTCATTGTTTTTGCTGTCGCTGGCCAGCAATGATACCCTTTTGTTGGTGAGTTTCAGGTTTTCGCAAACCTCATTCCGCTGATCGGAAAAGTAAGCAATAGAAGAATTTGTGCTGCCAAAATCGACACCTAAAAAGGCTGGCGACAATGTTCTAGGTGCGTTTAACATGTTCACCGGTAAAGCCTGCGTATTGCCCGATCCATCGTAACGGATAATTCCAAAACCACAATCAACCCCTGCATGTGCAAACTTTACGCCTTTAAACGGTTTATTGCTTTCGTATATCTCGTATTTGTATTTATTGTCGGCCACCGCATTATTGGATGCGATATGTAACTGCGCTTTAATGTTGCCGTATTTTTCGGAGATTACCGCTGCCTTTCCATTATTGGCCAGGTATAAAGGAATGCCTTTTTCATCCAGTACGATCCTGAAAAAATCGTCATCAACATTTCCGATAAATGGCGTCGCCTGAAACTTGGCATCGTTATGCGGTATTTCCGAATACAGAAAATAGCGGTTCCATTGTTTGGAAATAAAATTAGGCCACATTAATATGTCCTTACCGCTAATCGATTCGGAGGTTATCCTGTAAATTACCTCTTTAACAATTTCGTTTCCGGTTTCGGTATATAGTTTTAACTGAACAATCAACCGTTCGCCGTCTTTATCTGTTGGGTCGTAAATGGCGGTAATCCGCGATTTTACATTTGATGATTCTGAAATGCCCACCAATGCATCAAGTGTGGCACCAAAAACATTTAAGGCCAGAGGTGTTAATGGGAGGGTAAAATAGGCGTAACTGTTCAACTGTCCTTTGGTTTCGGCCGCCAGTAGCAATATGGGTTTGGTTTTCAGGAAATTACGGGTCTCCATACCTTCCCTGCCAAAATCGATCTGGGCAATTTCGGTCGTGTCCGGAAGCAGTAAATCTTTCGGATCAAACAGGATACTTCCTTCTTTCGATTCGTTGTAGATAATTCCTTCAGAACCGAATAATGCTGTAGAATAGTTAAAAAGAAGGCTAAAAGGATAATTGAACAGGGAGCCCACTTCAGGTGGGGTAGATTTATCGAGTTTAGGGTAACCTTTTGTCTGCTGATAAATGACCATATCATTCATCCAGGCCTGGATACAGGTCGAAATATTGCCATACTCGGGCCTGATCTGTTCTTCTACACTGGCATAATTTAACCTGAACCTTTCAATATTATCCAAAATGTGTTTGGCATAACCATACAGGGTAAAAAGTTCCTGATGGTTAATTTCCGACTGTAAAGGATCAATAAATTTTCCGTTCTGTACATTAATGAAAGGGAATTTTTCCTTTATCTGATAGGATACCGAAGTAAAAACAAAACTATCAGGAGAAGTTCCACCAATAACTTTTCCTTTAAAAGAAATGACATCGATAAAGGGTATTCTATCTGCATTATTGGCCAATGATTGATCGCACCATAAGGGTTTTCGCTCAAACAGCATATTGCCAAATGCGCCGGTAGGCTCGTAGATGTTTGCAGTTGTATTTAAATGCTCTCCGTCTGAATAGGATAGATGAATTCTATTTGCTTCTATATCTTTATAGTTTAAAGCTATACAGCTAATCAATCCTTTCCATTCGCTGATCAGGGACTTATAAAATAACATTAAACCTGATGCTTCAGTATCTTTATCGCGGATATTATCTATGGCATTTTTGAATAAATTGGCACGGGCGAATACGGATGGTATGCCCGATACAATTGTTCCGATATTAACAGCAGAATTCCCATCCTGATCTACAGCGATTTCGGGTATCAGGATGTTTTTGGTAAATACTTCAAGCTGGGGGATTTTATCCCAGGCAAATTCGACGCCGTTAGGCTCTGTTTTGGGATGAACTTTTATCGCCAGTGCTTTGATTCTTTTATCAGACATGGTGCTTTAGTTTATATCGAAGTTTTGTGAAATGGTAAGTGCGTTAAAAATGTGCGCAAGGAATTTCTCTTTGGTGGTATTTACCTTTTGCTCGTCTTTGGGATTGGTATTGATCAGTTTTTCGACGAAAAGATCATAACGGTCTCTAAAAAGCCCGCCTTTACTCCAGTGGTGTTTTTCATCAAGGAAAATGGTGCCGACATCCAGTTTTTTTAGTTCGGAAGGATTATCCGGGAATGCCTTGCTATCGAAAAGGAACCTGCCCGGGGCAACGGAGTTTCTCACCTGATAAAGCCAGCCCGGTATAAATTTGGCATCTTTGAATGTGTAGGCAAAAAGCTTGAAGTATTCGTTGATGTCTTTACACTCCGCATCTGTTATGGTACTGTACTGGTTGAGTTTTTGGTTCTCGCATTGTTTGATGAAACCTTTTATACCTGCATCATCAAAAGCGCCACCGTTTTTGGTTAAAGAAATGTGTGCGAGGGAGAAAAAAGCACCCAGCTTGTTTACAAATATTTCGCCCGATTTATTTTCGTTTCCTATAAAATCATCAAAGGAGAAATTGAACGAATTATCTTTAAATTCTACCGCTTTATAGAGGTAATCGGCCTTTGCACTGTTAAAACCATCATTCCGGGTAAAGAAATCGTAAGCGGCACAGGCACATAACAACTCTGTAATGTGACAGGGATTTTTCTGTTCGCTGCCACCGGTTATAGTCTGATTGGAAACATTGTTGCCATCAATTTTTTTGCTTTCTATGGGCCAGCCGATATGATACAGCAGTTTATAACACTTCTGAACGGTAGGGTCGCTTTGGTAAAACTGCAACGCTGCCTGACTATTTAGTGGAAAGAATGACGAATCGGCAATTACGCTATTGGCTTTGCTGGCTTTTTGTTTATCATCGGGTTTATTAAAAGTGAAATACGCTGTTAATAAAGTAGAACCAAATTTGGCCTTGGCGAAATCGATACTGGCATTACCGTTAGAACGGATTTTTACAAAATCCTGTAATGCTTTGGGGATTACCGGAATAGATGATGCACCTGTACCACCAAATATAGAACCGAAAATAAAAACCCTGGCATTTGCACCTGCGCCCTCCAGTTTGCCCATAAAAGTGTCCAGTTCACGCTCCTGCGATTGTACTGCAGCACCTTTGATGATATTGCGGGCGGCTTCTACAATGCCATGATACATTAGCATAGAACCCAGGTGGGTTTGTGCCCGGTAACCATGATCTAAAGCAAACTCCTGTACGGAACTATTGTCTAAAAACAGGTCGGATATTAATTTATTGGCTTTCTGCTGTTCGGGAGAGCCTGTGGTAATTTTGCTGATGTTTTTATAAGTTTCCCTTCCAGGCCCGGCATAATTGGTGAAAAACCGGTATAAGTTCAGTTTGGCTGAAAAGAAAGTATTTGCGTTTGGTGTTCCGCCTACACTGGTACCTGTTGTTTTAATCCGGTTATAGAGGCCGATCAGTTCTTCAACTCGTCCTTTATTCCCGTTATTTTGATCGGTATCAAGCGTGAGAATTTCGATTTCCTGATTGTCGAACATCCCAATGCCACACAAGTGCGTAAAGGCTTCCAAACAGCGCATCCCGGTACCGCCTATGGCGATTACGAATAATTTATCCATTGATGTTTTGATTAGGGATTAAAACCAGTGTCCGATTTTTCCGGTGGCAAATATTTTGCTCATTACAAAACCGATTAGGATATAGAGTATAAAACCTATAGCAGTACCAATACTCAGGGCTGTTACATAATTATTCAATACCATAATATTTACATCTGGTTTGAATACATAATAGCCAAATAGAAAACAGACTGCCGGATTTAAGATGGCCAATACCCAGAACCAGGTTTTGCGTGCCTGTGGGTCTTTGGGATTACTCCCTCCTTCAAATTTGATGGCGTTTGCAATGATGGCCGATAAAAGAAGAAAGATCAATGCGGTAATGATCGAGATGATGTAAGCTGACGTTGATTCCATTTTAGACTTTATTTTAATGATTTTAGATTACTGTTTAGTTTTGATGTAGTACGAGTACACTACTTTGTCTACGGGTTTAAGTTCCTGTAAAGTGTTTTTGATCGATTCGGACAAAGCGGTATTAGGGGTGTTTTTAGCATTTACCCACTCGAATTTGGCCATTTTGGCGCCCTGTAGATTAGTAGTAGCCGTGTTTGATAAAATATCTACCTTGATTAACCCTTCTGGATTATGGATGTTGGCTACACTGAATTTAGGGTCGAAAGCAACACCAAATTCTACATTTTTTGGGTTAGATGCCCTGGTATTGGTAAAAAGAGTTTGGTTGAGGGTAAAAACCTCATTAAGCGGATTTGATGGCTGTGCTTTATAAATCCATTGTGCCTTTAATTTTCCGTCGGGATTGTAACATGCCAGTGCAATTTCATCCTTTTCCTGATCAGAAAACTTTGCCTCGCCATTATTTCCTTTGGCTAATTTGGGTTGATGTTTTTTAGCTTCTTCTGCTTTTGCAAAATTTTCGAAATCGGTGGTCACATCCGAAACTTTTACACTGAAGTTTCCAAAAGTGTAACTATCATCATTACTGAGGTCGATAAAAAGTTTCCGGAAGAAATCGTTAAACTGATTTTGGGCGGCATAAGTGCTGTGTAGTTGATCAATGTTTTTCCAATCTAATCCAAGCGGATAAAACTCAAAGTTCTGCCCGTTTTTAAGACCGTTAATGTAGCCCTCTTTTAAATCGAGTACATTTTTGGCTTTATCTGATTTTGCACTTTCATCATAAAAAATACCACCCGATTTTTCTGAAGGATACCCGGTTGATAGTTGATAAGCCGTGTTGGATAAATCAAACCTGGTAGTTGATGGGGCAAGTTTTGATTCGAGTTTTGAAATCAAACTTCCTGCATCCGGATTACCAGAGCTGAATATGGTAAAGTAAAGATGTTTGTTGACCTTGCCTTCTTTATAATCCACAATAAAAAAATGGACCGCATTACCTTTTTCAAGCCATTTGGAGAATGGGATTTTAAGAAAAGCAGTATTGGTCACTTCTATGTTTTTTTGCCACTCTTCAAAATCGGTAATCAGAAGGGCATCGCTGTTCCCGTCAACAATTTTTTCTACTGTTGATTGCAATGGTGCCCAAATATCAGCGTATTGTTTCGGGTCGCTTACCTGTTGCCCCAATTCGGTAGTATTGGCTACGTTGAGTAATGATATTTTATTGGAGCCTAATTTGTAAACTTCAAACTGCTGGGCGAGAACGGTGTTGAAGCAGGCCGACATCATGTTTTTGACGGTTGGATCGCTAAAAGCTTTATTTATACCAGATGAGAAATCAATGTAAAGTGCTGGTGTGCCCCTTTTAGTTTCATTGCCTGGAGTATTAGCGTTATGGTACGTTTCGATACGTTTACCCAAATCCTGATCATACAGATTAAAATTTGTAGCTGTGAACGGATCTTCTGATTTGGATCCTCCAGAACCTTTACAAGCTGAAATTGCAAATAGTCCCAATAATCCCATTATTTTAATAAAGTTCTGGGTATTGCCTGTTTTCATAATTTATACATTTTTAGTGTTTTTAGTATTGTTTAGCTGATCAAAAGTATAGGCACGAGAACGGCAATCCTTACGGTAAACCGTAAATAGAAAATTATAGGCGATAAAATTTTTGATTTAATTTTTAGAACCGAATGGATGTTATGGATCTTGAAAAAAGATATGCTTTAAACAAATACACATTTTATCTCTTTCAATTAATAAAGCTTAATCAGTTTTTAACCTATATCTATATGAATAGCTAAACAATTTACAGCTGTTTAATTGAGTGGGTGCAAAAAAAAGATATGAGAATTTCTTTGAACATATTGCTTGAAATAGCCATGCTAGGCTATAAATAAAGCAGACCAAACTTATAGGATGTCACATAAAGGCAGCGCAAATTAACTGTTGCTATATACGCTTTCATAACAATTAAATATCTGAAATTAAACCAATTATGTATGAATACATAGATATAAAGATTGAATATCTAAATCGAATGTTTCTTAAAAGAAATGCCTACTACAGAAAATTAGAAAAAACACTAACTCTATTTGATGATTTTGATGAGCAGAAAGAATCACTGAAATCACAGCAAGAATCAATTATAGAAAAATCAATAAACATTCCCATTGAAAAGCTTGATTTCCTATATGGAGCAGTTGCTTTTGATATATCAGTGAAAGATTATGGGAGTGAAATCAATTTTGATATTGAAAATTTGACGATAAGGCTGGCATATAATACCCCTACAGATTGGATGACTAAAAATACCACTTTGCTAGATATGCATAAAAATGCTCAAGAAATGGGTACTAGCGCAGTATTGAGATGGACTTATTATGTACACACTAGATGGACAAATACATCGACATCTATAACACGAGTTACTCAACGAGCAAAAACTCATGTTAAGACCATTCCTTTTTAATAAACATTTGCTATTTTTATTTTAAATTTCACAACCGTCATTCAAAATGAAATTATATTCATTTTCAGATTGTATAGTCCCGTGTAGTATACTTAGTTTGCTGGATTATTTACATTATATATTTACTTTCAACACGCATTCACTAGAGATTAACATTTTGATAAAAAAATAGATATATATAGTTTTATTAAACAACAAAACTTTCGTAAAATAGTTCTGAATGAGAGTTCTAGACGAAATAAACATATGAAAGTTTATTATAAAAAAAATAAATATGTCAACTATCCCACCACATAAAAACGACACCGATGGACTAATGTTTGTACAAGGAAGCTTCAATGTAATAGAGGATGAACTTGAACCTCCATTAACAGAAATAGAATCGAATTTTTCAACTATTGAAGAATGGCTAGTTTACACGTGTACACATGATAAACCGGAAAAACCAATCGCTAAATATAACTTTGGTCTATTCGAATCATTGGATGAATACGTCGTTACTTTGACTGGAATAAATACATATGAAAAGAATAATAGTTCTAGGATTTGTATAGAATTTCAACCAGAATATACCTTTTTCAGACTTCCTAAACCATATTATAAAAGTTTGAGTAGAGAACAGTTATTAAAAAAATTGACAAACGATCTCGACAACTTTTTAAGAACAAAGTACTTCCATCTTTCGTTTTTTATTCAGGCAAGTATTATTGTTTTAGAGCCTACAGGGCAAATACTTTGGGGTAAATGACCTTGCAATAGGGATTTTTTGTCTTAACAATAGTCTTATTCAATTAAGTTTGAATATTTTGACACAAAAAATTATAATTAAATCATAGTATTTGCATATAAAAAGTTTTAATATATATGTGCGTTATTAGTGGAATTCGAATTTCAAAAATCATTCTAAATATTTCAAAACGCTGATTTTAGCACTAGGTGTAAACCACAGTGAGACGATTAGAACCCAACATTCAAACTTTCAAATCCGCTGGATTTTTGAAAACCAAATTCTATTTTTTTTATAACACTATCCATTAATTCCTATTTTTAATAGCCATTTACAGCCAAATGGTAACAAAAAAATGGTTGAGCATTTGGTGAGCTGATTTTAATTTTGTCCTAGAAGATATTAATTTATAGGCGCTTATGGTTAAGTGTTAGCGTCCCGTCCATTCCGCGAAAAAAAATGAATTCAATTAAAGCTTGTAAATCAAATGTTTACGGGCTTTTTTTTGCAGGGCTTTGCCGAACCTCCGCTTGCTCGTTTTTCTGGAAATAAATGAGGACCTTTTGCATGCTGTTTTAACCCCTTAGAGTTTTCCATGGAGAGATCCATCCCTTGAGATCGCCCATAAGAAATATTCAAGAAAGCTAACCTAAAACGTTTCGCTACTATATCAAAACCTGCAAAGCCATAGCCCGATCTTAAGATAAATTTTAACCTAATACAACTTCGTTTTCCATGTTCCAGGATATCCGGCTTCCAAGAAAAGGATTATAGGAAGGGCTGTAAAAAATGTACCCAAAAACCTGAAGCTCAACGATACACTTGTGATAGGTTGAGGTCGAGTAGATCTTGGATGAACGCATGAGCCTGCTCCGGCTGACCTGAAAAGGGTGAGTCAATCCAGAATTTTCCGAAGCAAAAATCAGAGCGAAGTTTTGATCTTAAATTGAGGCAAAAAGAATGATCTAACCTTAAATCAGCTTATATTTTAAAGTTAGCATGATTTTAGCCTTAAATAGTTAACAGGGTACTCCCTCAGAAGGCTGAGTTAATCTCCCTATAGGTTATATGATAGTTTACCAATGTGAATTTAAAAACATAGTTATGGCGCATTATAAAAATTTATACTGCTTCACAAATCATATATTCCGAGTCGATTTTTAGTTAACGACAATGTATGTGATCAAAGTTTGTTAATTATTTTCATAGATTGATTATTTATATTTCATACTGCGTATTTTAGATGTAAATTTAATTTGACAAACATATCTTTGTTTTACAGTATGGAAAAAATTCAAACGATCAAAGTTTTAATTGAACAGGCTCAAATAGAATTCAATGATTTTTCTATAAAAAATAATCTTAAGGCAGGCACCAGATACAGACAAATTCTGAAAATGATTAAATCCATAGTTCAGGAATTAAGCTCAGAAGCTCTCGATCAAAAAAAACAAATCGCAGAAAAAAGACTTCATGAAAAACAATGTAGATCAAATGTTTAACAAGCTTTTATAGCGATTAATGTTGATGATGTATCAATATGAAACATACTGTTTCAGTATCTATTTGACCCAACACCTAAATGATTTTACGAATTACTAATCATCATCAAGGAGCTATAACGCTCAAAACAATCAAGCTGTAGAGATAAATAATGTATTGCTTAAACCATGACTATAGTGTAGGAAAATTACAAATCATATGGAAATTAACAGGCTTTATTTACTAATTGAAATTTATTAGTTATATTCCAAAATAACTTTTAAATTAAAATTCATCTTTATAACAGGTTAATTACTATGGATAATAAAACAGTTAATAGTTTATGGGTTAGCGATAAATTGGGGCCGCTGCAAATAATGTGCATGAAATCATACCTCAGTAAAGGACACGATTTTCATTTATACACCTATGGAACTGTTGCCAATGTGCCTGACGGTGTAATACTTAAAGATGCAAATTCTATCATTCCCGAAAACCAGATTTTTATTGATCTTAAAAATTCCTACGCAACCTTCTCGGATTGGTTTAGAATGACCTTACTGTTTAAAGTTGGTGGTTGGTGGGTAGATAGTGACACAATTTGTCTGAAGTATTTCGATTTCGAGGAACCATTCGTTTTTGCAACCGAAATCGGGAGTGAATCAGGCAAAATACAATCCTGTAATGCGGTTATCAAGATGGCTAAGAACTCCGACCTTGGAAAAAATATTCTTGAGGAGATATCAGAAAAGCTAAGTCGCGTTAAAAAAACAGATATCAAATGGACTGAAATTGGTGCCGTTGCTATGAAGAAGCATATTGACATCTTAGATTTCTCCAAATATGAGCTAAATTATGATGTTTTCTGCCCTGTTAATTTTTTTAATTTTACCGATTTCTTGTCGAATGAATCACTGGTGTTTGGAAAAAATACTTATGCTGTCCACCTTTGGAATAAAATGTGGGAATGGTCGAATATTTCCCCGGAAGTTTCAGGAAGGAATAATTCCTTCTTTGAACAAATAAAACGAGATTATTTAAACGCATAAATATCATACGCATGACAATCCCAAAAATTATCCATCAAACATGGAAGACTTCAGATGTACCTGAACAATTAGACACACTAAGGAAGACCTGGATAAACCATCATCCAGACTGGTCTTATAAATTGTGGACCGATGTAGATAATAGGGAACTGGTTAAAGAGTATTATCCGGATTTTTTAAGTCTTTATGATAACTATGAAAATAATATCCAGCGGGCAGATGTCATCCGGTACATGATTTTATATAAATTCGGTGGTATTTATGTAGATTTAGATTTTGAATGCTTCGAAAACTTAACTGCTACATTAGCAGGAAAGTTATGTGTCTTTGGTAAGGAGCCAGAAGAACATTGCCAGATGCATCAAAGAGAATTAATAGTATGTAATGCATTTATTGCATCTATTCCCGAACATCCTTTTATGGAACTTGTTTTAAAGGAATTGCAGGAGAATAAGAAGATGTATAATGATGTGGATACGCAGGTAATGGAAACTACGGGACCTTTTATGATTACTAGGCTTTATAACAATTACAAAGCTCAAGATGTAGAAATCCTAAATGCAGACGTGATATATCCGTTGTCCAGACAGGAAGTACTAAAATCGACGCATCAAGAGCACATATCACCAGTAATTCAAAAAAAATTAAATGATGCCATTGCTGTTCATTATTGGTTTAACACCTGGGTAAAACGTTGGGGGGGAAAGAATCAAATGTTCACGAATCTGGAAAATACCAATTAATTTAGCGGTAGTATTATTTGTGTACCCATGTCCATGTATGGATATATGCGTTAAGTTGCGCCTTTGTACACAATAAAATTTTCAAATACTCCTGCATATTTTTAATAGCAACTTCTCTGAATGGATGATAAGAGTTCAGACCTCTTTGATGATCTAAATGAAATAATGGACCAGGTATTCGCCTTATTGAAACCCCTAACCTCTCTAATCGCTTGTATCTTTCTTTGTCGTCTGGTCCCCAGCTGACTATATTCTCATTTTCTAAGCCACAGGATTTATAAAGACTTTTAGAGGAAGCAAATACGCCCCCTGTAGAATTGCTGAATAACAATTTCAATGTATTATAATCGATAAATAAGTTCTCATCCAAGGTTTCTAAAAAAAAGGATCTTGATGGCTCCTCGACATTATAAAATCGACCATCATAAGGATATACAAACAAATCCGGCTCTTTTCTTATTCTTTGTAACGTGTTAAGTATTTGCCTTTTCGGCAATATGATATCCGTATCATACATCACAAAGTATGGGGTATTGCAGTCTTCTATCAGTTTATTTCTGAATTTGGTCGTATGTAGTATTTTCTCAGTACTGTAAATAAAGGTATAGTTTATTCTTAATTCAGCATCATTGATAAATTTGGCTGAGTCATCAACTTCCAAAACATTAATTTCGGTTTTAAAATGTTTATGTATGTACCGGATTACTGTATTTAAATTTTCTAAACGAGAGACAGAATCAATCTTTACAAGAATCAGAAAGGAAGTATCTGTTAAATCTATCATTGAATATCAATTAAGAATATGTTTGCATTAGATGAGTTTTATAAAAATCATATAGAAGGATATTATCATGGATTGTAGCATTGGCAGGATTTAAGACATCTTGTTGATATACCAATTTCTTTAATTTCTCGGTATAAGAAAGATGAGGACAATTCAATTTTACTTGTATCCTTGTTAATACGGAGTTGATTTCTATTGCTTTTGCAATGTTTTTGGAATTGACCTTTACATGCCCGAGATGCTCTTGCGTTAAATAATACATAAAGTCCAAACAAAGTTGTTCCTTTAGCTCATCTAGACTTAAAGCAATCGCTGCCTCAATAAATATATCCATCAGTGCTAAATAATCAAATTGCGTAGACGAGTTAGCTTTCCTTCCAGGTAATTTTGGACGAAAAATAGCTGAAGAGATGAGTTGGTTAATATAGGACCTATTCTCAACGATATGAGTAGTTTGCATTAATATGTTTAAATAATCACTTAACTGTGAATAAAACCGCTGATTCCGGTTTCTGTTTAATTTCTTTAAATGCTCTATCAGCCCTAATAAGTTCTCTAATGCCATCAATTGTTCCCACTCCTGAGAACCATCTAAGCTTTTAATCCGTTTAACTAAATAGAAAGCTGAATGAATTAGGCTATCATTTAGTTGCAAATTATTCAATCCGCAGCTTGCCTGCATTACAATTCTATCTATTGGTGCTAACAATTCGTTTAGATCGACGATGATAAGCCCTTTCTGAAACACATTAAGAAACTCCAAGCCGATCAATGGAACATTATATTCCCTATCGGATAGATCACCAGTTGAGCTTGTCATCAATTCATGATGAATTTCATCAATATATCTGCCCGCAACCTCCAACAGCCCGGTACTTTTTGACGTGCTGTCATATTCAAACAAATACCTCATTAAGACAAGCTTTTCAGTGGGACTTAATATTTTTTGATTTGCCACCAACTCTAAAAAATGATCGTGTATACGTTCTATGAGTATCATTTTATCCATTTAGTAGTACTATATCTAAACTATTTCCACTTGAATGATAAATTAACCAAACTAATGTCTTTATAGGTCTTACATCAATGAAAATCTAAAATTACAAAAAAATAAATTTCAGGCCCATATTAGCTTGCTGAATAACTTTTGAAATAATTAATCAAATTTAATTTTTATATTGGAACTTAATATTGATAGATTTAAAATGTTTGACGTTCATTCATTAATCAATGTAATATTATAAATACAATCGAAACCTCCTTTAACTTACTAACGTCTCAAAATGTCAAAAAAGTTCAAGTCCTATATCCAGCCAGAACAGATGGACTGCGGCCCCACCTGTTTAAAGATGATATGCAAGCACTATGGTAAAAATTTTTCAATTAAATATTTAAGGGATAGGTCAAATGTAAATAGAGAAGGCGCGAGCTTGAAAAGTATTAGTATAGGTGCTGAATCTATCGAAATTAAAACGATGGCTGTAAAAATACCGATTGAGAAACTGCATTCTGTACCCATGCCGTGTATTTTACATTGGTCAAAAAATCATTTTGTCGTCCTTTATGAGATCAAACAAAAGAAGGGCAAGGCAATCTACAGGATTGCAGATCCTAAAATCGGTTTGATTGACCATAATGAAGAAAATTTTAAAACAAATTGGCTACACCAAGAATCGGAGGGAATTGCCTTGCTTTTAGAACCTTCGGAAAAGTTCAATGATCAGGTAGAAGTTAGTAACCAAAAATATACTTTCTATACGCTGCTAAATTACACACTAAAGTATAAGACATTGCTCATTTACTTAATCGCAGGTCTGACATTAGGGAGCTTTCTTCAACTACTTTTCCCTTACTTAACTAAAAGTATCGTAGACGTTGGCATTAAGAATAAAGACCTAAATTTTATATATATTGTAGTACTAGCCCAATTTATGCTTTTTATAGGCCGCTCGAGTTTACAGTTTATTCAAAGCTGGATACTTCTCCATATAAGTATCCGGGTAAACATCTCTATTCTCAGTGACTTTTTGATAAAGTTGATGAGGTTGCCAATGTCATTTTTTGATACTAGAATACCTGGGGATATTCTGCAAAGAATAAGAGATCATGAAAGGATAAAGAATTTTTTTACCGTTTCCAGTATTAATTTATTGTTTTCAACCGTTAGTTTGATCGTCTTTAGTGCATTATTATGCTCCTACAATCTCAAGATATTTCTTTGCTTTATAATCAGTGCTATCTTTTACATCTTATACATCTTGTATTTTCTTGAAAAAAGGCGATTATTTGATTTCAAAAGATTTGATATTGAATCCTCCAACCAAGGATCAGTTATTCAACTCGTTCAAGGCATCCAAGAAATAAAGCTTAATAATTGTGAAGATGAGAAACGCTGGGAATGGGAGAAAATACAAGCACAATTATTTACGCTCAATTTAAAAGGCCTTGCCCTGGATCAGACACAACAAGGAGGCGCACTCTTTATCAATGAAGGGAAAAATATCCTGATTACCTGTATTGCTGCTTTGGCGGTAATCAAAGGTGAGATGACATTGGGAACGATGCTTGCCATACAATATATTATTGGCCAAATGAATGCACCATTAGATCTCTTTGTTAATTTCATGCGCACTGCGCAAGATGCTAAGATAAGTTTAGAAAGACTAAATGAGATACATGAAAACAAGGAAGAAGAAGGTGAATCTGAGAATTTGACCATACAAATGCCTATTGATAAAACGATATCTTTAAAAAATGTTACATTTTCTTATCCAGGCACGGATTATCCGGTGTTAAAGGACATCTCACTTGATATACCGCATGGTAAAGTAACTGCTATTGTAGGAATGAGCGGCAGTGGAAAGACGACACTATTGAAATTACTTTTGAAGTTCTATGATCCAGATAAAGGCGTAATCTCCATTAATAATACTACCTCACTGGAAAGCCTATCTCATCATGCCTGGAGGGAAAATTGTGGAGTGGTTATGCAGGATGGCTTCATATTTTCGGATACTATAGTTAAGAATATAACGATAAAAGGAGAGATTGACATAGATAGACTAAATCAGGCAACTCGCTTAGCAAATATTTATCAATTCATAGACGCTTTGCCATTAAAATTAGAAACTAAGATTGGCTCTGAAGGGATCGATATCAGTAAAGGCGAGCAACAGCGAATTTTAATTGCCAGGGCAATCTATAAAGACCCTGCATACATCATATTAGACGAGGCTACCAACTCACTAGACGCCAATAACGAAAAGGTGATTATAGAGAATTTAAATAATTTCTTCATAGGCAGAACAGTTATCGTAGTTGCACATAGGTTAAGCACTGTTAAAAATGCTGATCAGATTATTGTTTTGGAAAAAGGGAATATCATTGAATCAGGTAGTCATCAATCTCTAGTTAGAAATAAGGGAAGCTATTACAACCTTGTAAAAAACCAACTCGAATTGGATAATTAATTTGTAATGAAATGATAAATAACAAAAAAGCCAGGGTTCACTCAGAGGAGATCAGTAATATCATTGATTCTCACCCGAAGAGCTTAGTGAGGATTTCCTTGTTGGTCATAGTTTTGGTTGCGATTATAACATTGACATTTTACCTAATGGCCTTTAAGAATATCAAGGTTTAGGCTATGGATCGAAGTGAAATATTATACCTGCTTGGCCGTATTAGAAATCATTTATACCTAAACGCCAATAACCAAAGAAATCTTGGTTATAAGTCGGGCTTGATGGGTACTGCTATGTTATTATTTCACTATTCAAGATATTTTAAGAACAAAAGCGATTATAATCTTGCCGTGGAATTGATGGAAGTCGTATTTCAGGTCGGCACAAACAATATGTCAGCACCTGATCTCATGGAAATCTCATCCAGCATCACACATATTGCCAGGGAAGAATTTATAAAAATAGACCTAAATAATTTATTGCAAGAGTCAGATCAAATACTTATTGGTACAATCGAACAGAGCAATGATTTATTTTATCTGGCAGAAACCGGATCTTACATGGTCAATAGGCTTAAGGATGGGTGCCATTTCGAAAATTCGCTATCGGCTATATTGAACAAACTTTTAGACCATGCGGAGAAACTGTCAATTTCTAAACCCGAATGCTTAATTTTTACCGAAAGGCAATTGACTATTAAAATCTTATCCATATTCTACAAAATACCTGAGAATTTTAAACTCAATAGTCAGCATAATAAGATCATAGCGGATCTGTGGTTTCAGTTAAAGACTAGCCTCAAGGATAGAATCTGCATTGATGAAAAATTACCTATATCAATTAGCGAAATGATTACTTTTTGTTTTGCTGGCTTAAACTCGAAACAAACATTTTGGATAAGCGAAGCCTTGAATATGATGGGATATTTAGTATCGCAGCTGGATATTTTCAGCGATGTAGAACGCATAAGATTCCATCATTTAGTAAAGCTTTTTGAAATTGAAATCCCTGAAATTTTTGAAATGAAACTAATTGAGAAAGGGATCAATACTGACTTTTACGACAAGTTCATAACCAGTAATCTACATAATTTATCACTGTCTGACGGACTTTGCCTGGCTGGAATAACTTTATTAGACAAAGTAGATCAGGCAAATTCAGATACTTTATCTTTTTATATCATTTGAGATGGTTAATTATTTAATTGTTAAGTTAAGTTCTATGCCATTAAACTACGGGGTTGGCACCTATATAGAGCATGTTATCCATGGTTTGAAATCCAAACCAAATATTGCAGTGCATATAATTCATTTAAATGATCATTGTTTGGAGTTCGAATATCAAAAGCGAAATAATATTCATCTTTACAGGTTTCCTGCTCCAAGCTTAAAACCATTGACACAGGATGAACGAAGCAATAGAGTTTACGTAAATAGGGTAGCTGATATACTATCGGATTATTTCGTAAATAGAAATAAAATGGTATTACATATCAATTATGCAGGTCTATATTTCGTTGCGGAAATTTTTAAAGAAAAGCTAAACGCCAAAATATTATCAACTATTCATTCCATAGACTGGAAATTCCTTTATACAACTAATAGGCAAATCTTTTTTAAATATTTCAATGAAACCAAAACGCATGCTATTAAGTCTTCCATAAAAGAATCACAATTAATAGACTTATCAGATAAGATAATCTTTGTGACTAATTACGGGAGAGAGGAATTTCTTAGGATATACAATTCACTAGCTCTGAGTAAAACATGTGTTATTTATAATAGCATCAAAATAGCGGCAGATCACTTTCCTACTAAACAGGAAAAGCTTATAGCAAAGCAGAAAATCGGCTTTAATACCGCTTCGTTCTTAATTCTGTTCGTCGGTAGATTAACCGATGAGAAGGGGACAATGTCTTTAATAAAAGCATTCCAAATCATAGCTAAAACGAATAAAGATGCTAAGTTAGTCATTATAGGTGATGGAAATTTTAACGAGTGCCACCAGCTAAGTTATGGGATTTGGGATCAGATTATTTTCACTGGACATCTGACTTCACCTGAATTGGAACTGTTTTATAGGGCAGCCGACCTGGGAATTATGCCTTCTCTTTTTGAACAATGTAGTTATGTTTCGCTTGAGATGATGATAAATAATGTCCCGCTGATTGTAAGTGATGTAGATGGTCTTGGAGAAATTTTCGATCACGAGCATACCGCTATAAAAATTACAGTAGATTACCAGGAAAACTATGCGATGACTATCAATATTAATGAGCTGGCCAGGCAAATGAATTCTTTAATTCATAATGATCAAAAACGTTGGGAACTTGCCGAAAACTGCAGTACATTAATCCGAAATAAGTTTGATGAAGATTTAATGATTGACGATGTTTATCACACCATCATTGGCTTATTTGATTAAGATTTTATCTTCGATCATCAGCAAAATATCTTCACATATATCCTTATCAAATTTTCTGGCGAACAGCTTCTTACTTCTTTTAATTACCTTAAAATCTTCTTTTTTTAAAATCCGGGGATAATCCGGTCCGGATTTCCAATCAATGTGCCTGAGATTATTATTGGCTACTGATTTTTTAAATGATGAATTGAGCAGTATCGTCTGAAAGAACATTTCATCAGGAATCAAGGTGCTTTTGAAAAACTCATATATCGCGAGATTTTCTTCTTTTAAACTATCTAAGATAAACTCAACGCATTGCTTACTTAAGCACCACCACTGTGAACCACCGTAGGGAACAAAATTAATCGCACGATAATCTTTTTTCTCTATCTGCTCCTTAACGAGCGCTAAACTTTTTTTTCCTCCAATTTCATCAATAAACCAGTTGAAGTGGATCCGTTCCATTCCGCCACTCTTCCCCCAGGAGTTAAGGGATGGCATGCGGGAATGCTGAATGTATTGTTTACCATAGGAGAAATTCAAAAAACTGCTAATATGCCCTGTCTTTTTAATCGGAGAATCCTGACCACTTAGTAAAACAAAATAAGCTCGCTCTGAGGAAGCATGATCAATAGCTTGTTGTATTAAGGCAATTGTTGCTTTAATTATATTAAATCCACCCCACCTAATTTCAAATCTTTTATCAGACAGAAATAGATTTTTTTGTTTGTATACCTGTAAGCCCGCCATAACACTTTCACTATTCAAGTCAACATGGATAAAAAATTTAACACCGGTATCATCCAGGTTCCGGATCAGTCTTATAGTCTGATCGGCATTTTTATGTACCAAAATAAGGTAATAAATTTCTAATTTTTCCACTCTAAAGAATAAGGGTCATAATTACATTTGAGCGGTTTTTCCAATGAGGTATCACTCTCCAAAAAAGCTCTGCAATCTGTGCACACATATCTGAATTCACATACTTTACAGGTTGTAATTTTATCTTTATTAATCCTCCATGTTTCTTGGAATACGCTACTTGACACGACGTCTACAATATCATCCGTGTAGATATTACCAAAACTTTTTTTCATAGAGGGGCAATTTTTTAAAGAACCATCAATATCAATACCTAATTTCCGATTTAGACATGAGTTGAAGTTGAGCCCCTCTGTAAAAGAAGGTAATCCTACCAGAAAGTAGTCGGGAGTTATTATTCCGCAACAACGATTGGAATCGATGACCTGTTCTGTCATTATGATGTTTCCCATATTGACTTCACTTTGGCCTGTAAACCTATGTGTAATTGTTTGAGGTGCAGAGTGTACAATTATTGATTTAATTCTTAAATATTTTTCAGTTAAAATTAACATGGCTTTCATATCTATTTCATTATTATATTTTATAATAAATTCAATAGACTTTATTCTTTTTCTTTCCAGTAATTCCAAAATACTATGTAATTCAGAAAGGCTTAGGTAATCATAACAGCGAACCTGAACATCTCTGCATCCGACGAGTTCTAATTTAGAAAAAATCAATGCGAAATTATGATGATAAGAGTCATTATGATCTATGATCGCATTTGTGATTATACTAGGGTTTTCCCATGTGAGTTCGATCTGGGGGAAAACTTCAGGCTCATCCGTCCAAAATCCCAAATCTTTATTTACTAAAGACTCAAAAAAGGCTACGATCTCCTCTTCGCCAATTTGGTTACTATAACTTTCCAAAATTTCTTCAATTGACAAGTCTTGAGTATTGGTCAGGATTTCCCAAAATGGGATTGTTACAAAATACATACTATCTCTCTGAAGATCACAAATTACCGCTCTTTTCACTCCTTTAACCAGCAGACAACATGCAAATAGCCTAAATACTTTACCCATTCTTTTCTTGAATTATTTTGTAATCAACTATCTTTGAAATGTTCTTATAATGACCAGTTGGCTGATAAGTTTCACTCTGGTAAGCATCAACACTAACCCCATACCTTTTGGATTTCATTTTCATACTTACTGCCTTATCAAATTTCACAAGGAACAAAAACTTGAAACTTGAAGGAAGTCCAGCGAACTTTTCTTTTGCAATATTAAGATATTCCTTAATGTTCATAACTTGAGAGGTATTGAGCTATTTTTCTGTACAATGGATAGTTACATGGACCTGCGACTTGTGCGAACTGTCCAACAGGATTGACTTCTAAAAAAACATATTCATTTTTTGTTGTCACCACAATATCTATTGAACCAGTCTGCAGGGATAGTCTATCCATCAGTATTGTGAGTTTTTCCTTAATTGCTTCAGGTAAGTTAAAGGGAACTGTCCGGTTCGGTTTTTGCATGTTGTAATTGCGAAAGTCGACAGTGGTTGTTTCGTCTTGTTGAGAAAATATCGCCATGGGATAAAACTCACCATTCAGATAAAAAATTCGCAACTCATATTTTTTTTCCAGTTTTTCCTGGATTAGTGAAGGAAATATTGTCTCTGGAAGTTCATCAATAGTGGCCTCGCTGAGTTCTTCGGTGTAAAACAACATTCTCCTTCCGAACTTTTCAGCAATAAAAAGGTTGTCAATGGCCTTGGTAATAATTCCTTTATGTTTGTTTTTAAGTACCCTGATCTTACTCGTTGATGTCGTAATTAAAGTATCAGGCACCTGTATTCCGATTTCAATTGCGAGCTTAAGAACTTTCAGTTTATTCACACTGGCAGTCAAACGGCTTCCCAGCCTAATGGGGATGTCGTCAAGCAAGTCGTGCATGAATTGTACCAAAACCTTATATTCCAACTCAAGATAGGATGCTAGTTTATTATTAAAAATCCTGGAGTTAAAAATATTGGTAGAAGATTGTTTCCTTAAGGGCGGGATGGATCCCCGCCGATACCAAAATGACTTAATATCTTTCGAGTTGATCTCATTACCTTTGTATTTAATTACAAATTCTGGCGTCGGTGTACTATTATCTATATTGACGCTTAGTTCTTCGGTGAAACCGTCATCAAAATTTATCCTTATATATTCGGCCTTGTAGTGTATAAGCCAATCAATGACATTTGGCGTGTTAACTTCAAAGTCATTGCTAAAAATGAGAACCATAATTTGTATCTAATTCGATATAAAAGCAAAAGGACTACTCATCAGAGCGGCCCTTTTGTTTAACTAACAACTAACACTAGCTTTCGAAATGGAAATCCCAGTCGTCACCAGCAGTGTAGCCAGTAGAGGTAACTGTTGATGAAGCTGATAAAGACTCATCAAGTCCGTTACCACCTTTAACAGTACTAGTTAAGCTCAATTTGTGAGCGCTGAATTCATTAAGAGAACCTGCTTGGTTCTCATTTTGGTTTTTGTTCTTTTCCATGTTAGTGGATTTAGGTTGAGAATTAATTAATTAAAACTAATATAGCTGTTTTATTTTTTTTCCACAACACACATGTAACTTAATAAATACTTTTATGTAATATTAAATCATTGTAAAAAAACTTACTGTTACAAAAGCGGCTTAATGCAACGTATACGCAATATATCGGATATAACATGCAGGTCATGTATCTTAATTTTTACATAATCATATACCAAAAACAAAATAAATCACTGTAAATCAATGACAATCAACATATTTTTAAATATGTTGCGAAATAACATATAGCTACAATTATAGCTATCGGATGGGAATTTTGAAATTAAGATGCGCTACAAACTTTATTTAAGAATAGGTTTACCACAAACCCACATGTATACTTAGATAATACTTTATGTAATAGCACCAATCATCAAATTACATATTTATAAACTTTCCATGTATTTTCAATAATATTACATCGACAACTTAAACTATTACATCTTAAGTAAAATAATTAAAATAAAAATAACCACGGAACGGATTGTAAAGTCTTATTAGAAAAACAAAAGCAATATGGATAATAACTTCATGATCGTATTAATGGCCTTAGCCCTTTTAATTTTCCTTTTCAGTATTAGATACTTATATAATAAGGAAAAATTAGCCATGATTGAAAAAGGTGCAGATTATCAACCCAGAAAGAACTCTTCTTTTACAATCTATAAGATAAGTTGTTTGTTAATAGGAATTGGAATCGGGATGTTCCTGTCCTTTCTCCTCTCAGAGCTGGCTTTCCCAAATCTTAGTGACGAGCCAATTTATTTTTCTATTGTCCCCATCTGTGCTGGAATATCTCTTATTATATCTCAAAAATTAACCTTAAAGCAATAGTATATGAGAATGATGCTCTCGGTAGTATTAACTGTAATTATAAATTATGGTTTATTCGGTCAAACCAAACTTCCCTTGGAACTAAAAGGCAAAATAACATCGAATATTGGCGATCAAATTGAAGGAGCGACGGTCATGCTTTTCAGCATCGATTCGGTTTTGCAGAGAACTGCTATTTCAAATCTCCAAGGAGATTACGCGATCGCTAATATAAATCCAGGGCAATATAGGCTCCAAGTCACTCATGTGAGTTATAGCGCTATACAGACCACTATTAACTTGGATTCGACAAAAGTAAATTTCTCCATCGTTCTCAAGTCTACGGGTGAAAACCATGTACTTAATGAAGTCAATATCAAAGCAAAGAAGCCATTTATCGAAAAAAAATTAAATAAGATTGTCTTAAATGTTTCAGAGAGTATCATTGCATCTAATGATAATTTATTAGATATTTTACAAAAGGCACCATCTGTTATGCTAACTCCAGACAATAAAATTGCTATTGGCGGAAGGCCTGGGGCACTGGTATTGATAGATGGTAGGGAGACCCGTCTTTCAGCAGGAGAACTGACCAACATGCTTCAAAACCTACCCAGCGCAAATATCGATAGGGTAGAAATTATTACTACTCCTCCGGCTAAGTATGAAGCGTCGGGAAGTGCAGGAATTATAAATATAATAACGAAAAAAGATAAAACTTTAGGCTTTAATAGTAACTTGACATCAGGAATTTCATATGGAGAGAACCTAAAGTACAATGCAAGCTTTTCAGGCAATTATAGGTTCAAGCGTTTTTTACTTTTTGGATCTTATGATTATTCTAATAATAAAAACATCTATCGGCCAGATCAAATAAGAACTTTTGATGAAAATAGCAACAAACAAATAGTATTCGACCAGAGAGGAGAAATCTTAAGCCATTCTAAAAACAACTACTTTAAAGTTGGCGCTGATTTTACAATAGATTCGAATAATGTAGTTGGATTTATTTTTAATGGCTATAACAACAGGAGTACAGGAAATGGCCTAAATACTACACTTATTGGCAGAACAACAACAGTTATCGACTCTAGCATTATAGCCAGAAGTAATACACAAAACCACTCTGAGAATAATTCATACAACATTAATTATACATCTTTGCTTTTAAAAAAGGTTAACCTCAGCGCAAACTTTGATTATTCGAATTATCTAGGAGATGTAAATAGCTTTATTGATAATAACTTCATAGGATCATTAACAAGTCCTTATAAAATATCAAATCAGCTGCCTATAAAAATAAATATAAAATCAGCAAAATTAGATTTGACAATTCCTGTAAATAAGATTTTAACTTTAGAAACTGGTTTGAAATTAAGTAGTACCAAAACTGACAATGACTTCGTATTTAGCTCGGATGCTGGATATCAGCCTAATCAACTTATAGTAGACTCCTCCAGGACAAATCACTTTATATATGATGAAAGAATAAATGCTTATTATGCCACAGGAAAAGGAACCCTGGGTAAAGTTGAATATGAATTGGGATTAAGGGCTGAGCAGACGATCTCAAAGGCTAATTCTTTAACGTCAAATTCAGTAGTTGATCGTAACTACCTTAATTTTTTTCCTACTATTTCTTTCAGCTATAACCTGTTAAAAAAAGGAAGGACCGAGGTCTCATATTCCAAGCGCATAGACAGACCATTATATAGCGATTTGAACCCATTTATAATTTTTTATAACCAATATTCATTCGAACAGGGAAACCCCTATTTAAAACCATCTATCTCAAATAGTTTTCAGTTATCACAAACAATTAACGACAAACTTTTTTTATCATTAGGTTATACACATACTGTAGACATACCTTCTGTAATTTACCGGAAAACTGCTGATAGTGAAGCAACAATGGTTACCACAGAAAATATTAGCTCATTAAAAAACTATAGCTTCTCAATGAGTTACCCGGTCATATCTTCCAAGACCCTCAACAGCAGGGTAAATGCGAACATTTATTACAATAAGTTTGCTGCAGTGGAACCTGCAACCAGTGCGAATTCTAAACTCACTTTTACCCTAAATTCCAGTACACAAATGAATATTTATAAGGGTTTACAGGGTGAAATAAACGTAATGTACATGTCACCTTCAGCATATGGAATAATAATTACTGAACCAATTTTTTCGCTCAATCTAGGATTCAGAAAGTCTATTGGGAACAACCTTAACTTAGGGCTCTCTGCTACCGATATTTTCAATACTGTAAAGACAGCTGGAAGAATTTATAATCAAAATGTACAAATTTATATACACCAAAAGGCTGAAACCAGACAGGTAAAATTAACATTGGCCTATAAATTAGGTAAAAAGACAGTTAAGATGTCAAGGCCCAAAGGCACAGGTGTTGATGAGGAAAAAAGAAGAGTTAAAATTGGAAATTAAGATATAAGCATGGCTGTCCAAGATGATCAAAATCTTATAAGTGAAATTTTACGAGGAAACCGTGAACTGTTTGGGGTTCTGATAAAGAAATATCAAAAACTTGTTTTCACTGTAGCATACCGTATAATTAAAGATGAAGATGAATCGAAGGATGTGTCACAAGATGTTTTTATAAAAGCTTTCCAAAACTTAAAAAAGTTTAATGGTGATGCTAAATTCAGCACTTGGATTTCTACAATCGCCTTCAGGCAATCTTTTGATTACCTGAAAAAAAAACAAAAAAGGTCCTCGTCGCTGGATAATTGGAATAATTCAGACTATGATATTAACTCAGACAGCTTAATCGAAATCAAGGAGAGGAAAATATTTATCCAGAAGGCAATAGATTTACTGAAGCCAGAAGATTCTATTATTGTGACGTTGTATTATTTAGAGGAAAAGTCACTAAATGAGATTTCTGAAATTACTGGCATCACGATAAATAATTTAAAAGCCAGATTGTTTAAGTCTAGAAAAATGTTAAAAGATATTTTTAAGAGGGTTGATAAAACCGAAATTAATGAGTTTTATGAAAGATGAAAATGAGCTTTGGGACTATGTCGAGGGCAAGTTCAACGTAGCCGATGGAGAAAAAATGGAGAGACTTCTTAATGATGACAAAGATTTGTTTCGCGAGTTTATGCTTATAAAAGAGGTCATTATGGCTTTAAAGGAAGACACCATTCCTAAACTTCCAGATGATTTTTTGGATGCTACACTTGAACGCTGTCTTTCGGTACCGCTACCGAGTAAAGCAGTTCGTGCTGACAACAGGGTAATAATTAGTCTGTTTGTTTGCTTATTTTTAATTTTTATAACTGCACTGGTATATGGACTAAATTATAGTAATGTAACAATTAAACGTCCAGTATTCGAATATGGGTTTTCAAGCACAAGAATTTATATGTTGCTAATGGTAACATTCGCATTTAGCTTTTTCATAGCCATTTTGTTTGATCATCGATATTCCAAGGGAAATGTATCTATCGGTGATAGCAAGCCGACATAATACCATGAATTCTAAGCTATCGGCAATAGCTGAAAGTCTAAACAGAAAAGGTGATTGGAACTGAAACCATATTTATGTACTCATGAATATATCTTATCTTAAGATAAGATTCGAAATCTATTGCGCCTGTATTCTCTTTTTGATCACAACCGAAAGGTTAAATAGTGAATTGGATGTATGACGTTGAAGACTTTAATTCCGTGGCTTGATGTCAATTATTATAATTAAAACATAAGATTAGCCGTCCTCATCTTCAACGTTTTTTTTGCATAATAATAGTCATTGATCAAAAATTTCCTTCAAATGCTTTTAAATTAGCTGGAATCAAATTAATGGTCGGCTAAACCTCTAAGACTTTTTTTATGGCACAATCAAGGTAAAAAATAAATCTCCCCGGTAATAATCAAACATGCCATAAATTTTTCATTGTATCATTGAACCTCTGACTTATCGGCAAGGAAATCAAATACAACTTTATTGAAAAGGCCTGGGTTTTTCAGTGGTAGATAATGATCCTCACCTGCTATGATTTGTGCGCTCGAACTTTTGATAAGCGCGTGGATCAATAGGGTATGTTCGGTTTTTATCACATCAGATTCTCCAGCGAGGATAAGTGTAGGCATGCTTATCCTACCCAGGTCATCTGCATTTATCTGCGGTTCCTGCAATACCAGTTGAGTGAGTCGCAATTGGTTATTAGATCCTGCATCTTTAAGTTTCATCAGGCTATCTCTACGTTTTTCAAACATCCGGACGATATCTTCCTTTATGGCCCTGGTGCCCGGAAAAATATTTGCGCCCATCAGGACCATTTTATCTATTTTTTCAGGGTGTTTCAAGGCAAACTCAATGGCTGTATTTCCGCCATCACTCCAACCCAGTAAACTCGCTTTTTGGATGTGGATGGAATCCATCACCGCCTTTAAATCATCCGCAAAAAGCCTATAGCTATAGGCCTTTGTATTTCTATTGATGCTGTTCCCATGTCCCCGGGTATCCATGGCAATGACCTGATAATGCGCAGATAGCGGCCCTATCTGGTTTCTGAACGAGCTGATACTCTCGCTGTTTCCATGTAGCAGAATGAGTGGACTACCTTTTCCATATGTCTCATAATAGATTTCTCCGTCTGCTACCTTGATGCGCTTTCCGTTGTTGTTTCCATACAATGCCCTGGATATCTCCGGATCAATTTTCGTTATTTCATTCAGGTTTCGCTCTTTTTGTTCTTCTTCCTCAACTTGTTTTGTTTTCATGGTTGATACTTCTATGCCAATAAGCAAATGGGAACTGGAAACTTTTTGCCATGTCGCTTCACTTTTCATCCTGTAAAGGCTCGAGCGCAATGGGTTGGGGAATGACGGTATAAAAAATGCCTGCCTGCTCGTATCCCCGGGTAAAGACTGGAGTTCAAGAATAGACAAGGAGACCGCAATTTCTTTTCTTCCCTTTATCTCGATCTGATAAGGACGCAAATCTATGGTCTGAACCTTTGGCATTCCCTGTTCAGATGAGCCAGACACATCGAACACTACATCTTTATCCAGCAAAGAGTGATCGGGAATTCCATTTTTAATTCCGTATACATTCAATCTAAGCTTTATGCTTTTAAAATGTCTTTTGTTGATGCCGAAATTAAGTTTTCTTAAGTAAACATCCGGGTCTATTTTGAGAATGGTCGCCTGTTCACGGCCCTTTTCATCACTGAATTTAGGTATTGTTTTGTACATTGCAGGAAAGAAAACAAGACTAGCCGACCAGCGTCCATAGCTTTTCATTTTTCTTGGCTCCGCCTTGATCTTTACCGTTTTAAGCTGCTGCGGCAGTTCTTTTAACATAATGGCCTTGTTCCCGTTTAAAAATTGCCTGATATCCATCTTTACCGTGTGGAAACCAATTGCGGAAAAAATGAGCGAATCTGTCTTTGAGATTTCATCCTGGCGGTAGCTCAGGATGTAACGTCCTAAAGAATCAGACACAGTACCAATAGCCTTGTTTTTAATGCCAATACTGACAAAAGGAACTGGCAGCCCGGTAAGTGCGTTTATGGTTTTTCCTGGTAATCCTTCGCTCTGGGCCCGGACTTTAATCGCAAAAATATAAAAAGAAGCGAGGACAAAAAGGAAAGAAATTTTTAATGTAGCATACCGGGAAGTGATATTTTTTTGCATATTGAAGGACATTTCAATAAAGATGAGGTGTAGGCTAAAAAGGTTGCAAGCATATGAATTATTAGCATGTTGTATTCCAAAAAACACGCTGTGGGAAAGTGTTGTCTAAATAGAATCCTAAAAAAGCAGAACATTTCGGAATAATTCTGGTTTTGATATTTCAATCAATCCACTGACCTACAGCGCTTTACAAGAAATAGTAAATATTCGTCTCACTAAAACCAGTCATTCAGAATGAACAACTATGAGTCTTAATGCGTTATAAAAACCAAAACAAAGTCTTGAAAATCAAAGATTTGCGTGACAATGCTCTGGTTTGAATCCAAGGAAGTGGTCCCGACGAAACCAGAACAATTTTTATTTAAATAACTTTCTGACTATCAAATAATTGTAAAACACAATTTCGACTCACCAACTGTCAAAATGACTATTATTGGCTCAAATGTTGACACTCAAATTTACGAAATGAATGCGTTTAACACAAGAAAAATCATCTAAATACAACCAGCTACAAAATATCAAGAAAATTGATAAATGATTTTCGCGAACATTTCAGCAAAACATACATTTACCCTAATTCTGTGACAAAAAGTGCAAAAAATTACCCTAATTCTGTGACAACAGACCGATTCTAAATTGAAGTTTGGCACCATTTGCTTATTAAGGATTTAGTAAATGGTCTAGCTTTCCGCGCAACGCTGGCTCCTTATCAAATTCGTTTTTAGTGAAGGTCATTAACTTAGTGGAATAGGCGAGGTAGTAGGTTTCGAAAGTGGAGAGGTTTTTGAAACGGGTCGAATACCTGGCTACAAAAGAAAGTAAGTTCAATTTGTCTTCTTCCCGATCTGAAATAAGTAATTTGGAAAGCAAATCGGTTGCCTGAATGAAACAAATTGTTAGGAAATGGTTTAGTTCTATCTTACCGGCGTATAATTGGGGTGGCAGCTCCAGTAATGCTGGATGATCACTATATTTGAGCAACCATAATTCCTGCTTTTTGGGGTGCTGAATTAAACAGGCACCCATCAATGTCAGTAGGGTAATGTATCCATATTCCCAATCGTCTCGTCCTTTTTTGAAACTAAGCCTGATAGCGCCCATTGCATTCTAATTATAGATAGATTTTTATTGTATTGTTTTTCGATATATGGCATAGTTATATTTACACCATAAATCAGAAACAACATTCATTTATTTGGGATAAAACTTACTTAAGTGAAAATCTTAAGCTTAGGGATGATGTCATGCAGCGCATAGCTATTAGTGCCTGATGATGTTTACACAAGGTATGTAAAATTAGAAAAAAAGCAAAATGAATTTAAAACTTTGAAATCATTTAAGTTCTTGAATGCTCCCCACAGATAAGTTTATTGAAAAAAGGCATGGTGAATCAATAACAAGATTGAAGTATAGGCTAATTTGACGGCAAGGGCTATCCATTTTGAGCATGCTTTCTCTACCTCAGGTTGCACCTACCCATAGCCAACCTCCATCATAAAAAGCATCATCACCTTCATAGGCCTGAACTCGAAAGCAAATAAAATACTAAAGCCATATCAGGTGATGATATGGCTTTAATAAAATTGAAAAAATTATTGGGTGAATCAATGAATCCTTAGCACCTATAACTTTTAGTTGCCACTATCTTTCACTTTCTCCACCACATCCTGTACGCTTTGTGGCAGGTTAGATAACAAATTGTAGCCTGTTGCGCTTTCAATATCACGCACAGATACAATGTAATCTTTCCAGTTCGCACCAATCGTGTTGCTATTAGGAGTATTAATGGCGATTACCCTTGTGGAAGACGTTACACGACTAACATCATTGTCTCCGGTTTTTAGCAGTACGGCCACTTTCCAAACGTTTGCCGGAACGGTTACTTTTCCGTTGTTGATCGTATTCACTACAGATGCACTTATTGAACCTACACCACCCGTACCATAGCTGCCCATAATCACATAAACCTCATATCCATTTAAGGCTTGCCCACGAAGATAGCTTTCAAATGATTCCCATGTTTTCTGATTATTATTGGGCGCCTGCGGAATCATATTGGTCATTAAAAATGTTGCCGAGTTCGCATTGGTAGAACTGGTGCGGTCGCCGCTTGGGCAGTTGTGGCCCCTGTCAAAACCAGAGCCTGAGTAGCTGTTGCTTTGTACCTGGTACCAGTTGGCCGGTAACCCCGTAAAGGATGCAAAATCATCTTTTCTGGTGGCTGCTCCGGTGAAATTATTGGGGTCCAGGTGCCAGCTTACCCAGTTTGGTATGCCTCTTGTCATGCTGTAGCTTTCTACATAATATTTTTGATCAATCAGGTAATTTTCTGAAGCCACAACAGATGCCGTCGCACCAGATGGATTACCAAATAATAAATTTGAATTATCGCCCCCTGCAGGTGGCGCATCTGCACCCGCCTCGGGTGTTCCCCTGCCTGGATTCGGGGCAGTAGTACCACTATTATCTCCCGTGTCTGTATCCGGTGCACCAACTGTAATCCCGGGGTCGCCCGTTCCTTTAAATATAATATCGTCTATATTAATCCTTGTCGTTCCTGTTTTTTTAATCTGGAACCTCACTTTACCGGTAGTACTCACTTTAAAAGAGTCTGTTACCAGTGTCGTACTGGTTTCAGCAATATCGGTACCCAGCTGGGTATAGGTTTTTCCACCATCTGTAGAAACTAAAAGTTGCCAGGTAGAATTGGCATCTGTTCCATATTTGGCATGTGAAACGTAAAGCATTTTAGTACCTGCCACATCAAAATTCATCGATAAATAACCTGTTCTTAAACGAACAGATTTGGCGCCATTTTTAGCATCTGCTGCAAGGTTGCCCAATAATGCATCACTAAAAGTCCATTTTCCCGTTAATAGCTGAACGCTATCTAAAGCGTAGGCTGTTTTTGCTCCCGATTCGAATGTTTCCGTAATGGCGTAAGCTTTTGGCGGCGTGGTTGGTGTTTCTTCTCCGAGGCTTGTTTTTTTCGAACAGGCAGATAAGGTCAGGATTCCGATAAATCCGGAATAGATCAAGATGTTTTTAATCTTCATGGTTTGTTTTTAACGTCTAGTGATTGCGTTAAGGATAGACTTTCATTTGAGAGCTGCAAAAGTAGGCAGAAAGATATTTATTAAACTTATTTATCTGTATTATTTTGGCTGTAATGGCTAAACTATGCCTAGCACCATACCATTTATCCCTTCAAAAGAATATTAAAAAACTGCAGAAAAAACAGAGGAATTAAACCAGGTCATCTGGCAAGTAACCAAAAGATGCTTAAACCATAAATTCAAACCCATTGTTGCCGGCAATGGTGATTAAAGGTTCTATTGTACTTTTAAATTTCAGCTTATACACATCGGGCAATTCCTTTACATTTTCCAGATCGGGAAAGATGATCAGGTAATCTTCGAGCAACTTCTCTTTAGGCGTTCTGTATTTCATAATTTCGATAGCCGTTTTTTGCAAACCATAAAAAGCATCAAAGTACTTTTCCAATTGCGGCAGCTTATCCGATTTGGAGCTATTGAAAGAAGGACAAGCCGGTATCAAATTCCAAAGCAGATCATGCGATACAAAAGCATAGGGAATAAAATGCTCAACTGCAAAATCGCCCTTGTGTAGTTTCTGGTTGGTATAAATACAATCTACACCACCCAATTCCTCAATTACCACATCCCATACCTTGCGCTGGTTTACCAAACTGTTTCTTTTGGCAGGTTTAATTAACTTATTCGGGATATCTGGTACATTGGGGTTATGCTTTTGTAAGTATAAACTGAGTTTCCAATAACAAAAGCTTTTTAATATGCCGGCATTTGCGCTGAAGTAATCTACCCAGATGGGATTAATAATAACATGTGTTTGATCTACCGCATATAAGCAATCGTTTTCAAATGTTTGCGATGCCTGGTAAACGGCGCTTCTATTTTCAGCGATAGCCGGAAACCAGGGACTTAAAAATCGATGTGGCACCTGCTTATCAAAATGCCACAACATCTTTTGTGTAAGTAAACTATTACTACCACCTATTCGCTGCTTAATCTTGTTTCGATCTTCATCAATATTGATTTCTTCAGCCGCTGCAATTTCCTCTACCTTAACGTGTAACTGATCCTGCTTACCAAAACTAATTTTAAAATAATTAATGGTATACCAACTGGTGGCAACCATTCCGGTAAATAACCTTTGTTTAGGGATATGATACTGCCCATTTTCTACCTCTTCTAAAATAGCCAGAAACCAGTAGAATTTATAGGCCGCAGCGGTGTTGTTAAAACAAGCAGCTAAGAGGTTTACAGGTAGGCGTTCGTGATTAGGAATCATTTGGGCTGTAAGATATCCAATAACTTGTGAAGATCAAATTTGCTTAGATAGAAAACTGGACGGACTGATCCGCCAGTTTTCATTTGTTTTAAGGGCATTCTTTCAAGCTCAATAGATTATCAGGGGTATCACTGTCTGCTTCCGTTTTCAGGTATTTTACACCTGAGCGGGTTGCTACAATAACCTTTCTGACATGACCGTTTACATTGGTGTGAAACGTATACGTTCCATTTTCAATGTGATTAATCGCTTCTGTTAAACTGAATTTAAACCGAGAGCCGTCTGCTTTGAGCCCACCTACCGATGAGATACGTTCATAAGCGCTAGTCCGATCATTTTTGTTGATGCAAGAAATTTGCAAATTAGTTGCCATATTAAAGTTTATTAATTCTTCGCGCTGTGCGAACCCACGGTATCTTCCTTGTCTAAGCATTTCTATTTTCTACCCTTAATAAAAATTAAGAGCCAAATTAAATACTCAAAACATCTGGTTTTTACGGTTTCCCGTGATAATATAAATTATCTATAAAATACCTTTGAAGTAAATAGCAGAAATCATTAATTACTCATTTATTAGTATTGATATTAATAGATATTACGATTACTTTAACCATTTCATCTATGATCCCAACAACGCTCAATTTTATTATGCCAAGCACAACTTCGTACATGCTCCATGTGCGAAAGAAATATTTTTCATTGTTAAACAGGCACGGCTTATCCCTATCTCAACCATGACAAGATTATTTACCATCATTCTGGTTATTATCAGCACAGTAACTTATGGCCAATTGCTTAGCCTGGATCAGGCGATTGCATTAAGACCAAAATCAATAGCAATACTGGAAGAAACCCTAACCACAAAAAAATGGTCACTTCTAGCAGTGAATGACCCTACGGATGAACAAAGGGGCTCAATTGATTTCGCACTGGAAAAGAGTAGTTTTGATGATAGCGCTAGGGCTTTTTTAAGTGTATACTATCAGGAAATGCTCCCCAATAGAATGAGTATACAGAATAACAGGCCTGGTGATTATACCTTATATCTTAACAGGCTACAGCAGCTTGAGTTTAATCTGTTTAAATAAAATAGATTTAGTTAAACTTTCATCATTATTCGCTTCACTTTTATTTCCAGATATCATATATTTATAAACACCAAACTATTGATTCTCTCATGCCAATTTTATACCTGGATAATTTTAGAGGTTTTAACGCAAAGTACTTACCATTAAGAAATGTCAATTTTTTTGTTGGTGAAAACAGTACCGGCAAAACGTCTATTCTCAAATTACTTGGCATCATATCCTCACCAAGTTTTTGGAGACATAATGTTTTTGGTGAAGAAAAAGAAGGAACCAGTTTAGGGACCTTTTCAGAGATAATCTCGATCATAACAAACAAAGAATATTTTGAAATTGGATTTATTGACCGAAAAAAAAACGACTTAGATAAAATTTGTGGATATAAATTTCGATTTATCGAAGGAACAAATTTCCCCCTTGTAAAAGAGATTAGGTATATAGAAAATGGATTGGAACTTCAGGCAACGATTGAAGAAGATCTTTTGAAGTATAGATATATATTGTCCGACAACATTGCAATGAGGAGTGAGCATGATGAAGTGTTTTTCAAGGACTGGATCGAAAGTAATAATTTGATTAACAAAGCCTTTAAAAGAGTAGTGCCAGATAGTAAATCTTTAACACAGATAATTTTTCAACTTCAGGCTTTAATTAATTTTGAACAACACAATTCTGCGAATAACGGTGAGCTATTTGATTCCATAAAAATTGGATTCCCAAATATTTTAAACACTATGGCTTGGTTCGCACCGACTGTGGCGTCTCCGACTAAAACTTATGAGCAACAACCATTAGTTTTTGAGCCAACAGGTACTCATATACCTTCAGTTTTAAGGGAAATTATGCCTAATCCAGATGTCCAGAAAATATTATCAAAATTCGGACAAGATAGTGGGTTATTTGAAAGTTTAATTGTGAAGAGCCCAACAGTTAATAAAGAAGAAATTATGGAATTCCGGGAGAACATAGCTAATGGGTTCGAACTTCAATTTTCTTTAAGTACCACAACTCATCAAATGCTCAATATTGTGAACGTGGGATACGGTGTATCACAAGTTTTGCCATTAGTCGTAGAGACGATTGCAAGGCCAGACAAATCCTGGATTGTTGGTCAACAACCTGAAACTCATTTGCATCCTAGGGCCCAGGCTGCACTTGGAGAATTTATCTATAAATCTCACGTAGAGGATGAGCAAAACTTTATCCTCGAAACACACAGCGATTACATCATCGACAGGTTTCGCATCAAGTTGAATGCTTCACTTAAGGATAAAAGCTCTGTGAAGACAAATATAAGCCAAGTTGTTTTTTTTACCAGATCAGACAAACGAAATGATTTTGCACTGGTAGGTATTGGCTCAGACGGTTCCTATAGTGAGAATCAACCAGATGATTTTCGAGAATTTTTCTTTAAAGAACAATTGAATTTATTACGAATTTGATATGTGCATTATCATTGATACCAATAGCTTAGCATCAGTATTTGATGTAAACTCCGCCAATCATTCGGCATTTAAACCGGTATTTGATTGGATTTTTTCTGGAAAAGGTAAAGTTGTATATGGAGGCACGAAATATCTAATTGAAATAAATAAGAGATACGTAGGAATATTTAACGAACTAAAGAATAAGCAGAAAGCAATCAGGGTAAGTGACGAGGCAGTTGATCAAATGGAAACCAATATATCTACCAAAATCGTTCACCCAGACTTTGATGATCAGCATTTGGTAGCCTTACTTATCGTTTCCAAAGCCAAATTAATTTGCTCTCTTGATCAACGGGCCTATAAATATTTCAAACATGAGCAATTCTTTAATAGAGCAAATGATCGACCCAAAATTTTTAGAGGTTCCAATAACAATAAAACCTTGCTTGTCGACAATAATATTGCAGACATATGCAAACCTTGTAAAATAAAATAACAAAATATAAAATTAACAAACTCAAAACGATTATGGGAAGTACAGGATCAGGATCATTTTCCGATTATTCTAAAAGGAAGCCTACGCAGCCACAGGACAACAACGGGGGAGCAAGCGGTGTCGATAAATGCGGAAAAGGTTTTTCCGCTAATTTAGAAGAAGTAAGCAGATGTTTTTATTTCATCAACTATGGCGTAGTTCCCGCATCTGGGGGAGGTGTCAAGGTCGCCTTCAATGGAAGTAGATTAGTTGTTGAAACTGCACTCGGTGAAGAAATAGGCTATCTTCCAACAAAGTACAACTATTTAAGAACCTGTTTAGACGACGGTTTTCAATATGCAGGGTCTATTTCAAGTTCAAAAAACACGCCTACCCCAAGTGTTTTAGTAGATATCGTGCCACTATAATGTCAAGAGTACTGTTGATTGGAGATGTTGTTGTCGATGTTACACTTAGATCGAAACAACAAGAGACAAAATTAAGAATGGGTGGGATCGTTCATGCAGCAAGAGGATTATGGGCACAAAATATTCCTTATTCGGTCGGCTATATTGCTCCAAGTTATCTCGATGATCAAATTAGAGATTATTTGAAAGCACATGATTGTGAAGAGGTCGTTAAAATTGGGGAAGTAACTGGTGCTCCTTATATATTTTTGATCCAAGAACCAAAAGAAATAGGTAATCAGGGGTATGAGTTTTTATTGCGCGAGGAAATCAAAATAGAATATATTTATGATAATATCAGTTACTTAGCTGAAAAAGAGCTTTCAGACACGCTGCTTATATCCGGAAATTACGATCTAGCAGATCTGATTTCAAGGCTTCCTGGAAAGATTCACATGGATGTAGCTAATAATGTAGGTGACCTTGAGTTCTTCAAAAATTTGGAAAAAAAAGTGAGCAGCTTATTCATCTCAACCTCATCCGCAATTTTTCAGAAATACTACAAAAATAACTTCCTCGATTTCGCTAACATATTTAAAACATACGTAGAAAAACTTATCCTGAAGGAAAACAGAGGGGGGAGTCGTGGATTTGTATTTGAAACAAATGAACTATTTTCTGCAGCTTCTCAAACAGCGCCAATCCAACACTCTGTCGGCGTCGGTGATGTGTTCGATACCTGTTTCATATCAAACCAACCTACAATGTCAAGTACTAACGCGTTGGTTCTATCTTCGTGGATTGCTTACGAATATGCCTCTACGTCTTATCCGGACGATTTTAAAAAGGGTGTGGAGCGAACGCTCAAATCTGATATAGCTGAATTAGCAAAGTTGGGCGGTGTTTCCTTAACTTGGGAAGAAAGAAAAGATATAAGTATATATATTGCTGCTCCCGATTTTGATCATGTAGATAAAACACCCATAGATTTGCTTGAGAATAGTTTATTGTACCATAATTTTAGACCTAGGAGACCGATTGTGGAAAATGGACTCATGGAGAAAGGAGCAAGCAAAACTCGTAAGCAAGAGCTATTTGAAAAGGATATGACACTGTTAGGCGAGTGTTCGATGTTAGTGGCCGTGTTATTATACAATGATCCAGGCACATTAATTGAAATCGGCTTAGCATCAGCCAGAGGAATTCCAACAATGGTTTACGATCCCTATAACCAAGCTGAAAATTGTATGCTTACCGAGTTACCTAATCTCATTTCAGATGATTTAGACGAAATCATCTCGGAAGTTTTTATCGAGAGTGCAAAAATAAAAAATAATGAAAAGTAAGGACGGCATTTTATTGGCTTCAGGTGGATTGGATTCCACAACAATGGCATACTGGTTACTGGATAAAGGAATAGACTTTGTTCCATTATTTTTAAATTATGGCCAGCACTGCGCAGATACCGAATTTGAAACATTAAAAACGGTTTTGCCCGAGTCATATAAGGGTAAAGTAGAATATGTTGACATCCAGTCGATTTACTCGAGATCTGAGTCTCGTTTTATTAAGCCCGCTAATCTTTGGGAGGAAGAAATTGCTGCCGATGATTTATATATTCCCTACAGAAATGTGTTAATGTTAACAATTGGTGCTACATTTGCACAAAACTTAGGATTATCAAATGTTTATTCCGCGTTTATAAATAGTAATCATGCTAAAGAAATTGATTGCTCGAATGAATTTTTCGATAAGATGGAAAATATGTTAGCAGATTATGGCTCGGTAAAAATTAATATGCCTTTTAGATATTTTTCAAAATATGAGGTTGCAAAGATAGGAATTGAACTCGGTGCTAATATCGGAGCTACATTTTCTTGCCAAGCATCTCCAGTTATTCCTTGCGGCGCGTGCCCGAATTGCGTAGATAGATTAGAAGCAATCAGGAAAATAGAGTCAGAATAAATTTATGGAAATAGTTTTTGAAGCTAGAAAGTTAGCCAATTATATTGGTGGTCTTGACACATTTGAAACGCTGTATGTAGAATCAGAATTTTGCTACCAACACATTGGTGCACTATTTGTTGATATTACTTTGCAAGCCGGATTAAATTATCAGTCTGTCGTTAAGCCGCGTGTCCAAAGAGTTTTGTTGAATTACCCTGAGGCTGATACGGTACTAAAATTTAGAGATGCAATTGAAGCCTGGGGATTAGAAACTATAATCAAGTGGAGAAATAGTATCAAGATTAATAGGTTGGAGCGATTGATTTCATTTGCCTTAGCAAATGAAATCAACACCTGCGCGGATTTCAAAATTTTTCTAATGAATGCTAATAACCGTGAGGAGTTTCAAAAATTAAATGGTGTTGGACCCAAAACTGTAGATTACACACTCAAGCTTTTAAATTTTGATACTGTTGCCGTAGATAGACATATCTATGCCTTCGTGGAGATGGCTGATGTAAAACCAGAAGGTTACGCGTTCACAAAAAAAGTAGTCGAATTCGCAGCTGACTTCCTCCAAATTTCTAGATCTTCAATGGATTATAGTATTTGGAAATATATGTCCAATGCTGAGCGGAGTTTAGATAAAAATACATCCCAACTTGAATTGGCGCTTTAGTTTAAAACACCATTAAACTCTTCGATTCGGCTCGCTAAGTTTCTTACACATTCTACTAGCCAATCTCGAAGCATCATTCCAGTACTGTTGACATGTTCTCATTTCTTGGCTTACTTGTTTTTTTGTACTTAATAAAAATTCTGTTTCTAACCGTTTTTTATTAGTGTTATTATTGATTTTGTATTGTCAATCGTTACATGCAACAATTCATAGCTATTAGTGTTTATTGACTTATAATTTTCTTAAGATTCAGAAGCTTTAGATTAATACTGCTTTAGAGCAATAAGCGCCTTAGCAATAGGTATATCCGCTTGCGCCAAATCGAAACTGAGTAGTTCTATTTTTTTTACCCATTGGATAGCATCATGCTCAGTTAAGGTGAAATCGGCTTGGATAAACTTACAGCAGTAAGCTATAAGCTCTATTTGAACCTGCTGATATTTATGAAAAATGGTTTTAAAATGTTTCTGTATTTCAACTTTAACTGAGAGTTCTTCCTTTAGTTCTCTCATGAGGGCATCGCTTTCTGATTCATTGGGCTCAACTTTTCCGCCTGGGAATTCCCAATAACCACCAAGAGGTTTTTCAGCTTTTCTTCTGCAGAGAAGTATTTTATCTTCCTTGAAAATAATACCGCAAACAACCCTAACTGTATCCATGAGCAAGGCGATGATAGGCTAGATTTAATAAATTTAGTTTATGCTTTTCTTTAAAAATTAGCTTTCCAGCTACATCGCCTAACAAGTTAAATTCATCTGAAATAGAAAATAGCCCTTTTTCAAACATTACATGATGGTGAGGGCACAAACATATTAGGTTGTTTGAATTATCATCTCCATTATGTGGTTTGCCTAGCGGTTTAATGTGTGCGCCTTCGGCATAACGGCCAACTTTGGTAATGATGGTTTCATTGCATATCTGGCATTGATAATTGTAGAGCTGTTTGACCTCTCTTGCTATTTTGGTGTCGCGAATTATTCTTAAAACGACGCTCTCTATACGTTTTTGTCCTTAGTAGCATAATCTAGTTCTATTTCTTCTGTGGTTTTCCTATTTGGATTAATACCTATGTATTCTAGCTTGTATCTGCAGATTTTAAAGCCACTTTTACCGATCTCCTGCCATGCATCTATCACACTGTAAAGGCCTGCGTACTTTTAGCCTTGTTTTGGAGAAAATGGGGTTTTGTGTTTTGCACCCCTAATTACTCTAACAGGTAATCCTTCGTCCATACTTTTTAATGATCCGGCATTGCCTCTGTTATTCCAGTCTTGGTCTTTAGTTTGCTTTTTACTGTCGCCTTCATTACCACCAGCGCCCGTATAAATGATTGTATCGCCGCGATCCTTGTCATCTTCGTAGCCCCCTGAAAGTACAATAGCGGCAACGCCTGTTTTCCCTGTTCCATCTATCCCTCCGGCCCAGTTTCTATGGAAACTATCATTCAATCTAATTCGTCTATCTTCAAATTGATAATCTTTTGGGATACCCTTTTATCTCTCCAAATATTATTGGTTTAGCCATTAAAAGTTAGCGTTTAATTTTGTTGCATTTAATAATGAAAAAACTAATCCTCTTATTTTCCTTCCTAACTTTACTAAAACCAATTCTCTAGAAATACAGATCTAATAAGTTATATTTGATATAACAGGAAAATCACCCAGAATGGGCAGGCCCGCCTTGCCATGAAATGTGTTTACAATTTTAGCAAATAAACTCACTAAATAAAATTGTAATGCACATGCGGCACGCTTGCGCCAGCGAGGGGAGACATCTGGGAAAAACCGTGGTCAGCGAAATATGACCGATTTGTCTAGAAGACATATTGACTTGCTATAAATGTCAATGTTAACGGAGGTTTCATTTCTGCTATTATGTGATACTATCACATCTTTTTATACTTAATTAGCGTTCATACATCGATATTTAAATATTTTAATTTATAATTGTGAAAAAACCACATATATGTTAGTTAGGCTTATCGTCAAAAATCTATTTTCTTTCCAGGATGAGGTTGAGTTTCATATGATTCCCGGCCAGGCATCTAGATTGAAACATCACAAGTATAAGATTGGTGAAAAGGAGTTATTAAAACTGTCTGCTATATATGGCGCTAACGGCTCAGGTAAATCAAACCTCGTTAAAGCATTAATTTTACTAAAACAATTTATCTTAAGCGGTAATATTCCAACAGCCTTGCAAAGAGGAAAATTTAAGCTGTCTAAGATATCTCAATCTTTCCCTGTAGAAATGGGTATTGAATTTTATTTTCAAAGCTCTTTATTTTTTTACAGTTGCTCGATGGACCAAGGAAAGGTTCTCGAAGAGTACCTATGTACTATCAATCCAAAAACAAATGATGACGAACTTATTTTTAGTAGGAAATCTGTAGATCAAGTTAACGAAGTTAAATTTTTTGAAGATTTTTATCACGATCCAGAAGCCAAAGTCCTCAGCGGACTGATAAGTAAAGATCTGTTGAAACCGAATCAATCTCTGATCAAAGTTGTCGAATCTTTATCTAATGCGGGATTCGATAAAATAAAACAGGTATATAATTGGTTTAATGATCAATTGACTATCATTACACCTTCAATGAAAGCAGCTAATATAGCTTTAAACTTTGACCTGAATCCGGCTTTGCGGAAATTTGCAGATGATATCATATGTAGTATTGGAGCAGGAATCTCAAGCGTAGATATAGAAAAAAAGGATTTAGAACATTACAAAGGTGCAATGGACGCAAAGGAGTTTGAAGAGTTAATTACCAATCTGCAGCAAGATCCTAAGAAAATTGCGCAATTGGAAGCAGCGGATGATGAGTTGTTTGCGGTAAATGAAAATGGCAAAATTGTTACTAAAAGACTTTTTCTCCAGCATAACGGACAAGAGGATAAAAACGTGCCTTTCAGTTTCTCACAGGAATCTGATGGTACTCGCAGAATTATCGAGTACATCCCCGCTTTATATCGATTAATCAATGAAGAAAAGGTATTTGTCATCGATGAAATCGAACGGAGCATTCATCCTATACTCATTAAAGAACTTATTTCAAAATTTTCGTTAGACGAGATGACAAAAGGACAACTTATATTCACTACACATGAGTCTAATCTCTTAGATCAACGCATGCTTAGGACCGATGAGATATGGTTTGTAGAAAAAAATAAGGTTGGGTCGACAAACATCTATTCCCTTAGCGAATACAAAGAGCACAATACCATTGACATTAGAAAAGGCTATCTAAATGGAAGATATGGAGCAATTCCATTTATAGCAAATTTACAGGACCTAAATTGGCATAAATATGTTGACTAGAACCAGACTTTATAGCAGAGTAGCGCCTGCTAAAGATGCTAAGCTGTTTCTGATTTTTTGTGAGGGGAGCTCAACAGAACCAAGATATTTCAAATATTTTAATGGGATAAATTCTCAAATTAGAATAGAACCAGTAGAAGCAGACGACCAGCAGGACAATACACCAACTGGATTATTAGCAGCTGCACAGATAGCCTTGATAGCTTCTGAGGAAAATCCTGCGCCGCAGTATCAACTTGTAGATGGCGATGAAGTCTGGTTCGCAATAGACACAGATCAATGGGGAGATAAAATTGATAAATTGAGGGAAGGTGCTTCCAAGTACGGTTGGAATGTGGCTCAAAGTAATCCTTGTTTTGAAGTGTGGTTGTATTACCATACTAATTCTGCTGCCCCAAACTTCGATGGGCACGAGCAGTCAATGGAGTGGAAAAATCAACTTAATACAATTCTTCCTGGAGGGTTTGATTGTCGAAAACATCCAATACTTATCCAGTCCGCGATTCTTAATACGAAATCTAGCCACATAAACATTAATACACCCTCTACAACGGAAATATACATCCTTGCGGAGCGATTTCTTCCCCTAGTAGAGAAAGAAATAAATCGTGCTTTATTGCTAATTTAGTTTTTCCTTTTAAATACTTAAGTTATGGGTAACCCGGCTCATATCCCAGACCATGGTGCGGCAAGAATTATGACTTTGAAAGTGTTCAAACTTGAAAGTGCTGCAGTAGTATGATTTTTTAAAGGTACCACTATATGCGAACTGGATTATTATTAAAGCAATTTCAGTTTGTTTCTCTTTTTTTAGGCTATTTAGATACAACATTGTTTAGTAGCTCTAGATAACGATGGTTTTTTAAATCTCTTTGAGCATCTGCTAGGATGGCAGTATAACTTTTTTCCACCTTCTTAAGCGTTAAAATTAAATAGTCCTCGTTGCAGATTGCCTTATGTTCGTTGATATACCAATGTTCAGCAACTAAAGTTTCTATAGCAGTGATTGAATTTTTCGATAAAAAAAAATCTCCCAACATGTATTTGATCACGTATCAACTTTAAAGTTGATGTGGCAGATTGCGCATGAAAAAAACATACCCTGAACTCCTAGTATGACTATCGTGATATTCTGAGGCTGGTTGATTTTAATATTCTAATCTATCGCTTAGGAAATACCTAAGTTTAGCAGAAGCTCTGAATAATATTTTCTCTCATCGGCCATTTAAATGCCGTAGATGATATGGCACGTATTAAAATCACTACTGAAATGATCAATATCGCTGCAATACCATATTGATTTACACCCATATTTTTTAAAAAGTTTCGAACATGTTTACTTGTAAATTTTATATACTTATTACCCTTAATATTTTTTTGTAGCTTTTTATTTCATTTATTCGTGTAGGTATCAAAAATTTTAGCATAGCGGTAAAATGTTGATCTGGTTAGTTGCAGACTTTTAAAATTTGTGCTGGCGTTTTATCCATGTCCTTATACACAGACCGCATAGCCAACAATTTGGAAATAGTATCTTTTATAAATCCTTTTGCTCTACCTTCTGTACGGCTTCTTGCCATTGCAGATTCTAAAGCAGCCTTAGTTCTCTCTCTGCTCAATTCTCTTTTGTCCTCTGCTAATGAAGCCATTATATTTAGAAAAGCCTTCCTGTATCGAAAACTAATTTAGTGGTTAACTTATTTATTGTATGATGTTAGACTTTGGAATCTTATAAATAGTCATGCTGTATTTGAAGAAAACGAAAACTAATCAGTTATATTTGATATAACAGGAAAATCACCCGGAATCGGCAGGCCGCGTTAGCTTGCTTTTTTTAAATCATTTCTGCAACATAGTTATCGACTAGGATATTTGATCGATAAGAAGATACATGCTATAATTCAGGTGTTTTGTTTTCGTATTTAAAATCAATTAACTCTTTCAACGGAATTTTCAAACCTTCCGCTAAGGCTACCATTGTAATTAGGGTTGGGGAAGACAAGCCTTTTTCAATTTTATGAATTTGGCTATGTTCAACATCACAAAGCTGTTCTAGAATACGAAGGCTTATGTCTTTACGATTTCGCAGTTCTTTAAGATGAGCACCAAATGATTTTAATAATTGATCTTTTCTGATTTCGTCCACCTAACAAATAGAGAAAAATGAGATAATTTATTTGTAGGTCTATTTGCATACAAAGAAAGGTTTTATTATATTCGTTTATTATAATTAGGTATTAATAAGAGTCTTGCAACTTCAGAATCTCACGCCGTTGAAGCAAGACAGCAGATTAATACCCATATCTATGTGTAGTTGTATATATTTGTACATCGAAATAGATGTGGGGCTGCTGTAATTCCATTTCAACGTAAGGCGTGAGAACTTTAATGAAGTTATGGTTTGCAGCCTCACATGTATTGTGAAAGCTTTTCCAACAAGACTCGTGTTTCATCAATACGAGTATGAACCAGAAAGAAACAGCAGTACAAATAAATGCTACGCTTCATCCCAAAGCGGTACCTGTTTTTGTGTTCTATTCAAATCCAAAACAGTTGTATCATGTTACTCATCCCATTGATTGTCCTTTTGATTATTTGTACGCTTTAAAGCCAAAAAACCCTGTTTAGTTTAGAGGGCGAACCCTGTTCCGTTCATAATAGCTTGATTAAGGTTAGAGGTAACTTACCAGGTTTTAAACGGACAGGGTTTTGCTTTTTTTGCTCAGGCAAAGCAGTAAATGCTTAAACTATGGAGACATAACGTAGATCGTAAAGCGATTTCCGATTCTTTGCTTCGTAGGATGACAGCCTTTACAGCATAGCAAGCTTTGGCCTGCCCATCAATTGCCTGGCCTTAACGACCATTTTTTTTATCATCAGCTAACAAACAATATGCGAAAAATACACTTATTCATCGCCCGGGCATGGCCATGCCCAAAAAACCGGAAGGCATTATATATAAAAACCCTGCAGCATCCTATTAATATAGGATATACCCTGCTGGTCTTAATGCTTGCTTTATTTAATACCAATGTAAAAGCGCAAGTTCTTGCCAAGCCGAACACCCTGTTGATTGGTGATAAGGTACCCAACCTGATACTGGAGAAAATACTGAACCATAAAGACAGCACCGCTACCCTGGGCGCATTTAGGGGCAAGGCCCTTATTCTTGATTTTTGGGCCACCTATTGCACCGCCTGTTTAAAGGAGTTTCCCAAAATGGATTCCTTGCAAAACCGCTATGGTAAAAACCTGCAGATCCTGTTAATCAACACCTATGAAAAGGACGATGAAGGCACCCTGCGCCGGTTTATCGATGCCCGTAAGGCAAGGGGTAGTTTCAACTTAGCGGTGGTTCAATCAGATGCCGCTTTGCGCAAAGTATTTCCGGTAAAAAGCATGCCACACTACATCTGGATCGGGGCCGATGGACGGATCAAGGCCATCACCGGGGCGGCAGCGCTAACCGGAGCCCCTATCGAACGCCTGATAGCAGGCCTTTCGCTTAACCTAAACACCAAACCCAACCGACATGAACTATTTTAACGCACACCGGCTCAGGCCATACGCTTTATGCATCGGCATCAGCCTGCTATGGCTATTGGCCAGCTTGGGTACTTCAGCGCAAACGCTCCTTAAACTCACCGGCCACGTAACCGATTTAGACGGCAAGGGCATTAATGCCACGGTGCGCAGCCCGGCTGCGGCAGTATTGGCTGCTGGTGGCCAGTTTGAAATCAATAAACCAAAGAATGGTGATACCATCCGCTTTACGGCCACGGGCTATACGGGCATTTACCGCATTTATGCAGGTGCAAATTTTCTTTCGGTAAAAATGACCGAAGCCGTGAAGCAACTGGATGAGGTGGTGGTGCAAACCGGTTACCAAACCGTAAAGCCCAATGAAATTAACGCCGCTGTTTCGCTTATTAATGAGCAGGCCTTAAGTGCCCGGGTGGGGAGCAATATACTCGATCGGCTGATAGGGCAGAGTAGCGGCCTAATGTTGCAAACCGGCAAAAGCAATGGCAACCCGCAAAATACCACCGGCCTCACCATCAGGGGGCTGGGCACCATTAACGGCCCGCTCGATCCTTTGATTGTACTGGATGGCTTTATTTATGAAGGGGATATCAGTAACCTTAACCCCAATGATGTAGAAAGTGTATCGGTACTCAAAGATGCCGCCGCTGCTTCCATTTGGGGTGCACGGGCAGGAAACGGGGTAATCGTCATCACCAGTAAACGGGGAAAATTAAACCAGGCCATGCAGGTGGCATTTAGTGCCGGTTATGTGGTACAGACACTACCAGAACTCAAGAAAATGAACCAGCTGGAAGCCAGCGATTACATGATGGTAGAAAGGCAATTATTTGATGCCGGATATTTTAACGATCGCATCAACACAACGCCTTTTTATGCCTTAACGCCTGCGGTAGAAATTTTGCTGGCCATGCGCAACGGAACGCTTAACCGGCAGGCCGGTGAGAGCCAACTAGAGACATTAGGCCGGCAGGATACCCGCCAAGCCTACCTGGATAACTTTTACACCCAGGCGCTTACCCAACAATACAATTTAAGTTTAAAGGGCGGTGGTGAAAAAAACAGCTATTTACTGAGTGCAGCTTATGACCGTACCAAAGGCGAAACCTACAACACCACCGCTAAACTGAACCTGCATTTTGCCAACGATTTTAAGATCACCAAAAACCTGGCCTTAAGTACCAATATGTATTATACCAACAGCACTGCCAACAGTGGCCGGCCGGCTTTTAACAGCCTGTCCATAGGAGGCCGTTATCCGGCCTATCTGGATTTTGCCGGTGGTGCTAAAATGGCCTACCAGTACCGGCCGGCCTATACCGATACACTGGCCGGTGGCAAACTGCTCGATTGGGCCTATTACCCGCTGGATGATTACCGGTATAACCAGTACCAAACGAAAACACAGGAGTTCTTTGCCAGTGCCGGCCTGCGCTACCAGATTGTAGATGGCTTAAATATACAGCTGAGTTACCAGTATCAGAAACAGGATGTAACCTTAACGCAAACGGCCGATGCAGCAAGTTATGCCGCACGCAACCTGGTGAATACCTACAGCCAGTACAATCCGGCTACAGGGCAAATCAAATACATTGTACCCAAAGGTGGCATACTAGCCACCAATACCACTGCTGTAAATTCATATACCGGAAGGGCCCAGTTAAACTACAATAAAATATTTGGCCTGCATGCAGTAAATGCCATGGCCGGGGCCGAAGCCAGATCTGCCGGCACCCAAGCAGGCAGCAACAGGCGCCTAGGCTATCAGGCCGATCCGCTATACTTTAGTGTGGTAGATGAGCTCACCTATTACCCCGAACTGCTTACTGGTACCTACAGCCAGCTGGCAGGCAGCAATACCTTAACGCAAACCGATTACCGGTTTGTGAGCCTGTATGCCAATGTGGCCTACAGCTACAGGGGACGCTATACGCTGAGCAGCAGCATCCGCCGCGATGGCTCCAATATATTCGGGGCCAATACCAATGATAAATGGAAGCCTTTATGGAGTGCAGGCCTGGGCTGGAAACTGGCTGAGGAAGGTTTTTATAACCTGGACTGGCTGCCCGTATTCACCTTAAGCAGCACCTTTGGTTATAGCGGCAATGTTGATTTAACCAAAACGGCATTGCCCATAGCCACCTACGCCACCAACAGCACCACCGGCCTGCCTTTTAGCCGGATCCAGGCCATCAATAATCCAGACCTTCGTTGGGAACAGCTTTCACAGCTTAACTTCAAACTGGACTTTGAACTGCAGCGGCAGTACCTTACTGGTTCATTTTCATGGTACGTTAAAAAAGGCACCGATTTGTATGGAAACGCCCCCTACGATTATACCACATGGGGTGCTAGAAGCGAATTGGTGCGGAACATTGCAGGGATGAAAGGTTATGGTTTTGATTTAGACATACACAGCAAAAACCTAAATGCCGGGCAATTCTCCTGGAACACGGATTTGTACCTGAGCTATAACCAGAGCAAAACCACCAAATATTATAGCGCAACTGGCACTGGCTTATACGGTATCCTATCCGGGGGCACCTATATTACCCCGATTGAAGGCTATCCCCTGTATTCAATAGCCGCTTATCGATGGGGTGGGCTAGATGCCAGTGGTAACTCACAAGGCTATTTAAACGGAGCCTTAAGTACGGATTATGCAGCCATAGCTGCAGAGGCTGCAGCAAGTGGTGCCAACCTGGAATACAAAGGCTCGGCAAGTCCTACCTATTTTGGTTCTTTAATCAATACGTTTAGGTGGAAGAGCCTGAGCCTATCTGTAAACCTGAACTATAAACTGGGTTACCAAGTACGCAAACCGTCACTGGCCTATAGCCAGCTCATTAGCAATGGCACTGGGAACAGGGAGTTTGCACAACGTTGGCAAAAGCCAGGTGATGAACTGCTCACCAATGTACCTGCTTTTATTTATCCTGCCAGCAGTGCCCGTGATGCCTTTTATGCCGGATCAACAGTGAACATCATGCCCGGCGATCATATCCGGCTGGATTATGTCCGCCTGGCGTATAATGTAAATACGACCCTGTGGAAATTCCCTTTTAGAAACCTAGAAATCTATTCAGGCTTACAAAATGCAGGTATTTTATGGAAAGCCAACCGATATGGTTATGATCCTGATTATACTAATGTAGTGCCCCCGGCCCGACAGTTCATTTTTGGATTCAGGGCTGCATTTTAACCGCAAACATTTCTTTAATACATGATTAATCTATTGAACTGCAAGATGAAAAAGATATACAAATTAATATTACTAACGAGTTTATATGGCACTACCGCCATATTGGGTTGCAAAAAATACCTCGAAGTAAAATCTGATGCCCGGCTGGTGGTACCGACCTCCATTAGTGACGCCCAGGGCCTGATGGATGATGCGGCAAATATGAACTTGCGTACCTCACCCTCTTATGGTGAGGCCACTGCTGATGACATCTTTTTACCGCCGACCAGCTACCAGGCAGTTGGCAACACCGCACAGGACGTGTACACCTGGAAACCTACGCCCTACCAGTTCGTTAACGACTGGAGCCTGGGCTATCTGGCCATTTATAACAGCAACCTATGCCTGGAAATACTGGATAAGGTAACGCGCCTGAGCAACAATGCCGGGGAATGGGATAATGCTGCTGGGAGTGCGCATTTTTACAGAGCCTATTACTTGCTGATGTTGACAGGCCAGTACGGCTTGGCTTATGATGAAAACACGGCTTCTAATGATTTAGGGGTATCACTTCGTTTACAAACCAATTTCAATATTCCTTCTAACAGAGCAACGGTGGCTGAATGTTATCAGCAGGTGATTGATGATGCCCAAAAGGCCTTTCAGCTACTACCTAACTATGCCGCGCACCAGATGCGGCCATCAAAAATGGCAGCTGCTGCACTCTTGGCCAGGTGTTACCTGTATATGCACAACTATGAAACAGCCTTAAAATATGCACGGGAGGCGCTTGCGCTCAATAGCCAACTCATCAATTATAATGGCGATGCCGATCTAATTTCTTTAAGTAGTACTACACCTTTTAGGAAATTTAATAAAGAAACCATTTGGTATGCAGAGTTGTCTGGCGGCTTTGGGGTACATGCCCTGTTGCGCGCAAGAATTGACAGCAACCTGTATGCCAGCTACGCCGCGAATGATTTGCGTAAAACTGCCTATTTCAGGGCAGCCGCACCCTACCAGCAGTTTAAGGGCAATTATACCGCAAATATTAATGTTAACTTTTCTGGTTTTGCCACCGATGAACTATACCTGATCAGTGCAGAATGCAAGGCCTGGTTAAATGATGTTGACGGTGGGATGGCCGACCTGAACACCCTATTGAAAACCCGTTTCAAAAATACTGCTACTTATGTGCCCTTAACGGCAGCCAACCGGGCAGAAGCATTAACAAAAATCAGAACGGAAAGAAGAAAAGAGCTGGTATTGCGGGGCCTGCGTTTTTACGATATCAAACGCTACAACAAGGAAGGTGCAAATATTAATTTAACCCGGGTAGCAGCAGGCCAGACCTATACCCTTAAAGCCAATTCAGGTTATTATGCCCTTCCGTTGCCCACTGATATTATACAGCTTACGGGAATGGCGCAAAACTAAAGCAAAAAGGGCAGCCGGAATTTCCAGGCTGCCCTTTTTTTAAAACCAGTGTGAACTTATTATTCAATACTGCGGTTCTGGATTTCCATACCTGCATCTGCACTGCCCGCCACGTAGGCATTACTTGAGTTAAATGCGGCAGCGCTAATGTTCAGGCTTGATTTTAGCGTAGGCGTGCTTCCCGGGTTAACATAGGTTTCATCAACGGTAATTAAACAGGCTTGCTGAGGGTTCTCATCACAGCCTGCCGCTGATGGATCATACAACCATTTGCTTTCATCCTCTACATTGGCTTTACTGTGGTTGGTATCATTATACCTGAACGTGTACTGCACCCTTTTTGAATGGGTAGCTTTAAAGGCTGAACCGGTAAATACCAGGGCGATTCCAAAAGCAGCGGCAAGGATGCCTGTGCTTAATTTTTTAAATGTTGTTTTCATGATTTAGGAATGCTTTATTGCATTTGAAAAAGCAAACGAAAAAGTTGATTTAAGATTGAGGGTTAACCCCTCGTTTGTTTAAGTGATAAGTTGATTGATGCTTGCTGTTGACCTCCTTTCTTGATGATATTTATAATAGAAACAAAAACCGTTTAAGGCAATAAGGCCAAGGTTAAACCAGAGGTGGTTTTTCCAACTCATTTTAGAAATGAAACCCCCGCAGCTGCATGGTGTATGTGGAAAATAATGCCCGAGTACCAGCAGGACATACACAGTGAAGGCCAGCAGCAACAACAGTGAAAGAGATAAACCAGCCATTTGCTTATTCAAGATCAGAAGCAATGCAACCAACCCTTCCAATAGGGGAAGTAAATAGGTAAGCAAAGAGATGAAGCCTGGAGAAAAAGGCTGCTCATTCATCTGATTATGATAATGGGCCAAATCGGCCACCTTAACGATGAAGGCATAAGACCAGAGTGCAATAAGGAGGTGTATACCTATGGCATTAACAATATGATATATATCCGGTTTCCTGTTCATAACGTTTTAATTGAATAGCACAAGTTAGGATGACCAGCTGGGTGAATGATGGTCAATTAAGCACCATAATATTATGAATCGGCACTACATATGGTCTTTTTTGCATACGCTTGCTGATCGCTGGCGATTGTATTGGAAAAGATATTAAAACTTTAACAGGCTAAAGTAAACAGGAAATGGTAACAGGTTCAGGTTAAGCTACGATCAATCATAGCCTTTATCCATAGCGCAGATGCTTGATGGTACTGATACTCATACCTAGAAATGAAGCAATGTGTTTAAGGCTGGCATGCAATAACAACTGGCTGTGATGCTCCAGCAAAAATTGGTATCGAACAGCCGTTTCCTGGTGTTGCAGCAAATCAAGGTACTGGCTCAATCTGGTATTGGTATTTTCTAAGACGGCCTGGTTAATAAAATGATATTCAGGAAAAAGCTCATGCAAATATTTAACATGTACGTATGAAAGGCAAATGACAGTGGAACGCTGGATGAGGGAGATACTGGTTTGGGAAGGTAACCGGCCACAAAAACCGGAAAAGGGCATAATCAATTCATTGCGCCAATACCATAAGGTGACGTCATCATGGTTTGTATCATCATAACGATGCACGCGGGCGGTACCATTAACAATGAACCACAGTGCTTTGGGTATTTCGCCCTCACTAAGCAACACATGGTTTTTCGGAAAGGTTTTTTCAATAATACTGGCTTGTAAATATTCTTCAAGCGCTTTTGATACTGGATAGAAACTATCAAGGTAATCCTTTAATTTTTTAAAGTTACACATAGGCTTCAGTTAACCGGTAATAAACACATGGGATGTGAACGGAAAGAAGGATGATCAGGGGTGATTTACCACAATTGATGTCGGTCAAATGATTGTGGCGGTTAAAAGCATTATTCGTACATAATCTTGTAGACTAAACGTTCCTCTTCAAGATAAGCACCACTGGCTGTAGCGCTCACCTTTTTCTCTTTATGTACCACAACTACTTTATCCTGCGCTTCAGCAGTATTTGCTGAATGTTTGCCGCTGGGGGTCTTAATGAAAGAGACAGGTAACCGTTTGCCAACAAACCTGCTTAGTTCAGCCGCGGCTGCGGTAATAAACAGATCACTAATTTTGTTCAGATAATCAAGCTGGCTGTTCTGAAGCTCGAAATTTGAACCCACCCACAATTTAAAATTGGCTACTATTAATCCTGCATGTTGCTGAAGTTGTTGGTCTGGCAGTGCATAAATTTCTTTTAGCAGACCCTGAAGCCCATCGGCATCTAGTTTGAATTTCCTCATAGATAAAGTTTTTAATACGCAACATTGCGATAACCAAACTTATTCAATCTAAAGCCAAAAAAAATCTATTAATCCAGCCGCGGTTAACAAATAGCCCAATTATCTAATCAAAAGGTGCTGATAGTAATTTAAACTGCCAGAAAACAGTAAATATCCGCCCGAATATTTTGTGTGGATGTATGACTACAAAAAACTAATCATAAAGGAATATCCTTGTATTTTTTTTAATAAAATTTTTTTTATATATTCTCATTTCAAACAATATATTTCCTTTTTTATGCCTCTACTTTCGGATCAAAAAATACATTACCCGTCTTTTTACGGCAGGTTTATTTTAGCGGCATTGGTATCAGTTTATATTGTAGTAGAAGGACAGGTAAGATCAGTTAACGAATTAGTTTATGACCCAAATGTTTACATCACTCTTATATTCAGTGTAGCCATTGCACTTGCATTGATTAATTACATCCATCAGGTTTCTCTACTGTTAGATAGATGGTATCCATGGGCATCCTATTTTAATAAGCGCCTGGCATTTCAGCTATTGTTTTGTGCCTTGATCCCCATATATTTTGACTTGGTTTTAATCAAATTCTTTTTCTGGCTTTTTATGCAGGATTTTAAAAAGAGTGCATATCTGACTTCAGAATTTCCCCTCGCCAAAATGCTGATTTACCTGATGAATATCTGGTATATGAAAATTAAAATAGGCTATACAGATAATCAGCAAACCTCGGAAATTACCAGGAAGGGTAATGACTCCCGTCTGAATGAAACAATAGAACATGACCGAGCTCAGGTATTTGAAGGGGTGTTAGGGAAAAAGAAGCGTGTTTTCCATGTGAAGGAACTAAATTACTTTAAACGGGAAGCGGGTACAGGCAAAGCTTCACTAACAGATGGAACTACATGGTTTATCGACTTCAATACAAGAGAAATAGAAAACCTGCTGGATCCGGATCAGTTTATCAAAATAAACAGGAATGTAATCCTTTCTTTTAATCTGATTGATAGTTATACAAGCGATTGTAAAAAAGGAGAAGTTATTCTTAAGCCAGATGTTGCTTTTGATGGCGACAAAAGTATTACCAGAGATCAATTTCAGGAATTTAAAATAGCTTTCAAAAAGTTTGTCGAAAGGCAATAGTTTTTCGTCCGGGTGTGGAAAAACGATTGTTTGTTGAAAACACCTGATATACAAAAGTACTTTTTAAACCAAGTTTTTTTATAAATTTAGATGTCGGTCAAAATACCCTTTCAACATTTTTTAAAGTGCATTCAGAATCTGTGAAGCATTAAATAGCTTCTATCCCCACTGTGCTGAATGCCTTCATACCTGAATATTGTGTATATGAAAAAGATCGATACTTTGATTAAAATCCTTTATAACATTTATCTGCTGTTAAAAGAAAACCCTGCCTTAATTACGCCGCTACACCCTGGCATGAAAGACGAACAATTGACGCGCCAGGAAGTAAAAGATTACCTCAAAATTAGTGAAAGCACCTATAAACGCAAAGTAAAAGACGGCACTTTGAAACCCACCAAAATGCCTGGTGGTGATCGTTTTTATAAAAGTGAATTGCTTGCTGCTTTTGAAGAAAGCCATCGCCGTGGCCGCACCTGATGCATTGCACTTTATTGCAGATAGATTAACCCTTTGTTAACCCTTTCTCTACCTGCCGTTAACCTTTTCTGTACCCATTGGTAACCCTTTGCTAACCTTGTAAGTAAAGTTAAGGTAACCAGATCATAATGAAACAGCTACGATATACAAGATTGCCTGCAGTATGATCATAACAGTGGTTGCGTATAGACCAATTATTTGCCGTGGCAGTAAATTCGGCAAGTAATTGATTTATGCCTATATACCCTTAATATTCCTTGCAAGCAATTCAAATCAGCTCAAAATAGCCCAATATTGTTCATTTAGGTTCAAAATATAGGCACCACCTGCCATTGCGCTAAGTTTGAGACATGGATTTAAAATATACCGGTATGAAAACATCCATTTAAGATTATTCACATTTAAAAATTAAAATTATGGGAGCGTATTCAAAAGGTGCCAATGGCACATTCTCAGGCAAGGTAGGCAGCGTGATAGGCAGTAGCTGGCGCAGTATTGATTACATCAGGAGTTTGCCTAAAAAATCGAGTAAAGAAGCCACTAAAGACCAGGTGGCACAAAGAACCAAATTTGCCATGGCGCCGGTTTACCTTAGGCCAATAAAGGATATCCTGAACATTGGTTTTGGCGATAAGAACCTGAACAAAACCACGGGCTATAATGCCGCAGTGAAAATTTTCTTAACCCAGGCCATCCAAGGCGATTATCCAAACTTTAACGTTGACTTTTCAAAAATAGTCATGAGTAAAGGATCATTGTCTGTTTTCCATTCACTAGCAGTTACTTTAACAGGTAGTGATCTGGTGTTGACCTGGCAAAGCATTTTAAACCGTTACAATGCATTTTCTGATGATAGCCTGATGGTAATGGTTTTCAATGAAACCAAGATGATGTATCTCATTTATGAAGATATGACGCGTATTGATTTAACCTATACCATCAATATGGGTACAGATTTTTCAGGAGATGTACTGTATATCTGGGCCTTTGCGATCAAAAGGGAAGGCGATATCGTTGGTAATAGCCAGTACTTAGGTACGGTTACCCTACCTTAATTATTTATCAATTTATCTGAATGGCTGTTTGCTTAAAGTTAACGTAATCTAATTCCTAAAACAGAACGGTAACAGTGAACAGCCATCCACAAATTAGAATATCATGAAAACACTTATTTTAAAATTAAGAGCGGCAAATTTTTCAAATCTTCCTGAAATCGCATTTGTTAGCTTTCTTGCCATTTTAACATGGAATACCTTAGCTAGGGTACTGTTACATTTTGATAGCACCACTGCCTTACCCGATCCGGGAATCTGGCAAATGGTTTATTTAAGCGCATTGCTTTTTATTGGCTGGCTGCTGCTGGCCTGGTACCTGATACATTATTTTTGGCATCGCCTGGGCCTAGTATCCTTAATTCATCTGATTTCACATTTCAACACTTTAGCATTATGGCAACAATTAGGATTTTACTGGGCATCATTTGCCTTGTTTTTACTGGCGGGCATTGCGTGTTTAGCAGCAGTATTTTAGCCAAGGCTTTCGTGGATGGCGAGAAGCACACAGTAGTTATAGGAAGAGGTAGTTCAAAAATAAGGATCGGGAAGCTGTGTGGTGTAGAAAAATCATTTGGACTTTTTACCAACAGCGCAACAGTAATTTCGGTTCAGCAACGCATCATCACCATTGCTCAATCACAGATTGGTGTTCGGGAAGCCACAGGTCATAATGATGGCCGCCAGATAGAAGCCTATTTGCATTATACCGGTTTAAAGAAGGGCAACCCCTGGTGCGCCGCTTTTGTCAGCTGGGTATTTGGGCAGGCAGGCTTTTGCCAGCCTGTAACTGCCTGGAGTCCAAATTTATTTCCGATCAAACGGCGTACCACCAACATTGGCCCTGCAACCATATTTGGCGTATATTTCCCATCACTTAAAAGAATTGCCCATTGTGGTTTAGTAGCGCAAAAGAATGGCCATTGGTTAATTACCATTGAAGGCAATACCAATATGGACGGCAGCCGGGAAGGTAATGGCGTGCACAGAAAACGCCGTCTGGTACAAAGTATTAAACTTTTTGCTGATTGGATAAAACAGGAAGGAGGCGACCATGCGCATAGATAATATTGGTTTTATGCTGTTAATTTTAATGTGCTGTGCTTGTAGCAGCCTAAAAAATACAAAGCAATTTCTGCAACAGCAGGCCCTGAGTGAAACCAACAGCTATAGCCATAATGATGAAACCATGCAAAGCAGCAATACAGAACAGATTACAGATAGTGGCAGCACAGCGTATGATGTGCAGATTACACCTGTAGGCCCTTTCACTTATAATACTTTGAGTGGTTTTCAGGGTACGGCCACAAAAGTGATCCTGAAAGGAAAACAACAACATAAAACGTTGCAACAGCGTGAAACTGTCAATTTAAGGCACCTTGAGCAAGCAAACCTGGTGAAGGACAAAGGAGAATACCGCAAGGTGGAAAAGAACCAGGTAAAAACCAGGAGAGCGATTGCCGCATGGCTCTGGGTAAGCCTGTTTATTGTAGCCTTATCAGGATGCGTCTATCTTTTGGTACGGTATTGGAAATAATGGCATTTATAATTTAAAACAACAAGCCACCCGCAATTGCAGGTGGCTTGCTTTAACAATCGGTATGACGGAGATTCATAAAGAAAATGCCTTTGCCTGTACAATATTTACTTAAAATTCCTTCCACCATGAAAAGCATCTTTAGCCACTTCTTCCCTTACCTGGGTTCTTTTATCGTGAACCTTGTAAGGCGCTGTTCTTTCATCGCCACGTGCCAGTGTTAATACCGGCAAATCATCTACCTCCCGTTGCACCAGCTTACCCAGCATTTTGGTAAAATCAAAACACTTACTTACAATCACATGTACCACCTGGCCTTCCCTTTGCAAACGGCCTTCTACCATAAGTAGCCTGGCATGCAGGATTTCCTTTCTGTAAGTTTCAAAAAGCTTCTCAAATACCACCAGGTTTGAAAATCCTGATTCATCTTCAATAGTTATAAAGCAAACCCCACCGGCTGTTCCGGGGCGTTGGCGCACCAATACCAATCCGGCTACCTTAACCAACTGTCCATTTGTTGTATCATGATTAATGGTATGGCAAGAGCGAATGTTAAGCATATCCAGTTGTGGACGCACAAAGCTCACCGGGTGCGCTTTCAGGGATAACCCTACCGTTGCATAATCCTGTACCACATGTTCGCCCATACTCATCAGCGGCAACTTAACCTGCGTTTCCAGTATACTTTCAGATGCCTGCCCTTTAAATAGTTCTATCGGTATATCCTGTAAAGCAGAAATTTCCCATAATGCCTTTCTTCTATCTAGCCCCATTGACCGGAATGCATCTGCATCTGCAAGTTTTTCCAGTGCGGCTAATGAAACACCTGCATCACGTAAGGCGGTAATATTGGTATAGCCCTGTCCGTTGCGTGCATTAACCAAAATATCTATATCCTCTGTCCTTATCCCCTTGATTTCGCGAAAACCCAAACGAAGAGCCAGGTAGCGCCCGGTTTTTTCTTCCAAACTATTATCCCATAAGGAATGGTTTACATCCAATTCACGCACTTCTACAGTATGTTTTTTCGCATCAATCACAATCTGAGCAGGCTGATAAAAGCCCATTGGCATACTGTTTAGCAATGCGGCAGCAAACGCATCAGGATAATAATGTTTTAACCAGCAGGATACATAAACCAGTAAAGCAAAACTGGCCGCATGGCTTTCAGGAAAACCATAACTTCCAAACCCTTCCAGCTGCTTAAATATGCGCTTGGCAAATTCCAGGCTATAACCTTTTGCCAGCATGCCGTCAATTAATTTTTGTTCGTATTGGTTAACCAGCCCCTTGAACTTAAAAGTAGCCATGCTCCTTCGCAAACCATCTGCCTCAGCAGGCGTAAATCCTGCTGCTACAATTGCAATTTTCATGGCCTGCTCCTGAAAAAGCGGTACACCTAGTGTCCTGCCCAAAATTTCTTCTAACTCTTTGGATGGATATACAATATCCTCTTCACCATTCCTTCTCCTTAAATATGGATGCACCATGTCGCCCAGGATTGGGCCTGGCCTTACAATGGCCACTTCGATTACCAAATCATAAAATTCACGTGGTTTTAATCTTGGTAGCATCGACATCTGTGCCCGGCTTTCGATCTGGAAAACGCCTAAAGTATCAGCCACACAAATCATATCATATACCTCAGGATCATCCTGTGGTATATTGGCCAAAGTATATTGCATGCCATAGTGATCGCGGCAGAGGTCAAAGGCTTTTCTTATACAGGTTAACATACCCAAGGCCAGCACATCTACCTTCAAAAATCCCAGTGCATCAATATCATCCTTGTTCCACTCAATGTTAGTGCGGTCTTCCATCCTGGCGTTCAGTATTGGGCAAAGATCAGTCAATTTGCCTTGCGTAACTACAAAACCTCCGGTATGCTGACCTAGCTGCCGAGGAAAACCTATCATTTGTTTGGTGAGCTCCAGCGTTTTGATCAGGTGCGGATCATCCGGGTTCAATCCTGATTCTGTTACCCGTTTGCCATCGAACCATTCGTCGGTATGTTCCCATAGTGATCCCGACAAGCGGTTAATCGTATCTACTGAAAGGCCCATAGCTTTACCTACATCGCGGATGGCACCTTTTTGGTGTTGCTGGGTAACTGTAGCTACTATAGCTGCACGGTCACGGCCATACTTATTATAAATATACTGGATGACTTCTTCACGCCGTTCATGTTCAAAATCCACATCAATATCGGGCGGCTCATTCCTGGCCGGAGAGATGAACCGCTCAAAAAGTAGGTCAAATTTCATCGGGTTGACTGAGGTGATGCCCAGTACGAAACAGATCGCCGAATTGGCTGCCGAGCCCCGGCCCTGGCATAGTATTCCACGCGAACGTGCTTCCCTTACAATGTCTTCCACAAATAGAAAGTAATTGGCATAATCCATTTCCTTTACAAAAGCCATTTCATGATTAATCATGTTCACCACTTTTTCAGGTACGGTTTCGCCATAAAATGCATATGCGCCCTTCCAGGTCAGGTATTCCAACTCCTCTAAAGGAGAACGCCCGCTCTGGTTGATCTCTTCCGGATATACATATTTCAATTCATCCAGTGAAAAATGGCAGGCCTCTGCGATGACCATCGTATTTTTAATCGCTTCGGGATATTTCCTGAACAGCCTTTCCATTTCAGCTACTTCCTTCATGTATCGCTCCGCATTCTGGTGCAGGCGGAAACCGGCCTCCTGTATCGTGCACTTTTCCCGGACACAGGTCAGTACATCCTGCAATTCACGGCGTGAAGGATCATGATAATGCACATCATTAGTGGCCACCACCGGAATTCCGTAAAAATCTGAAAGCTGCGAGGTTCGAAAGATCAGCTTATCATCATTACCCCGATAGGTTCTGGTTGCGGCTAAATAAAGCTGACCACCCAGGGCTTCCTGATACTGACCAACTGCAGCAATAAAAGCCGGATCATACTCAAACCTCCGGTTTAGTACACCTGGCATGACAAGGGTAAAGATCATCCCCTTGCGATGGGCATACACATCAGCCCTTGAAATATGGCAGGAACCTTTTTCCGCCCGCATGTTGCCGAGGGTTAGCAATGCTGATAATCGGCCGTAGGCTTCTTTATCTGTAGGGTAAGCCAGCAAGCTTGGTCCATCCAGTAAATCCAGCCTGCAGGCCGGGATTAGCTGTACATTTTTTTCCCGGCAAGCTGCATGTGCCCGGACAATACCTGCTAATGTATTGCGGTCGGTGATTGCGATCTTTTGGTACCCATATGTTGCTGCCTGGTTAACCAGCTCATGTGCATGGGAAGCCCCACGTAAGAAACTGAAATTTGAAGTCACCTGTAATTCACTATATCCCATAACACCTTCAAGCAAAAAATCCATGAATGAACCACTTGTATTTTTGTTCCCCGCCGTAGTGCCCGGAACGGAACAACCAGTACCGTCCGCCTTTTTCATCCTCTACCTGATAATAATCGCGGTGCTCACCCTGATCCAGCCACCATTCCCGTTCAATGCGCTCCGGGCCGTCTGCCTTGACCACATGGTGCTGCATCCCTTTGTAAATAAAAAATTTAGGCGGATGATCAGGAATCAGGGCCATCACTTCAATCGGGTCTGGCTGCTTTAGCAATTCAGTTGGACGGGGCTGATCTATCCGCCACTCTGTTGTTTTTTTTTCGGTAATTGATCCGGCTCGAGAAATTGCCCGCTCCGGCCAGTAACGGGTGGCAGGCAGGTAACGATGGATAACCTCTGCGCCAACCTTACCGGCTACCCGGTCGATCAACCGCATTACACTTTGGCTGTCTAACCCTGATTGGACTGTCCACATTTGTTCCTGAGGCACTTCCACATCATCCACCTTTGGCGCGTCAAGCACAAAAAGTTCAATGCCAAGGGCTGGCCGAATCTGATCAATCTTCAATTGGAAAAGCTTAAACAAATGGCTTATACTATGTGTAGCATAGCTGGTGCCAATAGATACCTGCACCACTTTACCATCAATCCGGTAACCGGTTAATATACCGGTGCGCAAACCTTTACCTTCTGATTGCATGTGTTTACAAAGCAGCTCCAGCATCTTACTTATAGCGATTTCAATTCCTGCCCGGGTTTTGATCGGATCTAAACATGGTAAACGTTCCTGGAATGGAACCGGCAACTGTAAAGGAACAAGTATATCATCCGCCGTACCCAGCGCCTGCGCCAGCCGCAACAGGAAACTTTCTCCGAAACGCCTGCGCAATACGGATCTCGGCATAGTCATAAAACTTTTAATCTGGTAAAACCCGAGCTTATGAAGCTTGGTGAGTATTGGTTGCTCCAACCGCAAAGCCTCAGGTGCCAGGTCAAGCAAAGCCTCAGGATGACTACCTGCCGGGATCAGCGGCGTTACTTTGCCGAAATGTGAAACTGCCCAGGCAGCGCCGGGTGTATCAGCGATGGCTACCCTAACCGTATAGCCCTTACTTTTTAACCTGGAAATGATCTCTTTAAGGTATTCCCGCTCCCCACCCCACAGGTGCGCGCATCCGCTGACATCTAGCAACAAGCCATCCATACCGAAATCATCAATAGCCACAATCGGGGAATAGCGAACACACCATTCGCCAAGCCCGCGCAACAAATTGCGAGGTCGTTCCGGCTTATCATCCAACACTTCCAGCCCATGACAAATCGCTTTGGCATCGGCTGCCCGCATACCAGGTTTTACCCCAGATTCAGCAGCTAAGGAACTTACCGCTGTGATCATCATGCGGCCATGATCGGGCGCAGCAAATACAAAAGGCACTCCTGCTAGTTCAGGGCGGCGGATCAGCTGCCAGTCGGCCAGTAGCTGGCGGAACCATATGGAAACAAAACGTCTTTGCATGCCTATCCAATTTGCCGCTTCTCTTGTTCAGCCCAGATGATGTGCTCAGCCGTCTTAACTTCTTGGAAACATTCACCAGCCCATTCCATCACATAGCTACCAGGGTTACCATTGCGCACCTTAAGCAAATCCACCCGCCAGCGTGGAAAGCCCAGACCTGGCATACCTGCCTCATTTTCCGTAGGCATGGGGCTGATCTTCCACCTTGCAGTAGCTACAGTGCTTGTTGCCTTACTGGCATCTTTCCTGAGGATAAAACCAGTTACACCGCTTTCCTCCACCGCAAGCTGCAGCCTCCTCGATTCAATTAAACTTATATTATTCAGTTCCGCCACTACCGCAGCAAGTCCATCGCACTTTAAAGCTTCTTCGGTAATCCACAGTACATCCTTTTCAGATTTTACATCCATGAAAATCATGCGATCGGGCGCTACATTGAAAGTACCCAAAGATGCCGGGAATAAGCGGCGTGATGTGCTTACCCAAACACAAGCACCACCTTGCGCCATTAATACCGACAATAAACCGGCAATGAAGCCATTACTTGCAGCAGCATGCTCAGGCAACACTGTAATAAATTCATGGATTGCTCTTTTAGGAAATACACCACCAGGAAAGACATTTTCTATTCCTCCAAGACCAATGCGCTCGGCCTTCCCTAAAGCCGGTGGCTTGATGCCTTGCCAGAGGAGGATGTCCTGCTGCAGTTTGATTAAAATTTCCTTTTTAGTATCCATGATTGAACGATTCATATACTATTATTTTTAGCATAATAAAAACCAATAACAAACTTAAAGCTAAATTTGTTAGCAAATAATGTAATGTGGAAAATTATGCCTTTTTTGTGGATAAGCAGAAAGGCAATGAGATATTGTATTAGAACTGATATTGAGTCTAAGGTCTGTAAACTATTTCAACAGCACAGGAGCACATTACAACGCAGACCAAATAAAAGCGACTTCAGCTAGTCAGGTCTCAATTACTTTTTCGGAAAAAAGTTCTCAAAATGTGATTCAGTTGAAAATATTTTTTATATTGAAAAAACCGATTATGAACTTGTATGGCCTCAGCGCAACATGTTTGGCTCTTCGATTTCATAGGTATTTTACGCAAAATAAACAACCAAGAGTTATGTGAGGAATCTATTGATCAGATTGGAATTAGTTATTAATAGCATTTCACAAAAAAAGCTGCCTAAAAGGACAGCTCTAATTGATCTCAATAACAAGTTTCTATTTTGCTAAAACCATTGCATTTTGTTCTGCTTCCATAATCGCTTCAGAAGCATATGATTCTGATTTAAGACTGGCAAAGTTGGCTAATTTTACGTTTTTCATGTTGCTAGCAATCATTGTACTTTGACTGGCAGTACCATTTAATTTTAATACCGCATCATCCTTAACGATGGTATATAAACTGCCTGCTGTAGTTTTAATCCTTGCTGTAGCACTCTGGCTCAAGAATAACTGCAGGTATTTTACATCAAAATTATTGCTGGTGACCACAACTGATTGACCATAAGCTTCAATTCTTTCCAAATCTTTTACGGTAATATTAAGTGTTACCTGACTTGTTTCCAATGAATTGATAAATAAGGTTTTTCCATCAGTTGATACTGAGGTTTTTGCAGCGTCATAGTTGTTCATACCCTCTACATTTTGCTTGTCACCTTGGGTTAAGACGATTTTCACATTCCCGCTCACCCAGATCCTGTTGAATTTTGATAATAAGGAAGTTTTTGTTTCTGCTTTAACTGGCTCAGCGGCAAAAGTTGCCATTGCTGATGAAGTTAATACTACTGCTGTTAATGCTGCTGCGAATATTGTTTTTGCTAAAGTTTTCATATCGTTTATATTTTAGGTTTTTGCTATTGTTTGTTATTAAGACGCAGCTGTCCATCAAACGTTTCAGGCAAAAATCCCGTAATATACCAGCGTAGGGAACCACTAGACCAACGCCTGTAATTTCTAGACGAACAGTTGCGAATTCTATAGCCAGATTTGCATAAATTTATCTATTGTGGCAATACGTATGTTTTTTGAATAAGTCCTATATCTAATGATTTGATGGCTACCATATCATCGGCGGATAGTTCGAAGTCAAATAGGTTAAAATTTCCTTAATCTTTTATTTACTGATTTTTGAATAGCACTGACCTCTCTTTGAATGAACCATCGCAAGACTACTTGGGCAATGCCCTTAATATATTTACCTGACAGTTCTTTTAAAAGTTCATGGATAAAAAGAGCGACTCGAACACAAATTGTGCATAAAAACAGATTTATCAATGGCGCTTCCATGACGAACTCAAACTGGAAATATAGAGATGTAAAATTTTTCAACTTGAATATGTGCTTATATTTAGATGCATGTAGAAAGATAGTAGAAGCAAAAGCTCTTTCAATTTGATTTTTTTAGAGCTGATTATTGAATGAAATTTCGTCAAAAATCATGCAAATACTTTAATAATCCATATATTTTTAACCAAAAGGATTTGTTATGCCAAAATTAGAGGAATTAAAGAGTCATCTTAAAAAAGGGGTGATATACAAAAGGGATGAACTGCAAAAGTGGTCAAAATCAATAGACAGGCATCTTTCGGAACTTACAGGTGAGGGGACTTTGAAAAGAGTTGGCCCTGGGCTATATCACTTTCCGAAGAAAAATGCATTTGGTTTTGAGCCACCGGCGGATGATATGCTCATCAAGAAATTCTTGGACAATACCAACTTTCTGATTACTTCTTTCAATTATTTTAATGCGTTGGGCCTGGGGACGACACAGTTGTATAACAAACAGATTGTTTACAACCACCTGCGCAGCGGAGATATTAAATTGGGTAACAAATTGTTCACCTTTAAAAAAAAGTCTTCTTTTCCAACCAAGCCTACCAAGGAATTTTTGGTGATTGACCTAATCAATAATTTGGAATCACTTGCTGAGGATCAGCCCAAAGTACTTGAAAAGGCATTGGAAACAGCAAGGAGTTTGGATCAGCAGTCTTTAGGAGATGCTGCTGAAAAATATGGAAACCCAAAAACAAGAAAGTTATTAGCTACGAACTAAGTAATTACCTAAGTTATATGAGCAGCAAGTTTCTTCACCAGCGAAAGGATTTTAAAAGCCTGATTAGTACATTGTCAGCTGAGACTAGTATACTTGATGCGTTGATAGAAAAGGACTATTGGATCATGCACGTACTTTATGGCATGAAAAACCTGGGACTCGGTTTTGAGCTTAAGGGGGGGACCTCTCTATCGAAGGGCTTTAAGATCATTGACCGCTTCTCAGAAGACATTGACTTGCATATCATCCCGCCACGGGCATTTTTTGACCAGACGGGCATTCAGGTAAATGAAAATCCGAAATCAACTGGTAAGAATACCGTAGAAAATAGGATGAAGTTCTTTGATTGGCTGTCGGACAATATTGTTATAGACGGTATTCAGCCAGAGCGCGACATCGAAATCGATGACGAAAAGGGAAGGAACGGTGGTATTCGGTTGAAATACAATGGCTATTTTGGTTCTGTGCCAGGAATTAAGGATGGCATATTGCTTGAGGTCAGATTTGCAAAGGTTACCCCTAACCAAAATGTTGATATTAGTTCATGGATGTACGATAGAGCATTGGAAGCTGGTCTTGATGTGCTTGACAATAGGGCTTTAAATATCGCGTGCTACCATCCCGGCTATACATTAGTGGAAAAGCTCCAGACAATCGTAACCAAGTTCCGTGGAGAACAAACTGTGGGTCGTGGTGGGCCAAAGGTCAATTTTATGCGGCAATATTATGATGTCTATAAGCTTTTACAGAGAGATGATATCCAGCAGTTTATTTCAACAAGAGAATATCAGGACCATAAATCGCACTGGTTCCCGGAGGTCGATCTTGATACTCCATTAGTGGAAAAGCAGGCTTTCCTTTTAACTGACGAGAAAATAAGGGAAGATTTTAGGAACCGATATAGCGGAACATCAGGACTTTATTACTTAGGGCAGCCTGATTTCGATGAAATACTAACGCTTATTCAAGCGAACCTATTAAAATTATAGTTATAACTTTTTTTGAAATAAAAGGCTAAAATCTCTTAGTTAATTGTGCCACCATTTGTTCGGAATAATCATATAACATTTAATTAAAAATCATTTCATATCAGATATTACATTCTACATGATCCCTTTGAAGCCTGTGTAGGATGCTCCTAATCACATCAGTAGTATCAATGCAAGAAAAGTCGGTTGGAAAAAATATCTTTTCGCGCTTACCCCTAATCACCTTGTTAACTACCTGATTGTATGACAATTAACTCACGTTAAAATGAATTATTTTGTCACAAATTCATGAAATATTTGTGACACTTTATAATATTTTTTTTGCCCAATAAACAAAAATAAAATGATGTAAAGCGATAACCCATAGCTCATCAATGACGGGCAAAATGTCCCCTAGCAAGGTTACACTATAAATTATATTTTAATGATTTTGCCAAACTAAGATGAATAAGGAATCTAAATAACATTGCTTCAATCTTCAAACCCTATAACTGCTACATAGTTAACAATCTATCTAAAAAGCTTCATAACTTTCACACCATCATCCTCTTTATTCCCTTCCAGAAGTTTCTCCTTTAATGCAGACATCTCTGTACCAGTTTAAAAAAACATAAAAAGTAATACTATTAGTATCATAATTATTTATTTTTTAAACCCTTGTGTAAAATTATCTCACTAGCGTCGATACAATACTGGCAATATCCGAGTACCTTATTACATAGTATGCGATGATATAAAATGAATAGAATTAACAGATATATTTAAGATTTAATAATTCTAGCTTGCTTCTTTCTGTCAAAGAAATATGTAATTTTTTAAAACAAGATGATATAAATCAAATTCCGAAAGCACACCCGCGTATATACCCAAATAATTTTGGACATCGTGTGCTATCAAAGAAGAAATACTAAAATTAAATGGATAATATTATACTCAATAATCACGGAAATGAGCATAATATTATCCACTTACAGCTATTTCATCTTTACCTAAAGAGCTTCATAACTTTCATATCGCCAGTATCCTCTTCTTCCTTATTCCGTTCCAGAAGTTTCTCCTGTAATGCAGACATCTCAGTACTAACTTTCGTATCGATCACCTTCGCATAGTGCTGCGTTGTTTTCAAGCTATTATGCCCGAGCATCTGGGATACGGTCTCAATCGGAACACCATTTGAAAGCGTAATAGTGGTTGCAAAAGTGTGCCTGGCAAGATGATACGTAAGCACCTTAGTGATGGTACAAAGATCGGCGATTTCTTTCAGGTAACCATTCATGCGTTGATTAGTGAGCACTGGCAATGCCACTTTTCTCCATCGGCATATCCTGTGATTCTTATACCTGTCAAGAATTACTTTTGCCTCATCCAACAAGGGGATGTGACAAGGTGTTTCCGTTTTCTGCCGTTTGATGAATATCCATAAATTACCGTCATCACCTTTTGTAATCTGATCCAGGCGAAGCTGCTTCACATCAATATAAGAAAGACCGGTGTAACAACTGAAAATAAAAATGTCACGAACGATGTTTAAGCGCTCAAGTGGAAATTCTCTGTTTTTAATTCTATCCAACTCTTCCATATTTAGAAAAGTCCTTGCCTTAGCTTTAGCAGTATTGCGATAATTTAAAAATGGATTACCAACAATCCACCCGGCACCCAGGCAATACAGCATGATTTTTTTCAGGTGAACAATATATTTCCGGGCAGACATTGCATTATTTCCCCGGTCAATTCTGAGGAATAGCTCATAATCAGTGATAAATTTAAAATCCACCTTTTTGATATTAATGTCCTGAACCTCATATTTGAGCTGAAGAAATTGTTTAACGTGCCTAATGGAACTTTGATAGGTTTGAAACGTGCTATAACTGTATCCTTTACCAATCAGTTTTTCCATATTTTCATTGTGCTTCTGATAAACTCTCAGCAGGCTATGGTTAGACGTATTCTTTCCGGTAAGATGATCCCTCAAGACTACCGCTGTCACCTCATCTTCCTTTTCCACAAGAGAGGTATGAAACCTTCGAACTTTTGAGGCGAGCGTGTCCAGATAATCATTAAGTTCCCGGATCTCCTCACGCAGGCCAGTGCCTTTTCCTTTTAGCGCAGACCAGAAGCTGGGAATAATTTCCCTGCTTCCGAATGTTTTCCTTTCACAGTAATCCGTAAATAGATAGGCATCATTTCGCCCTTGATAAAATTTTTTGGTCTTTTCAGATAGAACAAAAGATGAAAATTGTAACTCATAATGATACATTTAAAATTAAACAAATGTACATTTGAGCCAGTGAGTCATCAAGATGTTCGTCAGTCGAACGAGCTGTAAATCAATGTCTTACAAAATAATCCAGCGCCCGAACATTTCGGAATAATTCTGGTTTTGATATTTCAAACAATTTACTGACTTACATTACTTTACAAAAAGTAGTAAATTTTCGACTCACTAAAATTAACCATTCAGAATGGTCAAAAACGGGACTTAATGTGTTATGAAAACCAAAACAAAGTCTTGAAAATCAACGATTTGCACGACAATGTTCTGGTTTGAATCCGAGGAAGTGGTCCCGACGAGAATCGAACTCATATCTAAAGTTTAGGAAACTTCTATTCTATCCGTTGAACTACGGGACCAGGGTAATTTTTAGATTTGCAGAGTTACGATTTTAGATTTACAAATGCAAAACCTAAAATCGCAATTATTAATGCGCTTATCTGATTACACTGCCTGCTTCAAATTTTTCGGCAGGCGCTACAAAAGTAAGTTTTCCTTCTGAATTTTCAGCCATTAAAATCATTCCCTGTGATAAAATTCCTTTAATTTCACGAGGGGCTAAGTTTACCAATAAACTCACCTGCTGCCCTATAATTTCTTCAGGCTTATAATATTCTGCTATGCCAGATACAACTGTGCGCTCATCTAAACCCGTATTTACAGTAAGCTTTAATAGCTTTTTAGTTTTTTCGACCTTTTCTGCCGCAGTAATGGTTGCTACACGAATATCAAGAGCAGAAAAATCATCAAAATTAATATTCTCTTTAGCCGGGGTAACTACAGCATTATTGGCTGTATTAGTCGATTTACTTTGCTTGAGTTTTGCAATTTGAAAATCGATCTCAGCATCCTCAATCTTTTCAAACAACAATACAGCTTCGCCGATATCGTGCCCACGTTTAATTAAATTCACAGCCCCTGCATCCGCCCACTCATTTCCACCATTTTTTAGCATATTCATCAGTTTCTCTGCTGTAAAAGGTAAAAAAGGCTCAATCAATACCTGAATGTTAGCCGCAATTTGAAGGGAAAGGTGTAAAATGGTACGTACCCGATCTTCATCTGTTTTGATGAGTTTCCATGGCTCCGTTTCAGCCAGGTATTTGTTTCCTAAACGGGCAACATTCATCACTTCTGATAAAGCCTCTCTAAAGCGATAATTTTCTATCGAAGCAGAAATCTTTGCCGGATAGCTTGCCAATTCATCAATTACAGCCTGATCCACCGGTGTAATTTCCATACAGGTAGGCACACTTCCATTGAAATACTTATGGGTAAGTACCATTACCCGGTTAATAAAATTGCCTAGTATGGCAACCAGTTCATTGTTATTTCTCGCCTGGAAATCTTTCCAGGTAAAGTCATTGTCTTTGGTTTCAGGAGCAGTTGCCGTAAGCACATAACGTAAAACATCTTGTTTGCCTTCAAACTCTCGCAGATATTCATTTAACCAAACTGCCCAGTTTTTTGAAGTGGAAATCTTCTGCCCTTCAAGGTTTAAAAACTCATTCGCCGGAACATTATCTGCCAAAGTATAATCACCATGTGCCATTAACATAGCCGGAAAAATAATGCAATGGAAAACAATATTATCTTTACCTATAAAGTGAACCAACTTCGTTTCATCACTTTTCCAATACTCTTCCCATCCACATTTATCACTATCATAATTGTTGATATAATATTCTTCAGCCTTTGGATTCCAAACATCTAATTTGGCATAATTACATAATTCTTTAGTGGCAGAGATATAACCAATTGGCGCGTCAAACCAAACATACAATACTTTTCCTTCAGCATCCCGAAGAGGTACACGAACTCCCCAATCTAAATCTCGAGTCATAGCACGTGGCTGTAAACCAGCATTTAACCAGCTTTGACATTGACCATATACATTTGGGCGCCATTCTTTATGACTTTCAATATAATTTCTCAACCTTTCTTCGTATTGATCTAGCGGGAGAAACCAGTTTTTAGTCTCTTTTAAAATGGGTTGATCGCCAGAAAGTGTAGATTTTGGATTAATCAGGTCTGTTGCATTTAATGTGGAGCCACAGTTCTCACATTGATCACCATAGGCATTTTCGTTACCACACTTCGGACATGTGCCGGTAATATAGCGATCGGCCAAAAACTGTTTGGCTGAAGGATCATAATACTGTTCGGTAACTTCTTCTGTAAATACGCCCTTATCATATAAGGTTTTGAAAAATTCTGATGCAGTTTGATGATGGGTATGAGATGACGTACGGTGGTAAATATCAAAAGAAACACCAAATTCTTTAAAAGAATCTCCAATAATTTTATGGTATTTATCTACTACCTCTTGTGGCGTGATACCTTCTCTCTTGGCTTTTAAAGTGATTGGCACACCATTTTCATCAGATCCACAAATAAACTTGACATCGCGTTTATTCGATCTCAGGTAACGGGCATAAATATCAGCAGGGATATAAACACCTGCAAGGTGCCCAATATGAACTGGTCCGTTGGTATATGGAAGTGCCGCAGTTACGGTATATCTTTTTATTTTACTATTATCCAAAACAATTTTTATTAATTTGGCAAAGATAAGTGTTTTGAAGATGATTAAACAGCCCCCATATTTAAAAAAAGGAGATAAGATTGCCTTAGTTTGTCCGGCGAAGAAATTACCGAAGCCCATTGATGAGGCTATAGCGATTTTAAGCAGCTGGGGATTAGAGGTTATTATAGGTGAAAGTGTTTATGCCAGCCATCATCAATTTGCCGGAACGGATGAATTAAGGACTAAAGATATTCAGCAGTTTCTTGATGATCCATCTATTAAAGCGATTATTGCAGGCAGGGGAGGCTATGGAACCATTCGGATCATTGATGAACTGGATTTTACTCAATTTAACTTAAATCCTAAATGGATTATCGGATTTAGCGACATTACCGTTTTACTTTCACACATCATTTCTCAAAGCGAAGTACAATGCATCCATGGCCAAATGCCCTATACATTTGAAGAGAGTGCCTCCGAGGCTCTTGATTCCCTAAAAAATGCCTTATTTGGCGAGCAACAGGTTTATCAATACGAAAGTGAATTTCCGAACCGATCTGGAGAAGCCACAGGGTTATTGATTGGTGGAAATTTAACACTACTCGCCATGTTGCAGGGATCTGTATCAGAAATGGATTTTAATGATAAAATTCTTTTTCTAGAGGATGTAGGCGAACATGAATACAGTATCGACAGAATGTTACGAATGCTTAAAAGAGCTGGCAAACTCGCCCATTTAAAAGGCTTGATTATCGGGGCATTTAATGAAATAGAAGTCGAGAAAATTCCTTTCGGACAAACCGTAGAGGAAGTGATCTGGGATATTATAAGGGAATATGATTACCCGGTTTGCTTTAATTTTCCTACCGGACATATTGATCATAACCTCACCATGGTTTTGGGGGCTAAGGTACTTTTGAAAGTAGAAACAAATAACGTTCAATTTAAATATTTATAACATGGCAATTTTTGATAGTTTAGGTAAATACCGGAACACTGGTTTATTAATCATGCGTATAGGCATTGGCATCATGTTTATTGTTCATGGCTTTCCAAAGCTGGCTGGTGGTCTTGGTGGCTGGGCAGAGTTAGGTGGGAGTATGAAAGTAGTGGGCATAAACTTTTTACCCGTATTTTGGGGCTTTATGGCCGCTGTGACTGAAACCTTCGGAGGCTTTTTATTAATAGTAGGACTATTTTTCCGTCCTGCATGTATAGCCCTGGTTTTTACCATGATTATTGCAGCCCTGGTTCACTTTGGCAAAGGCGATGGATTAGGTGGTGCCAGCCATGCCATAGAGTTAGGCATTGTATTTTTTAGCTTAATTTTTATTGGGCCTGGTAAGTATAGCGTGGATAAGAAATAATTAAAATTTCCAAAATGACAAAAGCCAGCAAACGCTGGCTTTTGTCATTTTAAAGATTATTAATCAACTAAGTCGAAAATACAGACTGTATCTGTTCATTGAATTATAATCAGTTATTAATAACCTGGATTTTGTTGTCCGGCTAAAACAGGGTTTGCCTGAGTTTCTACGGTTGGTATTGGCCAGATAAATCTAAAACTTGTTGCGGCACCTGCATATGGAATTGCTGCAACAGATCTTACTCCTGTATACCCTGCTGCTGCATTATATGCAGAGAAAGCTATTGTAGAGCTTGTTTTTGCAGGAATACCATTAGGGCCGTATAGGTTTTCTTTTGCTAGGCGGTGGATATCCATCCATCGTTTACCTTCACCTAAAAACTCAATTCTTCTTTCATTGATAATACCTTGAATTAATGCAGCAGCAGTTGCAAAACTGGCAGCAGTATATCTATCTGCAGCTAATACTGATCTATTTCTAACGGCGTTTAATAAAGCTAAAGCCTGAGTAGTATTTCCTGTTCTGGCATAGGCTTCAGAAACGTTTAATAAAACTTCTGCATATCTAATTATCGGATTTGCATCAGTCCAGGTTGCCGGATCTTTGTATTTTGCACTGAAATAATACTTGGCAGCAACTCCCGTAGCAGCATCAGTTGTTGCCAACAGTGTTCTGCGTGTATCTGTTGCTTTCCAAGATGGATCATTCCAGATGATAGGAGATATTACAGCCAGCGCTCTCCCTGGTGCTTTTGAATACATCGTGCTTAACGAACCATTGGTGCCTGCATTACGGATTGTTGAATTTTCAATTGAAAAAATTGATTCAGTATTTCCATAATTTGCACCAACACTAGCAAATGGACCATCAGGGGTAGCTGTTAACGCATACCCACCAAGCGCAGTTGGCGCGGTGAAAGTAGTGCCAGCAGCCGATGTACCTAACTTTGTGCCCTCAGTAATTACACCAGCATAATCGCCCATATGCAACTTAACACGAGTTTTTAAAGCAATAGCTGCACCTTTCGTGGCTCTTGTAATTCTAAGAGATGCTGATGATTGCGCAGCTAAATTTGTTTCAGCAAAATCAAGATCTGAGAGAATTAAATCATACCCTTGCTTAACTGTACTGCGTCCCTCATTTTTGTATTGATCTACCAACTCTGGTGTATTAATACCAACAGTTCTAAGCACAACACCTTGATGTGTTGCACCAGTAGTTTCATTATATGGACGAGCAAATTGAATTAATAACTCATGATAGCTTAACGCCCTTAAAAAACGACACTCTGCTTCACCTGCTGTTGCCACATCAGTTGAAATGGTACCAGCAGCAGCAGCTTCTTTTAATTTAGTTATCACGATATTAGCTCTGTTAATAGTTGCATATAAACTTGTCCATAGTGCAGTATTATTAGCTGTAGTAGCATCGTAGCTATTTTCATAAGTTACTAAAAAGAATGATGGTATAGCCATCATGTCTTCGCCTCTCATATCACCCTGAATCGTATTTGCCGCCCCAAAAGGATATCCACGATTGGAGTTATCCGTATATGGACTAGATTGAGCGGCACTATATACACCAGTAATGGCTAAAGCTGCACGCTGAGGATTTGAGTATGCGTCATCTTCAGCAAAAGTATTATCAGGTACAATTTCAGTATATTTTTTGCAAGATCCTGCAAATAACATTAAGCCTAATAAGGGTAATACCCAGGCCTTTTTATTTATGAAATATTTTTTCATTATTAGTTTCTTTAGTCAGTTAAAATCTAACGTTAGCTCCAAATGTGAAGGTACGCTGTTGAGGGTTTCCGTTGAAGTCTGTTCCATATCCAGTAGTTGCAGAAGCCGTTGTATTTGTTTCCGGATCTAAACCTTTATAGCCTGTAATTACAAATAAGTTTTGCGCAGAAGCATATAATCTGATTCCGGTTACTTTTAATTTACTGGCAAAACTTTGTGGTACCTTGTAACCAAAAGCTACGTTATCTAACCTTAAGAATTTACCATCTTCAAGGAAACGTGTTGTGGCATCTCCATCTCTATTGATGAATGTAGATCTTCCAAACCACTGCCTTGGCGTTACGCCATCACCAGGATTAGATACACTCTGCCATCTGCCTAAAATTTCAGTTCCATTGTTTACAAAATTTTGATTTAACTGATCAACACGTGTTCTGTTATAGATTTTGTTTCCGCCCTGGAATCTTAAGAAGATATTTAAATCAAAGCCCTTATAAGTAAATGTATTATTTAATCCTCCAAACCATTTTGGTAATGAGCTACCTAAAACTTTCTTATCTGTTGAAGCTGATAATATGGCAGAAGCACCTGTGGCACTTGGGTTAGCAGGATCGTATACATTATAGGTTTGATTGGTTACATTACCTTGAATAATCTGACCATTTCCTTTTACATATAGTGGGTTACCGTTAGCTGGATTTACACCGGCATATTCATATCCATAAAAAGAATTTAATGACTCGCCAACACGAATGATATTATAAGTACTGATCTGATCTTGACCCTCTCTTAAAGATTCAACAATGTTCTTTTGTGCAGTAAAGGTGAAATTTGCATTGTAAGAGAAATTATCATTTTTAATAATATCACCACCAATGGAGAATTCGAAACCTGAATTTAAAATGTTACCCACGTTCTGTGTAATGGTATTTGTGGGAACACCAAGAGACGGTGCTGTAGGTGCATTTTGCACCAATGCATCTGTATTTTGTCTGAAATAATCTGCTGTAACATTAATACGGCCAGCAAATAAGCCTAACTCTAAGCCCACATCAACTTTCTTTTGTGATTCCCACTGAAGGTTATAGTTACCAATGTTACTGAAGCCAATTCCTGGTTGCGCACCATATACAGCTGCATTATATTGACCTAAATACCTAAAGTTTCCAATGCTTACATTACCCACTTCCGCATATGATCCACGAAGACGTAAATCAGAAATAAAACTTAAACCTGAAGAGTTTTTAAAGAAAGATTCTTCAGAAACACGGTAGGCAGCAGATACACCAGGGAAATAACCTAAGCGATTTGCAGTTGGTAGATTAGAGTTTTTATCTGAACGAATTGATCCACCGATGTAATACTTGTTTTTATAATTATAGTTTACACGGGCAAGATAAGATTCTAAAGCTGTTCTAACCAAACTTCCTGATGCTGTTGGCGTAACAAAAGTACCAGTTACGATATTTTGGTTCCAGTAAATATCTGTTAAGTTAGAAACAGAAGCTTGATAGAAAGATGTTCTGTCATTCTGAAACTCTTGAACCAAGGTTACACTTAAATTATGTGCATCTGCAAAGCTCTTATTATAAGACAGTACATTTTGAAGATCCAGCCTGATACTTGGACTAAAAGCCTGAGACATACTTCCATTGCTACTTACCCCATCACCAGCACGCGGATCTGTGTAAATAAAATCATCCACATTTTGATTATCAACGCCGACTTGAGTTCTAAATTTTAAGCCATCGAAAAGATTAACCTCTGCATATGCAGTAGCTAGTAAACGATAGGTTTGAGATCTTCTGATATTATTATCCAATACGAAGCGTTGGTTACCGATGTTATCTGAAATGGTAATTAAGTTATTACCTCTTCCTAACGCCGTTCTGTTAGGTGCAATATTGTACCCGGTAACATTCGCAGCATCATAAACAGGTACGTTAGGCAACATACGTAATCCTCCAAAAATATTTCCTGATAAAGTGTTACTTCCTGTTTGTGGGCCTGTATTATCTTGATAAGTAAATCCTGAAGTTAAGCCAAAGCTAAATACCTTATTTACTTTCTGATCAAAATTAGCTTTAATTGAATATCTTTTTAATGAATTAGAGATAATTACCCCTTGCTGGTCACTATATCCCAATGAGAAATAATATTTAGCCTTTTCTGTACCACCAGCAGCAGAAACACTATGATTTTGTTGCTGAGCCGTTCTGAATAAATAGTCCTGCCAGTCTGTATCGACAATTCCACCCTGACCGTCAGGCATTGAGAATGCCTGTGGGGCATTTCCTGCAGCTACTAGGCGTTCATTTGCTACCTCAATAAACTGCTCTGCATTTAGCTGATCATATCTTTTAGATACTTTACCTACGGCATAATAACCATCATAAGTAAAAGTAGCCTGACCTGCCTTACCTTTTTTAGTGGTAATTAAAATTACCCCTCCAGCCGCTCTTGAACCATAAATAGCTGTTGAAGCTCCATCTTTTAATACCTCAAAGGATTCAATATCATTTGGATTGATATCTGCTAAAGCATTTGAAGATGTGAAACCACCTACATCACCTGAAAAGATAGGAACACCATCTACAACGTATAGTGGCCCTTGACCCGAAGTAATGGTGTTCGTGCCACGAATACGCACCTGAGCAGGCTGCCCCAATAGTCCGTTCGCAGTAATTACCTGTACACCAGCTGCTTTACCAGCTAAAGCCTTATCAAATGATGGAATAGCCCTGTCTGTAAATTCCTGAGCAGATACACTAGATTGAGAACCAGTAACATCTTTTCTGTTTACAGATCCGTAACCTACAACAACAACATCAGACAGAGATCTTGCATCATTAGTTAACACTACATTAAGTACATTTGAATTGGTAACAACACGAGATATAGGCGAAAACCCTATAGATGAAAACTCAATACTAGCACCTGTTGTAACTCTGATAACGAATTTACCATCAGCGCCGGTTGTGGTTCCTCCTGATGCGCCTTTGATTTTTACACTTACTCCGGGAAGTGGCAATCCGTCTTCCTTCCCTGTAACTGTTCCAGTAATTGTTCTTTCTTGCGCCATTGCAGTACTTGCAATGAATAGCAATATGAACAAACTTTGTAAAAGTTTTTTCATAAAATTAGTTTAGTTTAGTTAATAAGAGCACAATATAAAATTTAACAACCTGTAAAGCAAATTTTACAAAACAAATATTAAATGCATTAATTAGCTAAAAAGAAAAGACCATTATACAAAAAACTCAAATACGTCAAAATAAAGGCAGTTATTAAACAAATAAAGACGTAAAAACCATATTTTAAGCTCATTTTTACTATCAAAGAAGATACAAATACATTAAAGCTAGATTAAAATATTTTTTTTATCTTACAAAAAGCATGATTTATGAAATAGACAACTTAAATCAGAGATGATCTAATCAGATTATCTATATATTTATATTAAATCGCAATCATAAGAAAAAATTATGACGATTTATCGTTTTTAAAATCATACTAATTTTAATGGTATAATTTATTTAATATACCTCGAATAATATAATATAAGCTGAAAGTAAAAAGAATCATTTTGAAATAGCATTTCAGCATTTATTATTAACCTTATAACTCATATTACAAAAATCAGTTCAAAAAAAAGAGGCTGTTTAAAACAGCCTCTTAAATCCTGATAACACATCAACTATTATGGGTTTTGTGGACCAATATTAGGGTTTGCATTAATTTCATCACGAGGGATTAAAAATAAAAATCTTGGATCTCCGGCAGGAATTTGCAATACGTTAGCAACAGATGCAGCTACGTAATTAGGAACATTTGAAGTTGTTCTGTCTAATGGTAAATTTAGGCGCTTAAGATCTAAATATCTAAATCCTTCTCCCCAAAGCTCAACTCTGCGGTTTACCATGATTTCATTAATTAAATCAGTACCGGTTTTTGGACTCTTAACTGCACTTAAATCTCTTTTGGAAACTAAAGTGAATAAAGCGGTTTGTGCTAAAGCGTCTTGTCCACTTCTGGCATAAGCTTCGGCAAGAATTAAATGCATTTCAGCACTTCTCATCCAAGGCACATCACCTAAGGACGGGTCACCTACAGCTTTAACAGAGAACTTTCTGGTCATGTATGGTCTTCTTACAAACGTTGACAGTGGTAACGGGAAATTAGTTGCTGTTGGTGAAGGCTCCCACATTTTCTTTCTTATATCGGTTAAAGAAATTAAATCATATAATTTAGAGTTAATCATTTTTGGTGTAGAGCGCTGATAACTTGAATTGGCATTATAAGCTATTTGCGCATAAAACGATCCAAAAGTATCACCTTGTTCAGTGGTAGGATTAGCTCCCCACATGTATTCTGATAGGTTGATATTATTAAAACCAGTTTGATAATCTGCCTGACTCATTAATGGAAATGCATTGCCATCAACTATTTCTTTAGCATATTTAATGGCATTAGTATAATCACCCATAGTTAAGGCAACTCTGGCCCTAAGCCCTTTTGAAACCCAAACACTTGCATGGGTTTTATTAGGAACTGAAACTGCATTTAAAGCAATTGCAGCATCTAAATCTGCTACGATTGCAGTATAAACAGCTTCAACACTCACTCTTGGCATTTTTGTATCCGTAGATTTTAACGGCAATGGTACTGCCAGTTGATTATTTGGTTTAGCATTAGGGTTATACCTCGTACCATAAAATTGCACCAAATAAGAGTAAGCATAGGCTCTCAATGTTAAAGCTTCAGCCTTAATTCTTGATTTATCGGCAGCCAAACCTTCTGCAGCATCAATATTATCGATAATGTAATTTGCATTACCGATCATCCTAAAGAATGTACGATAATAATATAAGTTACTGGCTGCATTATCGGTACGTGCTGCTACATAATTACCTTCACCAGTTGAGGTGAACCATGTTGCTGCAGCCTGGTGCAAATCTTCACCCATAAAATCTATACCTAAAAGAATACCTGCAACACCTGGTTTACCCTGAGCGTTACTGGTTGTTTCTGCAGTTCTTTCAAACATATAACGATAAATTCCATTTAATGCTACACTTGCATTTGCAGTCGTTGAAAATATAGATGTATTATCAACTCTATCTGTTGGTGTTGTTTGAAGATAATCTTTTTTACAGCCTGACCAACCTAAAATCATAGAGGCAAAAATCGCTGAGTAAAATATCTTTTTCATATCTGTCTTGATATTATAATTTAATAATTAAAAAGTGGCATTTAAGCCAACACTTAACATTCTTGCTTGTGGATAAACATTTGCGTTTGTTCCATCAAATGACTCTGAAGGATTTAAACCTTTTCTCTTCGAGAATAAGTGTAAGTTTTCACCTGTTACAAACAATCTAGCATTGCTTACATCAATCTTGCCTAACCATGATTTAGGTAAGCTATAAGATAAATTAACATTACGAATAGCTAAGTAAGAAGCATCAATTAGCCATCTTGTTGAAGTTGCATTGATGTTTGCAGAGTTACCGAAATCTACTCTTGGAATACTGCTGGTAGTATTTGTTTGTGTCCAGGCATTTAATAAATCTTTATGTAAAGCAGTTCCGTAAGAGCCAGTACTCATTAGGCCCTGATAGTTACTATCATAAAATTTACCTCCAATTTGGTAATTAACCAATACCGATAATGACCAGTTTTTATATGAAAAAGAGTTGGTAAATGAACCCATCAAATCAGGAATGGCAGATCCTGAACGGTCAAACAGAGCATTTGATTGATTAATCGTATACTCCACACCATTAACTGTTCTTTTATTTGCTGCTGTAATAGTTTGGGTAGGATCTGGGATATAAAGCGCAGCACCATCAGTAGGATCAACACCAGCATATTGCCTTAACCAAAACTGATAATAATCATAACCGACCTCTCTTCTTTTTGTACCACTAATAATAGTTGGTGATTCTACTGGAAGCTTAGTTACTTTATTTTTCAAGACTGTCCAGTTAGTGATCAAATTCCAATTAAAGTTATCAGTTCTCACAATATCTGCACCTAACATTAATTCTACACCAGAATTGTACATTGCACCCACATTCTGATTAATCCTTGTTACAGGATCTGATAATGGTTGAGGAACACTGAATAATAAATCTTTTACATTTTTCTTAAAGTATTCAAACTCTCCATAGATTCTTCTTTTCAAAAATGAAAAACTAACACCTGAGTTGAACGTGTTCTGAGATTCCCATTTTAGTAACGGATTAGCTGCAGATGTTAAAAGTGCTCCTGGTTCTGCACCATTATTCCAGCCTAAGTCATAAAATGCTCTATCAGGATAATAATCACTATTACCTGCATTAGATCCTGTTGTAAATAATATTGCATTATTACCTACTTCACCATAAGATACTTTAAGCCTTAAATCATCTAGCCAGAAAACATCTTTTAAGAAATCTTTATTAACTGACCATGAACCACCTAATGAGTAAAAAGTTCCCCATCTTGAATCTGGTGAAAACCTGGAAGAACCATCACGTCTTAAAGATGCATCAAAGAAATATTTATCTTTATAATTATAGCTCGCTTTAGAAAAATACGACTCTATATTATCATTATCTGCTTGTCCGCCAGAGCTATTGGCTGTTACGAAATTAGCAAATTCTGTATTACCTTGTAAAATTAAACCTGTTCTGCTTGCACTGAAAGTACGATAATTATAATCATAATTCTCATGTCCAACCAAAGCCGTTATGGTGTGATCGCCTATTGTTTTTTTATAGTTCAAAATCTGGTTGAACGTATAAGATCTAATGGTATTGTTACTTTGTGATTTATAACCATTTTGCGTTACTCCATCACCAACAGTTGGATTCCAATAAGTGCTACCATTGTTGTTTCTTAAATCAATACTAAATGTAGGAACGAAGGTGAAATCCTTTAAAAACTTAACTTCAACGTAAGTTCTTGCGCTTACCTGGCTTCTTCTTGTAAGGTACTCATTTAGTAAAGTCTCATATACAACATGTCTGGCAGGAGAAGCGCCTTGAGGACGAGCAATGGCACCTGGATGGTTTCCATAGTCATACCATTGTTCACCTGTTAAACTATTCATAATTGGTTGACCGGCAGCATCGAAAGCATGAACAGGATAAATTGGACCAATACCTCTGGTAAACGAAAATGCATTGATAAAACTTGAACCACTACCTGTAAAAGAATCATTTGCAGTATTTGCAGTAGTCATTGATCCTGCAATGTTTAAACCGGTTTTTAACCAAGGCTTAACTTGAGTATTCACATTAACACGGGCATTAAATCGCTGATAGTCTGATTTAATATTGAAACCCTGATCATTTAAATATCCCATTGAAACGAAGAAATCTGACTTTTCGGTTTTCCCTGAAAAATTTAAATTTGCGTCAGTTCTTTTTCCAAGTCTAGACATCGCATCATACCAATCAAAATCATTATATAATAATGAGGCATTAGGATTGAGCTTACCATCAGTGCCTACAACCTGCCCCCCAGGAACATTAAATGGATTGTATACTAAGTTGGTAAATACATCTGCTGATGCTCTTGTTGATGCTGCAGATTCAGATAGAGCTGGTGAAGCATTATACATTAAGTTATTCTTAATGCCTTGCCAAACCAAAGGATAATATTCTTGTGCGTTTACACGTTCATATTCCGGAATACCTCTTTCGGAAAACCCCTGAACAATATTGGCACTAATTGAAGGCTGTAAAGACTTCCCTCTTTTAGTTGTGATGATTACTACACCATTTGCACCTCTAGAACCATACAAAGCTGAGGATGATGCATCCTTTAACACCGAAATGCTTTCAATATCATTTTGGTTGATATCACCAATACTACCATCATAAACAGACCCATCCAACACATAAAGTGGCGTATTTGAGGCAGAGAATGAACCAAAACCACGGATTCTGATCGTTGGGGTACTTCCGGGCTGGCCGTTAGATGCACCAACACTAATACCAGGAGCTGAGCCCTGTAATGCTGCAACAACATTTGTTACCGTTCTGCTTTCTAAATCTTTAGCACCTAAAGTTGATACTGAGCCTGTAATGGACTCTTTCTTTTGTGTACCATAAGCAACTACAACCACATCTGATAAAGACTGTGCATCACCAGATAAGCCAACATTAATTACACCAGATGAAGTGATGTTGATAGTTTTAGTCAGGAAGCCTAAATAAGAAAACTGCAGGCTTTGAACTGAGGAAGAGATTCTGATGGAATACTTACCCTCGCCATTGGTTACGGCAACAGTTTGTGCACCAACAGCTTTAACACTAACACCAGGTAGGGGAATGCCATCTTCCGTTGACGTTACTGTTCCATTAATTGTTCGGTCTTGAGCCATTGCATTAAATGCAACAAACAGAAGCACGAACAAACTTTGTAAAAGTTTTTTCATGAATTTAAATTAGTTTGTTTGATTAATTGAATTAAATCGCAAAATATAACATATAAGAATATAATGCAACCTATTTCTGATGATTAAAATGATTTAGTCTAAAAACAAACCCATATTTGACCTTTAAATGACAATACAATAATTCAAACATTTGTATTATAATAAAGACTAAAAAATTAGTTATTAAAATTAATTCCAAAAAAAAACACCAACTCTCTAATGAAAGTTGGTGTTAGTAAAAGATAATTCTTATAAATATTAATATCCGCTATTTTGTTGTCTTTGTAAACCAGGGTTATTATCAATTTCTCTTTGAGGAATTGGCAATATGGTTTTAGCACCGCCAAAAGCAGCAGCTGGGTTTCCGCTTCTTAATGCAAGCCTATTTCTAAGCAAATCCATTCTACTATGACCTTCAAATGCTAACTCTTTACGTCGTTCAATCAATAATGCATCAATTAATGCTTGTTGACTGCTAACTGTTTTAGGAGCAAGACCAGCTCTAGCTCTAATTCTTGTATTTAAAATAGTAATGGCTTCTGCATTTGGTGTTGCACTTTCATTCGAATATTTCTACGCTGAATTGAAAATAAAATCCCATAAAAAAAGTGCTTATCAAATGATAAGCACTTTTCCTATAAATAAGGTATTATATTAATTTGGAAGCACTGTTGTAGCTACATCCCACCAAACAGGTTGATATAGAACAACTGTTCCAGGATAATTACCATTAGAAACAGCTTCACTGTTAGGGTATAAAAATCTTAAAGGGGTTCTGCCTGCACCTAACACAGATGTAACCGAAGTGATTAAGAAATTAGGATATCCGGTTCTTCTGTATTCTGTCCATGCTTCAAATCCTTGGGTTCCACACATAGCATAATACTTCTGTGTAATAATAGCCTTAATTTGCGTAGCCGCACTCGTACCTAACTGTGCATCAGGAGCAGTTGCTATATAAGCAGTAGCCTGAGCAGAAGTTAAGCTAACTGCAGTAAAACTTGTCTGAATACCTTTTTGGAATAAAGTACTAACACTACCTGCGGCCCAGCCTCTGGCTACTGCTTCAGCCTGAAGGAAAGCGCTTTCTGCAGAAGAGATTAATTTAACAGGTGCCGTAGCTGACGCTGGATTATTTGCACGGCCACCAACTAATGCAGATGGCGAAGAAATACTTTTTCCTGAATTTGAACTTAAGCTACTTGCTCCATTTAAAATATTTGAAATCGTATCTGCTGGTGCGATTACATCATAAAACTTAAATGCACGTGGGTCATTGTTTTTCTTAAAGCCATTAACCGCAGTGGCACTTGCACCAAGATTCTGTGTAAAATTTAAACCCACCATTTCATTATAAAGAGGATTTTGATTTCCACCTGTAGTAGAATATTTAATCTGTGCATCTTCATTTAAGAAGGTAGAATTTGCTGCATATAAAGCAGCAATACCAGCCTGTGCTTTTTGAGGGTTAACCTCTGAAATTCTTAAATAAGCACGCAATTTTAATGTATTTCCAAAAGCCGTCCATTTGGCTGCATTACCTTGAAAAACAATATCCTGCTCCCCTAAAGAAGTTGTGGCAGAAGATTTAAGTAAGGCAACCCCTTTATCGATGTAAGTGAAAACACTATCATAAACAGCAGATTGAGCATCATATTTTGGGCTTGATGACTTCGTAGCATCAAGTGCATCAGAAAGTGGAATATCACCAAATGCATCAGTAGCTGCCTGGAAAGTATAAGCTTTAAGGATGTATGCAATACCTTTTACATTATCACTGTTTGGCGTTTCACTCTTAATAATAAGATCAGCATTTACCAATGCATTACGGTAAATAGTTGTCCAGCTTCTATCAAATGCAGTATTTGTTACACTATATCTATCAAAATTTCTGTATTGTGAAGCGACTGGACTCTGAGTCCAATACTGCGCCCATATGCCTCCAAAGATCTGAAATCCATTTCCCATTAATTGCCCCAACGAAGCTTCAACTGTAGGTAATAGTAGAGTTGGTGTAGCACTATCTGGATTATTTGGGTTTTGATTAACATCAAGAAATTTCTTACAGCCGGTAAAACCAACTGTACTTGCCAGCAAAAGAAATAAAAAATTCTTTGTGCTAAATATATTTTTCATTTTCATAGTATTTAAGATTAGAACGAAACTTTTAAATTAACGCCGTAGTTTCTAACCGAAGGCGTTGCTGAAAAATCAAAACCTTGTGCATTTCCTGCACCTGCAGAGTTAACTTCGGGATCAGCATATTGGTTAGATTCTGGTGTCCAGATAAATAAGTTATTACCAAATAAACCAATACTTAATGCACTAATTTTATTGCTTTTTAATTGCTCTTTACTAAAGGTATAACCAAGAGAAAGCGTCCGTAATTTAACAAAAGAAGCGTCTACGATATTTGCTCCGTCAGCACGGTTTGGATAGTAATCTTGTTTATTATAACCTGTTGTATTCACAACGCTATTACCATTAGCATCAATATATACAGAATTAGGGAAAACCGTATTAATTCTTGCTCCGCCGGTTTCTGCTGAAGTACCCGTGAATGCCATGATATCTCTTGTTCTTGAATAGAAAACACCACCATGTTTAGTATCAAATAAAACACCTAATGAGAAGTTTTTGTAATTGATATTGGTTCCTAATGATGCTTGATATTTAGGGTTATAACTGCCTAAATACTGAGCAGATGTTGTATTTACCGGAATACCTGTTTCTTCATCTACGATAGTTCTTCCTTGTGCATCTTTAGCTTCTGTGATACCATAGAATTCGCCATAAGCTTTACCAACTGCAGCAACGATAGACATTCCTGAATATCCACCTACACTGATTTGTTCTAATCCATCTCTTAAAGAAACCACCTTACTTCTGTTTTGTGTAAACGTACCATAAAGCTCAACGCTTAAACCAGAATTGGTTTTAATAGGTGTACCTCTTAAACTTAACTCAATACCTTTATTTTGAATTTCACCAGCATTTGTTACACTAAATCCATATCCTGTTGAATTTGGAATAGGAATACTTAGAATCTGGTCTTTTGAATTGTTTACATAATAACTAAAATCAACTGACAACCTGTTTTTTAAGAAACCTAATTCTGTACCAATTTCAAATGAACTTGTTCTTTCTGGTTTAAGATTAGCATTTCCAAGTGTTGAACCAGCCATTAAAGCTGTAACATTTCCGAATGGGAAAGTTGTACTACCAAAGCCACCTAAGATCTCTCCTCTTGAGAAAGTAGTAAACAATTGGTAAGGGTCAGTATCATTACCTACCTGAGCATAACTTGTACGCAATTTACCATAATCTAAGAACTCAAATCCTGAAGATTTTTTTAATACTTCAGAAAATAGGAATGAGCCACTCACGCTTGGGTAAAAGAAAGAGTTGTTCGCAACTGGCAAAGTAGAAGACCAGTCATTTCTTGCTGTAGCCTCTAAAAACAACATGTTTTTATAAGACAAGTTTAAATCTGCATAAAGACCGAATAATCTTCTATTGCTGATATAATCTGAAATTACATCAACAGGCCCGTTACTGTTTGCAAGGTTATACCATCCTGGAACAACTAAACCACCACTTTCATTTGTAGCTGTAAGATTGGTAGAAGTATTTCTCATCCTGATGTTGTTACCTACCATTAGGGATACGTCAAAATCTTCACCAAATTTCTTTGTTGCGGTTACCATTAAGTCATTCACTACTTCATTCACATTATATTGACTAATCTGATAAGAGCCATTACTTACTTGTGAGTTACTACCAGTCGTGTAATTACCTGCGTCATCTGCAGGGGCATAAGAGAATTTTGGTTTTTTCTCTAACCTTCTGTCGCTATAATTATCTAAACCTAAACGTTCTGTAATATTTAACCAGCTTGATGGTTTGTAGTTTAAGGTAAAGTTACCTGTAATACGATTTACATCATTTTGATTCTCATAATTCTCAATTAACCAATATGGATTCATGCTATATGCACCATAATAGCCATAAGTCTTTGTGTCACCAACGCCATAGCTGTAATATGGATTGTTTAAATCTTTAAAGTCTGTAATCGGCATATCTCTTGGCGTTTGCAATACATTATTATATATACCGCCGGGATCCTGACCATTATTAGGTTTTTTTGAGCTTATTTTGGAATAGTTAAATGATACTCCTGCCGTAAATTTATCACTTAATTCTGCTGTACCATTGAAACGAACATTATATTTGTTATAAACATCCTTGTTGCCAGGAAAAGTTGAATTGGAATTCAACGAGTTTAGTCCAAGATAAAATGTTGTTTTATCGCCACCGCCTGAAAAGCCTAAATTATTATCAGTAGCAAAACCAGTGTCAAAAAAGTCACGAAGATTATTTTTCTGTGCCGAATAAGGTTTAGTTAAGCGCACACCGCCAATTGACTGTCCGTATTCTTGAACTTCACCAGTAAAAGGTGCTCCCCAGCTCCAGTTTTCTTTAGGATCATTAACATAAGTAGTATTGGCATCATTAGTCCCAACTTCATCATAATATCCCTGTCCGTATTCATTTTGCAAATCAGGCAACTTAAGAACAGAAGAGAATGTATTTGAAGTGCTAAACGTAATCTGAGGCTTAGCACCTTTAGCACCTGTTTTAGTGGTAATAATCAAGGCACCATTCGATGCACGTGAGCCATATAATGCTGCAGCTGCTGGGCCTTTCAGCACTGTAACTGAAGCAACATCATCTGGATTGATGTCATTACCACGGTTACCAAAATCTACACTGGCTAAACTAGAGCTACCACCGATTATACTTGAGTTATCAATTGGCACACCATCAATCACAATAAGTGCCTGGTTATTTCCTGAAATGGATGAACCTCCACGCAAAACTACTCTGGATGAACTACCTGGAGTATTAGAAGAAGAAGTAATGTTTACTCCGGCAATCTTACCACCTAAAGAGTTGATCACACTTGGGTTTTGCCCTGAAGTTAATTCTGTATTATTTAATGTTGGTGCAGAATAACCTAATGTTCTTTTTTCTCTTTTAATCGCATTTGCGGTTACAACAACCTCAGATAGGCCTTGCGAATCACTTGTTAAAATTACATTGTAAACAGTTGCTGCGGTAAGTTTAACTGTTCGAGATGCATAGCCAATGTAAGTTAATTCTAAAGATGTAGCAGATGATGGAACGGTTATGGAATACTTTCCATTTGCATCTGTTACGGCACCAATTTGTGCACCATTTACTTTTACACTTACCCCCGGAATTGGTAATTTGTCATCCGCGGAAGTAACTGTACCAGTGATTGTTCTATCCTGGGCAATGGCATTAAATGCCACGAACATGAGGATAAACAAACTTTGTAGAAGTTTTTTCATGAAATTCAAGTTAGTAGATATTATTAGTTTTTAAGAGAGCAAATCTAATGTTGTTGAAATAGTATTTAACATTATTTAACAACCGATTAGAATAAATTGCATCAAAATGACAAAGCTAGATTTTATTAATGACGATTTAAGCATTCAAAAATTAATCGGAACAGGTGATTTAATTCAGCAGAAATTCATTTTAATTCTAATGGTAAATAAACGCAAAAAAGGCCATCCGTGATAAATCGGATGGCCTTTATATTGTTTTTGTTTTATCTCTAGTTTGCTGCTACAGAAACTATAATAGAACCAAAATTACCACTAATTGTTCCTTGTGAAGCCGTATTAATTTTTAACGGAAGTGCGTATGTTGAACCTGTAACAAAATTGTTTGTATTAACAGGAATAACAAAATTAACACCCGCCTGGCCAGCCGGAATGACAACAGTTGTTGGCATGGTATACCAGGTTGCCGGGATTAAAGTATAAGATCTACTGGCTTGTGTATTATGTAAGGTTAAGGCAGCTGCATCAATTCCAATTCCAACAGTTACATCAGATGGTGCAGGTTTTCCTGTACCGCTATAGTTAACGCGGATATTCAAAGGTGATGCCGTTCCTTTTGCAAGTGTAAGTTGATAACGGGCTAATTTTACGCTTGCGGTTAAAGAACCTGAAGCGATATAATCAGGATTATCAAATTCTATAATTGCACCAGCACTATTTGGTGCATCCGGACCAATGATTGGATTAGACTTAAGGCAAGAGCTTAAGGTTAATACAACAAACAATATTGCCAGGTTTTGATATATTCTTTTCATTTCTTTTCGTTTAAATTTAAAATATTATTTATCTAGCCCAGAATATTTTGGTTGAATACTTATTAATATTTGTTGGCACGTTTGCGCTATTATAAGTAAATTCAGTACTTGGATAAAGTAATCGTGTAGGTAATTTATCTGCTGCTGTTGAAACTCCAGCTATGGAAACAATTGTTTGCGCAGGAGTTGCTGCACTAATATCAGGGTTACTTACCGGATAACCAGTTCTTCTAAATTCATTCCAGGCTTCATCACCAAATATTAAGTTTAAAGCAATATATTTTTGAGTAATGATTGCTTCTAATTGTTGTGCCTGAGTGGTAGCTAAACCGTAGTTAGCAATGTACTTTGTTGAGTTGGCTGTTTGATAAGTGGTAGCATCTGCTACCGGATCTTTACCTGCTGATACAGCTCCGGTATTTGATTTATACAAGTACCTGAATGATGCCTGAATACCTGAATTAAATAAAGATTGTGGAGTACCAGCAATTACACCAGTTAATGCGCCTTCGGCTTGAAGAAAATAACTATCGGCAGCCAAGATAACAGGTTGAGCAGCATCTGGTCCTTTGAAAATTCCAATTGCCTCAAAAGAAGTAGAACTTGTACCTCTAAACCATGAATTTGGCGTTGCACCACGACCAGCAGTTGCCAATTGATTACCCAATTGATTTGTAGCTGTTGAGATACCGGATTTGTAAACCACATTTGCACGTGCCGGATCAGTTAATTTTGTTCCGTTGTAAAAACTCATGATGAAAGGCGTTGGAACATAATTTGAACCAGCAGCCACAGCAGCACCTGCAGCAGAATATACGAAACCATTCCATCCTGGATTCTGTTTTCCAATCACTTTGGTATATCCAGGATTAATAGAAGCATCATCCGTTAGGAAACCTGCAACATCAAAGTTTTTATTGGTGAAAGCTACTTTGTTTCCAGCACGCAAAACTAATCTTAATTTAAGTGTATTTGCGAATTGAATCCATCTGGTGATTTCAACAGTAGTTGTAGCACTTGAACCAAACATTACATCTGCACTTTTGAAATTACTAGCAGCAACAGGGTTAGCTTTGAATGATACGATTGCGGCATCGCAAAGGTCTGCTAATGATTTGTAGATATCAGTAGCTTTATCATATTTAGGTGTAACACTGGCAGCACCTTTTAAGGCATCAGTATATGGTACATCGCCGTATTGATCAACCAATCTTTGAAAAGTATATGCTTTCATTAATTTGGCTGCCGCATTAAATTGAGCATAGCCTGCTTTACCTTCTGTGTTATCAATTACGTATTGGAAATCAGTTGCAATATCATAGCTATTGTTCCATAAACGTTGCCAATCCGTTGAAGCATAATCATAAGAAATGATTGCACCCCAACCACTAACTCCTCCGCCATTCGCAGCGTAGCCTACAACCTGTGAGCCATAAAAGTTAAATGAAGCTGATGTTGTTGCATTCGCCGGGTTAGGAATTGTTCCTTCAAGCGGCGCCTGCCCCCAGGTTAAATTTGCAACAGCCGTCATTGCCTGAGGAAGTACCAATTCTGGTGTTCCTGAAATGGGTTGATTGGTATTTGTATTGACATCAAGGTATTTCTTGCATGATGATAACGAAAGACCAACACTGGCTGCAAGAAATAATATAAATATTTTTTTCATGATTTCTGTATTAAAAAGTAAGTGATAACGTAGCACCATAATAACGTGATGGTGGCGTTTCTGTTCCATTTAAACCAACACCATTACCACTGTTCGTAGTTGAATTACTGTTGTACTCTGGATCTGTATATACGTTAGTTTTTGGAAGGAAAACAAATAAGTTACGACCTTGCGCACTAATTCTAGCCGCCTGGATAAATTTAGATTTCGCTAAAAGTGTTTTTGGGAAATCATAACCCAGTGTAATTTCTCTTATTTTCCAAAAATTACCTGATGTGATGTAATTTTCATCAATATTTGTTCTTGGCCCACCTATAGTCCAGTAACCTGGTCCACCATCTTTTACTGTGATGTTAGTGTTTTGCACATAAGTGTTTGTTGCCGGATCAAGATAAGATGAATTAGGGATTACAAAACGCTCTCTGTTGTAAGCAACTGTATTGATACCAGCACCACTAAAATCTAAGCTACTTGGCCCTATTCCATTATACACAGAATAACCACCTCTATATTCAGCTAATGCCGTTAATGTGATGCCTTTAAATGATGCACTTAGGTTAATACCAAAAATATCGGTAGGTGCTGCATTACCAAAAACAGATAACGTTGAAGTTCCTGAAGGATAGCCAGTTACGCGATCTACAATTATTCTTCCTTCATTATCTCTATTATAAGATCTGCCTTGGAGAACCGGGAAAGGTTGTCCAGCAATACCATATGATCCAGCGTTTGTTGTATTTGATAAATTAATACTCGAGATTCCAGCTAATAATTCATCCACCATGTTTTTGTAGTGTGAATAGTTAGCAGCAACAGTTACTGTCCAATCAGATGTTCTAACAGGTACGAAAGCTAAAGTTGTCTCAATACCTTTACTACTTGTTTGACCCGCATTTAACAGATAGTTACTATAACCAGATGAGTTAGCTACTGCTGCTGTTACGGTTTGATTTTTAGTTTTTGTACTGTAATAGGTAAAACTGGCATTAATTCTATCTTTCAGGAATGACATATCTGTACCTGCTTCGAAAGAATAAGAAAACTCAGGTGTAATATTTGGCGATACTAAGCTATTACCTACTGTAAATCCACCAATTCCATTATAAGGAAAACCAGAATTTTGATTAAAGGTAGCATCTAAACGATAAGCACCCAAAGTGTTTTCAGCACCACCTACGTTAACTAAACCAACTTTTGATAAACCTGCTCTTAATTTAATGAAATCAATTGCTTTTATCTCTTTCAATGCAGGAATCGCATCTGTTGGCACGAAAGAGATGTTACCTGATGGATAGAAGAATGATCTGTTTGCAGCAGACAGACGGGAATCCCAGTCATTACGTGCTGTTGCACTTAAAAATAAATAATTTTTAAAGCTTACATTTAATAATCCATAAATAGCCTGCTGACGCGCTAAATAATTGGTTTCTGTTGCTGTTGGTGTATTGGTACTATTGCTTAAATTAAATAATCCTGGCTGAACCAATCCACTAACTGACGATTCCATTGTTTTAGTACGATCCTGACGCATAAATGCGGCTGCAATCAAATTAAAATTGAAATCGTTTACTGTTTTTTTGAATGATGCCTGAAATTCATTTGTAATTCGACCTGTATAAATAGCACCATCGGTTACACCACCAACTACATCAGTCCTTTTATAAGCACCAATTTCTGGTCTGGTTTTGATGTAATCATTAAATTTATAAATGTCAGAATAAGATTTTCTTGTATTATTTCTAGAGTTAAATCCCACACGGTAAGTCAAATCAACCCACTTTGCAGGGCTATATTTTAAATCCCAGCTACCGGTTAAATAATCATTTCTTACATTTTCACGGAAGTTATCAATACTAAAATAAGGGTTGGTATAATAAGCATTCGGATAGCCACTTGGATCAGCAAATGGATCATTTTTCCAATCTTTGAATGATGTGATAGGCAAGTTACCCGGACTTTGTAACATCTGATCATAGAAACCAGTTGACGTAGTTTGATTATAACGATTCTGAGCGTAACTTATCGCAAATGATGTAGATAAATTTTTAAGTAAATTTCTAGTTCCATTAAAACGAACATTTGATTTATTGAATTTATCTTTTGGAAGTGTACCACTTACATCAAGATATTGACCTGAAATAAATAACGTACCTTTCTCATCACCAGAAGATAAAGATAGATCGCTTTGACTGGTTAAACCATTATCCCAAAAATCATACTTATCATTACCCCATTGATAAGGGCTCATTTTTACTGTACCATCAGCTAATGGCAAGCCAATTGCTCTTGGCACCCCATCGAAAGCTGGGCCAAACTGCTGATTTTCATAACCTAAATAAATCTTTAGGTCGTTATCAGAACCACCGCCAAACTGCTCTTGCAATTTAGGATAGAATGCAACCTGCTCTACTGTTAAGCTTTGTTGCGCTTTAATCTCTAATTTACCTTGTTTACCCTTTTTCGTAGTGATAATTAATGCACCATTTGATGCATCAGATCCGTAAAGTGCAGCTCCACTGGCTCCATTTAGAACGGTTACATTATCAATATCTTCTGGATTTAAATTGCTTAAAACAGAATTTGGAACTATAATAGCGTCCAAAACGATCAATGCCTGGTTATTACCGGTTAATGATCTTTGGCCCCTTAATACTACCCGAAAGTTAGGGTTTGTTCCTCCAGATGTTCCATTAATTTGCAAACCAGCTACCTTACCCAACAATCCACTTGCAACGTTGGTAGGTTTTGCACCAATTAATTGATCAGACTTGATGGTTGTATTAACTGTACCTAAAGACCTTTTACTTGCCGTTAAACCTGCCGCTACAACAATAACTTCGTCGAGAGAAGCGGCATCACCGGCTAAAGCAACATTAATTGTACTCGAGGTGCCTAAAACCCTTGATTGAGTAACAAAGCCAATAAAAGTAAAGTTTAATGTGGTAGATCCGGATGGAACTCTGAGCGAGTATTTACCATTGGCATCTGTTACGGTACCCATTTGCGTACCTTGTACCTTAACGCTTACTCCCGGGATCGGTAATTTGTCGTCCGAAGAAGTAACTGTACCAGTAATTGTTCTGTCTTGTGCCATTGCGCCAAAAGCAACGAACATAAGAATGAACAAACTTTGTAGAAGTTTTTTCATAATTTAAAAATAGGTTAGTTAATGATTAATGATTCTCCTAATTTAAGTTTTGAGAATCATCACAGAAAATTTTTTTTAACATTTTTTAACAACTTTCCGAAGTAATAGATTAATTCTCTAGTAATCAGTAAATTAAAATTTAATACTGTTGATTTCACGAGGTTTTTTTGAACTAAATCGTTAAGGCAGATGCTAAAATAGTATCCATAAACTTTAATATTGATAAAAATTGACTTATAAATAAGTCAGTAAATGCAGATTTGTTGTGTAACAATATATTTTTTTTGAATGATTGACTTTCTTGCAATCATAAATATCAATAATATTTTAGCTAAAAATTATTGAAATGTGTTAGAATAGCACATGAATGATAAAAACTATTTGGATGAGCGAGTGAATTTATCTTAAATCAACCATTCGGAAGTTTTTCCATTCCAGATAGCTATTATAATCTTCCTTAATAAGCAGTAATAATAAATTGTAGCTATTTCTAGCACATATGTTTAATTTATATTAACCTTAACTACTAAATACCACAATAAAATCAGTTTTAAATTATTTGAGAATTTGATTCTATAAAAAAGGCGGGTACTTTTTGAGTACCCGCCTTCATTTATTTTAAAAGAGCAAATTAAAATTTATCCCAAAATAATTTAGTCGTTACATTGTCTCCACCAATTGCACTAGAAGCCTGACTATAATTGCTACCATTTAATTGCTGTTCATTACTTGGATAGTTAAGCCTGTTAGGAAAACCAGATTTAGCTCCTACTGGTGGAGTAATTTTTGGAAAATCCAATCTTCTTAATTCTGTCCAACAATTAAAAGGCCTATTATAAAGTGCGATCCATTTTTGGACACCTATTTTTTCTCTCCAGGTACCAGGTGCCGTTGCATAGGAAATTAGTGGGTTTGCAAGATAAGTGGATGCTTCTGTAGCTGTACCTCCCCAGTATAAAATCGATGCCTTAATCGCATTATTGTAATGCGTTTCTGCATTACCGCTAACTGTATATCCCCTCTCAGCTGCCTCTGCTCTATTAAATTCAGTTTCTACATAATCCATCAGCAGGGTTGGCGCATCAGCAGCATAAACTTTAGGACCAGGCTTAGAAACAGCAGATATCGTATTCACCTGCCCAACTATACCACCAATGTAGGCACCGTTTGAATTGGTACTAAAATACTGTGGTAAACGAGGGTCTGCCAGCGCCAACAATTTGTCTACCAAATCTTTTGCGGCCACGTAATCACCACGCCCACCAGTTACAATATCAACAAAAAGTGGATTTTGGTTTGGTGCACCAGCCAGATATTTAAAAGTTGCATTATCTACATCGGCAGATATTGCACCTGCATCTGATGCCTCCACAGCAGTTTTGGCGATTGCATTATCTGCATCTGCTAAAATTAAAGCTTGTTGCATCCGCAAAGAGTTACCAAATTTTATCCATTTTGAAACATTCCCTTGAAAAATAAGGTCTTCACTTGCAGAAAAACCTGCACTTGCCGTATTGAGTTGAGCAATGTCGGTATTTAGCCTTTTCAATAGATCTAACGAAATCGTCTTCGCATCATCATATTTGGGAAAAAGATTTTGTTGATCTAGCGCCTGGCTATATGGTACGTTGCCAAAAGTATTAACCAGAGTACTAAATGCCAGCACTTGCATGATATCAATAATTGCGAGTTGATTCGACTTTATACCTGCGTTTAAGGTAGCATTGGCCTTTATAATGGTTGATGATTGGTTTAAATTTTGGAGTACTTCTCTATACATCGTAGTCCACCATGCCTGAGGAATATTTCTGGTACCGAAGTCATACTGGGCTTCATCCTGATACGTTACCATTGCCCACTGACTTGTAGTGAATCTGAAAACATTGGTGTTAACACTGGCACTCGTAACAACATCACTGTAAGATTTGGTTGCGAATGAAAACAAAGTAGCAGCAGGAACCTCCGATGGCCTTTTGGTATCAATATTAAGTGATGTGATATCCTTTTTACAAGCTGCAAAAGAAACAAGCATTGCAAAAAATATGATTGATTTTTTCATTTTATTGTTGATTTAATTAGAATGATAGCTTTGCATTAATCCCTATTGTTCTGGTTGTTGGATATGCACCACTTTGTACACCCTGCGCATTTCCAGAAGACAAATTCTCTTCCGGATCTGAATAAGGGAGATTTTTATGTATAATCCATAAATTTCTGCCAAAAACAGAAAGATCAATCCCTTTGATAGGACCCCATTTTGAAATCATGGCTTTCGGAAAAGAGTACGTTAATGTAGCTTCTCTTAATTTCACATAGCTGGCATCGTATGAAAATGCAGATTGCGGAAGGGTAGGAGAATTGGCATCTATCACAACACGCTTAGTATTAACTTGACCATCTTCGGTTACACCATCCAAAATAACGCCTCCGCTATTTCCACTATTGGTTACCGGATTCCTTACCGGATTACCCAGATCGTTTAATCCAACAGTATTTGGTAAAATACCGGTATAGGTGGCATAAAATTGGTCTAATGACCAAACATTGCCTCCAGAACGGATGTCGATTAAGAAGCCTAAGGATACGTTTTTATATTTAAAGCTATTGTAAATACCACCGATCCATTTTGGGTTAATATTACCAATAACATTAGTTGTACTTGATGTTATTTTATAATATCCATCTGCACCAATAACCTTTTGTCCGTTTGAGTTATAGACATAATCTTTACCCTGAATGGTGCCATATGGCTGACCTAAAGTAGCATTAACACTTATACCAGCCTGAAAACTAGCCAATTGCAAATTTTTACTGTCATTGTACAATTCCAAAACCTTACTGTCATTTTTTGTCCAGTTAATGTTAATGTTCCAGGAAAAATTTTGTGTTTTGATCGGCGAACCATATAATGAAACCTCGACACCATTATTTCTTATAACGCCAGCATTAACATAGGTATTGGTAAATCCTGTTGCAGCAGAAACCGCAACTGGTATAATTTGATTTTTTGTTTTTGTTAGGTAATATGAAGCATCAAAGCCAATGCGATTATTTAAAAATGCCATATCTATACCGATCTCACTGCTTTCTGTTTTTTCGGGTTTCAATGAAGGATTATTAGTAGTGAAAGGATATGCAAATAAAATGCTTGATCCAAATAGATTTTGAGAGGTGTAAACATTTTTGGTACTTCCCCAAGGCGCATCGTTTCCAACTGTAGCATAGTTGACACGTAGTTTTCCAGATGATATCCAGTCAACTTTATCCTTTAGTTGCTTGGAGAATAACCAGCTACCAGCAACCGAATAATAGTTATAGGCATTTCCGCCTTCTGGAAGTGTAGAAGATTTATCTCTTCTAAAAGTTCCATCTAAGGTTAAAAATTCATCATAGGTCAGGGTAGCTCCACCAAAAAATCCGTCAACTTCTTTAGGCTGATAGTTTTCTATAGGGGCTGCTACGGCACCAACCGAATTAGAAATACTATAAAGCCCTGGCACAATGAGTCCACCATTTGTTGTAGAAAAAACGCTATTCAACAAACTCTTTCTGATATTACCTCCAAGCAATGCCTTCAAGTTAAGTTTCTCCGTAACATTTTTATCAAAGTTTGCGATAAGGTCAAAATTTGTTTCGTTAAACGATCTATCCGTGCGGGCATAAGAGGCTGCTCCCTGACTTCCTACGGCAACTCTTTCTTCCTGAAATTCATTGTAAGTATCTAAAGAAACACGCCCGAGGATATTTAGCCAATCAGTTGCCTTATAATTTAAAGACGCATTCCCAAAAATCCTGCTTCTAGTATCATTTTGATAATTTTGATATCTTGTCCAATAATAATTATCGGTATATTTAGGAACCAAGCCTTCAGGCGAAGAAGGGTCGGCCCAATTCCATGAAACATTTTGCTTATTTCTAAAGTAAGCATCCTTTTGAGCCATCATATCAACATTGGTTTGATACCACTGCCTAAAATTTTGGTTCACATTTAACCCACTATATCCTGACCCATATCTACCCAAACCTTCAACTTTTGAATAATTCGCAAGTGCCGATGCGGTTAACCGATCAGTAATTTGGTATGTAGAACCGAAATTTAATATATTTTTAATGATTTTACTATTGGGTAACGTACCTCTGTCATCACTTCTGGTATAACCCAGCTTGATTGTCCCTTTATCAGATGAGCCATCAAATATGATATTATTGTTATTAGAAATTGCTGTTTCGTAAAATGTTGATGGATTATTTGCGGCAGCAACCCATGGCGTTTTTTTCTTATAATTAGTAGAGTATGGGTCAAAAGCATCCCACTGATACACCAGTAGATTTGGATCAAATTTAGCTCCGTAAGATGCATCTTCAGATGTGGGAACAACCTTTTCTTTAACACCATTACCTTGAACATCAATCAATAAGAAGCCATCTCCACTTTCGTATCCGCTTGAATACCCGGCACCATATTCAGTTTGATACTCCGGAAAAGTTGATTTGTCAATGGTTCCAATAGTTAAACCACTATTAACCGTTATCCCCATACCTTTACTCTTCCTGCTTTTTGTAGTAATCATAATTACACCATTCGCCCCTCTGGAGCCATAAAGTGCACTTGCTGCAGCTCCCTTAAGAACGTTAACGGATTCTATATCATCAGGATTGATATCTGCTGCCGCATTTCCATAATCATAACCGCCCCTACCTGTTCTCTGATTAGTAGAATTATTGTTTGAATTGTCGACTGGAACACCATCAACTACAAATAGCGCCTGGTTATTCCCGGTTAAAGACTTATTACCCCTGATTACGACATTGGTTGATCCACCAATTGCATTGCCTTGAATAATCTGTAAACCAGATACTTTGCCTGATAGTGCAGACGCTGCATTTGATGATCGTGTTTGGGTAAGTTCTTCACCTTTCACCTGCTGCGCTGCATAAGATAATGTATTTTTCTTCCTAACCTGGCCCAGAGCAGTTACCACAACTTCATCCAATGCATTAGCATCTGAAGATAAGACAGTATTAATTACATTTGAACTTCCGATGGGCCTAGATTGTGTGGCAAACCCGATTGAGGAAAATACAATAATTTTAGCGTCTGCTGGGGCTTTAATGGAGAACTTTCCGTCAGCACTGGTTGAGGTGCCCCCTGTGGCACCAAGAATTTTTACGCTTACACCAGGGATTGGCAGCTTATCTTCGGATGAAGTAACTGTTCCTGTAATTGTTCGATCTTGAGCCAATGCATTCACTGCAATAAACATCAAAATGAACAAACTTTTTAGAAGTTTTTTCATAGTTAGTGTAGTAGTTTGGTTAATGTTTATTCTAATTTAGGTTTTACTGCCTATTTCAAAGATTATTTTTTAACAATTTTTAACACTAATTAGACAATCATACTATACAAAATAACAAGACATTGATTTTCAATAGATTAAACAATGTAACATAAATACTACAATAATACCACTATTTAGATTTTTAATATAAAAACTGTTAAAATTTAAAAAAGGCTTAAATAAACACCTAAAAAATCATAAAAAACTCAAAAAAATATAAAAAAATATAAAAAAACATATTTAATTATATTTTGTATAGCTTAAAATACAATTTAACTCGTTTTTGAGTGTTAAAATTATCATAAAAATAGACTAAACTTGCGTATAATTATACTTTAACTTTAAATATTAAAAAAAATGGCATGTATTTTTGAAATACATGCCATCTAACAATGAGCTTAAATTTATTCTTTTAATACTTACAAAAAATTATATTGCTAAAAAGTGTTTTACCACTTTCCCAAAAATTTCTAAAAAGCGGGTCATTGGCAAGGTAAACCACTGTTCCGCGACCAAAATTTTGCACACCAATCAGTAACCCTGATTTTAATTCCTCACGCACTTTTTTACCCACTACTCCAGCCATTAAGCTTTTATCATTTACCAGGCCAACATTCCAGCCTTCTGCGAATGGTTCATATATTTTTCGATCGGTTTTTAAGGTATAATAGGTTTTCCCCAGGCCGTATGCAAAAGGATGAGAAGCATCGAGGTTTACTTTATATATAGCACCTGGAATAGCAAATTCATAATCATCTTTGTCTTTATCTTTAAAAAGCAGTTTGCTTGGTATTGGTTTTTCATCTTTTTTAGCAATCACTTCTTTCTTTTTAATTTCGAAGCCCTTTTTATCTATTACACTTTCTATTGCATCTTCCATCAAAATGAGTTTTCCACCCTTATTTAACCATGCGGTTAGGCCCTCACTAATAAAGGAACTGTAACTTCCATCAGGCAGAATTAGGGTATTAACTTTATTAATGTCTAAATTATTGATGTCTTTTGCGGTTATAATACAAGTTGTAAGATTTAAATCATGTTCCAGATAAAACCAAACCTCACCAAAAGCCAGAGAGGAAACTTCGCCTCCGGAAACGATTGCTACCTTTGGCTGCTTCAGGATGGGATATACGTTCGATCCGAAATCTTTTCCTTTCTCTACAAAACCACTGGTAATCCCCACTACAGGCTTATTTAATCGCTTTGCAATCTGCACAACTTTTGTACTCAAATCTTTAACAGATTTCTCATTTTCAGTTCTGAATACGATTAATGTTCCGGCAGGATATTCTTTACCCAAAACGGTAAATGGCTGATCAGCCTGACGCACTTTTATGTTTTCCCGCTGCAAACCATTTAAAATTTGTGCATCCTCTGCCGACCCCCAGGAGAACAACCAGGCTAAAGGCTTTTCAATATTATTTGATGCTTCCTCTGCTATAGCCAAATCTTCATATTTTCCTTTAAAGCTTTCTTTACTTGCATAACCTTTCAAACCATAAACATAGGGGAGGGCCCATGCGGTAATATCATAGGTATTAGAATCAGTAACCTTTGTTTGCGGCTCTAATAAAACGTTGGCCAGAACTGCTCTCGGTTGTTGAACATTAATGATTAGATCATTCCGGGTTAAGCTAAAATTTTCTTCTTTCTGTGTATCGTAATCGTAGGCCTTACCAGATTTTTCTCCACCATAAGCAAACTCAATTTTATTCTTTTTTAAAAGCTCAGCTAATTTCTTTTGGCGGGATAAGTTACTGGCCTTAATTACAAAAGTTTTATAAATACCCGGAGAACTTGTCATTTCCTGTTGAAAATATTTTTTATATTCCTCCAGCAACCTGTTATGGTTTTGCGAAGAAACTTCTATGGTAGACATGCCTGTGGCAAAGTGATGTGCAATCCTATCTTTCAGCGTTAAAGTATCGCCATCATTCGTCACTATAGATAAACCAGCCCTGATTCCACCTTGCTCATAAGTCATTCCAATTGATCCATTATATAAGGGATAAGTATCGCCATACGATGGGTATAATAGATCAAACCGCTCTTTTGTAAAATAAGGCCAACCTTCCTGATCAAAATACTTCGCATTATTTTTCCCCACAATGATTTGAAAACTTTTTTGCCACGGCGTAATATCCTGATGTACAGGCTCTGCTGCCGGAGCGAAATAATACGGCTCATTATAACTTTGTTCATGAAAATCAACATGAACCTGAGGCATCCATTCGTTATATAAAGCAAGTCTTTGCTGACTTTCTATTTGTGTTTGCCAGGCCCAATCCCGATTTAAATCGAAATAATAATGATTTGGTCTGCCACCTGGCCAAGGCTCAATGTGCTCTCTGGCAGACGGATCTGAATTTGGCGTTTTACCTACCACACTGTTAAAATAATTTACATAACGGTCTCTTCCATCAGGGTTTAAGCATGGATCAATCACCACCACCGTATTTTTTAACCATGAATTGGCCTGCTGATTTGTACCAGAAACCAAAGTGTAAAGCATTTTCATTGATGTTTCAGTTGAGTTGGCTTCATTCCCATGAACATTATAACTGAGCCAGGTAATTACAGGCTGGTTGCCCAAATCAATATTATTAGCAATGCCGGATACCAGCTTTAAATTGTTTTTTTTAATTTCCTCTATTCTGGTTATATTCTCAGCTGAGGAAATTACCGCAACCATTAATGGCCTGCCTTCATTCGTCATACCATATGCAATCAGTTTCATGCTTTTAGGTGCTACAGCTGCCACTTGACGAAAATATTCCGCTACCTTATAATGAGGCGTGAAGTGCGTTCCAAGCGCATATCCTAAAAATTCATCGGGAGATTTAACCTGAGCTTTAACAGAGAATATCGATGTGATAATAAAAAGTAATAGGGTAAGGCTTTTCTTCATAAAGGTTAAAATTTATCTAATGTACTAATTTTGTTATTTGTTGCGATGAAAGCTTAATTTTACTGCAAATTTTTAGCAAAAGCATGATTACTACTGAAAAGTTATACAGCCATTACCAAGAAAACCCAATCATTTCTACTGACACCAGAAACATTATACCTGGCTGTATCTTTTTTGCATTAAAAGGCGACAACTTTAATGCAAATGAATTTGCTGCCCAGGCCATTGAAAAAGGTGCAGCTTATGCCATAATCGATGAAGCTAAATTTGCTTCAGATCAGTGTTTGTTGGTAGATGATGTGCTTTCAGCATTGCAAGATCTGGCACGTTATCACCGCCAGCAACTAAATATACCCGTAATTGGATTAACGGGTAGCAACGGCAAAACCACCAGCAAAGAACTCGTTAATGCAGTATTATCGGAACGGTACAAAACTTTTGCCACCTTTGGCAACCTGAATAACCATATTGGTGTACCACTTTCTATATTATCCATTACAAAGGATGTGGAAATTGCAGTGATTGAGATGGGCGCTAATCATCAGAAAGAAATAGAATTGCTTTGTACCATTGCTCAACCAACGCATGGCATTATCACTAATGTGGGCATGGCACATTTAGATGGCTTTGGCGGATTTGAAGGTGTTAAAAAAGGAAAGGCTGAACTTTATGCCTATCTCAAAGCATATAAAGGATACACCTTTATTAACCGCGACAATACTTACCTAATGGAAATGAGTGCGAAAGCTGGTCTAAGCAAACTCATTTATTACGGAACTGAAAATGGAAATACCATTAAAGGAAGCTTAAAAAGCAGTGATCCTTTTATTGAGATTGACTGGACAAATCATGAGGTGGCTTCAACCGTAAAAACAAACTTAACTGGCAGCTACAATTTTGAAAATATCCTGGCAGCCATTTGCATCGGGGATTTTTTTGATATGACCTCTGAACAAATTAATGCAGGTTTATCTGGCTATCAACCAAAAAACAATCGTTCACAACTCACTCAAACAGATAACAACCATGTGATTTGTGATTTTTACAATGCCAATCCAAGCAGTATGTCTGCCGCATTAAATAACCTTTCAGTTATAACGGCTAATTACAAAATTGCAATTTTAGGAGACATGTTCGAGTTAGGCCCCGAATCTGCCAAACAGCATGAACTTATTGCAAAGCAAGCTTCTGAAAGTGGCATCGACGAAGTTATATTGATAGGGAAGGATTTTTATGCCTTTGAAAATGAAATTAAGGCTACCTTTTTTCAAACACCCGCAAAAGCCGCCATTTACCTTGAGGAAAAGCAAATTAAAGATAGCCTAGTATTACTTAAAGGCTCAAGGGGCATGAAGCTGGAAAGTTTATTGCAGTTTTTATAATAGATTAAATAGTATAGAATTATAGAAATACAAACCTATACTATTTAATTAAGCACAATTAACGCTGATGCTCATTGATCAAAATACCTAAATCAACCACTTCTAATAAAGGGTTATCTCTCATATTCTGTTCAATTTCAATGGTAAACTTTCCATTTTTCGGAAAATGATAATTGGTTTGCATCGGAAGTGTGTAACTAAAAATATTTCCTGAGCCACTCCCTAACCATTCTCCATCATTTTTTGCCAATTTATATTGATAGCGCTTGGTTACTGTATTTTTCCCGTCGTTAAAATGAGCCAGAATATAAATGTTTGAATACTTATAATCAGCTGTGTGCCTTAATTTGAAATAAATATTATAGGCTTTTGTATTATCCTTAATCTCAAATGAATTAACAATGTGATTTCTATATGCCCACTTCCGCTCCGGAACCTGATCATTAGAATCAATCACACTGGAAGTACAGCTCATTAAAAGTGAAGCAACTATCAGGAAAAACAATAAAGATGTTCGCTGTTTATTCTGCAGCTGGCTTTTGATCTGAACCATTATCTTTTCTGCGGTTATTATTTTTTCTACGGTTATTTCTGCTTTTATTTTTGCTTGGCTCCGGCTTCGCTCCATCTACATGAGTTTCACCTTCTGCCTTCACGACAGGTTTTTGGGCTTGCTGCTGAGGTTTTGGATGATTATTCTGGGTTTTAGGCCCATTTAGATGTTGTGGTTTTGAAACTACTTGTTGTGGCTTAGCTCCTGTATTTTGCTGTAATTTTGGGCCATTCTGTGCTGACCTTCCGCCAGATTGAGGCTTCTGATTTGCCTGTTGAGGTTTAGCATTGGCCGCTGAATTTTTATCACCTGCGGGCATCCGCTCTCTTCTGTTCTGGTTATTATTGGTTTTGCCTTTTTGGTTACGGTTCTGGTTGTTTTTACCTCTTGAACGTTCATCCAAACGGGTGAGACTATCCTGACCTACTACATTTTCATAATCAAATGATTTTTCAACCACAACTGGTGCCGCAATTTGAACAGCTTCTTCTTTGAGGTTAGGTGCCTTTTTACCGGCTTTGTTCATCACCATGATTTCTTTAACACGAGATGCTTTAACCGGAATCCAGTTTTCATCGCCCTGGTAACTAAACCACATAATTTTTTTAAAAATATCTGTCTTTTGATGGCGGGCATAACCCGCTTCGGTATCCAGATTTTCAATACGATCAGGAATATCTTTTAGTGCATCCAGGTAAGTATCTAACTCATAGTTTAAACAACATTTTAGCTTTCCACACTGGCCGGCAAGTTTTAATGTATTTAAAGATAAATTCTGATAACGGGCTGCGGCTGTAGAAACGGTTTTAAAATTGGTAAGCCAGGTAGAGCAGCATAATTCACGCCCGCATGAGCCAATTCCACCTAAACGTCCAGCTTCCTGGCGCATTCCAATCTGGCGCATTTCAATGCGAATACGAAAGCTTTCTGCCATTTTTTTAATCAGCTCGCGAAAATCCACACGTCCATCAGCAGTATAGAAAAAAGTAGCTTTAGTTTTATCGGCTTGGTAGTCTACATCACTAATTTTCATAGACAAACGCAGGTCTAACGCAAGTTTGCGAGCCTTATGCATCGTTTCCCACTCCATTTCTTTAGCCGCATTCCATTTTTCTACATCCGCTTCTGTAGCCTTCCGGTAAATCTTTTTAACTACCTGATCTAAAGGAGCCTTTCTTCGTTTCATTTGCACACGTACCAATTCACCCGTAAGTGAAACGTGACCTACATCAAAACCACCAGTTGGCCCTTCAACGGCTACCAGCTCTCCAATTTCCAGATAAATGTTATCATGATTTAAGAAAAACTCCTTACGTGAGCCTTTAAACTTTACTTCTGTAACCTGAAAAGGTTTATAATTTGAGGGCATATCCAAATTGGATAGCCAATCGTGCACTTCCATTGTCTGGCACCCACCAGTACCGCATGAGCCATTACTCTTGCATCCATTAGGGGTGCAACCACCACCTGTTGAACAACTTCCACATCCCATAACTAATTGTATATATATTGAGTCCCCGCAGGGAGCGTTTTAAACTTGATAATTTTTACCAATTGTAAAGATACATCTAAAAAGAGAATTTTTGGGTTTGCATTCCTTTCAATATGGTAGTGTGCCGTTTCCAATTCACTAATAATGGCCTCGGCCATTGGTAAACTTAGCACGTGAGTACTTAATTTCCTGGCCGTATCTAACGTAAGTGGTGGTAATTTTACCAGCTCTTCTGCACCACTAATAATTAAGCAGCACTCCCGTAAATAATTAATGCCATATCTTAAAAAATTCTTTTGATTCTCTCGTCCCCATTTTGCGGCTACCTCTGTAAAATCAATCAAATCGGGCACTTTGTTACCAAACCCCATTCTTAACCAGGCCGTAAAAGTTCCGGAGCTATCGTTTTGCGTATCTGCAGCTAATGCTTTTGCTTCTATTAAATTTCCATCTGCCAGGAAAGCATAATCGATAGACTGATGTGATGTTAGCCCACCATGTTGCATTAAATAGCCAGAAATATCATCACTACTTAATTTTGGTATCTTAACAATTTGAGTCCGCGATAAAATTGTTGTTAAAATCTGATCCTGACTTTGCGCAATCAAGATAAACAGGGTATTGGCAGGCGGTTCTTCTATTAGTTTTAACAAGGCATTACCTGCTTTATCCAAATATTCTGGCAACCACATAATCAAAACTTTCGTTTCTGCCTCAAAGGCTTTATAACTTAGTTTTTTGATGATATCATGGCATTCTGCAATTGGAATATTGGCTTGTTTGTTTGCTGCATCGAGTTTTGAACGCCAGATATCCATATCAAAATAAGGATCTTGCAAAAACATATTTCGCCATTCATCCAATATATCTACCGCAACTTTTGTACTGGCAGATGCGAAAAATGGATAGGAGAAATGCAAATCCGGATGGATCAATCGTTCATATTTTCTACAACTGGAACAATCGCCACAACTATCATTGTCTCCTTTGTTCAGGCAATTCACATATTGCGCATAAGCTACGGCTAAAGCTACTGCACCAGAGCCCACAGGAGATAAAAAAAGTTGTGCATGGCTCATCCGGTTTTCCTTAACCGTTTGCACAAGCTGCTGCTTTATTTTTTCCTGACCAATGATTTCTTTAAATTGCATTTGGTGCAAAATAAGAAATTGATACGAGATTCACACATTTGTGCTAACTAAGTTCGGTTACCGGCATACATTCTTAAACTTGATAGATTTAAAAATGATTTAAAATTCAATGGATAAACGTATTATAATATCATTCGAAATTAAAACCTGAAGCCACTCTAAACAGATCAGCTTCAGGTTATTATAAGATTAAAAGCGGTAGCCTATACCGATATTTGCACGGATTCCTGCCCATGGCCCCTTAAAATCTACCATTGCACCATTAGCAGTTACCGTATTAGTGGTTTTTCCAACAGGAAGATTAATATCATCCAGGTTACTTTTTAAATCTTTTTGCTCTTGTTCTGTTAGTGTTTTTGTGCCTTTTAAATTTCCTCTTGAAAATCCATATTGAGGACCAAAAATAGACCAGTCCAGATAAAAGTTATTTGCAATACGCCATTGCGCTCCAACTAAAACACCAACAGTATATGTATTTATGTTTCCATTTAATGGAATAACTTCATCCTGGTTATCTGAATGATATTCATAATTTATGGAAGCACTGTAATTTGCATATTTTAAAAACGGCGCGATATAAAATCCTTTAAAAACTTCATTGCCAAGATAAAATTTAATCTCAGGAGTGATTGCAAAATTGCCTGTTTTTAAACTTCCCATCTGTTCATCAATACTATTAAGAGAAGAACTGAACGGCAAAGAGCCTTTAGGCATTATTCTTAAACCAATACCTACACTCGTTTTTCCATAAATAGCTCTTTCATACTGAACATTAAAGGTTTTCATAAATAATGATGGAAAGTTTAACTTAATTAGGTTATCCCCTGTATCAGTTGTTTTTTGCGCAAATGCAAAAGAAATAGACATTAAGCCAGTAACGATGGTTAGGGCTAGAGATTTTGTAATTTTTAGATTCATATTTATTTTTTCTGATCATGATACAAGCGGCAAGCCAAACTACAAACAAACTGGATATCAAAGTATTATATATTATACTAAGCTATAGTTTTGAGAAGTATATTCTACATGTGAGGAATTACATTCCCAATTCTTCAAAAATTCAATAAAATGAAAAACATTACCTTTGAGGTTTTTAATACATATGGCTCGAATTTTGGCTTTTGATTATGGCACCAAGCGTATCGGCATTGCCGTTACCGATCCTTTGCAAATTATTGCAACAGGGTTAGATACTGTACACCCAAAAGATGCCATTGAATATATCAAAAAATACCTGCTTGCAGAACAGGTAGAAGCTTTTGTACTTGGCGATCCTAAACAAATGAATGGAGCAGATTCAGATTCTAAACAGCATGTTAAGGGATTTTCTACATTGTTAAAAAAAGCCTTTCCCACCATCCCGCAGCATTGGGTTGATGAACGTTTTACTTCAAAAATGGCACATCAGGCCATTATACAAAGTGGCTTAAAAAAAATGGATAGGCGGGATAAAGATCGGGTAGACACTGTCGCTGCCACCATCATTTTACAATATTTTATGGAAACCAACCGTTTATAACCGAATACATGAGCCTGATAAACGACAACTTACAAGATTTATTAATTCATTACTGCGAGCCTGAAAGCCAGTTGCTACAACAAATAGATCGGGAAACCAATTTAAAAGTTTTGATGCCCCGGATGCTCTCCGGACATTATCAGGGTAGGGTTTTAAGTATGCTGAGTAAGATGATTGCGCCAAAACGTATCCTGGAGATTGGCACCTTTACGGGTTATGCAACATTATGCCTCGCTGAAGGATTAACGCAAGACGGAAACATTTATACTTTAGACATTAATGTAGAACTGGAGGATATGGTAAGGAAGCATTTCGAGCAATCGATATACCATAACCAGATCAACTATATCTTAGGTGATGCCATTAAAACCATAAACGATTTAGATGAAACCTTTGATATTGTTTTCATAGATGCTGATAAAAAGAATAATGGTACTTATTATGATTTAATCTTTGATCAGGTTCGCCCGGGAGGAATAATCATTGTAGATAATGTATTGTGGAGTGGTAAAGTTCTTCAGGATCAGCAGGACAAAGACACCAGAAATATTACCAGCTTTAATGATAAAATAGCCGCAGATGAGCGTGTAGAAAAATTAATCTTACCTGTAAGAGACGGGCTGTTTGTAATCAGGAAAAAATAAACCCTTTTTCATTGCTATGCACGAAGCAATGATGATAATGAAAAGAAAATGAAAATTATATTTACTATTTACCTTTTACTTTTAAGTGTAATTGTTACTAAAGCACAAGATACGGATGAGTATATTTCAGAACATGTGGAATGTGCTCAAGAATTAATGCATGACCATAAAATACCTGCCAGTATTATTTTAGCGGTCGCCATTCACGAATCTGCAGCAGGGAACAGCAGAATTGCTCAACATTTAAACAACCATTTTGGCGTAAAAGGGCCTAACAATAACACTGAAATTCGTTCTGCCTACCGAGATTACAATAGCGACGAAGATTCATACAATCATTTTGTTGAAATTATGGAAACACGCGCTCCTTTTAACAATTTGTTTGAAAAGTATGATCAATATGATTATAAGGGCTGGGCAAAAGGAATTCAAAGATCAGGTTATGCACAAAGCCGCACCTGGGCAAGCCAGGTCATTAATCTGGTTAAAAAATATGAGCTTTATCAATATGATGATCGCCCTGCAGATTATATTGAACCTATTCCTGCCAAATCAGTTTATCACCGTAAAAAGAGGCATAGCGCTTCTGCATGGTATACTGTAAAATCTGGCGATAACTTAAATTTAATCGCCAAGAAAAAACACACAACGGTTAAAACCATTATGAGAAAGAACGGGCTCAAAAATTCTAAATTAAAACCCGGTCAAAAAATTAGATTGTAGTTATTCTAAGTCATGCTCACCAAAAAACAATTATATCTGATCATTATTATGAAATTCATCTTCTTCTATATTGCTTTTGCCGTGCTTCTCTTAAGTTCTTGCGGAACACGTAAATACTCAAAGAACAATAAGCAGATTGAAAAGGCAGCCAATAAAGCCAATAACAATACCTACAAGAGTTACAATACATTAAGCTATATAGATGAATTTAAAGCTGTTGCCATTGAGGAAATGAATTCTGATGGGATTCCGGCAAGTATAACCCTGGCACAGGGCATTCTGGAATCGGGTAGTGGCAACAGTGATTTAGCGAAATATGCCAACAATCATTTTGGTATTAAATGTACTTCAGAGTGGAAAGGAAAAAATTATTTCAGGGATGATGATCAGAAAAACGATTGCTTTAGGGTGTATAAAGATGCCCGCGAATCATTTAGAGATCACTCGGAATTTTTAAAGCGGAAACGCTACAGCTTCTTATTTCAACTAGATAGAAATGATTACAAAAGCTGGGCACAGGGATTAAAAACAGCCGGTTATGCCACTAACCCAAAATATCCTGATTTATTAATTGGTGTGATTGAAAAATATCAGCTTTATCAATATGATCAGCCGGAAAGCGAAAAACAAAAAATTGCCCGGGAAGACCGGGTTTTTACACAGATCAATCAAAATATCCCTAAAGAAAAAGAAAAGTTTGCCCCAGTTGAAACTCCTCCACCTGGAGCCAAGCCCATCCTGGCAGATGGAACTTATACTGTAGTAAAGGGCGATACCTTATACAACATTGCAAAAAGATTTAACTTAAGTGTTGACGAATTGAAAATGCTGAACGAAATGACGAGCGACGGAATTAGACTTGACCAGGTGCTTAAGGTTAAATAATGTTAAGCCTAAACATTCCGTACAGGATATTTGTAGTTTTGTAGACTAATGAAACTTTTTGCCGCTTTAGTATTATCATTTAGCTTCTTTTCGATGCTTGTTCATGCACAAACCAAACCTGTGCAAGGTCTTGTTATTGATAAGGAAAGTAAACAGCGTTTAGCAAAAGTTTACATTTATAATCTTCGCACCGGCGATGGACTTTACAACAATACAAAAGGAGAGTTTAGTACTGCGGCCATTCCAGGAGATACCCTGGTTGCGGCACTTGCAGGCTATGGGGTAGATACATTAATTTTTCATGGTCAGCCGGCAGCTTATTTTCAGTTAAAGTCTTTAGGCATTAGGCTGAGAGATGTTGTTATACAGCAAAAAAGATTAACGCCACAACAGCTTTATGAAAAATCGGTACAGGAATATCGTTATCAAACCAAAAAAGGCAGTAGTAAAGATTTAATCAACCTAGGTAACGGAGGTGTTGGTTTAGGTATTGATGCGATCTACAATCTACTAAGCAAACAAGGCCGTAATGCCCGTCATCTTCAAAAAATACTGGAAAAAGATTATCATGAAGATCTGATTGATTATCGCTTCAATCCCAACTTGGTACAACAGGTATTAGGAATTAAAGATACTGAACTGATTGATTTTATGCAGCAATACCGGCCAACCTATCAGTTTGTGCTTGATGCTGATGACTATTCTTTCAATGTATTTATCAAAAATGCTTATAGAAGTTATCGCATTAATCCAAAGGCATTGCAACTGCCAAAATTGCCCAACATAACAATTGAAAAACTGTGAAAGCACCCATTTTGATTGTAAAAAAATTACCTGCCACAGGTATGGCTATCTTTCCTTTTATCCTGCTTAAAAATTTAAAACTTAAGCAAGACCAAAGCATCATTAACCATGAAAAAATTCACCTTCGCCAACAGCTGGAGCTATTGATTTTTCCATTCTATATTTTATACCTGATCAACTATTTCATCAACTTAATCCGATACCGGGAACACCATAAAGCTTATTTAAACATTGTTTTTGAAAAGGAGGCATACCATTACGAATTAAACATGGAATACCTTAAGAAAGGCAATTGGTATGGATGGATTAAACTCATCTAACTGTTAGGTTTTAGTAACAAACGAGAGATTCATTCTTTTAAAACTTTTGATCTATAATTTTTTTCGTTTTCTTTGTAACCCATGAAGAATTGTTTAGCCGTCCTAATCCTTATTCTAAGTATCTGCTCTATAGATTTATATGCACAGGAAATTGATACCATTCCAATCAATACCAAAGACCTGAATATAAAGTTAAAACGTAGTCCGTTACCAAGCAGGCAGGGACCTTTAAACTTCGAACCGGTTAAAATTCCGCCTTATATCGTTAATGCAAAGGTAAATTACTGGAAAACCAAAACTTCAATAGGCATTAATATAAACCAGGCACAATTTAGTGATAACTGGAAAGGTGGTGGGGTAAACTCTGTGGCCGTTGGTGGTTTATTAAACTGGAAAGCAGAATACAACAAAAATAATTACAGCTATGTAAGTGAACTTATTTTGCAATACGGTAAAATCAAAAATAAAGACCAGTTGCAAAAGAAAACCAATGACAGGATTTTCTGGGATAATAAAGCGTCATTTCAATTATCTAAAAACTGGTATTTTTTCGGTTCGATCAACTTTGAATCACAATTTGATAAAGGTTTTTCTTATGCTACCGTGAACGGTACTGAAACGGCAACACTGATTTCGAAATTTATGGGCCCGGGTTATTTAACAGAATCCATAGGTTTTGAATATAAACCATCAAAATACTTTTCAACCCGATTTGGTACAGGTACGGCCCGACAAACATTTGTGCTTGATAAAGCGCTATTCAATGATCCTGACCCTACTAAACCACCTAAAGAGTCAGTATACGGTGTAGACTATGGCAAAACTTTTAGAAATGATCTTGCCTTTCAAATTGTTTCTGCTTTTGATAAGGATATTTTTACCAATACAAATCTAAAGGCTCGTTATGCGATGCTTATTCCTTATGAAGATTTTGGGTGGAACAGAATTGATCATCGCCTTGATATTGCCTTAACGGCAAAAATTAACAGGTTTATGAATACAAGTTTAACTGGCATAGCTTTATTTGATGAAGATACAGGCACCAATAAAATTCAAGCCAGTCAAACTTTAGCATTAGGTTTTGCTTTTGTTTTTCCGAGGTAACTAGCCCCCGGTTTTACCGTTTTCCCAATAACAGGTGGTTTGGATTTGTTTGTAGCTAACGCCTCTTTCTTTAAGATATTTTTTAAATTTTTGAACGGATTTACCTCTGCCTGTAAGATAAAAGCTTGCGTTTTCCCACATTTCCCAACATTTTGGATGCATATTTTCCATCCACTCTATGGCATTCCCTGCAGGTGAAGTGAGATCTGAAGGCACCACGTCAATTAATAAATCAATGTTTGCTAAAGCCTGATCATTTTCTTCATTCATTTCCAAAATACCGAAGCATTCATGGTCTAAACCTTGTGCTGTTTTACCAAATGACTCATACAAACCGATACTGGTTTCATCACCAAAAAAGAAATGTTGGTTTGAATCGAAATTGTACTTTACTTTAGCCTGATCTGCAATAAACTTTAACTGGTTACCCTTTTCTATATTTGCCGCCCAGCTGCTTCCCGGGCCTTTTCGGTTTAAAAAAAAGATAATCTGGCAGGTTCCTGCCTCCTGATCAAAATCAGAGAGGGTATAATGTCTGTATTCGTTTGAGTTTATCCGGAATAAAACCTCCTTTCCTAGGATGAAATCCAGATCCAAAAAATTTCCCCTGAGTATTATTTCTTTAATATTATTGCTGAGCATCCTGGTATCAGCCACTTCAACTTCAAATATTTTATTGCTGATCATTTTTTCCATTGTATTGGCCAGCCATGATGGTAATTTCGGCATCGTGTAAATTGTTTAGTAACTTTAAACAAAAGTAATGGTCAAATACGAAGTTCATTTTACATCAAAAGGATTAAAACTTATATGAAAGGGATTTTATGGCTTTAAGCATTTACGATAAATCAAACCAGCAATATGTGGTTAACCATATGATTGATCATTCGGATATAAATCTTCCATTGGTTACGGAGCGAAAAGAAAAATTCAGCTTTCCTTTTGGTGATGCGGAATTTGTACAGATTGCTTTCTCAGGTATTTTTATTGTTTATGGCGATGTTCTTGTAAAGGAAAACCAGTTGCGGGTAAAATCTTTTGATGATGCAGAATTGGTTGAACTTCATTTTTCGATTAAAGGAGGAGGAATTTTAGAGAATTTTTTAACTAAGAAAAAGATCGCTATTAAAGCCAATCAGCATAATATTATTTACACGCCAAACTTTGATGGAATTGCGAATTTTAATACAGATAGATCACACAAATTTTTTGAGGTTCATTTTCACCGTGATAAATTCGTGGATTTAACCAGTGATAGTGGTTCCCTTTTAAAGAGATTTGGGGAAACCATTATGAACAATAAGCCAATGGCCATTTCTGCTGATAATCTACCCATCAGTATAGCCATGTACGCTTGTATCAATGATATTATGAACTGTACCTTTACAGGCGGGCTGAAGCTACTGTTTCTACAATCTAAGTGTGTTGAGTTATTGGCTCTGCAGGCACAGGCATTTGAATATGCGAATAAAAGATCAACACCAAAGACTTTAAAATCAGATTATGATAAGGACAGAATTTATTATGCCAGAGAATATTTGCTAAAACACGCTCATCATCCACCATCTTTAACCGAATTAGCTAAGGCTGCCGGAATTAATGAGTTTAAACTAAAACGGGGTTTTAAAGAAACCTTTAACAATACTGTTTTTGGTTATTTAAGTGATTATAAACTAATGGAGGCTAAGGCTCTTTTAGCAGATCATCAATTAAACATTAAAGATATTTCCGAACAGTTAGGCTATTCATCCGTTCAGCATTTTAGCCATGCATTTAATAAAAAATTTGGTGTGAGTCCGGGCAAAGCGAGGTAGGCTAGTTGGAAGTTCAAAGTCTTTAATCGTGATTATTTAAACGATGATTAACTAGAAAAAGCTTAAGCTTTCTTCCTCTTTTTCTTCAGATCAAGATAATCTACATAGTATAAAACCTTAACCGAAATACTGTTATTCTGCGGAGCATTTAAAATTCCGCTCAGGTTTTTATTATAACGCTGTGTGTAATAAGTGTAGTAAGTTTCTGCAGCATCTTTGTATGAAACCGAAAGCGTGCTGCCTGGCGCAAACTGCCAGGTATAAATTAAGTCTATGTTAAATACATTGTAATTTCTATCCAACCCATTTAACGGTGCTCCGGTATAATCGCTCAAATTGCCATCCAGTTTAAGCAGGTAAAATTCTTTATTCCTTCTGTCGCTCCAATAGTGTCTCAATACTACTGTAAATCCCATTAAATTGGTAAAAGTATATTTGGCATCGAATGAGTTTTCTACCGTTCTACGATCGTATCTGGAGAAAATGGCTTTATCACCCTGTGCCGTTACCCAGTTTACATAATTGTAATTAGGGTTAAAATTCAGATCTAAACCAAAAGCTATTTTATCATTTATCCGCAGGTTTTGGAAAAAGTAAAAATTGTATTCTCTGCCTTTAAAAAGCTCTTGCTCTCTGTAGCGGATGTTACCGCCAAAATTATACGCTTTTGCGCGGTTAGGGTTAATGTATAAGCCGAAGCTATAGCTTTCTGGTGCTTTATATACCTGCCCGTTCCTCGATTCGTAGAAATCGTTTTTTGCCGCCGTATAGATACCATTTATTTCTGCCGACCAAAGGTTTTTGAATTGAACGTAAGGTCCGCCTTCAATAGAAAAAGTTTGAAAGCTACCAGGCGTGGCTCTCCGTGAATACAAAATGTTAAAGTAGCTTAGTAATTGATTGTACCAGCTGCTTGGTTTATAAATATTATAATGGAATTCCGCCACCTGATCTAAAAAATTGTTGTTGGTAAAAAAACCTAAATCGGAGGGGTCGAACTTATCATCCGCGTATTGCTGCGAATAACTCCAGAGAAAATTACCGCTCTGTTTGCCAAACTTAAGCCCATAGCTATATCCTGTACTGGTTTCTTTACCCTGTAAATAACTCATTTTACCTGCGCCATTAACAAAGTATTTGTTCCCTTTATTATTCAGGTTAAACAGTAAAGCCGTTACATTGGCATCATAAGCTGAACCCTGCCTCAATACATTGGTATTTATAAATGTTGCCGAACTGTTGTTTTTTAACGATTGATCGAAAACCAAAATATTATAATTAGTAAGGGGCTGGGTTTCTACCATACGTACGTTACCTTGTGCATCTTCTACCTCGGTTTCCATACTATTCGTTATTGCATTAAAAATTCCAATGCCCAGCCCCTTTGCCGTCCTTCCTGATATTTTTGTGGCATTTAATACTTTAGCTTCAGTTTGATCTTTTACAATTTTATCATTCCCAACGGCACTATAATCGTAATAAGATGGAATAGAACCAATCCGTTTGGAATAAAACAAATCACCTTTGTTAAAAAGCTCGGTTCCTTCGGTAAAAAACTGGCGGTTTTCGTTAAATTTTACTTCGAAAGGGGTAAGGTTTAGGATCCTGTTATCTGATTGTACCTGACCGAAATCAGGCACCAAAGTCATATCAAGTGTAAAACTGTTATTAATGCCATATTTAACGTCCATTCCGCCATTAAATCGCGATGTGGTATTTTTAACCCCTGGCAAATTAACCGGATAATGGTTTACATAGGCAGAAACATAGGGCGAAAAAGATAACCTTAAGGGTGGTTTAATATCTTTTATACCCGTCCAAAGACCTTCCTGGTTAATAAAACCGTTAACTTTCGGATCAACAAAATTCCAAAAAGTTTGAGTATTGTTCCGCTGTATCCTGCGGCTAAAGTTCAACCCCCAGTTCTGAATATCTTTACCAGAAAAACGCAGGGCTGAATAGGGAATCTTCATTTCGCAGGTCCAGCCTTTATCATCTAATTTAACTGCACTTTCCCACACAGCATTCCAATTTGCATCTTCATCTCCAACCTGCGAGTATTTAGCATCAAACTGAACACCCGCTGCAGTAACGAAAAAACCGTTTCCATTCATTTTATCGTAAAAAGGATCTACAATAATTGAAATGAAATCAGCATTGCCGATATTATCCCTAGAAACCAGTTCATGCGAAACACTATCAGGATGATCATACATCCGGGCGTAAACATAAATCGCAACATCATCATAAAGCACCTTCATTTCGGTACGCCTGTCTTGAGTTTCTATTTTTCCCGGATTTGGCCTTATTTGAATAAAATCAGTAGCAATGGGGATATTATTCCAGCACTCATCATCTAAAATGCCATCAATTTTAGGCATCTGCATTGTTCTTTTAGCGTCTAAGTGCTTCTGTTTAGAAATATCCTGCGCCTTACAGAAAGTAAAAATAAATATTAAAATAGGTAGGATACAGCGTTTCATTCGTTTAGGTTAGTTGGATATATGACTGCGTACAAAACAAAATGTTGCATCAAACAAAATATATTCAGCAAGTTGGTTACATCTTTATCTGATATCTACCGTAAACTGGATTTGTGAATTACTATTGGCCTTTTTTCTTGTGCTTACTCCTAAATTTTTATCCGCCATTGGCTGGGTAATGGCAATAAGAGATCATGTTGCTTAATATTAAACCACCAATTTTAGTAAGAATAGTAGGTTTGTTTATTTTTAGAAAAGTAAATCTGATATAACTATTTTTGGCACACAAGTACCAAAAATAGTTTTTTTTTAACTGTTAGTCAATCACTTAACTAATCAAGAGAAAGCACTTTCATTTTAATGTAGTCTTCTATAGCATTATAATTGTGGCCTTTTTTCTTCATCGAAGCTACAAATACAGGAGACGTTCCGGTGGCTTTTGCCGAGAGAATATCATCTACATTTAAATTCTTAAAGCCTAGTTTTTTAAACTCGCTAAAATCAGTAGCGGCTACACTTAAAGATTTTAAAGATATAATCTGATCAGCAGTTAAATCTGGTAGGCCAGCTGTTTTAAAGCTTGCAAAATACTCGGGTGTAACATTTAACGATTTCATGGCGATTAGATTATCGTCAGAAACCTTCAATCCCTGAGCCGAAAAACCAGCATAATAATCGGCCGTAACACCTAAAGATTTCATGGCGATCAGGTTATCCTCAGAAACTTTTAAACCTTGGGCCGAAAAGCTTTTGGCATAATCGGGGGTAATATTCATCACCTTTCTAGTAATCAAATTATTTAATTTTTCGTCCTCATCACTGTCTTCTTTAGTATTTTTATGAGGATTTTTGCCTGGATTTGCTTTTACAGGGTTTGTTTGTGCAGTCATTGCACGGCTTTCTTCATCGGCTGATTTTGCATTTTTAAGGTACTCCCCTGTAATGCCCTGCGATTTAAGGGTGATCATTTTATCGGCTGTTATTTTAGTAAAGCCTGATGCTTTAATATCTTTTATAAAATCTGCATCTACATTTAAGGCTTTTAAGGGGATTAATTCGCCCAGTGTTACATTCGTTAAACCTGCTGCCTTTAAAGATTTGATGTACTCAGGGCTTACATTCAAAGCAACTAAAGGGATTAAGTTATCTTTAGAAATACCTTCATAACCTAATGCTCTTATCCCGGCAACATAGCTTCTTTTGGCATTGATCATAAAAAACACCAGGTTATCTTTAGTCTTGATGTTGGTTATACCTTCTTTAGTAAGGAAATTGGTAAAATCTGCATTAGGACTAAATTTGTAAGTACCCATTCCGGTATTATTATCGAATTTTCCGGTAAAGTTCATGGTACCTGCATCGCGGATTACTGAGAAAGTCCCTTCACCTACCCTTGGCAGGTTTTTAAGTTCTGCCAGCGAAAAAGACTGGCTGTTGTTGTTTTTGCCGTCTTCGTCTGATTCGAAACGAATATTTACTTTATCTCCATTAATGGTGGCAAACCAGGTGCCATCGTTCTCCATCAATTGAAACTTTTCATTCTTTTTTACCTTCGGACTATTTTTTCCATAAGCTATCGGCTCATTAAGGAAAGCGATAAACACCAAAAACAAGGGTACAATAAAGAGGTATTTCCAGGTAGAATTTACGTTTGATTTTTTTGCGTTCATCATAACTAATCTTTTTTTAAGGATGGATTGATTGTAGTTAGTAGTCAAACTGGCTGGAAAATGTGGGGCCGACACTTTTACCAGACTCATTTGATAGCTTGCAGGCTCTATATTAGAGCTGGCCAGCAGTTCATTATCCGTCAAAAACTCGAGGTTGTCTTCCATCGCCCTCCTGTACATCCAGGCAAAGGGATTAAACCACTGAAAAACCAAGGCCAGTTCGGCGATCAAAATATCATAGCTATGACCTTGCTGGATATGGATTTTTTCATGCAGGATAATTTGGTTGTAGGTATCCCAATCATATTTTTCGGGATTAATAAAAATGTTGTTGGCAAACGAGCAAGGTGCCTGGTTGCCGGCCAGTTCAACAATTCTGAAACGGCCATCAATAATTACTGGTCTGGAATAAGCACGATAAAGCAAAACACAAAGTTGAAAAACAAAGTTAATAGCAAACACAATTACGCCTAACCAATAAGCCCATAAAACCAGCTTTAGAATAGAAATATCTTTGAAAAAAGAACCTTTATCTTTGTTTTCCGTGTTAGCTGTAGCCTTTAGTGTTGACTTTTCCTGAGGTACGTCTACCGCAGGTGCCATTGGTGCATTAATGGTAAGCGGAACCTCTACACTAGCCTTTCTGAATGAAAATTGTGCTGGCACTGGTATTAAAGGCAAGCTAAATGACAAAACCAAACACACCAGCAGTACATATCTGTTTAAAGGAAAAAAGGTTTCATTTTGCAACAAGAGCTTATAAAACACCAGGCAACCTGTTAAAATCAGGGCCACACTTAACACGTAAAACATCATGGTTTTTTTGTTTTAATGAGGTTAACAATTTCAGTTAATTCGTCTTCAGATAAGTTTTGTTCTTTAGCAAAAAAGGCTAGCATACGCGGGTAAGAATTGTCGAAGTATTGGCTTACTACATCCTTTAACGCATGTTTCTGGTATTCTTCCCGCCCAATAACTGGAAAGTAACAAAACATATTCCCAACTACATCATGACCTAAAAATCCTTTTTCCTCTAAAATTTTCACCATTGTAGCAACGCTGTTGTAGTGCGGTTTTGGTTCTGGCAGTAAAGGGATAATGTCTCTGATAAAGGCCTTCTCTACGTCCCAAAACACCTGCATAATTTGTTCTTCTCTTTTTGCTAGTTTGATCATGTTGTAAAAATTGATAAACAAACATACTACTAATTTATTAATACCAATACTAACGCATTAGTATTAATGTAACTTTTGCATTACATTCAATTTTTAAATGGCTATGTTTTTAAAAATCAGCTGTTAGAATTGCCGTTTAATTACGATTGAACTCTCTTTTAGGCAAAAAAACAATATCTTTGCATTTACAAAAATTTGTACCCAATTATGTTTGATAATTTACAGGACAAGCTAGATAGAGCATTTAAAGTATTAAAAGGACAAGGCAGCATTACGGAAATCAACGTGGCAGAAACCATGAAAGAAATCCGCAAAGCGTTATTGGATGCCGACGTAAATTATAAAACAGCAAAAGCATTTACAGATGATGTGAGACAAAAAGCGTTAGGACAAAATGTACTAACAGCTGTTTCTCCAGGTCAGTTGCTTACCAAAATAATGAACGATGAACTTGCGGCCTTAATGGGTGGCGAGGTTAAAGAGTTAGATACCAAAGCAAATCCTACCATTATACTAATTGCAGGTTTAAATGGTGCTGGTAAAACCACTTTTGCAGGTAAACTGGCATTACATTTAAAGGGGAAAGGAAAAAAACCTTTATTGGTTGCCGGCGATATGTATCGCCCTGCTGCGGTAGATCAACTGGAGGTTTTAGGAACTTCTGTAGGTGTATCTGTTTATGCCAATCGTGAATCTAATGACCCTGTAGGTATTGCTTTAGAGGGTATTGCTCATGGTAAGCAAAATGGCAACAATGTTATTATTATAGATACTGCCGGTCGTTTAGCCATTGATGAATCTCTAATGAACGAAATTTCAGAGGTAAAAGCTAAAACGCAACCTCACGAGATTTTATTTGTAGTAGATTCAATGACTGGTCAGGATGCAGTAAATACAGCTAAAGTATTTAACGACCGATTAGATTTTACCGGTGTTGTTTTAACTAAATTAGATGGTGATACCCGTGGTGGTGCAGCCCTTTCTATTAAATCTGTTGTAAATAAACCGATTAAATTCATAGGTACCGGTGAGAAAATGGAAGCACTTGATGTGTTCTATCCGGATCGTATGGCATCACGTATTTTAGGTATGGGTGATGTGGTTTCCCTTGTAGAGCGTGCACAAATGCAGTTTGATGAAAAGGAAGCTGCCGAACTACAGAAAAAAATCCGCAAAAATAAATTTGATTTCAACGATTTCTATAGCCAGATTCAGCAGATTAAGAAAATGGGTAACATGAAAGATTTGATGGGCATGATTCCGGGTGTGGGTAAAATGATGAAAAATGTGGATATTCAGGACGATGCATTTAAATCTATCGAAGCCATTATCAACTCGATGACTCCATTTGAAAAGGAAAATCCTGATGCCATTCAACAAAGTCGACGTTTACGTATTGCAAAAGGTTCTGGAAGCAAGGTAGAAGAGGTAACCAAACTCATTAAGCAATTTGAAGATATGCGTAAAATGATGAAGCAGTTTTCTAATCCGGCAGCCGCAGCAGCAATGATGAAAGGTATGCCGAAAATGCCATTTGGAAAGAGATAGGTTTTAAGCGGAAAGCTTAAAGCGATGCGGTTTATAAATATTTAAATCCCGATCATACATGGTCGGGATTTTTTTGTTAAACCTTTTAGATATTAAAAAACTTATAGATTTTGTTGGCTAATCTCATTAATCCCTTCAGACCATTTTAAATTAAATATTTCTTTATATATTAGAAATCAATTATTCATCCCCGAATAACATAACATCCCGTTCCATTTTCAGTATTATTCATGCTTGTAAAAACATACGGGAGCGCTGTTTTTGGCGTCGATGCACTCACCATTACAATTGAAGTAAGTATTAGTGGAGGTACCAAATACTATATGGTTGGTTTGCCCGATAATGCCGTGAAAGAAAGTTTACAAAGGGTAGCAAGCGCCATCAACGTAGCCGGTTTTCGAATGCCAAGGCAAAAAATTGTAGTCAACTTAGCGCCTGCAGATATTAAAAAAGAAGGATCATCTTATGATTTACCGATTGCAATAGGCATTCTTGCTGCATCTGGGCAAATCCCATGCGAAGAGCTGGCGAATTACTTTATCATGGGTGAACTTTCGTTAGATGGTGCTATTCAACCTATTAAAGGTGCATTACCAATCGCCATTCAAGCTCAAAATGATGGCTTTAAGGGTTTTATTTTACCTAAACAAAATGTTCGTGAGGCGGCCATTGTAGATGGTTTGGTTGCCTATGGTGTGGAAACGCTTGCACAAGTAATTGCTTTCTTTAATAAAAGTGAAACGCTCGAACAGGTGAAGATTAATACCAGGGAAGAATTTCTAAAAAATATTGGCAATTATGAACATGATTTTTCTGATGTTAAAGGGCAGGAGAATATTAAACGGGCTCTGGAAATTGCCGCCGCCGGCGGGCATAACGTAATTTTGATTGGCCCACCTGGGGCAGGTAAAACGATGTTGGCAAAACGACTTCCTACAATTCTACCCCCATTAAATTTATATGAAGCACTCGAAACAACTAAAATACATTCTGTTGCAGGAAAATTATCTGCTGCAGATGCACTGATGACCATTCGTCCATATCGATCTCCTCATCATACGATTTCGGATGTAGCCTTAGTGGGTGGTGGAATACATCCTCAACCGGGAGAAATTTCTCTGGCTCATAACGGCGTTTTGTTTTTAGATGAATTGCCGGAGTTTAAACGAACTGTTTTAGAAGTAATGCGTCAACCTTTAGAAGATCGCAGGGTTGCTATTTCCAGAGCCCGCTTTTCAGTTGAATATCCTGCAAGTTTCATGCTGGTCGCCTCCATGAACCCATGCCCTTGCGGGTTTTACAATCACCCAGAAAAGGAATGTGTATGTGCGCCAGGTGTTGTACAAAAATACCTCAGTAAAATATCCGGACCTTTGTTAGATCGAATTGATTTACATGTTGAGGTTACCCCAGTCAATTTTTCAGAACTAGCCTCATCCCGCGATGCGGAAAAAAGCGAATGCATTCGGAAACGCGTTATCCAGGCAAGGGAAATTCAAGATCTCCGTTTTGCGGATAAGGAAGATTTACATTATAACGCACAAATGAGCCCAAAAATGGTGCGCAAAGTTTGTCAGATCAGTGACGCTGGCACAGCTTTACTCAAATCTGCTATGGAACGCTTAGGTTTGTCAGCAAGAGCTTATGATCGAATTTTAAAAGTAGCCAGAACCATTGCAGATTTAGACGGAAGCGAAAATGTAGCACTAGAGCATTTGGCAGAATCAATTAATTACAGAAGTTTAGACCGCGATGGGTGGGCCGGATAAGCGATTATAATAATGAGCTGACAATATTTTTATGATTAAAATTGAATATACTTAACCATATGGGAATATAGAACATATAGCAAAATCCATAACGAAATATTTAAGATAACCTATATGAACTAAATGCCTATATGGTTCAAAACAAACATACTTAAACCATATAGCAAAATCTATAAACAAACTATTTAAGATAACCTATATGAACTAAATGCCTATATGGTTCAAAACAAACATACTTAAACCATATAGCAAAATCTATAACCAAATATTTAAGATAACCTATATGAACTAAATGCCTATATGGTTCAAAACAAACATACTTAAACCATATAGCAAAATCTATAACCAAATATTTAAGATAACCTATATGAACTAAATGCCTATATGGTTCAAAAATAAATACGGTTACAAATAAATCAAATTCATATACTCCTAACCTCCGAAAAAATGACTAAAACATATATACGAGAAATAACATATAAAGTTATTGGTGCAGCAATAGAAATTCACAAAGCCCTTGGACCAGGTCTTTTAGAAAGCGTATATCATGAGTGCATGAAACACGAACTGATGCTTAGAAATATAAACTTTATCACTGAAGTTTCAATGCCAGTATGTTACAAAGAGATAGAAATTGCAACCTATCTAAGATCTGATTTGTTGATTGAAGGCTGCCTGGTGGTCGAAATAAAAGCATCAAAAACGATAGAACCTATTTTTGAAGCCCAGGTATTAACCTACATGAAATTATTAGAAGCACCACAGGGATTGATCATAAATTTCAATTGTGTCAATATTTTTAACGATGGACAAAAAACTTTTGTCAATGATTTTTACCGCAACTTGAACGATTAATTTAGTCGCATATACCATGATTCAACATTTTCAATATTAAACTTAACCTCATAACAAATAATATTTTTCAAACTATTTGCTTTAATGGCTAAGTTTAAGCAAATAAACGCTTGCTTATGAAATGGTGCCTATATGTATCATGTATAATTCTTCTTTCAAGTTGTGTCTCATTAAAGCAAACAAAACAAGATCACATCAGAAAAATTTCTGACTTAAGCGCCTTTAACGGTAATTATTCCAATAGAATAAATTCATCTGATTCATCTAACTTACTATGGAATCAGTTGAATTTAGACCATATGCCTGCATTTAATGCTAAAGGTGGGAGAATTGAACTCCAGGCCATAGATAAAAACAAAATAAAGGCAATATTATTCTTAGACGGCGAACGAAAATCAGAACTAGCTTTAAAAGGCAAAATGAAGAATAATTATTTTGTATCTGTCCATAAGCGAACCATTATTCCGATTCCATTTATATTTGGAAAATTTAAAAACAACCAGTTTCAATTGGCATTGAGCGAAGATAATACGCTACAGATAGACTGTTTAAATAATCAATGGGGTTGGGTCTTTATCTTTCTAGCCAGTCACGATCAAACAAGACATTATGAATATAAATACCTAAAACAAGGTTTGGAAGCTAATGGCGATTTAAAATAATGTCAATAAAAAAATAAAATGTTTAAGCCTGGAGATGTATTCAAAAGAGGATGAAAAAAAGAAAGTTGATTAGCCAATACCATCCTATTTTATATTTTTTGGCCATTTGGACAAGGCGCATAAAAAGAAGGTTAGAGTGGCTTTTAGACAATAAAAAATACGCGAATAATAAAAGATTAGACCATAAACTTGAATTCAGAATTAAAAAACATCAATCTGTTTTACTAAAAAAGCTTGGCGAAAATAATGAGCAATTACAGCTAAATAAGGTTACCAATTTAAAAATTGCAGCAGCAAAGATAAGTGGCATCATCATCAAACCTGGTGAAACATTTTCCTATTGCAAGCTGGTTGGTTTACCGACTAAAGCAAAAGGTTATTTAATGGGAATGGAACTGTCTTTTGGTGAAGCAAAAGCTGGTATAGGTGGTGGGATTTGCCAAATCTCTAACCTAATCCATTGGTTAGTTATCCATAGTGCTTTAACTGTTACTGAAAGGCATCACCATTCTTTTGATCCCTTTCCTGATGATGGCAGGGTTTTACCCTTTGGCAGCGGCGCAACCGTTTTTTATAATTATTTGGATTATCAATTCACTAATAATACTGAACATACCTTTCAAATCAATTTATGGTTTAGTGATAAATGTTTGGAAGGCGAACTAAGGATCGACGCACCACTCAACTATGCATACCATATTATAGAAAAAGAACACCAGTTTTTAAGAAAAGATGGTCAGTTTTTCCGGAAGAATGAAATCTGGAGAGATAAATTATTAAAATTTGAAGGTGGCAGAATTGTAAGTACAGAACTCATTATGAAAAACTTTGCCAGAGTAACGTACACACCAGATCGTTATCTTGAGGAAGATTAGATTAGTATATCAGGGTAAACATTTTCTTAAGGTCAATATCATCTTAATTCTTCATCAAGACTTCTTCTTTTTTTATATGCCCTTTCTCTCTACAAAACTAAACAGTTTGCCGAATTAAAGAAATTCATCAATGATGGTTAAATTCATTTAAAAAAAATTAAAAAAGCAACTTAATACATCATCAAGAACCTATCATACAGCAAGTTAAACAACAAAATCTTCTTGCTTTAGCACACAACATTAACGTTAAAAAAAATCTTTTGGCATAGTGGTTGTAAACAGCCTGTTACATTTAACCAGATTCTGTAGACTATTTCTTCAGATTCATATTGAAAAACATTTATGAAAAAGACAATCCAAATTTTCAGCATGCTATTAATAGCATTAACAGTAATGGTATCATGTAAGAAAGATACCGACCCTGCAGACAAAGATTTCTTTGTAGGTACTTACAGAGGAAGCGTATCTTATACACAAGGTAGTAATCAAATCACCAGCACCGACGGCAAAGTTACCGTAACAAAAGTTAATGACACTTATAGCTTCTTTTTTGGAAACAACATTCCTGATATTACAGGCGTTAAATTTCAGGAAAGTGGTAATACCTACGTAAGTATTGGTACGGGTGTAATTGGAATTACAATTGATGCCAGTACGCTAAAAATTGGTGTTTCCAATTCGAATGGTACTTGGACAGCCAACTGTACCCGATAAGATTTAAAAGAGAATTTAAGTCCCGACAAAATCGGGACTTTTTCTTTGCCCTAACATTTTAATCTACCCATCAAAAAACAAATCAGATTCTAAATTTATTTAGCTTTATAGCATGAGTTTTGAATTAAGAAAACATATTGAAGAAATTGTCTCACTAACCGATGAAGAGTTTGAATACATTAATAGCCACTTCAAGCTCAAACAACTTAAAAAACATCAGTATTTAATTCAGGAAGACGAATTGGTTAACCATATTTATTTTGTGATTAAAGGGCTTCTAAAAGCAACATTTAATGATGTAAGTGGCAAAGAATACATCATTCAGTTTGCAACAGAAAACTGGTGGATTTCAGATTTTCAGGCTTTTTACAATCATGTCAAATCTATTACAAGTATCAGTTGTTTGGAAAATGTAGAGCTGCTTTACATCTCCAAAGAAAACCTAGATAAAATATGTAGAGAGAATCATAAAATGGAGTATTTTTTTAGGGTAAAAAATAGTTCTGGTTATGTGGCCTTACAACAAAGAATTTTGTCTTTGCTTACCACTAATCCGAAGGAACGCTTTGAGCAATTCACCCGCCAATATCCTCATTTGGGGCAGCGACTCTCTAAAACTATAATTGCAGCATACCTTGGTATTTCGAGAGAAACCTTGAGCCGGATTTCACCAAAAGTGTGATTGAACGCACAGAAAATTTGTGACTAAAGTCCTGTGTCGCTGAAAAACTTCGCCTTAAATTTGAATAACATTAAACATTAATGATATGAGTAAAAAAGTTTTATTCGTGCTTACGAGTCACGACGAATTAGGAAATACAGGTAAAAAAACAGGTTTTTGGTCAGAAGAATTGGCAGCTCCATATTATGCATTAGCAGATAAGGATGTAGAAATCGTTCTAGCTTCTACAAAAGGCGGTCAGCCACCAATTGATCCAAAAAGTGAAGAACCTTCTTTTCAAACTGATCATACGAAAAGAATGGATAACGATACCATTCTTTTAGATAAATTAAAAAATACAATTCCATTAAATGAAGTAAAAATGGAAGATTATGATGCCGTATTTTATCCTGGCGGTCATGGTCCACTTTGGGATCTTGCTGAAAGTACAACATCTCAAAAATTAATTGTTGATTTTTATACCGCAAATAAACCAGTTGCTTTTGTATGTCATGCGCCTGGGGTATTAAAAGATGTAAAAATAAATGGTGAATATTTGGTTAAAGGTAAAAAAGTAACAGGCTTTACCAATACCGAAGAAGAAGGCGTACAATTAACCAATGTGGTACCTTTTTTGGTAGAAGATATGTTGGTTCAAAATGGAGGAGTATACTCTAAAATAGAAGATTGGAATCCATATGCTGTTGTAGATGGCTTATTAATAACTGGGCAGAATCCAGCTTCATCAGAGAAAGTAGCTGAAGAATTATTAAAAATGATTTAATAAGCTAAAATTTAGCTATTCTACTGGTTGCTGGCTTAGTAACCAGTAGAATATTCAAGCTCTTTATAATTCCTCTTCTTCATCATCTTCTTCAGGCACATATTTTTCTATAGCCTGCCCAATTGCATTTACCTCCTCATCTTCCTCAAAAATCGGAAGCTCGGTTTTATAATCCATTTTTAACCAAATAGATGAGGTATCTTTTTGAATCTGAATATATTCTCTTCCATCTTTAAAAATGGTGTATGAGTCATTCCCTTCAGGAAAAACAGAATAATTTACGGGGCCTATTTCTATATCAAAAGGTTCTTGCATCGTTGATTTTTTTTTCGATAAAGATAAATCATAAATCTGCTTAAGCATAATCATTTTTAAGTGAAAGCATTTAACATTTAGTATGAAAGAATAAAACTATTCAACATGAAAGGTTCGCAAGAGGAGAGATAACCAATGGGATATTTTCTGTTGGAAAAAGATGCGCAGAACTATTAAAAGCAAATATGAATATGCCTAATAATTAAAAAATTACATCTCACTGCATAAAAATTCCGTCATTTGTATTACTTTACACCAAACAATTTACCGAAAGATTAGAAGATGAAGTTAACGTTTTGGGGCGCGGCGCAACAGGTAACAGGAAGTATGCACCTGCTGGAAGTTTGGCATTATAAAATATTGATAGATTGCGGATTGGATTATGAAAAGGAAACTTACCAGGAAGATAACCAACAATTTCCTTTTGACCCTTCCAGTATCAATCTTGTTATTTTAACCCATGCACATATTGACCATTCTGGTAATTTACCAACGCTTGTGCACCTGGGTTTTGATGGCCAGGTACTTTGCACACCTCCAACTGCAGACTTAACATCTATTTTATTATTTGATTCTGTAGAACTCTTTTTAAGGAAACAAAGTAGAAAACCACGCACTAAACGTGGTAATTTTAGTGGACCAAAACCATTGTATTTGCACAAACATGTGATGGATACGATTGATCGCTTCGTAACCATAGCCTTTAATAAGCCTTTCAAAATTAATGGCGATATCAGCTTAACTTTTATCCCTGTGGGGCACTTGTTGGGTGCAGCTGCTGCGGTTTTAACCATAAATGATCATGGCGAAGAAAAGCGTATTGCTTTTTCGGGCGATATTGGTAGGGAACATTATCCCGTTTTAGTAAAGCCAGATCCCATACCAGCCGTAGATTACTTTATATGCGAAGCCACTTATGGAGGCCGTTATCATACCAAAGACCAAACACTGGAAGAAAGATTGATAAAAGAAATTGAAGAAGCTTGTATCAAAACCCCGGGCAGATTAATTATTCCTGCTTTTAGTATTGGAAGAACACAATCCCTTGTATTCGCCTTAAATCAAATTTTCGCCAAAAAATTATTGCCGCCAATTCAGATTTTTGTTGATAGCCCCATGGCTATACAGGCAACGGATGTTTATCGGAAACACCATAACCTGGTTAATCAGGAGGCCAAGGATTTTTATAAAACCATGGGTGATGAATTTGAATTTGAGCATTTGGCTTACATTCAAACCATGAAAGAAAGCAAGGATGTTTCCAATTATTTTGATCCTTGCATCATCATCTCCTCTGCAGGAATGTTAGAAGGTGGGCGTATTCAGGATCACCTGTATTATAATATTCAAAATTATTACTGTACCATTCTTTTTATTGGCTATTGTGCAAAAGGTACATTAGGCTATAAACTCCTAAGTGGCGCACCCATTGTGAGGATTAAAGACCGTGAAATGATGGTTTATGCCACTATCCGACAAACAGATTTACTTAGCGGACATGGTGATCATGATGACCTCATGCGAACAGTGAAACAAACCGGTCAGCCGAAGAAGGTTTTTTTGGTGCATGGTGAAGATAAAAGTTTGAAGAGCTTATCTGCTGCTTTGCAGGAAAATGGTTTTGATGTAGTAGCACCCGAAAGAGGAGAGGTATTTGAGATTTAAATAGTTTATTGGTGATCAGTTTCCAACTTACCACCTTCCCAACTATCCAACTCATCAGCTAACCATTCCCCTATTTTCTCACCTGCCCATCACCTCTAACTACCCATTTACAACTTGTTAATTCTTCCAAACCCATTGGGCCACGAGCATGTAGTTTCTGTGTACTAATACCAATTTCTGCACCTAATCCGAATTGAGCACCATCGGTAAAGCCTGTAGAAGCATTCGCATAAACTGCAGCTGCATCAACCAGATTTAAAAAATTTGTAATGTTTTCTGCATTTTCAGAAATAATGGCTTCGCTATGTTTAGAACTATAATCAGCAATGTGGTTAATCGCTTCATTAAAATCATCTACAACTTTAACAGCCATTTTTAAGGATAGAAATTCTGTGCCAAAATGATCTTCCGTAGCACGGTTTAGCAGATTTGATGGATAAGAAGATTTTAGCATCTTATAACTTATTTCATCTGCAAAAAGTTCCACTTGTTTTTCAGCTAACGGCATTAAAAGTGCTGTCAAATCATTCAATCTACTTTGGTGAATCAACACGCAATCCAACGCATTGCACACACTTACCCTTCTCGTTTTGGCATTTAAAATAATGGCTTTCCCCTTTTCTAAATCTCCTGATTCATCAAAATAGGTATGTACAATTCCAGCACCGGTTTCAATAACGGGGATTTTACTATTTTCCCTTACATAATTAATTAAAGACTGACTTCCACGTGGAATCAACACATCCACAAAACCTCTGGCATTCAGCAAAGCCTCAGTTGCCGCCCTCTCGGCAGGTAATAAGGTAAGCACATCAGGATTAACTCCATGCTTTTCTAATACCTTCTGAATTACTTTTGCAATGGCTAAATTAGAAGATTCAGCATCACTTCCACCTTTCAAAACAGCAACATTTCCCGTTTTAAAACACAATGAAAAAACATCGGCAGTAACATTCGGGCGTGCTTCATAGATCACACCAACAACGCCTAGCGGCACTCGGATTTTTTTTAAATTTAAACCATTATCTAAATTTTTCTCAGATAATACTTCATTTAGCGGACTAACCAGATTCACCACATTCTTAATATCATTGGCTATATCTAAAATCCGTTGCGATGTGAGCTTCAGTCGGTCATATTTAGGATCGTCAACAGGCATTTTAGCCAAATCTTTTTCATTTTCCTGAAGGATGATTGATGTGTTTTCGACTAAAGTCTCCGCTAAATCAGAAAGAACCACATTCACTTTTTCTTTAGATAGATTAATAAGATTTCGGGTTGCTTTCTTGGCGTTTTCGAAGTATGTTGAGTAGTTCATGTTTTGATTGTGAGTTTGTGAGTAGCAAGTATTTAGTATCAAGTATCAAGATTGGGCGCAGAATATAGCGATCGCATTAAGATTTTATCAGTTTGTATTTTTTATCACTGAGAACACTGAGTTTTCACAGAGGGTAAACAGGTTTTACTATTAGCTCTGTGGTGCCCGGGGCCTTTCTCCGTGCGCTCTGTGGTTAATCTTTTTCTTCATTTTTACACAAGAGGTTATTTACACTTCTTTCTTTGCGCCTTCTCTTTGCGGTTAAACCCCAATAAATCTATATCGCCGAATAAAAATAATCATAATGCACTAAAGCCTTTTGCTTCTTTAATCCAATTCTTTCTCTTGCTTTATCCGACCCGTATTCTGCAATTCCCAATCCAATTAAAGCCTGTTGCTCATCCACAATTTTAATAATATCTCCTTTTAAAAAGTCAGTCTGAATCTCTATAATTCCAACTGGTAATAAGCTTGTTGCCTTACCAGAAGTCAGAACCATTTTTGCACCATCGTTTAACTTAACAATTCCAGTTGCAGCGGTTTCGGAGTGTGCAATCCATTTTTTCTTGCCCGATTTACTTTTTTCAGGCACAAATCGGGTGTGAATCAAATTCTGATGAAGAAGAGCCGTTAATACATCATCTTTGGTGCCATTGGCTATATGAACGTTAATCCCGAGCTTAGCTACCTTTTGTGCCATCGTAGATTTGGTAATCATTCCACCTCTGCCAAATTGTGATTTTCCAGTTTGAATAAAAGAAGCCAGATTTGAAACCGTTCTAGATATCTCTTCAATAACCTTCGATCCTTCCATTTTAGGGTCACCATTATAAATCCCATCCACATTCGACAAGATAATCAAGGCATCAGCATTTAACATTGAAGCAATTAAGCCCGCCAGTTCATCATTATCAGTAAACATTAATTCGGTTACCGAAACCACATCATTTTCATTAACAACGGGAATAACATCATTCTGCAGCAAAATTTGCATGCAGTTTTTCATATTCAGATAATGTGCCCGATCGCGAAAATCTTCTTTCGTTACTAAAACCTGGGCACACTTTATTTGATGTATAGCAAAAAAATTAGAATAAGTATTAATCAGTTTTACCTGACCGATTGCAGCTAATAATTGTCGTGTAGTAATGGCATCTTGTTTCTCTGAGACCTTAATTAAACTTCTGCCAGCCGCAACAGCTCCAGAAGAAACCAGAATAACTTCTATACCCTGCTTTTTGATTTCTGCCAGTTGGTTAACAAGATGATTGATTCTCTTTTCATCAGGTAATCCATTCGCTTGCGTAATTACATTCGACCCTACTTTAACGACTATTTTTTTATACCCTAATTTCATGATGATTTAAAGCAGTTTATGGAGGCAATTTAACATCATTTTCTTTAATTCAGATCATTATCAATGAGCAGCATGGATTTTTACGAAAATGATAATTAGTTTGAACTTGGGCGTTTGGCATTCAAATCCTATTAATCACTTATGAACCAATGACCATTAAACTAATAAACTATTTCATTAAATTGCATTCACCTAATCCTGAACCAAACATGAAACGTATTTTACCCTCCCTGATCTTGCTCAGTGCAATTTCAGCATGTAATCACCCGCAAAAGAAAGAAATGGAACCTATAAAATGGCCTGATGTAAAGGCACCTATCGCGGAAATTATTCCGCACAAAAGAATAATTCACGGCGATACAGTAGTAGATAATTATTACTGGATGATTGATTACTTTAAAAAAGGACCGGATAGTACGAAAGTGGTAAATTATCTAAAAGCCGAAAATCAATATCTGGATGAGATGATGAAGAGCACCGATGCTTTTCAGGCTGATTTGTTTAAAGAAATGAAAGCTCGGATTAAGGAAAAAGATGAATCCGTGCCCGTTTTCAGGAATGGATATTTTTATTATTCCCGTACAGAAGAGGGTAAGCAATACTTTAAATACTGCAGGAAAAAAGGCAGTTTAACCGCTCCTGAGGAAGTACTTTTAGATGTTGATGAAATGGCAAAAGGCCATGCCTACTTTAGTGCAACAGGTTTTAAAGTTAGTCCGGATAATAAATTGCTGGCTTATGGTGTGGATAAGGTTTCACGCAGGCAATATACCATTCAGGTTAAAAATTTGGAAACCGGCGAAATTTATAAAGATGCCATCACCAACACCGAAGGTCCGGGTGCTTGGGCAAATGACAATAAAACTTTATTTTATACTTCGAAAAATCCGGTTACGCTATTAAGTGAAAAGATAAAAAAACACACCCTCGGTACCAATGAAAAAGCCGATGTGGTGGTTTATGATGAAAAAGACAATACAAACTATATCGGTGTAGGCAAGTCTAAAAACGGAAAATACATTTTTGTAGCCTCGCAAGGTACCCTGACCTCAGAATATAAAATGATTGATGCTGATCATCCAGAAGCTGATTTTAAAGTTTTTGCTGCCCGCTCTAAGGATGTTTTGTATGATATAATGCCTGTTGATGGAAAATTTCTAATCCTAACCAATTGGAAGGCTAAGAACTTTAGATTAATGGAATGTCCGCTAGATAAAACAGAAAAAGAAAACTGGAAGGAAGTTATTCCACATCGAGCTGATGTATTGTTAGAAAGTGCAGAGGAATTTAAAGATTATACTGTTCTATCTGAACGCAAAAATGGTTTAACAGAATTGCGAGTTTTGAAGAAAAATGGTGGCGATTATTACATTAAGTTTGATGAACCGGCTTATGATGCTGGCGTTGGTGCTAACCCTGAATATAATAGTAAAACCTTACGCTATTCTTATACCTCTTTAACTACACCAAGTTCGGTTTATGATTATGATTTGGAGAAAAAAGATCAGAAATTGATGAAACAGCAAGAGGTTGTGGGAGGTTACAATCCTAGGGATTATGTAACAGAGCGTATTTTTGCAACCGCAAAAGATGGTACCAAAATCCCAGTTGCTTTGGTATACAAAAAAGGTTTTGAAAAAAATGGTCAATCACCATTGCTGCTTTATGGATATGGCTCATATGGCGCAAATTCTGATGTCTATTTTTCTTCCGTTCGCTTAAGCCTTTTAGATCGGGGTTTTGTTTTCGCCATTGCAAACATTCGTGGCGGACAAGAAATGGGGCGCCAATGGTATGAGGATGGTAAACTAATGAAAAAGAAAAACACCTTTACTGATTTTATTGCCGCCGGTGAATACTTGATTGATCAAAAATATACTTCAAAGGGTCATTTGTATGCCAATGGAGGAAGTGCCGGTGGCTTACTGATGGGAGCTGTTGTAAATATGGCACCAGACTTATGGAATGGTGTAATTGCGGATGTTCCTTTTGTAGATGTAGTTAACACGATGTTGGATGAAAGCATTCCATTAACCACGAATGAGTTTGATGAATGGGGAAATCCAAAGAAAAAAGATGCTTATGAATACATGAAAAGCTATTCTCCTTATGAAAATGTAGAGAAGAAAGCCTATCCAAATATGCTGGTAACTACGGGTTTGCATGACAGTCAGGTACAGTATTTTGAACCTGCAAAATGGGTGGCCAAATTGCGTGCAATGAAAACAGATAAAAATGTGTTGTTCCTTAAAACCAATATGGAATTTGGACATGGTGGTGCATCTGGCCGTTTCGATTATTTAAAGGAAGAAGCATTAGGATACGCCTTCTTTTTTAAATTAGAAGGGATTAAGAAGTAATAACAATATAAAAGTTGAGTGAGTTGAAAAATTAATTGTTCTTTAACTCGCTCAGCTTATCCTTTTCACATATAGTATAAAAGATCACTAATGAATGCTAAATTAAAACCGCTTCAAATGATTCACCTGGCATTATGCTTTTTTGTCTTCCTATTTGCTATTGTAACTATTTTAATTAATAGAAATCAATTGTATTTTGATGCCAATCCGGCGAATACTGCACCTTTCAACCCCATATTTCCAATTGTAGGGTTAATTTCGCTCTCTGTGAGCCTTATTGCATTTAAAAACTTACTTGCAAAAATAGATCAGGCTGCCGCTGTTGATTCAAAAATAAATCAATATCAAACGGCTTTTGTTGTGAGTTCAGCATTATTAGAAGGAGGTGCTCTTTTTAATCTTGTAGGCACATTTGTATCACAAAATGCATTCTTTTTAATTTTTGCCGCAGTGAACCTAATTTTCCTCATTCGCAATCGGCCTACCAAAGATAAATTGATATCCGCTTTACAATTGCAATATCCAGATACCGAAACATTGTAATCAATTAGCCCTATCTTTGCCGGTCAATGGAATACAATGTTCACACTTTACCCAATGGCATTCGCTTGTTGCACGTACCATCGGCCTCAGCCATCTCACATGCCTGCATCATTATCAACAGCGGTTCCCGCGATGAGGCTGAACATAAAGCCGGCTTAGCACATTTTATTGAGCATTTAATTTTTAAGCGCACCGAAAAACGCAGTACCAATCAGATTTTAAATCGGTTGGAAAGTGTAGGAGCTGATTTAAATGCCTATACAACTAAAGAATATACCTGCGTTCATGCTTCCTTTTTAAATCCCTATTTAGACCGGACACTAGATCTTTTTAACGATATTATCTTTCATTCCACCTTCCCCGAAGAGGAAATGGATAAAGAAAAGAGTGTAATTTTAGATGAAATTGCTTCCTATTTAGACCAACCTGAAGAGGCCATTAATGATGATTTTGAAGATATGCTTTTTGCCGGTCATCCGCTAGGTAATAATATCTTAGGCACTATTGATTCTGTTCAAAATTTCACTAGAGAAGATGTGATTGCTTTCAGGAAAGCAAACTACAGAACCAATGAAATCGTGGTGGCAGTGATCGGGAATTATAGTCTGAATAGTGTGGTTAATAAAGGCATTAAACACTTTGGAGATGTTGAAAAAAATATACCAGAAAAACACAGAACTAAACCAGACATTTTAAAGCCAACCACAACCACCATATACAAACCGATTATGCAGGCGCACTGCATATTAGGAACACAAACTTATTCAACATACCAGGAAAAAAAGGTCGGATTAATGCTGCTAAATAATTATTTTGGCGGTAATGGAATGAGTTCCGTATTAAACCTGCAAATCAGAGAAAAATATGGCATAGCCTATACCATCGAATCAAATTTTTCACCACTTAGTGACACAGGAATCTTCTCCATCTATTTCGGAACAGATAAAGAAAAACAAGCAAAAGCTTTGTCTCTGATTTTTAAAGAAATAAAAAAACTAAGAGAAAAGCCACTGAATGATCTTCAATTACAAAAAGCTAAAAACAAATTTATTGGTCAGATTGCTTTAGGAGAAGAAAATAGAATCGGATTAATCATTTCAATGGCAAAAAGCTTAATTAATCATGATAAAATTGATTCGCTTGAAACGGTTTTTGAAAAAATAAATGCGGTAAATACCCGGCAAATTGCTGAAATCGCTGATGAGGTTTTAGACATAGAAAAGCTTAACATTTTTACTTTCTCGCCGATAGCGGAATAATTGTTATTTTTGTAAAAAATACCTTTGCAATGCTTGATTTTTTCGTCATTGTGAGGCACAAAGCAATCCTTGTAACGATCGCCAGTTAACCCAGCGCATTGATTGCTTCGTACCTTACAATAGCGGACGACATAATATATTACATCATGAAATTACCTATAGTTGCTTACGGAGATCCGATTTTAAAAAAGATCGCAACCGACATTGATAAAGATTACCCAGAATTAGAAAAGCTGATCAGCGACATGTTCGATACCATGTATTACGCAAATGGTGTTGGCTTGGCTGCACCACAAATTGGTTTACCCATCCGTTTATTTATTGTAGACATTAGTGAAGACGAAGAAGATGGAACTCCAGGTTATAAAAAGGTATTCATTAACGCTAAAATTCTAGAAGAAACCGGCGAGGCTTGGTTGTTTAATGAAGGCTGTTTGAGCATTCCTGATATTCGTGAAAATGTATCACGCAAACCAAACATTAAGGTAACTTACCTGGACGAAAACTTTATAGAACATACCGATGATGTAGATGGAATGCCAGCCCGTGTCATCCAGCATGAGTATGATCATATTGAAGGCAAATTATTCACTGATAAAATAAGTGTCCTGCGCAAAACCATGTTAAAAAGCAAGCTGGATGCCATTTCAAAAGGGAATATCAAAACTGATTATAAAATGAAGTTCTTAAATAAGAGCAAAAAAAGATAGATTTTATTCAAATATAAGAGGGAAAATGGAAACGTTTTCCCTTCTTTATTTATCGTTATTGCCGAGGAATGAAGTAATCCCAATCACAAAACAGATTGCTTCGTCAGCTGAAAAAGCCTGCTCGAAATGACGACGCTTTGGGTTGAATGCCCAAGACTCCAGACTCCGAACTAGAGACTCCAGACTTAATTCTCACTTCGCTTCTTATCGCCGTCAAAAATCTGTTGCATCAATTTACCCCAGGCAAAAGGATTTAATAAAGGATTGGTTTGTACCATGTTTTTATTAACCATCCTATCGAAGTTGTATCGATAATTCTGACTGCTTATTTCCTGTCCATCACGAGGTAAAGTCTGGATCAAACCATCTATCGATGAACGGGAGAGATTCTTTTTGGCAATCGCCATATCATCATCAGCCAGTTTCATGGATAAAAATTCACGCGTAAATTCTTCTGTAGTTGCCCACGGAAAAACGCGAACAGAGGGTAAATCAATTACGTTGGATTTTAACTTAACCATAATCGTATACTTACTGTCTGGTGTACCTTCCGGAATTACAGTAGAGAATTTTTTATAGCCAATTGCAGTGAATAAAATGGTATCACCAGGATTAACAATAAAGGTAAAATAACCACGATAATCTGCGGCAACACGTTTACTGTTTGCCGATAGGTTGGTAATGGTTACGTAAGGGATTACATTTGAACTATCGATATCTGAAATAATTCCTGAAAATTGGATAAGCTTTTCCCTGGCCGGCTTCTGTTGTGCAAAACTGGCAAAGGAAAAAAATAAGCAAATTAGGGTAACACAATATCTCATTGAGACAAAAGTAATTTTAATAACAAAACTTCCTTGTTAAATATTGTTAAAGCTAATCTTGCTCTGCCATGTTTACGGCAACTACTGAAGTAATTTGAGGTACAGCTTTCATAATGGCTTGTTCAATACCCGATTTCATCGTCATAAAACTCATTGGGCATGAGCCACAGTTGCCCAATAACTTAAGCTTTACTGTACCATCAGCTGTAATTTCTTCAACAGAAACATCACCTCCATCAGCCTTTAAATATGGCCTGATAGTTTCCAATGCCTGTTCTACTTGTTCTGTTAAATTCATTATTGGTTTTTTAAAATATAAAAATAGTAATTTTTTAGCACTTCACCATTTGTGCATTATTGATGGATATCTGCTGTGCAATTTTACTTGCGATATTTCCAAAGATAACATCAAGCAAAGGATTTTGGTTTAGTGCTACTGGTTTCCCGTTATCTCCTGCCTCAGAAATACTTTGAATAATTGGAATTTCGCCTAAAAACGGCACATCAAATCGCTCTGCGAGTTTAGTTCCGCCACCTTTACCGAAGATATAATATTTATTATCAGGTAATTCTTCAGGTGTAAAATAAGACATGTTTTCCACTACACCTAATATTGGAATATTAATCCCGGGCATCTGGAACATGGCAAGCCCTTTATGTGTATCGGCTAATGCAACCTGCTGAGGCGTGGTAACTACAACCGCCCCCGATATAGGGAAACTTTGTGTAATGGTAATGTGAATATCTCCGGTACCGGGAGGAAGATCTACAATTAAATAATCGAGTTCTCCCCAATTGGTATCATTAAAAAGTTGTTTTACAGCATTTGAAGCCATTGGCCCTCGCCAAGGCACTGGCTGACCAGGATCTGCGAAAAACCCAAGGGATAAAACCTTAATGCCATATTTCTCAATAGGAATGATTTTTGTTTTTCCATCTGCCATTTCTTCAGCACCTGGTTTGGCATCAACTAAATCAAACATGGTTGGTACTGAGGGGCCATAAATATCAGCATCAATTAACCCCACCTTGGCACCATCTTTAGCCAATACCACAGCCAGATTACTGGATACCGTAGATTTACCCACACCCCCTTTGCCTGATGAAACCAAAATAATATTTTTGATGTTATCCAGTGAAGATGAATTTACAGGCTGAGTGACTCTTGAAGTAACATTAATACTGATTTCAGCGGTGGCTGAAACGAAGTGTTTAATGGCGTTGGTACATGCGTTTTTAAGCATTTCCTTCATCGGGCAGGCCGGTGTAGTAAGCTCTAACGTAAAACTTATATGCTGATCAGTAATTTTTAAATCCTTAATCATGTTTAAGGTGACCAAATCTTTTTTAAGATCAGGATCTTCTACATTCTTAAGTGCATCTAAAACTTGTTGCGGGGTAATTTGCATTGTATTAATTTAAATTCAAAATTAACAAAACATCGCTACATATACTTTTATTTAGGCTTTTAAACTGTAATTTTAACACGAAATAAACATTTAATTGTTACGTTTAAGCAATTAACCATTTTTACGACTATATGCAAATACCAAAAATCAAGATCCCCAAAAAATATTTAAAAATCGGAGCCTGGGTTTTAGGTGTTTTTTTAATTGTTTGTATTTCTTTAGGAGCTGTTGCCTATTCGAAACGAGAGGCCTTGTTAAAGAAAATGGTGGCTAAGGCAATAGCGAAGGCAGATAAAGATTACGGACTGGAAGTGAAGATCGGCTCTGCCGGATTTACAGGTTTGAGCACCGTAAAAATGACCGCTATTTCTGTAGTTCCAAAAGAACGGGATACCCTTTCCAACATTGGAGAATTGAGCATTGGTGTGAAGTTATTTCCACTAATCTTTGGAAATGTTAAACTATCTGAGGTAGAAATGAGAGATGGCTTTGTTAGTGTTGTCTTGAAAGATTCTACGACAAACATCGATTTTATTTTAAAAAGGAAGAAAAAGGATAGCACAGAAAATAAAGGAAAATCAAATCTGGCAGAAATTGCCAACAACATCCTTAATCAGGTTTTATATAAAATTCCTGATGACATGGATGTGAAAAATATGGTTTTTAAGTTTAATGATCATGATACAGCGAAACTTAGTTTTGCAACGGTTGCTGTAATTGATGGTGGTGACTTAAAATCGACCATTAACGTTAACAATGGAGAATCTACCTGGCATATTGATGGCTATGTAAATCCGGGCAGCAAAGAATTAAGCTTCACGGCCTATGCAGATGGAAAAAAACTTGAATTGCCTTATCTCAATAATAAGCTTCATGCCAAGCTAAGTTTTGATACCCTGCAAACAGAGCTAAAAAATGCAAAATACAGTGGCAGTGATTACAAAATATCTGGTTCATGGTCTGTTAAAAATATGCTAATTAACCAGCCTAGAATTGCCTCCAATGATATTATTGTTCAAAGTGCAAAATTAGATGCTGATATTTTGGTAGGCCCGAACTACATCGCCTTAGATAGCAGTTCTACAGCTTATTTAAGAAATGCAGAAATACATCCTTTTATTAAATATACCTTAGGAAAAAATAAAATTTACGAACTCAAACTCAATGCTCCCGAACAGGATGCACAATCTGTTCTGAATGCTTTTCCTCAAGGTTTATTTGAATCTCTGGAAGGTTTAAAGGTTCAGGGAAAGGTAAAATACAACCTTAATTTTTATCTGGACACTAAAATACCGGATAGCGTTCGCTTTAATTCAACATTAACCCCTGTTGATTTTAAAATTACGAAGTGGGGCAAAACAGATCTGCAAAAAATTAATAGCCCATTTGTTTACACACCTTATGAATATGGTAAACCCATGCGTGATATCACCATCGGCCCAGCTAACCATAACTTTACACCATTAAATCAGATTTCAAAAAACTTTATCAATGCTGTGCTAACTGCAGAAGATCCATCCTTCTTTACCCATAATGGTTTTGTTGAAGAATCAATCCGAAAATCAATTGCCGTAAATTATAAGGAAAAGAAATTTAAACGGGGCGGAAGTACCATCAGCATGCAGTTGGTTAAAAACGTTTACCTCAGTCGCCAGAAAACATTGGCCCGGAAAGCTGAAGAAATTCTCATTGTATGGCTTATCGAACATAATCACCTGGTGAGCAAGAACAGAATGCTGGAAGTTTATTTCAACATCATGGAACTTGGAAAAAACATTTACGGCATTGGCGAAGCATCAAGATATTACTTTGGCAAGCAACCTGCTGATTTAACTATTGGCGACGGATTATTTTTAGCCAGTATTGTTCCAAAACCTAAAGCAGCAATGTACAAGTTTATGGCTGGCGGTGGCCTGAAACCTTATATGTTTAACTATTTTAGATTTATGGGAAACATTATGGCCAGACGAGGTTTAACACCTGCTGATACTTCTGGTTATGGATTTTATAATGTTCGCTTAAGAGAAGGTTTACGTCAGTACCTGGCACCAGACACTTCCGCCGTGGATACCTCAGCATTTGATGGCGATGATGATGAAGGAATGCCACCTGTAATTATGCAGGATAATAATAAAAACCTTTTCGATCGTATTTTTGGCGGGCGTAAGAATGACACCTCAAGTGTTAAAACTGCTGACACTACAAAAACAAAAAAACAATTGAGACAGGAGCGGAGAGAACAGCGAAGACGAGAAAAAGAGCTGGAAAAAGGACTTTAAAAGTTTTCAGCTAAGAAATGAATCGTCCAACATTACATTAAACATTACAAAAAAAGAATGCACAAAATACAGGTAGAGGATAAAGAATTTGAGATCTTTTTAGAGAATGATACCATTAATAAAAGAATCCGATTAATGGGCATTCAAATGAATGTGGATTATGAAAACAAATGTCCGTTATTTATCGGTGTACTAAACGGGAGTTTCTTATTCATGGCCGATCTCATCAAAGAAGTTAATATCCCATGTGAGGTGGCATTTATGCGTGTGGCATCTTATGAAGGTACTTCCAGTTCTGGTCAGGTAAAAGAATTAATTGGCTTACCAGCTAATATTAAAGACAGAGATATCATTATAGTTGAAGATATTGTAGATACGGGATTAACACTCACACATATTCTAAAAACCATCAAGGAGAAAAATCCAGCATCAGTTAAAGTTGCATCTCTTTTACTCAAACCAACAGCCTTAAAATATGAAATTGAGGATCTGGCTTATATTGGGTTTGAAATTCCAAATGAATTTGTTGTAGGTTATGGATTAGATTATAATGGCTTGGGAAGAAACCTGATAGATATCTACAGAGCAACTGAGGCATAATTTTTAAATGGGATTAATTTATTTTTTGCACCTTTGCCCAATAATTTTAACACCATGACCATACATAAGGAAGGTTATACCACAATAGCCATAACCATTTTACTCATTTTCGTGATCAATGCCGTTGTTGATTATAAATACTACGACATCACTTGGTTGAGATGGTTTATCTATATTTTCTCAGCAGCATTATTTCTGATTGTGCTTCAGTTTTTTCGCAACCCAAGCCGGAGTTTTTCTAATGGCGAAAATCTGGTTATTTGCCCTGCAGATGGAAAAGTTGTAGTAATTGAAGAGACAGAAGAAGGTGAATATTTCAAAGATAAAAGATTACAGGTGTCGATTTTTATGTCTCCCGTAAACGTGCATATTAACCGAAATCCTATTTCAGGTGTGGTTAAGTTTTTTAAATACCATCCAGGTAAATATTTAGCCGCCTGGAACCCTAAATCTTCAACAGAAAATGAACGCACCACTACTGTGGTTGAACATAAAAATGGTACTTCTGTTTTGTTCCGCCAAATTGCAGGCGCTTTGGCCCGTAGAATTGTTTGGTATGTAAAAGAAGGAGATCAGGTTGTACAGACGGAGCAATTTGGTTTTATTAAATTTGGATCGAGAGTGGATGTTTTCTTACCCGTTGGAACCAAAGTGAATGTTGAACTTAACCAGGTAGTAAAAGGTGGTATTACCACGCTTGCGACACTAAGTTAAGACATATAATAGCTATAAAGAAAGCCGATTTAGTTTATGCTAAGTCGGCTTTCTTATTTATTTAAATATCTGAGCGGTGGTTTATATCTCTTTAGGATATTCTATATAATAAATTTTAGTCGTCATTAGCGTTTAATGCAGTTATTGTTTACAGAGTCTTAATACACGAACTATGAACGGTCGTCCTCCTGAACTTATTTCTCAGGATTTATCTAACTCCAAACTTTCAAAAAGATCATCCCAAAAGTAATTTTCAGATTGAATTAGCTTAATCTTCCATTCCCGTTTCCAGTTCTTCAACTGTTTTCTCTAGGCCAATCTCTTCTGTTATAATCGAAAACTATTCATAGTATATGTTTATTACAACCGTATTTAGCCGTAAAAGAGTAAGGATATTTCTTTTCGTGGTTCTCGATAATTTAATTGTAGAGGTCTGAAGTGACACCAATGTATAGAACAGTGTTGTTAAAGTTCGTTAAAACGTACACACAGCCACCTCTTTCCATATTTTGTTTTCATTGAAGATATGGATTTGTTATGATTTGTCAAATGATTAATAAGGTCCTGAATCAAGTTCAGGATGACCTGGTAGCTATAGCGATTGTTTATAGACAGTGCTTAATGCGGTAGCTATAGTGATCATTGCCTGAATGCATTTCAGAGTCTATTTTACAGAAAAGATGCTGAAATAAATTCAGCATGAGGATCGCCCTAAGCGAATTAGTTAAATTAATAAATCGACTCGAGGTTTATAAGCAATTTAATCTACAGCGTCATTACCAACTTCCTTTTCTACCTCAGGAGCAATTGGGCGATCACTAATTAGACGCTGGGTAGGGTATGCAAAATCAGATTTGTTGTTGATTACGATATCCATAATCACCAAGTTAATTTCTTGCCGTATTTTAAGGAAATCACTATAAGTTAGTACGGTTACAAAATAATTTACTTCTATATTTAAACCAGAATCGCCAAAACTTTTAAATGATGCATTGCCATCATCACTGGTACCATTGTGGTTGTTGATATAACTTTCAATTTCCGTAATAATTTTTCTTAATGACTCTGAAGTGGTTTCATAGGTGAGACCGATAATAAAAGAGACCTTACGGGAATTTCTAAGCGAAAGGTTTTCCAAAACACCATCAATCATCCCTCGGTTAGGGATAGTTGCCATTGTACGTTCAGATGTGCGAATTCTGGTACTTCTGAAGCCAACTTTCTCTACCGTTCCTTCTACACCGTCCACTTTAACCAAATCGCCAACTACGAAAGGTTTATCCAGAAAAATGGTAAACGATCCGATCAGGTTTTCCAGACTCTCTTTTGCAGCCAGTGCAATAGCAATACCGCCAATTCCTAAACCAGTAATAAGTGTTAACACATTGACTTCAAAAACGAAACCTAAAAGGGTAAAAAAACCAATAAAGATAACTAGCGTTTTGAACAATTCTTTGAGGAAAGGAACCAATTGATCATCTGATTTATTGCTGGTTAATGATGCTTTGAATAATAATACGTGGCTAATAAAATCGATAATTCTTAAAATAATCCAGAATATGGAGAGAATAATCAGAAAAAGAAAAATCCGGTCAATACAATCACCTAAACTTACCGGTACAGCTATTTTAACTTTTCCCACCAGCTTTCTGTAATGAAATATGGCCACTTCAAGCGGGTGCTTTAATTGGTTAATAGCGAGGTACATAGTGGTTAACTGAATCAGCAATGAAATGGGTTTGATCAGTAACGCTACAAAAGCATCATCATGAGATTGCTGTGAAAAATTTTTGAAGAGCATAAATAAAAGCTTACTTAAAAGCTTTGAAATAATTCTTTTTAGGATAATCCCGAAGAAAAGGATTGCACCAAAAAGGCAATAGGCTTTTACCGTATTACCCCAAAATACCTGATCGAAAAATGCTGCATCTAACATATCCACAAATTTAATCCTTATAAAGGTTATTCATCTCTGTTAATTCTAACCTGATAGTTAAAATACTTTAAACAAAAAAACCTCCACGAAATGAATCGTGGAGGCTATATCTTATAATAAAGAATATTATTTTCTCAAAGATTTGATACGAGCAGCTTTACCAGTTAAAGCACGTAAGTAGAATAATTTCGCTCTACGAACTTTACCATAGCTATTCACTTCAACTTTCTCAATGTTTGGAGAGTTAAAAGGGAAAATACGCTCAACACCAACACCGTTGCTGATTTTACGAACGGTGAAAGTTTCGTTAGCACCTGCACTGTTACGTTGGATTACAACACCTTGGTAAATTTGAACACGTTCTTTATTACCTTCGCGAATTTTATAGTGTACGCTCACTGTATCGCCAGACTTGAACGCAGGAAAATCTTTTTTCGCGATGGCCTGCTCTTCAACAAATTTTACTAAATCCATGATTTTAAGCTATTAAATCGATATTTCAACCCGTGAAATTCGGATTGCAATATTAGGGATTTTTTTTCAATTAAAAAAACTAATTTTATTTTTTCCACAATCTTTTAGAATTCCACATTAAGCCTGTGTAAACTCTTCTATTCCAAAAGGTCAGGACGGCGTAGCCTGGTTCGTTCCAGTGCCTGTTCATGCCGCCATTCATTCACTTTTGCCTCATGTCCGCTTAATAAAACATCCGGCACTTTATAGCCCCGCCAATCTGCCGGTCGGGTATAAACCGGAGCATCTAAAAGCTCCCCCTGAAAACTATCGGATAGGGCAGATGTTTCATCATTTAAAACACCAGGAATTAAACGAACAACAGCATCTACAACAATAGCAGCCGGTAATTCTCCGCCGCTTAACACATAATCTCCAACAGATATCTCCCGGGTTACAAAAATATCCCGAATGCGTTGATCTATCCCCTTATAATGACCACAAAGAATAATGATGTTCGTTTTAATGGATAGTTCGTTAGCAGTGCTCTGATTGAGCGTTACGCCATCCGGACTCATGAAGATAATCTCATCATATTGCCTTTCGGCCTGAAGCTTCTCAATACAGGCCGCAAAAGGTTCAATACTCATTACCATTCCACTTCCACCTCCATATTGATAATCATCTACACTCTTTTGTTTGCTGGTAGAATAATCCCGTAAATTATGCACAACAATTTCAGCAATGCCTTTTTTTTGGGCCCGCTGTAAAATGGAATGAGCAAAAGGACTTTCTAATAGTGCAGGCAGCACCGTTATAATATCGAAACGCATGGCGCAAATATAAAGTTTTGAATTGGGAGTTTTCAGCTGGGGCAAACTAAACCGTCCATTGATCATGAATCACAGCAACAATGTAATAAGCATCTCCTTGCTTTTTAAACACAAAACGCAGGCTTTTCCAATCCAGGCCTTTGTACTTTTCGTCAGTACCTTTAAAATAATATTCTGTAAAATGAAGCTGTGGGTAACTTTCTTTTAAATTATTAATGGTATTACCCCGACCTATAAATTCATCGTAGCTTTTTTCATCGGCGTTTAAATAATCTGCATCATAAATAAACTTCTCTAAATAAGGCTTAACCTTCATTTTAATAGCCATCCCGCTATTATCAAAGTGGCCCCAGGTAAGAGTCCAGTTTTTATCAATGGCTTCTAAAAAATCTTTTGCCAATACATGTTTATGTGTTTGATCTATAAAGCCATAAGGCGAAAAACGGACTCCATCAACTGGATGGAAATGGGAGGCAAATGACTTATAATCTTTTATTTTTAAAGCCTTTAAAATGCCTAAAGCTACCGTTTCTATTGTATCTCTTTGAGTTTTTACCTGCCTTAGTTTTGCTGCTTTGGTTTGATTGTCAGGTTGCTTACTTTGATTGCAACTGACCAACACAAATGCTATAGCGATAATAAATAAACGTTTCATAAATACTAAACGATCAAGAAAAAAAACTGATAATTATGAACCTTATGTTGCCAGATAAACATCCAGCAAACCCTCAGGTAAATCCAGTGTCAGGATTTTTTCTTCATCATCAATTTCAACAATAAAATCTTCATTTAATGGGAAAAGAATTTCAGTTTCCTGATACATCACTGTTGCCACAAATTGCTGTGGATATTCATTTACTTCTAAAATTTCGCCCAGTTTACCCATTGTTTCATCAATGGCCATGAAGCCCTTCAGGTCTGTATAGAAAAATTCACTTTCATCACGCTCAGGCTTTTGGCTCAATGGCAAGTACAATTTCTTCTTCAATAAAGGCTGGGCCTTATCAATATGATCAACATCATCAAAATTAAAATAGCCGGTTTTATTTGCCTGTAATTTTGATTCTGCAACAAAGTAGGGCACAAGTTTGCCATTCATATCGGCAAAAACAATATCAAATTCAAGTTGCTCGTATTCATCAAACTCGAAAAATACTTGCACTTCACCTTTTAAACCTCTTGTTTTTGTAACGTAACCTACGTAAAATGCTTCTTCGTGTTTCATATTACCCCAAACCCCTAAAGGGGCTTAATTATGGCCGTCATCCTGAATTTATTTCAGGATCTTAATAAACAAATGCTGAAATAAGTTCAGCATGACGAACGTGTAAAAAATTGCTTAAATAAAAATAGCGTTCCGAATTTCGGAACGCTATTTTTTGAAACAAAATAATTAAAATTATTCTGCTCCTTCTTCTTTAGTAGTTTCTGCTGCAGGTGCTTCTTCAGTAGCTTCAGCTTCAGCAGCTGGTGCTTCTTCTTCAACAACCTCTTCTGCAACTGGTGCATTTTTAGCTGCAATTGCTGCTGCTCTGTCTTCTTTTTTCTTAGCTTCTGCTGCTAATGCTGCTTTACGCACATCTGCTTTAGAAGTAGCTAAACCTTCTGTTTTACCAGAGATTTTACCAGCTTTAGCATCAACCCAAGCAGTGAATTTTTCGTCAGCTTGTTCTTGTGTTAAAGCACCTTTTTTAACACCACCTTCTAAGTGTTTTTTGTATAAAACACCTTTGTAAGATAGGATAGCACGAGCTGTATCAGTTGGTTGTGCACCACTGTTTACCCAAGCTAAAGTTTTTTCGAAGTTAATTTCGATAGTAGCAGGATTGGTGTTTGGGTTATAAGAACCTAAACGCTCAATGAATTTACCATCACGTGGAGAGCGAGAATCTGCTACCACAACGTGGAAAAAAGGCTTTCCTTTTTTACCGAATCTTTGCAATCTGATTTTAGTTGCCATTTCTTTTCGTATTTATGTATTCAACATAGTTCCCGGAGCTACATACTGCGGGGCTGCAAAGATAACTAAAATACTGTAAATTAAAAACATAGTTTAATATCTTTATTTTCAGGAGATTTGGCTCAAAATATTTGCACATACGATATGGAAAAAATTGCGATTGACATGGATGAAGTAATTGCTGATGCTGTTGGCAAATTCATTAAACTATATAACCGGGATTATAATGTTCCACTGGATTTGAAAATCGATGCCGGAAACGAAATTTTCCATCATGTTCCTCAAGAGGTGAATCAAAAATGGTTTGAATATATTAATGAGCCTGGTTTTTTTCGTGATTTAGAAGTAATTGCAGATAGCCAGCGTGTGATTAAAGCATTGCAGGAAAAATACGATGTTTATATTGTTTCCGCAGCCATGGAATTTAGAAATTCTCTGGTAGATAAGTACGACTGGCTGGCAGAACATTTTCCATTTATTGATTGGCAACACATCATGTTCTGCGGAAATAAAATTGTGAGTACAGATATCATCATTGATGACCGCACTAAAAACTTTGTTAATTTTCCCGGCCGGCCTTTATTATTTACCTCGCCACATAATTTATTGGTTACTGAATATGAAAGGGTAAACACCTGGGAGGAAGTGGCAGGCTTACTTCTTTAATATAAAATCTTGCGGTAACTAAATAGGTAGAAATCAGTTAAGATAAAATCTGATTTAAAATACATGTAACATTTTACCGGTAAAATATTCTAATATTAAAAAAATCAAGCTATGTTAGTAACCACAACGCCTACGGTTGAGGGCAGAAAAATTATTAAATATATTGGTCTAGTTACAGGCGAAACAATCATTGGCGCAAATATTTTTAAAGATTTGTTTGCAGGTATTACAGATATTGTTGGAGGAAGATCAAGCTCTTATGAGCGGGTTTTGCGTGAAGGAAAAGATACTGCCGTGAATGAAATGCAACAATATGCTGCTGCTTTAGGCGCAAATGCTATTGTGGGTGTAGATTTAGATTATGAAACGGTGGGCAGTGGCGGAAGTATGTTAATGGTAAGTGCCAATGGTACAGCTGTTATTTTAGAAGATTAAGAAATTGCTTATAGCGAAACTAAGCAAAAACAGAAAGTCTTTCCGGTGCGGGAAAGACTTTTCTTTTTTAGCATGATCTGATTCTTAAAAAGATAAGATATCAATTAGTTTTAACCACTTCGAACTTACTTTTTCTGCATCAATATGTTTAATGGCATGATCAAAAGGTGTAAACACAATCTCCCTGTTCATTTGCCCAACCATTACACTTCTTTCCCCGCTTATTAAACCCTCTACTGCAGCAACCCCTAACTGGCTTGCCAATACACGATCCATACAGGTTGGCTTTCCTCCACGTTGAATATGCCCTAAAACGGAAACTTTCGTGTCGTAATGAGGGTATTTTGTCTGCAAAATTTCACCTACTTTAAATGCACCTCCATTTTCATCGCCTTCTGCAACAATAATAATTTTGGACGCTTTATCTTTTCGGCTATGTTCTAATTTATGTAAAATATCATCGGCATTCATATTGGCTTCAGGAATCATAATGGCCTCCGCACCCACACCAATGCCACTTCTTAATGCAATTAAACCCGAATCTCTGCCCATCACTTCTACAATGAAAAGTCTATCGTGAGATTCTGCCGTATCTCTGATGCGGTCTACAGCATCAATTACGGTATTGATTGCCGAATCGTAACCAATAGTAAAATCTGTTCCGGCTAAATCATTATCAATTGTTCCAGGTAAGCCAACGATTGGAAAATCAAATTCTTTCGCAAATACATTTGCACCAGTAAATGTTCCATCTCCACCAATCACAACTAAAGCATCAATGCCTCTTTCTTTCAGGTTTTGATAAGCTACCCTTCTTCCTTCCACTGTTCTGAAAGACTCACTTCTCGCTGTTTTTAAAATGGTTCCGCCACGTTGTATAATGTTTGCGACAGATTTTCTATCCATAGGAATAAAATCATTATTGATTAATCCTTCATACCCACGAATAAATCCGGTTACTTCTATGTCGTAATAAATGGAGGCCCTTATTACGGCTCTGATTGCGGCATTCATGCCTGGCGAATCTCCGCCAGAGGTTAAAACACCAATGTTCTTTATCTTACTCATTTGTTTTTTTCTGGAAAGCTGCCTTTCCGTTATCTAAAAATTTAATGTAGTTTTCAGGCTCATAATCAGCTCCTTGTGGCGGTACAAGAATATTTCCGTCTCCATCAACAATTACATACTGTGGTTGAGAATTGCTGTTAAATGTTGCCGCCTGAAAATCACTCCACTTTTTCCCGATTGTATTTATCTTCTTTTTGCTGAATGTAGAAATATAATGTTCCTCTACTGGTAGTTCTGTCTTGTCATCAACAACTAACTCAGCCATTACGAAATCATTCTTTAATCTTTTCGCAACTTCTGCATTTGACCAGACATTATTTTCCATTTTTCTGCAATTTACACAATTCCAGCCCGTAAAATCAATTAAAACTGGTTTACCGAGTTCTTTAGATGCCTGTTTTGCTTGTTCAAAATCATAATAAGGGTCAAATCCCTTGGGTGTTAGACGATGAAACAACTCTGCGTATTTTTTTTCTTTTATAGATGTTTTAGCACTTGAAACGGGTGGTGCGGCTGTTAAATTATTTAAATCAAAATCCTGGGTTGCTGTAGGAGGTAAAAAAGCACTGATGGATTTTAATGGGGCCCCCCACATTCCTGGCACTAAATAAACTACCCAGGCAAATACTAAGATGGCTAGAAATGTACGTGGAACAGATAGATAGGGTAAGTCACTATCATGAGAGAATTTAATTTTACCTAATAAATATATTCCCATTAAAGTGAATATTGCAATCCATATCGCCAGGAAAACTTCTCTATCCAACAAATTCCAATGATAAGCCAAATCTACGTTAGATAAAAATTTAAAAGCAAAAGCCAACTCAATAAAACCAAGTACAACTTTAACACTGTTTAACCAGCCGCCAGATTTTGGCAATGATTTTAACAATGAAGGAAACAAGGCAAACAAAGCAAATGGAATTGCTAAAGCGAATGAAAACCCAAACATACCAACTGCCGGGCCTAATCTATCGCCTTTTGATGCTGCATCTACCAATAGGGTACCTATTAGAGGTCCGGTACAAGAAAATGAAACCAAAGCCAAACTAAAGGCCATGAAAAATATACCCATTAATCCGCCTTTATCAGATTTTGCATCAATTTTATTTACAAATGCACTTGGTAAAGTAATTTCAAACGCACCTAGAAAAGATGCACCAAAAACAACTAGCATTAAAAAGAAAAAGGCATTAAAAATACCGTTAGTAGAAAGTGCATTAAGTGCATCAGAACCAAAGGCTATGGTAACCAACATCCCCAGAGCCACGTATATTACAATAATTGATAAGCCATAGATTATAGCCTGACCAACAGCTTTGCTTTTGCTCCCTGCTTTTTTAGTGAAAAAACTTACAGTTAAGGGAAGCATTGGGAAGATACAAGGCATTAAAATCGCCGCAAAACCAAATAATAATCCTTTAATAAAAGTTTGCCAAAGTGTTAGTTTTTCCTGATCAACAGCTTTTTTAAGTGGCACGGTCGCCTTAACCGTATCCTTTTTAATAGAATCTTTAACAATTTCATTGGCTGCACTATCCTGTGCGGATCCAACTTCAGTGAATACCATATCATCAGGTGGAGCTGAAGCTGTGGTATCCTGGATAGCCAAAGCATAACTTTTAACGGCTGGCAAGGCTAAAAACATTGCAGCCATTAATAACAATAATAAAACCTTTTTCATTTGTGTGTTTCGTGTGTGTTTGAAGCCGTGAAATTAAGCATTATTTTATAAATGATTAATCTTTAAAGGAATAAGACACCTAGATTTTACTTTAAAAAGAAACAGTCCCGATTTTGTCGGGACTGTTATAAATATTTTGTAATCAATTACTTAACCGGGATGCTAAATTCGATCTCTTCCGGAGGAAGGCATTGCCTGTCATTACAAACCATAAACTCTACCTTACCCTTAGCTGTTGTGGCTGCTTTATTTAATTTTATCTTCTGCTGAAAAATTACTGTTTTCTCAAAATAGCTCACATTCATTTTAAAGGTATCTTCATATTTTGTGATGGCCTTTGGTTCTGAGGTTTTTCCTACCAAAGAAAAATCTTTAGATGGAGAAAAGGTAAAGGTAGTTTTAACTGGTCCGCCATCTTTCACATTTTGAGAGTAAATATGCCATCTATCTTCAATAGTTGCCTTTAAATAAAGAATAGCTTCTGTTTTGCTAACCTTCTTGGCCGCATAAGACCAGGTTACGGGTTTTTCAATTTGAGCAAACGCTCCTGCAATGGTAAATAATACCAGAGATAGCGCTAGAGTGATTTTTTTCATTGTGTGTTTATTTTGTGTGTATAAATTCTATTTCTTTAAAATTGAAGGCTCGAAGTCCATGATCTGTATGCATCACCAAACGACCACCGTCTTCTACTCCTGTAATGGTTCCTTCAAAAACCTTTCCATGATCTAGGTAGGATGCCCTAATATTAAAATTGTATAATCGTTTTAGGTAATTTTTCTGTAAAATATCATACCCTCCAGATTTTAAGATCAGGTAATATTTTTCTATAAAGATGGAAATTTTCTCTAAAATGTATATCAAATCAGTTTCCTTTTGTAAAATCTGTATGAGCGAGGTTGCCCTATTGCTAATTTGATCAGGAAAGTTTAGCTGATTAATATTCAAACCAATGCCAATAACAGAAGATTTAAATGCACTCCCTGTCAGTGTGTTTTCAATAAGAATCCCACCCATTTTTTTATTCAAATAATAGATATCATTAGGCCACTTAATCTTTATGTACCCTGCAATAAATGCATCTAAAACATCACTAACGGCTAAACTAACGGCAATATTTAAATAAAATTGTTTCTGCAAAGGCAAGAAAGAAGGTTTAAGGTAGATACTCATGCTGATATTTTTACCCGCTTCAGTTTGCCAGACACTTTGCTGTTGTCCTCTTCCTGAAAACTGATTATCTGCCATAATAACAGTACCCTCGGCTAATGGCTCGGATTTTGACACTAAATCCTTTAAAAAGTTATTAGTAGAATCAACCTCTTTTAATTTGATTAAATTTTGACCAACAAATAGTGTCGAAAAAGTGTTATTTTGCAAGTGTTGAATTTATAATATTGTAATTCCCAAATTAAAGCATTTTAATGGTAAAAAAGAAAATAGTAGCCCTTTCTACTTACCTTTCTGAGTTAGCTGTACAAGGCATACAAGAGAAAAAAGGAGAAGATATCGTGCGGTTAGATCTTAGAAATATTCACACTTCAGTAGCTGATTATTTTATTGTAGCAAGTGCCAACTCTGGCACTCAGGTTAAAGCAATTGCAGATAGTGTAGAAAAAGAGATATATAAGGCCACCCAGGCCGATCCAAGACATAAGGAAGGTCAAGAATCTGCTGACTGGATTATTCTCGATTATTTTGATGTGGTTGTACACATTTTTAAAACAGAAAAGCGCCACTTTTATGGCATAGAAGAATTGTGGGGAGATGCTGAAAGTACAAATTACCAAAGCGCATAACCTATTAGAACCATTTTGAACAAGACAATGAACGATAATCAGAATATAAACGACAGTAAAAAAATAGGAAGAAAAATACCTAACATTCCTAAAAAACCACAAAAAGGGCCAAAGTTTAATGTTTTCTGGATTTATGCAGCTATCATTATTGCTGTTATTGCAGCTCAACTATTATTTTCAGGTGATGGTGGCAAAAAAGTAGATTACCCGGAGTTTGAAAGCAAAATGCTTTTAACCGGAGATGTAGAACGCTTGGTTGCTTATCGATCAGAAGATTTAGTAAAGGTAGAGGTTTATATTAAGCCTGAGGCACTAAAAAACAAACCTGAGTATAAAAAATATAAAAGTACAGGTACATTTTCTGCTGTAAATACAGGCCCAACGGTATATTTCAATGCCGGTACGATGGATGGATTGGACAAGCAATTGGCCGAATCACAAAAAAACCTTCCTGCCGGGCAAAAACCAATTCTGGCAGAAAAAGACAGCCGCAGCAATCCATTTATGGGTTTACTGGTTAACATTGGTCTTCCATTACTGCTTTTAATCGGCTTTTGGATATTCATGATGCGCCGCATGGGCGGTGGTGGAGCTGGCGGAGGTCAGATTTTCAGTATTGGTAAATCAAAAGCAACCTTGTTTGACAAAGAAAGTCAGGTAAACATTACATTTAATGATGTTGCTGGTTTAGAAGAAGCCAAACAAGAGGTGATGGAAATTGTCGATTTCCTTAAAAACCCTAAAAAATATACTAACCTGGGCGGTAAAATTCCTAAAGGAGCATTATTAGTTGGTTCTCCTGGTACAGGTAAAACTTTATTGGCGAAAGCTGTAGCAGGCGAAGCACAGGTACCATTCTTCTCTCTATCTGGATCAGATTTCGTGGAGATGTTTGTGGGTGTAGGTGCATCACGTGTTAGAGATTTGTTTAAACAAGCGAAGGACAAGGCACCTTGTATTATCTTTATTGATGAGGTTGATGCCATAGGCCGTGCACGTGGAAAGAATAGTGTAATGGGTGGCAATGATGAGCGTGAAAACACCTTAAATCAATTGCTGGTTGAAATGGATGGTTTCGGAACGGACTCGGGCATTATCATTCTGGCAGCAACTAACCGTCCTGATGTATTGGATTCTGCTCTTTTACGTCCAGGTCGTTTCGATAGACAAATTTCTATTGATAAACCAGATTTAGTTGGCCGTGAACATATTTTTAATGTTCACTTAAAGCCTATTAAAACTGCAGAAGAAGTAGATGCTAAAAAGTTATCAGCGCAAACACCAGGCTTTGCTGGTGCTGAAATTGCCAATGTTTGTAACGAGGCTGCATTAATTGCTGCACGTAAAAACAAAGAGCAAGTTGATATGCAGGATTTTCAAGATGCCATTGACCGTGTAATTGGTGGTTTAGAAAAGAAAAACAAAATTATCTCTCCTGAAGAAAAACGAATCGTTGCTTATCATGAAGCTGGTCATGCTATTGCAGGTTGGTTCCTGGAGCACGCAGATCCATTGGTTAAAGTTTCCATTGTTCCTCGTGGAGTAGCTGCATTAGGCTATGCTCAATACCTACCTAAAGAACAATTTTTATATACTACCGAGCAATTAACAGACGGTATGTGTATGACAATGGGCGGGCGCGTTGCAGAGGATATTACCTTTGGTAGAATCTCTACCGGCGCACAGAATGATTTAGAGCGGATTACCAAGCTTGCATATGCCATGGTAAGTATTTATGGAATGAATGAAGCGGTAGGAAATGTTTCCTTCCATGATCCTCAGAATGAATATAATTTTAACAAACCATATTCTGAAAAAACATCAGAATTGATCGACGTTGAAGTTCGTAAATTGATTGGTGATGTGTATATCAAAACCAAGCAGTTACTAATAGACAAACAAGAGGGTTTAGAAAAATTAGCACAAAAATTATTAGAAAAAGAGATTTTATTCCAAGCTGATTTAGAAGAAATTTTGGGTAAACGCCCGTTTGATACGCGTACAACTTATGATGAATTCGTAAATGGAACGGGTGATCAAAGCCCTGCAGCTGAAGGACTGATACATGACGGTGTGAGCGATACTGATATTAACAAAGAGGTTAATGGTTTAAATCCGGCATCAGAAAAAGAGTAATAGTGGCTATGCGTTAAATTGCATATCAACACAATTATACATAAGTTTGAACCCTTGAGCCTTTAAAAGTTCAAGGGTTCATTTTTTTATCCCTATGAAAGATAATACGACAGCAAAAGAGCAGATCTTAAAAAAAATAAGAAAAGCACTTTTAGAAAAGCGTGAAAATCCTTATCCAAACTTGGAAGAGAGCCAGTTGTATAAAAAGAATACAGATGAGCTCGAAATTCTATTTGCCGAGCAATTAACAGCGATATCTGGTAACTTTATATTTTGTGAAGATGGGATTGATTTTTTTGAAAATATGCTACAGCTGGCCGACAAGTTCAGGTGGCGCAAAATATATTGCTGGGAACCCGAACTTCAGGATTTTTTAACGAAATATGAATTTCCTTTTTACCAGACAGATAAAGATTTTGAGCAGGCAGAAGTCGGTATTACACTTTGTGAAGCTTTGATTGCCCGCAATGGAAGCGTGATGGTGAGTAACCAGGGCGCTGCCGGCAGAAGACTGAGTATTTTTCCGCACCACCACATTGTAATTGCTAAAACCAGTCAGCTGGTATTAGATCTTAAAGATGGTTTTCAACTGTTGAAGAACAAATATGGTAATCAAATCCCTTCCATGATCAGTAATATTACAGGCCCAAGTAGAACCGCAGACATTGAAAAAACACTGGTTTTAGGTGCCCATGGTCCGAAAGAACTTTTTGTATTTATGATTGATGATTTAAGTTAAGTTTAATTGCTCAATCATCAGCAAATGATAACATCAGAGATTTTTTCAGAAAGCCATATCTCTTCAATAGAAACGGAAATACTTTCCCTAATTAGTGATAATTACACTTCACAACAAATTGCCGAAAAATTATTTATTAGTTTAAATACGGTTGATACACACCGTAAAAACATGGTTCAGAAGTTAAATGTAACTGGCAAAAGCGGATTATTAAAATTTGCGATAGAAAATAAGCATCGCTAAAAATTTATTTATTTTCGTTATCCGAATATAATTGATATTTTTATACTACATACCGTTTTAGTATGCGGTATTATAATTTATGAGCAAAGCAATAAATACGGTAATAACCGGTACAGGGAGTTACATTCCTGAAAATATAATTTCTGGTAATGAATTCTTAAATTCAACTTTTTTTGAAAATGGAAACCGCATCGAAAAAGATCCGGCTGAGATTATTCACAAATTCTCTGAGATCACCGAAATCGTAGAACGAAGATACGTTGGCGAGCAGCAGTTGAGCAACCATATTGGTGCTAAAGCAGCAGAAAAGGCTATTGAAAACGCAGGGATCGATAAAGAAACATTAGATTACATCATCTTTTGCCATAATTTTGGAGACATTCCTTTAGGCAGTAATCGGACGGATATTCTTCCATCACTAGCCGCAAAGGTAAAGCAACAATTGGGTATTTTAAATCCAGACTGCGTAGCTTATGACATTATATTTGGCTGCCCGGGTTGGGTTCAGGGTTCTATACAGGCTGACTATTTTATTAAAAGTGGAGATGCCAAAAGGGTTATGGTAGTTGGTGCAGAAACTTTAAGCAGAATTATAGATCCACATGACCGTGACAGCATGATTTTTTCAGATGGTGCCGGCGCAGTAATCTTTGAGGGCAAAGAAGAGGAAGGCCAAAAGAAAGGGATCATCGCACATAAAACAGAAACCCATGCGGTTAACTATGGTAATTTACTTACGATGGGCAAAGGTGCGCATCCGGAAGAAACAAATGGTAATCTCTATTTGAAAATGAACGGACGTAAGTTGTACGAATTTGCAGTGGTTCAGGTTCCTCAAGTTATAAAAAAGGCAATTGATAAGACCGGATTAAGTGTAGAAGATGTGAATATTGTTTTTGTGCACCAGGCCAATGGCAAGATGGATACGGCAATAATGAAACGTTTATTTAAGCTTTATGGCAAAGATACAGTTCCGGAGAATCTGGTTCCAATGACCATTTCCTGGCTGGGCAACAGTTCCGTTGCTACAGTACCTACACTGTTAGATTTAGTTTTAAAGGGTAAAGTTAAAGATTATAAGGTTAAAGCAGGAGATGTTGCTGTTTTTGCATCAGTAGGTGCAGGGATGCATATCAATGCCTTTGTGTATAGGTTTTAATTACCCAACCTTTTTAGTCCTGCTTTAGCCTGGCTTTCAATGCTGCTTTCATATTCATGGTTTTTCATGGAAATGGCAGTATTGAAAGCCTCTCTTGCTTTAGCAACATTCTTCTTTCTTTCATATACTTTACCCATTTGCATTGCAGCATTTGCTGCAAAATAATATTTTAAGCCTTTACCTTGATTAATCGTTTCCTGATAGGCGACTATAGCCTGATCATCTTTATTTAAGCCATCATAAACCCTGCCCAAACGATAGTTAAATTCTGCCTTATCCTTATCACTTGAATAATCTAATGTCTTTTTATCTGCTAAAATTTGTAATGCCCTTGTTAAGTAGCCACCATCAAATAACAATCTTGTTTTTAACAAATCTACCGGAGGAGCAGGAGCAGAGGCTTCATTCTTAGCTTGCTTATCCTTTTCATTGTAGAGGTAACCATTATTTACCGCTTTATTTGCATAACTATTATAAGCAGATTTATCTCCCTTTAAAAGCGCTATCCAAGCTAGATGAAGATTGGCATCCTTAACCCAGTTAACGCCTTTGTTCGTCTGTAAAAATCGGTTAAAATAAACACTAGCATTAAGATCGAGTTTATTTAAGTGAGCAATGCCTTCTAAGTAATCAAGATAAGGAAAGGGTTGATAAATGCCCCCTTCAGGCTTTCTGGCTAGAATCTGTATCGCTTCATCATTATGTGCATTTTTTAAACAAACATAACTTTGTAAGTAGCTTTTTAAAAGACTCGTATCAGCTATACTTTTTGTATATTTCATTGTTTTAGCATAGGCTGATGGGCTATGGGCAACATCTGTTAGTACATAGGCATAATAAAAAACCACCTCATCATAAAAAGGGTCATAAGATGATTTTGGCAAATAATCAGCCAGCTTTTCAAACATATCAAGACCACTCTGAAGATTCCCTTTAATACCAAAGGTTGAGAGTGTTGTTTTTAATACCCCATCAGGAAGATTGCCCAGAACAGCATTAATCAGGCCTAACCCCTTAAAATTAAGTTGAAAATCAGGGAACTTTTTTCTGTTCTCCTGTAATAAACTATTGGCCTTTTTAACCTCCATTGCTGCATTAAAATACTCACCAAAACGGCCGCGAATTAGCGCCCATTGCAAATTGATTTCGGCTTGCGCATATAGATAATACGGTGAATTCTTATCGTCATCACTAATCTGGTCTAAACGTGCTGACTTATTGCCTTTCAATCGATCAAAATCTGACTTACTTTCTGAGGTTAACAAAGTAAAGTAGTCAACATAGTTTTCCAACAGGGGAATAATAGCGTTATTAGGATGTTGTTTCTTTTCAGTTGAAATATAAGCTCTGGCATTGCCAAGCTTTAACTCGAATATACTTTTATAAGCCTTCAGGCAATTGCTGTTAAAATCAAAGTTAGCAAAGAGGGAGGTAGTATGAAATATGAATAGCGCAGAAAGAACAGTGAAACGCTGTATTTTAGTCATTTGTGGTAATATTTTAATTTATTGATGGCCTGAGCGATAAATGAATAAGACTTAAACGTTAGAATGTTTTTCTTGTTTTATACATAAATAAAAAACGTCCCGATTTTGTCGGGACGTTTTTAAAAAAATTTCTATAAGTTCTGATTAACCTTCTGCAACTTCATGAGTTAAAGCTTCATCAACCAAGATACGACCGCAGTGCTCGCAAACAATAATTTTTTTACGCTGGCGAATATCTAATTGGCGTTGAGGTGGAATCTGGTTAAAACATCCTGAACATGAATCACGATCAATAGTTACTACTGCTAAACCATTCACTGCATTTTTGCGAAGGCGTTTATAAGCTACCAATAAACGCTCCTCAATTTGAGGCTCTGCCTTATCTGCTTTCTTTTGTAAATCCTGCTCTTCTTTTTCAGTTTCAGCTGTGATTACATCAAGCTCACCTTTTTTAATTTCTAAATCTTTTCTTCTTCCTTCTAATTCAGCTTTTGCAGCTTCATAGATTTCAGTTTTTGAAGTAATTTCAAAACCGTGCTCTTTAATTTTTTTCTCAGAAACCTGGATATCCAAGCCTTGAATCTCAATTTCTTTAGTTAAAGCATCGTATTCACGATTATTTTTAACTTCTTTTAATTGAGTATCATATTTTTTTATGGAAGACTGCGCATCTTTTATCGTGTTTTTACGCGTTACGATTGAATCTTCCAGATCATCAAGTTCGGCCTTAATTTTTGAAATTCTGGTTTCTAATCCTAAAACATCATCTTCTAAGTCGGCAACTTCCATTGGTAATTCGCCACGTACCTGACGGATTTTATCAATTTTGGTGTGGATATTCTGTAATTCGTATAAAGCTTTTAGCTTTTGTTCTACGGTTTGTTCCATTAAAACAAGTAATTTATGGGGTTTGTATTTTGCTCCGTTAAACGGATTGCAAAGTTAGTAAATTTTTTCTGAATAATTTCAACCAATAAATTTGAGGTAAATTGTTCAGTTTCAAAGTGTCCGATGTCGGCAATGATGATTTTTTCTTCCGCATCAAAAAAATCATGGTATTTGAAATCAGCGGTAATAAAAGCATCTGCGCCAGCGGCAATCGCTTCTTTTAACAGAAAACTTCCGGAACCCCCGCAAACAGCTACTTTTTTAATTCTTTTTCCGGTTAAAGCAGTATGTCTCACCACTTTTGCATGCATCCTATCTTTCACCAGGTGTAAAAAGTCGTAAGCATCCATGTCATATTCTAACCAGCCCAACATGCCCGAACCAACCTGTTCGTGTTTATTTTCCAATTTATAAATATCGTAAGCTACTTCCTCGTATGGATGATTTTCAAACAACGCAACCAAAATTTTTCTTTCGGTCTGAGCGGGATAAACCATTTCAATTCTGGTTTCTGCTTCCTGGTGACGAACGCCTTTTTCACCAACGTAAGGATCAGAATCTTCATTGCCTTTAAATGTTCCAAAACCATCCGCATTAAAGCTGCATTCACTGTAGTTCCCAATACTTCCACCGCCTGCATAAAATAAAGCTGAACGCAATTGTTCTGCCTGCGCATGTGGGCAATAAGTAACCAGTTTTTTTAACAACCCAGCCTTAGGCGAAAGTACTTTTGTACCACTTAGGCTGAGGCGTTCGCAAATGCGGGCATTTACACCAGTATGTACACTATCTAAATTGGTATGTATGGCATATAAAGCAATATTATTTTTAATGGCCTTCAGTACCACACGTTCTATATAGGTTTTTCCATTTAACTTTTTTAATCCCTTAAAAATAATGGGATGATGGGTAATAATCAGATTAAAACCTGTAGAAATGGCTTCATCAACAATGGCCTCAATGCAATCTAAGGCAACTAGGGCTGCTCGAATATCCATATTTGGATCGCCCACAATTAAACCCGAATTATCATAATCTTCCTGATAATTCAACGGTGCAATACTTTCTAAGTAATTGGTGATTTCGGCTAATTTCATGGTATAAATATAGAATATTTCGGGTTTTGTTTAAAAGGAATATTGTCCAAATTGTTATTTCGAACCTATTGAAACCCGCAAGGCTCAGCAAAGTTAAATCTTCAAGATGGATACTTTTAAGATCGCTCCATTTTACTGTGCAGCAATGGAAACACTCATCGGTAGAAACAAAAAGCCCGCAAACCCGATTCTTCATCAGGTGCGGACTTATAGTGTATATCGGCACAAACGTTAAAAAGTATTACTGTCTTTGCTTTTCAAAATTTATAATCATATTTACTAAGTCTTTTGTTTAAAGGGCTTTAAAAATGCTATTTAGCGTTTATTGAAATCCACCGCCCATTCTTACCATTTGCAAACTTTCAAAAACAGCTTTTTGATTGTATTCAAATGCCAGGCTTTTATGGTTAATTACATCTACAATGGTTCCAATCATACACAAACCACCAGTAAAGAAGTATAAAATACCCATTCCAATTTGTCCGATGACGAATCTGTGTATCCCGGCGAAGCCTACAAAACCAATTAAGGCCAGTAACAAAATTTCTGAAGGTTGTTTTCTTCTGCTGCCGTAAATCATTAAAAAATTACGCAATTGCTGCTCATTTAAACCTGTTGTTGCTTGTTGTAAATAAGCATATTCTTCTGGCGTTATACCTGGTAACGACATTAAAGGTGATTGAAATATATCCATGGTTTCTATGTATTTAAGGTTAAAGTTTTAAATTTTCTCTTATTTCTGATTAATGTATAAATTCTATAAACTATAATTAAAAGTGCCGGAAGCCCGAACCAATGTTCGGAAAAGCTTTCGGTAAACTCACCATGAAAAATATGGCTGATTGACCTGCCCAATCCACACCCAGGACACCAGCCCTCATAGCCTAAATTGGCAAGCGGACAAAGTGTAAAGTGATGCTCATGACCATTTGCTGTTGCCAGTAACACTAAAGCCACTACCCAGAACGTTAGTTCTAACGGGAAGTTTTTAATGTATTTCATGCTTTCAATTTATGTATTTTAGAGGATTTGAAACTTGCTTTGTTACATGGATGGACGCCTATTCGACAAACTGCAGATATAATCCGACGAATCAGTACCTGCACCCGAACAAACTTAGCACAAACTTAAAAAACCTTTAACAAAATTGCAGGTTAATATTAAAGATAAGCTTATTTTTGTGCCTTGAATATTCGTGATTTAATAAACAGATATAAAACCGACGATCGGGTAACTGAGTTTACCAAAGCGTTAAACAGTACTAAAAGCCCGAAGATACAATTAAAGGGATTGGTGGGTTCTGCCGATGCCATTGTTGCACTTTCTTCTTACTTTTTACTTCATAAACCAATGCTTTTCATTCTTCCGGATAGGGAAGAGGCTGCTTACTTTCAATCTGACCTTGAGAGCGTTTTGGATAAACAGGTTTTACTATTTCCTTCATCATACCGTAAATCTTTTGATTTTACCCAGGTAGATACTGCCAATGTATTGGCTCGTGCTGAAGTACTAAATGAACTTAATCACGATTCGGAATATGGAAAAATTGTGGTTTCCTATCCAGAAGCCATCGCTGAAAAGGTGATCGATCGCTCTGCGTTAGAAAAAAACACATTGGAAATTAGCCTCGGCGCTAAACTGGGAATTGATTTTATTAATGAATTTTTAATTGATTATGATTTCGATCGCAGGGATTTTGTTTACGAGCCTGGTCAGTTTTCTATCCGTGGTGGTATTGTAGATATCTTTTCTTTTTCTTCGGATTTGCCTTTTCGCATTGAGTTTTTTGGCGATGAGGTAGAAAGTATCCGCAGCTTTGAAATTGAAAGCCAGCTTTCGGTAAATAGTGTAAAATCTCTTACGATTGTTCCAAATGTACAAGCCAAATTCTTAACAGAAAGTAACATCAGCATCCTCGATTATATTGATCAGGATACACAGCTTTGGTTAAAGGATGTTGAATTTACTTTAGATATTGTAAAAGCTGGTTATAAGAAAGCTGTAGAACTTTGGAAAGCACTTTCACTGGCAGATAAGGCACAAAATCCAGAATGGATTGATCCAAAGTTTGCTTTTAGTGACGAAAAATTACTGGGTGACCATTTACACGATTTTCCGTTAGTGGAGTTTGGAAAACAGTTTTTTTATAAAACGGATGATCGGTTTGAATTTGAAACCAAACCACAGCCATCGTTTAATAAAGATTTTAACCTGCTTATTCATAATTTAAAGGAGAATGAAAAAGCTGGAATTGTAAATTTCATCTTTACCGATTCGCCGAAACAGATTGAACGTTTATATGCCATTTTGGATGACATAGATAAATCGGCCAAATTTACCCCAATTAACAGCATGTTACGTGAGGGTTTTGTTGATCCTCAAATTCAAACGGCTTTTTATACAGATCACCAGATTTTTGACCGTTACTATAAATACAAGCTTAAAAAGGGTTATCAGAAAAGTCAGGCCATTACCCTTAAAGATTTACGGGAATTAAAATCAGGCGATTACGTTACGCACATTGATCATGGTATTGGAAAATATGCCGGATTAGAAAAGGTGGAAGTAAATGGCAAAACGCAGGAAATGATTCGTTTAATCTATGCCGATAACGATTTGCTTTATGTGAACATTAATTCACTCAACCGCATTGCAAAGTATAGCGGAAAGGAAAGTGGAGTTCCGAAAATGAATAAACTCGGTACTGACGCCTGGGATAAGCTTAAAAAAACTACAAAAAAAAAAGTTAAAGACATTGCCCGGGACCTGATTAAGCTTTATGCCTTAAGAAAAACTCAGGCAGGAACAGCTTTCTCTCCCGATGGTTATTTACAAACCGAACTAGAGGCTTCATTTATTTATGAAGACACACCTGATCAGCTCAAAGCTACTCAGGATGTAAAAAAGGATATGGAAGCGCCACATCCGATGGATCGTTTAGTTTGTGGCGATGTAGGTTTTGGCAAAACAGAAATAGCTGTTCGTGCAGCTTTTAAAGCAGTTGCCGAAGGTAAACAAGCTGCTGTTTTAGTGCCAACAACTATTTTAGCTTTACAGCATTTTAAAACTTTCTCTTCACGGCTGAAGGATTTTCCGGTTACGGTAGATTACATTAATCGTTTCAAAACCAATAAGCAGATTAAAGATACACTGGCAGAAGCCGCAGCCGGAAAGGTTGATATTTTAATTGGCACCCATCGCTTGCTCAGTAAGGATGTGAAGTTTAAAGACTTGGGTATCATGATTATTGATGAAGAACAGAAATTCGGCGTAACTGCTAAAGAGCGTTTAAAGGCCGTTCGTGTAAACGTAGATACTTTAACACTAACCGCTACACCAATTCCAAGAACGCTACACTTTTCATTAATGGGCGCCCGTGATTTATCTATTATCAGCACGCCACCACCAAACCGTCAACCGGTAAGTACCGAATTGCATGTATTTAATGATAAACTGATTCAGGAAGCTGTTCAGTTTGAATTAGACCGCGGCGGACAGGTTTTCTTCATTCACAATCGTGTAAATGATTTAATGCAACTGGGCGGAATGATTCAAAAACTTGTACCAAAAGCCAGAATTGGTATTGCACATGGAAAATTAGATGGCGATGCCCTCGAAGATGTAATGCTTGATTTTATCAATGGTGAAAAAGATGTTTTAGTTGCAACCACAATTATTGAGGCTGGTTTAGACATTCCGAATGCCAACACGATCATTATTAATCACGCACATATGTTTGGGCTAAGTGATTTGCACCAGATGCGTGGACGTGTAGGCAGGAGCAATAAAAAGGCTTTCTGCTATTTGTTATCGCCACCACTTTCTACGTTAACATCTGAGGCTAGAAAGCGCCTAAGCGCAATTGAAGAATTTTCTGATTTGGGCAGCGGTTTTAACGTGGCCATGCGGGATTTGGATATACGTGGTAGTGGAAATTTACTCGGTGCCGAACAAAGTGGCTTTATTGCTGAAATAGGTTTTGAAATGTACCATAAAATTTTAGATGAGGCCATTCAGGAACTGAAAGAAGCAGAATTTAAAGGCTTGTTTGAGAATGAGCCAGAACGGCCATTTGTTGGCTTCACACAGGTAGATACAGACTTAGAGCTATATATTCCTGATGCCTATATTACCAATATTACCGAACGTTATAACCTGTATACAGAACTTTCTAAATTAAGCAATGAAGCTGAACTAGCCATTTTTGAAAAACATTTAGCCGATCGTTTTGGTCCGGTTCCGCCACAGGTAAAAACCATGTTGAGTGTGGTGCGTTTGCAATGGTTTGGAAAGAAACTTGGCTTTGAGAAAATTAGCTTTAAGAAAAATAGCCTGCGAGGGTATTTCTTAAGTGATAAACAATCGAAGTATTTTGATTCCAATACCTTTACCAGAATTTTAACTTTTGCTCAGAATCATCCAAGAATGTGTAATTTAAAAGAAGTTAAAAATACTTTACGCATTGCTTTTGATAATGTAAGTACCGTTGAAGAAGCCATTCAAACTTTAGAACTAATCGATTAAAAACCTTAATTCAGTCAGTCGGCTGACTGAATTAACGTTAATTCAGTCAGCCGACTGACTGAATTAACAAAATTTATCTATATTTGACTTATGCAAAGTCAAATTTCAAGATATTTAAAATCAACTATTCTCCGTAAAATAGGGAAGAATAAAGTGATTTTACTTTTCGGAACAAGAAGGGTTGGCAAAACATGGCTGATTGAACAAATCACTGCTGAAGCAAATATTGAATATATTTTTTTAAACGGAGAGGATCAGGATATTCAAACCTTGCTTGCTACCAGAACTGCAGCTAACTACAAAAGAATTTTAGGTAATAGTAAACTATTGGTTATCGATGAAGCACAGGTGATTCCTGAAATTGGCAAAATTTTAAAGTTGCTAATTGACAGCTTTAAAGATTTAACGATTATAGCGAGTGGTTCATCAGCATTTGACCTTTCTAATCAAACCGGCGAACCGCTTACTGGTAGAAGTATAACCTACTATTTATATCCAATTGCGCAATTAGAATTAGCACCAAATGAAAACGGCTTACAAACTGCTCAAAACCTGGAAGAAAGGCTAATTTTTGGTTCATATCCTGAAATATTTAAATTAGAAACGTTGGCAGAAAAATCTCAATACCTAACAGAATTGGTGAAATCATATTTGTTAAAGGATATTTTGATTTATGAAAACATTCAAAATAGTAATAAACTATTCGATTTGTTAAAGCTTATTGCCCTGCAAATTGGTTCGGAAGTATCAATTGATGAACTGTCACGTTCATTAGGGATAAGTAAAAATACTGTTGATCGTTATCTTGATTTGCTTTCGAAGGTATTTATTATTTATAAAATTGGCGGATATAGCAACAACCTTCGTAAAGAGGTTACCAAATCTTCGAAATGGTATTTTTACGATAATGGTATCCGGAATGCCATTATCAATGATTTTAGATTATTATCACTTCGGAATGACCAGGGTATTTTATGGGAAAACTATGGGTTTAGTGAACGGATAAAAAAAACCAACTACGAACAACAAGGTGCTCAGTATTATTTCTGGAGAACATATGACCAGCAGGAAATTGATTTAATTGAAACTAAAAATGGAGAGATGGTGGCAATCGACTTTAAATGGAGTAATCAAAAAAAGAAAATACCTGGCTTTTTTGCCAAAAACTATCCACACGCTTCATTTTCTATCATTAACAAAGAAAACTATTTAGATTTTATACTTTAATGGATCCTACCTTATTACTCGACTTAGTAAAAATGCAAATGCCTTACGGGAAATATAAAGGCTATCTAATCTGCAATATTCCTGAAAGCTACCTGCTCTGGTATAAAGACAAAGGCTTTCCGAAAGGTAAATTGGGTGATTTAATGGCTACCATGTTCGAAATACGGGTTAATGGTTTGGAATACCTGTTAACGCCTTTGAAGAATCAGCAGCAGTAAATTAAATTATGCGTAATTACTTAATCAATCATCATCCTGAGCGTAATCTAATTTATAAATAGATGCTGAAGTAAATTCAACATGAAGAGGTTCATAATATTCCCGCAAATCAAAATGATGTACGCAGAAAAATCTACATTGATCAGTGTAATCTGCAGGAAACAAACCTATATTTCACAACCATTCTCATCACAAACCGCATCATCATTCTTATTTAATGAAGTAAGCGTAGTTTTAGGCTGAGTGGCTTTCCATTCTGTAAAACTTTGAGTAAGCGCATCGGTAAAAGCTTCCACAGGTTGTGCGCCAGATATACCATACTTTCTATCCATTACAAAGTAAGGAACACCTCTAATACCTAAGTTCTGGCTTTCATAAATATCATACCGAACAGCTTCGCTAAATAGATCTCCTTTTAAAATCTCTTCTGCCTCAGTACGATTCAACCCGATTTCTTCAGCAAGATTGATCAAAACATCGGTTTCACCAATATTTTTGCTGTTTACAAAATGAGCTTCAAACAATTTTTCTTCAGCCTGATCTTGCAAACCGTGTTTGGCTGCCAAATGAATTAACCGGTGTGCATCAAAGGTATTTGCAGGAATATTGGTATCAAAATCAATAGATAAACCTGCATTTGTAGCCATTTCTACTACCTGTTTAGTCATTTGCTTAGCCTGCTCAATTGGCATTCCCTTACTTCTAGAAAGATAATCGTACACCGTTTCATTGTTTGTATTATGATATTCAGGATTTAGCTGATAACTTTTCCAATCTACTATGATCTCATCTTTAAAAGGCAATTTTTCTATGGCCCTCTCAAAGTGACGTTTACCGATATAACAAAACGGACACATTACGTCCGACCAAATTTCTACTTTCATAAAGCAAAAGTAATCGCTTCTAATTTAAGGCGGGTAAATTGAAAGTAAAAACCTATCCTTTCCCAAAGGGGAATAATATCTCACAACATGGGACAAATTTCCCCAAGCGTAAAATAGAGACCTATATGCCACCTCCTAATCAAAGAAATAAATATGGCATCATTTTGCAATAATCAATTTAAATATACTAATTATGATGAAGAAAACGCTTATTGCAAGTTTACTATTAACGGGCTTATATTTCAGTACTTTGGCACAGCGACAGGCTGATTACGTCGCTAAGTTCGATACCAAAATTCAGTCTATCACCTTAGATAATTTAACAGGAAATATACTTGTTAAAGAAGCGGATAAGGTGTCGTCCTTTAACCCCCAGACAAATACGATTGATTGGAGCCTGACTGATGAACAGATCGGAAAAATGAGTACAGCAACTAAACTTATAAATGCTAATCAGGCCCTTAATGATCCAGATTTATTGAAAATTTTTCAGTCTACCGATCAATTAGTTTTTCTGGAAAATACACCATACATCCAGGCAAACATCAATTCGAAAGATGTGATTATCAATTCTCTTAATGGTAAAGTGATATTTAATTCTGGCACAACCAATTATAGGCTTGTATTAAGTCAATATATCCAAAGTGACGAAAAATTTCTATTTTTAGTTACCGAGGGTAAAGATTTCAAGTGTGTTCTTTTTGACCCTATAACAGGTAAAGATAAATGGAACACTATTGTAGGGACTAAAGACGGGATGCTGAAATCATTATTGGCCAATTCAGTTGCAAATAGTATGGGATTAGGGCTTTCTAAACTTACTACGAAAGATGAAGTGGTGACCACAAGTGATGCTATCTATGCGACAATAAATAATCACCTGTTTAAGCTTGATAAAGAAAATGGCAAAATAATATGGACAATTAAAGAAGCCGTTAATAGATTTTATCTTTCAAACGATCAAAAACACATCATTACTATGCGTAATGCAGGCAGTATAATTTCATCAAAAAAAGCATTAAATGCTTTGGATACGGAATCAGGCGCTCCATTATTTAAAGAAGATATTACAACAAAATACGTATCCTATATTGAAGATTGGGGAGCTAAGTTTTTAGTAGCACATTCAAATGGATTCAACTTTTTTGATTATAATTCAGGTAAAAAGATTTGGAAGAAAGATGCGAAAGGTGATGATATTAAACAGGTTATTGCTGTTGATAATGACTACCTGTATATAGCAGACAACGAAATGAGTTTGATTGATCGCGATGGTAAACAGAAATGGAAAAATTTTATTGAAATAAGTGATGACAAAACAGATCCTGTATATTTCTTAAATAAAATTGATAACAATAAAGTACTTTATTTAACAGGTACTTACGGAAATATGGTGGATTACACAACAGGAAAAAAGATTTGGAAAGGCAATATTAAATTTGACCCTAAACTACCTTTACTTTATGCTTTTGATGAGGCAAGCAAATCTTTTTTAGTTTTCAATGATGAAAAACTCTACAAATTTGACCCTGCGGCTTTAGAAAAGCCAGAACCCTTTGCTAAAATTAAGGTTAAAAATGACAAAGCTTTAAGTACAATCGGTTTATTTGATTGGGGAGTATCATTAACTGGCGAAAATGAAGTAATAGGAGTGGGAAAAGATGGAGCTATAAAATTTCAACGTACATACAAAGAACCTGGATCTGCAACCAGAAGACTGCTTAAAACTGGTAGTATAATTGGAATGTCGTATTTCGGTGCGGTATCGAGTCTTCAAGGAGGGCTCTCTGAAGCAATATATTTGGTAAGAGATGGTAATGGTAATGTTATACATGATTATTTGCTTACTGAAAAATCCAGACAAGAGCTAAGAAACAAATCTATCTTAAATAATGATATTGCTAATTCAATTAATTCTAGTGTATCTGGCCGTATTAACTCTAGATTTAAAGCCTTAAAACAAAACAATGATTTTGCATTTATTTTTGCCCGTGGAGAGAGCGATGAGATGAACTATCTTGTAAAAGTGAATAAAGCGAATGGTGAAGAGGTAGATAAGATTAGCATTGATAATACAAAACCTATCTATGAAATTGATTATATAACGGACAACCTTTATTATGTTTACAAGAACGAACTAAAGGTATTTTCTAAGAAATAAGTTTCGAAAATCAACACAAAGCCAGCGAGATATCTACTGGCTTTGTGTGATTAATTTTATTTATACAACTGATTAAAAATTAATTTAAAAGTTCCATGTGTTTGTGCCCTGAACGCGATTTCCGGACCAAAAGCCAGTAACTTTCCTTTCCCTACATTTGCCTCAAAAGCAGTTACACCGTCCTGCAAATATGCCTGCCCCCAAGCCCAACCGCTGCGCAAAGGTTTAGCAGATTTGAACCACATCAATGGTTTGATTTTTCCGGCAGTAATGGCATCTCCTGTTAATTTAAAAACCGGACTATTATCAAAATACACATCCGCATCATTTTCCATTCCCCAGTTAGCAGGTTGTTTGGGATCTAATTCAACTTGTAGAACACTTCCTGGAACGTAATATTTCTCGGCCGGAAGTCTTTTTTCTTCACCATTTACAATCTCCGTCATGGCATTACGAATTGGTAAGTATAAATGATAAGCCAAATTGGTACTGCTTCCAATGGTTACAATATTGCCCCCTTCTTCTAAAAATTTCTTTAATTGAGGTATAGATTTATCTGCGGTAATCCTACCTAAACGATTTCTATATGTCAAAGGAATATCTTCTGCTTTAGGTCCGAAGGATCTTGAGCCGAAGCCACCACCCTGTAGTGCCGGAATTGCGCCACCAACGAAAATAATTACATCAAATTTAGATTTTAAACTTCCTGCATCAATGTCTTGCGGATAAATAACGGTAGCATTGTAATGATACTGTTCCATAATAAAACGCATCCAACCAGAAGCCATCGATCCACCATAATTATCCCATAAGGCAATTCTTGAAGCAGAAATTTTCGTTTTATCTTTTGGAATGGTCGCAGATTTTAGTTTCACATTCGCCTTTTCCAAAACAGATTTTCCAGCAGAAGAAACATAAAAATCTCCGTTTTCCTTTGAGCGGTAAACCTCTATTTTATTTTTCAATAGATCATTAACAGCGGTATAAGAATCATTTTGTGCAGCACTTAATATATAACTTTTCCCAGTAAGCTTATTTTCAGGAACCAGTAGCTTACCATATGGATTTTTTTCAAAAGGACCGTTAAAGTCGTTCTGAATGCGATCGAATTTTACGTTCATTAAATAAGCCAATGTCCATCCGGCAGCATCATAGGGTGGTATAGGGGCACCACCTTCATATTTGAAATCATTCGGGTGATCTTGTGGCTCAAACATATCTAAAACATGTGGCCTAAAAGCCTGGTCAGTTTTAACAACATAACTCCCAGCAGGGTATTTTTTCCCGGCAACAGTAAATGAAGCCGTTGCCTTTTGTACGATAATCCCAGTTCTAATCAGCGCATTTAGAAATTTGATCGCCGTATTAAAATCAGCCTGATCAGCAGATAGGATATAACCTCTTGCATCTCTGTTTGCCGGTGCCTTCATCACGGTATCAAAATATTTTACATTCATCATTTGTCTGGAGCCGAAATCATAATCACCGCCATCTGCAGCATTCGATCCACCTTTTTTTGCTGCCGTATTAATGGCTTCAATTTTCTTTGGAGAAAAAGACCAGGTATCCTTCTTACCTTTTTCAATTGAATTTCTGCCCATTTGATAAATATTAAAAAGCAATTCGTCTGCATGTCGCTGCGCATAATTTAATACAGCGTAGTTCAGAGAAACAGAATAGTCAATTGAGTTTTTAAAATACCATTTCCGGGGCGTAACAGGGTTAGGTGAATCACTGTTTGGCAATAACCGGGAAGGCACTAATGGGATTTCTGATGGTGTTGGGCTACCAACAATCTCAGTTAGTAAACCAACCATGTTATGAAAATAAGTGGTTGTTCTTAATCCTCCGTTGTACCAGGTTGAAAATACTGAACCTCCACGTTGTGTATAACCAGGCTTTCCTTCTACATTTAATCTGGTATGCATGGCTGCCCCCACCGCATCTAAACTGGTTAAGAGCGTGGCATCGAAAACATAATTGAAAGGGTCGCGATAGGGTGGCCCAGCTACAACAGTTCCGGCAGGGCCAGCCTGATGATGGTTATACATAATCTGCGGAATCCATTCTACAAAAAGCTGTCTTCCAATATTTTGGCTTTCCTTTAAATTCAGCATAAAGAAATCCCGGTTATTATCGTGCCCTGCATATTTTTCATAAAGAACTGGCAGGCCAGATAATGCTCTCTTTGTCGAATCCTTTTCACGCATATACCAGTTACTCACTAATTCCTGTCCGTCAGGATTGGCATGAGTAAATAAAATAATTACATTTTCCAGAATTTTGATAGTTTCAGGATCTGTTTTTGAAGCAAATTCATAAGCAGTTTGAATCAGCTGATGCGCACCAACTGTTTCAGTTGCGTGTAAACCACCATCAATCCAAACCACTGCTTTTCCTTCCTGAGAAAGGGTTTTTGCTTGTTGAGGAGTAACTTCTGCATGGGCAAGCTGTTGCGAAATTTCTTTATAACGCTCTAGCTTTTGAAGGTTTTCTGGCGAAGATACAATCAGCATATACTGGCTTCTTCCTTCCTCTGTTTTACCGATATCAACCAGTTTCACACGTTTGGATGTTTCGGCTAATTTTTTAAAATAAGCTTCGGTTTGTGTATAGGTAGCAAGCTGATAATTATCGCCAATATCAAAACCAAAATGTGATTTAGGGGATGGTATTTCTTGTGCATTAACCACAGCAGAAGTGATCATTAAAAAAGCAAAAGAAAACTTCTTTAAGTAGTTTTTTATCATAGTCGGGATTGTTTTTGGATAATCAAATATAATAGAGAAAAGAGTGAGAAAACTGCTTGATGTAAATTTGTTACACGACAGCAATCGCCAAATATTTGCCTAGTTTATTAATATTTTTTTAATGAAAACAGAACAAAATTTGCCAACAGCTACAATTACTGCTTGGTAATCGATACATTTGCTTTTGATGTAAGTTCTTAACTTTATTTTTCATCAACCAATATAGGTTTTACTTAGCTGTAAATTAAAAGGGAATCGTGTGCAAATCACGAGCTGTCGCGCAACTGTAAATTCTGTCTTTTTAAATTAAAGACAACGGTTTTATCAATAAGGCCACTGTTCTGTTTTTTCAGGATGGGAAGGCGATAAAATCGGGAATAAGTCAGGAGACCTGCCATATATCGAATTGACGGTGCTTTCGCGTAAAAAAGCAACAGGTCAGGTCTGATAGGTTCACAATAAAATTAACCATTTTATTAAATTCGCTTTAAGCTTATGGCTGATGAGTGGCTTTTGTATGCCCCTGCCTTTCCTTTTCATTTTTTACAGAAATCATTATAGAATATTGCTTAAGGGCTTTTAAACGATTTATTTACTTAATCTTTAAAAGAAATGCTAACGCAAAATCTTGGCTATCCGCGAATAGGTAGTCACCGGGAATTAAAGAAAATCTGCGAAAATTACTGGGCAGATAAAACAGGCTACAAAAATGTACTTCAGGTGGGAAAAAACATTCGCCACGAAAACTGGAAACTTCAGCAGGAAACCGGAATCGACCTTATTCCATCAAATGATTTCTCTTTCTATGACCATGTTCTGGATCATTCCTTAACTTTTGGTGCAATCCCTAAAAGGTATAATGAAGTGATTCTGAAAAAAGGAAATTCAGAACTTGATTTATACTTTGCTATGGCAAGAGGTTATCAGAAAGATGGACTGGACGTTGTTGCTATGGAAATGACCAAATGGTTCGATACCAATTACCATTATATTGTTCCTGAATTTCAAAAAGACCAGCCTTTCAAACTTTTCTCTACTAAAATAATAGATGAGTTTTATGAAGCTAAACAATTGGGCATTACTACAAAGCCAGTTTTAATTGGTCCAATAACTTACCTTTTACTTGGGAAAGAAAAGGAGAGTGGTTTCGAAAAAATCGATCTAATCAAAAATCTGCTTCCTGTTTATCTGGAAATTTTAACTCGTTTAGATGCTTTAGGCGTTGAATATGTACAATTTGATGAACCATTTCTGACTTTAGATTTATCAGAAAAAGAACAAAAAGCTTATGAATATGCCTATAAGGAAATTCGTAAAGCCTTTCCAAGAATCAAATTGGTTCTTGCAACCTACTTTGAAGGTCTTGGTAATAACCTGACATTAACCACATCACTTCCGGTAAATGTTTTACACATTGATTTGGTAAGGGCTGAAAATCAGTTAGCTGATGTATTGGCTCAGCTTAAAGAAAATACCATACTTTCTTTAGGTATTGTAGACGGCAGAAACATCTGGAAAATTGATTTCGAACATGCTATTGCTACGATTAATCAAGCTGTAGAAAAGTTAAGTATAGACTGGATTTGGATTGCACCATCTTGCTCTTTAATCCATTCGCCTGTTAACTTAGAAAACGAAACCAATGAAGAAAATCTGACTGCTGAGGTAAAACAATGGCTTGCCTTTGCAAAACAGAAAATAGCTGAGATTGTTACCCTCAAAAGACTAATTACTAATGAAGGCCCTGCATCTACCCTCCAAAAACTAGAGGAAAACAAGAAGGCTTTAAGCAACAGGAAAACATCAAAGTCAATTCACAATATCGTAGTAAAAGAACGCGTTGCCAATTTAAAGGCCGAAGATTCTGAACGTAAAAGTCCCTTCTCTCTGAGAAAAATTAAACAGCAACAACTTAATCTACCAAAGTATTCCACTACAACAATTGGTTCATTTCCACAAACAGCAGAAGTAAGAAGCTGGAGGGCTAAGTTCAAAAATGGAATTTTTACGGAAGATGAATACAATACACTTATTGCCGAAGAGACAGCCAAAGCTGTAAAATGGCAGGAGGAAATAGACCTTGATGTTCTGGTGCACGGTGAATTTGAACGCAATGATATGGTTGAATATTTTGGCGAGCAGCTGGAAGGTTTTGCCTTCTCTAAGAATGGTTGGGTACAAAGCTATGGCTCCCGTTGCGTAAAACCACCTATCATTTATGGTGATATTTCACGCCCGCAGCCTATGACAGTAAAATGGACATCTTATGCGCAATCTTTAACATCTAAATACATGAAAGGGATGTTAACCGGACCAGTAACTATTTTACAATGGTCGTTTGTGCGTAATGATCAGCCACGATCAGAAACTTGTACACAAATTGCATTGGCCATCAGGGATGAGGTTGTCGACCTGGAAAATGCAGGAATTAAAATTATTCAGATTGATGAGCCTGCTATTAGAGAAGGTTTACCTTTAAGGAAGAAAGACTGGCAGACTTATTTGAACTGGGCTGTAAATGCTTTCAAAATTTCTGCAAGTGGGGTTGAAGATGAAACACAAATTCATACGCACATGTGCTACTCTGAATTTAATGACATTATTCAAAACATTGCGGATATGGATGCTGACGTAATTACTATTGAAACATCGAGATCTCAAATGGAGCTTTTGGATGCTTTTGCAGACTTCAAATATCCAAATGAGATTGGTCCTGGGGTATATGATATTCACTCACCACGTGTGCCTAAAAGGGAAGAAATGGTTTATTTACTTAAAAAAGCGAAGGCTGTTATTCCTGAAGATCAAATTTGGGTAAATCCAGATTGTGGATTAAAAACCCGTGGATGGGATGAAACCAAAAAAGCCCTGATCGAAATGGTGGAAGCGGCAAAAGAAATGCGTAAAAATGAAGCTGTTTTAACCCAGGAGGCGCAAATTAATTAATATTTTTGCCACGGATCCACAGTTAGCATTCATCTTATAGAAATAAGTTTCGTGTTATGCTATGTTTCCGTGGCTACATTTATATAAATTTTGGTATGACCCTCGAAGAAAGAATTAAAAACTCAACAACAAGCATTTTTAAAGCCGTATTTCCAAATACTACAAACCATTATGATACCCTTTTTGGAGGTACTGCCATGCATTTGATGGATGAAGTAGCCTTTATTACGGCTACACGCTTTAGCAGGCAAATTATGGTTACCGTAAGTAGTGACAGAATCGACTTTAAGAAACCTATTCCGGCAGGAACCATTATTGAGTTGGTAGGGAAAGTAAATCATGTTGGTAATACCAGTTTAAAGGTGAATGTAGAAATCTACATTGAGCAAATGTATGCCAGTGGAAGAGAGCTTGCCGTACACGGCGATTTTACTTTTGTGGCTATTGATGAGAATAAAAAACCAGTTCAGGTTATTAAATAAAGCTTAGTTTACCACCTAAGAAAGGTAAGTTTCATATAAGTGCTAAAGTAAAATCTATGCTATAAAAACTACAACCTTATATTTTCTCCTTAAATGATTTAATACAAAATCAGATACAAATAAGCATAAACCACTGGTGCAGCTAATAACAATCCATCAAAACGATCTAACAAACCACCATGACCTGGCAACAATCCACCACTATCTTTGGTGTCCAGACTACGTTTTAACATGGATTCTACCAAATCTCCAAGCGTACCAAAGCTGGCTATTAATATGGCCATTCCAGCCCAAACCCATGATGGATTTTCAAGAAATAAAAACGACAATCCGTATGCTACTAAAACGCTGGTAAACATCCCACCAAAAAAACCTTCCCAGCTTTTCTTTGGAGAATGACGCTCAAATAATTTGCGCTTACCATATTTTACACCGAAAAGATAGGCACCTGTATCATTGGCCCAAAGCATCAGTAAAAAAGCCAGCGGAAAATGAAAATTGTATTCACTCCAGTTTTTTAAAAACCCTAAAGCGTGGAAAAAACAAAAAGGAATGGTTACATATACAAACCCTACAAAAGTGTAAGAGATGTTGGCAAAAGGAATTTTATTCTTTTTATAAAGTTCTGAGATAAAAACAGAAAAAATTAGCGGAATACAGAGTAAAAGGTATTTAACATCATATTTAAGATAGTGCAAACCTGCTGCCATCAAAAATATTAATGCCCCGGCAATAAGGCCAATATTACGGTGTGGACGGATACCTGAATTTTTGATGAGCTTATAAAATTCAAAAAGCGATAAAATACTTAATACTAAATAAAAAACAGTAAAAGTATAACTCCCTAAAAAGATAGAGCCTAACATTACTATGGTAAAAAAGAAAGCTGTTATTGCCCTTGTTTTCATGCGGAAAAATTAATTTGGATAATGAAAAATGTGGATGTGATTAAGCTATTATTCAATTTCATTCTGAACAAGGTATTCAATCGCCTTATTAAAATCACCTTTGCTTACCAATACATGGATTTCACCTAAATGATAGGCAGATAATTGCTTATTTATGGTAACTGCCGGAATACCAGCCTCAGTTAATCCTTGCTTCAATACCTCTGCTGCAAATGCATCGGAAGTTGTATAAACCTTAATCCAGTTTTCGCTCACGTTCTGCTTTGTTTTTAAAAAAGTTAAACAAAGCTATGGTAATTATCGCACTAATTAAATAACCATACCAAGGAAATCCAATAGGTTCATCTGCTTTATCTAATGGCATATTGTGTTTTTGCATATAAAATGCCGCGCACACGGCATAAGCATTATTAATAAAATGTGCTAATATGGCATACCAGAGGCTTCCACTAAAATAATATAAATAACCAAATCCTGCACCCAAAAGCATCCGAGGGATAAACCCATAAAACTGAAGATGTATCGCACTGAAAATGATCGCAGAAAGCCATATCGCTACATGCGGATTATTAAAAGCCCTGTTTAACGATCTTTGTACGCCTCCTCGAAACATAAGTTCTTCTCCAACGGCAGGCAACACTGCAATCATCACCAGATTAACCAAGAAATCAAAATTATTGCGCATGGTTAGCAGTTTGATGGTGGTTTCCATTGCAGCATCTTCTTTCTCCTTCATCCAATGTTCAATTCCTTTTAAAAATTCTGGCAAGATCATCTTTTGGTTCCAGATTGCAGTCCATTCCATCAGTGGCATACTGGCGATCATAATTAGGAAAACCAAAGTAATTAAAGGAAATTTCGGTTTACCAAATCCATAAAATGTAGTCACCTTTTGTTTCTCAGTTAAAGCCAAAGCAATTCCCGGCACAATGAAGGTTCCGATTGAAGAAAAGATTTGCATGACTTTTAACCCATTAATATATGGTGGTTCACCTGCTAAAAGTCCAGCTACATTACTCATCAAATTTGTACCATACATTAAAAATGCAATCACTAATCCAATTAATGCAAAAACCAGTCCGCCCGCAATTCCGTAAAATAGAAGTAAAAGTAATTGTAAAAAGGGATTGATTTCTTCCTTATTAGGTGTTACAAAATTCATTATTTGTACTTTTGTATGTATTATTAATCGTTGAAGATAGAAAATGTCTGTTAAGATAGGAAATATAGATTTAGGTGAATTCCCATTATTGCTTGCCCCGATGGAGGACGTGAGTGATCCACCATTTCGTTATGTATGTAAAAAAAATGGTGCGGATTTAATGTATACTGAATTTATTTCTTCCGAAGGCTTAATTCGTGATGCTGCAAAAAGCAGGCAGAAATTAGACATTTTTGAGTATGAAAGGCCCATAGGGATCCAGATTTTCGGAGGTGACATTGACCATATGCGTGAAGCTTCGGAAATTGCATCAGCTGCAGGGCCAGATCTGGTTGATATTAATTATGGATGCCCGGTTAAAAATGTGGTTTGCAAAGGTGCAGGTTCCAGTTTGCTTCGAGATATTGATAAAATGGTTAAAATGACAGAAGCTGTTGTTAAAGCTTCACATTTACCGGTTACCGTAAAAACGCGCTTAGGCTGGGATGATGACAGTAAAAATGTTTATGAGGTAGCAGAGCGACTTCAGGACGTTGGTATTCAAGCTTTAACCATTCATGGCAGAACAAGGGCCCAACTCTATAAGGGAGAGGCAGATTGGTCATTGATCAGGGAAATTAAGCGTAATCCAAGAATTAAAATTCCTATTTTTGGTAACGGCGATGTAGATAGTCCTGAAAAGGCTGCTAACTGGCGCATGGAATATGAAGTAGATGGCATCATGATCGGCAGAGCTGCTATTGGTTACCCATGGATTTTTAGAGAGGTTAAACATTTTTTTAACACCGGAACACATTTACCAGGACCAACCATTGAGGAGCGCATAGAGGTTTGCAGAACTCACTTGGATAAATCCCTGGAATGGAAAGGTCCTAAAACAGGAATTTTTGAAATGCGCAGGCATTATGCCAATTATTTTAAAGGCTTGCCAGATTTTAAACCTTACCGCATGCGTTTGGTGGCAGAGCCCGATATCAACAACATTTACAGTATTTTAGAAGAAGTGGCAGAAAAATTTGCCAGCTATGACGCAACCAAAGTACTGGCTTGATTTTTGAAAAGTATTTTATACAGCAATATTATCATGGTTACAGCAATTACAGATGGAGTTAAAGTTTCAGTAGAAACAATTTATCAACCAGAATACTCAAATCCGGCGAACGAACATTTTATGTTTGCTTACCGCATAGAGATTGCAAATCTTTCTGATTATGCTGTTCAATTACTTCGCCGACAATGGTTTATTTTTGATTCCAATAGTAGCCGTAGAAAGGTTGAAGGGGAAGGGGTTGTTGGCTTGCAGCCAATAATTCAACCAGGTGAAACGCACGTATATGTTTCAGGATGTAATTTAAAAACTGAAATGGGTAGCATGAAAGGTACCTATTTAATGAAGCGTGATGTAGATGGTTCAGAATTTGAAGTTGATATTCCCGAATTTCAATTGGTTGCGCCTTATAAATTGAATTAATCTTTTCAATTATAAATAATTCTTATATCAGATAGTGATTGTATAAATCATCTATCCCTTAAATAAAAATGGCCAGGATAAATCCTAGCCATTTAATGTTTATAATAAAGTTAATCTAATCTCTACTTCTTCCAAATAACATAGATGCGTAATAGAGCAGATTTGCCAGCGCACCAATTGCTGCTACAACATAAGTCATAGCTGCCCACCAAAGCGCATCTTTAGCTTGCCTGTTTTCTTCTGCTGTTTGCATCACACCTTGATTATTTTTTAACCAAGCCAGCGCCCGGTTACTGGCATCAAACTCTACTGGTAGGGTTATGATACTAAATACTGTAACTAAAGCCAGGCCTAAAACACCAATGGCCAAAACAATTGGTGTAACATTAACAACCAATAGCATAACACCAATTAATAAAACCCATTGCAACAAATTAGACGAAATACTAACCAAAGGTACCATAGTACTTCTTAAGTTAAGCCATGAATATGATTTTGCATGCTGCACTGCATGTCCGCATTCATGTGCTGCTACTGCTGCAGCGGCAACACTTCGGCTATAATATACGTCTGTACTTAAATTTACTGTTCTATCTGATGGATTATAGTGATCCGTTAATTGTCCTTCGGTACTCATCACCTTCACATCGTAAATTCCATTATCATGCAGCATCCTTTCTGCTACCTCCTTGCCCGATAAACCAGAGCTAATTTGCATTTCGGCATATTGAGAAAATTTATTTCTAAATCGCCATTGTACAAACATGCTCAGCAATAATACCGGGATGATTAATATTAAATAAACTCCCATTTTCTTATGTATGTTTTTCGTTTAGCTTATATCAAAAAGCGTTCCCCATTTATTTAAAGGAATAAATACTAATGAGATAGCAGTACGGTAAAATCTTATTTTAATGCAATATGAAGCGCATTTTGGAGGTTTGAAGAGAATGATGTTAAACAGAACATGATGGATATATATTGCTTTAATTTATCCATTATTAGATTTATAAATCGAATAACTTCTTTTAAAATGAAGGCTTTCTGTCTAGCTAGCATATAAAAATGTGCTTTATTTTATCGAATGAGGCACTTTAGTCGTATTGCATTATAAATTTTATTTGCTTCAAAAACCTGGAAGTGATGTGAAAATGCCACTGAAACAGCTTATTGTAAAATGATAGAAATTCTAATGAAATGAAATTGATGACAAATGTCTAATTAATTGTAAAGTATATCATGTTTTAGCCTATCGGCTAATGAAAATTGGTGTATCAAAAATTGAACATTAAAATAAGGTGAAGCACTGATATCAGCTAATTAAAAGGGCCTTTAAATCTATTTAAAAACAATTGTTTTATTTCCACTCACAAAAACTCTATCCTCAAAGATTAACTCTAAGGCATCAAGAAGAACTTTTTTCTCGATTTCTTTGCCTGCACGAACCATTTCCTTTACGCCGAAATTATGATCTATATGGGTAGTATGTTGTGTGATAATCGGTCCTTCATCAAGGTTATTGGTCACAAAATGAGCTGTTGCACCGATAATTTTTACACCGCGTTCAAAAGCCCTCCTGTATGGATTTGCACCAATAAATGCTGGTAAAAATGAATGATGAATATTAATAATTTTTCCTGCATAATCCTTTACAAAATCAGCAGAAAGTATACGCATAAATTTTGCCAGCACTAAATAATCAATATCAAATTGATTGATTATTTCCTTGATCTCTGATTCAAATTGTTCTTTTTCTTTATGCTCATGGGAGACATGAAAATAAGGAATACCTAACTTTTCGGTGAAATTTCTGAGTGTTTCATAATTACCAATTACGCATTGAACATTTGCACCGAGGGTTTTAAATTGGTTTTTTATTAGAATTTCAGATAGGCAATGATATTCTTTAGTCACTAAAACAGCAACTTTTTTTTCCTGCTCCGTAATTAAATTTACATCAGCTGCATTCGGAAGGTTTTCAAGCAGCTTCACTCTTAACTTTTCGGTTTCCTCAAAATCACCCATACAGGCAATACGCGTAAAAAAAGTTTTGTTTTCTTCATCAACAAATTCACGCATGGCGACAATATTAAGTTGGTATGATGCCAATATGCGGGTAATATTGGTCACTAACCCTACTTGATCGGGACAAGATATGAGAATTGTTAATTTTTTCATGTGTAATATTTAAAGCTCAATGATAAGAAATTTGGTTACAGATTCACAGATTTAAATCTAAATTTTATTAAGTTAAAACTTCAGTTACATATATTTAAAGCTTAGAAAAAGCATCTTAAGAAAGTTTGGTTCTCTTAAACATATGACTTAAATCTTATATTTTAAAAAGATATCATTAAAATAATCTGCAAATTAAGAAGTGTCATTATTGAACGTAGGAAGCCCTGCTAAATAGATTGCCTTCATCCGATGAAAATTGGCTTCACAATGACGATTTCGTACGAAGTATCTAAACATTCTAGCGAAATATTTTGGTAAATCTGTTTTTAATATCGATTTTTACTAAAATTTTTATCATTATGGAATACGCTGCCATTGCACTTCTTATCATTATTTTAATCGTTTTAATTGCCCTATTCTTAAAAAAACCACAATCATCTGTACCGTTAATTTCTATTGAAGATTATGATAAAATAAAGTCTGAAAATGAGGTTTTAAAAATCACATTAGCTAAAGTTGAGGAACGGGTTTCCAACATCAGTTCGGAAAAGGAACGCATCACTGATTTTTTGAAACAGGAACAACAACGACTGATTGATGAATTGCAAAGTGAACGCGATCGATTAGCTGATGCCAATAGGGAGCTAGAAAGTACCCGATCATTTTATATGGCAGAAAAAGAAAAATTAGCAGAACAAAAAGTGAGTTATGAACAATCTCAGCAAAAATTAAATAAAGATTTCGAGCTGATTGCCAATAAAATTCTGGAAGAGAAATCGAGCAGGTTTGTTGAGCAAAATAAAACCAATTTAGATTTAATTCTCAATCCGTTAAAAGAAAATATCAAAGCTTTTGAAGATAAAGTTGAAAAGGTTTATAAAGCTGAATCTGACGAACGAAATATCCTGAAAGGTGTAATATCTGAATTGCAAATTCAAAGTAAGCTGATTCAGGAGGATGCCAATAATTTAACCAAAGCACTTAAAGGCGATAATAAAAAGCAAGGTAACTGGGGTGAAGTTATTTTGGAAAAGGTATTGGAAAGATCTGGTTTAGTACGAGATCAGGAATATCGCATCCAGGCTTCGCATCTATCTGCCGAAGGTGGTCGTTACCAACCCGATGTAGTGATTGATCTTCCAGATGATAAACATCTTATAATTGATGCTAAGGTGAGTTTAGTAGCTTATGAGCGTTCCGTATCAGCAGAGACAGATGAGGCCCGTGAAGGCTATGTAAAAGCGCATTTGGTTTCAATTAAGAATCACATTCAGGAATTATCTTCTAAAAATTATCAGGATTTATATAAAATCAATTCTCCAGACTTTGTACTACTCTTTGTTCCTATTGAATCATCTTTCAGTATTGCCGTTCAAAAAGATGCTGAACTATTTAATTTTGCATGGGACAGACGGGTGGTTATTGTAAGTCCATCTACACTATTGGCTACCTTACGCACCATTGCCAGCATCTGGAAACAGGAAAGACAGAATCGAAATGTAATGGAGATTGCCCGTTTAAGCGGCACCATGTATGATAAGTTTGTTGGTTTTGTGAATGATTTGGAAAACATTGGAAAACACATCAAAAATGGCCAGGATGCTTATGATAAGGCAATCAATAAACTTTCTGATGGTTCAGGAAATTTAGTGAATACTTCAGAAAAAATAAAAAAATTGGGTGCCAAAGCAACAAAGCAGATTGATATGAAGTATTTGGATCAGGAGTAAAATTTTTTCGGTTGGTAAGATACCAACCGATAGAAAAATATTTAAATGAAAAAGTTTAATTCTATATCTTCACTAAATTCCAAAAACTTATTTTTCTGCGGGTTTCAAACCCCAGTTTCTCATATAATTTAATGGCTCCGATATTGGTTTCAGCAACATGTAAATAAGGAACTTTTCCTTCTGAGAAGATATGATTTGCAGTAAATGCAATAAGTTGTTTAGCATAGCCTTTTCCGGTAAAATCATGATGGGTAACTACCGCACTTATTTCACTATAAGTATTCATTTTCATCCTTTCACCTGTAACCGCAACCAATTTATTATTTTTATAAATGCCATAATAATTGCCTAGTAATGGTGTTTTTACTTTGAAATAACCAGGCTGTACTAAATTCACCAGTTCTATTAAATCAGCTTTTTTATCTGTATTAAGTTGTACAATTTCTTCAGTTATTTCTGTTTGAATTTTATCTGGTAAAACCATTTGGTTGCAAATCAACTCTTTATTTAATCTCAAACCTTCAGTTAAAACTGGTTTTTCGCCAACAATATAAAAGTCTGCCGTTTCATTTGCATATTGATCTGTACCATCAGATATGTTTTCTCTATTTATTAAACCTCCAAAAGGACAATAATCTGGATGATAAAACTTTATATTTCCGTATTCGAGCGCAAATTTTTGGTGTGTTTCGGTCAATGAAAACCAAACTGGATTATCCAATTTCTCTTCTTCTCTAATCATTCGGCTTATAACGTCTAGTAGCTATTTAAAAAATATCTTAGTCATTCGATGACTATGCTAAAAGTAAGGAGCTCCTCCTCAATGGTAAAAGACTATTTACTTATTAAAAGCATTCCAACCTTGTGCTTTCAACTCATGCACATTATTTGATTTTGAAACCATTTTGCAACCAGAATTTTTATCAGTTACGTGACCAATCACCGTGATATCTACATCATGCTTTAATTTTTTATAATCTTCCTGACTAATGGTAAATAGCAATTCATAATCTTCGCCACCACTTAAAGCACAAACCGTTGGATCAATTCCCAACTCACGGGCGGTTTCATAAGTCATCGGATCTAAAGGAATTTTATCTTCGTAAATGGTAATGCCTTTATCACTTTCTGTAGCCAGGTGCAAAATTTCTGAAGCTAAGCCATCAGAAACATCGATCATTGAAGTGGGTTTTATATCCATATCTTCCAATAATGCTACAATATCCATCCGGGCTTCAGGTTTCAATTGCCGCTCAATAATATAATCCTTTCCTTCTAAATCTGGTTGAATTTGTGGGTTTTCCAGGTAAATCAATTTTTCCCTTTCAAGAATTTGAAGACCAACATAAGCGCCACCCAAATCGCCTGAAACACAAAGCAAATCATTTTCCTGTGCACCATTTCTGTAAGTCACTTTATCCGCATCAGCATAGCCAATACTCGTAATGCTAATCACCAGGCCTTGCTTACTGGCAGAAGTGTCTCCACCAATTAAATCAATATTAAACTTATTGCAGGCAAGCTCAATTCCTTTATAAATTTCTTCTACGGCTTCCAATGGAAATTTACTGGATAAGCCCAGTGAAACTGTAATCTGACTGGCTTTTCCATTCATAGCATAAATATCACTCAGGTTTACCTGAACAGCTTTATAGCCTAAATGCATCAAAGGCACATAAGCCAAATCAAAATGGATTCCTTCTAAAAGTAAATCAGTAGAAACTAGAGTTTGTTTTCCCTTTGCATCTAAAACGGCAGCATCATCACCAACACCTTTTACTGAAAAATCATTTCTGATTTTAAAATTTGTAGTCAGGTGTTTGATCAAACCAAATTCACCTAATTCATTAATATCTGTACGCTCTTTATTTTCAAACATAAATTATATTTTAATTATCGTCCTGCTGAACTTGTTTCAGCATCTTAATTATGATACAAGCACCTGAAAACAGTTCAGGATGTCGAATCGATTTTATTTATTTCCATCCAATTCTTTCCTTCTGTAAATCTGGCAATTAACATAGCTGCAACATTATCGCCGGTAGCATTTAATAATGTAGCCATCGGATCTACCAAAGTACCAATAATCATGGCTGGTGGAAGTGCTTCAGGTGGCAATTGATAAGCAGAAATCATTAATAACTCACCAATATAGCCTCCATTTGGAATCCCACCTTCTACAATACTGACTAAAACGGTAATACCCAAGGCTAAAATTATCGTATCAACATGAACTAAATCTTTACCAAAAATAGCAAAAACAACCGCTATTTTTATAATTGAACTGATGCTTGAACCATCCTTATGCAAGGTTGAACCGAGTGGAATCGTCACATTGGCAATATAAGCCGGAACGCCGATTCTTATTGTGCCCTCTAGATTTGCCGGAATAGTGGCAATGCTGCTGCAGGTACCAATTGAGGTTAGTGAAGGCACAATATTATTTTTCCAGAATATTTTTATGGCTTTAAAACCCCCGGCTATAAAAGCATATAGAGTAAAAAATACAATGAAATAAAATGCACCTACACCATAATATAAACCTAAAGCCTTTGCATAAGTTCCAAAAAGTTGAGGTCCAAAAACACCAACCTGATAAGCAAAATAGGCTCCTAAACCAATTGGACCTAATTTCATAATCAGGATAATCAATTTCTTCATCACTTCATTCCCTGAAACCAGGAAATTTTTAAATCCCTCGCCCTCTTTACCAGAATATAAGGTAGAAAAGCCCACCAATACAGAAAATATGATCATTGCAAGCATGTTCTTTCTGCTTCCAATTTCAAAAAATTCTCCAACGGTTAACAATTGAGTCATTTGTTCTCCAAAGGATTGAATCTTCTCTGTTTCAGTAGGTAGTGGATTATTTCCTAAGGCCTGATGAATGGGAAAAAGCCGTGTTGCTATCAGAGTTACTACTGCAGAAATCAATATGGTTGAAAGAAAAACCAGCACCATAATGGTTAATAACTTACCCAGTTTCTTTGTACGATCAATATTGGCAATGGCTGATGAAACGGCAAAAAATACCAATGGAATAACTGCAGTAAACAATAAGTTTAAAAATATATCACCAATTGGTTTAATACTTTCAACTTGTTTCCCAAAAATTAAGCCTACAATGCTCCCTGCAGTTATCCCTGCTAAAAGCCATAAAAGGTCAGCGTAATTTTTAAGAATGTTTTTTACTTTCATTTTTACCTTTACGTCATTGCGAGGTACGAAGCAATCTATTAATTGAGATTGCTTCGTACCTCGCAATGACGATTTTTTTTACAATCCCAACTCTGCAGAAATATCCAACATTCTTTGAATCGGTTTACGCGCTTTTTCTATAATATGCTCTGGAACAGTCACTTCAGGCGAAGCATTTTTTAAACATAAGTACAGTTTCTCCAAAGTATTTCTTTTCATGTATGGGCAATCATTACAAGCACAACTATTATTAGGTGGTGCCGGAATAAATGTTTTATACGGACAAGCTTTTTCCATTTGGTGAATAATGCCGCTTTCTGTAGCTACAATAAATTCAGTTGCCGGATTAGCAATGGCATATTTTAAAAGTCCGGTTGTAGAACCAATATAATCTGCCATTCTTAAAACAGGCTCTTCACACTCTGGATGGGCAATAAACTTTGCATTCGGATGGCGTTCTTTTAATTTGGTTATTTTTTCCTGAGAAAATATTTCATGCACCATACAAGCACCATTCCAAAGCACTAAATCCCTCCCTGTTTTTTTAGCTACATAAGCACCTAAATTTCTGTCCGGCCCGAAAATTATTTTCTGATCTTTAGGTAAACTTTCTACAATCTGAACGGCATTTGTAGAGGTACAAACAATATCACTTAGTGCCTTTAACTCTGCTGTGCAATTCACATAGGTTATCACTAAATGATCAGGATATTTCTCCTTAAATTTTTTGAATAAATGGGGAGGGCAGCTGTCGGCCAGTGAGCAACCTGCTTTAACATCAGGTAGTAAAACCTTTTTTGAGGGAGATAATATTTTGGCAGTTTCGGCCATAAAATGTACTCCAGCAAATACAATCACTTCTGCATCTGTTTTTGCAGCTTCCTGAGATAAACCCAAACTATCGCCAATATAATCTGCAATATCCTGTATATCAGGTTCTTGATAATAATGTGCTAATATAATTGCATTTTTCTCTTTCTTCAATTCTTCAATTTCAGCAAAAAGATCTAGCGTAGGATCAATTTCTTCTTCTACAAAACCTTTTTTGTTGATTTCTTCTAAGACATCTATGCTCATTTTTAAATTTTCCTTTTTTGAATTTTGACGTTGGTCAAAGATAAAGCTTTCCACGTCTCAATAATTAATAAGTTATTTTAAATAAATAAATCTTGTTTGTTTATTAGTGTGTTAGTATTGTTGGCAAGTTTAGAAAATTCATTCGTTAATGTAAGTTGTTAATCGTTTACTAACATTTAGATTACTTTTTTGTAATATGATAAGATTGATTTTCAGCACTATCGAAAAATGCGTTAAATGTTATCAATATTGGAATGTTAATTGTTTATAAGTGTGAAAAAGTTAATTACTTCTGTAAATGTGCTTAAAAATTGGGCAAAAGATTGTGGCAAATTGTCTTTTTAGAGTAGCTTTAAACATTCAAATTTATTTGTTAGCATTATTTATACATAAAGCTAACAGTTGTTCTATAGTTATCAACACAGTTGATAAAGTAAATGTTTTATAAATGAGAAAAGTAGATTTTCTGGTAATTGGTTCAGGTATAGCGGGTTTAAGTTTTGCACTTAAAGCTGCAAAATTTGGTAAGGTTTTAATCATAACTAAATCAAATGAGGATGAATCCAATACTAAATACGCTCAGGGTGGGGTAGCTGTAGTGGTAGATAAAGGTGATTCTTTTGACAAACATATCCAGGATACACTCATTGCTGGTGATGGTTTATGTGATGAAAAAATTGTGGAAATCGTTGTAAAAGAGGGGCCTCAGCGCATTCAGGAGATTATTGACTATGGGATAAATTTCGATAAAGACAACTCTGGTTTTTACGATTTAGCTAAAGAGGGTGGTCACTCCGAACACCGTGTTTTGCACTATAAAGATATCACCGGATATGAGATTGAGCGTGTGTTACTAAATGAAATACATGACAATTCCAATATAGAGATATTAACACATTACTTTGCATTGGAGTTAATTACTCAGCATCACTTAGGTGAGTTTGTGGATAAACGTACTGAAGATATTAACTGTTATGGCGTATATGCCTTTAACACAGAGCTTAACGATGTGGAAAAGATTGTGGCAAACGTTACGGTAATGGCATCTGGTGGTGCTGGTCATGTATATTCAGCAACCACTAATCCAGTAATTGCAACGGGTGATGGGATGGCGATGGTTTACCGGGCAAAAGGAAAAGTGAGGAATATGGAATTTATTCAGTTCCATCCAACCGCTTTATACCATCCTGGAGAGTATCCTTCATTTTTAATTTCTGAAGCAGTTCGTGGTTTTGGTGGTGTATTGCGACGTAAAAATGGTGAAGAATTTATGCATGAATATGACGAACGTAAATCATTAGCACCTCGTGATATTGTAGCCAGGGCAGTAGATAATGAAATGAAAAAATCTGGAGATGATTTTGTTTATTTAGACATTACCATGCGTAATAAGGCTGATATTTTAAAGCATTTTCCTAATATATATGCCAAGTGTTTATCTATTGGAATAGATATGACTAAAGATTATATCCCAGTTACACCAGCTTCTCATTATATGTGCGGTGGTATTTTGGTTGATGAATACGGACGCTCATCCATTAAAAATCTTTATGCCTGTGGTGAGTGTTCTTCTACTGGTTTACATGGTGCCAATAGGTTAGCATCTAACTCTTTATTAGAAGCTACAGTATTTGCACACCGCATTTTCCAGGATGCAATAGAGAATTTTAAAAATAACGTTATTCCCGAGCATATTCCAGAATGGGATTCAAAAGGTGTTACGCAAATTAATGAAGATATCCTGGTGACCCATAACCTTAGAGAGTTGCAGAAAATTATGGGTGATTATGTTGGTATTGTCCGTTCTGATTTTCGTCTAGAACGAGCACACCGTCGTTTATTCTTAATATATCAGGAAACTGAAGAATTTTATAAAAGAAATAAAGTTTCTGTTAAACTGTGTGAATTAAGAAATGTAATTCAAACCGCTTATATCGTTATTAAATCAGCTATGCAGCGAAAGGAGAGTAGGGGATTGCATTTTACCACCGATTATCCGAACCATGCTGATGAATTAGTGGATACTGTGTTTTAGTTTGTTAGCTTCTGCTTTTTTAGTTGTTTGCAAGCATAAAAGTCAATATATTTTATTGCACAAATGAAAAGCTTTAGGCTATTATTATAATTACCAAAAAACTAAACATCAAACTAACTAAAAATTAAACTATGCCTTTAATTCTTCCAGTAAAAGATAAATATCCGGTAATAGGACAAGATAATTTCATAGCAGAGAATGCAACCATTGTAGGTGATGTTGTGATTGGAGATCATTGTTCAGTATGGTTTAATGCCGTCATTAGAGGCGATGTAAATGCCATTACCATAGGCAATGAATCAAACATTCAGGACGGTGCTGTTATTCATGCTACTTTTTTAAAAGCTTCTACACATATTGGTAACCGCGTTTCTGTGGGACACAATGCCATTGTACATGGTTGTACTATTCAGGATCATGTATTAATAGGCATGGGGGCTATTGTAATGGATTATGCTATAGTAGAATCATATTGCATTATAGCGGCTGGTTCAGTGGTTTTAGAAAATACCATTTGTGAAGGTGGTTATCTCTATGCAGGAACACCTGTTAAAAAGATAAAGCCCATTACCGAAGAGCAAAGGGCTTTACTAAATAAATTACCTGATAACTATATCATGTATTCGAGTTGGTTTACCAATCCATAGCTATTCTTTAGGAGGGGGTGGGATGGTTAAGTTATCTACCCTTTCCCAATTTGCCCTGAGTGATTTTTCATCAGGGGAATACCAGATTTTTTCTGGTTGTGTACCAGCTTTTATATTTCCAGTATCCCAGATGCCGTTTTTATTCTCATCATAAACTACCCGGATAAAGTATTTTCCAGCCGGATAATTGGCAAAGTTAACGGTACTATTTTTTGAGACGATATAAGCCTTAATTATATTTTTCTTTTCATCAATAAATTCTACAATATAACTTTTTGTGGTATCAGGTACTGTAATATTTAAGGCTAAAGTTCCATAACTATCAATGGTTTCTAATTTGAAACTTTTATTGATTTCCTTATTCTTAGCATTAAATATAGCTGTAAAGGCACCAGGTGCAAACTTTATATCATAGGTTCGTTTGTTGCGCCAACTGTATTTGATATAGTATTTTAAAAAGTCTACACTATCTTTAATCAGTTCAAAATTTGTTCTTTTAACTGAATCCTCTAATAAGGTGATTTTAGAAGGATCTGCGCTATTAACAGGGAAATTAAATGTTAATGTATATCGTTGATAGGGATTAAGCTTTCCAGAAGTAATGTTATCTGTTATGGTTAAATCCCTAGTGTAATTATCTTTCTTTCCACGGTTAAAATTAACCATTTGAAGCACTTTTCCCTGATCTTGAATAGCCAGTTTAACAGAATCAAAGCTTAGATCTGTAAGCCAGATTTTAGCAGTATCATTCATTTTGCTGAACAATATTTTCTTTCCTACATCAACTGCAGTTGGTTCCATTACCGTTATTTTTGGAGCCTTTAACTGTTGATTAAAGATTAAGGATATACTTCCATCATTATTTAATTTTCTATCTAAAATTCTAAATTCAGGTGCAAGTTCCTTAAATACCTGGAGATTTACATTTTCTATATTTTTATCAATAACCAGTGGTTCTTTGATATAACCCACTTCATCAGAAAGTTGTTGATATATTTTATCCCCTCCACCTTCACTTTCTTTTAATGCATATACTTTATAAGTGCCTTTACGTAAGTTGTTCAATTTATAATTTCCGGAGCTATCCGTAAGTGTATAAATGGATGCTCTTTTTTTTCCAAATAAGGTATCTCGTTCAACAGGTAAAATAAAAACTACTGCATCTTTTTCTAAAACTCCTGTTAAGGCATTACTTACTTTGCCACTTAATGATAATGAATCTATTTCTGAACCGGTTGAAAAAACATAAGATAGATTTTTGATAATATTATTTTCATTGATATCCGCTACTGACTTTCCAAAATTTAAGGTATAAGTGGTATTTTTCTCTAATGAGTCCTGTAGCTCAACTTCGAGAATTCTTTTTCTTGCTTTTAAGATAGGTGGACGTTCCTGATCAGGAGAAATAGAAAATTCTTTAAACTCATTATTTAATTTAATAAATTCATCAAATTCAATTACAATTTTTTTAGCATTAAAATTTCTGGTCAAATCTTTAGGCGTCATGTTTAGAACCTTGGGAGGTTTCGTATCTTTTGGACCACCTTGTGGAGTTTGCATACTTGCACAGCCAAATAATAACAGCATGACCACTATAAGTATTATGTTTTTAATGTTCAAATATTGATCTTTTATATTTGGCATGTTTTAAGCGATATAACGTATTTAATGTTGTTTTTGAATATTATGATTAAAAATTCTTTTTAATTGCTTATATCCTTTAATTTTAAGTCAATTTTATTTTATTTAAAACGCTGATTATCAACTATTTATTAATATAAACCATTAAAACTGAGATATCTGAAGGTGAAACACCAGAAATTCGGGATGCCTGACCTAAAGTACGCGGTTTGATCTTAAATAATTTTTCGCGAGCTTCTTTTGAAATGGAAACTATTTTATTATAGTCGAAATCAGGTTTGATTTCTTTGTCTTCCATCTTCAACATTTTGGCTACTATTTCATTTTCTTTTTCAAAATAACTTTCATATTTAATTTTAATCTCAGCTTGTTCAATTGTTTCATTATCTAAATCCTTCGTATTTTCTGCAAGTGGTTTACTTACTTTTATTAAATCTTGTAAACCTACATGAGGCCTGCCAACCAAACTGTGAATTTTTACATTTTGGTTAAGCGAGCTAGATCCCAGACTTTCAAGCATTGGATTAGCATCAACCATTTCTATACCCTGGCTCTTTGTAAATTTTACTAATGCATCTGCAGCAGCAACTTTCTGATTAACTTTTTCAAAACGCTCATCGGAAATTAGTCCCAATTGATGGCCAATAGGAGAGAGGCGAATATCAGCATTATCTTGTCTTAGCAATAAACGATGTTCAGCTCTTGAAGTAAACATTCGATATGGTTCTTCTGTTCCTTTAGTAACCAAATCATCAATTAAAACACCAATATAACTATCCGATCTTTTCATGATCAATTCATGCTTATCATTAATTTTTTGATGTGCATTAATCCCGGCCATGAAACCCTGACATGCTGCTTCTTCATAACCAGTAGTTCCATTTATCTGTCCGGCTAGAAATAAGTTACCAATTAGCTTTGTTTCTAAAGTTAAAGACAATTGAGTAGGTGGGAAAAAATCATATTCAATGGCATAACCTGGTCTGAACATTTTAGCATTTTCAAAGCCAGGGATTAATCTAAGTGCTCGTTGTTGCACATCTTCAGGCAATGAAGTTGAAAAACCATTTACATAAATTTCACAGGTATTCCATCCCTCTGGCTCTACAAATATTTGGTGTCTGTCACGTTCAGCAAAGCGATTAATTTTATCTTCAATAGATGGACAATATCTCGGACCTAAGCCTTTAATTCTACCAGTAAACATGGGTGATCTTTCGAAACCTTCTTTTAAGGTTTCATGAACTTCACTATTAGTATAAGTGATCCAGCAGCATCTTTGATCTTTCGAAACTTCAGTGTCTGTGAAAGAAAATTTTCCTGGATTTTCATCGCCCCATTGTTCTTCCATTTTGGAATAATCCAGACTTCTTCCATCAACACGGGGTGGGGTACCAGTTTTCATTCTTCCAGCCTCCATACCTATTTCTACCAATTGCTCAGTGATTCCAGTTGATGCTCTTTCTGCTGTTCTACCTCCTCCAAATTTTTTCTCTCCGATGTGCATTACGCCATTAAGAAAAGTACCATTAGTTAATACAACAGCTTTACTTTCTATTTCAATACCTAATGAAGTTTTTATGCCATACACTGTATTATCATTAACCAAAAGACCCACCACATTATCTTGCCACATATCAACGTTTGGCGTTCTTTCTAATGCTAGTCTCCATTCCTCTGCAAAGCGCATTCTATCAATTTGCGCTCTTGGACTCCACATTGCAGGGCCTTTAGATTTATTTAGCATTCTAAATTGAATAGTAGATTTATCAGATATAATTCCTGAATATCCACCCATAGCATCTACCTCACGAACAATCTGTCCCTTTGCTACACCACCCATTGCAGGGTTACAACTCATCTGGGCAATAGTACCCATATTCATTGTAATTAATAAAACAGATGATCCTAAATTAGCAGCAGCGGCAGCGGCTTCACAGCCAGCATGTCCTGCTCCAACAACAATCAAATCGTATTTTGAAAACATTTTATTTGTATTTCTATAATTGTTCCACGTGAAACAATTTAATTTTAAACTTTAATAGGTGAATGAATATCCTATTAATAATATTGAATGTTCCACGTGAAACATTCTAGGTTGTATTTCAATGATAGCCATATAGTCTATTCTGAAAGTTCTAACCAACGCATGGTATAATCATCCAATAATAGTTTTAATTTTTCAATCTCCTCAGAGATTTCGTGAATCTTATTATAATCAGTTGCTTCTATCTTTAATAATTTATCAGTTAACTCTGCTATTTTATTCTCTGTGTTAGCCATTCCTTTTTCACTCTCATCAAGCTCTTTTTGCTCTTTAAAACTAAGCTTCTTTGAAGTTTTGATTGGAATCTGTTCTACGGCTGGAGCAATTGTTTTCTTCTGTTCTAATTTGACTTTTGGTTGATCTAAGCTTAAGCGGTATTCAGAATAATTACCATTATAAATCTTAACCACACCTTCACCTTCCATGATAAATAACTGGTCACTCATTTTATCTAGCAGATATCGATCATGAGAAACTAACATTAAGATGCCTGGAAAATTCTCTAAAAATTCTTCTAATACATTTAAGGTATCAATATCTAAATCATTTGTCGGCTCATCCAGAATTAAAAAGTTAGGATTTTGCATCAACACTTTCATAAGGTTTAAACGTTTCTTTTCACCTCCGCTTAACTTCTCTACCATGCCATGTTGTTTTTTTGGCGGGAAGAGGAAAAGCGTTAATAGGGCAGAAGCAGTGATGACAGAACCATCAGCCATCTTAATATATTCGGCATCGGATTTAACAATATCAATTACCCTTTCTTTTGGGTCGAAGGTTAAACCACCTTGTTTATAATAACCGAAAACTGTGGTTTCGCCAGTATCAACATTTCCAGCATCAGGGGTTAATTGACTGGTAATTATGTTTAGCAGGGTAGATTTTCCTGTTCCATTTTTACCGGCAAGACCAATTCTATCTCCTTTTTTAAAGGTATAACTAAAATCATTAATGATAGGTCTTCCATCAAATGATTTAGCGATATGATCTACCTCAATAATTTTCCCTCCTTGGCGAGACATCTTCATTTGCAAGTTAATACTCTGATTATCAGACTTTTTCTTCGATTTTTCTTCTAAATCGTAAAAAGCATTGATTCTGGCATTAGATTTCGTTCCACGAGCTTGTGGCATGCGTCTCATCCACTCCAATTCTTTCTTTAATAGCTGTTGGTTCTTGTGTAAAACAGTCGCGTCTAAAGCTTCTCTTTCAGATTTCTTCTCTAAAAAGTAAGCATAGTTTCCATTATAATTGAAAATCTTACCTCTATCCAGTTCAACAATTGTATTGCAAACATTATCTAGAAAGTATCGATCATGCGTTACTAATAAAATTGTTTTCTGCCCGGTTGTTAAAAGTTTCTCTAGCCATTCAATAGTATCAATATCCAAATGGTTGGTGGGCTCATCTAAAACTAATATCTCAGGATCCTCAATTAACAATTTAGCTAAAGCCAAACGTTTCTTCTGTCCGCCAGAAAGCGTCGCAATTTTCTGTTGCAAATGAGTGATTCCCATTCTGTTTAAAATGGTTTTGATCTCATGCTCATATTCCCAGGCATTGTGTTCACTGAGTTCTTCGTATAAGCGGTTCAGTGTCTTTTCATCAGGATTCGGATTTTCAATTAATTCTTCATATTCTTTGATCAACTGTTGTTGCTTATTTTCTAAGGAAAAAATATGATCACTGATGGAATAACCTTCTGTAAACTGAGGCTCCTGATCTAGGAAGCCAATTTTAACAGCTTTATTTTTTACTATTTTACCTTCGAGCGGAGGAAACCTTTCTGCTAGTAATTTTAAAAGTGTACTCTTACCAGCACCATTAATTCCAACCAACGCTACACGCTGGCCAGAGTTAATACCCAAGGTTAAATTTTTAAATAGCCATTCATCATGATAACCATGACCTAAGCCTTCTGCCGCAATTAGTGTGCTCAATTTTTTTGTATTTCGGATTTATAAAGGAAAATTAGTGCAAAAGTAAGGATAAAATAATTGGTAGGGTATAAAGATGTTTCAAAGTAGCTATGTATCAGTTAAAAATGGCAGAATATTGATATGTTGTTAAGCAGAGATCAGTAGATAATAAAATCTTATGAACGAAAACAGCGGCTGGACTCGCTCCGCCGCTGCTTCTATCATTAACTAAAACTAAACTATATTTTTATGATGAATGAACCGTATTTTCAAATCATCAGGATGTTTTTCTATCAATAAGACTAACGCATGCCCGAAAAGTTGCAGGCATAAATGCGCTATTATACCAGTATATATTAATCATCGACGAACGCCATTAAGTAATAGACGAACAGGTAAGAAAGAACGGGATTGACTTAATTGATTATTATAGAAGTTAACTATTGGATTTTAAAAAGAAAAAGCAGAAATTGATAAATTCCAATCAAAATGATATGTCTGAATTTAAGCGACGCGATTTCCTAAAGTTATCTACGCTGTCTACATTGCCATTGATTGCATCATCAATGTCTTTAGATGCATTCAGTAGAGAAACCAGTCAGGCTTCAAAAGATAGTGAAGCAGTATATTTCATCAATGATGGAATTTTTTATCGCCCTGAAGACTTTATACAAAAGCTTCAGGAAATAAATAAACTAAACGCGATAGAAAGAGATAGTTACGGAGAGGGTGCTACTTTAGAAAAGTTATTAAATAAGTTTAAAGATATAACCGGGAAAGAGTCGGCTGTTTATCTTCCAACTGGAACAATGGCCAATCAATTGGCTATAAGTGTTTTATGTGGACGCAATACGAAAGCTTTTGTTCAGGAAACAAGCCATGTTTATCGTGATGAAGCAGATGCTGCACAAACATTGTATAATAAAAGATTAATTCCGCTTGCTCCTGGCAAAACCTATTTTACTTTAGATGAATTGAAGGAATCAGTTAATTATCATAAAGAAAACGAAGCTTTTGTTGGTGCTGTTGGAGCGGTTTCAATAGAAACACCAGTAAGAAGAACATTTAATCAAGCTTTTCCTTTGAGTGAAATAAAGAGGATTTCAGCATGGTGTAAGGAGCAAGGCTATAAGATGCATTTAGATGGTGCCCGCTTGCATATGGCTACGGCTTTCGCCCATTCCACCGTTAAAGAATACGCTTCTTATTTTGATACGGTTTATATGTGCTTATATAAATATCTGGGCGCTACAGGTGGCGCCGTTTTATGTGGCGATAAAGCGGTTATTGATCAAATGTATCATCTGATTAAAATACATGGAGGAGGTATTTTTACCAATTGGCCAAGTGCAGCAATGGCATTACATCATTTAAACAGTATTGATGAAGTCATGAATAATGTAATGACTAAAGCAAGTGATTTTATGCTACAGATGAAGCAACTGAATGGGTTAACATTTATTCCGTTTGAAAATGGTACGAACCAGTTTAATGTTGCGGTAGATAAAGCCATTGATGCTCAAAAACTTAATGCTAGATTAAGAGCTGAACACAACATTATTTTCGGTCAGCCTCATGAGGATAGCTTTGTGAAGGTAAAAATGAACCCAACATTGTTGCGAAGAGATAATAAGAAGATTTTCGATGCATTTAAAGAAGCCTTGGCTTTCGCGAAAATTTAATTATAGTATAATTCCAGATTCGCTTCTGTAACTAAGGTATTCATCTTCTTTTTGTGTCATCAAGGTTTTAGCAACTTTACTTTTATCTTTGTAACCCAATAAATGCAATGTTCCGTGAATCATGATGCGGCATACCTCATCAAAATCATTTGTTTTAAAGGTTTTTGCATTTTCTTTAACCCGTTCTATGCTGATAAAAATGTCACTTACAATCTGTTTTTCTTCCTCCGAGTTATCAAAGGTGATAATATCTGTATAGGTATCGTGATTAAGATATTGCTGATTAATACCCAGCAAGTATTCATCGCTACAAAAAATGAAGTTGAGTTCTTGCAATTTAAAACCTTCCTTTTCAATAGTGGCTTTAATCCATTTTTTGATCTTCAGTTTTTGTGGTAAATTATAATGAATGGATTCTGTAAAGAATGATATTGCAGGCATTTTGAATTATTTAAGACTGCAAATTTAAGAAAATATTGTAGGAGTGAGGGGATGAAGAGTATTCTATTTAAAGTTCAAAAGGATTTGCAAATTTTAATCCTTTAATTCTATTAAAATCTTTAGCATTTCTACTCAGTAGCGTAAAGTTATTTACCATTGCTGTGGCGGCAATGATTGCATCAGGTAGTTTTATGGTATATTCTTTACGGATTTCTATCGTCTTACCTTTGACGTCATTATATAATTCATAAACAAAAGAGTCATTTATAAAATTATTTAAAACTAAAATATCGTTTTCTGTTGCAGATTTCCAGCAACGAAGTTCTATTTCTGTAATTGCAGAAATAGCTGGTCTTGAAATTGATAAAATTTCATCAATAAATTTTTCAGCAGGAAGCGATAATTGTTGTTGCAGATAATAAATAACAGTATTGGTGTCCCAAAGAAAATTTACTCCCATTCGTTTCGTAAATTATTTAACTGGTTATCAACCTCATCTTTACTTTGAGGAACCATACTACCTTTATATTTTTTTACTAAATCTTCGGAAGACAAATTTTCCTGCTGATTATCTCTTCGTAAACGGATAACCTTAAGTAGCTCTAAATCTTTTAATAAATTTAAAGCATTATCATCTAGAATATCTAAAGTTACTGTTCTCATTTAACAAATATAATAAAAAATAAGCTGTGAATTTGTGGCCAAATCTATTGTACCATATTCAATGATTTTAAATATTCAGTAATTTTATTTTTATAGTAGTAGTTCAAGCTTGGTGGCAGTTTTTGCAACATATCGCTTCCGTTTTGTTGTTGCTTTTTATATTGATCGAGCATTTTCTGGTAGGAAGGTGGAAACTCTTTTGCAGCTTTGCTTTCGCGTTTGGAATCCTCTTCCTGATCGCGTTCTGCTTTTTCTGCATTTAATAGCTTGGTTAACAGTTCTTTCTGCCTGTTCAGGGTTTCCTGTTGAAGGCGTTTATTAACCAGATCGCTTTCCGTTTGTTTCATTTCCTTAATGGCTTCATTAAGATTACCCATTTTACCAGAACCATCCTTATTTTCTTCGCGATTAATCTTTTCCAGTGCCTGGCGAATCATCTGTTGTTGTTGGGCCATTTTTCCAAATTCCTGGCTCATCTGTCCTTTGCCAACTGTGCCCTGGTTTCCGCCAGCCTTTTGCATCTGTTCCTTAGCTTTCTGCATGCTTTTGTTTAATTGTTCCTGCATCTGCGAAAGCTGTTTCATCCCTTGCTTTTGCTTTTTACCACTTCCACCTTTTGAATTTTTCTGCATATTCTGCAACTGATTCAAAGCTTCGCTCAACATCAAACTTAAATTATTGATAGAAGTCATGGTAAATTGCTGGTAACGGTTCGCTTCAGGTGTACTTCGTTCGCCCAAGCGCTCTAAACTTTTATCAAGGTTAAAATTAATCTTATTCATTTCCTCATTCACTGTCGATTCAATTTGAGGAACACGTTTGCTTAAGGCATATAAGCTATCTGCGATGGTTTTGAGATTGTCTTTGATGTTCCGTTGTTTCTGAACATTGGTGATGTAAGCTGGATCTGCCGCCGTCATTTTCTTCAACGTGAGCATTACCTTTTCCTGCTCGAAGGAGGTATTCAATAAATTTTCTAGTAATCGGCGTAACTCTTTAGCATTCAGGTTATTTTCTTGTTCTTCTCCCTGCTGCTGCATGTCGTTCATTTTTTTGGAAAGTTTTTCCATTTGCTCGCTGGCTTTTTGTTGCTTCTGACTGGCACTTTTTGAGTCTTTCTTTTCTAAAGCATCCTTGCTGTCCTGCTGTTCTTTTTGAATCTCCTGTACATCTTTCTCCGGGTTTTCGAAGGGATTTGGCTTTTCTAAACTTTGATTTTTTTCTTCCAGTTTTTTTAAGTCATCCTTTAAGTCCTTCATTTCCTTATTTAAGGCTTCCTGTTTTTGTTTCAGCGATTCCTGATCCTGTTTTTTATCTGCAGTTTGCTTCGCTAAGTCTTTTTGTTCTTTGGCCAGCTCATTTAAACGATCAATATCATTTTGAAGATTCTGTTCAAATTCCAGTTGTTTGTAGAGCTCCAGGATTCTATCCAATTCATTTTTGATGGTTTTATTGTCCAGCTGCATTTTCGAAAGTTCGTTTTGCGTTTGGTCTTTATTTTTCTCATTCATCAGGTTTTGCAGTTTCTGCAAAAGTTCTTTGGTTTTATCATCAAGCACATTATCAAATAAGTCTTTTATTTGTTTCTGCTTTTCCAGTAATTCTTCAGTTTGCTTTTGATCTTCCTGTTGCTGAATGTTTTGATCATTCTGGGCTTTAATCTCTTTTACGGCTTCATCCAGTTGTTTCTGTTTATCCAGTAAAGCTTCAATTTGCTTTTTATCTTCAAAGGAAATCTGTTTTTTATCAATCAGGCTTTCAGCAACCTTTTTACTCTCTTTTTCAATAGTGTTGGCTAAACGAATGGCCGATTGCATTTTTTGTTTCAAGGCATTGTTACTTGCATTAACCTGCTCTGCTGTTTCACCTTTTGTGGCTTGCTTGAAGGTTTTGATTTCAGAACGGGTTGTTTTTGCACCATTCACGCCATCATTATCAGCAACTTCAAAATAATATTCAATTTGTTGCCCTGGCTTGGCAGCAACTACTTTTAGATCCCAGAAATAGAAAAATGTATTTTCAGTGGTGTTCGCTTTTATCGCAATATTTTTGATTACTGTACTAATTATTTTATTGTTTTCTTTGATGTTGTATTTAAAACTTAAACGGCTAAATCCGTAATCATCAGTAACTTGACCGCTGAAATATAAAGCTTTATTACTGACCGAATCTGGTTTCTCTTCTACCTGAATAGCAGGTAATTGATCTTTCACTACAGTAATCTGATGAGAAAGTGAATCTTTTAAGGTAACAAATTCATTTGTTGGTGTGATGCTGTATCTGGCGTTATTTTTAAGGGTTGTTTGATAAATGGACAGGTTATTTTCAACTTTCAAAACATGCTCTGTATCATTCAATTTAAAGATCAGTGAATTGCTTTGTCCGGTTTTAAAGGCCCATGTTACACGCGTGCCTTCGGGAAGAAGTAAGTCGCCGACATTGGAGACCATCTCTGTTTTTTTGCCCAAATAGGAAGGGAAATTTAAAGTGGCTGTAGCATTTAGTAATTCGGGGCGGGGTTTCACGGTAATGGCAAATGCGGAGGAACTAAAACCACCACCCTTAAAAATTAGTTTTTTATCACTTTGTATATTTTTGATATTGTATTTGAATCTGGTGATATTGTCTTTTTCCAATTTATAAGTATTCTTGCCATCTTCCACATATACTTCGGCGGGCAACTCATCACCATCCAATTTTAAATCAATGGTCATGTCATCGCCCTGGGTAACGGTTAAATTACGGTTTAGAATGGTAAAGGTGAAGGGCGCTTTCGGAGCAATATATTCATCATATTTAAAAAAACTATTCGTGCCTTCACGGAGAATTGCAGGTGCAATAAGTCCAATCAGCAAAATGATTAATAAGGGAATGAAGAGGTATTTCAGGTATTTACGATTGTCATTTATTCTAACGGCAGTATAGAAAGGAACAGGTTTTAATTCCATAATTTTTTGATCTATACTGGCCATGATCAATCGATTATCTGGCAATTGCTCAGAGAGTTTATGAAGTTGTAAAGTGTTTAAAAGTTTATCGCTGATGTCATGAAAATGATCACCAATAATAATAGATGCTTCATCAAAAGAAAGATGCTTACCCAATTTAAGCATAGAAAGGATCGGTTTGATGATTAAAGAACCAATCAAAATCATACCGATGAACACGTATGCAAAAAACAAGAAAGTTTTAAAACCTGCAGAAGGATGGAGGTAATACAAACTCAAAAATAGCAGCAAATACAAGCCTAAAAGGATTGCCGTGGTATAGATGCTTCCCCGTAAAATCTTATTTAGGTAAAATTTATGGATAAACTCCTCTATCTTCTTCAGTAAATCGTTGTAGTTATTGCTCACCATATCAACGTAAATGTAAAAATTGTTCCCATCAATTTAATATAAACTTGCAAGGTTTTTAGCTCGTTACAGGTTTTGCCTACGATAGTTAATATAAAGGTTACATAGATTTTAAATGAGTGTAGAGGTAAAAATCTACTTTTGGATTTTGTATATTAAGCCTGGATATGAAGCGAATCATTATTTCAACAGTTATGGTATTGGTATTTACCACATCGTTTGCCCAAAAGTTTAACTGGAATAAAAACCAGGTCATCGCCCATCGTGGGGCCTGGAAGAAGAATAATTTTCCTCAAAATTCAATCGCCTCTTTAAATGAAGCCATTAAACTGGGTTGTTATGGTTCTGAATTTGATGTATGGATGACAGCGGATCATATTCTCGTGATTAATCATGATCCGGAGTTTCAAGGTCTCACGATTGAAAAGGTTAAATATGAGGAACTGCTCACCAAAGCTATGAGCAATGGTGAGAAAATCCCAACATTAGAAGATTACCTGAAAGCAGGGATGAAACAACGCAGAACGAAACTAATCCTCGAAATCAAACCTTCTTTAATTAGCAAAGACCGTGGTATCGATGTAACCAATAAATGTGTTGAAATGGTTAAAAAAGTTGGTGCTGTAGCATGGACTGAATACATCAGCTTTGATTACGATTATTGCAAACGTATTTTAGAACTAGTGCCAAATGCGAAGGTGGCCTACCTGAAAGGGGATGTCAGCGCAGCACAAATGAAAGCAGACCATTTAACTGGTGTAGATTATTATTACAGCATTTACCAGAAAGAGGGATGGATTGAAAATGCCCATCAGCTAGGCTTAACCGTAAATGCATGGACAGTAAATACGGCGCCTGAAATCCAATGGTTACTGGCCCATCAGGTTGATTATATTACCACAAACGAACCTGAATTAACTTTTGAGGAATTGAAGAAAACACCTTCTGCTTTAGGATGGACATTGAAATGGGCAGATGAATTTTACGAAACAGGTCTTCCGCTAAGTAAAAACTGGTCGTACGATGTAGGCGGAAAAGGCTGGGGTAATAATGAATTGCAGTACTATACCGAAGCCGACTCAACAAACGCACAGGTAAAGAAGGGAAACCTGAATATTACCGCTGTTAAAGCCGATAAAGAGGGCAATCACTATACTTCGGCAAGGCTGGTGAGTAAAAATAAATTCGATTTTAAATACGGAAGGGTAGAAGTAAGGGCAATGTTACCTAAGGGAAGAGGCTTATGGCCGGCAATCTGGGCATTGCCTACCGACTGGAAATACGGTGACTGGCCTAAAAGCGGTGAAATTGATATCATGGAACATGTAGGTTATGAACCTGATAGTATATATGGGACCGTTCATACAGCGAAATTTAACCATACGATTCATACGCAAGTGGGGAAGGGTGTTAAAATCAATCCTTATGATACTTATCATGTTTATGCTATTGAATGGTATAAAGACCGCATAGATTTTTTTGTGGATGACCAAAAATACCTGACCTTCAAAAACACAGGGAAGGGTGCGCCGGAATGGCCGTTTGATCAGAATTTTCACCTTATTTTAAATATGGCTATTGGTGGTAACTGGGGCGGTAAAAATGGTGTTGATGATTCAATTTTCCCGGCAACAATGAAAGTGGATTATGTAAGGGTTTACCAGAAATAATGTTAAGCCATCAACTGTAAACTGAACATGTGAACTAAATTATGGATTCACGGAGAGAATTTCTTAAAAAAGCTGCACTATTTGCAGGTGCAACAGGTGCAGCCCATACCTTCCCGGCAACGGTGCTAAAAGCGATGGCGATAGATCCAGAACTAGGCACTACTTTTCAGGATGCAGAGCACATCGTATTTCTGATGCAGGAAAACCGATCTTTCGACCACATGTTTGGCAAAATGAAGGGCGTACGGGGCTTCAATGACCCACATCCGCATATTCAGCCAGATGGGAATAAAGTTTGGCTTCAGAAGGATGGGCAAGGTTATACTTATGCACCTTTTCATGTTGATATTAACAAGACCAAAATTACCTGGCAGGGCGGATTACCGCATTCCTGGAATGATCAGGTTGCTGCCAGAAACGGTGGAAGATACGATAAATGGGTACCAGTAAAATCAGCCATGTCTTTAGCTTATTACGATCGGAATGATATTCCTTTTTATTACGCCCTGGCAGATGCTTTTACCATTTGTGACCAGCATTTTTGCTCATCATTAACCGGAACCACACCAAACAGGCTCTTCTTTTTCACCGGAACGGTGCGTGGGGAGAAAAGTGCAAATGAAATTGCAGTAGTCAATAACGACCAGGCCGAATCACAGAACAACGTTTTTGTAGACTGGCCTACCTTTCAGGAGACTCTGGAAGATAACGGCATTGATTGGCGTATTTACCAGAATGAATTGTGGACATCAAAATTGCCTGAAGGTGAAATTGATGACTGGTTGGGGAATTATGGTGATAATCCGGTTGAGTATGTTTCCCGTCACCAGGTTAAACTTTCTGCATATTTCAGAAAGAACGGGGATCATACCGTTAAGCCTCCTTTAAGTGCTAAAGAAGTTCAGGCAAAATATGATCAGTTATCCCAAAGGGAAAAGAACTTGATTGATAAGGCTTTTCAGACCAATATCAGTCAGAAAGATTATTTAGATCTGGCACCTTTTACCTTTACTAATGACGAGGGAAAATCAGAAACCATTAATATCCCAAAAGGAGATATTTTTCATCAGTTCAGACAAGATGTAGATCAGGGAAAATTACCTACAGTATCCTGGCTCGTGGCACCACAACGTTTTTCTGACCATACCAGTTCGCCGCTTTATGGAACCTGGTATGTGAGTGAAGCCCTGAATATTCTGACTAAAAATCCGGAAGTATGGAAGAAAACCATCTTCATTTTAACTTATGATGAAAATGATGGCTATTTTGATCATCAGCCGCCATTTGTGGTACCAAATCCAAATGATGCGTCTTCAGGAAAGGCATCTGCCGGAATCAATTATGCTACTGATTTTGAAGCAAGAAAGGGGAGTCCGATTGGTTTGGGCTATAGGGTACCCCTGGTGGTTGCATCGCCCTGGAGCAAGGGAGGTTTCGTAAATTCACAGGTATTTGATCATACATCATCATTGATGTTTATGGAGAAATGGCTGAGCAAGAAAACAGGGAAGAAGATTAAGAGCAATAACATCAGTGATTGGAGAAGAAATATTTGTGGTGATTTAATATCTGCTTTCAGGCCTTTCCATGGAGAAGAAATTAAAAAGCCGGAGCCTTTAAATCGCGAAAGCGTAGTCACCAATATCAATAATGCTAAGAACAAGCCACCTCAGGCTGGGCCGAGCGCATTAAATAAGATTGAGGTTGATAAAATAAATAGGTTTGAAGCATTCTCTCCTCAAACATCTGTACATGCTCCAAAACAGGAAAACGGAACTAAACCTGCCTGCGCATTACCCTATCAATTAATGGTTGATGCTCATGTTGTAAATAATGAAGTATACATTACTTTCCAATCTGAAAAAACACTTTTCGGAAGCGAAATTGAAACGGTAGGAGCTCCCTTCGCCATGAATACCAACTCAAAATTTAAAGGAGTTGTTGGGAAAACCTGGGCATATGCGGTAAAACCAGGCGATGCGCTTACGGAAAAGATTGGTATAGATGATTTTGATAATGAAATCTATGATTTCAGGATTACAGGACCAAATGGCTTTTACAGGCATTTTACAGGCAATAAAAAAAATCCGCAATTGTTGATACAGGCAAAGCCGGAACAAGTTGGTTTAGTGCGTAAGAAGCTTAGTGGAAATTTAATATTCTCCATTGAAAATAAGGGTACAGCTGCCATTACTATTCAAATTATTGACCATAAATATGGAGCAGCACCACGAAATCTGCAGTCAAAGCCTAAATCAATCAATAGCGTGGTACTGAGTTTATCTAAAAATGCAAATTGGTACGATTTCAGCATCATCCAAACAGGGAATGGAATATTTGAACACCGTTATGCGGGCAAAATAGAAACCGGAGCAGTAACCACAACTGATCCTTTTATGGGGAATGTAGTGTAGGAGTAATCGTTATAGGATGCTTCATACAAGACGAAGGGCCTTAGAACCCCTATCCGCCTATCTTCACCTTTCCCCTGAAAGGGAAAGGGCTAAGAAAAAGAGCGTAAAAAATCGCTAATTTGTTCTCCCAGCAAGGCAGTTCTTGCTAATTAAAAAGTAATTGGTAGTTCAACCTGTGTTCTATCCCAGGCAGCAACTAATGTAGCACCTTGTTGAAGTGGATTAAAAGTTAAGGAGAAATATTCGATTGGCTTGTTTAAGGTTTTAATTGGAACATCAATACGAACGATATCCATAGATTGATTATAGGTAAAAGCACCCCACTTATCGACTTGTTTATTGATGATGATGGTCCATTTATCTTTATTCGGTATAGCAAATAAACTATAAGTACCAGCCTTAATTTTTTTACCACCAACAGTTACTTTCTTAAAGAAATGAATTTCTGTACTTTCATTTGCGCCAAAACGCCAAACTTTACCATATTGCTCTAACACGCCAAAAATATCACGACCTTTTTTCTGCGGACGTGAATAAATTATTTTAATAACGGGTTTTAAGTTTTCTCCTTCTTTAGCTTTCGGCGTATTGATGGGAAAATAAAGAATATCTGCCGGACTTGGATCGGCGATAGGAAATTTTACCTCTTCAGGTAAATTTTCCTGAGCTTTTGCACTAAAGCACAACAAAGCGAAAACAATAACAAAAATATTTCTCATTTGCTTTGAGTTCATTTTAATTCAAAAGGGTGATGAAGATTTAGTATTAGTATTTTCTTCCTTTAACAATGGCATTTAAAAATAATCCGGCTGTTAATAAACCTAAAACGCCACCTAATAACGCGAAGATGTAATTTTGAGTAATGATCGCGCCAGTTAAAACTCCGAAGATTAAACCTAGTGCGTAATATAACCAGTTGAAATTATTGCTGCTGTTTTCTTGTAAGCTCATGTTTTAAATATTTGGAGGCAAAGTTAGTATTTATTTTAAATTATAATTTGTGATTAGCTTTCAATTTTTTAATAAAGGATTCAAATTTTCATTCGAAGGCAACATATATGAAACATTTTAAATTGATGTATACCCAATTTAATTATGGAAGCTAAAATTTAAGGCGTTTGTATAAAGCACTAACAATTTTATATACCATCAGGTTCTATCTTGAACAATAAATTTCTCAATGAATACAATACCCTTTTAACATTAAAATAAGTTTTTATCAGACTAATGTAAAAGAAGTACAAAAACATTTGCATATTAATCAAACGATTGATTAATTTTGCGGCAGAATAAGAAATGAAAGCAGAAAAAATAGATAAAAAACAGGCCATTCTGGATGCCGCTGAAAAGCTGTTTTGCGAAACAGGTTATGAGGGTACTTCCACCCGCCAGATTTCAAAGGAATCGGGTGCCAATATGGCGATGATTAATTATTATTTCGGTTCTAAAGAGGGTGTTTTTATTGAGATTATGAATGGCAGAATAGCCAGTTTTGGATCTCAGTTAAAAATCATTAACGAAGATAAAATATCATCACTTGAAAAGTTGCATAAAATAATTGAGGGTTATGTAAACAGGATTTTAAGTAATCCTGCCTTTCATAAAATGATGCACAGAGAATTGTCACTAACGCAGCGACCTGAAATGTATGATAAAATTAAAGATGCCATGAGCCAGAATATGCAAATCATGGATCGCATTATCGCCGATGGAATCGAAGATGGTAGTTTTAATCAGGTTGATGCAAGAATGGTTATAGCAACCATTATGGGTACGATTACAAACATTGTGATATCTCCACATAAAGTTATGCCATGCTCCACCTTTGATTTAAATAATCCGAAGGATAAAAAAAATATTAAAGAACGTACCATCACTTACTTACAAGATCTCTTAACCGTTTATTTAACAACAAAAAAATGATACCCAAATCCCTTAAATTACTGCTTGCGGCATCATTAATTCCAGTGGCTTTATTTGCACAAAGTACAAAGGAATTAAACATCAATCAGGCAATTGAACTTGGCATAGCCAATAGTAAAAACTTAAAATTATCTCAAAATAAAATAGATCAGGCTGTAGCACAGCTTGAAGTGGTTAAAGATAACGCGCTACCATCGGCAAATGTGAACTTCATCTATAATCACGCCGAAATTCCTACTACAACTTTTACCTTGCCTGGTGGTGGGTCTTCTTTGCACTTACCTAGCAGAGCTGATGCCTTTGTTGGAACTGCAGCCGTACAGGAATTGGTATATGGTGGGGGTAAGCTTAAATACGCAAAAGAATCAACAAAATTACTGGCTGATGTAGCCCGCTTAGATGCCGATAAAAATAAGGAGGAAATTACTTATGCGGTAATCAATACCTATTATGCATTATACAAAGTAGCACAAAGTAAAAAAGTTATTGATCAGAATTTAGAGTCGATTGCGGCGCAAATTAAACAAGCACAACGTTTTTTTGAGCAAGGTATCGTAACTAAAAATGATGTACTGCGTTTCCAGTTGCAACAGGCTAACGTAACCCTTAACCAAATGGATATAGAAAGCAATCGCAAAATCATCAATTATAACCTGGATATTCTTCTTGGTTTACCTGAAGATACTCAAATTAATATTGCAGATCCGAGCTTAGGCTTGAAATCTGTTGGTTCTTTAAATGAATATATTGCTCAGGCAATGACAAATCGCCAGGAGTTAAAACAACTTGATGTGCAAAACAAGGTTGCTGACTATAATATCAAAACGGTTAAAGCCAATACTTTACCTACGGTAGCGGTTGGAGCAAACTTATATTATATTAATCCAAGTGGTAGTTTTATTCCTCCGGTTAACCAATATTTAATGCCGGTAACTGTTGGTGCTACTGTTTCATGGAATATTGGCAGCCTTTGGACAAATAAAAATAAAGTGAGTGAGGCTAAAATTGAACAAAGTGCCATTACTGTTCAAAAGGACATTCTAACAGATCAGGTTAAAACAGATATTAATAAAAACTTTCAAACTTATCAGGTTGCTGTAAATAAAATTCAGGTTTTGGAAACTTCCATCGCTCAGGCTACAGAAAACGACAAGTTACTGGCATCAAAATATAAAAACAATGTAGCCTCTGTTACGGATAGGATTGATGCGGAAACACTTTTATATCAGGCAAAGATCAATTTAGAAATCGCTAAAGCTGATGCAGGTTTGGCTTACTACACATTATTAAAATCAACTGGAAAAATAACGCAATAAATACAGCAATGACAACTGAAAAGAAAAAAAAGAATATAGTAGTACCGATCATTTTAGGGGTTTTACTAGTAATAGGTATCATTTTTGGTATCGTAGAATGGAATTATTATAGCAAACACGTAGATACGGATGATGCGCAGATTGATGGTGATATCAGCCCGGTTGTTGCTCGGGTAGGTGGTTATGTGAAGGATATTAATTTCGAAGAAAATACACATGTAACCGAAGGACAGGTTTTAGTAAAGCTTGATGATAACGATTATAAAGTAAAGTTAGAGCAGGCACAATCTGGTCAAAAAGGTGCAAGTGCGGGCGTTGGTGTTGCACAATCTCAAATTGTCGCTACTCAGGCTAATACTAGTACGGCAAAGGCCAATGTAGCGGCTGCAAGAGTAAAATTGAACCTGGCGAATAAAGATTATGCCCGTTATGCAAACTTAATCAAAGATGGTTCGATCACGCAACAAGCATTTGATCAGGCAAAGGCATCTAAAGAGTCAGCAGAAGCTGCTTTTCAGGCTGCTCAAGATCAATATAATGCTGCGGTTAAACAAGTAGGTACAACTCAATCTCAATTGGCGGTAAGTAGCAATGTAATTAATCAGCGTCAAAGTGATATCGATTTTGCTAAACTACAATTATCATATACTGATATTAAAGCACCTGCAACAGGTATTGTTTCTAAAAAGAATGTTCAAAAAGGACAACTGGTTCAGGCCGGTCAGTCGTTATTTTCTATTGTAAATGATGGCAGTATTTACGTAACAGCTAACTTTAAAGAAACGCAGTTAGAAAAAATCAAATCAGGTTCTAAAGTAGAAATTGAAGTGGATGCTTATCCTGATGAAAAAATTCAGGGTGAAGTATATAATTTCTCACCGATAACTGGTGCCAAAGGTTCATTATTACCTCCAGATAACGCTACAGGTAACTTTGTAAAGGTTGTTCAACGTATTCCTGTAAAAATTAAAATTCATCCATCAAAAGAAATGTTGGCAAAGTTACGCCCCGGAATGAGCGTTAAGGCTTCAGTTTCTACTAAATAAATTTAAAATGGCCGAAGTAGGTTTAAAAAAATGGATTATTACGTTTACGGTAATCACGGCTTCTTTACTGGAGTTGATTGATACGACCATTGTAAACGTAGCAATCCCTCAAATACAGGGAAACCTAGGCGCTACCCTAGAGGATATCGCGTGGTTATCTACTGGTTACGCCGTTGCGAATGTGATCATCCTGCCCATGTCAGGTTGGTTGGGTAGTCGTTTCGGGCGTAAAAATTATTTCTTAACCTCTATTATCGTTTTTACATTGGTTTCATTTTTATGTGGTAATGCCACTTCTTTAAATGAACTGATTCTGTTTAGGATCTTACAAGGCGTAGCTGGTGGTGGATTGATTTCTACAGCACAAGCCATTCTAATTGAAACCTGGCCACGTGAAGATGTGGGTATCGCTACAGCTTTATTTGGTTTAGGTGCCGTTGTTGGGCCTACTGTTGGTCCTACTATTGGTGGTTATATTTTAGAAGTAGCCGATTGGCCATGGATTTTCTATGTAAATATTCCCGTCGGGATACTCGCGGCCTACTGTACCTATACCTTTATTCGAGAGACGCCAAAAGATGGAAAAGGAAAGCCTGTGGATTGGTGGGGAATTGCTTTATTGGCCATAGCTGTGGGTAGTTTACAAACCGTTTTAGAAAAAGGAGAAAGCGAAGACTGGTTTTCAACGCCATATATTACTGCATTAGCTGTAATATCTGTTTTTGGGTTGCTGCTTTTCATCTGGAGGGAAACTGCTACTGAATTTCCTATTGTAAATCTTCGGATTATGAAAAAAAGAAGCTTTTCTATCGGAATGTTTACTTCTTTTATTTTAGGATTCGGACTTTATGGTTCAGTATTCGTTTTTCCTGTATTTGCACAGAATTTGTTGGGATTTACGCCATTACAAACTGGTAAGCTATTTATTGCCGGGGGTATTTGTACCATTGCCATGATGCCATTTATTGGTATTATGCTTAAAAAGGGAGTTCCGGCACAGTTTATGGCTACGGGAGGAATGTTTCTATTCTTTGTTTTTTGTTGGATGTTAAGTAATTCAACATTGGCTTCCGGAACAGGTGATTTCTTTTGGCCATTGGTGATTAGGGGTTTTGGTATGGCTTTATTGTTCGTGCCTTTAACTACGCTGGCGATGCAAGATTTATCCGGTGCGGAGATTGGTCAGGGTTCGGGCTTAAATAACATGAGCAGACAGTTAGGGGGGTCATTTGGAATTGCAGCATTAACAACGTTAATTCACGTTCGTGCTGGTTTTCATAGAAATAACCTGCTAACCAACATCAATGAATATAACCCGGCTTTTACGCAAAAGTTAAATGCTTTAACCAGTGGTTTTATGGCTAAAGGGACTTCCTTTATAGATGCAAAATTGATGGCGATGAAAGCAATTGAAGGTACTGTAATTAAACAAACCATGTTGCTTACCTATAGTGATGCTTATTGGGTTGCGGGATTGATTATGTTATTTTCTATTCCACTTTTATATCTGCAGAAATTTAAGAAAAACGCAAATATTGTTACAGATGCGCACTAAACAGCCTTTTTTTATAAAGACAGCTACCACGATTAAGTGGTGTGCCAAACTTAGTGAAAGAGGAATTTAGCTGGGTGTCGCATTCATAATATCAACTGCGGTATAGCAATTTAGCGAAGCTATCCATCATAGAAATTCATATACTTCTACTTAAAGTCTCCCTTTTTGGGGGGATTTAGGTAGGGCTAAACAAAAACAGCCGGTGTATTTTGTACATCGGCTGTTTTAACCCAAAAAATTAACAATCAATGCAATGCCCTTAAACATTGCAAATATTCTTACTTCGCTAGCTAGTAACCAAATAAGATTTTAAAATTAAAATTTATTCTACAATTTTCCAAATTGTAAGCGCTAGAATTTTAATACCTTATGCATTTTTTGTAGTATTACCCTATACAAAACTATTGCTTAAGCTATGCCAAAACTCCGTTTGACTACACAGCGAGAATCTATCTTTAACAACGAGGTTATCTCAAAATTTGAGCTCTTCAACAGTCTTTTCTTAACCCTTCCATTTTATAAAATAAAAGATACAGGAACGTTATTGCCCTTGTTTTTTAAAAGTTGCGAAGAAGGAATATCCAATGGTCAGAAGCCAGCTCAGGTAATTGAAGAGTTTTTTGCCAAGTATACTCATTATACTGATCGTAAAGATATTATTGATTTACTGTTCCGTTTCATCCAATATATTGAGCGGCAGGTGGTACTTTTTGATGCTGTTGAAGATGCCTCATTTACAAAACTAAATACAACTGATGAGCAAAGTACACTTGCTTTTATCTTAAAAAAGAATGCTGATAACAAGCCCATGCTTTCTAAAATTGAGAAGCTGATTGATGAGTTATCATTGCGTTTAGTTTTAACGGCACATCCAACTCAGTTTTATCCAGGAAACGTTTTAGCAATCATTACAGATTTAACTCACGCCATTCGCGAGAATAATATCACCTCAATGAATTCGCTTCTACAGCAGCTTGGTAAAACGCCATTTTTTAATAAGAAATCGCCAACGCCTGTAGATGAGGCTTTAAATTTAGCCTGGTTTTTAGAAAACACCTTTTACTTTGCTGCGGCAAATATTCAGGCAGAGATTGATCAGAATCTGGATGAATATAACCTCGAAACCAAAAAGATTTTAGAATTGGGTTTTTGGCCTGGAGGCGATCGGGATGGTAATCCGAACATCCATGCAGATACCACATTAGAGGTGTCTAAAATGTTGCGTCAGATTTTATTCCGCTGTTATTACCGAGATTTCCGGGTAATCAAGCGCCGGATTACCTTTAGGGGTGTTGAAGAAAATATCGCTATTCTGCATGATGTACTTTATAAAAATGCCTTCGATCAGGCCTGTGAATTACATGATATTTCTGACGAATTGAGAGATAACCTGAATAAAATTAAAGAGACACTGCTTAAAGAGCATGAGGGTTTATTTGTTGAACTGGTTAATGATTTAATCAGGAAGATTGATTTATATGGCAATTACTTCGCATCATTGGATATCCGCCAGGACAGCCGTGTGTTAAGAAGTGTTCATGCATACTGCCGTCAAAACAAACCCATTTCTTCGTTATACCCTGAAAATTATGATCAGCTTTCTGAAGCAGAAAAACTTAAACTGATTTCGTTTAAAGAAGCTACACCAGTTTATGCCACTGATGGAGATGACCTGATTAAAGATACCATTCAAACCATAAGAGAAATCAAAGGCATTCAAAAACGCAATGGCGAAAAAGCCTGTCACCGATTTATTATCAGTAATTGTCAACAAGCTAGTGATATTCTTCAACTGATTGAACTATTCCTTTGGAATGGTTGGAGCAAAGATGCATTAACCATAGATTTCGTGCCACTTTTTGAAACGGTAACAGATTTAAAAGGTGCTGCTGATATTATGGATACTTTATATAGCAACCCTTCTTACAAGGCACATTTAGCAAGCAGAGGTAATAAACAAGACATTATGCTTGGCTATTCGGACAGTACAAAAGATGGAGGATATTTAATGGCCAATTGGTCTATTTTTAATGGTAAAACTTCATTAACCGCCGTTGCTAAAAAGCACAATATCCAGCTGGCGTTTTTTGATGGACGTGGTGGACCTCCTGCTCGTGGCGGCGGTAAAACACATCGTTTCTATGCTTCAATGGGGAAAGAAATTGCCAATAAAAATATGCAATTAACCGTTCAGGGACAAACCATCAGTTCGCAGTATGGCTCTGTGGAAAGTGCTGAGTTTAACATTGAACAGTTAATCAATGCCGGAATTTCATCTGGTTTAAAAGAGAAGCATAATGTACTTTTAGATCCTGAAAATAAAGCATTGCTTGATGAAATGGCTGATGATGCTTACAAAGCTTTTGTTGATTTGCGTGAACATCCATTGTTCGTTAGCTACCTTGAAAAATTATCACCACTTAAATTATTGTCTCAGGCAAATATTAGTAGCCGACCGGTGAAAAGAAATGGTGGCGGTGAAATGAAGCTGGAAGACTTAAGAGCAATCAGTTTCGTAACGGCCTGGAGCATGTTAAAGCAAAATGTTCCAGGTTTCTATGGAATGGGAACGGCGTTAAGTAATCAGGAGAAAGCCGGGAACTGGGATAAAGTTATTAGGGCCTATGAAGATTCTGACTATTTAAAAACGATTGTTGATAATTGTATGATGAGCATGAGTAAGTCAGACTTCGCTATAACGGCTCATTTAGCCACAGACAAAGAGTTTGGTGCTTTCTGGACACAATTACATGAAGAGTTTGAATTAACTAAAGAGATGCTCTTAAAGCTTTCCGGACAGGAAACACTAATGGCAAATTATCCGGTAGATAAGAGATCAATTGCTACACGCGAACGTATTATTTTACCATTGGTTTTAATTCAACATTTTGCGCTGGAAAAACTGCAGCATGATCATAATGAAAGTGATCAAACGGCTTTAGAAAAGTTGGCGGTGAGAACAGTATTTGGTATCGTAAATGCCGGAAGGAACTTGGCTTAAAGGTTAATTAGTCAAAAGAATGATCGTCATTGCTAGGCACGAAGCAATCTTAATTCGATATGTTGCGAATGTAGTGGGATTGCTTCGTTTCTCGCAATAACGTTATACCTAAAAAATAAACCCTTGCAGATTTTATCTACAAGGGTTTATTCTTTTAAGTCTGCAAACCTGTAAGGTTTTTAAAATCTTACAGGTTTAAGTTAGACTATCGATCAATTGATCCCATTACTTTCTGTCCAAAAGCATTTAATGCATCTTTCTCAGCTGCACCATCGCTTACCATTTGGTGTACCTCTAAAGCACCACAAATATTGGTAATCATCTCACCTGCAACATCAACTTCATGCTCACTAACGCCCCTGAATTCACAGAAAGCCTCTAACACCTCTAAAGTAGTTTCCAATTGAGCAGGCGTAGTGTTTTGAAACAATTGTCTTATAACCGGAATCTTCATTATTTTATTTTATTAAAAAGTTCAATCAAACCTTCAGCTTTATTGGTCTGCACCTGATCAACCAAATTTCCACCTTCAAAAGCTGCGAAAGTTGGTAAATTATCAACATTTGCAAATTTACGTGAGTTCGGAAGTTTTTCGGCATCCACAATTAAGAAAGCTACGTCTTCATTTTCTGCAGCCAGCTTTTTAAATTTCGGTTTCATGATTCTACAGTTACCACACCATGATGCAGCATACTGAACCATTACTTTTGAGTTGTCTGCTAAATATTGTTGAAGATTATCCTCAGTTAATTCTAAAAACATAATGTTTATTTAATTAGTTAGCGGCTAAATATTCAGCAACGCCATCTCTGTTTGCGTTCATTGCTTCTTTTCCTTCTTCCCAGTTTGCAGGGCAAACCTCGCCATGTTTCTGAACGTGAGTATAAGCATCAATTAAACGTAAATATTCTTTAACATTTCTACCCAATGGCATATCGTTTACACTTTCGTGGAAAACTTTACCAGTTTCGTCAATTAAGTATGTGGCTCTGAAAGTAACGTTTGAACCAGAGAAAGATTCATTTCCCTCTTCGTCGTAGTTAACTTCTTGATCTAAAATATCTAAAATTCCAGATAATTGTCTGTGGGTATCAGCTAAAATCGGGTAAGTAACACCTTCAATACCACCATTGTCTTTTGGCGTATTTAACCAGGCAAAGTGAACTTCGTTTGTATCACAAGATGCGCCGATTACGATGGTATTTCTTTGTTCAAATTCAGGTAAAGCCGCTTGGAAAGCATGTAATTCTGTAGGGCAAACAAATGTAAAATCTTTTGGATACCAGAATAATAATACTTTGCTATTTTTATTTACAGCTTCTTCAAATACATTGATTTTCAAGTCATCACCCATGTCTGACATTGCATCAATACTAACACTTGGGAATTTTTTACCTACTATTGCCATAATATTTTGTCTTTAATTTTGTGCCACAAAGGTAAGGCTAAAAGAGGAGTCAATCAACCCCGAACTACTAATAGTTAATTGTATTTATTGATAACGATATAGATGAAAGCTATATTGTTTGTATGAAGTATAGTGGAGTTCTATTTCTTTCCTTTGCTGTCATGCTGAGGTACGAAGCATCTATTTCATCGGTTGCAGATGCGTCGTACCTCAGCATGACAGTAAATTCAGGGTTGCTGCAAATAAAACCCTTCCTGGTTTTAATAGAAATGATTTTTATCTACTTCTTCAACGTATTTTCATACAGTTTAAATATCCTCTTATACTCATCCGTCCAACTGCTCGGCTCTACAAAACCATGGTCTTCAACCGGATAAACTGCCAGCTCCCAATTGTCTTTTCCAAGTTCAATAAAACGTTGTGTTAAACGAACAATATCCTGGAAATGAACATTCACATCCACCATTCCATGTGCCATAAGTAAATTTCCTTTTAATTTGTCAGCAAAATAAATCGGCGAACTTCTTTTATAGGCAATTGGATCATTGAATGGTTCATTTAGAATGTTTGAGGTATATCCATGATTATAATGTGCCCAATCGGTAACTGAACGTAAGGCAGCACCGCTGGTAAAAACATCAGCTTCATTAAACATTGCCATTAAAGTAATAAAGCCGCCGTAAGATCCACCATATAAACCTACATGTTTAGGATTTACGCCATATTTCTCGACCAGAAATTTTACTCCATCAGCTTGATCAGTTAAGTCTTTACCACCCATGTGGCGATAAATACCGGTGCGGTGATCGCGACCATAACCAGAACTTCCGGTATAATCAATGTCAATTACGGTGTAACCATTATCGGCCAGTAAATTATTAAACATAAACTCCCGGAAGTACGTGCTCCAGCCAAAGTGAACATTTTGCAAATAACCAGCACCATGTACAAAAACTACTGCAGGATGATTAGGATGTGGCTTTTCAGATTTATAAACCCTGGCATAAACATCAGCACCATAACGGTTTTTAAAACTCACCAGATCTGGTTCACGCCATGGGTAAGACTTAAATTCAGCTGATGTAGATTCAGTAACTTTTGTAGCTTTTGCACCAACTTGATTGGGTTGAATATATAACTCACCAGGTTTGTTCATGTACGAATAATTGATGGCCACATATTTTTCATCAGGTGAAAGGATAATTTCATTTAAGCCTTTCATCATTGTGATTTGAATAGGCTGACCGCCACTAACGCTGATCTTAAAGAAATTTGTAATGCCGGGATGTTCCTTATTGGCTTTAAAATAAAAGGTTTTTTTATCTTTAGAAAGCTGTACAGACTGAACCTCCCATTTGCCTGATGTAAGCTGCTTTTTCTCACCAGTTGAAACATTGGTTACATAAAGGTGTGAATAACCTGTTGCTTCACTTTGGTAATAGAAGTGATTATTATCTACCCAGCCTGTGTTTCCCTGATAAAACCCGCTAATGCCAGGTCCACCAATCCAAGCCTCATCACGCTGACGATCAATTAAAGAAAACTGACCTGTAGAAGCGTCTAATTTTAAAATCCAGCGGTCTTTGTTATCTTGCGATGTGGCGATAACAATTCCTGAAGTTCCGGTTTCATTCCATAACGGACCAAAAAAATTAACCGGCCGATCTACATTTTTCTTTTTCAGGGTATCAAGCGCTTTCGGATAATCTTTTAAATAATCAGGCAGATCCTTTATCCCTGGAATGGTTGATGGCTGAAACGCGTATACAGAATCTCTTTGCCTGTCATAAATAAAACCACGAGATACATTTTCATTTTCACCAACCTTCGTTCTTCCTGGAATATCTTCAGTATATCCTGATGCAGTAACGTAATTAGGGATGATGGTGTTATGGTTATTTTGTGCAGGCGTGGTGAGTTTGTAAGTAACATAACGGCCGTCAGGGCTGATCACGACTTCATTCAGAAATTGATCTTCAGTATATAATTCTTTTAATGATTTTGTATCGGCAGGAGGAGAGCCAAAACGACCTCTGCCTGAGCGGTTGCTACCCTTTGTTTCTGAATTTCTTTTTTTGATGATATCAAACAATGTTGTTTGTTCTGCTTTCAGCCATTGATCTTGTTCCGTTCCCGGCTGCGATTTTGCTTTTCCAGCTTTTTTACCTTTAACAAAATTAGTGAGCTGTTTGGTTTCCGCAGACTTTAAATCAACTTCAAAAAGATTATCTCCTAATTGATAAACAACATTTCCATTAACCAGGAAAATCGGATTACTTTCACGCTCTAAAGTATTCGTCAGGCGGGTTTCTTTATTGGATTTAGTTTGTAGAAGGTAAATGTCTCCACTTTTCTCCACTAAACCAAGTGAGCGATTTTGATTATAAACATAGTTTAAACTTAACAGTTTTTCATCTTCTTTATCGGCAGATTTAATAGGTTTAGGAGATGAAGTGGTAACTTTGTAAAGTTCTTCTTTAACCTTATTTTCAGGGTTCCAGTTAAAGTAAAGTGTTTTACTATCGGCTGTCCAGCGGAAATTAGTTGGCGAAGTTCCCATCCATTTAGGGTCTCGCATAATTTTTTCGACTGTTAAGGGGGCAATTTGTTGTGCAAAAGTATATTCGCCCGTACAGAGCAAAAGGAAAAATAAATATTTTTTCATGAATTTGGATTGGATGCTGCAATTTAGATATTGCATAAGCCAATTCATCAAGGAAATGGAAATGTTACAACTAAATTTAACCATAGATTTAGGTTACATTGATTTAGCTGGTAGTATATTCTCCAGATTAATTTGCTAAATGCTCAATGTCCATAAACAAATAATCTGCGTATCTGCGGCAAAGTTCTTCAAAGGTAATTATCTGATTACCCTTCCCATTTTATCCACATTAACCTGATCAAAAGGTTTTAAATATTCATTAATAATTACCGAAAATTCTCTTCGGTTTAATACTTTTTTCAAATCATATTTAGATGAAAATTTATAGCTGCTATTCCATTTTTTTTGCAGTTCCATTTTGGTGGCGTCAACAGCTTTATTGCCAACATATGAAACCAGTAAGATGGTATTTTCTAAATTAACTGGCACATCTTTGTGGTCGTCGAACCAGATTTGAGCTTTATAATAGTAATCTTTTATCGGCTGTTTAATTTCTTCATTAGTAACTTCCTTTTCCGGGTTAAAGAAAGCCTTTTCATTTTTAATCTCTGCTTTTAAGATTCCGGTGATCCCAATTTTCTGGATGGCAAGCCAGTTCGAATCTGTGACTTTCACATCGAGAAAAGGGATCAAAGGAAGTTTATAGGTTAAGAGTTCTCCTTGAATCGTTTTTAAGTTAGATAAGCTGGTTTTCGTTTTAAAAAAGGCTGCATAGGCTGCGGTAGCTCCGGCTGCCTGACCAATCTCTATGCTATTGGAGTTAACGTATAATAAATTTTCCTGATCAGGAATCAACAAGTGATATAAAGATAAAAAGTTTGGAGTACCAGTAATACCGGAAATGGTTGTGCGATATAGGTTTTCGGTATAATTTAAAGCGCTCAGGTGCACTGGTTTTAAACTGGCAATATTTAATTTAGAAAGAAGCTGATCATTGTTGTCTGCCACAACCAGGACTTTAGCTTTTATGCTTTTACTTTTACTGATTTTGGCCTCCCATCCACTACCAGAACGTTCAATAGCGACAATAGGTGTGTCATTAATAATTTTAAACAATTTAATGCTGTCTACTTTATCTTTTCTTGTATTTTTCTTTTTTGTTTGGGTTGATTTTTCTTCTAAATCTTTGATATATGCAATTCCCCTCAGCTTTACATTTTCATAAATTTTATAGACTTCTGCTGATTTCGTCTCTTTAATTTTATCCAGACTAAAAGGATTGCCTTGAGTTAAAATGACCACACTGGCGCCAGAGCGTGAAACCTGTAGACCTGAAGAATAGGCGGCATCAGCATTTCCTAATATTAATACATCCGTTTTAATAGTTTGTGCGAAAATGAGTGTAGGAATCAAACAAGCGAAAACAAAAAATAACTTCTTCATCTGTGGATTTTAAATTCATTGCAATATGCTTTAAAAGCATGAATTTTTTATGATCAAGCGTATTCATTTTAATTAAATGGCAAAATGCAACGTAAAAAACATATTTTGGTGCTATGGATTTAGAACAACTAAAGTACCCGATTGGACTATTTATCATGCCTGAAGTTTTCGATAAATACCAGACAGATGTCTGGATCGCAGAAATTGAAGCGCTTCCGGCTCAAATTAAACTAGCCACAGCACATTTAAGTGAAGAAGAATTGAACCAAAGTTATCGTCCGGGCGGCTGGACATTGCGACAGGTTGTACATCATCTTCCGGATAGTCATATGAATGCATATATTCGTTTCAAGCAGGCTCTTACTGAAGATGTGCCTATCATCAGGCCTTATTATGAGGAAAGGTGGGCAGAAACAGAAGAGGCAAAAAATGGTGATATTAACATGTCAATCGCCTTATTAACGGCATTACATCAACGGCTGGTGTCTTTTTTAAAGACTTTAAAACTAGATGATTATCAAAGAAAATACATACATCCTGCGCAAGGAAAAGAATTAAGTCTGGCAAATATGTTGGGGATGTATGCCTGGCATGGAAAGCATCACCTGGCTCATATTGAGCATACGATGAAAGGTAATTTGAACACAGCTATACAATAAGATAATCTTATATGCCTTACATGGTTAAATCAAATGTAGTTAGCTTATTTCACTTTAAAATTCGAGTATAACAAGTTTGTAATTTTACGATGTAAGGTACATAAGCGCAATAAAGCTGAAATAGTAATAAATAATCATTTAATATTTAATTACATCAATATCAACATCATTGCGCTCATGCCTATCATTATGGCATCTTCAACAATCGTTACCGTACTCATGGGTAAATTAAAAACAGCGCCAAGGCAGGCACATTGAATCTTTTTCTTGTTGATTACGCTTTCTAAAACACCCAAAATACTTACAGTCATTACAATTAGTGTAACCCAGTTTACAATAACAGGGGATAAGTTCAGTGCGAAACTTAAGCCTAATCCCAATTCAATAAAAGCATAAATGTATCCCCAAGGACTAAATTTTTTTGCTACGATATCATACATGGCATAACTTTCAGCAAAAGCTTTTAGGTTCAGCATTTTGAAAAACGAAAAGGTGAGGAAGAAGCCTGCCATGAAAACCCGCATAAATACCATAATATCTATCGGGCTATTCTGTAATGAAACGATCAAGGAAATAGCTGTAACATAGCCAAAAATTAATAAAATGGGTTTGTAGGTCGCTGCCCAGGATTTCGTTTCTTCAACCACTTCATTAGGTGTTGCATCAGAAATTTGATATTTACTTTCCTGACCGCCCAAAGCTTGTTGTAAAGCATCTAAACTAATGTGTTTATCCATGCTAATTGTTGCTGAGCTGGCCTCTTTAGAAACTTCAACCGAAGAAACATCAGGTAAAATTAAAAGGTTATTTTTTACTTTATTTTCGCAACCACTACAGGTCATGCCTGTGAGTTGATAGGTATGTGTCATGATAAAATGTTTATGCAAATTTACCTATCGTACAGGTGATAACCGTTACAGAATAATCATAAAGTTTTATAAAATTTTAGGTTATGGTTATCTGGAGAAGAATGGTAGATTGGAGTTGGAAATTTTAAGTTTCTTTTCATCATTAACGGTTATTGGATTTTGACCATTAAGAAGGTTAAGATTGAAATTGATTTATACCGAAAACAGTCTTCTGTTTATTTGTTTACCCTAAACCCTAAACCCTAAACCCTAAACCCTAAACCCTGTTACCCCACTAAAACAGAAGTCATGGTCAGCGAACCGCCAACTGCTTTGTCATTAAAGAAAGAAATCTCTTCCCGATCGTTTTTTAAGCCTAAAGTGTAGATCAATGGTAGATAATGTTCCGGTGTTGGAATAGCCAGCATCGCATCCGACCCAAGATTACGATAATTAATTAATGGCTGATGATCGCCATTTGCAATGAGATTTTTGAACTTATCATTCATTTCATTTGCCCAATCGTATCCGCCACCATTAATCATTTCCCAGCTTATCATTCGGAGATTATGTACCATGTTTCCGCTGCCGATAACTAAAACACCTTTTTTTCGAAGTGCATAAATCTCTTTCGCAATTTCATAATGATCTGCCGGTGATTTGGTATAGTCAATACTCAACTGAAGAACAGGAATATTTGCATCAGGATACATGTGCCTTACAATAGTCCAGGTACCGTGGTCTAATCCCCAGTCGTGATCCATACCCACAGACACTGATTGAATCAGGGTAGAAATCTCTTTGGCCAGTTTCGTATCGCCGGGAGCCGGATATTGAACGTCAAAAAGCGCTTGTGGAAAGCCACCAAAATCATGAATGGTTGAAGGGAAATCCATCGCTGTAACGAAAGTTCCATGGGTATACCAGTGTGCCGAAACAACCAGAACAGCTTTAGGTACTGGGATTTTTTTGGACAGATCTGCCCAACTCTCACTAAATTCATTATGCTCAATGCCATTCATAGGTGACCCATGACCGATAAAGATCGTAGGCATAAGATCCGTCTGAGGCAAGCGTTGAGTAAAATTTCTAAATTGAGATAAAGTGGACATAGCACGTATTTTTAAAACGTCATTTCGACTGAAGTGGAGAAATCTTTGAAACTAATTGAAAGATTTCTCGATTTTTCTGGACTTCAATTGAAATGACGGTCTAATTATTATTTTGCCTGAACGAATTCTAAGTTCAATTTAATGGTTACATCTTTAGCAACACCAGCACCGGTTGGATCATATTTAATGTTATAATCTAAACGGTTGATTGTGGTGGTAGCGCCAAAACCAGCTTTGGTATTCCCTTGCTGATCTTTTGCAGTTCCGCCGTATACCACCGCAAATTTTACATCCTTGGTTACATCACGAATGGTTAATTTACCGCTTAATTCATAATTGTTACCGCTTAATTTTTTGAAAGATGTGCTTTCAAATTTCATTGTTGGAAATTTCTCAGCATTAAAAAAGTCATCTGTTTTTAAATGGCCATCACGCATATCAACACCAGTGGTAATACTATTTACATCAACTGTAAAAGAGATTTTAGCATCAGTTAAATCTGGTTTAGCCGCGGTAACTGTACCATCAAATTTCTTAAATGATCCATCAACGAATGAAATGCCCATGTGTTTAACGGAAAAGTTAACAAATGAGTGCATTGGATCTATTTTCCAGCTGGTTTGTGCAAATGAAGAGATGCTAATAGAAGCCGCTACTAAGAATAAGAATAATTTTTTCATGTCTTGTTTTTCTTACAAATGTATGCTTACATCTTAAGCGATAGTGTTGATGTATGATAAGAAAAATTAAACTACCTGTAATTCGCTCTGCTGTAATAACTTAGGTTTTAGATGTCATCAAATCAAATTCATTAGGTAGGAATTATATTTTATCCAATGTCTTCCGCAGATCAGTTGTAAGGGTTTTATATACTGTGGGCGTTAATGACGTAACTTTTTTAAATTGAGCAGAAAGATGAGCCACACTACTATAATTTAATTGATAGGCAATTTCACCTAATGTTAACTCGCCATAGGTAAGCATTTCTTTAGCTTTCTCAATTTTCTGAGCGATAAAATATTTCTCTATAGTTTGATTTTCAACCTCAGAAAATATTACACTAAGTTGGGGGTATTCAATGTGGATCTGCTCACTCAAATGCGTTGACAAGTTAATTTTAAGCGGCTCTTTTGAATAGTGAATCAGATTAATGATGCAGGTTTTGATCTGTTCAGCAAGTTGAGTTTTTTTATCTACCAATAATTCAAAGCCAAAATGGCTTAAACTTTCCGCAATTTTAAGTTCATCGCTTGCCGGGGTGTTTTCTGCCAATACAACTTTACCTAATTCAACCGAAACAGGGTTAAGGCCAAGCTTTTCAAGCTCAGCCTTAACCACCATTTTACAACGGTCGCATACCATATTTTTGATATGCAAAATCATTATTTGGATTTTATGGTTTCAGAAATGTCTCCACAATCAAACATCATACTACCATAATATGGATTCTCAATGTTCTCTTTTTCGTTTAACCAACTGGCTTTTGCCATTGGGCAATGCTGTATGTAAACCGTAGCATTATTAAAATTCACTGTTCTAATCGTTTTGATCATTGCAGATGAGATGCTTTCAAAAGATTTTCTTTGTGCTTTAATGTCTTTTGCAACCGCTAACTCGCTCGCTTTTGCCTTGATCATTTTAGCTTGTTCCATCCATAGGGTATGTTGCGCTGAAGGTAAATTTTGATGCGGAATGGCATCAACTTTAGCTGATAAAACTTTGGCTTTTTCTGTTGCCATGTCTTTTTTATCTGTTGCTAAAGCATTCTTTAAATCGTAATAAGCTGTTAGCAATTGGTTAAAAGCTACATCTGTTTTGCTTTGTGCAAAGGTTAGTTTAGTTGTTGCTATGGCAATGATGGCCATTAGGATTATAGTTTTTTTCATTGTGATTTATATTATGTAGTGATAATGAATTTTATGCAAGTGCTAAACACCGTCAAGATTCATTGTGAATTTTATTTTAAAACGTTAAAAAAGTTAAACTCTGCCCTTAACAGATACATGTTTTTGGTATAACGGTCAGTCATGTTTCCAACGGCCTGAAAGCGATAGCCGAAATCTATCCTGGTTGTACTATTTAAAATTACCTGAATGGCGGGAGCCAGATCCAGATAACTTTGACCTGTACCTGGATCAGTTTTACCTAGCACTTCAAAATATACATTAAAATTGGGTTCTTTGTAATTTTTATAAACCATTGGTAAAACTAAATAGCCAGATGATAAACTGTATGAAAGCATATTATTTGGTCTCGGCATTCCTAAAATTTGTCTCTCGTTATCTTTAAAAGCATGAGCATAACCTAATGTTGCAGATAGGGCTAATTTGTGTAACAACTGGGTAAACACGAAACCACCCTGGGCACCACTGTTATCGCCCTCTAAATTAATATCTCTGGTGTAGGTTGGCCGTTTACTGGTGCTGATTCTTCCGAAGGCTGCAGCCCTGAAATGACTATGTGCTTCATCAATAGAAAGAAAGCGGTACTTCGCATATAAACTGCCGCCTTCTAAACGATATTTTCCATCCATATCAGAAAGAAAAGCCTGCGCATGTGCCATCAGGTTTTTATTAAAACCAAACATTACTTCTGGAATTGTCCTACTCACAAAACCTGGATTATTAAACATACCCTCGTTGGTTAAACGAACACCAATAGATTTGGTAGGCATATTACTTGCAGGCTCTGTGAACACATATAATTCCTGACTAAAAGCAAATTGCATCGTGCTGATGATAACCAGCACGATAATAATCAGTCGTCTCATTTAGGAAAGAATAAGGTGATAAACACGCGTTTTCTTTCCATTTACAATAGCTGTTCCACTTGCATAAGCATCAGATGATACTGCATTGGCTTGCTTTTTAAATGCAGAACCAGAAATAAAATTCTTATCTACAATTGATGCCTTTACCGTTCCATTTAGGGTTTTGCTTTTTGCATTTACGAAACGATAAACATTTCCGTCTACAATGGCCTGACCTTTATCGTCTATCTTAACTTGGTTAAAGGTGAAATCTGCAGTTAAACCACCTACAGAAAAGCCAGCATCCTGCACTTTTTTACGTACCATATCCAGGCTAATGTCAGCACCTTTTTTAAAAGTAAGTACAAAGATGTTTTTGTTTAAATCAGGCTTCACGGATGTGATAAAGCTTAAGGTTTCAAGTGATTTTTGTGTTGCATTTGAACACATAGAACAGGTTAAACCAGTAACTTGTAAATCTGCAGTTGATATTTGTTGAGCCGAAACTTTAACGGCAAAAAGAAGCATAATAATGCTAAATAATTTTATTGTTTTCATGATTTTTTGAATTAGAAATTAAAGAAAATATCACATTTAGCCTTTCGAAATGCTATTGCTAACATTGAGAGACTAACGATTAATCCTAATTTCTAAAAATGCAATTGAAAACATGCAAGGCTACCCGGGTGGACAGTGGGGGTGCTTTGTTGCTGATTTTGCTTAAAAAAGCTGGGGTAAGGTTAGATAAAAATTCTAAAACTGGTGGATGAAGAAATAGTTGAATAGCAAATAATTTTGGCATTTGTATTTGCGCCTCCGTTTGATGACTATCCTTAACTTTTACAGTTACCTGTGTGTTTTTGCAGCAACCATCATCTTTTTTCTTTTCAGCAGGGATATCCTTACAGAATTTACAAGAAATCTCATTGCTGAACAGTTTTACGTTCTCTAATTTACCACCGCAGAAATGCAAGCTTAAAGCCAAACCCATAACACTAACCGCATAGAATACGGCCAAAGAAAGTGCTATTTTTTGTTTTAACTTCATTAATACAAAGATATGTTAAAAAAAACTGAATAATAAACTCCATTATTTATTGAATTTCATTTTTTAACTTAATTTAGCCTCAAACACCACTCAAATGAAGAAATTTTTATTGTTCATCTGCACGTTTTCAATGCTTTCTGCTTTTGCAGCAAAACCCAAAAATCAATACGTCCGAATCAAAACTGAGTTTGGGGAATGTATCATTAAACTTTATAATGAAACACCATTGCACCGGGATAATTTTTTAAAACTTATAAAAAAGGATTATTATAATGGAACCTTATTTCATAGAGTAATTAAAGATTTTATGATTCAGGGGGGTGACCCTGATTCCAGAAATGCCAAACCCGATTCCTTATTAGGTGATGGTGGACCAAAGTATACTATTCCCGCAGAATTTAGAGATAGTTTGTTTCATAAAAAGGGCGTATTGGCTGCAGCCCGAGAAGGAGATATTGTTAATCCATCTAAGGCATCCAGCGGAAGTCAGTTTTATTTGGTGCAGGGGAAAGTTTTTACAGATGAGCAGTTAAATGCTTTAGAAGAAAAGCGCTTGAAATTCAAAATTCCTGAATGGCAAAGACAGGTTTACAAAACCGTTGGGGGTGTACCACATTTAGACCGTAATTACACCGTTTATGGTGAAATTGTAATGGGTTTAGAGCTGGTAGATAAAATTGCTACGATGAAAACAGATAAAAACGACCGGCCTAAACAAGACGTAAAAATGGAGATTACCGTTTTGAAAAGAAGAGAGGCAAGGAGGCTGGAAAAGAGGTTACCCTAAAAGGTTAGTAAAGAATGAATGGTTCTTGACGATTATCCCAAAAAAATAAAAGATGTATTTGATTGTCTTGAATTTCGTAGAAGATAGATGTTTGGTTTGTAATCCTTCCTTTTCTAAATCGATTGGAAGAAATAGCTTCGAAAATTTCAGGCTGAAATTTTATGATAGATATAGCCTTATTCGTTTGCTTTAAAAATTTTCTGGCTGATTTTTCTCCAAATTGATTTAAAATAAACCAAAAAAGTGCATCGAATGTTTCTTTTGCCTCATCACTCCAAAAAACGGGTAAACTCATAAATACTTACTGTATAATTTCATTACCTCATCATGTGGAGTTAGCTTACCTTCTTCTGCTTGTTTTAAACCTCTTTGAATTCCCTCTTGAACATGCTTAGGCAAATCTTCTAAAACAACTTTTTCGTTGCTGTTTAAAAGGATATCTAATTCAGAGAGCAGATTTTCATCGTTGATCTCGAAGACTTTTTTAGCGATTTCAATTTTTAATTCTTCAATGCTCATAAACAAATTTAACGAAAGCGAATCTCAATTGCTAAGCATTTACTTAATTAATTTATAAATTTACGGCTACGACAATTGAATCTAGTGAATGAAAATCATCTCTTATAACGTTAATGGTATTCGTGCGGCGAGCACCAAAAATTTTTTCGGCTGGTTGCAGGCCAGCAATGCAGACATGGTTTGTTTACAAGAAGTAAAGGCTTTGCCCGAACAAATTACCGAAATTATTGCTTTAGTGGAGCAGCTAGGCTATCACCATTATTGGTTTCCGGCACAAAAAAAGGGTTACAGCGGTGTAGCCATTCTTACTAAAATTAAACCAAATCATGTTGTGTTTGGTTGTGGAGAAGAATGGATTGATCAGGAAGGCAGAATTTTACGTGCTGATTTTGACGATTTTTCATTAATGAGTTTATATATGCCTTCAGGTTCGAGCGGAGATGAAAGGCAGGTTAAAAAGTACGCTTTCATGAAGTTTTTCGATAGTTATATTGAGAACCTTCGAAACGAAATATCCCATCTCATTGTAAGTGGTGATTACAACATTTGCCATACTGCGATTGATATTCATAACCCAAAATCGAATGCCAATTCTTCAGGATTTTTACCAGAGGAACGCGAATGGATGCAGCTGTTTTTAGATAACGGTTTTATTGATGCTTTTCGCTATTTTAATAAAGACCCACATCATTACACCTGGTGGAGTTATAGGGCTGGTTCAAGAGGAAAAAACCTGGGTTGGCGAATTGATTATCACCTCGTAACCAAACCAATGGAAAGCAGATTACGTAATGTAAGAATTTTACCAGATGCCATTCACTCTGATCATTGTCCGGTTTTGCTAGAAATAGAGTGAAAGTAGTAAGAGAAGGTTAATTGCGTAATTATTGGTAGTTTGTGTAGACTTAAAGATGATCTGCTTCGTACTTTTCGCCTGCTTTTAACATCAGTTCAATTTGCTTTAAATCATCTGCTGTTAATTCTTCTTTTTCCTGCAGTTCAAATACCGCAATCATGTTGTCTTCGTATTGTTTTTCGGTTTTGATCACGATTTCCTGTGGCATGATGATTCAGCTTAAAATTTGATTGTATCAGTTGGTGTAATGCAAAAATCTAAACGGATGTCATGTTCATTTACATCATCGATTTTATCAATTGCAGGTAACAAAGATAAGCCTATTTTTTGAGCATTTATATTTTCGAGAAAACGATCATAAAAGCCTTTGCCATAACCTACACGATAGCCATTTTTATCAAAAGCTAAAAGCGGAATTATAACCAGGTCTATTTCACCACTATAAATGGTTCCCTTTTGCGGTTCGAAAATATTATAAAGATTTTTTTGTAAATCATGTACACCTAAATATTCGTGATTGGTCATTAAAGCCGTTTCAAAATCAGCTTTTGGTACAATGATTTTAATTTGTGGATGGTGCTCCGTTATCCATTTAATTAACGAAAAAGTATTTGGTTCTTTTTTTTCTATTATGGGTAGAAAGATATGGAGTGTTTTAATGTTGCTAAAATCGCGGGAAGTAAATTGATTATGTAAACCTTCGCTTAGCGTTTCATATTCTTTATCGCTAATTGCTAATCTATTTTTTAAAGCTTTTTTTCTGATTTCGGCTTTTAGCATAATAACAAAGTTAAAGATTATAACCCAAACCCGTAAGGTTTTTAAAAGCACTACAGGTTCAAATAAAAAAGCCCCCGAAGTATTTACTTCAGAGGCTTTCCGTTATTAATTAAATATTATTTTACACGTTCAACATATTCTCCAGTGCGAGTATCAATTTTAATTTTATCGCCTTGGTTAACAAACATTGGTACTTTAACTTCAACACCATTTTCAAGTGTTGCTGCTTTTAACGCGTTTGTAGAAGTATCACCTTTTACGGCTGGTTCTGAATAGGTAATTTCAAATTCGGCGAAATTTGGCAACTGACCCATAATCGCTTCATCACTTTCCATTGAAACGATTACACTCATACCTTCTTTTAAAAATTTGATTGCTGAACCAAACAAAGATTTTTCTACATTATACTGTTCATAGGTATTATTATCCATTACCACCAAATAATCACCATCTTCATATAGGTATTGATAATCACTGGTTTCTACACGGCAAATTTCTACAGCCTCATCTGTATTCATACGAGCCTCTACAATTCTACCTGATTTAATGTTACGAAATTTACCGGTGTAAAATGCACCACCTTTACCTGGTGTACGGTGATTCCATTCGTCAACAGTAACCAATTCACCGTTTACACGAAGGATGTTACCATTTTTAATTTCTGATGCTTTAGCCATATTGTTTGATCCTTAATTGGATTTATATTTCAGTTTTTTGTGATCGCAAAGGTAAAATTATTTTATTTAAAACCTATAAAGCTTTAAGGGATAAGGCTTAGGGTTGGGTAACATTAAAACTATTTTACCCGTTCCATATAGTCGCCACTTTTGGTATCAATTTTCACTTTATCTCCCTGATTAATAAATAAAGGTACCCTGATTTCAGCTCCTGTTTCTAGTGTTGCATATTTTTGTGCACTGGTAGAAGTATCACCCTTTACGGCTGGCTCGGTATAGGTAATTTCGAGCTCTACGCTATTTGGAAGCTGTGCTACAATCGGTTCATCACTTTCAAACGCGATGGTAACATTCATGCCCTCTTTTAAAAACTTAATTGAACTGCCAAAAAGTAGCTTAGGAATATTGTATTGTTCGAATGTGTTATTATCCATCACAACCAGATAGTCACCATCTTCATACAAATATTGATAGTCGTTTGTTTCTACACGGCAAATGGTTACTTCTTCATCTGTACGGAAACGATATTCAACAATTTTACCCGTTTTAACGTTTCTCATTCTTGCCTGATAAAACGCACGTAAATTTCCTGGCGTACGATGAATATATTCTTCTACACTAACCAACTCCCCGTTAAAACGTAAAACGTTTCCGCTTTTTACTTCTGATGCTTTAGCCATTTGATATTAAAATATTTTAAGAACATCAAAGTTAAAAAATGGTTTCTGATTTAGAAAGCAAAAATAGTGGTTCAATGGTTCAATTGTCATTCTTTTATTAGGCTGAGATTACAGTCTTTCATTAGCTTTTTTAAGTTAAAAATCATCATATAAAAGAAATGCCTTTGGGAACCACTCCAAAGGCATAATCAACCTAAACCTCAAACTAAACTATGAAAAACTCTTTGCCTTTAATGGCTATATTTGTATTCTGTAAAACAGAAATTATGATCATTTCCTGAAAGAGAATAGTTAATGATTTGTTTCTCTTTTTGGTGGTGCAAAGGTACTAACTATTTATTAATTACAAAATATTTTATTAAAAATAATTTTATAATACAAATAAATGACAAAATGGGTATAATGCAGAGGGATGTTAACTAAATTATACTACTTATAATCAGCGATTTGGATCTCCATATTGCAAAACTCATATTCTCGAGATTGATTGGAACCAATGATAGTCAACCTATCTTTAGTGAAGTTTTTAATTAACTCCCTATACCAATCTTCACCTTGAACATCTAAATTACTGGTTGGTTCATCTAAAAATAGGATAGGAGAATCAGAACAACAAGCCAAGGCTAGCTTGGTTCTTTGCTTCATTCCTGAAGAAAAATATTTAATTTCTTTGTTAGCAGATTTTTCCAGGCCAAGGATGGATATGAGGGTTTTGCGATCAATGCCTGGTGCAAAACTTTTAAACTTAAAATGAAAATCAATAATTTCAGTTAAGGTAAAAGTCTCTACCAATTCTAAATAAGGTGCAGCTAAACTGATCTGCTGGTAAATATTTTCAACAGGGATGTCTTTTTTTTCCGAAAAAGATATTTCACCTTCTGATGGAGACAAACTTCCGGTTAGTACACTTAGCAAGGTAGATTTACCTGAACCATTTGGACCTAGAATGGCATAACTGTTTCCTGACGTAAATTCCGCAGTTAAATTCCTGAAAATCCATTCCTTATTAAACCTTCTGCCAACATTGTTTAATGTGATCTTCATTAAGCGTTGTGCGTTGGATTAGTGTTGAATAGTTTTGCCATGCAAACACTGTTATCTACACCAATGTACTGGCCATAATTTGGCGTAATCTGATAACCAACTTTTTGGTAGAGTGCAATTGCTTCAGGTTGCATTTTGCCAGTTTCCAGCACGCACTCACCATATCCAAGTTCCAACGCCCATTCTTCCAGCACTTTAAGCATTTTAGCAGCTATACCTTGATTTCTATAATCAGAATGAACAAACATGCGTTTAATTTCTACAGCAATATCTGAGAATGGTTTTATGGCGCCGCAGCCTACAGGAATTTCATTTTGGTAAGCGACAACTACTTCTTTAATCGCATCAATTTTATTAAACTGAGAATAAAAAGCATGATCATCACCATCTCTAACGGCCAAATCTTTATCTAGTAAAGTAACCAACTGCCTGAAATCGGCATTTTCTGAATTGGTTTTGATTAACGTTAAATTATTCATACTCTTAATGTATTCACCACCTTAGCAACTTTAGATTAAAAAAGATAGAAATAGTTCAGGGTTAATGTAAATATTAGTCTTATTTAAGAAATTCTAAAACGACTATTGATGGAATAAATTTAGCCTAAAGCCTAGCTCCCCATTCCAAAACCCTTCATCACGCCACGGTTAGAATTACGGATGAAATCTACAATCTCATCACGAATCTCTGTAGGCTTAAATTCAGCCTCAATCATGTCCAGGGCTTTGGTTACATTATTATGCTTTACAAAAAGCACACGGTAAATTTCCTGAATTTCGTCAATCTGTTCATTGGTAAAACCTCTTCGGCGTAAACCTACAGAATTAATTCCGGCATAAGAAAGGGGCTCACGGGCAGCCTTAACATATGGAGGCACGTCTTTACGAACCAATGATCCACCAGTTACAAACGCATAGGAACCTACTTTGACAAATTGATGAATAGCTACTAAGCCGGCCAAAACAACATTATTTCCGATGGTGATGTGTCCTGCTAAGGTCGTACTGTTTGAAAAAATACAGTTATTACCCACTTCACAATCGTGCGCAATATGAGAATAGGCCTGAATTAAGCAATTACTACCGATAACGGTTTTCCATTTATCTTTTGTGCCACGATTAATGGTCACACATTCACGAATGGTAGTATTATCACCAATTTCTGCTGTGGTTACTTCTCCGGCAAATTTTAAATCCTGAGGTTCTCCGGAAATTACTGCTCCGGGAAAAATGCGGCAGTTTTTACCAATTCTGGCACCATCCATGATGGTTACATTTGAACCAATCCATGTTCCTTCGCCAATTACAACATCCTTATGTATCACTACAAAGGGTTCAATCACTACGTTTTCGGCAATTTTTGCCTGCGGGTGTATGTATGCTAAAGGTTGTATCATGATTCGGCTGGTTCTGCTTGTTTAACTTTTGAAATTTGTGCCATCATCTCGGCTTCGACAACAATTTTCTCGCCTACCATGCCCACGCCTTTCATTTGAGCAATACCTCTTCTGATCGGTTCAAGCAAGTCGCAACGGAAAACAATTGTATCGCCGGGAAGAACCTGAGCCCTAAAGCGAACGTTATCTATTTTTAAAAAATAAGTAAGATAATTTCTTGGATCTGGTACGGTACTTAACACCAGGATACCACCTACCTGAGCCATGGCTTCAATTTGAATTACACCCGGAAAAACTGGTGCACCAGGAAAGTGACCTTTGAAAAACTCCTCATTCATGGTTACGTTTTTAACGCCAACCACATGATTTTTAGAAAGTTCTAAAATTTTATCTACAAATAAAAATGGCTGACGGTGAGGCAAAATGTCCATCACTTGGTTGATGTCATATAATGGTTTTGCACTTGGATCGTACACCTTTTGAATTTTTTTGTTTTTCTCTTTTTTAATAGCGGCTTTAATTTTCTTTGCAAAGGCAACGTTTGCAGCATGACCCGGGCGGGCTGCCATGATATGGCCTTTTAAATGCATGCCTACCAGAGCTAAATCGCCAATCATATCTAATAATTTATGGCGGGCAGGCTCATTTTGGTAGCGTAATTCCATGTTATTTAAAATTCCCTGTGGAGCCACATCAATATCTGCACGGTTAAAGAGTTTGGCCAGATGGCTTAATTCATCTTTTGTTACCTCTTTATCTACTATGACTATGGCATTATTTAAATCACCGCCTTTAATTAAATTGTGCGATAATTGATATTCTAATTCATGTAAAAAACAGAAAGTACGGCAGGAAGCAATTTCCTTTTTAAACTCTGCAATGGTATTAATTCCGGCATGTTGACTGCCCAAAACTGGTGAATTATAGTCGATCATACAGGTAAAACGGTAATCATCCAGCGGCATGGCCACAATTTCTACCTTTCTATCTTCTTCTGTATAAGTGATGTTATGGGGAATAGTGAAATATTCACGATCTGCATTTTGCTCAACCGTTCCAACTTGTTCCAGTATATCAATAAACTGAATCGAGCTACCATCCATGATAGGTGTTTCAGGACCATCTAGTTTGATCAGGATGTTGTCTAAATCCATACCAACCAATGATGCCATCACGTGTTCTACAGTACTTACGCTGGCCCCATTCTGTGTAATGGTCGTTCCTCGGGAAGTGTCTGTTACATTATCTGCATCCGCATCAATAATAGGATGACCATCTAAATCAATACGTTGAAATTTAAACCCATGATTTTCAGGTGCGGGGCAAAATGTTAAAGTCACATTAGCACCTGTGTGTAAACCAACACCAGATGCAGATACTTCTTGTTTAATCGTTTTTTGTCTAACGTTCATTGTGTATTGTATTCTTTTCCAGTTCAGCCGTAAGCCTTTTCAATTCTACTTCGAGTATATTTATTCTTTTTTCAACATCTGGCAGGTGTTTAAAAATTACAGATGCCCGCATCCAGTTCCGTAAAGGTTGCGCAGGGCTACCATGCCATTGTTTATTTTCTTCTGTGATGTTAAAGTTAATTCCGGCTTGTGCACCAATTTGAGTGCCTTTTGCTAAAGTTAGATGACCAGCAATGCCTACCTGTCCGCCTACCACACTATTTGGGCCAACTTTCGTGCTGCCAGATATCCCTGATTGGGCTGCTAAAACGGTGTTTTCACCAATTTCAACATTGTGCGCAATTTGGATAAGGTTATCAATTTTTGCACCTTTTTTAATGATCGTAGAACCCATTGTTGCACGGTCTACCGTAGTATTTGCGCCAATTTCCACATCATCTTCAATAATAACATTCCCTATTTGAGGAATCTTATTGTATGTTCCATCTTTTTGTGGGGCAAAGCCAAAGCCATCACTACCAATTACGGTATTGGCATGAATGGTTACCCTGCTTCCAATCAAAGCATTATGATAGATTTTAACACCGGGGAAAAAAATGCTGTTCTCGCCAATCTTAGTATTGGCGCCTACAAAGGTTTGGGCATTGAGCCTGCAACCATTGCCAATCACTACATTTTCAGCAACATAGGCAAAGGCATCAATAAATACATTTGATCCTATCTTTGCCGTTGGATGAACGAAGGCTAGTTTATCTATTCCAGATAAAGCAGCTTGTGCATTCATGGCTTCATTATATTTATCCAATAAAATGGTAAATGAACTATATGGATTATCCACACGGATCAATGTACTGGTGAAAGGTTGGTTTGGTATAAAGTCTTTTGAAACGATTACCACTGATGCCTGCGTGGAATACAAAAAGTTCTCGTATTTGGGGTTAGAAAGAAAAGACAATGAGCCTTCTTTCCCGTCTTCTATTTTAGAAAGTTCAGTAATGGCTACATCTGGGTTGCCATCAATGGAACCTTCTAAAAACTCGCTTATCTGCTTTGCAGTAAATTGCATCGTACAAAGGTATATGTTAAATTGATATGAACAAAAAAACCTGTAAGGGTTAAGCCGTGTATATTTTACACAATAGTAAGACTTAAAACGGCAGTAAAAGTCAAATATTTTGTTAATTAATCTTAAATCCCTCGTGGGTAGCAGAGAACGTACTTCTCGACGGTTTTTTGTAGCGACTCCAGGTTTGATAAATCTGATGCCTTTGCAATATCAACAATATCGTTATTTTTCATTAAAATTTTGATATTTCCAACACCCGCATTATAGGCCCGGTTTTGGATGGCACTGGTAAAAACAAAGTATCGTGCCTCCTCAGGGGTTATCCCTAAAAAGTGTACGGCTGCGTCTTTTAAAGATGCAACCCGATCTGCATCTGCCATTGCATTACCCATTTCAACTTTATAAAGGTTTCTGGAAGTAAGCATTTGGCAAAGGGTAGACAATATTTTATCTGGATGTTTTACCCAAACTTTTACAGCAGCATAAATATCCTGATCATCCAGATTGGTAAAATGCTCCAGATTGATGTGGTTAGAAAAGAAATTACGTTCGTTTATGTTTTGCTTTAAAAAGTGATTTAATGATGGTGATGCAAAAAGGTTTTCGCCAGCTGCAGAAAGTTCTTTTGCCCTTTCCAGCAATTTTACCAGAATCATTTCGCCAGAAATTACTGTTTTATGCAAGTAAACCTGCCAATACATTAACCGCCGGGCAATCAGGAATTTTTCTATAGAGTAAATCCCTTTTTCTTCAATCACCAGGTTATCATCAAAGATATTGAACATTTTAATGATGCGGTCAAAACTAATCACACCTTCGCTTACGCCTGTAAAAAAGCTGTCACGGTTTAAATAGTCCATTCTATCTAAATCCAGTTGACCAGAAATCAATTGATAAAGAAACTTTTTAGGATAGGTTCCGTTAAAAACCTCAATGGCGTGTGTTAACTTTCCATTAAAATGATGATTCAGATCGTCCATCAACTTCGCTGATATATCTTCATGCCTGATGCCCGTAACCAATGAATGTTCTAAAGCATGAGAAAAAGGACCATGACCAATATCGTGTAGTAAAATAGCCAAAGTTGCGGCTTCCTCTTCACCTTCCGTAATTACATGTCCTTTGCTTCTTAAAACTTCAATAGCCAGCGCCATTAAATGCATGGCACCTAAGGCATGATGAAAACGGGTATGTAAAGCACCCGGATAAACCAGATGGGTCATGCCAAGTTGCTTAATGTAGCGTAACCGCTGGAAATAGGGATGCGAAATGACATCGTAAACCAATTCAGATGGAATACTAATGAAGCCGTAAACGGGATCATTTATGATTTTCTTTTTATTCAATCGTTAAAAATAGTTAAATAGATAGATACGGTACAAAAATTGCTATTTTTATTTATAGTTTGATTTACCCGCCAAAATTAAAAGGCAATAGATATTTATTTTTACAAAAACATGCAAGAAACTAAAATATTGTGGGCCGATGATGAAATCGACTTACTAAAACCCCATATATTATTATTGAACGATAAAGGTTATAATGTAACCACATTTACCAATGGAAATGATGCTTTAGAAGCTTTTGGAAAAGTACATTTCGATCTTGTTTTTCTAGATGAAAATATGCCGGGCATGAGCGGAATAGAGACGCTTTCGGCGATTAAGAATTTAAATCCTGATGTTCCGGTGGTATTAATTACCAAAAGTGAAGAAGAAAACCTGATGGAAGATGCCATTGGGAGTAAAATTGATGACTATCTGATTAAACCTGTTAATCCAAAACAGGTGTTATTAACCATTAAAAAGCTGATTGATAACAAACGCCTGGTGAGTGAAAAAACATCCATGGCTTATCAGCAGGATTTTCGTCGTTTAGGCATGACCCTGGGTGATCGTTTAAATTACGAAGAATGGATTGATGTTTACAAGAAAATTGTTTTCTGGGAATTGGAACTGGAAAAATTAGATGACCCACAAATGCATGAGATCTTAACCATGCAAAAACAGGAAGCCAATACACAGTTTACAAAGTTTATTGAGGAAAACTACCTGGACTGGATTAAAAATAAAGATTCTGCCCCTCTATTATCCAATGAGCTACTTAAGAAGAAAGCTTTTCCACATATTAATGATACCACGCCAGTATTTTTCATTTTAATTGATAACCTGCGTTATGATCAGTGGAAAATTATCAATCCGTTAATTTCCGAATATTTCCGAATAGATGAGGAAGATATGTATACCAGTATTCTTCCAACAGCAACGCAATATGCAAGGAATGCGATATTCTCTGGTTTAATGCCTTTGGAAATGGAAAAGCGCTTCCCTCAATTGTGGCAGAATGATGATGATGAAGGTGGAAAAAACATGCATGAAGAGGCTTTCTTAGCAGATAATATTAAACGTAACCTTCGCAAGGATTGTAAGTTTAGCTATAATAAAATTTTAACTTTTGAGCAGGGTAAGGATCTGGTTGATCAAACCAATAACTTATTACAAAATGATTTCAATGCCATTGTTTTCAATTTTGTGGATATGCTGAGCCATGCCCGTACAGATATGCAAATGATTCGTGAACTGGCTAATGACGATGCAGCTTATCGATCACTAACATTATCTTGGTTTGAACACTCACCACTTTGGGATTTACTGAAAAAAATATCTCAAAAACAGGTTAAGGTGGTTATTACAACGGATCATGGAACGATTAGGGTGAAAAAGCCAGTTAAAGTGATTGGAGATCGTGCTACCAATACTAATTTGAGGTATAAGCAAGGACGGAATTTAAACTTCAATGCGAAAGAGGTTTTTTTAATTAAAAACCCTCATGATGCCCTATTGCCAAAAATCAATATCAGCAGCAGTTATATTTTTGCTCGCGAAGACAGTTACTTTGTTTACCCGAATAACTACAATCAGTTTGTAAATTATTATAATGAAACCTTCCAGCATGGTGGAATTTCTTTAGAAGAAATGATCATTCCGGTAGTAACGTATTCACCGAGGTAAAAGGATTTATTTCACGTCATTTCGAGCGAAGCCGAGAAATCCCTGAACTTAATAATCAAGTTCCAAAGATTTCTCCATTACGCTCCGCTTCAGTCGAAAAGACGAGTATTCTTTGAATCTGTCCTGGTAATATTATGGTACAAACATTTAGATACTGAAACAAGTTCAGCATGAGAATGACTAAAAGGCAAAAGCGATGCAATTATGTATTACTTTTGCCTTTATTTATTTAAGATGGAAATAGCCGTTAACAATTTATCAGATTTACCAGCTGTAGCAGCACAGCTTTTGGCTTTTGCAGGCGAAGACAGAATTTTCATTTTTGATGGTGATATGGGGGCAGGTAAAACCACATTTATCAAAATTTTTTGTCAGGTTTTAGGGGTACATGATGTTGTATCGAGTCCAACTTATTCTATCGTAAATGAATATGATAGTGCTAATGGACCTGTGTACCACTTCGACTTTTACCGCATTAAGGATATTCAGGAAGCATTTGATTTAGGCTATGAAGAATATTTTTATGGTGGTGGAATTTGTTTGATTGAATGGCCGGAAAGGGTAACCGAATTATTGCCTGATCATTTTATTAAAACAGCAATTACTATTGTGGATGAAAACCGGAGGGTGTTCAATTTCAGTAAGGTATAACATTTGATCTGAATTAATTACCAGAATTTCCGTACCTTGAACAACCTTAAACAGAAACATTTTTAAAGCAGCATGGCTACAGGAATACGCGAAGGAATGGCCGATATCGCTCGTCAGGGTTTATTGCAAACACAAGAAGCGACACTAGAAACCAGAAACAGGAAGAACAGCCTGAACATTGGAATACCCAAAGAAATCTCATTTCAGGAAAATAGAATTGCCTTAACGCCACTATCCGTTGCCTTATTGGTTAATAATGGTCATCAGGTTATTTTAGAAAGTGGTGCGGGTATTGCTGCTAATTTTTCTGACTCTGAATATGCCGAACAAGGTGCTAAGATTGCTTACGATAAAAAGGAAGTTTTTGATTCTGATATTATTGTGAAAATTGCACCGCCCATGCTGGAGGAAATTGCAATGATGCACAAAGGGCAAACATTAATTTCTTCACTTCAAACGGGCACGTTAAAGCAAGATTATTTAAAGGCGTTAATGCATAAGAAAATAAATGCTTTGTGCTTTGAAAACCTGCGTGATGAAGGAAATGTACTCAGTGTAGTTCGGGCCATGAGCGAAATTGTAGGTTCTACTTCCATTTTAATTGCTGCAGAGTATTTAAGTAATGTAACCGGAGGAAAGGGTTTAATGCTGGGCGGCTTTACAGGAGTTCCGCCTACCGAAATCGTAATTTTAGGTGCCGGAACCGTTGGAGAATATGCGGCCAGAACAGCATTGGCTCTTGGAGCTGAAGTAAAGGTTTTTGATAGCTCTATTTACCGTTTGCGGCGATTGCAAAATAATTTGGGAAGCCGGGTTTTTACCTCTGTAATGCAGCCCATTGTGCTTAATAAAGCTATTGTAACCTGCGATGTGGTGATTGGCGCCATTCGGGCTAGCCATGGGCGTAGTCCTTGTATTGTAATGGAAGAAACTGTAGCCAGAATGAAACCCCACTCTGTTATTATAGATATTAGCATAGATCAGGGAGGATGTTTTGAAACTTCTGAAGTAACCAATCATACCAATCCAACTTTTAGAAAACATGGTGTAATTCATTATTGCGTACCCAATATCGCATCAAGAGTTCCACGAACGGCCTCTTATGCCCTCACCAATATTTTTGCACCAATTTTATTGGATATTGGTGAATTTGGTGGCTTAATGAATATGGTATGGAATAATCCAGGTATTCGTGAATCGCTTTACATGTATCAGGGAAATTGTACCAATAAAGATCTGGCGGATATGTTCAACCTTCCTTTTAAAGATCTTGAACTTTTAGTGGTTTCGAATCAGTAAAACAACCTTTCTAGTCATTGCGAGGTACAAAGCAATCTATTTAGAAAGGAACCGATAGAAATAAGAAAATAAATAAGAGTAGAGTTGTCAACTTTAATAGCAATATGGTTAGAAAGTTGACAACTCTTTGCCATTGATTTAAACCAGTCTTTATGAAAATCAAATTCTTAATATTTTTTCTTCTTATTTCTTTTTCTGACTTTGCGCAAAAAAAGGCAGTATCTGCAAAGAAACTGGTGGTTGTAAATTCTTATAACCAATACCTGGCGTCAGTAAAAACCAATCCTAATTATGAATTGGTTGAAATCAAAAAGGCCATTCCAAACATTACGCTGGATATTCGTTATGCAACGAAGAATAACTTTATGAAGCAGGTGATGTACAAGCAAGCTAGGGCATTTGCCCGTAAACCTGTTGTTGCTTCATTGAAGAAAATTCAAATGGAATTAAATAAGAAAGGCTATGGATTAAAAATTTTTGATGGCTATCGGCCTTATATTGTCACTGTAGCGTTTTATAAAAAAGCAAATGATAAAAACTTCGTAGCCAATCCTGCTAAAGGTTCCAAACATAACCGGGGTTGTGCGGTCGACCTTACATTGATCAACTTAAAAACAGGTAAAGAGCTTGTGATGCCAACCTCTTATGACAGTTTTTCTGCAGCCGCTGCGGCAAATTATGAACCCGTTACGGCAGAGGTGAGAAAGAACCGTAAATTCCTGATGACTATCATGAAAAAATATGGCTTAAATGTACTGGAAAACGAATGGTGGCACTATGACTTTGCAGGCTGGCAAAACTATCCGATCATGGATATTCCTTTTGAAAAACTTTAAGTTTGTTGAATAGTCATTGGTCATTAGTTCATTTGTTTGGGTGTTTAAAACTCCATTCCCAGCTCTCAACTCCATACTACAAATGATGTGGCCTTCCAAACTGATCCATCTTCACTTTAGCCTTGTCATCCTTTATTATTAAGCGAAAAATATAATCGTAATCATCTTCAGTGAACATTTCCTTTGGTCTTTTGCCACCAAAAGCTTCAATAATTTCTAGAACCGTATTGGAATGGCCAGCCACTATAACCGTTTTGCCCACATAGTTTTTCTTAACGGAATCAACCAATGATTTAGGATCATTATAATTAATCACTTTGGGGATGATGAGTGAATCTAAAGTTTGATGTGTTCTTTTGTAAGGTGTAGAAAAGGCCACATCAAACTTTGTTTTTTTAAGAAAAGTGGCCAGATCACCAGCCCTGATTTTGCCTTCATCTGATAGGTTAGGATCCTTATCTTCAGGATTTGTTTTATCTTTTTCAGCATGTCGCACAACCCATACTTCAGTAGTTTGTGCGAAGTTAACTTTAGAAAATATTAAACATAAGAAGAAAAATAGGAAGAGTTTTTTCATTTTATAAAGATTGAAAAATTTATCAGTTAAGAAAATTTTTTTATGGTATTCACCAGATGGTCTATATCTGAAGATTGGTGCCAGCTACATAATATGACCCGATTGATAGGCATGCTATTTTGGTTAGGGTAAGGAAAGGAGGATATTAAAATTTGATGATTCAAAAGGTGCTGATCAATTTCCTGGAGATGTGTTAAAAATGCCGGGAAGCCAGGTTCAAAATTCCACTGGTGATTGAGGTGGTTTGTGAATCGATTAATATTATCCTGAAGTTTAGCCCACTCGCTTTGGTAAATGGGTTGCGCATGAATGAAAGCAAACATACCTGCGGCAGTTGGGGGTGAGGCTCCAACAAATATATTGGTTCTTTTTAACTCTGAAATAATTTTTGCAGTACCCAACACTAATCCGGCATCTACACCCAAAGCTTTAGCCATTGAAGCAACAACAACGCTACTGATGTTTTTCTTTTTTGGTAAGGCAGATAGCGCACTTAAACCCTGATGATTTATCCCAATGCCATGAGAATCATCAATAATTAAAATGATATTATTCTCCTGGTCAATATGATTTAGAAAGTTAAAATCATAAATTTCCGGAATCAGGTTATTCATCGCATTACTAATTAACACCCAGTTTTTTTCAGCTGAAGTATTGATGAACTGAAGGGTTTCTCTGCTCCAGTTGGTGAAAGTACCGTAAGCTTCGGGTTGTTCATTTATCCAAAGGGAAGGATGTGTATTTGGGGCATAAATTACCTGGCCAAAGGCAGAAAGTTTTTTAACGGTTAATTGAGCGGCTAAGTAACCACTTGAAGTGATCAATGCGTCCTGAGCCATGTAACGCTCTGCAGCAACTTTTTCAGCCTCCTGATAGATGCCCAATTGAATATTATTGCTGCGGCTGGTGCCATTATTTAAACCAAATCTTTTCAGTCCTTCAAGATATAAATCGCTAAAAGCCTGATGTTGTGGAATCCCCAGATAGGCTGTTCCGCCGAAGTACAAATATTTCTCACCACAGATCGTCATTTCGTTCGAAAAGGCTTGATTGAGCATTCTTAATTTCTGGTTCATGACCTGATATTGATTTCGTTAAGGCGCATCATTTGAGACATCATAATTAATATGCTAAAACTCATCATGAATATAGGTCATTATCCTCACCATTTCAGCCCTCACTTCAGCTGTTGGCCTAACGAAATTATTGTTCATGAATGAATAAATATAAGTTTTGCCTTTTTTGGTTAATACATATCCACTTTGATTATGTACACCGCCTAATGATCCGGTTTTGCCATAAATAAACGGTTGATCGGTTTTTGGATATGCACTTTTCAAGGTGCCGGATTTACCACCAGCAGGGAGCATATTAAAAAGCTTCTCCCGGTTATTCACCAGTTTATAGATCGAGTCTAGCAGGTAAACGTTATCACGGGGTGTAAACAAGTTTTGGCGGGACAAACCAGAACCATCCGCCCACTGTACTTTATCTGGCAAAAAGGATAAGTATTTTTTGGTCACATACTGAATAGCCTTGGTCGTGCTAAGTGTATCTCCGATCTGATTAGAACAAAGCAATAGCAGGTGTTCAGCTATAAAATTATCGCTAGGTAACATCATGTGTTTCAATACTGAATCCCTTGCTGCACCAAGTAGTGTTTGCGCATCAGCAGGAATTTTCATTTTCATCACCCCAACTGGTTTATGCAAAGTATCAGCCAATACCTCAACGGTGGTTTGTATACTGGTTTTATAAGGGTTTTGTTGGTTATAGCCAGGTTTTATAGCTACAGCCGGATAACTGAAATGGTTCACTAAAAAATCTCTGGTTACCTGAAAATTTCCACTGGTTTTTGTAGAATCAACTTCAAAACAGGACGCAAAAACTTTAGGCACGATATTGATTTTGTTTGAATTGATATAGGTTGAGGTAACCATATTATCCATGATGGGCATTTCGGTAATCTCTGGCTGATAATAATAATCGTAATCATCCCAACTCCAGCCATTGCCAAAAAAAGATCCTGAATATCTGCCCGGAGCAAAAAAGAGCTTTTTGTTACTCTGCTGAAGAAAATGATATGCGGATTGATCCTTTATCGCAAATTGTAAAAATGAGGGGTCTCCCGTTCCCCAGAAAATCAGGGAATCGTTTCGTTCCACATACTTTAAGGCAGGCATCCGTTCAGGCAACATTTGTAAGCTCGCATAAAAAGTGTAAAGTTTGGTGTTGGATGCGGGTGTGAAATATTTATCAGCATCTTTCTGAAAGATCATTTTTTTGTCTTCCATATTGTACAAAGCAAAACCCACCTCATATTGCTTAATTACCTCAGAATTTTTAAATGTTTTAGCTACTTTTTTTGCAATCATCTGGTCTGTAGAACAGCCAATTAAGCCTGATGTGATAAAAATTATAACTACTAAAGATAAATAATGGACTTTGGGAATAAACATCATGCTGGATTAGAGTGACAATTGCCAACTAATTTATTAAATTTAATTTAATGTTAACCAAATATGCCATTGTAACCTTTTCAGGATGTCGCAAACTAATCATTTGCCTGATCTGCCTTTTGGCTTTTATTAAGGGTTACGGGCAGGAATTTGCATTTCCAAAGCATAAATTAAAGCAATCCGTTTCGTTTAAGTGCATTAAAAATCTCATTATTATTCCATTGATGGTGAATGGAAAAGGGCCTTATGATTTTGTTCTGGATACAGGGGTTGGGCCTTTAATTATCACAGAACCAGCTATTATTGATTCGCTTGACTTTAGTGCCATGCGTAAGATCAAGTTATCCGGCCTTGGTGTAGAAAGTGTTGATGCTTATGTTTCGCAAAACGTATCTGCCCAATTAGGGAAAGCAAAAATTAAATACATTCCAACCGCTGTTTTAAAAGAAGATTTATTTAATTTATCAGGCCATTTAGGAATTAAAATTTATGGCTTGATCGGCTTTGACTTCTTCAATAGCTTTATTGTAGACGTTCGGTATAGCCATAACAAACTTATTTTTTATGATACAAAGAGTAGAGTAAAATACCGTGGATCAAAAATTCCAATCCTGATTGAAAAACAAAAGCCATACATTGAAGCACAAGTGTTGATTGATGATACCGTAAAGGTAAAGACCAGGTTGATTATTGATACCGGTGCAAGCCATGCTTTATCTATGGAAATGTTAGATAAAGGTGCTTTCCCTGCACCATCTAAAAAGGTAAAAGCAAATTTAGGGATGAGTTTAAGTGGAGAAATCAAAGGTTATGTTGGTCGCATTTCGAAGTTTTATATCGGCAATTATACATTTGATCAGGTTGTTGCGGGTTTTCCGGATTTTGAATACATATCAAAAAGAATTGACCTGAGTAAACGGAATGGAAATTTAGGCGGTGAGATTCTGCGGAAATTTGATATCCAATTCAATTATCAGCAAGGTTTTATATCTGTGAAGCCAAATTCCAATCGAAAAAAGCCGTTTCAACACGATATGGTAGGCATGGTCGTTTACCTGGAGCAGAATGAATTTAAAAGGGTATTAATTGGCGAAGTGGATGAAGGCTCACCCGCCGAAAGGGCTGGCTTTATGCCTCATGATGAAATTATAGGGATAGATTTTAAACCCATCGAATTCTATACTTTAAATGACATTAATGAACTTTTTAAATCATTGCCAGGCAGAAGACTCCTTTTCGAAATCTATCGTGATAACCATACTTTATTCAAATTTGTTCAACTGGAAAAAAGAATCTGATTTGACCCGTAATTTTCTAGTTACACGTTGGATTATGCTGTAACAAGCCTCTAACTTCGGGCTCTATTATATCATATCACACATCAATGAAAAAACAACTTAGCGTACTTGCTTTTGCGGGTATGGTTGCACTTGGTTTGGCAGGATCAAATTCAGTATACGCACAAAAGAAAAACAAAAAAGGCACCACTAGCCCTGCCGTTCCGGCAACAGCTACTTCGGCAGCAATACCAAAAAAAGATGGCATCAAACCATTTGCTGAAATTATTACGGCTAAAGCCATAACCACCAATGGTTTATTTAAAACATACAAGGTTGAGGATAAGTGGTATTTTGAAATTCCTGATAGTTTAATTAACCGGGAAATGCTGGTGGTTACCCGTTTGGCAAAGTCACCAGTAGGTGTAAAAGTTGGCAATCAGCAATATGGCGGGGAAGAATTAAACGAACAGGTTTGGAAATGGGAGCGTAAAGGCAAACAGGTTTATATCCGTGTGCCAAGCTATGCTACAAAAGCAGATCCAAATAGTGATATGTATGAGTCGGTTAAAAATTCAAACCTGGATCAGATTTTGGCTGGATTTGAAATTAAAGCCTTAAATAAGGATACTACAGGTGTGGTAATTGATGTGACCGATTTTTATAATGGTGATATTATGGCGATTGGTGCTACAGACCAAATCCGTAAGGCATATAAAGTTATTGCATATGATGCAACCCGTTCTTACATTGATACCGTTAAAACTTTTCCGATTAATATTGAAGTTAAAACGGCTAAAACTTATAAGGCTGCAGAATCACCAACAGATAACAGTAATGGTGCGGTAACATTTGAATTTAATACTTCGATGTTATTATTGCCTAAAACTCCCGTAAAAGCCAGAATTATGGATAGCCGTGTGGGTTACTTTGGGCAATCACAGCTTGATTACGGAACTGATGCACAGAAGGCAGAGCGAACAGCTTATATTCACCGCTGGAATTTAGTTCCAAAAGATACTGCTGCGTACATGAGGGGCGAGTTGGTTGAGCCGGTAAAACCGATTATTATTTACATTGACCCTGCTACACCAAAAAAATGGGTACCCTACTTAATTCAAGGCATTAATGACTGGCAGGCCGGCTTTGAAGCTGCGGGCTTCAAAAATGCGATTATTGGTAAGCAAGCGCCAACCCCACAAGAAGATCCGCAGTTTAGCGTAGAAGATTCACGGTATTCTGTTGTACGTTATTTCGCATCTGATATTGCAAATGCTTATGGGCCTCATGTGAGCGATCCGAGAACCGGGCAGATTTTGGAAACCCACATTGGTTGGTATCATAATGTGATGAACCTGTTGCGCAACTGGTATTTTGTACAAACTGCAGCAATAAACCCTGATGTACGTAAGGCCAAGTTTTCTGATGCACAAATGGGCGAATTGATTCGTTTTGTATCATCGCACGAAATTGGTCATACCTTAGGTTTGCCACATAATTTTGGATCGAGTTATGCTTATCCGGTAGATTCATTGCGATCAAAAACCTTTACAGATAAACATGGAACCGCACCTTCAATTATGGATTATGCCCGTTTCAACTATATTGCCCAACCGGGTGATGGCGTAACAAAATTACACCCACAAATTGGTGAGTATGACAAGTGGGCCATTAAATGGGGGTATTCATGGATTCCAGGAAATAAAACAGCCGAGCAGGAAAAGGAAATTTTAAACCAATGGGTGTTAAAAAATGCAGGCAATCCATTATACTTTTACGGCCGCCAGGGAACAAGCTTAGATCCGCGTTTACAAAGCGAAGATCTGGGCGATAATGCCATGAAAGCCAGTACTTATGGTATTGCCAACCTGAAACGTATTTTGCCAAATGTAGAAAAATGGACTTACCAGAAAGGAAAGGATTACAGCGATTTAAAAGAAATCTACAATGAAATTATTGGTCAGTTTAATCGCTACATGGGGCATGTAACAACAAATGTTGGTGGCTTAAGTGAAAACTTTAAAACGTATGATCAATCAGGTCCTGTTTATGCCTATCTGCCAAAAGCAAAGCAAAAAGAAGCGGTTACTTTTTTCAATCAGCAATTGTTTACTACCCCTTTATGGCTAATCAGCAATGAACAATTAAATAAATTTGATAATGGCGTATTGTTAAACCGCATTAAAGCGGTTCAGACTAATACCTTAGGAAATCTTTTATCTGCGCCACGCCTGGCCCGTTTGCTGGATAATGAAACAAAAAACGGACCTGCGAAGGCCTACACTATGCCACAATTATTTACCGATTTAAGAACTTCTGTATTTGCCACAGGCAGAGCCGATGCATTTAAACGGAATTTGCAGCGTGCATATGTAGATCAATTGGAAAACCTGATGACCAAAGAAGCTGAGCTTCCGGTAGGATTACCAGTTGATTATGCTGCGGGATATGGCTTAACACCAGTTAATGTAGGTTTATCTGATATCAGGCCATTGGTTAGGGCAGAACTGAAATTATTATTAGCCACTACAAAAGCCAGATCAGCTGCAGGTGATGCGATATCAAAAGCACATTATGAAGATTTGAATATCAGAATCAAAGATATTTTAGATCCAAAAAAATAAATGATTGAATTATTGAATTGGGATGTTACTTTGCCAATCATTCTATAATTCACTAATTCAGTCATTCCATCATTCAGAAAGCGGAGTCAATCACTAAGTTGGTTACTCCGTTTTTTAGGTTAATAAGTTATTATAGAATTATTAATGCCTTAATCTGAGTTTTAACACAATTCATACTTTTACGAAAATTGAATCGTATGTTGAAAAAATCATCCCTTGCCATCGTTTTATTGCTTTTTGGATTATATAGTATAGCTCAGGAAACAGATTCACTAACAGTAGTTAAAACCAAATGGCAGAAAACCAGGATTGCCAGACAAGTAAAATTATTCAGGCATCATTTTAACCATCAAAATCTTTTCGGATCAAATGAAAATATTTCTTTTGTCGAGATCAAGAATTCAGGCAGAAAAATAGTTTTTGCATTAGGTGCTGAGGAGAAAGAATTAATTACCACCAGCGATTTTGGTGTAAGAGACACCGCAATAGTTGCCATAAACGGTAATTTTTTTGATGTGAAAGATGGTGGGTCGGTTGATTATGTTCGCCTTAATGGGAAGATTATTAACACCAACAGGTTAGATAAGAAGGGTAACCGGGCAAAGCATCAACAAGCAGGTGTGGTAATTGATCATGGAATACTGGCCATTAAAAAGTGGGATGGTTCTGAAGATTGGGAAACAAAATTAACAGCGCAAAATGTTTTGCTAAATGGTCCGTTATTAAGGTATAATAACCAAAATGAAGTGTTGGACACCACTTCTTTCACTCGCCTTCGCCATCCGAGAACCTGCCTGGGAATTAAACCAAATGGCCGTGTAATTTTGTTAACAGTTGATGGTAGAAATGAAAATTCGGCAGGTATGAGTTTAATGGAGTTAACAAGTTTTATGAAATGGCTGGGTTGCACCGATGCTATTAATTTTGATGGTGGCGGCTCCACGACCCTATGGGTTGATGGAATGCCAGATTATGGTGTGGTTAACTATCCATCAGATAATAAAAAATGGGACCATGAAGGGCAGCGTAAAGTAGCTAATGTGGTGTTGGTTAAAAAGAAATAATTATTTTAGCGCCAATGATTCAAAATATTCTAAAACTCTTTTTCATCGTATTGATCTTATCCGCATGCAATTCGCGGTCTAAAAAAAATGATGCGACTTTAAGAGACTTCAGTTTTGCGCCTGTGAAAGGAATCCGGTTTGAAGAAGTAAAACGTCGATTTAGCGATAACCTGTCTTTCAATAAAGAAGGTTTTATGCAGGAACCCTCATGGATTATTGAGGTGGCGGCAGAAGATACCATGATGGCCTGGAGTCCACAGAAGCAAAAAATGCAGAAATTTTATCTACAATATGATCATGGTAACGTTTATAATTTTGCTGAAGAGTTTTTTAAGGTGAAACACATCAGTAAAGATAGCCTGGTTTTCCAACGCATTCAGGTAGATGGGCGGGTAATTGCCGATGATATCCGTTCGGATGTAAACATGACATTTTATGCGCAGACCTACATCAAAAATAAATTGAAAACAACAGCATCAGCCTTGCGGAAACCATCAAAAGCCGACACCTTGTTTATTAAAAAACGATCAGACGAGGTTAATCGTACGGGTACAGCAGCCTTTGCTGCCAGGGTGCCTGTTCAGTTTATACCGAAGAGCAAGATTGTGAAAGTTGAAAAGTTTAGTACGGTAGATAAACTACAGAAAAGAACAGCGGCTTACGATTATATGTTCCCTCAATATCGAATCGAAATTCAACGCGCTTATAAGGATTTTGCCTATGAATGTTTGGCTGTTGTAGACTACACCGGAACAATGAGAATTGTTAATGTAAATGGTGTTTTGCCTGATGCAGTAGAAGGGAAAAAAAGAATGATGCAGGGCGTAGCAGATATTTATATTAGAAACCTTTTTAATGTTATTCCTGGAACTACCCTTGGAATTCCACATAATAGTGAAATTACGGTTATGATTGTGGGTAAGGCAATTAAAAAGCCTTAGTAATCTGGTGTTTACAAAATTTTAACGTTAAAAAAATGTTAAAATTTATTTTGATTTTAAAAATTAAAACTTACCTTGCAGACTTAATTTTAATATTTAATACAATGCAAGAAGGCACAGTAAAATTCTTCAATGTAACTAAAGGTTTTGGCTTTATCGTACCTGCTAACGGCGATAGCGAAATTTTTGTTCATTCAACAGGTCTTATCGACGAAATCCGTGAAAACGACAAAGTACAGTACGAAGTTGCTAACGGTAAAAAAGGCTTAAATGCCGTTAATGTGAAAGTAATTTAATTTATTATCATATTTACAAAAAAGCCTCGATCTCAGTCGAGGCTTTTTTTTGTTCCAAACCATTTTAATAAAAGCACTTCGTTTAAAAGAAGGGCCTATAACTGCTATTTTATATGACGAATTACTTTATTATTCCTGGTTTGGGCAATTCAGGCCCTGATCATTGGCAAACACACTTCGAAAACTCAGGCAAAAATTTCATTAGAATTGAGCAGACGGATTGGGAAACACCCACATCAAGTGATTGGATTACAAACATAGAGGAAGCATTATCTGGGTATGATTTATCTACAGTTGTTTTAATTGGCCATAGCCTTGGCTGTACAGCCATTGCCAATTGGGCCAAACACTATCAAAAGAAAATTAAAGGCGCTCTATTAGTAGCGCCAAGTGATTTGGAAGCACCGAAATATACCTTCGATACTATTGGCTTTGACCATGTAACGTTGGATAAAATTAATTTTAAAACCATCGTAGTCGCCAGTACAAATGATGAATGGGTAAGCATAGAAAGGGCTGCATTTTTTGCTGAAAAATGGGGTAGCGAATTTATTAATATTGGTAATGTAGGGCATATTAATGCTGATGCCGGTTTTGGTACTTGGCCAAAAGGACTGGAAATTTTAAAAACTCTAGGTTAAATTTATCTTGCTGAGCTCCAGCAGATTTCGGGCATCATTTTGATCTGCTGGAGCTATTAAGCTTTCTTACTTTTGACTTGTTTTTTTCCTTAACAACTGATCAAGGAAAATTAGTCCAATAACCAGATCCGCAAATAAGAAGCTATAAACCATGGTAGGTGTGATGTATTTATCTAAATTGAAGCTGAAATTAATTTTCTGATCAAAACTAGGCATGGTTAGATTTGAGTTATAAAGTACGTAGCCAAATAATATTAGTACAGAGAGTACGAAAAAGCTACCAATACTATAAATAATCCTTTTATCAACCTTTGTTTTCATCGCTATTGGCTCAGGTTCAAACGCAATGTTTTCCATCACATTTCTGGTGAAAGACATGGAGGGTTCTTCGAGTTCTATTTTATCAAAAGTGAGGTTAAAGCGTACCAATTCTTCATACTGATTTTTAACTTCAGCATCAGTATCTATTTTTTCCTTGATGGCACTTGCTTGAGTTTCATCTAAATTTCCATCAATGTAATCCCAAAGTTGTTGTTCTATTGTATTCATAATAGTTCCTTTACTTCATCCTTTAACAAATATTGTAATTTTTCCTTTAACCGCTGTCTGGCCCGGTGCAGCTTTACTTTTATGGTATTTGAAGCCATACCTAAGGTTATACCAATTTCTTCCAGACTTTGTTCGCCCTGGTAAAATAGAGTTATAATTGCTGCATCGTCTGTAGCCAATTGTGTAATCGCCTGGTTTAAGAATTTATAACTATCTATTTTCTCATATCCATTAGCCATAAACCCAGAAGTATGATTTTCCAGTTGGATAAATGTTTGATCATCACTTATTGATAAGGTATCCAACTGTTTTTTTCTTAAAAAGGTCATGGCTGTAGTATAAGTAATGGTATATAGCCAAGTACTAAATTTTGAGGTCTGCTTAAAAGTGCCAAGTGCTTTATAGGCTTTAATGAAACAATCTTGTGCAATCTCTTCTGAATCTTCTCTATTTTTTGCGAAACGGAGGGCAAGTGTAAATACAAATCGCTGATGGCGTTTAACCAACAAGGAGTATTGATCGGTTTGCCCGTTCAATATCTTTTCGATCAGCATTAAGTCTGTAATTTCCTGCGTCATTCTTTTGGTAAGACTACCATAATGATGATGAGGTTACAGAGGATTTTTATATTTACACGTCGCCGACTTCTGGCTTCGCGATGATATGCTTAGCTAATCTGCGGAGTCTCCGAAATCAGCGGGATAATTTCAAACGTTTTCTCCAGCAGATTTGGTAGAAAAGGTTCGCAGATTTAAAATGAGATGAAGTTAATGGGCCGCAAAAAACTTTAACCCGGCAATAGAGCCAATTAAAGTACAAATAAAAAATATTCGCCAGAATGTCGCCGGTTCATTAAAATAGATAATCCCTACGATTACCGTTCCAACGGCACCAATACCCGTCCATACGGCATAAGCTGTACCCATTGGAAGCATTAGAGTTGCCTTATTCAGCAAAAGAAAGCTCAGGCCAATGCAGATTATAAATGCTGCGGTCCACTTTATATTCGTAAAATTATTAGATAGCTGTAGGCAAGTGGTAAAGCCAACTTCGAAAAGTCCGGCTACAATTAAAATGATCCAGTTCATGTAAAATGTGTTTTAACAAAGGTACCAGCCACATTTTAAGCATCCTTTTACATTTGTTAAAAAACGAATTATTTTCCTGCTCTTATTCTACTCAATGTAACTTGAGTAACACCTAAATAAGAAGCGATATGCTTTAAGGCAACGCGTTTAAGTAGTGCTGGTGATTGTTTTACAAAATCCTGATAACGCTCTGCTGCACCTTTAAAAGATCGGTCTATTAACCGTCTTTCTGTAGCAATCAATTCCTGTTCGGCTATTTTTCTGCCCCAGTTTGCTATTTCTGTGTTACCGTTATAGAGACTAAATAAATCAGCTAGTTTAATTTGAATCAATCTGCAATCTTCCAATAATTCGATGTTTTCGTAACCCGGTTTATTGTTAATGTAACTATTAAAAGAAAAGAGCACATTGCCGCTTTCGCCAAACCAGAAAGTGATTTGCTGGTTTTCGCCGTCTGAATAAGCCCTGGCGATGCCACTTTGCAGCACATAAAAATGTGGCTCTACCCGGTCAGCACGAATTAATATCGTTCCTTTTGGGTAATTAACATCTTGAGCATGTTTCGCAAACTCATGTAGGGAATCATCACTTAATGAATTAAAAATTTCTATATTTTTTAGTTGCTGATACAAGATTTATAAAGCTATTATTTTTTTATGCAATGGTGTAACCTGATTTAAAAGTGTGTTGTCATATAATACAGAACACGGTTCAAAATAAAAGAAACTTAATTAACATATAAAAAAAATATTATTATGGAAGCAGTATTAGTCCCAATGTCAATATTCCTAGGCACATTCGCAATGGTTTTTGGAATCCGCTATTTATCAAATAAAGAAAAAATGGCTATGATCGAACGTGGCATTCATCCTGGTGTTTCAAAATCTGCACCAAAGCCTTACCTAAGTTTAAAGTTCGGTTTATTAATGGTTGGTTTAGGAATCGGACTTTTAGTAGCACTATTTACGGTAAAAGGTGTTTTTGGTCCGGATATGACCCATGCTGAAGAAGGCCAGGCAGTTGCCATTTACTTTGGCTTTTTAGGTATTTTTGGAGGCCTTGGATTAATCACATCCTTCATTATTGAAAAGAAAGCAATAGATCACCAGCCTGTTAAATAAGCTGTTTAAACAAAAAGTTTTTGGAATGTAAAATGCAATCCGAAAACTTTTATTGTGGTTTATTAATAATCGCAACCGTTAAGCGGCTGATGCAATTCATTTTACCTCGATCATCATAAAGTTTGATATCCCAGATGTGGGTTTTAGCCCCACGATGAATAATTTTGCATATCCCGGTTACCAATCCACTTTTTACAGGCCTAAGGTGATTTGCATTTACTTCCAATCCCACTGCTACATGTTTTTCCGGGTCGATACACATATAGGAAGCAATGCTCCCTAAAGTTTCTGCTAAAACCACAGAGGCACCACCATGTAAAATACCGGCTGGTTGGTGAGTGCGTTCATCAACAGGCATGGTGCCGATGATGAAATCTGCACCAATTTCTGTAAATTTAATGTCGAGCAAGCCGCCAATGTGATTTTTAGGGCGATTGTTCAAATCCTCCACTGTAAATTCTTTAAACCACATAATAACGTTCTTTTAGGATTTCAACATGGTGTATAATATGTCCGCCTGTAACAAACAATATCGATTTTACATTAATTTCCCTGCCTGATGCCAACCCTGACCGATGAAGTTTTTCATCATTTAAATTTCGAAACAAGTAAAGATTTGCTTTTCGGAGTACAGCAAACTCTTCAATAAGATCTTCATAATTGCGCTCATTAAAGCGGGCATTAGCAACATAGTCATTTTCATCAAACCCTGGCAAAGGCTGCTTTTCATTTCGGGCGAAACAGGTAATGCGGAAAGCAAAAATACGTTCGCAATCGATGATATGGCCAAGCATTTCTTTCAATGTCCACTTATTTTCAGCATAAGCATAGTTTTCTTTTTCCTTATTTCTTCTAAATAAATCCGGAATGCTAATCGCCTGTTCTTCTAACAGTTGAAAAATATCCTGGTTAACTTTGTTAATGTAAGCTTCGGCCCAGATCGGGTATTCATTAGGCTGTGGTCGGTTCATATCTTAAGCTGCTTTTTAATATTATTCTAAAAGTTGTCCCTTTACCCACTTCAGAGTCTTTTACGAAGATTTCTCCGCTGTGGTAATTTTCCACAATTCTTTTGGTTAACGAAAGACCTAATCCCCAGCCACGCTTTCTGGTGGTGTAGCCAGGTTGGAACACGGCATCAAATTTAGATCGAGGAATACCTTTTCCAGTATCAGTCACATCGATAAAAACCTGTTCTTTAGCTAAATTTTCAATGATGTTGATGGAGATAGATCCTTCATTTTCAATTGCATTCGCTGCATTTTTAAGTAGGTTTTCAATCACCCAGTCAAATAAGGGAATATTTAACAAGGCCCGAACCTGTTCATCTCCTGAAATACTAAATTTAACCTTATCTGATGTTCTTACTTTAAAGTACCTGATAAAATCACTTACTACAATATATACCGTATGATCTTCCAGAATGGGTTTAGAGCCAATCTTAGAAAAACGGTCGGCAATAATTTCCAGGCGCTTAATATCATTTTCCATTTCGGCAATTAATGGATCTTCCTCGGCATCAAATTTAGATTTCATGAGTTCGGTCCATGCCATTAGGGATGATATGGGGGTGCCTAACTGGTGTGCGGTCTCTTTGGCCAGTCCTACCCAAACATGATCTTGTTCATCCCTTCTTGCTGAGCTAAATGCCGCATAAGCAGTAAGCAGGAACAGGAAAATAACCGCCATTTGAATATAAGGGAAATAGCGGAGCTGTGTTAATATGAACGAGTCTTTATAATAAGCCTGATAACTACTGCCTAGAATATTCATGTTTAAAGGCCTGTGTTGGCGACTCATTTGCCTTAACTGATGAACGAAATACAAACTATCATAAGCAAGTGTAGTATCCGTTGCATAATTCGTTTTGGTAGAATCTAAACCAAAATAAGTAGTGATGTTTTGAGAAGAGTCTACCACGATAACAGGTGTTTTGGTGTTTTTTCTAACACTCTCCACCACCTCACGAAAGTTATCATTATCCATTAACAACATGGATCTTTCCTGAACCTTTACCCAAAGTTGAAATTGATTGGCCTCCTCACGTTCCATTTTTTTTACAAAAGAATCGGTGTAAAACACTGATGCAATGCCAATTAGGATTGCGAATATGAGAAGGAAAAACTTCCAGCGGCGTTTCTTTTGATAAGGGTTCATGCTTTGGGTAGCCAAATTACAATAACAAAACGAAAAAAACAGAAAACCATTATGCTTTTTCATAAATGTAAAGGCAATTATGATAGATTCATCACAGATGAAATCATATAAAATGGATGAAAAACATATCTTTGCATCGAGCATAGTGTATATGCGCTTAGAGTAAGGAGTGCACCATGCTCTAAGCGCATATACACTATGCTCGATGCTTAATTATGGATAAGAAAGTTAGAGTAAGATTTGCCCCAAGTCCAACAGGTGGCCTGCATTTAGGCGGTGTTCGCACGGCTTTATTCAATTATTTGTTTGCCAGAAAAAACAATGGAACTTTTGTACTGCGTGTGGAAGATACCGATCAAAATCGTTTTGTAGAAGGTGCAGAAGAATATATTGTAAACTGTTTAAACTGGTGTGGCATTACACCAGATGAAAGCCCTGCAAATCCAGGTAATTACGGCCCATATCGCCAGAGCGAACGTAAACCAAGCTATAGAAAATTTGCAGAACAATTAATTAGTGATGGTTATGCCTATTATGCCTTTGATACTCCTGAAGAGTTGGATGCAAAACGGAAAGACACTCCTAATTTTCAGTATGGTCAGTCTACAAGGATGGAAATGCGCAACTCTTTAACATTAACCATTAGTGAAGTAGAAGATTTGTTGGCAGCAAAAACACCACATGTAATTCGCATCAAAGTACCTGAAAATGAAATTGTGCATTTTAACGATTTAATTCGTGGTGATGTTAGTTTCGAAACTTCATTGGTTGATGACAAGGTTTTGTTAAAAGCAGATGGCATGCCTACCTATCATTTAGCCGTTGTGGTTGATGATAAGGCCATGGAAATTACTCATGCTTTCCGAGGAGAAGAATGGTTACCTTCAGCGCCAACACATATTTTATTGTGGAAATATTTGGGATGGGAGAGTGATATGCCCGCCTGGGCACATTTACCTTTGATTCTAAAACCCGATGGTCATGGTAAACTCAGCAAACGCGATGGAGATCGTTTAGGTTTTCCGGTGTATGCCATGAACTGGACGGATCCTAAAACTGGAGACACTACTAATGGATTTAAAGAAATGGGATTTCTTCCTGAAGCTTTCGTAAACATGCTGGCCTTGTTAGGATGGAATGACGGAACTGATCAGGAATTATTTTCATTAAAAGAATTGGAAGAAAAATTCTCTATCGATAGAATCAGTAAAGCCGGGGCAAAGTTCGATTTTGAAAAATCCAAATGGTATAATCATGAGTGGATTAAAACACAAAGTGCTGAACTTTTATCGCCAGGCGTAAGAGCTGAATTGCAAAAAGCTGGCATTGAAGTGAGTGATGATAAATTCTTAAATACCATAATCGACTTGATAAAAGACCGTTGCAATTTGCTGCCAGATTTTGTAGCACAAAGCGGATATTTTTTTACAAATCCGAAAGAATATGATGTAGCATCTGTTAAACCAAAATGGACGCCAGAAAAAGCTGAATTTTTTAATACATTTTCTGAAACTTTTTCCCTTAATGATGCCGTTTCAGCAGAAGAGTCTTTCAAAGCTTTGGCGGCAGAAAAGGGATTTAAGCCCGGCGAATTGATGTTGCCTTTCCGGATTATGTTGGTAGGTGGAAAATTTGGGCCGGGTGTTTTTGATATTGCTGTTTTATTGGGTGTGGAAGAAACAAAAAACAGAATTTCAAAAGCAATTGAAGTTTTTAATCATTAATTTTTGATGTGAATGTTAGCAGAGCCATACTCATTCAGTGTGGCTCTTTTTGTATCTAATTTGTTAGCCAAAGATTTTGCCTAAAAAATTTTCTACTTTAGCGTAACAAATATGTGAATACAAGGTTATTCATATAAATAAAAAATAAAATTATGCAGTGGTTTGGTAAAGGCAGTAACAATGTTGAAGATGGAAGAAGTGGGGGTGGAGGTAAAACTATTCTCGGTGGAGGAATAGGTATTGTAATCGTTGTACTCGGTTTAATATTTGGAAAAGACCTTTCAGGCGTTGTGAGTCAGATTCCTGCATCTGCAGGAACAGAGGAAGTAAAGCAAGGCGTACCGGCAGATGATGCACAAGGAAAATTTGTATCTGGTGTTCTGGAATCTACCGAACAAGTTTGGGATAAACAGTTTCAGGAAATGGGTAAGCAATATGAATATCCAAAATTAAGACTGTTTAGAGAAGGTGTTCAAACAGCTTGTGGAAATGCAAGTGCAGATGTAGGTCCGTTTTACTGCCCGGGAGATCATAAAGTTTATATCGATTTATCATTTTATGATGATTTAAAAAACCGTTTTGGTGCTGCTGGTGATTTTGCTCAGGCATATGTGATTGCACATGAAGTAGGTCATCACGTTCAGAACCTATTAGGGATTTCTGAAAAACTAGATCAGGCTCGTGGCAATGTAAGTGAGAAAGAATATAACAGGTTATCTGTAAAATTGGAATTGCAGGCTGATTTTTTTGCCGGTCTTTGGGCACACAACGCTCAGAATTTGAAAGATTTTAAACTGGAAGAAGGAGACATCGAGGAAGCTTTAACTGCAGCAAACGCTATTGGCGATGATAAATTACAAAAGCAGGCCACAGGAGATGTGCAGCCTGATTCCTTTACACACGGTACTTCGGCACAACGCATGTTCTGGTTTAAAAAGGGTTTTGAAACAGGCGATATTAAACAAGGTGATACCTTTAATTCAAGTAATTTATAAATAAGTAAAACATTTCTTGGTGAATGATTGTTCGTATACATTTTAAGATCTTTTGTATCTGAACCAAACATAATTATTTCATGCTTTCATTTGTATAATATAAAATGATCCTTATCGTTGATGACAGGCCTGAAAACCTGATTTCGTTACAAAAAGTACTCCAGGCACATAATTTTGAGGTTGATACCGCATCATCAGGTGAAGATGCACTAAAAAAAGTTTTAAAAAATAACTACGTCCTGATTATTCTGGATGTGCAGATGCCTGATATGGATGGTTTTGAGGTTGCAGAAGCCATTTCTGGTTTCAGCAAAGCAAAAGACACGGCCATTATTTTCCTTTCAGCTGTTAATACCGAACTTAAATTTATTACAAAAGGCTATCTGAGCGGCGGATTAGATTATATCACTAAACCTGTTGATATTAATGTACTGCTACTTAAAATCAAAACATTTTATCGCATTTATGAGCAAAGCAGAAAGCTCAATGAGGTGCAGGAAAAACTTCTTGAAGAAATCGAATTTCGTAAGCAGGCAGAAAACAAAAAAGACGAATTTATCAGTATTGCCAGCCATGAGCTTAAAACACCTTTAACCAGTGTAAAAGGATACATTCAGCTGCTGCAGCGTAGCTTAAATAAGGATGATAAAACCATGGCGCAAAGCCATCTGGCAAAAGCTAGTGTTCAGCTGGAGAAATTAAATGAGTTGATCGTTGATTTACTTGATATATCGAAGATTGAAAGTGGTAAAATGAAGTTTAACATGCAGCATTTTTGTGCTGATAATATGGTGAGTAATGCCATAGAAATGCTGCAGCAATCAAACCCAGGTTTCACAATAAACAAACTTGGGAAAACCAATGAAGATGTTTACGGAGATGAAATGCGGCTGGAGCAAGTTGTAATTAATTTCATAACCAATGCCATTAAATATGCCCCGGGAACCAATCAGGTAAATGTTACCATTAATATCAAAGATGGTAGTCTTTATCTGGCCGTAAAAGATTTCGGAATAGGGATTTCTAAAGAACAGCAGGCCAAGATTTTCGACAAATTTTATCGGGTAGAAGAACATAGCAACCGCTTTAATGGCTTAGGTATTGGCTTGTATATTTGTTCAGAAATTATTAGCAGGCATGGCGGCAAAATTGGCGTGAACAGCGTGCCGGATGAAGGTTCTGAATTTTATTTTATCATCCCCATTACTGAAGAAACCGCGAGTAACAATCAAATCTAAGATCTCTAAAATATATTAATGAAAACCACCCTGAAAAATAATCTACGTTTAGGCTTAGGCTTGTCGCTTATTATTCTTTTTATCAGTTCACTCGCTTCATATGTGAGCATTCGTAACCTCATCAGGAGCACTGAACTAGTGAAACATAGTGATCAGGTTATCTTAAACCTGGAAGGCGTTATCTCTACCCTTAAAGATGCTGAAACCGGGCAAAGGGGTTACCTGCTCACTGGTAACAAATTATTTCTGGAGCCTTATAATGGTTCTCGTGACCTTGCCGCTAGAACCCTCGATACTATTGCCGGTGCTACTAAAGATAATCCTGCACAGCAGAAAACCATTGCAGAACTTAGAGAAATACTCATTAAACGTTTAAATATTATTACCTCCACAATAGAAATTAAATCTCTTGGTGGTAAAATAGATCCTACGGTTCTTCTTCAGGGCAAAACCTATATGGATCAAGCCCGTTCTGCTGTAAATAGAATGGTTAGAGAAGAAAGAAGGTTGTTGAATGAACGTACTGAAGAGCTTAATAAGTTAACTTCCTATACACCTGTGTTAATTATGGTCGCTGCTTTTCTGGCCATATTAATTACTTTATTCTTTTACAGAAAAGTATCAGTTGATTTTGATGAGCGTGTTAAGCTTCAGCAAGAAATTGAAGACAAGAAAAATGAAATGGAAAGGCGTATTATCGCCATTAAAGAGATTGCACATCAAATCTCTGGAGGTAATTATGGCGTTTTACTAGACGCTCAATCCAGTGATGACATTGGTGAACTTTCCGGATCATTAAATGCAATGTCTTCATCACTAAAAAAATCTTTTGATACGCTCGCAGAAAACGAATGGCTACAAACCGGAGTGGCCAATCTAAATGTAAAAATGGTTGGTGAGAAAGATGTTTTTCACCTGGCAGATGATATTATTGAGTTTTTGGTTACCTATACTAAAAGTCAGATTGGAGCTGTTTATTTATTTAAAGATGATGGATATTTACATTTAAAGGGTAAATATGCGCTGGAAGGACAAAATCTTTTACCTGTTATTGAATTAGGGCAAGGCTTAATTGGACAGGCTGTAAAATCTGGCAAGTCCATTATTATAGATGATGTTCCACAAAGCGAGTTAACCATCACCCATGCAACAGGAAATATAAAACCAGCACAGTTGATTGTATTACCAATTATCCGAAACGGAATTTCCATTGGAGGTTTGGAACTGGGCACAGTTAAGCCCCTTTCGGATCTACAGCTGCATTTCTTAAATCTGATTTTATCAGACATTGGATCTGCATTATTAGGTGCACAAAATAGGCAAAAGCTACAACAATTATTAGAAGAAACCCAAGCACAATCTGAAGAATTACAGGTACAGCACAATGAGTTGGAAGGCATGAATGCTGAACTTGAGGCCCAGGCACAAAAGCTGCAGGCCTCTGAAGAAGAGTTGCGGGTGCAACAGGAAGAGTTATTACAAAGCAATCAGGAACTTGAGGAGCGAAGCAGTTTACTTGAAGAGAAAAATGAGCTGATTGAGGTTAGAAATGCAGAGATACAGCAAAAAGCTGAGGCACTGGAATTAAGTACCAGGTATAAATCGGAATTTTTAGCGAACATGTCACATGAGCTGCGTACACCATTAAACTCCATATTGTTGTTGTCGAGGTTAATGGCAGAAAATGAAGAGATGGATAAGGAGCACCAGGAATATGCTGAGGTAATTCAGAGTTCAGGACAAGGCTTATTAAGTTTGATTGATGAAATTCTGGATTTATCTAAAATTGAGGCTGGTAAAATGGAGCTTGACCGGACCAATGTTAAAGTGAGCGATGTTGCGTTGAATATGCGTTCATTATTTAATCCATTGGCAAAAGAAAAATCTCTTGAGTTGATCATTAGCAGTGCAGAAGATGTTCCTGAATATTTTCATACAGATAAAATGCGCCTGGAGCAGATTATTAAAAATTTACTATCAAACGCAATTAAATTTACATCTGCTGGTTCTGTCAAATTTAACATCACGAAGAATGAAAAACTAAATGCCCTCATTTTTGAAGTAACCGATACAGGTGTAGGGATTCCGCAAGATAAACAGGCCATGGTTTTTGAGGCTTTTCAACAAGCTGATGGATCTACCCGCCGCAAATTTGGCGGAACAGGTTTAGGCTTATCCATCAGCAGAGAACTTGCGAAACTTTTAGGCGGCTTTATTGATTTAAAAAGTAAAGAGAATGAAGGCAGCGTATTTACCCTAACATTGCCGATAGATAAAAATAAAGGCTTTGAAGGTGCTGTTCAGCCTGTTGAAAAAACCTATATTCCGCCAGTAGAGGCACCTGTTGCAAAAGTAAATTACTTAACGGTAAATAACATTCCTCAGGAAATTGAAGATGACCGGGATAGTATTGTGGTGGGTGATAAAGTGATTTTGATTGTAGAGGATGATACGCCTTTTGCTAAAATGCTGCTGGATTTTACCCGAAAAAGAAATTATAAGGGTCTGGTTGCGGTACGTGGAGACGTAGGTATTGAGATGGCTAAGGCCTACAAGCCTATTGCCATATTGCTTGATATTCAGTTGCCTGTAAAAGATGGCTGGCAGGTGATGGAAGAATTAAAATCTGACCCGGAAACGCGACCGATTCCTGTTCACATTATGTCATCCTTACAGGTAAAAAAAGAAAGCTTGTTAAAAGGTGCAGTAGATTTTATCAACAAGCCATTTGCCTTTGAGCACATGCAGGAAATCTTTTCAAAACTGGAGCATGCACTGAGTCGCCACCCTAAAAAAGTTTTAATTGTGGAGGAAAATGAACAACATGCTAAAGCGCTGAGCTATTTCTTAAGTAATTTCAATATTCAAACTGAGATTGTTAATCAGGTAGGAGAAAGTGTTTCTGCCTTGCATAAACCAGATGTAAACTGTGTTATTCTGGATATGGGTATCCCGGATAAACATGCTTATGAAACACTCGAAGTGGTAAAGAAAACACCCGGTTTAGAAAACCTTCCGATTATTATTTTTACTGGTAAGAATTTATCAAAGGGTGAAGAAAACAGGATTAAGCAGTATGCAGATTCCATTGTGGTTAAAACTGCACATTCTTACCAGAGAATATTGGATGAAGCGGGTTTATTCCTTCATTTGATAGAAGAAAAAAACAAGGAACAACGAAAAGTACCTCAAAAATTTTCTGAACTACAGGATGTATTGAAAGGGAAAACAGTTCTGGTAGCGGATGATGATGTTAGAAATATTTTCTCTCTAACTAAAATTTTAGAGCAACATCAAATGAATGTAGTGGCCGCAATAGATGGTAAGGAAGCCCTGAAGTTATTAGATGAAAACTCAAATATTGATGTAGTTTTAATGGACATGATGATGCCTGAACTGGATGGTTATGAAACCACTTCAGCAATTAGACAAAATCAGAAATATAGAAATCTGCCTATTTTAGCCGTAACTGCAAAAGCCATGATGGGTGATCGCGAAAAGTGCATTGCCGCTGGTGCTTCAGATTACATTAGCAAACCTGTAGATATGGATCAACTGGTTTCACTTTTACGCGTATGGTTATACGAAAATCATTATAAATCTTAGTACGTTTACCTCATATGCCTCGAAAAGTAATCCTGATAATTGATGATGACAACCGAAACATTTTCGCCCTAAAAGCTGTTTTAAAGGCCAAAGGATATGAATGCTTATCGGCAATTAGCGCAAAAGATGGTTTTTCCATCATAGAAGAAAAAGAAAGTATTTCTGTTGTTTTAATGGATATGATGATGCCGGATATGGATGGTTATCAAGCCATGGCTACGATGAAAAAATCGCCAAAAATGCAAAATATCCCAGTACTGGCAGTTACTGCACAGGCCATGGTGGGCGATAAAGAACGTTGTTTAAGCGCGGGTGCTGCTGGGTATGTTTCCAAGCCGATTGATGTAGATGAATTATTAGAACAGATTGAAGAAGTAACGAAATAAAGTGATAATCGACGCGATAGATAATGAGCAGGTAGAAATGCTGCTGAATGATGTATTAGAAGCTCATGGATATGATTTCCTGGAATATTCTCATGCATCAATCAAAAGGCGGATTACCCGCTTGTATTCGCTGGATAGCTTTGTAAGTTTTGCAGAATTCAGGTATGCAGTAAAAACAGATAAACAATATTTTAAAAGATTTTTAGAGGAAATTACCGTAAATGTTACTGAAATGTTTCGTGATCCTACTTTCTATAAATCACTTAGAAATGATGTATTGCCGGTTTTAGGTACTTACCCCTTTATCCGGATTTGGGTAGCTGGCTGTTCAACCGGAGAAGAAGCCTATTCTTTAGCTATTTTATTAAGAGAACTTAATCTGCTTAATAAATCACTGATTTATGCCACTGATATTAATCCATCAGTCTTGGAGAAGGCAAAAAAGGGAATGTTCCCATTAAATTATCTGAAAGGGTATTCTGAAAACTATGTCCAATCTGGTGGATTGAAAGATTTCTCCTCCTATTATACTGCGAATTATTCACTCGTGAAATTCGACGAATCTTTAAGTAGTAAAATGATTTTTTCTACACATAATCTCGTTTCAGATCATTCATTCAATGAGTTTCAGCTTATTTTATGTAGAAATGTATTAATCTATTTTGATAAGGATTTACAACACAAGGTTTTTCATTTGTTTGATAATAGCCTCGAAAAATTAGGTTACCTGGCTTTAGGAAGTAAAGAAAGTCTAGATTTTTGGGCGAACGCAAAAGACTATAAGCGCATAAAAAATGAAAAAATATGGCGGAAACTTTAGCTCAGGGCAAATGTAGCGCCTTGGTTATTGGAGGCTCTGCAGGGAGTTTAGATGTACTGCTTGAAATTTTTCCAAGCCTGAGTATAAACATTAACTTTCCCATTATTTTAGTTACCCATCGTAAGGCCGGTAACGATTCTCTCCTCACGGAGTTATTGAAAAACCGAACCAGCTTAATGGTAAAAGAAGCCGAAGAAAAGGAAAAACTATTGCCTGGTTATGTTTATATCGCTCCTGCTGATTATCATTTGCTGGTAGAGCATAATCATACCATTTCACTTGATTATTCAGAAAAGGTAAACTATTCCCGTCCATCAATCGACGTGACTTTTCAGTCTGCGGCAGAGGTTTTTAAAAATGAAGTGGTGTGCATTTTATTGTCAGGATCCAACTCAGATGGGGTTGAAGGTTTGAAAACAGTAAACAAGTACGGTGGCCTTGTACTTATACAGAATCCTGAAACAGCAAGTATGGCCTACATGCCGCAGCAGGCTGTAAATGAGGTAAAACCCCACCTAATTTTAGATAGCTTTAAAATGGCAGGCTATATTAACGGATTAATTCATAAATAGTAATTAAATTTGCTTCAGGAAAAAGACTTATGGCTGATACGAAAAAAGTATTTGTTTTTGATGATAACAGGGATATACTGGATCTGTGTACATTCATTTTGGAAGATGCAGGATATGAAATCAAAACATCTGAAAGTGCGAATGACATTGAGAGACAAGTATCGGCTTTTATGCCAGATCTTATTTTTATGGATAACTGGCTGCCAGATTTAGGCGGCATACAGGCAACAAGAGCTATTAAAAGCAATCCAGATTTAAAACACATTCCTGTAATTTACTTTTCTGCCAATAATGATATTTCTTCACTTGCAGATGAAGCTGGTGCGGATAGCTATTTATCAAAACCTTTTGATATAGCAGCATTGGAAGACATTGTTAAAAAGCACTTAAGCTAATTATTCCTTTCCCCAAATTCTGGTATTTAAATCAAGCTCCTTCACAATATCATACATAAAACGAATGGTGTTGATGTCTATATTGAGCGTAGTAGGATTAAGTAAGGATTCGAAAATCGGGGCTTCAAAGCAATTTCTATCTAAAGGAAAAGCAATGTACATTCTTGATGCTATAAAAGATAAGGAGATGGTTGCTTCTGAATTGGCATTCAGGTACAATATCCGCTCCATCATAGAAGGCGTTAAGATGTATCGTGATTCTATCTGATTATTCCCATAAGTAACAAAGGCTCGACTAAAATCAGGATTTTCCAACTGTATCACATCCCGATCACTAAAAGAAAAAACATTTTTGGAGAACCAGGAGCCAATAGCATTTCCAAGGTCTTTGGGCTTTACAATAGTAACGCTGCTTAAGTGTTTATTAAAGTCGGCTACGAAAATAATGCCTTTAAAAATATCACTCCAGCTGGTTTCGGTTCCTTTATCAGTTTGCCTTTCTGTCATATGTTCTGCATGAACTTCTGCAAAGTAAAAACTTGTTTTATCTGCTTTGCCACTAACCAAGTCTTCTGTTTTATACCGATCAATAGATTTATTAAAAAGCTGAGTATATCTAAATTCATCAGATGAGATACCTTCTTTTGGGTTTATGGTTAAACTTGGATCTAAAAATTTTAAAGCTTCGCCAATAATATTTTGTTTATAAGCTTGTTTATAGGCTTTTAATGCATCATTAATCCGATATAGGATAATGCAGCCATACACCACCGGAACCAGGCCTGCAAGCACAGCCCAGAAAAGCAATCCAAATAAAAGACCAATGATAGCAATTCCAATCCCTATTCCAATAAAAGTAAAGCCCTTGGTTTGCTCGGTAGCCACCTTCTTTCGCTCTACTTCCATAGTGGCTATTGTGTTTTGCAAAGCCACATTATCGTTTAAATAATTTTGCATTAACGATTAAAAAGGTCTTTAGCGCTGATGTTTTTTCGTTCCTCTTCAGTAGTGGTTAATACGGTAACCGGATAGAAGTTAAACAAGCCTGCAAATAAATTTCCAGGAAACATCATAATTGAATTGTTATAATCGGTAACAGCAGCATTATACGTTCTTCTGGCTGCGGCAATTTGTTCTTCACTTTCTGTCCAGGTGCTTTGAAGGTTAATAAAGTTTGTATTCGCCTTTAAATCAGGATAATTTTCTACATTAACCATTAAGCCTTTCATACTGCTGCTTAATTCTGCATCTATAGAAGCTTTCTCGGCTACTGGAATATTGCCTGAAGTGGCTTTTGATCTTAATTCAACAATCTTACTCAAAGTATCCTGCTCGTAAGTAGTATATTGTTTTACCACTTCAACCAGATTTGGGATCAAATCGAAACGTTTTTTCAGCATCACATCAATAGCAGAAAAAGCATTGGTTACCTGGTTTTTCTTTCCAATGATATTGTTATAAAAGAAAAAGCCAAAAAGTAAGAGCACTAAGAGAATAATTACAAGGATCATGATTATCGTTTTTAGATTAGATTTTAAATATAATAAAAGGTTACAGAATTTAAAGCTATCTACTTTCATTCAACTTTCGCAACTTTTCTCTTTGCTGTCTGCGTTTTAATCGGTTTCGCTTTCTAATTTCATGGTTTGCACGCATTTCCTTAAAATTTGCAATGTGCTGCTTAATTTCATTCTGCTTCTCCTCCGTAATCCCGATACTGTTTTTAATGCCTGTATATAAACTTCGCCAAATCAAGCTGAAAAAAGATGAACTATCCGGTTTCTTATAATTTACGTCAGATGAAATAAACTGATTATGCCGGTTTGGGTTTTCTGAGTTGATAATAAGCGCATTGGCAAGAATAGAAATCAATCCCCGGGTTACTAAATGATCTTTGGATGGATCATTACGCATCAGCGCGACAGACAAATCATAATAATAAAAATCTACCTTTCCTTGTGCACCCGTGTTATCCGCTTTAAAATCAAATTGTAACTTATCTACAATGCCTCTGTTTATTCTAACCAGGCCTAAAGGTTTTGTAATCTGATTTAAGATTCGGGCATTAAAATTATGCAGTATGCCTTTATATTCGAAATATCCTTTAGGAGCGTTCAAATCAAATTTAAAGTTTAAATCCAAACTGGCCTGCCCTAATAGATAGGTATTAAGACTCACTTCCATTTTGGGGTTTATGGCCTTAATTTTAGGTAAGTTGGTTACATTTTTAAATATCCCTGATGTATTTTCAAAGGAGATTCTGCCACGCTGCTTACTCTCATCATTGTAAATGGTATAGCTGATATTAACATCTTTAAGTTTAATTTTCTGGATCAACACAGGAGGAGCAAATTTCTGCAGAAGCTGATGTGGAAACCGGCCTTTTTTAATTTCGCCTTCCAGTTTTTGAGTACTGCCATCGTTAAAAACGGATACGAAGCCATTAGTAATACCCATCTCTTTTGCCCGCAACTCCTGCTTACTAATATAAACAGGTAAATCAATGCCATTCATTAATATATCACTCATCTGGATATGAAACCGATCTGTGGAATGCCCCGCAATTTTAGCAAATTTCATTTCATCGTAGCGTGGCTCCAGTTCAAACTTATTTACCCTTAGCTTTCCTGTAGATGCCCTGAAATCAAGCTTATTTAGCTTTATATTATACAGTTTATTTGGCGTGGTATATTGATAATCATTCAGGTTGATGATCACATCTTTCAATAAATAAAATCTTGTTGGGTCTTCGGCAGAAGTAGAATCAACCAATAAATCTGTTAAGGTAATATTAAGGTCATCTATGGCAAAAACATTTAATTGATTAACATTTTTGTTGATGTATTTGAAGCTGGCATCCTGAAAGCGAATGGCATTGATGCGAAATTCTTCCAGGTTTTTAGAAATAAACGAATAGGGTGACTTAATAGGGCGAGGTGGTCTGTTCTCATTAAAATCAAACTGTCTGTTCATCATCAATACCTCTGGCTTATCAAAAATGACCTCTTCAATCTGAAGTTTTTTTTGTCTGTAAAGTGTTATTGGATGAAAATGTTTTACTACGAGTTTTTTTAAAATTACCGTGTAAAGATTGTTCGGGGCTCTTTTTAAACGAATTAATTCTTTAAACCTAACGGTATCTGCAGTGATTTTAACATTCTGCAAAGTTGCGCTTCCTGTTAGTACATTAGTAGAAACATTAGAGAAACTAATGGTATATAAACTATCTGTTGATTTATAGAGCAATGTTTTGATCTGCTCGGTTAGCAAGGGGCGAGATTTAACATTTAAAAACCAGGCTGTGGCAGCTAAAAGACCAAAAGCGATGAGTATTGTCGCTGCGGTCCATTTTATAAGTTTATATTGATGTCTCTTTGTTTCTGGCATTTAAAGAATGGACTGGATTTAACAGCAATATACGTTTATAAACGTATTTCTTAAATGCCCACCCTTAATTTTTCTCTCGTTTCGCTTTTCTGGCTTCGCGTCTGTCAGCCCTTTTCTGCTTCCTGATTTTTTTAGCGATTTCTTTTTGCTGTTTTACCGGATTTTTCTCAGGCACTATACCCACACCAACAATATCCTTTATCCCTACGAAAACGGTTTTCCACATCAGGTTAAAAAAGGAGCCAGAATTTAATCTCGTACTGCTCATAATTGCCCTGCGTGGTGCTTCTCCTTTGCTTGGATTAGCATCCTTAATTAAAATGGCATTGGCTAAAAGGGATAAGAAACCCTTCTCTTTTGTGCCTTCGCCATCAATATTGTCAGATAATAACTTTACTTTCAAATTGCTGTAAAGCATATCCATCGAGCCTGAAGCGGTACGAAGATTTCCATTGGCTTTAAAATTCAGTTGTTGAATATTTCCGCTTTCTATTTCCACGAGTCCTAAAGCTATCGCTAAAGGATTCAGATTTTTCATGTTAAATGCATTTAGGTTTCCGCTATAACTAAATGAACCATTTCTATCGGTGAGGTTAAAATTTATTTTAATGTTCATTTTTCCGCTACCCATTAATAATGTATTAAGATTAGCCAGGGCATGGTTATTTTTGGTCAACCTTAAACTATCGTTGGTTACATTTATAATAGTGCCCTTAAGGGATTTAAAATTTACTGAGCCCGTTTTCTTACTCGCCGGGTTATACTCTGAATATTTAACATCAACCTGATTAAGTTTTACCGTATCAATGATGATTGGCGTGTTTAACTTTTTAAGTGCAAGGTGAGGATAATTTTGCCCCTTATCTAGCCCCGGGGGTGGGGGAGATTCCCGACTCATAAAAACCTCTACCTGAGCCGGACCAATGGTGACCGCCCTGGCATGAATTTTTTCATCGGTATTGAAGCCAGCGAAATCCATTCCCTCAAATTCAATATCATTAAAATTCAGGTTATAACGATCTTTCTGGACATTGTATTTTCGAGAAAAAGCAAGTTCATCGTACAAAGGAATAAGCTTTAAACCTTTAATGGATACCTTTTTTGATGACGTTGATCCTTTTATCGTGTCAACCTTCATACTATACATTTTATCTTTGGTGGCCGATTTGTAACCGGCAATCTCAAATGAAATATCTTTTGTATAATAAAATCTCGAAGTATCATTTCCTGAAAGAGAATCCAGCAGGAAATCTTTTACATTAATATCCAGGTGTTTAATCACATTTCGGGTTTTCTTTGGCGCACCAGTTTTAACATAGGTAAAATCGGCATCTATAATTTTGATGGCATGAACCCTGGCCGATTTAAAAGTTTTAGAAATTTGCTCATAAAGCGATTTTTCTTCTCTGCTGTCTTTAATAGGCTTCGGTACCTGATTAAAGGCTACATTAATAGAAGGTCGATCAAGTATAATGGCATTGATATCTAAACGTTTTTTAAAGTATGCCGTTAATATGCTGGCTCTTGTAATCTGTAATTTTTTGAGCTTAATGTCAAAAACATGAGCCGGGGCAAGGCTTTTCTTTTTTAAACTATCATAAACTGATGGGTTGGCTTTTAGTGTTACCTCTCTTAATGCTAAACTTCCAGTGATGACATTTAAGTTAATACTTTTAAAATCTATGGTGTAAAGGTGGCTAGAGCCATTGTATACGCCCTCTTTAATTTTCTCACTCAGTATGGGTTTCCACCTTGCGCTTAGAAACATGGCGCCAAATGAAAGGACTAAAATTAAAACACCGAAAATACTTCCGATCCAAATCCAAAGCTTATTTCTGTTTTGAGCTGTCATGATTATGGCTTATCGCTGTTAAACAATTCTATGTTGGAAAGGTTTTTTTCCGATTAGTCTCACCATTAATAATCCTGTGTGATTATATACTAGTTAGAAAGAAAGCTTGATTAAATTAATTATGCAGTAAGCTCAGAATAACAGAAACTTAGCTTATTTCAATCTAGTCCTTAATAATAATATGTAAATTAACATTAACTTAACATTGGGCTTGTAGATTTGTGCCATATTAAGAATTAACATGAACAATATTTTTAAGTTCTTTACCCCTCAAGATAGAAAATTCCATCCTCTTTTTGAGCAAGCTGGCAGTAACGCTTTAAAAATTGCAGAATCTCTTTTAGAGATGGTTAGCACGGCTGATGCTGAAAGCAGAAAAACTATTTTTAAAGAAATTGAACGCCTGGAGCATGTAGGTGATGATATTACGCACTCCATCTTCCTGGAATTAAGCAGAAACTTTATTACGCCATTTGATCGTGAAGATATCCACCAGTTGGCGACAGCTGTTGATGATGTTGCAGATTATATTTATGGCACTGCAAATCGTATGCAGATGTACAATATGAATACCATTAATGAACCAATTGTTAAGATTGCTGAACTTTTGGTAGAAATGTGTACCGACATTGATAAGGCGATTAAAGAATTACGCAGCTTTAAAAATATTCGCGTAATTGCAGATGCCTGTATCCGTATTAACAGTGGTGAAAACCAGGCCGACTATGTGTTTACGTTAGCGGTTGCGCGTTTGTTTGAATATGAAACCAATGCAATTGAATTAATTAAACAAAAAGAGGTTTTACAAACGATAGAAAAAGCGACAGATAAGTGTGAAGATGTAGCGAATGTGCTTGAAACTATCCTGGTTAAAAACGCTTAATAAAAAACAAACATGGTAACTACCTTATTGGTTGTTGTTGTAATTCTGGCCATTGCTTTCGATTACATTAACGGCTTTCACGATGCCGCTAATTCGATTGCAACGGTTGTTTCTACAAAAGTTCTTACGCCTTTTCAGGCGGTTTTGTGGGCTGCACTTTTTAATTTCGCCGCTTACTTTTATTTTACCGATCATAAGGTGGCCAATACGGTTGCTAAAACGGTAATCGAAAATTATATTACTTTAGAAGTTATTCTGGCAGGTCTTGTTGCCGCAATTATCTGGAACCTTTTAACCTGGTGGTATGGTATTCCATCCAGTTCATCACATACGCTTATTGGTGGTTTCGCTGGTGCAGGTATGACACATGCTTTACTTACAGGCGCTAGTCCGCTAGATGCGGTAAATATGAGCTATGTTGTAAAAATTGTTTCATTTATTGTATTGGCACCGATTATCGGTATGGTGATTTCAGTAGTCATCACCTTAATTATTATCAACATTTGTCGTTATGCAAAACCCTCTACTGCAGAAAAATGGTTTAAGCGGTTACAATTACTTTCATCTGCAGCTTTAAGTTTCTTCCACGGTGGTAACGATGCACAGAAAGTAATGGGGATTATTGCCACTGCTTTAATTGCATCAAAGGTAATTCCTGATTTTGAAGCATTACCAACATGGGTTCCGATTGCCTGTTATTCGGCAATATCTTTGGGAACAATGAGTGGTGGCTGGAAAATTGTGAAAACAATGGGTTCTAAAATCACGAAAGTAACAGCGCTTGAAGGTGTTGCTGCTGAAACGGCAGGTGCGGTAACCTTAGGGATTACAGAACATTTCGCGATTCCGGTTTCTACTACACATACGATAACAGGTTCAATTGTAGGTGTAGGTTTGGTGAAAAGTGTATCCGCAGTACGTTGGGGTGTAACCATTAACCTGATTTGGGCTTGGGTATTAACCATTCCGGTATCAGCAACACTGGCAGCGATTATTTATGCTGGTATTTATTACTTCAAATAATTGATCATATTTTAAAAATATAGAAAGACCAAAGCTTTAGCTCTGGTCTTTTTTTATGATCAAAGTGGTCGTTTGTAACCGCAAAGGTTGCTAAGTTTTTCGCAGAGAGCGGAAAGCGCATGTAGGATTAAAAATAAAGTCGGAATAGCATACACGCTAAATTTCTCCCCCGCTGATTGCACAAATTTTCGCAGCGATTTTAGAAAATCATTGTAATGCAGCCAAAACTATTAAACACATGGGATTAATTGTGACACTATAAATGCCTAGAGAATTTTTCTCATTTCCTTTGCCACTTCATGAGATAGTGCATCACCACTGTTTTCCAAATTGGATATAATATTTTCTTTGTTTTTAACGGAGTGATTCTGGCTTAATTTGAATACATGGTCAATCTGAGTAACTAATATTTCAAATCCTGTAATTGCTTTTAAATTTTTCTGAAGATAATCCTCGTTCATTTTATGAAACGCGGCAGGACTTTTCTCCGGATCTTCATACTGATCGGTTAACCGTTTAATTGTATGATAAGTATCATTAGGATTTAAGAGTTTGATGGTTCCTTTTACCTGAACGGTTTTATAATTCCATGTTGAAACGGATTGAGGATTTTCATATACCGCCGCACTGATGTAAGCATGGGAACCAGTAAACATTACGAGTACATTTGGATGCTTTTCAAAAGCCCTACAATGATCAGTTTTGTTCATAACGTGGCCAAATAGTTGGATAGAATCTTGATTAATGACCAACGTAATAGGAACTTGGGTGGCAACAGGGAATTCTCCATCAAAACCAATTAAAGTAACAAAGGAATTTTGATTCATAAAATCAAGAACCTCATTCTGATTTTCAGTTATAAAAGCAGCAGATTTATACATGGCAATTTACTTATGGAAGGATTATAAATGCGAAGGTTATTAAGTTTTTCGCAGTGTAAATTAAAGTTTTTCCCGAAGGGATTTGCGATTAAATCATTAACACCAATGAAATGATTAAAACTTTACACTCATTTCCACCAGATCAGTCCCTTGTTTTGGTAGTACCCAATCCGGACCAGTTTCGATCAGTCGTTTGGCTTCCGCATCAGCCTTTTTATTTAATGATTTTACAATCTTAATATTGGTTGGCCTCCCGTTCTTTTTAACTTTAAAACTTAAAATGACAAATTGGGCAGGTCCTTTAGCGTTATAAAGCTTATTGCCATTTTCTAAATACCGGGTATAATCAACAGTAGAAACCGGAATAGGTTTATTGATTTCTCCAATAGCCTTTCCATCAAGATTTTGCTGAGCTCGCAGTACGATTTTAGGAGCAGGTATATTTTCTTTTTTTCTACCATTTGATCCGGTAATTAAGGCGATCTCATTAATTGATTTGTTTCCGCTTAAAGCTTCACGAATCATATTAGGATCCTGAGTGCCTGAAACAGGAGTTTCTTTGTAGCCTAAGGCATTAATCACTAATTCTTTATCTTTAGCATTGCTATCTGCAGGTAAAGCAAAATAACCATTGGCATTGGTTGCTGTAATTTTATCTGAGCCAGCAATTTTTACGACTGCTCCTTGAACGGGTAGTCCATTTCTTTGGTCGACGACATTGCCACTAAAAATAATTTTGTCAGCCGCAACAGATGGTGCAGCAGATGCCATCGCAGTACTTTGCGGCTCGGGCATGGTTTCCATTTGGCGTGCAGCAGAGAGCGGCGCCTGTTTAGTTTTACTAAGCCTTTCATATTGACCGGCTAACTGCGATGTAGAAGCAGCCCTTTCTGCAGCCTTAACGATTGGAGCAGATTTTATGTTTTTGGCTAAATCTCCTGTTTTAGCTTTAGCAATCGCCTGATCAATTAAAGTTGATTTAGTTTGGTTAGCAGATTTTGATGCCGTATCTTTTGATTTTGAAGTTTCAGCAATTGAAGTGTTGGTGTCTAAATTTACAATAACACCATTTGCCCTCCGGGCGGCAGTTTCAGCATTTCTACGGTTAGTTTCACGCATAAAGAAAAGAATGCTTACCGCAATAAAAGCAACAGTGGCCGTAGCCGCAATACTCAATCTTTGCGTAGTAACCCCCCAAAGCTTGCGTTTAACTGGTTTTTGCGAAACGCGATCATGAAGTTGTTTTTGTAGAATAGAAAGTGTTTGTTTACGTTTTGGTGATTGCTTCAAACCTTCTAGTGCATCAGCTACAAAAGGATCTTCCAAAGCCTGCCTTTCTACAAAGTGCATAGCTTTAGCATCAAGTTTACCATCCAGGTAATCCTCCAGCACATCAATATCTAACCAATCGTTATTCACCACTATTTTTTTCTATACAAATCTTCAGATTGCGCTTACCATTTTGAATATAACTTTTTACCTTCAGCATATCATAGCCTGTAATATCGGCCACCTCTTTATAGCATTTCTCTTGTAAATAAAATAAATCTACACTTTTTCGCTGTTCTTCGGGCAAGGTTTCCATGCACTTTTCCATAATGGTAAGCTGCGTTTCTTTTGTGTTGTCGATATCTAGATGCACCAATTCGCTATTTTCCACAAAAGTATCATCAATAGAAACGTTATTTTGCTTCGCAGATTTCCGTAAGGCCATTAAACAATGGTTTCGGGTTAAAACATGAAGCCAGCTTTTGAAGTTCTGCACCTCATGCACTTTCAGCTTGGTTACTAATTCTTCAAAGATTTGCATCACCGCATCTTTGCTTTGCTCTTCATCTTTAAAATAATTTAAGCAAACCCCAAAAACCAAATGCATGTATTTATTATAAAGCGTACCCAATGCATCTAAATTGCCAGTGTTTTTATACTCGGCAATTAATTTAGCATCGTCTTGCTGCTGGTTTCCAGCTGTGTTTTTTATAAACTTCAAAAAATTGGGTCGCTATATCAAATAATCTTTCAAGTATAAAAAATATTTTTGAGTGATATGGAATAAACTCTTGATTTAAGGAATTGCCTAAGCTTTTTAAAAACCTTCTTGCGATTAAAATTTAACATTTATCAGGCCGTCAAAGTGTTATCTTTGAAAAACAAATTCAAAATTTAGTTTATGGCAGTGCTTTTGCTCATGAAGGATTAAACACACAAAATGAAAAAAATTATTTTATCTGCATCCCTTGCATTTATTTTATTGACTAACCTGAAAGCAGGTGCTCAAATTAAGTTGAGCGACATCTTTAAAAAGGTTACCGAAAAACAAAGCACTACTTCTACAACCGGAACGCCCAGTAGTCTGGAGATTGGCCAGGGAATTAAGGAAGCCTTACAACTTGGTGTTTCAGCTGGCGCAGATCGGTTATCGGCAAAGGATGGATTTCTTGGTAATTTAGCTGTTAAAATTTTAATGCCTCCTGAAGCTCAGAAAGTAGAAAAAACGTTGCGTAGCCTTGGTTTAAACAGTCTTTGTGATAATGTGATTGTGAGCTTAAACCGTGCTGCTGAAGATGCCGCCAAAGAAGCGAAGCCTATTTTTATTTCTGCAATTAAGCAAATGACCTTAGCTGATGCCAGCAATATTTTGCTAGGAAATAATGACGCTGCAACTTCTTATTTTAAACGTGTAACTACTGCGCAATTGCTTCAGAAATTTAGTCCTATCGTAAGTAACAGTTTGAGTAAAGTAAATGCCAGTAAATACTATTCAGATTTGACTACACAATATAATCGCTTGCCATTGGTTAAACCGGTGAGTACAGATTTAACTGGTTATGTTACACAAAAAGCAATAGATGGTTTGTTTATAGAGGTAGCAAAAGAAGAACTTAAAATCAGAGGAAATATTAATTCACGTAGTACAACATTACTTCAAAAAGTATTTGGTTACGCAGATAAGAAAAAAGGTTAAAATGAGCCCCCTGGTCTGGTGGCTCACCAAGCGGTTTGGGTTTTGTATTTCTTAATGGCTGGTGAGCCATCAGCCATAGAGTTGTCTTATTAAAATCATAAAGGTTAGAAGATTAATGTTTCGAAAGGGCATGGATCTTTTTTGCTTAAAACAATTTGTAAAATTGTAAATGATTAAATTCAATTTGCATCTGGCTATGGTAGTTGTTCCTAGCCTAATATTATTTTCGGCTTGTAATTCTGGCAATAATGATCAATCGAAATCCACTGCGGTTTTAGATACTGTTTCTTTAAGTAATAAGCGTTTTGCATTGGCCTATCAGGATGGCGACAAAATTGTAGCCACGAGTATTGATACCATGAAGCAAATTTCATTCGGTGGTGCAAATCATCCGGCAATTTCTCCTGATGGTAATAAACTTGCCTACACGGTGAAAGATAGTGTTGGGAATAATAGTATCTGGGTGGCGGATATGGAAAGTAAAAGCCAGTTGCATTTACAGGTTAACAGCAAAAATTATGATGATGCGGTGTGGTCACCAAATGGCGGAACCATTGCCTTTAATTTCTTGAATGATCAGAAAATATGGAAAGTGGGTATCATCAAAGCTGATAATACAGGTTTTTTAGTGCTTGATAGCAAATCAGCAATTGCTGTTTCTTCACCTGTTTGGAAAACTGAAACTGAGCTGATGGCACATGACCTGAAGAATATCTACACTTTTAATCTTAATGGAAAACTGATGGAGACAAATTCCATTGCGGATCTGTTAGGTGCAGCATACCATATTTCTGCAAGCGATCGGTTCTTTTATGCCCAAAATGGAAAAATACTCGTTTTTAATTCCAAATATGGGAAAGCCATAACTGAATTAAATGATATGGCCAACGCCGTTTTTACTTTAGATTTAAATAGCCGAAAGATTAAAAGAATTTCTCCAGAGGGCATGAACACATCAGCTGTTTTCGTTACTGCTGATGATAGGATATTCTATAGCGGAGCTGAAAATCCCTATACACAAAGCAAAATTTATGTTTCAGATTTAGAGGGCAATGTTAAATTGTTAGTGAACAAGGGCATGAATCCTACTGCCACACTGAAATAGTTTTATCATGATTCACTTAAAGATATTCTTATTTGAGATCAGGTAAAACCATTTAGCCATTTTGATGAAAAATAATCAATGCGTTATACTTATCCTCAATCAAAAGGAAACATCTTAGCCTTTCTGCCAAGCTGACACCTTATATTCTCCGTTCGTTTATATTTTGACAGTACAGGTGTAAATTTGTCCCCCAAAACCTCTTGGCATAAAAAGTGTACTTGCATCTGCAGATAAAAAACTCAAATCAAAATAAAAATAATAAAAGTTATGGCGTTAAACCTAAAACCAATTGCTGGCAGTTCGAACAGAGTAATTGTTGAACCAGCTGCGGCGGAAGAAAAAACTGCATCGGGTTTGTATATCCCTGATACTGCTAAAGAGAAACCATCTAAAGGTACTGTTGTTTCTGTTTCTGAAGAAGATGCTGACGGTAAAAAAGCGAGCGTAAAAGTTGGCGATGTTGTAATTTATGGTAAATATGGTGGTACTGAATTTCCATATGAAGGTAAAGACTACCTTATTATGCGTGAAACAGATATTTACGCAGTTGTTGGATAAGTAATGATTGAATAGTTGAATCTCGATTGAATGAGTTCAGCATAAATCAAAGAAGTAATTATAAAACAGGAAGGATAAACATTTAAATCATTCCTTCATACAATCATTCAAAATTTTAAAGAAATGTCAAAACAAGTAAAATATAACGTGGAAGCACGTGACGCCCTGAAACGTGGTGTTGATATCTTAGCGAATGCAGTAAAAGTAACTTTAGGCCCTAAGGGACGTAATGTAATCATTGATAAAAAATTCGGTTCTCCTGCAATTACCAAAGATGGTGTTACCGTTGCAAAAGAGATCGAATTGAAAGATGCGGTTGAAAACATGGGCGCACAAATGGTTAAAGAAGTGGCATCTAAAACAGCTGATATTGCTGGTGATGGTACAACTACTGCAACTGTATTGGCTCAGGCAATTATTACAACTGGTATTAAAAACGTTGCTGCAGGTGCAAATCCAATGGATTTAAAACGCGGTATTGATAAAGCTGTTGCAGCTGTTGTAGCTAACTTAAAAGAGCAATCTCAAACTGTTGGTGAAGACAATAATAAAATTAAACAAGTTGCATCTATTTCTGCAAACAACGACGAGGTGATCGGCGCTTTAATTGCTGAAGCCATGAGTAAAGTGGGTAAAGATGGTGTAATTACTGTTGAAGAAGCTAAAGGTACTGAAACTGAAGTAAAAACAGTAGAAGGTATGCAGTTTGACAGAGGTTACTTATCTCCTTACTTTGTTACCAACGCAGATAAAATGGAAGCTGAATTAGATAGCCCATACATTTTAATCTACGACAAAAAAATCAGCAATATGAAAGAATTGTTGCCTGTTTTAGAAAAAACTGTTCAAACAGGTAAACCATTAGTAATCATTTCTGAAGATTTAGATGGCGAAGCTTTAGCTACATTAGTAGTGAATAAAATTCGTGGTTCATTGAAAGTAGTTGCTGTAAAAGCACCAGGTTTCGGCGACAGAAGAAAAGCAATGTTAGAAGATATAGCAATTTTGACTGGCGGTATTGTAGTATCAGAAGAAAGAGGTTATAAATTAGAAAATGCTGATTTAACTTATTTAGGTTCTGCTGAGAAAGTTGTGGTTGATAAAGACAATACAACTGTGATCAACGGTGCTGGTAATTCAGAAGATATCAAATCTCGCGTAAGTCAAATTAAATCGCAGATTGAAACCACTACATCTGATTACGATAAAGAAAAATTACAAGAGCGTTTAGCTAAATTGGCTGGCGGTGTTGCAGTTCTTTATGTAGGTGCAGCAAGCGAAGTTGAAATGAAAGAGAAAAAAGACCGTGTTGATGATGCTTTACATGCTACTCGTGCAGCAGTAGAAGAAGGTATTGTTGCTGGTGGTGGTGTAGCTTTTATCCGTGCGGTAGCTTCATTAGCTGATTTAAAAGGGGTTAATGAAGATGAAAACACAGGTATTCAGATCATCCGTCGTGCGATTGAAGAGCCTTTACGTCAAATTTGCGAAAATGCAGGTATTGAGGGTTCTATCGTCGTTCAGAAAGTTAAAGAAGGTACAGCTGATTATGGTTATAATGCACGTACTAACGTTTACGAAAATTTAATTGGTGCAGGTGTAATCGATCCAACTAAAGTAAGCCGTGTAGCCTTAGAAAATGCAGCATCTATTGCGGCAATGTTATTAACTACAGAAGTTGTTTTAGCAGACGAGCCTGAAGAAGGTGGTGCTCCAATGCCGCCTATGGGTGGTGGTGGTATGGGTGGTATGATGTAATATCACTTATAGCAAAATCATTTCGTGTAAAATTATGCCCGGAAGCTTTATAGCTTCCGGGTTTTTTTATGTCTTATTAACTATTTAAATGCGGTTTAAGTGTGATTTGTGGTTATTCATTTTGTTCGTATCATGTAAAAAATTGTAATTTATAAGTATAAATAGCGTATTTTACAGTCGTATTTTTGAAAATTATCTATTTAATATTGAATAGGTTTATCAAGTAATACAAATTGCCTGCTTTTTTTGAATAAACATAATTAATCACGCCCCCTACATGTTGAGATTATGAAGACCTGTTTGAAACGGAAATGGCCGATTTCTGCCCTATTCTTGGGTTTGTTTTTGATAACGTCGGTCTGTTTCTCACAGATTAATATGGGTACCATTAATACAGGTCCGTTTACACCCGGAAGTACAATAGCGGTTCCATTCGGTATTGCCAACGGCTGTACTGAACAGGGGAATACCTTTCAACTTTATTTATCTGATCAAAATGGTGATTTCAGTGCTGAAAGGTTAATCGGGACTTATACAGGCTTTTATAGTACCTATGTAAACGGGATTATCCCAACTACAGGAATTGTTCCCGGGGCGGGGTATAAAGTTAGGGTAAAAACCACACAACCCGTTTCGGTTAGCGCTGCATCTGCTGCCTTTGAAATTAAAGCCGGGCCATCGGTACAAGCCAGGTTGGTTGCATCTTATCTTAATCCTTCCAATAATGAAACCTTTGGCACCTGTACAAGCAGGCCTAATAACTCATTTATTATTAGCAATGAATCTACTGCAGCGGCAGCAGTTACCGCATCCATTAAAAATGAATCAGGCGGAAGTACTTCAACCCTTACTTTTTCAACGCCTAACCAAAGCTTCACGGCCGATCAAACGCACTATACCATTGTGGCTACAGCTACAATGCCTGATGGAACTGTAGGAACCAAAGCTTATTTGCTGGTGAATAACAGAACCATTACAGCATTTGGCACATCAGGGAATAACATTGTATGCTTGCCACTTGGGGCATTGGAGTTCAATGTCGATTATACCTCTCCTGCAGGTATCCAGAATAACTTTCCAGGTAACCGTTATACCATTAGCTGGGGAGATGGAAGCCAAACGGTCTATACCCTCTGTGATATCATTAATAATTTAGGAAAAGTAACACACCCCTACACCAGATCATCATGCGGTAGCAATTCGGTAACCAGCGCAGGTACCATTTACAATGCATTTCCTGTTACTATAAATGTATCAAATGATTTTTGTGGTACCGTTGGAACACCGGTTTCTTCATCGGCAAAAGTAGTGGTTAAACCTATGAATGCGTTTACCTTTCAAACACCATCCTGTACCAATACAGATGTTACATTTTACAACACATCCATTTTAGGCGAAAACCCGGATACCAATACACCAGCCTGTGCACCAAATAATGTTACTTACAACTGGTTTGTTGATGGGGTAATTGAACAAGCTAACAAGCCACGTTCATACAATCTCGTCACCAAATTTTTAACACATGGCGTGCATACCATTCGCCTGGAATCGAATAGTTCAGGTGCCTGTAACGCCGATCCTGTAGAGATGCAGATTTGTATTCAGGACCCGCCAAAACCTGAGTTTTCGTTACCACAAACCACCATTTGCGCAGGCGCTACATTAACCCCTACCGATTTATCTGTACTGGATAATATCTGTGAAGCAGCCAATACTTATTCATGGAGTGTTTCTCCAGCTGTAACATATTCAAATGGAACCAGTGCATCAAGTAAGGAGCCTACTTTTGTTTTTACCAACCCTGGTATTTACACCATCATTTTAAACATTTCTACTCCTTCATGTGGTTTGGTTGCTTCAGCACCGCAAACTGTTATTGTTAACGAGTTACCAACAGCCTCACTTTCTCCAGATATTACCCTTTGTAATCTAACAACGTATGATTTTAATAATACTACCACAGGGCCAACCCGTACACTAATTTCAGGAACTTATCAGGATCTCGCAGATACTTATAGCTGGACAGTTATACCTACCGGATCTGGAACATATAGCTTTACCAATGGAACAACAGCAAATTCCAAATACCCTTCCATAAAATTTGATAGTTATGATGAGTACAATATTACTGTTACCCACAAGAATAACTGCGGAACAGTATCAAAAACACAAAAACTAACCTTTAGTACTGCACCGGTAATTAATGCAGGTGCAGATCAAAGTTTATGTTTTATGGGCACCAGTTTTAATTTGGCTGGAACCATTACGGGTACCGTAAGTACCCAGACATGGATAGGTGGTTTAGGCACATTTACACCAAGCCGAAATGACTTAAATGCAGTTTATACCCCAACGGCAGGAGAGAAAGCCAATGGCACCGTAAACTTAATCTTAAGAGCAACGACTACACTGGCACCACCTTGTAACCAGATAGATGATGAAATCATATTAACCATAAAACCTGATATTAGCGTAACAAGTGCAGCAAGGAAATCTATCTGTACAGGAAATAATGTTGATTACACCCCAACAGGATTAGTTAGTGGTACAACCTTTAACTGGACTGCTACCGGGTCTGCTAACGTAACCGGAGTTACGGCATCCGGAACAGGTATGATCAATGATGTACTGGTGAATAATGATCCAGTTTCTAATGGAACAGTAACTTATACCATTACACCCCAAAAGGATGGTTGTGATGGCGCTCCTTTTAATTTTGTGGTTACCGTTACACCAAACCCTGATGTGGTTGCTACAGCTGCAAATCAAATCATTTGTAGTAGTACCTCGTCTGCTATTACCTTAACTTCAGCATTAACCAATGTTAATTATACTTATACCAGCACGGCAACAGGTACCATTACAGGAAACAGCAATCGCACAGTTGCCACTGCAGCCAATCAAATTAATGATGTTTTAATTAATACCGGAACAACTTCTGGAACTGTAACCTATACCATTGTTCCGGTTTCTGCGGGTGGTTGTACAGGAGCATCAACATCCATTACCATTACTGTTTTACCAAATGCGACTTTAGCCAGTGCCGGACCTGATGAATCTATTTGTAATGCTTCAACCTATACTTTAAAAGGAAACATTCCGGTAGTTGGATCAGGGAAATGGACAGTAGTTTCTGCACCAACTCCCATTACCTTTGATGACGATACCAAAAACAACGCAGTGATATCTGATTTAGTTGGCGGAAACAGTTATGCCTTACGCTGGACCATCAGTGATCAGAATTGCAGCAATAGCAGCGATGACGTTGTGATCACTGTAAATCTTCCAAGTATTGGTGGCACAACCGGTAATGACTTAACATTGTGTGCCGGAACGAATAATGGCGCCATTACTTTAACAGGTCAGGTTGGCGATATTTTAAGATGGGAAATGTCTATAGATGATGGCTTAACTTGGGCTGGTTTGAGTTCTAGGTCAAACCCATATGTTTTTTCAAATCTTACAGTAACCACCAAATTCAGGGCTATTGTGCAGAGTTTTCCTTGTTCAGAAGCCCAATCAACTGTAACTACCATTACCATTAATCCAGCCACGGTAGTTTCAAATGCCGGGCCAAACCAAAATTTATGCAGTGGCAATACGGTTAACCTAAGTGGAAATAATCCTGCTCCCAACACTGGTTTATGGACTTTAGTTTCCGGGCAAAGTGATGTGATTATTGCAGACCCAACTTTGTTTAATACCACTGTAACAGGATTAGTGCCGGGACAAACTTATCGCTTCAGATGGACAATTAGTGGATTTCAAGGTTGTCCGCCATCCGCATCAGAGATGACCGTTACTTATTTTCTACCTGTAACCAATAATGTGTCCACATCAGCCATACCAGTTTGCTTTGGCCAGAGTACAACGATTACAGGTAGTGTGCCTACAGGTGGAAATGGTACCTATAATTATCAGTGGCAAAGCAGTACTGACGGGAATGTATGGTCTAATATTCCCAACGCTACAAATAAAGATTTAACATTAAATGTTACGGCATCTGCCTTTTACAGAAGATTGGTTAATAGTAATGTTTGTACATCAGAAAGCAACAGCGTTGAGGTTATTGTTTTACCTGCGTTAACCAATAATACCATTACAGCAGATCAAACCATTTGTATAGGTTCTGCAGCAGCTCCGTTAACAGGTTCTGCGCCGGGTGGCGGAAATGGGATTTATGCTTACCAATGGCAAACCAGTTTAAATGGAACCACCTGGACAGATGTACCAGGCGCAACTGACATCAATTACGTGCCTCCTATACCTACTGCAACCATTTATTACAGGCGATCAGTGGCCAGCGGTTCATGTGCTGCAACCATCAGTAATCAAATTAAAATCACGGTAAATCTACCAGCTAAGGCAGAATATACTTATAGCATCGATAAAGGCTGTGTTCCTTTTAACTTAAGAACAGCCAACATCACGGCGGTTGCTTATCCGGATCGGAATGCTACCTATACCTGGTTTGCCAATAATGTGCAGATTGGTACGGGTATAAATTTTCCGGGTTACACCATTCCCGGTGAAAATCAATCTGTAATTATTAAATTAATTGTCACCAGTAGTTTAGGTTGTAATAGTGATGAGTTTTCTCACACCTTTTCAACCCAGCAAGATGTTACAGCAGCTTATACGCAAAGTACTTTAGAAGGTTGTGGACCTCTTAACGTGCGGTTTACCAATACTTCAAATTCATTAACTGCAGCAACTTTTAAATGGGATTTCGGTAACGGAACCACTTCTAATCTGGCTCAACCAGCAGATGTAGTTTATCCTGCAAATTTAAATGGTAGGGATATCACTTATACGGTAACATTGGAAGCAACCACACCTTGTGGCGTGAGCAGACAAACCTCTACAGTTTTAGTTAAAGCAGCTCCAATATCAGTCTTTTCTCCCGATAAAACAGCTGGGTGTTCACCGTTTACGGTCACTTTCAGTAATACTTCATTAGGAAACAACAGTACCTATACCTATGATTTTGGTGATGGAACAACGCTTACAAAAACAGATAGGAGTAATGTATCACATACCTACAATACCCTGGTGGTAACCAACTATGTGGTGAAAATGACTGCTACCAATGAATGTGGTATGAATGAATCTTCCTATAACATTAATGTAGCGCCAAATGATATTACAGCAGAACTGGTGGTTAATAGTAATCAGCTGCGAGGCTGTGCGCCTTTAAAAGTAGATTTCTTCAATAATACCAAAGGTGCCAAGACCTTTGTTTATGACTTTGGTGATGGAAGTACGGTGGTGAGAAATGTTGCGCCTGAAGTCGTTTCCCATACCTTTACCAAAGCGGGAAAATATACAGTTACACTTTATGCCTCAAATGATTGTTCAAGTGCTTTAACGGTTGAAGAAATAGAGGTTTTAGCCCAGCCTGAGTTGAGTTTTACAGCTGATAAAACCAGCGGGTGCGATGGGCTAATCGTAAACTTTAAAAATAATAGTAAAAATGCCATCGGCTACCTTTGGGATTTTGGCGATGGAACAACATCAACCGCTTTTGAGCCTACCCACACTTTTACTGGTGCAGGCAAAAATTTTATTGTAAGCTTAACCGCCACCAATACGTTGGGCTGTACCAATACCATCACACTTAATTCGCCAATTAGTGTGGTACCACCTCCGATAGCCAGTTTTGCGGTTACACCAGGTAATGAAATCTCCATCCCTAATTATTCCTTTAGCTTTAAAGATATCAGTACTGGGTCTGCGAGCTGGGAATGGACATTTGGAGATGGCGCTGTTTCAACCCTCCAAAACCCAAATCATACTTACGGAAATGAGGGTACCTATACCGTTACCTTAAAAGTGCTTAATAAAGAGGGCTGTAGTTCTACTACCTTTCAAACGGTTAGGATTATTGGTGTACCGGGATATTTGAATGTGCCTAATTCGTTTATGCCGGCAAGTGCTAAAAATGAAATCAGGGTTTTTAAAGCAAAGGGCCGGGGCATTCAAGAATGGACAATGTCTGTGTTTAATAAATGGGGACAGCTTTTATGGGAAAGCTCGAAACTGGATGATGGCGCACCGTTGGAAGGATGGGACGGAACATATAATGGAAAAGAACAGCCTCAGGGTGTTTATTACTGGAAGATAGCGGTTAAATTTATAAATGGTAGTGAATGGAAAGGAATGACATATGATTCATCACCTCCAAGAAAAACGGGTGTAATATATTTAATAAGATAATGATGAGGAGGATGATATTATGGGTGATGGTTTGGGCGCTGCCACAAATTTCAATGGGGCAGGATCACATTTACTCGCAGTTTTACAATGCACCAATCTACTTAAATCCGGCACTTACCGGTCAGTTTGAAGGTGATGTGAGGTTTAATGCGCTTTATAGAAACCAATGGACAGGTTTGGCCAGCGATTTTTCTTACATGAGTGCGTCGGCAGATTTAAATTTGCACCAGATTAATAGTGGTATTGGGCTTATTTTTAACAGAAGTAGCGAAGGAACAGCTTATCTGGTTAAAAATAATGTTGCAGCTAGTTATTCGTATATTATTGGTGGTGACGATTTTACTCTTTCATTTGGGCTACAGGCCGGTGTAACCAATCAAAAATTAAACTGGGATAAACTGGTTTTTGGTGATCAGATTGATATTAATTCAGGTTATATCCCCGGAAGTGTTTCTGGTGCAGAAAGACCGGCTATTGATAGCCGCTATTATCTGGATGCCAATGCAGGTACCAATTTAGTGTATGGTAAGTTTATGGTTGGTGTAGCTGCACATCATTTAAATCGACCTGACGAATCACTCTCAGGTTTTCAGGCAAAATTACCCATGCGCATTTCTGCTAATTTAAGTTATAAACTCAGCCTCATTCCTGATCAGTATGATAGGGATGGAAGCTACCTGATCCCATCGGTGGTGGTTTATAGACAAGGAAATGTGAACTCTTTCAGCATTGGTACACAATACAAATATGCGGGCGTAAATGCTGGTATCTGGTACAGGAATGATGGAAATTCAAATGGAAATGACGCCATTGTTTTTTCAGTCATTTTCGATATTTTTAACAGAAGAACCAATGGCGAAAAGTTTAGGTTAGGAATCAGTCACGATGCAACTACTTCTAAAATCAATTATTCCAATACCGGCGGAACATCTGAAATAGGTGTGGGATATGAAAAATATTTTCCAAATAGTTCTAGTGGTGGCCGTGCCAATGGCTTAAGATGTTATGATTTTTATTAATTTGCTTTCATAATTTAGGGCAATGAATGAAATTTTAGATAACAGCCATTTTATTACGCAAAGTGAGATTAATAAATTTCTGCTGGCCACATTGCTTTGCGGTTTAATTGGTGCGGAACGTGAATATAGAAGCAAATCCGCAGGTTTAAAAACCATGATGATGATTGGTTTGGGTGCTACATTATTTACTATTTTATCTATTAAAATTGGGCCTGCCAGTCAGGATCGCATTGCATCTAATATTGTAACGGGTATTGGTTTTCTAGGTGCAGGCGTAATTTTTAAAGAAGAAAACAGGGTTAAAGGTTTAACAACGGCCTGTATCATTTGGATTGTTGCCGCTATTGGCATGGCTGTTGGTTCCGGATATTACGAGCAGGCCATTGGTGTTACTGGTGTAGTTCTTTTAGCCTTAATTATTTTTCCTTTTGTAGAAGAAGTAGGTGACCGTCGTTTCACGAAGAGGGTCTATCGCATTGTGAAAAAACAGCATGCTCAAGGAGATTTAGAAAGCTACGAAGAGGTTTTTAAAGAAAATAAACTAAAGCCACAACGTGGCAAACATCAATTGGCTAATAATATCATTACTGGCAATTGGACTGCCACCGGCACACCTCAAAACCACCAGAAGTTTGTAGAGCAGATGTTAAAGGATAAGGAAATTTTGGAGTTTGATTATTAGTTAATAGGAGCATTTGATTACTGATAATTAATTCTATTTATCTTTTCGTCTTTCCCGATTGCTTATGAAAAGTTAAATGTCGGCCTAAAAATCAAAATTAAAACTTTGATTATATTTTACCCTAACCGGAATGCCTCTTTCTCTTCCAGGTTCCCATTTGAAAGCGTATCTTAAAACTCTTTTAGCTTCCTCATCTAATAGTGGATCTATAGATTTTTCAACCTTAATATCTACAACCTTTCCTGTACTATCTACAACAAAACTCGTTTTGACAGTTCCCCTAATCCGATTTTTAAGTGCTTCGGCAGGATATTTTGTCGTTGATGCAATAAAACGATTCCATGCATTTATTCCACCTTTATACTCAGGTGGTTGCATGGAGGCTGTATATTTATAAGTTACACCATTCTTGATACTCTCACCTGAAACTAATTTATTCGCTTCATAATTTTCTTTGAAAGTATAATTTGCTTTAGTATCATAACCAGTCCATAAACCTATTTTCATTCCATCTAGATAATCTCCTTCTTCAACCTTTTCGAATTCTTTGTATTTAATTACTTCCTTAAAATGTCCTTTCCCATTTTCAATATTTACTTTTCCAGAAGAATCAGCATCAAATATTAATTTAGAGTTCGTGTTTAAGATAAAGTTTGTCAGAGAAGAATTGGTTCCTATCATTTGGTTTATAGATGGGTTAGTTGGAACATATTCTATCTGTCTTTTTATTTTCCCATTTGGATGATAATACGTAGAAGTACCAAATGGAATCCCATTTTGATAAGAAGTTGTTTCAGACCTTTTACCTAATGAATCGTAACCAATAACAATACCATCATAAACTAATTTTGGATCAAAAGAAGTCAAATAACCTAGTGTTTTTCTTTTGTCATTATTATAAAATTCAAAAAGTTTGAAGCGAGTATCACCAGAATCCGGCTCTTCAATAATTCTTATGAAATCAGCTTTAGCCTTTGTTTCAACCTGGTCCCCATTGTTTTTAAGGAAATAAATATTTTGAGACTTCTGGGCATGTGCCGATGCAACAATTAATAAGCTAAACAATATTAAAAAGCGTAATTTCATAGATCAAAGTTAATAAGATTAAGAAATAAAATATAGAGGTTAGTTTAGATTAATGACTTTTATTTCATCGCAGTTTTAACAAAACAATCATAGCTTTGTATAACTAACTTTTTTCATGATAAAAGAGCAAATCTCCGTTTTCGATATTTTTAAGATAGGCATTGGTCCGTCAAGTTCACATACACTTGGGCCATGGCGTGCTGCGCAACAATTTACAGCATCGCTAAACCAACAAGATCTAATCGATCGTGTGGAGACGATTAAAATACTCCTTTATGGGTCACTGGCTAAAACAGGTAAAGGCCATGGAACGGATGTGGCAATCTTACTCGGATTATCAGGTGCTGATCCAGTTACTTTTGACGTTGATGCGGTTACACCAACATTTGAAGCCATTCAAAAAGATAAAAAGCTTAAGCTTGCCGGAGATTTAGAAATTGATTTCGACTATGAAAATGATCTGCTTTTTCTTTTTGCAGAAAGTCTTCCCTTTCACCCTAATGCAGTTACCTTTCAGGCATTTTTATCAACTGGAAAAGCTTTTTCCGAGACTTATTATTCTATTGGTGGCGGTTTTGTAGTTAAGGAAGGCGAAGATAATAGTCAGAAAGCACAGGTTGATTTACCCTTTCCAATAGAAAAAGCTAAGGAACTTTTACACTGGTGTTTATCTACCGGGTTAAAAGTAAGTGAAATTGTGCTGGAAAATGAACTTGCCTGGAGACCTGAAGCTGAAACCAAAATGCGGATTCTTCAACACTTCGCTGTGATGAGAGATTGCATTTACCGGGGTTGCCATACTACAGGATTTTTACCTGGAGGGTTGGATGTTGCCCGCAGGGCATTCCCGCTAAATAAGCGGCTGATTGGTAAAAGCGAGTATCAGGACTATACCTCATGGGTAGAAGCGATTAGAAAGGGTGGGAACGGCTTTAATTATATTTTAGATTGGGTAAGTTGTTTTGCATTGGCCGTAAATGAAGAAAACGCCTCTTTCGGGCGTGTGGTAACGGCACCTACAAATGGGGCTGCAGGTGTAATTCCTGCTGTACTTCAATATTTTATTACCTTTTGCGATGGTTATGCAGAAGATAAGATTATTCAGTTTATTGCCTGTGCATCAGAAATAGGCAGTATTTTTAAAAAAGGCGCCACCATTTCAGCAGCAATGGGTGGCTGTCAGGCCGAAATTGGAGTTTCGTCTGCTATGGCTGCCGCGGCATTAACAGAGTGTTTAGGTGGCTCTCAGCGTCAGGTTCTAATGGCCGCAGAAATAGCCATGGAGCATCACTTAGGTTTAACCTGCGATCCTATTGGTGGCTTGGTTCAAATTCCATGTATTGAAAGAAACACCATGGGCGCTATCAAAGCAATTACCGCAAGTCAGCTGGCTTTGCAAAGTAATCCTGATAAGGCAAAAGTTAGTTTGGATGCTGTGGTAAATACCATGTGGGAAACCGCTTTGGATATGAATGCAAAGTATAAAGAAACATCAGACGGAGGGTTAGCAACAAATATTCCCATCAGCTTACCGGAATGTTAGTTTTTAGTCTGAAGTCTGGAATCGATGGTTGAAAGATATAAGGCTTATTTTTCTCTGTGTTGATCTATTCTGTGTGCACTTTGGTTTTAATTTCGTAAGCACTTTCCGTTCTTTGCGAATAAACTTAGTGACCTTTGCGGTTACCATCTTCATCACAAAAAACGCCAATAGAATATCTATCAGCGTTTAATCTTATTTAAGCTTGTGCATCAGGCTTAGGTTTCTTTTTATGCCATACCTTTTTCTTTGCATTGTTATTTCTGGCATGTTGCGGTTTCTTCTCCTCTACGTGCGTAATTTCCATTGCAGCAATATGCTCTGGTAGGGGCATTCTTGGAACTGCTTTTTCAATCAGTTTTTCAATGTTGTCGAACTTGCGCTTATCACGGCCGTTTACCAGTGTTATTGCTGTACCTTTAGTTGCGGCCCTGGCTGTTCTACCGATTCTGTGTACATAATCTGCCGGATCACCAGGGACATCATAATTGATCACCAAATCTACACCCTCCACATCAATTCCACGAGACAAAACATCCGTGCCGATAATGATCGGAAGCCTTCTGTTTTTAAAGGCTAATAAAATATCCTCACGCTCTTTCTGGCCTAAATCAGAATGAAACGCTTCTGCTTTAATGCTTAAGCTTTTGAATGTTTTATATAAGGCTTTAACCTTCTCTTTGGTAGATGCAAAAATAATGGCACTCTTGTATTTTCCGTCTTTGAAAAGATCAGTTAATAAAGCCTGCTTCTGCTGATCGTGAATATTATAGGCCTGCTGGTCAATTCCCTCTGCAGGTTTTGCAATAGAAATGGTAATTTGCTGAGGTTCATTCAGGATACTTCCCGCCATCTTCCTGATCTTCGGCGCCATGGTAGCCGAAAATAAAAGGGTTTGTCTTTTCTTAGGCAGGTAACTTACAATGCGCATAATATCATCATAAAAACCCATGTCTAACATTCGATCTGCCTCATCTAATATTAAATGCTGCAAATGTTCAAGTTTCAAAATACCTGAAGATAAATGAGCCATTAAGCGCCCAGGTGTTGCAATAATGATATCTACACCTTCCACCATAGAACGCTTTTGCTGCTCATATGCAATGCCATCGCCACCACCGTATACGGCTAGTGAGCTAATATTGGTGAAATAAGCCAAAGCCTCAACCTGCAAATCAATTTGTTGTGCAAGCTCGCGGGTAGGGGCTAAAATTAAGGTATTATTATGTCTGTTAGCAGCACGGCTAATTTTATCCATCACTGGCAATAAATAACTGGCTGTTTTTCCAGTTCCGGTTTGGGCACAGGCAATCAGATCATGATTATCTAAAATTACCGGAATAGCTTGCTCTTGTATTGGTGTGGCGCTTTTATACCCCATCGCCATTAGACCCTCATATAAATCAGGGCCAAAGTTAAAATCGTTAAAATTCAATCTGTTGTATTTATTTCTTTTAACAAAAGTACCTCAAATAAAGGCGAATAGCAAACCAGATTTAATATCAGATGAGATTGGGTTTCTAAAACAACTATCGCGATTTCATTTTGATGGCCAAGCCTGTGCTGTACATATGTTTTGAAGAGGATTAGAGATCCCGACTAACCTTGAAATCCTAACTAATGGAAAAATTAAGCTAGATAAATATTTTGAAGGATGTTAAAGGAGGATTAGAAATCCTCAGGAAAGACAGCCGGGATTGGAGATCCCGACTAGCGATTTTTTCTTATTCTTTGTTTCTGTTTCTCCAGCTGCTACACCTGTTTTTATATTCCTCTTTAAATTGGGCCCGTTCTTCTTCATTCATACTCTGCCATTTTGAACGCATTTTAACTGCTTTTTCACGGAAACCACCGCCTCCCTTATTAAAATTACCAAAAAGCAATCTGCACAAGACTAAAAGGCCTAAGGCTTGCCAGAAATTTAACCGGCCAGTATGTGCAACTTCTGGTAAAATCCAGTTCCATAATGACATAATTGTAAAGCCCAATAGGGTTGCAATGAGTGCAACAACAGGTAAAAAGAAAATAAATTTCGTGGCTTTACTGAATTTTCTATTTCTCATCGTTAATAGTTTATAAATTCCTGATATAAATTTTGTAAACGGCCCCGTAAATGTTTTACAGCATAGCCTTTTCTGGATATAAGTGTTTTAATGTTTTCTCCACTTTCATCGGCCAGTTCTCGAAAACTACGTTCTTCCAGTTCATTCTGAACAAATACATACCGCTGGTTTTTAGGTAGCTCATCGAGTGCGATGAATAATTGATCCCAAAAAAGTTTTTTTAATCCTTCTTCTTCAGGCGAGTAAGATTCTGCAAGCAAAATCTCTCTGATGTTAAAACCACCATCTTCGCTTTCAACAATAAAGTCATCAAGCGACTCTTCTTTTTGTTTGCGATATCGATCGGTAATCTTATTTCTGGCCACACGGTAAAGCCAGCCACTAATCTGTTCAATTGCACCAACCTCAGGCTGGTTACTAAGCTGATACCAAACATCCTGCAAAATATCTTCAGCATCTTCATCTGTATTTACCCTTCCACGGATAAAGCTGAACAGGCGTTTGCCATAATAAGCTACTGTAGAAATAATATTTTGAGGTTCGTTATTCGGCACTACCAATTGCATTATAAACCAGTAAACGGATGAGATTCAGAATTACTTTAAATTTATTTAGTTTTTAGCTTAAGTGATGCATCAAAACAGGCTAAACAAAAAAAGCTTTCCTTTTTGAGGAAAGCTTTAGCAGACAACATAAAGTCTGGTTTATTTTTTGGTCGTATCTGCAGGTTTTGCAGGCGCGGTATTGTTAAGGTTTCCACCAATAGGAGATGGAGTAGGTGTTTTATCTAAACGTTCCTGAATTGCTGAATTTCCTACAGCAGTAGCACCACCACCACTTTTTGCGATAGTGGTTATCGCTAATGTTAAAACTACGATGGCTGCCAACAAAACCCATGATCCTTTTTCAAGAACATCGCCAGTACGTTGTACACCAAACATATTGCTTGTGCCACCACCAGTTGCTAAACCACCACCCTTAGGATTTTGTATCAAAACAAATAAACCTAGCGCTACACACACAATAATTAATAAAATGATTAAAAAGGTTACCATGGTAAATATTATATTTTAAAATTTCTTTTCTATAGATTGGATAAGGTCGGCAAAGTAACCACTTTTTTCTGGATATTTCAAACTTAATTTTTTATAAGTATCTATGGCTTTGTGGTAAAGCATTTGTTCGATGTAAATTTTAGCTAAAGTTTCTGAAACCAGGTCGTAATGATCTTCAGCGCTCTTCTTTGCCTTATTTTCATTATCAATCTGCTCTGGCTTTGGCGGTTTTATGGTAGGGTCTTCTTTTAAGAAACGCTCTATAATTTCAGCACCTTTTGCATCTTTTATATCAGCAGACGGATATTCAGCCAAATGATCTGCAACTTCGAATGGTGTTTGAATGTGGAAAATATGTTCAACATATTGTTGTTGAAACTCTGCAGAATCTTTTTGTTGAACAGTTTGTTTAACAACGGCAGGTTTTGGCTGAACATATGGTTGAAAAATTTGTTCATGCTCTTTACGGGTTTTAGAAAGCCACCATAAAAAAGTATAGGGCAATTGATCATCATCGTATTTAGAAACGAAATTGACTTCATGACTATCTGGAACAACCGTTTCTATTTCCGGAGCAGACTGAACAACATCTGTACTTAATTTTTGTTCAAAAGCAAAGAAGTCAGTAGTTGCAATGTTTTCAATAAACAATTCATCCTCAACTGGCCAATCCGAAAGATTTGCAGAGGTTTCTGCCTCTGCTATTTCATCATTTTCGTTTGAAATTTCTGCAATGGTTTCATTTGCCTGTTCAGCACCGGGTTGTGGTATTGTTGTCTCTTCTTCTGGTTGTATTTCTTCGTTTAAGTTTTCATCCTGAACTGAAACTATATTTAAAACATGAAATAGTGCATTTCCATGGCTGTATAAAGCCGCCTTTGGAATGAAAGATGGATCAGCCTTTGCCAAAAGCAAATGAATCGGCTGTGCATATGGAAATTGTACCGCCAATTCCTGAAGCATGGGTATATGCTCCGGGCCAACCTTTCCGGGTTGAGCAAGTAAATTTACCAATAGCTGCTGATGATCCATTATAAGGGTTTGTCGCTAAGTTAAAAAATGTAAGCGGTTTTTAGAAAGTTTTATGCGTGAACAGATTTAAATCGAATTACCATTGTGCAAATGCACGGTTAAAAATATCCTCTGTTAGCTGTTTATTAATATTCTCTATCGCTGCTGGTAATGCAGCTTGAATGGAGGCTCCGTTAAGCGGGAAATCAAAGTATTTGGTAAAACTTTCTTCAAAGCTTTCCTTTTCTTTTCCGGCAGTATTATTGGTGTATTTAACTGCTACTGTAATGGTTAGCCTGTTTGCGCCTGCCGTAGGCGTTGAACTGGATTGCAATGCGACTGGTTTGATGTCATACCCAGTAATTCTACCTTCAAATACAGCGTCTCCTTCAGTTGTGGATATACTTAAACTGGTTTGATTACGGATTCTCGTCTTTAATGCCTCCGTAAATTGATTACTTAGTGTAGGTACGACCAAAGGCGCATTATTTTCAAAAACCTTCACTACAACAGTTTTTAAACCTACTGTAGATGCCCCATTGAATTTGTAAGCACATGCCGAAAGTACGGCAATTAAAAGAAGTGCAAATATTTTAATTTTCATTTAAGTTGGAATGATTTAATGCTTGCGGTTAATGTCTGACTAATTCAGGGTTTGATGACTTATAAACTCAGTTCTTTGATTTTTCGGTAAAGTGTCCGTTCTGAAATACCCAATTCCTGGGCAGCAAATTTCCGTTTACCTTTATGCTTTTTCAATGCCTTTTTAATCAGATCAGATTCTTTATCGATTAATGACAGTGATTCTTCAATCTCTTCTGCATCATGGGCATAGTAATCTGCATTATTGGCATTACTGCCATTGCTTGCATTAGGCTGCTGAATAGTAAAAGTATGTTCGTGTCCTCCTGGTAATTCTACATCTCTGTATAATTGATTGATATATTGAGGGTTATCTGCCAGAACACTGGCCGTATTACCTCCATGCTGTATAATTTCGGCAACCAGTTTTTTCAATTCTACCATGTCCTTTTTCATATCAAATAAAACCTTATAAAGAATATCTCTTTCTGTAAAGTCTTCCTTTGATTGAGAATTTATGGCCATTGGCAAATTGCTGCCAGACTCATTCGGAATGTAATTCAGGATAGCGGGACCAGTAACATTTCTATCCTTTTCCAGTACACAGATCTGTTCGGCAATATTTTTAAGCTGGCGAACATTACCCGGCCAGCTGTAATTGGTTAAAATCTGTATGGCATCAGGCTCCAGGTGAAGCGATGGACTACGATATTTATCACTAAAATCTGCTGAGAATTTTCTGAAAAGTAAATAAATGTCTTCTTTTCGTTCTTGTAAAGCAGGAATTCGTAATGGAACAGTGTTTAGCCTGTAATATAAATCTTCCCGAAACTTCCCGTTTTTTACCCGATTATAAACATCAACATTTGTTGCCGCAATGATACGAACATCTGTCTTTTGAACTTTAGATGAACCCACACGTAAATATTCGCCACTTTCCAATATCCGAAGCAAACGTGCCTGGGTTCCAAGCGGTAATTCAGCTACTTCATCCAAAAAGATGGTTCCGCCATTAGCCACTTCAAAATAACCTTTTCTAGCCTCATGTGCACCCGTAAATGAACCTTTTTCATGTCCAAAAAGTTCAGAATCAATGGTTCCTTCAGGAATAGCACCGCAGTTTACCGCAATAAATGATCCGTGCTTACGTGCACTCATCTGATGGATAATCTGTGAAAAAACCTCCTTACCACTTCCGCTTTCACCGGTAATTAAAACCGACATGTCTGTTGGTGCAACCTGGCTGGCAATATCTATGGCACGATTAAGTAGAGGCGAATTGCCAATAATCCCGAATCGTTGTTTAATATTTTGTGTATCCATTCTTTAATGGTTGAAAGTTAAAGGTCAAAAGTTGAAGGTCATGCTTTCTAACATGTTTCTTATGATTTAATCTTTAACTTTTATTGTAATATGTGTGATCAGCTTCGACGTATTGGGATTTGGCATTCAGCCATATAACCTGCAACCGATAACTTATAACTATTATTAAACTATTTTTCCAATCAAGGTAGCTGATGTACATTTCTCAATAAATACATTCGCATATTCACCTGGTTTTACACCTTCAATTGCCGGAAAAATTGCCATTGCGCCACTATCGCCACGCCCGCAATAATCCTGATCAGATTTTTTTGAAGTGCCTTCAATTAAAACCCGAACGGTTTTTCCTACCCATTCTTGTAAACGCATTAAAGAATGTGCTTGTTGCTTCGCCAGAATTTCTGCTAATCGGCGTTTTTTAACTTCTTCAGGAATGTCATCTGCCAGTTTTCTCGCAGCAAGTGTTCCTGGTCTTTCAGAATAAGTAAAATTATAAGCAAAATCATACTCCACGTAATCCATGATGCTTAGCGTTTCCTGGTGTTCTTCTTCCGTTTCGGTACAGAAGCCGGCAATAATATCTGTAGAAATTGCACAACCTGGAATAATTCTTCTAATGGCATCAATACGATTAATGTACCACTCCCGGGTGTAGGTTCGGTTCATTAATTCTAAAATGCGGCTATTACCAGATTGAACTGGTAAATGGATATAGTTACAGATATTATCGTATTTGGCAATGGTTTCTAAAACCTCATCGGTGATGTCTTTAGGGTGAGAGGTAGAAAAACGTACCCTTAAATCAGGATGAACTAAGGCTGTTTGTGCTAAAAGCTGTGCAAAATTCACCGTTTCTATTCCATCTTCTGAGGTCCAGGTGTAAGAGTCAACGTTTTGTCCTAAAAGTGTAACCTCCCGATAGCCTGATTCGAACAATGATTGGGCCTCCTGAATAATGGAATGCGCATCCCGGCTCCGCTCACGCCCACGTGTAAAAGGTACTACGCAGAAAGAGCACATATTGTTACAGCCTCGTGTAATAGAGATAAAAGCGGTAATTCCGTTACTATTTAAACGAACAGGACTAATATCTGCATAAGTTTCCTCACGAGACAATAATACATTTACAGCCTTGTGGCCACTTTCTACCTGTTCAATCAGGTTTGGCAAATCTCTATAGGCATCAGGGCCTACCACCACATCTACTAATTTTTCTTCTTCCAGAAATTTAGATTTAAGGCGTTCGGCCATACAACCTAAAACGCCTACAATTAATTTAGGATTGCGACGTTTTTCTACTCCGAATTGCGATAGCCGATTTCGTACCCTGGTTTCTGCATTTTCACGGATAGAACAAGTGTTGATGAAAATCACATCTGCCTGATGATAATCTCCGGTGGTCTCAAATCCTGTTTCTGAAAGAATAGAAGCAACAATTTCACTATCGGCAAAATTCATGGCGCAACCATAACTTTCAATATATAATTTACGTGCGTCGGCTTTAACTGGTGTATCTAAAATTAGGGCTTCACCTTGTCTGGCCTCATCATGCGTTTTATCCTGTACTTGTAAATCAATCATTCTTTAAAAAGATTTTGGGATTGCAAAAATACACAAAATAAATTAAAAGTGACAAATTGGCACGTTTTGTTACAACCTTAGGATTATAATCTGGTGATATTTGCCACGAAGATTAGGAAATGAATGAATTTAGCTGACTTTTTGAAGCGTAAATGCGAAAGTAGTTCCTATTCCGGGAGTGCTTCTCACAGAGATTGTTTGTTGATGGGCTTCCAGAATGTGCTTAACTATGGCTAGCCCTAAACCGGTTCCACCAACTTCTCTTGCACGGTGGGTATCAATCCGATAAAAACGTTCGAAAAGTCTTGCAAGATGTTTTTCCTCAATGCCCATACCATTATCAGTCACTTCAATTAGAAACTGATCGTGAAGTTCAAAGATCTTAATTGCCGTTTCACCGTTTTCAATTCCGTATTTAATGCTGTTTACAATCAGGTTAATTAATACCTGACGGATTTTTTCCCGATCTGCATTAACAAAAGTAACTGCGGTATATTTATCTTTAAAAAAAAGCTTGATGTGTTTAGATTTTGCCCTGTCATCCAGGTTTTCCATTACCTCTTTGGCCAGTGTTACAAAGTCAAATTTTTGATAATTAATCGGCGATTCTCCAGTTTCCAATTTAGCAATGGCATCCAGGTCATTAATCAGATAACTAAGCCTTTCTACATTATTTTCTGCTTTTTTAAGGAATTTCATGGCCATTTCAGGATCATCAGTAATGCAATCCTGAAGCGTTTCTATATAACCTTGAATAGCAAAAAGGGGCGTTTTAAATTCGTGCGAAACATTTGATAAAAATTCCCGGCGAAACTGCTCTTGTTTTTTTAATAAATCAATCTCTTTTTTCTTAGCGCCTGCCCATTCCTTAACTTCATGTTCCACATCGTTTATAGGGTCTGAACTTACATATTCGCCCAGTGCATCTTTTAAGTCTTTTCCGAGTTTTAAATTATGGATCAGTTTATAAATGAGCTTTATTTTGTTATAGATGTATTTTTCTAACAGGTAATAAAAAACAAGAAAGCTACTGAGAAATGAAACACCAAAAGAAATTCCGAAGAAATACCAGCTGCGTTCAAAATAAAAATTGACCATGCCAATGGAAAGCGCAACAGCAAGTGCTGTAATTAAAACCAGTACACTTAATTTCATGGTGCAATTTAGTGGTTTTATATTAAATGGATGTTAAGCCAGTTGCTTTTCAGTCAAATACTTCCAATATCTTTTTGGTACATGTTGCAGATGAAGTTTGGTGTTTTTTCTGGCTACAATATTGGCGCTTTTAAAATAATCCTTCCACAACATAGCATAAAGTTCTTCTTTTTCATCCATTAGGGCCGGGGAAGGATTCGAGCTTTTTGCACCATCAGAAAAATCGATGGTTACTTCTTCCACAGCATTTAAATCGTAATAAAGGCCATACTTGCGTTTCAAATCATAAATAATCCATTGCTGATCTGCATAACGGTTTTTAAAATGATTTGAAATTAATGGCAACACATTAAATTCAGGATCTATTGACGTATAAAATAGGCCATCGCCGGTTTTTTGAAACCTGATGAATGCTTCCATCCGGTGTTTTTCCCTTTCCACACTTTTGGCATATTTGGATAAGGCAATCACATGATCGTTGCCATAGTTAGCGGCAGCGCCTATTTCACTTTTAAAAATATAAATAGCAAATTGAAAGAGATGATTGTAAGCTTCAGGAATTTCAGATAAATAGCTGCAATAGAAAGTTCTTTGCCAATCTTTCTTCAGTTTTTTTTGAAGACCTTTCCACACGCGATCTGCTTTCTCTTCATTGGTGATCACCTCAAAAGATTCCGTAAAGGCATCGGGTTGAAAAATACCAGTCAATTGTAAGTGAGTACGTCCGGGCTTTCGCTCAAACCATTCGAAAACTGCAGTTAACAAACCCGTAAGTGAGCCATCAAAAGTATAAATCATAACCTGTTTAATAACCTAAAATAAAATGAGCTGGTTATTGTCCGTTTTTAAATATTTACTTTGACTATCGGCCATAATAAAAGCCTTAATCTGTGTGCCTTGATAGTCTTTTATCTGATAGGGACTATCTGCACACGTGATAAAATGCTTAGCTCTGTTATACGCTACACCAATTTTCTTTAGTTGGTCAATTCTTAATCTTCCAAATTTTCTGGCCTGAACAATCTTTTTTGCGGACATTACACCAATACCTGGAATCCGGAGAATCATTTTATAATCTGCCTTATTAATATCTACCGGGAAATGCTGCATATTTCTAATGGCCCAGCTCAGCTTTGGGTCAATATCTACATCCAGATTCGGATTGGCATCATTTAAAATTTCCTGAACTTTAAAACCATAAAACCGCATTAACCAATCGGTTTGATATAATCTGTTTTCTCTAAGTAAAGGAGGTTGAGTGCCTAAAATTGGCATTCTGCTATCATTGCTAATGGGTACATAGCCAGAATAATAAACCCTTTTCAAAGAGAAATTTTTGTAAAAAGCATTAGCGGTGTACATAATGTCTTTATCACTTTCAGGGGTAGCACCAATCACCATTTGCGTGCTTTGACCTGCCGGAACAAATTTTGGTACGTGCTTGATTAACTTTTTATCTTCAGCAAACTGAACAATGTTTTGCTGAACAAATCCCAGAGGTTTAATTACATCGGCATGGCTTTTTTCTGGTGCCAAAAGCTTTAGTCCTGCTTCGGTAGGCATTTCTAGATTGATACTCATGCGATCGGCATATAAACCGGCTTCCTTAATCAATTCATCACTGGCACCCGGAATGGTTTTTAAATGAATATAGCCGTTGTAACGTTGCTCTAATCGAAGTTTTTTGCAAACCAGCAGTAACCGTTCCATGGTAAAATCTGCATTTTTAAAAATGCCCGAACTTAAAAATAAGCCTTCAATATAATTCCTTCGATAAAAGTTCATGGTTAAATCCACCACCTCATCTACGGTAAAAGCAGCACGCTTAATATCGTTGCTCTTTCTCGAAACACAAAATAAACAATCATAAATACAGTGATTGGTTAAAAGAATTTTTAAAAGAGAAACGCAACGCCCATCTTCAGTATAGGTATGGCAGATGCCAGAGGTATGGCTATCACCTATACCTTTGTTATCATTTTTACGAGTGCCGCCGCTTGATGAACATGAAACATCATATTTCGCAGCATCGGCAAGGATATTTAACTTTTCACGAATTCGGTCAGACATAGCGATTGATTTACTAACAAATATAGCTATAAAGCTAAAATTATTAGTAATCAAGCCCGTAAAACTTACTCTGATACGGAATAAAGATTATTAAAGCCTGGATTAGTTACCTTCCCATTCGCTGTAAAATTGATCCAGGTAATCTACCATGACCTGATGTCTTTTTGCTGCGATCTTTTTTCCAGCTGATGTGTTCATCATATCTTTTAAAAGCAAAAGCTTTTCATAAAAATGATTGATTGTTGGCGCCGTAGTATTTTTATAACTTTCTTTCGAAAGATGTTCTTCTGGTTTTATTGCAGGATCGTATAGCACCCTGTTTTTAAAACCACCATAAGTAAAAGCACGTGCAATACCAATGGCTCCAATGGCGTCTAAACGATCGGCATCTTGCACGATCTGCATTTCTTTTGAAGTAAAACTGTTTTCATCAAAACTGTTTTTAAAAGACATGTGCTGGATAATCATTTTTACATGATTCACTATTTCTTCCTCTACTGCTATAGACTGTAAAAAGGATTGTGCCATTTTAGGGCCTAAAGTTTCATCACCATTGTTGAATTTAGGATCAGCAATATCATGCAAAAGTGCTGCCAGCGCAATCACCAGTTCATTTCCTTTTTCCTCCTGATTAATGTTCAACGCGGTTTTAAAAACACGCTCTATATGAAACCAATCGTGGCCGGCTTCTGCATTTTCTAAGGTTTGTTTAACAAACGAAATTGTTTTTTGAATGGGATCCTGCATCATTAAAATTTACAACAAAGATATTGCAAAATAGATGCATAAAATAAGAATGATATCAACAGCGGTAAGTTAATTAACTTGCCGCCGCTGCTCTATGCTCATCATCAGCAATAATTTTGATTAAATCATTAGGGTTTAACGTGAGTAAATGCGTAACCTCTACTTCTAAAATTTCTGAAACCTGGAATAACCGATCAATTGTTAATTTGCTATAACCTAGCTCAATCTTACTGTAGGCATTTTGTGAAATTTTTAATTTTGCCGCTAAATAATCTTGAGTATAATCTCTGTATTCTCTAATTTTTCTAATATTCCCGGCAACGTTTTTGGTTTTTAAAGCTAATACATCTTCCATAAAAAGGATTGTTTTTTAATTTTTTCAATATATACGAGCCTTTTATCCATGCAGTTTTTCCAAATTATAATTTTTAGCACTATAAGGAATTACGCGGAGGGGTAAATGAACAGTATAATATAAACAGATCCGGGGGGTAAAAGTTTAAGATATTCCGTTTATCTACTTTTACTCAGTAAATTACATTTATTGGTTGGTGAAATTAAACAGCATTTTTCGAGCGATAAGAATCAAATTGTTGGGGTATTGCCATAAAGTATGATCGCTTAATTACTAATATTTTACTATTCAACTAAGTTATCATTTGCTAAAAAGTTAACAGGCTTTAATATAGCCCCCATTCATCTTCATGGTCATCTTTTTCGAAATTTTTTACCCAGTCTATAAATAGCAGGCGAAATTTCTCGATTTCATCCAGAACAATATTTTTATAATCAGCATTACAAATGCCAAATAGATCTGCGGCTTTAATCTGGGTTTCGAGCTCCCTGCAATTTGTACGGATAATCGATGCATTTTCCATTCTTAACAGATATAAATCTGCACCCTCTGCGCCAATAATTTTTGGACAAAGCATCATTGCATTTTGCATAATTAAGCCTGAAGTCATTTCTGCCATCTCACCCTTTAAGGTTTCACAGAAAACCGCAGCGTATTTATAAATTGCCCTGGCCTGGTTGTATAAAAGCTTTGCCCGGTTAACTTTTAGTCTTACCTTTTCAGCATCGTATGGTGATAGATTTTCTTCATCCTCATCGTTTCTGCCGAACCGGCTAAAATGTTCCCATTCAGGCATGTGGTTCATGTCATCAAATTCCATATTTTATTTATTTTACGTATGGTACGTAGAGAGCGTACACATTTAAATTTACGAAGTAACTTCTTGTTCGGTTTGCGGAGCCCGGCGTGAGCCATCATATAATTCGTATTCAAGCAAACGGCAATCCAGCTTGCCATTATAAAATTCCAATTTCTTGGAAGCCTTTAAACCTATTTTTTTAGCAAGATCGGGATTGCCGGTAAAAATATATCCTGAATAACCTTTGCAATGGGTTTTCATATAATCGCCCATGCGTTTGTAAGTAAGTTCTAATTTACTGTGAACACCTAAACGCTCGCCATATTCCGGGTTAAAAACAACAGTTCCTTTTCCGTCTTCAGGCACGGGAGTAAGTTCGAAATCACATACCTCAAACTCAATTAAAGTATCAACCCCAGCGGTTTTTGCGTTTCTGCGGGTAACCTCTACGGCATCTTCAGAAAGATCGGAAGCAATAATTTTCAGATCTGTATTTTTAATTACCTGGTCTTTTAAAATTCTTCGTTCTGCAAAAAAGGCTTCTTCTTCATAACCTAAGATATGCATAAAACCATAATTCATTCGGTATAAACCAGGCGCACGATTGGTCGCAATCAATGCGGCTTCAATAGCCAGCGTTCCAGAACCACACATTGGGTTAATAAAAGGTGATTTCCGGTCCCACTTGGTTGCATAAATCACACCTGAAGCCAAGGCTTCTAGCATAGGTGCTTTTCCTGGAATTTTTCGGTAACCATGTTTTGCCAGTGTTTCACCAGAGGTATCCATAAATACATCTGCATCTGCGTCTTTCCAGTATAAATGGACTACAGCCTTATTTGCATCCGAACCAGAGTTAGGGCGGATACCTTTTTTCTCTTTCATTCGATCTACAATCGCATCTTTTACCTTTAGGTTGGCAAATAGTGGTGTAGTAATGTTAGGATTATCTACATTAGAAGTCACTGAAAAATATCCGGAAAAATCAATTAATTCTTCCCATTCAATAGCTGCTATTTCATTGTATAGATCATCAGGAGTGATGGCCTTAAAACTTTTAATTGAGTATAAAATCTGACTGGCGCAACGCAGGTTTAAATTTAGCTTAATACACTCTGTAAGGGTGATATTGAGCTCAACGCCGGTTTGAAAAACCCTTTCTATGGTATAGCCTAAGGCTGTAACTTCATCTTGTAAATAAGGAGAAAGACGTTTATTGCAGGTGATAATTACCCTGCTTTTATTGTGGAAAACTTGCATCATAATATATGCGAAGTTATCAATAAAATTATAGAGATTTGGCTTTTATACGTACATTATTAGTATTAGTTATGGAAATTAAAGGAAAAGTACACGAAGTAGGTGCAACGCAGCAAGTGAGTGAAACGTTTAAAAAACGTGATTTAATAGTAGAATACGCAGAAAATCCAACATACCCAGAATATATTCGTTTTGAGGCTTTACAAGATAAAACTGCATTATTAGATACATTTAAAGCGGGTGATGAGGTTGAGGTTTTCTTTAATTTACGTGGTCGCCCATGGACAGACAAAACAGGTAAAACATCTTATTTCAATAGTCTGGTAATCTGGAGAATCAATGCTGTTGCAGCAGGTGCTCCATCAGCAGCGGCCCCAGCTTATGCAGCTCCGGTTGATGTGAGCAATGCGCCAGGAGAAGATGATGATTTGCCTTTCTAAATAAAGAATCTTTTTTAAGCAAACAATTTTGAACCATGCCGGGGCTTTTGCTCCGGCATTTTTTTTGAGAATTATTTTCTTAAATCTTCATTTTCAACGCCGTAGCCCTTGTTAAAATATGTTAAAAACAATCTTCTCATTTCACTAATCACTATTTTTGGTATCTGATTAATTAAAAATCCCTTTCTGTTACCTCTTTTAATTAATGCAATACCAGGTTAATGAAAAAAAGAAGCTTTTGGTTTATAACTGTTTTAATGACTGTGGCGCTACTAGGCGTTTTCGTGATGCAGTTATATTACATCAGGGAAGCTTACTATTTGAAATCTCAGCTTTTTGATGAACAGGTAAATCAGACTTTAGCCAATGTGGTTAAAAAAGTAGAACGCTTAAATGTAGCCGATCACCTCAATAAAAAAGATGCTGAAAATAAATTGAGGCGTTTACAGGATTCCAGACAAAGAGCGCTTGATATTAAAGATTTAAGGCAGCAATATGCGCAGGAATCTGAACTGAGGCAGGCTGAGCGGGAGATCCAGATTGAAAATTACCTGAACCAGCAGGATAGCATAATCAGGGCTTCGTATCGTGGGCCAAAGCTGATTTCTGAAAAAGAATTTAAATCACTTTCGGCACCAAAGGCTTCTATTACGGGTACCCGTTTGGATGTAGAAGTTGATGCGTTGGTCGACTTAAATAGCTTAAATCTGAAGGGTTACAGCATGAGAACGAAACTGATTTCTCCTGATTCAAAAACTTTTAATTTCAGAACGCCTCAAAACCTACCAGATACCATCAGGTATTTAGTGGCCGATCCAATGACGGGAAATCCTTTACTGGTTGGATTACCTAAAATTTCTGATGATCTGGAGAAAAAATTTAAACGGCAGGATGAAATTGCCAAAAAAAGGCTTGAACTCAAAATCGCATCTCTTGGAAAAGATACCTTCTCTTATACCCGTTTAAGTATGGTAGAAGATGTTTCTAAAGAGTTACAGGAAGTAAATGTTCCTTTATATCAACGGATTAATTTTGATGTACTCGGTGCCCTTCTGAAAGAAGAATTACTCACCCATAACATTAATCAGAAACCTTCTTTTAAAATTTCACTGGCGAAAAAAGATTCGGTTTTATACATGGAAGCCTCTAATATTAAAAAAGAATTTCTACCGGAGAATACGTACAAAATTCCACTTTTTGGTAATGATTTATTTCGTGATCCCGGAACTTTAATTGTAAGTTTCCCAAATAAAAATTCTGCCATTGTATCCAATCTAAGTGCAACCCTTGCTTCATCTGTTGGTTTACTGCTGGTGTTGGTCTTCATCTTTTCTTATACCCTTTATGCTATTCTAAAGCAGAAGAAAATATCAGAAATGAAAACCGATTTTATCAATAACATGACCCATGAGTTTAAAACACCGGTGGCCACCATTATGATTGCCAGTGAAGCACTTAAAGATCCGGAAGTTACCGAAGATAAAAGCAGGCTAAGCAGGCTTGCCAATATTATTTATGATGAAAATGTTCGTTTAGGAAGTCATATAGAACGGGTTTTAAGTATCGCCAGACTGGAAAAAGGAGAGCTTAAAATGGAAAACACTGAGGTGGATATGAATGACCTGATCATTATTGTTTTAGACAGCATGGAACTGCAGTTACAGAAACGTAATGCCATCATTAACCTTCATACCGATGCTACAAATGCAGTTATTTATGGCGATGAGCTTCACCTCTCCAACGTACTTTATAACCTGATTGATAATGCAAATAAGTATAGTGCAGAAGTGCCTGAAATTACAATTTCTACCAGAAATACCAATAAACACCTGATTATCGAAATCTCTGATCGGGGAATTGGGATGACAAAGGAACAATCAAAAAGAATTTTTGACCAGTTTTACCGTGTTCCTACCGGAAATTTGCATGATGTAAAAGGTTTCGGCCTGGGCCTAAATTATGTTCAGGATATTATAAAAAAGTTAAACGGCACTATAAAAGTAAATAGCGAAAAAGATAAAGGAACAACTTTTGAAATATCTTTACATTTATAAATCAAGTAAATATCGGCAAATAAGTATGATTGGTCGATACATTGGTTTTTTACAAGGAGATTTTACCTAACATCGTGGTATTAATCATCTGCAATAATTAAACCACCATGCATATTCAGAATCAAACATTTGGTGTAGCCAATGCTACATATGTGAATAAAATTAAGAAAATGAAAAAAATACTTCTGGTTGAGGACGATCCAAATTTAGGTTTATTGCTACAAGATTATTTGCAGTTAAAAGGTAAGTTTGATGTGGTGCTATGCAATGATGGAGAAGAAGGTTTAAAGGCCTTTAATAAACAAAATTTTGATCTTTGTATTTTTGATGTGATGATGCCTAAAAAGGATGGATTCACACTGGGTAAGGATGTTAGGAAAGTAAATGCACAGGTTCCTATTATATTTGCCACTGCGAAAACCATGCTTGAAGATAAATCTGCTGCGTATGATTTAGGAGGTGATGATTACATTACCAAGCCCTTTCGTATTGAAGAACTTTTGCTTAGAATTAATGCGATGTTTAAACGTGTGGCAAGCAAAGGTGATCAAGCTGAAGAAGCCCCGGAAACGCAATTTGCGATAGGCGAATATAATTTTGATTATACCACTCAGATTATCACCCATCATGATCAGCAACAAAAGCTTTCAACAAAAGAAGCAGAATTGTTGCGCTTGTTATGCTTAAAGAAAAATACAGTTTTAACCAGAGAAGAAGCCCTTTTAAGTATCTGGCATGATGATAATTATTTCAACGGACGAAGCATGGATGTATTTTTAAGTAAACTACGAAAATACTTAAGAGGAGATTCGAATGTAGAGATTATTAACGTTCACGGTAAGGGATACAAGTTGTTGGTAAGTTAAGTATAGTGTTCAAATGTTGTAAAGTTGATATGTTTTGGGCGACGAAATCAACCTCCTAGCATTTAGCCTTCCGGATTTCAATCTCTTTAAACATAGCATTTATTGGCGTTCAAACGTGAAGATGTTGTAAAGTTGAAGTGTTTTAGGTAACGAAATCAATTTTCCAACATTTAAACTTTCAATCCTTTTAAATGTACAGATGCTCTTGAATAGCAGGAATAATATTCCTTTCCTGAGCAAGATTAAATAATGTGTCTACCGCTTTTCGGCCTTCTTCGCCCAGGTTAATGCTGTACTTATTTACGTAAAGTTCAATGTGTTTATACATTACAGCTTCATCCATAGCCTGTGCATGTTCACGAATAAAATCAATTCCAGATTTTGGATGGGCAAATGCGTATTCTACAGATTCACGGATGAGTCGGTTTACTTTTAGTTGCACCTCACGATCTAAGTTCCTGTTGATCACAATTCCGCCTAAAGGAATGGCACAACCCGTTAATTTCTCCCAATAATCGCCAAGGTCTACAATTTTGGTTAAGCCCTTATCTTTATAGGTAAATCTGTTTTCGTGGATAATTAAGCCTAAATCTATCTGATCTTCCAGCAAAGCTGTTTCAATTTCAGAGAAAACCAATTCCTGTTTGTTTTGAAGCTCAGGATAGGCAATGCCTAATAAAAAGTTGGCTGTAGTGTATTTCCCTGGAATTCCGACACGAAGACTGCCAGGATCACTTTTTATTCTTTCTGCTAATGTTTCCTGGTCAAGTTTATGACTAATCAACAATGGGCCAACGCCAAACCCTAAAGCGCTACCTGCATCAAGAAGTGCATATTGACTGGCAGCGTAAGCAAAGGCATGAAAACTAAGTTTGGTAATGTCCAGCTGGCCTTTCATCGCTTTCTGATTTAAGGTTTCAACATCATCATAAGTCACCTCGAATGTTAATCCGTCGGTATCTATTTTATGGTGAATGAGTGCATCAAATATAAAAGTGTCGTTAGGGCATGGTGAAAAACCGAGTGTAAGTTTCATAATATCAAAATTAAGGCTTGCGATAAACTAAAACGTCATAATCAATTCATTTCTGCAATAAAGGCTATTGCCCACTCATTCAGGTTTTTAATTGCCAGACCGATTTTCCAGTTATCTTTATTCCTTGGCTCAACATAATTGGAAATACTACGGATTTGAATACAATCAATATTTGCCTGTTTACAGGCATAAAAAACTGCTGCACCTTCCATGCTTTCGGTAGTGGGGCTGAATCTTTTCTTTAGATTTTTAATGCTTTGTTCACTTCCGGTTACGCAATTTACGGTTATGCCTGTCACGGATGGCAAATCAATATTTATTTTGCTTCTCGATATAAAATGATTTTCTCCGAAACCTAGATCCTTTATGGTTAGAAATTCATCTCCGTTTTCTGCCCCTAGTTCAGCAAAATTATCTTCAGTAATATTTAATAAAGTGCCCAATTCAATCTCACGATCAAAACAGCCAGCAATTCCGAAATTAATAACCAGGTCATAAGGTTTGGTTAAATATTGACCAAGAGCAAAGGCTGTTGCCACCATGCCCACGCCAGTAATCAGTAAATCGAAATGCTTACTCTCTACAAAATCATATTCCTGAAGGTGATAATGCTGGTAAAAAAAAGCAAGTTCAGCTCTTGTGGCGGCAACAATTAAAGTTTTCATAAGGTAAAATTAGCGGATTGTTTCATTAAACTCTTGTTTCTTTATGCTTTGATGTTTAGGCTTAAGGCATTATCATTATATTTGCGGTTTATTCAATAGTAATGATTTATATAACGAGAAAAGCATCATTTAATGCGGCCCACAAGTTGGCAAGAACCGATTGGGATGATGACAAAAATAATGAAGTTTATGGCAAGTGCGCAAATCCAAACTGGCACGGCCATAATTATTGGTTATATGTTACAGTGAAAGGTGAAGTTAATCCTGAAACCGGTTTTCTGGTAGATTTAAAGTGGCTAAAAGATGTAATGAATAATTATGTTGTAGATAAAGTTGACCATAAAAACCTAAATCTGGATGTAGACTTTATGAAAGGCAAGCTGGCTTCAACAGAAAATTTAGCTATCGAAATCTGGAATCAGCTACTGGTACCGATTACGGAAGGAGGCGCCTTGCTTCACAGTGTTAAAATCTACGAAACTGAAAATAACTATGTTGAATATTTTGGTTAAAACCCTATATTAATGAGTACTAAAGAGGCATTAAATGGCGAATCGAGAGATGGCTATGTTAAAATAGATCGCTACAACGATGAAAAAATTGAGGCAGTAGCCGCCCATTACAAGGATATTTTAAGTCAGTTAGGTGAAGATCCTGAACGCGAAGGTTTGGTGAAAACCCCTGAACGTGTAGCAAAGGCGCTCCAATATTTAACCCATGGTTATGATATTAAGCCAGACGAGATTTTAAAATCTGCGATGTTTAAGGAAGATTACAGCCAGATGGTTGTAGTGAAAGATATTGAAGTTTACTCCATGTGTGAGCACCATATGTTGCCGTTTTTTGGTAAAGCACACATTGCCTATATTCCTAACGGACATATTGTTGGCCTCAGCAAAATACCTCGGGTAGTAGATGCCTTTTCCCGCCGTTTACAAGTACAGGAACGTTTAACCAACGAAATCAGAGATTGTATTCAAAATACCTTAAGTCCTATGGGCGTTGCGGTAGTAATGGAGTGCAAGCATTTATGCATGTCTATGCGAGGTGTTCAAAAACAGAACTCCGTTACCACAACTTCAGCTTTTACAGGTACATTTTTAAGTAATGATAAAACAAGAGCTGAATTTTTAAGGTTAATTACAGCAAGTTTGGATTAACCAGTGAGAATATCAAGTAGAAAGTACTAAGTTTCAAGGTTGAGCGCTAACCGCAATACGCCAAACAAAATTATAATGAGAGCATATATTTTTCCTGGACAAGGAGCACAATTTGTAGGTATGGGTAAAGATCTTTATGAAAACCCCAAAGCTGCAGAATTATTTGAAATCGCAAATCAAATTATTGGTTTCCGCATTAGTGATATTATGTTCAGCGGAACAGATGAGGAGCTTAAACAAACCAATGTAACACAGCCTGCAATCTTTTTGCATTCTGTTATTTTAGCAAAGGTTTTAGAAGATTTTAAGCCTGATATGGTTGCAGGACACTCATTGGGAGAGTTTTCTGCACTTGTTGCCGCAAATGCTTTATCATTTGAAGACGGATTTAAGTTGGTTATTGCACGTGCAAACGCGATGCAAAAGGCATGTGAGGCACAACCCTCTACTATGGCTGCAATTTTAGGCTTAGCTGATGATGTAGTTGAAAAAATCTGTGCAGAAATTGATGCAGTGGTTGTTCCGGCAAATTACAACTGCCCAGGCCAGTTGGTTATTTCCGGCAGTATTGAAGGAATAGACCTGGCTTGTGCTAAATTAACCGAGGCTGGTGCCAAAAGGGCACTAAAATTAAACGTGGGTGGGGCATTTCACTCGCCTTTAATGGAGCCTGCTAAAATTGAGCTACAAGCTGCAATTGAAGCCACAAATATTTCTGCTCCGGTTTGCCCGGTTTATCAGAATGTTGATGCAAAGCCATATACAGATCCTGCACAAATAAAGGAAAACCTGATTAAGCAATTAACCGGAGCCGTACGGTGGACACAAACCGTTGAAAATATGTTGGCAAATCAAGCCAATGAATTTGTTGAAGTAGGACCAGGTAATGTTTTACAGGGCTTAGTAAAAAAAGTAAGCAGAGAAGTACAAACCAGTAGCGCAACTATTGCCTGATCTTTTTATGCAGTAAAATAATTACACAGCGCCATAAACACACCGTTTGTGGCGCTGTTTTTGTCTATATTTATCATTATCAAAATTAATGACATTGAGCTTTGGTGTAAAACTTAGATTTCTGCTGTTTGTATTGGCCTGTTGTCTGATCACAACCTCTATCACTTTAAGCAAATTTACCACCAAATCTGAGCTGCTGGAAAGATATGCGAGAGAGGTTCAAACCAATCTCCTGATCAAGGAAAAGATTGTAGCAGATTTTCTATCTAATAAGAAAGAAGTACAAAAAGCAAAACAATTGCATCAGAACCCTAAAGATGCAATTGATTTTTTAACCAATTACAGGCAAAATAAAGGGATTAATCTCTTAACTTTTCACCATAATCAACTAAAATTCTGGAGTACTTACAAAGTAACGGATATTGATCTGTCTACAATAAGGGAAGGAAAATCGGTGCTTTTTTTTTACAACGGATGGTATGAAGTCATTAAGCGTACAGATGGCGATTTTAGTTTTGTATTCCTGATTGGCATCCAATCCCAATATCCGTTTAAAGAAACCCAATATTTTAAAAATGATTTAGATCCATTTCTAACCAATTCTAAAATATTAACGCTAGCCTCTTTCACTGATAAGGATGTTTATGCTATAAAAAGTCTGGATGACAAATTTTTGTTTGGCTTAAAAATAAAACCAGGATACACCAACGATTATTATTCGATTACACAGCTTTGGCTCTTTATTGGGGGCATGCTTTGTATCTGCATGTTTTTCAATTCGTTAAGTGCACTCATCGCTAAGAAAGGTTACCTCGTTTCAGGTACGTTTCTTTTACTGGGTTTTTTTGCATTGTTTCGGTTCTCCGATTTATATTATGGCTGGTTCAACCATCATTTTTCCCTATCACTTTTTGATCCAAGAATTTACGGAGATAGTTTTTTTATGCCATCTCTGGGCGATTTCTTACTGAATGTGTTTTCCTTAACCTGGTTTTTACTGTTTGTTTATAATCATAAAGAAGAGTATCAGTTTCCCGCATGGATTAAAAGGAGCAAGGTTCTCGGCATCTTCATTCATGCGGTTTTATTGGTCTTCATCGGTATTGTAGCCTATTTTAGTGACGAGGTATTCTTCGGACTGATTTATAATTCCAGAATTAACTTTGAAATTATTAACATCTTAAAACTGAGTGGTTCCAGTTGGGTGAGTATCGTGATACTTTGTTTGGTCTGGTTTCAAATCTATCTGATTACTGTTATCGCTGCCACAATCAGCCTTCCGCTTAAGGTTACCAATAAAGAAAGACTGATTATCTTTTTAACAGGTTTCGCCGCATTATTTTTATATAAGGTATTAACAGATTTTACCGCATTTTTTATTGTCTTTGCGCTTATATTGTTTATCATCGCAAGGGGCATTTATGTAGAGGGAATAAGATTTTCTGTAGGGTTATTTGCTATAGTTTTCTTTTGTCTGGCATTTAACACCTCTATCAAATACATCAAATACAAAGATATTAAAGAACGTAGCTTACGCGAACCGCTTGCACGTAAAATACAGTCTTCCGAAGATCCTAACGCTATTATTTCATTAGGTGTACTTGAATCACAATTGCTCAATGATGAGTTTTTAGTTCGCTATTTTAAGCAAGGCGCAGAAACCAATTATCCGGTTTTAAAGAACCATATTAAAAGCTATATGGACGGGTATTTATCAAGATATGATTATCAGATTTATCCCTATAATAAAGATGGCTTAAGCATTAATAATATTAGAAGCCAGGCATTCTCCAAATATAAAGAACTGGTAGAATCTGGATCTGTAAAGATAAATGGGGGCAACTATTTTTATCAGGTGAACAACACGTTTGGGTACCAGGATTATTTTGGAATTATATCTGTTATTGATCAAGGTTCATTATTAGGTACGCTGGTGATCGAGCTTAGATCAAAACCTTATAATTATAATAATAGATTGCCTGATCTGCTTGGTGATCAAAAGTTAATCAGGGATGAAGATTTCAGAGGATATTCCATTGCGTTCTACAACAATAATCGCCTGTTAAATCAATCTGGAAATTATACCTATCCTTTAGATGGAAGAAATTTCAAAGGGAAAAAGGATGATTTTGTAACCAGTAGTGATAAAACACTTCAATACAGCCACCTGATTTATAAGCCATCAGATAATAAAATGGTGATCATCAGTAAAGAAAAAGTTGGTTATGTAGAACGTTTAGCCGCTTTATCATTTTTCTTTCTGGTTTTTATCATCTTCTCTATACTCCTTTATGGATTGGTGTGGTTAATTAAAAACCTGGATGATGAACGGGTAGGCTGGTTTAGCATTAATCGCTCACTCATGATTAACGCAAACAAAATATTATACAAAACACGTATTCAGGTTTCTATTGTGCTTTCTGTTGTGGCTACTTTACTTATTGTAGGCTGGGTAACTTATTATTATATGGATAATGAATACCGCGGACAGCAGAATGCCGCCATTAAAGATAAGATTAGAAAAGTACAACAGAATTTTGAGAAACAGGTGTTCAGCGGCGGCATCAAGGATGATGAGAATGCAGTTGCAGATTTTAACAACTTTGCAGATATCAATAATGCAGATCTGAATCTTTATGATACCCAAGGCAATTTGATTATGACAACCTATCCAAAGTTGTATAGTTACAAAGTAATTGGTAGAAAGATGGGACCACTGGCCTATACTTATCTTACACAATTAAAGCGATCTGAATATATTAATCCGGAGGAGAAGGTGGGTAACCTGACTTATGCAGCAGCGTATGCACCCATTCGGAATGCACAGAATGAAACCATTGCCTATATTGGTTTGCCTAATTACTCTAATGAAGAAGAATACTCTGATAAGATTGCGCTTTTTGTAAGTAACCTGATTAATATCTATGCTTTGGTATTTGTTGCAGTAGGTGTCTTGGCCGTATTCCTGGCCAATCAAATTACAAGCCCGTTAACATTTATTCAGCAAAGCATTAGCAGAACCAGAATTGGACAACGCAATGAGCCTATTGTGTGGCGCAGACACGATGAAATCGGATCCTTAATTAAGGAATACAATAGTATGATTGCGGCCTTAGAGGCAAGTGCAGTTAAACTTGCCCGTTCTGAAAGGGAAAGTGCCTGGCGGGAGATGGCGAAACAGGTAGCGCATGAAATTAAAAACCCATTAACACCATTAAAATTAGGTGTACAGCTGCTGGAGAAATCGTGGAGAGAAAATGATCCCAATTTTGAAGTTAAGTTTAAAAAGTTCAGTAAATCATTTATAGAACAGATAGATAGCCTTTCAAAAATCGCATCCGAATTTTCGAATTTTGCTAAAATGCCTGACACTAAATTAGAGCGGATAGAAATTCTACCTGTTTTAGAGCAAGCTAGAGAAGTTTACAAAAATACCGGTGATGTAGAAATAAACTTGCTGGATAAATCAAGTCAGCAGATTCATATACTGGCAGATCATGATCAGCTGCTCAGAACTTTCAATAACCTGTTTAAGAACGCGATTGAGGCAATTGAAGGGCATGATCAGTGTTGTGTAAGCGTTATTTTATATAATGATAAATCGCACGCCTTTGTAGAAATTAAAGATAATGGAAAGGGGATACCGCTGGTATTACACGATAAAATTTTTGTGCCAAACTTTACCACTAAAACCTCAGGAACGGGGCTCGGCTTAGCTTTTGTTAAACAGGCAGTAGAAAATGCAGGTGGAGATGTCAGTTTTACTTCAGTTCCGAATGTAGGTACCACCTTCTATCTTACATTCCCTTTGGTATAAATTAAGATTATTTTAATTCAATCTGGGCTTTACCCAACGTGTTTCCATTGGTGTATAAAATAACGGTGTAAATGCCTTTCATAAACGATTTAGGGTTTTTCCAATCGATTACATAAGAACTGTTATCGTTATTGTAATCAATATAGATAGAGTGGCTGAATTGCATTTCCTGGCCATCAGCTTCAAAACGATCGTCATCATCGGCAAGTAAATTTCCGGCCGGATCAAAAACTCTTAAGTAAATATTGTGGTGGCCTTTTTCGGCAAGATCGTTTGGAATGATGTTAAAGCGAACACTTAATTTTTCTGCAGCGGAAGATTTAGTGACCTGAATTTTTTTACCGCTTGATTTTGTTCTGAAAGCAATGATTTCGGCATTCTGGAGCTTTAATGACGCTGCGGTTTTAACCTTGGCATTGAGGTTTGCATTTTCATCCTCCAGGCTGGAGGCCTTACTGCTCATGTTTTTTAGGGTGTTTTCTAAGCTGTCGCGGCTGTTTTTAAGAAAAATATTATCTTTCTGAAGCTGGATAATCTGATCATTATAATTCTTTACAAAAACCTTGAGATCACTAATCTGTTTATTGGCTTTATCTAACTCCAATTGCGTGAGCTCTCCCTTTTCCAGGGCAACTTTCAGTTCTTCAATTTTTGCTCTGGCCAGTTTCTGCTCCTCAACAAGTTTATCATTTAAATTAAGATTCAATGCATTTACTTTATCCAGTTCTACCTCAATTTTTTCTACTTCCAAACGAAGTTTATCTTTTTCTGTGCTTACGGTTACAAACTTTTTGCTTTGTTGTTTGTCTTTAAAAAATAAGTAAGCGTTTGTTCCAACAAGTGCGGCTATAACTATGATCAGAAAGTAAATTTTATTCCTATCTCCCTTATTAATCTTTTGTGGTTCCATTTAAATAATGCTGTATCTTCTCAAATTAATATACTTTTGTTTTCCCATAGGTATTTGGGGTACAATTAATTTAGCAAGGCGCAAAATAGAATTAATAATAAAATTTATAAGAGTTTTTAAAAAAAATCGTTTAATTGCTAACATCCATTTGTATTATACTCACAAATAAACATCCCGAATAAAAAACAAGACAGAATAATGCTTAAAAACTTTCTATACGCACTTTTAATTGTAATTATACTTCCATATATATCAAATGCTCAACCATCAACAAAAATTGCACCAAAAAGAGAATTTAGGGGCGTTTGGGTAGCTACAGTAACGAATATCGACTGGCCATCAAGACCAGGTTTAAGTGTTGATCAGCAAAAACAAGAGCTCATTGGCATTCTTGAACGTCATAAAGCACAAGGTATGAATGCTATCCTTTTGCAAGTGAGGCCGGCAGGTGATGCTTTCTATGCCAAATCTCGCGAGCCCTGGAGCCAGTGGTTAATGGGGCGACAAGGCTTAGCGCCTGCTCCGGGATATGATCCTTTAGCTTTTGCCATTAAAGAATCTCATAGCAGGGGAATGGAATTGCATGCCTGGTTTAATCCTTATCGGGCCAGTATGAGTAGCAGTACTGTTTTTAGTGAAAATCATGCCATAAAAAAACACCCTGACTGGTTTTTTACTTATGGTGGTAAAAAGCATTTTGATCCGGGTATACCTGATGTAAGAACCTATATCGTTCAGGTTATTTTAGATGTAGTTAAAGAATATGATGTGGACGGTATTCACTTTGATGATTATTTTTATCCTTATAAACTCGAAGGACAAACAATTAATGATTCGGAAACATTTAATAAATACAAGGAAGACTTTACTGATATCAGAGACTGGAGAAGGAATAATGTTAACCTCTTAATTAAAGAAGTTGATGACAGTATTCACCATTATAAAAAATGGGTAAAATTTGGTGTTAGCCCTTTTGGAATCTGGCGAAATAAAAACGAAGATCCGGAAGGATCGGCCACGGCAGGCTTATCAAATTATGCAGAGCTGTTTGCCGATAGCCGCAAATGGGTGAAAGAAGGATGGGTAGATTATATTAACCCGCAGATTTACTTTTCTTTTACCAGACGGGTGGCGCCTTTTGGTACATTGGTAGATTGGTGGAGTAACAACAGCTATGGCAGACATGTGTACATCGGACAAGCTGCTTATCTGATCAATTCACGTGCTGAGCTGGCCTGGCGTAATCCTGGCGAAATTCCAAATCAAATTAGATACTTAAGAGAAAACAACCGCATTCAGGGCAGTGTATATTTCAGTTCTAAATCATTGAATACGGTAGGAAGGTCTTTAGCAGACTCACTCAAAAATGATTTTTATAAATACCCGGCTTTGCCTCCACAAATGCCTTGGCTGGATGAAGTACCACCCAATCAGCCACAACAATTATCAGCTGATGCACTAAAAGACGGTGTTCATTTAAAGTGGGAGAAACCATTAAAGGCTAAAGATGGTGAAACAGCATCCGGATATGTGATTTATCGTTTCTCTGAGGGGGAAAAAATTTCCATACTTGATCCAAAAAATATCATTAGAATTAGTTTTGAAGATTATGTTTCTTTTATAGATACCAGTATAGAAAATGGCAAACGATACAGTTATTTGGTTACAGCATTAGACCGGCTTAAAAACGAAAGTGAGCCAACCGGTCCAATTGGTGTAGAAGTTCCACTAGCCAAAGAATAAGATTCAACAAAATCCTGCTTTCACAAGCGGGATTTTTTATTTAACAGGGTCTTTTTTATACCATTATGAGCAAGAAAACAAAATTGTAAAATTTTTATGCAACCGATTGCAGATTTATAAAATTAGTTCTACTTTTAGTTATTCTAAATAGGATAGGTATATCGTAGAACCAAAAGAACAGGAAAATCCTTAACATGATTTTGTAAGGCTTGCCCTGATTAACCAAATATAAATGAGCAGTGCCCCAAAGTTGTTAAGATTGACCAGGTCGTTATGGATTTGTTTTGCGTTGATGATTTATATTCATTCAAGCAGTGCGCAGCAGGTCATGAATCCCAAAGCAAAGGGATTAAAAGATTACTATCAAAAATATTTCCCAATTGGTGTGGCCGTAGCAGTAAAGAATCTGCAAGGCGATGAGGCTCAATTGATCAAAAAACAATTTAATAGCATTACTGCAGAAAATGCCATGAAAATGGCTTCCATTCAGCCTAAAGAAGGAGTTTTCTATTGGAAGGATGCTGATTCCATCGTGAGCTTTGCACAAAGAAACGACATAAAAGTTCGGGGTCATAATTTATGCTGGCACGAGCAAACACCTGATTGGTTTTTTAAAGATAACGATGGTAAAGAGGTAACCAAAGCGGTATTGTTGCAGCGGTTAAAAACACATATTACAGCAATAGTAAGTCGGTATAAAGGAAAAATTTATGCATGGGATGTGATTAATGAAGCCATTGATGATGATCCAAACAAATACTTAAGAAATTCTAAATGGTACCAGATCTGCGGTGAAGATTTTATTTCAAAAGCCTTTGAATATGCACATGAGGCAGATCCGGATGTTAAGTTGTTTTACAACGATTATAATACGGAAAGACCTGAAAAGTGGGAACACATTTATAAACTTCTAAAAAGCCTGAAAGATAAAGGCGTACCAATTGATGGGGTGGGCTTGCAGGCTCACTGGTCTGTAGTGGAACCGACAGAAGTTGAACTCCGATCTGCAATAGAGCGGTATTCATCACTAGGGCTGAAAATTCAGTTTACCGAGCTGGATATTTCCATTTACCCATGGGAAAAAATGAAACGTGCCCGCAGGCCTGATGAATCTGATGCATTTACACCCGAATTGGAAAAAGCACAAATGGAAAAATATGCTATGGTTTTTAAAGTTTTTCGAGCATATAAAAATGTAATCACCAATGTCACTTTCTGGAATATCTCCGATCGCTATTCCTGGCTTGACAATTATCCTGTAACTGGAAGAAAAAATTATCCGCTGCTTTTTGATCAGCACCTTCAACCTAAAAAAGCCTACTGGGAAGTCATCAATTTTAAAAAATAATGATATGAAGAAACTAATCCTGGTAATGATAATGTTGGGTTTAACAACTATTGGTATGGCTGCTGGAGCAGATCCATTCATATCAAAAGGCTACGTTAAAGGAAGTTTTGCCATAGCAAATAAAGGAGCTGTATCTGCTGTTTTAGTGAGTGGAGATGAATGGCCTGGTGTAATAATGGCAGCCAACAATCTTCAAACTGATATAGAAAAAGTTACTGGTTTAAAACCAGCTTTTTTCAAAGATAAAACTACAGGAGCGGCAATTATCATCGGTACAATAGGGAAGAGTACCGTCATAGATCAATTAATCAGCACAGGTAAAATTAATGTAGCAGGCGTTGCTGGTAAGTGGGAAAGTACCTTAATAGAAGTAATTAAAAATCCGTTACCAGGTATAGATTCAGCACTGGTAATTGCAGGTAGTGATAAGCGTGGAACCATTTACGGCATATACGAGCTATCCAGTCAAATTGGTGTTTCGCCATGGTATTACTGGGCAGATGTACCGGTTAAAAAAAGCGAAATGCTTTTTGCCACTTCTGGCAAACACCTCATTGCTTCGCCTGCTGTAAAATATCGCGGTATTTTTCTAAATGATGAAGCACCGGCACTTTCGGGTTGGAGTAAAAAGGAATTTGGTGGATTTAACAGCAAGTTTTATAGTAAAGTGTTTGAATTGATTCTTCGTTTAAAAGGCAATTACCTGTGGCCAGCCATGTGGGGAAGTGCTTTTAATGATGATGATCCAATGAATCCGGTTTTGGCTGATGAATATGGTGTTGTTATTGGAACTTCGCACCATGAACCATTAGCCCGGGCGCATGATGAATGGAAAAGATATAAAGGTGGCAAATGGAATTATGATCAGAATCCCGAGCAATTGAGGGCTTTTTGGGAAAGTGGTTTAAAACGTGTTGCAGATAAAGAGCAAATCATTACGGTTGGCATGCGCGGTGATGGAGATGAACCAATGACGGAGGGAACGGCTACAGCCTTGCTGGAAAAGATTGTGAAAGACCAGCGTGAAATCATTGAAAAGGTAACGAAAAAAACAGCCTCAGAAACTCCTCAACTATGGGCGCTCTATAAAGAGGTGCAGGCATATTATGATAAAGGGATGCGGGTTCCGGATGATATTACTTTACTACTTTGCGATGATAACTGGGGCAACATCAGAAAACTTCCAAAGCTGAATGAAGCACCACGAAAGGGTGGTTATGGTATTTATTATCACTTCGATTATGTTGGTGACCCTAGAAATTATAAATGGATTAATACCAATCCGATCCAAAAAATCTGGGAGCAGATGAATCTCGCTTACGAATACAACGCCAATCAGATCTGGATTGTAAATGTTGGCGACTTAAAGCCTATGGAATTTCCCATCTCATTTTTCCTTGATTATGCCTGGGCTCCGGATGCTATTCCTGCAGAGCAGTTAAAACAATATACCATCAATTGGTCTGAGAAACAATTTGGTGCAACTTATGCTGTAGAAATAGCTGAAATATTTGATCTATATACCAAATATAATGGTCGGGTTAAGCCAGAGTTGTTGAATGACCGTACTTACAGTTTAACCAATTATAACGAATTTGAAAATGTAGTTGCCGATTACAGAAAACTGGAGCAGAAGGCTAAATTCATCTATAATAATATCCCTACAGATCAAAAGGATGCTTTCTATCAATTGGTGATGCATCCGGTAGAGGCCAGTGCTAACCTTTATGATCTTTATTATCACGTAGCCAAGAATAAACTTTATGCCAAACAAGGTCGTATAGGTACAAATGCAATGGCAGATAAAGTTGCAGAATTGTATAAACGTGATGAAGAAATTACGCAATATTATAATAAAACCATGGCCAACGGGAAGTGGGATCATATGATGGATCAAACGCATATCGGCTATACATCCTGGCAACAACCAGAAATGAATGCTATTCCGAAAACGATCAACCAAGCTTTAAATTCAGTGCAAACGAAAGCCCAGATGGGCTTGGCTATTGAAGGAAGTGATTCTTCCTGGGTCAGCAATGAAAAAGTAAAGGTTGCCCTTCCAGCTTTTGACGATGGTAGCAATCCATCACATTATATTGAATTATTTAACAAGGGTTATGGTTCTATAAACTATCAGATCAAAGCTCCGGCTTATGTTAAATTAAGTACGGCAAAAGGAATATTAAATGATGAAATAAGGATCTGGATCAGAATCGATTGGAACAGTGCGCCAAAGGGAAAAATACAGACTAATCTCCAGGTTTCCGGGAGCGATGGTACTAAGCTATTGGTTCCTTTATTATTGGATCGTTCAAAATCTGCCAATCAGCAGAATAATACTTTCGTTGCCAGTAATGGGTATATTTCGATTGAGGCACCAAATTACAGCAGAGAGATCAATAGCCGACCGATATTTTGGAAAACCATTCCAAACTATGGAAAGACAACAGGTGGAGTGCTTCCGGTTCCGGTTACTTCAGCAGTTAAAAACCTGGATGTGAATACGCCACATCTGGAATATGATATTGATTTAAACACTACAGGTACATTTAATCTGAATACCTATATCTCACCAACCATCGATTTTACCAATAGTGATGGATTAAAATTTGCCGTTTCTATTGATAATGAAGCACCAGTTATCATTAATATCAGTGCGGATTACAAAACAGATGGTGCCTGGAGGAAATCTGTTGCCAATAATATTAAGATTTTTAAAACAGCACTAAAGTTCGAAAGTAGTGGTAAACATACCCTCAAATATTGGATGATTACCCCAGGAGTAGTATTGCAAAAATTAGTGCTGGACCTCGGCGGATTAAAGCCTAGTTATCTTGGCCCACCGGAAACTTTTGTAAGCAAATTAAAATAATCGTAACCATTTATAAATTTTAAAGATGATGAAAAACATTAAAAAAGTATCTGGCCTGGCTTTACTTGTAACGCTTGCTGTGACCAGTTCTTGCCAGCAAAATGCCAAAAAAACAAGCACTGCTGAAATGGCTGATACCAGTAAAAAGGCGAAGTATCTTTCGCAGCCTTTAATTAGTGAAATATATACAGCAGATCCATCTGCTCATGTTTTTAATGGAAAGATATACATTTATCCATCGCATGATATTGATTCTGGTATACCCGAAAATGACAACGGAGATCATTTTGCAATGAAAGATTACCACATTTTGAGTATGGATAGTATTAATGGAAAGGTAAGCGATCATGGAGTGGCTTTAAGTGTAAAAGATATTCCATGGGCGGGGCGCCAACTCTGGGCACCCGATGCGGCGTTTAAAAATGGAACTTACTATTTATACTTTCCGGTAAAAGATAAACAAGATGTGTTCCGTATTGGGGTGGCTACAGCTAAAGATCCTGCTGGTCCGTTTAAAGCAGAACCAAAGCCAATAGAAGGAAGTTATAGTATCGATCCGGCTGTATTTACTGATGCAGATGGCTCCAAGTACATGTACTTTGGAGGCATCTGGGGTGGTCAATTACAACGTTGGAACAATGGTAAGTATGATGCAAATGGTTCAAAAACAGATTCTCAAAAAGAAAATGAACCTGCATTAACAGCTAAAGTTGCAAAGCTGAGCAAAGATATGTTAACATTTGATGGTGCAGTGAAAGATGTGGTTATATTAGATCAAAACGGCAAACCATTACTTACTAAAGACCATGACAAACGTTTCTTTGAGGGCGCATGGATGCATAAATATAATGGTAAATACTATTTTACGTATTCTACTGGCGATACGCACTTTTTAGCTTCGGCAATTGGCGATAGTCCTTTTGGCCCCTTTAAGTATCAGGGTACATTTATGAATCCAGTGCAGGGGTGGACAACGCATCATTCTATTGTTGAGGTTAAAGGCAAATGGTATATTTTTTATCATGATACCCAGCTTTCTGGCAAAACTCATCTAAGGAATGTGAAAGTTACGGAGTTGACCCATAATGCTGATGGAACAATTGCTTTGATTGAGCCAATAAAGAAGTAATTAATTAAACCGTAAGACCACAAAATTTCCGATTGCGCTCTATCCCTTTAAGCTTCGTAGGTTGGATTTTCAACTTGCGAAGTCTTGAAGGGTTTATGTAGGAAAGACTTAGCCAGTTTAAAGATGGTTTGGTTTGCTTTTTAATACTGACAAGGTTTGAAGTTTCACCAAAGCTTTTAAAACTTTTTAGCACGATAATAATTTATTTCGCTATATAAAAGCAAAGTTTTAAATTGGGTAGCTAAACCAAGCCCTAAATCATGACCGAGCCTAAACAACGCCTGCTTTCTCTGGATTTCTTTAGAGGATTAACCGTCGCCGCAATGATTTTAGTGAATAATCCAGGCAGCTGGAGTCATATTTATGCGCCTTTAGAGCACGCTGAGTGGAATGGCTGTACACCAACAGATTTAATTTTCCCATTTTTTCTGTGGATTGTTGGTGTTTCAATTGCATTTGCGATGAGCAGTAGTAAGGCAGATCCATCTACACATCAAAAAACAATCATTAAAGCCATTAAAAGAGGAATTATCCTTTATTCACTTGGCTTTTTCCTGGCCATCTTCGGTAAAATTATGGCCGTTATCATTGACGGCAAAAGTCTGCTCGAAGCATTTCAAACTGTAAGGTTGTTAGGGGTTTTACAGCGTATAGGAATTGTATTTATTATAAGTAGCATCATTTTTCTGCGTGTTTCTAACAAAGGAATATTTAAACTATTTGTCGCTATTTTAGCCATTTACTGGGCCCTTATGACTTTTGTGCCCGTGCCTGGCATAGGTTATGCAAATCTAGAGAAGGAAACCAATCTGGCCGCTTGGATAGATAGAGGGATTTTAACGGAAGCACATATTTGGGCATCATCAAAAACCTGGGATCCAGAAGGGGTATTGAGTACATTACCAGCCATAGCGACTTGCTTATTTGGCATTCTGGTAGGAGTATGGCTGCGCAACAAAGAAGTAGATCAACCTACAAAAGTAGCCTGGTTGTTTACTTCAGGTGTGGCTGCTGTTATTTTGGGTTTACTTTGGGATTTGCAGTTTCACATTAATAAAGCCTTGTGGACCAGTTCTTATGTATTGTATGCTGGCGGTTTATCGTCTATCGGACTTGCACTTTGTTACTGGCTGATTGATGTTCAGGGTTATAAAAGGATTACCACACCTTTTGTGGTTTATGGGATAAATGCCATCACTGTTTTTTTTCTGGCTGGGCTGATGCCACGCGTTTTGAACCTGATTAAACTACCCAATGCAGATGGTACAAAATCGGCTCTGCTGGAAAAATTTTATACTACGTGCTATACCCCCTTCTTTTCTCCAATAAACGCATCTTTAATTTGGGCCATCACTTATGTGCTTGGTTTTTATGTGCTATTGTATTTCATGTACAAAAAGAATATCATCATTAAGGTTTAATTGTTAAATTGGCCAACAATCAGTTGAAATAAAAAAAATCAAAGAAAAGGGTCGCCAACATTACATCAAAAATTGAGTAAAAAAACAACTATATACGATATTGCTAAAGCGCTGAATATTACGGTTTCAACTGTTTCAAGAGCATTAAGTGGTTTTCCTGCAATAAGTGAGACAACCCGTAAGGCTGTGGTCGAAATGGCGGAAACATTGAATTACAGTCCGAATAGATTGGCTTCAGCACTTAAATCTGGCAAAACACATATTATAGGGGTAATTGTGCCGAGTGTACAGGCTCATTTTTTTGCCTCCATTATTCATTGTATCGAAGATGGGTTGAAGGATAGTGGTTACCGGGTAATCATTTATCAATCAAATGAATCGGTTGAGAATGAAATCAACGGGGTGAAAACTTTGCTAGAGGCACAGGTAGATGGCATTATGGCTTCATTATCTTTAGAAACACAGGATGTATCACATTTTCAGGAGATCATAAAGCAAAATAAGCCACTTATTCTTTTCGATCGGGTTAATGAAGAACTAGCAGTACCAACCATCACGCTTGATGATTTTAAGGCTGGCTATATGGCCACCCAGCATTTAATTGATCAGGGATACAGTAATATTGCGTTCATTACTACCATTCATCAGATCAAAATTTTCAATGACAGGCTTAAGGGCTATAAAGCAGCATTACAGGATAACCATTTGCCTGTTTTAGAGGAATACATTCACTTTGGTGGATTATCGATTAAGGATGGGCGATTTGGCGCCGGAAAGTTAATGAGGCTTCAAAATAAACCAGATGCCATTGTAGCTGGAGACGATTTTACGGCATTAGGTGTAATTAAAAAGCTAAAGGAAATTAATCAAATGCCACCGGATGTTGGGGTAATCGGTTTTGCCAACGAAGCCTTTTCAGCCTACATTACGCCGAACTTATCTACGATTGATCAGCATGCATCGCAAATGGGAAAAGAATGTGCAAAAATGTTTCTAAAGATGATTCATCAGGAAAATCCTTATCAAAATACTGAGCACATTGTATTAAATCCAACAGTAGTAGAAAGGCAATCTAGTACTAAATTGCCTTCCTGATTTTATTAAAATAAACTTTTTCTGATACCCATTTCCAGACCTCTGATTTCGGCCAGCCCCTTTAACCTTCCAATCGCAGAATACCCAGGAAAAGGATTTTTAACTAAATCATCAAGCATTTGGTGGCCGTGATCAGGACGCATAGGGATGGTTCTATTTTCAGCATGCATCAGCTTTACCGCCTCGCGAACTACCGAAAACATATCGGCATTGCCCTCCAGGTGATTGGCTTCGTAAAAGTTGCCTTCCTCATCTCTTTGTGTACTTCTTAAGTGCAGGAAGTGAATTCTTGAACCTAATCTTTTAATCATTCCCGGAAGATCATTATCGGGTCTGGCGCCAAATGAACCACTGCAGAAACAAAGGCCATTTGATTTAGCCGGTACCTGATCGATAATGTATTGCGCATCTTTTTCCGTACTCATGATTCTTGGTAAACCTAAAATTGGATAAGGGGGGTCATCGGGGTGAATGGCCATCTGCATGCCATGTTCATCTGCAACCGGAGTAATCTCTTTAAGGAAATGTACAAGATTTTGTTTTAAGATATCGGAGGTAATTCCTTTAAAGCCATCTAATAATGCTAAAACTTGTTCAGGTGTAAAATGATCTTTGCTGCCTGGTAAGCCTTGCAAACAATTTCCTGTTAGTTCATTTTTTTGTGTATCTGTTAACTTTTCGAAATAATGGGTTGCCTTTGTTATTTCATCTTCCGTATAATCGGCAGCTGCATTTGGTCTTTTTAACAAAAATAAATCGAATGCTATAAATGCTGATTTTTCAAATCGAAGTGCCAAAGCGCCACTTTCAGTTTCATATTTCAGGTTGGTACGCATCCAATCTAGCACAGGCATGAAATTATAGGTAATCACCTTTATTCCGCAAGAAGCAAGATTTTCGAGACTTATTTTATAATTTTCTATCCAGGTTTGGTATGCACCACCTCTTTTTTTAATATCTTCATGTACTGGTAAGCTTTCTACAACACTCCATATCATACCAGCCTTTTCAATTTCTTCTTTTCTTTTTTGAATCTCTTCAACAGTCCAGATTTCTCCAACAGGAATGTGATGCAGTGCGGTCACTACCCCGCTGCAGCCAGCCTGTTTAATGTCTGTTAAACTCACAATGTCATCTGGTCCATACCAGCGCATGGTTTCAATCATTTTCATTTTTATATAGTCTTGTTTTTGGTTTAATGCAATTAGTTCTGGTCAAAGATAAAACTTAAAGTTATTTAAAATATTGGTTAACAACCGAGAATCAAGTTAAAATTTATTGAGATTGATTTGACTGACGAAGTTTCGGTGGGATTGAGTGATGGAAAACTTCATCAGTCTTTCAGGAGTTTCTGTTTAAACTGTCGAAGTCTTGCTGCGCACCGGCCTTTAAGACTTAGCAAGTTGATTTGACTTACGAAGTTTTGGTGGATAGAGCGATGGAAAAACTTCGTCAGTCTTTTAAGGTTTTTCGTTTAAACTGTCTAATTCTTGTTGGGCTATTGGCCTTTGAGACTTCGCAAGTTGATTAAACAAAAAAATCCCCACATTCTTCAATGTGAGGATTTAAATCTTAATTTATTTAATCTTGAAACTTCCATCTTACGAAAGCTTCCATCGCTTCGTATTCTGCCAGCCCGAGTTCATCATAGGCTTTAGCCGTTTCACGGTTACGGTCTTCTGCCCGTTGCCAAAATTCCCTTGAATCATCTCCAGGAAAAACAGCTCTGTCCTTTTGACTCTGGTGCTTGAAAATTGCATTTCTTTTGCGCTCCAATTCCTGAGGAGAAATGGGTACAGCCATTTCAATTTCATGGGTTTCAAATTCATGCCATGCACCACGGTACATCCATAACCAGCAATCCTTAGCCCAATCTTCCGTTTTACGGAGGCGGGTTAAAGCCGCAAGGATAATGTTAAAACACACAATGTGCGTTCCATGCGGATCTTCAAAATCGCCGGCAGCAAAAACTTGTTGCGGTTTTACTTTTTGTAAAAGTTCAATAGTTAAATCTATATCGGCATCTGTAACCGGGTTTTTTTGATTTTTTCCACTTTCATAAAAAGGAAGTGCCTGAAAATGAATATGGTCATCTTCCAAACCACAATATCTTGCGCCCGCAATTGCCTCACCTTTTCTAATCAATCCTTTTACGGTTTGAATTTCCGGTGTATCTACCTGGTTAGGTTGTTTATCCTCAATGAAAGTTCTCATTTTATGATAAAGTTCTTTCAAGTGAGTGTTATCCATGCCCATTTTCTCTGTAAAATCTACATTAAATTCTACAAAACGTAAGGCATCATCATCCCAAACGGCAGTATTTCCTGAGGTTTGATAAGCCACATGCACATCATGTTTCTGGTCAACTAAACGGATGAAGGTACCGCCCATAGAAATTACATCGTCATCAGGATGTGGTGAAAATATAATTACCCTTTTCTTGGCTGGTTCAGCTCTTTCCGGACGTTGAGAATCATCAGCATTAGGTTTTCCGCCTGGCCAGCCTGTAATGGTATGTTGTAATTTGTTGAAGATATGGATGTTAATGTTGTAAACCGGGCCTTTTTCAGTAGCCAGTTGTGCCATCCCGTTATTGTTGTAATCATCTTCTGTTAACTTCAATACCGGTTTTCCTAAGCTATTGGCTAACCAGATTACAGCCTTGCGGATAAGGGCATCAGTCCATACACAATCTTTAACCAGCCATGGTGTATCAAAGCGGGTCAGTTCTGAGGCTGCAGGTGTATCTAAAATAAACTCTACATGATCAGATAATTGAAGGTACGTTGCCGGAACCTCCCCAGAGATTTCGCCTTCTACTGCTTTTTTGATGATGGATGCTTTTTTTCGGCTCCATGCCATTAAGATAATCTCTCTAGCTTTGAAAATGGTGCCAATACCCATGGTAATGGCTTTGGTAGGCACAAAGGTTTTTCCGCCGAAATCACGGGCAGCATCTCTACGTGTTAAATCATCCAGTGTTACTAATCGTGTACCAGAGTTTGGTGCCGATCCGGGTTCGTTAAACCCGATGTGCCCGGTACGACCAATCCCCAGAATCTGAATATCTAAGCCACCTAAATCACCGATTTTCTTTTCGTAATCCAGGCAAAAAGCCGGAATATCTTCCAGTGCCAGTGTACCATCAGGAATATGAACATTGTTCTTGTCGATGTCAATGTGATCGAAAAGATTGTCGTTCATAAAAGTGACATAACTCTGGGCTGCGGTTGGCGCCATTGGATAATACTCATCCAGGTTAAAAGTAATCACATTTTTAAAACTTAAACCCTCTTCTTGATGCAGTCTAACCAGTTCGGCATAAACTGCAATTGGGGTAACACCTGTTGCTAAGCCCAGTACTGCAGGTGTGTTGCTTGCTTGTTTGGATTTAATGAGATTGGCGATTCGGTGCGCCACATTAATCGAAGCAATTTTTGGATTTTCGAACACGCTTACGGGTAGTTTCTCGAAACGTGTCTCCTCCAGTAGATTTAATCTAGCCATTTTTTTTATATGGTTTTTAATGTACGGAGCAGTAAAGATAGCGAGTTATGTGCAGTTTTTAATAAAGGTTATTTACTTTTATTGTTTAAATGGAAGAGAAAAATATCTGATGTACAGAAACAACCTTCAACAAATTTTATAAATCAATCCAAATAATGAATAAGCAAATCCAAAATCTCTATTTAAGGGCTAATAAATCTGAACGGTTAATTATAGGTTTAATGAGCGGAACATCTATGGATGGTTTGGATATTGCACTTTGCAAGGTGAAGGGGAGTGGTGCAGATACGGATATTGAGGTACTGGAGTTTAAAACCGGAGATTTTACAGCTGATTTCCGCTCAAAGATAAAGGCCGTCTTCTCTAAAAAAGAAGTTGATTTGCAATTGGTTTGCCTGATGAATGAGCTTATTGCCAATACCCATGCCCAATTAATTAATGAAGCACTGAAAGAATGGGGTTATCAAAATGAGGAGATTGATTTCATTGCCAGTCACGGACAAACGATTTTTCATGCCCCAAAATCATTGCACCAAATGGAAGATTATCCTGATGGAACGCTTCAAATTGGCGATGGCGATCATATCGCCGTAAAAACCGGAATTATTACCTTATCTGATTTCCGCCAGAAGCATTTAGCGGCAGGTGGTGAAGGTGCTCCTTTGGCTGTATATGGCGATTATCTTATTTTTTCGAAAGCGGGTGAAGACCGTATCATGCTAAATATCGGAGGCATTGCCAATTTTACATACCTCCCGGGAAGCTTGAATGCAGATGAAATTTTTTCTACGGATGTAGGGCCGGGAAATACTTTAATGGATCAGTTCATGCAGCAACATTTTAATCAATTCTATGATCGAAATGCTGCAATAGGTTTGTCAGGAAATTTAAATCAGGATTTATTATCTGCCTTACTAAAAAATGATTTTTTTGGTGCAAATTTCCCTAAAACCACAGGGCCGGAGTTGTTTAATCTGAATTATTTAGGCGCTGCTCAAAAAGTTTCAGGTACAGCAGATCTTAAAAAAGAAGATGTAGTGGCTACTTTATGTCATTTCTCTGCACAAATTATAGTCGATGCGATACAGAGATGCTTCGGCATGCAAGCAAAGGTGAGGATTTTTATGAGTGGCGGTGGGATGCATAATCCTTTATTAGTAAGTCTGTTAAAGGAAAAGTTGCCGCAATCCAGCTTCGTAACTACCAATGAGTTAAATATCAACCCTGATGCGAAGGAAGCTGTGTTATTTGCTGTTCTGGCAAATGAAACATTATGTGGTGCACCAATTGATTTTGGAAGTAGAAAGGGGATCCCTTCGGTATGTATGGGGAAGATTAGCTTGCCGGAGTAGGGTACCTCTCCCCTTCATCCCCTCTCCTGAAAGAGAGGGGGCTAGGAGCCGAAAAAGACAAAGCGTTTAAACTATAGCTTTAAACTTATGCTTTTTGTTTCCTATTTTCTCTCTTTAAGAATAGGTACAATACTAAACAGCTTAAATTAATAAATAGGTTATGAGCAATATACAATAAACACCGGGTTTAAACCACCCACCGGCATTTCCATCTCTTTAAGGAGAGGAACAGCAAAAATTACAACAATTACTTCCTTTGATAGGGAGAGGTTATTAGCAATATACAATTAGCACAAGGTTTAAACCACCCATCATTATTCCCCATCTTTGAGGAGAGGGATAGCATAAAATTACATCAATTACTTCCTTATAATGGGGAGAGGTTATTAGCAATATACAATCAGCACAGGGTTTAAACCACCCACCATTATTCCCTCTCTTTGAAGAGAGGAGCAGCACAAATTACAACAATTACTTCCTTTGATAGGGATAGGTTCTTTTATTTTGTGCACTCTGCTTTACAAAGAATAAAAATTGGCGTTGTAAGTGATTTTATTATTTTTGTTTAAAATCCTAACCCTAATTTTATGGAAAAAATTTACCTTCAATGGTTATCCAAGTTATTTATGACTTTGATGATCCCATTTCTCCTGCTCTTATTTACAATGCAGGTTCATGCCCAAAACAAACGGTACACCATTAGTGGAAAAGTAACCGATGGGGCCAATAACACGCCCATTCCGGGAGTGGTCGTTAAAATACAAAATACCAATCTGGCCACAAGTACAAATGGGAGCGGAGCCTATACTTTTTCAGTAGACCTGGCACCAGGAAGTTATCAGCTATCCTTCTCATTTGTTGGTTATAAATCTACGGTACAAACCATTTCGCTTGGAGAAAATACAGCCGTGACATTAAATGGCGTTTTAAACGGCGATGCGGTTGGTTTAGATGAGGTTATTGTAACGGGTACATCTGCCGGAACAACCAGAAAAGAACTGGGCAGTTATGTAAGTACAGTAAAAGGTGATGACTTAAACAAAGCGCCAAGTGGGAATGTACTGTCTTCTTTACAAGGGAAAGCCGCAGGTGCACAAATCAGTCAGAATTCAGGAGACCCTGCTGGTGGCATGTCCGTAAGGTTAAGGGGAATTAGTTCAGTAAACTCATCTTCAGAACCACTATACATTATTGATGGTGTAATCGTGAACAACTCCACCACCAGAGTCACCAATACTTCATCAAATTATGATGGCGGAAACGTGGTAGGAAGCATAGGTCAAAATAGAATGGTTGATATTAATCCAGCTGATATTGATCGGATTGAAGTTTTAAACGGTGCTGCTGCTGCTGCAATTTATGGTTCAAGAGCCAACTCAGGCGTAATTCAGATTTTCACCAAAAGGGGTGCCAGCGGTAAGGCGCAGGTTACTTTTAATACCAGTCTAACCATGAGTGAATTGCGGAAACAGATTGAGGTCAATCAGTCGCCGGTTAAATTTGGTGGTTCAGTAAATTCATTCACGCAAGATGTGATTCAAATGGTGGTTACTCCTCCAGCTACTACGGCGGCCTTATTAACCAATACCACTCCAGTTACGCGATACAATTATCAGGATTATATTTTCCAAACCGGATATGGTACGGATAATACGGTTTCTATTAGCGGAGGGACAGACAATACGAAGTTTTATACTTCAGCAAGTTATTTCACTAATCAGGGGATTATTAAAAACACCGATTTTTCAAGGTACAACCTGCGGGCAAACGTAGATCAGAAGATTACCGATTGGGCATCGTTAAGTGTAGGTATGAATTACATCAGGAGTGCGGCCAATGAGAAACCAGATGGTAACTCCTTTTTTTCGCCGATGAATTCGGTCACCATTATTGGGAACTTCCATGATATTTTTGCAAGAGATGCGAATGGCAATCTACTGGCAGTTGGAGAGCGTGGCCGGGTGAATCCAGTTTCTGTGATTGAAGACATTAAGCAACGCCAGGAAACCAACCGAATCATTTCAAGTGCCAATCTGAAACTTAATCCAGTAAAAAACCTGACTTTAAACTTCTTGGTTGGTGTAGACAACTCTGGTTCAAATGGGTATACTTATATTCCGCCGTTTGCTTATAACGTAAACCCTGATTTTTATGGGGGCGGCGCAACATTGGATGGTACACTAAATGGTTATGCCAGTGCGGCCAGTAACAATGCCTTTCAGTTTAACAATGATATCAATGCTACTTATCAGGCACAAATCAGTGATAAAATTGCTTCAACCACGCAATTGGGATATTCTTTTCAGTATGAGCAAACGCGATATCAATTGGTAAATGGTAGGGGTTTAGCTCCTTTAATTGAAACGGTTAATGCTGCGGCTACTCAACTTCCTAGTTTGGATGGCAGAACCCAGCTTTCGGTAACCGGAGGATATTTACAGCAGACCTTTAAATATAGAGACCACTTTTTTTTAACAGGAGCCGTTCGTGTTGATCAATCTACTGTATTTGGTGCCGATAACCGGACACAAACCTATTTCAAAGGTAACGCAAGTTATGTGTTGTCATCAGCTGATTACTGGAAAAATCTAGGTGTTTCATCATGGTGGGATACTTTTAAAATCCGGGCTGCCTATGGAGAATCGGGTAATTTAACAGGTATTGGTGCTTACGATCGGATCAATGCTTATTCAACACAATCTTTTTTAGGTCGGGCATCGTTGTTCTCAAGCGCGACTTTGGCTAATGAAAATGTTAAACCAGAGCGTCAGCGTGAATTGGAACTGGGTACAGACTTATCTTTCTTTAAAAATAGATTGGGCTTGCAGTTTAACTGGTACAATAAAAAGGTAAGTGATTTATTAATTGCCAGTGTTACCGCACCTTCGACCGGATTCTCTAGTTTTCTGGATAACATCGGATCGCTGAGAAATAAGGGAATTGAACTGGTGTTGAATGGAACGCCAATAAAATCAAAAGATTTTAGCTGGAATACCACCATAGTTTTTAATAGAAATAGAAACCAGGCACTTAACGTTGGTGGTTTAAGGTTGTTCGCAACCAATCCTGGTGCGCCGGTAGCCATTATTGATGGTGAAGCAATTGGTGTGTTTTATGGAACTTTCTTCGCCCGGAATCCAGATGGCAGTTTGTTAACCAATGCTGCCGGAATTCCACAGCTGGAGCGTGGCATACAGAATTCGGCAACCACCTATACACCGCAGCGTGGTGCAGATGGTTTACCTACCGGAACAACCTTGCGTAAAGTGCTGGGTAACCCGAATCCTGATTATACGGCTTCCTTTGTGAATGATTTCTCTTATAAAAAGTTTAACCTTCATGTGCAGTTAGATGCTGTTCAAGGTGGTGACGTTTGGAATGCCGACTGGAGAACCCGCCAGGGCGTGGGTAGTGGGAAAGTTGCAGAAGCAGAACAACTAGGCCAGCTGCCGAGAGGTTATGTTGCTGGCGTTTACGCTACTGAAGAATGGCGGATTGATGATGGATCTTTTGTAAAGTTAAGAGAGGTTTCTTTAAGCTATAATGTAGGTAAAGTTAAATACCTGCGCGATCTGACCATTACTTTAAGTGGAAGAAATCTGGTTTCATGGGATCATTATAAGGGATATGATCCTGAAGTGAACTCAGGCGGTCAGTCTACCATTTTAAGGAACATCGATTTCGGATCAGTTCCAATTCCAAGAACCTTTAGTTTAGGTTTACAAGTTAAATTTTAATCGATAAAGGAAAAATTTATGAAAAGTTTAAGAAATACAACTTCAAAATATATCACCTGTATTGCTATTGTCTGGGCATTCTGTTTAGCCTCATGCACAAAAGAATATCAGGATCCATCCAGGGCGAAAACAGATGTTGCCTTAACCACTCAACAAGGTTTAACTGCGGTTGCCATTGGGCTACAAAGGGTTTATACATTAAACAGAACGGGTGTAATGTTTAATTCTGTTGCTGCCAATGGTTTCGTTACCAACGAATTCTCTTTGCTAAATTCAGGAAATATTCCTGAATTGCAGTTAAGTACAGGTGGAGCAGCTGTTGATGGTACCAATACCATTTTATTTAACCTGTGGACAAGCGCTAATAAGATTATTTATGATGCAGATTTAGTCATCACGAATGCGGGTAATCTTGGAGATAAAGGTTATGCATCCGGCCTAATTGCCTATTCGAGCCTTTTTAAGGCGCTTGCTATTGGCAATCTATCTCAATATTGGGAAAAAATACCCGATGGAACAGGGAAAAATGTTGCATTTATTACAAGGGCAGCTGGTTTCTCTAAAGCAATTGCTGTAATTGATAATGCTTTAAGCACCATAACGGCTAATCCAATTTCAAGCGGCTTTAATTCAAATGTACCTAACATCAATATCGTAAATACCTTGCATGCCTTAAAGGCAAGATATGCCTTATTTTCTGGTAATTATTCACTGGCCTTAACAGAAGCTAATGCGGTAGATTTAACCAGGGCATCTTCTTTTAATTTTGATGCCACATCACCCAATATCCTATTTACCATTATTTCATCTAACAATGTTTTTCAGCCATCTAATGTAAATTTGGGCCTGACAGGCACCTATGTTCCTGATGCTGGAGATAAAAGAATCCCGTTCTATACCATTTTTGCAGGAAGTCCGGTGGCAACCATTCGCATGAGCGGCTTTGCAGCAAGTACCACAACGCCTTTTCCAATTTATTTACCAGGAGAAATGACATTAATAAAAGCAGAGGTATACGCACGTCAGCCAGATTTAACCAATGCCTTAACCGAATTAAATAGAGTTGTTACAAAAACGACTGATGTTTATGGTGTAACAGCCGCATTGCCTGCACTAACCGGGACTTACACTCAGCAACAGTTACTGGATTTGATTTACAAACACCGTTCTATTGAATTGTATGCTTCTGGTTTAAAAATTGAAGATATGAGGAGATTTAACCAGCCAGTAACCGGCCGGAAACGTAACTTTTTTCCTTACCCTTTCCAGGAAAGAGATAATAATCCGAATACACCTGCAGATCCAAGTTTTTAAAACACAAATGAGGCTCCGAATCTTCGAAGCCTCATTTCTATAAAATATTAACCTCTTTGTCCCGGTATCCGGTTAATGATTCATGATCCTGGTCGAGCTCGGTAATGAGGTAGCTGATGCTTCCAATCGGACAAACCCTTAATCGCAGTGCAATATCCAGTTTTTCTGAAATACACAATACGGCAGTTTTTTTCGAGGCCGCTAACATCGCTTTTTTTAATTGATTAATTTCCCAGTAAGTATCGGTAAGCCCTTCTTCCGGATGAATGGCGCTCGTACCCATCAGGCATAAATCTGCTTTGAGTTCTGCAAGCTGGGTAATCACCTGCCCGCCATAGGTAACTTGCGAATTTTTAGAAAATAAACCACCAATCAGTATTACCTCTATGTTGCTGTATTTCGCCAGTTCAACGGCCACTAAAGGGCTAATGGTAAAAAAAGTGGCTTCAATATTTTTAGGCAATTGTTTTACAAATTCTAAAATAGTGGTACCACCTCCGGTTAAAACCACCATTCCGTCTGTAATTAAATTGGTTGCTTTTTTGGCAATGACGATTTTACTATCTCTGGCATAAACCGTACTGTCATCGAAAGAACTGTGGTAAGATTTAGATAATGCACCACCATGAACTTTAAAAAGTAAACCTTCATCTGCGAGCTCCTGTAAGTCTCTTCTAATGGTATCTTCAGATACGGTGAGTAGTTGAACCAGATCAGAAGTGAGTACACGGTTGTGTAGATTGATCTGGCGCATAATAAAATCGTGGCGTTCTTTTTTAAGCATACTGGGAATGTTTTTCGAAAGTAAATATAGGATTTATTTGTATTGCGTGTTTTTGCGTTTTATTGCAATAATATATTGGGGTAAGAATGTTAAAATCTTGACTATTTGTTTTTTAAATCAAAAACATTTATGATATTAGCTAAATATTGGAAAAATATGCGTGATTATGCGTGTTTTAAAAATATTGGCAAACAACTATATCAACTAAACTCATTTCATTTCAAACCAGGCAGTTTATGAAAAAAAAACTACTACTCACTTTTATGGGTACTTTTTTGTTGCTGGCACATGCCATTGCGCAACAAATTACCATCACGGGTAAAGTCTCTTCCACAGATGGTCCAATTCCCGGGGTTTCCATCCGTGTAAAAGGAACTACCACCGTTGCACAAACCAACGGCGACGGAAATTACACGATTAAAGCATTAAAAACGGATGTCCTTCAATTTACCTACATTGGTTTCAGAACGCAGGAAAACACAGTGGGCAACAACACATCATTGAATATCGTACTTGCAGCTGATGCAAGCAATCTTGATGATGTGATTGTGACTGCTCAGGGGATTGAAAGATCTTCCCGATCTTTAGGCTACTCCACGCAAACCATCAAAGGCGGCGAGGTGGCTCAAACCCAGCGTGATAACTTTTTAAACGCTTTACAAGGTAGGGTTGCAGGTGCAACCATTACACCTACAAATGGTACTCCAGGTGCTTCAGCCACCATGATTATTCGTGGCGGGGTTTCGCTTGATGGAGATAATCAGCCCTTATTCGTAATTGATGGTTTACCGATTTCAAACCGCACATTCAGCGAATACAATTTAGTTGGGCAGGGAACCTTTAACCGCCAGAATGATTATGGTAACCGTGCCATGGATATTAATCCGGAAGAGATTGAGACCATTACCATTTTAAAAGGCCCGGAAGCTGCGGCACTTTATGGTACACAAGGGGCATCAGGAGCAGTAGTGATCACCACTAAAAAAGCGAAATCAGGAACGGCGAGAGTCACCTATAATAATTCGTTCAGAGTAGAAACTGCTTACCGCTTTCCAGATGTTCAATCTGTGTATGGTGGTGGAGCTGGTGGTTTTTTTGATGATGAAGTACGTACCAGAACTTATTTTGGCGCCAAAATTCCAGGTAACAGAACCATTTATGATAATGTAGGGAACTTCTATAAAACCGGTTTCACGCAAAAACACAATGCCTCTGTAGAAGGGGGGAGCGAAAAACTCTCTGTTAGAACGTCATTGGGTTATACCAACCAAACGGGTGTTGTACCAGGAACGGATTTTAACACATTGAATGGAAAATTGAGCGTTACATCCACCATTAGTGATAAGTTGAAAATGAATGGATCAATCAATTTCATTAATTCTAAAACCAACAAAACCTATAAAGGTGCAAGTAGTCCAATGTTAAGTTCGTTAACATGGCCACTGGTTGATGATATGAGAAATTATTTAACGGCTACCGGAGATCGAAGAACCATTACCGGAAGTTTAAGCGCCGAACTTGACAACCCATACTGGGCCGTTGAAAAGAACCCAAACTGGGAAAAAAGTAACCGGATGCTTGCTAACTTTGGAATGGATTATGTGCCAACAAAGTGGTTAAGCATTACAGCACGTGGAGGTGCTGATATTAATGCAGGGCAAGGGCTCTCCGCTTACCATCCGCAATCTTACGAGGCAAATAAGACGAGCACAACCTACCTGGGTGGGGGTATAAATACCTATAATACCAATGAACGTTTATACAATGCCACCTTAATTGCTACCATTAAAAAGGATTTTGGAAAGTTTAAACCTGTATTTCGTATCGGTGGAGATTTAACAGATGCTTCATACCAAACCAATGCACAGTTTGGAACCAGGTTTTATCAGCATAATTTCTACAGCATGAACAATACTGATCCAACTACGCAACGCGTAGCGTATGCTGATGAATTAAAACGAAAAGTAGGTGCATTAGCAGTTGCAGAATTAGGTTATGATGACTTATTGTATTTAACACTAACTGGAAGACAAGATTTTTCTTCTACATTACCCATTAAAAACTACAGTTTCTTTTATCCGGCAAGTTCATTAAGTTTTGTGTTTTCAGACCTTGCTCCACTTAAAAAATTAAGCTGGTTATCGTTTGGTAAATTAAGGGCTTCATACGGTCAGTCAGGTAAAGATGCCAGAAATGCTTACGTTACCAAAACAAAATTGGTTGCACAAACTACAACAGGTGGTGGCTTTGCTACTGATGTAACTGCGGGTAATCCAGATCTGGAAGCCGAATTTAGTACTATGGCTGAAGGTGGTTTAGAGCTCGGTTTCTTCAATAACCGTTTATCATTTGATTTCTCTTACTACAACACGGTTTCAAATAAGCAAATTACGGCACCAAGGTTGAGTTATGCAACAGGAGCAGTCTTAGGTTATATCAACAGTGGAAAAATCCGCAAACGTGGTTTTGAATTATTAGTGAAAGGTAATCCGATTAAAACGACAAACTTTAGCTGGGATATTTCAGCCAATTTTGCCAGAGACCGTGGAAATATTCTCGAATTGCCAGCTGGTCAGGATGTATTTTATGTATCTGATAGCTGGTTGTATGACAATGTGAGGGCACAGTATACGGTTGGTCAGTCACTGTCTGCATTTGCAGGGATAGATTATTTAAGGAATAATGCTGGCGACGTATTGATAAACCCTCAAAATGGGATGCCCATTAAAGGTACCAACTTCACACCTATTGGCGATAGAGCTCCCGATATTTCTGTGGGTTTAACCAATAGCTTCACTTACAAAAACTTCAATTTATCCTTCTTATTGGATATGAGAAAAGGAGGCGACATCTACAATGCGACCGAATTTTACCTGTATTCTAGAGGAATGTCAACATTAACCTTGGATCGTGAGGTTCCGCGTGTGATTACTGGAGTACTGAAAGATGGTTTGGAAAACAGCAGTAACCCGACTAAAAATAATATCCTCGTTACGCCTTACATCACCACCTCTTATTATTCGACATTTTACAACACCAGAGATTTCTTGCAAGAGGACGTAAACTGGATCAGGTTAAAAGACATCACCTTATCTTATAATTTACCGAAGAGCGTATTTGCCAAAAGCAATGTATTCAAAAGCGCAAGTGTGTTTTTTACCGGAACTGATTTATTATTGATTACAAACTATAAAGGTGTAGATCCACAGGTGAATGGTTTGAGTGCTGCCGCTGGTGGATTGGGAGGAACAGGAATTGACTTCGGATCTTTTGGACAGCCAAGAGGTTATAACTTTGGTTTAAGAGTAGGTTTTTAATGATTAGAAAGATGAAAAAGATATATACAGTAATCGTGGTAATGGCCGTGTTTCTATCTGCAGGCTGCAAAAAATATCTGGATGTGAATACCGATCCGGCTACACCACAAACACCTGAAAACAGAACTTTAACGCCGCCACTATTTGCACAAATGGAAAGGGGCATTCAATTCGATGCGAGGTACCTGGGTGGCGTCATTCAATACTTTGGAGTAGCTGTGAACGTAGGGGAAATTCATGGCTGGATTCCTGGAAGTGATAATATGGGCGAAATCTGGCGGACTAATTATTATGGCTTAGGTGCCAATCTAAACCTCATTATTGAAGATTCTCAGGCCAAGCAAGAATACAATTTTATAGGCTTGGCGCAAGCTTTGAAAGCCTGGAGCTGGCAAACTACTACTGATTATCATGGCGAGATTATCTTAAAACAAGCCTATGAACCAAATCGCTTTGTATTTGATTACGATAAGCAGGAAGATGTATACGCAGAAGTGGTGAAATTGGCTAATGAATCAATTGCAAATTTTTCCCGTACAGATGGAACAGGAAGCGTAGCGAAAATGAGTGCTGCCGATTTAGTTTATGCAGGAGATAATGCCAAATGGATCAAATTTAATTATGGCATATTAGCCAGAAACGCCAATAACCTGGTAAACAAAGCCAGCTACAATCCGTCCAAAGTTATAGAATATGTAGATAAGGCCTTATCCGGCAATGGGGATAACTTTATTGTGCCCAATACAGGTTCTACATCTGCAAATGGAAATTTTTTCGGTCCCCTCAGGGCAAACCTGGCTGCTTATCGTCAAACCAGAATGATTGTTGGGTTATTAGATGGAACTTATTTTACGGGTACCACGGGAGCAGTTATTGATCCCAGAATCTCGACAATGATCACGCCATCTGCCGATAATGTTTACAGAGGAACGATACCAGGTTTCAGTGATCCGGGCACTGTTGCTTTGAAAAACCAAATTCCAAATCCATGGGGCGTGTTGGCATCAGCCAACCCAGGTGCAGGTTTTGGTAAGTACCTTTTTAAAGATAATGTTGGGTTCCCAATCATGACCTACTCCGAAATGCAGTTTATCAAAGCAGAAGCAGCATTTAGAAAAGGTGACTTATCTATAGCCTACACGGCATACCTGAACGGAATAACATCAAGTATAGATTTTGTAAGCACCCTGGGCACAGCTATAACCACTACTCAAAAAAATACTTACATGACCAGCGCCGCTGTAAAACAAAGTGCTTCAGCATTAACCCTGAGGGATATTATGTTGCAAAAGTACCTGGCTTTATATGGTTATGGCTTTGTAGAGACCTGGTGTGATCTACGTAAGTACAACTATAACGAAGGAGATGTGAAAGGGAACAATCCTTACGCAGGGGTTTTTGTATTTCCCAATTCATTTTATGCAGATAATGGCGGCAAGCCAGCTCAACGTTATCGCCCACGTTATAACTCAGAATACTTATGGAATGTAGCTGCTTTAAAAGTGATTGGTGCTGATCAACCTGATTATCATACTTACAAAATGTGGTTTTCTCAACCTTAATTAGATATTATTATGAAAAAAATATGCTATATATTCTTCGCTGTTGCTATTGCATTTACAGCATGCAAAAAAGGCGATTTAGTAGAAAGTACACCTTATACCAAGATCAATGTTGGCGATCCGGCTTACTCGTTTCTGCGATTCATTAACATTACGCCAGGTAGTCCGAACATTAACTTCTACCTAAACGATGTTAGAATTACAGGAGCCTATAATGCCCTAAGCGGGGAAACAGGTTTTGGGTACAATACCATTTTTCCTAATCTATCGGGTCAATACCTGCCGATTACACCAGGCACGAACAAAATAGATGCAAAAATTGTATCCTCTGCAACGGTAGATAAAGGTTTAAATGTTTTAAATACCAACATCAATACCAATGGAGGTCGGTATTATACCTTATTTACCACAGGATCTTATAACACAACAGATAAAAAGATTCCATCATCGTACCTGTTGGAAGAAGTGAAACCTGTTTTAGATACCACAAAGGTATTTGTGAGAATGGTAAATTTATACACGGGTGCCCCTACAAATATAGATTTGGTTCAAAAAGCAACAGGTCAGGTAATCATCTCAAATATTGCTTTTAATGCTGCATCAGGTTTTGTTGAAATCCCTTTGCCGGGCCAGGCGAATATTTATCAGTTTAATAGCGCTGGTACTACTACCCCTATATCAACCACAAATTTAACCGCTACACTAACAAAAGGCCAGGCTTATACCTTTATCCTGAGGGGAATAGCTGGCTCTACAGCCACGCCTTTTGGTATAAGTTATTATACCTCATTTTACTAGTCCATTTTTTACGATTATAAAAAAAGACAAGGTTTTGCCTTGTCTTTTTTATTTTAAAGGCATTTGCCTTGCTAAAATATATGATTACAAGATCTTAAATCCTAAACTCAACTGAAATAAGTTCGGCTTCTGGCTGTATTTTTCGCTTTTACTAATGTTGGAAAGACCAGCCTCATAACGTAAATCAACAGAGATTGCCCCTACGTCTACACCAGCACCAGCCTGTAAGCCCAGGGCTTGGTTTTTGTAATTGTCAAAATCAGTAGCTTGTTGATAAGCAGAACTAAAACTCGAATTTTCATCCAGGATAAAGGAAATTACAGGTCCGGCCATTACCCTGAAATTTAAGTTTTTAGCGCCAAATTTAGTTCCAATTAAAACTGGTACATCAAGTGTAGTAAACCTCACCTTACCTTCGGCAGCAACCTCATTATTATTGTTATTGGTAAAACTGATGAATTTATTGCCTTTGCTACCAATATAGGCTTCGGGCTGTACATAGAAACTTGCACCGCCAATTCTGGCCCAGGCACCAACCTGATAGCCCAGGCGATTTTCTTCGCTGGCAAAATCTGAATTGAGTTTAGCTAAATTTACACCTGCTTTAACCCCAAGATTAAATGTTTGCGCTTGAGATGTTGCCCAGCCTAAGGCCAGGAAAACAATAGGGAGAATAAGTTTTTTCATTTTCTTAATTTTTGCGTGTTTTTATAGGATAGATAACGTCGTTTTAACAAAATTATCATGTATGGTATTCCAACTATCTCTATTTTTTCGCCTCAACAGATAAAAAAGATGTTATTGTGCGCAAATATTTTTTACTTTTGCATCAAACAAAATCTGCTATGGCTAATTTTCAACTTACTGCTGAAACCGCATTTAAAGTAAAAACTAAATTCTTAAGGAAATACCGCGACTTAGCAAATGAGCCATTGGAATTTACGCCAGGTAAAGAAGATGAACTGGTGCAGGATTTAATGCGATTGGTAAAACGCGACCGCACTTACATTGAGTTTACCATTCAGAAAGCCCTTGCTGATACCAAAGGAAACAGATTGTAATCCTAAATTCTCCAAAAATTTACCTTTCTTTTCGTAACGCTTTATTTACGCTGTACCTGAATAAGTATTTTTAATATTTATCTCTTTTTGTACATTTACACCTATACCATCGTGAATTAATTCGTGGTTAATGCTTTATGATGCAGTATCATCATATTGCCTAAAATCATTCACTTAAATTTCTATTCATGATGACCATTAAATATAACTAAGGATGAAAAATTTAAGATATGCTTTTTTAGCTGCAGGATGTTGCGTTGCAATTTTATCTTTTTCATTTAAGGAAGACTTATTTCTGGTTTCCAAAAACCTGGATATTTTTGCCTCTCTCTATAAGGAAATCAATATCAATTATGTTGATGATACCAATGCACCTCAGTTGATGAAAACAGGTATTGATGCCATGTTGGATAGCCTGGATCCTTATACTGAATATGTACCCGAATCGGAAATTGAAGATTATAAGCTTAAATATGTAAGTACCCAGTATGGTGGCATTGGTGCCAGTACAGTTTTAATTGATGGTAAGCTTTTTATAAATGAAGTAAGCGAAGGTTACCCTGCTTATAAGGATGAAGTTAAGGCTGGCGACCAGATCATCAAAATTAACGGCATTGAAATTAAGGGAAAAGAACGGGCCCAGATTAGCCAGTTGTTACGTGGGCCAAAAGGTACACCTGTAGATCTCGTTTTTATCAGAGAAGGTAAAGAGCTTACCAAGAAAATCATTCGTGATGAGATTAAGCAGCCAAATGTATCCTATTCCGGTATGGTTGGTGATGGTATTGGTTATATCAAACTGGATAAGTTTTTAGAAAACTCTGGTCAGGAGGTAAAAGATGCCTTATTAAACATCAATAAACAAAATCCAAAAGGAATTATTCTTGATCTACGGAACAATGGTGGTGGTATTTTGCAGGAAGCGGTAAAAATCGTTAACCTGTTTGTTAATAAAGATCAGCTGATTGTTACCCAAAAAGGTAAAAATGTAGAAAAAACAATTGCTTATAAAACTCAATATCCACCTGTTTCAATTGATTTGCCTTTGGTTGTACTGGTAAACGCAAATTCAGCATCAGCCTCAGAAATTGTGGCTGGTTCTCTGCAGGATCTTGATCGGGCGGTTGTGGTTGGGCAACGGAGCTACGGAAAAGGTTTGGTTCAGCAAACTTTTAACCTACCCTACAATAGCATGGTGAAAGTAACCGTTGCGAAATATTATACGCCGTCAGGTAGGTGCATTCAAAAATTGGATTATGCCCATAAAAATGCAGATGGAATTGCCGAACGATTTGCAGATTCTACCATGTTGATGTTTCAAACCAAGGCTGGCCGGAATGTATATAGCGGCAATGGCGTATATCCCGATGTGGTAATTAATGCCGATAAATTAAGTCCGGTAACCATCAATATGATTAACAAGAGCTTGTTTTTTAACTATGCCAATCAGTACAGAAAAAACAATTCAAAGCTTGAATCTGCCAAAACCTTTCAGCTTTCTGATGCGGATTACGCTGCTTTTGTAAATACCCTGGCTGATAAGGACCTGACTTACCAAAGCAAAACAGAAAGATTACTTTCTGACTTACGCATTGAAGCAGAAAAAGAAAATAAATCAGCAGAAGTTAAAGCCGATCTGGAAAATTTGAAATACAAGCTAACTGTATCTAAAAAGACAGATATGGCGGTACACAAATCGGAAATTAAAAGAGTTTTGGAAACACAAATCATCAGCCGATATTTTTATGAAAAAGGCAGAATTGAACAAAGCTTTCAATACGATAAAGAGTTAATGGGGGCTAAAGCTTTATTTGGTAATCAGCCTCAAATGTTGGCTATTTTAAAGGGCGAAGGAAATTATAAGGTAATTGGTAAGCCAATGAAGGAAACAGCCTCCGTAGATTAAAAAACCTAACCCAGATCTCCAAATGAAAAAAATAATAATAGCTACACTTTGTTTGTTACTAAGCTTGAGTTTGAAGGCTCAGAATTATACACCTACGGCAGATAACTTGAAACAAAGAACTTGGTTTAGTGATGCCCGGTTTGGTTTGTTTATTCATTGGGGGCCTTTTAGTATACCCGGCAGTGGCGAATGGGTGATGAACGATAGAAAGCTTACTGTACACAATTATACTAATCTAAAAGATTTTTTCAATCCAATTGATTTTAATGCCGAGCAATGGGTAACCATGGCAAAATCGGCAGGCATGAAATATATTACGCTGATTACCCGGCACCATGATGGTTTTAGTATGTGGGACACTAAATATTCAGATTTCAATATTATGCATACCCCGTACAAAAAAGATATTGTGAAAATGATGGCGGATGAGTGCCACAAGCAAGGAATAAAGTTATACCTGTATTATTCTCTGTTGGATTGGCGAAGAGAAGATTACCCACACGAAACTGGTCGCACAGGGCAATTTTCGGGTAGAAAAGGTAAAGGCGATTACGCCAGTTATTTGCAATTTATGAAAAACCAATTAACCGAATTGTTAACCAATTATGGTGAGATTGGAGGCATTTGGTTTGACGGCCACTGGGACCAGACTGCACCGGAAGGATCGAGCGACAGAACATCACGGATTGATTGGAAATACGATGAAATTTATGGTTTGATTCATCAGCTTCAGCCTCAATGTATGATTGGCAACAACCATCATTTAATGCCTTTCGCAGGAGAAGATTTTCAAATGTTTGAACGTGATCTTCCCGGTGAAAATAAGTCAGGTTTGAGTTTTCAGCAGGCCTCCGAAAAGTTGCCTTTAGAAACCTGCGAAACCATTTCAAATTCATGGGGATATAATTTAAGCGATACGCTTTATAAATCGAAAAAAGAACTTGTGCATATGTTGGTTAAGGCAGCAAGTTTAGGCTCAAATCTTTTGTTAAATATTGGCCCAATGCCCAATGGTAAAATTCAGCCCGAATTTCAGGATCGTTTAAAGGGCTTGGGCGATTGGCTTAAAATTTATGGCGAAAGTATTTACAATACCCATGGCGGATACATAAAACCGCAGGATTGGGGCAGCATTACACAAAGCGATCAAAAAATTTATATCCATATTTTAGATGGAAAAACAACAACACTTCGGCTAGATAATTTTCCTGCAAAGAAAATTAGAAAGGCTTATTCGCTTAAATATCATAGCAAAGTGAATTATACCTTCAAAAATTCGAATTTGGAAATTAAGACAACTTTAAATGATTCAGAACCAGATCAGGTGATTGTTTTAGAAGTTAATAATTAACAACGAATTACTTTTTAATGGTTTGTGGTTAAATCTTTTTCACTTATGCTTGAAATTTACGTAAAACGTTTTACTTTTAGGCTTTTAAATCTATTGTAGGAAATTATAAGCACATGCAATTCAGAAAAATCTCATCTATTCTATTATTAACATCCGCTCTGTTTAACGTCAACGCCTTTTCTCAAAAGAAAAACAGTTTAACTCAGTTTGTTGATCCAATTATTGGCTCCGCTAAACACGGTCACGTTTTTGTAGGTGCCAATGTTCCTTTTGGAGCGGTACAGTTAGGGCCCGACAATGTTTTTGAAGGTTGGGACTGGTGCAGTGGCTATAACTACGTGAGTAATACCATCACTGGTTTTTCGCATACCCATTTAAGTGGTACCGGAATTGGAGATCTTGGAGACATCTCTATTATGCCAGCCTCAGGAGAAACCATTCTACAAAAAGGTAAAAAGGGTGATGAAGATAATGGATACCTTTCCAGGTTTTCGCATGATAATGAAGTAGCGAAAGCAGGTTATTACAGCGTATTGCTGGATAAATATAAAGTTAAGGCTGAGTTAACCGCCACCGAACGTGTTGGTTTTCATCAATATACTTTCCCGAAAAAGGCGGAAACCCCTCATGTCATTATTGATTTGATTGAAGGAATTGGATGGGATAAGCCTGTTAATGCATCATTTAAACAGCTGGATGCCACCACAATTGTAGGGCATAGAAACTCTAAAGGCTGGGCCAACGATCAGCGATTGTATTTTGTGATTAAGCTTTCTCAACCTTTACAGAAGTTTTCTATCTATAGCGATGATAAACTAGCAAAAGGTAATGATGTAAGTGGTGAAAAAATTAAGGCAGTAATTGATTTTGCATCAGTTAACCAAAATAAATTACAGATTAAAGTAGCCTTATCGCCAGTGAGTACCGAGAATGCGCTATTAAATTTAAAAACTGAACTACCAGGATGGGATTTTGCATCTACAGTTAAAGCCGCCAATGCGAAGTGGGAAAAAGAACTATCAAAAGTAAAAATTGATGCTTCCGCAACCACCAAAAAGGTTTTTTACACTGCACTTTATCATACCATGATTGCGCCATCTTTATTTAATGATGTGAATAAAGATTATTTAGGTACAGATAAGAAAATATACCGTGCAGCTAGTTTTAACAACCTAACTACTTTTTCTCTTTGGGATACTTATCGTGCAGCTAATCCACTCTATACTATTCTTCATCAGGATAAAGTGAATGATGTAGTGAACACCATGCTGGCGATTTACAAAGAGCAGGGAAAGTTGCCAGTGTGGCATTTAATGGGCAATGAAACCAATACGATGGTGGGTTATCATGCGGTACCCGTAGTAGTTGATGCTTATTTAAAAGGTTACCGTGGTTTTGATGCCCAGTTGGCATATGAAGCCGTTAAACAATCTGCCATGCAGAAAACGGATGGTATTGATTACATTCAGAAATTGAAATATATTCCGGCAGATAAAGTAAATGAATCTGTTGCTAAAGCACTGGAATACGCTATTGATGATTATTGTATTGCTATGTTTGCAAAGGAGTTGGGCAAAACAGAAGATTATCAGTATTTCAGCAAAAGAGCTGGTTTGTATGCTCAATACTTTGATCAGGATGTACAGTTTATGAGGGGTAAGTTGGCTGATGGAAAATGGAGATCACCATTTAGTCCTGTCGCCGCTAAACACCGTGAAGATGACTATACAGAAGGAAATGCATGGCAATATACCTGGTTGGTGCCACAAGATGTAGAAGGTTTAATTTATCTTTTTGGCGGTGATAAGCCGTTTGTAAATAAATTAGACTCCCTATTTATTGTTCCTGCTGATTTAGGTAAGGAAAGCTCGCCAGATATTTCTGGATTGATTGGCAATTATGCACAAGGTAATGAGCCTGGGCATCATATTCCATATTTATATGCTTATGCTGGTCAACCTTGGAAAACTGCAGATTTAATCCGTAAAATTGATCATGACTTCTATACCTCTAAACCAGATGGATTATGTGGAAATGAAGATGTTGGCCAAATGAGTGCCTGGTATGTATTTTCAGCATTAGGATTTTATCCGGTAAATCCGGCAAATGGTGCCTATGTTTTTGGTACTCCTTTGGTTAAGAATGCTACGATTAATTTACCAAACAAGAAAACATTTGATATTAACGTCATTGATAATAGTGCTGAGAACAAATACATTCAAAGAATACTATTAAACGGGAAGCCTTATACCAAATCATTTATTCTACACAAAACCATTGTAGATGGTGGTTATATGACAATTTACATGGGAAATCAACCCTCTAAATTATGGGGTATATCGGCGAGTGACAGACCCGTTTCAGGAAAATAAACTTAATTATAGGATGAATATAGCCACATGCGATATTCATCCGATCCATTCAAAATATTCAATAGTATCCGTGATATGAAAAAAGTACTTTTATTTTTTTTGTTTGTTGCCAATGTTTGTGCTCAGGCACAACAACGCTACGAATTAAATACTGGTTGGTTGTGCAATAACATTAAAGAAGTTAAAGTAAATGGTCAGCAATTGTCATCCACAAATTTTTCGCTTAACAACTGGATGCCGGCAACTGTTCCTGGAACGGTACTGACTACTTTATTAAATAACAAGAAAGTGCCCGATCCATTTTATGGCATGAACAATGAAAAAATAGAAGATGTTTATAAAACCGGAAATGATCATTACACGTATTGGTTTGTTAAAGATTTTTCGGAAAAGGCGGTGGCTAATGAACAAGTGTGGCTGCAGTTTCGAGGAATAAATTATAAGGCGGAGTTTTATCTGAACGGTAAAAAACTAAACCCTAAAACACACGAGGGGATGCACATCCGGGCAGAATATAACATCACAAAATTCTTATCGCCAACAGGAAAAAACAGATTAGCAGTGGTGGTTTATCCGCCTGATTTTCCTGGTAATCCTAACGGCGGACAAGGTGGTGATGGTACCATTGCAAAAGGATTAACGACACAGTACACCGCAGGATGGGATTGGATTCAACCTATTCGCGATAGGAATACCGGAATTTGGGATAAGGTTACCATCGAAAAAACGAAAGCCATTAATGTTAAAAACCCTCATGTAGTTACTTTGGTTCCGGGTAAAAGATTGCCAACAGGTGCACAAAAACCAGCAACATTGAAAGTCTCGGTAGAGGTAGAGAACCCGACTAATACAGTGGTTACCGGCATTTTGCAATATCAGATTGCTGGTAAAACCATTAGCAAATCCATTTCATTGCCTGCTAGTAAAAATACAACAGTAAACTTTGCAGATCTTTCTATAGAAAACCCGAAGCTCTGGTGGCCAAGTGGTTATGGCGCACAAAATCTTTACGATCTTAAAATTCAGTTCCTTTCAGCAAACCAGGTGTATGACCAGGAAAGTTTAAAGGTAGGAATCAGGCAGATTGATAACATTTGGAATGCACATACCAAAAGTATGGGTGCCTATGTAAATGGCCAGAAAATTTTCATTAAAGGCGGCAACTGGATTATTTCTGATGCCATGCTTCGTTTCAGCGATGCCCGTTATGATGCCGAAATCAGGTACCATAAAGATATGAATCTGAATCTGATTCGGATTTGGGGAGGTGCAATCTTGGAACGACCAGAGTTTTATAATGCATGTGATAAATATGGCTTGCTCGTTTTTCAGGATTTCTGGTTTAGCGGCGATTGTAATGGCCGTTGGGTTGATCCGATGAAAAAAGAAGATCAGTGGACTCGGAGAAACTATCCGGATAACCATCCATTGGTTTTAGATGCGATTGAAGATCAGGTAAAAATGATTCGGAACCATGCTTCCCTGGCTTTTTGGTGTGGGGGAAATGAAATCACACCGCCAGAAGATATTTTAAACCCGATTAAAAATGATATTTTACCTCGTTTAGATGGCACCCGCCTGTTTTTCGATTTTTCTAACAGTGATGAAATGTCGTTTAATGATCTCGGTGGCAACGGCGATGGGCCATATGGTATCCAGGATCCTAAAAGCTTTTGGAACACTAAAACATTTCCATATAATTCTGAAGTAGGATCAGTTGGTGTAGGTGATTATGAATCATTAGAAAGGTTTATCCCTGCTAAAAATATGGTTGCTCCTCAGTTTAAGGAAAAGCCAGATTCGGTTTGGGATTACCATAAATACATTGCTTACGAACAATACATCAATCCATATGGAAAGGCTAAAGATGTAAAAGATTTTGCTATGAAAGCACAGTTGGTTAATTACGATCAATACCGTGCTTTAATGGAAGGCTTTTCCAATAAAATGTGGGATTGGTATACCGGGTCAATTATCTGGAAAACGCAAAATCCGTGGACAGCGCTTCGTGGTCAGATGTATGATTATTACCTGGACCCAAATGCCTGTTTATATGGCTTAAGGAAAGGCAGTGAGCCTTTACATGTAATGATGAATCCCATTGATAGCATGGTTACCGTAATAAATAATGGCTTTACAGGTTTAAATAATCTGATGGTTCAGGCAAAAGCATACGATATGGATGGAAAAGAGCATTTCATCACACAAGCTTTTAACAGTATTGGTGCTTCTTCAGTCCGCAGGTTTTTCCCTATCAATGATTTCTTAAAAAAACTGGATCAGAAAGAAGGTGTATTTATATCGCTTCGGATTTTGGATCAGAAGCAGCATATCCTGAGTGAAAATGTTTACTGGCTGGCAGACAAAAATGGTGAATACAGTGGCTTGCAAAAGTTAAAATCAGCACCATTAAAAGTTACAGCGACCAAGAAACAAGTTGGTAAGGTAGAAGTGATGCTCAGTAATAAAGAAGGTAATCCAGTAGCATTTTTTAACCGCATCGCTTTAATTGATAATCAAACGGGTAAGCGAATTCTTCCTGCATTTTATGATGACAACTACATTAGCATCCTTCCGGGAGAAAATAAAACCATCACGGTTGAATATACTGGAACGCCAGAAAATTTAGCTGTTGAAGTATACGGTTGGAATGTAGATCGAATGAAAGTTCAGGTTCAATAAGAGATAGGGTTGCGGATTTAAGTTCGGCAATCAGAAGGTGGCAAGATTGTGTTAGTCAGGATTTTCTATCCCGGCTAACCTAATTACGGATTTTTAATCCGTGTTAGATAAATTTATAGATCCTACACAATTGTCCTTATTATCATTACTTGTGGCTTTTTTAGTGCTATTTGATTTGAATAGCAAATTAGAAATCTGCAGTTGTATAGATCGGGATAGAAAATCCCGACCAACTTATAACCCGTAATTAGTTAAATTGAAACAATAAAGGCGATACATTCGTATCGCCTTTATTGTTATTGTCTTTTTGTGAAATCTTAAACCTAATGAAGCTTCACTTTTAAACCATTCATGTTGTTGTTTAATTGCAGCTGACAGGCTAAACGGGAATTAGGCAATAAATCTGGTAAGGTATCCAGCATTGCATATTCGTCATCAGTCATTTCGTTAAGTTTTTCTTCACCTTCCAGTACATCTACACAACAGGTAGCACATAAAGCCATGCCACCACAAGTTGCCAGAATATCATATTCTGAGGCTTTCAAAAATTCCATTAAACTTAAGCCCATGTCAGTCGGTGCTTCATGTTCAGTAACAGAGCCATCCGTCTCCTGCATGTATATTGTTATGTTGTTTTCCATTTCGCTCACTTATTAACGCAAACTTAACTAAAACTACAGAGCATTTATAAACACAAATTAAAAAATCCTTAAAATTCTGAAACCCCGTTTACAGTGGTGTATTTCATGGTATATTTTACGCCGGGATTCATGTACGAATAAGCGCTGTGGCTCATTAATGCAGCCTCATGGAAACCACTAAGGATTAATTTTAATTTGTTGGTGTAAGTGTTAATATCGCCAATGGCATAAATACCTGGAATGTTGGTAGAGTAATCATCAACATTTACTTCAATAGCACTTTTGCTGATGTTTAAGTTCCATCCTTCAATAGGGCCTAATTTCGGACTTAAACCAAACAATGGAATTAAATGGTCAGCTGCTACAACTGTTTTTTCCATCGTGCGGTTCTGAACGATTTCAACCTGCTCCAGTTTATCAGTTCCTTGTACAGCCTGTAAATTACTGTTCAGAATTAGGTTAATTTTTCCACTTTCAGCTAGCGACATTACTTTAGCTACCGAATCTGGTGCGCCACGGAAACTTTCACTTCTATGAACCAAAGTAAGTTCTGAGCAAACTTCAGCCAGATAAATGGTCCAGTCCAGAGCAGAATCACCACCGCCGGCAATCACCATTTTTTGGTTGCGGTATTTCTCCGGATCAAGGATCATATAATTAACGCCTTTACCATTTTCGAAATTCTCTAAATTTTCTACAGCTGGTTTGCGGGGTTCAAAACAACCTAAACCTCCGGCAATAACCACTACTTTAGCTTCGATAATGGTACCCATATTAGTGGTTAAAACGAAATCGGCTTCGCCACGTTTTTCTAAACCTTCTATACGTTCGCCCAGTGTAAAAGTAGGGTGGAAGGGTTTAGCCTGTTCCATCAAATTATCAATTAATTCCTGTGCCAGAACCGACGGATAACCTGGAATATCGTAAATTGGTTTCTTCGGATAAATTTCAGAAAGCTGACCACCAACCTGTGGTAGGTAATCAATTAAGTGGCAACGCATTTTTAATAAACCGGCTTCAAAAATGGCAAATAAACCAACCGGACCAGCGCCAATTATGGCTATATCAGTAGAGATCATTCAAAAAAAATTTATGCAAAGTTACAAAATAAACTTTTATGATTGTCTCTATTTAGAAATATTCTAGATAATTCTGTAAGCTTATTGTATTCAGTATTTTATATGCTTTAAGCTAATTAAAAACAAAAGTTAAAGGTTTTATTCATTTTAAAGCAAATTATAATTGGTCTATGGGTTTAGTGGGAGATCAATTTACTGATTAGTTTAAATGCTTTAAATCGAGAAAAGCAAATCAACTTGCGAAGTCTCAAAGGCCAGGAGTGCAGAAAGACTTCGACAGTTTAATAAAGTGATTCAAAACTTCAATAGACTGACGAAGTTCCTCCGATACACATAGGCCAACTAATCTTCGTAAGTCGAATCAAACACTTATATTATGAAATCATCTAATTTAAGAATTATCAACAATGACAGTCAAAAAATTACCAGCTCATGCCTAAATTCTGAAACACAAAGCTCCAAACATCAGCAGCTTCCTCAATCAACTTAGTGGTTGGTTTTCCTGCACCGTGCCCGGCCTTTGTTTCAATCCTGATGAGTATTGGGTTTTCACCTTTATATTTTTCCTGCAAGGTTGCTGCAAATTTAAATGAATGCGCAGGAACAACCCGGTCATCGTGATCAGCCGTAGTGATGAGCGTTGACGGGTAGTTTACATCGGATTTCACATTGTGCAGTGGTGAATACTTAATCAGGTAATCAAAATCTTCTTTTTTATCGCTGGTGCCGTATTCTACCGCCCATCCCCAACCCACAGTGAATTTATGATAACGAAGCATATCTAAAACACCAACAGCAGGTAAAGCAACTCTGAAAAGTTCTGGTCTTTGTGTCATGCAGGCTCCAACCAACAAGCCACCGTTCGAACCGCCGGAAATCGCTATTTTAGCTGGATTGGTATATTTTTCTTTCACCAGATATTCTGCTGCAGCAATAAAATCGTCAAATACATTTTGCTTTTTTTCTAACATGCCCCCTTTATGCCAGGCCTCTCCGTATTCACTTCCACCGCGCAAACTGGGTTGTACGTAAATCCCGCCTTTCTCTAAAAACAACATCCTGGATAAGCTGAAAGATGGCGTTAAACTCACTTGAAAACCACCATAAGCATACAGGTATACCGGGTTATTGCCATCAAGCTTAATCCCTTTCTTATGAACAATAAACATCGGAACTTTAGTGCCATCTTTAGAAGGATAGAAAACCTGACTGGTTTCGTAATGATCTGTATTTAATTTCAATTCTGATTTTTTGTAAAGTGCAGATTTTGCTTTTACAATATCATAATGATAAATGGTTCCTGGGGTGGTGAAGTTGGTGAAAGTGTAAAAGAATTCTTTATCCTCTTTATAGCCACTAAAGCCAACAGCCGTGCCAATTTCCGGAAGTTTAACCTCTCCAATTTTAGCGCCGTTTAAAGCAAACTGAACAATATTGGTACTGGCATCTTTCAGGTAGGAAGCCCAAAGGAAACCACCGCCGCTTGATACAGCCTCTAGCGGAAGTTCCGACTCAGGAATGATTTTTTTCCAGTTTTTAGGGGCTGGATTTTTAGGGTCGATTAAAACCACCCGTTTATGTTCTGCATCCAAATCCGTATAGAGCAATAGCTGATCATCGTTATTGTCAATAATATCATGGTTATGGTCATAGCCTTTTACCAATGGAGATATTTTGCTGTTTACTTCTTTTAAATTCTGATAGTATAGTGCGTTTCCGGATGTTCCGGCACCTGCAGAGATAATTAAGAAACGTTCATCTTCTGTTACATCAGCACCGAAGTATAAATTTGGATTGGTTTTGTCTTCAAAAATTAACTGATCATTTTTTTGTGGTTCGCCTAATTTATGGTAGTAAATCTTTTGAAACTTATTGGTTGCAGATAAATCTGTCCCTTTTGCCGGAGCATCAAACCGGCTATAATAAAATCCATCGCCTTTCCAGGCCGCACCAGAAAATTTAGTCCATTTTAACTCATCGCTTAATTTGGTTTTGGTCGCAATATCCATTACATAAATACTGCTCCAGTCTGAACCCGCCTGAGCTACGGAATAGGCAACATATTTTTTATCATGAGAAAATCCAAGCAGCGAAACGGCAGCGGTACCATCTGCAGTAAGTTGGTTAGGATCGAGAAAAACCTCCTCTTTTCCTTCAATGCCTTTTTTGATATACCAGACACTTTGATTTTGTAAGCCATTGTTTTTGCCAAAGAAATAATACTCACCAATTTTAATCGGTGCACTTTCTTTTGGATAATTCCAGATTTCGGTAAGTCGCTTCTTAATGTCAGCACGATAGGGGATTTGACCCAGGTAATTCTGGGTTACTTTATTTTCTGCAACTACCCAGGCTTTGGTTTCTGCAGATGTATCATTTTCAAGCCATCGATAAGGATCGGCAATGGTTTTGCCAAAGTATTGATCTGTTGTGCTATCTTTTCTGGTATCAGGATATTTCATTCGTGTTATTTTATCTATGGGTTTTTTACCTTGATTACAAGCCAAAAGGCTTAGCGCAAATAAGCCTAATAAAAGTTTATTTTTCATAGTAGAAACAATTTATTTACTAATATATGTTTTTAATGAATAGATGATTTCACAGAAGATGTAATTGTCATGTTTTTTTACTTTGGTCTTTTAGCTTTCCCCTTTAGTGTTTCTGCTTTAGCCTTTTTCCTTTACCTTTGAGTAATACATGAATAAAAAAATTTATTTCGCATCTGATTTTCATTTAGGCACTCCTAATTATGCCGATAGCCGTGCCCGGGAAGCGCGTATTGTGAACTGGTTAAATTTTATTGAGCCTAACTGCAGCGAACTGTTTTTAATGGGCGATATTTTTGATTTTTGGTTTGAATATGCAAAGGTGATTCCAAAAGGATTTATCCGCCTTCAGGGAAAACTGGCTGCAATGGCAGATGCGGGAATTAAAATTTATTTCTTTAAGGGTAATCATGATATGTGGGTTAGAGATTATTTCATAAAGGAAATTGGGATGGAAATTATTAGTGATGAGTTAGTGATTGAAAGAAATGAAAAAAAGTTTTATCTACATCATGGTGATGGTTTAGGCCCGGGAGATACGAAATATAAATTTTTAAGAAAGATCTTCAGAAGCCAGCTTTGCCAATGGTTGTTTGCCCGCTTACATCCGAATTTGGGTATTGGTATTGCCAGTGCATGGAGCCAGGGCAGTAGGGCAGCGCAAACCGAGAAAGAAGTTTTTATAGGCGAAGACAATGAATGGTTAGCCATTTATGCCAAAGAACAGTTACAGAAAGAACACTTCGATTATTTTGTTTTTGGCCACAGGCATTTACCACTGGATTTAGATCTGGGAAACGGAAGTCGTTATGTAAATATTGGCGAGTGGATTAACTATAATTCTTACGCTGTTTTTGATGGGATAGACCTTAAGCTTGAATATTTTACAGGTAAACCATAAGAATCTAAATTTTGAAAACCTTTAATTGAGGTGAAGCATTAGGTTTCAAGACTAATTCAGCTTTTTTCCTTATTTTTGTATTTCCGAATTTTGGCTGATACCGATTTTTGGAAAATCAATTCGAATAAATAATATGTTAGATAAATTAGAAGCTATAAAGCTGCGTTGGGAAGACGTAGAAGAATCGTTAAGTAATCCGGATGTTATTCAGGATATGAAACGTTTTGCAGCTTTAAATAAAGAATATAAAGACTTAGGCAAAATTGTAGATGAATACAAAATCTACAAAAATGTGATGAGTAATATTGATGCCAACAAAGAGATCTTATCAGTGGAGAAGGATGCCGAAATGCGTGAAATGGCGAAGGAAGAGTTGGATATGTTGTTAAAACAGCAGGAAGAAATGGAAAGCAATATCCGTTTAATGCTAATTCCTAAAGATCCTGAAGATGCTAAAAACGCAGTATTTGAAATCCGTGGTGGTACAGGTGGAGATGAAGCTGCGCTTTTTGCAGGCGATTTATACCGGATGTATACCCGCTATTTTGAAACCAAAGGCTGGAAGGTAGAAACTGTTGATGTAACTGAAGGTACAGCTGGTGGTTATAAAGAGGTGATTTTGAAGGTAAACGGAGATGACGTATATGGTCAGTTAAAATATGAAAGCGGTGTACATCGTGTGCAACGTGTCCCTGATACGGAAACACAAGGCCGTGTACATACTTCTGCTGCATCTGTTGCCGTTTTGCCTGAAGCAGAAGAGATTGATTTGTACATTAATCCTGCTGATATCGAATTGCAAACCTCTCGCTCGGGTGGTGCAGGTGGACAGAATGTGAATAAGGTAGAAACCAAGGTTCAATTAACCCATAAGCCATCAGGTCTTGTAGTAGTTTGTCAGCAAGAGCGTTCGCAGTTAGGTAACCGTGTAATTGCGATGGAGATGCTTAGAAGTAAGTTGTACGACATTGAGTTGCAGAAAAAGAACGGAGATATTGCTGCGAAACGTAAAACAATGGTTTCAACTGGTGACCGTTCTGCTAAAATCAGAACATACAATTATCCTCAGGGTAGAGTAACTGAACACCGGATTGGTTTAACCATGTATAACCTGCCTTCCATTATGGATGGAGACATTCAGGAAATCATCGATGCATTGCAATTTGCGGAGAACGCAGAAAAGATGCAGGAAGGTGCTGTAGGTTAGTCGATTACGATTATTTTAAAATAAAGTTTGTAAATAAGGATTTTGTCTCTATATTTGCAACCTCGAAAGGGGAAAGAGGTTTAAACTTTTAAAAAGTAAACAAAAGGAGTGGTAGTTCAGCTGGTTAGAATGCCTGCCTGTCACGCAGGAGGTCGCGGGTTCGAGTCCCGTCCATTCCGCTAAGTGACATTACAAAATGTATCAAAAGCCTCTAGAATGTATTTCTAGAGGCTTTTTTGCTTTTACAGCATCCCAAAAAAATCAGACTTTCTTAAAATATAGGTGGACAAATCGAGCGCACTTTGTTGTTTGAAAATTTGGCGCACCAAATACTATAGAAGGGTCTGTTAATCAAGTTGTTCGAATACCGAACATCTTGATTGTAAAGAACAACAATCTTAATTTTATAACTTTTAAATTATTTTAAAATGAGTGCAAAATTTAGTTTGTTATTCTTCCTTAAAAGAAGAGGGGGATATGTTGAAGGTGACCTTCCAGTTTATTTGAGAATTACAGTTGATGGAAAGAGGGCCGAATTAGCCATTCAAAGGAAATGTAATCCTGAGAAATGGAATACAAAGAAAGGTTGTATGGTTGGTACAAAGGATTCGGTAAAAGAGTTTAATTCTTTTCTTTTGGCGTTTCAAACTAAGGTCTACGAAATTCAAAGATCTTTACTTATGGACGGCAACCCTGTTGACCCAGAAATAATAAAGAGAAATCTTACCGGTAAAGATAGATCTGAGAAAATGTTTCTGGAAGTTTTTGAGGAACATAACGAAAATATGAGAAAGCTTGTCGGTAAGGATTATTCTATGGCAACGCTCACTAAATATTCTACTTGTCTTAAATCATTAACTTTGTTTGTACAATTTCATTATAAGACTAGCGACATCAATATTCGTTTAATGGATTTTGCGTTCCTTACATCGCTTGAAATGTATTTAAAAACACAAAGGGGAGTTGGACACAATACAGCGATGGGCTATGTGAAAAAGGTAAAAAAAATAATCCATTTCTGTGTCGCCAATAAATGGCTTACCTCCGATCCCTTTATGGCATATAAAGTGTCGATAAATAAAACATCGAGAACCTTTCTGAGTGAGGCGGAGATGAAAAGTTTAACAAACAAGGAATTCGAAATCCAGCGATTGGCAGAAGTCCGGGATATGTTCCTATTTAGTTGTTATACTGGACTTGCGTATGTTGATGTAGCAAAGCTCACAAAAAGTGCGATCATAGAGGATGGTAGTGCAACCACATGGATTGTGATGGACAGAACGAAAACGGGGGTAATGGCAAATATTCCGCTTTTGCCTCAAGCGGAAAAAATTATTTATAAATATAGGGACCATCCAAAAGTATTGGTTACCGGTAAACTGCTGCCAATGATTAGTAATCAGAAAGTAAATGCCTATTTAAAGGAAATATCAGTCCTCTGTGGCATTACAAAAGAACTCTCTCATCATTGTGCGCGCCACACATTTGCAACTACAGTCACCTTGTCAAATGGGGTTCCGATTGAATCAGTTTCAAAAATGCTTGGTCATTCCAGTCTTAAGTCTACCCAGCATTATGCGAAGGTTTTAGATAAAAAAGTTGCTAAAGACATGCAGAAACTAAGTGGTATTTTGTAATCTCTTGATATCTGAAAACTGTCTAATTAAATTTCAATTCTATACTTTCATTTCTCCAAATAAAGTATAAAAAATCTTTTGTACTTGAATCAATCAAGGTTTTTAAGATTGGCCTAACTGTACAAGTGAATTTTCATTTGTTTAAGTATGGGTTTTGAATGATTTTCACTACTTTTAATTTTCAATGTCATAGTACTTAAATCCTGTGATGTCTTATTTGTGAATTTGGAATATTTATTTTCCTTATTCACAAATTACAATTTAAATTAACGTAAAATGTATTGCTCAGAACTAAAAAGAATCACCATCATTTCAAACTCTGAACTCATAATAAGAGTTTTAAATGAGTAATGAAATTTATAAAGAAATCGCTAGCGATTACATTCGTAACTTGTTAAGAGGTGATTTGATCTTAATTGTAACTGCCACTGATACAGAAACTTCTGAATTACATAAAGCACTTTTGCCATTACAGAAGGAAGAAAAGATCTTAAAATTATTTGAGGGGGCTTATACTTATTACTTTGGAGTTTTTGGAAAATATAGAATTTGCCACGTGCAATGCTCTATGGGATCCATTTCCAGGTCGAGTTCTATTACCACTATTTCGTCCGCATTGCTTTTCTTAAAATCACGGGTCGTTGTAATGATTGGTATTGCTTTTGGTGTAAATGAAGAGAAGCAGCAAATAGGAGATGTATTGATTTCAGAATCGATAATACCATATAATTCCAAACGAGTTGGCGAGAAAGCTACTGTCCAAAGAGGCATTGAAGCACCTTCAAGTCAGGTTTTACTCAGCAGATTCAAAGCGGCAATAATTACTTGGGAATATTTTTTATCAGACGATGTGCTTGCGTCGCTCATTCCGACAAGAATTTTATCTGGCGAAGAATTAGTAGATAACAAAAGGCACCGTAACAAATTAGTTAAGGAGAATCCCGATTCAAAAGGTGGTGAGATGGAGGGAGCTGGACTATACTCTGCCTGCGATGGTCGTGCAGATTGGATTTTAATAAAGGGTATTTGTGATTTTGCTGATGGTGCTAAAGGAGTTGAAAAAGAAAAAAGACAAAGAAAGGCAATGGGATCTGCAATTAATGCATGCATGGAGGTATTTTCATCTCCAGGGTCCTTCCAATATTTTAACATTGAAATTGAGCAAATTGTAGCTAACTCTTCAGGAGACAATAAGAAAGCTAGCGAAACATTATTTGATCTTTATGATGGGGGCAAAGAGAAATATTATGTAGAAAGAGATAATGATTTATTATTCAATCAGAAATTGTCACAATACGGGGTTTGGGTTTGGGGTCCGAGTGGATGTGGAAAGTCTAATTTAATACTAAGAAATCTTCAACAGAAACATCCAACATTTATTCAGGTCAATCTAGCATATTGTGGAGAAGTAAATGTCGACGAATATTTTAATGAATTAGTGTATGAGTTATCTTCAAGAACTGAGAAAACATCCAATTGGCAAAATCCCAAAGACTTTAAGGATTGCATTAAAACTTTGCTTGCATTATTCTCTAAGCATTATAAAGATAAGAAATTGATAATTTTCATAGAAGAAATACCAATCAGTAATGATCAAACATATAAGGAATTTACTGAACGTTTTTTTTCATTGCTAATAATGAAAGGATTAATAAGTGGATTAGATCAAATCAAGTTTGTTTTATCGTCAATTAATGATCCCAAGATAGATATCGCTGGACATCAACAAAAAATTCATCAGCAACTGAGTTTTATCGAATTTGATTATTGGATTCTGCCAGATTCGAATAAACTGATAGATTTAATTGAAGAAAATTTGGCAATTAGATTGGAGACTTCCCTTAGAACTGAGTTAATCTCAAAATCTATGGGATCTCCGAGGTTCATCAAAAAGTTTTTTAGGAGTGTTGTTGCATTGAATCGATTTGATAGTGATAGCCTAAGTAAAATTTTAATAGAAACAGAAAGGGAGCTGAATTATTAATATGCCAAAAATATTAAAGCCATATACTATTATTCCTTTAGATCTATATGTTCAAAGAGATGCTGATAGGCAAGTCAGAAATATTATTAATGATATGGGCCGTCCCGGTTACGTATTAGTGTCAAGACAAATGGGAAAGACCAATCTCTTGCTAAACGCTAAGCGTAACTTGGAGAACGAGTTGACGGTATTCGTATATGTTGATCTATCTAATGCCTATTTTGATGCAAGAAGTTGCTTTGAAAACATTGTGAATACTGCAGTCGATTCAAATCTGGTAAAGTTTGAGAAAGCTGCAAAGATAATTGGGGAGAATAGAAGTGCCTACAAAGATCTTCCACCACATAAGCAGTACACAAATGAATTACGAATTCTTCTTCAACAACTTGATGGTGGGAAGCTGGTAATTATCTTAGACGAAATTGATGCCTTAACTAAAACTACATACTCTGATCAAATTTTTTCACAGATTAGGAGTAGTTATTTTGCAGAAAGGGTTAATTATAAGGAATTTTATCAATTAACATACCTTTTATCAGGAGTCGTTGAGCCAAATGAAATCATTAAAGACTCTAAAATATCACCATTCAACATCGGACAGAAGATTTATTTAAATGATTTCTCTCGGGCTGAATTTGAAAAATTTCTCCAACTTGCACATTTAAACCTATCTATCTCTTGTATTGACAGAATATATTTCTGGACAAATGGTAATCCAAGAATGACATGGGATTTATGCTCTGAAGTTGAAAATCAAGTCAAACTGAATGATCTAACTGTCGAGATGTTAGACAAAATTGCAGTCGAGATGTACTTGACATCTTATGATAAACCGCCTATTGATAATATCCGAGAACTTGTTAAAAATGATAAGGATATCAGGTCTGCACTGATTCAGATCTATGAGGGAGCCGGCTCAAAGATATCCTCAAAGATTAAAAGCAAACTTTATCTCGCTGGTATTACCAACTATACTGATAACGATGTTGTAATAAAAAATGAAATCATTCGACGGTCATTGTCATTAGACTGGATAAAATCACTAGAAAAAGATGAGAAGGGACTGTTAGTTCAAGCAATGGACTACTATGAGAAAGCAAATTACTCAGAGGCCTTAAATGCATTTTATGAGTATCTCGAGCATGATGATTTTCCAGAAAATAGCAGAGATATTTGTTACTATTATTTAGCATACCTCGAGTATTCTGAATCGAATTTTAAGTTAGCCCTCAAACATGTTGAAACTGCGGAATTTGATGAAGAAGATGTGCCAAAATTTTATTTTGCGTCTCTTACATTAAGAGGTTTAATAATGAAAGGTTTAACCGATTTTGAAGAATGTGAGAAAGATTGGAAGTATGTGATAGACAATTCTAGAAAAGACGAAAATTTCCTGCGAGCTTACACAAATTTAGCAAATTTATACATGTCTACATTGACTGAAAGGGTTGATGAGGCAATTTTAATGTATAATAATTTAGTTGATAACAAGTTTGAACTTAGTAAAAGGGTAAGTGAGGAAGATAGAAAATATTACAGATGTATCTCTTTTTACCAATTGGCGGTAATTTTCAAAGATAAAGAAGAGTTAGCTAAAGCAATGGAATGCATTTCCTCATCATTAGAACTTGCAACCGAGAATTCCAAGCCGGCATTATTATTTCTGATGGCTGAAATCGCAGATTCAGATAGCACCAAACTTGAGATTTTGGATTCCATTTTAGCAATTATAGCAACCAGTGGAATTGATAACTCCGAGCCTACTCTGGATCGGCCAATGGGAATCGATGAAATTCAGTTGATGGACATTCTAGTTGAGATTTATAAAGTCAGTAAAGAAGCTTTCGAAACGAGAGTTAAGCAATTTTCGAAAACAAATAAAGAGAAAGACTTTATAGCATTATATTTTGAAGTTGCTCTACAAGCTTACAATAAATCTGACAGTTGGCAGGTTGGAATAAAAATTCTCAACGATCTAAACGACATAATTAATACTGAAAGTTATCAAGTTGATTTTGAACTTCACTATGAGGTTCTGAAAAGTTTAGCCTATGTTAATAATTATAAAGAATCGAATGATATCCCACTTAAATATGTGGAATTATTTCGCAGATCTGCTGACAAAATTGTTGAGTTGAGAGATCTTTCGATTTTTGCAGATTTGATTCATTCTTATACAGAAAAGCAACTCTACGAAAAAGCCTTAGGATATGTAGAGTTTATAAAAAGTCAAAGAAATAACGTTCCCGCTGAACAAATTGGGAACTACCTGCTTATTGAGCATTTAGAGCTCAATATTTATTCTTATACTAATGAAAGGCAAAAAGCATTATATCAAGCTAGGCATATTATCGACCTTATTGATTCAATGGAGTTTCCGCACCAAAAAAGTTTATTAGGTGAGACCGGCCTTGATATTATAAGAGAAAATGCTGAATCGGTAATTCGTCCACGAACTGTTATTCGAAAACCATTTACGAAAGCTAAAATCTACGGCAGGAATGATAGAGTTAAAGTTAGATATCAAGATGGATCTGTGGTGGAAGTAAAGTTTAAAAAGGTAGAGCATGATATAAATTCTGGCGCTTGTTTTATATTAAACGAATTATAACGTAAACCAGCGCGAAACACCGGCGTTGCAAAACGTTATATTTCCCTTAAGGCAGAAGCCGTCTTACTGTTATTTAAATTATTCCGTAGGCAACAGTTCTATTACAGTGCTGACATTACCATGTTTACTTATAGCATTATGTATCCAATCAGTTTAGTGTGTAGAGCAATATGATTTTGATGCAATTATCTGGACTTTGTCTGCAAATAAGCATTCAAACTTGAATAAGCTTAAGATCTAAAGATTAATGTTAAATTTTTTTTCACACATTAACTATGTTTAATGCAAATGTTTAATTTGTTATAATTAGCAGAATTATTTATGAAAGAATATTTCAAATTCCGTGATCCATTTGATACGACCCCCCATAGGTTTGAGATCGGTAATCCAATTAAGTTTGACCGGAAAAAGGGAGATAATTTTTTCTTTAAAAAATTCTTCAGTCTTGAATTTGAAGAATATGCAGAATACTATCAGTTCCACCTTGATTGGTTTGTTTCTAATAACAATTCGAATACTGAAGAGGAATTCTTTAAGCATGTTTTGGATAAAATTGAAGATCAAATTGTGCATTACCATAAAAAAAGTATAACGTCATTAGATACGATCAAAAGCCTCAAAGCCTTAAGGAAATTTAAGGATGTTCTTGTGCGGTTCGATAAATGGCATCTTAAAAAAAGCTTAGAAATAGTTGTTTCTGAACAGGAAATCGAGATATTAAGACTTAAGCAAGAAATTCTACTATTAAAGGATCAAATTAAATCACTGAACCGGTACGAGTCGGATCAAAAAATAAGACTTCTGGACGGTAATTTACCACAGTTAATAGATTTGGTTAAGCAGATTCAGGATCTTGAACTGCCTGACGGAAAAAAGTTAGCTCGCTCACAATCCCAAAGCCCTTGGTATAAGATGATTGCCAGATACTTTCAACATGGAGAAAGCGAGATTTCTCTTGAGACCCTTCGAAATTATTTTCCTGCAAACAAGACAGGCAAGCTGATAAAGGGCTCTGATATACCAGAATCCATCAAACTCTTCAAAATCCTACCAATCAAATCCGAGCTCTAAAACAAAACCTTTTTGTTTTGACCAAACCATACGAGTGGTCATATAAAATGGTATTTTCTGATTCAATATTGTATTGGCAATGTAGCCAAACTAATTGAATTTTATGTCTATAGAAATTATGACCAAATCTGATTTGATGGATTTCAAATCAGATCTATTTAAAGAACTTAAAGCTTTTCTAGCTCCAGAAAAACCGACAGATAAAAAATGGCTTCGTAGTAGCGAGGTCAGAAAATTATTAGGCATATCCGGAGGAACCCTTCAAACCCTTAGAAATAATGGAACGCTCAGTTTTACCAAAATTGGCGGTACCATGTACTATAGTATGGAGGAGATCAACAAAGTTTTGCAGTTTCCAAAAGCATCAAGTAATCTGAGATGAAAATGGCCACACCCCTAACGGTCTTCCTCTGCAAGGCAGCGGAAGACCAGGTGATCTCGCCCATACATATCAGTCTCTTCACATCAATCGTTCAGTGCTGGGCAAGTGGTGGCCGGATGAATCCGATTGTTGTCACAAGGAAAAAGCTAATGAGGATTTCAAAGATCAGATCAACCAGCACTTACCATAAGTGTATTAAGGATTTATGCCGGTCCGGATATATTAATTATCTGCCGTCTTTCAATCCAACTGGGAGTCTGATTTTTTTAAACAAATAATGTTGTATGAACCTATGGTCTGAGACGGGTTTTCTAAAAACTTTGAGGGAGCAAGTTTGTGTTTTTGCTATACAAAAACCTTTTTCGCTTCAGCGAAAAAGAACTTGCCTTTTTACTCACGATGGTCGCAAAAAGTAGGTCAAGAAAAATTAAAAGCCTGATGGAAGAACGATTAAATGCCGCAAAGTCCAAGGGAGGCAGGCCGGTAAAGAAGATAAAACGAGAAAAAATTATTATGGTGAGATTGAGCAAAACGGATCATTTTATTATCGAGGGAAAGGCCAATAAAGCTGGAATTAAAATCAGTGATTGGTTTCGCCAGGCCGCTAAAGCTGGAAAGGTTTCACCAAGAATAAGTCCTGAGGATTTGAAAGTATTCAGGATGCTCGCGGGAATGGCAAACAACCTGAACCAACTTACAAAACTTTCACATGAACAGGGTCTATTGGTGTTCCAGAAAAAGTGCAGGGAGTTGATGGGTAAAATACATAAATTGATTAATAACTACTTCGAGAAATGATAGGAAAGATTGCAATTGGCAAAAGCTTTGGTGGGTGTGTTCGTTATGTGGTAAACAAAAAGGATGCAGAAATTCTTTATGGCGATGGAATCCGATTAAATAATACATCCCTCATTGTAAGGGATTTTGATTTGCAAAGAAAGATGAATCCTGAGCTTTCAAAAGCGGTAGCCCATATTTCTCTTAGCTGGAGTGAAGTTGATAGAGATAAATTGCGTAACGAAAATATGTTGGCAATGGCAATGGAGTATTTGAAACTCATAAACATAAAGAATACGCAGTTGCTTATTGTCCGGCATAACGATAACCATCACCCCCATTTACACATAATTTACAATCGGGTGGATAATAATGGAAAGACGATCTCCGATCAGTTCCAGTTTAAAAAAAACGCTGCGGCTTGCAAAGAAATAACCATAAAGCATGGGTTATTTATGGCAAAGGATAGAGACAAAGTTAACAGAAAAGCGCTTAAAGGAAGCGATAAGATCCGGTACCTGCTTTTTGACCAAATCAAATCAGCACAAAAAAGTAGTAGAAACTGGGAGAGCTTTGGAAATAAACTATCCAGCGCCGGCATTGAAATGGTTTTCAAATATAAAAACGGTAGCAACGAAATACAGGGCGTTTCATTCAAGAGCGGAGAATATACTTTTAAAGGTTCGGAAATCGACAGGTCGCTAAGTTATGGTAAACTCAATGCCTTTTTTCAGGATACATCTGTTCAACAGGATTTTACCAAAATAAACATACCAGAAAGGGAATTTAGTGAAAGCTCTCCTGGCAAGAAGACGTTTAGCGAATCCTCTAAACTGACTGAAATATTGGAAATTCTGTTTGCGCCTACGTTCTCGCCGCTTCATGCTGAACCCGAGCCTAGAAAAAAGAAAAAGAAAGGAACCGGTTATGATGAAGAGCAAAGTCAGGGAAGAGGCAGGTAATTACAAATTAAAGGCAATCTTATGGAAAACATAAATGAAAAGTTGGAAAATATAGAAGAGATCATGGATCTGCTTATCGGTCAGCTGAAATTCCAGGATGAAAAGTTATCGGCTATTATTGAGCATCAGAATTCGCAGGCGGATGAGGCGATTGCAATTGCTACGCCTGATGGAGGAATCATGCCTTCTATTGATGAGCTTAATAGATTTGCAGTTTCGATGAATGAGTTAAGGAAAAAAATAGAGCAGTTACCTGAAGCATTTAAGGTAAAGCACCAACATCACTATGAGATAAAATCAAAGTTCTATTTTGTTGGTGCAATAATTATTTTTCTTGTTGTTGCAATTTCCTTAGGAAGTTCCATCTCTTTAATCTTAAGGAACAGCGAGCTCAAAACCGAATCAGATAAATTTAAGGTCATACGCGGTACCTACCCTGAGCTATCCATTGAAATTGACGGGCATTACCTGAAAGACAAAGATAACCTGATGAAAAACGCTGATCTCCAAATCCATCAGCAGCAGGTATTAATCGAGGCAAGCTTAAAGGAAGCCAAGGCAAAAAAAGATTATGAAATGGCACGGAAATCAAAAAAGAATTTAAAGGATAAGCAGAAAAAAGCTAATTGATAATTACCCACCACGCATTTGTGGCCTGCAAACCCTGCCACTCAACCCGCCTCAGGTTTGCGTTTTACATCTACGAAAAAATCCTGCCCATTCTAAAATTCCAGAATGGACAGGCATTTGGTGTAGGACTATCTTTTTTTTAAGCCATAGGTTTGTACAATCTGTTGAACGAAGGGCTCCAAGTGGGTATCATAATGTTTCTTTAGTACAGGCAACCGAAAACTTATTTTCGAGAAATAAGATACGACTTCAGCATCAGCGATCGAGCCTAACAAGTAAAACTTCATCGGCTTCTTTTCTGCAGCAGCAAAAAAGAACATGTTAAAAATTGGCGCAAAATTGGAGAGCTTGCCATTAACCATAAATTTTAGGTCAAGGAAATAGTATTCTCCTTTGTCAATAAGAAGAAATTTCAGTTGAGGTATATCACTCGCAACCTGGCAGAAACAAATATCTTTTTTTGTCGGCTTTCCTTTTATGTATCTCAAGCCATAAATCCATTGATAGCACATGAACCGTTCATACACAAGTTGTGGAAGTGCACTTTTCCAAAGATCAAACTGTAATTTTTTCCTTTCGGAAAAAGTTCTGCTATAATTTTCGTCCTTATGGTTTTTCATTTGAAAATAGAAAGAGTTCTCCCACATTTCTTCACAAATGTCGTTCAAATTAAGCTGCTCTGAATTGAGCTCCAGATCGTCTGATATCGTTTTACTGTTTAAGTATGTCAATAATGATTTAAAATTTCTTTTGTCATTATTTAGGGTTGCCGTAAAAGGAATAAGTAAGGTTAATTCTTTTTCTTCATTGTATCTCTCGTGTAGGTTTAAGGGGTCTAAAATACAATATGCGATAACTGGTGTATCATTTTCTAATGAATCCGATAATTGTGGTTCAAGAAAAATATTTCTTCTTGCCTCATTTTTTAGCGGAATAATGGGAAGCGAGACGCTTGGTTTAAAAAGATTTCTAAATGGCTCTTTCAATTTAATGGTTAGCCCCTTGCTATTACTCGCGATTTTCAGGTATTTCGAAGTTCCATTATCCGCATCAAAGAAATCCGGATAGTAATAGTCCTCAAAGCTTTTTTCATGATAAAACCATAAATATTTACTTAAAAAAAAGTAGGCATATCTGCTTAGATAAAATTCATCTGTATCCATGCTGCAACTGATAAGTAAATGATCCTGCGTTACTTTCAGGTATATCATTTCGACATCTTCATTTTCGATGCTGATCGAGGCGGTAAGTATTTCGTTGACAAAACGCAAATGTTTAACGCTAACTGAAAGATAGCCGCGTTTTGGAGGCCTGAATTCTGACAAAGAATCTAGGGTTTTTCTTTCCAGCAACCGGGTTCCGTTTTTGAAAGGGAGTTTAAAAAACCTGTAAAAAGGTATATCGAGAGTTAAATTATTCAAAACCTACCCCCATTTCTATTTGCATCTCGTTTTGCAATTTAAAATCAGCTATTTTACTGGTGCAAATCTCTTTAGTAAGTTCAAAGAATGCATATGCCTTTGATACAAGCTTATCTGCGGCGTCTGAATCAACTTTAAAAGTGTCCTTATATCTTGCCTGAGAATAGCTTTTTAGTAAAATTTCAAATAATAAAAGATCATCTTTATTAGATCTAAAAAGATTGGAAGGTTCTTCTGAAAAGCAACAGCAGAGATCGAGTTGACGGCCTAAATGGTGAATATCTGACCTGTAAGCGAGATTTACCCTGATCAATGCAATGGTGCATTGTTCGATGACTTGGTGAGTCAAAAAAACAGCAATGGCATAATGTTGATTGGCATAACTATCTGCTGCCGCATCCAAAAAACCTTGAGCCAATTTTATTCGATGTTCAAAATGCTTTTTAGCCTTTTCAAAGTTTTGGCTGGGCTCAAATTTGATTTCGTTGTCTTGCGCCAGCATTCCAGTACTATTATAGAGTAGACTTCCTTGGTTTAATATTGTAATGAAAAACCTGTTGTTTTTTTGGATAGACTCCTTAATCGTTTCGACTCCATGTGAAAGAATAGTGATTTTACCTTCACTATAATGCGATCTGCAAAAATCCTGAACTTCGTGCTCATTCCGGGTTGAGCTTTCCATTATAATTAACAGAAAGTAGTGTGGCTCATTTTTGTCTAGGCTAGTCGTAAAGCAACCTAAACGATTATTGGATTTTATGATCCTGCAAAAAGAATAAATTTTCAGAGGCTCAAATTTCTTTGCCAATATTTCAATAAATATATTTAATCCATTCGAAACGGATTTTACAGAGCTTAAGTTTGTTACTTTCATGGCATTTTCGATTTATTTCTTCTAATTTCCGAATCAACATCGCCGTACCGAACCACAGCCGATTGTATAATACAATAGCTAAGTTGTTTCTTACCAAAAGAAAATTTTAGATATATTTGGAATATGGAAACCTCAGAAAAAAACACTCGCACGCATATAGGACGAAAAGTTTCACGTATCCGTGAATTAAGAGGTATGAAGCAGGAAGCTCTTGCAGCGGAATTAGGGATAAGCCAGCAAGCAGTCAGTAAAATTGAGCAGAGTGAAGAGATTGAGGATTCTACATTAGATAAAATCGCTCAAATTTTAGGTGTTAGTTCTGAGGGAATAAAAAGCTTCAACGAAGAAACTATATTAAATATAATCTCTAATACTTTTACTAGTAATGATAGCTCGACAATAAATGCCATTAATGTTCAGCCAAACTTTAATCCGATAGATAAGGTTGTGGAATTATTCGAAGAGAACAAAAAACTTTATGAGAGGTTACTGGCAAGTGAGAAAGAAAAAATTGAATTATTGAAGTCAAAGTGATTATATATAAATTGTTTAGGGTATGCCCAATATTTATCAGCTAAAGAAGATCAAGCCGAAGCTAAAAAGCAAAGCAGAATCATTAGTGTTTCAACAAAAAACTTGAACGAGCAACAAGTGACCATCAGAAGACTTTAGATGAACTCGCCAATTCCTATAAAATAAATGCCGATCAGGAAAAGGGATTTCGATTAAATTTAACTGGCGCAATAACACGCCCCATTTAGATATATTGATCATTTATTTAAAATGTCGAAATAAAATGAATTTAAAGCTCAAAGGTTCACTTTTAAGGAATATGAAGCTTAAGTTTGCCTAATATCTAAATGCAATGAACGTTAAAATTCCATTTATTATTAGTTTACATAGGCCACTCAGTCAACCCTTAAAAGCAGTTAAGTGGGTATGTCAATTTATTAACCATAGTCGAAACATTAAACCGTCACAAACAAATCTTGAATTTTATCTGTACCTGGTTACCGAACTTTATAAAAAATATAAAGCTAATGATTTACAGGACTACAATGGAATCCCAAGTAAATTTGCGATCCATGAAGTCTATCTAGCAATTTATAGTCTCAAAAAAGAAGAAAAGATTCTAATGATTCAAAATGCGATCAGCCAAGCTGAGAAAACTGCTTTGCAAAAGCAAATCTTTTCAACTTATAAAGCAGCTTCTTATTTTGTCAACATGACCAAAGATAAATTAGGACTAATTGATGCAAATAATGAGTTAACTGAAGATGCCTACAAACTTTTAATGCTGAAGAGTAGTTTTTTTAAACTTTCTAAAGGAGAAAAGGAATTCTTTAAGGTGAAGCTATTGGAAAAAGACTTTTTAATGCTAGTATCTCTTTGCTTATTTCAGAGACTAGCACATGTGAAAAAAATTAAAAATATTGTCGAGATCCATTATGATTTTCTTGATAAATATTATGGCATTAGAAACTTCCATTTTGTTTCAGAAAGTTTGAGTAACTATAATACAGTTAGAACTTATTGGATAAGCAGTTTGAATTTATTGAATAAAAACTATATCCCAAGCCCTAGCTTTAAAAAAACAATACAATCTAACAGCCAATTCGAAGATTGGTATAACGTTTTAAATAATAGATTTGAACAATATTTAGACCTAACCTTTAAGAAAAATTCTTCCTTCTTAATAAGAAAGGAACGCTTTGAAAGTAATTATAAGTTTTTATTAAGTAAAAGTTTAGATGAGCTTGGCTTCGTTAATATTCACGATTTAAGAGAAGCAATGAAAATGTCTATGCCAAACTTTGAAGCTTTTCTTAATGAATACTACGAAACTGAAAAGTCAAAAAAGCATATTTTTTTAAGTAATATTGTGAGTTCAATAGACAGACGTAAAAGATTTAAAGTACGAAGTACGCCAGTGATAAAAATAAGGATTAAAGGAATTTAAATATGAATATTGATAATATTTGGGAAAAATTAAATCCTAATGAACAATCTCTCGAAACATTACGTAGAGATCTGTCTGAAGGTAAAGTTCCGAACCTACCGTATTTTGTAGTAAATCAACAAATAGTTAAGAAAGTCATAGCAAAAAACATTTCTGATATAGATGGAGATAGAATGCAGACCAACTTGATAATTGCTCAATATGGGAATGGAAAAACGAATCTCCTGAAATATCTGCAACTTTTCTTTGAATCGAATAAGTTTGGGATAGATGTAGTTTACTCACGCGCAGACAGAGAGCAGCCAGATTTGGTAATTTTTTTACTAAAACTTATCCAAGATAAATATTCACTTAATCTTATATCATATATTAAATCCTTACGTAATCGTCAAGGAATTGCAGAGGAGCTTGCGGATAACTTCAAAGCCAATTTCTCGGGTATAAAAGAGTTTACAATTCAATTATTTAATCCGTCTAGAACCGATGAGCAAATTCAAAAATTGATATTTCTGGGTACTGGTCGATTATATACCAAAGGCCATTTTAAGGAGTTTGATCTTCCGCAATTGATGGATTTCGATAGAAGAGAAGTACTTGTTGTTTTCTTAAACATTTTAGCCAAATCAAATCACTACATAATATTTGGCATCGATGAAATTGAAAAGATTCAAGAAAAGTCGAAGCTTAGATTAAATCATTTCCTAACGTCTTATCGAGAGTTAATCGATCTGTTTAATAAAATTAAAGGACACTATATTCTAACATGTTTTACAGATGCAACTGGAGCTTTCGAAATTCAATCTGCTAACGAAGCATTGTATACCCGGATTCGCACAAGTCTTTTAACATTACCACCGATTTCGAATCGAGATGATTTTTCTGAATTGATGAGGTATCTAAATGAGTTATTTGATACGAATCGTAATGAGTCAGATCTTGACAACATCATAGGTCAATTGATGAAAGCTAACCATCAAAGAAATAGAGACATTTTACAACATTCAATAGAGCTTTTAAGAGATCAGGTAGTACGGCTAAGTATTAGTGAGATGCTGATTGAAGAAGGTCTGGAAAAACTTTTTATCAATATAAAGACGAAACTTCAATTGGATGGAGCATTCAAATCACTGAATCAGAAGTTTTTTGATCCACTCAAATATTACTTGGAAGACAATTACCTTATCACAGATGATGGTGATTTAAGTCGAAGGTATCAATATTTTATTGATCACAAAGGAAAGAAAACACATTACTTTTTATTCAATGATTTTGTAGATAAATCTGAAATGAATATGAGGTTAAATAACATCCCTGCCCCTATAGACTATAACTTTGTTATTTATGCACCTGAAAAATTAGAACTTAGTAATAGTGATGTTGAAATTAATAATGCTGCTGAGTATAAAATCTTAGATTATTCACCCGATGACATGTTTGTTTTATTGAATATGTATCGTGACAATTTTGAGTATACAGCTGCAATAGCAAAGATTATTGTTAACTATACGGAGAAAAATCTATAATATGTTCGACAATACAAGTAAAGTTAACTTAATCGACTACGATATAGATCTCAGTAACCCAATAGGTTTTTATTGTAATTTGATAAATGATATTGCTAAGATTAGCAACCCAGATTTTTCAATTACATCATTATACTCAGCTGACTTCCTACGAGAGATGGGGATAAGGTTAGATTCTGAGTCCACAGTCGATGATCTAGCGTCAAAAGTTGCCACTTTTTATAATTCAACTATATTGGATGATATTGACTTCAGTGTCACCGATTTATATATAGTTGATAAAAGAAGAAAAATTTTAATAGTTGATGGTGCCAACTCAGAAGTACGTGACATAAAAAACAATTTAAATGAATATATAAAACAAAAGAAAATATTTCTACACCTCACTGAGTCAATCCAAGATCAAGAAATCCAGGCAAACGTTAAAAAACTTACTAAAGTAGGGTTTGATGATCTATTTAAATCTGTAGTAACATTAACGAGCAAAAGAAAAAATTGGATTCCCTACATTCCAAGCTTATATTTCCAGGCTGATTCAATTACAACATCTGAAATCGATCAGAAAGATTTATTGATTAATAATCAAAAGCTGTCGCAAGATTTTGGATTGACATTTGGAGCCGAGAATGAAGTTAATCAAATTTTTACACAAAACGAGGAGGGGGAGTACGATGAAATTGGAATTACATATAAAAGTCTATTTTTTCCTCTCGTAAACTCTGATCTGGGTAGGTTTATATCGGCAGACAATTATATTAATTATGTCTGGCTAATGTTCAAGGAAGTTTTTAAAAAACCCGTTGGACGAGGAAATGATTTCGAAACAGACCTACAAAAGAGTTTCAGGGTAAAAGTGAAAGAAGATGCTCTAAGCAACTTACTATCTAACCTTGAAAAGAATCTACATTTACCGATAGAGCTACAAAATCAATTAGGTGAATATGAGTTGTTTTTTGAATGTGTAACCCAAATAACCAAGCTAGAAGAATTTGCAGATTTGGAGTTTTATGTAACGAGTGAACAAGGCAAAACTTCGCTAGGAATTTATACTAATCAGAAAATTGGAAAAAAATATAATTTGCTTCATTGGATAAAGGGCAATGATAATAGTGTTTCACAGGATTATTATAGGGATGCAAAAGCCCCTATCTCAAAGAGTAACTCCATGAAGCTAACCTTGAAGCCTGAGGTTGCATTTTATTTTCTAAGCAACTTTTTTGAAGACTTTTTAGAACAAGCAATACTTGCACATACATCACAGTATATAAAAAACTTTGAGCTCTATACGAATAATAGCAATGTTGGAGAATTTGATTTCTTGATCAAGACGCCGAAGAAATTGTGTTTCATTGAAGCTAAAACAAAACTGACTGATGAATATATAGAAAGTTATATAGTGAAGTGTAGTAAACTCTTAAGACAGTTGGATAGCATATCGGAAAGGCTAAATATTGAATTTTATTTGATTTCTGCATTTAGTGATAAAACTTGCCAAAGGAAGAAATATTTCATCGATCAATCCCCAACAGATGGAGGATATAATACACGGCGAGATAACCTGTCTACTATACCTTATAATTTTCAAGTACCAATTCCACAATTTGCAAACAGACAATTAAACTGTATTTCGGAACCCAACTTTGAGAATTTAAAAAATTTGATTGAGGTCATATGTCAAGAATAAAGCTTCCGGTAACAAGATATTATGGCTCCAAAAGAAAATTAATAACGCAGATCTGGGATGAATTTGAAAAGCTCGGGATAGAATTTACATCAACACTGGACGTGTTTGGTGGCTCAGGAATATTCTCATATTTCTCCAAAACGAAAGGTAAATCCGTAATTTATAACGATATTTTCAAGTTTAATTGTATTAATGCTCATGCATTAATTGGAAATTGTTTTAATCACCTTAGCAAAGATGAGGCTCTTGATCTACTTGAACCTAAAGCGGGTAGAACCTATAAAAGTTTTGTAGCAGAACATTATAAGGGAATTTATTTTCCGGAAATAGAAAACAACATCATTGACATAGCGGTACAAAACATTCAACACATGAATGATTTAGGCAAACGTAACGCTGCTTTCTATCTTCTAATACAATCATGTTTAATCAAAAGGCCATACAACTTATTTCACAGAAAAAACCTGAACCTAAGAACTAACTTTACGGGTGGTAATTTTGGTAACAAAACAACCTGGGAAAGATCTTTCAGTGAATTATTTGAGAGGTTCAATAAAGAGTTAGATGAATTTTGCATTAAAGGTGTTCAATTACCAATAATTCTAAATTCTTCTGCGTTGGAATGTAAGGCTTCTGCAGACTTAGTTTACATAGACCCACCGTACTTTAGAAAAAATGGCCATGTATCTTATCATTCAAGATATCATTTCTTAGAGGGATTAGTGAATTATGATGAAATCGAAGTAAAGATAAATTTCAATAAAAATCACCATGAAATTATAATAAACAAGTCCTCGGAATTCGAAAATAAAGATAGAATTATCAATGATTTTGATAACCTATTGAAAATGCATAGTTCCTCTATAATTGTAATTTCATACCGTAATACTGGTATTCCATCTATTGAGGAACTCGGTAATTTAGTAAGAAAGTATAAAAATAATGTTAGGTTGATTAGTTTAGGAGATTATACTTATGCGCTTAGCCATAATAAAGTACAGAATGTTGAATTCCTTATCATTGGATATTAAAAATTGGCGGATTTTTGATAGACCAAGGATTCGATATTAAAATTTTGCCTCAATAAACGAACATTGACTTGGTGGCGGTTAACAGCTGCCTCTAATTACATTCGAAAGGAACTTGGTTAAGCAGTAATGTCCGGAGCGAATTAAAAATCTCAATAAACGATAGTAATTTTCATTGTTAGATAAAAGATAATCTCCTAAAATTTTATTATAATGGATTCATACAAACCAATAATACTACTGTTAGCCGAAGCATTAGCGTTGGCTTTAGTCATAGGTTTATCAATATACTTTTCCCTGAAAGGTGTCTTTGGTGCAAATGTAAAATGGTACAAAGTGTTTCTTGTGGTATGGGTACTTCTTACAATTCTCATTGGTGCTTTGAAGCCAAGCAAAATTGAACAATACCAAACAAGTACTTCAATCTTTGCTAGCGTTGTTATACTTGGTTTGTTTGGCTTAATTAGGATTCTAGTTCGCGTGAATAAAAATAGAAATAAAGCACCAGATACTTTATAGGTAAAATTTTCAATATGACCTTTCCAACAATCCCATGATGAGCGCATTCGAGAATTCAGATGTGAAATTCATATCCGACTATCTTCAATACTACATGTATAAAAATAATATAGATGAAATGACCCCAGACGAGTGCGCAGACTTATTAGCGCAAGGTAAAGTTTTGTCAAATAAAATTGGGCCTAAACCAGGCTTCAATTTTAGACAAATGCTAAGAGACGGAAGGGATAAGAAAATCGATCTGGTATTAGGTGCACAACAGAATTATCCAAGAACTAAGTGGACAATAAAAAGAATAAAATCTTATTAAATGATCTATGTTATGAATTGATCTGAGATTCCTTTCTTAAATTTAAAAGACAAAATTGCCTGATTAGCTTACTATTACAATATGTCCATTAGCTCAATAATATTGTTTATTTGATCGATAATTTTTTTTGACTGTGATTTCGTAATGTTACGTTCTGAAGTGTGAACCAATCTGTTCCTAATTGAAATCCAATCGCGCATATACATCATCTCTTGGGCTGTTATGATATTTTCTTGTTGTGCATTCTTCAGTAGTTCGTTTAGCAGAGCAGGACGATGTGAATCATCTTGTTTGTACCTATTTCTTAATGCATCTTCCAATAAGGTAACTGAGGATACCACAGCGGCGGCATACTCGTTCTTTCTAAATAGTCTATCGGGCTCATCTTTAATACTTGAAACTTTACCACGAGTTTCCATTTTAAAGCCTTCTTCAAAATTTTCCTCAAAATCCTCAGGCTTTTCAATAAAATCTTTTGGTTTGATTATAAATCTTACACCCGCACGCTGCTCTATTGAAAGCTCTACATCGACATGTTCCAGGCCATTGTATTGTTGATTGATAATAGCAATGATAGTATTTCGTCTACGCTTACTATTAAAGATGATCCCAACCTCATTACTATTCTCACTTGAAGATACGTCAACAACTATAAAAGCCGATCTCTCAACTAAAGTTATAATTGCTGCTAGTCTATTGCTTATAGTTGGTCCATAATCTTCGATAGTGACTGGAACATAATTTAAATTCTCTATTATTGGAAAAATGTAACGCTTATAGTAGGAAATGTCCGTTCTTGAGATAGCGAAATACACCAGTCTTGAATTTTGATCCTCATTTAGGGATAGCTGGATTTTTGAACCTTCCTCAGTAACCATATTATGATTTGGAAGCTGTCTCATCCAGAAATCACGCATTTCTTCAAACAACGTTTGTAAAATTTCGTCAAAGGTTTTGCCTGGTGTTTTAGGCAGATTAATAACCTTTACATGGCGCCTTTCAAATTTTGCTACCAGTTGAGGGGTCGTTCCAATTCCTATAACAAAAGCATGTCGTCTCAACTTTCCAAGTCTGTCTTTGATTAGTTGCCAGATCTGACGAAAGTCAGGATCACTTAGGCTATAGCCTATAAATAGGCACGTTTTTGTGATCAAAATATTCGCTAAAAAAGTTGCGAGCAACGGGTAAGTAATCAAGAATCTGTCATAGTCTTCCTCTGAAATGATCATACGTCTTGGATGATTCAGATCTCCGTGAAGTTTCAATAACGCGACTTCATCATTTTGGTTGTGATTAATTGCTAAGTGTTCTTCATCAATTAGTGGGCGACAATAAAACATTCCGGTCATCTCATACGCCTTTTCTATTAAAAAATCAAAATTCGTCGTACCGACCAATCTGAACGGCACCTCGGAAAAGGCCAAATGAGCCTTGCCTGGCTTTACTCTGCTAGTCAGCAAAAGACCATTAACCTTTTCAATCAATTTTGCTCTCCCGAATTCATGCTCATACGCAGAAATGGCATCAACCGGATCACTAAAGTCGTAATCTGAACCAAGATCGGTGGCAATAAGCTTCCCCAGGGTGAACCAATCTGGCATTGCTTTACCTTTTGGTGTAACCGCATTTAATGAAAATCCTGCACCTATGAAGGGAATAACTTGACCGTTTAATAGATCTTCTAGGAACGGGATAGGGAAAAATTTCAAATATTTATACTGTTTTAACTTTTTAGCGTCAATCATAAAACATGGTTTAGCACCTTTGACTAAGGTAATGATTTTGAAGCCATAATCATATTGAACCTAATTGACATTAATATCATGCTATAAATATTTTAACAATGTTTCCCAAGGACTAAAAAGGATTAGTTACGCCCTGGGAGCTAGTAGGTCTTACATCTGTAGGTGATAAAACCTAAGGTTTTCAAGTAAATTTGTAACATATTAGAAGCTTCAGTTCATTGAATTGAACCCACCTAAAATTAGTAATATTTTGTAAGGATAAAGTTAAGGCGGTTGTACAACATCAACATATGCCCCACTCCGATGTGGTAAAGATAGCCAAAAAAAAACAAATTTTGCTGGTTGCGTATGTTGATAGTATTCGACCCTATTGGATTTCGTTGTACTTATAAAGTGCTTTAATTGCGACTAACAAAAAGTAGCTGTCTCAAAAACGAAAGTTTTCTGAACCAACAATAGCAAAATGGAAAAGATTTCACAAAATGAATAGACAAACCTATGTCTATTTTGCGTTACCAAATTTTTTGTATTTAAAATTAAATAAATAGCATTTAACTCTCAACAAGTTATATGATAATTTCAGGTAAACGAATGGAATAATTCAATATGTGATACTTCTTGTGAAATGCTTTTTATGTAATTTCAGCAAATACTTTTTAAATATAATTAAGATTAATGACTAGAGAGCAGGAACGCGACGAGTTACACCGTGCGATATGGCAGATTGCCAACGATTTAAGAGGAAGTGTAGATGGATGGGATTTTAAATCTTATGTTTTGGGAATCTTGTTTTACCGATTTATCTCGGAGAATCTTCAGGCACATATAAATAAAGCAGAATGGGAAACAGGAAATACTGATTTCGATTATGCAAAGCTTTCTGATGAAGAGGCTGAATTTGGTCGTAAAGACACCGTAAACGAAAAAGGTTTTTACATTTTACCATCAGAACTTTTTTTCAATATCCAGATTAACGCGGAGAAGAATTCAAATTTGAATGTAGACTTACATCGAATATTTAAAGATATTGAATCCTCAGCTAACGGAACAGACAGTGAAGATGATTTGAAAGGATTATTTGATGACGTGGATGTGAACAGTAACAAACTCGGTGGAACTGTTGAACAGCGAAATGCCCGACTGGGAAAAATTTTAAAGGCAATCGCTGGACTTAAGTTAGGCGATTATCAGGACAATAATATTGATGCTTTTGGTGATGCCTACGAATATTTGATGACGATGTATGCTAGTAATGCAGGAAAGTCCGGAGGAGAATTCTTTACGCCTCAGGAAGTTTCTGAATTGTTAGCTGAAATTACAGTGGTGGGAAAAACTTCTGTAAACAAAGTATATGATCCTGCATGTGGTTCCGGTTCACTTCTATTGAAATTTGCTAAAGTTCTAGGAAAGGAAAATGTTCGACAAGGCTTTTACGGTCAGGAGGTAAACATCACAACTTATAACCTATGTCGTATCAATATGTTTTTGCACGATATTAATTTTGAGAAATTTAATATTGGCCACGGTGATACTTTGATGGATCCTATGCATTGGGATGATGAGCCATTTGATGCTATTGTTTCTAATCCTCCTTATTCTATTAGATGGGAAGGCGATGCCAATCCTTTGTTGATTAATGATCCCCGTTTTTCTCCGGCAGGTGTTTTAGCACCAAAGTCTAAAGCTGATTTAGCATTTACCATGCACATGCTGTCTTGGTTGGCTACTTCAGGAACAGCTGCAATTGTAGAATTTCCTGGTGTGTTGTACCGTGGTGGTGCAGAACAGAAAATTCGTAAGTATTTGATAGATAATAATTATGTTGATGCTGTCATCCAGTTGCCTCCAGATTTATTCTTTGGAACTTCTATTGCGACCTGTATTATTGTTTTAAAGAAAAGTAAAAAAGACAATGCTACTCTATTTATAGATGCGTCTGCCGAATTTACACGTGGTGGAAATAAAAATAAATTATCCAACACACAACGGAGAAAGATTCTAGACGCTTTTGTAGCAAGAGAAGACGTTGATCATTTTGCAAAACTGGTGGACAATAAAGAAATTGAGGTGAATGATTATAACATTGCTGTAAGCAATTACATCGAACAGGAAAATACAACAGTCGCCACAGACATTATAATGCTAAACCAGCACATTGCCGAGATTGTGGCAAGACAAACGGAGTTGCGTAATTCAATTGATGCTATTGTTAATGATTTGGAAAATGTTGTGGTATGAGTAAAATAGATGAATTGATTTTACAATATTGTCCTAATGGAATTGAATTTAAACAAATAGGAGAAATTACAAAAGTTCTACGAGGACGAAGGTTAACAAAAAGTTTACTTTCAGAAGACGAAAAGTATCCGGTTTTTCATGGTGGTCTAGAACCTCTTGGAAAATATCAACAATCAAACAGACAAGCAAATACTGTAATGATAATTAACGTAGGTGCTTCAGCCGGAACTGTTGGATTTAGTACAGTAGATTTCTGGTCATCTGACGGATGTTACTGTTTGGAGAATAATGAAAGTTTTTTAAGTAGATTTATTTATCATTATCTTTTAACGGAAGAACATATTTTACGTTCAAAAGTGAGAAGAGCTGGAATACCTACGTTGGATGCTATCGTTATAGAGAAAATCTACGTCCCAATCCCGCCACTTCCAATCCAAGAAGAAATTGTAAAAATTCTCGACAAATTCACATCGCTGGAGGCGGAGCTGGAGGCGGAGCTGGAGGCGCGAAAGCGCCAATATGAATATTATAGAAACCAATTGCTTGCTTTTGAAGGGAAAGAAGTGGAATGGAAAACTTTGAGAGAAGTTGGAGAATTTATCAGAGGTAGTGGTTTACAAAAAAGTGATTTTGCAGAATCAGGGGTTGGTTGCATTCATTATGGACAGATTTATACCTTTTATGGAACTTATGCTACGAAAACTAAATCATTTGTTTCTGAAGAATTAGCAAAAAAACTTAGAAAAGCAAAAAGAGGAGATCTAATAATTGCAGGAGTAAGCGAAAATATTGAAGATGTTTGTAAAGCAGTTGTATGGCTTGGCGAAGAAGATATTTGCATAAGTGGAGATTCTTCAGCATTTCGTCACAATCAAAATCCAAAGTTTATTGGTTATTTATTGCAAACAGACAGTTTTTTTCAATTTAAAAAGAAATATGCTCAGGGTGCCAAAGTTACAAGATTAAGAAGTGGTAGTTTACCTACATTCCGTGTCCCCGTTCCAGCAATCGAAGAACAAGAACGTATCGTTAAGATTTTAGACCAGTTTGATGCTTTGGTCAATGATGTTTCGATTGGGTTACCTGCGGTAATCAAAGCACGAAGAGAACAATACGAATATTACCGAGGAAAACTGTTGACCTTTCAATCACTGGTAAATTCTTAAAAACGCTAAAAACTATGGCCCATTATAAACTCATTTCCGAAAATACAGAATCTACGGTTGTTGCAAAATATCAATCAGAGTACAAAAAAGAAGCTTCCTACCAATCTGAAGCAGAATTGGAGAAAGTTTTTATTGAGCTTTTAGAAAAACAGGCTTATACTTTTTTGAACATTAGAACAGACAAAGATTTAGTCAATAATCTACGTTTGCAATTAGAAAAGCTTAACAATTATCAATTCACAAAAAAAGAGTGGAAGTATTTCTTTGAAAGTAAAATAGCGAATCCCAACAGTAATATTGAAGACAAAACACGTCTCATTCAGGAAGATTATATTCAGGCTTTAACCTGTGAAGATGGTTCGCTTCTTAATATTTATTTGATTGATAAAAAAAACATTCACAACAATCAGCTTCAGGTTATCAATCAATATGAAACAGAAGAAGGTAAACGTGCTACCCGTTATGATGTAACCATATTGATCAATGGTTTACCATTGGTTCATGTTGAACTTAAAAAGCGTGGCGTAAGTCTGCAGGAAGCATTTAATCAAATTGATAGATACACCAGAGAATCATTTTGGGCAGACAGTGGTTTGTACGAATACATTCAGCTATTTGTTATTTCCAACGGTACTTTAACGAAGTATTATAGCAATACAACACGTTACACACATATTAAAGAAAAGGAAAAGCAGGGAACCAAGAAATCAAAAACGAGCAACAGCTACGAATTTACCTCTTGGTGGGCAGATGGAAGTAATAAACCAATTTTAGATTTAATGGATTTTGGGAAGACCTTTTTTGCCAAACATTCTATTCTTAATATCCTCACAAAGTATTGCGTTTTTACTTCAGACAAACTCTTGTTGGTAATGCGTCCGTATCAGATTGTTGCTACTGAAAGAATTTTACAGAAAATCAATGTTTCCAACAATTACAAAAAGTACGGAAATATTGATGCAGGTGGTTTTGTATGGCATACAACAGGAAGTGGTAAAACCTTAACATCTTTTAAAACTGCACAGCTCTCCAGCAAGCTTGATTTTATAGAAAAGGTAATCTTCGTGGTCGATCGGAAAGATCTGGATTATCAAACCATGAAGGAATATGATAAATTTGAGAAAGGTGCTGCCAACAGCAATACCAACACCGCAGTTCTGAAAAAACAGTTGGATGATCCTAATGCTAAGATTATTATCACGACCATTCAAAAGTTATCTATTCTCATCAAAAAACAAAAAAGCCACGCAGCATATAACAAACCGATTGTTTTCATTTTTGACGAATGTCATCGTTCGCAATTTGGCGACATGCACGAGGCAATTACCAGTACATTCAAGAAGTATTTCTTATTCGGATTTACAGGAACTCCAATTTTTGCAAAAAATTCGATCAGTGGTGGCAAAGCACATTTGAAAACAACCGTTCAGGCATTTGGTTGCTACGTTCATGGTGATCCCACAAACTGTCCTCAAGAAAATCATCAATCCGCAATTCATACTTACACAGTTGTAGATGCAATAGCAGATAAAAACGTTCTTCCTTTCCGTGTAGATTACATCCGCACGATGAAAGAAAAAGAAAACATTACAGAACAGCAGGTTCGGGATATAGACAGAGAGCGAGCACTTCTTTCTCCGGTTCGCCTTACCAATACAGTGGCTTATATTCTAAATCATTTCGATCAGAAAACCATGCGGAATTCAAAACCGTATTACATGACTACATTAGCAAATGTTCATGAAGTTGCTTCAGCGAGAGATCGAAACAAAATAGAGGAAATTAAAGAAAAAATAAGACGAAGCGGTTTCAATTCTATCTTCGCTGTATCTTCAATTGATGCTGCTAAGTTGTATTATGAAGAATTTAAACGCCAGCAAAAAGATGTTCCTGAGCTGAGAAAACTCAAAATTGCTACCATCTTTAGTTTCGGACAAAATGATCCGGAAGACGATGGTGTAGAAGATGAAAATTCAGAATCCACCGAGGATTTGAGTGCAAGTCACAGAGATTTTCTGGACAATGCTATACGGGATTATAATATAGATTTTAAAACAACATATGATACTTCACCAGAGAAATTTCAAAACTATTATAAAGATGTTTCTCTAAGGATGAAAAATCGTGAGATTGATCTTCTGATTGTGGTGAATATGTTTTTAACAGGTTTTGATGCAACAACCTTAAACACGCTTTGGGTGGATAAAAATCTGAAAATGCATGGTTTGTTACAGGCATACTCCAGAACTAACCGAATTTTAAATTCTATTAAAACCTTTGGAAATATCGTTTGTTTTCGAAACTTGGAAGAAGCTACAAACCAAAGTTTGGCGCTGTTTGGAAACAAAGAAGCTGGGGGAATTGTACTCTTAAAAACCTTTGATGAATATTATTACGGATATAATGACGGCAAGAAGGATGTTGTAGGTTACTACGATTTGGTAAATGAACTGCTGGACAAATTCCCAATTGGAACTGCTGTAACAGGTGAAGAGGATAAGAAAGACTTCATTCGTTTGTATGGCGCCATTCTAAAACTGATGAATATTCTAAAATCTTTTGACGAATTTGAGGGCAATGAAGTTCTCAGCGACAGGGATTTCCAAGACTACCACGGAATGTATATCCATTTATACAACGAGTTTAGAACACAAGGCGGTGATGATCGTGAAAACGTAAATGACGACATTGAATTTGAGATGGAATTGATCAAGCAAGTTGAAATCAATATTGATTACATCCTGATGCTCATCCGCAAGTACCACGAGAGTCATTTAGAGGACAAAGAAATTGTTGTCAACATCAGCAAAGCCATTGATTCAAGTGTTGATTTGCGAAATAAAAAAGAACTCATTGAAAAGTTTGTCGCTTCCCTTACGCCAACGTCTAATGTAGACGACGAATGGACTAGTTATGTTGAAGAAGAGAAAAAAGCAGAACTTGAAAAAATCGTCATTGAGGAAAAACTAAAAGAAGAAGAAACGAAAACTTTTATCAGTAACTCTTTCAAGAACGGTGAGATCCAGTCCGCTGGAACTGCCTTCGCAAAAATCTTACCGCCCGTTTCCCGATTTTCTCCCACAGGCGACTTGATGAAGAAGAAAGAAACTGTTTTGGAAAAGCTGAAGGCTTACTTCGATAGGTTTTTTGATATAAGCAGAACAGACGTATAGGTCAATTCAACATTAACATGAAGGTTTAACAGTAATCTGTTTTAAGTAAGCAAATTAGGAATTATATATAATAGTGGCTAATGAAGCAGTCTCAAAAAAAGGAAAGTATATCACTAGATAATTAATCGCCAGTAACAATCTTTTGAAGATGTTCTTGTAATTCACTGTCTGATTTAAAACCACCATTGATTTCAGGGCCTGCAATCTGAAAAATTACATCTTTAATTAGCTCATTTTGATATTCTATTCTATCGCCTAAAGTAAAACAATCGCATATATAGGCTAATACTTGAGGAGACAAATTTCCATTTATGACTTCGCCTAATAGTTTAACAATCGCAAGCCTATCAAAATAGATTGTTTCATCCTCTGAAAAATATAGGTTTAAGGTAGAACCTATTTTTGCCATTGATTCACAATATTCAGCTACCTCTTTTTCAATTGTCTTATGTAACTCAATACCAGACAACCCGTTTTCTATATATAAATTTATGATTGAGGACTTCATTATTGCAGCAATTTTGACTGTTTAAGATAAACCATAATCTTTGATAAAAGAAATGTAATTTCATAAAACGAATGATTTTTGAAACGAAAAGAGTTTTTAAAAAGTCTAGCAAACAGAGGGCAAGAAATGGTTTTACTAAATTATTTATATATTTGAATATAAAATTGTTGTTCTTGAATAGATTTATTGGTGTGCATTTAGAGCGCATTATATTTTGTAATTTTTAACTTATTGTTAAATAGATATTTACGTCGGATAGTTCGAGTCCCGTCCATTCCGCAACAAAAGCCTTAACTTGAAAAAGTTGAGGCTTTTTTGTTTCAAAGAAATTAGTATTTTTAAAGGATCAAGCGGAAAAGTTGGGATCAAGCGGAAAAGTTGGGGGGGCTGATGATCTATGCATAAATTTTAGATAGTCTAAAAAGGAAGAATTTTATATCTCTTACGCCGCTTGATCCTTTTTAAGTTGAAATTGTTATAATCTTTCACCTAAAAAGTGATTCAATTCAGCAGGAGAAAGATCTGTTGCTATTATTTCTCCTTTTTGATTTATCAACAAATTTGAAGGATATATTCTGATATTAAAACTATGTGCTACAATACCGTTTAGGTCAAGATATTGTGGCCATGGTAATTCGTATTTTACTATTGCACTTTTCCAATCTGCTATGTATTTTTCTTTGTCAGTTGAAATAGCCAAAATCTCAAACCCTTTGTCTGAAAATTGTTTATAAATATTTTTCATATCACTAAATTGAGCGATACACGGCGCACAGTGGCTATACCAAAGATCAATAAGAATAAACTTCTTTTTAGAGTAGGCCTTAATGTCAAATATTGCTCCAGATTGATCTTTAACAATAAGAACTGGCAGTTTAGAACCTACGGAAATCTGTTTAGCTATAGCTATTTTTTCTAACAGAAGTTCTCCATATATGGAATTTTTAAGGCGGCTTGAGAAGCTATCGTAAACTTTTCCCAAAGTTTGATTGTACCCGAAATCGACCAGATGATAAAGTTTCAGTATACCGTAATATGAATTTGGATTAGCCTTTACGAATTGAAGCAACGCTGTGTCGTTTACTGCATAGGATTCTTTCAATTCAATCCTATTTAAATATTCAATTTGTTCAGGGAATTTTTCATGATAAATATTCTTTAGACTGTCATAATGATTTCTATATAGCTGTGTTTTTAACAAAGCATTTTTCATAAAATCATTATATTTCTTTTCATCTAACATTACTAAATTATTATTTTCAGGCTTATTGTTGTTGGAATCTACATTTAGTGAGATTCTCTGTTTTCCTGGCATGATCGCTGTGCCCTTGGAGGTATACCGAGCGCCAACACGAAAGGATAGCCATATGGGATATTTAGTTTTGCCAAAGGCGATGAACTTTCCGTCTTTAATTTTTACAACAAAATTTTGAGAATCATTAGGGTAAAGAGCTTTGTTTTCATCCATTTCAATATTTACAGTCCCTGTGTCCATGTTTATCTTACCCTCGATCTGAAAATCAAAAACATCTGCATTTTGTGCGTTTCCTATAAATGGAATCAGTCCTAAGAATGTGAAAACAATTTTTTTTATCATTTTTAAATGTAATAATATTAAGTGGCTTTGAAGTCACTCAATATTAACTAGGATTTTATATTAGCATTTTTCGCCGTCTCTCGAAACACAAACGCCATAAGTATCACAGCACCAGCTATAGCTATCTGCTTGACAAACAACCTTATCGCATGGCATTGCACTATCTTCAAGTCCACCCATCAAATTTTTCATGTCGGCACGGCTTAATACAATTGCACCAGTTGCATTTTCTTTGTTGAAATTTATGCCAACTTTCTTCGCAAGTCAGCTTAGCAGCCCCTGTGACGCGGGTGCTCCGTAGGATATACAGTTTGCAACCTGTTAACTATCCTGTTTTTACAATTTCTAATTTTATTCCCGTCCATTTTTTGTTTCAAAGCGTTTTTTTAAACACTCACCATCACTTATTTAAACAACTTTTTGATTAAGTCAATTTCTGTAGTGTACTGGTTTTTCTTTCTGGTGCCAAAATACAGGATGTTTTTAAGCTTTTCCTTTCCTTCCCAAACCACTTTAATTTTACCTTCCTCTATTTCTTTTTTGCAAAGAAAATCTGGAATAATGGCCAGGCCCTTTCCCCCAGATAAACATCTTAGAATGGAATTTAAGTTTGGTACAATATAATTGGGTCTAAAGTCAGCATGTTTACCAAAGTTTAATTGCCAAAAACGCAACAAATGCTCCATGTCGCCTGCGGTACCATACCACTTTTGCTCCTTAAGCCAAATTTCTATTGCTGACAAATCATTCTTTTTAATTACTGCATTAAACTGATCATCATCAGTATTCGCTCCGCCAACCAATACAATGGTTTCAGATGAAAAAGCTTCATGCATGATATTAGGTGAATTTCCTTTCTGTGGAGTAATAATTAAATCCAGGATGCCTTTATCTAACTGATCAAGCATCTCAGGATATTCGCCAAACCGGATAATCACGTTAAAAGGTAAAGTAGAGATGTATTGCTCTAGGGTAATTTGAAAAGTTTCAAAACACATCCCCACGCTTATTGTAGGCGTATGCTTCTCAGTACTTTTTTGAAAGTGTTTTTCGGCATCCTCTAATTTTGATAATGGTTCTACGACGAAATTGTAAAGTATTTTTCCTTTTTCTGTAGGAACCATTTTTCTTCCGGTTCTTTCAAACAACTTATATCCAACATAGCTTTCAAGTGAACTTAAGTGCAGACTTACGCCCGGCTGTGAAATAAATAAACTTTCTGCCGCACCAGTCAGTGTTCCTGTTTTGTAAATCGCTTTAAAACTTCTGTACCATTCCAGATTAACCATAGTATTATAATTCTGATACAAAGCTATGAATTAACTTGTTTTAATAATAGAAGAGTCTGTGGTAATTTTGGGCATCAAAAGAGATAAAAAAAATGACAAAAATATTTATCATTAACGGAGGTCAGAAATTTGGCCATTCAGGTGGGAAATTTAATGAAACCCTAGCAGCAGCAACAGCTGATTTCTTTACAGAGTTTCCTGATTTTGAAGTTAAAACAACCGATATAAACGAAAGCTATAACCCGAAAAAAGAAGTGGCTAAATATGTTTGGGCTGATGTGGTAATTTATCACACACCCATCTGGTGGTTTCAGCTGCCTCATGGATTTAAACAATATATCGATGTGGTTTTTACAGAAGGGCACAAAACTGGGATCTATATAAGTGATGGCCGTAAAGCAGAGAACCCGACCAGGAATTACGGTACAGGTGGTATGTTGCATGGAAGAAAATATATGGTAACTTCATCATGGAATGCTCCTGTAGAAGCTTTTACTTTACCTGGAGAATTTTTCATGCAAACCAGTGTGGATGATGGTCCGTTATTCGGCTTTCACCGGATGAATGCTTTTACCGGAATGGAGCGTTTAAATGGCATACATTTTCATGATGTTGAAAAAAATATAAACGTTGTTAGGGATTTAGCACTTTACAAATTACATTTAAAAGAAACATTTTTAAACACAGAAATATATGAGCATTTATCTGACAGCAATCGTTAAGAGTAAGCCAGAAGCAAAAGAAGAATTGAGTAAAATCTTGCTCAACATGGTTGTACAATCCAGAAAAGAGAAAGCTTGTATTCAGTATGATTTACATGAAGATACCAGTCTTGATCTATTTATTTTTCATGAAGAGTGGGCCGATCAGGCCGGTTTGGATCTCCATAATCAACAAGAATATCTTTTAAATTTTGTGGCCAAATCAAGTGAACTAACAACAGAAATTGTAATTCATCAAACAAACAAAATAGCTTAAATATTATAATGAAACTCCAAATGATATCGCCCAGTAATTCTGGCTGAAGCCAATACCAGCTTCATTACTATTGGCATCCATCATCGCTTTGCAATGGCTTACACTGTTTTTCCAGGCGTTAATTACCTCGTCTGAATGAAGATATCCTTTGCCTAAATTTTCACCTTTAACAATGCCTTTATAGCCAGCTCTTATCGCCCGCTCTTCAGGGTTGGTACCTTCAGGTGATATATGAGCAAAATAATTACGCAGATCCATATCTTTTGCGTGTGCCATTGCAGCATTTTCTAATTGGACGTTTAAAGATAATGGTGCTACAGGCGGCATGTAATCGGTTCCGCAGTTACAGCCAGACTGCCTCAATGAATTAATTTTTTCCAGTAACAGATGAAAATCTTGCTGCGGCGGCATCATTTCATCTTTCTTACATCTCATCAATAAAACACAGGAAAGAATGCACGTAATGATGAGTTTCATTTCTGGAAGCCTTTTCGTTTATATAAATTGGAGGTAGTCCTAACACTACCTCCATATCATTTCATTTTAAATCTAGATTACTTCAATTCCTTTAGAGGGAGCCTGCTAATTAAACTTGGTTAAAAGGCTCTATCTCTACCCATATATACATTTTTGATGTGATATAATGTATTCCCATTTGGGCCCGGAGAACCACTATCGCGTTCCATTTGCATATTAATAATGAGCCACATAGGTTTGTTAACAGAATTGCTCATCACATGCCTCGCTACCCAGGTATTATCAATATAATAATGGCATTCTACATCAGTTGCGTTGATTTTGTTATACCAACATTTGTAATTATGGTAGGAGCCCGCATTGGCAACATTCGTTAATTTATTTTCCCAGCCACCATCGTAAGTGTTTTGCCAGTTGGTAGCACTTCCTTTAAATTCCATAATGTCACTTTCAGGTGGCCATGAATTAACACCAGTGATCCAGAATGCAGGCCAGGTTCCTCTTGATGTGGGTACAGCAAAATCTCCGGAAATGGTATAGCTTGGAAATTGATCATTAATTAGTACCTGTTGCTTGGCATAACAAGCGCCTGAATTATACCAAATGGCTACATTGGTAAAACCATTTGCTGTGCTGTTTCCTGGCGAACTGGCCAATCTGGTGGCTGTGATGGTCATTTCACTTCCACTTAATGAAATCTGGTTGTGATTGGTAGCGCTTCCAACCATACGTGCTGATCCATTATGATCAGTACCCCATGGATAATTATAATTCCATTTTGCTTCGAAGTTACCATAACTGGCAAAAGAATCGCCGTCGATTAAAGTCTCCCAGGCTTTTACGCTTCCTGTTTCTGTCTCAATTTCTTTTTCCTTTTTGCATGATAAAAATGCCATAGATAAGCAAACCAATAATGCCATTGATTTGAATGTTTTTTGATTACTCATTTCTTTGTTTTTAGGTTGATATTTGGTTAATTTTTAAGGTAATAATTTTTGCTATTGTCTGTATCCTCCTTCCTCTAAGTTTGAATATTATTAATTGTAAATAAGCTGTTTATTTGTTTTCATAAAGCTTGTGTAGAAATTTTAAAATACTCAAAAACGGATTGCAAAATTTGCCATGGCAAGCCATTGCTGAGATCCACAAAAAAATAGTTAGATAATGATCTCAATAAATAATTACATGTAAAAGATATTTAATCAGCTTATCTTGTAATCAAATATACATATATTTAAGTCTGATTAACGGGGGTAAATGGTAAAAATGGAAGGGTGAAATGATTTTTTAAAGCGATACTCATTTTGTGGAAACAAATAAATAATACGCATTGAAGAGGAAGATTAGGAATAGGCTTCCAACATAGGGATAGGTCAGGCAGACAAAATGATACTGAACTAAAAAACCGATCAATATTAAGCGTATTAAGAGTAATTTAAGTTTAACCAAATTTTCTCATTACTGTAATATTGATCGGTATCTGCTTTCTTTTGCTGCTTGCCTTAATCTAAAAGTGTCCAGGTTTTTCTGGCCTGCACCTGTTGTACAACCTGTTGTTCAGCAACCACAATGTTTTCCTTGCGCTGACCAATGTATTCCAGTCCGCTAAGTTTATTCCAAAGTGCAACCAATACACTTAAAAAATCATAGATAGTTACCATAGATTGGTTAATCTGTTTATGGTCGTAAACTATTTCTATTGTTTTAGCCAATAACTCTTCAAAATTACCTGGAGTTACGTCTTTCCATTCATAGAAATACTTTAATAATTCTTCTCTTTCTTTTGAATCTATTAATTTAATGGCCGTAAAAAAGATGTGAGCCAGGCTGGAAAAATACCCCACTAAAACAGTTGGCGATTCTTTGTAGGCAACATTTCTATATTCGTAAAAAATCCTGGCAATAAAATCGACGATCTTTTCAGAAATCAACCTGATGTTTTTACCTAAAGGTGTGATGTTATCCCTTCCTCCGGTTTTATCAATAATCTTAAAAGAGGCCAGCTGTAAATCATTAAGTAAACTGTTAAAATTTTCGTAATAACGGATTAATGCCGGGTGACTGGTAATGGTAGAACTCGGTGGGATATAGTTTTTATTGATGGTAATTCTTCCGTTTTCATGGTAAACCTGTCCGATGGTTAAAAAGTAATTGTCTGGTAACTGGCTTGCAATTTCATTTTCAGGAAGAACTACAATACTGTAAGCTTTAGCCAGTTCAGGGTAGCGTAAAGGGCTCTCTTCAGGATCTGGTGTGCCAGCAGGGACTCTGTTAAAAGGATTTACAACTAATAAAATATAATAATTGCGTGGTTCTGATTGGCCGAAATAATGGCTATGTGTCAGGTTATCCATACTATCATTTTGTAAGATATCAATATGGCAACCCTCTGGCGTGATGGCATTACAATATCTTACTTTTACTTCGATATGATTGGTTGCCTTTTCAACGATTTCAATATCATGAGAATTATTGTATCCAACTACAGGAGGTAAGAAACCATAGTTAGCATTATGGATATTAAGCGATATGGCATCCCTTACAAAATCCTGTAAATAAAGATCATTAGCAGTAAAATGATTACTGGATAGTTTCATTCCATTAACCCAGTTGATCGATTTATATTTTAGCGGCTTAATCATAGTAAATGTTTTTAGAGGTTAGATAAAGATAGCACTTTCTCCTACTTCGTTAGGTTTATTAACGTTTTCAGATACACGTTTGGCATAAATAGTCATTTTTTCTGAGATGCCATTTTCTGTGATATCTAAATCAGGATCTATAAAAATATTCCGTTTAAAAAATGATGTTTTAATAAAGAAAATCCATCTGTAACCGTCCTGGTCTTCATCTCTGAATTCTACCGGGTTTTTGGCAAATTTTAGGTTGTAATCATCAATAAATTTATGGAACCAGATACCAAAATTCATGTTTTCAGGGGCTTTAACTTTTACCTTTAGTGGCTCTGGGTCACTGCTTTTTTTATAAAGTTCCAGTTCCAAAACCAAAAGCTTATTAAAATCTACATGGTCCATGTTAATATCTAAAGGTGTTGCAGGGTATTTCCAGATCTTATAAATTTCTGAAGGGATGCTGAGCAATGCCACATAAGCCCACCAAAACATAAGCGGTACAAAAAACCAGGCAATACTGCCGGCGCCCCACCAGCCAAAATGAACATTACTTAACCAATTAAAAGCCAGTTGAAACAAATAAACTGATAACAGCGCCGAAATTAAAGTGGCAAAAAAGATAAATACTTTACGCTCCAATAGTTCTGTAGCGTAATGTTTGGTGAGCAGGTATACAAAAACAGACCCGGTTAAAAGGTAGTAAATACAACAAATGATGTAGCCCCATGGCATAAAATTAAAATTTAAAAATCCTAAAAATCCTGGGATGGCTAAAATAATTCCAATCAGCAGAACACTTATAATAAGTCTTTTGTTGTTAAGAAACTGGTTCTTTTTATTGATGATGGAAAGTACACTTGCTGATACAATAAAGATCAGCGGAAATAAAAGATAGCGAATAAAAAATGATTGAACGTCCATTAATTTTTTTAGATGTGATGTGTTACAAATATAGTATCTTTAGTATTTGATTGTTATCCTATTTTTTTCTATAATATAAATTTAACCTTAACAAATAATCAAGCTTAAAGTTTAGATGAAAAAAGAAACCTTGGTTCATAACGAACTCTTTACAGATTATAAAGCAATAGCACATGCTGCTGATTTAATAGAAAGAAACATCATTGATGCCGATCAAATTGAAATCATTCCAAACGGACCAGATAAACGTGCCTTTGCTAAAGATATAGAAAGTAGTGAAATCTATTACTCTGAAAGAAGGAGGCAAAAACGTATCCGGATCAGTACCAATCGTGAGAGTTTATACGACATGCTACCGGAAGGGCTGTTTCATCGGCCACCAACCGGAAGTGCAGGGATGGATGAAGAATCCATGATTAAAGATATTAAGGATAGGAGAGAGGAAGAAAAAAATGCCCGGTTATTTTTTACACCCTTTGATGCAGAAATTAATCATGTAAGGATAATGACTGAGCTTTATGAAAATAAGCTTGATAAAAAAACCACTTACGCTGATTTAAGTCAGATCTTCGAATTTGGCTGGGATGAATTTAACCTGTTGAATAAAGAGCAAAGCATCATCTGGATGCATCTGTTACCAGAAATTCAGCAAAAAAGAAACGATATAGACTTTGTTTCAAAAGTACTCACCGCCCTGTTTAACTTGCCTATTTTGTTGGTAAATACTACGGTGAATGTGAGTCCTGTAAAAATTGCCGACGATATGCAGATGCAGTTAGGTGGCAGCGCTTTGGGCATTGATACCATCATTGGAGATAGTTTTATCCCTGATAATGAAGCCTATCATATTAATATAGGGCCAACCACGCCACAGGAGTTAATTAAATTTATTCCCGGCCAGCCAAACAGGGCAATTTTAGATATGGCCATTAGCTACCTCATGCCTTTGGATGCCGAAATTAGTGTTGAATTACTTACCGCAACAGACTTTCAGGAAACCTTATTAACAGATGGTGGCGAAAGTGCCTATCTGGGTTATACCGTTTATATTTAGTTTTTTATTTCAGTAAGGCTATTATACCACTTTGTAAACAGATGGTTTTAAAAACATCCGGTAATGGATGTTCATGGTACTTCTAAGTTTTAATTTGGCCAGGGTTAAACTCAATAATTCTTCCCAATCCTCCACAGTTAGTTTTAAATTTTCTGCCGGCTCAATAATAATATCGGTTGTTTTAATAAAACCTGCATTTGGTTTATTATCCATCATAACCCCTTTGGCCAAAGTAATGCCGTTCAGCTTCTGCCCTAATTCGTAACGGCAAAAGTTAAGCACATCTGCTTTGGTAATAATCCGGTCTGCTGTAGTTAAACCATATTTATACGCCTGTACCCTATTGGTGGCGTTAAGTTTCGTACGCCCCCCTTTTGTTTGGCTCAAAAAAAAGATACTTTCAGGATTAACTTTATTGTTTTCATAAACCACTAATTTGCTACCAGCATTTATATGGTTGGCTTCTTCGGCTTGTGTAACCCAAATATCTACAAATAAAATATCGGCATCATCAATCGGTTTTAATAGAATATAACTTGGCAGTTCTTTAATATCTTTTAACGCTGATCGGCTTTTTTGCTCTATAAGTGCAATGTTTTGCTCTAGGTTTTTAAGTATAGTGCTTAAAAAATCGGGGCCATAGGCAGAGAAAGCCGCTTTTTCATCCCTCAGTAATTCAAAAAGATAGTCCACCAATTCTTTCGCATTTCTCGTATCAAAACGCTCAGTACCCCCATATCTGATTGAAAAGGAACCATCACCTTTCTCATTCTCGTTGGTAAAAGGAATTTCATTATAACTATGTCCATGATTATCCTTTAGGTTTTCTACCGCAAGCATTTGATCCAGAGCTTCTGTTTTAATTGGGATAATGTTATTCATGGTTTTAAGCCGGTGTTTAATCTGGCTTAATCTTTTATTAACCACAGGGAAGGCATTGATGTAAACATGAAGTTCGTTAAGCATTTCCTGGTTAATCGCCGCTGGAAAAACTACTTTCAGCCATTTAATATTTTTACTTATCTGATTTAAACCAGCAGGCTGGAAAATGTTAGCCAAACCTTCAGGTAATTCCTGCTGATCATCAATATTGAAATCGTTTAAATCCCCTAACGTTAGAAATCTGTTGCTGTAAAACTGTAAAACATCAGCCTTAATCAGGTTAAGCAGTTGCTTGTGATGGAAAGGAGCTTCAATTTTACCAGTTAAAGGTTCATCCATAAACCTTTCCGTATAAGCTGCAAGTTCATTATCCTTATAGAACCATTTTCCAAGTGAGAGCAAGTCGTACGTGTTTTCAGGCACTGAATAATTCTTCCAGTCGAAGAATAAATTCAGCTTATTAAAATCCATCCAGTTTCTGATTCCGCTAAAACCTATATACATCGTATTCTTTTCCACATAAAATCCTGGAAGCGTATTTAAAACAGGTTGTTTGCTGCTTTCTTCAATATTAAACAGTGTATTGCCGGTTGCAATATATTTGATTGCGGCATTATGAACCTTTACATTGTGCAAAGGGCTGAAGAAAATATCTGTTTTTTTTGCTTTATCATTTTCTTGCTGAATACTCTTTTTAAAGGCAAATTCAGTATATGGTGAAAGGTAATCTTCCTCTTCAATAGGTCTGGCATGCATAATTGCATGAGCAGGTAAGGATGATGTAAGGTGATCAGGAGCCAATATCCTGCTGATTTTGTCGAAAATTCTGTTTTCTAAATTTTTAACATCGTTGGCAACATTAAAAAGTTCGTTGCTTAAGGCTTCAATAATTAATTTTACCAGCGGATCAAAATCATTACTGTCTTTAATATTCCAGAAATCTTCTGCGTTCTTAAATATTCTATTTCGGATTTCATCTTTTGATGAATAAAAAACTGGTTTCATGTGTAGGATAAATGAGTCGTTTTTAGATTAGGTTGAAAGTGGGCTGAGAAATAAAGCCGTATTAAAAAAATATTTCTCTCCAGTGGTTTTTATTTGTGCCCTAACAGTGATATCTACCTTTTTTTTGATCTCGGTTATTTTGCGTAAAGGGTACACATTTTCTACCTCAGTGATGCGTACTTCTACTGCAATATGATCGATTCTAAATTCATAATCGGTGATCGATTTTAGCAATGATTTGCGGAATTTTTCCTCCCAGAGGCTTTCACTAACAATTAACTCAAAATCAAGGTCCCATATTTCACATCCAAAATCATTACGGAAACGGTGTTCTCCATAACGTGTAAAAATAATCAATTCGATGTGGTTCGATATAGATTTACCAAGATCAGTGGATTGAAAACCACTACCTAGAAATAGGGAGTTAAATCTGAAGGGTTTATTGAAAAAAAATTCAGACATATAAAATTGGCTTAAAGTTTGTTAAAAGTAATTTAAAATAATCGTTTTTATAATCAAACACAAAATATAAAAAATTGTTATTTGCAAAGTTAGTTTGAAGAAGCTTGTGTGATTTTAGGTGATGTTGATTGTCAGATTAATTATTGTGCCCTATACTAAGTGATACATTAAAGCTATATGAAGCCCATTAACGCCATCGAAATCAGGAATTCTTATATGAAATTTATCCTGAGTTTTTTGTTTCTAACCATTTTCTCCATTTTCTGTATTTTCCTTTTTTTTGCAGCTTCTGATTATGAATATGCTTTGCTGGATAAAAAAGTAAAGGAAACTGAAAAACTATCTTATTTAAGAAAAGACATTAATACCAATTTCGACCTGATTTTGGTTCGTTTTAAAGAACTTGCTCAATACCGTGAATACAATGCCAATGAAATGAGTAAGCAAGCTATTCTGTTGGGAGACATTCAAACAGCCAATAACCGGATTAAAGACCTGATTTCCAGAAAGAGTGAACAAAGCCCGAGTTTTGATTTGTATGGAAAACTAAACAACAATGTAGGCGCAATGGCTGATTTGCAGGATTCACTTATTCAATCACGTGGTGATATACAACGTTATAAGGAGCAAATAAACGAATGCCAGCTGGCCAACAAGTCTGCAGCAAATAAAATCAGAAACGGGCGATACGGCCGATAATTTATACCGATGATAAAATTAAGCATAAAAGAAAGGCGTGAACAGTTTTTGTTCTTTACAGCATTGTTTGTTTTTACCGTAGGACTTTTAAGTTTTGGGATTTTCTATAGCAACAAATCAAGATATGAGATTTCAAAAGAAGAACTCGAAGTTAAAATCAGTGAAAATGAAGTGTTTGAAAATATGGTAAAAGAAACCAAACCAACCATTGATACCACTTTCAAACAAATTACACGCTATAACCCTAATGTTCAGGCTGTTTTCTTAAAGAATGATATTCAATTATCATTAGGGTCTATTAAATCGGCATTTGACCGAAAGGCTTCAGATTCCAGATATAAAATTTTTGTTCAAACGGCACAATTATACGACAGGCTTTTTTATGACCGACAAGAACAAAATAGAAATATATCAGATATTGAATTACATAAAAGACAATTAGACGACTGCATAACTAACAGACGCCAATTGCAACAAACCATTTCAGCAAGATAAAAACCTCTAAACCTCCAAAAAAACAACGCTACCTATGTCTGACTCAAACACCAAGCAAGTTAATTCAAATTCGCAGGGCTATGTTATTTTATACATCTTATTAGCTGTATTGCTCTTAACAGGCCTTATCTTTTTATTTAAGAGTTCATTGTTCGAAAAACGAACCATTGATGCGAGAATTTTAAAAGATGAGATTTATTTAAATGAAGATTTAGTTTTTACCGATAATACGCCCAAAGCAAAAAAGTGGTTATGGGAATTTGGTAATGGCGAAAGAGCCACTACAAAAACTGGATCATATCATTACACAAAACCTGATACTTACATCGTACGCCTAACAGTAGATGGAGAGCTGCGCCAGGAATTTCCAATTACAGTAAGAGACACTGTAAAAGCTGCGGTAGTAGATAGTGTGCTCACCATTAGCGGGCCAACAGCTGGTTTGGTTAATGAAGAAATCAGATTAGAAGGAGATGGAGAAGGAAAAGATTTCGAGTGGTCTTTCGGAGAAACCGGAAGGGTAGATGTTAAAGGCAAAACAGCTTTGTACACTTACCGTGCTCCAGGAAAATATGTAGTTCGCTTACGGTCAGATAAAGCCCGTAAACCGGCTTATTTAACCATATTAATTACTGATCCCAATGCAGAAATTGTTGATGATTTTGTAGCACCAGGAGATGGTGAACGTAAAACTATTGATGATATCAGGGCTCGTTTGCAGGCCATAGCCAATGGTGCAGATTTTAATTCCAACTATTATTATCTGATCAACAAATACATGTGCAATAATGAAAAGGTAACGGTTAATGTTGAAATGAATGGAAAGAAGAAACAGACTGATATTTATTCATATTGTATGGGCCTCACCTTTGGGGGTGAAATTGCAGTAGATGAAGCACAATTAACCATTAAGCCAAACTCTACCTGTGCCAGTTTATTAAATATTAAGCAACATTCAGGAACCGTTCAACCAGCAGCTACAGCTACAACTGATGCCGCTACTGATAAAACCAAATAGATTAACATCTTAACCTCTAAAGCTCATCTACATCAATTATGAAAAAATATTATGCCTTATCCATCCTTTTATTAGGAATATCATTTGCTCAGGCGCAATCTCCGGCGGCGTTTGGCAAAAGAGTAAAATACATGCCCAAAGCATATGAAAGACCTGCAGAAACCATTAACGTAAACGAAAATACAAGCAGCAGTAGTTTACCCTGGATTGTTTTTTCTGATCGGGAAGATAATTATACCACTACTGCTCCAGGCGGTAGCCTGATTATGAAAAAAATAGGTTTTATGGAACCATTTTATGTTTCAAAAGAAGAAAATGGTTATTTGAAGCTAATTAAGTATAAGGCGGGCATGATCAGGGGTAGGAAAATTAACGATAAAAAAAGTGCCATCAGTTACGGTTGGATTGCAAAGTCTAAATTGCTTTTATGGCAACGGGCATTCTCGAACCAGAAAACAGGTTATGCAGAAAAAGCAATTGGTATTGTAAATGGTAAGAATGCCTTAACAGAACCAAAATTCTACTTTGATACCACTGATTCTATTTTAGTTTATAATACGCCTGAACTTAAAGACAGACGTACAAAAGTAAGATTGCACGAAATTGCTTATATCTATAAAAAATCTGAAGACGGGAAAAAATATTTAATTGGTTCTGATGATCAGCTGGTAGCAGATACAGCCTTAAAAAGTATTTATGGATGGGTCTCATCTGAAGCAGTTCATAATTGGGGAGATCGCCTGTATATTACTTCAGCTAAACCAGGTTATGAAGATAGCGACGATTCTACAGCAACTGCCATTAAAAACGGAATGGATAAAGGAACAGCTTTCGTTGTAGATCCATTACTGCCAAAAGAAAATTTGATTTTAAAAAGTGTGCCTGTTATTACTGATGACGCTAATAATTACGCTGTAGGCATAGCAGCTGATGTTTATAATAAGAAAGACAATAAACTTTTAACCATTAATGGCTCCTCGCTTTCTTATCAGGACTATTTAAAACTTCGAAAAAACAAAAATAAAATCAATGTATTATTCGTAGTTGATGGCGGAAGCTCAATGACCAAATATCTTTCCGGAATGACTAACACCATTGCTTCATTTGAGAATACGATGGGTGATTTTGGTAAAGGCGCAAATGTAAGTTATGGTGGAGTGGTATACCGCGGTGAAGCCGGTTGTGCACTTCAGGGAATCTTTGTGAGTCCGATTCAGAATGATTACCGGAAATTAATGAGCTTTTTATCCAATCAGGCTAAAAATACTTTAAGGTGTAATGGAGAAGTTGCAGAAGGACCAGTTTTTGATGCTTTAAAGACCGGGTTAAATCTTTTCAAAGCTAAAAAGAATGAAACCAATCTCATCATTCTGGTAGGTAGTACCGGCAACATAGGTGGCACTAATAATTATTCGATTAATGAATTGAGTGAGCAGGTTGCCCTTGCAGATGCCCGTATTTTAGCACTTCAGGTATATAGTGATTTCAATCAATCATTTAACAATTTTGTAATTCAATCTCGTAAACTGGTTTCAGAATCAGCCATCCGTTCTGCTGAGTATAGAAAAAATACCATGGTTAAAGGAGAAGGTTTAAAAAGCTTCCAGCCGTACAACACCAGCCTTCAGGATTCTATTTCTTACTATTTGGATTACCCTAAAAATAGTTTGATCCAGGGCGGAGTTGTTTTCCCAACTAAAGGATCTGTAAACTCAAACCAAAGTATGACGATTGCTCTGCGCCGTTTTGTTAAAGAAACCAACATGGATATTGTGAATCAGATTAGTTCATTAGATAGCGCATTTCGTTTAACAGGTATTTCTCGTAAAAATCTTTCAGCTGATGTGGAAAGTCTGTTGCCGCCGCCAGTTGGTGCAGAAGTAGCAGACCGGATGCCGCATAACGCCTTTAAATACTATAGTACAGCAAACTTATCTGCTGATGTGGTGAAAAATAACCGATCTGCTTTGCAATATGCCATTGTATTAAATAATATGGAATACAAGCAAATTCTTGATGTTTTTTCGATTATGCTAGGCGAAAACCTGCAGGCAGATCAATCATCTTTTAGAAGTAAGCTGGTTAAAAATTATGTTAAAATGCCAAAGCAATTATTGGGAATGAAGGTTTCTTCGGGTACAATAAAAGCGATGACACTTGCAGACTACATTAAATTAGTAACAGGATTACCACTGAATAATGAATTTTTAGCTAAATATAAAGTGAATGATTTAAAGAGCACTTCTAAAATGCCATTAGATCAGTTTGAAAATTATATTAAATTATTAAATCAATCCGTTCAGCAAATTAAGAGAGCAACACAGATAGAGCAGCAGTTTTTATCTAACGGCAAAATATATTACTACATTACTGAAAACAATTTTAATCCGGCAGTTTTGCCAGTAACCAACTAAGGGATATGGCAATTACAAATTTAAGCGAGTCAGTAAAAACAGCCTTGCACATTGCACAGTCACTGGCGAAAGAGTATAGAAATGAGGTGTTTACCGCTGCGCATTTGCTCAAAGGTTTAATGCATAAAGACGTTGGTTTAAGATCTTTTATTACTTCAATTGGGAAGGATGAAGAATATATCAGCGAATGGGCTGAAGTTCGGATTGAAGAACAGGCAAAATCTGCTGGTCTTAGTGATACCGTAAGTGGCTCACCAGAAATTGCAGTTATTTTTGAAGAAGCAGATAATGTACGCATTAAGCTAGGGCTTGATTTAATTACGCCAGTTTGCGTGTTAACTGCATTAGCAAAGCCAGGGATTGGTTTTCAGCCAGATCAATTAAAATCATTTCCGATTAAAGAGCGTGAGATCTTAGATCTTTACGTAAAAGACGAGGAAATTTCAAGAGTAGTTTCTCCGGATAAAACCGCTGAAGGAGCTGAAAATAAAAGTACAGGTAATGCTTTGTATAAGTACTGTATAGATCGGTTACAAATGGTTCGGGATGCTAAAACTGACCCAATCATTGGTCGAGATAAGGAAACCCGGATGATGATGGAAATTCTCTGTCGCAGAACCAAACCCAACGTAATTCTTACAGGAGATGCAGGCGTAGGTAAAACGGCATTGGTTGATGGATTCGCAATTGATATTGTCAATCAGAATGTACCAGATAGCTTAAAACCAGTTCAGCTTTTTGAGCTTGATTTAGGATCGCTTATTGCCGGTGCATCTTACAAAGGAGAAATAGAAGACAGACTAAAAAACATCATTAAAGAAGTAAAACAGTTTGAAAAAGCAGTGCTCTTTATTGATGAAATTCATACCTTACTGGATAGCAAAGGGCCGTTAGGTGCCGGAATTGGCAATTTATTAAAACCAGAATTGGCCCGTGGAGAAATTACGGTAATTGGTGCTACAACGATTGATGAATACCGTAAAATTATTGAACCAGAGCAAGCTTTCAGCAGGCGTTTTGAGGTGCTTCAGGTGAATGAACCAAATGAAGAAAGTACCATCAAAATGTTACAGAAACTGGCGGTAAAATATGAAGAGCATCATGGCTTAAATATTGAACCTGATGCCTTGGGTGAATGTGTTCGCCTGGCCAAGCGCTACATGAAAGACCGGAGGTTGCCAGATTCTGCATTTGATTTGCTGGATAGAACCATGGCTGCCATGAAGATGATGAATGATACTTCAGATCAGGTGATCACCAGTTTGGAAACAGATTTAGAAGCACTGAATGCAGGTGAAGGAAAATCAGAGGCAGATCAGTTTGCAGATTATAAGTGGCTGTTTTCTTTGCTTCAAAATAAATTAAGTCCTGTTTTATTAGGTCGCTTAACTGATGAAACGCAAACAGATGCATTTGAAACAGCTGATGAATACCAGGGATATATCAATAGTAGTCTTCAGGAATTAAAGAAATATGCTGCTGAGAAGAGCGACCGGATTACTAAACAGGATATTGCCTCAATAGTTGCTTATAAAACAGGCATCCCAATGGGTAAACTACAAGCAGGTGAAAAGGAAAAATTGCTAAATATGGAGCAATACCTAAAAAAGCGTGTAGTGGGCCAGGATCAGGCACTTAAGGCAGTTTCAGACGCCATATTAGAATCAAGAAGTGGGCTAAATAAAAAAGGACAGCCCATCGGATCATTCTTTTTATTGGGTCCAACAGGAACAGGTAAAACCGAACTTGCCAAATCAATAGCCGAATTTTTATTTAATGATGAAAAGGCGATGATTAGGTTTGATATGTCTGAATTTAAAGAAGAACATAGTGCGGCCTTATTATATGGAGCGCCTCCCGGATATGTTGGTTATGAGGAAGGCGGATTGCTGGTAAATAAAATCAGACAACAGCCCTATTCTGTATTGTTATTTGATGAGATTGAAAAGGCACATCCATCTGTTTTTGATACTTTTTTACAGATCTTAGATGAAGGCCATATGCATGATCGATTAGGTAAAGAAGGAGATTTTAGCAATTCACTGATTCTGTTTACCTCGAATATTGGCAGCGAATGGATTGCCGAGCAAATTGGTAAAGGCGTTATCCCGGCTTCAAATCAACTGATGGAAGTAATGGCTGGCCATTTCCGTCCGGAGTTTTTAGCCAGAATTTCAGAAATTGTACCATTTGCCCCAATCAATGAAAGCAATGTGGTACGCATTTTTGAGATCCAGCTCAGCAGTCTGGTTCAATCACTGAATAAAATGGGCATCGAATTTGAAATTGCAGAAGATGCTAAGAAAATGATTGCATTAGATGGTTTTACGCCTAAATATGGTGCAAGGCAACTTTCAGCTGTCATTAGAAATCTTTTACGTCGCCCAATTTCAAAATACATCATTTCCGGCGAACTTAAAAAAGGTTCAAAGATTGTGGTGAGTAAACATCTGGAAGGAGATCAGTTAGAATGGAATATTATTCAGCCTGAAGCATCAATATTGGAACAAAAATTGAGTTAAAATGTTAATTACTATATCTTTATAAAATTGAACCTAAAATAACATACTATGTTTAACTATGAAATTGGTGGAAACGAACGAAAAATCGATACATCAGAAGCATTCGCAGAAATTGCCTTTAATAAAACACTTTTTGTACAGAAATTAACGGATAACGAACCTATCAAACCTGAAAAGGTGGAAGGTTTAAAAACTGTTAAAGAAGTATTTGATCACTATAAGCCAAATGTTAAAGTGGCTTTTGAAAAGCAAGACGGATCAACCGTTGGGGAAACGATCAATTTTAATGATATGAGTGATTTTGGTGTGAAAAATATCATCAACCAAAGTAACTACCTCACCAATGTGAATATTGAAAGGGAAATGTCTCTCAATGTGATCAAACAATTAAAATCAAACAAAACCTTAAAAGCTACGCTTGATGATGAAGAAACTAAAAATGCTTTCATTAGTGCTTTGAAGAATTTTGTAGATGAACTGGAGCAAAATAAATAATCTAAACGCTAAGAAAACATGTCAAATCCTCAAGAATTAAACGCAGACCAAAATATATCCCAGGAAGCAGGCTATAAACCAGCAGAGGGTAATACCATAGCAAAAACATCACTTAAAGAAAACTTAGAAAAACTAGCCAGAGTAGGCGGTTTTGATTTGTTAGAAACTACTGTAGATGGCCTACAGAATTTAAATCCGGAAAGAAAAGCAAGAAAGCAAATCTTTTTAACTGGAGATGAGAAAAGAAAAGAACGTGAAGAACTAAAGAAGAAAATTCAGCTTTGGATTGATGTACTTGAATCTTCTGCTTCTGTTGCGGATATGGTAGAAAAAAGCACTGAAAAATTAAATGCTGCAGAAGAAAACCTCAATAAAAATATTGGGACGGCTTTAGAAAGTTCAAGAGAGCTGGAACAAGCTTATAGATCCGTTCATTTATTTTATAAGAATACAGAAGCCGATAAACTTAAAAATGTTGTGTTGCTTAATGCATCCATGGATCAGATTAAGGATTTAGATAATCCACGTTTTATTGATTATGTTGATGATGAATTAAAGCAAAATTACGATCGTTTAGATTTGCGTAAAAACTATTCATTGATGGTTGTTCCCGGTTATATGGGATCAAACAAGGTACTTGAGCGTTGGGGTAAAATTGCACACAGCAACAAAGCTATGCTGGTAACCGATTTTGCCGATTTAGATCAACCTGATGATGTTTTAGATTTATTTACTGCTGCAAATTTAACTGGCGCTGATGCTTTCCGTTCTAACGTCATCATGACTTGTAACTGGCTTGTAGGTAGGGGTAAAGTTGCTGAAGTAGGTGAGGAAGATGATTTAACGGTTCCAGGTTCTGCTGCTTTAGCTGGGAAAATGTACTACACTTTAATGTCTCAGGTTACTGCAGGTAAAAAACATGGTGCCATTAATGAAGTAGATGGTGTTAAATTTGATCTGAAGAAGAGTGAAATTTCACATTTGGAAAGGGTAGGTTTAGTGCCTATGGTTAATGAATACGGAAAGGTAATGGCATTCTCAGCTAAAACGCTGTTTAATGGTGATAACATCGGTTTACAGACTTACTCTGTTGTAAGGGTATTTGATTACATTACTAAGGTATTGTTCGATTTCTTAAACAGAAGAGCATTTGAAAACTGGACTTCGAAAACTGAACAAGATCTACGTGGTCAGATTGTGAAATTTTTAGATGGTATTCAAGGTGCTGATCGTTTAATAGAAAGGTTTAAAATTATGCGTTTTGAACGTGATGAACAGCAAAAAGACAGAATCCATTTAGATATTCACATCACACCATATTTTCCTGCGAAGAGCTTTGTGGTAAAATTAGATGGCCATAAAGGTGAAGATGAAAGTACTACCTGGGCATCTGAATATAATCAACAACAATAAAATATGAACGTAAAGTTTTTCTGATAAGATGTAAAGCATTTAGTCAGTCTTAACTTTTAGTTTAAAATATATCCTTAATTTAAGGAAGGAAACCTGATCAATCTGATCAGGTTTTTTGTTTTTAATGCAATAGGTTAACAAAATCTTTATAGTTTTGTAACATCTACCGCCTCGAAAGCTAAATATCAACATATAAATGAAGCAAGTACTTATCCTGAATGGGGATATAGAGAAGACGGTATCCACAGATTTTTTAATCAATGCCTATAAAAAAGGTGCTGAAAATGCTGGTGCAACAATCAGAGAAATTGCTATTATTGATCTGATCTTTAATTCCAATAAGCTTTTTAATAACAGACAGATTGCTGAGCTTGAACCTGATTTACAAAAGGCTTTAAATGCCATCAGACAGAGTAATCATGTGGTACTTTTTTGCCCTGTTTATGTAGATCATATTCCAGCTAAGATCAAAGGCTTTTTTGATCGGTTATTTATGCCAGATCAGATTTTTATGGCACAGCATCAAAATATCAACAATAACTTTAATGGCCGTTCAGCAAGAATTGTATCTATTTTAGATGAAGCAACTTTTAAAGAATGGAAAGCCAACAAGAAAACAACTTACCTTTCGATTAAAAAGGCTGTATTTGAAAAGTGTAAAATGAGCCCGGTATTAACCAATACAATAGGTGAGTTACATTCTTTAGAAAATCATTATAGTCAAAAATGGGTTGCAAAAATGGAGAAATTTGGATTTCAGTTAATTTAAGCTAAACGATCTGAATATAAAAGTATGCCCAAAAGTGCTACAAATTGTAGAAAATAGCTACACTTTTGTAGATCGATAAGTGAATTCACAGTAAAAATTATTTATTACTTTCTGTAATTTTTATACTGATATAAATCTATGCTGATGCATTTAAGAAAGCAATTTATGTAACTTTCTTATCACTTATCCGTCATGCATATTCCTGCTATTCCTTAAATTAACTTATTGCTGGCCTGATATTTGGTTTTAGTTTGATATCGTAGCATAAGCTACATTAACAAATCTTAACCATTAAATTTAGACCCTATGGCTTTCAAAGCTAGATTGAATTTTTCGGGCAAGGAGTACGATGTACTTCATTGCGCCTATGCCTTAAACCGTGATGTAGATGCTAAAGGAAGACCTTCTTCCGGAGTTTATGGCGGAACCATTGATATTGAGATCGAGTCAACTGAAGACACCTCAATTATCGAAGCGATGGTAAACAACCAGTACAAACCTATTACAGGAACACTTCTGATTAAGAAAACTGAAGAAGATGCTAAAATGAAAGAGGTAGATTTCGAAGATGGCTACATTGTTAAATATTCTGAAGGAATTAACATTGTTGGCGATCATCCGATGACACTGAAATTCCAGATCTCGGCCAGAAAGCTGAAACTTGGAAATGCGGAGCATTTAAACGATTGGCCTAAAGCGTAGACGGGAAAAGGTTATTAGCGGTTAGTATTGTTTAGGGTTTAGTGTAGTTAGCATATTTAGTCTAAACTATCTAACCTCATAACCCATCTAAACAATTTCAGGTTCTTACTAACTAACCACCTAATCCATCTAACCTCAATTCATTTTTTCAAAAACATTTAAAAACTTATTACCATGGCATTTAAAACCAGATTAACATTAGGTTCAAAAGAATTTGATGTATTACAGTGCAGCTTTTCATTAAATAGAGATGTAGACGCAAAAGGTCGTCCTTCATCAGGTGTATATGGTGGAACAATCAATATTGAAATTGAGTCTACTGAAGATACTTCAGTAATAGAATCAATGGTGAATAATCAATATAAACCACAATCAGGAACCATTACTTTCAAAAAAGGCGAAGAAGACGCTAAAATGAAAGAACTAACTTTCGAAGATGGTTACATTGTTCAATATAGTGAAGGTATTGCGGTAAACGATAATACGCCTATGACACTTACTTTCGTAGTATCAGCTAGAAAACTGAAATTAGGTAACGCAGAACACGAAAACGATTGGCCTAAAGCTTAATCCGTATTTCAATATAAAAGAGTAAAAGCGATTGGTGAATGCCAATCGCTTTTGTCTATCAGATTTTATTTAAACCAAGCACGGTACGTGAATTGATTTAGTTCATTATGAACACCGCATGCCTTTCTGAATAAGTTTCAAGTAATTGTTGATCCACTGATTTATCGTCAATATGTAAAAGAAACTCATTGCAGAAATAAATATAGAAGGAAAAGAAATTACACATTTCGCATCTTTCAGCTTAAAACAGTCTTTTAATCATCATCATTTTGAGCTTCGTTTCAATCATGATCACATGGGTGCTCCCGGCCTGATCACTTTAGATGATAGTCGTGATTTCGTGGGAAAAACCCTTACAGCCTCTTTCGGGCATTCGCAGTAAGGGATGCAAAATTTTCTGGGCTTGGTATCCAAAGTAGAACTTTCTCAAAGTCATGGTTATCACGGAGTTTTAATTGTAAGTGGTTATAGTCCTACTATTCTCAAGAAGATAATATAGTAGGGCTGAGCAACATATTCAAAATGATTAATGCCGAAGGCTATGTGATACAGGATTTCCCAGAACAACCTAAGATTGAGTTTTATGCGAAAAATAGGGTGGCAAACTTAATTAGAGATAATCAATTACCAATTATTTCATATTTAAAAAAAGAAGAAAATGAAGAGTTTGGATTTCCTTTTTATATAAACATACCAGAAGGGAAGACTGCTTTTGAAATTATTCGTTAAAGCATATCTAATAGAACCGTTGCAGATTTTTATTACAGAGATAAAGGAATTTAAAAAATAAATATGATAAATTGGTTACTAGCAGATGCTCAACAGAATTTTCAGTAAACGGTGTAACAACATTTTACAAAAATACGTAGGCTAAATATCTTAATAATAGCAAGCAAATACCTAAACTAATAGAAAATAATTCAATAGGAATTTAAATTATCCTCTAAAAATTCTGTAGTCAAAAGTAACACTTTGTCCAAAAATACTACATTTTTGTATGCTGCTGACTGTAGTATAAATGATACTAATATATTTTCACAAAATATACATACGTTCATGATGAAAAATCTGTGTTCTACAGCCCCTTAATTAATTGTTTTAAATAAGCGTATTTGTTATCCATTAGTTATGAGTTAGATACATTGGATTTGGCTTGGTATTTGGGGTGCAAAGACTGATAGTAAACGCTGAGATAACCGAATTGTTCACCCATACTTTACAGATGAAAAAGACAAAAACAATTAAAATAGTCAAGCCATCTCAACCTACCGATCTAGAATATATCAAAATGTTCGATGATTGTGTAATCGATGCAACAAAGATGGGTACGGTTGATAAGGTTATAGATGAACAAGTCAGTGCTAACAGAAATCGATATACAGACATATCTGATCAAGTGGCCGGTAACGTAATAAAACCATTTACATCCGCATTAACACCCAGTACTTTGTTTCAACCCGTTAATGCCTTAGATCTGTCAAAGCCTATAGATGGCTCCTTTGCTGCTTTTCATAAAAACACTTTTGAAGAATCATTAAATAATTTTGTTGTAGGTTCATCCAAAATTCCGTGGTATTTTATTGCCTGTGCGCACTATCTTGAATGTACATTTGATTTTAAAAAACATTTGCATAATGGAGATCCACTTACAGGCTACACCGTTAAAGTACCCGCAAACAGACCAAAGGTTGGCCATGGCCCACCCTTTACCTTTGAAGAGAGTGCCGTCGATGCCTTAAAATTGATGAAGTTAAATGAAATTTCGAATTGGAGTCTCCCAACGGTATTGCGAAAATTAGAAGCATATAACGGTTTTGGTTATTTTAAATACCATAGCATCAATTCTCCTTATTTGTGGAGTTATTCCAATCAATATGTTAAAGGGAAATACGTTGCTGACGGAAAGTTTGATGCCGAAGCTGTCTCTAAACAAATGGGCGCTGCCGTAATATTAAAAAGGATGGAACAACGTACATTGATATATATTCCAAGGCATTAAATATGATGAATATTAGAATTTTAATATTGATGATTGTTTTACCCTCTTTAATCTGCTGTACTTCAGAAAATGGACAGGGGCAACAAAAAGTAGATAAAGAGACAGGTCAAAAACTGTATCAGTCACCTCAAAAACTGCCTTTGGGAGATTTAACTGATGAGCAAGAATTTAGAAAAACCCTTGAAAACTTAAAGAGAACCCTGAAGCAAAAGAATCTAAAAAAGATAGCCTCTTTATTAAATTATCCGTTTTATACCAGCCATAAGGAAGTACCTAACGGAATAGGCGTACCTGCAGATCCGATTAGTCTAACAGAATTTGATAACTATAAATCGGCAATTTTTAATGCAGATGTGATGCGGATTCTACCTTTATGTAAAGAGGATAATTTATCAGAAATCGATGAAAAAACAGACGAGGTTTATTATCAGTCATTAAAAAAATTAACAGACACTGGTAGTAAAATGTATGAAGTCTACATGCAGTATCCGGAAAGCAATACACAAGCTGAAAGTTACTTTAGCTTCATTTTTGGCAAAGTTAATGGTCAGTTTAAAATACTGTCAACTTATGCAAAATGGCCAGTTAAATAATTAATGTAATTAAAGCAATTAGGAAGCATTTAAATAAACTCCGTTAAACATCAGTTACGTTTAGATCTAATGGTTTGGTTTTCCTTGCCGTAAATGAAGAGCCGGCGGAAGCAATTACAACACAGGTAACGGCTGCACATTCTGTAAGAGAAAGATGCTCTTTTAAAAACACAAATGCAGCTAATGATGCCATTGCTGGCTCCAAACTCATTAATATACTAAATGTTCGTGCAGGTAACTGTTTTAGTGCTCTAATTTCGAGAGTGAAAGGAATAGCACTCGAAAGTAAGGCCAGTGCTGTTCCAAGACCTAATAATTTCGGGGTTAAGTGATGTAAGCCCCCACTAAAAACACCAAAAGGTAAGATGACAATTGTAGCGATTAACATGCCTACAGATACTGCTTCTCCACCTTTCATTATTTTAGAAATTTTTCCACCCAATATAATATAGGCGGCCCAGAATGCACCTGCAAGTAAAGCCAATAAAACTCCTAAAATATTTAACCCATTGCTAGTCCAGGGAGCTATTAAAGCAATTCCAATAATAGATAATATCACCCAGATAAAGTCTATAGCTTTTTTAGATCCAAAAATTGCAAGCAATAATGGTCCTACAAATTCTAATGTAACACCCAAACCAACCGGAATACGTTCAATTGCTAAATAAAATATCATATTCATTAAGCCAAGTGAACCTCCATAAAGCAGCAGATATTTCCATTGTTTGATGTTAAATTTTAAAAGATTGGGGCGAAAAGTAATGGAAAGAATGGCAGCAGATAATCCAATTCTAAGTGATGCTGTAGCTGCCGCACCTATTTCAGGAAAAAGCCCCTTAGCAATTGCTGCACCACACTGAACGCTTATGATGGCTATAATGACTGCAGGAATTGGCTGAATAGTAAATTTGCTTTTCATTAAAATTTAAAGAGCGGCGAAATTACATATTTATAGCCAACAATATAAGCCGAATCTTAATTATGGCTGTTCTGTTATAAAGCAAAAAAGGCATGAATTAAATCCATGCCTTTCAAATTAGTTTAGTGTCAGTTAGCAGAATAACTCCTGTTCATCTCTGTTCTCCGTAGGAATTTTCTTTAAAAAATCGTCAAATCCCGACCCAAGATTATCAGAATAAATGCCATAAGCATCTAAGATATAACCAATATTTTTTTCAGAATCTTCCACTAAATAAAGTACAGAATTGTCTGCAGGGTCTGAGGGTCCTTCAAATCGATATGTTTTAACAATCGTTAAGTCTTCTGGCTTGTAAATCTTACTCATCGATTTACTTTGCATCTTACCGTGATCGGTCATTTTTAATTCGTTGTCTCTTCCTTTCAGCCTCAATTTCTCTAAAATTTGACTCAAAGTGTTCATTTCAAATGGCTGTTCCATAGTTACATGATTTTATATTAAATAAACACTATGTAATGTAAATGGTTTTGTAATCCAGTTTTAAATGTCAAACTAAATGACTGTCAATGTGTTTGATATAAAACTAAATATTAATATGATGAAAAAATATTTCTTAGGCTTAGCTATTGCCAGTATGGCATTAATAAGTGCCTGTACACAAAAGGAAACAGAACTTGCTTCTGCAAATCTTTCAGAAACTGCCGATCCTTCTAAAAGTATTGGAACGGTGAAGTTTTATGGATTAAGTGATGGTAAAATCAAGATGGATTTGAAATTAAAATTTGCATCAAGAGCTGATAGCAATGTTGCAGTACATTTTCACGAACATGGAGATTGCGGCGACATGGGTGAAAACACACACGGACACTGGAACCCAACAAAAGAAGATCATGGAAAATGGGGTTCTGGAGCATACCACAGTGGCGATATTGGCAATATTAAGTTAGATTCAAAAGGAGAAGGTGAAATTTCTGTTACCACAGACCGATGGAGTGTGCAGGATGGAGATGTAAAAAATATCATTGGAAGAGGCATTATTGTTCACGGAGGAACTGATGATTATAAAACGCAGCCAACTGGTAATTCAGGACCGAGAGTAGGTTGTGGTGTTATTGAAGCAGTCAAAAAATAACCTGTTAATTTGACTATATCAGAAAAGCGATTAAAATATTAATCGCTTTTTTTATGCAATTTTAACAAGCCTGTCATCATCATAAAAAAAGATAAGATATGGCAACTTTAAATGAATCTCCTAGGGGCAAGGCCCATAAAGGAAAAACCAGAAAAATAGCTCCAAGAGTGGATTTGACCGCAATGGTTGACCTCATGTTTCTACTAACTACCTTCTTTATGCTAACAACTTCTCTTGGAACCTTAAATGCTGCAGACGTAGCCAAGCCTGATCCTTGTAATGATTGTACCATGGATTATCCTGCATCAAGGACAATGACAATCTTACTTGGGAAGAATAATATGGCACTTAGTTATTTGGGCACACCGGAAGGCGCTAATATGAAATTAATACCGGTAAGAGAAATTTATAACCAAATCATGATTAATAAATTAGCCGTATCGAAAGCCCATCATAATAATGATAGCAAATATTTGCTAGTGATCATAAAACCTGGTAAAACGGCTCAATTTAAAGATTTTGTTGATGTAATTGATGAAATGAAAATTGCAGATATTAAGTCGTATAGCATTGATGATCAGCATTTCAATTTAATAGAAACTAAAGCCTTGGCTGCAAAGGTTTTTTAAACGCTGGCGCTAAACAAGAAAGTCCCGGTGTTCGCCGGGACTTTGCTCATTTTTTTAAAAAACTTAAATACCAAAGGCAGCTTTAACCTGATCTACATAGTCTAACTTTTCCCAGGTAAACAATTCCACAGTAACTGTTTTTTCTTCGCCATTTGGCGTTCTGAAAGTTTTGCTCACTGTTTCAGGCGTTCTGCCCATGTGGCCATAAGCAGCTGTTTCACTATAGATTGGATTTCTTAATTTTAAACGTTGCTCGATAAAATAAGGACGCATATCAAAAACTGATTCAACAATTTTAGCGATTTCACCATCGGTTTTGCCCACTTTGCCAGTGCCATAAGTGTTAATGTAAATTCCCATTGGTTTTGCAACACCAATAGCATATGATACCTGAACTAAAATTTCATCAGCAATACCAGCTGCAACCAGGTTTTTAGCAATGTGGCGCGTAGCATAAGCTGCACTTCTATCTACCTTGCTTGGATCTTTACCGGAGAAAGCGCCACCACCATGTGCACCTTTTCCACCATAAGTATCAACAATGATTTTTCTACCAGTTAAACCTGTATCGCCATGTGGACCGCCAATCACAAATTTACCCGTCGGGTTGATGTGGTATTCAATCTTGTCATTAAACAAATGGGCATATTGAGGATTATTTTTTATAATTCTAGGAATTAAAATACCTACTAAGTCAGATTTGATTTTAGCCAGCATGGTTGCTTCTTCATCAAAATCATCATGTTGAGTAGAAATTACAATCGCATCAATACGAACAGGCTTGTTATGATCATCATATTCCAATGTTACCTGGCTTTTTGCATCCGGACGCAAGTATTTAATTTCATTATTCTCACGTCTTAAAACGGCAAGTTCTTGCAATAATTTATGCGAAAGGTTTAATGCCAAAGGCATATAATCTTTTGTTTCATTTGTAGCATAACCAAACATCATTCCCTGGTCGCCTGCTCCTTGTTCCTCTTTGCTACTTCTATCTACCCCTTGGTTAATGTCCTGAGATTGTTCATGTATGGCAGATAAAATTCCGCAAGAGTTAGCTTCAAACATATATTCGCTTTTAGTATAACCAATTTTCTTGATTACATCACGTGCAATTTGCTGTACGTCTAAATAGGTTTTAGATTTAACCTCGCCAGCTAAAATAACCTGGCCGGTAGTCACTAAAGTTTCACAGGCAACTTTTGATTCTGGATCGAAAGCTAAAAAATTATCAATTAACGCATCCGAAATTTGATCGGCAATTTTGTCTGGGTGGCCTTCAGATACAGATTCTGATGTAAATAAATACGACATCTATTAAATTTTAATGATAAATAAACATTTATAAAGCGCCAACGACCCCTGGAAACAGGTTCTACATGATTGAAGGAGGTATTAGCACTTTTTTTTTAGTGGTTGCAATCCGTCCCGAATCTCTTCGGAATAGCAAATCAGTCCACTACATTATGCGACAAAATTAGCATATTTTCTTTATTTCAAAAATTATAGATTATTTTGTACCCTCATTCTTTACGTTTTGCACACAAAGCACAATATACTTTTTATCATCAACCCAATTTCAGGTGGGAAGGGGAAGCTTCGTATTCCCGATTTTATCGATAAATATCTCGATAAAGAGAAGTTTAATGCAAATTTTGTATTTACAGAATACATAGGTCATGCAGCTGAGCTGGCCGAAGAGGCTGCAAATAAAAATTTTGATATCCTGATTGCCGCTGGAGGCGATGGAACAATAAACGAAGTGGCCACCAAAGTGCTTCAGTATAAAAAGATCCTGGGTATCTTACCGTTAGGGTCGGGAAATGGACTGGCCAGATTCCTTCACATTCCTAAAAATCTCCGTTATGCAATTTTAGCCATTAACCACCTAAAAATTGAACATATTGATACAGCCACGTTTAATAATAAAAAATTCTTTAATCTAGCTGGAATTGGTTTTGATGCTCACTTAAGTTCTGTTTTTTCAAATGATAAAAAAAGAGGATTAGCCGGCTATTTAAAACTAGGCTTTCAGGAAGTTTTTGGTTATCGTGCACAGAAATATAAGATCAACATTGATAGTACGGAATATATCAGAGATGCCTTTGCAATCAGCATTGCCAATTCCTCTCAGTATGGTAATGATGTTTTTATTGCACCAGGTGCATCTATTAAAGATGGCTTATTAGATGTTTGCATCATTAAACCCTTTCCTTTACTGAAGTTACCACTTTTGGGATACATCATGCTAAAAGGTACAGCCGAAAATTCGGAAATGATTGAAATTATTAAAGGAAAACACATCCAGATTAGTAGAGAAACAGATGGCGCTGTGCATGTAGATGGTGAGCCTTTACAAATGGGAAAGGAAATAGAAGCTAAAATCGATCCTCTGTCTCTAAAAGTCATTGTTCCATAGTTGAATGCACTATTCTATAATTTCCAACTTACATTTGTATAATGAAACCTAAAAAAAATAGCCTGAGCGATCTGGGAGGAATTATGTTTTCTACCAATCCCGACTTTGAATACCAGGAAGAGGTAGATGATCAAACTACTTTAGCAAATAATCAACAAGATTTGCGGGTGATGTTAGATAAAAAAAATCGTGGTGGAAAAGCGGTTACATTAGTCACTGGATTTAATGGGCGCTCAGAAGATCTTGATGTTTTAGGTAAAATGCTTAAAACAAAATGTGGTGTTGGTGGATCAGTTAAAGATGGAGAAATTATGATTCAGGGCGATGTAAGAGATAAAGTAATAGCTATACTTCAAAAAGAGGGTTATAAAGTTAAAAAAGCCGGCGGTTAACTGGTTCTGAAATCATCCTCTTTTAATTTGTCTTAGTGTATTTTTCTGTTTTTTTTAAGACATATAAAAACACATTAATTAACTGTATATTAGCTGTTTACATGTTAGTGTATTTGCTACAATATGTAATTTTTTACTTGTGATTGCTAGTTTTTCTGCTAGATAACTATTTATCTTTACTGCCCTAACCAACTTATTGTTTATGAGCAAAAAGAAACTGCAAATACCAGATTTAGGCTATTTAAATCTAGGTAAAAACACTGCTGTAAAGTATCAGTTATCCCCAATGGAACTTATTGATGAGGCCTTAATGAATAGGGAAGGCCAATTGGCATCATCAGGGGCCTTAGCCGTAGATACAGGTAAATTTACAGGACGTTCTCCGAAAGACAGATTTATTGTAAATGATAATCTAACGGAAGATACCGTATGGTGGGGCGATGTCAATATTAAAATTAGTCCATTGCATTTCGATCAGCTTTTTAATAAAATAACCAGCTATCTTCATGACCGTAAAATTTATGTTCGTGATGCTACTGCCTGCGCCAATGTTGATGATGCCATTTCGATTAGGGTAATCACAGAAACCGCATATCAAAATCTTTTTGCCCATAATCTTTTTCTTCGCCCCGAACGTGATAGTTTAGGGGGGCGCCCGGAATGGACTATTATTGCAGCGCCAGGTTTTCTGGCAGATCCCATCACTGATGGCACCCGTCAGGAAAACTTTTCGATCATTAACTTTTCGAAAAAAATGATCCTGATAGGTGGAACCGGATATACTGGTGAAATCAAAAAAGGCATTTTCTCCGTATTGAACTTTATATTACCTGTTTATAAAAATGTATTACCCATGCATTGTTCAGCCAATGTAGGTAAAGAAGGAGATACTGCAATCTTCTTTGGTTTATCGGGTACGGGCAAAACAACTTTATCTGCAGATCCTGAAAGAAGATTAATAGGCGATGATGAACATGGCTGGGGCGAAGCTTATGTATTTAACTTTGAGGGAGGCTGTTATGCCAAATGTGTAGACTTAACCGAAGAAAAGGAGCCACAGATTTATAAAGCCATTAAATTTGGAGCTTTGCTTGAGAATGTTAATTTTTTACCTGGCACAAAACACGTAGACTATAATAATATTGAAAAAACAGAAAACACCCGGGTAGCCTATCCTATAGATTTTATAGATCATGCAATGCTACCATCGGTTGCACCCATCCCGAAAAACATCTTTTTTTTAACGGCTGATGCATTTGGTGTGTTGCCACCCATTTCAAAGCTTAATGTTGAACAGGCCATGTTTCATTTTTTGAACGGTTACACCGCTAAAGTTGCGGGCACTGAAATAGGAATTACAGAACCTCAACTAACTTTCTCAGCTTGTTTTGGAAAAGCATTTCTGCCATTACACCCTTCGGTATATGCCAGCTTATTAGGTGAGAAAATGAAAAAGCACCATGTAAATGTATGGCTTATTAATACAGGTTGGAGCGGCGGACCGTATGGAGTGGGTAAAAGAATGAAATTGAGTTATACCAGAGCAATGATTAGTGCTGCACTAAATGGAGATTTAGATCATTCCAACTATAAAATGCACCATGTATTTAAATTAATGATTCCTTTACATTGTCTTAATGTTCCAAGTGAAGTATTAGATCCATCAAAAACATGGAGCAACCAGGAAGAATATTTTATAAAAGCTTATGAACTGGCAAATGCCCTTGAACAAAATTTTGAACAATTTAAGGTACCCAAAGTGTCAAAAGTACACGGCGAAGCGTTAAAATTGTGTTAAATGCGCTTTAAAATGCATTTTTTGGACGAAAAATTTGCAATTAGGTTTTTTTTTAGTTTTTATTGTGAAAGAATTGCCTCCGGCTGAGGCAATTTTTTTGTTATACACCAAGTATGTTTGCAATAAACAAAATGTTAGGTAACGATTTAATTGTTTATTGATTTATTAATTTGTAATTTAAAATCAATTTATAAATTTGTTTTTCGCAACAAAATCAAGTCAGATCCGTTGTGTGTAGTACAAAAGTTAAAACAGCTAAAAATTAAAAACAAGAACTAAAACTAAAAATTAAAAAAAAATGGCAAACGCACCAAAACCAACAACTGTTAAAAAAGAGAGCTCTTCTAGTGCATCAAATGTTTTCGCAACATTGGTTATTCCTATTTGTATCGTAATTGGATTTATTATCTGGAGATTTGTATTAGGAGATCCAGCTAACTTTATCGACAACAACAATGAAAATTTACCATTACCAAACAACTATCCAGGTACAGCTTACAAAGGTGGTCCAATCGTAGCAGTATTAATTGGATTATTACTAACTACAATTGTATTCTCAATCGAGCGTTTAATCGTAATTGGTAAAGCAAGCGGAAAATCTAGCTTAGATACCTTCATCATTAAAGTAAAAGGTCTGTTAAATGCTGGTAACATCGAAGCTGCTAAAGCTGAGTGTGACAAACAACAAGGTTCTGTTGCTAACGTAATTAAATCAGGATTGAAAAAATATAGCGAAGTTGAAGCTGATACTAATTTAGATGTTGAGCAATCAATCGTTGCCATCCAAAAAGAAGTTGAAGAAGCTACAGCTTTAGAAATGCCTATGTTAGAGCAAAACTTAACAATCATTGCTACTTTGGTTTCAATTGGTACTTTGATTGGTTTATTAGGTACAGTAACAGGTATGATCCGTGCTTTCGCCGGTTTAGCAAACTCTGGTGCTCCAGATCAATCAGCATTAGCGGTAGGTATCTCTGAGGCGTTAATCAATACCATGACTGGTATCGGTGTATCTACCTTAGCGATCATTATGTATAACGTATTAACATCAAAAATTGACAAGTTAACATACGCAATTGACGAAGCAGGATTTAGCATCGTTCAAACTTACGCTAGTTCGCATAAATAATATTTTGAAATAATTTTTACCGGCTTTATGGAAAACCGGGAAAAAGATCATCATTATTAAAAAGTTAAAATATTATGCCTAGAATTAAAGTTAAAAGAACCAGTACGGTAACAGATATGACTGCCATGTGCGACGTAGCTGCTCTGTTACTTACGTTCTTCATATTAACTGCTACGGCAAAGCAACCAGAACCATTAGCGGTATCTACGCCTTCATCAACATATGAATTTAAGGTGCCAGCTGAGAACAATGCAACATTAACCATTGGTCAAGGTAAGGTATTCTTTGAAGTGGCTGGCCAAAAAGTAAGGGCTAGAACCTTAGAGTTAATTGGAGAGCAGTACAATATCAAGTTTACACCTGATGAAGTGAGCAGGTTTTCCGTTATTGGAACCTTTGGCGTACCAGTTGCAGACCTTAAAAAGTTTATAAATATGCCGGGCGGCGATCGTATGAAGCCAGGTGTTCAAACAGGTATCCCTACAGATTCTACTGATAACCAGTTAAATAACTGGGTTTTACTTGCGCGTAAAGCAACTGCTGAGGTTAATCAGCAACCAATGCGTGTAAGTATCAAAGGAGATTCAAAAGAAGAATATCCTGTAATTAAAAAGATCGTGGATGTATTGCAGAAGCAAAAAGTTAACAAGTTTTTATTGGTAACCAACGCAGAAGCTAGAAGAAAATAAGAAATGGCAGAATTAAACACAGGCGGGAAGAAAGCCACGCCAAGAGTCGATATGACGCCGATGGTAGATTTGATGTTCCTTTTAGTTACATTCTTTATCTTAACTACATCAATCTCTACGCCACAAGCGATGGATATTGTAAAGCCTGATAAGGATGATAACAATAAGGAAAACAGATTGGAGCTGAAAGCTTCTAAAACCATGACTATTTTATTGGGTAAAAGCGATAAAGTGGCCTGGTATATGGGAGAAGCTGGTGCAACAGCTCCAACTATAGAAAGTTTATCACAGGTTGAAAAAGCGATTATCGATAACAGAAAAGTTGCAGATGCATCTGGAGTGAAAGGTGATTTCGTTGTATTGGTTAAGCCAACCAGCGGATCAAACTTCAAAAACTTCGTCGATATTATGGATGAATTGGAGATATTAAAGGTTAAAGTTCGTCAGATTGATGATGAAAATATCCTTGATAACGAGAAAGCATTCATGAAGGAGAAGGGTATTTTATAATTGTTAAATCCGTAATCATGTCAAAATTAGATATATTAAGAAAGGAGTGGATTGAAGTAGTTTTTGCCGAAAAAAACAAAAGCTACGGAGCCTACCAATTGCGTAAAACCAATGGGGCCAATACCACACGGGCATTAATTATTGGTTCAATAGTATTCCTGGCACTTTTCTTCGCTCCAAAAATTTATGGCCTTATTAAAGGTTCGATGAATGATACAGAGCAGGTAGAAAAAGCACAAGAAGTAGTTATTGCGCCACCGCCACCAGTTGATCCAAAAACACCACCTCCACCACCAGTAGAGCCACCGCCACCAAAAGTGGATCAGGTTAAAATGCCACCTGCAATTGTAAAGCCAGATGAGCAGGTACGTGATGAAGAGCCACCTACAGTTGAAAAACTGAAAGAAGCAGATCCAGGACAACGAGATATCAAAGGTGATCCAACCGCAGATATTGTAATTGCCGAACCAGTAGGTGAAGGCCCTAAAAAAGAGGCTGCTGTTGCTGTTGATGATAATAAGGTTTATGACTTTGTTAGTATTGAGAAACAACCAGAATATCCAGGTGGTATCGCTAAGTTTTATAAGTACTTAGGTGGAGCAATTAAATACCCGCCAATGGCACAAGAAAATAACGTACAGGGTAAAGTATTTTTATCTTTCGTTGTTGAAAAAGATGGTAAACTAACAGATATTCAGGTTACCCGCGGTTTGGGTAGCGGAACTGATGAAGAAGCTATCCGTGTTTTAAAGGCTAGTCCACGCTGGAACCCAGGTATCCAAAATGGTAAGCCAGTAAGGGTAAAATATAACATCAATGTTAACTTTACATTGAACTAAAGTAAATGTTAAATTTTGATATTTTTAAGCAAAAATCGCCTAAACAGCGGTTTTTGCTCATTTTAGGCCTAGTCACCTTTGCTTTATATTTAGTAATGGGACTTGCCTTTATTTTTTGGGCGCCGCTTGCCATAAGGTTTAATTTTATTCCGGCATGGGGGCGTATTGCAATAGGTGTCTTCCTAATTTTCTATGCTTTTGTCAGACTGTTGAGTCTTGGCAGGAGAGATTAAAATCAAGTAATGAGAAATATACTTTTAATATTGATAGTGCTGGGTTTTGTTTCTTGTAAGAGAAAAGATAAAACTCCTCAAATAAAAGAGACGAGGACGAGTGGAGTATTAAAAATCTTAGTTGATGAAAGTGTAAGCCCAATTGTTCAGGAGCAAATTGATATTTTCAGTCTTGATTACCCCGATGCAAAATTTCAGATTACAATTAAACCAGAAGAAAAAATTATTCCTGCTTTTCTAAATGATAGCGTGCGTGTCATTGTAATGCCAAGATTACTGACTAAAGCAGAAGAGAAATATTATACGCAGCGTGGTATAAGAATCAATTCAACCCGCTTTGCTGTCGATGGTATTGCCTTAATCACCAATAAAGACAATATTGATAGTACTATTACCGTTAAAGAAGTTATTGACATCTTACAAGGAAAAACTTCAGTTAAAAAATTGGTATTTGATAATACTTATTCAAGTACCTTTCAATACTTTAAGCAATTGGCTAATATTAGTCAATTTCCAGCTCAAGGTGTTTATTCAAAAAATTCAAGTGCAGAAGTAATTAAATTAATAGCCGAAGACAAAAATTTTATTGGTATTTTAGGGGTAGATTGGGTTTCTGATAGAAATACAAAATATGCAGATTACCTTTCTAAGATAAAAACGATGGGCGTAAAAAACCTTAAGGGTAAAATCGGAGACGATCAATTTTATAAACCAACACAAGATAATCTCATTAATGGAATCTATCCTTTTCTAAGAAACGTAAATATTATAGATTGTGAAGGCAGGGATGGTTTAGGCACAGGATTTGCAACATGGTTAAGAAGTCAGCGAGGGCAGTTAATTGTACTTAAATCTGGACTTGGCCCACATAAGTTAATGCCAAGAGAGATTAACCTCACAAAAGGAAAATAAATAACAAATTATAAATTGAACCACGAAGTTATCTCAACAGACACTTCATTTTTATTAAAAAAAACAGAATATCCGATGAAAATTTTAAAGAAAGCAATAACCTTAAATGTAGGTTTGGTGTTGATGGGTTCTGCAGTTTTTGCTCAAAATTTAAATGATGCGAAAAAAGCCATTGACGCTGAACAGTATCAAAAAGCAACATCGATGCTTAAGTCATTGGTGAGCTCACAAGCCTCAAACGGCGATAATTATTATAATCTGGGTTTAGTTTATTTAAAAACTGGTTATATTGATTCAGCCCGTGCTGTATTTACTAAAGGCTTAACGGCTGATGCTAAAAACAACTTAAATCTGATTGGTTTAGGTGAAGCAGATATGTTATCTAATAATCCAACTTCTGCCAAAACCAACTTCGATAAAGCTATCGAATTAGATAAAAAAAATTACAAAACCTATCTTGAAATTGGTAAAGCTTACTTAGCGCAAGATAAACCAAGTGATGATGTATCTAAACCAGATTTCACCAATGCTTTGGCAAATATCACTAAAGCTGATGAATTAGATTCAAAAGATAAGGATGCAGAGGTTTTCTTAGCCTTAGGAGATGCTTATGCTTTGCAAAAGAAGAATTCTGAAGCGTTAGGTCCTTACATGCGTGTTGGTGATGTAGATCCAAACAACCGTAGAGCTAAGACTCAGATTGGTAAAATGTATAAAGAATCACGTGCATTTCCAGAAGGAGAAAAAGAATTACAAGATGTAATTGCTGCAGATCCAAATTATGGACCAGCTTATCGTGAGCTAGGTGAGCTTTATCTACAATGGAGTAGTTTTGGTACAGATCAAGAGAAAGCTAAAAAGGCAATTGAGAACTATAAAAAATATATGGATTTGACAGACAAATCTTTAGAGTCTCAACTACGTTATGCACAGTTCTTATTTTATGCAAAAGATTATGCTACTTTAGAACAAGTTGCTTCAACTATCCAAGCACCTGCTAATGATCCTAAAAGTGCTGTTGTATCAAGATTAAAAGGATGGGCTGCATATGAAAATAAAAATTATCCAGCTGCTTTAACCAGCATGAATGAGTTCTTTGCTAAAGAAAAAGATCAAAATAAAATTTTAGGCTTCGATTATTTGTACTTAGGTAAAGCACAATTAAAATCTGGTCAGGATAGTTTAGCATTAATTAATATTACTAAGGCAGTAGAAAAAGATTCAACTAATGTTGAAGCTTTAGCAGAAGTTGCTAAAACATTTTTCGATGCTAAAAAATATGCTAAAGCAGCTCAGATATATGATAAAGTGATTGCCGCAAATCCTAATGGAAAAGGCGTATTATACAGTTATTTTTATGATGGATTAGCTTACTATTTTGATTATGCTACTCAATATTCAGCGAAGAAAAATCCTTCTAAAGATTTATTGGTTAAAGCAGATTCATCTATTTCAAAAGTAGCTCAACTTGCTCCAGAAACTACTGATGCATATTTATATCGTGCAAGGGTTAATAGTTTATTAGATGATGAAAAGGCACCAAAAGGATTAATGGTACCTCATTTTGAAATGTTTATCAAAAAAGTAACTGAAAAACCTGAGTTAGTAACGCCTAACGCTAAGAAATTATCAGAAGCTTATGATAACTTAGGTGGTTTTTATTTCAATACTGATAAAGCTAAGGCTAAAGAGTATTTTGATAAAAGTGTAGCTGTGTATCCAACTGGAACATTTGCGGCAGCGAAGTTGAAAGAATTATCAGCTCCAGCGGCCAAAGGAAAAGGTAAATAATTTTCAAGTTAAATAATTTAGAAAAGGCAGAGTTTTGTTACTCTGCCTTTTTCTTTTACTTTTGCATTAGAAAATATAAATTATGCAAGCACAAAGTACCTCTATAGATTTTTTACCAATTATATTTCAAGTAATTGTTGCTTTAGGTTTTGTGGTAACCACTTTAGTTGCTACACACTTTTTAGGCCCAAAACGTAAAACCAGTGATAAGCTTGAGGTGTTTGAAGCGGGCGTGAAAAGCGTAGGTAATGCTCGTCAGCCGTTTTCTATCAAATATTTCGTAGTGGCTATTCTCTTTGTATTGTTTGATATTGAAGTAATCTTCATGTATCCATGGGCTGTAAATTTCAGAGCGCTTAGAATGGATGGGATGATTGAAATGTTCATCTTCATGGGGACATTACTTTTAGGATTTATTTATGTAATAAAGAAAAAAGTTTTAGACTGGAACTAATTCAGTTGGCCATTCTTGGTTAGCTTATTATAACTGAAAAATAAAAGTGTAACAACTACACTAACTCATATCCTCTTTATTTATTTAGAAAGGTTCTAAATCAAGTTAAGCTTGTTTAATTGCCTTTTAAATATTGTAAATTTGTTGCTCATTCTGCAAAAGGATGAGCATTTTTTGTTTATAAACATGAGTGAAATTAATATAGTAGATGCACCTCCAGGAATAGAAGGTTCTGGTTTCTTTGCCACTTCAATGGATAAAGTGATTGGTTTGGCACGCTCAAATTCATTATGGCCGTTGCCTTTTGCCACCTCTTGTTGTGGAATTGAATTTATGGCTACCATGGGTTCTCATTACGATCTAGGTCGTTTTGGTGCAGAACGTTTAAGCTTTTCTCCACGCCAGGCAGATGTTTTGATGGTGATGGGAACTATTGCTAAAAAAATGGCTCCTGTTTTAAAACAAGTTTATATCCAAATGGCTGAACCCCGTTGGGTAATGGCTGTTGGTGCTTGTGCAAGCAGTGGTGGTATTTTTGATACGTATTCTGTTTTACAAGGTATTGATGAAGTGATTCCGGTAGATGTTTATGTGCCAGGTTGCCCGCCAAGACCTGAAGCTATTTTAGATGGCTTTCAACGCATTCAGGATTTGGTAAGAAACGAATCAGGAAGAAGAAGAAATTCTGATTATTATAAAGAACTTTTAGGTCAATACGGCATTAAATAATGGAAGAAACGACACTAAATAACGATGTTCATGTTAAGCTAACTGAAAAGTTTGGCGAAAAAGTTACCGCTGTTTCTGAGCCTTATGGCTTTCTAACTATAGTAACTTATAAAGATGTAATCATTAATGTGCTTTCTTATCTTAAAGAAGAACTAAAGTTCAATTTCCTTACCGATATTACTGCAGTTCACTACCCTGGTAAAGATCATGGCATTGCTGTGGTTTACCATCTAAATAATATGGTAGAGAGAGTAAGAATAAGAATTAAGGTTTTTATTTCTGAGCAAAATCCAACTATTCCTACTGCAACAACAGTTTGGAAAGGTGCTAACTGGATGGAACGTGAAACTTATGATTTGTTTGGAGTTAAATTCGAAGGTCACCCAGATTTACGCCGCATTTTAAATATGGATGATTTAGGTGTACACCCGATGTTGAAACAATATCCATTGGAAGATCCGAACAGAGTTGATAAAAAAGACGAATTTTTTGGAAGGTAATTTATATGAATCATAACCATCCGGTATACACAGATAACGACCCGCAAAGTGAGCTGGTAACCTTAAATTTAGGCCCAACACACCCTGCAACCCACGGTGTTTTTCAAAACGTTTTGCAGTTAGATGGCGAACGTATTGTAAGTGGTGTTTCTACAATTGGATACATCCACCGTGCTTTTGAAAAAATTGCCGAACATCGTCCGTTTTATCAAATTACACCACTTACAGATCGTTTAAACTATTGTTCATCGCCCATTAATAATATGGGCTGGCACATGACGGTTGAGAAGTTATTAAATATCCAGATGCCAAAACGTGTTGATTATCTTCGCGTAATCATTATGGAGCTCTCTCGTATCGCTGATCACATTATCTGTAATACAATTATTGGTCAGGATACTGGTGCCACAACTACTTTCCTTTATTTGTTTCAGTTCCGTGAGCATATTTATGAGATTTTTGAAGAAGTTTGTGGCGCACGTTTAACCACAAACATAGGTCGTATTGGTGGTTTTGAAAGAGATTTCAATGAAATTGCTTTTACCAAAATCAATAAATTTTTAAAAGAGTTTCCAGTAGCTTTGAAAGAGTTCGAAAACCTTTTAACCCGTAACCGTATTTTTATCGACAGAACGGCAGGTGTTGCTGAGGTTACTAAAGAAACTGCCTTAGAGTATAGCTGGACGGGTCCGCTTTTGCGTGCTACAGGTGTAGATTATGATGTTCGTGTAAGTGATCCATATTCATCATATCAGGATTTCGACTTTGAAGTTCCGGTTGGAACAAGTGGTGATATCTACGATAGATATTTAGTGCGGAACGAAGAAATGTGGCAGAGTGTTCGCATTATCGAACAAGCTCTTGTGAAGTTAAAAACGGAACCTAAAGGTATTTTTCATGCTGATGTTCCAGAATTTTACCTTCCTCCAAAACAAGAAGTTTATAACAATATGGAAGCATTGATCTATCACTTTAAAATTGTGATGGGTGAAATTGATGCTCCAAAAGCAGAGGTTTATCACGCTGTAGAAGGTGGGAATGGTGAGTTAGGTTTCTATCTGATTAATGATGGCGGACGTACACCATATCGTTTACACTTCCGCAGACCAAGTTTTATAAATTACCAGATGTTTGCACCAATGAGCGAAGGCATGTTATTGTCTGATGCCATTATCAACATGAGTAGTATGAATATTATTGCAGGAGAATTAGATGCTTAAAGTAGAAGAACAAACACCTGTGCAATTATCATCAGAATTGCTTGCCAAATTTGATGAAGTTAAAAGTCGTTATCCTGAAGGGAAAGAAAAATCAGCATTGTTACCATTGTTACATTTGGTACAGGCAGAATTTCTTTGGGTGCCTACATCTGCCATGGATCAGGTTGCTGCTTACCTAAACATTCAACCTATTGAAGTATATGAGGTAGCAACATTTTATACCATGTACTTTTTAAAACCTCAAGGTAAGTATGCTTTGGAGGTTTGCCGTACAGGGCCTTGCTGCCTGGTTGGTGCAGAAAAAATATTAGATCACCTGGAGGCAAAGCTGGGTGTTAAAGAAGGTGAAGTCACTGCAGATGGTTTATTTAGCTTTAGAGGAGTTGAATGTTTAGCTGCCTGTGGATTTGGTCCGGTGTTGCAAATTAGCCCGGAATATACTTTCTACGAAAACTTAACTACCGACAGTGTAGATCAACTGATTGAAGATTTGAAAAATAAATAACCCCCCGGCCCCCTAAAGGGGGAGTTTAACAACGAGGGGAAAAAGTCCCCTTTAGGGGATTTAGGGGTATAAAAATGAGTCGCAAATTATTACTTGAGCATATAAACGTACCGGGCATCAATACACTTGAAGTCTATCGCCAAAAAGGCGGGTATCGCGCCGTGGAGAAAGCCCTTAAAACTTTAACACCTGAAGAGATTGTTGAAGAAGTTAAGAAATCAGGCTTACGTGGTCGTGGTGGTGCGGGTTTCCCAACCGGAATGAAATGGAGCTTTTTGGCTAAACCAGAAGGAGTTGCACGCTATTTGGTGTGTAACGCTGATGAATCTGAGCCTGGAACTTTCAAAGACCGTTATTTGATGACACACATTCCTCATGCTTTAATTGAAGGAATGATTGTTTCCAGTTTTGCATTAGGTGCAAAGGTTTCATACATCTACGTTCGTGGAGAAATGATGCCTCAAATCCGTATTCTGGAGAAAGCCATTGCCGAAGCAAAAGCTGCTGGATGGTTGGGTAAAAATATTTTAGGAACAGGATACGATTTAGAATTATACGTTCAGCCAGGTGGTGGTGCTTACATTTGTGGTGAAGAAACTGCATTATTAGAATCACTTGAAGGTAAAAGAGGTAATCCGAGAATTAAACCACCTTTCCCAGCGATTGCTGGATTGTATGGTTGCCCAACGGTAGTCAATAACGTAGAGTCTATTGCTGCAGTTGTGCCAATTATTAATGATGGTGGTGATGAATATGCAAAGATTGGTATTGGTAGAAGTACGGGTACGAAATTAATATCAGCATCCGGAAACTTAGTAAAACCAGGCGTATATGAAATTGAATTAGGTTTACCAGTTGAAGAATTTATCTATTCTGATGAATATTGTGGTGGTATTGCTAACGGTAAACGGTTAAAGGCAACTGTTGCGGGTGGATCATCTGTACCAGTTTTGCCTGCTAACTTAACATTGAAATATGCGAATGGCGAGCCTCGTTTAATGAGTTACGAATCTTTATCAGAAGGTGGATTTGCTACAGGAACTATGATGGGCTCCGGGGGCTTCATTGCCTTTGATGAAGACCAATGTATGGTTCGTAATACCTGGAATTTCTCTCGATTTTATCATCATGAAAGTTGCGGACAATGTTCGCCTTGCCGTGAAGGTACGGGATGGATGGAAAAAGTATTACACAAAATTGAACACGGTCATGGAACGATGAGTGACGTGGATTTACTTTGGGATATTCAACGCAAAATTGAAGGAAATACGATTTGTCCATTAGGAGATGCGGCAGCCTGGCCAGTGGCAAGTGCAATCCGTCATTTCAGAGATGAATTCGAATGGCACATTAAAGAACCTGTTAAAAGTCAGAGTCAAAATTATGGTATTGCAAATTATGCAGTTCCGATAGAAAAGGCTCCGGTAACAGAAGATAAATAAGTTAAATTGCCATGGCCTGGGTCTTCACAGACCATTATTTGGAAATATAAAATTGGTTCGTTGTGACACGAATCATGGAGAGAAACTCAACACCACGTCATTGCGAGGAACGAAGCAATCCTAATACGATGACATATTAATAAAGAGATTGCTTCGTGCCTCGCAATGACGGCATGAGCATAAAAAATAAAAGAATATCATTAACCATGAGTGAAAAAGTTAAGGTTACGATAGATGGAATAACAGTAGAGGTTGATAATGGAACCACTATCCTGAATGCTGCAAGGCAAATAGGTGGTGATATCGTTCCACCAGCCATGTGCTATTATTCTAAGTTAGAAGGCAGTGGTGGTAAATGCCGTACCTGTATTGTGAAGGTAACGAAGGGTTCGGAAAAAGATCCACGCCCAATGCCAAAACTGGTTGCATCTTGCCGTACCACAGTAATGGATGGCATGGAAGTGTTAAACATTACTTCACCAGAAGTTTTAGAAGCACGTGCCGGCGTAGTAGAAATTCTATTAATTAACCATCCATTAGATTGTCCGGTTTGTGATCAGGCGGGTGAGTGTGATTTACAAAATTTGGGCTACGAGCACGGATTGCAGAAAACCCGTTATGAATTTGAGCGCCGTACTTTTGAGCGTATCGATATTGGCGATAAGATTCAGTTGCACATGAATCGTTGTATTCTGTGTTATCGTTGTGTTTTTACTGCAGATCAAATTACAAACAAACGCGTTCACGGAATCTTAAACCGTGGCGACCATTCAGAAATTTCGACTTATATCCAACAAGCAGTTGATAATGATTTCTCAGGAAACGTAATTGATGTTTGTCCTGTTGGTGCGCTAACCGATAAAACCTTCCGTTTTAAAAACCGGGTTTGGTTTACCAAGCCCGTTGATGCACATCGTAACTGCGATCATGAAAAATGCAATGGTAAAGTAACTCTTTGGTATAAAGGTGAAGATGTTTTACGGGTTACTGCCCGTAAAGATCAGTTTGGTGAAGTAGAAGAATTTATTTGTAATACTTGTCGTTTCGATAAAAAAGCAACTTCTGATTGGACAATTGAGCATCCGACACATATTGATGATACTTCTGTAATTGCATCTAACCACTACGAAACATTAAAGCCACTTCCTGTTATTATGCCAAATGCAGCTTTACAGGCAGCTAATGAAATTGAATTACATAAAACAGTAAAATACTAATGGATACAGGTTTTATCATAGAAAAATTTATTCTGGTAGCGGTTATTTTCGGTATCAGTTTGGTTATTGCCATGTATTCTACATATGCAGAACGAAAAGTAGCTGCCTATCTTCAAGATCGTTTAGGTCCGGATAGAGCAGGCCCCTTCGGGATATTGCAACCTTTAGCCGATGGTGTAAAAATGTTTATGAAGGAGGAAATCATTCCAACTACATCAAACAAATGGTTATTTATTGTTGGCCCTGGCTTAGCATTGCTTTGTGCCTGTATCGGTACGGCAGTTATTCCATGGGGAAGCCCAATGGAAATTGGCGGTAAAATTGTTCCACTTCAGGTAGCTGATATTAATGTAGGGGTTTTATACATCTTTGGTGTAGTTTCTCTAGGTGTTTATGGCGTAATGATTGGTGGCTGGGCATCAAATAATAAGTATTCTTTATTGAGTGCCATTCGCGCAGCTTCTCAAAACATCAGTTATGAAATTGCAATGGGCTTGTCCATCATTGCCTTGCTTTTAATGACGAATACGCTGAGTTTAAAAACAATTGTTGAACAACAGCATGGATTGAACTGGAATGTTTGGTATCAACCCTTAGGATTTCTGATTTTCATGATCTGTTCTTTTGCTGAAACCAACCGTGCGCCTTTTGACTTACCTGAATGTGAAACGGAGTTAATTGGTGGTTACCATACAGAATATTCTTCGATGAAACTGGGTTTTTACCTTTTTGCTGAATACATCAACATGTTTGTTTCATCCGCTGTAATGGCAACATTATACTTCGGTGGATATAACTATCCAGGCATGGATTATATGGCTACTTTGCTTGGACCAACATGGGCACCACTTTTTGGTGTAGGTGTTTTCTTTTTCAAAATAGTTTTCTTTATCTTTTTCTTCATGTGGGTACGTTGGACAATCCCTCGTTTCCGTTATGATCAATTGATGAATTTAGGTTGGAAAGGTTTAATACCTTTGGCCATTGCCAATATTATAATAACTGGAGTTGTGATTGCGATTATAGAGAAGTTCTAGCCCCCCGGCTCCCTAAAGGGGGAGGGCAAAGCGGAAAAACAAAGTTTAAAAACCACTAAGGTTTATACATAGATTTACACATGCATTTAAAAGCCCCTTTAGGGGTTTGGGGTTATGGAATCATTAAGTAACAAGAAAAAAGTACTGGAACAAAAGCCGTTGAGCTTTATGGAAAGAATGTACCTTCCGGCGATTGCAAAAGGAATGGGCATTACCATCAGCCACTTATTCAAAAAAGAGGCTACAGTAAGATATCCTGAAGTTGAACGTGAATTCTCTGCTAACTTCAGAGGAATGCATTCGCTTAAACGTGATGAGAATGGAAAAGAGCGTTGTACAGCTTGTGGTTTATGTGCATTATCTTGTCCGGCTGAAGCAATTACAATGATTGCAGCAGAGCGTAAAACAGATGAAAAGCATTTATACCGGGAAGAAAAATACGCAGCTACATACGAGATCAATATGTTACGTTGCATCTTCTGTGGATTATGTGAAGAAGCCTGCCCTAAAGAGGCCATTTATTTAGATGGACCAATTGTACCTGCCGATTATTTACGTAAAGATTTTATTTACGGAAAGGATAAATTGGTAGAGGCTCCTTTGGAAATGAAAAAATAATTTTACCAGTACGTCATTGCGAGGAACGAAGCAATCCTAATGCAATGGCAATAAAAATGAGATTGCTTCGTGCCTCGCAATGACGAGGTGTACTAACAAATAACAAATTAATGAGTACACAAGTATTCTATTTCGTAGCCACATTAAGTATCATCTTTTCGCTGATGGTGATTTTTGCAAAAAATCCTATTCATAGCGTATTATACTTAATCCTTACCTTTTTCACATTTACGGTACATTATGTATTGTTGAATGCTCAGTTTTTAGCGGTTGTAAATTTTATTGTTTACATGGGTGCTATCATGGTATTATTCTTATTCGTACTGATGCTCCTCAACCTTAATAAGGAAACAGAACCTGTAAAATCACCATTGATTAAAATTGTAGGTGTAATTGCAGGGTGTTGTTTAATTGTAACCTTAGTTGGTTCTTTTAAAGCCGCAACCATTACAAGTCCTTTAATTTTGAAAAACCCAGGATTAGGTTTGGTAGAAAACTTAGGTAAAGAGCTTTTCGGGCCATTCTTATTACCATTCGAATTATCATCTCTATTACTATTGGCCGCAATGGTTGGAGCAGTTTTATTATCAAAAAGAGATGAGGTAGAAATATAATGGAAAATTTAACTACACAAATGGCTGGCGTTCCGCTAAATCACTACATCTACTTATGTGCGATTATTTTCACTATTGGTGTAATCGGCGTGCTAACCCGTAGAAATGCAATCGTGATTTTTATGTCTGTTGAATTGATGTTGAATGCAGTAAACCTGCTTTTAACCGCTTTCTCAGTCCATAGCAATGACCCATCAGGACAGGTTTTCGTATTCTTTATTATGGCGCTAGCTGCTGCAGAGGTTGCAGTTGGTTTGGCAATTATCGTAATGGTTTACAGAAATACAAAATCGATAGATATTAATGTTTTAAATCGCCTTAAGTGGTAAATATATATTAAGAATGACAATAGAACAATTGATTTGGTTAGTTCCATTACTTCCTCTTTTAGGGTTTGTAATTAACGGGCTGGGCAGAAAATCTTTATCTAAAGGGCTTGTTGGTATCATTGGAAGTGGCGTAATCTTAGCTTCTTTCATCATCAGTGTAGTTATTTTCTTTAGTTTACAAGGCGACACACAAAAATCTCACGAAGTATTTTTATTCGATTGGATTAGTGCAGGAAAACTGCATATTCCACTCTCATTCCTGGTTGACCCATTGAGTTCAATCATGCTTTTGATTATTACCGGAATTGGTTTTTTAATCCATTTATATTCTACCAGCTACATGCATGATGATGAAGGATTTGGCAAATTCTTCTCGTATCTGAACCTGTTTGTGTTCTTCATGTTACTCTTAGTCTTGGGTTCCAACTATATCGTGATGTTTATCGGCTGGGAGGGCGTAGGTTTATGTTCTTACTTATTGATCGGTTTCTGGTACACCAACAGCGCTTATGCATCGGCAGCCAAGAAAGCTTTTGTAATGAATCGAATTGGCGATTTGGGCTTCTTATTAGGTGTATTCTTAATGTTCAACTTCTTCGGAAGTTTAGAGTTCTCAAAGGTATTTCCTCAAGCAGCAACCATGCTACCTGGTAATAATACTTTAGTTTTAATTACCATTTTATTATTTATTGGTGCTTGTGGTAAATCGGCACAGTTGCCGTTATTCACCTGGTTACCTGATGCGATGGCCGGACCAACACCAGTATCTGCATTAATCCATGCGGCTACAATGGTTACAGCTGGTATCTACATGATTGCCCGTTCAAGCGTATTATTTGATCTTGCTCCATTTACGCAGCACATTATTGCCATTATTGGCGCAGCAACCGCTTTAGTGGCTGCTATTATTGCCTTAACACAAACAGATATTAAAAAGGTACTGGCTTATTCTACTGTATCTCAATTAGGATATATGTTTTTAGGCTTAGGGGTTGGTGCTTATACAGGTTCATTCTTCCATGTGTTAACCCATGCATTCTTTAAAGCTTTATTATTCTTAGGGGCAGGTTCCGTAATCCATGCCATGCACCACGAACAAGATATGCGCCATATGGGTGGCTTAAGAAAGAAACTTCCGGTTACATTCTTAACCATGATGATTGGTACCATCGCCATTGCTGGTTTACCACCCTTTTCAGGTTTCTTCTCAAAAGACGAAATTTTAGCTCATGCATTTCAATATAGTCCGATACTTTGGGGTATTGGGGTATTAACTGCATTTTTAACTGCATTTTATATGTTCAGAATGATTTTCCTTACTTTCTCAGGAAAATATAGAGGAACACATCACGCGGAAAGTCATGTGCATGAGTCGCCAAAAGCAATGACCGTTCCATTAATTATTTTAGCCATTCTAGCTGCAATTGGAGGAGCAATTAATATTCCTCATGTTTTTGGTGGAAATGAATGGTTGGCACATTGGTTATCAGGTGCTGGTGTTGCACAACATGAATTAGATTTAAGCCATTCAACCGAATATACACTAATGGGGATTTCTGTTATTGTGGCAATTGTTGCTTTGCTTTATGCTTACACAAGATATGTAAAAGGTGCCCGTGTTCCTGTTGCGGATGAGGCACCACGTTCTGCTTTGGCAAATTTATCTTACCATAAATTTTATCTGGATGAGATCTATGATTTCATCATCACAAAACCTTTAGATGCTTTTTCTAGATTTTTCTACAGAATTATTGACACAAAATTCATCGATGGAATAGTGAACGGCTTAGGTTGGAGTACAAACGAGGCGAGTAAGGGCGTACGTTTATTACAAAGTGGAAACGTAGGTTTCTACATATTTATGATGGTTGCCGGAATCATCGCATTACTTGCTTATACATTTTATTACATCTAAAAAGGGTTCAAAAATAAATAATGGAACAACTTTTACTACTTATATTTCTTCCGCTTGCAGGTGCTATCATTACGGCATTTGCAGGTAAGTCGGCTAAAATGGTTTCAACTGTAATCTCAGTCGCTTCCTTAGCAATGGCCTTATTCATGGCCTGTAATTTCATCCCGAACGCAAGTACGCAATTTGAAGCAAACCTCCCTTGGATTGCTGATTTGGGTATTCGCTTCCATGCAGGTATTGATGGAATTAGCATGCTGGTGGTATTGCTAACCAACTTATTAGTACCCATCATTATTTTATCAAGCTACAAACATGATTATAAAAATCCTGCAGCCTTTTATGCACTGATTTTATTCATGCAAACCGGTTTGCTATTGGTGTTTACAGCCATGGATGCTTTTCTATTTTATATTGGTTGGGAAGCAGCCTTGATTCCGATTTATTTTATCTGTGCATTCTGGGGTGGAAAAGATAGAGTTCGCATCAACATGAAATTCTTTGTGTATACCATTGGAGGATCATTGTTTATGCTTATGGGGATCATTTATCTGTATTTACAAAATCCTGCACATAATTTTGATATCCAGGCATTTTACGCTTTAAACTTAGATAGTGTACAACAGGGGTGGATTTTCTGGGCTTTCTTTATTGCCTTTGCGATCAAGATGCCAATATTTCCTTTCCATACCTGGCAACCTGATACCTATACTGCAGCACCTACACAAGGAACAATGCTATTATCAGGTATTATGCTGAAGATGGGTATTTATGGCGTAATCAGATGGCTATTGCCAATTGTACCTACAGGAGTTCATGATTGGTCTAGTTTAGCGATGATACTTTCCATTATTGGAATTGTTTACGCTTCACTTATTGCCTTTACTCAGAAAGATGCTAAACGACTTGTTGCTTATTCTTCTATTGCACACGTTGGGTTGATTGCTGCTGGGATATTCGCCTCCTTTAATCTTGGAAATACTGGGGTACAAGGTATGCAAGGCGCTATGGTACAAATGTTAAGCCATGCTATTAATGTAGTGGGCTTATTTTTCGTACTGGATATCATCTTTTCTCGTACCAAAACCAACAAAATTGAAGAATTAGGTGGTATTGCTAAATCAGCGCCGCAATTAGCAATTGTTTTCTTAATTATTGTTTTAGGAACAGTAGCCTTACCAGGTACAAATGGTTTCATTGGAGAGTTCTTATTGTTGATGGGTGTTTATAACTACAGTATTTGGGCGGCTGCTATTGCAGGATTAACAATTATCTTCGGAGCGGTTTATATGTTACGGATGTACCAAAATGTAATGCTCGGTAAAACCAATGAATTAACCATCACTTTCACAGATATTCAAGGCACTGAAAAATTAGTCCTTTACATTATTTGTGCTTTGATCATTATTTTGGGTGTTTACCCAAAACCATTATTGCACTTAACAGAGGCATCTGTACAACATTTATTAGAACAGGTAAATCAAAAATTAACATCAGTAAAATAAGCAATGAATATTATCATAACCATTAGTATAACAGCTTTTATTGTACTTTACGCAGGTTTGTTTAAAGCAAAGAAAGCATTACTGCCGCTTACTGTTGTTGGCTTGCTTACCGCATTAGGATTTACTATCAGCGCATGGAATAGCAATGCTATTCATTTCGGTATGATGCAGACCGATAATTTTGCCCTGGCATTTTCAGGTGTTTGCATCGTTGGAACACTTTTAATTTTCTTGTTAACTCAAAATTACTTTCATGCCAAAAGTGATAACATAGCTGAATATTATACCCTGATACTCTTCGCCCTTGCCGGAATGATCATGATGGTGTCGTATAAAAATATGGCCATGTTATTTGTTGGTTTGGAAATCATGTCTGTAAGTTTATATATTCTCGCTGGTATCCGTAAGCGAGACTTTGCTTCCAATGAGGCTTCATTAAAATATTTCTTAATGGGGGCATTTTCTACAGGGTTTTTATTGTTCGGCATTACCTTAATTTATGGTGCTATAGGTTCATTTGACTTGGATAAAATTCAGGCCTACCTGGTAGATAACAGTAAGGCAATTTCACCAATTTTTTATCCCGGCGTAATTTTAATGATGATTGGTTTATGCTTTAAAGTTGGTGCTGCACCTTTCCATTTCTGGACTCCGGATGTTTACGAAGGTTCACCAACATTAATCACAACCTTTATGAGCACTGTGGTTAAAACTGCTGGTTTTGCAGCTTTTTTAAGATTGTTTGCCGGAGCGTTTGGCCCACTTCATGAATTCTGGGTACAGCCATTAATTGTTATCGTTTGCCTAACCTTATTTATTGGAAATGTTACTGCATTGTTTCAAAAGAACTTTAAAAGAATGCTGGCCTATTCAAGTATTTCTCATGCAGGCTATCTTTTATTTTCTCTTATCGTATTAAGTGCAAATTCAGAAAATAATGTTTTAGTTTATGCCGCAGCTTATACATTTGCATCAATCATTGCTTTTGCCGTTTTAATTCTGGTGAAACAAAAAACGGGAAGTGATAATTTCGAAAGCTTTAATGGCTTAGGTAAGAAAAATCCATTGGTAGCACTTTCCCTTACAGTTGCTATGTTATCATTAGCTGGTATTCCATTAACAGGTGGTTTTATTGGTAAATATTTAATGTTCCTGAATGTAATGGGCGATTACCAGATCTTGCTGGTTGCATTTGCGATTTTGAATGCACTGGTAGGTTTTTACTACTATTTTAAAGTTATTGTAGCTGTTTGGTTTAAAGATGGTGCTGAAATAGAATTGGTTACGCCTACTCAATATAAATTAGTTTTATTGGTTTCAGTAGCAATTACTCTTATTTTGGGTATTTATCCTGCAATTATTTTAAACCTAATATAGGTATACAGTTGTTAGATAATTATTTGTAGTTTTACGAATAATTCAATATGCACGATTTTTGGAATAACCTGCATCACCTGATTGATCCCGAGAAATTATTGAGGGAAGGTGGTTTCTATCTCGTTATATTTGTAATTTATGCAGAAACCGGTTTATTCTTCGGTTTCTTCCTCCCCGGTGATTATTTACTGTTTTTAGCCGGAATGTTTGTTGCAACAGGAAAGCTGGATGTAAATATTGCATTGCTTTTAGCCGGGCTTTGTGTGGCGGCAATATCTGGTAATTTTACAGGTTATTGGTTTGGAAGAAAAACTGGTCCTGTGCTGTACACTAGAAAAGACAGTTTTTTCTTCAAGAAGAAATATCTTAAGGCAGCAGAGCGCTATTATAACAAGCAAGGTGCCTTTGCGCTAATAATGGGAAGGTTTGTTCCGATTGTAAGAACTTTTGCACCGATTTTTGCTGGTGTAGTAAGATTAGACTTTAAGCGGTTTGCACTTTACAACGTAGTTGGCGGAGTGTTATGGATTTGCTCACTTACTTTATTGGGGTATTTCTTAGGCAAAAGGTTTGAAAAGGAAATTAACGATTACTTATTATATATTATTATTGGCTTTATCATTATTACAACTATCCCTTTATTGATTACATTTGTAAAAAGTAAAGTAACAAGTTCTGAAGAAGATAAGACAGATTAAATTTAAAAATGGCAAAAGAAGAAACCCACGCTTGGCATAGCGTATCACCAGGTAAAAACGTACCGGAAATTGTAAATGCAATTATTGAAATCCCAAAAGGCTCAAAAGCTAAATACGAAATAGATAAAGAATCTGGTTTAATTAAATTAGATAGGGTTCTTTTTTCATCAGTGATGTACCCTGCTAATTATGGATTTATTCCACAAACTTATTGTGATGATAAAGATCCTTTAGATATTTTGGTGCTTTGTTCTGTTGATGTTTATCCAATGACATTGATTGAAGCCAAGGTAGTTGGTGTAATGCATATGGTAGATAATGGAGAGCAGGATGATAAAATTATCGCTGTAGCAGCTCATGATATGTCTGTAAATTATATTAATGATTTAGATGAATTGCCTCCACATCAAATGAAGGAAATTGTTCGTTTCTTTCAGGATTATAAAGCATTAGAAGATAAAAATGTAACTATTGAACATTTATTAGGTGTTCGCTATGCTCATAAAGTAATAAAGGAGAGCATGGAACTTTATAATACCACATTTAGAGAATTAGCTTAATGGATTTACCCACGGTTTGCTTGTTTTTAAATTTTAAACTAAGCGCAATCCTTCCATCAACAGATTTGGCGATGGTAGCCCTTGAGGAAGCTGATACATCATCAGTTGGATGGCGGTTATTTTTTGCACTTTTTCTAGTGTTATTAAATGGATTTTTCGTTGCAGCAGAATTCGCTATCGTTAAAGTCCGCGCCTCACAAATAGAAATAAAAGCAAAAACAGGCAGCAGAGTGGGTAGAATGGCTAAAACAATCATCCATAATTTGGATGGTTACCTGGCCGCCACACAACTCGGCATAACGCTTGCATCACTTGGCTTAGGTTGGGTAGGTGAAGGCGTTATGCATACCATTTTTAAAAACCTCTTTGATAGTTTACATTGGGGTTTTAGCGATGCCACTATTCATACTGCATCAACAATTGTAGCTTTCTCATTAATCACCATTATGCATATTGTATTTGGTGAGCTGGCTCCTAAATCTTTCGCCATTCAGCGACCAGTAGCTACCACATTATTTGTCTCGGTACCTTTACAGATTTTTTATGTTGTTTTCAGACCATTTATCTGGACACTGAATAGTCTGGCTGCCATTATTCTAAAACCATTTGGCATTGATACCTCTGCAGGACATGAATCACTTCATAGTACTGAAGAATTACAGTATCTGCTTGAACAGGGTAAAGAAAGTGGTGCATTAGATAATAACGAACATGAATTAATCAAAAACGTATTTGATTTTAATGAACGCGTTGTTAAAAATATTATGGTACCTCGGACTAAAATTTCGGGTATTGAATTAACTTCACCAAAGGAAGAAGTGGTGGATACGATTATCAAAGAAGGATATTCCCGTTTGCCGGTTTATGATGATATTATGGATAAAATTGTCGGTATCATTCATGCTAAAGATATTTTACCTCTTGTTGCAGCCGGTAATCAGCACTGGACATTAAATGACATTATCCGTAAACCTTATTTCGTTACAGAAACGAAAAAGATTAATGATTTAATGAGTGAGCTTCAAAGTAATCGCATTCAGATTGCAATTGTTTTGGATGAGTTTGGTGGAACTGCTGGTATGGTCACCCTGGAGGATATTGTAGAAGAATTAGTAGGAGAAATTCAGGATGAATACGATGAGGAAAAACCTCTGGTAGAAAAAGTTTCTGACAATGAATTTATTGTTAATGCCTTTGCTACGGTTTACGATGTTAATGAACATTTACCTCACGATTTGCCGGAAGATGAAGATTTTGATACCATAGGTGGTTTAGTATCACATGTTTTTGAACGGATTCCGGAGGTAGGTGAAAGCAATGAATCTTATGGCTATCTATTTACCATTTTAAAGAAAACTGAGCAAAATATTGAAACAATAAAGTTAGAATTGGTCATCAATAAAGAAGATATGGTTGATAATCATTAATTTCAACACATGCATATTTTTTATACGCCAGATATTTATCAAAATACTTATACCCTAAACGAAGAAGAAAGTAAACATTGTGTTCGGGTTCTTCGGCTTTCAAAAGGAACCATTGTTAACCTGGTTGATGGTGTTGGCGGGTTTTATACGGCAGAAATTACGGACGATCATCCTAAGAAGGTTTCATTATTCATTTTAAGTGTAGAAACTGAATTTCATAAAAGAAATCATTATCTTCACATTGCTGTAGCGCCCACAAAAAATATCGATCGAATGGAGTGGTTTTTAGAGAAAGCTACCGAGCTTGGGATTGATGAAGTTACACCTATCATTACAGATCGTTCTGAAAGACGTGTAGTAAAAGACGATCGGTTAAATAAAGTGATTACAAGTGCTGTAAAACAATCGATTAAGGCTTATCACCCCAAACTTAACGAAGCGATTTCTTTTGATGATTTTCTAAAACAACCATTTGATGGTCAGCAATTAATAGCCCATTGTATTGATGATCAGAAAAAAGAATATATCTCAGCCCTCGTTCAGCCACAAGAGAAATATTTAATTCTTATTGGACCAGAGGGTGATTTTACTTCAGAAGAAGTTGATTTAGCTTTGAATAAAGGCTTTAAACCACTAACTTTAGGAGAGAACAGGTTGCGTACTGAAACTGCTGCGCTCGCTGTTTGTTTTGAAATCAATTACCTTAACCGATAATCTTTTGAAGTTTCAAATGATCCGTTTTCAGTATTCAAAAGCGGCAAAGCTAGGGATTTTCTGCTTTGGTATTTTGACGCTTAGCTTTATTTTCTATGCTTTCACCTTTTTACCTCCTTCATACCGGATGGCTAAATTGAAGTATAGTGGTGGCGGAGATTGGTATGCTGATCGAACGGCACTTCCAAACCTGATTGCATATTGTAACTCCAATCTTAAAACTAACTTTTATCCTGAAGAAAGCATTGTAGACGTGGGATCAAAAGAAATATTTAACTATCCTTTTATCTACATGACCGGGCATGGAAATGTGCAGTTTAGTGATCTGGAAGCTAAAAATTTACGTCAATATTTAATGGGTGGTGGATTTCTGCATATTGATGATAATTATGGCTTAGACAAATTTATAAGGCCACAAATGAAAAAGGTTTTTCCTGAATTAGCATTTATAGAATTGCCGTCTAATCATGATATTTATAACCAAAAATTTAAGTTTCCAAATGGATTGCCTAAAATTCATGAACATGATAACAAGCGGCCTCAGGGTTTTGCATTGATTTATAAAGGTCGTGTGGTTTGCTATTATACTTTTGAATGTGATTTAGGTAACGGCTGGGAAGATTTTGGTACTTATCCGGAAGATACACAAGAAACGCGTTCAAAAGCGTTAAAAATGGGTGCTAATTTGGTGCAATATGCTTTAACACAATAAACGTATGGATAGGATAGAGGTAAATAAAAATACAGTTTTCAATATTGACGAAAGAGATGCTAAACACTATGTAAATAGCCAGACTATTGAACTGGACTCAATTAACATATCGTCTTCGGAAACACATATTTTATATCAAAATCAATCATTCAACGTAGAAGTTATTGAGGCAAATCATCAGGATAAGACTTGCAAAATCAAAGTGAATGGAACAATTTATCAGACCAAAATGGAAGATCGGTTTGATCAGCTATTGAAAAACCTGGGAATGGATAACCTGGCTTCTAATAAAGTTTTAGAGATGAAAGCACCCATGCCTGGTTTAGTTTTAAAAGTATTGGTTGATACTGGTGTTGAAGTTAAGAAAGGGGATAACCTTTTAATTCTGGAAGCCATGAAGATGGAAAATATCTTAAAGTCAACTACTGATGGAACAGTTAGTAAAATATTAGTTAAACAAGGAGATAAGGTAGAAAAGAACCAGATCTTAATTCAGTTTAAATAAATTATATCTAAGTCTTGATATAAAAAAAGTCCCGGTTTTAGGCCGGGACTTTTTTATGTGATTTATCTTCCTTTAACTCGGTAAGGTTTAGGAGGTGGGGTTTTGAAACTTCTCTTTCCGGCAGTGCTAATTTCCGGGGCACCTAACATGGTCATAGCACAACGAAATCCAACTTCTGCAGATGATTCATCTTGTTGCATAAAGCGACGTGTAGCAGGATTTAACCAGTAGGCCATATCATTCCATGACCCCCCTTTATAAACTCTTGATTTGTCATTAACCAGCGTTACACCTTCTTCATTAAGCAATAAGTTTTGCTTATCGCGATAACCTCTTTGATCTGCCTGATAGGCATTGGAAGAAGTAATGGATTGTGGATCAGTAGATTTTGAAATCGAATCTACAAGTTTGGCCTGTGCCTGTTTTTCTGCCCAGGTTTGCTTCCTGCCCGAATATGCATTCTCTTTAATTGGATTACCATATTTATCGAGCGCGATTTTACCGTTTTGGCTATCTTCTAATTTCTTATTAGTGAAATAATTACCACGGTAAGGATTAAAAGCATCAGCATCAGTAAAGGTTCCTGTTCTATATACATCATTAACCCACTCATTTACGTTTCCAGCCATATTATATAAGCCAAAATCATTTGCGGCATATTGAATAACAGGCACCGTTAAATCACCCTTATCATTTAATGATCCACCAACACCCATATAATCTCCAGGAGCCCTTTTAAAGTTTGCCTGAATCATACCTCTCGTTTTCTTGCTCGCTGAACTCACACCCAGTCCGTTCCAAGGGTAAATTTTATTTTGATTAATGTTTTCATATTCAGTATTTCCAATCAGACCCAAGGCAGCATATTCCCACTCAGCTTCTGTAGGTAAACGATATGGTTGCATAATTACACCATCTTCCAATGTTGCTGTTCTACGGGGTTGAGTATTTCCTTTGCCAGTACCAGCGGTTGTTGTTGCTGCGCCTGCTTTTGTATTGTAGTCAACAGGTGCATTTTTACCTTTATCATCATACTGGCCATTAAGATAAGCATCTGTATTAAATGGTTTATCTGGCTTAGGTACAGCTGCAGCATTATTTCCTTTGCCGGTTGTACCTGCACTAAGCGTTTTATAATCAGTTAAAATACCTTTTTCACGAAGGATAAATTCATTGGCTCTTGATGTTCTCCACTCACAATAACGAGATGCCTGTTCCCAGGATACACCAACAACGGGATAATCACGGTAAGCGGGATGCCTTAAATAGTTATCTACGTAAGGTTCATTATAGGATAGTGAACTTCTCCAAACCAAGGTATCGGGTAGCTCATTATAGTAAAACTCACGATCCTCAGGATAATTATACCTGATCCAGTGTAAATATTCTAACCAGTCTGTATTGGAAACCTCTGTTTCATCCATATAAAACGAAGGCACTGTAACCTGTCTTTTATAATTGTAAATATTAGGTTCAACTCCAGGTATTTCGATGGCGCTTCCACCCACAACTAAAACACCACCCTCAATTGGGATCAACCCGGGGCCTGGTGCGCGTTTGTATTGTGTAGCAACAGCAAAAGCTCCAGAAGCATTATTTTTACTTTTGCGATTGGCATATGGTATGCCTGTTTTACTAGAGCTGTTTCCACCTTTAGAGCTACAACTGTAAAGCAGAATAGCTAATGACAAACACGTAAAAGAATATAGTAATAGTTTTTTCATAAGTTACTTTAAGAAAGTATCAACACCAGCAGTTTCAACAGATAAAATTAAACATTTTAAATGAAAATATAAATTTAGTCACAATATAAATTACTGATATATTTTTAAGGCATAACGTATGATCAGCTTTCTTATTGTCTTAGTATAATCTGTAAAATTATTTGTATTTAAAATATTCTAAATAAGGCAACTATATATTAATAAACTAAATGGCTTTTTTAAAAGTATAACAAGTGTGATCGGGTGCATAAGTTATAGTTTATAATACTCTGATATTAGATTGCATATAAGGTAATCACAGTGGCTTGTAAAAAAAAGTGGGTTTAATTAGTAAATTATGACTTAATTCGTAATTTGGTAAAATATAGTTTTTGGTTTTACGTTTAGAAATATGTTCTGCAAGTTTTGCCAAATACCAACATCTAAAATTACGTACCCTTAAAGGATGAAATTCAATTACATCTGTAAACTTGCCTTTTCTGCACTGTCGCTGGTCTTAGTGTTTGTTAAATCAAATGCACAGGTTGTAGTTGGCAACACGTTAACCAATGGAAGTGAATCTAATAATATTGTAACGGCTGTTCCATTCTTATTAATTACTCCAGATGCCCGCTCCGGAGCAATGGGTGATGCTGGAGTAGCAGTTGCTGGTGATGTAAATTCAACAAGTATTAATCCTTCTAAACTTGCATTTCTTGATCAGCCATATGGATTTGCAGTATCTTATAGCCCCTGGTTAAAAAGCCTGGTACCAGATATTAGTTTGGCTTACTTAAGCGGATTCTATAAATTAGATGATCGAAATACTATTGGTGCATCATTAAGATACTTTTCATTAGGCTCCATTCAGCTAACGGATATTAATCAGCAAGAGCTGGGAATAGCAAACCCCAATGAACTGGCTTTTGATGTTACATTTGCACGAAATTTTGGCGAAGAATTTTCATTAGGCACGTCTCTCCGCTATATTTATTCCAATCTGGCATCAGGTCAGTTTGCCTCTGGTCAGGTTCGCGGCGGTAATGCTATTGCTGTAGACGTATCTGGCTTGTATAAAACATCAAGTAACTTATTTGGGAAACCAACAATTTTTTCTGCAGGAGCGAATATTTCTAATATTGGAACAAAAATGAGTTATTCAGACAATGGTCAAAGCTTTTTTCTGCCAACAAATTTCAAATTAGGTGGGGCTTCTACCATTACGTTAGACGATTATAGCACCTTTACTTTTGCACTTGATTTTAATAAGCTACTGGTACCTACACAACCAATTTATGATGCTAATAATAATATAGTAAGTGGAAAAAACCCTAACAGATCAGTTCCGGCCGGGATATTTGGATCATTTAGTGATGCGCCTGGTGGCTTTAGTGAAGAACTTAAGGAAGTCGGTATTTCAACTGGGGTAGAATATTGGTACAATCAACAGTTTGCCATTAGAGCCGGCTATAATTATCAAAGCCCAATGAAAGGTGATAGCCGCTATTTTACGATGGGGCTGGGCCTAAAATATAATGTCTTCAATATAGATTTTTCTTATTTATTGGCAAATGCGCAAACTAGCCCGCTCGCTAATACTTTACGTTTTAGTCTTTTGTTTAACTTTGGCGATCGTAAAATCGCGAAGTAACCGTAAGATTCGGCGGGACAATCAATTCTTCAAATCAGATCATAAATCAAATTAAATGAAAATAAGAGTAGGCTTTGGCTTCGATGTTCATCAATTAAAAGATGAGCACCCTTTTGTAGTAGGTGGAGTAACACTAGAACATCATAAAGGTGCTTTTGGTCATTCAGATGCTGATGTTTTACTGCACGCCATATGTGATGCACTTTTAGGCGCTGCTAATCTCCGTGATATTGGGTTCCATTTTAAAAATACGGACGACCGTTGGAAAGGGATCAGCAGTGTAATTCTATTAAAAGAAACCATTAAATTACTTACTGAAAAAGGCTGGCAGGTAGGGAATATAGATGCTATGCTCTGTTTGGAAGCACCCAAAATTAATCCTCACATTCCCGACATGCAGCAAAACATTGCTGATGCCATTGGAATATCTACGGAAGAAATCTCTATCAAAGCAACAACTAACGAACAAATGGGATTTATTGGACGTGAAGAAGGTGTGGTGGCCTATGCCGTATGCTTAATTGAAAAAGCATGATCTTTAAATAATTAAATTATTCAAAAGCTGGATTGACTTAAGCTATCCAGCTTTTTTTAATTCGTTACTCTTCCAGGTAACCAAATTTTCCCTGATTATAATCTGATAACGCCTGATTAATTTCAGCCTCTGTATTCATTAAAAAGGGGCCGTAGTGTACAATGGGTTCATTAACAGGCTCGCCGCTTAAGATTAAAACAACACTATTTTCTAAAGCTTGGATTTTAATTTCCGTTCCCATGTTTTCGAAATGTACAAAGCTATCTGCATGAGCGATTTCTTTTCCATTTATTTCTATCGCTCCCTCAATAATCATGAGGCCTGTATTATAATCTGAAGGAAAACTAAAATTTGCTTTTCCGCCTTTATTCAATCTGGCATTGTATAAATGAATGGATGTAAAAGTATTAGCATTGCCCACTATTCCCTGATAATTTCCGGCGATAACCTCAATTTTGCCTCCATAATCTGGCAGGTCAATAGTGGCCATTTCAGATTGCTTAATCGCCTGATATCCTGGTTTTCCCATTTTATCTTTTGCCGGTAAATTAACCCATAACTGAACCATTTGAAAGGTTCCGCCCTTTAAACTATAATTCTCTTCATGATATTCCTTATGCAGGATGCCTCGGGCAGCAGTCATCCATTGAACGTCACCAGGGTATATAACGCCGCTATTTCCTGTGCTATCATGGTGTGCAATAGCGCCATGATAGGCTATGGTTACGGTTTCAAAACCACGATGTGGATGAATTCCTACACCACGCGGATTTTTCCGGGCAGAAAATTCGATTTTTGAACCATAATCCATCAGGAAAAATGGACTCATATTGATTTTATATCCTCCCGGGAAAAAGTTATGTACTCTAAAACCATCTCCAACCATATGTGGTGCAGGTGCTTTTAAGATATTTGCTATTTGTTTTATTTCCATTCCCTTTCATTATTTAAGGCATGGGGTTTTGAGCACAGAGCTTCTATGCTCAAAACTCAAAACGCAATGCTATATTATACTTGTTTAACAAATTGTAGTTCACCTAATAAGCGAACTTCTTCACTCACCATTACACCACCGCCTTCTATAGCTGTATTCCAGGTGAGTCCAAAATCTGTACGGTTAATTTTGCCACTAAGTGTAAAGCCAGCTTTAATATTTTCCCATGGATCAGTTGCAATGCCACCAAATTCTGCAGTTAATTTTATTGGTTTAGTTTCTCCCTTAATAGTTAAATTACCATTAATAAGGTAGTCAGTACCCTCTTTTGTAACTGATGAAGATTGAAATTCCATCGTCGAAAACTGCTCCGCATTGAAGAAATCAGCGCTTTTTAAATGATGATCGCGGTCTGTGTTTCCGGTATCTAAAGAATTAATGTCGCCTTCAAATGAGATTTTACTGTTTTCAAATTCATCACCTTCTGCATCTAATTCTGCAGTAAAGGATTTTAAATTTCCAGTAATAGTGGTGATCATTAAGTGTTTTACTTTGAACTGAAGTTCGCTATGTGTTGGATCTAATGTCCATTTTGTAGTAGCCATATATTCGTTTTTTGATGCGTTTAATATTACATCACAAAAATACGGCAGGCGATTAGGGTTGAGGTTGATGTATGTTAACTAATGAATGAATTATTGAGGGATTGAATTAGAGAGTGTTAGCGTATTGAAATGGCATTACATCATTTAAAATTCCTTCATTCAAAATTAACTAAGGGCGGAAGTGTTTGTTGGCGAGTTCTTTTCTTACTCTACTTAACGATTCTGGAGTGATGCCTAAATACGAAGCAATCATCCATTGAGGTACGCGAAGCGTAAGGTTTGGATAAAGTTTGATAAAATCTAGATAGCGTTCTTCAGCAGTTGCACTTAGTAACATATTAATTCTCTTCTGCATAAAACGAATCGAATTGTTTAATAATCTAACTTGCATAGGTTGCAGGCAGGGTACTTGAATAGCTGCCTGTTCCATAAAATCATTAGGCATCAGCACTACTTCAGAGGCTTCAATCGCCTCAATAAAAAATATTGATGGCTCATTATTCATATTATTTCTGTCTGAAATTAACCAGTTTTCTGGTGCAAACTGAAGAATATGTTCTTTGCCTTTTGAATCAATAGAATAGGCCCGTAAAAGTCCCTTACAAACAAAAAAACCATGTTTGAGGTTATCTCCTGTATATTGAACGATTTGGCTTTTATCAAATTTCTTTACTTTTAATGGAGAAGAAATGCTATCGAATTGCTCATCAGTTATGGCTATTTTTTCTTTAAGATAGTTTTTAAACTGATCAATCATAAAGGAAGTATTACTTTTTTGAGGATTTAATATCTGAAAAATCTACGCCACATTTGCAATTGCCGCCGCAGCCATCTTTCTTAATCTGAAGAGACTTATAAACCAAACGGCCAACATATACCAATGCTACCGCAAAAAGTAAAAAGACTAAAATGGTTTGAATATTCATGACACAAATATAATAGGCTTTTTTAGTTTTGGTGTTCAGGTGAATGTAAATTATTTTAAAGTCGAAGTATGCATGAAATGTTTACCACAGAGCGCACTGAGTTTTACACTGAGTGCACAGAGAAAGTAATATTTCATGATAAAATGAAGAGATTAGTCTTCGATAAAACCTATCGTACCACCAACCCAGTCAAAATCTGCATTATAGCGAACGCCAATCATTTTGCCGCGACTTAATCTGGCTAAGTTGATGCAAAGCTGGGGTTCACCATTATCCGGCCATAAATACATCATTCTAATTTCTGCTTTAACTCCTCCGGATGGAGATTTTACGGCAGGTTCATAATTTACTTTCCTTTGTAAAATCCAGTTTTCCGGATCAGGAATGGTATTGATATCATCTTCCGTAACATCAATTATTACACCCATACCCGCAAATGAAAATAAAGGCTTTAATACATAGTTTTCCAGATCAGTTGGAATGCTGTCAATTTGATTCAGGAATCGGGTTTCAGGGACAAACTCACTATCTAAAAAAGGCATTGTGTATTTACTAATTCTGTAAAACCAATTTGGATGGGTAATCCATTCTATATCCAGTTCTTCCCGAGGGTCGAAATTGGTTTTAAAGATTTCCAGATTATTAGCTACTTCATCAAAGATTAACCGATTATAAATTCGTTTTAAATGAATCTGTTTACCATTTTCTTCGTAGAAGAGTTGCTTGCCTACTTTTTTAATATCCGTTAGTGCCAGTATTTTAATACCCAGCATTTTTTGTGTTACAAAAAAATCGATTGCTGTTTTTTGGTTTGGAGCATCAACATCCATCAGTGCTACCTCATGTGGCTGATGTTTACCTATGATGACTTCTTTTAATAATTGGATGTATGTCTCTTCATTAAATCCATTCAAAAAATAGTTAACAGAAGGGTCAATGTCAAAATGTGATGCAAAAGTTTTTCCCAGGTGATGTTGAAAACCATAAAGCGACGGAAAGCCTTGCATTTCAATTAGCATGGGGGTTAATTCGCCGGTTTCATTTTTACAAATACCAAAATCAAAAGTGAGAAAATGAGGGTGATCATTTTCATGAGGTACGCTCCATTTTAATGGGACGGATGGTGCTGTGAGGTCTTTAAAGTTCGGTAGCTTAATCAGTTTAATGATTTCCTCACCTGCAGCAATAAGTTTTTCTTTTAAAGCATTCGCAATAAATACCGGTGTTTCCGCCACACGAAAAGGAATTTCAGGGTAACCATTTTCCAAATCTTTAATGAATGTTTGATACTTTTCAGCATTCAACTGTTCATTGTATTTTTTGCGTTGGGAAGGTATCATATGTTATTATTTGTTTTTGACAACCGACTTTGATGTTATGCTTCTTGCAAATTTCCGATTGCTTTTTGCAGGAAATTAGGTAAAATCACACTTTGCGTCAGAACAATCCTTGCCGGGTCATCCAGGCTATTCAGCATATCTAAATACTTTTGTTCACCATGCATATCAATAATAGCTTTTTTCTTTTCTTCCTGAAGCAAGTACATTTTCATCCCGATTGGATCTGCCTCTGGATGAAACTGCGTGCCAATAATTTCATTAGAAAAACGAATCGCCATCATGCAGCGTTCTAAATCAATATGCTTGCGCTCTTTCTCTATTGCTAAAAGCTTTGCTCCTTTTTTTTCAAAGGCATCAAAATCAGGTTCTATTACTTGCCAATCTCTGCTGTCAACAGAGAAGAAGGGGTTGGTAATGCCATTAAAAATTTCATCCTGCTCGCCATCTTCGGTAAGTGTGATTGGAAAGATCCCAAAAGCATTCGATCGCCTTTCGGTTACATTACCCAGTTCATACTTCCGGCAGGCCAGTTGAAAGGAGTGGCAAATTAGAAAGGCATACTTCTTTTGTGTTTCATTTTTCGTATTAAAAACCTCAATCTGATCCAGTAGATTATAAAAATCGTTTTCCCACTTTTCACCTTCACTTTCCAGCGGGCTTCCAGGTCCACCACTGGAAATATAAGCATCGTATTCCAGTCCGGGAATTTCACCCTTTTGTCTTAAATCAAAAAGATCAAAAGAAAGATTGATATGATTATCGTCTCTAAAACGGGATAAAATTTCCTGAATTCCCCGCATTCCCTGGTTAGGTGCGCCGTTGTTCATATCAATTACAGCAACCCTTAATCCTTTTTTATCCATGGTAAAATTACTTTGCCCCTATAAGTGTTTGAGTGGTGATATAATCTACTACCGATTCAAAACTGCCAGTTTGTTGGTAAACAGCTAATTGTCTGTCGGCACCAGTGCCATGCTCCAGTATTCGGTGTACATAATTAATGTCATCACGGCATCCCAATTCATCCACTACATCATCAACAAAATCCAATAATTCCAAGACTAGATTTCGGCAATTAACTTCCATTTCTTTACCAAAATCAATCAAATTCCCATCAATTCCATAACGGGCAGCACGCCATTTATTCTCATTAATGAGCGCTCTGGAATAGCTGATAAATTCCATATTCTGCAAACGCAGTTTATATAACTTGGCACAAAGCGCCTGAAAAAGGGCAGTGAAAGCCATTGTCTCGTCAATCAGCATTGGGCAATCGCAAATGCGGAATTCAACCGTATCAAAAAAGGGGTGAACACGAATATCCCACCAGATTTTCTTTGCATTATCCATGCAATTGGTTTTGATCAGCAGTTTTACATAACTATCATAATCTTCTATACTATTAAAAATATCAGGTATACCCGTTCTGGGAAATTTGTCGAAAATTTTAGTTCTGAAAGATTTATAGCCAGTATTTCTTGATTCCCAGAAAGGTGAATTGGTTGACAAAGCAAATACGTGTGGCAGAAAATACCGAACCTGATTGGCTATGTGGATAGCCAACTCACGCGATTGAAAACCTACGTGAACATGAAGACCGAAAATTAGGTTAGACCGTGCCGCCTCCTGTAGTTCATTAACAATTTCATTGTAGCGGGGATGTTCGGTTATCAATTGCTTTTCCCAATGTGAAAAGGGGTGAGTGCCAGCTGCGCCAATTCGTAATCCCTGCTCTCCGGCAAGTTGTGATACAGTATAGCGCAGCTGAGAAATTTCTTTCCTGGCTTCGGTAGTTGATTTACAAATCCCGGTTCCAACCTCCACTACCGCCTGATGCATTTCGGCCTTCACCTGGTCTTTATGAATCTTTTGTGCAGCTTCTACAATCTTTTGATCATGCGAGGTAAGTTCCCTGGTAACGGGATCAATCACCATATATTCTTCCTCTATGCCCAGCGTAAATTCGTTCATCCTGATTGAAGTTTTTTTTATCCCTTTTATTTCTTTGGAGCTGCTTTCTTAGGTTTTGCAGTGGTTTTTTCTGTTGTTGTTTTAGCTGCAGTAGGTTTTTTTGCAATTGCTTTTGGAGCTGATTTGGCAACCAAAGGTTTTCCAGCAACCGAAGCCTTAATATATTCTCCCCAGGTTAAGTTATCTTGCCCATCTTTTTGCGCTTTAGCTCTTTCAATGGCATAATTGGCTGTAGTTTCTACTACCCAGTCGAAGTTCTCCTGTCCAACACTTTTAATATCTGCATCTGGAGCCGGGTTGCAGAAATCAATAGCAATAGGCACTCCATCTCTAACGGCAAATTCTACAGTGTTAAAGTCGTAACCTAAATACTGGCACAATTTCAGCGTATATTCTTCCACAGTTTTTAGCAATTTAGGATCTGGCGCCTTCCCATCAACAGCATAGCGCAAATGATGTGGATTGCGTGGATCATATTGCATTATGCGAACATGTTTACCACCAATACAATAACACCTAAAATATTCTTCGAAGATGATTTCTTCTTGTAAAAGCATCACCAATTGTTCGGTACCACTGTGTTTATCAAAAAAATCTTCTTTATCGTGAAGCTTATAAACATCTCTCCATCCACCTCCATCATATGGTTTCATATAAGCAGGAAACCCAGTGTATTCAAAAATCGCATCCCAATCGAGTGGCATAGTCAAGTTAGAAAAAGATTCACCAGTAGTCCCTGTTGGATGTTGTCTTGATGGAATTAAAGCTGTTTTCGGAACTGGTACACCAATCTGTTCGGCAAGCGCATTGTTAAAAAACTTTTCATCAGCACTCCACCAAAAGGGATTATTGATAACTGCTGTACCAGTAGTTGCTGCATTTTTTAATGATGCACGGTAAAATGGGACATCCTGAGAAATACGATCGATAATCACGGAATAACCAAGTGGAACATTTTGAAATATTTTATCGATTTTAACAGCCTCGGCAGTAATGCCATCTTCTGCCTTTTGATTAATCCTTTCGATAACAGCTTCAGGAAATGAACGTTCCTGGCCAAATAGAATCCCGATTTTTTTCATTTGTACTATTTAAGTTTAATTATGGTAAAGGTTAATCGTATAAATTGGTTAATTGTTTTATTACTTATTATAAATTGCCAATAAAAACTATAACTGAGCAATGTAGCTGGGAAACATTTCTCTCCAAATTGGCCAGTCATGATCTGCATTTTGCCTGATATCCAACCAATGATCAATACCTTTTTTTGTTAAAATGCCAGATAGATTTTCATTATCTGCACGACACATATCCCGGTCTGTGGTTCCCAGAACAATTTTCATATGGTGCAACTCAGGGTTACTGTTATTCATCAGGTTATCTACAGGGTTATTAAAATAGACGTCATCATTATAAAAGCCATCTAACTGCCCTTTAATATCAAATGCACCACTCATACTAAACATATGGCTCACCAGCCAGGGATGCCGAAAGGCAAAGTTGGCCGCATGATAGCCCCCAAAGCTACATCCTGCGGTAATGATTTTACTCCTCCCGGTTTCATGTCTGGCCAATGGAGCCACTTCTTCCAGCAGGTATTTATCATACCAAATGTGATTTTTAACTCTATCTGCAGGATGGATACTTTTATTGTACCAGCTCAGCTTATCAATACTATCAGGACAGTAAACTTTGATTTTACCTTCATTAATAAAACCCTCTACAGCATCAATAAGTTTAAAATCCTTATTTTCAAAATAGCGCCCCATACTGGTAGGAAACAACAACACTGGGATGCCACTGTGACCAAAAATGAGCATATCTATATCTGTACTTAAATTTGGGCTGTACCACTTTTTATGTTCTTCTCTCATATTGAAAATTGAATGTTTTAAGATAGAAATTTATTATTATAAAAAGAATCTTGTAAGCTTAAATAAAAGCGTAATGTAAAAATTGAATGCTGATAATTAATAGTTTAGTGAGATTTGTACCTTTGCGCAATTAAAGGGCAATATGCCAGTGTTAGGGGATTTAAGATATGTATACCGCAATTTTATCAGTAAAAGTTAATATCAATCATTTTAAAATTTCTTCTGTTTATTTACAGCATGAGGTAGAAATAGACATGTATGTGCCTGAAGGGATTTTAGGTAATGAAAAAATAGAACTTCTTTTAATTAATGACGGACAGGATGTAGCAAAAATGGATTTTGCTCAATTACTGGAGGATGCACACCTTAGCAAGCGAAATCATCGTTTAATTGTGGTGGCTATAAAAGCATCTGTAGATCGTTTAATGGAGTATGGCGTTGCTGGCACACCTGATTTTAAAGGAAGAGGTGCACATGCTGGTTTGTATAACGATTTTATTATTAAAGAACTTTTGCCTTTTGTTAAAAAGAAAATTGCAATGCCCATTACAGGTAAAGTTGCCTTTGCAGGTTTTTCACTCGGTGGTTTATCAGCCTTTGATATTGCCTGGAATAACCCGGCTATTTTTGATGTTGTAGGTGTTTTTTCAGGTGCTTTCTGGTGGCGCAAGAAAGATTTAACCGATGGATATACGGATGCAGATCGAATTATTCACGAATTAATTGATTGCAGCGATACTAAACCGGAGATGAAATTCTGGTTGATGACCGGAACGGAAGATGAAAAGGCCGATCGCAATAGAAACCTGATTATTGATTCTATAGATGATACCATCGATGTGGTAAAAGGACTTCTGAAAAAAGGCTATAAGCGTCCTGATCATATCTTTTATTATGAAAAAGTGGGGGGCAAACATGATGTTCCAACCTGGGAAAGTGTAATGCCTGCTTTTTTGAATTGGGCGTTTGAGGCTTAATGCTAATTGTACTTTTTAAGTATGCCCGTATCAAATATAGTCCATAAACAGCTTCTTTGTCCGCATGCCTTTAATGCTGCATTTGTCCAGGTGTTGCAGGTTTTAAATATGCTGTAACTCCCTTTCGCTTCATAAAAAGCATCACCAATATCATAATGAATGTTGGATTTAACATTTATTAAACGTCCGGATTCATCTTTCTTAAAACTATTTAAAATGTAATCGATCAATAATAGGTACTGTGCTTTACTGATCATGATTTTTTTACAGTTTACATCTTCTATAATATTTTTATAGTATGTGGTATGCATGGCCGAAGTGCTCAATCCGGAGATGGCCCTTAAGCCATTACTAAGCTTCAGGTCTGAAAATTCAGGTGTTTCGAGGTAGAATTTTTTATCGCCCCAGCCCATAGCCAGGTATCGATACGTGCTATCAGCCACTAAAGTGTTTTGATAACTGATTTCTTTTGTCCAGTTTATTTGGCCGGTAACCGCGGGAACGATAATATCAGTATGTACTCCATTCGTCATAATATAAATGGCAATTTCTTTTGGATTTGTTGGGTTGGCATTGATGGTAATACGCGAGCAGCAAAAAGCAGCGAGGAAGTAAATTCCAATCAATGCGATAAAAACTACTAAAAATCTGCCTGTATATTTTAAAATCCTTTTATTCATCCCAGTCTGTTAGTTACAATTAATACATCAGCGGCATTTTTGGTAACCCAATCTTCATAAAATTTTATCTATCGATTTTATTGATGGCAGTATCGAAAAACATGATTTTTTGCAGCTTTAAGTAATTCCTACCTTGACCGGATGATAAAAGGATTATTTGAAACACATATTGATGTTGAAGACTTAGAAAGAGCTATTGATTTTTATAAAAATGTGATGGGTTTAACTCAGTGTTATTATGAAGAAGGAAGGAGAATTGCTTTCTTCTGGGTTGGCGAGCCTAAGGGTGCAATGCTTGGGCTCTGGGAAAAACCGAAAGGTGAAGTGTGTGTAAGGCACTTTGCTTTCAGATGCGATGTAGAAGATGTACTGAACAAATCTGTAAGCTTTTTACAGAAGAACAACCTAAAACCTTATAATTTTCTAAAGAGCGATGATTTAGCGCCTATGGTTTTTGCCTGGATGCCGGCTATAGCCATTTATTTTAACGATCCTGATGGGAATGCATTAGAGTTTATTGCTATGTTGGAAGGCGAAGCTAAACCTGATTTAGGCGTTATTTCTTATGAAGACTGGCTAAATAGCATTTAAAAATAGAGCATTAAGGAAAATACGATATTACTAATTAAATATCTGGTTAGAACCTTAATGCCTAAAAAACAATGTTTAGTAAATATTATTCTTTATCCTGTACTACAATACCGCCACCTTCACAATGGATCAACACGGTACATTCATCCCGTCTATCTTTTACCAGCACTTTGGTATTTATTTTACAAAGTTTTTCTACCAATGCGTCTTGAATTTCAGCCCATTCCTGGCTTAGGGTTTCCAATTCCTTTTCTTTGCGTTCCCTTTCTATACAAGCAATAAGGTGTTCATCGGCCTGGTCTGAAGTAATGTATTCTTCTTTAGATAAATCTGGTACTTCAGCTGCATCCATAGCTCTTTTTGCTGCTTCTACTTCAAGCGACTTTTCTTCATAACTGTCAAATAACTCTTGTATTGATTTTTCCATTTACATAATACCTTCAAATTATTCATTTGTTTTGTTCATTTGAACTTGTACAATTTTTTTAAACATGCTTTGGTTTTTAAACCTGATGGAACAGCAGCCCCGAATTTTTGATGAGGGCTAAAGTGAACAGCAGGGCCGAAGTAAACCGAAATGTTACCGCCATTGCTTTTCTAATTAAAAATGAGACTATTACAGTGTTATTAAAGCATTAAATAGTGAACGTTATAGTAGAAAATCCATTTCTAAACACTATCTTTGCGCCAAATTTGAGGCGCATTTTATGCAAAAGATTAGAAATATAGCTATTATAGCACACGTTGACCACGGTAAAACCACGTTGGTTGATAAGATTTTACATTCATGTTCTATTTTTCGTGACAACGAACAAACAGGAGATTTGATATTGGATAATAACGATTTAGAGCGCGAACGTGGTATCACCATCGTATCTAAAAACGTGTCGGTTCAATACAAAGACGTAAAAATTAACATTATTGACACTCCTGGTCACGCGGATTTCGGCGGTGAAGTAGAGCGTGTTTTGAAGATGGCCGATGGTGTACTTTTACTTTGCGATGCTTTTGAAGGTGCTATGCCTCAAACACGTTTCGTAACGCAAAAAGCTTTAGCGCTTGGTTTAAAACCAATTGTGGTAGTAAACAAAGTAGATAAAGAAAACTGTCGTCCGGAAGAGGTTTATGAGCAAATTTTTGAATTGTTCTTTAACCTTGAAGCTACTGAAGAGCAATTGGATTTTCCTGTTATTTACGGTTCATCAAAACAAGGATGGATGAGTACTGACTGGCAAAAACCAACTACAGATATTTTTGCATTGTTAGATGCAGTTGTGGCTAACATTCCACCTGCTCCAATTAATGATGGTACATTACAAATGCAAATTACTTCATTAGATTATTCATCTTTTGTTGGTCGTATTGCAATTGGTCGTGTTCACCGCGGTACTATTAAAGAAAACCAACCGGTTACTTTAATTAAACGTGATGGAAAAGTTGTTAAAACAAGGGTAAAAGAACTTTATACTTTCGAAGGTTTAGGCAAAATCCGTACTACAGAAGTAAGTTCTGGTGATATTTGTGCAGTTGTAGGTATTGATGGTTTTGATATTGGTGATACTATTGCTGATTTTGAAGCACCAGAGCAGTTACCGGTAATCAGCATTGATGAGCCAACAATGAATATGTTATTTACCATTAATAACTCTCCATTCTTCGGTAAAGAAGGTAAATTGGTTACTTCTCAGCGTATTAAAGAACGTTTAATTAAAGAAACTGAGAAAAACCTGGCGTTAAAAGTTGTTGAAACAGCATCTCCTGATTCATGGTTAGTTTACGGTCGTGGTATTCTCCATTTATCGGTATTGATTGAAACCATGCGTCGTGAAGGTTATGAGATTCAGGTTGGTCAGCCACAGGTTATCGTAAAGGAAATCGATGGTAAAAAACATGAGCCAATTGAGACCTTAATTGTTGATGTACCTGGTGAAGTTTCTGGTAAAGTAATTGAATTGGTAACTCAACGTAAAGGTGAGTTATTGATTATGGAACCAAAAGGTGATTTACAACACTTAGAATTCGAAATCCCATCTCGCGGTATTATCGGTTTACGTAACAACGTATTAACTGCTACAGCTGGTGAGGCGATTATGGCACACCGTTTCAAAGCTTATGAGCCTTGGAAAGGAACTATCCCTGGTCGTTTAAATGGTGTATTGGTATCTATGGAAAAAGGTCAGACTACTGCTTATTCTATTGATAAGTTACAAGATAGAGGTCGTTTCTTTGTTGATCCGGGAGTTGATGTTTACGAAGGTCAGATTATGGGTGAGCACATCCGTGATAATGATTTAGTAGTAAACGTTGTGAAAGGAAAAGCATTAACCAATATGCGTGCATCTGGTACAGATGATAACACCCGTATCGCACCTGCAATTAAATTCTCTTTAGAAGAGGCTATGGAGTATATCCAGGCTGATGAGTATATTGAAGTTACGCCTGCAAGCATGCGTTTACGTAAAATCTTCTTAACAGAGCAAGAACGTAAAGTTAAAGGCAAGCAATTTGCTTAAACCCTTAAATCCCCTGAAGGGGACTTAAAATATAGATTACTAAAGCCTCGATGTAAAATCGGGGCTTTTTTTTAATTGGTGAGGTTTTTTACTATTTAAGGAATGTAAGTTGGATAGTGGAAATTCCTGGCGTGTTGGTTATACCTGCTATCCTTTTTTTTCTCTCTTTCAGGAGAGTGACTTCCACAAGCCTATCCAAAACCTACGTTCTTTAAAAGGGAGAGGCCCTATCGCCCTAAAAACTCATTAATAGCCCTTATCGCATGCTCTACTCGTAGTGTTCCTAAGCCGCTAATCACCCTATAGTTAGCATCCAAAGCATTTAGTTCCTTGTGCCACACCTCCATAAAATATTCCCTTTGATTCGGAAAGTCACGCAGTGGATCGTCCTGCCAGGGCAAATCAATGTCCATTAAAAGGTAAAGATCATAAGGTCTTTTTTGAAGTGCATCTAACACTATCTGGGGAGTTTCGCCTAACATCTCATCACTCCAGATTTTTACCGTTACAAAAGTGGTATCACAGATGATAAAATCACTTTCAGTAATGGTGAGAATGGCGTCTTCTAATGCTACCTGTCCATAGTACATGTTCACCTCGTCTTGTAAAGTGTAAGGAGCTGTTAAATTTTCACAGTAATAGCGGGCGTATTCAGGCACCCAGGAAACGCCATAATGTTTTGCCAGTAATTGAGACATGGTCGATTTGCCTGTACTCTCTGGTCCAACAATGGCAATCTTTTTAATTAATTTGTTCACGATATGTTTTTCTCCAGATTAAATAACCATTAAATGCAATAACAATTAGTACGAGATATAGTAATGCGCTTAGGTTGAGGTTTTTATAAATAAATAATGGAACGTAGCAGATGTTTGCAAAAACCCATAGCAACCAGTTTTCCAATATTTTTCGGGTTAAGAGCAGCTGCGCTGCGAAACTTATAGAAGTACAAAATCCATCTGCATAAGGTACAGTACTGTTGGTATAGTGATCCATAAACCAACCAAGTAAAACACTTAGCAGGGTAATAGATATAATTACCATTAGCCAATGTTTTATTGTTAATCTGGCAATTGGCCGATGTTGTTCCACCTTTTTATTAATCCAGAAATACCAGCCGTAAAATGCGGTAAACAGGAAATAAATCTGAAGCGTCATGTCGCCGTACATTGCCTCCCTAAAAAACAATATACCATAAGCCACTACACTGATGATGGAGATGGGCCAGTTCCAGATACTTTCTTTAGCGGCAAGATAAATGCATAAAAAGCCAGCAATCACCGCAACCCATTCTAAAAGGGTGGTTTGCTGAAACTGTGTGGTAACAAATTGAAAGAATGATGCTATGAGCAGGATCATATTAACCAAAAGTAAGAGAAAAAGCCATAAAAGAAAAAATCCGGTAGAGGAGGGCTCCTCTAACCGGATAATAAACCAAACAAACTATTTATGAAGAAATCCTCATTGCGGTTAACTACTCCGCGGAGGAAGCTTTAGATCTTTTTCTAAAGTATATACAAAACGCATATATGTTCTCCTTATTACAACATTATTGCCAATAATACCCTTTTAAATCATTCATGACTTAAACATGACTTCGTGTTCTTTTAACACTATATTTATGTTACATTTTAACAAATTTTAACTATTGTTCATTACTTTTGCGTTGGATTTACAACCAATATGAGCTTGGATTAAGCCAACTTTAGCATATTGTTTTTTACAAAATAATACAGTGTTCTATTTTGACGACAAACAAATTGGTTGTATAAACCGTTTAAAATGAGTTTCCATTGAAATGGAATTTTTTAGAAAAAAAATAAATTAATATGAAAAAGCTGAGTGTTTTTTGCGTAGCCTTAATTCTTTCATCTATTCTGTTTGTGGCCTTTACTTTCGTTAAACTGGGTGGCATTGTTGGGCGTGTAGGTCCAGTTGATGCCGTGACAGGTGTTTCTCTTATTGCTGGTCGGGATACTACGAGTGTGACCGTTAATCAAGGTAGCTTTTCTTTTACGCAGCTAAAAGAGGGGGTTTATACCATAGTGATTAAAGCCAATGCACCTTATAAAGATGCTGTTATCGAAAATGTTGCTGTTAAAGACAGTACCACTACCGACCTTGGAGAAGTGAGATTAAAGCAATAGTATTAAAAAGATATAAAAGGAGCTGATGCTCCTTTTTTTGTTTTCAGGAATTGTGGTTATCTTGTTTATGATTAACGGACCAAGTTAATTTTCGGGAAACATCTATTTTACTATAGCATAATCTTGGTTTTTTAATATAAAAACGTGCATTTCAGCTGTTTGATTTAGGGGATATTAATTTTTAAAATTTAATCAAAAACCTCCTTTAAAAAACATATCTTTGCATCCCGACAGAACAGTTGGGATTTTCTCTTCAAAAAGCAAAAAAACCTTCTTGCTTCTTCATCATTACCAGGTCAAATACTTTAGAATTTTAATCATTGTTTAAGCTTAATCATGCCTAAAGACACTTCAATACGCTCAGTATTAATTATCGGATCGGGACCAATTATTATTGGCCAAGCCTGCGAATTTGACTACTCGGGTTCACAAGCGGCACTTTCCTTAAAAGAAGAAGGAATTACCGTTTCCATTATCAACTCTAATCCGGCTACGATTATGACGGATAAGGTTATCGGAGATCATGTTTATCTTCGACCTTTATCGGTTGATTCAATAGAGGTAATTTTACAAGAGCATATCGACTCTGCAGATTTACCTAGAATTGACGCTGTTTTGCCAACTATGGGCGGTCAAACGGCGCTAAATCTTTGTGTAGAAGCTTCCGAACGTGGTGTTTGGGAAAAATATGGTGTTAAAGTTATCGGTGTTGATGTAGCGGCTATCGAAAAAACCGAAAACCGTGAATCTTTCCGCCAGTTAATGGTTGATATAGGTGTAGGTGTAGCGCCTTCTAAAATTGCCAACTCATTTTTAGAAGGTAAAGAAGCTGCTCAAGAAATTGGTTTTCCGTTGGTAATTCGCCCATCGTATACTTTAGGCGGTTCTGGTGGTGGTTTTGTACATAAAAAGGAAGAATTTGACGCTGCACTTAAACGTGGTTTAGAAGCTTCGCCAACACATGAGGTTTTGGTAGAACAAGCTGTTTTAGGCTGGAAAGAATATGAATTGGAGTTATTGAGAGATAGCAATGATAATGTAATCATTATCTGCTCGATTGAAAACTTCGATCCAATGGGTATCCATACTGGAGACTCGATCACTGTAGCGCCTGCTATGACCTTATCCGATCGTTGTTATCAGGATATGCGTAATCAGGCCATTAAAATGATGCGTGCTATCGGTACTTTTGCTGGTGGGTGTAATGTTCAGTTCTCGGTAAACCCGGCAAATGATGACATTATCGCCATTGAAATTAATCCACGTGTATCCCGTTCATCAGCTTTAGCTAGTAAAGCAACTGGTTATCCAATTGCTAAAATTGCAGCGAAACTGGCTATCGGTTATAACCTGGATGAAATTGAAAATCAAATTACCAAAACAACTTCAGCATACTTTGAGCCTACTTTAGATTACGTAATCGTTAAAATTCCTCGCTGGAATTTCGATAAATTTAAAGGTGCCAACAAAGAACTAGGCTTACAAATGAAATCTGTAGGTGAGGTAATGGCCATTGGTCGTACTTTTATCGAAGCTTTACAGAAAGCTTGTCAGAGTTTAGAAATAAGCCGTGCAGGTTTAGGTGCCGATGGCAGACAAGTGCGCAACATCGAAGAAATTATGGACGGCCTGGAGCATGCTTCATGGAACCGTTTGTTCTTAATAAAAGATGCCATGACAATGGGTGTGCCTTTGGAATCTATCCGTAAGGTAACTAAAATTGATAAATGGTTCTTAAACCAGATTCAGGATCTTGTTCTTTTAGAAACCGAATTAAAAAGATATTCATTAAATAATATTCCTCGTGATTTCTTCTTCACCCTTAAGCAGAAAGGATTCTCTGATATTCAGATTGCCTGGTTATTAGGGAATGTTACCGAAGATGAGGTTTATGATCGCCGTAAGGCTTTAGGCATCAACAGGGTTTATAAGATGGTTGATACTTGTGCTGCGGAATTCCCTGCTCAAACACCTTATTACTATTCTTCTTTTGATGAGGAAAATGAATCAATCCCTACAGAGAACAAAAAAGTAATTGTTTTAGGTTCTGGCCCCAACCGTATTGGTCAGGGAATAGAGTTTGATTACTCTTGTGTACATGGTTTGTTAGCAGCTAAAGAATCTGGTTTTGAAGCCATCATGGTGAACTGTAATCCTGAAACTGTTTCTACAGATTTTAACATGGCAGATAAGTTATACTTTGAGCCGGTTTTCTGGGAGCATGTTCGTGAGATTATCGAATTAGAGAAACCTGTGGGTGTGATTGTTCAATTGGGCGGTCAAACAGCGCTGAAGATGGCGGAGAAATTAACGGCATTAGGCATTAAAATTATCGGAACATCTTTCGAGAACATGGATATCGCTGAAGATCGCGGCCGTTTCTCAGACTTGCTTAAAGAATTAGATATCCCTTATCCAAAATATGGTGTAGCCGAAAATGCAGAAGAAGCCATTCTGGTTGCAAATGAAGTAGGTTATCCGGTATTGGTTCGCCCGAGTTATGTGTTAGGCGGACAAGGAATGAGCATTGTGATTAACGATGAAGACCTCGAAAAAGCTGTAGTAAAATTATTAGGTGATTTACCAGGTAACCGCGTATTGATTGATCACTTTTTAGATCGTGCAGAGGAAGCAGAATCTGATTCAATCTCTGATGGTGACGATGTACACATTGTTGGTATGATGGAGCACATCGAGCCTGCAGGTATTCACTCTGGTGATTCATTTGCAGTATTGCCTACTTTCAGCTTGCCAGAAACAGTAACTAAAGCAATGGAAGAGTATTCCATTAAGATTGCGAAAGCTTTAGATGTACGTGGCTTGTTAAACATTCAGTTTGCCATTAAAGATGAAAAGGTTTACGTGATTGAGGCCAACCCAAGAGCATCCCGAACAGTTCCTTTTATTGCTAAAGCATATGATGTTCCATACATTAACATTGCTGCTAAAATTATGTTAGGTGTAGCGAAGTTGAAAGATTTTACTATCGAACGTAAGCTTAAAGGTTATGCAATTAAAGAACCAGTATTCTCTTATGAGAAATTCCCTGAGGTTACGAAAGAGTTAGGTCCGGAAATGAAATCTACTGGTGAGGCGATTCGTTTCATTAAAGATTTAGAAGATCCTTACTTCCGTAAGCTTTACAAGGATAAATCCATGTATTTGAGTAAATAAAAATAAAAAAGGGCGATGGAAACATCGCCCTTTTTGTTTAAAACTGTTCTGATGAACAGGAGACATTAATATCAAATCTTAACCTCATGAATTAATTCTTCATTCTATTTTGCTCTGCTTCTGAACCCGTAGAACGGCGGCGGGCAGGTTTAATTTCTTTACCGAACCGATAAGTGAAAGTGATTCTTCCAAAGCGACTTTCATTTTTCTGATGTAAATTATAGTTTAATCCTGGATAAGTACTGGTTAAATTAGTTTCGGATGTGTTAAATATATCTGATAGGGCAAACTTTAAACTACCCTTTTTCTTAAACATCGTTTTGCTTAAACCCGCATCTATAGAATAATTAGACCGAATGCTTAATGTGCCATAATCCAATGGGGATTCGTAATTGCCGTTTAGTTCTGCGGTTAAGCCACTTGCAATAGTAAAACTTTGTTGTGATTTAAACTGGAAGGAAGTTTTTCCTGTTTTTAATGCACTGCCAGCCAGATCAGGAGCTTCAAAACTAAGATAGAAAACGTTTAAATTGTTATTTGCCTGCCACCATTTAGTAATCTGTATAGGTATATTTAAGTTGGCATTATAACTAATGTTTTTGGCAATATTTTCGTTCGTTTGGTATAACGCCTTTTGTGCCTCATCCGGCAAAATAACTTCCGCAATCACATCATTAGTTCTGCTATAACCTAAAGAAAGCATATACCTTTGCATAAAGGTATAGCTCAATTCAACATTATTAGTGTATTGCGGTTTCAAAAATGGATTACCCTTACTATAGGTATACTGATCCAGGTAATAAACAAATGGGTTTAAAGCATCATAACTTGGGCGGTCTATTCTTCGACTGTAAGAGAAACCCAACTGATTATTTTTAGAAAGTGTTTGCTGTACAAATAATGTAGGGAAAAAATCGAAATAATGCCGATCTACAACCGTATTTGTAGTAACCAGATTTCCCTTAGAATTAGTTTGCTCAACCCTTAACCCAAGCTGAATGCTGGTGTTTTTAAATTTCTTGTTAATATTGGTGTAGGCTGCATTTACATTTTCGTCATAAATAAATTGATTGCTGCGGCGAACATCATTTTGCCAAACATTATTCACCAGCTCTTCAGCCTGCAAATCGTTATCTGTTTTTACCCAGCTACTTTTTAAGCCAGCTTCAAGCTTTATGGTTTTACTCAATGCAACATTATAATCAACTTTAAAAGCTTTAATATCAATTTTTGAAGGTGTACCATTTCTGGTATAGTTAATCGGACGAATTCTATTGCCATTAGCAAACATATAATCATTCACATATTCAGAACCGTCATTTCCATTGTATTTTGAATAATCAAAATCTGCTGAAATTTCAGAACCTGCTGTATCTAAAACTGATTTGTAATTAAGATTATAAGAAATATTGTTGTATTTATTGTTTTGTAAACTGCTGGATGCCAGTGTAGAATCTACCTTTTGGAAGGATGTTCCGATTAAAGTGTTATTGTTGGTTGTCTCCGTTCCACGGTTAAAATAACCATTCACCAACACTCCAATGGTGTTATTTTTATCGATGAAATAATCTAAGCCTGCTTTAAAATTATTGTTTTGCTGTTTTCTTAAACTCAATCCCGATTGCATAAAATAAGTATCAGGTGTTCCGTTTGAAACGCGATCAATCATGATGAAATTTTCACGTGTGGTTTTCCCATAGTTATAATTTCCAAACAGATTTAATTTTTTTGTTCTATGGTTCAGGTTTAAGCCTGTATTGCCCCTAAAGTTTTTACCGTATCCAGCCGTGGCGTTTAAGCTTCCGTTTGTACCGCCGGCTTTGTTTTTCTTGGTTTTAATATTGATGATGCCTGAATTTCCGGCTGCGTCGTATTTAGAGGATGGATTTGTAATTAATTCGATGGTTTCAATTTCAGAACTTTGCATGTTTCGAAGTAGATTCGCTACATCAGCGCTACTCATATAAGTTTGCTTCCCATCAATCTGAATCAATACACCTTGTTTTCCCTGCATTGAAATTCTATCATTCTGATCAACAGAAACCCCAGGTGCTTTTTGCAATACCTCCAAAGCGCTGGAACCAGTCATAATGGTGCTGGTTGAAACGTTCATCACTACTCTATCCATTTTTCTTTCAATGAATGGTTTAGTTACAGCAATACTAACTTCTTTTAAATTTTGAGTGCTTGAAACAAGTTGAGCAGAACCAAAATCTACCTTCTGGTTTTTGTCTGTAAGTGTAATGGTTTTACTTTTAAAAGTATTATAGCCCATGTTACTGGCTTTGTAAAAGTAGTTTCCTTCTGTATTAACAGCAAAACCGAAAATGCCATTTTGATCCGTAAAACTGGTTTTTACAATGCTTGAATCAGCCGCTTTATATAATACTACTGTTGCATAATCTACTGGTTTTTTGTGCTCATCAAGGATAATTCCCGTTAGGTTAGGCTTGGGTGAAGTTTGTGCAAATAAACTTACTGAAGAGAAAGCAGCAATGATGATAAAGGATATTTTGTATAAAATTCTCATTTGTTTAGGTTTAAGTTTTAAAAAATCCAGGCAAAATAATTCCCATAACGCATGTTTCATGCGCCTTCTATTTTTGTCTTTATGTTTAAAGTTTAGCTTGGAAACGAATAGTCTCCTTTTTTAGTTATTAGTAAGACGAACGTTTTTTTAAAAGGTTACGAAGTTTTTAAAAAAAAGAAAAATCCCTGATTCAAAGACAAGTATAAGTCTGCAAATCAGGGATTTATTTAACACATCAAAAAGTGATGTGCCGTTTTTTATTGCTATTATTTAACGCCTAATACATCTACACCTTGTTCAAAAACAACATCAACCGGAATGTTTTTTCTGGTTAGGCGGTCCAGGTCCTGCTGAAGTGTAGCCGAAATAACTGCTTTTTCCTTTTGCGTTTTCTCTACAGCAGCTTTATCACCGTTTCCTTGTAGAGTAATGATAAATGCACTGAGCTCATTCATTGCAGCGGCAAACTTTTCGAAGTTAACTTTATATGTTCCTTTGGATGTACGCTCAAAAGCGCCCTTTTCTGCGAAGTAATTAAAGCATTGCATATTGGCTTTGCCATGTGCCTCTGATACGCCAAAACGAACTGATCTTAAAATGCCAGCCATAAAGGTGGTGTAATAACTTTTAATGTCGCCTTGGAGCTCGCCTTTTTTTAATAAGCCAGTAACCATATACAAGCCTAATATATCAGCTTTGCCTTCTTCCAGCCAGCTATATTGTTCTTTTAAAGCCTCGCGAACAAAACCTTTTCCGGTAACGGTTTTCTTAATCCCCAAACCATGGGCAACCTCATGAAACATTACATTGGCAAAAAAAGCATCAAACTTAATATATTGCTGCTGATCTGCATCGATTAATTCTTTAGATATTGGAAGAAGAATTTTATCAAATTTCGCTTGCATTGCATTTTTGAGTTGCGAGCGGCGGGTTCCTTTCTCCTGTTGAATTTTCTCATCATTGGGTAAGTTAACTGCAATGGTTTTTGATCCTGCATTACAATCTCCTGCGTAATAAACTACATCGTAAGCATTCAATTCAGAATCTGTTCCCGGTGTTTCGGTTTTATACTTAGCCGATACTGGAAGGTTTTTTTGCAATTCTGGTAAAAGCTTTACGTATTTTGCCAGGCGTTTACTCCATTCTTTATCTTTAATTAAAACATAAGCTTCATAACTGGTACGGGCATTGAAAAGTTTATCTTCATAATTTTCAATCGGACCTATAATAATATCCAATCCGTTTGTTTTCATGTCTAGCCAGGCATAATCACTTGCCGTAAACTTATCCGTTACCAAAGCATCAGCACGTAGATTTAAATATTTTTTTAAACCAGCATCTTCTGCAATTAGTGCTGCTTGTTTCAAAAGGGAACTTGCTCTTTGTAATTCAGAAGCGAATAATACATGATAAGGAACAGTAATGAATTTTCCGAGGCTATCTTTTTTTACCACAGAATAAGATCCAAATTTATCAGTTAATTCAGCTTTTTCAATTTCTTCCTTTGTGGTGCCATAAGGATAAAATGAAGCACCTTCTGGTTTATTTCCAACGCCTGCAACAAAAGGCTTATCATTGTTGAGTCTATCCCATGGACCATAGTTAATGTTAACAAATTCGCGGGTTTTTTCGTCCTTAATGGTGGCCAGTAAACTATCGCGCTGAGGATAGGCCTGTTTCCAATAAAGTTCATCCATAATTTCTGCTGCCTGAATAAGAAGCGGCAGAATTTTGCGGTCGTTAACACTCAATTGATTAAGATTTGTGCTAAGTTTTACCCTTTCATATATAGGAAGTCTGTTTGCTACATAGTCCGTTAAGCTATCTTTTTGTACAACGGTTACTTTTTCTTCAGTAGGTTTGCCTGTATTTGTGCAAGCTGTAAACAAACTTGTAGAACAGGCTATTGCTGATACAAATAGGATGGGTTTGTATAGTTTCTTCATGATTAAAATATATCGCGACTAAATTACTAAAATTTGAAAGCTTTGTAGAAAATTTGATGTAATGGATGAAGTTTAACATAACTTTGTACTTTCATATTTTATTTAAGTAATAACATGTTTTCAGTAAAATCTTATATTTTTAAAGGCACTTCAATTTTGGCACTGGCGCTGCTTCTTTCTTCCTGCAGCACGAGTAAATACGCTGCAACAGAAAAGATTTACAAGCAAAAAAGTAAAGATTTTGCAAAAATAATTTCAGCTACTCCGCCAGAAGGTCAGCTTTATGACCTACAAAATGCAACAAATCAAGCCTGGGTTGGTTCTGTAAATTTTGGGATACGTAAACCTAATTTTGTTATCCTTCACCACACTGCCCAGGATAGCTTAGCCCAAACGATCAAAACCTTTCATTCTACTAAGGCAGAAGTTAGCGCACATTATGTAATTAGCAGGGATGGAAAAGTAGTGCATATGGTAAACGATTATCTGCGATCAAACCATGCCGGTATTGGTAAATGGGGAAAAGACACAGATCTAAACTCTTCTTCGATAGGAATTGAACTAGATAATAATGGCACAACAGACCTATGGCCAGATGCACAGATCAATAGCCTGGTTAAATTATTGGAGACATTAAAAAAGACTTATAATATTCCGACTGCTAATTTCATTGGCCACTCTGATATTGCTCCAAAGCGTAAGCCTGATCCAAATAAGTTTCCATGGAAAAAATTAGCTTTAAAAGGTTTTGGTTATTGGTATGATGATGTACTTAAAAACCCACCTGTAGATTTCGACGGGCCAAATGCCCTAAAATTAATGGGCTATGATACCAGTGATTTGGGCGCTGCAATTGTTGGTTTTAAACGCCACTTTATACAAAGTGATATTACGCCAAAGCTTACGCCAGTTGATTTGTTGGTATTGTATAATGTGTATACGAAATACTAAAAAGGATGAAGGTAAAAAGTTAGAGGTAGGAAGGTAGATGGTAGAAGGATTTGGAGCAGAAGGTAAGGCAAATAGTCATATTTTTTAGAGAAACATTCTAGAATAAGGGGTCCTTGATCTCTGTATTCCCATGGCAATTCTTAATCAATTAAGAAAAAAAACACGGATAAATCTAAGTTCATCCGTGTTTATCTGTCATTATACTTAACTATTTCGGCTTTTTAAAAGTATCTTTTAAAGTTACCGTCCGGTTAAAAACTAACTTTTCTGCAGTAGAATCTTTATCTAAACAGAAATAACCTTTTCTGATAAACTGATAACGGCTATCTAAATCTGCATCAGCTAAAGCTGGCTCAATGAAAGCATTTGGAAGAACAGTTAAACTTTCTGGATTTAAATAGTCTTTAAAATCACCTTCTTCAGCATCTGGTGTTTCAGAAGTGAACAAGCGATCATATAATCTAATTTCTGCTGTTTTAGCATGTTGAACACTTACCCAATGAATCGTTCCTTTGACGTTAATGCCACTGGTGTCATTTCCACTTTTTGATTCTGGAATGTAAGTACAATGAATTTCTGTTACATTACCGTTTTCATCTTTAACAAAATCCTCACACTTTACAATATATGCAAATTTTAAGCGTACCATTGCTCCAGGTGCCAAACGGAACCATTTTTTTGCAGGTACTTCCATAAAATCTTCGCGTTCAATCCAAAGCTCGTTGCTGAAAGGGATTACACGGGTACCACCACCATCTTCAGCTTCAGGATTGTTTTCGCCTATTAAATCTTCTGTTCCTTTTTCATAATTGGTAATCACCAGTTTAATCGGATCTAAAACGGCCATTACACGATTAGCTGATTTATTTAAATCTTCGCGGATGCAAAACTCCAATAAGCTCAGTTCGATTAGGTTTTCACGTTTAGCAATACCGATTCGCTCGCAAAATTCGCGAACACTCTTTGGTGTAAAGCCTCTTCTTCGCAAACCAGAAATAGTTGGCATGCGTGGATCATCCCAGCCATTAACTAAATTCTCATTTACCAATTGCAATAATTTGCGTTTACTCATTACTGTTGAAGTAAGGTTTAAACGTGCAAATTCATATTGTTTAGATGGAAAAATCTCTAGTTTTTCGATAAACCAATCGTATAATTCACGGTGCGAAACGTATTCTAAAGTACAGATAGAATGTGTGATGTTTTCGATACTATCACTTTGGCCGTGTGCAAAATCATACATGGGATAGATACACCATTTGTTGCCTGTACGATGATGTACCGCATGTTTAATGCGGTAGATAATTGGATCTCGCATTAACATATTCGGACTCGCCATATCTATTTTTGCCCTTAAGATATAAGCACCATCAGCAAATTCGCCATTTTTCATTCTGGTGAAGATGTCTAAATTCTCTTCAATGCTGCGGTTACGGTATTTGCTATCTTGTCCTGGTTCAGTTGGCGTGCCCTTTAAAGCTGCAATTTCATCAGCAGAACTCTCATCAACGTATGCTAAACCCTTCTCAATTAATTTAACGGCAAAAGAATATAGTTCATCAAAATAATCTGATGCATATAATTCATTCTTCCAGTTAAAACCTAACCATTTAATATCTTCCTGCTGACTATTAACATATTCTGTTTTTTCTGTAACCGGATTGGTATCGTCAAAACGCAAATTAGTATAGCCGCCATATTTTTGTGTCAGTCCGAAGTTAAGGCATATCGCTTTTGCATGGCCAATGTGTAAATAGCCATTAGGTTCAGGCGGAAAACGCGTCACTAAAGTTTCATACTTGCCACTATTTAGATCGTTCTCAACAATTTCTTCAATAAAGTTCAATGACTTTTCTTCACTCATAAAAACCTGTAAATTAGGAACGCAAAGTTAAAAAGATTGAGCGTATATTATGTAATGATTAGAAAATAGATAATGTAGAAATAGGGAATTGAGGGTACTTATTGAATAGGCTGCTGGAAAATAGCACATAGATTGAGCTTCAATTGCTCTTCACCATTTTCCATCAATATGCAGGAGCTTAAAAATAGAGAATGGGCTGAAAATGTATCTCTATTACCAATTATCGATTTCATGTTAACCATCCTCTATTTCCCATAAAAGAAAAATCGATACATTTACATCAACTTAATATTCACTATGAGCAAAGTATTAAACAGGCCAATACGCGTATTAGTTGCTAAAGTTGGGTTAGATGGCCATGATAGGGGCGCAAAGGTAATTGCTACCTCGTTGCGTGATGCTGGAATGGAAGTCATATATACCGGCTTGCGCCAAACTCCAGAAATGGTGGTTAATACGGCATTGCAGGAAGATGTGGATGCTATAGGCATATCCATCCTATCTGGAGCACATATGACAGTTTTTCCTAAAATCATTCAATTTATGAAAGAAAAGCAACTTGATGACGTTCTATTAACGGGCGGAGGAATTATACCGGAATCGGATCGTAGAAAGCTTGCTGAAATTGGTGTTGGAGCGTTATTTCCTCCAGGAACTACTATGGCAAGTGTTGTAGCATATATTCAGAATTGGGTGGAAGAAAACAGAAATTTTTAAATTATGGCATATCAAAATTTAATATCAGAGATAAAAGAAAACATTCTTTACATTACTATCAATCGCGAAAAAGCTTTAAATGCGCTAAATAGAGAAACACTTGCTGAACTTGCAGATGTGATCAATTTGGCAAATGAAAATGCAGATGTTAGAGGGGTAATTTTAACTGGCTCTGGTGAAAAGGCTTTTGTAGCAGGTGCAGATATTAAAGAATTTTCTGACTATAACGCTGAACAGGGAGAAGAATTGGCCAGAAATGGACAGCATCACGTTTTTAATGCGATTGAAAGGTCTTCAAAGCCTTTTGTTGCTGCCATTAATGGTTTTGCGTTAGGCGGTGGGTTAGAGTTGGCTATGGCCTGCCACATGCGTATAGCTGCAAGTCATGCCAAATTGGGTTTGCCGGAAGTTACATTGGGCTTAATACCGGGTTATGGAGGTACACAAAGGCTCACTCAGCTGGTAGGTAAAGGTAAAGCCATTGAATTAATTACTACAGCAGGCATGATTACAGCCGAGGAAGCTTTAAAAATTGGTTTGGTTAATCATATAGTACCGCATGAAGATTTAATCAATAAAGCAGCAGAAATTTTAAATCTTGTTAAGCAAAGGGCACCTCTTGCGGTATCGGCAGCCATTAAATCTGTAAATGCGGCTGTAAATGAGGTGAATGGTTATGACGTTGAAATTTCAGAATTTGGAAAGTGTTTTGAAACAACGGATTTTAAAGAAGGTGTTTCTGCATTTATTAACAAACGCAAATCATTGTTTAAAGGGCAATAGCACAAACAAATGATTTAAAACGTGAATTTTTTTAATTTAATTGTGGTAAATATTTCCCAATTAAAAACGTTTTCAGTAACTATGCATCCTGTAACTTTCTAAAAATAAGGCTCTATTTCAGGAAAGCCTTATCCTCCTGTTCAGAGGTGTTTAGCTAAACAGTGTCACGCTCATGAAGAAGAAAATTTTAATTGTAGATGATGAAGTAAACATAGGATTGTTGCTGTCAAAATTTCTGGCAAGAGATGGTTTTGAAGTAGCAAATGCTATGTCTGGTGCGTCTGCAATGGATATTTTATCAAAAGAGACATTCGATTTAATTCTTTGTGATTACCGTCTCAATGATACTGATGGTAGAGAAATCTTAATTAAAGTAAAGGAAAACTATCCAACTACAGGCGTAATTATTATTACTGGTTATTCGGATATTAAGCTTGCCGTAGAGTTGATTAAGCTTGGTGCCCATGATTATATTACCAAACCGCTATATCCGGATGAGATTCTATCTGTCATTAATAAAGCTTTAGAAAGTCAGGAAAATTTAAATGAAACTAAGGTGCAGGACGATGCCAGAAGTAATTTGGATCAAGAAGCAGAATATGTTAATTTTAAAGATTTTATTGGTGGCGAAAGTGAAGCATCTGCCAAGCTTTTAAAACAAATCCATCTCATTGCGCCAACATCTTATAGCATTATTTTAACAGGTAAAAGCGGAACAGGAAAAGAAAGAGTAGCTGAAGCCATTCACTCAAATAGTTTACGTAGAGATAAACCTTTTATTGCAATGGATTGTGGATCATTAACCAAAGAGCTTGCCGCAAGTGAATTTTTTGGACATGAAAAAGGTGCTTTTACAGGTGCTTTATTTACCAAAATCGGGCATTTTGAACAAGCAAATGGGGGTACACTATTTTTGGATGAAGTAGGTAATCTATCTTATGAAATTCAGGCCATTCTATTAAGAGCAGTTCAGGAACGTAAGATAAAGCGCATAGGTAGTACAAAAGAGATTGACATTGATGTTCGGATTATTGTAGCAACCAACGAAAATCTGGCTGCAAACATCGAAAAAGGAACATTCCGTGAAGATTTATATCATCGCTTTAATGAATTTTCTATTCATTTACCTTCTCTTAAAGAACGTGGTCATGATATTTTAATTTTTGCTAATAAATTTTTAGCGGTAGCAAATTTAGAATTGAATAAAAAAATTCAGGGTTTTTCTGATGGTGTAAAAAAATGTTTCCTTAATTATAGCTGGCCGGGTAATATACGGGAATTAAAAAATGTAGTAAGAAGATTGGCTTTATTAAGTGATGGAAATGAAATCCAGGTTGATGTCTTACCTCTTGAGCTTTTTAATTACGTGGGCAGCTACGAAAAGGAAAAAAGTTTTAGTCAATTAAAGTCCCAGCAAGATAAACCACAGGATCTAAAAAATGCAGCTCTGGAAGCAGAATATGATGCGATTTTGAGCGTGTTAATTAAGGTTAACTTCAATAAAACCAAGGCGGCACAAATTTTGAATATTGATAGAAAAACACTTTACAATAAGATGAAGGCGATAAAATTAAACGGATAGAATTAAATTTGTTTTTCTATAAAACAAATCAATAGTCTTAGCCATTTAAGAAGTACCGTTCATCTAAACTATGTCAGTATTTTCTCATAAGCAGCGTCAAAATATTAACCTTGTAATCATTATTGCGCTTGGCGTTCTCATTGCATATTCTTTGCAGGATATTTTTTCTGCAATTCTAAGTACACTTGTGATGTATACCATTATGCGTCCAGCTTACATCCATTTGGCAGAGGTTAAAAACTGGAATAAGCGTTTTGTTGCTATCATGCTCATTACCATCAGTATTGTGTTAATCATATTACCTTTTTATGCCCTAAGCAGTATGGTGATTAGTAAAATTTCTGAGTTGAGAAGTAATGAAATCTTTTTTAAAAATTTGCTGATTAAACTTCAGCATATGCTTCCTTTTCGAATCAATGAAAATTTAATACAGGAAGGTTTAAACAGGCTTGGTAACTGGGCCACTCAACTCTTTCCATCATTGATCTCTAGTGCGGTAAATATTATATTGAGTCTGCTTGTGATGTACTTTTTACTCTACTTTATGCTTATTGAAAGAAAGCAATTTGAATTTTCTTTGGTAAAATATGCCCCATTTAGAGAACAAAATGCATTACGTTTTGGCAATGAAATGAAAAATACAACATATGCAAATGTGTTAGGGCAAGGGCTGATTTGTTTGGTACAAGGTTCACTTGTAAGCTTATCCTTTTATGTTTTAGGTTATCAGGATCCTGTGTTTTGGGGGGTAATTACAACATTTATTTCTTTTGTGCCTGTATTGGGGCCGCCAGTTGTATTTGTACCAGCTGCTATTTTACAAATTGTAAACGGTCATAATTTTGAAGGTTGGGCGATGCTGGTTTTTGGTTTTGTGGTGATCATTAATATTGATAATGTACTGAGGTTTATCATTGCAAAAAAAGTTGGCAATATTCATCCTATTATCACCGTAATTGGCGTAATTATTGGTATCCCTTTATTCGGGATTTTAGGACTTGTTTTTGGTCCGCTTTTGCTATCTTATTTTATTCTGCTTATTAAAATTTATGAAAGCAGTACACTGGCATCAGAAAGATTGGAAAGAATTAAAACAAATAATGAGCATATTGAGTTATAAAATATAGCTTAACAATTAAATAATATAGTAATTCTTATATTGTAAACGTTAAACCCTAAAAATACATAATTATGAATGATAACTCGAAAGTAGTAGTTGCCCTTTTAGCAGGATTAGCTGCTGGTGCCGCTTTAGGTATTTTATTTGCACCAGATAAAGGTGATGAAACCCGCGATAAATTAAGCCAGTCTTTAAAAGATTTAGGAGATTCTATTAAAGATAAAGCTGCTGATGAAATCAATAGCTTAGCTAGTTTAAAAGAAAAAGTAGTAAGCTCAATTAAAACCAAATTGAGAAGTGTTGAAGAAGAATATAGTGACGACGTAGAGCACGCATAAGCCACAAAATAAAAGCTGAGCGTTAACCACGCTCAGCTAAATTTCATCTTAACTATGCAAGAAAATAAAGAAAAAGGTATTGAAGATATTTTCGATGATGCCAAAGGCTACCTAGAAGCTAAAGTAGAATACACCAGGCTTTACCTTGTAGAAAAGGTATCTAAGATATTTGCCGATTTAGTAACCAATACGGCAGTAATTGTGTGTTTTATACTGGCCTTTTTATTTGGTAGTGTAACGCTAGCTCTTTTCTTGTCAGATGTTTTAGGCAGTTATACCAGAGGCTTTGGTTGCGTATCATTAATTTATATTTTATTAGCAGTAGTCGTGTATTTAACTAAAGATAAATACATTGAAAAGGCGATCATCAATATTGCCATTAGAAAGTATTTCACTAAACTTGCAGATAAGGAGGAAGAAGATGAGAAGTTATAAAAACATCAATAATCTCGAAGATTTGCAAGCCAGGAAACTCGAGCTTAAAGTAGAGTACACGTTAAAGCAAAATATGCTTGTTGCTGATTCAAAAGCTTATGCAAAACAATTTACGATTGGCGCATTGATTAAAAAATATGCTACTCCAAATAACTTTTTCAAAGCAGATGAAAAGCTAAATATTAGTGGTACAGCGATGTCATTATTGCTTCCTATGGTTATGAATAAGACAATTTTCAGGGGTGCAGGATTTTTAACAAAAGCTGCTGTTGGATTAGTGTCAGGTAAAGTAGGTAAATCATTAGATGCCGAACATATCTCAGCTATTTTTAATTCTGTAAAGGGTTGGTTTGGCGCTAGAAAAGAAAAAAAAGCAAAGAAATTTATTGACTATGGTATTCCACCAGATAGTGAGACTTATTAGTTTCATGATTCATTAGTCATTTGTTCAATAGTTAGCAAAGAGTAAAAATTAACAAAAAGCCTCAGAATTTTAAATTCTGAGGCTTTTTATTTAACCTAATCTACTGGTTGGTATTTCACCAACCGATAGATAGAAGGCTGCTATATGTGCTTCTGGCACAATGAACCAATGACTATTGAACAAATGAACTTTATAATTATAAATCCGTTTTAATTTTCAATTCTTTTAATTGTTTTTCATCAATAGTACTCGGACTATCAATCATCACATCTCTGCCTGAATTGTTTTTAGGGAAAGCGATCACATCACGAATTGAATCTAAGCCAGCGAAAATAGACGTTAAACGGTCAAAACCAAAGGCAATACCACCATGTGGAGGTGCACCAAACTCAAAAGCATCCATTAAAAAACCAAATTGTTTTTGAGCTTCTTCTGTAGTGAAGCCTAAATGTTTGAACATTAAAGCCTGTAGTGTCCGATCATGAATCCGGATAGATCCTCCGCCAACCTCAGTTCCGTTAATTACCATATCATAAGCGTTGGCACGTACGTTTTTAGGGTCTGTGTCCAATAAAGCAATATCTTCCGGCTTAGGAGAAGTAAAAGGGTGGTGCATGGCATGGTAACGTTCCGTTTCTTCGTCCCATTCCAAAAGAGGAAAATCCAATACCCAAAGGGCAGAAAATGTGTTTTTATCACGCAAACCTAAACGATTACCCATTTCTAAACGAAGCTCATTTAATTGTTTACGAACTTTATCTGTAGTGCCTGCTAAAATTAAAAGTAAGTCACCCTTTTCAGTTTCGAATATCTGGCTCCATTGTTTTAAATCTTCTTCGTTAAAAAACTTGTCGACAGATGATTTTATCGTTCCGTCTTCGTTATGGCGGGCATATATTAGTCCGGTTGCACCAATTTGTGGGCGTTTAATAAAGTCTGTTAATTCATCTAGCTGCTTACGTGTATAGCTTGCGGCTCCTTTGGCATTAATTCCAACAACCAATTCTGCATTGTCAAAAACCGGAAAGCCTTTGCCTTTTACCAAATCATTCAGTTCTACAAACTGCATGGCAAAACGGGTATCAGGCTTATCAGAACCATACAAACGCATTGCATCAGCATATTGCATTCTTGGAACCTCTGGTAAATCGTAATTACGGACTTCTTTAAATAAGGTGCGGATTAAGCCCTCAAAAGTATTTAATATATCTTCCTGTTCAATGAAAGACATTTCACAGTCTATTTGTGTAAATTCAGGCTGACGATCTGCTCTTAAATCCTCATCTCTGAAACATTTTACAATCTGAAAATACCTGTCGAAACCTGAAACCATAAGCAATTGCTTAAAGGTTTGTGGCGATTGAGGCAAAGCATAAAATTCACCCTCATTCATACGACTTGGCACCACAAAATCTCTTGCACCTTCCGGAGTAGATTTAATTAATACAGGTGTTTCTACTTCAATAAAATCTAAGGCATCCAGATAGCGACGAACGGATTGCGCTATTTTATGACGCAAAATCAGGTTGTTACGAACTGGGTTACGACGTAAATCCAGGTAACGATATTTCATGCGTAGTTCATCGCCGCCATCAGTATCATCTTCAATCATGAATGGAGGTAACTTAGCCGCATTTAAAATTTCTAAAGATGTAATTTTAATTTCTACATCGCCAGTTGGCATTTTAGGGTTTTTATTGCTGCGCTCTACAACTATACCAGAGGCTTTAATTACAAACTCACGACCTAATAAACGTGCAGATTCACATAGTTCGCGGTTATCATCCATGTTAAAAACCAACTGGGTAATACCATAACGATCGCGAATGTCTATAAAAGTCATTCCACCTAAATCTCTTGATTTTTGTACCCAACCACACAAGGTTACACTTTCACCTAAGTTATTAAGGGTGAGTGCACCACAAGTTACTGTTCTTAACATATATTGTAATCTAAATTGAGCGGCAAAAATACCGAATTAGTTTTAAACTTTGGAATAGAAGATTTGAGCTTTTTTAAGCAATTAGCTTTTGGATTTTAACCTGCTTAGTGTTTCTGGTGAGATATTCAGATAGGATGCGATCATTTTGTTAGAAAGTCTTTTAGCAATAATTGGATTTTGATGAAGTAATTGCTGATACCTTTCCGTAGCATCTGATGTGATGAAAGACATTAATCTGTTTGTGTTGGTTACATAGGCATACTCCAGATAATGGCGATAAAGTTTTTCCCAATGTGGAACAATTGTTAAAAGGTTATAGAAATCGGTTTTATTAATGCTCAGCAATGTGGTGCTTTCTGTAGCCTGAACAAATTCCAAAGACTTTGCCTCGGTAACAAAACTAACCAAAGCCGTTACAAATTGATCTTCGAAGGCAAAAAGTCTGGTTGCTTCACTGCCTTTTTCATTTAAAAAATAGATTCGCAGGCAACCCTTGGTTACAAAATATATTTTATTGCTAATTTGACCTGGACTTACCAAGTGTTCATTTCGCTTTACTCTTAATATAGTAAAAAATGATAAAACAGTTTTTAAATCATTTTCACTAATCTCTATTCGATTGCTGATATAATTAGAAAGCTGTTTGTACATTATTTGTTGTAGTGTTTATTTAGTTTTTTGATGCAATTTTCTCCGCCAGCTTACGGGCAATCGGAATGATCATGAAAGCAGAAAGATATGAAACAGGCAGCATTACACTCCATGCCTTTAAAAATTTGATAAACCAATCTTCGCCAAAGCCATAGTTACGCATCAAGCCTACGAATGCCATAATTAAAGTCATCGGAATTACAACCAATAGTGTGTTGAGGTATTTAAAATATACTTTTTTCATATTAAATTTGTTTTAAAACAAAGATGCAGTGATAAAAAAAGCTAAACTATGATGTAAGTCAATAAATAAGAATGGCTTAATATTTCTCTTCCAGAACCACCTGTACAGAAATTACTTTCCAGGTATCCTGTATTTTTTTCCATTGAAAAACTTCTTCTGTTTGGATGGTTTGCTTTTTTGCAAACAATAATCCTTTCATGTAAACAATTGATTTTCGTGCAATCTTTTCAAAAAGAATCTCACCTTCTATAGATGATTTTATGCGATAATATGATGTAGAAATGTCTTTTGTTTTTTTAAAAAAAGATTCGGTTTGGTAAAGAAGTTCTTTTCGGTCATACACTGTCGAGTCGGCTTTGGTGTAACGAATACTATTATCAAATAGATTCATATACAGGCTAATGTCTTTTCTTTCAAAAGCCAGGTTAGCCTTTTGATGTATGTTATCCAGTTCTTGAGTAATTAAATCAATTTCCATGGCATGAAGTTAAAAATTTGAAACAGGCTTTTAAATTAATTAATAATGAATGTGCTCATCTTTCGAAATTAACAGATGAAAGAGGTAAAAGATTTAAGGATTTCATTATAAATTAAGACACTTTTAAGTTTATTTAAACTTTTTTATACATTGATGCAACGTTTTAAATTCTCTTATGTCTTTTAATCAGAATCTTCGAAATTTTGGAAACGGTATATATCGATAAAAACCTGGAATTAGTAAAAGCATGCATGCAGGGCAGTCGGGCAGCACAGTTTGATTTATACAAATTGTACGCTAGGGCGATGTATAATGTAGCCTTGCGGATTTTAAATTACGAAGAAGAAGCAGAAGATGTTTTGCAAGAATCTTTTCTTGATGCCTTTACCAGAATTGTAGATTTTAGACAGGAAACAACATTTGGACTTTGGCTGAAACAAATTGTAATTAATAAATCCATTAATTATCTGAGGAAACGCAAGATGGAATTTGTAAGCACTGATGAAGTTTCGGAGGTGCCTGATGAAGAAAGTTTTGACGATTATGATACCCGTTTACAAGTAGAAGAGGTTAGAAAAGCAATTACTGAATTGCCAGATGGTTATAGGGTGGTTTTAAGTTTATACCTGTTAGAAGGCTATGATCATGAAGAAATATCACATATTTTAAAAATTAGTGAAAATACAAGTCGCACACAATACATGAGGGCGAAAAAGAAATTGAAAAGCATATTAGAACAGAAAGGGATGAGAGATGAATAATAAATTAGAAACCTTTGTTAAAGAGAACCGGAGATCGTTCGATATCATGGAACCTACGCCAGCACTTTGGGCAAAAATTGAAGAGAAGCTGGATCAAAAAAAAGAAAAAAAACCAATACAGTTATATTTATGGATGAGTGTGGCAGCAGCCATAGTAGTCGTTTTTGGTTTAGGCTGGCTCTATGCGGGAAGAATGCAAAACGGCGCCATCGAAATTGCTGATGTAAATGCTGTTTATGCTAAGAAAGAAGTTCAGTTTGCCGGATTAATTATAGAAAAGAGAGATAGCCTCGCTATTTTTGCTTCCGCAAACCCAGAATTATATAAAAAGTTCACAGCTGATTTAAAGAAACTGGATGAAGAATATGAACGTTTAAAAAATGAACTTCCTACTTCTCCTAACCAAACTTTTGTAGTTAAGGCCATTGTTAAAAACCGTGAAATTCAATTACAATTACTGAAGCAACAGCTATTAATCATAAATCAGGTTGACGATTATAAAAAGGTTAATCAGATTTAAATTCTTGATTCAAAATTTAGTGCTCAATATTTTAAATCAGGTAATTGCTTGTTGCTATTAAAAATTAATGCACAATGGTTTAGGCCGCCGGCAGGTTTACGCCATATTTATAATTAACAATATGAAAACAAAAATATTATTAGCCATTATGGCTTTCATAGCCGTAAAAAGTAATGCACAGGAAAGCATTGTTACAACGATGCCAACAGAAACTTATGCAGTAAACTCCAAAATTTCCACAAATACAAACATAAATACCTCCATTTTATTAAAACAAGATGAGCAAGGTAGTGATAGTGAAAAGTCTAAAACCTATAGTAAAAGTTTTAGTGTAGATGCAAATGATAAAGTGAACCTCAACAATCAATATGGTTCTATTACCATCAAAACCTGGGATAAAAAAGAAGTTAAAGTAGATATAGACATCAAAGCATTTAGTAACTCTGATAGTGAAGCGCAGAAAATGATTAATGCAGTAACCATTGATGCGAGTAAAAATGGTGATGTGGTAACTGTGAGTACCATTATGGGTGAAAGAAATGGCCGTTATGGCCGTGGAACTAAAAATGGAGTAACCACCTGGAGGAGAGAAGTTAAAATCAATTATATCGTTTATATGCCTGCTTCAAATTCACTTACCATTTCTCAGCAATATGGTAATGTAGAGGTCGGTAATATTTTTGGTCCAACTTCATTAAAAGTGCAATATGGAAATCTGGTTGCGGGCAGCCTTAACAACAATAACAATTACGTTAATGTACAATATGGTAAATGCGATATTCGGGAAATCAATGCAGGTGTAGTGAAGCATAGTTATAACGGGCCTGTAAATATCGGGAGTGTTGGCACTTTAGAATTAGATGCAGAGTACGTTGCTGTAAATATTAACAGTATTCGCAGATCAGCAGATCTTAAAATTCAATATGGCAAGGGTTTAACGGTAGGTACCATAGGCGGAAACCTCCTGCTAAATGCAGAATATGCAAAGGTTAATATCAACACAGTTAAAGGAAATATGGTTGCCAAACAAGCTTATGGAGATTTAACTATCGCATCTGCTGGTAAGATAGCTGTAGATGCAGAATACTCCAACGTAACTTTAGGCTCGGTTAATGGCGATGCCAATATCAAAATGGATTATAATCGATTAAATATTAATGAGATCAATCCCGCTTGTAAAAACTTTACTTTTGGAGGCGAATATGTGAGTGTTAGCCTTGGTTTTTCTGATCGTTATAATGGTAATTTTAATGTTTCTACTTCATATGCAGGTTTTAAATTTGGTTCCAATGTATCCTCTTCACTGGCCAGTAAAGATGATGAAGAAAAAAGATATGCAGGTAAGATTGGTAATGGTGGTGCAGGAAATGTAAACATTAAAACCAGTTATGGTGCGGTTACCTTTAAATAAGAATTTCTTAGCTAAACAAATCAGAAGCCTTGCTTATTTTAGTAAGGCTTTCGATTTGTTTATGCTGTTTGATAGGAGTTGCTGTATTTTCTCGAATGCAAATGTCTTTACTTAAACGGTGTTTTTTAGACTGTAGAAAAGTTGAAACTTAAAATCATCCAGATAAAACTGAACAAACAATATGAGAAAAATTCTTTTACTGATGCTCTTGCCTGTGGTAGCTTTCGCTCAATCTCACAAATTAACCAAGGCAGATAAAATTTACGGGTTATCAAAATTTTGGCAGGAAGTAAATTGTAACTTCGTTTATTTAAACAAAATAGATCGGAATAAATGGGATAGTACTTATAAAGCATTGATTACTTCTATTCCAGAAACCAAAACTGATTACGAATATTACCACGAAATGCAACGGTTTTGCGCCACACTTAAAGATGGCCATACCAATATTAACATGCCTGCCGGTAAAGATTTTGAACCGCTAACCACCATGTTTGGCAACTATCGCCTTTTTATCGAAAACGTAGAAGATAAGGCAATCGTTACACGTGTTAACTTTAGCAAAAAGGATGAAATCCCGATTGGAAGTGAGGTTATAGAGGTGAATGGAATGCCCACTACTAAATATATTACTGAAAATGTTGCTCCCTATATCTCTTCATCAACCGATTATGGTTTAAAAGATTGGAGTATAAGTAATCTACTTCAGGGATTAGAAGGAAGTCAGTTCGAAATCAAAATTAAAAAACCTAAGGGGCAGATTTTAAGCTTAAAATTAATTCATCAGCGTACTGAGGAAAAGGAAGTTTTTCCTGAATTCTCCTCATCTCTGCTAGATTTTAAATGGTATCCTAATAACGTAGCCTATATTGCGCTTAACTCGTTTGCAGAGGAGAAAATAGACTCTCTTTTTATCACCAAATTACCAGAATTGTATGAAGCGAAGGGCGTAATTGTTGATTTAAGAAATAACGGAGGCGGAAATACCTCTATTGGAAGCTTCATATTAAAATACTTAACTAACGATAGCTTGCTTTATGGAGCACGCTATTCTACGCGGCAATTGAACTCGGCGTTTAAAGCCTGGCGAAAATATACTGCTGTAAAGGATACTGTTAATAACGAATGGAACAAAAAGGCATTTCTAACTTATCAGGATAATTATTTCTACAATTTCGATTATCATCCACTGAAAAATAATCTTTCGGCAAAGCGAATAGTCGTTCCTACGGTTTTATTAATTGGCCACAATACCGCTTCGGCTGCAGAAGATTTTTTGATTTATGCTGATTACCAAAAACACATGACCAAAATTGGTAGAAATTCTTGTGGAAGTACAGGACAACCTTATTTGTTCGATCTTCCTGGCGGAGGAAGTGCAAGAGTGTGCACAAAAAAAGATACTTATCCGGATGGGCGTGAATTTGTTGGTTATGGCGTAAAACCTGATATAGAAATCATCCCAACAGTAAAAGATTTTATTGCCAATAAGGACGCAACCTTAAATACTGCTGTAGATTACCTGAATAAAAAGATAAAATAATTAACAAGATAAACCAATAAATCTCACCATATTAGTTAGAAGTATGATAACTGCGTTTGAATCATAAAATTTCTATGAGGATTTACTTTGCTACATTTTTTTTGATGGCAGGTTTGGCCAGCGCTCAGGAAAAACCTGTTAAATGGGCTACACAAGAAACTTTTTTTGAAGACCTGGTTAGTAAACCATTGTCAGAATTTCATGGACAAACAGTAGAAGGTAAAAAATTTTCAAGTAAGCAGCTGGAAAATAAGATTATTGTTATCAATTTTTGGTTCGAAAAATGCCCGCCCTGTATTGCTGAAATGCCAACATTAAATAAATTGGTAACTCAATATGGAGCAAAAGGCATCAGGTTTATTGGCTTAACGCATGATGCTCCACAAAGTGCCAGACGTTTTCAGAAACGAAATGGTTATCTGTATGAAATTATATCATTAACCATGGATGAAATTCGCAAGTTAAATATCAACCACGGTTTTCCATCAAATGTTTTGGTTGGGCGAAATGGGAAGATCATCTATGCCACTGCCAATATTTCCTTTTCCGATGTAGCGTTTCAAGCTAAATCAATCCTTTTTGTAGAGAAATTAAAAGCTGAAATCAAAAATCTTCCAGCGTCAAAATAAAACCAATAGTCTAAAAATATGTTTCCATAAACGGCATTGATTTATATATCTTCGCCTGATCAGATAAAATACATATGGATTTTTTAAGTACGCCTGAAGCGTGGATTTCACTCTTAACCTTAACACTGTTGGAAATTGTGTTGGGTATCGATAACATTGTCTTTATTTCCATTCTTTCAGGCAAATTACCACAGGATCAGCAGAAAAAAGCCAGGCAACTGGGCTTAGGATTGGCCATGATTACCAGAGTGCTGTTGCTGCTTTCACTCAGCTGGATCATGACACTTACCTCGCCTTTATTTAATCTTGGAAGCTGGATCGGCATCAACGGTGGGGAGTGGTACGAAAAACTCGCTATATCGGGTCGCGATTTAATTTTAATCATTGGCGGATTATTTTTAATATATAAGAGTACGCATGAAATTCACAATAAGTTGGAAGGTGAAGAAGATGAGGAAGGAAAAACAAAGGTACATTCATTTTGGGCAACAATCATTCAGATTTTAGTGCTGGATATTGTCTTTTCATTGGATTCTGTTATTACTGCTGTAGGCATGGCAGAACATATCGAAATTATGATTGCGGCAGTTGTAATCGCTGTAATCATTATGATGTTTTCAGCAGGAAAGATTAGTGAATTTGTCAATAACCACCCAACAGTAAAAATGCTGGCACTTTCTTTCTTGCTGCTGATTGGCGTTTCATTATTGGCCGAAGGATTAGATCAGCATATTCCGAAAGGTTATGTTTATTTCGCCATGGCCTTTTCAGTTTTGGTTGAAATGCTGAATCTTAAAATGAAAAAGAATACTAAAAAACCAATTGAGTTAAGGAATATGCCGAAGAAATAAACCTTAAAAAGCTTACCATAGTTTTGGATAGCAATTGCTACAAAATACTTTTTTAACCTATACTCTCATGAAACCAGCAGCAATAAAAAGTATATATGTTTCAATCACAGCTATGATGGTTTGGTTTGCATTGGGGCTGCAATTAAAATTAAGCATAGGGCATTCTGGCGGAAATATCTGGCATGCGTTAAAGTTATACTTATCGTTTTTTACTATACTAACCAATATTCTTGTTGCCTGTTGCTTAACCTTCATTATCTTTTTCAAAGGAACAGGCATCAGTAAGTTCTTCAGCAAGGCATCTACCCAAACCGCTATAGCTGTTTATATACTGGTTGTAGGATTGGTTTATAATATTTCGCTCAGAGGATTAACACACCCTGTAGGATTGGATAGGGTAGCAGACGAATTGCTGCATGTGGCAAGTCCTTTGTTATTTCTATGTTTCTGGATCTTTTTTGTTAAAAAAGCAGGGCTTGATTATAAAGATGCAGTGAAATGGCTAATTTATCCTTTACTATATGTGCTTTTAATTGTGGTAAGAGGCTATATTATAAACGCGTACCCTTACCCGTTTATCAACGTTGTTAATCTAGGTTATCCAAAAGCACTATTAAATACTGGTATTATTTTGTTGATAATGTGGGTTTTATCACTGCTTTTTATTTTTATTGGCAAAAAGATGAAGAAAATTTAAAGTATATATTCTTCGTTAATTGGTTTGATTGGTTCGGGTATATCAGTTTCTTCCAGCATTTGTAAAAGATTAATCTCTATAGTTCTGGTAATCTGATTTAATGGAATTCCTGCAGAATTATTTTCAAAAGGATCTACTAAACTCATTCCATTAATTTGGGTAGAAACAAATACAAAACCGATTAACCAACCTAAAAAAATAGCCGCCGGACCAGCAGACTGACTAATCACCAGTGTGAAGGTAACCACAAAAAGCCAGATAAAAACTTTGGTTAAATAAGTATAGGTAGTAGGGAAAATCGTGTTTTTAATCCGCTCACTCATGCCCATCGAATCAGAAAAACGAACCAGCATTTCATTGATTTCAATAAAACGGAAGCCATCAATTTTATTTTCCTTAGAAAGTTTTTGCAATTCTCTTGATTGGATATTTAAGATAGCGTTATGGATATTGGTGTGTTTTCGAACTTCTATCAGGTCTTCAGGCAATAAATATTTAATATAGATTTCATCTACCGTACCTCGTAAACCTGCTTTTAGTGCATACAAAAAGGCTATGTGCCTAAAGATTATCCTTTTTGAACTGGCCTCATCTTCATCTACATAGTTAATTAGAGCCCTTGCAAAAGAGCGGGAATCATTTACCAAAGCGCCCCATATTTTTCTGGCTTCCCACCACCTATCATAAGCCTGATTATTATTAAAGCCAATAAAAAATGCAATAGCTGTACCCAAAACGGTAGGAATGATCGATGGAATTTCAAAATGATGTGCAATTAAATATTCGCGAACAAAATAAGCAGCAGTGCAGGAAGCGATCATAATGAGATCAACTTGCCAGGTGTTCCTTAAGATTCTACTTAATCTAATGTTTTGTATTAAAAGCATATGTTTGGTTTTCGGTGTGAAAATACAAAACTAGTTCCAAAATGATTTACTATTCAAAATTAAATCAATCATAATTTTTTTGTCGCTCAAATGTTTATATTAGGAAACCAAATATTCCTGTTTATGAGCGAAACGTTACCCAAGAATAACATTTTCAAAGTTATTGGTGCATCATCATTGGGCACACTTATCGAATGGTATGATTTTTACATCTTCGGCAGTTTAGCTGTAATTATAGGGCATCAGCTTTTTCCTGAAGATGCAGGGGCTTCGGCACTGATTAATACGCTTGCTATTTTTGCTGCAGGCTTTATCGTTCGGCCTTTCGGGGCTTTGGTTTTTGGAAGGCTAGGTGATTTAATTGGTAGAAAATATACCTTTTTGCTCACACTGGTATTAATGGGAGGATCAACATTTCTGATTGGCCTGATTCCTTCCTATCAAAGCATTGGTTATGCTGCGCCAATTTTAGTGTTGATATTAAGGCTAATTCAAGGATTAGCGCTTGGCGGAGAATATGGTGGAGCAGCAACTTATGTTGCAGAGCATGCGCCAAAAAATAAGAGAGGATTCTTTACCAGTTGGATTCAAACCACGGCTACCTTAGGTTTATTTCTCTCGCTTGGTGTAATCGTTATCACCAAAAATGTTTTAGGTGTAGATGCTTTTGCAGATTGGGGCTGGCGGATTCCTTTTTTACTTTCCATTCTTTTGGTTGTGGTATCGATTTATATCAGAATGAAAATGCATGAATCTCCAATGTTTTCAAAGTTGAAGGCTGAAGGGAATGTTTCTAAAAATCCATTAAAAGAAAGCTTCAATAACAAAGCTAATTTTAAAATGGTCTTGCTGGCTTTGTTTGGTGCAACCATGGGGCAGGGCGTAATCTGGTACACCGGACAATTCTACGCACAATCCTTTCTGGAAAACACTTGCAAGCTTGATTTTAATGATTCGAGATATATTTTACTTTGGGGAATTGCCTTTGCCACACCATTTTTTGTGATTTTTGGTGCATGGAGTGATCGGATTGGTCGCAAGTGGATCATGTTGAGTGGGATGCTTTTGGGGATTATTTTCTACAGGCCCATTTATCAGATCTTTCTGGATGATACGGATACAGCCAAAATGAATTTAACAGAAGCTAAATATGGCACAGTACATAAACGTGAACAAATTGACGGCACTCAAGACAGCTTATATACGGCCATCACGCATGTAGTTTTAAAAAGTGGTGCTTCATTTAATAAAGTTCAGATGGATACCATTTCTGTAAAATCCGGTATTCATCCGGCTAAGGAAATTATAAAAGATAAAATTTTACCAACCCCCATATTCTGGAAGTTTGTTGGATTAATATTTTTTCAGATTTTATTGGTTACCATGGTTTATGGTCCGATTGCCGCATTTTTAGTTGAACTTTTTCCAACTAAAATCAGGTATACCTCCATGTCACTTCCATACCATATTGGTAATGGTGTATTTGGTGGGTTGGTGCCTTTTGTAGCCACCTTAATTGCCAGTTTCTCTGGTTCCACACCACTATCTGGCTTGTGGTATCCGATAGGGATTGCAACTTTGAGCTTTATAATAGGAACTATTTATTTATCGAATAAAAGAGATGAAACGATTAACGATTAAATTATGAATTTTTTAAAGAAATTTTTAGGCTTGGTTTGGATGGTTTTGGGTCCGCTGACTATGGGATTCTTATTGATACAGGCCTTTGATAAGGTAGGCTTTGCACATAGCGATATAGAAAGAACAAATACCATTTTGCAATGGGGAATTATCCTATTTATCTTTTTTCCGATTAGTATTGGCTTGATGATTTTTGGCTATTATGCCTGGAAGGGTGAATACGATCAGTTAGCAGATCATTCATCAGATTAATTTGCTAATGTAAATATGCTACCAAATAAAAAACCCCGATGCTGTTTTAGCATCGGGGTGGATATATGATGACCTCATAGGTAGAGGGTAATTGCTTCTTATCCTTGTTTTTGAGCAGCTTGTTTTAATGAATCGTTCGCAACGATTACAATCTCTACACGACGATTTGCTGCACGGCCTGCATCAGTTTCATTATCGGCAATTGGCTCAGAAAAACCTTTACCAATCGTTACTAATCTTGATGAAGGAACACCTTGAGAAACAGCATAAGCTTTAACTGCTGCTGCTCTTCTTTCTGATAATCCCTGGTTGTAAGATTCTGTACCTTTACTATCAGTATGACCGATGATTTTAATATCGGTATCAGGATATTGATTTAAAGAAGCAGCTAAGCTCTGAACATTTGTTTTAGCGGCATCTTTCAATGCTGTTTTATCAAAATCGAATAGAATACCACTATCAAATTTTACAATAATACCTTCGCCCTCACGAATAACTTCTGCATTAGGGATTGCTTTTTGAATTTCAGCAGCTTGTCTGTCCATTCTACGGCCAATAAATGCACCAGCAGTACCACCAATAGCACCACCGATTAATGCACCCACTGCAGTATTACCTGCTTTTTTACCAATTAATGCACCTACTACACCACCCGCAGCTGCACCAATACCGGCACCTTTTTGTGTTTTGGTTAAACTATCGCAGCTTTGAAATGCGATTGATCCTACTGCTAATCCTATGCTTAATGTTGCTATTCTTACTTTTGAGATACTCATGATTATTTATATTTAAATTCTAAACGATCGTATTCAAACACGATGCCAAAAAATCATTTAAATAAAATTTCTTAATATTTACACAGTTAAGTGTTAAAAAGAATAATATATCTCAATTTAAAATGCAAAATCAAATTGTCATTTATTTATAATGTATCATTCTTAGTACAAGGATTAAGCAGAGAAATAGCTTTCCAGTTCTCTCAGAGTGTTCTCATCTGTTTTAAAATCTTTAATCACTTGTCCCTTTTCTACCAAAATAATTCTATTACATACATCTGTAACGTGATTTAAATCATGGCTGGATATAAAGGTGGTCATGCTACCGGCCTGTGCTTTTAAAAGATTTTTAAGCCGGATTTGAGTAGTTGGATCAAGATTGGCAAAAGGCTCATCTAAAATCAGAATTTCTGGTTTTTGCATCAATGCTGCGGCTATACCTACTTTAACCTGATTACCTTTACTAAAATCTCGAATATACTTGCCGCTATTTAGGATTTCATTATTGAAAAACTCACCATATTGTGTTAAATAGGCGCCTACATCGGCAGTACTTAGCTGATTTAAACTACCAATAAACGTGAAATATTCTTCTGGGGTAAGGTAATCGATCAAAAAGCCTTCATCTAAAAAGGATGCGGTATAATTTTTCCAATTTTCATGGTGGCTAACATTTTCTCCTTTTGATAAAACTTCCCCTTCGGTTGGTCTGATGAGGTCTAAAAGCATCCTGAAAAACGTGGTTTTTCCGGCACCATTATTTCCAACCAAACCAATGGTTTCGCCCGGATTGATTTGGATGTGCTCAATGTTTACAACTGTTTTATCGCCATAAACTTTCTTCAAATTTTTTACTTCTAAAATCATAATTATTCTCTAAAGCCTTCGGCTATTTTATAACGTTGTTTTTCAAATCTTTTTACAATAAAATTCACCCAGAATCCACGCATAAGCAACATGATTAATCCAAATAAACCTATCGCCAATAAGCCCATGTAAGGCTGATGAAATATATTGAAGGCCCAATAAATTAATATCGGGAGTAAAATAAATGGAAAAATAGAAATCCACTGTGTTGCTCCCATGCCTTGCCAGTTAAAGCTGGCACTTCTGGAAATATCCAGTCTTTTGTAATTATAGGTGGCCAATATTAATACCATAACCGTTGTAAAGCCAATATTGTATAAGTAAGCTACCAAATGCAGAATAAGTAATTTTGCGCTAATAAAGCAGTAAAAACTGGCCAGAATAGTAATAATGGTAGAAGCAATGGTAAACAGTAAAAATTTAGCTTTAATAAAATCTTTGAAATCAATTTTATTACTTAACAGACCATCAAAATGTGCACTTTGCCAGGCGAACATAAACTGACCATAACTGATAATAGACATTCCCGTCATAAATACAGCAGCGAATAACATCATCCCAAATGAATTAGCCTGTATCACTTCTGGTTTGTAAAATAGAAAGCCGTAAACAAGAATAATGGTACCCATTAATACGGTACTTCGTGGGCGTTTATGTCTAATAATTAATTTCAACTCTAAGGCTGCAAGTTCACCAGCTTTTCCGAAACGGTTGAAAAAAGCATAATCGGTACTTACCTTTTTCTCTTGTTTAGCACTCAATTCTTCTACGTAGAGATTTTTACGTAAAAAAGCAGCATTGATTTTAAAAATTAAAAACGCAACCAACGGAAAAATCAGCGCAAGTAATGGTTGTTTGGTAATGGCCTTAAATACCCAATCTGACCCAGCCATAATGGAGATTACCTTAAAATATTCCAATGCAACAAAAGCTGAAACAACGGCTAGGCCACCAATGGTAAAGAGAATGTTGGAAATTGATTTCCTTTTAAGAAACAGGATAAGATAATTGTTCAGCAGCATTAAAGAAATAATGCTTAAAATATAAGCTGCAACAACAATAAAGCCATTCTGCGGTAATATGGCTACGAAACAAAAGGGTAGAAATAGTAAAAATGGCCAAAGGTTGAATACTGAAAATAGCGCCTTGATATTTAAAAAAGATACAATTTTGCTTTTTGAGATTTTTAGATGAAGATAGGGGATGATGCTTAATGTGGGTAATTCCTGCAATTGTAAACGCATCAGGAAGTCAAAAGCAAAATAATAGAGAATAACACCGTTGAAACTGGTGATAGCATCCTGATGAGGTAAAAATTTAGGTAAGAAAATTTTCATTCCAAATCCTACTCCAAGGGCAACCAGTAAAAAATAGAGCATAAAAAGGCCTAAAACAACCTGAGCGGCAATGCTGCCACCCCTGTTTCGCGAACGCCAGAAAGATTTCCTTTGATGGCTTAAGAAAGTATTGAGCATATAGGTTTAGGTATTAGTTAATTTCACCTATTAGTATCATTTTTTTACAAAATGTTACATTAATAGTTGTATTTGTCTTTCCAGTTTTGCCTTAGCTTTTCTCGAAGCTTTTCTTCAGCAGCATTTTTACCAGGATCATAAAGTTTGGTTCCGCTTAATTCATCCGGAAAATATTCTTGTGCTTCGAAGTTCCCTTCATAGCTATGTGAATACTTATAATCCTTTCCATAACCAATATTCTTCATCAGTTTGGTTGGGGCGTTACGGATGTGTAAAGGCACTGGTAAGTTTCCGGTTTGTTTAACCAACGCCTGGGCATGGTTAATGGCTTCGTACGAGGCATTGCTTTTTGGTGAACTGGCCAGGTAAGTTACACATTGTGATAAGATAATTCTTGCTTCGGGATAACCAATTACGTTGACGGCGGTAAAGCAGTTATTGGCCAGAAGCAATGCATTTGGATTGGCATTTCCAATGTCTTCTGAAGACAAAATCAATAATCTTCTGGCAATGAACAAAGGATCTTCCCCTCCTTCAATCATTCTGGCTAACCAGTAAACAGCAGCATTTGGATCGCTGCCGCGAATAGACTTAATAAAGGCCGAGATGATGTCGTAATGTTGCTCACCTGCTTTATCATAGAGTGCTAAGTTTTGTTGAGCATGAGCCAGGACATTATCATTTGTTAGGGTGATTTGATCTCCACCAATACCATTTACAGCAATTTCTAATACATTGAGGAGCTTCCGTGCATCACCGCCCGAAAGGCGTATAAGTGCCTCATGTTCTTTAATGGTGATTTTCTTTTGAGCAAGTAATACATCCTTTTTAACAGCTGTTTGTAATAGGCCCGATAATTCCTCCTCTGTTAATGATTTTAAAATATAAACCTGACAACGGGAAAGCAAAGCGGAGATAACTTCGAACGATGGATTTTCTGTTGTAGCGCCAATTAGTGTAACTAAACCTCTTTCTACTGCACCGAGCAAGCTATCTTGTTGCGACTTACTAAAACGATGAATCTCATCAATAAATAAAATGGGCAAACCAAGAAAACTATCTTTTAACGCCGCTGCTTTATCGATCACTTCCCTGATATCTTTTACGCCACTATTAATGGCGCTTAAATTAAAGAACGGGCGATCTAGTGCCTGGGAAATAATATAGGCCAAAGTTGTTTTACCAACGCCTGGAGGTCCCCAGAAAATCATGGATGGCAATTGGCCACTTTCTATCGCTTTGCGTAAAACGGCACCTGTACCTACTAAATGTTTTTGTCCCACATATTCGTCTAGGTTTTGTGGGCGCATTCTTTCGGCTAATGGTGCTTGATTTTGCATAATGGTAAATATAGGGAAAATGATTTTTAACCATAAATTTTCATTGCTGAACAATGCGTAATGGTTGGGATATTTCAAGCCATTTGCAATTTACAATCAATTATTAATCCTGTTTTACGCTTCTATTTTTGAATGGTGTTTGGTGTCCTTCATGGTAGTATATAAAATTAGGGAGATGAGAATACAAACGGTAACATACCAATAAAAGTAATTTTCATGGCCTATATTTTTAAACCAAAGTGCTAAATATTCAGCTGTTCCGCCAAAAATAGCCACCGTTAAAGCATAAGGTAATCCAACTCCTAAAGCCCTTATTTCAGCAGGGAAGAGTTCTGCTTTTACTACTGCATTTATACTGGTATATCCACTCACTATAATAAGGGCAGCAATCATGAACAGAAAAATAATGGTGGTGTCGGTTTCACGGGCAATGCCGGTTAAAATGGGATAAGTAAATAGGCTTCCTAATACGCCAAAACCAATTAATAACGGCTTTCTCCCTATCTTATCAGATAATAATCCAAACAAAGGCTGTAAGAGGGCAAAAATTAATAGCGAAATAAATGATAAAGTTGTAGAGGTTTCCTTACTGAGGTGAACAGTATTTACTAAGAATTTTTGCATGTAGGTGCTAAAAGTGTAGAAAGCAATGGTGCCGCCAAGCGTTAATCCAACAACGGTAAAAACCTCTTTTGGATATTTAAGAAGTACAGCAATCCCGCTTTCTTTTTCTTCTGTATTTTTACTTTTAAATGCAGAAGTTTCATCAATATGCCGCCTTAAATAAAGGGCAATAAAGGAAAGGATGGCTCCAATAGCAAATGGAATTCTCCAACCCCATCGGTGTAATTCTGCTGGTGTAAGCAACCAGTTTTGCAAAATTAATTGGATACCTAATGCCAGTAATTGTCCGCCGATGAGCGTAACATATTGAAAGCTGGAAAAAAAACCACGGTGTTTTTTGGTGGCCATTTCACTTAAATAAGTGGCTGAAGTTCCGTATTCACCGCCAGTACTTAAGCCCTGAATTAACCTGGCAAAAACCAATAACAGTGGTGCTGCAATTCCAATTTTATGGTATCCGGGTGTACAGGCAATAATTAATGATCCTATAGCCATCATGAGGACGGAAAGTGTCATAGATTTTTTGCGTCCCTTTTTATCGGCAATGCTGCCAAACAGCCAGCCTCCAATAGGTCTCATTAAAAATCCAACAGCAAATATTCCTGCAGTATTTAAGAGCTGGGCAGTTGGATTACTGTTCGGAAAAAATGCATCTGAAAAGTATAATGCAAAGGCAGAATAAGTATACCAATCATACCATTCTACCAGATTTCCAACCGATCCACCAAAGATAGATTTTAGCCGGTATCTCATATCATCATTTTCAGGGGACTGATGTTCTTTATCTGTTTTAACCATCGTATGAAATAGGATTAAAGCGTTTTGGCTAGCAAATTTTAAACACAAATCTAAATCTTTTGTTTATTTAAGTAGGTGGTTTAAGATAATTTGAGATAGATATGTAATGTAACATTCAGTTATTCAATTATCCAGCCATTCAACATTCACTCATTCTTTAAGACATGAAAGATAATTTCTCTACACAAGCTGCAGAATACGCCATTTACCGGCCAACTTACCCAATTGAATTGTATGACTTCCTTTTTAAATTAGTTGCGCATAAGCATGCCGCATGGGATTGTGCTACAGGAAACGGTCAGGTGGCAAGTATACTGGCACAACATTTTCAGCATGTTTATGCTACTGATATCAGTGAGAAGCAATTGAGCCAGGCGCTTCCGTTGCCTAATGTAGTTTACCAGGTAGAATCATCAGATCAGGTAAATGTTACTGATCAAAGTTTTGATTTGATTACTGTTGCTCAGGCCATCCACTGGTTTAATTTTGATGCATTTTACAGTGAGGTTAAGCGTACTTTGAAGCCGAATGGCGTTATTGCTGTTATTGGCTATGGCTTAATGTCTATTGATAAGAAGGTAGATCAGGTTATTCATAAGTTGTATGAAACTATTTTAGGAAAATACTGGGATAGTGAACGCAGATATATTGAGGAAGGCTATAAAACGATTCCTTTCCCGTTTGAAGAAATTGTAGCACCTCATTTTCAAATCAAAACCACCTGGAATTTTAACCAGCTGATTGGATATTTAAATACCTGGTCGTCACTGCAGCATTATAAAAAGGCTAATGACCGCAATCCATTGGAATATGTGTTGACTGAATTAAAGGAAGCCTGGGGTGATGATGCGGAGAAAGATGTACGCTTCCCTGTGTTGTTAAGGGTGGGAAAATAAATTTTATTTCACTACAGACATAAAAAAGTACAGAGAAACGCAAAGCTATTATATGTTTTTTAAACAAGCGCTACGTTTCTTTGCGAAAAACTCAACGTGTGCTGCGGTAAAGATTTTTAATTAATACATAAGTCAGATTGCTTCATCCAATGAAGAATTAGCTTCGCAATGACGATGGATTTACGTTGCGAAACCTACCGGTTAAATAGCCTTCAATAAATCCAGAATCCCTAAAACCGTTAGCTTTTTCTGCTCACCATTCTGCATATCTTTCAGGGTTAATTCACCACTTGCAATTTCGTCTCCGCCAATAAGAACCACATATGGTATTTTTTTCGCATCAGCATAAGCCATTTGTTTTTTCAGTTTTGCAGATGATGGGTATAATTCAGCGGAAATGCCTGCATTTCTGAATTGTTGTAAAATAGGCAAAGCATATTTTTCTGCTGCTGCATCAAAATTACTGATTAAAACTTTCGTGCCTACTTCTGCTGCTGCAGGAAAAAGATTTAATTCTTCCAAAACATCATAAATACGATCTGCACCAAAAGAAACACCAACGCCGGTTAAGTCTTTTAAGCCGAACATGCCTGTTAAATCATCATAACGGCCACCACCGCCAATGCTGCCCATGGCTACCTCATTGGTTTTTACTTCGAAAATGCAACCAGTGTAATAATTTAAACCACGCGCTAAGGTAATATCCAGTTCCAATTTAGCGGTTAGTGGTAAAGCGTATGATATTAAAGATTCTACATATTCAAAAACCTGTTCAATTTCAGCAACACCTTTTAAACCGGTTTCTGAAGTGGCAAGTACTTCTTTCAAACTGGCTAATTTTTCTTCATTGCTGCCCTCTAATAAAATAACTGGGTGTAGTTTCTCTAAATCATCCTCAGTAAAACCACGTTCTAAAAGCTCTTTACTTACGCCATCTAAACCAATTTTGTCCAGTTTATCAATGGCAACAGTCATATCTATAATCAAATCGGGTTTGCCTATAATCTCGGCAATGCCTGATAGAATTTTTCTATTATTAATTTTAACAGTGAAATCTTTAAGTCCTAATTTGGCTAAGGCTTCATTGTAAATTAGTATAAATTCTGCTTCATTTAATAAACTTTCTGAACCTACCACATCTACATCGCACTGATAAAATTCGCGGTATCTTCCCTTTTGCGGTCTGTCTGCACGCCACACAGGTTGCACCTGGAAACGTTTAAAAGGTAAGGTAATTTCGTGCTGGTGCATTACTACATAACGGGCGAAAGGAACAGTTAAATCGTAACGAAGAGCTTTTTCAGAGATAAGCGGAATTAATTTATTGCTGTTTTCCTCTTCAGAAAAATCAAAGGATTTCTTTTTAGGATCCTTTAAATATTCTCCACTATTTAAAATTTTAAAAATCAGTTTATCCCCTTCATCGCCATATTTGCCAGTTAGGGTAGAAAGGTTTTCAAAGCTTGGGGTCTGGATTTCAGCATAACCATATTTTTTGAAAACCGATTTAATGGTGTCATAAATAAAGTTGCGTTTGACCATTTCAACAGGCGTAAAATCACGGGTACCTTTGGCTAATGAGGGTTTAATAACTGACATAGCCGCAAAAGTACAAAAATACGGGGTTTAATCCTTACAGGTTTTTAAAACCTGTAAGGATTGTTTTTTATTTTCGCAACGCAGCTTTAACCATTTCTCTATTTGGTTTCGAAACCGGAATTTTATCACCATTATTCATTAATAATATTCCACCATCTTCCTTAAGCCAACTTTTTACAAATTTTGGGTTAACTAAATGACTTTGATGTGCCCTAACAAACCCTTGTGGTTTTAGCAAATCAGAATATTCTTTCAGGGACTTAGAAATTAAGATTTTCTCTCCACTTGATAAATAGAAAAATGTATAATTATTATCGGCAACACATCGCACAATAGCTTCAACTGAAACATAGCGGATTTCATGCTGCTGCGGCAGTGCAATTTTAGGGGCAGCAGGTTCAGTACGTTTAAGTTGATTGAGCAAAAAGTTCAGTTGTTCACCATTCATTTTGCTTTCAATTCTGTTTTCAGCTTTTGAAACTGCAGCCATCAATTCATCAGGATCTACTGGCTTAAGAAGATAATCTAAGGCAGCAGATTTTACCGCCTGGATCCCATAATTATCGTATGCTGTTATAAAAATGACTTCAAAAGATTTTTCAGTAAGCAAATTTAGCAAATCAAAACCTGTGGTTTTTCCCATTTGGATATCAAGAAAAAGCAAATCAGGGCGATGTAGATTTATTTTCTCGAAAGCATCATCAATGTTATTAGCAATAGCTACAACTTTAACCGTTCTGCAATTCTTAGCCAGCAAAACCTGTAGGTTTTCTAAATTTGCCAGTTCATCATCTACCAAAATTACCCTCATTTTATAACCATTGTGTTAAAGTAATTGTAACCGTTGTTCTGTTAATACCTGATTTAATATCCAGAACAAAAGGTGCATCTTTATAAATTGTATTTAGTAAAGATATTCGGTTTTTGCTAAGCGCCAAGCCTAAACCGTTGTATGTTTGAGTGGTGTCGAAACCTTTTCCATTATCGATTATTTTTAGCACCAAATTAGACACTTGCTTCTCGAAACTAATAGCAATTTCACCATCTTTTCCTTTCTCGGCAATAGCATGTTTAACTGCATTTTCTACAAATGGTTGTAAAAGCATGGCTGGTATTTCAATATTTTCCATGTCTAAATCAAATGGAGCGCTTAACATGTAGTTGAATCCAAATCGTAACTGTTCCATTTGAAGATAATCATCGAGTAAAGTCTTTTCTTTAATTAAACTGATGAGTTCTTTGCTATCTAAAACATTTCGTGTGAGGCGTGCAAACTTGGTGAGGTAACGATTAGCATTTTCGATTTCATTTTTATTCATTAGATTTTGAATACCTGCCAAAGCATTAAATAAAAAATGTGGATTTAGTTGTGAGCGAATGGAGTTAAGTTGGAGCTGAACAATTGCTTTTTGTTTATATTGTTGAGCGAGTTTTTTGGCTTGCTTCTTTTTGATATAGAAAAGAGAGGTGCCGAAAATAGCTGCTAATAATAAAGGGGTGATGATCCCAAAAATTATCATTTGACGATTTGTGAAAAGCTTTTCTTCATCTAAAATTATTGACAGCGTGTATCTGGCTGTATATTTTTCTATTTCTTTTAACGGCGTATGCTCATTAAGGAATGGTTGAATAATAATTTCGTAATCTCCTGATTTTTTGAAAATGCTCTTATCAATCTTTACGTAAGGCAAAAATTCATTTGCATCAATATAGCTGCCATATTCCCAATAAGTTGATCTAAAAATTATTTTATTTGTTAGCTTATTTTTTATTAAAACATAGTAGAGATAGTCTATATCCGATTTATTTTTTATAATTCTTAACCCAATATCTTTTTTAGAAAAACTAAGCTTTGTTCTTTCTTTTGGGGCAATGAGATTTGTAAAGCCTTCACCTTGATTGATTGCAACAAGCTTGGAAAATAAAACTATTTTTACTCGGGGAATAGGTTTAGCATAAAAAACAGATTTATAAATATCAAGAGGTTTATTGATGTTGTAAATAAGGGTTGTTATATTTTTACCTTTTATTGCGAGAACACCAAGCCTTGTGAAGCTCATTAAATCAGGAGTTTCAATATCGGTTAGTTGTTTTTTGTTAATAGACTTGTTTACCACTATTGGCTTGTTATCTGCCAAAATTGTGTATCTGTACTGTCTTACATCATCTTTCCGATCGAAATAAGCTTGTATGCTTATGTTATTCACTTCAGGTAAATAGTTAAATGATGTATTAGGCTGATTAGGAAATTTATTATCATAATAAATGCTTTTGGCAGAACTATCAACACAAAATCCCAATTTTCTACCGCCTGAATAAATCTTAGAAAAATTGATGCCTTTTTGCGCAAATACTGTAGATAGCATAAAAATGAAACTGAAAAATGTGATGAATATCTTTTTCATATGTTATTTTTTTATAAACCTCCGCTTAAAAAACAGTTTACAAAATGCCAAAATAGTAAATGAAACCTATAACCTAGTATTTGAATGGTTTGGATTAGAATTTTATCCATTGGTTTTCAATTCGGTTGCTGTAGAGTGATTAATGCGGTTCATATTTGAATCCATTGTAGCGACCCTGATATGCTTTCAAAGATGCACAAAGCATATGCAAATAATGAAACAGATGCTTTGTGTCTCAGCATGACAAATTGATTAAAAAACAGAAGCGAATGATCGTGACTGATTTAGCAAAAAAAAATAATGCAGTATCCTTCTAAAATAAAAATATTGTTTATCTAAATACAGTCAAATCCTGCCTTAGGAAATATCAAAGATAATACTATACGTTATAGGCAAAAAACTTAAATTTGTGACAACAAAATCAAAAATATAATGAGTTTCAGAATAGAACACGATACCATGGGCGAGGTGCAGGTGCCGGCCGACAAATACTGGGGTGCACAAACCGAACGCTCACGCAATAACTTTAAAATCGGACCTGAAGGTTCGATGCCTAAAGAAATTATTCATGCTTTTGGCTATTTGAAAAAAGCCGCTGCCTTAGCTAACACTGAGTTGGGCGTGCTTACTGCTGAAAAAGCAACATTAATTGCTAAAGCCTGTGATGAAATTATCGCTGGTGATTTAGATGATCAGTTTCCATTGGTGATCTGGCAAACAGGTTCTGGTACACAAAGTAACATGAACGGAAACGAAGTGATTGCGAACCGTGCACACGTGATCAATGGTGGAGCATTGGCTGATGATAAAAAAGTACTTCACCCGAATGATGATGTGAATAAGTCACAATCATCTAACGATACTTATCCAACTGCAATGCACATTGCAGCGTATAAACTTACGGTAGAAAACACCATTCCAGGATTAGAACACTTAAGAAATGCCCTGGCTAAAAAGGTAGAAGAATTTAATTCGATCGTTAAAACGGGCCGTACCCATTTTATGGATGCCACGCCTTTAACCTTAGGGCAAGAATTTTCTGGTTATGTACAACAAATTGATAACAGCATCAGGGCAATTAAAAATGCTTTGGTAATGGTTGCTGAATTGGCTTTGGGGGGTACTGCAGTTGGTACAGGTTTAAATACACCAAAGGGATATGATGTTTTAGTGGCTCAAAAAATCGCCGAATTAACAGGCTTGCCTTTTGTTACCGCACCAAATAAATTCGAAGCTTTAGCAGCTCATGATGCGATGGTTGAACTTTCAGGCGCTTTAAAACGCACGGCAGTTGCATTGATGAAGGTTGCGAATGATGTTCGTATGTTAAGTTCTGGCCCACGTTGCGGTATTGGAGAAATTGTAATTCCTGATAATGAACCAGGTTCTTCCATCATGCCTGGAAAAGTAAACCCAACACAACCAGAAGCTTTAACCATGGTTTGTGCACAGGTAATCGGCAATGATGTTGCAGTTTCTGTAGGCGGGATGTCTGGCCATTTTGAATTAAATGTTTTCAAACCTTTAATTGCGGCAAATGTATTGCAATCTGCCCGTTTAATTGGCGATGCCTGCGTTTCCTTTACGGATAAATGTGCAGAGGGCATTACAGCAAACCTACCAGAAATTGAAAAACATTTACAAAATTCACTAATGCTGGTAACTGCTTTAAATCCGCATGTAGGTTATGAGAATGCAGCGAAAATTGCTAAGAAGGCACACAAAGAAAACAAAACACTAAAAGCTGCGGCTGTAGAGTTAGGCCTGTTGACCAACGAACAATTCGATGAATGGGTTCGTCCGGAAGATATGGTTGGAAGTTTAAAATAGCATATTCAGGCCTGGAAGCTTTAAAAGCTTTTAGGCCTGTTTTTAGATAGAAAGCTTACGTAATAAAAATATGGAAGGTGCAATAATGAATTTTTTGTCTACCCTGATTTCAGTAATTTCTCCACTGTTAATCTTTTGTGCCTGCTGTTATTATCTTAGTAAAGAGGTGAAAGCAGATTCAATCCTGCTTTTTATTGGCTCGGGATTTACCTTATTGCTAGCCTGCTTTTATAGGTTTTTAATGCCCTATTTGATGGATCATTATGCTATGCCCATGTCGGAGGTAAATTCTTATTATTTTATTTTAGGGGTAATAAGCTTCTGTGCAGGCATTTGTTTTGCAATTGGCCTTTTTATGCTGATTAACAACTTGTTAAATGCCAACAAGATGCTTAATAAAAAGCTTTAACCGATTTTTATACATTAATATTGATGAACAACGATGCCAAAATATAAAGATGGACTGAAGCGACTGAGCCTGGTTTTTGTTGTTGCTGGTTTATTATATTCTTCCTGCTCCAGATTACCAAATATCCAGGGTAAAGGAGAAGCATTTATGCAAGGACTTTGGAATGAAGATTCAGTTGCCTTTAGCCATAAACTAAGCAACTACACCCAACATCGTTTTAAGGTTACTTGCGATTCCATCTATATAGATTTTGTAACGCATAGCAAAGTAAATTTTTACGAAGATTCCTGTTACCACAATGGTGTATGGAAAGAGTATGCAAAAGGCGTTTATGCGGTTCGGGGTGATACCTTAATTGTAGGTGCTACGTTTACGCATGCCAACTATAAACAAAAAATATCCGGCTGTTATCGCATCGGCCGATATGATAAAAATTTTCTGATTAAAAAGCATTCAAGTGATACCTTAATATTGGAAAGCTTAAATGATCAAAGTGAAATCAAATTAGTGCTTAAAGAAAAAATAAACTGTGTCCAAAAAGAATTATAAAATGATATTTAAATTTATTAATAAGAAGCTAGCTATTATAGCAGCCATCGGTTTGCTTGCTTATGTGCCACTTCAGGCGAATGCCTGGGGCATGATTGGTCATCGCATCGTTGGCGAAATTGCAGATAGCTATTTAAAGGCTAAAACCCGCAAGGCTATTCAGGCTATTTTAGGTACAGAATCATTGGCGATGTCTGCTAACTGGGGTGATTTTATAAAATCGGATTCTACTTATAATTATATGTATAATTGGCATTTTGTAAACCTTCCGGGTGGTTTAGATAAACAGGGCGTTTATAATATTTTAGAAACTGAAAAAGCACCGAATCTTTACAACAAAATTATCGATCTGACAGCTGTTTTAAAAAATGCGAATAGTACCGCATCTGAAAAAAAGTTAGCCTTAAGGATGTTGGTACACATGGCAGGCGATTTGTGCCAGCCGATGCATGTGGCGCACAAGGAAGACTTAGGTGGTAACAGGGTTTCGGTGATGTGGTTCAATGAAAAATCTAACTTGCATCGGGTATGGGATGAGCAATTAATCGAATATCAGCAGCTAAGTTATACGGAATTTGCAAAGGCGATTAATCATCCTTCAGCTATTCAACTATATAATTGGCAAAATACAAACTTAAAAGATTGTGTTTACGATGCTTATACCATTTGCAGCAAGATTTATGAGGGTACAAAACCAGATTCCAAATTAAGTTACCGATACAATTTCGATTGGTCAGAAATCCTTAACCAGCAATTATTAAAAGGTGGAGTTCGTTTGGCTAAGATGCTTAACGATATTTACGGATAACTTATATCAGCTTTAAATCCTCCAAAAATTGGGGGATTTTTTTATGTAGCAAATTCATTGTTATTTTCGTTTACCTTATATAATCTAAATCATATGAGAAAATTACTATTTGTACTTTTAATTTGCACAGCAGTTGCCTGCACAAAGGATACCGCTAAAATGCTTATTTCAAAAAAATGGGTAATCGAGTCAGTAACAGTTACGCCTGCAATAACTCTAGGTGGTAAGACTGATACTAATTATATCGCACTGTCTGGACCAGAAAGTTGTGTAGCCAACTTATCACTCTCATTTGCGGCAGATAGTACTTATGTGGCTGGGGCCAATGGAGCGCTTTGCGATATGATGGCTGATGCCAGTGTAAAGACCTGGAAAAAAGAGGACAACAAGATCATTTTGTCTGCTTCTCCTTCCGCTCCGCTCTTTTTTGACGGTAAAAAACTAACTCAGACAACCACAACTCAACAAAACGGGACCACATATACTTTTGTATATACCTATAAATCTAAATAATTTGAAAATTTTAATGGTCTGCCTCGGTAATATTTGTCGTTCGCCTTTGGCAGAAGGCATTATGCGTCATCTGGCAAAACAACAAAACTTAGATTGGGAAATTGCATCAGCCGGAACAGGAAACTGGCACATCGGCCAGGCACCCGATGACAGAAGTATAGCCGCCGCCCAAAATTGTGGTTACGACATTAGTTTGCAAATAGCACAGCAATTTTCACCTGCTATGTTTTCGCAGTACGATTGGATTTTGGTCATGGATCGAAAAAATTTAAGGGATGTAAAGAACCTTGCAAAAACTAAAGAAGCACAGCAAAAGGTTAAACTTTTTTTAGATGATGAAGAATTGATAGACCCGTATTGGGATGATACTTTATTTGCCACAGTTTGTAAACAAGTTGAAGAAAGATGTAAAGAAATTATCAAAGAACTTTCTTAGATTTAGGATTAAATAGCAACCCGTTGATCATAAGCTAACCAAATTTTAAGATGAAAAAAATATTCGTACTGATGATTACCCTGGTCATCTGTCACAGTAATTTATTTGCAAAAAGTAATTTGAGAATTTTGGTATTCTCTAAAACCAAAGGATTCCGTCACGCTTCTATTGAAGACGGTAAAAAGGCCCTAATTAGCCTTGGTAAGCAATATCATTACCAGGTAGATACCACAGAAAATGCAATCCTGTTTACAGAAGATAATTTAAAGAAATATGCGGCAGTTATCTTTTTAAGTACAACCGGCGATGTGTTGAATGAGGTACAACAATCTGCTTTTGAACGTTATATTCAGGCCGGTGGTGGTTATGTAGGTATTCATGCAGCCACAGACACTGAGTATGAGTGGCCATGGTACGGAAAACTGGCCGGTGCTTATTTCAGCAGCCACCCTGAAATACAGGAGGCAAGATTCGTTATTAAAGATAAAAATCATCCTTCAACCAAATTTTTAACAGATTCGATATGGATGCATAAAGATGAACTGTATAATTTCAAGGATATCAATCCGGATCTTAAGGTGTTAATTACTCTGGATGAATCATCCTACAAAGGTGGAAAAAATGGCAATTTCCATCCCTTTAGCTGGTATCATTCATATGATGGTGGCCGAGCCTTTTACACAGCAATGGGTCATACTAAAGAATGCTGGAGCGATCAAAAATTCCTGATGCATTTAAACGGAGGCATAACATATGCAATTGGAAAGCATCAAAAACTGGATTACCGTAAAGCAAAGTCGAAACTGCTATAATCAACTTTAAAGATTCAGGAAATTGTTTAATCAATTTGAAATCAAAATCACATCATTATAAATGTCAGTTAATGATATGAAGATATATTGTAGCAGTTTCAAGAATAAAAATTTAAAAATAATTACAAACTATTCCAGGCAGATCATGTTCCATTAATACATCAAAACTTATAAAAACATGAATACTGCAACAATAACAACAGAAGTATTAAACGATCTGGTTCAAATTAATAATGACCGTATTGCCGGTTATGAAAAAGCCCGTGCAGAATTAAAAGATGAGGATGCAGATTTAAAATCTTTATTTCTGGATATGATCTCAGAGAGTCAGAAATATAAAATGGCTTTAGGAACGGAGATATCTGCCTTAGGAGAAGACATCGATACAGGTACCACTAATTCTGGAAAAATCTATAGAGCATGGATGGATGTTAAAGCATTATTTACAGGCCATGATAGAAAAACAGTATTAAATAATTGCGAAGGTGGAGAAGATGCTGCTCAAAATGCTTATAAAATGGCTTTAGAGGTAGAAGATCTTCCTGCACACATCAGAACGCTGATTTCAGATCAAAAGGCCTCGTTGAGAACTTCTCATGATGAAGTTAAAAGATTACGCGATAGTCAGGCATAAGAATTTTTAGTTTAATAGAAAAGGCCTCCTAATTTAAATCAGGAGGCCTTTTTATTTTTAAGATTCCAACTCTCTATCCAGGTGTTCAGTTACCCTTTGAATGGTGTTATCTATGGTATTACTTAGTATGGTTAAGTACGATCCTTTTTTAGCAGAATCAATGGCAATTTGTAAACACTCCGTGCTTCTATTGTTAATGATGATTTCCTTATTTGGGTCAACCTCCTTAATGCCTCGAATCAATAAATTGATCAGTTCATCTTGCTTACGGCCACGCAGGTATTTCTCCTGACAGATATAAATTTTATCGAACATTTGAGCAGATATGCGTGCGGTTTCAATAATATCTTCATCACGTCTGTCGCCCGTTCCTGAAATGATGCCAACATGTTCGGTGGCTTCAACACTTTGTAAATAGGCTTTAACACCATTAAATCCATCCGGATTGTGTGCAAAGTCTACCAGTACTTTGAAGTCTTTGAATCTGAAAACATTCATTCTACCTGGCGTATGTGCTGCAGATGGAATAAAAGTTTCAAGTGCTAAGCGAATGTCTTCAGGTTTATAACCCCATAAATATGTTGCTAAAGTTGCAGCCAGAACATTCTGAATCATAAAGTTTACTGCCCCACCAAAAGTTAGAGGTATATGCGTTGCTTTATCAACCCTTAGTTTCCAATCACCTGTTTTGATGGTGATATAGCCATTTTCATATATTGCTGCGATACCACCTTTTCTGCAATGCTCCTTAATTACCGGATTGTTTTCATCCATACTAAAATAAGCTACATTACAACGGGCATCTCTGGCAATTTTAACACAATAACCATTGTCTGCATTTAATACGGCCCAACCTTTACGGCGTACGGCCCCAACAACTACAGCCTTTACCCTTGTTAAATCATCAAGATTATGAATATCAGAAATACCCAAATGATCTTCCTGAATATTCGTTACAACACCAATATCACATGCATTAAATCCCAATCCAGCTCTTAATATTCCACCACGTGCCGTTTCCAGTACTGCAAATTCAACGGTTGGATCTTTTAAAATAAATTCAGCACTTACCGGTCCAGTGGTATCGCCTTTCATTAACATCGTGTTATGAACATATACCCCATCACTGGTGGTGTAACCTACGCGTTTACCATTACTCCTGATGATATGGGCAATTAAACGTGTTGTTGTCGTTTTTCCATTGGTTCCGGTTACCGCAATAATAGGTATTTGAGATAACCTTCCTTGCGGATAAAGCATATCTACAACAGATGCAGCAACGTTTCTAGGTAAGCCTTCGCTTGGTGCCAAATGCATTCTGAAACCTGGAGCGGCATTCACTTCTAATACTACGCCTCCATTTTCTGTTAATGGCTGAGTAAGGTTTTGCGCCATGATATCAATGCCACAGATATCTAAGCCAATCACCCTGGAAATTCTTTCGCAGATAAATATATTTTGCGGATGAACAATGTCGGTAACGTCTATGGATGTACCACCAGTACTTAAATTAGCCGTTGATTTCAGGTAAACAATTTCTCCTTTTTCAGGAATGGTTTCCAGCGTATATTCTTTTTTGGCCAGCAAATCCAATGTATCACGATCGACAGCAATCTCTGTTAACACATTTTCATGCCCATAACCACGGCGAGGATCTTCATTTTCCTTATCAATTAATTCCTGGATGGTGTGAATGCCATTTCCCAGAACATGGGCTGGATCACGTTGTGCTGCGGCAACTACTTTATGGTCAATAACCAGCACACGAAAGTCAAAACCGGTAATGAACTTTTCAATGATAACCCGGCGGGAATATGTTTTAGCATATTCAAAGGCTTCTTTAGCCACTTCCATCGTTTTGATATTGATGGTAGCGCCTTTTCCATGATTGCCATCCAATGGTTTAAAAACCAATGGAAAGCCAACTTTTAGAACAGCAGCTTCTAAGTCTTCCGGATCTGAAATGGTTACGCCAGAAGCCACTGGAATAGCGGCTTCGGTTAACAAACGTTTGGTTTCTTCTTTATTACTGGCAATATCTACAGCAATGCTACTGGTTTTTTCGGTCATGGTAGCCCTGAAGCGAACCTGATTCTTACCATAACCCAGTTGTACTAATGAACTCTTATTTAATCTGATCCATGGAATGTTTCTACTCACCGCCTCCTGAACAATTGATCCGGTACTTGGGCCAAGTGCTTCCAGTTCACGGATTTCTTTCATCCTCCTGATGTCATGTTCTAAATCATATTCTTCATTATCAATCAGGGCCTGGGCTATTTTTACAGCAGCTTCAGCAGCATAAACCCCTACTTTTTCTTCCAGGTAACTAAATACTACATTATAAATGCCTTCAGTTTTAGTTTGGCGGGTTCTACCAAAACCTGTTTCCATTCCAGCTATGGTTTGAATTTCCAGGGCAATATGCTCAATAACATGTCCCATCCAGGTGCCTTCTTTCACACGTGTGAAGAAACCACCCTCAACACCTTTAGAGCAACGATGGGTAAACATACTAGGAAGTAACTTCTCTATTCGCTCACTAAATCCATCAATCAGGTTGGTTGGCCTTTGCTCTAGTTCCTCTAAATCCAGTCTCATCTGGATGAGTTTTTTGCGGTTTATCGACCATATATTTGGCCCTCTTAATACTTGGATGTTATATATCTTCATGTAATGTTTTGTCGTTTTTATTTAAAAGCATGGATTTTGGGCAGATCTTTTTTCAACCTAGAGATGCTAAAATTGATGATTGTAAATTATGCATTTATTTTGAAAATTGGCAAATCAAATAGCTAAATGAATTTCTTAGGCTATTTGTTTTATTTTCAGGTATAACTTTAACCCAAATTCTTCATAATTATTTCAACCATTGTTAATAAATGCATATTTATTGACAAAAAAAGTCGTGTTTTTTATCTTAAGCTGATATATTTGGGTTTTTTGATAGAATATTAATACACACAAAATGGTTCCAAAAGGCAAACTCATCATTATTGGAGGCGCAATAAATACAGGCAGCTTTGCTGAAACGCAATTTGGATTGCCTGAAAACATGAATTTTTTCGAACGGGGAATTTTAAAAAGAATCACTACAGAATCAATTAAAGATCTTGATTCGCGTTTCGAAATTATCACTACGGCGTCCTTAATGCCTGAGAAAGTTGGCGAAGAATACATTAAAGCCTATGCGCAGCTAGATGTGCATAATGTTGGGGTATTAAATATTACCAATCGTGAAGAGGCTAATGCTGACGACAATTGTGAAAGAATTAGAGCTGCTGAAGTAATCATTTTTACTGGCGGAGACCAGTTAAGGTTGTCATCGATTTTTGGAGGGACAAAAATTCATCAGATTTTGATTGATAAATATAAAACAGAGCCTGTAGTTATTGCCGGTACCTCAGCCGGTGCTGCAGCAAGTTCTAAAAATATGATTTATCAGGGTAGCAGTAAGGATGCCTTGCTTAAAGGCGAAGTAAAAATTACTGGCGGATTGGGATTTATCGATGATGTAATTGTTGATACGCACTTTGTTCAGCGTGGACGAATTGGAAGATTACTTTATGCAGCAGCCAGTAATCCTGGAATTTTGGGTATTGGCTTGGGTGAAGATACTGGATTATTTATCTCGGATGGACACATCATGGAGGCCATTGGTTCAGGCATGGTAATTCTGGTTGATGGCCGTCAAATGGCTGATACCAATTTAACTGATGTAGAAATGGGGCAACCTGTATCAATCAAAAACATGGTTGTGCATGTAATGTGTGATGGCGATGTTTATGATCTCACTGATCACAGTCTCATAATCCATCATCCTAAAGTTATTCCAATAGGATAGAGGCAGTTTTAGTTTGCAATTTTCAGTTAACAATTTACAGTTTGCAGATAACGCTTAACAATTTTTAGATAACCATTACAAACCAGGCTTGATACTTGATAACCCATTCTTGATACTTGATACTCACATCTTGATACTCAATACTCACATCTCGATAAAATGAAACTAATAATACATGGTGGCTTTTTCAGCGAGTCATCAACCAATCAGGAAACTAAAAGAGCTAAACAAGATGCACTTGCCAATATCGTGAAGCTTGGTTATGCCTATTTAGAAAATCATTCGGCACTTGAAACGGTTGTTTACACTGTTGCTTTATTGGAAGATAATGAATTGTTTAATGCAGGAATAGGCTCGCAAATTCAAAGTGATGGAAAAGTGCGACTGAGTGCTTCCTTAATGGATGGAAAAACAGAAAAGTTTAGTGGTGTAATTAATGTTGAGGGTGTAAAAAATCCGATTCAAATTGCACAAAGTTTATTGCCATATGATGACCGTGTGCTAAGTGGTAATGGAGCGCAAAACTTTGCACGTGAAAATGGTTTTGAATATTTTAATCCGATTACTCCGCAAAGACAGTCTGAATATGAAGCAAAACTAAACCAGCAAAATAATAAAGGAACAGTTGGTTGTGTAGCTTTAGATGCAGAAGGAAATATTGCGGCGGCTACATCTACAGGCGGTAAAGGATTTGAAATTCCTTGTAGAGTAAGTGACTCAGCAACTGTAGCAGGTAACTATGCCAATCAGTTTGCGGGTATTTCATGCACTGGTGTTGGTGAAGACATTGTAAGTGGTTCATTGGCCTCAAAAATAGTGACCAGGGTTACGGATGGATTCTCTCTAAAAGATGCATGTGATAAATCATTTGTAGAGCTCCAATCATTTGATGGTTTTGCAGGCGTTATTGGCATCTCCAATACAGGAGAAATTTATCATTGTGATTCACACCCTTACATGGTTTGGGCATCTTTCGATGTTAATTTACAGGTATTTAGCTAAAGTTAAATATAAAGTATTATTTTTGTTGCATGTCCAAAATTGTATTGGCTCTTGTAAGCCTTTTTGCCTCATTTCAAATACATGCTCAAGATCTTGATGCCCAACAGCCAAATGCGGGAAATGCGATAACGATAGCCGTTTCTAAATTTGATCTGGTAGATGGCAATTCTTTTTACGAAGAAGCGGAGAGTTTCGAAAGAAAAGGCGATTTTAATGAGGCATTAACCTTATTTGGTAAAGCTGCTTTCGAATACATATCTGTTAAAAATTTTAACAGATATGGTCAGGCCATAATTAAAATGAGCAACATGCATTATATGCTGGGTCGTTTTGGCGATGCAGAGCAAATCTTGTTGAACGTTGCCCTTAAAAATTATTCAAAAATGGGCAGTAGAAATGGCCTCATGAATACTTATGGCTTGCTTGGTAAGGTATACCTGGCCAATAATAAATCTACACAATCGATGTGGTTTTACACCCAGCAGGGCATGTTGGCTAAACAGTTAAAAAGCAATAATTCATATTTAGAATCCATTTTGGGCATTGTACAGGTCAAAATTAAAAAGAAGGATTTTACGCTTGCTTTGAGAGATCTTAAAACAGCAGAATGGTTTGCTAATTCGGTCAAAATTACGCAATTCAAAAGCCAGATCCGCGATGCCAGAGAAGTGATTTCTAATAAGACCACTTCAAAAACAACTCTTAAGTAGACCTTATTTTTCTAATTTTAATGGAATAAGTTGGGCTAATTACCCTTCGACATTTTTGCAACAGGTGGTTTCCATTTTTTTAGCCAATTACCCCTAAAAGGTCTACTGTTTAATATCTTAAAACAAAATAATTTAAATTACGTTAGCATTTAAGAATTGTTAAATAAGAAGCTTTTGGTTAGATTTGATCAGTTTTAACAAGAGACGGTAATAATGCTGTCTCTTTTTTGTTTTTTTGTTAAAATGGTATCATATTGGCTATATAGAATTAGAAATGGATTTTAAATCATTTAAAGAGATGTTGAAGAGAGTATTTTTTGTAATTTTTACTGCCGCAGTGATTGCATGTCACGCCGCTCCGAAGCCTCAGCCAATAGTTGATGGCATTGCCAATGTTATGCCTGATCAGCAGCAACAACTCGTAATTAAAGAAGTAGTAAACCTGATTGAAAGTTATAACTATAAGAAAGTTCAGGTGAATGATTCCATCTCTTCACTTATTTTAGATAAATATATTAAAGCCCTAGATCAGGGTAAAAACTATTTTTTAGCTTCTGATATTAAGGAGTTTGAAAAGTACAGGTATACGCTGGATGACGATTTCAAAAATGGAGACTTAAGTGGTCCATTTTACATTTATAATGTTTATGCAAAACGTTTAAATGAATATTTTACATACTCTTTAGCGCAGATCAAAAATAAGTACGACTTTAATCAGAATGATACATATGTGTACGATCGTGAAAAAATGCCTTGGGCCGTATCTACCGCTGCTTTAAATGATACCTGGAAAAAACGTGTTAAATACGAACTGGTTAATTTGAATCTAGCAGGTTCTGCTGAAGCAAAAAATGTAGAGACACTAACTAAACGTTATCAAAATCTAAAGTCACAGATCGCTAAAAATAACAATCAGGATGTTTTTCAAATCCTGATGGATGCTTTTACAGAATCAATTGATCCACACACCAACTATTTCGTTCCGGCGAGAGCAACTGAGTTTAATGAAGAAATGTCTCGTTCATTCGAAGGAATTGGGGCCCGCTTACAATTGGAAAATGAAGTGGTTAAAATCGCAGAAATTATTCCGGGTGGACCAGCGTTCAAAGGAAAGCAGTTAAGCGCAGGCGATAGAATTATTGCTGTTGCACAAGGCAATGAAGATTTTGTGGATATTGTTGGCTGGAGATTAGACGCAACAGTAAGCAAAATTAAAGGTCCGAAGGGAACTAAGGTTCGTTTAAAAGTAATTCCGGTTGGAAAAGAGATGTCGTCAAAACCTGTGATCATCGAAATGATGAGAGAAAAGGTTATTCTGGAAGATCAATCTGCCAAGAAAAAAGTAAAAACCATCAATTCAAACGGTAAGGATTACAAAGTGGGTATCATTTCTTTACCTGCATTTTATGCTGATTTTAAAGCAGCAAATGCTGGTGATAAAAATTATAAAAGTACCACAAGAGATGTTAGAAAACTTATTGATTCCTTAAAAAATATTGATAAGGTTGATGCCATATTGATGGATTTACGTGGAAACGGTGGTGGTTCATTAGTAGAAGCCATTTCATTAACTGGTTTATTTATTGATAAAGGTCCTGTTGTACAGGTAAAAGATTTACGTGGTAAGATCGAGGTCGATGAAGATGAAAATTCAGGTGTAGCATGGGATGGACCATTTGGTGTAATGGTTGACCGTTTAAGTGCTTCGGCATCCGAGATTTTTGCTGGTGCAATTCAGGATTACGGACGTGGAATTATCATGGGCAGCCAAACTTATGGTAAAGGAACGGTTCAATCATCTATAGATTTAAATAAATTGGTTAACCCAGGCATGTTACAGAAAATTGCTGGTCTGGTTACCAGAGATAAAACGCTTGGTACTTCCCCTAATGGAACAAGTGCCGCTGATATTAACTTAGGTCAGATTAACCTGACCATGGCTAAGTTTTATCGTGTGGCCGGGAGCAGTACCCAGCATAAAGGGGTAATGCCAGATGTTGTTTTCCCATCTGTATATCCAATGGATAAAATAGGAGAGGATACCGAACCATCTGCTTTGCCTTGGGATGTTATTCCAAGTTCTAGCTTTACTGCCGTAGCAAATCTATCAGCTGTAAAGGCGGGATTAATGAAAAATAGTGAGCAGCGAATTGCAAATTCTTTAGATTTTAAATATTTGAAGGAAGATATTGTTGAATTGAAAAAAAGAGATAAAGAAGTATCTGTTCCTTTAAACGAGACTAAGCTAAAAGCTGAACGTGATGCTCAGGAAGCAAAGTCTTTAGCCAGACAGAATGATTTAAGGGCTTTAAGAGGTTTGCCAGCCATTAAAAAAGGAGAGAAAGTAACTAAACAAGATTCTTTTGACTTTATAGAAGATGAATCTTTAAAAGTGATGGGCGATTTCATGCAGCAATCTGGTAACTATGTTATGAACTTAGGTACACCTGCGCAGAAGTTATAATCAATTAATTAAGTAAGTAAAAAGCGGGCTGTCTGGAATCAGGCAGCCCGCTTTCTTGTATGAAGATTTTAGCACTTATTTCAGTTTCTGATATTAATTAAAAGATTGCCTGAATGCCGATGGTGTGAGGTTGGTTTTGGTTTTAAATAATTTAGTGAAAGACTGTAAATGCCCGAAACCAAGAGCATAAGCAATTTCACTAACTGATAAATCTGTTGTTGAAAGCTTCTCTTTAGCCAAATCAATCAGTTTCTGATGAAGATATTGCTGCATATTTAGACCAATAAGTGTTTTTAATAATCCAGAAAGATAGCCTGCTGAAATATTTAGTTTTTCGGCAATATAAGTTACAGTGGGTAAGCCTTTGCTGGCAAGATCTTCTTTTAAATAGTTATTAATCACATTTTCCAATCGATCGAGTATTTCATGGTTACTCGCTTTGCGTGTAATGAACTGGCGTTGGTAAAAACGTTGCGCATAATTTAGCAGTAGGGCAATTTGAGCGATGATTACATTTTGGGTAAAGCTATCTATATTGCTATTTGTTTCAAATATCAATTGTTGGATAATGGTGTTTAATGTGATTTCTTCATTTTCTGCTACGTGTAGGGCTTCAAATAATGTGTAATCAAAAAAGTCGTAATCTTTTATTGTCTTAGCCAAAGGTGTGTTCCAAAGTAAATCTGAATGGAAGAGAATCATCCACCCGGTTGGACGATGAATCCTATCTTCGTGAACCTCAACCGTAAAAACCTGCCCTGGGGCCATAAAAAATAATACACCATCATCAAAATCGCTCATTTGCTGGCCATACTTAATTTTAGCATCAGGAACACGCTTCAGCGCGATGGAATAAAAGTCAAAAATCATGGTATTCGAAAGGCCATTTACAGGCATTTTTACGTCTTCAAGGTTAACCACACTCACCAGCGGATGCCCCGGTTTTGGCAATCCGGCAAGTTTATGATATTCTGATATCGTTTTAAATCGGTATCTGATCGAATTTTTCATTGATACAATTTACTTAAAATAAATCTCTTGTTTCAAATCCTGAATTAAGGTTTGATGTTTTGGTTCCCAACCTAATCGCTCACGAGTTAAGCTTGCTGAAGCAGGACCATCTATGCTTACGAAATGTTCAAACCAGGTAAAATGGGCTGCAGCTTCCTGTTTTGATTTAGAGATAACTGGCAACCCTAGTTGCTTGCCAATAGCTTCAGCAATTGTTTTAATCTCTATTGATTCTTCTGCCACGCCATGAAAACGAGCACCTGGGCTGGCCTGTTCTAAAGCCAATCTAAAAAGCACTGCGGCATCCAAACGATGAACGGCAGTCCAACGGTTTTTCCCATCACCAACATAAGCAGATGAACCTGTTTTACGGGCAATTTCAATTAGTATAGGTACGAAGCCATGGAAATCACCTTCTCCATGTACCGATGGAGATAGGCGAACAACGGATACACAAACATTCTTTGCGGCAAGGGCATCAACTGCTTTTTCTGATGCAATCCTGGGATTTAGACCACCATAATCAGGTAGTTTATCTTCCGTAGCAAGTTCATCAGGGCTAACGATTAGTGTGCCTGAAGTAACAATAAAGGGGCGATTGGTTCCCACAAGTATATTTCCTATGGTTTCTATAGCGATGCGATCAATCTCACATACGGCTTTAAAACGGGTAAAATCATGAATAAACCCTAAATGTATAATCCCATCAGCAGCGTTTGCACCCTGGCGTAAACTTTCCAGGTCTTCCAAATCACCTCTATGCACTTCGGCTCCTGCCAGCAATAGTGCTTTCGCTGCAGCCTCATTGCGGGCTAAGCCCAATACCTGATGCCCGGCATTAATTAATTCTTTTACCACGGCTGAACCAACAAAACCTGTTGCTCCTGTTACAAAAACTTTCATAGCGAATTGTTTTAATTTCTTAAATAATGTTATATGAGTTTGGATAGGAGTTATCATATAAATTGCTCCCAAATCACTATACAAAACTCCATCCTTTTTAAGGATACAATTTAGCCAAATCCATTTTTCATTTAGCTAAAACACATCTTATGGCTGATGCACAAAAAAAGCTGATGCGTTTTATGCATCAGCCTGTATTAGAAGTTAAATTTGCTTAAACTTTCTTTGCATTATTCTGATTTTGCTGCATGGCCATCATTTCTTTCATGGTTTTGTTCATGCCTTCGGTACTGCCATCAAGAAAAATAACGTTTCCTTCACTGTACTCTGCAAACTGTTTAATGGCTTCCGTCCACATGGTAAATAAGATTACAGAAGTGTCCAGATTGGCTTGCTGCATTTCATGTGCGGCATTAGTCATACCCTTTGCTACCTCTTCTCTAAATAAGGCAATTCCCTGCCCACGAAGTTGTGCCGCTTCGCGTTCTGCTGTTGCAGCAATTTTAATCGCATTACCGTCTGCTTCTGCACCTTTGGTTTTGGTAATTAATAAAGCCTGACCTTCATTTTCGGCAGCTGCCTTTAAGTTATTTGAAGCCACCACGCGGCTCATGGAGCGCATAATTTCTTCATCGAAAGTAATATCGTTCAATTGCAAATCTTGTAAATGATAACCCCAGCCATCCAAAACCTGATCTATTTGTTCTTTAACATGCAATACAATTTCATTGCGCTGTGCTAGCACGTTGGCCTGTTTTTGAGTGGCTACATATGCCCGGATAGAACCCTCAATGGTTCTAATTAAGGCTTGCATTAAATTGGTGGCATCAACAAATTTAAAGGCTACGTTTTTGATGGTTTCCTCATCCTGGTTTACAACAGAATATAAAAGCATCGCCTTGAAATAAACATTTGCCTGATCTTGTGTTACCGCTTGAAAAGATAATTCAACGGAGCGATTTTGAATAGAGATTCGCGAATAGATTTGTTCAATAAGCGGTATTTTGAAATTTAATCCTGGCCTTAGTTGCCTGCGATATTTTCCGAAAACAGTTACCACAGCTATAGTTCCTTGCTTTACCGTAACAAACGAGCTAAACAGAATTACAATTCCGAGAAAGATAACGATGTAAATGATGTATTGCATAATTAGATTTTTTTTGAAGTTAAAAAAAAATCATACAAATTACATGAAGCTTTTTGTAGCTTTATTTTTTCCTAACTTAATATTACATGAAAAAGAATTTATTTCTTCCTGCGGCGGCAATATTGTTATTTGCGGCTTGTCAGAATGATAAAAACCATCAGGCTACAGAAACAGATCAGAGAACTGTATTTTTTGATACTGCCGGAATGGATTCGACAGTAAAACCAGGCGATAACTTTTTCCTTTACGCCAATGGAAAATGGATGAAAAATGCGAAAATCCCACAAACGGAAACGGGATGGGGCTCTTTCTATACTTTATATAACGATAATCTTAAAAATTTAAGAACCATTCTGGAAAATGCTGCCAAAAGCAATGTTGCAAAAGGAAGTAATGAACAAAAGGTTGGTGATTTTTATGCCAGTGGAATGGATTCTTTAACCATTGAAAAGCTTGGTGTAATGCCTGTAAAACCGCTCCTGGCCAAAATTGATGGTATTAAAAATGATGAGGATCTCATTAATTTCGTATCTGAAGGTTTTAAAAATGGCCAGGGAGATTTATTCGGTTTTGGTGTTGATCCGGATGATAAAATGAGTTCCAAAAACGTACTTATTTTTACTCAAACCGGGCTCAATTTACCAGAACGTAGTTATTATCTCGATCAGGATGATAAGGCTAAAAAAATCAGATCTGAATATTTAAAGTACATCACCAAAGTGTTTAGCCTTTCCGGAGATTCTACTCAAGCTTCAACCTATGCAGACCATATTCTAAAGCTAGAAACTATGCTGGCAAAATCACACTCAACACCAGTTGAATTGCGTGATCCGCAGAAAAACTATAATAAGCTGGCAGTTGCAGATTTTCAGAAACAAATTCCAAATATCAATTTTAATACGGTACTGAAGAATATTGGAGCATCAACAGATAGCATCATTGTTAGACAGCCAAAATACTACCAAACATTATCAACTTTGATTAAAAGCCAGCCTATTGAAACCTGGAAAGAAAAATTAAAGTTTGATGCATTAAATAATGCCGCAAATGCACTGACCAAAGCATTTAGAACGGCAAAATTTGAGTTCTTTAGTAAAACATTGTATGGTCAGCTTGCACAAACTGAAAGATGGAAAACAATGGTTAACAATACGGATAATAACCTTGGCGATTTATTAGGACAGCTTTATGCCGAACAATATTTTAAGCCTGAAGCTAAAAAACGGATGCTTGAACTGGTTAATAACCTGCAGAAGGTATATGAAGAACGAATTAAAAAAGTAGATTGGATGTCTGCCGAAACCAAGAAAAAAGCCCTTGAAAAGTTAAATGCCTTTATAAAAAAAATAGGCTATCCTGATCAGTGGAAAAAGTATGATGATGTAGAAATTTCAAGAAATACCTATTTCGCTAACCTTCAATCGGCCAGAAAACACAGTTATAAAGAAATGATGGCTAAGTTGGGTAAAACAGTTGATAAAACAGAATGGTTTATGACACCTCCAACAGTAAATGCATATTATAATCCGGCTTATAACGAAATTGTGTTTCCGGCAGGGATTTTACAATTTCCATTCTTCGCTTTCAATGCAGATGATGCCATTAACTATGGTGCTATTGGTGCAGTTATCGGTCATGAGATGACGCATGGATTTGACGATCAGGGCAGACAATACGATGCTGCAGGTAATTTAAAAGAGTGGTGGACAAAAGAAGATGCTGCGAAATTTAAAACCAAAGCTGATAAGGTGGTTGCGCTATATGATAAGTTTACGCTTTTGGATAACCAACATGTAAATGGTGCCTTAACTTTGGGTGAAAACCTAGCCGATATTGGTGGTTTAAATATTGCATATGATGCCTTTAAATTAACAGACCAAGCCAAAAGCGATAAAAAGATCGACGGCTTTACACCAGATCAGCGTTTCTTTTTAGGTTTCGCACAGGTTTGGAGAATGAAAACCAGAGATGAATCGATGCGTGTTCGCATTAAAACAGATCCACATAGTCCGGAAATGTTTAGGGTTAATGGTACAGTTTATAATATGGAAGCTTTTTATAAGGCATTCAACATACCAAGTACAGCAAAAATGTATTTAGCACCAGAAAATAGGTTAGGTGTTTGGTAATTCATAAAAAACTGAATATAAGCCACGTTTCTAAAAAGATCGTGGCTTTTTTGTGCACTTTAAAACAAAAGTAAGAATTTGTTGTATTTAATCTATTAATCTAAAATCAATGAACATAAAACGCACTTTTGGAACTATATTAACTATTCTTGGAATTGTTGGACTTATCTACGCCGGATACGGATTTGTAAACCACAGCACAGCTACAAGAGGATTATTCGTATATGGAATTATTGGATTGATATTTTTCGTTTCAGGAATTGGGCTTGTTAAAAATACCAAAGACGAGAGTTAAGCCTACACTGATCAGAATCTCCTGAATTTTAAATAGCTATATTTTAGTATAGTGTTTCTTTAAATAATACTGATGGTGATCATGATTGCAGTCATGATTCAATATGAAAGAATGATGTTAATAACATCTTATTCTCCATATTTAAAATCCAATATAAAATATATTACGATAGCTAAACTTATCAATATAATTGGTGCCAATTTATTTGATGGAGAAAATGCCATAAAAATTGGTAAAATAATTGCGGGCAAAAGAAGGACATTACCCTTATGTTTGATCCATTTATCTTTCATATTATGATCGTTTTCTTTTGTGCTTAATAATCTGATATTGGCTAAACGCAACAACGCATCCTGCTAATATAATCACTCCTGCAGATAAAAGGTTTTTAGGATTTTGGTTGATATAATAAGCCGCAACCAAAACTAAAATTGCAGCAGCAATTCCAATAATATAATGAAGTATCAATCCTTTTTTCATAAACAAAGATTCGTAAATAAACTGTAACTGTTGTAACAGGAAGTTAATTTTTTAAGGTAATCCTATTATTTTCAAAGTTCAGCTGGTGACCTGTAAAATCGATATCCGTTAAGGATTTAATGCGTTTAAAGGCACCTTGGTTTTCATCTAATGTTAAACGGTTAATTTTGTCCTGTTTAACAGAAGTTATATCAGCAAATAAGAAATCGCCTTTTGCATTTATTTTTAATTGAAGTAATGGAGCAATTCCATTATTGCCTTTTAGGCTAAACATGCCATAAGTACAAAAATTACCCAAACTATAAGCAATAAATTTATGCTTATAAACCTCAACAGCTCGGGTAACATGCGGGCCATGACCTAAAACTACATCTGCACCAGCATCAATGACGGCATGTGCAAAGGCATATACATTTCCACGGTTTTCATTATAGAAAATTTCATTTTTACGGGGTACATGCTCAAAGCGTGCTCCTTCACCGCCACCATGAAAAGATACAATTACAATGTCTGCCATGGTTTTGAGACGGGTAACCAAAGCTTTGGCATCAGCTACTTTATTAATGGAAACAGTATTCTCATTTGGAGCAAAGGCGCAAAAAGCATATTTAATACTATCCTTTTCAAAAATTTCGAAAGGTTTATTGAGTTGACCTGCATAATGAATTTGTAAGGAATCTAAAATCCTCGCAGTATTTTTCCTACCCTTGGCATCAAAATCGCCAACATGATTATTCGCAATACTCAATACGTTGAAGCCAGCCTTTTTATAAATTCCGGCATAACGTTCAGGCATTCTGAAAGCATAACAATTGTTTGGATTAATCCCATTACATTTTGTAGAGTTTCCGGAGTTTAAAAAGCAACCTTCAAGGTTTCCAAACACAATATCACCTTTTAATAAGCTGTCCACAGCCTGAAAACTATTTACCGCGTCATCTGGAGGAAGGTTTTCTTTTGAGGGGAAAGCTGAACCGAGCATTATATCGCCCACAGCAGTAATGGAGATGGTATCTTTAATTTTTCTGATCAAAGTATCCTGCTTTTGTACCGACACTTTAACCTGTGCATCATTGCTTGTGCAGCTAATGAAAATAACGATAGCAATAAAAGAAAATAAGAGTGTGTTATAAAATTTCATTATAATTTTTGGTGTATAAAAAAATCCTCCAAAATTACTTCTGGAGGATTATATCTATTCAATCTAGGATTGTAAATCTACAACCTTAAATCGTATTATTCTACTGTAAATTCCTTTTTGAAGGATTCCAATACCCGGCCGCCCTTATAAAAATAACGACTGTAGTATGGCTCGTTTAAATTGCTGATTACCACACCTCGTGAACTTGATGCATGCGCAAATCTGTTATCACCTAAATAAATTCCTACATGAGATATACTTCTGCTTCTAATCTTGAAAAAAACCAGGTCTCCCTCTTTTAAATCTTCTTTAGATAACGGGTCTACCATGCTGAAGATATCACGTGAATTTCTTCTGATTGTGGTGTTGAAAACTTTGTCGTATATCGCTTTGGTAAAAGCAGAACAATCAATCCCTTTTTTGCTTGAACCACCATAACTGTAAGGTGTTCCAATCCATTCGTAAATAAATTTATATAATTTTAAATTCGAAGTCGCATCTACCGCTACACCCATTACTTGAGAAAAGTACTGTGAAGCTAAGTTGTCAGGATCATTTAAGTCTTTACCAGATTCTTTTGTTTTTGTTTGCGCAAATGCGGCTGAGAACGTGCAAATAGCGATTAAGGATGAAAACAAAAATTTTTTAATCATGTTATACAGTTATGTTTGGGTATTCACTTACACAGTAACGTAAACCATTTTGGCTTATTGTTGATTGTCAAAGGTATCAATTATACAAATGTCATCCAAATGTTTGTGTTAAAAAGCAAAAGTTATTAACATCTCCACGTTGTGACATGTTGGTAAACGATATTTTAAAGTTAAAATTATCTCGCTAAAGAAAAGAATTTTGAAGGGTTTTTTAATATGATTGTACTTAAGGTTGTAAATAATGGCTAAATTAATCAGTATTTATCATGTTAGGGTCTAATCCCTTTAAAAGCGCAAACTAATTTCTGGATTTTTTTGACAGCGGTGCCTTGCTTATGATGTGTTTGAAGTGCAGTTTGTTAATTGTGGCAGGATAAAGTTTTGCAGAATAAAATTTCATAATCATTAGAATAAGGAATTTGTTAAATTGTGAAATTAATCATCTGTGAAATTGCCTTTCTAGAGGAATAAGTAGATATGAAGCCCAAATGGTTAAGTAACAAAAGTTAAATGTAATTTCATAGCTGATATTATGATGTTTTTACATTAGAAAGTGCCAAAAATTATAATAAAAAAATTAGATTTGCTGTCGCAAAAAAACAAATACCCTAAAATGAGTGCAGTAGAAATAAATAAAGATACCTGGTTAAAGTGGTTTGAGTCGATGTTGCTAATGCGCAAGTTCGAAGAGAAAACTGGCCAGTTATACGGACAACAAAAAATACGTGGCTTTTGTCATTTATACATTGGACAAGAAGCTGTGGTTGCAGGAGCAATATCTGCAATGCAAAAAGGTGATTCGATGATTACTACCTATCGCGATCATGCTCATGCTTTAGCTTTAGGTGTAAGTGCCGATAGCATTATGGCAGAAATGTATGGTAAAGCTACAGGTTGCTCTAAAGGTAAAGGTGGTTCTATGCACATGTTTAGCAAAGAACATAATTTTTATGGTGGCCATGCAATTGTTGGAGGTCAGATTCCATTAGGTGCTGGTGTTGCTTTTGCAGAAAAATACAAAGGAACAGATAATGTTAATATTTGTTACATGGGCGATGGCGCAGTACGTCAGGGTGCATTAAACGAAACCTTTAACATGGCTATGTTGTGGAAATTGCCAGTAATTTTTGTTTGTGAAAATAATGGTTATGCAATGGGTACTTCGGTACAACGTACTACAAACATGACTGATATTTATAAAATTGGTTTAGGTTTTGATATGCCTTGTGCGCCAGTTGATGGGATGGATCCGGTTGCCGTTCACAATGCAATGGACGAAGCTATTCAACGTGCCCGTAAAGGTGAGGGGCCAACTTTCTTAGAAATGAGAACTTATCGTTACCGCGGTCACTCTATGTCTGATCCGGCTAAATATCGTACTAAAGAAGAATTAGAAGATTATAAAGCTAAAGATCCTGTTGAACTGGCAAGAGAAACGATCCTGAAAGAAAAATATGCGGATGAGGCATGGATTGAAGAAGTAGAAACGAAAGTTAAAGCGATAGTAGATCAGGCCGTAAAATTTGCTGAAGAATCTCCATGGCCGGAAGTTTCCGAATTATACAAAGATGTATACATGACGGAAAACTATCCTTATGTAATGGACTAATATTTTAAAGATTTCAATTAATTAGATATAATGGCTGAGGTAATTAAAATGCCCAAAATGAGCGACACCATGACCGAAGGGGTTTTGGCGAAGTGGCATAAAAAAGTGGGCGATAAAGTGAAAAGCGGCGATGTTTTGGCAGAAGTAGAAACTGACAAGGCAACAATGGATATGGAATCTTACTGGGATGGTACCCTTTTATACATTGGTGTAGAAGAAGGAACCGCTGTTCCTGTTGATGCGGTTATGGCCGTTATTGGTAAAGAGGGTGAAGATTACAAAGCGGCTTTAGAAACAGAAAAAGGTGGTGCAGAAGCTGAAAGCGAAAAGCCAAAAGCTGAAAGTGCTAATGCGTCTAAGGCTGAAGATAAAAAAGAAGAAGCTGCTCCTGCACAAGGTGGTGGTTTAAGTGAAGAAGAATTGGCAGAAAAAGGTGTTACAGTAATTCGGATGCCTTTGCTAAGTGATACCATGACAGAAGGCGTAATTGCTGAATGGCATAAAAAAGTTGGTGATAAAGTAAAAGATGATGATGTTTTAGCTGATGTAGAAACCGATAAGGCGACTATGGAAGTGATGGGTTATGCAACGGGTACTTTACTGCACATTGGTGTTGAAAAAGGTTCAGCTGCTAAAGTAAATGGTATTATTGCCATTGTTGGTCCGGAAGGAACAGACGTTAGCGGAATCTTAGCTGGAGGAGCTCAAAGCGCTAAGCCTAAAGCTGAAAGCGAAGAAAAAACCGAAGCCCCTAAAGAAGAGAAAGAAACAACAACTTCTGATGCAACTTCAGCTCCGGTTGCAGAAGGTTCTTCTGATAGCCGTGTAAAAGCATCTCCTTTAGCAAAGAAAATTGCCAAAGACAAAGGCATTGATTTATCGCAGGTTGCTGGTAGTGCTGAAGGTGGTAGAATCATTAAAAAAGATATCGAAAACTTCAAGGCGCCACAAGCAGAAAGCGAAAAGCCAAAAGCAGAAAGCAGCGAGCAACCTAAAGCAGTTGCAGCAGCCGCTCCGGTAATTCCTACTTTTGTTGGTGAGATTAAATTTACTGAGCAACCTGTTTCGCAAATGCGTAAAGTAATTGCCAAACGTTTAGCTGAAAGTTTATTCACTGCTCCACATTTCTACTTAACAGTAAGTATTGATATGGATAATGCAATGGCTGCCCGTACTGCAATCAATGCTGTTGCTCCAGTTAAAGTTTCATTCAACGATATCGTAATCAAAGCAGTTGCTGTAGCATTGAAGAAACACCCTGCAGTTAACTCATCATGGGGCGGAGATAAAATCCGTTTCAATGAACATACCAATATTGGTGTAGCGATGGCTGTTGAAGATGGTTTATTAGTGCCTGTTGTGCGTTTTGCCGATGGTAAATCATTATCACATATTTCAGCTGAAGTAAAAGATTTTGGTGGTAAAGCAAAAGCTAAAAAATTACAACCAGCAGATTGGGAAGGTTCTACCTTCACGGTATCTAATTTAGGTATGTTTGGTATTGATGAATTTACTTCAATCATCAATTCTCCTGACGGTGCAATTTTATCGGTAGGTGCAATTCAGCAAGTTCCGGTAGTGAAAAATGGAGCAGTTGTTCCAGGTAACGTAATGAAGTTGACTTTAGGTTGCGATCACCGTGTGGTTGATGGTGCAACCGGAGCACAGTTCTTGCAAACCTTAAAAGGGTTATTAGAAGAGCCAATCAGATTATTGGCGTAGTGTGAATTGTCATCCTGAGCTTGTCGAAGGATCTCATAAATAACAAAAGCCATCCTCAAAAAGGATGGCTTTTTTGCGTTCAATACCATTTCTACATTTGGATGATAATTTTACTATTTTTGAAGAGACCTTAACTCCAACTTAATGAAAAAAATAACTTTTTTCGCACTTTGTGCTATTGCGTTACTATCCTGCAAGCAAAAAAACAAACAGGATAATGCAGTTAATAATCCACAGTTTGCTGCAATGTGCGAGCAATATTATCAGGAAGGTTTAAAGCTTAACCCTATTGGCGCAACCTATATTGGAGATGAGCATTATAATGATCTTTTGCCGAATGATGGTTCGCAGACATTTATCCGATCGGTGAAAGACTATAACCAACGTTATCTTGATAGTTTAGGTAAGTATGACCGGGAGGAATTATCTTCAGAAAATGATAAACTTTCTTATGATTATCTGAAAGATCAATTGAGTATTAACCTGGAGGGATTAAAATACCATTCAGAATATCTTCCCTTTAACCAGATGTTTGCTTTACCACTAACCATCGGGCAGTTAGGATCCGGTACTGGTGCGCAGCCCTTCAAAACTGTGAAAAATTATGAAGACTGGCTGAAACGGGTAACTGCATTTTCAGTGTGGGCCGATACGGCAATTGCTAATTTTAAGAAAGGCGCAAAAGCAGGTATAGTGTTGCCGAAAGCACTTGTCGTTAAAATGATTCCTCAAATGCAGAGCATGGTAGTTTCTAATCCTGAAAAGAGTCTTTTTTATGGTCCGATAAATGCCTTGCCTGAAAGTTTTTCAGCCGCTGATAAACAAAAAATTACAGCAGAATACCGCAATGCAATTACCAACGTCATCGTTCCGACTTATAAAAAGTTAGGTGATTTTCTTCAGCATGAATACTTGCCTAAAGCCAGAACAACTTCTGGATATTCGGCCATGCCGGGCGGTTTGGCATGGTATACTTACCTGGTAAAACAACAAACCACGACCAATAAGACGCCTGAGGAAATTTATCAAACGGGATTAAAAGAGGTGGCACGGATTAAGGGACAAATGGATAGTATCAAAAACCTGGTTGGTTTTAAGGGTGATTTAAAAGCATTTTTTGAATACATGAAAACGGATAAGAAATTTATGCCTTATCAAACACCAAAAGAAGTTTTAGCTGCTTTTGAAAGCATCCATCAACGGATGAAACCGAATTTAAAAAAGATGTTTGACGTGGAGCCAAAAACACCTTTTGAGATTCGCCAGACGGAAGCTTTCAGGGCTGCCTCTGCAAGTGCTGAATATAATCAGGGTTCAGCTGATGGTAAACGCCCAGGGGTATTTTATGTGCCCATTCTGGATGCCAGGACATTTAATACGACTTCAGGAATGGAGTCTCTATTTTTACATGAAGCTATTCCGGGTCACCATTACCAGATTTCTTTAACTCAGGAAAATAAGTTGCTTCCAAACTTCCGCCGTTTTGGTGGTCATAATGCTTATGTTGAGGGTTGGGCACTTTATTGCGAATCTTTAGGAAAGGAACTAGGTTTATATCAGGATCCTTATCAGCATATGGGTGCTTTGGGTGATGAAATGCACCGGGCGATTCGTTTGGTTGTTGATGTTGCCATTCACACGAAAAATATGAGCAGGGAACAAGCTATTAAATATATGACGGATCATGAAGCAATCAGTACAGAAGGTGCTACAGCTGAAATTGAGCGTTATATGGGAATTCCTGCGCAAGCCTTGGGTTATAAAACTGGAGCAATGAAAATCCGCGAACTGAGAAGTAAATATGAGAAACAACTAGGGGCGAAGTTTAAGTTAGCGTCCTTCCACACGGCAGTTTTAAAGGATGGTTCTTTCCCGCTTTCGGTATTTGAATCCAAAATGGATGCATGGGCGGAAGGACAAAAGTAGATATGTTGTCACTTCTAATCTCATAGTGAGTTTGTCGAAGTTATGCTAAGCATTTAGATAAGATAAGTATGACAATCTATGGTTATTTTGATAAGTGTTTTTTAAAGGTTATTTGGTCAAAGCTTAACTAGCATGAGCAATATTTTAAATGAGCTAATCAATAACGTGGGCTATTTTTCTAATTATTGGTCCACGTTATATGGTGCATGGACAAAAAATGCTTAAATTAGCCCATGTATTAATATTATAGATTACAAATGGCTAAACTACATAAGATACCAAATTTGCCATTACAACAGGATGTTGAAACAAAGGCCGTATTAAAAAGACTTAATATGGTACGTTCTGCATTAGCTGGATTGAATGGGGTAGCAGAAAGTATCCCAAATGAAAGGATAATATTGAATACTCTTTCTTTACAGGAAGCAAAGGATAGTTCTGCAATAGAAAACATTGTTACTACACATGACGAGCTTTATACTAGCGATAGCATTACTCGTCAATTTACCAGTCAAGCGGCGAAAGAAGTTTATAATTATGCACAAGCTCTTCTGGAAGGGTTTGATCAGGTTAGAGAAAGTGGACTCATCACCATAAATCACATTCTTAAACTGCAAGCCTTGCTTGAAGAAAATGATGCCGGATTTAGGAAAGTACCGGGAACTGCTTTAAAGAATGATCTGACGGGTGAGACTGTGTATACTCCACCTCAGGAACATGATAAAATCATTGAATTAATGAGTAATCTTGAAACATTCATTAATGATGGAGAACTCACTGATCTTGATCCGGTTGTGAAAATGGCCATTATCCACCATCAATTTGAAAGTATCCATCCATTTTATGATGGAAATGGAAGAACCGGACGTATTATAAACATTCTATATCTGATAAAAGAAAACTTGCTTAAGTTGCCAATACTTTACTTAAGTAGATATATTAATCAAAATAAAACAACCTATTATCATTTGTTGCAAGAAACAAGGGAAACTAATAATTGGGAGCCATGGATTCTGTATATGCTTGATGCTGTTGAAGAAACCGCATTACAAACTTCATATATTATTAAGGAAATCAAAAAGCTTATGTTACTTCATAAACAAAAAATCCGATCTGAGCTTCCCAAAATCTATTCACAAGACTTGATTAATAGTCTTTTCAAACATCCTTATACGAAAATCGAGTTCATAAAAAATGATCTTAGAATAGCAAGAAAAACTGCAGGGAGATATCTTGATCAACTTTGTGAAACAGGATTAATTACAAAGAATAAGATTGGAAAGGAAAATTATTATTTTAATAATGATTTAATTGAACTTCTCATTAATGTGAGCAGTTTAAAAAAGGAAAAGGTTGAGCGCATCAACATTATAACTGAACACAATTAAATTTTTAAATGGCATAAACGTGGGTCAAAAAATAAAAAAAAGACACACGTTTTTAGTATGTGGACAAAATATATAAAAATTGACCCACGTAAGTCTTAATGATTTGAGAAGCCCACTTGCCTGTAAAGCAGATGTAAATCCTTCAAAAGATTAAGCATCTTCAATAAACAGAACAAACCCTTTCCATCTTGCTTTGTTAATAAATAAACATCATAATTATGAACAAAGAAAAATTAATACAGGAAGCTTACCTTGTATCACATACAATAGCGGAAAATGGAGACTTTCCCAATAATCCAAAATTACCTTTAATGATTTATAAAGGAGCTTTTCTGATTCATCCTGATGAGACCGAAGAAGCGATTAAAAAAGTCTTCGCCCAGAACGGATATACAAATGCCTGGGTAGATGGAATTTTTGATTACCAACATTATCATAGCAATACTCACGAAGTGATGGGCGTTTACTGCGGTAAAGCAGAAGTTCAGTTTGGTGGGGAACATGGCGTATGCATTGAACTTGATAAAGGTGATGTTGTGATGATCCCGGCAGGTGTAGCACACATGAAATTGCATGCTAGTAAAGACTTTACCGTTGTTGGGGCTTATCCAAATGGAGCAGAGTATAATATGAAATACGGTAAGCCTGAAGAGCGCCCGCAAGCTGATGAAGAAATTGCTAATGTGAAAAATCCAGATAATGATCCTGTTTATGGTAGTAAAGGTCATTTATTCGAATGCTGGTACAACCAAAAATGCGCAAATGTTTAAAACTCTTTCCAATTAACCGTCTAAAATTCTTTAATTTTCGGGTTTTAAATCCCTACTTTTTAATATAAATGAATTTTAGATATATATGTTCAGCATTAGCCCTCTCCATAACTTTATTAACAGCTTGTAATAGTAAAAAGGCTGAAGAGAAAAAGGCAGCTGATGCAAAAATCCGCGTGAAAGAAGATGATAAAGCGGATAGTATTTTAATTGCATACGATCCTGCAAAAGGAGATAAGTGGATCGCTGATTTTGTACAGAACCTGCATAAAAAATATGGGTTTAATGGAAATATGCTGGTTGCGAAGGATGGTAAAATATTATATGAAAAAGCAATTGGCTGGGCAGATTATTTACATCGCGATAGCTTAAAGATAAATTCTGAGTTTGAACTGGCTTCGATTACTAAAACTTTTACCGGAACAGCAATTATGCAATTGGTAGAAGCTGGTAAACTGTCGTTAAACGATAACGTAAAGAAGTTTTTTCCAAACTTTCCTTATGATGGCATTACCGTAAAATTACTTCTTAGTCATCGTAGTGGAATGATGAATTATGTTTATTTCATTGATGACATCTGGAGAAAAGAAAAACGCCCGATGAAAAAAGGTGTAACCAACCAAGAGGTAATGAACGTGATTGCCGAACGCAAACCAAATCCTTATACTAAACCAGATAATCGCTTTCATTATAACAACTCTAATTTTATGGTGTTAGGAGCGATCATTGAAAAGGTTACAGGACAGCGCTATTCACAATACATGATGGAACATGTTTTTAAACCTGCAGGCTTGAAACATACGCATGTATACAGCACTACCGAATATGAAAAAATTCCGGTTGATGTGGTAGGGCATGATCGAACATGGAAGTATTCTGTTGCACAGAATTTTTTAGATGGGCCAGTGGGAGATAAGGGAATTTACAGTACATTACACGATTTGGTTCTATTTGATAAGTATCTGAAAAATGGACGATTAATCACTAAAAAAAGTAGTGATTCATCATACGTTGGGCGTAATAAGCCTGTAAATGGTCACTTTAACTATGGCTATGGCTGGAGGATGTTTGATGGCGAAAAGATGGATAAAGTAGTATATCATACCGGATGGTGGCATGGTTTCAGGCACATCTATGTTCGTGATTTAGATAAAAACATCATCGTAATATTTTTAGGAAATTTAACTAACGGAAGTTTAATGCATCTGGATGATTTATACAAACACTTGAATATGCCAATCATCCGTAAAGGTGCTTATCATGGAAACGGGAGCTTACCGGGCTCCGATGAAGATTAATTTTTATGGCAAAGACAAAATGGATTATTGAGCCAAATACGCTCACCATTTATCCGAAACGGAATTTACGGATAGTTGGATTGGTTTTTTTTATTCTCTTTTTGGGGCTTGTTTACTTTCTTTCTACCCAAATGAATGGCTATTCTCAAAACACTACCTTAACTTACTGTGGGGTACTATTAATGGTTCCTTTACTTTTGGTATTGATGGCAGAATCCAAATTAATCTTTAATGGAACAGATAGAAAATTATATCGGAAGATTGGTTTTTTACCCGTTGGTTCTATTCCATTTGATGATATTGCTGCTGTTGATTCTTATGAAGTTTATGGTGGAGGTTACAGCTATCGGTTATTTAAAAAAAGCAACAGACATGGAAAAGGCTTGGCGGTGTCTAATGGTTATAGTAAGGTTACCGATGCTAATCTGATTCAATATCAGAATGAGGTTTTACCCAAAATTGATGAACTTGTTTTTGCTAATGCACCTATAATTCCGAAGCAAACCATTTATGATTTTGAATTCTTTAAGGAAGAAGGAGGCGTTTATCAATTAAAACAACAGAAAATTGGTGGTGTTATTTTTGGTTTAATCATGATAGGCATTACTGTTGCCATTTTACTCAATCCAAATTTTATGGCTGATGAAAATGCCTTTAAAAGGATTTTGGTGACTTACTTTCCACTTATAATTGGCCTGGTGTTTTTCTATATGATTTTTTCGAGTGTTAAATTTGATAAAAACCAACAAAAGTTAATCCACTCTACTTTCGGCGGACGTAGGGTGAAGGAATATGCTTTTAACGATATTATCCGTTTCCAGATTATTAGAAAAACTACCAACCTCATTTATTCAGGTACAGAGGTTAATGCAGAGATTTATCTGCCAGTTAAAGATAAAATGCATGTCATGTCTTTAAAGAGTTTTATGGGTACAAAAAAGATTGATCGCTTTCTTGATGAACTTAATACTATCCTTGGAAGAATTTAATTGGTTGATGGATCTGAAATTTAACTTACAAACCTATCTGTAGCAAAATTATTGCTGCTATCCTTTTTCTTTTGCAAACCAATTCAACTTAGTTTCGTTTACTATTAAAATAACAATATGTTCGATAAATTATTTGCAGCACAACAAAAGGCTGAGGAAATTAAAAAACGTTTAGATACCATTTCTGTATTTGGTGAAGTTGAAAATGGCGCTATTAAGATTACAGCAACGGCTAATAAAGCCATTACTGGTGTAGCTATTGATGATGAATTTTTAAAAAATGCAGATAAGGAAGAATTAGAAGAATTACTTTTAACCGCAATTAATAAAGCACTTGCAAATGCTGAAGAAGTAAGTGCTACGGAAATGCAGGCCTCAGCACAAGATATGCTGGGTGGTTTAGGTGGCATGTTTGGGCAATAAGTACAAGCCTAAGTACTCTTTTACATTGTTCAGTATATAATAATTAATCCCAATAATATGAAATATACTTATTATGGTCAATCATGCTTTTTAATCGAGGCAGATGGCAAAAAGTTTCTATTCGATCCATTTATAAAATCTAATCCACTGGCAAAGGATGTTGATACCTCTAAAATTGAAGCAGATTATATTTTAGTAAGTCACGGGCACGGTGACCATGTAGCTGATTTAGTGGAATTGGCTAAGCAAACTGATGCACAGGTTATCGCCGTGGTTGAGGTGGCTAAATGGATAAAAGCTCAGGGTATAGATAAAGTTACTGACATTAATTTCGGAACACAAACCATGCCTTTTGGTAAGTTGCGTACCGTTTGGGCTGTTCACAGTAGTTCAAATCCTGATGGAAGTTATGGTGGAAATCCGGCTGGTTTTGTATTGGAGCTGGAAGGCAAGCAAATCTATTTTGCTGGTGATACCGCTTTAACTTTAGAAATGAAATTATTGGCTGAATTGCATCATCTGGATTATGCCATCTTACCAATAGGGGGGCATTACACCATGGATGTAGATGATGCTGTTATCGCTGCAAAGTATGTTGATTGTGATCAGGTAATTGGTGTCCATTATAATACTTTTCCTCCAATTAGTATCAATGAGGAAGATGCAGTAGCTAAATTTAAACGTGAAGGCAAAACGTTACTACTTCCGAAAATTGGTGAAACCATTACTTTATAGATTTCATTAGGAATAGTTTATTCTGATTGATGAGAACACCAACCAGCGGTAAATAAAAAAAGGGTTCCAACTTTCGTCGGAACCCTTTTCAATTATAAACTAAACCTAATTTTTTTTAGCGGCAGTTTTATTTGCTTTATAGCGCATATCTGGTGTACCGTCTTTTTTGGTTTCAATCTTAGTTACTGCTTTAGTTTTATTTTCTTTAAAACGTTTATCTGGCGTACCATCAGCTTTAACTTTGGTAGTTGCAGTAGTTGTTTTTGTTTCTACCTTTTTAGCTTCTTTTTTAGCATCAGCTTTTGCTGGAGCAGCTGTAGTTTTTACTTCTTTTTTAACAACAGTTTTAGCTTTTGCTGGAGTTGTTGTTGCAGGTGTTTGAGCAAATGCTGTAGATAAACCAAATGCTGCGATTGCGATTAAACTTAATAACTTTTTCATGTCTTTAAAATTTTTTGTTTTACTCGTTTATTTGTTGATGTAAAATTCATCAATCGTAATGAAGTTTTAATGAAGATAAGTATTTATTTTTAATGTGCAGCCAGCCAGTTATCTCCTTCACCAATCTCTACTACAATAGGAACGGTTAATTTAATGGCATTGGCCATTTTATCCTGAATAATAGATTTCATCACTTCTTTTTCCGATTTAACCACATCAAAAACAAGCTCATCATGTACCTGCATGGTCATGGTTGACTGCAAATTTTGAGCTTTCATTTCTCTATGTATATTAATCATTGCAATTTTAATCATATCCGCTGCCGAACCTTGAATAGGCGCATTAATGGCATTTCGTTCAGCAAAACCACGTACCGTTTGATTGGCAGAGTTAATGTCTCTTAAATAGCGTCTCCTGCCCATAATCGTCTCTACGAAACCATTTTCCCTGGCAAAGTTCATCGTATCGCTCATATAACGTTTAATCCCTGGATACTGAGCAAAATACTGTTCGATAATGTCGGCGGCTTCTTTGCGGGGTATACCCAGGTTTTGCGATAAACCAAAAGCTGATTGACCGTAAATAATCCCAAAGTTAACTGCCTTTGCATTTCTTCTTTGCGTACTATCTACATCTTCAATGCTTACGCCATATACTTTCGCTGCGGTGGCGGTATGAATATCAATACCATTGTTAAAGGCATCCAGCATGTTTTCTTCTTTACTGATTTCGGCAATTATCCTCAATTCAATTTGTGAATAATCAGCTGACAGGAGGATATGGTTTTCATCTCTGGCGATGAATGCCTTACGCACTTCCCTTCCTCTTTCAGTGCGGATCGGGATATTTTGAAGGTTAGGATTATTGGAACTTAACCGGCCTGTTGCAGCAACAGCCTGGTTATATGAGGTATGAACGCGGCCCGTTTTTGGATTAACCATTAAAGGTAGCGCATCAACATAAGTAGATTTTAGTTTTTGCAACTGCCTGAAATCTAAAATATCTTTCACAATATCACTTTTACTTGCGAGTGCCATAAGCACATCCTCGCCGGTTTGATACTGTCCGGTTTTTGTTTTTTTGGCTTTAGGGTCAAGCTGAAGTTTATCAAATAAAACTTCACCCAATTGCTTAGGAGAAGCTAAATTGAAGGTTAAGCCAGCCTTTTCATAAACGCTTTGTTCTGCTTTACGGATTTCAATTTCCAATTCAGCGGAATAAGCTTTAAGTGTATCCATATCAATGCGAACACCTTCTTTTTCTATATCAGCAAGAACATATACCAAAGGGTTTTCTATTTCTTCTGCAAGCTTAGCCGCATTAAGTTCTACCAGTTTAGGTTCAAAGATATGGGCTAGCTGTAAGGTTACATCAGCATCTTCAGCGGCATAATCTACTACGTCTTCCACCGGAACATCACGCATGGTGCCTTGATTTTTCCCTTTTGGCCCAATAAGTTTGGTGATTGAGATTGGTGAATAACCCAGGTAATTTTCAGACAAAATATCCATCCCATGTCTTGTATCCGGATCAATCAGATAGTGCGCCAACATGGTGTCAAAAATTTTCCCCTGAACTTCTACACCATACCATTTCAGAACCAAAATATCATACTTCGTATTCTGTCCGATTTTCTCAATTTCCGGATTTTCTAAAACTACCCTAAACTCATTAACAATGGCCTGTGCCTCATCTCTAACTGCAGAAAGCGGAATATAATACCCTGTTCCGGGTTTAACGGAGAATGATAAACCTACCAGATCAGCAATGTTGGCATCCGTTCCGGTTGTTTCGGTATCAAAAGAGATTTTAGGTTCTGCTAATAAGAGCTTAATTAAATCTACACGTTTTTCAGCTGTATCAATCAGCTGATAATTGTGTTCAGTGTTTTCTATCGTTTTAGCGGGCAGCTTTTCTGCAGGTTCTTCTTCTAAGGTATTGGTGTACTGGATAGATTCTCCAGATTGATTGCCAAATAAATCCGTTTGTGTACCTTCTCCAAACCTGGCAGTGGTAACAGAGAATTCGTCACCAAAAACGCGGCGACCTAAAGTTCTAAATTCGAGTTCAGTAAAAAGGGGTTCAAGCAAATCGCGACTAGGATCGCAGATTTCTAAACTGGCCTCGTCTAATTCTACTGGAACATCAAGGATAATGGTAGCAAGTTTTTTAGAAATTAATCCCTGTTCAGCAAAGTTTTCTACGTTTTCACGTTGTTTACCTTTAAGCTCATGAGAGTGGGCAATGATATTTTCCATAGATCCATAAGTCTTAATTAAAGACTTGGCGGTTTTTTCACCGATTCCCGGAATTCCCGGAATATTATCTACTGCATCACCCCATAAGCCTAAAATATCAATCACCTGGAGTACATTTTCAATTTCCCATTTAGCCAGTACTTCTTTAACGCCCAAAATTTCCATGTCGTTACCCATACGGGCAGGCTTATAAATAAAGATATTTTCAGATACCAGTTGAGCAAAATCTTTATCAGGCGTCATACAAAAAACCTGATAACCCTTTTGCTCTGCTTTTTTAGCTAGTGTACCAATAATATCATCGGCTTCATAACCATCTGATGTAATTACCGGAATGTTAAAACCGGTAATGAGTTTAATGACGTAGGGCATTGCTGCCGCTAAATCTTCTGGCATGGCCTGGCGCTGTGCTTTATAAGCTTCAAAGGACGTATGTCTTTCTGTTGGCGCATCCGTGTCAAAAACCACGGCCATATGGCTTGGCTTTTCTTTCTTTAAAACATCAAGCAGTGTATTGGTAAATCCCATAACAGCAGATGTATTAATTCCGGAGGAAGTGAAACGGGGGTTTTTACTTAATGCAAAATGAGCCCGATACATCAGTGCCATTCCATCTAAAAGAAAGAGTTTTTTCATAAAATATTGATTACACGAATAAAAAGGATTACTCCGGTTTATTGTTTACTTATTCGAGTAAAAGTAACCAAAGTTAGCCAAATCATTAAAATGCTTTTTCAACAAAATCTAGTGAAAGCAAAGGATTAAAAAAAATGCAACTTTATGGTTTAAATGATAAGATTTAGGTTTGAGTTCACGTTATTTGTATAAAGGCTATTCATATGATAAAGTTTCTATTTGCTGTATCTCTTTTCTTATTCTCAATAACCCATCTTTTCGCTCAGGATTTTATTGTGAAAAATAATGACGATGTGATTCGTGGTACCATAAAAGGAACAGATTATTTTTCTGTTTTAATCAGTGCCAATGATGAAAGTGATGTTATTCTGCCAGCTAAGGACGTGAAAAATTTTTTCTGGAATGGTAATGCTTTCCTAAGTAAGGGTTTTGCTAACGGTAAAAATTTTGAATATCGGTTTGTGAAAGTAATGGAGTTGGGGGCAGTGAATTTGTATTCTTTTGGTGGGGGTGATCTGGTGCCAGCAGCGAAGGATAGAAAAGTTAGGTTTCGTCCGTCTGTGGGGATTGGAGCAGGAACGGGAGGTTTTGGCGGAATGGGCATGGGCGGAGGAATTAGCATAGGTGGGGGAGGTAATGCCAGGAGAGAAAAACCTGCAGGTGCACCGGTGTTGCGATACTTTATTGAAAAACCTGGTGCTGGTCCAATGCAGGAACTACCGGTTAAGGCCATTACAGATGATGATAAGCGTGCTGCTGTGCGAACTATTTTACTGCAAAAGCTGGGCGATGCTCCGGATTTTAAAGAGAAAGTCGAATATAGCTCTGAGTATAATATTCGCGATGTAATTGAATTGGTAAAAGCCTATAATGAGGTGAAGAAATAACGAGGATTTACAAAATTGAATGATTTTAAGATCAATAGATTAGCACTGTGGGCTAAAGCTGTAGCGCGAAAGCTAAGATAACCAGGGTTTCAACGTTAGTATACAACAAATTGATCAGGTTTTAATGTTTGAAAACCATTGATTATCTCGCGCAGCAATTCATTAAATGATCATTAACCATTCCGGTGGCTTGCATAAATGCATAACAAATGGTGGTGCCGAAAAACTTAAAGCCCCGTTTTTTCATGTCTTTGCTAATCCGATCAGAGATTTCCGTACTAGCAGGCACATCGCTCATCTTCAGAATATTGTTTTCAATAGTTTTTTGACCAGGAATATAAGCCCAAATATAATTAGAAAAACTTCCGAATTCCTTTTGAATTTGGATAAACAGTTTGGCATTTATGATTGCAGCATTTATCTTTAGTTTGTTTCTGATAATGCCCGCATCATTTAGAAGTCGTTGAACATCCTGTTCATTAAAGGCTGCCACTTTTTGCACGTCAAAATTTGCGAAGGCTTTGCGGTAATTTTCTCTCCTGCGAAGAATAGTGATCCAGCTTAAACCTGCCTGTGCACCTTCCAGAATCAAAAATTCAAACAATATTTGATCATCATAAACAGACTTCCCCCATTCTTCATCGTGGTATTTAATATATAGCGGATCGGTGCCAGCCCATTTGCATCTTATTGAGTTTGGAGTTAAAGGTTGGGAGTTTGGAGTATGCATAGCAAGTAGCCTAATTAAGTAGCGTTTTTAATTAAAAATTTTTCAGGATTATTCATCATATAAACTAACAATCTGGCAACCTCTTCTGTCTGGTTATTTAACTTGTTAAATTCTTCATTTGAGATGTAATTGCAAGCTAAAGCAAATTCTAACCACGTTTGTGTCTCGCCATTCTCTGTATCCGAATCTGATAATTTACTTACAAAATGATTTGAATACTTTCTCTTTCTATAGGCTTCTGCCAAATTTACACAAACACTTCTGGAAGATCGTCTAATCTGATTGGTGAGGCTATAACGTTCGTCTGATGGAAATTTTTTCGATAAAACAAAATATCCATTGCAAGCACAAAGCCTTTCTGATAGGCGAGTAAGTCTTTAATCGTTCCCATAGATAAATATACTTACATTATCTGAATTTGAACGGCCACCCAAAACTCCAAACTAAAAACTTAAGACTCCAAACTACTTTGTAACTCATCCCAATACTCCACTGCTCTTCTGTAATGCGGGATCACGATGCTTCCACCAACCAAATTGGCGATCATGAAAATTTCATTCATTTCTTCGCTGTTTACACCAGCATCATAACACTTTCCTAAATGATATTTAATGCAATCATCGCAACGTAAAACCATTGAAGCAACCAAGCCAAGCATTTCTTTTGTTTTAACATTTAAGGCGCCATCTGCATATGAAGTGGTGTCTAAAGCAAAAAAACGCTTGATATTCGTATTGGCAGTTTCCATGATTCTATCGTTCATTTTTTCGCGATAACCATTAAATTCTTCTATTAACTTTCCCATATGTTAAAATTTAAATCTTTTTTAAAAGACGATTGTTTAATTTATTAAATAATTGAATATGAAAATTATATCCCCTAAGTTTCATGCCGTTTTAGATTATATGTTGGTGATGTTGCTCCTGATTTCGCCAGATCTCTTTGGTCTTTCTGAGACTGCTTCAACTTTATCCTATACGCTCGGAGTTCTTCAATTTCTTTCAACCATCTGCACTAATTTTAGTGGTGGTATTTTCAAAATCATCAGTCTGAAATTTCACGGTTTATTTGAACTGATTGTCAGCATCATTCTAATCATTTTAGCCTTCACTGTTTTTAAAGGTAATGTAGTTGATGAAATGTTTTATGCTTGTTTAGGACTTCTGATTTTAATCATTTTCACAATCACTGATTACAAGCGGAGTTTACCCGTTATTCTGTAATCTCTTCTAAAGGATTCCAAAAAACCTGTTTAAAATTTAAAACCTTATCATCCTTAACCTTTACACCTTCTTTGGCGAGCAGTTCTTCCATTAATTTTGGCGGATTGAAATGAAATTTCCCGGTAAGCAAACCACTACTGTTTACCACACGGTGCGCAGGAACTGTTGGGTGCGCGGTGCCTGCATAACGCATGGCATGCCCTACCATTCTCGATGATTTTGCTGCGCCTAAACTTTTCGCGATAGCCCCATAAGAGGTCACCCTACCTTTCGGAATCAGTCGTACAATCTCATAAACCTGCTCGTAAAAGTTGGTATTCATTATTCAAATGAAAATTGGATGTAATTGATATTTTTCTCGTGAAGTAAGTATTTTTTCTCGTAATACGTCTTAATGGATAAAACATCATCAACTAAATCTGACGTATATAAATGATCCGTATTTTTATGTACGATTAAGTTTAATTCTGCTGTTTTTTCAACAGTGTAGGCATAAAGCTGGTCGTTGTCTGTTTTCAGATTTACACACCCACCTGGTTTTAAAACAAGTTTATACCGGTTCAAAAATGCGGGGAAGGTCAGGCGTTTCTTTTCCCGGCTATCCTGTGGTTGAGGATCAGGAAAGGTAATCCAGATTTCATCGATTTCGCCTTCAGCAAAGTAATCCAGGATATTTTCAATCTGAATTCTTAAAAAAGCAACGTTATCAATGCCCTCTTCAATCGCCGTTTTGGCACCACGCCAGATGCGGTTTCCTTTATAATCGATACCAATAAAATTTTTATCCGGAAACAATCTGGCCAGGTTTACAGAATATTCACCTTTTCCGCAAGCCAGTTCCAGTACAATAGGATTACTGTTTTTAAAATGGTTATTAGCCCAGTTTCCTTTTAATGCTTGCCCTTCTTCTAATTGATATACGTTTGCAAATGTTTCGATCTCTGCAAAACGCCTAAGTTTATCTTTACCCAAAAGTTTATTTTTTTCTGCAAAAATACAATTAAATCAATATCGTATATGTTTTGACATAAAGATTAATGCCATTCTTATTCAGGAATTGTATTTTTACAGCCTATAAAAATTACTGTGGAAAAAAACGATAAGATATATGTAGCCGGGCATCGCGGAATGGTAGGGTCGGCAATTCACCGGAAACTGCTTAAAGAAGGTTATACAAACATCATCACCAGGACCTCAGCTGAACTGGATCTCCGGAGCCAGCAAGCGGTAACCGATTTTTTTGCTGCAGAAAAACCTGATTACGTTTTTCTGGCTGCGGCCAAGGTTGGTGGCATTGTGGCCAATAATACTTACCGGGCCGATTTTCTTTATGAAAATCTAGCGATTCAAAATAACGTGATTCACAATGCCTACCTCAATGAGGTTAAAAAACTAATGTTTTTGGGCTCGAGTTGTATTTATCCGAAGCTGGCACCTCAACCTTTGAAGGAGGATTATTTATTAACCGGAACTTTAGAGGAAACCAACGAACCTTATGCCATTGCGAAGATTGCGGGCATTAAAATGTGCGATGCTTACCGTGATCAGTACAACTGCAATTTTATTTCTGTAATGCCCACTAACCTTTATGGTTATAATGATAATTATCACCCACAGAATTCACATGTTTTACCTGCATTAATCCGTAAAATTCACGAGGCTAAAACTAATAATGTAAATGAGGTTGTGGTTTGGGGATCAGGGTCGCCGATGCGTGAATTTTTATTTGCTGATGATCTGGCTGATGCCTGTTTTTTTCTGATGCAAACGTACAATGAGCCTCATCTGATCAATATTGGTACAGGCCATGATTTGACCATTAAAGATTTAGCGCTTTTAATTAAAGGTGTTTTAGGTTATGATGGTGAGCTTGTCTTTGATACCACAAAACCAGATGGAACGCCAAGGAAATTGATGGACGTAAGTAAACTTCACAGCTTAGGATGGAAACATCAGGTTGAATTGCAGGAAGGAATCGCATTGGCCTATCGGGATTTTGAAAGCAGGTACTAAGAAATTAGAGAATAATTGAATGAATGAATTTTGAATGAGAGAATGTTAAAGGTATTGAGTATAGCTATATGTCATACACTAATCGGTTAAATATTTCTTCATTCTATCATTTGCTCATTCCATCACTAAATCATTCATTTCTTGTTATAGTTAAAATTTATATCTTTGGATAAATAAATCAATTTCTACTATATGACTTTAGTTCAGCTTGAATATATTGTTGCTGTTGATACTTACAGGAGTTTTGTAACTGCTGCTGAAAAGTGTTTTGTTACACAGCCTACCTTAAGTATGCAGATTCAAAAGCTGGAGGAAATGCTGAGTGTTAAAATATTTGATCGCAGTAAGCAGCCTGTTTTTCCAACAGAAATTGGTGCTCAGGTAATTGCACAAGCCAGGGTGATTTTGCAGGAGAGTGGGAAGGTGAAAGAATTGATCAGCAGTCAGCAGCAAGATGTTTTAGGAGAACTTAAAATTGGGGTAATTCCTACAGTAGCCCCTTATTTATTGCCTGAGGTCATTTCAGCAATGCTGGAAAAATATCCTGATCTTAAACTATTGATTTGGGAATATACTACTGAAGATATCATTCATCACCTTAAAACCGGCGTGTTAGATTGTGGTATTTTGGCTACGCCACTAACTGATGCGAATATTTCAGAAACACCTCTTTACTATGAGAACTTTGTAAGTTATGTCAGCAAAAATAGTAAGTTGTATAAAAAGAAAGCTGTTGATGCTGATGACCTGAACGAGGAAAATATATGGCTGCTAAACGAAGGGCATTGCATGCGCAATCAGGTGCTAAATATTTGTCGATCTACCAAAAATAACAGACTTCAGGGTTTAGAATATAATACTGGAAGTGTGGAGACACTTATTAGAATGGTTGATTTAAATGGTGGGGCAACCTTGCTGCCGGAATTGGCCATTGCTGAATTAAGTGTTAAACAAACTGCAAAAATACGTCATTTCAAATCGCCTGAACCAGTGAGAGAAATCAGTCTGGTGACACATAAAAACTTTATCAAAAAGAGGATGCTGAATGCTTTAAAAGAAGAAATTTTAGAAATTATTCCTAAAACAATGAAGCAAAAGAAAAAGAAAGATATTGTTGGGATTTAATGATCAGTTCTGTCAAGAACATTTAGGGATTACTGATAGTGTAGAAGAATGGGCTTATTGGCAGGAAAGATTGCTTCGTCGTACCTCCTCGCAATGACGACCCATCTTGTTATCATCTATCATTTCAACCTCAATAAAGAATTCTGAACTTTTTAACTTACGAATAATCGTCATTGCGAAGCCAATTCTTCATTGGATGAAGCAATCTATTTAGAAGGGCTCCCTACTTGTGATCACAACACTAGAATTATTGCTTTTGCTGTTCAAGTGGAGGTGCAGAAAGCAAGCCTTTGATATCACCTTCTACTTCTTCCTCTTCGCCCTTTTTCTTTTTCTTGTTTTTTCCTTTGGATTTACCGCTTAACCGTTCTTCGATAACTTTATCGTATTCGCTTTGCTGTTCGCCTTTTAATACATTACGGATGTTTTTAGAAGTTTCATTCTGTAATTTATAGAATTTATCTACATCTTCTTCACGAGAATTTCCAGCTTGTTGTCTCTTAATTAAATCAGCCTGTTCTTTAGCCTGATTAAAAGTAAAACGATAAATAACGCTTTTTTGCGTATCGTTTAGTTTTAATCTTTTATCTAAATCATCTACATTTTTTTTAGCAATCTCATCTGGTGTAGGAACCTTATTTTGTTGTGCATTTGCCAACCCGCTGATCCCAACTAATATAAAGAGTAAAAATATAACCTGCTTCATTTTGAATGTCTTAATAGCTGTAAAGTTAGGTAATTATCTTAAAACAAGAAAGTCCCGATTTTTTATGCCGGGACTTTCTTTATAATTTAAATGGATTGCTTACAATGCTTTTTTGTAAAGTTCTGCAACAGCATCCCAATTTACAGCATTCCAGATTGCAGCTAAATAATCCGGACGTTTGTTTTGATATTTTAAGTAGTATGCATGTTCCCAAACATCAATACCGAAAATAGGTGTTCCTTTTACTTCAGCAATATCCATTAAAGGATTATCCTGATTTGGAGTAGAAGAAACCTGAAGTTTTTTATCAGCACCAACAGATAACCAAGCCCAGCCTGATCCAAAACGTGTTGCGCCAGCTTCCTGTAATTTAGTTTTTAATTCAGCAAATGAACCAAAAGTTTCATTAATTGCTTTAGCTAAATCGCCAGTTGGCTCGCCACCTTTATTTGGACCTAAAACGTTCCAGAATAAAGAGTGATTATAATGACCACCACCATTGTTTCTCACAGCAGCAGGATATTTCGAAATATTTTTAACGATTTCTTCGATGCTTAAATTTGCTTCAGGTTTTCCTTCAACAGCTTTATTTAAGTTAGTTACGTAAGCCTGGTGATGTTTATCATGGTGAATTTCCATGGTAGTTTTATCAATATGCGGTTCTAATGCGTCTGTAGCGTAATGTAACGCTGGTAATTCAAAAGCCATAGTTTTATGTTTTAAATTTAAAAATGTTTGTTGAGCAAATATAACATTCGTAGGTTAAGATTTGTTCATGTTATTATCATCAAATGGTATTTTGGTTTTTAACATAGCGTAGACTTGCTTATTCAAATCAAGAGACTGGATAAAAAAAAATCAAAACCATAAGTTAAGTATAAGGGTATTTTTATTGAAAACATTAAGGGATTAAGGATCATTAAGGTATAGTATTTAGTCTTGATACATAATACTAGCTACTTACTACTAATATACATCAGTTCTTTACTTCTTACTTTAGCGCCTAATCTTGATACCTGATACTCGCTACTAGTTACTACTCCCTCATCTTCTCTTCGCAAAAAAGCTTTTCATCATTGCAGCACATTCTTCGGCCATTACGCCACCTTTCAGCACTGTTTTTGGATGTAGCAAATCTGATCCCTTAGAAATAAATCCTCGCTTTTCTTCTCTTGCACCGTAAACAATTCTACCAATTTGTGCCCAGTAGCTTGCCCCTGCACACATTACACATGGTTCGATGGTTACGTATAAAGTGCAATCTTTGAGGTACTTCCCACCAATGGTTTGCGTGGCAGAGGTGAAAGCTTGCATTTCTGCATGTGCCGTTACGTCATTGAAGCGTTCTGTTAAATTGTAGCCCCGGCCAATAATCCGGTTTTTACTTACCACAATGGCACCAATTGGAATTTCATCTTCAGCCAATGCCTTTTTAGCCTCTTCTAAAGCGAGCTTCATATAATGGATATCTTCTTCGCCTGAATCAGTGTTTTCAAAATTGTAAAAACTCATGAAACAAATATAGGTAATCTTTAATGTTGACCTAAATTGATTTCATGGCATAATGGGTTTTTTGGTTCAGCTTTGAGTAATATATAATATTTAAATGGTTCCCGCTGATTTACGGTGATCTCGCCGATAAAAGAAGATATTAATAATATATTTTAGGTAAACTCAAACCTCTCGGAATCAATTTGACCTGCATTGCCAATTTATATCAATTTACTTCCATTAGGTACCTTCCGTTCCACAGCTGATAATACAATATCGCCATTTTCGTCTGCAAACCCTGTAACGAGAAATTCAGACATAAACTTTCCAATTTGTTTCTTTGGGAAATTAACTACACCAATAATTTGTCTGCCAATTAATTCGGGCAAGGTATAATGTTTAGTAATTTGAGCACTACTGTTTTTAATACCCAATTCACCAAAGTCTACCCTTAATTTGTACGCAGGTTTTTTAGCTTCCGGAAATTCTGTGGCCTCTATAATAGTCCCAATTCTAAGTTCTACCTTTTCAAAATCACCCCAGGATATATGTTGCATCATTTTATTTTATGAGTGACCAAAATAATAAATTATCAATTAATAACATGTTGTTTTAGTAGAAATAAAGTTTTCAGCTTAAATAGTACATCCAAAAGTTTCAAGTTTAGGCTGGTTATTTTATAAAAAAAACAATTAATAAAAGCTAAAAAATTTGCGATTAAGAATTTAAGAATTAACTTTATGCAACCGTTTGCATAACCAAGTATTAAAATTAATTATAACAAATGTATTTATTAGGTATTGATGTAGGTACATCATCCATAAAGGTTGCAGTAGTAGATGTTCATACGCAACAATGTGTTGCAACAGCTCAATATCCAGATCAGGAAACAGAAATAAAATCTATTAAAAACGGCTGGGCAGAACAATCTCCAGTGGAGTGGTGGCAAAATGTACAACAGGCTGTACTAAAAGTTAACGCAAACGCTAATTTCGATCCTAAAGAAATTAAAGCAATTGGTATTGCTTACCAGATGCATGGTTTAGTCGTGGTAGATAAAAGCCAGAAAGTTTTAAGAGACAGTATCATATGGTGTGATAGTAGGGCTGTAGAAATAGGCGACAGTGCTTTCGAAGCCATTGGTCACGAAAAATCACTATCGCATTTATTAAATTCTCCGGGAAACTTTACGGCCTCTAAACTTGCCTGGGTAAAAGAAAACGAGCCGGAAGTTTTTGCGCAGATAGATAAAATTATGTTACCGGGTGATTTTATTTCCATGAAGTTAACAGGATGCATTACCACCAGTATTCCGGCTTTGTCTGAAGGTATTTTCTGGGATTTTCAAAATGATGAAATCTCAAGTGATTTGATGAGCCATTATGGATTTGATGAAAATCTGATCCCGGAGATAAAACCACTATTTTCGTCGCATGGAAAACTGCTTGAAGAAACAGCCACATTGCTTGGACTTACAGCAGGAATTCCGGTTTCTTACAAATCTGGCGATCAGCCTAACAATGCTTTATCACTAAATGTTTTTAAACCTGGTGAAGTGGCTGCAACCGCAGGTACATCTGGTGTAATTTATGGTGTAAGTGATGAGTTGACATATGACCAGGAATCGAGGGTAAATACTTTTGCTCACGTAACCTACACGAAAGAAAAGAAGCATACAGGTGTATTGCTTTGCATTAACGGTACGGGTAGCATGTATCGGTGGGCTAAACATAATTTTGCTCCACAGGCGAGCTATCCGGAACTTAATAAGCTTGCTGCAACATCACCTATTGGTAGCAAAGGTTTAAAAGTACTTCCTTTTGGGAATGGAGCTGAACGCATGTTGAATAATAAATATACTGGCGGACAAGTGCTGGGTATTGACCTTAACCTTCATCAACAGGCTGATATTTTCCGTGCTGTACAAGAAGGAATTGCCTTTTCTTTTAGATACGGTTTAGATATCCTGCGTGAAAACGGAATGCAGCCAAAGGTAATTCGGGCTGGCCGGGCAAACTTATTTCTGAGCGAGGTATTTGCCCAAACATTTGTTGATGTAACGGGAATTCCTGTTGAATTATATGAAAATGACGGGAGTGTTGGTGCGGCATTGGGTGCTGGCATTGGTGCGGGAGTTTTTAAGAATGTAGAAGATGCCTTTACGCAACACCAGGTGATCAAAACCTTAAATCCTCAACACTCGGAACAATACGAGCCGATTTATCAGGAATGGAAAGAAATTTTAATTAAATTATTATAAACAGAACCGCAAATTAAGAGTACAATGAAAAACGTAGTAACAGGAGAAAAAGAATTTTTTAAAGGTATAGATCAGGTTAAATTTGAAGGCTTGGAAAGTGATAATCCACTTGCTTTCAGATGGTATGATGCTGATAGGGTTGTAGCAGGAAAAACAATGAATGAGCATTTTAAATTTGCTTGTGCTTATTGGCATTCCTTTAATGCAAATGGTGCAGATCCTTTTGGTGGTGCCACGCACGTTTTCCCATGGGATGAAAAGAAAGATGCTGTTGAAAGAGCTAAAGATAAAATGGATGCTGCCTTCGAGTTTATCACTAAAATGCAAATGCCTTACTACTGTTTCCATGATGTAGATGTAGTTGATTACGGAAATAATATTGCTGAAAACGAACACAGATTGCAGGCACTGGTTGAATATGCTAAACAAAAACAAGCCGATAGTGGTGTAAAACTACTTTGGGGAACAGCTAACTTATTCAGCCATGAACGTTACATGAATGGTGCTTCTACCAATCCAGACTTTAAAGTTTTAGCACATGGTGCTGCCCAGGTTAAAGCTGCACTGGATGCAACAATTGCACTAGGTGGTGAAAATTATGTTTTCTGGGGTGGTAGAGAGGGTTATATGAGCCTGCTAAATACCAATATGAAACGTGAGCAGGAGCATTTAGCACAGTTTTTACATACAGCCAAAGATTATGCCCGTAAACAAGGTTTTAAAGGTACTTTCTTTATTGAACCTAAGCCATGTGAGCCCTCAAAACATCAGTATGACTACGATGCAGCTACCGTAAAAGGCTTTTTACAACAATACGATTTATTAAATGATTTCAAATTAAATCTCGAAGTTAACCATGCTACCTTAGCGGGTCATACTTTTCAACATGAATTACAGGTTGCAGTAGACAGTGGTTTGTTAGGATCTATTGATGCCAATCGTGGCGATTACCAAAATGGCTGGGATACAGATCAGTTTCCAAATGATATTAACGAATTGACTGAATCCATGCTGATCATTTTAGAAGGCGGTGGTCTGCAGGGTGGTGGTGTGAATTTCGATGCTAAAATTCGCCGTAACTCTACTGATCCTAAAGATTTATTTTATGCTCATGTTGGTGGTATGGACATTTTTGCCCGTGCATTAATTACAGCTGATGCCATTCTTCAGAAATCGGATTACAAGAAAATAAGAACAGATCGTTATGCCTCTTTCGACAGTGGTAAAGGCGCTGATTTTGAACAAGGAAAATTGAGTTTAGAGGATTTAAGAAACTATGCTGCTGAAAATGGAGAGCCTGAAGTGAGAAGCGGCAGACAAGAATATTTAGAAAATCTAATTAATAGATACATCTAAAATTTAGCAATAAGTAAGATCATAAATTAATAAACGTCTTTTTAACGTTTTTTTTCTTAAAAAAATGTCATTATTAATTTATGATTTTACTACATTTAGATTTCTAAACCAAATAACCTTTATATCATTCAATGAAACAAAACTTACTGGACACGAAGGATTACATTGTATTTGCAGTCTACTTCGTTATTGTAGCCGCCTATGGTCTCTACATCTACAATAAGAAAAAATCTGCATCAACAGGTTCCAAAGATTACTTTTTAGCAGAAGGCTCGCTTACCTGGTGGGCAATCGGTGCATCATTAATTGCCTCTAATATTTCTGCCGAGCAGTTTATTGGGATGAGTGGATCTGGCTTTAAAATGGGGCTCGCCATTGCTACTTATGAGTGGATGGGTTCTTTAACGCTGGTGATTGTGGCTGTTTTCTTTATTCCTGTTTACCTTAAGAATAAGATTGCAACAATGCCTCAGTTCCTGCATCAGCGTTACAATGGTACTGTTGCCATGATAATGGCTGTGTTTTGGTTATTATTATATGTAGTGGTTAATTTAACTTCTATCTTATATCTGGGTGCATTAGCCGTAAGCAGTATATCTGGTTTTGATTTAACGTTCTGTATGTATGCCATTGCTGCATTTGCCATTTTAATTACGCTTGGTGGTATGAAGGTAATTGGCTATACAGATGTAATTCAAGTGTTTTTCTTAATTCTTGGTGGTTTGGCTACTACTTATCTGGCACTTAATTTAGTATCCACTCATTATGGTACAACGGGTGTTTTAGAAGGCTATAGCTTAATGAGTACTAAGGCTTCAGAACATTTTCACATGATTTTTAAACCTGATAATGAAAATTATATCGATTTACCGGGCTTAAGTGTTTTGATTGGCGGTATGTGGATTGTTAATTTAAACTATTGGGGTTGTAATCAATACATCACACAAAGGGCTTTAGGGGCAGATTTAAAAACAGCCCGTGGTGGATTATTATTCGCCGCATTCTTAAAATTGTTAATGCCTATCATCGTGGTGCTTCCAGGTATTGCTGCATATGTACTTTATAAAGATGGCGCTTTCCAGGCTGAGATGTTGCAAGATGGTTCTGTTAATCCTGATCGTGCTTATCCCGTATTGTTAAACTTATTACCTGCCGGATTAAAAGGCTTATCATTTGCCGCTTTAACAGCTGCGGTTGTGGCTTCTTTAGCTGGTAAGGCCAATAGTATTGCCACCATCTTTACCCTTGATATTTATAAAAAGGTGTTGAAAACCAATGCTTCAGAGAAAGATCTCGTGTTTACGGGTAAAATCGCTGTGGTAGTAGCCATGGTTTTAGGGGTTTTAATTGCACCTCACTTAGGCATTGACAAAAAAGGAGGTTTCCAATACATTCAGGAATATACAGGTTTCGTATCTCCAGGTATTTTTGCCATGTTTATTTTAGGATTCTTCTGGAAAAGATCAACTTCAAATGCAGCATTATTCGCCACAATTGGTGGCTTCGGATTGTCTTTACTTTTGAAATTCCTACCAGGAATGACGGATCTTTCTTTCTTATCTGGAATAGGTTTTTCTGTTAAAACAGCGGCTGGTATATATGAAATTCCTTTCTTAGATAGAATGGGTATTGTATTTGTGTTCTGTATTTTAGGAATGGTGCTGATCAGTTTAACTGAATTTAGAAAAGGAGTGGCTAATCCGAAAGGACTTGAGATTGATTCTAGCATGTTTAAAACAACAACAGGCTTTGCAGTTGGTGCTTTAATTATTGTTGGATTATTAGTTGCCTTATATGGTATTTACTGGTAGTAGATATAATATCTAGAAAAGAGCCTGAATCATTTGCTTTGATTCGGGCTTTTTTTATAATCTAAATTTGATGTCTGGTTATTCTGGATTTATAATCCAGTCTGATGTTCCTGAGGATTTTTAATCCTCTATACATGATATCATTATAGGGTTGAACGTTAGCTCAATACTATAAAAATAAGCTAGATAAACAAAGTCGTTGAGGGTAGATTATAAATCCACAGGTATAAAAGTCAGGAAAGAATTTCCAGACTAACGAATGAAAGTTAGTCAATTATTGTGCGCAAGGGCCATCAGGAATTTCCTTGCTTATTTTTAAAACTTTTGTAACCACTAATGTAGAATCAAAATCAGCAGAAACAACTGAAGTATCAGATTTTGCAAAATAGCCTTCCAGCTCTACATAAACTGGCTCATATGGTTTTTCGAAATTGAGATTGCTGTATGACAGTTCCAGATTTTTAACACTATCTGCCACCCAGTATTCACGTCCATCATCACACATGGTAAATGACTTCATTTCCGGACCAAAGCTGTATAATCCTTTTACGATTTTGACGTTACTTTCTTCTTCCTTACCGGCTTTCCCGTTTCTGTTACAAGCTGTAACGGCTACTCCAAAGAGTACAACAAATACAAATGCCTGTTTAACTAACTTCATCCCTTTATATCGTTTGATTAATTTGGTCTATCTTTTTAACACTTAAATTTGATGACAAAGCTGATGCCAAAAATGAGAAAAATCCTACCGTTACAAAGACCAGAATATAGTCTTTCCATTTAAGGCCAATTGGATAGGATTCCATCAGTAGATTTGCTTCACCCATTTTTATAATTCCGTATTTGTGCTGAATGAAATAGAAAATCAGCCCAATGATTAAGCCCAGCACACAACCTGACATGGTAATCATCATGCCTTCAAATAAGAAAATACGTTTAATCAATTTTTTACTTGCGCCTAAACTGGTTAAAATGGCAATGTCTTTTACCTTATCAATCACCAACATGGTAAGTGAGCCAATAATATTAAAAATGGCAATGATCAGTATGAAGGTAAGAATAATATAAACTGCCCATTTTTCTGTATTTAAGATGTGGTAGAGCGATTGGTTTTGTTCTGCCCGGTTACGTACTTCAAAATCCTTACCGAGCTTCTCTGCCACTTCTTCCTGAAAATGATCCACATCGGTTCCGGCTTGCAGATTGATTTCTATTGTTGATACATTTTTCTCTTCTCCAAGCAATTCTCTTGCAAAAGCCAGAGGCACAATAATACCATTATCAAATTCTTGCTGTACCTCAAAAACGCCACTTACCCTAATGTTCTTATTCACAAAATCATCAGTAGGATTTAAGGTATTCACCGCAATCGTTTTTTTAGGTGAAAAAATTTCCATTTCGGTAAACGGATCGAGGGTGTTTACAGTGAGCTGACTTTGTAGCGTAGAACCAATGACAGCGTTGTATCCATTTTTATCCTGTAAAATGAAGTGGCCTTCTTTTATGGAACTATCCAGTTTACTGTTTTTTAAATAAGCCAAACTTACGCCTTTCACCATGCCTACGGCTTGCTTTTGGTTGTATTTTAATAATGCATTCTCTTGCAATACCTCTGTGTAGGAGAAAACTGCTTTATTTTTTTTAAGCGATGAAAAGTACTTGGTATCTGGATCAAATGTTTTACCCTTTGCCGGAACGATAACGAGTTCTGGTGTCATGGTATCAAATAGCCCCAGCACAACTGTTTCCAAGCCATTAAATACAGAAAGAATAATAATCAGTGCTGCACTTCCTACCATTACGCCAACCATTGATATGCCGGATATCAGGTTAATGGCATTGGTAGACTTTTTTGCAAACAAGTAACGTTTTGCAATATATAGCGGCGTATTCACAGCGGTAAAGATAATTAAAAGGTAGAGGTTTAAAGTTAAAAGGCTAAAGCTCGTAAATCCCAATACAATAAATGGTTATAAAGCATTTTATTTAAAGAAGGGATTATGTTGTTTTTCATAACCAATAGTTGTTGCCGGACCATGGCCAGGATAGACTGTTGTTTCATTAGGTAAAACGAAAAGCTTCTGTAAAATGTTTTGAATTAATTGCTGATGATTTCCTCCGGGAAGATCAGTGCGGCCAATACTCCCCTGGAATAATACATCACCACCCATTAGCGTATGATCTGCCGCGCTGTAAAAGCATAAATGTGCAGGTGAGTGGCCCGGAGCAAAAATGATAGCAAGTGAACTGTTTCCAAATGTGATCGTATCCTCATCTGTTAAATACCGCTCTGGCAAAGGAGAAACCTGATACCGGGTAAAACCCATAGACGGTGCATAACTGGGTACAGCATTTAAAACAGGAAGCTCGCCTTCATGAAATTGAGGCTTTAAGCCATAAGTATCATCGATAAACTTATTGCCAAAAACATGGTCCAGGTGGCAATGTGTATTTAGCAAAAATACCGGTTTAAGCCCATTATCCTTTATAAAAGAAACCAGTTCATTTTGCTCATATCCATCATACATTCCCGGATCAATAATGACACATTCTTTTGTTTCATCAAATAAAATATAGGTATTCTCGCTATAAGCGTTAAAAGTCAGGGTTTTTACGGTAATCATAAGGCTTTTAGTTTTTCCACCTGAAGGTGGATATTAACGTGTCAATGTCTTTCTTAATGAAATTAATTACTGGAGCAATTGAATCATAATGAGGGCGTTCATTAAAATATAAGGCACCCCTGAAATAATTTTTAGTGCTATCCGTTAAAAAAAACTGAACGGATGAAGCAGTGTTTCCTTCAATTGCGTAATAAATACCATAAACTTTTCTATCCGGATAGTTGATTAGTTTCTGATCTATGGCACTTGCTTTTATCGTGTGCTTGAAAGCCAGTTTACGGGCATCTTCAACCATTTCATCATATTCTTTCTTACCTGAAAAATCGTAGTAGGTGAGGTGTAGAAATCCATTAAACTGTTTAAAGTGTAGATTGTACCAGTATTTTTGAGCATCACGACTTATATCTTTTTCAAGGGTAGCATATTTTGGATAAGTAAAACTGAAAGGAACAGGTGCTAAAAGCGGTCGATAAGATTTCTCAGGATATTGAATCCGATAATAAGCTTTCGGTTTTGGGCTATAATCATTGTTTTGGCAAGCCGAAAAACTTAAAAGCAGAACAAATTGAAAAAGGATAAAGTATATTAATTTCATTGTTCTACGATTAACCATTAATGGATGCTTAAATTACTGATTCCATATCGCCCAGGCTTTTTCAGCTTGCTGGTGCAACATTTTCAGGCCGTTTTTAATTGTTGCTCCCTGAGCTGCGGCCTTAGATAGAAACGCTGTTTCTAACGGGTTATAAACCAAGTCGTATGCTAAATGCTGATCTCCGATTTGAGTATAATCAATTTCTGGAAAAGTCTCCTGATTTGGAGACATGCCCAAAGGTGTGGTGTTAATTAACAATTTATGACTTTCCAGTATCTCTGGTGTAATTTCCGTATATAAAATTGCATTATTAACAGGCGTACGCACGACTATCTGGTATTCGATATTGAGTTTTTCCAATACATATTTAACTGCCTTGGCGGCTCCTCCATCTCCAAAAACCAATGCTTTTGTATGCTGCTGTTGTAATAATGGTGATAAAGATTTTTCGAAACCGAAGGCATCTGTATTATAGCCTTTTAAATGAATTTCGCCTTCAAGTCGGTTAACACAAATGCAGTTTACGGCACCTATTTTTTCGGCAGCTTCATCTATTTCATTTAAAAAAGGCAACACACTTACCTTATGTGGAATGGTTACATTTAAGCCGGATAGTGTGGGATTGTTGCTTAATAATTCAGGGAGTGATTGAATATGTTCAATAGGATAAAGCTCATATTGGTGATCAACGATGCCTTCATCTAAAAATTTCTCAGTAAAATACTTTTTAGAAAAGGAATGAGATAATGGAAATCCGATTAAGCCGTAAGTTTTCATATTCAAATTAACTCCGTTGCAAATCAGGAAGCAATCTTAAAACGTTAGCAATTAACTTCCGTAATAGATTGCTTCTTGCCTCGCAATAACAATATGCGTTATTTAGTCTGGTTCAGGAAATAGTCAAAAGTATCGCCTCTAAGTCCTAAACGTATAGTTTCTAAAGGAATCACTTCTGCAGGTGCAATGTTACCGAGGTTAACGTTTGTACCAATAAGTTTAATAAACCAAACCTGCTGTTCTTTTTGTGGGGCTTCCCAAATAATGGTTTCTTCAGGAATTTGTGTTAGAATTTCATCTACCAAACCTTCACGTACTTCACCACTGCCACGGTAAATCCCTACATTTCCACCTTCACGCGCTTCAGCAATAACTTTCCATGAACCTGCTTCAATTTCTGCCTTCATTAATTTGATCCATTTATATGGCGCAAATATTTTAGCGGCGTCTTTACTTCCAACTTCAGAAATTACGGTTACCTGTTTTGAAAGCTCAGCGATGAAGCCACATTTCAAATCGTGTTCAATTTCAATAGAACCATCTGATACTTCGGCATATTCCATTCCGTATTGATCCAGAATGCGTTGATAATCAGAAAACTGGTTACGGATGATAAAGGCCTCGAATAGTGTTCCTCCAAAATAAGTAGGAATGCCGGCACTTTTATATAAAGCTAATTTTTCTTTAAGGTTTGGTGTAACATGAGATGTTGCCCAACCTAATTTTACGATATCTGTATGTACGCCGGCAACTTCGATAAAATCTTCCACCTGGCGAAGGCTTAATCCTTTATCCATAACCATAGTAAGGCCTTTCTGGCGTGGTTTAGCAGGACGTTCAGGAACGTTTAATAATGGGTAATTCATATGCGTACAAAAGTGAAAAAAAATTTGAGATTTATTTGTTAAATTTTTCTCAAAAGGTTTTTACCGGATATATCGGTTTATAACATTGATAATGGCACTGTTATCTTGCAACTGTGGTAAATATTCAAACAAAATATAATGCTTGTCTGGATCAGTTGTTAAAGCCGTTTCCAGGAAGCCCAATGCATCGGCATAATTCCCAAGCGCAAACAGATAGGCTACCATGCGGTAATAAAGTTCTGCTGCTTCGGGATTATTCTTAATGGCTTCAGCCATTGTTTCTGATGCTTCCAGTAATTTACCCTGTTCGTAAAGAACGGTACTAAAATCTAGCCAGGCTTCAATATCTAATGGATTATATTCTAACACCTTTTCATAGGCCGTAATAGATTCTTCAATCTGGCCCAGTTTGTAATAAGCATCGGCCATGGCAAACCAGAAATCAGGATTTTCGGCCTCTAAATCAATTGCTTTTTTATAGAAATGTAACGACTCGAAGTAGCGTTCCTCATGGTTAAGTGTTACACCAATTCCAAACCAGGCATCAGCCATTTTTGGATCCATTTTAACCGATTTTTTGTAATAAGACCGGGCCTCATCCATTTTTTCAAGCTTCTCGTAACATTCCCCAATGGCACAATAAGTATCGGCATTGGGTTGCTCATACTCGAAAGTTTGCTTGTACACCTCAATGGCCTCATCATATTTATCTAGCTGTACTAAAGCATTGCCTTTGTTAAAATAGGCAGAGCTAAAATCCTCCTTAATTAAAATCGCGTAATCGTAAGCATCTATCGCCTTTTCGAAAAGATTTAATTTATGGAAACTGTTGCCAAGATTATACCATGCGGCATAAGAATAAGGGTCGGTATCAATGTATTGCTGATAAAATTTGATGCTTTCTTCTTGTTTATCTAAAACATCATAACAGAAAGCCAGTTCATACAAACCATCCTGGTTTTCCATATTTTGTTCTAAACTTAGCTTAATGTAGGTAATGGCGCTTTCATAATCACCCATGCTTTGGTACACGTAAGCCATCTGCAATAAAATTTCGTCTGTACTCTCTGCCAAACCTAATGCCTTCTCATAATTTTCCAAGGCCTCACTAAAACGTTCAGTGTTTTGAAAAATATTTCCCCGTAATAAATAAATATCCGGTTCTGATGGTTCCAGCAATTCGGCTTTTTGTAAAGCCAGAAATGCCTGATCGTGGTTATTGGTTAAAATGTAAAGATGTGCCTGTTTAATTAAAAAAACGGTTGCGTAAGGATGTTGGTTAACAGCATAATCTACTACCTGTAGCGCCTTAACCGGATCATTTTTTTCAATGTAAAAATCTACAATATACTCAAAGGCGCCAGCATCAAAAAAATACTGATCCTGATTGCGGATCATCTCCTCGTAGCGCTCTACCGAACGCTGTGCGTCTTCATTGGATTCAAAAAAGAATTCTTCTTCCATATACAATTAAATTAAAGAACCGTGCCAATTGGCAGAAAGATACAATATAAGTTTACCAATTAAAATTATTCAATTAAGAAATAATTATTAACATCAGTTGTTAAAAACCAGGTAAACAACTGAAAATAAAGCTTATTGATCTGATTATGAACTGTGGATAATCAAAATATTTTTTCAACATCGCGGTTCCTTTTCTCTTCTTATGCAAAAATAGGATTAATTTAATTGGCTAAGGTAATGAAGGGGTCATGAAAAGACAAGGCTGTTTTTTCTTCAATCAAGCTCTGTAATTTGTTTTTTAAAATGAAACCATGTACAGAATAATAGCCTGTAAACTGGTTTTTATGATCATTATTTTAGGGTATTGTAGAAGTTAAATACCTTGATCAGATCATTTTCTTGTTTTGGATTGAGCTGCTCATTTTCAATAAATTTTATTACCTGTTTTTTTTTGTCTGCCAAAACTGCGTTTATACTTTTCATGGAAGGGATAAAGTTTTTAATTATTCCATCCTGATTTGTAAAGTATATGTGGTGCTGAACGTTTTTAGTTACTGTCTTTTTGGTAAACCAATCTTGAGTTTCTTCTTTTTTAACGGTGTATTTTTTCAATAACGATATTTTGCCCTCAGCAATAATCTTGTAAAAGCCGGCTACATTTTCAGAATTTAATTTGAAGAACACATTTTCCTTCCCTAGCGAATCCTTCAAGGTGAATGATTGTACCGAATCTTGAATCGCATAAATCTGATCATTTTCAGCGTATTCCAGTTGCTGTGTTGCTAAGTTATATTTCAGGTTATTTATGGTGAATTCTTTCTGGCTAACTGTTTTTATTTTGCCGCTGGTATAGCTTTCATTGAAATAGGGGCTTCCCTGAACCGAAACTTTAACAACTGATTTTAAAAGTGGTTTTGCACTCGATCCTACGGTTACATTTTGTGCAAAAGAATAGTTTGCGATTATCGCGAACAAAAGATAAAGCATAAATTTTTTCATATATAGTTTTTGGATTTTAAATGCGCCTTTCGTTTAGTTTCTTCTGTATAAATCTGATTCTGAAATCAAAATTAAAACAAACAGAAATTAAAGCTAAAATAAGTAGTTTTTAGTGTATGTTTTGTAGTAGATTAATTAATTGCTAAAACATTTTAGTGATATTCTAAGTGCAATTTATATTATTTTAAATATAAGTGTTAATTATTTTGATTTAATGGAAGAAAAAACTGTAATTCGGGAATTATTAACTAAAACAAACTAAGAAAAAATGAAAAAACTCGTACTGTGTTTAGTCATGTTTTTATTTTGTGGCATTATACAAGCAGATGCGCAAAGTAGAAATATTACCGGGAAAGTAGTTGCATCCAATGATGGACTGCCTCTCCCAGGAGTTAGCGTCCGCGTAAAGGATTCTAAAAAAGCTGCTTCAACCGGATCGGATGGAAAGTTTACCATTAATGCTAACCCAAACGAAGTGCTACAATTTACTTATATCGGTTTTGTAGCCAAAGAAATTTCGGTTGGTTCAGAATCAAATGTGAACATAAGCCTTGAACCGGATTCCAAGAGTTTAAGTGAGGTTACGATTTCTACCGCTTTGGGTATTAAACGTAAGCCAAAAGAAATTGGTTATGCTACCCAACAGGTAACAGGTAAATCCTTAACCTCGAGTAAGCCTACAAACCTGGCAACTGGTTTATCAGGTAAGGTTGCGGGGTTACAGATCAATCAGGCAAACAATCAAATCGATGCTGGTGATCAGGTAAGAGTAGTGTTGCGTGGAAACAGATCTTTTACCGGAAACAACCAGGCCCTTTTGGTATTGGATGGGATCATTGTGCCGTTAAGTCAGTTGAACTCAATTAACCCGAATGATATTGATAATGTGAATATCCTAAAGGGTGCAAATGCTGCAGCACTTTACGGATCAGACGCTTCCAACGGTGTAATTATTGTAAGTACGAAACGGGGATCTTCTGAAGGCGGCAGCATCAGTTATACTAATACCACTTTACTAAATCGTTTAAGTTACTTCCCTAAAGAGCAAACCGAATTTGGTGGTGGTACAACCCAGGATGATTTTGGATTTGGACTATATACGCCTTTTGAAAATCAAACCTTCGGCGAACGTTTTGATGGAAGTATCAGACCATTGGGTCGTATATTGGAAGATGGTACCTATCAAATGGTTCCCTATACTTATAAAGAAGGAGAGAAAGAAAGTTTTTTTGAAACCGGTATTGATGAACAAAACGATCTTACTTATTCGGGAGGGAGTGAGAATGGTACCACCTATATTAACCTGCAACGTGTGAATAGCAAAGGGTATGTACCAGGTGATAAATCAAACAGAACAGCTATCCGCGTTAACGGCACACGTAAACTTGATAAATTCTTAGCTGATTATTCTTTTAACTACACACAAAGAAACTATGATAAAAGCACTAATCAGGTGTATAACAATGTGATCAATACGCCGGGTAATGTTCCTTTAACTGAATATAGCGATGTAACATCTAAATATGGTAACCCTAACGATTACTATAATGATTATTACAGTAGCCCTTATTTTGGCTTGCAACAAAACCGTAATAATGAGCGTAGAGATGACTTATTGGGAAATCTATCTTTTACTTATAAACCAGTTGATTGGGTAAGTTTAATGGCAAGAGGCGGTTTTAGCAGTAAGAATACCCAGGGAAAAAACAAAAACTATGCTTACACCTATTCTGATTTTGCACATGATTCTGGTAAAGCAGCTGCGGCAACGCAATACACCAGATCATCAGTAGGCGATTATAATGAATTTGAAAGCAGGTATACCGGAGATTTTCTTGCTACTGCTACTAAAACGTTTAATCAATTTAAGTTTACACTTATTGGTGGTGCACAGGTGATACAGAAAAACTATAAATACATGACTCAGTCGGGATCAAATTTAGTGGTTGATAACCTGTTTAACATTAATAACCGTACTGGTGAAATCGTTGGTTCAGAAACTGAGCGTAACTCTCGTCAACTGGGTGTGTTTGGAGATATCACAGCCACATACAATGATTACTTAACCATCCACATCTCCGGAAGAAATGACTGGGATTCGAGATTGGCCAAAAGTAACCGCTCTTTCTTTTATCCGGCAATTGATGCCGCATTAACACTTACCGACGCCATTCCGGCATTAAAAGAAAGTAAGGTCATCAGTAATCTAAAATCCGTGGAGGGATATCGAAAGTTTATGCTGTACAGATCGATCCTTATAAATTGGTTTCTACAATAAATCCGGCAGGAAACTTTCCTTACGGCAGTACCGCAGGTTACTCAATTGATAACGTTGTATACGATCCAAACCTAAAACCTGAGCAAACCATTTCAAAAGAAATTGGCTTTGACATTGGTTTCCTGAATAATCGCATTACGCTTGAAACTTCTGCCTATTTGCAAAATACAAAAGATCAGGAAATTATCAACGGGATAGATTTATCTGGCACAACAGGTTATACCAGTGCCATTATCAATACAGGTGAAGGCGAAAACAAAGGAATTGAGTTTAGCCTGAATGCCGCACCAGTGATTGGCTTATCAAATGGATTTAGATGGAATGTAGGGGTAAATTATTCCTACAACACCAATAAAGTATTATCATTATATCAAGGACAAAATCAATTGGGTATAGGCGATAATAACTATATTGTTGTGGGCCAGAGTTTTCCTTCATTGCAAGTGAGCACTTATCAAACAGATCCTGAAGGACGTGTAATTGTAGATGCAAATACTGGATTACCACTTTCTAACCCGATTAATAAAGATTTCGGACAAACCAACCCAAGTAGTGTTTTAGGGATTAACACCAGTTTCACCTTTAAAAACTTCACTTTATCTGGTGTAGCAGAATACCGGAGTGGAAATGTTTTTTACAACAGTTTCGCCAGTACACTTGATTTTGCAGGGATTAGTTATACTTCTGCTCAGGCCGGACGTGAACGTTTCATTTATCCTAATTCAGTTATTCAAACCTCACCAGGCGTATTTGTGCCAAACACCAACACCACTACTATAAACGGGAATGGTTCATTTTGGGCTGACGGTATTCGTACCAATACGGCTTCTAACTACGTAATGAGTGCTGCATTCTGGAAAATCAGAGAGCTTTCCCTGGCTTATCAGGTGCCAACACAATGGTTACAAAGCAGAGCTAAATTCATTAAAAATGCAAGCATTGCCCTGATTGGAAGAAATCTCTTCATGTTCAGACCAAGCGATAATATATATACCGACCCGGAAATTAACGTAGGAACTGGAAATGCACAGGGTGTGAATAACTTAAATCAAACACCACCTACCCGCATTTATGGTTTCACTGCAACTATTGGCTTTTAACAATTAATGAATAAAACATGAAAAAGAAATTAATATATGTGTTTACGGTATCAGCAATATTATTGTTTGGTGCCTGTAAAAAAGGTTTTTTAGATATTAACGATAACCCCAATAATGCTACAGTGGTAAAACCTGCATTGGTTTTAACCGGAGCCTTAAATAATACGGCGGCGTACACTACAGGCGGGTCTATTTTCTACAGTTTCGCAGCCCTGTGGATGAACTACTGGATGACACCAGGTGGTGTTTCGGGTTGGTATGAAGAACGCTCTTATAACTTTACCACCAACTGGAGCGGCTCTACTACACTTTGGGCTAATCTTTATGATAATTTAAATGATTATGCCTATTTGGAAACGCAAAGTAAAGCTTCTGGTCAAAACTTTTTTATAGCAGTTGCCAAAACCATGAAAGCCTGGGATTATCAATATCTGGTGGATTTTTATGGTAATGTACCTTATACCCAGGCATCAAAATCGGTGGTTTTCCTGAATCCAAAATATGATAAAGCACAGGATATTTATGAAGATTTAGCGAAACAGCTTGATACTGCAGCTAATTTATTTAAAACAGCAACAGTTAGTCCTGCCGATGCCGGGGCCGATATATATGCGAAAGGAGATGTTAAAAAGTGGGGTAAATTTGCCAATACTTTAAAGCTGCGCATTCTTTTGCGTCAGTCCGAAATGCCAGGCAGAGCACAATATATCAAAGATGAAATTGCTAAAATCACTGCAAATGGATTTGGTTACATCGCAACTGGTGAAGGTATCTTTAACAACCCAGGTTATCTGAATACGGCAGGGAAACAAAATCCTTTCTGGGCGGTTTACGGTTATGGTGTTGATGGAACAAGAACAGCATCACATGGTTATATGTTAGCCAGTTCTTATGGAATGAATTTCCTACAGGATAATGATGACCCGAGATTAGGTAGATTGTACAATACCGTTAATGATGGTGCCGGAAGTACCTATGTGAGTTTGGTATGGGGGCAGGATGTTAACTTCGATCAAACCATTGTAACGGTTTCCAGTATCGGGAAAGGCGTATTAAAATCATACGATCAGTCTCAACCGATCATTACAGATTTTGAAAGTTTGTTTTTACAGGCTGAAGCTTCACAAAGAGGGTACCTTACCAGCAGCGCTCAAAGTAACTACGAAGCAGCAGTAAAAGCGAACTTTGTATACCTGGGTTTAACTGAAGCTGAAGCAACCACTTATCTAACAGACCAGGATGTAGCAAACTGGACCAGCAACAGTGATAAAATTGCTTTAATTATTAAGCAAAAATGGGCTGCAATGAATGGTACCAATGCCATAGAACCCTGGACAGATTACAGGCGTTTAGAGTTGCCTGCAGATATGCCGATTTCTATCGCCTCTACGGTAACCACTAAAAAGATTCCGGTGAGGATGCTATATCCACAAAGGGAATATAACACCAATGCTGCAAATGTTATAGCAGAAGGTACAATTAATCAGTTTACTTCCAGAATTTTTTGGGATGTTAAATAAATCAAGCAAAATGATGAAAAATAAAAATATTTTTAATGGGCTTATTGCAATGCTATGCATGTTAAGTCTATCCTCTTGTTTAAAAAACAAAAACGAACAGCCAGATTTTTCTGCCACAACGCCTGTTGTAGAAATTCCTGTGGGCTCGCCAGTTGGTGATGGAAGTGTAAATTCATTAACCACTTCATTGATTCAGCAAGATACGCCAAGCGAATATATGTTCTATATTAATTACGCTGCCGCGAATACAAAATCTACGGATATTACGGTGACTTTATCTGTTGATCCGGCTGTACTTGCCGCTTATAACGCAGCACACGCTTCAGATCCTGCCTTAACAATCGTTCCAGCCAGTGCTTTTACGATGCCGGTAACCATTACCATCCCGGCCAATCAACGCCGTGTACAGGTTCCTGTAAAATTCATCAGTAATGTGCTAAATCCGGCAATAGGCTATGGCCTTCCCGTTACCATAAAAGATGCATCAGGAGAAGTAATCAGTAAAAATTTCGGTTCGGTAGTGATCAAGGTTGCTGTTAGAAACAGGTATGATGGTAAATATAGTTTTAAAGGCTATGTATTCAGAGAAGGTGATCCTGTTTTAAGTGGTAATTTCAAAGGTTTAACTAAAGATTTACCTAGCAACGGTGCTACTGCTTTAGATTTTGGTCAGGTTTGGTCTAACGGTACAGGCGTTGGTGGTATTGATGGTTTAACCATTAATGTTAATCCTACTACCAATAAAGTAACGATGAAAAGTACTGCAAATGCAACTTTGGTGAACGATCCGGCTTATGATAGCCGTTATGATCCGGCAACCAAAACTTTTTACATCTCTTTCAAATGGGGAGCAAGCCCTTCAAGTCGGGCTGCTACAGATACACTAACTTATGTGTCGCCGAGATAGGAAATCATAATAAATCTTTTACCGAAAGCCTCAAGGATTAGTTTCTTTGGGGCTTTTTATTGAAATAGGAACGTGATTTTGTTATGGACAGCAATGTGTGTAGTTATAGTCTCGCTTATATATCCAGGTCTGCTACTATTCAGGGTTTCTATTTGCCTAAATGCGCAGTGGAGATTATGTTTTATAAGAAAAGTCGTCATTGCTTCGTAGGCAAAAAAGCCAACTCGCAATGACAACTTCTTAATATTCTTATTCCTTTCCTAAATCTGCTGCTGCATTTTTGAATATCTCAGCCTGTTTCATCAGGTTCTTTTTATCATCTCCGCTTGCTGAACCAGCTTGCTTTGATTTGCCTTGGGCGGTGGCTTCATATGCTGATGAAAGTTGCTTGTTTAGGTAAGACTGCAACTTTAGTCTTTCAATGGCATCTTTAATATTTTTGACGCCCTTTTCCGTCACAGCCGGATTGGTGTTGGCCCTTAGGTATTGAAAGTATTGGCCAATCACTGCAAAAACTTTGTTTCGGTCTCCCTTATCCATAATATCGGTATAAAATTGCTGGTGTTCATCTTTCGGGTCGCTAATGTAAAGTTCGGCAATTGAAGGCGCAATATGATCTTTCGTATCTTGATCCAGTGTTGATAATGTACTCAAACTTTCCTGCGGAGCGAGTTTTGCCAATCCGCTTACTCCCGCTGCAATAACACGATATGATCTATCTTTAAGACTTTCAGACATTAAATTTTTATAAGCCTGATCGCCAGTTTCTGCTAGTTTGGAAATTGCCGCCGATCTCACTTCAGTATCCCGGTCTGTTTTGGCCAGCTGTAATAAAATTGGAAGCGCAGCAGCTTTAATTTGTGCATCTTCTAGATTTAATCCAGCAATACTCAAGGCACGTAAATCTCCTGATGGATCTTTTAAGCCCGCTAATAAAATCTGCTGACCGCTTTTTGCTTTGCTTTGCATAATGAATTGCAGTGCTTCGATTCTGTTGGCATAACTTGGTGCGTTTTTATATTGAAAGTAATAATCTTCAGCCACTTTATTGTCGTTTATTTCGCCAACGATAATTTTATCGGCATCAAAATCAATTAAATCTGGTTTGGCACTTACGTCAAACGAAAAAGTTTGTTCACGCTGGTCTATGGTGATTTCCTTTCTAATCTTTTTCCCGCCTACATAAATATCTACTTTAATTGGTAAAGTAAATGTTTGCACACTAGAATCTTGTGTTTGTTTTACTTTAATAGTAGCCTTTCCATTTTGATAGCCATAATCTACAGCTAAAATCGGGTGACCGCCATTGTAATACCATTGATTAAAGTAAGGACTCCAGTCTTTGCCAGTAATATCTTCCATCGCCAAACGCAGTTGATGGGTTTCGCCATTTTTAAAAGCATTTGTGGTTAAATATTTATTCAGTGATTGGTAAAAAGCTGCATCACCCATCTGATTTTTCAACGCATATAAGATCACTGAGCCTTTAGCATAACTGACGTTATCAAACATATCTTCCTTATCTGCATAGTGAAAACGGGCTAAAACCGGGCTTTCTCCATTTTTGGTGGAGCTGATATAAGATTGAAGTTTTTCGTATCGTGATTTATCTTCTGCGTCTTTACCGGCATCATGTCCATGCCAGATAACCTCACCAAAAGTGGCAAAAGATTCGTTCATGGTTAAGTTAGACCATGATTCTGCCGTTACATAATCTCCAAACCACTGGTGGAAGAGTTCGTGTGCAATGGTTCCTTCTTCATTGCCATCCAGTAATTCACGATCTGTTTTTTGGATTTGTTCTCCGTGTAAGGTTGCCGTCGTATTTTCCATTGCACCTGATACATAATCTCTGGCCACCACTTGTGCATATTTATTCCAGGGATAATCTAAGCCTAAAGTTTCGCTATAAAACTTCATCATTTCTGGGGTTTTTCCAAAAATCTGTTTGGCGTAAGGCGCAAACTTAGGTTCCAGGTAATAGTTAACTTCTTTGCCTTTATAAGTGTCTTTTGTGATTTTAAAATCGCCAATAGCCATCATAAACAGGTAGGGCGAATGTGGCAAATCCATTTTCCATGTATCCGTTCTGGTGCCATCTGTGTTGGGTTTCTGGCTCACCAGTTTTCCATTGGATAGGGTAGTGTATTTCGATTTAACTGTCATCGAAATTTCCTGGGTAGTCTTTTGGTCTGGCTTATCTATGGTAGGGAACCAGGCTGAAGAAGATTCAGTTTCTCCTTGTGTCCAGATTTGAGTGGGTTTATCTTTATCCGTTCCGTCAGGATTGATGAAGTACAATCCTTTCGCATCCGTAATGGCAGCACTACCTTTTACCTTTAATTCATCCGGCTTTGCCGTATAAGCAATATAGATGGTATATTTTTCTTGTTTTGTATATTTTTTATTAAGTGTGATGAACAACTTATTGTCGTTATATACATATTTTAAAGGAGTGTTTCCTTTAGCGCCCACCAATGCAACGGTTTTGATATCCATTCCCTGTGCATCAAGGGTTAGGGAATCTGTCGGGTAAAAATGAGGCTTTAAGGTTACCCATTCTTTTCCGTTTAAATAGCGTTTTGCATAATCAAAGGAAACGTCTAATTTGGTATGGACCAAATCATTAATTTTAGTAGGGGTAACACGGTAGACAGATAAATTTTCGAGCTTTTCTGTAGATTTTTCCTGAGCTGAAAGATTACCTGCCATGAAAAAGCTAAGTAACAGTGCGCTGCAGGTGAGAAATTTACTATTCATTTTTTATGATTTTATGGGTCAGTTATCTTTAAAACAACATCTAAATTATTGTGATAAAGTAAAGACTCAAATGTACCCGCTTTCTCTTAATTTTTTGTTTTTTTGTGTAAATCGTTAGATATATGAAGACAGATATTCAATCCATTTTGGATCAGTTAGGCGTAAAAGCCGATAATGCTGCTTTTAGTACAGGAAGTAATTGGGGTGGGGTTTCAAATATAGAATCGCTGGAAAGTTTTTCTCCTGTTGACGGAAAATTAATTGCTTCTGCCAAGGTTGCCACTGCTGAAGACTATAACCAGGTGGTGGAAAAAGCTCAGTCAGCATTTTCGGAATGGCGAACCGTTCCGGCGCCAAAACGTGGCGATATCATGCGTCAGTTTGGAGATGCCTTAAGGACAAATAAAGATGCATTGGGAACACTTGTTTCTTATGAAATGGGTAAAAGTTTGCAGGAAGGTTTCGGTGAAGTGCAGGAAATGATTGATATCTGCGATTTTGCGGTAGGATTATCGCGCCAGTTATATGGCTTAACCATGCATAGCGAACGCCCAAATCACCGCATGTATGAACAATGGCATCCACTGGGGATTGTTGGCATTATTTCAGCATTTAATTTTCCAGTTGCGGTTTGGAGTTGGAATGCCGCTTTAGCTTTAGTTTGTGGCAATGTATGTATCTGGAAGCCTTCAGAAAAAACGCCTTTAACAGCAATTGCTTGTCAGCATATTATTGCTAAAATATTTAAGGCCAATGATATTGCAGACGGAGTTTGTAATCTGGTTTTGGGTGATAGAGCAGTGGGAGAGGTGATGGCCAATGATGGCCGTGTGGCATTAATTTCTGCAACAGGTTCTACCCGTATGGGGAAAGAAGTTGCTGCGGCCGTGGGTGCCCGCCTGGGCAAGACTTTATTGGAATTGGGTGGTAATAATGCTATTATTATTTCAGAACATGCTGATTTAGATATGAGTTTAATCGGTGCTGTTTTTGGTGCGGTTGGTACAGCTGGTCAGCGTTGCACCTCTACCAGAAGATTAATTATTCAGGAAAATGTTTACGATGCCTTTAAAGAAAAATTAGTGAAGGCTTATGATCAGTTGCGCATTGGTGATCCACTGGATCAAAGCAATCACGTAGGTCCGTTGATTGATCAGGATGCTGTGGCTGCATATTTGGATTCGATTCAGAAATGTAAAGCCGAAGGCGGTAAATTTATTGTGGAAGGTGGTGTGTTAACAGGCGATCATTACAGCAGTGGGTGTTATGTAAAGCCATGTATTGCAGAAGTGAAAAATGATTATAAAATTGTGCAGCATGAAACATTTGCGCCAATTTTGTACCTGATTAAATATAAAACTTTAGCAGAAGCAATTGCTTTACAAAACGGTGTTCCTCAAGGTTTATCCTCTGCAATCATGACCTTGAATTTAAGAGAAGCTGAATTGTTTCTGTCATCAAAAGGATCTGATTGCGGCATTGCAAATGTAAATATTGGGACATCTGGAGCCGAAATTGGAGGTGCATTTGGTGGTGAAAAGGAAACTGGTGGAGGAAGAGAAAGTGGATCTGATGCCTGGAGGACTTATATGCGCAGGCAAACAAACACCATTAATTACTCGAATACTTTGCCATTGGCGCAGGGAATTAAGTTTGATTTGTAAGGAAATGATTTGGATAGCGTTACCAACTTTTCAAAAGTGAGTAACGCTATATTAATAAGATAACCATGGAAAATATATCAGGAAAAAATGCAATCATCACCGGTGCAGGTAAAGGTATTGGAAAAGCTATCGCAACCGCTTTGGCACAGGAAGGCGTAAACGTAGCCTTAGTTGGCAGAACAAAAAAACATTTAGATGAACTGGCTGAAGAGTTAAAACAGTATAATGTAAAAATAGCTGTTGCAACCATGGATGTCAGTGATATCCATTCGGTAAACAATGCCATAGAACTGGTTAAAGGGGAATTGGGTTTTATCGAAATTTTGATCAATAATGCAGGTGTGGGTAAGTTTGGTAAATTCTTAGAGATGGAAATAGCAGACTGGGAACAGATTATTCAAACTAACTTAATGGGCACTTATTATGTAACCCGTGCAGTTGTGCCAGAAATGATTGAAAAGCAAACTGGTGACATTATTAGCATTTCGAGCTCTTCGGCATTTAGCCCGGCGGCTGTAACCAGTGCATATTCGGCCTCTAAAGCTGCGGTTAATGCTTTTTCTGTTTCATTGATGCAGGAAATGAGAAAACACAACATCAGGGTAACGGCCTTATCGCCCAGTACCACGGCAACGGATATGGCCATTGATTTAAAACTTACCGATGGTAATCCTGATAAGGTGATGCAACCAGAGGATATAGCAGAACTGATTATTGCCCAATTGAAACTTAACAGAAGGGTGTTTGTAAAAGATGCAGCCGTTTGGTCTACTAATCCGTAAAAAAGAAAGGGGGGTGTTTATTTTCTCATGATACATCCCCCTTCCAAAATAGTTTTACACTATAATTTTTTAATTAATAAATGCGCTTCAATATTAAACCAGCTATTCTGTGAACTACTGCCAGTTTTGTAACCTCTTATTTGACCAATCACATAAGTAAACTGATAATTCTTCACTGTTTTAGAAAAGATAAGTTTGTTAGCAGGCATGAGAAATTCATTATAATTTTTAGTTGATTTTAATTTTTTAGCTTTCGCCAGTTGCACTGATTCCTCAAAAATTTTGGTGAGGTTAATTGCTAATTTGGCCGTATCACCCAGGTTAATAATTAAGTCTTTGTTATCAGTACGATCTATTTTTATTTTGATGCCATTGAACACCTTTTCGGTATTTTCATAGCTATTTATATCCAGAAGGTAATCAAATCCACTGATCGTAAGAAATTGATTATCTGTACTCACAAAAGTATATTCAATGCTGGAGGAAGAAATGTCCTTATCGCTAATCTTTAAAATGGAGAAGGCAGAATCCACTTTTATCTCATCTTTAACATATTGATAATCATCTCTACTGTCAATTACATTTTCAATATTACTTAGGTTTTTCGGAGTAAAAGGCTGCAAAGCATTTAAGCCATGTTTGGATATGATATACCTCACGACAGATGGTTTTTCATTCAGATCTTCTACCTTTTTAGAATATAATATCTTCTTCAGCCTCGCAATTTGCGAGTATTTAGAAATAGCTGATGCACTTTGAGGGCCATAAACCGCGAGCATAGTTAAAATAGCCAAACTGATTGGGATGATCTTAATATTTTGCCTTTTGCTAAAAAGAAAGTAAGCCGTTATGCAAGTTAGCCATAGGGCAATCAGTATTAAAATATACCTGCTTTCTGTTATTCCATAAGGTTCAACCCGCTTCCAAACCGCCAATAAAAGGAGTATGATGAGTGGAATCAGCATACTATAAAAAAAACGCGAGAAAAGTTTTATCCAACTGTTTCCTTCCTGATCTTTCATGGGATAAATCAGGAGCAGTGATAAGATTCCAAAAACGGCATAACCAATAATCAGACTGGAAACTAAACCTTTGGGCAGCGACCAGCTCACCATGATTTTGATTTCATAAAATAACAAAATCGCCAGGTAAATGGTCATTAGCGGAATGAGCACAAATTGCGTAAATATCTTCAAACCTTTTGGATAAGAAGATTCTGCTTCCAGTTGTTCAAAGTTTGTAGGTATACCTGCTAAAAAAAATACAGGACTAAAACCAGCGGCTATTATTGCAAAAACGCTCATGTATGTTTTCCAATCAATAGCAACATTAAATAAACCATCTACAGCCACTAACGCTATAGCCAAACCTCCATACAGCACAATAGAATAAAGCGCTGCTGTTAAAAAGCGCAGGAACAATACTTTATTAAATTGCCAGAAACCATTAATCTGGCCTTTATCCATAAACGGAGAAAAGGCGACAAACAAGTGAAACGCAAATGCCATCAGCGCAATTCTTAATTGATCAGTAAAGTTATCTACAGGATTTAATAAGAAAAAAAGTACCAGGCAGCCCAAAACCGCAAGGATTCTGATCAGCCACTTTTTGCCGTGTTTGTAGGCTTTTTTTTCTGCCAGCAAATCTAAGGCAAGTGTAAGGGTAAGACCAAGATTGCTGATTAATATGGCCTTCGTTAGATTGTTGAGAAGGTATTTATGTTGCAGTGAACCTACGCCGTAGCGATCAATATTAATATAATAGGTCCAGCACACCGTTGCAATCATAATAAACACGAATTGCACAGGGAAACGTTTAACCACAGTTAATAAGCCCTGATAGAGGTGTTGTATGGATGGAAGTTTCATTATTTAAAATTTGGTTAAATATAATTTTTTTAATGATTTAAGTATGACGTGATGATTTAGTTAAAAAAAGTTAAAGGCTTTTTTAACTAACTAATTAGTTTTATATTCGAGCACCAAACTAATCAATTATCTTATGAAACGAACGCTACTCTGCTTATGCTTTCTGGTTTTTGTTACTTCCTACCTGAAGGCGCAAATTGTTCACCAGATTAAAGGCCGTACTATTGACACTGCATCAACGACTTTACTTTCCGGATCTACCATTGCTGTATTAAATGCTAAAGATTCTACGCTGGTAAAATTTACCAGGTCTGCTGAAAACGGCTCGTTTGAAATCAATGGTATTAAAAATGGTAAGTTTATTCTATTGGTTTCTTATCCTAAATATGCTGATTTTGTTGATCATTTTACCCTGGATTCTACCAAGAAAGATATTGATTACGGTAAGATTAATTTAACAGGAATGGCCAAGCTTTTGGCAGATGTGATTATTAAAGGCGAAAAGGCGGCCATTAAAATTAAGGGCGATACCACAGAGTTTAACGCATCAAGTTATAGTATACAGCCTAATGATAAAGTAGAAGATTTATTGAAAAAACTGCCGGGAATACAGGTGGATAAGGATGGCAAAATTACGGCCCAGGGAAAAACCGTACCTAAAGTGCTGGTAGATGGGGAGGAGTTTTTTGGTGATGACCCAACCTTAGTAACAAAAAACTTGCGGGCAGATATGGTGGATAAAGTTCAGCTTTATGAAAAATCCAGCGATCAAGCGGCATTTACAGGCGTTGATGATGGGCAAAAGACACAAACCATCAATATAAAACTTAAAGAAGATAAGAAAAGCGGTTACTTCGGGAAGATTGATGCGGGTTATGGCACAAAAGATTTTTACCAGGGGCAGGCATTGTTCAACCGCTTCAAGGCCAAACAAAAGTTTTCTGTTTATGGTACGGCTGCAAATAACGGCACTACAGGTTTGAGTTGGGAAGACGGTAATAAATTAGGTGCAGGTAATAGTAATATGCAAATGGGTGATGATGGGAGTATGTGGTTTAGCTATGGTGGTGGAGATGACTTAGAAAATGGAAATTATTATGGCGAAGGGATACCACAGGCACTAACTGGTGGCGCACATTATGATAATAAATGGAATAGTGATAAGGAGAGTATTAATACCAATTATAAGTTGGGTGCCTTAGGTATAAAAACGACTAAAAACACTCTTAGTCAAAATAACTTACCTGATGGAATTATTAATACGAATACTGACGAAACTTCTGATCGAAATGTGTTCAGGCAGAAAATTGATGCTGTATATACCATTAAACTGGATACAACCAGTAACCTTAAAGTATCAGTTGATGGCTTGCTTAAAAACAGTGATAATACCTCTAGCTTAAATAGTATTGGATTAAGAGGGGATAACTCTAAACTTAACGAAAATAAGCAATCGAATAGTAACGATGGTAAAGAACAAAATTTTAACATCTCTGCCTTTTATACCAAAAAGCTAAAAAAAGTAGGCCGTAATTATTCTGTGAATATTAGTCAAAACCTCAATAATATCAATTCTGATGGTTTTTTAAATTCAGTTGTAGAATATTACGATGAATCTGGTTTACCTTTAAGAAAGGAAGTTACAGATCAGTTAAAGAAAAACAATACCCAGAATTCTATATTTAGTAGCAATGTAACCTACAATGAGCCACTAACCAAATCATTGGCTTTAGTATTAAATTATGGTTTTGGTATTAATGAAAGTCGTTCAGATCGTAAATCTTTCAATCAATCATCACCTGGAAATTATGATATTCTGGATAAAGAATTTAGTAACGATTTTAAAGCTAGTCAATACATTAATCAGGGTGGAGCTGTTTTTAACTATAAAAAGCCTAAAACAACGATCAGTTTTGGTAGCAAGGTAAGTGCTGTAAAATTTGATCAATTAGAACAACTCTCTAATCAAAGTTATAGTAGAAGTTTCATAAATTGGTTACCTCAAGCCAGTTATATGTATAAGTTCTCCGCTCAAAGGGCCTTTAGGTTCAGTTATAACGGAAGTACAAATCAACCTACTGTTAACCAGTTGCAGCCGGTAAGGGTAAATGATAATCCATTATATCAACCTCTTGGTAATCCAGATCTGGCACCATCCTTCAATAGTCGGTTTAATGCAAGTTATAATGCTTATAAAGTTTTAAGTCAGCAATCAATATACATTAATGGTAGTTTCAGCTTTGTTAGCAAAGCAATAGTGAGTAGCACAGAAACAGATGCTTCTGGAAAGACAATAGCGAAATCTGTTAATTTATCAGATAAAACCCCGGTTAATTATAATTTATATAGCGGTTTCAGTAGAAAAGTTAAGTTTCTATTTGATACCAATATCGGACTAAATTTAAATGCAAGTGGCAATACAAATTACAGCTACGTAAAAAGTCAGTTAAGTGATGTGGTAGAATTAAATCAAATTGTGAGCACTAGTTTTTCTCCTTCCCTACAAATTAACAGGTACAAGGATAAGAGTGAAATCTATCTTAGCTTTGGCCCGAGTTATAACGCACAGGTAGCCTCGCTTCAAAAAGATCGTGCAAATAAAGGATGGGGGATGCAAGGTTGGGGAGGCTTCGGCTTAACATTACCAAAAAAAATCAAACTTCGTGCGGATGGCGAATATACTTACACACCTAAATCGCCAGCTTTTGATACCAGTTTCGAACAGATCATTATCAATGCAGCTGTAACAAAAGGTTTCTTTAAAAATGAAGATCTGAAACTTACCATTCGTGGGAATGATTTATTTAATCAGAACCGGGGTTTTAGGCGGTCTTCCTATTCCAATATGATCACGCAAACAAGCTATAATAATATCAGTCGTTATTTTATGTTTTCCTTAGTTTGGGATTTTAATAAAATGGGCGGTGGTGCGCTTCAAAAATAAAATATGATTTGAATGGTAATGATTCAAAATCCTTTAAAAATATTATAAATGAAATTAAAATATACTTTACTAATGCTGGTTTGCACAATGAATTATGCAATGGCACAAAATGCTAGGTTTGTAAACCAGGGCATTATAGAATTTGAGAAAAAGATCAATGTTTATGCATTGATTCAAGATCAGGCAAAAAAATATCCTGATAATTTTTGGAGTGCACAAGCGTTGGAGCAGTATCAAAAAAATAACCCGCAATTTAAAACTTTGAATAGTGAGCTTACTTTTAAGAATAACCAAACATATTTTAATCCACTGGCAGATGAAAGTGTGTCTAACAGTTGGTTGGGTAATTTTGCAACGGCAAAACAGAATAACATTATTTTAACCAATCTTAAGTCTGAAACCAGTATTATTCAAAAATCGGTTTATGAAGAAACCTACCTGGTTAAAGATTCCATCCGTAAAATAAACTGGAAAATAACTGATGAGTTCAGAAACATTGCAGGCTATGATTGTAGACGGGCAAATGCTTTGATTATGGATTCTATTTACGTAGTTGCCTTTTATGCGGATGTAATTCCGGTATCTGGCGGTCCGGAAACCTTTAGTGGGTTGCCAGGGATGATATTGGGCGTAGCTTTGCCACGTGAACATATTACCTGGTTTGCAACGAAAGTAAAAGATGTAGAGGTTACAGATGCACAGCTTAAAGTACCTTCAAAAGGGAAGCCCGTAAATAAAAAACAATTGAGTGATATTTTAAAGAGTGCGTTGAAAGATTGGGGCAATTATGCCAGTGATATCTTAAAATCTGCAGATATGTAATGTTTAAGTTGCGCACTTAATTATTTTGTTAGCCCGATAAAAATGTATAGCCAACTATATAATCATATTAAAAAGTTTGTTAGTTTGAGTAGTGGTGAAGAAGAAATTCTAGCCGCTTTACTCAAAACGGTATCTGTTAATAAGAAAGCATTTTTATTGGAGCAGGGGCAAATGTGCAAGGCAAATTATTTTGTTGTAAAAGGATGCATCAGGCTATATTTTATTGATATTAAAGGTGCAGAACAAACAACGCAGTTTGCCATTGAAAACTGGTGGCTATCTGACTTGACCAGCTTTCTGTTTCAAAAACCATCTGAGTTTTTCATTCAGGCTGCAGAAACCACAGAAGTGATTGCCATTGCCCATCATCATTACGAAGAAATGTTTACTCAATTGCCCAAGTTGGAGAGGTATTTTAGGTTGGTATTACAGAAATCTCACCAAGCTGCTCAAATGCGGATCAGGTATCTGTACAGCATGACTGCCGAAGAAAGATATCATCATTTTAATGCGTCATTTCCAGAGTTTGTTCAACGGATTCCACAATATATGCTTGCTTCTTACTTAGGTTTTACGCCTGAGTTTTTAAGTAAAATTAGGGCAAAGCGATAATGTTTACCATAGAGTTTATTGCTATAAAAATTGAGCTTATCTGTATCTTATATTACTATATGTTTCATAAATATTGTTTTCTGCAATTTAAGACATGTAAGGAAATATAAGATCACAAGTAAAGTTATAAGCATATAATTAGTGTCTAATAACATTAAAAATTGAGCTTATATGTATCTTATATTATTATATGGTTCATAAATATTGTTTTTTACCATTTAAGACATGAAAGGAAATAGACAATATCTTAATTGTTTCAACCAAGGAAGGCACTGAACAATGCCTAAAATCTTAAGAAGGTGATGTGATTATTAAACCTTATACCCAGTTTTGCTTTCTTTGCGAAGAGCTTTGTAAATTTTGCGGTTAACTCGCTTCTTTTCTTAAACTAGATTAAGTTTTTTGATCCTTTGATTCCAGACCTTTATAGTGTAATCAAAAATATAAAAATGGAAACTAGAATAAACATTAAAAAAGTGGAGCCAGCAGCTTATGAAGCCATGTATGGTTTAGAAAAATATTTATCAGGCACTAACATTAACCCAATCCTATTGGAACTGATTAAAATGAGGGCATCGCAAATTAATGGCTGTGCTTTCTGCCTAAATATACACAGTATAGATGCGCGTAAAATAGGTGAAACCGAGCAGCGTTTATACTTACTAAATGCATGGAGAGAGACCACTTTATTTACCGAAGAAGAGAAGGCAGTTTTAGCTTTAACGGAAGAAGTAACCTTAATTTCAAGCCATGTTTCAGATGCTACATACAGTAACGCTTCAAAATTTTTTAATGAGCAAGATTTAGCTCAGGTGATTATGTCCATTATTACCATCAATGCCTGGAATAGAATTGCCATAGCAACGAAGTTAATGGTTGACTAATTGCTTCGATCACTCATCTGCATGAGCAGATGAGTGATCATTTTAAGATTTATTTATCTTTTGTAAACCTTCGTAAATTAAACGTGCAATTTCCTTGGCACCAGCGGGCTGAAAATGCGTATTGTCATTTTGCCCCTTTGGGTAGGCGACATATTTCCCGGAATCTAAATTCATAAAATAGTTTCTGGTAACGAAATCAGTGCCTTTTGAAGTAAATAAATCTGCTGAAAGTGTGGTTAAGTCAATTACCGGAACACTTAATTCCTTCGCTACATCCATAACAGCCTGAGGATATTCACCATGAGCACTGCCAAGTACTCCATTCTTCCAGGGATAATTTCGGGTTACGGGAGTAATCAGAATAGATTTGGCACCTTTCGCCCTGGTTTCATTTACATACATTCTTAAAAATTTTTTATAGCCAGGAATATCAACATAACGCTCAGGTTTATCTTTTGCCCCATCATTATGTCCGAATTGAATGAGCACCAGGTCATTTTTCCTCAATGTAGATAAAACCTCTTTCCACCTGCCTTCTTCAAAAAATGACCTGGTACTTCTGCCACCTTTGGCTTTGTCTACTACCAGGGCACTATCATTTTTGATCAGATGATTTAAGTTTTTCAGATTGTCTTTTGTAAGGAACTGCTGAAAAACCTGTCCCCAACCCATTAGTGGATAACGTTTCTGCGTGTAATCTGCTTCAAGGCTATAATCAGCAACAGTAGAATCACCAATCAGGTAAACCTTAACAGGTTCACGCTTCATGATAAATGACATTAATAAAATAGTGATTCCTGTGAAAAAAAAGATTTGAATATATTTTTTCATATGCTACAGTTATTTTAATTTATCAATTCTGAACCAGTCATATTCCGCTATTCCGGCATCATTGGTTTGTGTCTCCCTTATAGCGAACAAGCCTACTTTTGCGCCAATCCATTGCCCCGCTGTAGCCTGAAATTCATCACCAACATGATTAAATTTGATGCCGTCTTCACTAAAACTAAACTGACATTTAGCACCTACAGCAACAGTTACCCTCATGTAAACCTGGCCTGATTTAAGTTTGGCAATTTCTTTTTCGCTTTCAGTTTTTCCCTTATCCGCACTCTGGCAAATGCCAAACATCAGATAAAGTCCATCCTTTCTACTTTGGACGCTGATTTTAGCATAACTTCTACCCATTATTACTAAACCGGTTTGTTCATTTTCAAGCTTCGGATTTGGCTTAAAATTAACCTTTGTAGTTACCGTAAATTCTTCTGCAGGAAATTTCTGCATCAGTAAATTAGGTACATCCCATAAGTTTTTTCCTTCTTCAGGAATTTTTGCCGTGTACAATTTTAGCACACCTTTTTGAGCATCAGTGAATAACCATACAGGCTGAGGATTGGCTTGCCACTGCCATTGCAGACCTAAAGTTTCCGCATCAAACTCATCGCTTTCTACAAGGGTTTCTATGGGATAAACTTTACCTACATTTGGTTTTTTATATACCATAACTGGTTCCCCAATACCATCATCATCCTGATCAGAACCAATTATTGGCCAGTTATTTTTCCATTTCATCGGTTGTAACTGAACCACTCTGCCATAGGCGTCTTTATCCTGAAAATGGAGGAACCAGTCTTCGCCGGCTGGTGTATTTACCCAGGCACCCTGATGTGGCCCGTTAACTGTTGATTTTCCCTGATCCATCACTACCCTTCTTTCATAAGGACCGTAAATATTTTTACTTCTTAATACCAATTGCCAGCCAGTAGAAACCCCGCCAGCTGGTGCAAACAAGTAATAAAAGCCATTGCGCTTGTAAAATTTAGGTCCTTCAATGGTTGGGTCTAAATCATGCCCATCATAAACAATTCTACCGGTCTCGGTAGCTTTTGTCCCATCTGGGGCAAGTGGCATTACGGCCAATACACTTTTAATTCCCGCTCTGCTACCCGCATAAGCATAAGCCAGGTAAGCTTTTCCATCTTCATCCCAAAGTGGACAAGGATCAATCAGGCCCTTGCCTGAAATAACCAGCTTTGGGGCAGACCATTCACCCGTTATGGTTTTGGCCTTAGTAAGGTAAATGCCGAAATCCGGATCAGGGTAATAAATATAAAATTCACCATTTCTATACCGGATAGCTGGTGCCCAAACACCATTGCCATGCTGGGTCTTTTCAAAATGATCAAATGGAGGTTGCCTTTTTAAAGCGTGTCCAATAATTTTCCAGTTTACTAAATCTTTTGAATGAAGAATAGGCAATCCTGGAACAGCGTCAAAGCTAGAAGCAATCAGGTAAAAATCATCACCCACGCGGATTGCATCAGGATCTGAATAATCGGCATTTATAACAGGGTTTTTATAATTTCCATTACCTTGATCAGCCACCCAAACTTTTGAAACATAACTTTTATTTTGAGATTGTGCCAACGCCTGGATGCAAAGACTCATTACTAGTATGGAGTTCAGGAAATATTTCATTATGATGATTGATATCTGGTTAGTATTATGGGATTAAATATTTAGCTAACGGTATTTAAGTAAGGCTGCTGATCAAGCAAAATAGTCAACTAACAAGATTAAGCCTTTTTTTATTTTTGAACAAGCTGATACTGTGCAATCGTTCCCGACATCGTTTGCGCATTTATTATTGAATTTCTTTTTTCCGGTGAATATTAATGTTTAAAATTGCTCATCATATATTTGTTAAAGCTCGGCTGCGTGATAAAGTTTAAACTTTGCGTGGCCGATTTTATTTATACTAACCAAAATCCGAGATGAAGTTTATAGCCGTAATTTTGCTTATTACGTTTTCATTTACCGCAAATGCCATAGATGTTAAACCTGATTTTGTGGTGGATGCAAAAGGAAGTGGTAATTTCAAAACCGTTCAGGAAGCCATTCATGCCGTACCCGATTTTAGAAATAAAGTCACCACTATATTCATTAAAAAGGGAATATATAAAGAGAAATTAATTCTGGCAGCATCTAAAAAGAATGTAAAGTTTGTGGGTGAGGATTTAAATGAAACGATTTTAACCTATGATGATTTTGCTCAAAAGAAGAACACTTTTGGAGAAGAGAAAGGTACATCAGGTTCTGCCAGTTTTTATATTTATGGAGAGGGATTTTCTGCTGAAAACATCACTTTTGAAAATTCTTCAGGTCCGGTGGGGCAGGCTGTTGCAGTTTGGGTTGGTGGCGATAAATCTGCTTTCATAAACTGCAGGTTTTTAGGTTTTCAAGATACGCTTTATACTTACGGAGGCAACAACCGCCAGTATTATAAAAGCTGTTATATTGAAGGTACAGTAGATTTTATCTTTGGTTCTGCTACGGCCTGGTTCGAAAACTGTACTCTTTTTTGTAAAAAACAAGGTTACATTACCGCTGCTTCTACCGCAGATACCACTAAATTTGGTTATGTTTTTAACCAATGCAAAATCAAAGGTGATGCGCCAGCCAATAGTTTTTATTTGGGTAGACCATGGCGGCCATATGCAAAGGTTTCATTTCTAAACTGTGAATTGCCAGAGTTTATTCGCCCGGAAGGCTGGAATAACTGGGGAAAAGAAAGTAACGAACAAACAGCATACTATGCTGAATATCAAAGCACAGGAAAAGGTGCACAGCCAACAAAACGGGTAAAGTGGGCTCATCAGCTTACCAATGAGGAGTATAAAAGTTACAATCTCGAAAATGTATTGCGTGGATGGAATCCAGAACAGAAATAGTATATTTAAATTACTGAAGATCAATATTTTGATTTTTTATAAAATTAGTTTTGCAAGTTTTTTCCGGCAACGTTTGCATAGATTTCTTTTCGCTTTTAGGGGCAAACAACGTACACTTGTTTTACAATAACCAAGTATAATTTAACCGCACACATAATGAAATACAGTTCTGGTAGTCTATGCCATTTTAAAATCGCCCTCGCATTTATTTTTATTTCTTCTGCAGGTGTGGCAATGGCTCAGCAAAAAATGAGTTTACCCATTATCCAGCAGGTTAACATTAAAAATGATACCACCAGTATTGTTGCTTTTGGAGCAAAGGGTGATGGAATTGCTTTGAATACAGAAAGCATCAATAAAACTATAGCCAACGTAAGTCAGAAAGGTGGAGGTGTGGTTTTAATTCCTTCGGGATTATGGCTTACCGGCCCCATAGAATTAAAAAGCAACGTTAATCTTCATTTAAAGCGTGATGCCATTCTTCAGTTTACAGCTGATTTCAATCAATATAAATTAGTAGAAGGAAATTGGGAAGGTAGACCAGCCTGGCGCAACCAAAGTCCAATTTCTGGAACAAACCTGCAAAACATAGCCATTACCGGAACCGGAATTATTGATGGAAACGGTGGCGCATGGCGCATGGTGAAGAAAGATAAGTTAACCGAATCTCAATGGAAAAATTTAGTTGCATCTGGCGGCCTTGTTCGTGAAGATGGTAAAATGTGGTATCCATCTGCTAAAACTGTTAAGGGATCAAACACTAAAAATGCAGGCGTAATTGAGCCTGGCAAAACAGCAAAAGATTATGAAGATATTAAAGATTTTCTTCGTCCGAATTTGCTGGTATTAACCAATTGCAAAATCGTTCTTTTAGAAGGTGTTACTTTTCAAAATTCTCCAGCATGGAACCTGCATCCATTGCTTTGTGAGGATTTAACCTTAAGAAATCTACAAGTTAAAAATCCGTGGTATGCACAGAATGGTGATGGGGTTGATGTAGAGTCATGTAAAAATGTATTAATTGAAGGCAGTACCTTTGATGTAGGTGATGATGGAATTTGCATTAAATCTGGTAGGGATGAAGCAGGTCGTAAACGTGGTGTACCTACAGAAAATGTAATTGTAAGAAACAATGTAGTATACCATGCGCATGGCGGTTTCGTTATTGGAAGTGAAATGAGTGGCGGTGCTAAAAACATTTGGGTATATGATTGCTCTTTTATTGGTACCGATATTGGTTTGCGTTTTAAAACGACCCGTGGTAGGGGAGGTATTGTAGAAAACATCTACGTAAACAACATTAACATGATTGATATTCCTGGCGAAGCCATCTTGTTTGATATGTATTATGCCGCAGTAGATCCAATTGTTTTAGCTGGCGAAAAGCGTGAGGCCATTAAAAGCGTAGTGGTTCCGGTGACGGAAGCTACACCGCAGTTCAGGAATTTTTACATCAAAGATGTAGTGGCTAATGGTGCCGGGAAAGCCATCTTTTTTAGGGGTTTACCAGAAATGAATATTAAAGATATTCACCTGGAAAATGTAACCATTCAAGCTAAAGAAGGCATAGAAATCATTGAAGCAACAGGCATTTCTTTAAAAAATGTAAATGTGATTACCGATAATTCTAACCCAATCGTCAATATTCAGAACAGCTCCAATATTAATATCAATAACCTTCAATATAAAAGTGGAGCAGAGTTATTGTTTAATGTAGCTGGTCAAAAATCAAAAGGTATTAAAGTGAGTGGAACAGATGGCTCGAAAGCTAAAAAGGCCACCAGCATTGCTGCCGAAGTAAATAAAAACGCATTAGAGATTTCAAAATAATGAAGAAGAGATCAATTTTATATACCGCAATTGCGCTTCTGGGATTCTCTATAGTATCCCTAACTGGTTTTGCACAAAAAAAACTTTCCGAGCAGTTAACCCGAACTGCAATGGAAAAACTGTTTCAGGATACCACCTTATTGAAAGGCGCCAAGGGCCCTAAATGGACATATGATATGGGGGTAGTATTGGAAGGTGCTGCTGCCGTTTGGCGCAATACCGGAAATGGCGACTATTTCAAATACATCCAATCTTCTATGGATGCCTATTTAGATAAAGAAGGAAATATTACAACCTACAAAGCCGAAGATTTTAACATTGATAATATTAAAAATGGCCGTTCACTTTTGCTTTTGTACAAAGTTACAGGTCAGCAGAAGTATCTTCTAGCAGCAAACAAACTTTACGACCAACTGCAAAAACAGCCCCGCACAAAAGAAGGTGGTTTTTGGCATAAGAAAATATATCCCAACCAGATGTGGCTTGACGGATTATATATGGGCGAACCTTTCTATGCTGAATATGCTAAACTGATGAAAAAAGATGCGGCATATGATGACATTGCCAATCAGTTTATCTGGATGGAAAAAAATGCACGCGATTCGAAAACTGGCCTTTTGTATCATGGTTACGATGAAAGCAGGACCGAAAAATGGGCAGACCCCAAAACAGGTTTATCACCTCACGTTTGGGGCCGGGCAATGGGCTGGTACATCATGGCGCTGGTTGATGTTTTAGATAATTTCCCTGAAAATCATCCACAGCGAAAAGAATTATTAGCTATTTTAAACCGGACGGCAACAGCGGCGGTAAAATATCAGGATGCGAAATCGGGTGTTTGGTATGATATTGTCGATCTGGCAACTAAAAAAGGCAATTACCTGGAAAGTTCTGCATCGAGCATGTTTGTTTATGGCTTAGCTAAAGGTGTTCGTAAAGGCTGGTTACCACAAACTTTTATGGCTGCGGCAAATAAAGGTTATGCCGGACTAAAAAAAGAATTTATTGAAAAGGCTGGTGATGAAAGGGTAAATCTGACTAAAACTGTTTCCGTTTCTGGTTTGGGCGGTAAGCCTAAATACCGTGATGGCAGTTTTGAATATTACATTAGCGAAAAGGTAATTACCAATGATCCGAAAGGTGTTGGGGCTTTTATTTGTGCTGCCGCTGAAATGGAAATAGCCGCATTGCCTAAAACTGGAAAAGGCCTGACTGTTACAGTTGATAATTTCTTTAACAACGAATACATGACTGGCCCAACGGGCGATAAAATTCCATTCCATTACTTGTGGGACGAAGACGATAACAATGGATTTTCTTTGCTTGGAAAAGTATTTAACGATTCAGGTGTAAAGACAGCAACGTTAAAAGCTGCACCAACCTTGGCGAATTTAAAGGGCAGTAATATTTACATCATCGTGGATCCGGATACAGAAAAGGAAACCGCGAACCCAAACTTTATGAATGCAGATCATGCCAAACAAATAAGTGAATGGGTAAAAGAAGGTGGTGTTTTGGTGCTGCTATTAAACGATGTAGGTAATTGTGAAATTACCAAATTTAATGTTTTGCCAGAATCATTTGGAATTAAATTTAATGAGGATAGCCGGAACAAAGTTCAAGGCGCAAACTTTGAGCAAGGCGCTATAAAAATTCCTGTCGGAAACACCATTTTTAAAACAGCTAAGAAGGTTTACATCAAAGAAATTTCAACGATTGTAGCCAAAACACCAGCTGTTTCAGCATTAACCGATAATGGTGATGTGATTATTGCCACCGCAAAATATGGTAAAGGAACGGTATTCGCCGTAGGCGATCCATGGTTTTACAATGAATATATAGATGGCAGAAAGCTTCCCGCAGAATTTGAAAATTTTAAGGCTACGAATGATTTAGTCAACTGGTTAATTAAGCAGGTGCCGGGGAAGAAATAAGATAGTAAGCAGCGGAAGTAAAATACATATAATCTTGTTTCTGCTACCGAAACTCAGAATTTATGCTTATTGCGAAGGAGAATTACGATCGCCATTCCCTCCTTTGGAGGAGTGCCCACAGGGTGGGGTGGTTATAGATAAATATGATTCGTGGCAAGAAATAGACTTAACAAAATGATCAGAATTAAAACAATATTCACCCTTTTATGCAGTTTTTTGCTGACTTCTTGTTTCGCACAAATGCCGACAGATTCTACAGCAGAAAAAATGTTGGTTTATCAGTTAGGGAACGGCGGTTGGCCTAAGCAGCTGGAAGATAAAAGCGTAGTGAACTATGGTGCGTCTTTAACACCACAGTTGTTGGCGAAAGTAAAAGCCACCGAAGATAAACATGCCACATTCGATAATAAGGCTACCAGTAGAGAGGTTGTTTATTTGGTAAAAGCTTATAAAAAGACACAAAATAAAACATATTTAAAGGCCGCTGAAAAGGGCTTGGATTATATTTTGGAAGCACAATATGCCAATGGTGGTTGGCCGCAATATTATCCTGATCAGTCCCTTTATCGCTCAGAAATTACCTATAATGATGATGCCATGGTTAATGTGTTGAATATCCTTCAAGACATTGCCACTCAAAAAAATAATTTCGAGGTAGTAGACAAAGCATATATCCAAAAAGCGGAGAAAGCCGTTGCAAATGGTGTTGACTGTATCCTTAAAACGCAGGTAAAACAAAATGGACAACTTAGCATTTGGGCAGCACAATATGATAAAGATTCGATGTTACCTGCAAAGGCCAGGAATTTTGAACCCGCTTCCTTAAGTACCAGTGAATCGGCAGGAATTGTTCGCTTTTTGATGCGCATTCAAGGCCCATCAATTGGGATAAAAACAGCCCTTGCATCAGCAATAAAATGGTTCGATACTTATAAAATAACAGGTTATCGTTTTGATAGGGAAAAAGGGAAAACGGCAGCTTTAATTGCTGATCCTTTCAGCATGGTTTGGGCACGCTTTTACGATTTGGATAAAAACGTACCCATTTTTGGTGACCGGGATAATTCCATAAAGTCAAAGCTGGAAGAGTTAAGTCCGGAGAGAAGGAATGGTTACGCCTGGTATGGTAACTGGGGGCAAAAATTGATAGAAAAGGAATACCCGAAATGGTTAGCTGCAAACGGAAAATAAATAAAAAATAAACTCGTCATTGCAGAGGTACGAAGCAATCTTAAACTTGAGGTAGAAATTTTACCGCTTAAGATGACTTCGTTTCTTACCATGACGGAAACGGTGTGAACATGATTCTAAACAAAGAAAATTTAAAAAACATCAGCGGATCAAAGGTGAAGAAACCAACTGCTGAAATGCTGGAGTTGCCAGAAAAGGTGATTCAATTTGGTACTGGCGTTTTATTACGCGGCTTACCAGACTATTTTATCGATCAGGCAAATCATCAGGGTATTTTCAATGGAAGAATCGTGGTGGTTAAAACCACATCTAAAGCTGGAGCAGATGATTTTGCCAATCAGGATAACTTATATACGCTTTGCGTTAAGGGTATTGAAAATGGTGTCGAAGTGGAAGAAAACATGATTAATGGGGCCATCAGCCGCGTATTATCAGCAACATCAGAATGGGCAGAAATTTTAAAAACTGCACATCAGCCAGAAATGAAAGTGGTGATTTCAAATACCACCGAGGTTGGAATCGTAAAAAGCGAGGATAAAATTACAGATACACCACCGCAATCTTTTCCAGGTAAACTCTTGGCTTTCTTACATGAAAGGTATAAGGCCTTTAATGGATCAGCGGAAAGCGGGATGGTAATCGTTCCAACTGAACTCATTAGCGATAATGCCGATAAATTAAAAGAAATTGTGCTCGATCTGGCCATTCAGAATAAATTAGGATGGGATTTTGAAAACTGGTTAAAAACAGCAAATCATTTCTGCAAAACACTGGTAGACCGGATTGTGCCAGGAAGACTTCCTGCAGAAGCGCAGCAAAGCATGGAAGATGAACTGGGGTATACTGATGGATTGATGATCATGGCTGAACCCTTTAGGCTTTGGGCAATTGAATCATCAAGTGAGCGAGTAAAAGAAATTTTATCTTTTGCTTCTGCAGATAAAGGTATTTTTATTGTACCATCCATTGATAAATTTAAAGAACTGAAACTGCGTTTATTAAACGGAACACATACCATAAGCTGTGGATTAGCCATTCTTGCTGGTTTTCATACCGTTAAAGAAGCCATGGCTGATGAAGATTTTTCTAACCATGTGCTAAAACTGATGCAGGAAGAAATAGCACCTGTGGTAGAGAATGAAGATATTAGCAAAGATGAGGCCATCGCTTTTGCAAAAAGTGTGATCGATCGTTTCAGTAATCCATTTTTAGACCATCAATGGCATGCCATCACCCTCAACTATACCCAGAAATTGCAGATGCGCAATATGCCATTGATTAGAAAATATTATGCACTTAATAACGAAGTACCTCAACTTACTGCGCTTGGTATTGCGGCATATATTGTTTTCATGAATGTTACTCAGGAGGGCGACCAATATATATCTACAATTAAAGGAAAAAATTTCAGTACACAGGATGAGTTTGCTGAAGTACTTCATGGTTACTGGAAAAACCCTGAAACCGTAGTAGATAGTACGCTTGGAGATCGACGTTTGTGGGATAAAAACTTAAATAATTATCCCGGTTTCAATGCAGCTGTAAAATCTTACGTGGAACAATTACAAAATAAAGGTGCAAAAGAAACTTTGAGTAACTTGCACAAAGAAAGAACAATTTAAAAATGGTGACTAGAATTTTAAAAATCCATCCAAATGATAATGTGCTGGTAGCCTTACAGAATTTAACGAAGGGCGAAACCATCATTTACGATGGACATGAATATGTTTTACAGGATGATATTCAGGCGAAGCATAAATTTTTTATGCAAGATATGAATGCAGGTGATCATATCATTATGTATGGCGTTTTGGTAGGCAAAGCGCAACATTTTATTCTTAAAGGAGGGTTAATGGATACTGAAAATACCAAACATGCTTCAGACCCATATGAATTTAAACCCTATCATTATGAGTGGCAGGCACCAGATGTTTCAAAATTCCAATACCGCACTTTTAATGGATATGTACGAAATGATGGTCGCGTAGGTACAGCAAATTACTGGTTGTTTATTCCAACCGTATTCTGCGAAAATCGCAACCTGGATGTGATCCGTGAAGCACTGCACAATGAATTGGGTTATGCCGTAACTGATAAATATAAATCATATGCACACCATTTAGTTGAGGCCTACAAAAATGGCGAAGATTTAAGCGAGGCAGATATCAGTTCTATCGGACAGGCCAATCATGTAGCCAATCGTATTTTTAAAAATGTTGATGGTATTAAATTTTTAAATCATCAGGGTGGATGTGGCGGTACCCGTCAGGATGCAGCAACATTAAGCAAGCTTTTAGCCGCTTATGCAGATCATCCAAATGTTGCTGGGGTAACTGTTTTAAGTTTAGGCTGCCAGAATTTACAGGTACAGGATTTTGTGGACGATTTAAAACAACGTTCTCCAAATTTTGATAAACCGTTATTTATTTTCGAGCAACAACAATCGCAAAGTGAAGAACAGCTGGTAAAAGAAGCGATTAGAAAAACATTTATTGGTTTAACAGAGATCAATAAAATTGAGCGTCAGCCAGCACCATTAAGTAAACTAGTTTTGGGTGTAAAATGTGGTGGAAGCGATGGTTTCAGCGGAATCAGCGCCAACCCAGCTGTCGGCTATACTTCAGATTTATTAGTGGCTTTAGGCGGAACAGTGCTTTTAGCCGAATTCCCTGAGCTGTGCGGCGCAGAGCAACAATTAATTGATCGTACAAAAGATGAAACTGCAGCCCGTAAATTCATCCAGTTAATGACAGCTTATAACCAGGCTGCAGAAAATGTAGGCTCCGGATTTTTTATGAATCCATCACCTGGAAACATCAAAGATGGTTTAATTACTGATGCTATAAAAAGTACAGGTGCAGCTAAAAAAGGTGGTACATCACCGGTTGAAGATGTTTTAGATTATACCGAGCCTGCTACAAAACCGGGATTAAATTTAGTATGTACACCAGGTAACGATGTAGAAGCCACAACGGGAAAAGCAGCGGCAGGTGCAACACTTATTTTATTTACAACCGGATTAGGAACGCCAACAGGAAACCCGGTTTGTCCTACCATTAAAGTATCTACCAATAATTCTTTAACCAAACGCATGGGCGATATCATCGATATCAACTGCGGGCCGGTAATTGAAGGTGAAAAAACCATTGAACAAATGGGCGAAGATATTTTAGAATATTGCATTAAAGCAGCTAGTGGAGAAGTGATTCCGAAAGCAGTACTCTTAAACCAGGATGATTTTATTCCATGGAAACGGGGAGTGAGTCTTTAGTTTGGAGTTATTAGTTGGGAGTTTGGAATCAGAAGTGTCCTAAGTCTCAAGCTTAAAAACCGTTATTGCGAGGTACGATGCCATCTTTTTCAAAAATAGAATGCCGTACGCTCAATGATTATAAATACCAAAAGAAATTAGTGGTCTGTGCCTTCACAGAACATAATACAAAGATTACTAAATAAATAAAATGAATAGATAGGCGTTTTGATCATCTCAAATCTATTATCTAATGTCTCAAATCATATCGAATGAAACCATTTTTAGACGAAAATTTTCTTTTGCAAAGCAAAACTGCTGAAAAGCTTTACCATGATTTTGCAAAGTCTTTACCCATCATTGATTACCATAATCACCTTATTCCTGATCAGATTGCGAATGATAAACAGTTCGAAAATATTACGCAGGTTTGGCTGGCTGGCGATCATTACAAATGGAGGGCGATGCGTGCCAACGGTGTAGATGAAAAATACATTACTGGCAATGCTTCTGATTTCGAAAAATTTGAAAAATGGGCCGAAACCGTTCCTTACACTTTACGTAACCCATTATACCACTGGACACACCTGGAATTGCAGCGTTATTTTGGCATCACCGATCTTTTATCAGGCAAAACGGCCCGTAAAATTTACGATGAGTGTACGGCTAAACTGCAAACACCGGAATATTCAGTTCGTGGTTTATTGGCAAAAATGAATGTAGAGGCGGTTTGTACCACCGATGATCCGTTGGATAGCCTGAATTTTCACCAGCAATTGGCCAATGAAGGTGTAGCTTTAAAAATGTTACCCGCATTCCGTCCCGATAAGGCCATGAACAGCGATGATGTTGCAGGCTTAAACGAGTATATTGATAAACTGGAAAGTGTGGTTAACAAAACCATTAGTAGTTTTCAGGATTATATTGATGCGTTAAAAAGCCGTCATGATTACTTCGCTGCCAACGGTTGTTCCGTATCTGATCATGGTTTAGAGCAGATTTATGCGGAAGATTATACCGATCAGGAAATCACTACCATTTTTGATAAAATCAGAAGTAAACAAGAAATCTCTTATGAGGAAAACCTGAAATTTAAATCTGCCATGCTGATCTATTTTGCAGAGTGGGACCATGAAAAAGGATGGGTACAACAATATCATTTAGGTGCTTTGCGTAACAACAATGCCCGTATGTTGCGTCAATTAGGTCCTGATACAGGCTGGGATTCTATTGGTGATTTTTCTCAGGCCAGAATGCTCTCTAAGTTCTTAAACCGTTTAGATAATCAAGATAAATTAGCAAAAACAATTATCTACAATTTAAATCCTGCAGATAATGAGCTAATCGCAACCATGATTGGCAACTTTAACGATGGGTCGATCGCTGGTAAAGTGCAGTTTGGATCTGCATGGTGGTTTTTAGATCAGAAAGATGGCATGATTAAACAGTTAAATGCTTTATCAAATATGGGGCTTTTAAGTCGCTTGGTAGGTATGTTAACCGATTCCAGAAGCTTTCTATCTTTCCCGCGTCACGAATATTTCCGCAGGATCATTTGTAACCTTTTTGCCGAAGACATAGAGAATGGCGAATTGCCTGACGATTTGGAATGGGTCGGGAAAATAGTGCAGGATATTTCGTACTTTAACGCAAAAAATTACTTTACTTTTTAATTCAGCGCCTCGGTTGGTGTCAGCCCAAAACGAAATTTAATTAATGGTTCGTAGGCTTACGAACCAGGCAGATAAACAGCCGAACAAACTAAAAAATGAGTAACCAGATATCATCCTCGATACAAAAAGGAGCAAAAGTTTTAAGTTTTGGAGAAATCCTTTTGCGCATCTGCCCGGATATGGATGGACAGTGGCTAAAGGAAAATAAGCTGCCATTTTATGTTGGCGGCGCAGAACTGAATGTGGCTACAGCATTGGCGCTTTGGCAAGTGCCATCGGCTTATCTTTCTGCCATGCCAGAAAATTCAGTTACGCAGGACATTGTGGGTTATCTTCATGAAAGAAATATTGATACCAAACCCATGGTTTTTCATGGCGATCGTTTGGGTTTATATTACCTTCCGAAAGGAAAAGATTTAAAAAATGCTGGTGTAATCTATGACCGGGCTAATTCTGCTTATGCAGATTTAAAAGTAGGTCAAATTAATTGGGATGAAGTTTTTGAAGGTGTAACCTGGTTTCATTTTAGCGCCATTTGTCCTGCGATTAACCAATCTATAGCAGACGTTTGCCTGGAAGCTTTAAAGGTGGCTAGTGAAAAAAATATTACCATTTCTCTGGATTTAAATTACAGGGCCAAACTTTGGAAATATGGTAAAGACCCAATCGATATCCTTCCAGAACTGGCGAAGTATTGCACCCTGATTATGGGTAATGTTTGGGCAGCCAATAAAATGCTGGGTACACATCTCCATGATGATTTAAAACCAACAGAAGGCTATGCAAAGGAAACGTTACTGCAACAAGCCATCGATACCTCTAAAGAAATATTAAGTTTGTTTCCGGCATGTAAGGCCGTTGCCAATACTTTTCGCTTTGATCACGGAAAAGGCATCAGGTATTACACGGCCATTTACAGCAATGATGAATTAACCGTTTCACCAGAATACGTTTCTGATGAGATTTTAGATAAAGTAGGCAGCGGCGATTGTTTTATGGCCGGGTTAATTTATGGGTTTTACAACCATCTTCCGGTTGCAGAAACCTTAAATTTTGCTACCGCAGCAGCTTACGATAAATTATACATTCCAAGCGATGCCACCACCAGCACCGTTGCGGATATTGAAAAAAGAATAATACATCATGATTAGTAACCAACACAAGATTTTAGATGCCATTTTAGAACAAGGCATGTTGCCACTTTTTTACCAGGATAGTGAAACAGGTAGCGTAGAGGTATTACGCACTTTATATAAAGCCGGTGTTCGTGTATTTGAATACACCAATCGTGGGAAATCAGCCTTGCCTAATTTTAGGAAGCTTAAAGAAATCAGGGATGCTGAAATGCCTGACCTTTATCTGGGCATCGGAACCATTAAAACACCGGCCGATGCGAATGCTTTTATTGAGGCAGGAACAGATTTTATTGTAGCACCCATTGTTAATCCTGCAGTTGCAGAAATTGCCAATAAAATAGGGATGCTCTGGATTCCTGGTTGTATGACTCCTACAGAAATCAGCATTGCACAAGAACATAAAGCGATGCTGATTAAAATCTTCCCGGCTAATATTTTAGGGCCGGAATTTATTTCATCTATTAAAGATCTCTTTGCCGGACAGCTGTTTATGCCAACCGGAGGTGTGGAAATTAATGCTGATAACCTGAAAACCTGGTTTAAAGCTGGCGTTTGTGCCGTGGGGATGGGCAGCAAATTAATCAGTAAGGATGTAATGAGCAAAGGCCTTTATGATGAACTTTTTGAAAACACCCAACTGGCGCTTAACCTGATCAAACAAAGCAAGTAACTAACCACACCAACCTAAAATGAGCCAAACCAAACCAAGCAATTACAGATGGACCATATGCCTGCTGCTGTTTCTTGCTACTACGATAAACTACTTAGACCGGCAGGTTTTATCACTCACCTGGACAGATTTTATTAAACCGGAATTTCATTGGGATAATAATGACTATGGAAACATAACGGCACTATTCTCTATTTTCTATGCGATTTCTATGCTTTTTGCTGGCAGATTAGTGGATAAGCTAGATACCAAAAAAGGCTTTTTATGGGCCATTGGTGTATGGTCTGTTGGTGCCTGTTTACATGCTTTTTGTGGAATTGCCACTGCCGGAATGATTACCGGAAACTGGATGGTAGGTTTTGAAGGTGCGAAGGATATTATTGCCGGAGTGAACAACACCGGAATGGTCGTTTCAGTAAGTGTTACGCTATTTATTTTTGCCCGTTTTGTGCTGGCTGTTGGTGAAGCCGGGAATTTTCCTGCAGCGATTAAAGCTACAGCAGAATATTTCCCTAAAAAGGACAGGGCATTTGCTACCAGTATTTTTAATGCAGGTGCCACAGTTGGTGCACTGGCAGCTCCTATAACCATTCCCTTTATTGCTAAGGCATATGGATGGGAAATGGCTTTCCTGATTATTGGTGCTTTAGGTTTTGTATGGATGGGCCTTTGGGTTTTTGTATACAACAAACCGGAGTTGCATAAAAGGGTGAGTGTGGAGGAATTGGCTTACATCCAGCAAGATGTGATCAATGATAGAAAACTGGCTGATTATGTTGAAGAGACTAAAGAAAAAGTTTCATTTATAGATTGCTTTAAATATAAACAAACCTGGGCTTTTGCCTTCGGTAAATTTATGACAGATGGCGTTTGGTGGTTCTTTTTATTCTGGACACCAGCATACCTTAAATCAGTTTATAACATGGATTCTACCCAGAGTGCATTGCCGCTATTTGTACTGTATATGATTACCTTGCTTTCCATTATTGGGGGCTGGTTACCAACTTATTTTGTAGATAAAAAGGGAATGAATCCTTACGAAGGCAGAATGAGGGCCATGTTAATTTTTGCTTTTTTTCCACTTTTAGCATTGGCTGCACAGCCTTTAGGGCATATCACGTACTGGATTCCGGTAATTATTATTGGTATTGCTGGCGCTGCACACCAGGCGTGGTCGGCCAATATATTTTCTACGGTAGGAGATATGTTTCCTAAAAAAGCCATTGCCACCATTACCGGTATTGGCGGGATGGCTGGTGGTATTGGTTCCTTCATCATCAATAAGGGATCGGGCTTATTATTTGATTATACAGGTAAAAACCAAATCGTTTTTATGGGGTTTAAAGGAGAGGAAGCAGGTTATTTTATCATCTTCTCTATTTGTGCAGTTTGTTACCTCATTGGATGGACGGTAATGAAAACATTAGTGCCAAAATATAAAGTAATTGAACTAAAATAATTAAGTGCCAGAATCTGTTTGGATTCTGGCTTTAAAATAATTTAAATCTATAGTTATTCTATCGATTTTATAATTGTAAACCTAACAACCAAAACTAAATTGAGCACAACACTAAATCTCGAAAGTATTTTCGTTGAAGAAAGCCAGATTCCAGATGAATTTAGGCTGAAGGAAGAAATCGATCAGAAGGAGTTTTTATCTAATGGAGAGATGAAAACCTGGAATGGGCCTTTTAACGAGGTTTTTTCTCCGGTGTGCGTAAAAACACCTGAAGGTTACAAACGGAAGCGGATTGGTAGTTTTCCGGTTTGTACGGAGAAGGAATCGACAGAAGCACTAGATGCCGCGGTGGCTGCTTACGACAATGGTCGCGGGCAATGGCCAACCATGAGCGTAGCTGATCGCATTACCTGTGTAGAAAACTTTACCCGGAAAATGATTGAGCAAAAGGAAATTGTTGCTAAACTCATTATGTGGGAAATTGGTAAATCCTATGCTGATTCGGTGAAGGAGTTTGATCGTACGGTAGAATATATTTACGCCACAATTGATGCTTTAAAAGATATCGACAGGCAATCATCACGTTTTGAAATTGAGCAGGGAATTGTAGCACAAGTTCGCCGTTCGCCACTTGGTGTAGTGCTTTGTATGGGACCTTTTAACTATCCGTTAAATGAAACCTTCACTACCTTGATTCCTGCTTTGATCATGGGCAATACGCTTTTATTCAAACCACCTAAACATGGTACTTTATTGCACTATCCTTTATTAGAGGCATTCCGTTCGAGTTTTCCTAAAGGCGTAGTGAACACCATTTATGGCCGTGGCAATACAATTGTTCCTGGTTTAATGAAGTCGGGCAAAATTAATGTATTAACATTGATTGGATCAAGTAAAGTAGCGAATGAGCTGAAAAAATTGCATCCTAAAGTGAATCGTTTGAGGGCTATCCTTGGGTTAGATGCAAAAAATGCTGCCATTATTACTAAAGATGCTGATTTAGATTTAGCGGTTTCTGAAACTGTTTTAGGTTCGCTGTCTTTCAACGGACAACGTTGTACCGCACTTAAAATTGTGTATGTACACCGTAGCCTGGCACAGGAATTTTTAAAACGTTTATCTGCCGAAGTGGAGAAACTCAAATTCGGAATGCCTTGGGAGAAGGGCGTCAATCTTACTCCGCTTCCTGAATTGAACAAACCGGAATATTTAAAAGAATGTATTGATGATGCCATTGCGCATGGCGCTAAAGTGGTAAACAAAAATGGTGGACAAACGCTGGAAACATTCGTTTATCCGGCAATTGTTTATCCGGTAAACAGTAATATGAAATTGTATCGCGAAGAGCAATTTGGTCCGATTGTACCAGTGGTTCCTTTTGATGATTTGGAAGAGCCTATTGAGTATTTGATTGGTTCGCCACATGGGCAGCAGGTGAGTATTTTTAGTAATAACGCTGCTGTGATTTCATCTTTAATTGATCCTCTGGTTAACCAGGTGAGTCGGGTAAATATCAATTGCCAGTGTCAGCGAGGGCCAGATGCATTTCCTTTTACAGGAAGAAAAGACAGCGCTGAAGGAACACTTTCTGTGGTTGATGCTTTGCGTTCTTTTTCTATTCGTTCGCTGGTGGCAACCAAGTTCACTGATGATAACAAAAAATTATTGAATGAGATTGTGAATGGAAATGATTCAAATTTCTTAAGTACGAAGTATATTTTTTAATAGGAGTAGCCAACTTGCGAAGTCTCAAAAGCCAGTGCAGCAAGACTTCGCAAGTTTTCATATGTATCTAAAATTTAATAAATAGATTGCCTGTTAGTGTTATCGTCCTTGCGAACTGAAGGGCAAGGGCTTAGCGTGGGGTGAAGTAATCTCTTTCGATTAGACTTACGAAGTTTCCCGCCTCACAATTCCACCGAAACTTCGTAAGTCAGGTAGCCAACTTGCGAAGTCTCAAAGGCCAGTGTGCAGCAAGACTTCGCCAGTTTCCATGTCCATTTAAAACTCTACCAAATTAACTGATTGCTAGTGTTATCGTCATTGCGAACTGAAGGGCAAGGGCTTAGCATGGGGGTGAAGCAATCTTTCTTGTAAAATAGATTGCTTCCCTAAAAGGTCGGGGCAAGCTGTCATTCCACCTCACAAAGACGATTAGATAAATCCCTTTACAATACTATTTTACACTCTTCGCAATACTGAGTTTATTTTCTTTGATGCCCTTCACCACTAAACCTGCAATTTGTTTTGCACCTACCGGACTTAAATGCGTGTCATCCTTCTTTCCATTAGGGTAATTTACATTTCCAGAATCCACATGCATAAACAATTTGATTGATCCTTCATCCCCCAAATCATTTAATAACTGTTCTGTTTTAGCAAGCATATCAATCAAAGGCACTTTTAAGGAATCTGCTACTTGTCTGGTTACACCAGGGTAATCCCCATGGCTATCTTTCAAAATTCCATTCTTAAAACTTCTTCTGGAGATCGGCGTAAGCAAAACAGGAATGGCCTTTTTACTTCTGGCTTCGTTCACATAATTCACCAGGTTGATTTTAAAATCAGCTAATGAAACTCCAACAGCTGGCTTATCAACTTTTTCATCATTATGTCCAAATTCAATCAAAACATAATCATCAGGTTTTAGATTTTCCAGAATAGGTTGCCAATGATTTTCTGCCCGGAAAGATTTGGTACTCCTGCCGTTTAATGCCTTATTCTCCACTTTAACATCACTGTTAAAAAACGATTGTAATTCCATTCCCCAACCTGTTTCAGGATAAGCTTTAGCCTGCTTGTTGGCTGCTGTAGAATCACCAATGATGTAAAGTGTTGTTTGTTTTTGAATGATGGAAAATCCACTGAAAATTATCAGGCTGGTTAAGGCAAAAAGGACAAAGAATTTTGTTTTCATGTGCTAGTTTTTAATGGCAGGATTCCAGTGATCTGTGCCACTGAATATATTTTTAACAGTATAATCTCTAATTTCCCGATCAGATAATTGCTTGCTCCAGTTTAACCTCGTAGCTGGAGATGCACCATCACCTACGCTTTTATACTCCGCGTAAAAAGTAGTTTTTTCTTTATCCGGAAACATTTTATCGCCTTTCCAGGGGTTCCATCCTTCGGGAAGAATGTGTTTGCCTAACTCACATCGAATGAAAACTGTTTTGGCAAAGGGCCGCCATGGTCTGCCCAGGTAAACTTTATTAACCGATTGATCAACTACAAGTTTACAGTCAAGAAACACAAAGCCAAATTGTTGATTTTCAGAAGTGGCGGCAGCTGTAACATACGAATCGCTTAAACTTTTTATTTCGCAATTTTGAAATATAGCGGTAGCCTGCCCGAAAATAAAATCTGTTGTACCTTCAATATAACAACTCACGTAATACTGTCTGCTTTTTTCTGTGGCGGCATATAGGGTATCCTGATTACCTAAAAATTTGCAGTTTCTGGCAACAAAACGATCGCCTTCTACATGAAGCGCCACCGCCTGTCCCACCCGCCCTGAAGAATTGATAATGGTCAGGTTTTCTAAAATGCAATCATTGCCCTGCACTAAAACAGAATAGGAGGTATAAGTGCTCATTTTTTCATTCCCAAAAGCATCTTTGTTCGGGTTCATCTTTCCAGAATAATCATTAAACGTGATGATGGTTTTTTCTTTGTTTTCTCCAATGATACTGATCTTGGTTTTCCAGGAAGGAATAATTAGTTTCTCCTGATAAGTCCCGTTTTTTACAAAAATTTTAACCTGCTTTTCACCTAAATCACGAACCGAATTTACAGCTTCCTGAATGGTTTTGTAGTTGCCGCTTCCATCTTTCGAAACGGTTATTTCGGCCGGATACCTGGAGTCTTGCGCATGGGCTTGTAGAAAAAACAAAGCCAGTAGAAACAGTGCGGTAAATCTAAAGGATATGATTTGAAGCATTTGATAAAAGTGAAATTTAAGATTTAAAGATCAATAAAAAAGGGCAGAATAAATCCTGCCCTTTCATTAAATTGAGAGGTTTTAATATGTCCATCTTGGGTCACCAATTGCACTGCCTGTATTGCCGGCCGTTCTAAGTGTAGAATTAGCCGGAAGGGTAAAGTCAGTTGTAGTGGCAGACCAGCCTAAGTTTTGGGTTTGATTGCTGGTTAAGGTTGCTGTTCCAAAAGTTAATGCGGTACCTCCGGTTAAAGCGCTTGAAAGGTTAAAATAGTTACTGTTTGAGATGCTCAATGTGCTTCCTGCTCCGGTAGCCCTGATGGCCGCTGCATTAACAGTACCAGATTTTGGTGTGTTCGCTAAAATGCTATTCAGTATCGTAAATTTTATAGGATTTGCACTGGCATCAAGCAAAGCATATTTTGCATTTCCACCGAAACCATTAAAGGTTGAGTTGCTTATGGCCACAGTTGGTATTACATCGCCCGCATAGGTTGTACTCGCTGTTACTAAACCAGGGCCGGCATTGTAAAATGTAGATTTGGATATACCAATGGTATTAAATTGCATTTTATTTACATGGAAAGTATAGTAAGCTGAAGAGCCATTTAATCCCATATCGTAAACGATGGTATTGTTTACTGCAATGTTGGTGATTTTAAAATCTCTGGCCGCTGTTCCACGGTCTCCACGGAGAAATGCAGTAGTAGCGCCATGTACAATACAGTTTTCTACCACTACATTGGTGAAGGTTGCTGCTGAACCATTTGCTGCCTGAGAACCAATAAAGTTGATAAAATAAATTGCGGCTCCGGCTGTGCCGTCAAACTCAATTCCTGAAAGTGTAACCCCTGCACCTGTACCCTCCAGATCTATTTCTTTGTAGTTTACCTTTGTATCGGTTGGGTTACCAGAGGTTGATTTTAGGGTAATCGTTTTCTGTGTGATGAATGAAGTGGCTGCTAAAGTGTAAGTACCCGGATTTAACCCGATGATTGCACCATTAGCTGCATTGGTAATGGCTGCGGCCAAGTCATCACCTGGATTTAGTTTCACCGTATAATTAGTTGGTAAAAGCGTGGTAAAAGTAACCAGCCCTTTGCTTTTAGTCCCATCAAAAAGTTCTGCGCTGTATAAAACTCCTGCAGTTATTCCGCTAATGGTTTTTATCCCGGCAGCTGCATCAGCAGTGCTAAGCGATGTTGTTACTGCAGCACCAGTAGCAGGAGTAAGTACAATTGAACTTAAACCAGTTGTTGGTTTAAAGCGAAGTGTGATATTGGTTTCTTTGATGTCGTTATCCCTTACGGCCAGAAACAATTGTGTGCCGCTTAACTGAAACACACTGCTTCTTACATATTTAGATTCAGGTTGATCTGCGGTGGCATTGGCCTTAATCCTGGCGTAATATTTTGTCCGCACCGGAATATTATCTTCTGTAACCGTTACGCCCGCAGTATCTGATGTTGCGGAGTATTTAATGGTTGCAAAAGTAGAATCGGTAGAGAAATCTATGCTGTACTTTAATGCTTTACCTGTTGCCATCAATGGTACAGTCCAGGTTAATTTAGCCTGAGTTTCTCCTGAGGTAATTTTAACTTCACTAGGTTTAAATAACCGGGCAGGTTCATCAGGCTGATCTTCTGATTTTTTACAGGCATTTAGCGCAATAGCCATTAAAACAAGTATTGCTATTTTGCTGCTGATCTGAGCTATCATTTTTTTCATTATTGATGTTTCTAAACGTTAATAACCAAAGTTTTGTACCATGCTGGTGTTTTCGATCAAAGCCGTTTTCGGATAAGGGAAAAGCTCTTTTTTATTGGCTTCGAAATAAAAGGCTATGCCTGTTGAAGTACTAGTAATTGAATTGTCTTCTGATACAGATTTCCTCCAGTTTTTGGTTGTGTATCCTGTTGGTGCTGAAGCAACACCCAATCCAGGTGAAGCAAAAACATTGTTGGGCGTGCCGCCAAACAAATCTAAAGTGGCTACCTCATTTATGCTGGTGCCTAAAAGGTAATTTCCTTCCTTGGCATAAATATAATCCGGAACTCCTGCATAAGCGCCTGTTCCGGCAATTAATGCCCTTATTTTTGCGCGTGTTTCTTCGAATTTACTACCTAATAAATTCCATCTGATCAAGTCATATTTTCTAATCGCCTCACCACCAAACTCCAATAAACGTTCTTTAACCAATGCGTTGAAAAAATCAGTTTTAGCAGTTGGCGTAACAGGGATTTGTGTTTCAAAACCCAGGTAGGCTCTTTTCTGAACTTCCTGCAGGGCGCTTACTGCGGTTGCTGATGGTGCGCCATTAATTTCATTATCTGCTTCGGCGTACATTAACAACACATCTGCAAAGCGGATTAAAGGCCAGTTAATACTAAAGTTCTGTGCTGCTGAAGAACCGTTATAGGCTGTCCACGATTTGCGGAATTTTCCATCCGTCATATTAAAAAGTGTATTAATGATCTTTTTTGAAGTGGCCGTAATTTCGAACACGCCAATGGTTACATCTCTGCGGCAATCTTTAGTAACATCGAAATCATAAAAATAAGTTGGAATGGCATTCATTCCGCCACCGCCTGTACCATAAGTAGAAGCGGCATTGAAACGGACACCATTGTAATAACCTAATTTACTATCGGTTGTGGCGTTACTTCCAAAAGCGGCCACTTCAAACATCAGTTCGTGGGCATCATCCAGGCGGGTTCCGTGCAAGGTTTTAAACACATTTTCATAACTTGGATTTAAGCTATGTTCAGATCTGTTATTCATAATATCCAGACACTCATCAAATGCAATTTTGTAGTAAGTTAAGTAATCGCTGCTACGCGTCATTTGGTTACGTTTCAAGGAGTATCCGCCACGTGCCAGCGCTAAACGTGCCCTTAATGCTTTGATGGCGCCTTTTGTAAAGCGAAAACTTCCATATTCAGTAATCCCACTTCTCCATGGCACCAGGCCTTCGGCTGTTTTTAAATCGGCAATAATTTTATCATAGGTTTGATTGCGGTCTACATTTGGGCCATAAAGTGTTTCAGCATCTGCTGATGGTACGAAAGATACCGGCACATCTCCCCAGTTGCGGATCAGTTCATGTAAAAATTGTGCCCTTAAGGTTAAGGCTTCACCTAAATAGCGCTTCATAATCGTTTTATCAGCTTCTGATCCTTCATTATAAAGTTTGGAAGCCGGAATATATTTGATGCAAATATTGGCACGTTCTACGCCTTGATAGAGTTGCAGAAACGGATTGGTGAGATCTGTATTATCAGAACTTGCGCCATACATGCTTATTCCACGGCGATCAGAAGAACTGTAACTGCCTGATGTTCTAAAATCATCTGCTGTTACACCGAACAAGGTAGAAATCCGGTTGCCATAACCATTATCACCACAAAGTCGGTTATACACCCCAATAATGGCTGCGTTAGTATTAGCTGTGCTTTCAAAAACCACATCAGGAGAAGAAGTAGATGGCGATTGCACATCTAAATATTTTTTACATGAAGTATTAACGCAAACTGCTGCAATCGTCATGACCATTAAAGCAGATTTTATAAATTTATTGTTCATTTTTCTTTAATGTTTTGATTAAAATACCATGTTAATACCTGCTAGAATATATCTGCTGCGTGGATATGCGGCGTAATCTATCCCTGGTGTTAGCGGATTTGAACGGCGGGTATTTGCTTCCGGATCGTAACCGGTATAACCAGTAATGGTATATAAATTATTAACTGTTCCGTAAACCCTGAGTTTAGAAATGAAACCCGTTCTTTTCATTAATTTCTGTGGTAAAGTATAGCCTAAAGTAACGTTGCTGATTCTCAAAAACGAACCACTTTCTATGGCATAGGAGGTAAGTGCGTAATTACCAGTGGTTGGGGTCCACATGGTGGTGTTGGCATTCATGGCCGTTAATAGATTTGGATCGGTAACTTTTACGCCATTTGCATCAAAGTTCTGCCAGCGATCATTCATCACAGAAAGTAAATTATTGTCTTTTACATTGTATTGTGAGGTGAATTCAATCTTATTGGCGTTATACACCTTGCTTCCATAACTGAAGTTGACAAAAACCGTCATGTCGAAGTTTTTATAGGCAAACTGGTTATTAAAGCCTCCTGTAAATTTTGGCTGTGAAGTTCCTAAAACCGTTCTGTCATCATCACCACTCATCATACTGGTTGATGAAGAAAGTTTTTTAACCTTCATATCACCTGGCTGCGGATCACGACTTCCTAAAAGTACCCTGCTGTTGGCAACGGTTGGCTTTAACGTGTAGGTGTATGCGCCTGTCGTTGCGTTTTGTATGTAAGTAAAATCATCTATCGTATAACGGCCGTCAGAAACGAAACCATAAAACTGTCCAACAGGCTGACCAACTTCTACTTTAAAATCGCCAAGACTATTTACCCAGCCAGATTGGGTGATGTAGGAGTTTACACCATTTTGCAGTTCAACAATTTTATTGCTGTTAAAGGAAATGTTAAAACTTGTGGTGTAATTGAAATTCTGGGTTTTTACAGCCTGATAATTTAATTGTAATTCAAAACCTTTGTTTTGCGTTTTGCCTACATTTTGTTGTTGAGTGGCATAACCAGTAGTTTGTGGCACATTGGCATTTAAGAGCAGGTTTTTAGTCCTGTTGTCGTAATAATCCAGGTTAAGGGAGAGCCTGTTTTTGAAAAGGTCGATATCAATCCCTAAGTTTTTTGAAAGATTGGTTTCCCAGGTAATGTTCGGATTGGATAAAATATTACCCGTGGCCGTACCAGAAATCAAGCCAGGCGTAACTACATTATCTCTATCGGCATAACCGCCAGTAGTAGAGCTGATGTAAAATAAAGTTCTGAATAAATCCTGACCAATGCGATTGTTTCCGGCTGCACCATAACTCATTCTTACTTTAAAGTTTTCTAACCAGTCGAGGTTCATGTCTTTAACAAACTTTTCTTCTGTTACTCTCCATGCCACCTGTGCTGATGGGAAATAACCCCATTGCTTGCCTTCCGCAAATAAGGAAGAAGCATCTGTTCTGAAGTTTACAGTAGCCAGGTATTTGTTTTTGAAAGCGTAGGAAAGCCTGCTGAATAAAGAAAACTGCCTTGTTCCGGAAATTAAAGAAGTTGGCCTGTCTTGCACGGTATTAGCAGGAGCTGCACTTTTAAAGGCGTCTTCTGCAGAAATATCTATTGGAAAAAATTTAGTAGTGGTAGATCTCGAATCAATGTCGATCATATTAATTTCTTGCCCAACCAAAATATCTAAACTGTGGTTTTTGCCTAAATCTGGTTTATAAGAAAGGGTATTGGTATTGATGAAAGACTTTTGAGATACGGTATCCAGCTGAATGGCTGGTAAGCCAGCGCTGTTTCTGGCCACATTACTTACCGGACCATTAAAAGTATTGGTATGTCTGCTCACCCTGTTGTAGCCCACGGTACTTTTGAAAGTCAGGTTTTTTAAGATGGAATATTGTGCATAAGCACTGCTAATTAAATCATTTCTGTAATCATATTTTAGTTCCTGGTTGGCCAGCGTAATGGGATTTGATAAACCAGTAGTCAGGTAATCAGCATCAAATAAATCTCCACTGTCACTTCCGCCAGAATAAGGTTGGTACCGCACCGAGTTTCTTAAGCGATTGGTACCTTGCGATCCGGTTGAGGTGGTACCCACACCATCAACACGCTGGTGGCTGTAACGGGCATTAATGCCAGCCCTTAATTTACTGGTAAATTTATGATCCAAACGAACAGATGCAAAGGTTCTTTTAAAACCAGAGTTAAGCATAATGCCATCTTCATCTGTATTATTGACTGAAACATTGTATGTAGTTTTTGTAGAACCGCCAGAAAGATTTAAAACCTCGGTATGGCTAAATGCCTGTCTGCCAAAAACTTTATCCTGCCAGTCGATATTCTGAATATTTTTATAGATATCCAAATCCTCAAAAGTACCATAGCGCTTGGTGAAACTGTCCTTAACATCCTGCGTAGTGTTGTTATTGTAAAGCTCGTATTGGTATTTAACAAACTCATAAGGATTCATTACATCCAGTTTATTTACAATTTGCCTTGCGCCGGCATAAGCATCAAATGAAATGATCGGTTTGCCGGGTTTACCGCTTTTAGTGGTAATGATTACTACACCATTTGCACCTCTGCTGCCATAAATGGAAGTGGATGCCACATCCTTTAATACATCAATGGATTGAATTTCGTTTGGAGATAAGATAGATAAGGCATTTTCTACCTGAATTCCGTCTACAATATACAATGGTGAGTTATCGCCTGTTAACGAACTCCCGCCACGAACTTTAATCACCACTTCCGCTCCCGGGCTGCCTTCTGTTGTGGTTACCGAAACACCTGCCAGCTTTCCTGCCAATGCCTGGGCTGCAGTACTTACAGGGAATTGCTCAATATCTTTTCCTGAAACAGAAGAAACAGCACCCGTTAAGGCCTCTTTTCTTACTGAACCATAGCCAATATTAACCGTAACCTCCTGTAAATTATTGGCATCTTCTTCTAATGTAATATCTAGTTTACTTTGGTCTCCAAGCGTAACCACCCGGGTTTTATAACCAACATAGGCAAAAGTAATGACTGCGCCTTTGCCCGGAACGGCTACTTTATAACCACCGTTAGCATCTGTGCTTACGCCAGATTTAGAATCTTTTACGGTTACACTTACGCCAACTAAAGCCTGCCCGTCTGCTTTATCTTTTACGGTTCCTGTGAGCTGTTTGTTTTGAGCATGAACTGCAGTGAATCCAAAAAAAGTGAGAAATGATAAAAAGAGTAAAACTCTGCTCATAATGATGAATTAAATTAAATACTTGGTTTAAGTTTTAGGTGGACATATGCCGGGAGAAGAAAATTCTATTTCGGAATGTTTTGGTTTGTTAATATTTGGTTACGTTGATGGAAACAATTTTACAAACTTAAAATGGATTGAAATCAGATTTAACAAAAAAAGTGTGCAATCGTTCCCAAAAACGTTTATGTGACGTTTATTAATTGCGGTTTCAAAGTCCCGAACAGAGATATTTTTTGTAACTTGTACGCATCACGAAAAATGAGATTTGAAACTTCTACCATAAAAGATATTGCCAAGGCTTTAGGATTATCTACTTCTACGGTATCCAGGGCCTTGAGAGATCGTTACGAAATTAGCGAGGAAACTAAAAAACTGGTTTTAGCCTATGCCGAAAAGGTTAATTACCGTGCAAATCCAATTGCCCGTAGTTTAAAAGAGCGTAGAAGTTATTCCATCGGGATTATTGTAAGCGAAATTGCCAATAACTTTTTCTCGCAGGTGATTAATGGGATTGAATCAATTGCATACGATAGAGAATACCATGTGATTATTTCGCAAAGCCATGAATCTTATAAACAGGAAAAACTGAATGTAGAGCACCTGGCATCACGTTCCATTGATGGTTTACTGATCGCACTTTCTTCTGAAACACAGGATATTGAATATTTACGCAGTTTATATGCCAAAGGCTTACCAATCGTATTTTTTGATCGTGTTCCTGAAAATTTTGAAACACATAAAGTCATTGCGAACAATTTTAAAGGTGCATTTGATGCTACAGAGCACCTGATTTTATCAGGGAAAAGAACCATAGCGCATTTAACAAACTCCGAAAATCTTTCCATCACCAAAGAAAGGCTAAAAGGATATCAGGCTGCACTGGCTAAATATAATATTGAATTTAAAACAGAACTGGTGAAATATTGCCAGCACGGCGGCATGCATAGCATTGAATTGGAAGAGGCCGTGAAAGAACTTTTGCCCCTTAATCCGGATGGTATTTTTATTTCCAGCGACCGCCTGACTACGGGTTGTATTATGGCGATGAAAAAAACCAATCCAGGAGTGGCGCATAAAATTGCAATTGCAGGATTTACCAATTCCAATTTGGTTGAACTCTTTTCTCCTTCACTAACGTCTGTAAAACAGCCTGCATTCGAAATGGGCCAGGTGGCAACAGAATTGCTGATCTCTATGATCGAGGCCAAAAGACCGGTTACTGAATTTGAAGTGAGGGTTTTAGATACCGAGTTGGTTAAAATGCAAAAGACTTTAGGAAACAGGTTTTTGTAGATGACTGGGCTGCTAAAGCATCGGGTTATTTTTTAAATAACGCTTAATGCTATTCACCCACGGCCTATCGCTAAACGCCATACGCTATTCGCCTAACTCCAAACTAATACTTACCTTTGCCGAATGGTAGAAATCGTATTAAAAAAGGGAAAAGAAAAAGCGGCATTGCAAAGACATCCATGGGTATTTTCCGGAGCATTGGAGAAAGTTAAAGGTAAACCCGAAGATGGTGATGTAGTTAAAGTTTTCGCCTTTGATAATGAATTTCTGGCTTACGGTTATTACAACAGCAACTCTCGTGTGGCTGTTCGTTTATTGGAGTGGGATGAAACCCAAACCATTGATCAAAACTGGTATGAGAACAGATTAACCCAAGCCATTGCCTCCCGTCAGTTTATCTTGAATGAAGAAACCAATACCTGCCGTTTGGTATTTAGTGAGGCTGATTTTCTACCGGGCTTAATTGTGGATCAATACGCTAACTTCCTCTCTTTACAAATTTTAAGTTCTGGCATCGAAAAGGTGAAAACGATCATTGTCGACATTTTAAGATCTGCGCTGCAACCGAAAGGAATTTTCGATAAAAGTGATGCAACCGCCAGAACACATGAAGGTTTGCCAATTGAAAATGGATTGCTTTGGGGCGAAAATCCACCAGAATTACTGGAGGTAAAAGAAAATGGAATTACCTACAACATCAATATTGCCGAAGGCCAGAAATCTGGTTTTTATTGCGACCAGCGTGATAACCGAAGTATTTTAGCCAGTTATACCAAAGGTAAAAAAGTGTTGGATTGTTTCAGCTACAGTGGCGGCTTCAGCTTAAATAGCTTAGCAAATGGTGCTGCAAGCATTACCAGTGTAGATAGTTCTGGTTTAGCGGTAGAAACATTGAAACAGAATGTAGCCTTAAATCATTTTGATTCGGCAAAGGTTAATGCCATTCAATCTGATGTAAATAAACAGTTGCGTATTTTTAAGGACGCTGGTGAGAAGTTTGATGTGATTGTACTTGATCCACCAAAATATGCACCATCTCGCTCTGCTTTAGATCGTGCTGCAAGGGCTTATAAAGATTTAAATCGTTTGGGCATGTTGCTTTTAGAAAAGGGTGGATTACTCGCTACTTTTTCTTGCTCGGGTGCCGTTGATATTGAAACCTTTAAACAAATTATTGCTTGGGCTGCGCTTGATGCAGGAAAGGAAGTGCAGATCATTAAACAATTCTGCCAACCTGAAGATCATCCGGTAAGGATTTCTTTCCCAGAAGGGGAGTATTTAAAGGGATTGTTACTGAGGGTGCTTTAATAAAAACAATCTATTAAGTCAACTTGCGAAATTCTTCAACGCTCAGGCTTTTGAAATTTCGTAAGTTAATTTTTCACCATCCAGATCTGCGTAATCTCTGTAATCTGCGGGAAATAATTCTTAAGAATAAATATCTTCAAAATAACTCACCACCAAAGATTTCATCAGCATTTCTTGTTCCAGCATGGTATAGGGCGGTATGGTCTTGATTAATTTCCAGTGTGGCCAGCCATCCTGATCTAAACCTTCCAATTCATAAAAACCCATTTCACTAAGTAAACGGCAGGTGGCAATATGCATCAGTTCTTCCTTTTGCCTTTTACTATATTTTTTAGGCCCTTTGCCCAGTTCCTGTACACCGATCAGGAAAAGCATCACTTTCAGATCAGGAAAATCAGAATCAAACTCCTTCGCAATTTTCTCCTGTAATATTTTCCATTTAGCATTAATCTCCGACGGTTTCATGTTTGCAAAGATAGTGTAAAAAGGTTCATACGCAGGTTGAAAAGGTTGTCAGTTTAGCGCAAAACTTTAATCCAGAATCGTACTTTTACGTACAATCACTAGTTATGAGTACAAATTTGAATAAAAAAATAACAGCAGGTTTATTGGCCTATGGCATGTCTGGAAAGGTTTTTCATGCTCCATTTTTAAACGCACACGATGGATTTAAATTGAAAGCCGTGGTGGAGAGAAGCAAGAAAAATGCCGTGAAAGATTATCCCAATATCTTAAGTTACAGCAGTATTGATGAGCTTTTGAATGATGAGGAAATAGAACTGGTTGTTATCAATACACCAAATAATCTTCATTACGAACACTCGAAAGCGGCACTTCAAAAGGGGAAACATATTTTAGTTGAAAAGCCATTTACGGCAACTTCTTCACAGGCGAAAGAACTATTCAAACTGGCAGATCAAGTAGGAAAGCAGATCTTTTTTTACCAAAATCGCCGTTGGGACAGTGATTTCACATCCATTAAAAAAGTGCTGGCCAGTGGTAAACTGGGTAAGCTGAATGAAATGCATTTGCGTTATGACCGTTATAGAAATGTAATCGGACCAAAAGCTTTTAAAGAACAAGCGATTGAGGCCAGCGGATTGCTTTATGATTTGGGCCCACATCTGCTTGATCAGGTCATTAGCATTTTTGGTAAACCAGAAAGCTTTCACAAAACGCTGGGTAAAAACAGAAAAGATACTGTGGTTGATGATTTTTTTACCATACAGCTTAATTACAAGGATAGCGTTCATGTATTCGTTACTTCTAGTATGTTGGTGGTGAATCCACAAGCGGCATTTGTGCTACATGGTGTAAATGGCAGTTTCATTAAAGAAAGAGCTGATATACAGGAAGAACAATTGCTGGCCGGACAAAAACTAACTGATGCTGGTTATGGTATTGAGCCTGAGGGAAAACAGGGTTTACTCACTACGATCGATGAAAATGGTGATAAAACTGAAGAAATTATTCCGTCAGAAGTTGGAAGCTACCTGCCGTTATTTGATGCCGTTTATCAGGCAATTGTTTCTAACGAAATTTATCCAGTAAGCCGAGAGCAAGTACTCATCCAACTGGAAATATTGGAAAGTTAAACAGGACAGGCAAAATTATTTAAAATCTAACCAATGGCTTAGTGCCAAAAAATACCCGTATGAATTCTTTACCCTTTGCCTATTTAATCCCCATTTTTTTAATTGCACTTTATTTTATTTTGCGCAAAAAGAAACCAGCTATTGAGCCATTAACAGATACAGACCGAAAGATTCTGGATGATTATGTTGGGTATTACCATAACCTGGATTCGACTGATAAACTTAAGTTTGAGCAAAAGGTGGCAGAATTTTTTAGTACGGTTAAAATTGAAGGAATTGGATTAGACATGACTACCTTGGATGAATTGCTAATTGCTTCCAGTGCCGTTATTCCCATCTTTGGGTTTACAGACTGGCAATATAAAAACCTGAGCAGCGTGTTGTTGTATCCGGATACCTTTAACAAAGATTTTCAGTTTGAAGGTGGCGAAAGAAATATTGCAGGGATGGTTGGAACGGGTTATATGAACGGACAAATGATTTTATCTCGTTCTGCACTTCGTCATGGTTTTTCAAAAAGTGCCGGAAAAGAAAATACAGCTATTCATGAGTTTGTGCATCTTTTAGATAAATCTGATGGTGCTACTGATGGTGTTCCGGAAAATCTGATGGCGCATGAATATACCTTGCCCTGGATTAAAATGATGCATGAGGAAATGGAAAGAATTGAAGATAATAAATCAGATATTAATCCATATGCCATTACAAACGAAGCAGAATTTTTTGCAGTGGTTTCAGAATATTTTTTCGAAAAAACCGAGCTGTTAAAAGAAAAGCACCCGGATTTATACCACGCATTGAGCAGAATTTTTGCTCAACAACCAGTTTAACTGATCAGATGAAGGTTTTAAAAATATATCCTGTTCTTGCATTTATTTTTTTAAGCCTCACTGCAGGTGCACAGAAAAAATACGTATTGAAACAGAACTTCCCTATTGGGAAGAAATATGATTTTACGTTAATTTCTGATCAGGTCATTAATCAAAAAATGGCCGGGCACAGCATTAACCTGAGTCAGAATATCGGTACAGAATACCTCTTCGATATCCGAAATGGCGAAGGGCAGGAGAAAAATATCGAAGTGACTTATAAGCGTATCTTCATGAAATCTAAAGGAATGGGCAACCAGATGGAAATGGATTCTGAAGATGCTGACACGATTAAGGAAAATTCATTTCGTGGATTAAAGGATGCGACGTTTAATATGGTGATGTTGCCGAATGGTACACTAAAATCTGTAACTGGCGTGGAGCAGATGGTGAGTACTATGGTGGAAAGGATGAAGGCAGATTCTTTAATGAAGATTAATATAAAAGCCAGTTTAAGTCAGCAGTTTAATGCTGAAGGTATGAAGCACACTCTGGAATCTTCTCTTAAAATTTATCCGGATCAGGCTGTTAAAGTAGGGGACAGTTGGACAGTGGACACCAAAATGCAACTGACTATGCCTGTAGAAACCATTACGAAATATACGCTAACGGCGGTGAAGGATGATATTGCATTTTTAAAAATCAATGGAACACTACTTTCAAAAGGCAGTTTTCAAAGCATGGGCAATAAAATCGATACTGATTTAACCGGAACCAATGTTGGGGATGCGGAGCTTGATATTACCACCGGACTAATTCTTAAAAGTCACTTGCGGATGGAATTGACGGGTAAGATGCAAACAGGTGGTCAGAATATTGATTTTGAATTGCAGGGAATTAATAAAATTGTGGGTAAAGAACAAGTAAACCCTATAGGTTTTTAAAATCTATAGGGTTTAGCCTTCGAAATTTTGCAAGTTAGACCAACCGACTTACGAAGTTTTAGTAGGATTGGGGTTTGGAAAACCTCGTCAGTCTAATCGCAACAGATTTCTTCACGCTAACGCTAAACGATAATCTTCAGGCAATTACGGATTTGTATTTGAGTTGTTACTAACAATTTTTATTTTAACGGGCGCTTCATATAAAACTGTTTTATGTATCTGGCTGGCGCATCAATCTTCGTTGAATCTGAAAAATTTCCCATTGCATCAATAACCTTAATTTTATCAACAGCAATAGTTGAACTACCTTTATCAGTAATGAATAAACTATCGATTTGGTACTTATTCCCGTCGACTTCATCCCCTGAAATGTTAATATCAGATTTTCCGGATAATATAAGTGCGAGTGATTTGTATGAAGATGAAGTGCTTCTAAATTCAATATCCTTCATGTTGAGCTTCAATTCATCCACTTCATTATGGCTTAGAGAGAAGTTATTTACCTGTTGGCCGCTTACATTTAATTGTGAAATCTTAGTTTTTTGACCAAATGAGACACTGGATACATTTTTTAAATCAAGGTTTAGCTGTTTGGCTTTTGCATTAAGATCCAATTGCATTGCATCGGCAACAGTCAGCTGATTAAATTTTGGTGCAAAAATGATGAGATTTAAAATATACTTATCATCATCCTGATCTGCTTTTCTGGAAATATGTAATCTTCCAGTAGCATCAACAATGGCATGATAATGTTGGTCAACATCCTCAGAAATTTTATATCCATATGTTGGATTTTCTACCAATGTTATATTCAAAATGGCCTTGTCTGAACCAGTGATATTTATTTGATTAAAAGCCTGATCGATTTTATGTAATACGAATGCGGGTGTTTTAGCGTCAAACTGTTCTAAGCCTTGATTATTTTTAACGGCTTCACTAATTGGGATGTAGTTTGTTTTGACGTAGACCGCAATCCCTACGATAGGAACAATAATCAGCATTGCTGCAAGAGCAATTAATAATTTATTACTTGTTTTCATATTTCTAGGCGTTAAAATTCTCTTTAATAAAATTTTCGTATTTACGTTGGAGCTCATCAAAACTGATGTTTAATAAGTAAATATTTCTGAATAAAACCGGAAGTTCATCCGCTATAAAATGCGTTTTTCTAAAATCCTTTACCTGATCTACAGCCTTTTCAGCAACGAAAAAACCTATCCCCCTTTTATTGCTAATAATGTTTTTGGTTTGAAGTAAATCGTATGTACGCATAATGGTGTTCGGGTTTACTTCCAATTCAACTGCCATTTCCCTTACTGAGGGTATCTTTTCTTCGGCCTTCCATTTTTCCAGCAAAATATGTTCACATACATAATCTGCAATCTGTAGGTATATTGCCTTGTTATCTCTAAATTCCATATCTATACCTGTTTATATTAAGCTTCTTTTTCTTTGAGGCGAATGTAGGTGATGAACCATAAAGCCACGGTAATGGTGGCGCTCACCAAAAATATCCAGAGGAGCACATTTTTTTCATTAAAATGAATATTAATCCGGGTCATATTCCTGGTAAGCAAATCACAGGTTTTATAAATAAGGTAACCAACTGCGTAGGTAAAAATGATCACAGAAACGGCCGTTTTAATGTAATGAAAACGGTTAAAATAAATAGAACCTAAAAGAAAAATGCTCGTAATTAAGAATGGAAATGCAAAGAAAGCGCTGCAATATTTTAGGTATTTTTTATCGCTAATCACCTGATCAAACAAGCCATCTACTGCTTTTATCGGCGTTTTAAGAGTTTCAGCTGATTTAAATGTATTCAGGTTTGCGTTGAGGTATTTAACAAATCCCAAATCAATCAAGTAGAAAACCAGTAAATAGCCTAGCACCGTTACTATGACGGTATAAAAAATGCTGACCATAAATTTTTCAAAGGTCGAAGCCGGAATCATAAGTTCGTGTATCGTTCTTGATTTTTGACCTAAATTTGTAAAATAGGTACTGGAGGTGATACTGATAAAAAGAAAACCCAAAATCAGAAACAGGCCATATCTGAAACGCATGTCTAAATTGCCTTCGTGATCAAAAATATTATGATCAGTAGAAGAGGGGGTAAAATAAGAATAGAAGGCAAAGATAATTCCAGCTAATACAATCACTGTCCCCAGATAAATTTTACCAAAATCCATCCACTGCCTTTTTACCAGTAATCCGAACCGGTTTAAGTTGAATAAGTTACTCATGAGTGCTTAATTAAAATAAGGTTTAAATTTTGTTTTTTCGGTAAGGATGGCATTAAACAAGAGTTCCAAATCCAGTTTGCTTTCTTCTTGATGATAGTTAGGCATCACAGCATAATATCCGGAAAGCGATGGCTCAGCATAAATAATAGAGTCGTCCACTGCCTTAACTTTCTTGAAGGTTAGCTTTTCAGTGATTTCATCTACAGATGCTTGCAAAGCAATGTCGTTTTCATCAAGCATGATTACGCTATCAATTAAGTTATCTAAATCTCTTACCTGATGCGTGGAAATAATAATGCAGCATTCATCTGTTAAAGCCGAAGCCATTATTTTCCTGAACTGCGCTTTTGAAGGAATATCCAGGCCATTGGTTGGTTCATCCATAATGATCAGTTTAGCTTGTGTGGCCAATGCAAAAGCAATGATTACTTTTTTCTTTTGTCCATAACTCATGTTAATCAGCTTCTGACTCACCGGGATATCAAATTCCTGAATCAGATTTGTAAAATAATCGTGATTAAATTTTTTATAAAAAGGAGCATTAGCACTAACATAAGCATCAATTTTTACAGCAGGCAAATAGAACTCTTCCGGAATAAAGCAAATTTGCTCCAGCATGGCGGGTAGCCTTTTAGTCGGATCGAAACCAAACACATCTAGCGTGCCTTGCTGTGCATAAACCAAACCTGCAAGATTTTTAAGTAAACTGGATTTGCCAGATCCATTCTTTCCAAGTAAGCCGTAAATACGGCCTGCATTTAACTGGAAACTGATGTTTTTGAATAATGGCTGGTTCTTGCCATATCCAAAGTGAAGATTGTTAACTTTTATCATATCTACTGTATTAGTTAAATAGTACACTAATGTATGATTGATTTTTGATATCTCCAAATCTTTTATTTTTTCACCCTCAAATTTTATAACATGTTTGTAAAATGTGGGCTAACACCCTTTTATGTTAAAACATGATCGGGGTGGAGATTGTATCTTTATGTGTAGTCTGATCAATAATTTATACTAAAGAAAGCTTTTTATTAATCAGAGGTTTTGAACTATTATAGAACAGTTACGCAATTAATAAATGAAAAAATACGATAATGGAATATAGAAAAATAGGAAATTCAGACTTAGAACTTTCAGTAATTACCTTTGGTGCATGGGCTGCAGGTGGCTGGATGTGGGGAAGTACAGACCGGAATGATGCGATAAATGCCATTAAGGCCTCTTATGATTTAGGCGTAACATCTATTGATACTGCTCCAATTTATGGTCAGGGAGATAGTGAACAGATTGTTGGCGATGCCATTAAGGACATCTCCAGAGACAAGCTTCAGATTGTAACTAAATTTGGCATGCGCTGGGATTTAGCTAAAGGCGATTTTGGTTTTAAAAGTAAGAACAACGATGGTAAAGACATCGATATTTATAAATACGCTGGTAAAGAAAGTGTAATTTATGAATGCGAACAATCGTTAAAACGCTTGGGGACTGATTATATTGATTTGTACCAGATCCACTGGCCAGATATTACCACACCCATTAGCGAGACTTTTGAAGCAGTAAGCAGACTTATTGAGCAAGGAAAGGTACGTTATGCCGGTGTTTGCAATTATAATGCAGCACAGTTGGCAGAGGCCGATCAAACTTTAGAAATTATATCCAACCAGATTCCATTTAGCATGATTAACCGTGGGGTAGAAGATGAAACGGTTCCTTACTGCATTGAAAAGAACAAATCTGTTTTGGCTTATAGTCCGATGGAACGTGGTTTGCTTACCGGAAAGATCACACCTGATTATCAGTTTGAAGAAGGCGACCACCGGAAAGATGTTAAATTTTTTACACCTGAGAATATTGAAAAGACAAACGCCTTTTTAGCTAAAATTAAGCCTTTGGCCGATGAAAAAAATGCTTCGCTTTCTCAGTTGGTTTTAAGGTGGACGGTAGAACGCCCTGGGATAACCATTGCATTGGTAGGTGCCAGAAATGCTAAACAATCCGTTCAAAATGCGGAAGCCATCAATGTAAAGTTGTCTGCTGATGAAATTGAGATGATCAATACAGAATTGAAGAACGCTGGTTTTTAACTTAATCAACGCAAAGAATTGAAGCAAAAATTTACAGTTCTTTGCGGCAAAATGTAACTTAGTTATGTCAAAATTATTTTCTCCTTTAACTTTAAAGGATGTAACCTTAAAAAATAGAATTGTTATTTCCCCTATGTGCCAGTATTCGGCGGTGGATGGTTTTGCCAACGATTGGCATTTGGTGCACTTGGGAAGTCGTGCGGTAGGTGGTGCAGGTTTGATTATTCAGGAAGCCTCGGCTGTAACACCTGAAGGCAGAATTACACATGCTGATTTAGGAATCTGGAAAGATGATCATGTAGAAAAACTAAAACAAATTGTTTCTTTCATTCATGAAAATGGTGCAATTGCCGGGATTCAACTGGCACATGCCGGCCGGAAAGCAAGCTGCGATTTGCCATGGAACGGTGGAGAACAACTTGCTGAAGGAGAAAACAGCTGGAAAACAGTAGGACCTTCTCCCATTCCTTTTAAACCTGACCAACAGACTATACCGCATGAATTGAGCATTCCTGAAATACAGGAAATTGTTTTTGCCTTTCGTGCTGCGGCAAAACGTGCACTTGATGCAGGCTACAAAGTTGTTGAAATTCATGCAGCACATGGTTACCTGTTGCATCAGTTTTTGAGTCCGTTAAGTAATCAGCGGACAGATGTATATGGTGGAAGTTTTGAAAACCGGATTCGTTTGGTTATTGATGTGGTAGAAGCAGTGCAATCTGTATGGCCGGATAATCTGCCTTTATTTGTTCGTATTTCTGCAACAGACTGGACCGAAAATGGTTGGGATGAGAATGACTCTGTTCAGTTATCTGCCGTTCTTAAAGATCGGGGTGTAGATTTAATCGATACCTCTTCTGGTGGCAATGTACCAGATGCTGTAATTCCTGCCGGACCAAATTATCAGGTGCCCTATGCTGATGAAATCAGAAAGAAAATCGGTATTTACACCGGTGCTGTGGGTGTAATTGTAGATGCCAATCAGGCAGAAGAAATTTTACAGGAAGGCAAAGCTGATTTAATTTTCATTGCCAGAGAATCGCTTCGTGATGCTTATTTTCCAACCCATGCTGCCCAGATTCTGGGTGATGATGTGGAATGGCCAAATCAATACGTGCGGGCCAAAAGAGAAACTTTTAAAAAGTAAGTTTCACCTAAATCAAAAAATCGTCATTACCAGGTGGCTTTTTCAACCGCCGAAGCAATCTCACTTGCTGAATAGATTGCTCTGTGCCTCACAATAACGAGCGTACATAAAAAAAATAAAGCCGCAAACTCACCGAATTTAATCTGTGAATCTGCGGCTTTTTTAATCCTTAAATGATTTATTTTACTAGCGTAAATGGTACATACAAACCGAAAGTGATATTTCTTCCTGTATTGTAAACACCTAAACTTGGATTTTCAGAACTCAAACGTCCTGGTTTATACCTGCTTAAAGCATCATAATATTTCTGATCCAGCAGGTTATTAGCTGATACAGAAAGCTTAACCGGTTGGTTCCCTAATTTAAAGGTTGCACCAATACCTGCATTTAACAAAGTATAGCCACTGGTTGGTGTTTCAAAAGTGTCATCCACACGATTTTGTTTAAAGGCAGAGTTGATCCCAACAAAAAGATAAGCATCATTAGTGCCTTTGAATTTAGGCTCAAAACGAAGTTCATTTCTCAATGTTCCGGCAGGGATAAAAGCCAAAGGCCTGTCTAAAGTGTTATTATGTGCATGAACATAGCCAAAAGTATTTTCAAAGTGAATAAAAGGAACCGGGTGAATGGTTAAGCTAGCTTCTGCACCATATAAATTGGCATTTACCTGGCCATAACGATAAACAGGATATTCTCTTCCTTCAGCCATGGTGGTTTCACCATTATTAGAAGCATAAATAAAATTGTGAATATAGTTGTTGTAAACGCTGGCACTTGCACTAATAATTTTGCCCTCATACTCCAGGGCGGCATCTACCTGATAACTGCGTTCTGGGCTCAGGTTTGGATTTCCAATTTCGTAACGGAAGGTTCCTTCATGCACGCCATTAGAGGCCAGTTCTGCTGGGTTTGGCGCACGGAATGCAGAACCTGCATTGGCTTTGAAATTTAATTCATCGTTAAACTGATGGGTAAAACCTAAAGCACCACTCACATTCGAGAATTTATTCTGGAATGCGGCAAATTGCTGTTCTCCATCTACAAATAACTCTTTGCCATTGTTTTTACGGTAATCATAACGGGCACCAATGCTAAACGTGTTGGTTTCCCAGTTCTTCTTCGCATACGCAAATACGCCTAAACCATAAGTGTTATAATCAGGAATTAAAAACTCATCATCTGCTTTATTCTGGCTATGTCCGGCATCAGCACTTAAACCAAAAACAGGCTGCCATCCATTGGTTTCGTGGATATAGTATTTTAAATCAGCATTGTAAGTTTTCAGGTCGAAAAATAAAGAAGGACTTGGTCCGTCTTCCAATTCGCGACGTTGATTTTGTTGATAACCAAAATCTGCCTTTAAATTACCATTACCAAGAATAAAGTTGTTGTTCAGCGCAATTTTAAAATGCCTGATGTCCTGACGGGGATAATCTAAGCTGCGGCTCTTGAAATCTGAATTTAAGAACGGATCTCCATTTTCTTTTACGAAGTTTCCATTGGCATCCAGGGTAGGATCATAAAAACCAATGTTATTGTGGAAATTAGAAACGTTTAGATGAGAATATCCCCAGCTTTTATTCAGTCCAACCATACCACTAAAATCAGTTTCATTGTATCCTGAATTGGGAAAGTATCCGGTTGGGGTTTTAAAAGAATATGCATTTTTGTATGTACCACGAGCTCTCCAAACAAAGCCATTTTCATTCCCTGTTAACATCAAAGAATTTGCTGTTAAACCATTGTTGGTAGAATAATTGCTGATCAATTCGCCTTTTACCTGGCCTTCTGGTGCCGTACTTGGTTCTAGTAAATTAATAACACCACCTAATGCGTCTGATCCATACATTAATGAGGCTGCGCCACGCAAAACCTCCACCCGGTCTGATTTAAACTGATCGATTTCAATGCCGTGTTCATCTCCCCATTGCTGGCCTTGTTGTTTAATCCCATCATCTAAAGTAACGATGCGGTTATAACCTAAACCCCTGATCACTGGTTTTGAAATGGATGGTCCGGTAGTAATTTGTGATACACCGGGGATTCTTGTTAAGGCATCAATCAGGTTAGTAGAAGGGGCCAGCAATTGCTCTTTATCCATTACTGCAGATGATGCACTGTTTCTTTTACTGGTACTGCTAATGATACTGCCCGTAATTACAATCTCTTTGGTTTCTATTGCTGTAGGTTGCAAAGCGAAAGTTAAATTAGATGGTGCGGCAAAGTTTACTACTTGGGTAGCTGTTTTGTAACCTATAAAATGAACTTCTACTAAATAACTTCCTTTTGCAGGCAGGTTATTTAAGGTAAATTCTCCTTCTGTATTGGTAACTGCAGTTACTTTTAAATCGGGGATATAAATGGTTGCACCAGGTAGCGGCTGGTTGCTGCTGGCATCCGTTACTTTTCCGGTAATGTCCTTTAAAGTGGCAGCGAAAACTGTACTGCTGAATATGGTATATAGAATCACTAAGCCGATAAGCTGTAATTTTTTCATTGTTTTGTTTTTAATAAAATATCATGAATAGCCACTGAAATATTTAATCAGGGTTAATTCAAAACGACTTTAATTCGTGAAAAATAGAAATAACGGGTTCAAAGCCTAAAAAGCTTTGCTCAGGTATTAAATAGAAATGTAGGTGTAAATACCTTTCAGGAAGTTAAGCCGAAGGAGGGCCGCGTAAGCAGGTGCCGAGTAATTGGGTGTAGGAACTTTTTAGTACAGGCTCTTTTCTGCTAAAAATGGTTGCTGAAAGAAAAATGCGGTAAACCTGATGGATCTGTACATAATCCTTTTCAAAACTTGCATTACAAATTAAACAAGTATCGCCATGTGCCTGAACATGGGTAAGGTGATGGCAGTTAACTTCTTTCTTAGGGATTGGAATTTCCTGGTGATGATGTAAAACACTCCAGGGCGTTAAGGCAATAGCAAAAGTAAACAGCATAAATGCTGAGAAATACTTTCTAATATTTTGCTGATGCTTTTTCAATGGCTCAAAAGTAATAAATTATTGATCAAAACAATATATTTGGAAAGTAACATTGTATTTAAGGATTTATTGTGCTAATATTTGACTGATTTATGAATTTATACCTCAAATGGATTAAAAAAAACCTGGTCAATATTGGAATTTTGACCTTATTCCTGGTACTTCTTTTTGTTCCTGATGCAAAGGCTTTATTAATCAGGGGATTAATGACAATTGGTTTTTATAAGCCAACTGTAGAAAATACAATTTTGCCTGCTACTAATCTTGAAGGTATTCAATTCAAAGACATCAGCGGGAAAACCATTGATCTGGGGGATTTAAAAGATAAAGTCATATTTATAAATTTTTGGGCAACCTGGTGCCCGCCATGTCGTGCGGAAATGCCCTCACTCCATAAATTGTATGCCCAGTTTAAAAATGATAAAAACGTGGTTTTTATTTTTGTAGATGCGGATGATGACCTTAAAAAATCATCTAAATTTATGGCAGATCGTCAGTATGAACTACCATTATATGCCTTTGCCAGTGAAATCCCGAAGCAGATTTTTGAAAGTGCCTTGCCCACGACCGTGATCTTTGATCGGCAAGGCAGATTATCTTTCAGGCATGAAGGAATTGCCAATTACAATGATCAAAAGTTTGTTGATTTCATAAATAAATTAAAGAACACAAAATAGCCTTATCACCATGAATTGTGCGCTATCAGGAATTTTGATACTGAGCAATATTTTTTTATAATATATGTAGTTAGCTACATATATTTGCGTTTTAATACTTGATGATGCAAAACGATTTTAAAATTGAAAGATTGGATAATCACTTCTGTGAAGCAATTATTGGGTTAATTCTACCTATTCAACAAATAGAATTTAAGGTAAATATTGATTTAGCTGGGCAACCTGACCTGTTGGATATTGAAAAACATTATGATGGTTCTGGCGGTGCTTTTTGGGGTGCTAAATGCAATGGCGAACTGGTTGGTACCATAGCCCTAATTGCTGCACCAGCACATCATTCAGGTACCATCAGGAAAATGTTTGTTAAAAAAGAATTTCGTGGAAGAGCATTAGGGATAGCACAAGCTTTATTGAAAACCCTTTTAACCTATTGTGAGGATAATAATTTGAATGATATATATTTAGGCACAAAGGATATACTACAAGCAGCCTGTCGCTTTTACGAACGTAACGGATTTAAACAAATAGCGATGGATCAATTACCTGTTCAATTCCCCCGGATGGCTGTTGACAATGTTTTTTATAGTGTGAATTTAAAATCTGTTTAATGGAACAAAATGTAATTGATGCTTCGGGTTTATTGGCTATCTCTACGCGCCTGCAACGACTTAGTGATCAGATCCGTAAAGATGGTTTGCTGATTTATAAAGCATTCGGAATTGATTTTCAACCCAAATGGTTCCCGGTGTTATATACTTTGTATAAAAAATCGACCATGAGCGTAGTTTCCCTTTCTGATGAAATAGGTTATGCACACCCTTCAACCATTAGTTTATTAAAGGAATTGGAGAAGGAAAAATTCATCCGGTCTAAAAAAGACAAAGTAGATACCCGTAAACGTTTGGTTGAGCTTACAGAAAAGGGAACTACACTTCTGTCTACAATGGAGCCAGTTTGGGAGGTGATTATTAAAGCTACAGCAGAAATTACCAACACAGAAAATAATTTAATGAAAGCCATAAACGAAGTGGAATCAAGTCTGAAAGAAAAAAGTTTTCTACAAAGGGCAGAAGTTTATATCAAAAAATAATTTGAATTTGGAATGGAAGAATGATAGGGTGACGGAGAAGGTTAACCAATCATTTTATTACTTTTGTGGCCATGATTTCATTTTTCGAAGCTTCGCTTAAACAACTTTCCATTCACCATACCGGAAATAAACTGGTTGAAGAATATTACAAATTATCTGATGCCCCGCTCCATATCGATGATGAGGTTTTGAGTAACTTGTTAATGCAATACTTTCTTAAACCATTTGAAAAAGTAAATGAGGTTTATCATTTTTTTCATCCTAATGATAACTTAAACCTAAATGAAGTTTATCACTTTGCACACGAAATTTTTGAGAATACCGAACTTTTTCATGAAGATTCTCAGCAACTGGCTAAATATTTATATGATGTAGCCAATCACCCAAAAATAAAATCGGGGGAATTGTACGTTGCCTACTTTGAGAAAGTGCAGATTGAGGGCGAACAATTGGATGTACTGGGAATTTTTAAATCAGAAACTAAAGACACCTACCTCAAAGTTTTTCCGAAAGATGATGGCTTCAATATGAGCTATGAACAAGATGCCATTAGCATTAATAAACTGGATAAAGGTTGCTTAATTTTCAATACCGAAAAAGAGTTAGGCTATAAAGTGGTAGTTCTGGATCAATCCAAAAGTAGCAATGAATCTGCTGTATATTGGAAAGATGAGTTTTTAAAGTTGAAGATTAGAAACGATAGTTATAACCAAACCAATAATGTTTTGGGGGTTTATAAAAACTTTGTCACGCAGAAACTGGATGATGATTATGAAATCAGCAAAGCAGATAAAATAGATTTACTAAACCGCTCGATGAAATATTTCAAAGAAAAGGAAACTTTTGATATCGAGGAATTTGGAAACGAAGTGATTGGGAATGCGGAAGGAATTGAATCTTTTAAAAATTATAAAAAGAATTACGAAGAAGAATTTGAATCTCCCATTGCGGATAATTTCGAGATTGCAGAATCAGCGGTGAAGAAACAAGCAAGGGCCTATAAAAGTGTACTTAAACTGGATAAAAACTTCCATATTTATATCCATGGCAATAAAGATATGATCGAAAAAGGTTACGATGATGATAAGTCGATGAACTTTTATAAGGTGTATTTTAGAGAAGAAGAGTAGTTTGGAGTCTTTAGTCGGGAGTCATTAGTTCGGAGTCTTGGGCAGAGATGAGTTGGTGTTGAGAGTTAAGGAGTTTGGAGTTTTGGGTGTGAATAGACTAATGACTATAGACTTTAGACTAAGGATTCATTTGTGCAGAAGATTGTTTTTTCTATTCCCTCTAACCTACTCCTTAAACTTTCTAACCCAATAACCTCTTCCAACTAAATCCGCTGTTGTGCTTTGAGCGCCAGATACTGATTAATCACGTTTACCGTCAGTTTTTGCGGAGCTGTTAGTACCGAAAGTATCCCATGTTTACTCAGTTCTTTCACCATTAACTTTTTCTCGTAGATAAATTTTTCTGCAATGGTTTGATGGTAAATGCCCTCTATGTCTTTTGCTGGTTCGGTACTTAGTGCTTTTAATTCGGTGTTTTCAAAGAAAACCACCAAAAGTAAATGGTATTTAGCCATTCTTTTTAAATAGGGGAGTTGCCTGTGTAAGGCAGATAAACTTTCAAAATTGGTGAAAAATACCAGTAGTCCACGCTGTTTTACTACGGTCCTCACTGAACTGTACAAAAGTTCGAGATTGCTTTCCAGGTATCGGGTTTTCTCCTTATACAAAACATTCATGATGGTACCTAACTGAGAAGATTTGCGGTCGGCAGGAACGATGGCACCAATTGTTTCGGATATGGTAATTAACCCTGCTTTATCTTCTTTGAGCATGGCCACTTTAGATAGTGCCACACTCGCGTTGATGGCATAATCCAGTAAGCTTAAACCTTCGAAGGGCATCCGCATGACACGTGATTTATCAATTATGCAATAAATATTCTGCGCACGTTCATCGGTATAGGTGTTCACCATTAATGCACCTTTACGGGCAGTAGCTTTCCAGTTAATGGTGCGAATATCATCTCCACCTACGTAATTTTTAATCTGATCAAACTCACTGCTTTGGCCAACTTTTCTGATTTTTTTGATGCCAAATTCTGTAAGGTAGCGAGACACCGCCATTAATTCATATTTACCCAAATTAATAAAGGATGGATAAACAGGCAATATTTTTGCGCCATCAAAGTTATACCGTCGATTGATTAAACCGAGTGGTGATGAAATGAAAATCCTGATAAAGCCAAAATCATATTCCCCACGTTTGGTAGGCCGTAGGTTATAATGAATGGATTTAATATCTCCCGGTTGCAGGCTTAGCTTAAAATTTTTATCCCTCAACTGAAACTGAAAGGGAATTTCATCTATTACACGAAGATTTATTTTAAAGCCATACTTGTTTTTAACCTCAATCTGAACGGGATTTTCATCACCATTGCTTAAACGTTTTGACGTGATCCTTTTCGCCTCAACCCCTTCCTTATTTCGATACTGAATAAACACATCGATAAACCATAATATCAACAGCACGCCTAATGCCACCTCCGGAATTTCGCCCAGCCAGGAGAAAAAGAACTTCAGCAAGAAAAGTATAATGCAAAATCCCAGAGCAGCAAACAGGCGGTCTGTCAGATAAAGATTTGTATAATATTGCTGAAAGAATTTTTTCAAAATGTGTTTTATTGTATGGATTGTTTAACGCTTTATAAGATGCATCACTGCCAACTGAACTATCTTGGTACTTCTATTTTTTTAATAATCTGATGAACGATATCGCTGGTTGTTAAACCTTCCATTTCCTTTTCAGGTGATAGCAAAATCCGGTGTGCCAGTACGGGTACGGCCACTGCGATGATATCATCCGGTGTTACAAAATCACGATTCTGGATGGCGGCCAAAGCTTTAGAACTGTGTACAATAGCCAGAGATGCTCTTGGCGATGCACCCAAATATAGTGACGGATTGTTCCGGGTTTCATTCACGATTTTAGCAATGAATTCTAGTAATTTGGGTTCTACAAATAAGCTGCGGATAATGGATCTGGCCTCTTGAATTTGTTGAACAGACAACACTGGTTTGACATCTGCCGCCAGGCTTTTGTTTACCAGCGTGTGTTGCGCAATTAAAATAGCAGTTTCTTCTTCCAGAGACGGATATTTAATTTCAATTTTAAATAAAAAGCGATCTAACTGTGCTTCAGGTAAACGGTAAGTTCCTTCCTGTTCAATGGGGTTTTGGGTAGCGAGCACCATAAAAGGTTCGTCCATCAGGTAAGTTTCGCCATCAATAGTCACCTGGCGCTCTTCCATTACCTCAAACAAAGCCGATTGTGTTTTTGCCGGGGCCCGGTTGATCTCATCCACAAGAATGATATTTCCAAAAATTGGCCCCTTTCTAAATTCAAAATCACCAGTTTTGGTATTAAAGATAGGCGTACCTAAAACATCAGATGGCATTAAATCAGGCGTAAATTGTACCCTTGAAAATTGTGCATCAATAGATTTGGCCAGTAGCTTTGCGCTTAATGTTTTGGCTACTCCTGGCACACCTTCAATCAGGATATGCCCATCAGCCAGTAAGCCAACAATCAGAAAGTCGATCACTTGTTTCTGTCCGACGATGATATTTCCCAGCACATTTCTGATTTGATCTACTGCTGCGTTTAGTACGCTTAAATCCGTGCGTGGGTTAAATTGTTCCTGCTCCATTGCGTTGCGTATTTTTATAAAACTGTTCTATGCTTTCGTTTAAATTAATGAGTTCATGGTCGCTTAAATTCGCCATGGTAGGTATATTCATCATATACCGGGTTAAAGTTATGGCTAATGGTTCATTAATGCCAGTTTTCTCCCTGATCAAGTTGGCGAAATTCGCGTCTATTTCATTCGTTTTGATATAATACCTCGAACGTAAATATTCCAGAAAGTAATTCATTTTCTTCATGGCAATATCCTGGTTGTTCCGTTCGTGGTAGTAAACACTGCCTACTACGTTTACAAATTCAACTGAAGCATTCGTCATGGGGTCTACAATTGGAATAATGCGCTGTTTGCGTTTAATTTCGAAAAGGACAAAAATAATCAAGCTGAAAATAGTCAGGTAGTAAGCCCACTTCAATTCTGGATGTGCAAAAAATACCCTTAAAACATCAGTGGTTTCCGTTTTCTGCGCAGAGAAATACTCATCCAGAATTACCGTTTTTCTATTTTGAAGATAACTCAATGTTTTTGCACTATACTCTGCGCCATATTTATCCAGCAGCACGAAATTCGTGTAAAAACCAGGCTCTGCAATTAAAAACAGAGATCCCTTACCGAAATTAAAACGAATAAAATTCGGTTGCTGATCAGCATTTATACCTAAAACTACAGTTTGCTTTGAATCAATAGTACCAAAATACTGGGTGCCTATACCACGCTCAAAACCATAACTGGCATCGGTCTTTAAATTAGGGTTGGTGAAATTTAGCGCACTGCCATTTCTGGAGATGGTGCTGGCCGTGTTAAAGTTTAAAAATTTTTCCAGTTTACCAAAGTCATAACTCGCAATAAAGAGATCATTCCCGGCCTGAATATATTTTTTGATCTGTTCGAACTCATATTTTTCGAAATTCACATTTTGTGCAACGATAATATAAGCAGATTGATTGTAGCGGCTATTTTTGAGTGTATTATAAACAGCCAGTTGAGTTTGTTTTACAGTTGCATTGGGTATAATATCCTTTATTCTATGGTGAAGAATATAGGTGCCGTAAGGAATTTTATCAGTAGAAAGATAGGTTGGATCCCAATTGGTGGGTACAGGCTTATTGTATTGGGCCAGTAAATAAGCGAGGATCAATATTAATCCAAGCGCGAAGTAAATTTTAAAGCTCCTCATTTAATCTGGTTATTAAAGTGGTTAAATGATTGCTTTATTGGTTCAAATTTTTGCTCATCTATGGGGAAATCTCCATACCAGATATAATCAAACTGAAGGGTTAGCTGGCTGAAATCATTCTTGAGCTCCGGTTTGCTGATTTCAGTTAAATAATTGTAATTGGTTTTGTCTGGCTGCCATTGAATCAGTTGGGCATCACTCAATTTTTTTAATGCCCTTAAATACAGGAGCCTCACGGCAAGTCTAAATTTACCTTCGCCAATTAAACGCTGTAATTCTTTATCGTAATCAATTTCATGAATGTTTTCGTTTAAAACATCGTATGGTAAAATGGTTTCCAGTGGTTTTTTGCTAAAGATGTTTTTTGCACCAATCATTTTAACAATCAGAAAAGCCAATAAGGCAATCCCCAGCCCGATAAAGAGATATTTTGATACTGAATTAGATGCTGCGCCAACAAATAATTTGCTAATCATTTTCCAGAACCACATCCAGAATCTTTCCCAAAGGGAGAGCTGCCGGCCTTCAATCTGATCATATTGAAATTCCTTTTGTTCTTTATAATCACTGATGGCACGTTTATCAAACTTTGATGGCGTAATCTGGCTGCTATCAGTTCTCATCTCGTGTTTCTCCTGCTTCGGTTTAGCAACCTGAGCCTGGGCTTTGTTGATGACCGGGAGAAAAAAGAGTAAACCGATAAGAAAATATTTGAGCAGAAATTTCGACATTTTAGTATTCTTCGGGACGGGTATCAACTGGTTTTTCTGAGGTTCCGAAATGTGAGATTCGCTCCATTAAACCTACATTTTCTTTTTGTTCAATTAAACTAAAATACATAAGGGTAATGGTAATAATCGGTACAATGGTAAATACCTGGCAAAGCGACTGCAACACGGTGCTAATCATCGTTAAGGTTAATGACATATGCGCACCTTTGCTAGAGAACATCCCAACCATATTAAATAGCGTAGTGGGCAAGATCACCATGCTCATGCAAGCATATATGATAATCCATATGACCACTAAGGTTCCGAAAGTAATCCAGAAATTCTCTTTAATAATTTGAAAACTTCTGCTAAAGGCATAACCCAAGGAAGCATTCTCTATAACCATAATCGGGAGCATCATGGTGACAAAAGGAAACAGATAAAAGCCTGGAACGAGGCACAAAACAAAACCTACCATAAGCATTAGTAAGAGTAAAATGGAACTGCCAAAAACCCTCCAGAAATAATATTTGAAGAATCCCCAAACCTCTTCCGTCGTAGGTGTTTGGTTTCCTTTTTGCACATAAATAGCAATGTAGGAAAGAATAGCTACGGACATGCTGGCATAACTAGCTAAAGAAAAAACGATGGATAGAAAATATTCAACGCCGTACAGCCCAAGCCCGGTTGAACTGCCTCCATTACCCACAGTATTAATCACGTTAACCATTTTATATTGTTGCATTAACATAGTAGACATGCTGGCCAAAACAAATAGCCCGCAAAAGGTAAAATATGTTTTAATCAGCGGCTTAAAATTTTGCCGCATAAAGGTAAAGGTATCATTAATCACCTGTCCAAAATCTCTTCGTTTCTTAAATTCTAGGGCTTCGATCATGTTAATTATGGGCGTTTATTTGCTTTTGATTGATTTTTATTGGGTAAATAAATACATACCAGATGATAAATGAGGCTGATGATCCTAAAATCAAAAGGCTAAGTACTAAAGGCATTTCGGTATGGCGGGTAACAAAACTTTCGAAAAAGGCAGCTACAATGAAAATGGGAATTAATCCCAGAACCATTTTTAAACCTTGTTTTGCACCTCTTAAAGTTGATTCCATTCGGGTATAAGTTTTAGGGAATAAAAAGCTGTTTCCTAAAACCAAACCAGCTGCTCCTGCTAAAACGATGGCAGAAATTTCGAGTGTTCCATGAATCCAGATTACCAGAATCGATTGCAAACCCAGGCCTTTACTAAAAAAGAAATACTGGAATGAACCGAGCATGATGCCATTTCTAAATAAGGAGACAACAGACCCAAATGAAAATATAATGCCCATTGCGAAGGTATAAAGGGCAACATAAATGTTATTTGCGCCAATCTGTAAAAACATCAAAAACTCATTCTGTTGCTTGTAAACACCAAACGGATCGCCTTTGGCAATATTCTCATTGGTCATGTTTACATAACTATCGCCCATAATTAAGCGGACAAAAGTATCATCATACTTAGCTGATAAGGCACCGATAGCACAGGAGACTAAGAAAAACAGAAGGGCGTAAACGATCTGCTTACGATGCTGAAAAAATACCAATGGAAGTTCGGTTTTCCAAAAAAACAGGAATCGATTTGACTTTTCCTTTTTGTTTTTATAAACCGACTGATGTAGTTTAGAGGCCAGTCCGTTTAAATACGCCGTAGTTTTAGAATTGGGGTAAAAAGTTTTTGCGTAAGCGAGGTCGTTGGTGATTTCTACAAACTGATTGGCAATTTCATCAGGATTGGCATGAGGTATGGCTTCAAAGTATTTCCACTTTTCCGAATTTTGTTTAACAAATAATGCTTCTCTCATTTAATGATACGCCAAATCTTGGGTTAAAATAGTTAAATTTTAACATATACAAAAGATACTCGTAAAACATTGATTAGAAACGAGCGAAAAAAACTGAATGTGCTTAGTGACTTTATCCTTAAAAAAAATTATGTTTGAGCATGGATACCATAAAAATCAGCACTGCTCAGAATATAGATATTGAATATGAAATAGCCGGTTTAGGTGAACGCATTGCGGCAAGATGTATTGATCTGGCTGGTTTTATTGTACTCTATATTTTGGCTAGCATTATTGGGTTAATTGCTGCTTTTAGCTTGTCCTCTACCGGTTTTTATGTCGCCCTAATTGGCTTTATTGTGATCTTCATTTTTTACGATTTAATATGCGAGTTATATATGAATGGGCAAACCTTTGGCAAAAAGGCATTAAAAATTAAAGTGATAAGTCTGGATGGTAGCCAGCCTACCTTTGGTCAATATATTTTCAGGTGGTTATTCAGGATGATTGATTTTGGGATTCCACTGGGCTGGGGAGTTGTAGCGCTGGTATCTGTGGTGGTTACTAAAAACCATCAGCGTGTGGGTGATATCCTGGCAAAAACCACGCTGATTAAAACAAAGCCCCGCACTCAAATCCAAAATGTAGCTTTCAACTTTGCTTTACCTGATGAATATCAACCTGTATTTAAAGAAGTGCTTCATCTGAACGATCGTGATATAGAACTTGTTCATGAAGTATTAACCAGCTATTACCAAACCAGAAATCCGGAACTGATTTATGCTATGGCAGCTAAAACAAAAGAACATATTCTAGTTTCTATCCCTGCCGGGATGAATGAACTGCAATTCCTGGAAACGGTGTTAAAGGATTATAACCACCTTACGTCAAATATGAGCGTTTAATTAATTACCTGATGAACATTTTATAGACATAAGAAATCATCACGAAATTCCCTACAACCAGAATAAGTGTTTTGAGTACTAATGATTGATGTTTGACCGGAAATTTATATAATATTCCGATTATCAGGAAAAGAAATATTAGTGGAATAGTTGGAGGATAAAGTAACCAGCTTTTATGAAAATTGCCTTGAAACAGGGCGATTACAGATCGCTGAAATCCACATCCAGGGCAATCAATTCCTGTTAAGGCGTTAAACGGACAAGTTAATAAATGATTTTGCAGCCAATCAAAAATGTTGATTGAGCTGCAAAATATAAATGTTATCGTAATCAATTGATGTTAAACATTACCTGGACCATTATTCGGATCTTGTTTATTTCCGAAAGGATTATTTGGGTTGTTAAAAGGATTGTTAGGATTATTAAATGGGTTATTTGGATTGTTAAAAGTGTTATTTCCAAAACCACCATTGTGAGCCTCTGCGGCAGATGGGCCTAAATATTTAGCATCTCCGAAGCCTAAAATGGGCCAGAAAATATATGGAAATAAAACCATTCCTACTGTAAAACCTTCTGATTTGCCAAAGCTTTTACTGACCAAATTGTATAGCCATATGATAAAAACAAAATTTACACAAGGAAGTATTAACCATAATACCCAGATCATTGGCTTTCCAACAATCTCTATTAAAATGATAAAGTTATATATTGGTATGATAGCCGCCCATCCAGGCTTGCCAGCTTTTTCAAAAACTTTCCACATACCAATAACCCATACGGCAATTATTGCCAAATAAAGGATTACCATACCCGTACCAATTCCTGCGGCTAGTCCGCTTGCTTCATACTCATTCATAATTTTTGTTTTTTTAAGGTTTTAGATTTAAATAGTTAAACTAAAGTAAAATTTTTATTTACAATTACCTAACGATTTGTCTGATTAGTACAGTGCTTTTAAAACCTTTGGGGATAATTTGGCAGCCCAACTGGCATACATTTTACCGCTCGGATGTAAACCATCTTTTGCTAAAAGTCCTAAATCTATAGCCGCATTTCTTGATGCAGGTGTGATATCAGTATAGCTCACACCCGCTGCTAAGGTAATAGATTGATTTACTTCATTAAAAGCATCAATTTCTTTGGCGATAGAATTGACATCTTTACCCGAACTTTTTCCAAAAGGAGTAACGCCCCAATCAGGAATAGAAACTACAAAAACATGATCTTTTTTACCATCCGCAAAAGCTATCGCCGTTTGTAACAATATTGAGAACTCTTTTTTATACGTATCAATCGGGTAGCCCCTGTATTGATTATTTACACCAATCAATAGGGTAACAAAATCATATTTTACTTTAACGTCTGCCTGCTTAATGGCGCTTTGGAGTTCATCAGTTGTCCAGCCGGTGGTGGCAATAATTCTTGGAGATGATACATCTGTTTTTTGAGCTTTTAATAAGCTTTGCAGTTGAAAAGGGAAAGATTCTTGTGGCAAAACAGATTCGCCAATGGTATAAGAATCACCCAGGGCAAGATAAGATTTAGTTCCTGACGGAGCAGGTGTGGTGATGATCGGTAGGGGTTGATCAGTAGGTGACATGCTTTTTTCTTTAGTGCAAGCCGAAGTTAATAAAGAAAATAAAATAGCTGTAAATAAAACTTTCATGATTCATTTACGCAAAAGCAATCATAAAGGTTTTGATGTGATCTGGATTACACTTCTGTAAGCTGTTAGATCAGTTTCATTTGGAAAAGATCAGCAATGTGGTGCTTCAATCTGCCCTTTACTTCCTCCAGATCTAATGTATAACCCAGTTCTTTTTCCAGAGAAGTAACGGCTTTATCATCAATACCACAAGGTACAATGTTTTTAAAATATTCCAGATCTACATTCACGTTAAAAGCAAAACCATGCATGGTTACCCATCGACTGCAACGAACGCCCATGGCACAGATTTTTCTGGCTTTTTCATTGTCAGGATCTAACCAAACCCCTGTGTAGCCAGGGTAACGGCCAGATTCGATGCCATAATCTTTTAGGGTTAAAATAACGGCTTCTTCCAGGGTGCGGAGATATAAATGAATGTCGGTAAAAAAATTATCAAGATCCAAAATCGGATAACCCACAATCTGCCCCGGGCCATGATAAGTGATATCACCACCACGGTTTATTTTATAAAAGGTAGCATGTTTTTCAAGCAAGCCTTCTTCATCCAATAATAAATTATCCTGATGTCCGCTTTTGCCTAAGGTATAAACATGTGGGTGCTCATTAAAGATGAGGTAATTTGGCGTGGGTAAATGAGTGCCATTTATTCTGTTCTCCGTTTTTACAGCCACTGTTTTGTTCAACAGCACTTCTTGTTTGTCCCAAGCCTCCTGATAGTCTGTTAAACCCCAGTCTATAAATTGCGTAGGTACTTGTTTGGGTTCCAAAGCCTTTTCTTCCAACTCAGTCATTTAATTCAATTTATGCTTTGTTTGCTACATAACCTAACATGTAACCATCTTTTGTTTTAAAGTAGTTAACGGTTAATTCTCTGGTACCGCCCGGTAACTCCACCAGAGCATTTAAATTTCCTTCTGCCTTTAATTTAAAAGGTTTAATATGAATATCTCGTTTAAATTCAAGGCCTTTTTTGCCATGCCACTTATAAATAGCTTCTTTAGCACACCAGGCAACATATAAGCCTTCTGTATTGTTTCCAATTTGCTTTTGAGCAAGCTCAATATCACTTAAAAATTTATGTTTAATGCTTTTAATTTTATGCTTAATGAGTTCAATATCTACACCAACGGCAAATTCCTTACTAATCATTACTGCCGCATAATCGTAAGAGTGACTTAAAGAAATCTGATATTCCGAATTGACCAGATATGGCTTACCATCTTCATCAAACTGACAATCAATGTATGCTGTAGTATTAAGCATTTTTCGTAATAAAAGCCGCGTACTTAACCAATGTAAAAGTCTTTTGCCATTGTTAAATGAAGAGATAATATCCAGTTCATGTTGCTTAAGTTGTAGGCCAGCCAACATTTCTTCTTCAGTTTCTTCAATCTTCCAGATGGCAAGAACCGAATGGTCATCAATATTTTTATTATAAACTATTGGCATTTATAAAATTGAAAAATTAGCATGCAATATTATCTTAATAAATTGATAATTTAGGCCAAAAATACGCATAAAAATGATATTATCTGACAAAAGGATATTAGAAGAAATTGATAAGGGTACCATCATCATTGAACCCTTTAAGCGCGAATGCCTGGGAACTAATTCTTATGACGTTCACTTAGGGAAATACCTGGCTACTTATAAAAGTAGAATATTAGATGCTAAAGCCCATAACGAAATAGAACATTTTGAAATACCTAAAGATGGATATATTCTTCATCCAGGCACTTTGTACTTAGGTGTAACCCTTGAATATACCGAAACACATAGCCATGTTCCTTTTTTGGAAGGAAAGAGTAGCACTGGCCGTTTGGGTATTGATATTCATGCTACGGCTGGTAAAGGTGATGTTGGTTTTTGTAATACCTGGACATTAGAAATATCCGTTGCACAACCTGTAAAAATATATGCTGGTATGCCTATTGGCCAGTTGATATACTTTGTTGTTGAAGGGAATATTGAAACGATGTACAATTCTAAAGGTAATGCCAAGTATAATAATAAAACAACCCGCCCTGTAGAAAGCATGATGTGGAAGAATAAGTTCTAAACAAAATTCATTGTACCTTCATTATTATATGCCTCGGGTTTTGTAACTTGAGGCATATTTTTATTTATAGCTTTCGTAAAATGAAATTCAGCATCAAGCTCGTTATCAGTTTTCTATTGATTGTTCTTGGCTTTTCAGCCTTCAAAATGGATGACGATCCATTTACGCAACTCCTGAAGAAGCTGGAAGATTATACCAATAAATATCCACAAGAAAAAGTACACCTTCATTTAGATAAACCATATTATGCCATTGGAGATGATATCTGGTTTAAAGCTTATGTAATTGATGCCAAATCTGCAGCTCCATCCACATTAAGTGAGATCCTGTATGTAGAACTGATCAATGAAAAAGATTCTGTTAAAAAACAATTGAAATTGCCTGTTGTGGGCGGCATTACCTGGGGAGATTTTAAACTTACTGATACCCTTGCTGAAGGCAATTATCGCATCAGGGCTTATACCAATTACATGCGCAATTTCGGCACGGCCTTTTTCTTTGATAAAAGCATAAAAATTGGCAATAGCTGGGCAAATAAAGTTTTTACGGAAACCCAATACGATTTTAAGAAAGAAAATAACGTTGATAAAGTAACAGCAACCATTCATTTTGAAGATAAGAACGGATTAGCGTATAAAAATAGTGAGCTGAGTTATGATGTTCAGCTGGATTATAAATCAGTTGAGAAAGGAAAAACAAAAACGAGTGTAAATGGCGATGCCGTAATCACCTTCGTAAATACCACAGGGCTTTCAGGTAAAACAGGAAAGATTGTAGCGACCATTACTTTGGCTAATAAGCAAAAAGTAATCAAGTCGATTCCGATTACTTCAACTTCCAATGATGTTGATGTTCAGTTTTTGCCGGAGGGTGGCAATCTGATTCAAGATTTGCCGCAAAAAGTTGCCATTAAGGCTGTGAATGCAACTGGTCATGGTGAAAATGTAAAGGGAACAATTGTTGATGAAACAGGATCTGAAGTCATGGCGTTTGAAACAACATACCTGGGCATGGGGAATTTGATTTTTAATGCCCAGGCAGGTAAGTCCTATACGGCTAAAGTTAAGCTTGCTGATGGCTCCTCAAAGGATGTTAAAATGCCACTGGCCCAGAAAAGTGGTTATGCCATCGCCATTAATAATTTAGATACAGCAAAAGTTTCCCTTAAAATTATGTCGAGTGCAGATTTGGTTAACGGGGCAGAATTAAAAGTGGTGGCACAACAAGCCGGAAACGTATGTTATGTGTCCAAAGCAAACATGGATAAACAGGTGCTAATGGCAACCATTTTAAAAAAGAACCTGCCAAGTGGAATTGTACAATTCACACTTTTCTCCGGCTCTAACCAGCCTGTAGCAGAAAGATTGGTTTTTGTGAAAAATAAAGCTGACTTTTTGGATATTGCATTAAATACCACGTCTGTATCAAACAGCAGAAAAGGAAAAACAACTTTCACCTTCGATGCCACTAATCAGCAAAAACCAGAAATCGGTAGTTTTTCTGTCGCGGTAACAAATGCAAGTAAGGTTGTGCCAGATGAGGATAATGAAACAAATATGCTCACCTCATTGCTTTTAACTTCCGATCTTGCCGGGTATGTTGAAAAGCCGAATCATTATTTCGCAAATGATGATATCAATACTCAAAAAGAGCTTGATAATTTATTGCTTACCCAGGGTTGGAGAAGGTTTCTTTGGAAAAATGTAATGAGTGGTGCTGGCCCTACCATTACTTACGGAGCAGAAAAATCTTTAGCCATTACAGGTACCATCATGAAGGGGAATAAACCTGTTGCTGGTGGAAAGGTAATGTTGATGGCAACAAAAGGTTCAACTTTTATCATTGATACCGTAACCAATGCCGAAGGAAAATTTGTTTTTGACAACCTAAGCTTTGAAGACAGTACCAAATTTGTGGTACAGGCCAGAACCAAAACGGAGAGAAAATTTGTAGATATTAATATTGATGTGGTACCGGGCCAGGTAGTTACAAAAAGTAAAAACAGCCCTGATGTAGAAATAAATGTGAATAACAGCATGATGAAATATATTAAAGAGAGCGATAACTACTTTAATGAAATGACACGGCTAGGTTTACTGGAAAGAACAATAAAACTGGATGAGGTAACCGTTACCGAAAAGAAAAATCCGGCTAAAAACTCTGCAAATCTGAATGGCGCAGGTCGTGCAGATTTTGTCATGTCGAGTGATGACCTTTCTACTTGTGTAACCTTATCTCAATGTTTACAAGGTAGGCTACCGGGGGTAATTTTCAGGGGTAATGTACCTTACTTGATGAGAAGTCAGAACACGCCGATGTCGATTGTTTTGGATGGAATGCGGGTAGAATCAGAATTTTTAGACAATATTGTGCCAAGCGATGTAGAATCTATAGAGCTGTTGAAAAGCATTGGCAATACTGCAATCTACGGTTCACAAGGTGGAGGTGGTGTGATTATCATTACCACTAAAAGAGGTGGGGGAACTTCAAATTATAACAGGTATGCACCTGGAATTGTCAGTATAAATCCAAAAGGATTCTCGGTTTCAAGGGTTTTTTATGCGCCAGTATATGATGGTGCCACAACCAATAGCACACGTAAAGATTTCAGAACAACTATTTATTGGAATCCTCAGGTGGTTGCACAAAAAGATGGAAAAGCAAAGTTTGAATTTTACAATGCTGATGAAGCCGGACAGTACAGAGTGGTTATTGAAGGTATAGATGCATTAGGCCATTTGGCGAGAAAAGTTTATACTTATGAGGTTAAATAAAGAAAAATAGATAAATTTGATTATTATGCAAGCATAACTTATTTAGTTCATGCTTTATACTCAATCTCATACGATTACCATGAATACAATTAAAGTAAGTGTTAAAGATCGCCTGGCAACCATTACTTTCGACAAAGGGAAGTCAAACGCCCTGGGAAGAGAGCTGATTACTGAGCTGGATGATATGCTTAAAAATATTGCTGCTGATGATAACATTGGTGGCGTGATATTAACCGGGAAAACTCCGTTTTTTTCAGCAGGCTTAGATTTGGTAGAACTTTATGGTTATAACGAAGCAGAAGCAAAATCATTTTTTCAACTCTTTTTTAATTTTACAGCAAATCTGGTTTCCTTTAAAAAGCCAATGGTTGCAGCAATCAGCGGGCATAGTCCGGCAGGAGGTTGTGTAATCGCTTTGGCTTGCGATGCAAGAGTAATGGCTGAAGGTCAATACATCATCGGACTGAATGAAGTGCCCGTAGGTATTATTGTCCCCAATAGCATTTTTCAACTTTATTCCTTTTGGATTGGAAAAGGAGAAGCCACCCGCAGTTTATTAACCGGAAAACTATTTAGCCCGGAAGAAGCTTTAAAGGTTGGTTTGGTTGATGAGTTGGTTAAAAATGAAAGCTTGCTTACTGCAGCAGAGCGCAAGATTAAAAAGTTTATGGAGCAGGAAAGCAATACCTGGTCGCAGAGTAAACTCAATATTCGTGAAGAATTAATTGCCGCCATGACAGCAGATCAATCTGCCACGCTAGAAAAAATGCTGGCACAATGGTGGTCACCCAATACCAGACATATTTTAGAAACCATTCTGGCCAATTTGCAGCGGAAATAGCCTAAAGTCGATTACCCAATCTAGGCAAATTAACCAGCCCTAACAATTTAGCAATCCAAAAAATACCTAACCAATTACTCACCTAACCAACTTACCCCATATGTTCAACTACAACTCACCAATGCTTAGAGAAGATGCTTTAAAAGGAAAAACCATTGTTATTACTGGTGGCGGAACAGGGTTGGGTAAAGCAATGGGAATTTATTTTCTTAAACTAGGCGCTAACTTGGTCATTACCAGCCGTAAACAGGAAGTTTTGCAGAAAACTGCCGATGAGATGGAAGAAAAAACTGGTGGAAAGGTTTTGGCCGTGGCCTGCGATGTTCGTGATGCAGAACAGGTAGACCATGTACTGGCGAAAACGTTGGAGCGATTTGGATCTGTTGATGTGTTGTTAAACAATGCTGCAGGGAATTTCATTTCACCAACAGAGCGTTTATCGGCAAATGCTTTCTCTTCAATTATTGATATCGTTTTAAAAGGAACCGTAAATTGCACTTTGGCATTTGGTAAACATTGGATCAAGGAAAAGCAATCTGCTACGGTTTTAAATATTGTAACTACTTATGCCTTTACAGGTTCTGCGTATGTGGTTCCATCTGCTTGTGCAAAAGGTGGTGTTTTGGCTTTAACCAGATCACTGGCAGTAGAGTGGGGGAAATACGGTATAAGAACTAATGCCATCGCACCAGGGCCATTTCCTACGAAGGGCGCATGGGAGAGATTATTACCAGGAGATTTAGCTAAAAAGTTCGATTTCAAAAATCGTGTACCACTTAAAAGGGTAGGAGAACACCAGGAGTTGGCCAATCTGGCTGCGTTTCTGGTTAGTGATTTTTCTGGCTATATTAATGGTGAGGTGATTACAATTGATGGTGGAGAGTGGTTGCAGGGTGCCGGACAAATGAATGGCTTAGAAGCTATACCAAATGAAATGTGGGACATGCTGGAGCAAATGACAAGAAGTGCTAAAGGAAGTTAGTGTTAAAGCTGAAAGCTAAAAGACCAAAGCTAAAAGCTGAAAGGCTAAAGCTAAAAGCTAAATCTTGATCGAACAACGATAAACGAATAACGTTTTTTATTGTGCTATTTTTTTACAAATGTCTTCACACTGGCATCTTGATACTTGATACTCACGTCTTGATACTAATTTTTTTTACAAATGTCCTCGCACTGGCGTCTTGATACTCACGTCTTAATACTAATTTTTTTTACAAATGTCTTCACACTGGCATCTTGATACTTGATACTCACGTCTTAATACTAATTTTTTTTACAAATGTCTTCACACTGGCATCTTGATGCTTGATACTCACGTCTTGATACTAATTTTTTTTACAAATGTCTTCGCACTGGCGTCTTGATACTTGATACTCACGTCTTGATACTAATTTTTTTTACAAATGTCTTCACACTGGCGACTTGATACTTGATACTCACATCTTGATACTCCTATCTAAATACCAAAACATTATCACTTTCTATCTCCCATCCTCCATCTCCCATTTTTATTTATCTTTGCCCATATGAATATCTTACTTTTAGGTTCAGGCGGCAGAGAAAGTGCATTTGCCTGGAAAATGAGCCAGTCTTCGCACTGCGATAAATTAATTATTGCACCAGGAAACGGTGGGACAGGAATTTATGGTACCAACATTAACATCAACGTAAATGATTTCGATGCCATAAAAAAGATTGTTTTAGCAGAAAATATCGAACTGGTTGTAGTTGGCCCGGAAGAACCTCTGGTAAATGGTATTCATGATTTTTTTCTTGCCGATCAAACCATTGCTCATGTTCCGGTTATAGGACCTAAAAAAGAAGGTGCGATTTTAGAAGGGAGTAAAGATTTTTCTAAACAATTTATGGATCGCCATGGTATTCCAACTGCGGCATCAAAGTCCTTCACTCCCGATACTTTAGAACAAGGTTTAGCCTATCTGGAAACACATGCCTTACCAGTGGTTTTAAAAGCCGATGGATTAGCGGCCGGAAAGGGTGTTTTAATTTGTACAGAAACTGTAGAAGCACAGGAAGAGTTGAAATTAATGCTTGGTGGTAAATTCGGTGCAGCTGGAGCAACAGTAGTGATTGAAGAATTTTTAAGTGGCATTGAACTTTCTGTATTCATTTTAAGTGATGGAGAAAATTACATTACACTTCCATCTGCAAAAGATTATAAAAGAATTGGGCTTGGTGATACAGGCTTAAATACAGGCGGTATGGGTTCAGTTTCTCCTGTTCCATTTGCCACACCTGATTTCTTGCAAAAAGTAGAAGAACGCATTATCAGACCTACAGTTGAAGGGTTAAGAAAAGATAATATCGATTATACAGGCTTCATCTTTTTCGGATTAATTAAAGTAGGTGATGATCCATTCGTTATTGAGTACAATGCCAGGATGGGTGATCCGGAAACAGAAAGTGTAATTCCACGTATTGAAAATGATTTAGTAGAGTTGTTCCTCGCAACAGCCAACAAACAATTGAATCAGGTAAACCTGGTTATTTCAGAACAGACTGCTGCTACGGTGATGATCGTAGCCGGAGGTTATCCTGGAGAATATTTAAAGGGCAAAGCCATCAGTGGAATTGAAAACTTACGTCATTCTACTGCTTTCCATGCCGGTACACTTTTAGATAATGATGTAGTAAAAACGAATGGCGGCAGGGTAATTGCCATCACCAGTTTACAGAAAGATTTGTTTACTGCTTTACAATCAGCAACTGCCGATGCCGGAAGAATTTACTTTGACGGGAAGTACTTTAGAGAAGATATCGGATTTGATTTAGTATAGTTTGTTAAAATAAAGAAGCCGCAGATTTGCAGATCATTATTCAATAAAATCTGCGAATCTGCGGCTTTATCTTTATAGCGTAATGCTTATTTAGACTTGCTGCCTAATAATTCCTGGAGCTTATCTTGTAAAGCCTGCTCTCTTAACCCTTTGGCAATAATTTTTCCAGTTGGATCAATCAGAAAGTTTGCTGGTATGGATTGAATGCCATACATTTTAGCAACTTCATTATCCCAGAATTTTAAATCTGATACATGCGTCCATGCTAATTTATCATCAGCAATTGCTTTTAACCAGGCATCTTTTTTACCCGGACGATCTAAAGAAACACCTAAAACGGTAAAGCCTTTATCTTTGAATTTATTATAAGCCGCTACCACATTCGGGTTTTCCTGACGACAAGGTCCGCACCATGATGCCCAGAAATCAACCAGTACATATTTGCCTTTAAAACTAGATAGTTTCACCGGTTTGCCAGCAGTATCTGTTTGCGTAAAATCCATTGCCATAGCACCAACAGCAGTTTTTCTGCCAGCTTCAAATAACTGGGTAAGTTTGTTACCGGTAGGGCTTGATTTTAATTCTGGTGATAAAGCAGAAAACGCTTTCTCTGCTACAGCGGCCTGATCAGGATCGCCAGCCAATTGACCAATGGCACTTAAACTGATGTATGATTTTGGATTTGCATTTGCAAACTGCAACAAAAGTGGAGTTAAGCCTTGGGCCGCTTTTTCATAACGGGCACTTAATGCCTCCATTTTTTCCTTGTTTTGTTTTTCTTCAGGTGTATAGCCATTATATTCTGCATTAATCGCCATCAGCTGATCGTTAACAGGCTTTGTAAGTGCTTTTAATTTTTTTGCATCATCATTAACTGGAGAACCGCTAATGGTAGCGTTTTTTAAAGAATCTGTTGCGGCTAACTTAATGTTTCCTGGTTCTACATAAATAGATAAACCATCTAATTTTTCACCTTGCGCCGGGCGATTCACAAACGGATTTTTATTCAGATATAAACTGCCTTGAGCCGGATTGGCAACCGTTCCTTTAAATGCGAAAGCACCATTGGTTACGGTGGTAGAATCAGTAACGTTTTTTCCATCACCCTGGTAAATCAGATAAATTTTATCTCCGGTTTTCAGGCCTTTTATATCGCCATTTAGCGTAAATGGTTTTTGAGCAAGTGCTGCAAGTGGCAATAGCGCCAATGCAGATAAGAATATTTTTTTCATAGGTTGGTTTGGTTTAACTGATTCAAAGATAGTTATATTGTATTCCTTTAACGAAAATAGGTGGTTAAAATTATGATAGCTTTTGATAGGTTCGCCACCATAAATCTGGCATCTCTCCATTCACTGCAGTTTGGTAATCGTCATATCGGCAAGGCACCAAATGGTAGCGTTCATTTTTAGATTGGCCGGAAGGATAAGGCACTTGCATCCACCAGCGATCGGATTTTTTGCTTTTTACAAACATCATTTCTCCCGAACCATCTTTAAGGCTGGTTCTGTAAATCATGAATTGTGATTTTGGGGTAAGCGGGAAATCCTTTTTGCGGGCATAAAATCCATCCACAAAATACCAAACCATCTGTGCCAGCAAAAAGGCCGTTTGGCCATTATTATCGTAGGCCGGATTAAATTCATAAAACCCAATCGAAGTGAGTTTGTCGTTCATTCCTGCATAGCGTGAAATTCTACATGCTTCCTCACCATCAAAACCATTTGGCGTGGTATTCGCATTAGCTGCTGCATCAGCAGAACGAATCGCACCCAAATCGAAACTGATCATATTCGCATTGCGGATGATGGGCTCTGTTAAACTGATATCCTGTGCAAATTCGCCTAAACGGTGTACATCAAAATATAGTTTATCCATTACACTTAAGCTTTCCTGATTTACAAAATAAGTTTGATAGCCAACATTGCTATAGTTAAATAAGAAATTAGGTTGATGTAAGAAAATCTTATTCAGATAACAGTCAGAGCGGGTTTCCAGGCCTTCACTTTCATCATCACCAATATCAAACTGATTATCAATTACCACCAGATCAACCTTTTGTTCCAGGTCTTCATATCCTAAATATTGGGCATAGGTTAAATCCTGTCCGCCGCCAATAATAATCGGGATAATGTCCTTTTTAATAAGTTCTGAAACCACCATTTTAATGGCGATGTAAGTATCGGCCATGGTTGCGCCATGTTTGATGTTGCCTAAATCTACAATCCTACTGGTAAAGGCACCTTCGTTTAATTTGTAAAACTTCTCTCTAAAATAATCAGGTGCCAGTGCGCAACCCTCATTATTTACAGCTCCTCTTCCATCAAGCACCCCAATAATGGCTAAATCATAGGTATGCTCATCAAAGTCTGGAAATGTTGAGGTGTAAATGTGTGCTTTTAATCCCAGCTGACTGGTGAAAAAACCTTGTTTGGGGGTGAAACTATCAGGGTTTACCGGGGAAAAGAAATCCGTTAACGACATATATTTAAAACTCTCGCCTCAAATATCTATTTTTGAATGCGTATTTCCACATATAGCTCGAAAAAAATAAAATGATACTGGTAACCGGAGGAACAGGATTTTTAGGCGCTGAATTAATAAAACAGTTAACTGATCAAGGTTTAACTGTTCGTGCTTTGAGGAGAGAAAAATCAAAAATACCAGATCTGATTAAGGATAATGTACTGATTGAATGGTTTATTGCTGACATTAACGAACCATCTGCGCTTGAAGATGCCTTCGCTGATATCACCCAGGTTTACCATTGCGCAGCATTTGTTTCTCTTAATTCCAAGCATAAAAAACAGCTATTTCATGTTAATATTGATGGCACTTCGAATATTGTAAATCTTTGTATCGAAAATAATTGCCGGCTGTTACACGTAAGTTCTATTGCTGCATTAGGAATTGCGAAAAAAGGAAAGCAGATTTCTGAGAAAGATTTTTGGGAGTACGATTCAAAAGCCCATGCCTATGGCCTTTCTAAATATGAAGGCGAAATGGAAGTTTGGAGAGGCATTAATGAAGGTCTTAATGGTGTAATCGTGAATCCATCAGTAATTATGGGTAAAAGTGCAGGCCTTGAAGGTAGTGGCGCCATTTTTAAATTGGTGAAGGAGGGCTTTCCTTTTTATACCAATGGGGCATCAGGTTTTGTAGATGTAGCAGATGTTGCACAATCCATGATCTTATTAATGGCAGCTGAAGTAACTGGCGAAAGGTTCATCATCTCTTCAGAAAATATGCATTATCAAGATTTATTTACCCAGATAGCACAAGGTTTTGAGGTAAAGGTGCCTACAAAAGAAGCCAAACCCTGGATGCTCGGCCTGGCCTGGAGAGCGCTCAAACTAGTGTCAGTATTTACCAGGCAAGAACCATCCATAACAAAAGATACCGCAACAAGCAGTGTAACGTTAAGTTACTATGATAATACTAAAGTGATTGAGCAAACGGGAATGCATTTTAAACCAGTTAACCAAATCATCACAGAAATTACCCAATATTTAAAATAATGCCTAAACAAAAAGCGTATTACATTATCGATTTTGATAGCACTTTCACCCAGGTAGAAGCGTTAGATGAACTTGCCAGAATTTCTTTAAAGAACCACCCTGATAAAGAAATCATTTTTCAAAAAATAGAAGACTACACTAATTTTGCCATGGAAGGCAAATTATCTTTTTCAGAAAGTCTGGCGCAAAGGGTGAAACTTTTGGAAGCCAATGAAGAGCACCTTAAATTGTTGATTAAACACCTTAAGAAAAAGGTGTCTACTTCTTTTTCTCGTAATGCTGAGTTTTTTAAAAAGCATGCTGATGATGTGCTGATTGTTTCAGGTGGTTTTAAGGAATTTATTACGCCGGTTGTAAGTCAGTACCATATTAAAAAGGAAAATATCTACGCCAATACCTTTGTAACTACAGGTGATGGAAAAATTATTGATTACGATCATGCCAATCCGTTAAGTGAAGAAGGAGGAAAAGTAAAGTTGCTGCAGCATTTAAAGCTGGAAGGGATGTTATTCGGAATTGGCGATGGCTATTCAGATTTTCAGTTGCGTGAAAGTGGATTGATTAATAAGTTTTTTGCCTTTACTGAAAATATTGCCCGTGAAAGTATTGTGGCCAAGGCCGATCACGTGACACCAAGTTTTGATGAGTTTTTATATGTTAATGATTTGCCCCGGGCAATTTCATACCCTAAAAACAGAATTCTGTGTCTGGTTATTGGAGATGTAGATCCGGCAACAATAGCTATCCTCAAAAATGACGGACTCTCTATCCGGCAGAAAACATCTTTTGAAGAAAAGTATGTAAAAGATGTAGGGATTGTAATATTAGCTGATGGCGAAAAGTTGACAAAAGAGCAATTGAAAGATGCAGTTAAGCTTAAAACTATCGGTTATTTAGGCAATGCAAAGAACAAGATAGATTTTGACGTTTGTACCAAACAAGGTATTGTGGTATTTGACGATCCTAAAAATAATCCACGGAATATAGATTTTATCCCTAAGCGTGTTGCTGATTTTATGAATACCGGGGCAACTTATTTAAGTAGCAATTTCCCGAATTTGCAATTGCCAAAAATTGATAAATCTCACCGCTTAATCCACATTCATAAAAATGTGCCAGGCATCATGGCTCAGATTAATACCGTTTTTGCTAAACATGATATTAATATTGTAGGGCAGTTTTTAATGACAAACCCGGAAATTGGTTATGCCATTACTGATATTAATGCACAATATGATAAGCAACTGTTTAAATCGCTTAAGAAAATTGAACATACTATTAAATTTAGGGTGCTGTACTAGATTCTGTTATCGCTTGTTAACTTTTGCTACAACTAAAATTCTTAATGAGCGGCTACTGCGATCGCTACTCCCTTCCTTTTTTTAAGGAGGGTGCCCAAAGGGCGGGGTGGTTGAATTCAGCTTGATCTATTTAAAAAGAGAGATTGCTTCACTCCACCGTGTCCTTCAGTTCGCAATAACGATACCGCTTTGTAAGCTGACTTACGAAGTTTCATGGGGTTTAGGAGGTGGAAAACTTCGTCAGTCTCATAGCAAAAGATTGCTTTACGCCATCACTAACCCTACCCTCAGTTCGCAAAGACGGATTCAACCCTAACCCTTGCCCTCAGTTCATTATATAGGTGATAATTTACAAGTATGATTTACTCCAAAAACTGATGTTTTTTAATGCGAAATTTTTGAAAATGGCCAATGGCCTGTGATTGATAAATTCCGGCATGACCAGAAAATAAGTATGCTGCAATGCAGGCCAAGGCAATGTAAATTGCTGATTCCATACCAAACAATTCTATCCCCATAAAAATACAAGCCAACGGTGTATTTGCTGCACCAGAAAAGACAGCAACAAAACCCATTCCAGCTAATAAACCAACAGGTAGTGGCACAAAAATACTTAAGAAACTTCCTAATGTTGCTCCGATAAAAAATAGAGGCGTAACTTCCCCACCTTTAAAGCCACAGCCCAGGGTTAAAGCGGTTAGAAAAAGTTTAATTGCAAAGGTATAATAGGGTTCTTGTTGGGTAAACGACTCTAAAATTACTGGAACACCAAGCCCTATATACCTGGTATTCCCGATCAGGAAGATAATGATGACTAGTAAAAGGCCTCCAATGAATGGTCTGATCGGTGGATATTTTATTTTGCTAAATAATCTGGATATTAGATGGTTAAGCATCGAAAAGCTTCGTGAGGCTAATCCAAAAATTATTCCTGATCCAAGCGATAACAGCAAATATGTAAAGTTCATTCCAGGTACTGATGTAATTGAATAGTGCGTATGGTCTACACCCCATGCTTTGCAGGCATAATCAGCAATTATTGCGGTAATAAAAGAAGGTATAATGGCACTATACATTACGCTACCCAATACAAAAACTTCCAGTCCGAAAATGGCTCCTGCCATTGGCGTTCCAAAAACAGAAGCGAAACCGGCACTTATTCCACAAATTAAAATAATTTTTCGGTCGCTCGGTTTGAGTTTGAATAGATGGGTTAACTGATCTGCAAATGCACCTCCAATTTGCACAGCCGTTCCTTCACGGCCTGCTGAACCGCCAAATAAATGGGTAAAAATGGTCCCGGCAAAAATTAATGGGGCCATAATTAAAGGAATTACTTGCTTTGGGCTTTGTAATTCCTCAATCAAAAGGTTATTTCCTTTCACCACTGCCTTCCCCCAGTAATGATAACTTAAGCCAATAGCTAAGCCAGCTAAAGGCAAAAAGGCAATCATCCACAAATGATGCTCACGCAAATTGGTCGCCCAATTTAGTGTGACTAAAAACAAAGCTGATGCTGATCCAACTATTCCACCAATAAGCAGGAAAAAAAACATCCACCTGATGGATTTGGTGAGGTTTAAACTAAGATTTTGCTTTACAAAACGATTGATAAATAGCAGAAATCTTGCTATTAAATTTTTAACAGGCATTCGAATTCAATTTAATAAAATTGTAGGAGTCATCAGCCTGTTTTGGCGGTTTTGGCGGTACCCCATCGCCTTCACTTCAAATGTAGAAAATTTAGCTATTTCTACAAAATCTTTATCACCTTTGTTGGGATAAACAAAACAATGGACTTTACACCTGAAATTAAAGATAAATTAAATCAACTTCAGCAAAAATACACGGCAATGGGTCAGGATATGGCTTCCTATTTGGATGGATTGCTATATGCTGATTTCCTTACTTACTGGGATTATATTCATCTGGATACTTTATTGAGTTTACAAAGCCCGAAAACACCAATTCCTGATGAAGAAATTTTTATCATGTATCATCAAATTACGGAGCTTTATTTTAAACTTTCCTTACATGAATGCAGGCAAATTGCGGAGCATGAAAATTTAACTGTAGCCTTTTTTACTGCACGTGTAAAAAGAATAAATGCCTATTTTAATGCATTAACCACTTCTTTTGAAGTTATGGTGGATGGCATGGAGAAGGAGCAGTTTTTAAAATTCAGAATGTCACTTTTGCCTGCTAGTGGTTTCCAATCTGGCCAATATAGAATGATAGAGATTTGCGCCACAGATTTTATTCGCTTAGTAGATAAAAGCAAGAGAGAAGAATTAAAGACAGCAACCATTGAGGAACAGTTTGAATATATTTATTGGAAATTCGGGGCAACGGAGCTTGCATCAGGAAAACAGACATTAACACTAAAGCAGTTTATTAAAAAATATGCAGCTCAATTTTTGCAATTGGCTAAAGATCGTTCATTAACTAATTTTTCAGCTTTATTTAAACAATTACAAGCCAGTGGTGCTGATGTTTCTGCACTTGCAGAAGAATTACGTAAACTTGATTTGTATGTTAATGTAGAATGGCCATTGTCACATTATAAATCTGCGGTTCGTTATCTGGAAAAAGATCCTGTTGATGTGGCTGCAACCGGAGGAACCAACTGGCAAAAATATTTGCCTCCACGTTTTCAGAAAAGGATTTTTTATCCGTTTCTATGGACTAATGAGCAAATGGAAGAATGGGGGAAAGGCTGGGTACTAAGTGTACTTAAAACACTCAAGAGCAAAGATTAATATCAAATAATGCTATTATAAAAGCGGTTTTTTTGCTATTTTGCACAAATACAATAATGATTGAATTATTGATTGAAGGAATGATAGAATTTGCGATTTGCAAATCATTCAAACATTCAAAAATCACTCATTCAAAATTAATATAAAATGACCGAGACATTAGATATAAAAATCACTAAAATTGATCAAACACGTTTAACTGTAACTGATTTTTCCCAATTACCATTCGGTAAGGTTTTTACCGATCACATGTTTACAGCCGATTACGAAGATGGCGAATGGAAAAACTTACAAATTCTTCCATATGGACCAATTCCAATGAGTCCGGCAATTTCGGCGCTTCATTATGGACAGGCGATTTTTGAAGGTTTAAAGGCTTATAGACAACCTGATGGTAAAATCAGTGTGTTTCGTGCCAATAAAAACTTCGAGCGTTTTAATAAATCCGCAGAAAGAATGTCAATGGCTACAATTCCTGAAGAAATATTTATGCAAGGCCTGGCATCATTAATTTCAATCGATGAAAAATGGGTGCCAAATCAAGAAGATTATGCTTTATATATTCGTCCGGTAATGTTTGCTACTGATCCTTATTTGGGCGTTAGAGCATCTGATACGTATAAATTTGCCTTGTTAACTACACCAACCGGGCCATATTATAGTTCGGCATTAAAGGTAAAAATTGAAACTGAGTTTACCCGTGCTGATGATGGTGGTGTTGGTTTTGCTAAAACAGCCGGAAACTATGCCCGTTCATTATATCCTTTTGAACAAGCCAGAAAAGAAGGTTTTGATCAGTTAATCTGGACAGATTCTATCGCTCATGAATACATTGAGGAAGCTGGAACCGCCAACTTAATTTTTGTAATTAATGGTAAATTGGTTACTCCATCTGTACGCAGTACGGTTTTAGATGGTGTTACGCGTGATACGATTATTAAATTGGCTACAGCATCTGGTATTGAGGTAGAAGAACGCAGGGTTTCTGTTAAAGAAGTGATCGAAGGGATTCAAAATGGAAGTTTAACAGAAGCTTTTGCTGCAGGTACTGCTGCAACAGTTACGCATGTTGGGCAGATTGGTTATAAAGGAGAAATTTATCAATTAACTGATCCATCAACCAGATCGATTTCAAATGGTATTGCTAAACAACTAAACGATATCCGTTATGGCTTAGCACCAGATGAATTTGGCTGGAACTGGGTTTTATAGGGAAAACATTTTTAAAAACAAAATACCCCTTGTACAAAATGTATCAGGGGTATTTTTTTTTAAGCATTCCGCTTTAAGCTTTAATCTTTATGCATTAGCCTTAACCTTTTCGCTTTCGGCTTTAATCTTTATGCTTTAGCCCTAACCTTTTCGTTTTCGGCTTTAACCTTTCCGCTTTAATCTTTATGCTTTTATAACTTATCCAGAATGACTACGCCTTTAGCTTCAAAAGCAAGTTCCTTTTTAGGGTCGGTTATTTTAGCTACTTCTTCAGGTGATTTTTTAGCGTCTTCAGCATAGTGGCGTAAAGTTTCTACAGAGATGGTTTGTTTTTTCGCTAAACCATCCAGCACTACATTTTTACCAACAATATCCATCGGCATAAAAAAGGCATAATCTTTAAAGGTTACCCGCATTGGATCACCATTTGGCATTTCCAAGGTCATCCAACAGCCCTTTTTCTTGCAAACATCCACCACCTTACCCGTAATTTTCATGTCAGCAGTAGTTTTATTGCCCATTGCTGCTTCCATTTTGGCTGCAGTTTTAACATCTCCGGGTTTTACCTCTTCTCCAAATTTCTGACCTGTGTATGCCGTTTGCGAAAAACCAGCGATGGCGAACAGACAAAAACATACACTTAAAATGATTTTTTTCATGGGTTATGATTTTAAAGTTTTAATCCAGTTGTTTATCTGATTTAAAGTTATCTAAAATTTAGATAAATTGTGCAAACAAAAAAAATCCTCGCTAGCTATCGCTAACGAGGAAAATCATCCCTATTGTTATAGATCACATCCCATGATGTACAACATATTACCTTAGGCAAACGTGAATCCAAAACAGGGAATGCGGCAAGGTGATTTTGTAATCATTTGATTTGTAGTGTTTTGATTAATTTTTTAACGTATGCCAAAAATGTGGGTATATTAATGTTGGGGAATTTTATAATCAACATGGGGAAAATTTGTTGAACTAATTCCCCCATCATCAGTATCGATCAACCAAAAATCATTTCGAAAACTTCCTCAATTTTGCTTACTGCTTTAATTTCCAGGTTATATTTAGCAATATCAATTCCTTTCAGGTTATATTTTGAGATATAAATGGTTTCAAATCCTAGTTTATCAGCTTCAGCAATACGTTGTTCAATCCGGTTTACTGCTCTGATCTCTCCTGATAACCCTACTTCTGCCGCAAAACAATTTTTTGATGAAATGGAAATATCCTGGTGGGAAGAAATAATTGCAATGAGTACAGCCAAATCAATCGCAGGATCCTCCACACGAATGCCGCCTGCAATATTCAGGAATACATCCTGTGTACTTAACCTGAAACCACAACGTTTTTCCAATACAGCCAAAAGCATATTCATTCGTTTGGTATCAAAACCCGTGGCCGATCGTTGCGGTGTGCCATAGGCGGCGGCGCTTACCAGGGCCTGTGTTTCAATTAACATAGGACGTGCGCCCTCCAGCATAGCAGAAATAGCTATACCACTTAATTCTTCATCACGTTGTGAAAGGAGTATTTCAGAAGGATTGGATACTTCTCTTAAGCCACTTCCCTGCATTTCATATATCCCAAGTTCAGCAGCGGCTCCAAAACGGTTTTTGATGGATCTCAAAATGCGATAAACATGATGCCTGTCTCCTTCAAACTGCAAAACCGTGTCAACCATGTGCTCCAGAATTTTTGGTCCGGCAATGGCACCATCTTTAGTAATGTGGCCAATCAGGAAGACAGGCACACCAGTTTCTTTTGCAAAACGAAGCAATTCTGCCGTACATTCTCTTACCTGCGATACACTTCCCGGCGTGGAATCGATATGAGAAGAATGTAAGGTTTGAATAGAATCTACCACCAGTATTTCTGGTTCCAGTATTTCAATTTGTTTAAAAATATTTTGAGTAGACGTTTCTGTTAAGATGTAGCAATCTGCGGATGGACTTTCCTTAATCCTTTCTGCACGCATTTTTATCTGTTGCTCGCTTTCCTCTCCAGAAATATATAAGAGTTTTTTCCCTTTTAAATTTAGTGCCAATTGAAGCATCAGCGTTGATTTACCAATGCCAGGCTCTCCGCCAATCAACACCAGCGATCCTTCAACTAAACCGCCCCCTAAAACACGATCCAACTCCTTATCTCCAGTTAAAATTCTTCTTTCAACAGATGACTGGATCTCATCCACCTTACTGGGCTTGCTTAATTTTCTAGAGCTTGTTTCAGTTTTCCAGGTCGGTACAGCTGTGGCCGTTTTTTCTATAATCTCTTCTACAAGTGTATTCCATTGGCCGCATGATGGACATTTTCCCAACCACTTTGCCGATTCGTAACCACAACTCTGACAGAAATATGCTGTTTTTGTTTTTGCCAATTGATTTCAGTTTTAAAATACGAATTTAACCTTTAGTGCTTGATTGTGTTTTTATTTTTATAAACATTTAGCAATAGTAAGTTTGCCAGGTATTATTAAATGTAAACCTTAAGTAAGAATTCACTCGTTCCTGTTAATTCTGTTCTCCATTTGCTGCAGTAAAAGGTAAATCATTTCAAAAGGAAACATTCCAGTCACCTAATAGGTTGTAAATGAAATTACAAGTTTGCAAAATTTGTATCTTTGTACATATTACATGGGAAAACAAAAATTTTATGATACTGCGATAAAGCAGGAACGGGCCATATTGGTTGGTGTAATTACGCCAGGCGAAAAAGAAGAACAAACGAGAGAATATTTGGATGAATTGGCCTTTTTGGTTGAAACAGCTGGTGGCGTGGTGGAAAAGAATTTCACCCAAAAGATGTTAAAGCCGGAGCGTGCTACTTTTGTGGGTACAGGAAAGCTGGAAGAAATTAAAGCATATGTAAAATCGGAAGAGATTGATACCGTGGTGTTTGATGATGAATTATCGCCATCACAACTGCGGAACATCGATCGTGAACTTGGCGTAAAAGTATTGGATCGCAGTAACCTGATTCTCGATATTTTTGCAGGCAGAGCCCAAACTGCACAGGCTAAAACACAGGTTGAACTGGCACAGCTGCAATATGTTTTGCCTCGGCTAACAGGTATGTGGACTCACCTTGAACGCCAGAAAGGTGGTATTGGGATGCGTGGACCAGGTGAAACGCAGATAGAAAGTGATAGAAGGATCATCTTAAATAAAATCTCATTACTTAAAGAACGTTTGCGATTAATTGATAAACAAAATGAAACGCAACGTAAAAACCGTGGGCAGCTCATTCGCGTGGCTTTAGTGGGTTATACCAACGTAGGTAAATCAACCATCATGAATATGCTGTCTAAATCCGAAGTATTTGCAGAAAATAAACTTTTCGCAACGCTGGATACTACAGTTCGAAAGGTGGTGATTGAAAACCTCCCATTTCTGTTATCTGATACGGTTGGTTTTATCAGGAAACTGCCTCACCACCTGGTTGAGTGTTTTAAATCTACGCTGGATGAGGTACGGGAAGCTGATATTTTAATTCATGTGGTGGATGTTTCGCATCCTAACTTCGAAGATCAGATTCACATTGTGAATGAAACTTTAAAAGATATTGGCGCCATTGACAAAGACATGATCCTGGTTTTTAATAAAATTGATGCTTATGTATCACCAGAAACTGAAGGAGATGATGACGATGGTAAATTAAGTCTGGAAGATTTTAAGAAAAGTTGGATGAGCCATGGTAAGGCACCAGTTTTGTTTATTTCGGCAACAGAGAAAGAGAATATAGAAGAGTTTAAAACTTTATTGTACGACAAGGTAAAGGCTGCGCATACTGCGAGATACCCGTATGATAATTTACTTTATTAATTACAGAAGATATGGAAAGTAAACGTCAGCAAAAATTTGCAGGAGTACTACAGGAAGAATTGGCACAGGTTTTTCAACGTGAGGGTGGCTCGTTTTTGCCCAATACATTGGTAACCATTACCCGTGTGCGGGTATCGCCAGATTTAGCTGTGGCGAAGGTATATCTGAGTTTTTTTAATACCAGTAACACAACATTATCAATCAATACAGTTAATGCACATGCCGGCGAGATCCGGTATAAATTAGGTGCCAGAATCCGTCATCAGGTAAGGGTGGTTCCTGAACTTACTTTTTTTGTGGATGATACCAATGAATATGTTGAGCGCATGGATCATCTTTTTGAAAAAATAGCAAAAGAACCAAGGCAACCAGATGAGGAAGCTGAGTAAGCTACAATGAGGCAATTGCTGATTGAATAGCGTTTTACACCCGCATGGTAGACATACCTGCGGGTTGTTTTTTGTACGGAAAGACCGCTTGATTAGTCATCTGTTTATCGTTTAAAAAGCCAATCAAAAAGACTCGAATCCATCACATAATTATTTTAACATAAAATGAAAACTTTTGAACAGGTTATTAAGGCGAATGCGTCACTGATAGAAAAGGTTGTTGATTTTGACGAAAATACAGATCTGCTTTTGCCATTGGATTTTACAGCGGCGAATACTGAACTTACAACTGAAACTTTAGCAGATACTGATTTGTTCTCTAAATGGGTAGATTGGCAACTTTTAAAACATAACGCACGATATGGAATTGGTGGTTATAATGAACACCGAACCATTTATACCCGTAGTGCTCATTTTGATACGGAAGAAGAGCCACGAAGATTGCATTTAGGTGTAGATATTTGGGGCCCTGCAGGAACCGGGATTTATAATTTCTATGATGCAACTGTTCATAGCTTCGCCGACAACAATCACTTTGGAGATTATGGCGCCACCATTATCCTCCAATATGAAATAGAAGGTTTTACATTTCATGTGCTATACGGACATTTAAGTCTGGAGTCTTTAAATGGATTAAAGGAAGGGGATTTTATTCCTGCCAAAGCAGAATTTGCCGCATTCGGTGATAAAGAAGAGAATGGAAACTGGCCGCCACATTTGCACTTTCAGGTTATTTTAGATATGGGCAATTTAATGGGAGATTATCCTGGTGTATGTAAGTTTAGCCAGCGAGATCAATACCTGGCAAACTGCCCTGATCCAAATATCATATTGACTCATCATTTGAAAATGCCCGATAACATGAAGACTTAATCGCTGAAGTTATTTTTTACGTAAATTAAGAATATGAAAGTGTTTATTACGAGTTGCTTTATTTTTGCCAGTGCATTTGTATCTGCCCAGGTTCAGTTCCAAGCAGGAAAGGGAAGCATTGCTGATTTTTTAAGACAGCATACCATCTATCCATCTTTTTCTAGAGCGAATTGTATTCAGGGAACGGTTAATGTGAGCTTTAAATTAAATGAGCAAGGAAAAATTTACTTTTCTAAAATTACTAAAGGTATTTTAACGGATTTGGATGATGAAGCCCTTAGGCTGGTGCGCTTAAGCAGTGGAAAATGGCAAGTGCCTTCAGGCTATGATACTACAACCGCCGTTGTTATTCCGGTAAATTTTAAGCTGGAAGGATACCAGTGCGAAGGAAAATCCAAATCGGCAATGCAAGCAGCCATCAGGGTTTACCAATCAGAAGAAGCATTAACCAATTCCGTGATCAATTTCTATAAAAATATAGATCAGGCAAAGCCCGGACAGGAGGCTCAGTTTATAGCGATTAAAAAGCAATTGGGTATTGATGATGAGTACCTGAACTCAAGGATAGAAACTGGACTCAAAAAAATTAAGCAGGGTGATAATCAAGGTGCCTGTGAGGATTTTTCTTTTGTTAAAAATATGGGAAGCACTCTGGCAGATGTTTATCTTTCGAAATATTGTAAATAAATGAAAAATACGGCCCGCTTTTTTGCCATTCTGGATATCATCAGCATCATTTTATTGGCTAAACAATTCTGGGGAATTATTACGCATATAAATGAAATTCCTGATCAGCTGGTTTCGCAATTAAAAGTATGGTTAACCCTTTTTTTGTTTGTACTGCTTTTTGTTTCAGCAATTGGTTTACTTTTATTCCGGAAATTCGGCTTTATCGCTTATTATGTTCAGTTTCCTTTTCGATTAATCATCTGGATTTTTTCTATTGGTTTTATCACCTATTTACCAGAGTTGCTGAACCTAAGTGAGGTTTGGTTTAATATTCTTTTTCGGGTGTGCTTTATTGCTGAGTTCTTTAGACTGTATTTTACGATTCAGACCCATAGAAGATATTCTTAAAAGCATAATTGAGCGATACAGGGATTTCTAAAGTAGAAGCATAGAAGTATTTCCAGCAGATTACAGAGATCTGGAAGGCTAAAATGTCATTAATTTTAGCACAAATCAGAACAGAGTAGACCGGATTAGGTTTCCCCTATTCCCTACTATCCATTCTCTATTTTCCGTTCATTAGAACCCCTGAAGGCTACAAAATTACCGTTACCGAGGCAGGTAAAATTTTTGCTGTGACTTCGTTTACTTTACCTATATATTCTCCATCTACCTGGAAATGTGCCTTGTGTTTGGAAGATATTTTTACCTGTGAAGTTTGAAAAACTTCTATTTTTTTGGGGTTAAATGGAAGTTTAGTCAGCCAGATTTTTAGAATTTCGAGATAGGAATAATCTTTAACCACAACAATCTCAAATAATTCATCATTCAGTTTTCCGTCTGGGTTTATTTTAAGTCCCGTACCATACATGGTAGCATTGGCGATGGCTACCATTGCAGCAGCTGATTTAATCGTTTCACCCTTAATGTTTAATTCTATTTGCATGCGTTTATGGCTCCATAAGGCATGCCAGGTAGCTTTAGCATAGCCCCACATACCGCGTTCAGGCATGGCATCGAATTTTTTAACCAGATAAGCGTTAAAGCCCAGGTCTGAAAGGTGAATACATAATTCATCATTAAGCTTAACAGCATGAATTTTATGGGGTTCTCCACTTATCACTAAATCAAGAGCTTGTTCTATATCTGTTGGAATACCCAATTCTTTAGCCATTCCGTTTGCAGATCCGGCAGGGATAATTCCTATTGGAATATCGGTATTGAGCAAGCACTCTGCCACCAGTTTTAAGGTTCCGTCTCCACCAACAGCCACCACGCGGTCTGCCTTCTCCTGATCAATTTTTTCTTTAATTTTTTGTAGTGAACAGTCTTTAGAAAGTTCAAATAATTCAAAGTGAACATCCTTCGAAGAAAAATGTGAAGAAATTACTTCCTTTAAATTGAGATCGTGGCTGCCAGAGCCTGGATTTATAATAAATAGTAATTTCATGTGCTTAACCTAGTGGCTTACAACACAAACAACTTTTGTTAAACTCTGTTTTAATATCAATGAATAAATCTGTAAGTGTAAAAGTGTATCATGGTTATGGCCACAAGCATAACCTTGTTGTTTATGGCCATGTATTTAAACGTAAAGCAAAAAGCAAGCAGGTTTACAGCAATAATATTTTTGTAAACATCATACATCTTTTAAAGCTTTTTATATTGAAGCCTTATCCATTGGTAAAGGTGAGATTACATTTCTTTGGACAAACTGTTTATCAGAATACTGAACAGGATGGTTTCTTTAAGTTTGAGTGGGAAGCAGTTGGAGATGTTCAGGCAGGCTGGCATACTGTTCATGTGGAAGCCGTTGACGAGCATAATCAGGTTTTAAATGCTTGCGAGGGAAAGGTGTATGTGCCGCACATTACACAATATGCATTTATCTCAGATGTGGATGATACCGTGATGATTTCTCATTCTGCAACCATTGGCAGGCGGCTTCGGGAGCTTTTTATTAAAAATCCACATACCCGGAAAACATTTCCTGATGCGGCAAGCCACTACCAGCAACTGGCTCTGTCACATACGGAAAAAAATCAGCCTAATCCCTTTTTTTATGTCAGTAGCAGTGAATGGAATTTGTACGACTACCTGGTAGAAACCTTTCGCTATAATCAACTGCCTGATGGCGCTTTCTTGCTTAATACCCTAAAACGATGGAGCGATTTAATTAAAACCGGTAAAACTGGTCATGAAGGGAAATTGTTAAGGGTAATGCGGATTCTTGATGCCTTCCCAAACCAGAAATTTATTTTCTTCGGTGATAACTCACAGCAGGATCCTGAAATTTATACCCAGATTGTAGAAAGGTATCCTAAAAATATTGAAGCTGTTTACATCCGGAATATTAGGCCTGAACGAAAAATAGACACGGAAGCATTAATGCAAAAAATTCAGGCACAACACGTGCATGCCTGTTTGTTTAGAACCAGTAATGAGGCTATCGAGCATTCCAAATCGATTGGCCTTATTCAATAAATTTGAGTGATTTATCTACCGGGCAGTTTTATTTTTCTATGAAAAGGTTTTTAAGAAATTGATTTTCCAAATGGTGTAAATGCCAGGTTCATCAATTTAAAGTGTTGCCTGCCAAAAGGAATACCCACAATGGTGATGCACAATAAGATTCCGAAAAATAAATGAGTTAAGGCAATCCAAAAGCCGCCACATACTAACCAAAGTATATTCATTATGGTTGATAAGCAGCCGGTGTTGGAGGATGTATCGGTTATTTTAACGCCGAAAGGTGCCAGGCCAACAATAGCAAATTTAAAACACTGTATGCCAAATGGAATGCCCACAATGGTTAAGCACAGAATTAAACCTCCAATAATATACTCGAAGAAGATAAAAAGCCCGCCAAAAATAATCCAGATGATATTGCCTAAAAAGTTCATTTTCTATTTTTTTAGTTAAGATTATTTTGCTGTATAAATGTTACATTTTGAATGTTGATTCTGCTTTTTTTATGATTTGATTGTGTTTAATTTAAGGCCACACACAAAAGAAAAAAGGTTATGAAAAAAGTAATGATTTTGGCCACACTGATGGCTGGCTTTGCGCTATCCATTGTTAAAGCACAAACTGTAAATGGAGTTAGGCTAACAGAAATAAAAGCTGATTATATCCAGGTTAAGCAGATAAAACGCACGTTTTCAGATAAGGTTTTTATATCATTAGAATATGGGCAGAATGTACCGTATTTGGTAGATAGCTATATCAAAGATGATAATGGCAATAAAATGGAATTTGATTCTGCATTAGATTTTGTGAATAAATCGAAATCTTATGGTTACGAGCTTTTTCAGGTTTTCACGGAAGGTGAGGATAATCGCGCTGTATATTTATTGAAAAGGAAATAAACCTATAGGCAAAATAGTTATTTATATTATACCATGATAAGGTGAATTCTTAGCCTAATATAGAGGGTTAATTAATCTTTAGTTGGCTGTTCTATTTTCGGTCGGTGAGACACCGACCGATAGGTGAAGATTTGTCATGTTGAGCTTGTCGAAACACCATTAAGATATTTTTTTATTTTATGGTTGGTGTTTTCACCAAAACTGTATGGACAAGCTTTATCCCATTGGAAATCAATTATTTTAATTTCGATCAGTGTTATGCCAACTGATAAGTGAAAAATTAAATAAAATCTAGCGTGTTAAATTTCTTGTTTAAGATATCGCCATTATTTACATCCAGCCACTTGTCTAGAATAGTGCCATAAACCTGCCGAAAGTCCAGCTGATATTTTAAATCGCCATTATCTAAATCGCTTAAGTTAGGTGCCGCATTAAAAATGCCTTGCTTTTTAAGGCGACCTCCAAATACAAACATATTGTTTGCCGTACCATGATCAGTACCACTACTTGCATTCTGTTCTACACGCCGACCAAATTCTGAAAAAGTAACAACCAGTGTATCATCCAGTTTGTTATTGCTTTTAAGATCTTTTATAAAAGCGGCCATCCCTTCGCTATACTGCTTTAATAAATTACCTTGCTGGCCAATTTGATTCACATGAGTGTCGAAACCACTCAGTGAGACATAATATACTCTGGTTTTTAAACCCGAAGAAATGAATTTAGAAACTGTTTTAAGCTGGTTGGCAAAACCGCTTGATGGATAAGTAAATTTAGACTGATAGATCTTCGAAGTATTTTGAATGTAGCTGGCCGATGACTGTGTTTCAATCATGGTTTTATACAAATATCCTAAATTATCTTCATCTAAATGTTCCTGGTCATTTTGCAGTACTGCTTTAAAAAAAGGGTTATTGGTATTACGGAAAAGCGCTGCCGGATCTTTCAGCGCAATTCCTTTTTTTGTTTGTCCTTTCATGGCCAACGATAATGAATCATCTACTTCAATGGCAGTGTAAGGAAATTTGCAAGTCTGGCAGTTACTGTCCAGGTAACGACCAATCCAACCGGTTGATAAGAACTGATTGCTATCACTACCAGTTTGCCAGATATCCATAGAGCGGAAGTGTGAACGATCTGGATTAGGATAACCGACATCATTAATGATAGTCATCCAACCTTGATCATAAATTTCCTGCAGCGCTGCCATATTGGGGTTTAGCCCTTGCATATCGTTCAGTTTGATTACATCCTCTGGCTTAATAGCAATACTTTTTCTTTTTTGATAATAAAGGTCATTTCCAAAAGGGACTACTGTGTTCAGACCATCATTGCCACCTGAAAGTTGAACCACCACCAGATTTTTATAAAGGCTCAGCTCATCAAGTGCCAAAGCCTCAAAGGGTTTCATAAATGCAGGTACAAATAGTGATCCTGCAGCAACAAAACCTGTATTTCTTAAAAAATTTCTTCTGTTCATTTCCTTAGGATTTTAGGTTAAACAAGTTGATATTCTGGCATACTGGTGATCTCCACAGCGGTACTTCTGAGTCCTTTATTATCGCTCACCATTTTAATGATTTTATCGTTTAGCTTGGGTTGTAAAAGAAATGCAGTCAGTTCCAACGGTGATGTTCCTTTGGGAAAAGTGCTCAAAAACTTTGACCAGTCGGCATTGGCATTTACATAGGATTTCGGCTTTGCGTTATTAGCATTGGCTGTTGCATTTTTATTCAAGGCAATAACAGCCTCATCTTCGGGATCAGCTTTGCCACTAAAATCGATTTCGCCATCATTTAAAACCAAAGAGGGGATACGCATCCTCAACATAAGTGATGAGCTGTCAATCCAGTTTTGCCCGCCCGGCCAGCCCGCTACATTAGGAGGGTTGAACAGGTATTGGCCCAAACTACTTTGTAGCTGAATCAGTATTTGTGGTTTGTTGTAAGTAACATAAAACTCACGACTTAAACCTACCAGAAATTCTATTGGTGATTTGATTTTAGTACCTACATTCTCCGCACTATAAAACCATTCAGAAGTGAACATTTTTTTTATTAATGCGGAGATATCATAATTCGCAGCATAAAAATGATCACCCAATTCTTTTACATGTACTTCATTCGGTTGATCATTCACAAAGAATTTATAAACTTTTCGGGCAATAAATTCGGCAGTGTCTGGTTTGGCTAAAATCAAATCAATAATATTTTCGCCGTCGAAATTGCCAGTTTTACCAAAGAATGTCTTGGTGCCATCATCGTGAAGGTTTTGCCTGAAGATGAAAGTTCCGTCTTTATCGTACATCCATCCGGTAAACGATCTGGCCGATTCTTTAATGTCATTTTCAGTATATTTTCCTCTTCCCAATGTGAACAGTTCCATTAACTCGCGAGCAAAGTTTTCATTGGGCTTGCCTTTCCTGTTTTGTTGATTGTTCAGGTATTGCAACATGGCTGGCGATTTTGAAACCTCCATCAATAGCGTTTTAAAATTGCCTAATCCATATGTTCTCTGAATGTTATTAAGCTGTTGTGCATAGAGTGGCTCATTGCTGCGGCATGCAAAATGGCCATGCCAAAAAAGGGTCATCTTTTCTCGCAATGGAGAAGTGGTGTTGATCATTTTATCGATCCAGGCAATGTTCAGGTCTTTACTTACTTCATTTTGCATACGGATAATTTCCTGCCGGATTTTCTTTTCCTCATCGCTCAGGTTTTTCTTGGTATATAAACCTGCCTGCACGAGCATCTGGCGCCTGGATTCTGTATCACTCACCAATGTGATTGGATCATCTTTTGTTTCCTTTAATAATCCGGCAACAATTTTTTCTGTATTTTTTCTACTAAGTTTATGCAGGTCAGCATAAGAAATACCAAACCCCGCTCTATTGTAAAGATGCTTTACCCGGAGAGAATTATCTTTCGCATTCATAATAAACAGTTTAGTTGTAGGACATCATTTATTTGCAGGGGTTTAATCGTTATTTTTTCTTTCTTACTTTTGCGTATGTTTTTTCAATTGCCAGATCATGAAATGATTTTCCCTAATCCCGCCCTGGCTGAAGCTGATGGTTTGCTTGCCATTGGTGGCGATTTAAGTATGGAAAGACTTTTGTTGGCTTATTCTAATGGAATTTTCCCATGGTTTAGTGAAGGTGAACCTATCTTGTGGTACGCACCACATGAACGTTGTGTAATTTATCCTGAACGCATTTTAGTAAGCAAAAGCATGCGTAAAATTATTCGGGATGAGGTATTTGAGATTACACTAAATACAGCATTTGAAGAAGTGATTTTTAACTGTGCCAATACAGCAAGGAAAGGGCAGGATGGAACATGGATTACCAATGAAATGCAGGCTGCATATATCAATCTACATCAGCATGGCTATGCGCATAGTGTGGAAGTATGGCATCATGAGCAATTGGTTGGTGGCTTGTATGGACTAAAAGTAAACCGTGTTTTTTGTGGTGAAAGTATGTTTAGTACTGTAAGTAATGCTTCAAAAGCAGCCTTAATTTATTTAAGTAAGCTAGATCTCGAATTAATTGATTGTCAGTTACCGAATGATCATTTGATGAGTTTGGGAGCTGAAATGATTGAGCGTGAAGTGTATATGAAGATGCTTGAAAAATAGCGTTGTCAACTTTAATAGCAAACTAGCTAGAAAGTTAACAACGCTTATAAGTAGTAATTTTATTTTGAAATCAATTAAAGTTCTCTAATCCAGATATTTCTGAAGCTTATAGCTGGGCTAGGGTCGCCATGATCCTGAAGTTTGATTGATGCGGCACCATGTTTTTTATATTCAGGTGCGCCAATCCATCTGGTTTCTCCCTTTACCACAAAATTATTCTGTAATAATACGCCATTCAAGATAACGGTTACAGTTGCAGGTTTAAGCACTGTGCCATCCTCATTAAATCTAGGTGCGTTCCAGATGATATCATAATATTGCCATTCACCTGGTTTCTTATTAGCATTGGCTAACGGAATACCTTGTTTATACACACTGCCGGTTTGCCCGTTTACATAGGTTTTGTTTTGATAAGAATCCATGATCTGAATCTCATATCCGTTATCACCAGTTCCGGTTGAGGCTAAAAATACACCACTGTTTCCCCTTGCCTGGCTTGTTCCAGTAATGTTAGCCGGAATCCTCCACTCCATATGAAGTTGATAATCGGTAAACTTTTTATTGGTTTCAATATTTCCTGTGCCTTTTTTAACGGTAAAAAAGCCGTCATCTATCGTCCATGCGGCAGGTTTAGATGGATCATTTACAGAATGCCAGGCATCCAGGTTTCTTCCATTAAACAAAACGATCGCATCAGAAGGTGCATCCTGTGGTAAGTGTCCAGGTGTAACAATTTTAGGAACAGGTTCCCAAATTTCTGTTTTAGCCGCTTCTTTTGCCGGATCTGTTTTTTTATCCTGCGCCAATGCCGACATACCAAATAAAGTTGGAATAAAAAGTAGTGCGTATTTGCTCATAATTATAGGTTATCTTTTCTAAAGTTAACCAGTTTATTAAGAAATAGAAATTTCGTATTCAATTTATTACGCCAGGTCATCGGCTAAATAAGTTTCTTTGATTACAATTTCATCAGGAATTAGATCTTCGCGTTGTTCTTGTAAATCCTTAAGCGGGCAATATCCGGTTAAACCTCTATAAAGTAATCCTGCTCCGGCAGCTGCTCCGGTTAATGCAATAACCGGATGTGAAAATACATTGGTTAAGCCTTTAAAAAGCAAATATGTTCCGGCAGCACCAGATAACCAACGTTCTGATCGTGAAATATTTTGAAATAATTCTGGGTATTTCCAGGCTTCTTTTACATTATCAAGTGCTCTATTTAAATTTTCGTTTTCCATGATAGTAGATTTAATATTATTTACTTAACAAACAGAAAATGATACAGTTTTAAAATGATGTTGATAAATTAATTAACTTAATTCAGGATGTCTCTGATATCATCCTTACTTAAAGATTTGAAGAAGCTTTCCTCCGTGGTGATTAACGAATTGGCCAGCGATTTTTTCCGGTTCTGAAGCGCAAGAATTTTTTCTTCCACAGTATCTTTTGCAATAAATTTGTAAATAAAAACCTTCTTATCCTGGCCGATACGGTGTGTTCTGTCAATGGCTTGTTGCTCTACGGCAGGATTCCACCAGGGATCTAAGATAAAAACGTAATCTGCCTGTGTTAGGTTTAAACCCACGCCTCCAGCTTTTATAGAAATGAGGAAAACTTTCAGGTCATTATTTTGCTGAAATTCAGATACAATTTCTCCACGGTTACGCGTAGCTCCATCCAGATAAGCAAATGGTATTTGCTCAGCCTGAAAATGCTTTTTGAAGATATCTAAATGTTTTACAAACTGTGAAAATACCAATACTTTGTGCCCACCTTTAAGTACATTATCCAGCGTGTGAATTACATTTTCAAATTTACCTGAATCAGAAAGGTAAGTTCCGTCAATCATTACCGGGTGATTAGCCAATTGGCGTAAAGCTGTTAATCCCTGTAACAGTTGAACCTGTTTCTGTGCAAAAGTTCCATCATCCATGCTCTGCAATAAATCATTGCGGTAAGCTGATTTTGTTTTTTCATAGTAAGCTGCCTGATCTTCGCTCATGTCGCAATAAATTACCTGCTCGGTTTTGGGTGGTAATTCTGCTGCAACCTGTTCTTTGGTTCTGCGCAATACAAAAGGCTTAATAATGGTTTGAAGCTTACGTGCTTTTTCTTCATCTTTTCTCTTCTCTATAGCCTGTACATATTCTTCATAAAAGAATGCTTGAGTACCCAATAAGCCTGGATTGAGGAAAGTAAGTTGCGACCAAAGATCACCTACTGAATTTTCTACAGGTGTACCACTCAGAATCAATCGGTGCCTGGATTTCAGGCTTCTAACGGACTTAAATGATTTGGAAGCCGGGTTTTTAATGTTCTGACTTTCATCCAGAATAACATAGTTGAAATAAAAATCTTTTAACTCTTCTACATCAACTCTGGTTACACCGTAGGTAGTGATAATAATATCATAATTGGCAAAGATCTCAACATTTTTATTACGATTGCTACCAGTATGGGCATAGATTTTAAGTTTGGGCGTAAATTTTTTAGCCTCAGTTAACCAGTTGTAAATTAATGAAGTAGGCATGATAATCAGAGAAGTGCTTGGCGTGGCCAGTAACTGATCATCCTCTTTTACTTTCTGCAACATGGCCAGTGTTTGGATTGTTTTACCCAAACCCATGTCATCGGCCAGGCAACCGCCGAAATTATATTCACGTAAAAAACTAAACCAATTGTAACCTGCTTTTTGATAATCGCGAAGGCTGCCCTTAAAATGCACAGGCATTTGTGTATCGGCAATATCTTCAAAGTCTGACAGTCGTTGTAATTTGCGCTCTAGCGTTACATTGGCCAAGCTATCTTCTGCTAAATCATTAAGCAAGCCAATATGATGTTTTTTAAGTCGCAATGTTTTGCCTGTTTCTGCAAGGCTGAATAAGCTTCCATATTGCGTAAACCATTTTTCAGGGATGATGGCTACTTCGCCATCGGGTAACAGAAATTCTCTTCTCTTATGAAGAATATGTTGTTTTAGCGAGAGAAAGGGAATCTGATATTTTCCAAACCAAACTACAGCATTGATATCAAACCAATCATTACCTTCTTTAACTTCCAAATCGATTTTGCTGGTGCCGAATACAAAACGTTTCTGGCCGGTAGCCTGCTCAATTTCAAAGCCTAATGACTGTAGCAATTCAATATGTTCATTTACCCAGTTAATTGCGGCATAGCTGGGGTTTTCATCCGTAATGTTTACTTCCAAATTGCTGAAAAGAGCACTTGTCTTTTTTAAGCCTAGTGAAAGCAATAAATTGAATTGTTTCTTTTCCCATTCAGCAGAACGTTTAATGCGGTGGAAAATGTAATTATCGGCTGTTTTCTCTAGTCGAACAGTTACTTTATGTGCATTTTCTACAGAGAAATGGTATTCGCCATATTTAAAGTACAGTTGAATTTGTGAGATTCCCCCATCAACATACAATACTTTAATGACTGGTGTTGCTTCAAATTGCTCTGTTCTAATCTCAAAGCCTTCTGCATACACATGATGCTTTTCGATTAATGGGGCAACAAATTTTTCGAAATAGGTTGCCTCTGTAGATTTTGGGATGGCGATATACCGTTTAGCTAAAAATGGCTGCAGTTTTTTCCCTTCAATATCCTGATCAAAAAAGTATAAAACATCATTTAATAACAACCATGCCGGTTTATTGCTGATGATCTGCGCCTCTTTAAACATAAATTCAATGCGCAGGTTCTGGTATTTTATGGTTGGAAAATATCGTGTTTCAGTTTCATTTCTTCTGAAATGGAATAAAATTGATGCAGGTTCTGACGCAAGTTCTATCTTACGTTCTACTGGCCAGCCATCTTTATCCATGATGTAAAGTTCGTTTTGAATCTTTAACATCTCTAATGCTTCTGCTAATTTTTTTTCAATTTTTGGACGAACGTTTTCGTAAAATTTGTCGTCGAAAATTTTTGCAAAAAATTCCGTAGGCCTGATGAGTTTTTTATAATATTTTTTAATGATTGAATCTTGTTCAATATCATCTAAAGTTTTAATCAGCTTGTAATCAATTTCGGTTAAGCAAGCCTTAAACTCTTCTGCAGTGTGGGTAAAAATCCTTTGATAAGTAAAAGAAAAATCTCCGTTGGGATTTAGCTGAACAATATGAGGTTCAATTAAATAGCCCAGGTATTCATGTTTGCACAGTGAGTACACAATTTTACAAGGTTTTGAGCTATCTACGCGTAACATTGGTTGGTTTAAAAAAAGAATTAAGAGTTAGCATCTTAAAAACTTTAAACTTACAATATTTTTGCTGTTACATCAAAAGATTGTAACAATTTTAGTGAAAATAGTAGGACGTAAATGAGTAACGGATAATAAACAGGCATAAATTATTCTACTTATTTCTTTTGTTTACCAGTAACATGTGGTAATTAAAAAATTATTGGCTAATGATAAGATCATATTTGGCTAACAATCCTGCTAAACCAGACTGAGAGAATCTGGCTTTCTTTATTCTATTTTTATCTGGATCGATCATATAGTGAGTTGCGGTTCTAAAATCTGCTTTTTCCAGATTAGTTCTGTCGAAGGTTGCATGAAGGAAATCGCAGTAGTCAAAACTCGAATTGCTTAAATCACATTCCGTAAAATCCACTTCATGGAGTTGATTGTTTTTAAAAACGGTTTTTTTAAGTTTAAGTTTATAAAAAGAAGAATGGTCTAATTTGCAACTGTCAAAGCTGAAGGCTAAACCAAAATCATTACAGTTTTCGAAACGTAAACCCAGCATTTTACAATCTTTAAAACTTACATCGTTGAAAGATGTTTTTGTGAGCGTAGCCAAGCTTAGGTTGCATGAAATGAATTCACAATCTAAAAACTTAATGCCACTTAAATCTGAATTGGAGAAATCACAATAAAGGAATTTACAGTTTTCATATTCACCTTGACGCAATGCATTTAAGGTGAAATTGGTTTTTTCAAAGATTTGATCGGCTAAATATTCAGACATGGCTTGTATAATTTGGGCAAACGAAGATAAAAATAATTTTTCACTGCCGTTGATATAGACCATTTAAGCTTATATGTTTCTTGTATGCCTTATGTGTTAGAATATATAATTGCTATTGATTTATTACCATATAAGAAATGTAAGGATCATTAAAGCTAATATGTTTCTTATATGCCTTATATGTTAGAATATATAATTGCTATTGATTACATTACCATATAAGAAACTTAAAGACCATTTAAGCTTATATGTTTCTTATATGCCTTATGTGTTAGAATATATAATTGCTATTGATTTATTACCATATAAGAAACGTAAGGATCATTTAAGCTTATATGTTATTTATGCCCTATGTGTTAGAATATATAATTGCTATTGATTCATTACCATATAAGAAACGTAAGGACCATTTAAGCTTATATGTTTCTTATATGCCTTATGTGTTAGAATATATAATTGCTATTGATTTATTACCATATAAGAAACATAAGGATCATTTAAGCTTATATGTTATTTATGCCTTATGTGTTAGAATTATAATTGCTATTGATTTATTACCATATCAAAAACGTAAGGATCATTGTATAAACTTACATGTTATTTATGCCCTATGTGTTTAAATCATGTGTACTTACAAAGTTAAAAAATGAAACAAAAAAAATCCCCCGAATTACTTTGGAGGATTTATATTTGAATAGACTGATTGTCTCGATTTATTTTGTTGCGTACATTACTTCTTTAACCGCTTTAATTACTTTTTCAGCGTTTGGTAAGCTTGCTGCAATTAAAGTTGGAGAATATGGAAGTGGAACATCAGCACAAGTAATTCTTAAAACTGGTGCGTCCAAATAATCAAAAGCTTTTTTCTGTACCATAAAAGCAATCTCACCAGAAAGTGATGCTAAAGGCCATGCTTCTTCTACTACAACTAAGCGATTTGTTTTCTTAACAGACTGGATAATGGTATCATAATCAATCGGACGAACAGTACGTAAATCGATTACCTCAACATTGATTCCTTCTTTAGTTAACTCTTCTACAGCTGGATTAACAACACGGGTTAACATTTTACCGAAAGTTACGATGGTTACATCAGTACCTTCTTTTGTTATGTTTGCCTTGCCAAATTCAATGTAATATTCTTCAGCAGGAACATCACCTTTATCGCCATACATTACCTCAGACTCCATGAAAATAACCGGATCCGGATCAATGATAGCTTGTTTTAATAAACCTTTTGCTTCGTAAGGCGTAGATGGGATAACCACTTTTAAACCCGGTGTATTGGCAAACCAATTTTCAAAGTTTTGTGAGTGTTGTGCACCTAACTGACCAGCGTTACCTGTTGGTCCGCGGAAAACCATTGGACAAGAGAACTGACCACCACTCATTGATAAAATTTTTGCAGCACCGTTGATGATTTGATCAATAGCTACCAATGAGAAGTTAAATGTCATAAACTCTACAATTGGAATAAGGCCAGCAGTTGCGGCACCTGTTGCAATCCCAGCGAAACCTAATTCGGCAATAGGGGTATCGATAATACGTTTTGCACCAAATTCATCAAGCATACCCTGACTTACTTTATATGCACCGTTATATTCTGCTACTTCTTCACCTAATAAAAAAACGCGGTCATCTTTACGCATTTCTTCGCTCATGGCTTCGCGTAGTGCTTCTCTAAATTGGATTTCTCTCATTGTAAATTTTAATAACGGTGGCAAATATAATTATTAATCGCTACCAAACCAAAGGCAATTAGGCCTGTATTTTGTAATAATTATAATGGTGAATAAGGCTCTTTTTATAGTATAACAGCATTCTTTTTGATTAGTGGCAGAAAATTAAAATATAATTTCGGAATGATATCTTTAATGCTTCTATAGTATCTGATATGATGGGTATTTCGAAATATTTATATTGCTTAATTCTCAAATATTAAAACAGTTAATACTTTAAGCTATTGTAATTTAATGATTTGGGTTAATGAGGCCATAAATTTCGCTGTCTAAAAACTTCCCTCTAAAATAATAGTCCTGTCTGAAAAGGGCTTCTTTTATAAAACCATGCTTAAGCAATATTTGCCGGGATGCTTCATTGCCAGTATTAATATTAGCCTTAATGGTATGAAGGTTCATGTTGTTAAAACCAAAATCGATAGTTTTTTTTAATGCTTCAGAGATAATTCCTTGTCTCCAGAAATTGGGATGGAGCATGTAGCCGATTTCAGCCCTGTGGTTAGCATAATCTGTTTGCCAATAACCAACGGTGCCGATCATTTCTGCAGGTTTTTCTTTTAAGGCAATTACCCAGGCTAAGTTATTTCCATTTTCAAAGCCCTCGTTAAATCGTGTGATCACTGTTTTAACTGCATGTACATCTTCAGGTCTTTCTCTGTCGATGTATTTCATTATTCTTTCATCCGTGCGCATAGCATATAAGGCTTCAGCATCAAGAAGATTATGTTCGCGGAGAATTAAACGTTCGGTTTCAAGTACAGGGAATTGAGTAAAGTTCAGGCTGAGCATAGGTAAATTTAGGTATTAAGGTTTTAATCACAAATGTTTATTGTTTCGAAACGTAAAGATGTCCAAGTTGGGTATTATACAATTTGTTTATTGGACAGATTGCTTCGTCGGCTGAAAAAGCCTCCTCGCAAAGACGATTAGACGAGCAGATACTTTAAGCTTTTTGCTTTAGTCTTTCCGCTTTACTTCCCGAACAGCGTTTTGTAAATAGAGTATTTGTAATTGTCTTCTATAGCACTTGCAACAAAATATGGCGCTTCAAACAGTTCAGTTAGTTTTTTTCTAAGTTCAGCTAAAAACTCAGGTTTAATTTCTTCCAGGTATTCTCCAGAAAGCGTTTGTCTTCCTGATTTGAACCAAACCCCATCAACTGCCATGGTTTTTACTACATACAGGTTTGGCTCTACAAAAGTTTTACCCGAAAACTGTTCATAAGCATAAGTATAAAGTAAGGTTTGAACTAACGCTTTGTTGATGTGTTTACCATCCGAATTAAACAGTTCAGTTACATCTTTAAAAGTTAATTTATCACTACCGGTTTTATAATCTACAATTTTAGTCACCCCATCTTTTACATCAACCCGATCTATATAACCAAAAATTTTAACGCTGGCGTCCTTGCCATTTAAAGGGAAATTAATCTCTGCTTCTACCTTTTGTTCTAAACTGATAATATGAAAAGGCGTTTGTGATTCATCCTGATTTACAATAATGTTTACGTAGGCATCAACAATCGACAGGATAACTTTTTGCATGCCTTTATATTCCATCACTTTATCCGGATGATTAAACATTACAGCATTAAAAGCTTTTTCAATAAGTGCAGGTATCTGCTTCCTTTTCTCCTTAATTCGTTCCAAAGTAATTTCAGCCTTCATCAAATCCTGATAAAAGTACTCCATCACTTTGTGTAAAATAGAACCAATTTCGTTCGCCTCTACAACGGCACTCACTTCTTTTGGTTCTTTAATCCTAGCGATGTAGTTGAAGAAAAAATCGATTGGATTGGAAATGTATTGTGTTAAAGCAGATGGCGAAAGTACTTTCTTTTTGTCCAGGTATTTTTGAAGGGTTTCCTGGATAAAAACATTATTGGTTTTTTCGATGCGAACTTCTTTAAAAGGTTCTGTTTTTACATCCAGATTGAGTTCATGATAAGTAAAACCGAATCCGCTTTCATACTCCAGCTGTTTTAAAATTCTGCTCGCTTCGCCTGTTGTACTTTCATCGGTTAAACTATTATAAACAAAGTTGATGTTTTTTGCCCTTTGCATTAAACGGTAAACCATGTAGGATGAGATGGCATCGAGATTTTCTAAAACAGGCAAACCGTATACCCGGCGAATAGAATCAGGAATAAAACTATTGCCGATGGATGATTTCGGAATAATCCCTTCGTTGAAACCTAAAATCACCACCTTATCAAAATTTAAGTTCCGGGTTTCGAGCAAACCCATTAACTGAATGCCGTTTAGCGGATCGCCGGAAAGGGGTACGGCAATAGCTTGTAACGATTTTTGAACCAGATAGATCACGAACTGGATTTCTTCATTGCCAATATGCTTGCCGAAAGTATCATGTAGCCGGTTGAGTTCTTGTATGGTTTTTACAAAAAGTTCAGCATCAATTTTTTTGAGTGTTTTGGCATTTGATAGCCTGGTTAAAATAAAATCAAGTACTTCCAGCAGGTATGGAAACACCTTTTTGGGATGATCAATTTTTTTATAGAACACTTCAAATAATCCGCTTTGCCTCAAAAGCCTTTCATGTGCAATTTCTACCTCGTTTTCTTTCAAAATGGCAGTCAGGATTTTATCACGCATTTTATGGCTCAGGCCCGTAAGCGGATGGGTTAAAAAAGCCTCTACGTTTTTGTAGGAAATCTTTCCGGTATGTGTAATTTCCAGTTGAGATGAAAACCATAAATCTGCCAGGCCAAAAATACTGGATGTAGATAAAGCAAAACCCATGGTTACATTCAGGTCGATATCTTTTCCATGATAAGAAGTCGGGATTGTTTGCAAAGCAGGTAATAACAGGCTTTCATCAGCCAGAACCACTACGGTTGAGCCTATTTCATTGCTTTCAGCATAATCATCCTCCAGTATATTATTCAGGATTTTTGCCTGTGCAGATTGTCCCTGAACTTTAAAAACATTCACCTGATGCTCTTCGGTTTTCATCAGGCTAGGTTTGTTTTCGAATACATTTTTCAGGCCGAGTTGATTCAGGTTTTTCCTTAAAAATAATCCTGCTTCCTGTAAAGGATCATTCACGTAATAATCATCAGCATCGAAATAAAATAATGCTTGATTTGCTTCCTGAAGCTGTGTAAAAATTTTTGCCTCAGCGCTGGTTAAGGCATTGAAACCAACAAAAATGATTTTGCCTTTTTCAAAGTTTACAGGTAAATCTTTAGCATGCTCTTTTTCTTCGGCCAGTTGCCGATAAACATAGCCATTGGTTAAATAATCCTGCGCCTTTAATGAAGCATGAAATTTGTGATAAAGCTTTGGCATCCGGCGCCACATTTTAATAAAAAGCTCTTGTTGCTTCTTGTGCTTGCCTTCGGAATAAGATGTCCAGAATTGAGCCAGAAATTGATATTGTTCAGGGCTGAGGTAATCGAAATCTTTATTGATGACGGAGATATCTTCCAAATCACGATATAGTTTTCCGGCATCAACTAAATCGTTATCTATTTGTGTAAAGTCGCTTAAAATTATCTTTGCTAAAGGGAAAAATTTATGACTGGAAATGGGCTCCAGTTTTTCTTCGGTCAGTAACTGGTTGTAAATTTTATGAAGGGTAAAAAACTGCAGGTAAAAATCGGCAATTTTATATGGTGTTGCAGTAGCAAAAAACTCTTGGATAGTATAAAACGCCGGACTAAAAAAAGGTTTGCCAATAATATCAGCCAGGTATTTCTGCATATAAGCAGATGGACGTTTATTATTGAAAACGATTGCGCAATTTTCCAGTTGATTTCCAAATCTGGTAACTAAATCTTCGGCAACTTCTTGTAAAAATGGTTTCATTTAAGGTCTGAAGAGTTTATTAAAATTGTTATTAATTTATATTGTGTCGTTTTTCTAATGAAGCAAAAACGTTTTGATTATCAGAGTGTTATGTATTTTGTTGTTTTTGTAGTGAAGCAAGATTAGCATAACATAAACTAATATGTCGTTTTTCTAATGAAGCAAAAACAGTCTGTTAATCAGTATTTTATGCTTTTTGTTGTTTTTGTAATGAAGTAAAAATCATCCCCAATACGGGATGTATTCCACAAATTTTGTAGAACTATTATCAGGATCTTTAAGTTTAATTTTGCCTGCTTCTAAAGTATTTTTTATTACTAAAGAGACTTGTGATCTTTGACGTTCGCTCATCTTAAATCTTTCTCTTAACGAAGTATTATTCATACTGCCACTACTAAGGTATTGAATAATGGAATGCTGATAACAAGCTTCTATTCTTTCAACTTCTGATAATTTAGAAAATGATTTTGGGGTATATAAAGTAGCTCTAAAAGCCGTTTCTAACTCTTCAATTTTTAATGGAGGCAATCCATATAATTCTATGCCTGCAATAGTTTTTGTGAAGCCAGAGCCTCTTTCTTCACAAATTTTCAATCTTCTAAACGAAGATGCTAACTTTTCATTTCTACTTAAAGGGGTTGTACCAATAATCCTATCAAGCTTTTTTGACGGAAGAAGCTTTCCTGGGTTCGTTATAGATATTCTATCATCAAATATTTCAATAATAGGCCCTGTCCCTCTAATAGTAAAATCTTGATGTATTAGTGCATTTGCAAATAATTCTCTTAACGCAATTTCGGGAAAAATAGATTGTTCACTTCTAAATGCCGATTTAATAACCTCACTAGAAGGAAGCATTTGCTTTACAAAATTAATGAGACCTTCAAAACCTATTGCATATCCTTTAGATCCAGGAAATTCTCTTTCTGTTTCTGCTTTATTAAGCCCTTTATATTTTATTACCCTGATAGATTTTCTAGACAAACCATCAAAATCGTTAAGATTTACGGCACAAGTTAATGCACCCAAATTTGTTATATAAAATCCATTATTTTCTTCTGTTATTATTCCTTCATCCTTTAACAGATAGATTATTTCGGAGGAAGTTATTGGAATGGGCTTGCTAAGCAAATTAAATAATTCTCGATAATCTAACATAGACAGAACTTGCATCTCGGTCAATAACTTGGTAGAATGTAATTCTTCATAATTCGGTGTCTTACTATTTAAAAGTAAACCACCTACTTCTTGTCTTGATGCTTTTTGTGTACAACCACCTGTTCTTACAAAAGTATCTTCTATTGTTTTGCTTTTTAAATAAACAGGTTTAATAGCACTTTCTTTAATAAATACTATTAATATTTCCTTTTCTTTAAATACTTCTATGCTATGATCTAAACTAACATTAGGCTCCAAGCTATCTCTACCAATAGAACTTAAACGCTCAATAATTAAATTTGCCTGCTGCGGTAAAATCCCCATTACTTCCGCTGTTTTATCATTGATACCAAAAACAATAAAACCACCACCCGGATAATTTGAAAAGGCAGCTATATGTTGGGCAAGTTTGTTTGTATTTGCAGATAAACTTTCTTTCCAGTCTAAATCATTTAGCTCTAATGGAACATTTCCTAAAGTATGATCCAGCAAACCAAATGCCCTATTTATCCAATATTTACTCATATATGATTTAGTCAAATTGACCTTAATTTCAAAGATAATATTTATGTAATCTAAGCAAGTTATACAATTTCAAATTACACTAATTTTAATTTACTGCTAACGGCGTAAAATAAATAGGTTTTTACCTGGCTGTGTCCCATCTCCATGAGCAGATTTTTGTAATTTTCAACCTGTTCAATATGTTTATCGCTTTCAGTAAGCGTAAATTTATAATCCAGAATGATTACTTCATTCTCGTGAAATAAAATACGATCTGGCCGATGAAGTTTGCCTTTTGTATCAATAATGCTTTTTTCCGATATACTTTCGGTTGCCCTGCTTAAAACCGCTTTTAAATCAGGATTTTCCAATACAGCTAAAACTTTTGATTTTAGCTGCTCCTTTTCCTCTTCCTGTATAATACCATCCAAAATCAAGGTGGTAATGTATTTATCTGTTTCTGTTTCATTACTGGCATTGGCCAGAATATCGTGCAATAAAGAACCTTTTCTACCAGATTTTTCGATATTAACCAAATGCCTTAAATGCTTTTCTTCAGAAGGAATGTAAAGTTCAGACAGGCGTGTGGTGGTTGGGTAATGCTTTAAATCAATAAAGTCATTTTCATCAATTTTGCTTTCCGTCGAAATGTAATCTACTATTTCATATACACCGTTTTCATCAAATTCGTGGTCAAAAGTTAAATTGATCACATCACCCATGTTGGATAATTTCAATTCTTTTTTAGCCATCGTAGCGATATAGAGGTAATCTTTCGAGCGTGTGGTAGCCACATAGAGCATATTTAATGCATCCATATTGTTGTATAGCAATTCCTCATAATAGGCTTTTGCTATTGCCGAATCAGCCAGGGCTTCATTATATTTCAGCGGAATGCCCTTAAGTTCTTTATAAACCGTTTCTTCAGATGATACCCAGAAGGTTCCATTTGCTTTTCCTTTAATTTCCCAGTTGCAGAAGGGAACAAAAACCGCTCTGAATGCAAGCCCTTTTGATTTGTGAATCGTGATGATCTGGATAGCATCTGCACCTTCTGGCGATGGAAGCGATTTTTTAACCCCATCTTCTTCCCACCAGGTTAAGAAAGCAATAATTCCTTTTTCGCCTGATTTTCCTGCTGTTGCGGTTAAATCTCTAAAAGCTAAAAGATAGGGCAGGTGAGCAGTAAGCATTTTCAGACCATAGCTTTCTATTAAAATCTCTACCAATTCTGGTAACGGAAGTTGAAGCCAGCTTTGCCAGTTTTCACATAAAGATAAAGGCAATACCGAGGAAAGCTGATTTAGTGTTTTACTGGTGAGGTTAATGTAATGATTGGCATCAGGTGTTTTTCCTTGTAATGAATGGTAAAGTGCTATGCAGTTTGCCTTGTAAAGCGCACTTTGTGCCTCTAGACCGATTAACACTTTTAAGGTATTAATGATAAGCTGTATAGCGGAGTTATTCGAAATTAATAGGGCATCGCCCGATAAAACAGGAAGATGGTGCTCCATCAATTTCCGCACGGTGAGTAAAGCTTCGCTATTAGACCGTACTAAAATGGCAATGTCCTTCAAGGCATAATTCTGCTGATCTTTTAAAATTTTAATTTCATCAATCACGTCATTCAAAGCAATATCCCTAAATACGGTCTCCGTGAAACGGGCCTCATCGGGAGCATGTTCTTTGCCAAATTTTTTGATTTTAATCGTGCCCCCCTTTAAGGTATTGCCTGCAAAATTTTGCGTGGAAGCACTATAAATATCGGTGATGATTTGTGTATAATTTTCGTTGGCCCACCAATTGGCAATACTTTCGGGTTTAGCTGCTAAGTTTGTGTTAAGTTCGTTTTGTAGCGTTAATGGAATTGAGCGATAGATAAAATTATTAAACGTGATGATGTTTTCCGTGCTGCGGTAGTTTTCTGCAAGGCTTTCTTCTAAAACATTTTCTATGCCCACTTCGCGTTTAGCATGTTTATGCAGGATATTCCAGTCGCCGTTTCGCCATCGGTAAATAGACTGTTTGGTGTCGCCAACAATTAAATGATCAGTTAAATCTTCACTTGGTGTGGCCATTGCATTGGTAAGTAAAGATTTAAAACTACCCCATTGGCTGGTTGAGGTATCCTGAAATTCATCAAAGAGAAAGTTGCGATATCGGTTACCTACTTTTTCCCAGATGAAAGATGGGTTTTCTCCGGCATCTTCGGTAATGCCGGAGATTAACTTCTGGGCATCGCTAATTAAAAGATTGTCATTCTCCGCACGATACTCTTTTAGTAACATCGCAATTTCCTGCATCAGCCTTAAATAGTACAGGTTTTTATTGAAGGCAATGGCCAGGCTATAATTAGGTAAGTGTGTTAAATAATGGTTTTTTATTTGCTGAAGAATTGGATTTACCACCTCAAAGGCTTCAGGGAAATTTGCATTTTTCTGAAACCATTCATCTGGTTCGTCTATTAAATTAAAAAGCGATTCCACTTTAGAAAAGTCTCCACGGGCTACCAGGATAATTTTGGCTAAGGCACTTCTCGATTTTCCTTTGAAATGTTCATTTTCTACCCCTAAAACATTAAGGGCCTCATTGGCTTCTGTTGCCAGGCGGATCATCTCTTCTTCAAAATTTTTAATTTCGGCCTTGGTTAGGTTGATGTATTTTTTAAAGAGTTCATCAATGTTTTCCAGCCCCAAGGCGGTAACCGCATCTTCAAAAATCTGGAAGCGTTCGGAGAAAATCTCTCCTATTAAATTATAGAGTTCAAATTTATAATTCCAGCTTTTGTTATCGCTGATGCGTTCAATTGCCAAATCTATAATCCACTGTAAAAGTTGCTGATTGGTGTCCAGGGCTTCATCCAGTTTGTTTACCAGGTCATCTTTTACCTTGTCATAATTCATCTCTAAATTATAATCAGCATTCAGTCCCAACTCAAAGGCAAAGCCACGAATTACCTTTTGCACGAAACCATCAATGGTACTCACTGAAAAACGACTGTAATCATGAAGGATTTTACGGTAGATTTTATCAGCTTTAAACTGAAGTTCCTGTTCGCTTAACTGGGGGTAAGCAACGAGAACCAATTTTCGGTAATCATCTATTTTTTTTGAGGGATTACCCTTTGCCAGCCCAAGTAATACCTCCAGGATTCTGGTTTTCATTTCCTCTGTGGCTTTATTGGTAAAGGTTACCGCTAAAATCTCACGGTATTTATTTTCACCAGAAAAAAGTAAAGTCAGATAGTGCGCCGTTAAACTGAATGTTTTACCAGAACCGGCAGAAGCCTGAAGTATTTTAAGTGGTTTGGGCATAGTGTTTTCTTTAATTTATGCTAATTTTTAATACCCCCGCATTTTAGTTAGGCATTTTGTAATTCCCCTCCCTTGGAGGGGAGACCACAGGGCGGGGTGGTTACTTAACTTTTCTTCTTCTTTTTCGCTAATGTTTTATGGCTAATTCTTGCTGGTCTTTCTGTCATTTCGATTTTAAGGCCTAGTAAATCTCTAATCACAACTGATGCGCAGGCACCGCCGAAAGCTGCAGGCAAATAAGAAACTGTACCATAAGCTGATCGTTTAAAATTACTGCCATCTGTCATAATCATTGAGTTTTTATCCATTTGTTCTGTAGAAAAAACAGCCTTGATTTTATCCGCATTTACCAATTTATTCAATCTTTTTCGAACATAACTGGCGAAAACACATTGATAAGTATCTGGTAACATCGCAATTCTTAATCTCGTTGGATCCATTTTACCACCAGCACCCATTGAGCTTACAATCGGAATATTTTTTTCTAAAGCAGTAGAAAGCAAGGTGATTTTTGGCATCACACTATCGATACAATCCATAATGTAGTCAAATTTTGATTCTAAGATTTCCCTGCACTTTTCAGGGCTAAGAAAAGTATTTACGACATGAAGTTTCAGTTCCGGGTTTATGGCTAGCAATCGCTCCTGCATAATTTCAGCTTTACTCACACCATGATTGGTAGCTAAGGCAGGTAATTGCCTGTTCCGGTTAGTAGGATCTACCACATCGCCATCTACAATGGTCATTTCGCCAATACCCGAGCGGCAAATAAATTCTGCAGCAAAAGAACCTACACCACCCAGGCCAATGACCAGGATATGCTTATTCTGCAATTTTTCAATTCCATCATTACCTACCAGTAGGGCAGAACGCGAAAGCCAAGAAACATCTGACATATAATTTTATACGAATTTACAGTAAATCTAATTTTTTCCAGTTAGCAAACATACAAGCTTTGAGTGCATCAACTGAACAATTTTTCAACTTAGCAGCAGCGTTATAGATTTCCTCAATTTGTATTTCCGAATCATCCGTCTCCAGGAAAAACAGATCTGTATTGCGGATAAGTTTTGAAGCACCAGAATTTTCTTTCAGAATTGCCGTGCCAAACGATAACAAAAAGCCTTTTTTTAGTAGTTGAAGACCTAACGCCTCATTTTTATTAAAGCCGTGAATAATCATCGGAACATTAACCTTCAGCCGGTCTTTAATTTCTATTAATTCGGAAAAAGCTTTTACGCAGTGCAAAATTAAAGGTTTATTTAGTTTTTCGGCCAGCTTAATTTGTATTTCCAGAATAGAGATTTGATTTTCAATTTGCGCACCTTTTAGCTGATCTAAACCACATTCACCAATTAGTTTAACATTCTGCTGACTGGCCAAGACACTCATATACTTCATTTGCATCTCCAGTTTATCTAAGGTGGCATACCAGGGGTGAAGTCCGATTGAAATAGGCTTCGTTTTGGGCATGGCCAGGAAAATATCGCTGGTTAGTGATAAACTTTGGATACTTGTGATATCTTTTTTTTGGGCGGCCTGGTGTGTATGTATGTCTAAAAAATCCATTCGATATTCAAATATAGGCTTTTGTAAAAAGTATTTTTACTGTAAAGAATTTGCTGTTAATTAATAAAATCTGTCTTCTTTAGTATTTTACATCATAATTAAGATCATTTATGAAAAAGCTATTTATTTTATTAACGGCTGTGTTAATATCTACAATAACATTCGGACAGTCTAAAACTGCAGGGGTACACATATACAATCCTGAAGCAAACGCCATGGCCGATTTAAAGGCTGCAACAGCGAAAGCGGCAAAAGAAAATAAACATGTATTGGTTCAGGTAGGTGGAAACTGGTGTAGTTGGTGTATTGCTTTTCATCAATTGGTAGAATCAAACGCAACATTGAAAAAAAACATCAATGATTCATATGAATTTGTGCTAGTTAATTGGGACAAAGAACATCATAATGACGAGGCAATGAAATATTTAGGATTTCCTAACCGTTTTGGTTACCCGGTTTTTGTAGTGCTGGATGGAAAAGGAAAAGTGCTTCATATTGAAAATTCATCTTATCTGGAAACAGATGAGTTGGATGCCAATGGTAAAAAGAAAGTGGGGCATGATGTGAAAAAAATCACTTCATTTTTGAAAGGCTGGACGGTTGCCGCAGTTGATCCAGATACTTATAAACCAAAGGCTAAATAAGCTGAAAGTTAAAGCGATAGAGCCGCAGATTTGCAGATTTTAATCTCTGAGAATCTGCGGCTTTTTTTAGTCTTGCGACCCCTCATCTTTCAGTTCGTCAACGTTTAATTCGTATGAAGGTCTGGACGCTTCGTCTGCTTGTTCCAGTTTATCTTTATCATACTCAATGCTTGGGTCATCACCATCGATCTCATTGATATTGTCTACATCATCTTCTCTGCGTAATGCATCGTTTGGGTCTTCTGAGTAATTATCTTTTGGGTCTATCATAACTTTAAGGTTTTATGAATAGATAATGACTTTCGGGAAGAAATTGTTTTAGTTTTATGAGGAAAGGTTAAAAGACCAAAACGAAAAGCTGCGCCAGGCTTCAAAGTCGACTTACGAAGTTTCAGTAGGGTGGTGTGATGGAAAACTTCGTCAGTCTAATTGAAGAGATTGCTTCACGACCTCGCTTAACCCTGTGCTTCTCCATTCCTCCTCTCAAATCTTTGCGAGGAGGAATGGAGAAGCAATCTATTTATAAACCATCGCCATATTTATAATTTGGTAAAATGCTAACAGGTAATTTTCCGGTAGGTACTAATCTGTTATTAATCACAGCTGCTGCAGAAATTTGCATATAGTCTTCTTTTTGATAAGCCACTATCAATCCTTTACTCTTTTCTAAACCAGGTAAACCAGCAAGGTTATATGGATTCGCAAATAATGCAAATACCGCATTCTTAGTACTTAATTCTTTAATAAAATTCTTTACACCAGCATTTAGCGGGATATTATTTCCAGGTCTTGAACGTGAATCATGAATACCTACAATCACTTGGTCAAAAGCACCAATTTCCCGGGCAATATTAGAGATTTGAGTAGCGCTTGCATCTTTGTCCAGTACATAATAAACCGAATTATAAAACCCCTTTGAAACCTCTTTTTGGAATTTGGTAACGGTTGGAACACCAATACTGATGATTGCTGTCCGTCTGATTGGAACCATGTTTTTAATATTTTCTTTACCCTTTAGCAGTGTAACAGAAGCATTGGCCAGTTCCTGAACCAAAGCATTACTCGCAGTACGGTTTACACCTGCAATAAGGCCTTTTGTGTCTATCGTATCGCGTTGTGATAAGCCTGCCCAGTATTTCGCAGTTAAAATCTTACGGACACTTTCGTCTATCGTTTTGATATCAATTCTACCTTGTCTAACAGCTTTACGAACCAGTTTAATTGCTCGATCGCTATTTTCAGAAAGTTCTATGATATCATTCCCGGCAATAATACCACGTAGATCAGCTTCGCCATCTTTAAAGTATTTAACCACACCTTTCATGTCCATCGCATCAGAAATAATCAATCCTTTAAAACCCAGCTTTTGTTTTAAGATGCCTGTTACAATTGGTTTTGATAATGTGGATGGTAGATTTTTGGTCGTATCTAAAGATGGAATATTCATGTGGGCAATCATAATACCTGATGCACCTTGTTTAATCAACTCTTTAAAGGGATACATTTCAAGTGTATCTAAACGTGTTGCACCAAAAGTAAGTTGCGGAAGATCATAATGTGAATCTACATCAGTATCACCATGGCCAGGGAAATGTTTTAGGGTGGTTAGGAGACCAGCATCCTGCATGCCCTTCATATAAGCACCAGTTTTTGTAGTTACATTAAATTTGTTTTCTCCGAAAGAACGATAATTAATTACCGGGTTTTTAGGGTTATTGTTGATGTCAGCATCAGGAGCCAGGTTCATTTGCATGCCCATGCGCTTGAAATCTTTGGCAACTTCCTGGCCCATTTTATAAATTAAAACTTTATTTTGAATGGCACCCAATGTCATTTGATAGGGAAAAGAAATGGTGCTGTCCAAACGCATTCCCAATCCCCATTCGCCATCATTGGCTACGATTAAAGGTACGTGACTTAGTTTTTGGTAAGCATTTGTTGCCTTGGCTTGTCTAACCGGGCCACCTTGAAAAAATATAACGCCACCTAACTGTTCTCTTTTTATAACCTGCCCAACTGAATCTGTATACTTTTGGCCTAAATTGGTATGCGCCCTAACAAAAAACATTTGAGCAATGCGTTCCCGGCGATTAAGCTTGTTAAAAACAGAATCTACCCACTTAGGCTGATTGGTTAACATTTGTAAATAGGTTTGCTTTTGTGCAGCTGCAGAAAAAGTAATGGCGCACAGAATGGCACAGGAGAATAAAATTTTTTTCACGGATGTGTTTTGTTGAACTGCTAAATTAATAATCAAAAGCCGAATTAAACAAAAACCAATCCAAGTAATTAATTTAATACAATTATGTTTGAAATTTAGAGTTGGTGTGTTGTTAAGATGTTGGAGTTGGTGAGTTGTGAAGGTGAAGCACTTCAAAACAAATAAACAATAAAATTTCCATCAATATCTGATTCAATTGAAAAAAATGAAAACCTATTTAATCCATATCGGTTATTATAATAGCGCTCAGCAAATAATTATTCACTAAATATTACAGCTATGAAAGATACGGGCACACCAAAAAACAACCCTACAGTTCAAGGAAGTTCAATCGCAGACAGAGCAAATCATGATGTTAAAACGGATAAGAAGATCCAGGGCATTACCAATGGTGGTGGCCAACGTTCTGATCAAACTTCAAATAAAGATAATCAGCGCAAAGTAGATAATAAAAAGTAATTTACTTTGTATTTAATAGAAATGGATGATGGCTTATAAGCAATCATCCATTTTTTTATTTAAGATGGTTCATGGGCCAATTTAATAATTTCACTTCCTTCAAGCACTCTTCGTTCATTGTTATGGCTGAGGGAATTGATCATTGCCGCACCAAGTTCCCGCATGGTACAGAATCCATTTTTTGAAACTGCCCTGCCAATTGGGAACAGCCAGTTAATAAACTTATAGAAGGTATGTGCATACTTCTGCTCTTTAATGGGCTTAATAAAGCCCGGGCGTAAATTATATACCTGGGCAAAAGGTAATTGCATTAAATCATTTTCCGTTTTACCTTTAACTTTCTGCCAGCTTAATTTACCTTCAGGATTAGTGCCACTTCCGGAAACATAACAGAAAGTCATTTCCTGGTTTAACCTGCTCAACGTTTCAGCCACATGCATCGTTAAGGTATACGTCATTTTATAATATGGTTCTTTGGCTACACCAACCGAAGAAATTCCTAAACAAAAAAAACAAGCATTGTAACCCGAAAGCTGGTGCTCAATAGGAGCGAAGTTGAAAAAATCCTGATGAATAATTTCTTTTAGTTTGGGATGCGTATAGCCGCAGGGTTTTCGGTTAATCACCAGGACAGCATCAATTTCCGTACTGTTTAGGCAGCAAATCAAAACACCTTCTCCAACCATTCCGGTTGTACCCGTTATGATTACCTTGTTTACACTTCTTGTTTTTCCCATTTTAGATTAGCTTGAATATTGATTAAATAAACTCACTGCTTGCTAATTAGTTTCATTTTGGAACATAAAAAAGGTCTCGATGACTTCGAGACCATTAACCTTATTGAATGACAGTGCCTTGCATTTTATAATCTTTTGGTGGTTCTGCATTTAAAAGATGCTGAACAAAATAATCCCACCTACGTCTCATCATATAGGGTGAATATGATCCATAACCATGTGCACTGTTCGGGAAGATGACCAAATCGAATGATTTATTTGCCTTTTCTAAAGCTTCTACTACCAACAGTGTATTGTATGGTGGTACGTTATCATCCATCATACCATGCACCAGCATTAACTTTCCTTTTAAGTTTTTGGCATAGTTCTGATTAGCCTGAGATTCGTAATCGGCGTTTTCTGCTAAACCATTGTAGCGTTCGCCCCAATCATCTTCATAATTCCTGTTGTCGTGATTTCCCGATTCAGCAATGCCTACCTTAAAGAAATCAGGATAACGGAACATGGCCGCCGCAGTAGCAAAACCACCGCCCGAATGCCCCCAGATACCTACCTTAGTCGTATCAATCGGATATTTTGTAGCCAATTGTTTGATGGCGGTAATTTGATCAGGCAAGGTGTTAATGGCCATGTTGCCATAACTCATGTCATGAAAACTTTTTGAACGGTTAGGATTACTGGTACCCTCCATCAAAACGACAATAAAGCCCAGTTCGGCAAGCGCCTGATGGTCTCCACGAGAGGCTGAAAATCCCCAGCTGCCCACGCTGCCACCTTGTGGGCCTGGATAAATGTAATCAATTACCGGATATTTTTTGCCGGCATCCATTGTAGTTGGTGTAAAAACTAAACCATAAATGTCTGTATTATTGTCGCCTGCTTTAACCGAAACAGGTGTTGGTGCTTTCCAGCCAGTTGCCGCTAATCTGGATACATCTGTTTTTTCTATCGGAGTAACCAGTTTACCGTTGATTTCTCGGTAAACCATTACGGCTGGTACATCTGGTTGAGAAAAGCTGTCAATAAAATATTTTTCAGATGGCGATAATCTTACTTCGTGGTTCCCAGGTTCAGGCGTTAGATCCGTTAGGTTTTTTCCATCCAAGCCAATTTTGTAGAAATGTTCAAAATAGGGATTAATTTTATCGAGGCCACTAGCCATAAAATAGAGTGTGCGGCTTTTTTGATCGACCTTAATTAAACGGGTTAGCACCCAATTGCCTTTGGTAATCTGGTTTTTTACCTTTCCCGTAGTGGCATCATAGAGATATAAATGGCCCCAGTCATCGCGTTCAGAATACCAGATAATTTCCTTGGAATCGGGTAAATACCGCCAATTAATTTCGCCCTGACCAGATTCATATTGTGTTTTAACAGTTTCTTCAAATACCTCCCTTACTGAGCCAGTTGCTGCATTTGCGACTCGGAATTTTTCATTTTTATGATCGCGAGATGTAGAAACAAAAGCCAGTTCTGTACCATCAGCTTTCCAGTCGATGTCATCAAATGTGCCACTACTTGATATGTCATCACTCAATGTGGCCCGATGAGGATCAGCAGGTATATTTAGGGAAATCACCTTTGGGTTTTCAATATCAATAATTACCCTTCTGATGGTAGGGATTTGTTTATCGCCAGGTAAAGGGTATTTCCAGGCCTCTAATTTTGGAGCACCCACATTGGTGGTTACCAGATACATGTCTTTCGAGTTCCGTTGATCCTGTTGAAAGGTGGCAATTTTTTTCGAGTCCGGCGACCAGCGTAAAATTGGTCCGTTGCTATGTTTCCAGCCGGCATTATCGGTAGCATAACCATAATCTTTTATCCCATCGGTAGTAAGTTGCGTCAGCTTTCCGCTGGCTACATCTTTAACATAGAGGTTATAATCTTTAATCAGAATGGCTTTTTTGCCATCGGGCGAGATCACTTCACTTCCACCACCTCTTCTTCTTCCCGCTGCCGGTGAAGCATCATTTCCATATGCAGTTGTTAAAGTTTTTGTTTTTTTAACGGGATCTACCAGGTAGTTTTCAGCGCCTTTGGCTGTTTTTTTGGTATACCAAAATTGATCGCCTGCAAGCCAATTCGGCTGCGAAATCAAATTGTCAATAAATTTTGAGGTATTATAGCTCATGAAACTTTCGGCTCTTGCATAATCTTGAGCGGTAAAAGTTTTTTTCTGAGCGTTAGCAGTAACAGCCACTGCGCAGGCTGTAAGGGTAAGCCAATATTTATTCATCATCTTTGTTAGTCTCAGCTGATAAAATTAGCACTGTTTTATGAACTGCTAAGTATTAATGCTGATACAAAAAACAACCTCTATCCGCCTATCGACACCTTTCCTATGGAAGGGAAAGGGCGATGAAAAATAAATCCTACTCGGAGAAATCGTCATTCCGACCGCAGTGGAGGAATCTTTGAACCTTGTATCCAAATTGATAGTAAATTAAACCCCTATACCCGCCTATCGGCAGCTTTCCCATGAAAGGGAAAGTGCGAGAGAAAAAAATATTCTTTACAGCTAGCGGGTTAAAAAATGCTTAGGTAGTAAAATGAAGTAAGTGGTTATAACCGCAGGGATTCTTTGCTACGCTCTGAATGACAGTGATAGGAAAATTGCCCCTATCCGCCTGTCAGCACCTTTCCCCAGAAAGGGAAAGGGCGATGAAAAATAAATCCCACTCTGAGAAATCGTCATTCCGACCGTAGCGGAGGAATCTTTGAACCTTGTATCCAAATTGATAGTAAATTAAACCCCTATACCTGCCTATCGGTACTTTTCCTCTGAAAGGGAAAGTGCGAGAGAAAAAAATATTCTTTGCAGCTAGCGGGTTAAAAAATGCTTAGGTATTAAAATGAAGGAAGTGGTTATAACCGCAGGGATTCTTCGCTACGCTCTGAATGACAGTGATAGGAAAAATAGCCCTTATCCGCCTATTGGCACCTTTCCCCAGAAAGGGAAAGGGCGAAGTAAAAAACCATTCTTCACACCATGCAATAAGCACTTTGCTATTTCCACCCTGCTATCCGGCCTGGGAAATGATGGAAGGAGAAAACGTTAAAGCTTCTGCAAAAACTTTCAAGCCACCACTACCCAAGGCAGCGCATACTCTGCGATTTTTCATCGCCGCTTGTGCTGCCGAAATAAAGCTTTAACGAATTTATCCGACATCATATCCAAGCCTTGATTGTTTGCTTCTTTATTATCAAGAATAAAGAAGAAGCCCCTTCATCGGTAGCCGAGGCCAGCCAACAGAATGGGGAAATAATCGCTATCGCCTGTCGGCACCTTCCTACTAAAGGTGAGAGCGTTAGAAAAAATATTCTTTGCAGCTAGCGGGTTAAAAAATGCTTAGGTAGTAAAATGAAGGAAGTGGTTATAACCGCAGGGATTCTTCGCTACGCTCTGAATGACAGTGATAGGAAAAATAGCCCCTATCCGCCTGTCGGCACCTTTCCCATGCAAGGGAAAGGGCGATGAAAAATAAATCCCACTCTGAGAAATCGTCATTCCGACCGTAGCGGAGGAATCTTTGAACCTTGTATCCAAATTGATAGTAAATTAAACCCCTATCCGCCTGTCGGCACCTTTCCCATGCAAGGGAAAGGGCGATGAAAAATAAATCCCACTCGTAGAATCGTCATTCCGACCGTAGCGGAGGAATCTTTGAACCTTGTATCCAAATTGATAGTGAATTAAATCCCTATCTGCCTATCGGCACCTTTCCCAAGAAAGAGAAAGGGCGTGAAAAATAACATTTGTCGAGGCAAACCACATCGTGAAATCCAACTCCCCTCCTTTTTTTCAAGGAGGGGTTGGGGGTGGTTATTATAATAATTGGATACAGTAGAACCCCTATCCTAATTTTTAGGTAATACATAGTATTATTGTAGCCACACAACTTTGTTCTTACGAAAAATCTGCGCATTTGCTATTTTTTCTTCGTTGAAGTTGTGTGTGAAAGACAGGGTGTTCAAAATGATAAAATACAATATTCACCCCTTTTTATTTAGTAAAACCTACTCTTTATATGCTGTGCCGGTTAATGGATTGATATAAAAATATTCCCATTTTTCTCCATTGAAAATGCCTGCTTTTGCACTGGCATCGAGGCTGTTGTATTGAGGGCTAACCGTTATCTTTTTTGTAGATACGTCAATCAATCCATATTTTTTCTTTTTAAAATCGGACTCGTTTTGAAGCTCAAAGCGCCATAAATTTGGATAGGCTGTTAATTCACTCAGGCTTACATATTCCATTGGCAAAATCCAATTTTGACTATCGTTATCAAAAATTCCCGATCGCATATCAGTGCTATTCTGACGGTTTCCTGTAACTAAAAACCATGATTTATTCGCACGGGTATGTTCAACCCTTTTAATGTTAAAGTTGTTGGGTAATGCACCTTCAATACCCAGTTCACTGGCATCAGGGTACATTAACTTGCCACCGTTAGAACTGATGATAAAATCCTTAGTTTTTTTTCTATCACTTTCCCATGTGCCGTTTTGGTGAAGGATATAAAATGCAGATTTATTTTTAACATTACTCCGAATGATAAAATAGGGGCTATTGGGTACAGAAGAAATCATTGATGCATGTTCAAAAATGGAAGATGCGGCTATCTTTTGATCAAAATATGGGTCTATTTTTTTAGGAAAATGTTTGTTTAAATAAGGATAGATAAAAACATATTGATCCTGGTTTTGCATAAAATTCAATTTCACCCTGATACCCGCGTCTATTCTTTCCGTTTGGATTTCTTGTATATATCCGTTTACTTCCACCGTTATCAGAGCAGGAATTTTGAAAATATCGTCATTTAGAGGTTTCAGATGCTGATCTAAAAGCGTATATGTATTACCTTTTTTTTGTAACAGGGTAGCGTTTGAAAAAATAGCTGTGACGTTATGGCAATCTGGCTGGATTTCCTCCTTACTGATTTGATATAATTGATCATTAATTAAAACTTTATCCTGAAAACTGTAAATGCCCGATGAGGGATAAGGATATTCATTTGGCTGGTGATTGGAATTGATGATGGTTTGATTGTTACGGAGCGAAATAACCTTCCAGTTTATGCTGGGCACATCTGTATCAAACCACCTTTTATCTCTTGTTCCACCCATGATTGAAAAGCCAGGAAAAATTTTCCAATTTTGGATCTTCCACCAGGCATTATATGTTTTCCTGGTAATCGCCAGGGTTTCTTTTCCAATTGCCACAAGTTCGATTCTATCATAGTCAAAATCAAGTTTGATGGCTCCGGTTTGATCTATCACGCCATTTTTTCCACCTTTTTGTACTACAGAAAAGTCATTGGTGAAAAGGCTGGCATCTTCAAACTGGGGTTTAATTTTTACTTGATTGTGTTGATCACAAAAGCCAATCAGGCCAGACTTACTTTTCCAGGGATATAGTTTTTGTTGTGTTAAATCCTGAGCGGTTGCTACGATATTTGATGTCATAAAAAATAGGAAATAGCTTATTATCAAAGGGGATATGCGCATGTATAAAATAGGTTAATGATGCTAAAGGTTTAGAATCGCAACTAATATGCCATTATTGATTAAGCCCTCTATATTGGCATCATGTACTATTAACCTGAATTCGATAATTAATTGCTTTTAACACCTCGGTGTTTTTTCGCCCTTTCCCTTTCAGGGGAAAGGTGCCGATAGGCGGATAGTGGTTTAGCCAATAGCGATAACTTATTCAAATAATACTTTAAGGCATATCATTAATTGGATTATCAACAAAACTTCTTTAACAAGATAACTTTCCGTTTAATGAAGTAAACAAAACCACCCCGTCCTGCGGACACCCCTCTGGAGGGGAATTCTGGTTTCGCCCTTTCCCTTTCAGGGGAAAGGTGCCGATAGGCGGATAGGGGTTAACTGATATCAATAACCAGTTTAAATAGTATGGTAAGGCATATGATTAATCGAACACTCAGGTTATAGAATTAATTTAATTATTCTTCCTATATTTAAGGTAGTGTTAAATCACTGACAAGGCAAATTGATTTCTTTACCCCGCCTCCAGGCCACCTTTACTGCACATTCAGGCCACCTTTAATCTACCTATACTTGCCTTGTACATAACTTAAGTCTGCCTGTATATTTTAACGATAACTAGCTGATATCGTCTATCCGGCGATAAGATAATCACTAAGAACCTGCCAATTTATTCTAGGCACATCCAGTTTAACCTCCGGTTTTATCTATTACGCCATTTTTTCTACCCTTTTATACTACAGAAAAATCATTGGTAAAAAGACTGGCATTTTCATATTGAGGTTTGATGGTCGTCATTCCCTCCGATGCACCGGAGGGAGCCCAAAGGGCGGGGTGGTTGAAATATAAATTACCTGTTTAAATAGTATGGTAAGGCATATGATTAATCTAACTAAGGGTGTTAATAAAACTTCTTTGACAGGATAACTTTCCTTTTTATAGAGTAAACAAAAAACCACCCCGTCCTGCGGACACCCCTCTGGAGGGGAATTCTGGTTTCGCCCTTTCCCTTTCAGGGGAAAGGTGCCGATAGGCGGATAGGGGCTTAACTAATAGCGATAACCTATTCAAATAGTACTTTAAGGCATATATATTAATCGAACTCGGATGATCAACAAAACTTCTTTAACAAGATAACTTTCCGTTTAATGAAGTAAACAAAACCACCCCGGTCTGCGAGACCAACCCTCTGGAGTGGAATTCTGGTTTCGCCCTTTCCCTTTCAGGGGAAAGGTGCCGATAGGCGGATAGGGGTTTAACTAATAGCGATAACCTATTCAAATAGTACTTTAAGTCATATTATTAATCGAACTCGGATGATCAACAAAACTTCTTTGACAAGATAACTTTCCGTTTGATGAAGTAAACAAAACCACCCCGTCCTGCGGACACCCCTCTGGAGGGGAATTCTGGTTTCGCCCTTTCCCTTTCAGGGGAAAGGTGCCGATAGGCGGATAGGGGCTTAACTAATAGCGATAACCTATTCAAATAGTACTTTAAGGCATATTATTAATCCTATTTGGATGGATTGTTATCTCTCGAAATAAAAGCACACTATATATCTATACTTTCGTGTAAATATGATCGGCCAGCGGCAAGGAGACATAAAATGTGCTTCCTTCGTTAATTTCGCTTTCAAACCAGATACCGCCATGATGCGCCTCCACAATTTGTTTGGAGATGGCCAGGCCAATACCAAAAGAGTGCTCACCAGAGGTACCTTCACGCTTGGTATCGGTAAACATATCAAAGATTTTTTCCCTGTGATCCATCGGAATCCCAATGCCATGGTCGCTAATTTTTACCAAAACCGCATGATCACTTTTGGTCATCAGAATTTCTATATCTGCACCAATTGGACTAAATTTAATCGCATTAACGATCAAGTTGCTCACTACCCGCCAAATTTTTCCACTATTAGCCTCTATGGTAACATTTAAGCCCTTATAAATTAAATTTTGTGCTTTCTCTCTGGCCTTAAACTGCAGCAAACTGATGCTGTATGCAACCAGCGAATTCAATTCCACCAATTCTGTTTTCATATGGGCAGAGCTGGTGTTGATATTGAGTAAATCACTAATCATATCTAAAGATTGTACACTGGAAGTCTCCAACAGGTTTAGCAATTTGTGCTCTTCATCCGTCAAATCAGCATTTTTTAGTAGTTGGGTGATGCTAATCGTTGCTGCCAGCGGACTTCTAAGATCGTGTGCAACAATCTGCATCATTCGCATATTTTCACGCTGGCTCTGCTCCAATGCGGTTAATACATGCTGCATCTGAACATTCTGCTCGGTGATTTGGATATTCAACATCTTTAATGCCCTCTTCCTATACCAAAGAATTAATATCGTGAAGGTGATCAATATAAATAATATCACAAAAATAACCAGATAGTTTTCCTGTACATCTTTTTCTTTATTCAGCGTGTTTAATTGATACTCCTGCTCATTATTTTTGAAAGACATGTCAACATCACTTGCTTTCAGCCCCATATTTGTCCTGTTCATAGAATCCTGCATGTTGTGATAGCGTTCCAGGTATTGATATGCTTTAGGGATATTTTTAATTTTATCATAATATAGCCATTCGAGCTGATACAGCTTTATTTGGGTTTCTATTGGCATAGCTTTCTCAGAATTGTGATCAGCCAATTTTCGACGTAATGCTTTTAGTAGATAATCAGTTTTTTTTACCTGATTAAAGTTTAGGTAAAGTTTTGCCAGTTTAATTTTTGCCGTTAAGGCATCCACCTCATCAAACTCTGGCCGGTCGTTAATTGCAATACTTTTTTTGAGGTATACTTCAGCTTCCCCGAAATGGCCCATTTTAGCATATACGCCCCCAAGGTTACCATATACAATGCCCATTGAGGTCAGAATATAATCCTCTTTTAACTGATGCAATTGTGGGTATTGATTTAATAAATTAAGAGACTTTTTATAATAAAGCGCAGCACTGTCCAGGTTATCTATAAGTTCATAGCAAATACCGATAGAATTTAAATAGTTGTTCCTGGATAAATAAATGTTGTAAATGCTTTGATTATCACTGCATTTTTCACTATCATCATAAGCCTTTTTAAAGAAATGAATAGCCTCTTGATATTGTTTCTGCTTGTATCTTAATTCACCCAGGCGATAGGTGATACCATAACCCTGGCATTTATTTAAATTTTTAATAGCAAAGCGTTCCGCTTTATAATAGTAATCAAATGCATGACGGTATTGTTTATTCATTAATGTGGCATCACCTTTAGCAAATAGCGCATCTACATACTCAAGCTTATACTGCTGTTGCCAGCTATTTAAGAGGATGAGCATACTGTCTGCATATAAATTTGTTCTTGCAACATCTCCCTTTGTTGTTCGATAATGCATGAATTTAACATTTAACCGCTCAAATAAATCCTTAACACTGGGGTTTTTCAAGGTAAGGTAAGCCGAATCAAGGTAAACTATAGCTTGATCGCTCAGCTTATAACGCCTCATGGTGTCTACTCTACCTAATATTTGTTTTGCCTTATTAGAAAGCCCTTTATCAATTTGATGAGAGTTGTTTTTGGAACAAGAAATAAAACAGATCAAGACGAGGAAAAGTAAAGTTTTGAGCATATTCGTTTGATTGGAATGAAGGATTATTAATCTTATTTCCTTTTAGCAAAAGGATGTTGGTTTGATACTACATTATACGCAAATGATCCTGGTTTAGATTACCGTGGTTTATACGGGTTTTGTATGGAAAATAAGTGTTAATGTGATATTCTTTTTTGACTCCCGGTTTCTCTGTTTGAATTATTTTCTATGGAGTAAAACGAGTGGTTTATGGAGCGATAATGCCTTTCTGCCGATTGTCTATTCTTCATGATATTTACTTGTAATACATTCGATGTAAGGAAAAAAAATAATGACTTAACTGGTCTGTTCCTTTACTAAGCAAAACAATTATTCACTTACTAATAACAACGCATTCATCTCATCATCATTTTCATGGTGACATATACAAAGATACTCAGCAAATATTAACGCATTTATGATTCAGGTTAAAATCTTAATGATTTTTATCATATAAAGATACCATAATAAATGCCCTATACACCATTTATACGATAAACCTTCCTATTCATTCTATTCATTGCCTTTTTTAATTAAGCTACCTCACCAAGTTACCCTGCTCTTAACACCAATATTAGTTAGCAACAATACTCCAGACAACCATTACCAAAAAAATACTGCTATAAATTTTCATCCATTAAATATGAAAAAACTTTACCCTTCTGCATGTACTACAAGAAATCTACCCATCTCTCAAGATTTTAGGGTGGTTTCGCCGTTTAAAATACCTCCTGCTGTTAACAATCCATCTTCTTTTGGTTTCTTTATAAAACTGGCCTTATTATTTTTGCTGGTTTTTGGCATGCAGGTTGGTTTCGCGCAGGCGCAAACCAATGTAGCCTTGGGTAAAACAGTAACCTCATCATCAAATCTTGATGCGGTAACTTATCCAAATTCAAATTTGGTTGATGGAAACTTCAGTACTTTTGCACATACTGCTAATTCCTCCACAGGTACCAATGCAGAATGGTTTATGGTTGATTTGGGGGCTGATTATTTTATCAGTAGCATTACCCTTGGAGACCGCCCCAACATAAACAGAGACCGCCGTTTCATGTTTGTGAGTTTCCCAAGTGCAGTAGCCACTCAGGTTCCTGGTCTTGTTCCTACGCAAGGGAGTTATGTTAATCCCATCAATTACATTAACGGTGCAAATACTTCTCTTTTTAATCGCTTAATCTATACTGATCCTGCTGGTACTGGAACATTTGGCGAAACGACATCATCTGGAACTGAATCGGTTCCGGGAGCTTCGGGTTCAAAGTTAGGCCCTGCTTTCCCCGGTAATACCGCAACAGTTGGTGGGCAGTTAAGTTTGAATGTCGGGATTCACAAAGCCCGCTACATCATGGTTATCGATCTTCAGCATGACTATTTTGATCCTACAGAATTAAAGGTTTTTGAAGCGGCCTCGCCTTTTGTGCGTTCGTTCACCAATGGGGGATTTGAGCAAGGTACTACAGCTATTGGAGCAGGAACATTTGTAAGAGAAAATACAGTTAATGGCTGGAGCACTACAGAAGCGGTTGGCATGAATAGTACTATTTCGTCAGTACCTACAGATGGTACTTTTATGGAATTTTGGTCATCAGGATCGCTTGGTGTAAATGCAAGAGCAGGTAATTATTTTGTGGAATTAAATGCCTATACAAATGGCATGCTGGAACAACAACCCATTTGTGTCCTTACCGGAGAAACCTTTACATGGTCTTTTGCACACCGAGGGCGGGATGGGGTAGATGTAATGGCCCTAAGGATTAATGATATCGATGTCGCCAATTTTTCAGATAATAATGCTACTGGAGGTACTCATACGGTAACGGTTTTAACATCGGCCAACACCACTATTACTTCACAGGTAACGGATGCCAATGGTTGGACACAATATACCGGAACCTGGCGGAATACCACAGGTTCTATTCAAAAGGTGACGTATGGTTACCGGGCGGTAAGTACTGCTAGTGTGGGGGTTGGTGGAGGAAACTTTTTAGATAATGTGAGCCTTAGTTCTTTATCCAGTCTGGTATCTTTTAGCTCATCTACAGGTACCGGGCCAGAAACGGTTCCTACGGCAAACTTACCAAAGTTACTGATCACAGGTACCACTACTGTTGCTACGACTATAGACATGGTTTTAAGTGGTACGGCAACAAGGGGTTCAGATTATAGTACCCCTACAGCTGCAACAGGCAATGTTACTGTTGCCATTCCGGCGGGTACTTATGATGGTACGGCTGCCACTGGTATTAGTCTGGCACCCTATATTAACATCAATACCGATCTGATTTCTCCAGAACCGGATGAAACCATTATCATGACTTTAACCAATCCGTCAGCAGGATTGGCCATAGGTGAACTAAGTTCCTGTACCAATGGGCAGAACAACTTAACTTATACCATTACCGATTCTTGTGTTCCGGCAACCATTACCGGCCCGGCATCGGGTTGTGTAGGTGGTTCTACTATACAGTTAACCGGTTCGGATACGCCAGCCACTACTAATCCATGGGTATCTTCAAACACGGCGATTGCCACTGTTGATAATACGGGTTTGGTTACACCTGTTGCTGCAGGAACAACCACCATTACTTATACCAATAATACCGGCTGTTCTGCAACAAAAACAATCACCATTAATGCAGCACCTACCATTACCGGCACAACCAATGCCTGTGTGGGTTTAACTTCACAGCTAACCGGTTCGGCTACAGCTGCTACTACCAACCCTTGGGTATCATCCAATACCGCAGTGGCTACAGTAAGCAATACCGGTTTAGTAACCGGGGTGGCAGCAGGTACATCGATCATTACCTACACCAATACAAATGGTTGTTCGCAGCAGGTTACTTTTACGGTGAATGATTTACCAACCATTACCGGAACAACCAGTGTTTGTGTCGCTTCGACTACGCAATTAACAGGTTCTGGTACGGCAGCCACCACAAATCCCTGGGTATCATCCAATACGGCAATTGCCACGGTAAGCAATACCGGTTTGGTAACTGGTGTTGCGGCAGGTACGGCAACCATTACCTACACCAATAGTAATGGTTGTACAAAACAAGCAAGCATCACGGTGAATGCTTTACCAACCATTACCGGAACAACCAGTGTCTGCATCAATGCAACTACCCAGCTTACGGGTTCGGGTACGGCAGCCACAACTGATCCATGGGTATCATCCAATACTGCAATAGCTACGGTAAACAATACGGGGCTGGTAACCGGTGTTGCGGCAGGCACGGCAACCATTACCTATACCAATAGTAATGGTTGTTCAAAAACATTTAGCGCAACAGTAAATGCCCTGCCAGCTGCACCAACGGTAACGGCTGTACAGCCAACCTGTACCACGGCAACGGGAACCATCACGGTAACTGCGCCAACGGGTTCAGGCTTAACGTATAGCATTGATGGAACCAATTACCAGGCTTCCACCACTTTTAATAACGTAGCTTCGGGTACCTATTCGGTAACGGTAAGAAACAGCGATGGCTGTACTTCTGCTGCCACCAGTGTAACCATTGATCCACAACCTGCAACACCTGCAACTCCAACGCTTGGTGCGGTTGTTCAGCCAACCTCATGCACACCAACAGGTAGTTTTACCATCACCAATTATAGTGCAGCATATACTTATACGGTGAGCCCGTCTGCAGGTGTAACCGTTGCTGGTGACCAGGTAACGGCTCCTGTAGGAACTTATACCGTTTCAGCAACACTTGGTTCATGTACTTCTGGTGCATCAGCTAGTGTAACACTAACACGCCCGGCTACTTTAACAGCAGTAATCAGTTCTTCAAGTAACGTAAACTGTTTTGGAGCAAGCACTGGTAGTGCAACTGTTTCCGTAACCGGAGGTAACAGTCCATATACCTATTCATGGAATACCAATCCGGTGCAAACGTCTGCCACAGCAAATAATCTGGCTGCAGGCACTTATACCGTAACGGTAACTGATGCCAGTGGCTGTTCAACCACTCAGGATGTAACCATTACAGAACCAGCTGCCGGATTAAGCATTACCGGAACAGTGATTAACTCAACCTGTGGAGCCACTAATAATGGGGCTGTTGATATTACACTTTCAGGTGGAACAACCCCATATACTTATCAATGGGATTCAGGCGAAACCACACAAGACATCAGCAATAAAGCGGCCGGTACTTATACGGTAACTGTTACGGATGCCAAAAGCTGTTCTACATCATCATCATTTACGGTTACAGCAGGCAATTGTCAGCCCGTTGCAGTTAATGATTCCGGAAATACAACACCAGGCGTTCCAGTTTCTGGAAACGCATCAACAAACGATACGCCAAGTGGTGATGGTGGTAATTCATGGTCTTTAATTGGTACTGATGGAGGCGCAACGCTGGGTTCGGTAACCATGAATACAGATGGATCATTTACCTATACACCAAAACCAAATACCAGCGGAACAGATACCTTTACTTATCATGTATGTGATGTAGATGGGGATTGTTCTACAGCTGTAGTAACCATTACAATTGATGCATCTACACTGAACATCAGCACAACCGGTACAAATGTAAAATGTTATGGAAATAATGATGGTTCAGCTACGGTAACAGCAACCGGTGGTACCTCACCATATACTTATTCATGGAACACCTCACCAGTGCAAACCACTGCTACAGCAAATAACCTTGCAGCGGGTACTTATACGGTTACGGTTACTGATAACGTTGGTACCATTAGAACGGAAAATATTACCATTAGCCAGCCATCAAGTGCATTGGTAGCGAATGTTGATATTCCACCTGTAGATGTAAAATGTTTCGGACAGAATACAGGAAGTGCAACCGCTTCGGCTACTGGTGGTACGGGTTCATATACTTATTCATGGGATACTTCGCCAGTACAGACCACTGCTACTGCAAGTAATCTTGCAGCAGGTACTTATACGGTAACGGTTACTGATGCAAATGGATGTACCAGTAGCAAAAGTGTAACCATTGCACAGCCTTCTGCTGCATTAAGCATCAATATTACTGCTCAAAATGTAATTTGTTACGGTTCAAATACAGGAAGTGCAACTGCTTCGGCAAGTGGAGGTACCAGTCCATATAATTATTCATGGAATACCAACCCGGTACAGGCATCGGCAACAGCCAATAACCTTACCGCTGGTACCTATACCGTTACCGTTACAGATGCAAACGGCTGCTCAACCACTCAAGATATAACCATTACAGAGCCGGCTGGTCCGGTGCCTGCACCAACGGCTACTGCGGTACAGCCAACCTGCACCACGGCAACAGGCACTATTACAGTTTCTGCGCCAACAGGTTCAGGCTATACTTATAGCATTGATGGTACGAACTATCAGGCTTCAACCACTTTCACCGCTGTTACGCCTGGTAATTATTCTGTAACGGCTAGAAACAGCGATGGTTGTACCTCTGCGGCAACCAATGTAACCATCAATTCGCAGCCTGTAACACCTGCTTCGCCAACAGTATCAGCGATACAGCCTACTTGTACCACTGCTACAGGGACGATAAATGTTACCGCACAGAGCGGCACAGGAATTACCTATAGTATTGATGGAACAAACTATCAGGCTTCAACAAGCTTTACAAATGTAGCATCGGGCAGCTATTCTGTTACAACAAGGAATAGTGATGGTTGTACTTCTGCTGCTACCAATATAACCATTGATCCGCAACCGGTAACGCCAGCTGCACCAACGGCTACTGCGGTACAACCTACCTGTACTACTGCTACAGGTACCATTACGGTGACTGCACCAACGGGATCAGGCTTAACCTATAGCATTGATGGTACGAACTATCAGGTATCTACCACTTTCAATAACGTAGCTTCGGGTACCTATTCGGTAACAGTAAGAAACAGCGATGGTTGTACTTCTGCTTCGAGCAGCATCACTATTGATGCACAACCTGCAACACCAGCGGCACCAACTGCTACTGTGATACAACCAACTTGTACTACAGCGACCGGAACCATCACTGTAACTGCGCCAACGGGTTCAGGCTTAACGTATAGCATTGATGGCACGAACTATCAGGCTTCGACAGATTTTAATAATGTTGTTTCAGGTACTTATTCGGTAACGGTAAGAAACAG
>NZ_JCKI01000002.1 GCF_000708265.2 Pedobacter sp. R20-19
GGCGTTTAACCAGGACCCTTGCAGTAACAACTGCAGGGGTTTCTGCGTTTATAATAAAAAAGCGTAAAGGCTAAAGCTGAAAGACCAAAGTGCCTGCATGGCGTATAACCTTTTTAGGACTATATAGCGTAATGCCATTAACTCCCGTGGAGGGGTGGTTAACAGGCAGAGATACCAGTTTATCCGGTTATTAATGGACAGGTTTCCATCGCCTGTAGATGCTTCGTGCCTCAGCATGACAGCAACCTGGTTAGGTTTATTATTCATCGAATACCCTTCGATCGTCTTCCTCAACTTGATTCAGGATCTGATGAAGATAGGTGCTCAACTAAATCCGATAACTATCGGATCAGCATGACGGTTTGGTTAGTGTACCTATAAGAAAGATCGTCTTTGCTTCAGCAGATTCTTAATCTGCTGAAGCAATCTCCATCGAAGCATCTATAAAGGAGATAGCTTTCCCGAAAAGGATCGAAGAATAGCTAAATCTAAATACTGGATATCAGCTATTCGGTTATTAACAGAAAGGTTTACATCGCATGGAGATTCTTCGTGCCTCAGCATGAAAGTGAGACTATGAAAGCAGGTTTTAATTACGTGTATAAGCCAATTCTAATAAACCCGATGGGAGCGAAAATCATTTTGGTAAATCGTAATTCCCATTCCTTGATTCATCCAACCAAAAGATTGCAGTGTACAGCAGGAAGAAATTAGTCAAATGATGTAGTTAAGTTTTTCTAAAAATTTACTTTCTGCCTGTTAAAAAATGTAAAATCTTTAAGTGTCCATTTAATAAATCCGTATTATTGTACAATTACGTACTTCAACACATGACTAATCTTAGCCAAAGAAAATTACTTATTTTTATTGTTTTCATCCTTATTCAAGTTAGTGCTTTAGCACAGCATAAAAACGTAAAGCTTCCTGCCAATTGGTTTAATCTGGATTTAGCTGAAAATGGTTATTTTGGAATTAGCACAGAGAAAGCTTATCGCGATCTCCTGAAAGATAAAAAGCCAAAAGAAAACATCATTGTTGCAGTAATTGATGGAGGAATAGATGTTAATCATCCTGATTTGAAGTCTGTTTTATGGGTTAATCAAAAAGAAATTCCAGGAAATGGTATTGATGATGACGGGAATGGTTATATCGATGATATTAATGGCTGGAACTTTATTGGGTCTAAAAAAGGTAATTTGGAATTTGATAATCTGGAATTAGTTAGGCTCCTCAGAATCTATACACCGAAATATCAATCTACAACTAATCTGACTCCTTTAGATAGTAATCAAAAAGAAGAATTCAGACTTTATAAAAAAATGGTGGGTGATTTTGGAAAAAAATATGAAGATGCTAGTAATACATTCTCTGTACTTGTTACCATTAATAAAGTTTTAGATTCGGTTGCTGCCATAAATCATAAGCAAATTCCAAGTTATGAAGATGTAGAAAAATATAAGGCTGATGATGAAATAGAGGAACGGGTTAAAACCATTATTCGTAAGGGATCTAAAGAAGATGGTAGCTTCGAAAAATTCTATAAGAGCATAAAAGATGGTTATAAGCAGTATGATGCCATGCTAAAGTATAATTTAAATCCTAAATATGATAAAAGGACAGAATTGGTAGGAGATGATTATGCTAACAGTAGTGATAGAAACTATGGTATTGCGGATGTAAAGGGACCTGATGCGATGCATGGAACGCATGTTGGAGGAATTATTGGTGCAGACCGAAATAATGGTTTAGGTATATTGGGTGTTGCGAATCATGTTCGTATTATGGCCATCAGGGTTGTACCTACGGGCGATGAAAGGGATAAGGATGTTGCTAATGGAATCAGGTATGCTGTAGATAATGGTGCCAGGGTAATTAATATGAGCTTCGGAAAGGCTTATAAGTGGGACAAAAAAGTTGTTGATGAAGCGGTAAAATATGCTGAATCTAAAGGTGTATTGCTGGTTCATGCAGCTGGCAATGATAATCAGAATAATGATATTGAAGAAAATTACCCAAATAAGTACTACGATGGTGCTGAAGCTGAAGCATACAAATTGGCACATCGTAAACCTTTAAAACCAGATTTTATACCGCCAAAGTCTATGGGGCAAAATACGATGGGCATGAGGCCTCCAATGGGTATTGCTATTCCTAAACAGGTTCCGATTGATTCTGCGAAATTTAGGTTACCTAGTGCTACTAATTGGATTGAGGTTGGCGCAAGTGCATATAAAGATGATGAAACCTTAAAGACTGATTTTTCAAATTATGGAAAATATAATGTTGATGTTTTTGCACCAGGGTTCTTAATCAATTCCACCATTCCGGATGGTAAATATGAAGATCTTGACGGTACAAGTATGGCTTCACCTGTGGTATCAGGTTTAGCTGCTTTAATTTTAAGTTATTATCCTCAATTAAAACCTGCTCAGGTAAGGGAAATCATTATGAAATCTGTTACAAAAGTAGACCACAAGATCAAATATAAAAATGAAAACGGTGAAAATACCAGGGTGCTATTTAATGAAATTTGTGTTAGTGGTGGCATAGTAAATGCTTACAATGCCTTAAAATTAGCGGAAACGTATTAAAATCAGATAGTCTTAGTTTTCGTATTAATAAATTCCTGAAAAGTAGCGAATGGATATTTTTTTAATTTCATCCAGGTGATCAGGCCATTCATTCTTTTGATCATTTTCTCTCCTGTGTTTTTTCTAATATAAGCAGGAAAGCCAAATCTTTCCACATCAGTAAGATCAGTAAATTCCCATGGATGAAAATAAATATTTAAGTATCGATCTTTTTGATAAGTCCAGCCAGCCAAGAACTTGTAGACACCAAGAGGCAGATTATGAAAAGAAAGCCAGAATAAAGGGAATCTTACCAATGGACTAACAGAAGCTGGAATTTGAAGTACATTTTGGTTGGTAAAAAAGGTTCTGGAGATATTGAAATTATTATATCGGCCAGGGAGATATGTGGGGTTAATCGAAGTATTATAGGTGTAACCAGCTTTTTCTATTTCTTTTTCATCAACGGGCATCATACGGGCCATGCGATAACCTGTAATTTCTTTCCCGGAAAGCTCCTGCAACTTAAGTTTAGATTGAAGTAGATGTTCTGGTTTAAAATCAGAGTGATAATAGCCATGTGAGGCCAGTTCATGTCCGCTTTTGGTTATGCGTTCAATTAAATCCGGTATATTTTCTGCAAAAGTAACGGTACAGAAAAACGTTGCTTTAACCTGGTGTTTATCCAATAAATCCAGAATGGCTATTGTACCTGTTCTGGAAATAGAAATCTGATCTGCAAATGAAATATCCTTACCATATTCAAAAGGCATATCAAACTCTTCAATATCAAAACTTAAAAGCACCATTATTTCTGAGGGATATTGGTTGAACGGATAATATAATTTGGACGATTTTTGGTTTGCATAAACATTTTACCTACATAGATACCAATGATCCCTAAAATAATTAATTGCAAACCACCGAAGAATACAATGGTCATAATCATGGATGCCCAACCGGAAACTTCAACATGATTAACGAATGCATAAATCACATATGGAATATATAAAACAGAAGCTAATGATAAGATAAACCCCAAATAAACAGCTGAATATAATGGTTTTATACTGAAGGAGGTAACGCCATGTAGCGCCAGTCTCATCATTTTCTTTAAAGTGTATTTACTTGATCCGGAAAAGCGTGCTGCCGGGTGATACTTAATGGCATGTTGCTTAAAACCTAACCATTTTACCAAGCCACGAAGAAAAGGCTCATTTTCCTGAAAATTCCTAAATACATTTACTACCTTTTGATCCAGTAAACGAAAATCTGCCGCTCCTGGTTCAAGGTCAATGTCTGATAACCAATTTAGTATTTTATAAAAGAGATTAGATGAACTTCGCTTTCCTTTAGAAAGATTTTTATCTTCCGCTCTGATGGTGTAAACCACTTCATAACCAGCTTCCCACTTTTTAAGCATTTCAGGAATTATCTCTGTTGGATGCTGCATATCACAATCCATTGAAATGACACAGTCGCCAAAAGCATGATCCATACCTGCTTTCACTGCAAGTTGATGCCCAAAATTTCTGCTAAACTCCAGAAAGAAAATGTTTTCTGCTGTGGAGGAGTATTCCTTGATTTTTTCAAGGGTATGATCTGCACTTCCATCGTCTACCAGGATAATTTCATAATTGTAATTGATTGTAGAAAAAACGTTTTTTATACTTTCAGAGATTACGAAAATATTATCAGCTTCATTATAAGCTGGTATGACTATAGAAACTAATTTCTTCATTTATCAGCAATCAAATATGATTCAAAATCTTCTTTCATCATTTGATAAATAATCGTAAACCAAATAATCATGCAAGGTAGGGCTTTGAGAGAATATAGACGAATAAATTCTTTTACAGCTCTTGGAAACAGATCTGTTGGCGATAAGCTGGTTAAGCAAAATGCAAATACAAACAGGGCTATTGCCCATTTACCTTTTGGAGATTGTTGAACGATAAACCAAATAGCCACACCTGCAAAGGCGATAATATAAGTCGGCGATTCAGACCCACTACTAAAGATCACTGTAAATATTAATGTTGATGCTAAAAGCATTAAGCGAAAGGCAAGATGTTTATATTGACTGATTCTTAAATAGGGCAAAGCGAAAAGGATTAACCCGCCAAGTAAAAAAGGCATATTTGGAATATTGACGTTTCCACTTATTCTTCTTGCCATGCCCATTACCGAAATATCCTGAAAAGATGTAAGTGAAGCATTTGAGGCATTTTTATGAACTAGGGAATGAAACCAATCTATATAAGATTGCATCACGAAATCAGGTGAGGAAATGGCCATTGGCAACAGGAAGAGTAAAGACATGGCTAGCACTCCTGCCAAAATGAACTTTACTTTATGCTGAGTAAAGAAGAAAAATGCCAAACCCACAATGCCATATAGTTTCACAAATGTACCTAAGGCGATAAAAATGGCAGATTTAATTTCTTGTTTTTTTATTAAGTAAGAAAAGCTTAGTAAGATAAATCCGGTTAAGGCGATGTTGAACTGAAAACTAAATAAGGCTGTAAGTGTTTCATGTGCACAAATCCAGGCGATAACCGTTCTTTTATTTAGCGAAAGCGGCAGGCTGTAAATGCCCCAAAGTAATACCAAAACGTTTGCAATGTTCCATAAAATCATACCTAAGCCATTGGGTAACCAGGCAAAAGGAGCAATGAGTAACGAAAAGATGATTCCATAATGATTGCTATCTCCATACTCTGCATAATTGTTATACAAATTTTGCAAATCAATTGTATGCAGATAAACGTATTTAAAAATTAAATAATTATTAAATGAATGGTGAAGGTATTGTTTAATACCCGCAATAATAGCCAATGTTACATATATGCCAATAACACATTGTTTTTTTTGTAAAATGGCAAAAATTTTGGGAAAGATTGAGTTATTTACTATGCTCATATGATTAGTTGCGCAAATATAATCAATTTAATGATCCGTTATGGGGGCTATGATTTCAATCTGCAATCAGTGAAAAGATTTTTCAGACTTTATCCTATTGGAAATAATAATAATTCCTTATATTGGTGAATAGAATTATATAAAATGTAAGTAAATAGCTATAATTTTTTCAAATATTTAATGGCTAGCAGTAGTAATGAATTTTAGAGATAATATGTTGAATTAAGTAATCAATTCCATATTGTTTTTTAATCATATAAATCAGAAATACCATTCATTAACATTAAAACGGCAAGTATGGCAACTTTTGTAATTTCTTATTTTGGTCTTTTTGAAGATGAAAAATATATTCACGCCGATGGTAGGTATGCTATGAAAACTGTTCAGAATGAAGTTCTTCTTGAGCATAGGCAGGACATAGTGAAGGATGAAATGGAAGTTTATAGATCGACATCGTTTTTAAAATCGTTCATTCAGAAAATTTTTAAATAAAGTTACTGTAGGAAATAGATCAACTTAATACCCTAAATTCTACCGTTTCTGACTGAAATTATCAATTTCTAAAATTATTATTCACCATAATTAAGCTAATACTTTACCAATCTTGCCCAAATTGTTGGATTGGTTTTCCTTTATTTCTTTAAAGACTATTTTTGATTGACTATACTAATCATAGTTTTTAATGTTAACATCATGAATACAACACCCCAAGTATCCATAAGGAATAAAGGACTATTGCTACCTGCGATTATTTTAATCATCACCTACTTTTTTTCCTTTGGTGCTGTAAATGCACAATCACCTTGGATCAGTTTAGGTAAAAAACCTTCAACATTAGGTTTGGAGAAAGGTTATATCTCCTTAGATGCTGGTGCGTTTAATTTAAAACTGGTTAAATCAGCTCAAACTGTAGCAGGATTACAACCAAAAAATGTTAAAGATTTTGATTTTGTACCCAGTGATAGTTTGAAAGTTAGAAGTTCAGATGGACTTTATCATCTGGGTGATCTTAACCTGAAAATTAAGACGGAAAATAATAAGGCTTGGACAAGCTACAGTACTGCTGCTAAAAGGATGCCCGTAAAAGCATTAGCTGTGATTGGTAAGGTGCTGGCTTCAGCAGATCTTGCAGCTACTTTGCCTGCAGATATTCCCTTACAAATCATTCGAAGCTGGGAAATGAGTGATGGAAAGCTGGTCTTGAAATTTTCATTGAGAAACAAAACAGCTCAAAATATAGAAATTGGTGCTTTGGGAATACCCATGATTTTTGATAATATTCTTGAAGGTAGAACACTGGAGCAAACTCATGCTAAAAATGTTTTTTATGATCCCTATATTGGAAAAGATGCAGGTTATTTACAGGTAACCAGATTAAGTGGTCATGCGCCTTCATTATTAGTAGTGCCTTTTGGAAAAACGCCATTTGAAGCTTATAATCCTTTAAATGATGACCGGACACCAAGAGGAATTGCCTTTGAGGGCTTTTATGAGTGGATGATTTATAGCAAAGCTTATGCAGAGAATGAATGGAAAAATGCTGATCAGTGGAATGTGCCTACATCAACCACCTTAAAGCCCAATGAAACCAGAACGTATGGTCTTCAATTTATTCTGTCTGGTACGGCAAGAAATATGGAGCAAAAACTGATTGAAAATAAGCGACCAGTAGCTGTTTCCGTTCCGGGTTATGTGCTGCCACGAGATGTAGATGCTAAATTGTTCATTAAATACGGCAGTAAAATTAAATCAATCACGGCTTTCCCCGAAAAATCAATGGTGATTAAAGCGATTGGCACGACCAAAAATGGCTGGAAAAGTTATACTGTTAATGGCATTACCTGGGGTAGAGCCAGATTAACCATTTTATATGAAGATGGTATGGAGCAAACAGTGAATTATAAAATTATTGAGCCTGAAACCACTGTTATTGCCAGTTATGGAAATTTCTTAACCACAAAACAATGGTTTGATCAACCTAATGATCCCTTTAAACGTTCGCCATCGGTAATTACCTATGATAATGAAGAACAGAAACAAGTGGTGCAGGATAATCGTGCATGGATTGCCGGCCTAAGTGATGAAGGGGGAGCTGGCTCCTGGCTAGGGGCTATCATGAAGCAACTCGTTCATCCTGAAAAAGCTGAAATTGATAAGCTACAAAAATTTGTAGATACCGTGATGTTTGGAAATATTCAGCTCAAAAACGGTCCACAAAAATATGGAGTAAAAAAGAGTTTATTTTTTTATGAGCCAGATTCAATGCCTAAAAATACTTATTCCAGCGCCATTAATTTTAAAACCTGGTCTGCCTGGCCTAAAAAAGAGGCTGATAATCTGGGCCGTTCATATAATTATCCGCACGTTGCAGCTGCACACTGGATGATGTATCGCCTGGCTCGAAATTACAAAGGCCTGGTGAACCAATCCGCCTGGAAACAACACCTTATAGATGCTGCTGAAACGGGAATGGCCATGGTAAATATTGCACCATATTATGCGCAATTCGGACAAATGGAAGGGACTGTTTTTTATCTTATTCTTACTGATCTCAAAAATGAAGGTTTGAGTGAAGAGGCGGCTAAGTTGGAACTGGAAATGAAAAAACGTGCTGATCATTGGAAATCACTCGAATATCCTTTTGGTAGCGAAATGCCATGGGATTCTACCGGGCAGGAAGAAGTTTATGTATGGTCGAATTATTTTGGCTACAATGATAAGGCAAAAGTAACACTTGATGCTATTTTAGCATATATGCCAGTGATCCCACATTGGGCATACAATGGAAATGCCCGCCGTTACTGGGATTTTTTATATGGTGGTAAACTTCAGCGCGTTGAAAGGATGATTCACCACTATGGTTCCGCATTAAATGCCATTCCGGTATTAATGGATTATCGTAAAAATCCTGCTGATTTTTATCTGTTACGTGCTGGTTATGGTGGCTTAATGGGCTCCATTTCCAATATCACTAAAGATGGATTTGCACCTGCAGCGTTCCATGCTTATCCATCTACTTTAAAGAATGATGGCATTACAGGAGATTATGGCTCTGGCTTTTTTGGTTATGCAGTAAACACGTCATCGTATGTGCTGTTGCATCCAGAATTTGGCTGGCTGGCTTTCGGGGGGAACCTAAAGAAAACAAAAAATATTATTAATGTCAAGCTTACTACTGCCGCAAAATCATCAGTTTACTTAGCTCCAATTGGATTATGGATTTCACTTGATGCCGGTAGAATAGCATCCATAAAATATAACCCCATCACTGGCGAAGTAAAACTGAACTTAGAAAAGGCAGATGCATATACACCAACGGCCATCATCCGAATTGCTCAACCTGCTAAAATATCGGGTGTAGGCACTTATGAGATAAAGTCTGTAAACACGAAGGAACGTGGTGCAAGTTTAATTAATCTTTCTCAAACTGGAACGACAGAGGTGCTGATTCAAAAATAACCTTAACCTATATCTATTTGAAAGCCCTGTTAGGACAGGGCTTTCGTTTTTTTATAAAAAGTAGATAGCAGAAGTGCAATCAGTTATTGCTATTATTTTTCTTTAATCACTCTGATGCTGTAAACCGGTCCTGCACTATTTTTGGCTTTTGGAGATAGTTTGACGGTTACCTTAGTTTTACCTTTGCTCAATTCAAAAGGAATTTTATAGGAAATTTCATAAAAGCGACTTTCTTTATAACGATTTAAGTCTTCTGTTGCAATGTTTACATTGTCTACCAAAATATCAAAGTTTCTTCCCCGATTATCCATTCCCCAATAAGATGCGATAATGGTATTTTGGGCATTGGGATCTACCTTAACCTCAAATTGAATAAATCCCTCTTCACCAGCCATACGCCATTTGCTACCATGTTCTTCACCCATTGATTCTTTAGCGGACGTAAAATTGTGGTCTCGTTCTGGTTGCATCTCACCAAATCTGAAAACATCAAGCGTTTTATCTTCCAGTTCTTTTTGCTTACGTTTTTGTTCATCGTAAATTTTCTGCTGAACTGCCCATTTTTCTGGGGTAAATACATCCCAATAAACACTATAAAACTGATTTTTTGTTTGATAGAATGGGATCATGGTTACATCTTGTGGTTGCGCTATATTTTTTGTCTGGAATTTAAGTTCCGCCTGATTCATCACATTTAACCATTCTTTTGGATCTTTATTATCGCTCACAAACACCGGAACACCTTTTATTGGATCAGGTTCTTTAGTTCCTAAAACTCCGGCAAGTAACACAGGTCCAAAAAATACAGCCCTCCGGTCTGCATTATCAGGCATGGCTTCTGTATATAATTTCTCTGGTGTAACGTAGCTGATTTTATCATCGTTTTTCCATTTTCGGGTAATCACATAATAACCTGTTTGATCAGGCGTAATTTTTTGAAGTTCGCCATTTACGGCTATAGTTGTTTTAGTTGACCATTTAGGCTTTCTTACCCGAATAGAAAATGTAGATGCTTTTGTTAACTTGAGGGTGAGTGTGGTTTGGTCTCCTTGTGGTAAAGCAGTTTGTTGCGTTAAGGTTAAGCCTTTTTCTTTCCAATTTAATATTGATGGGATGAAAAGATTCACATATAAACTGCCATCATCACCTCTAGAGTAAATGCTTTCATTGTATTTTACATGATTTTCCATGCCCGTACCCACGCAGCAGGTAAAGGTATTAAACTGGTCACTGTATTCTTTTTTGCCTCCCATTCGTAATGGAACAAAATAACACATCATGCCATCATCATGATTCTGTGATGCAAGAATGTGATTATAAAGAGCTTTCTCATAATAATCAAATAACTCTGCTGATGGGTTTTCTGCAAAAAGGTGTCCCGTTAGTTTCAGCATGTTATAAGTATTACAGGTTTCAGTTGTATTTTCTGTTAGCTTATCATTTAATTTATTGGGTTCACTTAAATACTCATAATTGCTGTTTCCCCCGGTAGCATAAGAATGGTGGTAAACAATGGTTTTCCAGAAGAAATCTGCAATTGCCTGATCATTTTGATCACCTGTAATTTCATGCCTTCTGGCGCTGGCAATAATTTTGGGTATTTGTGTGTTAGAATGTTTTCCCGGTAAGATATCCTGTTGTTTAGCCAAAGGATCAAGAATGCGTTTATCATAAAATTTGTATGATAAGTCCAGGTATTTTTTTTCACCGGTAATGGCATACAGGTTAACCAATGTTTCGGCCATGCCGCCATATTCACAAAAAAGCATTTTTTGTAAAAGCTCCTCGTTCAGTTTGCTAATGATATCCTGAGTCCAATCTGCCAGTTCCACTGAAGCGCTGAGGGCTTTTTTATTGCCTGTATAAAAATAAGCATCTAAAAGCCCTGCAATAATTTTATGAACGGTATACCATGGAGACCAACCACCATTCAGATCAAAGCCACCTGTTTTAACATTTCCCTTTGCTAATTCACCCCAAATTTTATCTTCATTGCCAAAAGCACCAAGATAACCGCTTTTTCTTGCTTTCTGACAAGCTACTAATTCATCAATAATATAATTTACTTTGGCTAAAACTGCCGGATCTTTTGTGGAAGCATATTGCATAGATATAGCCGATAAATAATGCCCCAATGAATGCCCGGCCAAACCATCAGCTTCCCAGCCACCATAAATTTTGCCTTTGGGCTCAAGCCCTGCATTTTTTCTGAAACCAGATAGCAGGCGATCCGGATCAATTACTGCCAGATAAGATTCATCAGCAAGCATAGCAGTTTTAAAAGTGCTCTCCAACAAACTCACCTGCGACAAATCAAAAGCATATGCCTTAATGGGCGTGCTGTTTTTTACTTTTATACGGCTATCGTTAAATTGTGGAAAGTAGTTTTGTGCTTTAATATCTGTAATACGCAAAAATGCTACGATGAGCAAGCCTTTGATAATAATCTTATTCATGATGCTGGAGGTTTTTATCTAATCAATAAAATTAAACAAAAGGTACTGTATCAAAATCACTATAATTTGCCAGTATTGAGCATATTTTAACCCTATTTTAAAGATCTAAGCAAATTGAGGTGATTATGATACTATAGTAATTGCCATTAATTGGCTGATTCATGCCGTATTTTATCCGATTGTACTAAAAATTCCTGATTGATCAACACATTGGTCATCTTCGTATAGCGTAAATATCTACCGCATAACATAATCTGTTTAGTTTTTATGATGAAAAATTCAATCCGCATTTTTTTTCTCTTTATAATTTTTTACGCCCCGGTGGTGTTTGCTCAGGTTAAAGTGCCATCCTACACTTTAGCCGATACGCTTAGGGGAAGCCTGAATGCAGAGAGAACATGGTGGGATGTACAACGGTATGAACTTGCTTTCAAGCCAGAATATCCTAACAAAAGCATATCAGGAGCAAACGAAATTATTTATAAAGTGGTGCAGCCCAATGATGGGAAAATTCGCATGCAAATTGATCTTCAGGAACCACTGGTGATTGATAGCATTTGGTATAATGAACATTCAAAACTTAAATTTGAACATGTAGGAAGTGTTTGGTATGCACATGTTCCCAATCAGAAATTAAAAACGGTTAACCGTGTAAAAATCTTCTATCATGGCAATGTACACCAGGCAAAACGTGCGCCCTGGGACGGGGGTTTCATTTTTACAACCGATTCTCTATCCAGGCCATGGATGACTGTTGCCTGCCAGGGTTTGGGTGCATCAGTTTGGTATCCTAATAAAGACCATCAAAGTGACGAACCAGATTTAGGTGCTTCCTTAACGATGACTATTCCAGATACACTTGTGGGCATTGGCAATGGCAGAATGGTTTTTAAAAAAGATAATCATGATGGTACGGTAACCTATAAATACAATGTGGTTAATCCCATCAGCAATTATTGCATCATTCCTTATATAGGTAAATATGTTAATTTTAAGGAACAGTATTCAGGTGAAAAAGGAAAACTTGATCTGAATTACTGGGTATTGGATTACAACCTCAATAAAGCTAAAACTTACATGCCCGATCAGGTTCATAAAATGATGAAAAGTTTTGAGCATTGGTTTGGCCCTTATCCTTTTTATGAAGATGGCTATCAGCTTATTGATGCCTCCCATACCGGGATGGAACACCAGTCGGCAGTTTCTTATGGCAATAAATATAAGTTCGGTTATCTGGGCCGGGATATGTCTGGCAATGGCTGGGGGCTAAAATGGGATTTTATCATCATTCATGAAAGTGGTCATGAATGGTTCGGCAATAACATCACTACCAAAGATCTTGCGGATATGTGGGTACATGAAGGTTTCACGAATTATAGCGAAACCTTGTTTGTAGATTATAATTTCGGAATCAATGCTGGTAATGAATATAATTATGGCATCAGAAAAGGGATTCGAAATGATCATCCGATTATTCCGCCTTATGGTGTGAATGCTCAGGGTAGCGGAGATATGTACCCGAAAGGCGGTAATATGCTACATTCCATCAGGCATAGTTTAAATAACGATGAACTTTTCAGATCAATTTTGAGAGGTTTAAATAAAGTTTTCTATCACCAAACGGTCACAAGTGCTCAGGTAGAAGCTTATGTTTCTAAGCAAGCTGGTTATTCTTATTCTAAAGTCTTCGGTCAGTATTTAAGAACTACGCAAGTGCCTGTATTTCAATATTACATTAAAAATAATGAAGTGTTTTACCGATATACCAATTGTATTGATGGATTTAATTTGCCGCTAATTCTTAAAAAAGATGGCGTTAAAACGTTAAAAATTATTCCTACATCAACCTGGGCACATTACAAATTATTGCCAGGGCAAGAATCTTTGCTTGAAAAAACAGCGATTGAATTCATGTACTATCTACAGGTTAAAGTAGGCAGTTAGATTTTAACCTAAATGGTGTATTTATAGTTGGTATCGGTTAAAATCCAATAATTGTACCCTAAAGCTATGGTGTAACTTTGGATATAAGATGAGGATTACAATATAAAAACATCCTGAAGGCTTTTAGCCTCCTGAAGATCTCATAAGACAATCTTAATAATTTTTTGAAAATATATTTATAAAATTAATAGTAAAATGGCAATAAAATGGACAGGGGTTTTCCCGGCTGTAACTACAAAATTTACAGCAAATGATGAATTAGACTTCGCTGCTTTTGATTTAAACGTTGAAGCACAACTGGAAGCAGGAGCAAAAGGTATTATCCTTGGTGGATCACTTGGTGAAGCGAGCGTATTAACAGATGAAGAGAAATTCGGATTATTATCTCACACTTTAGAAGTGGTGAACGGACGTGTGCCTGTTTTATTAAACATATCAGAATCTACTACAAAAAAAGGAATTGAGGTAGCAAAAAAGGCAGAATCTCTTGGTGCGCAAGGTTTAATGTTATTACCTCCAATGCGCTATTACGCATCTCCAGATGAAACATTGGCATTTTTCGGGGCAATTGCTGAATCAACTTCATTGCCCATCATGATTTACAACAATCCTGTTGATTATAAAATTGAAGTAACGTTGGATATGTTTGAAGTACTGACCAAATATCCAAATGTACAGGCCATCAAAGAATCTACCAGAGATGTTTCTAACGTAACCAGATTGATTAACCGTTTTGGCGATCGCTTTAAAATTTTTACGGGCGTAGATCCATTAGCCATGGAAAGCATTGTAATGGGTGCCCATGGATGGGTAGCTGGTCTTGTTGATGCCTTCCCTAAAGAAACTGTTGCTATTTTTAACCTAATTAAAGAAAACCGCATCCCGGAAGCATTAACCATTTACCGTTGGTTTTTGCCTGTGTTAGAATTGGATATTCATCCAAAACTTGTTCAGTATATTAAACTGGCTGAAGTGGCTACGGGCTTAGGAACTGAGGCTGTTAGAGCACCACGTTTAGCCCTTGAAGGTACAGAAAGAGAAAAAGTATTAAAAATTATTAACGACGCATTAGCTGTTCGTCCGGAATTGCCTGCAGGAAGCTGGGGTAAATAACAATAACCAAATATGAACGGAAAAAATATAGTAGCCAGCGCTTATAAAGAAGCCTTTGAACTTAACCTAAAAGCAGTAAATCCGGCAACGGGTTTATTGCTCGATGGTGAATTTTGTAAGGCAGGTGAACAGGAAATCAATGAGGCTTTGGTATCGGCCACTGAATCATTTGGAATTTATAAAAATATCCATAAAGATAAAAAAGCAGCATTTTTGAATGCCATTGCTGACGAAATCGCTGCCATTGGAGAAGATTTAGTGGCTCGGGCATCTGCAGAAAGTGGTTTACCATTACCCAGATTGCAAGGTGAACTAGGTAGAACAACCGGGCAATTAAGGCTTTTTGCCAATCTGGTAGCAGAAGGCTCGTGGGTTGATGCGATTATTGATACAGCCTTGCCAGAAAGACAACCTTTACCCCGGTCGGATATTCGCCGGATGCTCATTCCAATGGGACCGGTGGTGGTATTTGGTGCCAGTAATTTTCCTTTAGCTTTTTCAGTAGCAGGTGGCGATACGGCTTCGGCATTAGCTGCTGGTTGCCCTGTCGTAGTTAAAGCACACCCCGCCCATTATGGTACCAGTGCCTTAGTAGGTGAGGCCATTGTTAAGGCTGTTGAAAAAACAGGTATGCCAAAAGGTGTATTTTCTTTACTTTATGATGATGGCTACCAGGTGGGTACCACTTTGGTATTACATCCGCTTACAAAGGCAGTAACTTTTACTGGCTCATACCATGGCGGAATGGCACTGATTAATCTGGCGCAACAACGGACACAACCAATCCCGGTGTTTGCTGAAATGGGAAGTATTAACCCTGTCATATTTCTGCCGGAGGCGATAGAAAATCAAGCTGAAGAACTCGCTAAAAAATATGCAGCATCTATTACTTTGGGCGCAGGACAATTTTGCACCAATCCGGGTTTAATGTTGGCTATTGCATCACCAGGTCTTGAAAAATTTAAGCAAGCCATTGCTACCGCAATCTCAGTGGTTCCATCTGCAACCATGCTTACCGAAGGAATTGCTAAAAATTATACTAAACTTTCAGCTAACATCATTGCTGAAAATGGCATTGAATTACTCGCGGTTTCTGAAGTGAAAAATGCTGAATTACAAAACCAGTCTGAAGCAAAAGTGGCACAGGTAGATGCAGTAAGTTTCATCAAAAATCCAAAATTACAGGAAGAAATCTTCGGCCCATATTCACTTTTAGTGGTGGCGAAGGATCAACAAGAATTGGAAGAAGTGATTGCTGTATTACAAGGTCAGTTAACATTGACTATTATGGCCAATAAAAATGAACTTAGTCAATATCAGTCCCTTATTCATAAGCTAACGGCTAAAACCGGGCGTATTATTTTAAATGGTGTACCAACGGGTGTTGAAGTTTGTGCGGCGATGCAGCATGGCGGACCATTTCCGGCAACGAATGACAGCCGGTTTACTTCAGTAGGTTCTACAGCAATTTATCGCTTTGTAAGGCCGCTTGCCTATCAGGATTGGGAACAAGATCTATTGCCAGATGAGTTGAAAGACGGTAACCCTTTGGGGATTTTTAGAATGGTAGATCAGCAATTTACGAAAGACATATGAGTAAAACCTTTTTTTGTGTAGATGCACATACTTGTGGAAATCCGGTAAGGTTAGTGGCAGGCGGCGGCCCACAGCTGGTGGGCGCTAATATGAGTGAAAAACGACAACACTTTTTAAGGGAGTTTGATTGGATCAGAACAGGATTGATGTTCGAACCCCGCGGTCATGATATGATGTCTGGCAGTATTCTTTATCCACCTCATGATCCTCAGAATGATGTGGCTGTTCTCTTTATAGAAACCAGTGGTTGCCTGCCCATGTGTGGTCATGGAACCATTGGTACCATTACAATTGCGATAGAAGAAGGACTAATTCAGCCAAAAATACCAGGTGTAATCAGAATGGAGGCCCCAGCAGGTTTAGTCCAGATTGAATACAGGCAGGAAGGGAAAAAGGTAAAATCTGTTAAGTTAAAAAATGTAGCATCTTATCTCGCAGCTGAAAATTTAGAAATCGAATGTCCGGATTTAGGCACACTTACTTTTGATGTAGCTTACGGTGGAAATTTCTATGCGATTGTTGATCCACAAATCAACTTTCCAGGTTTAGAAAATTATACGGCATCGCAACTGATCACCTGGAGTCAGACGATTAGAAAGCGCATCAATGAGAAATACACTTTTGTTCATCCGCAAGATTCAACCATTAATGGTTGCAGCCATGTGCTTTGGACAGGAGCAACTTTAGATCCAACTTCGACGGCTAGAAATGCAGTTTTTTATGGCGATAAAGCTATTGATCGCTCACCTTGTGGTACAGGTACATCTGCCCGCATGGCACAATGGTATGCAAAAGGGAAACTTAAAAAAGGAGAAGATTTTATCCATGAAAGTTTCATCGGCAGCAAGTTTACCGGAAGGGTAGAAGAAGAAATTGAACTAGCTGGTTTTAAAGCCATTATTCCGAGTGTAGAAGGTTGGGCAAAGGTTTTTGGCTACAACACAATAAAGATTGATGCAGAGGATGATCCTTATGCGCATGGTTTTCAGGTAATTTAGTGGGTTTTTTATACGATTAGGAAAATATAATGTCTAAAGTATTAATTATAGGGGGAGGAATTGTTGGACTTACGTCGGCATATTATCTTCAAAAAAAAGGATTTGAAGTAACCGTTCTGGATAAAGGCGATTTAAGTGATAATTGTTCATTCGGAAACGCTGGTATGATTGTACCTAGTCATTTTATTCCATTGGCTGCGCCTGGGATGTTAAGTAAGGGCATCCGCTGGATGTTTAATAGTAAAAGTCCTTTTTATGTTCGTCCATCTTTAAACCCAAGCTTGATTGGCTGGGGGCTGAAATTCATGAAACATGCCACAGAAAAGCACGTCACTCAATCTGCAGAACCCCTTCGTGATTTATCATTACTGAGCAAAAAACTTTATGAAGATTTATCAAAAGAGCCGGGGTTTAATTTTGAACTTACCAATAATGGCATTTTAGCTTTTTATAAAACCGAACAAGCTCGTGAAGAAGAGGCGCACCTGGCTGATAAAGCCAAAGCGCTTGGGCTGGATATGGCTGTTTTAAGTGCGGCAGAATGTAAGGCACTGCAACCCAATTTAAATCTTGATGTGCTTGGTGCTGTTCACTACCGATGTGATGCGCACCTTTATCCAGGGAAGCTGATGAATGCTTTACTTACTTATCTGAGAAGTAATGGTGTTTCGTTGGTTAGTGGAAAGGAAGTAGACAAGATCGAATCAACAGGTAATAAAATTACAAAGGTTTTTACGGGTGATCAAACCTGGGTGGCCGATCAATATGTGATTGCAACAGGATCATGGTCTCCGGCTGTAGCTAAAATGGCAGATTTAAACATTTCGTTAATGCCTGGTAAAGGTTATTCCTTCATGGAACCAGAACCGCAAAACCGACTAACTATTCCCGCTTTACTTTGTGAGGCGAGGGTGGCCATTACGCCAATGAATGGCAGTATTCGTTATGGTGGAACGATGGAACTGGATAAAATTAATACGAGGGTAAATATGCAGCGGGTAAAGGGAATTGTAGAATCTGTACCTAAATATTTTCCAGATTTACACCCGGTACTTCCAAATGAAAAAGATATATGGTATGGATTCCGTCCGTCATCACCTGATGGATTGCCATATATTGGACGCAGTGACCAAAGAAAAAACCTAATTATTGCCACCGGCCATGGGATGATGGGATTGAGTTTAGGTCCGGCAACGGGTTTATTAGTCAGTCAGATTATTGCTGAAGAAAAGCTTGAAATGGCAGTGGAGTCTTTTGCTGCGAATCGTTAGTGTAAATAGAGGGGTTCGAATAGGGTATTAATAATAAAAATATACTGGTCGTAGCATTTCGCTAAGACCTTAAAGCTATCGCTCTGGCTTGCCCCGGCTACCGATGAAAAAACGGTACAGGTCTGCCGCCGAAGGGCTCTCTTCTTTTTCTTAATAAAAAGAAGCAAAACCGTGCTTTTCTGCGAGCTCATGAATACCTATAAAAAATAAACAACTTATGAATAACTCAAGGCTTGGATCTGATGTCGGATAAATTCGTTAAAGCTTTATTTCAGCAGCACAAGCACCCGATGAAGAATCGGGAGAGTATGCGCTGCCTTGGGTGGTGGGGATATGAAAGTTTGTGGTCGAAGCTTTAAACGTTTCTCCTTCCATCATTTCCTGGGCCGGATAGCAGGGTTGCAATAGAAAGGTCTGAATAAAGCATTAGTAATTCAGATGGTTTTTGTTAAATATTATCGCATTGTAGCAGGATTTTAACCTAATAAAGGTTTTTTTTAATTTTTACAGTTAATATCCTTATCTTCAATCATCAACAAATAACCAACCAACTACATGAAAGTATTGCCATTTACCATGCTTGTGCCTGATGACAAGAGTGTTATTTCTGAGCACATTGAATTACCCTATTTCTATCAATATCTGCACAGACACGATGAATGGCAGATCACCTATATTGAAAGGGGAGAGGGAACATTGATTGCGGGAAGTGATATGCATGCTTTCAGACCTGGCGATTTATTTGTAATTGGCGCAAAACTTCCGCATTTGTTTAAAAGCAATCCAGAATATTTTCAGAGCAAGAGTGAACGCTCGGTAGCGGCTTATTCTGTTTACTTTAATTCCGCAGGAACATTAGGTCCGCTATTTTCTCTTCCTGAAATGAAATTAGCCAATGCTTTTTTAGGAAAAAACAAACACGGGTTTAAAGTGCCATTTATCCATACTGAAGAAATTTTAAGCAAAATGGTAGCTGTTTATGAGGCTTCCGGAACAGATTTGCTTTTTGCCTTTGTAAAATTAATGGTAACCCTACAAGCCATTGGTGATGACACCATCCCATTGTGTTCTGATTTATATTCTTCTAACGTTAGTGAAAATGAAGGGATGCGTCTCAGTAAGATTATAGGTTACATTACAGAAAATTACAATAGCCAAATTACCTTAGAAGATGTAGCGAATGTAGCTTTTATGACGCCCCAGGCTTTCTGCAGATATTTTAAAAAACATACCGGCCACACTTTTGTGTCGTTTTTAAATGAAGTTAGAATTAATGATGCCTGTAAAAGCCTTATTTCCGGAGAAAAAACCGACTGCATTTCAGGCGTGGCTTACAAGGCTGGATTCAATAGCATTACTAATTTCAATCGTGTATTTAAAAGTATTATTGGCCAATCGCCAAGGGCTTATATAGATACTTATAACATGGTAAGTAGAGTAAGTTACATGGGTGCATAATTGGTTGATTAAAACTTTCATCATCCTGAACTGAATTCAGGAACTTTTTAGAAGGAAATAACCGGTTAATCCGTTACCATCAATCTTAGGATTGCAGCATTCGAAATAAGATTGGCTGTTAATAGTCCTATTTCTTAAAATTTTTTAATCATAAAATTACTCCGGTTGAACTGGATTGGAGCAGTATGTCCAATTATTAATCCCTAAAAAATACTATGGAACAAGGAAACAGCCACTTTAAACCTTCACTGAAATTGTTAGATGCAACGATGCTAGTGGCCGGGAGCATGATTGGTTCGGGGATTTTTATCGTCAGCGCAGATATTACCCGCAATGTAGGAAGTGCCGGCTGGCTATTGGTGGTTTGGTTAATTACCGGATTTATGACACTTACCGCGGCACTGAGTTATGGCGAACTGAGTGCGATGTTTCCAAAGGCAGGTGGTCAGTATATTTATTTAAAGGAAGCTTATAATCCACTCATCAGTTTTTTATATGGGTGGAGTTTTTTCACCGTAATACAAACAGCAACAATAGCAGCTGTTGGTGTGGCATTTGCCAAATTTACGGCTTATTTATTGCCTGCATTCAGCGAAGATTTAGTCGCTTTAGATTTAGGTTTCATAACCATATCCCCAGCTCAATTGCTGGCTATAGGCGTTATCGTACTGCTTACTTACGTAAACAGTAGAGGTGTTAATGCTGGAAAGGCTATTCAAACTACTTTTACTGTTGCTAAACTACTTAGTCTTTTTGGTCTGATTGTGTTTGGTTTATTCTTTTTAGATAAAGGAATCTGGAAAGCAAACTGGGAAAACATGTGGCATTTAGGATCGTTAAATGCTGATGGAATGATCTCGCCATATACAACTCTAGCTGCTTTTGGTGCTATTGCTGCAGCCATGGTCGGTTCTATTTTTAGCAGTGATTCCTGGCATAATGTTACTTTCATTGCTGGTGAAATTAAAAATCCGGCACGTAATATTGGTTTAAGTCTGGCCTTAGGAACTATCATGGTAACTGTACTTTACCTTTTAACCAATGTGATGTATACTGGCGTATTAAATTTGCACGATATCGCTTATGCAGATAAAGATCGGGTGGCAGTTTCTGCAGCGAATCATATTTTTGGCACCGCCGGAACCATTACTATTGCAGTGATGATTATGGTTTCTACCTTTGGTTGCAATAATGGACTGATCATGGCTGGTGCAAGGGTTTATTATTCTATGGGTAAAGATGGCTTATTCTTTAAGAAGGTAGCTGTACTTAATAAGAACTCCGTTCCAGGCTTTGGCTTATGGATTCAATGTGTTTTTGCCTGTTTATGGTGTCTTAGTGGAAAATATGGAGATCTGCTCGATATGATTTCATTTGTGGTGGTTGGATTTTACATGCTCACCATTTTTGGGATTTTTATTCTTCGTAAAAAGCGCCCTGATGCAGCACGGCCATATAAAGCTTTTGGTTATCCGGTTTTGCCCGTCATTTACATTTTAATGGGTTTGGCTTTCTGTATTTTGCTCATTATTTTTAAACCTAAATTTACCTGGCCAGGATTAATCATTACCTTAATTGGTATTCCGGTATATTATCTCATTAAGGGCGTTAATGAAATTAGGGCAAAATAAGTAGCTACTGCATCCTACCTATGCTCGTTTATCAACTAGCGTAAAACATTCAGACGATTAAATCGTCATTTATCCTACTGTACCTATTCGAAACGAGCAAAAAATTTAGGAAAAAAAAGGGCACAAACTGGGTTAAAATATTCGTGTTATGCGTCAAAATACAAAGGGAATTTAAGTGCTTGTTGAATTATATTTACAGCTTAACATTGCAAAATGAAAATGAATTCCCTGATCCAAAAATTTGCTATCGCCTCTTTTTTTACCATCACTTCTTTTACGGTTCTCGCTCAGCAAACTTCTTTCGCACCAAGTGCTGCAGATGTAATTCAAGCCTATCAGCGGGCAAATAAATTAGATACTGCTATCCGTAATATCCCCACCAATAATGATATTGTTCCATTATGGAAAAAGGATGGATCAGCATTATGGTATAAGAAAAACCTGCCAAATAAAAATTGGGAATATATTTATGTAGATGTTGCTACCGGTAAACGTAAACCTGCATTTGATGCGCAGAAATTAGCACAAAACCTGGAGCAGATAAGTGGTAAAAAACAATCGGCCCTGCGTTTACAGCTCACAGACCTTTATTTTGCAGATCAAAATACCCTAAAGCTAAAAACTCAAAACCTATGGTATCAGGTAAATCTTTCTGATTACAGTGTCGTGCCTGCTATGGATACCGTAATTTTCAGATCCAATTCCAAAAAGCCATTGCAGCAAAAGCATTCACGCTGGGAGGGCAGCAAAACCGTACGCCAATCTCCAGATGGAAAAAGTGAGATAGAAGTTCGGGGAGGCAATTTAGTATTGATTGATCTGGCATCCAAAACTGAAACGCCATTAAGCCAGGATGGTACGGCAGATAAACCTTACGGAAATTTTGAATGGTCGCCGGATGGAAAAACAGTTGTGGCCTATAAAATTGATCCAAAGGAAACAAAAATGGTTCATTATGTATTGAGTTCAGTTCCAGGTACTACGAGGGGCCAATTGAAATCTCGTGAATATGCCCAGCCTGGCGACGATTTTACTTCCTACCAGCCCTATGTTTTTAATTTAAATACCAAAACTTCAATAAAAGTTGATGTAGAGCCTACAGATTTTTTTGGCCCACAGCCTTTGCATTGGCGTAATAGCAGCAGCAGATATTATACTTATGAAAAAGCAGATCGCGGTCATCAGCGGTTTAGAGTAATTGAGGTAGACGTGCAAACTGGCAAAACAAAAAACATCATAGATGAAAAAACAAAAACATTCATCTATGAGAGCAGGATTTACACACGTTACTTACCGAAAACAAATGAAATTCTATATACCAGTGAGCAAGACGGCTGGCAGCATTTATACCTGGTAAATGGCATCAATGGCAAACAACAACTCATTACAAAAGGAAGTTGGGTGGTTAGAGATGTTGATAGCGTAGATATTGTAAAACGTCAGGTTTGGTTTAAGGCCAGCGGAATGAATAAGGGTGAAGATCCCTATTTTATTCATTATTACAGAATTGGTTTTGATGGGAAAGGATTGGTTAACCTTACGCCAGAAGAAGGGAACCACAACCTAAGCTTTTCACCTGATCGAAAATATTATCTTGATACTTATTCGCAGGTTAACATCCCGCCTGTAACCAAATTGAAGGTTACGGCAAGTACAAAACCACTACAGGAAATTGAACATGGCGACGTTACACCATTTTTAAATACCGGGGTGAAATTGCCAGAAGTTTTTGTGAGCAAGGGTCGTGATGGTGTTACCGATATCTGGGGGGTAGTTTGTATGCCATCCAACATGGAACCCAATAAAACTTATCCAATTATCGAAAATATTTATGCAGGTCCGCAGGATAGTTTTGTGCCTAAAAGTTTCCTGCCTGCCAGTGAAATGCAAAGCCTGGCAGAATTAGGCTTTATCGTGGTGCAGATTGACGGAATGGGAACAGCCAATCGCTCAAAGGCTTTTCATGATGTTTGCTGGCATAACCTGGCTGATGCAGGTTTCGCAGACCGGATTTTATGGATGAAAGCCATGGCGGAAAAATATCCTAATGCCGACATCAATAAAATTGGTGTTTATGGCACCTCTGCTGGCGGACAAAATTCTACTGGTGCTTTACTATTTCATCCTGAATTTTATAAAGCTGCAGTTTCTGCCTGTGGCTGCCATGATAACCGCATCGATAAACAATGGTGGAACGAACAGTGGATGGGTTATCCGGTAGGCGAACACTATGGTGCACAATCAAACATAACTAATGCATCAAAACTACAGGGGGATTTATTTTTGATTGTTGGTGAAGCTGATGAAAATGTTCCACCAGAATCTACCTACCGTTTAGCTGATGCCTTAATTAAGGCCAATAAAGATTTTGATATTTTAAGTATCCCCGGAATGGGACACAGCGACGGAGGGGTTTATGGCAGACGACGTAAAAGGGATTTCTTTATCAAACATTTATTAAATGCCGAGACACCAAATATGAATAGGATTCCTCTAGTAAACTGACGAAGTTTCCCTTCGCACAAATCAGCTAAACTTCGTAAGTCGAAAATTAACTTACGAAGTTTCAAATGCCAGGAGAGTGGGAGAACTTCATCAGTTTAATCAAAGAATTTTGCTCCCTTTTTAGACTGATGAAGTTTCAAAGGCCTAGTGGGTGATAGAACTTCGTCATTAACTCACTAATGTTTCACAGTAGGTCCTCCAAATGGAATATTCTTTCCATAATAAACATCTGCAGGAATATGATGCCCGGCATAAACTTGTGAGAGAATATGATAAAATGTTGGATCATAAGCTTTCAAATCGTCAGGTGTTTGCACTTTAACGAGGCCATCGTTAAATTCATAATTAGACCAGAACCACCATTGGCTGCCCTCTGCCCAATATTCTGCAACAGTGTTAATGGCATACTGCCCTTTATACATTCCTTTTATTTTCGCCGCTTCATAGGCCACATTAATTTGTTTGTAAAGTTCAGGATCGGCCTTACGTAAGGCTGCCATTACATTATGGCTCCATTCGTGCACCATGATGTTTTCTCCATAATACTTGGTGCCGGGGAAACCTAAAAGATTTTCTTCTGCGCAGGAAGTTTGAATACCACCCATGCCACGGGCACGCTGATTCCAATAACCTTTATCCGTCAGGCTGGCGATACCACCAGGTTTATTATAATTTTCTCTTTCGGTCGGCGTCAATCGGCCATCAGTTATGTCTGGCTTTTTCCAGTTGCTATATTCAGGAAGGTCAGTTTGCATTTCAGACCATGCCATGATGGATAAGCGGGCTTTCATGCTTATCATCGCTTTGCGGACATCTGGTCTTTTCACCAACATATAATTGATAATATCCCGGGCAACTAATAAGGCTGCATCAGAAACCTTCGCAGATGAAACTACAGGAATACCGAATGCGTCTGTATATTTCTCATAAAACTTTGGATAACCCAGCGAATCAGGCGGACGGGTAATCAGCAATTGTTCGAGATTGGTCACTAAAGGCTTTGAATTACTGCTTTGCGCCTGAGCATTGGTTGTACCTGTTTCAAAAAGTGCTGTAATGGTAAAAATAACCTGAAAAAAGTGTCTTAGGCGCACATTAACTGGCTTTATCATATCGCTTGTGTTAGTTAGGGTTGAATGGGTGTTAGATCAACTGTTTCCTGTCGCTCTTTTATTCTGGGCGAAACAAAAAGGTAGACTACAATGAAAAGGCTGAGCAAACCAATAAAAAACCAGTAATAATCTGCGCCTTTAAACTGCGCAAAGAAACCACTGTTAGAAATACTCCTGTTTACCAATGCTGTAAAAAGATTTCCTAAAGCAGTTGTAAGTAGCCAGATGGCGATCATGGTGCTTTTCATTGATTTACTGGCTTGTGTGTAGGCGTATTCTAATCCTGTAATGGAGACTAAAACCTCTGCTGCCGCCAGAATGGCGTAGGCTAGAATCTGCCAGCCTATTGATGGGCTTGCTCCTCCATCAATACTAGTTTGAATGAGTGCGATGATAATAAAAGATACAGCGGTAAGTATAAGTCCCGCACCTATTCTTCTTAATGGTGTGGTTTTCAATCCCCTTTTATCCAGGAAAGGATAGAGCCCGTAATTAAATATGGGAATAAAGACCAGTAGGAAAAATGGATTTACTGTTTGAATTTGTTCAGGCAGGAGATTGATTCCAAGAATATGACGATCCATTTTGGTCGCCTGTAATACCCACTCCGATAAATTCTGATCCCAGAGTGCCCAAAAAATCGGAATGAAAGCAAATACGGCCAGTACATTATATACTGTTTTGACATCTTCCACTTTCTGGTGATCAAATTTAGCTTTTGCCACATCCAGCAGCGATTGTTTTTTCTTTTTAGATCGCCAGTTAATCAGTGCATAGATAGAAATGAAAACAAAATTGTTTTTATTCACACCAGACGGTGGAACATTGGTGTAAGTTTTTCTACCCAAAAAGAAAATGACAGTGGCTAAAGCCATTAAAATTCCAGGGATTCCGAATGCCCATTTTGCGCCATAACGATCATAAACTAATGGGATAAGGATAGTAGACAACACGGATCCGGCGTTAATGCTAAAATAAAACCAACCATAAACTTTAGACATCAGGTGTTTGTTGCTTGCTGTAAATTGATCGCCAAGATTGGCTGAAACGCAAGATTTAATGCCTCCGGCACCTATGGCAATTAAAATTAAGCCATATTTAAATTTTTCCAGATCATGATCAAATAAGGCCAAACACAAATGGCCAATACAATAAACTATCGACACATAAATAATCACCTTGTATTTTCCAAAAAACCAATCGGCTACCAGGCCACCTACAAAAGGAAGGGCATAAGCCAGCGATACAAAAAAGTGTGTGGTTTCATTGGCCTTAGCCTCTGCTGTAATTTGCAAAGCAGGATTTAGTGTTGGATTGAAGAAATGAAAAACCAGAAAAGTTGCCAGAATAGAACGCATGCCGTAAAAACTAAAGCGTTCGGCTCCTTCATTAGCGATGATGTACCCGATACTTTTAGGGTAACTGCTTCTTTTCGATTCCATTTTATCCATATGCTAATTTGGTGTAAATCTGCCGGGCTATCTTTACTGATTTTCACCCTATAGCGCATGATCTTATCCTGTTTGAGATTGTGACGTAAAGGAGCAGGCATTATTTATCGCTTTTCTTATTTTTGAACAAATTTTTGATCCACTAGAAATAAAATAGATGTTCCAAACAAGTGTTTATGTAGAAAGAAGAGCCGAATTGGCCCAGAGATTAAAATCTGGCTTGCTTCTTTTTTTTGGCAATGAAGAAAGTCCGATGAATTATGCAGATAATGCATATAGCTTTAGGCAAGACAGCACATTTTTATACTATTTCGGAATTGCACGTCCGGGTCTGGTTGCCATTATTGATATAGATGAAAACCAGGAAATGATCTTCGGAAATGAAATGAGCATTGATGATATCGTTTGGATGGGCAGACAACAAACTATTTACGAAAAATCAAATCTCGTAGGTATCTCAAAAGTCCTTCCATTGGATGGGCTGTCTGGTTATATCAATAAGGCGATTTCAGCAAAAAGAACAATTCACTATTTACCACCGTACCGGGCAGAGAATAAAATCAAGCTGGCTGATTTATTAGGCCTTAATGTGCATCATTTGAAGCCATCTGCATCAGTGCACTTTATTAAAGCAGTGGCAGCGCAACGGGCAATCAAATCAGCGTTAGAAATTAATGAAATAGAACAGGCTGTTAATAACAGCATCGATATGCATTTGCTGGCCATGCGTAAAACCAGGCCGGGAATGAAAGAAGAGGAGATTGCCGCGTTCATTTACGCTGAGGCGCTGCGGACTGGTGGCAATATTGCCTATCCGATTATTTTAACCGTTCATGGTGAAATTCTGCACAATCATTTTCACGGAAATGTTATGCATGATGGACAGATGGTTTTAAATGATTCAGGAATGGAAACTGCGATGGGTTATTGTGGTGATTTAACCAGGACTTTCCCAGTTGGTAAAAAATTCGACAACAGACAAAGAGAGATATATTCGATTGTTCAATCTGCGCTTCAAAGTGCTGAAGCAGTATCAAAACCTTATGCAAAATATATCAACGTTCATTACGCAGCCTGTAAAGGTTTGGCCGAAGGCATGAAAGCAATGGGGTTAATGAAAGGTGATATGGATGAAGCCGTGGCTGCAGGTGCACATGCCTTGTTTTTTCAATGTGGTACAGGCCATATGATGGGGCTTGATGTTCATGATATGGAAGATTTAGGTGAAGAATATGTTGGTTATGACGATACTTTAAAGAAAGAAAAAGAACTGTTTGGACTTAAATCTTTAAGGTTAGGACGTGCTTTGGAGCCTGGTTATGTATTTACCATCGAGCCTGGAATTTACATGATTCCTGAACTGATTGATTTATGGAAGGCCGAACGGAAATTCGAATCATTTATCAATTATGACGCAGTAGAAAAGTTTAAGGATTTTAGTGGTATCCGTTTGGAGAATAATTATGCCATGACCAATGAAGGCCTCCAGCTGTTAGGGAAACCTTTGGCGATAGACATCAGCGAAGTGGAAGAAATTAGAAACAATGCTTATTAATGGATATGACCAATCAGGATAAATTAAAGGCCATTCGTGCTAAAATGAAGGAAGCGGGCGTAGATGCCTATATTATTCCCTCTTCTGATCCACATATGAGCGAATACGTTCCCGATCGCTATAAATGCATTCAGTTTGCTTCGGGTTTTAGCGGTTCTGCCGGAACATTGGTGATTACGCCAGATTTTGCCGGGCTTTGGGCTGATTTCCGTTATTTTGAACAAGCCGCACAGCAACTTGCAGGGAGCGGCTACGAGTTAGTGAAGTTAAAAGTTCAGCATACGCCTGAATATATCGCCTGGTTAAGTGAAAAATTAGATGATGAATCGGTGGTGGCATTTGATTATCAACTGATGTCGATGGTTTTAGGAGAAGAAATTAAGTTCGCCCTGGCTAGCCATCATATTAATATCCGGCATTTAGATTTAATGGATGAAATTTGGCAAAACCGACCAGCTCTGCCGACTCATCCTGCTGTTTTACTGCCAGAAAAAGATTGCGGGCAAACCTTTAAAAGTAAGCTTTCTGCACTTCGAACAGCCTTAAAAGATCACCAGGCTAGTGTTCATATCATCTCCAGTTTGGATGATCTGGCCTGGCTTTTTAACATCAGGGGAAATGACGTTAGCTATAATCCGGTGGTGCTATGCTATGCATTAATCACCATAGATGAAGTTACGTTATACCTTGATAATCAAAAATTATCTATTATTGATGTCGATTTATTTGCAGAAAGAAGTGTAAAGCTAAAAGGCTATCATGAAATTGGTGCTGATATTCAACAGCTGGAAAACTGTACCGTTTTACTAGATGGGAAACGAACTTCCTATCAATTTTTAACGCAGCTTTCTGCAACAGTACATGTGGTTAAGGAAACCAATCCGGTGGTATTGTTCAAGGCTATCAAAAATGAGGTTGAAATTGAAAATATCCGTTCAGCGATGGTAAGTGATGGCGTAGCGCTCACCCGTTTTTTTAAATGGCTGGAAGAAAATATTGGTAAAATAAAGATAACGGAATGGTCTGCAGCACAGAAAATTAAAGAATTTCGTGAGCTCGGTAAAAATTTTGCAGGCATCAGCTTCGCTTCCATTGCAGGCTATGGTCCACATGCTGCACTGCCACATTACGCTCCTGATGAAATCAACCACCTCGAATTATTTCCGCGTGGACTTTTCCTATTAGATTCTGGTGGGCATTATTACTATGGTACAACCGATATTACCAGAACGGTTCCGTTAGGTGAAACAACAGATGAAGAAAAAATGGATTATACACTGGTGCTTTCTGCTATGATTTTTGGCTCTGCGGCTAAATTTCCTAAAGGTACCAGAGGGTATCAGATTGATGGAATTTGCCGTCAGCAACTGTGGCAGCAAGGTATTAATTATGGTCATGGCACAGGCCACGGTGTGGGTTATTATCTAAATGTTCATGAAGGTCCTCAAAATATTGGTTCGTCAAATGCTGCGGTATCGATAGATCCAGGCATGATCACTTCCATAGAACCTGGAATTTACCGACCTGGCAAACATGGCGTGCGGATTGAAAATCTTGTGCTTACCGTTACGGGAGAAACAACTCGTTTTGGTGAATTTCTTCAGTTTGAAACGGTAACCCTGGCTTATATAGATACTTCAATCATTCAGGCAGAATGGTTGCTTCCCGAACAAATTAGTTGGCTAAATACATACAATCAAATGGTTTATGACCAGTTGAAACCAGAGTTAAATAAGGAAGAAGCCTTCTGGCTGGCGGAAAAATGTAAGGCGATTTAATACTTTTGCTTGTTTAGTTATGGCTTTATCTCATTTGGCATTGCCGCGCCAGTAGCAAAGGCATCGGCATTGGCGAAAGTAATCTCTGCAATTTGCTGCATGGCCTCACGTGTAAAAAATCCCTGATGAGAAGTAATTAAAACATTTGGGAACGACATCAGGCGGGTAATCTGGTCATCTTGAATAACTTCGTTAGAAAGGTCATGAAAGAATAAGGCTGATTCCTGTTCATAAACATCGAGACCTAAATAACCAAGCTGACCAGATTTCAGGGCTTTAATTACATCAGAAGTGTTTATAAGGCCACCTCTGCTGGTATTGATCAGCATGGCACCTTTCTTAAAAAACTTTAAAGTCTGCTCATTAATCATGTGAAATGATTGATCTGATAATGGGCAATGCAAAGAAATAATTTCTGCATCACAAAGTGTATCTTTCAGATTTGCATAAACCAATCCTTCTGAAATTAAAGTTGCATCTGGATAAGGATCAAATGCAGTAACCTGACAGCCAAAACCTTTTAATATTTTATACAAGGCTTTTCCAATATTTCCGGTGCCAATTAGCGCAACTTTACAACCATTTAAATTGAAGCCCATTAAAGATTCCAGTGAGAAATTGCCATCTCTTATTCTGTTATAGGCTTTATTGGTTTTGCGGTTTAAAGTAAGCATCATGGCTACAGTATGTTCTGCCACTGCTTCGGGGGAATAGGCTGGTACTCTTAAAATTTTGATTCCCAATTCTTCTGCAGCCTCAAGATCAATATTATTAAAACCTGCGCACCGTAAAAGGATTAGCTTTACACCATTATCTTTCAGTTTATCTAAAACTTCATAATCTGCCTTATCATTTACGAATAAACATACCGCATCAAAATCTTTTGTTAAAACAACACTTAATAAACTCAGCGATTGTTCAAAAAAAACGATTTTATGACCAGTGTTAAATTTCTCTAAAAATTCCTGATCATAAGAACAGGTACTAAAAACAGCAATTTTCATATTAAATCAGGATTTAAGGTAAGGTAGTCATAAAAAGTTTACTAATCGACTTACAAAGTTTCGTTGGCCTTCGTGGGGTGAAAAACTTCGTCAGTCTATTGGCAAATTTAAGTACACATTTAAACTGGCGAAGTCCTGCCACGCTTCTGGCTATTGAAACTTCGTAAGTTGATCGAATGTGACCTTAAAAGCTTACAAAACTTCGTCATTCCTGGAGAAAAGAACTTCATTATCTAAGTTTATTAATTTTAAATTAAAATTAATAAACTGATTATCAATGTTTTGTGATTTAATAATGATTTATTTTAGTACTATGTATTGCATAGTACAATATAAAACATATATCTTTGTATTATGATAGCAGAAAATACGCAAACGCAAATGCGGAAAGGAATTCTGGAATACTGTGTTTTATCAATCATCTCCCGGGGCGAGATTTATGCTTCGGATATTATTGCTGAATTACGCTCGGCAAAATTGCTGGTGGTAGAGGGAACACTTTATCCATTATTAACCAGGCTTAAAAACAATGGTTTATTAAGCTATAACTGGGTAGAATCTACCTCAGGTCCGCCCCGAAAATATTATACCTTAACTGATGTTGGTCGGGAAATTTTATCAAAATTAGATCAAACCTGGCAAGAACTTGCTTATGCTGTAGGCATATCACAAAGTGGCGCCAATTCAACAACCTCATAACGCAAACAAGGAAATGGAAAAGACCATCATCATCAATATAGGAAATACGATTATTCACATCGAAGAAAGCGCCTACGAATTTTTAAAGGCTTATCTTAATGAAGTTAAACAACATTTTGCCAATCATGCAGACGATCTGGAAATTGTTACCGACATCGAAAACCGCATTGCAGAATTATTAACAGAGCAGTTACAGGATCAGAAGAAACAAGTGGTTGACACGAATGATGTTCAGCATGTGGTTAGCCAAATGGGACGTGTTAAAGATTTTGATTCCGTAGAAGAAAATGAAGAAGAACCGGTATTAGAATCTTCTTACCAACACCAATATGCCGAAAAGAAATTATATCGGGATATGGACGACAGGGTAGTAGCTGGTGTTTGCTCAGGAATTGCTCATTTTTTAAATACCGAGGCCAAATGGATTAGAATTGCAGTATTGCTGATGGCCTTTCTGGGCGGATTCGGATTTCTGGTTTATGCCATACTCTGGATCATTATGCCTAAGGCAAAATCCCGATTGGAAAAGATGGAAATGAAAGGTGAACCGGCCAACTTACAGGGATTTCAAAAGAATTTGAATGAAGAATTGCAAGCCGTTAAAGAACGTTTAGGAGAAGTAAACAAACATGCTCTGCCTATATTTGCCCGCTTCGGAATGGTAATCGGTGAGTTTTTTGAATGGATCGGTCGGTTTTTATCTGGATCAGGGAAAATATTATTTAAGGTAATAGCGGGCTTCATCATCGTATTTGGGGCATTTTTATTATTGATGCTGATTATCACCACCGCCGCTTTTCAAGGCTTTTGGGATTCGAGTATTTATGATTCTTTTCCATTTTCAATCATCAATGATGGTAACAGGGGTGTGATCCTATTCAGTGCTTTTATCGTATTATTTATCCCGATTTTAGCGCTTGTATTATTCTCTATCCGGGTTGCTTTTAATAAGCAAGCCATTAATAAAACACTTTCTTTTGCTTTACTGATCATTTGGTTAGGTGGTGTAGCCATTGCTGGTTACCAGGCTGCAAAAATATCTTCTGAATTTAAGCAACATGCAGAATTAACGCAAACGGTTGATTTAAAGGCTTTTAAGACGTATATTATTGATATTGACAGAAGTAGATACTTTAGCAGAGAAGACAGCATTACTTATCATATTAACGCCAATGAAAATAAGCAAATTGTAACTGATGATTTTGAAAACGGACCTTTTGTGATGCCAAATAACATCCGTATTGATATTGAAAAAGGTGCGACAAATGCTACACGCCTGATACAAAAATACGAATCTCAAGGTAAAACTTTTCAAAGTGCCTTACAAAACGCACAGAATATAGATTATAAATACAGTTTAAAAGATTCGACAATAGTTTTTAATCCACGTTTTGAGCTTCGAAAAGGAACCATTTGGAGAAACCAGGAAGTTCGCTTACAACTTGAAATTCCGGTTGGTACAAAAGTGATTTTAAAAGAAGATTCATACAGGTATGTAAATAATTATGGAATCTGGGATTGTGGCGAAAAGGAAGGGGACAAAAATGATTACACATCCTGGATCATGACGGAGGATGGATTGAAATGCATCGCTCAATTAAAAGAAGAAGCGCTAAATAAGCAAAAACTTAAAGATGAACTGCATGATTTAGAACTTTCGCAAAAAAATACACCTGTTGATACGCTTAAACAGGATTCTATCCTAAACAGAATCAGAGAATTGAAAGAAGAATTGGGTATTAATGCTGAAGATCGTAAATATCGTTAAAACGTTCCTCCGCTACACTACAGTTTAATAAAAACAAAAAAGCCATGAAAATATTATTTACGTTAATGACATGCCTGATGGTGTGCGGGGTTTCCTTTGCCCAAAATTTACCTCAAATAACAGGTAAGGTGATAGATGAAAAGGCTGTCGCAGTGCCATTTGCAATCGTTAGACTCTTAAATTTTCCTGATACCAGTGTGGTGAAAACGGTGGCAACGAATTTAGATGGTGCTTATGAAATGAATCAGTTAAAGGAAGGAACATACATTTTATCAGTTTCTATTGTTGGATATAAAACCAAGAAAACCGATAAGTTTTTACTAAATGGTAATCTAAATATACCTGCTATAACCCTTCAAAGTTTAACTAAGCAGTTGAATGAAGTGAGTGTATCAGGCAAGAAACCATTTGTTGAACATCAGATAGATAAAACAGTGCTGAATATAGAAAACAGTATTGTTTCATCAGGAAGTACGGCTTTGGAGCTTTTGGAGAAGGCACCGGGTGTACAAGTTGATAAACAAAATGAACAGATTTTGTTAAACAATAAATCGGGTGTAATGGTGATGATTGATGGGAAGAATAATTTTCTATCGGGTGCAGATTTAGCAGTTTATTTGGGAAGTTTAAATAGCAGCCAGATTGCTACTATAGAAATTATTACCAATCCTTCATCTAAATATGATGCCGCAGGTAATGCAGGAATCATTAATATTAAATTAAAAAAGAATAAAGCCTTTGGCACCAATGGAAGTATTTCATCAACATACCGTAATGCCCTCATGGCAAACTTGCCAAGAAATATTTATGGCTCCGATTTGAATTTTAATATCAACAACAGGAATAAAAAATGGAATTTTTACAGTAACGCCAATGCTTCTAAAAATAATAACTTCTCTAATCTGCTCTTAGAAAGAAATACAAATTCTGGTGGTTTGCAAAGTGCCTTCAATCAAAATTTTAAAAAAATATATACAGGTTCCAGGTTAGCGGCTAAATTAGGCGCAGATTATTATGCAAGTGAAAAAACTACCATTGGCATCATGCTAGACGGAAATACCAGCACCCGCAAACTGGATAATTTTTCTCAGACTTTTATCAATGAAGTTCAATCTGGTGTAACAAGCAATAATTCGCTTATTTTAAATTCGGATGCCAATACACCCAATAAAAACTATAGTGCAAATTTTAATGTCAAACATGAATTTAAAAAGGAAGGGGCGAGTTTAAATTTTGATGCCGACTATTCAGGGTTTGATTACACTGGCCTTGAAAATTTTAATACGAATTTCTTTAATGAAGCTGGAACCATTTACAATCAAACCATTATCAAAAACGATAGCAAAACCAATATCGACATTTTTGCCGCTAAAGCTGATTTTACCTGGCCAATATCAAAAACGACCAAATTAGAGACTGGATTAAAAACCAGCTTTGTTAAAACCGATAATAATTTTTTATCTTCTGCTTTCTTAAATAATAATTGGCAAAACATTGCAGGCCAGAGCAATCATTTTATTTATAAAGAAAATGTTAATGCAGCTTATGCCAATCTTTCTAAAGATTTAGGCAAATTTCAAATCCAGGCTGGATTAAGGGCAGAATATACAAATGCTACAGGCGCTTTAATCACCAATAATACCGCTTCAGATCAAAAATACTTGTCTTTGTTTCCAACAGTTTTTGTTAATCAGAAAATTTCTGAAAGTAGTAACCTGCGTTACACCTATGGAAGACGGATTGACAGACCTAATTACCAGCAATTAAATCCTTTTAATTTTTATATGGATCCCTACACCATACAACAAGGTAACCCATATTTAAAACCACAGTTTACCAATAATTTTGAAGTAAGCTATAGTTATAAGAGCGGACTATCTTTTTCTCTGGGGTATTCCAAAATCAAAGATTTAATATTAGATAGTAAGACGGCGCAAAACGATAGCACCAGAATTGTTACCGTGGGCCAAGGCAATATCGGTAGCGGTGAGTACTATTCTGCAGGTTTATATTTCCCTTTGGCCGTTACCAAATGGTGGAATTTGCAAAATAACTTTAACCTCTTTTATAATAAATTTAATGATAACAACTTAGAAGGAGCTCCTTTTGCGTTGAGCAAGGTATCTTACAATTTTAACATCACCAGTTCCATTACACTGTCTCATAACTGGACCATAGAAACCAACTTCTGGTTAAATTCTCCAAAAGTGAGGGGACTGGAAAAAACCATTATTTATCAGTATGCCTTGAACACCGGTGTGCAAAAAAGCTTCCTGAATAAAACGCTGAAATTTAAATTAAATGTTGATGATATTTTTGCAACCAATTACTGGAAGGGTACTTTGAATTATCAGAATGTTAATCTAAGGGTTCAGAATAATTATATCAACAGAAGAGCTTCCTTTAACATCAGTTATAACTTTGGTAACCAAAATGTGAAGTCTGCAAGATCCAGAAATACTGCTACTGATGATATTAAAAATAGGGCAGGGGGGTAGTTTGGAGTTTGGAGTCTTCAGTCTGGAGTCGTAAGTCCAGGGTGTTAGTCATCAAAAAGGAAAGCTGTTAAGCGAATCGTCATGCTGAATTTAGTTCAGCAACTATTTTGATAAGTTCCTGAATCAAGTTCAGGAGGACGACTCTTCAAGTTTTTTCTTGGGGATTCACTAAACGAATCGTCATGCTGAATTTAGTTCAGCAACTATTTTGATAAGTTCCTGAATCAAAAGTTCAGGAGGACGAGTCTTCGTGAGTTCAGGAAGACAATCTCCCTTGTAGATTCTTCGATGGAGATGCTTCAGTAGAGGAAGAATCTGCTTCGCAAAGACGGGTTCTTCTAGGGGGTAACCAAGCGAATCATCATGCTAAATTTATTTCAGCAACTTAATCTTCAACACGGTAAAAGAATAAGCAGGAAGCTTTAATGCATCACTTATATTTACACTTGAAGTGACCGGTTTGATCAGTCGCACTGATGGATTGCCGAAAATTTCAGTTTTTGTGGCCATATGATCACTTTTAGTCTGATCGCCCAGATCAAGCGTAGTATTCACTTCAACAGGTAACAAGTTAACTAATTTGACGAAAAGTTCGTTGGTTTGCGTGTTTTTTACGACAGAAAAGGCTATTCGTTTACTCACCTGATCCTGATCATTTGATAATTTTATTTCACCAGGTAGATATTTATCGCCCGCATTGTTGCCATAAAGTTGCTGCACAAAATAACCTGTTGTTGGTTTTACTTCACTATTGTTAAAATAAATTAAATCCGGATTCCATTGTGTATGTCCTTCTTTTGCAATCAGTGGCGCATAAGAAGCCATGCTCACTACATCTCCGTTTCTTTCCAATGCTGTTAAATATAAGGCTTCAGCCAAAGCCGTTTCCAGATTGGTTTTATTTCCTCCTGGCAAACTTGCCGCATATTCACCTAAATAAACTTTTGATTTTGAACGATCGTAATGATCATAAAAGTTCTGGTTATTAATAAACCATCCGGGCGACTGATAATAATGTTCATCAATAATCGGAACTTTTAAATCCGTGGCAATTTTCCAGCCTTCCTCATAATCAGTACCTTCAAAAAATGGGCCTGCTGTACCAATAATCGTAATTTCAGGATGTTTTTTTTGTAGTGCCTTATAAATCAATGTAAAGCGTTCCTTAAATACCTGGGTAATCTGGTCTTCATTTCCAATTCCTATATATTTTAAATTAAAGGGTTTCGGGTGACCTGCTTCAGCTCTTTTTTTGCCCCATGTAGTATTCACATCGCCATTGGCATATTCTACCAAATCTACAATATCCTGAATATACTGGTCCATCTCTTCCATCGGGATTCCGCCTTGCTGACCGCCACCACCTGTGCCTGAGTTTTGGCAAGGCACTGCTGCGGCAATTACTGGAACGGGGGCCGCACCAATGTCTTCACAAAACTGGAAGTATTCAAAATAGCCTAATCCCATGGTTTGATGATAGCCCCAAAGGTTGCGGTCTGGTTTCCGTGTTTCTAAATCACCGATCGTGTTTTTCCATTTGTAAATATTCTGAATACCATCCCCATGCGCTAAACATCCACCAGGAAAGCGAACAAATTTGGGATGAATATCGGCAATTAGTGAAGCAAGATCATCCCTTAAGCCATTCTTATGCCCTTTAAAAGTTTTCTGAGGAAATAAGGAAACCATATCAAAAGCAAATTTTCCGGTAGCCAGTGGTATGATTTCCAGTCTGGCATCTGTTGCATCTGCTGATGGATAGAAAGTGCCACTTACCTTTTTCCAGAAAGTGTTATTTTTTAAAGTAAGTTTAGCTAGAATACCCTTTGTATCGCTTACTAAACGCACTTCAAAACCAGCAGTATGGCCAGCCAATTGCCGGCTGAAAGCAGAAAAAAGATAGGCTTCTCCTTTTTTAACTGCTATCCCATCAAAACCCGTATTGCTTAATGCGGCACCTGTAACTTTAACATCCAGAACAGCGTAATGCGGATTATTTCGATGAATAGGGGCAATTGAATCTACCGTAAAAGTGGTTTGATCTCCTTTTAACTTCCATGCAAAAGTGCTGTTCCAGTTTTTATCATTATAAGATTTATCACTGGGTTGATATTCAAATCCTCTGTTCTGAATCAATTCGGCGTAAAGCCCACCGTCTGCAGCATAATTAATATCTTCAAAAAATATACCCGTAAGCATATTGCTGATGGCTTTTGCACCTTTTGTATCAACGGTGATTTTAGCATCAACAGGTTTTAATCCAGCAAATCTTTGTGCATCATCTTTGGTTGTTTCGCTGTTTTGTCTGGATTTGTATTGCTGTAAGTCGTAGTTCTGTTGAAGCTCTTTTATCACTGACCAGGCCACATAATGGGATTGCCCAATGGCATTACCTGAAATATTTGCTGTTTTATTCGCATCATTAAATGCTGATAGCGAGACTTCAACAGCTTTTTCATAAGTGATGAAATCCTTCGTTTTGGTTTGAAAATGTTTGCCAGCTATGTCAGCATAAGTGATAGAATATTCATCTTTCAGCTGGTTGTAATTAACAACAGGTTTTAGTACATTTTTCCCCATGGCAACATACGGATAATGTTGCGGGCCCCAGTTTATTAAATTTTTAGAAGTGGCTATAGCAAATTGATTGGTCTGATCATTTAAACTCCATGCACAAACCCATTCGCCATTTCTTCCCCTGATTACATAAGGCGTAATCATCTTTTTTTCACTTCCCCACCTGCCATAATCGCTTTTCAAAAACAGGTAACCATTGCCGATTGGTGTCCAGTTGGTCTGATCACGACTCCAGGCGAAGCGCAGGCCATTCGCATTGTAAGAAAATAGATAAGCAGAATCTGGTTCATCCGTTAATTTATTTTCTTTTGCCATTAAACCGGTTGACATGAGCAATAAACTAGTTGTAGCAGGAAAAATTATAGCAAATAAAAAGTGGAATCTAAAGTGAAACTTCATTGGTCTGCAATTATTTGGTTAAATGCGCAGACCAAAATAAATAATAATCGTTAAACTAACGATTATTATTTATTATTAATTTAGTTGCTATGTGATTATCAGAACTATTCCTTCAATAAGGCATCAATTTCTGCATTAAATTCTTTCACAAAATCAGTATAATATTTTCCGGTAGCTGGTCCGCTGTATCCGGTGTGAATTTGTGCTACCTCACCTTTTTTATTAATGATGATGGTGGTTGGGAAAGAGACAAAATTATTTAGCGCTGGCAATGATTCGGCTACTATTTTTTTATCTGGTGTGCCCGCAATGACCTGGTCATATTGAATATCAAATTTTTCTCTGAATCGGGTTAAAGCTTTCCGTACATAGGCTGAATCTAGTTGTCTTTCATAATGAATGCCGATTATTTCTACACCACGACTACGGTTTTTCTTATACCAGGGCGCAATAAAGGATGCTTCATCCACACAGTTCGGGCACCAGGTACCTGTAATGGTTAGAATGACCACTTTATTTTTAAATTTTTCATCACTAAGCGACACTTTTTTCCCGTTTACATCCGGAAAGGAGAAATCAAGTGTTTTGTAACCATCCTTTAGAAAAGTCAATTTATAAGCATCAGGTAAGGCTGCATTTTGGTTTTGTTTTCCTGTGAAGGGAGTATTTCCTCTTGCGCTAACTGTTTCTCCTGTTATGGTTCCATCCTTAGAAAAACTTCCTTTGTAATAGGATGGACTGGAGCCAATAAAGCTTGATAAATAAAAATCATTGCCTTCAACAATTCCTTCCAGGTAACGTGAATCGCCCGTTACTCTTAAAAATGTTCCGGTAATTTTATTGCCGTTCTGTTTAAAAAGTCCGACTGCATTTTCATCTTTTCCGGTAGGCGATTTGAAAGTGACATCGTATTTGCCAGAGAAATCTGCTGTTGCATTATTGCCCTTAGGTTTGAAACGATATAGATTCCCTCTGGTTGCATTTACGGCCAAAGGTTTACCGGAACCATCTTGTTTCCTAAGTGCTCCTACCAGCGAATCACCTGCTATTTTAAAGGCAAGTTCATTATCAAACTGATCCAAAGCAACCAAAATGGAATCTGCAGTTTGTTTAACCACGCCACCATCAAAGCGTTCTTCACCATTCAAAAAGATCAAATGAGGCTTAGCATCACTTTTTGTAATTTCAAAATTAAAAGGAACTTCAACGCCGGGTTTAATTTCAAATACGCCTCGCCATTTGCCGTTCGGTACGAATGATGTAGATAATTTATGCGCAGTAGTTAATTGTTTTTTTTGGGTTTGTGCTTGTAAAATCTGCGACAGCATAAACGCCGGTAACAGAAATAGTAATGATTTTATATTCATGTGATATTTAAGATCTATTGATAACGAGACAAATGTAAGCATCATAAAAGCATGGAAAAAATATTTTCAATAAAATCTATAGAATTTGTAGTCATTATGATTTTTATATTATCTTTGCCGCAGTTATTTTAAAATGCTTATCAAGAAAGGTGGAGGGAATGGCCCTGTGAAACCTTAGCAACCAGCCTGAATTGGATATGGTGCTAATTCCATCCCGAAGTAATTTGGGTAAGTTAAGTCAGTTGAATGCAAAGTATTAATTTAATATATGAGAGCACTCCTGATTTTACGGGCGTGCTTTTTTTGTAGATCAGCTTCGCCAGAAATGGTAAGTAAGAGTTATATAGTTAAAAACAATTTGATGGAAAAAACTAACAAAAAACAATCTATTCACTCAGGTCATTTAAAAACTTTTTTGAGCCTTCGAATGTGCAAGGGTATTTGTTGCTGTATGAGGCTATAAATACCAAACCAATAATTAAAATCAATCAATATTCACGTTTGTAAAAAAATCGCCTGGTAGCGAAGTGGAATTATTTTGCCCTGATTTTTTACATTCCTCATTTAACTTATCATTAATCAATCCTATTATGTTAAAAAAAATTAAGCTATTGGCAATAGTATGCTTGCTTTTGCTTTCCTCACTCGTGCATGCCCAAGATATCAGTGTTTCCGGTACGGTTAAAAGCGCTTCAGGAGAAACATTACCAGGTGTTTCTGTATTTGTTAAGGGTACCAAACAAGCCGTAACAACCAACAATAATGGTGCTTTTACTATTTCAATTAATGGAAAAGGTACACTGGTTTTTTCCTATATCGGTTTCGCTACCAAAGAGATATTGGTTACCGAAAGTTCAAATACATTAAATGTTACTTTAAGTGACGGTGAAAATGCATTAGACGAAGTGGTGGTGACTGCATTAGGTATCTCTAAGCAGAAAAAATCATTGGGTTATGCCATTCAGGAAGTAAAAGGTGAGAATTTAACGGAAGCAAGGGAAACAAATCTGGTAAACGCGCTTGCCGGTAAAGTTGCAGGGGTAAGGGTAACCAATAGCCAAGGCGATATGGGTTCTTCCCGTGTAGTCATTAGAGGTGAAACTTCTATCGCCGGAAATAATCAGCCACTTTTTGTAGTTGATGGGATTCCGGTAGATAATTCGCAGCTTAATTCGGCCGGTGCGAGAGATTATGCCAATGCCATTTCAGATATTAATCCCAATGACATTGAATCCATCAGTGTGTTAAAAGGTCCAAATGCGGCCGCTTTATATGGTTCTAGGGCAGCAGCCGGTGTGATTATCATTAAAACCAAATCTGGAAAATCGAAAAAAGGATTGGGGATATCTTTTAATTCTAATGCAGTAATGGAAAGTATCTTAACCTTGCCAAAATATCAGGATGTATTCGGGCAAGGATCGGAAGGGAAATTTAGCTATGTGGATGGTAAAGGTGCCGGCATAAACGATGGTGTTGATGAAAGCTGGGGGCCAAGAATGGATGGCAGATTAATTCCGCAGTTCTTTTCAAAAGGGGTAGCGGTTCCATTTGTAGCCCATCCTGATAACGTAAGGGACTTCTTCCAAACGGGTTACTCATTAACTAACGGCATTTCAATTGAAGATGCTGGAGAGAAATTTGATTATCGATTATCTTATAATAACCTCAAGCAGGTAGGTATCGTACCCAATTCTGGTCAGGGTAAAAACTCATTTACTTTAAATACTACTTTACGTTTAACACCTAAACTAACCATTACGGCCAATGCCAATTATAGCAAACTTGGCGCTGATAACCTGCCTGGAACCGGCGGATCAAGATCAACCAGTACCATGTTGCAGTTTGCCTGGTTTGGTAGGCAGGTTGACATTAACCAATTAAAAAATTACCTGGATGAAAATGGCAATACCTTCAACTGGAATAACAGTTATTACAGCAATCCTTATTGGGTAGCCTATGAAAATACGGTGTCTCAAAGTAGAAATCGATTAATTGGAAGTATTGGTTTAAACTATAAGATTATTGATGGACTGAACTTCAATTTTCGTACAGGAACAGATTATTATAATGACCGCAGGAAAATTAAAATTGCCTATGGTACTAATGGAACGCCATTTGGATCGTATACCGAAAGTGCTTTTACGGTGAATGAAAATAATACCGATGCTACTTTAAATTATTCAAAGCAATTAAATGATGATTTTAGCTTAGATGTGTTGTTGGGTGGTAATATCCGAACCAGTTATATTGAACAGAACGATCAAAGTGCACCACGTTTGGCTGTTGCTGGCTTATATACGTTAAACAATTCCAGAGATCCTTTAACTTCATCTAATAATTACAGTAAATTAAAATCTTACAGCGGTTATGCATCCGGGCAGATTGGTTTTAGAAATTACCTTTTTGCCAATATTACGGCCCGTAATGATTGGTCGTCTACTTTGCCTGCTCAAAACCGCTCCTATTTTTATCCGTCTTTTAATGGAAGTTTGGTACTTACCGAAGCTTTTGATATAAAAAGCGCAGTGCTGGATTACGCAAAAATACGTGGTGGCTGGTCTAAGGTAGGTAAGGATACCTCTCCTTATCGTTTAACCAATACTTACAGTTTCTCTGCGCCTTTTGGAGCAAGTCCACAGCTTAGCCCATCCGGAACAGATTTCGACCCAAATCTAAAATCAGAAACCACCACCTCATCAGAATTAGGTGCTGAAGCGGTTTTATTTAATAAACGACTTCGTTTTGATGTGAGTTTATATAATACGAATAGTTACAACCAGATTTTAAATGTTGATGTGAGTCCAAGTACGGGTTTCAGATCGAAAAATATAAATGCCGGAAAAATTAATAATAAAGGTATTGAAGTTCAACTGGGTATTACGCCGGTGAAAAAACAATTTACCTGGGATATTGATTTGAACTATGCGGCAAATAGAAGCAAAGTGGTTGAATTGGATCAGGAAGGTTTACTGCAAAATTATGTAATAGCCACCAACTCTGCGCAAGTAATTGCTACAGTTGGTCAACCTTACGGAACACTTTTTGGCAATGCCTTTTTAAGAGATGGAAATGGCAACATTGTGGTTAATGCTACAGGTGCCCCACAAACTGACCCCACTAAAAGAGCTTTAGGGAAATATACACCAGATTGGATTGGCGGAATTTCTAATACTTTCAGCTACAAAGGTTTTAGTCTAGGCGTATTAATTGATGCCAGTTTTGGTGGATCTATTTACAATGGTACTTATTCTACAGGTACTTACACAGGCGTTTTAGCCTCTACATTGCCTGGAAGAGGTGCAGAATTTGGTGGAATTTCTTATTACTACCCAGGAAATTTAAAGGCAAATGGAGCGGTTAGATTAGCTAGTGGTGCCAGTGCGCCAGCAGGAGCAACCGTTTATGATGATGGGATGGTCTTTGATGGGGTAACCGCTGATGGAAAAAAGAACGATAAAATTCTTTCAGCACAAACCTACTATAAATCATTCCGAACCATAGATGAGGCTAATATCTTTGATGCCTCTTATGTGAAACTTCGTGAAATAAAATTAAGCTACAATTTACCAGCAAAATGGATCAAGTCCCTGAATTTGCAAGGTGTATCTGTTGCCTTAGTAGGGAGGAATCTCGCCATTCTTCATCGCAACGTAGAAGATATTGATCCGGAAGTTGCCTTTAATACTGGCAATGGACAAGGTTTGGAGAGCCTTTCTAACCCAACCACACGTACTTACGGAATTAACCTGAACATTAAATTTTAATCTTCCTATCATGAAAAAAAATATTATATATAGCCTGATTTCACTTTCTATTTTCGCAACATCCTGCAAAAAAGAATTGGATGAGGTCAACATTAACCCGAATGTAACCGAAAATGCACAGCCAGATTATTTATTAACTGCTGCCATCAAAAATACAGCAGATGCCTATTGGGGTACTACCAATAACATGAACTCCAGCCTGCTCTTTGTTCAGCAATGGGCAAAAGTACAGTATACGGAAGAAGATAGGTTTATTTATACCAATAGTAGCTTTACCACATTATGGTCTACTTTATATTCAACCAGTATTAACGGATTAAACAAGATTATAGAGATTGGAAATACAACCAGTAATCCAAATTATACGGGTGTGGCTTTAACTTTAAGATCCTGGTCGTTTTTGTTGCTTACTGATGCTTATGGTGATATTCCATATAGTCAGGCTGGAAAAATAAAAGAATTTATCACGCCAGCTTATGATAAACAAAAGGATGTTTATGACGGCTTACTCAAAGATTTGAAAACGGCAAAAAACACTTTAGATCCTTCCGGGAAAGCTATTGCCGGAGATGTGATTTACAATGGCAATATTACCAGATGGAAGAAATTGGCAAACTCGTTAAGGTTACGGATTGCGCTTCGAATAGCAGATCAGGAACCAGCTAAGGCGAAGCAAGTGTTAGACGATATTAAAAACGATGGTGATGCTTATATTAGTGAGAACGCTGATATTGCCCAGTTAATTTATCAGAGTTCACCACAACAAAACCCGGTGAGTGCACTGTTTGATACCAGGGATGATTACCGCATTAGCAAAACCATTGTAGATAAATTATTTAGTCTGAACGATCCACGTTTACCGGTTTATGCCAGTAAAACACAAACAGCTACGCCTGAAGAATATGTGGGTTTGCCTAATGGTTTAACCAATTCTGAAGCCAGCGGTATTGGTTTTGCTAAAACCTCCAAACCAGGAGCCTATTTCCTTACACCTCAATCACCGGCAGTAATTTTTAGTTATGCAGAATTATTGTTTGATCGGGCAGAAGCGGCAGCGAGAGGTTTCACTACCGAGAATGCAGCTGATTTATACCAGCAAGGGATTGTCGCTTCTTTAAAACAGTTTGGAGTGACTGATGCTTCAGTAGCCAGTTATGTGACACAGGCAGCTATTCAATACGACGCGACGAATTATAAAAAATCAATCGGCGAACAAAAGTGGATTGCACTCTTCGGACAAGGCCTGGAAGCCTGGGCAGAAAGACGCAGATTGGATTATCCTCAACTTACGGCATCAGTTAATACAGTTTTAAACGGACAAATTCCAGTACGCTTTATCTATCCCGGAACAGAACAATCATTAAACGGGCAGAGTTACAGGAATGCGGTAGCCAGTCAGGGAGCAGATTTGTTAACTACCAGGTTATGGTTTGATGTGAAATAATATTAATGTAGAATTTTGAACCCGCTTAGCATTCGCTAAGCGGGTTTTTTGTGCATTGTTCTCATTTATGCTCACGCTCGTTTTTAACGAAAGTATAATGGTTGTATCTGTACCATAATATTATATCAATCAATCTTAAACTATAGAAAAGGTTGCTGACGATACAATCGTAGAACTATAATGCGCTAGTTAGAAACGAGCGCAGGCGTTAATTATTCAAAATTTGCTTTTTACTCACGCTCGTTTCCAACGAGCGTGTAAATAGAAAGCCATATGTATGGCATAAAGCAATGTTTCTGTTGGTACTGTATGCCTCATCAGCCAATCTCAAATTACAGAAAAAGTTAATGACGATACAATCGTAGAACTATAATGCGCTCGTTAGAAACGAGCGCAGGCGCTAAACATTTTGCTCACGCTCGTTTCTAATGAGCGTGTAAATAGAAGGCCATATTTATGATATATAAACAATTTTTGTATCGGTGCCGTAATATCTCATTAGTAAATATCAAACTATACAAAGAGCTGTTGACGAGATACAATCGTAGAAATATAATGCACTCGTTAGAAACGAGCGCAGGCATAACTGAGGTTACTAAATCTGTTACATCAAATTTCTAAAAATCATATAGACGATTGCTATCTTGCACAATTCGAAATTTTGATACTATGAAAAAAATAATCTTCACACTTCTTCTTTCTCCACTTTTATTTATAGCAACTTTTGCCCAAAATAAACCTGCTTTCTGGGATGATGTACAAACGATTAAAAAATATGATCAAATGTACAAACCTCCGGTTCAACCTATATTGTTTGTAGGCAGCTCATCCATTCGTAAATGGGATAATCTCACCAAGGTTTTTGCTAAATATAATGTGCTTAATCGTGGTATTGGTGGTGCGGTAACCAACGACATTACTTTTTATCTGAACGATATTGTTTTCCCGTATCATCCACGTCAAATTGTTCTTTATGTGGGGGAAAATGATTTGCCGAACGAAAAAACCACACCAGATTCTGTATTAAACAGAACCATTAAATTGTATCAATCGATAAGGTCTACTTTACCTAATACACCAATATTGTATATTTCAATTAAGCCGAGCCCGAGTAGGGCAGCATTCAAAGAGAAGGCTATTGCATCCAATGCATTAATTAAGGCTTTTCTTGCTAAAGAAGCCAATACCAAATTTATTGATGTGTATAGCTTAATGTTAACAAAAACAGGCGATCTACGTCCAGAACTTTTTGTGGAAGATATGTTGCATATGAACGCTGTGGGATATGCTATCTGGAAAAAGGCAATTGAATCACATTTATTGCGAAAATAATTTATAATGAAGCAGGTGATGTGATTGAAAACCCTATTTTAACAAATTCATCACATAGACATCATTACGTATTTTGTACATTTGAAACTTTATCTCTAAAGATTCCCGTATATATGTCGATAAAATTCTACCTGCCCATTCTCCTTTTATTATTATGTAGTTTCTCCGTTTCCGCACAAAACAAATTCACCTTAAGCGGCACCATCCGCGATGCAAGTTCTGGTGAAACCTTAATTGGTGCTACGGTTAAAATATCCGGACCTGCTAATGCAGGCACGCTAACTAACAATTATGGTTATTTTGCACTAACACAAACTGAAGGAACATACACCGTAACCATCAGCTATACGGGTTTTGTGCCGATTACAAAAAGTATTAACCTGAATAAAGATACCAAACTGAATGAGGAGTTAAAAAGTACAAACGATCTTGCTGAAGTAACGGTAAACGCCAATAACCGCAAAAATGAAAACGTAAAAAGTGCGCAGATGGGGCTGGAGCGGATCGATATGAAATCCTTAAATTCTATTCCGGTTTTATTGGGAGAGAAAGATGTTTTAAAAACCATTCAATTATTGCCTGGAGTAAAATCAGGCGGAGAGGGAAATACAGGTTTCTATGTACGTGGCGGTGCTGCCGATCAAAACCTGATTATTCTGGATGAAGCAGTGGTTTACAATTCATCACACCTTTTAGGTTTCTTTTCTACTTTTAATGCCGATGCCATTAAAGATGTAAGTTTATATAAAGGCGGAATGCCAGCACAATATGGCGGTCGTTTATCATCTGTGTTGGATGTTAAAATGGATGATGGAAATAATAAAGAATTTAAGTTTCAGGGTGGAATTGGTTTAATTGCCTCCCGACTGAAAGCCGAAGGACCTATTGTAAAAGATAAAGGCTCATTCATGGTTAGTTTCAGAAGAACTTACATTGATCTTTTTTTAAGGGCTTCTCCTGATTCTTCCATCAATGGCAGTACCCTGAATTTTTATGATATTAATGCCAAGGCGAATTACAAAATCAATGATAAAAATACCATTTACATTTCTGGTTATTTCGGTAAGGATAATATTGGCGTTAAAGATTTATTTGAAAACAACTGGGGAAATGTAACCACTACTGTTCGTTTGAATCATATTTTTAACGATCGTTTATTTTCCAATACTTCCCTCATCTACAACAATTATAACTACACCGTAAGGTTGCTGAATGATGTGACCAATTTTAAGGCGACATCATTGGTACGTGATTTTAATTTTAAGGAAGATTTTCAATATTTCAGTAATCAGCATACACTTAGATTTGGTTTAAATGCCACGCACCATCGCATCTCGCCAATTGATATTACAACAACCAGCGAAGAATCACAGGTAAATCCGCTTGCACAAGAAAAACGTTATGGATTGGAAAGTGCGGCCTATGTATCAGATGAATGGGCAGTAAATGATAAGCTTAACTTTTTATATGGTGTACGCGTCGCTGCTTTTTCATTATTAGGTCCGGGTAATTTTAGTGAGTATGATGCGGATGGGAACATCGACCAGACAGATCAGGTAAGTAGTGGGAAGTTCTATAAAAATTACCTTAATCTGGAACCTCGTTTTTCTGTGAGTTATTTATTCAATGAACGAAACTCAATAAAGGCATCATATAACCGTAACACACAAAACATCCATATTTTAACCAATGCCACATCCAGCTCACCAACTGATCAATATGTGTTAAGCAGTAATAACATTAAGCCTGAAATTGCAGATCAGGTAGCCTTAGGTTATTTTAAAAACCTGGATGAAAATAATTATGAACTGTCTGGAGAAGTGTATTATAAATGGATGCAAAATCAGATCGATTATAAAAATGCGGCGCAACTGCTGGCTAATTCAAATGTAGAATCAGAATTACTTTATGGTACAGGTAGGGCATATGGTTTGGAATTGTTCTTTAAAAAGAAATTTGGAAAGCTAAATGGCTGGGTTGGTTATACCTTATCAAGAACGGAACGTAAATTTGCACAATTGAATAACGGGAACTATTTTCCGGCCAGACAAGACCGCACGCATGATGTATCAGTTGTTGGTATTTATAATCTTAATCAACGGTGGACATTCTCCTCCAGCTTTATCTATAGCACCGGTAATGCCGTTACTTTTCCGGCAGGTAAGTATATAGTGGGCGGACAAACAGTATACTATTATACGGAAAGAAATGCTGGAAGAATGCCTTACAATATGCGGTTGGATTTGAGTGCCACGCTGGAAGGCAAACGCAAGGGAAGATTTCAATCTAGCTGGAATTTTGGCGTTTATAATGCCCTGAACAGAAAAAACCCATATTCGATCGAATTTATCAATGATCCGAATGAGCCAGGTAGAACAGCTGCCGAGCAAACTTCTCTTTTTGGAATTATTCCTTCTGTAACCTGGAATTTTAAATTTTAATCCATGAAAAAACATTTAATATACTTGTTGATGGCCACTATTGGTCTTACATCTTGTAAAAAAATCATCCAGATTGATACCAATAATGCCGAACCTCAGTTGGTTATTGAAGGGAAAATATCAGACAGGTTAGTCGAACAGCAGATTTTGATCAGTAAAACAGTTGGTTATGATGAGAAAGGGGTTTATCCCAAAGTATCAGGCGCTACAGTAAAGGTGAGCGATAACAGTGGTAAAATTTATGTTTTTGCAGAAAAATCGCCTGGTATTTATGTGAACAGAATGCGGGGTGTTTCTGGTATTACCTATAAAATGGAGGTAACCGTTGAAGGTAAAAATTACCAGGCCAGTTCTAAAATGCCTAACCATGTAAAGTTGGATTCCATCGGTGTAATTACGAATAACTTTTTTGGAAATGAGCGTAAAACAGCTGCTGCCTTTTTGGTCGATCCTGCAAATGAAAATAATTTTTATCGTTTTAACCTCTATGTAAATGGCCTTTTTTCTGATCGGATTTATGTGAACAACGATCGCTTAACCAATGGCAATAACCTGCGAATTCAATTGTATTATGAAGCAAATGATGATGACGATGAGGGGTTAAAAAGTGGTGATAATATCAGTGTAGAAATGGAGGGTATAGATTCCAATATTTTTAATTACTGGTATGCATTGAGTGAGCAATCTGGTGGAGGTCCGAATCAGGGTACCACACCTTCCAATCCTACATCTAATATTTCTAACGGTGCTTTAGGCTATTTTAGTGCTCATACTTTTCAAAGGCTAAGTACCACGGTAAAATAAATATACTGATTTTGGAATATTAAAACTCCTTTAAAATTTCATTGTTTTGCATGTATGAAAGTATTTATAAGCGGTAACATTGCACAGGTTGGTATTAAACAACTGGAAGAAAAACACATAGAAATTACGCAATGGAAGGAGGATAGACAAATTACTGCTGAGGAATTAATCGAAGCTTGTAAAGGTCAGGATGCATTAGTGAGTGTTGGTCCGAATAAAATCGATGCTAAGTTTTTGAATGCTGTTAAACATTTAAAGGTTATTGCGCTTCATTCCGTAGGATTTGATCAGGTGGATGTAGATGAGGCAAAAAAGTTAAATATTCTCGTTGGAAATACGCCTGGTGTTTTAAGTGGTGCTACAGCTTCTGCTGCTTTTTTATTGATGCTGGCCGTATCCAGAAAGGCATTTTACCTGCACAAGAAAATTATAAATGGTAACTGGCAAAATTACGAGCCTACGCCAGAATTGGGTATAGAGTTAAATGGTAAAACCCTTGGTGTTTTTGGTTTGGGGAAGATCGGACTGGAGATGGCTAAAAAATGTGCAGGTGCTTTTCAGATGCCTGTTATTTACCACAATCGGTCTCGCAACGAAGATGCAGAAAAAGAGATCAATGCAAAATATGTTTCTTTTGAAGAACTGCTAGAACAGAGTGATGTCATCAGTGTTCATACTGCGCTAACGGATGAAACCAAGGATAAATTTTCAATGGATGTTTTCAAAAAAATGAAACCGACTTCAATATTTATCAATACCGCGAGGGGTGGCATTCATAATGAAAAAGACTTAATTCAGGCATTGGAAGAAAAAATAATCTGGGGTGCAGGTTTAGATGTAACCAATCCAGAACCGATGGATAAAAATAACCCACTTTTAAATATGGATAATGCTGCCGTTTTGCCTCATATTGGCTCTGCAACGGAAGAAACCCGTGATGCCATGGCTAATCTTATTGCTGAGAATATCATCGCTGGATTAAATGGTGAGAAATTGCCATATCCTGTTGGGTAATAGTTATTAAGCAATTGCTCCTTCGGAGGAGTGCCCGCAGGCGGGGTGGTTTTCCCGCAGATTAAAGATGATTTAAGGTACGGATACAAATGTATTTAAGTTCTACAAATTAGGTGTCTTATGTCTTTGCGGGAAACTCTTTTGTAACTGATAAAAAAAAGGCTCGAACGCGTAAGCATTCGAGCCTGCTATTATATAACTATTGATTTTATTTAACCGTATATCTTAACACCGATCTTCCTAAGTTTCCATTGGCATCAATTCCTTCAATAATCACTTTATACTGACCTTTTCCATCTGCATTATAAAATTCAAATGATGAATTTCCGGTTGCATCCGTAATAATTTTAGGGTTCCAGTAAATGGTTGTTCTTAAATCGGTTTTGTTCATATTGGCCGGAACATCATATTTTGGTGAATAGAACTGTTTCTCTTTGTTGTAGCCTTGAGGAGAAAAGGTTACTTCGTAGTTTTTCGGAAGCAGATCCAGCAATTGTGCCTTAGAGATTTTGGTTCCCTTTGGTGCTTTCTTCTGGTTAAATACAATTACACCATTCACGTTATTAGCACGATTCACTAAGCCCAATTCATCTCTTAAAAATACTTCAATAGATTCGATTTCATTCGGATTTAAGGTGTTAATCTGGTTAACATCAACACTCATTCCGTTTATAAAAATCCCCATCGGAATTTTTTTACCCGCATTAAAGTCTCTGGTTACATAAAAATTATTATCCTGATAAGTTACACCGGCAAGCATACCCTGCAAACAATTAATTAATAAAGCACAACCCTGTAAACGGTCGCCTGTTATTTCATGATCAGCCATTTGGCTAAGTCCGGTTAGGGCAGGATAATCTTTATGACTCACTTTCGGTGTAACAGCACCTTTAATGGTTACATCCTTTAAAGTGTGTAAATAAGAATACTGTTTTTTGCTATTATCTAAATAAGTGGTGAGGGCACTATCAATATTTAAAACCTCTTCTGCGGCACTGAAATTCCGCGTTAAAGTTGGTACAGGAGATCCATTCAGGCTGATGGCCATGGCTTTATAATTAGGGTTATATTTGGCCGTGATGGTTACTTTAGAAGAATCATTTAGCACTAAATTCTTGAATCTGAAATTTCCAACCGGATCTGTTACGCCCTCCAGGTTAAAACGTTTATCAGGAATGGTAAGCAACAACTGGCCCTTCCTTACCGGGATACCATTATTCATTCTTAATATTCCAGAAACTTCTATGCCTTGTTCTGGCATAAAGCTGATTTTTGGTAAGTTACCAGCCAATACATCCGTATATTTAAAACTGCGGTAACCTTGTGTAAGCAAAAGCACATCCAGGTCAGCATTTTTTTTAGCATCGGGTGTATTAAAATAATAGTTAGGCTTTTCTATATAACCCTTAATATCACTACTTAGTAATAGTCCGGTTAAAATGGTACTGGTAGCATCATCATTTGCAGGTACTTTTGTTTCGTCTACCACCGCTACAGAAAAATTCCCTTCAATAGGTGCGCCATCTTTTTTCGCAGAAACATTAACCTTCACTTTTTTCTTTACACCGTAAGCCGGGGCTGCGGTGGTTAAAGTTACAGCCATATTGTTTTTATGCTGAACAAAAGCCAGGCGTTCACTCAACGGCTTGCCCTCATCTGTAAATAAGGTAAACTGTGCAATACCGGCAGGGAATTTAGATTTTAAAATGCTGGTACTATATTCTTTGTTTGATAAGGCAGTTTGGGCACCGTAACAAATTACACCTTTGCTTTGCGCTACCAGATATAGCTTTTTGCCTTTATTTTCTTCGAAAAAGCCATCATTAGAAACAATTTTAACTTGGATATTTTCTGTATCAGTATTATCAACGGTTACTTTAATGCCTTTCTCATTAACTGCCGGAAGATTATAAGTCTCGGTTGTACCATCAGCATAAGTTACATTGGCTTTATAGGTTTTCCCTTTTTCAGCTAAAAAGTCAAAGCTACCCATGCCAAGATGCTGGGCATTAAAAGTAGTGATTTGCTTGCCCTCGCTATCAGTAACAGTTCCTTTAGCGTTAATGCCTAATCCATCACTTTTAATGGCCTTGAAAGCGACCTTATTCACCAATCCGGCGATGAGATTTCCACCTTCCGGAAAGAATTGAAAATCTTTGCTTAAGATGGCATTAGCCAGGGTAAAACTATTGTTTACAACATCTTTATCTGTGGTATTTATGCTGGTAATTAATTCACCCTTTTTTAATTGATATTCGGCCTTTTGATTGGCGCTCATGGCAATAGTTAAATAACCATTGGCATCAGTTGTACCCCTGCCTTTAGCAATAACCGTATAACTGGTAACCACTTGCCAGCTTACATTTCTGTTGGCATAAGGCTTGTTATTGGCATCTTTAAACTGTACGCGGGCATCAATTTTTTCTTGTTTATCAGTTGATGTATTTTTATAGGTAACATGGGTTTTAACTTCCTTATCAATAGCCTCACCTACGTAGAACGTTTTATTAAAATAAGCCGGGTTATCAAAGTTAAGCATCCACATGGTATAAGCTCTGATATGATAATTCCCTTGTTTGTAATTCACCTGATCCAACGGGAAATTGCCGTTTGCCACACCGGCGGTAATAGGCAGCTTTATCGTTTGGATGAGTGAGTCTTTCTGGTTAATCACGTCAACATAAACAATCTTACTAATCCCCGATAGCAAATTTTGATTCTCGGTTACATAAGCTTTAAACCAAACGGTATCTGCAATGGCATAATAGGGTTTATCAAAATGCAGATAAATTTTCTCTGCCGGATAATCATTAAGGGCTTTGTTAGTTTTTGCAATAAGGGTATTAATGCTTACAGTATCAGTTTGCGCCGATAATGAAAAATTTATGGTAAAGAGAACGGAGAGGATTAAAAAGGATAGTCTAAAAATTTTCATGAATTGGAAATTAAATACTTAGGTTGTAAATATATCCAATTAAAAATAGTGCACCTAAATTGTATGCATCTTTAACACTTTTTTACATTATGTATTCAGAAAATTTACTAAAATTTTGGCATAAAAAAAACAAGCCGGCCAAAGCCAGCTTGTTCGTAATACTGTGGGATATGAATTTCTTATTTGTATTCTATCACAAACTCGTTTAAAGGAGTACGAACTTTTTTAAGATTCACCAGCCAGTCGCCATTTTCATCCCTGTTACCCAACGGTAATAAAGTTACGCTTTTTAAATGTTTTTGGTCTAAGCCCAATAATTCGTCGAGTTGTTGAGCATTAAAGCCTTCCATTGGGGTATGATCTACTTTTAATAAAGCGGCTTGTGCAATGGCTACTCCAAAAGCCAGGTAAGCTTGTTTTGCTGCATGATGAAAATTTTCTTCTGCTGATCTGGATAATAAAGTGCCTTTTAACTGGTTTTTATACGCATCGGTTGTATCTAAAGGCAACCCGCGTTCCGTATTCATTCTATCAAATACTTCGTCAATTCCTTCTTCGGTATAATTATCCTGAGCAGCAAAAACCAATAGGTGTGAAGCATCTACCACTTGCGATTGGTTGTAAGCTATAGGCAAAATTTGTTCTTTTAACTCCTGGTTAGTGATAACAATAACTTTAAATGGCTGTAAGCCGGAAGATGTTGGAGCCAACTGCGCAGCTTTTATAATTTGATCTACCTGATCTTGTTCTACAGGCTGACCATTCATTTTTTTAACGGCATAACGCCAATTTAGTGCATCGATTAAGCTCATGGTATGATTAAATTTTAAACTAAATATCTACTTAAACTATTTTTAATTTATTGATGTATGATAAGAAAATAAATGCTCATGAGAAAAGCCCGACTATTTTTTCGAAGATTTTTGAACAAATCTTAAATCGCTCCTTACTGGAAAATGATCTGATAATTTTGCCTTTTCAATTTCATAATTCAGCACCTCAAGGTTTTTTGATGTCGCAATATAATCGATCTGAAAATTTGGAAATTTGCCATTATACGTGGTTCCAAAGCCTAAGCCTTTTTTAATGAAGGCATTATTTAAATTCTGCGTAATCTGGGTCACTACGTATGATGCAGGTGTATCGTTAAAATCGCCGGCAATTAGATAAGGTGTTTTACAATTATCCATTTCCTTTTTCATCACATCTACCTGACTGCTTCTTTTAAGAAAGGCACTTTTTAACATTCTTAAAATACGCTTTGATGGCTGAATTTGCGTATTCATTTCCTTTACTTTATCAAGATATTCATAATCCTGCTTTTCGAAAGAGATAGATTGAAAATGCACATTATATACCCTCAAGGTTTGGCCTTTAACATCTAAATCCGTGTAGATGCTCATATTTCCGGGGAAGCCCTCTACAAAAGGAATTTTACCAGAGGCTTTAATCGGAAATTTTGAGAAAATGGCTAAACCAATGGCTTCATATTCATTTTTATTGGTTGGTACAAAGAAGAAATGTTTTGTTTTTAGAATTTTTTTGAGACTGTCGATGGTATTAAAATCACCCTTGTAACGCGTGTAAAACTCCTGAAAACAAATAATATCCGGACTTTGATCATTTACGACCTGCAGTATTTTTTCTTTTACTGATTCATCATTTTCGCCTCCATAAAGCTTAAAATTATGAACATTATAAGTCATCATTCTAATGCTATTATCTGCCTTTTCTATTTTGCCTTTATCACCACTAATGGAAAACGTTGCCCTTAGTGTTTTATAGCCATAAGCGATAACAACTAAACTGATTAGTGCAAAAACCCACTTTTTACTAATACACCACCAGGCGATAAAGATGATATGAAGGAATAAAAAATATGGATAGGCTAAACCAAAAAAGGCAATAATTGGGTGTTCACGCGGATCCATATTGCCTGCAACTGTTCCCAATATTAATCCGATAGCCAAAATTATTGCAATCGGAAATAATAGTTTATCCAGTAAATTATACTTTTTAGTCGACATTAATCTTTGCTTGCTTTGAATAATTTTTCTCTCTCTGTTGCGGTTAATTTATCGTAGCCCGATGAAGATATTTTATCTAAAATTGCATCAATTTCCTGCTGTGATACATCTTTAAAAGCAGGTTTTTTAACTGGAGGTTTGTCGTTTTTAACCACGCGTAATTTGGGTTTACGCTCAAATAATTTACTCCAGTCCCGGCCACTCTGTAAGCTTTTAATAAATGCGAAACCTAAAATTGCACCGCCGATGTGTGCTAAATTTCCGCCGGCATTTGCTGATGATAATCCAATAAATGAGATGAAGAAATAAACGATGGCAACCCATTTAATTTTTACTTCACCAATCAACATCATCATAATCGTGTAATTAGGAACAAGTGTAGCGGTGGCCACAATGATAGCCATTACTGCTGCTGATGAACCAATAACAGTTTGGCCGATAATTCCACCGGCGAAAGCAGGGAAAATATTTAATCCGGCAATATAAATGAGGGCACCTGTAATGCCACCAGCCAAATAAACAAAATGGAATTGCCTGCTTTTTAAGAAATTCATAAAGATATTTCCAAACCAGAACAACCCAAGCATATTAAATAAAAGGTGCAGGAAACCATCATGGAAAAACATATAGGTAACTACCGTATAAAAGCGGGTGGGAAGTGCAGAAATTGCAGCCGGAACACCAAAGTAATCCCTAATCCACTCACTGATCATTAAGTCGCTTTTTGCCAGAAATAAGAATACAGAAAGAACAGCTGTAACCAGAAATATAATGGTATTTAAACCAATATATAAAAACAGCGGGTTGCCAGACTGAAATATTTTAAACTTTAAATCTTTAAAAGTATTATTCATAGTAAGTGTAAAAATTGGTGTTTTTATCTTTCCATATCTTCACCAGGATGAAGCCGATTAATGCTCCGCCTAAATGCGCGTAATGAGCTACAGAATCACCTTCGAACTGGCCCACGCCTAGAAACAATTCTACTAAAATGTAAAAAGGGATAATGTATTTTGCTTTTACGGGCACGGGAATGAACATAATCATCAGTTCAGCATTTGGATAAAGCATACCAAAGGCAACTAAAAGTCCAAAAATAGCACCTGATGCACCTACCATTGGTGTAGTGTAAATATCAATTAATTTTGACAACTGCTGATTGTTTAAACCTTTTATATTGGCTTCAACCATACTGGTAGCAAAGTCAACTGAAACTGCCCCTGGATTAACCACAGCTCCGGTTAACTGATAAGTTTCAAACGCCTGTACGCCTAACTGTAGTGCCAATGCGCCAAGGCCTGTAATTAAATAAAAAATTAAGAATTTCTTAGCGCCCCAACGTGCTTCCAATAGCGTACCGAAGGAGTAAAGTGCAAACATATTAAAGAAAATGTGCGCCCAGCCACCATGCATAAACATATAAGTGATGGGTTGCCATGGCCTGGCTAAGGGTGAATCAAAGTAAAATGCACCCAAACTAAAGCCCAATCTGATTCCTTTGGTTTCGAAATATAAAGTGGCCAGAAAGAATAATATATTGATAATCAGCAGGTTTTTAACTACTGGAGGGATATGTATGTTGTTCATTTATCTATAATAATGTTTTGCTTTTTACTTTGTTTTAATTTCTGAGTATAAAGACATTTTAGCAGACATAAGATTAAAAGTATTAAGCTTTGCCTTTTAGCTTTTACCTTTCCGCTTTAGGCTCCGATCGCTAATCTTTCAGCTTTTGCCTTTTAGCTTTCAGCTTTTGCCTTTCAGCTTTATTTTTTACCCCTTCTCAAATTTTTTATCCAATTCTGCTAGCGTAATCGTTTGAATCACGGGTTTTCCACTCACGCTAAAGTTAGGCGTTTTACAGGCAAAAAGTTCATCAATTAGTGTATTCATTTCCTCTTGTGCTAAAGCTGTACCTGCCTTTATTGCGCTGTTTTTGGCCAGGCTCCTTGCCAGGCGATCGCGCTTACTTAACTTTAATTCTTGCTGGGTGTTTTTAAAACCTTCAATTAATTGTTCAAAAAGTTGTGTTTCATTAATGTTGCTGCTTCCCAGATCTACAGGAACACCCTCTACCACCAACGTATTTTTACCGAATTCCCGTACATCGAAGCCTAAACTTTTGATATCATCCAGTAAACTTTTAGCCAGTTCGAAATCATTGGCGTTTAATGTAATGGTTTGTGGAAACAAACTTTGTTGTGATGCACCCTTGCGGTCATCAAGATGTACGAGAAAACGTTCGTAAAGGATTCGCTCATGAGCCATCTGCTGATCAATAACCATTAGGCCTGATTTAATCTGCGAAACGATATAGCGGTTATGCAATTGCATGTATTGCTTTTTGGGCGTTTCAATTTCGTTGCTATCCTCTGCGTAAATAGATGTTTGTTCTACAACAGGTTGATCTGTAATTTCATATAACGACCCCCAATTTTTGGCGCTGGGTTTTGCATCGTAATTTCTGGGTGAGGAGGAATAGCCGGAAACTGAACTGCTATCACTGGCGAAAGGATTAAAATCCGGATTAAAATTGATGCTTGGTGGAACAATATCTTCTACAGCCTTTTGCGTAATCATATTACTAAAGCCTGTTTCCTGGTCAAAATCTAATGTAGGTGCAATGTTATACCGACCGATAGAACGTTTTACCGCCGATTTTAAAATGGCATAAATGGATTTTTCATCCAGATATTTAATTTCCGTTTTGGTTGGGTGAACGTTTACGTCAATTTTTGCAGGATCAATTTCGATAAACAACACATAGAGTGGATAACTGTCGTCAGGTAAAAGATCTTCAAAGGCAGAACTAACGGCGTGATTAAGGTATGGATCTTTTATAAAACGGTTATTTACGAAAAAGAACTGTTCTCCTCTCGTTTTCTTTGCAAAGGCGGGTTTGCCAATATATCCCTTTAGGTTAATGATAGTTGTTTCCTCTTCAACAGGAACCAGTCTTTCATTATAATTATTGCCAAAAAGATGTACAAGCCGCTGCTTCAAGTTACCTTTAGGAAGGTTGAAAATCTCTGTTCCATCGTGGTGCAAACTAAAAAACACACCAGGATGTGCCAAGGCTACACGCTGAAATTCATCAATGATGTGACGCATTTCTACCGGATTGCTTTTTAGAAAATTTCTCCGGGCTGGCGTATTAAAAAATAGATTTTTGATGGAGATTTGCGTCCCAGCTGTTGTTGCTATTGGCTCTTGTGCAATTACCTGTGCACCTTCAATGGAGATGCAAGTGCCAATCTCATCTTCATGTCTGCGGGTTTTCATTTCTACCTGTGCAATCGCTGCGATAGAGGCCATGGCTTCACCACGAAAACCCATGGTGCGAATGGCAAATAAATCTTCTGCCTTTTTTACCTTCGAAGTGGCATGGCGTTCAAAGCACATACGTGCATCAGTTATACTCATCCCACAACCATTATCTACAATCTGTATTAGTGCTTTACCAGCATCCTTAATGACCAGTTGTATTTTATCTGCACCGGCATCAATAGCATTTTCAAGCAATTCTTTTACCGCCGAAGCTGGCCTTTGAACAACTTCTCCGGCAGCAATCTGGTTGGCAACAGCATCAGGCAATAAGTGAATAATATCAGTCATGTAATACGGCAATGTGAATGGGCTAAATTATAGAAAATAAGCTTAATGAAACGGATTTGTTTAAAACTCAACATGTAAATGACGGTTATTGTAGTGGTAAAAATGGATTAAAATATAATTGTTGTGAATTAGTAATTTCTTGATAAAGCATTATTAACCTGAGCAAATGAAATTAAAACTGTCCCTTTAATCCTCCTTAAAAATAAGAAGTGGAGTAAACTGAACTTTGGTGTAATTTAAGTTCATCTTTTTAGCGAGCTACAAAGATCTCTCCACTGCGGTCGAGAGGACGACGCTATTGGTACGAGAAATATTTTTCCATCGCCCTTTCCTTTCCAAGGCGAAAGGTGCCTATAGACGGATAGGGGCTCTTATTTTATTCCGCTACAAAGTGGATTTTTAAAAGCCAAATCATTACAATTTTCTATCTTTAGCCGTATGAAACGAAATAGATTAGTGGTTCTGGCTGCCATCAGTTTTTTTAATATTCTCTGTTTAATGGCTTGTGCGCAAGATCATGCCAACAACGAAAGGAAACTTTCCATTGCTAATAGTATTGCTAAAACAATAGTGGTATTAAATAATCAGGATTCGGTTATTCCATTAAAATCACTGGATCATAAAAACATTGCTTCTGTAAGTTTGGGTTTTGCTTACAGTATGGTTTTTGACAGTCTGTCTAATAAATATGATAAGGTAACTTCGTTTTCTGCAGCGAATTATCAAGATAGTGTTAACCTGAATGATCTGGAAGATGACCTGAAATACTATAACACCATATTGGTTTCTATTGATGATCAGCACCTGAATAATGCTAAGTATATTAATTTTATCAATAGCATCAGCAAAACAAAAAAAGTAATTATAGCCTTTTTTGGTAACGGTCCGGGTTTAAAAACCTTTGATTCCTTGCAATTTCCAATTGTTTTTACTGCACAAAATAATGCAGATGCTGCGGCTTTGGTTCCGCAATATATTTTCGGAGGCATTGCGGCAGAAAATAAACTCACCACAACTTTTTCTGCACGTTATACCGTCGGATCTGGATTTTTAACGACTAAGACAAGGTTAAAATACACCGTACCTGAAGATGCCGGATTAAATTCAAATGGTTTAAGCGAAATTGATGCCATTGCTGCAGAAGCAATCAGCCAGAAAGCTACGCCAGGTTTGGTGGTTTTAGTAGCCAAAGATGGTAAGGTAATTTTCAACAAAGCATATGGAACGCATACTTATGATACCACAGTACCTGATAAGGTAACGGATATTTTTGATTTAGCTTCAGTGACTAAAATTGCGGCTACTACACCTGCTGTAATGCGTTTAGTTGAAGAAGGAAAACTGAAACTAGACACCACCATTGGTGCCTATATTGCCAAAGCCCGTACTTCGCCAATGAACAATATTCAGGTTAGAGAAGTGATGCTGCATCAGGCAGGTTTTATTCCTTATATTCCTTTTCACGATTATGTTAAAACAGGCGATTACAGTAGAGATTCTTCTGCTGCATATCCGACTAAAGTCGCTGATCAGTATTACATTAAGAAAGGTTTCTTTAAAGATTTTATGTGGCCGAAAATGCTTAATTCGCCTATTAGAACACGTGGCAAATACGTATATAGCGATATCAGTATGTATGTGATGAAAGATATTGTAGAGCACATTAGTGAAGAACCATTAAACCAGTATGCTTACGAGCAGTTTTATAAACCTCTCGGCATGCAAACTGCAGGGTTTTTACCGAGAAATAGATTCAGTAAGGATCAAATCATTCCAACAGAGCAAGATACTTATTTCAGAAAAACATTATTAGTAGGTTATGTTCACGATCAGGGTGCAGCATTGGCGGGAGGTGTTTCAGGGCACGCAGGCTTATTTGCCAGCGCAAACGATCTGGCTATCATGTATCAAATGCTGCTGAACCGCGGGACCTATGGCGGAACAGAATATTTTAAACCCCAAACGGTGGATATGTTTACCGCAAAGCAATCTAATGTAAGTCGACGGGGTTTAGGTTTTGATCGCTGGGATCCAGATACCACCAAACACTATCCTTCTAATTTAGCATCGCCGCAAACTTATGGTCATACAGGTTATACCGGAACTTGCGTGTGGGTAGACCCATCTCGGGGTTTAGTCTATATTTTCTTGTCAAACCGGGTGAACCCAACAGTAACAGATAAATTATCAAATCTTAAAATTAGAGGCAGAATACAGGATGTGGTGAATAAGGCGATTGATGACGCTAAAAAGTAAACTTCAAGTTATAATGAGGCAGTATCTAATTATTAAATGATATTAAGATTTTTCATGTTTAGCTTGTCGAAGCAAGTGTTTATGGCAATCGCTATAACCACCTAGGAAAGCCAAACCACTGTTTCTTCGTTCTGCTCTTAGGCCGGCATGGTCAATTTTTCGGAATGGCACTGACCCAGCCTAACTACTGACTTCCATAGAAAAGCGGCACAGCCCTCATGAATACAAATAAAATATATAAACTATATGAATAATTGCGAGCCGGCAACTTTTCTTCTTTGGTTGCCCAAAGAAGAAAGCCCGTCCGGTCAGGATTAGAACTAATTAATCCTCAGGATAACATTTCGAATTTATGATATAGCCTCTTTTGATATATTATTTAGTATTCGTCTTCTAAAAGGCTAATGCAATTGGTCGCCATTTTCTTTAATCGCTCATCCAGTGAAGCAATGGAAGCAGTATCCTTCAGACTTTGGTATAGATTATTGATGATGGTTTTCGTTTCTTCATCAGGATCGCAGGCCTGCGATTTTTCCAGGTAAGGTAATGCCTGAAGCGCAGTTTCCCTGTATTTAGCATATAGTTCCTTATGTAGCTTTAGGTCTTTAGCTTTTCCAGCTTCATTCATTTTTGCGCCAATAGCGTTGCATTTAGATAAGGAAATAAACCCCAATGCCCTATATGGAACAAAATATGCAGGAGTTATTTTTATCGCTTGTTCGTAATAGGGAATGGCTTTTTCAGTATTACCTGTTTCTTCATAAAGCCTTCCTAGATGGTAAGTTACATTACCTAGTTGTGTTTTACTAAGCTCTGGAGCTCTTTTTATAAGTTCTTCGGCCAACGAAATTGCTTGCGACTTTTGAGTGTCTTCCATTCGTATTTGCGAATAATCCCAATACAGATCTTTAACGCTTTTAGTTTGAGCAAAACAAAATGGAGAGGTAGCTAATAATAACAGAATGTATAGTAAACGCTTTTTCATCTTTTTTTTTGCCCAATATATCATTTTAGTATCAGGATTTTAAATATGTTACTTTAAAATAGTTTACTACAATACTTTATAGCAGACTTGTGTTAGAAAGTTAAACTTAACTTATAAATCGTTGTATCTAGTTCCTCTGTATCACGGTCTTCGCACAGCAAAAATTCCATTTTATTTTTCGCTTGTTTAAATGAAGTTATGCCTTCAAATTTATGCTTACCGGGGATTTTATAACTGAAATTAAGTTTTAAACTTTTTGCATCGATGCTTCCGATAAAGCTGCCCAGAATCTCGCCATCGTTATAGGTCGATGTTGTATCTTCAGCGGAGGAGATGAAGAAAATATCATTGCCTACCAATGTTGCATCGGTAAACGATGATTCTATATGATTGATGTTGGGCAACTGCAACGTGCTAAACTTGATATCGACAGTATGAGTTAAATCTTTTCCTGATAGGATAAAAATACCATTTTTTGTTTCATCTCCGTTTCCGCGATTAAAAAGCAGCCAAGTTGTTCCTGTAAAAACAGCACCTTCAATGTTGAAATTATCAATGTTAATCCCAGAAATAAGCCTCATCTTCTCGTAAGTTTTACTTAAACTTTCATGGCTAACTTTTCTTTTGGTTAAGTCGTATCTAATTAAAAGGTTTCTTGCAGCTGTAGAGCCAGAACCTAAAATGTAAAGGCTATCATCAGCATGACAAAGCACTTCAAAATCTGGTTTCAGCGGTTTTGGAATGTTTTCATTTTGATTAAGCGGTTGATCAAATAAAATCTGAATTTTCTTCAGTGCATTGGTGTTCAGGTTGTATTCATTTAAAAAACCACTGTTATCACCAATAATATAGAGCTGTTCTGCATTGGAGAATATGCCGGAAGCAGAGCCAATACCTTTTATCTGTTTGAAAATTTTTAAATGAGTAGCATGCATACTTTAAGGTAATAAAAAAGCACCGACCAAAGTCGGTGCTGATATTAATATTTGAGATTGCCGCGTCTCGATAAAAAATCGAGTCTCGCAATGACGAATTTGCTTATTTCTTCAAACCAATTTCTCTCAATCTTTCATCAAGATACTCACCAGCAGTCATGTCACTGTATGCTTTTGGATGTTCAGCATCAATGGTAGATGTTAAGCTGGTTAAATCCATATCGCTACGTGGATGCAGGAAAAACGGTACCGAGAAACGGGATGTTTTCATTAATTCACGAGGTGGATTAACCACCCTGTGGGTAGTAGATTTTAATTTGTTATTAGTTAAACGTTGCAGCATATCGCCAACATTTACCACAATATCAGTATGGTGTGCCTTAATCGGTAACCATTCATTGCTGCGGGTCAAAACTTCTAAGCCATCGGCACTTGCACCAATCAATAACGTAATCAAATTAATGTCTTCATGCGCACCTGCACGAACAGCATCATCAGGAATAACTTCCGGGTTTTCAATAGGGAAGTAATGAATGCCTCTCAAAATAGAATTCCCATTATGAACATGTTGATCAAAATAGTGTAAAGGCAATTCAAGGTAAGTGGCTATTGCACGTAAAAGATGTGTCCCGTTTTCCTCCAGTTTTTTATAAATGTCACCTGTAACCTGGTTAAATTCTGGTAACTCTTCTAAAACTTCATTGTCTGGATATTGATCCTTTACCGGATCACCATCCGTAACTTCCTGTCCAATTTGCCAGAACTCTTTTAAATCCGGTGTTTTTGCACCCTTTGCTGTTTCCTTACCTGCACTTGTATATCCTCGCTGACCAGCAAGCTCTGGCTTTTCATATTTCTTTTTAATATCTAAAGGTAAAGCAAAAGCAGCACGGATGTTTTCATAAAGCTTATCAATTAATTCCTGGCTTAAACCATGGTTGGTAATGGTTACAAAACCCGAATCATTGAAGGCTCTGCCCAACTCATTAGAAAATTTTTTACGTTCTTCTTCAGTTCCATCGATATAAGAACCCAAATCCAAACAAGGAATATACGGTGTAGACATGATTTTAAATTTAATGTAATACGAATTTAAAAAAGAATTGTTAATAAGTGTCTTTAAGTTAAATAATATGAGGATAATAAATTAATTATCAGTTTTTTAAGTTATTAACATAAACACTTAAACACACAAAATGTTGGGTTTGTCATGCAAAATCCATTATTGTTTTAACTTAAACCATGATGGGTTTTATTTCGTAATATTAATAACAGGGATATTTAGGCTGAATGTTTCGAATGTATCGCATCAGTATTTAGTATATCCTGAAATAAACACACAAAGAACATGAAAAAAATAATTTTAATTCTATTGTCTGTCTTAGCCTTAAACCAGGCCAATGCACAGGGGAAAAAAACAGAAAAGGCTACATTTGGAATGGGCTGCTTTTGGTGTACAGAAGCTATATTTCAACGTTTAAAAGGAGTTACTGCTGTAAAATCAGGTTATGAAGGCGGTCAGTTAGCCAATCCAACTTACGAAGAAGTTTGTACAGGTAATACCGGGCATGCTGAGGTTTTGCAGGTCACTTACAACCCAATGGAAATTTCTTACGATGAATTATTGGAAGTTTTCTGGAAAAGCCATGATCCAACCACTTTAAACCGTCAGGGTGCAGATTCTGGAACACAATATCGTTCGGTGATTTTTTATCATACACCAGAACAAAAAGCCCTGGCAGAAAAGTATAAGGCAGAATTAAACAAAACAAATGCCTATGGTAAAAAAGTAGTAACAGCCATAGAAGCAGCAAAGCCATTTTATGTTGCAGAAAGCTATCATCAAAATTATTTTAACAAAAATGGCGATGAAGCCTATTGCAGATTAGTTATTCAACCCAAAATTGAAAAACTGGAAAAAATCTTTAAATCAAAATTGAAGAAATAATGATTGATCTAATTTCCTAACCTTGATTGGCTTTATGCCAGTCAAGGTTAGGAACTTTTTTCGTACATGGCCAATTTCATCTATGCTTTTCATTTAAGAATTGTCAATTAACCATTCAGTTAGTTAAACAATTTTTCATTCCTCAAACTTTACGCTGGTAAATATTACATTTGCAATATGAATACTGGCTTACAGCTTTATAATACGCTTTCACGTAAGAAAGAACTTTTTCAACCACTTAATGCAAACCATGTTGGCATGTATGTATGTGGCCCTACAGTTTACAGCGATGTGCATTTAGGCAATTGCCGCACCTTTATATCTTTCGATTTAATTTTCAGGTACCTTAAGTATTTAGGTTTTAAGGTTCGTTATGTGCGTAACATTACAGATGCTGGCCACCTGGAAGGTGATCGCGATGAAGGTGATGATAAATTTGCCAAACGTGCTAAACTGGAGCAATTGGAGCCTATGGAAATTGTACAAAAATACACTTTAGGTTTTCATGATGTGCTACGCATGTTTAATACTTTGCCACCCAGCATAGAACCTACAGCAACAGGCCACATTATCGAGCAGATTGAAATGATTAAGGTCATTATCGCCAATGGTTATGGTTACGAAATTGGTGGAAATGTTTATTTTGATGTTGAAAAATACAGCAAGGAGTACAACTACACCATCCTGACGAATCGAAATCTGGAGGATATGCTCAATAATACCCGTGAATTGGGTGGCCAGGATGAAAAACGCGGCCGTTTAGATTTTGCCTTATGGATAAAAGCAAAGCCAGAAACCTTAATGCAATGGCAATCACCATGGGGTTTGGGTTTTCCAGGCTGGCACATTGAATGTTCAGCCATGAGTGCTAAATATTTGGGCGATGAATTTGATATTCACGGCGGCGGGATGGATCTTGCAGCCACACACCATACCAATGAAATTGCACAATCTGAAGCCTGCAGCCATAAACAACCTGCCCGTTATTGGATGCACACCAATATGCTTACGGTAAATGGTACCCGGATGTCTAAATCTGCCGGTAATGGTTTTCTTCCTTTAGAATTATTCACTGGTGATCATCCGCTCCTGAAAAAGGGTTATAGTCCGATGACGGTTAAGTTTTTTATGCTACAGGCACATTACCGCAGTACGCTGGATTTTTCTAACGACGCGCTTGATGCTTCTGAAAAAGGCTTTAGAAGATTAATGGCCGCGATTAGTTTGTTGGATAAATTAACCGTATCTGATGGAAGTGACTTTAATATCGAAACGATCAAAGAGAAGTGCATCAGTGCAATGAATGATGATTTTAACAGTCCGATCTTAATTGCCGAGTTATTTGAAGCCGTTAGGATTATCAATACAGTTTACGATGGAAAAGCCAAAATTTCTGCAGATCAGCTGGAGCAGTTAAAGCAATTGATTAACGATTTCGTTTTTGACATTCTTGGTTTAAAAGATGAAGATGCCGGAAGTAATGATTTAAATGGTGTATTGGATATGGTGATTGATCTCCGTACGGAAGCAAAGGCCAATAAGGATTATGCCACATCTGATAAAATCAGAATTGGTTTGCAGGAACTGGGCATTCAATTGAAAGATAGTAAAGAAGGAACAACCTGGAGTAAGGCATAGGTTAAGTTTGGAGTCTTAAGTCGGGAGTATTGAGTCTTCCTAATTAAATTGCCTGCTATAAAATTTACCAAATGAATAAAAAACTTCTAATCATCCCATTAATTGCATTTTTCGGATTGCAGGGATGTAAAAATAAATCGAAAAGTAACGACGAGGAAACCACAGACAGTGCAGTTGTAAAATTGGTTTCTCCGGAGTTTAATGCAGATAGCGCTTACCTGTATACAAAAGCGCAGGTAGATTTTGGTCCCCGTATTCCGGGTACTCCGGCACATCAAAAATGTGCCGACTATCTGGTTGCCAGGTTAAAATCTTTTGGTGCTACAGTTACGGTTAACGGTGAAAAAACCAAAACATATGATGGAAAAAGCTTTCAGTTGAAAAATATTGAGGCCAGTTTCAACCCGGAGAAAAAGGAAAGAGTACTGGTTACCGCACATTGGGATACCCGTCCATTTTCTGATCAGGATACTGATCCGTCTAACCACAATAAGCCATTTGATGCGGCAAATGATGGTGCCAGCGGTGTGGCGGTTATCTTAGAAATGGCTCGCCAGATTCAGAAAACACAACCAAATGTAGGTGTTGATTTTATATTATGGGATCTGGAAGATTACGGTAAAGCAAATGATGAAACACCAGATGAAGTAACCTGGTGTTTAGGCTCCCAGTATTGGTCTAAAAATGCAATAGCAAAAGGTTACAAAGCAAGATATGGCATTAACCTGGACATGGTTGGCGGCGGTAATGCGCAATTTACGCAAGATGAAATTTCGCGCCAGTCTGCACCAGATGTGGTTAATAATGTTTGGGCGATAGGCAATGAGATTGGCTTCGGGTCATATTTTGTTAATCTACCCAGCGGGAAATTGGTTGATGATCATTTCTGGATGAATAAGGCTGGTGTACCATCAATAGATATTATACATTATAACGATAACAGTGGTTTCTATATCAACTGGCATACACAGTTGGATAACCTGGCTAATATTGATCGGAATACACTTAAAGCCACCGGACAAACCGTACTGGAAACCATCTTTCGCGAAAAATAAATTGTGTAATTGTTAATTACTTTTGAAGTGAGCCAACTGATAAAATTTTATATTCGCACAACTATACTTAAACATATAATGAAAAAAATATTTTCGACAGCAATCGCATCACTTTTAGCGCTGAGTGCATTTGCGCAAAAAAATGATGGAACTACAAAATCTCTGGTTAATGCAGAAAAAGATTTCGCAAAATCGGTTGCAAAAAATGGCGATAAGGATGCCTATCTGGCACATTCACTAGCAAGTGCTTTGGTTTTTCGTCCAAATCCGGTTAATGTAAAAACATATTATAATGCCCAAACCAATAGCGAAAAATCGGTTACCTGGGAGCCTAACTTAGCTCAGGTTTCTCATAGTGGTGATTTAGGTTTTACTACTGGTCCGTATATGGTTGATGGCACAGAGAAGAAGTATGGCCAGTATTTATCCATCTGGAAATCAGAAAATGGCAAATGGAAGCTGGCTATTGATTTAGAAACCTCAAGTAATAAGCCGCTAGGTCAAACAGCAGCAAAATTTATTGAGCCAAAAGACCATGTTGCGCCTAAGTTTTTAAATGAAAGGGAAATTAAAGCTGGAAAGGATATTATTCTTACCACAGAGAAAACCTTAAATACCTTTTTAAAAACACATGGTGTTGCGGCTTTTGGTGGTTTCTTAACTGAGGATGCAAGGTTGTTATTTCCAGGGAACGACCTGATTACCGGAAAAGGTAAAATTGTTACTTTTTATAATGGAATGATTAGTAAAATCAATCTGAAAACGACAGGCGTAGATAAGGCCATAGGCAGTGATTTAGCCTATACCTTCGGAGTGGCTACGATAGATTATAAAGCAGATTTACGCGAAAGTTTTAATTACGTTTTTGTGTATGAAAAAGCTGCGGATTCCAGCTGGAATCTAATTGTACAAGCCTTTGTTCCTGCTGAAAGATAGTTATACAAAATGTGAATTAAACGAGCTTTCTGTAAAAGGAAAGCTTTTTTTATTTCTAACGGGGCGAAAAATAAAAACCTGTTTTCTAATTATTTTACAACTTAAATCTGGGTTTTACGTTTACCCTAAAAATAAAATTTATGCATAAAAAACTATTTATCCTATCTGCTATAATTCTATTGTTCTTTCAGGCATCGGCACAAAAAAAGAAGTTTGATGTTCAGGGTAAAGCAGGAGCGAGAGGCATTATGCCAGAAAATACAATTGAAGGCATGTTAAAAGCCCTTGATTTAGGCGTAACCACATTAGAGATGGATGCGGTAATTTCAAAGGATAAACAGGTTGTTTTATCTCAGGAACCCTATTTTAACAATGAAATTTCATTATTGCCTAATGGCAAACCCATTTCTTTTAAGGATCAGAAAAACTACAATATTTATCAGATGGATTATGAGCAGGTGAAAAAATTTGATGTAGGAAGTAAGATTCATGCCCGTTTTCCAGGGCAAATGAAATTCAAAGCCTATAAACCTTTGCTCTCTGAAACGATAGATGCTGTAGAAGCCTATGTAAAAGAACACCGTTTAGCCAAACCAATTTACAGTATTGAAACTAAAACCATCAAAAATGGCGATAATGAATTCCACCCGGAACCGGCTGAATTTGTAGAATTGATTATGGATGTAGTAAATGCTAAAAAGATCGCTAAAAGGGTAATTGTTGAATCTTTTGATATGCGAACCTTACAATATCTACATGAAAAATATCCTAAAGTGAAAACTTCCTTGCTTATTGATGAGAAAGAACCTTTTGAAGATTATATTGAAAAATTAGGTTTTAAACCCACCATCTATAGCCCATATTCGGTTTTGGTTGGTAAAGGCCTGGTAGATCGTTGCCATGAAATGGGTATTAAAATCATTCCGTGGACGGTAAACACAGTTAAAGATTTAAGGTATTTTATGAGCCTGGGGGTTGACGGTGTAATTACTGACTTTCCAAACCTGATGAATCAGGTAAAATAAAATCTATAAAAAAAGCGATGATTTCATCGCTTTTTTTATGCCAATAATTTTTTAGTGGTGAGATGTCTCAGCCTCTTCAGCTTTTGAATGTGGCTTCTCCATTTTCTCATGAGAAGTTGATTCTTCTGCATGATGAAAAATTGGTCTGGTGAACGCTACCAGAAGAATTAAAACCAGAATCCATGCGGTTAAAGGTAGTGTCCAAATCCCTTTTGTATCCTGAACCGGAGCGTGTGAATCGTGAGCTGACATATCTAATATTTTTGATTTTTAAATTAATGCTATTATAAGTGTGGTAAAGATAATAACAAAAAATATAAAATAAAGATTTACAATGTGATTTGTAGTGCAGATAATTAATGGCTATTCATCTCAAATGAAAATTAATTATCCAGCGGCAGGATCAGGAATGAAGCGCATAATAGATAGAGATTTTAACAGATTCTGATCATTGTAGGATAGGGTTATATAGTGACCGCCCTTTTTAAAAAGCAGTTTTGTGCCATTTGAATAAAAGCTGCCATCACTAAGTTTTGACTTTTTTACATTATACTTCTTAAATTTAACCATGGCCTCATCAATGGTGGTTTTATTCAGCACCAGATTAAAAGGCAAACCTGAAATAATGATATTTTTATCATCAGGAATACTGAACCAGATATCATTAACTGTTTTCTTATCTCCGATATTGGTATAGACGCCTAAACCTGATGAGGTAATCCATTCTGCGTATCGCTCTCCATCATTCTCATTGTCTGTGATAATGGCTTTTGTACGTAAAGCTGCAGAAATTTTATCGGTTGTTTGTGGAAGAATGAATTCAGCATTTTTATCTAGTAAAATGTCTAAGCCCGCATTTTTCTGAGCAAAAGCAGTTACTAATAAAAATTGAAATAAGATAAATAGAGTGAATGCTTTGGTTTTCATCTGAATACTTTTAGGTTTAAACAATTTATGTTTAAAGATATTAAAATTAACAAATGATAAAAAGTACTACCCGGAAAATGAAAATTAAGAAGTTGTAGTGTTAAATTAAAGATGCTATAAAAGATCTTTAATAATCTTCTCAATGGATAGGCCTTCTGCTTCCGCACGGTAATTGCGAACAATTCGGTGGCGAAGAATAGGTTCTGCAACAACCTGAACATCTTCAATATCTGGGGCATATTTACCAGTTACTGCAGCATGACATTTGGCACCCAGAACAAGAAACTGTGAAGCCCTTGGGCCTGCACCCCAACTGATGTATTTATTTACGGCTTCCGTTGCAAATTCACTATTTGGACGTGTTTTAGAAGCCAGTTTTACCGCGTATTCTAAAACATGATCAGTTACCGGAATTTCTCTGATCAGCTGCTGGAAATATTGAATATCATCCGCATGAATAATTTTCTGCAACTGAACGGTTTTGTTGCTGGTAGTATTACGAACAATGCTCAGTTCATCTGCAAATGCAGGGTAGTTTAACTGAATATTAAACATAAACCGATCCAGTTGTGCTTCTGGTAGTGGATAAGTCCCTTCCTGTTCAATTGGGTTTTGAGTAGCTAAAACAAAGAAAGGCTTTGGTAAGGCATGTGTTTGGCCGGCAGCTGTAACAGATTTTTCCTGCATGGCCTCCAGCAAGGCTGCCTGTGTTTTAGGAGGAGTTCTGTTAATTTCATCAGCTAAAATAATGTTGGAAAAAACAGGCCCTTTAATAAATTTAAAATGCCTGTCTTCTCCTAATATCTCTGCACCAATAATATCACTGGGCATTAAGTCTGGTGTGAATTGAATCCGATTAAAATCGAGATCAAGAACTGCAGCAACAGTTTGAACGAGTAAGGTTTTAGCTAATCCGGGTACACCAACCAGCAAACAATGTCCGTTGCTAAAAATGGCGATTAAAACAGATTTGATGATATCATCTTGTCCAACAACTACCTTTCCTATTTCTGCTTTAATGTTGTTAAAAGCCAGGTGAAGTGCGTTGACAGCTTCTACTTCGTTTTTGTACTGCATTCGTTTTATTTTGCGGCTGTTGAGGTTTTAGTCCAAATTTTTAACTCATTGCAGGTATTAAATTCGTCGTCGATTTTAATATAAGTGCTTTCACGACGTTTTTCAAACCATTCGCTTAAAGTACGATTAATTTTATCACTTTGAGCAGCATCTCTGATTTTTGGAAAATCCTGAGCAAGGTTTGCTTTATGAGGTGGGATTTTAGACTTCAAGTATAAGATGCGATAGGCTTGTTTACCATCAGCAGCGGTATAAAGATTCGGTTTTGAAATGGCACCAATTTTCATGGTATCAATCACTAAAAATACAGATGGATCTAGTTTGTCAATAGGAATGAAAGTACTTCTTGCCTGTACGTTTTCTGCATTGAGCATCATACCACCGTTAAATTTCGTTTCCTTGTTGTCAGAATATAAACTTGCTGCAGCCGCGAAACTTATCTTTTTTGAAGCAATATTATTGTAAATACTGTCTGCATGAAGTTTTAATCGGGTTAAACTTTCAGGCGTAGTTGCAGGCCTGATCAGGATGTGACGTGCATGTACCTGCTCGCCACGGCGTTCGATTACCTGTAAAATGTGGAAACCAAATTCTGTTTCAAAAACAGGAGACATTTCTCCAGCCTTAAGTTTAAATGCCCAAGCTGTAAACTCTTTAGCCATGGTACTTCTGTCGAAGAAACCTAAATCGCCACCATCTGCAGATGAACCTGGATCTTCTGAATAAGTTTTAGCCAGAACACCGAAATCATCACCACTTTTTACCCTTAAGCGAAGGGCTTCAATTTTATCGTGAAATCTTTGTTTCTCTGCCTTGGTTAGCTTCGGATCTAAAATAATTTCCCCAACCTCTACTTCAGTATTAAATTCGGGAATACTATCTCCAAGGGTTTTGAAATATTTTTCAACTTCCATTGGCGTAACATTTATATTCTCTGTAATTTTTGCCTGCATTTTTTGAGCAATCAATTCGTCTTTAACAGATGGTCTGATCTCATCTTTGTATTGAAGCACAGATTTGTTTAAGAATTGCTCCAAACGCTCTTGTCCACCCGCACGTTGCATGCTGTAACGCATCCGTTTGTTTACCTCATCATCAACCTGCCCGTCTTCCACCATTACCGAATCGATTTCTGCCTGTTGCTTTAAAAGTTTTTGGGTAAGTGTGTTTTGTAAAATCTTACATTTAATATCTTCATTAGCAGGATTGCCCTGATAAAGATATTGTGTGTATTGTTGATTTAAATCAGAAAGCAGTACAATGTTATTTCCTACAACAGCAGCAACTTTATCTATGTTATGTTTTCCTTTTTGAGCATAACTATTTAAAAATAAGCAAATCAATGCGGTTGCTACTAAAAAAACTTTTTTCATTCTATTATTTATATGATGCGATTATTATACTATTTATTGATCAGTATTTATGGTTTGGCAAGTTTTTTTAACTCGTTTTCATTCACCTTAATCTGATATTTTTGCTTGAGGCCCTTGAGCCAGTTTTCTTCTAAATTTTGTTGGTAATCTGCTATTACCTGACCTTTAATTTCATTTAAAGGTGCATTATAGTCCTTCTTGTTTTGCTGATAAAAATCTATAATTCCCTGTTCATCTTCCTGAACCTTGCTCCAGATTTTCTGTTCAGATACATTAAACATTAAAACACCTTCACGGTATTCGTTAAGCAAAAAGTCATGGTTTTTATTGATTCCACTATTTTTTTTATGTGCTTCCAGTGCCGTTTCATAAGTTTTGATTTCTTCCTGATAAACCGGATTTTTATCTAATCCCATTTCACGCGCATCTAAAACCTTTAGTTTAAAATTTATATATAAGTTCAGGTATGATGCTAAATCATTGTAATCTGCGCTAATGCTCCCATTATGACTTTTCTTGTAGGCCCAAAGAAACTCTTTAGCACTTACAGGTTTAGCATTAATTACAGCAACGTTTTGAGCAAACGAATAGTTGCTAATCAAGCTAAAAACGAATAAGCAACAAGCCTTGTTTACACGGAGCACTCTATAAATTTTAAGGGATAAAAGTAACAATAAGCAGGGCTATTATAAGATATTTAACTAATTTTAACAGAAATTATTATCCTACAAAAATACGAATGGAAAACCAGGTTACCAACAATGCGAATGCTTTACGATTATTTTTTACTGAAGAAGTTTTTTTAGTGAAGGATGAAAATGTGAAAATGTCGCATCATGTTGCTGCAGAGCCTGTTTTAGAACAAATTTCTGTCGCAATTAAACCTGAAACTAATATTGCTGCGCCTTTGGTAAATCCAGTAATTTTCTTACCTAAGGGTATGGAAATACCTAAAAACAAACCAGAAAACGTCGCGATTCTGCCTAATATTGGAGACGTTGCAATAGAAAAAACATTTAAGTTTTTAGGCGGAAATAAAAAATCGGTTTTGATTTTGGTAAATGATCATACGAATGATGTAAGTACTGAACAGGGCAAAGAGTTACTCCGAAAAATTGTTAAAGCTGTTGATTTAGGAACTGCTGATTTTGCACTTGTCAATTATGCCACTTATCCGGGCACTACCTTTGCATCTTTTCACCAGTTTTTTAAACCTTTAATCATGCTTTCCTTTGGTGTGGAAATTGCCGATTTGGAATTGAATTATGAATGGCAAAATGAAATTATCACTCATGAAACAACCAGGATTATCTTTGCACCAAATCTACATCTTTTGGATAGCGACTTAAGTGCGAAAAAACTACTTTGGGGAAACCTTCAGAAAATTAAATAGATTAAGTATTTAGTATCAAGATGTTTGCAGGCAAATTAATTAAATTATTTTGTAACATCAGTTGCTTAAGGTATTCAAAACCTAACCACCTAACCACCTAACCACCTAACCACCTAACCACCTAACCACCTAACCACCTAACCACCTAACCACCTAACCACCTAACCACCTAACCACCTAACCACCTAACCACCTAACCACCTAACCCTAATGAATAAACTCGTTTTCGCCACCAATAACAAGCATAAAACCGACGAAATCCGCTTGGTACTTGCCGGTCAGTATGAAGTTTTAAATTTGAGTGATATTGGCTGTACCAAAGATATTCCTGAAACTGCGGATACTTTTGAAGGTAATGCTACTCTGAAAAGTTCATATGTAGTAGAAAACTTTCATTTAGATTGCTTTGCTGATGATAGTGGTTTAGAGATAGATGCTTTGAATAATGAACCTGGTGTTTATTCTGCCCGTTACGGTGGGAGTAGGGATACGGTAGAGAATATGCAGCTGGTTTTACAGAAATTAAATGGGGAAACCAATCGCAAGGCAAGATTTAAAACTGTTATTTCACTAATGCTCGCCGGGCAAAATCATATTTTTGAGGGGGTGATTGAAGGAACCATCAGAGAAAGTTTATCTGGTTCTAAAGGATTTGGTTATGATCCGATTTTTCAGCCAAATGGTTATGACATTACCTTTGCTGAAATGGATATGGCTGAAAAAAATAAAATCAGCCACAGGGCTATCGCCTTAAAAAAGATGATGGAATTTTTAAAGGCTTAATCTACTGGTTAGTATGTTACCAAGCGGCATATGTTTTTCGGTTGTTGCTGCACTAACCGATAGACGTAATCTATTTAAAAAGTTTTATCGAAGATTACTTTGTAGTTCCTCTTTGTGAAGATGATAAATACTAAGCCTATAATTTTTTTATAGCTTTCTTTAAAGAATCTGTTTTTTGCAAAATTGGCTTGATTCCAAAATTAGCCGTGTCTAACAGATTTCCGGCAGGTAAATTTTTATCAAGGTTTAAGTTTATTCCGGTAATTTTTTTCACTGGCAGCGAACCTGTCTTCGTTGCGATAGTCGTTTTACTGCCAACATTTGATTTTACCGGAGTAGTCGCTTTTGGTTTAGCCTTAGGCTTTGCTTTTCCTGATGATCCAATTGCATCTTTTTTGTTCTTCGGGCGTTCCTTAGGTTTCCATGAAAAGCCTTTTAATACGTTATCTTTAGATACTTTACTTTCCGGATTTAAAGCACCTTCCACTCCTTTGATGTACACAATATCTTCGATGTCGTTTTCATTATCCTTAAAAATAAACTTAATCCGGCTACTAAGCGTCTGGTTCATTTCCTTATACACCTTTGTACTATCATCCTGCGTATAATAAATACTTTCCGCATTACCATCCACATACATAGTTTTTAGTTTGCCATTATTAAAGAAACCTGTCATTAACCTTCCTTTAATCTGGTTAAACCTTAAAGAATCTTTTGGTGTATTTACCAAAAAAGCATTTCTGATGGATTGCAGGTTATTCAGTTTCTTGTTTTTAAACTGCACATAAATGGTATCAGCAATTTGTTGCGACCCTTCTGACCAGATTATCGGATTAACAAAACACCGCAACGTAGAATCTGCACTGGTGTAAAATAAACTATCTGTTTTGGCCTGGATATTGGTTTTGAATATTTTAACACCATGGTAGGCTTTTATAATTCTCGCCTGTACGGTATCGGCGGGATTAAATTTAGCTGTATCATTTTTAGCCATACCTGGTTTCAATGCCGAAAGCACATTTTTACCAAGGGTCTTAGCATTACCTTTATCTATTGTTTTTGCTAAACTATCCACTTTACCAATAGCCTTTTTATCGGACAGATTACCTGTTTTAATGGCTTTTTGTGTAAGCGTGTCATCCTTAATTTTTGGTAAATTATTAATAATAGAATCTGCCTTGTTTTTTAATATACCCCCATTTCTTAAACTATCTGCATTTAACTGTGGTAATTTTTTAGCTAAGGAATCTATCTGGAGTTTCTCTGGTGTGCTATTCTTTTGGTCAGGGTTTTTAGGGTCACTTTTAGCTTTGTTTTTCGAATTTCTATCATTTTTAGCAGCAGAAGATCGTTTATCTTTGTTATCCCGATCAGGTTTTTCAGTAGATGTTTTTTCTTGAGGTGAAGTACCTTCTTTAGTGTCTTCTTCATCATCTTCACCAACCTCATTATCTGATTTTATCGAAATTTTAGGAATCAGTTTGAGGCTTTTCTGTAAAACCATTTGCGTTTCAAGGGTATCTGCACCCATCCATAAACTATCAGGGCGCTTTTTATCTTTCACCACGATAGAATCTTCGGTGCCAATACCCATATAAGCATTGCGGGTAACCAATGTTCGTTGATCAATTTTATAGTAATAGCCCAAATCGCCAAACATTTTCATTTTGTCTTTGGTATCAGAAAAAACAATGTTTTTTACCGCCTTACCATAGCCTATTTTCCCAAAGTAATATAAACTATCTCCCTTAAGTGATCTGGTGCCCTGTGTATAAAGATTTTTTTTGCCAAAGTAGGCATCTTCAGTAGTGGTATTATAGGCGCCATTTTCAGTATAAAGGTTATCATCTTTGCCTTTTATATTGGTAGGGCCATAAAAATACGTCCATTTAGATTGGGTATTGTACCGGAGCGTATCTGATTTAATGGTTACCTGAGGTGTAACCACCACCACATTATACCTGAAGTAGGCATCGTTACTGGTGCTAAAATAATAACCATTTTTACTGGTTAAGGTAACTTCCTGATTAACGATCTTACCTCCACTGGTGTAAGTCCCGATTTTGCTAAGGGTGTTATAATCTAAAATATTAGTGGTTAAAACCGATTGAGGATCAACCATTCGCACATTTTGAGTTAAGTGGGCATGCTTTTTATTTCCATCATACTCCAGCTGATCTGAATAAATATCGGTAGTAAGCTGATTGATATGGACATTTCTATATGCTTCAAAATAATTACGCTTATTGTAAAATACCGCACTGTCACAGGTGAGAGTAGCATTATCTTGTTGAAAAACCGGATTTCTTAAATAAGTAATGCTCTTGTTCATATCTCCGCTAATTTTAGAGTATGAAACAATCTTAATCTGCTTTTGGCCGAAGAGAAAAAAAGGACTAATTAAAAGAAATATAAAAACAAATATTTTTTGCACCCTACAAAGTTAGTTTTTTGTTCCGAACGTTCGGAATACCAGTTAAAATTAAATATTTTTGGTGGATGTTACCCTTATCTCAATTTCAGGATTTTATTCAGCAACACGAGTTGTTTGCCAGTGGTAACAAGATTCTTTTAGCCGTTAGCGGAGGAAAAGATTCTGTATTGATGTTGCATCTCTTTAAGGCAATAGGCGTTAATATTGGCGTGGCACATTGTAATTTTAATCTCCGGGCAGATGAGGCACAGCGCGACGAAAATTTCGTTAAATTACTTGCTGAAACCCTTGATCTCCCATTTCATATAACGCATTTTGATACTAAAAAATATGCTGTTGAAAATAAAATTTCTACGCAGATGGCTGCCCGTGATTTGCGTTACACCTGGTTTGAAGAAATTAGGGTTGCAAATCAATACGATTATATAGCTTTGGCCCATCACCAGAATGATGCCATTGAGACGGTAATGATGAATCTCATTCGTGGAACAGGTATCAGCGGTTTGCATGGTATCTTACCAAAAAGAAATCATTTGATTCGTCCATTACTCTTTTTAAACAGTGAGCAGATTGAAAGTATTGTAACTAAAGAAAATATTTCCTTTGTGGAAGACAGTTCTAATTTAAGCACACATTATACCCGGAATAAACTTCGGCTACAGGTGATTCCGCATTTGAAGGAAATTAATCCAAATCTCGAAAAAACCTTTGCAGATAATATAGCCCGCTTTGCCGAACTGGAAAACTTCCTGGATCTGGAAGTGGCTAAATTACAGAATAACATTTTAATTAGAAAGACGGATGGCCTATATATAGCTTTGGATGAGATTGCAAAATTAAAGCCTCAAAAACTCCTTTTATATGAATTGCTTAAGCCTTATCATTTTACGGAGCATGTAGTAGAAGAGATTATAGTAAGTTTGACAGCCTTAAGCGGAACGCATTTTTTCAGTTCTACCCATCAGGCCGTTATCAACAGGAACGATTTAGTCATTATTGAAAAGAATACAGATGTCCTTTTAAATGAATTTATTCATCCTGCAACAAAGAGAATTAGTTTTGGCGGGCATACCATTTCCTTAACTTATAGTACGGTAACAAAATTTGAAATGAATGTAGCCAAGGCTTTCGTAAATGCAGATCAACTCATTTTTCCTTTAGTGGTGAGAAAATGGCAAAATGGCGATAAATTTATTCCGTTAGGAATGCACATGCCCAAAAAAGTAAGTGATTTTTTTATTAACGAGAAAGTTCCGGTACACATCAAGCACAGTACGCCTATCTTAATCAATGGTAATGGGGATATTATATGGATTGCAGGAATGCGACAGGATAATCGATATAAATTAACTACTGCAACAAAAAAAGTTGCTATATTCGAACTCGAAAATTAATCAGTGGAAAGTAAATACGCCTATATCGAAAAACAGTACATTGGTCGGGATTATGTTCGCATTTTCATCAGATTAATTATGGCTGCATTCTGCTTTGCAGCCTATGTTTACGAGCGCGACCGCGATAATACACAAGATCTTTTCTTAGTGGTTGGCTTTGGAATCATCGGTGTTTCCATGCTGCTGCTCTTTCTTATTCAATACAAAATTGTTGTAGACAATGGCAGTATGATTCTAGATGGTTTGTGGACAACCAAGCGCGTAAAAATAGATTTAAATAGCATTGTTGATGTGCGTAAAGCCACTTATAGCCGTTATTTTTTCAATAATCCGGTATACAATCTTCATACAAAAGGAACCATTCGTTTTTACTCTTCGGGTAAAGATGCTGTGGTGTTAACCGATCGTGATGGTTTAGAATACTTCATTGGTACCCAAAGGCCGAACGAACTTTTCCTGGTGATTAAGGAAGAGATGAGAAATTTGAAATAATTAAGGTGAGGCATTATTTGCCCAATATTCTTTTATTTTCCCCACTGTTACTTTTTATTTATTGTTTTCCACATTGCCAGGTAATTTTTCATTTATGGCATTTGAATTATTGAAGGAGCATAGCAGAGGCATTTAGCCTGCTGCAAATTTAGCCGCAAATTGGCAGATTCATTAGCGAATTTAATATGAGTAATCACTTCAATGTAGATGATTATCCTTTTCAAGAAGAGTGTTATATAGTAATCGGTATAGCAATGGAAATTCATAGGATTTTAGGTAAAGGTTTTTCAGAAATTGTTTATAAAGATGCCTTTGAATATGAATTAACCTCCAGAGGCATTGGGTATGAAAGGGAAAAAAGATTTGTAGTCAATTACAAAAGCATTGTCCTTAAACATCAATTCTATGCCGATTTTGTAATTGATAATAAATTAATTCTTGAAATCAAATCCAGTAATGGAATCGTAGATGCTTATTATGCTCAGGTTTTGAATTATCTCACCATATCGAAGCTTAAAGTTGGGCTAATCATTAACTTCAATGATAAATCATTACAGTATAAACGCATTATAAAAACTAAATAAGCATACACTTTAGCTATTTATAATTTAAAATAAATTGCCAGATTCAACATACGCTATAATTTTTTTTTAGAAAACGTAATCTGCGAATCTGCGGCCTAACCTTCCAAAGTTTTTATTGCAATATCCCGACACATATTATAGATTAAAATCGGCTACATTTGTGGCAACAACAACGCATTTATAAATGAAGATAGGAATTGTTTGCTACCCAACCTTTGGTGGTAGTGGAGTAGTTGCAACTGAGCTTGGAAAAGCACTTGCAAATGAAGGGCACCAGGTTCATTTTATCACATATAGCCAGCCAGCCAGACTGGATTTTTTCTCCGCAAATTTATTTTATCATGAAGTATCGGTAAGAGATTATCCGCTCTTTAATTATGCACCATATGAATCGGCGCTAGCCAGCAAGCTGGTTGATGTAGTTCGTTTTGAGAAATTGGATGTTCTTCACGTACATTATGCCATTCCACATGCTTCTGCGGCTTTTATGGCTAAGCAGATTTTGGCAAGTTATGGTATTCATATCCCCGTTGTAACTACGCTGCATGGAACAGATATTACGCTGGTTGGTAAAGATCCAACTTACAAGCCGGTAGTTACTTTTTCCATTAACCAAAGCGATGGCGTAACTACGGTTTCTGATGATTTAAAAGAAGATACCTATAGTCATTTTGAAATTAAGAAAGAGATCAAGGTAATTCCTAATTTTATTGATTTTAATCGCTTCAGTTTACAGGCTAAGGATCATTTTAAGAAAGCGATTGCGCCAAATAATGAGCGAATCCTGATTCATACCTCGAACTTTAGGAAAGTAAAACGAACAGCTGATGTGATTAGGATTTTTGAAAAGGTACAGGCTGTAATCCCGTCAAAATTATTAATGGTGGGTGATGGGCCAGAACGTGCTTATGATGAACAGCTTTGTAGAAGTTTAAATATTGGAGAAAATGTGCGTTTCTTAGGAAAGCAAGATGCTGTAGAAGAAATTTTGTCTGTTTCAGATTTGTTCCTAATGCCTTCAGAGTCGGAAAGCTTTGGCTTAGCTGCATTAGAAGCAATGGCCTGTAAAGTGCCTGCAATTACGACCAACGCTGGTGGTTTGCCAGAATTAAATGTAGATGGTTTTTGTGGTTATATGAGTAATGTTGGTGATGTAGAATCGATGGCGGCAAATGCCATATCCATTTTAAAAGATGATGCAACTTTAAAGCAGTTTAAAGATAACGCATTTACAAGAGCGCAGGATTTTGATCTGAAAAAGATTCTGCCATCCTATGTGGAGTTTTATAAAGAAGTGATAGAAAATTCCTTGCAGCAATCATAATTAAATGATATTTATAAAAAATCTTGAGTCGTCGGTTTACCCGGCGACTTTTTTTTATGAATACAAATTTTCAGAAATATTCGATATAAGAATAAAAATATTTTGATTAATATTCAGTGTGTAAGATTCTTATAAAGAAATCATTATCAAATTAAACTTTCTCAAAATCAAATCATTATAAATCGTACCTTTGCGGCAAATGAAAAAGATAGTAGATTACAGAAAGCTTCTGAACGTAGATAAAACGGCCGAGCTTGCAGCGCTTAAGTCGGTTTACCGCACCCTGATGAAAGAGTATCATCCTGATAAGTTCCAGGTAGAGGAAGAGAAATTAGCAGCAGAAGCTAGAAGTAAAGAAATTATAGAAGCTTACCATTTTCTGGTAAGTATTGCCCCGGAAACCCGTGAGCAAAACATTGAAACTTACAACCAAACCATTACAAATTCTAATATTTTAGATTTTGAGTATAAACAATCGGTTTTAAATATTCAGTTTTTTGATGGAAGTGCTTATGAATACTTTGATGTGCCAAGAGCAATTTACATCAAATTAGTTAATGCAGATTCTCCAGGTCGTTTCGCCCGTCGTCATATCTGTAATTCATTCCCTTATCGTAATGTGGCTAAGGTAGCAGAACCTGCTTAGCTTTTACGAAAAAATATATAGAAAGACTTGCTGAAAAGCAGGTCTTTTTTGTGATAAGAGGAAGAGGGATATAAAGTATAAAAAGGTCCTGAATCAAGTTCAGGATGATGAGGTGGCTATAGCGATTGTTCATAAAAGGCGTTTAGAGCATGAACTATGAACGGTCGTCCTCCTAAGCTTGACTCAGGATCTGTTTTATCACCTATTTATCAAACACTAAACAAACCGGTGCGCCAACATCAATCCTTTTTCCGCTATCCGTTAATTTACCTGTTTTAACATCTCTATTAAAAATCACAACGTTATTGGTATACTGATGGCCTATTAAAAGAAATTTTCCACTTGGATCGATGGTGAAATTTCTTGGTCCTTTACCTAAAGTACTTAATGTTTCTATAAATTTAAGTTTGCCATTTGGAAGAATAGAAAAGGCAGAAATACTATTGGCATCGCCTCTGTTGGTTTCATATAAAAATTTTCCATCTGCAGAAACATGGATATCAGCGGCATCAATAGCACCTTTGAAATCTTTTGCGGTAGTTCCGATTTCCTGTAACTTGGTTAAGTTGCCATTTAAATAACCAAATGCAGTAATGCTCCCGTTAAATTCATGAACCAGGTAAGCAAATTTCCCATTCGGACTAAAAGTAATATGTCTCGGACCTGTACCAGCATTGGTTTTAATAATCGATTTTTCAACAAGGGTTTTGCTTTTCCCGGTCTGATTGTAATTGTAAATATAAGTCCGATCTTCGCCTAGATCATTTACTACTAAATATTGATGATCTGGAGTGAATTTAACCATATGCACATGCGCACTCTTTTGCCTGCCTTTAGGATCAATGCTTTTTCCAGTATGTTGAATCACCTGAATAGCCTCACTTAAAGATCCATCCGTTTTACGTGAAAATACAGCCAAACTGCCGCCGGAGTAATTGGCTACCAGAACATTTTTGTCATCAACAGTGATGAAGCATGGATCTTCTCCATGGCTATTCACTTTATTTAGAAAAGTTAAAATTCCTGTTGCCGCATCATATTTAAAAGCAGTGACTGTGCTTGTTTCACCAGTTTCATTTACAGCATATGCATATTTTTTATCTGGTGAAATAACCAGATAACTTGGATTGGCAATATCTTTTGTAATATTCTTTAATTTTGTATTCCCTATGTTTGAATCAAAATCGTAAGTGTAAATTCCTTCACTTTTACCTGGAGCTGTATAGGTGCCTATAACTAAATTATAGTGATTTTGCTGTGCGAATGCAATGGTTGATAATAAAGACATTAAGAATATTCCGATATATTTTTTCATATGATAATCTACTTTAGCAACAAATATGAGAAAAATATGTTGAGGTAATTCTTAAATTAATTTTCCATTGAAACAAAAAAGGCAACCTTTCGATTGCCTTTTCAATTATTTAATTAAGTGTTTAATCTGGATCAATTCATGATCTTCTAAATAACGCCATCTGCCACGAGGCAAATCTTTCTTCGTTAAATTACCATAAACTACGCGGTCTAATTTATCTACGCTATAACCTAAATGTTCGAAAATACGACGTACAATCCTGTTTTTACCACTGTGAATCTGAATACCGATTTCTTTTTTTGTTCCACCCGATACATAAGAAATGTTATCAGGCTTAATCAATCCATCTTCAAGCTCCAAACCGAAAGCAATTTTGTTCAAATCACCCTGTGATAAGGCTTTATCAAGCTCAACATTGTAAATTTTAGTAATCCCATTTTTCGGATGAGATAATTTATCAGCCAGTTCACCATCATTCGTCATCAACAATAATCCTGTTGTATTGCGATCCAGGCGGCCAACAGGATATATCCGTTCGCGACTAGCCTTATCAACCAATTGCATTACCGTACGGCGTTCCTGCGGATCATCTGTAGTGGTAATGTAGTCTTTTGGTTTGTTAAGCAATACGTAAACTTTTTTCTCACGCTTAAGCAACTCGCCATTGTAGCGAACTAGATCTTTTGATGGATCTACTTTATGACCTAATTCAGTAACAGCTTCGCCATTTACCGTAACTACGCCAGCAGCAATAAGTTCATCAGCCTTACGGCGCGAGCAAATCCCTGCATTGGAAATATATCTGTTTAGGCGAATTAGGCCTTTATCTTCATTTGTTTTACGCGCAGGAGCAATAACAGTTCGCTCAGGGCGGTTAAATTCTATATCTCTTGGTTGTGTCTCCTCACGTTTTCTAAACGGACGAGTGTCGCCTTCTCTTGGTTCTCTAGGTTTTACATCTCTTGAACTTCCAGCACTTGGCTTAAAGTCATCAGTTCTTTCACCTCTCGATTTGTAATCCCTGTATCCGCCTTCTCTAGGTTTGAAGTCACGATCTCCACCTCTTGATTTAAAATCCCTGTCGCCAGTTCTCGGTTTAAAATCTCTCGAATCTCCATCCTTAGACTTGAAGTCTCTATTGCCTGTTCTTGGTTTATAATCTCTTCCTCCACCATCTTTTGATTTAAAGTCTCTATCACCTGTTCTTGGTTTGTAATCTCGTGATCCACCATCTTTTGATTTAAAATCACGATCTCCTGTTCTTGGTTTATAATCTCTAGATCCGCCATCTTTTGATTTAAAGTCACGGTCGCTACTTCTTGATTTATAATCTCTCGCTCCGCCATCTCTTGATTTAAAACCACGATCTTCTGATTTTGAACCAGAATCTTTGGATTTAAATTCACGATCGCCAAACTTAAAGCTTTGAGGTTCCGCATCTTTAGATTTGAAATCTCGTCCGCCTGTTCTCGGTCTTGAATCTTTTCTGTCGCTAAATGATTTTGATTTAAAATCTTTACCCTCTGAACTTCTAGGTCTGAAGTTATCTTTTGAATCGGATGATTTGTTGAATTTGTTGTCTCTGTCGTCTGATCTTTTTCTGTCAGATCCGGCTGAATTATTTCTGCCATCAGTTTTCCGGCTACCCGGTTTGGACTTGTCATCCCGACTGTTCCTGTTGTTTTTATTTATCATGATACGCTTTTAACCGCATCCTGAAATGCGGGCTGCAAATTTATGAAAAAATGGTGAATATTGCAATATTGAGTAGCTGAAAAATCAGACAAAAAAATAGCCTCTAATATAGATAATATCGCTTAAAATTCAAAATCTAAAATCCACGTTTAAAGCGCTTTAGAGGGTGATTTTTATACTTAATTATGTAACTGTTTGATAATGTGCTTATTATTTTTTAGCTTTGCCGACGTTTTTATATAAGTTCACCAAAAAAAGGAGGAAAATGTTAAAGAAACACATCGTACCAATTGCGGTAGTGGTTACACTATTTATGTTGGCAAAAGTGTTCGCTTACCAAATGCCCTTAGCACAAAAAAGTCTTTTAAAAAAAGAACAGTTACACACTACAATACCAACAACTGATAGCCTGAAAGTTGAAAAAAAAGAGGTTAAGCCACAATCTTTAATGGCTCAGTTGAATTTTGCCGATGAAACCCTGCCATTAGGCGATAAAAAGGTGGAACGCAAAATGAAAAAAATCCTTGCCGCACACACTTACGGCAATACGCAAACAAATCGTTTGCATAAAAAGGCAAAAGAATGGTTTCCTGTAATCGAGCCTATTCTTGCTGCTTATGGAATTCCTAATGATTTCAAGTATTTGGCTTTGGTTGAATCTGGAATGGCGGCTGGTGTATCTCCAAAAGGTGCAGCTGGAATATGGCAGTTTATGCCTGGTACAGCTAGATCATACGGCTTAAAAGTGAATGATCAGGTTGATGAACGCTATAATTTGCGTAAATCAACTATAGCAGCCTGTAAATACATCAAAGAAATGTACAAAGGTTTGGAAAGCTGGACGTTAGTGGCTGCGGCTTATAATGTAGGCGATGGCCGTTTACGCAAACAAATTAACAATCAGAATCAGGATAACTATTATAAAATGAGGCTGAACCGGGAAACTGGTCGCTATGTTTATCAGGTGATCTCTATGAAACAGATTGTGGAACATCCGAAACGCTACGGATATCAGAAAAAGCGTGTGTTATTGGCTTATAACGCCAATTAATATAATTAAGATAAAGACAAGCATTTGGTAAGACGTTCCGAGTAATCGGGACGTTTTTTTTATTTCAGGTAAATTGCCCAGATTAATAAGCTTTTGCTGATAATGGGATGTAAAAACTTTCTGCTTTAGTCTTTTAGCTTTAATCTTTCGGCTTTGGCCTTTACGCATTAATCCTTTTCTTTGTACCATGTTTAAACTTCGCATCAATAAGATAATCAATCAACCAGGCGACAATATCACTTTTCAATTCGAAGAAGTAGATCAGGCATATCCTGAATATCTGGCAGGTCAGTTTGTTTCATTGGTTTTCGAAGGAAAAAATAGAGAAGTCCGTAGATCGTATTCGTTCAACAGTTCGCCTGATGTGGATGAACCGCTGGCCATTACCGTTAAAAGGGTTGAGAACGGAGAAATCTCCAGATTTTTGCATCATAAAACCGCTGTAAATGATGTGTTGTTTGCACAGGAGCCCCAAGGATTATTCAGCTATTTACCTAATGAATATGTAGAAAGGGATCTTTTTCTGTTTGCCGCTGGTGTGGGCATTACACCTTTGTTTTCCATTTTAAAAACAGCATTGGTAATAGAGAGAAATTCACTAATCACATTGGTTTATAGTAACCGATCAAAGGAAGATGCCTTATTTTATAATGAGCTTTTAGAATGGCAATCACGGTACCCAGAGAGATTAAAAATCGTGTGGATTTTTAGCAATAGTAAAAACCTGATGACTGCCCGCTTAAACAAGTTTTACATAGAGCAATTAATTAAAACACATTTACATTTCGGTCGCGAACATGCGCTATTCTATACCTGTGGGCCTATTATATATATGGATTTATGCAGGATTACTTTGCTAGGGATGGGCTTCGATTTAAAACAGATCAAAAGAGAAACATTCGTTTTACCAGAAGATGAAATGGATGAAGACGATGGCTCTGAAAAAGTAGTAGATAAAAGCACATATTCGGTCATCTTGAATTTCAATGGCGAAACTTATAATCTGGCAGTTCCATGGCCAAAAAGAATTTTAGATGTTGCGCTTGAAAATAAAATCAAACTCCCTTATAGTTGTAGGGGAGGCGTATGCAGCACTTGCGTAGCCACTTGTACCAAAGGGAATGTTCGGATGGATTATAATGAAGTACTTACCGATGAAGAAATAGAAAGGGGCAGGGTGCTGGTTTGCACTGGTCATCCAACAGAGAATGGAACTACGGTGGAGTGGTAAGTTAGTCTGTTAAACATCAAAACTGTTATTAAATATAGCCTTAGAAGCCAATACTGTTTAAATATTCTTCAGCTGTCATAATTGGAATAGTTGCGTGTTTAAAATCTTTCCCATTTCTGGTGATAATGATGTTGCAATTAGATTGAATTGCTGTGAAATACTGTACGGCATCTTCAAAATCTCTAAAATTTGAATTTAATCCTTTATCAATTATTTCTTCATTAACCTCACATACTTTACAAAGAATTTTAAATTTTCGCAATTTGTTCAATACAGATTCAGAAGGTTCAAACTTGGTTAAAACATATTCAATAGTTGTAAATGATAATGGTGATGCCATTAAAATGATTTTTTTCTGATCAGCCAGTGTAGCAACCTTAGCAATTGAATCAAAAAAAGGAGTCCTTTCTGCCAGTAAATCCAATATAACGTTTGTATCTAAAAATACTCTGATCATTTATGCTTTTTGTCTAAGTAATCTGCACGATCTTTTTTATAGTCATAATCATGAGGTATTTTAATGCCAGAAGTCAGGCTTTTTACAAAAGGTGAAATCTGTAGTTCATCCTTAGTTTTGTTGCTCGTTAAAGCATTAAGATAATTTTCGATTAATCTAGATAAGCTTAATTTTTTATCGGAGGCATATAACTTAGCTTTATTAATAATTTCCTGATCAAGCTTTAATGTGAGTTTAGTATCCATAATCAATATTTTGTACGTACAAATATATGAACTTTAAGGCGTATTGATAATTTTACATACTTTAAATTTTTTTTCTTTTTATTTAAAGTAGGAAATCAAAGTGCTAAATCTTGATAATGATTAGTAAATTACAAAACCATCAATCATCTCCCAACGTTTATATGGTATGATGAAAACTTTATTAACGTTTGCTTTTTCTTTTCTGTGTTTTCATCTCCTTGCGCAAGATTCCCTTATCACTAGAAAAGAGTCTGCCAATACGGAATATATAAATCTCTACAAAGAAAATGCTGATTTCTCTTATACTGCTCCAGCCGGAGAATTAGGTGCGCCATCAAAATATGTCATTAATGGGAGGTTGACCACTACCTATATGCTGCTGGGAAGTTATAAATCACCCATAGCCTTCGCCATTATTCCAGATTTTACGGTTCGGGTAAGAAATGAGTTTTCTGCAGGTGTGCGCACGCCAAGTTATCGCCTCGGCGGTGCCTTATATGCAAGGCTAAATGCCAACCCTGAAAATTATCAATACGGTGAACTGGCCTTTACCCATCATTCTAATGGCCAGGATCAGGATGCTTTAAATACAGATGGCACAGTAAATACGCTCACGGGAAACTTCAATGCCAATTATTTAACGGCATCTTATCGTTTCGGACATTTAACGGAAACAGATGCAGATGAAAGTTATTATTCCTTTAACCATCGTATAGGTTTACAGTGGTATAAGTTTTTTAGGTATGAACCTGCGCTGGATCTGGGCTTTGGATTCACAAGAATCTTATACAATTTCTCCTGGCGAAAATATGGTCAGATAGAAAGAAATGCAAGAAATAAACCGAAAGTTAAAACCGAGAAAGAAACCTGGCGTTTAAATACAGAGGTTTCTTATGCGGTAAATAAAATTCCTGCAAAGAATTTGGCAAATCTTCAAAAGCGGTTAAATGCTGAAATAAATTTTAATTATAGTCTTCCATTTATGAATAATGTGTTTTTAATGGCTGCAGTCGGTTATTATGGCGAAGATAATTACAACATCTATTTTCAGGATCATTATGGTTATTTACGTTTTGGATTATCATCTGGTTTCTTAAGAAATAGAAGTAAGCATTATGACAATTAATCCTTAATGCAGTTTGAGTTACACTTTCATTTTGATAAAATTTTTAGCATTTTTGCGGATTGAAATCCGGCTATTTCACTAGCTAAATTTCTCCTCAACTTTTAAATAAAATATGAGCAATAAATCTATCGACCTCGGCGAGCAAAAAGATGTAGAAGTATATGGTGCGAGGGTACATAATTTAAAAAATATAGATGTTAGTTTCCCCCGCAACCAGTTGGTGGTTATTACTGGTTTAAGTGGTAGCGGGAAATCTTCTTTGGCTTTTGATACCATTTATGCTGAAGGCCAGCGACGCTATATGGAAACATTTAGTGCTTACAGCCGCCAGTTTATGGGTGGCATGGAACGCCCTGATGTAGATAAGGTTTCGGGTTTAAGTCCTGTAATTGCCATTGAACAAAAAACAACCAGTAAAAACCCACGTTCAACTGTTGGTACCATTACGGAGATTTACGATTTTATGCGCTTATTGTACGCCCGTGTAGCAGATGCTTTTTCATACAATACCGGAGAGAAGATGGAGCGCATGAGTGAAGATCAGATTCTGCAAAACATTTTTAATAAGTTCGACGGTACGGCTGTAAATATCCTGGCACCTGTAGTAAAAGGGAGGAAAGGGCATTACCGTGAACTCTTCGAGCAAATCCGTAAGCAAGGTTATGTAAAAGTTCGTGTAGATGGAGAAATTAAAGATATTACGGCCAAAATGCAGGTCGATCGTTATAAAATTCATGATATTGAAGTGGTTATTGATCGCCTGATTGTTGATGATAAAGATAAAAAGCGTTTGTTAGATTCCGTTCAAACGGCCATGAAGATGGGTAAGGGAGTGATTAAAATTAGTGATAAGGATAATCATGTTGCTCATTTTAGTAAATTTCTGATGTGCCCAACTACGGGGATTTCTTACGATGAACCACAACCAAATAGTTTTTCGTTTAACTCTCCTTATGGGGCATGCGACCGTTGTGATGGTTTAGGTTATATTTTTGTGGTTGATAAGGAATCCGTAATGCCAAATCCTAAGCTGAGTATTCTAAATGGTGGCCTGGCGCCGTTAGGCGAATATCGGGATATCTGGATGTTTCAGGTATTGAAATCATTGGCTAAAAAATACAGCTTTTCTTTATCTACGCCGATTGAAAAATTAAGCGATGAAGTCATCAATATTATTTTAAATGGCTCACCAGATCTGATTAAGGTAGAAGTTGAATACAACAAATGGAACGTTCAAAACTATAACATTACTTTCGATGGCATCATTAAAATGCTGGAAGAGCAGAACGAAAAGCGAAGTGAATCTGCATCTGATGATATGGATGCTTTCCGCAAGTTAAAAACATGCCCTGAATGCCATGGTGCCCGCTTAAAAAAGGAAAGCCTTCATTTTAAAGTTGATGGTAAGAATATTTTTGAACTTTCTTCCATGGATATTAATAACCTCTTTAAATGGTTTGAACATGTTGATGAGCGTCTCTCTGATCGCCAGAACATCATTGCAAAAGAAATTTTAAAAGAAATTAAAGCCCGGATTGGTTTTTTAACGGATGTGGGGTTAACTTATTTAACTTTAGACAGAACAGCACGTACCCTTTCTGGTGGCGAGGCACAACGGATTCGTTTAGCTACCCAAATTGGCTCTCAATTGATGAATGTAATGTACATTTTGGATGAGCCCAGTATTGGTTTGCACCAGCGTGATAACGAAAGGTTAATAAATGCCCTGAAAAATCTTCGTGACTTGGGGAACACTGTCTTAGTAGTGGAACATGATAAGGACATGATTCTGGAAGCTGATTGGGTAATTGATGTTGGCCCCGGAGCAGGTATTCATGGCGGGACAGTAGTAGCAGAGGGCACTGCAGCACAAATTTTAAAATCTAATACCTTAACTGCAGCCTATTTAAACGGCGATAAGAAAATTGAAACTCCAAAAGTTAGGAGAAAGGGTAATGGCCATAAGTTATCCATCACTAAGGCTACCGGACATAATTTAAAGGAAGTTTCTGTTGATTTTCCGCTGGGTAAGTTTATTGCCGTTACTGGTGTATCTGGTTCAGGGAAATCAAGCTTAATCACCGAAACCTTATATCCGATTTTGAATCATCATTTTTTCAGGGCTAAAAAGACACCGCTTCCATACGAGAAAATCACGGGTTTAAAAGAAATTGATAAGGTAATTGAAATTGATCAGGCACCTATTGGCAGAACACCGCGTTCTAATCCTTCTACTTACACTGGCGTTTTCTCAGATATCAGGAATCTTTTTGTGCAATTGCCTGAAGCCAAAATACGGGGCTATAAACCTGGTCGCTTTTCTTTCAATGTAAAAGGAGGAAGGTGTGAAACCTGTCAGGGAGCTGGACTAAAAGTGATTGAGATGAATTTCTTGCCTGATGTACAGGTTCCATGTGAAGAGTGTGGTGGTAAAAGATATAACCGCGAAACTTTAGAGGTTCGTTTTCGTGGGAAATCAATTAGTGATGTACTGGATATGAGTATTGAAGACGCCTGCGTTTTCTTTGAAAATATTCCGATTATATACAGGAAAATAAAAACCCTGAAAGATGTAGGTTTAGGCTACATCACTTTAGGGCAATCATCAGTAACTTTATCAGGCGGGGAAGCACAAAGAGTTAAACTGGCCACTGAGTTATCTAAAAAAGACACTGGAAAAACATTCTATATTTTAGATGAACCTACCACCGGATTGCATTTTGAAGATATTAATGTACTTCTGGGGGTGTTGCAGGAATTGGTAGAAAAGGGAAATACCATTTTGGTTATTGAGCATAATTTAGATGTAGTTAAAGTTGCAGACTGGGTGATTGATTTGGGAGAAGAAGGTGGAGTAGGCGGCGGAAGAATCCTTTTCGAAGGAACACCCGAAGGTTTAATTCAGAATCCAATCAGCCTAACAGGAAAGTTTTTGAAAAAAGAAATGGCTTTTGAACTTGGGGTAGGTAGTCAAGAGTCCGAAATCGATAGTCAGGAGTCTGAAGTCAAAAAATCTAAAACTACAAAACCTAAGATTTCAAAAACAACAAAGAAATAGTTAGACCATAGTCTTTATACTCACTACTTTATACTCGCTACTTGATACTCACTACTTGATAATAAACACCTCCTACTCGATATTAAAAACATGACCTTCACCGATACCCATACCCATTTATATTATGAGCAAGATGCTGAAAAGCAGGCGCAGTTGATGGACCGCTGTTTTGAAAATGATGTGAACAGGTTATTCTTGCCAAATGTGGATTTAAAATCAATCGCGATGATTGATGACCTGGTGAATAAATATCCTGAAAACTGTTTTGCTATGGCCGGCCTTCATCCTTGTGATGTAAAGGAAGATTATTTAGCTGTAATGGATGAAATTTATAATAGCATTCCGAATCGAAAAATTTATGCTATTGGTGAAATTGGCATTGATTTATATTGGGATAAAACGACTTTGGCCATTCAGCAAGACGCTTTTCGCAAGCAAATTGCCTGGGCGAAAGATTTAGGGTTACCCATTGTGATTCATTGTCGGGAAGCATTTGAAGAAGTTTTTGAAGTGCTGGAAAGTGAACGTAATGAAAAGTTGCGGGGCATATTTCATTGTTTTACAGGAAATGTTGAACAGGCAAGACAAGCCATTGATCTGAACTTTTATTTAGGAATTGGTGGTGTAGTGACCTATAAAAAAGCAGGATTAGATCTAGTTTTGAGTGAAATCTCCTTACCAAATCTGGTATTGGAAACCGATTCGCCTTATCTCGCGCCGGTTCCTTTTCGAGGTAAACCGAACGAAAGTAGTTATCTGATTTATATAGCTGAAAAACTGGCTGATATTTATGGAGTTTCTATTGAAGAAATAGCAAATATTACCACAGAAAACTCAAAGAAAATTTTCGGGGTTTAATGTTATCAAAGTGTCTCCAGCAGATTTAGTTGGTTTTTTTGGAAAGTTGTGATTGTTTAAATTTACTCAATACTTGTTTTAATGGTTCCTGAAATAAATTCACGAGGGCGAGGCGATAAAAGCAATTTTTGTTTGGATTTAATCATAAATCGTATGCGCTCTTGTTGCTGAATGGTTAGTTTTAGGAGTGAGAAAGTCGTCATTGCGAAGCCAATTTTTCATTGGATGAAGCAATCTTTTTAGCAGCTTTCCTTCGCATGAAATATTGCTTCTTCGTTCCTCCTTACAATGACGATTTTTTTATTTTCATCTGTTGTTTATAGTTCCATTCAGTATAAACGTTACTGAAACATTTATTGTTAAAATGGCAATAAAGTAAATTGATTAAGTCATTTCGCCTGATTTTTAACATTAAAAAGCCCTTTAAATTGAAATTCTTTTAGTTTCTTTGTGAAGAGCAACTGAACCAACCAAATGACGAAAATCCTGATTATTTACACCGGTGGAACCATCGGCATGGTAAACGATCCCAGCAATGGGATGTTAATTCCTTTCGATTTCGAACAGATTAAAGAAAATGTACCTGAACTGTCCCGATTAGATTATCAGCTGGAAGTTCACTCCTTTAACCCTGTTTTAGATTCATCCAATATGGATCCCGAAATCTGGAAGACATTGGCAGAACTTATTTACAGTAAGTATGATCTTTATGATGGATTCGTAATTCTTCATGGATCAGATACCATGGCTTTTACAGCATCTGCATTAAGTTTTATGCTCGAAAATCTGGATAAAGCGGTAGTGTTAACAGGTTCACAGCTACCCATTGGTGAAATCAGGACGGATGCAAAGGAGAATTTGATTACAGCTTTAGAAATTGCTGCCACTAAAGAAAATGGCAAGTCGTTATTCCCTGAAGTTTGTATTTATTTTGACGCACAGCTATTTAGGGGAAATCGCTCCATAAAATACAATAGCGAAAAGTTTGAAGCTTTCCGATCACCTAATTATCCGGTATTAGCTGAAGCGGGTGTGCATATGCAGTTTAATACAAATTATGTAATGAAAGCGCCAAAAGATAAGTTGATCCTGCATACTAAGTTCAACTCTAATATCGGTGTACTTAAATTGTATCCTGGCATCACGCCGCAAGCTGTTACAGCAATAACAGATTCAAAGGTCGATGCCATTATTTTAGAAGCTTTTGGTTCTGGTAACACTACAACAGCCCAATGGTTTTTAGATGCACTTCGTCAGGCCATTTTAAATGGAAAAATTATTATTGATATATCACAGTGTAAAAAAGGTTCTGTACAGTTAGGTAGGTACGAAACGAGTCGCGAACTGTTAAAAATGGGTATTGTAAGCGGTTACGATCTTACTTTTGAATCGGCCGTTACAAAACTAATGTTTGTTCTTGGCCTTGGTTTACCACTTGAACAGAGTCGCAAACTAATGGATGAATCATTGCGAGGAGAGTTGACAAAGGATTAATATTTTATTGATCAGGCTATCTTTTTGGCTAATACTTCCTTTCATGAACAATTCTTGTCGATTAAGGTAAAACTTCTGCAATTATGATGCTTCTCATTTTAGTTATTCGTATTTAGCCCTATTTTTGTTTTGCATATCCGTCATGCTGAACTTGATTCAGCATCTATTCAATAAGACCCTGAAATAAATTCAGGGTGACGAGGAGAATAAAACATGAAAATAGAACAAATATACACGGGTTGTTTAGCGGAAGCGGCTTATTACATTGAAAGTAATGGCGAAGCTGCAATCATCGATCCGCTTAGGGAAGTGGGTACGTATTTAAAAAAGGTAGAAAAAGCTGATGCCACCATTAAGTATATTTTTGAAACACATTTTCACGCGGATTTTGTCTCAGGTCATGTAGATCTGGCTGAAAAATCAGGAGCAACCATTATTTATGGCCCAACTGCTAAAACGGAATTTAAATCTCATATTGCAAAAGACGGAGAACAATTTAAAATCGGTGCATTAACCATCACGGCCTTGCATACTCCTGGTCATACTTTAGAATCAACTACTTATTTATTAACGGATGAAAATGGTAAAGATCACTGCATTTTTAGTGGCGATACCCTTTTTATCGGTGATGTAGGCCGTCCCGATTTAGCACAAAAAGGGAATCTAACAATGGAAGATTTAGCAGGAATGCTTTACGATTCGTTAAATGAAAAAATTAAGCCCTTGGCTGATGAGGTAATCGTTTACCCTGCTCATGGTGCAGGTTCGGCTTGTGGAAAAAGCATGAGTAAAGAAACTTTTGATTCATTAGGCCATCAAAAACAGGTTAATTATGCTTTAAGGGCAGAAAACAAAGAACAATTTATTAAAGAGGTTACTGATGGTATAATGCCACCACCACAATATTTTGCAAAAAATGCCGCCATTAATAAAGGTGGAATTGAAAGTATTGAAGATGTTTATGAAAAGGGAATGAATGCATTAACGCCGCAGGCATTTGAAGATACAGCTAACCAAACAGGTGCAATTATGCTCGATACCCGCGATCCACAGCTATTTGCCAAAGGTTTTATTCCCAATTCCATTAACATTGGCTTAAACGGACAGTTTGCGCCTTGGGTTGGTGCATTAATTACGGATTTACAGCAGCCAATTTTATTAATTACTGACGAAGGAAAAGAGCAGGAAAGTATCACTCGTTTAACTCGGGTGGGTTATGATAGTACCATTGGATATTTGGATGGGGGCTTTGAAAGGTGGACAGATACAGGAAAAGAAATTGATACCATCGAATCTATATCTGCTGAAGCTTTTGAAGAAGCATCCAATACTGGCGAGGTTATCGCACTTGATGTTCGTAAACCAGGCGAATATGAGTCAGAGCATTTAGATTTCACATTAAGTCGTCCGCTTGATTTTATAAACGACTGGATGGGAGAAATTGATCAGAAAGCAACCTATTATGTTCATTGCGCTGGTGGCTACCGCTCCATGATTGCAGCTTCAATTTTAAAATCCAGGGGTGTTGAAAATGTGATTGACATTGCCGGAGGATACGGCGCAATCAAAAATACAAGTTTAAATAGGACCGATTTTGCTTGTCCAAGTAAAGCGATTAAAGTTTAAATAGAGAATAGTAAGAAGTAAATAGAGAGAATAGACAAATAAGAATAGAAAAAACGCATGAGGGAGTTAAACACATTTAATAGGAATACAACTGATATAAGCATCCTTCCCATTCCCTATTCCTAGGATGTTTACTTTCATGTATTAATTTAACTAATCTATCCTCTCTGTCCATTTCCCGTTCCCAAATTTCTATTATCTAATTTAATAAACAAAAATTGACAAAATCCCATCACTACGATATCGTCATCATTGGCGCTGGTCCAATTGGCATGGCATGTGCAATTGAGGCGCAACAAGCTGGTTTGAGTTACTTAATCATTGAGAAAGGTGCTTTGGTAAATAGTTTATTCAATTACCCTGTCTTTATGACTTTCTTTTCTACTTCACAAAAGTTAGAAATTGGGGGAGCGCCTTTTGTTACCATTAACCCGAAACCAAACCGCAATGAAGCCGTTGAGTATTATCGTAGGGTTGCTGAAAAGTTTGATTTAAATATTCATTTATTTGAAAGGGTAAATCAGGTTCATAAAACTGATAAAGGGATATTTGAGATTCAAACCGTTAAAGCAAATTATACAGCCAGCAATGTTATAGTGGCTACCGGTTTTTATGATGTTCCACTGTTAATGAATATCCCGGGTGAAGATTTACCGAAAGTAACGCACTATTATAAAGATCCACATTTGTATGCATTTCAAAATGTAGTGGTTGTTGGCGCTAATAATTCAGGTGTAGATGCTGCCTTAGAAACCTACCGGAAAGGTGCAAATGTAACCATGGTTGTCCGCAGTGGTGAACTTGGTCCGCATGTAAAATATTGGGTTCGTCCGGATATTCAGAACCGAATTAAAGAAGGGGAGGTAACTGCTCTTTTCAATTCTGAACTTGTTGAAATAAGACATGGTGAAGTGGATATTCAAACACCCGAAGGCATTAAGACCATACCGAATGATTTTGTGATTGCTATGACTGGATATCAACCTGATTTTTCCATGCTAAGAAAATTTGGAATTGATTTGCCTGAAACGCTTTGTCCTGTTTACAACGAAGAAACAATGGAAACCAATGTTAAAGGTTTGTATTTAGCAGGTGTAGTTTGTGGAGGATTAGACACGCACAAGCTGTTTATTGAAAATTCCAGGGTACATGCAGAAATGATTGTTAAAAATATTATTAGCTAGTTAGAATTACGAAGTTTAGTGGAATGAAGCGTTGTCAAACCTCACCAGTCTTATTATTCTATTTAAACTGCTGAAGTCTTTTCTAGCTCAAGGCCTTCGATATTTTGTAAGTTAATCTTCAAAATACTTCCCACAAAACTATCTATTGCTACTTCTACACTTGGTAAATCTTTTGAAGTTAAGTAAGAACCTAATACATGATTTCCTGCATTTGGAATAGCAATTTTGCGTTTCAAATCTTCTGGTGTTCCTAAATCATCGAACATGCTAAGCATGGCATCTACGCGAACTACCGGATCTTGCTCTAAAGCATTTTTATAATAATATAAAAGTAGAACAGGCTGCTTCACTTTTTTGAAAACTGATTTATTCATGGTGCTTTCCACAAATTCCTGCAATTGCACTAAAGATTCTATTCTGTAATTGGTATACCAGTACTTTTTAAATTCATCTGTTCTGCCTTGCACTTTACGTTCATCGCTGCCTAAAACCCGTCTGGCAATTTGTAAACCCCAGGGATCGTTCAACAGCCAGGCATTTTTATCGTTTATGGCCACATTTGGAGACATGAGAATTAAACCATTGATTTTAGGATAGGTGGCAGCTAGCTTTAAGGCCACTGTTCCTCCTGTAGACGTGCCAATTAAGATCACTTTTTTGCCTAATTTCTGCCCGATGGCATAAGCCTGTTTACTGGTTTCCCAAAGCCTATCTGCAGTAAAATATTGCATAGGAGCAATAGTGTCTATACCATGATCGGCTAATCGTGCTAAATATAAATTAGCTTTGAGCTTCTTCGCCAGGTTAAGATGAACCGGATTTCCTTCCATTTTTGAAGCAGAAAAACCATGCAGGTAAATTAAAGCATATTCGGTTTGCTGCTGTGTAGAATCAGCCCATACAATCTCGGCCTCATTTCCTGGCTTAATATGATTTGAATGTTCCATCGCGTTAACATAATCCTCTAGATCCTGAATGTCAGGAACTTCTGGTAACATAGGATTAAACATGGGTTTTTTAGGTTTTGGACCTGATAAATACCCGGCAATGAGCAATACCGAAAAACCGATTAATATTTTATAACGCTTTTTCATTAATCCTAAAGTATTGGTTTAAACATTAACTTTTGACTGATTAAAGTAAATTTTCGGTATTCAGTTTTAAGCTTTGATAAGAGGATTTTAACTGCAAAAACTTTTCATTTAAACCTGATAGCGTCAAATAACCCACAGCCCAAAGCATGAGGGAGAGGACTATAAGCAAAAGCAGGAGGGACGATAAGGAGCGCTTAATATCATTGCCTTCCAGTTCATCATTATGCTTGATAATACATTCCTTTTTTATGGGAAATTAGCTTAAGTTTGCAATCAAAATTTTTCGACTTAATGCCGGGAATCGAACAGATAAAAAAACCTATTGCAGCTGATATTAAAGCGTTTGAAAAAACGTTCAAAGAATCTATGCATAGCGACGCACCGTTGCTGGATAGGATTACCCACTATATTGTAAAGCAGAAGGGCAAACAAATGCGACCAATGTTCGTGTTTTTTGCTGCGAAGTTATGTGGTGGCATTACCGAATCTACCCACAGGGGTGCTGCCTTGGTGGAGTTATTACATACCGCAACGCTCGTGCACGATGATGTGGTGGATAATGCCTACGAACGACGTGGTTTTTTCTCTATCAATGCGCTTTGGAAAAATAAGATTGCCGTTTTGGTTGGTGATTTTTTATTGGCGAAAGGTTTGCTGCTTTCTGTAAACAATAACGAACACCGATTGTTACAAATTGTATCAGAAGCGGTTAAGCAGATGAGTGAAGGGGAATTGCTGCAAATAGAGAAAGTGCGTAGAATGGATATTTCGGAAGAATTGTATTTTGATGTTATCCGTCAGAAAACGGCTTCACTAATTGCTTCCTGTTGCGCTGCGGGTGCAGCTTCTGCTGGTGCTGATGATACCACAATTGAGAAGATGCGGTTATTTGGCGAGAAAGTAGGAATTGCATTTCAGATTAAGGATGATACTTTTGATTTTGGTACCGATGATGTAGGAAAGCCTTTAGGAATTGATATCAAAGAGAAAAAAGTAACACTTCCGCTGATTTACGCTTTAAATCGTGCTGAAAAACCTGAACGTAAACGAATGATCAACTTGGTGAAAAACCATCAGGATGATCCGGTTAAAATTCAACAGATTATAGATTTTGTAAATGGGCACCAAGGTGTTTATTACGCTAACGAAAAAATGTTACAATACCAGGAGGAGGCTTTTGATATCCTACGTCAGTTTGATGCAGGAGAAGCCAGAACAGGATTAGAACAACTTGTACTTTATACTACAGAACGTAAAAAATAATGAGTAACGAGCTACTTTTCAGTATTGGTTTTCTACTGTTTATTGTGATTATTTTGGCATTGGATTTAGGTCTGTTTAGCCGTAAAGATCATGTAGTTAGTCTGAAACAGGCGGGAATCATGAGTGTGATCATGGTGGCGCTTGCCTTAGGATTTTATTTCATTCTTTTAACTGAAGGGCATCAATTACATGGAATTAAGGATTTTGCGCATCTGAAGGAAATCGTTACCAAACATCAACATCATATTGAACTGCTTCCTAATAACTTTGAAGGAAGTTTAGCTATTTATAAAAAAAATCTCGGACTAGAATTTTTAACAGGCTATGTGATTGAATATGCACTTTCAGTAGACAATATTTTTGTGATTGTATTAATCTTTTCAGCTTTTGCCGTAGAGGAAAAATACTATCATCGTGTGTTGTTCTGGGGAATCTTAGGTGCGATTATCATGCGCTTTATCTTTATTTTTGTTGGTGCTGCGTTAATTGCAAAATTTGCCTGGATTCTCTATATTTTTGGTGCTTTCCTTGTTTTTACTGGTGTTAAAATGTTTTTCAGTAAAGATGAAGATGAAAAAATTGATCCTGAAGACCATCCGGTAGTAAAATGGGCTTCGAAAATCTTCTCTATTCATCCGAAATATGAAGGGAAAAATTTCTTTGTAAAAATTAACCACAAAACATTAATTACGCCACTTTTCCTGGTTCTTTTAATTGTTGAGTTCACGGATTTGCTTTTTGCCGTAGATTCCATTCCGGCAATTTTTGCAGTGACGAAGGATCCTTATATTGTATTTTTCTCTAATATTTTTGCCATCATGGGGCTGCGCTCTATGTTCTTTTTATTGGTGAACATTATCCATAAATTCCATTATTTAAAAACAGGTCTGGCGGTGTTACTTGCTTTTATCGGTGTAAAAATGTTGGGGCATGTTTACCTGGAAAAGTTAGGATTTACCACTCAGCACTCGTTAATTATTATTGTCAGTATTCTGGTGATTAGTGTAGTGGCATCTTTGGTTTTTCCAAAGAAAGTACTTCATCAATAACTTTAAAATATTTAGATCTTATATTTCTTACACGTAAGTTCACTTAACAAACTGTTAAATTCAGCAAAATATACGTTACAGCATAGAAAATGAAGGTGAATTTTGTACTTTCAGAGGATAAATCATATCTAATGAAATACCTTTTTACTTTAGCACTTATTAGCACTGCTTTATTCGCGAATGCTCAAGATCAATTTGGCAATGTCTTTTCAAAAATAAACGCAGATGTTTTACAAAATTCCAAAGCCTATCAAACACTAAAGTTCGAAACTGAAACCATCGGTCATCGCTTAACAGGATCCGCAAATGGCGAGAAGGCAGAACAGTATGCATATGATTTATTGAAATCTTATGGTTGTGATGTTAAGTTTCAGCCTTTTGAAGTAGAAAGCTGGGCAAGGAAAAGCATTAGTGTAGAAATTGGTGCTAATCAAAGTAGTCTGGTCAAAATGAAAGCTGTAACGCTGGCGCACTCTCCGGTTAATGCAGATATTACTGGTGAAATTGTAGATGCAGGTAATGGTATGGAAGCAGATTTTCAGGAACAGCCTGGTAAGTTTAAAAGCAAGATTGCCTTAATCTATTTAGGTGTTTTGCCTGGTTCTCCTGCCGGAACAAAATCATTGCATAGATCAGAAAAAACAGCTATAGCTATAAAATATGGTGCTATAGGTGTAATCATTATTAATACCGTAAAAGATGGTGTTTTGTTAACAGGTACGGCATCTGTAACTGGAAAACTGATTTCAATTCCTGCGGTTTGTATTGGTTTGGAAGATGGAATGGCATTGAAAGAAAAGCTGAAAACCCAAGCACAAACGGCTCATATTGCCATGACTAATTTTTCTGGATTAATAAAAGCCAGAAATGTTATAGCCACCTTCAAAGGATTGGAATTACCTCAGGATAAAATTGTGGTAGGCGGACATTTAGATAGTTGGGATTTAGCCACGGGTGCCATAGACAATGGTATTGGTTCTTTTGCCATTATGGATATGGCACGCACTTTTAAGCACCTTAAACTCAAAACAAAACGGACTGTAGAATTTGTGTTGTTTATGGGTGAGGAGCAAGGGTTATTGGGCTCAAAAGCATATATTGAACAGGCCACGAAAGATAAAACGCTCAACCAGGTTAAATTTATGCTCAATTATGACATGACTAATGATCCCAAAGGCTTTTCGACATCCCGTGCGGAAATGAAAGATTTATTTACGGCCTGGGGTGATGATATTGTAAAAATAGACACGGGCTTTAAAAACTTATTCAATGCAGGTGCTGGTTTACATAGCGATCATCAACCTTTTATGTTAGAAGGCATTCCAACCGGTGGTGGCTTTGGAGGTAAATTGCCCAACAATTCCGGTCCATTTTATCATTCTGATGGAGACTCTTTTAAACTTGTAGATGAACAAGAATTGAAAAATACCGTTCGCTACAGTGCTATGCTTACTTATGCTTTAGCGAATACACCGAAAATTCCTGTTGGTGTTCAAGGCGAGGAAGAGTTAAAAGCTTTCTTAGAATCTCAGCATCTAAAGGAACCACTTACTATTGCGGGTGAGTGGAGATGGAAATAGAACACCTATAGCCAATATAAAAAGGTTCAGATAATATTTTTGTTAAAAAAGATGAGCATCATTAAGATAACTCAAACTTTTAACGTACAAATAATTCATTTAAAGAGGAAATAAGAATCCCGCTCCGCCACAAAAAGAATAAAAACCCAGAAAAAGCTAAGACATACATAATGCTTTGGCAACGTTTGAAAAACAATGATTGCCTAATTGTTAAGACATAAATCTTAAATGTTATCCATGGGATAGCTGAAAAAATACGTTCCATTAGATTGAGGATAGATTATTAGTAATACCATCTAAAAGAAAAATTGTTTTGATGTAAGTCAATTATTTAAATAGGTAATTTGGTATAAGCTAATAAGGTCTGGTTTATAGTAACTTTCATTTGATTAATTTCCTTTTAATGCTCTGAAGTTAAATCACTTCTACGATTATGGGATAAATTGATGGGCAAAAGGATCTTCCTGGAATCAAAAGCTGAAATGACTTATCACTATTTTACATTCTGCAAACGCCTTGTCCCTTTTAATTATTTGGCTTTCACAAAGCGATGCCGTAACTTTGCATCACATTTAAAAACAAATAATTATGTCATCAGTAGAGACAACATACATTCCTTATAAAGTTAAGGACATTTCACTGGCAGAATGGGGCCGTAAAGAAATCGAATTAGCCGAAGCAGAAATGCCAGGTTTAATGAGTTTACGTGAGGAATTTGGTCCTACACAACCATTAAAAGGTGCTCGTATTGCAGGTTGTCTGCATATGACCATCCAAACGGCTGTATTAATTGAAACCTTAGTGGCGCTAGGTGCTGAAGTAACCTGGTCATCATGTAATATATTTTCTACCCAGGATCATGCTGCTGCTGCAATTGCTGCTGCTGGTATTCAGGTTTATGCCTGGAAAGGTTTAAATGAAGAAGAATTCGACTGGTGTATTGAGCAGACTTTGCACTTCGGGGCAGAACAACAACCATTAAACATGATTCTGGATGATGGTGGCGACTTAACCAACATGGTATTTGATAAATATCCTGAGCTTATTGCAGGAATTAAAGGTTTATCAGAAGAAACTACAACTGGTGTTCACCGTTTATACGAAAGAATGAAAAACGGAACATTACACTTACCTGCAATCAACGTTAACGATTCTGTAACGAAGTCTAAATTCGATAATAAATACGGATGTCGTGAATCATTAGTAGATGCGATTCGTCGTGCAACGGATGTAATGATGGCTGGTAAAGTGGCTGTGGTTTGTGGTTATGGTGATGTGGGTAAAGGATCCGCAGAATCTTTAAGCTCACAAGGTGTACGTGTAATTGTAACCGAAATTGATCCAATTTGTGCCTTACAAGCTGCCATGGAAGGTTATGAAGTGAAAAAATTCGCTACGGCTGTTAAAGAAGCAGATATTATTGTTACTACAACAGGTAATCGTGATATCGTTCGTGGAGAACATTTCTTAACGATGAAAGATAAGGCAATTGTTTGTAACATCGGTCACTTTGATAATGAAATTGATGTAGCTTGGTTAAACGAAAAATATGGTTCAACTAAAGTGGAAATCAAACCTCAGGTAGATAAGTATACGATCGAAGGTAAAGATATCATTCTATTGGCTGAAGGTCGTTTAGTGAATTTAGGTTGTGCAACTGGTCACCCAAGTTTTGTGATGAGTAATTCATTCACCAACCAAACTTTAGCGCAATTGGAACTTTGGACAAATACAGATAAATATGAAAACAAGGTTTATGTTTTACCTAAGTATCTGGATGAAAAAGTTGCCCGTTTACACTTAGCTAAAATTGGTGTAGAATTAGATGTCTTAGATCAACACCAGGCTGATTACATTGGCGTTCCGGTAGAAGGGCCATTCAAATCAGACGAATATCGTTATTAAAAAATAGTCATGAGTCTTTAGTTCGGAGTCATGAGTTGAAATATAAAAGGGATGTGCAAAAATTGCATATCCCTTTTTTTTGCATTTATTTTTTCAGTAATCCGATGTATATGTCGGTATGCAGATATTCATCCGATCATTAGCGGTGATTTTTTTTTTTTCAAATAAAATGAAAATTGTTGTCACATTTCGATTCTTCTTGTGTCTTATAATCGAAGTTGAACTGAACTTTCCATCACAAACAAACTAAAATCATCATTTTATCTATGAAAAATTGCTTACTTATTTTACTATGCTTATTGTCTACGAAAGTCTTCGCACAAGAAGGAGTTGCTGTTACTGGTAAAGTTATCGATGAAAAAACTAATCTGCCTTTAGAGTATGTAGGAATTGTTCTGACAAGCAAAGTTGATTCTATAAAGAAAGTAGGAGTGGTAAGCAATAAATCAGGCGAATTTTCCTTTAGAAACGTGCTTAACGGAGATTATTTGGTAAAAATATCAGCCATGGGCTATAATCCAACTTCGAAAGCCATTCATGTTAATGGAAAAATATTGAATTTAGGAACGCTAAAAATGAAGGAAGATGCTATTGCACTGAAAGATGTTTCCATTGCAGGAAAGTACGCTACTGCCACTATCAAAAAGGATACTGTTGAGTTTAATGCCGATGCTTATAAAACTCAGCCCAATGCAGCAGTGGAAGATTTATTGAAGAAATTACCTGGTGTAACTATTGATAAAGACGGAAGTATTCTGGTGCAAGGACAAAAAGTAACCCGGCTAACCGTTGATGGAAAAGATTTCTTTGGTACTGATCCAAAAACAGCCACCAAAAACTTACCAGCAGATGTAATTGCCAAGGTTCAATTAATCGATAGCAAAACGCTCGAAGCAAAAGCCACAGGAATCGATGATGGTCAGCGGGAAAAGGTACTTAATTTAACCATCAAAGAAGATAAAAAAAACGGTTGGTTTGGGAATGCAAATTTATTTGGCGGTACAACAGATAAATATAATAGTTATTTAAGTGCAAATCACTTTACCAAAAAAATGCAGTTTGCTATTTTAGGTATGAGTAATAACGTGAGTAATGCTAGTTTTCAATATGAAGATTTAAGTAGTTTTACAGGTGGTAATTTAGGAAATATTTTTGCCCCTCCCGGTGGTGGAGGTTTTTCTATAAACGTTAATAATGGGCGGACTACCATTGGCGGCTCCGGAGTTTTTGATAATAGCGCAATGGGAGCGGTTACTACCCATAGTGGTGGCGTAAATTTTAGCAATAGTTGGGGAGCTAAAGACAAATTGACACTGAGCAGCAGTTATTTCACCTATTTCAGCAAAGGTTTAGGAACGAGGTTTTCCAACGTGCAAGATATTAACGAAGATGATGTATTGAGGACGAATGAAATCTCCAATCGAAATTCGGATAATCAGGCGCATCGTTTTAACTTCAAAATAGAATATCATCCTGATTCGTTAACAGATCTTACTTTTCGGTCTAATGCCATCTTAAATTATACTACTAATATCAACAGCAGAGATTTTAATACCACGCTTGATCTTGCCGGAAAAACAAATGATGGCAACCAGTTCCTGGATCAGCGAAATTTTACACCAGCTTTTTTTGGAGAACTTTCGGCCACGCGCCGCCTAAAAAAAGGATCTGTCATTATCAGCTTAAACGGAACACAAAATACTTTTAACTCCAATTGGCTAAATCAATCGATTATCAATAATTATCAGGCGGGAGGTGTGGATATTACCGACTTAAACCAACAAGCAGAACAACAAAATAAGTCGAGAAGTACATCTGTTGCCATCAACTATATCCGACCGATTATTGATAAGAAATTGAATAGTAATATCGCCTATATCAGAAACGACGGAAAAGTCGATGCACAACAATCAACGCTAAGTTACAATCCGCTAAATAATACTTACGATACCGTTGTTCCTGATCTCAGTAATCTGTTAGAAAACAGAACATGGACGCAAACTGCTCGGTTAGGTTTGATTTATAACCGTAAACAATGGACTTATAATTTGGGTTTTGGATTTCAGGAGACTGGATTAGATGCTTCAGCTTTTAATAGTGCAGGTGTTAATATTAATAATATTGAAAGGAAATATTATAACATCCTGCCGAGGTTTAGTCTTAATTTCAGAAACACCAATAATCAAACACTTCAATTAAATTATAATGCAAGTGTTAATCTACCATCGGTAAATGATCTTCAACCCGTTCAAAACAATACTAATCCATTGTACCGGCGTGAGGGAAATCCAGATCTGGAAGCTAGAAAAAGCCATCGCTTATCTGTGAATTTCAATACCTTCAGTGCTGATAATAATAAATACTGGAATGGTTATTTTTTAATTAATTATAGTTTAGATGATGTTGGTAATAGCATCATTTACAGGGATGGCATTCAATATGTGCAACCTGTAAATGTAGATGGTAACTATTACATCAATACCGGTACCAATTTCGGTCAGCCTACAAAAATCAAAGGTTTGAGAACAGGTTATGGGATCAATTTATTTGTCTCACACGGCACTTCCTTTATCAACAACGAGAAAAATATTACCGACCGGTACAATTTCGGGCCGAATGCAAATGTAAGTTACGATATTGATGATAAAATAAACGCCGGAATTTATATCAGTGTTCAATATAGTAGGGTGAATAATTCACAGCCAGGCGCTATCGATAATAAGTATTTCAATTTCTCTAACAGTGCAAGTCTTAGTTATGAGTTTATTAAAAATACCCGTTTAAGCGGCGAATTGCAGCACAATGGTACAGCTGGCCGGGCAGATGGATTTAATAATAATGTGTTTCTATTGAATGCTGGTTTTGAGCAATACTTTATGAATAGAAGAATAACCCTGGCTTTAAAAGGATTTGATATTTTAAATCAAAATACAAATATAGACCGAACAATTAATGGAAGCAGAATAGAGGATATTCGTTTCAACACCATCACTAGATATTTTTATCTATCGCTAAATTACAAGATCAGTAAGGCAGGAGCATCCAAAGAGAGAAGTAATCCGCGGAGTACGGTGAATTAATGTTCTACAGAAACTTGAGTTTAGTTTGTTATGATGAAAGTTACTAACGCTTATAGGCATGATGCATATGAGCGTTAGTAACTTAATCAGCGGCAAAAGAAAAACGGACTACAAAATTACAGCATCCATCGATTGAAAACTATCAACTGAATTACAACTCCCTAATCTTTAACTGTAAACTATATAACTTCCAACCGAAAAATTTTTGCGCTAACCCCTTGATTTATAAAAAGAATTGTTCTACTTTTGCAGTCCGTTTTATAGGCTATCTGTAAGGATGCCGGGGGAGCGGTAAAATAATTAAATAAAAAATTAAAAAAGCACAATGCCAACCATTCAACAATTAGTTAGAAAAGGTAGAGTAGCACTGGAGTTCAAGAGTAAGTCTCCAGCGTTGGACAGCTGTCCACAGCGAAGAGGTGTATGTACACGTGTGTACACCACTACCCCTAAAAAACCAAACTCAGCAATGCGTAAAGTAGCCCGTGTTCGTTTAACGAACGGTAAAGAGGTGAATGCATACATTCCTGGGGAAGGTCACAACTTACAGGAACACTCAATCGTATTGATCCGTGGTGGTCGTGTTAAAGATTTACCAGGTGTACGTTACCACATTATTCGTGGTGCATTAGATACATCAGGCGTTGCTGGTCGTAACCAACGTCGTTCTAAATATGGTACTAAACGTCCTAAGCCAGGTCAAGCAGCTGCTGCACCTGCAAAAGGCAAAAAGAAATAATCGGGAGGAAATAAGAAATGAGAAAGTCAAAACCAAAGAAGAGAATTATTCTTCCTGATCCAAAATTTAACGATGTTCAAGTAACTCGTTTTGTAAATAATATGATGTACGATGGAAAAAAATCTATCGCTTACTCTATTTTCTATGATGCTGTTGAAATTGCTGAGAAAAAAGCAGGTGAAAACGGTTTAGAGATATTCAAACGTGCTTTAGTTAACATTATGCCAGCTGTAGAGGTTAAATCTCGTCGTGTTGGTGGTGCTAACTTCCAGGTTCCAACTGAGGTTAGACCAGAGCGTAAAACAGCTTTAGGTATGAAATGGTTAATTTTATACGCTCGTCGTCGTGGTGAAAAAACGATGAAAGAGAAATTAGCTGGCGAAATCGTTGCTGCTGCTAAAGGTGAAGGTGCTGCTGTTAAGAAGAAAGAAGATACGCATAAAATGGCTGAGGCTAACAAAGCGTTCTCTCACTTCCGTTTCTAGTGGTGATTAGCAAATTAGTAAGATTACACAGATTTAATTAGAAGATTATACTGATTAAATAAATTACACCGATTTGTTTTTAACATAATCGGTGTAATCATTTAAAATCAGATAAATCAAAAAAAATACAATGGCAAGAGATTTAAAATTTACAAGAAATATTGGAATCGCGGCTCACATTGATGCAGGTAAAACTACAACAACAGAGCGTATTCTTTATTATGCTGGTGTAAGTCATAAAATTGGTGAAGTGCACGAAGGTGCTGCAACAATGGACTGGATGGCACAAGAGCAAGAGCGTGGGATCACCATTACTTCTGCCGCAACTACGGTTGAGTGGAAATATAGAGGACAGGCTTACCACATGAACATTATTGATACACCAGGACACGTAGATTTTACCGTAGAGGTAAACCGTTCTTTACGTGTATTAGATGGTTTAGTGTTCTTGTTTTCTGCAGTTGATGGTGTTGAGCCTCAATCAGAAACCAACTGGCGCTTGGCTAACAACTATAATGTTGCCCGTATCGGTTTCGTTAATAAAATGGACCGTTCTGGAGCTGACTTTTTAAAAGTTGTTAAACAAGTTAAAGATATGTTAGGTAGTAATGCAGTTCCATTGCAATTACCTATCGGTGCTGAAGACGGATTTAAAGGTGTGGTTGATTTGATTAACAATCGTGGTATTGTTTGGAATGAGCACGATAAAGGGATGACCTTTACTGAAGTGCCTATCCCTGAGGATATGATTGACGAAGTTGCTGAGTGGAGAGAAAAATTATTAGAATCTGTAGCTGATTATGATGAGTCGTTGATGGAGAAATTCTTCGATGCCCCAGAAACAATTACAGAACGCGAAGTTTTAGATGCTTTACGTGCAGCAGTTTTAGATGCTAAAATCGTTCCTATGGTTTGTGGTTCATCTTTCAAAAACAAAGGTGTTCAAACCATGTTGGATTACGTGATGGAGTTATTGCCTTCACCTTTAGATTCTGAAGGTGTTGTAGGTACTAACCCTGATTCAGGCGAAGAAGTATTATTAAAACCAAGTATTAAAGAGCCATTTGCAGCTTTAGCATTTAAAATTGCAACTGATCCATTCGTAGGCCGTTTATGTTTTATCCGTGTTTATTCAGGTAACCTAGACGCTGGTTCTTACGTTTACAATACTCGTTCAGAAAGTAAAGAGCGTATTTCTCGTATCTTCCAAATGCACGCTAATAAGCAAAACCCAGTTCCTAATGTAGCTGCTGGAGATATTGCTGCTGTAGTTGGATTTAAAGATATCAAAACTGGTGATACACTATGTGATGAGAAAAACCCAATCATTCTGGAGTCTATGAACTTCCCTGAGCCAGTTATCGGTTTAGCTATTGAGCCTAAAACTCAAGCTGACGTTGATAAATTAGGTATGGGCTTATCTAAATTAGCTGAAGAAGATCCAACATTCAGAGTTCAAACTGATCAGGAAACTGGTCAAACTGTGATCTCTGGTATGGGTGAGCTTCACTTAGACATCTTAATTGATCGTCTAAAACGCGAATTTAAAGTAGAAGTTAACCAAGGTGCGCCACAGGTAGCTTACAAAGAAGCTATCTTTGGTACAACAACACACCGCGAAACTTATAAAAAACAATCAGGTGGTCGTGGTAAATTTGCTGATATTTCAGTAGTTATCTCTCCAATTGATGCTGATTTCGAAAAAGGTGGTTTACAATTCGTAAATGAAATTACGGGTGGTTCAATCCCTCGTGAATTTATTCCTTCAGTAGAAAAAGGTTTTGCCGCTTCTATGGCAAATGGTGTATTAGCAGGTTATCCACTTCCTGATATGAAAGTTCGTTTAACTGATGGTTCATTCCACGCAGTCGATTCAGATGCTTTATCATTTGAGCTTGCCGCTAAAATGGCATACCGCGAGGCTTTACCTAAATGTAAACCTACTTTGATGGAGCCAATCATGAAAATCGAAATCTTAACCCCTGAAGAAAACATGGGTGATGTAATCGGTGATATGAACCGTCGTCGTGGTCAGTTATTAGGTATGGATACGCGTAACGGATCTCAGGTAATTAAAGCAACTGTGCCGCTTTCTGAAATGTTTGGTTATGTAACACAATTACGTACAATCACTTCAGGACGTGCAACTTCTACAATGGAATTTGATCATTATGAAGCTGCGCCTAAAAACGTACAGGATGAAGTAATTGCTAAATCTAAAGGAAGAATAAAATCTGAAGACTAATTGCTAGTAGCAAGTATTTAGTATCGAGTATCAAGAAGGGTTTTCTATCTTGATACTCGATACTTTAATCTTGATACTAAAAGATAAATCCGGTTCCTGTTGTTAATAGCTCTAACAGGGAATCATAATTAAAAATAAGATGAGCCAAAGAATCAGAATTAAATTAAAATCTTACGATTACAACTTAGTAGATAAATCTGCTGAGAAAATCGTAAAAACTGTTAAACCTACGGGTGCAGTTGTAAGTGGTCCAATTCCACTTCCTACAGAGAAAAAAATCTTTACTGTTTTACGTTCTCCACACGTAAACAAAAAAGCTAGAGAGCAATTTCAATTATGCGCTTACAAACGCTTATTAGATATTTACAGCTCTAACTCTAAAACAGTTGATGCTTTAATGAAACTTGAATTACCTAGTGGTGTTGAAGTTGAAATCAAAGTTTAATTGATTTAAAAAATAAAAAAGGTCGCAATGTTAAATTGCGGCCTTTTTTTGTGCCTAATCATTTTCAAACAAAAAGTAATCACACAGGTTTAATAAGTATGAAAAAGCCATTAAAAGAAGAAGAAAATTTACCAATTGAAGGTCAGGATTTTGCAGATCCAAAAGAAGAATCAATCAAAAAACCTGCCTCACATGGCGAAGTAGCCAATCAAAAGGGAAGTGATTTTTCTGATTTAGAAGAAAGTAGAATGGAACATCCGCCGAAGGATAGAGATGAAAATGGCTCAGATAAAAATGATGTTGATAATCCGAAAGGAGATGTTGATCAATCCAATGGTGTAAAATAGCATATGGTGTATGCAAGTTAATTTTTACCTGTCATCACATTCTCAATCCTTAAAAAGGATTTTTTGTAGGCTATAGGTTTATGAAGATTTCTAATAAATATTATAAATAGTTTACATAAAGTATTCAGCTATCAAACTTTCTGAGTCAGCGCTGTGTTGTTAATAAATACTAGACTAAATATTGAAAAGATGAGCAAGTTAAATAATGCACATGATGATCAGGAAAATATTCAGGGTAATAAACTTGATGAAAATAATATAGAGTGGGATAATGGCGAAGCCACTTATGGTCATGCCATTAGCGATTCTCCATTTAAAAGGAAAAATATTCCTGATAAAAATCATCTTTCTAAATTGGAAGAAAGTGATTGTGATGTTAATGAAGAATTAAAAAATATAAATTTAAGTAGTAGTGAAGATCCTAGTATTAGAAATAGCGATCAGGAAAAAGGCTTGGGAGGGAAAGATTTATAAATATTAAAAGGGATATATTTAATACAATCCCTTTAATATTTTATTAATCAACTTAAGAAATGTCGGCGTGCTAATATAATTCGCTGGTTTGTTTATAGTCTCGTTTAATATTTTTGCTTAGCTGATTAACTTCTTTAATTAATTCTGGTGCATTTTCAATCCAATCATCAACAATAGATTTCCCATCAAGCAGTCTTTTTTTAGTAATATATTGCAGTCCATAAACGGTTGCTGTACCAATTATTACATATTTTAGTAGTCCCATATTAGTAAGTTTAAATCCCTGTGTTGAGTACGTCGTCCTCATCACGTTCTTTTATAATCGAATCTTTATTTTCATTAAAATCATCTGATGAACTCCCAGTCTCGCTGGCCGCACTATCAACTGTATGTTGTTCATTTGTGCTATTGTAGGTGTCATCACTTAAAGAATCCCGGCCTTGTGTACCAGAATTGTCAAAGCCATCTCTGGCATTTATATTGCCCGCAATAATGTCATTTGAATTGTCTTCAGCTATTGGTGCTTGCCCAAAAGCAGTAACATCATTACCCTCATTACCTTTTTCATACGCTTTCTGAACGTCAGATTTTTGATCAGTATTACCATTTCCGATGTAGCCTTCGGTATGCTCATCCTTATTATAAATGCTCGTTTTCATAATTGTATTTTTATAAAGAACATCTTCATGAGCAAATGGTTTGAAATAAGCCTGGCAGATCTTCATATCCTGTTTAAATGAATAGGTAATTAATAAAAGCTTACATAAATTTTAACGTGAGTTTTTTCTTTTGTTTAACTTCGGGCGAAATTTAAAAGTAAGTATCAGATGGAGTGGAAATACCTATTATCAAATAAAAGATTTGGACAGGAGAGTTGGACTGGCGACCGGGACAAGGCTCGTTCTGATTTTCAAAGAGATTACGACAGGTTAATATTTTCTTCACCATTTAGGCGCTTACAAAATAAAACACAGGTTTTCCCCTTGCCAGGTAGTGTGTTTGTACATAATCGGTTAACGCATAGTTTGGAAGTAGCCAGTGTAGCCCGTTCTATGGCCAACATTTTTCTAAACAGTGTAGAAGAGCATCAACCATCTTTAATTAAAGAGGTACCATTACTAAATGAGGTAGGAAATATTGTAGCGGCAGCGGCATTGGCCCATGATCTTGGAAATCCTGCTTTTGGTCATTCAGGAGAAGCGGCAATATCACGCTATTTTACTGATGGTGATGGACAAATCTATCAAAAGGATATGAACGATTCGCAATGGCATGACCTTATAAATTTTGAGGGTAATGCGAATGCGATTAGGATTTTAACCCATCCTTTAAAAGGGAAGGGAAATGATGCTTATGCCTTAACATATTCCACATTGGCATCCATAGCCAAATATCCATGCGCATCAATAGCAGGACGACAAAAAAAGCTTTTGCACAGAAAGAAATATGGTTTTTTTCAATCGGAAGAAGAAACATTTAGAAAGATTGCATCAGAGTTAAATTTAGCTCAGGAGGAAAGTGAGTATCTGATTTATAAACGCCATCCACTGGTTTATTTAGTTGAAGCGGCAGATGATATCTGTTATAGTATTATTGATCTGGAAGATGCGCATCGATTGAAAATATTATCATATGAAGAGGTTAAGAATTATTTGTTGCCATTTTCTAACTCCCTAACTATTGAAGATCGTTTAAAAAACGATTACGAAGATGATGATGCAAAAATAGGGTTGCTAAGGGCTAAAGCCATTAATACGCTAACCAACATTTGCGCACAAATCTTTTTTAAAGAACAAGAATTGTTATTGAAAGGTGAACTGAATAACAGTTTAACTGATCTACTGCCGGAACCATATTTAACAGCATGGAAAGCAATTGAAAAAGTATCAGTAGAAAGGATTTATAATTTCTCATCTGTAATTCAAAAAGAAGTGGCAGGTTATAAAATTATGGCAGGCTTACTGGAAGAATTTGTACCAGCGCTGATTAATAATAACACGCATTATTACCAGAAACTAGTTAAGTTAATTCCTAAGCAGTACCATACAGATTTAACGGATATTTATTCGCGTACACAAAGCGTTTTAGATTTTGTTTCGGGAATGACAGATTTGTACGCCGTAGATTTGTATCGGAACATTAAGGGCATTTCTTTTCCATCAGAAACATAAGCTTAATGCGATGAAGATATTTACTTTTATTACTGGCTTATTATTTCTTGCATCATTCGCTAACGCACAAAATGTTACCCTGAATGATTTAGAAAATGGAGATTTAGTATTTGTTGGTGCCGAAAAAGCCAATCTTTCAGGCGCCATTAACCGGGTGACACAAAAAAAGGATTCTATTGCTTTTGATCATATCGGAATCATTGAAAAAAGCGTTGATTCCATATTTGTACTCCATGCCTCCTCAAAAAAGGGAAGCATAAAGGAAAGTATCCAGGCATTTTATCAATCAGAAAAAGTGGCAGATAATAAAATAGTGGTTTACAGACTAAAGAATAATTTTCAGAAGGCCATTCCTGATGCCATATTATTTGCTGAAAAGATGTTAGGCAAGCCATATAACTGGACGTATATCCTGAATGATAGTTCTTATTATTGCTCTGACTTTATTGAAAGGTGCTTTAGAAAAAATCATATCTTCACTTTAGAACCAATGAGCTTTATCAATCCGAAAACTAACAAAACAGATGAATTTTGGATGGAGTTTTACAAAAAACAAAACCTTGAGGTACCGGAAGGAAAATTAGGCTGTAACCCAAATGGATTAGCCGCAAGTGATAAGTTATTTTTAGCAGGAATTTTATCAATCAATACGTATTGATTGATAAAATTCAAATTGATTAATTATCTGCCTCTGGAATCATCCCATTTATTGCGTTCATCCTGTAACTCACGGGCAAGTTTCATCTCTTTATCTTTTGCTTTTACCTTATGGGTTTGAAATTCATCGGCTACCTCCTGGTAAAGTTGTGTTCTATAGGTGGCCTCCCTACGATATTTTCCGGATTGAAAAATTACAATTGCTAAACCAGCTCCCAGTATAATAATGATTGCCCAAACAATAGTGTTGTAAGTACCTTTATTGAAAGCTATCCCTAAAAATTTTATTTCATTTACGGATGCAGTTGCATTAGCAAGTGAACTTTCTTTGCCTGTAACTTCACCTTTCAAACTGGCGATGTTATCACTTTGTGCTTTTATTTCTTTTTTAGCTTCCTGAAGTTGTTTTCTTTCTTTTCTCAAAGTATCATTAACACTTTTCCATAAAGCCGATAACCTGGATGGGTTAATCAGTTTTGCACCATATAAACTTTTAGATTTTTTCAGCATAAAATTATACTGGCCATTTAGAGATGGATCAGTATTTTTCGAAGTGTCTTGTTTAGCCTGCCCGAATGCAATATTTACAAATAGCATGGCTACTAAAAATAATAGGGTTGGTTTAAGTTTCTGCATAGTGATATTATAGGTATTAAAGTGTAAAACTACATTTTTATACATTGATGATGCATAAAGATGATGTTATATTATTTATAAATTAACAATTTTATCACGGTTTTATTATAAATTAAGTGTGATAGATTACATTTGTTCTATGCAAATAGGAATTATTGGGTTGGGTGATATGGGTAAATTATACGCCATTTCGTTTGTAAGTGCCGGTTATAAAGTATGCGGTGCAGATCAACCCTTGCGTTTTACCGATCTTAAAAATGAGCTTGAACCTAAAGGCATCGAAATTTTAATCGATGGACACGAGGTGGCCCGTAAATCTGATTTCATTATTTATTGTGTCGAAGCCGAGAAGATAGATGAGGTAGTGGCTACCTTTGCACGTTCAACCAAATTTGGTGCTATTGTTTCCGGACAAACTTCTGTAAAGCACCCTGAAATTGCTGCTTTTGAAAAACATCTTCCTGCTGATACTCAAATTGTAACCTGTCATTCTCTTCATGGCCCTGCTTTTAGTCCCGAAGGACAAACATTGGTAGTGGTTCGCCACAGGGCCAAAGATGAAGTGTATGCACAAGCATTAGAAATTTATAAAGCTTTAAAATCGAACATTATTGAAATGGACGATTATCGGGAACACGATCGCATTGTTGCCGATACGCAAGCCGTTACCCACATGGGTTTCGAGAGCATGGGCTCAGCCTGGAAAAATGCAGGCTTTTTTCCATGGGATAATCCTGCTTATGCCGGCGGAATTGATAATGTTAAAATTTTAACAACGCTAAGAATTTTCAGCTACAAATCTCATATATATGCCGGTTTGGCCATCTTAAATCCCTATGCGCAGAAGCAGGTTAAATATTATGCTCAGGCAGAATCTGAACTATATAAATTAATGATCTGTGAAAATGAGACTGAATTTCGATCTAAAATTTATGCTGCCCGTGATTTCGTTTTCCATGAAAGCCGCTCGCTTTTATTGCTTGATGATAATATTATGAAAGAGTTTAGCCTTTCTGATGCAAGCCATAAACAAAAACCTAATTCGCATTTAAGTTTATTGAGTATGGTTTATGCCTGGTATAAAATGGGGGTAAATCCTTACGATAATTTAATTTGTCAGACACCACCATTTAAATTAAGGTTGGGCATTGCAGAGTACCTTTTTAAAAATGAACAAATGCTTGAAGAGTCTATTCATACGGCTTTATATGATAAATCCATTCGCGGTGACGACCTGGAATTTCATACCGCTGTACATGAATGGGCATCTATTATTGGTTATGGAGATTTGAAGGGTTATAAAGCACATTTTGAGGCTGCAAAATCATTTTTTGCCAATCGGTTAAATGATGGGAGAGACTTAAGTGCTGAAATGATTAAAAGGTTGGGGAAATAGTCTCTCAATATGAAAACCGTTTTGAATAAACCTGAATTGGTTTCGTTATTGCAACATCACTTAACAGATATTGCTGCGCTTTGTGGCGAATATGATAACGGAAATGAAGCTATTATTCATGATATATCTGTAAAAATTGCCTTAATTTTTAACAACTCTAATCAATCTAAATCATTATTGAGTCAGCTCAAACTTACTCACCTTGATTTCCTTTGTAGTTCTGAAATTTATAATTCAAAAACACTCACCAATTTTATTGGCTTGTTAAAATTGGAACACCATGCTGAAAGGGGCTGGACATATTTAGCCAAATTGGATAGGTTAGCATTAGTGAAGGTATCTTATGAAAACTGGTGGAACAATAAAAAATTGATTATCGATTCGGATGGTAATGCCTTCACACGAGCGAAAATAATTAAATCAGTAGCCAATACAGATTCATTACTAATCAATACTTCTGGATGGAAAATTACGGATACCAATGGTAATAAAACAACTATCAACCCTATCCCGGAAACGATTAGGCAAATCGCTTTTGAGCTGTTGGAAAGTTTTAAGAATGTTGATTTGAATAAGGAAAGTAAGCTTCACTATAAAATGTAGAATAATTGAATTTCAAATGAGAGAATGATTGAATTTTGAATGAAAGAATGGCATATGCTATATTCACTCATTAAGAACTCACTCATTTCTTCATTCTTTCATTCAATCACTCATTTCTTCCTTGCCTTAAAATTCTATTTTATCCCCTTGATATATAGACTTTATTTTATTCAGATAATCTTTCGTTTACCCAAAATCAGTACATTATATTTGCCTGCATGTCGGTATTGCTGTTTACCATAATTGTTTTGTTAGGTGCTTTTTTGGCTGGTTTATTGGGTTCCCTAACAGGCTTAGGGGGTGGCGTAATCATTATTCCATTACTTACCCTGGCTTTAGGTGTTGATATTCACTATGCCATAGGTGCTTCTATTGTTTCAGTTATAGCAACTTCATCAGGTTCTGCAGCAGCTTATGTCAAAGAGGGGATTACCAATATCCGGATTGGAATGTTTCTGGAGATTGCCACTACTGTAGGGGCCATATGTGGCGCAATTGTAGCCGTTTATCTAAATGCCAACTATATTGCTATCATATTTGGATGTATCCTGATTTTTTCTGCGATTATGACACTTAAGAAAAAAGTAGACCATACTACTTTAGATGATACAGACAAATGGGCCAAATTTTTTAAATTGAATGGATCTTATCCTGATAAAGGCACAGATCATCAATATGCTGTAAAACATGTACCTGCTGGTTTCTTAATGATGCTTTTTGCCGGAACACTTTCGGGTTTACTCGGTATTGGAAGTGGTGCTTTAAAGGTTATTGCTATGGATAATATCATGCGTTTACCATTTAAGGTTTCTACCACCACCAGTAACTTTATGATGGGCGTAACAGCAGCAGCCAGTGCAATTGTTTACCTGCATCGTGGCCAGATCGATCCAGGAATTGCCATGCCCGTTTGTATAGGTGTATTAACTGGTGCTACTGTTGGCTCAAAAGTTCTATTAAAGGCTAAAACAGATAAATTAAAAATTGTATTTGCAATCGTTGTAACCTTTTTAGCTATTCAAATGATTTATAAAGGAATCAGCGGATTATAATCATGAGTGCGGTAAATAAAAATATCAATGATAAAGACATTCAGGTTATACTGGGTACCTTATTGCGGGCAGGAGTAATTATATCCATGACCATTGTACTCATTGGAGGTGTTATCTTTCTGATTCATAATAAGGGCGTTATTACAGATTATAAGGTGTTTAAACCAGAGCTTGCCAAATTCTCTTCTATTGCAGCCATTTTTAAAGGCCTACTCACTTTTCATGGTGATGCCATTGTGCAGTTTGGAATTTTGATGTTAATTTTTACACCGGTAGCACGCATCGTTTTTGCTATTTTTAGCTTCTTGATAGAAAAGGATTATCTATACGTATTAATAGGCTTAATTATTTTAACGATTATTACCATCAGTTTGAATGGAGGTTTAGCGCATTAAACCCGATGTTTTCAGAATATCGAAAAATATGTATTTTAAATGCATTAGAACATTCAAAATTGTGTTAATAGTTTTCACAAATCATGGCAAAAACTGGTAAAGTTATTCAGCTATTTCAAAAACCCGAGAATTTCATTAGATCACGGGCCAGGCAATTACCATTGGGCAAATGTTATATCTCTCATAATTGGGAAAAGAGTGGTGTTGCAAACGTACTGGTAAGTCGGGCACACATCAATGGAAATTTCACCATAGGCATCTATCTTATTGATCTAAAATGCTTAGGAATCAAAGATTCTGCCTTTAAGTTTAATATTCCTACAGATGAGTTTGAAGATCTGGTATCGTACATGAATGGGGAAGTGATTGAGTATAACATGGCGCACAATATTATATATGGTGCAGAAGCTTTTGCTGAGAGTTGTGGCTTCAAACCACATCCGGATTGGAAAGTAGGCCAGTTTATACTTGAAGAAGATGATGACCGTATTCCAATAATAGCTATTGAATTTGGTGAGAATGGGGTTCCGGCTTATTACGTTGGGCCTCATGATGATGCTGTTATAATTAATAGGATATTGTTTACGCTAGATAAACAAGTAGGCATGGGAAACTACTTCTTTTATAATGATAAAGTTTAGATGATGAATTTCATATCATGCAATAAGCCTTGGTAATGCCGTAATAGGTGATATTCTTAACTATCAATGTTATAGATACGGTGATAGGCTTTTTTACTAATAATTATAGATAAGGAAATAAAACATTCTTGATATGATGTATCGCTAACCTGCTGTATGAATGGTTTTTATAAATAAAAGTGGAATAAATATACTCTTGCTTAGATTGTTACCAAGCAGTTTAAAATCTAATTTACGGCTTTAACGTGTCTTTAAAAGTTAAATCCCATCATATCAGCAATTTATTTGAAAAAATATTTCGCTAACTATTTGAAAATTAATATTTCTTGTCTATCTTTGCCCTCCCTTTAGGGGGATGTACAACCACCTTGAACGAAGCCCTACTGCTTCGATGGGTGTTAAAAAGAAAAGATAAAATGTCAGGAATTATTGGAAAAAAAGTAGGAATGACCAGTATCTTTGATGCCGAAGGAAGAAACATTCCTTGTACGGTAATCGAGGCTGGGCCTTGTGTAGTTACACAGGTAAAAACCGAAGAAGTAGATGGTTATTCATCAATCCAGTTGGGTTACGATGAGAAAAAAGAGAAAAACACAACTCAACCATTGAAAGGCCATTTCGCGAAAGCAAACACAACTCCGAAACGCAAGCTGGTAGAATTTGATTCATTTACGACTTCACTTAACTTAGGTGATGTAGTAACTGTTGAAGCATTCGCAGAAGGCGATTTTGTTGATGTTGTAGGTACCTCAAAAGGTAAAGGTTTTCAAGGTGTTGTAAAACGCCACGGATTTGCCGGTGTTGGTATGCAGACTCACGGTCAGCATAACCGTTTACGTGCCCCAGGTTCATTGGGAGCATCATCATTCCCTTCACGTGTATTCAAAGGAATGCGCATGGCAGGAAGAACAGGTGGAGACAGGGTAAAAGTTCAGAACTTACAGGTTTTGAAAGTTTATGCTGAGCAAAACTTATTAGTAGTTAGTGGTTCCATTCCAGGAGCTAAAGGTTCTTACGTAATCTTAGACAAGTAATCAGATGGAAGTTAAAGTATTAAACATTTCAGGTAAAGAAACAGGTGCCAAGGTGCAACTTCCTGAATCGGTATTTGGTATCGAGCCTAACGACCACGCGATTTATTTAGATGTAAAACAGTATTTGGCTAACCAACGTCAAGGTACTCACAAATCTAAACAACGTAATGAGATTGCAGGTTCGACCCGTAAACTATACAAGCAAAAAGGTACAGGTGGTGCACGTGCTGGTAGCATTAAATCTCCGTTATTTAACGGTGGTGGTCGTGTTTTCGGTCCTCAACCACGTGATTATAGCTTTAAATTGAACAAGAAATTAAAAACGTTAGCACGTAAGTCTGCTTTAGCTTATAAAGCAAAAGATAACAACGTGGTAATTTTAGAAGATTTCAACTTCGATACTGCTAAAACTAAAAACTATACCAGTTTATTGGCTGCGTTAAACGTAGGTACTCAAAAAACTTTATTGGTTTTACCTGCACAAAATAATAATATCTATTTATCAAGCAGAAACGTTCAGAAAACAAAAGTAATCTCGGCAGCAGATTTAAATACTTATGATGTATTAAATGCTGGTGTGCTTGTGTTAACTGCTGATTCTGTTAAAACTTTGGAGGAGGCGTTTGCCAAATAATATGGACATTTTAAAAAAACCAATATTAACCGAAAAAGCTTCAGCTTTAACTGAGAAATCTAACCGTTTCACATTTAGCGTTAACCACAAGGCTAACAAAATCCAAATTAAAGCAGCTATTGAAAAATTGTACGGTGTAACCATCGTTGCAGTTAACACAATGGTTGTTGATGGAAAAGCTAAATCACGTTACACTAAAGCAGGTTTTGTTTCTGGCCGTAGCCCGAAATACAAAAAAGCTATCGTAACGTTGAAAGATGGCGAAACAATAGATTATTACGCAACCCTTTAATTTAATAATTCATTATAACTATGGGCTTAAGAAAATTTAAACCAGTTACTCCAGGTACCCGCTTCAGAGTTGGTGCTAGTTTTACGGAGATTACAGCAACCACGCCCGAAAAATCATTGGTTGTATCATCAAAAAAGTCTGGTGGACGTAACAACACAGGAAAGATGACTATGCGCTACATGGGTGGTGGTCACAAAAAATCATACCGTTTGATTGATTTCAAACGTGATAAATTTGATATTCCTGCAACAGTAGCTACTGTTGAATACGATCCAAACCGTACTGCCCGCATTGCATTGTTACATTATGCAGATGGCGAGAAGCGTTATATCATTGCTCCTGAAGGATTGCAAGTTGGTTCGGTATTATTATCGGGCGAAACTGCAGCACCAGAAGTAGGTAACACTTTAAAATTATCTAACATTCCATTAGGTTCTATTATCCACAACGTGGAGATTCACCCTGGAAAAGGAGCACAATTGGCTCGTAGTGCAGGTGCTTATGCACAATTAGCTGCCCGCGATGGTAAATATGCTACTTTAAAAATGCCTTCAGGCGAAACCCGTTTAATCTTGACTACTTGTCTTGCTACTATCGGTGCGGTATCTAACTCAGATCACGCAAACGAAGTATTAGGTAAAGCAGGTCGTAAACGTTGGTTGGGCCGTCGTCCGAGAACTAGACCGGTAGCGATGAACCCTGTCGATCACCCAATGGGTGGTGGTGAAGGTAGGTCATCAGGTGGTCACCCACGTTCAAGAAATGGCGTTTTAGCTAAAGGCTTTAAAACCAGAGAACTTAAAAAATATTCTAATCGTTACATCATAGAGAGAAGGAAGAAATAATGGCTCGTTCGATAAAAAAAGGACCGTATATTGACCATAACGTAGAGAAAAAAGTAAACTCTATGAATGATTCAGGCAAAAAGTCGGTAATCAAAACTTGGTCTCGTAGATCAATGATCTCACCAGATTTCGTTAATCATACATTTGCAGTACACAACGGTAATAAATTTATTCCTGTGTACGTTACAGAAAACATGGTTGGTCACAAGTTGGGAGAATTTGCTCCAACCAGAACATTCAGAGGACACGCTGAAAAGAAAAAATAATTAGACAATGGAAGCAATAGCAAAATTAAACAATTGTCCAACCTCACCGCGTAAGATGCGTTTGGTTGTAGATCTTATCAGAGGTGAACGTGTAGAGAAAGCATTAAGCATTTTAAAGTTTACCAATAAAGAAGCAGCAATAAGAGTTGAGAAATTATTATTATCTGCGATCAAAAACTGGGAATCTAAAAATGAAGGTGCCCGTCCTGAAGAAAATCAACTTTTTGTTAAAACAATTATGGTTGATGGTGGCCGTCAGTTAAAACGCTTACGTCCAGCTCCTCAAGGCCGTGGATATAGAATTCGTAAACGTTCTAACCATGTAACGCTGATTGTAGATAGTAAAAGTACAGAAACAACTCAAAACTAATTTTAGGAAATGGGACAAAAAGCAAATCCAATAGGTAACAGGTTAGGTATCATCAAAGGATGGGATTCTAACTGGTTCGGTGGCAACAACTACTCCGATAAATTAGTTGAAGATGAGAAAATAAGAAAATACCTTTCTGCCCGTATCGCTAAAGGCGGTGTTGCAAAAGTAGTAATCGAGCGTACGTTAAAACGTATCACGGTAACTATTCACACAGCTCGTCCAGGTATCGTAATCGGTAAAGCAGGTGCTGAGGTTGATAAAATCAAAGAAGAGTTAAAGAAATTAACTAAAAAGGAAATTCAAATTAACATCTTTGAAATTAAACGCCCAGAACTTGATGCACAATTAGTTGCAGAAGGTGTTGCAAAACAATTAGAAGCAAGGATCTCATTCCGTAGAGCAATGAAATCTTCTATCGCATCAACTATGCGTATGGGTGCTGAAGGGATCAAAATCATGACTTCTGGTCGTTTAGGTGGTGCTGAGATGGCACGTACTGAGCAGTACAAAGAAGGAAGAGTGCCTTTGCATACATTCCGTGCTGATATTGATTACGCTTTAGCTGAGGCTTTAACTACTTATGGTAAAATAGGTGTTAAAGTTTGGATCTGTAAAGGTGAAGTTTATGGAAAACGTGATTTGTCTCCGAACATCGGTTCAACAAACAACGGTCCAAAAGGCGCATCAGAGAAACCAGCTTTCGGCGGAAGAGATAACAGAGGTGGTGGAAGAGATAACCGTGGCGGTGGTAACGACAGACGTGGTGGAAACCAAGGTGGTGGTCGTGGTCCAGGTCAAGGCGGTCCCGGAGCAAATAGAGGTGGTGGCGCAGGCGCTAACAGAGGTCCTCGTAAATAATTGATTTATTAACATCGTTTAACGATTAGAACAAAATAAAATGTTACAGCCAAAAAGAACGAAGTTCAGGAAGATGCAAAAAGGCAGAATGAAGGGTTTAGCTTCTCGTGGAGCTGAATTAGCATTCGGATCTTTCGGTATCAAATCTTTAGAAGCAACTTGGATCACAAGTCGCCAGATAGAGGCTGCCCGTATCGCCGTAACACGTTTCATGAAACGTGAAGGTCAGGTATGGATCAGAATATTCCCGGACAAACCGGTAACTAAAAAACCTGCTGAGGTACGTATGGGTAAAGGTAAAGGTGCTCCTGAGTATTGGGTAGCAGTAGTAAGACCTGGTCGCGTAATTTTCGAAGCTGAAGGTGTGCCTTTAGAAGTAGCTAAAGAAGCATTGCGTTTAGCAGCTCAGAAATTACCAATCCAAACCAAGTTCGTAGTACGTAGAGATTACGTAGAAGCATAGTAAAGTGTTGAGGTGAATGTTGTAAATACTTGTTTATTATAACCGCTACACTCAACGTAAAAGAAAAAGAAAAATGAAAAATTCAGAAATCACAGGGCTTTCAAAAGAAGAATTAGTAGCTAAGATTGCGGAAGAAAAAGAGAACTTATCAAAATTAAAGTTCGCACACACTATTTCAGCTATCGAAAATCCTTCGCGTATTGCGAAAGTAAGGAAAGACATAGCCCGTTTAAACACTGAGTTGACTAAAGTGAAAAACACTGAGTCAGCTACTGAAACTAAATAATTTGAGAGTCGACATGGAAAGACAATTAAGAAAAACAAGAACGGGACTAGTAGTAAGCAACAAGATGGACAAATCTGTTGTAGTGAGCGTTGAGCGTAAAGTAAAGCACCCGATTTATGGTAAGTTCGTTAAGAAAACTACCAAATTTATGGCTCACGACGAGAAAAATGAATGTGGTATCGGTGATACTGTATTAATCATGGAAACTCGTCCTTTGAGTAAGAACAAGAACTGGAGATTGGTACAAATTTTAGAAAGAGCTAAATAAGATGGTACAACAGGAATCAAGATTAAACGTTGCTGATAACAGCGGCGCAAAAGAAGTATTGGTAATTCGCGTGCTAGGTGGAACCGGCAAACGTTATGCTTCAATTGGTGATAAAGTAGTTGTTACCGTAAAAAGCGCATTACCGTCAGGTAATATTAAAAAAGGTACAGTTTCAAAAGCGGTTGTTGTAAGAACTAAAAAAGAAATCCGTCGTAAAGATGGTTCTTATATCCGTTTTGACGATAATGCAGCTGTATTATTGAACGCACAGGATGAGCCAAGAGGTACACGTATCTTTGGCCCGGTTGCGAGAGAACTACGTGAAAAACAATTCATGAAAATTGTATCATTAGCACCGGAGGTATTATAAAATGGGAAACAAAGTAAATACACCATCAAAACTTAAAATCCGCACTGGAGATTTAGTTAAAGTAATTGCTGGCGATTCAAAAGGTCAACAAGGAAAAGTACTTTCAGTACAAATAGATAAAAACAGAGCCATTGTAGAAGGCGTTAACTTAGTATCTAAACATACTAAACCAAATGCTGCAAATCCAAACGGTGGTATTATTAAAAAAGAGGCTGCTCTTCATATTTCTAACTTGATGTTGGTTGATCCAAAATCTGGTAAAGCTACCCGCGTTGGTCGTAAACTAAACGCTGATGGTAAAATTGTTAGAGTTGCTAAAATTTCAGGGGAGGAAATTAAATAATGGCTACACCTAGATTAAAAAGCAAATACAAAGAAGAAGTTGTAAATGCATTAAAAGAGAAATTCCAGTACAAAACTGTAATGCAGGTTCCAAAATTGGAAAAAATCTGTATCAATCAGGGTGTAGGTCGTTTTTCTGTAACTGATAAAAAGATCATGGATACGACAATCGTTGAATTGTCAACCATCACTGGTCAACAAGCAGTTCCGGCTAACTCTAAAAAAGATATCTCAAACTTTAAATTACGTAAAGGTATGCCAGTAGGTGTACGTGTAACGTTACGTGATAACAATATGTACGAGTTCTTAGATCGTTTGATCTCTGTTGCTTTGCCACGTATTCGTGATTTCAAAGGTATTAACGATAAAGGATTTGATGGAAAAGGTAACTATACATTAGGTGTTACCGAGCAAATCATCTTCCCAGAAATTAATATAGATAAAATCAATAAAATTTTAGGGATGGATATAACTTTCGTAACTTCGGCGAAATCTGATGTTGAAGCACTTGAGTTATTGAAACAATTCGGATTACCATTTAAAAATCAAAAAACAGCAGAATAATGGCAAAAGAAGGTGTAAAAGCACGCGAAGTTAAGCGCCAAAAATTGGTAGCTAGATACGCTGAAAAACGTGCAGCATTAAAAGCTGCAGGAGATTTCGAAGGTTTAGATAAATTACCTAAAAACTCATCTCCAGTACGTTTACACAACCGTTGTAAATTAACTGGTCGTCCACGTGGTTACATGCGTACCTTTGGAATTTCAAGGGTTACGTTCCGCCAAATGGCACTAGACGGTAAAATACCGGGTGTTAAAAAAGCATCTTGGTAATATAAGCTTAAAGCTGAAAGCTCAAAGTCTAAAGCGAGTGTATGTCGCTTTAGTCTTTGTGCTTTAGTCTTTTTGCTTTTAAAAGAATTTTAACCGGTAGCAGGTCCCATCCCGATGTGAGATCGGGAAAGGAAACCACTATCAAAAACAATAAAAAATGAATACAGATCCAATAGCAGATTATTTAACAAGAGTAAGGAATGCCATTAAGGCCAACCACCGTGTTGTAGAAATTCCTGCATCAAACCTTAAAAAAGAAATTACTAAAGTTCTTTTCGATAAAGGTTACATCGCGAACTATAAGTTTGAAGATACTACAGTTCAGGGCACTATTAAAATTGCTTTGAAATACAATCCAATAACTAAAGTTCCTGCTATTCGTACATTAGTGCGAGTAAGTAAACCAGGTTTGAGAAACTATGCTGGTGTTGAAAATATGCCAAGAGTATTAAACGGTTTAGGTATCGCAATCTTATCTACTTCAAAAGGTGTAATGACCGATAAAGAAGCAGCCAAATTAAACATTGGTGGTGAGGTATTGTGTCACGTTTATTAATATTAGGAGAACAGCACAATGTCAAGAATAGGAAAAGCCCCAATTACAATCCCTTCAGGTGTTACCATTACAGTATCTAATGATAATGTAGTAAGTGTAAAAGGACCTAAAGGTGAATTAACACAAGCAGTAGATTCAGATATCACTGTAAGTCAGGAAGACGGAATTTTAACAGTTCAACGTCCGTCAGAACAAAAGAAACACAAAGCATTACACGGTTTATATCGCTCATTGCTTAACAACATGGTTGTAGGTGTTACAGAAGGTTATAAATTAACTCAAGAATTAGTAGGTGTTGGTTACCGTGCTACAAACACAGGTAATACACTTGATTTAGTTTTAGGTTATTCCCACCACTATGTATTCCAATTACCAGAAGAGATTAAAGTAACTACATCTTCAGAAAAAGGTCAGACACCTAAAATCATTTTAGAAAGTATTGACAAACAATTGATCGGTCAGGTAGCAGCGAAAATCCGTTCGTTACGTGCACCAGAGCCATACAAAGGTAAAGGTATCAAGTTTGTAGGTGAAGTGTTAAGAAGAAAAGCAGGTAAATCAGCGTCTAAAAAATAGTAATCATGGCAGGTAAAAAATTATCAAGAAGAGATCGTATTAAAAAAGGGATCAGAAAAAGACTTACCGGTTCGGAAGAACGTCCAAGGTTATCTGTATATAGAAGCAATAAAGGGATTTATGCGCAGGTAATTAACGATATAACCGGTAAAACAATTGCATCAGCATCATCATTATCGAAAGATTTTACTGGTACTGGAAACAAAAGTGACCAATCAGTGGCTGTAGGTAAACTAGTTGCTGAAAAAGCAATCGCTGCAGGTATTAAACAAGTTGTTTTCGATAGAAACGGCTATTTATACCATGGTCGTGTAAAATCGTTAGCAGAAGGTGCTCGCGAGGCTGGTTTAGTATTTTAATCTGAAGAAAAAGTAAGATGTCAACTATCAATATAAAAAGAGTTAAAACCACCGATATCGAATTAAAGGATCGTTTGGTTAGTATACAACGTGTTGCCAAAGTAACCAAAGGTGGTCGTACTTTCAGCTTCTCAGCAATTGTTGTTGTAGGTGATGAGAACGGTGTTGTTGGTTTCGGTTTGGGTAAAGCGAAAGAGGTAACTGAAGCAATTGCTAAAGGTGTGGATGATGCTAAAAAGAACTTGGTAAAAGTTCCAATTTTAAATGGTACTGTTCCTCACGAACAAATTGGTAAATTTTCAGGAGGTTTTGTTTTAATTAAACCAGCTGCAGTAGGTACCGGAGTAATTGCTGGTGGTGCAATGCGTGCTGTATTAGAGAGTGCTGGCGTACATAACGTATTGGCAAAATCTAAAGGTTCATCTAACCCACATAACGTGGTAAAAGCAACTGTCGATGCATTAACAAAAATGCGTGATGCTTATACAGTAGCTCAAACCCGTGGTATAGATTTAAACAAAGTATTTAACGGATAATATCATGGCTAAGATCAAAATAACACAAGTAAAAAGCGTTATCGACAGAAGCGAGCGCCAAAAGAGAACCGTTCAGGCTTTGGGTTTATCTAAAATGAACCAAAGTGTGGAGGTTGAAGCTACACCGCAAATTATCGGTATGGTTCGCGCAGTGAATCACCTGGTAGCAATCGAAGCGATTTAAGAGAATTACTAAATGAATGAGTTTTGAGTGAATGAATGAGTATATTGCAAACATTCAATCATTCAAAATTCAATCATTATTTATTTATCGTTGTACCTGTTTAGTGAAAGCGAAGGGCAACACAAATTCAAAAAAATGAATTTAAATACATTAAAACCTGCAAAAGGTTCTACAAAAAACAGCAAAAGAATTGGTCGTGGTACAGGTTCTGGCCGTGGTGGTACTTCAACCCGTGGTCACAAGGGTGCAGGTTCTCGTTCAGGTCACAAAACCAAAATTGGTTTTGAAGGTGGTCAAATGCCTTTACAACGTCGTGTGCCTAAAGTTGGTTTCAAGCCAATTAACCGTACAGAATATGTTGGTGTAAACTTAGACGTATTGCAAACTTTAGCTGAAAAATACAGCTTAACAACAATCGATTTCGCTGCTCTCCAAGCGCATGGTTTAGCTTCAAAAAATGACTTAGTTAAAATTTTAGGTCGTGGTGAAGTAACAACAAAATTAGAGATTACAGCACATGCGTTTTCTGCAACCGCACAAAAAGCTATTGAAGCTGCAGGTGGTTCTATTGTAAAATTGTAATTATTAAATGAAGAAGCTATTTACTACTTTAAGTAATATCTGGAAAATTCAAGAATTAAAAGAGCGTATCTTGTTTACGCTCTTAATTCTTTTGGTATACCGTTTTGTATCTCACGTGGTTTTACCAGGTGTAGATCCAACTGCTTTAGATGCTAACGAAAAATCAGGACTTTTAGGCATACTCGATATGTTTGCCGGAGGTTCTTTCTCTCGTGTATCTATTTTAGCATTAGGGGTAATGCCTTATATTTCCGCGTCTATCGTGGTACAACTATTGGGTATTGCTGTTCCTTCTTTCCAAAAAATGCAGAAAGAGGGCGAAAGTGGTAGAAAGAAAATGAACCAGATCACTCGTTACCTAACGGTAGCGATCACAATCGTTCAATCTGTAGGTTACGTTAAAACGCAGGTTCCGGCTGAAGCTATTTTATTACCGAATACATTGTTTTTAGTGTTATCTACGTTTGTATTAACAGCAGGTACATTATTTGTAATGTGGTTAGGCGAAAAGATTACGGATAAAGGAATTGGTAACGGAACATCTTTAATTATCATGACTGGAATTATTGCTCGCTTACCGCAGGCAATCAGTCAGGAGTTCAGTGCACGCGTAGGATCTGCCAGTGAAGGTGGAGGCCCTGTAGCATTGGTTTTAGAAATCGTTGCTTTATTTGCAGTAGTAATGTTTACCATTTTAATTGTTCAGGGTGTACGTAAAGTGCCTGTACAATACGCTAAAAAAATTGTTGGTAACCGTCAGTTTGGTGGCGTTCGTCAGTACATTCCGTTAAAGGTAAATGCTGCTGGGGTTATGCCTATCATCTTTGCTCAGGCATTGATGTTCATTCCTGGTGCCTTAATGCAATTTGTTCCGTCATTACAAGGTTCATGGTTGGTTCAGTTCAGCAATACAACATCGCTAGCTTATAGCTTAACATTCGCTTTTTTAATTATCGCATTTACTTTCTTCTATACTGCAATAACAGTAAATCCAACTCAAATGAGTGACGATATGAAGAAAAATGGTGGTTTTATTCCAGGTGTTAAACCAGGTTTTGCAACATCAACTTTTATTGATGATGTCATTTCTAAAATCACTTTTCCGGGCGCAGTATTTTTAGCAATCATTGCTATTCTTCCTTCGTTGGCGGTTAAATTCGGTATTAAACAAGAGTTTGCACATTTCTTTGGTGGTACTTCATTATTAATTTTAGTAGGGGTAGTTTTAGATACGCTTCAACAAATTGAAAGCTATTTATTAATGCGTCACTATGATGGTTTAATGAAAACAGGTAGAGTTACTGGTAGAACAGGAGTTCCTGCAGCTAGTAGCAACGCAGCTTTGTAAATATTAATTAGTGAATTTTGAATGATAGAATGAATGAATACTCAGACAGCTATTCATTCATTCAAAATTCAATCATTCAAAACTAGAATTAAATGTCTAAAATTTATTACAAGTCTCTTGAGGAGATCGAGTTAATAAGAGAAAGTTCCATGCTTGTTTCTAAAACCTTAGCTGAAGTAGCAAAGGTAATAAAGGCGGGTATGACTACTATTGAACTGGATAAATTGGCTTATGAGTTTATAAGCGATCATGGTGCAATTCCGGCTTTCTTAAATTACAATGGTTTCCCGAACTCTTTATGTATTTCTCCAAATGAACAAGTTGTTCATGGGTTTCCAAGTAAATACGTTATAGAAGAAGGAGACTTAATTTCGGTTGATTGTGGCGTAATCAAAAACAACTATTTCGGTGATTCGGCTTATACTTTCTCTATCGGAGAAATTGATGCTGAAAAGCAGAAACTGGTAGAGGTTACAAAACGTTGTCTGGAATTGGGTATTGAGAAGGCTGTTGTGGGGATGCGTATTGGCGATATCGGCTTTGCCGTTCAGCAATATGCGGAAGCTAATGGTTTCGGTGTAGTAAGGGAATTGGTTGGACATGGCGTTGGCGTAAAACTTCATGAGAAACCTGAAGTTCCGAATTATGGAAAGCGTGGTGCAGGACCAAAACTTGAAGAAGGAATGGTTATTGCAATTGAACCGATGATTAATGCAGGCGTTGCCGGTGTTAAATTTCATAACGATGGGTGGACGGTAACCAGTAAAGACAATAAGCCATCGGCACATTTTGAACATACAGTAGCCATAAAAAGGGGCAAAGCAGAAGTTTTATCAACCTTTTCTATAATAGAAGAAGTTTTACAACAAAAAAAATAAATAATTAAAATTTTTTATTTAATTTTGCAACCCTGTTTAGAAGCAGCTAATTAAGTAACAATCAACAAAATATGGCTAAACAAGCCTCAATTGAACAAGACGGAGTAATCAGAGAAGCATTGTCTAATGCAATGTTCCGGGTAGAACTTGAAAACGGACACGAGATTATTGCCCATATTTCAGGTAAGATGAGGATGCACTACATCAAAATCCTTCCTGGTGACAAAGTAAAATTAGAGATGTCTCCTTATGATTTAACAAAGGGACGCATCACTTATAGATATAAATAAAATGAAAGTTAGATCATCAATTAAAAAACGTAGCGCTGATTGCAAGATTATTCGCCGTAAAGGTAAACTTTACGTTATCAACAAGAAAAATCCTAAATACAAGCAACGTCAAGGGTAATTTTAAAATATTGTAATGATCCGTACAACGGTGGCCCGCCGTTCGGAATTACTTAAAACATAAATAAATATGGCAAGGATTTCAGGTATTGATTTACCAAGAAACAAAAGAGGAGAGATTGGTTTAACTTATATCTACGGAATAGGAAGAACTACTGCACAACGTATCTTAACTACTGCAGGCATCGACTTAAACAAAAAAGTACAAGACTGGTCTGATGATGAGTTATCAGCAATCCGCACAATGATTAACGATGAAATTAAAGTAGAAGGTGCTTTACGTTCAGAGGTTCAGTTAAACATCAAACGTTTAATGGATATTGGTTGTTACCGCGGTTTACGTCACAGAAAAGGTTTACCATCTCGTGGTCAGCGTACTAAAAACAACTCACGTACTCGTAAGGGTAAGAGAAAAACAGTTGCTAACAAGAAAAAAGCTACTAAGTAATAGATAGATAGGAGAGGTGAGATTACAGATGTGAAAACCATGTCTTTAAAATCTGCTCAAATCTGGAACAAAAGAGAAAAAGTAGGATACTGAGTATCGGGGTAGAGAAATTCTCATATCTCAAGTCTCATATCTAAAATCTAAAATAAAAAATGGCTAAGAGTAAAAAAGTAACAAAAAAACGTATCGTTGTAATTGAGTCTGTTGGACAGGCGCATATCAATGCTACCTTCAATAACATCATCGTTACCTTAACAAACAATAGCGGACAAACCATTTCATGGTCTTCTGCTGGTAAAATGGGCTTTAAAGGTTCTAAAAAGAACACACCGTATGCAGCTGGTCAAGCAGCATCAGATTGCGGTAAAGTTGCGTTTGATTTAGGTTTACGTAAAGTTGAAGTGTTTGTAAAAGGTCCGGGTTCAGGTCGTGAATCTGCAATCAGAACTTTGCAAGTAGCAGGTATCGAAGTAATGTCTATTAAAGATATCACTCCACTTCCTCACAACGGATGTCGTCCTCCTAAAAAGAGAAGAGTTTAATTAATTTTAAAGCTAAGAATCTTCGGTTAAAGGCCGAATGATACTTTAAAACAGAAAAAAAATGGCAAGATATACAGGCCCAAAATCAAAAATCGCCCGTAAATTCAGAGAACCAATCTTCGGTCCTGATAAGGTGTTAGACAGAAAAAATTATCCTCCTGGGCAACATGGCTCATCAAAAAGAAGAGGAAAACAATCTGAATATGCTATCCAGTTAATGGAGAAACAAAAAGTAAAATATACTTATGGTGTATTAGAAAAACAGTTCAGTAACTTGTTTAAAAAAGCATCTTCCCGTGCGGGTATTACCGGTGATAACTTACTTCAGTTATTAGAAGCACGTTTAGATAATACAGTTTACCGTTTAGGTATTTCAACAACCCGTTCTGGTGCACGCCAGTTAGTTAGCCATAAACACGTTACTGTGAATGGTGAAGTTGTAAATATCCCTTCATATCAGTTAAAAGCTGGTGATGTGGTTGCTGTTCGTGAAAAATCGAAATCTTTAGAATCAATTAGTAACTCAGTTGCAGGGAGAACAATTAATAAGTTCGCTTGGTTAGAGTGGAACGCCAGTGAATTAACCGGTAAGTTCTTAACCTATCCACAACGTGATGAGATTCCTGAAAACATTAAGGAAAACTTAATCATCGAGTTATACTCAAAGTAATAAATAGGATAGTTAATTACCTCGAAAGGGTAATTAACTTTTTTCTTGTTACTATATATTCAATAACGAATTTAAAAAAATATAAATGGCAATTTTAGCATTTCAGAAACCAGACAAAGTGATCATGCAGAAATCAACCGATTTCGATGGCACATTTGAATTTCGTCCTTTAGAGCCCGGTTTCGGTGTAACAATTGGTAATGCCTTAAGAAGAATATTACTTTCTTCATTAGAAGGTTATGCTATTACTACTATTCGTTTTTCAGGAGTTTCTCATGAGTTTTCTACCATGAAAGGTGTTGTAGAAGATTTAACTGATATCATCTTAAACTTAAAACAAGTTCGTTTTAAGAAAACTGGCGATTCAGGTGATTCTGAAAAAGTTTTCATCATCGTTAATGGTCAAGATCAGTTTAAAGCTGGCGATATCACTAAATTCTCTAACAACTTTACAGTTTTAAACCCTGAGCATGTAATTTGCAACATGGATAAATCTGTTACTTTGGAAGTGGAATTAACCATCAATAAAGGACGTGGTTATGTACCTGCTGAAGAAAATAAAGTTGCTGATGCTGTTGTAGGTGTTATTGCGATCGATTCAATTTATACTCCAATGAAAAATGTAAAATACACGATCGAAAACTTTCGTGTTGAGCAAAAAACGGATTATGAGAAATTGGTTTTAGATATCTCTACTGATGGTTCTATTCATCCAGAAGAAGCATTAAAAGAAGCGGCTAAGATTCTTATCCAACACTTTATGTTATTCTCTGATGAGAACTTAGTATTAGAATCTCAGGCTAAAGAAGAAACTAAAGAAGTTGATGAGGAAATTTTACATATGCGTAAAATCCTTAAAACTGAATTAGTAGATATGGATCTTTCGGTTAGAGCATTAAACTGCTTAAAAGCTGCTGATATTCGTACTTTAGCTGATTTAGTTTCTTACGATGTTGCTGATATGTTAAAATTCAGAAACTTTGGTAAAAAATCTTTAACTGAGATTCAGGAACTTGTAAAATCAAAAGGTTTATCATTCGGTATGAACCTGTCTAAATTTAAATTAGACGAAGAATAAAAATAGTTATAAGTCGGAGTCAAAAGCCTTGAGTCCGAAACTTACCTATAAATAATATTTTTTCATAGTATATAATTCCCTCAGCTTAATTGCAAAGAGACGGTATATACTTTATAACACTCGAAATGAGACACGGTAAAAAACACAATCACTTAGGTAGAACTACCTCACACAGAAAAGCGATGTTGGCTAATATGGCTTCATCACTAATTTTGCACAAAAGAATTACCACAACTTTAGCAAAAGCAAAAGCTTTACGCGTATATGTTGAGCCAATTATCACTAAATCAAAAAATGATACTACTCACTCACGTCGTACAGTATTTGCTTACTTACAAGATAAAGAAGTAGTAACTATTTTATTCCGCGAAATTGCTGAGAAAGTTGCAAACCGTCCAGGTGGTTATACTCGTATCATTAAATTAAATAACCGTTTAGGTGATAATGCTGAAATGGCTTTAATTGAATTGGTAGATTATAATGACGTTTATGGCAAAGATGTAGAAGCTAAAGAAGAGAAGAAAACAACTCGTCGTGGTAGAAGTAAAGCTACTGCTGCTCCAAAAGCAGAAGAAGCGAAAGCTGAAACTGCTGAAGTTGCTCCAGAAACTACTACTGAAGAAGCGCCTGCTACTAAAGAACCAAAAGGGGAATAATATATTCAACTTTAAAAGTTTAGAAAGTCCTGTTCGAAAGATCAGGACTTTTTTGTTTTCTTGTTATTCTGTTTTGTGCTGTCAGATGTTACCATCTGACAGTTGCTTTAATATTATTAACCTCAATTCGGTTAATATTTATCTTTACTGACCGATTTTTAGCCTGTGAAACTATCGCGATCGTCTTGCTGAATTTATTTTATTGGTAATTTTCATTGTTTCATAGGTCTAATAGCTACTTCGTGTTCTGCGTCTTTCCTGCTAGATAGACCCTAAAATAAATTTACTCCGTAGCTTTTCGCTTCGCTACAGGTCAGGGTGACGGCTATGAGCGGAAAATGTCTGCAGAATACTTTTAAAGGAATATTAATAATTGAATTGAGGTTAATAGCATGGAATTAGGAAGGATTAAGTTTTTGTGTCAGATATAACATCGGACACCACTATGAATCTATGGAATGAACTCCATAGGCAACATGCTCTCAACTAATGAACCATTGACCATTGACTATTGAACCAATAAACCAAACCAACCGAACGTTTCTCTCATTTTTTTATTACATAGCATTATTTCAAGGAGGTATTTATAAATTAGCCTAAAACAAACTAATAATGAAATTTAGTCTTTTTTTATTGCTCTGTTTATTCGGGCAGCTATCTCTTAATGCACAAATTATAAAATATACCAATGGCAATAATGCCTGGAATCCTGATTCATTGGGTAACCATCGGGTTATGCTTCAATTTACAGGTGAGGGAAAAATTGCGCATGCAAAAATCAATTGGCGCAGGAGGGATGAACATCCTGAATTAAAAGGGATCATCATTCAGGATGCCAATGGAAAAACTGTTCCGCTTGTAGTTACGGATAAGCTAACCAGAGAAAGTGCCGATGTTTATTTTGAAACTTCAGGTGCTGGTAAATATTATGTATACTACCTTGCTTATAAAAACGAAGGTAGAAGTAATTATCCAAAAGGTGTTTATATAAAACCTAAACAGGCTGATCAAAGTTGGTTAACGAGAGCAAAACAGGTAGGGGTAAATACCTCGGTTCTAGCGCTCCAATCTATCGACGCTTTTAACTCTTTCTATCCAATGGAAGTAATTGCTACCAGTAAGGAAACATCGGCTATAAAAGCTAAATATCCATCTGATGACTTTATTGTTTTTCCTGAAGATAGAATGTATCCTATTAAGATGCAAAATGATCTGCCTTACCGCTGGATACAACAAGGGTCTTCAAATTCCTTTATAGGTACAGCAAGTAAAGGCGAGAACTACGCTTTTCAATTAGGTGTATATGCTTTGAAAGATTTAAAAAATGTTGAGGTTGGCTTCGGCGATTTAAAATCAAGCAACGGAAAAGTAATTTCTTCGAAATACATCAACTGTTTAAATACCAATGGAACAAGTTATGATAACAAACCTTTGGTTGAAACGATAAACGTAGCATCAGGTAAAATACAACCGATGTGGATTACTGTAAATATCCCTAAAAATACAACTGCTGGTATTTATGCCGGAAAATTTAGGGTCAAGGCCAATGGGAAATCCAAAATAATTGATGTTAAAATTACTATTGGTAGTGAAGTTTTAGCTGATGCTGGTGTAGGAAAGCCAAATAAACAGACCCGTTTAACCTGGCTAAATTCTACATTGGCACAATCAAATACGGTTGTTGCTCCTTATACATCGCTAACGGTTGATGGTAATGTAATCTCGCTTTTAGGTAGAAAGTTCGAAATTAATGCAGATGGTTTTCCAAAGCAAATTCAAACGTTCTTCAATTCTGAAATGACGGCCTATACAGAAAAGCCCAATAATATTTTATACGAGCCAATTCACTTTCACTTTTATAATACACCTAAAACTCAGGAAAAATTTACTGCAAGCAATTTTCAAATCACCAGTAGAGAAGCTGGAATAGTAAAATGGGCTGCATCCAATACTTCGGCTAATCTCCAAATGGATGTTGAAGGTAATTTGGAATTTGACGGATACGTTCACTATGTAGTAAAGCTTACTGTCTTAAATGATGTGGAGTTTAGTAATGTCGATTTTCACATCCCATTTGATAAGGGTTCTACTAAATATCTGATGGGCTTGGGTGAGAAAGGCGGGGTAAGACCAGATACGGTAAAATGGAAGTGGGATGTAGCCCATAAAAATCAAGATGCCGTTTGGATTGGGAATGTAAATGCAGGCTTGTACTACAACTTAAGAGATGAGAACTATGTTCGCCCATTAAATACCAATTTCTATTTGCAGAAACCTTTACTATTACCAAAATCATGGGGCAATGATAATAGGGGAGGTATTCAGATCAACGTTAAAGGTAGCTCTATGCTTGCTGATAACTTTACAGGAGCGAGAACAATGAAGAAGGGAGATGTGCTTTATTACAATTTTAACTTGTTAATTACTCCCTTTCACTTAATAGATACCGATTTTCAATGGGATAATCGTTTTTATCATAAGTATGGAGATTTAGATTCTATTAAATCAACAGGTGCAACTGTAGTTAATATTCACCATGCTACGCCAATTAATCCCTGGATCAACTATCCATTTATCGAATGGAAAAAGATGAAGAGTTATATCGATAACGCACATTCAAAAGGATTAAAAGTAAAAATTTATAATACTGTTCGTGAACTTTCGAACCATGCCTATGAATGGCCGGCTTTAAGAAGTTTAGGTACTGAAGTTTATTCTCCAGGTAAGGGTGGTGGTTTTAGCTGGTTACAGGAGCACTTAGATTCTAATTATATTGCTGCCTGGTTTGTGCCTGAGATAAAAGATGCAGCAATTATCAACAGTGGGATGAACCGTTGGCATAATTATTACGTTGAAGGGATGAATTGGCTTGTGAATAATGTGGGTATTGATGGTGTATATCTTGATGATGTAGCTTTTGACCGCATTACAATGAAGCGTATTAAACGTGTATTAACACAAAATAATCACCCTGGAATTATTGATCTTCATTCTGCTAACCAATATAATAAGAATGATGGGTTTAATAATAGTGCTATATTATATCTGGAGCATTTTCCTTATCTCAATCGTTTATGGTTTGGTGAATATTTTGATTATCAAGAAAATAATCCAGAGTTCTTTTTAACAGAAGTAAGTGGAATTCCATTTGGTTTAATGGGAGAGATGCTGCAGGATGATGGGAACCCCTGGAGGGGAATGATTTATGGCATGACGAGCCGACTCGGCTGGTCGGATAAGAGTGATCCAAAACCACTTTGGAAAGCCTGGGATAATTTCGGGATAAAAGGATCTGAGATGATTGGTTACTGGAGCGAAAACTGTCCTGTGAAAACTGATCACCCGAAAGTGTTGGCAACTGTTTACAAGAAGCAAGGTAAGACAATGATCGCTTTGGCAAGTTGGGCAGAGGATGATGTACAGGTTAATTTAACTATTGATTGGAATAAATTAGGCTTAAATGCTGATAAGGCAAAAATCTCAGCTCCAAATATTGATCAGTTTCAGGTGGCTGGAACTTATCCTGATGGAAAATCTGTTCTTGTTAAAAAAGGGAAAGGTTTGATATTGATTTTGGAGTAGTTCGTAAGTAAGTATTCGTCATTGAGAGGAGGAACAACAAAGCAACCTCTTCTTCAAGTAAGATTGCTTCATTGGCTGAAAAGCCACCTCGCAATGACGATTTTTTTTATTATATTTTCACATTCTGCATGCCATATTGCTTTAACACATCATCTGGCACACCGGTCCATTGATTGGGTGTATTCCCCGCATAACCAATATCTTTTACACCAATTTCAGTTGTATAAAAACCAGATGCCGTTAAACTTCTCATCCTATTAAAAAATGTAACTCCGGCCTGTACTTCTGGCTTTGCCTTTTTAGGGTAGGCGATTTCATCAATTATAGATATCTGTTGATCAGCAGATGCATCAATAAAAGACTTACTGAACTTGTTAAAGCAGTAAACATCAAGCCATTTCAATCCGCCACGCATAGGGATTTTATGTTCTGGAATATCTTTAACAATAAATTCTATAAACTCAGGTACTTTAGCATCAGATGCACTGCCTGATACATTATCTTTAGGAATGATGATGTCTGCTAAAACAGTTATTGTAGCCATTTCATGTTTGGTAAAATATGTTTCAGCTTTTAATCTTTTATCACGGTCAATCTCCCATTGTTCTCGTCCAGCCTCTTTACCACTTTCTTCTTTTGGAACCGCGATATCAGCAGTTTTGCTTTCAGGTTGTTTGCAGGCATCTAATATTACAGAAGTACTAATGGCTGTTAAGCCTAATGCTTTTATGGAATCACGTCTATTCATATGGTAATTCTTAAATGTTTTGTTTTTTCTTTTGAGCTAAAATATATTCGGCGGTGCGCATAGATAATGCAAGAATTGTCCAGGTAGCGTTTTTATCACCTTGCTGTACAAATGAACCTGCATCTACTACAAATAAGTTCTTGCAGTCATGAGCCTGACAATATTTGTTTAGTGCAGAATTTTTAGGATCATCGCCCATTCTAATAGTACCTACCTCATGGATAATTTTTCCTGGTGGAAGTAATCCATAATTGGTTTCTGGTCCCTGAATTTTAGAAGTCACTACGCCGCCCATTTCTTTCATCATAGTGAGGAAGGTATCCTGCATGTGTTTGGCCTGTAAAATTTCTTCCTTGGCCCATTTGTAGTGAAATCTCAATACTGGAATACCAAACTTGTCGACCGCATTTGGATCAATTTCACAATAATTATCTGCTCTCGCTATGGCTGTTCCTCTCCCCGCCATACCAACAGTTGTACCATAGAAACGGCGATAATCATCTTTCAAAGATTTCCCGTAGCCACCAGCATCCTTCATTTTGCCGTCTCTGCCGGGGACCATGCCATTCATTTCTGCAACACCGCCCCCGAACCCGTAGGCAGGCATTCCCATTCCGCCCCAATATTCAATGTGGTAACCTCTAGGGAAGTTAAGTTTCTTATTGTCTAGCCACCATGGAGAATAAATATGCACACTTCCTAAGCCATCTTCATTATAACGTTTTCTATCCATTAACTGAGGCAAAAATCCTGAAACGCTTACGCCTGTAGAATCATGGAGGTATTTACCCACTATACCACTACTATTGGCTAAACCATTAGGATGTGCGGATGATTTAGAATTCAATAAAATACGGGCAGATTCACATGCGCTGGCACCTAAAATTACCATTTTTCCATTTACCTGATATTCCTGTAGATCTTTCCGGTTTACATAGGAAACTCCTTTGGCAGACCCATCTTTATCTGTAATCACCTCACGAACCATTGCATCAGTAATTACGGTTAGGTTTCCGGTTTTAACTGCAGGAATCACCAAACACGATGAAGAAGAAAAGTCGCCATATACTTTACAGCTTCTACCACATTGGCCACAATAAAAGCAGGGTGCCCTATCGCTATTATTTGGTAATGGTTCTGTTAAAACAGAACCACGGCCAGGGATAACCTTAACACCTGCTTTATCTGCTCCTTTTTTGATGAAAAGCTCAGTCAATCGGGGTTTTGGTGGTTTCATGAAGATTCCATCAGGCTCATTAGGCAATCCTTCTTTGGTGCCATAAATCCCGATTAAACGATCAACTTTATCATAGAAAGGTTTCACATCATCGTAAGTAATTGGCCAGTCATCAGTTAAGCCATCTTTTGCCTGAAAATCAAGTGGACCCATCCGAAGTGATATTCTTCCCCAGTGATTGGTACGTCCGCCCAGCATTCTGGATCTGAACCATTCAAATTCAGTTTTATCTTTGGTGGTATAAGGTTCACCTTCCAACTCCCAGCCACCGTATGAGGCATCAAAATCTCCGAAAGGTCTTGTAGTAGATGCACCACGACGGGGAGATTCCCAAGGCCATTTTAATTGATGTGCATCTATTCGGGGATCGAAATATTGACCAGCCTCAAGCATTAAAACCTTTTGACCCGCGTTAGCTAAAACATAGGCCGCCATACCGCCACCAGCACCAGATCCAACAATAATGGCATCATAAACGGTAGGCGATTTTTTTATCTGAAAGTCACTCATGTAATATGGATAGAAATTAACTAATTAATATCTAATCTAAAACTAATTTCTTTGAAATAAAAGTGATCACCTTCTTTGGAATGATTACAGATAATCTGTTTTTTTGCATTCCTAAATCGTATTACCTCTCATCTTTATTCTTTTAATCAAAAACCTATATTCAAAGTATAAACAGAGGTTTAAGATAATTGGTAAGTCGCTCAATTGTTACATTATGGGGCGACGTTCATTCTCATGATAAAATGATTTATCTTTGAATTTAAATTTTAATGATGGTATTTTCTGAACACATTGCCCAATTTCTTTCGGCTTTAGAAGTTAGCTTAAACGTAAAAAACTTTGCAAAAATTTCTTTAGGGAATTACAAAGGAAAAGAAGAAGCTTTAAAGCAAATTCTGGTTCGTAAGGTGGTGATCAGGCGAGAGGAAAAATTGGCTTTTACTTTCCGGTACAAAACAAGAGACATAGTTAAAAATTTTAATTCAGCGGAAGCGATTAATTTAATAGCGGAATACCTGCAAAATGGATTCAAAATAGCTACCTTATTTACAACAGCAAAGGATTTGATTTTTGAAGAATTAAATAATGGAAAGACTGTAATCAGAGAAATAAATGCGTCTATTAAAGAAGTTCCGGCAGATGTTCATGATCAAACAAAAGAGCGATTGATTAAGCCTGAATTAAAACTTTACTTAAATGAATTAAAGATTACCGATGCTGATGGTAAGGTCTATAAAAATGCGCAGGATAAATTCCGTCAGATTAACCATTACATTGAAATTTTGAGTGCGCTGATTAAGGAGTTACCAGATGGAACAATTAAGAAAGTAGCCGATATGGGATCGGGTAAAGGTTATTTAACGTTTGCTTTATATGATTATCTGCATTCCATTCTTAAATCGGAGTCTGAGGTGATTGGTATAGAATACCGCCAGGACATGGTTAATCTATGTAATGAGGTAGCAAAGAAATCTTCATTTGATGGATTAAGTTTTGTTCAGGGAACGATTGAAGATTACGATGCTACGGATGTAAATTTATTGATTGCGCTTCATGCCTGTGACACTGCAACGGATGATGCCATTTATAAAGGAATAAAAGCAAATGCTGATTTAATTGTTGTTGCGCCTTGCTGCCATAAACAGATTAGACGGGAAATAGAGAAGAATAAGGTGAAAAATGATATTTCGTTTTTAACTAAACATGGAATTTTTCTGGAACGCCAGGCCGAAATGGTTACTGATGGTATTCGTGCTTTAATTTTGGAATACTTTGGCTATAAAACTAAAGTATTTGAATTTATTTCTGATGTACATACGCCGAAGAATGTGCTTGTTGTTGGGGTAAAGAAAGCAGAAAGCTTAAAGCTAAAAGCGGAAAGCGAAAGAAAAGCAGAAGTTTTACAAAAGATTAAAGCGAGTAAAGCATATTTTGGGATTGGCTATCATCATTTGGAAAGGTTGTTGGAGCTTTAAGAATATTCTTCATTCTGATCCGATAGCTATCGGATTTGTTTCAGCATCCTTCAAGATAAGACCCTAAAACCAGTTCAGGGTGAGGATAGCGGCCAGGAATTTACCATGTTTGTTGGTGTGACACCAACAAATAGAATGGAACTTACAGATGCAATAAAATTAATGCAACTAATGCCGGGATAGATTGCACATAAAGGATTTTCTTACTGGCGGTGGCTGCACCATATATACCAGCTACGATTACACAGATTAAGAAAAATATGGCAACATATATTTTCCAATGCTGATCATTAATGCATAAAGACCAAATTAATCCGGCTGCCAGAAAACCATTGTACAAGCCCTGGTTTGCGGCCAATGTTTTTGTAGGTAGAAAAAGGTCTGCAGGTATGGTTTTAAAAACTTTTGGAGCTTTGGTTGTCCAGGCGAACATTTCTAACCATAAAATATAAAGGTGAATGGCGGCGACCAGGCCAATCATAATTTGTGCAGCTAATTGCATGATGTATTGGTTTATTTATTGAAGATACAATAAATTGTGAATTATTATAGTTGATTTTTATAATGGATATTCTATCTGGTAACCTGTTGCTTGAATAGTAAGCTAACTTACAATATAATCTTAACCTCATCATTAGACTCTAAATTAGCTTTAGTCTTTCAATATTAACTTTAGTCTTTAAGCTTTAACCTTTCAACTTTTACATTTAATCTTAGTTCTGTCATGCTGTCAGTAAACTTTAGGCCTATTTTTTACATTTTATCAGTCTTTTGTGCATATTTTCTGCCAAAACCCGATTGGCACAAGCATTGTTTAATAGGTAGAAATTAGAATAATAAAAAGAAAGAAAATATAAATACAATGGGAAAAATTATTGGAATAGACTTAGGAACAACAAACTCTTGCGTGAGCGTAATGGAGGGCAATGAGCCTGTAGTTATCGCAAACAGTGAGGGTAAACGTACTACACCGTCTATTGTTGCTTTTGCAGAAAACGGTGAGCGTAAAGTTGGCGAGCCTGCTAAACGTCAGGCTATAACCAACCCAACAAAAACGATATATTCGATTAAACGCTTTATGGGTAGCAGCTACGACGAAAGTGCGAAAGAAGCTGGACGTGTACCTTATAAAGTTGTTAAAGGTGATAACAACACACCTCGCGTAGAAATCGACGACAGAAAATATACTCCACAAGAGATTTCTGCAATGATTCTACAGAAAATGAAAAAAACTGCTGAAGATTTCTTGGGTCAGGAAGTTACTGAAGCGGTAATTACTGTACCAGCTTACTTTAATGATGCTCAGCGTCAGGCTACTAAAGAAGCAGGTGAAATTGCAGGTTTATCTGTAAAACGTATCATTAACGAGCCTACTGCAGCTGCTTTAGCTTATGGTTTAGATAAAGCACACAAAGACATGAAAATTGTTGTGTTTGACTGTGGTGGTGGTACTCATGACGTTTCTGTATTAGAATTAGGTGATGGTGTTTTTGAAGTAAAATCTACTGATGGTGATACTCACTTAGGTGGTGATGACTTTGACCACATTATTATCGACTGGTTAACTGATGAATTTAAATCAGAAAACAGCATGGACCTTGCGAAAGATCCAATGGCGTTACAACGTTTAAAAGAAGCTGCTGAGAAAGCTAAAATTGAGTTATCAAGCACAACTTCTACTGAAATTAACTTGCCATATATTACTGCTGATGCTAGCGGCCCTAAACACTTAGTGCGTACATTATCTCGTGCTAAATTTGAGCAATTGGCTGATAGCTTAATCAAACGTACTATTGAGCCTTGTAAATCTGCATTGAAAAATGCTGGTTTAAGCACTAGCGATATCGATGAAATTATCTTAGTAGGTGGTTCAACTCGTATTCCTGCTATTCAGGATGCTGTTAAAGCTTTCTTCGGTAAAGAGCCAAGTAAAGGTGTTAATCCTGATGAGGTTGTAGCAATTGGTGCTGCTATTCAAGGTGGTGTGTTAACTGGTGATGTGAAAGATGTATTGTTATTAGACGTTACGCCTTTATCATTAGGTATTGAAACTATGGGTGGTGTAATGACTAAATTAATTGAGTCTAATACAACTATCCCAACAAAAAAATCAGAGACTTTCTCTACAGCTGCTGATAACCAGCCTTCAGTAGAAATCCATATTTTACAAGGTGAACGCCCAATGGCTAACCAAAACCGTACAATTGGTCGTTTCATTTTAGATGGTATTCCACCAGCACCTCGTGGTGTGCCTCAGGTAGAAGTATCTTTTGATATTGATGCTAACGGTATTTTACACGTAAGTGCAAAAGATAAAGCTACCGGTAAAGAGCAAAAAATTCGTATCGAAGCTTCTTCAGGTTTAACTGATGCTGAGATCAAAAAAATGAAAGAAGAAGCAGAAGCTAATGCAGCTGATGATGCTAAACAAAAAGAAGAAGCAGATAAAATTAACGGTGCTGATGCTTTAATCTTCTCTACTGAAAAACAATTGAAAGAGTTTGGTGATAAATTATCTGCTGATAAAAAAGCGCCAATCGAATCTGGTTTAGAGAAATTAAAAGCAGCTCACTTATCACGTAACTTTGCAGATATTGATGCAGCACAAGCTGAATTGCAAAATGCATGGAACGCAGCATCTGAGGAAATGTACAAAGATGGCGGTCAGCCTCAAGGTGGTGAACAACCACAAGCTGATGGTCAACCTCAAGGTGGTGGCGATAACGTTACTGATGTTGATTTTGAAGAAGTAAAAGAAGACGATAAGAAATAAGTCTTGAGTCTGAAGTCCTGAGTCGAAAGTCTTGGGATTATATAAAAAGCGTTTCTGATTAAGTTCAGAAACGCTTTTTTGGTTTTAAAATATTCTAAACCTATAAGGTTTTTAAAACCTTATAGATTTGATTCCAACGTTTCTAATTAGGTTCGAAACGCTTTTGGTTTTAAAATATTTCTAAACCTATAAGGTTAGGTGGTTTATAGATTTGATTCAATAATATCCTGTAATTCTTTTTCGTTTACGGATAGTTCATGAAGTAACTTAAACTGATTTTTTGCCCGGTCTAAATTTTGTGTCGGATAATTAATCGGGTAATAAGTATTCCCGTTTAAAAAATCAGTTAAGAAGCGCAAGGCTTGCATGTAGATTATGTATTTGCCTGAGAATAAAATCAATTTCTTTTCTGTTTCGGTTAAAATACTTTTCATTTCGGAAAGATAACCTTTAATCATTGCCTCGAAATGGGGTAACCGAATGTTGATTTTGCTTAAATCGGTTTCATTTTCAGAGAAGGCACATAGATAGGTACGCATCATATCACCCAAATCTGATATAAATTTGCCTTGCATGATGGTATCTAAATCGATTACACAAACACCTTTAAAAGTTTTTGCATCCAAAAGCACATTACTTATTTTGGTGTCATGATGCATCACACGGTCTGGAAAGTCTTCGCGATGGCTAAAAGAGTTAAAGTAATCAAGCAGGTGTTTTTGTGAAGTTGCATCTTCTATTTGCTGTTTCGCAATAATTTTTAATTCAGTAGGGGCTAGTTTTAAGGCATTTTCAAACTGATCTACACGCAGGCTTAAATCATGGAATTTTGGAATGGTTTCCTGAAGTGTGTTGGTATCAAAATCTGCTAACAAGCGGCTTAATTTTCCAAACTGCCTGGCTGCCTCATATGCTTGCTGTGGCTCATTTAACACTTCTAGAGAAACGGTGTGGGAGATGTAGGGTAATAACCGCCAATATTCACCATTTATAAATGCCATTTCTTCGCCACCAAAGGTAGAAATAGGTTTGATAAAAAGGTAAGCGGGGTATTTTGTTGCCAGGTAATTTGCGATTAGTTTGAGGTTACTGGCAATGTTTTGTGGATGCTTAAAAACACTGGTATTGATATTTTGAAGAATGAATTTGTTTTCTTCAGATACTGGTGAAAGCAAATAGGTACGGTTAATTAAGCCCGTACCTATTGGTGTTATTATTGTATTTACTTTTGTAAATCCATAAGCTTTTAATACTTCTGAATCTAAATTTAGCTCCATAGTTTTTCAGGATACGTTCCGTTTTTAACCAATTGGTCTATAGAATCCTGAACATATGGTTTATCTTCTTTATAAGTTACACCAAACCATTTATTAGAAGTAGGAACAACTTTAAAAGTAGCTGTATTGTTTCTTACCAGATTTTCGCCAATTAGTGGAATAAAAAATTCTGCTTTAGGTTTATCTTTATTAGCCATTGCAAATTCCTTAAACAAGCCTTCTGTAATTTCAAAAACAGCTGGCGTAAAGCCCCAGAAATTCATCGACACTGGCGTACTGAAATCTAACGGAAATTCTTCTCCATCTTCTTCGTAGAAAATTTTTCCGTCTTTTGGATAAACTTTTGTACGTTCTACAATTTCTGATAAGTTACCAGATTCGTCTACTTTACAAACACCTCTTGATACCGAACCAAATTCAGAAAGTGTTTTACCAATTTCATAGCCTATAATAGAATAATTGCTGTCGTTAGCTTCTGTGTTTAAGAAATCAGCCATTTTTTGAAAGGCATCAAAACCATAATAATCATCGGCATTAATTACACAGAAAGGCTCTTTAATTACATTTCTTCCTGATAGAATTGCATGAGCAGTTCCCCATGGTTTTTCTCTATAAATTTCTTCCTCTATGCCGAATTGTTTTAAGTCGAAATTTTGAAAAACATATTCTGTTTCTATTCTGCCATTTAATTTTGGCTCAAAAATAGATTTAAAATTATCTACAAATTCTTCTTTAATAATAAATACAACCTTGCCAAATCCGGCATTAATTGCATCATATATGGAGTAATCAATAATGGTTTCGCCATTTGGGCCAAAGCCATCAATTTGTTTCATACTGCCATAACGGCTTGCCATCCCGGCAGCCAATATCAATAGAGTTGGTTTCATCTTATAAAAATTAATGGAGCGTTAAATGTTATTGTATTAATATTAATTATTTTGGAGGATTAAAAGCCAAAAAAACCGCCAGTTTTGGATCTGGTTTTCTTACCAGTTAGCATTCCGAATATACCCCTAACAATTTCTTTGCCAATTTGGCGAGTGATGGTTGCACCCATTACCTGTTCTACCAAACTTTTTTCTCCTGGTCTGGCCTTATTTTCTTGTGTTTCTTTTTTTTGTAACTCTTTTTCCTGCTTTTCTTGTTCTGCTGCTGCCGCCTGATCATTGATTCTTTTTGTTAAAATTTCATAGGCACTTTCAGGATCGATTAAATCTTTATACTTGCTAAACATCTGGCTACCTTGTATCAACTTTTCAAAATCAGCGGATGCTAAGGACCCCATTGTGGCGCGTGGAGGAGTAAGCATGGTTGCTGAAACTTCAGTAGGGATTCCTTTTTCATTTAATACGGTGATTAGTGCTTGTCCGGTACCAAGTGAGGTTAATATCTTATCTATTTCATAGAAATCGGATTTAGGATATGTGTTTACCGTTTTTTTAAGCGCATCTACATCGTTTGGTGTAAATGCCCTAAGCGCATGTTGAACCCGGTTACCTAATTGACCCAATACGCTTTCTGGTACATCTGTTGGAGATTGGGTGCAGAAAAATACGCCAATTCCCTTTGATCTGATTAATCGGATAATGGTTTCAATCTGTTCTAAAAAGGCCTTTGATGAATTTTTAAATAATAAATGTGCTTCATCAATAAAGAAAACTAATTTGGGTTTATCTAAATCTCCCACTTCGGGCATTGTACTAAACAGTTCGGCGAGCAGACTTAATAAAAAGGTCGAATACAATACGGGTTGATTTTGAACATCAGCAATATTAAGTAAGCTAATGGTACCTTTTCCGTCAACACGTTCAAATAAATCTTCAATGTCAAAAGATTTTTCTCCAAACATGCCACCTAATCCCTGCTGTTCTATTGCCACAATTTTTCTCAGAATTGTACCTGATGTTGAGGTAGAAATACTGCCATAGCTACTTTTTATTTCTGCGGCACCTGCACCTTCTGATAGATAAGAAACGAGTTTTTTTAAATCGTTCAGGTCTATTACTGGCATTTTATTATCATCGGCATATTTGAAAATAACAGCCATTACGCCAGCTTGTGTATCGTTGAGGTCTAATATTTTTGATAAAAGCGTGGGGCCAAATTCAAATACAGTTGCCCGCATTTGTGCGCCTGTTTTTCCAGAGAGCGAATAGATTTCTAAAGGAAAACCTGCAGGCACGAAGGACTTGTTTAACTGCTGGGCACGTTCTTCTATTTTAGGATTAACTGAGCCTGGCTGATTTAAACCAGATAAATCTCCTTTAACATCTAACATAAATACTGGTACTCCGGCATCTGATAACTGTTCTGCCAGTAATTGTAGCGTTCTTGTTTTTCCTGTTCCTGTAGCACCTGCAATTAAGCCATGCCTGTTCATCATTTTTAATGATAAATTAACTTCGGCTTCGCTGTAAACTTGTCCATCTAAAATTCCCGCACCTAAATAAATATATGAACCTGTTGGGGCATAGGATGATTTTATTTTTTCGATAAATTTAGATGACTCATTCATGTAGTTATATTTGATAGTACAATTTAAGAACTAATCTTTAAAAATAGCTGTAGTTGGCTGAACATAGCAAGTACAATTTATTGCACAATGTTTTAGCCTAATTAATTAAACTGTTTATAATGATTTAACTCTGCTTTTAAAGTATTGATTTCGTTTTGCATGGTTTCTACCTGATTTAAAAGTTGTGAAATGGCATGCAAGCCTTCGAGGTTAATATCTAAATCTTTAGCTAAACGAACATATCGCTCCAGTTTCATCAGTTCATCAAGACTTAAAAATGTTAATTGCTTTTGAGTAGTGGTTTTAATGAGACCGAAATCTTCGAGTGATTGGATGAAATCGATCTCTACATGATGATATACACATATATCATGTAGTGCTATTAGATTATTTCTCATCATTTATTAGCTTTTAGAAAGTTTTTCGAATAGTTCTTTTTGCTCCTGGTTTAAATTGGTAGGGAGTCTAACTTGCCATTTAATATACAAATCGCCAAACTGATCTGCTTTTTTATAAACAGGAAATCCTTTTCCCTTTAAACGTAGCGTTGAATCGGGTTGTGTACCTTCTGGTATTTTAAGCTTTACTTTGCCATTTAAAGTTTCTACAATTTTTTCGCCTCCTAAAACGGCGGTGTACAGGTCAATTTCTTCCTGTATGTAGATATCATTACCCTTGCGTTTAAATTTAGGGTCTTCGCTGATGTTAAACTTAATGTATAAATCTCCGGGTTGCCCATTGTTGGCGCCGGGTGCTCCATAACCAGAAAGCTTTATCTTTTGTCCGTTTTCTACACCGGCCGGGATGGTAATGCGTACTTGTTTTCCGTTTACTGTTAGTGTTTGTTTTTGTGTGGTGTATGCATCTTTAAGATTTAACTGTAAATCGGCATTATAATCTTGTCCTTTAAAAGGTGATTGCCTACTGCTTCTACCTGCACCGCCACCAAACATGGAAGAGAAAAAGTCTGAAAAATCATCTCCACCAAATCCGCCAGAATAACCACCGCCTCCATAGCCTCCGCCTTGCGATTGGTATTGTCGCTGTTGTTTCTGTTGCGCATCGAGCTGATCAGCATGCTGCCAGTCTTTACCATATTTGTCGTATTTCTTACGTTTCTCCGGATCGCTTAAAACTTCATTGGCTTCGTTGATCTGCTGAAATTTTTTATTGGCCTCATCATTATTCGGGTTTAAATCTGGATGATATTTCCTGGCTAATTTTCGATAAGCTTTTTTTATATCGTCTATTGATGCGCTTTTCTTTAAATCGAGGATTTTATAGTAATCTATGTAGTCCATATGTTGTTAACAAATAAGTTAGTACTAATGTTCAATGTTTGGTGGCTAAATTTACTTTAATATTTTAACGTATAGCTTACTCAAATATTGATTTTTTACTTCAAAAACCATTAAACAAAAATGCCTCCAAAAAATTGAAGGCATCTGCTGTTTAATGATCAGATTAATGTTATTAATATGTAAGGAAATATGATTTACTTCCCTTTTAAAATTTCTATTTTCTCCCGCTCACTTGATAGTAAACGCTCGTACAGTTCAACGATTTTTTCAACAGTATTAAATGTTGGCTGATAATTTACTGAACTTGCAATCAATGTTGAATGATCACTACTGGAGTTATGATAGGTGTTGGATATGACATTAAAAACTACTTCATCACTATAGTTCTTGATTGCTTCTTTGCTTACACCTAATACCGTAGCAACCTTATCTAAAGTGTTATCTTCTATTTGTTCGCTCTGTTCTAATTTACTTACCGCTTGCTGGCTAATGCCAAGTTCTATGGCTAAGGCTTCTTGTTTCATACCACGTAATTCTCTTATGCGGCTAATTTTTCTACCTATGTGAGGAGTGTTTGTTTTTTCTGCGGTTTCCATATTTCAAATATATCTAATTTTTGTGTGGTAAAAAACAATATGGAGTTGTAGTTAACAATTGCCTATTTATGTATATAAGGGGATGGTAGTATAAGTTTATCTTTTGTAAATAAGCAATAGTATCAATTTATTAACCATATAAGGCATTTAAGGATATATAAGGCTAAAAGGAGATGAAAGTTTAAAAGTTGCAGTAACCAATATAGGCTTTGTAGTAAGCAACATAAGGTTTGCTTAAGGAACAATAAGGTTTGCAGTAAGCAATATAAGGTTTGCAGTAAGCAACATAAGGTTTGCAGTAAGCAATATAAGGTTTCCAGTAGGCAACATAAGCTTTGCAGTCTTAAGTGCTTAAGTTAATTATTTAATTTCTACCACCTTAGTCACTTAAGCAAATATGAGCTCATTTGGTAAATAGCTATGAAAATAAAATACCCCTTAAAATACCAGCAGATGCCGGTATTTTAAGGGGTATATCATTGGGAGCAAATTATTTCTTCCCTTTTACATATTTTTCTAACCACTGGTCTTCTTCCCAAAGGGTATGCAGGATGTTTTCTTTTCCACGATAACCATGGGCTTCATAAGGTAAGAATACAAATCGGGTGGTTCCGCCGGCACCTTTTATGGCGTTAAATAAACGCTCACTATTGATAGGGAAGGTACCTGGGTTATCATCAGAATCGCCGTGAATTAACAGTAATGGTGTTTTAATTTTATCGGCATAACTGAACGGACTCATTTCATAATAAAGCTGTGGAACCTGCCAGTAGGTACGTTCTTCATTTTGAAAACCAAATGGCGTAAGTGTTCTGTTGTATGCACCGCTGCGGGCAATGCCTGCGGCAAAAAGATCGGTATGTGCCAGTAAGTTTGCTGTCATGAAAGCGCCGTAACTGTGACCACCAACAGCCATTCTTTTTTTATCGCCAACGCCTAAATCAGATAGTTTATTAATGGCTGCTTCTGCGTTTAATTTAAGCTGCTCTATAAAGGTATCATTTGGTTTTTTACCATCTTTTGCTACAATTGGCATTTCTGCATTGTCTAAAATGGCGTATCCTCGGGTTACCCAATAAATTGGCGAACCCCAGCTAATGTTGGTAAATTTATCTTTAGATCCTCGGATTTGTGCAGCATCTGCTGCTGAGTTAAATTCACGTGGATAAGCCCAGATTAGCGTTGGTAGCGGACCATCTTTAGCTTTATTATATCCTTTTGGTAAATATAAATCGCCTGTTAAATCTACACCATCTGCACGTTTGTATGAAATTTTTTCTTTGGTAATGCCATCAAGTGAGGGGTAGGGATTGGCAAAGTTTGTAATGGGTTGATCTGCTATGCGAAGTACCAGGTTTTTAATGAAGTAGTTAGGCACCATTTTCTGGCTCTCTTTGCGTGTTAATAAAATCAATTTATCAGGATTGATTACATCACTCACATATTCGAAGGTACCTTCTGCACTGCGCCAAATAATTTCATTCTTTTTTGATGCGAGATCAAACTTGGCTAAGAAAGGTAAATCGCCTTTTTCTGATGAGCCTATTTGGTTATTCATCAATAATTTGGTGCCATTATCAATCGTTTTAATTACCTGGCGGCCATATTTATTTTTTACTGTTACGGGCGAGCCTGGGTTGCCATAAGCATCAGTTTGGTTACGGGTATATAATTCTTCTACTGCACCTGTAGTAGGGTTATACCTGCTTACTTTATTGGTTTGCTTACTGCGTAAGCCTTCCATAATTAAAGCCAGGGTTTCATCTCCCCATTGTACGCCACGGTAACGGGTTTGGGTTTTGAATAATTCTTTTTCGCCAGCCGTAAAAGGGGCGCTTAAAGCATAAACTGCATCATGGAAAGGAACATTCTTTTTTATTAAGCCACTATCCAGGGGTTTAGCCCAAATTAGTGTTGCTGGTTCGTCATCTCTCCACTCAAAGCCACGGGCAACATTTTGTGTATTGTCGTAACCAGATGGTGTTCCTTCTGATGAGGGTAATTCTACAATGGTTTTAATGGTTTTTCCATTTAAATCGGTGATGTTGATGGTTGATGGGAAACCAAATGCAGAAACCAGATAGGAAAATGGTTTCCTGATAGTTTCCGTCATCATATAATTTTTATCTGGTGATAGATCTACTTTAGCATAAATTGCTGGTTTGCCAATTGGTGTTTCTATACCAGCAGTATTTTTAACCAATTGTGAGGTAGCGAAAAATTCAAACAACTGCTCATCAAAGGGCGATTTAATTAAATCTTGATAGGTTGCACTTGGTGCAGCTTTGCCCAGGTTTTGTTGAATAGTAGGGCCTTTAGGCATTAAAGGTTTTTTAGGTGCAGCGCTTGCAGGCTGGGTTACGGTACGGTAAATTAGCGTATTATCATTTAGCCAGGTTAATCCGCTCCCTAATACTACATTTAAAAATGCTTTATTGGTTTTTACAGCTTTTTTTGTAGCTACATCTATAACATATAAATCTACTCCCTTTTGTGTAGTTTGGGTAAAGGCAATTTTAGTTTCTGCAGGATTCCAGCTGATATTGCCGGCATATAAAGGCGTTGGTAAGCCTGTAACCTGGGCAGTTTGGTTTGTTTTAATATTTTTCAGACTAAAGTTATTGATATAGTTCTGTCTGCTTGGAGAATAGTTATTTGGATTTAACCTTAAACCGGCAATCCGGTATTCTGGCATTGCCAATTCTTCAACTGAGGGATAAGAATTTCGTTCACTAAATAATATCCATTCTGCCTTGCCATCTATACTTACTGCCGGCGTTGGTTTGGCCAATAATAAATCTGCAATTTCTTTAGGTGGTGTTTGATAACTAATCGCATCTTGTGCGAATGCGTTTAATGAAGTGCAAGCACCTGCTATTAATAAACAGGCGTATAAATTTTTAATCATTTTTGGTGAGTTGTATGAAATAAGGAATGTTCAAATATTGCAAATTTTAAAGTAATGCACCGTAACTTCTTATTTACAGTTAGCAATGATTATGATGAGATCATATATTCCAGCATCAAAATTCTCTTGATAAAAACGGGTTGCTTTAGTTTTTATCTTTAACAGTTGATTAAGAAAATTGTATTATTAAAGATACGGTTTACGTGTTTTTACTGTTTTTATTGTCAAAAACTCTTGAAAATGTTGACATAAGTCAAAAAAATCAACCATATTAACCATAATCCTTCACATTTTCATACTTTCGTTCTGTCAATCGTCCCCGATATTGATTTAATTGAATTTTTAAACTTAAAATTAATTATCTCAATGACAGCAAAATTAAGACACGGTGAGATTTTAGAGCGAATAGTTCGCCGAAATCGAATGGGAATTAGTGAACTCTCCAGGAAACTGAATGTAAGCAGAAGAACAATTTACAATTGGTTTGGCCAAGACAAACTTAATCAAGAAATTATATGGCAGATTGGACAGTCAATAGGACAGAATCTTTCCATTTCTTTTCCTGATATTTTTGTAGAAAGGAATACAGAGGCCACTGGACTTGCAGAAACTGGTGATAAACTATCTACCGATTCAAACTCAGTATACTTTTGGATGAATAAGTACATTCATTTATTAGAAAAATACAACAGTTTGTTAAGTGTTGAAGAAGAAGAGGCTAATGCTGAAGATCAGCATAAAATGCCTTTAAAAAACAGAAGAGCGGAAACGTTCATGTATCAATAATAGCTTATGCTAGGTATTGATAAAAAAATCTAAATCGATGTAAAAAATATTTCGTTTGATAGATTAAAGCAAAAACATTTTATGTTCCTGAAGATTGGGAAATATATTTAAAATAATTGTGCGCAAAATCATTAATTGAAATATAAGTCTAACTAGAAAATTTGATATGATTCTAACGATCTAAATTACCAGATATCACTTACGAATGGTGATTATTAATGAAGCAGGAAGTAGATTTAATACCTTCTGAATTTTCTAAGAATATAGCCACTTATTTTTTAATAAGTGGCTATATATCATTTAAGGTTTAGTAACCTTTTTATGGTGTGCCTGCCCTCCGCGGATCTCCCGCTCACAGGACTTTTTTGTCGCTTTTTTTACTAAGAACAATTTAGTGAAATGTTAGTTTTAATATGCAAAATAATTTTACACATCGTGTGGATAATGTGAATAAATTAAATTGGGCGTGGCAAAACATTTATGGTGTTTTTGGGTTTCCTAAATCGAGATGTTAAAATACTTATTTTATCTGTTATCATCACAGAGGAAATTGGAGTTGCTTATTTTAAAAACTTACTGCATTATTTCTCAAAAAAGTATATTTTTAACCTTTTACCCTAAAATGTAGAATGAGTCGCCCATCGTATTTTTTAAGTAGTACCGAATTACTCCAGGTTTTTAATCTCACCCAAACCGCCACAGCGATACATGTAACAGAAGATGCCATTATCCAGGAAGCCAATGATGCCATGTTGGCTATTTGGGGCAAGGATAGAAGTGTAATTGGTAAATCATTAGCCGATGCACTTCCTGAGCTTAAAGGCCAACCTTTTATTGATATGTTTAAAAGGGTATGGAATGAAGGGCTTGTGATTGGTGGAAAAGATACTGCTGCAGATCTTAATATTAATGGCGAAATAAAAACTTTTTATTTTGATTTTGAATATCGTGCAATAAAAAATGATGCTGGGGAGGTTATTTGTATTCTTCATACGGCGATTGATGTAAGTGAAAGGTTTCTTAAAAGAGAAGCCATGCAGCTTGCCACAGAAAAAGAAGCAGCATTAAACAGAGAGCAGGCCTTAAATGAGGAACTTGCTTCTATGAACGAAGAGCTTTCTACTACCAACGAAGAATTACAAAAAGCACAAAATCGCTTACATGTATTGAATACTGAACTTGAGGTTAGGGTGGCAGAACGTGTAAAGGAACTTTCTGAAAGCGAGGAGCGTTTTAGAACAATGGCAGAAGGAACTGAAATCTTTATTGCCGTTGGTGATGAAAATGGAAATGCCATATATTTTAATAAACCCTGGATGACGCTTACCGGGAGATCTATGAACGATTTGCTGGCATTTGGCTGGGTAGATTTGATTCATCCTCAGGATAAGGAAGCATATGTTAATATTTACCTTTCTGCGTTAGAAAAAAAAGCAGCCTTTGCCGGCGAGTTCAGGATTTTAAGCAAGGAGGGTGATTACCGTTGGCTTTTATCTAATGGGCCACCTCGGCTCCATCCTGATGGTACTTTTGCCGGATACATCACTTCTTGTATAGATATTACTGATCGTAAACTGGCTGAACTAGAAAGGCAAAATCTTAGTGCTTTGGTTGATGCAAGCTCTGAATTTATTTCTTTAGCTAACATAAATTACGAGATGACTTATGCCAACCCAATTGCTTTGAAAAAGCTGGGATGGGATACTGTAAAAAATAGAACAATACTAGATTGTGTGTATCCTGAAGATAGAGATTTTGCACAAAAGGCTTTGGTAAGCTTATTGGAATTTGGAAACTTCAGGCATGAAATTCGTTATTGGAACGAAAGAACTAAAAAACCTTTTTGGGTAGAATGGAACGGGATTTCTATTAAAGATCCGATTACAAATGAATTTGTTGTATTGGCCACTGTGGGGCCAGATGTAACAGAAAGAAAACAGCATCAGGAAGCATTACAGGAAGTTAACGAGGAAATGGCTGCTGCAAACGAAGAACTTGCCGCTACCAATGAAGAGCTGGCTGCTACTAATGAGGAACTGGCTCAAACACATCAGGATCTTGTTCAATACATCAGAAAGTTATCAGACAGTGAAGAAAAGCTTCTTCAAGCTATTGAAACTGGAAAAATGGGTACCTGGAGCATTGATCCAAATACGCATAAAATTTCAATGTCTGGTTTTGTTCGTGAGTTACTTGGTTTAGATATGGATGGTGAAGTTGCTATGGATGAAGTGTTAAAAGCCATTGATGCAGATTACCGTGAAATATTTTTATCAACACTTGAGGATGCCTTTAACCATCATTCATCCAGCGATAATGAATATTTAATTAATAATTTGCGTACAGGAGAAGAGAAATGGATTAGGGCTACCGGAAAAGTCTTTTTGGATGATATGGGGAATTTAGCTGAATACTCAGGCATGTTTATGGATATTACCGAACGTAAGCTGGATGAACTTCGTAAAAATGACTTTATAGGCATGGTAAGCCATGAATTGAAAACACCATTAACAGCAATAAATGGTTTTGTACAGGTATTACAACGCAAATCAAAAATTGATGATGACCAGTATGCGCATAATGCATTAGAGAAAACCCAAATTCAAATCCGGAAAATGACGGCCATGATTAATGGTTTTCTAAATGTATCCAGATTAGAATCAGGTAAGTTAATGATTGATAAAACTTCTTTCAGGTTAGATCAGCTTTTACAGGAAACAGTTGATGAAACATTTATATCGCCTTCTACACACGAGATTATTTTTGCACAATCATGCGAGGTTTCCATTTATGCCGATCGGGATAAAATTGGTAGCGTGGTTTCTAATCTGTTGAGCAATGCACACAAATATTCTTCTAACGGAAGTAGTATTGAGATTAATTGTGAGGTTAAGGATAATGACGTAATTGTTAGTGTTAAAGATGAGGGAATTGGGATTTCTAGTGATGATGCCAAGAAACTTTTTGATCGTTATTACCGTGTTCAAAGCAACCACACCATTTCGGGTTTTGGAATTGGCCTGTATCTTAGTGCCGAAATTATTCAACGCCATAATGGAAAAATATGGGTAGAAAGTAATGAGGATGTTGGTTCTACTTTTTATTTCTCTTTGCCACTTTATTAAAAGCAAAAAGGGACAGGTTATAAAACCTATCCCTCTATCTAAACCCAAACATGCGCTCAAACATGAATGAATTACGTGATAAACAACTTAGATTAAAGTTGGTTTAGATTAAATGTAATTTTATTTTTCTCTTTTTCTATTCATTTTTCTTATATCATTTTCACCTTTCATTGGTATTGCTGCACCACCTTATTGCATTTAGAAAAGGGTATATATTTTTATAAATGATGTTCTGTTTTTAATTAGCCAAAGGATTTTAATTTTGAACAAAACAATTTAGGGTTTTTAAGATTGTGTAAAGAATGATCGCTATTGAGTGCTGTAAATATTGCTTCAATAACAGATTAAAAACTATCATTATTTATTAAATGACTAACAAAGCTAACCCATTAAAAATAGCCATACTTGGCGGTGGTCCTAGTGGCCTTTTTATGTATAAAAGATTGGTTGAATCGGGAATTAGAAACCTCACAATTGAAATCTTCGAAAGAAAAGATACGCTTGGATCTGGAATGCCTTACAGCACAGAAGGTGCCAATGAGGAACACATTACCAATGTATCTGATAATGAGATTCCTGTAATCTTTAATTCTATAGAGGATTGGGTTAAGATGGCGCCAAAACCATTGTTAAAGAAGTTTAATATTAATTCTGATACGTTTAATGAGTATAAAGTTTTACCAAGGTTGTTTTTTGGTGAATACCTTTCTGCACAGTTCGAATTGCTTAAAAAAGCCGCAGATGATAAAGGGATGATTACTAAAATTCATCTTAATACTCAGGTAACTGATATCATTGATGATCCGGCTAAAAATAATGTAGGTGTTGAAGTAAATGGAAAAGACATCATATATTTTGATCATATTATTGTATGTGTTGGACATAATTGGCCTAAAAAGCATGAAGGTAAAATTCCAGAATATTATGATTCTCCATATCCACCAAAAAAACTGGCAAAACAAGTCAATCACCCGATAGCCATTATGGGCTCTTCTCTTACGGCTATAGATGCCATTAGAACGCTAGCCCGTAATAATGGTGTATTTGAGGCAGAAGAGGATGGAACATATAAATTTATCCTCAATGAAAGCAGTAATCAGTTCAAAATTGTGATGCACTCCAGAAATGGCTTGCTTCCGGCCATTCGTTTTCACCTGGAAGATTCGCATTTGGGAAAAGATGAAACCTTAAGTAAAGCCGAGATTCAGCAAAATATTAAGGAAAACGGTGGATTTATTCCATTAAATTTTGTTTTTGAAAAGAACTTTAAAGATCAGTTTATAAAAAGAAATCCAGCCTTTTATCAAAAAATAAAGGATATGGATCTGGAAACCTTTGTGGAGGCCATGATGTCTTACCGGGAAAATGTTCCACCGTTTGACTTGTTTAGAAAAGAATATGAAGAGGCTGAAAAATCAATTAAACGTGAAGAATCCATTTATTGGAAGGAGGCATTAGCGGTTCTGAGTTTTGCTATGAATTATCCGGCAAAATATTTATGTGCGGAAGATATGCAGCGGTTACAGAAAGTATTAATGCCGCTGATTTCTATTGTCATTGCATTCGTGCCGCAAAGTTCATGCAGAGATTTAATGGCCTTGCATGATGCTGGTGTACTCGAAATTGTATCTGTAGGTGAAGATAGTTCTGTAGAGCCTAAAGAAGAGGGTGGTGCAACCTATATTTATACAGATGATAATGGAAAGAAAATATCAATCCACTATAAAACTTTTATTAGTTGCATTGGTCAGCCACACTTATTGTATGATGATTTCCCTTTTAAAGGATTGGTAAAGGGTGGTGCTGTGAGCCCTGCTCTGTTAAATTTTAAATCACCTGGTATTGGAAAAAAAGAAGTAGAAAAAGGAAACAAGCTGGTAGAAAAAAATAAGGATGGTTCATATGCTTTAAAGGTTCCGGGCATTACCATTAATGATGCTTTTCAGGTGGTAGGGCAGGATGGACAGGCAAATGATCGGATTTATATAATGGCTGTGCCATATATCGGGGGCTATAATCCAGATTATTCTGGCATTGATTTCTCTGAAGTGGCTTCTATGGAAGTACTTAGAACTATTCAAAACAAAAAGAATCCCGAAGGATAACCTCGGGATTCTTTTACGCTTAAGTTCTATACTTATTTATTACTTTATCCTGAAGATTACTTCATAGAATCATTAATCTTATTGATCATAACCAAATGACTTTGCACAATAGGTGCAGTTTTGGTTGCAAAGGCTTTCAAATCAGTGTCTTTTGCGTTTTTAGATTCATCTTCCATTAATTTTAAGGTAGATTTATGACCATCAATCATATCGCTCACATATGCTTTGTCGAAATCTGCTCCTGATTTTTTGCTTAAATCATCCATTTTTTTCTGGTGATCGGCATCAACTGTAGTAGGAAGTGTAATGTTTTTTGTTTTTGCAATTTCAGTTAGCTCTGCATTTGCATTACCATGATCGGTAACCATCATGGTAGCAAACTCTTTTACCTGGGCATTGCTGCTTTTTTGTAGTGCGAGTTTACTTAATTCTACCTCAGCCATACCACCAACGGCAGCTGTTGTAGCAAATTTTGAATCGGCTTCATCAACAGCAATCCCTCCGGTTGCCGCTACATTGGTAGTGGTGTCTTTACTTTGGTTCAAGCTGTCTGCACTTTCTTTAGCATCTTTGTTTCCACCGCTGCATGCTTGAAATGCCAAAGCTGAAACGGAAACTGCCATTACATAAATTAACTTTTTCATATCTTATTGATTTTGTTATCATCTAATAACATGATAATTACGGAATGGTTTTTTAGGCAGATACTTCTTGACAAATGCAAATGCTAACTGATTTAAAGTTTATCAAGTTTAAAGTAACCTAAATGAATCTCATCTTCTGGTAAAGTTGAATCGGGCGTAATTTCAATATGATATTTTGCCTTGAAAACCGGACTTAAAATTTCTTCTACCCGATAAATGTCATCAATATCAATACCGTATTTTTCATCAATATGTGCATTTGCACCTTTTATGGAATTGGTTTTGAAGAATACAGTTTTTTTAGCATGTTGAATGGCAGAAGCCCTATCATCTTTTACACTTAATACAATGTAATGCTGTTCTGCTAATTTACCTGCCTGATAACCGCCCAGATTGGTAAAGAATAATTTATGTAATGAAGATTTTTGTTCAGCATCTTTAGGAAGAATGTTAATTTGATAACCATCTACCTGATTTACTTCTCGCCATCCATCAACATGAATACTTGCTCCGGCTTCGGGCCAGAATGCCTTAATCTCTGGCACGAGTTCCTTTAATGAGGTGGCTATTCCGAAGAAATAGTCGTGCTGTTCTACATTTCTTTTAGGTGCTTTTGATCCAAGCAAAAGCATATATAATTTGGGCTGATTTAAATCTTCGTTCATTTTTCTGATTTTTATAACAACGCCTTAAAGAGGCTATAGTTTAAAAAAATAAGAAATTAACGAGTCTGAGCATTTTTTTTGATCTCTATTTTAAGTTCTTCAACCTGTTCTTTTGCCTGTCTGTTTTCCAGGTAATAATAAATGGCAAAGCCTAAAAAGATTTTCCCCAATACAAAAACGGCAGCAAAAACCCATCGCCATGCTTTATGAATACGCATGTGGTTAGATTCTGATTCCACTTCAATGTAGCGGTCTTTTCGGCTATCATTCTGATTTGAGTTGTGTTCTCTTGCTGTAAATTTCTCTACTTTCTGTTCACGAAGCTGAATTTCATTTACTTCATGCTCAATTTTAGATAAAATTCCTGGAGGGGGTAGAATGGCCATATTCTGCGCCAGCACTTCCATATCATACTCCAGTTTGCCAAGTTCTTGTTCAAATTCCGGGTATTGTTTCTTTAGTAATAAAACTTGTTCAATTTCCTGTTCGGTGGCAACACCCATTATATAGGTTTCCATAATGCCACTGTCAATCCATTCCTTAATTTTCACGTAACCTCCTCATTTTATCTATTGATGATTTCAGTTGAATGCGTATGTTGTTTTCTTCTTCGCCAAGTAATTCGGCTAAGCCAGAGATTGATCTGCCTTGATAATATACAGCGCTAAATATTTCTTTTTCTCTGGAACTTAAGAGATCTGAATTTTCTGTAGGGTGATTTGGAGTTTTATTTAAAACAGCATCTGTTAATTGCCCGTCGCTCAAATTTTGCTGTGCCAAAGTTCTCTGTGCATGTTGCCTTAAAAGCATCCATGTGCTGAGGTTACTTTGCGCATTTAAATTCGTTTCCAATATAAAAGATGTGATGATTTTAATTAAATGCATTTCAGATTCTTTAGGATCCTGAATGGTGCCTTGGATAAAGCCTAAAAGCATACCTGCATATTTATCGTAAAATTGCCGGATATCTTTCGATGCTTCTTTTGAGATGTTTAGAATAACTTCAGACATTAATTAGCTTGACTTGTAAAATAATTTGCAAGATAAGGCCAAATTTTGATTTACATTTACAAAAAAGAAATATTTTTATTACTAAATGCTTTATTCACTTTAATTTATCATGAAAATTGCAACTTATAATGTTAATGGAATAAATGGTCGTTTACCTGTGCTTTTGAGGTGGTTAGCCGAAACTCAGCCTGATGTGGTCTGCATTCAGGAGTTAAAAGCACCACAGGAAAAATTTCCGGAACAAGCGATTTTGGATGCCGGGTATCAAGCCATTTGGCAGGGGCAAAAAAGCTGGAATGGAGTAGCTATTCTGGCACGCGGTTATGAAATTAAGGAGCTTAGGCGTGGCTTGCCTGGTGATGATGAAGATCTTCACAGCAGATATATTGAAGCCTTAATAAATGATGTAGTAATTGGTTGCTTGTATCTGCCAAACGGCAACCCTACGCCTGGGCCAAAACTGGATTATAAAATGGCTTGGTTAGCGAGGCTTACAGATCATGCAGCGAAATTGCTTGAATATAATTTGCCTGTTGTTTTAGTGGGTGATTATAATGTGATCCCTACAGAAAATGATGTTTATAAGCCAGAACGTTGGATAAATGATGCCCTATTTAGGCCTGAAGTTAGGGCTGCCTTTAAAAATCTGGTTGATCAGGGTTGGACGGATGCACTTAGAAAGCTTTACCCTACGGAAACCATTTATACTTTCTGGGATTATTTCAGAAATGCTTATGGCAGGGATGCGGGTTTAAGGATTGATCATTTTTTGTTAAGCCCGAAACTGGAGGGAAGGTTATTAAATGCTGGTGTTGATAAAAATGTTAGGGGTTGGGAAAAATCAAGTGATCATGCTCCGGTGTGGATTGAGGTTGATTAGGAATTAATGGATGATGAAATGGCTGAATTAGCGAATGCAAAATTAGAAAATGAATGAATGAGTGATGAAATGAGTGATTATTCAGTAATTTAATTTTAAACAAATACGGGATCATAGATCTGCTAATCCTTCTCTCTTTTAAAAGGACGATGAGCTAGGAAGACTCTTTTAACAAAGCATAACCATGAACGGTCGTCCTTGCGAGGCACGAAGCAATCTCATTTGTAAGAAAGATTGCTTCGTCGGCTGAAAGAGCCTCCTCGCAATGATGACGGGAAAAAGGTGCTATTAAAGACTATATATGAACGGTCGTCCTTGCGAGGCACGAAGCAATCTCATTTGTAAGAAAGATTGCTTCGTCGGCTGAAAAAGCCTTCTCTCTTTTAAAAGGACGATGAGCTAGGAATACTCTTTTAACAAAGCATAACCATGAACGGTCGTCCTTGCGAGGTACGAAGCAATCTCATTTGTAAGAAAGATTGCTTCGTCGGCTGAAAAAGCCCTCTCCCAACGACGATGACGGGAGGGAAGAGCTTCTCTTTGCACCTGGTCCTCCTTTGCAAACCATTTATTCCAAATAATAGTGCCTGATTTTATTTAAGTCATCATCAAGTTCATAAACCAGTGGACTTCCTGTTGGTATTTCTAAAGCGGTAACTTCTTCGTTTGATAAATGATCAAGATATTTGATCAAAGCCCTTAAACTATTTCCGTGTGCGGAGATGATTACTTTTTCGTTTTTACTGATGGCTGGCACAATTGATTCGTTCCAGAAAGGCAGTACTCTTGCGATTGTATCGGTTAGATTTTCGCTTAATGGTAATTGTTCTGGCGATAGGTTATGGTAACGCAAATCATTTCCAGGATAACGTTCATCGTTTTTTGTGAGTTGAGGAGGCTCTTCATCCGGATCTCTGCGCCATTTGTAAACTTGTTCGGCTCCATACTTCTCTGCTGTTTCCGCTTTGTTTAATCCTTGTAGTGCGCCGTAAAACCGCTCGTTTAAATGCCATGTTTTGTATTCCGGAATCCAAAGATGATCAAGGTCTTCTAATATGATGTGCAAGGTTTTGATGGCCCGCTTCAGTAAAGAGGTAAAGGCAATATCAAAATTGTAATCATGTTTCTTTAATATTGCAGCAGCTTTTTTAGCTTCCAGATAGCCCTTTTCAGAGAGGTCTACATCTGTCCATCCCGTGAAGCGGTTTTCCTGGTTATAAATACTTTGTCCGTGGCGAATTAATACAATTTTCTTCATTTGCCTTTGATAACAATCATCACTGATAATTGATTTTGTTCGCTGTATGCGGATTGTAAAATTTAGTGTGCGATATTTTTAACCTGTAAAAAAGGCCTGAAGTATTCACTTCAAGCCTTTATCACTAATTATTTAATCTCGTTCTGCTGTTTTTCAATCAATGCTTTCTGATCGGTTAAATCTTTATAATAGAAATAAGCACCAAAGCCAATGATGAGCAGAAAATTACTAGGCTTAAAACTGTGATCAAGCCAATAGTTGAAAGGTGGCGCCTGACCACTTAGGCTTTGTTTTATGCTAGGCCATGAATTCAGTGTGAAAATAATTACAATCATTAATAAAACCTTTAGTAAGGTTCTGACTGCTATTTTCGCGTGCGAGATTTTTTGTTCCATTATTTAAATTCTCTAAAATCCTGACCGTCTTTAATGTTTAGTAAACTTTCATAAATTAAGCTGATTACATTGTCAACATCTTCTTTATGTACCATTTCTACCGTAGTGTGCATATAACGTAATGGCAATGAAATCAATGCAGATGGAACACCTCCATTAGAGTAAGCAAAGGCGTCGGTATCAGTTCCGGTAGAACGGGATGAGGCCTGGCGCTGAAATGGAATCTCATTTTTTTCTGCCGTCTTAATTAATAGTTTATTTAAATTGGTTTGCACTGCTGGCGCATATGATACTACAGGCCCCTTGCCGGCTGATAAATCACCCTGAATATTTTTATTAATCATTGGCGTAGTGGTATCATGCGTTACATCAGTTACAATGGCCACATTTGGTTTAATCCGTTGTGCAATCATTTCCGCACCACGTAAGCCAATTTCTTCTTGTACAGAATTTACGATGTACAATCCAAAAGGAAGTTTTTTCTTGTTTTCTTTTAATAAACGTGCCACCTCGGCAATCATAAATCCACCTACACGGTTATCTAAAGCACGACCTACATAATAGCGATCGTTCAAAATCATAAACTCATCCTCATAAGTAATTACGCAGCCTACATGGATACCCAATTGCTCCACTTCTTCTTTTGTGGTGCAGCCACAATCTAAAAAGATGTTTTTTAATTCTGGTGCCTGTTCTTTTTCGCCGTGACGAGTATGAATAGCCGGCCAGCCGAAAACAGCTTTAACTAAACCTTTTTCGGTATGAATATTTACCCTTTTAGATGGTGCAATCTGATGATCGGAACCACCATTGCGGATCACATAAATTAAGCCGTCACTGGTGATGTAATTTACATACCATGAAATTTCATCGGCATGTGCCTCAATCACAACTTTATAAGGTGCCTTTGGATTGATTACACCCACTGCAGTTCCGTAGTTATCTACAAAATGCTCGTCGATATAAGGTTTTAAATAGTTTAACCAAAGTTTCTGTCCTTCCCATTCGTAACCGGTAGGGGCAGGGTTGTTAATATATTCTTCCAGAAACTGTAATGATTTTTTGGTCACTACGGGAACATGATTTTTCTTTTCCTGCGCTTTAGGCAGGTTGCTATCTTCTTTTTTCTTAGCCATGTGTATTTTAGATTTACGATTTCAGATTTAAGATTTGCTTGGATCAAATCAAATCATCGATCAAATTTTTTGGGTTTTAGAATTGTTCTTTTGATAGGTTAAGTAACCATTTTGTTAATCTACCATGTAAAATTCTTTTTCCATTACAACGAAATCGTAACCATCTTTAAAAAAGGTTTTTTCGGTTTCGTGAAAGCCAAATTTATAATAAAATTCTTTAGCATTTACGCGGGCATTGCACCAAAGTTTCGAGGCTTTCTGAATTTTACAAAAATCCAAGATATGATCCATGAGTTGTGTGCCTAAGCCAGATTTTTGTGCGTTGGAAAGAATGGCCAGTTTTCTAAACTGGTATACATCACCTTCGTTAAATAATGATACCACGCCAGTAAGTTTATGTTCGAGGTATAAACCGAAGTGTATGCCCTCAAAATCATCTGTCAGTTTAACACTATCCAAAGGCAATTCAGGATACATCACTTCATGCCTTATTTTCCACGTGAGTGATGGGAAAATCTGTTCAATCTGAATGAGCATCATAATTTTATAATGTAATTTTTTTTCTTCCGTAAAACTGATAAATTAAGATGTTAAGTGCGGTGATGGCTACCATGCCGTAGCAAAACATCGCCCATCCGCCCTGGCCCCAAAGCCATAATCCTAAGGCTGATCCACAACTGGCACCAATAAAACTAACCGACATAAAAATAGTATTCAATCGGTTTCTGGCTTCTGGGATGAGCGTGTAAATCCTAGTTTGATTGGTGACATGAATGGCCTGCTGACCGATATCAATCAATACAATGCCAATGACGAAAAGGTATAAATGACTGCCTGTAAAATAGAATAATGCAATACTTACTAATTGCAATACAAAGCCAATCATCAGGTTTTTACGTGGATTATTTCCATCACTTAACTTGCCAACCAAAGGTGCGGCTAATGCACCTGCTGCTCCGGCTATTCCAAATAAACCAATTTGCAAGGTTTGAAAGCGAAAGGGTGGGTTGGCTAAAAATAGTACCATGGTTGTCCAAAAGGCACTGATAATAGCGAAAGCCAGAAAATTAATGATAGATGTTTCCCGTAATACAGGTTGCGTTTTAATGTAACCAAACATGGAACGCATGAGCTGTTTATAAGAACCTTTAAATGCCGGGAAACTTTGAGGAAAACGTTTCGCCATTAATAAGATTAATAACAGGCAAATTCCTGAAGCCATGTAATAAACGGCACGCCAGCCCAGCCAAAAGCCAATACTTCCGCTTACTGCTCTGGATGCAAGGATGCCAACTAATAAACCGCTCATGATGATGCCAATATTGGCTCCACGGTTTTCATCGGTACTTAAGTTGGCTGCAAGTGGTAAAATAAGCTGTGGAACGATGGAGCAAATACCAATTAACAAAGATGCGATTTCAAGTAAGAAAAAAGTATGCGAAACAGCTGCCACTAATAAGGCTATAATGGCTAAGCCGGTAATGAATAAAATCTGTTTTTTACGCTCGAACATATCGCCCAAAGGAACCAATAGAAATAAACCCAATGCATAGCCAATCTGCGTGATGTAGGTAATTCTGCCTGCATAGGTTTCATTTAGCTTAAAATCTTCGGCAATGAGGATAACCAGGGGTTGGCAATAATAAATATTGGCCACAATAAGGCCGGTACAAAAGGCCATTAAAAGAATGTCGGTTCGGGATAATGTTGAAGTCTGCATGCTAGTTTAAATTCCAAAGTCCTTAGTCATGCGTCTCGGAGGCCGAGATTGATATACTCCCAGACTATGGACTTATGACTATGGACTATTTTTTACAAAGGTATGTTTCCATGTTTTTTACGGGGATGATTAACCACTTTATTTTCCAACATTTTAAAAGCTTTAATCAGCTTCATTCTGGTTTGCGAAGGTTCTATTACTTCATCTACAAAGCCTCTTTCGGCAGCGCGATAAGGGTTAGCGAAAATATCAGCGTATAATCTTTCTTTCTCTATCCATTTTTCTTCGGGATTTTCTGCAGCAGTTATTTCTTTTTTAAAAATGATTTCTGCAGCACCCTTTGCGCCCATTACTGCAATCTCTGCACTAGGCCAGGCGTAATTTAAATCTGCACCGATGTGCTTGCTGTTCATGACATCGTAGGCTCCTCCATAAGCTTTCCTGGTAATTACGGTAATGCGTGGAACGGTTGCTTCGCTGAAAGCATATAACAACTTGGCGCCGTTGGTAATAATGCCATTCCATTCCTGATCAGTACCTGGAAGGAAACCCGGAACATCTTCAAATACGAGCAATGGAATATTAAAACAATCGCAGAAACGCACAAACCTTGCCGCTTTAGTAGAGGAGTTACTGTCTAGCACACCCGCTAAGTAAGCAGGCTGATTCGCTACTACACCAATGCTTCGGCCAGCCAAACGGGCAAAGCCCACCACAATGTTCTCTGCAAAATCTTTATGGATCTCCAGGAAACTATCGGCATCGGTTATTGTGGTGATGATTTCGCGGATATCATAAGGTTGAGACGCATTTTCTGGCATAAAAGTATTTAATGATAATCTACTTTCATCGCCTGCCTCATAAGGCCATTGCAAGGGTATTTCCTCACAATTTTGTGGCATGTAACTTAAAAGTTTTTTTAAATGATTAATGGCTTCTATTTCGTTGCTGCATGCAAAATGTGTTACACCAGATTTGGTGGCATGTGTAGTGGCTCCACCCAATTCTTCGGAAGTTACTTCTTCGTGTGTTACGGTTTTAACCACATTTGGCCCAGTAACAAACATGTAGGAGGTGTTTTCTACCATTAAAACAAAATCGGTAATGGCTGGAGAATATACTGCACCGCCCGCACATGGGCCCATAATGGCAGATAGCTGAGGAATTACGCCTGATGCCTGCACATTTTTATAAAAGATATCGGCATAACCACCCAATGATACCACACCTTCCTGAATTCGGGCACCCCCGCTATCATTTAGGCCAATTAAAGGAGCACCATTTTTCATGGCCATATCCATTAACTTACAGATTTTTTCAGCATGTGTTTCTGATAGGGAACCCCCAAAAACAGTAAAATCTTGTGAGAAGACATAAGTTAAGCGACCGTTTATTGTGCCGTAACCGGTTACCACCCCATCACCCAGATACTTTTCGCGCTCCATTCCAAAATCTGTACTTCGATGGGTCACCATCATTCCGATTTCTTCAAAACTTCCTTCATCCATCAAAAAATGAATGCGCTCGCGGGCGGTAAGCTTGCCCTTAGCGTGCTGGCTATCAATACGTGCTTGTCCGCCACCAAGGCTGGCCTGTTTAATCTTATCCTGAAGTAACGCTATTTTTTTATCCATTGCAGATGTAATGAGGTTTTAAATTTAAAAATTACCATTGAGATTCCAAGTTTGTATCTTTCTTAATTTAGATCTGGGTTATAAGTGTTAAAAATCAGATTGATATCAGTCTGTGGGATAGCCGATCATATATTTGAAGTGCTTCGTTCGTTATATTGCATTTTTTTACAGCAATCTCATTGAAAAGCGAATAATCCCTTTACATTTGTACTATTACATTAGAATCGGATTAGAAATCTCGGATGTTTTTCAGGAAATACAAATATATTATCGTTACGGCCTTTATGTTTATCTTCATTGCGAAGATGGGCATTTCTGGTGCGCCGGTTTTTTATAAGAGTATGGATAAGGAAATCATGAATGCGGTAATCATGCAGATTGAACTGGAACATGATAGCGGCAAGGATACTGGCAAAGACATCACAAAATTTACCGATTTCAAACTTCTCGAACTCAATCATCCGATTTTTGCTTATGAATTCTCTTCCAGCCACTTTGTATTGAAGAGTAGTTTTATTGAGCATTTTAAAAGATATGTAGATCCATATCACCCTACGGTGCCTACACCGCCACCCAACTTTATCTAGTTTTTTTCTTGGGGTTAATTTTTTGTTGTGCTTTTTAACTGAAGCAGGCATATGGCGCATGGTTATTTTGCTGCATGCTTGATTTATAAAAGATTTCATTTTAAGATCCCCGCGATTTATTCGTTAAAATTTACCAGATAATTCTATCGTTATGCAAAAGTTTAACCCGGCCTTTTCAGGTTCGGATATCAAAAAGTATTTCCTGAAAAAGAATCTCAAGAAAGATCTTCCTTCCAGTATCGTCGTATTTTTAGTGGCCTTGCCATTATGTTTGGGAATTGCCCTGGCTTCTGGTGCGCCATTATTTGCCGGTTTAATCACCGGCATTATTGGCGGTATTGTTGTGGCTTCCTGTAGTGGTTCGCAGTTAAGTGTAAGCGGACCTGCTGCTGGTTTAACGGTGATTGTTTTGGGTGCCATAACTTCATTAGGCGCTTATCCAACCTTTTTACTGGCCGTAGTACTGGCAGGGGTTTTTCAATTGATTCTGGGTTTGGTAAAGGCCGGTACCATTGGGAATTACTTTCCATCCAGTGTGATAGAGGGGATGCTGGCCGCTATTGGTTTGATTTTGATCTTGAAGCAATTGCCCCATGCTTTGGGTGTTGATACTGATTTTAGTGGCGATGAAGGATTCTTTCAACAAGATCATGAAAATACTTTTTCTGCAATTTCTGCGGCAATTGGTCATTTTAGTTTGGCTGCAGTGGTGATCAGCTTGTTATCTATAGCCATTTTAATTATTTGGCCTAAGTTTCCTAAATTAACTGTAGTGCCTGCTCCCTTATTGGTGGTGGCATTGGGCATTTTGGGTACATTTTTATTCTCTGGAACAGATCATCCATTAAGAGCCGATCAAATGGTTAAAATTCCGGTAATTAGTGGCTTCAGTGGGTTTTTAGGTTTATTTACCTTGCCCGATTTTTCGCAGCTGGCTAATAAAAACGTTTATATTGTAGCCCTCACCATTGCGGTAGTGGCCAGTTTGGAAACGCTTTTGAGTATTGAAGCGGTGGATAAAATAGATCCGATTAAACGGGTATCGCCCACTAATCGTGAGCTGATTGCACAGGGGATAGGTAACATTACGAGTGGGATGGTTGGTGGTTTACCCATGACATCGGTCATTGTAAGGAGTTCTGCCAATGTGAATGCAGGTGGACGGACCAAAATGTCTGCTATCTTCCATGGCATCTGGTTGCTTTTGTCTTTATTATTTATCCCTCAGGTGATTAATATGATTCCACTTTCTTGCCTGGCTGCTATTTTATTGGTAACGGGTTATAAATTAACGCGGATAGCTTTGTTCAAACACATGTACCATAAGGGCTGGGATCAGTTTGTGCCCTTTGTGGTTACCGTGCTGGCCGTGCTGTTTACCGATTTACTAAAAGGGGTAGCTGTAGGGATGATGGTTTCGATATTCTATTTGTTGCGTACTAATATGCGTAACCCTTTCTTTTACCGGATTACGAATGATGGTGACCGGAAAAATATCAGAATTAAGCTGGCGGAAGAGGTATCCTTTTTAAACAAGGCTGCGATACAAGTCGTTCTGACCAATATTCCACGCGAGACAAACGTCATTATAGATGGTTCAAATGCCCGATACATTGATCCTGATGTGTTGGAAACCATTTTCAATTATAAACATAATGCTTATACGAAAGGCATTATTGTAACACTAGCGCACATACAGAAACATTATACTGTGCCAAAATTAACTAACAAATTTGTAGAAGACCTTAATCAATAAGCAACATGTGTGCAAAACCAATAGAAACAAAAGATATATCATACGAAGCATTACTACAGGGAAATAAAGATTGGGTAAAGGATACGATTGATAAAGATCCGGCCTTTTTTGATAAACTTTCTGACGGTCAGAATCCACCTGTTTTGTGGATTGGTTGTTCTGATAGCCGTGTACCTGCCAACCAAATTACGAACACTAAACCAGGCGATATCTTCGTTCATAGGAATATTGCCACTGTGGTGGTACATACTGATATGAATATGCTTTCCGTTCTGGATTATTCAGTAAATGTGTTAAAAGTTAAACATGTAATTGTTTGTGGCCACTATGGATGCGGTGGTGTGAAAGCTGCACTGGGCAATAAGCAGGTAGGCATTATTGATAACTGGTTGAGGAATATCCGTGATGTATACCGCACATACGAATTGGAAATGTCTGCCATTCAAGATCCTATAAAAAGGTTTGATAGACTGGTGGAATTGAATGCAATTGAAGGTGCATCAAATATTATGAACACCTCCATTGTACAGGCTGCCTGGGCAAATGGTCAGGAATTATCGGTTCATGCATGGGTTTATAGTTTGAAAACAGGAATTATTAAAGATATGGAAGTAACTAGCAATTGCCTGGATGATGTAACGCCTGCATTTAAGATAGGCTAAGGTATTTTGATGATATATTTAAGTTGAGATTTGATTGGTAATATGCTTCAAAATAACATTTAAACGGTTTATTCTCGCTTTTAACCACCCCTCCCTTTGGGCCGCCCTCCGATGCATCGGAGGGAATTACGATCGCCATTAGTTAACCCCTATCCGCCTATCGGCACCTTTCACCTGAAAGGGATAGGGCGAAAAAAAAGGCCATTCCCATCTTTTAGAGGGGTGGTCGCAGACCGGGTGTTAAGGACTTTAAATACTTATCTAACTTGCAAATAGCCATAAAAACCCTCGGTATTAGTCGAGGGTTTTTATTTTTTAAGGTACCAAAGTTTACGTTAAGACGGGCATGGAATTGCCGATTGCTTTTAAAAGAAAAATCCCCGATTGCCCGGGGATTTAAAAAATATGTTAAGTTATAGATTAATCTTCTGCTAAAAAAGGATAACGATAATCTGTCGGAGATTCAAAAACTTCCTTAATGGTACGTGGCGAAACCCAACGTAATAAGTTGATCATTGAACCCGCTTTATCATTGGTACCTGAACCTCTGGCACCACCAAAAGGCTGCTGACCCACTACTGCTCCTGTACATTTATCATTGATGTAAAAGTTGCCTGCAGAATTACGTAAGGCATGTGATGCTTTATCAATTGCATAACGGTCTTGTGCAATTAAGGCACCCGTTAAGGCATATGGCGAAGTGGTATCGATAACTTCTAAAATAGAATCGAAATCCTGATCTGCATAAACATAAACGGTTAATACCGGGCCAAATAATTCTTCGCACATGGTGGTATATTTCGGGTCGTTAACCACTAAAACCGTAGGCTCAACAAAATAGCCTTTACTCTTATCGTAATTTCCGCCAGCGATGATTTCTACGCCTTCGTCTTGTTTCGCCTGGTCAATGTACTTCGCTAATTTATCGAAAGAACGTTCATCAATTACGGCATTGATGAAGTTGGTGAAATCTTCTGTACCGCCCATTTTAAAGGTGGCTAAATCACGAAGCATTAATTCTTTAATTTCAGGCCAGATGCTTTCTGCAATATACACTCTTGATGCTGCAGAACACTTTTGTCCTTGATATTCGAAAGCACCACGAACAATTGCAGTACTGGCAATATCAGCTTGTGCAGAAGGGTGAACCAGGATAAAATCTTTACCGCCGGTTTCGCCTACAATACGTGGATAGGATCTGTATTTATGAATGTTGGTACCAATGGTTTTCCAGATTTCCTGAAACACTTTTGTAGAACCTGTGAAGTGAATACCGGCAAAATCAGGGTGGTTAAAAATAACATCACCAGTTTCAGGTCCATCAGCATATACTAAATTAACTACACCATTAGGTAAGCCTGCTTCACGGAAAATTTCCATTAAAAGGTTAGCGGCATAAACCTGTGTATCTGCAGGTTTCCAAACCACTACATTTCCCATCATGGCGGCTGATGCTGGTAAGTTTGCTGCAATTGCGGTAAAGTTGAAAGGTGTTAATGCAAATACAAAGCCTTCTAACGGGCGTTGCTCTACACGGTTCCAGCTTCCACGGGGAGATACAGGAGGTTGTTGTTTATAAATGTCGGCCATGTAACTTACGTTGAAACGTAAGAAATCGATGAGTTCGCAGGCGGCATCAATTTCTGCCTGGTATGCATTTTTGCTTTGACCAAGCATGGTTGCAGCGTTCAATTTGTAACGGTATTTACCTGCAATTAAATCTGCGGCTTTTAAAAAGATAGCTGCTCTGTGTTCCCATGAAAGGTTTTCCCAATCTTCTTTCGCTGCTAAAGCCGCATCAATGGCCTGTGAAATGTGTGTTTTATCGCCAATGCTGTATTGGGCTAAGATATGTTGATGATCATGTGGGGCAACTACTTTTCCTTTTTTATCAGTATGGACAGGCTTCCCGCCGATGTACATTGGAATATCTTGTTGGTGTGAGCGGGCTTCAGCTAGTGCTTCTTTTAGAAGTGCACGTTCTTTACTGCCTGGGCCGTAGTTTAATATAGGTTCGTTTACCGGAGTGGGTACGTTAAAAAATCCTTTAAGCATAGTGTATTTTTTATGAGTTGCGCAAAGATAAGGGTTTTTGGGGGATGGAATTCTATTTATTTGGTAAAGAAAACGGTGCGCAGGTTTAAACTTAAGTAGGATAGTATGATTTCAATTGATAAGTATTATTGAAATGATTTGACTTTCATGGTATTTAAAAAACCTTTCTACCATTAATATTTCTATCGAGATGTCCTTTAAAATAATCCAGTTCCATTGATAGAAATAATTTTATTATTCAATCAATTATACCATGCATTTTAAATCAGCAATAGGCATATATCTAAAATAATGCAAATTAATTTTATAAAGCTTTACTAGTCAAAAAGTAATTTCGTCCTTACAATCGGCGGGTTCGTGTAATATTTTTTTATTTTGGTTTTAAAAAGAGATACTTGTATCATTCACAGAAATATTCACCATATGCAAACTATATTAATATGAAAATCTTTTATAATAATACTTTGGCGTCAATCTTATTGGTTATTGGAATATTGATTGATCAGAGATTTATTAAATATAGCTTTTTAATAATATCTATAATTATGTTTGCATACCTACTCTATAAAAGTGTTAAACAACGAAATTTAGAACAACTTTAATATCATGAAATTAATGATGAAAATGGCCAACCTGTCTTTTAATGTTTTTAGTTTGACTTTATTGTTTGTGATTTCAACAGGGTTTACTGATAAAAAATCTTCAGCTTCGTTGAAGCCAGATTTATATACTTTAAGCAGAATTGATAGCGCTAAGACGAGAGATGATTTAATTAAATGGTCTGCTAAAGATTCTACAAAATTTAGTAAAGATAAAGCTCTTATTTTTTTATACGGTCATGCTAAACTGACATGTAAAGAGTTTGATATCACCGCAGATGAAATATCATTTGATCAGAAAGCAAAAAAAGTAGTAGCAAAAAATTATAAAATGATTTCAGCAGCCAAGAACAAAGTTGCTGAAGGCAAATATGGCGAATTTTACATTCATTAATCAGAATAAATTGTGTTTTAAACTAAAATTATCATGATGATTTCTTTACTTATAAGTGCTGTAATTTTGCTCCTTATACCCTGTATTACTTCTGTTTTTGTGAGGACAGATAATAAAAGCTTATTCATAACAAACCTTATATCTTTAGCATTTGGGGTCATGCTGCTTTCTCTTCCTGCTGGTTTACTTTTAGGTAAGGCCTTTTACTATATCACACATTAGTGAGGCACCAAACTAATTCGGCAAAATAAAATAATCATGCACATTTCTTAATTACCATCAAAAAGGTAGACGAGATTGAGATGATAATGCCACCATTACAAATGGTTATGATCACATAATACAACTGATCAATACACCAAAGCCAGATATCGCCCATGGTGGCTCACACATCCGGCATTCAAACTTTTATAATCAATGGGGTGATTGGGTTGCGAATAAATTTCTATGCTAATTTTGGTAATCTGATTATAAACCGGAGTGGCAATCGTATGCACATAATTTGGCAAAACACTCGTTTTCGTAAAATAAAGACGGTCTTGAATACTTACGGAACCATTCAATTCATCATTATAAAAGGCCAGGCTACAAGCTAAGTTTGTCGGAGCAAAGTTTCGTATGCTTGTGATTCGATTATCTATTTTATAAGCTGCTTCTTTCATGCTCCATAATATCCAAACCATTTCATCTGCACAGTCTGCGGTTGCAATTAAAGTCTGCTCGGCCGGACTAAAAATTTTATCCAGGTATCCTTTTCGTCGCCAGTTGCTTTGTACTTTGGCGAGATCTAAATCAACCACATCGTTGCCGATCATTTTTCACTTAGTTTTTCTTTAATCACTTCAATGGATGCCTTAACGGTAAGCATTTTTTCCATTGACGTGTTATCGATGGTAATGCCGAATGCTTCTTCAACATCTAAAATGATATCTACGAGGTTGGCCGAATTGATATTTAAGTCTTTGATAAAATCGGATTCTTCGTTCAGGTTTTCCAGAGCAGCTGAAGCCGGCGCGTAAGTGGTGATAATTGGTTTTAGTTTATGGATGATTTCTTCGTTACTCATGAGGTATATTTTTTAAGGATGATACAGGCATTTACATCGCCAAAACCGAAGCTTGCCTTAATTAAGGTATTGATTTTTATTGATTTCATTTTCTGCGGAACTTTTTCAGCATCGATTAACGCCGTAATGGCTGGATTTAAATCTTCACAATTTACATTTGGAAACAGAAAATTATGATGGATTTGCAACACAGATGCCACACATTCTATGCTTCCTGATGCCGTTAAACAGTGGCCTGTCATTCCTTTTAAAGCATTAATATATGGGAAATCACTTCCCTTTCGGTTCAATGCCATTGTCCAGTTGCTAATTTCCAGGGCATCCATTGCTGTAGCGGTGAGGTGACCGTTGATGGCATCAATTTCATTGGCTTGAACATGGGCATTTTCAAGTGCTTTGCTGATACACCTTTGAACTGCAGTTGAGTTAGGGGCAGTCATGGTTCCGGCACCTCTCTGCCCGCCGGAGTTGGCATGTCCGCCTAAAATTTCAGCATAAATTTTTGCACCCCTGGCTTTTGCATGCGTTAAAGACTCTACTACAAAAGCACCTGCACCACTCCCGGGTACAAAGCCACTTGCTGTAGCACTCATAGGTCGCGAACCTTTTGTTGGGGTTTCATTGTGTTTATAGGTACAAACTTTCATTCCGTCGAAACCGCCCCAGATATAGGGGCCACTATCACTCGTGGCACCAGCCAGAACCACAGTTGCCTTTCCGCTTTTTATACGTTCAAAAGCGGTAAGTAAACTTTCTGTTCCGGTGCAGCAGGCTGATGAATTGGTTGAAATTTGATTTCCGAGGCCTATTTTTCCTGATAGGTAAGCACTTACCCCACTGTTCATGGTTTGCGCCACAACGGTACTGCCCAAACGCCTGATTTCGAGTTCATCAATCGTGTATATGGCTTCTCTAAACCGGTCTATCCCGGAAGTCCCGGCACCGAAAACCATTCCATAATCCCAGAAGGGTTCATGCGTTTCGTTTAAGGGTAAGCCTGCATCTTTCCAGGCATCCATGCCGGCTATTACACCATATAAAATGCCAGAGCTGTTGAAATTCCGTAGCTCCAATGGGCTGAAGTATTGGGCAGCAAGTTCATCAGATACTTCCGGCAATCCGGCAATCTGACAAGAAAATTTCAGATCACTTAAATTTTGCTGATGTTTAATTCCAGAAATACCCTCTTTTATAGCGGATAGAAATTGATCCAACCCAATGCCATTTGGGGAAACCACTCCCAATCCGGTAATGACTACTCGATTATCCATTGGCGTTTTTGATAAACATCCCAGCCAATTCCCCGTAGCAAACTTTATCTCCTGCCTGATTTTGCATCATGACTTTACACTTCAGTTTATTGAACCGAAAATATATCTTTTCAGAAATTATGGTTACTTTCTCACCCGGAAAAACTGGCCTTAAAAATTCTACATTGGTAGAAGTCATGGCCACATGACCTTTAAAAGTTTGCTCTTCGGCCGAAAGCAAAAAAATCCCTAAACTCACCAGTCCAATCTGCGCCATGGTTTCTGTTAAAATAACGCCAGGTGTAATGGGATGATCTTTAAAGTGACCCTTGTAAAATTCAAGTTCCGGATTAAAGGTGAAAGAACCTGTTACACCATCTTCATTGATGCTTTCTATATCATCAACAAAAAGAAATGGTTTTGAATAGGGCAGAATGGCTATAATTTCTTTGGGTATCATTTTACCATTGGATTAAAATTCGTTGTGCAGAAAAACCCGGACCAAAACTTAGCATTAAACCCTTTTCACCTTTAGCGGGTTTTGAATCCAGAAAACGTTCCAAAACGTATAAAACGGTGGCACTGCTCATGTTCCCGTAAAGGCGTAAAACTTCTTTGGTATCGTTAATATTTTTGCCTAGTGCACCAAATAAACTCTCTACCATTTGTACAATTTTTTTCCCTCCGGGATGAAAGATCAAATAATTAATGTCTTCAATCTTCAGGTTTTGCTTTGCCAAAAAAGGATGGATAATATCAGGAAAGTGTTTTTCAATCGTTTGTGGTACTTCAATATCCAAAACCATTTTTAGACCTGTGTTGGTGAGATCAAAGCCCATCATATGTTCCGCATCGTAAAAGTGGTACATTTCTTCGGCAAGAATTTCAGGGCCTTCATCTTCTTCGTGAGAAGATAATAGCACACAAGCTGCACCATCGCCGAAAATAGCAGCACTTACAATGTTGGTCATAGAGAAATCGTTTAGCTGAAATGTCGCAGTGGGTGATTCTACTGCTACAACTGCCGCTCTTTTTCCGGGGTTTGCTTTTAAAAAGTTTTTGGCGTAAATCATTCCTGAAACACCTGCGGCACAACCCATTTCTGTTACCGGAAGGCGAACGATATCCTGGCGAAGTTTTAATTGATTGATTAAATAGGCATCAAGAGAAGGAATCATGATTCCTGTACAGCTTACTGTGATAATAAAGTCAAGCTCTTCAGGTTTCCAGTTGGCTTTTTCCAAGGCATCAGTCAAACACTTAGCACCCAGTTTTATTCCTTCCCGGATATAAATTTTGTTTCTTTCTTCAAATGACGCATCGCTGAAAACCTCTTCGGGCGACATAAATGAATAGCGTTTATCAACCGCCGCATTTTCAAAAATCTTTTTTACCTTCCGGATAAACCGTTCATCCTGTCCGCTTAACCAGGCATCCAGGAATGGTACAATTTCTTCAGTGGCACGGTTAAAAGGAGGTAAGGCTTTACTAACGGCTTTAATTTTTACGCTCATATTGATTTGATAATCCATTGGTAACGGAAAGCCCATCTCCATCGGATACTGAAATTTTTAAATTTTAATTCTGTTGAATATCGCTGCAGATCAGCTTTTTTAAATCCTCTTAAAATGGAAACCAGTCCATCTTTACGTGACATTTCATTAAGTTTAAAAATAAAGCAGATCGCATTGAATAAATAATATGCCAGTTTACTGCGGTGTAAATCATTAATTACTATCCCAAGTTTAGCCTGCTTTTGAAATGAATCTATTAAGGCTAAAATTTCACTATCTTTAAAATGGTGCAGGGTTAATGTACATAAAATGATGTCAAAATCTTTCGCTTTAAAGGCATCACTAAAAATATCAATACACTCATACCTGATGTTTTGATAAGTTGTTGATAAGCCCTCAGCGTGTTTGATGGTGAAAGCATTTGCATCAATCCCGGTTAGCTTAAAGTTTATTTTGTTTTTCTGTCCGTAATCTGCCAATGTTCTCAGCATATCGCCATTTCCACAACCTACATCCAAAATGGATATTTCCTTTTCATGGTGCAGGTGATTGATTAAAGTTTTAACACCATGCAGGGTAACATTGTTTCCGCCAAGCAATTTATTTATACTTGCAATTTTGTCCAGCGCATCTCTCAGGATTTCTCCTTCAAGGGCAAAATCATCCATTATCTCGGGCTCATCACTTCTTACTTTGGTGTTTACTGGCATTTAACTTATGGTTATTGGTTTTCCGTGTGTACGTTTGATAATTTGTGGCAAAAGTGCCGGGAATTTCGTAATGCAGTTGATTAGAAAATCAGAAAGGCCTTCATACCTTAATAACCCCGAAAGGAGCTTACCTGTTTTTAATCTTGAATTAAAATGGGATTTCCATTCAGCACTATAAGCTTGCTCCAGGTTGTTACGGGTGGAAATCTCACCATTAAAAAATTTTAAAATGAGTGTACTTGCGATTTGAGCTGCATGGATCGCCATTCCCATTCCGTTGCCACAGAGTGGATGAATCAATCCGGCGGTATCACCAACCATCAAAATATGGTTCTTAACGCATTCTTTTTGTTCGAAAGAAATCTGACTGATGCTCAGGGGTGCAGCAAAATGCATGGTGCTGTTTTCAAGAATCGCCCTCAGGTGTGGGTTTTGATACAATACCTTTTCCAGATGTTCTTTGATGTTTTTATACTTTTTAAAAGAGGTATAATTAACCAGGTAGCAAATATTGATTAGCTGATGCTCTACTTTTGATACGCCGCAATAACCACCTTTAAAATGGTGTAAGGCAACGAGATCATTTGGGAAATCACCGCTATAATGTGCCTTAATCGCTAGCCAATCAGACTTTTCTTTAATAAAAGGGCGTTTAAGTTTAAGGTCTAAAGCTGATCTTTTACCGTAAGCTCCAATTGCGATGCGGCTTTTATAAGTTTTATCTTTTGTTATTACATGGAAGATATCATCCTTGTAAACTATATCTAATACGGTATTCTGGAAGATGATGGCACCTGATTGCTTTGCCCTTTCCTGCAGGAAATGATCAAAGGTAAAACGACTCAATCCAAAACCTCCTAAAGGTAAATCGGCATGAATCAGCGCACTTTTTGGTGTGCTCATTTCAAATTTAGTGATCTCTATTGGATTTAAAACAGCAGGATTTGCACCCAACGCTGTGAGGTATGGCAAAACCTCGTTTGAGACATACTCGCCGCAAACTTTATGGTGAGGATAGCCATCTTTCTCGATAACAATTACCGATTTTCCAGCCTGCGACAAATGAATGGCGCTAACCAATCCGGCAAGGCCTCCTCCAACAATAATCACATCGGCATCAAGCATATGATGCAATTTAAGGTAATTAAATGAAGAATACCTGAACTTGAGTTTGAATATTTATCTACTGCTTTTACCGAAATGTACTCGTGGTGAACCGGAGGCTAATTGATCACTGTGATTAAAAATGGTCTTCTCCACAAATTTACATGATGAACCTATCTGTCACTCCGCTCTTCCATGTTTAAATCGGTATCGAACGGACTTTTCGTAAACGGATAGATAGATTGGTTGATAAAGCCTTTCGGATAGGAAGCCTCATGAACACCCGTACCAGCTGGCCATTCGTTTTTAGGTAAATAATAAGTGCCGAACATCATATCAATGAACGGAAAGATAGATGCAAAGTTATGCCCATAATATTTGGGGTCTTCGCAGTGGTGCCAGTGGTGATATTGTGGCGTAGTAAAAATATATTTAATCGGGCCGAAATTGATTCTGGTATTGGCATGAATTAACACCGCATGGATGGCGATGAAAATAATATACACATTAAATACGGTTGATGAAAAACCAAAAATATAAAGCGGAATGAAAGTCATTGCTCTGGTGAAAAAGATATCAATAAAATGCGTTCGGCTTCCGGCCAGCCAATCCATATTTTGCGTGGAATGATGGATGGAGTGAAAACGCCAAAGTGCCACACGGGTATGGAAAAAACGATGTGCCCAATATTGAAATAGATCGGTAGTAAAAAAAGCGAGGAACAGGGCCACTATAAAAGGTAAGCCTTGTACCCAGGTGTGCAATTTATCTAATCCCATCCACCCAAAAAATAGCACGGCAGGCTTTTGAGTGATGATCCCAAAAAATTGGATAAACAAATGGCTGATTACAAAATAGGTTAAATCCGTACGCCATTCTTCGTGAAATTTGGTTTGTTCGTTGTTCTTTGGGAAAAATAATTCGAGCGGAACAAAAATAGCGACCATTAAGAGCAAATCCAGAATCATCCAATCTAAACCAAAATGCCAGCTTGATTTTGCTACATCCCTGCCCTCAACACTTAAAGCACCAAAAATAACAGCCAGTGCTGCCAATGCAAAACCCGGCCAGCCCCATTTGAGTTTTTTACTTAAAATTATACTTAAGGCAGCAAAGAAAAAGGAAGCAATTACACCACCCAGCATAAGTATTTCCATGCTATCTTTAGTATAAATTTCGCGGAATTCTGGAGTGGTCAATTTTTCAGGGTAATAAAAACAAAGAATTCCGAGCAATGCTAAAACAGCGAGGAAAATAGAGATATAACCACTGATTTGACCTTGGCCAATCACTAAACGTTTATTCGGAGACATGATCTTGCATTTTGATGATAACAATTATAACAAAAAAATATTTTGTAATTAACGCCAATATCTAAATTGGTTAGTTGGCGTGAAATTAGCGTTTGTTTTATGAGCCTTGATTATTAAAATATCATGCAAGCTGCATGTGTTTACAATAGTCGATTTACCCTGGAAACAGACGTTTACATTAATTGCTGTAATAAAATCAAAAAAACATTTAGCCTTATTTCAGGGTTGGTTTAAAAGGCATCGCCATATCGCGATGCTTTTCTTTTTTAAATAATCAGTAATTTTGAACATACGATGATGCTATTTAATTATTTACGCCTTTTACTACTTCCTTTCTCCTTAATTTATGGAATGGCCATCACACTTCGTAAAAAGCTTTACGATTGGGGATTAATGCCTTCTGTTAAGTTTGAATTGCCAGTAATTTGCGTGGGCAACTTAGCGGTTGGTGGTTCTGGGAAAACGCCAACAACTGAATATCTGGTTAGGTTATTAGCAAATTATAAAATTGCTATTTTAAGCAGAGGATATGGCCGTAAAACGAAGGGATTTAAATTGGCTGATCATGATGCAACTGCCGAAAGCATTGGAGATGAACCTTTACAATATTATCAAAAGTTTGAAGGGGTAACGGTAGCCGTTTGTGAAGATCGGGTTAAAGGCATAGAAAAACTTAAAGAAAACCATGATCTGATTATTTTAGATGATGCATTTCAGCATCGACGTGTAAAGGCAGGTCTTAATATCTTACTTTTTGAGTTTCGTAAACTAGGTACCTTGCAGTTTCTACTGCCAGCCGGGAATTTGCGTGATGTTTTTTCATCGAGAAAAAGAGCTGAAGTTTTGCTGGTTACCAAATCACCTGTTCCGCTTTTGCATGTAGCACAACAAGCATCTGTGAATGAGTTGCAGCCCAATAATACACAAAAAGTGCTGCACAGTTATCTTAAATACGGCAATTTGAAACACCTGTATCTTCCTGAAAACCGTTCACTTGCATCCATTAAAGATTTTGAAGTATACTTGCTAACGGGCATAGCTAATCCTGATCCTTTAATTGAGGAGTTGGAAAAATATACCAAAACGATCAAGCACGAGAAATTTCCAGATCATTATGCCTTTAAAACAGATGATATTAAGAAATTTAAAAGTGCTTTTGAATCGGGTAATGAAAAAGAAAAAATCATCATCACAACAGAAAAGGATAGCAAACGTTTAAATGCTGCGGGATTTAAAGATTTACTGGTAAATTTACCAGTATATTTTTTACCCATTGAGGTTGAATTATTTGAAGAAGATAAGATTACCTTTGATGAACTTATTTTGAACTATGTTAAGAGTAATAGAAGAAACCGTTGAGTACATTAAACGTAAAACCGAGAACTTTCAGCCGGAAATAGGTATTATTTTAGGCACTGGCTTGGGTGGATTGGTAAAGGAAATTGAAATCGAACATCAGTTGATGTATTCTAATATCCCTAATTTTCCAATTTCTACTTTAGAATTTCATAGCGGTAAGTTAATTTTTGGAACGTTAAACGGAAAGAAAATCATAGCCATGCAAGGCCGTTTGCATTATTATGAAGGTTATAGCATGCAGCAAATTACTTTCCCTGTTCGGGTAATGAAGGGTTTGGGGATTAAAAACCTAATTGTATCTAATGCAGCAGGGTCGCTTAATCCGGCATTTAAAAAAGGTGATTTAATGATTATTGAAGATCATATCAACCTTCAACCCGAAAATCCTTTACGTGGTTTAATTGAAAGTTCACTTGGCCCACGTTTTCCGGATATGAGCGAACCTTATAAACGTGCGATCATTGCAAAGGCCTTAAAGATTGCTGAAGAAGTAGATATAAAATGCCATAAAGGTGTTTACGTTGCCGTTTCCGGTCCGAATTTAGAAACCAAGGCCGAATATAAATATTTACGCTTAATTGGGGGCGATGCTGTTGGTATGAGTACCGTGCCTGAAGTAATTGTTGCCAACCACGCAGGCTTACCTGTATTTGCCATTTCAGTTTTAACCGATGAGGGATTTCCGGAAGATTTACAGCCCTTTAACTTAGATGAAATTTTAGAAGCTGCAGCCAAAGCAGAACCAAAAATGACAGAAATTTTAATCCGCTTAGTTGCTGAATTGTAAAATGGGTAAACTGGTTCAAATTTGTTTCTTCATCTTACTGCTTACGGGTATTAATAGGGCTTTTGCTCAGGATTTAAAAACCAGTATTAATAATAAAACGGAAGCAGATTCCATCAGGAAAAAACTTGATGGGAAAGATTCTATTGTCTATACTGCAAAATTTATCCGTTATACCAAACTTGGTTTAAGTAAGGATAGTATTGTATTGCTGCCTCTTGATACTTCTACCACTAATATTCAGAATTATAGTCCGCTTTTACAGCCTCAGCATCCCACCATAAATAACGGGAATATGGGGCTTTCTGCCAGGCAGTTACTTTATGAGCCAAGCAAAAGAATTGGTTTCGATGTAGGCTTTCATTCATTGGATTATTATGCCCTTACACCGGATGATATCGTTTATTATCAGGCCAGGACACCATTTACCAGCTTATATTTAATCAGTGCCGGACAGAAAGAGCAGCTTTTTAAAATGATTCATAGTCAGAATATCAAAAAGAACTGGAATGTGGGCGTTAATTTTAACCGTGGAGATTCGCGTGGTTTTTACCGTAGGCAGCGTGGAGATAATTTAAATGTTGCTGTATTTTCATGGTATCAATCGCCTAGTAAGCGTTATAATATGTGGGCATCGGTTATTTTTAATACCATGCGGGCTTATGAGAATGGCTCAAACACCGACCCGGCAATATTTGAACCGGGCTATCAAAAGATTGAAAGAACCGCTGAGGCTGTTAATTTAAGTACAGCCAGGAACCTGTATCGTAAAAATACTTTGTTTTTAAAGCAAACTTATTACGTTGGCCGCATTGATACTTCAGCTAATGCTAATAATTCTGTTTTACCTACAAATAAGGTAACTTATACAGTAGAGTATAACAGCGATAATTATAGCTTCTATAAAAATGAACTTGATGTTAATAATGTGATGCCGGTAGGACTGGCAGACGCCACCTTCACCAACGATTCAACGAAGGTGAAGCACCTTAAAAATGAATTTATATATAGTTTCTTTTTGCGCCCAAAAAATTCGACAGTAATTAAGAATGAATTAAAGGTTGATGCGGGCATCCGTCATGATTATTATCAGCATAGGTTTTTAGGTTTTAAGCCTGATGGCCTTACTTATGAGGAAAGTAAATTTACTTATCAAAACATTACGGTTTTAGGTTCTGCTGGGTATCGTTTTTCAAATAATATTGATTTTAACCTTGATCTGCAACAAATTATTCAAGGTGAAAATGCCGGGGATTACTTGTATGAAGCCAAAAGTAAAATTCTATTAAGTAAATCAGTAGGTAGGATCGAACTAGGTGCATATGTACAGAATCAATCTCCTGCACAACTGTTTAATTATTATCATGGTAACCATTACAGATGGGACAATACAGATTTTAAGAATACAAAAATTGCCAACCTATCATTTAACTTTATAAACGATAAATATGAATTTACTGCCGGTGCAAAGTATTTTTTAACCAGTAATTATTTATATTTTGGTTTGGATAATAGCGATGGAACCAATGCCATTATACCCAGGCAGGTTGATGGAGACATCAGCCTGATTAGGTTTGATGTTTCGAAAAAGTGGCGTTTTGGAAGATTTGTGCTGGAAAACTATTTAGCTTACCAGAAAACAGATCAGAATGATATTTTAAGAACGCCAGAATTTTATACCTATAATAGTTTTTACCTGAATAACACCTTTTTTAAGGTGCTTAAGGCTAATATCGGTTTTGATGTAAGGTATAATTCTGAGTATGCAAATTATTCATATTCACCAGCAACAGCACAATTTTATATTGGCAGTAACACGGTCTATCAATCGACGCCTATTGTTGATGTTTTTGTAAAGGCAAATTTAAAAAGGGCTAATCTGTTTATTAAATATGATTTCGTTAATCAGGGATTATTTGTTCCGGGTTATTATACGGTTAACCGTTACCCAATGCAAGATGCTTTATTAAAGTTTGGGGTAAGCTGGAATTTTTACGATTAATTTTTTGATTCAGAGATTAACGAAGAATATTAATGTAAAGTCAAGTAAGTTTGTATAAACCATATGCTAAGACATAAGGAATTGAACTTTAGTGCTAATCAGATAGAGATTCTTCATGCTTCAGAATGACAGCCAAGCGGTAAAAATATCAGAACGCTTCTTAAGCTTTGATCAATTAACAACGATCGTGAAAGAATTTTTCAAAGTCTTAATTGTCTATTCGGTTTCTTAACTTGATTCTATAACTTAATGAAGCTTTAGTCCATTGAACAATAACAAAAAAAGCCGTTCTGAAATGAATCAGAACGGCTTTTAGATTTTTTATGATTTCTTAGAAAGAATAACCAACTGAGAAACCTAATACACGGTTAGTCAATTTATTATCGTTATTCGTTCTTGAATCTTTAGGTATAAGGTTCGATAAGCCTAAACCATAGTTAGCACCAACTGAGATACCTGAATTTAAACGGTAAGCTAAACCGAAGTTCGCACCAAATTCTGTACTGCTATAATTTTTGTCAGTAGCACTACCAAAAGATAAATCGTTTTCACCCGAACTAGTGATTGTTGAGCTAGAGTTGTTTGTGTTATTAACTGCTGTAGCAGTAGATTCTAATTTGTTTTTTCCAGAAACATTGAAACCAATGTAAGGACCTGCACTGATTTGAATTGCTCCAGCATCGCCAGTTGGGATTCTGAACACGGCATTAACCGGAACCTCAATAGTCATTAAACTAGTTTTGTTACTTGATACAGTAGTTGTAGTGATGTTGTTCGCCGTTAGCGAGGTAGTTGACTCAAACTTAGCGCCCTTGTTTTGTAATGAAATTCCAGGTTGGATAAAAAAGTTATTACCCACACCAAAATCTGCAAAAGCTGTAACATTAAAACCGACATTGTCTTTTACATTATCGTTATAAGCTTCGTTGCTGTTATCGCCACTTGAATGAAATCTAGCCAAGTTAACACCTGCTTTAATTCCGAATCTTGCATCTGATCCGCTCATTGTTGTTGTTTGCGCAAAAGCACCTGTTGCCAATAATACCACTGATGCACTTAATAGTAACTTTTTCATAATATCTTTTTTAGATAATTTTTCTTGTTTAAATAATGAAGGCCAAAACCTTTTGTTAATTAAACCCTCCTTTCCAAAAGCTGTGCCAATTGTTTAACGGTATAAATGTTTTAAAGCTAAATCATTGTTCGCCAGTGCTTTTTTACAATGATTTAAGATTGAAGTGTAAATTCATAGTACATTACATACACCTTTGTGAAGTGTATACAAATCAGGAATATGATTAAATTGAAGATATTAGTCTCTCTTTTTTGATGCCTGCTTATGTTTTCTGTGGCTTTTTCTTTGCAGCCGGGAAAAGAACATTGTTTAAGATCAGGCGATATCCGGCAGAGTTAGGGTGTAAATTTAAATCTGTAGGCGGGTCGCCAACCGCATGCTGATAATCTTCCGGGTCATGCCCGCCATAAAAAGTAAACTGCCCTTTGCCAATCTCTCCATGAAGGTATCTTACTTCTGCGGCACCTTTATTTTCACCTAACACGGTTACACTAGGTTTCACCAAACTCCTTTTAAATGCGGTTGTTTGTCCCATAAAACCTTTAATTACCTTATCATGATTTTGCGTGAGCATGGTTGGAACCAAATCCCACTTTGCTGAGAAATCAAATAAGGTGAAATAATCATTACCTTGATTTAGTGTTCTAAACTGGGTAACATCAATATCAGAAAATTCGTAGTTCATTGGGTTATTATCCAATTTAAAGTTTTGAAAAGCGAGCGTTTTATTAAAATCTAGTTTAGATTGGGCATTTGGGTCAGCGCCATCGCCATCAAACATTTGTGCGCAAATATCTACACCTTCTGCAGCTAAAGCAATATCAAAACTATCTGTTCCGGAACACATGGCAAACATAAAACCACCACCGGCGCAATACTCTTTAATATGTTTGGCAACCGCGAGCTTCATTTCAGAAACCTTTTTAAAGCCCAATCGTTTAGCGAGGGCTTCCTGATTTTTAACATCATCCTGATACCATTTAGCATACCTGAAATTAGACCAGAACCGACCATATTGCCCGGTGAAATCTTCATGGTGCAGGTGCAGCCAATCATATTTACTTAATTTATCCTGGATAATGTCGTCATCATAAATAACATCATAAGGAATTTCGGCATAAGTTAATACCAAGGTCACCGCATCATCCCAGGGCAATTTACTTTTAGGTGAATACACTGCAATTTTAGGTGTCTTCTCTAATTTAACCATTTCCATATTAACGGATGGATCGCTAATTTCATTTAAAAGGTTAATTACCTTGCTGTCGGCCATTACCTCATATGAAACGCCTCGGATTTTTAATTCATCTTCAACATTTTTATTGTATTTAATCAGGAAGCTTCCTCCTCGATAATTTAAAAGCCAATCTACTTCTACTTGTTTGCTAATTGTCCAATAGGCTATGCCATAAGCTTTCAAATGGTTTTTCTGGTCTTCATCCATGTAAATTAACAGGGAAGATGCCCGAACGCCAAGGGTGCAAAGCAGACAAAATAACAGGATATAATATTTCTTTTTCAAAATGATGTTGCTTAAAATACTAAAATACCTCATTTAAATTGGTTAGAAAAATTTAATGGTATCAGATGTAATACAATTTTGTTATTTTTGCCTTTTACCTGAAAAAATTGAACGGTTTTTTTAGGCGTTAAATTATAAATTAGTACCAAAATTGATATGAGTAAAGCAATAATAAAAACCGAAAAAGGAAATATGACTGTTGAGTTCTTTGAAAAAGATGCTCCTAAAGCAGTTGCAAACTTTAAAAAATTAGCCAACGAAGGCTTTTATGATGGGGTAACTTTCCATCGTGTAATTCCTGATTTTATGGTTCAAACTGGCTGTCCAAATTCTAAGGATGGTGCTACTGGTATGCCAGGAACTGGTGGTCCGGGTTACAAGATTGATTGCGAGCTTGATGGCGAAAATCAATATCATGATCGTGGTGTGTTATCAATGGCTCATGCAGGTCGTAACACTGGTGGTTCTCAGTTTTTTATCTGCCATAGCAGAGCAAATACTGCACATTTAGACCGTAACCATACTGTTTTTGGTAAAGCAATTGAAAATGTTGACCTTGTAGATGATATCCGCCAGGGAGATAAAATTTTAGGTATTGAAATAGTTGAAGATTAAATTGCGTTGAGCGTTTGGCGATAAGCGTTTCATTTCGCAATTCACCAGCCGCTAACCGCTTAACAAATATATTATGAATTTAAGAGGAATTGTTGCCGTATCTGGCAGACCAGGTTTATTTAAACTGGTTGGACAAAATAAAGTGGGCTATATTTTAGAGGGTTTAGATGCTCAAAAAACTAAAGTAGTAGCCAATATTACCAATACAAAATTAGCTTCATTAGAAGATATTACAGTATATGGTGAAGATGAAGAAATCAAGTTATCTGATATTTTCGCTAAAATTTCTGAAAAAGGAACTACACCAGATTTAAAAGGTGATTTACGTTCATATTTTTTAGAAGTTGCTCCTGGTCATGATCAGGAAAAAGTTTATGCTTCGGATATGAAAAAAATCATCACCTGGTATAACTTATTGAAAGATTTGCCATTATTCACAGAAGATACTCCTGAAACACCAGGTTCTCCGGCTGAGGTTAGTTTGGCAGAGGAAAAAGTTGCCGCAGATAAAAAACAAAAAGCTTCGAGTTCAAAAGGTTCAGCAAGTGCTAAAGCCACTACAAAAACTTCTGCACCAGCTAAAAAAGCAAGTATGACAAGTAAAAAAGGCGTTTAGCTCTTTTATTTGAATTCAATTAAAACACCAGGCTTACCGTCTGGTGTTTTTTTATGACTTCGGTTTAGAAGAAGTAATATAAAATAGCTACAATAATAAAGGATACAATAATGCTAATCCAAAGCATCCTGTTATTTCCACTTTGATTACTTCTAAACCTGTATTGTCTTTTATATTTATCTAACATATTGGTTTTTTATTTAATGATGATATGGAGGGGGCAATTCCACACAGCTTATATATACTTTGTAATTTAAAAATCTGTCCGTTTTTGTGATGCTTAGGCATGGTGATATGGTTCACCTTTTAAGATACTGAATCCACGGTATAACTGTTCTACAAAAAACAAACGAATCATTTGATGTGAAAAGGTCATGTCTGATAATGAAATCAGGCCATTTGCTCTTTTGTAAATGCCATCATCAAATCCATATGGACCGCCAATGATAAAGATTAAATGTTGAACACTTCCAATCATCTGTTTATTCAAATAATCAGAAAAGGCTATAGAAGAATATTTTTTTCCTTTTTCATCTAATAAAATAACAACATCACCATTATTGATTTGTTTGTGTAATAATTCTGCTTCCTTGTTTTTTTGTTGCGCTTCACTCAGGTTTTTTACATTCTTTACATCAGGAATAGCTAAAAAGCTGAAATTAATGTAATGCTTCAAACGGTTAATGTATTTATCAATTCCTTCAATTAAATACTTGTCTTCAGTTTTGCCAATGGCTATTAAAGTAATCTTCATTTAATATTTTGCTATCTTTAGAATTTTCAGCGATTCAAAGATAATGTTAAAAACACAAGCACAAATAATATCTGGTTATAACCAAAAAATTACTGAAGTAACAAACCGGATTGATCATACAAAAAAACGAATAGATAAATTCTCTTTGGTTAGGATAGGGCTTTTTTTAATAGAAATTCTGTTTTTCGTTTTGCTTTTAAATTCTGCTGACGATAGCTGGCGAACACTGCTTCAAGTGCTAATGTTATTGCCCGTTCTGGTCTTCGCTTATATCGTTAAAAAGCAAAGTAAGCTGGATCGTGAGATTGAGTATCGAAAAGAACTGTTATGGGTTTATCAAAATGAATGGAACATTTTAAATGGTGAGGCAAATGGTTATGATGATGGCAAATTGTATGAATCAGAATCGCATCCTTATTCTTCTGATTTGGATATTTTTGGAAATGCATCGCTTTATGGCTTTTTAAACAGGTGTTATACTAAAAATGGCCAGGAATTGCTGGCTAAAAGTTTAGCAGAGAAATCATTTAGGAGCAGGATTATAGAAAGGCAGGAAGCCGTAAAAGAAATGGAAACTAAAATTGAAGATACCTTTGACTTTAGGGCTAATCTACATGGGCACGATGTTGAAAAAATTGAACAGATTAAAATTCAGCTCAAATTTCAGCTTGGTGAACAGTTGAGTTTTATTCGTAAGAAGATCTTGAAATACTATGTTGCCATTACGCCCTATATTTCTGCATTCATATTTCTAGCTGCAATATTTATAAGTGGTACCTTTTGGAATATACTAACCCTATATATGATTGTTAACATTGGCGTTACAGTATTGCAAAACTCAAAAATAGATAAGGTGTTTTATAGCTTCGGTGGAAGTTCAAATTTATTGAATGGTTATGCAGATGCGATTTTATGGACGGAAAATCACCAATGGACAAGCGCCTATATCGTTGCATTGTTTCACTCAAAAGTGCCGGTTAGTCAAGAGATAAAAGGTTTATCTAAAATTATACAGCGTTTTGATACCAGATTAAATGTTGTAGTGGGTACAGTGCTTAATGCGCTGTCTTTATGGGATCTTAAATGTTGCATTCAATTGAATCAATGGTATCAATCTTCATCAAGTGATGTAATTTCAGCACTTAATCACTTAGGTGATTTTGAAGAATTAATTTCCCTGGCTACTTTAGCACATAATGAACCAGAATGGGTTTTTCCAGAAATTACAGATGTATTTGCTTTAACTACCACAGCAGTTGGTCATCCTTTAATTTTACCAAAGATAAGAATAAGCAATTCCTTCTCTTTAGAAGCGAAGCCTACCGTAGATATTGTAACGGGTTCTAATATGGCAGGAAAAAGTACATTCCTCCGTACGCTAGGCATTAACATGGTACTGGCTTATGCCGGAGCACCAGTATGTGCACAATCAATGAGCCTTTCCGTTTTTTCGATCAATACCTACATGCGAATTAAAGATTCGCTGAATGAGAGTACTTCTACATTTAAAGCGGAACTTAACCGTTTAAAAATGATTTTAGATCATGTTGTAAGTGATAAAGATACTTTTGTATTAATTGATGAAATGTTGCGGGGAACCAATAGCCGGGATAAATACTTGGGATCAAAGGTTTTTGTAGAAAAACTGATTGCAGAAGGCACGCCGGCACTCTTTGCTACACATGACTTGCAATTGGCTGATCTTAAGAATGATCACGAACAAACTCTTCGAAATTTTCATTTTGATATCCAAATTGCTGATGGAGAAATGAAATTTGATTATAAATTGAAACAAGGTCCTTGCACTACATTTAATGCTGCAATTTTGCTGAAAGAAATTGGTTTAATTTTAGAATAACTTACTTCTTATGGTCAGATCTTTAGACATAGAATCGCAGAAATAATATTTTTATCAGTTTAAACCGGATAAAAAATCTTTATGCTATCTCAATTGTTAATGATTTCTTAATAATAAACTCGCAACTTACGCTCAATCAATTGATAAGATGATTAAAGCAAGTGATTTTGGTAATGATTTTTCCTGGGGTGTGGCTACAGCAGCAACGCAGATAGAGGGTGCCGCACAGCTGTATGGCAAAGGCCCTTCCATCTGGGACACCTTTTCTGCCAGAAGTGGAAAGATAAAAAAGGGGCATAAATTAGATATCGCCTGCGATTTCTATCACCAATACCGTGAAGATATCCAATTGGTTAAGCTTTTAGGGTTTAAGATTTTTCGGTTTTCTATAGCCTGGACAAGAATTTTACCTGAGGGGAGAGGCGAAGTTAATCAGCAAGGGATTAGCTTTTATCATCATTTGATCGACGAATGCCTTACCCAGGGCATTACACCATGCATTACGCTATATCATTGGGATTTACCTCAGGCACTGGAAAATGAAGGTGGCTGGACAAGTTTCGGCATTAACGCCGCATTTAATGCTTTCGTGAGCATCTGTGCTGCTGAATATGGAGATAAGGTTAAAAACTGGCTGATATTAAATGAACCATTCGGATTCACATCATTGGGTTATATGCTGGGTATTCATGCTCCTGGCAAAACTGGGTTAAGCAACTTTTTTCCTGCTGTCTTACACACCGCCATTGCACAGGCTGAAGGCGGGAAGATTCTTCGTGCTGAAATTCAAGGTGCCAATATAGGTACCACTTACTCTTGTTCTGAGATTATTCCTTATACCCAGAGTGATAATGATCTCCTGGCTGCGAAGCGGGTAGATTGTTTAATGAACAGGTTATTTGTTGAACCTGCACAGGGTTTAGGTTTCCCAACAGAAAACTGGGATGTGCTGGAGAAATTTCAAATTGAATATGGTACCTGGCGATTGAATGAACGGATGAAGTTTGATTTCGACTTTATTGGCTTGCAGAATTATTTCCCTTTAACCATAAAATACAATGCTTTTATTCCTGTTATTCAGGCTTGGGAAGTTAAAGCAAAGAGCCGGAAAAAACCGCATACCGCAATGGGATGGGAAATTAATGCAGATAGTTTTTATAGGATTATTGAACAGTTTGCAGCCTATCCAAATATTAAAAATTTAGTAATTAGTGAAAATGGCGCCGCTTACCATGATAAGATTATAGATGGGAATATTATAGACGCTGAACGGATTGAATATTTTGAACTGTATCTAAGCGCTTTGTTAAAGGCAAAGAAGGAAGGGATCAATATAACCGGTTATATGGTATGGACTTTAATGGATAACTTTGAATGGGCGGAAGGATTTAATGCCCGATTCGGTTTGGTTCATACCGATTTTAAAACATTAACCAGAACAATTAAATATTCAGGTTACTGGTGGCAGGAGTTTTTAAGGAATTAGTTTTTATTTCCCGCTGATTTGGAGAAGATAAGCGCAGATTGAAGATTATAGCATCGTGTATAGCTGTACATTATTTTCCCGCGGATTTTTGGAGATAAGAGGCCCAGATTTAAAGGGATCGATAGGTTTATTAAGAAATTCTTTACAGCTCATTGCTATCCATCATACCCTTACTCAATTCATTTTATGTTTAGGCATTGATCTGTTTTGATCAGCGATTTTTATCATTTTAGATCTGTGGGAGAACTTTAAAAATAGAGACTAGAAATAGGTTGTTCATTATCTTCCCGCTGATTTGGGAGATGATAATCGAAGCTAGAAAGATTGAATATCGACTTTAGAGCCTTGACCAAAATAAAAATCCCGTTCTGATTTTACTCAAAACGGGATTTCTTTATATAACTCCAGACTTTCGACTGAAGACTTTACACTTAATTAAAGCGCCGCTTTTGCAGCTGCTTCAGCTCTGATAATGTTCAATGCTCCACCGGCCTTAAACCAATCGATTTGCTGAGCATTATAACTGTGGTTAACCGGGAATGATTCTTCAGTACCATCAGCATGGTGTAAAACCAATGTTAATGGTTTATCTGGAGCAAATTCGGTTAAGCCTAAGATATCAATTTTATCATCCTCAAGGATTTTATCATAATCATCTTTATCCGCAAAAGTTAAGCCCAACATACCTTGTTTCTTAAGGTTAGTTTCGTGAATACGGGCAAAAGATTTTACCAATACCGCACGAACACCTAAATGACGAGGCTCCATAGCTGCGTGTTCACGAGATGAACCTTCACCGTAATTTTCATCACCAACTACAATTGAACCAATGCCAGCAGCTTTATAATCACGTTGTGTAGCCGGAACAGGACCATATTCACCCGTTAATTCGTTTTTAACATTATCTGTTTTATCATTGAAGTAGTTTACTGCTCCAATTAACATATTGTTAGAAATATTATCTAAGTGACCACGGAACTTTAACCATGGACCAGCCATTGAAATATGATCCGTTGTACATTTTCCTTTAGCCTTAATTAAAAGATTTAAACCTTTTAAGTCAGTGCCTTCCCAAGGTGTAAAAGGATCTAGTAATTGTAAACGATGCGAAGATGGAGAAACTAAAACTTCTACTGAAGAACCATCTGCAGCTGGTGCCTGATAACCTGCATCTTCAACCGCAAAACCTCTTGTAGGTAATTCATCGCCTGTAGGTGGATCTAATTTGATTTGCTCACCTTTATCGTTTGTTAAGGTATCAGTTAAAGGATTGAAACCTAAATCTCCGGCAATTGCAATAGCAGCAACCATTTCTGGTGAAGCTACGAAAGCGAAAGTATTCGGGTTACCATCAGCACGTTTAGCAAAATTTCTGTTAAACGAGTGTACGATTGTATTTTTCTCTGCTTTTTCTGCACCTGTTCTATCCCACATCCCAATACATGGTCCGCAGGCATTAGTGAAGATCGTTGCATTTAAATCCTCGAAAGTTTTTAAATAACCATCACGGTCAGCAGTATAACGTACCTGTTCAGATCCTGGGTTGATACCAAATTCTGCTTTAGTTACCAAACCTTTAGAAATGGCCTGATTAGCAATTGATGCTGCTCTTGATAAATCTTCATACGAAGAGTTAGTACAAGAACCAATTAAACCCCATTCTACTTTTAATGGCCAGCCATTTTTCTCTGCCTCCACTTTCATTTGAGAAACAGGAGTAGCTAAATCTGGTGTAAATGGACCGTTTAAATATGGCTCTAATTCATCAAGATTGATTTCAATTACCTGATCGAAATAGTTTTCAGGATCAGCATACACTTCGCTGTCACCCGTTAAATATGCTGCAATTTTGTTCGCCTCATCAGCCACTTCATTTCTATCTGTAGCACGTAAATAACGTTCCATGCTTTCATCATAACCGAATGTAGATGTAGTTGCACCGATTTCAGCACCCATATTACAAATGGTACCTTTACCTGTACAGCTTAGGTTAATTGCACCATCGCCAAAGTATTCTACAATTGCTCCAGTACCACCTTTTACAGTTAAAATACCAGCCACTTTCAAAATAACGTCTTTAGCGGCAGTCCATCCGTTTAATTTACCTGTTAGTTTAACACCGATTAACTTTGGAAATTTCAGCTCCCAAGGTAAGCCAGCCATTACATCACAAGCATCAGCACCACCAACACCAATAGCTACCATACCCAAACCACCAGCATTTACGGTGTGTGAGTCGGTTCCAATCATCATTCCACCTGGAAATGCATAATTTTCTAAAACCACCTGGTGAATAATACCTGCTCCTGGTTTCCAGAAACCGATACCATATTTATTTGATACAGATGATAAGAAATCAAAAACTTCAGCGCTTTCAGTTCTAGCATGAGGTAAATCAATTGAAGCACCTTCTTTTGCGGTAATTAAGTGATCACAGTGAACAGTTGAAGGAACAGCCACTTGTGGGCGACCAGCTTGCATAAATTGCAAAAGCGCCATTTGGGCGGTAGCATCTTGCATCGCAACGCGGTCTGGTGCGAAATCTACGTAATCTGTTCCGCGTGAAAATGCTTTTTTAGGATCGCCATCCCAAAGGTGAGCATACAATATTTTTTCTGATAATGTTAAAGGTCTGCCAACTATTTTACGAGCTGCATCAATGCGGCCAGGGAAGTTTGCATACACCTTTTTAATCATGTCTATATCAAAAGCCATCGATTTTTATTGGTTAAAAGGTAATACTTCTATTCTAATAGCTGCGAATTTACAAAAAAAAAGCACCTGTTCCGGTCATCCTTAGATCATTGTATTATTTGGAAATGTTCTAAATAATAGCGCTATTAATATTTAAACGATTGTTTTTTGAGGGATAATGTCCTATTAAAGTTCGATTAAAAATGTATATTCAAGGGATAAAAGTGTAAACAATTAGATTTTGATGTGAGTGTTCATTACCGAACGTTAATGTTCGTTTCCGGACATTGATCTAAAAAGAATATACAAAAATTATACTCAATACATTAGAAACTGACCTTTAAGTTATTGGCATAGCAATCGCTAAATGCAGAGCGTTGAAAAAGTGAAACCTTTATCCGTAAAATATTTTAAAACCCGTGGTAATGCATATTCCAATCTGTCAAAAGCCTTCAAGCTATCATGAAAAACAATAATAGAGCCGTTTTCGGTGTGTTTAATTACATTTTGATAGCATTTTTCTGGAGAGAGATTAATGTCGAAGTCACCACTGAGTACATCCCACATGACGATGTTCAGTTTGGAGTCTGGAGTCTGAAGTCGTGAGTCTGACTTCAGACTTGGGACTAAGGACTGAAGACTCCTGATCTGACTTTTCTTAATTCTTCCGTAAGGTGGCCTAAAAAGATTAGTCTGAGTAAGTTGCTGACATTTTAAAGTATTTTGAAGATAGGTTTCATCATCGGTTTTCCAGCCTTTTAGATGGTTAAAAGTATGGTTGCCGATGGCATGACCGTCGTTTATAACTTTAGCGTAAACTTCGGGATGCTTTACAATATTATCACCAATGCAAAAAAAAGTAGCTTTTGCATGAAAAGCTTTTAAAGTTTTTAATACAAAATCTGTAACATTGGGTATAGGTCCATCGTCAAAGGTCAAATAAATAACTTTTTCGGTGCGGGATTTATTCCACAACAAGGATGGGTAATACCATTTTAGCAGAAGCGGTGATTTGATCAGGTACATTAACCCCAAAGTTAGTAAATGCCTGTACAGATTTAAATTATTAAAGTTGTTTATATAGATTTGAAAACAAATTATGAAGATGTTTACTAAGAATAAGTTAATTACCGGATCTGCATTTTTGATTGCTTTGGCCTTAAACCAAGTGGCTAGCGCTCAGCAAGTAATTACCATACAGCAGGCTGTTGATAATACCTTAAATAATAACCTCACCATTAAACAAGCCCAATTTAGCGCCGCTATTACCCAAGAGAATTTAACGCAATCTAAATATGCACTTTACCCAAATTTAAACGCAAGTGTTAGTCCAAATTTAACCTTCGGACGTGGTTTGGATCAAACCACTTTTCAGGTTACCAATCAAACATCTTTATACACCAGTGGTAGCTTGAGTACCAATGTTGATTTGTTTCAAGGCTTCTCTAAAATTAATCAGATCAGACAAAACAAATTATTATTACAAGCTGATCAAACCAATGTGGACAAGATTAAAAATGATTTAATTTTGAATGTGGTTACTGCATACCTTCAGGTTTTATATAATACAGACTTAGAAAGAGCATCAAAAGAACAACTGGATATAGCCAATAAAACTCTAATCAGGGAAAATGCTTTACTTGATGCAGGAAATAAAACCCTTGCTGATGTATCTCAGGCTAAATCTCAGGTAGCCACAGCTGAGCTTAATTTAACAAATGCCCAAAATGCGTTGTCAATTTCTTATTTAACGTTGGGCCAGCTAATGGAAATGCAACCCAACCAAAGATTTGTTGTGCAGGCTCCCTTAATAGATAATGTTAAAGCTGCATCTTCTACAGCTAATGCTGAAGAAATTTATAATAATGCCTTAAATATTTTTCCAGATATAAAACTCGCAAATTTGCGTTCATTGGCGGCTAAACAGGCGATTGCAGTTGCAAAAGGAGCCTATTCTCCTTCATTGAGCCTGGGTGCCGGACTTAATACTTCTTATTCTTATCAGTTTGATTATGCAGGAGTATTTCCTCAGTCATCATTTGCAGATCAGATCAATCAACGTTTAGGGCAAAGTATTGGGATGAGTTTACAGATTCCTATTTTTAATGGATTTACTGCTCGCTCAAGTGTGCGCAGGGCTAAAATAACTTATCAGAATACGTTAACATCAGAACAGCTTGCGAAGAATAACTTAAATAAGGTTATCTTCCAGGCCACTACGGATTTAAAAGCAGCCGAAAGTCGTTTCAGTTCTACGCAGAATGCCTTTGATGCTCAAAAAGATGCATTTTATGTAGTAGAGCAGCGCTATAATGTTGGCCTGGTAAATTCATTGGATTATAGCACAGCACAAACGAATAGAAATAAAGCTGAAATAGATTTTATTCAGGCAAAATATGATCTTTTATTCAGAGCCAAAGTGATTGATTATTATTTAGGGAAACAAATTACATTCTAAGCTTAACAATTTTAAAGCTATAGCACACAAAATTAAAGGGTCATCAACTGGAGATAAATAAACTAACGAAACACAATAAACAATTATGAAACTGAAGCACATATTAATTACCATTGGTGTGATCATTGCCATTTTAATCGTACTGAAACTTACCGGAGTGATAGGCGGAGCTAAAACAGAGAAAGTGACGACTGAAAAAGCATCAGCTAAAACTGTGGTGGAAACGGTAACTGCAAGTGGTAAAATTCAGCCAGAAACAGAGGTTAAATTAAGCTCTGAGGTTTCAGGAGAGGTTGTAGAGTTGAAGGTTAAAGAAGGCGATATTGTTAAAGCGGGTCAATTGCTTTGTAAAGTTCGTCCAGATATTTTGCAATCCGGATATGAAAGAAGCGTAGCCACTTTTAATGCACAAAAGGCAAGTGTTGCAGCTGCCCAACAACAATTGATACAAAACCAGGCCAATTTTGCCAATGAAGAAGCAACCTATAAACGTAATGTAGAACTCTTTAATAAAAAAGTAATATCAGCATCAGAATTTGATGCAGCAAAAGCAGCTTACCTATCAGCAAAAGCTACTTTAGCCAGTGCTAAAGAGAGTGTAACAGGAGCTAAATTTACCCTAGAGCAAACTGGTGCAAATGTAAAAGAAGCAGGTGCTAATTTAGCCAGAACCACCATTTACGCACCAGCTGATGGGGTAGTTTCAAAACTTTCTATTGAGTTGGGCGATCGTATTTTAGGTACCTCACAAATGGCGGGAACCGAAATTATGCGGATATCGAACTTATCATCCATGGAAGTTAATGTTGATGTAAATGAGAATGATATTACCAGGGTTAAGGTTGGAGATAAGGCTTCAATTGAGGTTGATGCCTTTTCGGATAAAAAATTCAGAGGTATAGTCACTGAAATCGCCAGTTCATCAACCGCTGTTGGTACCACTACCAGCACTTCTGTAGATCAGGTAACCAACTTCTCTGTAAAAATTAGAATTACCGAAGTAATGGAAGGTAAACAGCAATCTATCTTCCGTCCGGGCATGTCTGCCACCGTTGATATTGAAAGTGCTTCTATTAATGGTTTAGCCATTCCAATTCAAGCTGTATTTACGGAAAGTGGAAAGAGCGCAGATCAAAATCAGGGCAATCAGGAAAACTCAGATAAGCAGAAATCTAAATTATCAGATAAAAAGGTTAAGCAGTTCGTATATACTTACGATGCTAAAACCATGAAAGTTAAAAAAGTTGAAGTTACTACCGGAATCCAGAATGATCAGTTTATCATCGTAAAATCTGGTGTTAAAGCTGGAGATGAAATTGTAACCGGACCGTATTCAGCCATTCAAAATAAATTAAAGGATGGAATGATTGTAGAAAAAACCGCTAAAGACCAATTGTTTAGCAAAGACGGTAAAAAGTAGTTTATAAATAATCGCTAGAAATAGTAACTTGCGTTGTTTAAGGTGTAAGGTTTAGGGTTTTAAGACATATGGTCTGAACCCTAAATCTTACACCTTTTACCTTAAACCTTTTTTATAAAATGATACCTAAAATAGCAATGATAGGGGGCGGTAGCTGGGCTACAGCTATTGTAAAAATGCTATCAGATAACTTATCTGAGAAGGAAATTTATTGGTGGATGCGTAACGAAGTGGCAATAGAACACATTAAAAAATTTAAGCATAACCCGCATTATTTAAGTTCTGTTGAAATCAAATTGCCAGAGGATAGAATCTCTACAGATATTACCTGTATCATTAATTCAGCAGATTTCGTGATTTTAAATGTGCCTGCTGCCTTTTTAAAGGAAAGTTTAAAAGGAATCAAAGCAGAAGATTTAAAAGGAAAGAAAATCATTTCAGCTATTAAAGGAATTGTTCCGGAGGATAATCTGATTATAGGCGAATTTTTGCATGAGGTTTACGAGGTGCCATATGAAAATATTCTGGTGGTGAGTGGCCCTTGCCATGCTGAGGAAGTTGCTTTTGAGAAACTTTCTTACCTTACTATTGCCTGTACTGATGTAGAAAAAGCTTCCACATTTGCCGCATTTCTAAATACCCGATATATTAAAACCAATGTATCTGATGATATTTTTGGTACGGAATACGCAGCGGTTTTAAAAAACATCTACGCTGTAGCCAGTGGCATCTGCCATGGAATAGGTTATGGTGATAATTTTCAGGCAGTGCTCATCAGCAACGCTATCCGTGAAATTAAACGATTTGTAGATGCTGTGCATCCCATTAACCGAGACATCATGGAATCAGCTTATCTAGGGGATCTTCTGGTTACCGCATACTCCCAGTTCAGTCGCAACCGTACCTTTGGAAATATGGTTGGTAAAGGTTACACCGTTAAATCAGCACAGCTGGAAATGAATATGGTTGCTGAAGGCTATTACGCTGTTAAATGTATGCATATTAAAAACCAGGCACATGATGTTGATATGCCGATTTGTAAAGCTGTACATAATATCTTATATGGAAACCGTTCACCTAGGATTGAAATGAAGTTACTCGCTGAAAAATTAAATTAATCTCATTCAGGGCAATTAAAGTGACAACTGCTGATCATTTTTAGCTATATATCTATTAATTTTATTCTGATAAGTTTTTTTTATTTGCCTCAAACACTGCAAAGGGCAATGTTAAAATATTTAACTTTTTGTGTCGTTGTAAATTAAAACAAAATTAATCATCGACTGTTATCACCTGAAATAAATATAAAGGCCATGAAAAAGAAATTTTCAATCGGATTATTAACATTTGCCTTAATTGGAGGATTAACCTTCGGTGCCGGCGCACAAGAGAAAAAGACAGAAGTAGGAAAAGCATTAGACCACACAGGTAAAGCCATTGGAAAAGGTGCAAAATCTGTAGGTAATAAAACGGCCGAAGTTGCTGTCAAAGGTGGTTCAAAGGTTGCAGACAAAACCTGGAAAGGTAAAATGGCACCAGATGGTACTGACGTATACATCAATTCTAAAAACGAAAAGTACTACGTTAACTCCAAAGGTGCAAAGATTTGGTTAAAACCTAGCCAAATTAAAAACAGACCAGATCATAAAAAATAGTATCTGGCAACTGAATAGAAAAGCAGCTCAACACTATGAGCTGCTTTTTTTATGGTTATAATTTCAGGGAAAATATGCTTTTTATATATATGTCATCATTAGGTGCAGAAGTCTCCAGTGGCACTTCAATCTGATTGGCCAATAGCCTTTCAGCTTTAATTCCATTCATCTTTAAGGTTAGTTCCAAGGGTTGGCGGTCACCAAGTTTAAGGAAAAAAGTGTTGATATTGACTTGAGCAAGCGATGCCATTCGGGAAGAAAATAACTGATTAAAGGCATAGGTTGTGGTGCCATATGAGAATGCCTGTCTGATTTCAAATTCTACTGGTTGAACAGTTCCGTTTTTGTCAACATAGTAGAGCTGAATCTGATTTTTGCTATAAGCACCAGTATTTGTTACGTTTAATAAATCTGAACCATTACTTCCTTTAATGGATAAAATTAAATAAGATTCTATAATAGGGGAGCAGGCACATGCGCCTCCACCTGGATCAATTGTTTTTTTACAGCTGATTCCAGTAACAAACATCACAGCGAGGATAATAAAGACTTTTTTCATGTTTAATGGTTTTGGAAGTTAAACGGCTATTGTGCATTTAGCGCTACAGCAATCAAGAAAAATAACGATAAAAAAAATCCTGAAGGGAAAGCCTTCAGGATTCATTAATGTTTTTAAGGTATGTTTAAACGATGGTACCGTACAAATCGAAATCTTCGGCCCGGTCTATTTTAACCTGAACAAAACTTCCATTTGCAGCATAACCTGTGGTGGCATCAATCAATACTTCATTATCAACTTCTGGAGAATCAAATTCTGTTCTTCCTACAAAGAAATCACCTTCCTTTTTATCTACCAGAACTTTGAAAGTCTGACCAACTTTATCCTGATTGATATCAAAAGAAATGCCCTGCTGAATTTCCATAATATCATCTACACGCTGTTGTTTTATTTCTTCTGGTACGTCATCAATCAATGTATGTGCATGGGTTTTTTCTTCATGTGAGTAGGTAAAGCAACCTAAGCGATCAAATTTAGTATCTGCTACCCAGGCAGCCATTTCTTCGAAATCCTGCTGTGTTTCTCCAGGATAACCGCAAATCAGCGTGGTACGCATAGCTATATTGGGCACCTTATCTCTGATTTGATTTACAAGGTCTATTGTTTTTTGTTTAGTGGTACCACGACGCATTGATTTCAACATATTATCTGTGATGTGCTGAAGTGGCATATCCAGGTATTTGCAGATGTTATCACGTTCATTCATGGCGTCTAAAATTTCCATTGGGAAACCACTTGGATAAGCATATTGTAAGCGAATCCACTCAATTCCGGGAACGTCTGAAAGGCGGCGCATCAATTCATCTAATTTACGAACGCCATATAAATCTAGTCCATAATAAGTTAGATCCTGTGCAATTAGAATTAATTCCTTCGTACCATTTTTAGCCAGTATTTTAGCTTCGTTAACCAATTCTTCCATTGGTTTACTCATGTGCTTTCCACGCATCAGCGGGATGGCGCAAAATGAGCATGGGCGGTTACAGCCTTCGGCGATTTTAAAGTAGGCAAAATGAGATGGGGTAGTGAGCAAACGTTCACCAATTAATTCATGTTTATAGTTCGCACCAAGCTCATGCAATATATTTTGTAAGTCATTTGTACCAAAAAAAGCATCTACGTTGGTAATCTCCGACTCTAATTCTGGTTTATAACGTTCTGATAAACATCCTGTAACTACAACCTTACCTATTTTGCCAGCTTCTTTTAGCTCGCTGAACTGCAGAATGGTATCAATAGATTCTTGTTTAGCATTATCAATAAATCCGCAGGTATTGATGACTACGATATCATCTTTCCCCATTTTATCAGATTCGTGAACAACATTTAAATTGTTTCCACGTAACTGTCCCATCAATACTTCAGAATCGTAAATATTTTTTGAGCAACCTAAAGTGATTACGTTTATTTTAGGTTGTTTAATGGCAGACTTACTTTTTATTATTTTGGTAATCATATTTGTAATAATTGCGCTTATCCTGCGGTTTGATTACACAGATTTAGCGATGTCACAGATTTTAATGTGTGGATACTTTAAAGAATCAAACAGGTATTCTCTTTACTTCAAAATAAGTTTTGCCAAAGTTAATCAATAATCCTGGTTTAATTTTGCTAGCTTCTTCTACACAGCGTCATTTCGAGGTACGAAGCAATCTTAAAGTGACGATTTAACTAATCGAGAAGGATTGCTTCGTACCTCGCAATGACGACGACTCAAATTCTATTTAAATAAACTATTCACAAACTCTTTCTTATCAAAAAGCTGCAAATCTCCAATTTTTTCTCCTACACCTATGTATTTAACAGGAATTTTAAACTGATCGGAAATGCCAATCACTACACCGCCTTTAGCTGTACCATCTAATTTAGTAATGGCTAATGCATTAACATCTGTGGCTTCTGTAAATTGTTTGCATTGTTCAAAAGCATTTTGACCGGTAGAAGCATCTAAAACCAATAAAATCTCATGTGGCGCATTGGGTACAACCTTTTGCATCACTTGTTTAATTTTACCCAGCTCATTCATTAAACCTACTTTATTATGTAAACGTCCGGCTGTATCAATAATCACTACATCTTCACCAGCAGCTACAGCAGATTGTAAAGTGTCGAAAGCTACTGATGCAGGATCAGAACCCATGGCTTGCGCCACAACCCGAACCCCTACACGTTCACCCCAAAGCTTAATCTGATCAACAGCAGCGGCTCTGAAAGTATCGGCAGCGCCTAAAACAACTTTTAAACCCGATTCCTTTAATTTATGTGCCAGTTTACCAATGGTTGTGGTTTTGCCCACACCATTTACACCAACTACCATAATTACATAGGGTTTATGATCGCCATATTCAAACTGACGAAAATCATTGCTATTATTTTCTGATAGAAGTAGCTGTATCTCATCGCGAAGAATGAAATTCAGTTCGGAAGTATTGAGGTATTTATCTTTTGAGACCCGATCTTCAATACGCGAAATAATTTTTAGGGTGGTTTTTACGCCAACATCTGAAGTCACTAGAACTTCCTCCAGGTTATCAAGTACCTCATCGTCTACGGTAGATTTACCGGCAACGGCTTTGGTAATTTTATTAAAGAAACCATCTTTAGTTTTCTCTAAACCCTTATCTAAAGCTTCCTGAGCTTCAGGTGCAGTCTCTTTCTTTTTGAAAAAATCAAATAAGCCCATTATTGTTTATATTTTTCTAGGAATTCAGTAGGTGTTAAAGTTGGTATTTTGCTTTTTGTAAAATATTTTACATTCCTTGATAAAATTAAATCAACATGATTTAATTCTGCAGCTGAACTTTGAACAGCATCTTCAAAATCAGAAAAGTTGGAATGGAGGGCAAGCATTATGGTATCTCTATTTACATTCAAAACGTCTATTGTCATGATTAACGATTCGATAAATGAAATAGCTTTTTTATAATCTGAATTCTTTTTGATTATACAGTAAATATCCGTTAATGATGATGCGGTTATGCAACCTTTAATGTGGTTTCCATCAATACGTGCAAAAAATTTAGATGAATCTTGAAAAAATGGTGATCTCATTAAAGCAATATCGATAATGATGTTGGTATCTAATAGAATTGTCATAGATTATGTTTTTCTTTTAGATACGCCCACTTTGCTTCGTCAGCATCAATATTTTTAATGACTCCAGCAAATTTTTCAACAAATTCTGCTCCTGTCATCTTTTTTGGAAATGAAACTACCTCATCCAAAATAATCACTTCTACTTCTTTGTTTTTTACATCAAAGCCATCTGGAACAACAATTGTTCCATTTTCAGAAACTTTGGTTTTAAATTTATACGCTTCCATGGCTCTACTTTTTTCAAAGGTAATCAATTATTTTCTATCGTAAATTTCACTAACAAAAAAAGCCCTTCCGGTTAAAACGGAACGGCCTTTAATATTTTCAAGATCAAAAATATTAACCTTATTTAGATGCAATAGCATCTTTTACGTGGTCGTTATGAACGATAAGTTCTTTGAATGAGTAAGCACCAGTTTTAGGTGATTTAACCATTGTAATTACTTTCGAATATTCTTTACCTGTACCTGTTTTAAGGGTTGCAACTACTTTCTTTGCCATGTTCTTATGTTTTTAATGATCGAATTAGAGAATGTTGGAATGAGAGAATTTTTTAACTCAATCATTCAATCAATCTATTCATTCAATTATTTTATTTCTTTGTGTACGGTTACTTTTCTCAACACCGGATTGAATTTTTTCAATTCTAAACGCTCAGTGGTGTTTTTACGGTTTTTGGTAGAAATATATCTAGACATACCTGGCATGCCACTTTCTTTATGTTCAGTACATTCTAAAATAACCTGAACTCTGTTACCTTTTTTTGCCATTATAATATAAATTTAAACTGTTAATCTCAACAGTTAATGTTTTTACAAAAATCCTTTTTTAACGAAACGGTTGATGGCTTCGCTGATACCCACTTTATTAATGGTTTTAATCGCTGAAGTAGAAACTTTCAACGTAATCCAACGGTTTTCTTCAGGAATATAAAATTTCTGAAGTTGAAGGTTCGGGTAAAATTTGCGTTTGGTTTTAACGTTTGAGTGAGAAACGTTGTTACCTACCATTGCTTTTTTTCCTGTTAAATCACAAACTCTTGACATGACTTGTAAATATAGTTGTTAATATCGTCCGCTTAATTTTTTTAAGAGTGTGCAAATATCTGAATAATAAATGAAAAGCGCAAGAGAGCCTGTAAATATTTTCACATATTTTTTAAATATGATGCAGGATTCATTTTAATCTCTTTAGGATATTTCTCCTTATCATTATTTAGTTAAATTAGCCGATACTAATCCAAAACATATAATTGAGCAATGCAAATTACATCTTTTAAGCAATACGAGGAAGATTTCAAAAAAAGCGTAGAAAATCCTGAACAGTTCTGGGGCGAGGTTGCGCAAAATTTTCAATGGCGTAAACCCTGGTTCAAGGTACTATCATGGAATTTTGAAGAGCCCAATATTAAATGGTTCGAAGGCGCTAAACTCAACATTACTGAAAATTGCCTTGATCGTCACCTGGAAAAAAAGGGTGATCAACCTGCAATTATCTGGGAACCCAACAATCCCGAAGAAGAAAGTGTAACCCTTACCTACAAAATGCTGCATGAACGCGTTTGCCGTTTTGCCAATGTGTTAAAACGCAATGGCGCAAAAAAAGGCGACCGTATTTGTATTTATATGCCAATGGTTCCTGAACTGGCTATCGCTGTTTTAGCATGTGCAAGAATTGGGGCCATTCACTCTGTAATTTTTGGCGGTTTTTCTGCAAAATCAATTGCAGACAGGATTAATGATTCGCAATGTAAGGTAGTGATTACTGCAGATGGGGCTTATCGCGGAAATAAACAGATTCCGTTAAAAGATGTAATTGATGACGCCTTAATTGGTTGCCCAACCGTAGAAAAATGTATTGTGTTAACCCATGTGCGCACTCCGGTTTCTATGTTGAAAGGCCGTGATGTTTGGTGGGAAGATGAAGTGAAACATGTTAATGATATATGTGAAGCGGAAGAAATGGATGCAGAAGATATGCTTTTTATTCTTTACACTTCAGGATCTACAGGAAAACCAAAAGGTGTGGTACATACTTGCGGCGGTTATATGGTTTATGCCGGTTATACATTTGCTAATGTATTCAATTATCAGCCAGGCGAAGTTTATTTTTGTACGGCAGATATTGGCTGGATTACCGGGCATTCATACATTGTTTATGGTCCGCTTTCTCAAGGTGCCACCTCCGTTTTATTTGAAGGCATCCCTACTTATCCAACCCCATCACGCTTTTGGGATATAGTAGAAAAACACAAAGTAAATACTTTATATACGGCGCCAACGGCGATTCGGTCTTTAATGAGTTATGGCGATGAACCATTGGCAGGCAAAGATTTAAGCAGTATCCGCGTTTTAGGGTCGGTAGGTGAGCCTATTAATGAAGAAGCGTGGCATTGGTTCGATGAAAAAATTGGAAAGGGTAAAGCACCTATTGTGGATACCTGGTGGCAAACGGAAACCGGAGGGATTATGATTTCGCCAATCGCTACTGTAACGCCAACTAAACCTAGCTTTGCTACTTTACCTTTACCTGGAATTCAACCTATACTAGTGGATGAAAACGGTCAGGAAATTGTTGGGAATGATGTAATGGGGAATCTGTGTATTAAATTTCCATGGCCGGGAATGTTAAGAACTACTTATGGAGACCACGAGCGGTGTAAACAGACTTATTTTTCTACTTATCCAAATTTGTATTTTACTGGAGACGGCTGCCTTCGCGATGAGGATGGCTATTATAGGATTACAGGTCGTGTAGATGACGTTTTAAATGTTTCAGGGCATAGAATCGGAACTGCTGAAGTAGAAAACGCCATTAATATGCACGCAGGAGTGGTGGAAAGTGCAGTTGTAGGTTATCCACACGATGTTAAAGGGCAAGGCATTTATGCCTTTGTAATTAATCCGGAAATGCATGGTGAAGCTGAATTAACAAAGAAGGATATTCTTCAAACCGTAACCCGTGTAATTGGTGCAATTGCTAAGCCCGATAAAATTCTTTTTGTTTCTGGTTTGCCTAAAACACGTTCTGGTAAAATTATGCGGAGAATTTTAAGAAAGATAGCAGAGGGTGATACTTCAAATTTGGGAGATACTTCTACGTTGTTAGATCCAGCTATTGTAGACGAAATTATTGAAGCTACGAAGGCTTTGAAATAAATATCATATTGATCTAAACAAAAAATGCTCCCGAATTTCGGGAGCATTTTTTGTTTAGATGATTTAGCGATTAGTAACCTGGGTTTTGAACGATATTCTTATTGGCATCAATTTCAATTTGCGGAATTGGAAATACCAGTTGATTTGCATTCCATGGAATAGATCCGATATTGGTTTGAGTTCGCTTGGCATCATGTAACGTAAAGCCTTCAAAGGCAAGTTCAAGTTTTCTTTCCGTCAGGATATCCGTTAAAGTTGCTGTGGTTGTCGTTAACCCAGCCCTATCTCTAATTACGGCCAAATCCTGCAGAGGAGTTTGCCCACCAATTGGTGCAGCAGGATCTAAACGTACATTACATTCAGCTCTAATCAGGTACATTTCAGCCAATCTAATAATTGGAACATTTCCATACTGATTGCCAAACTTAGAAGTGAACATATCTCCATCATCATAAAAGGCATTAATACGATCGTCATCGGTACTATATGTACGGTCAATCCAAGCTTTCGAGATTACTGCGTCTCCACGACCACCATAGGTTGATGAGGCATAAAATTCATTGTAACCGTTAAAGCCTGTTAAGGTTCTCACTTGAATTGCAAAGACATCTTCTTTTGTATTGTCTGCTGGTTGACCTGAATTTCCTGATTCGGGCATTTTAGGAAAAGCTGAAATAAAAGTACTTGTTAAGTTATAATTGCCAGATGTAATAACACGATTAGCTGCTGCTCCAGCTGCTGCATAGTTCCCCATTTGCAGATATATTCGGGCCAGCATACCTGCCGCCGCGAATTTTGTAGCAAAGAAACCATTAGTTGCTGGTAACTTAGCCTCCGCATCGGTTAAATCAGCAATAGCTTGCGCGTATACAGCGGCAACATTTGCTCTGCTAACATAACTTCCGTCAGTAATATTTACAGTAGGACTTAGTACTATAGGTACCCCTGGATTAGTTGACGGCGATCCATCGTTATAAGCCTTCCCAAATAATCTCACTAAGTCAAAATAAACCGATCCTCTGATAAATTTGGCTTCACCTTCAACTTTATTTTTTTTCGTGGCATCTACTTTATCAATCGCTGCCAGCACATTATTGGCATCATTAATTGCGGTATAACTATCGGCCCAAACGTTATTTACAAAAGTGTTGGTTTTTAATAGCGATTTATTGATGGTTTGAGTAAGTTCAGCATAAGTTCCATACCATTCAATGGCATCGGTATTGGCTAAAAAATCGGCCATTAAAAATGGTCTGCCACCGTAAAGATTTCTGCTTCCAAGTGCCGAATATGAACCTACCAAAGCAGCCTCAACATCTTTTGAACTGCGTAATGCATTACCCTGTTCAATAGTGTTTACCGGAGAAATTTCAAGTGCTTTTTTACATGATGAGGCTACAGAAAGTACTGCAGATGCAAAGAGCAAAGTATATTTATATGTATTTTTCATGTTGATTCGTCTGTAAATTATAAGCCTATATTAATACCAAGTGAAATTACCCGTGGCTGTGGAGCAGAATAAAAATCTACCCCCTGGTTAATGTTTGTAGATTGATAATCTGCATTAACCTCCGGGTCCCAGCCTTTGTAACCCGTAATCGTTGCCAGGTTCTGGGCTGTGGCATAAAGTCTCAGTTTGCTGAGTTTAATCTTCGTTAAAACTGATGCAGGAAAGGTATAGCCTAGTGTTAAGGTTTTTAGGCGGACATAATTACCATCTGATATATATCTGGTTGAGAATCCTACCCCGTTTCCTGAACCTAACCTAGGTTCAGGAACTGAAGTGATATCACCTGGCTTATTCCAGTATTGCATTTGATCAACAGTCTGATTGTCGTATCCGTTTGAGCCATTTGCACTCATGTACTGTCCACCAGCATTAAATATTTTATTGCCAGATACACCTTGAAAAAATACAGTTAAGTCGAAGTTTTGATAAGAAAATGTATTGTTCAAACCGAAGGTATATTTAGGGTTAGGGTTGCCGGCAAATATTCTTGCTGCTTCATTAATGTTAGTGGTTGTGCCTCTGTTAATGTTTCCTGTGCTTTGGTCCACGGTATTAAAATAATACAGCGCATCTCCATTGGCTGGGTTTACACCGGCATATTCTGGTAAATAAAATACACCAATGGACTGTCCTTCAACTGCGGCATTAATTTCATTTGAGTTTAGGATCTGCCCACCCAAATTGGTGATTTTGTTATTGTTGATGGCACCTGTAATGGCAGTAGACCATTTAAAGGCACCAACGAAATTTTCAGTATTAATACCCAATTCAAACCCATTGTTTTTCAAGGCACCTAGGTTTTGTGTCTTAATGCCAAAGCCTGTTGTTTGGGGAATTCGTACATCCAGCAATAAATCTGTGGTATTTTTCTGATAGAAATCAAATGTACCAGTAATCCTGTTTTTCAATAAGCCAAAATCAAATCCAAGATCCAGCTGTTTTGTTTTTTCCCAGGTTAAGTCTGGATTGGCAATTTGTGATGGAATCTGGCCAGCTATGCCACCATAAGCACCCGTTCCGGCAAACAAGCCTCTTGCTGAATAATTACCAATTTCAGCATTACCTGTAAGGCCATAACTCGCTCTAAATTTTAATAAGCTAATCGTTTCACTGCTTTTCAAAAAGTCTTCTTCTGAAGCAATCCAGGCCACTGATCCGGCAGGGAAATATCCATATCTGTGGTTTGCACCAAAGCGGGATGAACCATCTGCTCTAACACTAAGGCCAATTAAATAACGGTTATTGTATTTGTAATTGGCTCTGAAAAAATAGGAAAGAAAACTAAAGGCACTTTCATTACTCGAGGCAATTACCTTAGTTGCAGCAGAGCCTAACTTAACATAGGCATCACTTGGGAAATCCTGCCCCTCAATGGTGCTAAACTTGGTAGTAGATTTTTGATAACTTGTTCCTAAAATAGCATCAAAAGTACTTTTGCCAGCTGTGGTATTGTAGCTAAAGAAATTGTTGGTGTTGGCATTGATCACAAATGTAGAGATATTTTGTCCATCGCCATTGGAAGTGCCCGTATTCCTAAACGTTAGTGAGCCATAATAACTTTCTTCATTCTGGTTTAAGTTATCAATAGAAAAATCTGTGCTGAATTTTAATCCTTTAGCAATATTAACATTGGCGAATGCTTTCCCAATGGTGCGGTACACTGTTGCTTTGTATGCAGCATTTTCGATACCAATAAATGGATTATAATAAACAGGATAATTTGTTGCAGCTCCAGGTAAAGTTCCGCTGATTAAGCCAGATCTTGGATCAATAAATGGCGTAATAGGCGATAGGGCCACCGATTGTAGTGGACTGGAAAATGCATTATCATTGGATAGACGGTTATTGATACTATTAGAAAAATTCAAATTCACACCAACCTCCAAAAAATCTGTTGCTTTATTGGTTAGGTTTAATCTTCCGCTGTAACGCTTGTAGCTGTTGCCAACAATAATACCGTTTTGATCCAGGGCTTGTCCGCCGATATAAAATTTTGTTTTTTCGTTTCCACCAGTAAAGTTCAAATCGTATTGTTGTGTTACAGGATTATCCTGATACGATTCTCTTTCCCAATTGGTGTTCACTTTATAAGTTTGATAGTCATTGTTTCCTGCAGAATAACGGTTTAATCTGTTTTCAACGATTGTACTATAGTCATCAAGTGCTTCCTGTAAGGTTGTATAATCTCCATTTAAAAAATCCTGATTAGCAGCACCTTGTCCGGCTCTTCTGATGAGTTGAACATATTGTTCGGCATTCAGAAATTCTCTATGATTTGAAGGTGTACTTATTCCTCCAAGCGCATTAAACTGAATTAAGGTTTTACCTGTCTTACCTTGTTTAGTTGTAATTAGCACAACCCCATTTGATGCCCTGGCACCATAAATGGCAGAAGCTGATGCATCTTTTAACACCTCGATAGATTCAATATCATTGGTATTCAAATCTGCCAGAGCACTTGTAGGAGATGATGTTGCTGAGAAATTTCCTGAAGTAATGGGAATTCCATCTACAATATAAAGCGGTTCGCTACCCGCAGTAACAGATGCGGCACCGCGAACCCGAACAGTAATGCCCTGACCGAGTTTTCCATTCTGGGCAGATATTTGCACACCGGCAGCTTTACCCTGCAAGGCTTGTTCAAAACTGGTTACAGGTAAGTTCTCCAGATCTTTAGATTTTACAGAAGCAACCGATCCAGATACATCCCGTTTATTCTGCGTACCATAACCCACCACCACTACATCAGAAAGTGTAGTGTTTTCTTCTTTAAGATTTGCATTAACCGTTGTTCCGGTGATAGGCAGTTCGATTGTGGTATAGCCAATAAAGCTAAAAACAAGTATTTTCGCTTCATTTGGAACCGTTAATTTGTAGTTACCAGTAGCATCACTTTGGGTAATATTAGCTGGTGAGCCTTTTACAAACACACTCACTCCTGGGATAGGACCGGAAGTGCCTGAGGTAACTTTGCCGCTAATAACTTTGCTTTGTGCGAAAGCAAACGAAATTAATCCGAAAGTTAAAATCATACTAAGTAGTAGTTTTTTCATTAAATTTTAGTTTTAGTTAGTACATGTTGCTTGTTTTTGAGGATAGACATATCAATTTAATTAAAAAAAACAGATAAAAATATAAATGGCGACTTTTGGGTGCTTTTTAACATTTCATCGTGGTCTGATTAAAACAAAAGCTGTAAAACTCCTGTTTTTTGTTTGGGTTTGCTGTTAATTAATGAAAATTATAAACTTTTTTTCTTTAGAAATGAAAGGAAACTGTTGTAAAATTAAATGAAAGAGTATACTAGTAAGTTATATTGATGATTATGTGGTGGAAACGGCTTGATGATTGTTTAAAATATCAAAATAAGCAATATAAATAGCCTGATTGAATTTAAAGCAATAGCAATTTTGAAGTAATTGTATGAAGGAATACGCAAAACGGTTTTCAGAAAACCCCATTTTATCGCCTGTGGATTTAGTTCCCAGCAGACCGGGTTTAGAAATTGCCTGTTTGTTAAATCCAGGTGTATTTAGATTTGAGGGAAAAGTCTGGATGATCATCCGGGTGGCAGAGCGGCCCAATCAAGAACCTGGTACCATTTCTTTTCCTGTGTTAAAGGATGGGGGAATTGAGATTATAACGATAAAAGAAAATGATCCTGAATTAATAGCAGACGACCCAAGGGTCATTCATTATAAAGGAACGGATTATTTAACCACACTTTCGCACCTCCGTTTGGTTTGCAGTGAAGATGGTGTTCATTTCTATCAGCCTGAAGGATTTCCTTTATTGAAGGGTGAGGGCAAAAATGAAACCTTTGGAATAGAAGACTGCCGGGTTGCCCAAATTGATGATACTTATTATCTTACCTACACTGCAGTATCTGCACATGGGGTAGGTGTGGGGCTTCGAACCACAAAAGATTGGAAGATCTTTAAAAACCATGGAATGATTATTTCACCTCACAATAAAGACTGTGCTATTTTTGAAGAAAAAATTAACGGAAAGTTTTATGCGCTTCACCGTCCGAGTAGTGTTGATTTAGGTGGAAATTATATCTGGCTGGCCGAATCGCCTGATGCAATTCATTGGGGAAACCATCAATGCCTGATCAAAACCAGGAATCATCAATGGGATAGCAAACGTGTAGGAGCTGGAGCATCTCCAATCAAAACGGCACAAGGCTGGCTTTCTATATATCATGGTGCAAATGAAAAACACCAATACTGTTTGGGTGCTTTCTTAATGGATTTATCTTATCCTTCAAAAATATTAGCCCAAACATCGCACCCGATTATGGTACCGACAGCAGATTATGAAATAAATGGTTTTTTTGGTGAAGTGGTGTTTACTAATGGTCACCTTGTAAATGGAGATGTATTAACGATTTATTATGGCGCCGCAGATGAATTTGTTTGCGGAGCTGAATTTTCTATCCAGGAAATTATGAATGCATTAATATGGCTGTAGTTTTTTAATCCATGTAAGTTTGGATTTAAGAGGAATTTGGGTGTTTTACTTAGGTGGATTACAAATCCACAGATCGGTGATCTGGAAGACATTTCCAGACCAACGTTAACAAATTGACCCCTCATAAAAAAAGCGATTCTTGTTTTCAGAAAATGTTTTTATTAGGCTTTAATCTTTAAGCTATCCGCTCTAATCCACAGACCAACGTTAACAAATTGACCCCTCATAATAAGAGCGATTCCTGTTTTCAGAAAATGTTTTTATTAGGCTTTAGGCTTTAAGCTTTCCGTTCTAATCCACAGACCAACGTTAACAAATTGACCCCTCATAAAAAAAGCGATTCTTGTTTTCAGAAAATGTTTTTATTAGGCTTTAAGCTTTCACCTTTATGCTTACCGCTCTAATCCACAGACCAAAGTTAACAAATTGAACCCTCATAATAAGAGCGATTCCTGTTTTTAGAAACCACTTTTATTATCCTTTAAGCTTTCACCTTTATGCTTTCCGCTCTAATCCACAGACCAACGTTAATAAATGAACCCACATAAAAAAGCGATTCCTGTTTCCAGAAACCGCTTTTTTATTAGGTTTTAAGCTTTCCGCTTTGACCTTTAAGCTTTTCGCTCTTATTTAGTACCCAAAAATCTGCTCTAAAGTTAATTTAGTTACAGGACCAAATTTGGCTAAATCAGCAAGATTGATTTTTTTCTCTGAAGCAACTATGCAATAATTGTAAGGCTTCGCTGATAAATTATCATGGTGAAAAGCATTTACATCAGTAAAGTTTAATGGCTTAAGATTTGCATATTCATCTATTCTCGAATCGTGATCAAAGCCTAGTTTTTTATCTGAAAAATAGCTGGCAATAATACCATCTTTTGTAATGCGGGAAGTTTCTAAACTATTTAATGAATTAGCTTTAGAAAGATTGAACGACTTATCCGATTCAGGTAAAGTGGTAAGCAATTCATTCATTCCGGCTACAGCTTCATTCATTTTATCTGCTTGTGTACCCACATAAGCAATTACGGCATTTTCTTTTTCTTTACTGTTTGGAGAAGAATAAACTGCAAAAGTTGAATAAGCTAAGGCTTTTGATTCACGAATGGTTTGGAATACTATAGAACCCATGCCACCACCAAAATAATTATTAAATAAGCTAATTTTAGCTGCATTTGATGGATCATACAAACCACCATTTCTTACCCAGCGGATTTCTGCCTGCACCATGTCGTAATCTGCAAAGTATACCTTGTTAGAATCTGTTTTGGTGTATACAAATTTCTTCATCGGTGCTACTGGTGTAAATTCCTTAGCTAATGGATGTACTTTAACAATATCTGTAGAAAAAGCACTTAAAGTTTTAGGGCCGTAATAAGTAATGGTGTGCTGGTAATTGGTTAAATTGTGTAATAAGTAAATTAAGTCAGATGATTTCATATTCTTGATTTCATCATTGGTTACGCCATAATTAAACGGGTTATCAGAACCATATTGTGCATAACTCATTAAACCACTCAATATGGATGATTTATTTAATTTAGCATTATCTCTTAATTTTAAAATTCTTCCTTTCAGGTCTTCCAGTGCTTTTTCATTTGGCTTACAGTTTGCCAATACATCTTCTAACAAAGCAACAGCTTTATCAAAGTTTTCCTGCAAACCAGATAAGCTAACCGTAGTTACATCTGTACCAACATTTAAGGTATAATTACAAGCCAGGTTATAAAAAGCTTTACTAATATCTTCTGCGGAATATTTATCAGTACTTAAAAAAGCCAGATATTGTGATGCATAAGGTAATAATTTGTAATTATAAGATCCCATCTCAAAACGATAGTTCATGCGGAAGATGCCATTTTCTGTATTTTGAACAGTAATTACATCAGCAATGCCAGCTTTACCAAAATTCAGATCTTTGGTATAATCTAAAAATTTAGGTGCAATAGGTTTAACCGGAGCATCAATAATGGTTTTGGTAAATGGCGAAACTTCGTTGGTGTTGGTTTTAACCGCTGTGATGGTTGGTTTTTCAACCTTCAAAATGCTTTTATCTTCACCTTTATGTTTTAAAACAGAAACATAATTATTAACAAAAAATTTGTTAGCAAAATCTACAATTTCCTTTTTGGTTACTTTGCCCATCGCATCGGTTGAGGCCAGCATTTTATCCCATTCAGTTCCACGATTTTGGATAAATGCAGTCATGGTGTAATCTGCACGTACATCATTATTATCGAAAGCCTGTAATTCAGCCAGTTTGATATTGGCCACAGTAGCTTTAATCAAACTTTCATCAAACTCACCTTTTTTAAGCAAATCAACCTGCTCCAATAATAATTTCTGTGCATCCTCTAAACTCTGTCCGGCTTTAGGTGAACCTGATAAAACAAAGATCCCATAATCTTTCATCTGGTTATAACCTGCACCAGCCCTTAACATTTTCTGTTGTTTGTTGATGTTGATGTCCATTAAACCAGCCTTGCCATTAGATAAGATGCTGCCAATTAAATCAAGCAATAAACTCTGACGAGTATTTTGAGCAAAACCTCGGTAAGCTACATATAGGTTCTCCGCACTTGGCCCATAAATATCAACTTTCTGTACTTGTGTAAGTGGCTTCTCTGCTGCCGGATTGTAAAGTGCAAATGGTTTTGGAACCATGTATGAAAAATCTTTATCCACCTTTTTGATTAGATCATCATAATTAATATCACCAGACATAATCAGGGCCATATTATTAGGCACATAATATTTGTTGTAGTATTTTCTGATCTCTACCAAAGAAGGATTTTTAAGGTGCTCTATGGTACCAATGGTGGTTTGCTGACCGTAATTATGTGTTGGGAATAAAGCATAAAGCATTTTCTCATACATTTTACGTCCATCATTATCCATCCCGATATTTTTCTCTTCATAAACAGCCTCTAATTCAGTATGGAAAATACGGAAAACTGGTGAACGGAAACGTTCTGCCTGAACAGATAAAAATTTATCAACCGCATTAGATGGAAGATCTTCTTCATAAACAGTTTCCTCAACCGAAGTATGCGCATTTGTTGAACCACTTCCAATTGATTTCATCATTTTATCGTATTCATTTGCGATAGAATAATTAGAAGCCTCACCAGAAACTTTATCAATTTCAGCGTAGATTTCTTTGCGTTTTACGGGATCAGTGGTTTTATTGTAGGTTTCATAAAGGGCCTCAATTTTATCCAACAATGGTTTTTCCTTTGCATAATTTAAAGTACCAAATTTATCAGTTCCTTTAAATAATAAATGCTCCAGATAATGTGCTAAGCCTGTATTGGTTCGTGGATCAGTATTACTTCCTGCCCTAACGGCCATTTTATAAACAATATTTGGCTCCTTATTATTTTGTGATAAAATAACGGTCAGGCCATTTTTTAAAGTATAAAAACGAGTTTTGGTAGGGTCGTTAGTTACATATTTATAGCTGTAGCCACCAGATGATCCTGTTTTCCATTGATAGGTATTTTGTGCCTGGGCAATTGTACCTGTAATTAGAAAACAAGCTAAAGTAAATAGTTTGATTTTCATTGAATTGTTTTTTTGGTTTAAGGAAATAGCACCTATTGGCCTATTGCTGGAATAGTGAAATAAGGCACTCATTTTCACCCAAATATATATGCTTTCTTTTATCGAATGAAATGCTTTTTACAAATCTCACTCAAAATATAGTGAACCAATGAAAATAGTATATTAAATTGGCGTTTATTGTGCCCTGAATTTAATTATCTGTATTTTTGCCAGCATGACAAAGCAAAGTTCTAAGCCAAATATTTTAGTGGTTAATGATGATGGAATTACGGCCACAGGAATAAAAAACCTAATGGAAGTGATGCAGGAAATCGGCAATGTAGTTGTAGTTGCGCCAGATAGTCCACAAAGTGGAATGGGGCACGCCATTACGATTGGTAAGCCCATTCGTTTTGATAAAGTGATGCTTTATGAGGGTGTAGAAATGTATAAGTGCAGTGGTACACCGGTAGATTGTGTAAAAATTGCCGTTAATAAAATATTTAAAGGTAAAAAGCCCGATTTATGTGTTTCTGGAATTAACCATGGATTGAACAATTCTATTAATGTGCTTTATTCAGGTACGATGTCTGCTGCGGTAGAAGGAGCCATTGAAAAAATTCCATCCATTGGTTTTTCTATGGATGATTTTGCTGCTGATGCAGATTTCAGTCATACCAAAAAATATATTAAAAACATTTGTAAACAGGTTTTAGCAAATGGTTTGCCAGAGGGTACTTTATTAAATGTTAATTTCCCTAAAGGTGGAGATTTAAAAGGTATAAAAATCTGCAGGCAAGCGAATGCTAAATGGATGGAGGAATTTGATGAGCGAACCGATCCGTATAACCGTCCTTATTACTGGCTTACCGGTGTGTTCGAAAATTTTGATCGTGGTGAAGATACCGATGTTTGGGCTTTAGCGCATGGATATGTTTCCATTGTTCCGGTTCAATTTGATTTAACCGCTCATCACGCCATTCAAACCTTAAGCAGCTGGGATTTTGAAATAGTGATTAAAGCTAAATCTGATCATGGCACTCAGGTTTCATCACCTGATGGGATTAACTTAGGATAATTGATCAATAATGAATAATAAGTTGAGGAAACTGAATGATTCTGTTTGGATTGGTCTCGGCCTGGGTTTAATTATTCCGGCAATTTTATGCAGCCTGGCCTGGTACATCATTCATCATGTTGCAGTATTGGCGAAAGCAGATTTACTTTATATTGGGAGTATAGCAGTTAATGCCTATGTGATGCAATATTTTTTCAAATACCATAAGCTTAACATTGGGAGAGGAATTTTAGCCGCTACATTTTTATGTGCCTTTATTTTCTTTGCTTATAAAGTTTTCTAAAAAAACAGGCGTCATTTCGAACTGAACAAGAGAAGTGTGAGCTGTGTTGAAGCAATCTTTCCAGAACAAAAAAGGATTAATGAATAAAGATGAAAATATAAAAGATTGCTTCGTGCCTCCTCGCAATGGCGATTTTGTTATAACATAAGAATTATGAAATATTACCTCGTAGCAGGAGAAGCTTCCGGCGATTTACATGGAGCAAACTTAATGAAGGCTTTAAAAGTAGAGGATAGTCATGCTGTTTTCAGGTATTTTGGTGGCGATAAAATGCAGGCAGAAGGTGGAGAACTGGTGAAGCATTATGCTGATATGGCTTTTATGGGATTTACAGAAGTGGTTTTGAATTTGCGAACCATTTTTAAAAACATGAAAGCCTGCAAGGAAGATGTACTTGGCTGGAAACCTGATGTGTTGATTTTGATTGATTTTCCGGGGTTCAACCTTAAAATAGCCGATTTTGCAAAAGCCAAAGGCATTAAGGTTTGTTATTATATTTCGCCAAAAGTATGGGCATGGAATCAAAAGCGGGTGCTTAAAATAAAAAAAATAGTCGACCACTTGTTTTGTATCCTGCCTTTTGAAGTAGACTTTTACCGCGAGTGGGGGATGGAGGTAGATTATGTGGGCAATCCATTGTTGGATGAAATTGCACAATTCAATCCTGATGCAGATTTTCGGATAAACCATCAAATAGGTGATCAGAAAATAATAGCCTTACTGCCGGGAAGCAGAAAGCAAGAAATAGAGCGTTTGTTACCAGTAATGCTTAGTGTAACAGAAAATCATCCGGATTATACTTTTGTCATTGCAGCTGCGCCAACTTTTTCTGAAAGTTATTACCAGCAATTTACCGGACAGAAGAAAGTTCATTTACTTTTTAATAACACTTATAATCTGTTAAATGTGGCTCATGCAGCAATTGTAGCTTCTGGTACAGCTACGCTTGAAACTGCTTTATTTGAAGTGCCACAGGTAGTGGTTTATAAAGGAGGCACCATATCTATTGCCATAGCGAGGATGCTAGTGAAAATCAAATTTATATCACTCGTTAACCTTATTGTGAATAAGAAAATCGTGACTGAACTGATTCAGGAAGACTGCAATCCGCAAAGGTTGAACCAAGAGCTGGTGCAGATTTTGGATGGGGAAGGTAGAAATGAAATGCTCCGTAACTATCAAGAATTGTTAGGCTTGATGGGAAAGCCAGGTGCATCAGCAAAAACAGCTAGATTGATTTATTCGTATCTTAAATAACCTAATCAGCGAACTTCAGCGGGAAAAACATCAATAGCAAACTAAATGCTTATTTCTCCCACAGATTAATAAATTTCCTTATCACTAAAGATTTTAATCTAATCTGCGAAATCACCGCACATTAGCGGGAAACATTAATAGCAATTCAAACACTTATTTCTCCTGTACATTAATGAATTTCTGTAGCACTTGTGATCTTGATTTAATAGGCGAAATCACCGGAAAACATTGGTAATGAAGTTTTTCTTCTGTATCAGCTGCGTGTATAACTAAAACTTAGATTATTCTTTTTATAAGATACTAAAACGTTTTTGTAACATATTTTTTACTTACTAAATCGTTTTAATAGATTGATATTTTCTTAATATTGACCTGTTAAAAAATATCATCAGATCACTAACCGAATAACTGTTAACGAATGAATACATATGCCCATATTTTGAGAAAGCATATCTGCTTTACAGGCCAATCGTTTATAGAGTCTAATTCTATCCACATTTACCTATAAAAATTGCTAATGAAAATTAATTTACTCAGGATAACAGGGTTTCTATGCCTGTTCCTACTTTCAAGCCAACAGCTGTTTGCAGAATTTAAAAGCGAAAAATTCAAAGTAAGTCGCTTTTATTTTCAGCAAGACACTACGAAGAGACAGGATACGACTAAAAAAGTTCCGGTTCCAAAGCCAGCTGATTCTGTAAAAGTTCCCGTAAACCCTTTAGGCGGTACAAGTCCTGTACAAGCACCACCTCCTCAGGCCGGAGCTACTACTGCACCGAATACAGCAGTAGCTCAAAAGACCATTACAGGAGTTGTTCTAGATGAAAAAAAAATCGGATTGCCAGGAGTCGGAATTAAAATTCAGGGTAAAACCGGTGCAGCCGTAACGCAAGGAGATGGTAAATTCAGCATCAGTGTTTCTTCACCAACCGATATTTTGGTTTTTAGTTATATTGGTTACCAATCCAAGTCTATTGCAGCAGGAACGGGTGCTTCGCCTTTAACCGTTAATCTGGTTCCTTCAGGCGCTCAGAGCTTGAGTGATGTAGTGGTAGTGGGTTACGGTACCATGAAATCAAAGGAGGTAACATCAGCTGTTGCCCATGTTGATACTGCTCAGTTTAGACAAAGTGGTGCCCGAAGCCCGTTAGACCTTATTCAAGGAAAAGTTGCCGGATTAAACATTACCCGGGCAGGAAGTTCTAATCCAAATTCCGGACCAAGTGTTCAACTTCGTGGGGTGGTTTCCGTATCAGGAAGCGCTAGTCCACTTTATGTAATTGATGGAATTCCAGGTGGTAATCCAGATCTATTGCAGCAAGATGATATTCTATCTGTAGATGTATTGAAAGATGGTTCTGGTGCCGCTATTTATGGTACCAGTGCAAATGCAGGTGTAATTTTAATCACCACTAAAAAGGGAAAACCAGGTCCGCCAACTTTTAATTACTCCAGCTACCTTCGTAAAGAGTTTGTTCAAAGACGCTTAGATTTTTTATCGCCTGATGAGTTTAGAGCAAAACTAAACTCCGGCGAAATTAATGGAGTAGATTACGGTGGTAATGAAGATCTTTATGGATCCTTAATTAACCGAGATAACTTATCACAAAATCATAATCTGGCCTTATCAGGTGGTACAGATAAAACCAGCTATAGAGCCAGTTTAAATTATCGTGATTTGCAGGGAATTGCGAAGGAAAACGGAAGAAAAGAATATACAGGTCGTTTAAACATTAACCAAAAAGGCTTTGATGATAAATTAAATATCCAGTTAAACTTAGCTACTAATATTAATAATGCCAACTTATTATCTAACGGTGGAACAACCGATTTCTTTAATAATGAGCTAAATGCAAGTGGTTGGGAAGAAGAGTTAGCTAAAAACCCAACAAAGCAAATTTTTAATCCAGATGGTTCTTACTACTATGATAATCAGAGTACGAATCAATATGCAAGGTTGTTTAACAATACCAGCTATAGAAAACAGCAAACGACTTCAGCAGATTTAAAAGCTGATTTCGATATTGCCAAAGGTTTTAAAGCCAGCGTTTTTGGTTCAATGCAACGCGATAATTTTGTTGATGGTGGGTATGCTACATTAGGCAGTGAAAATTCAATAGAAAACAGTGATTATCCAGGTGGTGGTTATGCTTTCAAAAATAATTTTCTTTCTCAGGCATATGCTTTTGAACCAACATTACAATATAACACTACTGTTGCCGATAAACATTCTTTTACGGCATTGGCTGGTTATAGTTATCGCTACAATATAGAAGAAGGTGCAAAGGCAAGTACCCGAGGTTTTTTGAATGACCAGTTCAATGAAGATAACCTGGGCGCCGGACAGGCTTTGGCAGATGGCAAGGCCGATATGGGCAGTTTTAAAAATGACAATACCTTAATTGCATTTTTTGGTAGGGTAAATTACGCCTTTGATAACAAATACTTAGTGCAGTTAATTTTAAGGCATGAGGGTTCTTCACGTTTTGGTGCCAATAACAAATGGGGTAACTTTCCGGCAGTATCTCTGGGCTGGAATGTTACAGAAGAAAAATTCATGGAGAATGTAAAATGGGTTAATTACTTAAAGCTACGGGCAGGTTATGGTGTAACAGGTAATTCAGGTTTTGCCAACAATGCATCAAGGGTTACCCTGGGTGGCGGAGGTAAGTATTTATTTCCGGATGGAACCTACCGTGAAACCTATGGTCCAACGAGAAATCCAAATCCTAACCTAAAATGGGAATCTAAGCGAGAAACCAATATTGGTGCAGATTTTACCTTGTTTAATAGTAAACTAACGGGTTCATTAGATTTATTTGATAGAACAACAAAAGATCTATTAGATACTTATGTAACTCCTCAGCCTCCATACGTACAAACCACTATTTATGCCAACGTAGGGAATATTTCTTCCAGAGGTATTGAATTGGCGTTAAGCTATCAGGCCGTTAAAACAAAAGATTTCACCTTTAGTATGGACTTTACCGGAAGTACGATCAAAAATACATTGAACTCGTACTCAAATGATGTTTTTGCCGTAAATTATAGAACTTTCGGTGATATTGGTGGTGCAGGTGATTTAGGTCAGGCCATTACCACTTATGAAGGTGAGGCTATTGGAACGTTTTATGGTAAACGTTTCGCCGGATTTGATGCAGACGGTAAATGGTTGTTCTTTAACAGAAATGGAGTACCCGTTCGTAATGATCAGATTAATTATTCTAAAGATAAGAACTTATCAGATCTTGCGCCAATTGGAAACGCAATCCCTAAATATTATGCTTCTTATACCGCCAATTTCACTTATAAAAACTTCGACTTCAGGGTTTTCTTAAGAGGAAAATTTGATTATGATATCTTAAATACCACAGCATTAACTTATGGAAATCCTTCCATTACAGGGTCTAATTATTTAAGAGATGCCTTTGGTAAATATAGCCAGATCAACGATACATTTATGTACTCTGATTATTATATAGAAAGTGGTACCAATGTTAAAATTGATGAGGTAACACTTGGGTATAATTTCAAATTAAAATCAAAATACATTCGTAATCTTCGTGTTTACGCTACTGGTCAGAATTTGGCAACCATCACCGGCTATTCTGGTAATGATCCTGATTTTGTTCAGGATACTGGCTTAGGCCCAGGTATTGATAACCGTGGTGCATACCCAAGTACCAGATCATTTCTTTTTGGTGTTAACGTAGGCTTTTAATATATAATCAAATGAAAAATAAATCAATCATATTCACGGCCTTTGCACTCGTTATTGGAATAGGTTCTGCCTGTACCAAATTAGATGAGAATGCATATGATATCATTCCGGCTGATAAATTTTATACCAATAAAAACGAAGTAATTTCTGCGGTTTTAAGACCATATACCCACGCCAATGCCTGGGTAACACCATCCGGTCAGGATGGCTGGTGGCGCTTGGCAGAACTTTCAGGCGATCAATTGGCATGGCCTACTAAAGGCCCACATGGAGAAGATGGTGGTAAATGGAAAAGATTACATTACCATTCCTGGACGGTAGATGAGGCAGGTATTAATAATGCATGGTCTTTAATGTATGGTGGAGTAGGTTATTGTAATGACCCTATTGTAAATATCGAATCAAGAGATATTGCCTCAATGGGCATTACGCAAGCAGAGAAAAATGCTTATGTAGCAGAACTAAAATTGCTCCGTGCTTTTCACTACCTGAAATTAATGGATTTATTCGGTAATATTCCGATTGCTACCGGAGCCGTTGATCCTTCAAATCCGATCTTGCCCAATACAACACCAAGAAAAGATGTATTTACATTTATAGAAAAGGAAATTCTGGATAACATTAATAACGTACCCAAATTAGCCAAATCACAATTGGGTAGAATGAGCCAGGCGAGTGGCTATGCCATGTTGGTGGAGTTATACCTTAATGCGGAGGTGTGGACAGGTACACAACGGTGGGATGATTGTATTTCGGCTGCTAACAAACTAATTAATAATGAAGCAGGTGGACAAAATGGAAATATGGCACTTGATCCAAATATTTTCGACCAGTTTAAAAACACCAATGATTTATCAAAAGAAGTTATCTTTTCGATTGCTTACGATTTCACCAGGGCAAAATTCGAACCTTCATGGACGGGAGAATTTTACCACTTTGCACAACGTGATATTTATGGTGGCGGTAGAAACGGTAATGATGGCATCGTTCTGATTCCAGAGGTTTACAACAAATATGAAACTGAAGATTTACGTAAAACCGGCTGGTTATTATTTGGTCCTCAGAAGAAGTTTGTAGATGGGTCTGACGTTTTAGGTACGGTAGAATACGCTGGTAAACCACTTACTTTTGTAGATAATATCCAAAAGAATTCTAAAGGCTCAACCGTATCTAATATGAGTGAAGGTGAAGAAAATAGTGGTGTTAGATTTAATAAATATAAATTGGGCAATTCTATTCCAGGAATTGTAAATGGCGTAAGGGTAGAGCCAGATCCAAATTATAATAATACCGATTGGAATGTATACCGGTTAACCTGGATTTATTTTGCGAAAGCTGAAGCCATTATGCGTAAAAATGGCGGTGCTGCAACTGCAGAGGCAGTACAATTAATTAATGATTGTAAATCAAGAGCATACGATCCGGCAGTATGGCCTTCAAAAGCCTACACCACAAGTACATTAAATTTAAATGAACTTCTGGCAGAGCGGGGTAGAGAATTCATATTTGAAGGATATAGAAGAGATGACTTAATCAGATTTGGTAAGCTAACTACAGAGAAATGGTGGGATCATTCGCCATCTGCATCATTCAGGTCTCTATATCCAATACCACAAAGACAGAGAGATTTAAATGCAAAACTAACCCAAAACCCGGGATATTAATTAACATCAATTTAAAAGACGCCAAACGGCGTCTTTTTTCTTTTAACATAAATCAAGTTTCCGTTAGGTTAAACGATTAATATTAATGATTATACATTATATTAGCCAAATCGCAGGCTATATCAAATTGATTGACCTGAAATGTACCCAGTTAATAAGTCTCCTAAATGAAAACCCTTTCTATAAAAGATATAGCCGTTGAAGCTGGCGTATCCATCACCACAGTTTCTTTTATCATTAATGGTAAAGCCAGGGATAAATCAATTAGTGAAGCCGTGATTAAAAAGGTAGAAAAAATAATTGCCGAAAGCGGATATAAGCCAAATCAAATCGCCAGAAGCCTGAGAACAGGAAATTCTAATATCATTGGATTGATTATAGAAGATATCTCCAATTCCTTCTTTTCTAGAATAGCCAGACTTATTGAAGATAAGGCCTATAAAAAAGGCTATAAAATTATCTATTCCAGTACTGAAAATAATGTTGAAAAGGCAAAGGAATTGATTAATATGTTTAAATCAAGAAAGGTTGATGGTTATATTATATCACCAATTAAGGGTTTGGAAGAAGACATTCAACAGTTACTGGCAGATGGTAAACCTGTTATTTTATTTGATAGGAGTTTGCCTGGCTTAGAAACAAATTATGTGGGTGCAGATCATTTCAAGGCCACTTATGAATCTATAGAAAGTTTTATTAAACAGGGCAAAAAGAAAATTTCACTCGTTACCACTGATATTGATGTCGAGCAGATTACCGCCCGTTTAGACGGATATAAAAAAGCCCTTGAGGATCATGACATCGTTTATGATGAAAATCTGGTTTTAAAAGTTCATTTTAATCAGGAAGAAAATGAAACCAAGGCACAAATGGAAGAACTTTTTCGCACCGTAGAAACAGATGCTGTTCTTTTTGCTACCAATTATCTGGCCATCAGCGGACTAAAAGTGCTAAAGCAAACCAACGTTAAAGTCGGAAAAAACTTGAGTGTTATTGCATATGATGACCATGAGGTTTTTGAATTGCATACACCAGGTATTTCAGCAGTACAACAACCATTGGAAGAAATTGCAGAAGCCATTATTCAATTAATTTTACGGCAGCTTTCTTCTAAAACCAAACTAGACAACGAGCAAATCGTATTTCCTGCTAAAATCATTCAGCGATAATTATAAATTCAGTCGTTCTTCTTTCGATTGGTTTTTCTTTCAATTAGCGTTATCGCTAATTGAATTGATCAATCACCTATCATATCCGACACAATAAACTGATAAGCTAATAGCAGCAACCAGATAAAAAAATCGAGCAAGTAATTCCGTCATATAAATGTTACTGCGAACCATTGTATTTGCAATCTATAGTGTTTAATATTGGATAGTAAAACGTTTTACTTATTAACTAGATGCTGTTTAATTAGCAACTGATTGAATCAGTGAAATATTTATTTTAAGAAAACTAACCAATACGACCTATATGAAAAACCTTTCTTTATTAGCAGTTTTAATATTCTTGAACTTTTGTTCTTTCGGACAAGATAAAGCGCCTGCTTACCCCTTAATCACACATGACACTTACTTAAGCATCTGGTCTTTTGGCGATGGATTAAATCAATCCGCTACCAAGCACTGGACAGGTAAAGAGCAAGCACTCACCGGAATTATAAAAGTAGATAACCAGCTATACCGTTTTTTAGGTGCAGATAGTAAAACCTATAAAACCATTTTGCCTACGGCTGATGAGTTAAGCTATAAAGCTCGCTTTACTATCCAAAAACCAGCAGATCATTGGAATACTTTAACCTTTAATGATAATAATTGGAAAAGTGGCGCGGCACCTTTTGGTGATGACCAGCAGTCGAAAACCAAATGGGATACGGATGAAATCTTTTACCGAAGAAAATTTAACCTCGCTCAAAAAACATCAGCTAAGAAATATTTAAAGCTCAACCATGATGATAATGTTATGGTGTATCTTAATGGTCAAAAGGTTTATGAAAAAGAAGGCTGGGTACACGAATACATTTACATTCCATTAGCTGATGGTATTTTAAAAAAGGGTGATAACATTTTAGCCATAGACTGTAAAAACACAGCTGGCGGAAGGTTCTTAGATGCAGGCATTGTAGAGGAAGTTCCGCAAGGCGCCACTATTTTGAACGCAAAGCAAACCAATGTTTCGATGGGGGCCACCAATACCATTTATACCTTTACGGCGGGAGGTGTAAATCTAAACTTAACTTTTACTTCACCTTTGCTGCTGAATGACCTCAATTTAACAGCCAGACCAATTAGTTACCTTACTTATGCCGTAAAATCAGCTGATGCAAAAGCGCACCAGGTAGATATTTATTTCGGTGCATCATCTAATCTAGCTGTAAATACGCCCAATCAACCAGTTTCTGTTTGGAAAAAGAGCCAAAATAACCTTTCCATTTTAAAAGCCGGATCAGTTGAACAACCTGTTCTGAAAAAGAAAAACGATGACTTAAGAATTGATTGGGGTTACCTGTATATCGCTGTGCCAGCTCAATTTAAGGCCACCCAATTTTTGGGCACACCGACGAATAATCTCCGCAATTTCAAAACAGGAAAATACCCACAAACCACACAGGCTTTGAATGTTAAAACACAAAACTTAAGTACAGTGATTCCATTTGGAACGGTTAATTCTAAGCCAGTAGAGAAATATCTCATGTTGGGCTATGATGACCTGAAATCTATCGAATATTTTGGGAATCAATTGCTTCCCATCTGGAGAAAATCTGCAGCGAATGCTTTTGAAGATCAACTGGTGTCTGCCAGTAAGGATTATGAATCTTTGAAGGCAAAGACAAAGGCATTTGATGCCAAACTGCTGGCTGAGGCAACCCAATCTGGTGGTAAGGAATATGCAGATTTATGTAAACTGGTGTACAGGCAGAGTATAGCTGCACATAAAATTGTTTATGCACCAAATGGAGATCTGTTATTTCTCTCAAAAGAAAATTTTAGTGGTGGCTTTATCAATACAGTTGATGTAACGTATCCTTCAGCACCCCAATATTTGTTATACAACCCTGAATTATTAAAGGGTATGCTCAATGGTATTTTTTATTATGCGGAAAGTGGGAGGTGGAAAAAACCTTATCCAGCGCATGATATTGGCGTCTATCCAATTGCCAACGGACAAATTTATGGAGAAGATATGCCTGTAGAAGAAGCAGGTAACATGCTTATTTTAGCTGCAGCAATTACCAGGGCAGATGGCAATACCACTTATGCAGATAAACATTGGGCAGTGATGTCCATCTGGGCAGACTATCTTTTAAAGGAAGGTTTTGATCCGGCCAATCAATTGTGTACAGATGATTTTGCAGGTCATCTAGCCCGAAATGCGAACTTATCAGTAAAGGCAATTGTGGGTTTAGGCGCTTATGCACAAATGGCAGAAAAATTAGGTAAAAAAGATATCGCAACTAAATACAAAAATGCAGCGTTAGAAATGGCAAAAAACTGGCAGACTTTAGCAAACAGTGGTGATCATTTTGCCTTAACTTTTAATGATAAAAATACCTGGAGCCAGAAATATAACCTCGTTTGGGATAAGCTTTTAAAACTAAATCTATTTCCGGAAGAAGTGTATAAAAAGGAAATAGATTTTTACCTGACGAAACAAAATGAGTTTGGCTTGCCATTAGATAGCCGGAAAGACTACACTAAATCGGACTGGATTATGTGGACAGCCACATTAACAGACAATCAGGCTGATTTTGAGAAATTTATTAGCCCTATTCACAAATTTGCTACAGAAACAACGAGTAAAGTACCGTTAACAGATTGGCATGAAACCAAAACGGGTAAGCAGGTGGGGTTCCAGGCTAGAAGCGTTGTTGGCGGATATTTTATAAAAATGCTGGCCGACAAATGGGATATAAAGTAGAAAATCAATCCTCAAGGGCGGCTTAAATTGTAGTTGGTTTCAAATAAAATCATAAAAAGCAACGTTTGGCTATTCATCCATGCAATGAAAATTTTGTTGCTGGTTTAGATTCTTTATTTTCGCAGCGATAAAAGATTTTATTCAAAGGCAGGTATTCAGTTAAATTACTTTGAAAGCCCGTGTGGAGCAATAAATAGTGATACAAATCTTGCATCAAGTTGATCTTATTTTTCGTTTAGTAAAACGTTTAACGATACATTTGAAATAAATTAAAATAGAAATACATAAATAATGGAAAAGCCTGTAGCACTGGGTGTAGATATCGGCGGCTCGCATATAACAGCCGCGTTAGTAGATTTAGAAACAAGAAGTCTGATTGATGATTCAATCAAACGTAGCCCTGTAAATTCTCAGGAGAGTAAAGAAGATATCTTATCAGCCTGGTGTGAGGTCATCAATCAATCATTTAAGAATATAAAAAATGGTAACCGAAATATTGGAATTGCCATGCCTGGCCCATTTGATTACCAGGAAGGAATATCCCTAATCAAGGATCAGGATAAGTTTAAATCACTTTATCAGGTAAATGTTAAAGCAGAATTGGCCAAACGTTTAGATGTTCCTCTGGAAAATATTCATTTCATTAATGATGCTGCAGGATTTTTGCAAGGTGAGGTTTTCGCCGGTGCTGCAAAAGGAAATTCGAATGTACTGGGTTTAACCCTGGGAACTGGCCTTGGGTCATCATTGAGTTTAAAAACAAGGGCAATAGATGCCGATTTATGGAATGCTCCGTTTCTAGATGGTATTGCTGAAGATTACCTGTCTACCCGGTGGTTTGTAAAAAGATATCTGCAACTCAGTGGAAAAGAACTCGCTGGAGTAAAAGAATTGGTCGAAATTGTAAACGAAGATCATTTGGCTACCCGTGTATTTATGGAGTTTGGCTATAACCTGGCCCAATTTCTTATCCCTACTATTAATGAACATAAGATAGATGCCGTTATCATTGGTGGAAATATATCACAAGCCTTTCCTGCTTTTGCGCCAGAACTCATTGCTGCCTTAAAGGGTAATGATATTGATGCCAGTATTAAAGTTTCAGAACTAAAAGAGCATGCCACTTTAATTGGAGCTGCCAGTTGTTGTGATGTGAGTGTTATTTAATTGACCAAGATTTTATTTTAAAAAGGGTGGAAGAATTTTCTACCCTTTTTTGGTTTACCAGATGCCCCGCAGCACTATATATGATAGCTTCTTAATATAAATGGAATACAAGCTTAAAAGCTAATTTTTTTCTAGAAAAATAATTTTTATTAAATGAATATTGTTATTATTGTATTGGTTTAAAACGTTTTAGTAATTACCATAACTGATCAAATATTTTCTTGATTTTTAAGAAGTAAAAGTCTGCCCAAAAAGCAGTTTTTTTTATCAGTTAATGCTAAAACGTTTTAGTTTATTATTAAAGTTATTTAAATTTTATTAACCAAACACCGGAAAGATATGAATTAAACCAATTACCTAACTAACCAACCGCATGTGCGGAAAAAACTAAACAAACTAACCCTAAATTTATGAAGAAAAATTTTAACCCTTTTCTAAAGCGAAAGCTTTGGTGGAAGAAGTGTGCCCTTAAACTTTCAGTGGCATCACTAGTCTTCGGCATTTGTTATGATTCGTCAGCCATGGCAATCAACATCTCTAGTATAAACCCAACTGTTAAACATCCGTATCAGAAAGAGATTGTTATTCGAGGAATTGTTAAAGATGAGAATGGAATTGCACTTCCAGGTGCAGGGATCAAAGTGAAAGGAACATCAATCACCGTATCCTCAGATGTTAACGGTGCATTTAGCATTAGCGTTCCAGATCAAAATTCAGTGCTACTGATCTCTTATGTAGGTTATGATGTGCAGGAAATTATGGTAGGTACACAAACTCTGTTACAGGTACAGCTTAAACCTACAGCAGGCAATGACCTTCAGGAAGTAGCAGTCGTTGCATTTGGTACTCAAAAAAAAGAGAGCCTGGTTGGGGCACAGTCTACCATTAAAGCTACAGAATTAAGGCAACCCGTAGCCAATATCAGTTCCATGCTGGCGGGGCGTATTTCTGGTGTAATTGGTGTGAACAGAAACGGAGAGCCTGGCGCCAGTAACGCCGATATTTGGATTCGTGGAATTTCTGCCATTGGCGGCAACAGCAGTGCACCACTAATTATCGTAGATGGTGTTCCCGGTCGTGATTTAAACACACTAAATACTTATGATATCGAATCCTTTACAATATTAAAAGATGCAGCAGCAACAGCTGTATATGGGATTCGTGGTGCTAACGGCGTAATCCTGGTGGTTACCAAAGCAGGTAAAACCGGATCTCCATCTGTAAACGTAGATTTCTTTCAAGGCATCACTCGCTTCACTAAAAAACCTACCTTAATTGATGGAATTGATTATATGAATTTAGCCAATGAGGCAAAATTAACAGAATCTGTAAGAAGCAATGCACCTTACACCCCTCAATATACACAGGATTATATTAACCGTACCGCATCAGGCGAAGACATTTATCGTTACCCGAATGTAAATTGGCTGGATGAAATTTTTGATGATGTGGGCCAGAACCGTACCGCCACAGCAAATCTTTCTGGCGGTGTAAATGCCGCTAAATATTATGTTTCATTAGGCTATTATGATGAAACAGGCTTACTAACCACTGATGATTCCCAATCCTACAGCACAAAACAGACTTTTCAACGCTTTAATGTGAATGCCAATCTGGATTGGGACATTACCGGGACCACTAAACTGAATTTAGGAATCAAAGGTATTCTGGCTCAAGGGCAAAATCCAGGTGCAGAAAACACGCAGGGTATTTATAATCAGATGTTTTTAATTAATCCCACCACTTACCCAGTGTTATATCCCAATGGATTGATTCCGGGCATCAGTGCGCAAAGCGATCAGCGAAATCCTTATGCGGAAGTTACCCGCCGTGGCTACCGTACAAACTACACTAATCAAGTATATTCCAACCTTCGTTTATCTCAGGACTTAAAATTTGTAACGCCCGGACTATCATTTACAGGGATGTTCTCTTTTGACGCCCAGAACCAGAACAGTGTAAACAGAAACAAACTGGATAATACTTTTCGGATCAGAAGCAGTAATCCTGTAAACGCAGATGGTACTTATAATTATGATCGGATTTATACAGGTCAATCTTTTTTGGGATATGCTGTAACGAATGATGGAGATAAAAAGTTATATGGAGAGTTTGGGTTTAATTACAAGAGAAGTTTCGGAAAACATGATGTGACCGGATTATTACTTTACAACCAAAGCGATAACCTAAACCCCTTCAGCGGCACTTTTACCTTATCTATACCTTACCGTTTACAAGGCCTTGCGGCAAGGGTAGCATACGCTTATGATAACCGTTATTTTATTGAGTTTAACGGTGGTTATAATGGTTCTGAAAACTTTGCACCTGATAAGCGTTATGGCTTCTTCCCGGCGGTGGGCGTAGGTTATATCCTGTCCAATGAGAAATTTTTTGAACCCCTAAAAAACATCTTCCAGTTGGTTAAATTTAGATATTCTGATGGTATTGCGGGTAGTGGTGCAAGTACAAATGGCTATGTAACCAATGATTCTCAACGGTTTTATTACCTCACGCAAATTGGCGACAGGTTTAACAATGCCGACGTACCGGGCTATACTTTTGGGCAAACCCGAAATGTAAATTTGCGTGGACTTAATGTAACGGCTTATGGAGTTGACATTACCTGGGCCGAAAGCCGTAAGAAAGATTTAGGTATCGAATTAAGAACACTCCATAATAATTTATCCCTCATTGTAGATTTATTTAAAGAAAATAGAACCGGGCAATTTTTGGGTAGGGGAGTAGTGCCAAATTATATTGGTTTGGTTTCCAATCCATCTGGTAACCTTGGAGAAACCAAAAATAAAGGAATAGATGGTACGCTAGAGTACAACGCAAAAATTTCTGATGATTTTGATTTTTCAGTTCGGGCCAATTATACCTATAATCAAGCTGTAATCGTAGAGAATGACCAGGCGCCAACCCGTTACCCTTGGATGGAACTTCGCGGCTCTACACCACTGGCAAGGGTTGGATATATAGCCGAAGGATTATTTACCAGTCAGGAAGAAATCAATAGCAGTCCGGCACAATTTGGTAAATTACTTCCAGGAGATATTAAATACAAAGATTTAAATGGCGATGGCAGGATTGATGCCTTTGATCGTACCATTATCGGTCGTGGCGATGTACCTTCATCTATTTATGGCTTTGGCTTTACCATGCGCTATAAACAGTTTGATTTAGGCGCCTTCTTTCAAGGTCAGAATAATGCCGATATTGTTTTGGAAGGTAATGCTATTCAACCTTTCCGTGCATCGGGTGGCTTAGGTAATCTACACGCCATCACTACAGATCGCTGGACGGTAGATAATCCACGGCAGGATGCATTTTTCCCAAGGTTATCTTACGGACCAAATGATAATAACTATCAAACCAGTACCTGGTGGTTGCGCGATATCAGTTACCTGCGGCTGAAAAATGCACAGTTGGGTTATACGTTTAAGGATGGGATTAAAAAAGCTGGCATTAAAGGATTACGTGTTTATGCCACAGGATACAACGTACTAACCTTCAGCAAATTTAAACTCTGGGATCCGGAACTTGCATCTGGCAACGGAACCAAATATCCGCTAACCTCCACTTACACTTTAGGTTTAACCGCTAGCTTCTAATAAAATGAAAAAAATATATCTTTTTGCCCTGGCCTCGTTATTTTTAACAGGGAACTATGGCTGTAAAAAATTCTTAGATCAGGTACCTGATGACCGTTTAACCTTCGATCAGGGTTTTGCACAGAAGTCAACCGTTGATCAGTTCCTTGCGAATGTATATTCAACTTTGCCAGATGAAATGAACCAACGTTCGCCCGGATTGGGTAATGCCGGCCCGTGGACAGGTGCTTCAGATGAGGTGAATATCACTGGTAATAACTTTGCAAACAATATCAATACCGGTAACTGGGATCCTACTTCTGGCTTGGTGAACGACATGTGGACGAATTATTTTCGTGGCATCCAGGCGGCCAGTAATTTTATGGCAAACGTAGGTCGTTGTAATGACTGTAACCTAAACGGGATCGATTATGTGAGCCGTTACCGCAATGAAGCACGTGGAATAAGAGCCATTTATTATTACTATTTGCTCCGTACATATGGTCCTGTTCCACTTTTGGGTAATGATCCAAACATCCCTGATGCACCAGTGAGTGCCATTAGTGTGCCGAGAAGTCCATTTGATGCCTGTGTAACCTTCATTGCCGCTGAATTGGATGCTGCTGCAGAAGGATTACCAGCCTTACCACAGTCAAATGATGATTACGGACATTTAAATAAGGCTGTTCTGCAGGCTTTTAAAGTACAATTGTATTTAACAGCTGCCAGTCCGCTTTTTAATGGCAATACAGATTATGCATCCCTGCGCAATGCAGATGGAACGCCATTAATCAATCAGACTTATAGTATTGAAAAATGGAAAAGAGCTGCTGATGCGGCTAAAGCTTTTATCAATACCTATCCATCTTTCCAGCTATTTACCAAAAGCGGTACAAACGCTTTCCAAACTGCATTTCTATCTTGCAGGGATGTCATGCTAACCGATTGGAACCAGGAAGTCATTTTTGCCAAAGGAAATGCCAACATTACTTATTTACAGTATGATATGTCGCCAAACCATACAGGTGCAAGTGGCGGCGACAAAGGTGGATCATTCAGGGCAGCTACGCAGCAAATGGTAGAAGCTTATTTTATGGCAAATGGTAAAGCAACTGATGATGTTACATCAGGTTATTCCCGTACAGGATTTAGTAATTATCAAGGTCCGGAAACCGGCGATACGCCCAGGTCTATTTCAAATATGTACGTCAACCGTGAACCCCGTTTTTATGTAGGCATTACTTACACAGGAAGAAAATGGATCAATCCAAATTCTAACATCATTACTGATTTTACTTTTAATGGCAATGCCGGAAGAGCAAATATTGGAAATGATGATTACAGTACAACAGGTTACACCCAACGTAAAAATTTATCTACAAGTGGCTGGCAGGCAAGTGGCAGAACCAACATTTTTATTCGACTGGCAGAAATTTATTTAGATTATGCTGAAGCCGCTTATGAAGCCAATGCTGGTGATCCGGAAGTTTTGATATACCTCAATAAAATTCGTGAACGCGCTGGTGTACCTACTTATGGTTCTGGTAGTAGCCAGCTTCCTGTACCTGCAAATTTAAGAGATGCCATCAGGAGGGAAAGAAGGGTAGAGCTCGCTTTTGAAAACCACCGCTATTTCGACACACGCAGATGGAAGATTGCCGCTCAAACCGACATTCAGGTTTTGGGGTTAGACATTTCTAAAAACTTAGCCACCGGTTTTTACAACATTGTTACGCAAGAAAACAGGGTGTTCCAAAACAGACATTATTTGTGGCCCATTCCAAATGCCGAAATACAGAAAGTTCCGTTACTGGTTCAAAATCCGGGCTGGTAAACAAGAACATGATTAAAAGACAGCGTTGCGTACAAATGAAAGTTACGCAGCGTTGTCTTTATCTGCAATGTAGCTCATTTTAAAAATCAATACAATTTATTCATAAGCAATTAAAACACAATAAGTATGATCAAAAAAATTATTACACTGGCAGCATTCTGGTTAGCCTCTGTATCAGCATTCTCACAAGAGAAAGGCTATCAAATTTGGATAAAGGATGATCAAAATAGTGTTGATCAAAAAACGAAAGATAAGCTTGTGACTGCATTTTATAACATTTATCCCTGGTTTGCAGCGGCAGATGGATACCGCACCAAGCGCAATGCAGATTTAAAGTTTTCTAAAAATGAGACAGCAGATATTAAAGCCAAAGCGGGTGAAATCATTGTTAACGAAGATTGGATCAAAGGGAAATCACAAAAGAAAATTGAAAAACAGTTACGACGTGCTTTTACCAATAACTGGTTAAGTTTTTCAACGCAAAAAAAGAAAGGTTATGAACTCACCTTTATCAGCAAAGATCCGTTTCTTAATCCTCAGTTAAAGCAAAATTTAATTGATACCTATTTTGAAATCTACCCAACCCTGGTTAAAAATTTTAATAAACAATCTACCCATAATGTACTTTTTGTGGTAGATACGGCCTATAAAGCTGTGGCTGAAGCCAGCGGTAACCGCATTTTGTTTAGTGCCGGGTATCTAAAGGCACATCCAACGGATATTGATGTAGTAACGCATGAAACCATGCACATTGTACAGGGATACGGATATAGCGCTGGGCCGGTTTGGTTGACAGAAGGCATTGCAGATTATGTTCGTTACCAATACGGTGTAGATAATGTAGGTTCGAAATGGAGTTTACCTGCTTTTAATGAAAAACAAAATTACCAGAATAGCTATCGGATTACAGCCCGGTTTTTCGCCTGGTTGGAGCAAAATGTTAAGCCGGGCAAGGTTGCTGCACTGGATAAACAATTGAGGGCACATGAATATACTGCGCAAAGCTGGATCAGTTTAACCGGAAAATCTATTGATCAATTGTGGGAAGCATATGCTAAAAATCCAGATCAGATTGAGTTGAAATATAGTAATAAAGCAGCAAAAGGTTAAATTATTGTCAAGATCCATAAACTGCATTTTATCACAATTGATAACCTGAATTATCAGCTAACGTAAAATTTTTGAGTAATTACTAAAACGTTTTACATATTATCTTTATTTTGCGTCATCATACGCTAGCCAAAAGAAAGAAAAACAAATTTAAATGAAAAAAATATCCTTTTTAGCTTCATTAGCCATTACAGCCCTATTACCTTTATCGAAGCTTTCGGCACAGGAAACCATTAAAAAAAATGGCTACACGCTATCTTTTGAAAGTAATGATGCTGCGCTTGATCCAAAACTAAAGAAAAGATTAATAGAAACGTTTTTTGTGGTGTATCCAAAGCTGGCAAAGGAGTATAACCCAAATACTTTAAAATCAGTTCAGTTTTTTGTAGATACAGCTTATAAAGGCGTGGCAGCAACTGCTGATGGTAAAGTAACCTATAGTTCGATCTGGATGGACAAGCATCCTGAAGATATTGATGTGGTTACGCATGAAGTGATGCACATTGTTCAGGATTATGGCAACAGTGTTGGGCCAGGTTGGCTTACAGAGGGTATTGCAGATTATGCACGCTTTAAGTTCGGTGTAGATAATGCAGGTGCAAAATGGACCTTACCAGCTTTAAAACCTGAACACAGTTATCAGAACAGTTACAGAATTACGGCAAGGTTTTTTGCCTGGATAGAAAAAAATGTAAAGGCAGGTACCATCAAAGAAGTTGATGCATCTTTAAGAGATCATACTTATCAGCCAGAAATCTGGACTACATTAACAGGCAAAGATTTGGATGCACTTTGGGCAGATTACACTAAAAATCCTCAACTTTAATTTATAGAAACACATAAACCGATATACACGAATGAAAAAACTATTTATTGCCTTCCTCAGCTTTGCTGCATCAGCAAGCTTTGCGCAAACGGTTGGCAAAATTATTGACCCCGTAGATTGGATCAATCCTTTGATGGGCACGCAGTCCAAGCCAAGCTTATCAAACGGCAATACCTATCCAGCCATTGGCTTGCCTTGGGGCATGAACATGTGGACACCCCAAACTGGTAAAATGGGTGATGGTTGGGCCTATACTTACGATGCTGATAAAATCCGCGGTTTTAAACAAACCCATCAGCCATCTCCATGGATGAATGATTATGCTGCGTTTTCCATCATGCCGGTAACCGGTAAACTTAGATTTGCAGAAGATGACCGTGCCAGCTGGTTCAGCCATAAGGCAGAGGTTTCAAAGCCTTATTACTATAGTGTTTACCTGGCTGATGCAGATGTAACTACAGAAATTACACCAACTGAGCGTGCAGCGCAATTCAGGTTTACTTTTCCTAAAACTGATAGCTCATATGTAGTAGTAGATGCCCTGAACAAGGGATCTTATATCAAGATTATTCCTGCAGAACGTAAGATTATTGGTTATACCACAAAATATGCACGTGGACCGCTACCTAAAAACTTTAAAAACTACTTCATAATCTACTTTAATAAAGATTTCAAACTGGCCAAAACCTGGAGCGAAAATAAATTAAATGACGATAAACTGGAATTAGAAAGCGACCACAGTGGCGCCATTATTGGTTTCAAAACCACTAAAGGCGAACAGGTAACGGCTAAAGTGGCTTCCTCTTTCATTAGTTTTGAACAGGCAGATTTGAACCTGAAAAGAGAATTGGCTAATGATGGTTTTGATGCTACAAAAGTGAAGGGAAGGGCGATCTGGAATAAAACCCTCAATAAAATTGCGGTAGAAGGCGGATCAATTGATCAAACCCGTACCTTTTATTCTTGTTTATACCGTACGCTATTTTTCCCGAATAAGCTTTATGAAATAGATGCCAATAATAAAGTGGTGCATTGGAGTCCTTATAATGGAAAGACTTTGCCTGGCTATATGTTTGCCGGAACTGGTTTCTGGGATACCTTCAGGGCTTTGTATCCGTTCCTGAATTTAGTTTATCCTTCGATCAATAAAGAAATGCAGGAAGGCCTCATTAACGATTATAAAGAAGGAGGCTGGTTGCCAGAATGGAGCAGTCCGGGTTATGCCAATATCATGGTGGGGAATAACTCTGCATCTGTGGTTGCTGATGCCTATATCAAAGGATTGCGTGGATATGATATACAAACCCTTTGGGAAGCCTTAAAACATGGAGCCAATAATGAAGGACCAATAGAAGCGGTTGGCCGCGATGGCGTGAAATATTACAATGAGTTAGGATACGTTCCTTTTGATGTGAAGAAAAATGAAAATGCGGCTAAGACATTAGAATATTCATATGATGACTTTACCATTTACCAATTGGGAAGAGCGTTGGGTAAACCTGCATCTGAAATTGATATTTACAAGAAAAGAGCCATGAACTACAAAAACCTTTTCGATCCGGCTTCCGGATTAATGAGAGGGAAAAATAAAGATGGAAGTTTCCAAACGCCTTTTAGTCCTTTTAAATGGGGTGGTGCTTTCACTGAAGGAAATAGCTGGCATTACACCTGGTCTGTATTTCAGGATGTAGATGGTCTTGCTCAGTTAATGGGCGGTCATAATCAGTTTGTAACCAAGCTGGATTCTGTGTTTTCTATGCCACCAGTATTTGATGAAAGTGCTTATGGTGGTGTGATTCACGAAATTCGTGAAATGCAGATTGCAAATATGGGTCAGTATGCGCATGGCAATCAACCTATTCAGCACATGATTTATCTGTACAATTATGGTGGTGCACCTTACAAAACCCAATATTGGGTAAGGGAAACCATGAACAGAATGTACAAGCCCACACCAGATGGTTATTGCGGAGATGAGGATAACGGACAAACTTCTGCATGGTATGTTTTCTCAGCGATGGGATTTTATCCGGTAACGCCTGCTACTGATCAGTATGTTTTAGGTGCTCCGTTATTTAAAAAGATAACTTTAACATTGGAAAATGGTAAAACAGTTACCATCAATGCTGCGGCAAACAGTGATAGTAACCGTTATGTGCAGTCGCTACAAATGAATGGCAAGCCTTATTCTAAAAACTGGATCAGCCATAGTGGCTTACAAAAAGGTGCGGTATTGAATTTCAATATGACAGCCACTCCGAATAAAGTGAGGGGATCTAAACCAGTTGATTTTCCTTATTCATTATCAACAGAGAAATAAAAAGAATCAGACTGTAGTTAATAATGCAGTCTGGTTTATCTTTAAAATGAGGCTGAAAAAAGAAATGGGGATTCCACAATTGCAGAATCCCCATCATCTAAATTAACGCTCTCAATAATATAAACTAACTTTAAAGGAAATTATTGCATTGCGCAATAATTTTTTTTGCTTTTGATCTGGCTTATCGTTTTGTACCTGAATTTAAATATAGCTTGGTTTTTATGACATCAAATGACTAGCTAAAAACGATCAACGAATAACGCACCACAAAAACGCTCGACAAATTTTATTAGTTTTACTTCATGGGAGTTATCAATCAAAACCAACAAGATGCAGAAAAACTTGCGGCAGCCAAGGCTGCAGTAAAATATGTGAAAAACGGAGATATTGTAGGATTGGGGACAGGAACTACTGCAACATTTGCCATAAAAGAACTGGGTAGGCTGGTAGGTGAGGGCCTTAGTATTAAAGCAGTGGCAAGTTCCATCCGGACGGAAGAACTGGCCAGATCTTTAGGAATTGAAGTGCTTGAACTGGGAGAAATTTCGTTTGTAGATATTAGTATAGATGGTGCAGATGAATTTACAGAATCTTTAGATTTAATAAAAGGAGGCGGCGGTGCCTTATTTAGAGAAAAAATTATGGCTTCGTTGAGTAATAAAGCCATCATTGTAACTGATGCTTCGAAAAAGGTAAAAAAACTAGGTGCCTTTACTTTACCAATCGAGGTCATTCCATTTGCCTATCAATATGTTTTTGATCAGATCTCAAAACTGAATGGTAAAGGGAAGAAAAGAAAAAGTAACGAAATAGATTACATCACAGATAACGGGAATTTTATTATTGATGCAGATTTTGGCTTGATAGATGATCCTAAAGCACTTGCTGATGCGTTAAACAAAATTGATGGATTATTGGCTCACGGTTTATTTATTGATTTAACTTCCAGGGTTATCATGAGTGATCAATCAGAAATTATCATTTTTGAATAATGAACTTCTGTCTTATGCGTCCATCTGAACTTGATTCAGGAACTTTCAGTCTAAAACATCTCCATTAACCGATTAATACACTAACATAGGATATTGGAAAATATTTTAACCGATCAATTTATTTAACTCACCGATAAATTAAAGTAACTGAGGGATAAGGCATTCTTCCGCTTTCTTTTTCATGATACATTTGAATATAAATCAAAACAATCATGGAAAATTTAACTAAAAACAATCAAGAAAATAAACAATTTGGATTAGGCATTTTAATTGTATTCATCGGTTCCGTATTCTTATTAAGAAACACAGGTTTAGATATTCCGCATTGGATCTTAAGCTGGCATACGGTTATGTTAGGTGCAGGTTTGTGGATTGGTTATCGTAAAAATTTTCAAGGCAGCAGCTGGCTGGCACTTACCATTATCGGAGCAATTTTCACTTTAAAAGATATTACGGTATTCGACTTTGATTTATCCAGAATCAGCGCCGCATTAATCTTAATTGCACTTGGTTTATATGTAATCATGAAACCAAATAAGACTAAGAAATTTAATTATTATTTTCAAAACCCATCTTCAAAAAAGGAAGAAATTAAATTTTAAAATTCATCACTCTATCATATCAGTGAACAAGGGACATTTTAGTAATTGTCCCTTTTTTTATTGTAAGACTTGCTAAAAATCTTCTTAAAAAAAGAAACGGGGATTCCACCATTAAGGCAGTATCCCCGTCATCTAAATTAACGCTCTCACATACATAAACGCACAGATCTGGAATTATTGCCCAGGCAAGTATTTTATTTTAAAAAAAAATAATAATCGAAACCCAAATCATGATGCAGATTGCGAAAATTTTAAATTTTTAAAACATCAACTTGTTGTTTATCAGTTGTTAATAATTAATTGGTAATATTTTTTATTAAATTAATTATTCTTGATTTAACCATCAATTAAATGTTAAAAAAAGTTAAAGCGAAAAGGCTGGTAGACCTAAATCCTTTTGAGAAGCAAATATTATTAACTTTGAGTATCCTAATACAATTCAAACCATAGATGAAAAAAAGTATCTTAATTATTATTGCGCTTTTATTTACCACTGGCGCATTTGCTCAAAATGTGATCCAACTGTTTAATGGCGCAAATGATTTTTTTAAATTATTACAAGAAGAGAAATTTGCAGATGCACATGCCATTTTTGATGATACTTTAAAATCAAAGCTAACTGAAGACGGTTTAAAAAAGCTCTGGTTAGATATGGGAACCAAATTTGGTAAGGCAGAGTCTTTTGATGCCATTCAAAGTAAATCACAAGGTGAATTTTTTGCAGTAACGGTTGAAGGTAAATTCAGTAATGCAGATCAGAATTTTATTTTAGGCTTTAATAAAGCTCAAAAAATTGTAGGTATTTTTCTAGTTCCACCTAAAAGTGCAGCGGCTTATATAAAACCTACCTATGCCGACACGAATCTCTATAGTGAAAAATCAGTTTATATTGGTGGAGCAGGCAAGCAACTGGCGGCCATTATTACCACACCTAAAAACCTTAAAAATTTTCCGGTAGTGGTTTTTGTTCATGGTTCAGGACCTAGCGATATGGATGAAACCATTGGCGCAAATAAACCTTTTAAAGATTTGGCCAGTGGCCTGGCTTCAAAAGGCATCGGATCAGTACGTTATGTGAAAAGAACATTAGTATACCCAAATGAATTTTCGAATATTTACACCGTAAAAGAGGAAGTGCTAGATGATGCTTCGGCTGCAATTGCCCTGGCCAAAACCATTACGGGTGCAAATGTAAAGCAAGTATACCTATTTGGACATAGTCTGGGTGGTATGTTGGCACCAAGAATCGCAACTAACATACCAGATCTTGCCGGCATTATCATGGCAGCAGCACCAGCAAGAAAGCTAACTGATATTATTCTGGAGCAGAATAAATATATGTTTGAGTTTTCTAAAGATACTTCAGCTGCCAATAAGGCGCAACTAGATGAAGCCATTAAACAGATTAATAAAAGCAGAATTGCGCAATTGGGCACAACCATCAAACCAGATTCGGTTATATTGGGTATACCTGCAAAATACTGGGCTGACTTAAATGCTTACAACCAGGTTAATGTGGCGAAAGGGCTAAGTAAGCAGAAAATTTATATACTGCAGGGTGGAAATGATTTTCAGGTAAGTAAAACGGATTTTGATCTCTGGAATGCGGCACTAGGAAAGAAGAAAAATGTTCAGCTTAAATATTATCCGGAACTCAATCACTTGTTAAGTGTACAAACCGAAAAAGGAAGTACAGCACAATACCAGATCCCTAAAAGTGTTTCAGAAGTGGTGGTTAATGATGTCGCTACCTGGATTAAAAGCAAATAACAATAAAATATTCTCTAAAGCTTTGATTTTATCAAGGCTTTTTTTTTGCTTTTAGTTTTCATTTGATAGTATTTGTTATCTTTATTGAACAAACTTATTCGATGGTATCGCTATTTTCTGAGCAGGAAAGATATAATTCACTTGTAGAGGCATCGCCCATGCCAACAGCTATATATGTAGGGGAAGATATGGTGGTAAGTGCTGCAAACCAGGCTATGCTTGATTTGTGGGGTAAACCTGCATCCATCCTTGGAACGAAACTGATGGATGCGCTCCCGGAACTGGAAGGGCAGCCTTTTTTTGACATCTTAAGCCATGTTTTTAGAAGTGGGGAAACCTATCACACTAAAGAATCTCCGGCAGATCTGGTGGTAGATGGTGTTTTGCAAACTTTCTATTTCACCTTTACCTATAAGCCTATAAAAAATGAGCAGGGCGAAATTTTTGCCATCATTAATACCGCAGCACACCTAACCGAACTGGTTAATGCAAAAAAACAGATTATTGAAACGCAGCAACGCTTATCATTTGCGCTTTCATCGGCTGAAATCGGTACCTGGGATTTAGATCCAATTCATGAACAGGTAAACTGGGATGAGAAATGTAAATCTATTTTTGGCTTTCATCCGGATGCTATTATTAAGTATGAAACGCTTTTATCCAGTATTCACTCCAAAGATGTCGCTTTGGTTCGTGATGCTATGGCTAATGCGATTAATGGCCACAATGATGGCCTATACGATATTAAGCACCGAACCACCAGTCAGGTAAATGGCCAGGTGAGGTGGGTTCATTGTAAAGGAAAAGCTTATTTTAATGAGGAAAATGTAGCCTATCGTTTTTCTGGCATCGTACAGGATATCACCCACGATGTAAGGGCCAGGCAAAGGGAGCACCAGCTTTTAACCTTAATTAATCAGAATGCTGATCACATGACTATTACAACCCTGGAAGGTAAAGTCATTTATATGAATGAGTCATCCAGAAAAATGTTGGGTGTTGCACTGGATGCCGATGTAAGTAAATTTAGTGCTAAAGATTTCTATACCCCTCATGAGTTAGATCGTGTTCAAAATCACATCATTAAAGAAATTGATGAGATAAATGGCTGGACTGGTCATATCACTTTGGTTAACTATCAAACAAAGGAAAATATCCCCTGTATGGTAAGTTATCTATTAATCAAAGACCTGGAAACTGGTGAAGTTATTGGAAGAGGAGCCACTGCAAGAGATTTACGTCCGGATATTAAAGTGAAAGCAGATCTTCAGAAATTGGCAGCTATTATTAGTAGCAGTGAAGATTTTTGTAATTATTGTGATATTGATGGTCATATTCAATACATCAATCCTTCAGGTATTGCCCTGATTGGCATTGATCAAGATCAAATTCGAAGTTATAGACTTTTTGACTATCACAGCGAATCATCTAATGAAATAATTAGACAAGAGATCTTCCCTGTTCTTTTTACAGAAGGGAAATGGTCTGGAGAATTGGAATTGATCCATCAGGTAACTAAAGAAATTATCCCTATCCATAAGCAGTTTTATATGATTAGGGAAGAATTTACCAATACCCCTGTGGCTATTGCAGCAATAGCGAGAGATTTACGGCCAGAGTTGAACATTAGGCAAATGCTTGCTGATAAAAATTTAGCGTTGCAAAGTGCTGTGCAGGAGCTCGAATTTTTAGCCAATAGTGTGCCTCCGGTAGTATGGTCCAGTAAGCCGGATGGATACCTTGATTATATCAATAAAAGATGGTTTGATCAAACAGGTAAAAGTGATGAAGAAACATTAGGTAGCCGTTGGATAGAAAATGTACATCCGGATGATGTTCAGCATGCAATAAAAACCTGGAATTCATCTCTCCAAACTGGAAATCCTTATGAAATTGAGTTCCGTAGCTTAGATAAATCAGGCACATACCGATGGTATTTGGTAAGGGCAATTCCCCTAAAAGATAGCGATGGAAATGTTATAAAATGGTATGGAACCAATACGGATATCCATCACCAAAAGGAACTGGAAAAACAAAAGGATGATTTTTTAGGCATTGCAAGTCATGAGTTGAAAACCCCTGTAACTAGTCTTAAAGCTTATGCACAGGTGATGGAATCGATGTTTAAGCGTTCAGGAGATTTCAAAAATGCCGATCTCTTAGGTCGGATGAACAAGCAGGTAAACAGGTTAAGTAATCTAATTAACGACTTACTGGATGTAACAAAGATTAATTCAGGAAGGCTACAGTTTAATGAAACCGAATTTGATTTTAATGAAATGGTGGAAGAAGTAATTGAAGATGTTCAGCGAACTTCATTTAAACACCTTATCCATCCTGAACTCAGTTTCAAAAAGAATATTGTTGGAGATCGGGATCGGATTTGCCAGGTGGTAACCAATTTGTTAACCAATGCTGTAAAGTATTCTCCAGACGCTAATGAAGTAGTGATCAATACGCTTGATCTTGGTGATCATGTTCAGGTATCCGTCAGGGATTATGGTATTGGTATTAGCCCTGATTTAAAAGACCATGTATTTGAACAGTTTTATAGGGTTAGTGGAGATAAAGAGCACACCTTTCCTGGCTTAGGTTTAGGCCTTTATATTTCATCAGAAATTGTAAAAAGGGTAGGTGGAAAAATTTGGGTAGATTCTGTAGAAGGTAAAGGCTCTACTTTTTGTTTTTCTATTCCTGTAAATGGATAAACAGAACATAAATTTGTTGGTCAATTTGATAAAATCTAAACAATTCAGTTAATAGGAGGTTAAAGATAGTATTATATAATACCTATCTAATTTACCTATGGCGAAAAATAAAATCACTCTTAAAGGAATATGGGGCGTACTTAAGGCAGCTTTTACAGGCTTTGGCGATCATAAAGTGACCAAACTTAGTGGCTCATTAGCTTATTATACCGTGTTTTCTATGGCACCACTTTTAGTGGTGATCATTTCTTTGTGTGGTGTTTTTTTAGGTAGGGAAATAGCCGAAGGGCAGGTTTATACTCAATTAGAAGGATTTTTAGGTCGTGAGTCTGCTACCTCTTTACAATCATTAATTAAAAATGCTTATCTGGATGGTAAAAGTACCATCGCCTTAATTATTGGTATAATTACTTTATTAATTGGTTCTACTACCATTTTCGGTGATATTCAAGATTCTATTAATACCATTTGGGGAATTAAGCCCAAACCAAAAAGAGGCTGGGTAAAAATGCTTCAAAATCGTTTCTTATCTTTTTCTGTGATCATCAGTTTAGGATTCGTACTTCTGGTTTCACTGGCCGTAACATCACTTTTAGATGCCTTTAGCGGAAGATTACAGGCACGCTTTGCAGACGTATCTTATTATGTTTTTTATGTCATTAATCAGTTGGTTACACTGGCTGTGATTTCTCTTATATTTGGTGTGATATTTAAGGTTTTACCAGATGCGATTATTAAATGGAGAGATGTAATTGCCGGCGCAATTGTGACTGCAATTCTATTTATGATTGGTAAGTTTGCCATTTCTCTTTATATCGGACAGAGTGATGTGGGCGGAACTTATGGTGCTACAGGTTCATTAGTAGTGGTATTACTTTGGACTTATTACTCATCTATCATTTTATATTTTGGTGCTGAATTTACTAAGGCATATGCCATCGCCTACGGATCTGAAATTTATCCTTCTCATTATGCGGTAACGATGAAGGAAGTAGAAGTGGAAACAGGCCGTGTTTCTATTCAGGATAATCATCCAGAATTAATTGAAGAGGTAAAGAGAGCGGAACAAGAAAGTAAATAATGCTAATGATTAATTCCTTAGGAAGTAACACAAGATAAATACTCAAATAACTCTCTGGTAAGTTAAGCGAGGTAATAAAAGCGAAATTCCCAGTCATTTTTGTATAAGTGATTGGGAATTTATGCTGATACCACTATTCTCCCCAGGCCGTAATGATCAGTTGCCTGGATCCACCATAATCTCGATGCTCACCTAGATAAATACCCTGCCATGTGCCAAGAGCCAACTGCCCATTGCGTATAGGAATGGTTACTGAACTACCCAGCAATGCCGATTTAAGGTGTGCCGGCATATCATCCGAACCTTCATAATCATGCTTGTAAGCCGGATCGTTTTCCCGTACTGTCTTATTAAAAAACATTTCAAAATCTACGCGTACGGTAGGATCTGCATTTTCGTTAATGGTTAAAGAAGCAGATGTGTGCTGAATAAATACCTGACAAATTCCGGCTTTGATTAAACTAATTTCCGGTAGGGCATTTTCTACTTCATCGGTGATGATGTGAAATCCTCTTTTTCTTTCTCTTAGTGAAAGGGCTTGCTGATAAACTTTCATTTTCAAAATTACTTAACAATCCAGCCAGTTAGTGCACCTTCATCACTAATAAACTGATAATCTCCAAAACTACCCAATACATTCACTAATTGCCCGTTTGTTAAGGTCTTTTTTATGGCTGCGGTTCGCTCAGGCTGATCATAAACCATTTTTTGTAACATATTAATTTTAATCTTTTTTAAGGGCCTGGTGATTTCGCTTAATGCTGTACTTTGCACAAATCCAATTTTACCATCTGGTAGTTCGGCTTTGTAAAAGGTGCCCGTGGCCGATTGAATATTTACAATAGAAGCGATACTTAAACGCTCAACAACCGCAGCATCTGGTAAGGGTGCATTTAAAAAGTTAACAGCCTTTGAAGTTCTTAAGGTTTTATTGAGGTTATTAACTGAGGCCGTAATCTTTTGAGGTGTTTTGGTAACCGGATCAATAAAAGGTAAGGGATTCATAGCGCCATCAGGAGCATATATTCCAAAATGGAGGTGGGTGGCTGTATTTTTGGCATTACCAGTATTTCCCATTAAGCCAATGGTATCGCCTACCTTTACTTCCTGTCCCTCCGAAGCAATTTGTTCATCCAAATGTGCGTAATAAAGCGTATAATCTTTGCCTTTTGGCCTTAACCAAACTACTTTGCCGCCCAGGTTATTTTCATTTACCCTGGTAACGGTGCCTTCAGCAATGGCGAGCACTGGGCTTCTAAATTTTCCAAAAATATCTACACCTTCGTGTTTCCTGGCATTATTATCCCGGCCATCACCCCAATAGCTGCCAATACTTTTACTGCTGTTAGTTGATGTTGGAAATGATAAAGATGGCCCGGTAGTAATTTCTAAAGTGTATTGAACACTTTGTAAAAGTTCTGGCTGTAATCTGATCAGGTAATTTCCCGTAACATCTATCTCATATTGAATGGGGTTATTTAAGGTGTCTGCTGATGCCACTAATTTACTGCTTCCGCCTACAGGAAAATGCCAAACATCAAGATAAAGCATTGCGGCATTAGCAGGTTTTTTAGTAATGGAGATATTGATCTTCTGACCTTTGGTTGCCGTAAATTGATAAGCAGCAGCTGGCGCCTTATCCGAAGCAAAATAGCCTGTTTCCTGATAAGGCAAGGTGATATTTAAAGCTTTTTCGAGGCTTAATGATGCTGATTTAATCCAGGCTGAACCCATAGCTGTTTGATCAAGGCCGGCATTAATTAACTTTCGCTGATATTGCTCATGAGGAGTAGCGGCTTTAAACAGATTCACAGAACCAGTTTTGCAGGAAAATAGTGTTAAGGAAATCAGTACAAAAAATAGGAAGTGTAAAAAACGGTTTGACATCTTATTTGAATTTCTTTGATAACAAAATAAGCGACCACAAGTTTCATTACCCAATACAGGGGAGGGATAATCTATATTGCCGAGATTTGATACAAAGTTGAATATTAATGCCTTTAATAGCGATGGGTTAAATATATTTGCAATAGAGGGTTGATCCTTCAACCCCAACCACATCTCAAATTTTTAACCAATGAATAAATTCGAAAGCCGTTACGCTCAGAGCCCGAAAGAAGTTAAACAAATGGATACCGCAGCACTGCGGGAAAATTTCTTAATCGAAAGCATTTTTGAAGCTAACCAAGTTAACTTAACCTTATCGCACTTTGACAGATATATTGTTGGCGGAGCAATGCCCGTAAATCAGCAATTAGCTTTACCCAACCCTGACGATTTAAAAGCCAGTTATTTTTTAGAACGCAGAGAATTGGGAATGATCAATGTTGGTGGCAAGGCAATTATCACCGCTGATGGTGAACAATATGAGCTTAACTACAAAGAGGCTTTATATATCGGGAAGGGAACAAAAGAAGTTTCGTTTGCCTCGGTAAATACCAATGAACCTGCAAAACTATACCTCAATTCAGCGCCTGCACACCATACCTATCCAACCAAAAAGGTAAGTAAGGCTGAAGCTGAAATTGTTGAATTGGGAACTACTGAAACGGCTAACCACCGGATTATTAATAAGCTTTTGGTTAACAGTGTTTTGCCAACCTGCCAGTTACAAATGGGGATGACAGAACTAAAATCAGGAAGTGTTTGGAATACCATGCCAGCACATACACATGATAGAAGGATGGAAGCTTATTTTTATTTTGAAGTTCCACAGGGCCAGAGTGTTTGCCACTTCATGGGGCAGCCACAAGAAACCCGGCACATTTGGATGCAAAATGATCAGGCCGTAATTTCTCCAAACTGGTCAATTCATTCTGGCGCCGGAACCAGTAATTATACTTTCATTTGGGGTATGGCAGGTGAAAATCTTGATTATGGTGATATGGATCATTGTGCAATAACTGAATTAAAATAATTTTTAAAAAATGGTATTTAAGCTTTCTGCCAATTTTAGCAGGTTGAATACCATTTATAACTAAACAAAAATGTCAGCTAATATATTTGATTTGGCAGGTAAAACTGCATTAGTAACAGGTTGTAAAAGAGGAATTGGAAAAGCAATGGCCTTGGCTTTGGCCGAGGCTGGTGCTGATATCATTGGTGTTTCAGCAAGCCTGGAACTCGAAGGAAGCTCAATAGAAAATGAAGTGATCCGTTTAGGTAGAAAGTTTTATGCCTATCAATGTGATTTTGGTAAGCGTGAATCTACACTGGCCTTTGCGGAAAAAGTTAAAGCAGATCATCCCATCATTGATATCTTGGTGAACAATGCCGGAACCATTTTACGTAAGCCCATTGCAGAACATCCGGATGAGATGTGGGATGAAGTAATTGCCGTTAACCAAAATGCACCTTTTATTTTAACCCGGGAAATTGGGAGAGATATGGTGTCAAGAGGCAGTGGCAAGGTTATTTTTACAGCATCTTTGTTATCATTTCAAGGTGGTATTACCGTTCCTGGTTATGCGGCGAGTAAAGGTGCTATTGCTTCATTAACAAAAGCATTTGCTAATGAGTGGGCTTCGAAAGGTGTAAATGTTAATGCGATTGCCCCAGGTTATATCGCAACAGATAATACATCAGCATTACGTGATGATGAGGAAAGAAGTGCTTCCATATTATCTCGTATTCCTGCCGGAAGATGGGGAACACCAGAAGATTTTAAAGGCCCAACCTTATTTTTGGCTTCAAGTGCCAGTGACTATGTTCATGGAACAATATTAACCGTTGATGGCGGCTGGATGGGACGGTAGTTAGTTTGGAGTCTTAAGTCCAGAGTCAAAAAAAATAAAGACTGGTATCCGAAGTTAGCACGTGCAAACACGCTTTACTTCAGATACCAGTCTTCTTCTTTAAAAATCTTTATTTTACGAATAAAGGTTGTAAATTTCTTTAATGTCTTTCAGAATACTATCAAAATCGATTTTTAAATCAATTAGGCGACCTGTATGGATATCAAAAACCCAACCTTGCACGGTTAGACCTCTTAATGTGATTGCTTCTTGTACAGCTGCGGTTTTAAGTAAATTAACGCACTGTTCCTGTACATTTAATTCCACTAATCTATTGTAGCGCTTACTCTCATCTTCAATGGCATTCAATTCATCACGATGTGTGCGATAAACATCACGAATGTTTCTAAGCCAAGGGTTCAAAATACCCATATCTGCTGGTTGCATGGCCGCTTTTACACCTCCGCAATTGTAATGGCCGCAAACAATAATGTGTTTAACCTTTAAATGGCGTACTGCGTAATTTAAAACCGTCATTACACTTAAATCTACATTATTTACCAGGTTGGCAATATTTCTATGGATAAAAGCTTGGCCAGGTTGTATCCCCATTAAATCTTCTGCAGTTACCCGGCTATCAGAACAGCCAATATATAAAAACTCAGGAGTTTGTCCTTTTGCCAATTCAGTAAAATAATCCGGATTGTTAGCTAATTTTTTGCCAATCCATTCTTCATTATTTTTAAAAACTTGCTCTACATTCATATTCTTTCTTTTAATTTATAGTTACGTTGGAATAAACCATGGATGATGATTTATTCCAAAAATAAAAATTTTCCTTTCAACCTGAGTTCGATAATTGCTTATTACTTTTTACACTCCGGTCTGCAGCAACCCATCCAAAGGAAAGGTAGTTGTAAACAAAAATAACCTGTTAAATATTATTTCGGTGTATATCATTAATTGAATTCAGTTGGATCAGGCATTCCTTAGATTTGATCCCATATTTAACGATGGGAACATCAAACCTATTGTATATTTTTTAACAAACTAAAATATAAAATGTTTGTCATTCTAATGGTATAGCAATGACCCAACAACCAAAAAATGGCTTTGGTAAGCAGTAAGCGTTATTGATTTATAGTAATGCTTTGCTAAAGAGCTTGAAGTTAGAGAAGATGAAGCGGAATTAAGAGTGTGTTTTTACAAGTGGAATTGAAAGGGGCTTTTCTTCTACTACGTTTGATAGTTCTTCTAAAGAATAGAGGTTTGCCATACATTCTGCAACAGCATTTTTATGCGTATACCAAACATCATCATTTGTGAAATGACAAATGCCCAGGCCCATTTCAGTTACAATGCTTCCAAATAAAGAAGCCAGGTGGTGTTCGAACAAATTTCCAGGATAGTATTTAATAGAGAAAACTTTATTATACCTTTTAAGTTGTACTTCTACTTCAGCGCTAATTTTTATGGGCTTATATACTTTCTTTTTTTTCTTGCGCAATAGCTTATCAATGAAACTTTGTTTAACCACTTTCTGACGGAAGTTTTTTCTTTTAAATTCTGCAAGCTCAAATGGCTTAAAGGATGTGCTAAACTGGACTTTTAAATCACTTGTATTTAATATTTCAATACTGGGTTTAGTCCATCGGAATATTAACGATAAGATACTTCTCGGATTTTCAAATGTAAATGACTTCTCCAGACTCAATACATTTTCGTGTTGATTTAAGCGCTCTAAAATTTCAGGAATTAGTTCGTCTTTTAAAGAATTGGTATATATGTTTATATAAGCACTCATAATTTTTTTATTAAATCAACAATATAAATCTGTTTCGAAGCACAGGTTTATCAATTAATATTAAGCAATAGTTAAAGTTTGCAATTGCAAGCTTATATAGCCTCTCAGAAAATTAGGTTAGAAATTAATATGCTCATTGTGTTTTAGAGGTTAATTTGTTAGTTAAACGTTGCAAATATATTCTTAATATTATTTATTTATACCTTTAAACGCAAGAATTATTAAAAACGTTACAGTGACATATCATTTTATTAAAAATATAATTACACTAGATTTATTTTTCTGATTTGGGTAGTCTTTCCTTTTAAGCCCTGCTTCTGCGGTATTATTACATAGTATTTCTTTTCATAATAGCCTTTAATGTTCTGTTAAAACTCCTTACTGAGATGCCTAAGTAAGCGGCCATATCCTCTTTAGAGATGGTAATTTGAGCTTCATGCTGAAGCTGTTGTAATTTTAATAGACCATATTCCAGTGTATATAATTGTTGATAGGATGCCCTGGTGCTGGTCTGAATGATTCTTGTAGATAACTCCTGCAACAGGATTTTTGTAAAGGCCGTGTTTTTCTCAATTAATTCAAAGAACCTGTAATCAGGAATTGAATAGACCATTACTTCACTTATGGCTTCAACGTTGCAGAGGCAATTTATTTTCTTTAGCGCTTCCAGTTCGCCCATCACCTCACCTTTGCCTAAAAATTCGATGATGAAATCCTTTCCATTTTCTTCAGAGATAAAACATTTCGTTATGCCATCCTTTATCAGGTAAACATGGGAGATGGTTTCACCTTGCTGAATAATTTTATGGCCGGGTTCAAATGTTTTTTGCAGAATGTTGGAATCCGCGTTTTCGGCATAAAACTTTTCAATAAAGGAAAGAAATTCCAGGTTCGTTCTTAGCATATGGCTGATGGAGGACAAATGTCCTTTATTAAATAGTGCTGTTATTTTACTTTTGTCGCACTAAATTTAAGCATAAACATGAATAATCAAATTTCGGTCATTGCATTTGATGCTGATGATACCCTTTGGGTAAATGAACCCTATTTTCGTGAAGCAGAAGAACTGTTCGCCGCATTATTAGAAGATTTTCTACCAAGGCATAGCATTATAGCAAAGTTATATCAAACAGAAATTGCAAATCTATCTTTGTATGGTTATGGCATTAAAGGCTTTATGTTGAGTATGATAGAGGCTACTTTGCAAATTACCGAAGGAAAGGTAGATCCTCTAATTATTCAAAAGGCTATTGATTTAGGGCAGGAAATGTTAAATAAACCTGTTGAATTGCTTGATGGTGTGGAGGAGGTGCTTAAAGCTTTATATGGAAAATTTAGACTGGTGGTAGCCACCAAGGGCGATTTGCTTGATCAGCAAAGAAAATTAACGAAGTCTGGTCTGGATCATTATTTTCATCATATCGAGATTATGAGCGATAAGCAGGAAAATGATTATCAAAAATTAATTAAGCACCTGGATTGTAAGCCCGATGAGTTTTTGATGCTTGGTAATTCCTTAAAATCGGATGTGTTGCCTGTTTTGGCCATTGGCGGAAGTGCGGTTCACATTCCATTTCATACCACCTGGATGCATGAACATATTGATCATACTATTGAGCATCCTAATTTTTATCAGATGGAAAGTCTATCTGAAGTTTTATTAAAATTAATACCATGAGAGAGAAATTAGATTTAAATAATTGGAGTAGAAAAGATCATTTTGAATTTTTTAATACATTCGAAGAACCCTTTTTTGGAGTGACAGTTGACGTAGATTGTACGCTAACTTATCTTGAAGCGAAAGAAAAAGGCATATCATTCTTCTTGCTTTACCTGTACAAATCCTTACAGGCAGCCAATAGGGTTGAGCCATTTCGTTATCGCATTATAGATGGCGATGTGTGGGTCTATGAGCAGGTTCATGCCTCAGCCACCATTAACAGAGCTAACGGAACTTTCGGTTTTGGATACCTGGATTTCTATCCGGATTTTGAATTATTTAAAGCCGAAGCCATAAAAGAAATTAAGAAGGTGGAAAATAGCACTGGACTTATACCTTCTTCTTCCGGTGAAAATGTGATCCATTTCTCAGCATTGCCATGGCTTAATTTCAAATCACTATCGCATGCCCGTAGTTTTTCTTTTAAAGACAGTTGCCCGAAAATATCTTTTGGTCAGGTTAGGGAGGAGAATGGTTGTAAAATTATGACTGTTTCAATTCACGTAAACCATGCCTTGATGGATGGATTCCATGTTTCGGAATTTGTTAATACTTATCAGGACCTTCTTAATCAAAAAAAACGGCAAGTTAATTTCAATATAATGATGACTTAACATTAAGCTTATAATTTAGGTTTAATGTTTCTGATGACCATCTCTGTTCCCATTTACACGCTAGCCATCATAGCCATGTTTTACATGGATACGTTTTTGAAGGCAATGATGTTTATGGTATTGGTTTTGATGGCTACCTTTATTCTTTTCCTTTGTATCAACTATCCCTTGCCATCTGCATTAAGCGTAGTGGTGATGATGGCATTCTTTGCTATTAAAATTTAAGGCTTTGTAAATGATATTAAATAATTATGAATTATCATTTGCATAAGCTAAACAAATTACTATTTTTGCAGCACAAGGGGGATTAGCTCATTTGGCTAGAGCGCTTCGCTGGCAGTGAAGAGGTGATCGGTTCGAATCCGATATTCTCCACCACAACTCAGAATGCATTGATAGACAGGAACTAACTGTCTATCAACTGCAAAGTCTGCCAAAATACGGCCTCAGACTTCTAAAGATCAATCGCAAATTTACCGGCCAAGCGAAAATCTTATTCTCAAATTCATAAAAATTTAAAAAAAGGGAATTCCTATTCAAACCAAATCTTTTTGGACAAGGACTACAGTAACATCAATTATTAAATAGGTTGAAAAAATAATTTTAAACTTCTCATTAATAAAAGGGTGTACTGGTTATTTTGAAATAGAATATTCAGAAGAGCTTGACAATCTTCAAAAAAAAATGTTCTTAATAAATAAAATTAACCTAATTTTTCTATTACTTTGAATAACCCTTATCAATCTCATTGAAAAAAGCAATTACTGACTATGATCTCTGGCAGAACCTGTTAGATGGGGATAGGCTTGCGTTAAATGAAATTTACGAAAGAAGCTTATCTCCACTTTATCAGTATGGTATGCGTATGCTTCAAGATGAAGATGCAGTGCGAGACTGTTTGCATAATCTTTTTGTGAAAATCTGGGTTAATCACAAAACACTTAAACCAACTGATAACATCAAATATTATTTAATATCTGCCTTACGCAATAGTATTATTAATTATAAAGCCCAGGAAAAAAAAATCCAAAAGGTTGATATTCATGAGAACGAAGTTTTTGATTTAAAGTTCACCGTTGAAGCTGAATACATTAAGAAAGAAGAACAAAGCCAAAAGGTAATGCAGCTTAGCGATGCAATGAACAAGCTTACACCCAGGCAAAAAGAAATTATCTACTTGAAGTATTTTGAAGAGATGGATTATGATGAAATCGCTGAGATAATGGATTTAAGTAAAAAAGGGACTTATAAACTTAGTGCAAGAGCATTAGAAGCCTTAAGAGAAATACTAAATGTAGATAAAGCCATGCTCTTGGCGGTTTTGTTGGCGATAAAAAGATAGTTTTTTGATTTTTTTTGAAAAAAGATTAAAATAATTCAATTTCTGTGGGGTAATTTTTAATTCTTTCCTGTTTGTATAATTGAATGATCATTAAATCATTCAAAGTTATGCCAAACAAAACATATACTTCATACAATACTGAGAATTTTTTAGATGACGCAGACTTTTTGCGTTATGTAAAATACAATAATTCTACTGATGTTTCTTTTTGGGATATTTGGCAATCTACTGCTCCAGAAAATTTAAAATCGTTTAACGAGGCAAAATTACAACTACAAATTATTCTAAGTGATCAACCAAGAGTTGAAACAATTAATTTTCGTGATCAGCTTTTGCTGGATATTAATGGATCAATTGATGTTATCCAAAAAAATAAGCAAAGAAAAACCATTCGTTTAGTATTGAATTTGGGAATTGCTGCCAGTTTGTTGGTTTTTGCCTTTATTTCATGGTTTTTCCTTTCTACCGTTACAGTTAAATCCAATTTCGCAGAAAACCGTTTGGTGCATTTGCCTGATGGATCAGAAATTCAATTAAATGCGAATTCAGTTTTAACTTATGCCCGTGCTTTTAAATGGAAAGCCCGCAGAGAAGTTCACTTAAAAGGTGAAGCCTATTTCAAGGTAAAACACATTAATATCAATCCTGATCAGGTAAAAAAAGGGGAACTGTTTGTTGCCGTAACAGATGGGGCAAAAGTCCAGGTGCTGGGAACAGAATTTAACCTCAAATACCGTCACAATATAACCGCTGTAGCCTTAATAAAAGGTAAAATTCGGGTGAGTTCAAATAAAACTGGCAAAAGCTACATGATGCATCCAGGCGATTTTATCGATTTTGATCATGATGGAAACCGTATTGAAAAGGCTAATACTTTAAACAATCAAACCGCCTGGTTAAGTGGAAAAATCATTGTGAACCAAACCACTGTAAACGAAATTTTAAGAGAATTTGAAGACTTGTATGGCTATAAAGTAATTCTTGATAGTCCTGCACTTGGAAATAAAAAAATAGATGGCGCCATATCTATAAGAAGCGAAGAAAGTTTACTCTTTACCCTCAAAAACATTTTAAATGTAAACATACAAAAAGAAGGAAAAACAATCTACCTGAAGAACAGATAACAACTGTTTAACTAAAATCAACAACCAAACCAAACCAGTACAAAATGAAAAAAAGATTTACCCGATTTTTCGGCTGTTTCTCTATGTTATTAATTATCGGATTTGCAGTGCCATTAATGGCACAACAATCTGTAAATCGGATAACAGTAGAGGCTGCGCTAAATATCATTTCCAGGAAATATAACACCAAATTTGCTTATGAACACGACATTGTTCAAGGGAAAACAACATCAGCTGAAAGCACAAAAGCGAAAAGTTTAGACGAAGCTTTGAAACAAGTATTATATCCTAACAACTTGTTGTTTTTATATGTAAGTGATGGAAACTATACTATCGTAACCCGTGATGAACGTTTGTTTGCGCCCAGAACAACACCTGCAGGGCAATCAGGAGCAGAAAACAATGAGATTTACATCACTGGAAAAGTGATAGATGAAACCGGTAATTCGCTTCCCGGGGCATCAATTAAAGGTAATGGATCCAATACTGTGATTGCTACTGATGCAAACGGACGATTTAGTATGCGGGTTCAACCTGGCAATACTATGCTTGGCTTTTCCTATATCGGTTACGAAAACTACAACTATCCTATTAATGGTCCGCAAGGTAATTTAACCATAGTAATGAGAGCGTCTACAGCTAATCAGCTTAGCGAAGTAAATGTAATTTCTACAGGTTTACAAAAAATATCAAAGGAAAGAAGTACGGGTTCTGCGGAATTGGTAACTGCTGCACAATTGGAAAAAGTTCCTGTTCCGAATTTATTGTACCGTATGGAATCTATGGTGCCCGGTGTTAAAATCAACATTAATTCTGGTGATAACAGCTTTGTTTATGGTAATACACGTAAGTCTATTAATGGAGGGTCGCGTACCAGGGGACGTAGCGATTATAGCTTTCTTGTAAGGGGAACGAGTACCATTTCACCTGAAACAGAATTACTTCCATTGATTGTTGTTGATGGTGCAATTACCGAAAATGATATTTCTGCTATCAACCCTAATGATGTGGCGTCCGTAACTTTCTTAAAAGATGCTGCTGCGGCCTCCATATGGGGAACAAGAGCTGCTAACGGCGTAATGGTTATTACCACAAAAACAGGTAAAATTGGCCAGGCACCCGTAATTAATTTTTCAATAAATGCGTCAGTTTCCAATCATCCGGATCTGGGTTATTTGAGGACAATGAATGCTGCGCAAGCAATTGCTTATGAACAAGAGCTGGTAGCAAAAAACGTAATTTCGGCACCTAGCAGTACTACCGCTCTTAGTACAAATGTAGCTGATGTAACAGATTTAACTTTTAAACTCAGGGCTGGAACCATTACTCAAGCGGCTTACAATAACATTATTGAACAATACTCTACCAGAAATAGCAGAAGCCAGATTGAGCAATACCTGTTAAAGCCCGCTACATCACAAACCTATAATTTTTCAATTAGTGGCGGCAATAATTTCTCTAGCTATTTCTATGCAGCATCTTATTCAAAAGAAAACCCTTATGCTGTGGGCAATAGCGGCCAACGCCTAACAGTAACGCTAAATAATACATTTAAGTTATTCAAGATCGCTACCTTAACTACAAATTTAAAAGGGGCATTTTTAAATTATAAAACTAACGGCATAAGCTTAAATAGCCTTTATAGCCCAACATTGGCAACATTTATGCCTTATAGCCAAATTGTTGATGATAATGGCAACCGCGTTTCTTATTCAAAAAGATTTTACACCGGCTGGTTAAACACGATATATCCAAGCGGTTTCTTAAACTGGGGATATAATGCTTTAGATGAAATTGATAACGCTGATAATAGTCAAAGAGACAATAACTATTCAGCCAATTTCAATTTAAATGTACCTATTCTAAAAGGGCTTTCAGCTAATGCTTTCTTCAATACAGAACGGAGTTTTATCACCAGTAGAAACTTTTATAACGATAATACCTATTACTACCGGGATTTTGTAAATGGATTTACACCGATTCCTACATCAGGAAGAGCCACAAACAGCCTGGGTTTATCAGGCGGTAGTGGGATCTATAATGTAGGTAACGGCAATACCAATAATTACACAGTTAGGGGGCAATTAAATTACGATACAACCTTAGGTACCAATCACCAAATCAACGCAATTGCCGGTTCTGAAATCAGACAAACGCAACAGGGTGAAAGCTTGTCTACGCTTTATGGATACAATATGGGCACAGGTATTGCCCGCCCAGTGAATTTCTTTACCCCATATACTACAATTTCTGGCTCAACAAACAGTATTGGCGGAGCGCCTAGCCAACAGGATAAAACCCGGAGATATTTATCTTACTACAGTAATGCAGCTTATACTTATAAATCTAAATATACGGTTTCTGCCAGCGTTAGATATGATGACTATAATAACTTTGGGGTAGATCGGAAATTCAGGGCAACGCCGCTTTATTCATTTGGCGGAAAATGGGATGCCGCAAAGGAATCATTTTTTAACAATATAAAATGGGTTTCTAATTTTAGTTTGAGGGGAACTTATGGGGTAAATGGGAACATTTCTACTTCTTTGTATCCTTTTACCTATATCTCTTTGGGTGGGGTAGATGCTTCAACAGGTTTAAGTACATCAAGTATTATTGCACCTGCAAACCCGGAACTACGTTGGGAAAAAACTTATGTAACTAACTTAGGCTTAGACTTTGGATTCTTAAACAATCGAATTAATGGTTCGGTAGAAGTTTATCGTAAACATGGTACAGATTTATTTTATAATTTTCCAATTAGCGGAACCTACGGTGTAACAAGTTTAACCCGTAATACCAGCGAATTAAATGGACGAGGAGTTGATTTATCATTAGGAGGTATTTTTTACGTCGCTAAAAATTGGGATATCAATGGAAGATTAACGTATGCTTATAATACCAATGATGTCAAAGATACCCGTTTTATACCTACTTCGTCATTTTATGCAAATCCTGCTTATGGGTCGTTAATTGCAGGTTACCCAACCGATAAACTTTTAGTGTATCGCAATGCCGGTCTGGATGCTACAGGTATGACTTTGATTTATGATCAAAATGGAAACAAAATTGCCCCAAATGTAAACTTAAACTCAATTGATGCCCTAGCCTATGCGGGCAGAACAATAGCACCACATTTTGGTAGTTATACGCAAACAGTTCGTTTTAAAGATTTTACCTTAATGGCTGTGGCAACTTATCAATTTGGTAACGTATTCTTAAAACCAACCGTAAGTTCTTATCCATCATCACGGGTGGGGGTCATTTATGATTTAAGTGAAGACGTAGCTAAGCGTTGGCAAAAAGCTGGTGATGAGCAGTTCACCTCAGTTCCCGGGGTTGCTGGTAGTTTTGCCACCGTTAGTTTAACCCGTTATCAGCAATCAGATATCAATGTTTTAAAAGGAGATTATATCAGGTTGAGAGAACTTTCACTATCCTACAGAATACCTTTTGAGCATATCACCAAAGCAGTTAAAGGCGCAAATTTTGCATTTGCTGTTCGTAATCTTGGTTTATTGTGGACTGCTAATAAAGAAGGCATAGACCCTGATTTTACGAGTGGCTTAAATTCAACTACATTGGGCTTGCCCGCAACAGTTTCTTATAATTTTTCACTTAATGTTAACTTCTAATCGAACTCAACATGAAAACATCATACAAATTATTCATTATTGGTTTAACTGCTTTATTTGCATCTGGATGCGAAAAATACGTCGAGATTAAAACGCAAGGAAATTTGGTTCCAAGTCAGGCAATCAATTATCGTTACCTGTTAAATGGAACGAGTAACTTCGAATCTAACCCGAACTTGGCAGATTTTGCATCTGATGATATCAATATTGCCGATGCAGCCCAAATAAACTCCCTTTCAGGAAGTTTATTTTATGCTTATTTTATCAATTCTTATACTTGGAAACCAGTTATTTATACCTTAGGTTCAACCTATGAACAAGATGATAACTGGAACCGGATGTATAATAACATTTTGTACAGCAATACCATTATTGCAGAATTGCCATCAGCAACGGGAACAGATGTAGAAAAGGCAGAAATGACCGCAGAGGCAAAAGTACACCGAGCCGATTCCTATTTGGCATTGATTAATACCTATGCCAAACCCTACAATAGCTCAACTGCAGCATCAGATCTGGGTGTGCCTTTAATTCTTACACAAACGGTTACACAAAGTTTAAGCCGACCATCTATACAGGCGGTTTATAACCAGATTATTGAAGATTTAACCAGTGCTATCCCAGCATTACCAGCATCACAAGCTTATAATACCTTACCATCAAAAGTAAGCGCTTATGGAGAACTGGCCCGTTGTTATTTGTATATGAATGATTATGCAAATGCAAATCGATATGCAGATCTAGCTTTGTCTTTACGCAGTACTTTAAATGATTTAGGCGCGTTAACGAGCGTGAGCAGTGCTAATTATCCACGTCGAATTACCGATCCGGAGATTTTATTATCCAAAACAGCTTATGGCAATGCTTTAAGTTTTGCGCCAACTGCTTTACGGTTAAGTGATGATTTATTGGCTGTTTTGGGCACTACTGATCAGCGCTACACATTATTTACTGTTCCGGCATCAACCATATCATCAACTTACACTGGTCGTTATGCATACAGGGAAGCTAGAATTGGTGAAAACCGTAACGTTGGACCAAATGTTCCTGAAATGATGTTAATTAAAGCCGAGTACTATGCAAGAAATAATGATGCAGCCAATGCCATGCTGTGGGTAAATAACTTGAGAATTAAACGCTTTAAGCCAGCTGATTATATACCATTAACGGCAACATCTCCGGCTGACGCATTAAGTAAAGTTATTGATGAACGCAGACGTGAATTTTTCTGTCGCATGCTGCGTTGGTGGGATATGCGCCGTTTGAAGAGTGAAACTGCATTTCAAAAAACATATACCCGTACCGTTAGTGGCGTAACTTATACGCTAGCACCAAACAGTAACCGTTATGTATTCCCAATTGCAGAATACCTAACCAATTTAAATCCAGAACTGGAAAAAAATCCTTAAACACAACACACAATTATAAATTACTGCCAGGCGAAAGTCTGGCAGGTAATGAAACTCAGATGAAAATACAAATCAGATTCTTCCTACTCTTAATTTCGTTCTCTCTTTTTGTTACGGTTGCCTCATCGCAAACTAAACCCAATTTTAGGTCTGTGCCTGAATTTGTAAATAATGGCGATACGATCAAAATAGAATATGATGCAAGTGGCACTGTTTTAAAAAATCAGAAAAACGTATCAGCGATAATGTACAGCTATCAAAATTATAAATGGTATGCCAGTGATATTACCTTAAATGGGACTGGAAATAATTGGAGTGTTACAGTAAAGGTTCCAAAAGATTGTGGTTTACTCGCTTTTAAATTTAAGGCGGATACGCTCATAGATAATAATCATGATCAAGGTTACTTTCTTATGATGAGGGATAAGAAAAGGGCTGGTTTGATGGCTAAGGGTGCGTACGCTGGTTGGGCATTTTCACGCTCACCGAAATATGGAAAAGACATTCCAGATTATATCAAATTTGAGGGGATTAAAGACTCTGCTACTTACCACTGGTTAAATCAGGAAATCAGTTTCAATCAGGAATCAAAATCAGTTTTGGTTTATCCTTACGCAATAGCTGTTAATGCAACTTTTAAAGGAGATGCGCTACCCAGATTACAACGTGTTCTAACCTATTTAAAAAGAGCTGATGCAACAGAAAGTGATCTGTTGAATGCCAGAAAGATTTTATTGGGATTATTACAGGATAAAAAAACAGCCGATTCAGTTGACAAGGTATTGGCGCAAAAATTTCCAAAAGGCAGTTTAGCACGTTTGGCTGCATTTAAAGCCATACCCAGAGGCAACGATATGAAAATAATGTTGGCTGGATTTAAAAAATTTTTAGCTGATTTTCCGGAAGAAGGAACAGATAAAACATTTAATGAAGAGAACCGAATTAACTACGACATCATTAAGCAGAATATTATTATTTTCAGTAGTTACGCAGATAAAAACTATGCTGATTTAGACAAACATTTAAATGAGCTGTCTTATGGAATGATCAATAACCTATACTATAAGATTGTAGATATTCCTTTGAAAAGAAAGGAAGTAGATGAAAAAACCTTGCTCGCTGTTTCGGAGAAATTGATAAAACGATTGGAATTTATCAGGGCAAACAGGCCAGAAGATTATAGTTATTTATCTCCAAAGGAGTGGGTTGAAATGGTAAACAATAACATGGCAAAACAAATGGTTACCGATCATATCCATCTGTTAAACAGTGCGGGGAGATATAAAGCCGCTTTAACTTATGCCGACAATGCGCAACCGATTTTAGGATATAAAAATGCAGCATTTAATAATGAGCTTTCAATCACTTTAGATAAACTTAGCGATAAAGAGCGCCTTTCTACATTATTGGCTAAAAGCGTTTATGAAAACCAGGCCAGTACAGAAATGCTAGCCATGTTAAAAAACTCCTATATAAAAGCAAAAGGCAATGAAGAAGGTTTTGACACCTATCTGGCAAGCCTTAAAAATACTGCTGATAGTAAAAAAATGAAGGATGATATTTTAAAAGAACAAATGGAAATTCCAATGGTAGATTTTGCGATGCAGGACTTAAATGGAAAAACGGTTAAGCTAAGTGATTTCAAAGGCAAAACAGTTGTTTTTGATTTCTGGGCAACCTGGTGCGTTCCTTGTAAAGCATCCTTTCCAGGGATGAAACTTGCTGTGGAGAAATATGCAAAAGACCCAAATGTAGTTTTCTATTTTGTAGATACCGAGGAACGTGGTGAAACCTATAAAAAAGAAATTGCAGCCTACATTAAGGCCAATAATTATCCTTTTAATATTTTGTTTGATAACAAAGCAGCAGATGGTAAAGCAACCGGTGAAGTTTTTGATCGAGTTTGTAAAACATTCAAGATTTCCGGTATTCCACAAAAAATAGTTGTCGATCATAATGGAATAGCAAGATTCAGATCAATTGGTTTTAATGGGAGTGCCACTGAATTGGCAGACGAGATTTCGACCATGGTAGACATCACTAAAACAATTCAATAATGAAACAATTATTCTTTATTCTAATCCTATTTTCCGGCTTTACCTCCTTTGCACAACAAACAAAAATTGTTAGTGATAGCGTTACTTTTAGAAGTACAGATGGAAAAATTACTTTCGGAGGCACATTCAGCAAACCTTTGGGTGTTAAATCTTTTCCTACATTGGTCATCATTTCAGGAACAGGGAAACAAGATCGCGATGGCAACATGGCGGGGCATAAAATTTTCCTTGAAATAGCAAGTTATCTTAATCAGCATGGAATTGCAGTTCTGAGAACAGACGACCGTGGGGAAGGTAAAACAACAGGCGTATATGAAACATCAACCACAGCAGACTTTGCCAATGATGCAATTGATGCCATAGCCTACCTGAAGAGTAGAAAAGATATTAATCCTAAAGAGATTGGTTTATTAGGTCATAGCGAGGGTGGGGCCGTTATTTCATTGGCAGCAGCAAAAAGTAAAGATGTTAAGTTTCTAATCAGTTTAGCTGGATTGGCCATGAACGGATTTGATGCACAGATTAAGCAAAATGAAGATCTGGTTAATCACTCTATTCTGCCTGATTACGATAAAAAACGATCAAATGAAATTAATCGAATCATGTTTGAAACTGCTCTGAAATATGCAGATTCTGATAGCATGGAAGTGAAATTGAATGATACATACAAAACCTGGAAAATAAAAGATGATGCATATTTTAAAACATTGAATATTCAGTTCGATCATTTTCGATTTCCAATCTATAGCTATGTACGCAACGCAACTGGTGCCTGGTATCGCTATTTTATAAAATACAATGCTGAACAAACCATTTCTAAAATCAAGGTACCTATTCTGGCGCTAAATGGCGATAAAGATCTAATGGTTGCTGCCGATGAGAATTTGTCGAACTGGAAAAAATATTCGTTAGCCGGAGGAAATAAAAAAGTAACCACTATCAAGTTGCCAGGGCTGAATCATTTATTTCTAACCTGTGTAACCTGCGATAACGCCGAAAGTTCAAAAATCAAAACTGGTTTTTCTGAAGATGCCCTCATCATCATCAAAAACTGGATCAATAAAAATATTCGGTAATTAAAAAAATAGAAAATTTATAGTTAATGATGATTGATAAATGGCCAGGATGGATATTCTGGCCATTATCATTTTTAGCGTTAACACCCCAAAAAAGATAGTGCTAAAGCTGATGTATAATAAATCTTCGAATCAGAATAAAATTTGTTCACCCTTCCAGTTGGTTTTTAGAAGAAAAGCTTCCCAGCTCAGGCTATTTCGATTTACTTTACGGCTCCATTGCCAGTCGCGGTCTTTGTTGAAATAACCATGTTCAACTGCGAAACTTGCCATTCCTACAATTTCATTTACCAAAGTATCATTGGTTTCCATAGATGGAAAATGATGTAAAAATTCTGACTTGGTATAGGCAGAACTGTAAACTGCTTTTTTTCCGGTAACTTTTACAAAAGTATCAATCATCTCTTGAGGAGAAATGAAATCGCCAATAACAGGTAGTGCCTGGTCTGCATATTTTATTGGATCAGAGAATATTTCTAAAACAGCAGGTCCTGTGGCCGTTAGAGGATCGACAAAGGGAGCCTTAAAATCTCTTGGCAGATAAATAGGAAAGATAAGTTTATCCCCATCAAACCTGGGTGTATAAAATTCCATGAGGTTAGTATAGAAGAATGCCATATAGATGAAGGAACTGGTGATGGGCAACGTGCGAATGTATTCTTCTATTTCAGCCTTATCTGTGAAATGAGGTGCGAACATTTTTCCATTAGTAAGTTTGTCTACATTTTCCAGACTGCTGAAAATTAAATGTTGTACGCCAGCAAAAACAGCTGCATCTGCCAGCTCTTTACCCAATTCAAATTCATGTGTTTGTGGTGGAGATATATTAGGCGTCATCATAAACACTCCATATGAGCCCCTAAAGGCTTTCTGAAAATCTTGTTGATGGCCTGAATTAAGGGGTATGCTAATCAGTTCTGCTCCGAGATCAATTAACTCTTGAGCTACCTGAGAATCAAGACGACGGGTAATTCCACGAACTCGATACCGCCCGCTCTCTAAAAGTGTTCGTGCAGCGCTTTGGCCTTGTTTACCTAAAACGCCAACAATTGTGATTAGCGGCTTTTCCAAGTTATTATTTTTAGATGCTATCATTCTATTAAAAATTAGTACTATAAAAATTATAGTTGCAATATTATTTATAGTTAAATAAATTTGCAATAACTATCCAATTGGATAGTATGTGTTATGAAAAAAACAAGCTTTGAATGTCAAGATGATTTTGTAAGTATAGATAATAAGCTCTATCCCTGTACCGTGAGTATTGCGATGGATTTGATTGGTGGCAAGTGGAAGACTGTGATTTTGTATCATTTGAAAGATGCTTCAAAACGATACAATCAGCTTAGAAAAGAAATGCCCGGAGTTACTGAAAGAACCTTGAGCTTACAGTTAAAGCAACTGGAAGAAGATGGACTGGTTTCCAGAACGGTATTTGGAGAAAAACCTCCTATTAAAGTCATTTATAGTTTAACAGAATTCGGTAGGTCATGTATACCGCTTTTAAATTCAATACTGGAATGGGGGAATCAGATTGCTGAACTAAAAGGTACATTTGTCAAAAGCTAAGTTACATGTTTTACGTCTTTTGAAACACATTGCTTAAGACTTAGATTAAGAAGTCTTCATGCCTTCCCTAAAAAAATTAATTGAAGACCTGTGTAATCAAGTTGTTATTATTTCTCATTTTTTTAATGATGATCAGCATAAGTGTAAAATAACAAATACTATTTCAAAACTATTCTTACAGGATTTATCAATTTCTGTGTTCATTATGCCTATGATTATGAAATCCTATCAAAACCGGTGAGGGAAATTTATTTGTTTGGAAGGTGCAGAAGGCTCTGAAATTTAGATGCCGCTTATAGGAAATCTGCAAATGGATTTCAATGAACAAACCTTCACCATCAAGATTTTTACAAAGGAAAAATTGAACTGGTACCTGGCTTTAAATTCGGCACCGGGCGCAACGCTTCCTTTTAAAACATCAACAAAAGCAATATTGCCTATCATTTTGAAGGGATGGATTACAGCCTTTTAATAAATAAAGGTGCTTTTTCAAAGCCATCTAACGGGGCCGTGTTTAGAATGATGCCGCAAGACAATTTGATTTCACTAAATTTAGCAACTAGCGTAAAATAATGCCGGTAAGGGTATGAGAATTTAAGGTAAGGGTATGCTTTACTATCCTATAACTTGAGTTGGATAACTCTTTACTGATTTAACATCCCGGTCCGCGACCGACCTTGTGAAAGAGGGGAGTTACGGGCGCCATTCCCGCCCTTTGGAGGGTAACCCAAAGGGCGGGGTGGTTAAAAGAGAATACGCTATTATTTATTTCTACAATTAATACATTTATGAATTTCCACATTCGCCTGATTTCACTACTTACCCATTTCTTTTTATTAACGCTCTTCAGCATAGCTGCTGTGGCAGCCCAGCCCTCGGCTTTAAAATGTGAATACCTCGTGAACCCGATTGGGATTGATAATGCCTCACCACGGCTTTCCTGGCAGATGCTTGATCATAGAAAAGGCGCTGTTCAGCAAGCTTACAGGATTTTAGTAGGAACGGATTCTATTCAGCTGATCAATAAAACCGGCATTGTCTGGGATTCGGGAAAGATTTTGGCTGCGACTAATTTAATCACTTATAAAGGTGCAGCACTCAGGCCGTTTACAAAATATTACTGGCAATTGGTGTTGTGGGATAAGGAAGGAAAGCCTTTGCAAACTGCTATCGCTAATTTTGAAATGGGGATGATGGGCATGGAAAACTGGAAAGGAACCTGGATTAGTGATCGGAATGACATTAACACACTGCCAGCGCCCTATTTTAGAAAAGTTTTTAGTCCGGCAAAGCAAATCAAATCAGCGAGGGCCTATATCGCGGCGGCAGGATTATACGAACTTTATCTCAACGGGAAAAAAGTTGGCGATCATCGCCTTGATCCGATGTATACCCGTTTCGACAGGAGAAACCTGTATGTAAGCTATGATGTAACCTCAAACCTGAAAACAGGCAATAATGCCATTGGCGTATTGTTAGGCAATGGCTGGTATAACCACCAATCTTTAGCAGTTTGGAATTTTGATAAAGCGCCATGGCGGGCCAGGCCCACTTTCTGCCTCGATTTAAGAATTACCTATACAGATGGCACCGTAGAAGTGATCAAATCTGGTGATGACTGGAAAACAAGTTTAAGTCCGATCATTTCGAATAGCATTTATACCGCCGAACATTACGATGCCCGATTAGAACAGAAAGGCTGGAATACAGCAGATTTTGACGATTCAAAATGGGGTGGCATCACTTTAAGGGCCGCTCCATCCAAAAATATTGTCTCGCAGGTGATGCATCCCATTAGAAACGTGGAGGAAATTACAGTAAAAACCATACGTAAATTCAACGATACCACTTATGTATTTGATTTGGGTAGAAATATAGCAGGCGTAAGTCAGATAAAAGTTAAGGGAGAAAAAGGTACCGTAATCCGTTTAAGGCATGCCGAACGTTTATATGCAAATGGCCATAGCGATCTATCGAATATAGATGTTTATCACCGTCCGAAAGATCAAACCGATCCCTTTCAAACTGATATTTTTATCCTGAACGGCGAAGGTGAGGAAACGTTTATGCCCCTTTTTAATTATAAGGGTTTTCAATATGTGGAGGTGATGAGTTCTAAGCCAATTGTATTAAGTGGAAAAAGTCTGGTAGGTTATTTTATGCATAGCGATGTACCTGCCGTAGGTAAAATATCATCATCCAACAGCCTGGTGGATAAATTATGGTGGGCTACAAATAATTCTTATTTATCAAATCTTTATGGTTTTCCGACTGATTGTCCGCAAAGGGAAAAAAATGGTTGGACAGGTGATGGACACTTTGCAGTTGAAACCGGTTTATATAATTTCGACGGTATCACCGTTTATGAAAAATGGATGGGTGACCACCGAGATGAACAGCAACCAAACGGCGTTTTACCTGATATCATCCCGACAAGTGGATGGGGTTATGGAACGGCAAACGGCACAGACTGGACGAGTACCATAGCCATTATACCATGGAATATTTACCTGTTTTATGGGGATAGTAAACTATTGGGCGATAATTACCAGAGCATTAAAAGTTATGTCGACTACGTAGAAGGCACAAGCAAAGGCTACCTGACCACATTTGGAAGGGGAGATTGGGTTCCGGTTAAATCAACTTCAGATTTAGAATACACTTCTTCTGTTTATTTTTATGTAGATGTCGATATTCTGGCAAAAGCAGCCAAACTTTTTGGTCATCAAAACGACTATTTGCAATACAGCGCACTGGCCGATAAGATTAAAAAGGCCATCAATGCCAAGTTTTTTAATCCGGCCACAGGCATTTATGGCAAAGGCGTTCAAACAGAATTATCAATGGCATTGCAATGGAATATTGTACCTGATGCCTCACGACAAATGGTAGCAGATAATTTAGCTGCACGGGTGAAAGCAGATGGGATGCACATTGATGTTGGCGTATTGGGTGCCAAGGCAGTTTTGAATGCATTAAGTGATAATGGTCATAGTGATATTGCTTATCAGCTGGCATCACAAGAAACGTATCCGGGATGGGGCTGGTGGATTGTTAACGGAGCCACTACCTTACATGAGAATTGGGACATGCAGGCTACCCGTGATATTTCTGATAACCACATGATGTTTGGAGAAATAGGTGGCTGGTTTTTTAAAGGAATCGGCGGAATAAAAATTGATGAAAAACAGCCTGGTTTTAAGAATATTTTGTTGAAACCACATTTTGTTACAGGTTTAAATCATTTTGAAGCAACTCATAACGGGCCTTATGGCGCTATCCTATCTTCCTGGAAACGAACCGCTAAAGGGGTGAAATATGATTTGGTGATCCCTGCAAATTCAACTGCCAGTGTCGAAATTCCGGTTATCGCAGGTACAAAGGTTTATTTAGATGGAAAGCAAATTGGTAATACCATTAATATAAGTGCTGGTCAATATGTATTTGAACTAAAATAACTACTTAGTATCCGAATTAAAATCAAAAATTTTTTCAAAATGGAGCATAATTGAAAGCTGAATTTACTGGTTTATATAGCGTGTGATATAATACGCTGGAGGATTATTTTATCTGCTGGCAGAAGGTGACTTTATCTATCGATATAATACCGACCGAAATTAAATATTTTTTCATCGCCCTTTCCCTTTCAGGGGAAAGGTGCCGATAGGCGGATAGGGGCTAACCACCCTGCCTTTCAGGCACCCATCCTTAAAAAAAAGGAGGGGAGTTGCGATTGCCATAACCTATCAATTGGTTATTCCAACACATACCTCCTATAAAAATTCTCAATTTCCGAAATCACCAATTCAGGCTGATCTTGTGGTATGTTATGAGAACTTCCTTTGGCTAAGATCAAACTTCCTTTTTCCCGCTTTTTAATAAACTGCCGTTGAGCTTCTTGAAATCGATCATTGTCAACTTGGTTATCAAATGGTCCTTTTTCAGCCATCACTACCAATACCGGAATATTGGATGGAATAACTTTCTTTCTGATGAAGCTACTATTCTGCTCCATTTGAGCAAGCACATAATATAAACCGAGTTCATTTTTGCCAAAATTACTTAGGTTTAAGTTTTTAAATACTTTACGGGCAAAGCGCATATCTGCATAGGAGGAGATTCTGGGGTCTAACATGATCATCCCTTTAACAGAGGTTGGATGATTTGATGCGAACAGGGTAGAATAAAATGCCCCTAATGAGTGAGAAACCAATAATAGATCTTGATGCGCATAGCCAAGTTTTTGAAGGGCAAATGTGAGGCCTTTAGCTTCATTTTGGATATGATATGCTGCGGTATCCAATCCACTTAAGCCAAAGCCCTGCCGATCATAAGTAATGATTGTTGCATTTAATTTTTGATGAAGTACGGTAGAAATAGAATCCCATTGGCTCGCATCAAGCCCACCGCCAGATTCGAACAATATTGGTGTTTCCTTTCCCTCCAGTATTTTAAAGTGCAGTTTATAGTTTCCAACGTTAATTAAGGTATCTATCTGGCCATAAGAGACAGCTGTGCCAACTAAAAGGAAAAAGAAACTGATGAGCCAAACTTTCATAATATTTTAAGATATTAATTTAATAAATAGGCTAGCCTGGGTTTCTCAATTTATTACAAGTCATAAACATTAACGATTAATAAGGTATTTATAGATGTTAAGTTGAAGTTTATTTTTTTATTATCTTGTCTGAATCGTAAAATTCCGGGTGAGGCCCGATTGAAACCTTTGCACTCGTCATTACAAAAGGTCATAATTATTTGATATGAAATCAGTTGATCAACCTAAATACCACCGTTATTTATCATTGCTTTTAAATATTGCCTGTATCATTATCGGGTTCACAATGCAAGCAAAAGCTATTTTAGTTACATCTGTAAAGCCACAGCAGTTAAAATGCGAATCTATTGAAAATCCACAGGGAATTGATGTTTTAAACCCATCATTAAGCTGGACAATCCAAAGTAAGGCAAATAGAAGAGGACTGATACAAACGGCCTATCGCATCATCGTTTCTACGAGTAAAGAAAACCTGGCTAAAAACATTGGAGATGTTTGGGACTCTGGACAAGTAAAATCAGCACAGATGAATAACATTCATTATGCTGGTAAAATACTTAAATCCACCTCATTCTATTGGTGGAAAGTAAAGATCTGGGATGAAAAAGGAATCTCTTCGGATTATAGTCTGCCCGCCAGGTGGATTACCGGGTTATTAGGTGATGCGCCAATCCATGCTAAATGGATTTCTGCAAAAGGTGCAGAAAAATTTGCGCATCAATATCAATCTGCAAAATCAGACTTTAACCTTAAGCGAGATTTGCCTGAATATAGAATGTATGGACCTAAATCATCAGATCCGAATTTCTCTTCCATGTTGTTGCGCAAATCTTTTATGGTTAAGCCCAAACTTAAAAGTGCTATTATTCACATCAGCGGGCTAGGGCAATATGAATTGACCATAAATGGCGAAAAGGTAGGAAAAGATATTTTGTCACCAGGCTGGTCTGATTACACTAAAACCGTTTTGTATGATACCTTTGATATTACAGCACAGCTTAAAAATGGAGAAAATGCCATTGGTATAATCTTAAGCAATGGAATGTATAACATCCAGCCTGATTCGGTCAGGTATGTAAAGTTTTTGGTTTCTTATGGTCAGTTAAAGGCAATTGCCAGCATTCACTTGCAATATGCAGATGGTTCTGCTGAAGTAATGGGTACAGACCAGTCCTGGCAAGTATCGCCAGGCCCGGTAACCTATTCCAACCTTTTTGGTGGTGAAGATTATGATGAGCGTTTAGCTCAGCAAGGGTGGGATGAACCAAATTTTATTCCCAAAACTCAATGGGCGGCTGCCGAAACATGTAGTACGCCTGGAGGGAAACTCAAGGGCCTGTCATGCGCCGCTGCCCCAATTATGGCTATTGAAAATTTAACACCGATAAAAGCGACTCAGCTTTCGGCAAATAATTGGGTTTATGATTTAGGTCAGAATGCATCCATCATGCCCGAAATTATGGTAAAAGGCAATGCCGGATCAATGGTTAGAATTACTCCGGCAGAATTATTGAAACCTGACGGACATGTTGATCGTGCTTCAGTTACCCAGGATGGCGTACGTCCGGCATGGTGGCAATACACAATGGGATCATCAAAAGTAGAAAAATGGTTTCCTAAATTTTTCTATCAGGGAGCCAGATACCTGGAGGTAGAACTTTTTCCTGCCGAAGGTGACTCTCAATATCCTGTTTTGGAAGAACTTAAAGGCGTTGTCGTACATTCATCTGCTGCACCGATTGGTAGTTTCTCATCCAGCAACGAACTTTTTAATCGCATTTATTCATTGGTGAGATGGGCGCAGCGCAGTAACATGATGAGCGTAATGACAGACTGCCCGCAGCGTGAAAAGCAAGGATGGCTGGAACAGTATCATTTAAACGGCCCATCACTCCGATATAACTTTGATCTTGCGCCCATGTTCCGTAAAATCATGAATGATATGGCTGATAGCCAGCTGGATAATGGCCTTGTTCCTAACATTGCACCAGAGTTTTTTATGGCCGGGGCAGATATTATTAATAATGGCTTTAGAAACTCACCAGAGTGGGGGAGTTCATTCATCATTGTGCCATGGCAACAATATTTATTTAATGGCGATGTTTCCCTGGTCAGAAACTATTATGCTAAAATGCAGAAATATCTGGCCTTTCTGGATGCATCAGCAAAGAAAAATCTGTTGCATTCAGGGCTTGGCGATTGGTATGATATTGGGCCTAAGCCTGCCTGGGGATCACAACTAACGCCGATTAGCTTTACCGCTTCTGCCATTTATTTTTATGATTATCAGTTAATGGGAAAGATGGCCGCTTTAATTGGTAAGCCCGAAGAGGCTAAAGCATATTTAAAGAAAGCTGAAATCATTAAAAAAGCTTTTAATGATGAATTTTTTAATCCAGCTACCAATAGCTATTCAACTGGCTCAAATACCACCTATGCCATGCCATTATTTTTAAAGATTGCTGCGCCTGAACATCGGGAAGCGCTGATTAAAAACCTGGTGGCTGATATCCGAAAAGCTGGTAATTCATTTAATTCGGGCGAGGTGGGGTACCGTTTTCTTTTAGGAGCGCTGGACAGGGAAGGTTATTCGGACGTGATTTACGATATGAACAATCAATCTGACCGACCGGGTTATGGCTATCAGCTTAAAATGGGCGCAACAGCACTTACTGAAAAGTGGGATGCCAGTGTGGGCAGTTTTGGTTCTCAAAATCATTTCATGTCCGGGCAGATTAATGAATGGTTTTTTCATGGTTTGGCGGGTATCAGTGAGGATGAAAATGGACCTGGATTTCGAAAAATGATTATTAAGCCAACAGTAACCGGAAATTTAAAATGGATAAAGGGAAGTTATAAAAGTGTGAGTGGAGAGATTAAAAGTTACTGGCTCCGCAATGGAAACCAGTTATCTCTTGATCTTCAAATTCCGGCAAATACCGAGGCCACAATATATGTGCCTGCAGCAAATCCTGATCTTGTAATGGAAGGATCGAAAAAAGCCATTCAGGTACCCGGTATTAAATGGATAAAATATGAGGCCCCTTATGCAGTTTATCATATTGGATCAGGCGTTTATCATTTTAAATCAGAAATCAAATAAGGTCCTTTGCTAATTAATTTCCATCCGGGCTTTATCGTTTTAGGCGATGGCAACTGATCTTGTTTCCGGAGTTTGTTATCAACGAATAATTTACTTACTTTATACCTTAAAATTATTAAAAAAAATAGCGAGTGATGGGGGCATTTTCAAAACATTCTGATCATGACCTTATTTGCCTGATAAGGGAGAACAATGTTGATGCCTTTACTGAAGTTTATGAACGCTATTGGTCAAAACTCTATAATGCTGCCCATAAGCGGCTTCGCAATGATGCTTTGTGTGAAGAGGTGGTGCAGGATGTGTTTCTTAAATATTGGGAAAAAAGAGCTACGATTATATTATCCGTTGGATTAAGCAATTATTTGCATACGGCAATTAAATATTCTGTTATTGATTATTACCGGAAAGAATTGTTAAAAGACAAATATCTTCAAGTAAGCCGATTAGCAGAAACAGCAGATAACTCAAATGAAGAGCATATTTATCTGATGGATTTGAGGCGTTTGGTTGAAAAAATTATAGATACACTTCCTCCCAAGTGTAAATCTGTTTATCAGTTAAGCAGAATAGAAAATAAAAACAATAAAGAAATAGCATCCCTGTTAAACATCTCTGAAAAAACAGTTGAAGGCCACCTAACCCATGCATTGAAATTACTTAAAATTTCACTGGCTGATTTTTCTATGCTCCTGCTGGCAATTTTAATAAAATAATTTTTTTTGAAAATAAACCAAGGGTATTGGTGGTTTCATTCGACTACCTCATATAACCAGTATATAAACCCACATTAATTTTGCAGTTATGACGAGCTTCCAGCTTTCTAATTTACTGGATAAGTATATTAAAGGACATTGTTCTGAAGAGGAAATTGCCATTGTAGATCAGTGGTACCAATCAAAAGAAAATCAGCCTGAATACCTCGACAACCTTTCTCCAAGCCATAACGCCATTTTGAAAAAGAGAATGTTGGATCGTATGGTCAATAAAATAGAAGCCGAAAATTCACATTTGAATGATGATGCCGTTAAAGTAAAAATGTTTCCGCCGGCTAAAAAATGGTGGATTGGCATTGCAGCTGCATCAATTGTTTTAATATTAATTAAAGTACTGATTTTTAATCCGCAGCATCAGCATCAAAAAAATGGTCAGGTTGAATCTGTCATTCATTATACCAACAACACCCAAAAAATTATTAAGCAAACCCTGGCCGATGGTAGCCTGGTATGGTTAAAGCCAAATGCAATGCTTTCTGTACCCAAAGCTTTTAACAAGGCTTCGAGAACGGTATCTATGGATGGAGAATGTTTTTTTGAAATCACAAAGAATCCATCATCACCCTTTATCATTAAAAGTGCTCATATCATCACAAAGGTATGGGGCACCAGTTTCAAGGTAATTGATTATAGTAAGTCTGCCCAGGCCGTGGTAAAAGTAATTACTGGGAAAGTATCTGTAAGTAAAAAAAATGAAACAGTTGAAAGCAATACTACTCAACTAACTAAAGGAGAGGTTATGCTGCAACCAAATCAAAAGGCTACATATGATGGAATTAATGACGCGCTTTCAACCACATCAAGAACAGATATGCAGGATATGGATTTATGGAAACATATTAATCTTTCCTATGATCACACAAAATTTTCTACTATAGTAAAGGAGTTAAATACCAGGTTCAATGCTAACATCAAAATTCAGGATAACCACCTGAAGGATGAGGAGATGACGGCTGACTTCTCCGGACTTAACTTGCCGGAAGTGCTTGAAGTTTTAAAAGCTTCTATGAGCATAGATTATGAGATAAGCGGCGAACAAATCACGCTTATAAAACCAATAAATAAATAACTAACCAAATAAATAAATGATGATGAGCAATTCAATTAAAACTTAACGGCTACCGTATTTCCTAAAAGGGTACAAAAGTGCTGTCACACTTTTGTACCTGGAATTTCAGCCCATGTAGCACATCAATATAATTGGTGAAGGGCTTCTTATTATATTTTTTTTCAAAATACAATCTTCTCAAATTTATGAATTTTTGTTTACTTCATTCGCACCCCTGGTGCAAGATTATGAAAATTACACTCAGTCAAATTTTATTCATTATACTGATGACGGGTATTACTTATTCTAAACCAACTGCTGCGCAGGAGATACTGAATAAGAAAATTAACCTCTCGGTAAAAGATAAAACGCTGAACGAGGTGTTGAAAGTACTTGCTAAAACCCATCAGGTTGAATTTATTTACAACCAGGATGTGGTACAGTCCAGTGAAAAAATTTCAGCAACTTTTGATCAGCAAACCATCAAGCAAGTGCTTGATAAACTTTTATCACAGTATCATATTTCCTACCAGGTTTTTAAAACAAAAGTTATCCTGATTGATGCCCAGCTGGAAACAACGGCGGGGATTAACAAACCATCTGTAGCCATTGAGGTGACCGGAAAAGTGGTAGATGAAAAGGATTTGCCCATTCCGGGTGTAAGCGTAACCATTAAGGGTACCAGTAAAGGAACCATTACCGATCCAAACGGGAATTTTAAAATTTCTGTTTCGGGCAATAGTGATGTGCTGGTATTTAGGTATGTTGGCTATAATGCACAAGAGCTTCCCGTGAATGGAACTACACCGCTTATGGTTAAGCTTGTTGCCGATAATCAATCATTAAATGATGTGGTGGTAGTGGGTTATGGAACCAAGAAAAAGAGTGATTTAACTGGAAGTGTTGCCTCTTTGAATGCTGAAGACATTGTAAAATCACGTGCGCCAAATGCTCAGGAAGCCTTACAGGGCCGAATGGCAGGTGTAGATGTAAAAAGAAGTTCGGGCAAGCCAGGTGCGGATATGACCATTGAAATCAGGGGCGTAAATTCCATCTATGGAAATACACAGCCGCTTTACGTGGTAGATGGTATTCCGGTATCCAACATCAATGACATTAATCCGGCCGACATTGAGCGGATGGATGTGTTAAAAGATGCTTCATCTACGGCTATATTTGGATCACGTGGTGCAAACGGTGTGGTGATTGTAACTACCAAACGGGGAAACAGCGGGCAGACAAAAATCAGTTATGATGGTTATGTTGGCTTTGTAAACGCCTACAATTTGCCCGATGTAATGACCGGACCGGAATTTGTAGATTATGCCAGGGAGTTTTACAAAACGCTGGGAAGTAATGTTACGCCAGCGGTAACCTATACAGATGCCCAGATTTTTTCACCAACAGAATTATCCAATATCGCCAGCGGAAACTATACCGATTGGGTAAGCCTGATTAAACAGAATGGCCTGCAAACCAATCATAATTTATCCATTACCGGCGGAGATGCCAAAACCACTTACTTTTTATCTGCAGGTTATCAGCTTTATGAAGGAACCGTTAAGGTAGAAAACACTAAGAAATATACTTTGAAGGTGGGGCTGGAAAAAACTTTTAACAAAACGATAAAAGTTGGAGCCTCCCTTTATGGTGCTTATACCGATTTGAATCTGGGTAGTGGAGAGGCTTTTAGAAGCGCTTACCGTTTGCGTCCAACAGGTAGTGCCTATAATGCTGATGGCAGTCAACGCTTTTTTGCTTACGAAACAGAGGCACAGATCACCAATCCATTGTTTGATTTTGATAATGAGGTGCGCAAAACACAATATGTGCGGATGCTGCCTAATATCTTCGCAGAACTTACTCTTTTTAAAGACCTGAAGTTCCGTTCTTCTTTTACACCCGACCTTACTTTCCAGCGTGCTGGAACTTACACAGATACCTACTCTAAAATTGGAGCAGGCACCAGGCCAAATGCAGCAACCAATAGTGCCAGCCATTTGGTGAACTATACTTTCGATAACCTTTTAATTTACAATAAAACGGTTAAGGATGTTCATAAAATTGAGTTTACCCTGGGTAGCTCCATGAATTATTATCAGAGTGATAACAACCTGATTACGGTTTCTGGTTTGCCATATCGTTCACTCTGGTATAACGTGGGTAATGTAACCACCATTAACGGAGTTGCACCTGCAACCACTGTTTCCAGTGCCTACAGCAAACAAACCATTAATTCATATTTTGCCAGGGCCAATTACACTTATAAAAGCAAATATTTGTTAACCCTAACCGGTCGTGCAGATGGCAACTCTATTTTCTCAGAAGGGAATAAATGGGGGTTATTCCCTTCTGCAGCAGTGGGTTGGGTAGCCAGTGAAGAAGATTTTATTAAAGATATTGATTTTATCAGCTTCCTGAAATTCAGGTTCAGTTATGGTAAGAGTGGTAATGCTGCGGTTAATGGAACCTATTTTTATCCATATGTTACCCAGTCTGCCGTATCAACCAGTTTTTACGACTTTAATGGCACAACGGCAAATGGTTCTGGCGTGGTTAACCTGGCGCCAAATAATTTAACATGGGAAAAAACGACCGAATACAATGCCGGGATGGAACTTAATGTGCTCGCTAACCGCATTGCCCTAACTTTTGATTATTACAACAAAACTGCTAATGGTACTTTATTGCCACAGCAAATTCCAGCGGCAAATGGTTATGCAAGTGTTACTGCTAACATTGGTACTATCCGTAACAGTGGCGTAGAACTTGGATTGAATACAGTAAACATCACTACAAAAGATTTTAAATGGACCACTAACATCAATTACTCAAAAAATAATAACCGGATTATTGATTTATTCGGAAATGGAGCCAACGATGTGGGTAATGCCCGCTTTATTGGCGAAAAGGCCCGTGTACTTTATAACTATAAAATTATAGGCGTTTGGCAAACCAGCGAAGCAACACAGGCAGCGGTTTACGGACAGAAACCGGGTCAATATAAAATGCTTGATGTAAACAATGATAATAAGATTACTGCTGATGACCGGGTAATTCAGGGTAGCGATATTCCGGATTGGTTCGGTGGAATTACCAATAACTTTACCTTCAAAAATTTCGATTTCGGCATTACAGTTTATACACGCCAGGGCACCATGCAGCAGAGTACATTTTTAGATCAGTTTTTAAATGGCGATCAGAACAGGGCCCGCTTTGGCGCCTATGACCGCAGCTATTGGACACCAACCAACCCAAGTAATACCTGGGCAAATAACGCCATTGAAACCGATGCCACAAGAAGAACAATAGCCACCTACCAAAACTCATCTTACACCAAAATCAGTAACATGACTCTAGGTTATACTGCGCCGAAAGCACTTGCAGAAAAATTGGGCATGAGCAGTTTGAGGGTTTATTCTACTGCTTACAACCCATTCATCTGGACTAAATTTATTGGATGGGATCCGGAAACGGCTGATTTAAATTCATTTGGATTACAGGGATTCAGAAGCCGTACGTTCATTTTTGGTGTTAATTTAACTTTATAATTTTCCTCTACATCGTAAGATATTTGATATGAAATATTTAAAAAATAAAATGCTGCCCATTCTGTTTTTAGCTTTGGTAGCAGGTAGCACAGGCTGCAAAAAGTATATTGAAGAAACTAACCTTGGTGCTGCAACAGACCAACTTTATTATGTAACCAAACAAGGTTTTGAAGATCTTTCCAGGTCAAATTACCCCAATCTCCGTTATATTGCCAGCATGAGCAATCTGTACAACCTGGGAACAGATACCTATTCTTCATTGCAAACAACGGATGTAAATGCGCTGAACATGTACAATGTATCGCTCAATTCATCCCTAGCTGATGTGGATAACCTTTGGAAACAACTCTACTACACCATTGGCGGTAACAATACCACCTTATATTGGGCAACTCAGGTGCAGAACATGGATGCAGCTACATTAAATGCCAGAATAGGAGAGGCAAAGGCCATGAGGGCATATTGCTATTATCTGTTGGCAGAAACCTTTGGCGATGTACCTTTGGTATTAACGCGGACAGTGGATGTAAGTACCTCATTCAGTCGTACACCTGAAAGTGAAGTGTACACGCAAATTATCAAAGACCTAAATGAGGCAATAGCAACTTTACCAGTGGTAACAACAGACTTTGGAAGGATTACGAGGGGATTCGCACAGCATCTTTTAGCCAAAGTATACCTCACCCGAGGTTACAAAACTTATGGACAAGGTGTTGCAGATTTTAACCAGGCGGCAAGTATTGCTGATGCCCTGATTAATTCAGGAACATATTCTTTAAGGCCGACTTTTGCCAGTATGTTTGATCCTTCCATTTCAAATTTTCAGGTCAATTCTGAAGTGATATTTTCTGTACAGTACAGCACAAATGTCGCTTCCAATCAGGTTTATTTTTTGGGTAAGGCTGGTTTGCCAAGTGTGGCAGGAGGAACAATTGCTGCAGGTACCGCTGCTGTAGGAAATGCATTGCAACAATATTTCTTATGGGATACTTCAGTTATACAACCAATCGGTCGGTCGGTACTTTATAACAGGCCCGCCACAGCACATGCCTCGGTTCCTGATCCATACTTTTTTAGCTTATTTGATAAAACCCGAGACAGTCGTTATCAAGCTACTGTTTGGACTGCATTGATTGCGCAAACGGCAGGGAGCGCAAATGGGAAGAGTTTTGTAGCCGGAGATACCGTTGTTTACTATCCTGATGTGGCATTTACCACAGCACAAAAAGCTACCCGTAAATATTACGTGTTCAATCCAGGCGAATACCGCACTACACCATTTAGCGGAAATACCAGAACCTTCCCGCTCTTTAAAAAATTTAGAGATCCAAATGCGGCCTTTGCCGATAATGGCGGAACCAGAGATACTTATATTTTTCGTTTAGGAGAAACCTATCTGTTGGCTGCAGAGGCTTCTCTGCAGGCCGGAAATTTGCCAAAAGCCTTGCAGTTTTTCAATGCCATTCGTACCCGTGCAGCAAAAACAGGAACAAACCCTGCATCAGGTTTATCATATGCTGCAGAAATGCAGGTGACCAGTTTAAGCCTGGATGATATCCTTGATGAACGTGCCCGCGAACTATCAGGTGAGGAATTTAGGTGGTATGAATTGAAGAGAACGGGTAAATTGATTTCCAGAGTGCTTACTTATAACGATGAAGCCAAGGCATCTAATACCTTAAAAAGCTTTCACTTGCTTCGTCCAATTCCTCAAAGTCAGATTGATCTGAACTCGGGTGCTGCCTTTCCGCAGAACCCAGGTTATTAACCTGAGTTTGATAATTAAATTTTTAAATAAATATCAAAGCGCCACTAAATGGTGGCGCTTATATCACAATTTTTCATCTCTCGATAACAAATTCGCCTCAACAAAAGATGGCAGGCATTAACACAATCCCTATATGATAAAGAACACACTACTCCTTATTGCACTTTTATGGTCGGCAACAGCTGTTCACGCACAAAAGAATTTTAATATTATTCAATATGGTGCAAAAGTCGGAATGGATAATAATGCCATATTTATTCAAAAAGCGATAGACGAGGCTTCTACTATGGGCGGAGGAAAAGTTACCATTCCAGAAGGGAATTTTGTTACTGGCCCGTTAACTTTAAAAAATAACGTAGAACTCCATTTGGTAAAAGGGGCTGTTTTGTTAGGGAGCACCATGCGTAAAGACTACACGCCAGAAAGAATGGCGGTTATCTCTGCCTATGGGCAAAAAAATATCGCCATTACAGGTAAAGGTATTATAAATGGCCAGGCACATGAATTGATGTTTAACATGTTCGAGCTGCTTAGAAAAGGAGAATTGCAGGATACGCAATACCTGGCCAAACGCCCCCGTGAAGAAAACAGGCCTAATCTTATATTCTTTAAAGGGTGCCAGGGTGTTCGCGTAATAGGAATTACACTGAAGGATGCCGCTAGCTGGGTACAGAATTATAAAGAGTGCAACAATGTCGTAATCGATAGTATGACCGTATTGAGCACCGCCTATTGGAACAATGATGCCATTGATATTGTAGACTCTAAAAAGGTACGCATTACCAACAGTTATTTTAATGCTGCTGATGATGCTATCTGTCTGAAATCGGAAATTAAGGATGGTTTTTGTGAAGATGTGTGGATTGAAAACTGCATCATGCGATCTAGTGCAAACGGATTTAAAATTGGTACCGCTTCTCTCGGTGGCTTCAGGAATATTACCGCTAAAAATCTTACTGTTTTTGATACTTACCGTTCTGCAGTTGCGATTGAAGCTGTTGATGGAGGCTTTTTAGAAAATATTAAGGTTACGAATGTGCGTGGAAAGAATACCGGAAACGCCGTATTCATCAGGCTTGGTCATAGAAATCAGGATGAAAGATATAGCTCCATTAAAAATGTATGGATTGAGGATGTGAAGGTAGAGGTTCCGGCAGGTAAGCCAGATATTGGTTATCCCCTTGAAGGGCCTGCACCAAAAGTAGCTGCACATAATCTGGTACCCGCCTCCATTACAGGGCTACCAGGTCATTTGGTAGAAAACGTTACCTTAAAAGATATCGAAATCTCTTATGGCGGTGGAGCTACCAAATCAAAGGCCTACCACAGTATTGATTCGTTATCTACAGTAACAGAAAATGCTGCAGGTTATCCGGAATTTACCATGTTTGGCGAATTACCATCCTGGGGATTATACGTAAGACATGCAAAAGATATTAAACTGATTAATGTTAAAATAAGCCTAAAAGCTGCTGATTTCCGTCCGGCTATGATTTTTGATGATGTTTCTGGATTAAAACTGAATGACCTGAGTATTCCAGAAGATGCCGTACTTCCGGTAATTGTTTATAGAAATACAAATCAATTATCTACCTCCGGGTTAAAGATTCCTAAAGCTGCAGAAGCAACAGTAATTAAAAAATAAAATTTTCTGCCGTGCCTTAGTTACGGCAGATTTATTCTGGTCCATCAGTAGGTTGTCAAGAGTCGTTTGTGCTTTTGCTATCTCGAAATCTATTCTCTGATTTCTAGCAAAAATTAGCAAATTTATGGTTAGGCTATTTAGTGAAAAGTCGGATCAGTACAATAATTTGTCGCACTGATACAAGAATTGTAAGTAGGGAGGCATGTATATTTGTTTCTAATCTTTTTTGCCAAATATATTATGAAGAGACGAACATTACTTAGGTACATTGCGGCAGGTATCCCCGGACTTTATCTTACACAGGCTGCCAATGCATCATTACTCCAACATATTATAGGTAGCCCCAATACTGGTTTGCCAGAGGGTTCCTTTCAACCCACTTGGGAATCCTTAAAAAACTATCAGACACCCGAGTGGTTTCGCGATGCAAAATTTGGGATGTGGGCACATTGGGGGCCTCAGTGCCAGCCAGAGGCAGGCGACTGGTACGCCAGGCATATGTATATGGAAGGTTCCGGTCAATACAAGTTTCACCTTAAAAAATATGGTCATCCCTCAAAATTTGGTTTTAAGGATGTGATTAATACCTGGAAAGCAGAAAAATGGGATCCACAGGCCATTGTAGATCTTTATCACCGCACAGGCGCAAAATATTTTATGGCGTTGGCTAACCATCATGATAATCTGGATTTATATGACAGTACTTACCAGAAAAACTGGAATTCTACCAAAGTTGGCCCCAAAAAAGATATTGTTAAAGGCTGGTCTGATGCAGCCCGCAAAAGAGGGTTACACTTTGGCGTAAGCGTACATGCGGCACATACCTGGAGCTGGCTGGAAACAGCGCAACGTTCGGATAAAACGGGGCCGCTGGCAGGTGTTCCATATGATGGAAAGCTTACAAAAGCTCAGGGTAAAGGCCAATGGTGGGAGGGGCTTGATCCTCAGGAACTTTATGCCCAGAACCATGCTTTAGGGAAAGATAGCCTGGATGATGGTGCCATACATCGCCAATGGAATTGGGGCAATGGTGTGAGCATACCCGATCAAAAATATATCGAAAAATTTTATAAACGTACAATCGAACTCATTGATAAATATGGGCCAGACATGGTTTATTTTGATGATTCTCAACTTCCGTTATGGCCAATTAGTGATGCCGGACTAAAGATCGCATCTCATTTCTATAATAAAAGTATAAAGGACAAAGGAAGCCTTCAGGCAGTAATTACAGGTAAAATTCTGGATGTGGAACAGCGTAAGGCTATGGTATGGGATATTGAGCGGGGGCAAAGCAATGCCATTGAGCCGCTTCCATGGCAAACTGATACTTGTATAGGAGATTGGCATTATAACCGGGAAGTTTATAATCAGAACAGGTACAAGACTCCACAGTCTGTTATACATACACTTATCGATGTGGTCAGTAAAAATGGAAACCTGATGTTAAACATACCATTAAGGGGTGACGGAACCATGGATGAACTGGAAACTAAAATTGTAGAAGAGATTGGCCAATGGATGCGGGAGAATGGTGAAAGTATTTACAAAACCCGCCCCTGGAAGATTTTTGGTGAAGGTCCGGCACAAGAAGCTGCAGCAGCACTCACTGCACAAGGTTTTAATGAAGGTAAGGGTAAGCCATTTAGTGTAGAAGATATTAGGTTTGCCACAAAAGGAGATGTTTTGTTTGCAACTGTATTGTCTGTGCCGAAGCAAGGCTCAGTATTGATTAAAAGCCTGGCAGATAACAGCACACATTATAAACAGAAAATTAATAAGGTGGAGTTAGTTGCAACAGGTGCACCCTTGCAGTTTTCACGTACAGCAGAAGGCTTGAAGGTAATCTTTCCTGAAAACAGCAAACTGCCATCCTTCGCCGTTCCAATAAAAATTAGTTAATTGGTAAACGGGCTACATATCTTAATTTACTCCTTATTAATAATGGTCGGAATTTTTTCCGACCTTTTTTTGTATTGATGGTCAGCAGTAATATTTTGAATGATCTATAAATAATGATCAGAATGTTTTGAAGCATGCACTGCATTTGATATATTCATTGCGCACTAAATAACCTCCTGTAAGATGGAAAGGAAGATTTAGAATGCAGTCGTACTCATGAAATTTATAAAAAACCATTTTCATCTTTTAAATGCTGATGCCGTAAGATTAGGAAACAGCTGGAATTTTATCAATGTAATTAGTCCTTACTACAGGCTTTATTACATTGAAGATGGAGCAGGTTATATCAATAGTCCAGCCGGACGAACTACGCTCACCGCAGGCCATCTGTATCTTATTCCCAGTTTTACCCTTTGTGATTTGCATTGTGATGGTTATTTATCGCAATATTTTGTGCAGTTTTTTGAAGAGTCGCCAAATGGAATTTCTTTATTTGGCCATTGCAGGGAGATTTTAAGAGTACCAGCATCTGTTATTGATGTCAGTAATTTTAAAAGGTTGCTTGAGGTTAATCCAGGAAGAGGAATTAACCGGTCCGATAACCCAAAAGTATACGAAAAAGATGTTTATTATAAGGAGTATACCAAATTGAATGAACTTCAAACAGCTTCTACTCAATTTGAAACCCAGGGCATCATTTTGCAACTGCTATCGAGGTTTATGAAGTCAGAAAGATTTGGTATCTCCAATCAGGAGGCCATACCTTCTGCAGTTCTGGCGGCAATCAGTTACATACAGATTAATATTGCAAAGCCACTCAAGGTAAGTCAACTGGCATCCGATGCAAATTTAAATACTGATTATTTCTCACGGATCTTTCATCGATATGCTGGCAAAAGCCCTGTTAATTTTATTCTGGAAAAGCGTATTGAAAGGGCTCAATATTTGATTATTACTACCAATATGCAATATGGAGAAATTGCTAAATTAACAGGCTTTGAAAACCAGCAATACTTCTCAAGGATATTTAGAAAAATCACCGGACTGAGTCCGAAAGAGTACCGGAACCAAAACCCTGGTTACTAAAATTATTATTTATTTATCCTTTAGCAATCTGTCATTGCCGAACCGAAGGGTGGGGCTTAGTGATGGCGTGAAGCAATCTGATTCGCTACAATAGATTGCTTCGTTGGCTTGAAAAAGCCTCCTCGCAAGGACGAAGAGGCAAAGCGGCAACAGAGAATTCATCATTGCGAACCGAAGGATAGGGTTTAATGATGGCGTGAAGCAATCTGATTCGCTATAATTGATTGCTTTGTTTGCTTGAAAAAGCCGTCTTGCGATGACGAGGAGGCAAAGTGGCATCAAATATTACTCATAGCTTATTTTATATCAGTTTCGTGCTACCTTCTAATAGAATATCTGCCTAAATGCATTAAAATCTAAACAATAACGGTGTAGGAAGTGATTCATCACAAAAGATAAGCAACATGTTTTGGTCGACGTAATGCAGCAGTTGATCGGCACATCTTCAGCATGGGCATCAATTCTTTAAAAAGTGAATATTCTGGTACTTCATTTGGCTAGGTTTAGGTAAACATAAGGAAAATGAAAAGAATAATATTTGCGGTTTTATTGGGAGTAGCTTCTATAAACAGCATGAGTGTAAAAGCTCAAACTAGTATAAGTATCAATATTGGTCAGCAACCAGAATGGGGCCCTTCGGGATATAACCATGTAGATTATTATTATCTACCAGATATTGATGCCTATTATAATGTGCCAGCCAAACAATATATTTACCAGGAAAATGGTGCATGGGTTTGGAGAAACAATTTACCTTCAAGATACAGTAATTATGATCTGTATAGCGGGTACAAAGTAGTGATGAATAAACCCAAACCTTATCTTTCACATTCTAGCCATGTAGGCCAGTATAGTAAATACAAAAACTATAAATCACAGCAGCCGATAATCAGAAATAGCCATGATAACCGAGGGGTAAATAACGGGGATAGAAATAATGAACAGGCTAAGAGGCCTTCAAAATCAAAACCTGCACAATTGGGTAAAGGCAATAATAAAAGGAATGTGGATGTAAGAAATGAAAGTCCAAGGGGAAATAATAATAATCCCAACAGGAATAGAGGCAGAAACTAAATCGGATTTTTGTAATAGGAGAGGCTTTGGAGTTTAATTCTAAGCCTCTTTTTTTAGTTTCTATCCACTTATCAATGCCTTTTTCCTGTTAAGGTTAATATCGGGAATTTATGAAGATAGAGTGGCTAAATGCTGTTATCTGGTTACAGTAAAAATAAGCACGGCTAAGTTTACTACGACTAATAATGGTTGTAAAATATTATTTAAACTTTGTAATTTATCGCTGGTTGCAGCACTTTTTGTAGGTTGTAATACGATAATGTCATGATTCTGAAGGATTAGTTTTTTACTGGCTAAACTATTGATGTCGTTTAGGTTCACATAAATTAATTCCGGATTTGCACGGTCACCACGGATAATTTTTAAGGTTTTCGGGTCTGCTGATTTGCTGATTCCGCCAGCTTCACCAATAATATCAATCAAGGTGGTATTATCACGTTCTAGCAAGAAATTTCCTTGCTTGCCAAATTCACCCAGTAACGTTACTTTAAGATTGACTACGCTAAGTTCTATAATGGGTTCTTTTAATAGTTTAGTTTTATAAATATCCTGGATTTTAATGGCTGCTTCTCGTCGGCTTAATCCGGCAACTTCAATCTTACCAATGGCGGGTAAATTCACTTTACCGTCTAAATCTACAGGATAAGAAAGCACATTTTGTATACCACCTTGCGCATTTTGGTTATTATTGGCACCGGTATTTGCAGAACTGCCAGTTGTTGCACCAAATTCAAAATTTTGAACATTTCGAATGGCCAACTGATCATTCACCTTTATTTTATAGTAGGCATCGCTAATGCCCTGATCATTTACCACATAAACCTGCTTAATCGTGTCAGTTACAATATCTGATGGGGCATTAAATAAGGTGCGTTCTTTACGAACGCCACAGCTGGCAAGAGATACAATTATTATACTAAGGAACAGAAAGTTGAAGCGTGATTTTAGATATGGCATAACAATGGCTAATATGTTTCAAAAGTCTAAATGTAGCACAAAAATACAATTTAATATTTTTTTAGTGCAACATGCAATGCTAACTGATGGTTACAGATTTTTACATGACAGAATTCTTTACTTAATGAAATTTTTAGGCACATGATTTTATAAAGTCCTTGAAAAACTGAGATTTAATTCTTTTAGTGTTATTAATAGCAACAAGTATGGCCTTGTTTAAATTGCAAATATAAACCACTTGACATTTATCAATATGTAGGTTGTTTGTATGATAAGTAAGCCTTAATTTCGTTTATTTGTATTGTAAAATTTTGATAAGGTAAATTACTATCGTTTATTCGTTTTTTAATTTCTCAATTTAAATTTCTGAATAATATTCAGTTGTTAAAGGATAGTTGATATTAAACATGCAGACGCAGTGTACGGCAACTTAACTTTCATTTTTTGCGACCATATTTTGCTTAAGGCGGTATAACAGTGATTGCCCCCTTTTGTAATCATCCCTAATAAATACTTATTGTAGTTACGTAATCGGTTTCCTCTACAGAAAACTTGATTCAATGTTTCAATGGATTATATATCATGCTTTGGTATATCATCCGGATTGAATCCAATAAGTAATCCAAATTATTTTTTTCTTAGGATTTTTTTGTGACTGTTCATCCCACAGATAACGCAATTAATCAGTTTAACAATGTGGAATGTTATTACTTAACAAAACAAAAAAGCATGTGTATAGTATGCTAATCAGCTTATGTGTATGTGCCTTATTTAGTCAAAATGTACATGCAGCGAATGGTTGCCGATACCAGGGAAGAGTTTATTACAATCGGGCTACCAATCCGCCAAACAATAAATATGAGTATTATACTAATGAGTCTTGGATTCAATTTTCATCAAATACCAGCTGTAATTCTGTCGGCAATCAAAGCGCTACTTATGTACTGAGTAGTACTGTTACAAATAGAACTGCAAAAGGTGGGAGATGTTATGTGAATTATGCAAATACTTATACTATTGGTTCAGCCGTTACCTTTCCTCGAACATATCAATGCCCTATCGATAACCTGATTATTTACCTCATGATTGCTATATTGCCCTTAGTATACTACTCCTTCAGAAAGCAGTTTTTAATTAAAGTTAAGTAGATAAAGCTGGGGCAAATCAGAATTAAATCGGTTATCATTTTTATTTTACTAATTTATAAAGACGTTGCAAATCTGATGTTTAACAATTTTATGCCTGTTTTATATAAATTATACTATATCTAGTATAAAGCACTTGATATTTGTCAACATATTAAGTATTTGTATGATATATCAGCCTTAATATGCTTTCATTTGTAAAGTGAATTTTAATTAGGAAAGCGCACGTATTAACTCCTCCAATTAACTTTCATTTTTTGCGAACATATTTTACAAAAGGTGTAACAACAGTACCACTTTTTGTAATCATCCCTAATAAATACTTATTGTAGTGAAATCTTTATTCTTATTATCAATAAGGAGATTTCTGAGTTCAAATAGACAAATGTATATCATGCATTAGTCTGGTCTCAATTGAACTGAATAAGTAAGTTTTAATTTATTGTTTTTTAAATTTTACACAGGATTTTTTTTGTAAACTGCAGATCCGGCAGGTTGCACAAAGATTCGATTTATTAGGTTCTTTATGTTACCATTTAACAAAATGAAAAAGCTTTCGCTTAGGTCATTAGTTTTTACATTTTTCTTTTTAGTGTTTAGTCAGGTTACTTTTGCTACGCCGGGATGTAGATACCCACCTTACATCTTTTACGTCATTAATCAGTCCGCTCCGCAAGATGGTAAAGAATACTATACAAGGGATAAATATCAATTAGTTACTAGTACTGTTGACTGTAGTACGACTGCCAATCAAAACCTTAGTTATATAAAAAGCTCTGAAATTACACTAAGAAGTAGTACTATCGATTGTCGTACGTATCTTGGTGGTTCAAATGCTTATTATAGAGGTACCGCAATAGAGTTTACCATCGTATATCATTGCCCTATTGATGATTATATTCCTTATATTTTGCTAGCCATACTTCCTGCTGCATTCTATTTCTCCAGAAAACGAATGGTATTTAATTAACGAATGAAGATGTAGCTCTCTTAAAAGCTAGCCCGGTTATTTTAATTTGATAATCCGAATTGGATAAGAATTAATTGATTTTAAATGTTCATTTCATTAAAAACACCTCTAAAGGAGAAAAGTTAAATCTCCATTCAACTATTCGGTATAGGATGCTTAAACAGCAGGTTAATTATAATATAAATAGCCTGTTCAAATCATATTTTATGGCATATTATTAATCTAATTCGAATTAATACTGTTGAGTAGTTACGCACATCTGATACTGATTAAATATGAATTCAAATCTCTTTATGTAATGAATTTGATTTGTCACCTATATAGTTGTGCCATAAGTCCTTTTATAGAACTATGTATACCTTCCTTTATAAGCTACATATCTAAAACCTTTTTATAAAACTCGAAGGTTCTACTCTTATTATTTCGTAAATGTTTGAAAATATATATTAAAAATGTAACTGTAAAATGTCAAATAATAATAATAAATTAGTTAATTTTGTAGTATATTATACCATAGTATAATTATTGACAAAACTCATAAAAAGTGTATGATTTTTTAGATTTTCATGGTATTAAAAATGTTTTTATTTACTTTTGAAGTATTTAAATCGTTTTAGTATCTACTTTCAATTTTTTTATGCTGTTCCGTTTTTTTTATTTGTCTATTATTAGTTTGATAGTTTTTAGTTGCAAATTATTTGCGCAATCAGGTTCTGGGTGTTATGTTTCCTCTACAACAACTTTTGCGGTAACTTCAGTTGGTAATGCAGGTCCCGCTAATTCATCAGATATAAGGCCTACTTATACTGGGTCACTTGCTTTAGCCAATAGTACTACCTGTCCGAGGGTGAAATCTTTTGGTAATAATAGGGGAGCCAATACCTGTTATATCAGAACATCTAACTCAGCTGGCTTTACTTATACATCAGGAAATCTTTATGATTATGAAAGAGAAAACTGCCCTTTGGATGATTACATTTGGTTAATGCTTATAGCCATTGGCGGATTTGCCTTTACTGCACTTCGGAAATATCATTTGGCTTAATCTTTCGCAGCGTTTCTGAGTTATTATTAGATCATATGTGCAAGATATGATCAATTATAGATTGCTCTTAAGCAACCTCCTATTCGGTAAATTCTTTTAAATTGTGTGATGAAATCCTCATCTTATCTTGCTATAAATTCTCTTTCTTAACTATTACCTTTCTGGATGATATAAGTATTATTCGCTATCAAAATTGCAACCTGATTTTCTTACGCATGCCTACACCTATACATGCTATATAACTAAAAATAATAATGTTTTAACCAGGTTTTATTTGGCTATTTAATCATTATTTGTGGTATAATTTAACAAGATTACGATGATATTTTATCAGTGAACAAGATGAATAAAATTCGCATCTAAATTTTTTTGTAAAAATTATGTTATTGATATAGATCAATAATTCTAATATTGTTTTTCAGGACTTAAAAATTTTAAAAAATCGTTTTAGAAGAAATAGGAGTTGGTTTTTTTGGAAAAAAGTATTATGCCAAAATTTTAAATTATTCAATTTTAAGCTGATTAGGAGGGTTGTTCATTTTGTTCATATAACTGTTTTGAATACTTTTGTAGGGTAATTAATACAAATTTTATTCATTTTGAAGTTCTCAGCTCTTAACATCTCGCAACAATCAGTATCAATTGGAAACCCATTTTATCAACTAACAAATCATATTTATAAATGGGTTAGTTCAAAGCATAAATCAATTGGATTATTGATTATAATGCTATCACTAAATACTAAAAAATCTGATGCTCAGATTAGTGGAAACGGCTGTGATTTTGGCGGGCGTATAGCTATTCAATATTTGGGTTCTGCAACGTATTATGGTAATTCAAATGATGTTGTCGAAGTATATAGCACATCATCTGCAGTTCCGATCAATAAAGGAAATGGAAAGGGGTACGATTGTGATGCGATAAATGATTACGATGCGTTTCAAGTTTGGGATCCATCCATACAGCCATATGGCGCAAATAGAACTGTTCCGGCTAGTCATGATATCAGGAGAAATCCATCATCTCGCCAGCATGAGTGTGTGGTTGCATCATCACGTTATGCTACACCGGATGGCGAAGGAACAATTGTTGGCTATACATATAAAGACCCAAATAATTGCACTTCTGCACGACCTAATAACCTGCCTTTAGATGATTATTTGCCATTTTTGGTGTTAATGAGCGTAATGATCTCTTTACCATTTATTATTAAAAATAGCATTTTTATTTAATCCGACTTACGAAGTTTCAAAGGGCAGTGTGATGGGAAACTTCGTAAGTCTCCATGTTTTTCAAATCAGCTATTAAACTGGCGAAGTTCTGCCACGCTGCTTGCCTTTAAAACTTCGCAAGTTTCTAAAACCCGACTTACGAAGTTTAGTTGGGTGGTGTGAAAGAAAACTTCGTCAGTCTCCATATTTTTCAAATCGGCTATTAAACTGGCGAAGTTCTGCCACGCTTCTTGCCTTTAAAACTTCGCAAGTTTCTAAAACCCGACTTACGAAGTTTAGTTGGGCAGTGTGATGGGAAACTTTGTCAGTCTCCATATTTTTCAAATCGGCTATTAAACTGGCGAAGTTCTGCCACGCTTCCGGCCTTTAAAACTTCGCAAGTTAATTCTAAATCTTAATTACTGTTCATAGTTGTTCAGTGTTTTATTCGTAAGTGGTTGATGTTGAATAAAGTGAATGGATTATTCCATTCATCTCTGCAGTAGTTTTGGTTAAAAATCAAGTTAATGCTCCAGAAATTCGCTTTTTTAATTTTGCTATTATCTACCTTCACCTCGGGTCTTTTTGCCCAATCAACAGGTTGCTTGATTGGAACTAATGTATTTACAAATTTAAATGGGTATGTAAATGTTACAATTGTTGTTTCGGTTAGCGTTAGAAATTTTGATAATCCAAGCTTTAGTACCCTTACGAATGCTTGCCCCAGGGCGGTTAACGTTACACCTGTAACTGGTCCATTAACGCTAACAGCATGTGTGGCAAACGGAAATCTACTTTCTATAGGTAGTACGGTAACGTACACTCGTTTGGATCCACCTGTTCAGTGCGATTTGGATGATTTAACCCTTCCATTTGCTGCAGCTGCAGGTACATTAGGCTTGTTTTTCATCCGGAGGCGTAAAATTATAGATAGGTTATACTAATCTCTTACATCCATCTGCAAACTTAAAACATCAACTAGTTTATTAAGCAAGGTGCTAATCTTATCTTGCAAATAAGCCAAATGTTCAGGAGCTATTTTGTAATTATCATCATAGCGTGCACCAGTGTAAGCTTGCTGAAGCAATTCAAGCCATTTTAATTCTTTATTCTTTTTAATGTCGAAAATATTCTTAATTGCTGGCAGATAAAACCCAGCAACTTTTTGAAGTAAAATTAATTGATGACTTTTAGGTGCTCTTTCTTCATATAGTTTGATAATCAGACTAAATGTCTGTTCACATACCTGATGAAGCATAAAAGCTGACAGTTGAAATTTGCCTTCCTTAAAATATACTAACGCACCTTCCTGAAAACTTTTGGCCTTTTCCAGTCCATGATGAATCACCATGGCAGAATGTGCCCGCATTTCAGATAATTTACATGCAGGCGTTTCAATCAATTCGTATTGCGGTGCAGATTGATATATACAATGTTCGCGACGACAATAGCTGGAATAAAATAAATTGCCACGCGCTAACATATCATGCATGGTTCCATAAGAAAAATACCTGATTTCTATATTAATCTTGCCCAGGGCAATAAACTCCAGCATATTTCTTGTGACATCACTGGCCTGGTATTGAAAGCGGTCTAAAACCATAATCAAGGTGATGAGCCTGGTATTGTCCCTGCGCTGAAAAATATAGGCCAGCGGAATCAGATTAGTGATCAGTTCCAGCAGATGCTTAATCTGCTTTTGAGGAAGAGCAGCAAGGATTCTGTTCGTTTCCAAGGGGTTGAAGTTCATCTTATCGGTTTATAAATGTTTCATTGTGAAAATGTAAGTATAACTTGTCTTCGTCAACCGCAACCAGTAATAAAGCAAGTTCCATGATTTTGATCAGTATTTCATATAAATCAAAGGCACCGCCTGTAGCTGGGGCAATATGGCCAGCTCTTGAACCACAATAACTCCATTCTTTTAAGTCTTCTCTGATGTTAGAAATGTTTTCAAGAGTAAGTAATGGTTGGAAAACATCAAGGGGGCTCTCCTTTTCATCTTCCTGCAAAGTTAAAATCTCGTAAGGATCGTCCTTTTCCGGCGATGTATGGATGAGGTTCTGCAGGGCAAGCCAACTGGAAAAAAGATGGGGTTGTGCTGAAGCTGCAGTAGGCGTTGAGGTCGGAATTTGATAGGCTGAGATAAGGTAACAAGCTTCCAGAAGCCGGGTCAGCTGGTCATGTAGGTATATAAAATCTGGTGGTGCCATAGTTAGGTTATTTCCTATAACCGCTTTAAACCATGCTTTGAGCTGATCGCGATAACTGCCCAGGCTTTCTTCTCTGAAAAACTGAATAATTTGATAGTAAGGATTTTTTAGATATTCATTTCTGAGTAAGGTTGGGCAGGTATCCTGAAAGTGACCAATTTTTATCACTATGCATTGCCGCTCTAATGCCCTCAATAATCGTTCATAGATCAGCCAGCTGGCTTCAATTAACCGTTTGGTGTTGCGATAGAGCGAATAAATGGAGGTATCAAAACCATCTGTGATGCCTTGCTCTAATGAATGGCTGAGCCAGTCATAAAGCAAACTTTTAGATGTAACCAATTGCTGTTCATCAAGAAAATTAAAGACTTTAAGTGGTTGCATTAATTCGTCATCAGTTAAATGCCGGGTTTGATCACAATAGAGGTAACTGGTATAGCTGAGCATCTCTTCTGCTATGCTGGTGTGCTCAATTATTAAATTTTTAGCGGTTGATGTTTCTTCATTTAATGCAAATGAAACTTCATAAAATTCTACGAGGAGCTTATAAAAAAATAGCAGGTCAGACGGTGCATATTTAGGATCATCGGGCTGCTCTGTCAACATGAGTTCCAGCCACTCATCCATAAAGAAAAGGTGGGTTGGCATACTTTTAAGTTCAAAAAATTTTTCATAAAATAAAAAGGAGGGATGCAATTGCAAATTGGTTTCAATACTTTTCATGAGCTTAATTTTAATTTTATTTACCTTGCGTGTTGCATAACAAAAATAATACTATAATTAAGCAATGCTAAATTTATTTCGTACAACTTATTAACATTTTTCTCATGACTGAATTAGATCGTTTTAAATCATTAATGGATATATTAAACTTTAGAACCCAAAGAGATTTTGCCGTTGCACTTAACATTAAGGATGGTTCTATGTCTGATATTGTGCGTGGTAGAGGAAACAGTATTTCTGCATTCATTAAAGATCGTTTAGCATACAGATTGAATGTTAATATTGAGTGGCTGGAAACTGGCGTTGGAGAACCTCTAATGAAAAGCGGGCCGGTTATATCCGAAGCGAAAGAAGGTGTTCCGTACTTTGATATTAGTTTATCGGATTCAGATACATTTATATTAATGGAAGAACAAGCCGAATACTTTGTAAATTATAAACCCTTTAATGATTGCACAGCTTATCTTCCGGTTTATGGCGATAGTATGTATCCCAAATATGCATCTGGTGAAATCATTGCTATTCGGGAAGTAACTAATTTTGATGTATTACAATGGGGTGAAGCTTATGTTGTGATGACAGATGAAAAAGCAAACTACTTACGAAGCATTAAGATGATTTATCAGCATGCTGATCCCGACAAACTTATTCTTCGTTCATCCAATCCAAATTTCAGGGGTGACACCATTATCAATAAAAGCAATATTACATCATTGTATATTATCAAAGGAAAAATAACAAGAAATTTAATTTAATTCCTTTCAATATCATTCTCTTACTAAGACAGATATAACAATTTTAATTTTAAAACATATTGGGAATATTAAGGTATATTAAATATTGTTATTGAATTGCGATTTCACTATATTTATCTTAATAAATTTAGTTGTTATGCCTGCTGATCTAATAGATTTGCTTAAAACAAATATTTCTTCGTTGTAAAACCAGCCTTTATCTAGTGGTATTGTTGCCAAAAATTTGCATATTAGTGATAACGGCAGTGGCGAATTAACGCTATATGGCGATTTCACCATCACCTTAAAAGTGTTAGATCTCACTACTAATGGTGCACCCAATTTAAATAGCCTGATGACTTTTACCCAGCAAGTGATTACCTCTAAGTTAAGGGGCGGTGGGTATAAGAGTGGAGTAATTTATTTTGAATATAATTCTTCAACCAAGTCATTTAATTTTCGAAAAAATCATACCTATTCCATCCGCTACAATTTTAATTGTGGTGTTAATGTTATACAGATTAATATGCTGAGTCAGTTAAAGGGGAACGATTTTGTATTGGCCGTAGTAGATAGTATTGGTCATCAGTTTACCGATCAATATGGGAAAAAGCACAATTCAGGGGGACTTGCCCAGAGAGATGGAGGACCAGCAGTTGTGAGTTACAATGAATGGAGAAAGAATAAATATATAGGTGTACACGAGTTTTTTCATACACTAGGTTTGGGAGACATTGAAGATCTTAGTAAAAAGGACCGGTTAATGTACCATCTAGGAGATAACACAAGTTATAATATATCTGACAATGAAAGAGGAGATATGATGAGTTTTCTTATGCGAAATATTAGCGACATGACAAAAGGCACTTATTCATACACAAACCTAAATTTTAACACATTAGATTTATTAAGAAGATTTTTAAAAGATACAACGAATGGTTTCAAATACAACAAGGCTAAGTTTAGGTAGCATTCTACTTTTTATGTTTGTCGCCTGCATAAATGAGAACAAAATAAAAATAAAAGCACCAAAAAAAAATAGCCTGCCAGATTCTTGCAGGTATTATGCATATGATGCCGGGCAAATAGTTTCTAACCTCAGTTGTTATAATTGCCATATCAGAAGAGGTGAAAGATTAAATAATATACCGTCTTTTGATGAGCTTGCAGCTATGGATAGTTTAAAACTTTTAAATTTTGTTTTTACTAAGAAACATAATGGTAATTACAGTATTAAAGGAGCATTCAAGACATCCAGAATGGATACACTAAGTGATTGCGAAATAAAAAGTGCAATTCGTTACATAAGAGATTATGGTAGAGATATTTCATTACCCAGCCAATAATAGTTATGGTTTTAAATATAATAAAACTAAGTTTCGGTAGTTTTTTATTTTTATTCATTGTGGCATGTGTAAATAAACCGAAATCCAAAGATAATATTGTAAGTAATAAAAAGATACTTAAAGACTGCAGATATTATGCTTATGATGCTCAACAAATTGTTTCTAATCTTGGCTGTTATAACTGTCATGTTCGAACCAATGAGCGATTATTTGAAATACCAACATTTAGCGAAATATCTATAATTGACAGTTTAAAACTTATAACATATGCATTTACTAAAAAGCATAAAGGTTGGTATGATAAAAGCGGAACTTTTAAAAAGTCAAGAATGGATACTTTAAGTGATTGTGAAATTAGAAGTGCCATTCGATATATTAAAGATTACAATAGGGATACTCCGCCCATGTCTAGCCACTAATTGTTATGGTTTCAAATATAATAAAGCTAAGTTTAGGTAGTATTTTGTTTTTATTTACTGCCGCTTGTCTAAATAAACCCAAATCAAAAGAGAATACTTTGATTAAAAAAAAGCTAATCGATACCTGCAGGTACTATGCTTATGATGTTCAACAAATCGTATCTAATCTGGGGTGTTACAATTGCCATATTTTGGCAGGTAATAGATTAAATGAAATATCAACATTTGAAGAATTAGCTAAGATGGATAGCTTAAAACTGATCAATTATACCTTTACAAAAAAACACAAAGGATGGTATAGTAAAACTGGATCATTTAAAACTGCGAGAATGGATACCTTAACTGATTGTGAAATAAATAATGTTATTCGTTATATAAAAAGATGCTGCAAGAAATATCCCTATGCCTAGCCACTAATTACCATGGTTTCAAATATAAATTTTCGGCATATATTAAGTATGATTCGTTATCTAAAGAATCATGTAATTGTAAACTGATTTATAAATACTAATAACTGATTTTTTTATGTATGCTTAATACTTAAGTATTAAAATATTTTTTTTACATTCGGGTATGATTAATCCATTAGCTTATGAAAAAGTTGTGCTTAATCATCCCTCTCTATCTCATCCCGTTTTTTGTTTTTGCAGAATATGGTTGTCTGGTTCCCGGCTACCCAGAGTTGCTTACTTATCAAAGCAACCCACCTGGAGGAATATATTCCAATACACCTGGCGAGATTTATCCTGCTGAAGGTTGCAAGTGGAATTTAGATCCATTACAACCATCGGCTGGTTGTATAGGGCATGGCAAAGCAGGTACAAAAGGAACCTATTATCAAGAATGCTCTCTTGATGATTTTATCCCGCTATTATTTATATTTACAGCTGGAATGTCTTTTTTAACCATACGTAAAAAAGCTTTCGCCACGCAACAATGAAAATATCCATTATTACCGTAGTTTATAACGGAGAAGCTTATCTTAAAGAATGTATCGAATCAATCATCAATCAATCTTATCAGGATATTGAATATATTGTTGTGGATGGCGCTTCTACTGATGGCACCCTTAAAATTATTGAGGGTTACCGGTATTCCATAAAACATTTTGTTTCTGAGCCCGATCGTGGTTTGTATGATGCCATTAATAAAGGTATTCAACTGGCATCAGGAGATGTAGTGGGAATTTTAAATGCTGATGATATGCTCGCCGATCGAAATGTGATTGCACAGGTAGCAAAAGCTTTTGCAAAACAGGCTGAAATTGAGGCCATTTATGGAGATCTGAACTACATCAGGCCATTAAATAATCAAATCATAAGGGCCTGGAAATCTAAACAGGCTGGCATACGTGATATAGCAAAGGGCTGGATGCCTGCTCATCCTACACTCTACATCAAAAAGGATTTATTTAAGCAGTATGGTAATTATGCACTTGATATAGGAACTGCAGCTGATTATGACCTCATTTTAAGATATTTTTTTGTACACCACCTAAAGGCAGTTTACCTACCTATACTTATGGTTAATATGAGGATGGGGGGGCTAAGTAATAAAAACATATCCAGCCTGATTGGTGCTTTTGAAAATGATTACAAAGCTTTGAAAAAAAATCGAGTTCCAAACCCACTTAAGGTTTTAATCATGAAAAAGCTATCTAAAATTATACAATACTGGTAGTTTTTAGCCAGAATTTGCCTCAACTCCTTTTATTATTCGTTTTTGTTCACGCGTGTTTTAGGTTTTTTAATAGCAAAGGATTTAACAGGGCCTTAATATGAAAATAATAATAAGGCTTTATGAAAAAATACTATTACAATTATCAATTTAAAGAATAAAAAGAACAAATAAAAGCTACAATGATTGTTATCTTTGTTAAAACAGTTCCCCATTTTGTTTACAAACTTTTTAACAACTACTCCAGAATTATTCTATGGTGCAATATTTTTATTGTCGCTAATACTGGTGATATTTAGTATTCCATCCATTATTCATGCTTCTTTAAAATACAAGCTTTTTGATGTTAGCGATTTGCATCGTAAAAGTCATGCAGAAAATATATCAAGGCTTGGCGGTTTATCAATCGTTTCGAGTTTTACCATTTGTACATTATTATTTTCAGCATTCATTAGTTTTAAAGAAGCTAATTTTTTAATTGTTTCCTGCATCATTTTGGCAGGTTTAGGTTTAAAAGATGATGTTTATGGCACCAACACCAGTACCAAATTTTTACTGCAATTAATTGTTGCCTCTATACTTGTTTTTTTTGGAGATTTCAGGCTTACCAGTTTGTATGGGGTGTTGGGTATAAATGAAATTAATTACGTGGGTGGAGGCATATTTTCTATTATTTTAATAATCTTTTTAAATAATGCCTTTAACCTAATTGATGGTATTGATGGTTTAGCTGGAACCATCGGCATTCTGGCCAGTTTAACTTTTGGTGTGTGCTTTGCTATCATGCATCAACTGCCTTATGCCTTTATTGCCTTTGCTCTTGCTGGTGCCATTGCTGGCTTTTTAAAATATAACTGGTTTCCGGCTAAAATATTTATGGGTGATACAGGCGCATTAATTATTGGCTTAACCACAGCTGCACTGGCAATTAAATTTATAGAATTGAATAAATTTACTGGAGCCAATAAACCCGCCTTTTATTCTGCACCAGCCATTGCGGTTTCCATTTTAATTGTTCCAATCTTCGATTCTCTTCGCATTTTTACCGTTCGCATTTTAAAGAAAAAATCACCATTTCTTGGTGACCGTAACCACATCCACCACAGGCTTGAGGATTTAGGTTTTAGACCCGATAAAATTGTAATATTAACGGTAATTTTAAATTGTATTGCCATGTTTAGTACCATTATTTTACAGCATATGGGCAGTTTTTTATTAATCATTCTTTTAATCGGAATCTGTATGATATTCAATTTGCTGATTTCAAGGCAGCTTACCAAACAGTCTCGTTTGCTAAGCGTAAATAAATGAAGGCAGAATTTACGAGCAAGTGGTAATCTGGAAATAAACATTAATTTTGCGCTCTAAAATTTTAATAACATGAGGCTGGCAATTAATGGTTTCGGGAGAATAGGCAGAACTTTTTTACGTTTGGCATTGCTAGAGGGCTTTGAGGTAGTTGCTATTAATGATCTGGCAGATGCCAAAGCCATGGCCCATCTTTTTAAATACGATTCTGTACATGGTGTTTTTAAGGGAGAAGTAGCCGCCAAACCTGATGCTTTGGTCATTGGCAAAATTACCATTCCTGTTTTTTCCATTAAAGCAGCAGATGAGCTTCCATGGTCTGCCTTAAGAGTAGATTTGGTGGTTGATTGTACGGGGAAAAACCTAACCATGGAAACTGCCGGCAAACACATTACAGCAGGCGCAAAACAAGTATTAATTTCAGCACCAGCTGCAGATGATATTCCAATGGTGGTATTAGGCGTTAATGAGAGCCAAATTGATTTAACAAGCAAAATCCTGTCTAATGCCAGTTGTACCACTAACAATATTGCGCCCATGATCAAAATATTAAACGATCATTGGGGTGTAGAAGAAGGTTATATCACTACTATTCACTCCATGACTGGTGATCAAAACCTCCATGATTCCAATCACAAAGATCTCCGCCGGGCAAGGGCAGCATCTTCTTCAATCATCCCTACTACTACAGGTGCAGCGAAAGCCATCACCCACATTTTTCCAGAATTGGATGGCTGTTTAGGTGGAGCTGGAATAAGGGTTCCGGTTTTAAATGGTTCATTAACCGATTTTACCTGTTTATTAAAAAAGAAAACGACCATTGCCGAAATTAATGCTGCATTTAAAGCTGCTGCAGAAAATGAACTAATAGGTGTAATTGAATATACTGAAGACCCGATTGTATCTGTAGATATTATTAATAATCCCCATTCCTGTATTTTTGATTCCCTTTTAACTTCTATAGTAGGCGATATGGTTAAAGTGGTTGGCTGGTATGATAATGAATTTGGTTACAGCTCTCGCCTTGTAGATGTGATTAAAAAGATTGATCAGGCAAATCAGTATAACTAAAATACACGATGGTATGTAGATATCAAACTGGATATTTTTACTACCAGTTTAGGCTACCTAATGCTTTTTTATATTTAGCCTCATCGAATTTATACAAATCAGGCGCTCTGTAGGCACCACCTCTCCGTTGCTCATCTAATTTTATAAGAATATCATAACGCATCATTTTGCGATAAAAGTTTCCACGGTTTAGCTTTTCTCCCAAAATTGCTTCGTACAGGGTCTGTAACTCAGGTAAAGTAAATGACTCTGGCAACAAATTATAGCCAATTGGTTTATGACTAATGTGTTCCCTCAAGGTAGTTAATGCTCTTTTTATGATAATTTCATGGTCCATTACCATATTTGGAATTGGTTGAACAGGCATCCATGCGCAACATTCAGTAAAACTATCTGGTATCGGATTTACCTTGGTTTGATCTACCAATGCATAATATCCAATGGTTATAAAACGCTGTTTATGCCATAAGTCATCCGGGTAATCTTTAAAGTATTCTTCAGAGCGGTTAAGGTCGCCAAATACGCCAAAATTATTCAGAAATATCTTGTCAGCGCCACTTCTTTCATATAAAATTCTTTTAGCAGCATCATCAATTCCTTCATTTTTTTGTAAATATCCACCAGGCAAAATCCAGTTTTCTTCATCTTTTATTTTTAGCAATAATACATTTAACTGGTTGTTTAAAAAGCCAAATACAACACTATCTATCGAAATATGAGGGATTGAGTTACGCCATAACGCTGCGCTTGCATCTTTAATGTCCTGAATAATCATAAATGGTTTTTAATTGATTTAATGACTTCTAAAACTAATAATTTGTTTTTCTAAATTAAACATATTAATATTGCTTCGTAATGAAGCAATGAAAGATGTGCGGATTTGTGCTAACCAATACCTTACCCTTTTAATTTTTGTACCTAAATAAGTTTCCAGTGATACTATAATGGTTTAAAGGCAATTATCCTAGAATTGCGCATATATGAAAAGGTAGTTATGGTTTTGGGATGGAGCGGCAAAATTTGCCTGTTATTGGTTGGATTAACTCATTTGAAGATTGGCTAAATGTTTAAAAAAAAATTAAATTAATTGATAACCAAATAAATAAATTATGAAAAAGTATAACGTAAATCAAGCCTTAAAGCTATCGCTGATGGCTGCATTGGTGTTTTCAAATATCTCATGGAAAAATATACCCGCTAAACACACTGAAAAATCTCTTAAAATTACCATTAACGGTTTTACTTTCGAAGATTTAAACCGAAACGGCAGATTGGATAAATATGAAGATTACCGTTTACCCATTAGTGAGCGCATTGATGATTTGATCAGCAAAATGACCGATGAAGAAAAGGCATCTATATTAATGGGCACCGGAATGCCAGGTTTTGACGGTTTAACACCTGTTGTTGGCGCTATAGAAGGTCGAGTTCCAGGAGCTGCAGGCGGCACTTATGCCATTAAACGCTTAGGAATTCCGGAAATTATCGTGGCTGATGGTCCTGCCGGATTGCGCATCAAACCCATCCGCGATAACAATAAAAATACCTATTACTGTACAGCTTTTCCGGTTGGAACTGCGCTTGCTTCAACCTGGAACCCAGAATTAATCCAGAGCGTTGGTAAAGCCATGGGCAATGAAGTGAAAGAATATGGGGTTGATGTGCTTCTTGCCCCAGCTTTAAATATTCATAGAAATCCTCTTAATGGACGTAATTTCGAATACTATTCTGAAGATCCACTGTTATCTGGTAATATAGCTGCGGCTATGGTGAATGGGATCCAATCAAACGGTGTAGGTACTTCTATAAAGCATTTTGCAGCCAATAATCAAGAAACCAATCGCCTTTCTATTAATGAACATATTACCGAAAGAACTATGCGTGAGCTGTACTTAAAAGGCTTTGAGATTGCTGTTAAAGAATCCAATCCATGGACGGTGATGTCATCGTATAACCTAATTAATGGAACTTATACTTCAGCAAGAAAAGATCTGCTAACTGATATCCTACGCAATGAATGGGGCTTTAAAGGCATTGTAATGACCGATTGGTTTGGTGGTTATGCCGGATTCGCCTCAATACAGGGAGGAACCAGTAATGTTGTAGCCCAGCTTAATGCAGGGAACGATTTACTAATGCCCGGACTCCCTGCCCAGAAAAAAGCCATTTTAGAAAACATGAAAAATGGTAAACTTTCTAAAGCAGTAGTGGATACGAACATTAAAAGAATTTTAGAACTGGTTTTTAAATCGCCAACCATGGCAAAATATAAATATACTGATAAGCCAAACTTAAAGGCCAATGCTGAAATCACACGTAATGCAGCTGCTGAAGGAATGATTTTGCTTAAAAATCAGCATAATTTATTGCCGTATCAGGCTAAAGAAAAGGCCATTTCAGCTTTTGGTGTAACCTCATATGATTTCATTGCCGGCGGAACCGGAAGTGGTGATGTAAATGAAGCTTACACTATTTCATTGATTGAAGGATTGGAAAAAGGAGGTTATCAATTGGATGCCGAACTTAAAGCCATGTATACTCCATTTGCAGTAAAAGAAAAGGCAGCAGAACTGGAAAGCCGTAAAAAACGTGGAATCCTGGCATTACCAGAAAGATTACCCGAGCTGGATTTGAGCAAGGAACTGATTGCAAAAAAAGCAGCATCAACTGAATTGGCAGTGATAACCATTGGTAGAAATTCTGGTGAGGGTGGTGATAGAACGGTAGATAATGATTTCAACCTTGCTGCTGATGAAATAAACTTAATTAACAACGTTACCGAAGCTTTTCATGCAAAAGATAAAAAAGTAGTGGTAATTCTAAATATTGGTGGCGTGATTGAAACCGCTAGCTGGAAAGATAAAGTTGATGCCATTTTACTCTCCTGGCAGCCTGGCCAGGAAGGTGGAAATTCTGTAGCTGATATTTTTAGTGGTAAAGTTACCCCTTCAGGAAAATTAACCATGACTTTCCCAATGAAGTATGAAGATACACCATCAGCTAAAAACTGGTTAGGTACACCAGTCTCTAATCCAGAAAATGTAACCTATGCAGAAGGTATTTATGTTGGCTATCGCTATTTTAATACCTTCAAAGTGAAACCATCCTTTGAGTTTGGTTACGGGTTATCTTATACCACCTTCGAATATTCCGATCTAAAATTGAGTAGCAAAACTTTTAATGGAAAGTTGACGGCATCAGTTACGGTTAAGAACACTGGTAAGGTTGCAGGAAAAGAAATTGTACAACTCTATCTTTCAGCACCACATCAAAAAATCGATAAACCAGTGGAAGAATTAAAAGCATTTGCCAAAACGAAACTGTTAAAACCAGGTCAGTCAGAAACGGTTCAGCTTACATTATCTCCAAAAGACCTGGCTTCGTTTATGGAAAGCAAAAGTGCATGGATGGCCGAAGCAGGAACCTATAAAGTTTCAATTGGTGCCTCATCATTAGCGATTAAACAATCTGCCGAATTTTCTTTAGCTAAAGAATTGGAAGTAGAAAAAGTACACAAAGCTTTTGCCTTAACCACTCCGGTTAATGAGCTTAAAAGTAAATAATTTCAAGGGAGCTATAAGAGCCTTCTCATAGGTTTTTATAGCTCCCTTTTTTCAAGAATATACATTGTCTGCTCTTCGGGCTATGTTCCTGAGATTTTCGTCCGCACGGTAATTTGCAGGTTATCATAATCGTTAACAAAATTCTTAATCAATTTTAATCAGGTTTCAAATGCTTTGCTAACTTTGCGAAGGCGCTTAAAAATATCGTTGTATCTGTCTTGTTAGTAGATACAAAACTTTTGAAAAAGTAATATATGGTTAAATTCATTCTTCCTGAAGAAGTTCTCCCGCTTAGAAGCCTGATGTTAAGAAATGGTAAGCCATTGGATGAATGTGTTTTTGATGGAGATAAAGCCTATGATACTTTTCATCTCGGTTATGTAAAAGATGATCAAATCGTTTCTGTAGCTACTTTTATGCGGAATGATTTTTTTCCTGAGGATGGAGAAGGTTACCAGCTTCGCGGAATGGCTACGCACCCGGATTATGGTGGCCGGGGCTACGGTGCAGCGTTAATCAATTTCGCAATCGAATATCTAAAGGAATACAAAACAAATTACCTTTGGTGCAATGCAAGGTCTGTTGCTGCACCCTTCTATAAAAAAATAGGGTTTATTAATGAATCGCCTGAATTTGATATTCCCGGTATTGGCATTCATTATGAAATGAGACTAAAACTAAAATAATATATAAACATGAAAACAATCGATCAGTTAAATTTTAAAGATAAAAAAGCGCTTATCCGGGTAGATTTTAATGTGCCTTTAGATGATGAATTTAAAATTACCGATGATAAAAGGATGCGTGCGGCATTGCCAACCATTACTAAAATATTAAATGATGGCGGTTCTGTTGTGTTAATGTCTCACCTGGGCAGACCAAAAGATGGCCCTACTGATAAATATTCTTTAAAACATATTCTGGGCGATTTATCCCGCATGCTTGATCTGGAAGTAAAATTTGCTGCAGATTGTATAGGTGAAGATGCTGTTAACCAGGCAAAAAATCTTTTCCCAGGAGAAGTGTTATTATTAGAGAATCTCCGCTTTTACAAAGAAGAAGAAAAAGGCGATGTAGCTTTTGCTGAGAAATTATCTAAACTGGGTAATGTTTATGTGAACGATGCATTTGGTACAGCCCATCGTGCGCATGCTTCTACTTCCATTATTGCACAGTTTTTCCCTGATGCAAAATACTTCGGTTATTTAATGGCTTCAGAGGTAGAAAATGCAGAAAAAATCTTAAACCATGCAGAACGTCCGTTTACGGCAATTATGGGTGGTGCGAAGGTTTCAGATAAAATCTTATTGATTGAAAAATTATTGGATAAAGTAGATAACCTGATCATCGGTGGTGGTATGGCTTATACTTTTGCGAAAGCACAAGGCGGTGAAATTGGTACTTCGCTTTTGGAAGCTGATAAGCAAGAACTTTCATTAGAGTTGATCGAGAAAGCTAAAGCTAAAGGCGTAAATTTAATTTTGCCAGTAGATACGGTAATTGCTGATAAGTTTGCGAATGATGCAAATAAAAAAGATGTAGATTCAGGTCAGATTCCTGCTGATTGGATGGGATTAGATATTGGTCCAAAATCAGTTGCATTATTTCAGGATGTGATTAAAAACTCTAAAACCTTATTGTGGAATGGTCCGATGGGTGTTTTTGAAATGGAAAATTTTCAAGTAGGTACAAAAGCGGTGGCCGATGCTGTGGTGGCTGCTACAACTGAGAATGGTGCCTTTTCATTAATTGGAGGTGGTGATTCTGCTGCTGCAATTGCTAAATTCGGTATGGAAGATCAAGTTAGCTACGTATCAACAGGTGGCGGTGCTTTATTAGAATATATGGAAGGTAAAGAATTACCTGGCGTTAAAGCAATTAACGGGTAATCTTACTTCGAATTCGTCATCGGGTGAATAATAGGCTATAGTTTATATTCATCTGATGACTATTTGATAAATTTGGTTATCAAATAAATAAAAATTATGGGCGACCTGCTCATTTCATTTTTTGTCATCGGATGAATAACAGGCGACAGTCTATATTCATCCGATGACTATTTAAAAGACATGCGTTTAAAATCTAACATCGCTTCACTCTCTTTGATAAATTCATCTTTTCTTATTCCGCTTAGTATAAAAAATAATTCCTTATTACATAAAGTCCCATTTCTCAGTCCAGCTAAATCCAGGTAAGATGAAAATCGCCATTGGTTTAAGTGTCTTGCCAGGCCAGCCCTGACTGGATTTAAATGAATGTAATGAGCGCATGTTGCCAAGTAATTTATAGCGTTATTATTATTTTTATCGATCAGCTCTTTTGCTTTTGTTTTTTGCTGAAACAAGGAGCCACTTCTACCTTCCTGAAGATTAATTGCTCGTGTATAAGACCTGAGCAAAATTCCAATGGCATTATTTAAATCATTAGATTTGAAATCTTCAGGAGTAAGTATCATTAAATGAAAATGGTTAGGCATTAAGCAATAGCAAAGTATATCACCATGTGGAATCAATTCTTTCCTGATCTTGTCTAGAAAAAACAAATAATTTGCTTCTGTAAAAAATATTTTTTGGCTATTATTTCCTCTATTATAAATATGATAAACAGAATGGGTCTCGAATTTCATTTCTAAATATAATAATTTTGCAACAGCATACTATTTACTACTATAATGTAATACATGCCTCTAATCTCATATTCTATTTCAAAAAAAAATTAACTCCTGATCACTATCGATCAGGATCATTCTGCCAGTTTGTGGCTTTATTTATTCATTTCTTCAATAATTAGTCTAGATTTGGAGAGAAGCGTTATTCTTTGGGATTAATTCCCACTTTAAGAAATTGCTTCTTATAAAGTATTGGTTATAAGTGTGTATGGTGTTTTGTGAGTATATCTAAAGTTGTCTATTAATTTAATTATACCACTCTAATGTAACAAAAAAGATGTTGAAAACTTTTTTGTGGTAAAATGTGGTAAAAAGTGGTAGAACTCTTTACTTTTACACTAGATAAAAAGTGTAGATACCACTATGACCCAACTTTTAGGAGAATTCGATTGTAAACTTGACGCAAAGGGACGCCTTATGGTGCCTGCTGCGCTTAAGAAACAATTGCCTAATGCAGAGAAAGAAGGGCTTATTATCAATCGCGGATTTGAAAAAAATCTGGTGATCTATCCTAAGAATGTTTGGGATGCTGTTGTAGCTGATCTGGCTAAGCTAAATATTTACGATCAGGAAAATCGTGCTTTCGTTCGGGCTTTTACCCGTGGTGCCACCGAGCTTTCGCTTGATGCTGCTGGTAGGGTGTTGCTTCCTAAATCATTGGTAGAGTATGCAGGTATTGGCAGCGACTTGGTCTTAGCTTGTCAGTTAGATCGGATTGAGGTTTGGGATAAAAAATCTTACGAAGATATTTTTGATGACGTGCCTGCAAACTTTGCAGATCTTGCTCAAAAGGTAATGGGTAATAAGAAAGGAGGCGTTGATGGAGAATAATTATCACGTTCCGGTGATGTTGCAGCCTTGCATTGATGGTCTCAATATTAATCCTGATGGGGTTTATGTTGATGTAACTTTCGGCGGTGGTGGCCACTCAAGAGAAATTTTAAAACACTTAAGTGCTAAAGGAAAATTGATTGCTTTTGATCAGGATCCTGATGCACAACAAAATATTCCAGATGATAACCGTTTGGTTTTTATAGATCAAAACTTTGGATTTTTAAAGAATAACCTTCGTTTACAAGGTGTAAGACAGGTTGACGGAATTTTGGCTGATTTAGGAGTTTCTTCACATCAGTTTGATGTTCCTCAGCGTGGATTTTCCATTCGCCATAATGCTGATTTGGATATGCGAATGGATCAGCACCGGAATTTAACGGCTGCAGAAGTGTTGAATACTTATACGGAAGATAAGCTTCATAAAATTTTTGGTATTTACGGAGAGGTGAAAAATGCAAAGTCGTTGGCGCGTGCCATCGTAACCTCGCGTTTGGAAATGCCTTTTACGGATATAGATAGTTTAAAGGCTGCTATTTCTTCGTACATCCCGAAAGGAAAAGAAAATAAATACCTGGCGCAGGTTTTTCAGGCATTACGTATCGAAGTGAATGCTGAAATACAAGTGCTTGAAGATTTTTTACAGCAGGCAGCCGATGTATTAAAGCCTGGTGGCAGACTAGTGGTAATGTCTTATCATTCCTTAGAAGATCGCCCGGTGAAGAATTTTATGGCAAAAGGTAAATTTCAGGGAGAGGTAGAAAAAGATTTCTTTGGAAATCAACAGAAGCCATTTAATGTGATCACGCGTAAAGCTATTGTAGCTACAGATGAAGAGATTGCGCTAAACAATAGGGCTAGAAGTGCAAAATTAAGAGTTGCGGAGAAGATATGAATAAGTTCAGGGAAGATATAGAAGAAGAGGAGATCGGACCTGAGCCGGAGCTAAAAGCTGCACCTAAAAAACCAAAAACAGCTGAAGAAAAAATGGATAGTAATTCATTTATCAGTAAGCTTTTTAATGACGGATTAGTATCAAAAGAGGCGGCAACAGATGCTTTGCCTTATTTGTGTTTTCTTGCCTTTTTGGGGATGATTTATATCGCCAATAGCCATTTTGCCGTAAACAATGTTCGGCGAATTGATAAATTAAATAAAGAAGTAAAAGAATTAAGGTGGGAGTATAAATCGTTAAAGGCAGATCTGATGTTCAAAAGTAAATTGACAGAAGTAGCCAAAAAGGTAGATACCCTGGGAATAAAAGAACTGATTGAACCACCAAAAAAAATAATTGTTAAAAGCGATGAATATTAGAGCAAACATCCTGCTTCGCGTATACCTGGCATTTGGCTTAATTGTGCTTTTTGCTTTTGCGGTGTTTTTACGCCTCGGTCAGGTGCAGTTTGTGCAAGGTAAAAAATGGAAGGCAATGGCCGATAGCCTGTCTACCCGCTATGTAAATGTAGAAGCTACCCGTGGAAATATTTATTCCAACGATGGCAGTTTGCTGGCTACATCTGTTCCAGAATATGAGCTTCGAATGGACATGTTTGCCGGTGGCATTGCCGATGATAAGATTTTCAATGAAAAGGTTGATTCACTTGGTTTCAAACTGTCTCAAATTTTTAACGATAAAACGCCGAAGGATTATGCCAGAATGTTGCGTAAAGGCAGGCAAGACAGTGCCAGATATCTATTAATACACCGTAAAGTAGGGTATGCAGATCTTAAAACGATCCGGACTTTCCCGCTTTATAATATTGGTAAATTTAGTGGAGGTTTAATCGCTGTTCAGCAGAACAAGCGAATTCTTCCGTTTCAGGCACTTGCAGCCCGTACCATTGGTTATAAAAATGAAAACGTTAAAAATGGGGTAGGTTTAGAGGGGGCATATAACGAATATATTAACGGAGAAACCGGAAAAAGGCTAATGCAAAGGATTGCCGGAGGAGTTTATATTCCGGTTAATGAAGAGGCTGAAGTAGCGCCGAAAGATGGAGCTGATATCATTTCAACAATTGATATTAATATGCAGGATCTCACTCAGAATGCGCTTGAAAAACAGCTGAAATTGATGAGGGCGGATCATGGAACTGCGATATTAATGGAGGTGGCCACAGGCGAAGTGAGAGCAGTAGCTAATTTCTCGAAAATTGAAGAAGGAGTTTACAAGGAGAAATTTAATTATGCCATTGCCGGAAATCAGGATCCCGGATCAACTTTCAAACTTGCATCTTACATGGCTTTGTTAGAAGATAAATTGGTAGATACCAATACAATGATCGGTACTGGATATTATCAGATTCCAGGAAAATTAATTACCGATTCACACCCTAAAATAGAAACAGTTACTGTAAAGAGAGCTTTTGAAGAATCATCAAATGCCGCAATTGCGAAATTGATCAATATGCATTATGGGTCAGATCCAATCAAATTTACTGATCACCTTTATGATTGGCATTTAAATGAAAAAATGGGTTTGCAGATTCCCGGAGAAGCAATGCCGGTGGTTAAAAATCCAAAGACAAATAAAAGCTGGAACAAAAATATGACGCTTCCGCAAATGGCTTATGGTTATGAGATGCAGTTGACACCATTAAAAATGCTCTCTTTCTATAATGCAGTGGCCAATAACGGAAAATATGTTGCGCCCATCTTTGTTAAAGAAATTAGAAGATTAGGAAATCCGGTTGAGCAGTTTAAAGCCCGCGTAATCAATGAGCAAATATGTTCGGATGTGACATTAAGTAAGATTAAAAAAATGCTTGAAGGTGTAGTAAATGAGGGTAGTGGAAAGAAAGTTGTTTATAATCCGCTTTATAAAATTGCAGGTAAAACAGGTACTGCTCAAGTTGCTGATGCCAATAAGGGTTATAAAGCGAACAAGCAATATCAGGCATCTTTTGTAGGGTATTTCCCTGCAGATAAGCCTAAATATTCCTTAATTGTGGTAATTAATGATCCAAAAGATGCTTATTACGGTGCTACAGTTTCAGGCCCGGTTTTCAGGGAAATTGCAGATCGAATTTATGCTAGCGACGTGCAAATGTACAATGATATGCCAACACGTTTAGTCGGTAATACAGGCAATCCACCAACAAAAGCAGGACAAAGCAAGGCTACACAGAAAGTTTATAAAGCATTTGGTTTTAAACTATTATTTGCATCTAAATCTGAATATTACAATATCATCGATACCAGCGCAGGTACTGTTTTTCAGGAAAATTCGGAAAAAAGAGGTGTGATGCCAAATGTAGCTGGAATGGGTTTAAAGGATGCGCTTTACCTTTTAGGGAATGCGGGTTTAAAAACAAAAGTGGCAGGCTCTGGTAAAGTAATTAATCAGTCGATAGCTGCGGGTACCAGGGTAGGTAAAGGTTTAGGTGTACAAATAGAGTTGAATTAGAAAGAAAGTCTGGAGTCTGAAGATAAAAAGAGTAAGAAGTCTTGATACTTGATACTCATTACTTGATAAGAAAATATGCAATTACAAGATTTACTTTATGGCGTAACGATTAAAGAATTGGTTGGTAAAACCGATAGAGAAATCAATGCGCTCAACTTTGATTCACGCAAGGTTGGTAAAGAAGATGTTTTTTTTGCAGTTGTGGGGACGCTAACTGACGGACATCAGTTTATAGAGCAAACTATTGCACAGGGAGCAACTGTAATTGTGTGTGAAAATCTTCCTGAAATTCATGATTATACGGTTACCTATATTAAGGTAGAAAATACGTCGGTAGCTTTAGGTATTATGGCGGGTCATTACTTTGGCAATCCTGCTGCAGAATTAAAGTTAATTGGCATAACAGGTACCAACGGTAAAACTACTATTGCCACTATTTTATTTAAATTATTTAAGGATTTAGGCTATAAAACCGGATTAATTTCAACGGTGGAAAATTATATCAATGATACCGTTATACCAGCAACACATACTACTCCAAATCCGATTGCACTTAACCAGTTACTGAGTGATATGGTAAATGCCGGATGTGATTATTGTTTCATGGAAGTCAGTTCACATGCAGTTTCTCAACATAGAATTGAAGGATTGAGCTTTTCTGGTGCTGTATTTTCTAATTTAACACATGATCACTTAGATTTTCACAAAACTTTTGAAGGCTATTTAAAGGCTAAGAAAACCTTTTTCGATATGCTTCCAAAAACAGCATTCGCATTAACAAATGTTGATGATAAAAATGGTTTGGTTATGCTGCAAAATACAAAGGCACATAAGAAAACCTATGCACTGAAGCAACTGGCAGATTTTAAAGCTAAAATTGTGGAGAACGGTTTTAGCGGATTGCATCTGGATATCGATAATGAAGATGTGTATTTCAAGTTGATTGGTTCATTCAATGCCTATAATTTATTGGCCGTATACGGAACTGCTATATTGTTGGAACAGGATAAATTGAAAGTATTAACTTCTTTAAGTCGTTTAACTGGCGCTGAAGGTCGTTTTGATTATATCGTTTCTTCAGATAAAATTATTGGTATTGTAGATTATGCCCATACGCCAGATGCTGTTCAAAATGTATTAGGCACAATTGCAGATATCCGCAAAGGAACAGAACAGGTAATTACGGTAATTGGTTGTGGTGGCGATCGGGATAAAACAAAACGTCCGGTGATGGCACAGGTGGCCTGCGATTGGAGTGATAAAGTGATTTTAACTTCCGATAACCCAAGGACGGAAGATCCTCAAAGTATTATTACAGAGATGGAAGCAGGTGTTTCGCCTACCAATAAACGCAAAACCTTATCCATTTTAGATAGAAGAGAAGCCATTAAAACAGCTTGTCATTTGGCAAAAAGCGGTGACATTATCCTCATTGCCGGAAAAGGGCATGAAAAATACCAGGAAATTAATGGCGTAAGGAACCATTTTGATGATAAAGAAATTTTACTAGAACAACTAAACCCGAACAGCTAATGTTATATTTATTATTCGAATACTTGCATAAGCATTATGACATTCCTGGATTAAGGTTGTTTCAGTATATCACGTTCCGTGCATCTATTTCCATCATTTTGTCATTGGTGATTACTACTGTTTATGGACGGAGGTTAATCGATTACCTTCATAAAAAGCAGGTAGGCGAAACGGTTAGAAACCTAGGACTCGAAGGGCAGATGCAAAAACAAGGCACTCCAACCATGGGAGGGATTATCATCTTATTGGGCATTCTGATTCCAACTTTGTTGTTTGCCAATATTTCCAATATTTATGTAATCCTGATGATCATCACAACGATTTGGATGGGGGCAGTTGGTTTCTTGGATGATTATATTAAGGTTTTTAAAAAAAATAAAGAAGGTTTAGCAGGCAAGTTTAAAGTTGTCGGGCAAGTAGGATTAGGTTTAATTGTAGGCACGACCATGTATTTTCACCCCAATATTGTGGTGAGAGAAACGGTTCAGGACGATGTAAAAGTGACTTCACCAGCGCCAATGGTACTGCGTCAGAAAGGGGAGACTTTTTACTATACACAAGATGTAAAATCGACCAAAACAAACATGCCTTTCTATAAAAACAATGAGTTTGATTACGCAAAGGTATTGAAGTTTTTAGGTGGCGATTATCAGAAGTTTGCCTTCATCATCTTTTTACTTATTACCGTTTTCATCATCACGGCGGTATCAAACGGAGCAAATATAACGGATGGGATAGATGGCCTTGCCACGGGTACATCCGCTGTAATCGGGATTACCTTAGGAATTTTGGCGTATGTTTCCGGTAACACGGTAATGGCCGATTACCTGAATATTATGTACATCCCCAATTCAGCAGAGTTGATGATTTTCGCAGGCGCATTCGTAGGTTCTTGTGTTGGTTTCTTATGGTATAATTCATATCCAGCACAGATTTTTATGGGTGATACAGGAAGTTTGGCCATTGGAGGTATCATCGCTTCCTTCGCTTTAATGATCCGCAAAGAATTGTTGATCCCGGTTCTATGCGGCGTTTTTTTAGTGGAGTTGGTGTCTGTAATTATGCAAGTCTCCTATTTTAAATATACGAAGAAACGGTTTGGTGAAGGCCGCAGGATTTTTCTGATGTCACCTTTGCATCACCACTATCAAAAAAAGGGATATCATGAAGCAAAGATTGTAACGCGTTTCTGGATTATCGGAATCATGCTGGCAATCATCACAATAGTAACATTGAAATTGAGATAGTGAAAAGCTTAAAGACCAAAGCTGAAAGCTTGAATAGCAAAAAGTAGAATTGAAAACTAAGATGCCTTAGGTGGTAAACAAAAATAAATAAGTGGTATTTAGGCTCAGTCTTGATACTTGATACTAAATACTTGATACTAATTAAAAATGAGCACAAATCAAAATAACACATCAGGAAACCTGCAGTCAGCAATGGCAGGGCAGGGTCGTGTGGTTATTTTGGGAGCAGGCGAAAGTGGCGTTGGTGCTGCAAAACTTGCACAAGCAAAAGGTTTTGAGGTGTTTGTTTCGGATTTCGGAGTAATTGCCGATAAATATAAATCAGCATTAGAGAAACTTAATATTTCTTTTGAATCAGAAAAACATACTGAGCAATTGATTTTAAATGCAGATGAGGTGATTAAAAGCCCCGGTATTCCGCCAACCGCATCTATCATTAAAAAGTTGGTTGCACAAGGAACGTCGGTTATTTCGGAGATTGAATTTGCAAAAAGATATACTGATGCTAAAATGATCTGCATTACAGGTTCTAACGGCAAATCGACTACGAGTTTGCTTACGTACCACATCCTAAAAAATGCAGGTTTAAATGTGGGGCTTGCAGGAAATATCGGTCATAGTTTTGCTGCTCAGGTTGCGGAAGAAAATTACGATTACTATGTGCTTGAAATTTCAAGTTTCATGCTTGATGATATGTTTAAGTTCAAGGCAGATATTGCTGTGCTCTTAAATATTACGCCAGATCATTTAGATCGCTACGAATACAAAATGGAAAATTATGTTGCATCCAAAATGCGCATTATTCAAAATCAAACAGCAGAAGATGTCTTTATTTATTGTGCAGATGATGAAGAGAGCATTAAAGCCGTACAACTTTTTAAGCCTGTAGCACAGACTTTTCCATTTTCCATTACAAAAAAAATTGAACCAGGTGCTTATTTAGAAGCGCAAACGATAAAGATCCTTACAGAACCAAATAAAGAACTAACCATGTCTATTCTTTCAGATTTAGCCCTTCAAGGCAAGCACAACATTTACAACTCTATGGCTTCGGGCATTGTTGCGAAGGTTTTAGAGTTAAGAAATGAAACCATTCGCGAGAGTATGGGTAATTTCAAAAATATTGAGCACAGGTTAGAGCATGTGGCTAAGATTTCAGGAATTGATTTTATCAATGATAGCAAGGCGACTAATGTAAACTCTACCTGGTATGCTTTAGAAAGTATGACAGCCGATGTAGTGTTGATTATGGGTGGAGTAGATAAAGGCAATGATTATAACATGCTTAAAGATTTGGTGAAAAGTAAGGTAAAAGCAATTGTATGTTTAGGAAAGGATAATAAACGGATTCATGATGCTTTTGAAGATGATGTAGAGATTATTGTGAATACTTTTTCAGCAGATGAAGCTACACAAATAGCTTTCCATCTGGCTAAACGCGGTGATGCGGTTTTGCTTTCACCTGCTTGCGCGAGTTTTGATTTATTTAAAAACTATGAAGACCGCGGCAACCAGTTTAAAGCAGCAGTTAAAGAATTATAATATAGGAGGCTTAAAATATGTTCCAGGCACTACTTGATAAAACAAAAGGCGATAGATGGATCTGGTTGATCATCATCTTGCTTTCGCTTATCTCCGTAATGGCAGTTTACAGTGCAACGGGAACTTTAGCCTATAAAAAAGGTGAAGCCGTAGAGAAATTGCTATTAACCAAACACCTCATCTTTGTTTTGATGGGGATTGGGATGATTTACATTGCGCATTTGCTGGACTACCGGTACTACGCTGGTATATCTAAAATTTTAATGATCATCACGATTCCATTGCTGGTTTACACGTTAATATTTGGTACGAATTTAAACGATGCATCACGCTGGGTAAAGATTCCGGTGATTGGATTAACCTTTCAAACATCCGATTTGGCAAAATTGGCTTTGATAACGTTTTTGGCTAGAATGCTCACTAAAAAGCAAGAAAACATCAAAGATGTAAAAGAGTCCTTTCTACCGATTATGGGCTCTGTTTGTGTGGTGTTTGTGTTGATTGCCTTAGCTAACCTTTCAACTGCACTAATGCTTTTCGGTGTAAGTATTTTACTATTAATTATTGGCAGGATTAGTATCAAACAAATAGCCATTGTTTGTGCGGGTGGTTTTGTGTTATTGTTATTTGTATTTTTCCTAGGGCCAAGGCGGAAGACCTATATGTCCAGGATTAATACGTTCATGCATCCGGAGATGCAGCATTCAGATAAAACTTTCCAGGCAGATCAGGCAAAAATTGCCCTGGCCACTGGTGGTGTCTTTGGTAAAGGACCAGGTAATAGTACGCAGCGCAACTTCCTGCCACACCCGTATTCCGATTTTATTTTCGCCATTATTATTGAAGAATGGGGAACACTGGGAGGAATTGTCATTATGGTACTTTACCTGGTGCTTTTATATCGATGTATAAAAATAGTAACGAAGGCCCCGAAGGCATTTGGGGCGCTATTGGCGGCGGGTTTGAGTTTTAGTTTAACCATTCAGGCTTTTGCAAACATGGCCGTTGCCGTAGGTTTAGGTCCGGTAACCGGGGTGCCTTTACCACTGGTAAGTATGGGTGGAACATCAATGATTTTTACCAGTGTAGCTTTTGGAATTATCTTAAGTGTAAGTAGAGATGTTGAAGAAAATGCCGGTACAATAGCCAAAGAGGATAAAGAAAAAGTAAAAAATAAAGTAATTGTAGGAGAGATCCCGGCGATGGCTTAAGATTATAATTGAGTTTTGAATGATGGAATTTTGAATGAGAGAGTTTTAATGAAGAAGTGATAGAATTGACCTATTAATAGCGAACATCCCAAAGTTTAATAATTATAAATTAATAGATAATGGAAAATGTAAGTAAAGTTGATTTTGTAACATCGATTAAGGCTAGAACAAAGCAGTTCGTTTTAGGTTCAATAAAATTTTATCAAACACTGCCAAAAACTGAAGAGGGAAAAATAATTGGTATACAATTTATAAGATCAGCATCCTCAGTCGGAGCAAATTATAGAGCCGCATGTAGAAGTAGATCTAGGGCTGAATTTTTTTCTAAGCTCAGTATTGTTATTGAAGAGGCTGATGAAACTGCTTTTTGGATTGAGATTCTAATTGAATCAAAGATTACAAATTCTGCTGAAGCCCAACCATTATTGAAAGAAGTAAATGAAATTTTAGCAATTGTAGCGAAAGCAAGAAAAACGGTAAGTAGTAATAAATAAAGGATTAAATGAAAGAATGATTAAATTATAGAATGTGATTGTCGCTAGTAAACTTTTACTCATTCAAAATTCACACATTTAATAATTAGAGATAGAAATAAAGAATGATAGAATAACAGAATTATGAAATGTAGCTATCGCTAGTAGACATTCCCACATTCAAAATTCACACATTCAATAATTAAAGATAAAATAAAGAATGATAGAAGAACAGAATTATGAAATGTAGCTATCGCTAGTAGACATTCCCACATTCAAAATTCACACATTCAATAAATAAATATAAAAAATGAATAATTCCCCAAAAATTATCATATCAGGTGGTGGCACCGGCGGGCATATATTTCCTGCCGTAGCCATAGCCAATGCGCTAAAACGCTTGGTTCCTTCTTGTGAAATTTTATTTGTGGGTGCAAACGGACGCATGGAAATGGAAAAGGTTCCTGCTGCCGGATATAAAATTTTGGGTTTAAATATCAGCGGTATGCAACGCGGTTCGATCATGAAAAATTTGGCATTGCCATTTAAAATGATCGGAAGTGTACGAAGAGCTTTAGAAATCATTAAAGATTTTAGGCCTGATGTTGTTGTAGGTGTAGGGGGATATGCCTCTGGTCCGTTATTATATGCAGCTTCATTGAAAGGGATTCCTAGTTTGATACAGGAACAAAATTCTTATGCCGGAATAACAAATAAGTGGCTAGGGAAAAAAGCATCAAAGATTTGTGTCGCATTTGATGAGATGGATCAGTTTTTCCCGGCAGATAAGATCTTGAAAACAGGTAATCCGGTTCGGAAAGATGTGGTTGATATCAAAGGTAAACACCATGCAGGTGCTGAACTTTTAAAACTTGATCCGTTAAAAAAAACCATTATGGTTACGGGCGGAAGTTTAGGCGCAGGAACCTTGAATAAGGCGATTGAAAAGCACCTGCCTGAAATTTTAGCTCAGGATGTTCAGGTCATCTGGCAAACAGGTAAGTTTTATTATAAAGGGATAATCGAAAGATTAGGGCTTGAATATCACCCCAATGTGCGGATCCTGGAATTTTTAAATAAAATGGATTTGGCTTATGCAGCGGCTGATGTAATCATCTCCCGTGCCGGAGCAGGAACCATTGCAGAGCTTTGCCTGATCAAAAAACCAGTGATTTTAGTGCCTTCTCCAAATGTAGCAGAAGATCACCAGACTAAAAATGCGATGGCATTGGTTAAAAATGGCGCTGCATTATTAATTAACGACCGTTCTGCTGAAGATACTCTGGTAAAAACGGCCTTAGAGTTGCTGAATGATGAAAGCCAGTGCACCAAGTTATCTGAATACATAGGTAAAATGGCCTTGCCGGCGGCTGATGAAATTATTGCAGTTGAGGTGTTGAAATTGATTAAGTAAAGATATGAGAAACTAGATGTGTGATTTGAGATAAGACCATTTGTCTGGTGTCTCATATCTCTCATCTCAAATCTAATAAAAATGGAACTAAGTAAAATAAAAAGGGTATTTTTCGTAGGTGTCGGTGGTATCGGCATGAGTGCGCTTGCCCGTTATTTTGCTAAACGAGGTCAGGTTGTTTCTGGTTATGATAAAACTAAAACCCGACTTACTGAAATATTAGAGAATGAAGGGATACAGGTCACTTATGTTGATGAAGTATCTACATTGCCTGAAGCATTTCTAAATCCACAAGAAGATACATTGGTGGTTTATACACCGGCCATTCCAAAAGATGCTAAAGTTTTAAATCACTTCAAGGATTTGGGGTTCATCTTGAAAAAAAGATCTGAAGTTTTAGGGATTATTAGTAAGGGAATGTTTTGTATTGGTATTGCTGGTACGCATGGGAAAACCACTACATCATCCATTGTAGCACATATTTTGAAAGATACAGGATATGATTGTACCGCATTTTTAGGAGGCATTGCCAGTAATTACAACAGCAACGTATTATTTGGTAAAAATAATGTAGTGGTTGTGGAAGCGGATGAATATGACCGTTCATTTCTAACCTTACACCCTGATATTGCAGTGGTCACCTCTATGGATGCCGATCACCTGGATATTTACGGAGATAAAAGCCATCTGGAAGAGTCGTTCCGATTATATGCAGGTCAGTTAAAACCTGAAGGTACGCTATATATGCATGAGGGATTGCCACTTGCTAATGGACTTACCTATGCGGCGAGTGTTACAGCTACTTCAAAAGCTGAAAATTTGAGAGTAGAGGGATCAAAATTTGTTTTTGATTATGCCGATGCAAAACAGGAACTGAGAGATATAAGTTTGATGTTGCCAGGAAAGCATAATGTAGAAAATACAACCGTAGCCATAGCCATTGCTTTACAACTGGGTATAGATGCAGAAAAAGTAAAACAAGCTGTTGCCAATTTTAAAGGCGTAAAGCGTCGTTTTGAATATATTGCAAATAATGCTAAGCAGATTTATATTGATGATTATGCCCATCACCCTGAAGAATTAAGGGCTTGTTTCGATGCGGTAAGACAATTATACCCGGAGAAAAAACTTACGGTAGTTTTTCAGCCACACCTTTTTACCCGTACGCGTGATTTTGCTGATGACTTCGCAAGTGTTTTAAGTACAGTTGACGAGTTATTATTACTGGATATTTACCCGGCCCGCGAATTACCACTCGAAGGCATTAATGCTCAGTTTTTACTAGATAAAATTACATTGGAAAGTAAACGGGTTATGGACAAGGATGCGGTAATACAATATATAAAAGATGAAAAACCTGAGTTAATTTTAACAGTAGGTGCGGGTGATATTGATACCATTATTGAACCCATTAAAAACATATTAAATCATGCTTAAACGATTTGACTGGAGCGCAATATTTACTGGCTTTGCCTGGCTAATTAGCCTGGCAGGCGTGGTGATGCTTTTAAGTTTTATCAACGTTAAAAAGCAGAACGTAAAATGTACTGATGTAAAAATTTTAATTCCAGGTGCAGATAATTTCATCGAAAGAGAAGAAATTGATGCCATCCTAAAAGAAGATCAAGGTGTACTTTTAGGGCGTAATCTGGAGCAAATTAATATTCATAAAATAGAAAAAAAATTACAATCTAACCCTTATATCGCATTTGCAAAGGTTTATGTTGATATGGATGGAGTTTTAAACATTGAAGTCAAACAAAGACAGCCCATTGTACGTATATTAAATGAAACTGGACAAGATTTCTACATAGATAATGATGGTTTAAAAATGCCTACCTCTTCTAATTTTACCGCAAATGTGCTGGTGGCTACCGGACACATCGCCGAGGTTTTTGGAAGCCGCGTTGATACCCTGCATACTAAACTCGCCCGTGATCTTTATAAAACGGCGCAATACATTAAGAAAGATACCCTTTGGGATGCGCAGATTGAACAGGTTGTAGTAGATCAGCAGAATGATATGGAACTCATTCCAAGGGTGGGAAATCAGCGTATCATTTTGGGTAATGCAGATTCATTGGAAAAGAAAATGAATAACCTTTTAATTTTCTATAAAAAAGCGATGCCACAGGTAGGTTGGGAAGCTTATAAAACCATCAATATTAAATATACCAATCAGATTGTATGTCAAAAACGCGACTCATCTGAAATCGCAAGAAATTTAAAGCGGCTAACAAAGATGGATAGTGTACGTGTAAGACAAGCGGTATCCGATTCATTGGTTAAAGATGCCATCGCTTCAGTAATCAAAAAAGAGCCAGTTAAAACGACTTCAAAGCAGGAAGTTAAAACAGTTGAACCAAAGAAGCCTGAAGTTAAAAAAACAGAGGTTAAAAAGGTTGAGAACAAGACTGAACCGAAAAAGACTGTGGTTTTGGCTGCAAAGGCAAAGGATACCAAAAAAGAAGAAAAGCAAAAAACAACAACTAAGGCAAAACCAGTATTAAGCGCACAAGCACTTAAGAAGCAGAAGGAAGCAAGAGAAAAAGAAATAAAAGCCCTAGAAAAACAATATAAAACTCAGCAAAATTAACAAATATGGACAAGGCAAAATTTACCAGTCAGTCTCCCATTGTAGTAGGATTGGATATCGGTACTACAAAAATATGTGTTATCGTTGGTCGTAGAACCCAACATGGTAAGATAGAAATCTTAGGAATAGGCAAGGCAGAATCGGCGGGTGTGACACGTGGAGTGGTTTCTAACATTCAAAAAACAGTACAGGGCATCGCGCAGGCAGTAGAGATTGCAAGCGGACAATCCAACGTAGAAATACAGGTGGTAAATGTAGGGATTGCTGGTCAGCACATTAAAAGCTTGCAGCACAGGGGGATTTTAACAAGAAGAGAATTAAATAACGAAATAGGTAAAAAAGACATCGATAAGCTGATCGATGATATGTTTAAACTGGTAATGCCTCCCGGAGAGGAGATTATCCATGTATTGCCACAAGAATTTACCATTGATAATGAACCAGGAATTAAAGATCCTATTGGTATGGCTGGTGTACGCCTGGAAGCTAACTTCCATATTATTTCTGGTCAGGTTACAGCTGTGAAAAATATCATCAAATGTGTTAACAATGCAGGGTTACAAACTCAGGATTTAATCCTGGAGCCGTTGGCATCTTCTGAATCGGTGTTGAGCGATGAAGAGAAAGAAGCGGGTATTGCATTGGTAGATATTGGCGGTGGTACTACAGATATCGCTATTTTTCATGAAGGTATTATTCGCCATACGGCCGTAATTCCGTTCGGAGGTAATAGTGTTACGGAAGATATCAGAGAAGGTTGTTCTGTAATGCGCAATCAGGCTGAGTTATTGAAAACACGTTTTGGTTCTGCATTGGCTGAGGAGAACAAAGAAAATGAAATTATTTGCGTACCGGGTTTACGTGGTCGTGAACCAAAGGAAATATCAGTTAAAAATCTGGCCTATGTAGTTCAGGCAAGGATGGAAGAAATTATTGAACACGTATACTACGAAATCAAATCTTCCGGATATGAGAAAAAATTAATTGGTGGTATCGTAATTACTGGAGGTGGCGCATTGTTAAAACACTTATCTCAGGCAGTAGAATATGTAACAGGTTTAGATTGTCGTATCGGATATCCAAATGAGCATTTATCTAAATATGAAGATATGCCAAAAACGATTTATGATGACTTGAAAAGCCCAATGTATGCCACGAGTGTTGGATTATTGATTAAAGGTATTCAAAAAGCAGAAGAGCTGATTGAAGAAATGAAGCAACCAGGAGTATTCGTAGAGAAGCCAAAAACGGTAAAAGAAAAAGAAAAACGTGGACCAGGTTTGTTTGATAAATTATTGGCGAAAACGAAAACATTCATTCAGGACGATATGAATGTGAGTGATGAAGATTACTTAAAAAGTTAAAACTTTTCCACAAAAAATGAGTTTTCCACATTCTTAACAATTGTGGAAAACGTATGTTGAAAAAGTGTTAATATTACATTGAGTAATGAACAGAATTTAAAAAATTTTAAACAACTGATTCATAAAGATATGCAGTTCGAAATGTTAAAAGATAAGTCTTCAATTATCAAGGTAATTGGTGTTGGAGGCGGTGGCGGCAACGCAGTAAACCATATGTACCTATCGGGTATTACTGGTGTAGATTTTATTATTTGTAATACAGATGCCCAGGCTTTGGAATCTAGTCCTATACCTAACAAGGTACAGTTAGGTGCTAGTTTAACCGAAGGGATGGGGGCTGGTTCTATTCCTGAGGTTGGTAAAAACTCAGCAATAGAGAATATAGATGATATTAAAGCTATGTTGGGTAGTACAACCAAAATGCTTTTTATTACTGCAGGAATGGGTGGTGGTACAGGTACAGGTGCATCTCCAATTATTGCTAAAGCCGCTAAAGAACTTGATATTTTAACTGTTGCTATCATCACTACTCCATTTTCATTCGAAGGGAAAAGACGTCGTCTCCAGGCCGATGAAGGAATGGAAGAATTAAAGAAATATGTAGATTCTTATCTGGTGATTTCAAATGATCGCTTACGCGAGATTTTTGGAAACCTAACCTTAGGTTCTGCATTTGGCCAGGCCGATGATATTTTAACTACTGCTGCTAAAGGTATCGCCGAAATCATTACTGTTCCAGGTTATATCAACGTAGATTTTAAGGATGTTCGTACGGTGATGAAAGATAGTGGCGTAGCCATTATGGGTAGTCATTCTGCTGATGGTGAAGATCGTGCTTTAGAGGCCGTTGAAGGTGCTTTAGCTTCTCCACTTTTAAAAGACAATGAAATTGAAGGCGCCCGTTATATCTTATTAAACATCAGTTCTGGTCTCCGTGAAGTAACCATGGATGAAGTGTCTATCATTACGGATTATATTCAGGATAAAGCTGGTTTATCGGCAGATTTAATCTGGGGTAATTGTACAGACGAATCTCTGGAAGATAAATTATCGGTAACGATTATTGCTACTGGTTTCCAGACTTCTGAAGAGCGTGTTCACGAAGAAAAAAATAAGAAGAAAATTTCACTATTAACGCCAGAAGAAGCACCTTTAGTTCGTCCAATTGAACCTGTAAATTCTTTCATACAACCAAAGGCGGAGCCATCTTATGAGCCGGTTTTGAAAGCAAAAGAAGAAGTATCTCAGGCAGATCTTTTTGGTGGAATGTTTAATAAGCCAGAAACGCAGAAACACCAGGAGCCAGATACCCATATTGTTCGTCATACACTTGTTGAAGAAGAACCTCAGGTAGAAGAATCTAAAGAAACGGGTTTTGAATTTGAAATTAAATTGGCTGAGCCTAATTATGTTTTTGATACGCCAGTTGCTGAACCAACACCCGAACCTGAAATGCCAGTGGTAGGTTTAGATGACGACAAAAATGATGAGTCTATGGAAGAGCAATTAAAAAAATCTAAAGAGCGTATTTTACGTCTGAAAGATTTAAGCATGAAATTGCGTACTACCAATGGCTTACAGGAATTGGAAAATGAACCTGCTTACAAGCGTAAACAAATGCAATTGCAGCAAGTTCAGCATTCATCAGAGTCTCAGGTGAGTCGTTTTACGCTAAGCAACGATCAGGATGGTGGTACGGAGATCAGACCGAATAATTCCTTTTTACACGATAACGTTGATTAATTCATACCAAATATAATTTTAAGCCCTCGATATTACGTCGGGGGCTTTTTTGGCATAAAATTAGATTGTTAAAAAATCTTAATTGACAAGCAAAAGATTAATCTAATTGATTTTAAGACGAATAAAGCTTAAATTCGCAAAATTTTTATTATACAAATACATAGTACATTGGATATATTCGACAAGATAGCAAAGCACATGGGCCCACTTGGTCAACACCAAAAATGGTCACATGGGTATTTCTCATTTCCAAAATTAGAGGGAGAGATTGCACCACACATGCAATTTAAAGGAAAAGAGCATTTAGTTTGGAGCTTAAATAATTATTTAGGTTTAGCCAATCATCCGGAGGTTAGAAAAGCTGATGCAGAGGCAGCAGCAGAATTTGGTATGGCTTACCCGATGGGTGCTAGAATGATGAGTGGTAATTCAAAATATCATGAGCAACTAGAACAGGAACTTGCCGATTTTGTTGGCAAACCTGATGCATTTTTGTTGAATTATGGCTACCAGGGTATGGTTTCGATTATTGATACCTTAGTGGATAGAAATGATGTTATCGTTTATGATGCAGAATCACATGCTTGTATTATTGATGGGCTTCGTTTACATATGGGTAAAAGATTTGTTTATCAGCACAATGATATAGATAGTGCCCGTAAACAATTAGAACGTGCTACCAAACTTACAAAAGAATCAGGAGGGGGTATTCTTTTAATCACTGAAGGTGTTTTCGGAATGAGTGGCGCTCAGGGTAAATTAAAAGAAATCGTCGATCTTAAAAATGATTTTGAATTTAGGATCTTGGTTGATGATGCACACGGTTTTGGAACAATGGGTAAAACTGGTGCCGGTACACATGAAGCACAGGATTGTATTGAAGGAATTGATGTTTACTTTGGTACATTTGCTAAATCAATGGCTGGTATTGGCGCTTTTGTTGCCTCTACAGAAGAAATTACTAATTTCTTAAGGTATAATATGCGTTCTCAAACCTTTGCAAAAGCATTGCCGATGCCAATGGTTAAAGGGCTTTTAAAGCGTTTAGAATTATTAAAAAGCAAACCTGAGCTTAAAGATAAGTTATGGGAAATTGCCACAACCTTACAAAAAGGGCTGCGTGAACGCGGTTTTGATTTGGGGGTAACGAATTCAGTTGTAACACCAGTTTTCTTAAAGGGTGAATTAACTGATGCTACAGCCATTACCTTCGATTTACGTGAAAATTACAGTATTTTCTGTTCAATTGTAGTGTACCCGGTAATACCTAAAGGTATGATCGAATTGCGTTTAATTCCTACAGCTGTACATACATTAGAAGATGTTCAACGTACATTAGATGCTTTTAGTGAAGTTTCAGAAAAACTGGAAAACGGTTATTATAAAGAAAATCAGTTTGCAATTGCATAAGTAATCATATTACTGAAATACAGAAGCCAATTATTTAAAATAATTGGCTTTTTTGCTTTAATAGTATTTCTTAATCTGACATAGATGAGCTTCGAAAAGAAAAAAGCACTTTAAACAGCTATTTTTATTGATGAATATTTTTGTTTATGCAACAAACCAATTAAATTAGAGTTAGGTAATTAAAAATCAAACCCTTAAAACAATAGGAGTCCAGAAAAATGAAAAAATTTGAAGAAGTAAAAAGTTTAGTTGCAGCTTTGGAAGCTGATGCAGACAAATTTTATAACAAAGGTAATAGCGCTGCTGGAACCCGTGTTCGTAAAGGTATGCAGGATTTAAAGAACTTAGCCCAGGCTATTCGTTTAGAAGTACAGGAAGCAAAAAATAAAGATTAGATACTTAGATAAAGATATGATTAAATAAACAGCCTCTCGAATAATCTCAGGAGGCTGTTTTGCATCTCCTCATAATTTATAATGATAAAATATGAATGGATTATCAATAAGTCTGCTGTATATTCAAATATGCATAAAAAAACAGGTTAATTTCTTTTGCGCTTCAGCAATAAAATTAACCTGTTCTATTTAAACATACGCTTTAAATGAAGCATCGCTTACTATTTATGCCAGTTGAGCAAGCTTTTCTAATTCATTTATAATAGCATGGTCCAATGCAGAAGAAGCCTTTATTAACGGTAACCTCACCGTATCGCCACAAATGCCTAAATGTTTTAGTGCAGCTTTAACTCCAGCCGGATTTCCTTCTGCAAAAGCCAAGCGTGTAAATTCAATGGAGCTTAAATGTGCAGGAACAGCGTCTTTAAAGTCGCCATTTAAACATTGTCTAACCATATCAGAAAACTGCCTTGGGATAGCATTGGCTACAACTGAAATAATACCAGATGCACCTAAAGCAATCATTGGCAGTGTAATCGGATCATCACCAGAAATTAATAAAAAGTCTTCCGGCTTATCCCTCATAATCTGATTAAACTGATCAAAACTTCCGGATGCTTCTTTGGTTGCGATGATATTTTTAAAATCATGTGCTAATCTGCAAGTGGTTTCCGGGCTCATATTGCTCATGGTACGTCCTGGAACATTATATAAAATAAGATCCAGTGGCGAAACTTCTGCCAGGTATTTGTAGTGCTGATAAATTCCTTCCTGAGTGGGCTTATTATAATAAGGACTTACGGATAAAATAGCGCTGTAACCTGTAGTATCAAATGCTTTAATATCTTCAGCAACGGCAAGTGTATGATTACCCCCAATACCCGCTACTAACGGTAATCTGTTATTATTAATTTCAGCCGTGTATGCCCATACCTTCTTCTTCTCATCCTTAGTCATGGTAGCGGTTTCGCCAGTTGTACCTAAAGAAACGAGGTAATCTATCCCTCCTTCGATCAAATGATTAATCAGGTTTTTTAAACCGTTATAATCAACAGATCCATCTGCATTGAAAGGTGTAACCAATGCCACACCAGTACCCTGAAATTTGTTCATTATATAATGTAATTATTGAATTTTGAATGAGAGATTGACTGAATGCTCACGTGCTATCATTTACTATATCTATTCTTCACTCATTTTTTTATTGTAACATTTTTAAAAGTTCTTGATCACTGATAATCGGAACGTTTAGTTTGGTTGCTTTCTCCAGTTTGGATGGCCCCATATTATCTCCGGCAACTAAATAGTTTAATTTGCCGGATATTCCACTTAAAATTTTTCCACCGTTAGTTTCGATGATTTCCTTAAGTTCATCCCGACTATAGTTTTCAAAAACTCCCGAAATTACGAATGTTTTTCCAATAAGTTTGTCACTTGTCAGTTCAATTAGTTTTTCTTCAATTTCAAAGCGTAAATTGGCCAATTTTAATAATTCTATTTGATCCAGGTGCTCTTTTTTTGCGAAGTATTCAACAATACTTTCTGCAATTCGTTGCCCTATTTCATCTATAGCAATTAATTCATCAATGGTTGCTTTTGATAAATGATCAATATTCTTTACTCCAGCTGCCAGTTTTTTAGCTACTGTTTCGCCTACATATCTTATGCCTAATCCAAAAAGCACCTTTTCAAAAGGCATTTCTTTCGATTTTTCGATACCCATCAACATGTTATCAATAGAGCGTTCACCAAACCGATCCAGTCCTTTTAATTGATCTGCTTTTTGATACAGCGTATAAAGATCACTGATGTGATTTACCAATCCATGTTTATAAAAAGTCTCAATGGTTTCATCCCCAAGTCCGTCAATATTCATTGCTTTACGTGAAATGAAATGTTGTATTTTTCCTACAATTTGTGGTGGGCAACCTTCATCATTTGTACAATAATGCACTGCTTCGCCCTCTTTTCTAATCAGCTCAGTTCCACATTCCGGGCAATTGTGCAGGTAATGAACTTTTTTAGATCCGGCAAGGCGTTTATCCAGGTTAACTTTAATTATTTTCGGAATAATCTCTCCGCCTTTTTCTACAAAAACAGCATCGCCTTCATGCAAATCCAGTCTTTCAATTTCATTTGCATTATGAAGTGTAGCTCTTTTTACTGTGGTGCCTGCGAGTAAAACAGGTTTTAGATTTGCAACTGGCGTAACTGCTCCGGTTCGGCCCACCTGGTAAGTTACCTTTTCGAGAATGGTTTCTACTTCGGCAGCTTTATATTTAAATGATATAGCCCAACGTGGAGATTTGGCTGTAAAGCCTAGTTCCTGCTGTTGTGCATAACTGTTTACTTTAATAACAATACCATCAATATCATAGCTTAATTTAAAACGCTCATTTTCCCAATGGTGAATAAAGGCCAATACATCATCAATATTTTGAACCAGGCGATTGTGCTCGCACACATGAAAGCCCCATTTTTTTACAGATTCCAGGCTATCCCAATGATTTTTAAATTCATTTTTATCGGTATAAAGGAAATAAATAAATCCATCGAGAGGGCGTTTAGCCACCTCTTTACTGTCCTGCATTTTGATGGTTCCGGAAGCAAAATTTCTTGGATTGGCATATGGTATTTCACCGAGTTCTTCACGGGCAGCATTTAAACGTAGGAAAGCAGCTTTATGCATGAAAATTTCCCCACGGATTTCAAAATGCTCAGGTGCCTGATCGGATTTAATTTGATGGGGAATAGTGTGGATCGTTTTTACATTATTGGTTACATCATCACCTTTGGTACCATCGCCACGGGTTACCGCCCTGATTAGTTTTCCATTTTCATATGTTAAGCTAATCGATAGGCCGTCGAATTTTAATTCGCAAACATATTCAAAATTATCTCCTATGGCTTTTCGAATCCTTTCATCGAAATCACGAAGATCTTGCTCATTATAAGTATTACCCAGCGAAAGCATGGGATATTTATGTTGAACAGTGACGAAATTTTTCGTGATATCACCACCAACCCGTTGAGTCGGAGAGTTTGGATCTGCATAGTCTGGGTTCGCCAGTTCAAGTTCAGCCAGATGCTTTAATTTTTTATCAAACTCAAAATCGCCTATAGTTGGCATGGCCAACACATAATAATTATAATTGTGCTGGTTAAGTTCGGCAACCAGCGCATCCATTTCCTCTTTTATTTTAAACAGCGACATAACACAAAGATAAAAAAGGTTAACTCGCTTTTATACTTTGAAGCACAAAAAGCTATGGGAAATGAATGAGATTACCATTAACTTAATTTTTATAGATAACAGGAGCAATTACTGTTAAGCCGGATCTTGATTGGTGTTTTTATTTAATAGCTGAAGAAATTCAATCAAGCCAATAGCTTCTGTGTTGTTAGGAAGAGGATACCTCTCAGTACCGGAATAAACTACAAATTTTTCGGTGGCACCAATATCTTCACTTGCGATATGAAAACCTTTTGCAATTTTTGGTGAGGCTGATCTTTTCACCTCTACCGCCCAGATTTTGTGATTCGGACCTTCTAAAACAAGATCAATTTCTGTTTGTGTAGCCGATCTATAATAACTGTATTGCCATTTACTAGATAACTGACCAATAATATTTTCTATCACAAAGCCTTCCCAGCTTGAACCTAATGCAGGGTGCCCCAGAAGGTCTTCCAGACTAGATATATTAAGCAATTTGTGAAGAATTCCTGTATCGCGGATATAGATTTTAGGAGATTTTACCAATCTTTTTTTAGTATTTCCTGCCCAGGGTTGCAGTTGCCTCACCATATAAAAATCCGTTAATACATCCAGATATAGTTTCACCGTTGGGTGGCTTACTTCCAGGCTTTTGGCTAAATCTGTATAAATTACCTGCTGTCCATTAAAATGAGCTAGCATAGACCAAAATCTTTTTAATCGGTTTGCTGGTAAACTTGGTCCCATTAATGGAATATCGCGTTCTACATAAGTCGAAATAAAATCATTTAACCATTCCCAGCTTTCTTCAGCATCAATAGCAAGAAAACTTCCCGGAAACCCACCTCTAAACCAAAGTTTTTCTACGCTAAAACCAAGTGGATCATGATTGTATATTTCCAGTGCATTAAAGGGGGTAAGTTCTATGTACCTGATTCTGCCTGCTAATGTTTCCGATGATAGTTGTAGCAGGTCTCTTGATGCCGAGCCCAATAGCAGAAAATGACCAGCTTGCTCACCTGATCGCCTTCTCAGATCAACGATTCCCCTTAGGTTAGGAAAAAGATCTGGTTTACGCTGAACCTCATCAATAATCAGGATTACATTTTCAAATCTTTTTAAGTAGCTTTCAGTATCCTGAAGCTTATTAATATCGGTATCTAGTTCGAGATCCAGATAACTCGTTTTTTTAGCTGAAAACTCGCCCGAGATTTGAAATGCCAACGTTGTTTTACCAACTTGTCTTGGCCCTAAAAGCGCAACAATTGGAACGCTTTTTAAACCTTTAACAATTTTTTCTTTAATTAATCTTTCAATCATAACCTTGTAATTTGAAACCTTAGCTTTCAGATTACAAACAAATATACACTTAAACCTTGTAATTTGAAAGTTTAACTTTCAAATTACAAGGTTAGTGGATGTGATTTTAATAATTACTTATATTAACTTGACCTCAATTTCATTAAAAATCTCCATGAAGTCTTTGGCTAAAATGGGCTTAAAAACTTCCAGTTGAAAAGTCAATTCTTGTAGCTGAAGCTCATTTAAAGTTTCTGGCCACAGGCGCATGCAGATTCTATTTAAGGCATAGCTAATGTTTTCCAGCTTTTGGTAGCTTAATAAATATTTGCTACTGATAAATTTTTCCATAAATTTCGTGAAAACGATCTGGTTTTTAAGGCCACAATGTTCCAGAAAATCAGTTAGTGAATTTGGATTAACAGCAGTCAGCTTATCGTAAAAATGATTGACCTGAACGAGGTTCTGCTCAATTAATAAATGATCTAACAATAATTCTAAACCAATATGGGCCAAAAACGATGGGCGAATCGGCGTATCAATTACTATGGGTTTAATAAGCTCCTTTAGCAGTGTGGTTTTTTCCAGAAAGAAATCAGACGAGTGAAAATATAAATCAACAGCTAAATGTCTTTTCCAGCCTTTGAGCAAGTTTTCTTCATCTGGATTTCCTTTAAACAAAAATTCATTTTTCTGTGGGTATAAATTAAATTCCTTAGAAGCATTTTTGATCAGATCGGGCAAAACCGTCCCCATTACTATATTAGCATCCTGCGTTAATCTTTCAAAATAATAATGGGATAGAAAGTTCATGTTGCAAGGTAATATTTTCTTTAGTTATGCAAAATATCAAGAGTAAAAAGGTATTGATAGTATGCTCGAATTTTCTCTGGCCCAGTGAGGCTCTTAATCAGGTTATTTGAAAATGAATGGCATAATTGGGTATACTAATTTGAGTATGATAAAAGCTATTTTACGCCATCAAGTAATTTGCATTAAAGTAAGTGAAAATTTTATCTTTGCACGCAAGAGAATTAAATTGCTTATACAATGACGAATTTTGTTGAAGAGTTAAGGTGGCGGGGCATGCTGCATGATATTATGCCAAATACTGAAGAAAAATTAAATGAAGGCATGACATCCGGTTATATCGGTTTTGATCCTACTGCTGATTCACTTCATGTTGGTCACTTAACGCAAATCATGACTTTAATTCACTTCCAAAATGCAGGGCATAAACCTTTTGCTTTGGTTGGAGGGGCAACTGGTATGGTTGGCGATCCCTCTGGTAAATCGGATGAACGTAACCTCCAAACACCAGAAATGATTGAGCATAACCTAAAGGGGATGAAAAGTCAACTTTCCAAATTCTTAAAATTTGAAGAGGGCGGAAATGGTGCGGTAATGGTAAATAATGCAGATTGGTTTAAGGATATGAACTTGTTTACGTTTATCAGAGATGTGGGTAAGCATATTACCGTAAACTATATGATGGCAAAGGATAGTGTTAAAAGACGCTTGGAAGGTGATTCTGGCTTATCCTTTACCGAATTTTGTTACCAGTTGATTCAGGGATATGATTTCTACCATTTATGGAAAAATGAAAACTGTCTGGTTCAGATGGGTGGATCAGATCAGTGGGGCAATATTGTAACAGGTACTGAATTAATTAGAAGAAAAGATGCCGGAACAGCTTATGCCATTACTACGCAATTGATTAAAAAGGCAGATGGAACCAAGTTTGGGAAAACAGAAAGTGGTGCCGTTTGGTTAGATCCGGCGAAAACATCTCCATATAAATTTTATCAGTTTTGGTTAAATGCATCGGATGATGATGTGAAAAAATGGATCAGGATTTTTACCCTGAAAAATAAAGAGGAAATAGAAACCTTAGAAAAGGAACATGATGCAGCACCACATTTGCGCATTATTCAGAAAGCTTTAGCTGAAGATATTACAGTGAAAACGCACTCGGTAGAAGCTTTGGAAACTGCTATTAAAACTTCGGAGTTTTTATTTGGAAACGGTTCACTTGAATTTTTAAAAAGCTTGTCAGAAAGTCAGGTGTTAGAAATGTTTGAAGGTATTCCTCAGTTTCATATCTCTAAATCAGAATTAAGCAACGGTATTGATGCAGCAACTTTATTTGCCGAGAAAGCTACCGTTTTTTCTTCTAAAGGTGAAACTAAGAAATTAATACAAGGTGGTGGAGTTTCTGTAAATAAAGAAAAAGTAACTGATGCCATGCAGGTTTTTAATACTGAAAACCTGATCAATGATCAGTTTATTGTAGTACAAAAAGGAAAGAAAAACTATTTCCTACTGATTGCAGAATAGACTACAAACAATAAAGGCTCAAAGTAATTGAGCCTTTATTGTTAGATAAAAATAATTAATAACTAGTAGTTAAAAAGGATAATACTAATGCTTGACGTCAGCAGGAGCATTAGTAGTTGAATCTGCATACACCTTACCTTTTGTGGTATCCATCATTGCTGAATCTTTTTTATTCGTATCTGAATATTTATAAGTGCTATCTGCATTTTCCTGATCAGCTTGTTTACCATTACATGATGCCACAAATAAACCTGTTACGGTTAGTGCTGCTAAAAAGATATTTTTCATAGTATAAGGTTTTGTATAAATAATCCTTTTTAGCAGGTAATTGTTTTAGCTAATTGAGTTTTTAGAGTAATTCAATTACTGCACAAGCAAATTGCAGCCTCTGATATCAGCATTGTCAAACCTGCCTAAAACTTCAAAACTATTGTCAGCATTTATTTTACCCAAATCCTGCGTGGCGATGAAAGAGCAAGAATTAATATTGGCCAGGTCAATTACATTAATTCCCCCTGTTTTTCCTTTAGGAATTAATGTTAAAGGATCATTGGTATCCCGGATTAATACTTTCATCCAGCCTGGAAATTGAAAAATGCCCTCACCCAAAGAATAAGCCTGTGAAAGCAATTCAGTCATGCCATATTCACTGTGAATAGCAGGTACGCCAAAGCCTTCAGTTAATTGCTGGTGAAGTTCTTCCCGAACCATTTCTTTTCTTCGGCCTTTCATACCACCTGTTTCCATTACGATAAGGTTAGGAAAACTGAGATCAAATTTCTCTACAAAATCTAGTAAGGCATAAGTTACACCAATTAAAACAGTTGGTTGACTCTTGTTTTTAAGATCCGTTAAGGTTTTTAAAAGATCATCATGGTTATCTAAAAAATACCCACTCTGTGGATGACCACTTTTTTCAATCAGATCATTAACCATATAAATTAAAGATGAGCCTGATCTTTGTTGGTAGGAGGGAAGCAAAGCGAGAAAACAGTAGTTAGATACGTTGCCATAAAAATGATCAAAAGCACGCAAGTAGCTTTGCTCATATAGAGCCACATCTGTTACATGGTGGCTGCTTTGACTCATTCCCGTAGTGCCCGAACTGCTAAAAATTACCTCAACAGGATTTTGATTACTTAAGATTTGATGCGTTTTGAAAAAAACAATGGGCAGAAAGGGAATCTGTTCAATGGTTGATATCTGGTTGACATCAATCTTTAAATGATGGATATATTCGCGATAAACCTGGCAATTTTTTGCCTGCAATTTAAAGGTAGCTAAAGCCTGGTTTTGAAAAGCCTGTGCATCATTTATTGCAAAAATATCTGTTGGTATAGAATTCACGCCGTAAAAGTACGAAGCCTTATGCTATTTTATCGTCAGTTTTTTTTGCAAGCATTGCCATTCTAAATTGATACCCACAATAACCACTAATGCCAGCCACCAAGCCGCTTAAAATTCCGGTTACCAATAGTAATGCCCACCATAGCTTTACACCGGTCATCACCGCTACCCGGCTGGCCAGCAAGTTATCATTGGGTAAGCTTTTAAATAGCGAATAGCCAATCCACAATAAGCATATGGCGAAGAAAGAATGCCAGAAGGCAATTTTGCCAGTTTTACCTATAATGCCACAAGTGGCAAAGGCTACAACAATAATAACCCACCAAGGTGCAATCATTTGAAGCAGAAAGCAGATGATGACAATAACAATGAAAACCATTTTAAATTATTTAGAAATTTTTAAACGAGAGATAACTTTGCCAGACTGATCATCTGGTGTTTGCATATAAAACAAATCATATAAATGACCACTTGCCCAGGTATCAAGCATATTATCATAAAACTTGCTGCCTGGATTACCAGATTGCCCGCCGGGATAAACGCCATGTCCTTTAGGGTTTTTACCAAGTTCAATCACCATCCTCCAGGATGGACCATTGGTTTCGCTTAAGGCATTTATAGTGCTTTTTGCACCGCCGACTTGTAATACTTTGGATCCGAATCCTGGTATTTTTGCTAAGTGTGGCACATTACTTTGTTTTACATTAGACCATCTCCAGTCTTTATTTATCGGTCCAAATCTACGTTCCAAACTATCACAGCTATATTTGAAAGATTCATTAACCAAATCTGAAAGCGTTTCTTTCTGACTGGTGTTTACATTATCGTACCATTTGGCTGCAGGTTCTTTTAAGATCATTTCAACTGTGCGGTCTCTGGAAGGATAGCGCATAGGAACACCTTTAACCGTAAATTCATCATCCCAGATATCAAATGCCAAGCGTTTGGTCCAGATTTCAAAAATACTGGCAGCAATTTCATCTGCATCGTAACGTTTATTCCACTTGGTTACATAACTTAAAGCCTCTTTTTGCGTAGCGTTTAACTTTTCAGGATTTAAGAGTGGTAATACTGCCGGAATCAGGTTTTCGGCCAGAATGCTGTAATTATCAGTTTGCATCAGTCTGATGCTATCCAGCGTAGCTTTATTCATTGCCGTTAACCGATCGTTAATTCGCTTTCCTCGTTCATAAGGTGAGAATTCCCAATTAAGATAATAAGGATAACTTTGATCGGTTGAAGATTGATTAGCCGAACTTACGAAACCTCTTGGTGGGTTTTTTACAGTCGGATTTTGCGAAGCCGGAATCCAGCCATGCCAATCATATGCCGGATCGGTACCATCCAGAATAAATTTTCCCTGGTTTTTCCATTTAAGCGGGAACTTGCCATTCGGTGTAATGGCGATATCATTATCCACACTTGCAAAAACAAAGTTTTGAGCCGGTGCGGTATAGTATGTTAATGCTTTTCTATAATCATTGTAGTTTTTGCCCCGGTTCAGGTAGTAAAAAGTCATGAGTTCGTTTGAACGGTCATGTGCAATCCATCGTAAAGCATCACCCACGGGCACGCTGTTCGCTTTAACAAAATTTGATTTTTGAAGGTAAACCACAGGTCCTTGATGCGTATAGTAAACGGTATCAATAAGATCCTTACTTCCACGAATTTTAATCACCTCCAGGCGTTTGGTTGTTTTATTCCATTTGTTATTGTACCAGTATTCATTGTGAGAACTATCTTTAAATTTGATTTGATAGAAATCAAGAACATCTGCAGCAACGTTGGTAACACCCCAGGCAATTCTTTGGTTAAAGCCTATGATAATTCCAGGCGCACCAGGAAGAGAAACACCATAAGTATTAATGCCTGGTGCATGTAACTGAATCTGATACCAGATAGAAGGCAAACTTAACTCCAGATGTGGATCATTGGCTAAAATCGGATATCCTGATGCTGTTTTACTTCCGGAGAGTGCCCAGTTATTACTGCCTATGCCTTCTACTTTTTCTTTTGTTCGCACATCACCAGTTTGAGATGCAGTAAAACTTTCGGGGGTTTTAGGAATGGGTAATTGTGTAAAATTCCACTTTGTGCCAACTGGAATAATGGGATCTTCTTTAAAAGGATAATCAGGAAAAAGATTTTTTGTGATTTCAGGGCCAAATTTTTTAAGAATATTAGTCATGTAAAATTCATCTGATCCCATAGCCAGAATGGCCGACATTTGTTTTAATAAAAGTGCACATTTTAATGGCGTCCAGTTTTCAGGCTTAAAGTCTAATATTTTATATTCTAAAGGGTAATTTGAATGCGACAAGGTTTTTATATATGCGTTAATTCCCTCCGTGTATGCCAAAATCATTTCTTTTGATTTTGGATCGGCCATCATCCCCTTAAGCGAGTTTTCAGCACCATATACCATACCCATTCTACGTTGATAACGGTCGCTTTCCCTGGCAGGTTCTGATACCACTACTTCACTAATTCTGCCAGCGGCAAACCGGGTTTGAAAATCCATTTGCCAAAGGCGGTGCATGGCGGTTACATAGCCCTGAGCCAGATAAAGATCGTGATCATTCTGTGCAAAAATATGCGGAATCATTTTGTCATCAAAAACGATTTCAACCTGATCTATTGTACCCTTAATCTTCACCTTATGGTTGAACATAAAATGATTATTCTCTGCATTTTGCCAAAAACCCATAAAGGGGTTTAAAAACTTAAGAACAGGGGGAGCACTTCCAATTTTTGTATTAAATAGGAAAGCCAGACTTATAGGTATAATGATGCAAAATATTGCTTTTAATTTATTCATGATGATTAGCTAAGATCTCAAGATTACTAAGATAAAGTAAACTGACAAATTATAATGATTGCAAAATACAACAAACTGAATGTCAATCAAAATTATTAATTCATACGTAAATATTACATCCTTATTGTTTGTGAATCTAAAAAAAAGCATTTAAGTTTATATAACTAATAATACAAACCAAATACATCTATTTATGAGCAGAATTATTACAAAGATCTTCTTTGTGTTATTATTCATGTGCACAATTAACTCATTTGCAAAGGCACAAAGTGTTACGGTTACAGGAATCGTGAAAGACAGACAATCAAAAGAAGGGGTGGCAGGCGTAAGCCTTACCATTAAAGGACAATCTGGGGGTACGGCTTCTACCTCAAATGGAACCTTTAGCTTTTCAACTTCAGCAAAACTTCCTTTTACGCTGGTTGCATCTTCTGTAGGATATGGTACCGTAGAGCAGCAAATTACCAATGCCACTACCGGAATTAATATAGAGATGGAGACAGCAGTACTTTTAGGTGGCGATGTAGTTGTTTCCGCATCCAGAACTCCCGAACGGATCCTTGAATCGCCGGTTTCCATTGAGCGGATGAGTGCCGCCACCATTAGAGAAATTGCTGCCCCCTCATTTTATGATGCCTTAAACAATATGAAAGGTGTGGAAAGTAGTATGCAAAGCTTAACTTTTAAATCAATTAATACGAGAGGTTTTAATTCTAACGGAAATACGCGGTTTAACCAATATATAGATGGTATGGATAATCAGGCCCCCGGTCTGAATTTTTCTGTAGGTAATATTGTGGGCATCACTGAGCTGGATATTGATAACGTAGAGCTTTTACCAGGTGCATCTTCTGCATTGTATGGTGCCGGCGGCATCAATGGAACCTTGTTAATGACTTCTAAAGATCCATTTAAGTATCAAGGAGCTAGTTTTCAATATAAATCTGGTGTTAACCATGTAAATGATGATAACAGCAGTGTACAACCTTTTAATCAACTTGATGTAAGGTTGGCTAAATCATGGAACAAAAAATTTGGCGTGAAGGCTGCCTTTTCATTCCTTCAGGCAAAAGACTGGTTTGGAAATAACTATTCTAACTTTGACCGGAATGCCAGAACAGCAAAAACAGGTGATCGTAACAGTGATACAAACTATGATGGTGTCAATGTGTATGGAGATGAGGTAAGTCAGAATATGCGTAATGTTGCGCAAAGTGTAGTAGCTGCCGGAACGGCTACTTATGTTCGGAACTATGGTTTAGCTACAGGAGGATTGGTTCCCAGCCAAACTCAAATTAATACCTTTTTAGCCTCAAATGCTCAAACCCAGCCCTTTTATGTAGGCTTAAATACACCCGGTTTAATTCCAAATCAAAATGTGTCCAGAACGGGTTATAATGAATCAGATCTGGTGGATTATGATACTAAATCTCTTAAGGCATCCGGAGCGGTTTATTATAATTTTACCAGCACCATTCAGGCAGTAGCACAGGCCAACTGGGGAACAGGAACCTCTGTTTATACAGGCTCTGATCGTTATTCTTTAAGGAACTTCAATATTGGTCAATATAAAATTGAATTGAAAGGGCAGGATTTTTATTTAAAAGGATACACCACCCAGGAGCGTTCAGGAGATTCATATATTTCTTCCATTTTGGGTAGTTATATTAATGAGGTTTCTAAACCATCAACCACCTGGTTTCCACAATACATTGGTAATTATGTAGGGGCTAGGGCTGCCGGACAAAGCGATGCCGCGGCACAGGTAATTGCCCGTAATGCGGCCAACCAAGGAAGGTTTTTGCCTGGTAGTGCTGAATATGAAGCTGCTAAAAATACCATTATGAATACCACAATCAGTGCTACATCAATCAATAGCACAGATCCGACAAAAAGTGTTTATGGCGCAAAATTCGATGATAAATCCAACCTCTATCACTATGAGGGCATGTATAATTTTACCAATGCATTTAACAATGTAGTAGAATTTCAGGTCGGTGCATCCTATCGTTTGTATGATCTTAATTCTGCCGGAACCATCTTTAATGATTTAAACGAATCTATTGATATTAATGAGTATGGCGCATTTGCTCAGGTGGGTAAAAAAATGCTTAATGATAAATTAAAGGTCACTTTTGCAGGTAGATATGATAAAAGCCAAAATTTTGAAGGCCGCTTTACACCGCGAATCACCGGCGTATTTACGGTAGCTAAAAACAATAATATCAGGGTGTCTTACCAAACCGGATACCGCAATCCAACTACTCAAAACCAGTACATTGATCTTTCTGTAGGTGGTGGATCGCAACGCCTGATTGGCGGTTTGCCCGAAATTATTTTTGGAAAATATAAATTAGATAGCAATAAGCCCTATACTGATGTGAGTTATCGTGCTTTTCTGTCATCTGCAGCTACAGGTACAGCCAATCCGGCGTTGTTACAACAATATACATTTGATACCAGGGGCGTTCGCCCAGAAAGTGTGCAGTCTTATGAACTGGGCTACAAAGGTTTAATTATGCCTAACCTCTTGGTTGATGCCTATGGTTATTACAATATTTATAAAGACTTTATTACCGCTGTTGATGTTTATCAAAACGTGGGTACGCTTGCCAGTCCAACTTTTGTGAAATTTGGTGTTCCTGTTAATGCAGCAGGAGAAGTTACTTCCTATGGAGCAGCTTTAGGATTGGATTATCTGATTAATAAGTGGACTTTAAGCGGAAACGTTTCATACAATCAGATTGGCGATTTACCGGTAAACTACATCAATGATTTTAATACGCCGAAAATTCGTTTTAACCTGGGTTTAGGCAACAGAGAAATTATTAAAAACTTTGGTTTTAATTTATCTTACCGCTGGCAGGATAAATTCTACTGGAATTCTTCATTTGCTTCGGGCGATGTTCCGGCATATAGCTCGCTTGATGCACAGGTGAGTTTACAAATCCCTTCTGTTAAATCTGCCATTAAGTTAGGTGGATCGAACGTGATGAATAAATATTACATCACCTCATACGGCAATCCTGCAGCAGGAGCTATTTACTACATATCTTATTCTTTTAATCCTTAACGACAGGTAAAAAATTACAATGCCACCCGGTGCCTCATCAGTATCGGGTTTTTTTATGGTGCTTATTTCAACATTCAAGGCATTATTTTTGATTAATGTTTCGCACATTTACAAAACAAAAAAACTAAAGTAAATCTCATTAGCCAAAGCAATGAAAAAAGTATTTATCCTGATTGCCATTAGTCTCTCACTAGCCGCATGTAACAGCAAACAAAAGAATGATAGTTCAAATCATGAGCAAGATACCAGCATAACTTCAATGGAGCAAAATCAGCAAAAAAGCCCGATTGTAGCTGGCGATAGTATTGTTTGGGACAAAGTTCCAGCACTAGATAATATTGGCAAATTTCCATTTTTTGCACCAACTGGTGAATTGGTTATGGCAGATGCTCAAAATGGATTATCTGAAATTTTCGATTATGCAGTATTCAATAACTATATCGGGAGTGGAATATATCCAACAAAAGGTAAGTTAGGAATTCTGGCGTTTGAAGACCATCAGGGCAAACCCTTTAATAAGTTGCTATTTGATGATACATTTGATGAATGGATAGAGAAATTAGGTGCGCCAATGATTTATGAAGGCACCTTTCCATCCAATGAAGAAGCTAAAAAAAAGCTTCATGAAAATCTGTTTAATGGCAAAAAAAGAACACTTGGCTTAACTGATGACGAACCCTTTGCGATATATGTATTTAAGAATGAAGGTAAGAAATATGTGATAAATGTTCAATCCAGTTCTGCGCAGGGAAAAGTTTTTGTGATGGAACTAAAATAGATTTTTGGCTCTCAGACCAAACACACTGAAAAATCTATAGCTTGCTGTAAAAATATTTGTATAATAGTACTTTCTTAAGCACATCCCGGTTTAAGAGCTGATTTAAATTAAAATTTGAATAAATAAAGGATGGAAGAGCAAAACGATAAGCTAAATGAGGTAAATGAACTGTTAGATAAGGAGCAGGAAATACAGCATTTAAATAATCCTGTTGATATATCGGTTAAACCAATTGTTAAGCAATATCTTGGTGCCGTAAAAAAAGTAAAAAAGGAAGGGAATCGATTTTATTTCTCTGATGGCGATGCAAGGGTTGAGATACGTGTAGTGAGTGATGAGATTATTCGGGTTCGTTTGGCACCACACGGTGTTTTTCTGGATGATTTTTCTTATGCCGTACCCGAAGTAGATCAAAAGGTATCTGTATTTAAAATGCAGGAGCACGAAACTCATTATACCATATCTACCCATTCTGTTACCTGTAAAATTGAAAAAGAAAATTTTCATATTTCCTTTTCTGATAACATTACCAATTTGGTAATGGTTGATGAGGCAAACTCCATGCATTGGGAAGAAAATACTGATTTTGGTGGTTATTATATTTATGCAACAAAAAAATGCCACCCTGAAGAAAACTTTTTCGGACTAGGAGATAAATCAGGAAATTTTAATCTTCGTGGCCGTCGTTTTGAAAACTGGAATACTGATGCCTATTCTTTCGGCTGGAACCAGGATCCACTGTACAGAACTATTCCTTTTTATATTGGGCTGCATAATGAAGTTGCATATGGCATTTTCTTCGACAATACATTTAAATCGTATTTCGATTTTGGTAGCGAAGATGTAAATAAAACTAGTTTCTGGGCAGACGGTGGCGAATTGCAATATTATTATATTCACGGGCCACACATTATGGACGTGGTTAAACGTTATGCCAGCTTAACAGGAACACACCCAATGCCACCAAAATGGACGTTAGGTTATCAACAGTGTCGATGGAGTTATTATCCTGAAACAAAGGTTAAAGAAATTGCTAAGCAGTTCAGAGATCGAAAAATTCCTTGTGACGCCATTTACCTGGACATTGATTACATGGATGGCTATCGCTGTTTTACCTGGAATAAAAAATACTTTCCTGATCCACGCAGAATGATTAAGGAACTTTCAAATGATGGTTTCAAAACCGTAGTAATGATTGATCCGGGAATTAAGGTGGATGATGATTATTGGGTATTTAAAGAAGGAAAGGATAATAAATACTTCTGTAGAAGGAGTGATGATTACTTTATGGAAGGCCATGTATGGCCAGGCCGTTGCCAGTTTCCCGATTTTACCAACCCAAAAGTGAGAAAATGGTGGGGTAAATTGTATGAGGAACTGGTGGATATGGGCGTTGCCGGTTTCTGGAATGACATGAATGAACCAGCTGTTTTTGGCTCCGGAACTTTCCCTAATGATGTTCGCCATAACTATGATGGCTATCGTGGATCGCACCGCAAAGCCCATAATGTTTACGGGATGCAAATGGTGCGCTCTACTTATGAAGGGCTTAAAAAACTCATGCGGAATAAACGTCCGTTTACCATAACCAGAGCAGGTTATTCAGGTATGCAGCGTTATGCTAGCGTGTGGACAGGGGATAACATTGCAACCTGGGAACACCTCAAAATTGGAAACATTCAGTGCCAGCGCTTGTCTGTTTCCGGTGTGCCTTTTTGTGGAACGGATATAGGTGGCTTTAGTGGTGAACCTGATGGGGAATTGTTTACCCGCTGGATTCAGCTAGGTACTTTTTCGCCATTTATGCGAGCGCACTCTGCAGGTGATACAGCCGAGCGGGAACCCTGGAGTTTTGGTGAGTTTTTTGAAGATATTAACCGGAAATTTATTGAGCTTAGATATCGTCTGATGCCTTATCTGTATTCCGTTTTCTGGGAACATCACCGCTATGGTTTTCCAATTTTAAGGCCATTGGTAATGTTGGAGCAGGAGAACATTAGCAACAGTTTCCGTCAGGATGAATTTTGCTATGGCGATAAATTATTAATTTGTCCTGTTTTAGAACAAGGTGCAATATCAAGAAAGGTTTATCTTCCAAAAGGAACATGGTACAACTTCTGGACAAATGAAGTTTTAGAGGGCGGAAATGAATATACAGTAGAAGCGAAAATTGACAGCATGCCTATTTTTGTAAGAGCAGGTGCTGTGATACCAGAATATCCGGTGATGCAGTATGTAGATGAAAAGGCCATTACCGAAGTTTCTTTAAATATTTATAGCAGCGATTATGAGGTTAATTCATACATGTATGAAGATCATGGAGATACCTTTGCCTTTGAACAGGATATCTACCTGGAGAAAAAATTTACCGTAAAGGCAGATGCCAAAGTACTAAGGGTTAACCAAAGGATAGAAGGACTTTACACCCCAAATTATGAATTTTATGCGTGCCAGTTAATGGGGCTAAAGTTTCAGGTGAAAAAAATCATTGTTGATAATAAAGAGGTAAGCGATTATCAGGTAGATGATAAAAATGTGCTGCATTTCAAATGCCTTAAAAACTTCACAGAAATACAGATTTTAAGTCTGTAAATCTTTTAGCCCCAAACGCTGTTTAGAGTTTGGGGCTAAATATATCTAGTCAATTTACTATGCCAGCAAAAAAACAATCCAAAAAAAATATAGCCGTAATGCCCATAGATACCAGCAAATCAGTTTGGATATATAGCCTTTTTACAGATTATGATATTGATCTTTTTTCCGTTGGGAAGCATTTCAGGCTATATGAAAAAATGGGTTCTCATCTAATCAATGTAGAAAAAACGGAAGGAACATATTTTTCGGTATGGGCACCAAATGCCCTAAAGGTGAGTGTAGTTGGCGATTTTAATGATTGGGACAATGCTACTTATCCACTTTATAAAAGACTGGATAAATCTGGGATTTGGGAAGGATTTATCCCTGGAGTTTCTAAAGGTGCAGTTTATAAATATTTTATTAAAGGTTTTGATGAATCGGAACATTTAAAGGGTGATCCCTATGCCAGGAAATGGGAGCATCCTCCACAAACGGCTAGTGTGGTATGGGATACGGATTATGAATGGAAAGATAAAAAGTGGCTTTCTAAAAGAGCAAAGATCAATGCCCTTGATCAGCCGATTTCCGTATATGAGGTACATCTGGGTTCATGGGAACGTGATCCTGGAAATCCTGAACGTGTACTCAATGCCAGGGAAGTAGCTAGTCGGTTAGTGTCCTATGTTAAAGAAATGGGTTTTACCCATGTAGAATTCATGCCAGTAATGGAATTTCCTTATTTTCCGAGCTGGGGATACCAAATCACAGGTTATTTTGGTGCAAGCTCTCGTTATGGCGGGCCACAAGATTTAATGTACTTAATTGATGCCTTTCACAAAGCAGATATTGCAGTGATTTTAGATTGGGTTCCCTCTCACTTTCCGGGTGACAGGCACGGGCTATATGAGTTTGATGGAACGCACCTTTACGAACATGCTGACATGAAAAAGGGATTTCATCCCGATTGGAAATCGTATATATTTAATTACGACCGCAATGAAGTTCGTTCATTTTTAATCAGCAATGCTGTTTTTTGGATGGATCAATACCACGCTGATGGTTTGCGTGTGGATGCTGTGGCTTCTATGCTTTACTTTAACTTTTCAAGAGAGGATGGTGATGCAGCGACTAATGAATACGGTGGTAGTGAAAATCTGGGTGCCATTCAATTTCTTCAGGACCTTAATGTGGCCATCTACGGAAATTTTGAAGGTGTTCAAACCATTGCTGAAGAAAGCAGTACTTATCCAGGTGTAACACATCCTGTTCATACTGGCGGTCTTGGCTTCGGAATGAAATGGATGATGGGCTGGATGAATGATACGCTCAAATATTTCAAAGTGAATACCCTGGAAAGGAAACATTATCATCATCAGCTTAGTTTTAGCATGACCTATGCTTTTACAGAAAACTTTATGCTACCCTTTTCACATGATGAGGTCGTACACGGAAAATCACCTATGCTCTACAAAATGCCTGGTGATGACTGGCAAAAATTTGCAAACCTGAGAGCGCTTTATGGTTATATGTTTACCCATCCAGGTGCTAAACTTTTGTTTATGGGTAATGAGTTTGCCGATACCAGCGAGTGGAACTTTACACAATCATTAAACTGGCACCTGCTTCAATATGCCGGCCATAAAGGTATGCAGGAAACAGTTAAGGCATTAAATTTTTTATACAGGAAAGAACCTGCACTTTATCATTTCAATTTTAGTTACGAAGGGTTTGAATGGCTTGATGCTGATAATACCAATGAATCGGTATATGTTTTTATGAGAAAAGGGCCAAAGGCAAAAGATACTTTGGTTATTGCCATTAACTTAACACCTGTAGTTCGCGAACATTATCGCATTGGTGTACCATTTAAAAACAAATGGAAAGAGATTTTTAATACTGATGATATTTTATTTTATGGAAGTGGGATCAACAATAAAGGAGAAATTATTCCAAATAAAGAGGGGTATAATGGGCAGGAATATTCGATCAATATTACGCTGCCTCCATTAGCTGTAACCATATTTAAAAGTAAATAAGCTTAAATAAGAAAAGCCTCCCATTGCTGGAAGGCTTTCTTAAACTCTGGAGTGGAAGCTTCCAGAGCGGATGCAAAGATATGAAAATTGTTTTCTTTGGCAACTGTTATTTTATAAATTAGTTGATTATCTTTTTTAAAGCTTCAATTTAATCCCACCATTAAAGGTTCTGCCTTCGGTATGCGTCCAGATATCGTCGAAATTTGGGTTAAGGTGTGATCCATTAACTACACTTTTATACCTGCTTTGTCTGGTATCAGTGAAATTCTCTGCATTAATAAATACAGAAATTTTTCCGAAAACCTTTTCAGCCATAAAGCCAAATTCCCAAAAAGAACTGGTAAGTTGATTGTTGTAGAGGTATTGGCGATCGGTAAAATAACCTTCCAGCCCTAACTTAAAATTACGTTCCTTTTCATAAAGCAGAGCCAGATTCAATTTGTTTTTTGGCAAAAGCCTGATGTTTTGAACGACAGGAAGGTAATCTGCTTTTGCATCAGTAAAGGTATAACCTGCAAAAAGATTAAAGTATTCTTTAAAAATAAATTTTGCATTGGTTTCAAAACCCCTGCTTTGTACAGGTTGTTTGGTGTTTTCAAAATGAAATGAACCTGAGTTATCCTGAAGCAAAATAGTAGAATTATTAATTTTGGTATAGAAAAACATTTGGTTAAAGCTGATTAACCAATCGGCACCAAGGGAAGTTTTATAATTGATATCTGCCGTGCCACCGTAACTTTTTTCTGCTTTAACATTGTTGAGCGGAAGAAGGTTCTGGTATTGAAAAGTTTCGGTTTGCTCGGTAAAGAGTGTTGGCGTTTTGTAACCCAAGCCGCCACCAATTCTTGAACTCCAATGATCGTTGATTTTGTACAAAGCTGAAATCCTTGGTAAAACGAAGGCTTCATTTTTACGGTAAAGTGCATTGAAATAGTTTACCAGATCTAATCTTATACCACTTTCCAACTTAAATCGATCATTTAAATCCCAGGTTTGCTGTGCGTAAAGACCGGCCGTTCTGGTGGTGAAATTTTTGGCCAGCTGCGGAAGCTGATCTTGCTCCGCAAACTTATCATATACGATGTTTAGCCCAAAAATTAAGCTCTGATTTTTAATGTTTTTTAAGTAGCTGATATCGGTATAGGCATTATAATTGATCCCGTTAAAGGTATAATCTGGAATGGCTATATCTCTTTTAAAGTAATTAAAGCTGGTTTTAATTTTTAATAAATCTGTTGCATTTACTTTGTAGCCAAAATCCAGTGTAGAGGTATTCCTTATACTTTTATTGCTTTCAAAGTATCCGTGATTGGCATCGGCACCGTTATTAATTACAAAAATATCTCCACCCGTACGGTTACTTTTCGTAAATGCATTACCTAAAATTAACGTTGTTTTTTCATTTGGATAATAGAATAATTTGGGATGAAGAGTGAAGTCATCTGTTTTTGGGAGTTCTGTAAAGTCATCTTTATCCACATCATAGGCCTTTTGGAAATTGGTTAGTGCCAATAAACTATAACCTATTTTTCCTTTCCGTTGCATGCTAAATGCGCCAATATTGGTCTGGCCTACATTTGATTGATTGAGGATGAAATTAAAATCAGCCTTTTCTTTTGGTGTTCTGGAAATGAAATTGACTACCCCTGCAATGGCTCCGGCACCGTAAAGTGTAGAGGACGGGCCTTTAATGATTTCTACCTGCGCCAGGTCAAGCGGTGGAATCTCCAGGATACTTAGCCCGCTGGCGAAATTCCCGAAGCTGGCATAGCCATCTTTTAAAAGTTGCGTATAGCGGCCATCAAGCCCCTGAATCCGGATGCTGGCATTGGCACTGGTTGCTGAAGTTTGCTGAACGGCAATTCCGGTGCTTTCATGCAAAATCATGGAAACGTTTGCAGGTCGCATATTACTTTTCTCGTCAATTTCCTCCAACTCGATGGTTTCTACTCTGGTAGGCGTATTTTGGATACTTCTGCTAGTTCTGGTAGAGGAAACAATTACCTCTTCCAATTCATCTTCTGCAGGTTCCAGAAAAACTTCATAAGTTTTAACCTCGTTTAAAGGGAAGGTAAGGGGTAGGCGTTGTTCTTTGAAACCCACATTTCTGATGATCATGATTTGGTTACCATCCGGGATATTATCGAAACTTGCTGTACCATTTGCACTGGTTTTAGCAAGAAGGTTGGTGCCTTTAATTAGCACCGTTGCATCACTGATGATGGTTTTATCTGTTTTATTCTTGACTGATATTTTAAGACTGTTTTGTGCATAAGCACTGGCAACACACAAAAATGTGCATAGCAATAATGTTATTTTTTGCATCTGTTATATGATAAATTGAATAATCAGACCTATTACATATAGGTCAATTTGGTTATCGGCTAACCAATAAGGGTGATATTCAATTTTGGCGGCTGCCAGATGTTTTGGGTATAGTCAGTTACATTTCTGCTTTTGTAACCAGAATTCGTTTTATTTGAAGAAAATAATTTAGGCTTAATAACCGATAAATCGTAACTGATGTTTACAATGGGTTGTCCGCAGCAATTACAAGTACATAATGGCGAACAGTGATCATTATCGGGTATGCTTTCCGTTTTTGAAATTGTTGAGATTTTATTACTTATTTGCTGATTGTGATCTAGGGCCAATTGATCTTCACAAGTGATGCAAGATAATAGCAGAATGGCGAAACTCAGAAAGTAGATCAAAATTTTCATTAATGAACCAAATGTACAAAACATGTATCAATATTTTGGTTCTCAAACAAAACCACTTGACTTTAGAAATTTTAGCTGTTGGAATTATTGGTGTAATCTGTATTATTTTATAGCTTTTAAGTGTATTCCGCTGAGTTGTTTGATAGTTTGGGTATAATCCGAACAAATAATTCAATGTAGTGTTAGCTATTTAAACTGATCAGCAAATGCAAGTTTTATTCAATGTAGTCAATCAACAAGAAACCAGCTATAGCCTGAATATCCGGCTTTCTGATCAGGAAATTTTTCTTAATAACTTAAGAGCTGGCGATTCTGAAGCTTTTAAATCTTTATATAAACAATATGCTGCGGCCATTTACGGAATTGTGCGTAGAAAGGTAACAGATGAGCATACTGCTGAACTTATTTTAGAGAAAATTTTTATTGATGTATTTACCTCAATTGCATTATATGATGAGGCTAAATTTAAAATTTTTACGTGGTTGCATCAAATTGCCAATCGGCAGATAAGTCTTCATAAATTCTAAAGAAGGCGATTCCTTTTATTTAGATTTATTCATTTACACTGAAATTAATTGATCTGTTATTTAAAACTTAATATAGTTTTTTGAATGTAGACCTTTGCGGGTTATGTTTGATCATTGATGCTCCATATTCAGAATCCAAATTCCAATTTTGTATAAAAAGAAAAAGGAGACCTCATCCGAGTGTCTCCTTTTTTTCTAACCAAATATAAACCTGTTATGAGCCAGGCTTTGTCTTTAATCCTCCATTTAAAATAATTTTAGCAGGAGAATGATTTGTCTTTTTTAATGGTAATAAACATCGTTCCGTTTATTACTCTACAAATATAGTAAAAAAAATGATAGTGTAAAAAATACACTATGAAATTTTTATATATTTTTTTTGTCATTTTTTAATTGTGGCCTACTTTTCAGAGGTAAATCGCCTTTAAAACAACTACGTTTCAAATATAAGACCTAAATATGTTAAGTAATTGTTAAATAGTATTAAATTTTAACTTTTTAAGTTAAATAAATCTCGATTTTAGTTAATTTTTAAGATATGATAAGTGTCTTGTGTTATTTACAAGGTTTTTTTGATAATAATATTCTTTTGGATACTATTTTTTTAATGTTAATGTTTTACACTCGCAAATTTGAAATCTATTTTATTAGTGAAAATTATATTTGTAATGAAAAAGCGACAATTACCCAGGGTAATGTCGCTTTAAATATACTTTATTTAGCCTAAGGGCTATTTTGTACTATAAACTTGCGTAATATTCAACAAATTTAGCAAGGGCAGATGAATATCCCCACTCGTTATCATACCATGAAACCACTTTTACAAAGTTATCATTCAATGAAATACCTGCTTTTGCATCAAAAATTGAAGCATGGTCATCACCAATGAAGTCAGAAGATACAACTTCATCTTCAGTGTAAGCCAAAACGCCTTTTAATTCACCTTCAGATGCAGCTTTCATTGCCGCTTTAATTTCTTCGTAAGTTGCTGCTTTTTCTAAGCGAACAGTTAAATCTACTACAGAAACGTCTGCAACCGGAACACGGAATGACATACCAGTTAACTTACCTTTCAATTCAGGTAATACCATACCTACTGCTTTAGCAGCACCAGTTGATGAAGGAATGATGTTAGAAAAACCACCACGGCCGCCTCTCCAGTCTTTAGCAGAAGGACCATCAACAGTTTTTTGAGTAGCTGTAACTGCGTGGATAGTACTCATTAAGCCTTCTACGATTCCGAAATTATCATTTAAAACTTTAGCAATAGGCGCTAAACAGTTTGTTGTACAAGATGCGTTAGAAACGATAGTTTGATCTGCCGTTAATTTATCATGATTAACACCCATTACATAAGTAGGGATGTCGCTATCTTTAGCCGGAGCAGAGAAAACAACTTTCTTAGCACCTGCTGCAATGTGCTTTTCAGCATCAGCACGGGTTAAGAATAAACCAGTTGATTCGATTACCACTTCAACACCTACTGCATCCCATTTCAAATCTGCCGGGTTTCTTTCTGCCGTTACACGAATAGTTTTACCATTAACGACTAAGTTACCATCTACAACTTCAATTGTACCATCAAATTTACCATGTGTAGTATCATATTTTAACATGTAAGCCATGTAATCCGGCTCAATTAAGTCGTTAATAGCTACAATTTCTAATCCTCTTTTTAATGCGGCTCTGAAAACCAGTCTGCCAATACGGCCAAAGCCGTTTATTCCAATTTTGCTCATTGTTTTTGTTAATTAGTGTAATGTTTTAATAAATTTAGTATTGGTTCTTTAATAATGGTTTTAATTTTAAGTTGATGTCTTTCTGCAACCAGCTGTAACTGATCTTCTAATTCAGCGGCTACCTTTCCAACAAAGTGTATGTCTTGTTCATGATGCTTGGCAACCATGGGTAATATATAAGTTTGAAAATATTTTTCAAAGCCCTCGTCAACCAATTTGAGGATATATTCGTGTTTTATGTTTTGCGTAAAAAAATCAAAGAAAGAAGTTAAAAATATATTGGCCTGTGGCTTATTATATATTCTTTCTAAAATTTGTGGACGGTCCAAATTAAAATTTCTGATAAACTTTGATTCGAGATCCTCAGGTAGTGCTTCACTTAAAAAGCTTTTTAAAAGCATTTTACCAAAATAATTAGAAGATCCTTCATCTCCCAGGATATAACCTAATCCAAAACAATTGTTAACGGGTTTTTTGCCATCAAAGTATGCGCAATTTGAACCACTTCCTAACATACCAACTATTCCGGGCTGATCATAGCAGGCCGCTTTAGCTGCGCCAAACAAATCATTTTCAACAAAAACTTTACTGTATCTAAAAAATGAAGATAAAGTTTTAGCCAATTCATCTTTCCTGTCGGCAGATGAAGCGCCCGCTGCAAAAAAATATATCTTCTTAATATTTTCAGCATGGTTTACCAGAACAACTTTTTTGTTCAGGATCTGCAGTATCATTTTGGCATCAACGAATGTTGGGTTAATTCCAGTCGTATTGCAGTGTGCAACCACTTTGCCATTTTGGGTTAATTTCCAAAATGCAGTTCTCGATCCACTGTAAACTACTGCAATCATGTTATATAGATAAAACTTCAGTCATTTCCATTAAATCTGGTTCAAGCTTAAAGCTATGTGCTGTTAAAGCTTCAGAAATGCTGGTTAGCTTAATCGCATTACCATGTAATCCTACCATTTGTTCAGTTTCTCCGGCAATAAGTGCGTTTACAGCGGCAAAGCCAAGTCTGCTTCCTAATATACGGTCAAAACTACTTGGGCTGCCCCCCCGTTGAAGGTGTCCTAAGATGGTTACCTTCGTATCATAATGATCAAATGTTTCTTTTACTTTTTTAGCAATATCATAAGCACCACCTTGTTTATGTCCTTCGGCAACGATTACAATGCTTGATGATTTTTTAGTTGCTGCACCCAAAGCCAGTTTCTTAATCAACTCTTCAACACTGGTTGCTCTTTCGGGTAATAAAACAGCTTCAGCACCACTTGCAATTGAACTTCTCAATGCAATACATCCAGAGTCTCTACCCATCACCTCTATAAAAAACAACCGATCATGTGCATCTGCAGTATCTCTGATTTTATCTATAGCTTCTATAACTGTATTAATTGCAGTATCATAGCCCAAAGTGAAATCAGAACCCACCAAATCGTTATCAATTGTTCCTGGGATGCCGATCACCTTCACTCCAAAAGTTTCAGAAAATCGTTTTGCCCCGGTAAAGGTTCCATCTCCACCGATTACAACCAGGGCATCAATGTTATTTTTCTTCAAATTTTGATAGGCAATTTGTTGACCTTCATCTGTTTTGAATTCTAAACAGCGTGCTGTTTTTAGAATTGTTCCCCCCAAGTGTAAAATATTGCTTACAGATCGGGCGTCCATTGGTTTTATGTTGTCTGTAATTAAACCCTGGTATCCTTGCATTACACCAAACATGTTGATGCCATGATAGATTCCGGTACGTACAACAGCTCTAATTGCCGCATTCATGCCTGGGGCATCACCACCAGAAGTAAGTACGGCTATATTTTTAATATTTGGCTCCATCTATGTTACGAATATAGTGTGTAATTTTTACACTAAGTAATTTTTTTTATTTTTTTTACTTAATATTGAAAGTCATACCTTTATCTGTTTAATATAATTAAATTTTACCTTGGAAGAAATTTTACCTCATTTAGATTCAGTATTCTCGATAGATTGCGTTTTGTTTGGGTTTGATGGTAAGGAAGTAAAAATCCTGCTTATCGAAAGAAATGAAGAGCCTTTTAAAGATTGGTGGGCATTGCCCGGCAACATTGTAGGTGCTGATGAAAGCCTAGATCAATCTGCCGCCCGGATTTTATACGAGCTTACCGGCTTGCGTGGAATTTACATGGAGCAATATTATGCTTTTGGCGATCCCAACAGACACCCGCAAGGTAGAGTAATTACCCTGGCCTATTATGCACTTATTCGTTTAGGTGGAGATAAAGAACCTCGTCCAATTAGTACCTACGCCAAACGTGCCAACTGGATGCCCATTACTGATCTTCCAAAACTGGCTTTCGACCACCAGAAGATTTATGACAAAGGGTTAGAGAAAATTAAGCGTAGAATTAAACACCAGCCAATTGCCTTTGAACTATTGCCTGAAAAATTTACACTTACACAGTTACAACATGTATATGAACTGATCTTGGGTAAAAAACTGGATAAGCGAAACTTTAGAAAAAAGATTGTAAGCTTTGGTGTGTTGAAAGAGCTTGACGAAAAACAAAAAGGTGTTTCATATCGGGCTGCAACACTTTATCGCTTTGATAAACGCAAATACGCCAAATTATTTGGTAAAGAAATTTCCTTTTAATAGGAGCAATACAATAGGGTTGAATGGCCTCTTTGTATAAATGAAAAGTCCCGGTTTGAAATTTTCAAACCGGGACTTTTTTGTTTTTAGGATTCTTGACTGACTCCAGACTCCCAACTCAGCACTTCAAACTATCCCTTCTTAGCTGTTTCTAAGTGATAGTGAACTAAATCATCTATAGGTGAGCGGATAATTTTTCCAACACCCATTTCGTAACGATCAGCAACAATACTTAAAATATCGCGAAAGCTGTAACCTACAGAACCCACGCAGTTTAATTTATGGTCTTTATAGTTAGGGTAGTGGATAACCAAGGCTTCAAAAAATGAAGTAAAGGCATAATCTATTGTGCTGAAGGCATAATCTTCATAGTTATCTTTGAAATCATATAAAAATTTACTGAAGCTGGCACAAAAACGGTTTGGCAATGGCTTATTATAGATATTATCAAAAATATCTTCATTTGTTAAAGCATAGTTATCGTAAAAAGCTTCACGTAAGCCTTTTGGCATATAGCCTTTCATGTAATCGCTTAAGATGCGTTTACCTATATACGAACCACTACCTTCATCACCCAGGAAGTAACCTAGAGAATCAATATTCAGTGTAATATCTTTCCCGTCATATAAACAAGAATTGGTACCTGTTCCTAAGATAGCTGCAAATCCAGGCTCATCACCTAGAAGTGCTCTGCAAGAAGCCAGAAGATCATGACCAACAAAGATTTCGGCATTAGTGAAAATCTGTTTCATAGCATCAGCTACTATTTTTACGTTACCCGGAGTAGAACAACCGGCCCCATAATAATAAACAGCAGTTAGTTTTTCTCTTTCCAAGTGGTCTGGAAGAGTTTCATTTAAAGATTTTACAATGTATTCTCCTTTTGAAAAATATGGATTGTAACCCTCGGTGTTAAAGTAAATTTTTCTGCCGGCCTCGTTAATCAGACACCAGTTTGTTTTGGTCGATCCACCGTCTGCAATTACTATCATTTTATTTATTTTTGGTTTTAGCACGATAAAAGTATAAAAACTCTTATGTTTTGTATCTTTTTTTTTAATAATTTTTTAACAATTTGTTGTTGTTGATATTTAAGTGTGTAAAAAATACACTATATAGGGGCTTTAATCGCCTCAAAATCTTATTATTATACTCGAAAAGGCATTGGTCTTTTTTTTAATTGGTCAGGAATATTTTACAATTTAAGTGCAAATGAATAACAACTTTTTAGATTTTCGAAGTGATACGGTAACCAAGCCTACTCCAGGTATGCTGGAAGCCATGATGACTGCCCGTGTGGGCGATGATGTTTTTGGTGAGGATGAAACGGTTGCAGCACTGGAAGAAAAACTCTGTCATACATTTAATATGGAGGCGGGTTTATTTTGTCCATCGGGCACCATGACCAATCAAATTGCCATTAAATGTTTTACCCAGCCTATGGATGAGGTTATTTGCGACCAAACCGCACATGTTTACCGTTATGAAATCGGTGGGATTGCCTACCATTCAAGTGCTTCTGTAAGGTTATTGTATGGCGATAGAGGGATTTTAACTCCCGAACTAATAGAGCCTGAAATTAATGAAGACAATATCCATTATCCAAATTCCAGTTTGGTTGTATTGGAAAATACAGTAAACAAAGGTGGAGGAAAATGTTATCATCTGAACCAGATTGCCCCCATTCATCACCTTTGCAATATCAAAGGATTGAAATTGCATCTGGATGGCGCCAGGATTTTTAATGCTTTAATTGCCACTGGCGATAAGGCACATGAATATGGAAAGTATTTCGATGGTATCTCGGTATGTTTATCTAAAGGGTTGGGCGCACCAGTTGGATCAGTACTTTTAGGCAGTAAAGATATGATCAGGAAAGCCCGTAAAATCAGAAAGGCCTTTGGCGGAGGAATGCGTCAGGCAGGTTTTTTAGCTGCGGCAGGAATATATGCACTTGATCATCACGTAGAAAGGTTAAAGGAAGATCATCAGCATGCACATGCCTTAGCAGCTGCACTATTAAGTACCAAATATGTACTTTCCGTATTACCTGTTGAAACCAATATTGTTATTTTTGAAGTGGCAGCCGGCACAGCAGAAAAAATTGTACAGCAGTTAAGAGAAAAAGGATTGTATTGCGGTACTACCAGCGCAAGTACGGTAAGATTGGTAACCCATTTAGATCTTAGTCCGGCGATGATAGATCGTGCGATTGAAATAATATTACATTTGTAGTGAAGTCGGAGTTTACAATTAGAAGTCCGAAGTCTGCATTGCTAACCCTGCATTATTTAAATTGAATAGCCAAATGCCTGAAAATTTTAAACTTCAAATGCCTATTTCAAAAATCCTCATTGCTAACCGTGGGGAAATTGCCTTGCGCATTATGCGTTCTGCAAAAGAAATGGGGATCAAAACTGTTGCTGTATTTTCTGAAGCGGATAGAAATGCGCTGCATGTACGCTATGCCGATGAGGCGATATGTATTGGCCCGGCGCCATCAAATCAGAGTTATTTGGTTGGTGAAAAAATTATTGATGCATGCAAAATAACTGGCGCTGATGCGATTCATCCCGGCTACGGTTTCTTATCTGAAAATGCAGCTTTTGCAAAAAAGGTTGCAGATGCTGGGCTAATCTTAATTGGACCATCTCCTGAAGCAATGGAGATTATGGGGAACAAACTATCAGCTAAAGCAGCAGCATTGAAGTATCAAATTCCTATGGTTCCCGGAACGGAAGAGGCCATTACCAATGTGAATGAGGCAAAAGAGAGAGCCATAGAAGTAGGCTTTCCTATCCTGATTAAAGCGGCAGCCGGGGGAGGTGGAAAAGGCATGCGGATTGTGGAAAGGGTGGATGATTTTGAAGAACAAATGGACCTTGCAGTAAGTGAAGCCACTTCCGCCTTTGGCGATGGAGCAGTGTTTATAGAACGCTACGTTACTTCACCTCGACATATCGAAATCCAGGTTCTGGGAGATCATTATGGTAATATTGTTCATCTGTTTGAACGAGAATGTTCGGTACAACGCCGTCATCAAAAGGTGGTTGAAGAGGCACCTTCATCTGTACTTACTTCTGAAATCAGGGCGAAAATGGGTAAGTGTGCGGTTGATGTAGCGCGATCCGTAAATTACACAGGAGCTGGAACAGTCGAGTTTATTCTGGATGAAAATCATGATTTTTTCTTTCTGGAAATGAATACACGCTTACAGGTTGAACACCCTGTTACAGAATTCATCACTGGTGTGGATTTGGTAAAGGAGCAAATTAAAATTGCTGAAGGAAAGCCCTTAAGTTTTAATCAGGATGATTTAAAAATAAATGGTCATGCGATAGAACTTCGCGTTTATGCGGAAGATCCAAACCATAATTTTCTTCCGGATATTGGAACCCTTCAAACTTATAAAACGCCAAAAGGAAATGGTGTGCGGGTGGATGATGGTTTTGAACAGGGCATGGAAATTCCGATTTATTATGACCCGATGATTGCCAAGCTGATTACTTATGGAAAGGATCGAGAGGAAGCAATAGCCAGAATGGTGAGGGCAATAGCAGAATATGAGATTACGGGGATAGAAACTACCTTAGCTTTTGGTAAATTTGTCATGCAACATGAAGCATTTAAGAGTGGTAATTTTGATACCCATTTCGTTTCTAAATATTTTAAACCGGAAGAGTTAAATGGGGTAAATGAAGATGAAGCCATGATTGCTGCAATTGTTGCTGCAAAGTTCTTTAAGAAGGATGTATTTAAGGAGGCGGCCGGGCAGGTGCCTCAACAATCATCTAACTGGAGAAAAAATAGATTAAAATATTAATACAGATTCCTGACAGACTTTTTTCTGAATGATTTTAGAAGAAGATTTAGCCGAAATCTCAACACTTATTATACATGTTTACCGGAATTATAGAAACACTCGGCGAAGTTACCGCCATTAAAAATGATCATACCAATATTCATTTTACCATCTCATCAGCCATTAGTCAAGAACTTAAAATAGATCAGAGTGTGGCACATAATGGTGTCTGCCTTACAGTGGTGTCGCTTCAGGATGGGGCGCACACGGTAACTGCTATTGACGAAACATTGAGTAAAACCAGTTTAGGTCATTTAAAGGTGGGTAGCCGGATAAACCTAGAAAGGTGTATGCAAATGAACGCACGTTTAGATGGTCATATTGTTCAAGGCCATGTTGATCAGACAGCCGTTTGTATTAAACGTGAAGAATTAGACGGAAGTTGGGAATACCGTTTCAAATATGATGCAACGGCAGGCAATGTAACGGTAGAAAAAGGATCAGCCTGTGTAAACGGGATTAGTTTAACGGTAGTAAATTCTACTGCTAATGAATTTTCTGTATTTATCATTCCATATACTTTTGAGCATACCAATTTAAAGGAAGTACAGGTAGGTGATACCGTTAATTTAGAGTTTGATATTATTGGTAAATATGTAGCCAGATTAATGAATAAATAATTTGCCATTTAATTAATCAATTGGGATGTACAGTAAAGATGAAGCGGCCAGGCTAAGGCAACAGTTTTGGATTAGTTTTGGGCAATATATGAAACCCGTTCCTTCGGCAAGTGGCAGCACTGTTCATTGGATCAACTATAAAACCGGAGTAAAAAATATCTTTTTCAAAATGGATGTTGACAATAAAAAAGCCAGTATTGCTATTCAGTTGTCTCATTCAGATCAAGATATTCGCCACCTCATTTTTGATCAGTTTGAAGAGTTTAAATTAATGCTCACCAATACTTTAGAAGAGGAGTGGGACTGGACAAGAGATTTTACCGATGAATACGGGAAAACCATCAGTCAGATATCAACTACTTTATCCGGAGTAAGTATTTTCAACCAGCAACACTGGCCAGAACTCATTTCATTTTTTAAGCCAAGAATGATTGCTTTAGATGATTTCTGGGATAACGTAAAACCAGTTTTTGAAGATTTAGTTTAATCGGTCAAAAGCAATTGTGCTATTCTATCTTTGGTAAACTTAATTTCTGCCTCATCATCTTCTGCATTGGGTTTACTGCCAAGATAAAGTTTATAATAATTTAAAGCAGGTTTAGGTTGTTTCAGTTTGGTATCATAAAGTATAGCGAGACGATAGTAAAGGGTAGGTGTAGCCTTAAACTGTAACCCTTTTTTATAGGCTGCATGGGCTAATTTAAATTGATTATTCTCTTCATAACTCAGGCCTAACAATGCATAATAACTTGCTGTATTTGGTGAAATAGCCTCCTCAATTGTTTTGTTGGCATAAATCGCGGCCATTTTGTAGTTTTTGAGGTATCGATAACTTAAGCTGGTAAAATATAGCGTGTTCTCGTTTTGCATTAAAAGTTTTTCGATTCTGGAAAAATACTTAATAGCCTGATCATATTTTTTAGTGTAATAATAGGCCTTTGCTACATCTCTTATTACTGCTGCATCGTCTCCATCCTTCAATAATATTTCTCCAGTAGTGATTACTTCCTGATACTTTTTTAACTGATTGGCTAAGGGAAGTTTTGCCCGTTGCAATACCAGATTTTCACTGTCTGCCTTAATGGCGACATCCAGCACATGATAAGCTTTTTCATATTCCTGGCTAACGCCATGTACCTCTGCCAGATCAATAGCAACATCTGCTTCATTGGGATTAAGTTGATTGGCCTTCAGCAAGTAAACGAATCTCAGAGAATCTTTTACCGAAGGATATAAATTAGCCAAAAGCTTATAAACATTAAAATTATTACTGTCGATTTTAACAATCTCACCATAATACTTTTTTGCCAGCTGTTGATTTCCCCGCCGGGTGCTGATATTCCCCAGACTAAATAAAACAGACAAATTTTGCGGTTGAAGCTGGTAGGCCTTGCTATAATATTTTTCTGCTTCTACATTGTTCCCTGCCATTAAAAAGCAATAAGCAATTTGGTTTAATGCTTTTTGATCATTGGTTTGATCTGTATAGCTGTTTTTTAAATATTGGGCGGCTTCTGCATATTTCTGATTTTGATATAAGTCTAATAATTTCTGCTGATCAGCGGTTGAGGATTGTGCATAGCATTGTTGAGAAAATACCATAAGCAGCAGCGAGTAGAATATATTTTTCATCACTATAAATATTTAAACTAAATTATTAGTTATAAGTGATGATTCCGAATTTTAAGGGAAGATGAGGTAAATAAAAACAAATTGAGTGTAAGGGGGTTTATAAGGATATTAGTATAAATTAAAATAGAGAACCTATGAATACCTTACAGAAATTCGAATTAATGGAAAAAATTGTGCGTGAGTTAGAGGATTTACAAAACTCACAAACTGCACTTATCCAAAAGATTGGTAAAATTGAAGTAGATAATATCGAACTAGGCGACGGCAGGTTAGAAAAAGATTTACCAGATATTCATCAAAATTTAGCAGATAACTTAGATACTATATCAGGAATTTTAGATTACTTTGCAGGGAAAACACAGAATTTTGGCGATAAGAACAATGTTGATGCTTTGAAAGAACAAGAAGCAATCAACAATGCAACTAGCTAATTAACTTTAACCCTATTTTATATGAAATCTTTATCATTAACTATTGCCTGTTTATTGGTATGCTTTTTTGCAAGCGCACAGGTATTACCAACTTTCCAGCTAGGTTTAAAAGCCGGAGCAAATTTTTCAAAGTTTGATAGCGATAATACTTTCAGTAGTGATAATCGTGCTGGTTTTTACGGCGGTTTGTGGGCAAGGATTGGTGGAGCAGGCGTTCATTTTCAACCAGAGCTTTACATCTCAGGTAAGAAAACAAACTTAGTTAGTGATGCAACAGGCCAGGTAAATAAAGTGAGCTTTACCAGTTTGGATGTTCCATTATTGGTTGGAACTAAGATTGGTGCTTTGGGTGTTGGTGTTAGATTAAATACAGGACCAATGGTTTCATTTATTATAGATGAGAAACAAAGTTTTGGTCAGGCTACCGGAAATGTTTTTAATGGAAACTTTAAAAATCAGGCATTTGCATGGCAATTTGGTGCAGCACTCGATATTAAGAAATTAAGCATCGATGCACGTTACGAATTGGGCTTGTCTAAATTAAATAAAGATGGTTACCCTGGTACAAAGCTGAATTTGTTTACCGTTGGTTTGGGATATAGAATTTTTTAATTTGATATTAAACGATCAGTATAAGAGAGGGCAGACATTTGATCTGCCCTTTTTTTATGATGTTTATTTTAGAGATCAACTTCTGTAAGCTCGTATGCATAAGAACCATTTTTAGGGATAATTGGTGTTTCTCTTCCTACGCTTAATGCTTTAATAAATGATGCTCCAAAGTAAAATATCAGAGAAGAATAAAACACAAAAAGCATAATCACAATGATAGATCCGGCTGATCCATAAATGTTGCTGATATTGCTTAATGGTAGTAAAATTCTTAAAATGTATTTACCAACGGTAAAAAGACAGCCTGTGAGCAGACCTCCTGAAATGGCTGCTTTCCACGTAGGTCTGCCGTTGGTTAAGTATCTGAACAGCATCGTAAACCAGGTTGTTACAATAATGACAAAAATAATTTGGTTGAGTATGGAGGTTAGTATCAAACTAAATGAAGGTGAACTGCTTTTTAAATAGGCACCGATAATTGCTTGTACACTATCGGCAAGTAAACCTATAAAGAAAAGGATTCCGGCAAATAAGATGATGGTTACTGATATGGCTCTTGATTTAAGGGTGTTGATAATCCCCTTTTTATCCTTGTTACCAATATTCCAGATTTGCTCTAGCGAGTTTTTAATAACATTGAATAGAGTAGTGGCAACAAATAGAAAAAAGACAAAACTGAATAATGTAATATACCAGGCCTGATCAATTCCCCTGATATTGCGAAGGGTTAATTTAATCTGTTTAATACTGTCTTCATCCAGAATATTAGCCAGACGTTGAAAGATATTGGTGAATAAAATCCGCCTATCGGTAAACATACCAAATAAGCGAATCAGAATAATCAATATTGGAGGGAGTGCAAAATTGGTAAAGAATGCTGTTGCACCAGCTAATCGTAAGGGGTCGTTTTGTTGAAATAAGACAAATGCATTTCTCGCAGTAGAGAAGAAGAAGCTTAATTTATCCTTTAGTTTTAACAGCATGTTTCATTCTTAAAAGCCCCGAAAATACTCAAAATACTTTATCCCCAACGTTTTGTATCGGTTTTTGTTATTTAATAAGCCTTTTTAAAAACAAGCAGCACTTTTTCGTCATTCAATAGGGTGAGTTTTCCTTCTGTTATTTTTGCTTCATTTACCTGGTTAATGGCTTGTACATATGCCCGTTCGGCAGCATCCGTTTCCTGGCAAAACATCCGGGTACTGATTAGATCTTGTAATTTAATCTTACGATCTATTATTTCAACTTTGCCTCCATAAGAATTACAAAAAGATTTACCGCTAACTTTTAAGCTATCTCCAAAATTAAGTGTTGCCTTTGCTGCGGCAGGTAATGTGAGCCCTGGCAATTCTGTTAATTCCCATTTGGTATTTGCCAGTTTTTTAGGATCATTTTTTTCTAAACAGGCACTAAAAAGACAGATAGTAATGCCAAGGATAAATAGATTTTTCATAGGTTTTTGCGATTTCAGAATGATCAACAATAATTAATCCAATAATTCATTTGAAGTTAAATGAGGTAAAACTGAAATTTTAATCGGAGGTAATAAATAAAGATAATAAATTAGCAAAAAAAACCGACAATCAAAATCTATGAAAACTACAGCATTCGCCATTTTACTTTCCATCAGCTTATTTGCCTGTAAACAAGGTAAATTAGAAAATACTTATGTTTCAAAAGCTTATCAAAATGAGGATTTTAATGAATTTCCGAAGGTTAAAAATGAAACATTGAATATTGTTAATGTCGAACCTGCTACACCTGAAGGTAAGGAAAGCTTTAATGTTCAGTTTAAAGATACCACTGTTGCGATTCAGGATAATCCAAAGCCGGTGGCAAATCAGTTTAAACAAGCCAGGTTTATTAACACGCAAAAAACGGCAGCGCTAGTTCAGGTAGAAGATGGTTCTGGTTTAGTTTCTCCTTTTTATGTAGTTGCATTAAAGGATGGAAAAGTAAGTGTAACCAGTTTATATAAAGCATCAGAAGGAAAAAGTGATCGGAAATATACCAAAGGAATAGAAGAAATGAGTTTAAGCAATATCATTGTAAATAATGATTTTGCCATTGCTTTGGTAAACGGGAAGATTTATCCAATCAAAAGGCAAACTGAAAATGAACGCATACAAGGTGATTTTTTATTCAATTCATCAGATAAGCAAACTTTAGTTTTTTTAACAGGTAGCTCGCTTTATCAGGTGAACTACCGTACAGGAGAAACGGCTACACTAAAACTTCCTGCCAGTGTGATGCAATCTGGCAATGTAGCCAATGAAATTAGAAAAGGTTATCGTTGGGCTACAAATGCAAAAGGAGCATCTTTTCTAAAGCAAAATCCAGATGATGACCGCATTGTAGACATTAGCGAATTTAAGAAATAGCATCATTATCCGGCAACCATTGATCGAAAAGTAAGGTTTATTCTTGGCGTGCTGATTTTTTTTGTTGGAGGTAAACGGTGTAACCAATGCGTTTGGGTGGCATCTTTCATCTCCAGCAAACTTCCGTTTTCTAAAAATAGACCAATGGTTTCTTTTGATGTCTTATGTTTGAATAAAAACTTTCTTTCAGCACCAAAACTCATTGAGGCAATGCTGGTATTTTTGCTTAGCGCTTTTTCATCATCACTATGGTAAGCCATGCCTTCATCGCCATTATGGTAAAGGTTTAACAGGCAGGAATTGTATGTTGATTTGGTGTTTTCCTCTGCAATTTGCTTGAGTTCTTTTAATTCCATTGTCCAGGGAAGTGCATATTTGGTCGAATTGGAATAGGTATAAGCATATTCCTGATCGCCATACCAGGCCACCTTTCTTTTGGTGATGATGTGTTTGCCCATGATAAAAGCTTCATCATTCTTCCACTCAATGGTATTCAGAAGTGCCTTATAATAGGCATTTGCCTTTTCGTTGGAAAATAATTGACCGAAATACAATACTGTTCCATCATAAGGTAGAAAATTTTGATCAATATCTTTTATTGCACTAAACAAATCCATTATTATCCATTTAAATTTTTATTAATGTCTGCTTTTGCAGCCTCCCAGCCAATAATTGCCATTTTACGTTCAGTACCCCAATGGTAGCCACCTAAAGCACCACTGGCCTGGATTACCCGGTGGCAAGGAATTAAAAATGCAACAGGATTATCACCAATGGCTGTGCCCACTGCCCGGCATGCTTTTGGATTTTCAAGTTTGTTGGCAATGCTTCCATAAGTGGATAATTTACCGACTGGAATTTTTAATAAGGTTTCCCATACCTTTAATTGAAAATCTGTGCCCTTTAAATGTAATTTGATTTCCATTAATTTGGACCAGTCATTTTGAAAAATAAGAAGTGCATTTTGTTGAATCGAATCTAACTGATGATGAAAATTTGCTGCTGGAAATTTAGAAATCAATTTTTCTAGCGCGATTTGCTCATCTTCTATAAAACCCAGATGACAAATGCCTTTTGGTGTTGCGGCCACAATGATATTTCCAAAAGGTGTTTCAGCAAAGCTGTAATTAATATTTAAATTTGCACCTCCGTTTTTATATTCGCCCGGAGTCATTCCTTCAATATTCACAAACAAATCATGTAGTCTGCTGGTTCCGGATAAACCTGTTTCTAATGCTGTTTCAAATAACGATGCCTGATTTTCTTTAAGACATTTTTTTGCATAGCCGATGCTAACGTATTGCAAAAATCTCTTTGGACTGGTACCCGCCCATTCGCTAAATAGCCGCTGAAAATGATATGGACTTAAATTTGCCTTTTCAGCAAGTTCTTCTAAACTCGGTTGATTTTTAAAGTTTAACTGGATATATCTAATTGCATCTGCAATTCTATAGTAGTAAATTTCCTCTTGTGTTTTCATAGCCTCATTTCTTACCTACAAAACTACCAAACAAATGAAGTTAATAATACCCGATAATTGCTAAGTTTCAAAAGCACACATTTGACAATTACTTTTCTTCTCTTTTCACGAGTAGAAAATCATCATCATTTAATGCCAGATAACCAAATTCATAACAAAAGATATAAGATTTGCCATTTTGAGTATGGTAAGTATGGGTGTAATAATCAAAATTAAAGCCTGCATTTAGCATTTTCTTCTTTGATATCTTAACTTTTCCATCAGGGTTAAATTTAGATAGAAGTGTACGGTTTTTTTTAAGAATTGAATTAATCCTATTGAATACGATACTGTTTTCACTTTTTAAACGGTTATTGTAATTATTACGACAACTATCATCACAAAATTTTTTATCAGTTCGGCCTTTAACCGCCTCACCACAATCTAAACACAAGCGTTCCATATATATAATCAGATTTATATTATGGGATGATTCTTAAAACTAATGAAATTTTATTCGTGTACAAAATCATATGATTAAACAATCATATCTGTGAAATTTATTTAGTAGTAACTGTAGTCTTATGTTATGATTTATTTTGCTGAAAATCTCTGTTAATTTGTAGCATGGCGATGGTATTAAAGATGGAATGAAAAGGAGATTTTATATGATCACGGCCAAGTGTTGTAGAGTTGATGTACATTCGATGTTCTTCAAAAATAACGGTGATTTCCTTGCCCCAGCTAAAAAGTCCTGCTTTCTTTTTACACCTTATGATTTTTTGCCCTGAATCATCAATTTTAAACATTGGATACTTCTGTTTTAAAATTTCTATCATTTTAAATTTGTTAAAAGTTGGATTTACTCCACAGATCTTAGTCAAACGATTCATGAAATAAAGGCTGAAGAGCATAAAAGTTAGGAAAGGGATGATAAAAGAAAGCGTAGCAAATGTAGTCTTATTGCTTTTATTCATTAATGGTAGAACAGGTAAGACTAAAAGAATTAACCAGGTAACGTTTTCGAAAATCTTACTTATAAATAACTCAGTATTTAAATGAAATACTAATCTGCCTCTGCGAATACTTTTTTGCGTGTTAATTTGAGATCTCACCACTAAATGTAGAAATATTATAGTGGTTTAGGAAAATTATAACCCTTCGGATTAAAATGATTATGGAAAAACATATAATACTGATACAACAATATGTAGTATACTACTGAAATATGATGTAATTAAGCATACTTTAATACGGTATAAATATTTCAATTAATGATATAGTAATATTACAGTTACGTAAGCTTAATATGCTTTTGTATGATTATATTTATGTAACTCTAAATAACAAAATAAATTATGAAAAAAGCTCTTATCGGAATGTGCCTTTTATTAGGCGTATCATTTGCATCTACGGCTGCAACAAACAATTCAAAAAAATCAGTTAAAGCTGTTCAAAAAAAAGCTGTAGAAGTTACCACTTCTTGCGGAACAGTTTATGATGTAACTTGTCCATCATGCTCTACAATGGATTTGATTAACATTGCTTTGTATTTAGACGCTGCTGATTGCGGATAAATAAAAAAAAGTTAAATTGAGGCACTTAAATTTAAACGAAATTTAAGTGCCTTTTATTTTTATAAATTTATACAGAAATGAAATTATACCTTCTCATCCTTTTTTTATTCACCCCATTTTTGGGAAAATCTCAAGCCATAGATCAGGAAATAATAAATTGTCAATATAAACTTACTTATGTACCAGATAGTCTAAAGCCAACAGTGAATAAAGAAGATTTTATGATTCTCGAAATTGGTAAAAAAACTTCTAAATTCTATAGTTACAATACATTTAGAGTAGATTCATTAATTCAAAATGATACTAAAAATGGAATGTCACCATTAGAGATGTTGGCCAACAGGAACAAATACGGAAAAAAAGGTTTTCTGTATACCATTTATACCAATTATCCAGATAATAAAATTACCATGGTTGAAAAACTGCTATCTGACACCTATCAGTATGAGGAGCCCAAAGGTATTCAGGTATGGAAAATTTTAAGTGAGACAAAAAACATGTTGGGTTATGAGGTACAAAAGGCTACCTGTACATTTGGTGGTCGCAATTATATAGCCTGGTTTGCAAGCGATATTCCCACCAGCTTTGGACCATATAAATTTAACGGTTTGCCAGGGCTTATTATGCAAATTGAAGATTCCAAAAATCAATATAATTTCACTTGTGTGGGGATCAAGAAGATTAATGGAAACGCTATAAATAAGCCTGCTAATGCTCAGGGAAATATTAATTTATCCAAAAAAGATTTTTTTAAGATATTTGAGCAGTATAGCACTGAACCACTTGCATTTATACAAAATCATACACCTGCATCAATTTCAATGAAAAGCGGTAATTCAACAACAAAAAAGCCATATAATCCAATTGAGTTAATCCCTTAATGACTAAAAATATAATTTTAGGTATCGCATTACATTGTCTTTCTCTATTTTTCATCAATATTGTAGCGCATGCTCAAAATGTGATTTCAGGTAAAGTTATCAGTAAGGATAATGGGGCGGGAATACAGGGAGCGAATCTGACTTTATATAGTTCAGATAAAAAGGATATTATAAGCTATACCATTTCAAAGTCTAACGGTGATTATAATTTAAATTATGATCATGCTTCGGAAAGTTTTTTTTTAAAAATTTCCTTGTTGGGTTATGAAAGCCAATTCTTGCCTGTTAACAAAGTACAAAACCAAACTTTGAATGTTGTTTTAAAGCAGTCGGCTTTAGATTTAAAGGAAGTGTTGATTAAGCCTCCAAAAATCTCAGTTAGAAGTGATACCATTAGTTATAATGTAGATGCTTTTAAATCTCTTCAGGACCGAACTATTGGCGATGTACTTAAAAAACTTCCAGGTATTGATGTGCAGCCTAACGGCACCATCCTTTATAATGGTAAACCAATCACTAAATTTTATATTGAAGGTTTGAATCTTTTGGATGGAAAATACAATCTCGCTACCAATAACCTGGGTGCTAAGGATGTATCATCAGTAGAAGTTTTAGAAAATCATCAGCCTATAAAAGCCTTAAAAAATGAGGTATTCTCTGATAGGGCTGCAATAAATCTGAAGCTTAAATCAGGTTCAAAAGCAAAATGGATTGGAAGCCTGGAAGAGTTTTTAGGTGCAAAACCCTTGCTTTATAGCAGCAGCAATGTCGGAATCAAAATTTCGCCCAGCAATCAAAATTTATCGGTTTTGAAGGCTAATAATGCTGGGATAGATTTACTGGCAGACTTACACCCACATACTTTAGAAGATCTCATCAATGGAAGGGAAAATAATATAGATAATAATGATCTGGTATCAACACCGTTAAATTATCCGGTGCTTGGCTTAGAGAAATTTTTGTTTAACCGCACATTTGTTGGCAGTACTAATCAACTGGTGAAATTAAAAAAGGATTATCTGCTTAAAGTTAATCTGAATGTAGTTCAGGATTACCGTACAAATCAATCAAACAACAATACATTACTTTATTTGGTGGATAGTGTACCCTTAACATTTACTGAAAATATTCTTGCAGTTGAAAAGCGCACTTCTATAGAGGGAAATTTTAATGTAAATAAGAATGTAGATGCCTATTATTTCAATAATCAATTAGATGCGAAATTCGATTTTGCATCTACAGATGTAGAAAATACAGGCAGTGATCCAAATGTTCAAAACCTCCATATTCCAAATTTTTATGTTAAAAACGATTTTAACCTAATTAAAAGAATAGAGAAGAACAGCCTTAAGATAAATTTTTTTAACTACCTGAGTTGGCTCCCACAAAAATTAACTTTCTCTCAGGACCTACAGAATAATGCCGCTCAGCAAATTAATATGCGAACCATCTTTAGTCATCTTAATTTTTCATTAGGCAAATCAGTTTCAGATTTTTCATTCAATGCCAGATTGGGGCTTAAACTTAAGTCACAAGATTTAGTTTCGCAAATTTACAATTTTAACAAACTCCCCATCGATGCCATTTTAAATAATGACATTAAATTTTCTAATTATACCATCTATGGCAATCCGCAGCTTACCTATAGCAAGAATGATTTGAGTATCGTAATCCAATTGCCAGTAAGCTTAAATTTTTTAAAAACTAATCGCTCCAATCAAGAAACGCTGTTGTTTTTCAATCCGTCTTTAGATTTTCGCTATAAGTTTAATCCCTATCTATCCACCTATTTCAATTATAATCGTTCTAATCAGTTAGGAGACGTTGAAAATTTAAATACTGGTTATATTTTTAGTACTTACCGAAGTTTGCAATTAGGTAATCCAAATTATTTTTCCAGACAGCTAACCAATGCTACTTTAGGTGTTACTTTTAGAGATCCTGTAAAAGCTTTCTTTCTAAATCTTTCCGGAAGCGTAAATCCATCTATACAAAATCAAACAGCTGTTCGTGGATACATCGATTATTTAACTGTAAATAATTTTATTGCTTTTGAAAATACCAGTAAAAATTGGTCGGTAAATGTTAATACCAGTAAGGGCTTTGACTTTTTAAAAACGCTGATTTCATTTTCAGCATCTTATTCTTCAAATACCTTAAACTCTTTGCAATCTAACCAGCAAATTACAAGTTTAAACGACTCATATAATTTTATTCAAAAAACAAATTTCTCTTTAAATGATCGTTTAAATTTTAATTATCAATTTGCCTATAGAATTAGTAACCTGTATGTTTCTGGAAAAATTATTCAGAAGAACGTAACGCAATTGAGTCAGCTCTTCAAACTTGGCTTGGTCGTTACCAGCAAATTTAATATGGATGTAATGGTTGATCATTATTTTAACAAAATAAATGCTAATACTAAAGTTACTTCTATTTTTCCTTCTTTAAATTTTAAGTATAAGGCAACCAAAGCTTTGGAGATCAATTTAAAAGGAAGCAATCTCTTTAACGAGAAGATCTATGAATATACAGTATTGAATGATGCAAGTTATACTAATAATCAGTATACGCTCAGACCTGTAACCGTATTAGCAGGCATTTATTATTCCTGGTAAAGTATTCAACAGTATTTTTAATGGATTGGCAGCAACTGCTGATCTGATTAATCGCTTGCTTTGCTCCAGTAAAGATCCATTTATAAACGTTTATAAACGACTATAACTGTTTAACACCCGAATAAAATTTTTTTCTGTTTGCACCTTTGTTCTGTCGATAGTGAGGAAAGCTATCGTTCATTAATGATTAAGAAACTTAAATTTTAAACGATTATGGAAAGTGCAATTAACAAAGTAGTATTAAGCGGTTGTGCAGGAGCAGATGCTGAAGTGAGAAACATTTCAGGAAATCAAAGATTAGCGAGAGTAAATCTAGCTGTAAATGAGTATTATAAAAATGCGTCAGGTGAGGAGGTTAAAAGAACGAACTGGTTTATGCTTACGTTTTGGAATGATAAGGCTGACCTTGCCTCCGCTCAGATTAAAAAAGGGACAAGGTTAACCATTGAAGGTAAATTATTATCAGGATCTTATATTGCGAAAGATGGATCTAAAAAATTTACGACAGATATTGTGGTAAGTGAAGTTGCCATTAAAGAAATCGACTTATCAAATTAAAAATACGTGGCATCAGGTCATTGAGCAGGCTAATTTCAATAACCTGATGCCTTTTTTATAACTTAACCGAAGTTCCAAAGTAAAAATTTCGGCCTGGAGCAGCATTATAATATCTACCTGCAATGGCATTTAAGTCATTACCTAAACTATAGGTTTGGTTAAGTAAATTATTTATTCCGCCAAAAACCTCTAGATTAATTTTTTTAAGGTGAATATTACGCATGCCCGTTTTAAGTTCAACGAGATGATATTTTTTTGCAAATGCTGTATTACCATCATTAAGTGGGATAGACGAAGTATAATTGTGCTGTGCAAAAAAATACAAACCCTTGCTAAACTGAAAATCCAAGCTAGACACTGCAACATTAGAAGGAACTCCAGTAAGTTTATTACCATCAAAATTGATGTTGCCTGTTGTAAATTCTTTAAATCTAAAGTGATTAAAAGTATAGCTACTTCTGATCTCAATTCCATTTAAAAAGGAATGGCTATTTCTGATTGGCCAGAATGAGGTTTCAAGTTCAAGACCCCGCTGTGTTGTTCCACCTGCATTAATGAAAAATTCTGCATCATTTGCATTCAAACGCCTGACAATAGCATCATTTAAATTGAATTGAAATACATTCGCTGCCAGATAAAGCCGATTGTTTGGTAGATTATACCTAACGCCACCCTCATAATTCCATCCTGATTCTGCCTGTAGATTATTATTAATAGTGTTATCAGATGCCCTTACCTCAGCAATAGTGGGCGGAGAATAACCTTTACTTATGCTTCCTCTGATAGAAAGTTCTTTAGTAATCAGATATGAGGCTACCAACTTAGGCATTATTTCAACATCAAACTTTCTCTCTTTTGTAGCTATAATTGTTGGAAAAAAGCTTTTATAGTGATATTTATAGAAATTTAAACTAGAAGCTAATTCTATTAAGAGCTTATTATCAATGTCTAAATTAACACGTAAGAAAGCAAAATCTTGGTTGGCTTTCAAATGATCAAATGCCTGCATGGAAGTAGGCGATCCGGCATTATTATTAAAATTTTTAATCTGTGTCTTAGTTGCACCGCTCTCCAATCCAAGCTGTGCATTAAATTTCAACTTATCTTTCTGTTGCTGAAAATCAACAAAAGTTCTTAATCCAAGCGTTCGCTCATATCGTTTCTCATAATTGGTAATAAATGGATTTTTAAAATCGGTATAACTCCCAAATAAGGCTACAACGTGTTTAAAATTTTTGCTGATTTGGTAATCATTAGCAATACCTGCAAATACCGTTTTGTTATAAATGGCCGCCTGTTGTGTTATTGCTCCTGGGACGGTTGCTGTAGCAGGACGTGCAGATTTTGGATTAACTTCGAATTGTGCTAAAGTTAAACCTCCTGGCGTTTCATAATTTAAGTCACTGTAAAAAGCATAAAGTTTTAAATTGCCTTTATTGTTATAGTTCCACTGGTGATTAGTTTGAATATACTTTCTCTCCATTGCACTGTTTTCACGAAATCCATCGCTCTTTTGATAACCTTCCATCAAATTAAAACTATAGTTTTTAAACTTTTGCTGAATGCTTGCTGTTTGATGAAAAAGACCATATGAACCTGCGGTAATTGATGCTGAAATCCTATTTTGATCTGCAGATAATGGCGTAATTAATATAGTTCCGCCAGTATTAGCACCAAAAATACTGGCCTCCGGGCCTTTGTAAACTTCAATACTGTTAATCGATTGTGGATCGAGTGCATTCAAATAAGTGTTTCCACCCGCATCTGTAAGCGGAAAATCATCAATATAGATTTTGATATTCCTGATTCCAAAAGGTGAACGGAGCAAGCTTCCCCGAAGGGATAATCGATAACTTCCTGGTGATCGCTCTTCCATTCTTAAGCCAGGAACGGTATTGAACGTACTGATGAATGAAGTGTTAGCTTGATTGCGAATGAGATTTGTATCAATCAGGTTAACAGATGAAACAGATCTTAATAGTGGTTGGTTATTATAATAGCCACGAACAACTACCTCCTTTAATTTTTTAACAGAATCAGTTTCATTGATCTGGGCAAAGGCTGTGATGGAAAGAAAGAGGGAAAGACTAGTAAAGATTATTTTCAATATCTTGATTTTTAAAAATAAGGGAGCAAATGACTGCATAGCCATTTGCTCCCTTAAGTGTTGTAATTAATTATTTTGAGGCTATCCGCCAAACTACACCGCTTACATCATCTGCTACTAATAAGGCACCATCTGCAGCAAGCGTTACACCAACAGGCCTTCCATACACTTCTGCCTTATCGGTGTCTGCAATAAATCCAGTAAGAAAATCTTCAGGTTTGCCGGTTGGCTTTCCATCCTTAAAGGGTACAAAAATAACTTTGTAACCTGATATAGCAGAACGGTTCCATGAGCCATGCTGACCAACGAAAGCACCACCCTGATATTTAGCAGGATATTTATTTCCTTTATAAAAAGCTAATCCTAACGATGCTGTATGTGATCCTACAGGAACATCAGGTGCTATTGCTTTTTTAACCAGATCGGGGTTTTTACCTTTTAATCTAGGATCTTCATTCTGCCCATAATAAGAATAAGGCCAACCATAAAAAGTGCCTTCTTTTACACTGGTAATATAATCAGGCACTAAATCATCACCCAAACCATCACGCTCATTCACTGCTGTCCATAGCATGTTTGTACCCGGTGCCCAATCAATACCTACCGGATTACGTAAACCAGACGCATAAATTTTTTCACCTGTTCCGTCAGGATTTACTTCTAAAATATTAGCTCTACGGATTTCATTTTCCATTCCGTTTTCACCAACATTACTTCCAGAGCCAACAGTTACATAGATTTTGCTCTTATCACCATTAGCGATAAGGTTTCTGGTCCAGTGGTTATTATAACCTCCTGCAGGCAAACTCATAATTTTTTTTCCGGTGCTGGTGATTTTTGTATCTCCACTTTTGTAAGGATACTGCCATACTCCATCCGTATTCGCTACATAGAATGAATTGCCAATAATCAACATGCCATAAGGCTGGTTTAAGCCTGTCAAAAATGTAGTGGTTAATTCAGGTTTTCCATCTTTATCTGCATCCCTGTAAAGAAGTATGGTATTGGCACTTTGACCAGCAACCTCTGATTTTGCCTTTCCGGTAACAACATTGGCTACTTTCTCTTTTGTACTGCGTTCGGAGTTAGAAAGTACAACCAAAACATCACCATTTGGTGCAACAATCATGTTCCTGGGGCTCTTGATATTATTTGCAAATCTTGTTACTACGAAACCTTCAGGTGCCACTGGTGTTTTATTTTCTGGCCAGCCGATTACTTTGCTGAATTTATTTTTCGAAGCTGTAGTATCAGGCGCCGGTAAAGTAATGGAATCGTTACTGGTAACAACAGTGGTATCTGATCCTTGTGGACCCGATTTTGAGTTTGACTGGCAACTCGCCAGGAAAGCTATTGAAAGCATTGAAGCGTAAAAATAATATTTTTTCATGTTTTCTTTTTTCGTGAATAAGAAGATGTTCAAATGGATAACATTTTAAATGCAGAGATGTTTCCTAAAAGAATCTTATTTAAATCACTAAAACGAGTAACTCACCATGCTTTCATTTAAAATTTAACTGCTCAGAATCTTTCCCTTTTCTACATCAAATTCAGCTTGTGAGAGAATGCCCATATCAAGTAATTCCTTTAAATCCATTAAAGCTTGTTTTTTACTGGCCAGATCTGGCTTTGGTTTTTCTTCAAACGTTGGTGCTGTGGGTTTGCTAAAACTGGCCTGGGCAGATGGATTAAACTGAAGCAGTAAAGCAGTGATTTCATTAAACCCTTTGATATTGGCGTAATCTATCGCCTTTTGCTCTTTGGCATTAACGATGGTGCCGTCTGCCTGATGTTCTAATAAGACTTTTACGATATCTTTTTTTCCATTTGCTGCAGCATAATGTAAGGCAGTATTACCACTTTCATCCTGGATATTAATATTAGCACCTTTTTCAAGCAATAATTTTACCATACTGATATTACCGCTTTTTGCAGCTACATGAAGCAGACTCTCCCCGCCATAACCATAATCGGTATCTAAAGAGAAGGAACTGGATGAAGATAAATTGGTAGCGGTTTCTACCCAGTCCAGGTAAGAATACATCGATTCTTCGTCACCAGATAATGGCTTTGCATAATTTACATCGACACCGTTCTCTAAAAATAGGGCAACAATTTCTTTTTGGTTGTTTGAACAAGCATACCATATTGGTGATTGCCCATTTTTTGAGGATACAAAAACGTCAGCACCTTTATCCATCAACAGCTTAATCAGCATTCTATTACTATCATAACAGGCCTGAAGCAAAGCACTTTCTCCATGATGGTTAACATGGTTGATGTTTGCACCATTTTCTAAAAGGAGTTCTGTTACAGGAATATTTTTAGATGCAACAGCAAATAATAGTGGTGAATTGCCACTTTTATTAGTGGTGTTTATATTTGCACCATTATCAAGCAAAAGTTTTACAATTTCTTTATTTCTCCAGCTGGCTGCTACCAGAAGCGGTGTTTCTGCCTCATTATTTTCAATATCTACCTCCAGGCCTTTTTCCAGCAACTTTTCTAAAACCTCGATTTGTCCGCTTTGAGCAGTTAGGTGAAGCAAACTATTTCCTTTTAAATCTTTAATTTCTGCTTTCGCTTCTTGAGAAAGTAAATAAAGGGCTGTTTGCTTTTGTTTCTGCAAACAGGCGAAATAAAGTGGGGTTTCTCCGGCATGGTCTTCATAGTTTAGATCAGCACCAGCGCCAATTAAAAGCTGAACAAGATCTAAATAACCCCGGTGAGCAGCATAATGCAATGCCGTTCTACCTTTTTCATCTGTGTAACCTACCTCAACTTCTCCATTTGCCAATAAAAGCTCGGCTATTTTTCTTTTGCCACTTTCGCAGGCAATTATAAATGACATCGACATATTTCTCTTGAATCAGATTAAGAATTTTTCATTAATATTTCTACTGTTTTTATTTTGAGGTTATCGTCAGACGCAAGCATTAAAGGCGTTTTATCTTCATCATTACTGATACCAGCATCTGCTCCGTTTTCCAATAATAATTTTACTTTTTTATAAGTCTCTTTTGCCTTCTCTGCTTCAAAATTTACGTTAAATGCGCAAACTTTATGCAAAAGGGTATTGCCATGATCATCCTGCCTGTTCACATCCAGGTTGCCAGAAGCTAAAATAGCGTGAAGCACCTCTGGTTGTTTTTCAGCGATCAGATCTACAGGTGTTTTCTCTTTGCTATAATAAATACTGGCCTGATAAATATCTGCACCATCACTGATAAGGTTACGTAAAAGTTCAAGGTTTCTATCACTAACGTACATCATTCTCAAATATTCAAAAAGTGTGGAGACGCCATTCTTATTAACGGTGTCAAAATCAGGACTGCCGAAATCTCTCAGTTTGAGATAAATATTTAAGTCTTGCTTATGTGCAACAGCATAATAGAACGCAGAATTTCCATCCTGATCCTGGTCATTAGGATTTGCACCATTTTGCAACAGGATGTCCAGGTATTCTGGTTTGTTATATTCTATTGTGGCAATTAATGGTGTTTTTTTTACAATGTTAGTAGCATTTACATCTAAGCCCTCATTAATCAAAAGCTCCAGGTAAGAGGTAGAAAGCTGCGGTTTCATCAGGTTAGTTCTGATGACCTGATGGATGAAATTTTCTTCAGCATTATTGGTGAAGTTTATATCACATCCCGCATCTATGAGTATTTTAATTTTTTCTACACTTGCTCCTTTTTCCAAAAAATAGCTTAAAAGCGTTTTTGCTTCTACCTCATCATTAATATTTTCGAATTTAGAGATGAAATCCTGAAAAAAGCTAATGGCTTTATCGTCGTTTTTAAGGTTCCAAATGATCTTGCCAAATACACTTTTATCAAAACTATCAAATTCATAAACATCTGTTTCAATCCATTTGCTGTCTACCAATTGATTGAGTAGTTCATATTGATCATTACTGAACAATCGCTCTAAAATTTGAGATTTTTGGTGTTCGGGAAGATCTTTTGATAGTTTCTCGCCTGATTGAAGTAATTGCAGTGCCTGATCATAGTGTCCCTGCATTAAAAGCTGTTCTAAATTTTGTTCACTCATAAAAATAAGGATATAGGTTTAAATAAGAGCTATGCGTTGTAGCGCACTAAATCAGGTAGATATTACTTCCGTGTTTAGCTGCTCATATAATTGTCTTTTTTTATAACAAATCCTGATCCATTTATAAAAACGAAGCAAATGTTGTTGTCATATTTTAGGGTCAAAAAATTAGATAATTCAGATTTTTATTGAAAAATTTATCCTAAAACTTAAGCTTTTGGAAAACACAAATAACATTAGGATGTTCCTTAATTCATTCGATTATTTTATCTTTAGGCGATTTTAAGAAAAGGTCGGTTTATCATTTTAGCCGATTAAATAGTTAACCTTTATAAAGCAAAATCAATATTAACATGTCAAATACATCAAAAATTATCTACACCAAAACCGATGAGGCGCCTATGCTGGCAACTTATTCACTTTTACCTATTGTACAAGCCTTTACCGCATCAGCGGGTATTGATGTAGAAACCAGAGATATTTCTTTAGCGGGAAGAATTTTGGCAAACTTTCCGGAGTATTTAAAAGACGATCAGAAAATTGGCGATGCTTTGGCTGAGCTTGGTGCATTGGCTACCACTCCAGAAGCAAACATCATTAAATTACCAAATATATCAGCATCTATCCCTCAATTGGTAGGTACCATCACCGAGTTACAAGCTCAGGGTTTTGCTATTCCTAATTATCCGGATAATGCGCAATCAGAAGAAGAAAAAGCAATTAAAGCAAAATATGCAAAAGTACTGGGTTCTGCAGTAAATCCTGTTTTACGTGAAGGTAATTCTGATCGCAGGGCACCAAAAGCAGTTAAAAATTATGCAAAACAAAACCCGCATTCAATGGGTAAATGGTCTGCAGATTCAAAAACAAAGGTAGTTAGCATGGCAGAAGGCGACTTTTATGGATCAGAAAAATCGGTAACTGTTCAGGATGCCAGCCAATTTAAGATCGAGTTTGTAGCAGAAGATGGTTCCATTACTGAATTGAAAGGTTTATCGCCATTAAAAGCGGGTGAGGTGATTGATAGCTCATCACTAAGTCTATCCGCTTTGAAATCTTTTGTTGCTAAAGAAATTGAAGAAGCCAAAGCGGCAGGTGTATTATTGTCTGCACACTTAAAAGCAACCATGATGAAGGTTTCTGACCCAATCATGTTCGGTGCGATTGTAGAAGTTTACTTTGCTGATGTTTTTACTAAATATGCAGCTCTTTTCAAAGAAATTAATGTAGATACACGCAATGGTTTAGGTGATGTTTTTGCAAAAATCGCCGGTCTTCCGGAGCAAGCAGAAGTAGAGGCAGCCATTGCAGCAGCGATTGAAAATGGTCCGGCTTTGGCAATGGTAAATTCAGATAAAGGCATTACCAATCTGCATGTACCTAGTGATGTAATTGTTGATGCTTCGATGCCGGCAATGATTCGTACTTCTGGCCAGATGTGGAACAAGGAAGGTAAATCTCAGGATACTATTGCCTTAATTCCAGATCGTTGTTATGCTGGTGTGTACACCGCAACCATTGATGATTGTAAAGCACATGGTGCATTTGATGTAACAAAAATAGGCTCTGTGCCTAATGTTGGCTTAATGGCTCAAAAAGCTGAAGAATATGGTTCACACGATAAAACCTTTCAAGCTACAGCAAATGGAACCATACAGGTAACTGATGCCGATGGTAAAGTTTTCTTCGATCAAAAGGTTGAACAGGGTGATATCTTCCGAATGTGCCAAACAAAAGATGCGCCCATTCAGGATTGGGTTAAATTAGCCGTAAACAGAGCTCGTTTATCTGAAACACCAGCAGTTTTCTGGTTAGATGAAAACAGGGCACATGATAGAGAAATCATTGCTAAAGTAAATACTTATTTAAAAGATCATGATACTACTGGTCTTGACATTCGTATTCTTTCTCCAATTGAAGCTACTAAATTTACATTAGAACGTATTCGTAAAGGTGAAGATACCATTTCAGTGACAGGCAATGTATTGCGTGATTACCTGACGGATTTATTTCCAATTTTAGAGTTGGGTACTTCTGCAAAAATGTTATCAATAGTTCCATTAATGAATGGGGGTGGTTTATTTGAAACAGGCGCCGGTGGTTCTGCTCCTAAACACATTGAGCAATTCATTGAAGAAGGTTATTTACGTTGGGATTCATTAGGTGAATTTTTAGCGCTTCAGGCTTCTTTAGAGCATTTATCACAAACTCAAAATAATGCTAAAGCTCAGGTTTTAGCTGATGCATTGGATGAAGCAAATGCGAAGTTCCTTGCGACAGATAAATCTCCTGGCAGAAAATTGGGAACTATAGATAACCGTGGTTCACACTTTTATTTAGCTTTATATTGGGCAGAGGCATTAGCCGCTCAAACTAAAGATGCTGAATTGCAAGCCAGGTTTGCGCCTTTGGCAAAAGCATTAACAGAAAACGAATCAAAAATTAATCAAGAGTTAATTGGTGCTCAAGGTAAGCCGCAAAACATTGGCGGTTATTATCATCCAAATGATGAATTGACTGGTAAAGCAATGCGTCCAAGTGAGACTTTGAATACGGCTTTGGCTGGATTGTAAGGCTTCATAAATAAATTTAAATCCCCAATTGAATTAATTTCGATTGGGGATTTTTTTGTTTAAATCTCAAGTTATATTAAAAGGGTTATTCATTTTTAATGAATTTATCTTTTTCCCAGTTCATGGGATTGTTAATAATGTAGTTTGAAATATTTTGAAAAGACCTTTCATCACGAATGATGTGGTCTTAGAAGCGGGTCTGCCATCCAAAGTCAAAGCCTAATCGATTACAATGTTTAGTCACCGCAGATTTGTAAGAGCCAATTATGGATGACACTGTGTTTTTTCCCTGATTTTGAAAACGTTGTTGTCCGGGAGCTAGAGACAGGGCGTGCCCTGTCTGTACTGCAGGCAAAGGATTTATATTATTTAAAATTAAAATTCCATGAACATGGTTAGGCATCACAATAAATTCACCTAATTCTACATTTTTTTGGTGATTTCTGATTTCGTACCACATCAAATTTGCAATCACACCAATATTTGATAATATCATCTCTCCGTTTACAATTTTGCCAAAATGATGTAGACTATCTTTTGTGCAAATGGTTATAAAATATTCACCTACCCAGCCGTAATCCCAACTTTGTAAACGGGCAGAAGAAATTCTGTATTTGTTTTGATATTTTTCATTCATGATGGCGTAAATTATGAGTTTATATCAATCATTTGCTTAAGCTTGATTTATAAGGATGGGTATACTAATGTAAAGCATATTTTGGAATTAGAAAACATGATAATTAGTTGTAATAGTTAATAGATCCTTTTAAAATACATAACCTCTCAAAAACCATCTGCCAAACCATTTGTTATCACTATAACTAAAATAGGAGATATTATCATGTCAATTAACGAAAATAAAGGATCACAAGATAAAATACATAGCACTACAGAAAATCCGGAAATCAATAAAGAGAATTTATCTTTTGATGAAAATAAGCAAAGTTATGAATTAGATGTAAAAGGTGATGATGAGGATTATGATCACCCGATGGGATATGAAACCGTTGCTGCAGGTGCCAAAGATGATGATTCTACTTATGACGAAGCCAATCCATATGTAGGTGATGAATATGCTAGTAATGAAGACATTGCTGAAGATAATTTGGATGAATTAGGTATGCATGTAGACAATGGTGAAAGTGTAAAATTGAATACTGAAGATGAAATTTTAGCACGTACACCTGAAGACGACCGTGATGATTTGGATGAAGAGGGTTATCCGATTAATGATGCACCAGAAAAATAGTCAGACTACAGTTGTTTTCTAAAAAATATAATTGCTAAAAGCAGGGTTTACATTGAAGTGTATAATTCTGCTTTTTGCTTACTATACCTTTACTAATTTTTCAATTTCTGTTTTCCAGGTAGCCCTACTGTTTACCACGAATTTTTCAACTTCACCATTGCTTAAAATAATCTTTAGGCCATTTGGAACAATGCCCATGGTTTTATAAAGGCCTAATTCTTTAATTTCATTTAGGTAAATGCTAAAGGAATGGTTCTGAATGTTGAATCCATGAGATTTGAATTCTACTCTATCACTAAGCAAATATAATTTTCCACCTACTGCTTCTGCATTTTTGAAATGGTTGGCAGCACCAGAATAAATAATTCCATCCTGATCGTTTTTTGTAAGTGCAGTTTGTTCCTTCACTTTCTTCGAATTCACAAATAAATACATCAATAAGCCAAAAACGAGACCTGCAATAGGAGCGGCAATTACAGCATAGGCAATGCCAACAATAAATGTTTCAATAATTCCAAAAAGAAATGTGAAGGATAAAGCAGCTATCGAGACGTTTTTTAGATTTGCTTTTTGGTCGGCATTCATGTTCTACGGATTAATATCTAAATTAAACCTCTTGCGCAATTCGTCTAGTTTGGGATTTTTGTTTACCAGATAATCGTACTTTTCACGATTGCCGTACAATCTGTTTTCAATTTTCCGTTCCACCTGTTTAAAGGTAATATCGACGGCAAAATTTTGCAACTGATTTCTGAGGAAGTTCATCAGTTCGACCGATTCCTGAACCACAAATTGTTCCTGTGTTTTGCTTTCCACTGAAATCTCAATCAATACCGGACTAAGGAGTTTTGGAGCAAAATTATTCAGGATGGTAAAGAGGTTGATCTTATCTGTACTTTTTAAAATTTGAATGTACTGATTCCATACTTCCAGTAATCGATCATAAGTGAAAGGTTCGCGGGCCTCACCGGTAGCTTTTTTAGGCCCATTATCTTCCTCTCCGTTAGCAAGTCGCTCCAGGTCATTTAATGAGGGGATTAAAGTACCTACATTTTTTTTAGGAATGTTAATGCTGATCGATGTTGCTGAAGAAGGGGAAATGGTTTTTGGTTTCTCTTCTACAGGTGGCAAAGAGGGGGGGGCAACTTTTGGTGGCAGGATTTCGCTTTCAGCTTTAATCTTTTCACTTTCAGCTTTTTCAGCTACGACATCAGTTTTTTTTTTATCCTGATCTTGGTCAGTTGCTGTATTATTAGGGCTTAAAGGCTGTTGGGCTAAATTGACGACCGATCGGACATGACACATTTTGATGAGTGCCAATTCTACCTGTAAACGCTGGTTTTTAGAGTTTTTATAATTTAGGTCGCAAGTGTTAGCCAAATTTAAGGCTGTCAATAGAAATGATAATTCCGTCTGCCTGCATTGGTCTAAATATTTTTGTTTAATATTTTCACTAACTTCTAACAATTTGATAGTTGCAGCATCTTTACCCACCAGTAAATTTCGGAAATGGGTAGCTAAACCATTAATGAAGTTATTGCCATCGAAACCATTATTTAAAATTTCATCAAACAGGAGTAAGGTTTGGCTTACTTCAGCATTTGTTAAATAGGAGGTAAGCTTAAAGAAATAGTCGTAATCTAGGATATTAAGATTATCAATTACTGCTTTGTAAGTGATGTTTTTATTTGCATAACTTGCAATCTGATCAAACATTGAAAGTGCATCACGCAGCCCTCCATCTGCTTTTTGAGCAATGATGTGCAGTCCATCGGATTCAAATGCAATATTTTCTCGCTGCGCTATAGTAGCCAGATGGTTAGAAATATCTTCTACCTGAATGCGATTGAAATCGAAAATCTGACAACGGGACAGGATGGTTGGCAGAATTTTATGCTTCTCTGTGGTAGCCAAAATAAAAATGGCATAAGAAGGTGGTTCTTCCAATGTTTTCAAAAAGGCATTAAATGCACTTTGCGATAACATGTGAACCTCATCAATAATGTAAATTTTATATCTGCCAGCTTGTGGTGGAATCCGGACCTGTTCAATTAAACTACGGATATCATCAACAGAATTATTAGATGCTGCATCTAACTCATGAACATTAAAAGAATGTCCGTTTTGAAAAGATAAGCAGTTATCACATTGTCCGCAGGCTTCCATCTCCGCTGTAGGATTCGTACAGTTAATGGTTTTTGCAAGAATCCGGGCACAGGTGGTTTTTCCTACACCACGCGGACCGCAGAATAAAAATGCCTGAGCAAGTTGATTATTTTTAATGGCGTTTTTTAAAGTACCTGTAATATGCTGTTGCCCAACAACGGTTTCAAACGTGGCCGGACGATATTTACGGGCAGAAACAATAAAATTTTCCATCGGCACGAAAATAGGAAATTTTTGGATGTTGTTGGGTTGAAAAATTTAAATGTTGAAAAGTAAGGTCTTAGTTAGTGGAAAGCTATTGAATTAAAGAAGTTTAGTTTGGTTGTAAACACCAAACTCAGAAAATGAGTTTTAATACTCAATACTTCACACTATACTACTTAATAATTGATTTCAATTCATTCCGATACTCAGATGCGCTTTTTCCCGTAAACTCATGAAAGATTTTGTTAAAGTGACTGAAATTGTTAAATCCACTTTCATAAGAAATGGCTGTAATGCCCATATGTTTTTCAGATAAAAGTTTGGAAGCATGAACCACCCTGTATTCATTTACGAAACGGGTAAAAGTTTTTTTGGTGATTTTTTTAAAATACCGGCAAAAAGAAGGAACCGTCATGGCCGACATTTCAGCAACATCTTCCAGGCTAATTTGTTCCTGAAAATGATCTTTTACATAATTAAAAATCATGTTTATCCGGTCATTATCCTGAATTTGTGTTTCTATAGAAAAGCCTGAAGCATTCAGAATTTTAAAATCTTTAGTTGCTTCCAGTGCTTTTAGTACACCAAGCAATGTTAGTAGTTTATTAAAGGGTTGTTGGAGCTCCATATCCTCTATGAGTTTACCTACTTCTTTTTTGGTTTGCTCGCCAAAGGCAATACCACCTTTAGCCTTATCAAACAATTCACCAATCCATTTGGCTTCTTGCAGGGTCATAAAACCACTGCCCAGAAAATCTGGTTTCATTTGGATTACGGTTTCGTTTTTGTTTCCGGTGTGGGTATCTGTAAATCCACAATGAGGTAAATTGCTTCCTATTAATATAAGGTCGCCTTCTGTATAATAAGAAACATGGCTCCCGATTTGCCTTTTACCCGCTCCACCATTTACAAAAACCATTTCTATTTCCGGATGATAATGCCATAAGTGGGCCTTATTATTCTCGTTTTCCACGTATTTAGAATAATAAAAAGAACTCCCGAAGGAAGGTTCTACAACTTCAAAGCTTGGTTTTAAAGTTTTCATGATTTATTATAAACAAAAATAACAATAAAATGTGCTGTATTGATCTTTCTGTGATAAAAATTTATGGTTGAGGTTAATTTTGCATAGATATTGGAAAATATGGTTTCTTTTCTGCTTTTAAAAGCGTAGTAATTTAGCAGTATAAATTAATTGTTAACGCTTAAAGCTATTTAATTATGAAAAAGTTCTTACAAATCGGGTTAATTGCAGTGTTGTTTTTAACCGCTAATGGTGTTTATGCAAAAGATGGTGATTTCACTTTAAAGGTTAAAGATGATAAGGAAAAATCACTTCGCTTTTCTTTTGAAGGGAATGAAAATGTTACCCTTTCTATTATTGGAAACAATAATGAAATCCTGTTTCAGGAAAATATTCAGGCAAAAACAGCTACCAGCAAACTTTATGACTTAAATGCATTACCTGATGGGAAATATATTGTTAAAATAGAATCAGATACTAAATTAGCTAATTATAAAGTTGGAATATATAATGGTAAGGCAACGGTTTCTGAGCCGGTATTTTCTGACTTGTTTCATCCATTAATTAAAAAAGATGGAGACTTTATCATTCTTAAAGTGGAGAACGAAGAAGGTAATCCTATTGAAGTTCAGGTGATGAACGAATATAACGACAATGTTTATACAGAGGTTTTTAAAAACAAATCTGTATTACAACGGAAGTTTAATATCAGCAAAACAGATTCTGAGTCACTTACCTTTGTAATTAATGTAAAAGGTAAACAGTTCTCTAAAACGATAGAATTATATTAAGGTTAAATATTGCTAATTGATAAAGAGATTGCCGTTTGGTGATCTCTTTTTTTATTTATATTGAAATTGATGTTTTGTTACCAAGTAAGGTGTGTTAGGTATTTATGCCTGGTATTATTATTTAGGATTTTTAATATGCCTTACATTCTTTGCTCTTTAGCCTTTTAACTTTCTGCTTTATCCTTTTGGCTTTTGGCTTTTGGCTTTTAGCTTTCTGCTTTAGCTTTCCTTTTTCTACTTTAGTCTTTTTAATTAAAGCTTTGATTTTAAGAAATATATTGTTACTTTTGCATCCCCGTAATATATCTCGGGATTAAAAAATTAAAAACATAATTTATAACAATGAATCAGTACGAAACTGTTATCGTTCTAACCCCATTGTTATCTGAAGAGGCTGCAAAAGAGGCATTAGCTAAATTTAAAGCAGTTCTTACTGATAACGGTGCCGAAATTATCCAAGAGGATAATTGGGGTTTGAGAAAATTAGCGTATCCAATTGAGAAAAAATCAAACGGATTCTTCAACTTAACTGAATACAAAGCTTCAGGTGATTTGATCGCAAAATTAGAGCTTCAATTAAAACGCGATGAGCGTGTGTTACGTTTCTTAACAATCCGTTTAGACAAACACGCTGTTGCTTACAATGAGAAAAAGCGTAGTGGTGCTTTTAACAAAAAAACTAAGGAGGTTGCAGCGTAATGGCAAGAGAACAAATTCAATACGTAACAGCCCCTAAAGTAGAGGATAACCGTAAAAAATATTGCCGTTTCAAGAAAAACGGAATTAAATACATCGATTACAAGGATGCAAACTTCTTGTTGAAATTTATTAACGATCAAGGTAAATTATTACCACGCCGTTTAACTGGTACTTCGTTAAAATTCCAACGTAAAGTGGCTCAGGCAGTTAAACGTGCCCGTCACATCGGTTTGTTACCTTTCGTTGCAGATCAATTAAAATAGGAGGCTCAGAGATATGGAAATTATTTTAAAACAAGATATTAAAGGCCTTGGTGAGAAAGATGATGTAGTTACAGTAAAACCAGGTTATGGTCGTAACTATTTAATCCCTCAAGGATTTGGAGCATTGGCTACCGTTTCTGCTAAAAAAGTTTTAGCTGAGAACTTAAAGCAAGCTGCATTTAAACAAGATAAAATTAAGAAAGATGCTGAAGGTATCGCTGAGCGTTTAACATCTGTTAAACTTTCTATCGGTGCTAAAGCTGGCGAAAGCGGAAAAATCTTCGGAGCGGTTAATACGATCCAGATTGCTGAAGCATTAAAATCTCAAGGTTTTGATGTAGACCGTCGTCGTATTACTTTCGAAACTGAACCAAAATTTGTTGGCGAGTATGTTGCTAACTTAAACTTACATAAAGAAGTTAAAGTTCAGGTTCCTTTTGAAGTAATTGCTGAATAAGCATTTTCTTTATAGAAATTATAAAAATGCCTTTTGATGCAAATCAAAAGGCATTTTTTTTATATTAGAATATTAAAAAACTATAAAACTATTATTTGGTTGCACCTAACCACCTAACCACCTAACCACCTAACCACCTAACCACTATTTACCCTTTAGGCGTTGTTGGTCTGATTTCAATTTTACTCGGCAATGTTCTTGCTGGCATCGCTAATAAATCTACGATCAATTTGCCCATGTCTTCTGGTTGAATTTTCCAGGCATCGCTTTCAGCATCTGGACTGTGATCGTTAAAATGAGTGGCTACAGAACCTGGCATAATGGTACTTACCTTCACCCCGTATTTTCTAAGGTCAAGCATTACTGATTGTGTAAAGCCTGTTAAGCCAAATTTACTGGCATTGTAAGCTGAACCTCCTGCAAAGAAGTTAGTTCCGGCTAAACTTGAAATGGTAAAAATATAACCTTGGTTTTTCTTAATTTCATCAACGCTGGCCTTAATGCTATAGAATACACCAGTTAAATTGGTATCAATGATGTCGTTCCATTGTTCAATATCGATTTCGTCTATAGGAGCGAAAGCACCCACACCAGCATTGGCTATTAAAATATCTAGCTGGCCCCATTTTTCAACCACTAAATTAACAGCTCCCTGCTGCGACTGAAAATTTTTCACATCAGCCTCGATTGCTAAAACATCTCCATGAGCAACTAGCTGTGATGCAGCCTGGTTTGCACTGTCTATTGTTCTGCTGGTAATGGCCACTTTATAGCCACTTTTTAAGAGTGATTCGGCAATTCCAAATCCAATCCCTTTACTTCCTCCTGTTATTAATGCTACTTTCATATCTTATTAACGTAATCAGTTATAAAATGTTTATCTCAAAATTTAAAGTTTTTTAATAAAGATATCTTTAAAATCAACAGGCTGGCCCTCACTTTGCAAAGCAATAAACCCGTTTTTAAGTGCCTTTCCATCAATTTTTAATTTAGGATCAAATCCATTAGTTACGCCGCCGCCAATTTGTGGGTGGCTGTATTGTAAAACGGTATCTCCATTAATGATATGCTTAACCAAAGAATCGCCCAATACAATTAATTCTGCTGAAACCCATTGATCGCCATCATATGTTTTTGATTTTGAATCCAGGCAATGTTCAGGATATAACTTTCCCTGATAAAAAATTTCAGTTCCTGGAGAACACATATTGCCAGTAGGACGGGGCCTGCCATCGCTTAAACCACCTAGAAATTGCATTTCAATGGATATTGGCCAGTCTTGCTCTTTAGGCATCGTTTTAGGATCCTGGCTGTGAAACATTAAGCCACTGTTTCTTAAGGTATAACTCGGTGCTCCCTTTTGTAATTGACCAACAAAGCGGTATTTCAATTTTAAATGGTAACTGGAAAAGGGTGTTTTATAGTACAGGTGGCCAAACTGGTCATTAAAATCTCCATATTGATCATAACTTACCCGTATCATCCCATCCTCAACCCTAAAAGTGTTACCATAATTTTCATTGTAATCATGATGATGGATTTTTACATTCCAATCTTTAATATCCTTCCCATTGAAGAGTGAAGTCCATTCGCTTTTTGCAGGTATGTGGTTGCGACTGGCTGAGCATCCGGCTATTATTATAAATAAGGTTAGATAGGCTAGGTTTTTCATATCAATGATTTTAGGCAAAATACAAAAAACGTTACAGGTGTTACATCTGTTGTGTGATATAAACCACATTAATTTCTCCTACCTTTATGCCATGTCCAAAAGAAGACCCTCGAAATCAAACTCAAAAAATCCGTTATCGAAGAAGATTATTAATATCGTTAGTAAGGTTTTTCTTTATTTTCTATTTGTTTCTATTATTTGGGTAATCGCTTATCGTTTTATTAACCCGCCTTTAACACTATTAATGGCGCTTCGCAATATTGAACGGAAAGCTGATGGAAAATCATTTAAAACAGAAAAGAAATGGGTTGATTTTAAGGATATGTCTAACAATATGAAACGGGCAGCAGTATCAGCAGAAGATCAGCTATTTCTACAACATATTGGATTTGATATGAAAGCAATTGAAAAAGCTTTCGCCAGTAATGCAAAGGGCAAAAAAGTTAAAGGTGGAAGCACAATTTCACAGCAAACCGCGAAAAACGTTTTTCTATGGCCTGGAAGATCGTGGATTAGAAAGGGTTTTGAAGCTTATTTTACATTGCTTATTGAAATCTTCTGGAGCAAAGAGCGGATTTTGGAAGTGTACCTTAATGTAATTGAAATGGGAGATGGGATTTATGGTGCTGAAGCAGCTGCGCAAGAATATTATGGCAAATCTTGTGTAAAACTAACTAAAAAACAAGCCGCGCTGATTGCCGCATGTTTCCCCAATCCAAGAAGATGGACACCAAAAAATGCAACACCATACATCCGACATCGCCAATATTTGATTTTAAGAAATATGAACAGGTTAGGCCCGTTGGATTTTTAGTATTTAGTCCAAAGTCCCCAGTCTAAAGTCTTTAGTTTTGCCACTTCAATATGTATCAATGACTAAAACTCCGAACTCAAGACTTAGGACTCAAGACTCCCGACTACCTAATCATGATCCTTATTCCATCGGATTTTTATTCCACCTTTTTCGTCATCAATGGCTTTCAGGTGAAGTACAATTCCTTTCATCCTGGCTTCACGTTTTTCCTGGCGGGTTAAATTTTCATCACCTTTAGGATTTCTTAGTGGAATGTCCATTTCAACATTGGTTCCTGCACCTAAGGCATAAATACCTTTAACATTAAAATTCAATGCACTGGAGTTGATCTGCATTGGACTAATTGCTATCTTATCTCCTTTGATATTAAGTGTGCCATCTAGTTTTTTGATTTCAACATTAGAAAGATTTCTATTGGCAAATGCGAATTTACCTACGTTCACCATCGGTTCAAAATTCACCAGGGCTGCATTATTGAGATTAAAAATTACTTTTCCGTTTATAGATCGTGGAATGATTTTACCAGTATGCGATATTCTGCCCGATATGTCAACCAAAGAGGATAAATAGCCTTTTAGGTTTTTATTCGTAATGGTATTCTGCCCGAAGTTATCGAAAGAGTAAAAGAAATCCTTCACACTTACATGACTCACTTTAGAGTTAATACTAAAGAGATTTGAACCAGTTTGTTGAACAATGCTTCCATTGAGTGATAGTGTTCCACCAGCATGCTCCACGATTATTTTATTAAAGAATATACCGTTGCCACGAAGGGAAATATCTGCTGCAAGATTTTTTGCCAGAAATTTATCATAGATTGCCTTACCCACAGTAAGGTTAATATTCATTTTGGATACCTCCAGCACATTGCTTAACTGTTTTGAGGCAGTTTTCATAGACTGATTTGATGTCGTTTTCTTTTTAGTGCTTCTAGGTCCTAAGAATGGCATAAACTCGTTTAAATAAAGTTGAGGACTATGCATTTTAAGATTAACTAAAATCTTTTCGGGATCATAATAATATAAGTTTGCAAAATTAGCAATACTGCAACTCACATTAAGTTCACTTTTGCCGAGTTGAAAATGCCCATCCTGAATAGAAAGATCATTCTGATTAAAAACAATATTAAGCGCACTCTTTACCAGATGAAGCTTACGTGGAAGGTACATGATATCGGCATTGGCAATTTTGATTCCCCCTGATATAACTGGTTTCGTGAATCGAAAATTATCTATATCTGCCTGGCAGTAAAGTCTTAAATCTGCAGTTCCGGCTTTAAATTCAAAGTCTTGTGTACTTAATGAATTGTTTAGATTGGTAAGTGGAAACTGAGAAGTCACCAGTCCGGTAGCAATAGGCCTGGCAAGGTTATTTACTGTAAATGTATCGATCTTGATGGGTGCGTTAAAATACTTGGCGGTTAGTTTATGAAATTTTATTGCAGAATTTTCATCACCAATAATTCCTCCCACTGTATCCTGGTTTGTAAAGGAACCATCAAAGTTGGCAGCTGTTAATTTTCCTGCCGGAATGGATAGGACATTATCACGAACTTTAATGCCCACACGTATTAATGGATCTCCATACTTCCCTGAACCATCATCGATAATATTTCCTCGAATATCAATCGGTTTCTCTATCCCGAATTTTAAAAGCTTGGATGAAATATTTGGAGAAAGCAACAAGGCTACATTCCTGAATAATATTTGATCTACAGCGATGCTAATGGCGAAAGCAGATTTACCAAGATCTATTTTTGCACCTATTTTAAAGGGATGTCCGCCAATGTTTAAGACTTCTGCATCCAGAATTACCGCATCTAGTTCAATACTGTAATGGGCTGATAAAGTTCCTTCAAGTGACTTACCTTTTAAAAAACTACCTTTTCTGGTGTTAAAGGCGAAATTATTAACCTGCGTTTTAAGTTTTATCTTACCTGTCCAGCCACTATCAGGATACTGCATTCTACCCTGAATTTGGTCAATATTAAAATTAAATAGCTTAAAGCGTTTTTTATTGTCGAGGATTAAACTTACACGGTTAAAATCAATTTTCTTTACCTCAAGTGCAGAAGATTTAGGCGCTGATTTTTTCTCTTCCGTTTTGGGTTTGCTTTTAAATATGCTGGTATTGCTGTATCCGGTAGAATCTGTATAAATGTACACGGCAGCATCATTAATGGCAATTCGATTGATATTTACATTGCCAACTATCAGAGATAGTATATTTAGTGAAACATTAATGTCTTTGGCTTTAAGCAAATCGTGCTTATGTTGTGCCCATAAGCTATCTCTTAATAAAACATCGTTTAATGATACAGACACGCCGGGAAAGCTTTTTAAAAGCGTAGGCTCCATACTACCTGCCGTGATTTGCCCATTTAAGTTTTTGTTGAGCTGAGCCAATATGGATGATAATATTTCTTTTTTGTTACGACTAATATAAAAGGCACCAGCAAGCCAGGTTAAGATAACCAGAATAATAATTGTAGAAAGTATTTTTAAGGAGATTTTGAGCCAGCGCTTCATAAACAGAATTTGATTATAGCAATATAATGCTTTTTTGATCTAATTGTTTTAGGCTTAACTAAAAATAACAAACGCTGAGATTAAAGCCGCACGGCAAAAAATCCTATTGCATTATAATAAGTGTGAAAATACAGTAGAATGCCAGCTATCTTTAAAAGGAACTTCCCACTTAGCTTCCAAATCAGCTAATGTTTGCACCATGTTATTAAAAACAATTGTATCTTGTGTAATTTGTTTAATATTTACAAGCGTCTCAAAATCTTCTTTACCCTGAACCTTCACTTCGGTGCCCACTTTATAGGCAATGTTAAAACGGTTAAACAGGTCTACATGATATTCCTGTTCAATTTCCTTTATCAACCTTACAGAACTATCAATAGAGCAGCCGGTAACACCAGCCTGACTTTCATCTACGGTTAAAATAATAAAATAGTTATAGCGAATTTCTGCTTTTGTCAATAGTTCATTTCCATGCGCTTTCCATTGGTTGGTAAATGTGGCTAACTTATTTAATATCGCTGTTTCTTCTACTGCGGTAAATTTACGATCGCTTTGATAGATCCAGACTCTTGATTGTGGAGAAAAACTCATATACAAATTTATAATTTTAATTAATTTAGTTTACCCTAAATCATCCCCTTATGAAAAAGTTTACACTGTGCTTGAAATTAAGCTTTATTTCAGCTGTAGCAACGTTATTATTCGCTTTTTCAGATCCAGAATCCATAGAGCAGTATGTTGGTTATTTGCAGAAATCCTTCACTGAACACTATGATATCAGCCAGGAAGCTAAACAAATTAAACGCTACGAACTCAATATTACTAACAATGGCTTTTGTCGTTACAAAAGATATTTTAATAACGGTAAAACTGAATATTTCGCATTTAAGTTAGCAAAATTTAAAGATATGGAATATGAAGGGTCTACTGCTGTCGGCAGACTTTATTTAAGAACCAAAGGTGATGATGTTATTGTTCAAACCTATAATGACAGGGGAGGAGACGTAGATTCTATGGCTACCCAGGTAATTATTCCCCTTAAAAATATAGAGGCAGAAGATTTAAATGCTATCAGAGAGAACCTGACCAAAATTTGTGGTTTATAAACCTTATAGATTGTAAAATCTATAAGGTTTAATTATAAATGCTAAAGGCCATTTGCCCTTGCAGTAATTTCGGCAATATCCAATACTTTAATTTCCTGCTCTTTATCTTTAAGTTTTATTCCATCACTTAACATCGTCATGCAAAACGGACAACCTGCGGCAATAAATTGTGGGTTTGTTTCCAGAGCCTCTTCTATACGCTCAACGTTAATGTCTTTTTTACCTTTTTCTGGTTCTTTAAACATTTGGGCACCACCAGCACCACAGCACAGGCCATTGCTTTTGCAGCGCTTCATTTCTACTAATTGTGCATCAAGTACCTCCAGTGCTTTTCTTGGTGCTTCGTAAACACCATTTCCTCTGCCTAAGTAACAAGGGTCATGGAAGGTAATTTTTTTACCTTTAAAACTCTCTCCGCCTTCTGCCTTTAGTTTACCTTCGTTGATCAAATCCTGAATCAATTGGGTATGATGAATAACGTCATAGCTTCCACCCAGGCCCGGATATTCGTTTTTAATCGTGTTGAAACAGTGTGGACAGCCAGTAACAATTTTCTTGATGTTATATGCATTCAAGACCTCAATGTTAGTCATGGCTTGCATTTGGAAAAGAAATTCATTACCCGCACGTTTGGCAGGATCGCCCGTGCAGCTTTCTTCAGTTCCTAAAACGGCATATTTAATACCTACATGATGCAGGATTTTGCATATGTCGCGGGTTATTTTTTGTGCCCGTTCATCGTAACTTCCGGCACATCCTACCCAAAATAATATTTCCGGCTCTTCACCTGCAGCCATTAGCTCGGCCATTGTAGGTACTTTAAATTCCATCTTTTAAGTATCAAGTATTTGTAGCAGGTATTTAGTCTTAATGATCAAAACTTGAAACCACTACTCATGTGTTAAATTATTTATTTGAAGACTTTTGTCTCACCACTCCAGACTAAAGACTAATCTTCCTGCGCCCAGTTAAAACGATCAGCTGGTGAATATTTCCACGGTGCCTGATTATTCTCAATATTTCCTAACATGGCATTGATACTGGCAGGTGCCTGAGATTCTTCCATTACAGCAAATCTACGCAACTCCATAATAATTTGAAGCGGATCTATATTCACAGGACAAGCCTCAACGCAGGCATTACAACTGGTACAGGCCCAGATTTCTTCTCTGGTAATATAATCATCCAATAAAGATTTTTCATCCTGATGTTCTGCGCCTTTTTGATCTATATTTTTCCCAATTTCTGTAATTCTATCCCGCGTATCCATCATAATCTTTCTTGGAGACAATAACTTCCCTGTAATATTCGCCGGGCAAACAGAGGTGCATCTTCCGCATTCCGTACAGGTATAGGCATTCATCAAATTTACCCAGGAAAGGTCTGTTGCATCTTTGGCTCCAAATTTTCCAGCTTCGGCTTCCGCCGGAACGAAAGAAGGATCAAGCATGGCTTTAACCTCATTGGTTACTGATGCCATATTGGTAAATTCTCCTTTCGGCTCCAGATTGGAAAAATAGGTGTTTGGAAAAGCGAAAAGGATATGGAAGTGTTTTGAGTAGGGTAAATAATTTAAAAATGCCAGGATTCCAATGATGTGAAACCACCAACAGCCACGTTCTATGGCTACCAAAGCGTTTTCTGAAGAAGGTAAAAGGTTAACCAGGTACTGACTGATTGGAAATGCGCCAGCTGTAGTGTAATGTGAAGAACCTAAAAGTTGTAATTTAAGGTCTGCGGCATTCATCATTAAAAAAGCAGACATCAATAATATTTCGGTAATTAAAATGTAGTTGGCATCTGATTTTGGCCAGGAGGTCATTTCTACACCGCTGAAGCGCTTTAATTTCATCACATTTCTGCGAATGAGGAAAATCACACAGGCCACCCATACGGTAAAGGCCAATATTTCAAATGATGCAATCAGGAAATCATAAAGACCACCCAGACCATGAAAGATCCGGTGCGTACCGAAAACCCCGTCGATCATAATTTCAACCACTTCAATATTAATAATTACGAACCCGATGTAAACAAAAAAGTGAAGGAAAGCAGGAATTGGTCTCACTACCATTTTAGATTGACCAAATGCCACCCTAAGCATGGTCATTAACCGCTTTTGAGGTTGGTCATTCCGGTCTGCAGATTTTCCAAGCCGGATATTGCGAATAATCTTACGCAAGTTAATGGTAAACAGCACAATTGCTGCCAGTGTTATTACTAGAAAAATGATCTGAGCCAACATGCAATATTAGATTGTTTATGCTAAATTAGGATAATAATCTAAATAAATTGCTATGCATGCATAAAAAAAAGCGCAAAATTATTTGTTTGTACTCATTCTAAGGTAGATTTTGATTAGTTTAATCATCTAATTAAAATTTAAATGATTGATAATCAGTTCTGCGATTAAATAATTTAAAAAAAATTTTGCTTTTGAAAAAAGAACGCTACATTTGCAATCCCAAACGGATGGTGCCATAGCTCAGTCGGTAGAGCAAAGGACTGAAAATCCTTGTGTCCCTGGTTCGAATCCAGGTGGCACCACTTCCAAAAGCCTTTCAGAAATGAGAGGCTTTTTTGGTTTTAACCCTTTTGTTTTTCGCCGGATAATAAAAATTTGTTTAGACTTATTTCATGTTTAGTTTTAAAAGTATTGTCGAGGTTATGGATGAAATAGAGGGTTTGGAAAATATTTTTTTAAAGCATGTTATTGATGTTAACGTATCTGAAAAAAAATAACAAAAAAATAAAGAAGAATTGGATCTTTAAAAAATAATACTACCTTTGCAATCCCAAACGGATGGTGCCATAGCTCAGTCGGTAGAGCAAAGGACTGAAAATCCTTGTGTCCCTGGTTCGAATCCAGGTGGCACCACTTCCAAAAGCCTTTCAGAAATGAAAGGCTTTATTGTTTTTAGTCTATACTGAAATCATTCAATTTTTCTACTTCAAAGGTTTTTGGCCTATTTTATTGACCAATTCCATTTTATTTTTAGAACCATTACCATACCTATCAATTCTCAGTCAAAAGTAATTTAATCGATTAATTGTAATTTATTATCGATACACGAATGAGTTATTACAATAATTAAGAATAAATTTAGTTCATGAAATGATTTAATTTTATGGCGCAGCATCTTTTCAATGGCAACCCTCGTATATCTAAAAAATCCACTATAAAAGCAAATATGAAATATCACAAATACAGTTACTTCACAGCTATTATATTAATGGCTACAAGCCTATTAATGGCTTGTAAGAAAGAGAGCGCTACACCCGAACAACCTGTTACGCCCGTAGCTGCCAGCAGAGATGAATTAACTAAAGATTCCATTTTTCTTTATACGAAAGAACTTTATTACTGGAATACTTCATTGCCTACTTATGATGCTTTCAAACCACGTAGTTTTAGTTCTAACGAAGCTGAACTTTATGCCCTTACCCAATATTCATCAGATCCATCTACCGGAAAACCTTATGAATATGTAAATGGCTCCAGCGATCCAAAATATTCTTTTTTCGATTATATTGCTACGACAGCTAAGGTGTCTGCTCTGAAAGCTGATGTAAACGGAACATCAAATGATTATGGCTTCTCCGTTAATTATCAAACCACTTCGGATTTAAGGGTAAAATATGTTTATCCAAATTCACCAGCCAGTATTCAAGGTTTAACAAGAGGTTGCAAAATTACCAGTATTAATGGTAGAACCAATTTAACTTATAGCAGTTCTACTATAAACTTTTTGAATGATGCTATTTTTGGCAGCAATGCATCTATTTCGCTTACTTTTGTAGGTTTAGATAATGTAACTAAATCGGTAACTATAAATTCATCTAGCTATACCGTTAACCCTATATTTTATACTAACACCTATACGGTTGGTACCAAGAAAGTTGGTTACCTTGTTTTTAATAGCTTTACCAATAATGTTTCAGCTGCATTAAAAACTGTTTTTTCCAATTTCGCATCACAGGGTGTAACAGAACTGGTGGTAGATTTAAGGTATAATGGTGGTGGCTATGTTTCTACTGCAACTGATCTGATTAACCTTGCTGCGCCAATTGCGCAGAATGGTAAGGTTATGTATACTACTTATTATAACAACTATTTACAGAATATCACAACAGCACAAAGAAAAGCATCTATCCTTGCGCACCAGCCATTATTGGATGGTGATGACAAACTCCAGCCGTTTACAACAGGCGTAAATGGGAAGTATGCCACTTATGCCGATTTAGATTACACTTCAGGATCAACAGATAATATTGAACTTTTTGCAAAATCTGGATCTTTAACCTTATCAAGAATATATTTCATCGTAAGTGGATCTACAGCATCAGCAAGTGAGCTGGCTATAAATAGTTTAAAACCTGTAATGGACGTAAAACTGATTGGCGAGACCACCTATGGCAAACCTGTAGGATTTTTCCCGATAAGAATAGATAAACTAGATATGTATGTTCCTGAATTTGAAACTAAAAACCAGGCTGGCGTAGGTGGATATTACAGCGGATTAACGGTTGATAAAGAGGCCTATGAAGATTTAACTAAAACCTGGGGCGACGAATCGGAGACATTGCTAAGCTATGCGCTATTATATGCCAGAACAGGAAGTTTTGTAACGACTTCAGCGAAAACAGCAAGTTTGAAAGCTTCGTCAACTGTAATGCCTGAAAAATTGTCTTCTGCGGAACTCAAGCAGGTAGCTAAAAGCCTTGATCAACACAGTTTTCAAGGCATGTTACTTAAGCCCGGAAAGAAATTTTAAACAAAAAACCCTCGCTGATTGATACGGCGAGGGTTTTTTGTTTTATAACAGAATTTTGCTACTGATGTCTTTATTGATGGTAATGTATCCAGGATACTTTACCGGAGTATTTCCCAGCATAAAGGTGGGCTTAATTTTAATTGTTAATAGGCCAAGCTTTTCGTCTTTTGAAGAAGAACCTTTTTGTGCTGCTTTAATGATGTCATTAAAAACATTTCCATTGGATACCAGGCCATAAATATTGCTCACCAATTGTACCGGAACGGTAACTGTTTGTCCTTGAGCAATACTTACATTCTGATTTACGATGCCTTGAGCTAGATCCGTATTATTGACCAGAATTTTGTATTCAAACTGGTTGATGGCAGCTAAATTACTAGAGGGGTTAGTGATTTCCAGATTCAGGTTTGCCCGAAGTGGAATATCTTTTCTTAGCAAACCAAGTGCTACGCCAGGTAAACTGGTTAAACTGAAAGTTTGTTGTTGCATTAATTGCTTAATATCTGCACCAGCAATTGATACTTGTTTTACCCCTGTAATTTTATAAGTGCAATCTTCCAGCGCTTTAATTTGCTGTGCTTGCCTATTTATTCCGCAACCAAATATAGTTAGGGTAAAGAGGCATAACAATAGTGTATTTTTCATGTTAATCATAACGGTAAATTAGTAAAACTATTTCAGCAGTAAGAAAGCTTTAACAAAAATTAGCATGATACTTTATGGGGTTACCGTTTCAATTCCGTTATGTTCATTATTCGAACCTTCTTCACCTTCATTATCTGTGTCCTCTTCAATATCGGCTTCCTGATTAGTTTCTGATTCATTTGTAGCAGATGGTTTTTCTTCACTTTGGTCAGTATCTCCGCCTTCAGTTACTTTTTTACCCTCTTCAGATTCTGATTCATCGGTTGACTGATTATCTTTAACTTCATCATATTTCTCAGGTTTACCTGGTGTAACCTCTGCTTTGTGAGCAGATGGCACTACGGTTTCAATCTCTTTCTGAACCTCATCTGTCGGTTTTGGATGCTCGTTTTTGTTTTCGTCTGTTATTTTATCGTTTTCCATAGTAATATCTTTTCTTTATTAAATGAATTGAACTGCAGTTTTGTTTCAAATTTCTTCAGTGCATCATTGTCAACTCTTAACTTTGAGAAAAAAATCATGGCCATTATTTATAGAGCAATAGAAGAAAAGGATAATCAGGAGCTTGCTTCATTAATCAGGACAGTATTAAGAGAGTTTAAGATTGATAAACCTGGAACTGTTTATACAGATCCGACAACGGATTATCTATCTAAAGTTTTTGAAGTGCCGCAATCGGCTTACTGGATTGCAGAAGAAAATGGTAACATTATTGGGGGCTGCGGAATTTTTCCAACAACAGGTTTGCCAGAAGGTTGTGTAGAACTGGTAAAATTATATACAGCTGCTGCGGCGAGGGGTAAAGGGGTTGGCAAAATGCTGATGCAGAAAAGTATCTCCTCTGCACAGCAATTTGGTTATAATGAAATTTACCTGGAGTCTTTTCCTGAATTATCTACTGCTATTGGTATGTATGAAAAAGCCGGATTTAAAAAGCTATCGGCGCCTTTGGGTCAATCAGGTCATTTTGCATGTAACGTTTGGATGCTACTCGTTTTATAAAGAGAGATAACCCGTGAGATCATTGCTGCTTTACTGCCAATGTTTAAATTATGTTTAGATAAGTCTTGCTGTTTTTTTACTTTTGGTGCCATAAAATTAAACCAAACCACATGCAGGAAACAAATTCACTTAATCAGGTTGCAGAATTTCATACTACTTTTAAACACCCTATTTTGGAAACGCCTACTATTCCATCAAAACAAAGGGCAAACTTAAGAATTGCGCTTCTGGCAGAAGAGTTAAAAGAATTACAGGAGGCTGTAGAAAACGACGATTTAGTTGAAGTAGCCGATGCACTTTGTGACTTGCAATATGTTTTGGCCGGTGCTATACATGAATTTGGTTTAGGTGGTAAATTTAAAACGCTGTTTGATGAAGTGCATCGCTCTAATATGAGCAAGGCCTGCAAAACAGTAAAAGAAGCGGAATTGACTATTAAACATTATTTCGACAAAGATCAAACGGAATCATATTATAAAGAGGTTGACGGATTGTTTCTGGTTTTCAGAAAAGGAGATGACAAGACCTTAAAATCAATTAATTATTCGCCAGCCGATTTGAAATCACATTTGCTTTAATGAAGCTTTAGATCAAGTTATTTTATGGCCGGCAAATTCGCCGGCTTTTTTTATTACTGCCCGCGGATTCCATTGTTTAGCTTCAAAGATTTCTCCACTGCGGAAATGAGGAGATTACGCTAATGCTCTTTTTTCATGAGCGTTAAATCACTTCATGATTTTATCGTCTTCTAACTCGAGTGATCGTCAATACAAGTAAACCGACATAACAGTGCATGACAGTTAAATATGCCTTAATTTCTATTTTGGACCAACCAAATATCCAATATAGAGCATGCAGGCAATTTTAGGCGTCATTTTTCATTTCTTCGGTGGTTTCGCATCTGGAAGTTTTTATATCCCATTCAAGAAAGTTAAAGGCTGGGCCTGGGAGAGCTACTGGATTGTTGGTGGAATCTTTTCCTGGCTCATTGTACCACCTCTAGCTGCGTATTTAACTATTCCAAATTTTGGTGAAATTATAGCCACTACCAATGGCCATATTTTAACCTTAACCTATTTTTTTGGTGTGCTTTGGGGTATAGGTGGCTTAACTTATGGCTTAGGTGTTCGCTATCTCGGCGTATCATTGGGTAGCAGTATTATTCTGGGGCTATCAATGGTCATCGGGTCAATTTTACCGTCTATTTATTTTGATGTTTTTCCGCAGGAAGGAAAAGATACCTTCACCATGTTTGTGCAAACCGATTGGGGCAGAATGGTTATGCTCGGGCTTTTTGTCTGTGTAATTGGCATTATCATCTGCGGTAAGGCAGGGGTGATGAAAGAAAAAGAAATTAATTCAGATATTACTGATCCACATGGCCTCGAAGTTAAAACAGAATTTAAATTTGGTCTGGGCTTATTTGTCGGAATCGTTTCAGGCGTATTGAGTGCTTGCTTTAATTTTGGTTTAGAAGCAGGGAAACCGATGGCCGATGCAGCTAACCAGATCTGGAAAGCTGCCCATCCGTCAGAAACCGGTAACTTCCTTTTTCAAAATAATGTAACCTACGTGGTAGTGCTTTGGGGAGGCTTAACCACTAATTTTATTTGGTGCATGATTTTGAATGTACGCAATAAAACCTTCGGAGATTACACTAAAAAATCGACTCCCTTATTAAAAAATTACATCTTTTCTGCACTTGCCGGAACCACATGGTTTCTACAGTTCTTTTTCTACGGAATGGGAGAAAGCAAGATGGGTAATGGTGCGAGTTCATGGATCTTACACATGGCATTTATCATCCTGATTGCCAACGTGTGGGGTTTGATTTTGAAAGAATGGAAGGGTGTATCACGGAAAACATTAACTACCATCATAGCAGGCATATTAACCATCATTATTTCGGTGCTGATTGTGGGTTATGGGAATTCAATTAAATAATAAATAAAAAAAGTAATCATTAATATACATGTCTGTTAAAGAAACAAATTATAAGTACGTAAGCTACTTATGGGATGAAGAAGAAGCCGCAAAACTGGCTGGAGATGAAGTTGCATTGCTCATTTATCGCTCTAATTTGTTGGGCGCTGATTTGCGTCTGACCAATTATGGTGGCGGTAATACCTCATGCAAGTTAATGGAAAAAGATCCGCTTACCGGTAATGAAACCGAAGTAATGTGGGTTAAAGGATCAGGTGGTGATTTAGGAACATTGAAGAAAAGTGGTTTAGCTGCTCTTTATGTAGATCGCCTGCGCAGTTTAAAAAACATTTACCGTGGCGTAGAACACGAAGATGAAATGGTTGAGCTTTTTAATCACTGTATTTTTGATTTGAGTTCTAAAGCACCATCAATTGATACGCCTTTACATGGTTTTCTGCCATTTGCACACATCGATCACTTACATCCGGATGCTGCTATTGCCATTGCTGCAGCTGCCGATGGTAAAAAGATTACAGAAGAATTGTTTGGTGGAACAATTGGTTGGGTAGAATGGAAAAAACCTGGTTTTGAATTGGGCTTACAATTGAAGCAATGTTTGGATGAGAATCCAGGGATTCGTGGAATCATGTTGGGTTCTCATGGTTTATTTACCTGGGGGGATACGGCTTACGAAAGTTACCTGAATACTTTAGATGTAATCGAAATCTGTTCAGATTATCTTGCTCAGAACTATGGTAAAAAAGGCCCGGTTTTCGGCGGACAAAAAATAGAGAGTGCTACTGATGTTAACCGCAAAAAACAAGCAGCTGCTTTAGCACCTGTACTTCGTGGTTTATGTTCTTCTAAACAACACATGATCGGTCATTTTACCGATGATGTTCGCGTTTTAGAATTTACAAACTCCAATGATCTTTCGCGTTTGGCACCAATGGGTACCAGCTGCCCGGATCACTTTTTAAGGACGAAGATTAGTCCGTTGGTTTTAGATTTGGCCATTGATGCTGATCTATCCGATGTAAAGGCAATAAAAGAAAAACTGTTACCTGTGTTTGAGGCTTACCGTGAAATGTATACGGAGTATTACGAAACTTGTAAGCATCCAAACAGTCCGGCTATTCGTGATACCAATCCGGTGGTGATTTTATATCCGGGAGTGGGTATGTTTACCTTCTCAAAGGATAAACAAACGGCAAGGGTTGCGGCAGAGTTTTACATCAATGCCATTAACGTGATGAAAGGGGCTGAAGCCATTTCATCCTATACTTCTTTACCTCACCAGGAAGCTTTTAATATTGAATATTGGTTACTGGAAGAAGCGAAATTGCAACGTATGCCAAAGCCAAAACCACTTACTGGCAAAATTGCCTTAATCACGGGGAGTGCCGGCGGTATCGGTAAAGCCATTGCTAAGAAATTTGTGGCAGAAGGTGGCGTAGTGATTTTGAATGATATGAATGCAGAACGTTTGGAAGAGGCCGGAGCTGAATTTGCCAAACAGTTTGGTAAAGATGCTTACAGTACAGCACTTTTAAATGTGACCAGTCAGGAAGATATAGATGGCGCTTTTGATGCTGCGGCACTGGCTTTTGGCGGGATTGATATCGTGGTCAATAATGCGGGCTTATCCATTTCTAAGTCCATTGGTGATCACTCTGAAAAAGATTGGGATTTATTGTACGATGTTTTAGTGAAGGGCCAGTTCTTTATTACTAAGGCTGCAACAAAGATGATGCAAAAGCAAGATGTTGGTGGTGATATCATTAATATTGTAAGTAAGAATGCATTGGTAAGCGGACCAAATAATGCTGGTTACGGAAGTGCAAAAGCTGCTCAACTTCATTTAAGCAGACTAAATGCTGCCGAATTGGGTGCAGATAATATCCGTGTAAATGTGGTTAATCCGGATGCAGTCATCAGCGACAGCAACATTTGGGCTGGTGGATGGGCGGAAGGTAGAGCAAAAGCCTATGGTGTTACCGTTGCAGAATTGCCAGCGTATTATGCCAAACGCACTTTGCTAAACCAGATTATTTTACCTGATGATATCGCCAATGCATGTTTTGCCTTTGTAGGTGGGTTATTGCAAAAATCTACAGGTAACGTATTAAATGTAGATGGTGGTGTGGCCATGGCCTTTGTAAGATAAAATATAGTGAAGCATTTAATTTTATGATCGGTTCTATATCGATTATAAAATTTTGAAAAATAAATAAATTTAGTTTTAGTAGGTTGTTTTCATGGTCTGTGGTTTCCACAGACCGAAAATGACTTAATCCGCTAAAATTATCCTTTAAATCATTCTTATTTACAAGGAGAATGGTAAAAAAAGGCGATTGATCGCCACAATAATTAGCCTAAATAACCAAGTATAACCATGAATATCGAACAGAACCAGATCGAAAAACATAACGATTCCCTTTCTACTTCACATCAGCGCAAGATTGACTTTTTAAAAGCAGACTGGTCGCATGTTGATTTGGAAAGCATTATCCAGAAGTTGGTAGATTTTCAGATTGCCATTCCAAGTTGGGCCTTAGGTACCGGCGGAACACGTTTCGGCCGTTTCGCCATTACAGGTGGTGAACCAAGAACTATCGAAGAAAAAATTGAAGATGTAGGTTTATTACATGCCCTAAATGGAGCCAGTGGTGCCATATCGTTACACATTCCATGGGATATCCCTCAAAATGCAGAAAGCTTAAAAAATTTGGCTTCCAGCTATGGCTTAAAGTTCGATGCAATGAATTCCAATACTTTTCAAGATCAGGCTGGTTCGGCACATAGCTATAAGTTCGGTTCACTTCAAAATGTAAATAAAGCCATTCGGAAGCAAGCCATAGAACATAATATCGAAGTAATTAAACATGGGGTGGCCTTAGGGTCTGATGCTTTAACCGTTTGGTTGGCTGATGGATCGTGTTTTCCCGGTCAGTTAAACTTCCGCCAGGCCTTTGAAAATACCCTGGAGAGTTTACAGGAAATATATGCAGCCTTACCGGAAGACTGGAAAATCTTCGTAGAATATAAAGCCTTCGAGCCTAATTTCTATTCTACAACCGTTGGTGATTGGGGTCAATCATTATTATATGCCAGTAAATTGGGTAAAAAAGCTTACACGCTGGTAGATTTAGGTCATCATTTACCAAATGCCAATATCGAGCAGATTGTAGCCCTACTTTTGATGGAAGGAAAGCTGGGAGGCTTCCATTTCAACGATTCTAAATATGGTGATGACGACTTAACTGCTGGAAGCATCAAGCCTTATCAATTGTTCTTAATTTTTAACGAACTGGTTGAAGGAATGGATGCTAAAGGCATGAACCATGCAAAAGATTTAGGCTGGATGATTGATGCATCGCACAATGTGAAAGATCCTTTAGAAGATTTACTGCAATCTGTAGAAGCCATTATGATTGCTTACGCACAGGCTTTATTAGTAGATAGAAATGCACTAAAGGCTGCTCAGGATAATAATGACGTAGCAAAAGCGCAAGAAATTCTGCAAAATACTTTCCGTAGTGATTTAAGACCATTGGTTGCTGAAGCGAGATTAAGAGCTGGTGCAGCATTAGCACCAATTGGCTTATACCGCGATTTAGCCGTGAGAAGTAACCTAGTTAACCACCGTGGAAATACTGTAGCTACAGGTTTATAATAGAAAGAGGAAATAAAAATGCTCAAACCCGTTGTAGCCATATTTGATGTTGGAAAAACGAATAAAAAACTATTTTTAATTGATGAGAATTACAGTATTGTTTATGAAAGATCGGCACGTTTTGTAGAAACGGTAGATGAAGATGGCGAAGCTTGCGAAAACCTGGAAAGCTTAAAATCTTCCGTATACGATTCTTTGAACCAAGTGATGCAGTTAAAAGAGTTCGATATTAAAGCCATCAATTTTTCAACCTATGGTGCCAGTTTTGTTTATCTTGATGAAAAGGGTGAGCCCTTAACACCACTTTATAATTATTTAAAGGAATATCCTGAAGCGCTTAAAAAAGCATTTTATGTGAAATATGGAGGAGAAGAGAAAATTTCTCTGGAAACCGCTTCACCTGTTTTGGGAAGTTTAAATTCTGGTATGCAGCTCTATCGCTTAAAATGTGAAAGGCCTGAATTGTTTAATCGCATCAAGTATGCCTTGCATTTACCGCAATACCTCAGCTACCTGCTTACTGGAAAAGCCGTTGCTGATATTACGAGTATTGGCTGCCATACCCAGCTCTGGGATTTCAACAAAGATGAATACCACCAATGGGTTAAAACGGAAGAAATAGATCAAAAATTTGGTGCATTTACACCTGCAGATACCGCTATAAAAACCACATTCCAAGGCAAAGAAGTAAGTGTTGGTGTGGGCTTGCATGATAGTTCTGCCGCATTAATCCCTTATCTGGCTAATTTTAATAGTCCATTTATACTTATTTCTACCGGAACATGGTGTATTAGCCTTAATCCTTTTAATCAGGAGCCACTTCAGGCAGATGAATTAAAGAAGGATTGTTTGTGCTACATGCATTTTAAAGGTAAGGCGGTAAAGGCTTCCCGAATTTTTGCAGGGAATGAACATGAAGTGCAGCTTAAGCGAATTGCATTGCATTTTGATCGTGCAGCATATCTGTTTAAACATTTAAAGTTTAATCCCGGATTGGTTTTAAAGCTCGTTAATAAAGTGCCCGAAAATCAACAGGCACAAACGGCATTTTCATTAACTTCAGCTTTCCCAGCACGTGATTTAAATATCTTCCAAACAGCTGAAGAAGCTTATCATCAATTAATTATAGATTTAATTAAACAACAGGTTTATTCGCTTAAGCTAATTCTAAATCCTGGCGTAAGGAGAATTTTTGTTGATGGGGGGTTCGGAAAAAATGCCATTTACATGCATCTCTTGGCTAGCGCCGTGCCTGATATTGAAGTTTATGCTTCTTCTGTATCTCAGGCCACTGCAATTGGAACTGCATTGGCCATTAATAACGTTTGGAATGATAATCCTGCACCAACCGATATGATTAACCTAAAGTATTATTCTGCCATTCAGCGAACGTTATAATACAAAATCTGATCAGGCAGCATATTTTTTCATATATTCGAAACCCTAGCAAAGAATCGTTTGAAACCAGAAGATATCCTCCATTATATTCAAATTGATGAGTACTCATCAACACCAAAGTATAAGCAGCTAACCAATGCTATTTTGAATGGAATTGATATGGGTAAGTTGAAAAAAGGAAGTTTGCTTCCTTCCATCAATGAACTCAGTTTCAGTCTTGAAATGTCAAGAGATACTGCAGAAAAGGGTTATCGCAATCTCCGTAAACTTGGTGTAGTAGACTCTGTTCCAGGCAAAGGATATTTTATCATTAATACCGATTTTACCCGAAAACTGAAGGTTTGTCTACTTTTTAATAAACTCAGTACCCACAAAAAAATCATTTACGACTCCTTTACCAAGGCTATCGGAGAGCATGCGGCAATTGATTTTTACATCTATAACAATGATTATGTTTTCTTCAAGAAAATGATCATCAGTAAAAAGGATGATTATACGCACTTTGTCATTATTCCTCATTTTTTAGAAGGAGGAGAAAATGCACATGAAGTCATTAACACGATACCAAAAGAGAAGCTAATTATTTTAGATAAGCTCTTACCCGGAGTAACAGGAGATTACGCTGCGGCTTATGAGAATTTTGCACAAGACATTTATGCGGCTTTAGAGCAAGCCCTTAGCCGACTTTCTAATTACACCACACTCAAAATTATTTTCCCTAGGAACAGTTATTTCCCACAAGAAATTTTAAGTGGTTTTTACAGGTTTTGCCAGCAATATGCATTTGCGCATAAGGTAATTCATAATATTAAGGAAGAGGAAATTCAACCTGGTGAAGTTTATATCAACTTAATGGAGGACGATTTAGTTACTTTAATTGAGCGGCTGATTATTCTAAAGCTTGAAATAGGAAAAGATGTAGGTGTAATTTCTTATAATGAAACCCCATTAAAGAGGATTATTTTAGATGGAATTACCACGATATCGACCGATTTTAGTTTTTTAGGTACGCAGGCTGCGGAATTTGTGCTGAACGGAAAAACAGAAAAAGTTGCCGTTCCATTTTATCTCAATCTGAGAAATTCGCTTTAAAACTTTAAAAGTTAATGGTCTTGAAATCTCCAGGGTGTTCAAAACCTGCAAGGTTTATGCTATTTTTACATTTTACAATTGTTTAAATGAGCGAAGATAAGGCAGGAACATCATCAGTATTCTCTAATCCATATGATTACGTATTGCATGATTTCAACCTGAAGGATTTAAATGGCATTTTCATTTTAAAGCACCTTAGTCAGGAAGTTCATACCTATGCCAAAGGCTTTTTTAATCTCTATCCAGAACAAATAGAAATTGATTTCGCTGCTTTTAGTCACCAGGAATCAGATTTCTTTTTTCCAATCGTTCAAGTGCAGCAAACAGAAAATGCGGTAAAATTATCCTGCCGCTGTGCTGCACCAAAAAATAAATTATGTGTGCATCAGGCACAGGTATTGTACAATATTCTAAACCGGGAAGATCTTGCTATCTTTTTTGATGAACGCTTACGTCGGCAAAAACTACACGCCATTGCACTAGATTACGGACTGGAAAAGGAGAAAAATCTGGATGCTGTTTTTGTATTAAGCTATCGGGATGGAATGTTACAAATTAAGCCTAAAATGGGGGCTTTACAGCCATTTAATAAAGAGGCAAGTCAGCAAATGTCAGATATTTTATTGCCTCAGCAAAAAAGTACAGGTAGATTAAAACCTGTACATGATTTGAGTAAAATCATTTTGGTATTGGGCCAGCATCGGTATTATGGCAACCTATCCATCGAATTATATAAGGCAGATCAAACAAAGGCCGGAAAGGTTAAAAATCCCTTGCTAAGAGTAAATTTAAATAGCTTATTGTTTAGAACAGATGATAGCGATGAACTGAAGTTTTATAGTGGCATTTCTACCTTCCAGGCCAATTACAATAACGATCAAACCGGCGAAGAAATTGAAGCCCTTAAGGCCATCGTTAAAAATCCGCAGAACATTCCTTTTTATCTGCAGGACCAAAAGCAAACCAATATTCAGGCTTCAACTATTAGCCCTGTAAAGGTGCAGTTACTTGATCTTGATTTACGACTTTCAGTTAATCAGCTAAACGATTTTTATGAAATTACAGGCCGGTTAACCATTGAGGGTAAATCTTATGAACTGGATCAGGTGGTTTTGGTTCATCAATATTTCGTTAAACTTAAAGACCAGCTTTATTTAATCACCAAACCTGATTTTTTGCGTGTGATAGGCTTTTTTCAAAAGCAAAGCAACCGTTTAATTTTACATAAAACAAAATATCCGGAGTTTCAAAAGCTCATTTTAATTCAGTTAGAAGGCAGTATTCAGGTTGACTATACCTATCTTAAACCTGCTACGGCAGATCAACTGGAAGAAAAGGGTTTCGATCTTGAAAACGAACAGTTAATTTATTTATCTGAATCGGAAGATTATATATTACTTACACCCGTCATGCGTTATGGCAACCTGGAGATTCCGGTGCTTTCCAAGCGGCAAATTCAGGCACAGGATAAACTTGGTAATGTTTTTACCCTCCACCGTGAAGAGCAAGCCGAACTGCAATTTATTGCCAGTATTTTAAAGCAACATCCCTATTTCTATGATCAGGAAACCAATAATTCTTTCTATTTACACCGAAAACGTTTTTTAGAGGAAGGCTGGTTCTTGGAGGCCTTCGAAGTATGGCGCAATAAGGGGATTCATATATTAGGTTTCAATCAACTTAAAAATAACAAACTCAATCCGCATAAAGCACAGATTAATATCGAAGTGTTAAGTGGTACCGATTGGTTTGAAACCAAAGTGAAAGTAAAGTTTGGTAAACAGCAGGTAGCGTTAAAGCATTTACATAAATCGATCCGGAACAAAAGTAAATTCGTTACACTTGATGACGGAACGCAAGGCATTTTACCACACGAATGGATTCAGAAATTTACTGATTATTTTGATGCGGGAGAAGTAACCGATGAAGCCATTCTAACGCCTAAAATTAAGTTTGCCACGTTAAACGATCTTTACGAAGATGCGCTCCTGGATGGAGAAGTGAAAAATGAGTTGAAACGCTACCAGCAAAAGTTTGAAGGTACAGATTCCATACAGGAGGTTCAGGTTCCGGAAAGCCTGAATGCTACTTTGCGCCCTTATCAGAAAGATGGATTAAACTGGCTAAACTTTCTGGATGATTTTAATTTTGGTGCCTGTTTGGCAGATGATATGGGACTGGGTAAAACCATCCAGATTCTGGCTTTCATTTTATTACAACGTGAAAAAGTAAGCCATAATACTAACCTGGTGGTGGTTCCTGCATCATTGATTTTTAACTGGAAAGCCGAGGTAGAGAAGTTTGCGCCATCTATTACCGTAAAAACCATTTATGGCAATGAGCGAATCAAAACTACTGATGATTTTGATCAGTTTGAAATCGTAATCACTTCTTATGGTACGCTACTTTCTGATATTCGCTTTCTGAAGGATTATCGGTTCAATTATATTTTTCTGGATGAATCTCAAAACATTAAGAATCCGGAATCTCAACGATACAAGGCCGTTAGGTTGCTAAAATCGCGGAACAAAGTGGTGATGACGGGTACGCCAATTGAAAATAACACCTTCGACCTTTACGGGCAATTGTCTTTTGCTTGCCCTGGTTTATTTGGCAGTAAGCAACAATTTGCCGATTTATATTCTACACCAATAGATCAGTTTAAAGATAAAAAGCGGGCAGAAGAGTTGCAAAAGAAAATCAGGCCATTCCTAATGCGGCGTACGAAAGAGCAGGTGGCTAAAGAACTTCCGGATAAAACGGAGATTGTACTTTATTGTGAAATGGGTACCGAACAGCGGGAGGTTTACGAAGCGAATAAAAAGGAAATTCAGGATTATATTTTAGGTAAAACTGAAGATGAATTGCCTAAAAGTGCCATGCATGTGTTGAAAAGCATCACGATGCTACGACAGATTTGTAACTCTGCGGCGTTGTTGGCCGATGGAAAATCATATCTCCAGGCTTCATCAAAAATTGAGGTATTGATGGAGCAGATTGAAGGCAAATCGCAAAAGCATAAGATCCTGGTATTTTCACAGTTCGTTACCATGCTCGATCTGATCAAAAAGGAATTGGAAAGAAAAAATATTAAATACGCATACCTGACAGGCCAGACCCGAAATAGGGAAGAGGTGGTCAAATCTTTTCAGGAAAGTGAAGAGATTCCTGTTTTCTTAATCAGTTTGAAGGCGGGTGGGACGGGTTTAAACTTGACATCTGCTGATTATGTTTATCTTGTTGATCCATGGTGGAATCCAGCGGTGGAGAATCAGGCGATCGATCGGGCCTACCGAATTGGACAGCATAAAAATGTAATGGCGGTGCGATTGATTTGTCCGGATACGATAGAAGAAAAGATCATGAAACTGCAGGCTTCTAAAAAAGATCTGGTAAAAAACCTTATCCAAACTGATAGTGGATTTTTTAAAGGTTTGAGTAAAAAAGAATTGCTGGGTTTGTTGGGGTAAGGATTGTGTTATAGGCTTTAAGTCATCGTGAACTGTGTGGCGTTCGTCATCCTGAACTTGATTCAGGAACTTATTAAATGCAATATAAAAGTGCAGATAATGGAGTTAGGGATGTCTGGTTTGGTGCTTTTAGGTTGGAGATGCTTCGTGCCTCAGCATGACAGCGTGGGGTGAACGGGCTTAAGCTATTTCAACTTGAAATTCATAATTCAGGTATTTTGGAACATTTACACTTTCCACCACTTTCCAGTCCTTTTTCTCTGAAATAAACTCAGGAACTACCAAACCTGTATTTTTAGCGGCAGTGGTATAAAATTCTTTTCTGCTGGGGTGATCAGGAGAACAAGCATTATAAATTCTGCCAAAAGCCTGTTTTTCTATGATGGCCATTGCTATTCCTACTGCATCTGTTTGGTGAATCAGGTTAACCGGCGCTAAACCATTCGGGATATTTGTTTTGCCGGCAAAGAACCTTCCAGGATTTCGGTCTGGCCCAATTAACCCCGCAAAGCGGATAATGGTGAAGTGATCAGGCATTTCCTTTTTCAACAATTCTTCAGCAGCTAAAACCACTTTACCTGAATCTGTATCAGGCTTGGTTTCACTCATTTCGTTTACAATTTGATTTCCATCGCCGTAAACACTGGTAGAACTGATTAAAATAATATTTGAAACCTTATTTTTTGCTACACTTAAAATGGAGGCTATCTTCTGTGCATAATCATTTAACTCAGGAGAATTTCGCTTCGGTGGAATACAAATAAACAGAACATCTGCGTCAAAAAACTCCAGATCTGTAACCATCTGATCTGCACTGAAATTCACCAGAAATGGCTGGATGCCTTCTTCAGCAAGTAAGGAGAGTTTCTCAGGAGTTGTAGTTGAGCCTTTAACCTGATAACCAGATTTAATAAGTTCTTTGGCGAGTGCAAGACCAAACCAGCCACAACCCAAAATGGAGATGTTTTTGTTTGGTACAAATTTCTGATTTGTCAACATAAACAAAGATAATCCTTCTACATTTAACTGGCAGGCTAATGGTTAATTATTTTGTTTTTTGTACATCGTTTCTGAAATGTTTTTAATGCCATCAGCATAACTGGTAGGCTCAAAATTAAAGTATTGTTCAAATTTTGAGGAATCAAACTGATAGTCATGATCATATTGATAATACATTTCTACTGTACCGGCTACTACTTTTTTGAAAAGCCCGACTAAACGGAGCATCAGTTTATTAATGTTCGTATGCTTCGGTTCAACCTGGTAGATTTGTGCAGCTAACTGCATAAACTCATTACCTGTAATGGGTTTGGCTGTAGGCAGGTGCCAGATTTGATGGTCTGATTTTGGATCCTGCCCCAAAATATACAAGCCCTTGCCTACATCGGGTATGTATGAAAAGTTGTGTAGCTTTTTCGGGTTGCCTACCCACTGGGCGCTTTGGTTTTTTGAATATTTATCAAGCACCATCATATCAATAAAACTATTCATCGAACTTGCTCCATAAAAATCAGCTGCCCTTGCAATGCTGGCCCGGATATTTCCTGCAGCCATTTCATCCATTAATTTGGTGGCTACGCTGGCGCGAATTTCGCCTTTAACGCTGCAAGGATGATACGGTGTTTGCTCTGTTATCGGACCGTTTACCAGTCCATACATGTAAATATTATCCAGAAAAATCAGGCGAGCGTCGACACTTTTCACGGCAGTAATTACATTATTAATAATCATCGGCCATTGTTGTTGCCAGATTTTAGCATCATAAATAATTCCTGCGCAAAGGTAAACCACAGTTGCATCTTTTACCGCTTCGCATACCTGCGCTTCATTTAATAAATCTGCCTGCACCCAGCTGATGTTTGGATTAGAAACCGAAATTGGTTTCCTGCTCACCAGGCGAATGTTTTTTTGATGGATTAATAATTCTGCTGTAAGTGCATTGGCACTTGGTCCGCCGGCTCCTAATATTACATACATATTTTTGTGTTTTAATATCAACAAAAATAGCTGCGGGATGAGGTTTAAAACGTTAACAAAAGATAAGGTTTTGATTTAATACGGAGACTAGGCATGCACCTTTAAGGTTCTCTTTCTAATTCTCGAAAGGGATACGGGAGTAATTCCTAAAAAATTAGCTACATAATGTTGAGGGATGCGCAAGAATATTTCTCCTGCATTCTTCTGCATATCCAAATAACGTTCTTCGGGACTTTGAATAATAAAGCTGGCTACTCTATCCTCATAACAGCAAATATAATATTCTGCGATCCGGCGGCCAAACTGTTCAATTTTAAAGGCAATGGCCGGATTATTTTCCATGAGTTCAAAGTTCTTTTTTGAAATCAGAATCAAGGTGGTTTTTTCTATCGCCTGGATATAATTGGTATTGGGCTTGCGGGTTAAAAAACTTTTATAAGCACTCACCAACTCATTCTCAAAACTAAAATATCCGGTAATTTCTATGCCCTCACGAACATGAAAATACCTCATGGCGCCACACAGAATAAAACCCATATGATCGCATACCTCGCCAGGAACAGCAAAAAAATCTTTTTTATCGTAATGCCTGAATTCGAGATATTGCTTAAAAATTTCCCATTCTGCATCACTGAAAGAAACAAATTTTTTCAATTCACTGCGTAAATGATTCAGGTGTATGGTATTATCCATGATGGAAGTTGAAGTTCTTATTTCTACAGACTAAGATAAGAAATTTCTATCCTTTATCCAGGTGATAGCAAGCACGGCAACGTGGCTCATAACTTTCTTTTTCACCCAGTAAAACGGTCGAATCATTTGCCACTGTCCTATAACTGAAAAGGGCGGGATTACCGCAACACACACAAACGGCATTTACCTTGGTTACATGTTCTGCAATGGCCATTAGTGCGGGCATTGGACCAAAGGGTTTGCCTGTGAAATCCATATCCAGGCCGGCAACAATTACCCGTATGCCTCTCAGCGCAAGTTTATTGCAAACATCCGGAAGTTCATTATCAAAGAATTGTGCTTCATCAATGCCAACTACCTGGGTGTTGGTGCCTAATAATAAGATGGCCGAAGCACTGTCTACAGGGGTAGAGTTGATGGAATTTAAATCATGTGAAACCACGGCCGTTTCATGGTAGCGGGTATCGGTTCGTGGCTTAAAAATCTCGACATTCAATTTAGCAATCTGGGCCCTCTTCAATCTTCGGATCAGTTCTTCCGTTTTACCAGAAAACATGGAGCCGCATACCACTTCAATACTGCCCGAAAACTCGCCTCTCCTTCTAAAATTTTGTTCACTAAATAACATGTCCGATTTATTATGCCCTGATGTGTTCTCTATTAATTTAAAACCGAACAAATATCATAATTATGTGTTATTTTTGGGTACATAGTTACCAACATAAATCAGCACAAAATCCGTTTAAGTTTATGATGAATCAGCAAAATATCTTCAAAAAAGTCGGTAGTATCTTAACAGAATTAAATGAGCAGTATGAGTTTCTCGCTCAGAATCCACAACAGTTAAATCACCTGGAATTGGAATTGTTTTTAGCTAATGCAGATTTTCTTGCAGATCATGTTCGGATTGTTCAGAAACTGAATGTGATCAATGAAAAGCCAAATCCTGTTATCAATCAGCCTTTATTGGAAGAACAAAATACCATCATTTTACCAGAGACACCTCAAAGTTATTTAGAAGATGATCAGGCATTTGACCCTCAAGAGCTTGAAGAAGTGATTACTGCGGAGGAAAAGGAAGAGCGGATAGATGTGAAGCAAGAGCTATCAGATGATGAGGCGATAAAAAATGATACCGCAGAGAAGATACTTGAAAAAGATTTTTTTAAGCCAGACCAGGATGACCACAGTTTTGAATTTGTTTTAGGAAATCATAGTGCTGATGATCAATTTGATTATGAAGCCAAATCTGTTGAAGAGATTTTCGACAGGCCTTTAAGTAAGGCTGAAGAAGAGATTCTGGCACAGAAGAAAAAAATACATGAAAAAGAAGAGGCGCCTTTAACTACCCAGGATGAGGCTGTACTGAATGAAGAAGATGAAATTGGTCCGGAGCCTTTTTTAATTGAACATGAAGAGGAGGTTGAACCGGAAGTTCCTGAAACCATTGAGCCTATTGTTTTTGCGGAAGAGCCTGTAATTGAAACGCCAATTGTAGCGAAATCTGAACCGATACCTTCGCTTAAAGATGTGGAAATGGATGAGCCTATTATTTCTCCGCAAGTATATGATAAACCAATTTTTACGCCAGAAGCAATTCCGGTTAAACCTGCAGAACAACCCATTACAACTGCTAAACCAGTTCAAAGCTTAAACGATTTGCTAGCCAAAACCAATGCGCAGGGTGATGAACCGGTTAAGGCACCTATCGCTGATTTGAAACAGGCCATTAACCTCAATGAAAAAATGCTTTTTATTAAAGATTTATTCAAAGGATATAACCTGGCTTATTCAGAAGCAATCGATATCGTTAACAAAATGAATAGCTTTGAAACAGCCAATAACTTTTTGCAAAGCAATTATGCGATGAAGTATGATTGGGCCAGTAAACAGGCGACTGTCGACCAGTTTTATGAATTATTGAACAGAAGGTTTAGTAAGTAGTTGGTTAGATGGGTTAGTTGGTGAGGTGGTAAGTAGTTTAGAAGGTTATGGGATTAGATGGGTAAGTGTGGGTTATGAGTTTAGAGGGTTAGATAGAGTGGTTAGTAAGTTAGAAAAGGTTAGAGGTGTACTCTATTTTTGTTTGATTGCTTAGAAAAACCCCATTCTATTTGAATCCAGTTTTAGGAAGATAAATAACAATATGGTGAAACTCCATAGTGAGGAGCCACCGTAACTAATCAGGGGCAATGGAATTCCGATCACGGGAATGATGCCAATCGTCATGCCGATATTAATAAAAACGTGGAAGAAAAGTATACAGGCCACACTGTAACCGTAAACCCGTGAAAAGGTAGATCTTTGCCTTTCAGCGAGATTGATTAATCTTAATAACAGAAAAATATATAGTGCAATAACAACTGAACAGCCTAGAAATCCCCATTCTTCACCTATAGTAGAGAAGATAAAATCGGTACTTTGCTCGGGTACATACCCATATTTGGTTTGCGTACCTTCTAAGAAACCACGTCCTGTTACCTGTCCGGAGCCAATGGCAATTTGCGATTGAATCACATTATAACCAGCGCCTCTGTTATCGGTTTTAAGGCCAAGCATCAGCTCAATCCGACTTCTTTGGTGCGGGGCCAATACCTTTTCATAAGCCACTTTAATCAGAAATAAATAGCCAATAGCCAATACGGTAACCAAAACAGTAGAGAAAATTATTTTCTGTTTCCTGCGATTATTGTAAATGAATAGTCCGGCAACTGCGGTAATTATGAGAATGAGAATGTATGTGGGTACGAGGAAATCTGCAATAAACAGTACAATCATCCCCAGAAAGATCAATAGGAAATAACCTGATAAACCTTCACGATATAGGGGAAACATAAAGGCTAAAAAAACCAATGCAGATCCTGTATCTGGCTGCAACATAATTAATACCAATGGTGCCCCAACAATTAGTGCGGCTATGGCAATGGATTTAAAATCTCTAAACTTCGGGTTAAAACTACCTACATACCTGGCCAGAAGCAATGCCGTGCCAAACTTGGCAAATTCTGCTGGTTGTAGCTTAAAGGAGCCGATGGCAATCCATGCCTGATTCCCGGCCACTTTATTTCCAATGACTAAAACTGCCATTAAAAGCAGTAATGTGCCTCCATAAATAAAAGGAGAAAATACATTAAATACTCTTCCATCAAAAAGTAATATCGAAAGGCCCAGCACCAAACCCGTTAGCACGTAGATTAACTGCTTTCCATATAGGGTATTAAAATTGAATATAGCCGACTTTTCAGGAGGTACGGATGCAAAAATATTAATAAAACCAACTGCACAAAGGGCAATATAAATTAAAACAGTAATCCAGTCTACATTGAAAAAGAAACGATTTCCCTGTTGTTGCTGCATATTATTTCTGGATTACAGGTTTATCGGTTAATACTGTCTTTAATTCTTTTGGTTTGGTAGAAACAGTTTTTATTGTGGCAGACCTCAATTTAAGGCTATCTTTTAATTTTTTTATGGAATCTAGCTTTTTAACTGAAATACTATCTGTTTTTACAGGCTTTGGTTTTTTAGTTTTATCAATGATGGCTGGCAATAGATTGGTTTCTGCAAATGCTTTAACCGTATAGCCATTTGCCTTTGGTTTAATGGAATCTGTTAAATATTTTTCTACAATAAAACTGGATATTGGTGCTGCATAAGATCCACCAAAACCACCATTTTCTACAATCACAGCTATGGCAATTTTAGGGTTATCCATTGGTGCAAAGCCTATAAATACAGAGTGATTTTTACCATGTGGATTTTGTACAGTACCTGTTTTACCGCACATCAGAATATTTGGTATTCTTGATTCCTTTGCTGTCCCCCACGGACTATTAACTGCATCTCTCATACCTTCTATCACTGGCTGAAAGTATTTTTCATCTATGCCTACATAGTTCTTTTCAAGGTATTCTTTTTTGACAACCTTTTTATCGCCGATACCTTTAATTAAATGGGGTTTTAGATAATAACCGCGGTTCGCTATTGCCGCCATTACATTAGCCATTTGGAGTGGTGTAGAGGTGATTTCTCCCTGGCCAATGGCCTGAGAGATCACTGTAGTATATCCCCAGCGTTTGCCGTAAATTTTATCGTAATGATCTGCCTGATAAAAGATTCCCTTTTTTTCGAAGGGCATGTCTATGCCTAATTTTTGTCCGAAACCCCATTTTGCAATCTGATCATGCCAGTGCGCATAGGTCTGACGTTGATTTTTCATTCCATTTTTGGTGATGATATTCTGAAAAACGTGACAGAAATAGGTATTGCAACTTCTCGCAATTCCACGCTGCATATTAATGGTGCCGTCAATGTGTTCGCATTTTACTTTATGATTTCCGGCCTGGTAATAACCTGGGCAAGTAAAAGTTGTATTTGGATCAATAGCGCCATCTTGCAAGGCCACTAAAGCGTCTACAGGTTTAAATGATGATCCGGGTGAATATTGCCCTGCAATCGGGCGCACAATTTGTGGCCGATAAGGATTAGCCAATAAACCCATGTAGTTTTTACCCCAGTCTTTTCCAACAAGTTGATTCGGATCATAACCCGGGCTGCTTACAAAAGCAAGAATTTCACCTGTTGAAGGCTCTATCGCGACAATAGCACCCACTTTATTTTTCATGAGTTCTTCACCAAGCCGTTGAATTCTAATATCCAGAGAAGAGATTAAGCGATCACCAGAAACGGCATTTATATCATATTTACCAGCAGAATAACTTCCTTGTGCAATATTTTTGGCATCGTAGAGCATATTGATCACACCCTTTTCTCCACGTAAGAAATCTTCATATGAGCGCTCTAGTCCACTTTTGCCAATAAAATCACCTGGTTTATAATAGCCTTCCGATTTTTCAATGTCATCTGGACTTACCTCTTTAACGTATCCAAAAAGTTGTCCGGCAATACTATCTGGGTAATGCCTTATGGTTCTGTCCTGCGTTCTAAAACCAGGGAACCTATACATAATTTCCTGAAGACGGGCATAGGATTGTACTGAAATCTGACGGTCAAAAAAAGTAGCCTGATAAGCAGATTGTGCTTTGGCTTTTTTTAATTTCTTACGTACGTCTGCTACAGAAATTTCCAGTGCCTGTGCGAGTGCGAGGGTATCAAAGGGTTTAACCTCGCTTGGGGTTACCATCAAATCGTATACGGGCTCATTTTGAACGATCACTTTCATGTTTCGATCTAAAATAGCACCACGTGCGGGATATTTATAAATTTTCCGTAAAACGTTGCTTTCTGCAGAAAGGAAGTATTTATCGCTCACCACCTGGATATAAAATAATTTCCCCAATAGAATCAGGGCGATTACAATAAATAATCCTTGAATGATATATTTTCGGTTAAATAATTGATCCATTAGCGCGACGTTCTTTTATAGAATATAAACTCTACCAATAAAATAATAAGCAGTGTAAAGATACAACTTAAGCCGCATCTCATTAAGGTATAACCAATTTCTGATAACCTAAATGTTTCTAAAAAGAACAGCACCAAATGGTGCGCAATCACACAAAGAAAAGCATAAAGTGAAAACCACTGGAAACCCATGTAACTTAACGATGGTTCCGGGTCGTCAATTGCGTCTCGGTTTAAACTTATGGAAATAAAAGAAATCCTGACAAAGGCTAGTACAACACAGGCTGTAGCATGTACCCCCATGGTATCATAAAAAGCATCGAGTGTTAAACCTGTTCCAAAAGCCAGTAAATACAGCAAAATGTTTGGTATACCAAATGGTAAAAGCAGGAGGAATAGGATATAAATAAATGGCGTGGAAAGGTCGTAAAAACCCATATTCTTGAGCAGAAAAATCTGAACAAAAAGCAGGATACACCACCTGATAATATTTACGATTATGATTCTGCTATTCATTCGGTTTCACTAAACTTTCTAGAGCTTTTTGTTCTTCAGCCTTTTTGTCTTTGATCACGTAAACGTATTGTAAAGTACTAAAATCAGTCACCAGATTTAATTCTCCTGATAAGAAATTATCATTGGTGGCTACGTTAGGTTTAATAATTTTTCCTACAAAAATGCCGGCAGGGAAGGAGCCGTATCCTGATGTTACGACTGAATCGCCCACATACATTTTAATGTGATTGGGTACTTCTTTAATAAATGCTTTTCTGATGTCGAAATTGCCATCGCCCCAAACCAAAGAGCCGAGCGCATGATTTTTCTTTAAACTTACACTGATCCGGGTGTCTTTATGTAAAAGAGACTGAATGGTTGCCAGGTGCTCGGAAACATCTCTGATTAATCCTACTACACCCCGTTGAGGGGCAATTACGGCCATCCCGTTTCGAATTCCATCTAAACTCCCTTTATTGATGGTCATGATGTTATTACGCAGGGTAACTGAATTTTTAACCACTTTGGCTGCCAGATAGGTATATTGCTGATCGGTTAAGGTATCAATTACTTTAACGTCTTTAGCCGTATCAATGGTGTTTAAAGCCAGTAGCTGACTCTTAAGTTTAGCATTTTCAGCGGCTAAACTATCGTTAACCATGCCCAGGTTTAAATATCTTTTAAAAATATTTAGTCTTTCGTAAGCCGTTCCAATAACTTCATTTGAAGAATTCAGGGTTACACTCCTTTGATAGGCATTATTTTTTACGGTGAGGTAAATCCCGATAAGGGAAAAAATAATAAACAAAAAAAATGCGTTGTATCTGCTGACAAAAATCCAAAGGTTACGCATGCTAATTTACGGGTTTAGATTTACGATTTAAGATTGCCGGCATAGTTTCCAATTCAGATTTAAGATGTTTTACGATTTTGTTCGTTTTTTCTGATAGTAATAATGGAAGAAACTATAATTGAAAGTAATTCATTTCCTTCTTTCCAGTTTTTAAGTATCTCTGCTTTTAAATCAGGGTTAAATTCTTCCAACAACTCAAGAAAAAACATCGATTCATCTAATTCTTCTTCTACAATTTTTAATTTATTCAAAAAATCAGCAGTTGATTTAGCTCTGCATGCTGCCCTATAATTGGCACCTACAGAACTTGAGCATCGAACCAGTTGATTTGAATAATTTTTATTTAAAACGTTGTACGGTAAAGAAATTATTAATTTTCCTATTGATATAGAATATGCTTTGGTTCTAATTTTTAACGTCTCGCTATTCATCAATCGTCAATCTAAAATCTACATTCGTAACTGCGCTTATTGCATTAAGAATTTATATCCGCCAATGTTTTTCAACGCAATACCTGTACCACGAACTACTGCACGAAGTGGATCTTCGGCAACGTGTACTGGTAATTTTGTTTTTGCTGCAACTCGTTTATCTAAGCCTCTCAATAACGCACCGCCACCTGTTAAATAAATACCCGTTTGGTAAATATCTGCAGAAAGCTCTGGAGGTGTAATCTCTAATGCTTTTAAAATGGCTTCTTCAATTTTAGAGATCGATTTATCTAAACAATGTGCAATTTCAGTATAAGAAACAGTGATTTGTTTTGGAACACCCGTCATTAAATCACGACCTTGAACAGCGAAATCAGCTGGCGCATCCTGTAACTCTGGTAATGCTGCACCCACTTCAATTTTAATTTTTTCTGCGGTACGGTCACCAATCATGATGTTATGCTGGCGGCGGATATAATTTACGATATCTGAATCGAAGTTATCTCCTGCCACACGGATAGACTGATCACAAACGATACCTGATAAGGCAATCACCGCAATTTCAGTAGTACCACCACCGATATCGATGATCATGTTGCCCATTGGTTCTTCTACGTCGATTCCAATCCCTACGGCAGCAGCCATGGGTTCGTGAATAAGATAAACTTCTTTTGCTCCGGCAATCTCAGCAGAATCACGTACTGCACGTTTTTCTACTTCAGTGATTCCTGATGGGATACAGATTACCATCCTTAAGGAAGGAAACATCCAGCCTTTACCACCATTCAACATGCGAATCATGCCTTTAATCATGGCTTCAGCAGCGTTGAAATCAGCAATAACACCGTCTTTTAAGGGGCGTACTGTCTTGATGTTATCGTGGGTTTTTCCCTCCATTTGCATCGCCTGACGGCCGATAGCAATGACTTTGTTTGTTGTGCGATCAAAAGCAACTATAGATGGTTCATCTACAACAACTTTATCATTATGTATAATTAGGGTATTCGCAGTACCTAAATCGATGGCAACTTCCTGCGTAAACCAATTGAATAATCCCATGTATGAGTTTTAATTTCTTAATTTATCAAATCTATACTATTCCTAATGTAAAAATAGCTTTTTTATTGTTTTAAGTTTTATTTTCTTTAGCAACAAGCTGAAAGATTAAAGCTCAAAGCTTAAAGCTGTGGATAATGTGCTTTAGGCTTTTGTCTTTTCGCTTTTCTGCTTAAACTAGTGTTTAAAGTGTCTAACGCCTGTAGTTACCATTGCAATGCCTTTTTCATTTGCTTTTGCTACAGAATCTGCATCTTTTATAGAGCCACCTGGTTGTAAAACAGCAGTAATTCCGGCCTCAGCAGCAATCTCTACACAATCAGGGAAAGGGAAGAAGGCATCAGATGCCATTGCACAGCCCTTCACGCTGAATCCGAATGAAGCAGCTTTATCAATCGCTTGTCTTAAAGCATCTACGCGTGAGGTTTGACCAACACCGCTTGCAATTAATACGTCATCTTTCACCAAAACAATGGTGTTGGATTTGGTATGCTTTACAATTTTATTGGCGAAATATAAGTCTTTTAATTCTTGTGCTGTTGGTGCTTTGTCGGTAACAGTTGTCATTTGTTCCGGACCTTCGATAATTAAATCTTTATCTTGTTCAATTACGCCGTTTAATAATGTTTTGAATTGTTTTTTACTCAATTCAACTTCGTTACGTTTTAAAATAACGCGGTTTTTCTTTTTGCTAAACAATTCTACCGCTTCTGGCTGGTAAGCAGGTGCAATTAATACTTCGAAAAATAAGTTGTTAATTTCTTCTGCGGTAGCTAAATCTACTTCCACATTGGTAATTAAAACACCACCAAAAGCAGAAACCGGATCGCAAGCCAATGCATCCAGCCAAGCTTGTTTTACCGTTGGGCGAGAGGCAATACCGCAAGCATTGGTATGTTTCAAGATGGCGAAAGTTGGATCTTCGAATTCATCAATTAAGGCTACAGCTGCATCAACATCTACCAGGTTATTATAGGAGAGTTCTTTTCCATTTAATTTGGTAAACATGGCGTCAAGGTTCCCATAAAATACGGCACCTTGATGTGGGTTTTCGCCATAACGCAAAGTTTTAGCTTCAATTACGCTTTGTTTAAAAACATCAAGAGGCTCTTCTTGATTAAAATAGTTGAAGATGGCAGTATCGTAGTGAGATGAGGTATGGAAAGCGGTTTTAGCGAAAGATTTACGTTGGGCTAAAGTGGTTTCACCATTTTGTTCTTCGAGTTGTGCTTGTAAAGTTGGGTAATCGTTTTTGGAAGCGATAATCACTACGTCATTGAAGTTTTTCGCAGCTGCACGGATGAGTGAAATACCGCCGATGTCAATTTTTTCAATAATTTCTTCGGGTGTTCCGCCCGCTTTTACAGTTTCTTCGAATGGGTAAAGGTCAACAATTACCAGGTCAATTTCAGGGATTTCGTATGCTGCAATTTGTTCCTGATCGCCCGCTAACGCTCTGCGGTTTAAAATTCCACCAAAAACTTTTGGATGCAAGGTTTTAACACGTCCACCTAAAATTGATGGGTATCCTGTTAAATCTTCAACTGCTGTAACGGGTAAATTTAAATCTTTAATAAATTGCTCTGTTCCGCCGGTAGAGAATAACTGAACGCCCTGAGCGGCCAATAATTTTACCAATGGTTCTAAACCATCCTTATAATATACTGAAATTAAAGCGTTTTTAATTTTAATGGACTGACTCATTCTACTGTAAATTTTGAGCCGCAAAGGTAGTAAAAGAGGATGGTTTTTTTGTTATGTTGGAGAGGGAAAAATATGCGAATGGTTCGTCCTTTAGATTATTGCATAGTGAAACAGCAAAATCTGCGAAACTTGTTGCTAAATGCCTGATTTTAATATAACAACTGTTATTGGCGTCTCGCTGAGACCCCCTTACTACTAATAGCGTTGTTCAGAATGCTTTATATTTAGATTAAAGTGTAACAAAGTGCAAAGATCTCTCCGCTGCGGTCGAGATGACGATGGTATTGTAGTGAGATTTATTTTCTCTCGCCCTTTCCCTTTCAGGGGAAAGGTGCCGATAGGCGGACAGGGGTTTGAATATTATTATGGTACAAAGATCTCTCCACTGCGGTCGAGATGACGATGGTATTGTCGTGAGATTTAATTTTCTCTCGCCCTTTCCCTTTCAGGGGAAAGGTGCCGATAGGCGGATAGGGGTTTAAGGCGCTTGCTATGTAATACGATCGTGATCGGATAGCTATCGGATTCTGCGCAGGCGGGAATCTTAATGCTTTCGCTATTATTGTGAAATAAAATAGGTTTGCCCTTCGCTCAGACTTGCTTCGGTACCGATGTGAAATCGGTACAACTTCGCCGCCACCGAGGGGCTCTTACTTTTTTGCTTGATCAAAAAAGTAACAAAACCGAGCTTTTCTGCGAGCTCATGAATACCTATAAAAACATAAATAACTTATGAATAATATCAAGGCTTGGACCTGATGTCGGATAAATTCGTTAAAGCTTTTATAGCGGCAGCACAAGTTCCGACGAAAGGTCGGAAAGGGTGCGCTGCCTTGGGTTGTTGGGTATGAAAGTTTGTGGAGGAAGCTTTAAACGTTTTCTCCTTCCATCATTTCCGAGGCCGTATAGCATGATGCAGATTGCATGGAGCAGAGACAAGCATCCGAAGAGATATGTTTTTGGAACTTTGAGGGGCACACTAGGCCGTCATCTCGACCGTAGCGGAGAGATTTTTGCACATGGCTCAGTCTTGCTTCGGTACCGATGTGAAATCGGTACAACTTCGCCGCCACCGAGGGGCTCTTACTTTTTTGCTTGATCAAAAAAGTAACAAAACCGAGCTTTTCTGCGAGCTCATGAATACCTATAAAAACATAAATAACTTATGAATAATATCAAGGCTTGGATCTGATGTCGGATAAATTCGTTCAAGCTTTTATAGCGGCAGCACAAGTTCCGACGAAAGGTCGGAAAGGGTGCGCTGCCTTGGGTTGTTGGTTATGAAAGTTTGTGGCCGAAGCTTTAAACGTTTTCTCCTTCCATCATTTCCCAGGCCGGTGGGCAGGGTGGAGATAGCATGGAGCAGATGTTTATGTTTACTTACTAATTAGAAATTGCCTTTCGCTGGGTCTTGCCTCGGTTCGCCGCCACCGAGGGGCTCTTACCTTTTTCTTGATAAAAAGGTAACCAAAAATCAAGGCTTGGAACTGATGTCGGATAAATTCGTTAAAGCTTTTATAGCGGCAGCACAAGTTCCGACGAAAGGTCGGAAAGGGTGCGCTGCCTTGGATTGTGGGGGAGTGAAAGTTTGTGGTTGAAGCTTTAAACGTTTTCTCCTTCCATCATTTCCCAGGCCGGTGAGCAGTGAGCATATTGCATAATGCATTAATTTTTCTTTTAGCTCTTTCCCTTTCAGTGGAAAGGTTCTGATAGGCTGACAGGGGTTTGAATATTATTATGGTACAAAGATCTCTCCGCTGCGGTCGAGATGACGATGGTATTGTAGTGAGATTTATTTTCTCTCGCCCTTTCCCTTTCAGGGGAAAGGTGCCGATAGGCGGATAGGGGTTTAAGGTGCTTGCTATATAATACGATCGTCATCAGATAGCTATCGGACCCCGTGCAGGCAGAAACTTTAAGGCATGAGTGGCTAATCTATCCGGGCGTTTTGTATTTTGCCTCCTATACCATTTCCTTACCCTAATACCGACACAGCTATACATCAAAATAACCCTAAGCTATGTTTCTCTTTACCTTTTATTTAGCTATCCTTAACTCGCTAATCTAAAGCGATTCAAATTTCGGACATAGCCGATCTTCATCTAAGCCTTAATTTTACTAAATCAATTCCAAAGCAGCAGGCCAGTAAGTGCACAGCAGGGTAGAAGCAAACCTGGCCGGAAGGTGGCTAAAACGTGGGGTAAATGTGGCGTAAAGGTGGGGTTTGGAATAATATTTTTTGGATTTTTAATCAGAGATTGATTAAATTGGGTGATCATCCCTTTTGTTTAACCTAATATACTAAAATTATGGCTAGCCAGAATGGAATTATCAAAATTAATGGGCAACTGGGCGATCTTGTTTTTTACAAACTTGGAAATACAGATGTTGTCAGACAAAAAGCTGCCCACAAAAAGCAAACTGAAGCGAGCAAAAAAAGCAGTCGCGATTTTGGATTGGCCAGCAGAAATGCGGCTTATATCCGAAAAGCATTTGCCCCGCTAGTCAGGCTTTATGCTTATGGCGATCTCCTCAATCGCCTGAACAAACGTTTTATCGAAATCTTTAAAACCATCCCAGCCGAACAGGCAGGTGATAAAAAATTGATTGATGGTGACATCACTTTGCTTAAGGGTTTCGAATTTAACAGCAGCAAAGCCCTCGGAACTTTATGGCTGAACGAATCTGATCTGCGCATTGAACCTGATGGATTAGTACAACTTATTCTGCCTAAGGGCGAAATAAAATCGCTCCTGAAACCGCATCCTAAGGCTACTGAAGCGCGATTGCAGGTCATGGGCTTTCATTTCGATCTGGATGTTCAGGGCGGTTACGACATTATTGAAGTGAATGACTTGGTGATACCTTTAAGCAATAGCCACTTTCCGAAAACAGTCTTATCCTTAAGCCTGAATCATCAGGGTGATAAGGCTTTAATCTTCGCCATGGGCATTTCCTTCTTTTCTGGTGCCACCCGCTCTGGCGACCGGCGTTATTATGCGGGTAAAATTATTCACGCCTTGCATGTAAAGGATGGTGTAATGGTCGATTTTGTAGGGCAACCTCAAGTGGAAAAGGAGGTAGTGGAGCAGGTGGATAAGTTAAGCTGGGTGGTGGAGGAGGGTTGAGTTGGTGGTCTGAATCATACATTTAAGCCATTCTTTTTATGTTTACGGTTAACCGTATAAAATTGTGTATCGCATTAAATAGGTTTGGTACAATTAAATTTAAAAACAAATCTTATGGCCAGTTACCGATTAAATTTGAACCAGCAATCTAATGGAGATTATGAGGTTCACAAGGACGATTGCGATTATTATCCTAAACAAAATTATGATGAGTTAGGAACATTTAGTTCTTGCACGCCGGCAGTTGATGAGGCCAAGAGAAAATATCCTTTTTTAAATCGGATTAATGGATGTTATTGGTGTTCCTTGTCGTGCCATACTACTTAATCGGGATGTAATTTTAAAAGCGCAGCAGCCGGACGGTTGTTGTGCTTTATTTATCTGGTGATAATAAATTGGAATCCTGAATAATTATTACAACATTTGGTACATCTCAATAATAAATTAACGCAGTAATGATATCTCATAATTCTCAGATTCCTTTCAGGAATATGCAAACTTCTATTTTTTGCTGTCTATTTTCAATTTGAGTGATAAAAATTTTTAGATATAATTCATTCATTTAAGCTTCATTCGATTTCAATGAAAAATAAGTTTATAGAAAATGAACTTTGGTATTTAAAACTTCAGAGCCTTTGAATAAAAACCATTTATTCGAAAAAGAATGACTACAAACTTAAAATCAATACATATCTAAATGAATAATTACCTTGATTATCTGAATAAAACATTTCTAGAAGAACTTAGTTACAAAATTTGGTCAACAAAGGGCTCCCGATTTCATGCGCACAGTAGGTTAGTAAGGCTTTCCAAGTTGTCAGGTTTATGTAATAGCCTAATTTCAGTATATCTAATTGCGGTAGGGTTACTTTCTGTTTACAACGTTTATAATACACAATTGGGTAATGAGAACGTAATCGCTTATTCAATTACTTGCTTATCCATTCTCGCTTTAGTTTTCGGACAAATTGAAAATGCAAAAGATTTTAATGTGAAAGCTAAAGAGTTTCATGCTTGTGGGCTAGAGCTTTCAGAATTATACAATGAACTGCGTATTTTCAAAACTTTGAATCCAAATGCTACTTTACAAGAAAAAGAAACATATACGAAAGAAGCTGCTGCAAAGTACCAACGTATTTTAGAAAAATACGATAACCATCAACACATCGACATTGAACGTTTTAAAGCGACTAAAGCTAGTTATCACAAATTGACTAAAATAGATGTTTGGAAGATTTGGGTTAATTATAATGCCTTCACGTTTTTTGTCTACTATTTCTTGATTATTATTCCTCCACTTTTGGCTATTATGTTTTTTATAGGAAGTTAAATGCAAAAAATTAGATGACAGGAACGTATTGGTTTTTTAAATTACTGAGTTTCATTAATAAATAAAATAGAGTTTTAATCTACAAATTATAAGATGTAGATTTATTGACATATAATGCAGATTAATATGAGTAATAAAGCAATAAATAGGCTGAAAGCTGTTTTGGCTGAACAAGGTAAAACCAATAAATGGTTAGCAGTTGAATTAAACAAAAATGAAACTACCATTTCTCGATGGTGTACAAATGAGGTACAGCCGCCAGTTGAAACTATGCTTCAAATTGCAGAATTACTAAATATTGATATTAAAGAACTTTTGAATTCTACTAAGTAATGATACAGGATATACTAAATCAAAATGAGGGTATTAACTTCAATAGCAGGCAAATGGCTCTTCTTAAAGAGCATTTTCCCACTTGTTTCAATGTCGATGGTTCGTTTGATATTGCTCGTTTTCTAGGAGAGGTCAAAGACCAAGCAAATATAGTCCATGAAGGGTATGAGCTTAAGTTCCTTGGCAAAAGCTACGCTAAACTTTTAGCAAGTACCGATACTACTACAATAATAAAACCCGAAGAGGTACACAATAACTTACCAGAAAACTTCAATAGTGAGAATATTTACATCTCAGGTGATAATCTGGATGGGTTAAAACACTTACTAAAGTCCTATCAAAACAGCATCAAATGCATCTATATTGATCCGCCTTATAATACGGGCTCTGATGGTTTTGTATATCAAGATAACTTCAATTACACCCTAGATAGTTTACAAGAAAAGTTGAATGTTACCGAAGAGGAAGCCAGCAGAATATTAGAACTCACTAATCGTGGATCAGCATCTCATTCGGCATGGTTGCTATTTATGTATAGTCGTTTGCTATTAGCAAGAGATATATTGACAGATAATGGTGTTATTTTTATCTCGATTGATGATAATGAACAAGCCAATCTGAAATTATTATGCGACGATGTTTTTGGAGAAGAAAATTTTTTAGGTTGCATTGCGCGTACAACAGGTCAGACGACTGGACAGGATAGTGGTGGTTTGGGAAGTTCTTTTGATTATTTATTAGTGTACTCAAGAAATCCGAATTTGGAGTTGAATGGCATTGAACTAACAGAACACGATCTTAAAAGATTTGAAAATGAGGATGACAGAGGTAAGTATGCTTATGATCAGATGAGGAAAACGGGAAGCAATGACAGGAGAGAAGATAGACCTAATATGTATTATGCAATTACCGATCCTGATGGAAAAGAATTGTTTCCAGCTGGCCCAGGTGGTTATGAAAGTTGCTGGAGGATTGAGAAGAAGCGTTACGAAAGGTTAGTTGAGGAAAATTTTATCATATGGAAAAAAGCAAAAAAGGATGGGACAGATATTTGGTGGCCTTATATCAAATATTATTTAGAAGGAAGAACAAAACGGCCTTCACCTTTATGGGATGATTTGGATGGAAACAAAAAAGCAGCTAGAGATTTAAGATCATTATTTGATGGCAAAAAAGTATTTGACTTTACTAAGCCGGTAGACCTAATAAAAAGAATCATTTCAATTGCGACAGATTTTAATGACTTAATTATTGACTTCTTCTCAGGTTCTGCAACGACAGCCCATGCCATTATGCAATTGAATCAAGAAGATGGTGGTAACCGCAAGTTCATAGCAGTTCAGTTACCTGAAGTATTGCGTGAAGATGATGCTTCTCAAAAGATTGCATACGAGTTCTTGAAAGATAACAATTTACCTACAACTTTAGATTATATTGGAATAGAGAGGATCAAGCGTGCTGCTATTACGATAAAGGCCAAACAAATTGAAAAGAAGAAAGGCAAGACAGAAGATTTGTTTGAGAGAGAGGTAATGCCAAAAGATTTAGGCTTTAAACATTACACCTTAGTAGAGCCCAATAAAAATACGCTCGACAGATTAGAAACTTTTGACAAGGCAGGCTTATTGGCCGACAAAACCATACTAGACGATTTTGGTAAATCTGCTATATTGGCTACATGGTTGAACGCAGATGGGTATGGTTTGACTGTAACTGCCCAAATAATAGATTTAGCAGGGTACACAGCTTATTATTTCCAAAAACACATTTATTTAATAGACCCTAGTTTTACACTTGAGAGTATGAAAGCATTGCTTTCGTATTATGATACCAATGGTGCGTTTAATCCTGAAAATGTTGTGATATTTGGATATAGTTTTCCCGATTGGAGCATTAGCGAAATGATAGATAAGAATCTTCGTATCCTCAACGATAGCGAAAAAAATCTAAAGATAAACTACATTGTGAGATACTAAACCATGGAATTGATACTTAAAAATGGGTTGCCCCATCAAGAAAAAGGATACAATGCCATAGCCAATGTATTTCACGAAAAGCTGATAAAAGCCAACGTCTTATATTATCAAAACCCGATTTTGGAATTAGATCGCCATGAATTGATGGCACAAATAGCTAAAGTGCAGAAAGAAAATGGGGTTTCTATTGATTACAGTGCCAACAACGAGGTAGGTAAATATCTGAACTTAGATGTAAAAATGGAGACGGGCACAGGTAAAACCTATGTGTACACAACCGCAATGTATGAATTGCACAAGCGCTATGGCATCAACAAATTTATTGTTGTTGTGCCTACACTTGCTATCAAGGCAGGAGCTAAACAGTTTATGCAGGATGCCTATACTAAGCGCCATTTCAAAGATCAATGCGGATACAATGCCGAATTAGATGTATTAGTATTGGAGGCGACTAAGAAAAAGAAAGGGAAGAACTATTTTCCTAGTGTGGTGCGTGAGTTCATCGCAGGAAGTAGCCAAAGCACTAATAAAATATACGTGTTGCTTACCAATATGTCATTATTAGGTGGTACATCTAAGTTACTCACAGATATGTATGATTATGGGGTAGAAGGTTTTTATAAACCTATAGAAGGTATTAAAGCAACCAAGCCATTCGTTATTATTGACGAACCACATCGTTTTAATAGAACACAAAAAGCCTATCAATTTATCGAAAACGAAGTACAACCGCAGACAGTTATTCGTTTTGGAGCCACTTTTCCAGAGATAGAAATAGGTAAGGGTAAAAGCAAAATCAAGAAGAAAGACTTTACTAACTTGTTATATGACCTAAGTGCGTTTGAATCGTTCAACCAAAACCTGATAAAAGGAATTGCTAAAGAGCACTTTGAGCCCTTAACCAAAAAGCAAGACAAGGTAAAAATAACCAATATAGTAAGCAAAACTTCGGCTAAATTTACGTTGATACAAAAAGACGAAACTAACAAAATCTTTGAATTGCATAAAGGCGATAGCTTGGGTATGATTGCACCTGAGCTAGAAGGTGTGCTTATAGATGCTATTACAAGCAATACCATAGAATTATCTAATGGACAAATAAAATCACAGGGTGAAGAGTTCAATACAGATATATATTCATCTTCATATCAAGAATCGATGTTGCAGTTGGCACTAGAAAGACATTTCGAAACTGAGCGTACTAACTTTAGCCGTAACAATAAAATCAAAACATTAGCACTATTTTTCATAGACGACATCTATTCTTACCGTGTTAATGATAAGCAAGATAAGCAACCTTATCTTAAAGAAATGTTTGAACGTTTACTATTAGAGAAGATAGATCGCATATTGCCAATACTTAGTAAGCAAGAAGCAGACTATAAAGCCTATTTATTAGCATCTAAAGTAGATGTAGAAGCTACCCATGCAGGTTACTTTTCGCAGGACAATAGCAGTGCAGATGATGCTATTGCAGAAGAGGTACAAGAAATATTATATGAGAAAAAGAAACTATTAAGTATAAAAGATGTCAATGGCGTTATGAATACCCGTCGTTTTCTTTTCTCAAAATGGACGTTGAAAGAAGGTTGGGATAACCCCAATGTATTTACTATTACCAAACTAAGAAGTAGTGGTAGTGACAATAGCAAACTACAAGAAGTAGGCAGAGGTTTGCGTTTGCCAGTAGATGAATTTGGTAATCGTATCTCCAATGAAGCATTCAAACTTAATTACATTATCGATTTTACCGAAGCTGATTTTGCAGATAAACTGGTGAATGAGATTAATGCAGACTTGCCAAAAGGTTTTGTGCTTTCTGACGAAAAACTAGAAATTGTTGCCAAAGAACTAAGCATTACTAAGAATGATTTGTTCAAAAAGTTATTGATGAGCGACTATATTGATATGGATAAAAATATCGTTGCGCAAAATGCAGAGCAGTTCTTTGCAGAGTATCCTGCATTCACTGTTGGTTTACAATCTGGCAAAGTAGAAGATCGTAACAAAAAACAAGAACGCAAAATAAAGATTCGTAAAGGCGTTTTTGATGAGATGAAAACCCTTTGGGAAGCCATTAACGGCAAGTATATTTTACATTACGAGAAAGTAGAGCATGAAAACTATTTATTTATAGAGCTTCTAGCTTTATTTAAACAAGGTGTTTTTGCTGATACCTACATTCAAAGTAGTCGATCGGAATTAGACACAAAAGGTACAAATGCCATTTTAAGAGAAGATACAGGTGTGCAATTTAAAATTAATCGCCCAGTAGCTTATGGTGAGTTTTTGAAACGTATTAACAGACAAACCAATTTATCCATACAACTGATTCATGAGGTTGTATCAGAATATTCTAAAACAAATAAAATCAACACAGAACGAATTAATGAGCAAAGTATAACCAATTTCGTGAAGCTATTTACAGATTGGAAAATAGAAAAATTATCAGGAAGATTTAGTTATTCAAAAGCCAACTTAGGAAGTAAAGCTACGGCATTAACGTATAAAGATGGTTCCCCCAAAGCGGAGATTACTCAAGGTTTAATCGGTACAAAATTTATAGAAGGTGAACCTGTTGAAAAGTATTTATATGATGTTTACGCTTATGATTCGCCCTTGGAAAAAGATAATATTTTAGTAGATGGTATTAATGAAATTATTGTTTACGGTAAAATACCAAGAAGTAGTATTTCGGTACCTACCATAACTGGGCAGTCATATAGTCCAGACTTTATGTATGTCATCAAAAAAGATAATGGAGAGAAGATATTGAATGTTATTGTCGAAACTAAAGATGTCGAAAACGAATCTACATTAAGAGGTATTGAGAAAGCAAAAATAGATTGTGCGAGAGAGTTCTTCAATCAATTAACGATAGATGGCTATAAGGTGGAATTCAAAACACAATTGAACAACAAAAAAATTCGTCAGATAATTGACGAAGTGTTAGAATAAAAATTCAAATCTTAAGCAAAACCAAGAACTTACAGCTTTAAGAGATTGGTTATTGCCTATGTTAATGAATGGGCAGGTTACGGTAGAAGATGCTTATGAAATAGTAGAATGAGAATTGGGAATGGTTGCGGAAGAAGAGGTAAGTTATAATGGAAAAACTGAATAAATTAAATTGTTATGAAAAAATTTAGAATAAAATCTGCGTCAATTTTCTTTTCAAAGGATGAAAATTATGAGCTAATTTTTGAAATTGCTCCAGCTGATAAAAATCAAGTAGCAGATTTTGATCTTTTAAAAACAGATTTAGAAGCCATAAAAAACGAAAAAGAAAAATTGTCCATACAACATAATGCTACACTCATTTACTGTAGTTATAATAAGGTCGATAATTATAATATTTATTTTATAAACCCGCTTTTAAGATCTATTGAAAACATCAACTGGTTTGACGACATTCCTGTTTCTGGAGGCATTTCTACTTTTAAGTCCAATAAATTCGATAACCCAATAAAAGTGGATGTTAAGTTTACTTTTTTTGAGGATGACGTGAGAAATGAGTTTGAAATTAGTGATGTTTTTCTAATGCAATTTAAAGATTAGGAGAGGTTGAGTTCTATTCTAAATGTAACCGATATAAATTATGAAAGATAAAAAAGTATATAGAGTTGGGACAAATTGGGGAGGGGTAGATGTATTTCAACACTTTAAAAAGTTTAAAATTGCATTTGTTGGTTTTGAAGTTGAAAACTATGTACTTTCTACAAAGACAAACGATATTTTGATTATTACTAAAGGCAGTACCATCATCGCTTTAGCAGATGTTGTTGGTTTGGCAGATCTTTCTGAAGTATCTGTAAATCTTTCAAATGAATTTGACGATGTGAAATGCCTAAAATTGGGAAATATTTTTCTTCAAGAAGATTATCCTAAAGTTAATTTCGGTAGTTATGGGGGGCAGGGCAAACAATTTCATATAGCCCATGGTGATTATGCAAAAAATGCGATAGATAGTTTTTCAAAGATTATAAACACTAAAATGAATCAAGAAATAGTAGCGCTTTTAAAATATAAAAAACAAATCGTATTGCAGGGGCCTCCCGGAACTGGTAAAACAAAATTGGCTGGTGAGATTGCAGAAAGTTTGATAGCTCCTAAAAACCTTGGAAGCCCTAAACAGGTTATAGAAGACTATATCAAGCATTTTGATTCTTCTTTGGAAACTGTTTTGTCTAAAAGGGAAGAACTGAATGGATTGCTCGAAGCATTTCAGGAGAAGTTTAAAAAAGAGAATCTTAATAAAATTACGCTTGAAGAATATGCTTTTGGTATGGGCACTAATGATAGTTTTTGTTGGTGGCTTGAGTATGTTCTCTATGGTTATGGCCAATATGCTGGTTTTGCAGGTAAATTTTTAATTTACTGGAAAAAGGAAAGTCAATCTTACGTTAAAAGCGGTTTTGTTAAGGATATTGAGGACGATGAGGTAGCAATGGAAAAATTAGCAGAGCAACTTTTTAATGTTGCAAATAATCAAAATCTCTTAGAGGTAAGCAAATACTTAGGAAAGGGATTGATGTTAAAAATACTCAATAGCTATTATCCAGAATTATATTTTCCTATCTCTAACGAAACATGTATAAATAATGCATTAAAATTATTGGGCTTCGATCATACTGGGTTAAATTTTGTTGATAAAAACAAAAAACTTCAAGAGATTTTTTTAGAAAAAAAGAAAAAATTAGGTTCTGAAATTAGCAATGTGGAATTTATGAATTTCTTATTCAGCACCTACGATATGAAAGGTGATATTGAACTACAAAAAGACGAAGTTGTTTCAAAAGGGGAGTTTGAAATTGTGCAGTTTCATCCATCATACACGTATGAAGATTTTGTGAGAGGTATTGTTTCTAAGAGCAATAATCAGAATCAAATTGAATTTATTGTAGAAAATAAGGTGCTATCAATTTTTGCCCAAAAAGCCCTTGATAATCCTAATTCAAACTATGTTTTAATTTTAGACGAAATAAATAGAGCTAACTTGTCCGCAGTTCTTGGAGAATTAATATTTGCGTTGGAATATCGATTTGATAAGGATAAAGCAAAGCATACTACCGTTCGAAGTATGTACACTTTGAAAGAACATGTTGATGATGATAGTGGCACAAACGAATTAAGGCTGCCCAAAAATTTGTATATCATCGGAACTATGAATACTGCTGATCGTTCTGTAGGTCATATAGACTACGCTATTAGACGAAGGTTTGCCTTCGTGGATGTACTGCCTAAAGATTTAAGTAAAGAGCCGGATATTAAATTTGATAGTATCTTGTTTAACAAGGTCGCTTCGCTGTTTGATGATCATATTACATCAGATTTTAACAAAAGTGAAGTGCAGCTTGGGCATTCGTATTTTATAGATAAATCTGAAGAAGGTGGAGATATGGGGGTGAGGTTAAAATATGAAATAAAACCTATTTTAGAAGAATATATCAAGGATGGAATTTTAAAAGAAGCAGCGAGAGAAGTAATCAGGAATCTAGCTTAATCGAAAACTAATGCTTAAGATTTCTGAACATTTCGAGTACTATAATCGCAACCACATCAATACGCTTTCCCAATTATCCAATTGGGAAAGCTATTATGCATTGGAAGATAAAATGGATGCTATTTTTTTCGATATAGAAAAACAATACGCTTGCGTTTCCTTAAAACTGAGTAAAGAAAACGAAGAGCATCAATGTTCGATTACATCGTCCTACTACATCGGCTTAGATAGATTTTCAAAACTTAAACTACCTGTTTATATCCAACCGAAGCTCAATAATGAAAATCATCAACTAAACTATATTAAAATGCTTTTAGAAGCATTAAAAGAGCCAGAAAATTTTGATCATTTGGAAGGCTTGGTATTGGTTAAGTTTGATGATCCGTGGATTGAAATAGAAAATGAGCTTTCCCCAGAACTAACACCATTTTTAATTGCACAGTTTTTGGTAACCGTCAAGTTGTTATTAAAAAAAGGGCTAAAGAAATCTTATTATCCCAAAACAGAAAATCTTTCTGGCAGGGTTAAGGGTAAAATTTTGGTTGGGAGACAGATTAAAGAGAATGTCCTTAAAAATAGGTTAATCCAAACCATTTGCCAGTATCAAGAATTTGGTTTCGATACCGAAGCTAATCAATTTTTGAAGTATGTGTTAAGTATATTGCCTCATCATTTTGATTATTTTGACACAAAAGGAAGTATTAGACTAAATTTAGAAGAACTATGGGATTTTTGTCAAGCTGGTTTTCAGCAAGTAGGCACACGAGCATTTAGTAAATTGAAATATCAAGAGAATAACCCTTTTTATAAACAGTACAATTTAGCCATACAGTTTGGTAATCAGATACTTGCATTACACGATTATAATATTGCGAGAAATGCTAAACAAGCTACTTGTATGCATCCACCATTTTGGATAGATATGAGCAAATTATTTGAACTTTATGTATTTAAGAAATTAAGAGCGAAGTTTAAAGATGATAATGCTGTAGTTTATCATCAAAAGTACCATCAACAAGAACTAGATTTTATTATTAATGCTAACGGCTTTAAAGCTGTAGTAGATACAAAATATAAGCCCAGATATGCATACGGCAACCCGAGTATGGAGGATGCCCGGCAGTTGTCTGGATATACCAGGTTAAATAAAGTATACAAAGAGCTATACATCAATGATAATTCGTTGATCCCTGCTTATCTTATTTATCCTTCAAATTTACCAGCGGTTGCTGAAAAAGATGGTTTAGAAAGTGAAGATGTTTTTGAAGAACCAGCTGAATCCTCTGATCAACTGCTAAAAGGCAAAGCCAGAAAGTCTACCATGTATAGAGAACTGTATTTACAAGAAATTACTTTGCCATTTATTTAATGCTGTTAATCCCAAAACTTTTGCTATTTTCTCTAGGTGCTATCTTGAATTTCATTGCTCTAGTTTGCTAATGGCCTGTTGGCTAATCCTGAGTTCGGTCGCGTGTGCTTCCTGTTTTATGCCACGCAATTCGCGGATGCAGCTAATTTTATGGCCTATATGTATACGGTTTTCCCCGTCTCTTTGCTACGTGTTGCTAAATTTGTAATATTCTTATGCGCGTGAAGGTTCTTTTGAATTAATTTTTACCTTGGTGTACCTTAATTAAACCCCCTAAAACGTTTAACAATGAGCCATAAGTCCTTTTGGAAATCAGCATTTGCACTATTTGCCACATTTACGATTTGTTTTGGATCAATGGCGCAGCAGGTAAAATTGAATGTTGCTGTGGCGGGACTGAATCATGATCACATTTACCTGATTATGAATAGCTACCAGAAGGGTGAGGTGAACATCATCGGCATTGCAGAAAGTAATCCGGATTTAATACAGCGTTTTAAGCAGCGTTATCAACTGGCGGATAGCTTATTTTATCCTAACCTGCCTGCTTTATTGCAAAAACGTAAACCAGATGCTGTGCTGGCTTATAATGCCATCAGCGATCATTTGGCTGTGGTGGAGGCGGCTGCGCCCCTGGGGATTGCTGTCATGGTAGAAAAACCCCTGGCCACAACGGTTAAAGATGCAGAGAAAATGGTTCAGCTGGCGAAAAAGCATCATATCCATTTGCTTACGAATTATGAGACCACCTGGTATCCGAGTAATCAGGAAGCTTACCTGAATATAAAGGCGCAAAATTTAATAGGTGAGGTGCGGAAGATGATTGTACACGACGGGCACCAGGGACCAAAGGAAATTGGGGTGAGCAAAGAATTTTTAAGCTGGCTGACTGATCCGGCTAAAAACGGGGCTGGGGCACTGACCGATTTTGGCTGTTATGGTGCTAATTTAATGACCTGGCTGATGAATGGCAAGGCGCCAATAGCCGTGTCGGCTATTACGCATCAAATTAAACCGGACGTTTACCCGAAAGTGGATGATGATGCCACGATTTTGCTGGAGTACGCGGATGCGACTGGCATCATTGAAGCTTCGTGGAACTGGCCTTTTAGTATTAAAGATATGGAAGTATTCGGGAAAACAGGTTACCTACAGGCTGTTAATGAACAGCAGTTGCGTTTAAAAGAAAACGGCAATTCCGATTATAAGATTTATAAAGCAAAAGCACTTACACCGGCTTATGCCTCTAGTTTGGGCTACCTGGCTGCGGTATTGAGAAAAGAAATCATACCTGAAAATGATTTATCTTCTTTGGAGAACAATTTAATTGTGGTTAAAATTTTAGAAGCAGCTAAGGCTTCTGCAAAGAGTGGTAAAAAGGTGATGATCAGGTAAGGTCTGATTTAATCATTTTGTCTGATGGTGTTTTAGGTTGCTTGTAAAAGATGTTTGCAATGTTAAAGCCATTTGCCAGGCCGGATAGCAGGAAGCAGATCGCATGGGACATATTACAGGGTGTGGTCATTTGAGCCTAAAAACTGATGATATTATTTTTATGTTTAAGAGAAGCGGGCATTGGTACATTAAATGGGGTAGAATTTGCCTGCCGGAAGCATACCTTTATCTTATTCTGAAACAACATAAAGGAGGTAAGCATGGTTCCTTTCCTCAATCAATACGGAAATACTGCTATTGGTGTCTGTGCATTATCATCACTAGAGATCTATTTTTTTATCTTCTTAACTAATCCTTCCACAATTCTAGGATAATGCTGGTGTTCTAATTGCTGGCCTTTAAATTTAACCATTTCTAAGTTATCTCCCCGATCAATTTTATACTTTGCCTGGTAAATGTACTCACCTTCATCATAATGTTCATCAACATAATGGATGGTAATACCTCCTTCAGTTTCGCCAGCTGCAATTACCGCATTGTGTACGTAGTCTCCATACATGCCTTTGCCACCAAATTTTGGTAAAATAGCGGGGTGAATGTTGACTATTCTTCCCGGGTAGGCGGCAATTAAGTTTTTAGGAATTAGCCAAAGGAAACCAGCGAGTACAACAAAATCGATATCAAGGTTTTTCAGCAGATCAATTACTTCGTCTGTTTTATAAAACTCGTTTTTATCGAAGATATGGCTTGGGATTTCAAAATTATCAGCTCTTTGCAATACATAAGCGTCAGCGTTATTGGTGAGCACCAATGAAATTTCAATGTCGTTACTGCGTTTAAAATGCTCCATTAGCTTTTGGGCATTAGAGCCAGAACCGGATGCAAAGATGGCTATTCGTTTTTTCACTCAGAATGTGTTTTCCTCAAAAATAGTATTTTTACCTATGTTTTATGTATTCAAATTAAATTTTATTCTCTATCGTTAAAGTGTTGTGAATGAATAAATTTATCGTATTTTCGCAGTTCGGAATTGAGATCAGATTTTAGCGGATAAAAATTTAAAATTCTTTTGCGTTTTAAAAAGATAAACTCTATATTTGCAACCCGAATTAAAGGAAACGATTAAGAAAAATAAAGGCTAAATAGAAATGGCAAATCATAAATCTTCATTAAAGAGAATTAGAGCAAACGCAACAAAACGTTTACGTAACAGATATCAGGCAAAAACTACACGTACTTTTATTAAAAGGTTACGTGCTGCAGAAGATAAAAAATCTGCATCAGATTTATTGCCTAAAGTAATCTCTATGTTAGATCGTTTAGCAAAAAAGAACATTATTCACAAAAACAAAGCGGCTAACAATAAATCAAAATTAACGAAATTCGTTAACGGTTTAGCATAATCCACTTTTTTTACGATATTAGTATCAGGCATCCCAACCAAACGTTGGGATGCCTTTTTTTTGTCGAAAAAAATGGAGAATTACGATCAGAAACTGGGTATTAAACTTTGGGCAGAGGAAGATCGCCCGAGAGAAAAACTATTGCATCATGGGCGCAGGCATTTAACTGATGCCGAATTAATTGCCATCCTGATTGGTTCAGGAAGCAAAAATGAAACCGCCGTAGACTTAAGTAAAAGGATTTTATCCTTCTATGAAAATAACTTAACCAAAATAGGGCAGGCATCTATTCAGGATCTTTCCAGGTTTAAGGGGATTGGCGAAGCTAAAGCCATCACCATTATTGCTGCTTTAGAACTTGGCCTCCGCAGAAAGGAAGTGCAAGAAGAACAAATTGTACAGGTCACTGCTTCAAGTGATGTGCACCGTTATTTGTACAACACTTTTGCGGATCTCAATCATGAAGAATTCTGGATACTGTTGCTTAACCGTTCTAACCATATTATTGGAAGGCATCTCATTAGTAAAGGCGGGCAGGCCGGAACAGTTGCCGATCCAAAAATTATTTTTAAAGTAGCGCTTGAACGTAATGCCGCAAATATTGTTTTAGCGCATAATCACCCTTCCGGAAATTTGAAGCCCAGTGAAAGCGATAATAAACTGACCAGAGATTTAGTGGCTTCAGGGATATTGTTGGGGCTTTATGTTGTTGATCATATTATATTTGCGAGGAGTAGTTATTATAGTTATAAGGACGAAGATCTGATCTAGTTTTAAGTGCTGATGAAGAAGGTTTTTTTGATAGCGGAATATAACAACTTTAATACTTAAAATTCATTTAACACTAAATGAGTAATATTGGCAAATTAAAAATGTCATGAAAACTTTTAAAATCTTGTTCTCTTTAGTATTGCTCTCCACAATGGCCTTTGCACAGCAAAATGGAATGCCTGTTAATATCATATCCTACAACATCCGATACAATAATCCGGATGATGGGATAAATGCATGGCCAAACCGTGAGCAGGATGTGAAAGCCTTAGTAAAATTTCATGATGCTGATATACTGTGTGTGCAAGAGGCGCTGCCTGAACAGTTTGATGCGTTATTAAAGAAAACGAATTTTGATGTAGTGGGGGTAGGGCGTGAAGATGGTAAGCGTAAAGGTGAATTCTCTGCAGTATATTTTGATAAAGATCGTTTTGTAAAAAAGGATGGCGGAACTTTCTGGCTTTCTGAAACACCTGATGTGCCTTCAAAAGGTTGGGATGCCGCGCTTAACAGGGTATGTAGCTGGGTAAGGTTATATGATCGATTAAATAAAAAGGAATTTTTAGTTTTTAATGCGCACTATGATCATAGAGGTGTTAAAGCCAGAATTGAATCGGCTAAACTGATCAAACAAAAAATACAGCAAATTGCACCCACCTTACCTGTGGTTTTTACGGGCGACTTAAATGTTACGCCGGAGACTGAAGCCATCAGTACTATTAAATCATTCTTAAGCGATGCTAAAGAAATCAGTCAGGAACCTGCTTATGGCCCTACTGGTACCTTTAATGATTTTAATTTTAATAGTGACCTTAAAGATAAAATTGACTATATTTTTGTAAATAAAGGTTTTAAAGTCCAAAAGTTTGCCGTATTAAGTGATAGTAAAGACAAACGATATTTTTCTGATCATCTACCTGTTTTTGCGCGGCTTTGGTTTTAGTAGCTATGATATCTACATCTAGCAGCCCGTTTCCGTTTCAATTTGAGCTGTTTGGTAACCAATATCATTACCATTACATTTTTGAAACCCTGGCTTTTATCATAGGTGTTCGGGTTTATTACTTTTTAAAAAAAGGGATTACAGATCCAATTTCAGATGAGAATCGGTTATGGATTATGCTTGGGGCTATGCTTGGTGCGCTTATTGGCTCTCGTGTGGTTGCGGTTTTGGAAACTCCGGCGGTTTTAAATCATTTGAGTTTTTCGTTTATTTATCAAAGTAAAACCATTGTGGGCGGCTTATTGGGTGGCTTATTCGGCGTAGAGATCATTAAGAAGATGATTGGCGTAAACATTGCATCAGGCGATATATATGTTGTTCCAATTTTGGTTGCTTTATTTATTGGTCGCATTGGTTGTTTCTCTATGGGTATAGATGAGCCCACTTATGGGGTTCCAACTGCTTTATTTACAGGAATGGATTTGGGTGATGGCATCATGAGGCATCCGATTATGCTGTACGAAATGCTTTATTTGATCCTGCTCTTTTTCCTTTTCAGGGCTCTTAAAAATAAAAACCTGATTAATGGTGATCGCTTTAAATTATTTATGGTGCTGTATTTTCTGTTTCGATTTTTAATTGAATTTATTAAGCCTTATCAACCTTTATTTTTAAATTTAAGCAGCATTCATTGGTCGGCAATATTAATTTTTGCGTATTATTATAAATTCATCATCAGGATTACAAAAACTATTTTCACTTAAAGGGATATGGCCAATACGAGAGATTATATTTATTACGATTATACCAAGAGTCTTTGTCCGGAATGCCTCCAGCTTTGCGATGCAAAAATTGTTTTTCAGGATGCCAAGGTTTTTATGTTGAAAAACTGCAGAACGCATGGCGATAGTAAAGTGATGATTGCGGATGATGTGGAGTATTATAAGCAAATCCGCAATTACAATAAGCAATCAGAAATGCCGCTGAAGTTTAATACTAAAGTGCATTACGGTTGCCCGTATGATTGTGGCCTTTGTACCGATCATGAACAGCATTCTTGCCTGACTGTTATTGAAGTGACGGATCGCTGTAATTTAGCTTGCCCTACTTGTTATGCCATGTCATCGCCCAATTATGGAAGGCACAGGACGTTAACTGAAATTGAGCGCATGATGGATGTGGTGGTGGCGAATGAGGGTGAGCCTGATGTGGTTCAACTTTCTGGCGGTGAGCCTACCGTTCATCCTGAATTTTTCAAAATACTTGATCTGGCTAAAACCAAACCGATCAAACATTTGATGGTGAACACCAATGGTATCAGGATTGCAAAAGACATTAATTTCGTAGAGAAACTGGCTTCTTATATGCCTGATTTCGAAATTTATCTCCAATTCGATAGTTTTAGTCCGGAGGTATTAACTAAAATGAGGGGCGAGGATTTAACTGAAGTTAGAAAGAAAGCAATTGAGCACCTGAATCAATTCAATGTGTCTACTACATTAGTGGTGACTTTACAAAATGGTTTAAATGATCATGAAATTGGTGATATCCTGGATTATGCTTTGAAGCAACGTTGTGTTCGTGGGGTAACTTTTCAGCCTACGCAGGTTGCCGGTAGGAATGATGATTACAATGACCAGCAAGGAAGAATTACCTTAACTGAGGTGAGGCGCAAAATTTATGAGCAATACCCAACGTTTACTCCGCAGGATTTAATTCCGGTGCCTTGTAATCCGGATGCGCTTTGTATGGCTTATGCTTTAAAAATAGGTGATGAGGTGATTCCAATGACGCATTTGATTAATCCCGAAGATTTGCTGAACAATTCTAAAAATACCATTGTTTTTGAGCATGATGAGAAATTGAAAGAACATATGCTTAATTTATTTAGCACGGGTGTTTCTGTAGATTGTGCTGAAGATACTTTTGGTGAACTGATGTGTTGTTTGCCCCGGGTAAAATCAGATAATTTGAGTTATGATAATCTGTTTCGCATCATTATTATGAACTTTATGGATCCTCTTGATTTTGATGTCCGGGCGGTGAAGAAATCCTGTGTTCATATTGTGAGTGATCAATATAAGATGGTGCCTTTCGAAACGATGAATATTTTTTATCGTGACCATAAGATTGATGCCATCAGGGAAAAATTAAATATAAATTAATATGATTGTAGTTTTGTTTTTTCTTTATGGACTTGCCATTGTAGGTTTGTTCATTGCTGGGATCATTACCATTATTGTAAAATCATCAAACAATCAGCCTGTAAAACTAGGTGTTCAAATGCTGATTGCCTCCATTATTTTGGTTGTGATTGGTGGGGGTGCCTGTGCATTAATGTTAGCAAACTCTTAAAATGGGACTTATCATCATCTATTGGATTAGCGTTGTTATTCTGTTTATTGCTGGTGTTGTTCAGGTGATTATCAAGTCAGCAAAAAATGAATCTGTAAAATCAGGATTAAAACTCATTATTATCTCAGTGATTATGGTGGTTATCGGTGTGGGCGCCTGTGCGGTAATTTTATCTAATTTGAATATTAGGAACTAGGGTTTGTTTGTTACTAATCTTATTCCATGATCGTCCGACCGCAGTGGAGGAATCTTTTAAAGTTGGTGGTTTGTTTGGTTCAAGGATCTCTCTCCCGAAACTTCGGGACTGCGCTTCAGTCGGGATGACGAAGGCACAGTTTGCTTGGTTCAAGGATCTCTCTGTTTCGCTGCGCTTCAGTCGAGATGACGAGTACAAGGTTTGCTTGGTTCAATGATCTCTCTGTTTCGCTGCGCTTCAGTCGAGATGACGAAGGCACAGTTTGCTTGGTTCTAGGATCTCTCTGTTTCGCTGCGCTTCAGTCGGGATGACGAAGGCACAGTTTGCTTGGTTCAATGATCTCTCTGTTTCGCTGCGCTTCAGTCGAGATGACGAGTGCAGAGTTTGCTTGGTTCAAGGATCTCTCTCCCGAAACTTCGGGACTGCGCTTCAGTCGGGATGACGGAAACCACGGTTGTTGAGTTGCCAACAGCTTGATTAGAATTTAGTACTTATTGTATTAAGATTTCTGGTTTAGTTTTCTGCTTTAAGCTTTTAATAATATCTTTGCGTTTTATGAAATTAACGTATCAAGAGTTGTTTTGATTCCTGATACTTAATACTTGATACTCGAAAAATGAAAATATCATATAACTGGTTAAAACAATTCGTTCAAATAGATCAGACACCACAAGCGCTTTCCTTAATCCTGACTGATATAGGCCTGGAGGTAGAAAGTGTAGATAAAATTCAGCCTGTAATAGGTGGATTAGAGGGGTTGGTTATTGGTGAGGTTTTAACCTGTGTACAACATCCTAACGCTGATCGTTTACGTGTAACTACTGTGAACGTAGGTGGGAAAGAAAATCTTCAGATAGTTTGTGGAGCACCAAATGTTGGCGCCGGACAAAAAGTAGTTGTGGCGACTGTTGGCACTACCGTGTATCCTTTGGAAGGTGAACCTTTTAAAATCAAGGAATCAAAAATCAGGGGAGAGGTTTCGCAAGGAATGATCTGCGCCGAAGATGAAATTGGTTTAGGCAAATCTCACGATGGTATTATGATCCTGGCTGAAGATACTGAAATCGGAATCCGTGCTAAAGATCATTTTAAGATGGATGATGATTTTGTTTTCGAGATTGGTTTAACACCAAACCGTGCTGATGCAGCTTCTCATTTAGGTGTAGCCAGAGATCTGGCCGCTTATTTTAGAAGTGAGTATGAAATGCCAGACCTATCTACCTTTAAAACCGATAACGAAAATTTAGTTATTCCCGTTGAAGTAGAAGATTTGGATGCTTGTCCGCGTTATAGTAGTGTAACCCTATCTGGCGTTACGGTTACAGAATCTCCTGATTGGTTAAAAGATAAACTGAAAGTAATTGGCCTTCGTCCGATTAATAATGTGGTTGATATTACCAACTATGTTTTACATGGTTTAGGTCAGCCTTTACATGCTTTCGATGCGGATAAAATTGCTGGTGGCAAGGTAGTTGTAAAGAAAGTAGCCGAGGGAACCGAATTTATAACACTTGATGATGTAACCAGGAAGTTGAGTGCAGATGATTTGATGATTTGCAATGCTGAAGCGCCTATGTGTATTGCCGGTGTGTTTGGCGGGAAAACTTCGGGTGTTGATGCCAACACTAAAAATATCTTCTTAGAAAGTGCCTATTTCAATTCGGTTTCCGTACGTAAAACCGCAAAGCGACATGGTTTAAAAACTGATGCTTCTTTCCGTTTTGAAAGAGGTACTGATCCTGAAATTACGGTTACTGCATTGAAATATGCAGCCATTTTAATAAAAGAAATAGCGGGAGGCGAAATATCGTCATCCGTTTCTGATATTTATCCAAATCACATTCGTCCGTTTGAATTTGAAGTAAGCTATACCAATATCAATAAATTAATTGGCGCAAATATTCCTTCGGCAGAAATTAAGCATATTCTTACGGCTTTAGGCATTACAGCTACCAGTACTTCTGATGATACTTTGGCTTTAAGGGTTCCTTCATTCAAAGTGGATGTGACTCGCGAATGTGACATTACTGAAGAGGTATTGCGTATTTATGGGTATAACAATATTGAAATTCCATCAAAGGTAAATGCATCACTCTCATACAGTGTTAAGCCTGAGAAAGAAAATACACAAAATGTAATTGCAGATTTGTTAACCGCTAATGGTTATGCGGAAATTATGTGTAATTCATTAACTAAATCTGCCTATTCTAAAAATCTGGATGAAGCCGTATTTATTTTAAATCCTTTAAGTAGTGATTTAAATGTGATGCGTCAGCATATGTTAATGCCGGCTTTGGAAAGTGTTGCCTACAATCAGAACCGGAAAAGTGGCGATGTTAAGTTTTATGAGTTTGGTAAAACGTATCATTTGATTAATGAAACCATCAGAAGCGAACAGAAAAATAATAAGACCGCCGCTTCTGATAGCTTGATTACAGATGAAAAACAATCAACAACAAATCAAAAGTATGTGGAGCGCCCGAGGTTATTTATGTTAATTTCTGGTGCAAAACAAGGCGAGCAATGGAATCAAAATGCTAAATCAGTTTCATTTTACAATTTGAAGGCCGCTGTAGATGCGATTATATCGCGTTTAGGGATTTCCAGCTATCAAACCGATACTTTAAATGATGAACACTTTGCTTATGGAATTAAATATTTCCGTGGAGATAAAGTGATTGTGAGTTTTGGTGCGGCAAGTAAACCAGATCGTAAGGTGGCAGATGTTCATGCAGAGGTTTTTTATGCTGATTTTGACTGGGCTGCAATTTTAGATATTGTAAGGAAAAATAAAATCGTAAATAAGGAGCTTTCGAAATATCCGCAGGTGCGCAGAGACTTATCACTGTTAATTGATCAGTCTGTAACATTTGATACATTAAAAGGCATTGCTTTTAAAACGGATAAAAAGCTGATTAAGGAAGTGGGGGTTTTTGATGTGTATGTTGGCGATAAATTGCCAGAAGGTAAGAAGTCATATGCTTTAAATTTTACCTTACAGGATGAAGAGCAAACCTTAACGGATAAGCAAATAGAAAGTACTATGCAGAAGCTCATTGCGAATTTAACGCAGCAAGCAGGTGCAGAAATTAGGAAATAAAATATAAATTCGTATTTTTAGAAATAAATTCATGGCTTCTGTTGCAGATCAATTAGATAAGGTATTACAAAAAACAGCTCGTTTAATAGAGTTATGTCATGCTTTGCAAGAAGAAAATGATTTATTAAAGCTTGAAAATCAATCGTTAAAAGTTGCCGTTGATACTTCGAAAGCACAGCGTACAGATCTTGAAGAAAAATTAAGAGTAACTAAACTGGCTAAAAGTATAGAAGGTACAAGTGAAAAATCACTTGACATTAAACAAAAAATTAACGATTTTGTGCGGGAGATTGATAAAAGTATCGCATTGCTTAAAAAATAAATGATGCGTAGAAATCAGAAACTAAGCTAACAAATGGGAGAAATCTCGATTAAAATAACCATTTCCGACCGTATCTATCCATTAAAGGTAAATACTGAAGAGGAAGAAATTGTGAGACGGGCAGCTAAAATGATCAATGAGCGCATAAAGGATTATCAGGATAATTATGCGGTTAGAGATAAGCAGGATCTACTTTCTATGGCTGTACTGCATTATGCAACGGCCGTACTAAGGACAGAAAACAAGGTACAAAGCCAGGATACTGCTGTTGCTGATAAAGTTGAAGAATTGGATGTTTTACTCAATGATTTTTTCAAAAAATAAAGGATCGTTCTTTGGCGATTCGTCACGCTGAACTCGTTTCAGCGCCTTTATAACAAGATCTTGAAATAAATCCGATGGCTATCGGATCAGGATGACGAATTTCTATAATTAGCATAAAGACATAGCCGCGGCTAGTTTTTGAGTTTCAAAATTTATAAAACTTAACACTTCAATATCTATGGGGTTAAGAGGGCGTATTTCATCTGCTTCGGCACCTGAAAATGGCTTAAATCCCAATTATGCTTAGTTGAGGTTTAAAATAATGAGACTTTAAAAATTAGTTGCGGTTTTTTTTTACTTAAAAAACAAAATGGAGATAACGGAAATTCTAGGATACATATTTGCCTTAATAGCAGGCTTAGGTATCGGTATAGCGGTAGGAAGGTTCTTACTACGCAACTTGCTTAAAGGGCAGGAAGTTGCCGCTCAAAACAAGGTTAAAAAGATTTTAAAAGATGCAGAGAATAATGCAGAAATCTTAAAAAAGAATAAACTTTTAGAAGCAAAAGAGAAATTTTTGCAATTGAAAGCAGAGCATGAGCAGGAGGTAAATGCTAAAAATAATACCATTAACCAACGCGAAAATACGATGAAACAGAAAGAACAATCTGTTAATCAGCGTATGGAAAACTTCAACAAAAAAGAGCAGGAACTGGATAAGCAGAAAGCAAATCTTGAAAAACAAACTGAATTAGCCCTTAAGAAACAAGAGGAAGTTGAAGTATTAAAAAATCAGCATTTAACGCAGTTGGAAACCATTGCGGGTCTATCTGCCGAAGAAGCAAAAAATCAATTAGTAGATAATTTAAAGGAAGTGGCACGTACACAAGCCATGATCCAGATTAAGGATATTGTTGATGAAGCGAAATTAACAGCCAGTAAAGAGGCTAAAAAGGTGGTGATTCAAACCATTCAACGTACGGCTACTGAAGCGGCGATTGAAAATTCGGTTTCTATTTTCCATATAGAAAGTGATGAAATTAAAGGTCGTGTAATTGGTAGAGAGGGTAGAAATATCCGTGCTTTAGAGGCTGCTACCGGTATCGAGATTATTGTTGATGATACACCGGAAGCGATTATTTTATCTGGTTTTGACCCGGTAAGAAGGGAAATTGCCCGTTTGGCTTTACATCGTTTGGTTACAGATGGTCGTATTCACCCAGCCCGTATTGAAGAGATTGTAGCGAAAACCAAAAAGCAAATTGAAGATGAGATTGTAGAGATCGGTGAGCGTACGGTAATTGATTTAGGGATTCATGGTTTACACCCTGAACTGATTCGTATGGTTGGACGCATGCGTTACCGTTCTTCTTATGGTCAGAACCTGTTACATCACTCTCGTGAAGTGGCTAATTTCTGTGCAACAATGGCGGCAGAATTGGGTTTAAACGCAAAAATGGCTAAACGTGCTGGTTTGTTACATGATATTGGTAAGGTACCTGATGATAATCCTGAATTGCCTCACGCGATTTTAGGAATGCAATTGGCTGAAAAATATAAGGAGCATCCTGAAATTTGTAATGCCATTGGTGCCCACCACGATGAAATCGAGATGACTTCGATGATTTCGCCGATTATTCAAGCTTGTGATGCCATTTCAGGTGCCCGTCCGGGTGCACGTAGAGAGGTAGTAGAGAGCTACATTAAGCGTTTAAAAGATTTGGAAGAACTGGCACTATCTTACCCGGGTGTAGAGAAAACTTTTGCTATCCAGGCTGGTAGAGAACTGCGTGTAATTGTAGAAAGCGAAAGAATTACAGATGCACAGGCAGAATTATTGGCTGCAGATATTTCGACCCGTATTCAAACAGAGATGACTTATCCTGGTCAGATTAAGGTTACCGTAATTCGTGAAACACGTTCGGTGGCGTTTGCGAAATAACTAAAATGATTGAGCAGATTTTACACTAAAGTGGTTGATTACATAGATTAAAGGATTACATAGATTATATAAAGCGATGGCAATGTTCATCGCTTTTTTTTTGCGCTTAACCTCTCGGCGACGCGCCTAAGTATTATCACACTAAAGTGGTTGATTATACAGATACGCTAAAGCGGATGATTATACGGATTGAGGGATTCCACAGATTGTGTAAAGCAATTTGATTTTTTTGGTAGCTTTTTTAGAGTTGATTTTATTACCACTTATTAGTTTGCCACGGAAACACAGCATGCAAGGAATAGGAATAGTTTCTGCGTCTTCCGCGACTCCGTGGCAATTGATTTTTAACATTCTCTGTTTACCGATTCATTATATGAAAGGTTGCTGATCACATCTGTGTCTATCCGTGCAAATCTGTGGTTAAAACTTACGTTACCCCGCCATTTTTTTATAATTTTACAACATGAGTAAGTCAACTGTAAACATAGAACCCAAGCGCCCTGTTGATGTCCTTTTTGACAAATATGCCGAAAGCCATCAAAATCCAACCAATAAACTGGTGCACTGGATTTGTGTTCCTTTAATTGTGTTTAGTTTACTTGGCCTGGTTTGGCAAATTCCTTTTCCTTACATTGGTTTTCTAGGTAGTTATAATGGCTTTTTCAACTGGGCTTCTTTTCTGTTGGCTTTCAGTTTATATTATTATTTTACCCTTTCACCGGTGTTGTTTTTTATGATGATCTGGGTAATTGGTTTAATGAGCTATATTATTGTAAAGATAGAACAGGCAGTAGGTTTAGGAAGTGGGACTGCTTATGTTATTTACTCCACCATTTTTATTGCAGCCTGGATTGGGCAGTTTATCGGGCATAAAATTGAAGGCAAGAAACCATCTTTTTTGGATGATGTTAAGTTTTTGTTAATAGGTCCGATCTGGCTATTACACTTTATATGCAAGAAAACAGGGATTCGTTATTAGTAGTAACTTAAAATCGTTAACTTCTAATTAACCTTAAGGTAAAGGAATGTTAATTAACACCTAACCTGTAGTTAACACTGTGGTAATAGCTTTGCCCTTATCAAATAAAGGCAAATTGGACTTACTAAACTCTTTTAAAAGAGCGGCACTTACTGTGTTCGCTTTAACGATCAGCATACTCTCGTATGCGCAGACAGGAAAAATTTCTGGAAAAATAACGGATAAAACTACGGGTCAAACCTTAGTTGGGTTATCAGTTTTAATAGAAGGGACATCGATCGGTACAACCAGTGATGCAGAAGGAAATTATACTTTAAATACTGTAAAACCTGGTATATACAGAATAAGTTTTTCATTTATTTCTTTTAAGAAACAAATCATTCCAAATGTAAAAGTTACTCCTGGAAAAACAACGACAGTTGATGTAGTAATGGAGGACGATCAATCAACACTTAATGATGTTGTGATTACAGGCGCCAGAAAAACGGGTACTGAAGTATCGTTATTAGCAGAATTAAAAAAATCTCAGTCTATAGCAAATGGTGTATCGTCACAAACCATTCAAAGATCTGGAGATACTGATGCCGCACAAGTTGTAAAACGTGTTCCTGGTATTACCATTGTTGATAATCGTTTCATTAATATTCGAGGGTTAGCTGAGCGATATAATAATGTGCAACTAAATAACGTAACTGCACCGAGTTTGGAAACAGACGTCAGATCCTTCTCTTTTGATTTAATTCCAAGTAATCAAATCGATCGTGTATTGGTTTATAAAAGCCCTTCTGCAGATATTCCAGCTGATTTTGCGGGAGGTGTTGTAAAAGTTTTCCTCAAGAGTATTCCTGATGATGACCGATTAACCATTGATTATGGTACAAGTTACCGTCAGAATGCAACTTTTAAGGATTTTAAGAGAACCAATACGGGAAGTTTATATTTTACGGGCTTCAATACAGGAGATAATGATCTGCCTGTAAATTTTCCTTCAAACCTAAACAGTGTTAATTCCAGTAAATTAAATGCAGCCGGTCATGCCCTTAGGAACAATTGGGTGCCAGATGTAAATACGGCTAATCTAGATCAGAAACTGAATATTTATGGAAGTAAACGATTCAATATCAATAACAAACTACTGGGTAATATTACCGCGATAACTTACAGCAATAGTAAAACAAATAATGCGGTTTTTAGAGGTAATTATGAGGTTTATGATCCAGTTTCAAAAATTGCTGAAGAAAACTACAGATATAATGATGATCAATATACTTATAATGTACGTTTAGGTGTGGTTCATAACTGGGCATTTAAATTAGATAACAACAATACATTCGAGTTTAAAAACTTATATAATCAATTGAGTACATCTCAATATGTAAGTAGAATGGGCGCTGAAAAACAACAAGAGTATGCAAATTTTGCATCTAATGTTTTATACCGTGGAATTTACTCCGGACAATTATCCGGAACACATAAATTTAATGATGAACATACAAAATTTGATTGGGTAGCTGGTTATAGTAAATCTTTTAGAGATCAGCCAGATTATTCACGTTACAGAACATTGGCTAACGGAGATGGTACATTTAATATTTTCGTACCAACGGGTGGTGCTCAACCTGAATTTTTAGGAAGATTTTATTCTAAAATGAATGAAGACATTAAAACAGGTGCATTTAATGTAGAACAGGCGCTTGCTCCAAAATCTGAAGGTTTTAAGCCATCGGTAAAGGTTGGAGGTTATTATGAGGATAAACAAAGAACATTTTCTTCCAGGAATATAGGTTATGTAAGGGCAAACTCTTTAAATTTTGATCAGTCTTTATTGAAAGGAACTATAGAGGAACTTTTCGATTGGAAAAATATAAATACGACTACAGGAATAAGACTGGATGAAAAATCCAATCCTTACGATAACTATGATGCTTCTAATAAACTTTTCGCTGGGTATGCCAATTTTATTTTGCCATACAAAGATAAGCTAACCATTGTAGCGGGTGCAAGGGTTGAAAATAATATCCAAAAGCTAAATAGTTTTGATGCTGATGGTCCTGTTAATGTAAATAACGATATTACCAGAGTATTGCCTTCGGCCAATTTACAGTTTAATTTAAATGAAAAATCATTATTTAGACTGGCCTATGGTAAAACATTAAACAGACCTGAATTCAGAGAGATTGCTCCTTTCTCCTTTTATGATTTTGATCAAAATTTTAATGTTGCTGGTAACCCTAACTTAAAAACTGCGAAAATTGATAATTATGATTTAAAATATGAATTCTATCCATCTTCAGGCGAGTTAATCAGCATTTCGGGGTTTTATAAAAAGTTTAAGGATGCAATTGAAATGACTGCAATACCTGGTTCTAATGCGCAGTCTTTTAATTTTAATAATGCTCAAAAAGTAAGAAATGTTGGGGTAGAGCTAGAAATGCGCAAATCATTAGCAGGTTTAAGTGAAAGCAAATTTCTGAATGATATCACATTACTATTAAATGCCTCGTACATTAATAGTAAAGTAATGTTCGATGATGCAAGTGCAATCGGACAATCCAATAACCGTCCAATGCAGGGTCAGTCTCCATATATTCTTAATGCGGCTTTATTCTACAATAATATCAAGTCTAAATTTCAGGTTAACCTTCTTTATAATGTAGCCGGTAAACGCATTGCATTTGTAGGTACGGATTTGATTAGGGATATCTATGAGATGCCTAGAAATGTGATTGATTTAGTAGTAACTAAAAATTTCACTAACAAACTTTCATTAAAAGCAAACTTTAATGATTTGCTGAATCAAAACTTTACTTTGATGCAGGACGGAAATCAAGATGGAAATTTTGATCAATTAGTGGATCAGGTTACGGCACAGTACAAAAGTGGTCGTCAATTCGGATTAACACTTTCATACAAACTATTTTAACAAATATTTAAAAAGACATAAAAACAAAAAAATGAATATGAAAAAGCTTTACAAGCCAAAATTTGGTACTAACGCACTTAAAACAATGGCATTTGTTTTGGCAGGAACATTAATTTTTAGTTCATGTAAAAAAACAACTGTTATTGAATATAATGAAGCCGGATACAATTCAGGCACAGGGGGTGGAACTACACCTAATCCAGCTACAGGATTTACGAAACCAATAGTTGAAGTGGCCGCCGGCAGTATTACAACTAACACAAAATGGACCAAGGATAACATTTACAGACTTAACGGTTTTGTAAGAGTAGGAAGAGACCCTAAAAACAAAGCTGCCTTAGCTGCTGTAGAGGGGGTTACCTTAACGATTGAGGCTGGTACCGTGATTATTGGTGATAGGGAAACTAAAGGTACTTTAGTGGTACAAAGAGGTAACAAATTAATTGCTGAAGGTACCGCTACTCAGCCGATTATTTTTACATCTGAGCGTGCTGCGGGTTTACGCGAACCAGGTGATTGGGGTGGCGTTGTATTATGTGGAAAAGCAACTAACAATCAATCTGGAGGAGAAGCCGAACTTGAAGGTGCTTATGAAGGCTGGCATGGTGGTACTAATGATGCAGATAATTCTGGTATTTTAAAATATGTTAGAATTGATTATGCGGGTACACCAATTAATCCAAACCAAGAGGTAAACTCTTTAACAATGGGTTCTGTTGGCTCTGGAACGGTGATTGATTATGTGCAGTGTTCGTATGGTTTAGATGATGCTTTTGAGTGGTTCGGTGGAACTGTTAATGTAAAGCACTTAATTGCATATCGTGGTCTTGATGATGATTTTGATGTAGATTTTGGTTTCCGCGGTACTGTACAGTTCGCTGTGGGTATCCGTGATGCAAATTCTGCCGATCAATCAGGATCTAATGGTTTTGAAGTGGATAATGATGGAACTGGTTCTAGCGTAGCACCTTTTACTTCTCCACAGTTTTCGAACGTAACCATCATCGGTCCAAAGAAAGACAGAACTAAAACAATTTCAACTCAATTTCAAAATGCAATGCATTTGAGAAGAAATAATAAAATTAAAATTTATAATTCGGTTTTCACGGCCTATCCTAATGGATTATTTATTGATGGCTCGACAACTTTGGCTAATGCAGCAGCTGGCGAATTGGTATTGAAAAACAATGTTCTTGCTGGTGTAGACGGTTGGGGTGCAAATGGCTATGGAACTGGCGGAACTACAACGTTCCCTAATCCAATCGGAGTTGAAACTAAATCAACAGGTAATGTTGGTGCTCAAACCATTGATGTTTGGTTCAAAACAACTTCATTTGGAAACGAGACTTACGCCAAATGGGAAGATTTAGGTATTGATGGTAGTATTTTTGATTTAGGTGCTACACCAAAATTCACATTGAATACTGGATCGATACTTTTAGCTGGTGCAAGTTTTACAGGTTTAACTGGTTTTGATGTGGTGAGTCACCGTGGTGCATTTGGAACTTCAGACTGGACTGCAGGCTGGGCCAATTTCACACCTCAAACTAATGTATACTAAAAATTAGTAATTCAATTTCAGAAGAGCCAGATAGCGATATCTGGCTTTTTTGTTTTATATATTTATTTAAAAGTAAGTTTAAATCTTAATTAATGTATTATTAATTATGTGTTTACAGTGATTTAATATGCCACCATTATTATTGAGATATGAAAAATTTAAAAATCAAAACGCTCAAAATTGCAATGGTTGTTGTTTTAGGAGTTGCAACCTTTATTTTCGGTTGTAAAAAAGAAGTTAGCCCCATCTTAGCATCTGCCGACCTGAAAATACCAAATAAAATGGCAGTTATCCCAACTCATGTCTTTGACTGGGAAACTGCCGATTATATGCCAACTCCTTCCGGCTCAAGCCCTATTCTGGTGCCATGGGCATCTGGAAGTAATCAGTTATTTCCAGATGAGATCGCTTTCGATTTTAAAAAAGCCGACGGTTGGAATCTGGTGTACAATACTTTTAGTCCGACACAATTGACCTCACCTAATTTTTTCGCACTTTATAATAAGTATAGAGGAATAATACGTTTTTACCTTTATCTACCTCCGGGAAGCCCTTACGCATCCTCTTATTTCAGTGATGGATTAGGGATCTCTGGAGAATTTCCATCTTCAATAATGAATTTTTCTAAAGAAATTATTGATCCTGAAAATGTTCAAAAATCAGTAACTAAGATCCAAAATTATCAAATCTTATCAACTGGCGCTTGGTATGCGTGTCAATATGAAGTAGCGTACGATCCAACTATTGTGAATTCGAATCATGAGAATTTAAATTTCGTTTGGAATGTATCTTCAACAAATTTATCACAAATTGTCCTAAATGGAGTTTCTAACGGAACCTTGAATGGTACTGTAGGTACAGCAACTCCCGGAGGTTTCAATTTGGGTAGCCTATTGGGAAATTTAGGAAACACGGCTATACATGTTGCTGGTTTTAAAGCTATAGGTAAGCTAAAATTACCTAAATCAAAATTATTTGGAACGGATTTAACAAAAGCTATAGAAGATGGCGTGAAAGGAGGGTTGTCAGGTGCGGTAAAAGGGTTTTTCAGTGCAATATTAGGCGGCAGTGCTACTAGTCCACAGGTCGTAGATCTAAAATTGAAAGTGGAGACCAATTTAACGGGATCGATAACTAATAATAGTGGTATCGTAAGTACAACCTTGGCTATGCCAGGATCTGCAAATGCCAATACGCCAGGATACGTCCCTAGCTATAACAAAGTCTTAGGTGTAGTAGATATTTCATTAGCCCCAGAATTATTTGTATCAAATCAAAGGATAATAACTAATGAATCTGGATCTTCTAGTACAAATCCAAAGTATATCTATGATTATAGTATAGCGTTACATCATGGATTACTCATCGGGTATCAGCTACCAACAAATCCAGAGGTTACAAGTGATGGGACAACAGTCAGAGTTACCAGGATCGATGTGCTTGTTCCATACAAACAAAGATATGAAAGCAATGGCCCTCCTTCCGAAAAAACGACGATAGAGCGATTTTTGGATAGAACTGATCCAGCATATGGCTTGCCAGAAAATTATGGAAAAGAAATCATCGGAGATGAAATTTATGCATATGGCAGCAATACGAGCACCGGAACCAAAACTTCGATCCAGTTTAAGGTTCAGCATCGTCAGGATTATACTATGGGAACAACCTACTACAATGCTAGCGATCTTGATGGAATCCGAATCCGCTATACCATTTTAGTAACACCTAGCAATGGTTCCCAACCAGTAACCATAATAAAAACAGTTAAGCCTACCATAAATTTAGTTTAATAGTATTAAAAAAAATAATTTCGAACTTTAGACAAGTAATATTTCGTTATGATTGATGTATGCCTTATTGATTTATAACTTATAAAATTAGTCTTATAATTTGTGAAGGAATAAGAACTTAAATATAGTTTTAGTATTGATATTGCTGCTACTATAGGTTAATATTGTGGTCTAAGAACTTAGGGGTTATATAAGTAAGGGAGTCAACGTCTGACTTTAGATTATCAAATATTAAGACAAATATCTATTTTCAATCATTTATCAAATTAAATAAAAATCATATTTTTAGAATTATAAAATCTCACTGAATTAGGATTAGAAATAAAAATGACTAATGCGATTTAATAGTGAGCAAGTGACCTACATTTAAAGCCGAAACATGTTAGTTTCGGCTTTTTTTGTTTAAGTGCAACGCACAAAGCTATTAAAACCGAGATATGGCTTTGATACTTTTAGAGAAATTCAATCTTCATGAAATCTTCATCTTTCAAAAGTAGCTTTAGCTCTTCATATAGCCACATTTTAAGTCGCCCGGTCGGGTGTTAAGATTTTGTTTGCCAAATATTTACAAAACATTTATTCTGTGTTAATTTTGATGGCATAATTAATTTTTAATTAACATTAGTTTAACATCACTGTTGTTGCTTTGTACCAAACAAAAACAACAGAAAATGAAATCACGTTTACTATTTTTATTTAGTATTGTAATGTTGTTTGTTACCGCTGCTCATGCACAAGTAACAACAGCCAGTTTAAATGGAAAAATTAAGGATGAAAAAGGAATCATTCCGGGAGCTACAATTGTTGTAGTTTATGTGCCTACCGGAACGGTTTCCAAAGCTTCATCAAATGAAACCGGACTTTATCGCATTGGCAACTTAAATCCTGGTGGTCCATATAAAATCACGGTAACCTACGTAGGTTACAGTCCGGTAGTAAAAGAAAATATTTATTTAGCCCTTGGAGCTGATCAAAAACTTGATATTGATATTCAGGAACAAGGCAGTCAGCTGGCCGAGGTGAGTGTAAAAGGACAAAAAGGCCCTACAAAATCTGGCGCTGGTACCAGTATTGGCGAAGGACAGATTAAAACACTGCCAACCATGAACAGAAGTTTACAGGATGTTACCCGGGTAACGCCACAAGGCAGTAAAGACAATACTTTTGGCGGAACTAACTTTAGGTACAATAACGTTACTATTGATGGTGCAATTAACAATGATGCCATTGGTTTTAGCCCATCTCTGGGCGGACAAAGTGGTAGTTCGGGCATGCCGGGCAGCAGTACCCGTACCAATCCGGTATCTTTAGATGCCATTCAGGATGTGACTGTTCTTTTATCACCTTATGATGTTAAAGTAGGTAACTTTCTAGGTGGAAGTATCAATGCGGTAACGCGTGGTGGTACAAATGATGTTACCGGATCAGTTTACGGCTATGGACGTAATGCTTCATTGATTGGTAGAAATAAAATCGGCGATAATGCTAAAGAACCTTCTTCATTTCATGATTATCAAACCGGTTTCCGTGTTGGTTTCCCTATTATAAAAGATAAATTATTCTTCTTTACCAATGAGGAAATTACCCGCCGTCAGGATCCGGTTATTTTGGGCGCAGGTTCTTCTGATATGAAATTGCTAACGTTAACAGAAGCGCAACAAATTTCTGATCGCATGAAAAATGTATACGGAGTAGATGCAGGTGAATTTGGTAACTATAATATCTATTCTCAATCTAATAAATTCTTTAACCGTTTAGATTGGAACATTAATGAAAATAACCAGTTAACCATTAGGAACAACACCATTATTTCTAAAGCAACTAATTTAGAAAGAGATCAATCTAACTTCAGGTTTGGTGGAATTGATTTTAAGCAGAACAATAATCAAAGTTCAACTGTAGCTGATTTAAAAACCCGTTTCGGCAATGCTTCAACCAACAACTTAATTGTAGGATATTCTACCGTTCATGATTTCCGCGATCCGCTTTCTAACCCTGCTTTGCCTCAAATTGAAATTGCATCCAACGGTGGTACTTTATTTTTGGGTACGGATAGGGAAGCAAGTATTTTTAATATGAAGCAAAACACCTTTGAGTTTACTGATAACTTTTCTTACAGTAAAGGCAACCATACTTTCACTTTTGGTACACACAATGAATTTTATAACATTAATTATGGTTTTGTAAATTCATGGAACGGTCGGGTTGCTTATAGCAGTGTAAGTGATTTCTTAAATAATATGCCAAATAGGGTGCGTACAAGTTATAACTATGATGATAACAGTAGAGATAACATTATTGCTAACCCAACTGCACAGTTTAATGTGAATATGTATAGTGTGTATGGTCAGGATGAAATCAGAATTGGCGATCGGTTAAAATTAACACCAGGTTTGCGTTTCGATATGGCCAACTTGCCAGATATGCCTTCATTGAGCAGCAAAACAACCAACTCTCCGGTTGATGCAAATTATGGTACCACCTATACTTATACCCAACCATCATCAATTACTGGAAAATTTCTGAATAAAATTCAAATCTCTCCTCGCTTAGGTTTTAATTTTGATGCCTTGGGTGATCAAAGTTTAATTGTACGTGGAGGAACAGGGTTATTTACCAGTCGTATTCCTTTTGCCTGGATTGGTTATGCTTATTATAATAATGGTGTAAACTATGGTTCATTTGATAAATCATATGTTTACAAAAATGCAGATCCTACCAAAATAGTAACTCCTGCAGCTGGTTCAGATCCAATTAAAGATGCTTTAACAGGAAATGGAGAAGCAGGTTATGTAACTAAACAGGGTGTTAATGTTAAGGATGCATCGGGTGCTACACAAGTAGATTTAGTAGATAATAATTTTAAAATGCCAAAGGCATGGAGAAGTAACTTAGCCTTCGATTATAAAACGGATGACCAATGGAAATTCACTGTAGAGGGAATTTTTAGCCAGGTAATTAAAGATGTGCAGTTTCAGCAAATCAACTATGTAGATAATCCTAAATACATGGTTTATGATACGCAACACCAGCAGCCAATCTATTCTGGTACCAAAATTAATCCTTTGTATACCAATGCTTACTTATTATCTAACACAGATAAAGGTTATAAATATAGCTTAACGGCACAAATTAGTAAATCATTGCCAATTGGTTTAGATATGATGGTGGCTTACACTTATGGAAGATCAAAAGATATTGCAAACGGTATCCGTAACTCTATGGAATCTAACTGGCAGTTAAATCAGGCATTAAGTCCTAATAACCCAGGTTTAGCTTATTCAAACTTCGATATTAGAAACAGAATCATATCAACTATCAATTACAGATTGGATTGGGCTAAAAATGGTAAATATGTTTCGAACTTTTCACTGTTCTTTAGCGGACAATCTGGCTCTCCGTATTCTTTAGGTTTGGTTAACACCAGAATTAATGGAACCGGACAAACGGTAAGTTTATTGTATATCCCTACAGCAGGAGAAACTACAAAATTCTTTGCCAATACAGCTGATGGAATTGCTCAGGCAGCAGCATTTGATAATTACATCAATGGTGATAAATATTTAAGTTCACGCCGTGGAAACTTTACAGAACGTAATGGTGCACGTACGCCTTGGAATGTTCAGGCAGATTTCCGTTTCTCTCAGGATATTCAGGTAGCACAGGGAAAACATCCACATGTTTTAACCTTAACTTATGATATTGTAAACCTGACTAATTTAGTTAACAAGAACTGGGGTATTCAATACTTTTCTCCGAACACTTATAACTCAATGGCCAGTGTAGGTGTTAAAGTGGCAACTGCCGGAACACCAACAACCTATCCGGTTTATACGTTTTCACAAAATGATGTTACTTCTTATTCAAAAGACTTTTTTGCATCACGTTACCAAATGCAATTGGGTTTAAGATATAGTTTCTAGTCAGACTTCATAAAAAAAAATACCCTGCTAATTTTAGTTAGCAGGGTATTTTTTTTTATTTTGATTCCAATTCTTCTGTTACCGGACTCTTTATTTTTTTCGTAGATACTGGCTTGGCCATTTTTTCTTTAACCAATACAACTACTTCTTCTTTTATGAATGGTTCAATCGAATCATTTACTGGTTTCAGACTGATTTTTTTAGAAAGACGTTTAGCGAATTTCTCTATTACCTGCTCCGTTTTCTTTGCCTTTCCAAATTGCGCCAGAACCTCGTTAAATGCAGTTGTTAATTTAGTTTCTATTTCTTTACGTAGTTTCTTATTGGCCGAAATATTCTTCGACTTAGATTTGTGCTTTTTCATTTAACTTAATTAGGATTTCTACAAAGATAAAATATCGTTAAGTTAAATTAATATTATGATTATGTTAACAAACATAGGTGGGGTTAACATGTAAAATATTTACTGTAAATTACTTGATAGATAAGAAATTAAATAACCTTATATGAATTACCTGGTGATTGGTACAATATCTTTTTTAGTTCTTCTTTTAATCATTTTCCTGATTAAAAGAAATATAAAGGATAAAAAACAGTTTGAGGAAGAAGTTCTTGATGCCGAAATGCCGGTAGAAAAAAGTGAAAAGGAAATAATCAAAATTTAGTTCCACCTGCGATATCGCCACCTAGGTCCAGGGTGTTTTGAAAAGCTTCCAAGTACCCTAACAGATGTCTTTCTGCAGTTGCATATGAGGTAAATGTAGAATTTGGAATATTTGGGTCTGCACTACTATTGTTCTTGAAATGCAGGCTGACCTGGAAAGTAAAGCTATTTTCATCATTTACCGGTGACATAATTCTTGCCTTAACCGGATGTTCATGAATGAGTACAAAAAACTCTTTTAATATGGTGTATATAATAGCCGACATTGCAATTAATTTAGAATTTATTTCAGGTAATGGCTAAATTAGACTAAAAGGATAATAGTTTAGCCTCCTTAGCAATAAGATAACTTTCAGATAACATTAAATTAACTTTAAATTTATCGTCATTACTTCAATGAATTGTCTTTTTTGGTTCATAAGCATATACGATTTCATATTTGCTATGCTTTAAGTTGGAGGAAATCTGTCCGATTTTTAGATCCTGAACTTGAGGCGTTGGTTCACAAAACGAATATTGTCTGCCGTTATAGGTTAAGGTATTACCCACTGGCTTATCCAGGTTAACGGCAATGGTTAAATGTTCAGGATAAAGTACCGCCACCATAGGTAAGTTATAGATCTCTTTAACCAGGTAAAAGAAAAGTGCAGCCCGGTCATCACAATCACTGTATTGACTCAGTAAGGTTTGTTCTGGTGCATTGCGTTTTTCCTTTCCGAAATTTTCTCCATCATCTTCGTATAGGAATGCATAACGCGTAAATCGCATCAGGTAATCTATACCTTTCTTTTGATCCATTTTCTTTAGGTTATTCTTTAGGGTGGGAATTAAAGAGCTATACGTCTCTCTGCTTAATGGAATATTAAAGTAGCTTTCAAAATCTACTACCGGATAATTTTTGAAAATGCTTTGTACTTCTTTATTTACTTTTAATTTAAAATGATAATTTTTTTGCCTGTAGCTAAATTCAATGTTTTTATCTTCATAACCTTGTGGTTTGAAATCAGGCATTCGGGTTACTTTATATGAAAACTGATTTTTGGCTTCAGCAATTAGAATGTTAACAGGCTTGTAGGCATCAGCCTGTTTAAACAATTTTCCATAATCATGGTAGTTCAAGCACATATACTTTTTGCTGTCTATCATGAAAAAAGGAATGTCGCTGATGTCTTCATCATTCCTGATATAAAGTATAACCTGATTGTTTCCCGTAGCCAGCCTGGCGTCATACCCACATTTATTTAAAATAAACCACTTATATAGGGTATACCTGAAATAGTTTTCAGATTTAGGACTGATTTGTTCGGCCACCTTACGGATGAGCTGATAAAAAATCCAATCATTTAAATGTTGTTTATCCTGATAAGCTTTAAGATTGGAGATCAACTCGTGATAATGACCTGTAGCTATTTTAGCATAAAACTGTTTCACTTCTGCCGCCGAAGCATCCAGAGGAACGGAAATAGATAAGGAAGAATCAGCAGTGTAATGAAATGTACCATCATAAAAATCAAAAGCGTATTGCTGTGCATTTACATTGTTGTGAATCAACAACATACTTAAGAATATAAATATCTTAAAGGAGTAGATGTTGATTGTTGTTTTCAAATTGTGCTATACTTGGTTAATTAAATTTACCTAAAATTAACGTAAAAGCAACAATTTTTTAATGTGAAAGGCTTCGGGAATAATTAACATCAAATTAACATGACTGAAATAAATTACTTTAAATTATAATCCATACTTAATATGAACTTAACAAGCCAGGTTTACTTTTGTGACATAAATATTTGGTTAGTATTTATAAAGTTTAGGTTAGTTGATAATAAAAAACCCAGATGGATGTCTGGGTTTTTTACTTTTCTATAAATTCTTTCCGAGCTTTTCAATCATCTCTGGGGGAATATTATGTGTATCCACCACTAAGAACCCATCCAGACAATCTGAAAATTTAGGATCTATATTAAAGGAGATAATCTTTGCGTTTAAATTCATGTATTGTCTCAACAAAACCGGAATCTTAATGTGCGAATTTTCGATGTCACCGATAATGCTGTCTAAATCTTTAAAAGATTCACTGCTATCTACCAATGTGTCTGTAGAAATGGGTAAAAGGTCAGCCTTAAATTTATTCCGTGGTTTTACGTATTTGGCCATTTCATAATCAAAATGGTTTTTGGTAATATAATCCACAATTAATGCTTTACTAAATTTAGAAAAATTGTTGCTGATACTTACAGGACCAAACATATAGCGGTATTGAGGATTATCCAGCAGGTATTTTAAAATGCCCTTCCATAATAAGAATAGGGGTAGCGGTTTGCCCTGATATTCTTTTCTAATCCAGGATCTGCCCAATTCAATACCCTGTTTCAGCATGGGATAAAACTGATCTTTTATCTTAAAAAGCTCGGAAAGATAAAATCCCCGGCGGCCCATACTTTCTAAAATCTCATCGCCCTTACCAATGCGGTAGGCACCTACAATATTTTCTAAATCCCGATCCCAGATAAATAAGTGATTATAATAAATATCGTAGTTATCCAGGTCTATTTTTTTGTTGGTTCCTTCTCCAACTTCCCGGAAAGTAATTTCCCTTAACCGGCCAATTTCTCTTAAAATACTTGGAATTTTAAGTGTAGGCACAATATAAACTTCATAATTTTTTTCAGTCCATACTTTAAAATCCTCAAGTGTTTCCACTTCGGCCTTAATTAAAATCCTTGAAGTTTCTTCGATTACTTCAGCAGGCTTTTTCTTGATTTTAAAAAGATTAAGCGGATTAAAAAGTTTCTTCTCGGTATCTAAACCAATGCCCAGTGCATACGTACGGGCTCTTAAAAAATCCATCAACTTATTGCTGCTGTTCATATGAGATACTTCAGCAGGTGCAATTGGCTTTCCAATTCTCACTTTAATGGTTAAACCCTGTTTATTTAAAAATTCAGAAGGAAGTTTCGCCGTTCTTAACGTTGGATGGATAAAGCTGAGGATGTTAAACAAAACACCATTGTTGCCATGAAAATAGATGGGAACAACCGGAACCTTTGCTTTAGCAATCAGTTTTCCAACTACAGGATGCCACATTCTATCTGTAACTTGCTGGGCATCTAATTTAAAGGTTGAAACTTCACCAGCAGGAAAAATACCAATCGGTGTACCGCTTCTCAATAAATCAAAAGTTGTTTTTAGCCCGCTGATGCTCGATGAATGCTGAACATTTTCAAAAGGGTTTACCGCAACGAAAAATTCATCAAGGTTGGGGATTTTCTTCAGAATAAAATTAACCATAACCTTTGCGTCAGGCCGAACGGTGCATAACAATTTTACCAGTGCCAATCCTTCTACACCACCATAAGGGTGATTAGCGATGGCAATAAATGGTCCTGTTTTTGGAATGCAGTTTAAATCGTCTTCATCAAACTCAATAGCAACACCAATGGTTTCGAGTATTTTATCTACAAATTCTAATCCTTTAAAATGTTGGTTTTGAGCGAAAACATCATTTATGTCATTCAGTTTCATGAGTTCCATCATTAAGCCTGCTAAACCGGGCACACCAAGCTTATCTATCTTAGTTGCCTTAGCAAACTCTGATGTAGTTATGATTTTCATATAAAATTCTTAGGTTGTTGACATGCAAAACAAGTTTGTTTTGCAATTCCAAAAATAAGATTTATATTCAAATAAAAATGTCATAACATTTATCTATGAGAATTTGGCTTAATAAATACTTCAGTTTTAGTAGGAGCGAATTTAATGGATTAATTATTTTGCTTTTCATTTTATTCTTTCTCAAAATAGTACCTTATTTATATGGACACTTTAAACCTGTAGAGAAAGATTCTCCTCATCTGCTTGCGCAAATTCAGAAAATTAAACTAACAGATGACCGAAACTTTAATTCTGAGGAAGAGCGCGATGGATTAGTTACTTCAAAACGGGCAGAAAACTTATTCAAATTTGATCCGAACACGTTAAATATTGAAGGCTGGCAAAGTTTAGGTTTATCCTTCAAGCAAGCTAAATCAATTGTTAATTATACGAGTAAGGGCGGTAAGTTTTATGATCCTAAGGATTTAAAAAAGATGTATGTCATTTCTCCGGAGCGCTACATCAAGCTGGTACCATATGTTAGGATTGAAAAAAATATTACTTCCAATCCTAAAGAGGATATCGTTTATGAAAAAAAGGTTTATTTAAAGAAAGCTTTGCCTGTTATTGATATTAATACTGCCGATTCTGCCAAGCTAGATGAGGTAAAAGGAATAGGTGGTGCATTCGCAAACCGGATTTTGAAATATCGTGAAAGATTAGGTGGCTTTCATCAAAAGGAACAACTCCTGGAAGTTTACGGGCTGGATTCTGTTAAATACAATGAAATCAAAGATCAGATTTCCATAAGTCCGGTTGCTTTGAAGTTAATCCATATTAATACTGCTGTATATAACGATTTAAAAGCAAATCCATATCTTTCTTATAAACAGATAAACGCTATCATTCAATATAGAAAACAACATGGCAATTATACGAATATCTCTGATTTAAAAAAGATTGCGATTCTGAATCAGAAGGTAATTGATCAAATTACACCTTACTTATCCTTTTAACTTTTAAAATGTTAAAGGTTTAAATCCTGAAAAATTCAATAGTAGATTTGTCGTTCTATTTTATTGAAACCGGGGTTTCTCAGCTTATTTACCCCATGTTGTAAAATAATTTAAAAAAACTTTTCCTTTTAATTTCAAGCTTTAAAATTCATCAATAAACTAATTGTACTAAATACCATTTCATTCTGTAACTGCACAAATATTTAATGGTATTTAACCATCAGATATTGTTTATCATTGCTGTAAACTAACTTAAATATAAACTCAATGAGTGTAAGCTTTAATTTTTCAGAGACCGAAACGCAGCAAAGTGTAAAGGCGATGGTTCGCGATTTTGCAGAGAAGAATATTCTCCCAAATATTATGGATTGGGATGAAGCGCAACACTTTCCTGTTGAGCTTTTTAAACAGCTTGGCAATTTGGGATTAATGGGTGTACTGGTTCCTGAAGAATATGGTGGTTCGGGTTTGGGCTATCAGGAATATGTAGATGTTATTGTAGAGGTGGCCAGGGTTTGCGGTTCTATTGGTTTGTCTCTAGCGGCGCATAACTCATTATGTACCGGGCACATTATGGCTTTTGCTACCGAAGAGCAGAAACAAAAATGGTTACCAAAGCTGGCTACAGCCGAATGGATTGGTGCCTGGGGTTTAACAGAAGCAAATACAGGATCGGATGCCTTAAGAATGATGACTACTGCTATTGAAGATGGAGATGATTACATTATAAATGGTGCTAAAAACTGGATTACTCATGGAAAAAGCGGAGATATTGCGGTGGTGATGGTGAGAACTGGTGAGCAGGGAAGTTCTAAAGGGATTTCAGCGATAGTAGTAGAGCGTGGTACGCCAGGCTTTTCTGCAGGAAAAAAAGAAAATAAGTTGGGTATGCGGGCATCGGAAACTACAGAAATGATTTTTGATAATTGTAGGGTTCCTAAAGCTAATTTATTGGGTAATGTAGGGGAAGGCTTTAAACAGGCTATGAAAGTTTTGGATGGGGGAAGAATTTCTATTGCAGCATTAGCACTCGGAATTGCCAAAGGTGCCTTTGATGCGGCAGTGGCTTATTCAAAGCAACGTCAGCAATTTGGCCAGCCTATTTCCAGTTTTCAAGCCATTAGTTTTAAACTAGCTGATATGGCTACAGAAATTGAAGCCGCCGAGTTATTAATCCGTCAGGCAGCAGATTTGAAAAACAGGCATTTGCCCATGACAAAGGAATCGGCAATGGCGAAATATTTTGCTTCGGAAGTTTCCGTTAGGGTAGCAACAGAGGCTGTGCAGATTTTTGGTGGTTACGGTTATACTAAGGATTTTCCTGTAGAGAAATTTTATCGCGACAGTAAATTGTGCACGATAGGTGAGGGCACATCAGAAATTCAAAAGATTGTAATCGCCAGAGAAATATTGAATTAAGCTGAAAGGCTAAAGCTGAAAGTCAAAGATACTTATACCTTTAACTTCAACATTATTAAAAACCAAATATATTATGAGTAAATCCGGATGGCTTGATGCCTCCGGATGTTTATTTTTTTCTAAAACCAGGTTACCATAGTAATGTTTTGGACTAAAGACTAAAGACTAAAGACTAAAGACTAAAGACTAAAGACTAAAGACTATTGCGGCATCTCTTTAGAAGATACGATGCGATCTACTACATAAACACTAAAGCCTCGCCAGGGCAGTGTATTTTTATATTCTTTATAGTGCAGTTCATAAAACTTTCCACTATTGGTCATCATTTGATTTGCAATTTCTTCATTTGCAATTGAAAACTCAAATTCATTGTTTTGAAGGGTGCCTGCCTGTTTTGATCGGATACCGCTTTGAATGAGTTTTCCTTCATAAGTTTTAAACAGATAACCTTTTTTAACGACATAATTTAATTCACCGGCCTTAACACCTTCTCCAAAAACGAAAAAGTAGCGGTAGTAGCAAATGGCTGCAATTACAATTACCAGCAGAACCGCAACGATAGAGATCACTTTTTTACCTGTTGTCATATTATATAATGTATGGATGAATAAATGTAGTTAAACGAGAGAATAAATCATTGGCCGAAAAGAAATAAAATCTTATTAAAAATTTTCCTCATTATCAAATAATTACTTACATTTGCAACCCCGATAGTTAGGGGAAATTAAAAGACCACGAGAGGAGGTATTTCAGCGTTATGATCATTATTAATATTAAAGACGGCGAATCATTAGATAAAGCCCTAAAACGTTTCAAGAAAAAGTTTGAAAAAACTGGTGTATTGAGAGAACTACGTAGTCGCCAAGCATACGAGAAAAAATCCGTAGCTCGTCGTACTGAAATTAAACATGCTGTTTACATTCAGAATATGAATCAAGACACAACTTCATAGTTGTTCAAGATATTTTTGTAAGAGCCTTTTGATGTTGCATCAAAAGGCTTTTTTGTTTATAGCCCTTATTCGTAATCTTGGCTAAACAATTCATTAATCATTTCTTTATATCGAAACAATTTGTAACTTCATATCAATGCAGCTAAATGATATAGAATGTTAATCAATAGTTTTATTAGATATTTAACCCACGAGAAACGCTATTCTAAGCACACGGTTTCATCCTATCAAGCTGATTTAATTCAGTTTGAAGAATACATTACCGCTACATTCAATTTAATTATTCCTGATGTAAAACATAGCCATCTTCGGAGCTATATGGTGGATCTGATGGAAGAAAAAAGATCTGAAACCACCATTAATAGAAAAATATCATCGCTCAGGAGTTTTTATAAATTTTTAATGAAGGAGGGTAAAATTGAGCAAAACCCTACAATTTTACTTAAGGCACCAAAAATTCCTAAGCGATTACCTGTATTTATTGATGCACAGAAGATGGATCAACTCCTCGATTCTGAAAACTATTTTGATGATAGTTTCTCTTCTGTACGGGATCACCTGGTTATTGAATTGCTTTTCGGTACGGGGATTCGTTTGGCAGAATTAATTTCATTAAAAGAAACGGATATTGATGTTTATGCCGGTACTATAAAAGTTTTAGGTAAAAGGAATAAAGAGAGAATTATTCCTGTTAATAAACCGCTTGTCAATCAATTAAATACTTATATTGAGCAAAAAAAGTTACAAAACTTCAATAACAATTTACTTCATTTAATCGTTACCAATACAGGTGCTGCGGCATATCCAAAATTAATTTACCGCATTGTTACCTCATACCTAAACTATATATCAACCAATGAGAAAAGAAGTCCACATGTTCTGCGGCATAGTTACGCCACTTCTCTGTTAAATGCAGGAGCAGATTTAAACGCCATCAAAGAACTTTTAGGGCATGCAAGTTTAGCCGCTACCCAGGTTTACACACACAATTCAATCGAAAGATTAAAAACAATTTATAAACAAGCCCATCCAAAGGCATAAAAAAAGGAGGAAAAATGAAAATCGGAGTTCAATCAATCCACTTCAGTGCAGATAGTAAGTTGTTAGAATTTATTCAGAAGAAAGCGAACAAGCTGGATCAGTTTTTTGATCAGATTATTAGCGGAGAAGTGTATTTAAAGCTAGAGAATGTTGAAGACGAGGCCAATAAAATCAGTGAGATTAAATTGATTGTGCCGGGGGGGACCCTCTTTGCTAAGGAACAATGTAAATCATTTGAAGAGGCTACTGATTTGGCAATTGAGTCATTGAGGAAGCAGATTACTAAGCACAAAGATAAAACGCGTGCAAAATTAAGCGAACATAAAGCAATTTTAAGTGAAAGCGAAGCATCTGATTACTAAGTAGGTATTACCTTAAAATACAAATTTGAAGATAGCGAACTCAAAAAGTTCGCTATTTTTTTTCAAATTTATTTTGAACTGAAATATAAGTGTGTATATTTGCATTCCCTTTCGGAAACGGTGTTAAGCCAATCAGAAAAGGATAGTTCTTTAAAAAGATAAACTTTTAAAAAAAACACGTTAATTGTATGAAAAATGAAGATTTTTCGTATCATTGCACAAATTTAAAAGCCTCCTTAGCTCAGCTGGTAGAGCAACTGACTTGTAATCAGTAGGTCATTGGTTCGATTCCGATAGGAGGCTCTTTTTATTTTAAAGTGTTGACATTTTAAGATAAAGTTGGGGAGATTCCAGAGCGGCCAAATGGGACAGACTGTAACTCTGTTATCGCAAGATTTCGAAGGTTCGAATCCTTCTCTCCCCACCAATTGATTTTAGATTTAAAGATTTTAGATCGACGGTTGAAAAATCGTAACTCGTAAATCATCAATCGTAAATTAGTAAGCGGAAGTAGCTCAGTTGGTAGAGCGATAGCCTTCCAAGCTATAGGTCGCGAGTTCGAACCTCGTCTTCCGCTCTTAAATAAGTTGAGTAGTTGGCAATTGGCGGTTTGCAGTTACTGTAACTGGCGGCTGAAAACTGAGAACTAAATTAGCCGACTTAGCTCAGCGGTAGAGCACTTCCTTGGTAAGGAAGAGGTCATGGGTTCAATTCCCATAGTTGGCTCAGGTATAATAAAGCTTTGTTAAATCTGTTAAAGATACAGAAGAGGCAAGGTTTTTTGTGTTGGAAAAACAATAATTAAAAATAATAAAAAGTTAACCTACTAATTAGTTATAAATAAAATGGCAAAAGAAAAATTTGACCGCAGTAAACCGCACTTAAACATCGGTACAATCGGTCACGTCGATCACGGTAAAACAACTTTAACAGCAGCTATTACAAAAGTTTTGGCTGATGCAGGTTTATCTGAGGCACGTTCATTCGATTCAATTGACTCTGCTCCAGAGGAAAAAGAAAGAGGTATTACAATCAATACAGCTCACGTTGAGTATTCAACAGCTAACCGTCACTATGCACACGTTGACTGTCCAGGTCACGCGGATTATGTGAAAAACATGGTTACAGGTGCTGCTCAAATGGACGGTGCAATTATCGTTGTTGCTGCTACTGATGGTCCAATGCCACAAACTCGCGAGCACATCTTATTAGCTCGTCAGGTAGGTGTTCCTTCATTAGTTGTATTCATGAATAAAGTGGATATGGTTGATGATCCTGAATTATTAGAATTAGTTGAAATGGAAGTTCGTGAATTATTATCATTCTACGATTTCCCTGGAGATGATATTCCTGTAATCCAAGGTTCTGCATTAGGTGGATTAAACGGTGATGCTAAATGGGTTGAGAAAATTATGGAATTAATGGCTGCAGTTGATAGCTACATTCCAATTCCTCCACGTTTAACTGATCTTCCTTTCTTAATGCCTGTTGAAGATGTATTCTCAATTACTGGTCGTGGTACTGTTGCTACTGGTCGTATTGAGCGTGGTGTAATCAACTCTGGAGATCCGGTTGAGATCTTAGGTATGGGTGCTGAGAACTTAAAATCTACAGTAACTGGTGTTGAGATGTTCCGTAAAATTTTAGATTACGGTGAAGCTGGTGATAACGTAGGTTTATTATTACGTGGTATTGAGAAAACTGATATCCGTCGTGGTATGGTAATCTGTAAACCAGGTTCAGTAACTCCTCACACTGATTTCAAAGCTGAGATCTATGTATTATCAAAAGCAGAAGGTGGTCGTCACACTCCATTCTTCAACAAATATCGTCCTCAATTCTATTTCCGTACTACAGATGTAACTGGTGAGATCTCACTAGCTGAAGGAACTGAAATGGTAATGCCAGGTGATAACGTTACAATCACAGTTAAATTAATTAACGCGATTGCAATGGAAAAAGGTTTACGTTTCGCTATCCGTGAAGGTGGTAGAACAGTAGGTGCTGGTCAGGTAACTGAAATCTTAGCTTAGTATTAAGCAATAAGCTTAAGGCCAAAAGCCGAAAGCTTTTATAAAAGCCTAAAAGCATAGGGTGTTGGGTTAATTTATTAACTTTCAGCTTTATGCTTTTAGCTTCTTACACGGGAATAGTTCAACGGTAGAATAGAGGTCTCCAAAACCTTTGATCAGGGTTCGAATCCTTGTTCCCGTGCTCAAAACAATGGTTGAGTAATTGAATGAGTGAATGATTGAATTTGAAAGTTAGCTTTTGAATATTATCATTCACTCATTTAGTCATTCTATCATTCAATAAATTAAATATGGCTAAAGTAGTTGAGTTTATAAAAGAATCATACGATGAAATGACCAGTAAGGTTACCTGGCCTACCTGGGGAGAACTTCAAAGTTCTGCGATTCTTGTTTTAGTGGCTTCTCTAATTATTGCATTGGTTATTTTTGCAATGGATAAGGGATCTACTTTTGTGTTAGATACTTTTTATAAATCACTTTCTAATTAATATTTACTAATGAGCGATCTAAAGTGGTACGTTGTAAGGGCGGTTAGCGGTAAAGAAAAGAAGGTAAAACAATACATTGATGCTGAGATCAGTCGTTTAGGTTTCTCTCATTTGGTTCCTCAGGTATTAATCCCGATGGAAAAATATTACCAAATGAAAGATGGTAAAAAGATTGCCAAAGAGCGTAACTTTTATCCTGGTTATGTTTTAATTGAAGCTACTTTAGATGGAGAGTTAGAGCATATCATTAAAGGGATTAACAGTGTTATTGGTTTCTTAGGAGACAAAGCTGGCAATCCAATTCCAATGCGTCAGGCAGAAGTAAACCGCATATTAGGTGTGGTTGATGAAATGAGCGAACAGGGTGAAACCATGAATGTTCCTTATTATGTTGGTGAGGGTATTAAAGTAATGGATGGACCTTTCAACGGTTTCTCTGGTGTGATTGAAGAGGTGAACGAAGAGAAGAAAAAATTAAAGGTAATGGTTAAGATTTTTGGTCGTAAAACGCCGCTTGAGCTTAACTATATGCAAGTGGAGAAAGAATAAGCAGATTTACGATTGTAGATTTCAGATTTACGATTTTCTGAAAAAATAAAAAGCTTTCCTTAAATGGGAAAGCTTTTTTATTATAAGTAAATTTGATTGTCAATCTTGATTTTACGATATAACGTTTATATATAAATTATTTTAACTAATCTATTGCAGGACTGTTAGATTATCCATATCTTTGCAGTCCTTTAAGCTTGATAGGAGCGAAAAGGAATTAAATGTTACATGCTTCCAATATTTAACATTGAGTTTTAAATAAACAAAAAACACAAAATGGCAAAAGAAGTCAGTGCAATGATCAAATTACAGATCAAAGGCGGAGCGGCAAATCCATCGCCACCAGTAGGACCTGCATTAGGTGCTAAAGGGGTGAATATTATGGAGTTTTGCAAACAGTACAACGCTCGTACCCAAGATAAAGCAGGTAAAGTATTGCCAGTTGTAATTACTGTTTATGCTGATAAGTCATTCGATTTCATCATCAAAACCCCTCCGGTAGCTATCCAGTTAAAAGATGCTACTAAATTACAGAGTGGTTCTGCTGAGCCTAACCGTAAGAAAGTTGGGTCGGTGACCTGGGACCAGATTAAAGTTATTGCTGAAGATAAAATGCCTGATTTAAATGCATTTACAATCGAATCTGCAATGAGTATGGTTGCTGGAACAGCACGCAGTATGGGAATCACCGTTTCTGGTGACGCACCCTGGAACAATTAATTAAAAAACAGTTTACAACAGTGGCGAAATTAACTAAAAATCAAAAAAAGGCACATGCTAAGATAGAAGCTGGTAAAGCTTATACTTTACAGGCTGCTGCTGCTTTGGTAAAAGAAATCACTACCACTAAATTCGATGCATCAGTTGATATTGATGTATCTTTAGGTGTTGATCCGCGTAAAGCGAATCAAATGGTACGTGGTATTGCTACTTTACCACACGGAACAGGTAAAACTGTACGTGTTTTGGCTCTAGTAACTCCTGATAAGGAAGAAGAAGCAAAAGCAGCTGGCGCAGACTTCGTAGGTTTAGACGAGTATGTTGCTAAAATTGAAGGTGGTTGGACCGATGTAGACATTATTATCACTACACCAGCTTGTATGGCTAAGGTAGGTAAATTGGGCCGTGTTTTAGGTCCAAGGAACTTAATGCCTAATCCAAAATCAGGAACAGTAACTAACGATGTTGGTAAAGCTGTAACTGAGGTTAAAGCGGGTAAAATTGATTTTAAAGTAGACAAAACGGGTATCATACACGCCTCGATAGGAAAAGTATCATTCCCAGCAGACAAAATTTATGAGAATGCACTTGAAATTATTCAAGTAATTTCTAAATTAAAACCATCTGCTGCAAAAGGAACTTATTTTAAAAGCATTCATGTGTCTTCTACAATGAGTCCTGGGATTGCAATTGAAACTAAATCAGTAGCGGGGATCTAATCATGAACAGAGAAGAAAAAAACGAAGTAGTTTTAGAACTACAAGGACAAATGCAAGAGTTTGGCAATTTTTATATTGCTGATACATCAAGCCTTTCTGTTGAGCAGATCAATAACATCCGCCGCAAATGTTTCGAAGGTGATATCGTAATGAAGGTTGCTAAAAATTCTTTAATCCGCAAAGCGATTGAAGGTTTAGATGGTGATGCTTCAGAGATATACGAAGCCCTTAAAGGTTCTTCATCATTATTATTCTCAAAAACAGCAAACGCTCCGGCTAAGTTGATTAAAACCTTGAGAAAAACTTCTGATAAACCTTTGCTTAAAGCAGCATTTATAGATTCATCAGTTTATGTTGGCGATGACCAATTGAATAACTTAGTAAGCTTAAAATCGAGAGAAGAGCTTATTGGCGATATCATTGGCTTATTACAATCACCAGCGAAAAATGTTGTATCTGCGCTTAAATCAAGCGGAGGCAAAATTGCAGGAATTGTTAAAACTCTACAAGAAAGAGAAGGTTAACGAACACCTTAAGTTCGCAAATAAAACAAAATTATTTTACGTAAATTTTTAAAATCTTAATAAAATGGCAGATTTAAAATCGTTTGCTGAGCAATTAGTAAACTTAACCGTTAAAGAAGTTAACGAATTAGCTCAAATCTTAAAAGACGAGTATGGTATCGAGCCTGCAGCTGCTGCTGTAGTTGCTGGTCCTGCTGCTGGTGGTGATGCACCTGCTGCTGCTGCAGAAAAAACATCATTTGATGTTATCTTAAAAGAAGCTGGTGGCGCTAAATTAGCAGTTGTGAAACTTGTTAAAGACTTAACTGGCCTTGGTTTGAAAGAAGCAAAAGACTTAGTTGATGGCGCACCAAAAGAATTAAAAGCTGGTGTTTCTAAAGACGAAGCTGAAGCTCTTAAAAAACAATTAGAAGAAGCTGGAGCAGTAGTTGAAATTAAGTAATCACTTAATTTAGCTAAGCTAAAAATGTATTAGACACCGACTGAAAATGTCGGTGTCTTTACCTGTTTATAAACATCTCATTTTGTTTGGTTAATGAGAATGTTTCAAACCTGAACCATACAAATAGTTTATTCTTAAACTAAAATCTTTTAGTCCATTGGCAAAGACAGTCGAACAAAGAGTAAATTTTGCAACTAGTAAGCACATTATAGACTATCCGGATTTTCTGGATGTGCAATTGCAATCATTCAGAGAATTTTTCCAGATAGATACCACATCAGACGATCGCTCTAGCGAAGGTTTGTTTAAAGTGTTTGCTGAAAACTTTCCAATAACAGATTCAAGAAACATCTTCGTTTTAGAGTTTCTTGATTATTTTGTTGATCCGCCACGTTATGATATACACGAGTGTATTGAGCGTGGATTAACCTACAATGTTCCATTAAAAGCAAAGCTAAAGCTTTCTTGTAACGATGTTGAACATGAAGACTTTGAAACCATTATCCAGGATGTGTACTTAGGTACTATCCCGTATATGACACCAAAAGGTACATTTGTAATTAACGGTGCAGAACGTGTTATCGTTTCTCAATTACACCGTTCTCCAGGGGTGTTCTTCGGCCAAAGCCGTCACACCAACGGAACCAAATTGTATTCTGCACGTGTTATTCCTTTCAAAGGTTCATGGATCGAATTTGCTACAGACGTTAATAACGTGATGTATGCTTATATCGATCGTAAGAAAAAATTCCCGGTTACCACTTTATTACGTGCTATTGGTTATGATTCTGATAAAGATATCTTAGAACTTTTTGATCTTGCTGACGAAGTAAAGGTTAGTAAATCAGGTTTAAAGAAATATATCGGTCGTAAACTTGCAGCAAGAGTTTTAAAGAAATGGGTCGAAGATTTTGTAGATGAAGATACAGGTGAGGTAGTTTCTATCGACCGTAATGAAGTGATTCTTGAAAGAGAAACCGTTTTAGAAGACGAACACATCGATATGGTTATTGAAGCTGGTGTGAAAACCATTATCCTTTCTAAGGAAGATGGTGCGAGCCAGGCCGATTATACCATTATTTATAATACATTACAAAAAGATACATCAAACTCTGAAAAAGAGGCTGTTGAGAACATCTATCGTGCTTTGCGTAACGCAGAACCACCTGATGAGGAAACTGCACGTGGTATCATTGATCGTTTATTCTTCTCGGATAAACGTTACGATTTAGGAGATGTTGGTCGTTACCGCATCAACCGTAAATTGAAAATGAATACACCTGATGATGTAAAGGTTTTAACTAAAGCTGATATTATTGCTATTGTTAAATACCTGATCAAATTAATTAACTCTAAAGAGGAGGTGGATGATATTGACCACTTATCAAACCGTCGTGTACGTACGGTAGGTGAGCAATTATACGCACAATTCGGTGTTGGTTTAGCCCGTATGGCCAGAACCATCCGTGAGCGTATGAATATTCGCGATAATGAGGTTTTTACGCCAACTGATTTGATTAACGCCCGTACGTTATCATCGGTAATTAACTCTTTCTTTGGTACGAATCAGTTGTCTCAGTTTATGGATCAAACGAATCCATTGGCAGAGATTACACACAAACGTCGTTTATCAGCTTTAGGCCCAGGTGGTTTATCACGTGAAAGAGCTGGTTTCGAGGTACGTGACGTTCACTATACTCACTACGGTCGTTTATGTACGATTGAAACACCTGAGGGACCAAATATTGGTTTAATTTCATCACTTTGTGTGCATGCAAAAATCAATAATTTAGGTTTCATCGAAACACCATACAAACGTGTTGAAGATGGTAAAGTAGTTGTTGATTCAGACGTTATTTATTTATCTGCAGAAGATGAAGATGGTAAAACCATTGCTCAGGCCAATGCAGAATATGATGATAAAGGTAACTTTATTACACCACGCGTTAAAGCACGTTATGAGGGTGACTTCCCGATTATTGAGCCTGAGAAATTAGACTTAATGGATGTTGCGCCTAACCAGATTACTTCAATTGCTGCTTCGTTAATTCCGTTCTTAGAACATGATGATGCGAACAGGGCTTTGATGGGATCGAACATGCAACGTCAGGCCGTACCATTGTTACGTCCTGAAGCACCGATTGTTGGTACAGGTTTAGAAGGTCGCGTTGCTCGTGACTCCAGAACTTTGATCAATGCTGAAGGTGACGGTGTGGTAGAATATGTAGATGCTAACGAAATCACCATTAAATATGAGCGTAACGAAGATGATCGTTTAGTTTCATTTGAAGGTGATAGCAAAACTTACCGTTTAATTAAGTTCAAAAAAACCAACCAGAATACTTGTATCAACTTAAAACCAATCGTTAAGAAAGGTCAGAAAGTTACTAAAGGACAGGTTCTTTGCGAAGGTTATGCAACTGAAAATGGTGAGTTGGCATTAGGTAGAAACTTAAAAGTGGCTTTCATGCCTTGGCAAGGTTTCAACTTTGAGGATGCGATTGTAATTAACGAACGTATTGTTCGTGATGACGTTTTCACTTCATTGCATATTGAAGAGTTTGAATTAGAAGTACGTGATACGAAACGTGGAGAAGAGGAATTAACACCAGATATCCCGAACGTTTCTGAAGAGGCTACTAAAGACCTTGATGAAAATGGTATTATCCGTGTAGGTGCTGATGTAAAAGAAGGTGATATTTTAATTGGTAAGATTACGCCTAAGGGTGAATCAGATCCTTCACCTGAAGAGAAATTACTACGTGCTATTTTTGGTGATAAAGCTGGTGATGTTAAAGATGCGTCTTTAAAAACTCCTCCTTCTATCCAGGGAGTAGTAATTGATACTAAATTATTCAGCCGTGCTAAGAAAACTACAAAAGCTGAAGAGAAATCGGCAATTGAGAAATTAGACAAAGGATATACTCAAATCACTGAAAAACTAAAAGCAGAATTAGTTGACAAATTATTCACTATCGTAAATGGAAAAACCTCACAAGGTGTATTTAATATTTACAAGGAATTATTGGTTGCTAAGGGTGCTAAATTCACGCAGAAAATTTTAGCAGATCTTGAATTTGCTCACATTAGCCCTAACAAATGGACTACTGATGACGACAAAAATGAGATGATTAAAATGTTGCTTCACAACTACGGTATCCGTGTTAACGAAGAACTTGGTGCTTACAAACGCGATAAATTTGCGATCAGTGTAGGTGATGAGCTTCCATCGGGAATTGTACAGATGGCAAAAGTTTATGTAGCTAAAAAACGTAAATTAAAAGTAGGTGATAAAATGGCGGGTCGTCACGGTAATAAAGGTATTGTTGCACGTATTGTACGTGACGAAGATATGCCTTTCTTATCTGATGGTACTCCGGTTGATATTGTGTTAAACCCACTGGGTGTACCTTCACGTATGAACCTGGGGCAGATCTATGAAACTATTTTGGCTTGGGCTGGTCAGGAATTAGGTGTAAAATTTGCTACGCCGATTTTTGATGGTGCTACACACCAAGAGGTTGAAGAGTGGATTGCCAAAGCAGGAGTTCCTGCATCAGGAAAAACTTACTTATATAATGGTTTAACTGGTGAGCGTTTCGATCAGACTACAACAGTTGGTATTATATACATGCTGAAATTAGGTCACATGGTTGATGATAAGATGCACGCCCGTTCAATCGGACCATACTCATTAATTACACAACAACCATTGGGTGGTAAAGCTCAATTCGGGGGTCAGCGTTTTGGTGAGATGGAGGTTTGGGCATTAGAGGCATTTGGTGCTGCTAATATTCTTCAGGAGATCTTAACCGTTAAATCGGATGATGTGATCGGAAGGGCCAAAACTTACGAAGCCATTGTTAAAGGTGAAAACCTACCGACTCCAGGTGTGCCAGAATCATTTAATGTATTGGTACATGAGTTACGCGGTTTAGGTTTAGATATTACGTTAGACTAAGTATTAAGTATAAAGTATCGAGTATCAAGATGGGCAATCATTCTTGATATTCAATACTAAGTACTTGCTACTACAAACAAAAGCATATGTCTTACAAAAAGGATAATAAATTAAAAAGCAATTTCACATCAATCACGATTAGCTTATCGTCTCCTGAAATTATTCTGGAACGTTCAAGCGGTGAGGTGTTGAAACCGGAAACCATTAACTACCGTACTTACAAACCTGAGCGTGATGGTTTGTTCTGTGAGCGTATTTTTGGTCCGGTAAAAGATTACGAATGTCATTGCGGTAAATACAAACGTATCCGTTATAAAGGTATTGTTTGTGATCGTTGTGGTGTTGAAGTAACAGAGAAGAAAGTACGTCGTGAGCGTATGGGACACATCGCTTTGGTGGTTCCTGTTGCTCACATCTGGTATTTCCGTTCGTTACCGAATAAAATCGGATATTTATTAGGTCTTCCTACTAAAAAATTAGATTTAATTATCTATTACGAGCGTTATGTAGTAATCCAATCAGGCTTAATGGCTGAGGAAGGTATCAACTATATGGACTTCTTAACGGAAGAAGAATATTTAGATATTTTAGATAAATTACCTAAAGAAAACCAATACTTAGACGATAAAGATCCTAATAAATTCATCGCCAAAATGGGTGCTGAAGCGTTAGAAGATTTATTAAAACGTATCAACTTAGATACTTTATCTTACGATTTACGTCACCAGGCTGCAAATGAAACTTCTCAACAACGTAAAAATGAGGCTTTAAAACGTCTTCAGGTTGTTGAAGCTTTCCGTGGTGCTAATACCCGTATTGAGAATCGCCCAGAGTGGATGATTGTTAAAATCGTTCCGGTTATTCCACCAGAATTACGTCCTTTAGTTCCATTAGAAGGTGGTCGTTTCGCTACTTCAGATTTAAATGATTTATACCGTCGTGTAATTATCCGTAACAACCGTTTGAAAAGGTTGATCGAGATTAAAGCACCAGAGGTAATTTTACGTAATGAAAAACGGATGTTACAGGAAGCTGTTGATTCGTTATTTGATAACTCACGTAAAGTTAACGCGGTTAAAACTGAAGGTAACCGTGCCTTAAAATCACTTTCAGATATCCTGAAAGGTAAACAAGGTCGTTTCCGTCAGAATTTATTAGGTAAACGTGTGGATTATTCAGCTCGTTCCGTAATTGTTGTAGGGCCTAGCCTCAAATTACACGAGTGCGGTATTCCTAAAGATATGGCTGCTGAGCTTTACAAACCGTTCATTATTCGTAAGATGATTGAGCGTGGTGTGGTAAAAACAGTTAAATCTGCTAAGAAAATCGTTGATCGCAAAGATCCATTGGTTTGGGATATTTTAGAAAATGTATTAAAAGGTCACCCGGTATTATTAAACCGTGCACCTACCTTACACAGACTAGGTATTCAGGCTTTCCAGCCAAAACTAATTGAAGGAAAAGCAATCCAGTTACACCCATTAGTTTGTACTGCATTCAACGCCGATTTTGATGGTGACCAGATGGCTGTCCACTTACCGCTAGGTAATGCAGCAATTTTGGAAGCCCAAGTATTGATGTTGGCTGCACATAACATCTTAAACCCTGCCAACGGTACGCCAATTACAGTACCTTCTCAGGATATGGTTTTGGGTCTTTATTATATTACTAAAGGCCGTAGAACTGATGAAACCAGAGTGGTTAAAGGACAAGATTCCAACTTCTATTCTCCAGAGGAAGTAATTATTGCTTACAATGAGAAAGAGTTAGATTTACACGCTTTCATTAAAGTAAGGGTAAATGTTAAACAACCCGATGGTTCTATCGTTAATAAACTCACTGAAACTACAGTAGGTAGGGTTTTATTTAACCAGATGGTTCCTGAGGAAGTAGGTTATATCAATGAATTATTAACTAAGAAATCGTTAAGAGATATTATCGGTGAGGTAGTTAAAATGACTGGTATGGCTCGTTCTTCTCAATTCTTGGATGATATCAAAGAATTAGGTTTCCGTATGGCATTCCAGGGTGGTTTATCGTTCAACTTACAAGACGTAAACATTCCGGTTGAAAAACATACTTTATTGGAGCAGGCTGCTAACGAAGTTGAAGAAGTAAGAAACAACTATAACATGGGTTTCATTACGAACAACGAACGTTACAACCAGATTATTGATATCTGGACCCGTATCAACAACAGGTTAACCACTTTCGTGATGAACCAGTTATCTTCGGATAACCAAGGTTTCAACTCGGTTTATATGATGCTTGATTCTGGTGCGCGTGGTTCGAAAGAGCAGATTCGTCAGCTTTGCGGAATGCGTGGTTTGATGGCGAAACCTCAAAAATCTGGTTCAGGTGGTGATATCATTGAAAACCCGATCTTATCAAACTTTAAAGAAGGTTTATCGGTATTAGAGTACTTTATCTCTACTCACGGTGCACGTAAAGGTTTGGCGGATACGGCGTTAAAAACGGCTGATGCGGGTTACCTGACTCGTCGTTTACATGATGTTGCTCAGGATATGATCGTAAATTCAGAAGATTGTGGTACTTTAAGGGGTATGTACACTACTGCATTGAAAGATCAGGAAGATATTGTAGAGCCATTATATGACAGGATTTTAGGTCGTACTTCATTGCACGATGTTTACAATCCATTAGATAATACTTTATTAGTAGGTGCTGGTGAAGATATCAACGAAGAGGTTGCAAAACTAATCGAAGAGTCTCCATTAGAAGGTATCGAAATTCGTTCGGTATTAACCTGTGAAAATAAAAGGGGTGTTTGTTCATTATGTTATGGACGTAACCTGGCATCTGGTAAACGCGTTCAAAGAGGTGAGGCAGTTGGTGTAATTGCAGCACAATCAATCGGTGAACCGGGTACACAGTTAACCCTTCGTACTTTCCACGTGGGTGGTACTGCATCAAACATTGCTGCAGAATCAAACATCGTAGCAAAATTTGATGGTGTTATCGAGTTTGAAAACATTCGTACTGTAGATACACAAACAGAAGAAGGTACAGTTCAGGTTGTATTGGGTCGTTCAGGTGAGTTCAAAATTGTTGAGCCAGGAACCGGACGTATCATTGTAACCAATAATATTCCTTATGGTGCATTCTTATTTGTTAAAGAAGGAGATAAGTTATCAAAAGGCGACAAAATTTGTTCATGGGATCCGTACAACGCGGTTATTCTTTCAGAATTTGCCGGTAAAGCGCAATTTGATGCCATTATTGAAGGTGTTACCTTCCGTGAAGAATCAGATGAGCAAACTGGTCACCGTGAAAAAGTAATTATTGATACTCGTGATAAAACTAAAAACCCTTCTGTTCAGATTGTTGATAAGAAAGGTGAATTTATCAAAGGTTATAACATTCCGGTAGGTGCCCACGTTTCAGTTGATGAAGGTGAAGCCATCCAAACTGGTCAGATTATTGCTAAAATTCCTCGTGCTACTGGTAAAACCCGAGATATTACGGGTGGTTTGCCTCGTGTAACAGAGTTATTTGAAGCACGTAATCCTTCAAATCCAGCTGTAGTAACTGAGATTGATGGTGTGGTAACTTTAGGTGGTGTTAAACGTGGTAATCGTGAGATTACGATCGAATCTAAAGATGGTGAAGTTAAAAAATATCTTGTTCCATTGTCTAAACACATCCTTGTACAGGATAATGACTTTGTGAAAGCAGGTATGCCTTTGTCAGATGGTTCAATTTCACCAGCAGATATCTTATCAATTAAAGGTCCGGCAGCGGTTCAGGAATACTTAGTAAATGGTATTCAAGAGGTTTACCGTTTGCAAGGTGTGAAAATTAATGATAAGCACTTCGAGGTAATTGTTCACCAGATGATGCAGAAAGTTCACATCGAAGATCCGGGTGATACTATTTTCTTAGAAAACAATGCTGTTGACCGTTGGGATTTTGCTGACGAGAACGATGCCATGTACGATAAGAAAGTTGTGGAAGATGCAGGTGATTCAAATGAAATCAAACCAGGTCAGATTATTTCATTACGTAGATTAAGAGATGAAAATTCTCAATTGAAACGTAAAGATTTAAAACAGATTACGGTAAGAGATGCAAGACCAGCTACAGCAAGTTCTATCTTACAAGGTATTACAAGAGCATCATTGGGTACTAAATCGTTCATTTCTGCGGCTTCGTTCCAGGAAACTACGAAAGTATTGAATGAGGCGGCGATTGCAGGTAAACGCGACAATATGTTAGGCTTGAAAGAAAACGTGATCGTTGGTCACTTAATTCCTTCAGGTACTGGTGTACGTGGTTACGAAAGAATCATCGTTGGTTCTCAAGAAGAATACGATAAATTATTGGCTTCGAAACAAGAAGAAGTAGAAGCTTAATCATTTTAAATTGCTTAAAATTAAGTCCTCCACCAAAAGTGGGGGACTTTTTTGTTTGGAATAGATTTTGTAGTTTTATATAAAAATAAAATAATGAGCGTTACAGAAATACAACTTTTTCAGATTTTAAAAGCCAAACTTGGAGAACAGGAAGCTGAGCAGTTGGTTTCTTTTGTCAAGGAGGAAGTTAAATCTGAATTTGATAATAAAAGAGAAATTCTGACCACTAAAGAAGATTTAGCCAATTCCAAAGCAGAAATCATAAAGTGGATGTTTATATTTTGGATTGGTCAAATAGTAGTTACATTTGGCTTTATATTAATGTTTATCAAAAAATAGTTCTATATATTAAGGTTTACTTTATATATTCTGCCTATTCACGGCGGAATTTTTTATTTTTGATCTATTATGGAAGAACAACAAAACGAAAATCAATTAAATATAGAGCTATCGGAAGAAATTGCTGAAGGTATTTTTTCTAATCTGGCCATCATTACTCATTCAAATACGGAATTTGTATTGGATTTTATCCGTGTGATGCCAGGCATTCCTAAAGCTAAAGTAAAATCTAGGATTATTTTAACGCCCGAACATGCTAAACGATTATTATCTGCATTGGATGATAATATTCAAAAATTTGAAGCTATAAACGGCCGAATCAAAACACAGGAAGAACCTCCATTTCCTATGGGCTTTGGTGGACCAACTGCACAAGCTTAATAATTCTTACTCCAAATATTTGCTTGCTATGCCTGCATAATATATATTTGTGTATAACCATATATAAAAATGAAAAAACTTTTATTGAGCGCAGTACTTTCTGTCCCGCTATGGGTGTTTGGACAGGGTTTCCAGGTTAACTTACAAGGGCAAAAGCAGATTGGAATGGCTGGTGCAGGATCTGCATTGGCTTTGGATGAGGCTTCGGTATTTTATAACCCCGGAGCAGTTTCTTTTCTGGAGAAGAACTCTATTTCTGCCGGAGTAAATCCGTTGTTGTTTAAATCTGCATTTAAACAAACGGGATCGAATATTACAGAGAATGTTAAAAATAAAATAGCACCCCCGTTTGAGGCTTATGCAGTTTGGGGACCTAAATCAAATAAATGGAAGCTAGGATTAGGTGTTTATACACCTTTCGGTGGTTTAGTAGATTGGGGTAATGAGTGGTCTGGAAGATATGCCTTAACGTCTTTAAACTTAAAAGCGATTTATTTCCAGCCAACACTAAGTGTAAAAATTACTGAAAACATTGGTATTGGAGCAGGTTTTGTATATAACCATGGAGAGGTTAATCTACAACGAGCATTACCTGTTAATTATCCTGACGGAAGATCTGGTCATGCAACACTAGAGGGCACAGGCAGTGGTTACGGCTGGAATGCAGGTTTATACATTAAAACATTAAGTAATATCACTTTCGCTGTTGTACACAAATCAAAAGTAATTACGAAGTTAAATGATGGTACAGCAACATTTGATGTACCAGAATCATTACGTACTTCATTTCCTGCAGGCAATACATTTAATGCTGAATTGCCTTTACCATCAACAACAACCTTAGGTATAGGTGTTCCTTTATCAAAAAGTACAACTTTAGCATTTGATGCCAGCTGGGTACAATGGCATGTTTATAAGGAGCTTGCCTTTGATTATGCTGTGAATACTTCAGCCCTTGCAGATACCCGATCTGCTCGTAATTATCGCGATGGTTCATCATTTAAAATGGGAATTAACCACCAGGCATCAGAAAAGTTGGCTTTAAGAGCTGGAGTTGGTTACGCATTCTCACCAGTTCAGGATGGCTACGTTACTCCGGAAGCACCGGATGCTGATCGTTATATTTTAAGTGCAGGTGTTGGTTATGCACCTACCAGCCATTTTGAGCTTAATGCATCTTTCTTTTTTGAAGATGTAAAATCACGTCAGCAAAAGAATATAGAAACCGGATTAGACGGCACGTTCAAAACTTTGGTATATGCACCAGGTCTTTCATTAACTTATAAATGGTAGGAGATATCAACATGAAAAAAATTATATTCAATAGTCTTGTTGCTGCTACCATCTTGTTCGCAGCATCTTGTAAACCTGAAATTGAAACACCTGCAGCTACAACAGCAGGCACAGCAAATTTTAGTAAATATATTGCCATAGGTAATTCATTAACCTCTGGCTATGCTGATGGCGGTTTATATTTGGAAGGCCAGAAAGTGGCTTATCCAAACTTATTGGCGGCTCAAATGGCTACAGTTGGTGGTGGAAGTTTTACTTCTCCATTTTTTAGTGATATTCAGGCCAATGGATCAGGTTATGCAAGCTTAACTGCACTAACTAATGGTAGCCCAACCATTAGCCAGATTACAACAGGTACAGCTTATGTTGCACCAGGCAAGCTGGCTAAGTATTCGGGAGAGATTCAAAATTTAGGCATTCCAGGAATGCGTTTGGATTTAGCTTTCGATCCAACCTTTACCTTTAGTGCTGCAAATATGTTTTTTGAGCGTTTGCTTACGGATGCTCAGGTTGGCAAAGTGAATTACGCAGCTTATATTCAAGGAAGAAATCATACTTTCTTCTCTTTATGGTTGGGTAATAATGATGCGCTTGGTTATGCGCTAAATGGTGGTGTTACTACTGACGCGACAACTGTGCTTACTGAAAAAGCAACTTTCTCTTTCTTGTATACCAATATGCTTAATATTTTAACTGCTGGCGGACAAAAAGGTGTAGTTGCAACCATTCCGGATGTTACGGCTGTACCTTACTTTAATACAGTAACGCCTGCAGCTTTATTGGCTGCTGCAAAAGCAATTAATCCTGCAGCTGCATCGATTTATATTCAAACAGGTACCGGAACGGTAAGGGCTGCAACCAGTGAAGATTTAATTAGATTGCCATTTCAAACAGCTGGATTATTTGCTGTGCCTAATGCCGCAGGTTATTTTTATGGTTTAGATCCTAGAAATCCAATAGCCAATAATTGGGTGTTAGATAAAGATGAAGTAGTAAAAGTTAAAGATTATGTAAATAGCTATAACAGTACCATTAAATCTCTTGCGAATAGTAAAGGGTTGGCTCTTGCCGATACTTATACCTACTTTAATACGGTAAAAGCAGGTATTTCTATTCAAGGTATAAACATTAATGCCGCATTTATTACAGGTGGTGCTTTTTCTTTAGATGGTATACACTTAACCCCACGTGGAAATGCTGCCATAGCCAATGTATTTGTTGATGCGATTAATGCTAAATATGGTTCAACCATTCCAACAATTGATATTACCAAATACAGGGGTGTGAAATTTCCAGATTCAAAATAACATGATGTAACTAATAATATTTAAAGGGATTTGCCATTAGCAAGTCCCTTTTTTATTTTATTCTGCGCTCAATATGTTTGACGATCTCCTCGTGTTGATTTGGCTCAAACCAAGTTATTTCTTCATCTCTTCTAAACCAGGTTAGCTGTCTTTTGGCAAACCTGCGTGTATTTTGTTTAATGTTTGAAACTGCTTCTTCAAATGAAAGTTTTTGATCTAAATAATCAAATATTTCGCTATAACCTACTGTATTTAGTGCATTGTAAGATCTAAATTCAGTTAACGATTTTACTTCATCTAACAAACCATTACTGATCATCTGATCAACTCTGCTATTAATTCTATCATACAAAGTTACCCGCTCTGTATTTAAACCTATTTTGATGATGTTAAATGGCCGTTCTTTCTTAGTGGCAGATAACATGGATGAAAGTTTTTTTCCGGTAGATAAAAAGACTTCCAAACCACGGATCATTCTTTGGGGATTATGCTGATCTACTTTGGCATAATATTCAGGATCATGTTTTGCTAGTTGTTCCTGAATAGGGGAGATACCTTCTGTTTTAAAAAGATTGTTGAGTTGATCTCTGACAAGCAGATCAATTTCTGGCATGTCATCCAGACCATTAATCAGCGCATTTACGTATAATCCCGATCCACCCACCATAATGGCTAAATCATGAGTTTTAAAAATTTCATCCAGCACTTTTAAACCTTCGACTTCAAAATCTCCTGTACTAAATAATTGATTAACAGAATGGGAGTTTATGAAGTGATGTTTTGCAACTGCGAGCTCAGTTTGAGTAGGCTTAGCAGTACCAATTTCCATTTCTTTATAAAACTGTCGCGAATCTGCAGAAATAATTTCTGTTCGAAAATGATTAGCCAGTTCAATAGCCAGGGCAGTTTTGCCAATAGCAGTTGGCCCTACAACGGAAATTAATGTTTTTAAATTAGACATGAGGAGCTTATATAAAATAAAAGCTGCCAATTTTAATGTTTGACAGCTTTTATAATTGCATATAGGTTGGTATTAATTAATAATCATCTTTGGTATCGTCTTCAAAATTATCATTATCTGAAAATTCATCTCCAAATTCATCATCCTCAGATTCTTCATCATCATCCCGCTCTTTTTCATTAATGCCCATTTCACCCATAGCTTCGAGTTCGTCTGTATCTTCAGGAACGAAATTTAATTCATTTAAAAAATCAAATTCACCCACAGCTACAGCCGAATTTTCGGCATCATCTATGCTCACTGCATTCTTTTCAAAAATTTTCGGTGCTTCACCTGAACTCTTCGCTAAAAATGGATATTCTATATTTGGATCTGGATCTAAAACGATTTTAACCAATTCTACATGAAAATCAAAAGGACGGTCGAAATTATAAATATAATAGAACTTTTGATGAGGATCTTCAATGAAGCCACTTAACTTAGAATTTTCCATCAAAACCACACGATCTTTTTTTCTTTCATTGGGCAAATAGGCAATTTCATCACCCTTTAACCAATTATCTGTACTTACATAAAATGACGAAGATTTTTCTGCATTGTAACCAGTAGATTTATGGATAGCCTTATGCAGGTCTTCAAATGTTTGGTTTGATTTAATGTCGATCTCTCTCACCACATCATCAAAATCTTCGAAAGTAATTCTAAATTTATAAATAGCCATTATTGTATTTTGGAACCGTAAAAATAAAGTTAATTTATATTAACCACAAACATCATGTCTTACAAGATATTGCCTTTGAGTGGTATTTGGTCAATTAAATTATTTAAGAACAGGATTTAATCCCATTTGTTTGGCTTGAATTATCATAAAATTAAATGCTTCCTGATAGTCGTTTTTAATCTCTCCCTCCAGGATAGCTTCCCTGATGGCATTCTTAATTAGGCCAACTTCTTTACCTGCATCCAGGCCAAAGGTAATCATGATATCATTTCCGGTAATAGGAGGCTGCCAATTCCTGATTTTATCACGCTCTTCCACATCTTTTAGCTTTTGTTTAACTAACTCAAAGTTGTTTCGATATTTAATTTTTTTATACTCGTTTTTGGTTGTAACATCGGCATTACACAGTTGCATTAAGCTATCTATCTCTTCGCCTGCATCAAATAAAAGCCTTCTCACGGCTGAATCGGTAACGATTTCCTGTGCAAGAACGATTGGCCTTAAGTGTAACTGAACAAGTTTTTGAACAAATTTCATTTTTTCATTCAGTGGCAGTTTCAACTGAGCGAAGATTTTTGGAACCATCTTTGCGCCTTTGTCCTCATGCCCATGAAAAGTCCAGCCATGGCCTTCTTCGAAACGTTTTGTCGCTGGTTTGGCTATATCATGCAATATAGCGGCCCAGCGTAGCCATAAATCATCTGTATGTAGGCAAATGTTATCCAGTACTTCCAAAGTATGATAGAAGTTATCCTTGTGCCCTTTTCCTTTGACAATTTCTACCCCATAAAGCTGTGCCATTTGTGGAAAAATAATTTGTAAAAGGCCGGTATCAAAAAGGTGTTTAAATCCAATAGATGGTTTGGAGGACAAAATAATTTTATTCAGTTCATCCGTGATTCGCTCTTTAGATACAATGCTAATTCTTTCTTTTTGAGTCTGAATTGCGTGGAGTGCCGCCGGATCAATTTTAAAATTAAGCTGCGAAGCGAAACGGATTGCCCGCATCATTCTCAAAGGATCATCGGAAAAAGTGATTTCCGGATCAAGCGGCGTACGGATGAATTTACTTCTTAAGTCTGTAAGACCATCAAAGGGGTCGAGCAACTCACCGAAGTGAGCAATATTAAGGTTAATGGCAAGCGCATTAATGGTAAAATCGCGTCGTAGCTGATCATCCTCTAGCGTGCCATCTTCCACAATCGGTTTGCGGGATTCTAATCGGTAAGATTCTTTTCTGGCACCTACAAATTCGACCTCTAAATCCTTGAATTTAATATTTGCGGTACCAAAGTTTTTAAAAACAGCAACTTTTGTGTTTAGTTTTTTTGCAACAGCCTCTGCATATTCAATTCCACTACCCACTACCACCACATCTATATCTTTAGATATTCGGTTTAAAAATATATCGCGGACAAAACCTCCAATAACATAAGCTTCGATATTCTGCTGATCAGCTACTGTGGAAAGGGTTTTAAAAATCGGATCTTGTAGGTGTTGATGCATAATAATATTTTCGTCGTGCTGAATTGACTTCAGCATCTTTTTGGCTAAAGACCCTGAAATAAATTCAGGGTGACGAATTGATTTAAAGTTTATGCAAAAGTAATAAAATTACTTGCGAATAAATTCAAATTGTCCACTCGGAGAAAGTTTCATGATGGTAGATGGCTTTTTATGCGTTCTATTCTCTTGCTCGAAATCGACTATATAGTCAACTGCTTCTAAAATTTCAGGATCAATATCATCAAAATATTTTGGTGAAGGTTTTCCGCTTAAATTGGCAGAGGTAGAAACCATCGGCTTGCGAAAACGCTGGAGAAGTGGTGTGCAGAAATCGTGTTTCACCACGCGGATGCCTACGCTGCCATCTGCGTTAATTACATTTGGTGCAAGGTTTTTTGCCCCAGAGAAAATAATCGTTAAAGGATTTTCAGCGTATTCAATCAGGTCATAGGCTACTTCAGGAATTTCCGTTACATAGCTTTGTAATTTGCTATCTACATCGAGCAATACAATTAAGCTTTTATCTGCTGGCCTGTTTTTTATTTTAAGTAATTTCTCTACAGCTTCTATATTGGTTGCATCGCAGCCCAAACCCCAGATTGTATCTGTAGGGTATAAAATTACACCACCATTTTTCAGCACTTCCAAAGCTTTATTGATTTCCTCTTTTAACATGATACAAAGTTAATTTTTTAGTTGAAATGTTAAATATTCATCATTGGCTAATTATTTAACATTTGCCATAAAACTTTCTGTTTTATAACACGTTCTATCCAAACAATCTGATTGTAAAATTATACCAGTTTTATGAAATTAAAATTAAATTTTATTATATTTAATATCGGTTATTTATATGAAACAACACACAATGAAAACAATTAAAAACTTATTAATGCTGTTTGCCATCGTAATCGCATTAGCAGGATGTTCGAGTCTTCGTACCGCATCTGATTTTGATAAAAATGCAGATTTCAATCGTTATAAAACCTACAATTTTTATGACAAAGGAATCGCCAGAGTAAAGTTGAATAACTTAGATAAAAGACGTTTAATGGCTGCCGTAGAAACGGAGATGAATGCTAAAGGTTTTACAAAATCTGAAAGGCCGGATATGCTTGTAAACTTAGTGGTGGTGGCGAGAGAAAAAACAGACGTTTATGGCCCTGCCTATTACGGTGGATGGGGTTGGGGCGGCGGCTGGGGCTGGCGTGGTGGTTGGGGTTCTCCTTTCTGGGGTGGCGGTAACTACGTTAACCAATACATTGAAGGTACGATCATCATTGATTTCTTAGATCCGGCTAAAAAAGAATTATTCTGGCACGGAAGGGGTAGTGGATTTAATTTGGATAATTTAAAGAAAAGAGAAGAACGCCTTTACACTGGTGTTAAAGAAATTCTGGCACAATATCCACCAAATGCTTTGGCTGCTAAGTAGTAGCTGAACCTAATAAATTGCTATAGCAATCCATTAATTGCTTTGTTACTTGAGGGCTGTTGAATTTTTGAACAAATTCCAGCCCTTTTTCTTTCATCTCTTTTTGGAGATCAGCATGTTGAAGAACTTGATCAATCCAGTAGGCTAAACCACTTACATCTGTTGGATTGATATAAATACTATCAGGTCCGCCTGCTTCTTCCAGGCAAGAACCTGTGGCTGCAATTACAGGTACTTTCGAATATAAAGCCTCGATTATAGGAATGCCAAAGCCTTCGTAAAAGGAAGGATAAACAAACAGTTTAGCCATTTGATAAATGCCAGGTAAGTCTGTAAATGGAATGTTTTTTAAAAAGATTACCCGATTTCTTAAAGCTAAACGGTCAAGCTCTCTTTCAATTTCTTTAAAGTAAGCGGTTTCTTTTCCAATAACGACCAGCTTATATTGGTGATCTACAGTTTTGAGTGCTTGTATTAATAATTTGAGGTTTTTACGTGCCTCGATGGTTCCAACGTTGAGAATGTATTTTTCTGGAAGTTCATAAGTGAGTTTAATCCTGTTTAAAGTTGATTCGGGCATTGCCATTTTAAATCCATCATTACAACTTTGATAAATGACTTTAATTTTGTCGGGATTTACATTGTAAAACTCTACAATGTCTGCTTTGGTTTTTTCACTTATGGCGATAATCTGATCAGCTCTTTTGCAAGCAGATCTACTCTTCCATTTGTAAAGTTTACGATCTATAAATTGATAGTATTGCGGAAAACGAAGGAAAATTAAATCGTGAATGGTAACAATGGATTTAATGCGGGTGTGCTGAATGGCGAATGGAATTTCGTGGCTTAAGCCATGAAAAATCTGAACGTGATCTCTGCCCAGATCTTTGAGGATATTTAAAGTTCTCCAAAGAAAACCACCTTCTTTAGGAAGTTTTAACGTGATGTTTTCTTTTTCAAAAAAGGAATCAATTTGTTTAGCATGCTTTACTTTTGGTGAGTAAACCAAATATTGATTTTCAGGGTACTGCGCTGCAAGCGATTCAATTAAAGACCGGCTATAATTACCTAATCCAGTTAAGTTATTTGCTGCACGCTTGCCATCAAAGCCTATTTGGATTGGAAAGCTTAAAGCCGAAAGACCAAAGCTTGATTGATCAAGTTCAGGACTTTCGGCTTTAGAAATTTGCTTTTCGCTTTCCGCTTTCACCTTTTCCCTCTAAGCTTAAACAGCTACATTATTTTCTCTCAACGCATCGTTAAGTGAGGTTTTCTTATCTGTACTTTCTTTACGTTTTCCAATAATTAAAGCACAAGGAACCTGATATTCTCCAGAAGGGAATTTTTTGGTATAGCTACCTGGAATTACTACTGAACGTGCTGGTACTACACCTTTATATTCTACAGGCGTTGGGCCAGTTACATCAATAATTTTAGTAGATGCTGTTAATACCACATTGGCACCCAATACTGCTTCACGCTCTACTTTAACCCCTTCCACAACAATTGCTCTTGAACCTAAAAATGCATCATCTTCAATAATAACCGGTGCAGCCTGAACAGGTTCCAGAACTCCGCCAATACCCACGCCACCACTTAAGTGAACACGTTTACCAATTTGTGCACAAGAACCCACAGTAGCCCAGGTATCAACCATTGTACCTTCATCTACATAAGCACCAATGTTAATGTAAGATGGCATCATGATTACACCTTTTGCTAAATATGAACCGTAACGGGCACTCGCCATTGGCACTACACGTACACCAGTTGCTTTATAATCGGTTTTTAAATCCATTTTATCATGGTATACAAAAGGACCGCTCTTAATTTCCTTCATCTCACGAATAGGGAAGTATAAAATTACAGCTTTCTTTACCCACTCATTAATGCCCCAAGAATTTAGAACTGGTTCAGCAACACGAATTTCGCCTTTATCTAATCCCTGAATAATGGTTTCGATCGCTTCGCAATAGTTGCTATATTTTAAAAGGGTTCTATCTTCCCAAGCGGCTTCAATTAATTTCTTTAAATCTGAATACATGATGTTTTTAAATTTTACGCAAAATAAATCAAATTTTTCGGTTTTTTAGTTTTTTACGTGTTTGGTTTTTTGGGGTTAGGGTTGCTCATTTGGTTGTATAGATTTTTAGATGTTTGGTTTTTTGGGATATGGTTGCTTAACTTTGTTTTTCAAATTTTAGCATTTTGGATTTTATGTTATGGTTTTTACCAATCAACTAAAAAACCAACTAACTAACAAACCACCAATGGCAGAAGCAGAGAAACTTAGGATTGATAAATATTTATGGGCGATCAGGTTATTTAAAACCAGAAGTCTGGCTACCGATGCCTGTAAAGCCGGGCGTATAAAATTAAAAGGACAAAATATTAAACCATCTGCAATTGTAAAAATTGGCGATGTTTATCAGGTATCAAAAGGAATAGAAAAGAAAATTATTGAAGTAGTAGATTTTTCTTATAATAGAACTGATTCTCCTACCGCCTTAACAAAATATAAGGATTTAACGCCGGTTGAAGAAACCCATGCTTTTAAATCGGCTTTTCATGCGCCAAATTTAAAGCGTGATCGTGGGGCAGGCAGACCAACTAAAAAGGACAGGCGTGAAACCGATGATTTAATTAGCGGTATGTTTGAAGAGGAAGAATAATTAATCATCAGTCTTGAGTCCGAAGTCCATAGGCATCAGATAAGGAAAATCAATTCCCTTTTGTGATTTTAAAATCGCTGGTTGGCTCATGACTTAAAGTTATAGACTGAAGATTAAAATACCTCATGCGATAACTCATCATGGCAGTTTTGCCAAGTTTCTCTATCAGTTTATAATTTGCAACTGCTCCAACCGCGGCACCAATAAAGGGGAGCATCTGAGCTAATTTAGCCAGATCAATGTAGTCACGATATTGTTGTTGAAAAGTTAACCAATCAAATTCATCAATATTGGTTGGTAGCTTATGTGCGACATCATCCCAATTCTGCATTTTCAAAAAAACGTTTTTACTTTCTTCCTTGCTTGAAAAGGCGAGCTGAAAAATATGAAGAATGTAGAGGCGCTCGCGATAATCTTTGACATCATAGCCATATAAGGCAGCAATATCAAAAAGCATTTTCATTTTAATGCCTAATAGCAAGGGGAAATCGGCCAAACTCATCAAAAAACCACCAGCACCGGTAATGCCACCTTCTGCAGCACCAGTTTTTTTATAAGTGTCTATTTTTTGATTGATCAGTGCTTCGCGATGCATCAGTGTTAAATCGGTAACAGGCTTTGCTGTTGTAAAAGTTGATCCAAAAAGCACCGCCTTCACCATTTGCTTTATGGCTGTGGTAATGGCACTATGAATTTTATCAGGAATATAACTATTGATCTTCTTCTGAACAGTATCTGTAACTTTATTAAAAAGTGAAGATTTCTGTAAAGTTTTGAACTTCCAGAAATCCAGTTCACTCGTTATCTTTTGTTCGTAAGTCATCATTTTATTTACTATTCAGACGTTAAACTGGTGCGAATTGTTTCTATATCTGGTTAATATTTAATGCTTAAAGGTGAGGTTTCCCAAAGTTTAAATGCCTGTAAAGCTTCATCTCGCATCATTTGAACCACGGGTAGTGATCTTTTTTCCATCGGTTTTTCCAGCTCTTCGTAGATAAATTTATCACTGAAACCAATATTTTCTGCATCAGTTTTAGTGTTGGCATAATAAATCGTATCAATTTTAGCCCAATAAATAGCACCTAAACACATGGGGCATGGTTCACAACTGGTGTAAATAACACATCCACTTAAATCGAACGTATTTAATTCATTACAAGCTAAACGGATGGTAGAAACCTCAGCATGTGCTGTTGGATCATTTGTTGAGGTTACCTTATTGGCTGAGCCTGCTACAAATTTTCCATCTTTAACGATCACTGCGCCGAATGGTCCTCCAACGTTTTCTGTTACATTTTCAACCGATAGCGCAATAGCCATCTTCATAAATTCTTCGTGTTTTTGATTCTCCATATTAAATGATGACACAAAAAAAATGCCCCGATTACCCGGAGCATTTATATTTTATATTTTAATTATTATTTTTTTGTGTATTCTGCATTAAGACCCTTAATTACTTCAGAAGTAATATCAAGAGATTCATCAGCAAAAAGAATTGCGCTATTGCCTTTAGAGAAAGTTAAAACCATTTTATAGCCTTTTTCTTTCGAGTAATTTTTTAGGTATCCAGCTACTTTATCATAAAGTTTTTCGGTTTCTACAGCCTGCTCATTTTGTAAAGCACCACCAGCATTTTGCTGATAAGCCTGTAATTCCTGACCTTTTCTACCTAAACGCTCTTCAGTAGATTTGCGTTGATCAGCTGAAAGTGAGCCTGCAGATTGTTGGTATTGAGTTACTTCGCGTTGGTAAGCTTGTTGTTTTGATTGCAGGTCTGACTGCGCATCTTTGGTTTTTTTCTCAAATTTATTTTTAAGGTCTTTATAGTAGTCGTATTTTGTTAACAAAGAGTCTTGGTTAACAAATACTATTTTGTCGCTAACAGAAACCGCTGCGGTAGTGCTATCTGTTTTTTTAGTTTCAGTGGTTTTAGTGTCTTTGTTTTGACATGCAGAAAATGCTGTGATTAAAGCAGCTGTAGCAAATAAACCAAAGGTTTTAAAGGTTTTTCTTTCCATTATTGTTTAATAAATTTTAACAAACTTATAGAAATTAGTTTTTAAATGCAATTAAGAGTTACGCTTAGCATTAGCCAAATGAGATTAGTGGCTAAAGATGATTTGGAAAGCAGGTTGAGTTTTTCATTTTAATGTTTGTTCCTGCTACTCACTTTAAGCTTTAATTAGCCAAAAAGGCTATTGCGCCGTGTCCGCTTTTATCGGGTTCAGGTGGGCTTTTATTGCTGAAATGGACGGTTGAATGGAGATTAAACTTACCTAGGAACTATTTGTTTTGCCTATTAAACCCGATTGTAGTGTAAAGCGCCCGTTTTTTCTACGTGCCTTGGAAAGGAAAGCGGGACTAACTCTGAATTGAGCACAGTTTTTGCTTTTTAAAACTTGCTAATTGCTAATAATAAGTAAGTTAAAGACTATTTATGATACTAGTGCGTTTAGATTTATTGATATATTCTTAGCTTTACTTTTAAATAAAATATGATGAAAGCATTCGCCGCAATTTTAATTACCCTGGGGATGGGAATTTCTGCACAGGCACAAACCTACCAAGCGGTAACCAGTAAAAACAAAACCTATTTGGCAACTATAAAGGGATTAACTTACACGTATAAAAATGGTGTAATTACCTTAAAAAATCATGGTAATTACGATTTAGGTACGGTTAGCATTACAGCTACCTCTAAAACAGACCCAAGCTTATTTGGTATTGCCTTATTCGAAGATGGATTGGATAAGGGATCGGAAATGAAAGCCAGTGTTTATTTTACTACAGGCGAGGGTATAAAAACAAGTGAAATTCCATTAAATAAAATTGATCAGAAAAGTTTAGTTTTCACTTTCGATAAAGCAACCAGGGCTCAACGATAATTAAGTTAACGTGAAATTGTACTAAACCTTCTAGTGCTGCAAAGCTTATTATAATATATGAACACAACATTTAATCTGGACACCATTATATTCTATGTACAAAACGTAGAAAAATTAAGGGCCTTTTATACTACCATTTTTGGTTTTGAGGTGGTAGAAGAATTCAAATCTTCCTGGGCGCTTCTTTCTGCGGGGCCTTGTAAAATAGGTCTTCATCAAATTGGAGAAGATTACCTTGATAAAAGTAAGGGCCCATTTAAGTTTGAAAACAATGTAAAAATTGTCTTTGAAATTGATCAGGATATGCATGCACTAAGAACTCATTTGATGGATCAGGGTGTAGAGATGAGAGGCGTTAAAACTTTTGAGGCTTATGACTATTGGTTATGTGATGGAGTAGACCCTGAAGGAAATGTTTTTCAATTGAAACAGCAGAAATAATTCATCGTGATGCTCATCTTCATGATCTGCGAGGGATATAAGGGTTTACACAACCTCTTTAATACCCTGGTACATTTATCCACATATTAGTTTAAATGCCAAATATTCCGTATTTTTGATACTTATAGTTTTTAAATAAAATATGAGCGAAGAACAAGATTTAAAGTCAAATTATTCGGCAGATAATATACAGGTTTTAGAAGGTTTGGAAGCGGTGCGTAAGCGCCCTTCGATGTATATAGGTGATACGGGTGTAAAGGGTTTACACCACTTGGTTTACGAGGTTGTGGATAACTCTATTGATGAGGCATTAGCCGGTCATGCAGATACAATCGACGTAAGGATTTTAGAAGGAAACTCCATCCGGGTTGAAGATAACGGTCGTGGTATTCCAACGGGGATTAATACAAAAGAAAATAAATCGGCGTTAGAAATTGTAATGACGGTTTTGCACGCGGGTGGTAAATTTGATAAGGATACTTATAAAGTTTCTGGTGGTTTACACGGTGTGGGGGTAAGTTGCGTTAACGCATTATCAACAGATTTAAAAGCGGAAGTACACCGTGAAGGTAAAATCTGGATGCAGGAATACAAAATTGGTGTTCCGCAGTATGATGTTAAAGAAGTTGGAACGACTGATAAACGCGGTACAATTGTGACCTTTAGTCCTGATGCGAGTATCTTTACGCAAACAACTGAATATAAATACGATACTTTAGCCAGTCGTTTACGCGAATTGGCTTTCTTAAATAAAGGAATTAAGCTCACCTTAACAGATGAGCGTGAAGCTTTAGAGGATGGTACATTTTTATCAGAAGTTTTTCAATCTGAAGGTGGATTAAAGGAATTTGTTTCCTTTTTAGATGGAACCAGAGCTTCTTTTTTACCAGAGCCAATTTATATCGATGGGATTAAAAATGGTGTTCCGGTTGAACTGGCTTTCCAATACAATGATAGTTATTCTGAAAATGTTCACTCTTATGTAAATAACATTAATACACACGAGGGTGGAACTCATATTGCTGGTTTCCGTAGAGGTTTAACGCGTACTTTAAAAAGTTATGCAGATAAATCGGGTTTGTTAAAGAACCTAAAAATGGAAATTACTGGTGATGACTTTAGAGAAGGATTAACAGCAGTAGTTTCTGTAAAAGTACAAGAGCCGCAATTTGAAGGGCAAACTAAAACTAAACTGGGTAACAGTGAGGTGATGGGTGCTGTAGATATTGCTGTTGGTGAGGCATTGGGTGCTTATTTGGAAGAAAATCCGAAGGAAGCTAAAATGATTGTTAACAAAGTGATTTTAGCGGCAACGGCTCGTGCTGCGGCACGTAAGGCACGTGAAATGGTTCAGCGCAAGAGTGTAATGGGTGGTTCTGGCTTGCCAGGTAAACTTGCCGATTGCTCGGACAGTGATCCAGTAAAATGCGAAATTTACTTAGTAGAGGGTGACTCGGCGGGTGGTACCGCTAAACAAGGTCGCGATAGAAACATCCAGGCTATTTTACCGTTAAAAGGTAAAATATTGAATGTGGAGAAAGCGATGGAGCATAAAATCTACGAAAATGACGAGATTAAGAATATGTTCACGGCTATTGGTGTGAGTATTGGTACGCCTGAGGATGATAAGGCTTTGAACTTAACGAAATTGCGTTACCATAAAATCGTCATCATGACGGATGCGGATATTGATGGTTCACACATTACCACTTTAATTTTAACCTTCTTCTATCGTTATATGAGGGCATTGATTGAAGCCGGATATGTTTATATCGCATCACCGCCACTTTATCAGGTTAAGAAAGGGAAAGAATTTGAATATTGCTGGAATGATGTGCAACGTGATGCCGCAGTACAACGTTTAAAAGGTGCTGGTAAAGAAGATAGTGTGCACATACAACGTTATAAAGGTTTGGGTGAAATGAACGCTGAGCAGCTTTGGGATACCACTTTAAATCCTGCTACCCGTACTTTGTTGCAAGCCACTATTGAAAGTGCTGCGGAATGTGATCATACTTTCTCTATGTTAATGGGTGATGAAGTTGCACCACGTAGAGAATTTATTGAGCGTAATGCGAAATATGCAAAGATTGATGCTTAGTTAAGCGGAAAGGCAGAGCTGAAAGATTAAAGCTGAAAGGCTAAAGCTAAAAGACTAGGGCTGAAAGCTAAATAAATAAAACCCTCTTTAAATTTTATATTTAAAGAGGGTTTTTAACTTTAATGGTTATTTATTTAGCTGAAAGATTAAAGCTTAGAGACTAAAGTGCAATACTTATTAAGTAACAGGTAAAATTAGTTACTTTTCTTTAAAATGTATTTGTAATACATTTGAGAGATGGTTACGGCTGGAGGTGGAGTTTGGGTAGATGCTTTAAATCTTTTAATTAAAACCAGATTATTACCATTGGATTGAATTTCATATTCGCCATTTAATATAAGGTTACTATCAAAATCTGTTTTCCATACATTTACATCATTGAAATTTCCTATTGTTCCATCAAATACATAGGTTCCTGAACCGCCGCCATCTTTTCTAGCTGGATCGGGACTGATTTTGTATGTTTCATTCTCAAAAGTTATTGCGATTGGATATGTAAATGGCATTTTGTATGCGCTCGAGGATACTTCTAATACACCAGAATAATTGCCATTTGGAATTAAAGCTCGGGATGTTGTTTTTTTACAGCTGCTGATCAAACATACAAATAAGGCGAAAGCGATGAATTGATTTTTCATTTGGTATAGGTTTTAAACTTAAACGGTGCGCATAGCAAAAGTGCTACACTATTTAAATCGAAATCCAATGTGTGCCTTCAATCATCGAAAGCATATCGGTTCTTGGCTCCAGATTTAGGTAAGGATAAGTAACTTTAGAAAGGTATAAACCTGTTGGGTGAGCAGGTGCAATTACATTACCAATTTGCAAATCGATAAAATGACTTTCGAACGCATCCACGCTTAATTCACCTTTGCCAACTTTAATAAGCTGACCCATAATGATACGAATCATTTTACCTAAAAAGCGGTTACTGGCAATGTTAAAACGAAATCTATCTCCTTTAGCATTTACAAATAAATCTGCTTCCATTACATTACATTTGGTATGGTCGTACTTATTTGGATGGGTACAGAAAGCCCTGTAATCATTATACTTTGTTAAGAGATTAACTGCTGCTTTCATTTTATGTAAATCAAAATTTGCTTCCTGGTAAAGCGAACTTTGTGTGCTTAAAAAAGGGTCTTTATAAGTATGTAGAAAGTAGTCGTATTTTCGTTGAACGGCATCAAAACGGGCGTGTGGCTTTCCCTCCATTTTGATAATATCGAAAACAGCAATGTTATAAGGCAGGGCTTTGTTTAGGATGAAAAGTAAATCAAATTCAATTTCTTTTTCAAAATCTGCATGAAAGAAAAACTGACTGGCGTGTACATGTGCATCGGTTCTTCCGCAACCATTTATAGCGATTGGCGATTTTAATATTTTAGAAAGCGTTTGCTCAATAACTTCCTGCACGCTTTTTACACCAGGCTGTTTTTGCCAACCACTAAAATACTGACCCTGATAGGCGATGTGAAAGAAATACCTCATTTTTTGAACTGCAATTTTACACAAAAATACTTTAATTCGACTGGTTTAAACATCTTCTAAAAATTACTGATGCTTAACCTTTTTTAACATCGGCATATTGCGAAATCAGATATCTTTGAAAATAATCTTTAAAGTAAAAAAATCGACATGTAGAAATCTGTACCTAATTTAAATTCGTGAACAACTATGATGGGTTGCAATAATTTAATTTGGGAGGAACAGCTACACTGTCAGATATCGCTACAGCTTGCCGCAGAAGAACTTTTTGATTCATTAGATGAGCGATTGTACCCAAAAGTATATATGATTGGGGTAAGGGTAAATAATGACCTGGAAAAAGCTTTCATTCACTTAGAATGTAAAGATTGTGATTACTGTGTTACCGATTTTATAAGTTTGCAATCAATTCCGAAGGTCATTCTTCCTGTAGCAAAAAGTTCAGATAACGAAGTTTCATCCTATCTTATCAACCAGTATTTAGCTGAAATACAACGAATTTTAAGAAGTCATGCTAAAAGCAGAGTGGTGGAAAGTTTCATTTCCAATCCAGCCTATATCAATGGTTATTTGGTTTTTGTAGTTACCGAACTGAATAAAAGTGTAATGAACACTTATTATACCTTAACTAAAGATTATTCAACTGCCACTAGGACACAAAAAATAAGTCGCTCCTTTATTGAAAGTATCATTAAAACTTATCTAAATGCCAGTACAAATGCATTAAAAGCAAAATCGCTTTCAGAGTTTAAAATTTTATCTAAAAGCAGGGATGAGCTGGTTAGTTCTGCAGCGCATGATTTTATGAAAACGGTTTCGGCCTGCGGGCAAAACGGACACAACCTCCACATTTTATATGATGCTTGTAATACCATTTCATCATTAAAATATGAAGGTGAAGAGGGGTTAGGCAAAATGATTATTGCCAAAAAAAATCATCAAAATATAAGTTTAACTATTGCACTGGAAGAACCTATTCTCATTAAGGATTTTAGGAAAGTAAGAAAGTTTTTGGAACTGGCTGATCATAAAAATCTGTTGATTTCCGATTCGGTCTATATCTATGGGCTGGGGAAAATTAAAGGTAAATATAACCACCACGAGGAATCGTTGTTTGTTATTCATTTTACCAAACATTTTCATTGGGAAGTTTTGCATCATCATAAAATTATGCTCTCTGTTGCCTTCAGGATGCCCAGTTTGTATAGTGAACAAATTAATAAGGAAAAGTTTTATTCTACATTAAACAGGGTTTTTAAAGATATAGACCGAGATAGATTAAATAATTTATGGGAAATTACCATCGAAGCGACCAAGCAGAAACACGGAACAATTCTAGTGATTACCAATGCGGCAAAAGAGGAAGCCGAAAGATTAAGTGAACAATCTTTTAAAGTGAAGCCCGTAGCTTTAAACAGAAGTTTGATGCAGCAAATTACATCTATTGATGGTGCCGTATTATTGGATACGAATTGTTGGTGTTATGGAATAGGGGTGATTCTGGATGGAATTGCCAGTTCTTATGGCGATTCATCCAGAGGAGCCAGGCTTAATTCGGCCATTAGGTATTATGAGTTTATGGAGAAAAAGACGGGCATTGTTTTAGTTGTGATTTCAGAAGATGGGATGATCAACCTTATTCCAGAGTTAAAGCCTCAGGTAATGCATTCGAATATTTTGAAAAAGATAGAAGAACTTAGGTTATTGGTTGATGCGGAGTACACAGATCGGCGCAGATTCAACATCATTATGGAATATTTTAGCCAGCATAATTTTTACTTCAGCGAAAAAGAATGTAATTTGATTAATGGCTTAAAAGCTACTTTAGAACATAAATACAGATTTAGTGATGGTGTTAAAATGATTTATGATAATTTTGAACCCAATAGGAAGATGAACAGTTCTTACTATTTAAATGAAGTTAATTAACAATATGAATTGTCCTTGTGGAAGTGCTCTGCAATATGAAAATTGCTGCCAACCTTATCACCTTAAGCTTAAACTTGCGCCAACTGCCGAGGCCTTAATGCGGTCGAGGTATGCTGCTTTTGTTTTAGCGGAAGCTGATTATCTTTCTGAAACTACGCATGTAAGCAAGCGAAAAGGAAATGGAAAAGACGCTTATTTGCAAAGTGCGAAAGAGACCAAGTGGGTAAAACTAGAAATTATTGCTGCCGATTTTAATACCGTAGAATTTAAAGCCTTTTATCTTACTCAAAAGTTTCAGACAGCGGTACTCCATGAAAAATCAAACTTCGTATTAGAAAACGGGAAGTGGTATTATGTAGATGGCGTATTTTATTAAACAGGCTGTAATACTCCATTTATTTTTGCAATGTCCAGTAAATGGCTTCCTCTTTTGTAGCTTTAAAAATGGTATCGTGTTGTTCTTCAGGTTTGTCAGTGTACATCCATTTGATGTGTTTATAATTTCCAGACTTTAAAATATTGGCTAAAGCTTTGGTGTATTCTGAAATACCCTTTGTACCAGAACCAGCAAACCATAATGTTTTTTCTGGTCGTGGTAATTTTTTTAACTGCTGTGTTGCATGATTAAGCAGATTATGATTGTTCCACCACAATGAAGGATCAAATGCAATGTAGTAATCAAACATATCAGGTTTTAGCATTAAAGTTTCCATCACGAATAATCCTGAAAGGGATTCACCAAGGATTCCTCTTTTGTTAGACACGTGATACCGTTTACCAATTTCAGGGAAAAGCTCATCTTTAATAAAGGCTCTGAATTTTTCTGCCCCTCCAACAACCGGAGCAATTGTTTTATCTTCTGCAACTTCGGTAAAACCAGTCAGGTCTCTTCTTCTTTGTGTATTTTCTATGCCTACGAGTATTATAGGTGGAATACTTTTGGCATTGATCAGTTTGGCAAATGTATTTGCAATATGTGGAAAGTCTTCTTTTATGCCGCCATCAGCCATGTACATTACGGGCAGAGCATCGGTATTTTTAGTATAGCCTTCCGGAACCCAAACATTAATGGTTCTGGTTTCTCCAACCTTCTCCGATATTATGGTAAAACTATCGTGGGCGGGAATCGAATCTTGCAGCTGTGAAGCTTTTAAGCCGTTAATAGAGAAGAAGATTATTAATAAGTTAAAGTATAAAAAATTCATATGTTTGATGATGCACGAAAAAAAAATGGTGCTAAATATTAAGCGTCTATATCTAAAGTGATTTCAATTTTTCCGGCTTCGGTTTTATACACATCCAAAGCAACCAGATCTAAAGCATTGCTGTCGAATGACTCATCATTCCTGCTCGAAAGTTCCAGAAACTTCTCCCTGATTTCTATCAATAGTAGTTTTCTGGAAAATCCGATGGATGAATAGAGCTGAAAAGTTTCTGGATTTTGCATAGGGTAATCTATGGAAATTGAAATGTCATGTTCAGGAATTACAATCTCATCTGCATCTACCAGATTGAGAATTTCCTCATTTGCACGTCCGATATTTACCCATGGAACAATACCGCCATCTACGCTTTTAGTGTCAGTAACATTAAAAGTGATGATATTCACCAGGTTTTTTGGTATTTGATGATCTTTAAATTCAGAACTCATATTTATAATTTCTTCGCTTGATTCCAATAAATATCCATCTCAGCGAGTGTCATATCTGCTAAAGCCTTGCCATTTTCTTTGGCTTTCTCTTCCAAATACTGGAAACGTTTAATAAATTTTTTATTTGTTTTTTCAAGGGCATTTTCTGGATTAATGTTGATGAAACGGGCGTAGTTAATCAAAGAGAAAAGTACATCACCAAACTCTGATTCAGCCTTTTCTATATCTATTGCCGTGTGATCGGCTACATTAAATTCAGCCTTAAATTCCTGAAGTTCTTCTTCCACCTTTTCCCAAACCTGATTTTTATCTTCCCAGTCAAAGCCCACTCCACGTGCTTTTTCCTGAATACGTGAAGCCTTTACCAAGGCAGGAAGAGAAGCTGGAACACCAGCAAGTACAGACTTATTTCCCTCTTTTAGCTTAATTTGTTCCCAATTGCGTTTTACATCTTCCTCATTCTGTACTTCTACATCTCCATAAATGTGTGGATGGCGATTAACCAGTTTATCACACACGCCATTTAAAACATCGGTAATGTCAAACGCACTGGTTTCTGATGCAATACGTGAATAAAAAACCAGGTGCATCATTACATCACCTAATTCTTTTTTAATCTCATCCAGGTCGCCTTCCAAAATGGCATCACTTAACTCATAAGTTTCTTCAATCGTTAAATGGCGCAAGGTTTCCATGGTCTGCTTCTTATCCCATGGGCATTGCGTACGTAGTGTATCCAGAACGGTAAGTAATCTGTTAAAGGCGCCAGCAGGATGATCAGCAGCTGCAGGAATTGGATGATTAGGCATATTTATATTTTATCTGATGCTAAAGTACCAAACCCAGGCGATTAAGAAAAATTGAAATGGGATTCTAAACCACAAATATTTGATTCCGGGGCCAGGCTTAAATAAATTCTCATAATTGATTCGGTTTTTAGCCGCATAAATATTGGCAGGCAGAATAGTAAACAAAAATATGATTAGTGCGATGCCAGTATAATAGCGGGTACTTTCTATCCCTAAACCAATAGCAAATAAAATTTCAAGCACACCTGTAAAAATAATAATTTCAACCTTTGCGGGTATAAATAGCGGAATCATGGCGGCCATAGCTGTCTTGAATTTGAAATGACCAATTGCCGTAAAAAGAAGCATCACTGACATAGCGATATTCCCGGCAAAAATATTTCCTTTGTCGAAGGTAGTATGACTGCTAAAGGCCAATACAGCCACATATACCACTAGTAAAACAAATAAAGGTTTCATTAAGCAAGTTTTACTATTAATCTTTTTCCTCTAGCTTAATTTTTTTGGTGATTTGATACACACGCTTTTTCTTTTGAGGTTTATGCTCTTCGCCCATTAAAATTCCCCATGGCTTCAGATTATCTACCCTGTCAAATATAATTTTTAACATGGCCAGATAAGGAATACATAAAAACATTCCTGAAATACCCCAGATCATCTCACCTATAATAATTCCGAGAAAGGCAAAAAGCGCATTAATTTTTACTTTAGAGCCAACAACCAGTGGCATTAGAATATTACCATCAATGGCATGAACACCTATAAATGTAATTAAAACCAGCAAAACCTTACCCGCACCTGCCGTTGCAAAGGTAATTAAGCAGCTTACCAGTAAGGCGAAAAAGATGCCCAGATAAGGAACCACATTAAAAATGCCTGCTACTAAGCCTAGAAGGACAGCATATTTAACGCCCAATAAACTTAAAATGGCAATCATTAAAATGGTTACTATAAGCATTTGCAAAAACAAACCGATGATATATTTTTTGATGATGTATTGAATCTGACTTACAATTTCGGTTACCTTTTCTTTATGTTCTTCTTTAAAAACTGTTGTTAGAAAGGTATATAATACCCTGCGGTAATTTAATATGAAAAAGGTAAATAGCAAGGTGAAGCCTAAAAATAGCAAGGTAGAAGATAGGGTAGCAAGTGTTGTCGCCACAATTGTGGCACTGGTAGCTAATGCTTTTTCTGTACTGTCATTCAGGTATGACAGTTGTTTCTCTGTATTCACATGAAAAGTGGTTGAGATCCAATGCTGCAATTCATGAAAAGAAACGTTAGCCTTTTGTTTGAGTAAAGGCCAGTCTGACCATAAATCGCTTAATTGATTTCCGAAGAAATAAACAATACCACCAATAACAGCAATCATTAGAATGACCGCAAGAATGGTTGACAGGCTTCTTTTAAACCTAAACTTGTGTTCTAAAAAGTTACCTACCGGAAGCAGGAGAATAGCCATTAAAAAAGAAAAAAGTAGTGGCGCTAAAAGTGATTGTCCTAAAATAGCAATGTAAGTTAGACTGATCAGGCAGAAAAGAACAAGGGCCAATTTAGGCAAAAAGGTAAGTTTTTCTTTCATGGTGTTATAAATTCAGTTTAATACAAAATGCCCGATTAATTGTTTGATTAATCGGGCATTTAAATATAGGTGATTATTTTTAATAGCTGCTCGCCTTATTTAATAGAGAAATATCTTCTGGCATTAATTTCAGATTGGCCGCTGCTGTAAAAGATTTTAACTGATTCAGATCTGTTACACTTGCAATTGGTGCTGTAATGGAAGGATGGTGAATAAGCCATGCCAGTGCTACAGATGCCTGTTCTACATGATATTTGTCTGCAACCTGATCTAATGCATCCAGAATCTGAAAGCCTCTTTCATTTAGAAACTTTTTAATGCCGCCACCACGTTGACTTTTCTTTAAATCTTCTTCGCTGCGGTACTTTCCGGTTAGAAAACCGCTGCCCAGAGAATAGTAACTAACTACTCCTAAATCATGATCCAAACAAATTTTTTCATGTTCGCGTTCAAATTCTTCCCGGTCAAATAAATTATATCCGGGTTGATAAACTTCGTAACTTGGAAGATGGTGTTGTGCAGAGAAAATTAAAGATTCTTTTAATCTTTCAGCAGAAAAGTTTGAAGCACCAATCCAACGTACTTTGCCAGATTTAATTAAGATTTCATATGCGCTTAATGTTTCTTCTACAGGTGTAGACTCATCATCAAAATGAGAAAAATATAAATCGATATAATCTGTTTGCAGACGCGAAAGAGAATGTTCAACCTGGTTAATGATGTAATCTTTTCTTAATGATTTGCCTTGCCCCATATCCGAGCCTACCTTTGTTGCAATAACCACATCATGGCGTCTGTTTCTTTTTTTAAGCCAGTTACCAATAATTGTTTCTGATTCTCCACCTTTATTTTCTGGAACCCAGCGTGAATACACATCGGCTGTATCAATAAAATTAAAACCAGCATCAACAAAATGATCGAGTATTTCAAAAGACTTTTGTTCGTCGATTGTCCATCCAAAAACATTTCCTCCAAATACTATGGGTGCTATATTTAAATCTGTTTTTCCTAATGTTCTTTTTTCCATGATGTTCACTTTTGTATAGAATAACAAACCAATAGAATGGTGGTTTTTGCTGGCAGTCTCCTTTTTGTCAGATTTTTACTGCCCTAAGCATTTCTCTCTTACCTGGCGCACCAGGTAGTTTTTCAATGTTGAAACCAGCTGCTCTTACCGCACGTTTAAGGTTGCCGGTAATGGCATAGGTTACAAAAATACCACCTGGCTTTAAAAAATTGCAGGCATGAGCAATAATTTCATTCGTCCACATTTCAGGCTGATGTTGCACGGAGAAAGCATCGTAATAAATTAGGTCAAATCTTTTTTCTGTGGTAAAGTTGACAAGTGTGGTATATGGGATTTCAAGCTTACAGTATTCAGATAGTGTTTGTGGGTGATGTAAAGCTTCATTATAGTTATTAATAAAACTATCCCAAATAGCTGGAGATACATAAGCTGAATAACCTGTTTGGTTAATTACATCAAAAGTAAGTGGAAAAGCCTCCACACTGGTGTAGTCTAAATGAATTTGGTGTTGAGCACAGTATTCTACACTCAAGATAAAGTTTAATCCCGTTCCAAAGCCAACCTCCAAAATTGAAATAGCTGATTTTTCTGCTGAAGCAAATTTTAATCCGGCATCTATAAAAACATGTTTGCTTTCTTGTAAAGCACCATGCTTGCTATGATAATGCTCTCCAATGGTTTCATTGTAAAGGGTGTTGGAACCATCGGCAGTAGGGGTTATAATATTCATGTTTTGGATGATGAGGATTAACGGGTTCAAGATAATAGTTGAAAATTTATTATTTTCGCATATCAATAATTTATGATCATGCAAAAATAGTACTTCTATTTTAGTTTCACCTAACCACCTAACTACCTCCATGGACATTGAATCTTTTAGAGAATACTGTTTAAGCTTGCCTGGTACAACCGAGGGAATGAAATGGGATCATTTGTGTTTTATGATCGAAGAAAAAATATACATCATTATTGCTATTGACGAGGGAAGCAGGTTTTCGATAAAATGTAATCCTGATGATTTTGATGAATTAACGGCGAGAGATGGAATTGCACAGGCTTATCATTTGGCAAAAAGGCAATGGATTATGATTGAAAATCTCGAAGTTTTTAACGATCAGGAATTGAAATCGAGGGTGGCCGACTCAAGAGCGATGGTTTTAGCCAAATTGCCCAAGAAAACACAGGCAAAATATATTGAAGCTTAAATCAGTTTTTTAAGTGCCATGATGTAACCGATATGCATGCCTTCGTGAAAAGGAATAAAGTTGATGGCATCTTCAATGTTTTTCAATTTCATGCCATAGCGTTTATCCCATTGATCGAACGCTAAAAACAAATTATTGGCATAATCTACTTTAAACTGATCGATACTGGCTAAAAAGGTAATGTAAATATCTTTGATTTCAGTTTCACTAAGGAAGCCATCAGGCTTTGTTCCACTTAAAAAAGGCAAGAAATGTTTATCTGCCACAGTAGGTAACAAGCCTGACCTCGAATAGCAAAGATTTTGTTGTGCTGCGGTTAAATGTGCAATATTCCAGATGATGTTATTGTTAAAACCATTTGGGATTTTATTGAGCTGTTCAATGCTCAAATCCTTCACTAAATCTAAAATAAACAGTCTGGTGTTTCTTATCTGATTTAACTGTTCTTCACTGCTTTGCATTTTAGTTAATAGCGGTTAGGTTATTGTTTTGCATCGTCTTTTTTTATTCCTTTATCTGCATTCAACTCTTTTGATTTCATGATGTTGAAATTATACATTTCTTCAATGCCCACTAGTTTTCTTGTACATTTTTCAATATCAGTACCTTGTTCCCATAAATAAGGGCGGAAACTGTAGCTTTTGGTATCTGCTAAATTCCCAATAAACTGATCCCAGGTGCTCCAGCGTAAGCCTTTGTAGAATTTAGATAGGTCGCTATCAAAGCAGAAAATCAGAAACTCTCCATAGCCAGCGCCAAGGGGTTGCCAGGTAAGTGTATTGGGTTCTAAGTAATAAACATTCTTAACATCAGGCCCTAAGCCACCATAATTAATGGCGAAGAAACCACCTACGGCATCGTCAGCAATAAGTAGATAAGGAATGTTGTCTCCATATTCCTTGATGGTTTTACCTTTATTCCATTCTGCGATATTACGTGTTAATCTTTCACTGCCTGAGCCTAAAATTCTGATCCAGCCATTGTCTACCATGATACCGCCAGTATTGTAAATAACTGATCCCAGTGTGGCATAGGTGGTCATCTGTGCATTATATAGCACTTCTTTAGCTCTAGAAGAATCAACGGGTAAAACTTCAACTTTATTTTTAGCAGAATCAATCCACTTTTGTACCAATGGCCAGGCCGGATCAGTTTTGTTAATTAATTTATCTAAACTGATGAGTTTATTTTGAGCGGAAACACCAAATGAGATGAAGCATAGGGCCAGTAAGGAAAAAAAATTAAGTGTTACTTTCATGGATAATGATGATGGATGCATAAGTAGATCAAAGATATAATGATTCTCATGGATTTTAGTTTGATCCTGAATTAAAATCTCTAAGAATCATAAAACGAAACGCTCCCATGGTTGTGGGAGCGTTTGCGATAATGTATGAATGAATAGGGTGGATAGTTTAGGTTAACTGGTGGATAGCTTTACGATTTCCAACTTTCAACTCTTCACCTTAATTTACCACATTCTAATTCTGTCTTCTGGTTTTTTATATAATTTATCGCCAGGTTTCACATCAAAAGCCGTATACCAGGCATCCATATTAACTGGTGCGCCAATGGTACGGTACGGACCTGGAGAGTGTGGATCTGTTTTAATTAATTGCGCTGCACTTTCTGGTAAAATATTACCTCTCCAAACTTGTGCCCATGATAAGAAGAATCTTTGATCTGGTGTAAAACCATCAATTTTTTCATTGCTCTGACCTTGTTTTGTCATTTTGAAGGCTGTGTAAGCTGCATTTAGTCCACCTAAATCGCCTATATTTTCGCCCATAGTTAATTTACCAATAACATGAACAGTATCTAAAACAGTATAGGCATCAAACTGCTCACCTAACGCTTTTGTTTTAGCATCAAATTTAGCTTTGTCTTCAGCTGTCCACCAGTTTTTTAAGTTACCATGTGCATCATACTGACTTCCACTATCATCAAAACCGTGGCTCATTTCATGACCAATTACAGCACCAATTCCACCATAGTTTACAGCATCATCTGCATTTGGATCAAAGAATGGAAACTGTAAAATTCCGGCAGGGAAAGTAATATCGTTCATGGTAGGGCTGTATGACGCATTAACTGTTGGAGGAGTCATACCAAAACGATTACGATCTACTGGTTTACCTAATCTGTTTACGTTTTCATTGTAACTCCATACACTTGCATTACGTAAGTTCTGGAAATAAGTATCTCTTTTAATGTCTAGGCCAGTATAAGTTTCCCATTTTGTAGTGTAGCCTACTTTTGGTTTAAAGGCAGCAAGTTTTTCTAAAGCTTTTTTCTTGGTTTCTGCACTCATCCATTCCAGGCCGTTAATTCTAATTTCGAAAGCTTTGCGTAAGTTTACAATCATGGCATCCATCCGTGCTTTCGCTTCTGGTTTGAAATATTTGGCCACATAAAGCTGTCCTAAAAGTTCACCAATAGTGCCATCTGTTAAAGACGACATGCGTTGCCAGCGTGGAGTTTGTACTTTCTGTCCGGTTTGTGCTTGTGTAAAAGCAAAGTTTGCCTTAACAAATGGAGAACTCAGGCTTCCTGCAGAATTTTTTAAAATATTCCATTGTAAATATGTTTTCCAATCTGCCAGTGGAACTGATTTCAACATGCCATCTAAACTGGCTAAAAACTTAGGTGATGATACCAAAACAGTATCCTGTCCCTTAATTTTAAATTTTGGTAAAAAAGCAGCCCAGTTAATATCAGGTGTTTTCTTATTCAGATCTGTTACGGTAAGTTTATTATAAGTGGCATATGGATCACGCATTTCCATGCGGCTCATTTGTGCCTCTGCCAGTTGCTTCTCAATTTTAAAAACAGTTTCAGCTTTCTGCTTTGCTGCTGCTGCATCACTTCCTGTTAAGGTGAACAGGGTTGTCATATAGGTGTTGTAAGCCTCACGAATTTTAACACTTCTGGTATCATCTTTCAAATAGTAATCACGATCTGGCAAAGTTGTACCACCCTGACCAATGTTAACCATGTATTTGCTTACATTTTTGCGATCCTGGCCAATACCAACACCAAACATCGGACTGCCAATTCCACTCACCCGCATATAGGCTACCTGATCTAAAACACCTTGAATATCTTTGATTTGATTTATTTTTTCCAGATCAGCTTTAATTGGTGTATAGCCTAGTTTTTCAATGGCTACCGTGTCCATTGCTGCGGCAAAAAAATCACCAACACGGCGTTTAACTGAACCAGCTGGTGCAGATTTATCAGCTGCAGCATCTTCTACTAAAGTTTTTACAGCATTGATGTTAAAATCGCGAAGTTCATTAAATGAGCCCCAGCGAGTCTCTTTGGCTGGAACTGGATTATTTTTAACCCAGGTACCACTGGCGTAAGTGTAAAAATCATCGCCGGGTTTTACGGATAAATCCATATTTGCCGGGTCAATAAATTTTTTCGTGGTCTGTGCGTTTGCAGAAAGGCCTGCGGCTACTATACCAAGTGCAGCAAAATATGTTTTCAAATTTTGGTATTTCATTCGATTGAATAAGTTAGTTATTAATGCGAAATTTATGAAATACTAATTAATACTGAGGCTTTATACCAAGAATATTACTTGTTAAACCAATAGTATATTTTTGCCAAACCGAGACGTCTGATAATTTCTGATGCTGAAAATGTGATTTTAATGGATTTCATGATTTTCAATCTTTATAACAGTATTAACATTTTTTAACATTATTTATTGTGTCCTTGTCAAAAAAATCACTATCAAGAATGATTCAGCATAAAGCATTTAATTTTATCTAAATTTGATCGTCTGTTATTTAACAGACTTGAAATGAAGGCTTATTGTGGATAGATATTGCTTAAGCTACATTTATACTCTTTTGATGATTTTTAAATTCATTAGGTTTTTAATTAAAATTGTATTTCCTTCATCATTTAAGAACTTAATATAGTTAGCATAAATATAATGAGCCATAATCACGATCAAGAAGATAGTTGCTGCAGTACCAAAGCCCATTGTAAGCCTGAGCATAAACATTCGCATGAAGATGGAGATGACCACGATCATGGTGGCGATCCATCTGCATTTAAAACCTATCTGCCTGCACTGGTTACCCTAATAATGTTGTTGATTGGAATTGTTTTCGACCATATTTTGAGAGTTGATGCATTTACCATTATACGGCCTTACTGGTATGTTGTTGCTTATCTGCCGGTAGGTATCCCTGTTTTGAAGGAGGTTTGGGAAACTTTTAAAGCGGGAGATTTCTTTACTGAATTTTCCTTAATGTCTATCGCAACCATTGGCGCATTTGCCATTGGTGAGTATCCTGAGGGAGTAACGGTAATGCTTTTTTATACCTTCGGAGAGTTATTTCAGATGGCTGCAGTAAATCGGGCAAAGAGAAATATCTCTGCATTACTGGATGTACGTGCCGATATCGCTCATGTATTACGCAATGGAAAGTATGAAAGTATTAATCCGGAAAAAGTTATTATAGGCGAAACCATACAAATCAAAGCTGGTGAAAAAATTCCTTTGGATGGCGAAATGCAATCAGAAAAAAGTAGTTTTAACACCGCTGCATTAACAGGAGAAAGCAGTCCTAGAACTATTATTAAAGGAGAGAGTGTATTGGCAGGGATGCTAAACCTGGATCAGGTGATCGAAATTAAGGTGACTAAAATATTTGCTGATAGTGCACTATCCCGAATTTTAGAAATGGTTCAAAATGCGACAACGAGAAAGGCAAAAACGGAATTGTTTATTCGCAAGTTTGCCAAAGTATATACACCAATTGTATTTTTTTTAGCGCTGGCTTTGGTGCTTGTTCCCATATTAATTTTAGGAAATGACTATCATTTTCAAACCTGGTTATATCGTTCATTGGTTTTTCTGGTCATTTCTTGTCCTTGTGCATTGGTTATTTCTATTCCGCTAGGTTACTTTGGTGGTATAGGTGCAGCCTCTGCTCATGGGATTCTCTTTAAGGGATCTAACTTTTTGGATTTAATTACGAAATTAAATACAGTAGTAATGGATAAAACGGGAACGTTGACTAAAGGCGTTTTCAATGTTCAAAAAATAGAAAGTAATATTGGAGAAAATGAATTTATTGGTCTCTTAGCAGCATTAGAAGCTAAATCCACTCATCCAATTGCTAAAGCAATTGTTAAATATGCTGGAGATCACATTACTTATCAGGCTGAAAACGTAGAGGAAATCTCTGGAATGGGACTGAAAGGCGTTGTAAATGGCCAGGAACTTTTGGCTGGCAATATTAAACTCCTTACAAAATTTAATATCGATTTCGATCCAGAAATTAATAATCTGGTTGAAAGCATTGTGGTTTTGGCTATTGATGGAAAATATGCTGGCTATGTTTTAATTGCTGATGAAATTAAGGAAGATGCAGCTGATGCGATTGCTCAGCTTCATCATAATGGCGTTACTCAGGTTGTAATGTTAAGTGGAGACAAGACCAGTATCGTTGAGAAAGTTGCCAAGAGTTTAAACATCAGTTCTTACTTTGGGGATTTACTACCTGAAGGTAAGGTTTCGAGATTAGAGGAAATTAAAAAAGATAAAAATAATGTAGTTGCTTTTGTAGGCGATGGTATTAATGATACGCCAGTTTTAGCCATTAGTGATATCGGGATTGCGATGGGTGCCATGGGGAGTGATGCTGCTATTGAAACTTCAGATGTAGTGATACAAACTGATCAACCTTCAAAAATTGTAACGGCCATTAAAATTGGTAGGGCAACCAGAAGAGTAGTCATTCAAAATATTACATTGGCCTTTGCGGTAAAGGCATTGGTGTTAATTTTAGGTGCTGGTGGAATTGCCACCATGTGGGAAGCTGTTTTTGCTGATGTTGGTGTAGCTTTACTGGCAATTTTGAATGCAGTTAGAATTCAGAAAATGAAGTTTTAATTTGCTATAAAAATTAGTATATTTGGTTATGAATAAGCCAGTTCCTTATCCAGATTTACATGATGAGCCTGTTAGGGAATTTAATGATATTGATGCATCATTAACCTATAGCTATGCGAATTACTTAAACTGGCTTTTTCAGGATCGGGTTGAGCTCATTAAGGGTAAAATCTTTAAGATGAGCCCTGCGCCATCCAGGGTGCATCAAGAAATTTCTATTAATTTATTAAAATCTTTCATAAATTTTTTGGATGGTAAACCTTGCAAAGTTTATTCTGCGCCTTTTGACGTTCGTTTTTCAAAAGAAAGTAAGGAGGATAAGAATGTGTTTACCGTATTGCAGCCAGATATTTGTGTAGTTTGCGATAAAGGTAAATTAGATGATCGGGGCTGCATTGGTGCACCTGATTTAGTTGTAGAAATCCTTTCACCGGGTAATACCAAAATGGAGCTATTACATAAATATCAGGTTTACCAAGAGTTTGGTGTCAAAGAATATTGGGTGGTGAGCCAAAGCGATCAAAGTATTTTGATTTATACCTTAAATGAGTTTGGTAAATATCAGCCCTCAAAAATATTTACCTTAAGTGAAAAGGTAGGCTCTTCTGTTTTAGTGGGTTTTGAACTTGCATTGGATGATGTTTTTAGTGATTTAAATTAAAAGCTTAAAGGGTAAGGGCTAAAGTTGAAAGTCTTATTTACAAATGCAGTAAACTTATTAGGTATTTAATTCTCTATGATTTTTCTATCATTAAGCTTTTAAGTCATCTTTTATTTTTAGCAAAAATTAGAATGTGTTATGTTAATGTTAGCCGGGATAAAAAAATTAAGACGTCTTAGTATTGAATATCTCGCTTTATTTTACTACAAAAATTAGTATATTTGGTTATGAATAAGCCCGTTTCATATCCGGATTTACATGATGAGCCCGTTAGGGAATTTAATGATATTGATGCATCATTAACTTATAGCTATGCGAATTATTTAAACTGGCTTTTTCAGGATCGGGTAGAGCTCATTAAGGGTAAAATCTTTAAGATGAGCCCAGCGCCGTCACGGGTGCATCAGGAAATTTCCAGGAATATTTTTAATCCAATAGCTAACTTTCTTAAAAATCAATATTGTAAAGTCTATTCTGCACCTTTTGATGTGCGTTTTCCGAAAGAAAGTAAGGAGGATAAGAATGTGTTTACCGTATTGCAGCCAGATATTTGTGTAGTTTGCGATAGAAGTAAGTTAGATGATCGGGGCTGCATTGGTGCACCTGATTTAGTTGTAGAAATTCTTTCTCCAGGTAATACCAAAGTGGAGCTATTACATAAATATCAGGTTTATCAGGAGTTTGGTGTCAGAGAATATTGGGTGGTGAGCCAAAGCGATCAAAGTATTTTGATTTATACCTTAAATGAGTTTGGTAAATTTCAGCCCTCAAAAATATTTACTTTAAGCGAAAAGGTAACCTCTTCTGTTTTATTGGGTTTTGAATTGGCATTAGACGATGTATTTCAGGATCTTGATTAAATCATTGGAAATATAAATTAAGGGAGGCAATTTGTTGTAGTTTTTTATACTATAAATTTTAGTATATTTGATTATGAATAAGCCAGTTATATATTCAGATTTAAATGATGAACCCGTTAGGGAATTTAATGATATTGATGCATCATTAACGTATAGTTATGCGAATTATTTAAATTGGTTATTTCAGGATCGGGTTGAGCTCATTAAAGGTAAAATCTTTAAGATGAGCCCTGCGCCATCACGTATACATCAAAAAATTTCGATTAGAATTTCTTATTCATTAGTTCATTTTCTAAAAGGTAAATCTTGTGAGGTTTATAACGCACCTTTTGATGTTCGTTTTCCTAAAGAAAGTAAACAGGATAAAGACGTATTTACCGTATTGCAGCCCGATATTTGTATTATCTGTGATAAAAATAAATTAGATGATCGGGGCTGCATCGGCGCACCAGATTTGATTATCGAAATTCTTTCCCCAGGAAATACTAAAGTGGAGCTGTTGCATAAATATAAAGTTTATCAAGAGTTTGGCGTAAAGGAATATTGGGTGGTGAGCCAAAGCGATCAAAGTATTTTGATTTATACCTTAAATGAGTTTGGTAAATTTCAACCTTCAAAAATATTTACCTTAAGTGAAAAGGTATCTTCATCAGTTTTGCCAGGTTTTGAACTATCACTTGACGATGTGTTTCAAGATTTAGATTAGAAGATTATGGATTGCTAATTGAGCTACAAGTTAAATATATTGATTCTTAAATTCTTCTACAGCCTCTTTTAAAGTTTTTCCATCATTGTCTTTAAACCAAGCCATAAAGATTCTATTGTTTTTCCAGCTTTCTCCGAAATGTGATCGGAAATAACGCCGTACATTTTGTGTGTTTTTAAAATCTTTGGTGATGATTGTTTGATCACTCAAAGGTTCGGAATGCCAATTAAATTTGCTCATCAACAAATTTGGAAAAAATTATTATGATTTTCGGTAGGTTTTGACCTTAAGACAGGTATTTCGTCAATCGGAATGAAGCCTATAAATATCTTTAACTTCCCCTATCCAATAGCAAATTAAGCCAGTGTGAAGTTCAGCTAATTGCTTTTCGATGATTTCAATTACAGCAAGAAGTACTTTTTAAGAGGGAGATCATGCTATATACCTAAATTCCGCATTTATCTTTCTGTTTTAGTCTTTTAGCTTTGCGCTTAATTAGCTATTTTTGGGCTTTTATATTAATTTTTCATGAGCATTTCCACTAAGTACAATCCTGCAGAAACAGAAGATAAATGGTATAGCTACTGGCTATCAAAAAAGTTTTTCCATTCAGAGCCTGATGAGCGTGAGCCTTATACCATCGTCATTCCGCCGCCAAATGTAACTGGAGTATTGCACATGGGGCATATGTTGAATAATACGATTCAGGATGTTTTGATTCGTAAAGCACGTATGCAGGGTAAAAATGCCTGTTGGGTTCCGGGTACTGACCATGCATCTATTGCTACTGAGGCGAAAGTTGTGGCCATGTTAAAGGAGCAAGGCATGGATAAAAAAGACCTCTCGCGTGAAGAGTTTTTGAAATATGCCTGGGAATGGAAAGAAAAATACGGCGGTATCATTCTAGAGCAATTAAAGAAATTAGGCGCAAGCTGCGATTGGGATCGTACACGTTTTACGATGGAAGAAGACCTTTCCGCTGCTGTTATCGATTCATTTATTCATTTGTACAAGAAAGGCTGGATTTATCGTGGTATCCGTATGGTAAACTGGGACCCTGCTGGTAAAACGGCCGTATCTGATGAAGAGGTAATCCGTAAGGAAGTAAATCAGAAATTATATTATATTAAGTATCAGGTAGTAAGTAGTGATAATCAAGATGATCCGGAATACCTAACCGTCGCTACAACGAGACCTGAAACGATTATGGCCGATGCAGCGATTTGTATTAATCCAAACGATGAACGGTTTACGCATTTAAAAGGAAAAAAAGTTTTTGTTCCGCTGGTTAATCACGAAATTCCAGTAATTGAGGATGAATATGTTGATATTGAATTTGGTACAGGCTGTTTAAAGGTTACGCCAGCACATGATTTAAATGATTATGAATTGGGCGTTAAACACAATTTGCCTGTTACTGATATTTTAAATGATGATGGAACTTTAAATGAACTTGCCGTTATATTAGTGGGCGAGGATAGGTTCGTTGCCCGTAAAAAGATCGCTAAATTGTTAGATGAAGCAGGTCATTTAGAAAAAGTTGAGGATTATAAATCTCAGGTAGGTTTCTCTGAACGGACAGATGCTGCTATTGAACCTAAACTTTCTATGCAGTGGTTTGTAAAGATGAAAGAGATGGCGCAGCCAGCATTGGATGACGTTTTGAATGGAGAAGTTAACCTGATTCCGAATAAATTTGAAAACACCTATCGCCACTGGATGGAAAACGTTCGAGATTGGAACATTTCCCGTCAGCTTTGGTGGGGGCAACAAATTCCTGCCTGGTATGATGATAAAGGAAACTGGGTAGTTGCCAAAACAAAGGACGAAGCATTAGAAGAATTCTGGAATAAAAAGCATTTAGATGATCATGGTGTGGAGGCAGATAAAGCTGGCTTCAAACATCAGCTTGAGCCATTTATCAAACAAGATGAAGATGTAATGGATACCTGGTTCTCTTCCTGGTTGTGGCCAATTTCTGTATTTGATGGTTTTAAAAACCCTGATAATAAAGACATCAATTATTATTACCCTACCAATGATTTGGTAACAGCACCAGAGATTTTATTCTTTTGGGTGGCTCGTATGATCATGGCCGGACATGAGTTTATGGGTAAAAAACCATTTACCAATGTGTATTTAACAGGTATTGTTCGCGATAAATTAGGTCGCAAAATGTCTAAATCATTAGGTAATTCACCTGATCCGATTGGACTGATTGAAAAATATGGTGCCGATGCCGTTCGTGTAGGTATGTTAATGTCATCGCCTGCCGGTAACGACTTGATGTTTGATGAAAGCTACTGTGAGCAAGGGCGTAATTTTGCCTCAAAAATTTGGAATGCTTTCCGTTTGGTTAAGGGATGGGAAGTTGATGAAAATTTAGAGAATCCGAATACACAGGCAATCTCCTGGTTTGAAAATCGTTTCAATGAAGCGTTAGTTGAGATTGAGGCTAATTTTAAACAATATCGTTTATCGGAAGCTTTGATGATCACCTACAAATTGGTTTGGGATGATTTCTGTGCCTGGTACTTAGAAATGGTTAAGCCGGCTTATCAGCAACCAATTGATGCAGAGAGTTATCAGGCTACCGTTGCTTTTTTTGAGCAGATTATTAAGTTATTGCATCCTAATATGCCTTTTTTAACAGAAGAATTATGGCATGATGATTTGTTTGCTGAACGTGGAGAAATGGATTGTTGTATCGTTGCATCATTCCCGGAAGCTGGTGAAATAGATGAAAAATTATTGAAAGATGCTGAGGTGATAAAAACGGTTGTTGCAGAAATTAGAAATGTGAGGAATCAAAAACAAATATCTCCAAAAGAAGCCTTGCCACTCAGTTTGAAAGTGAATTCTGATATCGACTACGAAAAATGGTTGAATATTGTTTTCAAATTGGCTAATGTTTCTGAAGCTGAAATTGTAAACGATAAAATTGCCGGTGCAACTGCATTCATGGCTGGAAAGGATGAATTTTTCATTCCGCTTTCTGAAAATATTGATGTTGAAGCAGAACGCACCCGTTTAAATGCTGATTTAGTTTATTTGCAAGGTTTCTTAAAATCTGTTGATGCGAAGTTGAGTAACGAACGTTTTGTGCAAAATGCGAAACCAGAAATTATTGCCAATGAACGCAATAAGAAAGCAGATGCTGAGGCAAAAATCAAGATCATTGAAGAAAGTCTGGTGATGCTGGGATAAGATTATTAAATAAACCTATGAGATTTTTAAAACCTCATAGGTTTGAAAAGCCCTTTAGGATTAATTTTCTAAAGGGCTTTTTGTTTATTAAAAATTCAAAACTAAATTCATCTGCTCGATTGATTTAGAACTGCTAAGTACTCCGGTTTCTAAAATGTTACCTACCAATTTACAATCTCTCCTGTAAAAGCCTTATTTTAGAGTAATTAAAAGGCTTTAGCTTTTTCTAACCAAATCCAAAGTCAGGAGTTGCAATTATTCATTGTTTTGCAAATTGACTAAACAATATAAAGAAGAATGAGATTAAAAAAATTAGCCATTATATTTTTTCTTACACCTTTATTATTTAGTTTTCAATCAGCTAATCAAACGTTTATCTCACTTGGTATTGTGGCGCCAATAGAAAAAGACAGTTTAATATCTGCATCAGGATTTAGATTATTCGGAGAATCTGTTGGACGAATGATTTCTCCATCCTTATCTGAAGAGAAATTTAAACAAAACCTAAAGCTGATTGAAAATGCAAAATCTCGGCTCTATATTTGTAATGTTATGTTTCCTGGTCAAATGAAAATAGCTGGTCCGGATGTTCAAGAGCAAGCCGTATTAAATTATACTGATCGTTTATTTTCTAGGGCCCAGCAAGCTAAAGTTAAGGTAATCGTTTTAGGGAGTGGTGCCGCACGCAGGTTACCCGATGGTTACGATGTCAATAAAGCAACGTCAGACTTTATTTTATTAGGAAAAAAAATTGCAGCAATCGCTAAAAAATATAACGTAAAAATCGCGCTTGAAAACTTGCAAAGCAAAGAAACCAATTTTCTGAACAGTGTAAGATCTGCAGCAGATGTGGTAAGACGCATAAACCATCCGAATTTCAAACTCAACGCCGATATTTTTCATATGCGGCGGGAAGGAGAATTGCCTCAAAGTATTATTGATGCCAAAAATTTACTGATCCATTGTGAAATTGCAGAAGATAAAGAAAGAACCTTGCCTGGTATTATGGGAGATGATTTTCGACCTTACTTGAAGGCTTTAAGAACGGCAAAATATAAAGGGCCAATATTTGTTGAGGCTGGAAGTAATTATTCACCAGCGCAAATGGCATTTTGCTATCAGTATCTAACTAAACAAATTAAAGAAGTTTACACCAAATAAGAACATACACCGGCTATTTATTAAAACATTTATATGGAAAATTCCAGAAGAAAATTTATCAGGCAATCTGCCATATTTGCTGCGGCAACCTATGCGGGTACTATGGGCATGAGTGCTAAAAGTTACGGACGAATTATCGGTGCTAATGACCGGGTTCGTGTAGGTGTGGTAGGTTTTTCAGATCGCTTTAAAGATACTTTGCTGCCTTGTTTCCTAAACCATAGCAAAGAATTAAACTTCGATATTGTTGGACTTTCTGATTTATGGAATTACAGAAGGGATTTAGGGGTAGCACATTTAAACGCAAAATTTGGCCATGATATTAAAGCCTGCCGAAATAATGATGAACTATATGCCATGAAAGATCTGGATGCGGTAATTATCAGTACGGCTGATTTTCAGCATGCTTTACATACCATTGAAGCCGTAAAGGCCAATTGTGATGCTTATGTTGAAAAACCTTTTGCTGAAACGATGGATGATGCAAAAGCAGCACTTAAAGCGGTAAAAGCAACTGATCGTATTGTTCAAATAGGTTCTCAACGCCGGAGTGGAGAGAATTATGCCAATGCGGCAAAATACATTCAGGAAGGGAAGTTTGGTCCCATCACAGCAGTAGATCTTGTTTGGAATGTGAACCAACCTGGAAGGTGGCGCAGACCAGATTTAGTGTCTAAACTTAAAGCAGAAGATACCGATTGGAAAAGATTTTTATTGAATCGTCCTTCTGAGGCTTTTGATCCAAGAAAATATTTGGAGTATAGGTTGTTCTGGCCATATTCATCCGGGATGCCCGGACAATGGATGTCACATCAGATTGATACCGTTCACTGGTTTACCAACTTAAAACATCCACGAAGTGTAGTGGCAAATGGTGGCATTTACACATGGAAAGATGGCCGCAGAAACTGGGATTCTATGGTAGCGGTTTTCGATTATGGTCAGCCCAATTCTGAAGATGGTTTTCAGGTTACTTTTACATCTAGAATGCAAAATAGCGTTGGTGATGTAGGCGAAGTTTACTATTCAAACGGTGGGGAACTAAACCTGATGACCAATAAAGTTTCTCCAAAGGGAGGGTTAAGACAGCAGGAAGCTGCAGCGATGGGGTTGAAAGCGAATCTTTTGCCTGAATTTGATTTATCTAAAACAGAAATTAAAGCAGCAACCGGCGCCAACATGGGCGGAGATGGTTTAACATCCGGACATATGCGCAATTGGATGGAATGCGTTCGGAGTCGTAAAACACCTAATGCACCCGTAGAAGCTGGCTATTCTCATTCTATTGCCAACATCATGACCAATGCTGCAGTCCGGACAGGAGCAAAATCAGTCTTTGATGAAAGCCGTCAGGAAGTAATCGCCAACGGTAAAGTATTTAAATATTAAAATAAAAATATCGTCGTTGCGAGGCACGAAGCAATCTATTCAGCAAAAAAGATTACTTCGTCATTCTTCCTCGCAATGACGGCAAGAAAAAACCTATCATGTTAAATATCAAAAAATATAGTATTCTAGCCTTTTGCCTGATCAGCCTGTCAGCAGTTGCACAAAAAACAAAACCTTTATTTGATGGAAAGACGCTAACCGGTTGGAAAGCCGTTGCGGGAGCAGCACCTTATAAAGTGGAGAATGGAATGATTGTGGGTACCATGACTAAGGATACGCCAAATTCTTTCCTAATTACAGAACAGGAATACGGAGACTTTATTCTGGAACTGGATGTTAAATTAGAAGGTGATAATACCAATTCTGGTATCCAGACGAGGAGCCATATTAAACCTGAAGGAAACAGAGGAAAAGGTTTGGTTTATGGCAGGCAAGTAGAAATAGACCCAACATCGCGTGCGTGGACTGGCGGTATTTATGACGAGGCCAGAAGACTTTGGCTTTATCCTTTGGAGTTAAATCCGACTGCCAAATCATTGTATAAAAAGAATGAATTTAACCATTACAGAATCGAATGCATTGGTAATGAGCTTAAAACCTGGGTAAATGGGAAGCCAGTTTCTGATGTGATTGATACATTGGATCAGTCAGGTTTTATTGGCTTGCAGGTGCATAGTATTGGCAATAATTTGGAAAATGACGGGAAGAAGGTTTATTTCAAAAATATTAACATTCAAACTGAAGGGATAAAGCCTAAAGCGTTTCCTAAAGGGATTTACACCGTTAACTTAACCCCAAATACTTTATCTGCCTATGAAAAATCAGAAGGATACCAATTGCTTTTTGATGGTAAAACAAACAATGGTTGGATTGGGGCGTATAAAAATGATTTCCCGGCAAAAGGTTGGAAGATAGCTGATGGTGTAATCAGTGTTGAGCCATCTGGCGGTTCAGAATCTACTAATGGTGGGGATATTGTAACAAAGGCAGAATATTCAGCATTTGACCTCTCTTTTGAATTTAAGCTTACACCTGGTGCAAATAGTGGTGTAAAGTATTTTGTAACACTAAGTGAAAATAATAAAGGATCGGCCATTGGTTTAGAATACCAGGTTTTAGACGATGAATTGCATCCTGATGCTAAACTAGGGAGAGATGGAAACCGTACTTTGGCTTCCTTATATGACTTAATTACCGCCAAAAAAGAAGCCCGGTATTTACGGCCGATTGGAAGCTGGAATAATGCCCGTTTAGTGGTTTACCCAAATAATAAAGTAGAGCATTATTTGAATGGTGTAAAGGTTTTAGAATATGTGCGTGGATCAGCGGAGTTTAAAAAGCTGGTGGCCATTAGTAAATATAAGGACTGGAAAAATTTTGGAGAGGCGCCCAAAGGTCATATCCTGATTCAGGATCATGGAAATAAAGTTGATTTCAGAACCATCAAAATTAAGACTTTATAATGCATCGCAGATCATTTTTAAAAAAGTCGGTATTGGTGGGTTCAGGGGTTCTGGGTTCGGAAAAAGTATTGGCCAACCTGACACTTAATCGGGAGAAAATAATAAACGTGGCAATGATTGGCTGTGGCGACAGGGGTAAAGGTGTGCTCTCTGTTATCCAATCGATGCCTCAAAAATTTAACATTTTGGCTTATTGTGATGTGCTGGATTTTCGTTTGGAAGAAACCAAAAAATATGTGCCATCATCTGCAAAGGCTATCAAGGATTATAAACAAATTTTAGATCATCCAAAGATCGATGCTGTTTTTATCGCCACGCCGCTGAGTGAACATTTTAAAATTGCAAAGGATGCCGTATTGGCCGGAAAGCATGTGTATGTTGAAAAAACCATGACCTATAACATTGCTCAGGCGTTGGAACTGCGAAATTTAGTGCTGAAATATCCTAAACAGGTTTATCAGGTAGGTTATCAATACCGATATTCACCTTTGTATTTTAGGGTGAAGGATATGATCCAAAGCGGGTATTTAGGCAAGGTTTCGCAGGTTGATTGCCGCTGGGATAGAAACGGGAACTGGCGGAGAAAAGTAAATGATCCTAAACTGGAACGTCAGATTAACTGGCGGATGTACAAAGAATATTCTGGAGGATTAGCTGCCGAACTGCTTTCACATCAAATTGATTTTATTAACTGGGCTTTCGAAACCCAGCCTGATGAAATTACTGGAACGGGAGGTATTGACGTGTTTAAAGATGGAAGAGAAACTTATGATAATATCCAGGCGATGCTTCGTTACGATCAGGCCGGAATGATCGGGAACTTTGGTGCAACTTGTGGTAATGCTCATGATGGTTATCTTTTTAAAATCAAGGGTACAAAAGGCTCGGTTTCTTTGCTTACCAATACGGGGGTTTTTTATCCGGAGCCGGAAAGGAAAAAAGAACTTGGGATTGTAGATGGGGTTACCGGGGCATCTAAAATTGTAGTAAACACCGATGGAGGAATCCCGATTTTAGATAAACCAACTATGGATGGAACGAATTATGCTTTGGAAGAATTTTATGAATCGATTATTTCTGGTAAACTTCCGGCATCAAATGTAAAAACTGGTACTCAGGCTTCGATTTGTGTGGCGATGTGTAATGAAGCGATATATTCAGGAAATAAACAGGTTTGGAAAAAGGAATATGCTGTTTAATGGTTTTTTATCGTTAAATCGTTTTCCTGAACTTGATTCAGGATCTTATTGAGATAGATGCTGAACTAAATTTACTTCGTAGCTTTCCGCTGCGCTACAGGTCAGCATGACGATTCGGTTAGTGGATCCTTACGAAAAATCCGTCATCCGATAGCTTATCGGATGCGAAGCTAATTCTTCATCTGCTGAAGCAATCTTTATCGAAGCATCTAAAAGGAATTGCGTCGTTCCTGGGCACTACAATCCTCTCAAAGAATAGCTTTAAATCAAATTTACAAATCCTGATAATCCGGCATTTCAGGAATGAAAACAAAACTCCCTTTTTTCAGTTCCATTTTGGCAAAAACATGTTGCAAACCATTGGTCAGAACTATCCATTTAGCCTGATGAATAGAATTATAACGCGATGCTTGTTCAAAAACTGCTTGCGTAATTTTTACTTTAGGGGCTTTACATTCAATAAGCATCACTTTTTCTCCGGCAGTATTGTACACCAGAATATCACTCCGCTTTTGCAATTGATTTAGAACCAAACCACCTTCAATTTGAATTAATGTTTTTGGAAATTTCTTTTCTGCAATCAGTTGCTGTATAAAATGCTGGCGAACCCATTCTTCTGGTGTCAAAACCAAATGCTTTTTTCTCAATTCATCAAAAATGAAAACTACATCATCTTTTCGGGTAATTTTAAAAGGATAGGGCGGAAGGTTAAGCGGAGTAGGGTTAAACATTTTATCAGTTGGTGGTTTTCAATTGAATGTCTTGGGTTAATAATTTAACCACAAAACAATCTAACCATTATTAGCCGCTTCAAAGTTAATATTGTTTATAAACTTTTACTTAAATCCTAAAAGCTAAATTGTAATTTTACCGCTAATGACAGCTGCCGAAATTATCAAAGATTTAAAAGCCCGAAAATTTAAACCTGTGTATTTGTTACATGGCGAAGAATCTTATTATATCGATCAGATTACCGAATACATTGAGGATAAGCTTTTAAATGATGCGGAGAAAGGCTTTAATCAGACTGTTTTGTATGGTAAGGATACCGATATGGCCACCGTTTTGGGTGCTGCAAAACGGTATCCAATGATGTCTGACTTTCAGGTGGTTATTGTGAAAGAGGCTCAGGATTTAAAATGGGGTAAAGAAGATGCAGGTAGTAAAGAGGCCGAATTTGTACTCAACTATTTCGAAAAACCTTTACCTAGTACCATTCTGGTACTGGCATTTAAGTATGCCAATTTTGATAAGCGGAAGAAAATTTATAAAGCGATTAATAAATCAGGTTTAATTTTTCAATCAGATTTGGTTCGTGATTATAAGCTGGTGCCCTGGATAGAAGAATTTATAAAAGAAAAAGGGTATAAAATCGATCAGCAGGCATCTGCGTTAATGGCAGAATATTTAGGTACTGATTTATCTAAAATCGCCAATGAAATTGAAAAACTGATGCTTAATGTTCCTAAAGAGGTGACCATCAATACCGATTTAGTTCAGAAAAATATCGGCATCAGTAAAGAATATAATGTTTTCGAATTGCAGAAAGCGCTGGCCATTCGAGACGTGTTGAAATGCAATAAAATTATTAATTATTTTGCCAGTAATCCGAAAGCCAATCCAACGGTAATGGTTTTGGCAAATTTGGGTGGGTATTTTACCAAACTACTTAAATACCATTATATCCCCAATAAAGCTGATGCGGCTTCTGCGCTAGGTGTTCCTCCATTTTTTATCAAAGATTATGAACTGGCAGCCAGAAACTATAATACCGGAAAAGTTTTTCAGGTGATTGGTTTGCTAAGGGCTTATGATTTAAAAAGCAAAGGCCTTGATAGTTCTGGAAATGTAAGCGATGGCGAATTATTAAAGGAACTGGTTTTTAAAATCATTCATTAACATCAATACGAATTAAGTCATTTAATGAATACCTGCGCTCTGTTTGTATCCATCAAATGACTTATAATTATCCTGTTATTTCCGATCAGTCATCATACATTATTTTTCACTGCTAATGAGGTCATCCAGTGAATATTGCATCCTGTTTGTCTTCATCAGATGGCTAAAAATTATAGTGACGAACAAGTATTACCGGATAGCGTTGCACCTGCACCATTTGAAGCCGTTACTGTAGCCTTTACGCTAGAAGCATTAAGAATAGTCAGGCTATATGGAGGCGTAAAAGCGGTGACTCCATTACCTGATGTATTTCCGGTAACTGCGGTAAAAAGATTGTTTTTTGCCTGTACTGCTGTAGCGGTATTATCCATAAGGTCAATAGGATTTTTCACATTTTCAAATACATTTGATTCCACCAAAATATTTGCTTCAAAGCCAGCCTGTACACAGCTTTTGCTTACCGTACTATTAAATAAATTGTTAACAATGTGCACTTTGCCAAATCTTACACGAGGCATTCTGGCCACGCAACCCTGTGCCCACCAGCAGCGGACAAAAGTAATTCGTAGGTGATCTCTATCGGCAGTTGCGCCATCGCTGGATCCGATCAGGTTAGAAAAACGGTGATTATCTGATCCGCCTGAGCCACCTGCTTTTGGAGGTTTGAGGTATGAAAATTTGCAGTAAGATACGGTAATGTAATCAGAAATGTTTTTGATATCAAAGTTGCCATCTACACCATCCCTGAATTCACAGTGATCAACCCAAATGTTGTTACAGGCATCAACCGTTACATTGTCTTGCCCATCTACATCATATGCACCAGGCCCTTCAAAAATAATATTTCTGATGATGATGTTGTTACACCTCTTAATATACATGATCCCGGAATTATCTTTAGTTTGGTCGGCTGATACAATTTTGGCGCCTGATGAACCAAAAATTGTTTTTCCGGTTTGATCCTGAAAAGAAATCCGTCCTCCCGAAGGGATGGTGATGGTTCCATTTACCTGAATCACTTTAACACTGGTGTTTTGTATGGCCGATTTCAGCGTGGTATAGTTTGTGACTACAGTTGCGGTTACTTCACCACCGCCAGTTGTCCCGCCGTTTTGAGATGACCAGCCTTTTGATGGACAAACAGCTTCAGTAGCAGCAACTGTTGAGGAAGTTGTTTCTTCTTTAAGATCAGCACTTTCAGATTGATTTGTTTTCTTGCATGCAGGCATAGAAAATGCCATGGCCATAGCCACAAGGCATGGTAATAAATACTTGTTTTTCATTTTGAATTAAAATTTGGTTATAATTGAAAAGAGTGTGAGCGCAATGTTTCTCTGACTGTCGGAAAATATGATACAGGATGTATTTTTTAAATTACATATAATGACTGCGCTCATGTCTGATTTCAATAAAAATATTTGTGCAATCGTTCACGGGATCGATTGCAATCGTCATGAAAAATTAAATAAGATAGATTGATCGCTAATCCTTCTCTATTTTAATATAAATTTTATACTACCTAAACGGGATCTAATTGCCTTTGGGGGATAATTGAATATTGGAAAACAAGTCTATTTTTTTATCGGTACATCTTTTTTAAATCAGCATGTACCGAATGTGGAAAGAAACTAAGGTTCTACGAGGGTCATTTCCATGATGCGGTTGCCCATTGTAATTCGCTGTTGATAAAGCTGCCTGGTGATTTGGTCGATTTGATAAACACTTTTTCCATCTGCACTGCCAATCTCATCTGAAACTTCCACAATCCACACCTTTCTATCACCAGATTTTTTGGAATGTTATTCCCCTTCGCTTACGCTTAATATATGTGCCTTAATAACACCAGTTTTTCCTTTTGGATTATAATCGAAAATATTTAAATCAGCTTTAAAGCCAGTCTTTAACGGCAACCAGTTTATAAGCATTGGGTAGAAATTACTGTCGAAATAACCAGCTGCAGCTTGTTGAGTTATTGCTGTCTTTTTGCCACTGATTCTATCCTGGTAGAAACCATTAATTTCTGTTCCGAAGTGAAGTGACATATCTCGTTGCGCATTGTAAGAAGCATGGTAAACTGGTGAAAGATCTGCTTTTTTAACAATAGTTGAATCAATCCACGGTGAAGGAGAAGATTTCATTTTAACGGTAGTAATCACCTGTATTTTATCACCCAAAACATCCACCTTTGTATCTACAAAACCAATGGTAAACTTGCTGGTGTCTCTAAGCATGGTCCATTCCATCTGGTAGTTTTCGTTGTGGATCCATTTCTTATCTACTAAATTTTTTTTCGGGGAGATTAACTCCTGGCTCCAGCCAATGAGTGGCAGGGCGGCATACAATAAAATGATCAGGTAACTTTTTTTCATAACATCTTTTTTTAGGTTATCTTTTAGATGGAGTATGGAAAAAGTTGTTACAAACTTAGGTATACCTGACTAGTAGATTGTTCATGATCAATTATTTAAGGCAGTCTTTAAATTTTCTTCCTATTGGCAATTGTTTTTCATCTGCCAGGAAAACAAATTGTGAATTGTGCGATTTCACTTGTTTAACATGAACGATATATGATTTATGAATTCTGACGAAACCCAGTTTTTCGTTTTTCTCAATAAAATCTGACAGGCGCTGTAAAACCATGTACTGTTTAAACCGTGTGATGATTTTTAGGTATTCTCCAAATCCCTCAATCCATAAAATATCTTTTAAAGGCAATTTATTCACCATGTAATCTGACTTAAATACCAGAAAATCATTTTCCTGATCCAATCCTGTAAATTTCAGGTAATCTGCAGCTTTTTGAACAGCCTTTAAAAAACGTTCAGGAAATACGGGTTTTACCAGATAATCAATTACATCCAGTTCGTAAGCTTTTGCGGCATGGGTAGGATCGGCGGTGATAAAAATACACAGTTTGCCACTGGGTACCAGTTCTACCATTTCCGTACCCGATATGCCAGGCATTTCAATATCCAGAATCAGCAATTCCACCTCATCCATTCGCTCGTAAATCACCGCTTCTGTAGGGTCTTGAAAGCAAGCTAAAAGATCTATTTCTTCAATTGTATCACAATACTTTCGAATCAAATCGAGCGCCGGGGCTTCATCATCAACATAAATTGCCTTTATTGGTTTCATATGTGTATGATCAGTTTAGATGAATAAGTGTTATCATTCTGTTCAGTTTTCATTTCATATTTTTCTCCATACTCACCATCTAATATCATTTTTAATACCTTAAGTCCTGTGCCACGATAATTTGAGGCATCATCTGTTATCTTCTTTTCGGATATCGTGTTGAAAAGATTAAACTCAACTTCAGCTTTTTTAAACAATAATGAAGCCGTAATCTGTGCATTTTCATCTCTGCCCATAGCCGAATATTTAATGGCATTTTCAAAAAGGGTAAGGTAAATGGTGGGTGGAATTTCTACAATAGCAGTGAGTTCACTGGTTTCAAAATTGATCACCATATTTAGTTTCCGGTTACTTTTTAATTGATAAAGCTTGCTTAGTGCTGCAATCATTTGCAATTCGCGTTCAATAGGAATGGTTTTCTTTTCAATTTCATAGGTGGTATACTGCATCAAAAGACTCAGCTGTTTAATCAAATCGGCAGAACTTCCATCTGTAGCATAACTATGAGAATAGATGTTATTAAGTGTATTGAAAAGGAAATGCGGATTAATTTTAGATTTCAGCAGTTCCATATCGGCCTCTTTTTTTCTCAGGCTTAATGCCGATAATTCACGCTCAGCAATAAGTTTATATTTGGAAATACCCTGTACAGAAGGAACCAGAATAATAATGGTCTGCATGAGGTAAACCATAAATAAATATTTGCCATCTGTAGATTTAAATGCGCTAAAAATCTCTGGTTCAACCAGTATCCTAATCAAGCTGGAGATTACAAATAATGATGCGGTGTACCGAACATACTCGCCATATCTGGCCTTCTGATAAAATTCTGGAACTAGCTTTTTAAAACACAGGAGGTACACCGGAATGTTAAGGACCAGCATGAACAGCATGGCTAATGCCGCCTCAGGTATATTAAAAAAACTCACATAAATGTAACTGCATATACCAAGAAATGCCATCCAGAAGAGCAAATGCTGAACAGTGATTACGCCAGGCCATTTGCCATTTAACAGTAGATCCATCACTTTTTTATCGAACGAAAGGCGAAGAATCAGTATCAGGAAGACAAGATTGACCAAAAGGATCATGGTATTTGGTTTTGTTTCTGTAGTTCGTTTATAATTTACGTCGTTTATTGATATAAATGTTTTTCAGCACTACTTATACCCATCTTTAATTTTCAGTGATGTCTTTTTCATATCTGAATTAACCAAATATAAACATAGGATTTACTATTTCAATTAATAGGCAACAATCAATGATGGCTGATCAATCTATTTTCTTTAATAAAAATGTTGCGCTAATTCGTGTTCTGCCGTTTATGGTTATTCTTTGCATATGCAATGCTTTTTTCTATCGTGCATCTGCACAAGACGAAAGGCAGAATAAGCCACTTGTTGCTTATTTGAATGAAGATAAAACCCATTTCATAAAATTTTCTGGCTACGCACAATTATGGGCGAGGTACACGGAGCTAAATCCAGGAAGTAAGGTAAATGAAAGTCTTCGCAAAAGTACTGCAGATTTATCATTAAGAAGATTGAGAATGAAAATGGTGGTTAACCTGATTGATCATTTTACTTTAATTTTTCAAGGCGGTACCACCAACCTCACTTATCTGGATGATAGTGAAAGTTCTTTCGATCTGCTCGATGCTTTCGGGGAATATAAATTTAGCGAGAAATTGAGCATCGGTGCAGGCCGTTCCAATTGGAAAGGACTTACCCGGTTTGCCTCCGGCCCTACATCAACACTGCTTTATGATGTTCCATTTCTTGATTTGGGTAATGTTAACCGTACAGATCTGACCTTGCGAAACCTGAATATCTTTGCAAAAGGTCAATTGGGTAGATTAGATTATCGCATCATTCTGGCGAAGCCTTATATATCCGCCCCTACAAAACCGATACAGCAAATTTCTGGATTTAATAATTTAAGCGTAAAGCCAAATCTATCTGCTTACCTTAAATGGCAATTTTTTGAGCAGGAAAGTAATGCGGGTTCAACTGCTGTGGGAAGTTATTTAGGAAAGAAAAAGGTACTTGCCCTGGGGATCGGAGCTGAATTTCAAAAAGATTTAATGTGGCACATGGCCGGAGCGGATACGATACTGAATGATATGAAGCTTTATAGTGCAGATGTATTTTATGATACGCCGATCAATGTACAAAAGGGAACCTCATTAAATATTTACGCTGCCGTTTTTTACCATGATTATGGCCCCGGCTATGTGCGTAATTTAGGAATCAATAATATGGCGAACGGGCTTGATGCCAGCACAGCTTCCTTTAATGGATCTGGAAATGCCTATCCGGTGGTGGGAACCGGAAACAGTTTCATTTTTCAGACTGGTTTTTCAATGCCTTATTTTAATCAGCAAAAAAAGAAAGCAAGATTAATGCCTGTCATTGGGATTCAGTATTCTAAATTTGAGCGATTAGCCGATCCTATGTTTACCTACGACCTCGGTTTGAATCTTTTACTTCGTGATCATGCGTCAAAATTTGTATTTAATGCACAAAGCAGACCTATTTATACCCTTCAGGGAAATGAACTCAAAGTTTCTGATAGGAAAATGATGTTCGTTCTGATGTACCATATCAATATAGATTAATAAAACAGCGTAATATGTTAATTAACAAAAATCCTCAACCAGCAGATCAGCAAGCCAGGCTTTCTAAAAGCCTTTGGATACGAATTTTCTCCAATCTTACCTTTTGGGTGCTTATCGCCATTATTGCCGGTGTAATACTGGGTAGTTATGCGCCAGCAACAGCCGTGAAGATGGAAATTATCGGTAAAACGTTTATCGATATCATTAAGCTTTTCATCGCACCCATTATATTTTTAACCATCGTGCTGGGCATTAGTGGGATGGGCGATTTAAAGAAGGTGGGTAGAATCGGACTCAAATCGCTGATTTATTTTGAAGTGGTATCTACCATTTCATTAGCGATTGGTATCCTGATGGCGATCTTAATTAAGCCTGGTAATATTGATAAATCTCATCTGCAAATCCAGAATGCTTCTAAGTATACTTCAGCGCCAGCTAAGGGCTTTGACTGGATCAATTTTTTCATGAGTAACCTTACCATTCAGGTTTTAGTGGTTGCCATTATTGTCGGTATTATTTTAAACTATTCCAAATATCGTGAAAAGGCAGTGAGTGGACTGAGTTATGCCTCCAAAATTGTTTTTAAAGGGTTAAAATATGTAATGTATCTGGCACCACTCGGTGCCTTTGGCGGAATGGCTTACACCATCGGAAAATTTGGTTTACACACGCTTGTTCCTTTGGCAAAATTAATGGGTACAGTATACTTAACAATGGGGCTTTTCATTTTCATAGTTCTTGGTAGCATTATGAAATATTATAAGATGAGCATCTGGAAGTTTATTAAGTACATTAAAGAAGAGCTTTTACTAGTTCTCGGAACATCTTCTTCAGAATCTGCATTGCCATCCATCATGCTGAAATTGGAAAAAATGGGTTGTAGTAAATCTGTTGTCGGGTTGGTTATTCCAACTGGTTATTCTTTCAACCTTGATGGAACGTCCATCTATCTTTCTATGTCCGTTATCTTTCTGGCCCAATTGTATGGCGTTCAACTTTCCGTGTGGGAAATGCTAAGTATCATCGGCATTTTAATGGTGACTTCAAAAGGTGCTGCGGGTGTTACCGGAAGTGGTTTTATTGTGCTGGCTTCCACATTGGCTGCCATTCATAAAATTCCGATTGAGGGTCTTGCCTTTTTGCTTGGCGTAGATAAGTTTATGAGTGAGGCACGTGCCTTAACCAATATTATCGGTAACGGTGTAGCCACCATCGTGATTTCTAAAAGTGAAAATGAGTTTCATCCTCGTGTAGAAGAAGATGAAAACCCGATACGATCAGAAAATAAACTGGCGAAACAAGAATTTGTGTACTAAATCCAATCAAATGAATACTTCAGAAACATTCAAAGAATTAAGGTTCAGCGTTTATGGTAAACAGGTGCATTATCAGTTAAGTGCAGAAAAACTGATCAGTCAAACGCTTGAGCGTGGGCAAGGCAGTTTGAGCGACAGTGGCGCACTTTGCGTAGATACTGGCACTTTTACAGGCCGTTCTCCAAAAGATAAGTTTACCGTAATTGACGATACCACAAGGGATACCATAGACTGGGGCGATGTAAACAGGCCTATTTCTCAAGCCCACTTTCATGGATTGTATAGTAAAATGCGGGCTTATCTGGCTGATAGAGAGGTTTGGGTGAGAGATGCTTACGCCTGTGCCAACCCGAGATATGCCCTAAGCATTAGAGTGGTAAATGAAACGCCTTGGGCAAATTTATTTTGCTACAATTTGTTTTTAAGGCCCGAACAACAGCATATGATAGCTGATGAAACCGACTGGCTGATTTTGCAGGCTCCGGGTTTTAAAGCCAATCCTGAACAAGATGGTACACGTTCAAAAAACTTTACAGTGGTGAACTTTACCAGTAAAATCATCCTGATTGGTGGAACGGCTTATACCGGAGAGATGAAAAAGGGAATCTTCAGTGTGTTAAATTATATTTTGCCAGAAGAAAAAGGTGTGCTCAGCATGCATTGTTCTGCAAATGAAGGGATAGAAGGTGATGTTTCACTGTTTTTTGGCTTATCTGGAACGGGTAAAACAACATTGAGCGCAGATGCAAGTCGTGCACTAATTGGCGATGATGAACATGGTTGGTCTGACGAAGGAATCTTTAATTTCGAAGGCGGCTGTTATGCAAAAGCCATAGATCTTAATCCGGAAAAAGAACCTGAAATATTTGGTGCCATTAAACCCGGTGCGCTTTTAGAAAACCTGGTGGTAAATCCTTCCAGCGGAGTAATTGATTTTTCTGATACGACAAAAACAGAAAATACTAGGCTGGCCTATCCCATTGATTTTATTCACAATGCCAAAAAGGTTTCATCAGGGGGAATGCCAAAAAACATTTTCTTCCTCACCTGCGATGCCTTTGGTATTTTACCTCCTATTAGCAAGCTGGATAAGGGGCAGGCCATGTATCATTTTATATCAGGATATACTGCAAAGGTGGCTGGTACAGAAATGGGTGTTTCTGCACCACAATCTACTTTCTCAGCCTGTTTTGGAAGGGTTTTTCTTCCGCTTCATCCACTTAAATATGCTGAGCTTTTAGGCAGCAAACTGGATGCAAATCCTGATATTAATGTTTGGCTGGTGAATACCGGATGGATTGGAGGTGCCTATGGAACGGGAAACCGGATTAGCCTGAAATACACCAGGGCACTTATTGCTGCTGCCATGAAGGGAGATTTACAGCATGTTCGGTATGAAAATCATCCGGTGTTCAAATTTGCCGTACCTCAGGATTGTCCGGGTGTGCCAGCAGAAATTCTTAACCCGAGAAATCTTTGGGAAGATGTGAAGGAATATGACCGGAAAGCAATTGACTTAGCGCTCTTGTTTGAGCATCATTTCTCTAGCTATGCAGAATTGGCCAGTACGGTAATTAAGGATGCAGCTCCGTCACTTGTGTAGAAATATTATTATATTGAAGATCAATAGAATATAATTTGAGGCTGATAGAGAAAACAGATCTGGTTATTGATAAGCTGAACAAAACCCTGAGCTTACAAATATTTGCGGCCATTATATTGGGTGCCCTGGCTGGTGTTTGCTTTCCAAGTTTTGCCATCAGGCTGCAATGGGTGGGGAGTTTATTTGTTTCGGTGATTGAGCCTTTTGTGCCACCTGTTATATTTCTAAGCATCGTGAGTGTATTCGGAAGTTTGGAAAACCTTAAACTGGCTGGAAGGATTACCGCAAAAGCTATTTTTTATTTTGCAGCGGTAAGCACAGTGGCCATTATTTTTGGGATTTGCAGTGCACTGATTATTCACCCAGGAAAGATAGACCGTAGTTTAGTGGAATCCATTGAACCAGCGAGGGTAATTTCTACTCACTATGAAGGCTGGCTCAAATTTGTGATGCAAAATGGCATGCTGCTGTTATTTGTTCTGGCCGTCGCCATTGGTATTTTAATCAACCGTTTAGCAAATCGGAATCACGTGGTTAAAGTTTTTGAACAGCTCAAATCTATAGTGCTTCGGATATTAAGATACCTTTTTCTATTGGCACCGATTGTTACCTTTAGTGGCATTGCCTATACGGTTGGGCGTTTTGGGCTGGATACCTTGGTGCCTATCGGTAAAATGCTGGCCGGTACCTATATTACGATGTTCTTGTTTATTGCACTCATTTTGGGGTCTTTACTTGCCGGTTTGAAGGTGAATCTTTATATCTTTTTAGGTTCAATCAAAAATGAATTGCTTTATGCCTTAGGAACATCATCGTCCAGTTCAGTTATTCCCTTACTTCTCGAAAAATTGGAAAAAATAGGCTTGAAAAGGCCGGTGGTGAGGTTAGTTACCGTTACCGGAAACTCGCTTAATTTGAATGGAACCTGTATTTATCTGGGGATGTCTGTAATCTTTCTTGCACAGCTTTACAATGTAAGTTTTTCCGTATCTGAACTAGCCGGCATTGTTGTCATTATTTTACTCACCTCTAAAGGGGCATCGGGTATTCCCGGAACAGGCTTTTTAGCTTTGGTGACTACGGTAAGTAGCATACATAAAATTCCGGTAGAAGGTTTAGCCGTTTTACTGAGCATTGATCGTTTTATGAGCGAAGCACGGGCCATTACCAATACTGTTGGACATGCCATCGCAGCGCTTGTTATTTCTAAAAGCGAATCTTAACGCACTCGTTTGAAAATAAATAATAATTAAAAATGATGAAAAAATTAATAACATACCTGCTTATCCTATTAATAGGTTTTAGTGTAGGTTGCAAAAATAAAAGTGCTGATGAAGAAACTGATGTTGTATTGGTTGGTGCAGGGGTAATGAGTGCAACACTAGGCTCGATGATGAAAACATTGAACCCAAAGTTGAAAATCAATATTTATGAGCGTTTGGATCTGGTGGCTGCAGAAAGCTCTGATGCCTGGAATAATGCCGGTACAGGCCACTCAGCTTTTTGTGAACTGAATTACACGCCGCAGCGTCCGGATGGAACCATTGAGTTTAACAAAGCGATTTCCATTAATGAACAGTTTGAAATTTCAAAACAATTTTGGGCTTATATGGTGAGCAAGGGGAGACTTCCCGAACCTAATTCCTTTATCAATAATGTGCCGCACATGAGTTTTGTTTGGGGAAATAAAAATGTAGCATACCTGAAGAAACGATATGATGTGTTGAGCAAGCAGCTGCTGTTTAAAGGCATGCAATATTCTGAAAATTTTGATACCCTTTCTAAATGGATGCCGCTGGTCATGACGGGAAGAAGCCGGAAACAAAAGGTTGCTGCAACTTATATGGCCATTGGTACTGATGTTAATTTTGGAAGTTTAACCAGAGGGTTAGTGGCCTCATTAAAAAAAGAAAATGGTGTTAAGGTAGAACTGAATCATGAGGTGAAAAATCTTAAGCGCCTGGATGATGGTACCTGGCTGGTTACCGTATTGGATAATAAAACAGAAAAAGAGCGCAATATAAAGGCGAAATTTGTATTTATTGGTGCCGGAGGTGGCGCTTTAAGGCTGCTCCAGAAATCTAAAATTCCGGAAGGGAAGGGCTTTGGTGGCTTTCCGGTAAGTGGCGAGTGGATGGTTTGCAATAATCAGGAAATCATTGCGAAGCACATTTCAAAGGTTTATGGTAAGGCAGGAGTAGGCGCACCACCCATGTCTGTACCACATCTGGATACACGAATTATTAATGGTAAAAAGGCATTACTTTTTGGTCCTTATGCAGGCTTTTCTTCCAAATTTTTAAAGCAAGGATCTTATTTAGATCTAACCCGTTCCATTACCTTAAAAAATATTTGGCCAATGATGTCTGCCGGAGCAGATAATATTCCGTTAACGAAGTATTTGATTAGTCAGGTTACACAATCCGACGAGGAACGTTTAAATGCCTTGAAGGAATATTTTCCAGAAGCAAAGGCTTCAGATTGGAAACTTGAAACTGCCGGACAAAGGGTGCAGATTATTAAAAAAGATGAAAAAGAAGGTGGTGTACTTCAATTTGGAACGGAAGTGGTAAGTGCCGAAGATGGCAGTTTGGCGGCATTATTAGGTGCTTCGCCGGGTGCATCAACTTCTGTTGATATTATGATTACGCTATTAAAAAAATGCTTTCCACAACAAATGGCTTCGCCAGAATGGCAATCAAGAATGAAAGAAATGATTCCTTCGTATGAGAAGAAACTTTCAGCAGATAAAGACTTAGCCAATAAAGTTAGAAAGGCAAATAGCACTACCCTTGGGCTGAGGTATTTTACGATAGATTAGTAACTTTTGTGAGTTTATGAGGATGAATAAGGGGGAATGGTATAACCAAACCGTCATGCTGACCTGTAGCGCAGCGGAAAGCTACGAAGTAAATTTAGCGTCATTCTGAATTCATTTCAGAACAGTACCTATTTAGATAGATCCTGAAACAAGTTCATGAGGACGAACTATCGAACTATCGTCATTGCGAGGAACGAAGCAATCTCCTTGTAGATGTTTCTATGGAGATTGCTTCAGCAAATGAAGAATTTGCTGAAGCAATGACGATTTTTCGAGAGGATTATCCAGCGAAATCGTCATGCTGACCTGTAGCGCAGCGCAAAGCTACGAAGTAAATTTAGCGTCATTCTGATCCGATAGTTATCGGATTCAATTCAGAACAGCATCTTTTATGGTAAGATCTTGAAACAAGTTCAGGAAGACGGCCTGCGTTAATTTCTCATAGACGCATCTAACCTTCTAAACCTATAACCCGCTAACCTTAACGTTTTTAACTTTGATTTTGTAGAAACACATTCAGGTCATCTTCTTTTCCAAGCCCAAGCTTTTGTTTAATCCGGTATCTGCTCATACGCACACTTTTGGGTTCAATGCCTAAACGTATAGATACTTCTTTATTTGAAAGCCCCATCAGCATATAAGAACAGTATTTTAGATCAAGCCGGGTTAGGCTTTGGTTGGCTTGCTGTTGTAAACGATCAAAAAACGCTGGGTTAGTTTCAAAGAAATCAGCTTTCTGCACTTCAAAATCTTTATCCATTTTCTTTTGCTGGTTCAAAATCCTTTTGATTTGTTCATCAAAAGAAAGATGACTTTCTGTATCCACCTTGCCTGAAAGCAATTCCAGTAATTCATTTTTCTCTTCTATCTGTAAAGTGCCAGCCAGCAGTTCTTTTTGTAAACGTTGCTGTCGCTCTTTAAGTAAAACCTGTTCCGTTTGTAGTTGTATGGCTTCAGCCTCTTTTAGTTGTGCCCTTAATTCTGCTGCCGTTTTCTCCTTATCTATTAACTCTTGTTTCCTGACTGATGCCTTTAATTTAAAGTTATAAGATCGAAGTAGAAAAAGCAGTACCGCCATTCCCATAATCCCTAAGATGACATAAAAGGTGGTGCGTTTTTTTGCAAATACAGCTTCTTGATGCAAGTAAGCAATTTCCTGTTCTTTCTTGGCTGATTGATACTGTGCTTCTACCCGGGTTATGCTATTGATTTTTTCTTCGTTAAACGCCTTTTTGTAATACTCAAAATATTGCTTCATGTATTTCAAGGCAAGCTTATCATCACCTTTCTTTTCTGCAATATTAGCCAGTCCCTGGTAAATTCTGGCTTTGGTTATGGGCATACTCACTACGCCATCTGTTTTATTTAAGCCGTTTAATAAAATCTTTTCGGCCTCGTCATCATGCCCGTCTCGCAAAGCATATTCACTACGTAAGCCGTAACAATTTAGTAATACTTCCTGCAAATTGGTTTTAGTGGCAATTTCGATAGCCTGATCCAGGTATTTCTCTGCACTGTCACGGTAAGTGACAGGGAAATATTGGAAATAGGCATTAGCAGTATTTAAGGCAATGGCTGCGGTATTACTTCTTAAAATTAAACGACCTTCTTGTTTTTTAGAAAGCAACAAAGATTTTTTATAAACAAAAATGGCTGAATCCAAAAGGCCCCGTTTGGAGGTATTGAGTTTAAACTGATCGAAATAGGTTTGTCCGATGGTATAATAAGCATTATTCAATTGATCTACCTGTTGGCTCTCCAATGCTTTTTGATAACATAAATCGGCATATTTTTTTTGCTTTGCAGAATTGTTCCCGTAGCTGTAAATACTGGCTAAATAATGGTAGGTAGTACTTTCATAGTCTGGTACCTGTTGCCCTTTAAAATAATCTAGTGCTTTTAATAATTTCTTTGCTGCCTGATCATTCTCATCATTCACCAGATCTAACCACCCGTTTCTAAACCATACAAAGCCTAGTGTTGCCCGGTCTTTTGTTTTTCTGGCATAGTACATGGCGCTGTCTCGACTGGCATAAGCATTTTTAAGATCTTTTTTCCAAACATACAGATGAATAAACGTGGCATAGGCCATGGCTTTACCTTGTCCATCAGGCAAAGTCTGGCTGATTTGAAGCGCCCTGTTGGTCTGCTCAAACGAAAGTGGTAGATGTTGCTCAAAATTTGCCTTCGCCAGTTTGCATAAAATATTAACCTGTTCTATTTTAGAAATATCTTTTTGGGCCAGTAAACGGTTAAGTGAATCCAGATATATTTTTTGTGCTGATGCATCTATATTAAAAATACAGGAAAGGGATACAATCAATAATAGTGATTTCAGTGGTAGCTGCATGAACCAAAAATAGAAAAAAGAAATACTTTCCCGAAAAATGTAAATTATATTAAGTTGTTGTGATAAAGAGTTTTAGGTGTTTTTTGTAGACGCATTGTAGACCATTATTTTTTTGCCTGTAGTCTTTGAGTAGACCCTGTTTTCTTGGTTTGGAATGCAAGTGCCGCTAATTTTGTGGTATTCTATCACTAAATCATAAAATCATGAAAAACAAAACGATGGCAATAGTAGCCTACATTACCCTTATTGGGTGGATCATTTCTTATCTGGAATTTAAAAAATCTACAGAAAAAAGCAGACTGGTTAATTATCATTTAGGTCAGTCGCTTGGAATTATCATTACCTCATTTGCATTAAGTATCATCAGTAGTATCATCCTGGCGATTATCCCTTCGTTGGGTTTTATCTTTTATATCGTTTTACTCATTCCGTTTTTGCTGTTGTTATTAGGCATTATTGCGGCGAATAATGAAGTAGAGAAACCAGTTCCCATCATCGGAAAAATATTTGAAGGCAGATTCAACTTCGCTTCAGAAAAAGAAAGTAAAATTTAAAAAAAATCAGAATGAAGTCGTTATTCAAAATTATTATAGCGCCTCTCAGCTTAAGGTGTTATGGCTATGCCATAGCACTTTTTATCCTGTTGCCAGGTTTTAAAGCGTTAGCACAAAATCCAGAAGGGGATAACTATACGCAGAAGGTAAAAATAGACTTAAAGATTACCGATAACGCTTCCAAAGCTACCCATACCTACAAGCTTTTAGGAAGCAGTTATTCGGTAAGTAAGCCATTTATACTTCAAAAAGAAGGAAATTCTACTGCGGAAAGCAATTGTACATTGATTTTAGAAATGGCGCAAAACGCAGATGATTTTCTGCTTAAGTGGGTGGCCGGAACCATAAATGATATAAAGGGTGAAATTACCATTGCAGATGTTAACGTTTTAAACAAACCGCGCATCATCACCTTTACTAACTGGGAGGTTGCCTCGGCATCTGAAAGTTTTTACAGTACCAATGAAGCCATGTGGTGGCCTCACATTAGTGTGTATGTAAAAACATTAACTGTTGACGGAATTAAAATATTTCCGGGAGCAAAAACCACAAAGCGATAAAGATTACTTGAAATTTATTAAACTTTAACAATATGGGCATGACAGGTTGGGAAATTGAAAACCCAGGAGAAAATCTTCTATCCAAAAACGATAAATATCTAAGGGATTTTTTAAAAAAATATCTTTTGGCAGCGCTTAGTCCTGATGGGGAAAAGCTATTTATTATCCGCAAATATCATCCTGCATTAAACTGCTCTCCAAATGACCCCATTAATCCGTCAGATGGTTATAGAATTTGCCTGGCTTACTATACCTATAGTTCATACTTCTTTTTTGAGCTGCCTACAAATTTTAATTATAATATGTTAGCTGTTCGATATGATCAGAATATACAAGATTTGGCCATCACCATTTCCAGCAAAGAGATGACACGGGTAACGAACATTAAGGAAATATTTTCTAAACTGGAAAGTTATACGCCAAGAGCAGAAGCAGAAAAGGAAGCCGCATTTGCAAGTCTGAATAATGAAATTCCTCTTCAAAAGAAACGGGCACCCATCACCCAAACGGAAGTAAGATCTGCTGTAATTGGTGTGTTAAATAACGCAGATTTCGACGATTGGTGGGTATCACAACCGCAAAAAATCGGTTTTTTAGATGATGTTGAAATGAACTTCACCATCACCGATTATAATCCTAATGAGGATGAAAACTTTATGGATGAAGCTGATGAAACCATTCGTAATTTTATGTCGAAAACGCTTAAAGATCGCGAAGCAACAAATGCACATGTGTATAGAAACTGTATGGATTTTTTAGATGCAATAGGCTATGATGAAGCTGACCAGCATTTATGGGATATCAAAGATCCTCAGGAAATATGGAATTATGTTACACCACGGGAAATATATGTTACCCGCGAACCTTATGAAGATAAGGGCGTATACCTTCGTTTAACCTTTAGTTGCGAATGGGAACAGGAGCATGGCCTGCAACTGGTATTTAATAAAAGCGGCAAATTGGTACGGGTAAGTGATGATGATGGACATATTCTGGGCTGGCAAGGCCACGGAATGATAACAGATTAATTGTTTGCAGCAAGGTTTGTCTATTTAGATCTGCCGTAATTTGATAAGAAGTTATCCATTCATACGTTTATAATCATTCATTAAAAATGTTTCTTATAACCTGAACACAAAAGCAATTGTAATGAATAAAGAAGAATATCAAAAACAATACACCACAGAAGATACCCCAGGCTGGCAGGCAATTGATCATCAATTGGATAAAATTTATGGCAGTATTGAACCACGTCATTATCCACCTTTATGTGGTATCCATTATATGGCAGGTGGCAGCGACCCGATAGATGGTGCCAGCGTATATGATAGCAATCACCAGCAATTTCACCGCCACATTGTAAGTTATGGTATGAGTGAACTTTATTATGATGAAGAGAAAGCTGGTGGCGAATTTAGTAAATGGGGTTTTGAGTTTACCTTTAGGTTGGTACCCTTTCAAGATGATCAGAATGATCCTATCTGGGTCATACAGGTGATGAATAACCTGGCCCGCTATGTATTTTCGAGCGGTAAATGGTTTGAAGAAAATCACTTTGTTCCAGCCAATGGACCCATCAGACTGGATACGGAAACTGAAATTACTGGTTTTGTTTTTACCCTGGACCCTGAACTGGGAAAAATCCAGACGCCACACGGTGAAGTTAGCTTTCTCCAAATGGTAGGCATTACCAATACTGAGGTAGAACAACTCAAGCTAAATCCAACTACAGATGCCGTAAAAGAGCTCATTGATCGTTTAAAAGTGGATAATCCATTATTGATTACAGACCTTAACAGAAAGTAAAGCCATGTCAATGCACGAAATTGAAGACCTCGTCGAAGAAACTACTCATCTGGTAGACCGATCTTCTAACGATGGTTTAATAACTAAGCGAGACATCTTATTTAATTTGTACCGTTTAGAAGCATTTTTTGATACCAGTTATACTCATTTCAGAGTGATGGATATTTTGGTTAAAAATCGGTTTGTTTATCAAATCCCCATAGCAAAATACCCGCAATTGGGCATTACCGATGAACAGCTTCCTACAGATGAGTATGGTGATTGGGTGTATGATCAGGATCAAAAGGAAATGGGTTATGCACAAAGCAAAAATGGCGAGATGTACCTGTATTGTGATGCTGGAGATTGGTTTTGGAAGCGTTTATGTGAACTTGATATTTTGCCGAAAACAGATCGTGAAAGTCCGCAAAGGCTATCGATACCGCAACTTGTTAAAATTATGATGCTGGAGGCAGAAAGGCAACAGCATGATGATTTGTTGAAACAATGGTATAACTTACTTGTAAATGCCATTTTAGAAGGCGATTTTGGAGAAGATGAAGGTATACCAGGCACATTTACTGGTTTTTTAAGGCATGATCATCTTCCTGAAATCCGGGATATTGCAATGCGCAACCGGCTAGATAAGCAGAAAACAAGTGAAAATGAAGGGGATTATTTGTCGTTCCCGGCTTTAAAAATCAATCTTTTAGATACAACCAGCGTAGAGGAAGCCTACAAAATCCGTTACCTGCTCGAACTTTCAAAAGATATTGCCACGCTGGAAAGTGCATACAGGAAAGATCAGCTTGCTTTAGAAACAGGACATGAAAAGATAAAACTCATCCAACCCGTTATTGATCGTCATCTGGTACCTTTAAATTGGAAATACCTTCAAACAGATCATAGAGAAACCTGGCTTTGGTATCAGGATCTTAGCGATGATCAATATGGAGGCCCAGGTCATCGCCTGTTTATTCAGCTTCAGCTGGATGTGGAAGAAAATACCCTGTTCTGTAAACTTGCAATACAACATAGTTTAATTTTGAAATGGCAAGAAAAGCAGGCTTCGCTTTTACCAAAAGACTGGCATTTTCATTATGATTTATCCGGCTGGCTTTCTGATGATTTTAGCAATAAGAATAAACATTTAAGCAGTTGGGGAAGCTGGAAGTTTGATTTGAAAGCATCAGAAAAAGTGTTGATAGGTCATTTGGAGAATCTGATTGAAGGCCTGGAACAAACTGATTATTTTAATTTCGTATTGGCAGCGTTTCCTGAAAAATTTCTAGCACAAGATCTACAAAGAATTTTATACCTGTTGGATGAAGGGGAGGATGGCACCGGAATTATTCCGAAATACGTATTGTTCGATAGCAAAATCACCACCTTAATCGCTTTTGCCAAATGGGCTGCAGAAAATAATGATGTGCAGCAAGCCGAAAAAATAATGAATCAGATTGAGGAAATGGCAGCAACACAGGATGTGTCTGCGCTTCAGAAAGAGGTCATTATTGATCCATTACTGCGTCTGTGGCATCAAAAGAAAACTATTATGTTTCCAGCGGTTTGGCATCTTTATCTGGTGAAATCTCTCAGGGAGGAAAAATAATTTTTCCAGCGGATCTAAAAGATTTTCGCAGAATAGGGTGTTAAAATCTGCGATAATCATTTAAAACGGTATCATCATGCTAGATTTAGCGTCATTCTGAATTCATTTCAGAACAGCATCTATTTAGATAAGATCCTGAATCAAGTTCAGGAGGACGACTCTACGCAGATTCTGAAGACTTCAGCAGAATAGGGTGTTAAAATCTGCGATAATCATTTAAATCTGCGGGACTGACCTTTAGAATAATGTAAGAAATAATATTTATTATTGTATTAAAGGGCTTACAATGGTATCCTTTTCTTAACTATCTAAATATTTTTTAACGTATCGGTAATCGGATGCAGATGATGTGCATTCTATTGCCATTTCTCTCCATTAAATGAAAAATAAAGGCATTAGTGTGATCATGCCCACGTATCAGCATGGCGCATTTATCTCACGGGCAATTGCCAGTTTACAGTTTCAAACCTTTCGCGAATGGGAACTGATCATCATCGTTGATGGCAGTACTGATGCAACAAGAGATGTGATCAACTGCTATCTCAGCGATGATCGAATAAAATACCTGTGCAATAAATCAAATAAGGGCTTGGGTGCTGCCATTAACCAGGGGCTGGATCATGCCTCGTATGATTATATTAGCTACCTGCCTTCTGATGATGTATACTTTGAAGATCATCTTCAGTCGCTATGGAATCTGGCACTGTCCAATCCGGGAGCTGCTTTTTTCTGTTCGGGTGCAAAACATAATTATCAGGATGATCATAGTGGCAGTGGCGGACAAAAGTGTTTTGGGCTTTTTATAGATATTGGGTATCAGCTGGTGCAGGTAATGCACAAAAAAACAGATCACAGATGGTTGGAAAGGAGCGAATTGGTAACGGATAGTCTGAATAATATGTTCTGGAATAAATTGCTAAATGGAACCGAGCCTAAGTTTACTATGAAAATTACTGCCGAATGGACTTCTCACCCCAGTCAGCGACATAAAATTATTAGCGAGCGTTGGGGCGGCGGGATTAATCTATACAAGCAGTTTTACCAGATCAATCAAAAATTGAAATTCAAATCGGCTTTTGGCGGATTAATAGATGAACACGTAGAATATTTAGACTTTGATCATCGTCCTGTGATTTCAAATGAGCCATCCTTAAAAATCCTTTTGGTAGGTGAGCTGGCCTATAATGCTGAGCGGGTTTTGGCTTTTGAAGAAAAGGGCCATCAGTTATATGGTTTATGGATGGATGAGCCCTCTTTTTATAACGCGGTTGGTCCACTTCCTTTTGGCAATATCATCGACATCCCTAAAGAGAATTGGCAACAAACTGTACAAAATCTCAAACCAGATATCATTTATGCGCTCTTAAATTTTAGGGCAATACCATTTATTCATGAAGTGCTCCGTGCAGATTTAGGGATTCCTTTTGTGTGGCATTTTAAAGAAGGTCCGTTTTTTTGCAGGCAAAAAGGCTTGTGGGATAAAATGATTGATCTTTTTCAGTATGCTGACGGAACGATTTATCTGAATGAGGAAATTAAGCGCTGGTATGAAGAGTTTTTTCATTTTGATGTACCGTTGAGTATGATCTTAGATGGAGATTTACCTCATGTTGAACGGTTTAAAGGAAAGCCAAGCAGTTTGATTTCGGAGCAGGATGGGGAGATTCATACCGTAGTTCCGGGAAGGCCGATGGGGCTATCACCAATTGATGTTCAGGAATTGGCTAAAAGGAAAATCCATTTACATCTTTATGGAGATTTCTACCACAGTGTTTATAAATCATGGATTGATGAGGCCAATTTATTGGCTCCAGGCTATCTCCATCTGCATCCGGCATGTTCGCCACAGCACTGGGTAGCAGAACTTTCTAAATATGATGCGGGCTGGCTTCATATTTACGATTCGGAAAATTTTGGGGAGTTGATGAAAGCAAGTTGGCTAGATCTCAACTACGCCGCGAGGATGTCTACACTTGGTGCTGCCGGGCTCCCGATGATTCAGCGGAATAATACCGGGCATATCTGCGCTTCTCAATCTTTTACCTGTAAAAATGGATTTGGGATTTTTTATCATTCTTATGATGATCTGGCTGTGCAGCTCAGTAATAAGGAACAGATGAATCGCATAAAGCAGGAAATGTGGGATAAAAGAGAAATCCTGAGTTTTAACTATCATATTGATGATGTTTTATCTTTCTTTAGAGAGGTGATTGAATCAAAGAAAACGATGCATTAGCATTGCGTTCATCTATCTGTCGGGATAGGAATCGGGTATTGTTTCGGTTGGTGAGACACCAACCGATAGGCGTATAGGTCGTATTCTCGACTGGAGCGCCTGCCTTTTTCAGGCAGCAGCGAAACGGAGAGATCTTTGAAATCAGGTCTTATTGATCAATCTAATTTTAGGTTTCAAAGATTTCTCGGCTGCGCTCGAAATGACGAGTTTTTTGAGGCGATAAACCACGCCGCCTATTAACTTACCTATCGGTCTGGTGTCTCACCTACCTAATTAATGTGATTATAGCTTCGGTAAATATTTTTATCATCGACCTTTCCATTTCAGGGAAAGGTGTTGATAGGCGGATAGGGGTTAATTTACTCCAAGGTCGCCTTCTCGACTGGAGCGCCTGCCTTTTTCAGGCAGCAGCGAAATGGAGAGATCTTTGAAGTCAAGATTGATCAATCTAATTCACGATTTCAAAGATTTCTCGGCTGCGCTCAAAATGACGAGTTTTTCGAGGCTATAAACCACGCCGCCTATTAGCTTACCTATCAGTCTGGTGTCTCACCGGCCGAAATTAATGTGATTATAGCTTCGGTAAATATTTTTATCATCGCCCTTTCCCTTTCAGGAGAAAGTTGCCGATAGGCGGATAGGGGTTAATTTACACCAAGGTCGTCTTCTCGACTGGAGCGCCTGCCTTTTTCAGGCAGCAGCGAAACGGAGAGATCTTTGAAATCAGGGTTGATCAATCTAATTGAGGTTTCAAAGATTTCTCGGCTGCGCTCGAAATGACGAGTTTTTCGAGGCGATAAACCATGCCGCCTATTAGCTTACCTATCGGTCTGGTGTCTCACCGGCCGAAATTAATGTAATTATAGCTTCGGTAAATATTTTTATCATCACCCCTTCCATTTCAGGGAAAGGTGCCGATAGGCGGATAGGGGCTTAAACCACCCCGCCCATTGGGCACCCCTCCTTAAAAAAAGGAGGGGTGTATCGATTGCCATAACCTATCAGTTAGTGATACAGCTACTCAAATTAATTGATTTGAATTCTTTGTTTAAAAGCGGTATGCCAGGCATCGCAATTTGTAAACCAATCATAAATCATTTTATATGCAGCGGTAATTTCGGCAGAAAAGTTTAGGGTTGCACCTTCATAACCTTCTTCTTGAAAGATGTAGGCATTTAAGCCATAATATAACAGTTCGGATAGGTGCTCTACATCAAAATTGCCGACGGCTTGCAATTGATAAGTCTGGCTTTGGGCATATTGCTGAAAGGTGTCTTCATTGGCTAAAGGTTTGGTTTTGGCAAACAGGCTGATGATATTGTTTACATCATAAAGTGCGTTGGCAATAGTAATGGGTTTGTGTTTGCCTGAACGAGGATCGGGCCCGGTAGTTGCGCTGAGCATTTCAGTAAGTATTTGATTTACATCCGATAAACTATTCATTTCAAAATAGCCTCCAATAAGTTTCCGGAATTCTGTTACAGCTACTACCTGATTTGGGAGCTGTGTGTTTGGGTTTTTACAATTGTCGTTTAGCATAACATTGATAAAAAGATCCTGAGACGCTGCTAAACGACAATTAACTCTTTACAGAGAAAATATAGATGCGGGACTACCGCTCGTCTCAGGAATATTGTTAAAAATTGAATTGCTTACTTAATTGCTTCTCTTTTAAGATTTGTAAAATATGTTAATTATCATTTAGCATCGCTAAGATAAATACAATAAAATCAATCTACAAAATATTTTTGCTCAGATAACGCATAAATGAAGGCAGTTCAGAACTTGCAGTTAACAGTTCTATCAGCGCGGTTAACAACATTATACTTGCAGCTGGTAGGTTTATGCTTGCAGTTGATAGTTCTATACTTTCAGTTCATAGTTCTGAACTTGCAGCTCATAGTTCTATACTTGCAGTTAGCAGTTCTATGCTTTCAGTTCGCAGTTCTGAACTTGCAGTTAACAATATTATACTTGCAGTTGGTAGGTTTGTGCTTTTAGTTCATAGTTCTGAACTTGCAGTTCAAAGTTGTATACTTTCAGTTGATAGTTCTATCAGCGCAGTTAACAACATTATGCTTGCAGTTGGCAGGTTTATGCTTGCAGTCAATAGTTCAGATCATGCAGCTGATAGTTCTGTACTTGCAGTTCACTGCGCTGGCCCATGCGTGTCGCTTGTGAAATAAAGATTAGGATGCACCAGTATCAAATCCACACGCGGCACGCGTGCGCCAGCAAGGGGATTTACTATCGTTGGCACGCATATGCAAGAAAGGGTTTTCTATCCGAATCGTTATGCTGAATTCAGTTCAGCATCTTTCTTTGATAAGATCCTGAAACAAGTTCAGCATGACGATCTCAGGATAGAATCATCATACTGAATTCATTTTAGAACAGCACCTAATTCATATGCAATATGCGGCGTGAGATAAAGGGACTTAATTAGTCTTCTTCGTCAAAGTCTAATTCGGATGCCATCACTCGTTCGTATAAATTAAGTTTGTCTACACTCAGCTTGCTAGTATTAAATTTGGTTATGTCAATATTTCTTCCTTGCCTAATTACTTGTATAAGTATTTCAGAAATTTCTAAATCTGGATGCCGACTGAATTCAGCAAACTGTTTATCAAGATTTTCTATATCTAGAGAGAATCCGATATCGATTTTTGATATTCTAAAAGCTATCTCTTTGTATGTCATTCCCCATTTCTTTAATACAGAAAGTGCATCTTCTAGATTATAAAGATCTCTCTTTATCGTTTCTGAAATAAACGTTTCAAAATAAGAGCTAAACCTATATGTATCATAAACGGAAGGAAGATTTATAAAAATTTTCTCAATGCCAAAAAGTGATATAAATTCGTCAATAGTATCGAAGACTCTTTTAGGGTAAGGAATTGAAAATGTTTTGCTTAACGTGAAGAGATATGCATCAGTTCTACATATTTTTTCGAAAGTAGATGTGTCATCTAACATGTACTCTGAGCTTTCTTCGGTAAAGAGTGGATTTAATAATTCTAGGCGTAATATGTAGATATTTTTTAGTTGACTAGGCTTATCAATTTTAAGAGCCTCGAGTCTTTTTAATTCTTGGGTTACAAAATTTTTAACCTTCGAAGAGTGTCTAGTAGCCGATGTAATTGAATTGAATATAGAATTATTTCTTGTTCGGGCTAATTTTCTATGTTTATCTTTATTGAATTCGTCAATATATTTAATCCCTTGGTTCACACATTTTTGTATTGCACTATTACTTACATTTTTAAGCTTATAAGAAATGTTAATTAGAAATGGGATACTGTTATTAGAAACCTCCAATTGTTTATTAATTATTTCATCAATAATATCATTGTCTGCCTGATCTTTATCAATTAAATTTAGGAGAAGTTCTAGAACAATAAACCAAAAGGGATTTCCTATATATATTGATATAATGTTATTTCTTTCGTTGACAAGGTGTTTTTTTTCAATATTCGAATAGATCCAGTATGCTGTATAATATTCTAAAAATGTCTTATGTGTAAAGTTATTGTCAAAGTAAAGTGATCTCTTTTGAGCATATTCCATAAATGTATCTGCCAAATTATCACAATCGTCCTCCTTTGAAATATTCAATCGAATTATAGATTTTGAAATTGTTTGTTTTGCCTTGCTATATGTTATGTTTGTGGACTTACTGCTTAATTCATTATACTGCCAATGTGCTAAGTCTGCAAATAATTTATCTTTCTCTTTTAAAAGCTGAGAATCTAAATTTATTACTAAGTCTTTAGAGGCATCCCATTTATCAACTAACGTTTTTGTACAACTTTGATATATCTCCAATTTTGATTCAGGAAGTTTCAAAATGTTTCTATAAAGTATTACTATTAAAGATAAAAGTAAAGGATTACTTATAAGTTCAAAATCAATTTCATACATCTTGCTAATAAATCCTTCGATTTCTTTTAAACGTATATCTTCTATCTCTTCTTCTTTTTCATACCATTTAATGACATATTCTTCAATTTTCACATGGTCAAATTGATCAATTAAAAGAGGGGCAAATGTTTCATTTAAGCTAGCCTCATCATAGCCGATTACTCTTGAAGTGGTTACTGAGTAGATATTATCAAATGTATTTTGAAAGTTCTCTATGTCATTTTTAGTCGCGATTTTATCTTGGATGTCAAATATTTCATCAAGACCATCAAATAGTAAGATACATTTATTTTCTTTTAAGATATTTATCAGAATAGACTCTGTAATATTATTTATTTGATATTCATTTTCTAATAGAAATACAAGATATTTTAAAAATGAACCTTTGTTCTCCTTTTTAAATGCCAGATAATTTCTCAATTCAATTCTAAATGGTAGAAATCCTATTAATTTTCCAAAAAATCTTTCGTTCTCCTTTTTTAAGATGTCACATATTATTGATTTAATTACTATTGATTTCCCTGATCCAGGATTTCCTAAGATTACCAATCTTTTTCCTGTAACAAATAAATCATCATACCCTATCCCATTACTTTTGCTATAGCTTAAATGGCTGATGTCAGAAAAAGTTTCTCCATCTTTGTATACCCTGAACAAAGGTTTAACGAAAATATCTGACAAATTTTTCCTTTGCTTTTTTATAGATATGTCGATTCCTAAACCAATAAAGTTAACTTGAGAAAGGTTATTAAGGGCATTATGAGTATAAGTTTTTATAAATTCACCAAAATCGAAAGAGTTTCCCATTCTGTCCTCAAGTATTTTGGAAATGCCAGAGAGTTTCTCAACTGTGATATCTGAATTCTGTGCGATATTTCTTATATTAATTCCTAATCCCTGAAAAACAATATATAATTCATTATTAGAAAATAGTTCATCAAATACTTTATCTTTCAAAAGTTCATTTTTAAGTGCCTCGATGAAATTTTTAATGAAGTATTCAGGAAGAGTAGTCGTATCAAAAATATTCTCAATTGTTGTGTCATCAATTTTTGAAATTTTGAATAGAAGTTTGAATAACTCTCCAAAAACCTCTTCTTTTTTAAAGAAAAATTCAATATTTCCTCCTAGCAAATTGGGGTAAGTCGATTGAAATTCAGTAGATACTTTTTTAACAGCTTTTCCAAATTTTTTATTAATTAAATCTGTGTTTGAAAGTTTTGAGGCTAAGGAATCAAATCCTTTATCACCCACCTTTCCTAGTATCCAGGTTCCAATACTAAAGGCGATTGTTTCTACGGGCATGGTTAATTATTTATTAAAGAGTTATTGTTATTTAGATCGAATGATGAGAATGTGTGAAAAGGTTAGGTAAGATTTCTATTTTTACTAAAATATAAACATTATGCAACTTTAATATGAAAAAAGTTACAAATACTTAAATCTAGCATTTATAGTGTTTGCCAGTATTATTGATAGTTGCTTCAAATATTAGAACGGTTTAAATTATCGTGTTTTTTAAACCCTTTAGCTGTCGCATGCATGCCGCGTGTGCGTTATTTTATCAGGCGTTAAAAAGACTAATATTTACCTGCAAGAGTTTAATAGACCTTAACTTTACAAAGGCTTTCACACGCACGCAGCATGAGTGAGCCAGGAAGTAGGTCAGTAACTTTTTTAGAGATTACTCAAACTGTTCTTCGACATTAGCTAAAATTTCACAATCACAATAACAGCTGCGTTCAGCCAACCAGTTTAAAACAATCTCTGGATTTGATATTTTATGGCTTATCAAAAAAGCCTTCGTTAGGTTATTGGTATCATCACAGCCATTTTCTTCCAACTCCTGATCAAGATAATCAAATAAAAGTTCAAAAAAATGCCTTTCCATGGGTAAGCTTTGATCAAATGCTTGTTGCTCTTTTTTCTGCAACTCATTTAATATTTCTTTTCTTCTTTCTTTTTCGTCTTTGTTCATATCAATTGTTTTTATTATAGGGTACTTTTTGATGGGAAATTGAGGCTGAAATGCCTTATTAATTTAGAATTTAAATGGTGCTCATACCTCAGCCAGTTTACTAATTCATTATCGTCGTAACTAGATAACCAATCTGCAAAATAGCAGTTTCTGATGATTTATTTTTAGTGCTTTACAAGTAAGGGCAAAAAGCTTAAATTTGTGGCTTAAAATTACCTTACATGAACCATTGGTTAGTAAAATCAGAACCTTTTAAATACAGCTGGGATAAATTTAATGAAGATGGCCGCACCTTTTGGGATGGCGTTCGGAATTATCAGGCTAGAAATAACCTTAGGGAAATGAAAGAAGGCGATTTGGTGCTTTACTACCACAGCAATGAAGGCAAAAATGTAGTGGGCGTAGCGAAGGTGGTAAAAGAATCTTATCAAGACCCAACTACTGATGATAAAAACTGGGTAGTAGTAGATTTAGTGCCTGTAGAATCATTAAAAAATCCGGTTACGTTAGAGCAAATTAAAGCTGAACCTAGCTTATCTGATATCTCTTTGGTTCGCCAGGGCCGTTTATCGGTAATGCCTTTAAAAGCAACAGAATTTGATAAAATATTGGAAATGGGAAGTTAAAATCCTTTAAGCCGTAGGGATTTCTTCTGTTTTGGTTTTGCTCAACGTAATACCTAAAGTCATCACAATGCTGGTACCCAACACCACGAGGAATAGAAAAGAAGGCCCAACCTCAGGAATTTTTAGCGAATTAGGCAGATTAAAATATAGTAAAATACTAATTAATCCACGAGGCGCAATATAAGCTATAGGGGTAAGTGCGCCTTTTTTGAACACCTTCAAAAAGAAAAACCGTACGGCGAAAATGGTTACCAAAATAAAAAAACCATTGGCCAGTACGGGCTTGTCATTAAGCTCGCTAATGTTCATGGTGAAACCAAATATCACAAAGAAAAAGGTTCTTAAAATAAAGGCACTTTCGGCAGAGAGTTGGTAAAGTTGCGATAAATCTGCAGAAAGGTTTTTATAAAGAAATACTCCTCTGAACCATGCATTCTGGATGGTATCTGCATTGTTTAGAAATAATCCGGTACTTAGAATTAACACCAGCGAAGATAAATGGTACGATTGGCCAATGGCATAAACCAGGATTAGGATAGATATAATGAGGAAGAACTTTATGTGGTGCACCAGTTTCCCCATTATATAAAGCAGCACCACGCAAGCAATCGCCGATAATAAAACGATTAAAAAAGTGCTTAACCCTAAGCCAATAAAGGCAGATGTGGTGATGGAGTGGTTGGTAATGGCGAAATTGAAAATGATAATGCCAAGGATATCTGAAAAGGAAGATTCATAAATTACAAACTCCCGGTCTTGTTTCCCTAGTGCCGCTGCAGAGGGGATGGCAATGGCCGAACTGATTACACTAAACGGAATGGCATTGGCAATACAGGTATATAAATCTTTATGGGTAATCTGGTAAATAATCAGCGTGATGATGGTTGCTGTTCCCAGTAGAATGGTTAATGCAGAGAAGAAAGCGCTTTTTATAATTTTATTTTTTTCGCGATCGTACTTCAGTTCCAGCGATCCCTCAAAAACAATCAGGATTAAACCTACGGTTCCGAGTGTGGGTAAAATGGAGAGGAAATTAAAAGTCTGGATTTTAAGGTAATCGACCAGAAACCGCAGGCCAATGCCCAGTAACAACAGTAATAAAACCGATGGTACTTTGGTTTTACTGGCCACCAAATCAAACAGATAGGAAAAGATCACTAATCCGCTTAAAATAATAAGTATGGTATATGTAGTCATATTTTGAGCGAATGGTAAGCTGCTAAAATAAGACAAACAGTTTAACCTGAAAGAAGTTTGATGTAAAATTTAGGCTTTAAAGAAGAGGGCCTTGAGTTCGCTGGCATCATCCGGATTCATTTTTCCGCCTAAAACCAGTCGCAATTGTCTGCGGCGTAAGGCGCCATTAAAAAGTTCGAGTTCTTCTGGCGTTTCCGGAATGAGTTCGGGTACGGGGATGGTTCTGGCGCTTTGATCAAGCGCTACAAAAGTGTAATAAGCCTCATTGCTTTTTTGGCGGGCACCACTTGGAATGTTCTCTGCCCAAACATCTAAACGTACTTCTACAGAGGTATTAAAAGCTCGGGTTACCTTGGCTTCAATGGTAATTACATCACCCAGTTTAATGGGATGTTTAAAAGATACATTATCTACAGAAGCGGTAACCACAATCCGGTTGCAATGTTTTTGAGCCGAAATCGCCGCCGCAATATCCATCCAATGCAACAGTCGGCCACCCATTAGGTTGTTCAGCGTATTGGTGTCATTCGGCAATACCAGTTCATTCATGATGGTAAAACTCTCTCTGGCAAATTTATTTTTCAAACTCATAATTCAGCAAAAGTAATTAAAAAGACGGAAAGGTGGTTAGGTGTTTTAGGGGGGTAGATGGGTTATTGTGGGTTAGGTGTTTAGATGGTTTAGAATTGGTTAGGTGGGTTAGTATTGGTTAGATGGGTTGGTTAGATGTTTGGTGGTAGGGTTTAGTATATAAGTTAGGAAAACATTTTGCTGATTAGTGCACTTTTCATGCTAAGCTATCTGCCTCACCAACTTCTCAACTTACCTCCTTAGCCCCTAAACCATCTAACCTAAATTACCCAATACTCACCACCTGTTCAACTTACCGCCTAAACCATCTAACCTATCTATTACCAAACAAACGTATATTTACCCTGAAAAACATAATCCGTACATGCAAAATCAAACGCTTATCCAGTATTTCCATTGGTATTACAATGAGACTCAAAATTTATGGGTTAAAGTTGTAAAGGAAGCAGCTTACCTGAAAGAAATAGGTGTAACGGGTGTCTGGCTGCCTCCGGCGTATAAGGCCAGTACAGGTAGCGTTTCAGTAGGTTATGATATTTATGATCTATTTGATTTAGGCGAATTTGACCAAAAGGGGAGTATCAATACCAAGTATGGATCAAAACAAGAATATTTAGAAGCGATACAAGCTTTGCAACAGCAGGGCATCATTGCAATGGCGGATATTGTTTTTAACCATAAAGCGGGTGCCGATGAAGTGGAGAAAGTGAAGGTAAGAACGGTAAACCCCGAAAATAGAAACGAATTTACCAGTGATATTTTTGAAATTGAGGCCTGGACTAAATTTACTTTTCCAAATAGAAAAGGTAAGTACTCTACATTTACCTGGGATCATCAGTGTTTTAGTGGTGTAGATTGGGCTGAAGACCGCAAGGAAACAGCCATTTATTCTATTCAGAATTTTGTTGGCGAGGGCTTTGAGGAGGTTCCTTCTACAGAGCTGGGAAATTATGACTACCTCATGTTTAGTGATATTGATTTCCGTAACCGTGCAGTGGTAGAAGAATTGAAGTATTGGGGCGAATGGGTGGTAGATAATACGCATATTGATGGTTTCAGGCTGGATGCTGTTAAACATATTAACCCTGATTTTATTAAGGAATGGCTCGAACACCTGGACACCAAATACAATAAGCAATTTTTTATCGTAGCCGAAGACTGGAATGTAGATAATTATGAATCGCAACTGGAATATATTAAACTAATGGAGGGACGAACGCAAATTTTCGATTCGTTACTACATCATAATTTTTTCATTGCGAGTAAGGAAGGAAATACTTTCGATATGCGAACCATTTTAAATAACACCTTGGTGGAGATGGCGCCTGATTCTGCGGTTACTTTTGTTGATAATCACGATTCACAGCCGCTGCAAGCATTGGAAAGTTATGTCGATTTTTGGTTCAGGCCCATAGCTTATGCTATTATCTTGCTGCGGATTCAAGGGATTCCGTGTTTGTTTTTTCCTGATTTATATGGTGGCATTTATGATGATAAGGATAAAGAAGGTGATGTGGTTCATGTCGAACTCGCGATTCTTCCTGAAGTGGAAATGATGAGTAAAATCAGGGCTGCCTTTGCATATGGTGAACAGCGTGATTACTTTGATCATGGAAACTGCATCGGCTGGACGAGGAGCGGAGATGATGATCATAAAAATAGTGGTCTGGCAGTGGTGTTGAGTAATAGTGAGGAAGGATATAAAACCATGGAGATAGGAACACGCTTTGCTGGTAAAACATTTATTGATGCTTTAGGCCATAGGCCGCAGGAGGTTGTGATAGATGATAAAGGTTGCGCTGAATTTCATTGTAATGCCGGGAGTGTATCGGTTTGGATTTTGAAAGAGGCAGAAGGGTTGTAATACGGATTAACCCCCTATCCGCCTATCGGCACCTTTCCCCTTGAGGGGAAAGGGCGAAAGAAATAGGAAAACTCGTCATTGCGAGGAGGAACGACAGCCTGCCCCGACCTTTCGGGGAAGCAATCTATTTTGAAGATTATTCGATTGATATTGCTTCAGCAAATTAAATATCTGCTTCGCAATGACGACTTTTCGATTGGTGCCCCAAACCTTACAAAAAATCATCTTCTTTACGATACGCCGCAATAACCGCCAATTCTCCTTCCTTTCCACTTTTTGAATTGCCATGTTCCATACCCATCACACCCTTATAGCCTTTGGCATGCAAGTGTTTAAACAGGTTTTTGTAATTAATTTCTCCCGTAGTCGGTTCTTTTCTACCGGGATTATCTCCAATTTGGATATAAGCAATTTCATCCCAGCAACGATCGATGGTTTTAATTAAATCACCTTCGGTACGCTGCATGTGGTAAATATCATATAAAATTTTGCACGACGGACTTTGTACAGCCTTACAAATGGCATAGGTTTCATTGGTTTTCTGCAGGAATAACTCAGGGGTATCGCTCAAAGTTTCGAGTACCATAATTAATCCATGCGGTTCAAAAATCTCTGCGCCTGCTCGCATGGCATCAATAATGTTGGCAAACTGATTGCCGTAGGGTAAATTGCGCTCATAAAATCCCGGAACCACAGTAAGCCATTTGGCGTTACAACGTTTGGCTGCCTCAACAGATTTTTTGCAGGTTTCGATAAATTTATCCTTAAATTCTTTCTTTCCGGTAGCTAATGAAGTTTTCCAGTTGTCGCCGCCATCTACCACGAAAACGCCCATTCTCATGCCCAATTTGGTGAGTAGATTTCCAATCTTGTTTTGCTCTTCAACAGATCGGTTTAGAAAGCCATTATCTTCTATTGAACGAAAACCCTTATCGTACATAAACTGAATCTGATCGAGAAAATTTTTGCCTGCATGGTTTTCAAACATGCCCTGGTGAGGGGCATAATCCATGTTAAAAGTTTTACCTGCGGCAAAAGGGTTTTGCTTTTCGGCAGCAAAAGTATTGGTAATGCCTGCACCAGCAGTAAGCGCACCTGCGGTGAGCAGGCTGCTTTTTATAAATTCACTTCTTTTCATTTATTGGTTTTTAAAATGTAAAAGCCAGTTTTAATTTTTTAAAATTTTTTTAAAGCCTGTGCTTAAGGTATCGGCAATGGCACCATCTGGTTTATGATACACGAAGTAAGCTTCTAGGTTTGGTCGTTCTTCTACGAATTTTAAAGCTTCCTGAAGGTGCATGCCCATTAATGCATTATCATATCCATCAGCGGTAATGGCATCTTTGGCATAAACGGTTACACTGATCATTTCATTTTCTAAAGGATAGCCGGTTTGTGCATTAATCAGGTGTGAGATTTTTTTCTTCCCGCTTTGGTGAAATTTTCTGTAATTGCCAGAAGTGGTGATGGCACCCTGATTTAAAAGGGCAATATGCCTGATGGCAGGTTCATCATTTTGATCGGGCCCTTCAATACCAATTTTCATCGGTGTGCCGTCTGGTTTCGGACCAGCAATCCTAATCTCTCCACCTAATTCTGCCACATAACTTTTAATGCCTTTTTGATTCAGGTAATCTGCAATTAAATCGACGCTATACCCCTGGGCAATGCCATTTAAATCAATCTGGATATCGGGCTTTGTTTTAATGAGTAAGCCTTTTTTCAGTTTAAGGTTTTGCATGCCGACAATATTGAGAATCGATTTTATTTTCTTTTCATCTGGCTCGGTACTTACTGGCTTTGGTCCGAAGCCCCAGGCCTGAACCAGTGGTGCAACCGTAATGTCGAATATGCCTTTTGTATCCGCGTTGATTTCAAAACTTCTTTTTAGCACCGCATTTAAAAAACGGTCTGTTTGAATTTGTTTCTCTGCGGCATTAAACTGATTGATCAGTGAGCCTTTTTGATATAAAGACATCGACTGATCAATCACTTTTAATAAACTGTCAATACCACTCTTAGTCGCAACGCTATCTTTCGCATAATACATGATGGTGTAATCTGTTCCTTGCGCAAAGCCCTTAATTTTATATTGCTTCATTTCATCAATAGGAAATAAAGCAAAAATAAAAGGCATGCAAAGGAACAGCAGTTTATTCATCACCGTTTATAAAACTTTAGTTTTCCCTGGTGTAGGAATAGGATACAAGCCATTTTCATCTGGCATCAACCTTGGATTGGCATCCCAGGCAAAACGCTCTGGTAGTAAACTGTTGTTTGCAGCTAATGCTTCATCCCATTTAATGGTTTGTCCGGAATAGGTTGCATATCTCCCAATAATGCCAGAAAACGTGGTGGTTGCACCATAATCAGCATTGGTAAATTTATATTCTCCTTTTGATATTGCATCAAAAAGTTCATCATGTTCGGTTTGGTAGGGATTGGCATTTCCCTTGGTATTGTGGTTATAAATTTCTTTTCCATTAGCATCCCAAATAATGGCCTGGTTGCCTGCCGACAGGTAAACCTTACCTTTTGTACCCTGGAAGCTTTCATCAACCCGATTTCTGGTGCCTTCAAAATGCCTGCATTGGCTGTAAATTTTAGCACCATTGGCGTAGGTAAATTCATTGGCGTGGTTATCATAAATTTCGCCATAATCTTTTCCGGTACGCCAGGCCCTGCTTCCTGTACCTTCTACTGAAACGGGGTGCTGTCCGGTAATCCAGTTGGCAATGTCAATATTATGAACGTGTTGTTCTACAATATGATCGCCACATAACCAGTTAAAATAATACCAGTTACGCATTTGATACTCCATTTCTGTTTGGTTGGCTGTTCGCGGACGAACCCAAACGCCGCCACTGTTCCAATATACCTGGCCAGAAACAATATCGCCAATCGCACCATCCTGAATCCGCTTCATGGCTTCACGATAATTGCTTTGATATCTTCTTTGTAAACCCACCACAACATTAAGCTTTTTCTTTTTAGCTTCTTCTGCAGCAGCCAACACCTTTCTAATGCCAGGTGCATCTACTGCTACAGGTTTTTCCATAAACACATGTTTGCCTTGTTTAATGGCTTCTTCAAAGTGTATGGGTCTGAAACCTGGGGGCGTTACCAGCAAAACAACATCTGCCAGGGGGATGGCTTTTTGATAAGCATCGAAACCTACAAACTGCCGTTCTTTTGGAACATCCATTTTGGAGGCAAATTTGGAGCTTAATGATTGGTAGCTGCTATCCAGCCGATCTTGAAAGGCATCAGCCATTGCCACTAACTTTAAATTGAATTTAGTGCTCAGTGCCTGAAATGCTGCTCCGGTTCCACGGTCGCCACAGCCAATCAATGCTATTTTTATGGTATCACTGCCAGATGCATAAGCGCCTGCCAGTGGGATGCTGCTTAAAATGGCACCGCCGGCCAATAGGGCAGAGGCCTTTAAAAAATCACGTCTTTCGTGTGCGTTTGGTTCTTTTTTCATACAAGTTTATATTGGTTCATTGAGGTGAGTTAAAGATCTTTAATGGGTTGCTTATTGTAATAGGCATCAATTTCTGCTTTTGTTGGCGTTTTAGCCGGACGAACTAAACGCATACCAACAAAGGGTGCTTCAGGAAACCACCAGTTACTTTTAGGTATTTGAGGATCGAGTTGTTTCCACGAAGGATCGGAAGCTAACCTTACGGTAGAAGTTAAATGATCTGGTGTTTCATCATAAGAACCACCACGAACGGCATTTGGATAGAGTTGATTAGGAATGGCTACCGGATTAACGGCAACTTTTGCTTTATCCCTTGAATAAAAATCTGCAAAATACTGATCATAAGTCCATTCGCTTACATTGCCGTGCATGTCAAATAATCCCCACGGGTTAGGTTTCTTTTGCCCTATGGGATGTGTTTTATTTTCACTGTTATCCTTGTACCAGGCATAATCTTTAAGGTTATTTATATCGTTGCCGAACGAATATTCGGTAGTTGTTCCGGCTTTGCAGGCATATTCCCATTCGGCTTCAGTTGGTAATCGATAGAAGACACCTGTACGCACATATAACCATTTACAGAATTGAATGGCATTGTATTGGGTCATGGCAACTGCAGGCTGATGTTCTTTACCCATGCCAAAAGTCATGTCTAGATAGGGTTTTGTAGGTCGGGTTACCGCATCTACCTCCGCCGGAATCGGACTGATACTGGCTTGCTTTTCATAATCACGATACAGGAAAGGTTCAAAGATATCCCAGGTTACTTCATATTTGCCCATCCAAAAAGCATCCAGCTTAACTTCGTGAACGGGTTGTTCATCTGGTTTGCCATTTTTGTTCCCCATTTTAAAGGTACCTGCCGGAATAAACAGCATATCGAAACTTAATTTGGTTCCATTGATAGATTGTGTGTAAGGCTTTGAATCTTGAGCAAAGTTTTGCCCGTGTACAATAATGATTAATGCAAACGCAAGAATTCTTTTCAACATACAAATTGGTTAGACACACCTGTTAACAGGTATTTAAGTTACTCAATAATCTGATTACTAAAGTAATTAACCAATTTTAAAATGAAGAAAATTTATGTAACAATAAAAGTATAAATGACATTTATTATTTAGCTAAAAGGTTTTATCTGCCTTCTGAGATTTTATTGCTTAAATTGGTATATCCAACCAATGTTTCCCAGCGGGCACCAGGTCGATGATAGTAAACAAAAATCTGGTAGCTATTTTCAGTCTGGAAAAAAGATCCTTCAAATGGTTGTGTTTCTACAGATTTGGTGTCATGATTTACCCAGGCATATTCATAATCATATAAGCCTTGTTTAAGTAAAATATTGGCATAAAACTGTTTTCTGCCCGCATCATAAATCAGCTGATTTTCTTTGTTTAAGGTGTAGTTATTGAAACGTCCAACCACATAAGCATCGCCATTTGCACTTGGTGCTATAGCATTCAGTGTAAAGAGAATGTCGGTATATTCAGCTTCTGTTTGGTCATCTCTGCCATCGGTGTTCCGGATAAAAAAGTTTCCATTTTCATCAAATTGATTTCCAAAAGCACCTGTATTTCTTGGCGCATCCTGAAACAGCATGACATTAACCGATTGGCTGTCGCGATAAATATCTTTTACATTACCTGCTTTATAGCGCAAACTTCTGGTGTCAAACTTTCTGAATTCGTTGTTCCCGAAAAAATCATTGGTGTTGATGTCATTATAAACCAGTTGATTGGGTTTAATAAATGCCGGACGGGTATTGACGATGGCAGTATTCGGATCAAAATTTTGCATTACAATAGCTTTAATTTCCTGGTAAGGATTTGCTATAGACATATTGTAATTGATAGTAAAATTGATTTTCTGCCTGGCATTGCGATCGCTAACCTGCAAAGGGTTGGTAATCTCTGTAGCTACAGCCACCTGACTATCCAGAATATAAAAACGCTGTGAAATAACAGGTTTATTTTTATCACTATCCAGGTAAATTTTCAGGATATAATTGCCGCCAATTTTAGGTTGGATTTGCGTATTGGGTAAACTGATTTGATAATGGGTGTATTTTCTGGCGGTGTTAGATGAATAGCGGTAATCGATAATCCGATCATCATTAAAACCATCTAAATAGTCTGTTGTTGAAATTCTGGATGTTTGCCAATCTGAGGTGCAATGCTCAATCGTATACCAGTAGTTCTTCGTGCCACCAAGTAAATCATCAAATGAAAGTATAATTTTTTCTGCTGAATTTAGCATAATCACCGGAATGCTTTGTTCTTTTGAACTGTTGTAGCAAAGCACCGTTTTGATGTTGGGCAGATAAGTTTTATTCTCGTTACTGAAAGTTTGGTTGGTTTGGGCAAAGGTTAGGGAAGAAATAAAAAATAAAAGTATGGCGATTAGTTTTTGCATAGGTAAATGTAAAAAGTATTCGTTAAAGATAGCGTGCGTAGATGTGATAATTTTGTTTAAGAGGTTAGATTGGTTAGGGGGTTATGAGGTTAGTGGTTTAGTCTGCCTCCAGTAAGTTTTTAGAGAGTCGTCCTCCTGAACTTGATTCAGGATCTATCGAAATAGTTGCTGTTCTGAAATGAATTCAGAATGATGCTAAATTTACTTTGTAGCTTTCCGCTACGCTACAGGTCAGCATTACGGTTTGGTTAGAGAGTCCGTACGAAAATCCATCATCCGATAGCTATCGGATGCTTCAGCAGATCTTTCATCTGCTGAAGCAATCTCCATCGAGGAGTCTATAAAAGAGATTGCTTCGTCGGCTGAAGAAGCCTCCTTGCAAGGACGATTCCACTTGAAAATTCGTCCTCCTGAACTTGATTCAGGATCTTATTTTATAGGTGCTGAACTAAATTTACTGCTTAGCTTTCCGATGCGCTACAGGTCAGCATGACGGTTTTGTTAGTGCATCCCCAAGAAAAATCGTCTTTGCGAAGCAGATTCTTCATCTGCTGAAGCAATCTTCATCTGCTGAAGCAATCTTCATCGAAGAATTAAAAAGGGAGATGGCTTCCCCGAAAGGTCGGGGCAGGCTGTCGTTCCTCCTCTCAAGGATAATAATTAAAAAGCCACAGAAATAATCCTGTGGCTTTAAAAACTATTAAAAATTACTTAACCTTCCAGCTCCATAATTTCAGCAGCTAAGGTTTCCCATTTAGCCTGATGCTGATCCAGATCTTTTTTGGCAGCTAAGTAACGCTTATTCGCTTCAGCCAGTTTATCAGCTTTGCCATAAACATTTTCATCTGCTAGTTCTGCTTCGATGTTTTTTACAGAAGATTCCAATTCAGCTATTGAAGTTTCGATCTTTTTTAACTCATCGTTCAGTTTTTTCAACTGACTAGCAGTATTAGGTGTAACGGGCTTTGGTGCTTCTTTCTCCTTTTCAGGCATTTTCACAGGAATAGGTTTTGAAACCGGAATTTCGCGTTTGCTATTCCATTCTTCGTATTCCTCGTAAGTGCCTGGGTATTGCTTAATTTTTTCACCTTCAATAAACCAGATTTTGTTGGCTACGTTATCTAAGAAGTATCTATCGTGAGATACCGCAATAAAGGTGCCTTCAAACTGATCAAGTGCCTGAATCAGAATGTTTACCGATTGAATATCAAGGTGATTGGTTGGCTCATCCAGAATCAGAAAGTTCGAATCTGTGGTTAAGGATTTGGCCAGTGCCACACGTGATTTTTCACCACCGGACAATACCTTAATTTTTTTGAAAACATCATCACCGGTAAATAAGAAACAACCTAAAATACCACGTAATTCAGTATCACTATGTTTAGGCGCAAATGCCTGTAATTCTTCTAAAATCGAATTTTCAAGGTGTAATGATTCCAGCTGGTGCTGCGCAAAGAAGGTGGTGGTTACATTATGTCCGGTTTCACAGAAACCATCAAATTTCTCTGTGCCTGCTATCATCCTCAATAAGGTAGATTTACCCTTTCCGTTGGCCCCGATTAGGGCAATTTTATCGCCCTTTTCAATCACGGCCTCAGCATCTTCCAAAATATGAACATTTGGATAATGTTTGGTGGCATGTTCAATCCGAACCACGTGACGGCCAGATGGCTTAGTGAATTTAAAGCTAAAGTTTACCGTTGGGTTATCATCATCTACATCATCAACACGTTCCATTTTATCAAGGGCTTTCATGCGCGATTGTGCCATTTTAGCTTTAGAAGCTTTGGCTTTAAAACGCTCAATTAAACGTTCTTCCTGTTTAATTTTAGCCTGTTGATTTTTAAATTCACCTTTTTGAATCTCCCCACGCAAAGCTTTTTCCTCTACGTAAAAGCTATAGTTACCTGCGTAAACAGTTAACTTTCCTTTGCGTGATTCAACAGTACGGTTTACGATTTTATCTAAGAAATACCTATCGTGAGATACAATGACGATGGCACCTTCAAAACCCATTAAATAGTTCTCTAACCATTTAATAGAAGGTAAATCCATGTGGTTGGTAGGCTCATCAAGCAGCAAAATATCAGGATTTTGTAAAAGAATTTTCGCAAGCATTACCCGCATGCGCCAGCCTCCTGAAAAGGTATTTAGCGGACGTAACTGATCTGCTGTGCTGAAACCCAAACCTGCTAAAATTTCATTGGCCCTGTATTCAATGTTGTAACCATCAAGTGCCTCAAATTCCTGCTGTTTATCACTTAGTTTATATAAAACTTCCTCGCTATAATCCGTTTCTATTTTTTTAAGCAGCTCTTCAATTTCATCATGCAGCTTGTTTTGGCGCTCAAAAGCTTCCATCGCTACGTGCAAAATGCTGTGGTGTGAGTCGTAAGAGAGTAAATCCTGGTTAAGGTAACCGATTTTCAGGTCTTTAGACATAGAGACCGTACCAGAACTCGGTGCGTATTCACCAACAATTATTTTTAAAAGTGTCGATTTTCCCGTTCCGTTAGCGCCAATTAAGCCAGCTCTATCCCCTGGTTTAATGTGCCAGTTGGCCTCATCATATAAGGCTCTTGAGCCAATCAGGAATGTTAAATTATTTATTGAAATCATTTCGGCTGCAAAAGTACGAATTTTAAAGGCTTTTTTTAGTTTCAAAATGAAATAGAAAAAACATCATTTTTAATTATTTGCAGATGACTTGCTAACGCAAAGAATGCGTATGAAATGCTGATATGAAATACCACAATCTTAACACATCGTTACCGTTCTTTTAATGATATCAGCTAAAAATTATAATATATTTGGACGTAAAGTATTAAACATGAACAACGAAAACATTAAGATCATTAGCACGGAACTTCTTTCAGATAATTGGTATACCCTTAATAAAGTCACTTTTCAATACCATAAAAAAGATGGATCAATAGAGACCCAAAGCCGCGAAACCTATGATAGGGGCAATGGCGCAACCATTTTACTTTATAATAAACAAGCAAAAACTGTAATTTTAACCAGGCAGTTTCGTTTGCCAACCTACGTTAACGGCAATGAAAGCGGAATGCTCATTGAAACCTGTGCTGGTTTATTGGATCAGGACAATGCGGAAACAGCCATCAAAAGAGAAACAGAAGAAGAAACAGGTTATAAAATTACGGATGTAAAAAAGGTTTTTGAAGCCTATATGTCACCAGGTTCTGTTACCGAAATCCTTTATTTTTTCGTAGCCGAATATTCAAAAGATATGAAGGTGAGCGATGGTGGCGGTCATCATGAGGAGCAGGAGAATATCGAAGTTTTAGAAATGTCTTTTAATGATGCTGTCAATAAGATTAAGACTGGTGAAATTAAAGATGGGAAAACGATTATGCTATTACAATATGCTCAACTGAATCATTTGTTGGATTAAGTATGAACAGTAAACCTCTTTCTGATTCAGGTACTTTCATCATATTTTAAATAAATTTTGAAAAAGCAAAAAAGTATTTACCTTTGTACTGTAACAAAAATAATTACAGAATGAATAATCGGTTTCCAGTGTCTTTACATATTCTCACCTTGCTTGATGATGCAAATGGCGAATTGTTGAGTTCTGATTATTTGGCTGGAAGTATCAACATTAATCCGGTTTTAGTGCGTAAAGAGATTATGAACCTGCGGAAATTTGGCTTCGTAGATAGCAAGGAAGGAAAGGGTGGAGGCTCATTTTTAGCTAAAAGTGCAGCAGACATTAATTTAGGTGAAGTTTACAATGCGGTAAAATCAGATTATATATTAGGGCAGAATAAAAATGAACCTAATCCGAAATGTCCAATCGGAAAACAAATTAACCAACATTTAATCAGTTTGTATAGTGAGGCTGAAAATGCTTTAATTCAAAACCTGTCGAAACAAACCCTGGCAGATTTTGCAATAAAGTTTAAATAGTTTTTTTTGCTTAAAACTGTAACTAAAAATATTACAATTATAAATAAATATCAAGTTAAACATTAAATTTTAAGAATATGAAAGTAGCATTGATAGGTGCCTCAGGATTTGTAGGCAAAGCCCTTTTGAATGAGTTGGTAAGTCGTGGAAATGAAGTAATTGCCATTGCCCGCGATACGGCTAAAATTGAAAGTACGGATGAAAAAGTAACCAAAGTAGCTGTTGATGTATTGGATACTGAAGCATTAGCTGCGGCTTTAAAAGGTGCAGATGCAGTGGTAAGCGCATTCAACCCAGGCTGGACCAATCCAAACCTTTATCAGGATACGGTTGCAGGAGCGGAAGCCATTCAGGCGGGCGTTAAAGCATCAGGTGTAAAACGCTTTATTTTTATTGGCGGTGCAGGTACCTTGCAAATAGATGGTAATCAGTTGGTAGATGGATCAGATTTTCCGAAAGAAATTTACCCTGGTGCATCAGCAGTGAGAGACTATTTTAATAAATTGAAAGAAGAAAAAGAATTAGACTGGGTATTCTTCAGTCCGGCAATTGAAATGCATCCGGGTATTACCATTGGTCGCACAGGTAAATACCGTTTAGGAAAAACTTCCCCGGTTTTTAATGAGGAAGGACGTTCGATATTATCTGTTGAAGATTTATCAATTGTGATTGCTGATGAACTGGAAAAAAATGCACATCACCAAGAACAATTTACAGCAGCATACTAAAAAATACAAAATATCATAAAAGTGATGATGTAGTGTTAGGGATAGGGTAAGTGATTATCCAATTTCGAGATTACATCATCCCTTTTTTCCATATTTTATTTATCTTCGTGGCATGTATCGCCTTATTAAACCAATATTCTTTAAATTTGACCCTGAAAACGTACATTACTTTGTGGTTAAGCGGCTCAAATGGTTTAATGATAAGTTTCCATTGGGTAAAACCATCATTCGAAGCAGTTTCGATATCAATATTAAAGGTTTAGAGAGAGAAGTTTTTGGAATTAAATTCAGAAACCCTGTTGGATTGGCCGCTGGTTTTGATAAGAATGGCGAATATGTAGAAGCATTGAGTAATTTGGGTTTCGGTTTTGTAGAAGTTGGAACGGTTACGCCAATGCCACAGCCTGGAAATGATAAACCCAGGATGTTCCGGTTACCAAATGATGAAGCCCTGATCAATCGGATGGGTTTTAACAATAAAGGTGTGGATGTGATGGCAGAGCGTTTGCGCTTGCTTAAAGACAGGCATCCTGATATTGTTGTAGGTGGCAACATTGGTAAAAATAAAGCCACACCAAATGAAGATGCGGTAAGCGATTATATTAAATGCTTTGATCGGCTTTTTGATGTAGTGGATTATTTTGTGGTGAATGTGAGTTCTCCAAATACCCCGGGTTTACGTCAGTTACAGGAAAAGGAGCCACTTAAAAACATTCTGAATACACTCCAGCAGCGTAACCGTAAAAATGATATTTCACGCCCAATTTTATTAAAAATAGCACCCGATTTAACCGATGCACAATTAGATGATATTATTGAGATTGTGGCGGAGACAAAAATTGCTGGTATTATTGCTACCAACACGACCATCAGTCGGGAAAATCTGGCTACAGAAAAAGCTTTATCTGAAGAGATGGGCGGTTTAAGTGGTAGGCCAGTAAAAGAGCGGTCAACAGAAGTGATTAAATATCTTTCAGAAAAATCAAATAAAGCTTTTCCAATTATTGGAGTAGGTGGAATCCACTCTCCTAAAGATGCAAAAGAAAAATTAGATGCTGGGGCATGCCTGATTCAGTTATACACAGGCTTTATTTACGAAGGGCCAGGATTAATTAAATCCATCTGTAAGTCGCTAATAAAATAAAATTTTTCTGTTTATCCTTTTTGCCTTAAGTAAACATCGTTTCATGATGCATGTATACTGTATCTAAAATTTGATGTCAACAAGATCAATTTAAATGCAAAATCTCCAAGGTTGTTTATTTATCTTGAAAACAGATTGTTACTGTTAATGATTTCTTTTCCAATGTATGATTTTAAACTTTAGCGTATCGTAAAATAAGCCTAATATTAAAATTGTAGTTGGTATGAATAGATTGTGCAGGCCAAGAGAAGAATAAGTGAGGCCACCAATAACACCACCCATAAAAAAGAAGCAGATTATTCTTAAACGTAATTGTGTGTTTGTGATTAACTTTCTTCTTTGCTCTTCAGTTTTGCGAAAAAATAACTGTGAAAGTTCAATGCCTAAATCTGTAAATAAACCAGTTAAGTGCGTAGTGCGAATTAGTGCGCCAGAAATTCTTGTAACTAATGAATTTTGTAAACCCATGGCAAATAATAAACTAAAGGCGATTAAATTCGGGTTTTCTGTAATTAGCTTTTTGCCAAATAGGGCAACAAAAAATAAGATAATACATTCTATAATGGTAGGTATAACAAAAACATAGCGCATGTTTTTTCTGGATATCAACTCTATCAAAAAACTGGATGTAAATGAGCCTAAAAAGAAAAAGAAGATATACAGAAAATACGTAATGCTTGCAACGAAATGAAGTTTAAAAACCTCATCTACAAAAAATGCAAAATGACCAGTAACATTTGTGGTTAATTTTTGAACAGCTAAAAAACCGGCAACATTTACCACACCAGCAACGAAAGACAAAAGAGAAGCAATTTTTAGATTATGACTTAATGTTCTTGATTTTCCGTGATGCGTAAACATTTAATTTTATTGATGCTATAAATTTACATCAAATTTTACCCAATAAAAAAAGCATCCTTTGATCAGAAGGATGCTTTAAATCTTAAAGAAGAATTTCTTTCTAAAAACTATTTTGCTAAACCAGCTAAAACAGCATTGTTTTTAGCTAATTGATCGTTTTTAGGTTGAGCAGAACGGCTTCCTAACTCAATGTTAGTTGCTCTTTTTAAAAATGCTACCTCTTGGTGAGCTGTATTTTTATTTCTTCTGTCTTTTCTTTTTAATCTGGTAACTGCCATGGTAATAACCTTTTAATTATTTTATTTGTACAAATGGAGGTCGAGAGCGGATTCGAACCGCTGTAGAAGGTTTTGCAGACCTCTGCCTAGCCACTCGGCCACTCGACCTTGAAATTCAAGGTTGCAAAAATAGCAATTATTACTAAGCCCGCAAATAATATCGCAATAAATATGTATTTAATTTTTAACTCTCACTATTTCAGTGCAAAAAATAGCGGCACTTACGGCAACGTTTAATGATTCTGCTGCGCCAATTCGTGGGATGGTTACAGGGTGATTAATCTTTTTAATAACCGCTGCTGTAATTCCTTTCCCCTCATTGCCGAGCACAACCAATCCTTCTTCACCCCATTTGGTTTCATAAATGGAATTTCCGTCCAATAATGCTCCAAAAACCGGAATATCGATTTGAGTTAGAAATGCAGGTAAGTCCTCATAAAATATTTTTATCCGGGCTAAAGACCCCATGGTTGCCTGTACCGTTTTAGGGTTATAAGCTTCAACGGTATCTATAGAACAGATAATATTTTCAAAACCAAACCAATCTGCCGTTCTTATAATGGTGCCCATATTTCCTGGATCCTGAACACCATCCAGTACCAGTGTGAATTTATTTTTAAGGTCTTTTTTTGCAATATTTTTAGTTTCAGGTATTTTAACCAATGCCAAAAAGCCTTGTGGAGTTTGTAAAGTACTAATCTTGCTTAATTCGGCGTTGTTTACTTCAAATAAGTTTATATTTGCTGGTAATTTGGGTAAATGTTGATATTGCTCTTTATCGTAATAAATGGTATCAATCCGGTAGTCTGATGATATAAATTCTCTGATCGATTTTATACCTTCAACCAGGAACAGCCCATTTTCTTTACGATACTTTTTTTGATGTAATGATTTAATAAAACTAATCTGTGATTTTGAAAGCATACCAATCTTTAATATATTCTAAACTTAAAAGTCTTGCAATATTACTATTATTTATTGTTTTAATTCAGGCTTGTTCATCTACAAAATACATTGCAGATTATCAATCAATAGTTAAAAAGGTTACTATTGATAGTGTAGACAAAAGATTTGAAGAGCAGGCATACAATTATGTGCAAAAAGATATCAGACCGCTTTCTGCTTTTAGTATTAATGTACCGCTTTACAATCTTTTTAATACGAAAGATGGACGTTATAAAACCAACAACATAAAACCCTTCGGTACACCACCAGCTATTTTAGATAGTACACTGGTTGAAATTTCGAGAAATCAGATTCAAAAGTTTTTGGTTGGTAAGGGCTACTTTTCTGCAAAGGTTACTGCAGAAGTTAGTGTAAAGGATAAAAAGGCTGATATACGATTTAAGGCAGATCAGGGCAAACCTTCTTACATCAATAAAATTACTGATTCTATCTATACCCCTAATGTTAAAAGTGTTTACAATACCACTAAACCGACTTTTTCACGTTTGCATGAGGGAATGCAATATGATGTAGATTCACTTACTTATGAACGAGAGCAGATTTACAGGGTAATGAAGGAAAATGGTTATTTTTATTTCCTTAGGCCTTATGTAAATTTTGATGTAATTGAAACGGCAAAACCCGATCAGGTAGATGTTAGATTAAACATCACCAATCCGCCGAAAGGGCCGCATAAGCAGTATAATATTGATTATACGCATATGCTTATTGCACCTAGTCCGGATGGCTTTCCAGATTCTGTAAGAAGTAAATTAAGTAAAGACACTGTTGGCGGTGTTATTTTCACAGATTTTTCTAAACGTTACAGAAGAAATCCGATTGTAAGATATGATTTCCTGAAAAGGGGAGATATGTTTGATATCAGAAATGAAAACTTAACTTTTGATCGTTTGTATGAATTAAACATTTTTAAAAATGTTAAAATCGATTATTACAATCGCGATAGTACATCAAACAAGATTATTCCAATTATTCTGCTAACCCCTCAAAAGGTAATGAGCAACAGGGTAGAAGGTGAGGTGCCATTTAATGGCGGTACGGTAGGTTTTAACCTCAGTAACACCTATACAAATAATAATTTTTTTAGGGGAGCCGAACGATTCGAATTACAGATTAAAGGTGGTTTACAGTCTAGGTTAGGCAATGGTGCAAAGCCTTTCAAAGATATCTATCAGCGAGACTTTTCTGTAAGTGCCAGCATTTCTGTACCACGTTTAATTATTCCTTTCTATAACCCTGAACTGGGGGGAAATGGAATGCCACACACTACTTTTTCTTCCAGTTATATTTATGCTTTGCAAAAAGATATTTCCGTGAGAAATATCTTTATTAATTCGATTACTTATGACTGGTTTGAAACTAAATCAAAACTTCACTCTTTTACGCCACTAAACTTTGAATATCGATTTGGAAATATTGAACCAGGTGTAGACTCTGTTACACTTAATAACAATATTTATTATGCAGCATTGCTGAATAGAAAAGATTTTACCTTAGGGATGAAATATGTTTACACTTTAAATAATGATAAATTAAATCAATACCGAACATTTTTTTATTTCAGGGGAGGAATTGATATCGCAGGTAATTTATTGCAAGCAATAACCAGTATAACCGGAGCCCAGCGCGATCCGGATCGTAGTAATACAGCCAAAATTTTTGGCTTGCCATTTAACCAGTATGTAAGACCAGAAATTGATTTAAGATGGTATAAGCATTTAGGCGGCGAAAAACAATTTATTGCCAGGGTAAATGCAGGTGTGGGTTATGCCTACGGCAATGCAATTGACTATGGTATTCCTTTTGAAAAGCTCTTTTTTGCAGGTGGATCTAGTGGAATCAGGGCATGGCAGGCAAGAACTTTAGGTCCAGGTAATTACAATCGGGACGTGATTCCAACCCCTGAGGCACGTAAAGCATTTTTTGGCTTGGATCAATTAGGAGAGATGAAGATTGAAACTAATTTTGAATACCGTTGTACCTTAGTAAAAAAGTTTTTTGGAGCAACATTAAAAGGAGCTGCATTTGTTGATGCTGGAAATGTTTGGAACTTGAACAATTCAAGTTTCATATTTAATGTAGATGAGGCAGAAAGAGAAAAGACACTATTTAAATTAAGTAAATTAGCTCAACAGGTTGCAATAGGTACTGGGATTGGTTTTAGGTATGATGTTCAATATTTTGTTTTTCGTTTTGATATTGGTCTTAAGCTAAAAGATCCGCAGTTTTCAGGCAACGATCAATGGGTAATTGGTAAGTTATTTTCAGGAACAAAAGAGTTTAAAGATAGTTATAACGCCACCCACTCACCAGATACTTATCGTTTTGTTCAATATAATTTTGGTATCGGCATGCCATTTTAACTAACTAAAAAGATCAAATGTTTTTGGATTATCTTTTGGGCTTTTAAACAGAAATTCTTTATAAGGCTGCCATCTTTTGTTTACATGTTTATAAACTGAAAATCCGGAAACTAAAAATTCTCTTTTAAATTTCCGGTCTTTAAATGTTTTAACGATCTCTTCAAAAACTGGCGGTTTCACATCCTTAAAAGCCAGGGTTAAATGTGGCGTATATTTAAAATTATCGGTTTGTAGAAGCAATTTTAATGGTTTCAGTGCAGTCTTAATCTGTGATTGAAGGCTCATGATGCCTGTGTTTTGCTCCACATTAAGATAAAAAGTGTGCGATGGAAATGAACCAAAATGAGATAGTATTTGCGTAAAAGAATTCTGGTAAGCTGCTGATGACAATGCATTGAAGAACCGTTCTTCCATTTCTCTTGAAGTAATTTTTACCGGATTATATAGGGTAATATGTGCAGGCCTTTTTAAAGATTCATAAACATTAAACGTCTCAGAAATATAATTTCTGATGGTATCAATGTCTTCAACAATTGAAACTGGTGGAATGAGGCAAACTAAAAATAAATTTTCCATAAATTGACTGGAGTTGTCATTACCAAATTAACGACGTTAAATATAAATGTTAAGCACCTAATTTGTCATTTCATTTCGATAAACAGGACGTATTATTAAAAGTTTTAAGGATTGAATTAAGTTTCTTTTAGATGAATAACTTTATAGTGATAGAGATTCCTTTTTTGTAATCATTTAAATTTTTCCAAAACAACTTGTAGTTGTAATTGTTAAAGTTTTCGCCAAAAGGTATATGCGTTTCAAACAATTATCAGATAATATAAATAACTAAAAAATGAAGTCAACTATTAAACTATTAGTCGTGGCAATTGCCATTTCATTTACTGCTTGTAAAAGTGGAGATAAAAAAAAGGAAGATGGAGCAAAAACAGAATATGCCGAAGCCGATAATGATGATGCCAATCAAATTGTAGAGTATAATAACGTTTTGGTTGGTTTAACCGATAAAAACAATGAATACTTAAAAAGACTTGATGAAAATTTGCAGAAGATAGATAAGGGGCTGGATAATCCCAATGATCGATTTGCTTTTATTGGGATTATTTCACCCTACTCTTCTTCAGCTTTTAGCACTTCAAAACTTAAACCCGAAACACCACCATCAGCTTTAAGCAGTGATGATCAAAAGTACTTTAAAGAAAATGTAGCTGGTTTAAATGAAACCATGACAAAAATTAAAGATACTTATAAGTCTTTAGATGATTATTTAAAGGCAGAAGACTGGAAGGATGATAAGAGCGTTAAAGGGAAAAAATTAATTGATTCTATTTATTCCATGAGTAAAGCTTATTATAAATATGATGAGAATCTTTTAGCCAAACTTGAAGTGATTGGAGATGATGCGGAAAGAATCATTTTGAAAACACATCCTTTAAAGGAATATATTTTTGCGATGAAAGATGATAGAAAAGCTGTAGGAGATTTTAACAAGGTAATGATGGACACCAAGAATTTTAAAGCAGATGAAGCCAAAATAAAATCAGCCTACGCAGCCCTGGAAGCCCAAAATAAAAAACACACTGAAATGGATGCTCCGGATGCAACAAAATTTCCAAGTAAAGATGGTTCGTTTAATCGTTTCAATGAGAGTTTTAAAGATTATCTAATTGAAGCTAAAAAAACACTTAGAGATGCTTCTGCTACAGGCAAATTAACGGAAAGTGACATCGAAGATTTGGTTAGAAAACACGAGTACATGCGTACTACTTATAATTACTTTGTAGGTTAGTCGGTAAAATAAAATTGTTTCACGAGCTGAGGAAGTTACCTAAGCAACGATGTTTTTTTTTATTACTACTTCAGCGCTAAACATTAGCAAACAAAAAACCCGATAGCAAAGCTATCGGGTTTTTTATTGTATTCTTTTAGAAAAGAATTATTCAAAATATTCTTTCATTCTTTCGAAGAAACTTTTGTCGTTCTTACCTGGTTGTGGCTTAAAGTTTGGTGATTCACGTAGTTTTTCTAAAATATTACGTTCTTCACTACTTAATGCTTTTGGTGTCCAGATGTTAATATGAATAATCTCATCTCCTCTATGATAAGAATTTACCTCAGGTAAACCTTTTCCTTTAAGGCGTAATAATTTTCCACTTTGCGTTCCAGGCTCAATTTTAATTTTTGCTTTACCATCAATAGTGGGTACTTCAATGCTTAAGCCCAGGGCCGCATCAACAAAACTTAAATGCAGGTCATAAACAATATTATTTCCTTCACGCTTTAATGTTTCGTGTGGAGTTTCCTCAATTAATATAATTAAATCTCCAGGGATACCACCATTTGGTGCAGCATTACCTTTTCCACTCATGCTTAACTGCATACCTTCACTTACACCAGCAGGGATGTTAATGGTAATGGTTTCTTCACCACGTACTACACCCTCGCCATGGCAAACATTACATTTAGCCGTAATTTGCTGTCCGCTACCATTACAAGTTGGGCAGGTAGATGCTGTTTGCATCTGGCCTAAAATGGTATTGGTTACGCGTCTTACTTGTCCGCTACCGCCACAAGTACCGCAAGTACTTACAGATGATTGATCTTTGGCACCAGTGCCATCACAGGTTTTACAAGAAATTAGTTTATTTACCTTAATTTTCTTCTCTGCACCATGAGCAATTTCTTCCAGCGTTAATTTAACTTTAATGCGGAGATTAGAGCCTTTCGCTACACGACGACCACCTCGTTGCTGGCCACCGCCACCACCGCCAAAAAAGCTTTCAAAAGGATTATGTCCACCAAAAATATCTCCAAAGTTGCTGAAGATATCATCCATATTCATATTACCGCCACCGCCGTAACCACCTGATGCGCTACTGCCAACACCTGCATGACCAAACTGATCATAACGTTGTTTCTTCTCAGCACTGCTTAAAACTTCGTAAGCTTCTGCTGCTTCCTTAAATTTATCTTCTGCAGCCTTATCGCCAGGGTTCTTATCCGGGTGATATTTAATGGCCATCTTCCGATAGGCTTTTTTTATCTCATCAGCTGCGGCACTTTTGCTAACGCCTAATACATCGTAATAATCTCTTTTACTCATCTTCTTTTTAAAATGATTGAATTATTGAAGGATTGAATTAGAGAATGTATAAACCATTCAATCATTCGTTCATTCTGGCATTCAATAATTAATTTACGCGCCTACTACAACTTTAGCAAAGCGGATTACATTATCATTAAGGGTATAGCCTTTTTCCACTTCATCAATTACTTTTCCTTTCAAATCCTCAGTAGGAGCAGGGATATTGGTAATGGCTTCGTGGAAATCTGTATTAAATGGCTCATTAATGCTTGACACATCTTTTAAACCTTTTTGTGCAAGTGTGTTTTTGAATTTGGTGCTTACCAAAAGGATGCCCTCTTTAACTGGTGCAACATCTGCAGCGGTTTCCATTGCCTTTAAAGCACGATCAAAATCATCCAGAACGGGTAATAATGATACAATTACATCTTTTCCGGCAGTTTGTAACAACTCAACACGTTCTTTTTGTGTACGGCGTTTATAGTTGTCAAACTCAGCATATAACCTTAAATATTTATCATTAAGCTGTTGAACTTCTGCTTGTAACTTTTCTTCTGCCGATAATTCAGGAGTTTCTACTGTCTGATTTACCGTGGTATCAGTTTGTTCTGCATTTTCAACTGGATTTTCTGATGTATTTTCAGGATTCACTATATTTTCGTCTTTATCGTTATTTTTCTTCTTGTTAAACATAATATACAGGCTGAATTTTTTGTGTTAATGTCAACTATTTTGCCATTAACCTAAATCAGCCAAGCTGGCAGATTTATTTAGCGTAATCTGAACAGATTGACAGTGGACGTAAGATTGTTGATTTTAGAGATACGATTTTGGCAGAAAGGGAGATGGATGATTGCTGGGTTTAGATTACGATTTTAGCTTTAAAGTTTGATGATCAAATATGCTAAAATCGTAATTCTACAAACCTAACCCCTAAGCAATTTGTGCGCCTTCCAATACGGCACCATTTTCACATTTAATAATGCGTGATGGAAAGGTGCGAATAATATGATAATCATGAGTAGCCATTAAAACGGCTGTTCCTGCCTGGCTAATCTGCCTTAATAGCGTTACAATTTCTTCAGATGTTTCAGGGTCCAGATTTCCGGTTGGCTCATCTGCAAGAATAATTTCCGGATCATTTAACAGCGCTCTGGCAATTACAATTCGTTGTTGTTCACCCCCAGAAATTTCATGAGGCATTTTTCTGATTTTTGAGCGTAAGCCTACTTTATCCAGTACATCTTTAATCCGCTCATTAATTAACTTTGCATCAGTCCAGCCGGTGGCTTTTAAAACAAATTCCAGGTTTTTCTCAATGGTACGATCAGTAAGCAATTGAAAATCCTGAAAAACAACACCTAGTTTACGGCGTAGAAATGGTACCTGGCTTTCTTTTAAGTTCTTTAAATCAAAACCGGCAATATTTCCTTCTCCATTACCAATATGTAAATCGCCATATAATATCTTTAGTAAGCTACTTTTACCAGAACCGGTCTGGCCGATTAAAAAAATGAACTCATCTTTTTCAATATGTAAATTTACGTTAGAAAGTACCAAGTGTTTCTGTTGAAAAACATCAACATTGCTTAAGTGAATTACTGCGTTTCCTGCCATTTTATATTTCTAATTTAGCAATCTGCCCGAAAGGCAAATCTTTAATCATTTCCATAATGTAATCTTGTTTATCTGCCAGCCCTAATTTTTCTAAGGATTTATCTGGTCTGTCTACCCTAAAATATGCCAAGAGTGTAAATTTATCATCTCTTAATTGCACATAATCTGGAATTTTGGCGATGCCTTTAACTTTAACGATATACATTGTTTTCAAAAATAACTATTTAAGCTGAAAGCTGAAAGGCAAAAGATGATAGGGATCAGTATTCCTTTGATACTTACAACAACAGATTTATGCCAGTTTATTTAAAAATTGAACTGTATTTATATTGTCTGCATAATCCCAAAGCTTAGGGTGCTGACTTTCACCGAATTGAAATTTTGGCAGACTTATATCAGCTTTTGAAATGATGCATTGAATGTTTTCAGCCTGTGCTTTTAACTGATTTTCAACCGTGGCCAGATTTTCATATTCCTGATAAAATAAAACCGCAAGTGGCGAGGTAAGTTGCTCATCTTCCTTTAGCAACAGAAATCCATTGTCAAAGTGTTTAGCCATATTCACCAGGTAAATAGACTTATTATAATCGTAATTATTTTGATATTTAAAATGATTGATGATGTTTTGATGATGCTCAATTCCTTCGTAAAATCGGGCAATATCATATCCCTTAGGGTAATAGAGTTTTGAAACGTTTCTACAGCCAAGTCCGAAATAATCAAAAATGTCTGCACCAAGATTGTTAATATCTTCCTCACTTTCAGTTCCATCAAGCACAGCTACACTATTTCTGTTTTTTCTGATGATATTAGGTACCTTACTGAAATAATAATCGAAATATCTTGAAGAGTTGTTACTTCCAGTCGCAATTACGGCATCAAAATCCTTTAGCCTTTCTACGTATTCAATTTTATCATTAAATGCAGGTTCAATAGCGATTAATTCAGCAATTACCATTTTAATTAATTTGTCATCAGATGACGATAGCTTGATCAGGGCTATATTGCCGGTAGCTAATACGCAAAGCACATCATGAAAGCCAACCATAGGAATATTCCCGGCAAGTATTAAACCGATTTTTTTTGCTGATGAAGTAAACTGAACAGTTTCAAACCATTGATCTACATCCGCATCATTTAACATTTCAGAAAATGATAGAATTGCCTTTTCTATATACGCTAAAGTAAACCAGGCATTGCTGTTTTGTACCTGATAAATGGAGTCTCCTAAAACATCAGTAGGATGAGCAAGTTTTTTGCCAAGTGTTTTGAATGCAATTATTGCTTTTTCCTGTGTTAAAACTGACATATTTAGAATTATTATTAATTGATTATATCTTATATTTGCAGCGCAAAGGTAAACTAAGCAAAAGAATTAGACGAAGACATGGCGATTAAAATAACAGATGAGTGTATAAATTGTGGGGCTTGTGAACCGGAATGCCCTAATAACGCAATTTACGATGCCGGTACTGCATGGCGATTTTCTGATGGTACGAATTTAGAAGGTATCATCGATTTTGGTAATCAACAAATAGAAGCTGATTCTGCTCAGGAAGCTGTTTCTGATGAAGTTTATTATATTGTATCTGATAAATGTACCGAGTGTAAAGGATTTCATGATGAACCTCAATGTGCTGCGGTTTGTCCGGTAGATTGTTGTGTGGATGATGAAGATATCCGCGAAACGGAAGAAGAATTATTAGCTAAAAAAGCTTGGTTACATCAAGAAGGATAAGCTTTGAAAATATAAAATGAAGGCGCTATTTTTAGCGCCTTTTTAATTTAAAGATATTTCATAATTTTTGAATTCTTTCTTCTACACTAAAATCTCCTCTAATTTCCAATACCTCCCTATTTAAACCCTTTATCCAGTCTTCATGCACTTTTAAAGATCTACCTTTGAAGCCAGATTCTTTTGGATCAATATCGTATTGGGTTGCCCAATCCATAAACTCCTGATAATTTTTATTCCGGTCGGGGTCATCATAAATGGCTGAACCGTATCTTTCAAATTCTCTTTCTTTCAATCTCTTCAGTCTCACATCAGGCGGAATCCAGAGAAATACGATTAAATCAAATTTGGGAAACACATTGCTACCCCAACTTACGCTCGACCCTCCAAAAATCCAATGATCAGTATCCGTTAAAGCTTTTTTAATAAGTTGATTTCTTTCTTCAGGGTTGCGTTTTGAAGTAAAAGGTGGATCAGTGGGCAACCAGAAATATTGGTCGCTATCAAAATAGGGGATATTTAATTTCTTCGCCAGGGCATGACCGAGCGTAGTAACACCGGAAGCAGAAGCCCCAAATAAATGAATTTTCATTTTGTTTGATTGAAAAATCTAACCTCAAAAATCGCATTTATTTGGGATATTCCAAAAATTGTAAAACTGATATTTAAGTTCAGGGATATTGCCTTGTAAAAACAGATTCGATATTATCGCTTTGGTTAAAGGCTTATCTCAATTATTTATTATCTTGATAAATTAATGCTTTAAACTGATTAGGCAATTGTCCGTGAGACAATGGTGATTGCTGAACATAGATTTGCGCAACCATCTTCTTTTTGGGGTCTACCCAATACGTTGAACCGAAAAACCCACCCCATCCATAAGAGCCGGCTGTTTGTCCCAATTTTTTACTTCCCTTATCAGAAACCACCTCAAAACCCAATCCAAAATAATTATCTCCGAATGGGATATTGCCAATTTGATTTTTTGTCATTAAGGCTACGCTGTTTTTTGATAAAATTCTTTTACCCTTGTATTCACCACCATTTAAAAGCATCTGCAAAAAGGTTCCATAATCTTTAGAGGTAGATACCAACCCGGCACCACCTGCAAAATAACCATTTTCATTGATCGGGTAATTAATGGATGATCCCTTAACTACACCATCTACCCAGGGTATAACTGCTTTGGTTTTTGGATCTTCGGTATAAACAGATGATAATCTCAGCTGTTTATTTTTTGGCAAAGCGAAATAAGTGTCGTTCATGCCCAGCGGAATGAAAATCCTATCTCTAAAAAACTGATCAAGATTTAAACCAGATGTTACCTCAACTAACCTGCCTAATACATCCATGCCTAAACTATATTGCCATTTTTGGCCTGGCTCAGAAGAGAGTGGAAGCTTACCCAATTTATCAATATCGGTTTTCAATAGTTTTTTATGATCTACAAATCCTGCTGAAATATCTGCCTTAGCGTAAATGGCCTGCATTTCAGGCGAGCCAATTTGTGCATATCCAAGTCCGGAGGTGTGAGTAAGCAATTCACGGATGGTGATTTCATTTTTTGCAGGTCTGGAGGTATAAGTGGAATCTTTCGAATTGAATTTTACTAAAATTTCAGGATTTTTAAAGGTGGGGAGGTATTTGGAAATGGGATCATCAAGTGAAAATTTGCCTTCTTCTTGAAGCATCATAACCGCAACACTGGTAATCGCCTTAGTTTGTGAGGCAATTCTTAAAATATCATCTGTTTTGAATGGTCTTCCTACTTGATTGCCAAACGCCTTGTTGTAAACCGTTTTGCCATCAATGGCGATGTTTGCGGTAATCCCTTTTATCCAGCCGCTATCCAGGTATTGTTTAAAAAGTTGATCGATCTGCCGGATCTTTTTTTCAGAAATGAAAAAAGATGTGCTGTTGGTTTGTGCCTGTGTTAACTGGCAAGTAAATAATACAAACAGGAGCTGGAAATAAATTATTTTTCTCATTGGCTTTCGTGAATTATTCTGCAGATACGTCCCATTTATTTGGAATAATCAATACCGGACATGCAGATTTCCTGGCCACATGCTGTGCCACACTACCCATTAAAAAGTGATATAAACCTGTTCTGCCATAAGTTCCGATAACGATCAGGTCTGATCCCCATTCATCTGATTGTTGGATAATACCATGAGCGGCAGTATCTACCACACTTAAATAGGTTGTTTGAATGCCATTGCCATATTTATTTTCAATTTCCTTTAGTAAGATATGGCTATTCTCTTCACTGTTGTCATAGGTTTCTAAAAATACAGGCGCCAGTGTTAAATCGGGATTTACATTTGCAGGAACGGGCTCTATAATATTAACCAATGCCACTTCAGCCTGAAATTTTTCAGCCATATCGTAACCAGTTTTAGCTGCTTTTTCTGAACAGGTGCTGTTGTCCACAGCAATTAATATTTTTTTAAAATTCATATTGGAAAGATTAAATAATCATCATAAAAATAACAAATTTAGGGGCGAAATGTTAGACAATTGATTAATTTATTAGTTTTACGGATATCTTTACCGATCATAACCAGATGGAAAATCAATATGGAATTTGTAGGGTTGCTGTAGCACCTTTAAGAGCTGAACCTTCAGATCGAGCAGAAATTGTTTCGCAGCTTTTGTTTGGCGATCACGTAGAAATTCTTAAAAAAGATGAGCGCTGGTGGCTCATTCAAAATGGTTATGATGGCTATCAAGGCTGGATGGATTTCAGACAGCTGACTACCATTACCCAGGATCAGTTTATAGATTTGCAAGAATGTAAGTGGTTGGCACCCTTGAGTTTCAACAATGTATTAACGGCTACCGATGGAAGTTTGTATCATTTAAATCCGGCTAGCAACCTGCCTTACCTAGCAGAAGGGTTTTGTTATACCGGAAAGGAGAAGTATCGGTTAAACTTCGAGCCGCATGATCCAACAAAAGTAAATTTTAAGGCAGATGTTGAAGCAACAGCAAAGTTTTTTCAAAACATACCTTATTTATGGGGCGGTAGACACTTGTTTGGGATGGATTGCTCTGGCTTTGTGCAAACGGTTTTTAAAATGTTGAATATCAAATTAAACAGGGATGCTTCTCAGCAGGCAGAACAAGGTGAACTGGTTGGTTTTCTAGCAGAATGCAGGCCTGGTGATGTAGCTTTTTTTGATAATGAAGAAGGAAAAATTACCCATGTGGGTATTATGCTGGGGTCGAACGAGATTATTCATGCTTCTGCAAAAGTAAAGATAGATCCGATTGATGATGAGGGGATTTTTAATAGGGAATTGGGTGTTTACAGCCATAAATTGAGGATTATTAAACGGTTTGTGGAATAAACCCCCAAAGCGGCATCATATTATAAAAACTGATTTATGGCAACTTCTTTTAAACTAATAATAAATGAGCCATGTACAGCACATTGGGCTGAGATGAAAGCGCATCAAAATGGTAAGTTTTGCATCGGTTGTCAAAAGGCAGTTGTTGATTTTACTCAATTTTCTGATGCTGAATTGAAGAATTGGTTTGTTCGAAATCAAGGTAAAGGCTGTGGCAGATTTAAACCAGAGCAACTTAACCGTTTAATTGAAAAAAAATCAAATTTTTCAGTAGGAAATTTTAAACCTGGTTTAGTTGCTGCGTCATTAATAGCGCTATTAAGTTTTCCAAAGCTTGGAAATGCAATTAATACTAAACCTTTCGCTACTTTTCAGAGCGACAGTCGAAAATCATTTTCCAAAAACATCGAGTGTAAGAATGTATCAGAAGATTTGGTGACCATTAGTGGAACTGTGATCGATAAAGATGAAAAGCAGCCTATTATTGGTGCAAATATAAGAGTAAAAGGCTCATCTATAAGCGCTGTTACGGATAAGGATGGAAATTTTGAACTTGTTTTAGATAGAAATAAATTCAAAAAAAATGTGATTTTAGATTTAAGGTATATTGGTTATGAGGGTAAAAACATAAAAATAAACTTATCCAAAAAAGCACGTATTGTAATTGGCTTGAAAATGGGAAGCTATATTTTAGGCGGATTTGGAGTATTAAAACAACCAACATTTCTTGAAAAAATTGCCCAGTTTTTGAATGGATAAAACATTACAAATGCATCTCCCAAACCATTACCTGCCTGTCATCGCCTGTAGAAATTAAAAACTTTCCATCATTGCTCCAAATAATTTTATTGATGGAATGCGTGTGCCCAATACCCGCTTTTTCTAAACTTAATATTTTATACAGCTTAAGGCCTTCTGCATCCCAAAGTTTAATACTTTTATCCTGACTACTCGTTGCAAAGTAAGGTAGGGTAGGATGGAAGGCTATATCATATACAGTAAACATGTGCGCCGGAATGGTGTTAATCAATTCATAGCCAGGTAAAGTCCAAATCTTCAATTGCGCATCTCTGCTGCCAGAAATTAAATATTTTCCGTTCGGATGATAAGCCAAAGAAGTAACAGGTAAAGTATGACTATCTAAATTTTGTTTAGTGCTGTAGTCTGCAAGATGATAGATTTTTACCAGGTGATCTTTGCAGCCAAAAGCAATTTCCTTTTCATCAGTTGAAATGGCAATTGCCCTAACCGTATCGTATGCAGCTTGGAAACGATAAACTTCCGTAAAATCTTTTAATGACCAAACTGCCACAGTTCCATCTTCACCTGTTGTTAGCAGCTCGTTTTTACTTCTAACCGTTTGAATATTGAAAATGGGCTTGGTGTGTGCATTAATTCGGGCAATTACTTTTTCTCCCTTTAAATCATAGACACTAAAAGCGCCACTGCGCTCTCCAACAAAAAGCTGATTATTGTAATAATGCAAACAGTAAACAGAGCTTTGTACAGGCATTTTAACCTTTATAAAAGCCATGGTATTTAATGACCATTCCACTATACCTTTATCATTCCCTGCACTAAAAAATGTTTCATCCTGATCTGAATTCGCCAAAGCATACACAGGATTTTGATGGCCTGAAAGGGTTTTGAGGTGTTTAAGCATAAGAGTTGAAGGTTGTGGATTACAAGTTGCAGGTCAGGTAGCCGATGGCTTAGTAAATTTCTAGTTCAATTAATAAATCAATAATTGGATTTCTAAAGAAGTAAACCGGTATTATGATCAATAATGTTAATATGAATGACTTTGTCCTTTTAATTTTATGTATTTTTAGATTAATCCCTGTCAAAATTATTAAAATTAAAACAATAAAAATTAAGGCGCCCCACTCGTCAATAAATACGTTGATTGGTAAAGCCTCAATTCTTGCTAATTCAGCACCTTTTCCATAAGCACCCCAATAAATAAGAGGAATAATTAAGGTGTATGAGAAGAAACATACTAAAGCAGAAATTATAAATACTAAAAGAAAATGCCAAATTTCGGTTTTAGCCTTTAAAATGGTTTCAAAAATATCTGTCATTTCTAAAGCAATTTGCCTTGTAACTCACAACTTGTAACTCGCAACTTTACTGATGTCTCTTTTCCAAATTCTTTGCAATATCTTGAATGGATAAACCTTTTTCTTTCAATAAAAATAGCAGGTGAAAAACTAAATCAGATGCTTCGCCAATCAATTCTTCCTCACTTTCAGCAAGTGCGGCGATAACTGTTTCTACCCCTTCTTCACCAACCTTTTGTGCAATTTTATTCAAACCTTTGCTGCGCATCTTATTAATGTAAGAGCCCTCAACAGGATTTTCGTATCGATCAGTTATGATATTTTCGAGCTCAAAAATAAAATTCTGATTAAAATCTGTTTTAAAACAGCTGCGGCTACCGGTGTGACAGGTTGGTCCAACTGCATCTGCTTTTATCAAGATCGTGTCGTTATCACAATCCACAAAAAGTTCTTTTACATACAAGAAATTGTTGCTGGTTTCTCCTTTCGTCCAAAGGCGGTTTTTTGAGCGGGAAAAGAAAGTTACTTTGCCTTCCGTTTGTGTTTTTTCCAAAGCTTCAGCATTCATATAACCTAGCATTAAAACTTCAAGGGTTTTATAATCCTGAATAATAACAGGAAGTAAGCCGGCTGTTTTATCCCAATCAAGAGATTGTATATCGATGTTCATTTTTATGATGTTGCCTCGCAATGACGAGTGTATTTATTAATTTATAATCTTACGGGGATTCCATGTCCTCGCAACTCTTTCTTTAAATCAGGTATTAAAATTTCACCATAGTGAAATACGGATGCTGCTAACGCTGCATCTACGTTGGCTTTTTGGAAAACCTCTGTAAAGTGTTCCATGCTACCTGCTCCGCCTGAGGCTATAATTGGAATGTTGATCATTTGGTTAATCCGGCCTAACAAACCGCAATCAAAACCAGCTTTAGTGCCATCATGATCCATAGAAGTTAACAAAATTTCTCCTGCACCCAAATCTTCTGCCTGCTTAATCCAGTTTTCAGTTTCCAGTTCTGTAATTAAGCGCCCTCCATTTAAATGAACCATATTTTTACCGTCAACGTATTTAGTATCAACAGCCAAAACCACAAACTGAACACCAAAAGCTTTGGCCAGTTCTTCAATAAGTTTTGGATTCCTTACTGCCGCAGAATTAATACTGATCTTATCGGCACCAGCATTTAATAAAGCCTCCGCATCAGCAATTTCAGTGATGCCACCACCAATGGTGAAAGGAATATTGAGCTGGCGTGCAACAGATTTTACCATCTCAATCATCGTTTTACGACGTTCGTGAGTGGCCGTTATGTCTAAGAAAACCAACTCATCAGCACCTTGTTGTGCATATTGAGCTGCTAATTCTACAGGGTCGCCTGCATCGCGTAAATCAACAAAGTTTACACCTTTTACTGTGCGGCCATCTTTAACATCTAAACAAGGAATTATTCTTTTACTTAAACCCCCTCCGCCCCCTAAAGGTGGAACTATAAATTGCTCAGCCTGCATGGCTTTATTTATTTTGTTCAAAACAATGTCTATGTTTTTATAAATTTCTTCGTTTTTAAATCTAATAACCTTTATTCCAAAAGCTTCAATTGCTGCCTGTCTTTCTAAATCATTCTCAAAAATTTCTTTTATATTGTGGATGCTGCCATCTAATTCAATGATTAATTTTTTCTCATGACAATAGAAATCAGCAATAAAGGAAGAAATTGGATGCTGTCGTCTAAATTTTACACCTAGTTTCTTTTCTTTAAGATGTTCCCATAATAATTTTTCAGCATCTGTGACCGTATTTCTTAACTTCTTGGCGTTTTCAAAAATGATGTTCGAAGCACCATAAAACATTTTTGGTTCATTGACTTGCAAAAAATCAAGATCATCATCAATTAAACCCCAATTTTTTAAATTAGGCTTTGTCTTATCGTTGTTCATATTTTATTAAATAAAACTATTATGTGAACAGACATTTAACCTTACATTCCAACTCGCTTGTAACTCTTAATTTCCTTAAGTTCTATCGCACTCAATGTTATGGTACTATCCACTAATCGCTCGCCTTTCCACGATGTTATTAGCTCCCCCTTTAGGGGGCTGGTGGGTTATATACTACTCAATGCTTTCAAATTCCATTCTTTAATCTCTTCGATGGTAATTCTATCTTCGTAAATGGCTTTTCCAACTACTACGCTTCTGATTGGATATTTGGCCAATTCGTAAATATCTTCCATCGAACTCACCCCGCCTGAAGCAATTAACTTAATCATTGGAGAATGCTCCAGCAGTTTTTTATATAATTCAACAGCTGCACCACCTAACTTTCCATCTTTGCTGATATCCGTACATAAGAAACGGAAGAATCCCAATGCCAGGCACTTATCCACATAATCCATTAATTTAATGGGTGAACTTTCCATCCAGCCAGAATATTTGATCACTTCATCTAAAACATCAATGGCAATTACAATGCGGTTGGCATAATCATCTTTTTTAGCAAAAGCCTCACTTAATTGCTGTAAAAAGTCAGGATTAGTGATGGCCTGAGTACCTACAATAACCCGGTGAATTCCGGCATCGAGCAAATTTGTAACCTGCTCAATAGTACGAATACCTCCGCCATATTGTACCTTCATTTCAGTTTTTTTGATGATTTCAAACAATGATTTCTGATTGCTAAAATCGCCCTTAGCACCATTTAAATCAATAATATGAATGAAATCTGTTCCGTTTGAACGGTATTTTTCTATCATGTCGGCAATAGAAACATCATACTCAGTTTTCTGATTGTAATCACCTTCACGAAGGCGAACAACTTTTCCATCCAGAATATCAATAGCAGGAATTATGTACATTTTATAAGCTTAAGTTTGAAAAATTTTTTAATATCTGTTCGCCAGCTTTTCCCGATTTTTCCGGATGGAACTGAACGCCATAAAAGTTATCCTTTTGCACTGCTGCTGAAAATTTTAATCCATAATTTGCAGCGGCGATGTCAAAAATAGGGTTATATTCAATAAAGTACGAATGAACGAAGTAAAATTGTGCATTATCTTCAATACCTTCAAATAGTGCATTGTTTTGATGTTGCACCGCGTTCCAGCCCATGTGCGGGATTTTGATATTCAATGACTTATCGAATTTTTTAGTCTTTACCGGAACAATATTTAATAAAGCGGCATTACCTTCTTCAGAATGTTCAGTAATCAGCTGCATACCTACGCAGATTCCCAAAACAGGTTTAGTGAGTGCTTTTATCGCTCTGATTAATCCGGTATGCTTTAGTTTTTCCATCGCTGCACTAGCATGCCCAACACCAGGGATGATGATGTGGCTATATTTTTCGAGGTCGTTTTCTGTATTTACCATGCCGTAGGTCACATTTAGGCGGTCTAATGCAGCAGTAAGAGAGAAAATATTCCCAGCGCCGTAGTTTATAATTCCAATCATATTAGTATCAAGTATTTAGTGTCAAGACAAGATGCTTATCTTTCTAGGACTAAAGACCATTAGTTATTAATCTTTGTCCATTTTTCCTTTTACAACAGCCCCTTTGTACTCGGCAACACCATTTTCTCTGCATCACGCTTAATGGCCATTTTAATTGCTTTTGCGAAGGCCTTAAAGATAGCTTCAATTTTATGATGTTCGTTGTCACCTTCAGCTTTAATGTTTAAATTACACTTTGCAGCATCACTGAACGACTTAAAGAAGTGGTAAAACATCTCTGTAGGCATATCGCCGACTTTCTCCCGTTTAAACTCCGCATCCCAAACTATCCAGTTTCGGCCACCAAAATCAATCGCCACTTGTGCTAAACAATCATCCATGGGCAGGCAGAAGCCATAGCGCTCAATGCCAAGTTTATTGCCCAATCCTTTAGCAAAGGCCTCACCTAAAGCAATTCCGGTATCTTCTATAGTATGGTGCTCATCAATATGCAGGTCGCCTTTGGCAATCACTTCTAAATCAACGCTACCATGTCTGGCAATCTGATCTAACATGTGGTCAAAGAAGTTTAAACCAGTTTCAATTTTTGCTTTGCCAGTTCCATCCAAATCTAAATTGATGGTGATGTCGGTTTCATTCGTTTTACGAACATGGTTAATTTTTCTGCTTCCTGCCTTCAACAGGTTGTAGATGTCTTCCCATTTTTTGGTTTCAAGCACAATAATATCAAGCAAAGTTTCATGTTTGTCCAAAGCTTCGGTAGATCCTAGTGCATCATTCTGACGAAGGAAAATCGCTTTGGCGCCAAGGTTTTTAGCCAAGACCACATCATTTAAACGATCTCCAATAACATAAGAATTTTTTAAGTCGTAATCTGAACTGAAATATTTTGTTAACAAAGCGGTACCTGGCTTACGGGTAGGTGCATTGTCTTTTGCAAATGTTCTGTCGATCACGATCTCACTAAAGTTCACCCCTTCGCCTGCAAAAGTATCTAACATGAAATTATGAATTGGCCAGAAATTTTCTTCAGGATTTGATAGTGTGCCCAAGCCATCCTGGTTGGTTACCATCACCAATTCATAATCCATTTCACGGGCAATTTTAGAAAGGTAATAAAGTGAGCGCGGATAAAATTTTAACTTCGCAAAACTGTCTACCTGTTCATCATCCGGTTCAATGTTTAATGTCCCGTCCCGGTCGATAAATAATACTTTTTTCATGATATGTTTTTTAGCACATTTAATAAATAATCATTCTCTTCTTTCGTGCCTACTGTAATGCGTAAACATCCTTCACATAAGGTCACTTTAGAGCGGTCTCTAACAATGATTCCTTGGTTAACCAAAGTGTCATAAATCTGGAGTGCATTAGTTACTTCAACCAAAATAAAATTTGCATCAGAAGGATATACTTTTGTAACGATTTTAAGGTCGATTAATGCATCAGATAAACGCTGTCTTTCGGCAACAGATTCTTTGATCCAATCATTCACCTGACTGATGTTTTTTAATGCTTCAAAAGCTAAATCCTGAGTGGCCTGATTGATGTTGTAAGGTGGTTTAATTTTGTTTAAAATATCGATTACTTTTCTGGAAGAAAATGCCATGCCTAAACGCAAAGCTGCAAGCCCCCAAGCCTTAGAAAAAGTTTGTAAAATTACGAGGTTTGCATACTCAGTTAGCTCCTGAATAAAGGTCTTTTGCCGGGCATAATTAATGTACGCTTCATCCACTACAACCAGACCTTTAAAGTTGGTTAATATGGTTTCAATATCTTCGCGATTTATTGAATTACCTGTTGGATTATTTGGTGAACAAATGAAAATTAATTTGGTGTTCTGATCAATCGTTTCTGCAATTTTTTCCATGTCCAACTGGAAGTTTGGAAGCAGGCTTACTTTACGGATTTCAACATCGTTAATGTTAGCCGAAACCTCATACATTCCATAGGTTGGCGGAAGCACAATTACATTGTCTTTTCCTGGATTACAAAAGGCTCGAAACAATAAATCTATCGCTTCATCACTTCCGTTTCCTAAAAAAGTATTTTCAATCGGCACACCTTTAATTTTACTGATCGCATCCTTTAAATCCAACTGTAAAGGATCGGGGTAGCGGTTGTAATTGGCGGGTAGGGGAGAACCATAGCTGTTCTCATTGGCATCTAAAAACACTGATGCCTGTCCCTTAAACTCATCTCTGGCGGTGGAGTATGGTTTAAGGTTTTTTATATTTTCTCTAACTAAATCGTTGATATCCATGTTTTGAGGTAAAAGGTAAAAGGTAAAAGGTAAAAGGGACTAGCAATAGCCCTTAGCTTCAAATTTTATGCTTTATAAAGTCTTTAATCTAATGGTGACGGCATTTTTGTGTGCTTGTAGTCCTTCAGCAGCGGCCAGCGTTTCAACAGTTGCACCTATATGCTTTAATCCATCCTTAGAAAGGTGTTGGAAGGTGATTTTTTTAACAAAGGCGTCGAGCGAAACACCCGAATAAGCTTTTGCAAAGCCACTGGTAGGTAAAGTATGGTTGGTGCCTGAAGCATAATCACCAGCGCTTTCAGGTGTTAGGTTTCCGAGGAATACTGACCCTGCATTGATGATCAATGGAATGATGCTTTCGAATTGATCAGTAGCCAAAATTAAATGTTCCGGAGCATACTGGTTTGAAAAATCCATAGACTCTTGTAAATCAGTGGTTAATATGGCGTATGAGTTTGCTATTGCTTTGGCTGCTATATCTTTTCTAGGTAGTTCAGCTATCTGACTTTCAATTTCTTTTAATGTTTCAGCTATCATTTCATTTGAGGTAGAAACTAAAATAGACTGACTATCAATACCATGTTCAGCTTGTGCAAGTAGGTCTGCAGCAACAAATGACGGATTGGCAGTCTCATCTGCAATTACTAAAACCTCAGAAGGCCCGGCTGGCATATCAATAGCCACCTTATTTTGTAGCATTGTTTTAGCTGTGGTTACGTAGCGGTTACCTGGTCCGAAAATTTTATATACCTGTGGAACACTTTCCGTTCCAAGTGCCATCGCAGCCACTGCCTGAGCGCCTCCTGCCAGGTATATTTTGTCTATACCTAAAAGAATTGCGCAATAGGCCAAATAGCAATTTGTTTTACCATCACTTTGTGGTGGAGAGCATACCACAATCTCTTTGCATCCAGCAAGAATTGCAGGTGTGGCAAGCATTAAAAACGTACTGGGTAAAACAGCTGTTCCCCCTGGAATATAGAGTCCAACCTTCTCAATTGCTCTCGTTTCACGCCAGCAAACTACACCAGTCATGGTTTCCACTTTGTCTTCAGTTTTTAGTTGTGACTGATGAAATGTTTTGATGTTTTGATACGCAGTATTGATCGCCTTTTTCGCTTCATCAGGAATTGTGGAAGCAATCGCTTCTAATTCTTCATTATCTAAAAAAAGCTTTTCTAGTGCTACTTGATCAAAGGTTTTTGCAAAATTAAAGAGTGCTTTATCTCCATCTTTTTTTACTGTTTCAATGATGTCTATTACACGCTCTTCTATCAATTTATCATCATCAATTTGTCTTGAACAGAGTTCTTTAATTTTTGATTTAGATAAATCATTATAATTGTAGATTTTCAATGTGTTATGATTTTAAATTAACTATTAGTTAATGTGCTTTGCTATGATTTTATCAATTTTTAAGTGATGATTTTCTCAATTGGCATAACTAAAATTCCTTCTGCACCGGCAGCTTTTAAGCTGTTAATTTTATCCCAGAAATCTTCTTCAGCTATTACAGAATGAACAGCGACCCAATTTGGTTCGAAGAGCGGAACAACTGTTGGACTTTTAACACCAGGTAACAAATCAACAACTTTTTGAAGGTTATCTTTTGATACATTAAGTACCACATATTTATTTGATTTTGCACTTAACACTGAGCGGATTCTTTGCAGTAATTCTGCTACCTCAGGGTTGTCAGCAATTGATTTATTTCCAATTAAAACTGCCTCCGATTGCATTACATCTGCGAAAGGTTTTAGTCCATTACTTTTTAATGTTCCGCCTGTAGAAACGATGTCGAAAATGGCATCACTTAATCCTAAACCCGGACCAATTTCTACTGAACCTGAAATCGTTCTAATGTCAGAAGTTATTCCTTTTTCCTGTAAGAATTTTTCTAGAATTACGGGGTAAGAAGTGGCAATGGCTTTGCCGTTTAACTCTTCTAGATTCTGAATGTTACTCGTGGCTTGAACGGCAATTTTTAAAGTGCATTTTCCAAACCCTAATTTTTGTAAATAGCTTACCTCGGCTTTGGTTTCTACAATTACATTTTCGCCAACAATACCAAGGTCGGCAATGCCATCCTGTACGTATTCCGGAATGTCATCATCACGAAGGAAAAGTATTTCTAAAGGGAAGTTGGTAACGGTAGATATTAGGGAGCTTTTGTAGTTTTCAAAAGAAAGACCACAATTTTTTAATATTTCTACAGATTTTTCGTTTAGTCTACCCGATTTCTGGATAGCAATTTTAAGTGTTTTCAAAGTATTGAATATAGAGTGAACAAAAAAGTATTTTACGGAAAAAAAGTTTTGAAGTACAAAACAAACATATCATATCGCCTAACGGCGATGGTGCAAATGTAAGTGATGATTCAAAGTTAATTCCATATAATTATTTCTGCCTATATCAATGCTTTAGCTGACTAGCGTTGGCAAATATAACGTTTGCAATGGTAAATCAAAAAATAATGGCACTTAATTTGCCATTTACGCTCTAGATAATTAAATCTATTTTGTATTAACTTATTACGTGTTGAAAAACTTTCGCTTTCTAATCATTCCACTTATTATATCTGTTTCGGCTTGTAACTGGTTTAAATCACCACCCGAAATTGGAAAAGTGCTATCAGAACACTTTAAAAACAAGATTTATAAAGATTTTGATACAATAGCTTATGATAGCGTTTTTGTAAAAACAATGGATAGTCTAGATCAGGGGTTCATCAATCCAAAGACTGTTAAAGCCTTTTACCTCGAACACCATGGGGCACCAGAATTGGTTACAAAATTCTACACTAATGGGGAATTGGATTCCCTTGCGACTTATTTGGATAATAGCAAAGTGCATGGATTTAACCCGGAAATTTTTAAGGTTAGCCAGATTAAGGCGTTATTAAAGGAGCTTTCTGATAATAAATTTAAAAAAGTTGAAGAAAGTTATCCTGTGATTGCCCGTTTGGAATTGCTTTCTGCCAATGCGTATTTAAATTATAATAATTTTCTAAAGTATGGTGTAGTAAATCCACGAAATATCTTTTCACGGTACTATATTAAAGTAAAACGGCCTGATAGTGCAGGAATGATCAGATTGCTTTCTTCTGAAAATATTCTGGATACCTTAAGGGCAATACAACCATCATCTATGCAATATAAAGCGCTTCAAAAAGCCTTTTTAAATGCAACTGAAGAAAATGAGAAACGGATATTGCTCGTAAATATGGAGCGTTTTCGATGGAAAATGCCTGAAACCGGATCCAATTATGTTCAGGTTAATATTCCTGATTTTAAATTAACCTGGTTCGATAAAGCAGACACTGTTATCAGTATGAAAGTTTGCGTTGGCGGAAAGCGTCAAAATGGCTATGAAGAGAAGTTGAAAGCCTTTGCTAAATCGGGCAATTTAGATGATAAACCTAAGAACCACGAGACTCCTATGTTGTTCAGTAAAATCAATTCTATTCAAGCCAATCCGGTATGGAATATTCCGGTGAGTATTGCGCAAAGTGAGATCTATTGGATGGCTAGAAAAGATCCTTATTATTTATCAAATAGCAACATCAAAGTCTACTATAAAGATAAGCTGATTGGTGAGCCTGATACGATCAATTGGAGTCGGTATTCAAGAGATAAATTACCCTTTAAATTTAAGCAGGGATCAGGCGGTGGAAACGCCTTAGGAAAGTTTAAATTTATCTTCGATAATAGCTCTAGTATTTACCTTCATGATACCAATAATAAGAATGGTTTTAACCTGAGTAACCGGGCCATTAGCCATGGTTGTGTACGCGTAGAAAAACCTTTAGAGTTTGCAGAAAAATTAGTTGGCGATTCATATACATATGACAAGTTAAGAGCGGAAGTTGATCTTCCTCCGATTGATAGTACACATATGAAATGGTATAAAAAAAGAATGGCTGCTAAGGCTGATACTTCTAAATCTTTTCAATTAAAACCCGCCTGGTTCGGACCAAAAAAACAGGTGCCAATTATTATTACTTATATCACAGCCTGGTCTCAAAATAATAAAATTGAGTATCGTCCTGATATTTATCAAATGGATGAAAAACTTTGGGTGGCGATGAAAAAGTTTAGGTAGTGATTTAATGTGGCTCACATTATCAAAGTATTTAGTTACAGTAAGTGAGCGTGATCGATTTTGTAATTGCGAAATAAGTATGGTGATTTAATGTTATTGGCGAAGCAATGTTCTCATAGTGTATAAATTTCTTAACTTTGTGTTGTTTTTACACAAATAAGGATGATTGATCAAAATATCAAAATAGCTGTTGATGGTATTGTATTTGGGTACGAGAAAGGAATTCTTTACGTATTGGCTGTACAGCAGCGATTTGGAAAACTGACTGATCAATGGGTTCTTCCAGGAGGTTTTGTGAAAGATGATGAACCTTTATTGGCAGCTGTTGAACGCGAATTGAAAGAAGAAGCTGGAATAGCCGTTAATTACCTCGAACAACTCAACACTTTTGGTGATGATATTCTCAGAGATGATCGGTTTAGGGTAATTTCTGTCGCCTACTTTGCATTGGTTAATCCTCAAAACTTTGTTTTAAAAGCAGATACTGATGCTAAGGATGCTAAATGGTTTCCAGTTAACCAACTTCCGGCTTTAGGTTATGATCACCAGAATATGGTCACGCTGGCGCATCAACGATTAAAAAATAAACTTACTTACCAGCCCATTGGTTTTGACCTTTTAGGTGATGAATTTTTGTTTTCTGAACTGGAGAATTTATACTGCTGCATTCTGGAAAGGGATATCGACAGAAGAAATTTCAGAAAAAAAATTCTAAGCTTCGGAATTGTTAATGAAACCGATAAAGTTGTTAAAATAGGGGCTAGTGGTAGACCAGGCAAGCTTTTTACATTTGATAAGTCAAAATATAATCAACTTTTGAAGGATAATTTCCAGTTTGACATTAGGTTTGCGTAAAATAAACACAAATTATTTTTGGATTATAAAAATCATTTCTATATTTGTGTAAATAATACGCAAATATATGATAAATTTAGATCCGGGTTTTAATCCGCTAGGCGAAAATAACTCCATAAACTACAAATCTTTCCTGTTTGCAGGTGGCGAACCACACATTAAAATTGATGGAAATTTCAATCATAATGAACCTGTAACCATTACCCAAAGAATAAACTCTTTTAATGATTTAGGTCTAATTTGTATCACGGTTGATGCTTTGAAAAGAATGGGGGTAAAAGAAATTCACCTTTACATTCCATACTTTCCAGCAGCCAGGCAAGATCGGGTGATGATTCCCGGCGAGCCTTTGTCTGTAAAGGTTTATGCAGATATCATTAATGCAATGAACTTAGCTAGTGTAACTATTTTTGATCCACATAGTGAAGTAACACCTGCGTTGCTCAATAACTGTATCACCATTTCCAATCATGAATTTATTAAGCAGGTGATTGCTAAAATCGGATCAGAAGTAAAACTTATCTCTCCTGATGGTGGCGCACTGAAGAAAATTTATAAAGTTTCTGAGTTTTTAGGTGGTGCAGAAGTGGTAGAATGTTCAAAAAGCAGGGACGTTAAAACCGGAAAACTTTCTGGATTTAAAGTTTACACAGATGACCTTGGTGGTGCAGATTGCCTGATTGTAGATGATATTTGCGATGGCGGAGGAACATTTAATGGTTTAGCCGAAGCACTTCAGGCAAAAAATGCAGGTAAATTATATCTGGCAGTTAGTCACGGTATTTTCAGTAAAGGCTTTGATGACTTAAGCCAGTATTTCGAACAAATTTTCACTACAGATTCTATAAAAGAAGTGGAACACCCGGGTGTTACACAAATCAGGTTACAAGATTTTCAATAAATCTGAAATTGATCAATTATTAAATTCCTATCAAATGAAAAGCAAAGTTGTTCAAAGTGCACTTTTTGGTTTAGCCATTGGCGATGCACTTGGGGTACCCGTAGAGTTTCAATCTAGAGCATATCTAAAACAAAATCCTGTTGAAGATATGAAAGGTTATGGTGCCCATAATCAGCCTGTTGGAACCTGGAGTGATGATAGCTCGTTAACCTTTTGTCTGGCAGAAAGTCTTTGTTCAGGTTATAATTTGAAAGATATAAGCCACAAATTTCTCCGTTGGTACCGTGCTGAGATTTGGACGCCACATGGTGAGGTTTTTGATATTGGAATCGCAACCAGTAAAGCTATCAACAAAATTGCGAATGGAACTGATCCTGTTTTATGTGGTGGAAACAACGAAGCGGATAATGGAAATGGATCATTAATGCGGATTTTACCCCTGCTTTTTTATCTTCGAAATGAAGATAATCTTCAGGTAATATTCAATAAGGTTCAGGAAGTTTCTGCTATTACCCATGCACATTTCCGTTCTGTTTTTGCCTGTTTTATCTATATTATTTACGGTTTGGAATTATTAAAGGGCTACGATAAAAAGGCCGCATATCAAAACACGCAGGTCACTGTTAAAAAGTTCATCGCACAAAATGATTTCGATACAAATGAAATTGATCTCTTTGAAAGGATCTTTAATAGTGATATAGCAACCGTTCATGAGCATGAAATTTATTCATCTGGTTATGTTTTACATAGTCTTGAAGCCAGTTTATGGTGTGTTCTCACTACGGAATCTTACCAGGATGCGGTTCTGAAAGCGGTTAATTTGGGCGAAGATACCGATACAACGGCTGCAATTGCCGGCGGTCTGGCTGGTTTAATTTATGGTTTTGATGCCATTCCAGAAAAATGGAAAAACCTGCTCGTCCGGCGATCAGATGTTGAGGAGCTATGCAAAACATTGGAAAATAAATATAATCAAACGCCAACTTATACGGTAGAAAAGCTGTTTTCAAGCCATGAAAAACTGGAATATTTTTTCTTTTGGGAGCATCAAGTACCGGAAGATGGAATACTCACTAAATCCTGTTTAACGCAGTGGTGGGATGCGCCTTTCACCGTTAATCAGATTACATACAAAACTGCTGAGCATTGGATGATGAGTAAAAAAGCAGAATTGTTTAATGATGAGATCGTGTTAAATAAAATCTTAGCCGCCACCTCGCCGGAAGAAGTTAAAAAATTAGGCAGGGAGGTGCGTAATTATGATGAAGCAATTTGGACTAAAAACAGATACGAAATTGTGAAAATGGGCAATTTTCATAAATTTAGTCAGCATAAAGAACTGAAAGAATTTCTGATTAATACCGGGGGAAAGATTTTAGCAGAAGCCAGTCCGGTGGATTTAATTTGGGGCATTGGATTACCAGAAGAACATCCCAATGCGAAGAATCCGGTTTGGTGGAAGGGATTAAATCTTTTAGGTTTCGCATTGATGGAAGTGCGGGATGAAATGAAACTAAATGGCTTACATGTTGATTTATAAACTTAATATCTGAACAGTTCCAAATCATTTTTGTTAAAACTAATCTATGAGAACATTAGTAATAGGAGATATTCACGGAGGATTAAAAGGTTTGATCCAGTTATTCGAACGTGCTGAAATCTCCACAGACGACAAGCTGGTTTTTTTGGGCGATTATGTGGATGGATGGAGCGAATCAGCTCAGGTTATTAGTTATCTGATACAACTGGAAAAAAATTATAGCTGTATTTTTATCAAAGGAAATCATGATGCCTGGTGTATCGATTGGCTGGAAGAAGAAATCGTTAATGAGGTTTGGTTTGTTCATGGCGGCCGGTTAACCATGGAAAGTTATCGGGAAATTTCTGATTCAGAAATGCAGGAACATTTGAGTTTTTTTAGAAGAATGAAAGATTATTATGTAGATGAAGAAAACAACCTTTTTATTCATGCTGGTTTTTCTTCTATGCATGGCCCTGATAAAGAGCGTTATTCATCCAATTATTCATGGGACAGAACGCTGTGGGAAATGGCATTAACTATGGATAACAGAATCGCAAAAAATTCTGCGATTTATCCCAAGCGCTTATTGCTTTATCATGAGATCTATATCGGCCACACGCCAACCCTATATTACAATGTGGAAGTGCCCATGAATGGATGCAATGTTTGGAACATTGATACCGGTGCTGCTTTCAGCGGAAAATTAAGCTGTTTAGATATTCAGACAAAGGATTTCTGGCAAAGCGATGCCCTACAAAGCCTTTATCCAAATGAAAAAGGTAGAAATAAACGTTAAACTATAAAATATAATATTATGATGAACCCATTATTATTAACAGATGGATACAAAGTAGATCACCGAAGGCAATATCCTGAAAATACAACCCTGGTTTATTCCAATTGGACACCTAGAAAAAGCAGGCTTGAAAATGTAGACCACATTGTACTATTTGGTTTGCAATACTTTATTAAAAAATATATTATTGAAGATTTCAATCAGAATTTCTTTAAACAGCCTAAAGCAGAAATTTTAAAGAAATATGCCCGCAGAATTAATAATTATCTGGGTGAAAATTTAGTTGGAACGCAACACATTGCTGATTTGCACGATCTTGGATACATTCCGATGGTTTTTAAATCACTGCCAGAAGGTGCTGAAGTTCCATTGCGTGTGCCCATGTTTACTATGTACAATACGTTACCGCAATTTTTTTGGCTGACTAATTATTTTGAGACATTGCTCTCTGCTGTTGTCTGGCTGCCTTGTAATTCTGCTACCATTGCGAAGCAGTATCGGGCAATTATGGATGGATATGCGGCAGAAACCTCATCAGTGCCAGAGTTTGTAGATTGGCAAGGTCATGATTTTTCTATGCGTGGCATGGGTGGGATAGAAGCTGCCGTAACTTCTGCAGCTGGACACTTATTAAGTTTTACCGGAACAGATACTATCCCAGCAATTGATTTTCTGGAAACATATTATAATGCAGACTCAGATCATGAGTTAATTGGTGGCTCTGTTGCCGCTACAGAGCATTCTGTAATGTGTATGGGTACGAACACCGGTGAGCTGGAAACTTTTAAACGGTTAATTCTAGAGGTGTATCCAAAAGGAACTGTATCGATCGTATCTGATACCTGGGATTTATGGAAGGTACTTACTGAATATTTGCCTGCTTTAAAAGAAGATATCATCAGTAGAGACGGAAAAGTGGTAATCAGGCCAGATTCTGGAGATCCGGTTGATATTATTTGTGGAAATCCGGATGGTAAAGATGAAAACGAGAAAAAAGGTGTAATTGAATTGCTTTGGGATGTTTTTGGCGGAAAAACCAATGATAAAGGCTATAAAGAATTGGTACCACAGATTGGTGCCATTTATGGTGATAGCATTACCACAGATCGGGCTACTCAAATTTGTGAACGCTTGAAAGCCAAAGGCTTTGCTTCTACTAATGTCGTTTTTGGGATCGGTTCCTTCACTTATCAGTACAATACCCGTGATACCTTTGGTTTTGCGATGAAAGCTACCTACGGAGAAGTGGATGGCGTTGGACGTGAGATTTTTAAAGATCCCATTACGGATGATGGAACCAAGAAATCGGCTAAGGGGTTATTGCAGATTTTCAAAAATGCTCAGGGCGAGTATGAACTGAAAGATCAGTGTACCTGGGCAGAAGAGGCACAGGGTGAATTGAAGGAAGTTTTCAGGGATGGAAATTTATTGATTGATTATTCTCTTGCTGAAATTAGAGAAAGGCTAAAGAATAGTTAACTTCGCCAAGTTTTTAACCTGCTAGTCATATGACTAGCAGGTTAAATTATGAAAGACACCTTCAAAAATGCAAGAAAAATCAACTTTCAATCATGGAGCCGATATCGTAAACAGTGCGATCAGATTTACGAACGCATGGTTTAAACAATCTAAAAAGATTACAGAAGAGCTGAGTGATTTTTTCATTCTTCCAGTGGGAAAAGTAATCGATAAGCAGGTGATCATTGCCAGGCTTAAAGGCATTTTTGGCCAAGCTGATGAGTATGTTGGAGGAAGATACGACATCATTGATACCCATTATGAATTGCTTGATGGTGGCAAAGGAATGGGCTTTGTAGAAGGTGTTGCGGGTTTCAGGGCGGTGCTGAAGAAAGAATCCAAAATTATTAGTGGTCCCTTTAAGTTATACTTCGCTTTGCAAAATGGCCGATGGAAAATTGTTAATATTGAGTTTCCTGGGTTTAGTTACTAAAATTACTTAACTAAGATTTATTTTAATATCAATTTAAAACTATTGATAAGCAAGTCATAATAAAAATATAAATCTTTATATTTGTACCAATATGGTACACTAAAAATAGAGTAATGTTAGTAGTAAGCAGTAGAGAATTTAGGGAAAAGCAGGCCGAATACATGGATATGGCCGATAGTGGCGAACAAATTATTGTACAAAGGGGAAAGAATAAAGCATATTCAATCACGCCAATCAAAAATGATGATATCTTTTTTTCAAAGGAGATGATTAATAAAATCGAAAAATCACTTTTGCAGGCTAAAAATGGAGAAATTACAAAGGTTACTGGGAAAGATGATTTAGTTAAATTTCTTAAAGATTTGTAATGTATATCCTTGAGTTTACTAATCAAGCAGTAGAGGATTTAAAGTGGCTCAAGAAAACTGATCAAAATGCTTATAATAAGGTTCAGAAATTGTTATTGGAACTTATTGAGCATATAACTACTGGTACTGGCAAGCCAGAACTAAAGAAATACAATTTGTCTGGTTTATATTCTAGAAGGATAACACAGAAGCATAGATTGGTTTATCAAATAAATGGCGAAATGATAAGCGTATTGGTATTGTCGGCTGCTGGCCACTACGGTGATAAATAAATAGCATAAAAAATTATTATCCTAACGGAATAAACCAGCTCTTAAATATTTAGTTAAAATACGAATTATAAAACACGCTCCATTCCAAAAGGACGATTTTTTCCCAATCTTTCAATAGCACGCATTCTCCTGTAGGCTAGGATAACCGTTAATCAAGACATAAATAACATTGATAATAAATCAGGAATATTATGCCCAATTCCATAATTTTTCTATCTTTGGTTTTTAATGAATTTCCTGTATCCAGGCTTTCTTTTCGCACTATTATCGGTTGCCATTCCGGTTATCATTCATTTATTTAATTTCAGGAAATTTAAAAAGGTTTATTTCTCAAATGTTCAATTTCTGAAAGCGGTAGAGCAGCAGCATTCATCCAGAGAAAAGCTTAAAAACTTATTGATCCTTTTTTCACGAATTCTAGCCATTATCTTCTTGGTATTGGCCTTTTCACAGCCCTATATCCCGGTAAGTTCGAAAAAAAGAAGTCTTCAAAATAATATAGTCAGTATATATATTGATAATTCTTACAGCATGGAAGCCATTAATAAAGATGGTAACCTGTTTGATGAAGCGAGGCGAAGGGCAAAAGAAATCGTAAAAGGCTTTGGTATAAATGATCGGTTTCAGTTACTTACCAATGATTTTGAAGGCAAGCATCAGCGTTTGTTAAATCAGGAAGAATTTCTTAAAGCCCTTGATGAGGTAAAAATCTCGGCGGCCACTCGCAATCTTCAACAAATTTTAAATAGACAAGAAAATGTGTTCAGCGGCGCAGCTAATCCATATATTTTTGTATTGTCCGATTTTCAGAAAAGCATCATATCGACTAAAAAGCTCAACACAAATCCTGATATCCAATACGCATTTGTTAAGTTAAATGCTTCAACATTACCTAACGTTGCAGTAGATAGCGTATGGATGTTGTCGCCCAATCATCAGCCTGGTGCAAATGAAAGATTGGTGATTCAATTAAAAAACTATTCGCCTGAAGAAGCTAAAAATATCCCGCTCAAATTAACCCTAAATAATCAGCAAAAAGGTTTAGGATCAATTACCATTCCTGCAGAACAAACCAAACGAGATACCTTAAATTTTTCAGGGCTAAGTGCTGGTTGGCAAAAGGGAATAGTAAGTATAAAAGATTTTCCAGTCACGTTTGATGATGCGTTATCTTTTAGTTTTAAGGTAGATAAAAGCTTGCCGGTGTTAAGCATTAATGGTGCCCATGCCGGGAATTATATAAGGGCACTATTTGGCGCTGATGATTATTATAAGCTTACTGAAAATGATGAGCGCAACGTCAATTATAATGGCTTTACCAATTATAGCTTAATTGTGCTGAATGGTTTGCAAAATCCATCAACGGGTTTGGCGCAACAGTTAAAAACTTATTTAAATGCCGGAGGTTTGGTGGTTATCTTTCCAGATCTTGATGCAGATATTCAGACTTATAATACTTTTTTTTCAGCCTTATCCTTACCCGCTATTCAAAGCTTAGAGAAAACTGAAACCAAGGTAGATCAGATAGACCTTCAGCACCCGATTTTTAAAACTGTTTTTGAGGAAATACCTAAAAACCTCGATTTGCCTTTAATAAACCGATATTATAGTTTCATTGAGCGCAATTCAGTCAATAAGGAAAATATTTTAACCCTTCCTGGCCGGAAACTGTTCTTTGCCAAATATGGCATGGGGAATGGATCACTTTATCTATCGGCAACTGGTTTAAATGCTGCGGATGGTAATTTAGCTCTTCATCCGGTTTTTGTACCATTAATGTATCGTGTTGCTTTAAGTGGTGGTACGGCAGATGCGCTTTATCATTATCTTGGGAGTGATAATGTGTTATCAGGAAAGAAGATGGTTATAGGTAAAAATCAAACACTAAAGCTAAAGGCAGATAACTTTGAAACCATTCCCGAAATCCGTCAGGTGGATGGTAAGACATTAATTTATACCGCAGATCAAATTAAGGATGCTGGTTTTTATAACCTCAGCCTTGCCGACTCTATTCTTGCTGTATATGCTTTCAACAGTGATAGAAAAGAGTCTGACATGCACTATCTGAGTAAAACTGAACTCAATAACCTGGCTGGAAACAGTCATTTAAAAATATTTGATACAGATCAGGATGCTATTAAGCTCACTGCCGGAGCCGATAAAATCGGGCAAACTTTATGGAAACTTTGTTTAATTTTGTCACTGATTTTTATTGCAGCAGAAATTCTCCTTATCCGATTTTTTAACAACACAAAAAGAACAATATGAATCTCCTGGTTAAGAATGTAATCATTACCGATCCGCAAAGTCAATTCAACAAACAAGAATGTGATGTAAGGGTAGTTGATGGTCAAATTAAAAACATAGGTAAATTAACTGCTCAAGAAGGCGAAACTATTTTTGATGCATCTGGTGCATGCCTTACTCCAGGTTTTTTTGACCTGAATTGTGTAGCCGGAGATCCCGGTTTTGAAACCAAGGAAGATCTTGAAACCCTCACAGCGGCTGCAAAAGCTGGTGGATTTACTGGCCTTGCCTTACTGCCGCAGGCAAATCCGGTGGTGCAATCTAAATCACAGGTAGAATATATTATCAATAAAACCAGAAATAACCTGGTTGATGTTTTACCTGTTGGGGCCATTAGCCAAAACAGAGAGGCAAAAGAAATAGCCGAACTTTTTGATATGCAGCAAGCAGGAGCTGTTGCTTTCTCTGATGGAGATCGGGCTTTGCAGGATGATGGCTTTATGAGCCGTGCGCTTCAATATGCTAAAGGTTTAGATGCTTTATTGATGGTTTATCCAGAAAACAAATCCATTGCTGGTAAATCGCAAATCAACGAAAGTAAAAATTCTGTCCTTCTTGGGATGAAGGGCTTGCCTGCTTTGGCAGAAGAAATGCACATTGCCCGTGATATTTTTCTGGCCACTTATAATGAAACAAAAATCCACATCAGCAATATTTCTACCGCTGGTGCTGTGGCTTTGATTAGAAAAGCAAAAAAAGACGATATTCAGGTTTCATGCGATGTTACTGCGCATCATCTCGTATTTACCGAAGAACTTTTGGCCGACTTTGATAGCAACTATAAAGTAAAACCACCATTGCGTGGTAAAGCCGATGTAAAGGCACTTATTGCAGGCTTAAAAGATGGAACCATTGATGCCATTACTTCACAACACCGTCCGGAGGAAATTGAATTTAAAAATGTTGAATTTGAGATAGCCCATTATGGGATCATTGCGCTGCAAACCGTGCTTCCTTTATTACTTAAGGCTGGTTTAGATGTGGGGATGATTGCAGAGAAATTAGCCATTAATCCACGTAAATTGCTAAATTTAAATATTCCGGTGATTGAAGAAGGTACAAAAGCAAACTTTACAGTTTTCAACCCGAATGAAAAATGGTTGTACAATTCATCAAGCAATTTTTCTAAATCTGCAAATAGCCCATTGTTAGGCACGGAACTTATCGGAAAAGTAATTCTGGTTTATAATAACAATCAATATAAAGAAAGCTAAGAGGTAAAGCTCAAGGCAGAAAGACTAAAAGTGAAAGCTAAGAAGTAAAGCTCAGAGCAGAAAGACTAAAGGTGAAAGCTAAGAGGTAAAGCTCAAAGCAGAAAGCCTAAAGGTGAAAGCTGAGGGGTAAAGCTCAAAGCAGAAAGACTAAAGATGAAAGCTAAGGGGGTCTAAAGCAATAAGATTAGAACAAAAAAATAAGGCATTTGCGTGGGACTTGATACTAAATACCTGATACTAATTAATATGGACAATAGAGTAAAAAAAGCGCTGGTCGCATCACTAAATAAATATGCTGAAGTAGCAGCAATTAATGTTGAAGGTTTTGAAACGGAGTTACTGGCTGCGTTTGAACTTGATACCAAATTCTTGGATAAAGTAGTTGCATTTGATGCTGTTTTTGATGCTCACCCTAAATTTGAAGAATTACGTGAAGTGTTTTTCGATTTGCTAATGGTGAATTTCTTTAGCAGTGATGTTCAAAAACTGGAAGATGACTATCTGGAAAGTGATGAGTGGGCAAAAATTGAAGAAGAAACCATTGATAGGGGGACGGAATTATTGAATCTTTTGCTTTACATCAAAGAGTGTAAGGATGAAGATATTGATCCTGAATTGGGTGATTTCCTCAAAGAATTTTTATTGGTAGAAGATGATGAATTTCAGGATGAGTTTGAAATTTATGAAGAAATGATCAGTAATCAGCAATTGGCTGAAGGCAGTGTGGAGGAAATTTGCAAAACTGCACCAACCTTAAATATCAGTGAAGAAATGCAGGAATTGTTTGTTCCTTTTATGGCATTTTTCCTTGATGTAGAGGGAAGCGCAACTACTACTAAAGAAATAATTCAATTTAGCAGTAACAAATCGTTCGATTCTGCTACTTATATATTAATTACAACGATTAATAACTAAATTAAACTTCATTACAATGGACAAAAGTGCTCAAATTTCCCAGTTATCTCTTAAGTATGGTTTTATACTCGCTGCTGTCTCGGTGGTAATTTCTCTTACCATGCATTTCATCAATCCGGTTTTGGTTTACACTAATGTGATGGCCTCAATTGGTATTTTTATTGTTTTTATTGCGCTCTTAGTGGTTTCAGGTATCAACATCCGTAAGGAAATTGGCGGCTTTTGGACATTTGGAGAAGCATTTAAAGCCTTTTTAATTATTTCATTAATTCTTGCGATTACAGCTACACTTTACAATTTTATTTTGATGAAGTTAATTGATCCTGATCTTCCGGCAAAAGCTGCGGCCGCTATTGAAGATGCTCAAAGAGCGATGATGGCAAAATTTGGTTTAGGTAATGATGAAATTGATGAAGCAATGGCAAAGGCTGGCAATATGCAGGAAAAACTAGAGCCTAGTTTTAAGAATACTTTCACCAGTTTTGGGGTTTCTATTGCATCATATGGTGTAATTTCATTAATTCTAGCTGCGATCTTGAAAAAGAAACCACCGGTTGTTTTTAATACTTTCCCTACGGAAGGTTAATTTTTATAAAATTTTGAACGTGCAGGTTTTATCATTTAATTTGATGAAATTTGCACGTTTTATTTTGCACAAACCTCACAGGTTTTTAAAACCTTTGAGGTTTAAATATTAGAAATGGATATATCAGTTGTAGTACCCTTATTCAATGAAGATGAGTCCCTGCCAGAATTAACGGCATGGATTGATAAGGTGATGGTGGAAAATAATTTCAGTTATGAAATTGTTTTAATTGATGATGGCAGTACCGATAAATCCTGGGAAGTTATTGAAGCATTAAGGTTGCAAAATCCAGCAATAAAAGGAATCAAATTCAGGAGGAATTATGGAAAATCTGCAGCGCTGAATGTTGGTTTTGAAGCCACACAGGGCGATGTAGTGATTACCATGGATGCTGATTTACAAGACAGTCCGGATGAAATTCCTGAATTATATCGTCGCATTAAGGAAGAAAAGTTAGATCTGATCTCTGGCTGGAAAAAGAAACGTTACGATCCCATTACTAAAACCGTACCTACAAAATTATTTAATGCCGCAACCCGAAAAATGAGTGGCATTGAATTAAATGATTTTAATTGTGGTTTAAAAGCCTATCGTAGCGATGTGATCAAAACCATTGAGGTTTATGGTGAAATGCACCGATACATTCCGGTTATTGCGAAATGGGCTGGATTTAATAAAATCTCCGAACAAGTTGTAGAACATAGGGCCCGTAAATATGGCACCACCAAGTTTGGCTTTAGCAGATTCATTAATGGCTTTTTAGATTTGCTCTCTATCTTCTTTGTTGGCAAATTTGGAAAACGCCCCATGCACTTTTTTGGCTCATTGGGTGTATTGAGTTTCTTTGTTGGGATAATCATGTCGCTTTATACCTTAATCGAAAAGCAATATCTAATTTGGAATGGTTTAGCCTACCGTGATGTAACTCAACAACCGCTATTTTACCTGTCTTTAGTGGCTATAGTGGTGGGTTCTCAAATGTTTCTGGCTGGTTTTATTGCCGAACTTTTATCGCGAAACGCACCAGAAAGAAATCAATACCTAATCGAAAAAGAACTTAAATAAGCTTAAGACTAAAACTTAAAGCAAAATTGCTTTGGTCTTTAGTCTTTAAGCTTTCAGCTTCAAGACATGTTTTTCTCTATCATTATCCCGCTCTATAACCGTCCACAAGAAATTGATGAGCTTTTGTATACTTTAACCAAACAAACGTATTTACAGTTTGAAGTATTGGTTATTGAAGACGGTTCTGTTCATGATGCGAAAGCAATCGTAGATAGTTATGCCGATCGGCTTGATATTAAATATTATTATAAGGAAAACGCGGGACAAGGTTTTGCCCGCAATTATGCTTTTGAAAGAGCTAACGGAGATTATTTCATCATTTTTGATTCGGATATCCTGGTTCCTGCAGATTATCTGGAGATCGTAAAAAATTATCTGTATGAACACCAGCTTGATGCCTATGGTGGTCCGGATGCGGCACATGAAAGTTTTACCCCGGTACAAAAGGCCATCAGTTACGCCATGACTTCCCCGTTTACCACGGGAGGAATTAGAGGAAACAAAAAGCATGTGGGGCAGTTTCATCCACGAAGCTTTAATATGGGTGTTTCCCGACAGGCATGGGAAAAGGTTGGTGGATTTATTTTACCCAGGTTAGGGGAAGATATTGAATACAGCATTCGCATTCATGAAAATGGTTTTAAAATCGGCTTAATCCCCGAGGCAAAAGTATATCACAAGCGCCGGACAAGCTTCAGTCAATTTTACAAACAATTGCACTTTTTTGGCAGGGCGAGAATTAATATTTATAAACACTTTCCGAAGGAATTAAAATTGATCCATTTTTTTCCGGCAGTTGCCACAATTGGTATGATGGTAACATTGCTTATGAATATTATTTATCCACCTTTGGCTTATGTTTTAGATTTCATGGTGTTATTATATTTTATGTTGATATTTTTTCACTCTTGGTCTGTAAATAAATCTTTAAAAGTTGCATTTTTGAGCATTATATCTTCGTTCATCCAATTAACTGCCTATGGTTTAGGTTTTATACAGGATTTATTTAAAAGAGTGATTTTTTCGGGGAAATAAAATAGAGAAGAGGAAATAGAGAAGCGAGAATAGGGATTGGGAAATAGATTGGGAAGGGAATATTCAGGGGAAATTGAAGGAATGATAAGGAAAGTGGAACACCTTTCAACAAAAAAATAAGAATCAGAAATTAAAATGATCAACTATCTAAAAGAAAGTACATTTGCTGTTAATGATGTGATCCGCAAAGCCTGGAGCATCATGACAAAGCATTATTTTTCTATTGCTACGCTATGTTTTCTGATGTTCATTACTGCGAGCGCATCCAGTTTAATGGCTTTTTTTATTAAGGATGTAAGCAAGGTACTTAGTTTCTTTATGGTGATTATTTTCATCATGTTATACTTTACCATCAACCTTTCGCTTTTTAAATATATTTTTCACCTTATTGATAATGAGGATGAAGACGTTACTATTGTTGGTACGCTCCCGACCAGGCAACAGATTATCAGGTTTTTAGTAGCCACATTATATTTTATAGGCTGTATCTTATTTATCGGATTAATCCTTTTTCCAATTTTGTATGTATTGGATCCGGTTTTGCGTTATCTCGTTAAGATTGGCTGGGTAGAAAGTTTTCAAACCACAGGTGTAGTTATTACACAAATTGCGGTAGGGATTGCGATTCTGGCCTTATTCATCACCTGGTTAAGGATTTCATTTTTTCCTTTTTTTATTATTGATAAAAATGCACCACCATTTGAATCTATTAAACTTAGTCTGGCCATTACAAAAGGAAACTTCACTAAAATTTTGTTGTTGTTGTTGGTTTTGGGTGGAGGATATTTAATTTATTTATTTTTTAATCTGTTGCATTGGCCTTTTGTTGCTTTTGTAGTTAACATTTTAAGTTCTTTTATTATTGTTCCCTTATCCAGCGTAGCCTTAACAGTAGCTTACCGCAAAATTTCGGGAGAATATAAGGGAGATGAACATCCGGATATCTTGCATAATATCGTTTAAGGAAAATCATTTTAATTATCCAAAAATCAATCATTAATTATGGGATTAAAAGCAGCATTAAGTAAACCATTTGCGGCATTTGCAGTATGGCAGATCAACAAATGGAAAAAGAATGCCGTTGTTGCCCAAGATAAAATTCTGAAAAACCTCCTCCTTGAAGCGAAGGAAACAGCTTTTGGTAAAGATCATCATTTTGCTGAAATCAAAGACTATCATGATTTTAAAGAGCATGTACCCATACAGGATTATGAGGGGTTGAAACCTTATGTAGACCGTGTGGTAGGGGGCGAGGCAGATGTACTTTGGAAAGGCAAACCGCTTTATTTTGCTAAAACATCTGGTACCACATCAGGTGTAAAATACATTCCGCTTTCCAAAGAATCGATGCCGGAGCATATTAAAGCTGCCCGGAATGCTATCCTTACCTATATTCATGAGACAGGAAAAGCCGATTTTGTAAATGGGAAAATGATTTTTCTACAAGGGAGCCCTGTTTTGAATGTTAAAAATGGAATTAATGTAGGGCGTTTATCTGGAATAGTAGCCCATCATGTTCCGGCCTATTTGCAAAAGAATCGATTGCCTTCGTATGAAACCAATATTATTGAAGATTGGGAGGAGAAGGTAGATGCGATTGTTGAGGAAACCCTTCATGAGGATATGACACTGATTTCTGGGATTCCACCCTGGGTGCAAATGTATTTCGATAAGCTTACCGAAAAAACAAATGGGAAAAAGATAAGCGAAATTTTCAAAAACTTTAGTCTGTTTATTTATGGAGGGGTGAATTTTGAGCCTTATCGTGCAAAAATTGAGCAAAGTATTGGTCGTAAAATAGATTCCATTGAAACTTATCCGGCATCAGAAGGATTTATAGCCTATCAGGATGCTCAAAATGACAAAGGTTTACTGCTTTTGGCTGATGCAGGAATTTTTTACGAATTTATTCCGGCAGATGAGTATTATAATGAGCACCCAACCAGGCTATCATTGGGAGAAATAGAATTGGATGTGAATTATGCTTTGGTTTTGAACACTAATGCAGGTTTATGGGGTTATAGTATTGGAGATACGGTAAAATTTGTCTCCAAGAACCCCTATAAAATTGTGGTCACCGGGCGGATTAAGCATTTTATATCTGCATTTGGGGAACATGTAATCGGTGAAGAAGTGGAGCAGGCGCTATTAAGTGTTGCTAATGCCGAGCAGGTAGAAATTACAGAGTTTACGGTAGCACCTCAGGTAAATCCGGCAGATGGTGTATTGCCTTATCATGAGTGGTTTGTAGAGTTTTCGACTGCACCAAAAGATATGGCTGCTTTCAGTAAAAAAGTAGATGAGGCCTTGCAAAAGAAAAATATTTACTATTTTGATTTAATTGAGGGGAACATCCTTCAGCCCTTAATTATACGTAGGTTACAAAAGGATGCTTTTGTAAATTACATGAAAAGTGAAGGGAAGTTGGGTGGCCAAAATAAAGTGCCTAGATTGAGTAATGACAGGAAGTTGGCGGATAGGTTGGAGAAATATATTGTTTAGATCTTCATTGTCATTGCGAGGAGGCACGACGCGGCAATCTCATTTGAACAAATCAGATTGCTTCAGCTCACTCAGGCCCAGCTTCGCAATGACGAAAACTATAATAATGAATAAATAAAGTGCTTAATTACATTTTAAGCATGATTATATTAAGACGATTTGAAATACATAACCATATTAGGTTCTACAGGAAGCATCGGTACGCAGGCACTTGAAGTAGTGCGGGACAATCCATCGATTTTTAAGGTTTCTGTATTATCGGCATTAAAAAATTCGGAATTACTGGTCCAACAAGCAAAAGAGTTTAAGCCTGAAGTAGTGGTGATTTGCGATGAAAACCAGTATCAGACTGTTAAAGACGCATTGTCTTCTTTAAACATAAAAGTACTGGCAGGAGAGGAATCTTTATCGGAAGTAGCCAGCTATCCGCAAAGTGATATCGTACTTACCGCTCTAATGGGCTCGGTTGGCTTAAAACCCACTATAGCAGCCATTAAAGCAGGTAAAAACATCGCTTTGGCGAATAAAGAAACATTAGTGGTTGCGGGTGAATACATTACCGCCTTAGCAGCCGAACATCAGGTAAAAATTCTTCCGGTTGATTCAGAGCATTCTGCCATTTTTCAGTGCCTGGTAGGTGAGGAACAGAACGAGATTGAAAAGATTTACCTTACTGCATCCGGCGGTCCTTTTCTGGGAAAGGGGAAAGATTTCTTATCTACCATTAAAAAAGAACAGGCTTTAAAACATCCCAACTGGGTTATGGGTGCAAAAATCACCATTGATTCTGCTACTTTGATGAATAAGGGGCTGGAAGTGATTGAAGCCAAATGGTTATTTGATCTTGATGTGGATCAGATTGACGTAATTGTTCATCCCCAATCCATTATTCATTCTATTGTGCAATTTACGGATGGTTCTATGAAGGCACAAATGGGGGTTCCGGATATGAAATTACCTATTCAGTATGCTATAAATTATCCCGACAGGCTAAAAAACAATTTTAAACGTTTTAATTTTCTGGATTATCCTAATTTAAGTTTTCAGCAAGCGGATAGGGGAACGTTCAGAAATCTGGATTTAGCTTTTAAAGCTTTAAGAAAGGGAGGGAATATGCCTTGTATCTTAAATGCAGCCAATGAAATTGTGGTGGAGGCATTTTTAAAGGATAAGATTGGTTTCCTGGAAATGAGTGATGTGATTGAGCAATGTATGGCTGAAATTAGCTTCACAGAAAAACCACAATTAACTGATTATTTAGAAACTGACAAACATAGCCGTATCTTAGCCGGCGAATTAGTAACAAAAAGTAGCATTTAACATCTAAAATAAAATATTAGTATAGCATATGAATGGATTGATTATGGCGGGGCAGCTGCTGCTCGGATTGTCTTTATTGGTAATATTACACGAATTAGGGCATTTCTTGGCAGCCAGAGCATTTGGTATTAAAGTAGAAAAGTTTTATTTGTTTTTTGATGCCTGGGGTTTTAAACTCTTCAGCTTCAAAAAAGGTGATGTAGAATATGGTGTGGGTTGGCTTCCGTTGGGTGGTTATGTTAAAATTGCCGGGATGATTGATGAAAGTATGGACACAGAGCAAATGGCTCTTCCTGCTCAACCCTGGGAATTTAGATCTAAACCGGCCTGGCAACGTTTAATTGTGATGCTTGGCGGGATTATCGTGAATGTTATCGTGGGTATTTTTATTTTCTGGATGCTCACCTTTAACGTTGGTCAAAACTATACTGTAAATGGAAAATTAAATGATGGTATTTCAGTTGGCACGCTGGGTAAGGAAATCGGCTTAAAAAACGGAGACCGGATTTTGGCGATTAATGGCAATAAATTAATTCGTTTTGAAGATGCGATTTCGAGTAAGGTATTGTTTGATGGTGCGCAACTTACCATTTTAAGAGGCAGCCAAACCCTTTATGTTTCTATTCCGGATACGATTTTAAATAAGTTATCTAAAAACGATAAGGAGAATTTTATTAGTCCGCGTTACCGCATGGCCAGTGTAGCCACGGTATTGGCACCAGATGAAAAAGCAGATCAGCAATCTTTCCTGGATCGTATTTTTGGCAGGAAATATGTAAAACCTGTTTACCCGGCTTATGCTGCAGGCATTAAACCTGGTGACAGCATCCTGGCAGTAAATGGGAAAGCCATTACTTTTTTCGATCAGTTTAAAGATGAGGTTTCATCCAATAAAAATAAGGCAATTTCTGTTCAGGCATTGCGCCAGGGAAAACCAGTTAATTTCAATTTAAAAGTGGGTGCTGATGGTACCATCGGGATTGCTCCAAATTTAAAAGCACCGGAAACTGCTCATGTTGATTTCGGCTTTGCAGAATCGCTTCCGGTGGGAGCGGGTATGGCCTGGAGTACTTTTGTAGATAATGCAAAAGGAATTGGAAAAATGATCACTGGTAAATTGAGTGCGAGGAATATCAGCAGTCCGATTGGTATTGCAAAAGTTTATGGAAGCACTTTTGATTGGGTAAAATTCTGGACTTTAACCGGCTTAATTTCCATGGCTTTGGCTTTTATGAATTTATTGCCTATTCCAGGCTTAGATGGTGGCCATGTGGTGTTCTTATTAATTGAGATGGTGCAACGCAAGCCTGTAAGTGAAAAAGTATTGGAGAAAGCGCAAATTGTAGGTTTCGTGATTTTAATTTGCCTGATGGTGTTTGCTTTTGGTAATGATATCTTAAAATCTTTCGGGAAGTAAAACCAAATTTATATTATTGCCGCAGCTGGATAGATTATAATCTGAACAGCTGCGGCTTTTTTTATTTATACCTATCATGAGCGAAAACACACAGCAACCTAATTATTTCGAGTTTTACGAATTACCGGTTCAATTTAATCCAGATCAAAATGCTGTAAAAGCGAAGTTCTATGCTTTAAGTAAGCAGTTTCATCCAGACTTTTATGCTAATGAGAGCGATGAAAAGCAGCAGGAGGTACTGGAATTATCTACTTTGAATAATAAAGCTTATCAAACGCTTAGTCATGCTAAAAAGCGATTAAAATATGTGCTTGAGCTGAAGGGGATTGTAGAAACGGATGAAGGTTACCAATTACCGCAATCTTTCCTGATGGAAATGATGGATGTGAATGAGGCTTTAATGGACCTTGAATTTGAACCTGATGCAGCGAAATTGGCTGAGGTTGAAAAAGATATTGATCTTATTGAAAAACAGCTGGAAGATGAATTAAATCATTTGATTGAGGCATTTGATCGTCATCCGGATGATTCAGAAAAGTTCTTACCTGCTATAAAGGATATATTTTACCGTCAAAAATACACCGCAAGAATTCGTGAACGCTTATCAAAGTGATCAAGTGGGGGTACGAAATCATATTTCTAAATTCATTTAATACGAGTAATTAATATATTGCTAGATAGATGATATTAGCCGTTATCATTATTTAAATCTACAGGCAGACTTAAGTTATGTACAATGTAAGTGTGGCTAGAAGGCGGATTAAAGGTGGAGTAAAGGTGGAATGGAGGCGGGGTGAAGAAATTGATTTGTCTTTTCAGCGATTTAACACTACTTTAAATATAGGGAGAATAATTAAATTATTTTCTATAACATGGGCGTTCGATTAATGATATGCCTTACCATGTTATTTAAATAGGGTACCCTATTTGTTAAAATCCTATCCGCCTATCGGCACCTTTCCACTGAAAGGGAAAGGCTTTGAAAATATTTACAGAAGCTACAGGCGGGGTGGTTTAATTGCTTCGAAAGCCTGTTCATTTCCTTTGGAGCAACCTTTGGAATCGTAAATTAGATTGATCAATAAACCTGATTTTCAAGATCTCTCCGTTTCTTAACACCCCGGTCTGCAACCACCTCTCTGAAAGAGGAAAATTACGATCGCGATTCCTCTTCAAAGGGCTATCATGTGGACACCATTAATTTGTTAAAGATTCTTACTCGCTTTTTGCCGAGGAGCATGGTAATTTTCAGAATTAATATTGTATCTAGCAGTGTTAATAAATGCTGCACATTTGCAGTGCCAATTATCCAAAGCGCTTTATGCGTCTTTTACAAACCTTACCTATATCAAAAAACATCGGCAATAGTTTTGTGTGGAGTATTCTTTGAAATTGGAACCCTTACTTCAAGTTTGTATAGCAATAGGTTGTGTTTCATTTCCTATTTTAGCTGTTGTACAACAACACTTGATTGTCAAATCATTTTTTAGTATTCGTTGAAATAGCTGTTTTACCCTATTTTCGAAAAAAAATCAGATTCATGAGTTCACTATCCATTTTTCGAAAAGTTGCTGTGGCAGAAGGGATTTCCTATTTGCTTTTGTTATTTGTAGCCATGCCATTAAAATACTGGGCTCACTTGCCTTTATATGTAAAATACACTGGATGGGCACATGGATTGCTATTTGTGATGTATGCAGCTACCTTAATCATGGCCTGGCAAGAACAGAAATGGAAATTTGGGAAAGCGGTGCTGATCTTCCTGGCTTCATTACTACCTTTTGCACCATTTGTTGTAGACAGAAAGTTGAAAGATGAGCGTGCGGAATCTGCAAGTGGCATTTAATAAAGTAGTTATAAATTATTTTAAAATAATGTTGTGATTTAGGTTTCGGATATCTACATTTGCAACCCCGTCCAATACATGCCCGGATGGCGGAATTGGTAGACGCGCTGGTCTCAAACACCTGTGGGAAACCGTGCCGGTTCGACTCCGGCTCCGGGTACTAACCGGAATCGAATACTTCGATTCCGGTTTTTTTATGACTTTTATCGATTAATATAATTTAAGCCTTTTTCAAGGGATTTTTTTCCAGGAGTTTTGATCATCCGGTTATCAGAAAAACTAGAATCTCCAAGTGAATCTATTCTATTCATTTTTCTATAGATTTTTGATGGAGAAATAATAATGATTTTTAAGGGATTGCTTTTGATTACTTACTAAAGAAATATGCCAAATATTTTTTTAACTGCTGGTGCAATATATCTGGCAGATTTTATTTTTGATCTGATGTGTCTGAAATCGTCATCGGAAACTTCGCCAATGACTTTTTATCATTGCCGATTATGTTAATAAGCCATTAGGGACTACGTTATTGAAGGTTGGAACAGTCTGCGAATGAATCTTGAGTCAATGTCCCTTATTAAAATAAACGGCTAAACCTTACGGTTTCCCTTACCTTTATGTCATTTGTTTAGCTTAATTTCGATCTGATATTTTAGTATTGCTGGAAGAATTTATACAGGTATATAAATATTTGGGAAATTTATTTCTGATTTTAAATTAATTATTAAATTGCATCAACTAATAACGCCTCATCATGAAAAAACCAAATAGACAAGTTCCTAATTTAATTCGATAAGCAGCTTTACTAAAGCATTGCGTGATTTGCATGGGCTAATATTGGCTATGTACTCTTTTATGCTATAAGTTTTATAGGATAAATATTGAGCGTATTAAAATCCCTTTTATGAAATTTCTACATACTGCAGACTGGCACATTGGTCAGCTGTTTCACGAATATGACCGCAGCTACGAACATCAGCAATTTCTGAATTGGCTGGTGAAAACCTTGGTCGCTGAAAAAATCGATGTGCTGTTGATCAGTGGTGACATCTTCGATAGTTCCAACCCGTCGGCAGTCTCGGTCCGGATGTTCTACCGTTTCCTAAATGAGGCAACAACTGCACTGCCTGGTCTGCAAATTATCATTACGGCCGGCAACCATGATTCGGCGGCACGTTTGGAAGCACCCAAACCTTTACTGGAATCTTCTAATGTTCACATCATCGGCCTGGTAGAGAAAGATGCCGGGGGAAATATCGATTACGAAAAACTGCTGGTTAAAATACACGATGCTTCCGGGAACATTAAAGCCTGGTGCCTGGCCATTCCTTTCCTGCGTATGGGCGACTATCCGGCCATTGCCGACTGCGCCAATCCTTATACCGAAGGCGTTGCGGCTTTATATCAAGGGGCTTTTGATTATGCTCAACAACATAACGCGGAAAATCAACCCATCATTGCTATGGGACATTTGCATACCCAGCAGGCAGAGATCACTGATCTGGATAAGACCGAACGGCTGATCATGGGCGGTGTGGAATGCATTTCAGCTACAGCTTTTCATCCCGACATCAAATATGTGGCTTTGGGACACATCCACAAAGCACAAAAAATTGGTGGAAAAGAACATATCCATTATTCCGGCAGTCCCTTGCCGATGTCTTTTTCCGAAATTCATTACAAACATCAGGTCATTGTTTTTGACCTTGATCAGGAAATCAGCGATCTGAAAGCGATTGAGATTCCGGTAGCTGTACCCTTGCAAAGAATTCCACAACAGCATCAGCCCTTGCATGAAGTCATTTCCCTTTTGGAACAATTACCAGTAGCCGATTCCAACCCGGAAAACCTGCCCTATCTGCAGGTTCGTGTGTTACTTGATGGACCCGAGCCCGCTTTACGGCATAAAATAGAAACCGCCCTGGCCGGTAAACCTGTACGGCTGGCCAAAATTGATGCGCAGTATCCAACTTCTGCCAAAGAAACACAGGAACTCATTACCGCTGAAAAGCTGAATGAACTGCAGCCGATTGATGTTTTCGGTAAAGTCTACCAATCCAGGTTCCAAAGCGAAGTACCACCAGAAATCATGCAGTTATTTCAACAGGTTGCAGAGGAAGTAAACCAAACCGCCGGATAACATGAAGATATTAGCCATACGCATCAAAAATTTAGCTTCTCTGGAAGGCACCACCGAAATTGATTTTACGGCAGAACCCTTATGTTCGGCAGGTATTTTTGCCATCACCGGCGCTACCGGCGCCGGAAAATCGACCATACTGGATGCTTTATGCCTGGCCTTATATGGTAAAACACCACGATATCTGCAAGCGAGGGAAACAGGTATAGAGATTAAAGACGTGCAGGGCAGCACGCTGAGCCAGGGAGATGTACGCGGTATCCTTCGCGACGGCACGGCAGACGGATTTGCAGAGGTGGATTTCAGGGGAATCGACGGACAAAATTACCGGGCCACCTGGAGCGTACGACGGGCCAGGAACCGCGCTGACGGAAGCATGCAGTCGGATGCAGTGACTTTAAAAAGCATCTCTAATCTGGTTGATCTTCCGGGAAGAAAAGCAGAAACATATAGTGAAATCGCAAGATTGGTCGGCTTGAATTTCGAACAATTTACCCGGTCGGTATTACTGGCGCAAGGCGACTTTACCGCTTTTATGAAAGCCAATCGGGATGAGAAATCTTCCCTGCTTGAAAAACTGACGGGAACCCATATCTATTCTGAAATCTCCCGGAAGATCTTTGAAAAATATAAAGCAGAAGAATCACAGCTGCGCGATCTCCATATCCGTAAAGAAGGCATCATCACCCTGAGCGATGAAGAACTGCAAGCCTTAACCGCAGATCAGGCGCTTCTGGAAAAGCAGATCACAGATCTGGACAAAGAAATGGAAAGGTTAAATGCAGGAATCAGCTGGCACGAGCAGCTGGCCAAATACCGGGAAAGCTACGATGAAGCAATCCAGACTTTACAGCTGGCATCTGAAAACAAAAATTCTGCCTTGTCAAGAAGCCAGCACCTGCGTATGGTTGAACACGCGCAACAAACCCGAAGCTGGGCAGATGCTTTAGCGCAGTTAAATGAACAACATACCGCTAAAACAACTGCTTTGGCAACCGTAACGGAAACCCTCACTTCTTTACAACAACAAAAGGAAACGCTAGAAACGCAGCTTCAACAGGTTGAACATCAGCTTTCCCTTCAAAGCCAGAAACTGGCCGATGCACTGCCATTACTGGAACAAGCCCGCAAACTGGATACCTTGCTGGGAGAGAAAAAAGAACAGTTGGACGGGCTGAAAGCAGATACTGAAAAAGCAACTGTACAGAACCGGCAGCATCAGGATGCTTTAAAAGAGAAAAAGCAAATCTTTACCAACCTGGTTTCACAGATTGAAAGTATTACGCAGTGGCAAAGTGAACAGGCTCACCGCAAAATGGTTGCGGAACAAAAAGACCTCATCCTCACCAAACTTGAAGACGCGCAAAAACTGTTAGAGAACTTAAAAGCTTCTTCAGCAAAATTAGTTGATGTAAAAGATAAAATCGGGAAGGTCGAAGTACAGCATAAAGCTCTTGAGGATACCTGGAAACAACAGCTTTAATTGCTGGACGATACACGAAAAACTTATGAAGTAAAGTTCGAAGCGTTACGTTCCATTCCGGTTGACACTTTAACCATTGATAAAACCGACACCGACCAAAAAATAGAAGAAAGCATCAGGGCACAGGCACAATGGCAGCTCTTGCATTATGCACAAACGGAGTGGAAAAACCTAGGGCAGAAACAAGTGCAGGACCAGGCCGACCATCAGGCCAAACAAGCAATTTTACAGCAGCTGAAGCAGGAAATCCCTTTGGCAAAAGCGGAAAGCGATACGGCAGATCAACTCCTGCAACAGGCCCGTCTGGCATCGGCAGAAAATGTAGAAACGTTAAGGGAAGCCTTGGTAGAAGATAAACCCTGCCCGGTATGTGGCAGCACCCATCATCCTTATGTCATTCAAAATCCGCAACTGGAAAAAGTATTGGCCCAACTGGAAAGAGCTTGTCAGGAGAAAACACAACATCATCTGAGCCTCCACAGCCGTCATGATGCCATGGAACAGGAATATATAACCCTCAAAGAAAACATCCGGCGTCGAAATGAAGAAATAGCGTCTAAAGCATCAGCCTTAACCAAACAAAGGCAGACCTGGGCGCACTTTGACATTGCTAAAAATAGCCATGACATCGCCGATACTGAAAAAGCAGACTGGATCGCAGCGCAATTAGAAACTTTAAAAGAGAGACAAGCCAATTTATCTGCCCAATTAAAAGTCTATGCGGAGCAAAAGCAGGAACTTGAAACCGCTAAAACAGGGATCGATCAGCTCAAAGAAAATACCGATGCGCTTTCCGGACAACTCAAAGATCTTCAAAACAGCTTGTCGCTTTATGACGAGCAGCAAAGCCAGGCTAAACGCGAAAAGGAACTCACCACCGTCCATCTGGGTGAAATTGAACAGCTTCTTACGCCTTATTTTACAGCATCCGGCTGGATAGACAAGTGGAAAGAAGACCCCAAAACATTTGTGGAAAGCATCACCCACTTTGCCCGTAAATGGAAAGAATATACCGAAAAACTGGAAGTTCATACCCAGGGAAAAGCGGCACTTGAAGCTACACTGAAAGAACTTGAAAACCAGGCCGAAAGTATGGAAACGGAAGCCGGCAGGAAAGCAGAAATCTACCTGACGCAACAGCAATTGTATCTGAATCTGGTTCAACAACGTAAAGCGCTCTTTGAAGGCTTGCCAGCCGATGAAATGGAACGTCAACTCAAACAGGCAGTTACCCAGGCACAGGCGGATGTAGAACAGGTGAAAGCCAGGCAGCAAGAGCTGGCCATCGAACATACCAAAGTTCTGACCCAGCAGCAGGAACTCACGAATGCCCTAACCACATTGGAGGCGGCCATACGGAAAACTTCCGGGCAAATGCAGGACTGGCTTAACGATTATAACCAAAAGAATGGTCAATCCCTAAACCTGGACAACCTTTACCGCTTATTGGCTTTAGGAAATGACTGGATCGAAAATGAACGGATGGCATTGCAGGCCATTGACGAGGAACTGACCAAAGCCAATAGCATTCTGACTGAACGGAAACAGGCTCTGGACCGTCATCAGGAAAACAGTAAGTCGGAAACAGCACTTGAAGAACTGATGACCTTGCAGGCGAATGCCCGGTCGGAAGTGGAAGAAAAGAAGCATAAAAAAGGAGAAAACAGTTTCCGCCTGCAACAGGACGAAACCAACAAGAATAAAATAGGCGATCTCTTGAAGTGCATTTCGGTACAGGCCACCAGTACTGAAAACTGGGCCAAACTCAACGAGATTATTGGTTCGGCCGATGGGAAGAAATTCCGCCAGATTGCCCAGGAATATACGCTGGATGTGCTGCTCGGTTATGCCAATATCCATTTGCAGGGCTTGACCAACCGCTACCGGATCGAACGCATTCCTGCATCATTGGGTCTCCAGGTGGTAGATCAGGACATGGGCGATGAAGTGCGTACGGTTTACTCGCTTTCGGGCGGAGAATCTTTTCTGGTGTCGCTGGCCCTGGCCTTGGGTTTGGCCTCGCTGTCGTCCAGCCGCATGAAAGTAGAATCTTTATTTATTGATGAAGGTTTCGGCTCGCTGGATCCCACCACTCTTAATATCGCTATGGATGCCCTCGAACGCCTGCACAACCAGGGCCGTAAAGTGGGCGTGATCTCACACGTACAGGAAATGACGGAACGGATCCCGGTGCAGATTAAGGTGAGTAAGCAGCAGAGCGGGAGGAGTAAGGTGGAGGTGATGGGGGGTTAAAATATAATTAACAATCAAAATATTAAGCTTATGTTAGAATCAATCACCATTAAAGGTATTGCCACTTATGATCCGGCTGGAATAAGATTAGAGAATCTAAAGAAAATCAATTTCGTATATGGTGCAAATGGCTGTGGAAAAACAACTTTGTCCAAATACATTTATGATAATACAAATCCAATTTACAATGCTTGTAATCTTGGCTGGAAAGGTGGATTACCTGTAAATGTACTTGTATACAATAAAGATTTTCGAGACAGAAACTTTGGAAAAGGTAAAATAGATGGAGTATTTACACTTGGAGAGGCGACAAAAGACGAGATTGAAAAAATTGAGAAAATGCAGCAGGAATTAGCTGAGCTTAAAACAAAAGGCATAGAAAAGAAGGCTAGTCTTATAAAACAAGAGGAAACAAAACTGCAAGAAGAAAATAATTTTAAAGAAGTTGTATGGACAGATATTTACAAGGAAAATGAGGATGATTTTAAAGATGCATTCAGAGGATTTCTTAAAAAAGATACATTTAAAGATAAATTATTATATGAGTTTGATAATAACAAAGAATCCTTATCAACGGTTGAAGAGTTGAAAGAAAAAGCACAAATAATATTTGGTTCAACACCATCAGCGATGAACCTAATCACTTCGATTGTATTTAATGATTTTCTTAAAATAGAAGTTGATAGTATATGGAAAAGAAAAATTATTGGTAAATCAGATGTAACAATTGCAGGATTGATTCAAAAGTTAAATCTTAATGATTGGGTTAATGAAGGAAGGAATTACCTAACAGAAGATGAAACATGTCCTTTTTGCCAACAAAAAACTATTAATGAAAATTTTAAAAAACAACTAGAAGATTATTTTGATGAAACATTTACAAAGGATATACAAATAGTAAAGGATTTATCAATACAATACAACAGAGATGCTTTAAATATCCAAAATCTTTTAGAACAAATCGAAAGTCAAGAAAAAGCAAAACCTGATTCTAAACTTAATATTGACCTATTTTCTGCTTCTTTAAAAACTCTGATAAATCAATTTATAGCTAACAAAGAGTTATTGAGCAATAAGGCAAAAGAACCCAGCAGAAGTTTTGAATTAATATCAACAAAAGAACAATTAGAGAAAATTCAGGAAATAATCGATCAATGTAATATTGAAATAAAATCTCATAACGTTATTGTTGAAGATTATACTAACCAAAAAAATAATTTAATTAATTCTATTTGGAAATATCTGATTGATTCTCACAATGGTATAATAGATTCATTTGTAAAAAAACAAGAAGGATTATCGAAGGGAATTGAAGCTATAGGGAAACGGCATCAAGCACTTCAACAACAATATTTAGAATTAAATAAGAAAATAAGGGAGGCTAATAAAAATGTTACGAGCGTGCAACGGTCTGTAGATGAAATAAATCGCTTGTTAAAATCATATGGATTTTTAAATTTCGAGATAGTTCCATCTAAAACTGAGGCGAATCAGTATCAAATATTAAGACAAGATGGTACAATTGCAGAATCTACCTTAAGTGAAGGAGAATCAACATTTATTACTTTTTTATATTTTTTACAATTAGCTAAAGGAAGTACACAAGAAGATACTATAACTGAAGAACGGATTTTAATTGTAGATGATCCTATTTCTAGTCTTGATAGTACCGTTCTTTTTGTAGTAAGTTCTTTAATCAAGGAAATTATTAAATCGATAAAACAAAATACAGGTAGTGTAAAGCAACTTATATTACTTACTCATAATGTATATTTTCATAAAGAAGTCTCTTTTGTGGATGGAAGAACACCAAAAAATGGTGATACAAATTTCTGGATTATAAGAAAAAACAATAACATTTCTAATGTTCAGTCTTATGGAATGGAAAACCCTATCCAAAGTTCTTATGAACTACTTTGGAAGGAATTAAGAAATACACAGCAAAATTCAGGTATTACTGTTCAAAATATAATGCGAAGAATTATAGAAAACTACTTCAAAATTTTAGGAAAATATGCGGATGATGATCTTATCAAAAGTTTTACTAATCCTCAAGAACAAGAAATATGTCGTTCGCTAGTTTGTTGGATAAATGACGGTTCTCACGGACTACCTGACGATTTATATATAGAACAACAGGAAGCTATACTGGAAAAATATATTGATGTATTTAAGCGAATATTTATTGAAATGGGCCATGAAGAACATTATAATATGATGTATCGGGAATCTGATGAAGAAGCTATTGTAGCATAATCTTTATCTATGGATTATTGCCCAGATTTATAATGAACCCATTAAAACAAAATTCTATATTCATGACACAATAAACATTTGCAATCCCACGATTTTATTATTAACAACATAGCTCAGGCGATCCGGTGTAAGTCCGGCCTATCTTCGTTTTCCGACGTGTGTCGCAGCGACCTGGGGCTTTTTAGACCATTAAAAATAGCAAATATCAGCTACGCCGGTACTATGAACGGGCGGACGAACCCTTATACGAACTTTTCTCAGGGCGACTGAAATGGCTCTAATACCTGAACAAACAGCAAATCGTCAACACCACTTCCTAACCTAATGAGCGCATCCTGTAGTTGAAGGAAGAACGCCGGAATATTGATTAGCAAACTACAATCAATTGAAATATCAAGTTTACTGTTCAAAGTTTCCCGGTCAAGGTAGTTTGAAATAAAATACTTTGACTGGGTTTGGTATTATTTATAAATTCTTTAGCTTCCAAATCATTAACTATAGCATTAATAAGCATTAAAAATGCTTTTAATATTGAAAGTATTGCCGAAGATCGAGACTCATTTATAGTATTTAGCGCAGGTTTGAAAACCTGACTACAATTATTACCAATCTGGCTACTTTTTATAGATCTACCATCCAGAATTTTGTACCTGAGATAAAAATCAGTTATAGAAATAATTAAATAAAGAATGATGCAAAAGAGAAAATTAGGAAATAGTGGCTTGGAAGTTTCCGCATTAGGCTTTGGCTGTATGGGTTTAAACTTTCTGGATGGCAAAGGTATTGATAAAAAAGATGCCATCACTTTACTGCAAAATGCAGTTGAAAGAGGAATCAACTTTTTTGATACTGCCGAAGCTTACGGCCCTTATACTAATGAAGAAATTGTGGGCGAGGCATTACAGCCTTATAGAAAGGACGTAGTAATTGCTACGAAATTTGGATGCAAGGATGCGAGACCAGCAGTAGGTTTGGATAGCAGGCCTGAAACGATCAGGGCAGTCACCGAAGCCTCTTTAAAGCGATTAAAGACAGATTATATCGATTTGTTATATCAGCACAGGGTTGATCCGAATGTTCCCATAGAAGATGTGGCAGGTACAGTAAAAGACCTGATAAAAGAGGGCAAGGTGAAATATTTCGGTTTATCTGAAGCAAGTGTTAAAACGATTAGAAGAGCACATGCAGTACAACCTGTAACCGCATTGCAAAGCGAATATTCTCTGTTTTGGCGTGAACCGGAAGATGAGATCATACCGGCATTGGAGGAGTTAGGGATTGGCTTCGTTCCGTTCAGTCCTTTAGGCAAAGGCTTCCTTACCGGCATCATCAATAAAAAATTAGCAGATGTAGACCGTAGAAATATTATTCCCCGTTTCAGTGAAGAAAATATAAAGGCCAATCTGGTTTTAGTGGAGGCGCTTTCAGAAATTGCCGAACAAAAAAATGTGACCACCGGACAATTGGCATTGGCCTGGCTCTTAGCGCAAAAGCCTTGGATAGCGCCCATACCAGGAACTACAAAATTGCATCGTTTAGCAGAAAACATTGGCAGTACAAATATTGTATTAACCGCCGATGAACTGGCAAAAATTAACACAACAGTCAATGAAATTACAATTGTAGGTGACCGCTATCCGGAATTTTTAGAAAAACAAATAGACAAATAAAAACCAACAGCAATGCAAAATATTAAAGGGAAAGTTGTGGCTATTACCGGTGCCAGCAGCGGGATGGGTAAAGCCATCGCCATAGCATTAGCAAAAAACGGTGCTATGGTTGTTTTGGGTGCAAGACGAACAGCATACTTACAGCAGCTCGTTGAAGAAATTAAAGGTACAGGTGGCGATGCCACTTGTACTCAAGTTGATGTAAAGAATAAAGCTGATTTAGTTCGGTTGGTTAATACAGCCGTTGAGCAATATGGAAAATTAGATGTCATCGTCAACAATGCAGGTGTAAGCCAATTAAGCCGAATTGATGAATTGGATATTGACGGTTGGGAAGAAATGATCGACGTTAATCTCAAAGGTGTTTTGTATGGGATGGCGGCTGCAATTCCCGTTTTCAAGGAACAACAATCAGGACATATTGTTAATATCATTTCCACTTCAGGAATAAAGATTACACCCATGCAGGGCGTTTATGCAGGGACTAAAAATGCCATTCGCACTATCGGAGAAGCGTTTCGTCAGGAATCAGACGGAAACATACGCATTACAGGTATTTCGCCCGGATTTGTGAAAACAGATTTTGCGGACAATATCAAAAACGAAGAAATGAAAACAGCTATTCAAAAAGGAATGGAACAGATTGCCATCAATCCGATAGCCATAGCCAATGCGGTGATTTATGCAATGAGCCAACCTGGAGATGTTGAAGTTGGCGATATTGTGATTCGTCCGTCAAAACAAAATTGATTAAATTCGTAAACGAAAATGCAGCAACAACCTAACATCAATCACATTCAAAGTATATCGCAACTGGTGCGTATCCTGGGATTTCCTGCACCATCGCACCCATTGATTGCATTAGTCGATTACAATAATGTTTCGATTGATAGGTTTCCAAAAGGGCAAAAAGTAAGTCTTGATTTCTACAAAATTTCCTTTAAGCCTACTTTTACAGGACACATCAAATACGGACAGGGCTATTACGATTTTGAAGAAGGTGGATTGGCATTCCTGAAGCCCAAACAAATCGTTTTTTCTCCTGAAGATATAGAAAGCTATGAAGGAATCGCTTTGTATTTCCATCCTGATTTTATCCGAAATTATCCATTAGGAAAAATAATCAATCAATATGGATTCTTCTCTTACCATGTTTCAGAAGCTTTATTTTTATCGGCAAAAGAAAAAGAAATCATAGCCAATTTATTTGCTACAATAGCCAATGAATTAGACAACAATATTGATCATTTCAGCCAGGATGTTTTGGTATCGCAAATAGAATTGTTGTTAAATTACAGCAATCGTTTTTACAACAGGCAATTTATTACCAGGAAGGCAGTCAATCATGATATTATCACTTCTCTGGACAAACTTTTAAACCGCTATTTTGAAGAAGAGAACAGTCTGAAAAACGGCTTGCCATCCGTGAAATATATCAGCACGGAATTAAAGCTGTCGCAACGCTATTTGAGTGACATGTTGAGTTCATTAACAGGGCTAAACACGCAACAATACATTCAGAATGTAATTATAGAAAAAGCCAAAGAAAAATTATCAACTACAAATCTATCTGTTTCTGAAATTGCTTATGAACTGGGCTTTGAACATTCACAATCTTTCAGTAAACTTTTCAAGTCAAAGACAAATATTTCGCCCCTGGGGTCCAGACATTTGTTTAATTAGAGAGGGTAGAGGGCATATGAATAAAAGCCAATGCCATTAACATTGGTTTGTTCATATGCGAGCGAAATCAGTACCTATGGTAAAAAGGGTTATCGCTTACTTCCATCGGGGGGGCAAAGCTTCACTTTTATAACCTGGCAGGGTGATCTGTTCTGTCGAGCCGTTTCTTAAAGCGACATTTTTTGTGGCTTGATTACCTTACACCTATAGTTCATCATAGCATCTGGCAAATGGTAAATGTCATAATAATTGTAAGCATCGAATGCTGTCCGGCATTTAGCTTGAGTTTTGTCTTTACCATTTCCGTACCTACCATCAACAATATGGTGATGGGCTGTTGAAATGCTTGAGTAATAAGCGTATAAATGAAATAGCATAAAAATTAGGATTTAAATACTCACATCACTTTATCAAGCGCTTAAAAAAGATTAGGAAATGTTCCGAAGAAATATCGTAGTTCTTAAAAATGATTTGTTTCAACTTGATTATATTTTTTGCCCCGTTATTATCAGAAGTGATAAGGTGTATGTAAATTCAAAATCTAACTGTTTTCTTTATATTTAGCCTATACTTTTGTTTTAGGCCATGCTACATATTATAGGAATTGTCATTTCTTTATTCCTTTCCATACTACTTTTTACCAAACAGGGTAAATCCCGTGCTGATCTGGTATTGGCCTTCTGGCTCTTTTTAATCTCTTTACACCTGTTTTGCTATTATTTACTTGCATCAGATAAAATTCAGGAATTTCCATACTTTTTGGGTCTCGAAATCGCCATGCCACTGCTTCATGGTCCATTTTTCTTTTGGTATACCACTTTGTTGACCGGAAAAACAATCCATAAATCACACAGGTATTTTCATTTTCTTCCTGCAGCCTTAGTCTATATCGCTTTGTCAAGGTTCTTTATATTATCAACAGCTGAAAAGATATTTATTTATGAAAATAATGGTGTTGGTTATCTGGGCCTTTTAAAAATTATCCATTTTGCCATCTTACCTTCTGGTATTGCTTATATCATCATGTCGCTTGATCTGATTGGAAAACATCGTAAAAATATCTCAAACCTGGTTTCTCGACTGGAAAAGATTAATCTGAACTGGTTGAGAAATCTGATGATCGGTATGTGTATGATCTGGTTATCCATTATGTTTGGTAATGACATTTCCACTTTTACATTGGTAGATCTGTATATCCTGTTTATCGGTTATTTTGGCATCAAACAGGTGGGACTGTTTAGCAACACGGCCATTCCTTTGCCTATTAACGATTTTGATATGAAATTTTTAGGTGTCAGTGAAACTACGCCTTTAATAACGGCCAGGGTGAAATATCAAAAATCAACAATAGGAGATGAGTACCTTTCAGAAATACACACACAAGTTACACAGCTGATGCGGCAAGAAAAGTTATTTAAAGATCCCGAACTGGGTTTGAATGAACTTGCAGAACGATTGAACATCCATCCAAATGCTTTGTCGCAGGTCATTAATACCATAGAAAATAAAAACTTCTATGATTATATCAATGAACTTAGAATTGAAGAATTTAAACGTATGCTGATGCGGGCAGAAAATCAAAAGTTCACCTTACTGGCCCTGGCGTATGAAGCTGGCTTTAATTCTAAAACTTCATTCAATAGAAATTTCAAAAAGAAGACAGGATTTTCACCAACCGCTTATTTAAAACAGCAGAAGATCCATCTCAAAGCTACCATCTAGCCCATAATGAGGTGCCACCTTACAAAGTGGAACCATTTTTAATGCCTTAATATACATTTTTGTTGAAATAATATTTGGGCACGCCGTATTTGCAAAGCTCATTCATTTAACAAGGTATGCTGACATGAAAAAAAAGATTTTCTGGGTTTTATTTGGTTTTTTCTCTATTACTATTGGCTTATATCCACTTAAGTATTTCTTAATGAATGGAAAGGTTGGCATACTGAATGCTAAACCCGAATGGCTTTTAAATCATGTCGTTTGGTATATTGCATTTTACATACATATTGTTTTGGGAGGGATTTCATTATTGGTGGGTTGGCTTCAATTTAGCGCTAAAATTAGGTCCAGAAATGTTAATATACACCGGTACATTGGGAAGATTTATGTGGTTTCAGCTTTATTCAGTTCATTTTCTGGTTCTTATATTGCGCTATTTGCAGATGGAGGGTTCTGGGCATCGCTAGGATTTAGCTGTCTGGGTATCATCTGGTTTTGTACCACCTTAATGGCTTACTTAACCATTTGGAATCAACAGATTGTTAAACATCGGGTATTGATGATTTACAGTTATGCGGCTTGTTTTGCCGCTGTAACACTGAGAATCTGGCTGCCCATTTTGATTTTGATCATTGGTCACTTCAACACCGCTTATATTATCGTGGCTTGGTTGTCATGGATTCCAAATTTGTTCGTTGCCTATTTGATCACTAAGAAAATAACCTGGAAAATTGGGTGAATAGGTTCTTTGAAATTACCATAAACATTTAAAAGCAGGTGGTCACAGGCATATGCTTTACCTGGACTGTTCTCGCACAAAAATATAATCAACGCTTTTACCATCACCAGAAATTACTGCTTTAACATGATTTCCGCTACGCTTATAGGTTATCTTTTTGGGGAAGTCATGCGTTGGGTTTTCACATGTAAAGCCATGATGATTTAGTTTTGTTAACTTAAAGTATACGGGCTTTGATTCACCTGGTAATGTCACTACGTAAAAAATATCGGTACCTTTTACAGTTAACTCCAGTTCCTCCATAAAAATTACTTCATTACTTTTAAGCGTTACGCCTTTACCGCTTAGCTTCAAATCAGAAATTTTATTCCAGGTTTCATAACCAGAATGCCCCGCATTTGAGTTAGTCCGATTCCATTTTCCGGTTAGCCATTCTAGTTTTTTAAATTTTTGTTTGTTGCTTTCCTGTGCATTTCCAGTGTATATCCATAAAAGCAAGGGAATAAGAAGGGATAGTTTTTTGGTGCCCATTTTGTTTTTTGATCAAAAATAGGTTGCTCTTTCCTTATGGTATTGTAAAAAGCCGACTTTGGTTATAATTTGTTCAAAAAGAAGTTTGCCATATTTTTTTTCTCGAAAAAGTAGGCTGAAGGGTCTTCGCCAGTAAAAGCTTTGAAGTTTTGGATAAAATGCGATTGATCATAATATCCGGATAGATAAACAATTTCTGCCCAGGTATTGGTTTTTGATTTCATTAATTCAAAAATATAATTGAACCGGATAATCCGGGCATAGTATTTTGGAGGAAGGCCGATATATTTTTTAAATAAACGTTCCAGCTGTCGTTCGCCAACGTTGGCCATAGCAGCCATTTCGGCTACGGTAACTATTCCATTAGAATTAAATATAAGTTCCAAAGGTATTTTTAAAGGATTGGCTGGTGCATGCTGAATTATTGAAATAAAATAATCGTCTAAAATTTGTTTAATGTGTTGCGCTTGTATTTTAATACCAGGGCTAACATCTGCCAGTATTTTTTCTTTTAATAGTTTAAGTTCTAAATTTTGAAAGGTATCCAGGTCGACAATTTTATCTACGTACTGATCCATGTGGAAACCAAATAACTGGGTTAAAGCCGCAGGTTTAAATTTTACGGCTACAGAACCGGTAGTCCCGGTATTTTGAAGATAAAAAAAAGTTTTGAGTTGCCCTGCGAGTAGGTTTGGCGATTGCAAATGCCAGTCGCCGCTAATTTTAGATTTATAGACATCTCTGTAATTGAAAATAATCTCTGTAAAACCATCGGGAATAATCTTTTCAATTATGGGGACTGAATCATCACTGTACATCATCCAATAACATTCGATAAATTCATCTAAATCTGGATGTGGCGTAATTCTGGTAAAGTCCATTTCGGTCGCTTTAGAATTTTAAGATAGATAATTGGTGCTTAAAAAGAAAATTTATCAGAAAACAACAAATGAATATACCATAACACTCAGATTCTATCCTGTTATTTATCATTATCTTTGAATATGACTGATTAACCTTATCAACTTACCTAAGCTTTGGCGCAGCTTGTAGATCAACATTTAGATGGTTTAGCACATTGCCGGTCAACAAAATGTATGAAATTTTAATAATTGCTGAAATGCTAAAGTTATTTCCAACACAATAAGAAACACTTTAAAATATGTTAATGGGAGCTTGCTATGTGGTGTATATCAAAATGAGTTATGTTATCTGTTTGGTTATGATGCATAAAAATTAGATTATCATGAAAATACTGATTGTTGAAGATGAGCATGCCTTATATGAAAGCATTTTTGATTATTTCACCGGAGAGGGAAATATATGCGAACATGCTGCAGATTTTAATACGGCAAGTGAAAAAATTCAATTATATAGCTACGATTGTATTCTTTTAGATCTTGGTTTACCCGGTGGCGAAGGTCTGGACCTCCTCTCACAGTTAAAGAAATCTAACAAAAAGGATGGTGTACTTATTATCTCCGCGAGACATTCGCTGGATGACAGGCTTTCAGGACTTGATCTCGGAGCCGATGATTATTTAGTTAAGCCCTTTCATCTTTCTGAACTAAAGGCCCGGGTTACCGCAATTGTAAGGAGGAAAAATTTTGATGGAGATAATGTAATCAAGTTCAATGAGATCAATGTAGATATATCAGCCATGAACATTACAGTAAACAATAATCCGGTAACGCTTACCAAAAAAGAGTTTGATTTATTTGTTTACTTCTTATCAAATAAAAACAAGGTGGTGACAAAAAATGCGATGGCAGAACATCTTTGGGGTGATGAAATGGATCTGTCGGATGACTTCGATTTCCTTTACACCCACGTTAAAAATTTGAAAAAGAAACTAGGGGAGGCAGGTGCAAAAGATTATGTTAAATCGGTTTATGGCATTGGTTATAAATTTACAGAAGCATGAAGTTATCCACCCGCTACAACAGGGTTAATATCCTTACTTCCTCCATTATCCTGATTATAACCGGTATAATCTATTACTTTTTTATCCACCTCATTCTAACCAATAAACTGGATAAGGATTTGGCTGTTGAGGAGGATGAGATCAGGCAATACACGCGAACTTACCAAAAGCTGCCACTACCGGCAAGCTACCTGGATCAGCAGGTTTCCTATCGTGAATTACCGGGTAATACAAATGATATTCCCGAATTCAGCTATACTACCTATTTAAATCAAGAAGAAAATGATCGGGAACCGGGAAGGAGTTTGGTAACAACTGTTCATTTAAAAGGCAAAAACATTCAGGTTACCATTACAAAATCAAGGGTTGAATCTGAAGATCTGGTTCGGGTAATTTTGCTCATCACATTGGGCGTGACCTTAATTTTACTGGTTTCACTTTTTTTAATTAATCGGTTTGTGCTGAACAGACTCTGGATGCCTTTTTATAGTACGCTGAAAAGGATGAAATCTTTTGAAGTGACTAAAATAGGGGAAGTAAGCCAGGATCTTACAGAAATAGATGAATTTATTGAGCTTAACCAATCGGTAAATGCTATGGCCGACCGTGTGAAACAGGATTACAGGGAGCTCAAAAGTTTCACTGATAATGCCTCGCATGAAATGATGACTCCACTCGCTGTTATTAACTCGAAACTTGATTCGCTTTTGCAGACTGAATCTTTCACTGCACAGCAGGGCGCATTATTAGAAGATATCTATCAGGCAACTGGAAGGCTTGCACGTCTTCATCAATCACTTTTACTGCTGGCCAAAATCGAAAATAACTTAATTACAGATGCTCAGGAACTAGATTTTAAAGATCTCGTTGAGTCTAAAGTGAGGCAATTTCAGGAGCTTTTTGAAAGGGATGGTTTAACTGTTGAAGTTAGATTGAGTAATAAAACGGTAATCATGAGTCGCTATCTTGCAGATATAGTATTGAATAATCTTTTCAGTAATGCGGTAAGGCATAACCTCAGAGATGGAAGAATTGTGATAGCACTCTCTAAAACTGCGCTGGTGATTTCTAATACTGGAAAGAACGTTAATGATACAGGGCGGCTCTTTGATAGGTTCTCAAAATCACCCGAATCTGAAGGCATGGGACTTGGTTTAGCCATAACCAAACAAGTTTGTAACCTCTACGGATATCATATAAATTATGAGCAAATGAACGGCATGCACCAATTTTCTATTTTTTTTGATCCTGAATCCTAACTACAGAATTCCTACATAATTGCTTGATAGTTTTGATTAAAAATAAAAACTATGAAAAAGCTTTTAGGGATTTTTTTATTGATGTGCGGTACAAAAGGAAACGCTTTAAAACCTTAGTATGGCCAAGTTAATCACCTTAATGTTGCTGTTTATGGCAGTAACACTATCTTCATTTGCCCAAAATGCAGATTCTTTAAAAAATGTCCTTACACCAGATTCGCTGGGTAGGTGGTATGCAGGTAATCCTGTCCCAAAAAATAAATTTAGAGTAGCCACATTTATTGCTCCTGCAGTTCTTATTGGTTATGGTTTTGCCGCAGTTTATGATAAAGGTGCACTCAAACAGCTTGATGTGAGTACGAAGGCTGAACTGCAGGAAGATCACCCACTCTTTGCCGCACATGTAGATGATTACCTGCAGTTTGCACCTGCGGCAGCAGTGTATGCATTAAATCTTTCAGGCATAAAAGGAAAACATAATCTCTTCGATGCGACTATGCTTTATGCAACTTCAGCTGCGATTATGGGCGTTTCTACTCATTTTGTGAAACAAGGTGTGGGCAGGGAAAGGCCTAACGGAAATGGCGAAAACTCTTTTCCTTCGGGGCATACTGCATCCGCTTTTATGGCTGCAGAATTTTTGCATCAGGAGTATAAAGATGTAAATCTCTGGATTGGCTATGCAGGCTATTTTGTGGCAACCGCTACAGGTACACTTAGGATGTACAACAACAAACATTGGTTTAGTGATGTGGTTGCTGGCGCCGGATTCGGGATTGCGTCAACTAAAATAGCCTATCTGATTTACCCATATATGAAACAGATTTTCGACAAGAAAAAGGATAGCAAATTTACCTTGATGCCCTTTTATCAACCAGGTGCATCGGGCTTGATGCTTTCAGGGCGGTTGTAAAATTGGTTCAGGACAATTCTAAAATACGGGTACAGTATTACTCAGGCATCCAAATCAGCTGAAGCTTATGATAAAGCTTTATTTAGCTGAGATCAATTTTTAGCAAATGAAAATGAGATTGAAGTATTTTCTTTTTTTTGCACTCTTCTGTTCTTCTATTTTGGTAAAAGCACAAGAGCAGATTAAAGATCTCGATTTTTATCTTGGTCAGGCCAAAACATCAAGCCCAATGATTAAAGATCTGGCGAATCAGCATAAATCTGCAGGCATTGATAGTTTGATTGTCAGGGCTACAGCAAAACCGCAGGTTACCGGGACATCAAGCGGACTTTATGCACCCATTATTCACAGTTATGGTTATGATGAGGTGCTTAGCAACGGCCAATCTTTATACCGGGCTAATTATGATAGTTGGCATTATTGGGGAAAATGCAATCTTCACCTTCCTTCAATTTAAGGAATCTTTGTCCGATCAAGATGTGGACAATGCGATTACTTTTGCCATTTCCACCCGGTTAAGGCCGAAATTAATGACTGCATTAGGGGCAATTATTGCATTAATGCCATTGGCGTTAGGCATTGGCGCTGGTGCACAACTCCACCAACCCCTGGCGATTGCTGTAATTGGTGGGTTTATTGTTGCATTGCCGTTGTTAATCATTGCGTTGCCAAGTTTTATAAGGAAACTTTATTCAGCAGGATCATTAAAATTTAAATCCTAAAATAAGATCAAAATAAAATTTAACCATTACGCTGTAGAGGCTATACTTATCTATTTATACCCTTAACAGGCGATTTTATGGATGTACAATTGCCCAGCCTTCTGCCGAAAGAATGATAATTTCTCCATTACCACTGGGTACATAGTTTATAAAATCAAACAAAGTCGATTTATCAATTTTGCGCTCACGAATGGTATTCTCACATTGTGCTAAGCGCACCCCTTTGTTTCTAAGTGTATTAAGCTGATCAAGAAATTTCCCATCTTTAAGGTAAACCGCCATTCCATCTCCAAAAGCAATCAATTCTAGTTCTAGTTTTCCCTTTAATCTTGGATCTTCCAAGGCATTATTCATATTCCTAAGTGTGCCGGAAATGTGTTTTTCATCGGCACTATTGAGTACATAAAGTGCTTTATAAGTTTTCTTTTTTGCTATGGCGCCCACATAGTTGCTCGCTTTTTCTTGTGCAGACAGGCCTGAAGAAATTGCTGTAATTAAAATAAAGGAAACTAAGATTAATAATTTTTTCATGTTATCTTTTTGTTTTTAAGAGGGTGTTGTTTTGCTATTTCACTAAACGGTCCATATTTGTGTTGTTTTTCACTAAAACCATCTGCATATGGTCCAAACGGATAATCGATAGGCTTTGTTGAGACATCTTTATAATCTTTTTTCGGGTTAAGATGATGTCTTGGTTGTGAATTCACAAATGCGGCCACATTCCAGGCCTCTTCGTCGCTTAATATCGGATCTTGGTAAGTTGAACCATAAGGCATATTGTTCTTGACAAAACCAGCAAAATTTCCAAGTCTGAACATCCCTGCACCATCATTATAACTGTCAGGCCCCCAAAGCGGTGGGTAAATATAGCCTTTTCCGCCAGGGGCTACCATTCCTTTACCTTCGCCACCATGGCAGCTCATGCATTTAGAAGTATAAACAATTTTTCCTTTAATCGGATCTGCAGGAATATCTAAATAGGGAACCTTTTTTACCGAATGATCAGCAAGCGGCGTTTCTGAATTTACTTTTTCTCCAACCCATTTTAAATAGGCCAACATGGCCTGCATTTCTTTTGAATTTCTTTTTGGTGCTATCCCGTTCATGCTTCTCTCAAAGCACTCATCAATTCGTTCAAAGGCTTTTTCTTTTCTGCCTTTTCTTGCACTCCATTTGGGATAACTTACATAGAAAACGGAAAAATTATTTGCAAAAGGCCTGGTTCCGGCATCCAAATGGCAATTTTGACAATTCATACCATTTGCGAGCTTTCCTACTGTACCTTGTGGCCCTAAATATGATGCTGTATTCACAATTAAATTTCTCCCATATCTGATCAGGTCTGCATCGGGTTTATCTCGTATTTTAATCGTGTCAGGCGCCATCCAATAGCGAGGCCCTGCAATATGCCCGGTTGCAGGTTTTAATTGATTTTTTGAAGATAATTGATCGTTTGTATTCGTGTATAGCGTTTTAGGAAAATGAAAGCCTGTTAATGAAAGAACCAGGCAACACATCACGCCAACGGATATCAATCCGATCCATGACAGATATTTTCCAAGACTTGAAAAGGCTTTAAGCTTTTCTTCGGCGTTCATTTCAGGTTTCATCTGGTAAGTCCTATTTCTGATCAATTGATATAGTGTGACCTGGATCATTCTGGTTTATTACCATAGTAAGCTTTGTCATCAGGCAATGTTTAATCATTAATGGGGCAGCTTGTTCTTCATCACACCGTATAAATATGTTCCGAGGAGGGCGCCCAAAATAACTACTGCCATCCCGGCATATCCACTACCGAGGTTAACAAACATTGGCCCTGGACATGCGCCGGTTAGTGCCCAGCCTAAGCCAAAGATGGTTCCTCCAATCAGGTATTTACGATATGCTTTATCTTTATGATGAAAGAGGATTGGATTTCCTGAGATATCTTTGATCTTGAATTTTTTAATAAGGAATACCGCGATTACACCAAGTACAATTGCCGTACCGATAATTCCATACATGTGGAAGGATTGGAAACGAAACATTTCCTGTATTCTGTACCAGGAAACAGCTTCAGATTTAAACATGATGATGCCGAAGAGTGTTCCTGCTAAAATATATTTGATAAATTTCATTGTTGTGGGTTTAGAAGATGAATGGCATGATCAGGAAAGTCATGATGAGGCCTCCTATAAAAAAACCAATTACGGCAACGAGTGAAGGTAGCTGAAGATTGGAGAGCCCGGATATGGCATGGCCTGATGTACATCCACCTGCATAGCGGGAGCCAAAACCTACGAGTAGTCCTCCAATGAGTAAGATGCCAAGTGTTTTCAAATCTTTCATGGCTTCGAGGGAAAAGAGATCAGCTGGATTCAGGCCGCCATCAAATTTTACCCCCAATTGTTTTAAATCGGCAATTGTTGCTTCAGAGAGCTTGATTGGAGCTGGTTCGCTCAGGTAATGTGTAGCGATAAACCCGCCTAAAATAGAACCGGCCAGAAACATCAGGTTCCAAACCTGGTCCTTCCACTTAAAATCAAAGAATTTTATTTTTTTTCCTGCTCCTGCCATGCTGCAAATGGTGCGTAGGTTAGCAGAGAAACCAAATGATTTGCCAAAAAAAAGCAATATGAGCATAATCAATACGATCATTGTACCCGAAAAATACCAGGGCCAGGGTTGTTTAATGAAATCAATCATAATGTTTTAAATGAAATGTTAATAAGGGTATTTTTGAGTTTAATAAAAAATTAATATCTGAGTGTTCCAGAAAAAACTTTCCCATGTTTTGATTGCCATGCGTTCTGATACAGATCAAGTCAATTGACATTTCCTGGCAGAGTTTTGTTAAGGACTTTTCGAGATTCTTGTGATTAATCAAGTGAAAGCTCGCCGGGTAAATATGGTGTTCTTTTGCAAAGAATTTCATTTGCTCGGTTGCAATGTCCTCCATTTCTTTTTTATGGAGAATATGTAACAGGTGAATTTTCCCTTTTTGGCTGTCAACAAATTTCTTCAATGCATTAATCTGAACACCTTTTCCGAAATATTCGGCATCAGCAATCAGTAATACATGCTTAGGGTTTAATTTTTCAAAACCTTTCTTAAGTAAGAGCATTGGCAGGCCAAGCTCTTTTGCCGTTTGATAAAGGGTTTGAATATTTGTGTTGCCACCTTCAGGGTAACGAGATACCTGTGTAACCATCATTTCCGCCTTAATTCCTTCTGCATAGGATTTTACAAGATCCCTATTGGCTTTGCTAATGCGATGTTCTGATATGTTCATGTCCTCGGGTGCTTGTTTGATGTATCTGCTATTCAGGTTGATCGGCATTTCTACCGTTTGTTCATCCGTTTTGTAACGGTGGAGGAAATGTACGCTTACGCCAAAAACATGATGCAGCCTGGTAGCTACAGATAAATAATCATCTATACCCATAAAAGATCTGGTATAAACCAATAGCTTTAACATATCATTTTCGGCTTAAGCTGGCCAGGCACCAATACCACCTACCAGATTAAATGCTTCGAAGCCCATCTTTCTCATCATTGAAACAGCTGAAGCAGATCTGCTTCCACTCCGGCAAAAAACAAAATAGTTTTTGTCTTTTCTCAGTTTACCAACTGATGATGAAAAGGAAGGATCCAGGAAATCAATATGCAGGGCCGAAGGCAACGAGGCATTGTTATGCTCTGCTGGTGTTCTCACGTCCAGAAGTACATTATTTTCACTTTTTTTAAACTCATTTTTAAAGTAATCACCACTAAGGTCGTATTCACTTTTTGAAAAGAAACCGCTCAGCATCTGGAATATTTTATTCATTGTATTGTTGTGAATTTTCGGCTAGTTGTTGTGCCGAAGTATTAATATTATGATTCATTGTCAGTGATTTTGCCCATTGAGGGGCAAGGTTAGCAATGCATAAACCTGAGCTTACCATTTGCTATTGATTTATTTCAGGGTACTTGGGCACACAAATGCAGTGGTAGGGATATGGCTATTTTCTTTAATGGCTTTAAAACCACCGGCCACATCGATCAGGTTATGGTATCCTCTTGCCCTCATGATGGAGTTGAAAATTACAGAGCGGTAACCACCGGCGCAATGAACAAAGTAAGTCTGGTTCTTATCCATATCCTCAAATTTTTCATTGATATAATCCAAAGGAAGGTTAATGGCATTCTCCACATGCTCACTCTGGAACTCGTTCGTTTTTCTAACATCCAGAATAGTTACTGCTGTTGTCTGCTTAATTTTTGCCAGTTCTTCAGCAGAAATGGATTTTATTTCGTCCGTTTCCTTTCCAGCATTTTTCCATGAAGTAAAACCACCAGCTAAATAACCAATTGCGCCATCAAAGCCTACTCTGGATAATCTGGTAACCACTTCCTCGTTTCTATCCTCATCCGTTATGAGTAAAATGGGCTGCTTAATGTCGGGTATAAGGGTTCCTACCCAAGGTGCAAAGTTTCCATCTATACCAATATTAATTGAGTTTGGAATAAATCCTTTTACAAAAACCTTAGGATCTCTGGTATCTAAAATTACTGCTCCGGTTTCATTTGCCATTTGCTCAAAAGCCTCTGGGCTTAACGCATGCATACCTCTTTTCATTACTTTTTCGAAAGGATCATAACCATGAATGTTCATCATCACATTTTCAGGAAAATAAGCGGGTGGTGGAAGCAGTCCATCTGTAACTTCTTTAATAAATTCAGCTTTAGACATATTTGCCCTTAATGCATAGTTGGTCTTTTTTTGATTGCCTAAAAAGTCGGTTGTTTCCTTGCTCATATTTTTTCCACAAGCGCTACCCGCTCCATGAGCAGGATAAACGATAATGTCATCGCTTAAAGGCATGATCTTATTGCGCAAAGAATCAAAGAGGTAACCCGCAAGCATTTCACTCGTTAGTTCGTTCACTAGCTTTTGTGCCAAATCTGGTCGGCCAACATCACCTATAAAAAGCGTATCACCTGAGAAAAGTGCTATTTCATTACCTTGTTCATCGCTAAGCAGAAAACAGGTGCTTTCCATGGTATGGCCTGGTGTATGCAGTACTTTAATTTTTGCCCCGCATAGTTGTAAAATCTCCGCATCTTTTGCGGCATAGAAGTCGAAATCAGGTTTTGCATTGGGGCCATATACAATTTTGGCTCCGCTTTCTTTTGCAAGGTCGAGGTGGCCTGATACAAAATCGGCATGGAAGTGCGTTTCAAGCACATATTTAATTTTTGCGCCACTTTTTTTTGCACGCTCCAGATAAGGTCTAACTTCGCGAAGCGGATCTATAATAGCGGCTTCTCCATTGCTCTCGATATAGTAGGCTCCTTGTGCCAAACATCCGGTATAAATCTGTTCTATAATCATGATCATCAGTTTAATATTTCAAAATTAATACTTAATATTTTTCACTATGGTGACTTTTGTCACACAGCTATTTTTGATGGAAGAATTTATTTAAGAACAATTTCCTTTAGGATGATGTAGCAACCCATTACGAGTACAAACCATCCAAAACCCTTCTTAAGCTTTGCGCCGTCTATCTTCTTGCTCATCATTCCTCCAATTATGATTCCGGCTATAGCTACCACAGTAATCTTTGCAAGAAAAAACCAGTCAATTGAAAAGTGTCCTAAGTCGCCAGTAAAACCTATAAGTGAGTTTAAAGCAATAATAAAGAGTGATGTACCGACCGCCTCCTTCATGGGCAGGCCTACCAGGATAACCAGTGTGGGAATCAGCAGGAAGCCGCCCCCTGCACCTAAAAATCCAGTTGCCAGGCCTATGGAGATTCCATAAAGCAATAGTTTTTTAATATTCAGTTTTGGTCTTTCTGTCTGGGCTACATCTTCATCTTTAACGCCCTTTATCATGGCTACTGCAGCCGCTACCATTAATACAGCAAAAAGTACCATCATTAGCATATTCTCTGTGAGTTCGAAGCTTCCAATTCTTATGATATTTTTGGGAATGAGCGGTATGATGAACTTTCGGGTAAAAAAAACGGTAGAGATAGATGCACTGCCAAATAACAGAGCGGTTTTGACATTAACTAAGCCGCGTTTAAAATTGCCCACTGTTCCGGCAAGGCTTGTAGAGCCTACAATAAACAGCGAGTAGGAGGTAGCCAGCAAAGGGCTAACGCCAAAGAGATAAACTAGTACGGGCATGGTTAGGATGGATCCGCCACCACCAATTAAACCAAGAGAGATACCAATTAGGGCAGAGGCTACATAAGCGAGGATTTCCATTTTTGTTATTTTTTAACAAAAATCGGATTATGATATGCTGATGTTGGTGACTTTTGTCACACTCGATATTTTTCTTAAAAATTAGATAGTAAAATACTATAACCTACCGATCAATGGTATATGATGTGCTGACTTGAAGATTTATTTTTTACAGTCGGTATTCGATATAATTCCGGTGCATCACGATTCCTCCGGCCTGCTCCATCTTTTTAAGTAACCTGGAGACTACCTCTCTTGAGGTATTCAGATCTACAGCAATCTCGCTGTGGGTAAGTTGCAAATTCTTTGTGTTTAAATCTTCTGACTGCTTTTTTAGGTAAAATGCCAGTCGTTCATCCATGGCTTTAAAGGCAATATTATCAATAACGAAAAGTAATTCTTCGAAACGCATGCGGTAGGTTTCCATTACGAAATAATACCAGGTTTTGTAATCACGCATCAATTTATCCATCAAGGCAATAGGGATCATGAGTACTTTGGTCTGCTCAATTGCCTTTGCCATCACCTCGCTGGTTTCCTGCCTGGTAGCGCAGATCATCGAAAGGGCACAGGCATTTCCTGGCTGGAGATAATACATGAAAAATTCCTGCCCATCATCACCTTCCCTGTATAGCTTCACCATCCCTTCCACAATAAGTACCGTTGAACGCATGTTCTGTCCGGTCTGCATTAACATATCTCCTCCCTGAAAATCTTTTAGCAGGGCATTTTCGATCAGAATGGCCTTTAGTGCAGGTTCAAATTGTGGGAAGAGACGGTCAATGTATACGGCTACTGTGGTATCTTTCATTTCGGTGTTTTGGATTTTAAAGATAGTTATACTAAAGTATCCTATCAAAATTTCTATTCATCTTCATGGGTGGACATTCTTTGATCAATGTATAGATTATGCGCTAGACCGGAAATTTTTCCAGACTTATTAAACTTATAAATCATGGAAAGCTTGATTTAAAGGATTAAAAATCCTTAGGGAAATTGGTCGGGATTGTAGATCCCGACCAGCTCATGCGTTAGTCCGGAATTTTTTTCCGGACTTGTTTATCTATGAATTTTTAATCCATATTATTTATCTACTAAGTTTCTACTATAGCAATGGCCTGCGCTTAAAATGGTTTAAAGGATTAAAATCAATAGAAGATTAGTCTTCTTCTCCACTGTTTTTCATTTTCATCAATACCGCATACGCATTTTTAATGATGACTTTACTAAGCTTGGCTTTAGTGTTAACCGCCGTAAAACCGTCCACACTTTCGCCGGGTTCAACTTCTGTCATCTTATATTTGTTATTGCCTAAATCTGAAAAAACGTAATATTTACTATTCCACTTAACTATCGCATCATCATTAATGGCTTCTATATTGGCATTAGACACCGATATGGAAGCACTGAGAAAGGCTCCTGGCAATAATTTACTATCTGCATTTTCCAAATCGCAATGAACGGAAGTGGTGCGATCGTTATCAATGCTAGGCGTAATTAAATGAACTTTTGCAATATAATTTTTCTGTGGATTGGCGCTTGATGTACAAACGATTTTTTGGCCTACTCTAATATTGGCGGCATCTTTTTCCAAAACGGTAAGGTTAGCATGGAGTCCTCCCTGGCTAATCATTTCAAAAAGTACATCTGTATTGCTCACATATTTTCCAGCATTCACATTAACTTTAATAACCACACCTGATACAGGTGCTTTTATGCTGATGTTTCTGGTGATATTAGATTCATTTAAGGAAGTCGGATTAATCCCGATCAGACGAAGTTTTTGAGCCAGTGCATTAACCAATACCTTTACATTGTTATACTCACTTTCAGCTAATTGATATACTTTATCGCTACTGGCCTTGGTTTGGTTTAAGCCCTTTTGGCGTTGATAATCAGCAGTAGCAAAACGAAGTTTATTTTTTGCGGTGAGGTAATCCTGTTGCAGCTGGATATATTGCTGATCTTCGACAGTTGCTAACAAACTACCTTTTTTTACCATCATACCTGGTATAATCTTCATTGATTTGATATAGCCGCCCATGGGTACGCTTACTGAAAAAGCATTTTCTGGTGGAACATCTACAATGCCATTCACTTTGATTACCTGGTGCATAGCTTTTAACTGCAGGCTACCTGTTTGAATACCTGCATTTTTAACTTGTTCAGCAGTGAGCTGCACTTCATCTTCAGGCATTTGTGGGGATTGAGTATCTGCTTTGGCTTCAGTTTTTTGATCGGTAGTTCCACATGCCATTAGTGTAGAAACCAATACTGCTGCTAATATTAATTTATATCTTATCATATCTTATTTTTCTGTTGCTGTAATTCTTTCTATTTCAAAGGCAGCCTGATTTAGCTGCTGTACTTTTTCGTAATATTCACTTCTAAGCTGTATCGATTGATTAATCAACATTACCCAATCCAGATAGGCAATTTCACCGGCATATAATTTTTCAGATGCAGTTTTAACAATATCTGCTGAATTGTGGAGGGAAACCTTTTGGTAAGACGCAATTAATCTACTCAGTTCCATATAGCGCATTCGGGCATTCTCCAGATTGAGCGCAACTGTTTTGGAAATCAGATTAAGTTCCTGCTCTTTTCTCTGAACTTCGATACCTGAGGCTTTAATTTTTGATTTATAGGCACCAGAAAATATAGGTATTCCTAAACCAAAACTTACTGAAGAAAACCGTTTACTGGAATCGAAGTATTGCTCAGTGCCGATGCTATTACTCTGCCAGCCCACAATGCTTGAATTGTTATAACCAAATAATAAGGACGGGAGTAGTTTACTTTTCTCCAGTACCCTTTGTTGTTTGGCGAGGTTAACTTCTGCTTCTGCTAGTTTCTGCATCGGGTTACCAAGAATTTGACTTAATAAATTAGATTTCAATTGATAAATGCTACTATCTACAGCAGGTTCCAGATTATTGCTGTTTAATAAAAAGTTAAACCGGTTAATTTCTTGCTTATAATCAGACCTTAACAGCTCAAGTTGATTGGTAATTTGCTGTTTTTGGTTTTCTGCAGTTCGAAATTCAAGCGCATCAACATCACCTGATTTAAATCTTTGAGTGGATTTTTCAAGAAATGCAGAATAAATGCTATCGGCCCAAACCAATAAACTTCTTTTTTCACGTAACAACAGCAGTTGATAATAACTGATTTTAACTTCGGTTTGAAGATCGATTTGTCTCAGATGGGTACGCTGTTCACTGATGTATAAATTACCCTGATTCACCTTACGTTGATTGGTATAAACGGTTGGAAAATCCAATCCCTGTGAAATGGAGAACTTATTATCATTGGCCAGGCTATTAAACTTTCCATAATCAAAGGTTACAGATGCCTTAGGTACATCAAAATTATTTTTGGTAAGCTGCTGGTAGTAATTGTTCTCTGTTCTTGAAATTTGCAGTGATAAGTTTTTTTCTGCTGCAGTATCCAGTGCTGCCTTTAAACTGATTGGATGCTGTGCATTAACAGAAAAACTAATTAAGATCAGGGTAGCAATTAAGCCAGCTGTTTTTCTGGTTTTATTAAAATAACCAAATCCCTTTTCAAATAAAATATAAAGCATAGGTAATACAAATAAGGTAAGCAGGGTTGAAACCAGTAAGCCGCCAATAACTACTGTAGCCAATGGTTTTTGTACAGCGCCACCTGCACCAGTACTAATTGCCATGGGGATAAATCCAAGAGAGGGAACAAGTGCCGTCATTAATACCGCCCGCAGTTTAGACTTTGTAGCATGGATCACAATACGTTTAACATCAGTCCATCCTTCCTTTTTCAATCGGTTAAATTCTGTTACCAGTAAGATTCCATTAAGTACCGCTACACCAAAAAGTGCAATAAAACCTACTCCAGCTGAAATACTAAAAGGAAGATCTCTGATCCATAGGGCAAATATTCCACCAATAGCAGATAATGGAATGGCGGTATAAATCAATAATCCTTGCTTCACTGAATTGAAAGCAAAATAGAGGAGCAAAAAGATTAATAATAAAGCAATAGGAACCACAATGGCCAATCTTGATTTTGCAGCAGTCATGTTTTCAAATGATCCTCCATAGGTGATGGTATAGCCTTTGGCCAGCTTAAGATCCTTGTTCGCTTTGATTTGAAGCTCTTCTACGATTGATTGAACATCTCTATCCTTCACATTAAAGCCTACTATAATTCGTCTGCGTGTGTTTTCGCGTTGAATTTGATTAATCCCTTCTTCTTCTACCACACTGGCAACTAAGCTCAATGGGATTTGATTTCCCGATTTGGCCAGTATCATTAAATTTTCTACATCCTTAATGTTTTTTCTGGCACTTTCATCCAACCTCACCACCATGTCGAAACGTTTCTCACCTTCGTATACCTGCCCGGCAACCTGGCCCGCAAATGCTGTATTCACCACCCGGTTAACATCCTCTACGTTAATGCCGTATTGTGCCATACCATCTCTGTTGTATTTAATCACTACCTGAGGCATTCCAGTAACCTGTTCTTCATATATATTGATGGCTCCTTTTACATTTCCAATAATGCTTCCTAAACGTTTGGAGTACATGGCAAGTGAATCCAGATCTTCGCCAAATATTTTACACACAATATCCTGCCTTGCACCGGTCATCAACTCATTAAAACGCATCTGTACCGGAAACTGAAATCCAACAGTAATCCCGGGAATTACTTCAACAGCTTTGGTCATTTTAGCACTGAGTTCAGGAAAGGAGCTTGCAGAAGTCCATTGTTTTTTAGGTTTCAGAATCACCATCATATCGCCAGCCTCAAATGGCATAGGATCAGTTGGAACTTCGGCACTACCAATTTTGGTGACGATTTTTTCTACCTCAGGGAATTTCTCAAGTAAAATTTTAGAAGCCTGCTGGGTGGTTTCTATAGTTGTTTTTAGATTACTTCCGGTAAGTAACCGTGTTTCAACGGCAAAGTCTCCCTCTTCCAGCTGCGGAATAAATTCTCCACCTAAGGTGCCCATGGTAAATACAGCGATGACAAAAAGCGATATGGTTACCATCAAAATCATTTTAGGATAACCCAGTATGCGGCTTAAAGCAGGCTGGTATCTGCGCTCTATCCAGATCATCAATTTATCTGTCAGGTTCTTTTTATGGCTGATGGTTTTATTAAGGCAAAGTGCAGACATCATAGGCACATAGGTAACCGAAAGGATGAATGCGCCTAATATGGCAAAGGCTATGGTCCAGGCCATTGGTTTGAACATTTTACCCTCAATACCTTCAAGAGAAAGAATCGGGAGGTAAACAATAAGAATGATAATCTGACTAAATACTGCTGATTTGATCATGGAGCCAGTCGACTTTTCAACTTCTGCATCCATTTGGTTTTGATTGATGGTGCTTGTAGACCTGAAATGTTTGCTATGCGAAAAGCGGTGGAGGATAGCTTCCACAATGATAACTGAACCATCTACGATCAAACCAAAATCAATAGCACCCAACGACATCAGGTTACCGCCCACACCAAAGGTGTTCATTAAAATGATGGCGAAAAGCATGGAGAGGGGGATTACCGAGGACACGATGAGACCGGCACGTAAGTTCCCGAGAAAGAAAACAAGTACAAAAATAACAATTAGTGCGCCTTCTAACAGATTTGTTTCTACCGTACTGATGGCATTATCCACCATTTTAGTTCTGTCTAGAAATGGTTCAACAACTACACCCTCTGGCAGCATTTTCTGAATTTCAGCAACCTTATCTTTAACCCGCTTCACTACAACGGAAGAATTTTCTCCTTTTAACATCATCACCACTGCTCCGGCAACTTCACCCTGGGCATTGTATGTCATGGCGCCGTATCTTATGGCTGAGCCAAACTGGACTTTAGCGATTTGCCCCATGAGTACAGGCATTCCGTTGGGCAAGGTTTTAACTACAATCTTTTCTATATCTGCTAAGCTTGTGGTTAATCCTTCACTTCTGATATACAATACCGTAGGTCCTTTTTCGATGTAAGCACCACCAGTATTGCCATTGTTTTTCTCCAAGGCATCAAATACATCTGCTATGGTAAGGCCAAATGCCTTAAGCTGATCTTGCCTAACGGCTACTTCATATTGCTTTAGCCGGCCACCAAAACTAGAAACTTCTGCTACGCCTGGGGTACCCAATAGTTGCCTGCGCACAATCCAATCCTGAATGGTTCTTAGTGCCTGCGCATCATATTTCCCTTCGTAACCTTTCTTTGGGCGAACGACATACTGGTAAATTTCACCTAAACCTGTAGATACGGGAGCCATTTGCGGTGCACCAATTCCCTGGGGTATTTCTTGTTGCACCTGCTGCAAACGCTCAGCAATTTGCTGTCGTGCCCAATAAACATCTGTTTCTTCATTAAAAACGATCGTTACCAACGATAAGCCAAATCTTGAAAAACTTCTGATTTGCTTTAATCCTGAAATGCTGCTGCAGGATTGTTCTATTGGAAAGGTAATTAATCGTTCGATATCAGGAGCACCAAGTGAAGGAGAAACTGTAATCACCTGAACCTGATTGTCTGTAATATCGGGGAGGGCATCAATAGGCAATTTTGTAACCTCATACGCACCCCAACCAATTAGTGAGCATACGAATAAGGCAATGATCAGCTTATTCCTTACGGAAAAACCAATAATGTTATTCAACATAATAGTATATTAAAAGGATCTGAAAAATAGTCTGTAAGGCATATAAAATGCAAAACAGACGAAATAATGGATATAATGGTGTTAAACCATTAACATGGGTGGTCGGAAAAGCGACCCCGGACTCGGATTGCTATGCAAGAAGGTATATTCTGATTGTATGGAATCAGATATAGGTGTCGGAATAAAATTTAATAAGACTATCACTTCACTTGGAACTGCAATAGAGATTGAATGATGACCATCAATTTTCTTGAACGGGAGTTTCATATCCTCGTCCTCATCATTATCATTGAGGTCATTCCCTAAATAATGCATTTCCAGAAAAGTTAGAAAAGTGATTTTTGAATCTATCTCATGGTGTTGCAGGTAGTGAAAAACAAGCTGAGGTGTTTTCAGCACTTCACAGATGGAAGCGTTAAAAATGATAATGGGGAACAGTAAGATTACGATTAGCTTGTTCACATTGGCAAATATAAACATACAACAGATTAAACAAAACTTAAATCACAATTTAGCCTTACTAGTTGTATTGCGATGGGACTTGACGAATGCCTGGCTGTTAAAACGGAGCAGGAACATTATGAATGTGAACTCAGTAGAGAGTAACTTGAAATAGAAAAAGTACCTGAAAAAGAAAAGGATGAGGTGAAAGAAATTTTTGCAGGTTACGTTTTGGATGCGCCCTTCAACAGCGCTAATAACCCATATTATTTCTTTAAATCTAAAATTTAAGTAGGATGGATATTGGTTTTGCGGCTAATTATGCTGAATAAAGGGTTAGTTCCCGATCATTTAAGCCATTATCACTTTGAAGGTAAACGAGGTTACTTGTTCATTAGATAGCACTGTAATTTGCCCCTGATGTGCCTTTGCAATTTCAGAAGCAATATAAAGGCCTAGTCCCAATCCATTCTGGCTGGAGTGTGCATCCTGTCTATGAAATGGGTGAAACAAATTGGCAAATGAATGTTCTGGAATGGGTTTTCCCTGGTTGGAAATGGAGATTTCCCAATATGAATCATTCGCGACTGCCTTTAGTAAAACAGATGCATCATTTGAACCATGGGTAAGTGCGTTGGCGAGTAGGTTAGAGGTTAGCTGGGCAATCCGGCCACGATCACAATTTACTTCTGTCTCAATATCAAAGTCGAAATCAATTATTCTTTCGGGCCAGGCCAGTTTAAGTTCTTCGGCCACTTCTTTTAGCAAATCATCCAGATTTACAGTTGTCGGATTAATCGTAATACCACTACCAAGACGCCCACGTGCAAGGTCCATGATGTTATCGATCATTTCGTGCATCCTTTTAGAGCTATTTTGAAGAACTTTTATTAGTCTTTCTTCATTTTTTGCCAATGTGGTACGGGCCAGCATTTGAGTTGCACTCATGATTGCTCCAAGTGGGTTGCGCAAGTCATGACCAAGTACAGCTATAAATTGCTCACGAATTACTGCATTTTGTTTTTCTCCAGATAATTCTTTCTCTGCCAACTGTTTAGCCATTTGTAGATTCTGCTCATACAGGCGGCGATCTGTTGCACGAAACAATACAAAGCGCATAAAAACCGGCAGTCCGGTATCCGCTTTTCGTTCTAAACCGTTGAGGTATATTGGCATTTTTCCATTGCCGGTATCCGCTAGCTCTACTGTAACTTCATCAAAATGACCTTGCATACGTAACAGGGGCCACAAATGGGTTTCAAAATAAATTCTACCACCCACAGCAAAAAGATCAGAAAAACGCTTGTTTATAAAATCATCTGGAGAACCATTCAGCCATTCGGCAGCTGTTTTGTTCATTCGCTGGATATTACTTTCCGCATCCGTAATGATAAAACCACATACGGAATGGTCGAAAAAATCCTCAAAATCTTCAGCTAAAGGCGAAATAGATGATGGTATTTTACTGTTCATTTATAGAAATGCTTTTATGGCTGCGGTTGTTTCATGTGGCGCGCTAAGATTAGGGCAATGGCCTGTGGCACTCATTATGACCAGCGTACTGTTGGGCATGTTTTTATGCATGTATTCGCCTACTTCAACCGGAGCAATCACATCATTGCTGCATTGTAGAATTAATGAAGGTAATTTAACTTGAGGGAGTATAGAACGTTTATCTGTTAAGAAGGTGGTGCGGGCAAAATGTTTAGCAATCTCCGGATCAGTTTTACAGAAACTGTTAGATAATTCTTCACCCAATTCTTTCCGGTCTGGATTGCCCATAATCACAGGCCCCATCGCCATAGACCATCCTAAATGATTGCTGTTAAGAGATTCCAGTAATTCATCTATTTCATCTTTTCTAAATCCGCCAACATAATCCTCGTCATTGATGTAACATGGCGATGGTGCTACCAAAATAAGGCTTTTAAATAAATGGGGTGCCATCTCTGCAGCCATGAGTCCTATAATTGCACTTACTGAATGTCCAACAAAAATAACGTCCTGAAGTTGAAGGGCTGTTGCAATCTCAACGATGTCTGTCGCATAACCATCCAAACGATCGTACTTTTCATAACTATAGGCAGAAAGATCAGAATTTCCGGCACCTACATGGTCAAACATAACTACTTTATAATCATCTTCAAAAGCAGGAACGATGTAGCGCCACATGTGCTGATCGCAGCCAAAACCGTGTGCAAACATCATCACCTGTTGGCCTGTTCCTCTAATGGTTACATTATTTCTTTTGATGATGCTCATGAATAAATGGGATGTTTTTGCAAAGATATGGATAATTATGCTGATAAAATGTGAAGATTTGGAACGTGGGTTCCAGTCATTTCTAATAGTATATTTTAATTTCAATGGCTATTTCTTCAACATTTGAAACCATTGTTTCAACATCAGTGCAAACCCTGGTAATTTATTTCTTCTACTTTAGCCAGTCAGAATCTTTATATGATATCAATATTGCGATATTGTAACAGAAATTTCAAACCCATAGCTAATATAAATCCATTATGAAACAAATCTGCTTAATGCTTGTGCTTGCTGTATCCACGCTGAATATAGTTGCGCAGCCATTTCAAAAAACTAAGCTGGGTATAAAAGCCATTGCTAACGGTAATGAAGTAGAAGTACAATTTTATACGCCATCAATAGTTAGGGTAATCAAAGCACCTGCAGGAAAACCATTTTTAAAAGAAAGCCTTTCGGTAACTTTGTCTCCATCTAAAACCATTTTCACCACACAGCAAACGGGCAGTACAGTGCTGTTAAAAACAGAAAAAATAAATGTCAGGTTAGATCTTGGGACCGGAAATGTTGAATTTTTATCAGCTTCAGGTAAAGGGTTGCTCAAAGAAAAAAATAAAGGGACAAAGTTTACGTCATTCAATGATACGGGTGCAGACAGTTATCATGTTTATCAGGCATTTGTTTTAGAGCAGGAGGAACCAATTTATGGACTTGGACAGCATCAAGGTGGCCACCTGAATCAAAGAAATCAGCAATATCATCTTGAGCAGGGCAATGTAGAGGATGCCGTGCCTTTTTTTCAATCGGTAAAAGGTTATGGCCTTTTCTGGGATAATTATTCTCCGACTGAATTTCATGATGATGCTGATGAAACGTCCTTTAAATCGCAGGTAGGAGATGGGGTAGATTATTATTTCATGTATGGTGGCAATGCTGATGGCGTTATCTCCAACATGCGGGCACTAACAGGTAAGGTGCCGATGTTCCCTTTATGGACATATGGCTTTTGGCAAAGTAAGGAGCGCTATAAAAGTCAACAGGAATTATTAAATGTGGTGAAAACTTACCGCGAACTGAATGTGCCGCTTGATGGCATTATTCAGGATTGGCAGTATTGGGGAAATAATTACCTGTGGAATGCGATGGACTTCCTGAATGTAGATTTTCCTGACGGGAAAAAAATGGCCGATGATGTACATGCGCAAAATGCACACCTGATTATTTCCATCTGGTCTTCCTTTGGTCCGCAAACTAAGCCATACCAGGAGATGGATAAAAAAGGTATGCTTTTCAATATTAAAACCTGGCCAGAATCAGGTTCAGAGAAATGGCCTCCGAATTTGGATTATCCCTCTGGAGTAAGAGTATATGATGCCTACAATCCTGAAGCCCGCGATATTTATTGGAAATATGCCAATAATGGTTTGCTTGCCAAAGGGATTGATGGTTGGTGGATGGATTCTACCGAGCCTGATCACCTGCAGGTCAAACCTGCTGATTATGACACCAAAACCTATCTTGGATCATTTCGTAAAGTGCGTAATGCCTATCCACTTATGGCTGTGGGCGGGGTATATGATCACCAGCGTAAAACTACGTCAGATAAAAGGGTCTTTATTTTAACGAGATCGGCCTTTGCGGGGCAGCAACGTTACGGTGCCAATACCTGGTCTGGAGATACAGGTTCCAGCTGGGATACTTTCCGCAAGCAGATCCCTGCTGGATTAAATTTTTCGCTTACCGGCATACCGCACTGGAATTCTGATATTGGTGGTTTTTTCGCCGGCGCATATAATAAAGCCTGGAGTGATGGTTCGGGCAGCAAAAACCCGTTATACCAGGAGTTGTATGTCAGGTGGCTTCAGTTTGGTACATTTAATCCAATGATGCGTTCGCATGGAACTGATGTACCGAGAGAAATTTATCAGTTTGGGAAAAAGGGTGAGCCAATTTATGATGCCATAGATAAATTCATCAACCTCCGTTACGCCCTTTTGCCCTATATCTATTCTACTTCCTGGGCGGTTACAGCAAAGCAATCCAGCTTTATGCGTGCCCTTTTTATGGATTTTGTAGACGATAAAAAAGTCTGGGATATGAACAATGAATACATGTTTGGTCAGTCTATCCTTGTGGCACCAGTTATTAAAGCCCAATACACGCCAGAAACTATAGTTAAGGTGAATGAAAATAGTGGCTGGAATAAAAAAGAAGGTAAAGAAAATGATCAGAAAGCTGCAATAGATTTTACTGCTGAAAAATCATCACCCGTATATCTTCCGGCTGGTACGTTATGGTACGATTTCTGGACGAATGAGCAGTTGAAAGGTGGTCAGGAGCTGATTAAAAAAACGACTATTGATATGATTCCGATTTATATTAAGGCTGGTGCAATTATACCAATGGGCCCAAAAGTACAATATGCTACCCAACAAAAATGGGATAACCTGCAAGTTAAAGTATATCCTGGTGCAAATGGTTCTTTCGTATTGTATGAAGACGAGCTGGATAACTACAATTATGAAAAAGGCGCTTATACAGAAATTGAGTTTAATTGGAATGATGCCGCTAAGAAATTAACCATTGCCAATCGGAAAGGTAGTTATAATGGCATGCTTCAAAATAGAAAATTTACCATTTTATTACCCTCGGGTGCAAAGAAAAACGTGGCTTATACCGGCAAAAAAATAGAAGTGAAATTTTAAATAGCAGTCGGGATTATTGGCTTTATGCCGGATAGCAGCAGGAATCTAATTTGATAGCTGATGCTGTTTTTATTTACAAACTACTTTACTAAATCGCATTTAAAGTAAGAGATCAAATAACAATTGAAAATAAAAGATTTGTGTTTATATTTGAATTGAGCAGTCGTTTTGCCAATCCCCAACCAACCATAATTGATACGAAGATAAGACTGAGCTCAATCTTAATATCCTAAAAAATAAAATTATGGCGTTATTTAATCCTTATTTACATTTCACCGGTAATACCGAAGAAGCATTTAACTTTTATAAATCAGTACTTGGTGGAGAATTTACCAAGTTGGTTCGTTACAAAGATTTGACCCCAACTGCTGAATATGCAATTCCAGAAACCTATCTGGATAAAATCATGTACATCGCTTTGCCTCTCGGGAAAAATAATATGCTGATGGGCTCTGACGCGATGCTGGAAATGGAAGGGCGAAAATTTACTTTCGGAGATAATTTTCACATTGCCATTAGTGCTGAAAATAAAGAAGAAGCGGCGTATTTATTTAAAGAACTTTCAGCTGATGGAAAAATAGAAATGCCTATTGCAGATAGTCCCTGGGGTTCATACTTCGGTATGCTTGTTGATCAATTTGGCGTTCAATGGACGGTAGAATTTGATCCGAATGTGTAGCGGTTTAGAGGTAAACTATTATTATGTTATCCTCCAAATCAGCCATTAGTAATCAGTTCAGGATTAGCCATTCTCAAACGTTTCAGTCGTTTTGCAACCTTAACTGGTCTGAATAATTTAAGAATATAAGTTTGGTGGTAACTTAAACAGCCACAAAGCACACCAGCCAAAGCGCCAAAAAGAACATCAATAGGGAAATGTTGTGCCAGGTAAATTCTGGAATAACCCACAGCTATGGAAAACAGGATACATGGCACAGATATTTTTTTCTTTTTAAAAACCAATACCATAATCGTGGATAGTGCGAAAGCAGATGCCGTATGGCCTGATGGGAAGGAAGAGTGGTTATGCACATTTAAGCCCTGAACAAAATGTGTGTAAGGAATGTGGAGTTGCTGCATGAGTAACTTTGGCCTGGGTTGATTGTATAATCTCTTAAATAACTGTACCAACAGACCAGAATAGGCATAGGCCAGTAAAACGGCTATGGCTTTCTTTTTTTTCTTAATAGCCGATAGCAATATCACTGCAAAAATGATGAAAAAGCCATCGCCTAGATTGGTCATGATTTTAAAAGTAAAATCAAGCCAGTTGGTATGGTATTGATTTACCCATAAAAAGCCTTGAATTTTTGGCAATAGGCTAACAAAAAGCGCAGTTAGCGTAAGTAAAATAAAAAGTGTAGTGAAGTAACAGGGTAATTTTTGTAGTCGTTTGATCATGTGTTTGGTCATTTTCTTGCCGAAATTAGTAAGCCGAGATAACCAAAAGGTTAAGGCAATATCATTCTTTTTGTAACAGGTATGTGACTGTTTTTTTCTTTTTTGATTAATAATTGATTGGTGATAGGGACTTTTTTATTAAAGACCAATTTTACAATATGTTACTTTCGATAAATATATTTTTCACGGCCTTCTCCTTCAAGTGGAAAGGTTCTTGTAGGCGGATAGGAGTATTTTTCAGGCTTTCATCTATCGGTAAGGTGTCTCACCAACCGAAATTAGAACCTTTAATTTCAACTGCATTAAAAAGTACTTGTAGGAGTGAGTAATTAAATATTGGTAAATTAGATGTTTGTCTTTTAAACACCCCGCCTTGCAGGCACCCCTCCTTAAAAAAAGGAGGGGAATATGATATTTATGATAGGCGTTTATTTTGTGAGATAGGGGGGCACCAGGAAACTGAAGAAGTTCTACCACCCTCCTGGCCTTTGAAACTTCGTAAGTTAATTTAAAACTCATGAGGTTTAACCACCCCCGCCTTGAAGCAACCCTCCATAAAAAGGAGGGGTTTTGATTTTACGATATGGCTTTTAGATTCGATAAATATTTTTTTCTTCTTCGCCCTTGCTCTTTAAGAGAAAGGCTTCTATAGATAGATAGATATGTTTTTTCAGGCAGCCTGGGACTTATGATCCTTTTCTTCTGACGATATATGTCCAAACCGCTGATCTTGCAAGCGGTCATATTCCTTAACATAATCTGGATGTTCCGTGCCCATCACCCGGTCCCAGATTCTAAAATACAAGCCGTAGTTACCTTTAAATTTACTATGGTGCAGGTTATGGTGTACCGAAGTATTAAGTATTTCAAATGCCCAGGTATGACGGAACCCTTTAGGCATAATTTCATAGCCTAAGTGTCCGTACACATTAATGATGAAACCCGTTATGGTAAAAAGTAATATGGTTAATGGGTGCATTGGCAGCAGGATCACAATTGGTACCAGAACCAACCCTTCGGTAATGGCTTCCAGAATGTGAAAACTATATGAGGTCCATGGAGAGGGGTTTGTACTCTTATGGTGAACCAGGTGCGTTAGTTTGAACAATTTTTTATGGTGTAACAAACGGTGCATCCAATAAAAGTAAGTGTCATGTATAATCAAACTCAGCACTAATGCAACGCCAATGTACCAAATTGGGAAATCATTAATATGCGCATAAATTCTGGTGTATTGACGTAATGGTGTGAAAGCTAAGCCAACCGCAATGATTGAAAATATCAGCGTGCTTTGCATGGAATGCCATACCTCACGTACAAAGTCTTTTTTGGTGGCTATTTTTTGCTGAATCTTGAATTTGCCTAGCTTGGCAGGCATCAACAGATAAAACAATGCAAAAGGGATTCCGGCAAGTATAAAATATCGGATAGCCGAAAAACTAAAAATATTAATGGTGGCTTCTATTATCTTTTCCATATCTATATCATTTTTATACTCCAAAAGTATAAACCAGATGTATTTAGCGCCGTTAACAAAAGATAATTTAGTGGCTTAACAAAGGATAATTTATGTTGATGTTTTTCCTTTTGTATGCATCCTTTTTCGGATTCTGCTTAGGGATACTGGTGTAATACCAAGCATGGAAGCAATGTATTTATCAGGCACCCGGTTTACCAGGTCAAACCGTTCTGCCAGGAGTTCCCGATAACGCTCTTCAGGCGATTGTGTAACAAAAGATTCCAGCATTTTTAAGGATTCTGCCAGCATTTTCATCAGGAAAAAATTACGGAGTGGTTCGTATTCCGGGTGTGTTTTCAGAATCTCTTCTAAAACATCATAATCGATCTGTAGCAACTTTACCGGTTCAAGCGCCCGGTAAATAAACCTGGAAGGTTGGCGGTTGATAATGGTATCATGCGAAGCAATAAACTGTCCCTCCCAACGAAGGAGAAGTGTGGCTTCATCACCATTTTCCTTTATGGTATATGCCCTGATTACGCCTTGTTCAATAAAAGCAAGCCTTCGGCTGTTTTCTCCTTCGCGGATGTAGGCCTCATTGGTTTCCAGCAATACCGGGGTAGTCATGGCAAATAAAGGCGCTGTATCTGCCGGTAACACACCTGCTAAATCAAACAATAATTCCTGTAAGGTATCTATTGATGTTCCCATATTAAAAATAACAAATGCCCATGAGCAATTGCTAAATTAGAAATAAGCTGGCAAGCCTGCAAAATTATTACCTGCCATAAAATATTGATGCTTAGGTACAGGCTTTTTGGGATGATATTTTTTTGCCAAATGGCAAATGTGCTAAGGCTTACTTTGCCTAACTTACACGCATGAAAGAATTATTTGAATTTATGCTGAGGTTTGGGAATCTCAATCAGCAGCAGATGGATTTTATATCCAGCAAGGCTGTTAAAATGCAGCTTCCTAATAATGCATACTTTTCAGAAGCCGGAAAAATTGCCCGGCAGGTAGGCTTCGTTGTAGAAGGAATTGTGCGGGTATGCTATTATAGTAATAAAGGCGAAGAGGTTACCAAATATTTTATTGAAGAAAATAATTTGGTGGTCGACTTGGAAAGCTTTGATCTCGAAATCTGCTCGAGTGCTTATGTGCAAGCCGTTACCGATTGTACCTTAATTGTATTCTCTAAAAAAGACTGGCAGGAGCTGTTACAAACCATTGTTGGCTTTGAAACGATGGTGAATAAAATCATTTCAAGGGCACTGATGCAAAAAGTAGAGCGAAGAAGTCCGCTGGTAACGGAAGATGCCACTACCCGATACCTGAAATTTCTGGAAATTTATCCAACAGTGGTCAACCGGATTCCGCTTTCATATATTGCTTCTTATCTGGGCGTTACACAATCATCATTAAGCAGGATTAGAAAAAATATCCGGTAAATACTTTTTGCCAAATGGCAAATGATTCCCCAATCTGTTGATGCAACTTTACATCATCAATTAAAACCAAAAGAAAAATGAAATCAGTACTAATAACAGGGGCCAACAGAAGCATTGGCCTGGAAGTTGCAAAACAGCTGTCGGAAAAAGGATTATTTGTGTATTTAGGCAGCCGTAATCTGGAAAAAGGTGAAGCCATTGTGGCTGATCTCCTGAAGCAGGGGTTTAAAAATATCAAAGCGATAGCAATTGATGTCACTCAGGCTGAATCAATATCTGCAGCTAAAGATAGCATAGAAAAGGAACAAGGGAAACTTGATATCCTGATAAACAATGCAGGTATTCTTGGGGATAGCCCTCAAATGGCTGTTGATACGCCTATAAGTCACATACAGGAAGTGTTTGATACGAATTTTTTTGGGGTGATCAGTGTGACACAGGCCTTTTTGGATTTACTTAAAAAATCTGATAGTCCGAGAATCAGCAACATTACTTCGGGACTTGGATCTTTAACGCTTCATAGTGATCCATTATGGAAATACTACCAGGTTAAAACGGCTGCGTATGGAACATCAAAAGCTGCCCTAAATGCTTATACCATTGTGCTGGCCTATGAATTGAAAGACCTTCCTTTCAAAGTGAATGTGATTGATCCGGGTTATACAGCAACTGACTTTAACCATCATAGTGGCCCTGGTACGGTAGAAAGTGCAGCCTCATTTATTATCAAACATACCTTAACTGATGATGGTGCGCTTTCAGGACAGTTTTATAGTAACGATATCGAAGATGAAACAGGTATTAGTCCGTGGTAATGATCTGTGAGGAACAAATTTTTTAGGCGGCGGATGAATATTGTTTTATAGGCTATATTCATCCGGCTACTAATTTATTCATGAAGCACCAGAATAGCCTTCACTGTTTTATTGATGACCTGATTTACCGTGCTACTGGTAAACAGGCGGTAAATAATGTTATGGTGATGTTTAACCAGGCAAAGAATATCGGTATGGTTTTGTTCAATAAAATCCATTATCCCGTTGGGTGCGCTATTGTGTTTAATGTAATTAAATTCGATTTTTGTACCTGGTAAAAGTTCCCTGATGCTTTTTTCACCAGTTTCAATATGCTTTTGGTCGGAGTTTTCTGCTACATATAACACTTGCATTTTTTGTGAGCCAGAAGCCTTCAGCATTTCTACCAATGCCAATACATCTTTTTGAGAAAGCTTAGTTTCATAATCTGTAGCCAGCGTAATGATTGGACTTGCTGGGAAATTACTTTCTAAGGGAACAATTAAAGTTGGAATGCGCATTTTGGTAACCACCATACTCGCATTACTGCCTACAATGCCACTTATTCCTGTTGCTCCGGTAATGCCCATAATCAGTAATTCTACTGGCTTGGTTTTGGTGTATTTGGTAATTACTGTTTTTAAGAAACCAACATCACAGGTGGTTGAAATTTTAATTTGCTGCAGCTGTTGTTCTTCGCGAATGTTATTTGCCCATTGCTCAAGTGCCGTTTTTTTATTCTGATAATAAGATTCAATAAAAATGGCATTATAGGTACTGTTATTGATCCCTTCTGTAGGGTGAATGGCATGAATTGCAGCCACTTCCATTTGTAACACTTTGGCCATCGCCAGTGCATAAGCAAATGCATTTGCAGCACTTTTTGAAAAATCTGTGGCAACCAGTATCTGTTTCATTTTGATGTGATTTAAGGTTTGAAACTATATGAATAAGTGGAACAGCATGAAAAGCAATATAGCCAGAACAATTGATACAGGCAGGGTGAGTACCCAGGCCAAACCAATGCTTTTTAATGTGTTATTATTTAAATTATTCCTACCACCTGAAGCAACCATGGCACCGGCAATACCGCTGGATAATACATGCGTAGTACTTACGGGAAGGCCAAATGCTGTACTCAGGCCAATAGTTGATGCTGCTACAATTTCAGAAGTAGCGCCCTGTGCATAATTGAGATGTTCATTGCCAATTTTTTCACCTATGGTGACTACAATCCGTTTCCAGCCAATCATGGTGCCCAGTCCTAATGAAATAGATATGATTAAAATTACCCAAAGCGGGGCAAAATCAACCAACTTTGAAAGCTCACCTTTAATTTCCGAAAGTTGTTTCTTGTCTGAAACATTCATCTTTAGGTGTTGATCTGCTTCTACCTTACCCATCATATCAATAACGCCTTCAATCTGCTTCCTGAACTGATAGGTATTTTCCTTATCCGTCTCATTTTTTTTAGCAAGATGAATTTTGGTTTGATGGGTTCGCTTGATAAATTCTGCCATATTAATCCCCTCATTGTGATTTAATACAGCAATCTTTTTTAGCAGCACTTCACTGCTGTTGAGTTCGGTAAGTACTTTTTCTTTGGCAATATGGTGGTTCACTGCAAATTTAGCCGGTAAAAAGGCAATGAGGATAAGCATTAAAAGGCCAACTCCTTTTTGGCCATCATTACTACCATGAAAGAAACTAACCAATGTGCAGGTCATAATCAGCAAACCTCTGATTAACAGCGGTGGTCTGTCATTTTCACCCTGTGGAATATGAAATAAGGCGTGGTATTTAATTACATGTTTGAGGAAATACATTAGCAGTATGGCCAAACCAAAACCGATAATGGGCGATAAAATGAGCGATAAACCAATCTCTTCTGCCTTTCCCCAGTTTACACCCGCGCCGCCGTAGTACCAGGTAAAAGCCAATCCGGCACCAATCATAGCTCCGATCATGGTATGTGAACTGGAACAAGGAATGCCCAGGTACCAGGTACCTAAATTCCATGCGATTGAGGCTAGTAATACAGCAAGCACCATGCAGGCGCCCACGCCAATAGGTAAGTTCATGAGCGCATCAAGCGGAACGAGTTTAAGAATCCCCATGGCAACTGCAATCCCTCCGGTAAAAACGCCCATAAAATTCCAAAATCCCGACCAGGGAATGGCGATAACTGGTTTTAATGCCTTCGTATAAATTACGGTAGCCACTGCATTAGCGGTATCATGAAACCCGTTAACAAACTCAAAGGCTACAACAGCCAGCAAGCATAACAAAAATATTAATAACAGGGGAGTGCTTAAATGGGTATCGCCCACAAAGGGAAGTATAACGCTTAAAGAAGACATATAATAAAGTAAAGATTAAGGGTAGGCACAGCATCAAAGTACCACAATAGAAGTGATGTGTATATATCCTCAATGTTAAATAATTGATGTATTGCGTTATCTTTAGCGTTAAGCGCCTACGCTGTAGGTTATTAGATGTAGAGTGGCGCCATTCTTCGCCAGTAATGCGGGCGGTGCGCATCATTGTCCCATTTATATAATTGATTTGTGATGCCCTTTTCCCAAAGGAGCTGGCTTAACCTGTTATTGCTTTCATAAAAGGGATCGGTTTCTCCAACGGCCAGGATGATTTCCATGGATTTTAAGCTGGCAATAAGATTAACATCCTGAAGGTTTGGCAGGTATTGCTCTGGCATATTAAAATAAACAAGTTCATCGCGAAAGCCACCCATCAGGTCGATAAAAGGATCGGGTGCCTGGGTAAGATCATACCTTCCACTAATGCCCACGGTCTTATTGAAAAGCTGGGGATATTTTAAGGAAAGGTTAATGGCATGATAGGCGCCCATACTAAAGCCAACCGTTTCGATCCAGTTAGAGGTACCCTTTTGGTACATTAATGGAATTACTTCATCCAGCAGGTATCTTTCATATTGCAGGTGCCTCGCCATACGTACTGATGGAAAAACTGACTGATTATAGAAACTCTCTGCATCTACGCTATCCACACAAAAAAGCTGCAGTTCGCCTCTTTCAATCTTGTCAGATAATGAATTCACAATTCCCCAGTTTTCATAGTCGTAAAATCTGGCCATTCTGGTTGGGAACATTAATACCGCCCTGCCCGCCTGCCCGAAAACCAGGAGTTCCATGTCGCGCTCCAGGTGATTACTGTACCATTTGTGATATTCCCTATGCATGTCTGATTGTTTGTGGAAATTACATTAGCGGTATTATTTCAACATTAACAAATGATCATGATTATCCTAATTTTTCCTGAATAATCATTTGCCACAAATCATACCCGGCCTTGCTCAAATGAAGTCCGTCGTGATCATAATAATTTGGATCTGGATTTCCGGTTTTATCCAGCATTTTTCTAAATACATCTATGAAATGCCAGTTCCCATTCCGTTTAATTAGCTCGTTCTCGATCAGGTTATTGGTATACTTAAACTGATCGGCCATGTGCCACCTGGAAAGGCTTGGTTTTAGCGAGATGAAATAACAAGGGATAGGGCCGAAGTGTTCATCTACTTTTGCCATCAGCTGAAGAAAAAACAAAAATATCTCTTCAGGGTTTCGTCCATCACCTAAATCATTATCGCCCGCGTAAAAGATGAGTTCATCAGGCTGATAGCCTGTCATAATCCGATCAAAGAACCATGCACATGCCGCGAGTGTTGAACCTCCAAACCCAAGGTTAATAACTCTTTTCTCAGGAAAATCATCTTGAAGGCTTTGCCAGAGACGAATGGATGAACTTCCATAAAATATGGTGGAATAATTTTTTCTTTTCTCTGGAGAAACCTGTTCTAAACGTTTCACCTCATCTTCATACCAATACATACCTGTGAATATAAAAGTTATATCCTCGATTTGTATGATCAAAATGTTAAATTTTAATCAATCAATAGGTCATCAATATAAAGCATGGAAATTACTTGTTGCTGGATTAACATGAAATTCATATGCGGGTAGTTGATTTGCGGGATAACTATTCAAATTAAGAAATGAAGAAAGAATTAATCTTATTGGGGCTAATGGTGTTTTTGGGGATGGTATCTTGTAAAAAGACTCCGGGCAACGATGAACCAAATGTTATTACCTATCCTGATATGGCAGAAGTTGCTGATCCAGCTATCCTATTTACCACGGCAAGTGGTGTTAAGGTTTATAATGGTGGTTTCGGTTCGGCTGTTGCAGCAGATCCAAATGACGCAGCAGTATTTTATATGTTAACGGATAGGGGTGCAAATGTAGCCGGGCAGCTGGCCAATTCCATTATTATCGGAAAACCTGATTTCGATCCACAAATTGGAAAGTTTAGGTTGAAAGATGGAAAACTGATATTGGAACAAACCATCGAGCTGAAAAATGCAGCGGGTGGAAAGTTAAACGGAATTCCAAATCCGGCAGGTATGGGGGCTTCAGGAGAGACAGCGTATGACCTAAACGGGCAGGTGATTGCGCCGAGTGCTGATGGCATTGATTCAGAAGGATTGGTGAGGGCAGCAGATGGAACTTTTTGGATCAGTGATGAATACGGACCACACCTAGCCCATTTTGATGCCAATGGAAAAACCATTGAACGCATTAATCCATTTGGTACCGGAACGGGAGGCAGAAAAATTCCGGCAGTTTTTACCAAAAGAAGGGCAAACCGTGGGATGGAAGGATTAGCCATTACACCGGATGGGAAAACGCTGGTGGGCATGATGCAATCACCAATGTATAACCCTTCAAAAAGTGCGGTGGCCAATTCAACAGTACTGCGGATCTTAACTTTTGATATCGCAACTGGTGCAACCAAACAATATGTTTATTTAATGGATAATACCACACTTACCGGCGTGAGCGATATTGTAGCTGTAAATGCGACTACGTTTTTAACCATAGAAAGAGATGGGCTTTTTGGTGGTGATACCACTAATCCTGCAGCCTTTAAAAAAGTATTTAAGATTGATATCAGCAATGCTACAGATATTTCTGATGCAGCCGATGGCGCAACAGGAAAACTTTACGGTGGAAAAACGGTAGAAGAGTTAAATAATCAGGCAGGGCTTGCAGCTGTGGGAATTGCTCCTGTTTCAAAAACGCTCGTTTTAGATCTGTTAAAAGATTTGCCATCGATTTACCCACATGATAAGGCAGAAGGACTTGCGCTATTACCTGGAAACATCCTTGTTATTTCTAATGATGACGATTTTGGCGTGGTGGATAATGGAGCAAGTGGCTTTGCCCAAAAGATTTTACCATTAACTAAAACCGTAGATCGGAACCGTTTATACTTTGTAAAGGTTAAACTTTAATCAGTACTTTACAGGTTATTTAAGCATTCGCATATGATGTAAATAAAGTGAGGAATATTTTAAGTATGAGTTTAGTTGCATAAACAAATAATTAACCAACTCAGCTTTTAAGATTTCCCCACTTTATTCTATTGGCATTTTAATCATGCCAAAAATGAATGTTAACTTTTACAAATTATCTGCTGTATGAGCTACAACAGTAACACGTTTTCGTGAAGCAAAAATGGCTCCCATACTGGCACTAACGGCACCTAAAATCATTCCGATGAAGGAGAAAATAGCGAATTTAGAAATTGCTGATGCCATTTCATCACCAACTTTTCTGGCTTTCTGTTCTGCTTCTGCTTTAACTTGTTTAACTTTTTCTTTTGCGGTATTCAAGGTACTTACCCAATTTTCTACAATCTGTTGAGATTCTACACGGCTTTTTCCGGTTCTTGTCTGAACGATATTAACCAGGGCTTCCTGATCTACAGCATTAAAGGTAGAGTCGCTCGCTGAAAACAATTTAGAAAAAAGAGCATCTAGCTTCTCTTGTGCATCCTGAGGATTTTCCAAAATATCTTTTCCTGTTGATTCACCTGCTCCGGTTGCCTCATTGGCTTTCTCTTTTAAGGCGCCTGGTTGTAATTCCTTTTTACCAGATTGTTTTAATAACAGTTCTGCCTCTTGTTTCATTTTACCAAAAGTGTTTTCATCTACACCTAGCTGATCTTTAATCATATTTCCAGCTTCAGGAGCTGCAGCCTTAATGCCTTCTCCAGCCACAGAAAAACCTTTTGTAATTACAGAGCCAACTCCACCAACCACTTTACCTACTGATGAAGTAATGAGATATAAGTTTAAAAAGGTTAATAAACACCAGGTAAGTAATCCATGTAGTATTAAATCTGTTTTTTGAACATGGTTAGAAAACCAGCCAGCTACCCAGCCACCTGTAAATAAAGAAATAAGCATGGTTACAATCCACCAGATTAATGCTCCGGTTCCAAGACCACTAAAAGGCTTTGCTTCTTCGATTGGATCGATACTTCCCATGCCAATACCCAAACCAAGAATACTGAGCAAAAGTTGAATGGCAATGGCAATAAAAACGCCTGAAATGATTGCGCTCCATGATAGGCGACTGATAAATCCGATAGCAGATTTATCTCTTACTGTGTGAATTGTTTGTGACATTTTCTGTTTTTTCTAGGTTAATAAAATTGATTTCAATAAGCCGTAATTTTTTATTACCTACAAAAACAATGTTTTAAAACTGATCTTGGAATGATCAATCCTCACATTCATCAAAGTTGATTTTGTAATTTTTATTTTCATAACGGTTATTTTTTGTTTCGATAGAGAACAGGGGTGTAGGTGAAATGTTTGTTTTGTGTATCGTAAATGTTACAACCTTTGGTTTTGTCTTTAGTAAAAACCGGAGATCAGAATTTAACGTATGCGTAAGTGATTAAAATCTGCTTTATCAAGTTAAATCTTTGATATTTAAATGGTTGTTTTTATTGCTGTAGAGGGTTATGGTTGAAAATCACAATTTGGTGATAACACCAGCTAAAGGTTAAGAATCAATTTTATGCGCATTAAAGCATTATCTACACCCTCCTGATTTATAAATTTTGATGTAATGATGGTACATATGTTTAATCGGCATGATAAAAACTTGTTTTTTAATACATTGCAAATCTGTTTTAATGCATATTTTTTCTAACCTTAAATAATTTACAGTAGCTAAGTGTGTTTTTATCAGGCTATAATCAAAATGCCAGTTGCTGTAAATCCAAATAAAATATCATAAGCTTAATCTACATTAATAAAAATGACAAAGAAATTTAGCGTACTCACCATCATTTTTTTGAGCATAATATCTTCGGTATCCGTTGCACAGAATCCTATTATTCAAACTAAATTCACCGCAGATCCGGCTCCGATGGTTTATAAGGATACCGTATATTTATACACCACTCATGATGAGAATAATGCAGGCCCCGGTATGGGAAAATTCCTGATGAAAGACTGGCTCCTTTATACTTCTACTGATATGGTGAACTGGACAGATCATGGTGTAGTGGCATCATTAAAAGATTTTACCTGGGGCAGGCAGGATAATGGCGCATGGGCCCACCAATGTATTGAACGCAATGGAAAGTTTTACCTTTATTGTGCTGTACAAGGAAGTGGAATTGGGGTGTTAGTTGCTGATAGCCCCTATGGCCCATTTAAAGATCCCATAGGCAAAAGGCTGGTGGATACCGATCATTTGTGGAACGATATTGATCCTTCGGTATTTATTGATAATGACGGACAAGCTTATTTATATTGGGGCAATCCAAGCCTTTGGTATGTTAAGCTAAATGAAGATATGATTTCCTACGCTGGTGAAGTCACTAAAATTCCCAATATTGGTAAAGAGAAGGGGCAAACTACTGAAGATGCCTATCACTACCAGGAAGGGCCATGGACTTACAAACGCAATGGACATTACTACTTGGCTTATGCTTCTACCTGTTGCCCGGAAGGGATTGGTTATGCCATGAGCAATAGTGCCATCGGCCCCTGGGAATATAAGGGCTACATCATGAAACCAAATGCAAAATCATCAGGTAATCATCCTGGAATTATTGATTATAAGGGGAAGTCCTATGTATTTGGTTTTAATTTCAGGTTGAATTTTATGCTTACCGAGCAACATCATGAACGACGTTCCGTTTGCGTAGAAGAATTAAAATATAATACTGATGGAACGATTCCAGAATTACCATGGTGGTCTGAAACTGGGGTTGAGCAGATCGAAAATCTTGATCCTTACAAACGTACAGAAGCTGAAACCATCAACTGGGCTGATGGTATTAATACAGAAAAGGATATTAAAACCGGACAGCTTTTTGCCAGTAATAACCGTGCCGGTGCATATATAAAAGTACGTGGTGTTGATTTTGGAGAAGGCGCTAAAACATTTGAAGCCCGCATGGTAGCTATTACCGCAGGAAGCCTGGAAATTAGGATTGACAATCAGGCGGGCGATTTATTGGGTACGCTAAATGTTAAATCTCCAAACTGGGAAACCATTTCAAGCAAGATCAAAGCCGTAAAAGGTAAGCATGACCTTTATCTGATTTTTAAAGGCGGTAGCTTCAACCTTGATTGGTGGAAAATGAAAACTAAATAATAAATTCCATAAGGATCACTATATTGTTGACCTTCATTTTTGCGTACCTGAAAAGCATCTAAGTCAATCAGGCAAATACATTTCAAGAGCATAAACCTTACTTAATTTTACTCCGTTAAGTTGTGTAAGCATCAATAACCTGATAGTTTTTAGCATTAATTGTTAAAATAGGCAGGTAATACGTTTTACTAGCTAATTTTTATTATGTTAGTAAAACGAACTATCTCTATGCCTGTTAAAAAAATTCTGCATAATGAAACCAATTATATAGAATGGAACTCCTTTAAAGCGGGGAACTGGGAAGCTTTTGGTCGCATTTACGATACACATTTCAAATTATTAAACAATTACGGATATAAGTTTACCAGAGATACTGATCAGATTGAAGATGCAGTACATGATCTTTTTGTAAACCTCTGGCAAAAAAGAACACAAATCGGCAATCCTGCCTCTGTGCGTAATTATCTGTATAAATCTTTGCGAAACATGCTATTTCGTAAAATGGAAACGCAGCAAAAATTCGTTAAGTTAAATGCCGGAGAGGATTATCAATTCCATTTTGAAGTCTCTTTCGATACCTTATTCATGGAGAATGAGGCCAAAAAAGATCTTCAAAAGAAATTAAAGGAAGCCATCCAAACGCTTTCTGCAAGGCAACAAGAAATTATTTACCTGAGGTTTTATGAAGGTTTAAGCTATGAAGAAGCTGCCGATATCATGAATCTAAACATCAATTCTACTTATAAACTATTGTATAAGGCTATTGGGAAACTTCAGAAACAAGTTAAGCTGGAAGATTTGATGATGATTTTATGTCTTCTTGCATCTGAAAAGACACTTTTAGAAATAAATTAATTTTTTTTTAAAGGATGAGGGATAATTTCAGTTACCTCATGTATATAAGGGATATAATAACATGTTGATATGGATTTTTCTCAATACATACATTACAATTATGAAGATCTATTAAATGATGATGCTTTCCTGCATTTTATTATTGATCAAAAAGCTTCGGATTTGGATGCATGGGAAAACTTCAAAAAGGAGCAGCCGTATCGAAGTAAAGTTGCACAGGCGGCATTCGAAACCCTTTCTGCTTATCGCCAACAAAAAGTTTTTACCAACGAAACCTCACAATCGATGGTTTTTGATAGAATTACGGCAACCATTAATACTACTCAACCCAAAATAAAATCATTTAATTTTTTATCGTTTTTTAGGGTAGCGGCTGTTTTTGCGGTGGTAGCCTTAACAGCTGTGCTCTATTTTAGCTTTTGGAACAAAAAATCAATCGAAACAGATTTTGGCCATATTCAAACTTTGACCTTACCTGATGGCTCGGAAGTTACATTGAATGGCAATTCTAAAATTAGTTATGCCAAAGACTTTAAGAAAGGCACACGAGAGGTTTGGTTAAATGGTGAGGCATTATTTAACGTGAAGCACATTAATATTGATACCAACAACATTAAACCAGCTGAGAAATTTATGGTGCATTGTGGCGATATGAATATTGAAGTTTTAGGAACCACCTTCAATGTGAAAAGCCGGCATGATCAAACAAGCGTAGGTTTGCTTAGTGGGAAAATTAAGATTGATTATAACGACGTTTCTGAAACGAAGAAAGCCTTTATAATGGCTCCCGGCGATTTCGTGAAATATGCCAGAGAAAGTAAACTGGTGCACCAGAAAATTGTGAACCCACAACATTTAACGGCATGGACCACCCGCCACCTGGTGTTTCAGGATGCATCGCTAGAAGAAATGATTGCCGTGCTGCAGGATGACCTGGGTTATGAAGTAATGCTTCCTGATGATGAATTGAACCATTTGAAACTGGAAGGCGAAATTAACGTGAGCAGCGTAAAAGAATTACTTCAGATTTTATCCAATACCTTATACTTAACCATTAAAACCGAAAATAAAAAGATAACCATAACCAAATAGTTTGCATGATTTAAGCGCTTAAATCTGGTCGACTATAAAAGCAACAACCAACAACTAAAACTAAACAGATTATGAGAATACTATACCTTAGCAGGGTAGCGAAATTCGGCTGCCTTACTATGATGTTCTGCGCATGCACCGTGTTTTGTTCTGCCCAACTGATGGCCCGGAACCTGACTCGGGTAAAAGGTGAAGCGCAAATTCATGGCGATCATAAGATATTGCTTAAAACAGCACTAGACCTAATAAAGTCCAGGTTCGAGATTAAAATCGCATATAAAGAGGGGATTCTTGAAAATAAAAACAGTAATTTGGATGAAACCCAGATTATGGCCTTTGGTGACCCTAAAACGGCACTAACGTTCGTGCTAAATGGCACTACGCTAGACTTTAATAAAATCAGTGAGTCGCAATATATTATTGTAGATGCTGGTAAAGCAAAAAGAGCTGATATTATAAAAGGTACCATTTTTTCTGCTACTGATAATCTTCCATTAATCGGCGCAACCGTTTACATTAAGGGTACCAAAACCGGGGCCTCAACCGATGCCCAGGGTCAGTTTAGCTTAACTATTCCAGCCGAATTTGCTGGAAAACCGATCGTATTAAGCATTGCATCAGTAGGCTTCCAGACTTTAGAATTGCCAGTAAGCGACTTCAAAACGCCTATTAGTGTAAAACTTAAAGAAAGTAGCAGCAGCCTAAATGATGTGGTGGTTACGGCTTTAGGGATAAAACGTGATAGTAAGGCGTTGGGTTATGCAGTAACCGAAGTAAAAGGATCTGAATTTACACAAGCTCGTGAAAATAATGTGGCTAATGCACTAACTGGTAAAGTTGCAGGTGTAAATGCTACAGGTTTATCTACCGGACCAGGTGGATCAAGCCGGGTCATTATTCGTGGTAATGGTTCCTTTAATGGCAATAACCAGCCACTTTATGTGATAAATGGTATGCCCATAGATAATTCTGTACCAGGAGGTGCGGCAACTACAAATGGGATAGCCAGTAATGTAGACCGGGGCGATGGAATCAGCAGCATCAATCCTGATGATATTGAGAGCATCACTGTTTTGAAAGGGGGTACGGCAGCGGCATTATACGGATCAAGGGCCAGTAATGGTGTAATTCTGATCACTACTAAAAAGGGCGTGAAGCAAAAAGGCATTGGTATTGAATACAATTCTACCTTCACCATGGAAAATGCGATTAATGATAACGATTATCAATATGAGTATGGTCAGGGTTTAAATGGGGTAAAGCCTATGAATAAAAATGATGCAATAGCCACCGGCCGACTTTCATTTGGTGCTAAAATAGATGGTTCTGATTATGTGGCTGCCGATGGTTTAACGCATCCTTACAGTGCAGTTAAAGATAATATCAGTAATTTTTATTCCACTGGAACCAACTTCACCAATACTGTTGCATTTTCTGGTGGTACAGATGGTATTGTTTACCGTCTATCGGTTGCCGATCTGGATAGTAAAGGTATTATTTCCACCACCAGGTTTAAACGTCAAACGGCCAATTTAAATATCAATGCCAAAATCACAGATAAGATTAAAGTGGAGGGTTTGGCACAGTATAATTTAGAGCGGGGTTATAACAGAACTTCAGCAGGGGATGCCCTGGGTAACCCAAACTGGACGCCTTACGAGGTGGCCAATACGGTAGATGTGAGGTGGCTGGCTCCAGGTTATGATGCGGCAGGCAACCAAACGCCTTGGAATGATGCCGGTATTGCTACAAACGGTTATTTCGTAATGAACAAATACCAACAGAATGATACGAAAAACAGGTTTATTGGCCAGGGTTCCATCAGCTATGATATCGTTAAAAACTTCCAGCTAAAAGGCGTCATCAGTCGCGATTTTTACAATTATAATTACGAGAATATTTTACCAACAGGCGATACTTATGTTCCCAACGGACAATATTCGGCTATAAAATCTGATGTTTCTGAAACCAACTCACTCATTACAGGTAACTATAGAAACCGGATAGCCGATAAAATCGGGATTTCAATTTTAGGTGGTGCCAACAGCCGCCGTTTCGAAAACAAACAACTTGATATGACTGGTAATACGTTTACCATTCCTTACTTCTATAGCTATAAAAACCTGGCCACAGCAAGTACTGTTCCAACACATCAGCGCATTAGAACCAACTCTGTATTTGGATCAGTTGATGCAGATTATAAAAGTATTCTATACCTAACCTATACCGCCAGAAATGATTGGTTTTCTACATTGAGTCCAGATAATAATAGTATTCTTTACCAGAGTGTTGGTGGAAGTTTGGTGCTATCTGATGCCTTAAAAATGCCATCATCAATAGATATTTTCAGAATCCGTGGATCATGGGCAGAGGTTGGCGGTGGTGCGGCAGACCCTTATAAAATTAATTTAACCTATACCAATGTGCCAAGTTCAGGTCAGCCATTGCAAAACGTAAGCAGTAATGACATCACGAACCAAAATTTAAAGCCATATACCTCCACTACCTATGAAGGTGGTTTCGAGCTAAAAATGTTTAAAGGCCGATTGGGATTTGATTTCACCGCATATAGTCGTAAAACAACCAATGACATTTTGAATGCAGCCATTTCATCAACTTCTGGTTATAACAATGCGGTACTAAATGTGGGGGAACTGAGCAATAAAGGAATTGAGTTTTTGCTCACAGGTACACCAGTTCAAGGCAATAAATTTAGCTGGAACATCAGTTACAATATCGCTTACAATAAAAGTAAAGTAATTAAACTGGTAGATGGTACCAATACCTTTCAGATGGCCACTTCGGTAGGGAATTGGGGTTACATTAACCAAACGGTTGGCAGCTCTTACGGAACGATTGTGGGTACCCGAATGTTGAGAAATGATGCCGGAGAAATTGTATACAATTCAGCAACAAAACGCCCGGTTGCTACCGGTTTGCAAGAATTAGGCGATGGCGTGCCACCACTCACCATGGGTTTAACACAGGATTTCAGGTTCGGAAACTTTAATTTCAGTTTCCTGATTGATGGGAAATTCGGGAATAAAGTTTTCTCTGTGAAAGAAGTGTACGCCACCAGGTTAGGTTTAATGAAAAGTACCTTGCCAGGGCGTGAAAATGGCTTAACGATTTCAGGCGTAGATCAGGCAGGAAATCCTTATTCAGCCTTAATTCCAGTAAGTGATTTAAGGGCTTATTACAACGATATGCGGAACTATTCTGAACTGTTCGTTCATGATGGTGGATTTGTAAAACTTCGTCAGGCCATTATCTCCTACAACATTCCAGTTAAAAAACTGGATTTCTTGAAGGTGCAATCGGCCAGCATTTCCTTCGTGGCTCGTAATATTTTAACGTTTTACAAACAAACCGACAACTTCGATCCTGAATCAAGTTATTCAAACGGCAATGCGCAGGGTTTTGAATCAATCGGGTTGCCTAGAACACGCACCTTCGGGATGAATTTAATGGTTAAATTTTAATGCTTAAAAAAATGAAAATGTACGCTAAAAAATATAAAGCAGCCATCTGCGCATTATTGTTCAGTGCCATCCTGCCTTCCTGTACAAAAGATTTTCAGGAAATCAATACCGATCCTGAAGCATCGGCCAATATACAGCCCGCATTTGTTTTTACCAAAGCGCTGTACGATGGCGCTAAAAATAACCTGACCTTATTACTGGGTACCATGCAATACACCACCAGCTTTAATGATGTGGCTGGTTTTGGATCGAAGTATGTGTCCAGTCAGAGTCAGCAATCTTCAGCACAGTTTAGTAACGCTTACTACCAGGAAATAAATGAAATTACATTGGTGATTGATGCCGTAAAAGCCAATCCTGATCAGGTGAATTTATTGGCTGCAGCCCGGATCTGGAGAGCATATTGTTTTGCCAGGACCACTGATTTGTATGGTGATATTCCCTATACTGAAGCTGCGCAAGGATATACCAGTGCCAACTATAAACCTGCTTACGATGCTCAAAGAGCCATTTATCTTGATCTGTTAAAAGAATTGGAAGAATCTGCATTAAGCCTGAATGCTGCAAAAACTACATTCGGTCAGGCAGATTTGATATATGCCGGAAATACGACCAAGTGGAAAAAATTTGCTTATTCTTTAATGTTGCGTTTAGGGATGCGGTTAACTAAAGTAGATATTGTGCTGGCTGAAAGCTGGGTTAAAAAAGCCATTGCTGGTGGTGTGATTACCGATGATGCCGACATTGCCAAAATTTCATACATGAGCGCTGGTCAGGACATTAACAAAAATCCAATCGCTTTAACGCTTTACAACGGAGATTACATCAAAGCAGATGGAACGAGTAACCAGGAAGGCGGTAAATACCAGAATACCTTCATCACTTATATGAAAACGAATAAAGATCCGCGTTTGGGGATTTTATCTGTAGTGTATGTGAATGGAGTAGCTGATACTACTATGGCCATTCAAAAAGGAATGCCGGCAACTTTTAGTTCAAAACCTGCTGATTTTGTAACCTATTCAGAACCGAACCAGAAGACCGTGCTGGCCTTAGGTGGAGCAAAATTAATTTACACTACAGCAGAAACCGATTTCTTGTTGGCTGAAGCCAATTTGCGTGGCTGGTATGCGGCAGGTAATGCGGCTGCCCTTTATGAAGCCGGCATCAGGGCAGCGATGAAACAGTGGGCCATCATCGTGCCTGCGGATGGAATCATCAGCGATCTGCAAATTAATACCTATATCAAATACCATCCATTTAACACAGCAGGAACGTTTGAACAGAAAATGCAACAAATTTATACAGAATACTGGCTGGCTATATTTCCTGATGCCCAGGAAGCTTTTGCGAGCTATCGCAGAACGGGATACCCGGCTTTGGTTCCGGTGGTGTATGTAGGTAATGCTACAGGAGGCCGAATCTTTAGAAGGATGTTGTACCCGCTTTCTGAGCAAAATTTAAACCGGGCCTCACTAGACGCAGCCATCGCCAGGCAAGGTTCTGATGATTTCATGACCAGGATCTGGTGGGATAAATTGTAGAGCCCGCAGGGCGGGGTGTTTATGGAATTAGTCATCGGATGAATACCAGGCTAGGTACAAATATTCATCCGATGACTACATGAATATTAAGGAGCCTTGCTTTGAAAGATTGCTTCACCCCGATAACACAAAGCCTGGACTTCAGTTCGCAATGACGACCCCAAATAAAACAATAACCTTTACAAAATTGATTTACAATACTTAATAAGCAATATGTACCGATTACTCATCCTTTGCCTGCTTTTTACAGGAACCGTTTATGCACAAAAAAACGATGTGGTGGAAGACGAAACTTCCAGCACATACAATTTAAATAAGCCCGAACGGGAAGAATGGTTAAGAAATACAGGTGCAGGTTTATTTATCCATTTTAATGTAGATGCGCAACTTGGCATTGTAATCAGCCACTCGCTGGTGGGTGCTTCTGATGATTACACGGAACGTTACTTTAATGAACTCCCTAAAACTTTTAATCCTTCTTCCTTCAATCCGAAAGAGGTAGCTGAGCTGGCCAAGCTGGCGGGGATGAAATACATTGTTTTTACAACTAAGCATCACGCAGGCTTTTGCTTCTGGGATACCAAAACAACCGATTTTAACATCACCAATACCCCTTATAAAAAAGATTTACTCAAAGAATTTGTAAAGGCTACCCGTGATGCAGGTTTGGATGTCGGTTTTTATTTTTCGCCCGAAGATTTCAATTTCCTTTACAAACACAAAATCCCAATCAGCAGGAATATTACCAATCTGGATGCGGCAACCACAAAAGAATATGCAGAATATAACCGCAGGCAAACAGAAGAACTGATGCAGAACTATGGCAAAATCGATGTGCTGTTTATTGATGGCGATCCGAAGGAAACCGTGAAGGAAACTGCATGGAAAATGCAACCTGATATTCTAATTACCAGAGGTGCTATTTTAACTCCTGAGCAAACCCTGCCAGGTGCAAAGATCACTCAACCCTGGTTATCTCCGGTAACTATCGGAACCGCATGGCAATATCAGCCTACTAATGAAAGGTATAAATCAGGTTCGCAATTGATTGATTTGCTGATAGAAGCCAGATCGAAGGGAGGATCATTGTTATTAAATATAGGGCCGAAGCCAAGTGGCGCCTTAGCCACCGAGCAGGAAGACCGTTTACGCGAAATGGCCGGCTGGTATTTCATCAATCATGAAGCAATGGATGATGTACGCAGTTGGGTAGTCAGCAAAGAAAATAATATTTATTTTACTCAGAAAGCGCCGGGCACTTTATTTGCCATCGTCATGGATTCAAAGGACTGGAAAGAAGGTGAACGTAGAAACTTCTTTTTAAAATCAGCAAAGGCAACTGCAAATACCAAAATCAGTGTGTTGGGCCAAAACAGTAAAATCATGGAGTATAAGCCTGATTTAGATGTTTCTTCCAGGTTTAAACAAACCGGCAATGGTTTGGAGTTATCGGTAGTGAAAGCCCAGCGTATTTATGATGATCACCGCTGGCCAAATCCGGTCGTGATTAAAATAGAAAATGTAGCACCTGTTTTTGCAGAGGCAGCCATGGTACAAACAGGTAATGCTAAAGCCAATAGCGGTGTGGCTACCCTGAATGGCAAAATATTAAACTATACACAAGTTAAACCAGGCCGGGCAAAATTTTACTATCGCCCATACCGCGGACAAGTGGAAACGCTTTATGCTGAAGAATGGAAAATGAGCCCATGGGTAACCATTAAAGCTGATGGAACATTTTTAGGGACAATAAAATTGCCGAAGGGTTCGTACGAATACAAAGCCGTAGCAGAACAGCAAAATGTAGTGATAGAAGGAGAAAATAAAGTTTTAAATCTACCTTAGTTGATGAAGATTGGTATTATGATAAAATTTTCCCAGAAGAATTTCCTTTTCATCAGGCCGATGATATTCGCCTTCATCCTGACGGTGAGTTTGTTGTTTTGTTCCAAGCTTTTACAAGCACAAGGAGATCACCATTCAGGAATTATACCAAGACCTGCTGAAGAAATTAAGAAAGAGGGTACATTTATCATTAATCCAGATACGAAGTTATTTTTCGCTAATGGCAGAAAAGTAAATGCCAGCTTCTTTAATCAATACCTGAAGGATTTGTCAGGATTTTCGCTTCAAACGAGTCGTCAATCAGCATCGCATGGAATTAGTTTTTTGATTGATTCGGCCTCCAATATTCCGACAGAAGGTTATATGTTGGATGTATCCCCAAAAAACATTGTGATCAAAGCCAGTGATGAACACGGTTTGTTTTATGGTTTGCAATCACTTACACAGCTGATCAAAAAAAAAGGTAAAAAGATTTTTGTGGATTCATACCACATTGCAGATGCACCTAGATTTGCTTACCGGGGCATGCACCTGGATGTAGCCCGGCACCTGTTTAGCGTGGCGGCAATAAAAAAATGGCTTGATCAGCTGGCCTTTTACAAAATCAATACCTTCCATTGGCATTTAACAGATGATCAGGGCTGGCGCATCGAAATTAAAAAATATCCTTTGCTGCAAAGTGTCTCTGCTTTTAGAAAAGAAACTTTAATCGGCCATAAGCGAACAGATCCACACCTTTTTGATGGAAAAAGATATGGCGGCTATTATACTCAGGAAGAAGTTAAAGATGTTGTTGCCTATGCGGCAGACAGGCAAATTACCACCATACCAGAAATTGAAATGCCGGGACATGCACAGGCGGTTTTGGCAGCCTATCCAAATCTGGGCTGTACAGGCGGCCCATACCAAACGGCTACCTATTGGGGTGTTTTTGAAGATGTTTTCTGTGCAGGTAATGAAGAAACCTTTCATTTTTTAGAAGGCGTTATGGATGAAGTGATACCTTTATTTCCTTCAAAATATGTACACATTGGTGGTGATGAATGTCCGAAAACCCGCTGGCACAATTGCCCGAAATGCCAGAAAAGAATCAGGGATGAAAAGCTAAAAGATGAGCACGAACTGCAATCGTATTTTATCGCAAGGATGGAAAAATACCTCCATACCAAAGGCAAGAAAATCATTGGCTGGGATGAAATTCTAGAAGGTGGTTTGGCGCCGGATGCAACGGTAATGAGTTGGCGTGGTTTAGAAGGCGGTATTGCTGCAGCCAAACTCCAACATGATGTCATCATGACGCCGGAGAAATTCGTGTACCTCGATTACTATCAATCGCTCAGTAAAACAGAACCCGTTGCCGCCGGAGGCTATTTGCCGCTTCGTAAAATCTATGAATACGAACCCATGCCTGATGAACTCTCTAAATCGGAGCAGCGTTACATCAAAGGGGTACAAGCCAATGCATGGTCGGAATACCTGAACAGTGCTGCACAAGCGGAGTATATGATTTTTCCCCGCATCATTGCTTTGGCAGAAACAGCATGGTCTAAACCGGAATATAAAAAGTACCCGGATTTCCTGATCCGCTTAAACCAAAACCTCCGTTTTTTGAAAGGAATTCATTATGCCACTTCATTTAATGAAATTACAGGTGAAAGCGTTAAAAATGCTTCATCGTTTAAGCTTTCCACTGATCTAAAAAATGCTGAAATCAGGTACACGATCAATGGAACTGATCCCACACCAGGCAGTTTAAAATACATTTCTCCGGTTCGCATGGAAAAATCCGGAACCCTTAAAGCAAGGCTTTTTAAAGATGGAAAGGCAGCCGGCAAGCTGTACGAACAAATCCTTATAAAAATCCTGGCCACCGGAAAAAAAGTAAGTCTTGCACAGCCCGGACAGGGCAATTACCATGTAGATCCACAAATTTTAACCAATGGCGTTCAGGGCTCGCCACTCTACAATAATGGCGAATGGCTTGGTTACAGTGGGGTTGATTTTGAGGCTGTTGTAGATTTGGAAGCAGTGCAAACCATCAGTGAAGTAGGGCTGAATACCCTCAATTACCAATGGCAAAAAATGCATCCGCCAAAACTACTCACTTTCGAGGTATCTACGGATAACATTAGTTTTAAAGAGGTTTCCAGGCAAACGGTTTTCGGTAAAGAAGGGATTAACATGGCCAGGCAAAAGCTGAAGGCCATGCCAGCCCGCTATGTAAAAATTAAGGCCAGCAATATCGGGATCATCCCGGATGGCTTTTATGGCGCAGGCACTAAAGCCTGGCTAATGGTTGACGAAATTATCATCAATTAAATGACTATACTCATCGTTATTCTGTGCATTGCACTGCTCATCATACTTATTTCTGCCTTTAAGGTGAATGCCTTTCTGGCTTTTCTGGCGGTATCATTTCTTGCTGCTTTAGCATTAGGCTTGCCACCTGCAAAAATTCCCTCGATGATTGAAAAGGGGATGGGCGACGTTCTAGGCTCACTGGCCATTGTTATTATTGCGGGAGCCATGCTGGGTAAACTGGTGGCTGAAAGCGGTGCCGCGCAAAAAATAGCAAAAGTGAGTATGGATGCCTTTGGTCCGAAATATATTCAATGGGCCATGGTGCTTACTGGTTTCCTCATTGGGATTCCGCTTTATTATGGCATCGGTTTCGTTTTAATGGTGCCGCTCATTTTTTCAGTGGTATATCGGTATAAATTACCAGCCTTATACATTGGCTTGCCCATGCTGGCGGCACTTTCTGTAACGCATGGTTTTCTGCCCCCACATCCTTCGCCAGCAGCTTTAGTCATTCAGTTTAATGCTGATATGGGCTTAACGTTACTTTATGGTTTGGCGGTCTCCATTCCGGCAATCGTAATTGGCGGGCCAATATTTTCGAGAACTTTGAAAGCCATTCCGGCTACTCCATTAGCTTCCTTTAATGCAAAAGACCTGGCTGATGAAGATTTACCCAGCGGATTCAAAAGCTTTTTTACGGCCTTGTTGCCTGTGCTCTTATTGGCAGCAGCATCTTTTTTCCCTTTAATTTTAAATGCAGATTCCAAAATACTTCCTTACATTTTATTTGCAGGTCATCCTTCGGTGGTTATGCTCCTGGTACTGGTGGTAGCCACCTGGCTTTTGGGCGTATCCGAAGGAAAAAAGATCAAAGATATTATGACTATTTACGGCGATGCGATTAAAGATATTGCCCTGATTTTATTGATCATAGCCGGATCTGGTGCACTTAAGCAAGTGCTAACGGAAAGTGGCGTAAGCAATCAAATTGCAGATTATTTACAGCATGTAAAAGTAGAACCTTTATTTTTGGCCTGGTTAATTGCGGCCATTATTCGCTTTTGTGTAGGTTCGGCCACGGTTGCAGGGCTCACTACAGCAGGCATTATTGTTCCGCTGATGGAGCAAACCCATACCAATCCGAACCTGATGGTTTTAGCCGTTGGAGCCGGAAGTTTAATGTTTTCGCATGTGAACGATGCCGGATTCTGGATGTTTAAAGAATATTTCGGACTTAGCCTTAAAGATACTTTCAAATCCTGGGCATTAATGGAATCAATGGTGGGCATTGTTGGCCTGTTGGGCATACTTTTACTACATCTTATTATCGTATAATTATATAAACAGATACAATGGAAAATTTAACACCTGATGAACGTTTCGAACAACTCAAACTTAACCTGCCACCTGCACCTGCACCACTGGGTGTGTATAAACCTTGCCTGGTTGATGGGAAATATCTTTATTTAAGCGGTCACGGTCCGGTGCAGGAAGATAAATCTTTAATTATCGGTCGCATTGGCTCAGATTTAAGTCAGGAAGAAGGAAAGCTTGCGGCTTTACAGGTAGGCTTAACTATGCTTTCTACCATTAAAACAAACCTGGGCTCACTCAATAAAGTGAAAAGGGTAATTAAAGTGCTAGGCATGGTAAACTGTACGCCTGAATTTGAAAAACACCCTTTCATTATTAATGGTTGCAGTGAACTTTTTGCAAAGGTATGGGGTGAAGAAAATGGAATTGGGGTAAGAAGTGCGGTGGGTTTTGGCTCCTTGCCAGATAATATTCCGGTAGAGATTGAAGCTTTGTTTGAACTTTTTTAAACCCATTATGCAAGAGCAAGCATGGTATCTTTTGCCGAATGAGGCCAATATCGAAACGCCTTCCCTTATTTTTTATGAGGAACGTTTACGCGAAAACATTCAAATGCTGAAAGGCATGATTGATGATCCGGATCGGTTGCGGCCACATGTAAAAACGCATAAGTGTTTGGAAATTACCGAGCTGATGTTGTCAGCAGGGATCAGAAAGTTTAAATGTGCCACCATAGCCGAGGCTGAGATGCTGGCGATGGCGAAAGCCGATGATGTTTTACTTGCTTATCAGCCTGTAGGCGAAAATATTGATCGCTTTTTTAAACTGAAAGCCAGGTATCCGGATACGCATTTCAGCTGCCTGGTTGATCACCTCGACATCGCCACACAACTGGCGATAAAAGGTAAAGAAGAAAATACCATAATTAATGTCTACATTGATCTGAATGTGGGCATGAACAGAACCGGGATTTTACCTGAGTTTGCACTTGATTTATTTAACTCCATGCTGGCGTTTTCTTTCGTGCAAGTAGAAGGCTTACATGCTTATGATGGTCAGATCCATGATGCTTCTATTAAAATTCGAAAACAAAAAACAACGCCCATTATTACGCAACTGGCTGCCTTAAAAATTGATATGGAAGGTATAGCTGCCAAAGAAATGAAGGTGATTGCTGGCGGAACGCCAACCTTTCCGATCTATGCTTTAAATACTCGTTTCGAATGCAGTCCAGGTACTTTTATCTTATGGGATAGAGGCTACCAGGATGCTTATACCGAACAAAATTTTAATACAGCAGCTTTGTTGTTGAGCCGGATCGTGTCATTCCCGATTCAGGGCCTGGTGTGTTCAGATTTAGGTCACAAAGCCGTTGCTGCCGAAAAAGAACTCCAAAGTCGTGTGTTTTTTATTAATGCACCTTCTATGGAAGTACAAAGCCAGAGCGAAGAACACCTGGTTTTGAGCACTGATGAACCCGAACAATATCAATTGGGCAATATGCTTTATGGCTTACCCTACCACATCTGCCCAACAGTAGCTTTGCATGAAAAAGCATTATGTTTAACTGCTGACGGATCAATTAGACGCTGGGATATTATTGCCCGGAAAAGAAAAATCACCATATAACCTCAACCATGTTTACCATAGATGCCCATTTAGATTTAAGCATGAATGCTTTGGAGTGGAACCGCGATTTAACGCAGCCCATAGCCGATCTTAATTTGCGTGAGAAAGGCTTAACCGATAAACCCGACCGTGCTTTGGCAACCGTATCGCTCCCAGAGTTGCGTAAAGGCCAGATTGGATTGGTGGTGGCCACACAAATTGCCCGTTATGTGGCGCCTGATAACCATTTACCCGGATGGCATTCGCCAGCGCAGGCCTGGGCGCAAACGCAAGGACAACTGGCCTGGTACAAAGCGATGGAAGATGCTGGCGAGATGGTTCAGATTCATAACCTGGAAACACTGGAGCATCATTTATCGCTATGGAATAATCATCAGCCTAATGATCAAAAGCCAATCGGTTACATTCTTAGCCTTGAAGGGGCAGATTCTCTGGTAACGGTTGGCCATCTGGAAAAAGCCTGGCAAAATGGTTTGCGGGCGGTGGGTCCTGCGCATTATGGCCCGGGACGTTACGCACAGGGAACAGATGCCACAGGAAAAATGACGGCAATTGGGCACGATTTATTAAAAGAAATGGAACGCCTGAATATCATTTTAGATGCCACGCATTTATGTGATGATAGTTTTTGGGATGCCATGAACCGTTTTAACGGACATATTTGGGCATCGCATAACAACTGCCGGAGCCTGGTGAACCACAACCGCCAGTATAGTGATGAGCAAATTAAAGAATTGATTGGTCGTGGTGCCGTAATCGGTGCAGCGCTTGATGCCTGGATGATGGTACCCAACTGGCAGCGGGGTATTTCTCAGCCCAGGGCAATGAACTGCAATTTGGAAGTGATGATTGATCACATCGACCACATTTGCCAGCTAGCCGGAAATGCAAAACATGTGGGCATTGGTTCTGATCTTGATGGCGCTTTTGGTAAAGAGCAATGTCCTTATGATTTAGAAACCATCGCCGACCTGCAAAAAGTGTCTGAGTTATTTAAGAAAAGAGGCTATACCGATACCGACGTTCAGCACCTGATGCATGGCAACTGGTTGCGCTTTCTTAGAAACGCCTGGACTTAATTTTTACCTGATATGAAGATAAACAAACGACTGGCCTGGTACTTCAGCCTGGCTTTAATCACAATAAATACCAATGTTTTTGCTCAAACTAAGGCAAAACTTCCCTTATATAAAAATGCAAAAGCACCTGTAGCAAGTAGGATTAAAGACCTGCTTTCCCGGATGACGTTGGAAGAGAAAGTCGGGCAGATTTCTATGCCTCTTGGCTGGCCCATGTATACCAAAAACGGAAATGAGGTGGAAGTAAGTGAGGCTTTCAAAAAATCATTGAAGGAAGAATATACTGGCATGCTTTGGGCAACGCTTCGTGCTGATCCCTGGACGAAAAAGACTTTAGCCAATGGTTTAAATCCGGAGCTGGCTGCCAAGGCTACCAATGCCATTCAAAAATACGCGATTGAAAATACCCGCTTGGGTATTCCGGTTTTACTTTCGGAAGAAGCGCCACATGGCCATATGGCCATTGGAACAACCGTTTTTCCGACTTCAATAGGGCAGGGCAGTACTTTTGATCCGGAACTGATTCAGAAAATGGCTGCTGCAATTGCCGAAGAAACCCGTTTACAGGGTGGGCACGTTGGTTATGGCCCGGTACTGGATTTAGCCCGTGAACCTCGATGGTCAAGAGTGGAAGAAACTTATGGAGAAGATCAGGTACTCAACAGCCGGATGGGTGAGGCCATGGTGAAAGGTTTCCAAGGTAAAAACATCAATAGCGGTGTCAACGTGGTCGCTACTTTAAAGCATTTTGCTGCTTATGGGGCACCCGAAGGTGGCCATAACGGGAGCAGCATTAATGTTGGCTTACGCAGTTTGCATCAGTTTTATTTGCCACCTTTCAAAGCTGCTGTAAAAGCTGGTGCACTATCTGTGATGACCGCCTACAATTCCATTGATGGAATTCCTTGTTCTTCTAATGAAATATTGTTAAATGATATTTTGAGAAAAGACTGGGGTTTTAAAGGTTTCGTCGTTTCGGATTTAAATAGCATTTCCGGATTGAAAGCCAATCACCACATTGCTGAAAATGCGGCAGAAGCAGCTGAATTGTCCATTAACGCTGGTTTAGATGCTGATTTAAGTGGCATCGGTTATGGCAAGGCTCTGCTGGCCGCCATTAAATCAGGAAAAGTAAGTCCTCAGGTTTTAGATACCGCCGTGAGCCGGGTATTGCGTATTAAATTTAATATGGGGCTTTTTGAAAACCCTTATGTAAAGCCTGACCTTGCAAAACAGCAGGTAAGAAGTGCGGAAAAAGTAGCTTTGGCGAGGCAGGTTGCAAGGGAATCTATCATTCTGTTAAAAAATCAAGACAAACTGCTTCCGTTAAGTAAATCGCTAAAAAATCTTGCGGTGATCGGTCCAAATGCGGATCAGTTTTACAACCAGATTGGCGATTATTCTGCACCGCAAAGTGAAGGCAATGTGGTAACCGTTTTACAGGGAATCAAAAATAAACTGGGTAACCATACTAAAATCACCTATGTGAAAGGTTGCGCCATACGTGATACTACATCCAGCAACATTGAGGAAGCGGTTAGTGTGGCAAAAAAAGCTGATGCAGTGGTCATTGTTTTGGGTGGATCCAGTGCGAGGGATTTTAAAACCGAATATATTGAAACCGGAGCGGCAAAAATTCAGGCCGGAGGTAATCAGCTCAGCGATATGGAAAGTGGTGAAGGTTATGATAGGGCTACTTTAGATTTGCTCGGTGATCAGCTTAAACTTTTAAAAGCGGTAGTAAATACAGGTAAACCAGTGGTGCTGGTGCTGATCAAAGGTCGCCCGTTAAATTTAAACTGGGCTGCTGAACATGTTCCTGCCATTCTGGATGCCTGGTATCCTGGTCAGGAAGGAGGAAATGCCATTGCTGATGTGCTTTTTGGTGATTATAATCCTGCCGGCCGTTTGCCGATTTCCGTTCCTAAATCTGTCGGACAGTTACCCGTGTATTACAATGCCCGCTACCCTGAGAAACACGATTATATTGAAATGGATGCTAAACCCTTGTATAGCTTTGGTTATGGTTTAAGTTATACCACTTTCGATTACCAAAATATTAAAATTAAATATGAGAACGGATTGGCTACAGTTAATTTTGATTTGAAAAATACAGGTACTGTAGATGGGGAAGAGGTGGTTCAACTTTATGTAAAAACGAAAACCTCATCTGTCGTATTGCCGACTAAACAGCTAAAACAGTTTAAAAGAATCTCCTTAAATGCTGGTGAGCAAAAGAATTTAACTTTTGTGCTGAATCATGATGATCTGGAAATTTATAATGCTCAAATGAAGTGGGCGGTTGAAGCTGGAGAATATACGGTAATGGTTTCATCCTCTTCAGATCAGGTGAAGCTGGAAGGAAAGTTTAAGATAGAAAAGTAGTTTTTCATTCCCCTCCTCCGGAGGGGAGCCTGTAAGGCGGGGTGGTAATTCATCTATATTAACTCGTCTTTTAATCGTTTACGTGGTTGGTGTCACACCAACCAGTAGAAAAAAGCGCAAATTTATAAAGCAAACTTCACATTAATCAAAGCACTGATTCCACTAAGGTGGGTGCTAGGTGTTTTGGGGAGGTTAGCGATTTTAGTAGCCTGGCATTCAAGTAATAGCATAATGGATTTTGATAAATTATAATTCACGCCTAGTCCGACATTACCATACAGGTATAACTTAGAATCATTATAATAATTAACTGTATTGCTTGTCGCATCAATATCAGCTTGTGGGTGGCGAACCAAAGATGGACCTAAGCCTGCTACAATAAAAGGCACCCAATTACCCAAACCCCTATGATAACCTAAGCCCAAGCCCAGGTTTATGCTATTGGAATTTGCATCTATCATAGAATTTATTCCATTTGATGCCGTGTTACTCTTGTAGCCCACACTGGTTTCGCCCAATTGTATCCTCCCGAAAAATTGTTTCTTGTAGTTGAACTGAACGGTGGTTTGAGAGGTAGTACCCAGGAGCATGGGTTCACCAGCAACCTGATCAAATGGGGCAAACAAACCAATTGCCCCGCCAAAATCTATCCGCCATTTGCGCTCTTTTACCGGATCTGAAGTCTGCGCTTTTACAGTATAATAAATGCCGGAAAAAACCAGAGCGATAAGTATTACTTTTTTAAAGGTGCTGAAATTCATTGTGTTTTATATTACTACTGCTTGGCAAAGATGTAGCAGAACAGTAAGGTTATTTGGATGATAGTTACTGAAGTGACAAAATCCGGTGCTCACCTTACAGAATGAATGGTATGAAAGCGCTGTTGAAAATTTTACGCAATAGATTGCTTCCCCGTAAGGTCGGGGCAAGCTGTCGTAGCTCCTTGAAATGAGGATTCTGCTTAATGGCTCGTCCTCCTATACCCACGAAGAATCGTCCTCCTGAACTTGATTCAGGATCTTATTAAGGTAGGTGTTGAAATAAATTTAGCATAACGAGTGGGTTAAAGAGTTTCCTCAAAAAACTCATCAAATTCGTTATTGCGAAGCACGAATAATCGTCTTCCTGAACTTGATTCAGGACCTTATCAAGGTAGATGCTGAAATAAATTCAGCATGACGAGTGGGTTAAAGGGTTTCCTCAAAAAACTCATCAAATTCTTTATTGCGAAGCACGAATAATCGTCCTCCTGAACTTGATTCAGGATCTTATCAAGGTAGATACTGAAATAAATTCAGCATGACGAGTGGGTTAAAGGGTACCTAAAAAATCTCCTTAAAATTCGTCATTGCGAAGCAGATTCTTCATCTGATGAAGCAATCTCTATCAAAGAAATCTTCAAAATAGATTGCTTCGTGCCTCGCAAGGACGCTATATATAAAAGGCTAAAGCTTATTTGAGGGGAACTGGTTCAGCCATTTTTTTAACTGGGAAGATTTTTCCCTGCTAAGGGTAATTGCTTCGCCCTCAGAAGGCGATAACTCAATCTTGAGCTGACTGTTAAAGAAAAGGTGTATTTTGTGGATCGATTTTAATGATACGATATATTGTCGGCTTGCCCTGAAAAATACATCAGGATCAAGTTCCTTTTCCAGATTCTCTAACGTTTGCTCGATCACATAGCGCTTATTGTCGAAGGTATGCAGAAAAGTGGTTTTATTCTCGGATGAAAAATAAGCAATTACACTGGTCATCACCAGCACGTAGGTATCCCGATAAAAAACCAGAAACCTGTTGCGGTAAGATATTTCTCTGACCTGTAACTCCCTTAAGGTCTGCAAAAGTAAATCATTGGTGTGCCGGTCTTTTGGTGCCGCCTTTCTTAAACTTTTAGAAAGTTTATCTACATCAAGAGGTTTTAAAAGGTAATCTATTCCGTTTACCTCGAAGGCTTTTAACGCATATTCATCATAAGCGGTAATGAAAACCACAGGTGCAGTAATTTCAACATGATTAAATATTTCAAAGCTTAGTCCATCTGTAAGCCTGATATCCATAAAAATAAGGTCTGGTTGTAGGTGTCCCTGAAACCAAATGATACTATCTTGAACAGTTTGTAAGCGATCTACCACCATTATGCTGCTATCTAGCTGGTGAAGCATTTTTTCGAGTCTCAACACATTTGGCAACTCATCTTCAATGATCAAAACACTTGGCATAGAATAGTGATTAGGGTTTTAACGTAATCAATGGTATAGAAACGGTGAAGGTTTCCTGGGTTTCGGTGATTAATAGTTGTTTTTGTCCCATCAGTCGGTATCGCTCATTAATATTCTTTAAACCGATCTCGCTGCTATAGGCATTCTTATTTTTGAGCATTTTATTATTTTCTACAATGATATGGCTATCTGTGCTGAAATAGATGTTTATTTTTAAGGGTAGCCTGGTGCTAAAAACATTGTGCTTAATGGCATTTTCTATCAGCAGCTGGAGTGTAAGAGGGGGTAAACCAAGGGTATCAATATCTTCGTGTCCGGCTATTTCAACAATAATCCCATCGCCATAACGGATTTGATAAAGATACAGGTAGGCGGCTATAAATTCCAATTCTTCTCTTAATGAAATGAGGTCTTTCAATCTGTTTGCCAGCATATATCGGTAAATGGAAGAAAGATTGGCCAGATAAGTTGTCGCGGTTTTCGGTTCATCCTCAATAAGTGCGGTAACAATGCTCAGGTTATTAAAAAGAAAATGGGGGTCAAGCTGAAGCTTTAGCGCTTCTAGCTGTGCCTGTGTAGTATGTTGCTGTAGCTCAAGAGATTTTAAACTGGCATCATTCCATCGATGAAAAAAATAGGCTGCGGCAAATACAACAGTGGTAAGCAGAGAAAAAATGGTTCCTACAATTAGTGCCTGCCTGAACATCAGTTCATCATAAAGAAAGCGAACGGGTAGCCTGATAATAAAAAACAAATTCAAAATGAGGTAGATCAGGCCAATGTGCAGCAGGAACTGGATCAGAAACCTCATGGCAATATGCCCTTCCCAGCTGTAAAATCGATTTATAAAACTGGTGAGCTGAATCCCGGTTTCAAATAATGCAGCAGCATAAGCAATGGCCAGTACAAGCTCCAGTACAAAATCCACACTAAAAAAATATTGCAAACCGGAGTGTTCTGGCTCATATGGATTAATTAAAAAAATGACGAGATACAACAGCATCCCGAATCCTGGGTAACCATAGCGCCGGAATATGTTATAATTCTGTTTGTACATCTTTTCCAGTAAAGTTAAATCTCTTTTATCAGAAAATAAGTCAATTCTCAAATTTGTTCTTTCCAGATATGTTTTCCAGTTCGGCAATGGCTATGGCCTGTTGCAATTTTGCGGTGTACAGATCAGTTTCTGCTTGTGAAAGTTTTACTTTTGTTTCTAATATTGCGGTGTTGATTTCAAATCCGGCAGTCAACCTGTCTTGCTGTTCTTTTAATTCATCCTGACGAAAGGATACCGCTTTGCCAGCGGCGGTAATTAAGGCATTGCATTGCGCCACTTTTCTGGATAACCGATCAATCGATAACCCAATTTGCTGCTGGGTGTAGGCCATATTTTCTTCCGCTTGTTTTAATTGTGCCTGCCGCTGATTTTTTATTTCACGGTTTGTAAAAAGATCCTGAAGGTTCCATTTCAGGCTGATGCCGACATATGGACTACTTACCGGGAGGATTGGGCTTCCTTGTTGCCTATAGTATCCAGCCACAATTCCGAAATCTGGCAGGTTGCCCTGTTTAACTGCTTTTATCCCTAATAGGGCCTTCTCCTTATTCAGTCTGGCTATTTCCAAATCGGGATTAAGTATGGCACTGCTGCGGTAATCATTTATTAATATACCTTTTTCATTCCATGAGGGTTCCTCTAGGTTTAGTTTTTGCAGCTTAATACCTGTTAGACTACTCATTTCAGAAAGATAATCCTGAAGCTGCAAGTCAGTTTTCATCAAAGCCTGTTCCTCATTGGCGATATCAGCCCGGAGTCCGGCAAGGCCAGCAGCGGTAACGGTAACTGCCATGCGTGATGTTTCTCCATCAGTAAGTTTTGCTTTTGCAAGTTCAATGCGGAGCTTTCCAGATTCGGATGTTTTACGCAAAATTAAAGCACTATAAAATAGTTGTTCCACCTGTAGTGTCAGTTGCAGCGCAGTTTGTGTACTTTCCTGTCTGGCAATTTGAATATCAGTCTGATCAATGGTCATTGCGGTACCCAGTTTGGCTTGTTGTGTAATGGGTTGATAAAGGTTAAAGCCGACATTATAATTGCCTTTTTCGCCGATTTTAAACCTTGTATCCTGTGCAGGTAAAAGTTGTGCTGCACCATTTCCGGTATTAATCATTCCTATCGTTCCGGCCGGAATAGAAATATCTGGCAACATGAAATTATATTGATAGCTTCCATCTATTGTAAAAGAAGGGAATCTTTTAATTCCATCTTCGTGCAGTTTGCTGGTTTTTTCTAAAACCTGGTACTGCCTGATGTTAAGCTGATGGCTGTTTTTTTTTGCCGCATCGATCAGCTGATGAATTGAATATGCCGTTTGTGCCTTGCTGTTGTAACAGATGAGGCATAAAAGTATCACCCGCCAACTGTTTTTAATCTGATTAATCATTTTGAATTATATTTTGATGTTGACTATGGATTTCTTGTTTGTCACCAGCGTTTACCCAGCCAATATACATTACGGGTACGGTAAGCAAGGCCATAATCATGCTCCAGATGACGCCGAAAGCAAGTACGCTTGCCAGTGGTGCCCACATGGGCGAACCTGATATAATCATCGGCAGTACACCAACCGCCGCCGCCATGGCCGTGAGGAAAATTGGGCGGAGCCTCCTTTTGGCAGATTCAGTGGCAGCGGTTCGGATATTCATGCCATGCTGAATCAGGATATTGGTGTAATCAACCAGAATGATTGCGTTACGGACTACAATCCCCGATAGGGCAATTAAGCCAATAAATGCGGTAAAACTGAAATTATTACCCGTGATGGCCAACCCTAGTATTGCACCGAAAAGACTTAACGGGATTGTGGCCATAATGATCAGCACCTCTTTAAAGTTTTTAAACTGGAACATCAGAATGAAAAAAATGAGTACCAAACTGGTTCCAAGTGCAGTGTACATATCTGCTTCCACTTCTTCCTTTCCACCTTCTTCACCTCCGTATTCAATATGGTATCCTGCCTGAAGCTTTAGTGCATTTATTGCAGGTTTGATCTGTTCAAGCAGTTCGGCTGGCAGTATATGTGCCTCCGTTTCGCTTTGAACCGTAAGCGTACGGATGCCATTGCGGTGCATGATGTTTCCGCTTTGCCACTGCGGTAACAGGGTTGCGATTTGCCTGAGTGGTATTTGTGCATTGTTTAATGGAGAAGAGAGGTAGATGTTTTCCAGATCATCTGTATTTCTTCGCACCTGCTGGTCTAATCGCAACCGGATATCTACCGGGTTGTTTCCTTCATAAATAGTAGAAATCGGTGCACCACTAAAACCCGTAAAAATAGCACTGGCAATATCTCCGGTAGTAAAGCCAAGTTGTCCGGCTTGCGGGTTAGGCGTAATCTGTATACCGTAATAATCTGATGCAAAATCATTACGCACCAGTTTACTGCCATTTGCCCTTTTAATGATATTTGCCACCTGTGTACCGTATTCCTTAAGCGTATTGATATCGTCTCCAATAATCCTTACTTCTACAGGTGCTTTTAGGTCGTTTCCCTGCTGCATCTGCTTCACGTAAAAAGTTCCGTCAGGTATCAGAGCGCTCACTTTTGTGGTAAGTTCTTCAGCCATTTCTTCTGTGGTTTCGTTATTGGTTGTGGTAATCAATATTAACCCGTAATTGCTGGTTGGAACTTCAGGAGCAAAGTTGTAATAAAACCTGGGTGCTGATGTTCCGGAAAAGGCAGCATATGAAATGACTCTTTTATCTCTTTTGATCAGGTTTTCGGCCTGATTTATTGCCGCATGTGTCTTCTCTAGCTTGGTGCCGGTTGGCATCCAGAGTTCTACTATGAACTGGTTGCGTTCGGCAGGCGGAAAAAACAACTCACGAACACCGAATTTCATTACAATTCCGGTGAGCAGCACAAAAATGATACTGGTTAACATGGTCAGTTTTGGATGTTTGATACACCAATCCAAAGCTTTATTATATGTGTTTTGCATCCTCATGAGTACCGAAACCTTTGTTTTCTGATCGGCTTGTTGACCATCACTTAAGAAAGGATGATTTAGGCCTTTTTTAATGAAAGTATAACACAGCAGAGGGGTGAGGAACAGCGCTACAAAATAGGAGGCAATTAATGCCACTGCCACCGTAATAGGGAGGGTAAAAATAAACTCTCCGGTAGAACCCTTAATCAGTACCATGGGTAAAAAGGAAGCAATGATCGTAATCGTAGCCGCCAGAACCGGGATCAGCAAATCGTGTGCGCTGCGCCAGGCTGCTGTCCAGCGGTCAATACCTTCATCTAAAAGTTCAACATAATTGTCTGCGATCACGATGGCATCATCTACCACCATCCCCAGAACCAGTATCAATCCGGCAAGTGATACCTGGTGTAGTTCTATTCCCAGTGCATTCAGAATAGCGAAAGTAAGCGATACTGTCATTGGGATAGCCAAAGCTGCCACGGATGCAATCCTGAAAGGTAAGAGCAGAATAACTACTACAATCACTGACAGTATAGCTAGGAAAAACTCCTTTATAAAATGAGAAATATGATCATCCACCAATGTTGGCTGAGAGATTAATGTGGTCACCTTTATATTGCTTGGTATGCGTTGCTTCGATAAGGCAATCATACGGTCTACTGCTCTTCCAAAAGCTACGATATTATTACCTTCATGCATTTGAATAGATAGCAATATGGCTTTATTTCCGTTTACACTGATGATACTTTCTGGCTCGGTATCTGTTCTTTTCAAACTGGCTATGTCGCCTAGTTTTACCGGGATACCAGTAGGTGAAAGCCCTAAAACCTGGTTGGCCAGGTCTGTTTCAGTATGGAAATAGCCATTGGTATAAAGCGGAGTCTTACTACTTAAAGTTTTAATTTCTCCAGTGGCCGCAATGGTATTCTGTGATTGTAATACCTTTTCTACCTGCCTGAAATTGAGGCCATACTGCGCCAGTTTACCGGAGGTGGAAGAAACCACTATTTCTTCTTTCTGATCTCCAATGCGCTTCACTTTTGAAGTTTGCTTCAAAGTGCGAATCAGGTCTTCTACCTTTTGGGCGTATCCACTTAATTCTTTATAACTTGCCTGGTTGCTTTCCAGTGCAATCACCACAGCTTCCGTATCACCAAAATCAGAATCAACGATTGGTCCCTGAATACCTTGCGGCAGTTCTGATGCTTTGGTAACCAACAACTGGTGGCGGAGCTTGCTCCAAAAAATGTCTGGCTGCTTAACTGATTCTGTGAGTTCGACATTAATTACAACTATGCCATCTTTAGAGGTGGAATATGTTTTTGTTTTATCTACCTCATCATATTGGAAAAGTTGCTGTTCCAGTTTTTTGGTCAGCTGCTCCTCCACCTGTGCAGATGAAGCTCCGGGAAATCCGGCCAGAACAAGCCCCTGCCGAATGGTAATTTTTGGATCTTCCCTGCGGGGCATATTAACCAATGAGTTGATGCCGACAGCAAATAGCGACAGCAAAACCGCCAGCGTGAGGTGCTTATATTTAAGCGCTGCTTCTATGAAATTCATATGATTACTGTTCTATTTTGATAGGTGCACCATCATTTAAAGCATTTTGCCCTGAAATCACTATGGTTTCACCTGTGGATAAACCTGATATAATTTCTACACGATTTGCAGACATTTTACCAAGGCTAATTTTTCGTTTAAAGGCACGGTGGCTTTTGAGGTCTGCCACATACACATAGCTTTGATTGCCGGGTTCATTTACAATACATTCCGGAACGATGTTAATACCGGTTTTGAAATGACCAGAGGAGATTCTAGTTTGGGCAATCATGCCAGGCCGGATGGCGAGATCCTGATTATTGATTTCAATTTTCAAAGTAAAAGCCCTTGTAGTCGCATCAGCCAGGGCACCAACTTCCACTATTGTTCCTTTATAGTGCCTGTCTAATGCTTCAATATCTACGTCTGCCGACTGGCCTTTTTTCAAGCCTTTCAATTCTCCTTCAGGCACCAGGGCAGATACCTTTACTTTTGTAATGTCGGCCAATACAAATAGTGGTGTTCCGGAAGCAATAATTTCTCCCACTTCTATATCCTTGCTGAGTAATATCCCACTAATAGGTGCATAAAGGCGGGTATCCTGAAGGTTTTTGACCGCTAGTTTTAGTTGTGTGCTGGCTTTTTGCAATGCAAAGTTTCCTTTGGTAAAGTCAAGTTCACTGATGCTGGATTTAGCATGCATAATTTTTAAACGGTCGAACTGATCTTTGGCTTCATTTAATTCTACTTCCGTCAGTTGCTTGTTTAATATATAATTGGTTGATTCCAGGCTGGCTACCAAACTTCCCTTTGAAACCGCTTGCCCGGGTAAAAAGTTGATCTCACTGATTTTACCTGGTACCATGAATCCGAGTTTAACGGTAGCGTTTCCTTCAATATTTCCACTAAGTACAAGATCCTGGTCTGTTTTGGTGGTTATCAGTTTTTCTGTTTTAACCCTAATTGCTTGTATGGATAAGTGTTCGGATTTCTCGTCCTGATTACCACATGCCACCAGAAGAAGGGAGAGCATTGAAATGATCAGCGCATTTCCTCCAGCCTTTTTTATGCTGCTTATAAGTTTCATATTGCCTGTATTTATTGGCAAAGATGATAGAAAGCCTTTTGATTAAAGCCCTGTACTGACTGAACTGACAAAAATGATGACTGAAGTTACCAAAAGGCTAAACTTTAGTTTTTTTAAATTCATTTTTTTAGCGCCGATGAAGACAAATGACTAACCTTTTTAAGAATCTTTTATGAAACTTTAGGTATTTATTTAGCAATTCTAAACACCTGGAAATAAGCTTTGTAGATATGAAGAAAAATTAATGTGATGCCAGAAATTTTATTTAATTGATTTTCAATGAATTAAAAATTCAGCTGAAAAATATTGATGAACAATTTAACCTGGTAATCTGTTCATGATGCCGTATGAGCAACCCACAAACCACTGCCCCGGTAGATAAGAAGATTATCTGGCCGCTACAATCCCTTAATTTTTTTATGGCAGACCTCCAGGCTGGTGTGGGACCATTTCTTGGTATCTTCTTACTGGCCCATGGCTGGAAAAGCGGATTGATTGGTTCTGTTATGACTATTGGTGGGGTGGCAGGCATGATCATGACGATTCCTGCTGGTGCACTGATCGATGCCACTAAAAGAAAACGGTTTTATGTGGTCATCTCTGCCGTTTTTACCATCCTTGCTTCGTGCATTGTATTGTTTACACAAGAATTTTGGCTGGTGAGTATCTCGCAGGTGGCTACTGCTATTGCAGGTTCAGTTATTGCCCCGGCAATGATTGCGATTACCCTGGGGATTGTGAAGCAAAAGGGATTTAATCGGCAGAATGGACATAATCAGGCTTTTAACCATGCGGGTAATGTAGTGGGCTCTGCACTTTCAGGCTACCTGGGGTATAAATTTGGTATGCCCGCGATTTTTCTATTGGCAGCACTTTTTGGTTTATTATCAATTATAGCAGTGCTGTTGATTCCTGCAAAGGCTATTGATGACCAAGCCGCAAGAGGGATGAAAGAGGGGAGCCCGGACGAGCAGGCCACTGGATTTAAAGTGCTTTTGACGTGTAAGCCTTTATTAATTCTGGCTGCGGCACTGGCTTTATTTCATTTGGGTAATGGTGCCATGCTTCCGCTATATGGTCTGGCAGCTGCAGCAAAAGATCAGGAAAATGCTTCTATGTTTGTGGCGATGACGATTATCATTGCACAATTAGTGATGATTGGAACTTCATTAATTGCCATGCGAATGGCTGAAAAAAGTGGTTTTTGGCTAGTCTTATTAATTTCCTTTATTTCTCTGCCTATACGTGGTTTTATCGCCGCCTACCTTCATAGCCACATTGGCATTTATCCGGTTCAGGTATTAGATGGTATTGGTGCAGGTTTACAAAGTGTAGCGGTTCCCGGTTTAGTGGCACATATTTTAAACGGTACAGGGCGGGTGAATATTGGTCAGGGTGCAGTGATGACCGTTCAGGGATTAGGTGCTTCTTTAAGTCCGGCCATTGGAGGTTGGATAGCTGAAGGAATGGGGTATAATCCAGCTTTTTTAATTCTGGGAAGTTTCGCTGCGGGCTCAATTTTGTTGTGGTTAATTTTTGCTAAAAGCCTTAAAGCAGCAGGTTAAGTAGTTGATTCCATCAGCAGCCATTATAACTTCATACTTACCTCATACAAAAACATTATTTTTGGGCATGCAGTTCTCTAATTTGCAAGCCAAACCTCTTAACTATCGAAGTATAACATGATTTATCTTCCTACCTGGATCATTTCATTTCTGGCCATTGCTGGCGTAATTATTCGCCCTTTTAAAGTTACCGAAGCCGTTTATGCGGTAACAGGCGCAATTTTATTATTGCTTCTCAGGCAGATTAATTATCACGAGGCAATAACTGGCATGGCTAAAGGGATAGACGTTTACCTTTTTCTAACCGGTATGATGCTGCTGGCGGAAACAGCCAGGGCAGAAAAACTGTTTGACTGGCTCGCTGCTCATGCCACCCTGATGGCAAAAGGCTCACCATCCCGTTTGTTTTTACTCATTTACCTGGTTGGGATTGCAGTCACTACCTTGTTATCAAATGATGCAGCGGCCGTGGTGCTAACACCTGCCGTAGCCGCCGCTGTAAGTGCAGCCAAAGTAGAAAAACCACTTCCGTACTTATTAATCTGTGCTTTTATCGCCAATGCCGCTTCCTTTGTTTTGCCCATTTCAAATCCGGCTAACCTGGTTATTTACGGTAGTCATATGCCTTCCTTATATCAATGGCTTTCTACCTATCTCATTCCTTCCATTTGTGCCATTACGGTTACTTACCTGGTATTGTATTTAACACAGCGTAGTGATTTCAGTGTTCAAATTAGAACCGATATCCAGCTGCCAGCATTATCCAGCGGTGGCCGAACAGCCCTTATAGGGATAGGAATGACAGCTGTTGTGTTATTGGTTGCTTCAGGATTAAACATGGACCTGGGTTTGCCGACGGCCATAACGGGGATATTAACCACAATAATTGTAATGATTACGGTTAAAAAAAATCCTTTAGCTGTTATAAAAGGAGTTTCATGGGCCGTGCTTCCTTTGGTGGCTGGCTTATTTATAATTGTTGAGGCATTAAATAAAACGGGCATGATCCAAAGCCTGACTGCATTTCTAAATCAAGGTATTGCAGCATCAGCAACTGGTGCCGTATGGCTTAGTGGGATATTTACGGCATTTGCCTGTAACCTGATGAATAACCTGCCTGCCGGATTAATTGCAGGAAACGTGCTGAATCAGGGGCATTCTCCTGAAATAGTTAAAAGCGCTGTATTAATTGGTATTGATCTGGGGCCTAATCTATCCATTACCGGATCATTGGCTACCATTTTATGGCTCGTGGCTTTACGCCGGGAAGGGCTGGAAGTAAGTGCCTGGAAATTTTTAAAGCTTGGTGCCCTGGTCATGACTTTGGCACTGATTGCGGCGTTGGCTTCGTTATGGATCTGAGAAAGGTAAGATATTGATAAAAAGTCATATCCTTCACCTGATTTACATTTTATTAATTTTTAAAGCGCTATGCCGCTGGGCATCAAACTTTTGAGGCATCAAAAGTATTCAAAAATGCTTGTCAATCCAGCAAGGGGCTTTTCACACTATCCCTTACACATCAAAAAAACAATGATCACTTTGTTTTGTTCGTTTGTGCCTATTGAATGGTAATGCTAAATCTGAACACAAAACCACTGCGTTTCAGGTTCGTTAATGCCATTTGTACTGTTATTGCAACTGTTTTTTTGATTTTCCCAGCCCTTGGGATTGACGGCGTTCTTCGGTAAAACCTGTTGTTTATTAAAGCAAGTTAGCATGATGTATAATGCTAAAGCCGAACATAGCTACTTATAGTTATTTCAGCAAAAACCAAACAGGCATTCAGCTGTTATCAGCATGCTCAGAGATGAAGAAAATTTAATTTCATGTTCATTCCAGGCATATTTGTCAATTATACTTTTGGAGTATAAATTATTAAAGACATGAAAAAAAACAATAACAGAATCTGGTTAACAGCCGTGTTGTTAGCTGGAACATTTGCCCTTCAGGCACAAGAACTTCCAAAACCACCAGCAACGGCAGCAGGCTTGCCTGATCCGATCGCTAAAGGAGCGCCCCGCCCGCCTATAGGTATAGGTACCCCAGGTGAACCACCAAGACCTCTTGAAGATGCGCAACTTATTCAATTAATAACCATAAAAGGTACAGTAGTGAATCCAATTGCCAATGAGGAGTTCGAATACAATGGCCTTTTAGTGCGGACAAGTAAAGGGGATGTGAGTGTAATGTTTCCACCACATTTAGGTGAAACAATCATTTCATCAGCAAAAAATGGTGCCAGTGTAACCATTACCGGCGATGAAAATACCAATCCTGAAGGAAAGAAAATCTTTCGTTTAAATAGTATCGAGGTTAATGGTAAACTAATTAGTGATACGCCTCCCGTAGCACCACTTATTAATGAAAGTCAGGAACAAAAAAGTTTCAGTGCAAACATTAAACAGTTAAACTATGGTTTGGAGAAAGAGGTTCGTGGTTTTACTCTTTCATCAGGAGAGCGGGTAAGTATTGCGCCACACATTGCACAGCAGCTGGCCAGCCAATTAAAATCTGGCGAGAAGGTAGTGGTAACAGGTTTTGTAGAACCGAAGAGACCAGGTGTAATGTATAGCCAGAAAGCAACCCTGATCAGGGCCAGAACATTGAATATTAACGGACAAACCTATCTGGTTAGATAATTTGCAGGATGCCACATTTTTATATTTAATTTGTGGCATCCGGCATTTAAGGAAGAATTACAATGAAGATATTGCTTATAGAAGATGAAATAAAGCTTGCAGGCTATATCAAAATGGCACTCGAACAGGCTGGTTATGTGGTAGATCATGAAGCTGATGGTACTATTGGACTTCAAACCGCCATGGTGAATCATTATGATTTAATCCTACTGGACCTGATGCTTCCTTCACAAAATGGTTTTGATATTCTTTCCAACCTGCGTAGTTTTGATAATTATGTTCCTGTGATCATCATTAGTGCGCTGGGCACAACAGAGCAAGTAATTAAAGGCTTGGATGCAGGTGCAAATGATTATCTTAAAAAGCCCTTTGAAATGGATGAATTACTGGCCAGGGTTCGTGTATTGCAGCGTCAACATACGCCGAAGAGTTTATCAAAACTAAAAGTAGAGGATCTGGAGATTGACCTGCTGAGTAGGGTGGTAAAGCGTGGTGAAAAAACAATTGCTTTAAGTAACCGTGAATTTCTGCTTCTTGAAATGCTGATGATCAATCCGGATAAAATTATTACCAAAACACAGATACTGGATAAGGTGTGGAACATGAGTTTTGATCCCGGTAGTAATGTGATTGAAGTTCACCTTTACCAGGTAAGAAAGAAAATTAACGAAGGGTTTGAACACCAGCATATTCAAACGGTAATTAACAGGGGGTATATCCTTAAAACTTCAAAATCAACAGAATGAAACGCTATTTTTACCGTGGGCTTAGATTCAGAATGACCTTGCTGTTTAGCATGGTCTTTATTGTGATTAATCTGGTTTTCGGTAGGCTAATCTTTCAGTATTTTAAAGGGGGCTACGTTGAGAATTATAATAAATACCTTTATACCCGTGCACAAACGATTCTGGATAAAACTGAAATTAATCCTGATATTATTGCGCTGCCTGATTCAGGAGAATCTATTCGTGTATTTTACCACAACAACCAAAGGCAACCTGTTTTGGTATTTCAGTCGCCTGGAATCATTTCCCGCTTGCGGGTACCAGAACATTCTGTTTTAATTGATAGCCTGGGTCAATATGGTGTTTACCTTAAAAAGGAAAATTATGATGGACGACCTGTTGAGCTTTTGCTCACCGTTTCAGATTATGCTTTAAAGCATAAAATCAATCAGTTTACTTTATTGATGATTGCACTCACGGGGATTAGTTTACTGGCCAGTGCTGTCTCTGCCTATTTTGCTTCAGGATGGTTAATCAGACCTATCCGGTCCATCGCCATGCAAGCCTCTAAAATTAATACTGAGCGGCTGGGGCAGCGAATCCAAATTAAGGAAACTCATGATGAACTGGAGCAACTGGCCAAAACCATCAATGAGATGATTGGCAGGATAGAGGATGAGCAGCAAACCCGTAATAATTTTTTTGCTGCCGCATCGCATGAACTTCGTACACCTTTGGCTAATCTTAGTGCACAAACAGAACTTGAATTAGGCAATAGAAATTCAAAAACTGATCAGGATTTGTTGGGTAGCCAACTTACTGAGATTCGTCGTTTACAATCTATTGTAGAGCAGTTTTTACTCATCAGTGAGTTCAATCAAAACGGGTTATTATTAAGAAAGAGCAAGGTTGATATTTCCGATCAGCTACTTACGGTTTTTGCCCGAAATAATCATCAGGCTCAAATGCGCAACATTGTTTACGACATGCGTTTTGACGAAAACATCCAATCTTTTGAAATGATGGTTGATGCCGAAAAAATGGAAATGGTGTGGCAGAACCTTTTACAAAATGCATTAAAATATATGCCACAAGGCACTACATTGCTGTGCTCAATAGTGCAGGTTAATGATAATCTTGTGGTCAGTTTTCAAAACACCATCCTGCAGGAGCAGGTAAACGTATCAGCATTAGGTACACCTTTTACCAAAGGAAGATCCATCACATCAGGTTCAGGTTTGGGCCTTTGGCTTTGTAACGAAATTTTAGGGGCACATGGTGGAATGCTCAAACTGGAAAGCCATGCCTATAGTTTCAGCGCTACGGCATATCTGAAATCACCAACTGGAAAAACAGGAGAATTATCACAGGATCATTTGGCGGTAGAATAATACCAAATAAATAAAAACCTGCATTCGATAATTATTAATTAATTTAAACACCCCGGTCTGCGACCACCCCTCTGAAAGAGGGGAATTACGGTCGCCTGTAAGGCCTATTATTAATCCAACACTCAGGTTAAAAAGATTATCGAGTGTATTTTACATCCCTGTAAAAACCGATCATTGCCAGTTTTTAATTGCCGATAAGTAGGTCCAGGCAATAAACAGTATTTGTAAGGGGATTCTGAACCATAGATAATTTATCCCACTTCCGTTATAGGTGGCTTTTTGATAATCAATATGCTTAATTGCTGCATATATATTTGATGGAAGGATGAGGAGAAAAAATGCAATTAACAACCAGGCTGTCATTACGCTGAACGCCGGAACAAAAAGACCGATAGCAGCAGCAATTTCAATAATTCCGGTTAAGTAAACTACCTGGGCTTTATAAGGTACAAAATCTGGCAGCATCATGGCCATTCCATTATTAAAGGCAAAGTGTGCTGAGGCGGTAAACAGTAACATAACCGACATGGCGACTTTGCCAGAAAGTGCAAATTCATAGTTCCCCCGGAAAATCTTATTAATGGCTATCGCAATTATAAATACACTGAGTAAAACGAGTAAAGGTTTCATTGTTTTTTTTTGGTAAAGGTCTGGCTATTTATCTAATGTAACAATGAACCCAGGTTAAGAAATTCGCTTACGGATTCTGCTAAGTGCTTGCGGGGTAATGCCAATATAGGAAGCGATATACTTCAGCGGTATCTGTTTAATGAGTTGGGGTTGTTCTAAAAATAGTTTCAGGTAACGCTGCTCGGCGGTATCATTTAAGAGAGATAGCTCTCGTTTTGATTTTTTTAGAAATAAATCTTCACTGGCATGCCGGCCAATGGTATTCCCAATTTCAGTTTCTTTATAAACGATTTGCAGGTCATCATAGGAGATGCGCCAAAGAATGGTTTTTTCTAAAGTTTGAACATGGTACGCAGAAGCTTGCTGGGTAAGAAAAGAATCGTAAGCACTTACAAAACCATCATCAAAAACAAAGGTAAAGGTCAGGTCGTTTTCTTCCTTTGGCAGGTAAAACCGGATAATGCCTTTTTCTACAAAAGACAGGTGTTTCTCAATTTGTCCGGTTTTTAAAAGCAGATGCTTTTTTGGATATTCACAGCGTTCTATTTTTGATGAAAATGCCTTCCAATCCTGATCACTCATTTTTAAATTCTTTTCAAAATATTTTCTGATTTGTTCCATGGTTTTTGATCATATGCCACCCATTGTGACTTCAGCCTATAAAGTGATGTTTGCTGCAATTGAATTATAAGCTACAAAAAACGGCAATTGTCTATAGAATCTAACATCAAATTAAACAAATATAAATTATACAAGATTTTATTAACTTTACTACACCTTTTTGAAAAATTTGTAATTTTCTTTCAGGAGTAATGAATGAGTAAAATAGAAAAATTAAACATTGAATTAGATATTGAGCGAGTTTCGCGCATCCCTTCTGTGGCAAATATCCTGGAGGTAGCATGTGAAATTACGGGAATGGGATTTGCAGCAATTGCCCGGGTAACCGAAAATTCATGGGTTGCCTGTGCAACGAATGATAAAATTGATTTTGGTTTGGAGGTTGGGGGAGCACTTCAACTCGAAACTACGATATGCAATGAAATTATGTACCATCACCAGGTGGTTGCTATTGATCATGTTGATGAAGATCCGGTTTATAAAGATCATCATACTCCCAAATTATATGGCTTACAAAGTTATATCTCCGTTCCTGTTATATTAAGAAATGGTGATTTTTTTGGTACGCTTTGTGCCATTGACAGGGTTCCGAATCAGGTTAATAATTCAAAAGTAATTAAGACTTTTACGCTCTTCGCCGAACTGATTGGATTTCATTTAGATTCACAAGATGAACTTGCTGAAAGTAAGCGGGTGCTTAAGATTGAAAAGCGCAGTGCTGAAACCAGAGAACAATTTATTGCCATGTTGGGGCATGATCTTCGAAACCCGGTAAATGCCATTTCTAATGCGGTACAACTTCAGCTTCGGAGTGATCTTGATGAGCGCAATAAACGTTTGGCAGTCATTATCCGCGATGCGACTACACGTACAAAGGGATTAATTGATAATATTCTTGATTTTGCGAGTGGCAGACTCGGCGGAGGAATTAAGCTCAATTATGAGAACCAGCTCAGTTTGGATGAAATGATTGATCAGGTTATTGTAGAGTTGCGCATGGCCTGGCCTGATATTGAAATTACCAAAAACATTGCCTTATCTTCAGGGTTAAGGGCAGACTACAAGCGAATTGCTCAATTACTCTCTAATGTGTTGGGTAATGCCATTACTCATGGAGAAAAAGGCAAGCCCATCAGGGTGATGATGAATGAGTCTGCTGATGGTAAAAAATTAATTGTTTCAAACTCCGGCATACCAATACCAACCCATATTCTGCCGCATTTGTTTAAGCCGTTTTCGAGAGGGAAAGTGAAACCAGGGCAAGAGGGCCTGGGCTTAGGGCTTTATATTGCGAAAGAAATTGCATTGGCACATGGTGGTGCAATCAGTGTTGAATCTAATGTAGAAGCTACATCTTTTATTATCCTGCTTCCTCATTAATCTCTGGTTAAAATTGGTGGCAGGTTGCTTCAACACATTAGTGAGGTAGACTTTAATCTATACACCAAGATGCCAGATGATCATCTACTGATGGTTTTTGAGATAAATTTTAAATGTAGTGCCATTTCCAGGTGTACTATCCACTACAATTTTTCCTCCTGAAAGGTTAACAATTTCCCTTACCAGATGAAGTCCAACGCCTGTGCCTTCCACATCATGTGAAATTCTTTCGTATTTTGTAAATATTTTATCTGTATCCTCTTTATTAATTCCCCTGCCATTATCTGCAACCGAGATAACAAAAAAATCATCTTCTGTAAAAGTTTTAATGATGATTTCCGGGTTACGTTGCTTATCTCTATACTTGATAGAATTACTAATTAAATTATAAAGCACACTTCGAAGTTTCCGGCGTACAAATAAAATTTCTGAATAGGTTATATACCAGCGGATAGAAGCTTTTGATTCTAAAATCTGCGGAGCAAGCGTGAGCCGAACATCTTCTAGAACCTGTTCAATATCCAGTAGTTCTTCTACAGATTTATAATGTTGATCCGTTTTTCGAGAATCTGTTAAGTCAGTAACAATTCCTTTAATTTTATGAAGGCCATTTTCTATTTTTTCAAGCAAAGCCGGGAATTTTATCATTCCTTTCTCTGGCGTTTTCTTGAGCATTTCGATGGTTAAGGTTAAGCTGGTTAATGGCGTTTTAATATCATGTGAAATGGTATCTAATAGAAGTTCATGTTCCATAATCAATTTTTCCTGTTCTTTCAGGTCACGAATCCTAAGGGTAATATCTACAAAAGTAATGATCACACCATTGTTTTTATCTTCTTTCTGCACCAGATATGGTAAAATGTTCATCTGGTACCAACGCATATCTATAGTTTGAATTTCTTTTTCCAGAAGCTCACCCGTTTTAATCACATGTTCGATATTCTCAATGATGGTAGGAAAGCGAAAGTTATCTTTTATCTCTGTAATTGATTTTCCAATATCCTGATGATGAAGCTTAAACTGCTTCATAGCAGGAGGTGTAAATTTTCTCAGGATTAGATTGGCATCTACAAATAGCTGAGGAATAATGGTATTACGGAAGTAATTTTCCAGCTCATCATTTAGTTCGATAAGGGCATTAATTTGCTGATTTTTACTTTGCATAGAGGCTGTTAACGTAGATATATTAACTACAAGATAATAAAAAATGGTTTAGCCAGATGTATCTATATATTTATATCCTATTTATTACATAGAATAAATTTTGCATAAAACAGTATGTTATTAAATAACTAAAGATTTAAAGTATTAATTAAATCAGGATAGAGCAGGATGGAAAACTTAACTATGAATACTGGTCCGAATTTTATTTAGAAAAAAATCAAGCTCAAAAGGCTTTTGTATAAATGCATCAGCTTTGCAACCTGTACTTACCTGTTCTAAACTGGCATGTGCACTCATAATAATAATTGGGATATGATCTTGCAAACTTTCAGACCTTAACTGATTGCAAACCTCTAAGCCAGATCCATCTGGTAGCATTACATCTAAAATAAAAAGATCTGGCAATTCCCTAATGTCTCTACTCATGAAATCATTTACATTTTCAAAAGAAACTACTTCATAATCTTCATATACCAGAATCCACTCTACCACTTCCCGAATATCCCTATCGTCTTCTAGTACAAAAATTTTAGCCATATGATTATTAAATTATAATAACAACAATTTGATTGTTTAGTTTGAAAATAAACCAAATTTTATTAAGCATTTTACAATTTTCATCAATTATCTGATCATTATACGGCCTGATAATGAATCATTTATTGAGGCCATAAAATCATTGGGCTTAATAAAAACTATTAATACAGTATTTATCAAACCCAATGCATTCAAATCAGTTAGATGTGATCTCTGTAACTATTTTTTCTTTTTAGCAAGATAGGTGATTAACAGTGTGCCGACTACAGCAGCTACCACTACTTTTTTGGCTAAACCACCAGCGTTGTATTTCAATTCTGCTTTAATGCCACGTTCTGCCAGGATATTTGGAAAAACGCCCTTGCCCAGATCTTCAATAATTCCTTCCCAGGCATTAATCCTATCAGCAAGAATTAAAGAAATCCAGTGGCGGTAGCGATCTTCACTATGTTTAAAGGCATAACGTCTGATGATTCCGCTCAGGCCTGACGGTGGAACAGTTGTGCCAAATACCACCGGGTTAACTGGTCGCTCAATTGATTTAAGCAATTCAATTTCTACAGGTTGTTGCGGAGAACGTTCATAATTTAACCGGTTATGGTCGTCGCCAGTGTAATTTTTCATCGGGTAGGTGGGTTCATTATCAGGATCAATATCCATTCCCCACCCGGGGATTTGCCGGTAATCTATATTGGTGTTTTCCGTTTTCATAAGTGTTTTGATTAAGGTATAAGTACAGTCTTGATGCATTCATCAAGTTTTGAAGAGAAGATATGATAGGCATCAGATACTTCCTGCAATGGAACGCGGTGAGTGATTAGCCCCTTTGGATTTAACCTTCCAGATTGAACATGATCAATTAACTTGGGTAAAAGGCGTTTAACCGAAGCCTGATTAGCCCGCAAGGTGATGCCTTTATTCAGGATGTTCCCGATTGGAGCAAAATTAAACGGCGGACCATATACACCTACAACTGAAACAATTCCACCCTTTTTTACTGAATTGACTGCCCATTGAAATGCAGTAGCAGAACCGGCTTGCATTAGTGTTACTTTACCTGTAAAGGTTTGCAGGGCATTGCCTTCTGCTTCACAACCCACACAATCAATACATACATCTGCACCGTACCAATCTGTAATGCTTTTAATAAAAACCACCGGATCATCCATTGATTTAAAATTATAGGCTTCGCATTTAGCGTAGTTTTTCGCGAACTCCAATCTGTAATCAATATGATCGATAATAATTACCCTTGATGGTCCGAAAAACCAGGCACACCTGGCAGCCATAATGCCAATTGGACCTGCTCCAAATACCACAACGGTATCGCCCTCTTTAATTCCGCCCATTTCTGCTGCCTGATAACCTGTAGGTACTACATCAGTTAGTAAAACAGCATCATCCGGATCCATATCTGCCGGGATCACTGTAGGACCAACATTGGCATAAGGCACTCTTACGTATTCTGCCTGTCCGCCATCAAAGCCTCCCGCTGTATGAGAATAGCCAAATATGCTCCCTACTGCGGTAGCCATGGCATTTGATTCATGGCAATTTCCGTAAAGGCCCTGCTTGCAAAAATTACATTTGCCGCAGGCAATGTTAAAGGGTACTAACACCTGATCGCCAATTTTTACATTGGTTACCAATGGACCTGTTTCTACGATAACGCCTGTAAATTCATGCCCAAATACGGAGCCAACCCGGGTATCGGGTACCATTCCATGGTAAAGGTGAAGATCTGATCCGCAGATACATGTTCGGGTTACACGTACAATTGCATCTTCAGGATGTAGGATCTCTGGCATTGGACGCTGTTCTGCCCGGACCCTAAACGGGCCTCTGTAATTCATTGCTAACATAATTTATGGTTTAGTTTTACAGGTAAATATTTTTGGTTGTATGAATAAGATGATGTTCAACCCTTGGTAATGTAATAAGAACAAGGTTTAGCAGATTGAAGTTTAGTTTAAAATCAATTTGTGTATTTAACACTGATTTATCTTTAACTGGGTGGATAATTATTTACTGATTTTAATATACCGGTTCATTGCACTATCCCTTTGTGGAGAAAGGTGCCTTAGGCGGATAGGGACTGTTTTTCAGCTGCGCTGGCTTGCCTTGGCTACCGATAATCGGTACAGCTGCGCTGCCGCCGAAGGGCTTCTTCTTTATCCTTGATGATAAAGAAGCAAACAATCAAGGCTTGGATCTGATGTTGGATAAATTCGTTAAAGCTTAATTTCGGAGGCACAAGTTCCGACGAAGGGTCGGAAAGGGTGTGCTGCCTTGGGTAATGGTGGTGTGAAAGTTTTTACAGAAGCTTTAACGTTTTCTCCTTCCATCATTTCCCAGGCCGGATAGCAGGGTGGAAATAGTAGGTGCAGATTTCAAAGCGCTAATCCAGACGTGTAGCAACCTTCCCATCCTGCTGTTATTCATAGCGTAGTGAAGAATCCCTGCAGTTTAATCTACTAACTTCATTCTGCACAGAAACTTTTAAGCAGGATAGCACGTGCCGTAAGGCGAATGAGGGAGAACTTCCTATAAAAACTGACGAAGTTCTCCCACCTTAAATGGCCTTTGAAACTTCGTAAGTTAATGTTTGATTTTATGATATGCGTTTCGATAAATCTTGTTTTTATCGTCCTTTCTCTTTCAGGGGAAAGGTGCCGACAGGCGGATAGGGTGGCTACTGCATATTGATTATTTTTTTATTTCTTTTAGAAGGGTGGTTCCATGCGGTGTGCTAAAAGGAGTAAATGATTATCTAACTTCAGATTTAAAGCTTTCTCATTTTCATCTTTGCTTATAAAGAGATTAGATAGAATCAGAAAGTATTTGCGCTGAACTTTAATAAAACCTGATGAACAATTGATTGTTATTAACCTATATACCTAAGAGATATGGAAGAGCAAGAAAGAAATAACGAGAATTTGAATGACCCAAAATCCACACAATCGCCAGATCGGTCAAATATGCCTGATAACCAGGTTCCGCGCCACCGCAGTAATGAAAACAGCAAAATTAATGAGGTACAAAGCGATGCTGAATTTTTAAGCCGTGAAGTTGGGGAAGGTGATTTTGGATCGGAAGAAGCCCGGGCAGATCCTGAAAAAGGAAATCAGGGAGAGGCTGGCAATATGCCAAATACCGCTAATAAAGATGCACCTGAATAATCTAATTTTCGAAACATTTGCCTGCTAAATTATATTAGGTAATACTGTTTGTGTTGATCATTATTTAATCTTAAATCAAATAATTAGTCATGAAATGAATATAAAGAGGCTGGAAATATTCCTTTCATGATTAACTGAGTTAACTGCGTTCTAAATACACAGTATAATTTATTAAATCAATAACACATTGATTTAATAAATTATACTGATAAGGCGCATATAAAAAAATACTTTTTAAGATCATGTTTTTAGTAAAAATGGGCATCATTTTTTGCTTTAACATTTAAGGTCTTAGCGTATATGGCTTTACTCATTCGCAAAAAGATATTGTATCTTACGAGTCATCACCTATTTAAATATGCAAAATATAGTTCAGCACTTACAGGACGAAATCAGTTCCCTGAAAGAACTGATCAAATACACGGCAATTCATCAACAAGAGAAGGATCGTCTTCAAAAGGAATACCAGCTCAGTCAAAATCGATTCCGAACCATTTTTGAGCAATCTAGTTTAGGAAACAAAATTATTGATCATCACCTGCGGATCATCAAGATAAATCAGGCATTGGTTGATATTTTAGGCTATACTCATGAAGAATTGCAGGGTAAAAAGATAACAGATTTATCGGTAGGTAAATTCAAGGCTGACTGGAAAAAACTGCAAAATATGCTGTGGACTACTGATTTGCCTTCTTTTAGTATTGATACATGTTTAATTAAAAAGGATAATACATCGGTATGGGTACATGTAACTACTATATTGATTGAAGATAAATCTAAAATGTTGGGATATACCATTATAGAGGATATCTCGGAAAGAAAAGAGCTAGAGCGATTACGAAATTTGGTTATGCAGCAAGAGCAAAAACAGCACATTGCAGAAGTGATTCTTAATGCCCAGGAAGAGGAGCGGAGGAGAATTGCAGAAAGCTTGCACCATGGCCTGGGACAGGTATTATTTGGTGTTAAGTTGAGTTTAAGTAAGATAAAATTTGATGTTGAAAATGAGCGCCAAAGTAATGAAAGTGCCCTACAATATGCTATGAATCTGTTAGATGATTCGATATTTGAATGCAGACGAATTTCGCATGACCTGATCCCATCATTACTTGAAGGAATGGGTTTAAAAGCAGCAGTAGAAGGTCTTTGCCTCCAGTTGAGCAATACCCTTAAGTTTTATTGCACCATTCAGGGATTGCAAGAACGGAATAATCCAGCTATTGAAACCGCCATATACAGGATGATTCAGGAATTGATGATGAATATTATAAAACATGCAGGAGCAAGTTTTGCACGTATTAGTATAAAAGAGCATATTGATCAGATACATGTTGAGGTTGAAGATAACGGCAAAGGATTTGAAATTGTTGATTTCCCAAACACCGGGATTGGCTTGCAAACTATTCGCTACAAAGTTAACCTCTTAGGTGGTCAACTAAATATCACTTCTACACCTGGTAAGGGCACTCAAATCATCATCATTATTCCAAAACAGGTTAACTAAGAAATATCTTTATTTTAAGAATGTATTTATAGCCAATACCTATAACCTTGATAATACACCCCTATATTTTTATAAAAAACAAAGAGAGCAGACTTCGATATTAATCAGGTTATAGCAATATATTTAAATCAATCAGTTATTTTAAACGGCTAACATGTTTGAAATTTGTTGCTTTAATTTGTGGTATTCAAAGGGCTTAAACATAATGGCATCAGCTTTATTTACTACAGCATAAGCCTGACTCTCTAACATGGCTGTAATCAACAAAATTGGAATATGCTTAGTTAACTTGTTTTCTTTTAAAGCATTGCATAAATCCCTACCATCACAGGTATTTAAAATGATATCCATCAGAATCAGGTCAGGACCAAATGTTTGGATGGTATCAATTAGTAAATCTGCTTCATTTATGCAGGCTACTTCATAATACTGATCTTCTAATATTAACTGGATAACCTCAGCATTGCTTAAGTCATTTTCTACTACAAGTATCTTAGCCATACGTGCCAATTTAATATTACAATAATAATGCTTTTATTTTTGATAGAAAAGGCGATTGATCAACTTGCGTATTTCTTTTTCTTAATTTAGGTATTTATCATTGCATTTTGGCTATTGCCAAATTAATACAGGTAATGAGTTTGAAAGGAAAAGATTAATTGGGTGCTTTAATTTAGAAAACCGTTAGTTACTGCAAACCTGATTAGCGCAGCTGTATTTTTAGAACCTGTTTTATCAATAAGCATCTGTCGGTGACCTTCTATGGTACGCTTGCTTAGAAATAGCTTGTCTGCCATTTGTTGATTCGTGTAGCCATCTGCCAGCAAATGTAAAACTTCAATCTCCCTCAGGGTTAAATCAACCTGTTGGCTTGTCAGCTTGCTTTGCATAGATATGGTACCAATGAGCTTATCTAAAAGTTTTTGGGTGAGTTCTATACATAAGTATTTATTGTTACTTGAAACGGTTTTTAAAGCAAATATCAATTCATCCTCTGTTACATTTTTTAATAGATAACCATAGCAACCTTCCTGAAAGGCCTGTGCAACATATTTTTCGTTATCAATCATTGATAAGATGATTACTTTTACTGAAGGGTATAAGGTTTTTAAGGCCTTTATTAATTCAATCCCATCCAGATTTTGCATATTGATGTCAGTAATTACAATATCAGGAACCATACCCGAAGCCATCAAATCTAATACACCCTGTCCGCTACTGCTTTCTCCTATCACTTCAACCCACGATTGATATTCCAACAATAGCTTAATGCCATTTCTAACTATAATATGGTCTTCTGCTAGTATAATTTTTAACATCATTTAGGAGGTAATGATTTTTGTATTTATCTATGATATTTGTTAAGTTTTTTTATGAAAAATGTTATACTATCAGTTAATATGACATCTTTTAAAATAGCTGATAGAGTGCGCAAGTTAATTATTTTAACACAGGGCGAAATACATGTTTTGTGCCGTATTTAACGCAATTGCTAATGCTTTTTACATTTGAAGTTATATAAATGAAATTTGGATAGAAAGCCAAATTAAACTTTATAGGCTTTAGAACTTATAAAATTCTATGTTAATTTTCAAGTGAATATTATTTTTCACTTTTGTTTACTAAAATAAGGTACTGAACCAGCCTGCATCGCGTACTTATACAATCTGTATTCATACGCTATTTTCTTTAACCAAAATAGCTTATCTTATCTTTTCTGACTTTTGTGAAGCGTATAAATCATGTCCAATATTTTTTATACCTTATCTAGAATATATTTAAACTGCTCATCTCATTTTACTGCTTATAAAGAGCTTATTTACACGCCTATCTTAGAGGTTCTTGCTACTCTTTTAACAATTCCTAATTTTATCCAGCCAAATGTCTCTATCTTATTAAGATAAAATATTATTTGATACTAAAATATGATATCAAAGTTTAGTGTGTGATGAATAATCAAATATTCAAATTTTTCTACATGCATTTGATGTGATATGATTTGGTGATGTAATTGTTCAAATTCTGCCCCTAACTTGTTGGGTTCCTCAATATATTGTATGTTTTCTCCTTTCAAATATAATCTCTCATTAACCATAAAAATCGAAAATTTTCCTCTTGTTTTATTTTTTATTGTAGTTGAATAGTGCATTAAGAGTACTGTAAGAGGAATTAGTACACACGTATCCACCTTCAAGTTTTCGATTTCTTTTTCAATTATCAAATGAAGTGGGGCTTGTTGGGGATGCATCATTTGATCCATCTCGATCAGATTCTTAACTTGTACTAAATTTTTCGCTAAATCAGATCCCTTTGCATCCTCCTGATCCATATAATATCTTACTAAGTTGGTAGAATATAGGGATAGTAAAGCAAGATGATCATCCTGACTGGCAAGTTTTAAATAAATAAAATTTAAACAACTAAACAAATGGTGCATGTTGAGCTGCGTATAAAGCAAATCCTGCCGGCATTTATTTAAACGGTGATGGCCTTTTGATATTGATAGCTGGTGGTTAAAGTAAGAAGCTAATAATAGCTCTCTTTGATGCCTTTCTTTAATAAACCGGATTAAATAACAATAGCCCATTGCGCATAAAATAAAAAACATTCCACGATAAAGGTAACCTGAAAATATTCTTAGACTAATGATAAATAAATGATGGTCCACTCCACCTAATAAAGGAATGCCATCATCAATCAGGGTTTTAATCACGATATAAACCATTAAACTAAGTATCACACCAATAAGAATCCGCCACCACTGATGATGATCTGCACGCCAGGCCCAGTATAAAATTATCCAGGCAAAAGCATAGAAAAAGGTAATATTTGCAGCAGTATGAACAAGCAAAGGAATGAAATCTGGAGTTTGGAGTTTCAGCCCTATCAGCAGTAAATTTTCATAAAATATAAAAACCAGCCAGCATATTACATGAATGCTAAAGTGTTTAACATGTATCGATATTGGTCTCGTTGCCTTCATATTTATTTTAGTATAGTTAATATGCCATCTGGTCATTATTAATCTTATTTAGTCGCCAATTCTATTAGGTTAGTGTAGGAAATTAGCCATACCATTTCCATTCTAATCATTTAAATTTTAACACTATGAAAAAAGTAATGCCTATTTTAAAAGCGAAGACAGTTTTTGTTTTTAAATCAAGAAAAAATGATTTTTCCAAACCATCAACAGATACTGGTATCACGACGAGTGTATTAACCACAACCTGATTCTATTGATGTTTAGGGTAGATCTTCAAAAACCGGTTTATGACCGGTTTTTGAGTACCTTCTGCTGGATGTAATTAAAAAAGGCTACTCGATAATGCGGACTAATCGGAGCCCTGTAATCTTTGTGCAGACAAACTAAATTGGCAGATACATTCTTTATCGCATTTAACCTAATAATGTGAGACTTATGTATTCTCATAAATCGCTGATCATTTTTAAGATCAGTAATCACCCTGCTAATCCCAGCATTGGCAATATAGTCTCCATTATCTGTAAAAATATGAACCTGATTTTTCTCTGCACTAAATAAAATAATACTTGTTATTTCTAATCTCAAATATTGACCTTTTACGCCGGCCAATATGTATATCGCATCATCAGTCAGATTAACTTTTGGCTTGAAATCTGTAGTATGATAAAGTTTAAGTTGATTAATCTGGCTAATTACATTGGTCAAATTTGTTTTCATAAGCGGTTTAATCAGGTACTGCATGGCATTTAGTTGAAATGCCTTTAAAGCGTATTCCTGATAGGCTGTAACAAAAACAATAAACTTTACTTTTCCCTTAATTCGTTCAGCAAGCTCCAAACCAGAAAGTAAAGGCATGTTAATATCAAGAAAAGCAATATCTACCATCTCATCCTGCTGAAGAATTTCAGCCAGAGCAAGTACTGGATTAGTAAAACTTTTTGTTAAAACAAGTCCTTCCTGATCACTAATAAGTATAGATAATGCATTGAGTGCCTCACGATCATCATCTACAATAGTACAATTTAATATTTCATCCATGAATAAATATTTGAAAGCGTGAGGGATGTTTATTAAACAGGGAGATCCATTTCAGCGAAACCTTTCTTCAGCAGATAAGCATCTTTAATGGGTGGTTAAATTTAAAAATTAAACCATGTTTTACAAAAGATGCATCGTAAAGGTGCTTTTAAGTTATGGGAATAAGCTTAAAATTTGCTGTTTTAACTCATAAAAGCAGCTGTTTTTTAAAGCGTTTGTCCTCTTAATGTTATTCCTCAAAGATACAATATGCCTGTTGGTACTTACAAAGTCGTATTCAGATATGCACGTCAAAAATCTGAGTAAAAAAACAGCGAATTTTGGTTCAGGCAATCAAAGATGATGTGAATTGCCATTTACGAGAGTGAAAAATCTCAGATTAAAATAGAAAGGAGGGAATAAAAAATTAAGAGAAAATCGGATGAAACAGGACAAGGTCAATGTACATCACCTGGAAATTAAAGATTAAACTTCAAATTAAACATGACCATGAATTTAAAAAAAATGACTTTAGGCCTTGTAGCCCTTGTGGGGTTCGGCCTTTTAATCACATTGAATGCTTTTACCACATTTTCTAAACAGAATTTTAACTATTGGCAATATGATTCTAGAAAATTAAGCGACATTAGGGAAGGTGCAAGCTATAGCCCAATTCCAGCTCCAGATGCGGCTCCTTGCGAAAGTGGTTCTGATCTGCCTTGCGTATTGAAGGTTGATGCCAGTATAGATACTCAGGATAAGCTCAATACTTATCTTCATGATAGGGCAACTTTTCCTACTTCTGGTGATATTACCAATGCAGCGATGTATAAAAAAGAAGCCGAGTAATTTAGTTTTTAGTTGTTGATTAGAATGCCATCCGAATTTTTGATTGCTTTTAGGCTCTTCATTATTTATCGGATGGCATTTTAGTGCTTAATTTTGTGGGTAGTAAGTATGGTGGTTATTTATTTTGGATTCTGTACCATACCTGATAATGTAATCACATCTTCAGGAATAGGCAAGGCATACCGCAAACTATTCGGCGCTAAAGTGGTCTGCTCCCCATTTACGGTTCGGCTCAATACAATTCCATCGCCCTCTACATTCCAACGCTTAATATCTCCCCATCTTAAAGTTCTAAATACCAGTTCCTTTCTGCGTTCAATTTTAATTAAGGCCAGTAATGCTGCTTGTGTTAAGCCTACATATGGAGAAAAAGTATTCTTTTTATACCGATTTGTTAATAAGAGGTTTATATCGGCCAGTGCTTCGCTAATTCTATTCAATCTGGTTAGGCATTCAGCCCGCGTTAGTAGCAATTCATCAGTTGCCACGCCATTAAAAATAGATGGTCCACCGGCATAATAACCTTTAAAAATGTAGGCGGTACCACTTGCCTTGAAAAATACGGTTTTGCGGAGATCATTATTGCCATAAAGATTATAAAGTTCTGGATTAACTAACGCACGTGCTTGACTTCCTGTTGCAGTAGCTACAGCCCGGCTATCAAAAAGAACTTCTGCATTTTGTTGGGCTATCGGAAAGTTTGCTGATGCATTAAGGGTGTTAAAATCCATTATTGTTTTTTGAATTTGCAAGGCACTATCGGCGTATAGACCAGCCTGTACATAATTTCTCATCTGCAGGTATGTTCGGCTTAATAAACCATAAGCAGCTGCCTTTGATGGCCTGATGACTGAAACATCTTTAACTGGCAAATCTGCAATGGCGGCTTTAAGATCATTCAAAACCTGATCATAGCTTTCTGCCAGACTGGCCCTAACAAATGTTTTGTTAAAATCAGCATCAAGTCGCAGCGGAATACCCAGATCAACAGCTGCTGAACCTTCATTATAAGCTTTCGTCCAGATGCTAATCACATTGAGGAAAGCCTTTGACCGATGAAAGCGAGATTGTGCAATAATATTTTTCAGCTTAGCATCAAGTGTAATGTGGCCATTTTTCTGCGCAGCCGCATCCAGTATAGAATTACAGATATACACCACTTCATATGAAGATGCCCATTGGGGCGAGAGAGGTGCAAAATTATTATCCGGCTTCCAGAGGTAAAGGTTTCGGTCTTGCTCTGCACGGGCATTAAACACATCATTGGTTACATAATAATCATCTGTACATGAATTGGCCACACCCGGATCATTGAAGTTGATTTTTAGATAATTATCCAAAAGTGCCTGCATATCTTCTGTTGTTTCAATGGTAGATAATTGCTGATCTGGCTTTACATCCAAATATTTTTTACAGCCCTGAAAGCTAATCAGGCTGAGAAAAAGGATTGCAGGGCAAAGTATTATTTTTTGATATCTTTTCATGGTTTCATTTTTAGAGGTTAATCCTGCATCCGGCAGATAAGGTTTTAGTTGGCAATAGGGTAGTCGGACTGGCATAGTCCGGATCAATTCCTTTTTTATTAGCCCTCCAAAGGATGCCAAGGTTGGTGGTATTAAGGTAAATTTCTGCTGAGTGAATACTTTTTCCAAACCAATGATCGGGTAATTTGTAACCGAGGTTAGCATATTGGAAGCGGATGTGATCGCCACGCTCAACCAAACCTTCAGTGCCAGCATAAAAAACATCTCGGGCAGAATTATTGGGGTAAATAAAGGCAGGTACGTTGGTATTTAATTCATCACCTGCTTTCTGCCAACGCAAGCTATAATCGCTATGGCCAATTCCACTGCTTACTAATCTGCTGTAACTAATGCTCTGCCTCCTGAAATAATAGCCGAGTTTAAAGCTGATACTCACCTGCAAACTGAAGCCTTTATAATTGATACGGTTTTGTAAATTTCCGAAAACTGTTGGCAATGCAGAGCCGAATAACTTCAATTCATCTAATGAAGTCCCCGTTTGCGTAATGCTGGTATAATCTTTACTAACTGATCCTTTCAGGTAAGCTATGGGGTCTCCAGTGGCATCAAGCCCTGGGCTTTTAAATGCATAAATACTATAAACCGGGCTACCTACAATGCCACTAATGTTAGCTGTACTACTGCCTACCCAATCATAAGCGTTAGTGGTGAGCAGGTAATAATCGGTTACTTTGGTTTGGTTGGTGCTAAAGTTTAAAGTACTCTGCCACTTGAATCTACCCTGAGTATTTAGACTGTTTAACTGAACATCAATTCCTTTTCCTTGCATAGCGGCCACATTTTTAGTGATGAAGTTGCCTACACCAGTGGTATAATCTATCGGATAAACACCTAGTAAATCTTTTCCACGTTTAATATATCCATCAATACTACCAGATAGGCGGCCATTTAACGCATTAAAATCTATCCCAATGTTAGTGGTTTGCACGGTTTCCCATTTTAAATCAGGGTTGGCTTTTTTATCTATGGCGGCATATGGCGATTGTGTATACACCGATGTTCCTCCATATTGTATAGTAGTAAGTCCAGCTTGGTTTGGGTCAGCATTACCACTAAAGCCATAACTCAGGCGTAATTTCAAAAAATCAACAGATTGGATATGGTAGAAGCTGGCCTTCGAAATAATCCAGCCAATCCCTGCAGACCATAGGGGTTTCCATTTATCATTGGTATTTACACCAAAAAAGTTCGTAGCATCCCGGCGTGCGCTTCCGTACAAAAGATATTGTTCCTGATAATCATAGCTTACATTTCCATATATACTTACATAACGGTTTTGTGTTTGGCTGATGCCTTGCCGATCGGGGATATAGGCACTACTCCCGGTAACATAATTTGGAAAAGCAGTAGTGTAATCTACTGGGGTAATGCTTAAAGTATTGGTATTAAAGCCATAGCTTCTAAAATTATTGCCACTGCCCAGTTGTTCCCTCCGTTCTGCACCTGCCATTACATCTATACCATGCATAGCAATTCTCTTGGTATAATTTAGCTGCGCCCTCAAATCCTGCGCCCTTAGTAAAGAGGTAGAACGATCATCAATAGCCCCCAGTGGAATTTTATAAACTGGTGTACCATTATTATTTAGTTGTGTATAGCTATTAATCAAATTCCTGGTGCTATAGCTGCCCAATTCTTGCAAAAGATTGCTATTGCCTGTTTGCCTTTGCAGGCGGTAAAGCAGTGTAGCCGAAAATCCATTCCATTGATAACTTAAACCTGTATTTATGTTTATATCATCCTGATGGCTTTTGGTACGCTGATATTCATCATTGCTAAGTGGATAATAATGCCAATCCAATAATCTGGATGTAGATAAACTATTGATATAATTCATACTGTAATCTTTTGCCACAGGCAGGGCATTGCCACTTTCGTCGGCAAAACTGGCATAAGGATACAGGCTCCCCGTGGCAGAGGTAATGCTGCCGTAAGCCGTTTTGCCTGTGTTGCTATTGCTGCCAGTATATAGCAGACTTACATCAAACTTTAAATTTTTTAATAAATCAAAGTTCAATGCATAACGCAGGCTTAGTCGGTTACTAAGCGCATTTAATTCAGATCGACTATCATCGTAACCTGCCGAGGCTGTCCAGCCATAGCCTTTTCCACCTGCTGCAGCCTGTACATAATATTGTTGTACATAACCGTTTTGGTAAAAGTATTTTGAAAAATCATCTCTTACATCTTTGTTGCGGTAACTGGCAATACGGGCTTCTTTTTCTGCCTGGCTAATGGTATTATTATACATCAGTTCTACTACCGGAGAGAGTGCAGGCTTGTTCGGGCTATTGTAATCAGCCTGATAAAATCCTTTTTTAAAAAGGTTCAATTCTAAGTCAATATAATCGCTGCTGCTTATTTGCGGTAACCGGTACAAATCCGGGGCTTGCTTAAACGTATTGTTTAGGTTGGCACTAATGCTTAATGGCTGGTTATATTTACCTTTTTTAGTTTGGATTACAATTACACCATTTCCGGCACGGCTACCCCAAATAGAAGTTGCGGCGGCATCTTTTAAAATACTAATGCTTTCTACGTCATTAGGGTTTAGGTTATCAAGGCTGCCCTCATATGGAAAATTGTCTAAAACAACCAATACATTTCCCGGCCCACTAAAAGTGCTCACACCTCTGATATTGATGCGCTCTCGGTTAAAGCTCTCCCGATCTATGCTTAGCCCATTACCAATAGCTTCTAGTCTATTCATTACACTACTGCCCACTTGTTCGTTCAGTACCTTGCCACTAATTTGCTGGTAAGCACCTGTTAACTTTTCTTTTCCTAATTTTTGATAGCCCGTATTTACGGTTACATCATCTAGTTGATGGATAGCTGGTTTTAGTTTAAAAATAATGGATTGACCGGTAAAATTAATCAGTGTATCTAATGTGCTATAATTGAATAAACTGATTTTAAATTGATGCGGGCCATGGTTTATACTGAAAGAAAACTGCCCGTTGTGATCACTCTCATCACTTAATTTTCCATGGTCAATATTAATAATGGCATTGGCCAATGCGCTGGCATTAGCCTCGTTTACAATTTTTCCGGTAAATGGTTTTTGGGCCAGGGCGGACATGATGCTGCCGAGCAAAATCATGAGGACGCTAATAAAGTATTTCATAGTTTGTTTGGTTTAAAATGTAGTTTTGGCTAATTTGATTTTGCACCCTCTTTTAAGCGCCGCTGGCGATCAAGAATGGAATTGAAGTTGCTCTTTTGCATAAATTCACTCCCACTTGTGGCTAGTAAATATCCTCCGGCTATCCATATGTAATGCGGTACGGTAGTATGCACAAAATATTTGCTTAATGTAGTGTCTGCTACCACAGTCATCAGCTGATTGTTAAAGCGATTCATCGTAAGGGCAATTTTCTCTGGTGTATCGCGGGTACTTTTGGCATCTACCAGAAGTACCACCGCCCGCCCTTCATATTCTTTTTGCAGGCTATCAATGTATTTAAACTTGTGCGTACAGCTGCTACACCAGGTTGCCCAAAAATCAAGAACAAGCAACTGGTTTTTATAGGCTGATAGTGTTTGCCTGGTTGTTTTTCCGTTGGCATAAATAGCATGTTCCTGCGTCCAGAAGCTTTCTGGCAATTTACGTCCAACTTCCTGTGGCATTACCTCTTTTACTATGTTTTGCGCATGGGCAGATATATTTCCTAATAAGAAAAGCAGCAATATGGAAATTTCTTTACTTCGTTTAAGCCATTCCAGTTTAATTTCTGCAAAGGATAATTCGGCCATTAAACTGAGTTCACGCGATTGCATGGAGCGTCCTTTCCCTTTACCTATTTTTTCTTTTAATATGGGTGGCGTTTGGTACCTCGCAATTTGCTCGGCTATGGTATCTTCAGCTATGCGTTTCACACTGTCTGATCTGAAGGTTTTTAGGCATAGTAATGCCCTTACGGCGCTTGCCGTTATTTTTTTAATCATCTCTTTTCATTATTAATGTTGGGCCAGCCCTGTTTTTAGCTGCGCTTTACTGCTAATTTTACTTATTGGCGGTACAAAACGATTATTTGCTCACGCACAGGGGTAATAGTTTATGGGATGGTATATTAAGGCTTCAGGTTTTTATAGCATTTAAATTTATGCGACTTCTTATTGCACACGGTAAAATCATGTCTTACTTTTATATTAATACCTAAAAAGTGTTATCCTGCAACTCATGCAGAACAACAACAATTTTAGGGTTCGCCATACTTTAAGGGCAAGGAAATTAACATAGGATTATTGTATACCTATTTCTTACCTAATATAAATAAGCTATTTAAGTGTTGCCATTAATATCAGATCTTTATCTGTTACCTTAATTTTAAACAAAACCTGGCTGCTTAACAGGCTATGATACCTCTAAAACAGCATGTGTAAGCAGCGCAGGAATTGTACTTCAAACTAAACAGGGTTTTTAGGCTTTAATGGCAGCAAATAATTAAACGGGCATTTTTGGGGATGGTTAACATAAATGGGATGTTTAATGATGCATATGAACGCAAAAACAATTGCCGCCCTGGGATGGGGCAAAGAATTAAATGGCAGCTGTTTTATTTTTTGGTTCATACTTATATTGATCAAATACAAGTCTTGCCCATTTACAGCTTTCACAATACATGTGAGGCTGCAAACCATCACTACTTTAAAGTTCTCACGCCTTATGTTGAAATGGAATTACAGCAGCCCCACATCTATTTCGATGTACAAATATATACAACTACACATAGATATGGGTATTAAACTGCTGCCTTGCTTCAACGGCGTGAGATTTGTAGTTGCAAGACTTTTATTAATACCTAATTATAATACACGAATATAGCCATTTCTGTAGGTTATTCCAAATTTGGAATAACAATTAATTAAATATTAAGGTCTTTTTGTTAATAATGGCTGAACAGTATATTGACAATGAGATTTTAGTACTTATCAGAACCAGGCTGTGGGCAATTTCTAAGGAGAAAAAAATTACTTTAGAAGATATTCAAGATAGAACTGGATTTAGCTATAGCCAGGTTTATAGAATAGTACGCGGAGAGAATAATATTTCAGTAAGTGGATTATTTGCTGTATGCAGAGCATTAGAAGTTCAGCCAGCTGAGGTAGTTAATTTTGAAATTAAAATTCCAAAATATCCGGATGTAAGGAAACTGCGCAAAGGATAAATTTAAATTTAATTTATTAAACCTTATAGGTTTTTAAAACCTATAAGGTTTGGTCTATAATTCAGATAAAGTTACCAACTCTAATGAGCAATCTGCCTGTAGAGTTGGTAACTTTTAACATATTGTATTGATCACTAAGGAATTAAATTTGCTTCACGAAGTCTGTCAAAAAGTTTATAAAAAGTTTCTTCTGTGTCATGAAAAGCGTTAAAACCTAATTTTCTACTTTTTGCCATATCGGTCATTACTTCAATTGGCCTGCCAAGATCAAGATCGGTATGCCATGCACTTGCCAATCTGTTTAATGAAGTTTCTTTAAGTCCATATTTTTGAGCAATTTCCTGCCATTTTTCACCATCATTGGCCATTTCTTTTTCCAGTGGATGGATCTCACCATTAAATCCAACAGCTTCCACACCAAAGTAATCTGCTATTTTACGCCATAATCTACTCCAACGGAAAACATCACCGTTTACGATATTAAATGCTTCATTCTGAGCAGTCTCCGTAGTTGATGCCCAAATTAATTGCTCAGCTAATATGCGGGCATCTGTTACATCCGATAAGCCATTCCATTGTGCCGCCGAACCCGGCCATGTAAATTTACGTCCTGTTTCTTTACAAATACTGGCGTAAACAGCCAAAGTTGTCCCCATATTCATTGCATTGCCTACAGCTTGCCCAATTACAGTATGAGGCCTGTGAATACTCCAGGTAAAGCCATCTCTTTCCGCTGCTGCATAGACCTCATCTTCCTGCGCATAATAAAAATTCTCAATGTTTAGTCGTGGGTGTTCTTCACGTAAAGGTGTTTCAGGTAAAAAACCTTCTGCGGCATAGGCTTCAAACGGACCTAAATAATGTTTTAAACCGGTAACCAATGCTACATGTTTTACGGATTTTTTTTCTGATAAAACATCCAGAATGTTGCGTACCATTAATCCATTTACCCGAATATTTTCGGCTTCGGTGTCATTTCGCATCCAGGTGGTAATGTAAACATGTGTTGGGCTGATATCAGCTAGTGCCAATCGAAGACTATCAATCTCCAGTAAGTTTGCTGCTACAGGTTTTAGATTTTTAATTTCATTGTTCGGGTTGCGGGCCAATCCGTAGGTTTCCCAGCCTTTTGAAAGAAGTTTTTCGGCCAGGTTACTTCCTGTTATGCCACTTGCGCCTACTACCAAAGCTATATTTTCCATAATTTTTTGTTTAATTTTATTAACCTATCTATTTTGCAAGGTCTTATTTTGTGCTATACAAATTTAGATCAATGTTGCTAGAACGCTGATGACCTGTATCAAAAAACGCAGTTGATTTGGGTCAAATCTATTTTCAGTATGATCTTAGCATATTGTTGAGCGTTTAAAATTATCTTTGTTATTCTTCAACATCATCACCTATGTTCAATATACTATTTAACCATATTCAGGAAAAAGTTTCGCTTACAGAAGCGGATAGATTAGCTATATCTCGTTTTTTCATCCCCAAAAAACTAAGAAAACGCCAATATCATTTACAAGAGGGTGAAATTTGTAAATACCTGGCGTTTGTGGTTAAGGGTCTGTTAAGAACCTATAATGTTGATGGGAAGGGAAACGAACACATGAATGTTTTTGGTTGGGAGGGCTGGTGGATCTCTGATTTTAACAGCTTTTTATCAGAAGAACCGGCAGTATTTAATATTGATGCCATTGAAGATTGTGAACTGCTTTTAATCTCGAAAGCAGATTATGAAGCACTTACATTAGCCGTGCCTGTAATGGATCGGTATTTTAGAATTCTTTACCAAAACAGTATCGTTACGAAAGAGCGCCGTTTAATGAGTTCTGTAACGCATACAGCCGAAGAAAAATATCTGGAACTGATGGAATCAAATTCAAAAATTGCAGAACGCCTTTCTCAAAACCTGATTGCGTCTTATCTGGGTATTGCACCCGAAACACTCAGCCGAATTAAAAAGAACCTTTCTTTAAAAAAGTAATCGGCTGTTCAAAAAAATATTCATAACTCATGTACATGCGCCGCATTTGAAAAATTAGGTTAATGCTGAAACAGTTTTTTGTAAATAAAAAAAGTTTACAAAAAAACTGTTTCACTAATTAAAATCTCGACTACTGTTTTATTAACTTACTCACGTGGCTTTCATCTGTAAGGCCAAATTCTGAGGCAATTTGCTTTAACCTAAATTTTCCACTGGCCAGGCGTTGTTTAATTAATTGGTTTCGGTAGGTTTTAATGTATTCACGAAGCGTAACGCCAGTATTTTTTTTAAAATAAGGGCCGATGTAATCTTTTGTGAGTTTAAATTGCTCAGCCATCATTTCTGCCTTAAGTTTTTCTGGCCGGTAGATATTTTTATGGATATAACAAAACATAGCCTGAAGGTCGGCAGTTCGGTGTGCTGTTGATTTGATTTCAGGCATATTTCGTTGTAAAATATGCGAAATGGAAAGTGCCTGCATCCAGATGAGTTGCTCATTCTTCAGCAAATCTTCCTTTAATGATATGATGACATCAAAAAGTATACTGATGCTTAACTGATCTTGCTGGTCAAAAACAAAAGCAGATAAATGTGTCTCCCGGCTTTTTATCAGGTATTCTAAATGACGGATGCCAGGATGATCAAAATTTCCATCCTGATAAAGATACAAATCGATAAATTTCAAGTAAATAAAGCGTGTTTTTTTCTCAATTACAAAGTAATGCGCCTCCTCAGGACCGATTAGAAAAACTTCACCGCCCTTATAATCTATTGGAACAGCATTTATAAAATGACGGCCAGATCCATGCTTAATATAAATTAATTCGTAATGATTATGCTGATGAGCAGGGTGTACCCATTCGGCTACTTCAAAATCAGAAATTTTAAGGGGTTCGAACTGTTTGTAACGTTTAATCATAGATAAGTACAAATTTATCATAGATTGATACATAAAGCCAAATTATTTTTCAGCGGAACTTTGATTTGTCGCACAAGCGGATCTAATTAAAGTAATTATATATGAAGCAAGAAAACATAGCACTCGTGGTGGGTGCAAATGGCGTTATCGGCAGTAATCTGATTTCGTATCTGGAAAGTCTTGAAGATTGGAAAATTATCGGACTATCCAGGAGGGGAGGGAAAAATAACGCTAAAACTACTTATCTGTCCGTAAATCTTTTAGATGCAGAAGATTGTGAAGAAAAGCTAAAAGGTTTAACAGCCATTACCCATATTTTTTATGCAGCATATCATCATGAAGACACATGGGCCGCATTGGTAGCGCCCAACCTGGCTATGTTAACCAATGTGTTGACCACCACCGAAAAATTGGCAACAGGTTTGATCCACATCAGCTTGATGCAGGGGTACAAAGTTTATGGGGCACATTTAGGTCCTTTTAAAACGCCAGCAAAAGAAACAGACGGCGGGCACATGCCACCTGAATTTAATGTAGATCAACAATTATTTTTAGAGAAACAGCAAATCGGAAAAGGTTGGTCGTGGTCTGCCTTACGTCCTTCGGTAGTAGGAGGTACAGCAATTGGCAATCCGATGAATTTAGCATTGGCCATAGCCGTTTATGCAACAATTTCTAAAGCACTTGGGCTTCCATTACGCTTTCCGGGAAAGCCAGGTGCATATGATAAGCTGATGGATATTACGGATGCCGGCCTTCTGGCCAAGGCAACAGTATGGGCGGCAATAAATCCGATATGTGCTAATCAGGCTTTTAACATTACTAATGGTGATCTTTTACGATGGAATGATTTATGGCCAAAAATAGCCCGCTATTTCAAAATGGAAGTAGCCCCGCCTTTAACCATGCCCCTGCAAACTGTTATGGCAGATAAGGCAGCGCTATGGACAAATATTCAGGAAAAATATGGTTTAGAAAAGCATCCCTATGAGCAGGTATCATCATGGGCATTCAGCGATTTTGTATTTTCATGGGATTATGATTTTTTCTCAAACGGAAACAAGGCAAGGCTTCTTGGTTTTCATGAGTTTATGGATACAGAACAAATGTTTTATAAATTATTTGATGAGTTGAGGGCTAAAAAGATAATTCCTTAATAGATGATAGTTTATAGCATCCTATAATGAAAGCAATCAGCCCGATACAAACAGAAGTAGATTGATGAATAAAGGTTTCAAAAACAATCGCTTTCCAAAGCAGGTTATTTATAGATGAAGATAAAAAAACGAACAGTTGTCATTACCGGTGCTTCAAGTGGAGCAGGCAGGGCAATAGCACTACAATTTGCCCGCAAGGCAGAACGTTTAATACTTGCTTCGCGAAACCTGAAAATGTTGGAAGAGGTGGCTGAAGAATGTGAAACCTTTGGCGCAGAAGTGAAGTGCCTGGAAGTGGATGTAACCGATTATCATGCCGTACTAAACCTTGCAGCAACAGCTGATGAATTTGGCAGCGGTATAGACATTTGGGTAAATAATGCAGGTGTACTGGCTGTAGGTGCTTTTGATGAAACCCCAATGGAAGTTTCTGAGCAGGTATTAAAAACCAATTTATTAGGTTACATGCACGGTGCACATGCTGTTTTGCCTTACTTTAAAAAGCAGGGTAAAGGCATTTTGATTAACAATATTTCAATAGGAGGATTTTTAGCTGTGCCGATGGGTGCTGCTTACTCTGCCAGTAAATTTGGTTTAAGGGGTTTTGGGCAAGCGTTAAAGGCAGAATTGTCTGCTTACCCTAACATTCATGTTTGTGATGCCTTTCCAGCTTTTCTAGATAGTCCCGGAATTCAACATGCTGCAAATTATACAGGTAAATATCTGAAGCCTGCTCCACCGGTTTATGATCCGGAACGCCTGGCACAGGCCATTGTTAGTCTTGCTGACCATCCCAGAAGAGAAAAAATGGTAGGAAGTATATCCGTTTTACTTCGTCTTTCGGCAGGACTTTTTCCTACGCTAACACAATTTGTTGCCGGTGCAGTAATTAAGGGTTATATTAAAAGAGCAGATCCTATTCCAACCACCAATGGAAATATTTTTGTACCTGTTCCGTTTGGTAATGCGGTTCATGGCGGCTGGGGAATTCCGGGTAAACCCAAGGCACATCGAAAATACATTGCAGGTATGGCTGCTTCACTTGCGTTGCTCGCCTTTATTAAGATATTAGGTAAATAACAGCATATAATTAAAAATCTCGTTTAATAAAAAACGGCATTCGATAAGGAAATGCCGTTTTTTATAATTTATAAAGCTATCATTATTCTGCTGCTGCTTCAGCATTAATAGAACTTACAGCAATTTCAGTCAAGGCTACATCAGTTGCTTTTTCATTTTCCAATGTTTGGCCTAATAAATCTGCTACATCCTGATGGCCCATGTTTTCAGCAAAAACTTTAAGTGTGCCATAAGTAGCAATTTCATAATGTTCTACTTTTTGTGCAGCTAGAATTAAACCTGCATCGCGAACCATTGTACCCTGATCTGTTTCCGAGATAATGCCCTCGGCCTCTTCTAACAATCCAGCCATTGCATCACATTTCTTAGCTGCTGCTTTCTCACCTAATAGTTCAAAAACCTGTTCAAGCGTTTGGATATGTTGTTGCGTTTCTCCAGTATGTTTTTCAAATGCGGCAATAAGTTCTTCACTGGTTGCTGCTTTTTTCATCTTTGGAAGCGCTTTTACTAAATGTTTTTCTGCCCAGTAAATATCTTTTAATTCATCAACAAAAAATTCATGAAATTCTGAATCCTCCATTTTGCCTGTTTTCGTTGCAGTCGTTTTACTGGTTGATGATTTAGTGGCTGGTGCTTTACTTGCATTAGCTGTTTTACTGGTGGTTGCTTTTTTAGCAGTTGTTTTTGTAGTTGCCATAGTCTTTTTATATAGTATGATGTAAGAATAGAACTGCATAAATTGGAAGAAGGTTTTAGCAATTTTAATCTTGTTTTAATTTCATGATTTAAACAATCATACAATTGGCATACTGAAGAGAAAGGTTAAACTTTTCATTCCTGAAGGTTGTTTTATGTATGGTAACGTGTAAAACTATTTAATATGAAAGCAAAAGAGCAGTATGATCGCATTCCGGATCAACAGGAGGGAAGTAAAATAGATGTGGAGGAGAGCCGCAATTTTGAAACAATACAGGATGCAACTGCATTTTTTGAATTAGCCTGTCGTCGTTTATTAAATATTAATCTTTGGGGCAAGATATCAGGTTTGTCTAGTTTCCAACTTTTTGATGAACATGGAAATGAAGTAGACCGTGAAGGTAGGCAAGGTGATTATATCCGAATTGATATCCCCGGACCAGGAACACAATTAGGGGGTGGTTTTGATTGGGTAAGAATCGAAGAAATTTTCCATCATCATGATGATCAGGAAGAGCTACTTTCCATTAGGGTTCGGCCAAGTGTAAAGCCTATGACAGAGGGTAATTCACCCGCACATTTTTTAAAGGCAGAGGCTACCTCAACTTTTATCGTGCGCAGATTGCAATTGCTTGTTCAGGCAGAAGAACACGGGCGGAATGAAATGGCGAATACCGATACCACACACATTTTAGATAATGCCAGAAACTTATTGGTAGGTGGTGCAGCTAAATTAGGCTTGTCTTACCCACAATGGAAATTACTGGTAAAAGGAATAATGGCATCCGTATAATATTGAATGATAAAAATTGCCAATGACGGAATATAAAAAATAGGATAATATTAATTAGAAATAAACCATTGGCTGGTTTAAAGTTATCGGCCAATGGTTCTATTTTCTAAAGGCTTTTACTACCGTAGCAGTTACCAATGCGCCCACCAGATAATAAGCTACAGTAAGCACTTTTACCTGATTATTTTTCGCAACAGGTTCAGGATTTAACCCCATTGGCTTTGGAAGTGTAACAGCTCCAAAACCTGCTGCTAAACCGGATACAATACTTCTGCTAAAAACATTTTTAGGATTGCCACTGCCTATTAAACTATAATAAATGGTATTGCTAATTAAATCTCCGGCAAGTGTAGGACCATACAAAGCTTTTCCTCTCTTGCCGCCAATACCTAAAAAGTCTAACGCATGGCCAAGTGCTTCTTCGCCTAAACGATCAACACGGGGCACATTTGAACTTTTATTTTTTAAGCTTTCATGCAAAATGTTCAGCGCAACAGCACCTGCAAATCCTGCTATTAAATTTGTTATTTTGTTCATATGTTAAGAGTTATTATATGGTAATCAAATGCATCTATTAACAGTATCATTAAACTGATTAATTAAATATCCTTCCCGGTTTTATCATCTGATTCCGCATCAGCGCCAAGCTGCTGTTTTGCCATTTCTTCCGGACTTTCTTCATCACCAGTATAGGCACCATCGGCATCGCTTCCTTTTATATCATCAGCGGGAATTACACCAACTTTTTTCTCTTTTGATTCTTCTGTTTTATTTTTTTCGTTTTCCATGATCATCCTTTTTATATAAATACAACAGTATGAAACAGGCAAAGTTTAGTTTAAATCATATTGTTTAGTTTTTATTAGAATGAGAATCTAAAAAGAGTTTGAAAAATCATCATCAGATTTGCATACTCTTAGATATGCTATTGAAATTTTCCTGATGTAATGGATATTGAAGGTTATGTTGAGAGCAAGAAACAAAATTTAAAACAATTATTGCCCATTATCTCTTTATGTTTTCATGGTATTGTAAAATTGAATGTATATTTTGCCTGCCTTAAATAATCAGATCAATATGGCTTCAGGTTTTTTTGCAATTTTAGATGATATAGCTGCTTTAATGGATGATGTTGCGGTTACCGCTAAAATTGCCACCAGGAAAACTGCTGGTATTTTGGGCGATGACCTGGCGGTGAATGCAGAAAAAGCCACTGGCTTTTTATCATCACGTGAATTACCTGTGCTTTGGTCTATAACAAAAGGATCATTACTCAATAAGATCATTATTGTTCCGGTTGCACTACTGTTAAATTTTTTCTTTCCCATTGCCATCAAGTTTATTTTAATTTTAGGTGGGTTTTACCTTGCATATGAAGGTGTTGAAAAAATCATTGAGTATTTTTTTCATCGCCATGAACATGAAAAAGTTGCTAAAGATGTTGTACAGGATGATAAAGCAGCAGAAAAAGCAAAAATAAAATCGGCAGTAACTACAGATTTTATTCTTTCTGTAGAAATTGTAATCATTGCACTAGGTACCGTGTTGGATAAGAGTATCGCCATCCAAATTCTCACGGTTTCAGTGGTAGCCATCTTAGCCACAGTAGGAGTTTATGGTATTGTAGCCTTAATTGTAAGAATGGATGATGCAGGTTATAAGCTGGTGAAACATGCCAATAATAAAGGATTCTTTTCGGCACTGGGTAATTTACTGATCAAATCTTTACCTGTCATTATTAAGATACTTAGCATTGCGGGAACCGTGGCTTTAATATTGGTTTCAGGCGGTATTTTTGTTCATAACATCGATTTTCTACATCATTTCCTGCCCAATTTAATGTCAACAATCAAAGAGTTTGCTATCGGATTAGTGGCAGGATTATTGGCTGTTGGTGTAACGGAAGGAGTGAAAAAACTGATTTCTTTATTTAAAAAATAACCGACTATTTATCTATCTGAGATAAGTTCTCAAAAACACTTGAGGGTTATAAAAGCGGTCATCAAGCTGGGTCTTATTCATGGTTAACCAACTGGCACAGCCGTAATCGTCAAATTTTTTTCTAATCTCCAGATGCAGATGGTGATAATCACCACCATATTTTTTGCTTTCTTCCTTCGTAAATAAGCGGGCGAGTTTGGTATCCTGATTTACAAACTGGCCATTGCTTACATAAACCTCACTGAGGTGCTTATAGCTGGTAAACATGATTGTGCCATTCTTCAACCGATGCTTCACTACAATGGTTTTTTTATTTTCGCCCAAATGAATAGAACAAACCACACCATTCGCCATGGCATAAACCTCTATCAGCTTAGTTTTTGATATAGATGGGTTGATATCAATAGCCGTATGAATATGGCCTTTATAATAGCTATCGCGATGATCGCCAAAAATACTAATGATTTTAATGTTTGCTATTTTCTTTCGGTCAATGCCCTTAAAAGGTAAAAACCAACTATCAGCTGCCTTCGATGGAGCTACATCGGTGTAATATGGTTTCCATCTATTTTTATCTTTATCGATGGTTGGCGTTTCTACAAATAAAAAGACAAGGAAAAGAATCAGGCTAGTTTTCATAGGGAATCAAATTAAAAGGCAAGATAAGTTTATTTTCTTTTTAATTCAATTACGGTAATTTCCGGCCAGATACCAATTCTGCCAGAAAAGCCTAAAAACCCGAAACCCCTGTTCACGTTTAAATATCGGTTGTTTTCTGTTTTAATTCCTGCCCAATGTTTGTATCGATATTTCACCGGACTCCATTTAATGCCAAAAGCTTCAATCCCAAACTGCATTCCATGGGTATGGCCAGCCAGTGAAAGCTGAATTTTTGAAGGATAATTTTTAACCTGTGCATCCCAGTGTGAAGGATCATGAGATAGCAAAATTTTAAAATCGTTTACCGCAGTATGTTGAAGTGCTCTGTTTAAATTGCCTCGCTCACCAAAACCAACACCCCAATTTTCAATACCTGCGAGGATAATTTTTTCTCCATTCTTCTCCAACACCACATGCTCATCTAGAAGCAGTTTAAAACCTAACTCCTGATGATAAGCTTTTAACTGATTTAAATTTTTGATTTTATCAGACTCCGTTGGCCATTTGATATAATCTCCATAGTCATGGTTTCCTAAGACGGAGAACTGTCCAAATGGTGCTTTGATCTTTGAAAATAGATGGATGTAGGGAACAATCTCAGATGCTGCGTTATTAACCAGATCACCAGTGAACACAAATAAATCACTTTTCTGTGCATTAATGAGGTCGATGCCTTTTTGCACTTCTTTTGGTTTAGTAAAACTTCCTGCATGAACATCAGAAATTTGCGTCAGGGTAAAACCATCAAAATTTTGTGGTAGGTCATCAAAATATAAAGTGTGTTTAATAACCCTATAGGCATATTTTCCGTTTCTTATTCCAAATGCAAAAAGTAATACGGTTAAGACAAACATCATTAAAGCCACATCTACCCAATAATAACTTCGTTCGGCCATATGATAACCCTCTGGCTGAAAGTTTGTTGTTATGGAACTCGCCACCCGATAAAGATCACCAATGAATAGAAAAATGGCAAACACCATTTCGGCAACCAACATAATTAAGAAAGCATGGGTTGCGATAGTGAAAAATCGATTAACACCATTACGCATTTTGGTAATGGCTAAAACCAGTGCGACAGTTAGACCAATAATCAATACCCAGAAGGCCGGCGCTAACCATTCTTGATGGATAACTACCTTAATTCCTGAAAGTACATAAGCATTAAGGATAAAAAAAAATATAGCTACCATTGAAATTGGTAACAAATTAGATCTTCTTTTCATTTTAAATAAACAAGCGGCAAAGTTAAATTTAAAACCTGCAACTTTAGATTTGAGTTTGTCGGAGAGATCATTTTTACGCAACTTTGATTAAAGGTTAAAATCGCCTAAATTCATTTACTTTCAGAATGAAATTCGAAGTTCTCTCCTAAAATGAGACAGCCATTATAGCTTATTTTATAATTATACATAATTTAGTAGCTTTGTAAGATATATGCTATCCAAAAAAACCAAATACGCCATTAAAGCACTTGTTGCACTTGGTAAAAATGTAGAAAGACCACCGATGCAGATCTCTAAGATTGCAGAAGAGGAGCATATTCCTAAAAAATTCTTAGAACAAATTTTATTAGATCTACGCAATGCAGGTTTCTTATACAGTAAGAAAGGAGCAGGTGGCGGTTACAGTCTGAATAAAAAACCTGAGGAAATTCTGTTGGTACATGTAATGCGTGTTACCGATGGGCCAATCGCAATGGTACCTTGTGCCAGCTTAAATTTTTATCACAAATGTGATGAATGCGAAGATGAAAAAACCTGTGGTATCAGAAGTGCATTTATTGATGTAAGAGATGCAACACTAAAAGTACTTAGTGAAACTAGCATCGCCGATGTGATTGGTCGTGAAGATACTTTGAAATTGGGAATCGATAGTTTATAGACTTCAAAGGCTGCATAATGAAATAAAATTGTGCTGTGTTCAATCTAAATTCATTAAACCTTATAATCTATTGCGCTTCTATTTTCTTAAATGCCTTATATGGTAGATCTAGATTGAGCCTTAATTTTTTACCATCTAAGTAATATAAGATTCATATAAGCTCGAAATTATCAGGAATAAAAGTTATTAGATTTGAATTATCTTTTACTTATATAGTCATATTGTAAAGAATGTTAACATGACTTATATTTCCTTACATGCCTTATATGGTAAATCTAAATTAAGCCATATTTTACCATTTAAGTAATGTAAGATTCATATAAGTTCAAAAGTATCCGGAATACGTTATTAAACAAATATAGCTTATCTTGTTGGAGCTGAACTATTTGATATATCTACAAACTTTTTTAAGAAAAAATTACTACTATTCCTATATACTTTATATATTTGGCAAATGAACATCAAATCTATAGTTAAAAATGCCAGAGCCAAATCGATGTACTATTGTTGTAAAACAAAGTAGAAGAGGGTATTTAAATGATTTATAGGTATAAAATATTAGATGCTTCTCAGTAAAAAGAGAAGCATTTTTTGAATAAAGCTAACAACACATATGCAAAGTTTCAGAACAGAACTCGAAAACAATATAGTCGAGCAAGACATCATTGATTTAGAGAATAAGATTAAAGCTTTTCGCGATGGGACCATTCACGATGAAAAATTCAGAAGTTTACGTTTAGCACGTGGTGTTTACGGACAAAGGCAGCCTGGCGTACAAATGATTCGCATTAAATTGCCATTTGGAAAGGTGACTTTTAAGCAATTGTTGCGTATTTCAGATATTGCAGATGAGTATGGTAGCGGAAATTTGCACCTAACTACCCGCCAGGACATTCAATTGCATTATGTGAGTTTAGATAGAACACCTGAGCTTTGGGCAAAACTAGAACAAGATGATATTACACTTCGTGAAGCTTGTGGCAATACGGTTCGTAATGTAACAGCCTCACCAAATTCGGGTATAGATAAGGATGAACCTTTTGATGTGTCACCTTATGCTCATGCGGTTTTTAAATACTTTTTACGCAATCCAATTTGTCAGGAAATGGGTAGGAAGATCAAAATTTCTTTCTCATCGAGCGATAAGGATACCGCTTTTAGTTACATTCATGATCTGGGTTTTATTCCAAAAATTAATGAAAATGGTGAACGTGGCTTTAAAGTTTTATTTGCAGGTGGTTTAGGAGCACAGCCATTTTTAGCCAGCCCAATTCATGAATTTTTACCTGAAGATCAGTTGATTCCTTTTACTGAATCGGTATTAAGGGTATTTGATCGCTATGGCGAACGGAGCAATAGAAATAAAGCCCGCTTAAAATATTTAGTACAAAAATTAGGTTTAGAAGAGGTTTTACGTTTGGTTGCCGAAGAACGTATAGCCAATAAAGTAAAAACCTATGCTATAGATCGGGAAGCCATTGCTCAACCTGCCTTACCTCTTGAACAACAATATGCTGAAGTTGAGATTTTAAATGAAACGCATTACAAGCATTGGTCGGCTACAAATGTAGTAGAACAAAAACAGGCAGGATTTTATTCGGTTTATGTGAAAGTGCAGGTGGGTGATATCAAAACAGATAAGGCAAGAGCATTTGTAGAGGCCATTAAACTTTATGTGGCAGATGAAATTAGAATCACCCAAAATCAGGGTTTACTGTTAAAATTTGTACGAAAAGAGGCTTTGCCATCATTATATGCAGCTTTAAATAAAATTGGTTTCACTACAGCAGGTTTTGATAGTCTGGCAGATATTACCACTTGCCCTGGAACAGATACCTGTAATTTAGGAATCTCCAATTCGATGACTTTAGCCGAGGTTTTGGAAGATGTTATTTATACAGATTTTCCTGAATTTATATACGAGAAAAATATTAAGATCAAAATCAGTGGTTGTATGAACTCTTGCGGTCAGCACGGTTTGGCAGAAATTGGTTTCCACGGCAGTTCTGTAAAAGCAGAAGGCAAAGTGGTTCCGGCCGTTCAGGTGATGCTTGGTGGCGGAACAGTTGGAAATGGTGTTGGTCGCGTTGCAGAAAGAGTAATTAAAGTACCTTCAAAAAGAGCAACCAGTGTTCTGCATTTCATTTTAAATGATTTCAAGGCAAATAACGAAGCGGATGAAAACTTCCATCAATATTATGATCGCAAAGGAAAAGATCATTTTTATCAGCTGTTAAAACCATTGGCCGATTTAACAAATTTGCAGCAAGAAGAATTTGTCGATTGGGGTCATGTAGAACAATTTGTTACCGCAATTGGCGTAGGTGAATGTGCAGGCGTGGTAATTGACTTAGTCGCAACTTTACTTTTAGAAGCTGATGAAAAATTTGAATGGGCAAAACAGAATTTAGAGAAAGGTGCTTATGCAGATGCCATTTATCACACTTACAGCACATTTGTAAGTGCAGCAAAATCATTGCTTTTAGATAAAGGGGTAAACAGCAGTACGCAAGTTGGAGTGATCAGAGAATTTGATAATCATTATGTAGAAACCGGGGAATTTAAATTGTCTACAAACTTTTCAGATCTGGTACTTCAAATTAATAAAAATGAGCCTACGGCTGAATTTGCTCAACAATATTTCAGCGAAGCAGATGCGTTTCTAAATCAGATTAAAGAAAAAAGAGCAGCTTTAGTAAAATGACAGAATGAAAAAATTACAGAATGAGAGAATTTCATAGTGCAATCGCTGGTAAAACATTCACTCAATCTATCATTGAAAATTCAATAATTAAAAAGCTCATTCAAATTCAAAATTATGTTAAATCAAAATAAAGAATCAAAAATTACACTTTTAGGCGCAGGTCCAGGGGATCCGGATTTACTGACCTTAAAAGGGGTAAAGGCCTTACAAGCTGCAGATGTGGTGCTATATGACGCCTTAACAAATGAGGCATTGTTAGCTCATGCACCAGCAGAAGCAATCAAAATATATGTGGGGAAACGCTCTGGTGAACATTCTTATTCGCAGGAAACGATTAATAAGCTAATGATCGATTATGCTTTAAATTATGGACATGTAGTGCGTTTGAAAGGTGGCGATCCATTTGTTTTTGGCAGAGGATATGAGGAGTTGGATTATGCAGCATCTTATAGCATTCCTGTTGATGTGATTCCTGGCATTTCCAGTTCAATCGGAGTTCCCGGGTTACAACAAATTCCAGTAACGCATCGTGGTCTGAGCGAAAGCTTTTGGGTAATTACTGGTACTACTACCTCAGGAGAAGTTTCTAAAGATATTTACAAGGCTGCAGAATCAAATGCAACAGTTTTAGTATTGATGGGCTTAAAAAAATTAGCTAAAATTGTTGAGATCTTTAAAGCTGCAGGTCGAAACGCTTTACCAGCGGCGGTGATTCAAAACGGCTCATCAGCAGATGAAAAATTAATTGTAGGTGTGGTAGAAACGATTGAAAGTCTTGTTCAACAGGAAAATATCAAAGCACCAGCACTTTTAATTTTTGGTGAAGTCGTTTCTTTACATCCATCATTTAAAAACTTAGTGAAACAATATGCAAATATTGCCTAACCCTTCAGATGATCGTGCAGCGTCTTTTTCAGAAGAAGAAAAGGGCAATCAGCTTTTTCCGGTTTTTGTAAAGCTGAACAAGTTGCATACCTTACTGATTGGTGCAGGAAATATAGGGCTTGAAAAGTTAACTGCAATTGTGAATAATAGTCATATGGCGAAAATCACCATTGTTGCAGAAACAGTTTCTTCGGAGATTTACGCCTTAATCGCTAACTATCCCAATATAAAGGTGAAGCAAAAGAGTTTCGATGTTTCCGATCTGGAGAACATTGATATTGTTTTTGCGGCTACCAATAACTATATCCTGAATGAGGAAATCAGGGTGGTTACACATGATAAAGGTTTGCTGATTAATGTTGCAGATAAACCAGAACTTTGCGATTTCTACCTGGGATCTATTGTGCAGAAAGGTGATTTAAAGATTGCCATTTCTACTAATGGAAAGTCGCCAACCATCGCCAAGCGTTTAAAACAAATTTTAAACGAAGGCATTCCGGCAGAACTGGATGAGACTTTACAAAACATGAGCGCGCTTCGACAAACTTTAACCGGCGATTTTTCGGCAAAAGTTAAAAAGCTGAATAAAGTTACGAAAAGTCTAATCAACCCTAAAAAGAGTTTTGCAGAGCGTAATATTAATTGGTTAATCTGGTTAGCTTCTATTTTGCTGATTGGCGCCATTGGTATTTCTTTATGGAATACTGAACCCGAATTTCAATCATTTTTAATTCATATAGATCCTCTATTTTATTAAAAAAATTGGTTTTTGGGCGCTGGATTTTTGTTTGCATTAATCGATGGTGCCATTGGAATGTCTTATGGTGTTACTACTGCATCTTTTTCACTGGCCATGGGGTTGCCTCCTGCCTCAGCAAGTATGGCCATTCATATTTCAGAAGTAATGAGCAATGGGATTGCCGGCTGGATGCATTACAGAATGGGCAACGTAAACTGGAAACTGTTTAAAATTTTAATTATACCAGCGATTATAGGAGCGGTTTTAGGTGCATATATTTTGTCGTCTTTAGAAAATTACGCTGCTTACGTTAAACCAGTTGTAGCCGTTTATACCTTGTTTTTAGGCGGTGTTATTCTCATGAAGGCTTTTAACATTAAAAGAAAAAAGGCTGATGAGAAAATTAAGAAAATAGGTCTTTTGGGCTTTGTAGGTGGATTTATTGATGCAGCATTTGGTGGCGGATGGGGTTCTATCGTGTTATCAAGTTTAATAGCAGGTGGCCGTCATCCATTATTTTCACTGGGAACAGTTAAAATCAGCAGGTTTTTTATTGCGACTCTAAGCTCATTAACCTTTTTTACCATGTTAGGTGGCAAGCATTGGGAGGCTGTTGTCGGCTTGATTATTGGTAGTGCAATTGCATCGCCAATTGCCGCAAAGGTTTCTAACAAAATTTCAGCTAAAACCATTATGGTTGCAGTTGGGATTATTGTAATGATCGTGAGCTTACGCAGTGTGATTATGTTTATTTTAAAATTAATTTAGTGATGGGGAATTTAGTGGAAATTAACCAGGAACTTTCTGGTTTAAGTACAATAGATAGATTGAAATATTTGGCTGACAGATATGCCGACAGAATTATTTTTTCGACCAGTTTCGGTTGGGAGGACCAAGCCATAACACATCTCATTTTTTCAAATCATATTCCAATTAAGGTGTTTACGCTGGAAACAGGTCGTCTTTTTCCTGAAACTTATTATGTTTGGAACCGTACATTGGAAATATATAACAAACCTATCCATGCCTACTATCCAAAAAACGAATTATTGGAGGAGATGGTGAATTTGAAAGGACCAAATAGTTTTTACGACTCTGTAGACAACAGAAAAGAATGCTGCTACATTCGTAAAATTGAACCTTTGAAAAGAGCATTAAAAGGGAATGAAATCTGGGTGACCGGAATCAGGGCTGAGCAGAGTCCAAATCGCGAAGATATGCATGATTTGGAATGGGATGAAGGAAATCAATTAATAAAATTTCACCCTATTTTTGACTGGACGCTGGATGATGTGAAAAGTTATATTAAAGAAAATAATATCGTTTATAATACCTTGCATGATAAAGGTTTCCCTAGCATTGGTTGTGCGCCCTGTACCAGAGCTGTACAGCAGGGTGAAGATTTTAGAGCAGGCAGATGGTGGTGGGAAGACCAAAGCAAAAAGGAGTGTGGGTTGCATGCAACTGAAGCTAGCTTAAAGACTAAAGCGGAAAGCTTTACTAACAACAAATGAATATAACATTTGAATAATAACATGAGTACCTACAGAAATTACTGTCACTCATTTTATCATTCAAAATTCAAAACTTAATAAATGAGCACATATAATTTTGATTATTTAGACGAACTGGAGGCTGAAGCAATTCACATTTTACGTGAAGTGGCCGGGCAATTTGAAAAGCCTGCCTTGCTGTTTTCTGGTGGAAAAGATTCTATAACTTTAGTTCGTTTAGCGGAAAAAGCCTTTCGTCCGGGAAAATTCCCCTTCCCATTGGTTCATATTGATACCGGTCATAATTTTGAAGAAACCATCACTTACCGGGATAAAATGATCGAAAGAATTGGCGAACGATTAATTGTGGGCTCCGTTCAGGAATCCATAAACCAAGGTAAAGTAATAGAACAAACAGGTAAGAATGCCAGTAGAAATGCTTTACAAACCGTTACTTTATTAGATACCATAGCTGAACACCAGTTTGATGCTTGTATAGGTGGTGCCCGCAGGGATGAAGAAAAAGCCAGAGCGAAGGAGCGAATTTTCTCTGTTCGCGATGAATTCGGACAGTGGGATCCAAAGCGCCAGCGCCCTGAACTTTGGAATATTTATAATGGTAAAATTCATAAAGGTGAAAACGTTAGGGTTTTTCCCATTAGCAACTGGACGGAATTAGACGTATGGAATTATATCCGAAGAGAGAAAATTGAATTGCCAAGTATTTATTTCTCACATGAGCGTGAAGTGATCACCAGAAATGGTCAGTTAATGGCAGCATCTCCTTTCTTAAATATGGATGATGAAGATGTGGTATTTCGTAAACAAGTGCGTTTCCGGACAGTGGGCGATATGTCTTGTACCGCCGCAGTTGAATCAGAAGCAACTTTGATTGATGATATTATTGACGAAATTAGTGCATCAAAAATCTCTGAGCGTGGTGCACGTTTAGATGATAAGGTATCAGAAGCCGCAATGGAGGACAGGAAAAAAGGTGGGTATTTTTAAGGGAGTATCAAGTAGCTAGTATCAAGACTGAGTGCAAGCTAAAAAAATTAACCCTAAATAAACTAAGTATGAGTACGGAAGTGATAGACTGCAATTTGTCTTGATATCTGATACTTTTATCTTAATACTAAAACAAACATGAACATATTAAAATTTTTTACAGCAGGCAGTGTTGATGATGGTAAAAGTACCTTAATTGGCCGTTTGTTATATGATACAGATTCCATTTTAGCTGATCAGTTGGAAGCCTTACAAAGCTCTAATCGTAAAAATGACGATGGAACAATAGATTTAGCCATTTTAACAGATGGTTTAAGAGCAGAGCGGGAACAAGGAATTACGATTGATGTTGCCTATAAATATTTTCAAACTGAAAAACGTAAGTTTATTATCGCCGATACACCAGGACATATTCAGTACACCAGAAATATGGTTACTGGTGCTTCTACTGCTAATCTGGCCATCATTTTAATTGATGCCCGAAATGGAGTAGTGGAGCAAACGATCCGCCATTCTTATTTGGTTTCCTTATTGGGAATTAAACACATTGTGGTGTGTATCAATAAAATGGATATGGTAAATTATAGTGAAGAAGTTTATAGCTCAATCATTGATAAATACAAGGTATTAGCGCAACAGCTTAAATTAAAGGATGTGACCTATATTCCTGTTAGTGCGCTAAAAGGTGACAATATTGTTCAAAATTCAGTGCATATGGATTGGTATAATGGCGAAAGCCTTTTACATTTTCTGGAGCAGGTTGATACTGATAATCTGGATAAGTCTCAGTTGGCTCGGATGCCAGTTCAATGGGTCATCCGCCCTCAAACAGATAAATTGCATGATTACCGTGGCTATGCTGGTAGGGTGCTCAGTGGAACTTTTAAGCTGAATGATAAAGTTACCGTATTGCCATCTGGAGCAAGTTCAACAATTGAAAAAATTGAGTTTTTTGATCAGTTACCAGACGCCGCACATGCAGGACAGTCAGTTACAATTCATTTAAAAGACGATGTAGATATCAGTCGTGGAGATACCATCGTAAACGCATCGGCTTTGCCACAGGAATCTAAATTGATAGAGGCCGATTTATGTTGGATGGATGGTCGTGCATTAGATACTTCTATCATGTATTTAATTCAACATAACAGCAAGGTAACGAAATGTAAAATCAGTGAGATTTTGCACAAAGTGGATATTAATACTTTAGAAAAACACCCCGCAGATGAATTTAAACTGAATGATATCGGAAGGGTGATCTTAAAAACTGCTGATGCTTTAGCTTTTGATTTATATGATGAGAATCGTGCCAATGGATCAGCAATTTTAGTTGATAGCCGTACAAACTTAACGGTTGGTGCCTTAATGTTTAGAGCAGCAGTAGAATAGTTTTGTTGTGTTTATTAAATTAAAGTGCCATTATATATAAAGAAATACTTTAGGCAGGGGATCAGTTTGATTGCCCTGCTTTTTTTATTAAAGTAATTTTTTTGCTTGTGGAAACGTTTAATATTTTTCATCTCATTAGTATATTTTCATCTGAAACTTTAAATTTATAATCATGAAAAAAAATCTTCTATACATTGCCTTTGCTGCTGTTCCATTTATTTTTGCCTGTAACCAATCTGAAAAGAAAGCTGATTCAGCAAAAAAGGATTCTGTTATGAGTGAAACCTGTTATGCATCATCATTTGAAAAGGATAGCGCAGCCATGATTTTGAAAACAATGGCATCTGGGAAAATTACAGGTTCTCTATTAGTAAAATATGCTGATAAGCCCCAAAATAAAGGTGAGATTAATGGTAAGTTTCATGGGGATACGCTTTTAGTTGATTATCGGTTCAATACTGGCAACGATACCACTAGAGCATATACTAACCCACTGGCATTTTTGAAAAAAGAAGGAAAACTGGTTATGGGCGTAGCGCAAATTGAAACCACACTTGGCAGGTCATATTTTGTTAAAGGCAAGCCTATTAACTATGACGCAGGGAAATTTACTTTTATAGAGGTTCCTTGTAAATAATACGATGTTTAAGGATTAAAAATCCTTAGTAAGATTAGTCTGGATTACAAATCCAGACCAACGTAATTTTGTTAGTCCGGAAATCTTTTCCGGACTTCTATAACTGTGGATTTCTAATCCACCATGAAGATTCAATAGCTTAATTTTGAAAGTTTATGAATTTGAATTAACTCGCACCGAATATTAAGTTTGATTTAAGGATTAAACTCCTTAGTAAGATCAGTCATGATTATAAATCCTGACCAACGTAAATAAAAAACAAATAACGCTTATACAAAATACTAAATAAAAAATATTTTAAAATAAATTACTACAATTTCTATAGACTTTGTATATTTGACTAATTAATAAATGATCACGAGCTAATCTTTTCTGTCATGATTTTAAATAAAGTTGAAAAAGCGAACATTGAACCAAAAATTACACTATTAGGTGCTGGTCCTGGTGACCCGGATTTATTCAGTTTAAAAGGTGTTAAAGCATTAAAAACAGCTGATGTTGTTTTGTACGATGCAAATGTAAACGAAGCTTTATTATGTCATGCACCTGATGATATTCCAAAAGTTTATGTAGGTAAGCGCACTGATGATGAAGATTTTTCACAGGATGCTGTAAATAAGCTAATTATAGATTATGCGCTAAACTATGGTCACGTGGTGCGGTTGAAAAGTGGTGATCCATTCTTTTTTGCTAAAGGTTATGAAGAAATCGACGTAGCTGAATCATATAGTATTCCAACTGAAATTATCCCTGGTATTTCGAGTGCTACTGGTGCACCAAGCTTGCAAAAAATCCCTATGATCTATAAAGATTTAAGTGAGAGTTTTTGGGCGGTAACCGGGACCAATTCAAAGGGAGATATTTCTGAAGACTTATATATTGCGGCAAAAACTAAAGCCACTATCGTAGTTTTAAATGGGATTGAGAAAGTGAAAGAAATAGCCGCAATCTTTCAAAGTGAGCACAAAGGTTTACTGCCAGTAGCAGTGATTCAGAATGGTTCTTCCAAGGATGAAAAAATTGCTGTCGGAATTGTAGATACTATTGCAGAAGTGGTAGATGATAAAAAAATTAAAGCACCTGCACTTTTAGTATTTGGTGATGTAGTCTCTTTACATCCGCAATTTCAACCCATTAGAGATTTTTACGAAATCATTGCTGAAGAATATTAGCATCAACTATAACCTATTATTTGTTTTGTTATGAACCGCATGCTAAAGCAATGCGGTTTTTTTTTATTGTAAGATATTTTTAAATAAGTTTAATTCATTTAAAATTGGCTGTAAAAAACAAAACCAGTATTGGAATATCCGATACTGGTCTTATTATTATAACAAATTTTTATTTTAAATAATGGTTCCGCTCGGCAATACTGCACCCTTTTTTACCACTACAATACCATCTTTAACGGCATATAATTCATGATCACCATCTTCTAAATGCGCACCGCCATTTATTTTTACATCATTGCCAATACGGCAATTTTTATCAATGATTGCATTATTAATGTAACATCTGTCGCCAATACCAATAAGGGAATTTCCCATATCTGTTTCCATTTGAATTTCTTCCAGTGTTTGATACCTATCGCTACCCATTACATAAGCATTGGTTACAACAGTGTCTTTTCCTATGCGAGCTCTAATACCCAATACAGCATGTTCAATTCTACTGGCTTGTACAATGCAACCTTCTGCAATAATGGCTTTCTCTAACGTGGTACCAGAAATTTTAGAAGGTGGCAACATCCTCGCTCTGGTAAATATGGTATGGTTGCTATCAAACATATTAAACTTAGGAATTTCATCGGTTAAACCTAAATTCGCCTCAAAGAATGATGAAATATTACCAATATCAGTCCAGTAACCCTCATATTGATAACTTAATACTCTGCTTTCTGTAATTGCCCTAGGCAAAATCTCTTTACCAAAATCTTTCTCCTCTTCGTTTTCATTCAGGATATTAATTAAATATTCCCTGTTGAAAACGTAAATTCCCATTGAGGCTAGGAAATTACGGCCTTCGGCCTGCATTTCTGCACCGGTATCTGAAACCCACGCATCCAAACCCACTTTAGGTTTTTCAGTAAAGGAAGTAATCATGTTTTCCTCATCTGCTTTTAAGATACCAAAATCTGTAGCATCCTTAGCGGTTACGGGAATAGTTGCAATTGTAATTTCTGCATTTGCTTCGATATGTTTTTCAATCATATCCTTGAAGTCCATCTGGTATAATTGATCGCCGGAAAGTATCAGGATATAATCAAATTCATGAGAAACAATATGATGCATACATTGACGTACCGCATCTGCAGTTCCCTGAAACCATCCAGCATTCTGAACAGTTTGCTCCGCTGCAAGAATATCAACAAAAGCTGTACTAAAGTGACTAAAGTGATAAGTGTTTTTAATGTGTTTATTTAGCGACGCCGAATTAAACTGCGTAAGTACAAACATGCGGTGAATTCCAGAATTCAGGCAGTTTGAAATAGGAATGTCTACCAAACGATATTTACCAGCAATTGGAACTGCAGGTTTAGAGCGTGTTTGTGTAAGTGGCGATAATCTAGAGCCCTGGCCACCGCCAAGGATAACGCCTAAAACTTTGTCAGTCATGTTTAAGCTTGTTTTAATATTTGGTATAATTCTATATAATTGGTTGCTGCCTTATCCCATGAATGATCAATTTTCATCATGGTTTTTCGAACAGCCTTAAAAGCTTTTTTATCATTATACAATTCAACAGCACGATTAATGGCATGGGTTACATCCCATACACTGGTTTGATCATGGCAAATTCCAAAACCGCCATCACCAATATCAATTACTGTATCTTTCAATCCACCAACCCTGCGTACAATAGGAACCGTTCCATATCGTAAGGCATAAAGTTGATTTAAACCGCAGGGTTCCACCCTTGATGGCATTAATAGAAAATCGGCACCTGCGTATATTTCGTGTGAAACCTGTTCATTATAACCAATGTACGCGTTGTAATTTCTACTGTGGTAATCTTTAATTTGATTTAACCTTCCTTCTACCCAACTATCTCCAGAGCCTAAAACTAAGATGTTAATCTTATCACCATGTTGATGTAGAGCGGAATAAAAAACATCCGGAAGTAAATCTGCACCTTTTTCATCCACTAGTCTTCCAATAAAGGTGAAAAGTGGTTTTGAAGAATCCAGTTGAAAAACATCGCATAGCGCTTTTTTGTTTGCTGCTTTTCCACTTTCTACTGTTTTTAAATTGTAACCTTTTCCAAGCATGGGGTCTGTTTCAGGATTCCAGACTTCACTGTCGATCCCATTTAATATACCAACAGATTTCCAGCGCTCCTGTCTTAATAAGCTTTCTAATCCACGAGCATTACCCATCATTTCTTCCAAATAACTTGGCGAAACTGTAGTTACCCGCCAGGCACATTTAATGGCAGCAGCTAATGGATTGATCGCATCTTCCCAACCGAGCAATCCGCCTTTCCATAAATCAAAAGCTGGTAAGTAATAAAGTTTGTTCCAACCAAACTGACCTTGATATTGTGCATTGTGAATGGTTAAAACAGAGGGTACTTTACTTATGGATTGGTATTTAAGGCAATTTGCCACCATAAACGGAACTAATCCGGTATGGTGATCATGACAATGAATCACATCAGGGCGATGTTCCCATTGTGCAATCCAATCCAATGTAGCAATCTGGAAAGCAACAAAACGTTCAGTATCATCTGCATAGCCATAAACATTTGGCCTATCAGTTAGACCTTGGATATGAACCAGGTATAAGTCAAAGCCAAGTTTATTGGATTTTTCTTTTAAAATTCTATACTGAAAATGATTGTTACCATAATTAGACCAGGCATCATAAGCTACTTCAAATTCACTTTCCCTGATAAATTTTGTGTCGTATGCGGGAACAACCACTTTGGCAATGTGGCCTATTTTATTCTGATACTTAGGTAAAGCCCCTACTACATCAGCCAATCCGCCAACTTTAGCAGCAGGGTAACACTCGGCGCTTATATGTATAATTTCCATCAAATATTTGGTGTAGATAACTGTGTTAAGTTAGTAATTGTTTTCCGATTTGGAAATATTAGAAAATTTATTTGAACGGAAATTTTACCAGGTAGAATCGACTTTTATTTAACTATTGTAAGCCAGTTATTTGAAGAAATTTTTTTAAAAACAGAAAGCTTTCATGTGTGAATATTATTTTAATCCAATTGCACGTTATGGTTATTAAAAATAGGTATTTCACATTCCTGCCAACATTTTAAGCATAAGCTTGTTTGTTGATAAACACTTAAAATAGCTTATGGCTGAACAGCATCTTTATCAAACCGGAATAATAGGAAATTGTGCATTTATGGCACATGTAAATAAAAACACTGATATATCTTGGCTGTGCTGGCCTCGTTTTGATAGCCCTTTCGTATTTGGAAGTTTATTAGATAAAAACAAAGGCGGGGAATTTTCAATTTTGCCACAGGGGGAGTATAACTCTACACAGTATTATATCGAAAACACAAATGTATTAAGAACAGAAATTACTGCTGAAGATGGAAAATATCGCATCACAGATTTTGCACCACGCTTTCGCCTGCATGAAAGGTATTTTAAACCGCTCATGTTCATTAGAAAAATTGAGCCATTGGAAGGAAATCCAAGGGTGACAATTAAGTGTCAGCCTGTTTGTGATTATGGTAAGGGAAGAATGAGGGCTAGTAGAGGAAGCAATCATATTGATTATTTGGGTTGTGATGAAAATATCAGGTTAAGTACAAATGTTTCCTTAACTTATATTATTGATGAAAAAGCTTTTGTGCTTAACGAGACCAAATATCTTGTTATGACCTACGGCCAAAACCTGGAGGCGCCTATCGTAAGCACTGCAGAAAATTTTCTCAGAGAAACCATTGGCTATTGGAGATTGTGGATCAAACATTCTACCATCGCAGGTTTTTATCAGCCATTGGTGATTCGTTCTGCACTGGTTTTGAAAATTCATCAGTATGAAGATACAGGAGCAATAATTGCCGCCAGTACAACCAGTTTACCTGAGTCTCCGGGTAGTACAAGGAACTGGGATTATCGTTATTGCTGGTTAAGGGATTCTCACTATGTGCTTACTTCTTTAAACCATATCGGTCATTTTGAAGAAATGGAGAAGTATTTTAATTACCTATCTGATATTTCTCACAATGAAGATGAACGTTATCAGCCTTTATACGGCATAGCAGGTGAAAGAGAAATTATCGAAACCACGTTAGACCACTTAGAAGGCTATAAAGGTGAAAAACCCATCAGGATTGGTAATCAGGCTTATGAACATATTCAGAATGATATTTACGGACAGGTTCTAACTTCTATGTTGCCACTTTATACCGATCATCGTTTTGTATTTTCAGAGCGAAGTGATTCTATAAAATGGATTGAAAGTGTGCTTTCCAAAATTGAAAGAACGATAGACGAAAAGGATGCCGGAATCTGGGAGTTCAGAAATATAGCTAATGTACATTGTTATAGTAATTTATTTCAGTGGGCTGGTGCGCAGGCAGCTTTGAAAATGGCGAAAACAATTGGAAATCAGGATTTTGAAGATAGGGCTCAGGTGTTGATCGATAAAGCTTCGGCTCATATAGAGGCTTGTTACGATCCTGAACGTAAGGTTTATACCAATGCAGTGGGAAGCCCATATTTAGATGCGAGTACCTTACAGCTTATTATGATGAATTATCTTGATCCTGCTTCTGACCGGGCCAAAGATCATTTAATTGCCTTAGAAAAGGAGCTCAAAACAGAAGATGGTTTGTTCTACAGGTATTTGCATGCTGATGATTTTGGAAAGCCTAAAACTACTTTTCTAATTTGCGCTTTTTGGTATGTGGAAGCGCTGGCTTGTGTGGGCAGGGTTGATGAGGCTATTAAGGAATTTGAAAACATCATTAAGTATTGTAATCATTTATTACTTTTCAGCGAGGATGTTGATGCCAAGACAGGAAGTCAATGGGGGAATTTTCCACAAGCTTACAGTCATGTTGGCTTAATGAATGCCGCACATCGCATTGCAATTAAATTGGATAGACCAATATTTTTGTAAAAAATTAATCCCAACCGTATTCATCATTGGATGAACCACGGTTGGGATTTTTAAGTAGGTGCTGAACTAAATTTACTGCGTAACTTTCCGCTGCGCTACAGGTCAGCATAACGAATCGGATTAGTGCATTCCATTAAAAAATCGTCTTTGCAAAGATCGTCTTTGCGAAGCAGATCCTTTATCTGCTGAAGCAATCTCAATCGAAGAGACCTATAAAAATAGATTGCTTCCCCGAAAATTCGGGGCGGGCTGTCGTTTCTCCTCGCAATAACGAATTTGCTAGGGGATCGTCCTCCTGAACTTGCTTCAACACGAATCTTAATATAAATTATTGAATTTCTGTAACTTCATCCTTCACCAAACCCCAAAGTAATTTTCTTACTTCTTTAAAATCATTCAAATAATACTTCGCTTCAGAAATGTTATTTCCAACTTTAATGGTAAATGCATCATTTGGAAGAGCTTTGAAAATATCTTCGTCAGTATGGTCATCACCAAGAGCCAAAATAAAATCTGGATTCTTACCGTATAGCCAGTTTAATGCGGCTTTCCCTTTATTAACTTCCATATTTTTAAATTCGATTACCTTATTACCAGGCATCAGCTGCAGGCCTTTATCTGCTGCAAGAATTTTTAAATGACTTACGATTTCATTTGCTCTTAAATCGCCTAATCCTTCTTCTACTTTGCGATAATGCCAAACCAGGGAATAGCTTTTTTCTTCAATGAAAGAACCTGGCGTTCTATCGGTATAGGTTTCTAGGATCGATTTCATTTCCTGTTTCCATTGATCAGTTAGCAATGGAAGGCAATTCCATTTATCACCATAAGCTTTTTGCCATGCGCCATGCTCGGCTATTAAATCTACTTTTAAATGGCCAAACCATTTCTCTAATGTTTCATTTCTCCTTCCACTGATGATAACCACTGTATTGGCAGGATCTGAGGTTAGCTTGGCGATCAAATTATAAAGTTCTTCATCTGGAGATGCATCATCAATATTTCCGGCAAAATCTACAAGGGTGCCATCATAATCAAGGAATAATACCCGATCTGTAGTATGATCATATTTTTCGGCGATTACTTCTTTGATGGAAGTTACTGCATGTTTTGTTAGCAATGAATTTTGAGAATCTTTCACTTCGTCTAGTCTTAAAATAAAATTATTAACCCAATGTTTCACATTGAATTTTTCTACGATATTCCGCATGGCTTTCATACGGCTTTGTTGTTCTTCTAGGGACATTTTGAGGCCCAGTACGATGGCCTCCATGATGTCTCCAATATTATTTGGATTTACAATTACTGCATCTGTTAATTCTTTAGATGCACCAGCCATTTCGCTTAAAATAAGTACACCGTTGTTGTTATTCCTACTGGCTACATATTCCTTACTTACCAAATTCATACCATCACGCATAGGTGTAACCAAACAGATATCTGCAGTAGCGTAAAGTGCTGATAAAACTTCAATTGGAAAGGAGCGGTAGAAATAGTTAACCGGAATCCAGTTAATGGAGCGGTAACGGGCATTTAAATTACCCACAAACTGATCAATTTGTTCCTTTAAGTCACGGTATTGAGGAACCGTATCTCTTGATGGAACAACTATCATGTATAACTCAATTTTTCCAATATATTCCGGATGGGCCTGGAGCAATAATTCCAAAGCCTTTAAGCGCTCCAAAATGCCTTTACTATAATCCAGCCGATCAATAGAAAGAATCACTTTCATATCTTCTTTCCCTTTACGGAAGTATTCTATTTCTTTCTGAACTTCATCGTGAGCAGTTAGATTGGAGAATTTATCAAAATCAATCCCCATAGGAAAAGCTTCAACAACAATTTGCCTTTCATTACTGTTTAACACATTTGCAGATGAATTAACAGGAAGTAATCGCGTTACCGTACTTAAAAAGTGTCGCACATCATCATAGGTATGAAAACCAATTAAATCGGCACCCAACATTCCGTTTAATAATTCATCCCGCCAGGGGATTAATCTAAATATTTCGTAAGATGGAAAGGGGATGTGCTGAAAGAAACCGATAGTAGATTTTGGGAGTTGATCGCGTAGAATTCCTGATAGCAAAAGCAGCTGATAATCCTGAATCCATATTTTATCTTGATCTGAAAGTACTTTTAGCGCTGCAGAGGCAAATTTTTGATTCACGGATTTATAGCAATCCCAATAGCTTTGCTCGTAATGTGCATAGGTAACGAGGTAATGAAAAACAGGCCATAAAACTTCGTTAGAAAAGCCTTCGTAATATAAATTTATTTCTTCCTGGGTTAGAAACACAGGATAAAGATTGAGGGCGGCAAGTTTGTCTATAACCTCTTGTTGTCTATCTTCTGGGACTTCTATTCCTGGCCATCCAACCCAAATGGAGTTGCCTGTTTTATAAACATCTCCGAGGCCTGTTGCGAGTCCTCCTTCACTTGGAATGAAGGTGTACTCGTTATTTTCTTCAATGATTTTAACGGGTAGTCTATTCGAAATTATAACTGTTTTCATGCTTGTATTTGATGTATCCACATAAATAAAAGCCCTTAATGCCGTTTTTGTTTGAATTTTTGGTCTAAAAAAACATTCAAATGATTTTATAGAAATTATGTATCAATATTTTTTTACAACTTATGTGTGTTTAATTTAGTCTTTAAACGGTCTTTTTGAGTTAAATTATTGTTTTTAAACATATTTAAATAAAAGTGAAAAAGTGGTTTGTTCGTTAGGGATGGACACCACTTCGATACTTCCACGGTGCATTTTCATAATATTGCGGCTAATGGTTAAACCAATACCAGAACCATTTTTCCTGGTGGTGTAGAAAGGAACAAAGATCTTTTCTAAATCAGTAGCGTCAATTCCCTTGCCATTATCGGTAACATCTATATAAAGTTTGGTGTTTTCCAGCCTATGTTTTACTTTGATATGAGGTATGTCTGATCCCTCGACAGCATAAATACTGTTTGTGATGAGATTAATTAACACTTGTTCTATCAGTTTTAAATCTAGCTGGACGCTAATTTTTGAACTGGTTTGTTCTACCTCTAGAACTACATTTTTAACCTTTGCAAATGGCTGCATTAACACCATAATGTGTTTTAATATTTCGCCAATGGTATGCGTTTCGAGGTTTGGCGTTGGCAGTTCGGCAATAAGGCGATAATCTTTAACAAAATCAAGCAGTCCGGCAGAACGACGCTTAATGGTTTGAAGGGCCATTTTCAAATCTTCCATTTCATCTTTGTTCAAACTTTCCTTATTGGTTACCATACTGTTAATGGTATCTGAAAGGGAGCTGATTGGGGTAATGGAATTTAAAATTTCGTGAGAAATTACACCAATTAACCTATTCCATGCTTCTGTTTCCTTTTGTTCAATTTCATCTTTTATATTTTGAAAACTAATGATGGTGTAATTCTTTCCGTAAAGGTTAAGTGGAATAACTTCAGTAGAAAGCTGGATAAATTTCTCTTGTACTTTAAGCTCCAAAAATCGTTTTCCACCATTTTGTATCTGATCAATTTCATGTGCAAAAGCAGGTAAGTGCTGTTTTACCCGGTGCCAATATTTGTAAGCCGGCACGCCTAAAAGGTTAGATGCTGCCTGGTTAAAAAAGGCAATTTCCTGATGCTGGTTTTCTGTAGTTGTGTTGTTGATCACAATTACACCAACAGGCACTTGTTCCAAAATGGTTTTAATGAGCTGAAACATGGCTTCCTGCTCTAAGCGAATTTGTTTGTGAACCTGAAGAATCTCGCCAAATGATTCATACAATTCAGGGAAACTACCTTTAGTTGTTTTGTTTTTGAAATTTAGTGTGTGATCTCTGGTTTTTACGGCCAAAATAAACCGTTTAATATCCGAACGGATTTCGTTAATGTAATGATATAATGAAATGATGGTACCTATTAAAATCAAGCCCACTCCAATAATGGTAAACCAGAGTTGTGTGTTTTTAATGAGGTAAAATAGCAAGTAGGCCAACAGGTTAATGACCAACAGGCGAAATACTAAACGAAAAGTAAAGCGTTTGTAAAACATGTTTTTAAAGCTAAATGTTCAAAGCTAAAAGATCAAAGCTTTCTGCTTTAGTCTTTCAGCTTTGAGCTATATTCCAAATTTCTCAATTCTCCTGTATAAGGCTGCCCTGGTTAGGCCCAGTTCTGCGGCTGCTTTTGATATATTTCCTTTGTGCTTATCAATTGCTTTTTGCACCATCATTTTTTCCATATCACCGAGTGCCATCTCATCTGGAAGGGTATTGGTTTGTGCAAAACGTTGCGGACTAAGCTGTAAATCTTCTTCTGTAATTTCCTTTCCGTCACTCATAATAACTGCACGCTCTAATACATGCTGAAGCTCCCGTACGTTTCCGGGCCATTTATAATTTAGCAGCATGTCTTCAGCTTTGCTGCTTAAACTTCGATTTTCTTTATGATATTTCGAACTAAATACCTGCATAAAATGAGCGGCTAAAAGCAGAATATCTGTACCGCGCTGGCGTAAGGGCGGCAAAAATAACTCAACTGTGTTGATCCGGAATAGTAAATCTTGTCTGAATGTGTTTTTAGCCACCATTTCATTTAAGGGCATGTTGGTTGCGGTAATTAAACGAACGTTAACTTTACGCTCTTTGCTTTCTCCTAAACGAGTAACCGTTCTGTTTTGGAGTACACTTAAAAGTTTAGCTTGCAAGGGTAGGGTTAAATTTCCAATCTCATCTAAGAAGATCGTTCCGCCATCCGCCAATTCAAAACGCCCTGGTTTATCTTCTTTTGCATCAGTAAAGGCACCCTTAGCGTAGCCGAAAAGTTCACTTTCAAATAAGTTTTCATTGAGTGATCCTAAATCTACATGCATAAAAACCTGGTTCTTACGCAGTGAATTTCCATGAATTTCGTACGCAAAAACCTGCTTCCCGGTTCCATTTTCACCTAAAATTAAAACGTTGGCATCAGTTGGAGCAACTTTTATTAAGGTGTTTTGAAGCTGCTTAATTCCATCTGCCTTACCTACAATATTCTCAAAGCCACGGGTCATGTCTTTTTGTAATGAGGAATGGATTTTCTCCAGTTTTTTTACTTTTCTGTTCGATTCACGCAATTTTGAAGCTGCTGAAATGGTGGCAAAAAGTTTTTCGTTTTCCCAGGGTTTGAGGATGAAATCTGTTGCACCTTTTTTGATGGCTTTTACCGCAAGCTCTACATTTCCAAAGGCTGTCATTAAAATGACCACGTAATCTTTATCAATTGATAAAATGTGTTCAAGCCAATATAACCCTTCTCGCCCATCACTTGCACCTTTTTGATAGTTCATATCCAATAGAATGATGTCAACTTCATTTCTACTTAATAGAACATTAATTTCTTTGGGCGACTTGCAAGTAATAACTTGTTTTACCTGCTGCTTAAGAAAGAGGCGGGCACTTAAAAGGATGTCGTCATCATCATCAATGATTAAAACTGTGGCGTCTAACATGGTTTTATTTCATAATACCTCTCCCTGTTAAAGGAATTGGTGGTTGTTTTTTTTGCTGTCCCTCTCCTTAAAGAGAAGGGAATAAAGGTGGGTAGTTTAAACCCAGAGTTTGAAACTTTGTTTTTTCTGATTCTAGCCCCCCTCTCTTTCAGGAGAGGGGATAAAGGGAGAGGTTTTTTTCCCTACTCCTCCTTTTCTAAATGACTATCATAACATCAATTTTTACTACCTAACAAAATTAATTAAACTGTTCGCTCCCGCACAATAGCTGTTCGATAATGAACAGCTAAAAATAGCTAAAAAAATTAAATTGCTGTTTAATAGTGTTTTAAGTCTTGTTGTGCTAATTGGCATAAGCTTGGATATTAGGCAAATCAAACAGTGAAACCAAACAATGGACAAAAAAATAGAGAAGAAAAGATTTAGCACTAAAACCTTAATTATAATAGGTGGGGCAGTTGCTTTTGTAGCGGTTGTAATTTATGGCTATACTCTATCGCTAAAGAAAACTTACAGTGCAGATGCAGATAAATTAACAATTAGCAAAGTTGAATATGGTGATTTTGAAGATGTTGTTCTCCTCAATGCCAGTGTGGTTCCATTAACGTCTGTTATTGTAAGTTCATCGGAAGGAGGAACCGTAGCAGAAATCTTTACCGAAAACGGAGCATCTGTAGTAAAAGGGACGCCATTATTACGCATTGCAAACTCGAATGCGATGTTAGGTTATACTTCACAACAAACTGCTGCAACAGAGCAAATTAATCAGTTACGTAAATCAAGGTTGGATCTAGAGCAAAATCAACGCATCTTAAATCAGGATGTTTTAGATGTAGAAAATAACTTACGCACCGCTACACGCCAGTATAGATTAGACAGTTCCTTATATTTAAAGAAAGTAATTACACTTCAGGAATTCAATAAATCAAGTCAGGATTACGAATACTATCAAGGTAAACTGAAAATTGTTAAACAAGCCATTAAACAAGAAAATCAGAGTAGAAAAATGCAACTGGCGCAAATAGACCAGTCGATGGGGCAAATGAATGAGAGTTTGGAAATGATCCGTAAGAATATTGAAAACATGACCATCAAAGCGCCCGTTTCCGGAAAATTATCGTCTTATGATCCGGTTACAGGAAAATCTTATAACTCCAATGAAATGATTGGAAAAATCGATGTACTCCAGGGATACAAATTGCAGGCTGGTGTTGATGAATATTACATCAATCGGGTTAAAGAGGGGCAAACGGCCAGTTGTGAATTTAATGGTAAAAATTATAATTTAACAGTAAGTAAAGTTATTCCAGAGGTTACTGCAGGTCAGTTTCAGGTAGAAATGGTTTTTAAAGGTGCTGCACCAGAAGGCTTGCGTAGGGGTTTATCGCTTCAAACAAAATTAACCTTATCTGATAACAGTAAATCATTATTGCTCGCACAAGGTCAGTTTTTCCAAAGTACGGGAGGCTCGTGGGTGTTTGTGGTAAGCAATGGTAAAGCCATTAAGAAAAATGTTAAAATTGGTCGGAAAAATTACCTTTATTATGAAATTTTAGATGGTTTAGCCAAAGGTGATGAAGTGATTACCTCATCTTACGATCAATTTAACCAGTACGACCAGGTGGAGATTGGGAAATAGGGAGGTGATAAGTCGGTTAGATGGGGCAGGTGGTTAGGTGAAGAGTTGGGTAATATGAATAGTAAAAAAATATAAAGATATAATCAGGTCTCGATACTTGATATTACATACTTGATACTTATAAGCGATGATTAAAATAGAAAATCTGGAAAAAGTTTACAAAACTGAAGAAGTAGAAACTACTGCGCTGAATGGAATTAACCTTCATGTAAAAGAGGGCGAATTTGTTTCCATCATGGGGCCATCAGGCTGTGGAAAATCCACCCTGTTAAATGTAATGGGGTTATTGGATAAACCTGAAAGCGGAAGTTATAAGTTTATCGATACCGAACTTTTAACTTTAAATGATAGAGAACGTTCCAATTTCCGGAAAAGAAATATGGGCTTTGTTTTTCAGAACTTTAACTTAATAGACGAGTTAACCGTTTTTGAAAACATCGAACTGCCTTTAATTTACAATAAAATTCCGGCAGGTGAACGGAAGCAATTGGTTAATGAAATCATTGAAAGGATGAACATTGTAAACCGAAGTGGCCACTTTCCACAGCAACTTTCGGGTGGACAACAACAGCGGGTTGCTGTAGCCAGGGCATTAGTAACCAAACCTAAATTGGTTTTAGCCGATGAGCCTACCGGAAACTTAGATAGCTCTCATGGTAATGAGGTAATGGAGTTGCTTTGCGAACTTAATGAAACCGGAACCACCATTGTAATGGTAACACACTCCAGTCATGATGCTAGTTTTTCAAACAGAATTATCAATCTGAAGGATGGACATGTGATTTCTGAAAAGATAAACAAGAGCAGAAACGAGGAATTGATATAAAAATAAGCTGAAAGCTTAAAGCACAAAGATTAATGTGCTTAGCCTTATGATAATAAGAATTTAGTTTAGTTAATGATAGCCAACCGAAATCTTCCTGGATGGGAGGATTCGGGACAGGCGCTGATTATCTTAAACCTAAAAAACCAAAGACTGAAGATTAAAACGGTTTGCAGGTGCTTTAGTCTTTCTGCTTTTAGCTCTTAATACCTGATACTAATTAATTGACCCTACAAACATGTTCAAATTAAACTTAAAAATCGCTTTGCGAAACCTTTGGAAAAATAAAGGATTCTCTTTGATCAATATCGGAGGTTTAGCCATCGGCTTAGCCAGTTGTATGGTTTTGCTCATATATGTAGCTTATGAGTGGAGTTATGACAAGCAATTTACCAATAACGATAAAACTTATGTGATTTATCAAAATATGGAGGCGAATGGTAAAACTTTTAGTTGGGCATGGACCCCTAATGTAATGGCCAAAGAAGTGCAGGAGAAATTACCAGGAGTTAAATATGCATCACATTCTACCTATCCACGAGCTAACCTAATCACCGTTGGTAACAATAAAGTAATTAGCAAGGTTGTATTTGCTGATCCTTCTTTCCTTAAAATATTTGATTATAAATTTATTAAGGGGAATCCTGTAAAGGTTTTAGAGAATTTAAATTCTATAATCCTAACAAAATCATTTGCAAAGAAGCTATTTGGAGATGAAGACCCAATTAATAAAACTGTCAAACTGGAAAATCAGGATGTTTTGAAAGTAGAAGCCGTTATAGAAGATAGCCCAGCCAATAGCAGTATAATTTTCGAATGTATCATGCCATGGGATTTGTTTTTGAAGAGAGAGACGTGGGCAAAGGAGAATAATTGGGGTAATAATATGTGCTTAACAATGGTTCAGTTGCAGGATAATAAATTTTTTCCGGCGGCAAATGCTTATATACATGATATTTATAAACGCAATCAAAAAGAAAACCTGTCGGTTGCATTATTGCATCCTTTATCCAAATGGCACTTATATGGTGACTTTGTAAATGGAAAATCTGTAGGTGGGAAAATAGATCAGCTTAAAATATTTTTGTTGTTGGCGTTTTGCATCCTGTTAATTGCCTGTGTAAACTTTATGAATCTATCTACCGCCCGTTCAGAGCGCAGAGCAAAAGAGGTTGGCGTTCGCAAAGCTATTGGATCTTCAAGGCAATCTTTAATCAACCAGTTTTTTTTAGAATCTATCTTAGTTACAGTTGTGGCTACGGTTATTGCCTTTATTTTAGTTGAGGTTAGCATTCCATATTTTAACAATTTATTAAATATCAAATTAGAAATTGATTATAGCAATTTCAGATTTTGGGCTGCGCTTTTCATTTTAATGATTTTTACTGGATTTATAGCGGGTAGTTATCCGGCACTTTATCTATCTTCTTTTGAGCCCATTAAAGTATTAAAAGGTTTAAAACTTAAAACTGATTCTTCCGTATCGGTGAGGAAAGTTTTAGTGGTAGGACAATTCGTTTTTGCTGCCTGTTTAATTGTGTGTACAGCGGTAATCTATCAGCAACTGAATTACATTAAGAATAAACCGATTGGTTATGATCAATCTAACCTCATACAGATTGCCGTGCAAGGTAACATGATGAAATATAAAAATCTGGAGTTGCTCAAAACACAATTACTAAAATCTGGCGCTACGAGTGATGTAACATTTTTTAGTTCGGACGTTACAGAAGGCGGAAATAATACAATCGATATAGATTGGCCAGGGAAGAATCCTAACGAAGTCATTTCTTTTAACCATAGATCGATAGGTTATGATTTTATAGAAACCATGGGGACAAAATTAATAAGCGGAAGGGAATTTTCTAAGCAATTTCCAGTAGATAGTAGCAGTGTAATGTTAAATGAGGCAGCAGTTAAAATGATGGGTTTGAAGAATCCAATTGGTGCGGTGATCACTTTTTGGGGTACCAGGTTCACAAACGTTGGTGTTGTTAAAGATTTTGTTGTAGAAAGTGCCTACCAGAAGGTAGCGCCAATGATTTTTCGATTAAATACCAGTGAGGATATTAGCGTCATTATAGCAAGGCTAAACCCGAATCAGAATATGAGTTCGTCGCTGGCTACAATTGATGAAGTAGTGAAAAATATGGAGCCAAATTATCCTGTAAACCGAAAATTTGTAAACGAATCTTTCGAGGTTAAATTTCAGGATGAAAAAGTATTAGGTTCACTTGCTAACTGGTTTGGCGGTTTTGCCATATTTATTTCATGTTTAGGCTTGTTAGGGCTGGCACTTTTTATGGCCGAGCAGCGCAAGAAGGAAATCAGTATACGTAAAGTTTTAGGTGCGAGCACGGCCAACATCCTAACACTTTTAAATAAGGATTTTATCAAACTCGTTGCAATTGCCAATGTGGTTGCCTTTCCACTGGCTTATCTGGTCATTAATAAATGGCTTTCTGCCTTCGAATACCGTGTTGATATATCATTTTTGCCATTTGCACTTGCCATTACAATATCTGTTTTAATTGCTGTTTTAACCGTAAGCATTCAATCTGTAAAAGTGGCAAAAGCCAATCCTGTTGATGCTTTGAAATACGAATAAAAGCTAAAAACTTAAAGACTAAAGCTGATGGCTCATGTCTTGATACCTGATAATAATTGCCTGATACTAAGAACATGTTCAAATTAAACTTAAAAATCGCTTTGCGGAACCTTTGGAGGAACCGTGGAATAACTGCCATTAATATTGGCGGTTTGGCTATTGCTTTAGCTGCTTTCATTTTGGTAGCCATGTATTTTACTTATGAAACCAGCTTTGATCAGACAAATCCTAACTACAAGAATATTTATGTGGTTGGCAGGATAGAGCCTGATTTCAAAACCAATTATACCTCTCCGCCGCTAGCAAAAGTGATCAAGCAAAACTTTCCTGAAGTAGAAAATGCAGGGATTACAAAGATTAACCATTCATGGGAACTGGCTATCAAAAATGGCAAAAATGCAATTTTTACAAAAAATATTTTGCAGGCTGATTACAACGCCGCCAAAATTTTAGACATTAATCCTATAGGTGGCCTGATTAAGCCCTCCGGTGAGGTAGAAAGATTAACTTATCTAAGTGTGGAGAACATCAAAACGTTGTTTCCAGATAAGAAAGATAATAAACCCGAAATGGTTAGCTTTGGATCTACCAGTTCAGGAATAACCGGAACCATTGCCGGTGCCATTGTTAATAATGAACATTCAAATTTTAGCTTCGATGGCGTATCTATAGGTAATGAGATTGGAAAAGGAGAAAGTTATGGGTACAATAATTACAATACTTTTATTCAGGTAAAACCTGGAACGGATGTTGCAAACCTTCAAGAAAAAATAACTCTTTTATACAGGTCTGAATTATTAAAGGCTGAAACTGATTTAAAGGCAATTGATGAAATAAAAGCAGTATCTATATTTTTAGATCCTTTGGCAAATCAGCATTTAAAACCAAAAGCCGGAAATGATACGCCATACAAAATCTTAATTTCGCTTTCTATTTTAGGTTTTTTAATTCTGGTAATAGCTTGCATTAACTTTACTAACCTCAGCATAGCTCAGGCAACAAAAAGGGCTAAAGAAGTTGGAATTAAAAAAGTGATGGGTGCTTATCGCCTTCAGCTAACGACTCAATTTTTAACTGAAATATTCATTCAGTGTTTGGTTGCAACTGTTATGGCGATGATTTTTGCCGAATCGGCATTGCCATATTTTAATAATTTGTTTAAAGTAAACTTAACGCTATGGCATGCTGGTAATAACTTATTCTGGCAATTGCCTTTGGTTTTATGCCTCATTACCATCATTGCCGGGATTTATCCTGCTTTAGTTCTATCAGGTTTTAAGCCAGCATTGGTTTTGAAGGGAAATTTTTCCACCAGTAAACAAAGTTCCTGGTTGCGAAATGGATTATTGGTTTTCCAGTTTAGTATCGCAGTAATTTTTATTATTGGTTTGTTTATTATTAACTCGCAGCTCAAATACATGCGAAGCGAGGATTTAGGGTTTTCGGCAAATCAGGTCGTGTATATTAAGAACATCAGCATGTTTAATAAACCTGAAAAATTCGCTCCTGTTAGAGATAAAATCTTAAAAATCCCGGGAATAAAATCAGTAACTGTAGCTACTGGCGTTCCTGATGGTAGCGAAAATGGAGGTAATGGTTATACCGTAAATGGTGTGCAGAAAAGCATTGATTTTGTCGATGTGGATTTTGATTACTTTGAAACACTTGATATTAAATTAAAAGATGGTCGCTTTTTCTCAAATACCTATAAAACGGATACAGCCAATTCAGCCATTATAAATGAAAGTGCCGTTGCGAAATATGGAATCAAAAATCCAATCGGACAAACAATGAGAGGCTGTAATATAGACTATAAGATTGTAGGGGTAGCAAAAGATTTTAAAGCACAAGGATTTGAAAGTGCCGTTCAGCCTACTATTTATGCCATAAAAAATCCTTGCGGAAATTTCAAAACGCAAATCATGGTTAAAATTGAGGAAAATAAAATGGCAGAAGCTTTGGCTGCTTTGAAAGCACAATGGCCGCAAATAAATCCTCAGGATGGCGAAGACTTTAGGTATGAATTTTTAGATGAGCTTTATGGCAAACTATTTAATAAGCAGGAGCAGCTACAATCAGTATTCTTCTCTGCAGCATTGCTTACCATCTTCATTGCTATTTTAGGCTTGTTTGCCTTTGCAAAATACATCACCAACGGGCGCATCAAAGAGATCGCAGTGCGTAAAATTTTGGGCGCAAGTGATATTCAAATCTTCAAATTAATTAACAGTTCATTCTTTATGATGGTACTTGCGGCTAATGTAATTTCCTGGCCGGTAGCGTATATCCTAACTAAAAAATGGCTTGAAACATTTGCTTATCGAATTGAATTGTCTGTTTTGCCATTTATAGTCAGTGCGTTAATCACGATTTTATTAACTGTGTTAACGGTGAGCATTCAGGCTAAAAAAGCAGTGAAAGCCAACCCTGTGAATGCCCTTAAATATGAATAAAGCTAGAAGCTAAAAGACCAAAGCTTAAAGCGATTTGCAAGGAGCTTTAAGCTTTCACCTTTCAGCTCTTAATACCTGATACTTACTACCTGTACCTGATACTTACTACCTGATAATTAATACTTTATACTATAAAAATGTTCAAACTCAATCTAAAAATAGCCATCAGAAACCTTTGGAAGAATAAAACATCTTCTTTCATTAACGTAATAGGTTTAGCTATTGGACTGGCTGCTTGTATCCTGCTGCTCTTGTACGTTTCCTATGAATGGAATTACGATAAGCAGGCCAAAAACTGGGAAAATGTTTATGTGGCCATGACGAATGTTCCCGGAGAAGGTAATAAAATTGCAGGAACTTTTAATGGTTCTACCACAGCATTAGGCCCACTCTTAAAACAAAATTTACCGGAGGCGAAATATATTGCCCGTATGAATTATGGCACAAAAAGCCTCATTGCAAACGGAGAAAAAAGCTTTAAAAAAGATTCAAAATTTGCAGAATCCGATATCCTGAAAATGTATGATTATCAGTTTATTTACGGCGATTCCAAAACGGCTTTAATTCATCCACTTTCGGTTATTTTAACGGCGAGCACGGCAAAATTATTATTCGGAACAACAGATGTTTTGAACAAATCTGTTCGCTTTCAGGATAAAGAAAACTTAATTGTTACAGGCGTAATTAAAGACTTACCAGAAAATAGTTCTAACAGATTTGATTTTTTAATGCCATGGTCTTTTTATGAAATTGTTGATGCTAGTGCGAAAGATTTGAATTGGACCAATTACAGTTTTGTAACCATGGTGATGCTAAATCCAGATGCAAATATCGATTTGGTAAATCGTAAGATTGAGGCTATGGTTAAAGCGAACACCCCACAAAATTCCCAATCCCAACCACATTTTTTGTATCAAGCCAGCAAAATGCACTTATTTGGCAAATTTGAAAATGGTAAAGCAATTGGTGGCGATATTGAGCAAATCTGGCTTTTTATGGGTTTAGCATTTGGAATTTTATTAATTGCCTGTATCAATTTCATGAATATGGCAACGGCCAAATCAGAAAAGCGAGCAAAGGAAGTTGGGATCAAAAAAACAATTGGCGCAAATCGTACTTCATTAATTTTCCAGTTTTTAACAGAATCGATGGTGCTCACCTTAGTTGCCGTTGTCATGGCAATTGTATTACTCGAAATTTGCCTGCCAGCATTCAACAGACTTTTGAATATTAATTTGGGTATTTCGTATTTTAATACCACAAGTTGGATGGGTATATTGAGCATTGTAATGGCAACAGGTTTAATTGCAGGTAGTTATCCGGCATTTTATTTATCATCCTTCAACCCGATTCAAACGTTAAAAAGAAAAATTAGCTCAAAAGGATTTTTAAATGTAAGCTTAAGGCAAGTGTTGGTAATCGGTCAGTTTTGTTTTGCCATCATCCTTATTATTTCTACTTTGGTAATCTATCGCCAAATTCAATACATTAAAAATAAACCAGTTGGTTTTGATGTAAATGCTTTGGTCGAGATTCCTCAGGAGGGTGAATTGAAAACGAAATTCGATTTGTTCAAAACTGAAATATTAAAATCTGGTGTGGTTACTTCAATGTATCAGTCGTCAGTTAGCCTGTCTCACCATGGCCGTAATTTTATGGATATCACATGGGATGGAATGACCAAGCCCGAAAATACAGTAATGTTTAATCAGGTGGCAACATCTTACGATTTTATCAAAACCAATGGGATTAAATTATTACAAGGAAGAGATTTCTCGAAGGATTTTGCTTCTGATACCAGTGCGATTATGGTTAGTGCTTCGGCTGTTAAAGTATTTGGATACAAAAATCCAATAGGTAAGAAAGTAAACTTGTATGGTACAAACGCACACATCATAGGCGTTTTTAATGATTATGTTTGGGATTCTCCATACAAATCTAATAATCCACAGGTTATTTTTTTAAGTTCCGGGCAAACAGGTACCATCACAATGCGGCTTAATCATGTAAATAATTTCCAAACTAGCATCGAAACCATTAACAGGATTACAAAGACTTTCAATCCCTCATATCCAACGGAAATAACTTTCATAAATTCTTTATACCAAGAGAAATATAAATCTGAAAAAACACTGGGCATTCTTTCTAACCTTTTTGGCGGACTAGCAATTTTTGTGTCGTGTTTGGGGTTATTTGGTTTGGTGGCATATAGTGCCGAACAAAGAACTAAAGAATTTGGTGTGCGAAAAGTGCTTGGTGCATCCATTGCGAATTTGATGCAGTTGCTTTCTCTTTCATTTATTAAAATGATCGCAGTAGCTATAGTTATCTCAATTCCTATAAGTTATTATGCTATGGGAAGATGGCTAAACAATTTTGAATTCCATACGCACATCAGCTGGTGGATCATTCCGGTTGCTACACTAGGCACACTTTCAATGGCCATAATTACAGTGAGTTTTCAGGCCTATAAAACGGCAAAAGCCAACCCTGTTGATGCCCTTAAATATGAATAAAAGCTGAAAGCTAAAAGACCAAAGCTTAAAGCGATTTTGAAAGAGCTTTAAGCTTTTACCTTTCTGCTCTTAATGCCTGATACTCACTACTTGATACTTACTACCTGATACTTACTACTTGATACTATAAAAATGTTCAAACTTAATCTAAAAATAGCCATTAGAAACCTTTGGAAGAATAAGGGATTCACTTTAATAAATATCGGTGGACTTGCTATTGGTATGGCTTGCTGTTTGATGTTGCTGCTTTATGTAAACTACGAATGGAGTTATGACAAGCAGTTTAAAAACATTGATAAAATCTTCATCACAGGGTTAAATCTAAAGATTAACGGCAAACTGGCTACTACTATGGCCATACCAAATAAGCTTTCGAAAGCTGCGATGGAAGAATTACCAGGCTTTAAACGAAGTGCAAGGGCATCAAATGAAAATAATGTAAAACTGTACAGCCATGGTCGAGATAATTTCAAGCTGACCTCATTATATGTTGATCCTGATTTTATTAAAATTTTTGATTATCATTTTATTTATGGCGATGTCAATACGGCATTAAATGAACCCAGCTCATTAATCATTAATGAAAGCACAGCTAAAAAACTATTCGGCAATCAAAATCCTATCGGACAGAGAATCACATATGATGGTAAAAAAGAGCTTGAAGTCAGTGCTGTTATTGAAGATTTACCAAAAAATCAAAGCATGCAATTTGATGTCTTACATCCATGGTCATTTTTAGATCAGCTAAATCCCGGTGATAAAGAAAATCCCTGGGGCACAATTACATGTTTTACCTATTTCGAGTTAAAGGATAATGTATCGGTGGAAGCAACGAATAAATTGTTGCAGCATTTCATCGTTAATAAGGAGCCTGACTTAAAAAAAATGACGTATGAGCCATTCCTTTTTCCATTTGCTAAAATGCACTTGTATGATGACTTTGAGAATGGGAAATCTGTAGGTGGCCGTATGGACCAGGTTCGGCTATTTGTATTTCTCGCTTTTTGCGTGCTTTTAATAGCTTGTATAAACTACATGAACCTTTCTACGGCACGCTCAGAGAAACGGGCCCGTGAAGTTGGGGTTCGTAAAGCTTTGGGTTCTTCAAGAAAAACAATAATGGGTCAGTTTATGATTGAATCGTTAATTCTTTCATCTATTGCCATGCTCATCGCATTTACCTTGTTGGAAGTATCGTTGCCCTACTTCAATAATTTACTGGATATCAAAATTATCATAAAATATAGCTCAGCCCCTTTTTGGATAACGCTTTTCACAATGGTTTTCATCACTGGTTTATTGGCAGGGAGTTACCCGGCATTTTATCTTTCTTCTTTCATTCCGGTAAAGGTTTTAAAGGGTTTTAAAGGTTCCATAGGATCACTATCTATCCGTAAAACTTTAGTAGTACTACAATTTAGTCTATCAATTTGTATGATTATTTCTGCCATTGTGATTTACAATCAGATTCAATATATGCGAGATAAACCTTTAGGATTTGATGTTGCAGCTTTAGCTCAAATTGACTTGGAAGGGGAGTTGGCTAAACCTGGTAAACTTGAGATTTTTAAGAACGAACTTAAACGAGCCGGGGCGATAGAATCAGCAAGTGAATACGCAGGTGCTTTTACCAGGGGTGGAAATATAACTGGGGATATTTCATGGCCCGGAAAAGCAAAAAATGATGTTTCCATAGTGAGTTATAGAAGTACGGGATTTGATTTTGCCCATACCGCCGGCGTAAAAATTATTGCCGGACGAGACTTCTCTCCACAATTTCCTGCTGATACCTCTACTTCACTAATACTTAACCAGCAAGCTGTTAAGTTGATGGAATTGAAAAATCCAATCGGTACAGTACTTCACTGGGGAGACAATCCACCAGTTAAAGTTGTTGGCGTGATTCAAGATTTTTTCAATGAATCGTTAGGTGCTAAGGTATCACCAACTATCTACTATTATAATCTTGAAGATAGCAAGTCTTTATTGTTAAAATTAAATGCAAAGCAGTCTATTACTTCATCAATAGATATCATTAAACAAGTAAGTCAGCATATAAATCCTGCTTATCCGACAGAAATCAAATTGGTAAGCGAGGGAATGGCTGAAAAATTAAGGAGTGAAAAATTGCTGAGCGTACTTTCCAATATTTTTGGTGGTTTTGCCATCTTCATTTCTTGTCTTGGCCTCCTTGGATTAGCACTTTACATGGCCGAGCAGCGAAGTAAAGAAATCAGTATTCGTAAGGTTTTGGGTGCTCAATTATCGGATATTTTAGTATTGCTGAATAAGGATTTTATAAAGCTGGTTCTCATTTCGAACATTATCGCAATTCCGGCAGCTTATATTTTAGTAAGTAAATGGTTAGAAAAATATGATTATAAAATCACGATCAATTCATGGCCTTTTGTAATTGCACTCATAACATCTATCATTATTGCTGTTTTAACCGTGAGCCTGCAAACTTTTAAAGTGGCCAAAGCCAATGCTGTTGACGCACTTAAATATGAATAAAAGCTGAAAGCTAAAAGACCAAAGATTAAAGCGGTTTTGAAGGAGCTTTAAGCTTTTAATACCTGATACTTACCACATGATACTATAAAAATGTTAAAACTTAACTTAAAAATAGCCTGGAGAAACCTTTGGAAAAACAAGGGTTATACATTCATTAATGTTCTTGGTTTATCCATCGGGATGGCGAGCTGCATTCTGATTTTCATTTTTATCCGTTATCAAATGAGCTTTGATGAGGGTTTTAAAAATGAAGATAGAATTTATCGTATAACCACTAATTGGACTACGGCTGATGGATTTGAAGAATCGCAGGGTGTACCTAAACCAGCACCTGCTGCATTGCGTAACGATTTTAAAAAACAAATCGAAAAAGTTGGTTCTATCCGTCAGGATGGTGGAATTATAAAAGTAAAAGACGATGCCGGAAAAGAACGGGTCAAAGTTTTAGAAGACGTGTTTTATGCCGAACCAGAGTTCTTCCAAATTATGAATTTTGATTGGCTGCAAGGAAATCCGATACAATCGTTAAGCCAACCCAACACGGTGGTTTTATCAAAAGATATGGCAACTAAACTATTCGGAGACTGGAATAAAGCTGTGGGTAAAACCATTAATTATCAAAATAGAGAAGATTTTACGGTTACTGGAATTTTGCAGGAAATACCCGAAAACAGTTCTTTTCCACTTGGTATTGTAGTTTCATATCAAACATTTAAAAATTACAACGACCCAAGTTTTAAAGAGTGGGGCAATACTTCTTCAAATGATGAATGTTATTTTCTATTAAAAAAAGGCACTTCAATTGATGAAGTTCGTGGTGCTTTACCAAAGTTTTCTGAAAAATATTTCCAAAAAGATTTAATATCAAAAGAACAAATTAGTACACAAGCATTAAGCGATATTCATTACAACGAAAATTTAGGGAATTTTGCCAACAAAACTATGCCTGTAAAAGAACTTTATGGCTTAGCAATTATTGGTGCATTTCTATTGTTAACAGCTTGTATTAATTTTATAAATCTGGCTACGGCGCAAGCCGTAAGTAGAAGTAAAGAAGTTGGTGTACGTAAAGTAATGGGCAGTTTAAGAAAGCAATTGGTTTTTCAATTTCTTACCGAAACATTAACGATTAGTGTATTTGCCTTGCTTGTGGCCTGCGTATTAACTGAAGTTGCATTACCCGGCATGAAAAGTTTATTCCAGGATAATATTTCGTTCAGCATCATCAGCCATCCAATTATACTGGTTTTTATGGTTGGATTAGTATTGATCGTAAGTTTTTTAGCGGGTTTTTATCCTGCAATGGTGATGTCGGGCTTTAGTCCTGCCTTGGCCATTAAAAACAAAGTTAAGGCAAATGCAGGTGGTTTAAGTTTGCGTAAGGTTTTGGTGGTTGTTCAATTTTCTATTACCGTAATTTTAATTATTGGTACGCTTGTCGTATTAAAACAAATGAACTACATGAGGGAAAAACCATTAGGTTTTAATCCATCGGCCATAGCAATGGTAAGTGTTAGAAACGATAGTTTAAGCGTATTGAAGTATCAAATTTTAAACGATAGAATTTCAAAAATACCAGGTGTTTTAACAACAAGCTTTTGCCGGAATCCACCATCGTCAGAAAATAATAATGAAAGCATTTTTAGATATAATGGTGCTGAAAAGGCAAAGTTTCAAGCAAATACTAAACTTGCGGACGAGAATTATTTTAAAACGTTTGGATTAAGCCTCGTGGCTGGAAAGGGGTTTGCTAAAAGTGATACTTTAAGAGAAATAGTAGTGAATGAAACATTATTAAAAAAACTCAATGTTGTAGACTTTAATGATGCTTTAGGAAAAAAAATTACCATTTGGGGTAAAACCGGGACTGTTGTCGGGGTAGTTAAAGATTTTAATAATTTGAGCTTACACGAGCCAATTTCCCCTATAATTATTACTTCAATAAAAGAAAATTATAAAAATTTGGCTGTTAAAATGGATAGCAAACAAATTTTATCAATCATGCCACAGATTGAAAAAATCTGGAACGATACCTTTCCAGAGAACTTTTACTCAGCCTCATTTGTGGACGATGATATTAGTAAATATTACGAAACAGAACGAGTAATGGGCGTTTTATTTAAGGTTTTTGCAGGTGTAATTATTTTTATATCATTTATTGGTTTATTTGGCTTAATATCGTTCGTAGCAACACAGAGAACTAAAGAAGTTGCCATTAGAAAAGTATTGGGCGCATCTACCTTAGAATTAGTGAAAATGCTAAATGGTTCATTTTTATTAATGGTTTTTATCGCAAATCTGGTGGCCTGGCCTTTAGCCTATTTATTCGTTTCGAAATGGCTTTCTACATTTACCTATCGGATAGATTTAAGTATTTGGCCTTTTGTTTTGGCTATGGTAATTTCTATGCTGATCACTTTAATAACCGTTAGTTTTCGCTCATTTAAAGCTGCTAAAGCAAATACCATTGATGCACTGAAATATGAATAAAGCTAAAAGACTAAAGCTTGAAGCGATTTGCGGGTGCTTTAGTCTTTATGCTTTTCGCTCTTGAATACTAAATACTAAATACTCGTATGTTCAAACTCAATCTAAAAATAGCCTGGCGAAACCTTTGGAAGAATAAGTTTTATGCCTCCATTAATATTACTGGTTTAGCAATAGGATTAACTGCTTTTGTGCTGTTATTACTATATGTTAATTACGAGGAGAGCTATGACACATGGTCGCCAGAGTTAAAAAATGTTTATCAGGTTAGGGCATTTCATTCTTATAACGCCCCGGACAACAAGCAATATTGGCAGACTTCAAATGAAAGTAGAATTGCTGCATTGCTGAAACAAAATATTCCTCAAATCAATGCCATCACAAAAGTTGAAAACGATTGGTATCAAAATTATGCCCTAACCGTTAAGAATCGCAAGTCATTAATGATCAAAGGGATACGTAATGCAGATTCAGCCTTTTTTAAAGTGATGCCACATAGCTTTTTAAAAGGCAATGAGGCAACAGCATTGAGCAAACCGAATAGCATTGTGCTGAAAAAGGACTTGGCATTAAAGCTTTTTGGTAATGAAGAAATTATTGGTAAAACCATTAGCATAGTAAGGTGGGAAGGGGATGCCGTTACAGATTTTACAGTTACAGGCATTGTTTCGGAGCCCAATACGCCGCAAAGTGTTAATTTTTCAGGTATAATTCATACAGGCGAGTTTGATAAAGATAATCAAAACCCAACAATGCATAGATATATGGAAATTTATGCCAGGCTATTTAATCATGAGAATTTAAATCAAATAAATGAAAATGTAAAGAAAGTATACATCAATAATTTGAAAAGTACATTTACGGACAGTCAGTACTCTTATGCAGAATTTTTAAAATCAGGCAATCTACCAAATTGTAAACTATTTCCTATAGACGAAGCTCATCAAAATCCTCCTTTTATAGCTAGTTGGATAGAAAAGATTAAGCCTGTTTCTTTAATCGTTACCTTTTTACTTTTAATATCCATTATTAACTTTATTAATTTAGCTACTGCACAGTCATTTCAAAGAGCTAAAGAAGTTGGTGTTAAGAAGGTGCTTGGCTCAAATAAAGGTTTACTCGTGTGGCAATTTTTAATGGAAACAGGATTGCAAAGTTTGTTTGCCTTATTAATTTGCGGTGTGCTTATAGAATTATTTTTACCAGCATTTAATCAGCAATTGGGTTTGAATATTAGCTTTTGGTCAAATCAAAAATTGTTTTTTATACTCCTACAGCTATTTGGGTTATTCTTAATCATTACCCTGCTGGCTGGCTTTTATCCGGCAACAGTGTTATCAAACTACAAACCCGCCGCTGTATTAAAGGGAAGTTTTTCTAATAGTCATAAAGGCCTTGTATTGCGTAATTCATTAATTGTATTACAATTCGTGATTTCAGTTACACTGATCATTGCAATAGGAACAATGCAAAAGCAGGTGAGCTTTATGAATCAAAAAGACTTGGGGTTCGATAAGAGTCGTGTGATTAATATCAGCGCTAACTATAATAAAAAAATCGCAAATGATATTAGAAAAGTTTCAGGGGTGCAATATGTTGGTGCTACCACACAGGTAATTGGAAACACGTATGCTTATGCAGATAAGATTAATTTTCAAGGTAAAAAGTTGAATCTAAACATGGTAACAGTAACCATGGAAGCGTTTCCTGCCTTAGGTATAAAACCATTACAGGGGCGGCTTTTTTCATCAATTTATAGACAGGATACTATAAATACCGTAGTGCTGAATGAATCTGCAGCAAAGCAGTTAGGAGGTGTAGTCGTAGGTAAACAATTCAGATCCTATGAAAATGTTTTTCAAATCATTGGTGTAATTAAAGATTATCATGCAGAATCATTTGATAAATCTATCATTCCAACTATATATAAGGTAACCTATTTAGGAGGCATGAGTGCAAATGGAAATTTGCTTGTTAGGTTTAACTCCAGTCATTATCAGATTATTATTAGAAAAATTGAGGAGGTTTGGAAAAAATATTATCCTAATTACCCTATGAACTATCAATCTTTGAATGATGCATTCATTCATAGTTTGGAAGATAATAGCCGTTTCATGAACATGATCGTCATATTTAGTATAATTTCTGTTTCACTGTCTTTATCAGGCTTATTTGCCTTATCCACTTTTGTGGCCAAACGAAGAACAAAAGAAGTAGCGGTAAGAAAGGTGTTAGGCGCATCAAATATGCAAATCATTAATCTGCTCAATAAATCTTTTTTACATTTAGTTATTGCGGCTAACATAATCAGCTGGCCTATTGCTTACATCCTGATCAAAAAATGGCTTGATGGATTTGTTTATCGGATAGATATGCCCGTTTTACCCTTTATCATGGCAACAATTACTTCTGTGATTATAGCCATTTTAACGGTAAGCATTCAAGCTAGAAAGGCTGCTATCGGTGATCCTGTTAAGGCACTTAAATATGAATAAAGCTTAAAGCTTAAAGCTAAAGCTTAAAGCGATTTGCGGGTGCTTTAGTCTTTCTGCTTTTCGCTTTAAGCTCCAAATACCTTATACTAAATTACTTGATACTAAAATAAAATGATAGAACTTAAAAATATCGAAAAATACTATTCCAGTAAAGGCATTAAACACTATGTTTTGCGCCATGTAACCACCACCATTAAGCAAGGTGAATTTGTTTCCATTATGGGGCCGTCAGGTGCGGGGAAGTCCACCTTATTAAATATTCTGGGGATGTTGGAAGAACCCACCTACGGAACATACGAGTTTATGGAAGAAGATGTAACCCGTTTAAATGAACGGAAACGCATTGAACTTTACCGTAACCACATCGGTTTTGTGTTTCAGGCTTACCACTTGATTGACGAAATGACGGTTTATGAAAATATTGAAGCGCCTTTGCTTTATAAAAAGGTTGGTGGTGCAGAAAGAGCCAGTAGAATTGCCGATTTATTAGATCGTTTTAATATGGTAGCTAAAAAAGATTTGTTTCCCAATCAGCTTTCAGGAGGTCAGCAGCAATTGGTAGGCATTGCCAGGGCATTGGCTGCGCAACCTTCTATTATTCTTGCTGATGAACCAACCGGGAATCTTCAATCTACACAAGCAGAAGAAATTATGCAACTCTTTCAAAAACTAAACAAGGAAGATGGCATCACGATAATTCAGGTTACACACGCTGAAAAAAATGCACAGTATGGAAACAGAATCCTAAACATTGCAGATGGTGTAATTAAAGACGACTTTTTAGTAACAACTACTTAGGTAGTTTTACTTTATAAATTCGGTAAGGATAGTCTGTTCTGTCCTTATCATTATTGTATTTCGCTTGCCTGTTTATTTGTGAGCAGCTAAGGTATAAGTAACCATCATTCCCTATGCCAAAAGAATCTGGCCAGCTCAACCGCTGGTCGGTTACTAAATTATGCAGCTTTCCATCCGGACTTACATATTTAATTGAATAATCTGGTGATGAACTGAGGTAAACGTTTCCTTTGTTATCCGCTATCATGCCATGGCAAACTCCAGTCTCGGCAACCATTTCTACAGCTTGCGAAATTTCTGCTTCACTTAATTTGTTATTCGCTAAAAACTGAGTTTTAATTCGATACAATTTAGTCTGATTAATTGCCCTGAAATAAAAATATTGATTATCATGCGTTAAAGCTATTCCATTTACATTTGAATTAAACGGTTTACCTGCATCGTCTACCACATCATGGTTATCTAAATGAAGGATGAAACCTGGATCTGCCAATGTGGCTTTATCTCTTTGAAGCACTATTCTCGATTTTCCAGATTTTAGATCCAACACTATAATGGCACTCAAACCCGGGTCTGATAAATAAGCAAGCTGTTTGTCATGATCGATCACCATGTCATTAAGTGCACTTTTATCTTTTGGCAAATCATCAAAATGATAAATATTGACCACCTTGTTGGTAGCCAGATTTATTTGTAACAGCTTAAAGTAACCTTCTTTCTTCTGCTTTTGGTCACCCCCAAAAATCGAAGCGCCACCAGCAGGTTTAGAATCCAGCACCCATAGAAAGCCCTTTTCATCTGCATATAAGTCCTGTACGTTCACAAAATGACTATCGGTATTGGTGCTATCTACTTCATTCCATTCTTTATCAGGATAAGACTTTCTTTTACCATTAATAATTTCTGTTAACCCATATACATAAGGTTCGCGCTTCGGAAATGATACAAATAGTCTATTGGTTTTAGAAGAAACACTTACGCCGATTGGTTGATTTTTTCCAAATGAAGCTACTTCAATAATTTTAGATTCCTGAGCCCTTATTTTATTGATAAGTAAAATGCTGATAACGAGTGCGCATGTAATAACCTTTTTCATATATGGTGTGGTGAGTAACTTAAATAATAACTCTAAATGGAAGCTTAATGTTTTTCACCTGCTTAAGTTACCTTTGCATTATGCAAAAATCTTTTAAAGACCAGATGGGGAAGGAGATCACCATTAATTTTCCACCTAAAAGAATTATTTCTATTGTACCCTCGCAAACAGAACTTCTTTTTGATTTAGGTTTAGATCAAGAAATAATCGGTTTGACGAAGTTTTGCATTTATCCGATAGAAAAATTTGCTGAATGCATTAAAGTTGGCGGAACCAAAAAACTCAATATAGATTTAATTAAGGATTTGAAGCCTGATTTAATTATCGGCAATAAAGAAGAGAATACGCAAAGTGATATTGAAGAACTTTCTGAGTTTTTTCCGGTTTGGATGAGTAATATCTTCACGCTGGATGATGCCATGAAAACCATTACGCAGATAGGAGAATTGGTTGATCGAGAACCTGAAGCGAGTTATTTGAATCACCTGATTGCTGCAGGTTTCAGAGATTTGCAAACACTTGCATTGCAACATCATATTCATAAAAAAGCAGCCTATCTGATTTGGCGGAAGCCTTTTATGGCTGCGGGCAAGAATACATTTATTAACCACATTATGTCTATGAATGGGATTACAAATGTAATTGAACAGGAGCGTTATCCTGAAATTACGCTTGATGAGTTGAAAACTTTAAACTGTGACATGGTCTTACTTTCCTCAGAGCCTTATCCTTTTGGTTTAAAGCATATTGAAGAAATTCAATCTGCTCTTCCAGATACAAAAGTTATGCTGGTTGACGGTGAAATGTTCAGTTGGTATGGCAGTAAATTGGTTAAGGCAGTGCAATATTTTTTTGAATTTCAGAAATTACTTTACTAATCATTTATCCATAGCATTTTCCTAAATTGTAGCAATATTTAACCTTACACCGTTATATCACATATGAAAAAATTACTTGTATTATCGCTATTTGTAGCCATTTTTTCCGGCTGTACTTCATTTAAAGATTCGAACACTGCAAATCGAGCAACAGCAACCGGTACCATTCAAAAAATTGGAATGACAACCTTTCAATATGGTACACACCTTTTAACAACTGATACTAAAACCTATGCTTTAAAAAGCGATGCAATCGATCTGAATCAGTATGTAGATAAAAAGGTTACCGTAAAAGGCACGAAAGTTAAGGGTTATCCTGTTGATGGTGGTCCAGAGCTACTGGATGTAACCCTAATTAAGTTATAGAATACCATTCAAGTTAATGTTGTAAATGTTTTGTAGGATGTAAACCTTTCCAACCAGCAACATCTTGTTAATTAAACCCGATTAATGCGAAAAGCCCCGGTTTTTGTACCGGGCTTGCAGCAAAAAGCTGGACTGTTTAAACCGATTATCACTGAAACTGCTTTTTTAATTAATTTTTAAATAAAGTTTTTCTCGCTCTAAATTAAATACTTAGCGTTTTTGCCTAAAAATAAATTAAGATTTTTGTAGGATACCTTTTGATTATTCAATCTTGTTTCTATCTTTGCAGTCCTTACAACATCCTAACTGCGGAAGTGGCGTAATTGGTAGCCGCACCAGACTTAGGATCTGGCGCTTCACGGCGTGGGGGTTCGAGTCCCTTCTTCCGCACAACAAGATAAAGGCCGTTCCGATTTAAACATCGGAACGGTTTTGTTTTTTAAAACATTGTTTAATAAAAAGTGATGCGCTGTTAAATTTGAAAGATATGTACCATTTGTCTCAAATCTCATATCTTGATAATCAGATTTAATCGCACATCTCAATACTCATATCTTTAAAAAAATGAATATTACACAGGAAAAAACCGGCAACTTAAATGCTGTTGTAAAAATCAAAATCGCACCTGCTGATTATAGTGCTAAAGTAGAAAAGGCTATTAAAGACCAAGCTAAAAAAGCACAATTACCTGGTTTTCGTAAAGGAATGGTTCCTCCCGCTCATATTAAAAAAATGTATGGCAAGAGTATTCTGGTAGAAGAAGTTAATAACCTGTTAAATGATACCTTATCTAACTATATTGCTGAACAAAAATTAGAAATTTTAGGCCAGCCATTGCCACAGTTAGAAAATGAGCGTGAATTTAAATGGGACAATACGGATGAATTTGAGTTCGATTATGAGTTGGGTTTAGCACCTGGCTTTGATGTAAATGTTTCCTCAAAAGATAAATACACAGAATATGTGATTAAAGCTGATGAGAAAACTTTAGAAGAACGTGTTAAAAATATCCGTCGCAGTTATGGCAAAATGACAAATCCTGAAGTATCTGCTGAAGGTGATGTGTTGTATGCTGAACTGGTTCAATTAGGAGCAGACGGTTCTGTTTTCGAAGGTGGAATCTCAAACAGTGCTACACTTCGATTAGATTTAATCAAAGATGAGGCAATTTTGAAAACCTTAGTTGGTTTGAAAAAAGATGATGTAGTTACTATCAACTTAACTAAAGCACTTGATGATGTTGCTGCTGTTGCAAAAGCACTTAATATTTCAGAAGAAGATGCGGCAGATTTGAAATCAGATTTCCAGTTAACCGTAAAAAATGTTAACCGTTTAGAAGAATCTGATTTAAATCAGGAATTTTACGATAAAATTTTCCCGGATGGTTCTGTAAAAGACGAGGCTGCTTTTAGGGCAAAAATTGCAGAAGAAGTAGAGGGCATGTTTAAACAAGATGCAGAACGTAAATTATCAAACGATATTTATGAAGACCTGTTAAAAAAACATACTTTCGAATTACCTGATGAGTTTTTACGTCGCTGGTTAAAAGCTACTAATGAAAAATTAACGGATGAAGAATTAGCAGAAGGTTATGATGATTTTGCTAAAAACCTTAAATGGACTTTAATCGAAAATAAAATCATTAAAGATAACAACATCGATATTAAATATGAAGATGTTGTTCAGGCCGCTAAAGCAAAATTAGATGCGCAATTCAGAATGTACAGCCCAGCGCCGCTTCCTGAAGATCAATTGGCACAATATGCTGTTCAATTCTTACAAGAGAAAGAAAATGCAAACCGTGTTTTCGAAGAAGTAAAAGCATTAAAAACTTTCGAACAAATCAAATCTATTGTTACACTTGAACAAAAAGACATAGATTACGATAAGTTTGTGGAGTTAGATAAGAAGTAAACCGCCTTGAGTAGGGCGTAAGGCGTTTAAAATGATTGTTCAATTGCCTATATTTAGCAATGGCTCAATTTAAATTTCAATCGCTCGAAGTTTGGCAGTTATCAATAGCGCTAACCGATAAACTTCTTGATATAGCTGACCGATTGTCAGTTGATAAAAAATACAGATTTGCAGAGCAGCTCAATGGAGCTGCTCTTAGCATATCTAACAACATCGCAGAAGGTTCAGGATCTGTTTCCAATAAGGAATTTGCTCATTATCTGAATATTGCACATCGATCTGCTTTTGAAAATGCAAATATTTTGGTAGTATTGGAAAGAAGAAAATATATTTCTGACACAGAACTGCTTTATTATCTGGAAGAATTAGATAAATTGGCACGGAAATTAACCAACTTCAGGAAATATTTATTAAAATAATAATCCAGTTTGGCTTCTCGTTATTCAAACGCTTAACGCCAAACTCCAAACGCAATACAGATTATGAACATAGATTCACAAGAATTCAGAAAATTTGCCGTTAAACATCAGGGGATTGGTGGTTTACACGTAGATAAATTTATTGCTCAGGCTAATCTGAACCCACAGAATATGACGCCGTACATTATTGAAGAACGTCAGTTAAACGTGGCTCAGATGGATGTATTCTCCAGGTTAATGATGGATCGTATTATCTTTTTAGGTGATGTCATTCATGATCATAATGCGAATATCATCCAGGCGCAACTGTTGTTTTTACAATCTACAGATGCAGAAAGAGATATTCAGATTTATATTAATTCTCCAGGCGGTTCAGTTTATGCTGGTTTAGGTATTTATGATACCATGCAGTACATTCAGCCAGATGTGGCTACTATCTGTACAGGTATGGCAGCATCAATGGGCGCTGTGTTATTGGTGGCAGGTGCTAAAGGAAAGCGTGCCGCTTTACCACACTCAAGAGTAATGATTCACCAGCCTTCAGGTGGCGCACAAGGCGTAGCATCTGATATGGAAATCAACTTGAGAGAAATGTTGAAATTGAAAAAAGAATTATACGATATTATTTCAGAGCACTCTGGTCAAACTTACGATTGGGTAGAGAAAGCTTCAGATCGTGATTACTGGATGACAGCTGACGAGGCAAAAGGATTTGGTATGGTTGATGAAGTGTTATCGAGAAACTCGAAAAAAGATGGCGAAACAAAATAAAGAATCCCGTTGCTCATTCTGCCATTCTGGCAAGCATGAAACATTAATGTTGATTGAAGGCATGGATGCATTTATATGTGATAAATGTGTTACCCAGGCCAATCAATTGCTTGCGCAAGAATTAGGAACCAAAGGGACAAAAAATATTCAGGAGGCTATTAATTTATTAAAGCCTCTTGAAATTAAACAACACCTTGATCAATATGTAATTGGTCAGGATGATGCTAAGAAGGTATTATCTGTTGCAGTTTATAATCACTACAAGCGTTTAAATCAGAAAATTGATCAAGAAGACGAGATTGAGATTGAAAAATCTAATATCATGTTGGTTGGTGAAACAGGAACTGGTAAAACACTTTTAGCTAAAACCATTGCTAAAATTTTACATGTACCTTTCTGTATTTGTGATGCAACCGTTTTAACTGAGGCTGGTTACGTTGGTGAAGATGTTGAAAGTATCTTAACCCGTTTATTGCAGGCTGCTGATTATGATGTTGCTGCAGCAGAACGTGGTATTGTTTACATTGATGAGGTGGATAAAGTTGCCCGTAAAAGTGATAATCCATCCATCACTCGTGACGTATCAGGTGAAGGTGTACAACAGGCTTTATTAAAGATTTTAGAGGGTACCGTAGTGAATGTTCCACCTCAGGGCGGGCGTAAACACCCGGATCAAAAAATGATTCCTGTTAACACGAATAATATATTATTTATTTGTGGTGGAGCATTTGATGGCATTGAAAGAAAAATTGCCAATCGTTTGCGCACGCAGGCTGTAGGTTACAAAGTAAAGAAAGATGAGACTGTTTTAGATCTTAAAAATCTTTATAAGTATATTACACCACAGGATTTGAAATCATTTGGTTTAATTCCGGAATTAATTGGGCGTATCCCGGTTCTTTCTCACCTCAATCCTTTGGATAAAGAATCATTGCGCAATATTTTAACTGCACCAAAAAATTCATTAATTAAGCAGTATGTAAAGCTATTTGCTTATGAAGAAGTAAATCTCGAATTTGAAGATGATGTGCTGGATTTTATCGTAGATAAAGCAATGGAGTATAAATTGGGTGCCCGTGGGTTAAGATCAATTTGTGAGGCCATTATGTTAGATGCAATGTTTGATACACCGACACAAACGGATGTCAAGGAGTTGCATATTAATCTCGATTATGCGATAGAAAAATTTGAAAAGGCTGACTTTAAAAAGTTACAAGCCGCATAAAAATCAAATCCTCTCGCGAAATCGGGGGGATTTTTTGTAAATACGCTTAGCGCCATGCGCTCGGCGCTAAATTTAGGATTATGAATGAAGAAAAAGACGTAAAAAAAGACGAGGCTATTGGAGAGAAATCAAAAAAAGTAAAAGAAGTAGAAAGCCCGGTAAAATCCGGACTGAAATCTAAAGAAGAAATTGTTAAAAACTGGTTGCCACGTTATACGGGTCGGCCTTTAGATCAGTTTGGTGATTATATCTTACTAACCAATTTTAGTAAGTATGTAAGTATGTTTTCTGAATGGAATGACAATGCTCCGATTATGGGTTTAGATAAGCCTATGCAGAGTGTTACAGCAAACGGAATTACGATTATCAATTTTGGAATGGGAAGTCCGTTGGCCGCAACCATGATGGACCTATTAACTGCAATTATGCCGAAAGCTGTGTTGTTTCTGGGTAAGTGTGGCGGCTTGAAAAAGAAAAATCAATTAGGTGATTTAATTCTGCCAATTGCCGCAATTAGGGGTGAAGGAACTTCTAATGATTATCTTCCTGCTGAAGTGCCGGCATTACCAGCCTTCGCCTTGCAAAAAGCGATTTCTACCACGATTCGTGATCATGGAAGGGATTATTGGACAGGAACCTGTTATACCACTAACCGCAGGGTTTGGGAACATGATAAAGAATTTAAAAAATATTTAAAAACCTTAAGGGCTATGGCGGTTGATATGGAAACAGCTACGGTTTTTACCACTGCTTTTGCCAATAAAATTCCAGCTGGCGCATTGTTATTGGTTTCAGATCAACCTATGATTCCTGAGGGTGTTAAAACAGCTGAAAGCGATAGTAGTGTTACGGAAAAATATGTGGAGACGCACTTACGAATTGGAATTGATTCTTTGAAACAATTAATCAATAACGGTTTAACAGTTAAACATTTGTTGTTTTAATACTCATCGTTATTTCGAGGAAAAAGGCAATCTCAATGCTATAGAAAGTTATACCTGTTCACAGATCAGCAAATGCTGGTCTTTTTTTATGCTCATATTAGATGCTAAATTTAGAGCAGATGTATTTGTACTCATTCGGTGCGACATCGACCAATGTCCAATCTATCGGTTTTGGTGTCTCACCAGCCGAAAAACATTTTGACTTTAAATTAATAATATTTAAAATTATTTATGTTTAAGAATATACAGGTAGTGAGACATTAAACAGTAGGGGGGCAGTAGCAATTTACTAAAAACTTTTTCCTGCTTAAACATAATAAATGAATGGCTATTCTTGCGAGGATAAACGACGAAGCAATCTTATTCCATCTATCGGTTTGGTGTCTCACCAACCTAAAAAGATTTTGACTTTAAATTACTAATATTGAATATTATTCATTGTTAAAGAATATGCTGGTTAGTGAGACATCACCCAGTGGGGAAAATGTTCTACATTACGATTAGTCTATAAACTATCAAAGATTTTTTAAAGAGCTTAATTGACATATTTAAATATATAGAAAAAACTTAAAATGCTGGTAAACAAAAACGGACCGACAATTGCCGATCCGTTTTCAATTCAATTAGGATAATTAGTGTTACCCTAAATATGATTTTAGTATTTTACTTCTTGAAGTATGACGAAGGCGCTGAAGCGCTTTATCTTTAATCTGACGAACACGCTCACGTGTTAGATTAAATTTCTCACCGATTTCCTCTAAAGATAATGGATGATTAGAACCAAGTCCGAAGAACAATACAATGATTTCTCTTTCTCTTTCTGTTAAAGTAGACAGTGAACGTTTAATTTCTTCAGAAAGTGATTCATTAATTAATGAACTATCTGTATTTGGCTCATGGTTTTCCAATACATCTAACAATGTGTTTTCTTCACCCTGAACAAAAGGAGCATCCATCGAAACGTGACGGCCAGAATTACTTAAAGTATCTGAAATCTTATCAACAGTGGTTTCTAAAATATCTGCTAATTCTTCAGGAGATGGCTCACGTTCATATTCCTGCTCTAATTTAGAGAAAGCTTTACTGATTTTACTAAGTGAACCCACCTGATTTAAAGGTAAACGCACAATACGACTTTGCTCAGCAATGGCTTGCAAAATGGATTGACGAATCCACCAAACGGCGTATGAGATAAACTTAAAACCTTTGGTTTCATCAAAACGCTTTGCAGCTTTAATTAAACCTAAATTTCCTTCGTTAATTAAATCGCCCAAAGTTAAACCCTGGTTTTGATATTGTTTTGCAACAGATACCACGAAACGTAAATTGGTCTTAGTTAATCGCTCTAATGCAGCCTGATCGCCTTCACGAATCTTTCTTGCTAAAATTACCTCTTCCTCTGCTGTTATTAAATCTACTTTACCAATTTCATGTAAGTATTTATCAAGTGATTGACTTTCACGGTTGGTAATTGACTGCGTTATCTTGAGTTGTCTCATTTATACGTTTTGTGTGCTCTTTAAATATTGAAGTGTGCAAAGTTACGAAATTGTACGGCAATCCGAAAGGATAAAATACTGAAAGTGTTGCTGTTTGCACATGTTTTTTATACTATTACTTCTAACAAAAATCATTCCAATAAAGTTTTTACCTTTCTTTTAATCCATCAGCATCATATATCCGTTAATCAAAATATATTTATCGAATTACAATAAATATATTTTGATTAATGATAATTTATTTTTTAGGTTTGCATGAAAATTGGGATAAAAGATGACGTTTATTTAATGTCTTATCATTTAACTAAAACTTTGATTGATACTACCTGTCAGTTTTAGAAGCATGTTATTTATAAGACTTTACTATTCAGTTTGAAACATCTAAAAAAAATAAAATAAATATGAAAACTCAATATCAAATCAAATTAACTAAAATAATATACGTAGTCGTATTGGTAATTGGTTTTTTAATCTCTATGATTAATGGGGGAATAGCAGGATTTAGAGATGGGTGGAATCATGTAAACACTTCATCAGGTTCTGGAAATAATGATTTATCATTTTCTCAGGGCTTTTTAATACTTATCATTTCTTTCTTTGCATTAAGAATCTTTGTGTATCTCTATCTATTCATCAATTCAATTGAATTGGGCGAAGTTTTTAGTGTGGAAAATATTCAACGGTTATACTTGGCTGGATGGTACTGCGTTTCAGTCCCCTTTTTGTTATTTATCTTTAACTGCTTAAATCTAGATAAATTAAGTATTAATAACGTACTAAATGTTGATTTTGAATTTTGGCTTTTAATTCTTGGAATTACACTTTTGACCATCGCATTTGTTTTCAAAAAAGGACTTGAATTAAAGCAAGAAAACGACTTTACCATTTAATTAATACTTCGGACATGCCAATTATTATAAATCTAGATGTGATGCTTGCCCGTCGTAAAATGTCGCTTACGCAGTTAAGCGACCGCGTAGGAATTACCATGTCAAATTTATCGATTCTCAAAACCGGAAAGGCAAAAGCTATTCGTTTGGAAACTCTTGAGGCTATTTGCGAAATATTAGATTGCCAGCCTGGAGATATACTGGAGTTTAGGCTTAAATAGATTCTAATTTTTTGATGGGAAGAATCAGCAATTAAGCTAATATCAATAGCTGATAAGCTTAATAAAAAAATCAATAATGTAAAAAAGGGTCTGTCCACATCATGAACAGACCCTTTGAATAATGTAATTATGAATCTTGTTTTTGGTTCAAAAACACAAAGTTATGGTCAAACATATCTAATTTAATTTTGCTGTCTTTATCCACTTTACCTGCCAATATCTCTTTTGACAACTCATTTAAGATTCTTTTTTGAATAACTCGTTTAAGTGGTCTTGCACCAAATTGAGGATCGTAACCCAGCTGTGCCAGCCAATCCAATGCTTCATCACTGGCTTCCATCTCAATTCCCATCTCGGCCAGTGTTTGTTTTACCTGCCTAAATTGCAAGGCAACAATATTTCTGATTTCACTACGGTTCAGCGGTGTGAACATAATCAATTCATCAATACGGTTTAGAAACTCTGGACGAATGGTTTGTTTCAATACCTCAAATAACTCATTTTTGGTTTTGGCAATTACCTCATCACGGTTTTCATCACTTAAATCTTTAAAATTATCCTGAATCAAATGTGCACCAATATTGGAAGTCATGATGATGATCGTGTTTTTGAAATTGACAGTTCTGCCTTTATTATCTGTTAGGCGACCATCATCCAAAACCTGCAACAAGATGTTAAATACATCAGGATGTGCTTTTTCAATCTCATCCAATAGTACTACCGAATAAGGTTTACGTCTTACTGCTTCCGTAAGCTGCCCACCTTCATCATAACCCACATATCCTGGAGGCGCTCCAATTAGTCTGGAAACGGCGTGGCGTTCCTGGTATTCGCTCATATCAATCCGGGTGAGTGCATTTTCATCATTAAATAAAAATTCTGCTAATGCTTTAGCCAGCTCGGTTTTACCTACACCGGTAGTTCCTAAAAAAATGAATGAGCCAATTGGCTTACGCTTATCCTGTAGGCCTGCGCGTGAGCGACGGATCGCATCAGAAATCGCTTCAATGGCTTCATCCTGACCTGCAACACGCTGGTGTAGTTCTGATTCGAGATTTAAAAGTTTTTCTCTCTCGCTGGCAATCAGTTTGGTAACAGGTATACCGGTCCAACGACCAACTACACCTGCAATATCATCAGCAGTAACTTCCTCTTTAAGCATTCTGCTGTCTGTTTGCTGGCTTTCGAGATCGGCCTTTAATTTCTCTACCTGATCCTGAGCTTCTTTAATTTTTCCATAACGGATCTCAGCAACCTTGCCATAATCTCCGGCACGTTCGGCCTGCTCGGCTTCTAATTTATAATGCTCAATTTGTTCAAGCTGATTATTTACCGCATCAACCAGATCTTTTTCACCTTGCCATTTTGCTTTAAATTCATCACGCTCTGCTGATAGATTGGCAATCTCTTCAGATAACTCCTGTATTTTACGATCATCTTTTTCCCTTTTGATGGCTTCACGCTCAATTTCCAGGCGCATGATTTCCCGATCTAATGCATCTACATTTTCCGGAACACTATCCATTTCCATTCGAAGTTTAGAGGCTGCCTCGTCCATTAAATCAATAGCCTTATCAGGTAGAAAACGATCTGCGATATATCGCTGACTCATTTCTACCGCTGCAATAATGGCTTCGTCTTTAATGCGTACTTTATGATGTGTTTCATAACGCTCCTTCAATCCACGAAGGATAGAAATAGCATTCTGGGTATCAGGTTCTTCTACCATCACCTTTTGGAAACGGCGTTCAAGCGCTTTGTCTTTTTCTAAATATTTTTGATACTCATCTAAAGTGGTCGCGCCAATGGCCCTTAATTCGCCCCTTGCTAAAGCCGGTTTTAAGATATTGGCGGCATCCATTGCACCCTCACCACCACCAGCACCAACCAAGGTGTGGATCTCATCAATAAAGAGTACAATATCTCCATCGCTTTGCGAAACTTCTTTAACAACAGCTTTCAAACGTTCTTCAAACTCGCCTTTATATTTTGCACCAGCAATTAAAGCACCCATGTCCAAGGAGAAAACAGTTTTACTTTTCAAATTTTCAGGTACGTCTCCTTTAATAATTCTAAATGCAATACCTTCGGCTATGGCAGTTTTACCTACACCTGGTTCTCCAATTAAAATAGGGTTGTTCTTGGTTCTGCGGGATAAAATCTGAATGACCCGACGAATTTCTTCATCTCGGCCAATAACCGGATCGAGCTTTCCGCTTTCTGCGTATTCATTTAAGTTGCGGGCATATTTGCTGAGCGCCTGATAAGTGGCTTCAGCATTTTGATCGGTTACCCGGTTATCACCACGCAATGATACAATTGCTTTTTTAAGGTCTTTTTCGTTTACACCTTGTTCTTTCAAAAGTTTTGCAGTGCTATCATTTACGGCTAAAATTCCTAATAACAAATGTTCTACCGATACAAATTCATCTTTAAATTCTTTTAAAAATGTTTGCGCCTTTTGTAAAACGCTATTGGTGTTAGATGAAAGGTAAACATTACTTCCGCTTACTTTTGGAAACCTTGTGATCTCAGCATCTAAATTCTGATTGAGGGAATTCAGATTTACGTTTAATTTCTTTAATACATAAGAAACTACATTTTCATCAACAGTAAGCAGACCTTTAAGTAAGTGTGCTGTTTCAATAGCTTGTTGCTGATTGCCTTGGGCTATTTCAGAAGCCTGTTGAATCGCTTCCTGGGCTTTTATAGTGAAATTGTTGAAGTTCATATTTTCCTTTGGATCAAAACAGATGCCATGTCTATTTTGATTTCTAAATCGGAAATTTTGTCGCTTTATTATTTGTTTGTATGAATAAAATTCTGATTTATAGTGTGTTGTGCTGAAATTTTGTCTTGTCTGTTTTACTAATTTAATGGTGAAACTGGTAATATTATAAATACTGATCTGATTAAGCAACGTGAATTGGAATTTTTAAGCATAAAAAAAGCGAAGAATAATCCTCGCTATATGTTAAAAGCAATTGGCTGAACAAATCAGCGGATAAATAATTATCCTAAAAGATCTTTTAATCGTTCTGTTTGGTGATCAACTAACTTTTGCAATGGACCAGATGCCAGCATTTTCATCATCATATTTAAATCTGCAGTAACGATGTGTTTTGCAGTTGTTGTTCCGTTACCATTATCTGCTACTGTCCATTTTAACTCCACTTCAAACGGTGCTTTTTCTGTTGGGATGGCAGTTAGTTCTTGGTTTTCAACACGATTGGAGATTTTAATAGCCAGTTTAGCCATATTCTGAATGGTAAAACGTGCCTCATCTTCAGTTGATTCCCAGTTATATATATTTTCGGGCATCAATCTTTGGTGGTTATTCATATTAGAGAGAAAAGCATAAACCTCGGCAACAGGTTTGTTTACATCTACAGTGCTTTCAATAATTGTCATTGTGTTTTTTTAAGGTTATTTTATATTTGGTTGGTGGAAATTCTTAACTTAATGTTGACCCCACTCAGAAGGATTTAAACGCCACTTGCTTAACAATTCCATGTCACTTTTTGCAATGATGCTGTGCTCTGCAGCATAATCAATTAGTGCGGCATAGTTAGATAGGGTAAGATAACGACATTTTGCGGCAGCGAAGTTTTCATCTGCTTTCTCAAATCCATAGGTAAAGATTGCAGCTAAGCCAGCAACTGATAAACCTGCAGATCTTAGGGCTTCAACAGCTTGTAAACTGCTTTTTCCGGTAGAGATTAAATCTTCAATAACTACTACGCGTTGTCCATCTATTACTTCTCCTTCTATTAAACTTCCGGTTCCGTGCTCTTTTGCTTTCGATCTAACATAAATAAAAGGCAAACCAAGTTCCTGCGCAACGAGTACGCCTTGTGGAATGCCAGCTGTAGCAACGCCTGCAATAACATCAACTGAACCAAACTCTTCCTGAATAGCTTGTGCAAGCTTCTGACGGATGTATGTTCTAACCTGAGGATGGGAAAGGGTAATGCGGTTATCGCAATAAATCGGCGACTTCCAACCAGATGCCCAGGTAAAAGGATTATTAGGTTGTAATTTAATTGCCTTTATTTGTAATAAAAATTCCGCTACCTTTAATTCAATATCACTTTTATTATACATGGCCCAAAATTACAGAATTTATATTAACGATAACACTTTGTTTATATCAGATGTTTTACCAGAGCAGAAGGAAAAGATTCAACAACTTGAATTTCAAGATTTTGATTTACAAACATTTTATAAAAAATTAAAGAATGGCTCAAAGAAAAGTTATTTGTTTTTAGCTAAAAATCCGGAGGAAACATTTAAAAGGCTCAAAAAGAATTGTGAGATCATTAAGGCCGCTGGCGGTTTGGTAGAGAGTGCTAACGGAAATTTCTTATTTATTTTCAGAAATAAAAAGTGGGATTTACCAAAAGGTAAACTTGAACTGGGCGAAAGTATGAAGGAAGCAGCTGTTAGAGAAGTAGAAGAGGAATGTGGGATTAAAATATTAAAACGCGAAGAAAAGCTTTGTAAAACGTACCATGTTTATCCAAATGGATCTAAAATGGTCATTAAAAAAACAAACTGGTACAAGATGAAGGTTAAGGGCGAGCCAAAATTAATTCCACAAAAAGAGGAGGGGATTGAGGAAGCTGTTTGGCTGGATAAAAATCATCTTGCTCCTGTGGTTAAAAACACTTTTCCGTCGATTATGGATGTAATGAGGGCCGGAGGAATATTGTAAATTTACAATTGCGAGGAGGTACGACGAAGCAATCTTTTTGGCTGAGATTTTTCAATGGAGATTGCTTCAGCAAATGAAAAATTTGCTTCGCAATGACGATTTTTTTCTTGGGAACGCACCAGTCGAATCGTCCTGCTGAATTGAGTTCAGCATCTTTTAGATAAGATCCTGAAATGAATTGAGGAAGACGATTTTTAAATTAGAATCTTCATTGCTGAGGAGTTACGACAGCCTGGCCTGACTTTTCGGGGAAGCAATCTCATGTTAATTTTCAAAATCCAATTCATCAACAACTTTCTTAACCTGTTTCAAGTACTTTCCATAATAATACCAGGCCCATAATTCAGTAATTACGCCAATAATCAAGATGGAAAAAAAACAGTTCAACAATATATAAACCGGAGATAGCTTATTAATAATTTTAACGGTCATGGAGGCACTTTCGGTTAAGAAATAAATAGCAAAAAAGGCTAAACCAATGAAAACGATTATATAGGTTAATGCCTTATAAAGTTCAATGTTTAGTTTCATTTCGTAAAAAAACCAGAGGATATTTTTACGGCTATCTAAGCTCATATCGTAAGAGTTTTTATAAAATCTGTAAAATTTTAAAAAATAATAAGTGGTGAAACCACAAATAATGACATAAAATATCATATAAACCAGTTTCATCTCGGTACTGAAACCAATAATATATGGAAACATAGACATTATAATTAAAGCGACCAGTTGATAGAAAAACTCATGTTTCATCTTTTTTCTGATGATATCAATAGGTGTGTGTGCTTGTTTTATTTTAAGCATATCTCCGGTAATACGGTTGTTCTCCTCCGAATGATCAGCATTCCATTCATTTTTAAGCTTATCAAAATTCATAGCCATTTTTCTTTATGATAATTTGTAATTTTTCTTTAGTTCTATTTAACTTGACTCTCGCATTTATCTCACTGATGCCTAGGTTTTCGGCAATTTCTCTGTGCGATTGGTTTTCCAGAAACAAAAATATTAATGCTTTTTCTACAGCATTTAACTCTTGGACAGCCTTATATAGGTAATCAAGTTTCTCTTCTTCAGATTCCCCATCATTTACATCGGCTATATTAAGATTGTCATCCAATAGCGCCTGATCAACCTTTCGATTTTCCTTTTTAAAATATACTAGCGCTGTATTTAAAGCTACCCTATACATCCAGGTTGAGAAATTACTTTTTCCTTTAAATGTTGGATAGGCTTTCCATAATTGTACAATGATTTCCTGAAACAGGTCTCGCTGGTTTTCCACCTCTTTCATATACATTTTGGAAATCTTATGTATAATCCCCTGGTGCTGATTAATCAGGGATAGAAATATCGTTTCGGTTTCTTTCATTTAAAACCCAATTGATTGACTAAATAAGTACTGGCGTTGTAACGGAAATGCAGATTGAACTTTAAAATCTTTACTAATTGAGTACGCATTAATTTGTTATTTACGCTATTAGTAATCGAATTGTGAAAACGTTACATAGGGAATGAAAAATGTTAGAAGTTATTTTTCGATTTTTACTTTAAGGTAATTAATAAATGCTGAACATGAAACAAGCATAAACTTAGCATCTTCAAAAGTTACTGGAGTATCGTTTTCTGATAATGCATGGCGAATCCCACCAGAATCTGAAGTATAACCATACAATAAAGTAAAAGCACTTTTTAAAGTTTGATGAAGGTTATGCATTTTTTCAATTTTTGCTAATGCTTTACCTAATGTAGCTTTGTTATCATTTGTGATTATAGCGCATAAAGATTCAACAGAAGAAATAGATTCTTTAATAGAATTCCTATAGTCAGGATTTTCTCTATTTGCTAAAATATTTATGGCGGTCTCAAGATGAATATTTACTGAGTTCCATTTTTCGGAATTTGATAAAGCATTTTCTATAGACAAAATTTCTTGCTCCGATGTTATTTGAACTATTTTATGATTAATTATTCTATAAGCAGACATTTCTGTAGTTAACGCTTCATTGCACATTTTTGTAAAACCAAAATCTTGCTTTTCGATTTCAGATAGAAATTCAATTAAATCATATTTCTCAAACCATTTAGCTTTAAGATAATATTTTTTTACATATCCAATAACCGATTCCGAATAAGTGGAATTATAACTTGGGGAGGGAGCTTCATCGGTTCTATTTCCAAAATATTCTTTCCATATATATATACAAATCTTCTCTCTTGGAGAAACGCTGTTATATTCACCATATTGAGAAAATGAATTGAAAAAATATTCAATTATTATATTCCAAATTCGATTTGTTAATTTTTCATCAATTGATTCGACTTGTATTAATTCTCTGATAGATGTCTTGCCTATTCTTTGCGAAAATCTCATATCTACAAAAACCCTAAAGCTTCTTTCGGTACAAAAGGACTTACATCGCCATGGTTTCTTAGAATATCACGAACAATGGTTGAGCTAATGGCAGAGTATTCCGGTTTGCTCAAAAGTAAAATAGTTTCTACCTCTGGCATCATGGTTTGGTTAATCTGAGCAATGGCTCTTTCATATTCAAAATCTGATGCGGAACGAATACCACGAACCATATAAGTGGCATTTATCTTCCTGCAAAAATCTACAGTTAAGCCCTGATAGGTTTGTATTTCGATATTTTTGTAATCAGCGAAAACCGTTTCCAGGATATGAAGCCTTTGTTCTGCTGTTAGAAAATTTTGCTTGGAACTATTCAGTCCGATTCCGATTACTATTTTATCAAAAAGGGGAGTGGCACGTTGCAGAATGTTTACGTGTGCGATGGTAATAGGATCAAATGAACCTGGAAATAGCGCTATTTTCATCATTCAAATATAAATTTTTAAGCCGAAAGGTGAAAGGCTTAACGAAGTTAATCGTTATTTCAATTGAAACAAGGTAGAATGGAGAAACCCCAAAGGGATTCAGCGAAGCGAAATCTTTTTAAGCGCTATTATATATTAATTATAAAGATCTCTCGGCTTTGCTCGAAATGAAGACGAGGTGTGGATTTATTAGAATGATTTATGAAGCAAAGCGGAATGGAGAAATCTTTTAAGCTTAATTAAGTGCTAATTACAAATATTTCTCCACTCCCGAATATTCGGGACAGGTTACGGAAATGACGACTGTATATTTATAATTTAAGATTTATTGCGCTCTGCGAAAAACCTGAGTGGCCTTTAGCGGTTAAACATATTCAAAAAAGCTAAACGATGAGTTTCCGTATTTACGGGTTTCAGTATAGCCAGGTTGATTGCTCAATCTCATATTGCTTTGGTGCTCCACAATAAGCAATCCGTTTGGCTTAAGCAATTGCTGTTCCTGAACTATAACAGGCAGCTGTGGGATATTGGGCATGTGATATGGCGGATCGGCAAAAATTAAATCATATGCGCCGGTCATCTGTTTCAATAGTTTAAAAACATCTGCCTTACGCACTTCCACCTGCTTAAATTCATATTTCTGTGCAGCGCTCTTTACCCAGTTTACACAGCCATAATCCATATCTACAGCTAAAATCTTTTCTGCGTTGCGGGAAGCAAATTCAAAAGTCAGGTTTCCCGTCCCGCAGAATAAATCGAGTACGGCACAAGTTTCAAAATCAAATTTATTGTTTAAAATGTTAAAAAGAGCCTCTTTGGCCATATCAGTAGTCGGGCGTACAGGAAGATTTGCAGGTGGCTGCAAACGGATGCCTTTTAGTTTACCTCCAATTATTCGCATAAACTTAAGGCTAGCAAACTGCTAAAATAGTGTTTAGGCATATCAGCCAGTAATTCAGAATGTTGTTTTTCAGCAGGAAGAAAGAAGTATAGGTTATTAAAATATTTTAGTAATGTATTATAATAGTCGTCATCTTCATTAATAATTCCCTGAAGATAAACTGGTACAGATTCTGTAAGCCCAAGCTGCTCCATAATTAATAACAGGAAATAATTAAACTCTTCGGCAGTTTCCGCTGAATAATGATTCTGGAAATTGATCTTCTTATCCTTTGCAAATAAAACATTAAACGAAGATGCTGTAAAATCAATTAATAAGGCATCACTAGTTAGTTGATTAAACAAAGCAAGTAAAGGTGATGCATGCGGATAAACAACTGCATTTTCCGGAAGTTTTTGTTGTATAGTTTCTTCTATAGAGAAAACAGTATTAAAACCAAGATGTTGATGGTGTTTGCTGTAAATCTTACCCTCAGAGCCCAAAAAATTAGCATAAACGGATAAATCATCAGCATTAAACCACTCATTCGGAATAAAGACAAAATTTGAGGTATGGATAGCTGCTTTTACTGAGCTATATGATTGTGATAGATAACGATCTGATGCGAATGCAGCCTGTAAAACAAGCGGCAAATCTTCACAGCCTTGCTGATCAAAAATTACTTTAACTTGTTCTGAGTCCTGATCAACTACCGCATAAGAAAAACTATCGTTCGTTATTTTTAATAATAACTGATAGTTTACTGATGCATCAGCTTTAAAATCCGGGTCTACCAATAAAAGGCTGTTATTACTCATTATCGCAAAAATAGAGTTTTTTAGAGATTAACCGCAAAGGGCACAAAGTTTTTTCGTAAAGTGTGCTAAGTTGGGCGCAGATCTGGTCATAATCCAAGCAAATCTTTTGACCAAAATCAAACCTTTCATCTATTAAAAATTTGAAATATTCGGCTTAAATTCGGAACATGAGTTATACGCCTACTTATAAAGCCGCAAACACAGTTGCTGGTAAAATTGAGCAACATTTTATTCGCTTGCATCAAAATGCCGCATCGCAGGGAGAAGTTGATCTGGCTACACAGCCTGACAGGAAAACAATAGAGGCATTGATAGACGTAGCTTTTTGGAGTAGCCTGCGGAAAGAAGAGGGACATTCACCTCGTATATCCGTTGCTTTTTTGCCACCATCTCAAACTTCAAAACCTTTAAAATTTGCAAAACCATTACCACTAAATGCAAACACACTTACTAAAATAGCACCTGGTATAGAGCGTTCTGGTATTCATTTGGGTGTGTGGGAAGAGCATGGCGAATTATACATCTGGGGTACAACTTTAAATATTCCTAACTTTTGTTTTGTAGTGGATGTTTCTGAACCTGGATTAATTGTGATCAAACACAGGCGGATTTATGGTATTGGCAAATACACTAACGTTGCGGTTTTAAAAGGAGAACAGATTAGAATTGTGGATGATACTTCCTGTACTAATCGTGATTGTCCGCCGATTTTAAAGGCTTTATTGGATTTAACGGTATTGGCCAGTTGGAATGATCCGATTAACATCCTTATTCAGTTCTCGGTTTCCATGCGTGGGCATGGGCGTGGCGGTGCTTTGTTGATCGTGCCAAAGGAAAATACCAAATGGAAAGATTCCATTATTCAACCCATTCAATACTTAATTGAGCCTCCGTTCTGTGGCTTGTCAAATTTGGCTAAGCAAAGTGGTAACCAGACTGAAATTTTCTCGCAGGGTGCGCTAAGGCGTGAGGTAGAACACTTAGCTGGATTAACTGCTGTTGACGGCGCTACTATTATTAACGACCAATTTGATTTGATTGCTTTTGGTGCAAAGATTGGTCGTGCAAAAGGTAAACCAACGGTAGAGCAAATTGCCTTTTCTGAGCCGATTGTTGGTGGAGAAGATAAACTGTTATATCCCGGACAGCTAGGTGGTACGAGGCATTTTTCAGTAGCACAGTTTGTGAATGACCAACCCGATGCCATTGGATTGGTTGCGTCGCAAGATGGTCATTTTACGATTTTTAGCTGGAGTAAACAGCAGAAAATGGTAATGGCACATCGGATTGAAACATTATTATTGTAAAATTGCTTGATTGCTGTTATTCTTAATAAACTGGGTTCGACTAATCATGTGTTTTACAATACTATTTGATGAGGTTATTTGTGTTTTTAACCACCCCGCCCTTTGGGCACCCCTCCAATGGAGGGGAATTACGATTGCTATTCCCTCCGATGTATCGGAGGTGGTCGTAAACCGGAATGGTAAAATCAGCCAATAATTATTGAATCCAGGTTATATACTTCAGTTTGTTTAAGTTAGTATCCTTAGCAACTTGTCGATGATTTAGAATAATTTGTAAATGCTGATGGCTGCACAATTGCTTTCCAAATCAATAAAGCAAGCACTTTTCAAAACAATTTAATAATAAAACGATTCAATAATAATGTACCTAAATAAAAGTCAATTAATTGCACAAGCTTATGAACACATACCCACTAAAGAGCAATTGCTTTTTTGCGAACGGATGTCAAAGTTTTTGCAGGAAGAAGATGAATACCGCTGCTTCGTTTTAAAAGGCTATGCGGGTACAGGTAAAACTACATCCGTTGCGGCTTTGGTAAAAGTGTTGGCTAAATTTAATTTAAAAAGTGAATTGCTGGCACCAACAGGGCGTGCGGCAAAGGTAATGAGTCAGTATTCTTCACGGAAGGCCTTAACCATTCATAAACGAATTTACAGAAAACGCTCGGCTGCATCGCCGGAAATGCAGTTTCAAATTGCTCCAAACCTATCCGAAAATACCCTCTTTATTATAGATGAAGCATCTATGATTGCCGATGAATTTAACGATACAGGATCTTCTATTTTGAGGGATTTGTTAGAGTTTGTCTATAACACTAAAAATTGTTTTTTGCTTTTTGTTGGCGATACTGCACAATTGCCACCGGTAGGAAGTTTAGAAAGTCCAGCCTTAAATGAACAATATTTAAAGGATAAATTTGCACTAACCATTACTGCTGTGGAATTGAAGGAAGTAGTGAGACAGGGAAAGAAATCGGGTATTTTAGCCAATGCGACCATGCTGCGGAACCAGATTTCAAAAAATCCTGAGAATCCATTGCCAAAATTTCTAACTAAGAATTATACAGATATTTACAATATGGCGGGTGCCAGGCTGGTAGAAGGATTAGAATATGCCTACCGCAAGTTTGGAATGGAGAATACACTGGTGGTTTGCCGATCTAACAAATCTGCTAATATTTACAACCAGCAAATCCGGGCAAGGTTGTTATACCGTGAAGAGGAGCTAACAGGTGGCGATCAGATTATGGTGGTTCGCAATAACTATTTTTGGCTCCCAGAAAACGAAGAAACAGCTTTTATCGCCAATGGAGATATGGCTAAAGTGATCCGTGTGAGGGGAGAGGAAGAACGTTATGGTTTTCGATTTGCTGATACCACCTTAGAATTTATGGATTTTCAGTCAGCAGGACAAATTAGCTGTAAAGTGATGCTGGATACCTTAAATCTCGAATCAGCAAATCTGCCATATGAGCAAAATAAAAAGCTTTTTGATGGATTAAATGAAGATTATGCACACATTGCAAATAAACGTCAGCGGATGCTGGCCATTAAGGCAGATCCTTTTTACAATGCCCTTCAAATTAAATTTGCCTATGCAGTAACTTGTCATAAGGCACAAGGCGGTCAGTGGGATGCTATTTTTGCTGACCAAGGCTATCTGACTGAAGATATGATTGACCTTGATTTTCTGCGTTGGTTGTATACAGCTGTAACCCGCGCAAAGAAGGAGTTATATCTAGTTAATTTTGCGCCTCAACTCTTTGCAAAAACTGCGCAGGAGGATTATTTTTAAGGATAAACTTTGCCACGGAAACATGAATTTTATTTAGTGATAGAACCTAAATTAAGTTTAGCCCCAGATTCGCAAATTAAAATTTACTCTATAAAGAATGGTAAGTAGACAAGCTAAAATGTTCTGATATGTTTTAGATAATTCAAAAATTACAACAATATCTGCGGTCAAGCCATCCTAAATTCTTACCTTGAATCAGCTAACCAAAGTATAATATGAAATTCGCTTTTAGCCTCAAAAATAAGTTAAAAATTGCTTTCCTGCTCTTTTGTATTATGTGTTGCATGCTGTTAATCCGATTTTTGGAAGATAAAAGCGTAGCAACAATTAATGAATCATTTATCTCCATGTACAATGATCGGCTGGTTCCGGCGACTGATTTATATTTCATTGCCGAAAATCTCTATCAAAAAAATATGATTTTTAATGATGCGTTGATCAACGATTCTTTGCCATTAACTGGTAAGGCAAAAATTGATCAGTATAACTTCAAAATTGATTCTGTTATTAAGAAATACGAACTGACATTATTGGTTAAGCAGGAAGAAGTGTTTTTGAATGATCTAAAAAGTGCCTTAGGTAATCAAAAGCAGCTTGAATTAATGGTATTGAAAATGACTGAAGAAGATGGACTTAGAATTTATCAGTCTGAAGGAAAAAAAATGTCTAACCAAACACTTGTAAAACTTTCTGCGCTGATTAAAATTCAATCAAATGTTGGCAATGACCTAATTAAGGATTCCAAAATCTTCGTTTCAGGAACTAAAATATATTCTTCTTTGCAAGGAATTTTAGCTGTTTTGATTGGCGTAATGGTTGTCTCAATAATTTCTGCTTCAAATATGGTCAAAATCCAGAATGAGAAATTTAATTTAAATTAAGGTTATCCGCAGATTATTTCATTCGTCATGCTGAATTTATTTCAGCATCTATCTAATATTCGTAATCTGCGGCCAAAAATGGCTAATTATTCTGCTTCTTCATCAGTTAACAACCGAATCGAATCATCAGAAAGTACGATTAAACGTTCTTTATAAAGGGAACCGATGGTTTTTTTAAATGCACTTTTGCTGATTTGGAACTGATGGTAAATTTCTTCCGGAGAACTTTTATCACCAAGTTCGATCACACCACCATTCTTTTTCAATGCATTTAAGATCACCTCTTTTGAGTCTAAAATATGACCGTAACCGCTAGGTTGTAAAGTCAGATCAATTTTGCCTTCTACACGTATTTTTTTGATCCAGCCTTTACGATGGTCTCCAATCTGAATGTTATCAAAAACCTCATTGTGATAAAGCAAACCAATATAAGTATTGTTGATAATGGCATTAAAGCCCAAATCGGTTTCCTCCGTAATTAATAAACTCACTTCGTCGCCCTCTTCAAAGTCGAAGTTTTCTTCCTCAACAAAATCATAAAGTTTAGATGAGGCTAGCAAGCGATCGCTATTTTCATCCAGATACAGATACACTACATATTTATAGCCTTTTTGCATTGGCCTTTTCTGCTCTTTAGTAGGTACGTAAACATCTTTATCAATGCCTAGATCCATAAAAATACCATCTTCTCCATCTGAAACAACTTTTAAGAACGCAAAATCACCCACTTCAGCATAGGCTTTTTGAGTGGTTCCGGTTAAGCGACCGTCTTTTTGGATGTAAACAAAAACGTTAGCATTATCTCCAATTTCCAATCCTTTTGGCACATATTGATAAGGTAAAATAACCAGCTTATCACCATCAGTTAAGTTTAAACCAGCTTCAGTTTTGCTTAAAACTCTTAATTCGTTATATTTTCCTATTTCAATCATGGTATTGGTTAACCATTTTCTTCAATGGTTTGCGCAAAGATAGTAATCTTTAAAAGCAACAGCCGATTTTAATTTTTTTATATAATTTAGCCGATTATCTAAAATAGCTACCATATGAATAAGCAGATTCCTACATTTTTTTTAAGTGACGAATATTTTATTGATGAAAAAGTAAACTTCCTGAAGTTTGCGAATGAGTATAAGGTTTATAATAATCAGGGCAACCAGATCGGTATCATTAAGCAACGCATCAGCGGTTGGCAAAAGGCATTAAGTTTATTGGTTGATAAAAGAATGATGCCTTTTAAATTGGAGATTACTGATGCGAACGATCAATTGCAGGCCACCATCAGTAGGGGCTGGACTTTCTGGATGTCTAAAATTATCGTAACCGATCCGATGGGTGTTGAAGTGGGCATTATCAAGCAGAAATTTAAATTATTTAAACCAACTTTTACGATATCAAATCCTGTTTCGGGAGAGGAGATTGCCAAAATAACTGGCGATTGGAAGGCTTGGAATTTTAATATCACTAATAAAACAGGCGCTGAAATAGGTAAAATCAGTAAGAAATGGGCAGGCGCATTAAAAGAGGTGTTTACCACAGCTGATAAATACAATGTTTCGATAGACCCTAGCTATGCAGAAAGCGACCAGAAGGTAGCGATTGTAGCCACAGCAATTACCATTGATATGGTTTTAAAAGAAAGTTAATAATTTTTAAAAAGTGAATGATTAATTGATGAATTAAAATTTTTTTAAGCATTTCATTAATCATTCACTTATCTTTATTTTAATATTTTTATTGCCAGCACTATCAAATAAATGGGTTAAATTTGATCTATCCACAATATTAATTTACCACATGGCAAAACCCAAAGAAGCTAAAAAACCAAGCGTTTTTAGTTTACTGGCATCATATAAAGGCTTAATTTTTCTACTCATCTTATTTGCCCTACTAAGTAATGGCATTAACTTATTGCTGCCAAAAATTATTGCGCATGGTATTGATTCATATACCAACAAAACGTTTAATCTTGATTCGGTTTTGCTTCAGTTTGCCATTGCCATTGTACTGGTTTTTATCTTTACCTATTTGCAGAGTATTGTTCAAACCTATGCATCAGAACGGGTAGCAAGGGATTTAAGGTCAAAACTTTCTGATCAGATTTCTCGTCAGAGCCATGCTTATATCATCGAAGCTAATCCTTCCAAGTTACTCACCAACCTAACTTCTGATGCCGATTCCATAAAAATGTTTGTGTCTCAGGCGATCGTTTCACTTGCATCATCCATCTTTTTAATTGTAGGAGCAAGCATTTTGCTCCTCATGATCAATTGGAAACTTGCGCTTTGCGTAATTGCCATTGTGCCTATCATAGGCATTGCCTTTTACCTGGTGTTGAAAAAAGTAAGGGTGCTCTTTATTAAAAGCCGCGAAGTAATTGATTGGTTAAATAAAGTGATTAGCGAAAGTATTTTAGGTTCAGCCTTGATCAGGGTAATCAATTCTCAACAACTCGAATACCAGAAATTTCTAGATGCTAATTCCAAAGCTCGTGATCTTGGTCTATCTATTCTCCGTTTATTTGCGGGACTAATTCCCATCATTGTTTTTGTCTCGAATCTTTCCGGCCTTACCATTTTGGTGCTGGGAGGTCATTTTGTGATCACAGATACGATGACGCTGGGTGAGTTTGCAGCATTTAACAGTTATCTGGCGCTTATTATATTTCCAATTCTGGTGATCGGATTTATGAGTAATGTCATTGCTCAGGCTACTGCATCCTACCAAAGAATTGAAAGTGTATTAAATGCACCTGAAGTTAAGCACCAGGGCACCTTAACCGATGCACTAACTGGTGATGTTGAAGCCAGAAATATTGAACTAAATTTCGGGCAGAAACCCATTTTAAAGAAAGTTTCTTTTGCTGCAAAGGCAGGTTCGAAAACAGCTATTATTGGTCCTACAGTAGCAGGAAAGACACAATTGCTTTATATTTTAACCGGATTAATTGAACCTCAGGCTGGTAAAGTTCTTTTCGATGAACAAGAAATTAAAAGCTATAAACAGGAGAATTTTCACCAGCAAGTTGGCTTTGTTTTTCAGGACAGTATTATTTTTAATATGAGTATCCGCGAAAATATCGCATTCAGTAATACCGTAACGGATGAATCTTTAGCGAAAGCCATTCAAACAGCAGAATTGAAAGATTTTATTGAGGCCTTACCCGCAAAACTGGATACCATTGTTTCTGAACGGGGAAACAGCCTTTCGGGTGGGCAGAAGCAACGCATTATGCTGGCCAGGGCATTGGCCGTAAACCCTAAAATTTTATTGCTGGATGATTTTACCGCACGGGTAGATTCCAATACCGAAAAGCGGATTCTTGAAAATATTCAACTTCATTATCCGGGTATAACCTTAATCTCTGTGACGCAGAAAATTGCTGCCGTCGAAAATTATGATCAGGTCATTCTACTGATGCAGGGTGAGGTGATTGCTACCGGAACACACCGGGAATTGATTCAGCATAGCCCTGAATATGTTCAAATTTACAATTCACAACAGAGCACAAGCAATTATGAATTACAATCTTAACCAGCTCAATGAAGAGCAGGAAAAGCAATCTACCTACCAGGCGCTTAAAAGATTGCTGAAATTCATTTCTGCCGAGCGGAAAAATCTTATACTGGCGTTAATCGCTATTCTTGTTAATTCAGGCTTACTTTTATTAGGGCCACTTTTGGTTGGGCATACTATTGATACTTATATCAGAACCAAGCAGTTTCATGGTGTGTTGGTTTTTGGTGGAATTCTTTTAGGCATGTACCTGATTGCGATGGTTACGGGATATATCCAAACCAAACTGATGGGAGGTGTGGGCCAGAGAATGTTATACACCCTTAGAAATGCCATTTTTAATAAGTTGCAGGAATTACCGGTTTCCTTTTTCAATCAGAATAAAGCAGGTGATTTAATTTCAAGGGTAAATAGTGATACAGACAAGTTAAATCAGTTTTTCTCTCAATCGCTCATGCAATTTATCGGAAGTATTGTAACCATGATTGGTGCTGGTATATTCTTGTTATCCATTAATATAGAACTTGGGGCAGCTGCTCTTTCACCAGCAGTTGCCATTGTTGTTTTTACCATTGCGTTATCGCCCTGGATAAAAGGTAAAAATGCTAAAAACCTGAAAAGTGTAGGCGGCCTAAGTGCTGAGGTTCAGGAAAGCCTGAACAATTTTAAGGTGATTATAGCTTTCAACCGTCGCGATTATTTTAGAAAACGTTTTGATGAGGCAAACAAAGAAAATTATAGGACAGCCATTGGTGCAGGCTTGGCCAATAATATTTTTGTTCCGGTTTATGGTCTGCTTTCCAGTATTGCACAATTAATCGTTTTGCTTTTTGGTATACACCTCATTTCTATAGGCCAATTTTCTTTAGGTTTTCTGGTGAGTTATCTATCTTATTGCACTAATTTTTATAATCCGCTGAGGCAACTGGCTGCATTATGGACCAGTTTTCAGGTAGCAATGGCCAGTTGGGATCGTATTTCTAAAATTTTATTATTGGAAACCAATCTTCAGGTAATCAAAAATGATGAAACCATTACCTCAGATGCACTTATTGAATTTAAAGACGTTCACTTTTCTTATGATGATTCAAAAGAAATTCTGCATCACATTAACCTGAAGTTCGAAAAGGGAAAAACTTATGCACTCATTGGGCCTACTGGTGGAGGAAAAACAACTACGGCATCATTGATTTCGCGTTTATATGATGCTACAAAAGGCACTGTTTTATTAAATAGAAAGGATATCCGGTCTTTCAGTGCAGAAGAGCGTACACAGAAAATTGGCTTTATTTTGCAGGAACCATTTTTGTTTACCGGGACCGTTAAAGATAATATCCTTTATGGAAACAACCAGTATAAAGATGTAAGCGACGATGAACTCACTAAGATTATCGAGAAAGCAAATTTGAATGCGTTATTGGCAATTTTCGATGAAGGTATCAGTACTAAAATTACTTCAGGAGCAGATAGTATTAGTTTAGGTCAGAAGCAGTTGATTGCATTTATGCGGGCTGTGCTCCGAAATCCTGAATTACTAATTTTAGATGAGGCAACTGCAAATATTGATACCATCACAGAACAATTACTAAGCAGTATCTTAAATAAATTATCGAAAGAAACAACCTTAGTTATCATTGCACACCGATTGAATACCATTGAAAATGCAGATGAAATTTACTTTGTAAATGAAGGGGAGGTACAGCAGGCCGGAACTTTAAATGATGCATTAAACATGCTGTCGAAAGGTAAGAGGGTAAGCTAAGTAAGAAATCTTGCTTCTCCATGCGTTGGGAATTAATACACTGGTTGATTATTTCACCAACCAGTGTATTAAACAATTATTTTATAACTGCTTCAAAAGGCATTCTGGCTTGTATACCAGAACTTGCCATTACTTTTTTCATTTGCTGGTAAAGCATGTAATGATCACCCAGCTCTTGTTTGGTATAGTATGTTTTGATTTTATCCGTGCTTTCGTCCATTAAAGATTTTAGTGGATCAATTACATCAGGATATTCTACCACCTTAAAATCTTTTATTTTGGCTTTCTTTGCAGCAGCATTAATGGCATCATTAAAGCTTCCAATACGATCTGCTAAACCAATTTGAACGGCATCTGTACCAATCCAAACATGGCCACCGCCAATGCTATCGATATAAGCTTTGCTTTTCTTTCTTCCATCGGCCACACGGCTTACAAAGCCGTTGTAAACCCGGTTTAATTCATTCTGTATAATAAATCTTTCACCAGCAGTCATCGGCCTGTTGGTTGCCATGATATCAGCGTATTGCCCGGTTTTTACGCCATCAAAAGTTATCCCCAGTTTATTGGTCATCAGGTTTTGAAAATTTGGAATGATCCCAAAAACACCAATGGAACCTGTGATGGTATTGGGCTGAACAAAGATACTGTCTGCCGCACAACCGATATAATATCCGCCAGAAGCAGCCACATCACCAAAAGAGGCAATTACAGGTTTTTCTTTTTTAGTCAGTACAATTTCTCTCCAGATGACATCAGAAGCCAAAGCACTTCCACCGGGAGAATTTACACGAATCACCACAGCTTTGATATCATCATCTAAACGTGCCTTTCTAATGGCTCTGGAAATACGTTCAGAACCAATTTGATTATCATTTCCTTCACCACCGCTAATTTCTCCATTGGCATAAATTACCGCAACCTTATTTTTGCTACTGTTTGCTTCGCTGCTGTTTTTTGCATAATCATTGATTTCAACCGAGCGGATATTTTCGCCTTTGGTTCTTCCAGAAATACCTTTCAGTTCTTCCAATATCTGATCTTTATATTTCAGTCCATCAACCATCTTATAATTTAAGGCGTCTTGAGGTTGCTGAATTTTGTATTGATCAGCGATGGAAAACAAAGTATCCCGTTCAATATTTCTACTTTTGGCAATATCAGTTAAAAAAGTATTGTATAATCCGCCCACATAAGCCGTAACCTGCTTGCGGTTATAATCACTCATTTTATCTAAGATGAAAGGTTCAACAGCACTCTTATAGTTACCTACTCTAATTACCTGCATCTCTACGCCAACCTTTTCCAAAGTGCCTTTAAAAAAGGTAAGTTCAGAACTAAAACCTTTAAATTCTAATGCACCTTCAGGGTTTAAATAAATTTTATCTGCCACTGATGCCAGGTAATAAGCACCTTGTGTATATACCTCACTATATGATATAATTTTTTTATGCGATTTTTTAAAATCAATTAATGCATTCCTCACCTCACGCATGGTGGCAAAACCAGCATTTGGGCTACTCACATTCAGGTAAATACATTTAATGTTATCATCTGTTTTAGCCTTCTTTATTGATTTCAACAGGTCATTTAATCCAATTCCATCTTTCTCATTACTACCCACTATTGGGAGATTACCAAAAGGATTTTTAGGTGTCCGTTCAGTGATGGGCTGATCTAAATTTAAAAACAGAATGGAGTTATTAGATACCGCAACGGATTTATCATCATCAAATGATGAAATGGCACCGAAAATAATCACAATTACGATAATGAATATAATTACCACAGAAAGGAAAAAACCCAGCATGGAGGCAAAGAGATACTTGAAAAAATCTTTCATTTAAATGTTAGTTTTGTGGCGTAAAGATATAAAAATAGATGATGCTTAATAAGGCTTTAGAGTATACGACTGCTTATTTGTTACTCGGTGGAAATTTAGGAAATCGGGAAGATAATTTAAGTCAGGCCATTTCCTTAATTGCAGTTCAAATTGGAGAAATAGAAGCAGTTTCTTCTATTTATGAAACGGCAGCATGGGGTAAAGAAGATCAGCCAGCTTTTCTAAATCAGGCCATTTCGGTTAAGACTCATTTTACAGCATTGGAAGTATTGAGAAAAGCTTTAAACATTGAACAATCTCTTGGAAGGGTACGTAAGGAAAAATGGGGAGAGCGATTAATTGATATCGACCTGATTCTTTTCGGTGATGAAGTCATTAACATAGAAAATCTGCTTCAAGTACCCCATCCGCACATGCAGGTGCGCAAGTTTGTAATGGCACCACTGGCAGAAATTGCACCTCACGTTATTCATCCTGTTTTAGGGCAAACGGTTCAGAGTATCTATGAAAATATTACGGATGTTTTAGAAATTAGGAAATTGTAATGATTAGTTTTGTTTTATGCAAAATATTGATGATCAGTGTCCTTTAGATTTATCATACCTCATTGGAATGGTTGGCCATAACCCAGGTTTTATAATCGAGGTTTTAGATACGTTCATCGAGCACACACCTATTTATCTTGATGAAATGGATGAGGCTTTAGCACTTAAAAACTGGGAAGGTGTTAGCAACTGTGCGCATAAGCTCAAACCAACCTTTAGTTATATTGGCCGTAATGATGTAACGAAACTGGTGACGGATATAGAAATGAAAGCGCGTAATCTTATTGTTGATCAGATACCGGAAGATATTGCACGTCTTAAAGTTATCATACAGCAAATTTACATTCAACTGGATCTTGCTAAAAAAGATATTCAGTTCCCATCCTGATCGGTTATCGGGTCACTTAAGTTTATTATTTCTTTCAGTGAGACACCAACCTATAGTACAAATTAATCTAAGCTGTTTAAATCTGATGATGTATGACTTGCACTCTGTTTGAAATGCAAGAAAGATAAAGCAATATAGAGAACCAGTACAAACGGTATAGCCACAAATTGTAAAACTGCTATTAAAGCCGCCGACAAAATCAAGAAGATAAATTTGATTTTATTTTTTGCCCAACTTAAATCGTTAAATTTTAGAGAAAAAATTTTAATCTCACTAATTAATAAGAAACTGGTGATTGCTGTAATGGCTATAAGTAAAATTGTTGATCCGATTACAGCTGGGTAATCATTGTAAATATATGGTAATGAGCAAATGAATAATGTGTTCATCGGTGTGTTAAGTCCGATAAAATCTTCTGTTTGTCTTTCATCGTTGTTGAATTTTGCTAATCTTAAAGCAGAAAAAATGGTAATTAGAAAGCCTAAATAAGGGAGGTATGCTGAAGTATAGTCACTCACTTTTAACAGGCTGAACATAATTACACCCGGTAAAAAGCCAAAGCTTACCATATCTGCTAAAGAATCTAAATCTTTACCAATGGCTGATTTCACATGAAGTAAACGGGCAACCATTCCATCAAAAAAATCAAAAATTCCAGAGAGGATAACAAAATAAGCGGCAATTTGTAGATCACCTTTAAATGCAAAAACGATTCCGATACAACCCGAAAAAAGGTTTGCACAGGTAATCGCATTAGGGATATGCCTTTTCATGAGGTTTAAGGTATAGGATTTAAGGTGTAAGATTTATACAAATGTAGTTGTAAAACCTATAAAGGTGTAAGGCTTAAAGCAACCAAGCAGGAAACCTTAAGCCATACACCTTTTGCCTTTCAGCCTTATCTAGCTGTTCATCGAAATTAAAAATTCTTCGTTGCTTTTTGTGCCTTTTATTTGTGCCTGTACAAATTCCATCGCTTCCTGGCTATTCATATCTGCAAGGTGGTTACGTAAAATCCAAACACGTTGTAGAATATCTCTATCCAATAATAAATCATCACGGCGGGTACTTGATGCGGTGATATCAATTGCAGGGAAGATTCTTTTGTTAGATAATTTACGGTCTAATTGTAACTCCATGTTACCGGTTCCTTTAAATTCTTCAAAGATTACTTCATCCATTTTAGAACCAGTATCAGTTAATGCCGTTGCTAATATCGTTAATGAACCACCATTTTCTATATTACGTGCAGCACCAAAGAAACGTTTAGGTTTATGCAATGCGTTGGCATCTACACCACCAGATAAAATTTTACCAGAAGCAGGAGCGGTAGTATTATAAGCCCTTGCCAAACGGGTAATCGAATCTAATAAAATTACCACATCATGTCCGCTTTCTACCAAACGCTTAGATTTCTCTAAAACGATATTGGCAATTTTTACATGGCGCTCAGCTGGCTCATCAAAAGTAGAAGCAATAACTTCAGCACGCACACTGCGGGCCATATCAGTTACCTCTTCCGGACGTTCGTCAATTAACAAAATAATTAAATAAACCTCTGGATGGTTTTTAGCAATGGCATTTGCAACTTCCTTTAGTAAATTAGTTTTACCAGTTTTAGGTTGAGCTACAATTAAACCACGTTGTCCTTTACCAATAGGAGTAAATAAATCCATAATACGGGTAGAGTAATTACTGTTGTCCGTAAATAAATTTAATTTTTCTGTTGGAAATAGTGGTGTTAAATAATCGAAAGGTACACGATCACGCACCTCGGCAGGAATTCTACCATTGATGGTTTCTACACGAACTAAAGGGAAATATTTTTCGCCCTCTTTTGGCGGACGGATACTTCCTTTAACGGTATCGCCGGTTTTTAAACCGAAGAGTTTAATTTGAGACTGTGATACATAAATATCATCAGGTGAGGTTAAATAGTTATAATCTGCAGAACGAAGGAAACCGTAACCATCAGGCATAATTTCTAAAACACCTTCATTTGTGATCACGTTATCGAAATCTAAATTAGAATAACTGTTTTCATTTTTGTGGTGGTTACCGCCTCCAGGTTGTTTCTGTTGACGGTTATCTTCGCGCTGTGGTTTTTCTTGTTTCTCTCGTGGCTCTTGCTTTTGTTTTTGAACGGGTAAAACCTCAGCACTCTCCTCAATTAAAGCCGAAATTGGTTTAACACTTTCTTCCGCTTCTACAACCCGGTCAGGTTGTTTTTCTGACTGCTGCTGCTGATGTTGGGGTTCATCAAATAAAGTAACTGAATCTCTTTTTCTTTCGATAGGAGCAGATGGCTCATCTTTACTTAATCTGGCTCTTTTTTTAACCGGCTTATCAGTTGTGGTTGCCGATGCAGCAACCTTAGGTGTCTTTTCAGCTTTTGCTGTTTTAACTTTGGTAGCAGGTGCAGTTGTAACACTGGCCTCAGTAACTTCGGTTTCGCTATAGGGATCTGCGCCCGTTTTTGCAGCATTTATAATTTCTTGTTGGTGCAAGAGTACCTCAACAAGGTCTATTTTTCTTAAAGAATCGGCACCCTCGATGCCATAAGTTTTTGCAAGCTCACGTAATTCTGGTGTGAGCTTATCATTTAATTCTGTTTTGCTAAACATTCTGAATATATATGTTTCGAGAAATTTTTCATTTTTTTTTATAACGGATGTTTCCGGTTATAAATCTGTCAGGACTAATATTTATGTTAGTTAAAAACCTGACGGTTTCATTGTTTATAAATTCTTTAGGCTATAAAACCAAAAATGAGTGTTGATATTTAAGCCTCAAAATAGTTTCATAATTGTTTACGTGCTGAATAAAAACGTTGAATCGTTTTCAAAAAATGGTAACAAAAATCGAGTTTTGATAAATTTTTCTGGGATATTCAGATAAACGGTTGAGAAATTATGATGCAATTGTATGTATTTGAAACGTAAACTACAAGAAAAAGTTTAAAATGTTTATAAAAATAATAAATGTGAAGATTTTTTAATCGTTCAAAAATCCAGGAAAACATCATATTTGCAGCAAATAAGCACTTATATGACCAAGCAACAACTTTTTGAGCAGATCCAGAAAAAACGTTCTTTTTTATGTGTTGGGCTGGATTCTTCTCTAGATAAAATTCCTCAGCACTTATTAAAGTACGAAAATCCGATTTTGGAATTTAATAAGCAAATTATTGATGCAACAAAAGATTTATGTGTAGCTTATAAACCCAATACTGCTTTTTATGAGTGTTATGGTAAAAAAGGTTGGGAAACTTTAATTGAAACCTGGAAATACATACCCAAAGATATTTTTAGCATTGCCGATGCTAAACGTGGAGATATTGGGAATACTTCATCCATGTATGCTGAAACTTTCTTTAATGAAAAATCTTCAGAAATGAGTTTTGATTCGGTTACCGTTGCACCCTATATGGGAAGTGACTCCGTGATGCCATTTTTGACATTTAAGGATAAATGGGTTATTTTATTGGCCCTAACATCTAATTCCGGCCATTCAGATTTTCAGTTGCAGCAAATAGCAGAAGAAAGACTTTTTGAGAAAGTGATTAAAACCGCTCAACAATGGGCCACAGATGAGCAAATGATGTTCGTAGTGGGGGCCACACGTGGGGCCGCATTTGGAGATGTCCGTAAATTGGCACCAGATCATTTTCTTTTGGTACCAGGGGTTGGCGCACAAGGAGGAGATTTAAGAGAAGTTTGTAAATATGGACTAAATGCCCAATGCGGATTATTAATTAACTCATCACGCGGAATTATTTACGCCAGCCAAGGTATAAATTTCGCAGAAAAGGCAAGAGAAGAGGCTATTAAGTTACAGCAGGAAATGGAGGAAATTTTAGTGCAGGCTAATTTAGTTTAGTCATAAATCGACAAATTTTTCATTTCTGATACAGATCATACAGCATCATGTTTTGTTATGTATGATGCTCAATATTTTATAGCAAAGGTTCCCTATTTTTTGCGTAAAGCTCAACATCCTCTTGTTAATTTCAAACACACTATGAAGTCAAAAGTAGATTTAAAACTTATACTCGCCTTAATGGGAGTAGCATTAATTTGGGGAACCACTTATTTAGGGATTCGCGTAGCTGTATCATCAATTCCTGCGTGGTATGTAACCGCAATCCGCCAAACCATTGCTTCACTTATTATTCTGGTGATTCTGATTAAACAAAAGGAGCTCAAGTGGATTGGCTGGTCTGCTTTTAAGAGGCAAATTATACTTTCCATTTTAATGGTGGTTATTGCCAATGGATTAACAACTGTGGCAGAGAAAACCATTCCCAGTGGCTTAACCTCTTTAATTAATGCCACTTCACCATTACTGGTGTTTTTGGGCTGTGTGTTTCTAGGTATTCAAAAGCCAAGCCTTAAAGGTTTTATTGGTGTTTTTATTGGGTTTCTGGGGATCGTATTTATTTTTAGGGATGGAATTACAGATCTATTGGAACCAGGTTATCGAAACGGAATTATCGCGCTGGTTTTAGCGGTTACCGGCTGGACAATTGGAACTATTTATTCCAAAAAGCATAGTGGCAAACCTGAGTATATATTCCTGAATTTATTCTACCAGTTTGTTTTTTCGGCCATCGTTCAGTTGTGCTTAGCATTTATTTTTTCGGGTAAGGCAGAAGTAAGTACATGGAAAACAGAAAGTATTTTTGCAGCAGTTTACCTGGCTGTTTTTGGCTCTGTGCTGGCATTCTTTTGTTATCATTATGCGCTGAAAAGGGTAACTGCATCAGAAGTTTCTATTCTTACTTATTTTAATACCATTATTGCGATATTTTTGGGATGGTTGATTTTAAACGAAGAGGTTGGAATGGATTTGATTGTGGCTACAGCCCTGATTATTGCAGGTGTTTTTATCACCAATTATAAGAAGAAGGTAGAGGTGAATTAAAATTCTTATATTTATTACAAGATTTATTTATCAAGGCTAAACCATTTCCAGATATGAATTTTGAAACACTTGTAAAGCACGTTCTGTAACTATCTGATATTGAAAAAAGAAAGCTCAGATCAATTTTAAATGAGAATGAACTTTCAATAATTAATGAAGAAGCCGCATTGTATATAAAAGCATCAGCAAAAAATGTTGAATTTGACAAAAAATGGGATGGAAAGTCTCGATTCTAAGCAATTTAAAGATAAAGCCATTCAACATATTAATAGCTTACCTTGGAAATAATTGTAAAATATCATCCTACTGTTCAAAAATATTTTAACGAGCTAATCGAAGACCTTTTTTATGAAAATTATTTTCTTTACAAAGAAAGCGCTGAAGAATATATCACACATCTACTTTGGTTAGTCGAAAATAAGATAGACAGGAAAAAACATCACGCTCCTCCATCAATTACTCAGTATGGCAGCTTTACGCTAGCTTTTATATAAACCCTAAAACTACGTGGTATTTTATCTTTGAAAAAGAAGATGACAGATATCTCATCACTCACGTTTTTAATAATTATTCGCAGGAAGCAATTAATTTGTTTTAAAACTTACAAGAATATTTTTTATCTTCAAAAATGAATTTTTCTGAAGATTTCCTTCATTATGTTTGGCAATTTAAGTCGTTTGATCATTTCGACTTAAAAACAGCTGATGGACAAAATCTGAAAGTTATTTATCAAGGGTTTCTAAATAAAAATGCTGGCCCTGACTTTAACCAGGCTAAAATTGAGATAGCAAAAACTGTTTGGGTTGGAAATGTAGAAATCCACCTTAAATCGTCTGATTGGCTGAAGCATCACCATCAGACTGATATGGCTTATGAAAATGTGATACTGCATGTAGTTTATGAACACGATGTAGAAATTAGCAGGACGGATGGTTCAATCGTACCAGTGCTGATTTTAAAAAACAGAATTGCGAACGAGCTGATAGAGAAATATGAAAATCTTTATCTCTCGTTAAACGATTTTCCATGTGCTGCCCAGATCGGATCTGTAGATCAATTGATTATTAACACCTTTCTTTCCCGAACGTTAATCGAAAGATTTGAGCAAAAAACGCATTCGCTTTTCGAAAGTCTGGAGGAGACGAAGGGCAACTGGGATGAAATTTTTTATCAGTTTATAGCCAGGAATTTTGGTTTTAAAGTAAATGCTTTACCCTTTGAACTTCTCGCAAAGGCTATTCCTCAACAAATTTTTAGAAAACACAAAAATAATCAGCAGCAAATTGAGGCGCTGATATTCGGTACTGCGGGTTTTTTAAATCATCATTTTGAAGAAGAATATCCAAATCAGCTCAAATCAGAATTTAATTTTCTACAAAAAAAATATAAGATCAGGTCAATAGAAGTATCAAATTGGAAATTCATGAGGATGAGGCCACAAAATTTCCCTACCCTTCGCCTGGCCCAGTTTGCTGCATTGATTTTAAATTCAAATCACCTTTTTTCAAAAATTATAGAAATAAAGGATACTGGAGAATTACGTCACCTTTTCGAAAACTTGCCCGTTAATCCATATTGGAAAGAACATTATCACTTTCATAAAATGGCAATAGGTGTAAATACTCAGATTGGGAAAAAATCAGTTGAGAATATATTGCTCAATACGGTTGCACTATTTTTGTTTGCTTATGGAAAGCATACCGGAACGCAATCTTACATCAACAGGGCTATTATCCTATTGGAAAGTTTGCCAGCGGAAAAGAATGCCATCACAGATAAATTTATAGAGGCAGGAGTCGGAATTGATAGCGCTTTCTCTTCGCAAGCTATTTTGCAGCTAAAAAAGCACTATTGTGATCAGAAAAAATGTTTGTCGTGTGGTATTGGTATAAGGCTATTAAAATCTAAGCTTTGAGTAACCAGCATCTATCTGACTAATATACTTTCAATACATTCTTTGGTATATCCCTATCATCAATCAATTAAATGTAAAAATACTTTTTCATTTCCAAAATAGCACTGTCGCGAAAAGGTATATTTACCCTTTTATAAAATAATGTAACTAACAGAATACATAATACCTTATATTCGTGGTAGTTAGAATTAAATCAACGGGACGATTTAGATAACAAACCAATGCAGTACTGATCATATTGCATTTAACCTTAGACTAAAAATCAGGAATCTGGATGGATGCTGATAAACAGTTAAAGCCTTGCTGATGGTAGGGCTTTAACTGTTCTGTAAATGGGTCGGAAGATTAAAGATTCCGAAAACAGAAAATTAAAACAACGAAATCAAACTTTATGGATTAAAAGAGGTTTTATCATTATGGAATTCCCACACGAACTTAGAGAACATTTTCCGGATCAAATTATTGAAGTGAGAGGTAATGCTGATGCTTTAACCGTTATCTTAAATGCTAACGTAGATATTGAAAAGTTCAAAAATGAATTAAAAAAGAAATATGCACATTTAGATGAACAGCAAATTCTTTTTATTAAACATGAAAACAGGCAAGATTTTGAAAAGCTGATACTTAATTAAGCTATTATTTTAAAGGACTGAAACATTCATGCATTTTACTGATATATTATTCATAAATTAGAATTGGCATAATATTAATAGTGATTTATTGTTCTAGTGATTTAGATCTAAAATAAATTAAAAATGTTTCAAAGAATCATAACCTATTTTGAACAACAAAGTTTTGGTGTTTCTACTTATCTGGCCAATAAGCTGAACATGAGTACAGCGAAGGTTCGTTTGTTTTTTATTTATTCGTCATTTCTAGCCGTAGGCTTTCCAATATTAATTTATTTTCTAGCGGCAGTAGTTTTGGATATCCGGACTTACATCAAAAAGATAAGATTAAGGATCTGGGAATAAATGATATAAAACTTAGATTGTTCGGTGAGACACCAAAGAGTATGTTTTATATTATTGCTTAGAGCCTCACTAACCGAAAAACTTATACTTAAGTTAATATATTGATTATAAGGTTTTGTTCTGTTTTTTCATTCCCATTATTGAATTAGAGAATTAATCATCTTCTCTTAATATCTCTGCAATTTCATTAAAGCCTTTTTCCGCGGCCAAATCTGCAGGTAATTTTCCACCTTCCATCCTTAAGCCTACTTCGGCACCATGTTCCAGTAAAAGAATAATTAATTCAATATTTCCCAATTGTGCTGCGGTATGTAAAGGTGCCATGCCAGCTTTCTGACAAACATTGGGATAAGCACCAGCATCCAAAAGCATTTTACTTATTTTTATATTATTTGATGCCACCGCAGAATGTATTGGAAATACATGGAAGCCATTTTTTGAAGCAATGTTAACATCTGCACCTTTCATTACTAAAAATCTGGCTAAATCTTCATGTCCAAAATAGCAAGCCAGGCCTAAAGGAGTAAAGCCGTCTTCAGAGTACGTATTTATACTTCCTGGATTTTGAAAGATAAGTAAGCTGGCCGTATCAAATTTACCCACAGCACAAGCTTCAAACAAAGTTAAATCATCTGTAAATTCCAGAATCAAATCAGCAATTTGTTGCTTTTTATAATAACAAGCCAATAATAATGGCGAAATATGGTGTGAAGTATTTGTATTGGCTAATTGCGGGTGTTGAAGCAAAATTTCTTTTACAGCCTCAAAATCTCCTTTGTCAATTTGCTCTTCTAATTGTGCTATACTCATATAAGATGAATCTGATGTAAAAATTCATTTAAATTAAGAAAAAATAAGTAAATATCTAATTTGCCTGAATAAGGTTATTTTTTATTTAAAGATGAATTAATAAAAAAATCCTGTTCTAAACCAGATGATTAAAACAGGATAAAAACCTAAAACGGATCCGCTTCAAATGACAAAACGTACAACTTGTGTGTTGTTAATGTACTAGACAGGTTTTTTCGTTTAGGGTTTAACTTAGTACTAAATCTTTTATTTAATTGATGTGAAATTTAAAATCACGATAGATACAACTATATATTTTATATTTGTTCTTTAATTATTATTAGGATAGAAAATGGCGGTAAGGGGAAACCAGTTTAAAACCAATACATTCAGAGATAAAGGTGCTGAAAATGCATCAGGCAGGTCATCTTTCAATCGCCAGCCAAAAGAAAGAAGAGAGTATTTACCAAATTTCGATTTGCAGGATGGACGTGCTGTTAAAATTGCGGGCCTGTTTTTCGTCATTCTTTCCTTATACTTTTTAATTGCCTTTACCTCTTATTTATTTACCTGGCAAGATGACCAAAGTTATGTGATTGATGCTAATGGCGGTTGGGGGAATTTATTTAAAACGGCAGAAGAACTGAAAGATGCTGGCGTAACTACGCCCATTGTGCAAAACTGGCTTGGAAAATTCGGTGCTTTATTATCACATCAGTTTATTTATGAATGGTTCGGTATCGCTTCATTTTTATTTGTACTCGCCTTTTTTATTATTGGATATCGCTTATTATTTAAAGTAAAAATACTTTCTATCTCAAAAACGCTGGGTTATAGCTTTTTCTTTTTATTGTTTATCTCTTTAACGCTAGGGTTTGCGCATAGTTTTTGGGCAGAATCTCCACATTATGTAGAAGGCGAATTTGGTTACTGGAGTAATAAGCTATTGGCTGCACAAATTGGTGCTGCAGGCGTGGCGGGTTTAATTGCTTTTGCTGGATTAACCATATTAATTATTGCCTATAACATTGATTTTAAATTTCCGGAGCGTAAAGAAAAAGAAGTATACCTGGATAATGAAACACCTGATTTCGTAAATGAGGTAAGAGAACAATTTGCAAACAAAAGAGCATCAGCTGAAGAATTTTCGGCACCGGTTGAATTACCTGTAAGGGAAAAACCGCTTTCATCAGGCGATAGAAAACAGCAGAATATCGTTTTACAACCCAGCAGATTTGAGCATCAGGAAATTGAAGAAACGGTGATTGCTCCGGTAGTATTATCACCAATGGCAACCAATTTACCTATTGTAAGTTCCGTTGCAGAATCAATGCCTTTAACTGTAGAGCCTGTAATAGAAGAAGAAAAAGAACCTGTTTTTACTATTGAAAAAACCGAAGAGGACAAAAAATCGGAGGATTTAGTTGAGCAGTTCGGTAATTACGACGAAAAATTAGATCTGTCAGGTTATAAGTATCCAACAGTAGATTTATTGGAAAATTACGGCACCAATAAAATTTCTGTCAATGCAGAAGAACTTGAAGCTAATAAAAATAAGATTGTAGAAACCCTTAATCATTATAATATTGAGATTGATAAGATTAAGGCTACCATTGGTCCAACGGTTACACTTTATGAAATTATTCCGGCGCCGGGTGTTCGGATTTCGAAGATCAAAAATCTGGAAGATGACATTGCGCTTTCTTTAGCAGCCCTAGGTATCCGGATTATTGCACCAATGCCAGGAAAAGGAACCATTGGGATCGAAGTTCCAAATCAGCACCCTGAAATGGTGCCAATGCGCAGCATTTTAAATACAGAAAAATGGACTTCCAACACCATGGATTTACCAATTGCATTAGGTAAAACCATCAGCAATGAAGTGTTTATTGCAGATTTAGCTAAAATGCCTCACTTGCTGGTTGCAGGTGCTACCGGTCAGGGTAAATCGGTAGGGATTAATTCAATTCTGGTTTCCCTGCTATTTAAAAAGCACCCGGCACAGTTAAAATTTGTACTGGTTGATCCAAAAAAGGTAGAATTAACTTTATTTAACAGGATTGAGCGCCACTTCCTGGCAAAGTTACCTGGAGAGGCCGATGCCATTATCACGGATACCAAAAAGGTTGTTAATACCTTAAACTCCCTTTGTATTGAGATGGATCAGCGTTACGATTTATTGAAAGATGCACAGGTTCGAAATCTTAAAGAGTATAATGATAAATTCATCAAACGGAAGTTAAATCCAAATAACGGACATCGCTTTTTACCTTTCATCGTATTGGTAGTGGATGAGTTTGCCGATTTAATGATGACAGCCGGTAAGGAAGTTGAAGCACCAATTGCCCGTTTAGCACAATTGGCCCGAGCCATCGGAATTCACCTGGTTTTGGCTACTCAACGTCCATCAGTAAATATTATTACAGGTACCATCAAGGCCAATTTCCCGGCCAGGCTGGCCTTTAGGGTTTTATCTAAGATTGACTCGCGTACCATTTTGGATAGTGGCGGTGCAGACCAATTGATTGGTAGAGGTGATATGCTTTTATCAACAGGAAGCGACTTAATCCGCCTACAGTGTGCGTTCGTTGATACACCTGAGGTAGACCGGATTTCTGAATTTATCGGTAACCAACGTGGTTATGCCGATGCTTATCAACTTCCTGAATATATTGATGAGGCGGGAGAGGGTAGCAAGGCTGATTTTGATCCCAATGAACGAGATAAGCACTTTGAAGATGCTGCAAGACTAATTGTAATGCATCAACAAGGTTCTACATCGCTAATTCAGCGTAAACTTAAATTGGGTTATAACCGTGCAGGTCGGATTATTGATCAATTGGAAGCCGCGGGTATTGTAGGCCCTTTTGAAGGAAGTAAAGCCCGTGAGGTTTTATATCCTGATGAATATTCTTTGGAACAATTCTTGAATGATATGAAGAGCAAAGATTAGATTAAACCAATCGTAAAAAATCTACTCTTACCTTTCCAATTAGAATTTAAAAAACACAAAAATGAAGAAATTAATTTCAGCGGTAATGGTTATTGTTGCTTTTTCAACATCAACCTATGCGCAGACTGATGCAAAGGCTAAAGCAATTTTAGCAGAAGTAAGTAAAAAATATAAATCTTACAATGTTGTTAAAACAGATTTTTCATTCACTTTAGATAATCCTAAGGCTAAAGTTAAAGAAACACAACAAGGTACATTATATGTTAAAGCCAATTCAAATAAATATAAAGTGGCGATGACCAATCAGGAATTATTCAGCGATGGTAAAAGCCAGTGGACTTATCTAAAAAAAGATAAAGAAGTTCAGGTAAGCAATGTAGATAACAGTAGTGATGCCATTAATCCTGCTAAAATCTTTACCGTTTATGAAAAAGGTTTCAAATACATTTACACTGGTGAACAAAAAGCAGGGGCAAAAACTTATCAAATGATAGACTTAACACCTGTTGATACTAAAAAATCAATTTTTAAGGTTCGTTTAAGTATTGATAAAGCAGCTAAGCAAATTGCGAATGTTGTTTTATTTGATAAAAACGGAAACAAATACACTTACAATGTAAAAACCTTTTCGCCTAACGTAAACATTCCAGAAACTACTTTTGCTTTCGATGCTAAGAAATATCCTGGGGTTGAAGTGGTAGATTTAAGATAATAGATAACACATAGAGCGCATTATTTCAGTGCTGCTCATATAAAAAGCGATTTAATCAGGATGTTTCCTGTTAAATCGCTTTTTCTTTTTATAATCTGTTCATTCATCTGTATTCTCTTTGGCCTATAATTGAGTATATCGGGTATTTCAATTTTGTAATTTTAGTTATTTTTTTTGTTACGGGAACGATTGCATAGATATATATGATTTATTATACATTATTGTAGTTAAATAATTAATTTCATAACTATTAATAACCAAATATAAATCTAAAATCATGAAAAAGAACTCAGGTATTCTCGTACTCGGGATGGCTATTGCATTGTTCGGATGCAAGAAAGACAAAACCACTATTGCTGAAGTTACAGATGGTCAATCTATCGTTCAGCCAAACAAATCAGGACTTGCAGCCGCAGCTGTAAGTTCAACAGTAACCTCTGAGGCTGCTTTAAAATCAGCCATAGCAAATGCGCAACCAGGCGACGTCATTACGGTGAGTGGCACGATCTATCTAACGAGCACACTTCAATTGTTGAAAAACGGTACATCAAGTTCCAAGATTAATTTTACCGGAGGCATACTGGATTGTTCAGGAATTTCTGGTGCCAACTGGGGTGTTAAGGTAAATGGGAGTTATTGGAATATTACCAATATGACCATTAGAAATGCACCCGACTGTGGTATTGTGTTCCAAACAGGCGGTTACAACTATGTAAATAAGGTGACTACCTACGGCAATAAGGATTCTGGATTACAAATTTACAATGGCGGACACCACAATAGCATTAACAACTCTACCTCATATGATAATTATGATGTGGCCAATGGTGGTGAAAATGCAGATGGATATGCTTGTAAATTGTCTGCCGGTGCTGGTAATCAGTTTAATTCCTGCAATGCCTACCATAATTCTGATGATGGCTGGGATTTATACGGACAGCCTTATACGGTGGTGATGAACAATTGTACAGCCACCAATAATGGTTATGGTACCAATGGAGATGGAAATGGTTTCAAGTTGGGTAGTGCCGGACAAAATGTTGCACATACCGTTACCAATTGTACAGCCAGCAATAACAAAGGAAGTGGTTATGATGGAAATGGAAACACAGGGCACATTACCACTACGGGCAGCGGTGGCTCTGGTAATGTAAAAGGACTTTTTAACCGAATTAATTAAAATCGCGCTCTTTCTTAAAGGTTCAGTTGGAAACAGCTGAACCTTTTTGTATTAAGGTGATTTAATTTTTGTGAAGCAGAGGCATTAATTTTTCTTTTAGCCATCGGATAAATATCGGCTATTTCTCGTATTCATTTGATGACTATTCCCGCATTTGGTAAAAAAAATCCAGCTCGTCTTTATGAATGATCCACAGATTTCTCTAAGTTTGTTCCAATGTCGCTGCCCTTAACCAATCATTCGTTAGAGAAATTAGAACAATTGCTTTTGGCGATGGGTTTTAAAGTTCGTTATGAGAAGGGGAACTTTAAAACAGGTGCTTGCCTGCTTGAGCACAATAGGGTTATTGTGGTGAATAAGTTTTCAAATTTAGAAGGTAAAATTGCGGCATTGGTTGCGTTGATTAAGCAAACCAGTCCGGATGAAAACCTTTTAGATGATAAGCAAAGACAGTTTTTTCATTCTTTACAACAAATGGAGTTATTTTGATCACTATAGGAAGAGCAAATTACATATTAGAAAAGGAGGGATTTTTACAATGAAGATCACTTTCTTAGGGACGGGTACCTCACAAGGTGTCCCGGTAATTGCCTGTAATTGCGAAGTTTGTTTGTCTACAGATAGAAAAAACAATCGGTTGAGAACCTCCATTTTAGTAGAATTGGCTGATAAAACTATTGTAGTAGATAGCGGACCGGATTTTCGATACCAGCTTTTGCGAGCACAAGTAAAAGACCTTGACGCGGTGCTGTTTACCCATGAACATAAAGATCATATTGCTGGTTTAGATGATATTCGTCCTTTTAATTATCTGCTTCAAAAAGTGATCGATGTGTATGCTACAGACCGGGTTCAAATTGCTTTAAAGCGTGAGTTCTATTATATTTTTGCAGATACAAAGTACCATGGTTTACCTCAAATTAACCTGCATACCGTAACTAATGGAGAAAATTTTCAGATAGGTGAAAATACGATTATTCCTTTTGAAGTGATGCACCATCTATTGCCCATCACGGGCTATCGCATAGGTGATTTTACTTATATTACAGACGCTAAAACCATTTCTGATCAATCTTTTGAGCAAATAAAAGGAACCAAAGTACTGGTTATTAATGCACTGCAAAGAGAACCACATATATCTCACTTTACTTTAAATGAAGCCATTGCCTTTGCAGAAAAGGTTGGGGCAGAAACCACGTACATTACACACATCAGTCATAATTTAGGTTTGCATGAAGAAGTTGAAAAGGAATTGCCCGCCAACATCAGATTGGCTTATGATGGTTTGAAAATTGAATTGTAGGAACTGTTTATTTGCAGGTTTAAATAATTTTCTGATTCCTATTTCTAACGTGCAAAATTAAATTATATTTGCATCATAAACCCAGGTGGCGATCCCGATAGCTATCGGGATGGTAGATGCCTTCGGGAATGATTAAATAGTAAATACCCAGGTGGCGAAATTGGTAGACGCACCAGCTTGAGGGGCTGGCGCCTGTATGGGTGTGGGAGTTCGAATCTCCTCTTGGGTACTTTGTACAGTTAACGCCTTGTAAAATATAAACTTACATGGCGTTTTTAGTTTTAGTATGTATTTTGATATACAGACAAGTAGCAATAGTTGAATTAAAACTTCTAAAAAATTTGCTTTCGATATATTTTAAATTACTTTTGTTATATAATGCTCTCAAATGACCAAGAAAAACCGAAATATGTATCATACTCAAGGGTACAGCAAACCTCCACTAACTGAGCCCTTATTATGCGAAAGAGACGATGCCTGGCTTGGAAACGGATATTATTTCTGGGATACAGAAGATGACGCGCTATGGTGGGGATCAACAGCTAAGAAAACATATACCGGCTTTTCAGTTTATATTGCTGACATTGACACGGAAAACGTACTCGATACGGTTTTCAATGAAGAACACTATAATTTTTGGTTAAAGCAAATTGACAAAGCCATAAACTCAATTTATAAAAAATCTACTAAGAAACCTGGTATTCAAGATATAAATGAATATATTATGTCAAGAGGTGGTTGGAGTCAGTGGGTAACCGGTATCATGTTTCAAGATTTACCTTCAAATGAAACAATTTCAAAAGTTACTGGTTTTTATTACAAAAAGAGGATACAGCTAGCTGCCTTCGATTTAAAAATAATTAATAACTTTGCACACCATTACGATAGTAAGTAATTAATAATAGAAACAAAATGCTCAATTTACAACAATTAGAAGACTCTCTAGATAAAGCCTTAGATGCGGAGACCTATGAGTCACTTAACGAGTGGTTTCAAGAACGTGATAAACAAAAGATCAAGGATTTTATTGGGGTTCAGGGATATCTTTCAAACCTACAATCAATCCAGAAAAGTAAAGGAACAATATCGGTTGAACCTAAATATATTCAAGAGGTAGAAGTAGTATTTTCATCTTTTCATGGTCTCGCGGCATAATGGCGGTAAAAAGACAAGAGAATTTAAAATTTAGGGATGTAAGATTTATATCCCTAAACTATTCCTGCTCTAAACCATTTGATGACGAGGAAATAAATCTAGATATTACTCCCTATTTATTTGTTCATAAAGATTCAAAAGAATTTGATGTTATTATGAATATAACTGTTGAAGCAGAAGATTCCTTCACTATTACAACAACAGCAATTGGCAACTTTCAATAAGCGATGATGCAAGCGATGATTACCGACAAAAGTTTATGCATATAAACGCTCCTGCGATAATGTTCCCATATGTTCGTGCTTTTTTATCAACTATTACATCCAGCTTTGGGAAAGCCACCGGAACTATAATAATTCCAGCTCAAACGTTCACTGGAGAATTAGATATAATTAATTTAGAGTCAAAAAATCAGGACAAGTTTCTAAACTCTTAAAAAACTAAGCCACCTAATAAGTTGGCTTTTTTGATTTATAGCTTTTTGCTATATCTCATTATTGAAAATCAACTGCCAAAATCCGAAGATTGGGAACTATTTTTCACTATAAATAACCCCGATTACAAACAGTTTCGATTGATTGAATTACATATCAAAAAAATGAAATTGTAATTTATATTAAAAACTTAAAGCAATATACTGAGCTGGTAGCTAAACTTATATACTTGCTAAGAGGTGTTCTCTAAATGAAATATTATTCATACATTGAACAAATTAAATTGACCGATCAATAATCTCTCACCATGTCTACAAGCCCTAGACCAGTACCAACACATCTTGTAAAATGCCATTTGCATACATTAAAATTTGTACCTTATAACGGCGTTGAGAAGTCTAATGCTGATATTTTAATCGAAGCTATTACCTTTTTGAATAATGAGAAACTTGAGGGCAAGGCATTTTTAGTAGATAAAAATAAGAATAGGGATGGTGAAGAACCAAGAGAATTATTCATGCATGTCGCATACAGGATTCCAGCAAAGCGAATTATAAGATGTTCGTTAGCGCTTATCCGTGGTGGCAAAGTTCCAATGCTTAAACCAAAAGATACCTACGAATTGGTTCCTTTTAATAAAACTGATGGCACACTCACTGAACTGACAAATTTTTTTATAGATTTTAACCGCAGCCCTGCAGTTGTATGTGTAGAATATAACCACAATGGTCCCAGGATAACTGACATAGAGTTCTATTTTAGACAAATAGCATATAAGGTCTTACGCATTGCAAAAACAACGACTGTTACTCAGTTAATGCGTATAAGGATCGATGAGGCTATAAGTTCATTAAAAAACGTGTTGAATTTCGACATAAAAATGAGGCCTAAAAATGTAACATACCTCGATAATGAAATCAAAGGATATGTCAGTGAATTTGCAACCATAGGGCAAAAACTGCAGCCAAATTTTATTCGTGTTGAAGCTTTGTTTCAAACACCGGGTGGAAAGATAATCAGTGATGAACTCAATGTTAAAGCAAACAATATGTTTATGACTTTTCTTAAAAAGTTCAAGTCAAACCCCGAAAACATATCCCAATTTGAGAATTTTGAGGTTAAATTTGTCAACACAGATGGAGAGGATGACGTGTTCAATTTAATTAAAGGGAAGGCTGAGCTACTTGTGGAAATTGAAAGTTTAAAACAGCTTACAGCTAAAGAGTGGTATGAATTGATAGAAGAAAAATATGCCGATTTTATTGAAGTTTATTACAAATGATAAATAAATACTTTAATCGGCCAATACTGTATGACTATAGCCTAGCCTTAGTTATTGCTTTCATAACTTTTATGGTTTATACTCGGCTAAAGTTCTCATTGCCTAAAATGGATACGTTGGTGGCACTAGCTACTGATTTATCCACAGTGTCACTAACTTTTGCGGGTTTCGTGCTTACCCTATTAACTGTGATTATAACTTTTAAACTTAGTGCAAAGGTTCCTGCGAATGCTGATGAGAATGAAAGTATTTCATTGTTTGATTTGTTTTTCTCTACCGCCTTGTATCCAATGACTGTCAGATTGCTGAAGGGATGTATCAAATCCCTAGGATTCATTTCACTGTTAGGATATATCCTCAAGTTATTTTTACTCCAGAAATATCTAATTTATTTGTTTTCATTTGATATAATAGCGTTAGTGATAATTACTTTAACTTTCGTAAGAAGCCTTTTAATTCTTGGGCTTATAACTGGCCTACAAAGACAATAACTTTTAAAGGCAACCATACCATTGATGTTGGAGTTCTAAGCATCAATCTAAGGGGAACTGTTTCACGGCCAATAATCATCGAGATCGATCTGGTTCAGAAGGTTAAGAGTAAACATGATTAACCCTAAAATTTTTACGCTGGATTTTGTATCATAGCCGAGCAGATTAGGCTAAATGGTGATAAAAATTAATAGCCTAAACTACTTTAATGCTCTGATCGGTGCAAGTTTATTAAGTTGGCATGGTTGCAGGGCGATAGAAATATGTTGTATATTCGAGGAGATTAATCTCTTAAAACTATGAGTGAAATACAAAACCTATCTTTCAGTATGGAAGATCCCAATTATGAAGCTTTTAAGAAAAAAGTTGACGGACTCAACGAAAAATACTGCTTTTGGTTAGCTAAACATGATGATATAATAACCGGCACAGCTCCGGCAGACTTACATAATTATTATTTTATTCACGCCAGTAATGGCAGAGTAACCTTTAATGTTTTGCATATGGAAGATTTTCCCAGAGATATACAGCAGGATTTAAAATATGCTTTTAACACTTGTTATAAAAGTAAATGAAAAAGTTTCTTGATAATATTGCTACCTGGGCAACGGTCATATCTGCTGTCTTTTTAATATTAGGTTTACTGAGAGCAATATTTTATTTTTCGCCATTTGGAATCCCCATTCTCACATTTATAGATCTTAGTGAGGTTTTTACAACCTGGTTTACCCAAATAATTTATGTGCTTCTGATTTGCTCTGTAATATCTGTGCTATATCCAGTCCTAAAATATGCAAATATCAGCCCCACAAGTTACTTCGTGTATTATTATTTTGTCGTTTACATAACTCACATAGTTTCCTTGGGTTATCTTTATTTTGATCTTCTCAGAAATGTTTTTGGTAATTATTCAGAAGAATGGCTACATTATACTCGTTTTAATTACTCGATATTGTTTGTGATATCTATGATTTTCGGGTTCGGAAGCTTAAGTGGAATTTGGGATGTAATAAAGGTATTACGCAAAAAACAAATTAATCTGGAATTTAATAGAGTACGTGGTTACACTGTAGTAACCCTATTGGTAATTTCTGGGTTTATATGGAGTATAACACTGCCAATTGCTATCGAAATGACGACTAAGGATTACATTCAAGTTAAATTATATGGGAAAAGTGATACTATCACTACAAACGACACTTTAAGGTATTTAGGAAAGACTAGAAATTACATTTTTCTTTGGGATAAAAAAAAGCGAGTGGCAGAAATATACAAATCTGATGATTTTGACAGAATTACATTTGGTACGTATGATTTTAAAAATTAGCACGTAAAAATGTGTGTTAATATTAATAATTAGTTTATTAATGTTTTAAAGAGCTGTTTTATACCCTTCTAAAGTATGAGCCATTAGAATTTTTATTGAATTTGTTAAATCGTTAATGCCTTAGTAGGTAACATGTTAAATGTACCGCCCAGGAGGTAATTGAATTTTAGCACATTTTAAGCCCTCACCATCCGCAAGGGCTTAAATTTAATTTGTCAATTTCATTTTACCTCACTCAAAACTTCCCTTCCCATCAGCAACATAACTGTAAATCACTATATATTCAATGCCATTCTTTTGGAAATGCCCGATAGGAATATCACCTTTTTCAAAGTAAGCAAATTTACTTTCGAAAGGAATGCCGCAAAGAATCGTATTCGGTTCAATTTGATGATAAATTACATCATTTCTACTGTTTGCAATGGCCATCAATACTGATAAACTTTTGCCCGATCCTTTTTGGTTATATTTTGGATGATGCGGGTGTTGATTGGCTGATACCCAAGAACCATGCGCCATTGGTTTATAAAATTTGCCTAAAGGGATATCGAACCTGCGTGGCAAAAAACAAGAGGCTATTGTTCCATTGGTGGTGATGGTTCCGGTTTCTATAAAGAAATGGCTTATTTTAATCCAATGCCTGGTGAGCTGATACACATATTCTCTAATGGAATTTTGCCCATCCTCTAAAAATTCTGTCCAGCCGGTATATCGTGGCAAAGTCATCAAAATTTCAGAAACATGGCCATCAATATGATGTAAGGTAGCCTTCACTGCACAAATTGCAGGTAATACAATCATGTTGGCTGTTTCAGCTGCAACCTGAGCAGGGAGCTGTGTGTTTTGGTTTTTACAATTGTTGTTTCGCATAACATTGTTAAAAAGATCCTGGGTGCTGCGAAACAACAATAAACTCTTTTCAGAGAAAATTTAGATACGGTGCCAAACCGCTCACCCAGGAATATTGTTAAAAATTGATTTGCTTACTTAATTGCTTCTCTGTCTAAGTTGAAAATTCTGTTTATTATTATTTCGCATAGGCAATTTAGAAACAATATCTTAAATCACAAAGAAAAATTTAATTATTAAATGGGTTGCAAACTGCCGATTCGATTATTGAAAAATAAAGTTGTAAGTAGCAGGATCACTGGCATGAAAGATTGCTTCGCCGTTTCTCCATGCAATTATGATAGATTTTTACAATCTGTTATTGCTAATTTATTTAAGGGTCTATCTATTTACTAAAGGGTGCCGAATCAAGTTCAGCAGAATGAAGGATTGCAATTAAAAGGATTGTAATAAACAAAAACACCGCTGCTAAATCAATAACAGCGGCGGTTGTATGAAAATGTGAGATGGTTAATAGCTAAACAGATTGAATGTTGGGTAATAGGTTTTAAATAGTTGTTCTATTCTAATGGCAGCTTGCCTGTTTTTATTGCCTGGACACTGTTTTTCAAAATACTCCGGGAGCAGGTAGCATAAAGTTTTGATTTCTTTTTTAGTAACCAAATGCATTATCCAAGTGCCGCTATCGTATGTTAGCCCTGCGGGTATGCCATTACATTCAGCACCATAAGTATAATCATCAACAAGCCGCCACGGTTTAAATGATGTTATTTCTTGCCAGAGCTTTTTTGTTAGGCTGGTGTCTATTTGAACGTGATTGAAAAATATGTTAATATCAGCTGAATTATGATTGAATCCTGTACGCTTCATTGTGAACATATTCCATAGCACCACAGGCATTGATTTTTTAAGTTTGAAGACTGAATAATACGAAGTGTCTACCGGTTCGTACTTGAAAGCATCTACTAAGTCTCCCGTTTTACTTATTACTCTATAAAAAGAAGGTCTTCCATCAGCTACTTGTGAATACTCTACTATAATGGTGCTATCTGTGTATTGTTGAAAAAACTTGTGCATTGGGGTAATACCAAGTCCTTTAGACTGGCCAAAAGATGCAGCCGGTAAAATCCAAAGAAATATTAGAATAATTTTTGTAGTCATATCGAATTTATTTATTGCAATCAACATTGGTCTTACCAAGCATCTGAGGAAGCCTGTTATCATATAAAGAATCAGCACGTGCATGTATTGTAGTACCAGGCACATAATATATCTGAGTATTCTGTACATTGTCTTTGAAGTATGTTGTCTCCCTAAGCCCCTCCCATGCCAATGCTTGGTAGTCATAGATGTCATAATCGTTATAGTTTGAATCATTGTCCATGGCAAATTGAACTAATCCATCCACCAGCACACTCATATTCGCAGCCATATACTGATGCATGACATTAAGTAGGTTCGTCCCGGCAGACTTCTCTTCAACAACATCTATGAGTTCATTAAGTTCCATATATTCAGGTTTTTTGACCCAAGTGTTATTGATTTCATAAGTACCGAATGCTTCATAAACCTTCTGCAATAAATTGGCATGGAAAGCCTCGTGAAGTAAAGTCTTAGCAATATGTAATGGCGGAGCCGAATTGACAAAGGACCTTTTTAGATTAATGTACAAAACTGTAGGATTTGAAGGAAAGTAAAGCGTTTGCCCCCTTGCACTTGGCTCTGAATTAGTCAAAGTTGTTTTTACACCGAAATTCAAGGTGTAAGTACTGTTAGCTCCCTGGAATGGATTAACAAAATAACTAAACTGTGTTACCCGCATCATTTTTTGTAAAGCGCACTTCGCTTTTTCGTTATTTAGAATGGAGGTATCTAAATTTATCGGTGTACCGTTTTCTTGAGGCTGAGGATCTGGTCCCCCCTCTCCAGGTGTAGGGTATTGCTCTTCCGGAGCGCCACCGTTACCGCCACACCCGGAACTATACAAGTAAGTCCATTCTTCGCTTACTACCTCACCGTCCACCCAGTGCTTCTCTACCCAAAAATGATGGGTACATTCACCAGTCATTACCAATTTATCTTTAATCTCTCCCAGTCCCGGCAATTTGGTTGAACTTAGGTTTTGGCCGCTCAGCGTAAGCTGTTTATCGCCATTTACCGTCAATATTTTAGTTTTTTTAATACTATTTTCTTTTTCTTTCTCGAAAGCAAGGTTGTAAAGTTCAAGCGTCGTTAAGCGTGTGGTATCTGTATTTTTTACCTTAAATCGGTTCAGTAATTTGAAATCCTTCGCCGTTCCATTATAGCTGATGACCAGATTGAGTTCTCCATTTTTGTGTGCTATGTCATAAAGATTGGTTTTTACCGGAACAATTATAGCCAGAGTCTGATCAGTCAGAACTTCAGTCTGCACTTTGTCCCATAGGGGCTCGTTATTAATTAATATAGAGTCCTTTTTCGTTGATTGCAGGTAATTAACGGTGCCTTTCGTTTCCTGTTGGTACCAGAATTTTGCATCAGCTATTTTTTCCTCTAGTGTCATTGGCTTAAGATTATCTTTCTTACACGCACAAATTAAAAATAGAAGGGTAAAGCAGATCCATAGAGATTTGGGAGCAAATTTTGTCATGTTGTTAATTTAGTAACTTAAAAGTTTAATAAATAATGGAGAGATGATGGGGTCAAAATAGTAAATTAATGTATCTCTATATAAATATTTTAATAAAATCCTTTACTTGCAGAACACATAATTGTAGACGTGAAGAATAAGATGATTTATGCGAATAAACAATAATGATCTTAATTAGCCGCTACTAAATCAATAATAGCGGTGATGTATAAAAATGTAGGATGATTTTTTGGGATATTAAAGTTCGGCCTTTCACCGCGGTTACAAAAGCAGCTGCTTCGTCGTTCCTCCTCGCAATGACGACCGATTTTTCCAATATGTTATTGGTAATTTATTAGAATAATTGTACAGATAAGGGTTGTTTTCTCTTAATCGCTTCTTTAATTTTAGGCAGTATTTACTTTACTATTTATCTAAAAGTTATGTGTTTGTAGTCATTTGTTATTGAGCTATCCCAATGATTAAAAATATAAATAATAGAAAACTTCATTTCAAGTCAGTACGGATATTTTGTGGCATACTTTATTGTGGCATAAAAAAATGACACATAATAAAGTGCCACAACTTTGTGTGCAAATTTTAATAGGCATAAAAAAGTGCCACATTAAAAATAATCACAACGCTGCCTGAAAGAACAATCGATTAAAAAAAATGAAACACATAAGAGAAAAATTAGGGCTTTCGCAAATTGATATGGGCGGTTTATTGGGCATGCCCCGAAGTTCTGCCAGTATGTATGAAATTGGTTTGCGTAATTTAAGCAGTCGCCAACTGGCTTTGCTTTCTAAAATAGAGCTGTTAATGCAAGGTGAGCTCGAAATAAAACCATTCGAAAAAATTAATATCAAGGCACAAAAAAATACGGCTTCCACAATAAAAAAGATGGAACAGCGGATAGATAAAGCTGCATTTGATTGTTTAAAACTACAGCGAAAACTAACTGCATTAATTAATAATTATGCGAAAACAGAATTGTTGTGGGCCATTATTTCGCGCTTAAAAGAAGAAACACCAGAAAATACAGCGTTAATGGTTTATTTAAACCTGCTTGAGATACGCTGTTTAGAGAAAATAGATAACTGCGGCCCTCACCAACAGACAGAAATTACTTTTCGCATTAAAATGCTGCAGTATGAACAGGAGCTTGCGCAAACGATGATTGAAGAGGCGAAAGCAAAACGGTATAGTATTATGGAGAAGTAGGGCAGTTAGCGGTTTAATGGCAGAAGATGATTTCGTAAATGGGTAATTGCCCGCGGGAAGTGTTATTTAATCTTTTTGGCTTATTGATTATATTTCTTGATGAACGTTCATATATAACTGAGCATGTAGTCATTCGGTTTGCCTAAAAAATTGGACTAATAAATACCGTAGTCAATCAGGCTTTTCTTAAATTTTATATCTTTATCTAAAACTTAAAACAACTATTAAAAATTAACGTTTATGAACTCATCTAATATCCAGTCACCAGGGGTATACATCAACGAACTTAATGCTTTTCCAAATTCAGTAACGCCAGTAGCAACTGCAGTACCGGCATTTATTGGTTATACGCCGCAAGCCATGTATGAAGGAAAATCTTATACTAACGTAGCACAAAAGATCACTTCATTTTCAGATTTTTTGGCTTTTTACTGTTATCCTGATCCACTAGCACCGGCAAGTCCAGCGAAACAGTATAGTCCCGAATATTATCTTGTTCAGCAGAAATTGCAACCTGCTAATTCAGACTATTTAATGATTGATGGTAATTACTATTCTATACTTCCTGATCCGAATACCATTTACTACCTCTATAATAGTATTAAAATGTTTTATGATAATGGAGGTGGCGATGCCTATATTGTTTCTGTAGGTACTTATGGGGCACCATCCAAAAGTCATCTGGCGGCAGGTGCGCCTTTGGTTAATCCAAACGTAAAACTGGCAGATTTAACCGCTGGTCTACAATTGTTGTTGAATGAGCAGGAGCCAACCATGTACATCTGCCCGGAAGCAACTTTATTATCTGTAGCTGATAATGGTGCTTTAATGCAAGCCATGCTGCTGCAATGTACAGAAATGCAAACGGCTATAGCTTTATTTGATGTAATTGGCGGTAGAAATCCTGATCCAATTCTATATACACAGGATATTCAAACTTTTAGAAACAATACAGGAGTGGTAGGGCTGGATTATGGGGCAGCTTATTATCCTTTTGTGGGTACAACCACCATGCAAACTTCGGATATAGATTATACCAATTTGTTTGGTGGAGATATAAAACAACTGGCACTGCTTTTAAATCCTGCAGATCATCCCAATGCTGCGGCAGCACAGATTTTAGCCAATATTGCCAACCCTTCCGGTACACCTTTAACGGTTACACAATATCATAGCGCCCTGCAAAATGCAAGTAAAACCTACAGTACCATTATCAATCAGGTTTTGGCTATTGCAAATATATTGCCACCAAGTGGTGCAATGGCAGGTGTAATTACCACTACCGATAACCAGGTTGGCCCTTGGCAGGCACCTGCTAATAGGAGTATTGTAGGTGCATCTTCACTGCCCATCAATTTATCTGAAAGTCAGCAGTCCAATTTAAATATTGATGTTATCTCCGGTAAATCCATTAATGCCATCCGCTATTTTAATGGCATTGGCATTTTGGTTTGGGGTGCGCGTACACTGGAAGGCAATAGTCAGGACTGGAAATACATTCAGGTGCGGCGGACGATGACATTCCTGGAGCAATCCTGTAAACTGGCCTGCCATCCATACGTATTTGAACCCAATGATCAAAATACCTGGAAAGCGGTGAAATCAATGATTAACAGTTTCCTTACTTCTGTTTGGAAAGAGGGTGGATTAATGGGGGCGACACCTGCTGATGCATTTTCTGTAGAATGTGGTTTGGGCTCTACCATGACTGCGGCTGACATACAGAATGGCATCATGACTGTGGTGGTGAAGGTAGCCCTGATTTATCCGGCAGAGTTTATTATATTAACCTTCCAGCAGAAAATGAAGGTACCCGAATAGTAAGGTATTAATTAAACTATTTTACTTTAAAAAAATCTAGTTATGGTAGATGAAGGCAGCAAACAAGGCTCAACATGGCCTATGCCTAAATTCAAGTTTGAAGTAGACCTTAGCCCGGAATTAAGAAATATTGCTTTTCAGGAAGTTTCCGGAATGGATGTAGAAACACAGGTGATAGCATACCGGGCGAGTAATAACAAACTTTTCTCAACAGAAAAAATGCCCGGCATTGCTAAATATGGCAATGTGACAATGAAGAGAGGCATTTTCGCCAATGACAATACCTTTTGGAACTGGCATGCAGAAATGAAGATGAATACCATTAAAAGAAGAACCATCTTGATTAAGTTGTTGGATGAAGGCGGTAACATTACCATGCAATGGTCACTCAGCAATGCATGGCCCACCAAAATTACCAGTACCGATTTAAAATCGGACGGCAATGAGGTTGCTATTGATACCATTGAAATTGCACATGAACAGTTAACCATTACCAATGGCAAATAAAGAATATGCGGCAGGCTTTATATTTTAAACTTTCTTTCAAAGGAGAAAATGCCGCCTTTCAGTAAATTAAAAACCTGATAAACTTCAGCCCAAAACAGTAATAATTTAATGAAAATCCAGAATTTATGATCAATCAGCCTGAAGAAATATTTAAGGGAAGTATTCCTGTCAAAAATGCGGGTCTGGTTTTAATTAACCACTATATTACTTTACTTTTTGAACGCTTAAACCTTACAGACGATAATAAAGTATTCTGGCCGGAAAAGCAGGCTGATGCTGTTCATCATCTTCAGTTTTTAGCATCAGGTCAGTTGGAAACCGATGGGTGGGATCTGGCGCTAAATAAATTGCTGTGTGGCATTCCGCTTCACGAACCCGTTAAAAATCAAACAGTCATCAGCCTTGCTGATATAGAAATGATGACACAATTGCTGGAGGCCATGATTGCACATTGGAAAGCAATCGGATCAAGTTCGATTGATGGCTTTAGGGGCAACTGGCTAGTCAGAGATGGCTTGTTAAGCGAGCAGGATGATCGTTGGGAACTGTTTATTGAAAAAAGAGTTTATGATGTCCTGATTAATCAATCACCGTTTAGTTTTTCGGTGATTAAATACCCCTGGATGATTAAACCACTATATGTACAATGGCCATGCTAAATTTAAAGTGATGTTGGAGTTAGTCAAATAATAAAGATCAAAATAAAAAATATTTGGGATTGGATGAACCAGATCATTCAATCCTAAATCATTATAACCGGCCAAAGGATAATCATAAATTTTTTTGATATTAATTCATAAAGTGCAATTTTCTCCGTTAATCAAACAGGAATGGATTTGATCTGTTAGCAGGTTATACTTAATAAATCATAAGACCAGCTTTTAGCCACCAGGAATAACATGAAAGTAATCCCCCTAAAACAAGGAAACTACAACGTAAATAAGAATAAGAAATTTATTTTAATAGATGCTGACCCCACTGCAACAGGAATAAAAGTAGCTATCCAGCCTTTTTTAGTAATTACTGAAAATGATTATATGTTAATGGATACTGGTTTTAATTCCAATCAGGAAGAAATGCCTCCCGTGATGCATTGTTTAGAAAATGAAAATATCAAGCCAGAACAGATTACAAAAGTGCTGATTTCACACCTTCACAAAGACCATATTGATGGGATTGGTTACTTTTTAAGCGGAAAGTTGATAGATAGTTTTCCAAATGCTACGATTTATCTTCAGCGACGGGAATTGGATTTTGCTTTAACACAAACAGGAAATCCATCATACCGTATGGAGATGTTGCTACAACTGGCCGAACTGCCAAATGTTGTGTTGTTAGATGATGATCAGGGAAGTATCACGAATGAAATTACTTATCAGGTTTCTGGCGGACATACGCCTTTTCATCAGGTGTTCTGGGTGAAGGAAAAAGGAGAAACCATTTTTTATGGTGCTGATAATTTACCACAGCAAAACTACCTTAAATATCCCCTGGCCTTTAAAAATGATTTTGATGGAAGAAAAGCCTTGGAAGAACGCACGAAATGGGAAGAAGAAGGCAAAAAGCAAAAATGGAAGGTACTGCTTTACCACGATCTCGAAAATCAGATCCTTCAATTCTGATAATGAAACACGCCTCCGTTATTCCGTTTCTTTAAGATTTTCAAAAAACAAATATCGGTCTTTTATGGCATCAGTTTCAGCTTTGCTATTGATATCAATCTTTAAAAATTCTCCCGTTCCGTTGTGATAAGTTGGCCAGTTTGTAAGTGGAATGCGATCTATACCCACGCCATTTGGATTGCCATTTTTAATAAAATTTACAAAATAACTTTGCATCTGTTTTGATACCTGGTAATCTTCTGCTTTCCAGGCATAATTATCCTGTATTTTTAGGTTACCCAACGCATATTCAATTTCGGATGCATGAAATGAGGTGCCGGTAATTACTTTATTGAGCATTTTCTTAATAAAAACCTGAAAGAAATTACCTTCCCGAATGGTACGCAGATTGAGTCCGGGGTGAGGATGCGCAAAAAGGTACCTGTAGACCGCTGCCGATTTATTTTGTGCATGAAGTTCAGCCAGTTTCCAACTACTATAATTAATGAGCCTATCACTCATGAGCTCACTTGCTGCCTTTTTTACCTCGTCATTGGTTTCGGCCGGATAGCGTACAAGTACTTCATCGGCTCTTTCACCATAAATCTTTTCCACCGCTTTTTTATAATTTTTTACGTTGATGCGGCGAAGTCGAAATAAGGCGATTGCAGGCACTTCCTGAGCATTCCATCCAACCAGTAAAGGAATATTGGCCTGTTTTCCGGCTATGAAAGTTTTTTCAGGATTCTCTTTCAGAAAGTAGCCATCTACTACTGGCCTGAAACGGCGGGGATTTCCTTTTTCCACCAATTCTAAAAGTTTTTCTGCTGGCATTAACCGCATTTGAGCTATTGTTTTTGATTTAGATAAACCAGATAACTCTGTACCCAGTTCTTCTGATTTCTTCAAGGGCAGCACCATCGTACGTACATCAATTAAAGAACCACTTTCTGCAATGGCAGCAGAAAATAAACCACGAGAAAGCGATGAAACCAGATGTGCACTTACTGATTGTGCGCCTACTGATTCTCCACCTATCGTAACGCGATTGGGATCTCCGCCAAACTGACTAATATTTTTCTTGATCCACTCCAATGCTGCAACCTGATCAAGCAGGCCATAATTTCCTGAACCGCCATAGCCAGATTCCTGACTTAGTTCTGGATGTGACATAAACCCAAATACACCCAGCCGATAATTAATGGAAACATAAACAATACCCTGCTCTGCCATGCTTTCACCATCATATGCTGGCTGCGAGCCATCTCCATGGATAAATGAACCCCCATGAATGAACACATAAACTGGCCGTTTTTCCTGATTGGAGCGTGCAGAAGTCCATACGTTTAAATAAAGACAATCTTCACTCATTTCTTTTGAACGGAATTCATATAAAAGGTTTGACTCCTGTACAGGGCGGGGTCCGAAATGTGTTGCATTTCTGGTTCCTTCCCATGGTAAGGGAGGTTGTGGTGCTTTCCATCTTAATTCTCCAATCGGTGGTGCTGCATAGGGTATTCCTCTGAAAGATAACACACCATGATCTGATAGCGAACCCTGAACACGTCCGCCTGTTACCGTAACAGATTTATTCGCTGATAATATTTTTTCGTTGTGGGCAAAAGTATAGTTGGAAAAGATGAAGAAATGCAGTGTAAGCAGGAGGGGAAGGGTGTTCTTAAACATGTAAAGGCATAGAGGTTTAAATAATTATAATTTATCCGCATTAAAATGCAGATGCTCGTAGGCAATTTTTGAATGGTTTTTTAAAATGTATAAGTCATCCAAAGCACGTCATCCTCAATTTGTTTAACATTTTTTAGCTTCATCAGGGTTGCGTCTTTTCCTTTTATTTTTGGATCAATCTCAAAAACTGATGATGTTTCCATTCCACCATCTGCAATGGGCAATAATAACTGATGAAATTCATCAATTAATCCAGCCTGTAGAAAGCTTCCGTTAATACGTGCGCCACCTTCCAGCATCAGCTTTTCAATTCCGAACAATTTACGCAGTTTTTTTAAGGCTAATGTTAAATCTATTTCATCTTTTCCTGCAAAAATATAAGACACCCCAATATCCTGAAGGTGGGCAAGGTAACCATCCTTTACCTTTTCGGTTAAAATGGTAATAACCTGGTCGCCATGCAATATTGGTTCCTTCCAGCCTAATTTGGCATGCCCATCTAAGGCAATGGCAAACTTGCCTGAAGCATCGTTTTTGCCAATAAAGTCATTTCGATCTATGGCAGAATGCCCACGCTTAATAATAGGTTTTTCGAAATTCGTAAAATCCTTTTCCATCGTAGTTCTACCCACTATCCAGGCTTTAATTCCGATTTCTTCATGTGCTTGCTCAAACTTTTCTCTGAGCTTTTGCATCTTTTTACCATTGCCCCATTTTTCTCCTAAAATCTTTCCGTCTACAGAAGTCATCATAAGGCAAATTACATACGGTCGTTCATTTTTCATATAGCGCTGACTGATACAAAAAGCTAACAAAAATTAATCAGGCTTGTTTTTGATTTATGGAAGGGGTGAGTACTATTGTTATATAAAAATGCCTTTACTAATCGGATCAGCCACTTTATTTCAAATATTTAACAAATGTTAAAAGTAAATGACGAAGGATTATATAATTTGGGAACAGTATTTAATCATATGCAACATATTATAATCACTGCAGCTACGGCTGAAAACATCAGTACAATTCAACAAATTGGTAAAGAAACCTTTCACGAAACTTTCTCCGAAAGCAATACCAAAGAGGATATGCAAAAATACCTTGATGAAAACTTTAGTGAACAAAAAGTTAAAAGCGAACTAAATAATAGCGAGTCAATGTTTTTCATTGCATGGGATGAAAGTCTTCCTGTAGGTTATTTAAAATTGAATATTGGTGCTGCACAAACTGAAGATCAGGGACAGGCGGCATTAGAAATTGAACGGATTTATGTCAAATCAACTCATCATGGTAAAAAGGTTGGCCAAATGCTTTATGAACAAGCATTGGTTACTGCAAAGCAATTAAAGAAAGATACCATATGGCTAGGGGTTTGGGAAGAAAATCCCAGAGCCATTAGGTTTTATGAAAAAAATGGTTTTGTTGCTTTTGATCAGCACATTTTTAAAATGGGTGATAATGAGCAAACTGATATTATGATGCGTAAAACGTTATCATCTGCAATCTAAAACTGACTTTAGTATAGCCATCATAGATTTTGGTGGCTTGCTATGACCTTTAAATCTTCACTCATATTTTCAACATTAAGATAGGTAGTCCATTTGCCTCTTTCTTAATCAATATATTATTGGTTGTAGCACTCTGCTATTACCTTTAAATCTTCATTGTTTACTTGCAACATCAAGAGATAATATTCTAACTTATCAAAAAAACACTGTTTTAGCGTCCCGTTGTAGCCTGTTTTAAGTTAATTTCATAGCCATTTTCAAGGGTTCATTCCAACCTGAAGTTCAACTTCATTATAACTTCATAAATCTGTGGTTATTTCGTATCAGTATTAATTAAATGGGGTAAACTAAATTACAGAACGGAACTGCATGATGAAGCAGTGATCATCCTGAATGAATCGATCCCAGATTAATCAGATAGAAAAAAAATCAGATAACTATTCACAAAAAACAAAATGAAAAGAAATGTCATGTTCCTCGCTTTAAGCGTTTTGCTTTATGTAACAGGATGTACATCAAAAAAGGAAGAGAAAGAAGAGGAGGTTACTTATGCGGTTACTACACCGTTAAAGATCGATACTTCATACACCAAAGAGTATGTTTCTCAAATTAAATCGGTTAGAAACATCGAAATCCACGGACAAGAAAAAGGCTATTTGCAAAACATTTATGTTGATGAAGGTCAACATGTAAATGCGGGTCAGGTTTTATTTAAAATTATGCCTAGAATGGCACAGGCTGAATTGTTAAAGGCACAGGCCGAAACCAAAGCTGCAGAAATTGAACTGGAAAATACAAAGTTACTATCAGATAAAAATGTGGTTTCGAAAAATGAGCTGGCCATGGCGAAAGCTAAATTACAATCGGCCAATGCAGAAACTGCAATGGCTAAAATGCACCTTGCCTTTACCGAAATCAGGGCACCTTTTGCAGGTACCATTGATCGTATTCCATTTAAATTGGGAAGCTTGGTTGATGAAGGCGCTTTATTAACCAGCCTATCAGATAATAGCCAGGTTTTTGCTTATTTCAATGTTTCAGAACCTGAATATCTCACTTACCAAAGCACGGTTAAGGCAAAAGGTGAACAGGAAGTTGGTTTATTACTTGCTAATAATGAAGTACTTAAATCAAAAGGAAAAGTAGAGGTAATTGAGAGTGAATTTAATAATGAAACCGGAAACATCGCTTTCAGGGCCCGCTTCAATAATCCTGATAACTTGTTAAGAAACGGCGAAACCGGTAAAATCCAAATGGTGGTTCCATTAAAAAACGCATTGGTTATTCCGCAAAAAGCTACTTATGAGATTCAGGATAAAACCTATGTATTTGTTGTTGGAAACGATAACAGAGTACATTCAAGAGAAATTACAATCGTAACTGAAATTCCGGATTTATACATTGTAGGTGCTGATTTAAAAGAAGGCGATAAGATTTTGCTGGAAGGCATTCAGAAGGTAAAGGATGGCGACAAAATTAAATACAAGCTATCCAATCCGAAGGATGTAATTAACCAATTAAGACTTGCTGCAGAGTAATCACCCTTTAATCTTAATATTATGTTCGGTAAATTTATACAGAGGCCAGTCCTCTCTATCGTAATATCGCTAGTTATTGTGTTTCTGGGTGTTTTGGCCATCACAGGTCTGCCCGTAACCCAATTTCCAACGATATCTCCACCTAAAGTAAACATCACGGCTGAGTATCCGGGTGCAAACAACGAGTTATTAGTTAAATCAGTTATCATTCCATTAGAGCGTGCCTTAAATGGTGTACCAGGAATGAAATATATTGCTTCAAATGCTGGTAATGATGGTGAAGCCAGTGTTCAGGTGGTTTTTAACCTCGGGACAGATCCTAATCAAGCCTCATTAAACGTGCAAAACCGTGTGGCTGCAGTGAACAACAAGCTCCCTCCATTGGTTATTCGTGAAGGGGTAAAAATTAGTAGGGAAGAGCCTAACATGTTGATGTATATTAACTTGTATAGTAAAGACCCGAAAATGAATCAGAACTTCCTATACAATTTTGCGGATATCAATTTACTTTCAGAATTGAAAAGGGTAGATGGAGTAGGATTTGCAGATATTCTTGGAGACAGGGATTATGCCATGCGGATCTGGTTGAAGCCAGACAGGATGCAGACTTATAAAATCTCTCCTGATGAAGTAATGGATGCTTTAGGCAAGCAAAGTTTAGAAGCTTCGCCAGGTAAAACAGGTGAAAGTTCAGGTCAGCGTTCTGAAGCTTTTGAGTATACATTGAAATATTCAGGTCGTTTTACGACACCTGAGCAATATGGAAATATCATTTTACGGGCCAATGCCAATGGTGAAATGTTGCGTTTAAAGGATGTTGCTGATATCAGTTTCAGTTCTTCATTCTATAACCTTTATTCTACCTTAAATGGAAAATCTTCAGCAGCTATTGTATTAAAACAATCCTACGGAAGTAATGCCACACAGGTAATTAAAGATGTTAAAGCCAAAATGGCTGAAATTAAAGCCACATCTTTTCCTAAAGGTTTGGATTATGAAATCAGTTATGATGTTTCTAAATTTTTGGATGCATCTATTGAGAAGGTAGTTCACACATTGGTAGAAGCTTTCATTCTGGTGGGTTTAGTGGTATTCTTGTTCCTGGGCGACTGGAGATCAACGCTAATTCCGGCGATTGCAGTTCCGGTATCGTTAATTGGTACGTTCGTATTTATGCAGTTCTTTGGCATTACTCTAAACCTGATTACCCTTTTTGCCTTAGTAATGGCTATTGGTGTGGTTGTGGATGATGCGATTGTGGTAATTGAAGCCGTACATGCCAAGCTAGAGCATGATCCGAAGTTATCTGTTTTGAAGGCCACACAAATGGCCATGAAAGAAATCAGCGGAGCTATTATTGCCATTACGTTTTTAATGGCTGCGGTATTTATTCCGGTGACTTTTATGTCTGGGCCGGTAGGTATTTTTTACCGCCAGTTCTCCATCACCATGGCTACAGCAATTATTTTATCAGGTGTGGTAGCATTAACTTTAACACCAGCATTATGTGCCATGATGTTAAAAAATAATCATGGTGTTGCTAAAAAGAAAACCGTTGTTGATAAATTATTGGATGGCTTTAACAATGCCTTTTACAAACTAACTGGCCGATATGAAAATATATTGAGCAAAGTAGTAGGCAGACGCTTATTTACTTTTGGTACATTAGCTGTATTTTGTGTCGGTATATATTTCATTAGCAATAGTGTGCCATCAGGCTTTATTCCGAATGAAGATCAGGGGATGGTTTATGCCATTCTTCAAATGCCTCCAGGTTCAACCTTGGAGCGTACCAATCAGGCTGCAGAAAAATTGCAAAAAATGTCTGAAGATGTGGAAGGCGTTAAGTCTGTTTCATCATTAGCTGGTTATGAGGTTTTATCAGAAGGTACAGGATCAAATACTGGTACATGTTTAATTAACCTTAAAGATTGGAGCGAACGTAAAAACTCTGCAACAGATGTAATTAAAGAGCTCGAAGAAAAGGCCAAAGATATTCCTGGTGCTACAGTTGAATTTTTCCAACCACCAGCAGTACCAGGATACGGAGCCGCAGGCGGTTTCGAGTGTCGTCTTCAGGATATGGCCGGAAGTGGCGATTACAAAAAACTGGAAACGGTAGGTAATGATTTTGTAAAGGAATTAAATAAGCGGAAAGAACTTTCTTCCGTATTTACATTCTTTAGTGCAAGTTTCCCACAATATATGCTGAACATTGATAATGATCTGGCGCAGCAAAAAGGCGTAAGTATTGATAATGCCATGAGTACCTTATCTACTTACGTAGGTAGTGATTATGAAACCAGTTTCATTAAGTATGACCGTCCTTATAAAGTGGTTGTTCAGGCTTCTCCGCAATACAGGGCCTTACCTGAAGATGTATTAAAGCTTTATGTTAAAAATGATAAAGATGAAATGGTGCCTTTTTCAGCCTTTATGACAATGAAAAAAGTATACGGTCCATCAGAAATTACCAGACATAACATGCACAATGCCGCAGAGATCAGTGGTCAGGCAGCACCGGGTTACAGCTCTGGCCAGGCTATTGAAGCCATTAAAGAAGTGGCACAAAAAACCTTGCCACGTGGTTATGCTATAGATTGGGCAGGTATTTCAAAAGATGAGGTGTCTCGTGGTAACGAAGCCATTTATATCTTTTTAATCTGTTTAGGTTTCGTATATCTGGTATTGGCAGCGCAGTATGAAAGCTTCATTTTGCCACTGGCCGTTATCTTATCACTTCCTACCGGTATTTTTGGTGCATTTTTATTCATAAAACTGTTTGGATTAGAAAATAACATCTATGCACAGGTCGCCATGGTCATGCTGATTGGGCTGCTCGGGAAGAATGCCGTATTAATTGTGGAGTTTGCCATGCACCGGCATAGTCAGGGTGTAACGATTATTAAAGCCGCTATGGAAGGTGCAGCCATTAGGTTCAGACCAATTTTAATGACATCCTTTGCTTTCGTTGCAGGTTTAATTCCGCTCACTATAGCTACCGGACCAGGAAGAATTGGTAACAGAACAATTGGTACGGCTGCCGCCGGAGGGATGATATTCGGTACCGTTTTAGGTGTGTTAATTATCCCGGGTTTGTTTTACGTATTTGGTACAATAGCAACTAAACGTAAGCTCACCACTATTGAAGAAGGACATCCGTTAACTGAAGAAATTGAAGACAATGTTTAAAAATAGCATTTATAAAAGCCTTGGTTTAGCTGTGCTATGTACAGCTTATACTGCCTGTAAATTACCAGAGGTTGCGCAACGTGCTGAAAATAAAAACGTACCTGAGGGTTTTAGTGACTCAAAAGATACCGTGAACAGTGCAAGCATCCAGTGGAAAACATTTTTTACAGATCCTAACCTGGTAAGCCTGATTGATACGGCTTTAAAAAACAATCAGGAATTAAATATCACTTTACAAGATATTGAAATTGCCAGAAATGATATAAAAGCCAAAAAAGGTGATCTTTTACCAACAGTAGGTTATGGTGTTGGCGCCGGACTAGAAAAAGTAGGTCGTTATACCAGTGATGGTGCGGGTGATGCTTCAACAGAGATTACCCCTGGCAAAGGCGTTCCTGATGTATTGCCAGATTATAAATTTGGCCTTCAGGCTAACTGGGAAGCAGATATTTGGCACAAATTGCGGAATGCGAAGCAATCGGCAGTGAATCATTATCTATCCACCATTGCGGGGAAAAACTTTGTGGTCACTAACCTGGTGGCTGAGGTAGCCAATTCTTATTATGAATTGCTGGCCTTAGATAACCAGTTGGATATTGTAAAACAAAACATCAAAATTCAAAGCGATGCGTTGGAACTCATGAAGATTCAGAAAGAGGCTACCAGAGTTACTGAACTTGCTGTAAGGAAATTTCAGGCTGAGGTTTTAAGCTCTAAAAGCATGCAATTTGATATTCAGCAAAATATAACGGAGACAGAAAATAAAATCAATTTTTTATTAGGCCGATACCCACAACCAATTATCAGGGATGGAAAGAGTTTTACAGATCTGGTTCCTGCAACGGTACAATCTGGTATTCCATCGCAGTTATTGGCTAACCGACCTGATATTAAACAGGCAGAACTTGAACTAGCGGCAGCAAAGTTAGATGTGAAAGTGGCGAAAGCGCAATTCTATCCTTCCCTAAGCATTTCTGCAACATTAGGCTATCAGGCTTTTAACCCAAGCTATTTACTAAGGACACCAGAATCTTTAATCTATTCTTTAGCAGGAGATTTAGCCGGACCGTTGATTAATAAAAATGCGATTAAAGCTGAATATCTTACCGCAAACGCTAAACAGTTACAAGCGGTTTTTGATTACGAGAAGACCATTTTAAATGGTTATATAGAAGTAGCCAATCAAATGTCTAATATTAATAACCTGCAAAAAAGCTATGACTTAAAAAATCAGCAAGTAAAAGCACTTACTGAATCTATAGACATTTCCAATGCTTTATTTAGATCGGCCCGTGCAGATTATTTTGAAGTTTTGATGACGCAACGTGATGCCCTACAATCAAAATTGGAGTTAATTGAAACTAAAAAGCAACAGCTAAATGCAGTAGTTAATATTTATCATGCCCTTGGAGGGGGATGGAACTAAAGCCTATTGTAGATTTTAGTATATTTTTAAGCGGCCTTCGAATTTTTTCGAAGGCCGCTTTTTATATAGTGTATTTTAGATAAGAGATAAACCTTAAGCATTATAGATTATTGATCATAGGAAGAAATGGTGTTGGTTTTTCTTTCGTTTTGGTTGTAGTTTAACTAATGCGAAAAAAATCGAAACTTTTTTTATGTAAATTCTTTTAATTACAAGGTTAATAGTATAATTTTGTAGCGTTAACCAAATATAATTTTATGGGTAATTTATCTCATCCGGAACCAGTAAAAAAATCCGATAGGGTAGAATCCAATCATAAGACTTTTAACGAATCCTATACGCCGAGTTCAAAGAGAAAATTTGAAGGATGGCCAATTTTGTGGATTTTATTAATTCTTTCCATTCTTTTGCTTATCATTTGGTACACCGGATCAGCTTCTACGATCATAGAGTGGATAGAGAAAAAATAAAATAATTTAGCGCCAATATCCTTTAAAAGGATACTAATTAAATTGCAGGCCGAAATTAGAATGATTGCGAGAGCGCTAATTTAAGTGGTTCAATAATTTTACTTAGAATTTTTCATCATCGCTTGGAATCTGTTCTGCAGAAAAATAGCAATATAACATGATGGCGAATGATCCAATGTAGAAGGCTGCTGTGATTAAAAGGAATGTGCTCATGATCTAGGATGTTTTGGTTAGGTTATTTTAACATTAAGTTTTCGTGAATTGTTTATTAAACATAGAAATAAAAATGAAATAAGTCAATAGTGTTGAAAAATATTTATTTATTTTTTTTGAGCTTCATTTAGCCAAATAATAAAAACAAATCTTTATGAATTGCCGAAAGTCTAAATGTAAAAATAATGGCTACAATTAATCCCTATTTAAACTTTAACGGCAATACCCTAAAAGCGTTTAATTTTTAGAAATCCGTTTTCGGAGGTGAATTTTTGGCTGTTCAGCGATTTAAAGATGCGCCGGGCTGTGAAGGAATAAAACCAAGTGATCAGGAAAACATCATGCACATTGCCCTAAACTTGGTGGCAATATCTTAATGGGAACAGATGTGATGCCACCCATGTCTCCGGCTACCTATGGTACAGGTATTTCGATTTCGATAGATGCTGAGCGTGAAGATGAAGCCAGTCAGATTTTTCAAAACTTATCTGCTGGAGTAGTGATTACCCTGCCTTTAGAAAAAATGTTATGGGGTACGCTTTTCAGCATGTTAACCGATCAATATGGTATTCAATGGATGGTTAATGATGATGAACAGAAAAAATAAAGGCAGATCATAAAATTCTCCGTGAATTTTTATAATTTAAGGTTTTATAAAACAATAAAAATCAGTTCATTATGAAAATTGCAACCATTGTTATTCGTTTATTATTAGCGGCTATGTATCTCTTTGCATCGGTTCCTTACTTCTTAAAAATTATGCCTGGAGAAATGCCAGCCATGACTGCCGCTCAAACGACCTTTATGACCGGAGTTACAGCATCAGTTTATCTCATGCCATTAATTAAAGGTACGGAGCTTATTTCAGGAATTTTGCTGCTCATCGGGCGGACTGCACCATTAGGTGCTTTGCTCATTTTTCCGGTTACCTTAAACATTTTTCTCTATCATGCTTTCTTAGGTCCTAAAGAATTGCCCATGGTAGCGGTTATGCTTATTTTTAATGTGTTTCTTTTCTATGCCTATAGGCAAAAATATCTGCCTATTATATCTAAATAAATTTAAGGTGCATACACTATTTCTTTTTATTTATTATTTGGATACAAAAGTCAATTCACTATCTTTAAAAACTAACTATAAATAAAAAATATGAGAAAGTTTCCCTTATTAATGCTGCTATTTGTAGCCATGTCGTTTTCAGTGTTTGCACAGAATAAAGATGCAATCGTTGGTAAATGGCTTAATCCATCCGGAGAAGGACAAATCGAGATCTATAAAAAAGGCGATAAATATTTCGGCAAATTAGCCTGGATTAAAGAACCTAATATTAATGGAAAACCAAAACTGGATGTTAAAAATCCAAATGCTACCATGCAGAAAAGACCTTTATTAAATCTGGAATTGTTAAAGGATTTTGTTTATGATGATGGCAAATGGACAGATGGAACTATTTATGATCCTAAAAGTGGTAAAACCTATAGCTGTAACATGACCATGAAAGGTAATGATGTATTAAATGTAAGGGGCTATGTTGGAATATCCCTTTTAGGTAGATCTGAAACTTTTAAGCGGGTTAAATAGATAAAATGAAAAGATTAATATGGTGCCTTTTAATGGCACCTTTTTTTTGCACTGCGCAGTCGTTCAGTTTGAAGCCTTTAAATGAAAATACCAAAACCAGTTTACGGGGTTTAAGTGTAGTTTCTGATCAGGTGATATGGGTCAGTGGGAGCAATGGTTCTGTAGGAAAAACAGAAGACGGTGGCCTAACCTGGCAGTGGATTAAGCCAAAAGGATATGAAAAGCTTGATTTTAGAGATATAGAAGGCTTCGACAGTGAGCATGCCATTATTGTAAATGCCGGATCTCCCGCTTACGTGCTTAAAACGGATGATGGTGGTGCCACCTGGACTGAGCATTATAAAAATATCGATTCAGCCATTTTTCTAGATGGATTAGGTTTCTGGGACAAAGATAAAGGAATCATTTTTGGAGATCCGATTCGGGGCAAAATGCAGTTATTAAAAACAACAGATGCTGGTAAAACCTGGAAAGATATATCCTCATATTTGAAGCAATCTCTAGCGGAGGGCGAGGCTGGATTTGCGGCAAGTGGAACCACCATTAAAACTTTACCAAATGGTAAAGTGTGGATTGCCAGCGGTGGAACAGTATCTAATATTTATTTTTCTAATGATTACGGGGAAAACTGGCACATTTTCAAATGCCCCATTTGGCAGGGGGAAAGCACAACCGGACCTTTTTCAATCGATTTTTACGATGCCAAAAATGGAATTGTAGTCGGAGGAAACTATGTAAAAGATAAAGCCAATGATAACAATGTATTACTCACCAATGATGGTGGCAAAACCTGGGAAAAGCCAGTAACACCAGTTGCAGGCTTCCGATCGGCTGTAACCTACCTAACTAAGCAGATATTATTGGCTACAGGTACTTCCGGGACAGATATCTCTACTGACAGTGGTCAAAACTGGAAGCATATTTCTGATCAAAGCTTTAATGCTGTACAAAAAGCTGTGAAAGGAAAACGCATTATCCTGACCGGAGAAAAAGGAAGTATTTTCGAATTGATCACTGGGAAATAAATTTATCCAAAAGCGTAACAGTTATTGCTAAGTCCTATCTAAATGGTCATGAATTTAATTAATGAAATATACTGAAATCAGAATATTTTGTTTTCTTTGTTAACTAAATACTTAATTATATACTAGCGTTCTATGGATTTTTTGCACACTGTTTTAGGTGATGACATTCAGGCTTCTTTGCTTATTATTTTAAACTTAATTGTAATTGAAAGCCTTTTATCTGTTGATAATGCCGCTGTTTTGGCTACAATGGTGATGGATCTTCCGAAAGACCAACGTGATAAAGCCTTAAAATACGGTATTATTGGCGCTTATGTTTTTCGTGGTATTTGTTTATTTCTTGCAGCCTGGTTGGTAAAGATATGGTGGCTAAAACCACTCGGTGGGCTCTATTTAATTTACCTTGCTTTTGATTATTTCTGGAAAAAGAATGCCAAAAAGAACGAAGAGGAAGAAGAAGTAGATAAAAGCAAAAGCTGGATTTATAAATCTACAGTGGGTTTGGTTGGTACTTTTTGGGCCACAGTGGCACTTGTAGAAGTAATGGATCTTGCTTTCTCTATTGATAACGTTTTCGCAGCAGTAGCTTTCACTGATAATATTTACCTGATTTATATTGGCGTATTTGTAGGTATTTTAGCTATGCGTTTCGTAGCGCAGGCTTTTGTAAAACTGATGGAAAAATTTACCTTTTTAGAAACAGTAGCTTTTATCGTTATCGGTGTTCTGGGTATCAAGTTAACCTCTTCACTATTTACACATTTCAATCCACAATCACCCATTTCTCATACCATAGAAGGCGAGAAAACAGATTTGTTTGTTTCCATCTTTACCGTAGCAATTTTTATTATACCTGTAATAACCTCACTCTTGTTTAACTTTCCTAAAAAAACAAAGAATGACCTGGAAGTTGTAGATAAAGCAGAGGATGTTTTAGAGCAATCATAAAATATTTGTGCTTAAATGTCTATTAAATTCTTACATATGATAATCTTAAAAGCTACGTTAAATGAGTAATATTAAGGCTTATAATTTATAGCTAAAGAAAATATACAGGGAATGAGCACTTATAAACATTACTCTTTTGATCTCTGGTTAACCTTAATTAAATCAAACCCTGCCTTTAAGGTAGAAAGAACACGCTATTTTTATGAGAATTTTAATTCTAAAAATAAGAGTATTCAAGAGGTTGGTGTCATTTTTAGGCAGGTAGATTTAATGGTTAATGCCATGAACGAAAAGACGGGTAAAAATGTCGATGCTGATGAAATGTACCTGATGGTCATCAGCCTGATCAATGATTATGACTTTAACTTTCATGATCTCGATCTCGAAGATTTATACCAGAAAATGGAAGTGTTGCTGCTTAACCACATGCCTTTAATTTATTGCAGCAATTGCCTCAATGTACTGTCTGCAATAAAAAGTAGTGGTGAAACTTCCACCAATATTTTAAGCAATACTGGTTTTATAAAAGGGTATACCCTCAGAAAAGTGATCAACCATTTGGGAATTGATGAATTTATAGATTTTCAATTGTATTCTGATGAAGTAAGAATGTCTAAACCCAACAGTGGCTTTTTTCAACTGATGATCAACACCATTGATCGGCAACAACATCAGCAATTATCTTTAAATGAAATTATTCATGTTGGTGATAACCCAATTGCAGATATTCGTGGCGCACAAATGATGGGCATTAGCAGTATGCTGATCCACTCTAATAATTTATCTATCTCTAATCTACTCTCATGATTCCATATACCTATTCACTCCATAAAATTGATAATACAGCCGATTTTGGCTTTGATCCGAATGATTACAGTCGTTTTAAATTTGGTGATGATTTAGTTGCCCGTTCTTTTGGCAAGGCACTGGCAGATGGCTTTATTAAATACTATTTGGTAGAAAATCGGATTGCCGATCAGATAGTCGTTATTTCAAGTCCATATAGTTTTATCCCAACGGCAACTTTTGCCATGAAAAATTATTTTGTTTCGCAGTTGAACCGCTGGCTGGTTGAAAACGGAGGGCTTACCGTACAGGAAGCTAAAGTACACCGCACCATTACCTACAAAGAAGATTATGGTGAGTTGAGTGCAGAAGAACGGATGAATTTAATAGGAAATGATTCCTTTCATATCGATAAAGACTTTTTAGAGGGGAAAACCTTATTGTTTTTAGATGATATCAAAATTACTGGAAGTCATGAACGAATGATTATCAAAATGGCAAAAGCATATGGCTTAAACAATGAAATTCATATGCTTTATTTCGCTGAACTGATTAATCATCAGATCCATCCAAACATAGAGAATGTTTTAAATTACCATCAGGTTAAATCCATCTTCGATCTGGAAAAAATTATCAATAACGGTTATTTTTGTTTCAATACCAGAATTGTTAAATATATTCTGAATACGGAACACAATAGCTTTTCGATATTTTTAGAACGGATGGATCATGATTTTATTCATCAGCTTTATGATTTAGCATTAGGCAACAGCTACCATTTAATGGAGGCTTATACAGATAATTTACAACTTATTAAAAGTTACATCAAAGACAATACTTATAAATTAATATAACATGGCTATCAACTTGCAAAAGGGGCAAAGAGAAAATATCGATGCACCAAAATTTACAATAGGTTTAGGTTGGGATACCAACAATTCATCTACAGGCTCTGCCTTCGATTTAGATGCTTCAATTTTTATTTTAAGCGATCAGAAGAAATTAATCTCTGACGAGAATTTTGTTTTTTATAATAATCTCGTTTCACCAGATGGCGCAGTAGAACATACAGGCGATAATTTAACCGGAGATGGCGATGGTGATGATGAGCAGATTAAAGTTGACTTAACCAAAATAGACCCAAGGGTTAGCGAAGTTTGTGTGGTAGTAACCATCCATGATGCTGAAAACAGGAGACAAAACTTTGGTCAGGTGAGAAACTCATTTGTACGTATTTTTGATGCGGTTACCAATGAAGTCATTTTAAAATATGAACTGGAAGAAGATTTCTCTATTGAAACGGCTGTAGAATTCGGAAGAATTTACAAACGTGAAGGCAAGTGGAAATTTGAAGCCGTAGGAATGGGTATGAAAGGCGGTTTACAGGATTATTTAAACAAATATCAATAAAATTATGGCAATCAATCTTCAAAAAGGACAACGCATTAGCCTCGAAAAAAGCAACGGAAGTAAATTACAAAATGTTTGTGTAGGCATTAACTGGGGTGCAATTGAAAAGAAAGGTCTATTTGGTTTCGGATCATCAAAGGAAGCGGTGGATTTAGATGCCAGCTGCGCCCTGTATAATGAAAACAAGCAACTGTTGGAAGTGGTCTATTTTGGTAACCTAAAATCAAAAAATGGATCTGTAAAGCACAGTGGTGATGATTTAACTGGTGATATGGGCGGAGATGATGGACTGGATAATGAAATTATCACACTGGATTTTTCTCAGTTAGATGCCAATGTTGCTTATGTGGCATTTGTATTAAATAGCTTTAGAGGTCATGATTTCGGAACCATTCCTTTTGCTTCCATCCGGATTTACGAAGGAACAACCAAGCAGGTAACTGAAGTTTTTGCGAAATACGATATTGCCAACGGCTCAAACTTTGCTGGCCATGTATCCATGGTAATGGGTGTTTTCTACAAGAAAAATAACGAATGGAAATTCAATGCCATTGGCGAACCAACAAAAGACAAAAAACTGGAAGATACGGTGAAAACGGTGACTCAAAATTATTTATAAGCCTGGCTTAACAAATATAAAACTATGGAAACCAACCCTAACGTTACTCAGGATTTAACACCAGTAAAACTGGATAAAGATGGAAATGTAGATCTGGAGAGAATAACACCTCAGGAAACAGAAAAATATGCAGCACTTGGCAAGTCGCTGGAGCCATCCGATGTCAATTCTATTTTAAATTATGGAAGTGATGCCCAAAACTCTATGGAGAAATACAGTAATGATTTTTTATCATCTGTAAGAACCTATAATAGTGGAGAAGTTGGGGGCTTAATTAACGAACTGCTTACCGAACTGAATTATATCGATGTTTCTGAACTAGAGCAAAGTGGCTTTAAAAGTTTTATTTCGAAGATTCCTTTCTTAAAATCATTGGTGGTAGATGTTAAAAAACTATTTCAAAAGTATGATGTGGTGGTGAATAACATCGATAAGATCACCAACAAAATCAAGGCGGGCCGATTAAACTCTATTAAGGATAACAGTTCCCTCCAAACCATGTTTGATAGCAATGTGGGTTATATCCACCAAATGGAAGAACTGATTATTGCCGGACAGTTAAAGTACAATGAGTTATCTTTAAAACTCGCTGAAATGGAAGGCAGGCCAGCAGATTACCAGGATTATGAAATTGCCGATTTAAGGGATTTTATCAGCCGTTTGGATAAGAGACTGGCCGACATGAAGATTGTGCGTTTCATCATGCTACAATCGCTGGCTCAAATTCGTGTGGTGCAGAACAACAATACTTCCATTGCAGAAAAAGCACAGTCTATTGTTTCTACCACTATTCCGGTTTGGAAAAACCAGTTAACCCTCGCTGTGGCACTACAAAGGCAAAAAGCCAATGTAGAAATGCAGAAGAAAGTTTCTGATACCACCAATACCATTCTACAGAAGAATGCAGAAATGCTGAAACAAAACAGTATCGATGTGGCTAAAGAGAATGAAAAAACTGTGGTATCTTTGGAAACCTTAAAAATAACCACAGCATCCTTAATCAGTACCCTGAATGAGGTAAAACAAATTCATGAAGCGGGTGCACAAAGCAGAAGAGCGCTTGATGGAGAGTTGAAGACTTTAGAAGCAGAGCTGAAAAAGAACGTTACGAGGGTGAGTTAAATTAAAGCATGGATGATTACCGTTTAAATATTTTAAAAAAATCGAGCACCGAAATCAACCGTTTACAGTTGCTTTCGGTGTTTTTTGATGAAGAGATTATTTATAAAATTTATTTACGGAGCCAGGTTATTCACCAGTTATTTGCCAATAATGAAGAACTTGAAATTGATAAACTTGATCTTTTCCATGTTCAGTTTACGGAAAGTGTGATTGCACTGTTGCGAAAAATAAAAAAAAGCAATGAAAAAAATGTGAGTCTGATTTATGATGAAATTGATCTTAATGAAGAACTCATCAGTAGAATTTCTGGTTCGGTGGTTAATCAGGAAAACTACCGTCTTGATCAGCAAAAGCAATCCTTAAAAATTAATCAGTCGTTAAGGCGATTATTCGCTGTTTTATCTGATCTCAGTACTGATTTTCCTTTTTCGAAAAACATAAATGTATTCAGCTCAAAATATGCCAATGATTTTTATTTTGATGTAACGCCTGATCAGTTTTCCCAATTGATTGATTTGAGTGCGAAGCAAGTGTACTCCAACATCAATGCCATTATTGAGAAAAAGTTGATGGGCTTATTGTGCAAGCATGATTTTCGTACGGCTTTTTCATTCGGTTTAAAATCTGGTGAATTGGTGATCGAAGTATATCGCTTTTTAGATACTGAAAGATATTTCTTATTTTTCCCTGGTAGAAACCTCTTTTTATTTTGTGATTTGGCTCTTCTAAACGGGATAGAGAAAGATAATAACTTATCAGAGAAGGAACGTATCATTCAGGAACTGGAATATAAAAATGATAAACTTAAAAGTAATGCGGCCGTATTGAAGGTAGCGATTCCGGCAGAGATCAATGCATTGCTGGAAGATAGTTACTTGAAAATTTCAGATATCAATTTCTTAAATCACCTCAACAATTTCGATGTGCAATCGAATATCTTAAAGGCCATGTTAAAAACGGAGTTGTTTTAGGTTTGGTTGAAGAGTCCTCTCGAAGATTCGTCCTCCTGAACTTGTTTCAGGATCTTTTTAGAAAGGTGCTGAACTAAATTTACTCCGTAGCTTTCCGCTGCGCTACAGGTCAGCATGACGAGTGGGTTGAGGTTTCCCCTCAAAAAGATCGTCATCCGATAGCTATCGGATGCGAAGCAAATTCTTCATTTGCTGAAGCAATCTCCCTCATAGATTTCGCAAAGTAGATTGCTTCGTACCTCGCAATGACGATACTACTTGAAGGACTCATCACTGGTTGGCTTATCATCTCGTTAATATAGCCAACTTATGTTTAAACAAATCAATTGTTCTGCCCCAAGCCAACTTAGCTGCTGCTTCATTATACCTGGTTGGTGAAGTATTGTTATTAAAAGCATGATTCACACCATCGTAGATATAGATTTTATAATCCTTATTGTTTTCTTTTAAGGCTTTTTCATAAGCTGGAATACCTGCATTAATCCGTTCATCCAAGCCACCATAATGCAACATTAAACTTGCTTTGATTTTAGGTACATCGGAAGCATTGGCTTGTGCACCGTAGTAGGCTACGGCAGCTTGTAATTTTGGATCGTTCACAGCCAGTTTATTTGCCATTCCACCACCCCAGCAAAAACCAATACACCCCACTTTGCCATTGGCATCTTTTCTATTGCGGAGATATTCAAGCCCTCTTAAGTAGTTTTGCAGGTTCTTTTCCGGATCTAGTTTCCCGATCAACTCACGGCCTTTGTCTTCATCCGTTGGCGTGCCACCTAAAGGCGAAAGGGCATCAATACCTAAAGCAATAAAGCCTTCGGCTGCAACTCTTTTGGTTACATCAATAATGTGTGGATTTAAGCCCCTGTTTTCATGGATAACCAATACACAGCCTAGTTTTCTGTCTGTTTTAGGTTTTGCCAAAACCGCATTCATATTTCCCTCTACTCCTGCATAATTAACATTTTCTACCATAATTTCATCACTCGTAAAGGCAGCAGCAGCGTAATTATTCTCCAGTAAAGGTAAAATGGTCATGGCCATGGCTGTTCCACCTGCTAATAAAGCCAGTTTCTTCATAAAATCTTTCCGGCTTAGACCACTATGGGTGTATTCATCGTAAAGCGTGATTATTTTCTGATCCATCTGACGTATTTTTAGGTTTAATACAAGATAAGCATGTTGCCTTAAATTTTCTTTCCGTTAGCTAAAAGTTACAATACATGGTTTCCCATCTGCGTATTAAATCAATTCGGTGCTTTGTAAATTTGGGCGTCAGAAAAGGATTTGAAAAGTCATCAAAATGATCATAATAAAACTTAAGGAAAAATAGATGGAAGCAGATGCCAAGATAGGGGATGGCTTCAATTTCATCTGGAGTTAGTTTCCTAAATGTTTGGTAAGCATTTAGAAAGATATTGAAGTCTGCTGCTGCCTGTTCTTTGGTAATGACTTTATTTAGCTGATGAAAAAAGAAGTGATTCAAAAACGACATCAAATCGTTAATCAGATAACCATGGCCAGCAAAGTCGAAATCAAAGAAGGTGATTTTTCCTTCCTCATCAAAATGGAAATTTTTCGGTAATAAATCATAATGGCAATAGCCTGTTGAGAATGATTGGGTATCAAATGACTCAAATTTTTGTATCACCCGGCTGGAGATTTCCTCAAGGTATTGAAATTCCTCAGGCATTTCTTTTAAATGAGGTTTAAGCGTATCCAACGGGTCCAGTAGTGTCGTTTGAAAATTAAACACCGGCCTAGAATCGTCCAGGGTTACTGATGACATAGTGATGTGCATTTTTGCGACATCAAAACCCAATGTTTGCAGTTGTATTTCATTGAGGTCATGAATGACTTTACCTGGTGCATAGGTAAACAATACACCATTTCTTAAGCCTTCCATTGCATTAAAATGTTGAATCTGATGGTTATTCTGGTCTGTTATTGGATAAGATACCGAATGCCCCGCTGCTTTTAGTGCATTCAATAATGAAACTTCGGCCTTGATTTCATCGAGCTTACGGTGTGCATTGCGATAGATTTTAAAGATATACTTGCTTTCAGTGTTTTCTAAAAGATAGGTATCGCTTACATTTCTAATCAGCAGTTTGCAGGTGGTATCAGCAGGCAATTGATAGATATTAATCAGGTGAGCCTGTAAGGCAGTTGAAGAAAGGGTAGAATATTGCGCCGGAAAAATCTGTGCAGTCATGAGATTGAGAATTTTGAGTTAAAGATAACAGTTTGAAAAATATAGTCGTTATTAAAGACTACCTTATGGGCTTAAGGCATTCTGCTTTTTGAAGTTAGACCTATTCTATTGGAAAAAATATTTGATTGCCTAATTGATAGTTATATCAAGGAGAAGGTTGGCGTTACTAAAGATTTTTTAAGTCTTTCGCTGGCGACCAACTTAAAAGAAAACTTACTGAAATTATTTAAAGATCAGCAGCTTTTAAGTGCCGGAATAGGCAATAATCTTTTGGTTAACCAGGATAAGTTAATCAGAAGCGATGTTATTTATTCAAAAAATACCCCGAAGCTCTGCTTCGGCGGTCACAGCTGAAAGTTTGAAAACAAAGAGTTTTCATCGGGTTGGGTGATAAAATAAGTATTTTTGTTTATGAGTGATCATATTCACAAGAGTCATAACAAAAGTTTGCTGCTTTATCATTTGGTCTGTCCGAT
>NZ_JCKI01000003.1 GCF_000708265.2 Pedobacter sp. R20-19
CCAGCTGTACCCGGTTTCCCTGGGGTACCCGTTTTTCCGGGCTGAGCGGCAACGCCTACAACACCGGGGTCACCTTTATCACCCTTGTCGCCTTTTTTACCATTTATATTTGTCCAGGTACCAGTAGCCGGGTTATACACCCAGGTACCATCATCATTGGTTACAATGGTAACGTCTGCACCAGGTCCTCCAGCTGTACCAGGTTTACCTGGGGTTCCGCTTTGTCCGGGCTGGGCAGAAACACCTACAACACCGGGGTCACCTTTATCTCCCTTATCCCCTTTTTTATCATTTAAATTTTCCCAGGTACCAGTGGCTGGATTATAAATCCATGTTCCGCTGTCATTGGTCACAATGGTAACCCCTGCAGCTGGTCCGCCTGCACTACCTGGTTTTGCTGGTGTACCAGTTTTGCCGGGCTGATTCTCAATTATCGTTGAATTGCTACTGCTCCTAACGTAAACCCATTTAGTACCATCGTTATAATAAATACCAGGCAGTACATCATTAACGGTAGATAGATTGTAAACCATCATACCGGTTACGTGCGCCTTAAGCGGAGCAGGATTATCTGTGCTAATTAAATTAACACGGGCATGGAGCAAGCCTTTGTTATTGCTTTCCAATTCCAAAATGGCATCCTGATTTGAAATGTTGGTACTCGACACGGTACCATCCTTTACCTTTTGCTGGGCAAAAGAAACCGAAATACTCAAAAGGACTCCGGTTAAACTGAGCAGTAAATGTTTATTCATCTAATTTGTTTTTAATACATGATGTTTATTCTCACGAAGAGTATATAGGCAGGCAAGAGATTGAGCATTTAAAGTAGATGATCAAAAAATAGTTATATACTGATTGTAAGCGTAATACGACTAATCCAAAAGATGAACCAAAAACATAGATGGGTATTAAATGAAGTTAAGGGCTATTAGCACAAGGTTATGAGTAAAATTATACCCGTATTTTCGGGTAATTTATTTCCCATATTGACTATAATTCTTTTTTTAAATTAGTGCCAATTAAATTGCTTAAACTATATATATTGACATTTATCAAAATATAAAATAAAGACCACACTATAAGAGCTTATAGTTGTGTTAAAACGGGGTATTTTGGGGAAGGCCAATATTAATTTGTGATAAATTAATTATCTGCAGAGCGCCTTTAGAGCATAGCGGGTTATAAAAAGGCTGACGAAGTTTTGCTGTATGGTAAGATGGAAAAACTTCATCAGTCTTCTAGTGGTACCCAAACAACTAACCAACCAAACTGTTGAATTTTTGCCACACTTTTAGCCTTTAAAACTCACTAAGTAACAAAACAGTTACCGGATGACGAGCAGGGGGAAATTGGTAAACCAATAAGAATTTGGCTTTAAGGTTTTTAAAGGGGTAATTATAAGCTATTCAGTTAAAACTGGCTAAGTTCTGCCACGCTTTTGCCCTTTGAAACTTCGCAAGTTGAATTCTTAAATTGGCGGGTGGTTAAGACAAATAAATAGTAAAAAAAAATGCCCATCTAGTTATAAATGGACATTTCTATTTTATATCGGAAAATCTACAATAATCCGTACAAGCCATGTGCATAGGTACGCAATGAGGCTGAAACACTTTGCATCTTTTCAGGTGATGGTCCTTTAACCTTATAGGCCTCCGGATGTAATTCTAATGATTGATCATTCAATGATTCTGTGGTGTTTTTATTGCTCAACGTAGCATGCTGTTCTTCGCTTATTTTCAATGGGGCCATGTTAATAATTTTTTATATCAGAATAACATGTCTACAGAAAATAAGTTTGCTTATCAGGCATATTTTTATAAATTATTTTTCTATTGATGAGATCCAGTTTTCGGTATCTGAAACCTTAACCGGATCTGCAGTAGCTATGATTTTTAATATGCCTCCTGCATTTATTTCTGCCTGAGTGATGTAATTCTTTTTAAAAGGCTTGCCATTTAATAATGTAGCCTTGATAAACTTATTTTTCACATCAAAGTTTTCGGTTTCGATTTTAAAGGTTTTTCCTTTTGGCAAATGATAAGTTAATGAAGGGAATAGCGGAACATTTAAATAATACACCGGCCAGCCCACGCAGGCAGGTGAAAAGCCACTGGCTGTAAAAATATACCAGGCACTCATCGCGCCTGCATCATCATCCATGGTTCTTAAATAAGCCTGAGGTTCGTTTTTATAAATCTTCCCGATGTAGGAACCAATGCCGCGACTATTATCATTAAAATAATTCTGAATTACTGTATCTGCTGCCAGCTGGTGCATCCAGTATTGAGATTTATAGCCTGATTTTGTAGCATTGTACATAAGCGGCACCTGCAAATCTGGCTCATTCGCATGGTTATATAAGTCTTTTGCAAAGAACTGATCAAGATTGGCCAGATAAGATGCTTCTCCCCCATCCAGTTCGATTAAGCCTTTTACATCATAGGGTACAAACCATCGGTATTGCCAAATGGTTCCCTGGTACAAACCTCTTGCCTGCATGCGGTCTACGTCGTTTCTGGTTAAATCCTTAAAGTCCTTATTCCAATACTTTTTATACTCCAGGGCTTTATTCCGATAAAAGGCAGATTTATCATTATTCTTCAAAATAGAGAATACTTCTGCCAATGCCCAATGATCGTAACTTGTTTCTAAAGCCTTATCTGGCGATTTATAATCTAATCTATCTACTTCTTTAACCAAGGAATCTGCAATTTTTGCAAAATCAACTTTGTAGCCCTTCCAGTAGGCATCCAGAAGAACTACAATAGCATGTTCTGAACGTACTGTATTTGATGGTTCATGCTGGCCTGCATAATCTTTTTTACCGGATTGATATAGTTCTGCGATCGAAGTAACCATCCCGGCATACTCACTTTGATTGATGATGGAGAGTAAGGGCAATTGTGTGCGGTAATTGTCCCAAATGGCCCAACCATTGTAATGAATTTGCTTATCTTTCTGCAACTCTCCTTTGGTATTTCTATAGGTGCCATCCTTTTCTGAAATGACATATGGCGATTGCATGGTGCGGTACAAAAGCGAATAAAATAACTTCGAACTTTCTAAATCTCCATTCACCTCAATTTTACTTAAATTGCGATTCCAATCTGCAGTACTTTGCATGGTGAACTGCTCAAATGAATCTTGATTAATTGTTGCCGCAGCGGCTTCTGCACTAACGGATGATAGGGCAACACCAACTTGAGCAGTAACCGCATCATCTGGTAGCATCAAAATTAAACGGTGATTGCCCTTATCTTCCCAATTTGCAACACCTTTTACAGAGAGGCAATAATAAATTTTGTATTTCCCTACACCACAAGTGGTTCTGGATGTAATCCATCCTGAAATCGTATTCCCTTTAACCTGATGCTGTTCATCAACAAAGGCACCGTTAAAGGCATAACTTAAATCAAGATAGAATCCCTTTTTGCCCTTAGGAAATTGATAAAGATGTTTTCCGGCATTTTTTAAAACGCTTAATTGGGCACTTATTTTATTCTCGAAGCCAACAGCATAATAACCGGGGCCAGCATTTTCGGTTAATTTAATTAAATCTGTTTTTGAAGGATCATCACCTAAAAATGGTTTAATCAAAATATTGCCGCCTGAACCCTGACAGCCCACACCTTCAAAACGATTATGGGTAAATCCCTCAAATTTCTTGGCCAGGTACTCGTAGCCAGTATGAGTTTTAGGGTAGGTTTGCGGCCCAATACTTAACATACTGAAAGGGTAAGAAGCAGCAGGTGACATTTGTCCATGATCTCCTGAAGAACCTAAAAAAACATTTACCAAATCTACAGGTAGTTTTCCATTAACTGAAAAAGAGCGCTCATTTGATTGAGCTAAAACGTTTAACTGAATACAAATGAGAATAGAAGTCAATCGAATAAATAATTTCATGATGGGATTTTAAGATATGCCCAAAATAATACTTTAGAATGAAGTTGATGTTATGTTTCCATTTATTTACAACCTGAGTTCGATTAATAATATGTTATACAATACTATTTGAATAGGTTATTTATACCTTAACTACCCCGCCCTTTGGCACCCCTCCAAAGGACTATCATGTGGACACCATAAACTTTTAAGGATTTTACCCGCTCTTTGCCGCGGAGGCATGGTACTTTGGAGCGCCAAAGTACCCAAAGCGCTTTGTCAATCCAACAAGGGGCCTTTTACACTACCCCACACACATCAAAAAAACAAGTGGCACTTCGTTTTGTGTTCAGCATTCTTTTAAACTTCGAACCCACATTTATGAACACAAAACCACTGAGTGTAAGGTTTGTTAGTGCTATATATACTATTGTACAACTGTTTTTTTGATTTCTCCGGCCCTTGGGATTGACGGCGTTCTTAGGTAAAGCCTATATTTTATTAAAGGTAGTAGCAAAACGCATAAAAAACCACGATCAAAAGATGTGTCCACACGATAGTACAAAGGAAGGGAAATGGCAATGGTAATCCCCCCTTTCAGATGGGCGGTCGCAGACAATTAATAATTAGCCAGTTCAGGTTTATAAAACAGCTATACATCAAAAAGGCCATTTCAGATGAGTGAAATGGCCTTTAAAAATAATGTTGGGTGTCTATTTTCTCAACTTATTTAATCGCTACTGGAACAGAAATTTTATCCCAATCTAAAGAAAAACCTGTTTTGGTAATTTTATAAACCAAACGCTCTTGAGTGGCTTTTAAAGCTTTCGTTTTTACTTCAACGCGTAAAGCATCTTTACTTTCTTCATATTTGTAAGCTCCCCATTGTTTTGGTTCTTTGTTAAAAATTGCCGTCCATGTTCCACTTTCTTTTGGGATTAAGAAAAAGCTATATTTTCCTGCTGCCAATGGTTTACCTTCTACCATAATATCCTTATCTGTTTCGAAAGTAGTGGCTTCATTTGCACCAGCACGCCATACTTTATCATAAGCTTCTAAACTTCCCCAAATTTTACGTCCCTTTACTGCAGGGCTACTGTAGTTAATGGTAATGGTTGCACCTTTCACTTTTCCGGTAACAGTTGCTGCAGGACTTGGTTTTGGCTGCGCATCTTGTGCCATTGCACTTGCAGAAATGGTGATTGCTGTTACCAGCATGGTGATGGATTTAATCATCTTTTTCATATGGTATATTTGTTTTGTTGTTTTTAATCTACGAATTTATGGCTTTAGCACGATAAAAACTATAATGTTAATGTCTAAAAGCGGAACCATCCTTTCAATATTGCATAATTAGGGTTTTAATTTGCAAAGTTAACGTTCGCCTATGTTTTTTGGTTTGTAAAATAACAATCCCAAAATCGAAAAAATAATTACCGCAGCAGCACCAATTACATTTAACCAGAGAAAAGATACCACATCAAACTCGTAAACGCCAATTACGGTTATTTCTGATAAGATAGCAGAGATAAATACTAAAGGGCCATCAATCTTCCTGAAATAAAATGCTACTAGAAAAATCCCCAGAATTGGGCCGTAAAAAAGTGACCCTAAAACATTTACAGCCTCAATCAGCGAACCCATCTGCGTAGCAAACATCGCCACCGCGATAGAAAATATGCCCCATGCCAGTGTATGTAACCGACTATACTTCAGTTCGGTTGAATCATTCATTTCTTTTTTACTGAAGATTAAATGTATGTCTTTTAGAGAACAGGCGGCCAATGAATTTAATGCCGCAGAAATAGACCCCCAACTGGCCAGGAATATCACAGCAAATAGTAATCCTATCATTCCAACGGGTAGCGTATTTTTAACAAAATATAAAAAGATATAGTTAGTATCCGTTTTCTCAGCATTAAAATTGGATTGATTAATGGCTTCCTCCACTTTGCCATGCAAATCTTTAACGTCCTTTTGGGTAGCCTTAAATTTTGCGATTGATTCATTTAATCCGGGAGAATGATTTTCCTTCTGGATAAGGATATTTTTGGATTCGCTGTTAAATTTTTCAGTTAAATTGCGATGTGCTTTTTCAAATACTGCAGCCTGTTTAGGTTGAGTTTCTTTTAAATATTGATATGACCTTTCATTGAAATAGATTGGGGCTGGTTTTAGTGAAAAGAAGGCAAATAATAATGCTCCGATCAAGAGGATGGCAAACTGCATTGGAATTTTAACCAATCCATTCAATAACAACCCCATCTTGGCATTGGTGTTATCCTTTGCGGTAATGTAACGTCCCACCTGACTTTGATCAGTACCAAAATAAGATAGTGCTAAGAAAAACCCACCAATTAACCCACTCCAAATGTTATACTTGTCTTTCCAGTCAAAATTAGTAGTGATCACATTCAGCTTACCTGATTTCCCGGCGAGATATAGGGCATCACTAAAACCAATCCCATTTGGCATATTTTGCACCAGCAAATAACCAGCGAAAGCCATTGTACCTAAAATGATCAGAAACTGTAATTTCTGAGTATGAGCGATGGCTTTTGCACCACCTACGTAAGTGTAAATTAAAAGGATTCCACCGGTTAAAACATTGGTTAAATAGATGTTCCAGTTTAATACACTTGATAAAATAATACTCGGCGCATATATACTGATCCCGGTTGATAAGCCACGGGAAAACAGGAAAAGCAGAGAGGTTAAAACCCTGGTTTTTTTATCGAAACGATTTTCCAGATATTCATAAGCGGTATAAACGTTCAGCCTTTGAAATATGGGAATGAAAGTAATGCAAATCACAATCATCGCCAATGGCAAACCAAAATAATACTGCACAAAACGCATCCCATCGGTATAGGCTTGCCCGGGAGCCGATAAAAAGGTAATGGCACTCGCCTGTGTAGCCATGATACCCAACAGCACAATATACCAGGGCATTTTACTATCAGCCTTTAAATAGGATTCATTACTTTTTTGTCCACGACCAATAAAGACACCATAAACCACAACAGCCAATAATGTAAAAATGAGTACGCACCAATCGATATTGCTCATGACCAAAATTTAGTGAAGAGATAATAAAACACCACCTGAAATACCAATGCAAGTGCCAGTAATATGTACCAGGTGTTCCAGTTTTTGAGCTGATTTTTCATTTGGTTAAAATGTAATATTCATGATTGACGAGAATGAAAATTATATTGTTTCTTTTGCTCTTAATTAACCATCCCGCCTTTCAGGCACCCCTCCAGAGGAGGGGAATGGCGACCAATAACATTTCTCTACCCCGCCTCAACAAATCCTTATTACAAACCCTTTCCCTTCAAGGGGAAAGGTGCCGATAGGCGGATAGCGGGTGTTTCCCTATCGGTTGGTGTCCCACCGACCGAAATCTAAATTCATCTATTTCCCCGCCGATATAAAATTAAAAAATAACCTTGCCGCACCAACATTACCTGCCGGCAACTGACGGAAAAAAGCCAGTGGTGTATAAATAAAATTACCTTTTCCGTATTTAGCATAAAGCGTTGAGCCTTTTAAAGGTTCTTCGCCAGTATCGTTCATTTCAAATAATGGCTCATATCTATTGTCCCATTGATCTGGAAAATAAGCACCTCGTTCTTGTACCCAACCACTAAAATCCTGTGTGGTAATCTTATTCGGATAGTTTAAAAGCTTATGATTCGGATTTAAAAATTTAACCGATGCGTTCTCTTCTGTAACCCGCTTACCGCTAATAGTGAAAGGATAAACACCAAAATCTTGCAGGGCCATATCCTGGGTAGTATTGTATTGCATCACCATTGTTCCTCCGTTTTCTACATATGCCTTTAAGGCAGGTTGCCAGTTTTTAATTCTTTTTTCTGTATTAATCACCCGAACACCCGTTACAATGGCATCATAGGTGGCTAACTTAGCCGGATTCAAAATATCAGCTTCAGTTAATACATCTACCTGTAATCCTGCCTGACTTAAAAATTCAGGAATTAAATCTCCTGCACCTTGAATGTAACCTACTTTTTTCGCTAACACCTTAATATCACCCTTTAACAACCAGGTTGTTGCGGGTACAAAATACTGCAGGGAAGGCAAATGCGGATATTGAATTAAGACCTGACCTTTTGTAAAGGTATTTTGCTCTGCAGAAAAAACAGCTTCAAGTTTATTCTGACTGGTTTTAATTTTCGATAAATCTTCAGCAGGAATTAAAAAATCTTTAATCGTTACGGTGTTTTCCGGTAAATTGATTCCGGTAAATGTTTTGACAATTACATTTCCGATCTTAAAATCTACTTTACCATAATTGATGGATTTAGTCGCTTTTAATCTTAAGGTTACGGCTAATCCTTCTTTCTCTCTAGCGAAATACACAGGCTCAGCAAAACTTAAACCAAGTGCCGGAACAATGCGCAGTTGTTCTACCACGTCGCCTTTAACCGGGTCTAGTTTTTTGAAAGATAAGGGAAGCTTTACTTTAAATTGTTCTGTGCCAATTTTGAGTGATAAGACTACATTCAATGCAGATTCATTTTCAGAAAGGCCAATCAAAGTATCATTAGTGACGCTGAAGGTGGCTGCATTTTTTGCAGGCTTTTCTAACCAGTAAGGTTCTGTTAGCGCTGCTCCTGCAGGAATCTGAATTTTACGTTCAATCGTTAGTAAGGAATCTCCAGAAACCCTGCGATTTAGGTTATCTGTTTGATTGATCCAGTTTACCTGTTCTAATAATACAGGAACTGAAGATCTCGCAATTACGTTTAAACGAAAGTTATAGCTATCACCCGCAACAGCTTCTGCCTGGTTAGTTACCATTTCACCCATAAAGCCTGTACAGCTTAAAATGATATGGTCGATGGCAGCTAACTTATCTTTTCGAAGATTTACATCCTGCAGCTCAGCTATCTTTTTGCGCAGCATCAACAAACCGTGTAAACTCTTATCCGGATGGTTATAATCAAAAGATAGAAGAGTAATATCAATCAGTTCATCTATGTCATTAATCCCCCTATCAGACCAGTTCATTGGAATCCTTTCAAACAGAGTTGCTTTAGCCTGATCGCCCAAAACAGGTGAAAAATATTCAGTTCGCACTCCGGCTACCGATTGTGTACCTGCGCCCTGGCTTTTGTGCAAACTTCGGCTTAACCCTGCCAGTTCACCATAACCCATTCCCAACTGAGCATCATACTGGCCTACAGTTGCCTTTAGTTGATTTTCGGCAGTGGTATTGGTTGATCCAAACCTAAAAGTATTCCAAAGTATCCGTTCAGGTTGAAAAACACTTACATATTTCAATTGATTGGGAAATGCGGTCTGATCTCCCGCCAGTTTAAAAGCCTTTTCTGCCACCACTGCAGAAGCCGCATGCTGACCATGCCCGGCCGCCGCTGTTGGTGGAAAACGGCAAATAATTACATCAGGTCTGAATTTGCGGATCACCCAAACAACATCGGCAGTAATGCTGTCGGCATCCCATTGTTTAAACGTATCATCTGTATTTTTTGAAAAGCCAAAATCAATGGCACGTGTAAAAAATTGCTGCGCACCATCCAGTTTACGTGCTTCTAATAATTCATGTGTTCTGATTAACCCTAAAGCTGCTCCCTGCTCTGTGCCTAAAAGGTTCTGACCACCATCTCCACGGGTTAGTGACAGATAGCCGGTTTCTACATTTTGATCGTTAATTAACCAGGAGAGTAAACCGGTGTTTTCATCATCGGGGTGTGCGGCAAGGTAAAGAACCTTTGGCAAATGCTTCAGTGTTTTCAGCTCCCGATAAATTTCTGAAGACTTTGCAGGCCGCACCTGTTGAGCTGAGCAGAAAACTGTAAAAAAACCGAGGATGAATACAATGGCTAATCTTTTAAACATAGAATTTGGTTTACGGAGCCAAATATGCTTAAAAAGGATTTATTTAAGGCTACCGTAAACGAAAAAGTACAAAAAGCTTACGCTCCATATTTAAAAACAGATTCCAGCAAACGTATATACATCGTTATACCCTCTTCAATTTCATCAATATATACAAATTCATCTGCCGTGTGTGATCTTGCAGATTCTCCCGGACCCATTTTTACTGATGGCATATCCAGCCAACCCTGATCAGAGCTTGTTGGCGATAAATATGTTTTTCTGCCTAACCCTAAACCTGCTACCACTACCGGATGAAACAAATCAATATTCGACGGATGCAAAATATTCGGACGAACATTAAAACTGGAAACAGTATGATTAATAATCGTATTTAGAATTTCTCTGCAAGTATAATTATGATCAAATCTAATATCGACTGTAAAATGGCAACATCCGGGCACAATATTATGCTGCATACCAGCATCTATTTGCGTTACTGTCATTTTTACGGGTTGCGGTGCGCTATCTTCAATTGGAAACTGGTAGCTGGAGAACCAGGTGATATCTCTAATGGCTTTGTAAATCGCATTATCACCCTCTTCTCTGGCTGCATGACCTGAGCGACCTTTTGCTGTGCAATCAATCACCATTGAACCCTTCTCTGCGATGGCCATTTGCATATTTGTAGGTTCACCAACAATGGCAAAAGAAATTGGCTTTAGCTCTTCTAGAATACATTTGATGCCATTTCCACCTGAAATTTCTTCTTCAGCCGTTGCGGCCAAACAAATATTAAAAGGCAAATCTTTAACCGCATAAAAATAAATGAAAGTAGAGATTAAAGATACGAGAGATGCGCCGGCATCATTACTTCCCAAACCATATAACTTATCATCATATACCACCGCAGTGAACGGATCTCTGGTATATTGTTCGTTTGGTTTTACAGTATCATGATGCGAATTGAGTAAAATAGTTGGCTTTTGCTGATCGAAATACTTATTGTAACACCATACATTATTATGTTTCCTTTTGGTATTTATCTGATGCTTCGCCAAATGTGATTCAATTTCATCAGCGGTTCTGTCTTCAGCACCACTAAAGGATGGAATGGTGATCAAGGTAGCCAGAAGGTTAATAGACTCGTTGTAAAGTATATTTAAATCGGGATGTGATTCAATCGTTTTATCTAAAATATTCATGGTAAGTTGATTAATGGATTTCTAGTGAATGTTTTTTTCCTCTGCTAAGGAAGCATGAGTAATAATTTGATCAATGTGCTCGGGGCTAAACAACATGGCTGTACATAAGCAGTTACACCGATTTTTTCTTTCCAGAATATCGAAATTAATACAGCTTGCACAACCCGCCCAAAAAGCTTTGTCTTTAGTGATCTGGTCAAAGGTTACGGGTTCAAAACCAAGTTGACTGTTCAGCTTCATAATTGCTGCGCCTGATGTAATGCTGAATATTTTTGCCTGAGGAAAATTACGCCTGGACAGGTTAAAAATTCTGTTTTTGATGCATTTGGCTACGCCAGAATTTCTGAACTTTGGTTTTACAATCAGTCCGGAATTGGATATAAAATCCCCATGCTCCCATGTTTCAAAATAAGAAAAACCTACCCATTCGCCACCACTGGTTAAAGCAATTATCGCTTTGCCAGTTTTCATCTTTTCGATTATGGAATCCGGAGTTCTTTTTGAGATCCCTGATCCCCTAAGGATAGCAGAATTTAATGTCTCATTCACGATTTCGTCTGCATATATGGCATCTTCTTTCGTGGCAACGCGTACAAATATTATTGGATTATTCATTTTTATTTAAAATTTCATAAACCACTTATACAAACAGGATGCCTTGCGAACAACGATCACGTATCTTACTGATTATCTGTATATAAAAATAAAATAGCAGTGATTAAAATACTTAGCATGATCATTTAACTCACCAAAATGAAAGGCTTTTTTTCATTATGAAAAGATTAAGTGCTCAGGATTTCAAAACGATCCGAATCACACAAACCAATGAACGATCAATTATCCATTGGTTTTAGATGATTCGTCATTTTTATCCTTAATATTGTAGCTTATTTCAAACCTATGAACGGGATCATCCTCATCATTGATGATGAAAAAAAAATCAGCAGTTTACTTTCCAGAATTATTGAATTGGAGGGTTTTAAAACCTTACAAGCTGCTACGGGAAAAGAAGGCTTAAAGCTTTTAAAAAACAACGATGTAAGTATTGTGATCAGCGATGTCAAATTGCCTGATGTGAATGGCGTAGCCATGGTTAAAGACATTAAATTACTGAAACCTTATGTAGAAGTGATCAATCTAACAGCTTACGGAACAATCTCCGATGGTGTTTTAGCCATCAAAAACGGGGCGTTTGATTACCTGGTGAAAGGTGATGATAATGATAAAATTATTCCCTTACTCTACAAAGCGATCGATAAAGCCAATCTGCAACAACGTGTTTCTGAATTATCGCAGAAAATTGCTGGCAAACATCATTTCAATACGATTATTGGTCAATCGAAAAAATTAAATGAAGCCATTGATTTAGCCAAGAGGGTAAGTCAAACAGATACCACTGTTTTACTTTTGGGAGAAACGGGAACTGGAAAGGAGGTTTTTGCGCAATCTATTCATTATGAAAGTCCTCGAACGGCGAAGCCATTTGTGGCGCTAAACTGTAGTGGCTTCAGTCCTGATTTGTTGGAAAGTGAACTCTTTGGATATAAGGCGGGTGCATTTACCGGGGCAAACAAAGATAAAAAAGGTTTACTGGAAGAAGCTAACGGAGGTACATTATTTCTGGATGAAATAGGCGAAATGAACCTCGATTTACAAGCCAAACTGTTACGGGTGCTGGAAAATCAAAGTTTTATTAAAGTTGGAGATACGCATACGCAACAAGTGAATGTGCGTATACTGGCGGCCACTAACAAGGATTTAAAAGCTGATGCTGAATCTGGAAAATTTCGTTCTGATTTGTATTATCGCCTTTCCGTTTTCACCATTATGCTCCCACCCCTGCGCGAAAGAAGAGCAGATATTCCACTACTGGCAAAGTATTACTTGAATGAGTTTGCAATTAAATCTAACCGACTTCAATTGCATCTAGACGATAAAATTCTCGAGATTTTTGAAAAATATCAATGGCGGGGAAACATCCGGGAGCTAAAAAATGTGATGGAGCGTTTGGTCATTTTATCTGATGGGGAGGAACTCAACCTATCCGCCTTACCGCCTGAGTTTTTTGAGTTTGCACCGCTTCAAAATAATTTCAATCTTCAGCAAGTGGAAAAACAACACATTCAAAAAGTACTCCTACATACCAAAGGCAACAAAACAGAAACCTCCAGATTGCTGGGAATTGGGCTTACTACGCTGTATAGAAAAATTGAAGAATATGGCATCATGGAGTTATAATACACATCTAATGAGCTGCTTTATTAGAAATATATTTGTTAAATTTGTGATATGAGCATTCAATATTTATCAAATGAACAAGGTCAGATTACTGCGGTTCAACTTCCTATTGAAGATTGGGAGAAGATTAAAAATCTATACCCGAATGTAGAGTCTATCGATTTTTCATTACCAGAATGGCATAAAGAAATCTTAGATGCCAGAGTGCAAGCAATAGTTAAAGATTCAAGTAGAATAGCACCGATATCAGAATTACTAAATGAACTCGACAAATAAGAATGGATTATAGTGTGCATTTTTTTGACGAGGTAAGATTAGATATCAGGGAAGCTAAAGAATGGTATAGAAAACAACAATCTGGATTGGAAAAACACTTCTCCCAGGAAGTAAAAAAAGTCTATCATTAGACTCCAAAAAAATCCAGAGATTTATGAAATCAGGTATAAAAATATCCGCACAATTTTTACCGCCATTTTTCCATATTCCATCCATTTTTTTATTGACGAAAAACTTAAAAAAGTTGTTATCATTGCTATTTTACATCAAGCACGCAATCCTGTATCACATCATAATAGAAATCAATAACATCTTAAAATGTTTAAAATTAGTCAAGGATGCTTATCTAATTATCTAATCAATTCATTCTATTAAATTCATTTACCCACACCAATATATACCGTTAAACAAAACAGCATGAATAAATACATTTTAACCATTTTATTATCAGCACTCTCCTTTTCCCTCTTTGCTCAGGATGCATATTTCCAACAACATTTAAACTATACCATTGATGTTACTTTAAATGATAAAGAGAAATCTTTAAAAGGATTTGAAACCATTGTTTATAAAAACAATTCACCATCAACGCTGAATTTCATCTGGTTTCACATCTGGCCAAATGCATATAAAAATGAATCAACGGCACTTTTCCAACAGATCAGGAATGATACTTCGCGCACGGAAAAACTTAAAAATGTAACCTATGGTAGTATTGATGGTTTAGCTTTCAAAGTGAATGGAAAAGAAGCAAAAACAGAAGCCCACCCAAATCCACAGTATATTGATATTATAAAAGTGATGCTGCCTTCTCCATTAAAATCCGGCGATTCTGTAACACTGACCACTGGTTTTAATGTTAAGTTACCCAATTATTTTTCTCGTTCTGGTTATGCTGACACAGAATTTATGATTGCACAATGGTATCCAAAACCTGCTGTTTTTGACCGCGATGGATGGCATGAATTTCCTTACTTGGATATGGGAGAGTTTTACAGTGAGTATGCAGATTATAAAGTGAATATCACGCTACCTTCAAATTATATAGTTGGCGCTACTGGTGTGATGCAAAATACAGATGAACTTGCTGCTTATAAAAGTATTGGTGCCAAAAATGCATCAATCAGAAACAATAAACCTGAATTATACCAACCAAAAAGTAAATCAGCTACCAAAACTTTAACCTATAAAATCAGTAATGTTCCAGACTTTGCCTGGTTTGCTGATCGTGATTTAGTTATCCAGTACGATACCATTAAGCTTGCTTCAGGAAAGCTAGTGGATGCTTTTAGTTACTATCACAATAAAGAAAATACGCTTTGGGTAAACAGTATAGATTACATTAAAGATGCCACTAAAAAATATAGCCAATGGATTGGTGAATACGAATATCCGGTGGTGCAGGCCATTGAAGGGCCAAAAAATAATGCCAGTGGTGGAATGGAATACCCAACCATTACTTTAATTACCAGTCCTGATGCAAAGAAAGAAACCCTTGATGGCGTCATTACGCATGAAGTAGGCCATAACTGGTTCATGAGTATGCTAGGCAGCAATGAAAGAATACATACCTGGCAGGATGAAGGCTTCAATACCTTTTATCAGTTTCGTTATGAAGCAGAAAAATACAAATCAAATTCTATTTTTGGAGATGCCATTCCCGCAAAAATTAAGGAATTACCTACTGATCAATTCCTGTCCAGTGTTTATGGTGCACTATCAAATGTACCCATGCAATCGGCTATTGAAACACCCGCAGCAGATTTTAAGACCTCCGAAGAATATAGCTTAGTTTCATATGCAAAGACAGCATTGTGGCTTTACCTTTTGGAATCACAAATTGGAAAAGATAAATTTGATAAAGCCTTTCAAGATTATTTTAGCGAATGGAAAAATAAACATCCAAGACCAATTGATTTTAAAGTATCAATGGAAAAATCATTAGGTGTAAACCTTGATAAATATTTTAGCTTATTAAATCAGAAAGGGAAGCTTTAGTTTGGAGTCCATAGTCTTAAGTCTGGGTCCACAAATTACATCGATAATCATTTACTACTTTGCTATTCCCCTCCTTTCGAGGGGTGCCCGTAGGGCGGGGTGGTCAAAATATATAAATAACCTGATTAAATAATAGAACGCTAACACTGATGATTAATCAAATTCAGGTTATAAAATTATACTAAAATCTATTCTAAAGAAATTAAAACACCCCCTTCCGAAATGACAAAAACCCTTCCAAAATGGAAGGGTTTTTTTATGCCTAAAATTCCGATCCCATTCAAAACAAAACATAAACAACTATAAAACAATAACTTAACAAAAAATATCTTTCTGCGGCATAAGAGTTGGCAATAGGCATTTCATAAATCAATAAAGTTATGACTATAGCCCTATTTTTAATTATCCTCTTGCTCTGCTGGGCAACTTACAAATCAATCGATTGGTTCGAAAAAATCTAAAGCCATGTTAGCACTATTCATCATCGCCATCGCCGTATTTATCTATATGATTTACGTGCTGATTAAACCAGAAAAATTCTAAAACCAGGAAATGGGAAACAGTTAATAGGGAAATAGATTGATTTAATTATCTGCAATATGTCTTTTCTTTATTTCCTACTCCCTATTCCCTTTAAAAAACAAAAATGAACACTGAATTAATTGGCATCATTGCCACATTCTTACTTACCCTGGTTATCGCCATCCCATTGGGAAAATATCTGGCGAAGGTTTTTGCAGGAGAAAAGGTCTGGACAGACTTTTTAAAACCACTAGAAACTGGTATCTATAAACTTTCGGGTATAAATATTAAAGAGCAAATGGACTGGAAACAGCAGTTGAAAGCTTTACTCACCATTAATGTATTGTGGTTGGTGTACGGCTTTTTCGTGTTGATCTTTCAGCATAAGCTTCCATTAAACCCAGATGGAAACCCTGGCATGACACCAGATCTTGCCTTCAATACCATTATTAGTTTTGTTGCTAACTGTAATCTTCAGCATTATTCTGGCGAAAGCGGTGTAAGCTATTTAACGCAACAATTTGTATTGATGTTTCTTCAGTTTGTGAGCGCCGCAACCGGTATTGCTGCCGCAGTAGTATTGTTTAAAGCTTTCAGAGATAAAACCACCACACAGCTGGGCAATTTCTGGGAGTTTTTCATTAAAGCCATTACCAGATTGTTGTTACCTCTTTCTGTTATAGTTGCTTTAATTTTAACTTTTAATGGCACACCAGCCAGCTACGATGCGAAAGATCAGTTTATTTCTGTTCAGGGAGATACGGTTAATGTTTCCCGTGGACCAGCCGCTCAATTTATCGCCATCAAACACTTGGGAACGAATGGAGGTGGGTATTTCGGTGCAAATTCTGCCCACCCATTCGAAAACCCAAGCTATTTAACCAATATGGTAGAAGTGATGTCGCAAACGATTATTCCGCTTGCTATGGTCATTGCTTTCGGCTACTTTATCCGCAGACGTAAACTGGCCTGGACCATCTTTGGTGTCATGACTATCGGTTTATTTATGTTGATGATTCCAACTGTTACCTCAGAGTTAGGTGGAAACCCAGCATTAGCCAAAATGGGAATTTCACAAACAACAGGTGCTATGGAAGGGAAAGAAGTTCGCTTTGGACCAGCCGCTACAGCCTACTGGAGTACCTTAACCACCGTGATTTCTACAGGCTCTGTAAATGGAATGCATGACAGTACCATGCCACTCACTGGGTTATGGCAATTATTGGCCATGATGATTAACGGCTTTTATGGAGGTTGTGGCGTAGGTTTGCTGAATTATTTCATCTATCTGATTATTGCTGTATTTATTTCAGGTTTGATGGTAGGTAGAACACCAGAGTTTTTAGGTCATAAAGTTGAGGCAAGAGAAATCAAAATTGCAGCATTAATTACTTTGTTAAGTCCTTTTTTAATTCTTGCAGGTACAGCCATTGCGAGTTATGTTTTTACTAATCATGGTAACGCAGCCTGGGCCGTTCAGCCTAAAGCATGGTTAAACAACCCCGGCTTTCATGGTTTTTCAGAAATGCTGTATGAAGTAACCTCATCAAATGCGAACAATGGTTCAGGCTTTGAGGGTTTAGGTGATAACAATATCTTTTGGAATGTATTAACAGGTGTAATCATCTTTCTAGGTCGTTTCTTACCTATTATCGGTCCGGTAGCAATTGCAGGTTTATTAGGTGCTAAAAAATTCATTCCAGAATCGGCAGGAACCTTAAAAACAGATACTAAAACATTCGCCTTGATGACCTTTGCTGTGATTTTGGTACTCAATGCCCTTTCTTACTTCCCGGCACTGGCTTTAGGTCCGCTTGCGGAATATTTTACCATGCTTAAATAAATCAAGACTACGATTAATATAATCCACTAAAAATCTGTGAGATCATTAACATCTGTGAATCACTTAAAAATAAAATAATGAAACCCAATAATAAATTGTTCGAACCTGCGCTGGTGCAAACTGCATTGAAACAATCTTTCATCAAATTAGATCCACGGGTAATGGTGCGTAACCCGGTAATGTTTACGGTTGAAGTAGGTACATTAGTAATGGCTTATGTTACCGTTTACTCTATTAGCCACAGCGGACAAGGCTCGCCATTGTATAACTTTTTCATCTTTTTGGTACTTCTGCTTACCGTAGTATTTGCAAATTTTGCAGAAGCCATTGCAGAAGCAAGAGGAAAAGCTCAGGCAGACAGTTTGCGTAAAACCCGTGAAGAAACACCAGCAAAAGTGCTTTTAGACAATGGAACAATTGAAATTCGTTCTTCAAACCAATTAAAAAAAGGTGACGTGTTTGTTTGTGAAACCGGTGATACCATTCCAACCGATGGAGAAATCATTGAGGGTATTGCAACCATTGATGAATCGGCCATTACAGGAGAATCTGCTCCGGTAATTCGTGAATCTGGCGGTGATAAATCATCTGTTACAGGTGGAACTAAAGTGCTTTCTGATGAAATAAAAGTCCGTGTAAGTACCGCCCCAGGCGAAAGTTTTCTCGATAAAATGATCGCTTTGGTTGAAGGTGCATCACGCCAGAAAACACCAAATGAAATTGCTTTAACCATCCTGTTGGCAAGTTTCACACTGGTATTCATCATTGTTTGTGTTACGTTGAAACCCTTCGCAGATTATGCCAACACTCCGATTACTATTGCTGCCTTAATTTCGCTTTTTGTATGCTTAATTCCAACCACTATTGGCGGTTTACTATCGGCCATTGGTATTGCCGGAATGGATCGTGCCCTAAGGGCAAACGTGATTACCAAATCAGGTAAAGCAGTAGAAACTGCAGGTGATATAGACGTGCTGTTGTTGGATAAAACCGGAACCATCACCATTGGTAACCGTAAGGCAACCAACTTCTACCCTACTGCTGGGGTAGTAATTAAAGATTTTACTGATGCCTGCGTATTAAGTTCTCTGGCAGATGAAACACCAGAGGGAAAATCAATTATTGAACTGGCGAGTGAGCAGGGCTTTAAAAATTCTGGAACACCGCAAGGTTCTACATTTATCAAATTCACAGCCGAAACCCGCTCAAGCGGATTAGATACTGCCGATGGAAGACGGATTAGAAAGGGTGCTTTTGATTCCATCCGAAATATTGTAGAAAAAGCAGGAAACATCTTCCCTTCAGATATTGAAAACTATGTTAAAAATATCGCTACTAATGGAGGAACACCTCTAGTGGTTTCGGAAAACGAAAAAGCGCTGGGTGTGATCGAACTGCAGGACATTATTAAACCAGGCATCAGCGAGCGTTTTGAGCGCTTGCGTAAAATGGGTGTTAAAACCGTAATGGTGACTGGTGATAATCCTTTAACTGCAAAATACATTGCAGAAAAAGCGGGTGTTGATGATTTTATTGCGGAGGCAAAGCCAGAAGATAAAATGAACTACATCAAAGATGAGCAAGCTTTGGGTAAATTGGTAGCCATGATGGGTGACGGTACCAATGACGCTCCGGCACTTGCCCAGGCAGATGTTGGCGTGGCCATGAATAGCGGAACACAGGCTGCCAAAGAAGCCGGAAACATGGTGGATTTGGACAATGATCCAACTAAGCTGATTGAAATTGTAGAAATTGGGAAACAGTTGCTGATTACCCGTGGAACGTTAACTACTTTTTCCATCGCCAATGATGTGGCAAAATATTTTGCAATTGTTCCGGCATTATTTATTGCCTCTATCCCTGCCTTGCAAAGCTTAAACATTATGGGTTTACACTCACCAGAAAGTGCAATTATGTCGGCCGTAATTTTCAATGCGATTATTATTCCGATTTTAATTCCACTGGCCTTAAAAGGTGTGGCATATAAACCCATCGGTGCAACGGCTTTACTTCGCAGAAACTTATTTATTTATGGAATTGGAGGTGTTGTCGCTCCATTTATCGGCATCAAATTAATTGATTTAGTCATAGGCTTATTGGTTTAAAATTTAAAGTAAATGGAGAATAGGGAATAGATATAAAGCCGAAAATAAATAATTAACATCTAATGGGCTTCCTATTTTCTCACATCTATTCTCTATTTACGCTTATCTATTTCCTTTCCTCACATTATTAAAGACAAAATATCATGAAAAAATACATCATACAATCGATACGTTTAACATTAGTTTTAATCGTATTGCTATGCATCATCTATCCCATCAGCATTGCATTAGCCGGCAAACTTTCCAAAGGCAACGGTGCTGGTGAAAAAATCACTAAAAATGGAAAAACAATCGGTTATGCCTTATTAGGCCAATCATTTACTAAACCAGAATATTTCTGGGGAAGGCCATCAGCAGTAAGCTATAATGCCGCCGGATCAGCAGGTTCAAATAAAGGACCATCAAATCCAGATTATTTGAAAGAAGTACAATCAAGAATTGACACCTTGTTAAAATATAATCCCGGATTAAAAAAATCAGAAATCCCTGCAGATATGGTTACAGCATCTGGTAGTGGTTTAGATCCCAATATCTCTGAACAAGGCGCTGCCATTCAAATTGCCAGAGTTGCTAAAACCAGAAAAATCAGCGAACAGAAAGTTAAAGAATTGGTGGCCCTTAATACTATTAAACCTCTGATGGGTTTATTTGGCCCATCATCAGTAAATGTGTTGAAGTTGAATTTGGCACTGGATAATTTATAATAAAACGAATCTCTTATGCAATCGTCATTCTGAATTCATTTCAGCATCTAAAACAGACCTTGAAATAAATTCAGTGTGACGACCGCTTTAGATAAAAACTTCTTAAATACCACTAAAATCGGTGTAATCACCTTATCAATATGAAAAAACTCATCGCCCTTATTACAACTTTAACAGCATCCATTACTGCCTTTGCACAAGAAGAACCTAAAGTAAAATTTTCTGGTTATTTAGAAACTTACTATGGCTACGATTTTAATAAACCTGCCGATCATAACCGCCCTGGATTCATTTATTCACACAATAGAACCAATGAGGTTAACCTGAATTTGGGTTTTATTAAAGCGGCTTATGATAGCGGCAACATCAGAGCAAACCTTGCTGTAATGGCAGGAACGTATTCCAACGCTAATCTATCTGCCGAGCCTGGCGTACTCAAAAATATTTACGAAGCCAATGCGGGAGTTAAACTTTCTAAATCAGAAAACCTGTGGATTGATGCCGGCATCTTTTCATCTCATATTGGTTTTGAAAGTGCTGTTTCTAAAGATTGCTGGGTTTTAACCAGAAATATTTCTTCTGAAAACACACCTTACTATGAATCTGGCGCAAAATTAACTTACGGCACCAAAGATGGAAAACTCACTGCCGCCCTACTCTATCTAAATGGATGGCAAAGAATCACCCGGCAAAATGGAAATGATAAGCCTGCAGGTGGATTGCAATTGAGCTGGAAGCCAACGCCTAAAATCACTGTTAATTACAGCAATTACCTTGGAACCGAAGGTGTAGATTCTGTTCGTGTAAATCGTTTTTACCATAACCTGTACGGTATTTTCCAGGTAACAGATCAATTCGGATTAACGCTAGGTTTAGACTATGGCACCCAACAAAAAACCAAAGGTAGCAGCAGTGTAAATGAAGTAATTTCACCAGTAGCCATTGTGCAATATAAATTTGCAGATAAATGGGCTATGGCAGGAAGATTTGAATATTACGAAGACAAAAATGGTATTTTTATATCAACAGCAACGCCAAACGGATTTAAAACAAAAGGTTACTCCTTAAATATAGACTATTCACCAATCCCGAATGCAGTTGTTCGCTTAGAAGGAAAAACCTATGATAGCAAGGATAAAATTTTTAATCGTGGAACCAGTTCAGTAAATGCAAATACCACATTAACAGCAAGTATAGCTGTTGCTTTTTAATAGCCAATAAAAACATCAATGCAAGAAAAAGAAGATTCTGTACAACATTTCCTCGAATTAATTCAGAAATCACGTCGGGGGAAGCTCAAAATTTATATTGGGATGAGCGCCGGTGTGGGCAAAACCTACCGGATGTTACAGGAATCTCATGCACTTTTACGTAACGGCATTGATGTTTGCATTGGTTATGTGGAAACACACCGCAGAGCTGAAACCGAGGCATTGGTGGCAGGCTTACCAATCATCCCAAGGAAAAATATTTTTTACAGGGGCAAAGAAATTGCTGAGATGGATTTGCAGGGTATTTTAAACCGCCATCCTGAAATTGTGATTGTAGATGAGCTGGCCCATACAAATGCTGATGGTAGTAAAAATGGCAAACGCTGGCAGGATGTTTTTGATTTACTTGAAGCCGGGATTAGTGTTATTTCAGCAGTAAATATCCAGCATCTGGAAAGCATCAATGAAGAGATTGAACAGCTTACGGGCATTACTGTAACCGAACGAATTCCAGATAAAATACTGGAACTGGCAGATGAAATTGTTAATATTGATTTAACTGCTGATGAACTGATTACGCGTTTAAAGGAAGGAAAGATTTACGATCAATCAAAAATTGATCGGGCTTTATCCAATTTCTTCCAGGCAGATAAAATTTTACAGCTCCGGGAATTAGCACTAAAAGAAGTGGTGCACCAGGTGGAAAGGAAAATTCAGACTGAAATTCCGAAATCAATTAAACTCCGCAAAGAACGGTTTCTGGCTTGCATTTCATCCAATGCAGAAACCGCAGGCGTAGTGATCCGTAAAACTGCCAGATTGGCTTCCTATTATCACTCCACATGGATGGTACTTTATGTGCAAAGCGATGCAGAGAGCCTGGATAAAATTAAGTTGGATAAGCAGCGGCACTTAATTAACCATTTTAAGCTGGCAACTGAATTGGGCGCTGAAGTAATTAAAGTTAAAAGCAATCAGATCACACAAAGTATTATTAACATGGCAACGGAAAAAGAGATCACCACCATTTGCATGGGCAAGCCTCATTTAAACATTTTTCAGGTAATGTTGCGAACGGCAATTTTTAATCAGCTGTTGCGTAATTTAGCTGCGAAAGAAATTGATTTGGTGATACTTTCTTAAATCTAACTTAAATTACCACCCAAGATATCTAAGCTTATGTTTGCTTAGGATTCTCAGGTGGTAATCAAATAATATTATCATGAAAATAAAAACCAAGCTCCGCCTCGGATTCGGGTTTCTCTTTATACTCGTTTTATCGTTTGGATTAATTGCCTTATTCTTTCTGAATGAGCTATCCGATAAATCAAAAGTAATCCTGAAAGACAACTATAAATCGCTAAAATATGTGAGTGCCATGCGGCATATAGTGGATGAAAGCAGCTTTCCGTTATCAACAGAAAATGCAAAGCTATTTGAAGAAAATTTAAACCATGAGGGACAAAACATTACTGAACACGGGGAAAAAATTGCCTTCGAAAAATTAGCATCTGCTTACCATTCTCTACAGCTTTCTTCAAATGTAAATAGCTTAAAAAACCTTCGTTCTGCATTACATAATATTGAGGACGTGAACATGAAGGCCATTTACCAAAAGAATGAGCAGGCAAATGCAGCATCTTCCAGAGCCAATTTATATATTTCAATTGCTGCAGTTCTGAGCTTTCTAATTCTCTTTACATTCATTGTTAACTTCCCGGGCTTTGTAGCAAATCCGCTGGCTGAATTCAGCGCTGCCATTAAACAAATCAGCAGAAAAAATTACAAACAACGCCTTCATTTTAACAACCATGATGAGTTTACTGAACTTGCAGATGCTTTTAATGGGATGGTACTTAAATTAAATGAATGGGAGAACAGTAATCTTTCTAAAATCAAATCTGAAAAATTGCGTATTGAAGCCATTATTGCACAAATGCAGGATGCAATTATCGGCTTAAATGAAAAAGGGGAAATTCTGTTTCTAAATCATTTAGCTGCGAAATTAATGAATCTGGATGAAGACAAAATCATCGGTCAGAATGCTACAGAACTCATGAAAAAAAATGAGTTATTAAAGCGAATTATAAAACCAGCAACTGAAGATAAAACTTTAAAAATCTACGCTGATGATAAGGAATCTTATTTCCTTTTAGAGCATCGGGAAATCGTGATTCCAAATTATGATGATCAGGATGAAAAGACCTTAATTGCATCTTCAAAATCAGCCGGGAGTGTGTATGTTTTAAAAAACATCACTCAATTTAAAGAGCTTGACGAGGCCAAAACCAATTTTATTGCAACAGTGTCCCATGAACTGAAAACACCACTTTCATCCATAAAAATGAGTTTAAAGCTGCTTAGTGATGAGCGTGTTGGTATGATGAATGAAGAACAAAATCAATTGTTAACCCACATTAAAGAAGATAGCGACAGGTTATTAAAAATTACCAGTGAGCTTTTGGATCTGTCTCAAGTGGAAACCGGCAATTTAAAACTTACTTTTGCCATCACCAAGCCTCTAGATATTGTAAATTATGCCGTGGATGCGGTTAAATTTCAGGCGGAGCAGAAATCAATACAGTTGGAATTGAACTGCGATAAAAACCTGGGGTTTGTTAATGCTGATATCCAGAAGACAGCCTGGGTTTTAGTTAATTTTCTGTCGAATGCTTTACGTTATAGTTCAGAAAAATCAAAAGTAACCATTGATGTATTCCAAAAAGATCAATTTATTCAGTTTTCGGTTCAGGATTTTGGAAAGGGCATTGACGAAAAATACCAAAAGCGTCTTTTTGAACGCTATTTTCAGGTACCAACCGATGGACAAAATAAATCCGGATCGGGTTTAGGACTTGCCATTTCCAAAGATTTCATTGAAGCAGAAGATGGAAAAATATGGGTGGAAAGTGCTATTGGAGAAGGCAGTAAATTTAGTTTTTCTCTACCTGTCGTATCCTAAACAATATAAGGTTCCATTTCCTTATCAATACTTTTGCGAAGTTCCATCAGTTTAATTGCATAACCATGCATGGCAATTTCTTTTTCAGTTTTTGGTTTAAAGGCAGGAATTGGTTTAGGTTGTCCTTCATCATCTACAGCAACAAAGACGATGATGCAGTGCGTATTTTTAACAAAGTCGGCCTGACCAACGGGTTTAGAAAAAGCATCTACAGCAATATGCATACTGGTTTTACCGGTATAAATAATCCGTGCTTCCATTTTAACCAAATGACCTATATGAACCGGATGAAAAAACCGGATTCCACCCACATAAACAGTCACACAATAAGTCTGGCTCCATTGTAAAGCACAGGCAAAAGCAGCCTGATCAATCCACTTCATCATCATTCCACCATGCACTTTACCGCCATAATTTACGTCAGAAGGTTCGCTTAAAAATTGAAGTTCGATGTGGTTATTAATTTTTGCCATCATTTAAATTATTGAGACTTAAAACCGCAAAGAAAGCTAAGTTTTTCGCAAAGTACGAAAAGGTTAAAAGGAATAAAGAAAAAACACGAGGTTTTGCTACCCCTATTTTTATTCTGATTACTCGCTTTCTTTACGGTTAAACTTGTTATTTTATTTTGCCATTATGCTAATCGCATACCCCCCACCTGGTGCGCAATATTGCGTTAACTTCGTTTTATTGGTTACTTCCATTTTACGAATAGTGTAGGCTTTAGGATTTTTTTCATAGTGTGCATCCTTTGCATCAGCATAAATGGTTGCCGTATATTTTTTACCAGCATCTAAAAAGCCAAAATCTATTTTTGACGTGCGGGCGATTTCATCATTTGTACGGCCAACAAACCAGTTATTTTTACCTTTTGCTTTACGGGCGAAAGTGATGTAATCTCCAGGTTCTGCCTCTAAAACTTTGGTATCATCCCAATCCACTGCTACATCTTTAATAAACTGGAAAGCATCCATATATTTATTATAGGTTTCTGGTAAATCTGCAGCCATTTGCAACGGACTATACATGGTAACATATAGCGCAAGCTGACGGGCAAGTGTACTGTGTACAAAAGAATTATTTTCTGGATTATAAGCACTCACTTTAGTTTCGAAAATACCTGGCGTATAATCCATCGGACCGCCAATTAACCTTGTGAAAGGTAAAATTGTAGTGTGATCTGCATTATTCCCACCGAAAGCCTCATACTCCGTTCCTCTGGCAGATTCATTTCCAATCAAATTTGGATAAGTACGAGCCAAACCAGTAGGGCGTACCGCTTCATGCGCATTAACCATAATTTTATATTCAGCAGCTTTTTGAATGGCATATAAATAATGATTGTTTAGCCATTGCCCATAGTGATGTTCGCCACGGGGAATCATATTGCCTACATAACCACTTTTTACAGCATCGTAACCGTTGGCTTTCATAAATTTATAAGCGGTATCCAAATGTCTTTCATAATTACGTACTGATGAAGAAGTTTCGTGATGCATAATCATTTTAATGCCTTTGCTAGCTGCATAGCGATGCAATTCCTGCACATCAAAATCCGGATATGGGGTGACGAAATCGAAAACATAATCTTTTGTTTTGCCAAACCAATCCTCCCAGCCTTCATTCCATCCTTCTACTAAAACAGCATCTAATCCGTTCTTAGCCGCAAAATCGATGTATTCTTTTACGTGTGCGGTATTGGCAGCGTGTTTCCCGTTAGGCTTGGTCTTTGAATAGTCTGTTACACCCAATTGTACGCTGGTTAAATTATTATAAGCCCAGGTACTTTTACCTGTGATCATTTCCCACCAAACACCAACGTACTTCGTTGGTTTAATCCAGGATACATCTTTAAATTTTGTCGGCTCATTAAGGTTATACGTTAATTTTGAAGTTAAAATATCTCCGGCGTGATCACTTACAATAATCGTTCTCCATGGCGATGTACAAGGTGCCTGCATATAACCTTTATCTCCAATGGCATCAGGAGTTAACCACGATTCTAAAACCATATTTTTATCATCAAGATTTAAGGACATTAAAGAATAGTTGATTAATGCCGCTTCATGAATATTGATGTATAAACCATCTTTGCTTTTCATCATCAAAGGGGTTTGCAAACCGGTTGGAGAGAAAGTCGTTTGCGATGCATTTGGGGTAACGGCATCTTTCATTTTACCGCGAACTTCAGATAAGTTTGAAGTCACCGTGCTATACTCCTGGGTATCATAATCACCAGGCAACCAAAAGGTTTTATGATCACCAGCCAGCGCGAATTGTGTTTTTTCTTCTTTAATTATGAAATAATCAAGGTTTTTCTGCTCTGGAAATTCATATCTGAAACCTAAACCATCATTAAATAATCTTAGCCGTACAATAATATATCGGTTGGTTTCCTTTTGAGTAAGGGTTACCGCTAACTCATTATAATAATTGGTTATTTCTTTCACTTCACCCCAAACAGGCTTCCAGGTTTCATTGAAGGTACTGGTTTTCATATCCGAAATGGTAAAGCCATTCATTAAAGATTTGCCTTCTTTTAATTCCAGGCCAAGCTTACTTGTTTTAATTACATCTTTCCCTTTATATTTCAAGCTATAAGTTGGTACGCCACCCTCAGCTAATGAAAAATTGGCGATTAAATTCGCATCAGGTGATTTTAATTCCTGGGCAAAAACTGCCGAACCCAATAGTGAGAAGCAAATCAGTATTAAGAAAATGAAGAGCTTATAAGATTTATTTTTTCGATGTTTATTCACGTTATATATTTATTATTCAATTTAGAATGTGGCAAGCCGCAATTATTTTTTTGTCTATATAAGCTTAAATGCACTTATATTCCTTATATGGTTAATTTTATTAAACCAACTACTATTTTATCAAATATGGCATAACACAGTTACATTAATTATATGTTAAAACTTAATCCAGTAACAAAGTTTCATCATCGTCATCAGTTAAGCTTAACTGAATACTGTCATTCCCTGCAATCCCTTCGATAGAGCCACGGATATGTGTTGCATTTAATAATACCTTTTCCAGTTGTTTTTCACGGGCTTTCCACAAACGTTCCATGGCATCACGTTCACGTTGAATAGAAAGTTTCATGCTCATAAAACCTTCACGAATGGCTTTCCATTGCTCAGAAAATTCAGCTCCGGTGAGGTAATCATAAAGCATATGCATTTTATCTCCACGGTTTTCCTGTGATTTTATAGCTGTTGATAAGCGCAAGATACCATCACGAAGCACATAAGCTACCGCATTGACTTCCTCAAAAGAACAAATCCATACACCATCACGCTGGCCGAAACTGCTCATGCCTTTTGGGTAACACTGACTGACAATAACCGCCACATCAACCCCCATACTCCGCATGTCTTTTTTCAGTTTTTCAATCCAGTCTCCGCCAAAATCCTTGGTTCGCTTACTTTCATAAATAATTTTGCCACATTCCTGGCCAAACTGGTTACGCACCACCTGAACGCAATCTGCTCCCCGAACGCCTTTACCAACCTCTTCAATTAAATCAAATGGGAAATTGCTACGCAAAAGTTCTTCCAGAATCAATTCCTGAACCTCGCCCTGCAACTGCATACTGCCCTGCTCGGCCTTACGCTTCATTTCTTCTGCCAGCTTTTTCTGATCATCAAGTTGTTTTTCTAATTCCCTTAAACGTAACTGGTGTTCGGTATCCTTAATGCTATTTTTTTCAGCTTCCTGCTTGCGAATCTGTTCTACCAGTTCATTACGCTGCTCCTGCATTTTACGTTGAAAAGCCAATTCCATTTCCTCTTCTTTCAGCTTCAGGCTTTGCTCTCTTCGTAAAAATTCCAGTTCTTTTTCCCTTGCCACCTTCAACTTCTCTTCATTATCCTTTGCATTACCCTCCAGCATTTGTAATTTGGTTTCAAAGTGAGCAGCAATGCTTTTTCGCAGGTTTCCTTCCAAATCATCTTTCAATTTGGTTTTTTCTTCAGCAAGTTTTATGTCAAAGGCTTTTTGTTGGAGTTGCTTTTCGTTCTCCATTGCAGCAAGCTTACGCTGAAATTCCTCGTCCTTTTGTTTCGTAAAAGTGACCATCTTCTCACGTAGTTCCTTTTTGTAATCTTCGGCCATTGCTTCTTCCATTGGAAAAACATGGGCACAACTTGGACATTTAATTTCAGTAGCCATAAATAATTTTCTTCAGAAAGAGCTGAAGCTATACAAAGATATTAAAGCTTTTCAGGAATGAGCAGATGAGTTTTGCACCTTTTTAAAGTACCCTCGATCTTACCTCATGACCAACGGTTAGCATCTTACTCACCGGACATTTAGAAGCGATGTCTTCCAATCGGCTTTTTTGGTCATCAGTTAACTGACCTGTACAGGTTATTTCCTCAAAAAATACGGTTTCACCATTTTCAGTATCTACATTTACCACAACCTCTATTTTATCTATAGGCCAATCCTTTCGATCAGCATACATTCTAAGCGTAATGGCCACACAAGAGGCTAATGATGCCATTAATAATCCTTTAGGCGCAAAACCTTTATTTGTGCCACCTAAATCAAAAGGCTCATCCACCACAATATCGTGTGAACCATTTGTTACTGAACAAGCGTAATGTTCCTTGTTTATCGTTGCTTTTACCATCTGTCTGCTTTTTACCTAAACTTACCAAATATTTTATTCTATCGGTATCTGATTTAGATTTATTGAAACATTCTACGGTAGCAATTGTTCCTTTCATAAACGCATAGTAATGAGAGCGAGGTAATTAAACATATTACCAGTATGATCTCGTTGTTTTTTTATTATGTTGGCTCAATTTTACAAATAAATAGCATCTAAAAACATAAACCCATGAAATACAGAAAATTAATCGGAAAATATTTAGACCACAAATCGAACAACAGCAGTCAAATTGCTTTGGCATTAGTTGCAGGTTTAGCTGCAGGTGCAATTGTAAGTATCTTGTTTGCACCAGATAGTGGAGCAGAAACACGAGAAAAAATTGCTGGTGGAGCAAAAAATTTGCGCTATGGTTTCCAGGATAAATACAATTTGTTAAAAGAAAAAGTATTTGGCGTAGAAGCAATTGAGGAAGATATTGTTGAACATGAAGTTCCTCATTTTAAGCAAACCATACAAAAAAAGCCAAAATCTGACATTAAAGAATTGCTGGAAAATGCCCATGAAAATATTCAGGTTCAAGAGGGTCAAGGCTAAATTTTATATTTGATAAAATAAAAATCATAGTTTTAGGCGATAATAAACCTTATCTATGATTTTTATTTTTTCTAAAATTTTTATATTTTTCTTAAGACCCTTGGTTTGGGTATTTGTAATCTTAATCTTCGTACTCTTCGCAAAAAAAAGAAAAAGACAATTACTGATTACAGGTATTGTGCTATTCCTCTTCTTTTCCAATAATTTTATTGTAGGTAAGGTATCAAATACCTACGAAGCTGCTTATCCAAAAAATCAAAAGTATAATGTAGGTATTGTTTTAGGAGGTTATTCATTTTACAATAAGCGCACCAATCAGATTGCACTTGGAGCTAGCGGCGACAGGCTTTTTCAGGCATTAAAATTATTTAAAGGCGGGAACATTCAGAAAATTTTAATCAGTAGCGGAAGTGCAAATCTTTTAGATACCACAGTAAAAGAAGCAGATTTGACCCTTGGATTTTTAAAACAAATGAATATTCCAGATTCTGCTATCTTGATTGAAGATCGGAGTAGAAATACAGTTGAAAATGCTAAATACAGCCTCGCTTTAATTAAAAAACATGTGCCAAATGCGAAAATACTGGTAATTACTAGCGCCTGGCACATCCCTAGAACCAAGCTAATTTTTAATAAACTTTCAACTAATAAAATAGATTATTATCCTACCAATTTTATAGGTAAAACTGATTACGACCTGCCTGATTTTATTATCCCTGATGCAGCAGCATTTTCAAACTGGGATTTACTTTTAAAGGAATGGGTAGGTTGCGCAGTAGATTATGCCAGAAGTTAACTAAGCATCTATAGCTTTCCACAACAAATCTTTCAGTTCTAATATATTTTTTTCAGCAACTGATGAAATAAAAATTGATGGGATGTTGGGTAAATCCTGCTTTATTTCATTCATTAATTCCTCATCTAACATATCAGATTTAGTGATGGCCAGGATATGTGGTTTCTGCATCAATTCAGGATTGTATGAGTCTAGTTCACGTTTCAAAATCTCATATTCCTCTTTAATAGATCTACTGGTATCAGCTGGAACCATGAACAACAATACAGAATTGCGTTCGATATGACGTAAGAAACGGTATCCTAAGCCTTTTCCTTTCGATGCGCCCTCAATTATCCCAGGAATATCAGCCATAACGAAAGACTTACCGCCACGGTAACTTACAATTCCAAGGTTCGGTACAATAGTCGTAAAAGGATAATCGGCAATTTCAGGCTTGGCTGCAGAAACTACAGATAATAAGGTAGACTTACCTGCATTTGGGAAACCAACTAAACCCACATCGGCCAAAACCTTAAGCTCAAGAATATTCCAAACTTCTTTACCTTGCTCGCCCGGTTGTGCAAAACGAGGTGTTTGCTGAACAGAGTTTTTAAAGTGCGCATTACCCAGACCACCTCTACCACCTGCAGTTAAAATTTTGGTTTCACCATGCTTCGTAATTTCAAAAAGTACTTCTCCGGTTTCAGCATCTTTTGCAATCGTTCCAAGTGGAACTTCCAGAATTTCATCTTTACCCTGGCGACCAAACTTATGAGAACTTCCTCCAGCTAAGCCATCTTCTGCAATAATATGCTTGCGGTATTTTAAATGTAATAATGTCCAGATATTGCTATTCCCTACCACGGTAATATGTCCACCACGACCACCATCGCCGCCATCCGGACCGCCCATTGATGTTAAAATATCACGATGTAAATGTGCTGAACCTGCACCGCCCTTACCAGAACGGCAACAAATTTTTACATAATCTACGAAATTTGAACCCTGAGACATAATGATTTACGATTTAAAATGGCGATTTAAAATTTAAAAACCGCCGATGAACTGTTACTCTATTTTTATACTTGCGACTTTTAATTACAAAAATCGCTAAAAAACAAACATCCGCAAAAAACAACTAATGCTTTTTTTGCGGATGTTATATTTTAAAATTTAATTATTTAGAACTGATCAATTACTGCGCAAAGATCACTATAAACTTTTTCTATATCGCCAATTCCATTTACTTTTTTTAACTTTCCTTGCTCCTCATAATAAGGCAAAACATGAATCGTTTTTTCAAAGTATTCTGAAATACGTTTTTTTAATTTTTCCGCATCATCATCAGGTCTGCCACTTACTTTATGGCGTTCCGCAATACGTTTGGTTAACTCTACCTGATCAACATCTAAAGCAATTACACCAGCAATATTGCTGCCTTTACGCTCCAAAAATAAATCAAGTTCTTTTGCTTGTGGAACTGTACGTGGAAATCCATCAAATACAAATCCTTTCGCATCAGGATTTTTATCCACTTCTTCTTCAAGCATGGCTATTGTAATCGCATCAGGAACCAATTCGCCATCAGCTAACAATTGACTAACTTTTTTTCCTAATTCTGTTTCTCCTTTTACGTGTGCTCTAAAAAGATCGCCTGTTGAAACATGTACTAACTGATATTTTGCAATCAGTTTTTCAGATTGGGTGCCTTTACCCGCCCCTGGAGGGCCAAAGAGAACTAAATTAAGCATTAACGTGGTTTAGGTTATCTTTAAAAATAAAAAAGCCTTATTCCTATGGCTATACAACATGAAAGTGAAATATAAAGTATTGCCTTTCAAGGCTGCAAATATATAATTATTAATTTAGATGGTATTTATTATTCAAAATTTATTTAAAAACCCAATAGTTTAAATTCTATCTAAACTATTTTAATGGATTATTGAAATTTCATATCATACCTATCGGCATCAAGAGAATTTTTCATGTCTTTTTAAGCGAACTATCCCTTAAAAAAGACTAAATTATGCTTAATGTTAAATAAATATTATTGCAACATCATATCAAGATTAAAAGCCTCTTCTTTTTCTTTAAAGAATATCTCAAATGTTAATAGAGCAGAAAAATATGGATTTTAAACAAAAAAAGAGGACTTCAATTTGAAATCCTCTTTCTGTGCACTTGTAGGGATTCGAACCCCAAACCTTCTCATCCGTAGTGAGATGCTCTATCCAATTGAGCTACAAATGCATTTTCCGTATCGTTAACGGACTGCAAAGGTATAATTTGAGATTTTAATTTCCAATTAATTTTCAAAAAAAATCTCAAATTATATTCAGAAGATCTATCTTTAGGCTTTTACAGCATCGTCAATTGCTTTAAAATCAGGCAATTTGCCAGCATCTTCCAAAACTTCTGCATAAGCGATTTTTCCTTCTTCATTAATAACAAACGCCGCTCTTTTAGATACACCTTTTAATCCAAATACAAATTCAGGGTAAAAAGCACCGTATGCTTCTGATACTTCCTTATTAAAATCAGATAATAACGGGAACTGATAACTTTGTACTTCTTTAAACTTCGCTAAAGAAAACGGCGAGTCAACAGAAACGCCTAATACTTGTGCATTAATCCCTTCATAAAAGCTGAAGTTATCTCTCATGGTACACAGTTGCTCGGTACAAGTACCGGTGAAAGCCATTGGAAAAAAATGAATGATGACCTTTTTACCTTTAAAGGCTGCTAAAGAAACTTCTGTTAAATCAGAACTAAATAATTTAAAATCCGGGGCCTGATCGCCAATTTGTAGTGACATATGTTTAATTGTTTTTGTTTGCTATTCGTTTGCCGTTTATTGCTTAGTTGTTCGTATTTAGTTTATTGTCAGGCGCTTCTTGTTAATTCCTAATATTTCTAAAACAGTAAATATCACAGCACCACAGTCTTGATACTAACTACTTTATACTTTCATACTATTTTTCATCTGCTCGTCCAATATTTTCAATCCATCTTCAAAGCTATGCGGATGGTATTTTAAATCTTTTATAGCTTTATCCAAAATAAACCCAGTTCTACCTGGTCGTTTAGCATTTTGATTTAAGTTTTCTGAACTAATCTCAGAAATTAATGTTTGATCAAGCAACCAGTAATCAGCAACTTTTCTCACTATCTCCAAAATACTCAGATCATCCTTACCAGAAATATGGTATACGCCCCGGGCATTGTTTTCAACTGCCAAAAGGCAGGCATCAGCTAAGTCCTCAGCTAAAGTAGGCATCCGCCACTGATCATTTACGGCATTAATCGGCAACCCCTTTTCTAAGGCACCTTTAGCCCACAGCACAATATTACTTCGGCTCATATCCTTAGTTATGCCATATACAAGTATCGTTCGTAAAATTGCCCAGTTTGCTTTTGATTCTTTAACAGCAAGCTCAGCAAGCAGTTTTGTCTCCCCGTAATAGCTTAATGGATTTGGCGCATCTTCTTCAGCATATGGCCCTTTAATACCGTCAAAAATAAAATCGGTACTTAAATGTATAAAATGAATCTGGTATTCTTCACAAAGCGATACGAGATTTTGTGTGGCCTTCACATTTAATGCATAACACAATTCCTTATTTTCTTCACTGGTATCAACATTAGTCATTGCCGCAGTATGAACAATAGCATCAGGCAGATATGTTAAAATAACTTGTTTTACTCGATCGTTATCAAGAATATCCATTTCGATATATTCATAACCTTCGCCAAAGGGATATCGGTTTATACCTTTAGAAGTTGCAATTAATTTCACACGCCCTTCAGCTAAAACTTTTTCCGTGATTTTCTGTCCTAAAAGACCGTTGCTTCCTGTTACTAAAATGGTTTTCATTTGATTTTTTGATGCGCTAAAATTACGATTAAAACGCTGTTGGAAAAATTTCCAATATATATTTAAAATTTACTAATAATAACTTAACTTTGCCAACCGAATTGGAGCCCTTACAAACGGCTTTAATTCATTGACTGTAATAAATTTACTCACAACAGATATGCCTAACTTAGGAAAAATAGCACAAATTATCGGCCCAGTGGTTGACGTTAGCTTTGCTGATGATGCCCATCTACCTAAAATTTTTGATGCGTTAGAGATAACGAAAGAAAATGGACAAAAAATTGTTTTAGAAGTTCAACAACACTTAGGTGAAGATCGTGTACGTGCAATCTCAATGGACTCTACAGATGGTTTAGTTCGAGGAATGAGTGTACTTGACACTGGTTCTGCGATTAAAATGCCAGTGGGCGACCAAATTAAAGGCCGTTTATTTAACGTAGTTGGTGAAGCCATTGATGGTATTACTGCTGTTGACAAAACAGGTGGCCGCCCTATTCATGCTACTCCTCCTAAGTTTGAAGATTTATCAACCGAAACTGAAGTACTTTTTACAGGTATTAAAGTAATCGATTTATTAGAGCCTTATGCAAAAGGTGGTAAAATCGGTTTATTCGGTGGTGCTGGTGTAGGTAAAACGGTATTAATTATGGAGTTGGTAAACAACATCGCTAAGGCTTATGCTGGTTTATCAGTATTCGCAGGTGTAGGTGAGCGTACTCGTGAGGGTAACGATTTACTTCGTGAGTTTATCGAATCTGGTGTAATTAACTATGGTGATGATTTCTTACATTCCATGGAAAAAGGTGGATGGGATTTGAAAGCCGTTGACACTGAAAAATTAAAAGAATCTAAAGCAACATTGGTTTTCGGTCAAATGAACGAGCCTCCTGGTGCACGTGCTCGTGTAGCTTTATCAGGATTAACAGTTGCGGAATATTTCCGTGATGGTGATGGTGAAGGCGCTGGAAAAGATATCCTTTTCTTCGTAGATAATATCTTCCGTTTCACTCAGGCAGGTTCTGAGGTATCTGCACTATTAGGTCGTATGCCATCTGCGGTAGGTTACCAACCAACATTGGCAACTGAAATGGGTTTAATGCAAGAGCGTATTACATCAACTAAACGCGGTTCAATTACATCCGTACAAGCGGTATATGTACCTGCAGATGATTTAACTGACCCTGCACCGGCAACAACATTTGCCCACTTAGATGCTACTACTGTACTTTCACGTAAAATTGCTGAGTTAGGTATTTATCCTGCAGTAGATCCATTGGATTCTACTTCACGTATCCTTTCTCCTGCTGTTTTAGGTGATGAGCATTACAACACCGCACAGCGCGTTAAAGAAACTTTACAACGTTATAAAGAATTACAAGATATCATCGCGATTTTAGGTATGGATGAATTATCTGAAGAAGATAAATTAGTCGTATCAAGAGCTCGTCGTGTTCAACGTTTCTTATCCCAACCTTTCCACGTAGCTGAGCAGTTCACAGGCTTAAAAGGTGTATTGGTTGATATTAAAGATACCATCAAAGGATTTAACATGATTATGGATGGTGAAGTAGATGAATATCCTGAAGCTGCTTTTAACTTAGTTGGTAGCATTGAAGATGCCATCGAAAAAGGTAAAAAATTATTAGCAGAAGCGAACTAGTATCAAGATTTGAGTATTAAGTATCAAGATTTGAAACCTTATCTTGATACCTGATACTAGATACTTGTTACTCAAATCTATAAAAATGAATTTAGAAATATTAACTCCGGATAAAAAAGTCTTCGAAGGTGAAGTAACAGCCGTTACGGTTCCAGGTACTTTAGGTTCTTTTCAAATTTTAAAAGATCATGCGCCGATCATCTCAACTTTGGAAGATGGAGAAGTTATTATAAAAGCAGGTAAAACTGATGAACAACGTTTCTTTATTAAAGGTGGCGTAGTTGAAGCCATCCACAATAAAATTGTTGTTTTGGCAGAAGGTATTGCTTAATAAAAATACGCTGAATTTGTTTTGGCAAGTTAATAAAAGCCTTTTCGATTAATTTCGGAAAGGCTTTTTTGTTAATCAAACAATTATGAAATAAAGTTTAAGAAAACATATAAATTAGATAATAGTATTTATTCCCTAATTAGAATTAATACAGCTGTAAATTTTCAATTTTATACAACAAATGTCCATTTTCACGAAGAAAATCATATTATTTATAATGCTAGCATAACAAACATACTATATACCGTTTTGATATTCAGTCTACCATCACCCATATTAAATCAGTGTCTTCACCAATAAATGGAATTATATTCTGAAATTAAATAACAAAGAAGAATTATATTCTGATTTTATTTTTTTTCGATTTCTCTTGTTTATTAGTAGACCAAAAACTAAATTGGTATTTATAAAGAATCAGAAACCAATGGCAATTCAAATCAATACTTTTTTAAATAACACTGCTGCAAATTTTGCAGTAAATGTAGTATTGTTACCTGTCATTATTCTAAACCTGCTACTTCTAAATATTTTACTTACGAAGAAAACGGACAGCTTTTAATTAGATTAAAAAAACTAAATATACTTAAAGCGTCCTGATACAAACAGGACGCTTTTTTTAAATAACAAAACATGGTATTATGAAATACTACAATTCTAATACAATTATTTACCTTGATGGGCGGTTTGAGAAAGCTGTAGATAGCAGTACTGATTTATATGGACAGTCGCTACATTATGGCTATGCTGCTTTTGAAGGTATAAGAGCCTATAAAACCCACAATGGAAACCGTATTTTTAAAGCCGCCGCTCACTTTGATCGTTTAGAGCGCTCTTGTCAGCTGGCCAATATTCCATTTCCATGGGATAAACATGATTTGATCAAAGAAACTTATAAGCTACTTACACTAAATAAACTTAAAGATGCTTATATCCGTCCATTAGTTTTTTGTCACCCTAATATGAAGCTGAATGAACCAAGCGGAGTATCAATTTTGATTTGTGCCTGGGATTGGGATGCTTATTCAGGTAATAAGTTATTAAAACTAACCATTTCTGATTACGAAAGACCAAACCCAAAATCGACTCCAATGGAAGCTAAATTGAGCGGCAATTATGTAAATTCCATTTTAGCCACCACTGCTGCTAACATTAAAGGCTATGATGAAGCCCTACTTTTAGATATGCATGGCTTTATCGCCGAAGCTTCAGGTGCTAATATTTTCATCGAAAAAGATGGTAAACTTTACACGCCATCTCCAGGAAACATTTTACCAGGAATAACAAGGGCAACAGTTAAAGAATTATGTACGGTGCTTGATATTGAATGCATAGAAAAAAAATTGACTATCGAAGATTTAAGGCAAGCAGATAGTGCGTTCTTGTGTGGAACAGCTACTGAAGTTGCAGGTATCGCCTCTGTAGATGATATTGTATTCCGTAGTTTATGGAGAGAATCTATCGGGTATACCATACAACGTGCATACAAGAACCTTGTGCTTGAAAAAGTAAATTATGAAGTTATTATATAGTCAGGGTTAAGAGTCCATAACATGAACAAATTAGTAATTGCTTAAGTAGAAAAAGTAGATGACCAACGAGATTAACTATCAATTCCCTATAGCCTATCTTAACATAGATAGTGCAACCAAAGCATCTGGCTTTGATATGGCATCTGATGTGTTAACCTGCTCATTGCTCAGAACGCTTGCCGCTACTAAACCTTCAGGTAATTTTTTAGAATTAGGAACCGGAACGGGTTTATCTACATCATGGATATTAGATGGAATGGATGAAAAATCATCATTAATATCTATTGATGCAGATGATAAGTTTTTAAACATTGCAAACAAGTATTTGGGAAATGATAACCGCTTAACTTTAGTTTTAACTGATGGTGGTGAATGGATACAAAAAAGTAAGGATAAAAAGTTTGATTACATTTTTGCTGATACCTGGCATGGAAAGTATTTGCTTTTAGATGAAGCAATTGAAATGCTCAATACAGGAGGACTTTATATTATTGATGATATGCTTCCTCAGCCCAATTGGCCTGAAGGACATCAGGACAAGGCGATTAGGTTAATTAAAGAATTAGAATCTCACGAAGATTTGTACCTGACCAAACAAGTTTGGGCAACAGGAATTGTAATCGGAGTAAAGAAGTAATAAAATATTTTACTTCAAAAGAATAACTAACAGAACCAGAATATACATTTTAAACAATGAGCGAATTAAATAAGTACAGTAAAACATTTACACAAGACCCTACACAACCAGCGGCGCAAGCCATGCTTTATGGAATCGGTTTAACCGATGCGGATATGGCAAAGGCACAGGTTGGTATTGCGAGTATGGGTTATGATGGTAACACCTGCAATATGCACCTTAACGATCTTGCAAAAGATGTTAAAGCTGGGGTTTGGAAAAATGATTTAGTGGGCTTGGTTTTTAATACGATTGGTGTAAGTGATGGAATGAGTAACGGTACCGACGGAATGCGCTACTCTTTGGTTAGTCGCGATGTTATTGCAGACAGCATTGAAACCATTTGCGGAGGGCAATATTATGATGGTATTATTTCTATACCAGGTTGCGATAAAAATATGCCAGGCGCAATTATGGCCATGGCCCGCTTAGACCGTCCATCAATTATGGTTTATGGTGGAACAATTGCTCCAGGGCATTATAAAGGAGAAGAATTAAATATTGTTTCTGCTTTCGAAGCTTTGGGGCAAAAAATTTGCGGTAATCTTTCAGAAGAAGATTATCAGGGGATCATTAAACATACTTGTCCTGGTGCAGGGGCATGTGGCGGGATGTACACTGCCAATACGATGGCTTCGGCAATTGAAGCTTTAGGAATGAGTTTGCCTTACTCCTCTTCTAATCCAGCAATAAGTCCGGAGAAAAAACAAGAGTGTTTAGATGCTGGTAAATACATCAAAATTTTATTAGAAAAAGATATTAAACCATCTGATATCATGACAAGAAAGGCATTTGAAAATGCCATTCGTTCGATCATCATCTTGGGCGGAAGTACCAATGCTGTATTACATTTCATTGCAATGGGTAAAGCAATCGGCGTGGAAATTACTCAGGATGATTTCCAGAAAATGAGTGATGTAACACCAGTATTAGCTGACTTTAAGCCGAGTGGGAAATACCTGATGCAAGATTTACACCAATATGGTGGCATCCCTGCAGTATTGAAATACTTACTGAATGAAGGTTTATTGCATGGCGATTGCTTAACGGTAACCGGCAAAACAATGGCTGAAAACCTGGCTGATGTAAAATCAATTATGGATTATGATCAGAAAATCATCCAGAAGTTAAATGAACCGATCAAAGCAACTGGCCATTTACAGATCCTTTATGGAAACTTAGCAGAAAAAGGTTCGGTAGCTAAAATTTCGGGCAAAGAAGGCGAAAAATTTGAAGGTCCGGCACGTGTATTTGATGGTGAACATGATTTAATTGCTGGTATTTCCAGTGGTCGTGTTCAACCAGGAGATGTGATTGTAATTAAAAACTCCGGACCAGTTGGCGCACCAGGTATGCCGGAAATGCTAAAACCGACATCAGCAATTATTGGAGCAGGTTTAGGTAAATCGGTAGCATTGATTACTGATGGCCGTTTCTCTGGAGGCACACACGGTTTTGTGGTGGGGCATATCACGCCAGAATCTTACAGAGGAGGCTTAATTGGCCTGGTTGAAGATGAAGATCGCATTTTGATTGATGCAGTAAACAACATCATCAGTTTGCAGGTAAGTGAAGAAGTGATCGCCGAGCGAAGAAAAAAATATGTTCAGCCAGCATTAAAAGTAACAAAAGGTGTTTTATATAAATATGCTAAAACAGTTTCAGACGCGGCAAGTGGTTGCGTAACTGACGAGTATTAACCTCCTTACCCTTGAATGGGGAAGGTAAAAAAAACAGTCATCCCGACTAAAATTGATATTAAAATGAATACAACATGCAAATTATCAAGAGCATTGAAAGTAGAATTTATACAATCAGGGATGAAAGGGTAATGTTAGATTTTGATCTGGCATCTCTTTATGAAGTGGAAACAAAAGTATTGAATCAGGCAGTAAAACGTAATATAAATCGTTTTCCTGAAGATTTTATGTTTCAATTAACTTCGCTTGAATGGGAAAATATCCGGTCGCAAATTGTGACGACAAATAACCCCAACTTGAAGTCACAAATTGTGACTTCAAGTTGGGGTGGTACGAGAAAAATGCCTTATGCTTTTACAGAACAAGGTGTAGCGATGCTAAGTGGTGTTTTAAAAAGTGAAAAGGCGATAAACATGAACATTGCAATCATGAGAGCCTTTGTAGATATAAGGCGGATTTTGCTTAAACAAAGTAATATCAACGAACACCTCATCGAATTTAAAGAACGGATTGGGGAACATGATGTTCAACTGAATGAGCTTTATGATGCAATGGACAATTTACTTGATGAGAAAATAGCTCAATTGAAGTGGAAAGACAGAAATAGAATTGGGTTTAAAATTAAAGAATAATAGAACCGCAAAAACATAATTATGGAAACTGCACAAGATACAATACAACAACCAGAGGCAAAAGCAGAAACCTCAAAAACTTTATTCAAAGGAACAGGGTCGCAGATGCTTTTGAATGGACTGATTGAAGAAGGCGTAACGACCATTTTCGGCTATCCTGGTGGAGCAATTATGCCTATATATGATGCACTATACGATTATGCAGAGAAATTACAGCATATTTTAGTACGCCATGAGCAAGGTGGTATTCATGCAGCCCAAGGTTTTGCCAGAACCAGCGGTAAAGTTGGGGTGTGTTTTGCCACTAGCGGACCAGGTGCAACTAATTTAGTAACAGGTTTAGCTGATGCTCAGATTGATAGCACTCCTCTTGTTTGTATCACAGGACAGGTTTTTGCACATCTATTAGGTACTGATGCTTTCCAGGAAACTGATGTAATCAATATTACTACACCAGTTACCAAGTGGAATTACCAGGTTACTGATGCAAAAGAAATTCCTGAGGTTTTAGCCAAAGCATTTTACATTGCTAAAAGCGGTAGACCAGGCCCCGTTTTAATTGATATCACTAAAAATGCACAGTTGCAGGTGGAGGAATTTCCAGCATATGTGAAATGCAATCATATCCGTTCCTATCGCCCAAAACCAAAAGTAAGGGTAGAATATATTGAGCAAGCCGCTGCATTAATTAACTCAGCTAAAAAACCTTTTATTTTATTTGGCCAGGGTGTTATTTTAGGGAAAGCAGAAAATGAATTTAAGACCTTTATTGAGAAAAGTGGAATTCCTGCTGCGTGGACCATATTAGGTGACGGTGCAATTCCTACTTCACACTCATTAAACGTTGGAATGCTAGGAATGCATGGTAACTACGGACCGAACGTTTTAACCAATGAATGTGATGTTTTAATTGCGATTGGCATGCGTTTCGATGACCGGGTAACGGGTCGTTTAGATAAATATGCAAAACAGGCAAAGGTTATTCATTTAGATATTGACCCAGCAGAAATAGACAAAAATGTTAAGGCAGATGTTGGCGTTTGGGGCGATTGCAAGGAAACCTTACCTTTATTAACCAACGTGGTTAATGAAAATAAACATGAAGACTGGTTAGCTAGATTTAGAGATTATAACCAACAGGAAATTGACCAGGTAATTACACCAGAACTTTATCCAACAAGTGATGAAATGACTATGGGTGAAGTATTGCGTAACATCAATGAGATTTGCGGCGGCGATGCCGTAATTGTAACCGATGTTGGTCAGCACCAAATGGTGGCCTGCCGCTATGCAAAATTTAACAATACCCGCAGTAACATTACCTCTGGAGGCTTAGGCACAATGGGTTTTGGATTACCCGCAGCAATTGGTGCTAAATATGGCGCTCCTGAGAAAACGGTAATAGCGATTATTGGTGATGGTGGCTTCCAGATGACGCCACAGGAATTGGGTACCATTATGCAATTCGGGGCAGCTGTTAAAATCCTGATTTTGAACAACCGTTTCTTAGGAATGGTTCGCCAATGGCAACAATTATTTCATGATAAGCGTTATTCATTTGTGAATATTACCAGTCCTGATTTTGTGGCTTTAGCTAAAGCGTATTACATTGAGGCTGATAAAGTTGATGAACGTGCTAACTTGAGAAAAGCGTTAGAAACGATGATCAACCATGATGGTTCTTATCTATTAGAAGTAATGGTAGGAAGAGAAAACAACGTTTTTCCTATGGTTCCTCAAGGAATGAGTGTAAGCGAAATTAGGTTGAAGTAAGCTGAAAGACTAAAGCCTTTTGGATCGCGCAATCTTCATCTCGACTAGAGCGCAGCAAAACGGAGAGAACTTTGAACATACAGTTACAAAGATTTCTCCACAAGGTTGAAATGACGAAACTAAAAAGAAATTATCATGAGTACTGAAAATACATTAGAACATACAATAACAAAAGCCGATTTCGAAGGAAAGCAGGAATATACAATCACCGTTTATGCTGAAAATCGAATTGGTTTATTAAACAGGATTGCAATTATTTTTTCCAAAAGGAAGATCAATATCGAAAGCCTGAACACTTCTCCATCTGAAATTGATGGGATTCACCGTTTCAATATCGTAATTACAGAAAGTTACGAAGTGGTGAGGAAGCTTGCCCGCCAGATTGAAAAGCAAATCGAAGTATTGAAAGTTTATTTCAACACTAATGAGGAAATTATCTGGCAGGAATTGGCACTATACAAAGTGTCTACAGATGAAATTGCGGAAAAAGTAACGGTTGAGCGTTTATTAAGACAATACGGCGCGAGTGCAGTAGTGATCCGTAAAGATTATACGGTTTTTGCCGTAACTGGCCATAGAGAAGAAACCGATGCTTTGGTGAAAGCACTGGAACCTTATGAGCTGATTGAGTTTGTACGTTCCGCAAGAGTAGCCATTATTAAAGACAGTGCAGGCTTCCACGAAAAGTTGAAAGAATTTGAAGCTTTTGAACCTGGAGAAGAATTGGTTGAGAACGAGTTTTTGGATAAAGGCGAGAAGATTTTCACCATGTAATCATACCAAAATCGTCATTGCGAGGAGGAACAACGAAGCAATCTTATTAGATGAATCAAAATAGATTGCTTCGGAACACACCATTCCAGCTTGGTAATGATGAAAAAGAAACAACAATGAACGAAATATTTGAATTTATAATTAACTCACGCCAAGCATTTATTCAATTGATAGACAGCTTATCTATCGAACAATTGAATAAAATTCCAGATGGATACAATAATAATATCATTTGGAACTTCGGTCACATTGTAGTGAGCACACAAACGCTTTGCTACGTACGTACAGGGATTTTGACAGATACCAACGCTGTAAAGTTTAATGAATTTTACAAGAAAGATACACGGCCAACCTACACCGTAACTGAACAAGAAGTAGCAGAGTTAAAAAAGTTAGCTTTAGAAAGTATAGGAAAGATAAAAGAAGATTATACCAATGGTCATTTCTCCAGCATTACTCCTTTTGTAACTTCCACTTATGGTGCAGAACTGAAAAGTATTGAGGAAGTATTGACAACCACAGTTGGCCATGATAATGTACATTTCGGATACGCTTTGGCACTGAAAAAACTAATATAATAGAACATAAACCGATAATAAATAGAAATTAACCAATAAAACGATGTCAAATTATTTTAACACATTACCTCTTAGAGAAAAATTAAACCAACTTGGTGTTTGCGATTTCATGGATAGCAACGAATTTTTAGATGGCGTTAGCGCTTTAAAAGGCAAAAAACTGGTAATTGTTGGTTGCGGCGCACAAGGCTTAAACCAGGGTTTAAATTTAAGAGATAGTGGTTTAGATGTAAGCTACACGTTGCGCAAAGAGGCGATTGAAGGCAAAAGAGATTCATGGAAAAATGCAACGGAAAACAATTTTACTGTAGGCACTTACGAAGAATTAATCCCAACTGCTGATGTAGTTATTAACCTTACACCTGATAAACAACATACCGCGGTAGTAAATGCCATTATGCCATTAATGAAAGATGGTGCTACATTATTATATTCACATGGCTTCAACATCGTGGAAGAAGGCATGCAAATCCGTAAAGATTTAACCGTAATCATGGTGGCTCCTAAATGCCCGGGCAGTGAGGTAAGAGCAGAATATGTGCGTGGTTTTGGTGTGCCAACTTTAATTGCTGTACACCCTGAAAACGATCCTCAAGGTAAAGGCTTGGCACAAGCTAAAGCTTATTGCGTAGGTACAGGTGGTCATAGAGCAGGTGTATTAAAATCATCTTTCGTTGCTGAGGTTAAATCTGATTTAATGGGCGAGCAAACCATCCTTTGTGGATTGTTGCAAACAGGTTCTATCCTATCATTCGATAAAATGGTCGAAAAAGGAATCGATGCTGGTTATGCTTCTAAACTCGTTCAATATGGCGTTGAGGTAATTACTGAAGCATTAAAGCAAGGTGGAATTACTGCGATGATGGACCGTTTGAGCAATGTTGCTAAAATCAAAGCTTTTGAAATTTCGGAAGAACTGAAAGACATCATGCGTCCGTTGTTTCAAAAACACCAGGATGATATTATGAGTGGCGAATTTAGCCGCACGATGATGGAAGATTGGGCTGCTGGTGATAAAAACTTATTGAAATGGAGAGCTGAAACCGGCGAAACGGCTTTTGAAAAAACACCTGCTGGTGATGTTAAAATTGGTGAGCAGGAATATTTCGACAACTATTTATTGATGGTTGCCTTTGTTCGTGCCGGTGTGGAATTGGCTTTCGAAACCATGGTACAGGCAGGGATCAAACCAGAATCGGCCTACTATGAGTCACTACACGAAACACCACTTATTGCCAACACCATTGCCCGTAAGAAATTATTCGAAATGAACCGCGTAATTTCTGATACTGCAGAATATGGCTGTTATTTATTCGATCAGGCTTGTAAACCGTTATTGGCTGATTTCATGAAAAAGGTAGATACTGATTTAGTTGGTAAAAACTTTAACGAAGGTAAAGATGGCGCTGTAGATAATAGAAAACTGATTGATGTGAATGAGGCCATCCGCACACACGAAGTAGAACAAATTGGCGCTACTTTGCGTAAAGCGATGACTGCGATGAAGGCCATTAAGACTGCATAATAAAACTCAAACCTTCTAGGTTTTAAAAAACCTAGAAGGTTTACAAAATATAACAAGATGTCAAAAACTTTAGTAGAAAAAATTTGGGATGCTCACGTTGTAAAAAGTGACGAAGGATTTCCTGATATTTTATACATTGATACACACTTAATACACGAGGTAACCTCTCCGCAGGCTTTTGATGGTTTGCGTAAAAGAGGGCTACCTGTTTTACGCCCGAAACAAACGGTTGCTACGGCTGATCATAATGTACCAACCTTAAACCAGTTATTGCCAATTAAAGAAGAGCTTTCCCGCTACCAGGTGGATATGCTCACTAAAAATTGTGCAGAATTTGGGATTGAATTATATGGCTTAGGTCATCCGTTTCAAGGTATTGTTCACGTCATCGGACCTGAATTAGGCATTACTTTACCCGGAAAAACAATGGTTTGTGGCGATAGTCACACTTCTACACATGGTGCTTTCGGGGCAATTGCTTTCGGTATAGGCACCTCACAGGTAGAGCAGGTTTTTGCAACACAATGTTTATTGCAATCGAAACCTAAAACCATGAAAATTGAAGTAAACGGAGAACTTGGAAAAGGTGTTGGCGCAAAAGATATCATCCTATACATTATTGCACAAATTTCTGCAGCTGGTGGAACAGGTTATTTCATAGAATACGCAGGTTCGGCAATCGAAGCTTTAAGTATGGAAGCCCGTATGACCATTTGCAACATGAGTATTGAAATGGGTGCCAGAGGCGGATTGATTGCACCAGACCAAACCACCTTCGATTACATTAAAGGAAGAGAATTTGCGCCAGCAGGTGAAGAGTGGGACAAATCATTGGCCTACTGGAAAACTTTATACAGCGATGCTGATGCAAAATTCGATAGCGTACTCACTTTTGATGCCGCAGATATTGCCCCAATGATTACTTATGGAACCAACCCCGGAATGGGCATGGGCATCCAGGAACATATTCCGGCAACTAACACACAACCAGAAAAAGAAAAACTTTCTTATCAAAAGGCGTTGGATTACATGGGCTTTGACGATGATGCCGCTTTAATTGGGAAACCAGTTGATTATGTTTTCATTGGAAGTTGTACCAATTCTCGCATTGAAGATTTACGCGAAGTAGCAGATTTCGTTAAAGATAAACGCAAGGCAGATAACGTAACGGTTTGGATTGTTCCAGGTTCAAAACAAGTGGAACAACAGGCTAAAAATGAAGGTTTAGATCGGATTTTTGAAGCAGCAGGTTTCCAGTTACGCGAACCAGGTTGCAGTGCCTGTTTAGGTATGAACGAAGACAAAATCCCGGCAGGTAAGTACTGTGTGTCTACGTCGAACAGAAACTTTGAAGGTAGACAAGGACAAAATGCCCGCACACTATTGGCCAGTCCGCTAACGGCTGCTGCAGCTGCTGTAACAGGTGTGATTACGGATGTAAGGGAAATGCTGGAGAAAGTTTAAAGCTGAAAGACTAAAGGTGAAAGGTGAAAGCATTTGCAAAGTGCCTAACCTATTCGTCATAAACCTAAGTGTATGATTTTAGAAGTTGCGATATTAAATGTAAAAGCTGGTTTATCTGCTGATTTTGAAAAAGCCTTTAGTGAAGCCCAAAAAATCATTTCTACAAGGGAAGGTTATATTTCCCATCAATTAAAGAAATGTATTGAAGAGGCTGACAAATATATTTTGCTTGTAAACTGGAAAACATTGGAAGCGCATACCGAAGGTTTTAGAGGTTCGGCAGCATACCAGGATTGGAAAAAGTTACTACATCATTTTTATGAGCCTTTTCCAACGGTTGAACATTATACTGAGGTGGGGTAGCTTAAAGGTAAAAGGTGTAAGGTAAGCAAAAACCCATAACCAAATTGTCATTGCGAGGCACGAAGCAATCTATTATATAAGAGAGATTGCTTCGTACCTCGCAATGACGACAAAAAAACAAAAATGGAAACATTACAAGAAATACAAAATCAGTTCAATGCTGTTTCTGAAAAGTACGACAGGCAAAGGCAATTCCTTATACCTTGTTTCAATGATTTTTATGGAACCGCTTTAACCCTATCGGAGGAAGTTTCGAGTGTAAAAAATATTTTAGATGTTGGTGCCGGAACCGGTTTGATGAGTGCATTTTTCAATGAAAAGTACCCAGATGCAAAAATCACATTGGTTGATATTTCTTCAGCTATGCTAAAAAAAGCAGAAGAACGTTTCGATGGAAATGAAAACATCAGTTTTTTAAATGCTGATTTTGCTACAGTAGATTTACCTGAAAATGCTTACGATTTGGTGGTTTCGGGCTTAGCGATACACCATTTGCCAAATGAATTAAAACAACAGCTTTTTAATAAGATTGCTAAAACACTGAAACCAGGTGGTTGGTTTATCAATGCCGACCAGGTTTTGGGTGAAACAGATCTGGCAGAAAGGATTTACACAGAAAACTGGAAAAATCATGTGGCACAGCATCCGGATTTAACGGAAGAAGAAAAACAAAGCGCTTTCGAACGGATTAAAATTGACATCATGGCGCCTTTGAAACCGCAGTTAGAATGGCTTGAAAATGCAGGACTACAAAATGCAAACTGTTATTATCAATATTACAATTTTGTAGTTTTTGCCGCAAATAAATAAACATTACGATAAGGCGGTATGCAGGTCTTTATACTTGATACTAGCTACTTGATACCAACGAAATGAAAAAATTCACAAAATTAACATCGGCAGTAGTGCCTTTAAACATCGAGAACATTGATACCGACCAGATTATTCCTGCAAGGTTTTTAAAAGCGACCACTCGTGAGGGTTTTGGCGAAAACTTGTTCCGCGACTGGCGTTATGAAAACGATAACCAACCAAAAGCTGATTTCGTTTTAAACGATCCGACTTATAGCGGAAAAATTTTGGTTGCCGGTAAAAACTTTGGTTGTGGAAGTAGTCGTGAGCATGCCGCATGGGCCATCCAGGATGCAGGTTTCGATGCAGTGATCAGCAGTTTCTTTGCTGATATTTTTAAAGGAAATGCGCTAAACAATGGACTGTTGCCTATTCAGGTAAGTGAAGAGTTTTTAGCCCAGATCTTTAAAGCAGTTGATCACAATGCTACATCCCCATTAGAGGTTGATTTGGAAAACCAAACAGTAACCATTATCGAAAATGGCATACAGGAATCTTTCGAGATTAACCCTTACAAAAAATCATGCTTAATTAATGGTTATGATGATATAGACTTCATCCTGAATCAGAAAAGCCTGATTGAGGAATTTGAAACAAAATAAAAGCTGAAAGGCTAAAGCAGAAAGATTAAAGCTAAAAGCAGAAAGATTAAAGCGAGCACAATCGTACAAAATCAGTGTAATCACCTCATTGTGTAATCAAACCGCAGGAAAAATATGAAAGAGTGTTTCGTCAGTATTCAGAATTTAAACCTAAAATACCAACAAAAATCGGTGTTAAGGGATTTGAACTGGAAGATCAATACGGGCGATAATTATGTTTTATTTGGTGAAAGTGGCAGTGGTAAAACTTCTCTGGCTAAAATAATAGCTGGTCAATTAAGTGGAATTGGAGAGGTGAAAATCAATTTTGATACTAATAGTCCTTTACCTGCCACAGTTTTATTTGTAGAAAGCTGGTACCAATTTAAAAACCTGGAGGGCGTTGCAAACTTTTATTACCAGCAGCGTTATACCAGCCAGCAGGCAAAAGACACCCTAACGGTTCATGCAGAATTAGTGAGTTATGGCAAAGAAAAAGGACTTCATTTCGATCAGGTAGAACCTATTTTAGAATCCTTAAATTTTTCTTCGTTCGCCAGTTCACAATTAATAGAATTATCGAGCGGCGAACATAAAAAACTGCAATTGGTTAAAGCCCTTTGGTTAAAACCCCAATTGCTAATCATCGATCAACCCTATACAGGATTAGATGCCGCATCACGTAAAAATCTGAATATTTTACTTGATAACGTTTCTGCTGAAGGCGTTAAATTAATTTTAATCAGTAATGATTCAGAATTACCTGCTTCCATCAATCGCTTTGCTGAAATCAAAAATGGCCATTTAATTGAAGTTGATTCAAATGAAATAACTCCATCAACTGCTGAAAAACATTTTAGAGAAATCCCTGATTTTTTAAAAGAATCTCCAGTTTATTCCTCTCAGCATATTGTTAAAATGGTGGATGTAAGCATCAGCTATGGCGAGAAGCAAGTTTTGAAAAACATCAACTGGGAAGTGAAGGCCGGAGAAAAATGGTTATTGCAAGGCCACAATGGTTCAGGAAAATCAACATTATTAAGCCTTGTAAATGGTGATCACCCCCAATCGTATGCCAACGAACTTTATCTATTTGGTAACAGACGCGGCAGTGGTGAGAGCATTTGGGAGATTAAACAACATATTGGCTTAATTTCACCTGAGTTTCACTGGTATTTTGATCCTAGTGCAACTGTTTGGCAAAGCATTGCCTCAGGTTTTTATGATACCGTTGGTTTATTTCAGCAACTGCCCTATTCAAAAAGTGAACAGGTGAATGAGCTGGTTAAATATTTTGGTTTAACGGAAAGCAAAGATGAGTTATTAAGCACCCTTCCACTGGGAAAACAACGACTGGTTTTATTGGCGAGGACCATCATCAAAAATCCGGAATTATTAATTCTGGATGAACCCTGCCAGGGTTTAGACTTACAGCAAACACAACATTTTAACCAACTGGTTGATGCACTTTGCAGTAATGGAATGACCTTAATTTACGTTGGTCATTTTGAATCGCAGCTGCCAACCTGCATAGAAAAAAGAATATTATTAGAAAAAGGCGAGGTAAAAGTCGTCGAAAGTTTAAATACTAAAACTCGTCATTACGAGGTACAAAGCAATTCCATCTAGAAAATACAGTGCAAAGATTGCTTCGTACCTGGCAAAGACGATAATATATCATACAATGAAGAAGAACATTTTAGTAATACCAGGAGATGGTATTGGCCCTGAAGTCACTACATGGGGAAAAGCAGCATTAGAGAAAATTGCAGAAATTTTCGGACATGAGTTTGTTTTTGATGAAGCTTTAATGGGACATGCAGCAATTGAAGTTACGGGCGAGCCGCTGCCAGACGAAACTTTAGAAAAAGCCAGAAAAAGCGACGCCATCCTCTTTGGTGCCATCGGCCATGCCAAATATGATAATGATCCAAGCTTAAAAGTACGCCCGGAACAAGGCTTGCTTAAAATCCGTAAAGAACTTGGTTTATTTGCAAATCTCCGCCCAATATTATTGTTTGATGAACTTCTTCAGGCTTCGAGCATTAAACCTGAAATTTTAAGAGGAACTGATATTTTATTTTTCCGTGAATTAACGGGTGATGTTTATTTCGGCGAAAAAACCCGTTCAGAAGATAGAAACACCGCTTCCGATTTAATGATCTATCACCGATATGAAGTGGAACGTATTGCACATAAAGCTTATCAGGCGGCTCAACAACGCAGCAAAAGATTATGCTCAGTAGATAAAGCGAATGTTTTAGAAAGTTCTCGTTTGTGGCGTGAAACCGTTCAGGAGATTGCAAAACAATACCCTGATGTAGAAACGGAGCACATGTTTATTGATAATGCAGCGATGCAGCTGATCAAAAACCCGAAGAAATTTGATGTGGTGTTAACCGCAAATCTATTTGGCGATATCTTAACGGATGAAGCTTCTCAAATTGCAGGTTCTATGGGAATGTTAGCCTCTGCATCTGTTGGCGAAAGCACAGGTTTCTTCGAGCCTATTCATGGTTCTGCGCACGACATTACAGGTAAAGATTTAGCTAATCCGCTGGCCTCTATCCTATCTGCAGCGCTCATGCTCGAAATTGGCTTCGGACTTAAAGAAGAAGCTAAATTATTGGTTGATACTATAGATGAGGTTTTGAAAGAGGGTTTCAGAACGCATGATATTGCCGACCAAAGTACTAACCGATTTAAAGTTTTAGGCACTGCCGAAATGGGCAAATTGGTATTAAAATTCTTATCTCAAAAAATTAATCAATCCTAAACTCTAGATTATGATTCACGACCCAAACAAAGTTTATATTTTCGACACCACCTTACGTGATGGTGAGCAGGTACCAGGCTGTCAATTAGATACAAACCAAAAAGTAGAAATCGCAAAATCTCTTGAGCTATTAGGCGTAGATGTAATTGAAGCAGGATTCCCCGTATCTAGTCCAGGAGATTTTAATAGCGTAATCGAATTATCAAAAGCAGTAACCAACCCTATAATTTGTGCGTTAACCCGTGCAAACAAAAACGATATCGATGTAGCTGCTGATGCTTTGCGTTATGCCAAAAGACCTCGTATCCATACCGGAATTGGTTCATCTGATTTCCACATTAAACATAAATTTAACAGTACCCGCGATGAGATTTTAGAACGTGCTGTAGAAGCCGTAAAATATTCAAAAAAATTCGTAGAAGATGTAGAATTTTACGCGGAAGATGCTGGCCGTGCTGATATAGAATTTTTAGCTAAAATGGTTGAGGCTGTTATTGCAGCTGGAGCAACCGTAGTTAATATTCCAGATACCAATGGTTATTGCTTGCCAGACCAATATGGTTCGAAAATTCTTTATTTAAAAGAAAATGTAAAGAATATTGATCAGGCCATTATCTCTGTTCACTGCCATAATGACTTAGGCTTGGCTACTGCAAATTCAATAGCAGGTTTGCAAAATGGTGCCCGCCAGGTAGAATGTACCATTAACGGAATAGGTGAGCGTGCTGGGAATACTTCGATGGAAGAAGTGGTAATGATTCTAAAAACGCATAAAGTTTTGGGATTAAACACGCAAATTGATGCCACTCGTTTTTATGAAATGAGCCACATGATTAGAAACCAAATGAATATGCCAGTGCAACCAAACAAGGCAATTGTTGGCGGAAATGCATTTTCACACAGTTCTGGAATTCATCAGGATGGCTTCTTAAAAAACCGTGAAAACTACGAAATCATTAAACCTGAAGATGTAGGTTTCCCTGATGCGACAATTGTATTAACTGCCAGAAGCGGTCGCCATGCATTAAAACACCATTTGGATCGTTTAGGCCATAGATTAGAAAAAGACAATTTGGATATTGTTTACAAACAGTTTTTAGTTTTAGCAGATGGCAAACAAGGCATTAATGACCACGATTTAAACCAATTGGTTGCTTTGCATTTGGCTTAGGAGTGGAAAGGTTAAAGCTGAAAGCTTGTAAAATCCATAAGATACCTTTTGGATTAAGAAACTTTGAGGGTGTTATCTGAATTTTGAGCAGACAACTTAGTTTCCTAAACTAGATAGTAGTGAAATACTTTTTGCTTGGCAGCAACCTTGGTATATGCTGTCATGCTGAGGCACGAGGCATCTGCAACCGATGAAACAGATGCTCCGTACCTCAGCATGACAGAAATTTTAAAAAAAGATTGAAAGGAATAGCAGGACTGCCATAACCGAAAAGCACTGAACTAGCTTTTCAAAACAATATAAAGCGAAATAAATATATTCGCAAATTACTTACCTGATATTAAATAGCCCCCTTTAAGGGTTTAGGTTTAAAATATGAACATAACAACGCCAAATACTTTAGATTTCAATTCTGCCACACAGCGACTTAAAGGTGTGGTAAAGCGTACACCTTTGGAATTTAACGCCGGACTTTCTGCTCATTACAATGCAAATATTTATTTGAAAAGAGAAGATTTGCAAATTGTGCGTTCTTACAAGTTACGTGGTGCGTATAACAAAATTAGTTCTTTGCCACAGGAGGCCTTAACAAATGGCGTGGTTTGTGCCAGTGCTGGTAATCATGCGCAGGGCGTAGCCTATTCATGTAAGAAGTTAGGGATTAAAGGCGTCATATTTATGCCGGAGATTACACCAAAACAGAAGATCAAACAGGTTAATATGTTTGGCGGCGATAATATTGAAATTATTTTGGTTGGTGATACCTTTGATGATTGTTTAAAAGAAGCCCTGGTTTATGCTGAAGAAAAAGCCTCAACATTTATCCCTCCGTTTGATGATGATAAAGTAATCGAAGGACAGGCTACGGTTGCGATGGAAATTTTTGAGGATTTACCAGAATTAGATGCCATAATTGTTCCTGTTGGAGGTGGTGGTTTAGCTTCCGGAGTGATTGCTTATCTGCAAACGGTAAAGCCCGCTGTAAAAATTTTTGGTGTTGAACCAATGGGCGCACCATCATTAAGCGAAGCCCTAAAAAATGGTGGACCAATAACCGTTGAAAACATCGAACGTTTTGTTGATGGTGCAGCAGTAAAGAGAATGGGTTGGATCACTTATCAATACTGTAAGGAACTGCTTAGCTCTACTTATTTAATTCCTGAAGGACAAATTTGTACCACCATTTTAAAGCTTTATAATGAGGATGCTATTGTTGTAGAACCTGCTGGTGCATTGTCTGTTGCGGCATTAGAGCAAGTAAAAGATCAAATTGTAGGGAAAAATGTGGTATGTGTGATTAGCGGCGGCAATAACGACATTGAGCGGATGCAGGAAATTAAAGAGAAATCTTTGCTTTTTGAAGGCTTAAAACATTACTTCATTGTACGTTTTCCGCAAAGACCAGGTGCGTTAAAGTTATTTGTGAATGAAGTTTTAGGTCCGCAGGATGATATTACGCGTTTTGAATTCATTAAAAAAACCAATAAAGAGAATGGGCCTGCCCTGGTTGGAATTGAGCTTACCAATAAAGATGATTATGCCAGTTTAGTACAGCGCATGAAGGATTTTAAATTCGAGATTATTGAGTTGAACCAAGACCAGACATTGTTTGAGTATCTGGTTTAATATAGCCAGCCAGTTGCAATAAAAATTAATCATGTAAGGAATTTAAGAAAATTAAGTATCAAAACTAAATGAGCTTAAGTTCCTTATATGGTTCAAACCAATAACAAAATGAACTTCAAAGATTTAGCCAACAAAACATTAATAGAAGATAACAACATCGATTGGAATGATTTAGGTGCTGGTGTTAAGCGTAAAGTGATGCCCTTTGATGATAACCTGATGTTGGTGAAAGTCAGCTTTCAGAAAGGCGCAATTGGAACCATTCATAACCATCCACATTTACAATTAAGTTACGTTGCCAAAGGTAGTTTCGAAGTAACTATGGGCGATGATCAAAAAATCCTGAATGAAGGAGATGTTTTCTTTGCACCATCCAACATATTTCATGGTGTGGTTTGTCTGGAAGCAGGTCTGCTTATTGATATCTTTAATCCCCACCGGGAAGATTTTTTATAATATTTCTTGAATCTTGATACCTGATAATCATATCCTGATACTAAAAATTTAATTAAAAGTTAACCTGACATTTTTATAACCCAAGCCTTCAATTATGGGTTTCAATACACTGGCTGCATTAGATTTAGTCTGTGCTAAAATATCTGATTTTTTCACTTCAGAAGTTATCTTTTGTTCAGCAGCTTTATAGGCCTCATCTACCAGTTTGGCCTCTCTGAAATAGGCCATTTTAGTATCATAAACCCTTGAGTTTTTATGGTCAATTTTTACATAACAAATCTCGGGCTGTGGCAAATTTACTACAGCTGTATCCGCTTCAACACTAATATCTTCGCGTGTAATTTTTCTGAGATCAATACAGCCTACGGCTTCTGCTTTTACAATGAGTAAAACACTGGCTTCTGGCAAAAAGTCTGTTTTATTTTTGTGCTCCAGTACATCGCTAATTTGATAGCGAACCAGCTCCAGCTTGCCAATAGCCTCTATTTTCTCTACCAGAAGCTGATGTTTACTTTCCACAGAAGTGCTAATGCTGAACTTTTTGGAGATAAAAAAATAGCCGGCTACCAGCAAAATTAACCACGGTAAAACCCTAAAAAATATTCTCATTGTGAAGGAATTAATTCAAATTTTATTATTGTGTGATAGCGATTAAACAATTATTAATCCACATTGTGTGATTCAGAATTTTTGGCAGTTGTTTTGTATTAAGACAATAAACACACACAAATAAACACTAATCAACATGAAAAAACTTACTATCCTAATGCTTTGCATTGCCACACTAGGTTTGGCATCGTGCAAGAAAGACACTATTGTTCAAAGTACTCCAAACAGAACAATAATATTCGATAAACCTGGTAATGCGTGGAGGCTTTTAGGCGGAACCACTAATACATACTTTGTAGATTTAGTTGCTAGTGAAATTGATAATATCAATGTCCAGGATGAAGGTGTTTTAGTTTATATCGCAACTGATGGGACTACATCAACTGGCTATTTTCAGATCCCAAATCAAGCTCAAAGTTATGATTACGATATATATACTGGTTCAATTCGTATATATTCATATGGTCCACCTCCAACAAGTACAATTCGTATAAAAGTTGTTTTAGTTGCAGCACAGAATGTGACCTAAATATTTTTTTAAAACTCTAAAAAACGACTAATGTTCAATTGAACGTGGTCGTTTTTTTTATGCTCACCCCTATTCAATTGTAGAGCCCTTACAGCAACACCATTTCTTTCCAACAATAGTTCATCGTAGAAACCCTTGTAATAAACGTCTTTCACTTCAAAACGTCTGCTACTCCAATTGCCAGAAATTTCTGCCCATTCCGGATAAAAAACCACTGAAGCGGCAAATGTTTTCAGTCCGATTTTTTCTGCATCTCCACGAGACAGCACCACTGCATTGCCTAAAATCTGTGCTGTATAAATGTGTTTAGGTTGTTGATAAATTTCTGACGGCTTACCTGTTTGCAAAAGTTCTCCATCGCGTACAATCAACAATTGATCGGCGAGAAATAAACCATCAGCCGGATCATGAGAAACGAGGATGACGGTAACACCGGTTTCAGCAGCAACACGTTTGATATCGGCTCGCAGCTGATTCTTCAATAAAGCATCAACCTGACTAAAAGGTTCATCCAATAGTAGCACTTTTGTGTCCGCGACCATAGCTTTAGCAATGGCTACACGTTGTTGTTCACCCCCACTCAGCTCGATAATTTTCTTGTTTTGCAAGGGAAGAATCCGAAGGTGCTCCATAATGGATAGCGTTTTTTCGGACTTGGTTTTTAGATCAGTGTTCGATAACTGGGAGGCAATATTATCATAAACCTTTGCGTAAATATTCAAAGAAAAATCCTGGGTAACCATTTTCATTTGCTTATGCCCGGGAATGAGTTGCTCATCTGGCCCTTTAACAAGTTCATTATTAAAAAGGATTTCGCCCTCATCGGTTTTTAATAAGCCATAAATTGATTTTAACAAAGTTGACTTGCCGCTTCCGCTTTCGCCAATAATGGCTACGACATCGCCCCTATCGATATCGAAACTGATGTTTTTAATTCCACCAGCCTGGCTGGCCTGGTATTGTTTGGTTAAATTTCTTACGCTGATGATGGTATTGCTCACAGAGGTAAAGATAAAGCTTAAAGCAGAAAGACTAAAGCTTAAAGCAAAAGAATATTACATAACTAAGTAAGCTAACAGAATAAAGTTTATAGCTAAAATATAACACGTGTGCTTTTATTAAAATTTGCACGTGCAAATATATCAATGTATCTTTACATCAATAACTAAAGATTATGAATACCAAGTTAACCTTAACAATAGATGAGTCTGTTATAAAACGGGCAAAAGCTTATGCAGAAGAGCAAGGTCGGAGTTTATCTGCTGTGGTAGAAAATTACCTTAAAGCTGTAACTAAAAGAGAAGAAATCGAACCCATTCAGGATGAACTTTCTCCTATATTAAAATCATTTAAAGGTGCATTCAAAATGCCTTTAGATTTTGATTACAAAGAAGAATTGAATAAGATCAGAGACGAAAAATATCAAAGATATCTTGATAATGAAAATAAATAACATACTAATTGACTCTGATATTATTCTCGATTATTTTTTAGATCGACAACCTTTCTCTGAAAATTCTTCAAAGATTTTAGCCTTGTGTGAAACAGGGAAATTAAATGGATTTGTCACTGGAATAGCCATTGCCAATATATATTATTTACTAAGAAAGGAACATAAATCTAAATCAATATTGCAGGGTATAAAAGTTCTTCTTAACTTTTTAGATGTTATTAAAGTTGATAAAGCTATAATTTTAAAAGCCATTGATTCTGAATTTTCTGATTTTGAAGATGCACTTCAAAATTTTTCTGCAGACACTAATGGCTCAATTAATGCTATCATCACCCGGAACATTAAAGATTATAAAAAAAGTAAGCTTAGTGTGCTCACTCCAACCATGTTATTAAAAACACTATAAAACAAAAAATCCTGTCTCGCCTAACCGAAACAGGATTTAACTTTATTTGTGTGTTGCTGTATTTTAATTAAGTCCAAAGGTTAAGCCGAAGCTCATATTTTTTAAACCTGCTTGCGCTGTTGTATTAAACATATCGTTAAAATAGTATTTGGTAAATAAGCCAAAGCCACCATAACCTAATCTAAATGTTCCACCGTAACGTACCGACTGAAAGTGGTAATTATCATATTGTTTTTCTTTTCCACGTTCATCGCTAATCTGTTTTATTTTCCCATTCAACAAGAAACTTACCTCAGGACCTAAAATGAAATAGAACCTTTTGCCCTTATCATTTTCTTTGGTACGCAACTCAAAGTTTAAAGGAATGTGTACGTAGCTACTCGAAAAACGATTTTTTGAAAAAGCAATATTTTCGTTTACATAGGCTAAAGTAGGTTGATTTTTCTGAATGGTAATGTTATCTCTTAAGCGAATTAAAGTCCAGTCGAACCCACCCGCTACATAAACTTTAAAGTTCGAATTGAAACGATAACCAAATTGTAAAACATCGAAAGAGAATGTACTCGTTTTACCACCTTTATAATCTAAAAATTCGTTTGTAGGTGATAAATTGAAGCTACCATTATCAATTAATCTCGAAAAACCCAAATCAACCCTGGTAAAGGTAATGCCACCAACAAAACGACCTTTTTTAACTTTATCCAGAGAATCTGTATTTTTTGTAATGAGACTTCCTCCACCAATATTTAAGGTATATTTTGCCTTTTTCTTCATTACCGTATCTTTCACCACAGTATCTTGCTGTGCAAATGCACCTGGAGCCATAACACTGGCAAGCCCGCTTACCAAAAGTGTTGTAAAAATTATATTTTTCATATTTTGTGTGTGTTATTTTATCAATGTTGAATAAGTGAATTATCAAATGAGAGAATGTTTTAAGCATTCGAATCTTATGGTCCTTTAATCCAGTCCTATTTTCTACTTTTTTTTCCTATTCTGAATGGTCCGATATTTATAGATGAAATAGAAGAATCATCATCATCAGTACGAAACTGAATTAACTTATCTTTTCTTTTATCCATTTTATTTACAATAAGATTTACCACGTCTCCAACGTTACGGATACCCTTGTTTTCGGCATGATCTGGCTCACCTACTACTTCATCAATTGAAATTGTATTGGCATTAGATGCTAAAACAGTTTCATCTTTGGATTGTAAAATCGCCTCATCAATTTTAGCTTTAATGTCTTTTTTAGGCTCTTCAACTTTAGCAATCATAATTTCCTGCTTTTGCATTTCTGGTGCAGTAACTTGTTTTTGACTTCCCAACGAACGAACCTTTTCTTTTACTGCCGTTTTTGCTATTGCCTCAACATGTTGTGTTGTAGAAGGTAAAACTTGATCTACCTTTCTAACTGGTGTTGTTATCGTTTTTGAAGAGTCACTTACTGGTGATGTTTCTATAATTGGCTTTGCTTTTTGAAGTTCAACATGATTTGCAAACTGCTTTGGCTTAACTTCTTGTTGTTGATAAACCAAAAGTCCAACTGCTGCGATTAATAAAACTGCGGCTGCAGATAACCAGTAAAGCGGAACTATTCTCTTTTTCTTCGGTACAATTTCACTTTCAATGCTACTCCATAAATTACGGGATGGGGTAATTTCGGCATCTTCGAAAGCATTTTTAAATAACTGATCAAAATCCTTATCCTGTATAGGTTGCATAACCAAATCCCTCCATTTTTATAATTTCTTCTTTTAATATTGCTCTGGCTCTTGACAACTGAGATTTACTGGCTCCCTCTGAGATGCCAAGCGTTTCGCCAATTTCTTTATGTGAATACCCTTCAATCACGTACATATTGAAAACCATTCGGTAGCCATCTGCTAATTTTTGTATTACTTTCATTAAATCCTGCATGCCGAGCGTACCAAAATCAAATCCGGTTGAGGGTTGCTCATATGCCTCATCAATCTCTACCACGTTAAGGCTGCGTAAATTTTTACGATAACTTTCAATCGCGGTATTTACCATTACCCTTCTAATCCAGCCTTCAAAAGAACCATCGCCCCGGTACGCTTCAATTTTTTGGAAAATTTTAATGTATCCCATCTGCAATATATCCTCAGCTTCCATTCTATCTTTGGCGTAGCGCATACAAACGGCTAACATTTTCGATGCTGTTTGCTTATAAAGCAGCTCCTGCATCTTCCGGTCGCCAGCTTTGCAGCCTTCCATCAAATCGTTTATCGTATAGCTTCGCGTCAATTTCATTGTGTGTTTGTATAGAGTAGATGATAGATGACACACATTGGTTGCATGGTGAGATAAAAAAAGTTAAATAAAGTTAAAATTAAAACAATAGCAGCTGATTATCAGAAAGATATACTTTATTTTTTTTATAATAAACAATAAACCTCATAGATTTTAAAATCTATGAGGTTTGAAAGCAGGTTATTTTTAAGCTTATTTCTTCACCTTAAACAATTTAAAATCCTGTTTGTAGGTTAAGAAGAATGAATGATTAAATTGCAACTGTTTATCAGTATGATCCAAATCGATGTGTGGCTCAAAACGAACATCCAGATATAAATGTGGAATTAATTCCTTTTGATAGGCATAACGTAACGAAACGATATTTCTTCCGCTTTGCTTTAAACCGTTGGTATATAAGTTACTGGAAACGGATTCATATAAAGGCATACCCTTAATTGAAATAAAGTTATTTCCTTTCCAATAAGATGCTACTAAGCTACCCCATTTACTTTCTACACCAGCATTTAGCCACAATCCGAAACCGCCTTCATAAGCTCTTCTTTTAGTGGGAGAGAAATCCTTATATACTGCAATATAGTTATCCGTATAAACTTGCTTGATATTCGTATTGATATCTTTATGCAGCTTTAAACCTGTTGCACCGTTAAATACGGTACTAATAGGAATTTCTTTTAACACATCTATTTGTCCACCTTGATGAAAAGCTAAGAACTGGGCTGGAATACTCAGTTTCCAATCATCGGTTTTCAGTAAAAAAGTTTCGGTAGATAAACCACCAATAATTTCTTCCTTTGCAGCTTCTCCAGTGTAAATCATTTTCTGCCAGGCAATCCAGGCATCTAAACTAAATTTCTTTCTCTCTACCAGTAACTGCGTTCCGTATTCAATTGGTGTAGTAATTGTCCTTTCGAAATCGTAAAGTGGCTCTATATATTTATGCTGAATCCCTCCTTCTAAACTTCCAAAAACCAAGGTTAAATTTCTTTTATGATATTTTAAGCTAAATAAAGGCTTTGCATCTGTTACACCATTGCGCCCAAAATCTTTTCTAATAAATGCCCCTGCCGTGATAGCCAGATTAGGATGTGCGTAATAAACAATCTGCGGTTGCAACTGGGTGCCGTAAAGGGTATAACCATCATGAAAATCGTTGGTGTATTCGTAGTTCCGAACGTAGTTTAAATTATAAAAGTTAAAATGAACCTCATTAGTTAAACTGCTATCAGGACGGATTTTGTTTTCAAAAGCCGATTGATTGAACTGTGCGGATGCGAAATAGGATATAAATGAAAAAGTTAAGAAGAGTAAGGCCTTTTTCAAACCTGTGTTTGTAAACATGTGCTTGGATTTTATCGCTCAAATTTAGGATAGTTTTTGTAATGCAGAAGTAGTTAAAGTATTAATATAATTTATTTTACTTTAGACAGATTAGATTATTGATAATAAATATTTTTTTCTATTATTGATAGAAAATATGACGAAGTTAGAATTTGTTGATTGCCATCGGCTACCGGAGAGATCATTTTTTTTTAAGGGAAAACAGTTTCCACTATGTGCCAGATGTACTGGGATATATGTTGGCTATGCTATTTTTATACCTATTATATTTTTTATAAAAATAAATATATTTTTTGCCCTACTTGCTATTATGCCCACTACAATAGATGGACTAACTCAGGCTTACTGTAATCGGGAAAGCAATAACATACTTAGATTTATAACAGGAATATTTGCAGGCTTAGGCTTGGCTGGGATAAGTGATTTTATAGCCTATTATATTGTTGTATCTTTTAAATTTTTATATCATTTATTATAATAATCCCTATCTAAAATTAAAAACATCATGTCAGAAAACGATCCATTTAACACTCAAAAAGACCCACAGTTTAATCCTTTTAATAACCAGTCTAATGAAGATCTAAGTACAGGAATGAAAATCCTTTCATTCTGTATCCCTTTAGCAGGTGCTATTATTTACTTCGTCAAAAAAGATACCGAACCTGTAGCTGCGAAATCAGCCTGTAACCTGGCGTTAATAGGTTTTGGAATTGGAATAGTACTTAATATAATTAGCTATATTGTAAGAGGCTAATATATTTAAATGAACTTTCTTCAAGCTTAGGTCTTAAGAAAGTTTATTTACTTTTTAATCTATAATTTTTATAGAGCTTAACCGCAATCATAATTGCCATTGCCACGCCCATAATGCCAATTAAACCATAAATCCAGTTGATTGCGCTTTTAAGGATAACCACAAATACAATTGCAATCATAAAAATGGTTGCCAATTCCCGCCACAAGCGCAACTGAAAACTGGTCATTTTAAATTGATTATTTTTAAGCTGCTTAACAATATTCTGGCAGATGAAGTGGTATATCAGTAAACCAATTACAAAGCCGAGTTTAACATGCATCCATGACATTTGTAATAGCATTGGATGTAATGTTAGCATTGAGATACCTGCCACAACAGAAATAATCATTGCCGGAGCGCAAATGATCTTCCACAGCGTAGCCTCCATTTTGGTAAACTGCTGGAGGAGAATACTCTTTTCAGGTTCTGGCTTTTCATTTGCCTCGGTATGGTAAATAAAAAGACTTAAAATATAGAACAAACCGGCCATCCAGCTGATTACAAACACAATGTGTACAGCAACGAAATAGTAATAATAGGGTTGTAGGGTTTCTATCATTCAATTTTACTTAAAATATAAGTATCTACCCAATTTGGAACATTGAGAACTTCAAGGTTTAAAACTCCTTCTTTAATATGCCCAACAAAGTCGTGTTTTAACCCTGAATTATCCCAAAGGTAAGTTTCATCTACTTTTTTCAACATATCAATTAATAAATCCATTGTCAAAAAGTAACGCGTCTCAATTTTTTCTGCTCCAACCAAATGACCTCCTTTCAAAACTCTATCCTTTACTCGTTCTAAGTTCATCCTTGGCGTCTCTGTGCCTATAAAATAAAGGTAAACCTTATAATTATTACGATGAGCAAAATCTATAAGGTCTAATTTTGAAGGATGTGAAAATACAGTTTCGAAGCTGAATGATTTTTTATTTCTGATTAATGTATATCGAATAAAATCTGCAATGATGGCAAAATGATAGGAGTTATAAATTGTTGAATGTGCAATATTTTTAACAACAACATTTTCTCTGACGGCTAAATTCCAACTTTCTGTGTTGAATCCAGCTTTTATGAAAAGTCCACTCTGAAAACAAAACGATGCAAAATCTTCATTGGTTGTATCAATTTCAAAATCAGATAAGTTGAGGAAATTTTTCTTCTGAAATTCTTCCTCCAATAAGTCTGCATTAACAAAAATCTGGGTAGAAAAATAGTTTGATTTTATAGAATCAAACAAAGTAGTTTTACCAGAACCATTTGGTCCGGCAAAAATCCTTAATTTAGGCTGTTTAGGCATTAAAAAATCTTAATTCTCTTTTCAGTAATTCTTCTTCTTTTAAAATTACCTTCTGCTACCTTAACTGAATCTCCGTTATTAAATGTTCTGTAAACTCCATCTACTTTAACTTCAGTTCTGCCTAGATTTAATGCATCAACAACCCTCAAAACATCTTTCATCTTCTTATTAACTGCTTTTATTAATTGTTTAATTGGCAGCTTATCCTCATCATTTAAAGATTTAACAGTCATATTTTTGAGTTATGTAGCTAATATACAAAAATCAAATGATTCAATTAATATCTAAATTCCTTTACCACCTCAATCGCATATTTTACATTATCAAAAGGAATGTCTGGCATGATACCATGACCTAAGTTGAAGATAAATCCTTCTGTACCACGCATGCGTTCAAATAATTTATGAATTTGTGCTTTAATCACTGATTGATCTGCATATAAAATATGTGGATCTAAATTTCCCTGAACCGCAATACCTGCGGGCAAAGCATTCTTAATATTCAATAAATCTGCGTTCCAATCTACTGAAATCACATCAGGCTTAGCCTCTGCCATAATTGGTGCAAAGACAGAACTCCCTTTACAAAAAGAAATTACAGGAATATCTTTTCTATTTAAGTTAGCAATAATTTCCTGAATGTAACGATGCGAAAACTCCTGATAATCGTTCCAAGACAATGCAAGCGCCCAGCTGTCGAAAATCTGAACGGCATTAACACCCGCAGCAATCTGTAGGTTCAGATAATCAGCCGTTACTTTAGCAATCTTCGCTAAAAGCTTATGTGCCAATTCTGGTTGGTTATGTATAAAAAGCTTTGTTAATTTAAAATCTTTAGAAGAACCACCTTCAATTAGGTAACTCATTACTGTAAATGGTGCACCTGCGAAACCAATTAAAGGAATATTTCCGTCTAACCGTTGTTGAATCACCTTAATTGCGTTGGCAACATATTGCAATTCATCTAAACAATCTACATTGAGGTTTTCAATATCTTGTGCATTACGTACCGGGTTTGCAAATTTTGGACCTATGCCTTGAGTAAAGCTTAAATCCCCACCCATTGCCTCACCAGTTACTAAAATATCACAGAATAAAATCGCTGCATCAATACCTAATAAATCCACAGGCAACATGGTTACATCTGCCGCAATTTCAGGGGTTTTACACATCTCTAAAAAAGAGTATTTGTTTTTGATCTCCCAATATTGTGGCATAAAACGACCTGCCTGACGCATCATCCATACTGGTGGGCGTTCTGTCTGTTTTGAAAATGCAGCGTCTAAAAATAAATTATTCTTCATGATTTCTAGTTGGTGTTCCAATAACCGTCATGCTGAATTCATTTCAGCATCTTTCTCTATAATTAGATCCAGAACTAAATTCTGGATGACGAATGGAAAAAAAATTTAATGTGCAAATCTATAAATAAAAAAAAAACGAAGTACCTTTTTATTCCTAAACTGGTTCTTCGTTATTCAAAATGACAATATTTATATTATAATTTACTGATTTCCTTTTCTATCTTAATAATAATATCCTTTGAGCGTGCTGATTCTGCCAACTCCTTCGCTAATTTTGTATATGCTTCTGCTTTTTCTTTATCCTTTTTTCTTAAGGCCAGATTAGCCAAATGGATTAAAACATAACCTTTTTGGTTTTTACCACCAACCGGAAAACGACTGGCCAGCTGAAAATGATACTCAGCCTTTTCGTAATCTTCTTCCTTCAAAGCCATATTGCCTTGCATAAATTCATAATAACCTCTGCGGTTTCTAGATAATCTTTCTGGATTAGGTACTTCAGCTAACATTAGTTTAGCTTTCACAAAATCATTATTTTTAAAATATTTAGAAGCCATCAATACGGAACTATGCCTGAAGTGACTCCAAATCACAAAGAGACAAAGAAAACCAGCGACTGCTGCCAGCTCATATTGAGTATAAAAAACGCAAACTAATGTAGCCAGCAAGAAAACAGCCATCAGTGCATACCTGCCGAGACTGTTATACATTAATGTATATCGGTAAATTTATAACCTACGCCACGAATTGAATGAAAATAAACTGGATTCTTTTGGTCTGGTTCAAAATACTTACGGAACGTTAAGATAAAATTATCTATTGTTCTGGTTGATGGATAAACATCATAATTCCAAACGGTTTCTAAAATCTGCTCACGAGAAACGGCATCATTTTTACGCTCAATTAAAAGCTTTAATAACATGGTTTCTTTTTTGGTTAATGGCGTAATGGTACCATCATCATTTTTCAATTCGAAAGAATTAAAATAGATCGTTTTATCACCGATTTTATAAGAGTTTAATTCTTTTAAATCATCCGATTTTAAGCTGCGTTTAACTAAAATACCCACACGAAGAATTAATTCTTCTAAGTTGAATGGTTTAACCAAATAATCATCAGCACCTTTTTTCAAACCTAAAACACGATCTTCTGAAGTGTTTTTAGCCGTTAGAAACATAATCGGAACTTCTGCATTTTCTAAACGAATAGTTTCACAAACCTGGAAACCATCCATTTCAGGAAGCATAACATCTAATACGATAAGATTAAAGCGCTCCTCTTTAAAAACTTTAAGAGCAGTTTTGCCATCTTTAACGGCGTGAACTTTATAACCCTCCAGCTCGAGGTTTAATTTGATAGCATCTAACAAGTGATCCTCGTCTTCTACCAATAGAATTCTTAATTTTTGTGACATAATTGAGATTAACTAAATGTTACTTCAAAAATACTTCCTTGAGGCAGATTGTCTTTTACTGTAATATCTGCATCATGGTATTGTAAAACCTCTTTCACAATAAACAAGCCTAAACCTGTTCCTTTCGCTTTCCTGACATTCTCATTACCAACTCGGTAAAACTTATCAAATATCAACATTTTTTCGGCATCTGAAATGCCTGGGCCTTTATCGGTAACACTTAATCTTAAATGGCCATCCACCTTATCTAAAGCCACATTTATCTCATCACAAGGACTTGAATATTTAACTGCATTTTCAATCAAATTCGTCACGACTGACGATAAGGCAAACTTGTCACCCACAATCTGCAAATTTGGCTGAATTTGCGCATTAATCAGCTGTTCATTACCGCAAGAGTGCACTTGCAACCTGTCTGTAATTTTATAAACCAATTCAGAGAAATTAAACTCTTCTTTTGGAAAGCTGTATGAACGATTTTCAATTTTAGTAGCCAAAAGCATGTTTTCAACCAAATCATCTAACCGCTCAATATCCTTTAATGAATTATTCAATAAAGAAACCTGACGAGCCTTATCCAGATCTCTTTTAACAATGGTTTGGATAGAAAGTTTTATTGCGGCAAGTGGTGATTTTAATTCATGTGTAATGGACATCAAAAAATTCTGTTGTTGCTCTCTTAATTTGTCCTCACGTTTTAATGATTGATGCAGAAAATAGCCACCAATGCATAGCAAGAAAAGAAAAACAGAACCCTCTCCCATAATCATCGTCATGCGACTAGGCTGCAGACGCACCACCAAAGTTCCCCATGAAATGAGCTGAATTAATGCGTACAGCAGTAATGCGTAAAAAATGATAATGGATTTCTTCATAACCGAGCCCTAATGGACTTAATTTATAGTTAATTTTAAGATACCTATAAGATTTTAAAAATCTTATAGGTATTTATATTTATTTCTTGAACACCAAATCCAGCGCTTCAAAGATCGCTCTTTTTGCTTTCTCTAATTCTATTTTAGTGTGTGCTGCAGATACGAAACCAACCTCATAACCTGATGGGCCTAAATAAATTCCTCTATTAAGCAATTCACGGTGCATAATCTTAAATTTATCCATGCTTCCAGCATCAATATCATCTGCTGATTGAATTTTATCTTTCTCTGTAAAGGCAAACCAAAAAATAGAACCTACCGTGAACACTTTAAATTTATAATTTCTGGCTGTAGCAAATCGTTGAATGCTGGCTACAAAATCTTGTGTTTTATTATTTAAATCTTTGTAGAAACCAGATTTATTTAATTCTGTTAAAGTTGCAATACCTGCAGCCATTGCCACAGGATTGCCTGATAAAGTACCTGCCTGATAAACACCTCCATCAGGAGAAATATGACCCATAATTTCAGCAGATGCACCATACATCCCCACTGGTAAACCTCCACCGATGATTTTTCCATAAGTTACAATATCTGGTGTGATGCCATAATGCGCAGCTGCACCTTCAAAACCAACCCTGAAACCAGTGATGACTTCATCAAAAATGAGCAGAGACTTATTATCTGAACAGATTTTACGCAAGAATTTGATATATTCTTCATCCTGCATGATCAAGCCATTATTTGCCGGAATACCTTCAATAATTACAGCAGCTACCTGATCTTTAAACTGATTGAAAGCTTGTTCAATGGCATTTGTATCATTTAATGGGATTACGATTGTTTCTTCAGCAAAAGATTTTGGAACACCTGCAGATGATGTTTCACCAAAAGTAACCAAACCCGATCCTGCCTTTACTAATAATGAATCGCTATGACCGTGGTAGCAACCTTCAAATTTAATGATTTTATCTCTACCAGTAAATCCCCTGGCCAAACGAATAGCAGACATCACGGCTTCTGTACCCGAACTGGTAAAACGAATTTTTTCTACAAACCGGTTGTTTTTGATGATCAGTTCTGCGAGCTCATTTTCTAAAGCCGTTGGTGCACCAAAGCTCATTCCATTTTGCATCACTTCAGTAACTTTCTCACGAATTTTTGGATGGTTATGGCCTAAAATTAAAGGACCCCAACTTCCACAAAAATCAATAAATTGGTTACCATCTGCATCCCAGATATAACAGCCATCCCCTTTTTCAATAAAGAGTGGTGTACCATAAACCGACTTAAAAGCCCTTACCGGAGAGTTTACGCCACCAGGGAAGTACGTTTTTGATTTCTCATATAACTCCGCAGATTTTACTCTCGAAATATCTAGTTTACTTCCAGTATTGACCGGAATATCGGCCTCATTACCAGAAAACATTTTTTTTAATGAATCTAACATTTTTTTTAAGCTAAAAGCTGAAAGACTAAAGCTTAAAGCGAAGAGTAAAGTGCTAAGTAGCCACTTTACTCTTTTAGCTTTAAGCTTTCAGCTCAAATTACATCCAATCGTTATTTAAAATATCTTTAATATGATAAGTAGTAATGATGCTTGCACCAGCTCTTGCAAAGGCATGCATCGTTTCCATTACTACTTTTTGTTCGTCAATCCATCCACGCTCTGCAGCAGCTTTAACCATGGAGTATTCGCCAGATACGTTATAAACAGCAATGGGTAAATTGGTATCTTGTTTTAAACGCTGAATAATATCCAAATAAGCCAATCCGGGTTTTACCATCAGCACATCAGCACCTTCCTGTTCATCCAATTGTGCTTCACGCATTGCTTCTAGCGGATTTCTGAAATCCATTTGATAAGCTTTCCGATCTCCTTTGCTCGGTGCGCAATCTGCAGCTTCTCTAAACGGGCCATAATAAGCCGAAGCAAATTTTGTAGCATGACTCATAATAGCTGCATTTACGAAACCATTTTCATCCAGCAAATTTCGCATCGCTTCAATTCTGCCATCCATCATATCAGATGGCGCGAACATATCTGCACCAGCTTCTGCATGCGCTAAAGCCATTTTGGCAATTACATCTACAGTTTTATCATTTTGAACATAATCGTTCTCCATAATTCCGCAATGTCCATGAGTGGTATAAGAACAAACGCATACATCGGTAACCACATATAAATCATCTCCAAATTGTTTCTTCAATTCACGAACTGCAGTTGGCACCAGAGAATGATCATGATAGGCAGACTTCGCATCAGCAGATTTTTCATCACCCACACCAAAGAGCATGATTTTATTCAAGCCTTTTTTCATTTCGGCTTCCACATCCTTAATCAAAGCATCAACCGAATAATGGTTTACACCAGGCATGGCATCAATCGCATGTGTAACATTCGTTCCAGGCACCACAAAATATGGATACACAAACATATCTTTCGATAGTCGGGTTTCGGCTACCATCTCTCTCACTAACGGATTCTTTCTTAATCTTCTCGGACGATGTAACATATTATTAGTATCATTTATTTAGTATCAGGTATAAAGACATGATCATATTATTATTTTTAAATTGCCTATGTCTTTATCAGTAAGTCTCTTTTGCATTAAGATGCTGAAATGAATTCAGCATGACGACTCGTTGTAAAGGTGCAGCAAGATGCTTTGTAAATGGAAATTGCGATTTGGTATTTCTTTCGCTTTGGTCTTTCAGCTTTAAGCTCGTTATACCTTTATTTAATTTCGATTCCAAAAACGGCCTCTGCCAATCCAATTTCATCTGGCGAATATGGCAATGCATATTTTACACCCATCTCATCAAACTTTTTCCCTGTTGAATTACCAATGGCAATCACTTGTTGCCCGGGTTCTAGCAAATTATCAGCAAAATAGGCATCCACATTAGATGGGCTGGTAAAAATCAACACATCAGCATAACTTTGGTCGATGTTTTCCTCAATTACCGTTTCATAAATGGGCAAATCAATAATTTTAGCGTCAGCTGGCAAAGATTTCTGGATAGACTGCAATGAATCCTGCGCCCTCGGAAATAGAATATTTTTTCCTGAAACCAGCTTTGCAAAATCTTCAGCAACCTCGGTGATATCTCCACTTTCCCCTACAAAATCAGCAAAGTGACCAAATTTACGCAAGGCATCTTCTGAACCTCTACCTACCACACCAAATTGTGTTTTCTTGGGTAAAAGTGGTTTAAGATTAAAGAAATATTCTACACTATTCCGGCTGCTAAAGAAAATCCAATCGATATTTTTTAAAATAAACTGGTCTAAAACCGTTACAATAGGGAAAGTACGAATTAATGAGCGGCCTTCAATTTCAATATCCTTACTTTCTAATGCTTTACGAAAATAACTATGTTCACCTATTTCGCGTGAGATAAAAACTTTAGATGGTTTCTTTCTTTCTTTACTAAACTTCGCTACAATTTTTTCGGCTAAACCTTCGGTGGTATCTGCACGTAAAAATAAACGTTCTGGAAAATCATCTGCAGTTTCAGCTTTTGATGTCCACACTTCAAAGGCACCATCTTCTTCTTTACAGTAGCAGCCTAAAGGCATATGGCATCCCCCTTCAAACAAATTCAAAACTTTACGTTCTACACCAACTTCTTCAGCAGTTAAAGGATCATGCAGTGTTTGAAGTGCATCAAAAAGTTCATGATCATTCTCTCTGATTTGTATGGCTAAGGCACCCTGCGCTGGTGCCGGAACAAATTCTGTAGGAGCCAATTCTTCTACATGAAATTCGCTTACATCTAAACCCAAACGTTTAATACCAGCTTTAGCAAGCATAATGGCATCATAGTTTTCATCCCTTAATTTTTGAATACGTGTAGGTACATTTCCACGTAAATCTTCAATCTCCAAATCAGACCTTAAACCCAATAACTGGGCTTTTCTTCTATTTGATGAAGTACCCACCATGGCACCTTTTTTAAGAGAAAGTTTCTGCGATACATCTACGCAATCTTTTAAAATCAACAGATATTCAGTAGCCTCCTCGCGGGGAGGGATGGCAGCTATAGTTAAGCCAGCAGGATGATTGGTAGGCAAATCTTTAAGGCAGTGAACGGCCAGATCGATTGTACCAGCCAGGAGCTCTTCTTCCAATTCTTTGGTAAAAAAACCTTTTCCTTCTAATTTATCCAATCTCAAATTCAGGATTTTATCTCCCTGTGTTTTGATAATTTTAATATCAGCTTCTATTCCAATTGCTGCTAACTCATTTTGAATATGATTAGCCTGCCATAAAGCGAGTTCGCTACCGCGTGTTCCGATGGTTAATTTCTTCACTATAAACATTTAATGAGTAGCAAATTTAAGGTAAATACTGCTTGAATCTATAAATTGTTTAAAAATGAGACAGTGAGGTTACAGAGAAGGGAGATTGAGATGAAAGTAGTACAATTTAATCATGGTAAGAGGCCTTAGTAACAGATAGTTGTTTTTATTTATGTCAACAAGCCTTAAGAAACTGTGATTTAAAATGCTAAAATGTAAGTAAAATAAATTAGCCTGACCAGATAAGGAATATAAGAAAGTATAAGCTTTTAATCGAAGAGCAATGCATCTAAAACTTGCTCATTATTAGTAAATCTAAAAGAGATAAAGCCTAACTTAGCGTTCTTTGCGGTTAAATTAAGATTCTTTAACCAGAATTTCTTTTGCCATAATCATTGGAACGCTTATGCATTTTTTTTCCATGTAATTCATTACACGCTCTAACACTTCGCGGGAGGCTTCATCCATCTGACTAATTTCATCAGCAAACACGCCATTAAGTGCTGTGTTTTTGATTTCTTTAATCTTCCGTGGAACATCTTGCATGGCCAATTCAATCCTACGCTGCTTTAAAACCGTGAAGAACTCGGAAATGTTATTGCTTATAATTTCTTCGGCGTGAACCAATTCACTATAACGTTCCTGAATATTTTTACGGGCAACTTCTTTTAAAGATTCTACTTCAATATAATGAACCGGATTATTGTGAATAACAGCCGGAGCAACATCATTTGGAATCGCTAGATCGACAATTACCTTTTTACCTGTATCACCGTTTAGTAACTTAGCATAAAGCGCTTCGTTAATAATTGCATCAGTAGAACCTGTACAGGTAATAATCACATCAAAACCTTCGGTAAAATTTTCTAAAGCTTCTAAATGATAAGCTTTCCCATTTAATTCGCTAGCTAAAGTTTCTGCCTTTGATAGCGTACGATTAAAAATAGAAAAGTTTGAGTATTTATGTTTGTTAAGATATTTTGCAATATTCTGGTTAGTTTCACCTGCTCCAATGATTAATACACGTGAATTGCCACACATATTTAATTCTTTAAGCTTGCGATAAGCCAGAGAAACTACCGAAACCGGATTTTTTGAAATGTTGGTATGTGTATAAACCTCTTTAGCTGTTTTTACTACCCTTTCCATAATCATACGCATGTAATCGCCGGTAAAACCTGCATCACGGCAGTTTTCATAAGCTTTACGTATTTGAGCAAGGATTTCTTTTTCACCAACAACCAAACTTTCCAATGAACAAGACGTTCTTAAAAGATGATTGAAAGCTTCTTCGTTTTCGTAAACGGTAACATTATCAAGGAAACGCTCCATAAACTCCGGAGGCAACCCCATGTCCAATACAGTAAGAAACCGGGTAACAAATTCTTTATCTGTTTTCTCTTTAGTGAGAAAAACGAACTCTACACGGTTACAGGTTCCAATGTAAAAAATTTCGCTAACGGGAAGTTCAGTTTGAATATTCTTCAACCTGCTATCTAAACTTTGGTCACAAATAACTAATTTCCCTAAAGATTTCAGGTCGATGTGGTGATGCGTAAAAGCTATTACTTTTAAATATTCCAAGTGCTTCCGTTGTTAACTATTATCGGGACACAAAAGTAGCATGCATCATGCATGTCAACGTCATTCATCTGTAATTTACGTCAATTTAGAACGGTTTTAAATAAATGCATAACACTGACAATCGTAATATCTTTTTCAAAGTTCTCCTTTGGTTATATGGCCTTTTATATATCCTGGCGGGATTAATCATTTTATATCAACATCCGGCTATCTTACTATTATGCCAAAATGGTTGCCAGCTCATGAGTTTTTAATTTATCTATCAGGCGTAATGGAAATTGTTTTGGGAATAATGCTGCTTTTTTCAAGAACAAAAAAACTGGCTGCTTTATTCATTATTTTCATGTTAGTCGCATTCCTACCTTCACATATATACATGATTCAAATCGCACCCTTTCAGCTTGGCAAAATTCTAGTAACACCCCTTATCGCCTGGTTGAGATTGCCGTTTCAAATATTATTAATGGGTTGGGCCTGGTATTATTATCGAGATTGGGGCAAATGATAGAAATTTAACGTTCATCATTTCATCTAACCATTAAAAAGTAATGGTATCAGCAAAAAACTTTACAACAAAATCAGATTTAGTAAGTTTATCTAATACACCAATTCCTTAAATGATGATTATACAAAATGATTTTAGCTTAAGTGGTTCAGATGGAAAACTAATTATCGGTGACATCACTTTTGATGATAAGAACCCAAATACCCCGATTGTACTTTTTGTTCATGGATTTAAAGGGTTTAAAGATTGGGGTGCACATCACCTGGTGGCCCGATATTTTGCCAGCAATGGATACAGGTATATTAAATTCAATTTATCACACAGTGGCGTACCTGCAGATCATCCTGTAGATGTTACTGATATGGAAGCCTTTGCCAGCAATACCATTTCTAAAGAACTTTTTGATGTAAATGCAATACTTGATTTTATAACCAAAGCTTATGGAAGCGAAACCGAAGTCAATTTAATTGGCCATAGTAGAGGAGGTGGATTATCCATTATTGAAGCTGCTACTGATGTACGAATTAATAAGCTCATCACCTGGAGCGCTATTTCGAGTTTCAATAGCCTTTGGAAAAAGGAACAGGAATCAGAATGGAAAAAAACTGGTAAAATCTTTGTAACTAATGCAAGAACGAAAGAACAAATGCCGCTAAATGTTACCTTACTGGAAGACTTTGAGCAAAACACTCAAACATTCAACATTATTGATGCAGCGAAACGGATTAATATTCCATGGTTAATTGTTCAGGGTGATGATGATGTGAATGTTCCTTTTGAGCATGCACAAAAATTAGCAGGTGCCAATCCGAATAGCAGGCTCGCTAAAATTGAAGGTGCTAACCATGTGTATGGCACATCTCATCCTTATGAAAACGAAACCTTACCACCACTCTTATTTAAGGTTTGCGAAAGGTGTTTAACCTTTCTAAAAGAGTCATGATCATTGAGGGGAAATAGATGCTTAATCATTTCCCCTTCCAACAAATCCACGCATGTCGCTGCCACTAGGGCTTTGGAAAATTTCCAGATCAAAGTATGGCACCGCAGCCAAAAGATGATCAAAAATATCAGCAGCAACTTCTTCAAATTTCTTTAAGCCTTTTTCTTTTGAGAAAACGTAAATTTCAATAGGCAGACCATTTTCAGTGGCCTGTAACTGGCGGACCATAAAAGTTAAATCAGTATTGATGGATGGATTACTTTCTAAATACTTTTCAGCATAAACCCTAAAAGTTCCAATATTCGTCATGTGACGGCCGTTTACCAAATTATTTGGATTTACTGTATTTTCGGCGTTGAATTGCTCAATCTGTAATTGTGTTTCTTTGAGATAATCTTTTAAAAAATCGATGCTTTGCAAACGGCTGATCAAATCATCATCGCAAAATTTTATGCTCGATATTTTAATATTAATATGGCGTTTAATCCTCCTACCCTCGCTTTCTTCCATGGCTCGCCAATTTTTAAATGATTCACTTACAATGGCGTAACTGGGTACTATGGTAACCGTTTTGTCCCAATTTCTTACTTTAATGGTAGTTAAATTGATTTCGGTTACCTCTCCATCAGCACCATATTTTTCTACGGTAATCCAATCTCCAACACGAACCAAATCAATGGCACTCATTTGCACTGAAGCCACAAAACCTAAAATTGGATCACGAAATACTAAAATAAAAACAGCTGTAACCGCTCCAAATCCTCCAAAAATGTATAAAAGCGACTGGTTAAGTATGATGGATAAAATCAACACAAAACCGAAAATATAGATGATAATTTTAGCTACCTGTTTATAACTTCTAATGGGTTTATCAGCATATTTTCGTGACGATTCCATTACAGAAACCGATGCATTTAGAAAGGCATTAATAGCAAACATGGTTGCCAATACGACATAAATTTTAGAAAAAATAATGGCGTAGAAATACCAGTTTTTAAAATCAACAAATACATACGGAACGGCATTGTAGATAATATAGGCACCAAATATCAGGGCAAAGGCTCTGAAAACACGAAATTCATATAGGGCCTGTTGCCAATCAGATTTAGTTTTTGCACTTTTTACTACGCCAATAAAAACCTGTCTGGTAACAAATATTGTAATGAATAGAAAGAGTGTAACACCTATTAAACCCAGAAGGAAATAACTATAAACCAATGCTCCTCCAGTTAAACCTTGTGCAGTTAAAAGTCTTCTTAGCTCACTAAATATAAAATGAAATTCAAATAGATTCATGAGCGTAATGTAGGGTTTATTGGTAAGTTTATAAATGGCAGTGATTCGATATTTTTCGTTATAAAGATACTTTATCTACAGCCTACCATTTTTTTTAGTTATTTCGAAATTGATTTTATTTGATCGAAGTAATTGTATTCGAAATGTAGTTTAAGCAAAAAGATTGCTTCGTGCCCCAGCGCGAAACGAAAACTTTTAAAACGTTATTTATGGAGTGAAAAATTTACACTAGTAAACACAACCTAATTATGATAAAAAAGAAATTGCTTCGTTCCTGGCGAACGATGGCACTAAACTTTTTCTACCCAATTGCCATCATTTTTAATAATTTCAATCAGTTCATCTAAAGCAAAAGCAGTTGTTACATTTTTCTTAACCACTTCCTGACCGCGATATAGCGTAATTTTATCAGGTCCTGTACCAACATATCCATAATCAGCATCTGCCATTTCACCCGGGCCGTTCACAATGCATCCCATAATTCCAATCTTAAGGCCTTTCAAATGATCGGTGCGAGATCGGATCAACTGTGTAGTTTCCTGTAAATCAAAAAGTGTTCTGCCGCAACTTGGGCAGGAAATATATTCAGTTTTACTGATGCGTGTACGTGTGGCCTGCAAAATACCAAAGCTGGTTGAGTTAATTAATGCTAAATCCTGACCTTGTGCATCTATCCAGATTCCATCACCAAAACCATCGGTAAATAGTGCTCCAAAATCTGTTGCAGCATAAAGCATTAATGTATCTGCATCTAAATTTTCGTAACTTCTTCTAATGATTACCGGAATTTGGATATTCTTTTCCTGCAAAGCAACAAAAAATGCTCTTTGTTCTGCCATGCCATTCTTAGCAGATGTTTCGAGAATGAGCACAACATTATTTAGTGATGCAGTTGTTAAAGTAGTTAATTGGCTTGTATCAATTCTGACGAAATTCAAAAACTCATCCTTCACTTCAGCCTTGTTAAATTCTTCTAAAGAAAATAGAGGGTGACAGTTGTTTTTATCACGAAGATTTAGCCATGTATGATAGTTATAAACCTGCTTTAAATTTCCAGGGAAAGAAAATGAAGGCAGGTTGTCGCCAAGAAAAGCCAGGTCACATGCCTGATCAGCTAAGTTATATTTATCTAAACCTGCACTGTAATTATAGCCAACCGAACTCAAAAAGTAAGGATCTTTCAGGTTTTCCTTTGAAACATCTACCATCACCAGGGGATGATGATGATCACCAATGTGCTGAACTGATTGTGTAATTCTTCTTGAATAAGCGTATGGAGAGTAAGTTGGAAGTTGAGTGTTAGGAGTTGAGAGTATAATCGGCGACTCCGAGCTCCGAACTTCAAAGTCCAAACTCCTTTTCAAATACCGATCAGCTAAAGCTTTTGCCACGGGTGCTTCAAATTCAGGATCTTCAGTTAAGGAAACACGGATGGTATCGCCTAAACCATCTTCCAGCAAAGTACCAATTCCTACTGCTGATTTAATTCGGCCATCTTCTCCATCGCCTGCTTCTGTTACGCCCAGGTGTAAAGGATAATTCATGCCTTCTTTCACCATGGTTTCAACCAGTAAACGATAAGCCTGAACCATTACTTGTGTATTGCTGGCTTTCATAGAGATCACCAGGTTATAATAATTTTCGGCCTCGCACATGCGGATAAATTCCATAGCAGATTCCACCATTCCTCTTGGTGTATCGCCATAATGACTCATAATCCGGTCAGACAGGGAACCATGGTTGGTTCCAATACGCATGGCAGTACCGTATTCTTTACAAATTTTAATTAGTGGAATAAATTTTTTATTAATTCTTTCCAGTTCAGCTGTATAGGCATCATGCGTATATTCCAGGTTTTCGAATTTCTTTTTATCTGCATAATTTCCTGGATTTACCCTCACTTTTTCGACAATTCTTGCCGCCATTTCAGCTGCATTAGGTGTAAAATGGATATCAGCGATCAGTGGAACATCATAGCCTCGAAAACGTAATTCCTTTTTAATATTGGCTAAATTTTCAGCTTCTTTGATACTTGGTGCTGTAATACGAACATATTCACAGCCAGATTCTACCATTCGTATGGTTTGCTCTACTGTTCCAATGGTATCCATGGTATCGGTTGTTGTCATCGATTGGATACGAATGGGGTTATGACCGCCCAAAGCAATATCCCCAATCTTAACTTCGCGGGTTAAAAACCTGGAATACTGCGTTAAACTATTGCAATACCCTCCACCTAACTCATGCTTTACCGATAAATTTTCCATGCTATGGCAAAGATAAGCTAAATGTTTAATTGTTAAATTGATGGATTGTTAAAATTTTAAGCTAGCATAAATTGATTTTGCTAAAAACTAAAAGCAATTTTTCCTTATTTTGCTATAATTTTATAGCAATTTCATGCTCGTTTTGCTATAAATCTTATGCAATTTAGTTAGTCTTCTTCTATATCAACCTATCTTTAATCACTAGAGTATCAGCAGTAATGTCGTGCCAGCATTGATTTTTTTTATTGAGAAAGCAATATAGGTAGCCAAAAAAAACAGGAATTACAGATAAAATTTTAGAAAAATTGCGAGCCATGGAACGACTTGTGGTTATCCTGCTTCCTTCCAAATCTGTCACCTTAATATTCAAAATCCTTTTACCAAGAGTAGCTTTTTTTAATGATGATTCTGCAAATACACCATAAACTAATTTGATGATAAAAATTATGGGAAATGGCACCAAAAAGGCCATAATCCTTTCATCTTTTCCTTGAATAAAAATATAACTGGTGAGAATGAGAATAGTATAAATACCAAAAATAATAAAGTGATCAATTACTGAAGCGAGTAGACGCTGATCAAAAGCCGCAAAATACTGTGGTGCTGTTTTTTGATATTTAAAGCCTAAAAGCTCACGCAATTCGGGAATTGCGTGAGCTTCTTTATAATCATCCATTCCGGGTTTCCGAATGAAGGTATTAGGAGTTATGTTTAAACCCTCCAGATCAGATAAAAGGTAAGGGCCTTGTGGCTTACCATTAATTACAACTGTATATTCTTTATCTGGGTTCATTGGCTTTGAGATTTTAGGATCAAAGTTTTTAAAGGCCAGACATGTATAGCCTTAAACCTTCCACCCTGAAACCTTTAACCTTTTTAGTATCTGCTCACCTCAAAGTTACTTAATCCGCCGTCTAAATTGATAAAAATTTTGTGAGTTGAAGTTTTATAATTTGAAGTTTCATAAAGTCCATCACTCATTTTTTCAAATCCTTCAAAATCTTTTGCAGATAAGCCGGTTTGTGTTTTTATTCTGCAACCTGAGTTAACAGGAACTTTAATCTTAACATCTGCCACGCCTGATTTCACAATCACATCAGTAATGGGCAACAATTCGCCAAGTTTAATATCTAAAGCTGCAGCGCCTCCATCAAAACGGAATGTGCGGACTTTATAATCCTGAAAATCGAGATCAGCTGAACCTGCACCCAGTTTCATAAAAATTTCCCAGTTCGCGGTCTTATTTAAATTAAAGTCAACATCATTAGAGCCGTTATTAAAGTTCCATTTTTTTCTTTTATCATCCAGCTGGAAAGTAAGAACTGTAGCACTATCCGTTACTGCTTTTTTCAATGAAAAATTACCATTTTTTCCTTTAACATTCGCATCAATCAATTCTGAAGTTTCTCCGTTTAAATTAAAGGAGATTCCACCACCTGAGATATTCAATATCGTTTTCTTTGCATTATCAGTAGGCACAAAGGGTTCGGAAAGTTTAAATTCTCTCACGGATGATGTATCTCCATCATTATCGTCGTCCACATCATTGTCATCGATATCAATATCTACACCTTTCTTAAAGTGACTGCCCCACCATGAACCACGTTCAGGAACCTGTTGCCCTCTAATAAATAGAAAAGATAAGGCCACCACCAATACAGCAATAGATACGATGCTGCCAGTTTGAGAGTTATTTCTATTAAACAAAATATTCAGGCCACCTATGATTAAGAATATTGGCCAAAAGCCCCAAACATTACGCCAGTAAAAATTGATAATTCCAAAGTTTTCGAGTAGAAGTACACCACCTATAAAAAGCAGTAAAATACCCCAAATTAATCTATCTAATTTCATAATATTTATAATTGAGGAGAGTTAGTTGTTAAATTATCTTTAGACTCTTGAGATGTTGGTTCTTCTTGTGTTACAACTGCTTCTGAAAAGTCTGCCTTTTTATCTTCTTCAGCAGCTTTTTGTTGCTGTTGAAAAGCCTGCCAATCATTTTTTCTTTTTGATTTTGCAATAATGCTGATGCCCAATGCAATAAAAATTAAAGGCCACATAAACTTAAACAAGTTTCTAATGGTAAACCAATCTGGGATAAAATCCATTTCCCGCATTAAAAAGAAACAGCCAATTACGAGCATCACTAAACCAGCAACTGTACGTCCGGTATCATTAGGCTTATTAAACTTGCTGAAATCGGGTTGGGTTTCAAAAGCAGTTTTTGGAGCACCATCATTTACAGGCTGCGTCCAGTTTGCATTTCCAGTGCCTGCAGGTCCGGTAAATGGAGATGGATTACCAAATGAATTGGTATTGTTTTTATTAAAATAGTCGTTAAATTTTGAAAATCTGGCTGCAGGATCATTGTTTACAGGCACAATAATCCACATAATAACATAGGCAATGAGGCCGGCCCCAGCCATAAAAATAGTAGATAATACAAATAATAATCTGATTATGGTAACCTCTACCTGCATGTAGTCTGCAAGTCCTGAAGCTACTCCGGCAATCATCTTATCGTGTTCGTTTCTAAAAAGCTTCTTTTCCATAATGCTGTTTATTTTATGTTTAAAAATCCAGCGGAGTGATTAAAACCTCATCAACATTAACCCCTTTACTTAGCGTTAAAATGGTATAAAGTGTTTCTGCAATATCAACGGGCTGTACAAATTTCTCATCAGGTATAGTTGTTCCTTCCCAAGAAGCTGTTTTTGTTGAACCCGGCAAAAAGGCTGTTACTTTAACATGGTGTGGTGCTAACTCTTGCCGCAATACATGATTAAGACTTAACATCGCTGATTTTGTTACACTATAACTTCCACCATTTTCTACAGGAATTTTGCTTGCGACAGAACAGATGTTAAAAATATGTCCACAGCGCCTTGAACGCATTTCTTTCCCAAAAAATTTACTCATGTAATAGGCAGCATTTAGGTTTAGTGCCTGTTGCTCTTCGAAAACTTCATCGGTTTCATCTAACAAACTACCCGGCATATAAATACCTACATTATTAACAAGAACATCTATATCACCAAATTCATTTTTTACCTGATGAAGAAATTGATAAACCTCCTCCTTGATGGAGCAGTCTACCTGATAAGTTTTAATCATTTGATCTGGAAGTGCAAGTTCTTCACGTAGTGCATCTAAATCATGTAAATTTCTGGCCACTAATGCTAAATCATACCCTGCTGCCTGGAGTTTAAGGGCTATTGCCTTTCCAATGCCTTTTGTTGCACCTGTGATTACTGCTTTCATTTCTTATGGTTTAATTTTTGTTAGCAAAAAACCATATTAATAATCAAAACCACGAATATTTTTTGAATTATCAAAGACCGACAACTTTTTTATCGTTTCTTTGTAGTTATATAAATGATCATTTAAATTAAGCAATACATACGGAATGAATTTTACCAATTTCGGGAGATACATCCTGCTACTCAAATCTGTATTCAGAAGGCCGGAAAAACTTAAAATATATTTGAAGGAAATTGCCAAGCAAATGGATTATGTAGGCGTGGGCTCTCTAGGGCTTATTGCCATCATTTCTACGTTTATTGGCGCAGTAATGACTCTTCAGATTGCTTTCCAGCTGGTGAGTGATTTTATACCTAAAACCATTATCGGTTCGGTAAACAGAGATTCGAGTATTCTGGAATTAAGTCCAACCATCAGCGCAATTGTGCTGGCCGGAAAAATCGGTTCTGCTATTTCTTCAGAAATTGGCTCTATGCGTGTAACCGAACAAATTGATGCCCTGGAAATTATGGGCATCAATGCTCCTGGGTATTTAATTCTTCCAAAAATTATTTCAGGCATTACTATGGTACCCATGCTGGTAATCATCTCTATGTTTTTAAGTATCTCAGGAGGTTATTTAGGTGGTTCACTATCAGGTGCAGTTACTCCGGCAGAATATCTTCAAGGAATTACAACAGACTTTAACCCTTATACCATTGTGGTTGCTTTGGTAAAGGCTTTTGTTTTTGGTTTCATCATTACTTCAGTTCCTGCATATGAAGGTTTTTATGTTCGTGGCGGTGCTTTAGAAGTTTCACAGGCCAGTACAAGGGCAGTTGTAATTAGCTGTATCTCTATTCTTGTTTGCGATTATTTAGTTACTCAATTGTTATTGTAATGATCGAAGTTAAAGATATATATAAATCATTTTCGGGTAATGACGTGTTAAAAGGCATTTCTGGAAAGTTTGAAGAAGGTGTTACCAACCTGATTATAGGTGGCTCTGGCTCGGGCAAAACTACTTTATTAAAATGTATGGTGGGTTTGCATCAGCCAGATTCTGGTTCAGTTTTATATGATGGACGCGATTTCACACCTATGACTTACGAACAACGGATCGAAGTTCGTAAAGAAATTGGAATGCTTTTTCAGGGTTCTGCCCTATTTGATAGTATGACGGTAGAGGATAACATTATGTTTCCCCTCAATATGTTTACTGATCAAACTAGAAAAGAAAAGCTTGAACGGGTGAATTTTTGTTTGGAACGGGTTAATCTGGCTGGCAAAAACAAATTGTTCCCGGCAGAACTTTCAGGCGGCATGAAGAAACGTGTGGGTATAGCCCGTGCCATTTCAATGAATCCAAAATATTTATTTTGTGATGAGCCTAACTCTGGATTGGATCCAAAAACTTCAATCGTTATTGATGAATTAATTCAGGAATTAACAGAAGAATTTAAAACCACCACCATTGTAGTTACCCATGATATGAACTCCGTAATGGGTATTGGAGATTATATTTTATTTTTACATGAAGGTAAGAAATTTTGGGAAGGTAGTAATAAGGAAATTGCGCATACAGATATTAAAGAGTTGAATGATTTTGTATTTGCAAGTCGCTTTATGAAAGCTGCTAAAGATAAGTTTTAAGAAAATTATTATATTTGTCTATATGACTACAGCTACTAAAAATATCATTAACAAGTTGAAAACCTTACCAGAAAATATGGTAAATGAGGTAGAAGATTTTATTGATTTTTTGAAAGCTAAACATTCTAAAAGCTTTTATCAGGAAAAAACTGATAATAATAATGTTGTTGAAGAGCCCAAAAGCTTATATGGTGCAGCAAAGGGTTTATTTATTATTCCTAAGGGTTTTAATGATCCAATAGAGGATTTAAAAGAGTATATGTAATGCGGATTTTAATTGATACGCATATTTTCATCTCTTTAATTAATGAAGATCGAGGGCTTGAAAAATCAATAATTGCCAATATCGAAAATCCTGAAAACGATAAATTTCTGAGTATTGCGAGTTTATGGGAAGTCGTAGTAAAAACTAATATAGGTAAATTGACCGTTACCCGAGATCTTGAGGAAATGTATGCTTTGATAGATGATTTTAACATATCTGTTCTCAATATACAAAAGCACCACCTTGATACCTACTTGTCTCTTCCGTTAATTCATCGAGACCCTTTTGACAGGTTGATTATTGCACAAGCATTGGCAGACGAGCTAACGCTAATTACTGATGATCAATACATCAGAAATTATCCAAATTTAAAGTTATTGAATACATGATACAATTATTGGCCCCAACGCACTGGAAAGATTATGAACTGATTGACTGCGGGGATTTTGAAAAATTAGAACGTTTTGGAAATGTGATTTTAATCCGTCCTGAACCACAGGCTGTTTGGAAAAAAACATTATCAGAAACAGAATGGAAAAAAACAGCTAACATTACGTTTAGAGGTAGGTCTGCAACTTCCGGAGAGTGGGTTAAAAAAAATCAATCCATACCAGATCGCTGGCATGTAGAATATAAAAACAACGAAGTCGCTATTAAACTTCGTTTAGGACTAACTTCCTTCAAACATGTTGGTGTGTTCCCTGAACAAGCTGTTAATTGGGATTACATTTCATCATCCATTAAAAAATTTAAAACTCCCCAACCTAAGGTTTTAAATTTATTTGCTTACACAGGTGCTGCCTCATTAATTGCAAACGCAGCCGGAGCGGAAACCACTCATGTTGATTCGATTAAACAAGTGGTAACCTGGGCCAATGAAAACCAGGAACTTTCAGGATTGAAAAATACCCGTTGGATGGTGGAGGATGCTTTGAAGTTTGTTAAGAAAGAATTAAAAAGAGGTAAAAAATATAACGGCATTATTTTAGATCCACCAGCTTATGGACATGGTCCAAATGGTGAAAAGTGGAAACTAGAAGATCATATTCAGGAAATGATGCAAGATGTGGTTCAACTTTTAGATGAAAAGGAACATTTCTTAATTTTAAACACCTATTCATTAGGATTTTCATCTGTAATTGTAGAAAACTTAATCCGTACCTCTTATCCAAGTGTTCAAAACTTAGAAACAGGCGAGTTATACTTACAAGCTACTGCAGGTATAAAACTACCTTTAGGTGTTTTTGGTAAATTCTGTAACGTATAATTTATTTGTTTTAATTCAGCAAATTTCCATATCTTTTCCCCTTAAAAGCCAGTTGTAATAAAAAGGCAATACTTAATAACCTATTAAATTATCTATGAAATTCCCCAAATTAGCAGGCACGATTATTCTCGGTTTTGCGGCAATCAGTTTATTTGCAAACTGTAACTCAGATGGCAAGAGCAAAAGTGGTATCGGCCAGAACACATCTGACACCACTAAAAAGAAAGGAGATTCAACAGCCAATGTAATGAAGCCTGTTGATCCAAAATTATATGATTCTCTTGTAAAAAAACTTGCTAACGGCGATACCACAGGCAAATGGCCGGTTAAAAATCAACCTGTTCCACTTGCCGGCGCCATCTTACCATTTAAAAGAATTGTAGTGTATTATGGAAACCTTCACTCTAAAAAAATGGGCGCTTTAGGTGAATATGCACCAAAAGAGATGTGGCAACGCTTAAATGCTGAAGTTAAACATTGGGAAAAGGCTGATCCTTCTACACCTGTTCAACCAGGTTTGCATTACATTGCTGCAGTAGCAAGTGGAACACCTGGAAAAGATAAAAAATATATTAACCGAATGGGGAACAAACAGATTGATTCTGTATTGACCATTGCAAAAATGCAACCTAATACCATTGTTTTTCTGGATTTACAGGTGGCGTTAAGCACTATAAAAGATGAGCTTCCACATATTGCCAAATACCTTGAATTGCCATATGTACATTTAGGAATTGATCCTGAATTTTCCATGAAGGATGGTTCTCTTCCTGGTAAAAAAATCGGAACTTATGATGCTGCTGACGTTAACTATGTAACCGGATACCTTGCTGATCTAGTTAAAAAATACAACTTGCCTCCGAAAGTGTTTGTTTTACACCGTTTTACGAAGAAAATGGTAACTAATTCTGCAAATATTAAATTACGTCCGGAAGTACAGGTTGTTGTACATATGGATGGATGGGGTGAACCAGAATTAAAGAAAGGTACTTATCGCCATTTCGTTTATGGCGAACCTGTACAGTTTACAGGTTTCAAGCTGTTTTATAAAAATGATTTGAAAAAAGAACCTAAACGTTTAATGACTCCGGAAGAGTTATTAAAACTTACACCGAAACCGATTTACATTCAGTATCAGTAAGAAGATTAAGCCCATGCAAGTCATGGGCTTTTTTTATATTTCATTTTTTTAGGATCTAAATCAAATTGAAAAGTATATCTACTATTAATTTTCAAAAGTGAGCAGTGCATGCTGACTTGCTGTATGAATATCTCGCCAAACCCGGTTAATTTCAGATTCCTTTTTCGCAGCTTCCAATCCGCAATAAGGAAAAAGTGTATCTGTAGCTCTTCTGCAAGCATGAGTAAGTTTTCTACTTACCTTACTTACAGCTTCCAGCTGCTGATGATCGATCACTCCTGCGTTAATTAGCTGATTCCAAGACTCATCAAAAGCTTGATAAAATTGAATCTTTAAAGTTTCAACTTCTGTTTTGCATTTATTTAATTCCATGTTGAAGAAGGCTATTTGATCTTCATTGTATCTACGCAAACCAGTACGTGACAAAAAAGAACTTTCAACCAACCGAATAAAGTGCTGACCCATGCCAAGGCTATTTACAGCCAGTGTAGTTTCTGCCAGTTGTAAAAAAGGGTAATCAAAGCCTTGATCGGCAACTTTAATATCATCATTTATCTTAAAGGTTCTGTTTAACGGTACAATCAAATCTTTTACTTCGAATGCATGACTTCCTGTTGCAATCAAGCCAAAATATGACCAGCCGGATAGAATTTCCACTTCTTCTTTTTTAAGGATAAAAGACATGACTTCAGGATTTCCATCTTCATCCAAAAGATCAGTACCATCCATTTCCTTTATAGTACAGTTTGCTGTTAAAATAGTGGCGTGCAAAGCACCACTGGCATATTTCCAATGACCATTTATCAGGTAACCGTTTTCAGTTCTAATGGCTGTTCCTCCAATAGCACCACTACCTGCAAAACAAACTTCTCTTTCGGCAAAAATTTCTTTCGCCAATCCCTGATCTAAAAAACCTGCAAACCAGGCTGCGCCCGCACAAAGTGTAACTGTCCATCCTAAACTCCCGTCAGCCTCCGCCAGTTCCTCTTCCAGCCTTAAAATTTCAGGAAGTTTTTTCCCCGCTCCTCCATAAACTTCTGGCACAAAAAGCTTAAACCAATTTTCCTGATAAGCAAGTTCCAGAATTGCCGGCTGTAGCTCACCCATCTCTTCAGATTGCGCTGCAAATTCTTTTACTTTTTCCTGCCAGGTTTGTGTTAATGTATTTCGCATATTTTTTTTGTTTATTTATTTTCACGGTAATGTTGAATTCGTAGAAAACAACTTTGATTGTGAAAAACTAGGCCATTCTAAGGTTTCTTTTGCCAATAATTTTCTTCCATTCTATAAAACCGAGTATCGCTACCACAAAAAGAAAAGTAGTTAAACAGGCCATCAGGGGGAGCTTTTTATGAAATAATAAGGGAATAGCAACGATATTGGAGATATTAAGGAAAATCCAGTTCTCAATTTTACGTTTTGCCAGCAGCCACATTCCTGCCCATGCAGTTGATGAAACAAAGGCATCAAAAAGCGGCATGTCAGAGTCTGTATGATTTCGTAATACAAAATACAAAATGAAGAAACCGACAGTGGAAATCAATATGGCGATTAACAACTCTTGGTTTGTACTCCATGATACTTGGTTCTCGCCTTCAATCTTGCGCTTTTTCCAAATCATCCAGCCGTAAACACTCATCACCAAATAATAAATACTGAGCAACATTTCTGCGTAGAGCTTCACGTTAAGCAAAAGAAACATGGATAAAAGAATGGAAATAATTCCAGTAGGATATAACCAGATACTATTTTTTTTTGCCAGTAAAACTTCAGAAACACCGAAGCCAACCGCAAGCCATTCTATGATTGAAGTATGTAGAATTTGTTGTTGAAAAAGCCTGAACCACTCTTGGAAATTCATTTACAATAATTTTGTCCTGCGACCAATAAAAAATAATTGAAACTGCTTTCAGGGCGAAACAGTGTTTTGAATTTAACCTCTTCCCTACGTCGGCATTATCCGAATCAGGTAGTGTAAGGCAGAGGGATAGAGGATTTAAAAGCGGAGGGTTTGGAAACCATCTACCTTTAGATCTTATACCTTCTACCTCTTTTGGGTGTAATCTCAGCCAATGCTTGCAATAGAAATCGCAAGGTCACCAGCACCCCTTTGAGTAAGGCAAATATAGTTTTTAAATTGATAGGTTTTGGTTCTATATGGAATTTACATTTCCACTTCCATCAGGCGAATTATATTGTGTTTCGGTTAGTGAGACACCAGACCGATATGTTTGTTGTAGATAGCGGTCGTGTTAGGATTGCTTCGTGCCTCGCAATGACGACAGTTCTTGTTCGGCATTCTAAATAACAAGATTCTACAGGTTGGTGTCTCACCAACCTGCCTATGTTTTATCGCGATAATGCCTCGAGGAGATCCCTTTGCAACAAATCGTCCTCTTGAACTTGATTCAGCATCTTATCTAGATAGTATGCTGAACTGAATTTACTGCGTAGCTTTCCGCTGCGCTACAGGTCAGCATGACGAATTGGTTAGTGCACCTCTCGAGGAAATCCCTTTGCAACGAACGTCCTCCTGAACTTGATTCAGGATCTTACCTAAATAGGTGCTGAATTATTCCTCGCAATAACGACCTATGCTAAAACAAACCTAACTGCCCTTTATCATCAATTTCAATATCATTGGGATTGGTAATTTCGAAATCTACTTTCTTAACTGGTTTTTCTTCAGCTTTTGGCTTATCCTTGACTTTAGGTTCCTCTTTCTTCGCTGATGTAGGTTTTGGTTTTTCTATAACTTCTTCTTCAACAGCTTTTTCGTTGGTTTCTTCCTCCTTAATTTCAGTTGTTTCTGAAGCTGGTTGTTTGATTACCGGCTTTTCTTCCTGTACCACTTGCTCTTCAACAGCAGGTACTATTTTACGTTCAAATTTAGGTTTAGGCTGCTCTTTTATTGCTGTTTCGGCAATCTCCTCACCTACTTCTGGCTTAGAAATTTCTTCATTGGTTTCAGGCTCGACAATCTCTTTAACTGTTTCCACTTCCCCCTCTTCACTTGACTCATCATTGTTTCCTCCTTCTTCATTTTCATCCGTTTCTTTTACCTCAACTTCAGGCTCCTCCAGCACTACTTTTTGCACATCATGTGGCGATAAGCGGTTGCCATTTGCCTTTAAGCCTTTTACATCAATTATTTCGGCAAGCATCAAATCTAATGTCTCCGGAATTTGTGTTTTACCCTTAAGCACATCAACAATAACCTTCGCTGCCGGATGAGCAGTTAAAAACAATAACTTCGATTTTTGCTCTTCGCTGATAAAAATTGTTTTCCTACCAATAGACTGTAACTCAAAAACAAAACGTTTGATGAAATAATTCTGTGCTTTGCCTTCAAAATGAACTGCAGCAAAGACCTTTTCAGGATCAAATTTCTCTATCAGAATTAAGCCGTCATCAAAATGATTGCTCAATTCAAATGAGCTTAATTCATAATAACCATCCTTATGCACCTGCAAAATTCGGTCATCGCCATCAAACTCACCAAGATACTTCCCTCTGCCATCTACATTTAAACGCTTTAATAAATCATCATACCAGATTTTTAAACCCGACAGCGTAGAAACGCCTTTACTTTTTAAGGTGATTTTTTTAACCGGATATTTAGAAATAATATTACCCTGCGATCCACGGCCTTTAATGGCTACTTCAGCAAAATCCTGATCAAACTGAAGCTTGCGTAATTTAGAGTGCGGCTTCAGGGCAACATTTATAATTTCGGCCTCACCATTCGGATTGGCTGTAAAATATAAAACTTTCGAGCCCTTTGATCCTTTGGTTAAATCGTATTCCTTATCTCTTGTTACGCCAACAACTGCAAAACGTTTAATGTAAGCTACTCCGGTACCACCATCTTTATAAATCATATTGTAGATGGTTCGTTCGTCGTTTTTCTTAAAAACCTGGGCATGGATAATTCCCTTTCCAACAAAGGTTTTATCGGCAACCTTGGTGATCATACACTTTCCGTCTTCACGGAAAACAATCACTTCATCAATGTCGGAACAATCGGCAATGAACTCATCTTTACGCAAACCCGTACCAATGAAACCGTCTTCACGATTCATATATAATTTCACGTTTGCCAAAGCCACTTTCGATGCTTCCACCCGATCAAACAAGCGGATTTCAGTTTTTCGTTCTCTACCTTTCCCGTATTTATCCTTTAATTTTTGGAACCAGGCGATGGTATAATCAGTAAGGTGTTTTAAATGATTTTTAACCACTTTAATTTCATCTTCCAAATTTTTCATTTGCTCATCTGCCTTTTTCACATCAAAACGCGTGATGCTACTCATCGGCTTATCGATCAGTTTTTTAAAATCTTCAGGCAAAATTTCGCGGTAAAGCGATGGTTTGAAAGGATCAAAAAGTAAATGTAATACCTCAACTACGGTATCGAAATTACTGGAATTTTCATATTCAGGATTTTTATACATCCCTTCCTGAATAAATATCTTTAATAAGGAACTAAAGAAAATCTTTTCCTGCAATTCATGCAGACGAATCTCCAGTTCTCTTTTTAATAAACTTTTGGTGTGGTTTGTATTTTCAATCAGGATGTCATTTACACTTAAAAAGTGTGGCTTATCTCCCTGAATGATGCAAGTATTTGGCGAAATGGATACTTCACATGCTGTAAATGCATATAGTGCATCAATAGTTACATCAGGCGAAATTCCAGGAGCGAGATGCACAATAATTTCTACATGTGCTGCTGTACTGTCTTCAATTTTCTTGATTTTGATTTTGCCCTTATCATTGGCTGCCAAAATACTATCAATTACCGAACTGGTAGTAGTACTGTAAGGCACCTCAGTAATCACCAGGGTTTTCTTATCCTTCTCTGTAATTTTTGCCCTAACCCTGATTTTACCACCCCGTTGTCCTTCATTATAATTGGAGAAATCAGCCATTCCTCCAGTGAAGAAATCGGGCACGATATTAGGCCGAACACCTTTTAACACCTCAATAGATGCATCCAGTAATTCGTTAAAATTATGTGGCATTACCTTGGTAGCTAAACCTACGGCAATACCTTCTGCCCCCTGCGCCAATAACAAGGGAAATTTAACCGGTAAAGTAATTGGTTCATTATTCCGTCCATCGTAACTTAATTGCCATTCGGTAGTATCGGGATTAAAAACGACCTCATTTGCAAATTTCGACAAACGGGCTTCAATGTAACGTGGAGCTGCAGCACTATCGCCCGTAATGGGATCGCCCCAGTTACCCTGCATGTCTATCAGTAAATCTTTCTGACCAATTTGTACCATCGCATCACCAATTGAGGCATCACCATGTGGGTGATACTTCATTGTATTTCCGATTACGTTAGCTGCCTTGTTAAAACGCCCGTCATCCATCTCTTTCAATGAATGCATAATGCGCCTTTGTACAGGTTTTAAACCATCATGAATATGCGGAACAGCACGATCCAGGATCACATAAGACGCATAATCCAGAAACCAATTTTCGTATAAACCATTAATTGGGGTTACCGTATGCTTGTGTTCTTCGTTTATGTTTTGGTCTAATTCTTCACTCATCTATTTACAAAATTGGCAGCCGTAAATATAATAAAAATGATCTCATCGAATGAACAGAGGTTATGCACATTCAAAGTTCAAATTTTGATGGAGTTAAGTTTAAGTCATTTAATGAAGTAGTTATTCTATATGATGCCAGATTTTTTAGCCTTGATAAAATGCTATCTTTCTAACCTATCTTCCACAAAAGAAAAAGGCAATAAGCTTTTTACACTGGTTACTTTTAAGATTTCGCCGGTGAGGCAATAAAAAATAACTTCAATTGGCCTTGCTTGTTTACGTTCAAATTCTGCCATTACCTGCAAACAACCACCACATGAGGTAATGGGTTTTGTGATATCGAAATTATCAGTTTGGGCGGTGATGGCCATGCTTTCAATAACGGCATTGGGTTGATTGGAACCGATAGAGAATAGTGCAACACGTTCTGCACATAATCCTGATGGATATGCCAAATTTTCCTGGTTGCTCCCAAGAATGATTTCTCCTGATGCTAAACGGATTGCCGTACCTACCCTAAATTTTGAGTAAGGTGAATATGAACTTGCCAAGGCCTGTTCTGCTTTATTACAAAGTAGCTGATCTTGTTCATTTAACTCACCAATGCCTGCATATTGCTCAAAACTAATATTCAGATTTAATAATTTCATTTATAATTGATTATCAATCCGCTAATGTTAAATTTTTATAGCGGGTGAACAATTTAGTTTATTTTTTGTATTATTTATAAATATGCCATTAAATTTAATTTTAGTGGTATGCTTTTAGCATTTAAAAACCATCAAACATTAACAGCTTTGAATAAATACGTACGTAAAAGTTTAAAAATTTTACTTTGGGTTATTGCTTCAATAATCATCCTTGTTGTCGGTATCGCCCTCTCGCTAAACATTCCTGCGGTTCAAAATTTTGTAAAAGGAAAGGCCATTAACTATCTCAAAACAAAAACAAAAACCGAAGTTAGTTTGGAAAGCATTAAGATTGCTTTGCCAAAAGATGTGGTATTAAATAAGTTTTACATCGAAGATCGTAAAGGAGACACGCTTCTATATGCTGAAAAATTAGCAGTGGATATCAGCCTGTTTAAATTGCTCAAGAATACGGTTGAGATTAACAATATTGAGCTAAAAAATATTCGAGCAAATGTAAGGCGTATTAACCCGGATACCACGTTTAATTTTTCTTTTCTAGTTGACGCTTTTATGAGTGACCAGAAAAAACCAGAAAAAAAAGTGGATCAGGATACGACCTCAACACTTAAGTTTTCTGTTGATAAGGTTTCCTTCGAAGATATTGGCATTACCTATCGGGATGATGTGGCTGGAAATGATGTGAAGCTTTATTTAGGTGCATTTAAAACTAAATTAAAAACATTTGATTTAGCCAACCAGCACTATGTAATTAAAGAACTTAACTTAAACAATACTTCGCTTAAATACCTTCAGCAAAAACCATTAACCCAATTGGTACAACACCTCACCAATAGTGTAGATAGCAGCCAGAAAGAAACAGGGAAACTGCCTTTAATTGAAGTGGAAAATTTTGCCTTCAATAATGTTAAGGTAAATTATGATGATCAGATCTCTACAACAAAAGCTGTTGCTGATGTAAACGAATTGGGCCTGGTTAATTTAAAGGTAGACTTAACGAACAGTAAATATGCTGTAGAAGATGCTAAATTAAATAAATCTAATATCCTTTTCGCTTTTAAACCTGCACCAAGCAATGATTTAAAAAAGGTTAAAGACACCGTTGTTCCTGAAAAATCACCTTTGGGCTTGATGATTAAAAATATCAGCTTAGCCGATAATAATTTTCAGTTTGATAACCTTGGTGCAAAAGCTGCTCCTAAAGGGATGGATTTTAATCACCTTAAAATTACCGGATTAACTTTCGGCGCAGGCGATGTAAGCTATAGTGCAGATGGGATTAAAGCAACCGTTAAAAACGGATCATTAAAAGAGAAGAGTGGATTTGTATTAAATGAGTTAAAAGGAAATGCCATATACAATGATAAGCAGATTAAATTAAGCAACTTCATTTTAAAAACGCCAAACACAACCATTGAAAACGCGACTGAACTTAACTTTACTTCAATGGATGACTTATCCAAACATCCGGAAAAAGTGAAACTGGCCCTGAATTTCAAAAACACCACCATAGGTTTAAAGGATGCAGGCTATTTTAGCGATGCCATTCCGGCGAATTACCGCAATGAAAAAATTAAATTGAATGCTAGGGTAAATGGCTATCTCAATAACCTAAATATTCCACTTTTACAAATCAGCGGATTAAAAAATACACAGATTGACATTAGCGGAACAGCTAAAGGCTTACCTGACGTGAATAAAACCTTTCTCGATCTGAATATTAAAAAACTTCATGTTACAAAAAGTGATATCCTGGTGGCTGTACCTAAAAAATCACTTCCACCATCTATTGAACTTCCGAATGTAATCAATGCCAAAGGAAAGTTTACCGGATCAATGACTGACTTCAATACCAATATGAATATCCAAACGGATATGGGTGGTGCCATTGTAGTTGCAGGAATGAAGGGAGCAAAAGGAAGAGAAAGCTATAAGGCAGATATCAGTCTGAATAATTTTAATGTTGGTCGCTTGCTAAAAATGCAGCCTAAATTAGGTCGTGTTACGGTGAAGGCTGATGTTTCAGGTACTGGCTTGGATCCTAAAAAAATTAATGCAAAATTTAATGCACGGGTTTTAAATGCTTACTACAATAAGTATACCTATCGAAACCTGAATCTTGCTGGTACGTATGCCAACCAGAAAGTGGCCATTAAGAGTAGCATGCCTGATAGCAATGCCAATTTTGCATTGAATGCTAATGTTAACCTGGTCGGAAAATACCCAGCTGTAAAGGCAGATTTAAACTTAAAGCAATTAAATTTACAGGCCTTAAATTTTAGTCCGACCGTACTAAGCGCTGCCGGTCTTATAAAAGTTGATTTGGCCACCGCTGATGCAGACTATCTGAATGGTAGTGTTGATGTAACAGGTTTACAGCTGGTAAAAGATCAGCAAAGAATTAATGTAGATACTATATCTGTTCGGGCTAAAAGCACAGCGAGTGAAAATGAGCTGACCCTCAGATCAGAAGTTTTATCGGCAAAAATCGATGGTAAATATCAACTAACGAAAGTGAGCAATGCCATTATTAATGAAATTAACAAATATTATGCTTTCGGAGAAGTGACTAAAATCCCTGATCAGCGGATGCGCTTCTTCGTTAAGGTTTACGATTCAAAATTATTGAAGCAGTTTGTTCCAGAGTTAACCGTTTTTAAACCATCGCAATTTTATGGGTTAATTGATACCCAAAAAGACAGCCTGCTGATTAAAGGTAACTTCCCTCAGGTGGTTTATGGCGATTTTAAAATCGACACCACACTTATAAACATCAATAACGATAATAATAAACTAGATTATGCTTTAACGGTTAAAGCATTGCAAAGTCCGTCTGTTTCACTTTTTAATACTGAAGTAAGTGGTAATGCGGCAAGCAATATTTTAGGGGTTAATATTTTCCTACGCGACAGACAACGTAAAGATAAATATGTAATCGGTGGAAATTTTCAATCTATTAATAAAGACTTTAAGTTTACCCTAGATCCGCAAAAGTTACTGCTTGATTATCAAAAATGGGTGGTATCACAAGATAATTATATTCAATTTGGTGCATCTGGCATATTGGTAAATCAATTTCAGATTAGTAACAGTGGGCAGTCATTGTCTATTAATAGTAATCCAACACAACCTAATGCGCCACTATCGGTTGAGTTTAAAGATTTCCAGTTAGAAACCTTAACAAAATTTGCAGAAACTGATACTACTTTGGTGGGCGGGCGTTTAAATGGAACAGCAAATGTTAAAGATCTGTCTTCAACAGCTAAATTTGAGGCGAACTTAACTATTGATCAGCTACGCTACCAAAAAGACCAACTGGGCACACTTCGCCTGGCGGTAAATAATGCGACGCAAAATGCTTATGAAGTAAATGTAGCTTTAAGTGGTGTACATGATTTAAGAGTAAATGGATTCTATTACACCGCTCCTAAAAGTGCGCTTGATTTAACCGTAAACATTGATAAAATAGAATTAAAAAATATCGAAAGCTTATCTGCCGGACAATTAAAAAATGGAACCGGAACCATTACGGGAGCTTTAAGTGTTAAAGGTGAATTAACTGCGCCTAAAGTTTTAGGCGACCTTACTTTTAATAATGCCGGGATTAATGTAGCTTATGTTAACTCTTATTTTAGAATGCCTAATGAAAAGATTTCATTTACCAATGAAGGCATTAGCTTTAATAACTTTACACTGATAGACTCCCTAAACCAGAAAGCAACCATCAATGGAAAAGTAATGACTAAAGATTACAGAAGTTATCGTTTTGGTTTAGATATTAAGATGAATAATTTCAGGGCCATTAACTCCACTGCAGCTGATAATGACATGATTTATGGAAAGGTTTTCCTAACCAGCGATATCCAGGTTCGGGGAGACATGAATCAGCCTGATGTGAAAATGAATATCAAGGTAAATAAAGATACCAGATTCTTCTTTGCCTTACCTACCAGTGATCCATCTGTTATTGATCAGGATGGGATAGTTCAGTTTATTGATGCAGATGCACCTCCTTTTAACGGACAAAAAGCACTCAAGGTAGACAGCATTAATAAATCTTCGTTGAAGGGAATTAACCTGGTTGCAGCCATAACCATTGATCCGGAAGCGGAGCTTAATGTAGTGGTAGATCCTTCAAACGGCGACGCTTTAAATATTAAAGGTGATGCAAACCTGAATGCCACTATGGACCCAAGTGGAAAAATTAGTATGACCGGTCGGTACGAGGTTGTTGATGGTTCATATAATTTATCTGTTGGTCCGCTAGGCAAAAAAGAATTTAAACTGGTTAAAGGTAGTACCATCATTTGGACAGGTGAACCTACATCTGCAAATGTAAATTTAACTGCTCTTTATGAAGTTAATGCTGCACCTATTGATTTACTTAACCAGCCAGATTATTATGAAGCCAGAACCAAGTTACCTTTTCAGGTTTATTTGATGATGAAAGGTGAATTATTAAAGCCAATTATCTCCTTTAGATTAGACTTGCCAGAGAACGAACGCAATGCTTTAGGCGGGCAGGTATATACAAAATTAATTAACGTTAACAGAAATGAAAGTGAATTAAACAAACAGGTATTTGCCTTATTGGCACTGAACAGGTTTATCGCTAATAACCCTTTCGAAAGTTTAGCTGGCGGCGGTGGCGGAGTTTCTACACTAGCCCGTTCTAGTGTGAGCAAGCTTTTAACCGAACAATTAAATAACCTGACTTCTGATTTAATTCAGGGGGTAGACCTTAATTTTGGTGTGAATTCATCCGAAGATTACTCTACAGGTTCCATGCAGCAAAAAACAGATCTTGAAGTTGGCTTATCCAAAAAACTGCTTAACGATCGGTTAACGGTAACTGTAGGAAGTTCGTTTGCACTGGAAGGCCCACAGGCGCCAGGTGAAAAATCAACAGATATTGCAGGAAATGTAAATGTGGAATATGCATTATCGGCAGATGGAAGATATAGGTTGAGAGCTTACAGAAGAAATCAGAACGATGTAATTGTTCAGGGACAGATTATTGAAACAGGTTTAGGATTTACCCTTGTTGTGGATTACAATAAATTCAGAGAAATATTCCAGAAGAAAAGAAATAGAAGAACAAGAAACATTGAACAGAAAGCACAAAATGAGAAAACTAATTAGACCTATCCTATTTCTATTGGCCTGTTTAGTTTACGCGGGCTGTAGCAGTACCAAATCTTTAAAACCAGGACAGATTTTATATACCGGCGCTGAAGTAAACATCAATCCTGATTCTACAGGTAAAATTGACGATGAAAAACAGATAAAGGCAGACTTAAAAGGTAAAACACGGCCTAAGCCTAATAATAAATTAAAACTGGCGATTTATAATTTTGCTGGTGAACCTAAAAAAGCAAAAGGCGGGTTAAGAAACTGGATTAGAAAAAAAGGTCAGGCTCCTGTGCTTTTAAGTGAAGTTAAATTGAAATATAATAATGATGTACTAACCAGTTATCTGTTGAGTGAAGGATACCTTCAGGCACAAGTAACAGGTGATACGGTTGTGAAAGATAGAAAAGGAAAAGCCATCTACACCGCTAATACTGGTCAGCGATACAAAATCAACCAGGTTAATTTTCCGCCAGATTCTGGCATACTCACTAATATCATCAATAGCAACAAAGCTAAAACCTTACTAAAGGTTGGTGATTTTTATGATTTGGACACCTACAAAAATGAAAGGATCAGAATTGACAACGATTTAAAAGAGAGTGGTTATTTCTATTTCAGTCCGGATTATTTAATTATGCAGGTAGATAGTACCATAGGCAAAAACCTGGTTAATGTTTCAATAAAGGTAAAGGATATTGCACCAGATGCAGCGTTAAAACCTTATACCATTAAAAATATCAATATTTACCCAAGCTATTCACTAAGAAGAGATACCATTTTAAGACGCTTGAAACCCCTGGAATATAAGGATTTTAATATTTATGATGATAGAAACACCTTCAAACCTCGTTTATTTGATCGTTTGGTTTTCTTTCAGAAAGGCGAGCCATATAATCGTAAAGACCATAATCAATCTTTAAACAGAATGGTAAATATCGGAGCCTTTCAGGATGTGAGAGCAGAATTTTTGCCAGTAGATAGTTTTAAAAACAATCAGTTAGATCTTAACATTTACCTTACGCCTTTAAAGAAAAATTCACTTACGTTTTCTGTTACCGGAACCAGTAAATCCAACAACTTTGTAGGCTCGGAAGTTCGGGTAACACAAACCACGAGAAATCTTTTTAGAGGTGCAGAACAACTGGATTTAAGCGTTAGCGGTGGTTTTGAAACGCAAACCAAGGGAACTTCTCTAGGTAGAAATTCACTTTCGCTTACCGCAGAGGCCAAATTAACTTTTCCAAGGTTCATTGTTCCTTTCTATAAACCGAACAGTACTACAGCCTTCATTCCAAAAACAATAGCCTCGGTTTCGTATCAAATGTTAAACAGAGGTAGCGAATATACTTTGAACGCTTTTAAAGGTGAATTCGGTTATAATTTTAAGGAGAACCAATATAAGGAGCATAATTTTAATCCAATATCGGTAAGTTATATATCTACGGCCTTTCCTTCTGATACCACAAAAGCAAGGTTATATGCAGAAAATCCGCTTCTTAGAACTACACTCGAGAATCAATTTATCATTGGAAGTAATTATAACTTCACTTATACCAACCAGATGGAAACAAACCGAAGGAACAATACTTTTTTCTTTGGTAGCGTAGAAACAGGTGGTAACCTATGGGGCACGTTTGTTCCCAAAGATGATGAAGGTAAAAGATCTATCTTCAACGTTCCTCTGTCGCAATTTATTAGGTTAGAGGCCGATTTAAGAGATTACTACAAAGTAAACAGAAATGTAACCTGGGCAAACCGATTGAACCTAGGCTATGGTTATGCATATGGAAATAGTACTTCCTTACCTTTCGTAAGACAGTTTTTTGCGGGTGGTAGTAATGACATCAGGGCTTTTGCGGCCAGAACCCTAGGCCCGGGAACATACAAAGTACCAGATAATGCTGTTTTTGCAGATCAGGGTGGTGATATTAAACTAATGCTGAATTCAGAATTAAGATTTAAATTGGTGAGTGTTTTATATGGTGCACTATTTGTAGATGCTGGTAACGTTTGGCTAAGGAAAGAAGATGTTGGGGTACCAGGAACGGACAATACAGGCAGACCTGGATCTGAATTCAAACTTAAAAACGCATTAAATGAATTGGCAGTTGGTACAGGTGCTGGTTTACGTGTTGACGCTACCATCTTTGTAGTGCGTTTAGATGTAGCCTTTCCCGTTCGCAAGCCTTATTTAGCAGAAGGACAACGTTGGGTGTTTAACAATATCGCCTTTGGGGATAAAGACTGGAGAAGAGAAAATTTAATTTTTAATATAGGAATAGGATATCCGTTTTAATTATTCGAATGAAGTTAGTTAGCAAGATCAGACATTTTTTTATCGCTTTATACCATTTATTTATTGCTGCAGGAAAGGGATTTGTAGAAGATCGGGTGATGAAACTCAGTGCAGCATTGGCTTATTATACGATCTTCTCGCTCACACCATTAATTATCATTGTACTCTCTGCCGCTACGCTATTTTTGGGCGATAAAAGCAATACAGAAACCAGGAATAAGTTCTTCGCACAGATTACAGATATGGTAGGATCGGATGCCGCGGTTCAAATTCAAGGATTCGTGGAGCATTCAACCAAATCAGGTCAGTCTACAATTGGTTTAATTATTGGTATTGCAACACTTATCATTGGTTCTACCGCAATTTTTATTGAAATTCAGGACAGTATCAACATGATCTGGAAGGTAAAAGCAATTCCAAAAAAGGGATGGCTAAAAATGTTAACCAATAGATTGCTATCGTTTTCGCTTATCATTTCCATGGGATTTTTACTATTGGTATCGCTTGTTATTAATAGTGTAGTGGTTGGCCTTGGAGATAAATTAATATCCTTACTTTCGAAAAGCGAAATTGATGAAGTGATTCCTGTTGCCGATGATACCATGGCACTAATCATTTACATTTTAAATAATGTAATTACTTTGGCTGCAGTTACCGCAGTATTTACAGTAATTTTTAAAGTGCTTCCAGATGTAGTGATCAAGTGGAAATCGGCTATCATCGGTGCATTATTTACCGCTTTGCTTTTTAGTTTAGGTAAATATTTAATTGGAATATATATTGAAAAAGGCAACCCAGGTTCTGCATTCGGTGCGGCCAGTTCAATTATTGTAATCTTACTCTGGATTTATTATACCTCTATAATTCTTTATTTCGGTGCTGAATTTACTCAGGCATATGCTGAAAAATATGATGGTGGAATCGCACCGAGCAAGTATGCTGTATTTACAAAAATCACTATTGTAGAGAAACATGTAGACGTTCTTCCTCCACAACATCCTGAAGAAACTATTCACGCACCAGAAAAATAATTAAGATAGATTTTTGTTAAAATCAGATAGCTGTTTAAAAGAAATGTTATCGGATATATTTTAAAATCTTTTCCAATAAATCATGCTCCAGAAATGGTTTAAGAACCAATTCATTCATACCAGATGCGAGGTACTTCTGCCTATCTTCCTGTAAAACATTAGCTGTTACACCCAATATAGGTATACTTTGCTTTTTAGCGTCACTTATATTTCTAATTTTTTGTGTAAGTTCTATACCCCCCATTTTAGGCATTTGTATGTCTGTTAGAATAAGATCATATTCTTTTTCAAGAAATAATTCATAAGCTTCTTCGCCATTGTATACAGGATCATAAGCAATATTATATTTTTTTAAAATGGTACTTGCGAGGAGAATATTTAACATGTTATCATCAGCCAACAATATTCGTTTTCCAATTAGGACCGAGGTTTCATTACATAACACAGAGATTGGTATTTGAACAGATGTCGGTTTTTCAGTAGTTTGATAGGATAATTCGAAAGAGAAAACCGATCCCTCTCCTACTGTACTCTTTACGCTGATGGTACCACCTTGAAATTCTACTATTTTTTTGCATATGGCTAAACCTAGCCCGGTGCCCTGTTGCCTTTCTTTTGTAGATGCATAGTAAACCTGAGCAAATTCATCAAAAATAATTCCCTGATCAATGAGTTTTATGCCCAAACCTGTATCTATAATGTTAACTTTAAGTTTGGCCAGATTTCTATTTGGCAGCGTAAGTTCTGCTGACAAAGTAACACTACCCTTTAATGTAAATTTAATGGCGTTACTTAACAAATTCATCACCACTTGCTTTAAACGCAAGGGATCACCTAAAATATAAATATCCTGGTCTACTGACATCTGCAGGTAGAAGCTGATTTTCTTTTTCGCTGCCTGAATACTCATGCTATCAAAAACATCTTTTATAGCAGTATACGGAGAAAAAGGAACTTCTTCTAAAACCACTTTTCCAGTTTCATATTTTGAAAAATCAAGAATATCATTCACCACTTCCAGAAGCATAATTGATGAATTTCTGATGGCAACGACCTGTTCTCTTTGTTCTACATTAAGATCAATTTGAGTTAGCTGCTCTGAAAATCCTACTATAGAGTTTAATGGTGTACGGATCTCATGACTCATATTTGCCAGAAAGCGGCTTTTAGATAGTGCATAAGATGCGGTTTTATTGCTATTTTCGATTAGTACTTTTTCATTCTTATAAAAATGATAAATCATATAAAAAACAAATGCCAGTAAACCAACAGCAAGGGCAAGCAAAACTTTGGCAAATCTATCTAAATTCTCTACCGCACCCAGCGTAGTTTTGTCTGATAGTTGCTGAAGGGAAGCATAATATTTCTTTTCAATAGCTTTATATTTTCTCAACCCGCTAACAATGTTGGATATTAATCGATGGTTAACATTGAGCAATTGCTTTTCTTTGTTCTTTAGCTTATTATTAACCCGGTAAAGCCTTAAGTAATAATCATTTATTGAATTTAGCTGTAATTTATTATAGGCTACATTAATTGATGAAGTATCTGCAGAAATAGTGGTTTTGATTAATGTAGGCTTAGCTTTTCCAGCTTCTTTACTGGTCTCTCCATTAATGGCAGCCAGTACACGTTTCAGAAATCTTTTTTTTTGATGCGCGGTAATTCCAGGTTTAATGGTATCAATCCTGGTAATGTTTTTAAATTGCCTCATCGTGAAAAGCTTTGTTTCTGGATGATATTTTTCTTCTCCCTGATTAACCTTTACCGTGAAGTTAATTAGGCTATCGCAAAGATTTTTTAGTTTTATAAATTGGTTGGTACGCAGTTTTTTTTGCTTGATTAACCCATAAAAGTCTTCAGACAAAAAGGTATGTTCGCTTTGGTTCTTCTGCTTGATGGTATCCATAATGAAGGAGATTTCTTTAATCTCCTTCACAAACTGGTTGTAGTAATTACGATCTCTACTCACCATATACATTCTGCAGTTATTTTCTGCATTGTAAAGCTTAAAAATGCAGCTATCTAAATTGGCGTAATCATATTGTACCTGAACAATTTTCTTTACCGATTTAAGAAGTGGTAAATTGGAAAAATTTACAAGCACAACTGCTGTTATACCGAAAATGGCTAAAATTAAGGATACAACTATTAAGTACTTTCCTGCTGAACTTCTAATGGGTTTCAAATGCGTCGATTTAATTTTGTGATTACATCAACGCCGAATTTTATGCTACTTCATCAATAATTTTAGGTTCTTCTTCTACCTCGTCTTTTTCAACACGCAGATTTCTGATGATGTGTTGTTGTCTGTCGGGAGTGTTCTTTCCCATATAATATTCCAACAAACTTTTAATGGTTTGATCTTTTAAAATAACAGGATCCAGCCGGATATCCTTACCAATAAACAAACCAAATTCATCAGGAGAAATCTCTCCCAATCCTTTAAAACGAGTGATTTCGGGCTTATTACCTAATTTTGCAATGGCATTTCGACGCTCTTCATCACTATAACAATAAATAGTTTCTTTTTTATTTCGAACCCTGAACAGAGGGGTTTGTAATATATAAACATGGCCTGCTTTTACTAAATCAGGAAAAAATTGAAGGAAGAAGGTCATCATAAGTAAACGGATGTGCATCCCGTCTACGTCGGCATCTGTGGCAATTACAATATTATTATAATGCAAGCCCTCTAAACCATCTTCTATATTTAGTGCATGCTGTAATAAATTAAATTCCTCATTCTCGTAAACCACTTTCTTCGTTAATTCGTAACAGTTAAGCGGTTTACCTTTTAAGCTAAAAACAGCCTGGCAATCTACGTCACGAGATTTAGTGATCGAGCCAGATGCAGAATCACCTTCAGTAATAAATAAAGTGGTTTCATAACGTTTTTCATGCGTACTATTGAAATGAACCTTACAATCACGAAGTTTTTTGTTGTGTAATGATGCTTTCTTAGCCCTGTCGTTCGCTAACTTCTTGATCCCTGCAATATCTTTACGCTCCCGTTCAGATTGGTTAATGCGTTTTAAAAGTGCATCTGCCACATCAGGATTTTTATGCAGATAATCGTCTAATTCCTTTTTAACAAAATCATTAATAAATGTGGCTACTGATGGTCCTTCCGGCCCCATGTTTTGCGAACCCAGCTTTGTTTTTGTCTGCGATTCAAAAACAGGTTCCTGCACCCGAATCGAAATGGCTGCTATGATCGATGAACGAACATCGGCAGCATCAAACTCTTTCTTAAAAAATTCCCGAACAGTTTTTACCACGGCAGCGCGAAATGCCGCCTGATGTGTTCCACCTTGTGTAGTATGTTGTCCGTTAACAAAAGAATGGTAATCTTCGCCATATTGCTGACCATGTGTCATCGCAATTTCGATGTCATGACCAACCATATGAATGATCGGATAGCGAATTTCTTCAGGCTTATTAAATTTAGAAAGCAAATCGTATAAACCTCTTTCTGAAAAATATTTTTGATTATTAAAATTGATGGTTAAACCTGTATTTAAAAACACATAGTTCCACACCATACTTTCTACAAAATCCGGAATGTAGTGGTAATTTCTAAAAATGGTTTCATCAGGATAAAAAGTAATGGCTGTACCGTTACGCTGAGTAGTATCAATTATAGGTTGCTCGTTTACCATTTCTCCTTTAGAAAATTCTACCTTTTTAGTTTTACCATCACGGTAAGATTGTACGGTAAAAATGGTTGATAATGCATTTACTGCTTTGGTACCTACACCATTTAAGCCAACAGATTTCTGAAAGGCATTGCTATCATATTTACCACCGGTATTAATTTTACTTACACAATCTATCACTTTTCCTAACGGAATCCCACGACCGTAATCACGAACATTAATTTTTTGTTCAGAAACTGTAATTTCGATGGTTTTTCCGGTGCCCATTACAAACTCATCAATAGAGTTATCTACAATTTCTTTTAACAAAACATAAATTCCATCATCTTGTGCAGAGCCATCACCCAGCTTACCGATATACATACCGGGCCGTAATCTGATGTGTTCTTTCCAATCTAATGAGCGAATACTGTCGTCGTTATAAATTACTTCTGCCATAAATTTTTATTTGTTATCAGGTTGATAGAACTTTGTGATGCACAAAGGAGCCATACCGAGGGATGTTCGGAGCAAGCTTTAACGTTCAACATGACAATAGGTTTGGGATGATTTGATATCGTATAAATGAAAATTCATAAGTAATGATTTCTCAAAAATCGAATAGCAAAAATTATTATACAATAATAGTTTTATTCTTTGAAGCTAGCAAATGAAAATTTCAACAAAAGTGCTTATCGGGAATTAATGAAGCATTAAATTGCTGAACCGATAAACGGAATATCGCCTACTGCAAGTTGCCAACTCAAACTTCTTGCATAATTTCCATACCTTCGTTGTTTTATTTTAAAACCCGATTTAATGCAACCTAAAAAGCAACTTTCGCTCTTCGATTTATCCATGATTGTAGTAAGTTTAGTGATTGGAATGGGGATTTTTCGTACGCCTGTAAATGTAGCAGCGAAAGCCCAGATACCCGAACTTTTTTACCTGGCATGGTTTATTGGTGGTTTTGTAGCGTTCTGTGGGGCACTTACCTATGCAGAAATCGGCTCCAGATATCCCGTTACCGGTGGATATTATAAAATCTTTTCTGCAGCTTATCATCCATCTATTGCATTTGCAATTAATTGTATCGTGATCATTTCGAGTGCAGCATCTGTAGCAGCAATTTCGATTATTGGTGCAGAATATTTAGGCAAGATTATTTTACCGGCCAATATGCAAACAGATGTTTATCGGGTGGCTATTGCCATCACCACCATCCTGGTTTTCTATTTTATTAATTTATTGGGCTTAAAGGCAAGTGCCAAAACACAAAATGTGTTAACAATAGTTAAAATTGGTTTAATCTTATTACTCATCTCTGCACTCTTTTTTGGTTCGCAAACTCAAACCATTGCTCCTGTTTTTAAAACGGAAGCCGGCACTTTGCCAAATTGGACAGATTATGGAAAAGCCTTGGGGTTGTGCTTAATTGCTGTGTCTTTTTCATATGCAGGCTATGCACAAACCATTAATTTCGGAGGCGAGGTAAAAGAAGCCAAGAAGGTTATTCCACGTTCTATTATTATTGGTTTAACCATTATTGTAACCCTTTACCTCATTATCAACTATGTTTATGTAAAGGTAATTGGTTTTGAAGAACTTAAATCTGCAGAGAGTATTGCAGCCATTTTAGCTTCCAAAATATTTGGTCCGGCTGGTTTTAAAATGCTTTCTGTTATTATTTTTGTTTCAGTAATGGGCTATGTGAACGTAAATTTATTAAGCAACCCAAGGGCAATGTTTGCCATGGGTGAAGAAGGAGCACTGCCAAAGGTTTTCAGTAAAATGAATCAGAAAACCGAAGTGATTACCCTAAGCTTAACTGTTTTTACCTTGATTGCCGTGGTCATTATTTTTTATGCCAAAACTTTTGATAAGATTTTAAATTACACCATTTTCCTGGAAAGCATCAGCATGGCTAGCTCTGCAGCAACCATTTTTATTTTAAGAAAGCGTACGGCCCATCTCGACAAAAAAACCATTTATACCGTTCCATTATATCCTATATTACCAATCATATTTATTGCAGCCTATACTTTTGTTGCGTTTAGCATTTATGCAGATGATCCTGGCGCTGCCCTAAATGGCTTATATATTTTTATAGGCTTTATGATCATTTATTTCATTTCCAAGTGGATTAAAAAGTAAGTATCAATTGAAGTAGGGAACTTGATTCCTTACTTGATTCTTCATTAATATCGTCTTCTAGGTGCCCGCAGGAGGGGGTGGTTAAACCGTTCACATGACCAAAATTAGAATAGAAAAGAAAAAAAATAAAGGCGAGCCTGATTTTACCAATTAAAAATAAGACCTTGCTGTACAAAACAATTTAACCAAATTAATGAATAAAACGCTCTCACTAAAACAAGAAATTGCTTATGCGGCTGGCATGATTGGTTGGAGTACCATGACAAATATTATCATTGTGATGCTTCCATTTTTCTATCTTCCGCCAAGTAATTCTGGATTACCTACACTTGTTCCGCAACTTGTTTTTTTTGGTGCTTTTAACATTTTATCCATTATTGCTGCATCAGGGAGATTGGTAGATGCCTTATTTGATCCATTTATTGCAAGCCGAAGCGATGGAAGTGAAAATCCAAACGGCCGCCGGATGCCATTTATGAAATGGGCAATTTTGCCTTCCATCATTTTTTGTGGATTGGTTTTTAATCCTATTGAAAAAGTAGAAAGTTTACACAATGCCTGGTGGCTAACCATTTCGCTATGTTTATTTTTCATATCCGTAACCACCTATATCATTCCTTATAATGCGCTACTTGCTGAAGTAACCAATACGCCGCAGCAAAAGGTTAAATTATCTAGCTATCAACAAGTTGGATTTGTAATTGGCATTATCTTTTCAGCATGTACCAATAATTTTGCCGATTTGGTTCAACAAAATTTTGCTATTGCAGATCGAAGTGAGGCTGTACAAATTGCCATTTGGGGCCTTTGTATATTATCCGGATTGATGATGTTATTGCCAATATTCAGCATCAAGGAAAAAGATTTCTCTGTTGCAAAACCAACTCATGTACCACTTTGGCCAGCTATTAAAAATACTTTTAAAAACAGCAATTTTAAATATTATTTAATTTCTGACTTTGCCTTTTATACTGCCTTAAGCATTATTTCAAGTGGTTTATTATTTTTCTGTACAGTTTTACTTGGCTTACCAGAATCTGAAGGTGGTAAGTTTATGGCTGCAATGGTCATGGCATCACTATTATTTTATCCATTGATTACTTTTGGCTCAGCTAAAATCGGTAAAAAACCATTAGTCTTACTTGGCTTTGGGATTCTTTGCCTGATATTTGTAACCATCTACTTTTTAGGAAAACTTCCCTTTGGGCCCTATACACAAATTTACCTTCTGGTATTGTCTGCGTCTTTTCCTTTGGCCGCATTAGGAATTTTACCCAATGCAATCTTAGCAGAGATTGCACAAAAAGACACCATAGAAACTGGCGAAAACCATGAGGGAATGTTCTTCGCTGTAAAATACCTGTTTGTAAAGTTAGGTCAGACATTGGGCATTGCTATTTTTGCCATGCTAACAATTTACGGAAAAGATCCGGGAAATGATTTTGGACTCCGCCTGAATGGAATTGTAGGATTCGGACTTTGTTTGCTGGCGCTTTTATTCTTTAGCAGGTTTAAAGAAGAAAAATAAATCAATTAAATGAGCAGGCATAAAAAAACGCATGAAACATTTTGCTTCATGCGTTTTTTGAAATTAAGACAATTAGTACCCTGGACTTTGTTTTAAAGTTCCATTACTTCTGTCAATCTGATCTTGTGGCAAAGGAAAGTATTCGTCTCTTGATTCAATGGTTATACCATTCAAATAGTTGAAGTATTTCCCTTCAAAAGCAAAATAGCTTTCAAGTGTTTGTTTAGCAATTCCCCAGCGCACCAGGTCAAAGAAACGATGTCCTTCCATAGCCAGTTCCAGTCTGCGCTCAAAACGAACAGCATTCCTGGCATAAGTGGCATTTGGAAAAGATGGATATGGACTAACTTTGTAAGCTGCCGCCGGCGTACCGTTAATTGTTGTCGGGGTTATTTTAGCTGCCCGAAGTCGAACGGCGTTCACTAATGTTAATGCCGTTGGAAGGTCGTTTGTTTCAACAGCACATTCCGCTGCCATTAAATAAACATCACTTAGGCGAATCAGATTCACATTCAAACCTGTTACATTAGTCATTCCCGGGCCAGTGCCAGAAGCAATCTGAGAAGCTTCAATTGAATTTTTAACGGCCACAAACGGACCACCATTACTGGCATCCCTGATCCAGCTATCACCAGCCATAATTCCCCAATCGCGATATGGTACACCACGACGTCCGATGGTAGATTCTATTCTTGGATCAAATGCTATAGAACGATCTACCTGATAACTTGCTTTTTGTGTTGTAGTTAAATTAAGATCGGAAGTATAAGGATTAGTACGATAGCTTCCATCCAATAGTGGTAAGCCAGATGCATCCACTTTAAAAGCATTTGCTAAATCAATAGTTGGCTGAAAAAATCCGCAGCAATTAATTGGTGTTACCCCTCCATACGGGAAGTTTAACATATCACCAACATTACCATTATCACCACCAGTTCCATCTGTACCTACCGAATGCTGTACAGCTACAATAGATTCTGGTCCGTCTTCTTTGGTAATATCAAAATTATCACCATAAGGCATATCTACTAAACTTCCTTTTGCAGAAATTACAGCATTAAGTTGAGCGTAAGCTTCAGCATAGCGTTTTTGGTACAATAAAACCTTTCCAAGGTAAGCCTGAGCAGCATATTTATCCATACGCCCTTTTTGACCCTTAGGCTTGGTGGTTCCCAGATTTGCTACTGCAGCCTGAAGATCTTCAATGATATTTGGATAAATATCCTTATCATTTGGAAGAATTGCTCCGTTTGAAGCTTCGGTAACATAGGGTACCAGTTTAAAAACCCTAACCAAAAAGAAATAATAATGTGCTCTTAGTAACCTGGCTTCACCCTGAATTTCCTTTGCCCTGCTATCTGAAAACTTTGTCGCGCCACTTCCAGATTGTAGCGTTGCAAGTACCTTTAAAGTATTATTACAACGTTGAACACCTTCAAAGCACCTATCATATAAGTTAGCGAGGTTATCATTTGTGCTGGTAGGCGAGTGTTGTTCTATGGCGTTCATATTAGGCTGATCTCCATTACTACTGCCTTTGTGCGCATTATCAGAAGCTACTTCACCAAATAGCCACTGGCTTGGTGCTGCACCATAATTGCCCCATGTGCCATTAATATTACCATTAAGTAAACCGTATGCACCAACGAGTAAACCTTCTACCCCATCCTGTGTGGTTAATTGTTCTGCTGTAAGCTCAGCCTGTGGGTTTAGCGAAAGAAAATCCTTTTTGCAGGATACGCTACTTAAAATTAATATGGAAAAGAAAATATATTTAATATGTTTCATCGTAAAATCTTTTAATTAAAATCCAACATTTATACCTAATAAGAACTGTCGAGGTGATGGATATACTCCCTGGTCAACTCCCGGAGCAGTGAAACCATCAGTAACCTGACTAACCTCTGGGTCTACGCCGGTATATTTAGTAATGGTAAATAAATTACTTGCGGCCACGTATATCCTAAACTTGCTGATATTTGCTTTAGATCCAAAAACTTTGGTAGGAATTGAATAACCAATCTGAAGGTTTTTAAGCCTTAAAAAACTGCCGTTTTGAATATAGTAACTAGAAGAAGCAAATTCCACATCAGATGCACCTGCGTAAGCAGATGGAATAGTACTGGTAGGATTACTTGGGCTCCAGGCATTTAGCAAACGGGTACTTTTTGCACCGTCAAATGATGGGAAATCGGTAAAGTAACGGGTGGCTTCAAAGATATCATTGCCTTGTACACCATATAAAAAGGCTGTAATATCAAAATTACGATAAGAAGCATTCAGATTTACTCCATAAGTGAAATCAGGATTTGGATTTCCGATAATGGTACGGTCTTTCGGGTCAATCACACCATCTCCGTTAATATCCATGTATTTTAAACCACCTACGCGGGCACCAGTGTATGATGGGCTGTTCTGAATATCTGCTGCACTTTGGTAAATTCCATTGGTTTTATATCCATAGAAAGATCCAAATGGGGCACCTTGCTGTAAAACACTGGTTTGCAAACTTCTATAATTACCATATACCTGGTTGAAGATTCCGGGAGCAAGCTGATCGATTTTATTTACGTTTCTTGAAAAGTTAACACCAATATCAAACTTAAATGGATTATCGGCTTTTCTGCCATAGTGATAAGCCACATTAAACTCGATCCCTTTATTACTCATATCACCAATGTTAACATATGGTGAACTTCCTCCACCCACTACGCTTGATGGCAAAGGCAAGTTATAAAGCATATCTGTTGTTTTTTTGTTGTACCAATCTACAGACCCATCAAAGACACCTTCAAATAAGGTAAAATCTAAACCCACGTTCAAGGCTTTTAATGATTCCCATTTCACATCAGAATTTAGATAAGCATTTTGCCATACACCAGTGGTGAGCGTATTTCCGCCACCAACCGCATAGGCTGCATTGGTGATCGAACTTTGGTACCTGTTGATGTATTGATATGGCGGAATCCGCTGGTTACCGGTTTGTCCGTAACCCACACGAAGTTTTAAATCACTTACCCATTTAACACTCTTTAAAAACTCCTCTTCTGATAATCTCCAGGCAATACTTCCTGCTGGATAAACCCCGTATTTGTTTGCCGGACCGAAGTTGGATGATCCATCCCTCCGAACGGTTACACTGGCCAGATAGCGATCATTAAAGGAATAATCAGCCTTTCCAAATATGGAGAAAAGGGAACCGATAGAACCGGTACTGGAGTTACTGATATTGGAAGATCCGGTATTGAGGTAATAGTAATCCTGATCACCTAATAGAAAGAAATCATTTCTTGAACCATTTAATTGTCTGGATCTTGAACGGATGGCCTCAGTACCAACCAATACATTTAGTTTGTGCTTTTCATTAAAGGTAGCACTATAATTTAAAGTGTTAGACCATGTCCATTCTGTATTATATCCCTGGTATTCACTTAAATTATTTGAGTTATTTCCTTCCGAGAATTCAAGGTTTGGATAACGCATAGATAAGCCGTTATAGTTCTCATAACGTATACCAAAATTGGTTCTCAACACCAAACCTTTAAGAATATCGCCTTCGGCAAACATATTACCAAAGAAGAAATTGCTTTTGTTTACATTATCTTTTGCTCTGTAAAGAAAAGCAACAGGATTTTCTGCATTTCCAAGCTGACTTCCGCGGCTACCGGCAAAATTTCCATTAATGTCATAAACCGGAATAATGGTCGGAATCCGATAGGCCCATCCCAACGCACTTCCCTGATCCTGGTAACCACCTGGTGTATTAGGATTTACACCAAAACCATATCCTTCAGAATAACTGTATTGTGCATTTTCACCAAAACGAACACGTTTATTAAATGCATTAACAGTTGTATTTGTACGAATATTATAGCGTTTGAAACCGGTATAATCTATTGTACCTTTCTGATTGAGGTAACCAGCCGATAATGCATAGGTAGCATTTTCAGAGCCACCTGTTGCCCCCAACTGATAATTTTGTACAGGAGCTGAACGTGTAATCTCATCAAACCAGTTGGTTCCTTCTTTGTTGGCCTTGGTAATCTGATAAAAAAGCGAAGGATCCCGGCTATAATTGTATCTTGATGGATCAGCATCTGCTGAAGTAACATCCTGACCTAAAGCAGATCCTGCAACTAAATATTCGGGTAATATTGGTGTTGTTCCAGAACCATAATTTCTACCTGCGGCAATTGCTTTTCCGGCATTGGTATAGCTGTCAAATACATATTGCGCATATTGTTGCGGGTTCATCATTTCTGGAAAACTGCCTTTCCTTGGCACCTGTGTGCCATAATAAGAATCAACGGTAATTTTTGGTGCGCCAGATGTTCCTTTTCTGGTGGTGATAATTACAACACCATTATTTGCTCTGGAGCCATAAATTGATGCTGAAGAAGCATCTTTCAGCACCTGCATACTTTCGATATCATTCTGATTAAGCCAGGATAGTTTGCCTTCAAACGGCACACCATCAATAACATATAAGGGCTCATTATTATTAATGGTACTTGTTCCCCTGATGCGGATTTGCGGTGTAGAACCTGGTGCGCCATCATTAATAATCTGAACACCGGTCGCTTTCCCTTGCAATGCCTCTACAGCACTAGCCGCTGGCTGGGCTTTCAAAACACCCATATCTACTACGGCTACCGCACCGGTTAAATCCTTTTTACGTTGTGAGGAGTAACCGGTAACCACTACCTCAGTTAAATTGTTATTCTCTGCTTGTAATGTTACTGAAATATTGGTCTGGCTACCAACTGTTACCTCTTTATTGATAAATCCAATAAATGAAATTACCAGTACATCTGTTGGCTTTGCACTGATTGAAAATGCCCCATTGGCATCTGTTGTAGTACCTCCGGCCGCATTTTTAAGTTTGATTGTTGCACCTATAACAGGTAGCTGATCATCACTGGCAATAACTTTACCAGTAACTTTAGTTTGAGCAGTTGCGCTGATGGCAAACAACAAACTCAAGCACAGAAGAAGAAAGCCCCTCCTGAAAAAGGATAAATTTTGTGTCATAGTTTATATATTGGTTAGAAATTAGTTAGCGTTTTGATACTGCCTAAAAAATTAAGCAGATTGGAATATTCAGACTTTTAGGATGAAAGCCTGAAGTGAAAGTCTCGATCTTGGCGAGTATTATAAGGATTTGGAAAAATGGCTCTACAATGGATAGAAGAATGGCTTCTCTGGTTAGATAAAGGTAGTTTCATAAAAATATTCTATTTGGTTATTTAAAATAAGTAGACTTAATCATACTTAATACAGACTAAACTGCACACTTTTCCTCACAAACTGAATACAATTTAACAAAAATTAACATTCAAGCAAAACAAAAATTAATTAAATAAAATTTTAAATCGTTTTATTATCATTTAAAAGGTTAGATATGAGCGATTATCTTAAATGTCTTTCGAAATTATTTATTCTGGCTTTTCATTTATTTCTGTATCTTTGATGCCGAAGCAGGAATAAGGGCTTGCCATTCTGAATGGCATATTCTCTCCGCAAGTTAGTCCTTCAACAAATGATTGTTCTAGCTTCTTCAATAAATATTACAAAAATTCATACATGTTATTCAAAGAATTAAACCTCATAGAGCCAATTTTACAGGCACTAGAGAAAGAAGGTTATACACAACCTACCCCTATACAGGAGCAATCCATCCCTACTATATTAAAAGGAAAAGATTTACTTGGCTGTGCGCAAACAGGAACAGGTAAAACTGCTGCCTTTGCCATCCCAATGTTGCAATTATTGCATGAAAAACACATCAACACTAAGGCGACCAAAAACATTAAGGCATTAGTTTTAACACCAACCCGTGAGCTTGCCATTCAAATTGAAGAAAGCTTTAAGGCTTATGGTAGCAATCTAAATTTACGCCGATTGGTAATTTTTGGTGGTGTAAACCAACACTCACAAGTAGAAGCACTTAGAAAAGGTGTTGACATTTTAGTTGCTACACCAGGACGCTTATTGGATTTAATGAACCAGGGCTTTATTAGCTTGAGCACCATTGAACTTTTTGTTTTAGATGAAGCTGACCGTATGTTAGACATGGGTTTCATTCACGATGTGAAGAAGGTGGTTGCAAAATTACCTGCTAAACGCCAGACTTTGTTTTTCTCGGCTACCATGCCTGATGAAATTCAGAAACTTGCCAATACCATTTTATCCAGTCCAACAAAAGTAGAAGTTACCCCAATTTCTTCTACTGCAGAAACCATTGTGCAATCTGTTTATTTTGTTGATAAGCCTGATAAAAAGAAATTATTAATCCACCTGCTGGAAGATAAAAAGATTGAAACCGCTTTAGTATTTACACGCACCAAGCATGGTGCTGACCGGATTGTGAAAGATTTAGCACATGCCGGAATCAAAGCAGCCGCCATTCATGGCAACAAATCGCAAAATGCCAGACAAAGGGCTTTAACTGATTTTAAAGATCGGAAAATTCGTGTGTTGGTGGCAACAGATATTGCAGCCCGTGGTATTGATATTGACCAGTTATCTCACGTTTTTAACTATGAGTTACCTAACATACCTGAATCATATGTACACAGAATTGGGCGTACAGGCCGTGCAGGTGCCAATGGTATTGCCATTTCTTTTTGTGATGCGGAAGAAAATGAATATTTGTTAGACATTCAGAAGCTGATTAAAATAACACTACCTGTTGTTGATGATCATCCTTATCCACTTAGCTGGGAAAGTATGTTGGCTAAAAACCAGGTTAAACGTAAACCTCAGGCACAATCCAAAGGTGGCGGCGGCGGCGGTAAAAGAAGCGGTGATGGAAATATGAGTGGTAAACCACGTAACGCCAGCAATAACAGGAGATCTGGCGGAAATAGAAATAAAGCGAAAGCGTAGTTTTTAAACGGAAAGACCAAAGCATAAAGCTTAGAGCTGAAAGCCTAAAGCTTTCCTGCAAATTATATAAAACCCAGATTGTAAATTACAGTCTGGGTTTTGTTTTTCTACCTGTTGTTTTGCCACATATATGAACGTTAGTAATTGCGAGGCTGATTCTATCAGCCATGGCAACCTCATTACGGCTTAACAAATAGGATATTACCAATAAAAAAACCCGGTTAATATTTCCTTCGTAAAGGCTAACTAAACGTCGTAAGTTGATTCCATTCATTGCCGATGATAGGCACAAAAAAACCCGATTTGATATCTCACAAATTCGGGGATTTTAAGAAACTTTACAGGATGCTTTTAGCTTTAGTCCTTTAGCTTTCAGCTTAAACTACTACATTAATAATCTTTCCCTTAACAAAAATGATTTTCTTCAGTGTTTTGCCATCCAAAAATTTCTGGAATTGTTCATTCGCGAATAGAATGGCTTCTACTTCTGGTTGCGCCAGGGTTAAACTCAAATTCAGGTTCATCTTCATTTTACCATTTACAGAAACTGGATAAGCAAATTCATCTTCTACCAAGTGATCCGCATTAAAAGTAGGGAAAGCTGTATAAGATAAACTTCCTGCTTCATTACCCAACTGTACCCAAAGTTCTTCACAAATATGTGGTGCATATGGTGATAAAATCACAACCAAATCTTGTAAGATAATACGTTTGTTGCATTTTAAATCTGTCAATTCATTTACCGCAATCATAAAACTGGATACTGAAGTATTGAAAGAGAAACGTTCAATGTCATCCTGCACCTTTTTAATGATTTTGTGTAGTGATTTTAATTCTGCCTTAGTAGGTTCAACATCAGAGACAGTGAATTCCCACGCCTCGTTATGGAATAATCGCCAGAATTTCCGCAAAAACTTAAATACGCCTTCAATACCATTGGTGTTCCATGGTTTACTTTGCTCCAGAGGCCCTAAAAACATTTCATACATCCGCAAAGTATCTGCTCCATAACGTTCAATCAAATCATCGGGATTAACCACGTTGAATTTTGATTTAGACATTTTTTCGACCTCAACACCGCAGATGTACTTTCCACCTTCAAGAATGAATTCGGCATTGGCATATTCTTCTCTCCACGACTTAAATTTATTCAAATCTAAAGTATCGTTTTCAACAATGTTAACATCAACATGCAATGCTGAAGTTTTGTATTCCTTTTTTAATCCTGCTGAAACATAGGTATGAGTTGGCTTACCCTCAGCATCATTGATTCGATAAACAAAATTACTTCTTCCCTGAATCATCCCTTGGTTAATCAATTTTTTGAAAGGTTCTTCCTCTTTAGTATAACCCAGATCTTTCAAAAATTTGTTCCAGAAACGACTATATAATAAGTGGCCTGTTGCATGTTCAGAACCTCCGATATATAAATCAACAGCCTGCCAGTATTCAATCGCTTCTTTAGATGCAAAATCAGTATCATTATTGGCATCCATATAGCGGTACCAATACCAGCTACTTCCAGCCCAACCTGGCATAGTGCTTAATTCAAAATGATCGCCCGCGGCTGGCGCCCAACCTTCAGCTCTTGCCAAAGGTGGTTCTCCAGTTTCTGTAGGCAAATACTTATCAATTTCTGGTAAGATTAAGGGCAATTCCTCTTCTTTAATTAAGAAAGGTAAATCATCCTTAAAATAAACCGGTATTGGCTCTCCCCAATAACGCTGGCGACCAAAAATAGCATCACGTTGACGGAAGTTTACTTTTGCTTTTCCAACATTTTCTTCTTCTAACCAATTATTTAATAATGGAACCGCTTCCTGATAAGTTAATCCATTAATAAAACCTGAATTGATGTATCTTCCTTCCTTAGTTGGATCGGCCTGAATATCAATATCTTTCTGTGCATCTAAAATTTGAATAATCGGCAAATTGAAATGCGTTGCAAATAACCAATCACGCTGATCACCACTTGGCACACCCATAACTGCACCGGTACCATAACCTGCAAGTACATAATCTGCAATGTATAATGGAACACGTTCGCCACTTACCGGATTAATCACATAGGTACCAGTAAAAGCACCCGAAACCGTTTTAGTATCTGCCATGCGGTCTAATTCCGATTTCTTTTTAGTCTGCGCTATATAATTTTCTACTTCAGCCTTTTGTTCAGGCGTGGTCAATTCAGCAACCCATTCATGCTCTGGTGCTAAAACTAAATAGGAAACACCGAAAATGGTATCTACACGAGTGGTGAAAACCTCAATGTAGTCAGAAGTCCGAAGTCCAGAGTCAGGAGTCTCATTCGTAGATCGTAAATCTTCAATCTTAAATCTAACTGATGCCCCAACACTTTTACCAATCCAGTTGCGTTGCATTTCTTTAATTGGTTCCGGCCAGTCGATGGTATCTAAACCTTGTAAAAGTCTTTCAGCATAAGCGGTAATTCTCATGCTCCATTGCATCATTTTTTTCTGCTCTACCGGAAAACCGCCACGCTCAGAGAAACCATCCTTTACTTCATCATTGGCCAAAACGGTTCCTAAAGCCGGGCACCAGTTTACAGTGCTCTCGCGTAAATAGGTTAAGCGGTATTTCAATAATTCCGTTTGCTTCTCCTCTTCGGTAAAAGTTGCCCAATCACTTGGCAAGAAAGATTTTACATCTTCATCGCAAGCGGCTTTTACATCTGCTGAACCAGAGGCATTGAATTTTTCAATTAAGGTTGTAATGTCTTCTGCACGATCATTTTCAAGGTTGTACCACGAATTGAACAATTGCATAAAAATCCATTGTGTCCATTTGTAGTATGATGGCTCACTGGTACGCACTTCACGACTCCAGTCGAAAGAAAATCCAATCTGATCTAATTGCCGACGATAAGTAGCGATATTTGCTTCTGTAGTAATAGCCGGGTGCTGACCAGTTTGTATAGCATATTGTTCTGCCGGTAAACCAAAAGAATCATAGCCCATTGGATGTAAGACATTGAAGCCTTTAAGTCGTTTATATCTTGAAAAAATATCCGATGCAATGTAACCCAGTGGGTGACCAACGTGTAAGCCTGCTCCAGATGGGTAAGGAAACATATCTAGCACGTAATACTTTGGCTTTTCAGAATTGCTTTCGGCTTTAAAGGTTTGATGATCTGCCCAGAATTTCTGCCACTTTTGTTCTATTTCTTTGAATTGGTAATCCATTGCAAGTTTTAAATTTTTAAAGCAGCGAAAATACGGAAATAAAAAGCTTAAAAAAACAGAATAGATGACTATTCAAAATCCCTATGGTTTTTAAAACCTATAAAGATTGAAATATAAGAAAGCGCCATTGGCTATCAATAACCAATGGCGCAAGCAAACACTAGGGGATAAGATTTTTAACGGGTAAGGTAATATACCTTTACAATATTAGTTTTATCAATTTTAGCTGTAAACTGTAATTGAGATTGTGTTAGGCTTTTAACGGTTGCATTTGAAACGCCCTCAGGAAAAGACATCACGAAATCGTCTCCAAGAGAAGCCGTATAGGTACCAATAGTACGCTGATTGTTCAAGCTTAATTCTACCTGGTCATCATTATCAGACTTAAAATCTATGTAATCATTAATAGTATAATTAAATGTTCCGTTAAGGGATGAGTTTGTATTTCCGGAGACTTCAATTTTATTAACAGTCCATTTACCCATGATGCGGGCTTTTAAAGAAACGGTATCTTTTTTACAAGAGAATAATGTTGCTGTAACAATAAATAAAAAGCCAATTACGGTAAGTTGTTTTTTCATTCAGGATAGATTTTAGGTTTTTACTATTTACTAAATTATTAAACGACTCATCTCTTGATTTCGTACCAATCTTAAAAATTTGCTGTTACAACACTTCTGTTTCTTCATAAACTAAATCGCCACTCAGGGCGTTAATATTCAATTAGAATAGCTTTATATTGGTGTTTATCAGGTATAATTTATATTTTCGCAAAAACAAAATTGAAATACATGGAAGAATTCGAAGTAAGTGATGCATCTAAGAAAACCAAAACCGTATATATCTCTACTATAATTAGTATTGCGCTGGTTTTATTAATGCTGGGACTACTTGGGTTGGTACTTGTACACGCCAAAAATCTGTCTAATTACGTAAAAGAAAATATTGTTTTAAACATTATTGTGGATGAGGGTGCAAAAGAAACTGACGTACTGGCTTTTCAAAAAGAATTAAATGCCAACCGTGCCGTTAAGCAAACACAATATGTAAATAAAGAACTGGCAGCTAGAAATCTAACTCAGGATTTAGGCGAGGATTTTGTAAACTTTTTAGGTTACAATCCACTTACCTCTACCTTTGATGTGTATTTAAAAGCCGAATATGCCAACAATAAAAGTATAGAAACTTTAAAGGCTAACATCGCTAAAAACCCTGTTGTAAAAGAAGTGGTTTATCAGAGTTCATTAATCGATATGGTTAATAAAAACATCAATACCATCGGCTTAATTATTCTGGCATTTGCAGTGCTGCTTTTAATTATTGCAGTTGCATTGATTAACAACACTATACGCTTAGCAATCTACTCTCAGAGATTTTTGATTAAAAGTATGCAGCTTGTTGGTGCAACGAAAAATTTTATTCGACGTCCTTTTCTATTGTATGCAGCCTTACATGGTTTAATTGCTGCATTTATTGCAATCATTATTTTATTAGCTACATTAATTTATGCTCGGAAAGAAGTTCCTGAAATTATTATTCTAAACAACTACAAAGAATTTGGCTTTGTATTCGTGGGCTTAATTATCATGGGCATATTTATTACTGGCATTAGCACCTGGTTTGCAGTAAGCAGGTATTTACGTTTAAAATCTTATAATCTTTATAGATAATGGCATTAGAAAAAAAAACAAGTCCGGTTACTAAGGACGTAAAAAGTGAATTGGTTTTTACCAAAAAAAATTATCAGTTACTGTTAATCAGTATTGCAATTGTAGCGGTAGGCTTCATCTTAATGATGGGCACCACCGGTGATATTTATGATTTCAGAAGAACTTTGCTGGCGCCACTTGTAGTACTTTTTGGTTTTGCTTTCGGAATTTATGCAATCCTAAAAAAATAAAATTTTACCATTAGGATCTGTAGACGCTTAGATTTTTATCGAGCATTTTCTTCTTTACTCCTACCATTTTTATAAAATATGAATTCTTTTCAAGCCATTGTCCTTGCTATTATAGAGGGACTAACGGAATTTTTGCCTGTATCAAGCACCGGACATATGATTGTTGCCTCCTCTTTTATGGGCATTGCCAGCGATCCTTTTGTGAAGCTTTTTACAATTGCCATTCAGCTAGGTGCTATACTTTCGGTACTGGTTTTATACTTTAAAAGATTTTTTAAATCCATTAATTTTTATATCAAACTTCTTGTTGCTTTTATTCCTGCAGCAGTTTTTGGTTTATTGCTTAGCAAAAAAATAGATGAGCTTTTGGAAAGTCCGATGGCTGTTGGCATTTCATTATTGGTTGGAGGTATAATTCTATTATTTGTTGATAAATGGTTTAACAAACCAACTATCAATGAGGAGGAAGAAATAAATTATATAACAGCTTTAAAAATAGGCTTCTTTCAATGCATTGCCATGATTCCGGGGGTTTCACGCTCTGGAGCAACCATTATTGGTGGGATGAGCCAAAAATTAAGCAGAAAGTTAGCAGCAGAATTTTCATTCTTTTTAGCCGTGCCAACCATGTTTGCGGCAACAGGTAAAAAACTATTTGACTTTTATAAGGAAGGAAATACCATTTCTCATGATCAGATTAATCTTTTGATTATTGGAAATGTAATTGCTTTCATTGTAGCACTTTTAGCCATTAAAAGCTTTATTGGTTTCTTAAATAAGCATGGTTTCAGGGTATTTGGCTGGTATCGCATAATTGCAGGCCTAATCATCATTATTCTATTGTACACCGGACATAACTTGCAAGTGATATAATCTGTATCTTTGCGCAAAAAAGATTTGTGAGTACAGAAAATTCAAAGTTTAAAGATTTCAATTTTGCCGAGGGCGAACTGCTTTTAATTAACAAACCCTACAAATGGACTTCATTTGATGTAGTTGGCAAAATCCGGAATTCTTTAAAGCCGTTAAAACTTAAAGTCGGTCATGCAGGTACCTTAGATCCACTAGCTACCGGGTTATTAATCATTTGTACAGGTAAATTAACTAAGCAAATAGATACCTTCCAGGCAGAAGAAAAGGAATATACCGGAACCATGATCTTAGGCGCCACTACTCCATCATTTGACATGGAAACGGAGGTTGATCAAACTTTTGATATTTCATCCATTACACCTGAACAGATATATAACGCTATATCACCGTTTACAGGCGATATTGAGCAATACCCTCCTGCACATTCAGCTGTAAAAATCAATGGTGAACGTTTATATGTAAAGGCTCGCCTAGGTGAAGCAGTAGAACTACGTAAGCGTTTTGTAAGCGTTCCTGAATTTGAAATCACCAGGATTGAATTACCGGAGGTAGATTTCCGGATTGTTTGCAGTAAAGGTACTTACATCCGATCGTTAGTTTCCGATTTTGGAAAAGCATTAAATAATGGTGCCTATTTATCTAAACTCACACGAACAAGAAGTGGAAACTTTTTGCTTTCAAATTCGTTTGAGGTTCTAGAGCTTGTTAATTATATTCGTAGCAAGAAAGAAGAAATTAAAATTCAGGAATAAACATGAACCGAATTAAAAACAAGAACGCCCGGTACGCAAAAGAAATTATTTTGATTGCTGCGGGGGTAACTTCAGCTTGTTTTGGTTTAAAAAGTTTTTTGATGCCCAGTCATTTTATAGACGGTGGCGTTACCGGTATCTCCTTACTTTTAAGTACACTAACCGGATGGAACCTCTCTTACCTCATTGTGATCATTAATATTCCGTTTGTTATACTTGGTTTCAGGCAAATTGGAAAAGGTTTTGCCATTAAAACCGCAATAGCCATTGCTGCGTTATCTATGGCTTTAATTTTTCTTCCTTTCCAACCCATTACGCATGATAAATTACTCATCGCCTTCTTTGGAGGTTTGTTTCTGGGTGCAGGAATTGGCTTAGCCATGAGGGGTGGCTGTGTAATTGATGGCACGGAAGTATTGGCACTTTACATCAGTAAAAATAGTATCCTCACCGTAGGGAATATTATCCTGATTTTAAACATCATCATCTTTGCCTTTGCAGCATATTTTCTGAATATTGAAACTTCGCTATATGCTATATTAACTTATTTATCAGCCTCTTACACCATTGATTTTATTATAAACGGAATAGAGCAATATACAGGGGTAACCATTATTTCCGAACATCAGGAGGAAATAAAAGATTATATCATTACAGAAATGAAACGTGGCGTAACTATTTATAAAGGAGAAGGCGGTTATGGCGAAAGAAAGGATATAGATATTCTTTTTACCGTAGTAACCAAATTGGAAATGAGCAAATTGCAAACTGCCATCAGGAACATAGATCAAGATGCTTTTGTGATACAACAACAAATTGCAGATTTAAAGGGTGGTGTAGTAAAACGCCATGCTTTGCATTAATAAATTATTTTATAAATTTTGGGTTATTGAATTGGAGACTCTATTCCCATCTCCTTATAAACCCCATATAAAAGATTATTCTATTGAAAATATATCATAACCTATCTGAATTTACCAAGCTAAATAATGCCATTGTAACTATCGGAACTTTTGATGGTGTTCATTACGGGCATCAAAAAATTATCAAACAGCTGGTTGCAAAAGCCAAATCAGATCATGGTGAAAGTGTTATTTTAACCTTTTTCCCACATCCAAGACTAATCATTGACCCTGAAAATCAGGATCTAAAAATGATCAATACCATCAACGAAAAGGCAGAAATACTTAAAAGCCTGGGCGTTGATCATTTAATTATTACGCCCTTTACACGTGATTTTTCAAACCTGCTTCCTGATGATTACATCAAAAATATATTGGTTAATCATATTGGCACCAAGCATATCATCATTGGTTATGATCATCGTTTTGGTAAAGATCGTACGGGGAACCTGGCAGATTTAAAAGCCGCAGGTAATCACTTCGGTTTTTCTGTAGAAGAAATTATGGAACAGGATATTCATGATGTAGCCGTGAGTTCAACAAAGATCAGGCAAGCAATACTGGATGGAGATATTAGTCTGGCAGCTGATTACCTGGGTTATTCATTTTCTATTTTTGGCCGTGTAATTAAGGGCGATAAAATTGGCAGAACGATTGGTTTTCCAACGGCAAATATCTTTGTAGAGGAAACGTATAAACTTATTCCTGGCGATGGCATTTATGCTGTAACTGTTGAGATGAAGGTTGGGATTTCGGAATTGGGATTTGATGCTCTTGAGCCCTCAACCTTCAACTTTCAACCTTCAATCTTTAAGGGTATGGCGTATATCGGTCAGCGGCCAACTATTAATGGGATGACCAGAAATATTGAAGTGAATATCTTCGATTTCAACCAGGAAATTTATGGCCAGGATATCAAAATGAACTTCTTAAAATTTCTGCGTCACGATGTGAAGTTTACAGGTTTGGATGCACTGAAAGTACAATTGCAAAAAGATAAAGAAGATACATTAAACTACTTTTCTACTCTTTAGCTGATCAGAATATCAACTTTAATCTTTCAAAAAGCCTCATTTTTTCGCTATATTAGCAGCAATGAGGCTTTTTTATATCATCATTCTTTTTACTACATTGGTAAGTTTTGCAAGCTTTGCATCACTAAGAAAAAGTCACGCACCAAAAATTCAGGCGAAGCAAATCGTCATTATATCCCAAAAAATCAGTTTTAAGCATCATTTCAGCATCAACAAGGATGATGAGCAATTACAGAAAGATTTGATTAATCATTCTACTCTTAAGATTTTTTTTGATGCTATTATTTTATGGGTTGTTTTGATATCAATGTCTGTTCCTTTAAAAACAAATGAAATCCTTACAAAGCGGCAGAAATACCATTACTGGTGTTTACTAAAAATGCTTTATCCAAAACACGTGTTTTGGTAACGTTAACCTCTACCACAATAACGTAGAATACAACAGCCGGATTGCCCGGAATCATTTGACCATCTTACCGAATACCATAAATGCATTTACCAGATTTAATTGCCGATTTAGGATTAATTCTTGCAGCAGCAGGAATTACCACACTTATATTTAAAAAAATTAAGCAGCCTTTAGTATTAGGCTATATTTTAGCAGGCCTATTGGTTGGGCCACATTTAGATTTTTTTCCATCAGTTAAGGATACAAAGAACATCAACATCTGGGGTGAAATCGGTGTGATCTTCCTATTATTTAGTTTAGGTTTGGAATTCAGTTTTAAAAAACTGGTTAAGGTTGGAGGCTCCGCATCAGTGACGGCCATTGTTGAAGTTGTTTTTATGTTGCTGATCGGTTTCTCTGCCGGCAAATTGATGGGCTGGAAAACCATGGATAGTATTTTTCTTGGTGGAATTTTATCTGTTTCTTCCACCACCATCATCATCAGGGCATTTGAAGAATTAGGTGTAAAACATAAAAAATTTGCCGGACTTGTTTTCGGTGTACTTATCGTTGAGGATTTAGTGGCTATTTTACTCCTTGTTCTGTTATCCACCTTAGCGGTAAGTCAGCAGTTTGCAGGTAGTGAAATGCTAATCTCAATCTTAAAACTGGCATTTTTCTTAGTACTTTGGTTTTTAGGTGGAATATTTCTGATTCCAACCTTCCTTAAGGCCACCCGAAAATTAATGAATGATGAGACCATGCTGGTGGTTTCTCTGGCCTTGTGTTTGGTAATGGTTCTTTTGGCAGTAAAGGTTGGATTCTCCCCTGCCCTGGGTGCCTTCATCATGGGATCTATTCTCGCCGAAACCACTCAGGCTGAAAAAATAGAGCATTTAACTAAATCCGTAAAGGATTTATTTGCCGCAGTATTTTTCGTTTCAGTAGGTATGCTGATTGATCCAAAAATCCTGATTGATTATAGTATCCCGATCATAATTGTAACACTAGCCACTATTTTTGGCAAATTCTTGAGTTCAAGTCTCGGCGCACTCCTATCCGGCCAGCCGCTCAAAACTTCTGTTCAATCTGGAATGAGTTTGGCACAAATTGGTGAATTTTCATTCATTATTGCCACATTAGGATTAACCTTAAAGGTAACCAGTGATTTTCTCTACCCAATTGCCGTGGCGGCATCAGCTATTACCACTTTTACCACCCCTTATCTCATTAAACATTCAGAAGCATTTTATAATTTCCTTAACCGGATTTTGCCTAAAAAATGGTTGGATGGAATATCCAGATACAGTTCCAGCACAGCCGGAATGACCACACTAAGTGACTGGAAGATTTTGCTGCGCAGCTATGCCTTCAACACAGTTATCCATTCTGTTATTATTGTTGCTGTTATATTTCTGGCATCTCGTTACATACAGCCCTTTATTGCAAATAATTTTGTAAATGGAATTAAATCTACCATTATCAGTTTGGTGGTTTCTTTCATTATCATGGCGCCTTTTTTATGGGCACTATCCATTAGAAGGATTCAAAAAACTGCCTATTCTCACTTGTGGTTAAGCAAAAAATATACGCGTGGACCGTTAATTGCCATCGAAGCATTTAGGATTGCGCTCGGCATCTTTTTCGTTGGTTTTTTAATGTACGAATTTTTTGATACCTGGATTGCTGCCGGAATTGCTTTGGCTTTAATTGTACTGATGATGTTTATTTTCTCCAGAAAACTTCAGGCCTTTTATAATAAACTGGAAAAGCGATTTATCTTAAATCTGAATGCCAGAGAGAATCAAAAACCTGACATACTACCATGGGATACCCACCTGACAGCGTTAACGGTTTCACCAGAATCTGAAGTGGTAGGTCAAACCCTCTCCAGCTTAATGATTCGCGAAAAATTCGGTGTAAACATTGCTATGATTGAGCGTGGAAGAAACAGCATACCAACACCTGGAAGAGATGAAAGACTTTATCCCAATGACAAATTATTGCTTATTGGCGCAGACGATCAACTGGCAGCCGTTAAAGCAATTTTGGAGGTAGATATACCCGAAACAGAAAGCGAGAAAAACTTTCCTGATAAGGAAATGACTTTGCAGAAGGTTGTAGTCAATCTAGAATCACCTGTTTATGGGTTAAGCATCAGGAATGCGGGAATAAGAGAAAAAGCACAGGCACTTATTGTTGGAATAGAACGGGGAACAGAACGAATCTTAAATCCATCATCTGATTTCATTTTTGATAATGGTGATATCATCTGGATAGTAGGAAATAATAAGAAAATTAAAGAGGTACTTTAATTAACTAATTTGTCTTTATACATGATACTTACATCTTGATACTAATTTTATATCTTCGCATACAACCCCACCTATGAAAGTTGATATAGAAAAAAGTGAATTTCTTGATGAGATGATTGAGCAATGGCAAAACGATGGCTTGATTAATGAGGAAACCGGCGTTAAACTTCGGCAAAGTTATGAAGCCAAAAATTTCGACTGGTTGAGGCTTGCTCAATACGCATTTTGGGTAGCACTGGCTTGTGGCTTTATTGCTTTGGGGTCGCTTTTAATTGATAACTCCATCCTCGACTATCTTAAACGTGTTTACAATACCCCAAATATTGTTATCGCTCTGGTATCTGCTGGAATTGCAGGATGGCTTTACATATTGGGCTTTCGAAGGAAGAAAAAATTGCCTAATCTCAGATTTAGCAATGAAGCGATTGTATTTTCGGCTATTTTACTTACGGCGAATGCCATTGCCTATTTTGGTAAATCGCTGGATAACGGCTCTGGAAATTTCACCATTCTAATTTTAATTTCGGTGTTTATTTACGGCGGACTTGGTTACTTCTTCAACTCAAAGTTGATCTGGATATTTGCATTAATATCTTTAGGCGCTTGGTTTGGTACTGAAACAGGTTATCTCAGCCGCTGGAATTACTATTTCCTAGGCATGAATTATCCACTCAGATTTGTCGTTTTTGGAGCCGTTTTAACTGCAGCTTCCTTTATCATGAAAGCCTTGCCTAAAACGAGGCAATTTTTTCAAATTACCTATATCGCAGGAATGGTTTATCTATTCATTTCACTGTGGGCCCTATCGGTTTTTGGTAATTTTGCAAGCTTAGAAAAATGGTATGCCGTTCGGCAATTAAGTCTATTTTATTGGGCCTTAATTTCTGCTACAGTCTGTGTGGCCAGTACCTTATTTGGGTTAAAATACCGTGATGACATTGCAAGGGAATTTGGCATTACATTTTTATTTATCAACCTATATACCCGTTATTTCGAATATTTTTGGGATAGCTGGCACAAGGCGCTTTTCTTTTCGGTATTGGCTGCATCATTTTGGTTGATTGGCAGAAAGGCAGAGAAAATATGGAATGTAGAATTTTTAAAGTAAGGTTTTCTTCGTATTAATTTATTGAAAGTTTAGCCAGGTGTGTGATGAAAATTAATGATCAAAATTTGTACAAAAAGGTAATTGAACTACTTAATCAAGCCAGACAAAGTGTAGTACAAACCATTAATAATACAATGGCCATGACCTACTTCGAAATTGGTAAAATGATTGTAGAAGAAGAGCAGCACGGCAAAGAAAAATCTGCATATGGAAAACAAGTTTTAAAGGAACTTTCAGAAAAGTTAGTCAATAAATTTGGCAAGGGCTTTTCAGAAACCAATTTAAAGCAAATGCGGCAATTCTATATTAATTATTCAATTCGTCAGACAGTGTCTGACGAATTCAAACTAACTTGTTCTCACTATCTAAACTCATGAGGATAGCTGATCTGAATGAGCGCAATTTTTACGAAATAGAAGCCATAAAAAACAATTGGAGCTTACGAGAATTACAACGCCAATATGATACTGCATTATATACACGTTTAGCTTTAAGTAAGAATAAGAAAGAAGTAATTTCCCTCGGACAAAAAGGTCAGATCATTGAAAAAAACAAAGATTTAATAAAAGACCCTTATATATTAGAATTTTTAGGCCTGCCAGATAAAAACTTCTACTCTGAAAGCGATTTAGAGCAAAAACTGATTGATAAATTAGAACACTTTCTATTAGAACTAGGTAATGGTTTTACCTTTGTTGCCCGCCAAAAAAGAATAACCTTTGATGAACGTCACTTCAAAGTAGATTTGGTTTTTTATAATAGGATACTTAAGTGCTTCGTGTTAATAGACTTAAAAATTGGCGAATTAAAGCATCAGGATATAGGCCAGATGCAGATGTATGTAAACTATTTTGATAGGGAAGTGAAGCTTGATGATGAAAACAAAACTATTGGAATTATTCTTTGCCAGGATAAAAGCGAATCTGTAGTCAGATATACCTTACCGGAGAATAATGAGCAAATTTTTGCCAGTAAATACCTTACCGTATTGCCTAGTGAAAAAGATTTAATCCAAATCATTGAAAACCAATAAGAAACAACTAGCTTAATATAATTAATTAAGCCTATAACAAAACAATCAATTGCTTAACCACTAAATAAGCTGCAAGCACATACAAGAATATAGCAATAGATTTATTTATAATCAGGCTGCTCAACGCAAACTTCTCCTGAATAAAAGTAGCAAAGTGAGCATATACATATAGCGCACCTGCAGAGCCAAAGCCTGATCCGATAGCAAAAACAATTAATGATAAATAATCTGTTTTAATCCACTCATGCAGGATTACATAATTACCAAAAAAAAGCCAGAAAGGAATCTGAACTGGATTTAATACACCTAATATTAACCCATAAAGTACACTTCCACTTCTTTTATCATCTTTCTTACTACTTGTTTTCGGAACTTTTTTGCGGTTTATCCAGGTAATGGTTCCCATCACAATGAACATGAGAATCATAAAACAATCAACCAAAGTCCCTAACCTTACTTCACTAACAGCCTCATTCGGATTAATATCACTCATCGCCCATCGGGCAAAGCGCATCATCCCGAAGGTAAAAAATATCTCTACACAAGAAAATGAAAAGATAAAATACCAAACCTGCCGCATCCCTTTATTAATGGTTAGCTGTGCAACAGTTAAGTTAATGTTGCCTGGGGGAATATAGCCCATGGCGTTAAGTAAAATGCCTATAATAAAGGTTAGAAAAAGCATTGCCGAAATTATGGATTTAAATTTAAATGCGATGCTAAATATTTACCTGTATAAGAATTTTTCTCTTTTACCAGATCTTCAGGTATACCTTCAAATACCAACTGTCCACCTCCATCACCACCTTCAGGGCCAATATCAATTACCCAGTCAGCACATTTAATCATGTCCATATTGTGCTCAATAACTAAGATCGTGTTGCCTTGTTCTATTAATGTATTCAGTGCCTTTAGTAATTTTTTGATATCGTGAAAGTGCAATCCGGTAGTTGGCTCATCAAAAATGAATAATGTCTTATTGGCATTATTACCTTTAATTAAAAATGATGCCAGTTTAATCCGTTGCGCTTCTCCACCTGATAAGGTATTAGAAGACTGCCCTAAATGCACATAGCCCAAACCCACATCAACCAATGGATTTAACTTATTCAAAATCTTCTGCTCGTCCTTAAAGAAATCAACCGCTTCATCAATGGTCATATCCAGGATTTCAGAAACGTTTTTTTCTTTATAGGTTACATCTAAAACCTGTTGCTTAAATCGCTTCCCGCTACAAGCCTCACATGGCAAATAAATATCTGCCATAAATTGCATCTCAATTTTTACCTCGCCCTCGCCTTGGCAAACATCACAGCGGCCACCTTCTACATTAAAAGAAAATGCAGCTGGTTTTAGTCCTGCGGCCTTGGCTGCAGCCTGACTTGAGAACAATGCTCGAACATCATCCCAGGCCTTAACATAAGTAACAGGATTTGAACGGCTGGATCGACCAATCGGATTTTGATCTACCATTTCTACCGCGCTAACCAAATCTACGTTTCCAAAAATTCCATCATATGCACCTGTTTGCTCACCAGCATAATTGCCTATTGCTTTTTGTAATGCCGGATAAAGAATTTTCTTTACCAAACTGGTTTTTCCTGATCCTGAAACGCCACTCACAGTAGTAAAAACGCCTAGAGGGAATTTAACATCAATATTCTGAAGATTATTTTCTCTGGCACCTTTAATCAGGATATGATCTTTCCATTTACGTCTCTTTTCAGGTATAGCAATTTTTTCAATACCCGCTAAATATCTACCGGTTAAACTATTCTTATCTTTTAAAATTTCTTCATAATTACCGCTAAATACCAGATTGCCACCATGAGTTCCAGCTTCCGGACCAATATCAATAATATAATCAGCCGCACGCATCATTTCTTCCTCATGTTCTACTACAATAACCGTATTACCTACATTTCTTAAAGAGATTAAAACCTCAATTAATTTATTGGTATCACGAGGATGAAGCCCAATACTCGGCTCATCCAACACATAAATAGATCCTACTAAACTACTACCTAAAGAAGTAGCCAGATTAATTCTTTGAGATTCTCCCCCAGATAGTGTATTGGATAATCTATTTAGCGTTAAATAACCCAAGCCCACATTATTGAGGTATAGAAAACGATTATCAATCTCAGCCAATAAACGTTTAGCAATTTTTGCATCATTTACGCTCAGCTTCAAATCATTAAAAAATACCAGCGCTTTAGATAAAGGCATTAAAACAATATCAATGATGGATTTTTCAGCAATTTTTACATAAGAGGCGTCTTTACGTAAACGAGATCCTTTACAATCAGGGCAAGTTGTTTTCCCCCGATAGCGAGATAACATCACCCGGTATTGAATTTTATAGGTTTGCTCTTCAAGCTCTTTGAAAAAGGCATCGAGTCCGCTGAAATATTTATTACCAGTCCATAATAAGCGCTGTTCTTTAGCTGTTAACTGGCTAAATGACCGATGAATTGGAAAATCGAATTTTGGTGCTACTTTAATGAAGTTTTGCAACCAAACGTTCATTTTTTCTCCCCTCCAAGGTGCTATGGCATTATCGTAAACACTTTTACTTTTATCCGGGATAACCAAATCCTCGTCAATTCCAATTACATTTCCATAGCCTTCGCAACGTTTACAGGCACCATAAGGATTATTGAACGAGAAAAAATTAGGCGTTGGTTCTTCAAAACGAATTCCATCCAATTCGAAACGATCGCTGAAGTGCTTGGTTTTTCCTTCAGCCTCTACATAACAATCACCTTTACCTTCAAAAAAAGCTGTTTGTGCAGAATCAGCTAATCTGCTTAAAGTTTCTTCTTCCTGATTGGTTACCAATCGATCAATTAAAATCTGTACCGTTTTATCATCAGTTAATTCAGCATCTTTAAAGTCGGCATCATCCAGTACAGTTTCAATTTTTGATACTTGATCACCAATCAATACCCTTAAAAATCCTTTTTGCAATAAAATGGCCAGTTCTTCTTTAATGGTTCTGTTATTGTGCGGGTAAAGCGGACAAAAGATAGTAACTGTAGTATCTTCTGGCATTGCACCCACATAGTCAACAACTGAACTTACAGAATCTTTTTTTACTTCCTTGCCAGATACCGGAGATATTGTTTTTCCAATACGGGAGAAAAGTAACTTCAAATAATCATAAATTTCTGTTGAAGTACCTACTGTGGAACGGGGATTTGATGTAATTACTTTTTGTTCTATGGCAATAGCCGGAGCAATACCTTTAATATAATCTACATCAGGTTTATTCATCCTCCCCATAAACTGACGGGCATAGGATGATAAACTCTCTACGTAACGACGTTGCCCCTCAGCATATAAGGTATCAAATGCCAATGATGATTTTCCCGAACCAGACATCCCAGTAACCACTACCAGCTTGTTTTTAGGAATGGCAACATCTATATTTTTAAGGTTGTGCACCCGGGCACCTTTAATAATTATATTTTTATGCGGATCTTTTTCGGCCTCTTTTTTGCTCATGTATTGTTAAGAATATATTATGAAAACCCCAGAAAGTAATTTGGGTTTTAAGATGATACAAAAATAGGGTACTGAGATGGTTAATTTATTTTTTAACATTTTATTTTTTGCATTTTGGTAAAAAATAACTTTCTTTGGATATTAACGACCTCAGAACCAAACTAACACATTCAAAAACATAGGAGATAAGCTATAGAAATTAAACATCTACAAATTAATTTTTAGCAAACAGTACGGGATTTAGTGTAGGTAAACCTATGAATTTACAATCATATAACGATCAGGACCTTGTAAAGGTATATATTGCCGGGAACGAGAATGGATTGCAGGAACTTTTACGAAGACATAAAAGTAAGATTTATACATCCATTTATTTATTGGTTAAAGACCAGTATCTGGCGGAAGATATTTTTCAGGATGCTTTTATTAAGGTAATCAATACACTGCGATCAGGAAGGTATAACGAGGAAGGTAAATTTTTACCTTGGGTAATGCGTATTGCACATAACCTGGTTATCGATTATTTCAGAAAAGAAAAAAGAACACCAATCATCACCAGTTCTGATGGAATGGATGTATTCAATATGCTACACTTTTATGACGAAAGTGCAGAAGAAAAAATGCTTCGTGATCAAACCCATAAAGATTTAAAAGCAATGATTCATTTATTGCCTGATGAGCAAAAAGAAGTGCTTCTAATGCGTCATTATGCAGATTTAAGTTTTAAAGAAATTGCCGATTTAACTGATGTAAGCATCAATACAGCCTTAGGTAGGATGAGATATGCGCTAAGCAACCTTCGTAAAATGCTTAAGACAAAAGAAATGACATACAAAGGGTAGCGTAAAAGTTACAAAAATTGTATGAGGCTTTAAAATAAAGTATCTGAAGTACCGTTAAGTTTATAAACTTATCACATTTAGTGCTTATGACAAAAACCTCTACATCAAACACCAGTGTAAATTCACCAATGCAAAACATGTTTCAGCTAAAAACTGACATAGAATCTGTTACAGAACTAGACTTATTTTATGATCAAATAAAAGGTAAGTTAGATCGGTTAGCTAAAGATCCTCAAGATGAAACCATCAAGAAGATATTAGCTTATAGCAGAATAAAATAAGAATTTACATGCGCTAAGAAAGGCTGTTTTACAAGAGTAGAACAGCCTTTTTCACGTTCATCCATTCCATATATTTTTCAAAGTATTTAAACTTATTTTAATCAAAGCACCTGTTTAAGATGTCTCGATTTTTACAATTGAAAAAACAAAAAACCATACCTTTGCATAGTGTAATTTTAACACTAAGCACAAATGAATAAAAATCTTCTTCCACTCACTTTAGGTGGTTTGGGTATCGGAATAACGGAGTTTGTAATGATGGGATTGCTGCCTGATATTGCAAAAGATTTAACGGTGAACATACCAAAAGCTGGCCATCTGATTTCTGCATATGCCCTGGGCGTTGTAATAGGCGCACCACTTCTCATAATAATTGCGGGAAAATACCCACCTAAAAAGATACTTATTGCCTTGATGGTAATGTTTACAGCATTCAATGCTTTTTCTGCATTTGCGCCTACATTTAATACTTTATTTATTGCCAGGTTACTATCTGGCTTACCTCATGGTGCCTTCTTTGGTGTAGGTTCTGTAGTGGCCAGTCGTATTGCACAAAAAGGAAAAGAAGCACAGGCAGTATCATTGATGTTTATGGGTTTAACCATTGCCAATATTGTTGGCGTTCCACTCGGAACATTTATTGGTCATCATTTTTCCTGGAGAATTTCATTTGCAGTGGTTGTTGCCGTTGGATTGATCACTTTATTAAGTCTTAAATTGTGGTTACCAGCTTTAGAAGCAGCTAAAAACCGCGATTTAAAGGCCGAACTTAGTTTCTTCAAAAAGAGAGAAGCCTGGATTATCATTTTAATGATTTCTATTGGAACCGGTGGTTTATTTACATGGTACAGTTACATTGCACCATTGATGACGGAAGTCGCGGGGTTTTCAGCAGAAGCCGTCACCTATATATTAATGCTTGCAGGTTTAGGAATGATGGCAGGCAATTATATTGGTGGGGTGTTAGCCGATAAATATTCGCCAGCTAAAGCATCAGCAGCACTATTAATAGCTATGGTGGTTACATTAACCATTGTACATTTTGTTTCTGCCAATCAAATACTGGCACTTATCATGACTTTTATTACAGGAGCAGTTGCTTTTTCTTTGGCAGCACCGATTCAAATGTTGATGATCCAATCTGCTAAAGGTTCTGAAATGCTGGCAGCATCTGCAAGCCAGGCCAGTTTTAATATTGGGAATGCGCTTGGTGCTTTTTTTGGCGGACTGCCTTTAGTATATGGTTTTGATTATACCTCTCCCGCTTACGTTGGCGCAGCAATGGCTTTAGTTGGTGCTTTTTTTGCCTTCTGGCTAATTAAAAGTAAATCAAACAGCAATATTGCTGAACCAAAACAAAAATATGCTGTGATGCATTAATTTTTTATCTAGATACAAAGCCAAGATAAATGGCTTCTTAGTAATTTGCTTATTATATTTGGCCATGCTTAAAAAAGAACGCTATAAACTTTTTGTAGAACATTTTTCCGCCAAACAGCCAGATGCAGAAACGGAGTTACATTACAATAACCCTTATCAGCTGCTCGTAGCAGTAATTCTTTCTGCACAATGCACCGATAAACGTGTGAACATGGTTACTCCAGCTTTGTTTCAACGCTTTCCAAATGCTAAGGCTTTCGCTGAAGTAACCCCAGATATCGTATTTGATTATATCAAAAGTATTAGCTATCCTAACAATAAGGCAAAACACCTGGTTGGCATGGCCAATATTTTAGTTAATGAATTTAATGATATTGTTCCTTCTGGGATAGATGACCTGCAAAAAATGCCAGGTGTAGGTCGCAAAACAGCTAATGTAATTGCTTCAGTGATTTATAATGCTCCGGCGATGGCTGTAGATACACATGTGTTTCGTGTAGCTAACCGATTAGGGCTAACCAATGGCAAAACACCTTTAGCCGTAGAAAAAGATTTAGTTAAAAATTTACCAGAACAGGATATTCATATTGCCCATCATTGGTTGATTTTACATGGCCGATATGTTTGTTTAGCTAGAAATCCAAAATGTGAGGTATGCGAAATTACTTATATGTGCCGCTATTTTGAAAAATTAACTGCACAGGAAGCACGTAACCAATTGAAAATGAAAATAATTTAATTTTACTATTGACATTAGCTAAAAAACAATTAACTTAGCTAAATATTTTAGTATTACAAATTATTAACATCAGTATATTTAGCCGACAATTCAATTATATTTACGGAATCAAATCTTCAAAAAAATGGCAAGCGCAAACCCAGATAAATTAAAAGCATTACAATTAACATTAGATAAATTAGAAAAATCATATGGTAAAGGTACCATCATGAAACTAGGCGATACCGCTATTGAACCTATAGATTTTATCTCTACCGGTTCAATTAGTTTAGATATCGCTTTAGGTATTGGTGGTATTCCAAAAGGTCGTGTGATTGAAATTTATGGACCGGAATCTTCTGGTAAAACAACTTTAGCTACCCACATTATTGCAGAAGCACAAAAAAAAGGCGGTATTGCTGCATTTATTGATGCAGAGCATGCATTTGACCAGTTTTACGCAAAAAAGCTAGGTGTAGATACCGATAACCTTTTAATTTCTCAACCAGATAACGGTGAGCAAGCTCTGGAAATTGCAGATAATTTAATCCGTTCCGGTGCAATAGATGTAATTGTAATTGACTCTGTTGCGGCATTGGTTCCTAAAAGTGAAATTGAAGGTGAAATGGGCGACAGCAAAATGGGTTTACATGCCCGTTTAATGAGTCAAGCCTTACGTAAGTTAACTGGAACCATTTCAAAAACCGGATGTTGCTGTATTTTCATCAACCAGTTACGTGATAAAATTGGGGTAATGTTTGGTAACCCTGAAACGACAACAGGTGGTAATGCCTTGAAATTCTACGCTTCGGTACGTTTGGATATTCGCAGAATCTCTCAAATTAAAGATTCTGATGAAGTTTCAGGTAACCGCGTTAAAGTTAAAATAGTAAAAAATAAAGTAGCTCCTCCTTTCAGAATTGCAGAATTCGACGTAATGTTTGGTGAAGGAATTTCTAAAAATGGCGAGATCGTAGATTTAGGTGTTGATTTTGGCATCATTAAAAAAGCAGGATCCTGGTACTCATACGGAGACACCAAGTTGGGCCAGGGAAGAGATGCCGTTAAACAATTGTTAAGCGACAACCCGGAACTTGCAGAAGAGCTGGAAACAAAAATTAAAGCTGAGGTAACTGGCGAGCATTTACAAGAAAAGTAAATAGTACAATATACTCATATAAAAAACAAAAGCGTTCTGAACTTAAATTCCGGACGCTTTTTGCATTTATAAGAAATTCAGCCGAAAATCAAATGCTAAAATTGGTATTCAATTACAACAATCTAAATAGAAATCAGCTTATATATATGCCGCAGCTAAAATATAATTAACAATTAATTTTGACTGAAAATGGCGTTAAAATCTTTGGTTACATACACAATAACCAATAAAGCAGCGATCACTAATCCACCCAGTATGATTACGCCCCAACTTCCCTTCAGTTTATTTTTATCCTTCCTGATCAGGTAATACAAAATACCAATAAGTGGTATCGCACAAACAATCCAAAATACCAATGATGCTCCAGTCATATATAAGATTTTATTATTTCTTTTCTTTTTTTGTATTTACTTAGCCTTCAAACAACTCAACATCTGCACCACCTAACCCTCTAAACACCTCATCCATCTAACCCCTTAATTTCTAAACTAAAACTTCATCCTCGCCATTGGCGAAACTTCCTGCCCTACAAAATCATTTTTCAAAAACTTGTGATAACCTGCTATTGCAATCATTCCGGCATTATCTGTACAATATTGAAAAGCAGGGATATAAATTTGCCAGCCCAATGCTTCAGCAGTTTCCTGTAATCCATTCCTTAAACCGGAATTTGCAGAAACTCCGCCAGCAATGGCAACTTCTTTGATATGATATTGCTTGGCTGCCTTTTTAAGTTTATTTAATAAAATTTGTACAATGCTATGTTGTACAGAGGCACAAATATCATCCAAATTTTCGGCAATAAAGTTTGGATTTTCTTTTTCCTGCTTCCTGATGAAGTATAGAATAGAAGTTTTAAATCCACTAAAACTAAAATTAAGGTCTGCAATTTGAGGTTCAGCAAATTTAAAGGCTTTAGGATTACCCAATTTAGCATGTTGATCTATTAATGGACCACCCGGATAAGGCAATTGCAATATCTTGGCCGTTTTATCAAATGCTTCTCCAGCTGCATCATCAAGCGTTTCACCAACAATTTCCATATCAAAATAATCCTTAACCAAAACAATCTGCGTGTGGCCACCAGATACAGTTAAGCACAAAAAAGGGAAATTAGGTTTTGGATCATCAATAAAATGTGCCAATATATGTGCATGCATATGATTGACAGAAATTAAAGGTATATTTAAAGCCAGTGCGAAAGATTTTGCAAAAGAAACACCCACTAATAGCGACCCAAGTAAACCAGGGCCTCTGGTAAAGGCAACTGCACTAATGTCCTGTTTTGTAATCTTTGCATTTTTTATTGCTTGCTCAATAGTTGGAACAATATTTTGTTGATGTACCCTGGATGCCAATTCGGGGATTACACCACCATAATTTTCATGAATTGTTTGGTTTGCAATAACATTGGCCGTAATTTTGCCGTTGTTACATATGGCGACTGAGGTATCATCGCAAGAAGATTCGATAGCAAGTATAACAGACAATTTATTTAAATTTTTAAGCTGCAAAATTATTAAAAAACTATTTAAAATACTCCTTTGGGTAATTGCATCAATAATTTTGCTGCTTGCGCTTGTTATTTTCTCACTACAATTTAAGCCTGTTCAAACTTATATTGCGCAGAGAGCTGCTGCTTATTTATCAAAAGAGCTTAATACCACTATATCTATTAAAAGCCTTTACATCAAGCCTTTCAAATCTGTCGTGCTAGAAGATTTGGTGGTACTTGATTTACAGAAAGATACTCTACTGCGTACGCCACAGTTTATGGTAGATATAAATCAATTCTCTCTCGAAAAAAAAATAATTGATATTAATACCGTTCAAATCAACAACGGTCAATTTTTCCTAAAGGATTTCAAAGATAAGTCTTCTAATCTCGATTTTATCATAGACTACTTTGATTCTGGTAAACCTACTGTAAAGAAAAAGAAGACCAAGCCCTTTGATGTAAAGTTAGGCCGCCTCATTTTGAATGAATTTGCTTTCCGATATACTAATTTTGCTGCAAAAGATACTACCCAAGGTAAAAGCGTAAACTTCGATAACGTAGATGTTAAACAGCTTAGTGGAATTTTTGAAGGGCTCGACACTAAAAATCACTTATTTAAAACCAGCATTAAAAATTTAACCTTAAAAGAAAAAAGCGGGTTTTATCTTAAAAATTTAACTGCGGTAACCACAGTTGATAGTAATGCAATAGAATTAAAAAATCTTTTACTGGTTACCGATAACAGTCGTTTAAGCAATTATTACCAGATGAAGTTTAAGTCCTTCAAAGATTTTAATCATTATATTGATAATGTTAGAATGAAGGCCATATTTAAAGATAGCCACATGTCATCGAAGGATGTTGCATTTTTTGCTCCTGAATTAAACGACATGAAACTAGATCTGGATATTGATGGCCAAATTACAGGTTTGGTAAATAATCTTCGGGCAAAAAAACTAGCCATAAAGACTGGTAAGGCTACTTACATTAAGGGCGATTTTGTACTTAGGGGGCTTCCAAAATGGCGGGAAACTTTTATGGATCTCAAAATTGAAATGGCCGGAACCAATAAAAAAGATCTTGATGAAGTGTTAGCTGGCATTACTAACAGTAAAAAGAAAATCATCCCTGTTATTGTGAATAAATTTGGAAACATCAATTTCAACGGTAGTTTCACTGGGTTTCAAAATGACTTTATAGCTTACGGTGAGTTTAAGACAAAGTTAGGTCGAATCGTTTCCGATGTGAATATGAAGATCGATAAAAATGATGTTCCATCTTATACCGGAAACGTAAAGACATATGATTTCAACCTGGGCAACCTGATTGATGAAAAATCTTTAGGCAGAATTACTTCTTCATTATATGTTAAAGGGCGTGGTACTGAACTTAAAAACTTGACAGAAAAAATTAACGGTGATGTAGATTATATTGATTTCAGCGGATACAGATACCGCAATGTTAAGATTGATGGTACTTTTGATAAAAAATATTTTGACGGGAAACTCAGTATTAATGATCGAAATGTGAAACTTGTTTTTGATGGTGGTGTAAACCTCAATCCAAAACTTCCTGTGTTTAACTTTAATGCTACCATTTCTAAGGCCAGATTAAAGTCTTTAAAATTGATGAAAGATTCCTTAATGATTGACGCAAAATTTAGCACCAACTTTTCAGGAACAAACCTTAATAACATTGAAGGTAATTTATTGGTTGAAGAAATCAGGCTTCAAAATCCAAAAGGAATTTACCATGTTGATTCTGTACAATTGATGGCCGAAGGAAAAGGCATTAATAGAAATTTAAATATCAAATCAGATATTTTAGATGCCAGTATCTCTGGAGAATATGATCTTAACTCCATCGTTTCCTATTATAAGGCCATTGCAAAAACCTACATTCCATCGCTTAAAGCAGATATAATAAAATACAACGACCAAATTTTTAAATTTAACCTGGTGGTTAAAAAGTTTGAACCGTTGGCCCAGTTTATTTCTCCTGGTTTGGAAATGGAAGAAGGCGCTACACTGATTGGTGATTTTGATTCGAGAAACAATACGGCCACACTATCAGGCTTTGTGAAAAAATTAAAATACAATGGTATTGTGGTAAACAACATTATTTTAGATGAAAACACCACGAAAGAACAACTTCAGCTTATTGCCACTTCAGATCGTGTGCAGCTAAATGATAGTTTATACATTAAAGACGTAAATATTTCCAATATCCTTCGAAACGATAGTCTGGCTTTTAACATTAAAATGTCTAATGCAGATGAAGCCAATCAACTGGATTTAAACGGACTGGTAGAATTTACTAAAAACCAGGATACTACAGCACGATTGAGCCTTTTACCTTCCATTTTAAAGATCAATAGTGAAGAATGGAGAATACAGGAAAAGGTTAGAATTGTGCTGAATAACGGCAAAACACTCATCAGTAATTTCGATTTAACCAATGGTGAACAACAGCTTACCGTTGATGGGTTATTGTCTGAAGACCCAAAAGATTTGCTGAAGGTAGGTTTTAAAGATTTTAATCTTAAAACACTTAATCCATTTACAAAAGGATTTGGGGTAAAATTAAGTGGAAATGCAAATGGAGATACCAAGTTATACGGCATATTGAAAGCACCCAGGGCGAGTGATGATTTAAAAATAGATTCGCTTAACTTTAATGATATTTATATCGGAACACTTCAGGATACCTCTTCATTTAATGGCGAAACCAGTAAAGTGAATATTTTCACCAGAATAACAGCCGATAATAATGAAACTTTTAAACTTACTGGTAACGTTGATTTAAAAGAGAAATTTATCGACATGAGTGTGAAGATGAATGAAAGTAAATTAACCATTTTAGAGCCCTTTGTAAAACAACTCGTATCCAATTTAAAAGGGAATATATCAGCTGATTTAACCGTAAAAGGGAGTTTAGATAAACCATCCATTAACGGAAGCCTTGCCTTGGATGAGGGACAGTTGATGGTAAATTACCTTAAAACCACCTATGTTATTACAGACAAGGTTAATATTGAAAACAGTATCATAAGTCTTGATAAATTTAAGATTCGTGATTTAGAAGATAATGAAGCCGTGGCGAATGGATCTATTGATTTGAATAACCTTAATGATCCTACGTTAAGTATCACGGTTAAGGCTAATAACTTTATGGCGTTAAATACCACAGCTAAAGATAATTCTGTTTACTTTGGTAAGGCTTACGGCACCGGTGAATTTAAGTTTACAGGGCCTACCAGTAGAATGAAGATTGATATTAAAGCCAAAACTGAAAAGGGAACGGTTTTTAACCTTCCTTTAAATAGTTCTGAAACGGTTTCTGATAAAGATTTTATCAATTTCATCAGTCGTGACTCAAGCAAGGTGGTGAAAAAAACAACCAATTTCGATGGGCTTACGCTATCATTTAAGTTAACAATTGATCCAAATACCACAGCAAACATTTTTACTACTTTAGGAAATTTAAGTGGAAAAGGAAATGCTGAATTAAATCTGAATATTAACAGTCTGGGCGATTTTGAGATGTCTGGTGATTACATTATCGAAACCGGAAGTTTTGATTTTACCGCACAAGAGGTGATCAACAAAAAATTCGAGATCAGGCAAGGTGGAACCATCAGGTGGACAGGCAATCCTACAGCCGCTCAAATTAACCTGAAAGCGGTTTATGCATTACGTGCCAATTTAAATGAGCTGTTTAAGGCAGCCAATAGAGACGCGAGTAGTAATGCCAACCAGCGGGTAGATACCGAGGTTGAAATGGGACTTACTGGTCTACTGCTTCAGCCAGAGATCAAACTGGATATTAATTTCCCATCACAGCCTTCTATCAAAGAGCAACTTCAAACTTATTTAAGTGATCAGAATAACCTGAACTTACAAGCTTTCAGTTTAATTATCAGAAGGAGTTTTGCTTCAGGAAATGGTGGAGAATCGATCGGAAATCAGCTAAGTTCTACCGCAACAAGTACCGCTACAGAATTGGTATTTAATCAATTTAACAATGTATTATCTTCATTAAACCTGAATTTTGTCGATTTAAACGTTCGGTCACTGAATGAGGCCAATGCTTCATTTAAATTCTTTAATGACAGGCTTATCATTAATGCAGGTATTGTTGACAGAAATAGTGTAAATGATTTTAATGTGATTAATTTTTCTAATGACAATGTTGGTAGAGAGGTTGAGGCTTTATTTTTAATTAGAAAAGATGGTAGCCTTACGGTTAAAGCTGCTAATAAACCACCTACACAGCAAAGTATTTTCTTAAATAGCGGAATCAGCCCTACCGCAAATGTGACTTCTTTTGGATTGGTATACACCCAACAGTTTGATACGTTTAAAGAATTTATTCAGAAAATTTCTGGTTCTTACCGTAGAAATCTGAAACGGAGACAGACCGAGACACCTGTTAAAGTTAATAAATCAATTAGTAAAGAGGCTATTATTAACCAGAACAAGAATAATCCAAAGAAGTAATATTTCTTAGAGAATTACTAAACTATTCTTCTAGTATAATCGTCATTACGAGGAGGCTTCTTCAGCCGAAGAAGCAATCTTTCTTACAAATGAGATTGCTTCGTGCCTCGCAATGACGACCGTTCATGTTTAGTTTTATATAACAAGGTTTTCTTTACTCATCATCATTGTGAGGAGGCTTTTTCAGCCGAAGAAGCAATCTTTCTTACAAATGAGATTGCTTCGTGCCTCGCAATGACGACCGTTCATGTTTAGTTTTATATAACAAGGTTTTCTTCAATCATCATCATTGTGAGGAGGCTTTTTCAGCCGAAGAAGCAATCTTTAAGCGATCGCTATTCCTCTACTTTTTTTAAGGAAAACAAAAAAGCGAGTAGTTAGAACTACTGGCCAATATTTTTCAATCTTTACCTGAAACCTGAATTATCCCTTCATAATGGAATGGCCCATTTTATCACGTTTTGTTTTTAAATAACGTTCGTTGTGCACATTACTTTCAATTTCGATAGGGATATTTTCAATTACTTCCAGGCCATAACCAATTAAGCCAGCCCTTTTTGTAGGGTTATTACTCATCAAGCGCATTTTGGTAATTCCTTCAGATCTTAATATTTGAGCACCAACACCATAATCACGTTCGTCACCTTTAAAGCCCAATTTAATATTGGCTTCAACGGTATCAAAACCAGCATCCTGAAGGTTATAAGAACGCAGTTTATTAATTAGTCCAATACCCCTGCCTTCCTGGTTCATGTAAACCACAATCCCTTTACCTTCCTTTTGAATCATTTCTAAAGCCTTATGTAGCTGTGGTCCACAATCACAACGGCAAGAGCCAAAAATATCGCCCGTTACACATGAACTGTGTACGCGAGTAAGCACTGGCTCATCCTCTTTCCACTCTCCTTTTGAAATGGCCAGGTGTGTAGCATTATTATCCAACTGGGTATAGGCGGTCATTTTAAAATCGCCCCATTCAGTTGGTAAATCTATCGTAACTTCCCTTTTAATTAAACTATCAATATTTAACCTGTAGGCAATCAGGTCTTCAATAGAAATGATTTTTAACTGATGTTGTTCTGCAATTTTAAACAAATCCGGAAGTCTGGCCATTTCACCATCTTCTTTCAAAATTTCTACCAAAAGCGCTGCAGGTTTCATTCCCGCCAAACGGGCTAAATCTACGCCAGCCTCTGTATGGCCAGCACGGCGAATTACACCACCATCTTTTGCAATTAGTGGAAAAATATGTCCTGGTCTGCCCAACTCTTCAGGGGTAGTTTTCGGATTAACTAAAGCCAGCATCGTTTTAGATCGATCACTTGCAGATATGCCCGTAGTACAACCATAGCCAACCAAATCTACCGATACTGTAAAATTGGTTTCGTACGCAGCGGTATTTTTACCAACCATTAAATCCAGGTTTAATTCTTTACAACGCTCTTCGGTAAGTGGCGCACAAATTAAACCCCGCCCATAAGTAGCCATAAAGTTAATGACTTCAGGAGTTGCATTTTCTGCCGCAGTGAGGAAATCTCCCTCATTCTCTCTGTTTTCATCATCAACTACGATAATCACTTTGCCTGCTTTAATATCAGCAATGGCTTCTTCTATGGTATTTAATTTTGTTTGCATTTGTTTAAGGCCGATTAATCTAGCCAGATCATGTTATCTTAATTTGGCTTAAACAACATGAAACCGCTTTTGCCTACACAAAGGTACAACCTTAATGCACAAAAAAATCTTCGAAATATCATTTATAAGTAAATGATAACTGACGTTTATTTTTGCTTGATACGGAATAACTTAATGAAAAGTTGTTTGTAATAATTGATATCGAATAAAGCCGAATCAACCGTGGCTTTATAAGTAAGGAAAGCTGCTAACGGAGACAGTACAATTACCGCAATCCACATGGCCACTATGGGGTTAGTTGAACCTTCACGGGCAGATTTTTCTGCTACTGTAGTGATAATATGGTAAATTAAGAAGAACGAAATGGCAATAACCACTGGTAAACCCATACCACCCTTACGGATAATGGCACCAAGGGGCGCACCAATAAAAAACAACAGAATACAGGAAGCAGCCAGCGTAAACTTTCTTTGGTATTCTATTCTGGTAAATATAATCTCACCAATTAAATCGGTATGGCGTGGAGCTGTGTTAGATAAGTTTTGCATTAACCCTGCAACAATATTAACGGCATTATCCAGGCTGGTTTTCTTTGATCCGTTTGGAATATCTTTAATAATATTATCGCTAATGGCTTTTGGAGCAATTTTTAATTTAGAATACCCTTTGGTAACGCTGTATTGTTTAAAATTACTGGATGCCATCCTTATCGAATATTGGCTAAATGTATCAAGCACTTTTACTAACGAATCTCGCTTTTTAGTAATCCCTTTTAAATTAAGCATGGGCGTACTGTTTCCAAAGGCGTTGGGATCTGTCCGGTTCATATCAAAAGATTCCAGGCTAAACCTTGGTTCCGTTTCTTTAAATCGGGTTCGGTTTAAAATCTGCCTTGGGTTGTATGCGCCACTGGTACTGGCTTGTTCTTCATATTGTACGCCATCTTTTAATTTTAGCAAAAGGTATTTACCGTCAGATGTTTTATTCATCTCTCCTTCTTTCGCCATAATTACTTTTGGAATTCCATTGGTACCCCTGTGGTCATAAATTAAAATTCCACTCAGTTTCCCGCTTTCATCTTTTGCATCTACCCGGATGGAAAAATTCGGAATGCTGTTGTTAAAAACACCTGGTTTAATTAAAAATGAAAGTTTTTTGTTGCGAATATCATAAAGCAGAGAACTGAATTTCAGGTTTGCCTTTGGCAGCATGTAATTGGAAAAAAGAAAGGAACTGATGGTTAACAAAATGATCACCACAAATAAGGGCCTCATGGCTTTTTGAAGGGAAATACCAGCAGATTTAATGGCCACCAGTTCGTAATTTTCGCCCAGGGTACCAAAAGTCATGATAGAGGAAAGCAGCACAGAAAGTGGTAAGGCCATGGCTACGTTTGCCGCCGAGGCATAATACATCAGCTCTAAAATGGTATACCATTCAAAGCCTTTGCCGATTAAATCATCGATCCACTTAAATAAGAAAAACATCAAAAGGATAAACATTACCACAAAAAATGTGGCAAGAAAAGGCTTTATGAAGGCTTTAATAAGAAGAAGATGTATTTTTTTCACCCTACAAAGGTAAGCAATACAGCCTTAACTAGGCACCTAAAACGCTAATCAAATAATCAATTTGATTATCCCAGATTAATTTTTTCTCTGCCAGTAAGTCATCGGTGGTGAAATCGGTAATGGCAAGTGCCACATCATTGGTGAGCTCATCCTGCACAATTTCCATTTCGAAATAGCACTGTGGTTCGTCATCCAGCCACTTGAATTTAACCAGTTTGTTTTCTTTGATCGAAACCAGTTTTGCTTTTAGCTGTTCATCATCCCAGGTAAATGTATAAACCTGGTCGCGAAAATTTACATCATCGGCAAACCATTGCGACAAGCCATTTGGCTCACTGATAAAGCTATACAAAATTCGTGGTGACGATTTAACCTCGTACTCAAGTGTAAATTTTTTCTTTTCTGCCATGTTAATTCATTACCAGAATAACTCCTGATGTATTTTTTTTATTTTATTTTTCTAAAGAAAGGTAAATTATTCTATATTTGCAACTCCAAAAAATAACCAACTAAATATTTGATCATATACACAAATATTTATACCCGGCGGGGTAGCTCAGATGGTTAGAGCGCAGGATTCATAACCCTGAGGTCGGCAGTTCGATCCTGCTCCCCGCTACTGATTAAAAGCCCATCGAAAGATGGGCTTTTTTTATTTAAATGTCCCGTCCTGAAATAAGTTGACACACTAGTTGACTTATTATGCAAAAACAAAACAAGAACATCATCAGGCGCAGTCAGCGCGATTATAGTCTTGCCTTTAAATTACAAGTTGTGCAGCAGGTTGAAAAAGGCGAACTTACTTACAAAACAGCCCAGCGTTATTACGGGATCCAAGGTAGGAGTACTGTTTTGGTTTGGCTAAGAAAACATGGTAACTTAGATTGGACTCTACCCAAACAGTATACTATGGACACAAGTAAAGAACTGACACCAGAACAAAGGATCAAGCAATTGGAAGCTGCCCTGAAAAACGAACAAGACCGCAACCTGATCTATAAGACCACCTTTGAAATTCTCCAAAAGGAGCATGGTATCCCTATTCCAAAAAAGCTTTTACCCAAGCAATCCAACGGCTCAAAAACCAGGGAAAAGTAAGCCTTTTAAGGTCTTGCAGATTGTTTGGGATTAGTAGACAGGGACATTATCAGCGTGAACAACGCGCTAACCTAAGGCTCAGGGAATTGCAGAAAGTTAAACTTGCTGTTATCCAAAAACGCATGAGCTTGCCCAGGTTAGGCACCAGAAAACTATACTATCAACTTAAAAACACATTTGTAGAGCAGGGAATTAAGATTGGCAGGGATGGACTGTTTGCCTTTCTTCGCTCCGAGCATTTGCTAATCAAACCTAAACGTTGCTACCAGAAGACAACTAACTCAAAACACTGGCTACATAAATATCCGAACTTATATAAAAACCAGAAAGCTGTCCGTGTAGATGAATTCTGGGTCAGTGATATAACCTATATCGATACGGCAGAAAAAACAGGCTACTTAAGTTTAGTGACAGATGTATTCTCAAGAAAAATAGTTGGATATCACCTGCATGAAAGCCTTCATACCGATGGAGTGTTGACAGCATTAAAAATGGCCGTAAAGGGACGGATAAAAACCCAAAAGCTGATTCATCATTCTGATCGGGGATTACAATATTGTTCTGCCCAGTACCAGGAAATACTATCTGAAAATGGGATCATTCCATCAATGACTGATGGATACGATTGTTATCAGAATGCTTTAGCAGAACGCATAAACGGCATTCTAAAGTATGAGTTTATCCTAGTAAAACCCAAAAATATTGAGCAGGCCAGAATAATAATCCGAGAAGCGGTAGAACTTTATAATACTAAAAGACCTCATTTGTCATTAGGATATAAAACACCAGATCAGATATATAAAAAATCCTTGCCAATATTATATGACAAGGATTATATTTACTCGTAAATAAGTGTCAACTTATTTTAGGACTAGTCAATATTTCGCATCCTAATTTTACATGGGAAAAATTGAGGAAGGAAAGAAATGCCGTTTTTGAGAAAGAAATCATCAATCCACCAAACCCCAATGATTGGTTTACCATGAAACTTGTGGTTAACAACACAACTGTTAAAGCCTATATCAACAATGCACCCCAAGCTTCGCTGATAGTTAAAAAACTCAATAATACCACTTCAGGAAAAATAGGGCTTTTTACAGCAGATAGCAGCGACGGAGACTTCAAAGCAATTAAAATAACGCACACAAAATAGAACCATGAATTTGATATCAAGTTAGGATAATAGTGCTGTGGGAATGGGATAAATCTTGTACTCAATCAAAATAAAGTTAAATACATGCAAAAGCCCTTAATTGATTAAGCACTAACCATTTCAACTTTTTACACTAATTAAGCTATGCCCTATTCTTCGTAACCATAATCTTCCCTAATTAATTGGCATACTGATAGCCTCAACTTAACTTCTCCTCACAGCATTAAACTATTCATACAAAGCACATTTATTTAAAATAAAAAAAAGTTAGAAGAGTAGCACTATTGTAGTCATATATACTATATTTGTGACAACAAAAATTAATCACATGAGAAAATTAGCATTTGCATCTCTCCAAGTTAGAGATTTAGAGGTATCAAAAGCCTTCTACACTGAAAAATTAGGGTTTGAATTATCTGGAATGACCAATCCATATGCTTATGTTTTTAAGTATAATAATGGAGAAGCAAGTTTTGCGATTAGAACGCCTATTGCCAATATAGATGGAAAAGAGTTAGGTGTGGGTACTTCCCTATGGTTTGCTATAGATGAAAAAATTGAATTACTGCAAAGTCAACTTACCGAAAAAGGCGTATTCATATTGGGAACAATTAATCATACGCCTTTTGGTCAAACATTAATGGTAAAAGATCCGGATGGTTATATCATTACGTTTTTAGCGCAAACGGAAGCCACGCAGAATGTTTAGTTGCACCTTAAATATTCATTCATTATAAATACCATGATCAAACAATCAACAAAATATTGGATACTGGTGGCATCAAAAGACCATGTAAAAAATGGCATGGCACAAGGCATTGCGCAAGCCTGCCACGGAAAGGCTGCACCATTAAAGCGGATGAAAAAGGGCGACTTTGTCATTTATTATTCGGGAAAGCAAACTTTAGGAAAGCCAGACAAATGCCAGGAATTTACCGCATTGGGAAAGTTGATAGATGATGAAATATATCAATTTAAAGTTTCAGAAGACTTTTGCCCAACCAGGCGTAATATAGCGTTTCTTGAAAGTAAGGATACCTCAATTCTTCCATTGATTGCTGATCTGGTATTTATCAACAATAAAAAAAGTTGGGGTTATCCATTTAGATTTGGTTTCTTTGAAATTAATCAACATGATTTTGATTTAATTTCATCAAAAATGCTTCAACATCAATATGCCTAAAGAAATTGATTTTCATTTTAAGAGCCCGAACGATAGTCCGGGTTATTTACTGGGTCAACTCACCATGCTGTGGCAGCGAAAACTAAAAAAGGTGTTAGATCCTTTGGATTTGACACAGACACAATTTGTACTGTTGGCTGCATTGGGATGGCTTTCTAAAAAGAATAAGGCCGTAACACAAGTTGATATTGCCAACCAAAGTAATGCCGATAGAATGATGGTATCAAAAGTTTTGCGAACCTTGGAAGATAAACAGTTCATCACTCGGCAGGAACATGAAACAGACACCAGGGCAAAAACAATTCAACTTACTACTGGTGGTGAACTCGTTTTGCAGCAAGCCATTATAGCGGTAGAAAATGCTGACCTTGATTTTTTTGCGACACTAGGAACGAATCTATCTTCATTCAATAAAAATATGGTGCAACTTATTGACAAAAACAGCGATTAAATTTCTATCGCTACTGCATTCATTTTTACTTCAAGAATTTTGCTGTTGAACTTTGATCATCACTATCTAATCAACTTTTTTTCTGATCAATGTACCCTGTATTAAAGGAAGCGTTTGGCTTCAGGTAGATGACATCATGCTGAAAATCTAAAAAAGTATTAAAGCGCTTTAATACTTCATTTCCTAAAATGTGGATGTTTATTCCCCTCATCGGTTTGTTTTCCTTTACAATTTGGGCAGGAACATCATGCAAATCAAATGGTCCTAACTTAAGTTGTTCCAGATTTGCTGTGATTATAGGGATTTCATTGTTTTTTGTTCCACGGATGGTTGTTTTTTTAATGATTTGCATTTCATCCGTTGGAAAGTGGTCTGCGTCTAAAAGATCCTTATCCAACATCACAGTTCTTTGATAGCCTAAATCGAATAAAAACCAATTGGAATGAATCTTACCGCCCTGATTAATTTTGCTTTCTATAAAGGGCCGGTCGTTGATGTAACGAATCTTAAAACTAGAAAAGTGAGGGTTTTTCTTAACCATCTTCGGTATTTTGGAATGCACAACCATTACATTTTTATCATAATTGAGTTCCACAACCATACCATCGAAAATGTCCCATCCCAAAAGTCCGTCTGCCTCATGTCCAACCGTCTGGGTATCATAGATTTTACTTTGATAAATATGCTGACCGAGTTTAATATCATAAAAGGTATCGTAAAGGCTTGGATTAGATTTGACCTTTTTTGCTAGCACCTCAGTAGTGAGCGACATCTCAGTAGCACCAGTATCAAAGTTCATTTGTAGGGAATCAGTTTTATTAAACACGACCTTCACCAGGTTGGTGTTATATCTATTGACAAAAAATGGAATGGAATCATGTACTTCAGGTTTCAAAAGACTATAATTTTTAGGGATACGGGCCTGAATTCTAGTCAGGCAGGAATCTTTACCATTTAGCACCACGATAAAATCCTGTTTTTGGCCGGGCTTTATCCGGAATGTAATGGAATCGATATCAGTTTTGAACCTGACAGTTTTTGCTTTATTGAGCTTATTGGTAATGTAAATATCCAATACAATTTTTGGATTAATCCCCCACCCAGACACTGAATTGCCTTCTTCGTAAATTTTAGCACTTTTAGAATGTGCCTGAATGACTGGTAATTTCTTTTGGGCAATAGCCGTAAAAGATGCGAATGCCAGGATGAGGGTAAGTGATAATTTCATTGATGGTTAATTATTTAGAAAGAAACCAAAATAAATAAAATTAATGGTTAAAGCTGTGTTCAGGTTAGCATTTAATGTTAAGCAGAATAATTAAAACAACCATCCGATTTAATTATCATCATATGATTTTAAACAACTTTAGCTTAAACAGTTTCTTGAATTCTACACCGGACTATTCAGAATCTCAAGAGCGGTCTATTTACTTGTAATGCGCGCCTCTTATTTTTGACAACAACACTAATGAACGGTTGGATGCATGGATTGAACTCATGCAAATACCTGTGAAATTTAAAAAAAACGAGCAAAATGGAAGTACAAAGAAAGACCAGACATGATTGGAGTAAGGAAGAGATTCGGGGCATACATGATCAACCTTTAATGACTCTCATATTTGAGGCTGCCAGTGTGCATCGGCAATGGCATGTGCCAGAAGAGGTTGAGCTTTGTACCTTGTTATCGATTAAAACTGGTGGATGCCCGGAAGATTGTTCTTATTGCCCACAGGCTGCCAGATACCATACCGATGTTGATGTCCGGGCGTTATTGCCCACAGAAACAGTATTGCAACATGCAAAAAAGGCTAAAATTGCAGGAGCCACCCGATTTTGTATGGGAGCGGCCTGGCGCGAGGTAAGGGATAACCGGGATTTTGACCGCGTAATTGAGATGGTAAAAGGTATAAATGAGATGGATCTGGAAGTGTGTTGCACTCTTGGTATGCTTACAGAAAATCAGGCGATTCGTTTAAAGGAAGCCGGACTTCATGCCTACAATCATAATCTGGATACTTCAGAACAGTATTATGATCAGATTATCAGTACCAGGAAATTTGATGATCGGATTAATACCATTAATAATGTCCGCAGAGCTGGAATTACGGTATGCTCAGGTGGGATAATTGGACTTGGAGAATCAATAGTTGATCGTATAAGTATGCTGGCCACCCTCGCCAATATGGACAAACATCCTGAATCTGTTCCTGTAAATGCATTGGTTCGTGTGAAAGGTACTCCTTTGGAAAACAACTCCCGAATCAACATTTGGGAAATGGTTCGCATGATTGCAACGGCCAGAATAATTATGCCAGCTTCAAAAGTTCGTCTAAGCGCAGGCAGAGCGGAGATGTCTGAAACTGAGCAAGCCTGGTGTTTTATGGCTGGTGCCAATTCAATCTTTACAGGTGAAGATAGCAAATTACTGACTACACCCAATCCTACCATACAAGGAGACTTGAATATGCTCACTAACCTGGGATTAAAACCTATGAAAAAAGTTCATTAATTTTTATTTTAGATTGAACAAATAAATCATTGCTTAATCATATGGATGTTAAACTTAATTGCAATCGGCATACCTCCTATTAATTATTGAAAATTTCATAAACTATCAATCTGGTATAGCACGTCATTCTTCCCTCCGCTCAACTTTTTATGCCCTGCATTGTATAAGTTATAAACCATAATTTAAATATGAGTAATCTGGCAATTGGCATAGATGGATGCAGGTATGGATGGGTTACCGCCTGCTACGAAAGTGAAGCCGTAAAGCTTTTTAAAAATATTACTGAGGTTTGGGCATACTTCGGAAAAGATTGTGATTTTCTGATCGACATGCCGATAGGTTTACCAAGTGCCAAAATCCCGAATCGAACTTGTGAGCAGGAAGCCAGAGCTACCTTACCTAAAGAAAAAAAATCAAGCCTCTTTCCTGTACCGTGCCGGGAAGCATTTGCTGCTGAAAACTACGGTGAAGCGAATGAAATTAATAAAAGTATTTTAGGTAAGGGGCTGTCAAAACAAACCTGGTTTATTATACCCAAGATGCTAGAACTGGATGAATTGCTGATCAGTAACCATGCGGCCAGATTGCGTTTTAAGGAAGCACACCCTGAAATTTCATTTCAGTTCCTTAATTCAGGTAAGCCATTAATGGCCAGCAAGAAAACCAAAGAGGGCATTCATGAACGGCTTTCTATTTTACAACAGTTTGATTCCAGAACAGAAAACCTTTATCAATCTGCTATTCATGCGTTTAACAGAACAGCAGTTGCCCCTGATGATATCCTGGATGCTTTATGTTATCTGCTATGCAAACCATCATTCAGCAAAACGGAAAATCACAACCACAATATACTTTTCCACAAAAACCTATTGCAGATGAACATGGGATTGTAATGGCGATTCATTATGGAAGGATAGATTAAAAATCACTCAACAATAAAACCATATCTCATCCCTACTTTAAACCATCTTCATTGATTTGCAAACAACTTTCAGGGTTTTGCATACAGTTGCCTTTACAATCTTCATGAACTTTGAACCATAAAATAACATATTATGGAAATCAAAAAAATAAAGCTAGGTAATCAAGGTTTAATCGTTCCGGTAATGGGATTAGGCTGCATGGGAATGACGGGTTTTGAGGAGGCTGATATGTATGGAAAGGCTGATGAAAAAGAAGCCATTGCCACCATTCATAGATCAAGGGAATTAGGTGTTAACTTTTTGGACACTGCTGATTTATATGGTCCTTTAAAAAATGAACAGCTCATAGCAAAAGCGATAGAAGGCCATAGAAATGATTATATCATTGCCACTAAGTTCGGTTGGGAAATAGATGATAATAATAAAGTAACATGGGCAATTAATGGTCAGAAAAAGTATGTAAAAAAAGCATTGGAGCGTTCGCTTAAAAACCTTAAAACTGATTACATCGATTTATATTATCTGCATCGTTTAGATCGGAACACTCCTATTGAAGAAACCGTTGAAGCCATGAGTGAATTGGTAAAAGAAGGAAAAGTTGGCCATATTGGTCTGTCGGAAGTTTCTTCAGAAACGATAAAAAAAGCACATGCTGTTCACCCAATCAGTGCAGTACAAAGCGAATATTCACTGTTTGAACGCACTGTAGAAGAAAGAGGGATTTTACAAACATTGGAAGAACTGGAAATCAGTTTTGTAGCTTATTCACCGCTTGGGCGAGGATTCCTTTCCGGTCAGATTCGTACCATTGACGATTTACCGGCCAATGATTTCAGAAGATCAATTCCGCGTTTTCAGGAAGCATATTTTCACAAAAATATAGAACTGGTTGATGCCATTGAAGCTATGGCTGCGGATAAAAACATAACAGCTACGCAATTGGGGCTTGCCTGGATGATGACTAAAGGAATTATTCCAATCCCTGGAACTAAAAGGAGAAAATATTTAGATCAAAATATCGCAGCAGCAGCTATTCATCTCAGTGAAAGTGATGTATTAAAACTGGAAAGTATCATTCCTTTGGGTACTGATACAGGTAGTGCTTATGACGAATTTAGCATGGGACTTATTGATTAAACCATAGGCACAACTTTCAGAATAATTGGAGTTGTGCCTTTTCAATTTATTTATCTTTAAATTAGCATCATCATGAACGCCATTTCATCCATATCAGCATTTCATCGTTTATTATCGCTTCCAGAGCCCTATCACCCTTTAGTGAGTGTAATCAATCTGGCAGAATGCATATTTATTGAAGATGAAGTGTGGAAGGGATTTGTTAACCGCTTTTATTGTATCGCACTGAAACGTGAGGCTACAGGAAAAATAAAATATGGTCAGCAGCATTACGATTATGACAAAGGCGTACTTAGCTTTACAGCACCAAATCAGGTTCAGTCTCTTGATTTGCAAACCATGGAATGTGGTTCAGGTTATTTGCTCATCTTCCATCCAGACTTTTTACTTAAACATGCCCTGGCAAATACGATAAATAACTACGGTTTCTTCTCTTACGCTGTAAATGAGGCCCTGCATCTTTCCGCAGAGGAAGAAGATAATTTAATTACCATCCTCAACAAAATTGACAAGGAGTGCTTGCATATTGACAGGCATACACAAGAAATTATTTTATCGCAGATTGAATTGCTGCTCAATTACTCTAATCGTTTCTACGAGAGACAGTTTATCACCCGAAAAAACAATAACCATCAATTATTAATTAAATTTGAACAGGTTATCGATGATTATTTTAATGCCAACCATACGGCAAGTTTAGGCTTGCTAACGGTACATTACCTGGCAGACAAGCTGAATTTATCGCCTAATTATTTAAGCGATTTACTGCGGGTTCATACGGGGCAGAATACGCAGCAGCATATTCATGAAAAATTAATTGCGAAAGCGAAAGAAAAACTTTCTACCACAACGTTGTCTGTTAATGAAATTGCTTATGCGCTTGGTTTTGAGCATGCTCAATCTTTCAGTACACTGTTTAAAAAGAAAACGAATCTTTCTCCTGTTGCGTTTAGGAATATGCTCAGTTAAGAGAATATGAAAGCCACTATTGTTTTCAGATAATAAAAATTCACATCCCACTTTCTATCTTAAATCACTATCCTTAACTTACAGGTTAAATTAAATGTATGCATATGACGGAGATTAAATGGGGAATTATTGGCTGTGGTGATGTAACTGAAGTAAAAAGCGGACCTGCTTTTAATAAGGCACCCAATTCTTCGCTGATAGCTGTAATGCGAAGAGATGCTGCAAAAGCAGAAGATTATGCCAGACGACATGGAGTACCAAAATGGTACAGCAATGCAGACGAGTTAATTAATGACCCGGAAGTAAACGCTATTTATATTGCCACTCCTCCCCTTCAGCATGAAGAATTCACAATTAAATCTCTTGCAGCGGGCAAGCCTGTGTATGTAGAAAAACCAATGGCTTTAAATAGTGAAGCAGCTAAAAGAATGGTAGCAGCAGCCAACCAATATGGTGTAAAACTTTCTGTTGCACATTATAGAAGGCTGCAACCCTTATTCCTAAAAATAAAATCATTGCTTGATGAAGAGGCGATTGGCGACATCCGGTTTATTGACTTAAAGATGCTGCAACCTCAAAAAAGCAATATCATTGCCAGTTCTGAATCTGATTGGAGAACCAATCCGGAAATTGCCGGTGGTGGACTTTTTCATGACCTGGCCCCTCATCAGCTTGATTTAATGTTATATTATTTTGGAGCAATTAAAAACGCTCATGGTATTGCTGTAAATCAATCAGGAAACGGACAAGTGGATGATTTAGTTACCGGGCATATTCTATTTGAAAATGGTGTGGTGTTTAATGGTACCTGGTGTTTCACCGTAGCAGAAGAACAGCAACTTGATCGCTGTGAAGTTTTTGGTTCCAAAGGCAAAATTAGTTTCCCTATGTTTGGTCATCAAATTAAGGTAACCATTAACGGCGAGGATGAAAAATTAGATTTTCTTCCATTGGCCCATGTAGAGCAACCCATGATTGAAAAAGTAGTAGCCTATTTTCTAAATCATTCTGAAAATCCTTGTAGTGGAGAAGAAGCCGTAAAAACAATGGAATTACTGGATGGATTTACCAATCAGTAATTAAAAGAATAAATTTCATTTTTTTTTTTAAAACCAGAAAACAATTTAAGCCTTACTTTGTCTATTATTTAGTTTGTTTGGTTTATGCTTTAAATGATGGATGTCTTTAAAGCAAAAATAATTCAGCCTCATAGAAATATGGGGCTTTCTCATTTTACAACTTATAGGAAACGGATTATTCAACATAAATAAATCATAAAGTAAAACTTATCATCACATATTTCGTTCATACCTTGGCTGTGTAAATTATTTGCAGTTAAATAACTTGATGAACTCGGAAGTATCGACCCTGTACATAGGGTGGTTAGAGAAGAGACATGAAAGCAAAAACAAAATTTCCGGCGCAGAACGGTGCCAATTTTTATGCAACATTAAGGCAGAATGTAAATGCCGATTTTGCATCACGCAATTTAAGTATTCATGCAAATGGCCTGATGTGGCTCAAAACATTTATTTTTCTGAGCTTATTTATCTTACTTTACCTCACTATTATCCTGGTTGATTTAAATGGGATTACCCTCACCTTCCTTACCCTGTTACTTGGTGTAGTTTGTGCATTTATTGGGTTTAACATCTGTCATGATGCCATTCACGGTTCCTTTTCTGCCAGTAAAAGAACCAATAAAACTTTAAGCATGCTCTTTCATCTGGTAGGTGCCAGTCCTTATGTGTGGAACATTACGCACAATATCGTTCACCATACCTATACCAATATTCCAGGTCATGATGAAGACATTGAAATCGCACCCGGTTTAATTCGCATCAATCATGAGGATAAACTGCAACCCCATCAGCGCTATCAACAATGGTATGCCTTTCCATTATACGGCCTGGCCTCATTATCATGGGTGCTACGGAAGGATTATAAAAAATTCTTTCAGCAACATATTGGCGCACGCAAAAACATACATCCTAAAATAGAGTATTTCAACTTGTTTTTCTTCAAATTTTTATATTATGGACTTTTCATTATTCTTCCAATGGTGGTGATGAATATTCAATGGTGGCAGGTGTTGATTGGTTTTATTTTATTGCATCTGGCACAAGGTATTACCATGGGACTGGTTTTTCAGCTGGCGCATGTAGTAGAAGAAACTACATTTCCGAAGCCGGATGAAAGTGGAAATATGGAAGAAGCATGGGCAGAACACCAGATGCGGACGACTGCAAATTTTGCTACACAATCTCCAATGGCAGCTTTCTTTCTTGGCGGCTTAAACAGACAAATTGAACATCATCTTTTTCCAAAGATTTGCCATGTTCATTATGGGCGTATCGCTGTGATTGTAAAGCAAACGGCTTTAGAATATGGCATCCCGTATCATGAGAACAATACTTTTTCATCTGCATTGGTTTCACATTTCCGTCTTTTGAAAAAATTAGGCCGACCTGCTGTTGTATAACCTTTTATAAAAAAGATAAAATAAAAAATGGAGCGATCGAATGATCGCTCCATTTTTTATGAGATTAAATGAAAGCTTAAACCGCAGCTTCCATAGCCTCACGTAATGCTTTTGCCGCAGCTGCAGGATCTTCTGCACCATAGATGGCTGCGCCAGCTACTACAACTTCTACACCCGATTTAACAACTGCAGCAACGTTATTAATATTTACTCCGCCAGCAATTGATACTGGTACACCTACTCTGGCAGCCTCATCAATTAGAACCTGGATAGAGTATCCATCTGTCCATTGCTCATCTAAACCTGCGTGTAGTTCTACGAATTTAACACCCAGTTCTGTTACTTCCTGCGCCCTTTTTACACGGTCAGGATAACCAATAGTATCTACCACTACACCTTTTCCATGTGCTCTAGCTGCTTTAACTGCACCAATAATGGTGGCATTTCCGGCTGCGCCCATAACGGTTACTAAATCTGCACCTGCTTTAAATGCGATATCAGCCTCCAGTTCACCTGCATCAGCAGTTTTTAAATCAGCAAAAACCAATTTATCAGGATGTGCATTCTTCATTGCAGTGATTACCGACGAACCAACGTTTTTGATTAATGGTGTACCCAACTCAATAATATCTACATAAGGAGCTACTTTTGCCGCTAGTGCCAGTGCCTCTTCGGTAGTTAACAAATCTATTGCTACTTGTAATTTTGCCATGATGGTATTGATTTATAATTAAAATTTAAAATATATTATTCGAGATTAGCGTGTCTTTTATATAATTCTTCCGCAGGCGTACCATCAAGTTTCCATAACGATTGAAATACGGCATCCATTAACAGCAGTAAAAACTGTTCAAATAAACTTCCTGCGTATTGTTGTGACTTTCCGCTACCATGCTCTTCCTTTCCGGCAGCCGGAATATAAACGATATGATCTGCCACCTTAGCGAGTGCAGATTGCTGATCGGCAGTAATGGCCACAAGCTTTGCCCCTACTGAAACTGCTTTCTCTGCAGCCCTTACAATTCCACTGGTGGTGCCAGAGCCAGAAGCTGCAATAAGTAAATCATCCTTCTGAATAGCTGGAGTGGTGGTATCGCCCACAACATGTACAGCTAAACCTAAATGCATCAGTCGCATGGCAGCAGAGCGCATGGCAAAACCTGATCTTCCGGCAGAAATTAGAAAAATACGTGGAGATTGCTGAATGTAATTAATGAACGGAACCAGGCTTTCCAGATCCATTTTTTTAGCCAGCTTTAAATTCTCATTCAGCACCAGTTCTAAATTTGATTGTAAATCCCAAACCAATTGCTGATTATCTATTGATTCTTCTATTGTATTTTGCATTTCCATATCATCGTATTCGATATTTCAAAGGTAAATGGATGTTTAATGTCAGTAGTTATACAATTGCCACATAATATGGGACAATCAGCTAATCGCATCATTAAAAAGTCATCCTTTTAACATAAATATCCACTCATTTCCGAATAGTCCACCAAAATGCGCTGAATATCCAAAGCGATAAAATACAAGTACTTATCTTTGGCTCACTATGATTGTAACTGCCCCCACTCCACTTGAAAAATCACTTATTTATATACGGAATCTGAACAATTGCCCGCCTAGTTACCTAAATGATCCTGGCAGGAAAGATTTTTTTGAAGTGGTATGGTTAAAGAATGAAGATCCATTGCACAGCATATCTGATCCTAATTTTAATATTAAAGGTGACTGGATTTATCTGATACCACCTTACCGTGTACACCAATTGAATAAGGCCGGAAAAAATGGCGAGCTGATTTCTTTTAAAAGGTCAATGCTGGAGGAAGAGGATAAAGATTTCTTACTCGATCTTTTCAGGATTTTTAATGTTCAGGGAGAATTTTCCTGTTTAAGGTTAGATGCTGCATCTTCAAAAGAACTGGGTGCCATCTATCAAATTATGGAAGATGAATATAACCGTGATGGGAATCGTTTCATCATGCTTAAGGCTTTACTTAAAGTATTTCTGCTTAAATTAATCAGTGTTAAGGAGCATGAGTTTACCAGTCATGATGTTCATCAAAAGAGAGTTTACGAATTTCTAATGCTGCTGGAAAGTAATTTCCTTACTGTAACTAATATTGATTTTTATGCAGGCAAACTGGGAATCAGCTCCAAACGTTTAAATCAAATACTGAAAGAAAAGTTAGATAAAACCGGCACACAAATTATTCACGATAGAATTATTTTGGAAGCCAAGAGACGAATGATCCACAGCGAGGTGACGATTAAAGAAATTGCTTATGATTTAGGCTTTTCTGATCGCCCCTATTTTAGTCGTTTCTTTAAAAAGCAGACTGGTGAAACTCCTGATGAATTTCAGAAGAAGGCAAGGGCGCACATTGAATCGAAATTTAATACGCTAGTATAAATTGAAAACAGGTTGGTGTATCTACCTGGTCTATTGGTAATCATGAATAATTTTATGAATTAACTACTTTGATTTTGATGCCATCAATAAAATGTCTCGGCAAGTAATATACTTACCGAGACATTTTAATAAAGCGCAAATTTTACTAATAGCGTTTATCAGCCTTTTTTGCTCTAAAAATTTCGATAAATACGCCCAGTGAGCTTAGTATTAAAAATACTCCGGTGATTAAATTGGTTCTATCATCCATAAGTTTAACAGGTTTAGGAAATCCAAGCTAAGACTTTACAATGACATTTCAAAGACATAAACCTTAAAGGAGTATTATTTATCAGAATTACAATAGAACCGTTTAAAACTTGAAGACCTGTTGCGCTTAAAGAAAAAACTATTTTAAAATTTCACTCAAAAACATCAGGGTGTGTTTCCATGCCCTCTTTGCCATTACTTCATTATAATCCGGAGATTTTGGATCAGTAAAGGTATGTTTGCTATTTGCATAGGTTATAATTTGCCAATCGGCTTTACCATCATTCATTTCTTTTATTAAGTTACTCATGTTTTCTGGCGTTACACTCTGGTCATCAGCCGGGTTTTCAATTAGCATCTTAGCAGTTAAGGCGCCATTGTTTCTATCTGCTGCTTTGCCTAAACTTCCATGAATGGATACCACTCCCACTACTGGAAAGCCAGCACGGGCGGTTTCTAATGCACCCGCTCCACCAAAACAATATCCTATAACGGCTACCTTATCTGCAGCTACACCTGCTTTCTTTAGTTCTGCTAAAGCCAATGAAATACGCTTTTGGTAGGCCTGGTAATCTTGTTTATATTTTCCAGATAGCTGAGCAGCTGCTGCATTGTCTTTCGGTATGTTTCCTTCTCCATAAATGTCGGCGATGAAAGCAATGTATCCCTGTTTCTGTAATTCTAACGCGGCCGTTTTCGCTTCTTCATCTATTCCTTTCCAGGCAGGTAATATTAATACTCCAGGTAATTTCTTACCTGCATTTGAGGTAACCATTCCGTTCAGTTTTTGTGCACCATCAGCGTAGCTTACCGGTTTTAATTGTGCATTTGCAATTCCTGCAGATAACAGAAAAATGCTTAATAATAACTTGTTCATTGATTGTCTTTTATGGTATGTAGAATAGATTTTTTATAAGATACAAATAAATAGGTATTTTGTTTAAATCATGAAGCCGGGTTAAGCCATTATGAAAGCATTCAGTTGATCGGACAATCTATCTGAAGCGTTACACAAAGACTTCATTTTTTATCCATCTACTTAATATCTTTGTCTTATCTAAATCTATAAATCATCCTTACAGGTTTAATAAATCACATCCCATATGAAAAAGTTTGCATTCCTGTTTGCGCTGATGTTCTCTGCTTACCTGACTAAAAGTCAAACAATGGTTTTAGCCAAAGATGCAGGGCAATACATTGGTAAGGTTGTGACCATTTGTGATTCTGTTTACAGCACTAAGGCATTGGATAAATTAACACTGATTAATCTGGGTGGTGCTTATCCGAAAGAGTTAATTACGGTGGTAATTAATAAAGCCGATGGAGCTAAATTCACTTCTGAACCTGCCAGTATGTTCTTAGGCAATAATGTTTGTATAACCGGAACAATAACTGAATTTAAAGGCAAAACACAAATTGTGGTGACAGATCCAAAGCAAATTACCTTAAAATAATTCATCCTGAAATCATAAACAATCTTCAAAATTAATTCTCAAACAATTATTAATAATTTTTGGTCTTAAAATTACTTACCTATCTTAGAATTTGATAGTTTTGAAAATTCAATGATATAGCCAAATGAGGTTTAAGCCCAATACTCTTTTATCCATACTTGTTTTACTAATCCTCGCCTTTACTACCCTGAGTGTATTTATAGCCAAACACCCAATCCTTCCATTTGATATTAAAGCATCATTATGGGTTCAAAAATTGCAATCCAGCTGGATGGATAAAGTGATGTTAGCCATTAGTTTTTTTGGTGAATTGCCTTACTCTTTGCTTTCAGTTTTGGTGGTAGCTGCCATATTTTACTGGCAGAAATTCAGGCGTGAGGCCTTTTATATTTCAATGGTCTTATTTTCTGGTCTGATCATTCTGGGTGTCAAGAACATCATTAACCGCCCACGTCCAACTACTTTTTATGTCAGGCTGGTGGAAGTTAACCGGTTTCAAAGCTACCCGAGTGGGCACGTACTTTCTTATGTACTGTTCTTTGGATTTTTGATTATTTTAATGAGAACCTTAAAGCAAATCCCCCAAACCACCAGAAATGTAATCACTTATCTATCAGCTTTTCTGGTAATCATGATTGCGCCTTCCAGGATTTATCTTGGCGCACACTGGCTTACAGATACGATCGGTGGTTTTTTGTTGGGAATCATCTGCTTATTCCCCCTATGCTACTTTTATTTTCGCAAGAAACCCGTAACGGAAAATTAATGCCCAGCCCTCAATTTAACTTAAACGTTAAATAAGAAAGCGTTCATTGAAATGAATAATGCAGTAATTGAGGTGAAACAAAGTATGAGAAGATACTGACCTATTGCTCAAAAAAATCTAATATTTTTGCAACCATGATGGATATAAAACCTAGAGCATTTCTTTTTGATTTAAATGGAACGATGATTAATGATATGGCATTTCATAATCATGCCTGGCACGATATCCTAACCAAAGATCTTGGTGCAAACATCAGTTTTGCCGCCGTAAAAAAAGAGATGTATGGTAAAAATCAGGAGCTTCTGGAGCGGGTTTTTGGAGTTGGTCATTTTTCTCAGGAGCAAATAGACCAGATTTCCATTGAAAAGGAAAGACGTTATCAAGCCGCCTACAAGGAACATCTTACTTTGATTCCCGGCTTACAAGAATTTATGAACCGCGCTAAAGAGGCAAATATTGCAATGGCTATAGGCTCTGCAGCTATCCCTTTCAATATAAACTTTGTACTGGATAACTTGAACCTACAATCATATTTTGATGCGATAGTGAGCGCTGAAGACGTAAAAAAAAGTAAACCAGATCCAGAAACGTTTATGAAAGGTGCCAATATTTTAGGTATTACACCTGATGAATGTATCGTTTTTGAAGATGCGACTAAAGGTGTTGAAGCTGCACAAAATGCAGGAATGAAATGCGTAGTTTTGACGACTATGCATACAGCCGATGAATTTTCAGCTTACCAGAATATCATTGCATTTATTGATGATTACAATGACCCTGTTTTGAATCAGCTATTTTAATCACTTAGTCATTATAACCCATCCTCCCTAACGTATACCAAACCCTAACCAAATGAATAATAGCATTTCGCCTGACCGATATCATAAAATGAAATATAACCGTTGTGGCCACAGCGGATTAAAATTACCTGCCATATCACTTGGCCTCTGGCATAACTTTGGCCATGTAAATGATTTTGAAAACAGCAGAAACTTAATTTTCACGGCTTTCAATAATGGCATTACCCATTTTGATCTGGCCAACAATTATGGCCCGCCTCCAGGATCGGCAGAAGAAGTTTTCGGAAAAATATTACAGGAGAATTTTCAGGGCTACCGTGATGAAATGATTATTTCGAGTAAGGCTGGTTACACTATGTGGGATGGGCCTTATGGAGACTGGGGCTCGAAAAAATACCTGGTTTCCAGTTTAGATCAAAGTTTAAAACGGATGAAATTGGATTATGTGGATATTTTTTATCACCATCGTCCAGATCCGGAAACACCATTAAAAGAAACCATGGATACCTTGAGCTTAATGGTACAACAAGGTAAAGCCTTATATGTTGGGATTTCGAACTACCAGGCACCAGAAGCAGAGAAAGCCATTAAAATATTGAAAGAAAACGGTACACCGTGCTTAATTCATCAGCCAAAATATTCAATGTTTGAACGTTGGGTAGAAAGTGGATTGCTTGATGTATTGGAAAAAAATGGCGTAGGTTGCATTCCGTTCTCCCCACTTGCTCAAGGTTTACTGACTGATAAATATTTGCATGGAATCCCCGCAGATTCACGTGTGGCAACAAGTGGTGTCTTTTTAAAGGAAAGCAATATTACACCTGAAAAAATTGAAGTGATCAGCAAATTAAATGATGTTGCCCACACCCGCCAACAAAAGCTATCGCACATGGCACTTTCCTGGATTTTAAAAGATCAACGGATTACATCAGTTTTAATTGGTGCCAGCAAGCCTGAACAAATTACGGATGCAATAATGGCATTGAATCACACCACGTTTAGCGAAGAAGAAATTAAGTTGATCAACCAGATCTTAGCATAGATTCTTATGGATCAAGCCAGGATAGACGAACAGATGGTTTGATCCTGGTATTTTTTTAAGCCTGGCAAACTAAAAACTAAGGATTTGGTTTAAGGTATATCATTTATAACTTCTAATTATGGCTAAAGCCAACAAATCGATATACAGCGCACTTGCGGCTAACTTACTAATTGCAGTGACCAAATTTATTGCCGGGGCATTTACCAATAGTTCTTCTATGATTGCGGAAGGAATTCATTCCACAGTAGATACCAGCAACCAACTTTTACTGCTTTATGGTTTGAAAAGAAGCATTAAACCAGCAGATAAATATCGACCATTCGGTTACGGTAAAGAACTTTACTTCTGGTCTTTCATTGTTTCTATAATGATTTTTGGCTTGGGTGGCGTACTATCTGTTTCGCAAGGCATTACCCATATTCGCCATCCTGAAACTTTAGTTAATCCCGGTTGGAATTATATTGTACTTGCACTTTCATTTGTATTTGAAGGTGCATCATTCATAGTGGCCATTAAAGAATTTAATCAAACCAGAAAGGGCCTTTCCTGGTGGAAAGCCATTATTAAAAGTAAAGATCCTTCGGGCTTTTTAGTGCTTTTTGAAGATGGAGCTGCTGTATTAGGCCTTTTAATTGTTTTTATCCTCATGGTGTTAAGCCATCAATTTAATATGCCATTTTTAGATGGGTTGGCCTCTGTTTTAGTTGGAATCTTATTGATCTTCGTTTCATTTATCTTAGCCAGAGAAAGTAGAAGCTTATTAATGGGTGAAGGATTAAGCCCGGAGACACAACAAAAGCTAAAAGATTTAACAGAAGCAGATCCAGATGTGATTGCCGTAAAAAGTATCCTTTCCACTTATCAATCGCCAAAAGAAGTTTTATTGATATTGGTTTTAACCTTTAGGCCAGAACTGGATACAGAAGATTTAACTGATGCCATAGACCGAATAAGGGAAAAGATTAAGGCCAAATATGAACTTATTAAATTCGTTATCATTCAGCCTCAATCTGTTAATAACACTGGCGAAGAAATTGCCTGAGTTTAATGCCTGCAAGTTTTCGATCTTAAATCAAACATTCAGAATGAAATCATTAAATCACTTGCAGCACAATTTTTCCACGGGTATGCCCCTGTTCACTGCTCATATGAGCTTTTTTAGCATCAGTAAATGGCAATACCTGATCTATAATCGGCTTAACCTTTCCAGCGTCAATAAGTTGAGCAATTTTTTCTAGTTGAGCCGGAATAGATTGCGCTACATAACTACTCAAATGAACATTTTTAGCTTTTGCTTCATTAACAAATTCTGGGGCTAAAGTGGTGATGAGCCTACCGCCTGGTTTCAAAACGTCAATAGATTTTAATTGTGTATCTCCACCAATCATATCTAAAACCAGATCAATATCGTTTAATTTGGTTTCAAAATTTTCCATATGGTAATCAATTACTTCATCTGCACCTAATTTTTTTAAGAATTCGATGTTCTGATCAGAAGCTGTACCAATTACATAAGCACCTTTACTTTTGGCAAATTGAACAGCATAGGTTCCTACCCCACCAGCGGCTGCATGAATCAAAACTTTTTGTCCTTCTTTTAAAAGTCCATGATCAAAAAGCCCTTGCCAGGCCGTTAATCCAGCCAATGGAACTGCGGCAGCCTCGGTATGACCTATACTTATTGGTTTAATGCTGAGCAAATTAGCCTTCACCACAATATATTCTGCATAGGCACCATTTTTTGTTGGGTCTGGCCGACCATAAACTTCATCCCCTTTTTTAAAGTTGCTAACTTTTTCACCCGTTTCTTCAATCACGCCAGAAACATCCCAGCCCAGGGTTAGCGGCAATTTTGAAGGAAATTTTTCCTTACGTAATCCTGCTCTTATTTTCCAGTCAACAGGATTTACACTGGTTGCATGTACCCTGATTAATACTTCATCTTTTTCCGGTTGTGGAATCTGAATTTCATCTATTAATAATACTTCAGGGCCACCAAACTCGTGGATTCTTATCGCTTTCATCATCAAAAATTATTTAATATAAACTGTTTTAATATTTACAAATTCATGAATACCAAACTGGCCTAATTCACGGCCATATCCGGATTGGTTAATGCCTCCAAATGGCAATGCTGGATCAGATTTAACACCTTCATTTACAAAGCAAGATCCTGCTTCGAGCTGGTTTTTAGCTAAATCTTCAGCCAAAACCAAATCTGTAGTAAAAATTGCAGCACCTAATCCAAAGGGTGTATCATTGGCAATACGAATCGCATCAGTTACGTCATCTGCAGAAATGACTGCAGCAACCGGACCAAAAATCTCCTCATCGTATGCCAGCATTCCTTTTTTTACACCAGTTAAAATAGTAGGTTGATAAAAAGCATGATGGCCTTCAAAATCCGGAATTTCACCACCGAGAATACATTTTGCTCCCTGAGTAATATTTTTTATCACTTGCTCATGTAATTCATTACGGAGCTCTACCCGGGCCATTGGTCCGAGATCAGTATCTTCATGAAGTGGATCTCCCGTTTTTTTAGCAGACATAGCTGCTTTTAAATAAGCAGTAAACTCAGATTCAACTTCCTTTACTACAATAAAACGCTTGGCAGCGATACAGCTTTGACCATTGTTAATTAATCGGGCTTCAGCACAAACTTTGGCCGCCTGTTCTAAATCAGCATCGGCTAGAATGATATAAGGGTCACTCCCACCGAGTTCCAAAACCGTTTTTTTAATTAATCTTCCAGCTTGCGCTGCAACTTTCTGACCCGCTTCGGTACTTCCGGTTAAGGTAACAGCCTTTATGAAAGGATGTTCAATAACTTTGGCAATAGCTCTACTGCCAGATACCAGGGTTTTAAATACGTGGGATTGAAAACCCGCATCTTCTACAATTTTCTCAATGGCCAAAGCGCAGCCAGTTACACCGGAAGAATGCTTTAAAACGCCACAATTACCAGCCATCAATGCCGGAGCCAGAAATCGGAAAACTTGCCAGAAAGGAAAATTCCAGGGCATAATAGCCAATACGACGCCAATAGGTTGAAAACTGATAAAGCTTTTACCTGCGCTGGTTTTAACTTCTTGATCAGCTAAAAAAGCAGCTCCGTTTTGTGCATAATAGTCACAAACAGATGCACACTTCAGTACTTCAGCAATACCAGCCTTCAGGGGTTTACCCATTTCCAAAGCCATCAGTCTCGCGAGCTCATCCTGACGTTCTTTTAAAAGAGCAGAAATTTTTAGCAAAAAGTTGGCTCTATATTTAAAGTCCGTTTGCTTATATGTTTTCCAAGATTGATAAACCTGGTTAATTTTCTGATTGATGATTTCAGGAGAGTCTTCCTGATATTCTTTTATAATTTCCCCGTTCACGGGATTAATGGATGAAATAAACATAAATGCTGAACACCCAACCACTAAATTTTGTGTGCCTTAATTTAACTTCATGAATATTAAATTACAAAACCACTTTAACACTATACTAATTTTATTTTCAATTTTTGTTTCAAAACACCTGCTGCCTTTGTGTAACCACCGTCTGCCCCATCCACAAAATGAATGTGATCATCTTCAAAATCACGAACGTAACAAGACATGACAGATTCGCCGCTGACATAAATTCCAAAAGATATTTCTCCGGCCTCCTCCATCTGTTGAAGCACCTTTTCAAGGGCCAGGCGTTGTTTTTCAGTACCGGTGATAACAGTATTGATCCGACCATCTACAACAAGTGTATCAGACATTTCGACCAGCTGGCGGAGGTATTTTTGACCGCTATCAGTTCTAAAATAAACGAAGGCATACATATTAACAAACCAGTTTTTAATCAGTTCCAACCATTTTATTTTTCCCAGCTGATGCCTCATCTCTCTACCCAGGTTATTAAAGGAGGTGCGAAATACCAGTTTGGGAATGGATATAGGCTTGCGTTTTTCTGGCGAGCCATAAATTTGATCCAGGTGATGAATAATTTTGCTGAAAACTTCTGCTTGTTTGTTAAAATCCTGTGCAATCGCAATCAGTGTTACTACTTCTTCACTATGCTCAGGAGGTTGAATTTTATCCCAGCGACATTGCATCCCGGTTAAATCTATTTCTTCTTCCGAACTATCAACATCTGCAAGCAAATAGTTTTCACCCTTAATGATCTTTTCTGCAAAGTCTAGTCCATCACCTAAAACAATAGGAATAGAAAAAGTCTCGCCACTGTTAAACCTGGCTATTTTAAGCGAATGCCCTTGTTGATAAATTTCTTTAACCGTTACGATTCCCGCACGCAATTCCAGTCTGAAATTTGTTAAGGTGTTAGCACGATATTTTAATAGCGCCTTCATCACCATATCTACAATACTGGATGGCACAATAAAAGTAGCACCATCGCCACCAAAAAAGAAAGGAACCAGGATACCTGCTTTAAATGCAATATTTAACACCGTTACAATACTCCCGGTGGCAACAAGGTTAACCTCTTCATGCAAGCCAGAATCTACTGCAAGCGTAGAACTTTTTATATCCGTGATAATAACAGACCAGTCATCAGGAACAGCTGCAAACAGATTTTTCTTCAGTAGCAACCTGCTTAAGTTTAACTTATTAATGATCAGATTAGCATAGAAATGATCTTGATTCAAAGGCATAAAAAACTGGAAATTTTCCTACAATATACGTAAAGGAAAAGGGTTACAGATTATTTTTAACCAGAAATATTTCTAATTTAAACAATCACCAGTATGGTTCCAGACTTCCCTAAATAGAAATAATAATGCAGTTCTTTGCTGTAACAGATTTTTTCAATCTCGGACACTTTTCCAGATTTACCGAATTCATCCTCCACAAAATCACCTACTTTTATTTTTTCAAGCTGATTTCTGTTGGCAGAAGACCTTTTAATTTGAGTAGCATATTTATCCATGATTGCGTTTTATAAAACTTACGCAAAGTGAAAACATATGGATTTTGCTAAAAAAAATATACCAACATCTGAGTAGGAGTCATTTTACATGGATTTAGCGATTTAGTGGTATACTAAGTCATAAACCTTTTTCATATATAAGGCCTCATCAATTTTAACAAAAAACTCATGCCATTCATCTCGGGTAAAAACCAGGCTAATATCAGGAAAGGGTGTCGATAAAATTACTACTTCTTTACCATCCGGGCGATTTTCCAGATACTCATCAAAGCTTAGCTTTTTAGTGGCTGAACAAAAGGCATCAAATTGTTCAAATGAAAAATTCATCAATACACCGGCACGCCAGATATTCATCACTTTACAATTATTGCATTGTGCTATTGTGATATTTTGGTTTTGAGCGAGTATAGTGGTCTTACACATAAGCTTAGTGAATTAAGTGAGGTCCAACAAATATCAAACTATTTAGAATAATTCCAAATAAAAAAAATAAAATTTACTTTTTAACAAAAAATGCCGGACAATGCCGGCATTTTAAAATTTTCTTTTCTCACTTAGTTGGCGTCATAAATGATCACCTTCTCAAAATAAATTTTAAATTCATCTAAAAATGCTTTATGCAGTGGATGAACCTGATAAACATCATGGGCTGCCAAATCTTCAAATATAAGCAGCAAACTGAAAGTATAGCTTGTATCTACTACCGCACGTTCAATTGGTGCTGGCGCACCTAAGTGGAAAGTTTTTACAACTTCAATTTTTTCAAGGGTTTCTAAACTTTTACGAAAAGCTGCTTTCTGCGCTTCCGTGATATCGGCTTTAAGCCAGAATAAAACATGGTGTGCAATCATTATTTCAATTTTTTTCAAATATAGGGAATGATAAAGATTATTATTTACTAACCAAAAACGGTTTTAGCTTTATTTACCGCTTTTTTTAAATCTATACCTTTTCCTAAAACACCTTTAAATAAATCTCCTTCTGCCTTTAATCTGTCTATGGTATTAAAAATATTAAAATTCTTCATTTCCAGTCCCTTTTTAACCTCATCCCAGTGAAGCGGCATGGAAACAGTGGCCCCTGGTTTTGGTCGAAGCGAATAAGGACCTGCAATAGTAGCCCCTGGCCTATTCTGCAGAAAATCTAAGTACATTTTACCTTTTCTGGCGGGAATCATTCTTTCAAGTGAGGTGTAATCAGGAATTTCCTTTTCAACCAAACTAACCACCATCTTGGCAAACATTTGACTTTGATCGTAATTATATTTCGCATTTAAGGGAATATAAATATGCATCCCGGTGGAACCTGATGTTTTGCAATAGGATGGAACATCAATCGCATCGAGGATTTTTTTGGTAACCTGTGCAGCTTCTACAACCTGATCAAATGAATGCTGATCCGGATCAAGATCGATTACACAATAATCTGGATGATCTGGGTTTTGAATTCTGCTGAACCATGGGTTCATTTCGATACAACCTAGACTGGCCATCCAGAGTAAAGACGCTTCATCTGTTCCTACGAGATATTCCTTTTTTTCTCCATCGCCATTCTCATAAGGGAAAGTCTTGGCCCAGTCTGGCGCCTTCCCTTTCACATCTTTCTGATAAAAGCTTTTTCCATTGATCCCTCCAGGAAAACGATTTAAAGACTGTGGCCGATCTTTAAGGTAGGGTAAAATATAATCAGCCACCTGATAGTAATAGTTAAACAAATCTCTTTTAGTTACCTGATCATCAGGCCAGTAAATTTTGCTTAGGTTGGTAAATTTAAGTTCGTGCCCTTTTACTTTGCGTACCTGAGTTTGTTCCTTTGGATTAAGCAAGGTTTTGCGCTCAGCATGCTGAGGTGCTTTGATGGCCTCACTGTGTTTTTCAGTTTTAGCTGTTTTATTGCTAATTACCTTTTCTGTAGCTATCTCTTCTTCACGAATTACTTCCTTTCCTTTTTTATCTTCACGCATGCCCTGAAAAGATGGATGCCTGAATACACCATCTTCTGTAACTTCTGTAAAAGCCACCTCACAAACCAATTCTGGCTTTAGCCAGGTTGCCTTTGCTTTAGGAGGATTTGGCCGAAACCGAGAAGGTTTATTTACATCAGGCAATTCATCAAAAGGACTCTTTTTGATGATTAATGACTCAAACTGCTTCATCATTTCCTTTTGCTGTTTGTCAGAAAAACCTGTTCCCACCTTACCCACATATTGCAGTTTTCCCTTTTCGTATACGCCAAGCAAAAGGGAACTAAATGCTTTTGAAGTGTCTTCATTTTTGGTAAAACCTGCAATAACCACTTCCTGGCGTTTGCTTACCTTAATTTTTAGCCATTCTTTTGATCTCCGGTCAGAAACATATGAACTGTTAATTTTCTTTGCAATAATGCCTTCGAGTCCCATTTTCTTAGCGGCAGCAAAAAAATCTATTCCACTTGCTTTAAATACCTTTCCGAGCCGCACCCGATCGTCATCAACAGGCAAAATTTCATTTAAAATAGCCTGACGCTGAAATAAAGGAAGTTCCATCAAATTCTTGCCATCATACCACAACAAATCGAACACATACAAAACAAGTTCCCCGTCTGCTTCGCTGCGCCAGTTTTGCAATGACCCAAATTTTGAAATACCTTTTTCATTTAAAACCAATATTTCTCCATCTATTACAGCATTGATTTTCCATTCCCTGAGTAAATCATAAATGGGATAGAATTTATCATTAAAAGATTTATTATTTCTGGAAAGCAGTTCTACTTCACCTTTATTAATGGTAGCCAAGGCTCTATATCCATCCCATTTTACTTCATATTGCCAGCTATCATCATCAAAAGGTTCATTAACCAATGTAGCCAGCATGGGTTTTATTCCGGTAGGCATAGCAGATTTTGGAGCTTTCTTAAGCAATGCCTTCACATCTACGTCTTCTTGTTCACCAATGGTTTCTTCTTGAGGGCTAATCTTTTTAACGGATGATTTTTTTGCAGTTTTTACCTCTTGCTCCTTGCCATCTTTCCAAACCATTTCTGATGTTTTTTCCATCGCACTAATGGTTTTTCCGGAAAGGACAGATTTATCTTGCTTTGTAATATCTTTGGTAGTCGCATAATCATCCTTATGCTTAATCAAGAGCCAGCCATTTTCACCCATGCCTTTCGTTTTCACCAAAGCAAATTCGCCCTTAAGTTTTTCTCCGTTGAGTTTAATTTTAAGAGAGCCTTCAGAAAGTTGCTTCAATAGATGCTTTTCCTGTGCTTTTTTGCCTTTAATAGCTTCGATGGGTTCGTAGCTACCTTCATCCCAAACAATTACTGTTCCGCCTCCATACTCTCCTTTTGGAATGATTCCTTCAAAATCTTTATAATCAAATGGATGGTCTTCAACCATCATGGCTAAACGCTTATTTTTAGGGTCAGTGGAAGGACCTTTGGGTACTGCCCAGCTTTTGAGTACGCCATCCATTTCCAAGCGAAAATCGTAATGCAGACGCGTAGCATCATGTTTTTGAATCACAAATTGCAGTTTGTTTTTATCCTTGCTTTTTCCTGCTTTAGGTTCAGTAGTGGTAGCGAAATTGCGCTTTGCTTCGTATTGTTTCAAACCCATAATGATGTCTTAAGATTGGTTTTCTAATTGGATTAGAATTATTAAAACAGTGTTGAAACGGAAAAGGTTTTTAATATCAACTTGCGAAGTTTCAAAGGCCAGGAGCGTGGCAAAACTTCGCCAGTTTAAAGGATATCAGAGATTAAATAGCCAGGGGATGATGCGTTCAGACTGACGAAGTTTCCCCTGCGCAACAATCCATCAAAACTTCGTAAGTCGGTCTAACTTCAACTTGCGAAGTTTCAAAGCCCAAGAGCGTGGCAGAACTTCGCCAGCTTAAAAGATAATCAGAGATTAAATAGCCAGGGGATGATGCGTATAGACTAACGAAGTTTCCCCTGCACACCAATCCATCAAAATTTCGTCAGTCGGTTTAACCTCAACTTGCGAAGTTTAAAGGCCAAAAGCGTGGAAAAACTTCGCAAGTTTAAAAGATAAATTCTAAGCCAATTATGAAATCTGACAATAAGAAAACAAAATCTAATTATCTGAGCAAAACCAACTGGTGCAAAAATTTGTTCATTCTATATCAATTAGCCAAAATATAAACCTATGGAAACTCAAAACACTTCGACCAATACTCGTAAAGAGGTAATCGACATTTCAGATGAACAAGATCGCAACTATTGGGCAGCAAGACTCGGTGTAAGCAGCGAAAAATTAAAATCAACAATTAGAGCGATCCATAGTATGGAGTTTTCTAAATTAAATGATTTTTTAAGAATGGAGAAAATTAAATCTGCCAGTACTTATCAGCGTTTCGCTAATTCTTAAAATACGGGTAATGTTAGTAGAAACAAATAATATGATAAGTGAGGGAGCGGTTACTAATCCAACCATTACAGATGCTACACACTTGATTGACTTACCAGTTCAAGAAAAATTCTTTAGTCAAAAAATGGAAGGTGATGCAGTAAAACATCCAAAGGCAACCATTAAGATACTGACTATTCCTTATCCAAAAAACGGACTAGCCAATCTGCTTTAACTAGCTAAATAACCGTCTCATAAGGCATTTTTGTTTTTTAGTTGGCTTCTTGCTTATCTTCTTAAATTATAATATTCACCTGCTTTTAGCTTTAGTGTACATTATGCCTTAAACAGCAAGGTAGTTTTGTACCTACAGAGCATTGATCGTAAGCATATTGCCAATTATTAATCATGTGGCTTACAAAACCACTCATAGTAACATATCTTAACTTTCAAAAATATCATGTCAAATAAGAAACTATCTCTATTTTGAAGTAATTTCTTATTTTTACGTGTAAAAATTTTTATATTTACGTAAATTATTTTTTAAAATATAAATTTTAGGTTATGGATTCAAAACTCACTTTAAGCTTTAATCAGGATGTAGTTGCGAAAGCTAAAAAATATGCTGCCGAGAACAACATTAGTTTGTCGCGTTTAATTGAGCATTTACTTATTCAAGTTACCTCAAGTGATTACAAATCTCTTGATGATTATCCCATTTCTGATTGGGTGAGCATGGTTGCCGAAGGTGAGGTAGAATATAAAAAAACCCCAAAACCATCTCGCAAAGCATCAAAGGATGAATTTTTTTCCTCTAAAAAATAATTAATGAAGATATTTTTAGATGCGAATGTTCTTGTTTCTGTATTGAATAAAGAATACCCATTATTTACCTATTCATCAAGAATTTTAAGCCTGGCATCACATCCGAAATTTGAGGTCTATACTTCGCCTCTTTGTTTAGCCATTGCATTTTATTTTGCAGAAAAAAAACATAAAACTTCGGCTAAACAAAAAATTGATTTGCTTTGCCAGCATATTAAAATTGCCCCAAATTCCTCAAACGGTGTTTCCAAAGCTTTATCAAACAGGTCTATTCACGATTTTGAAGATGGATTAGAATATTATGCGGCAGAAGCGGTTGGTTGTACCTGCATTATTACGGAAGACATTGCAGATTTTTATTTTTCTGAACTTGAAGTATTGAATTGCCAGGCATTTTTTAAAAGACATTTATTAAACTGACATCACCATTATTTACAAGGCAATATAAAAGTTAACTCCAAAGCTTAGTCCACCAACTTTCTTCAAAACCGATGTACAATCCATCTTCACGTAAGTCGGTAGGATATATATGAATGTAATCACCTTGACCTTCAGCTCCTCTTCCCGTTTTTAAACTGTACTCATATCGATGAATGGGGCAAACCAAATGTCCATTTTTACACCAGCCACCCGAAAAATGACCACCAGCATGCGGACAGTAAGACTGTGTTGCTACGATATTAGTTTCGGTATTGATAATACAAAGTTGTTTTCCACCAACATGTACGGTTTTGATATCCCCTTCTATAGGGATTTGAGTTATATTTAAAGCTTTATACCACTTCATCACCCCTAAATTAAGTATTTAAATATCAGTCTTATTTCATCTTTCTATTAAATATTAAATCAAGACCAACTCGACGATATTTTTTTTGGATATTTGCATCCTCAAAAATGAAACAAAATATACCAGAAGACGGCACATTACTTCCTTTAATGGAAGAGTTCTATACCATACAAGGAGAAGGATTTAATACAGGTAAAGCAGCATATTTTATACGCTTGGGTGGTTGCGATGTTGGTTGTCATTGGTGTGATGTTAAAGAAAGCTGGGATGCTGAGATGCACCCGCTTACACCAGCAGATGTTATTGTAGCAAATGCTGATCAATTTCCGGGTAAAGCGGTTGTGATTACAGGTGGAGAACCTTTAATTTATAATCTTGATTATCTAACCAATAAGCTGAAAGATAGAGGCATCTTAACTTTTATCGAAACATCTGGTGCTTATCCTTTATCGGGTAACTGGGATTGGATTTGTTTATCGCCTAAAAAATTTAAAGCTCCACGACCAGACATTACCCCATTTGCGCATGAATTAAAGGTAATTGTTTTTAATAAAAGTGATTTTAAATGGGCTGAAGAATATGCAGCCATGGTATCGCCCACCTGCAAATTATATTTGCAACCCGAATGGTCTAAATCAAAAGAAATTACGCCGATGATTATTGAATATGTAATGGCAAATCCTAAGTGGGAAATTTCTTTACAAACGCATAAATTTTTAAATATTCCTTAAAAAACAATACATTAGCTTAATAACCAATGTATTGCTTATGAGGCTTTGCTTTACCCTTCTTTTAATCTTTTTTGGCTTTTGTGTTTTCGCACAATCTTCTAACAATAAGAAAGCACAGTTATCTTACGAGAAAGCAGTCTCTTTATTTGAGAAATCAGACGATTTAGCTGCAGAGCAGATGCTTAAAAATGCAGTAGAGGCAGATCCCCTATTTCAATCTGCCTATATCCTTTTAGGAAATGTTCAGAAGCTGCAAAAAAAATATACAGAAGCAAAGGCTGCTTATCAAAAGTCTGTTTTAATCAATACAAATGTTTCACCGATTGTTATTTACAATTTGGCAGAAACTGAATTTGCCACGCAAGAGTATGATAAAGCCAGAATGCATTTTACAACTTTTTTGATTTCGGATGCTTCATCTGATCAGGCGAAAAAAGCAAAAAAGTACTTGCTGGATTGCGATTTCGCTGCTTTAGCCATCCATAAACCTGTAGTATTTACACCAGCAAATCTTGGTAAAGGCATCAATACCACTGATGCAGAATATTTTCCGGCATTAACTGCTGATGGTGAAACATTGATTTTTACCAGACAAGTTAATGGCAATGAAGATTTTTGGACTTCACAGTTTAAAAATAATGTATGGGCAGAAGCAACACCATTATCCTCCAGAATTAACACTTTAAAATATAACGAAGGTGCTCAAACCATATCTCCTGATGGGAAGTATTTATTTTTTACCGGATGTAATCGCCCGGATGGACTAGGTAGGTGTGATATTTACGTCTCTCATCGTGAAGGAAACGATTGGGGTGAGCCGTATAATTTGGGAAAGCCTGTTAATTCAGAATATTGGGAATCGCAACCAGCCATTAGTCCTGATGGAAGAACTTTATATTTTATTAGCAATCGCCCGGGTGGATCTGGTGGATATGACATTTGGAAAAGCACCATTACAGATGATGCCAAATGGGGCCCCGCAATTAATCTGGGCCCAGATATAAACACGATGTATGATGAAAATACTCCCTTTCTTCATGCTGATGGACGAACATTATATTTTTCATCAGATGGATGGCCTGGATTTGGCCATAAAGACATCTATTACAGCAGAATGAATGAGTCTGGAAAATTCCAAAAACCTGTAAACATGGGTTATCCAATCAATTCATTTGAAGATGAAAATGGTTTGATTGTTAGTGCAGATGGAAATTTCGGTATGTTTTCTTCAAATCTGGCAAAAGGTTTTGGTATTCAGGATATCTATAGCTTTGGAATTCCTGAGTCTGCAAAGCCACTAAAGATTTCTTATGTTAAAGGAATTGTAAAAGATAAAGACACTAAAAAAACAATCGAAAGCAATGTTCAGGTAATTGATCTAAAAACCAATCGTGCTGTTTTTGATGACTATACGGACCCGGAAACCGGTCAATTTTTAGCAGTGATGCCTGTTGGAAGTAATTATCTTTTTAATGTAAACGCCGATGGATACCTGTTTTACTCTGAAAATTTCGAGTTAAAGCAAGGTAACATTAATCAGCCTTATCAGATTGAGGTATTGATGGAAAAAATAAAATCTGGCGCAAATGTTACTTTAAAGAATATCTTTTTTGACACCAATAAATATAATCTTTTACCGGCATCAATACGTGAATTGGATTTGTTAATTGATTTCCTACAACAAAACGCAAGTGTTCATATTGAAATTCAAGGACATACTGATAATATCGGAGACAATAAGCTAAATGAGAAATTGTCGTTCGATCGGGCAAATGCCGTTAATAATTATTTGATTAAAAATGGAATTGATACCAACAGGCTTACATTTAAAGGTTTTGGAGCTGAAAAGCCGCTAAATGATAATAAAACAGAAGCAGACAGGAAAAATAACCGTAGAACCTCATTTGTTATTACTAAAATTTAAATATGTCACAAAACTACGCAAACCATAAAAGGTTTTATCCACTATTTCATTTCTTCACAATTCCCATAACTATATTGGGGTTAGGCTTAGCCATTTATTCATTCGTTGCAATTCCAACGATAATTACAGGCTTAATTGTACTGGCATTTTTTTTAATTGCAATTGTTGCCGTCATGGCTCGTATGTTTTCTTTGAAAGCGCAGGATAGAGCTGTCAGAGCGGAAGAAAAGCTGCGTTATTTTATTTTAGCAGGAAAAATTTTTCCGTCTGAATTAGGATTAGGTCAAACTTTGGCACTACGTTTTGCCAGTGATGATGAGTATTTAGCTGTAGTTGATAAAGCAGTTAGTGAAAAACTATCTTCAGACGAGATTAAGAAAGCCATTAAAAATTGGCGTGGAGATTATCACAGGATATAATTAATAGCTAAATTGTCATGCTGAGCATGGGAAGCACTATCAGAAAGTGGTCTTCGATAAACTCAGACTAACTATTTGAAGAAATTTAAAACTTCTTCCCCTTCATTACCCTTATTTCGGATCCTTCAGCCAACATGACAGAATCAGGCACAGCCCTATTTAGAAAGGCAAAATTTTCACCATAATTCGCTCCAAAATCAACATCTATATCAAATTGTTTAACCGGATAAACTTCCCATCTCGGGTGCTCAACGCCATATTCAGATGTTTTACCAGGACCAATTTTAGTATAGCCCCAATAATGTTCGGTAATAAATTCTTCTTCACTATCCACTAAGATATCTACCGCCTTTGATGATGCTGTAACAGAAAAACTATTCCATTTCTTAGCATTCCAGAGATAGTCTACCTTAATTTGATTATCCTTTGCTGTCCAAGTATGCTTCATCGGTAAGGTTTGATAATTTTCCTTATAGATGGAATTTGCTACAAAAGTAATGGCGGGCAATGGTACAATCTCTTTGATGAAAACGACACCTCGTTTCCATTCAGTACCATCCAGATACTTCACATAAAACCGAAGATTTACTTCTTCAAAATTAGTATGAAATGGAATATTAAATCCAAGAAGTTTCACATCTATAAACATAAACCCAACCAAACTAACATAGTATTTTCCATGCCAATCATCCAGTTCTGTATTTGGTGGGACATATTTTTCAAGAATGTTTTTATCTACCGCATACTGCGCTAAAGCCAATTTTCTCCATTCGGCAGTTAGAAATACTTTGGATTTCGTCAAAATTATAAAATGGCTTGTCTGATCCGAATCAGCTTAACTAATGTTTCTTCTAGTAAATCAAGATGAAGCATATTCGCGCCATCAGATTTTGCATTTGCAGGATCAGGATGCGTTTCAATAAATAAACCATCAGCACCAACTGCAATGGCTGCTTTAGCTATTGTTGATATTAACTCAGGCTTTCCTCCTGTTACACCACTACTTTGATTAGGTTGTTGCAAAGAATGCGTGCAGTCCATCACCACCGGAACACCAAAACTTTGCATTTCTGGCAAACCACGGTAATCCACTATCAGATCCTGATAGCCAAAGGTATTTCCCCTATCTGTTAAAATTACCTTATCATTTCCAGCTTCTTTAATTTTTTCTACTGCAAATTTCATTGATCCGGCAGACAGAAACTGACCTTTTTTTACGTTAACCACTTTTCCAGTGTTTGCAGCGGCAATTAACAGATCAGTCTGGCGGCAAAGAAAAGCAGGAATTTGCAAAACATCTACATATGCAGCGGCCATAGCAGCTTCATCGCTCTCATGAATATCAGTTACTGTAGGTACACCAAATTCTCTTCCAATTCGTTCCAAAATCCGCAATGCTTTTTCATCACCAATGCCAGTAAAAGAACTGCCTTTGCTTCTGTTTGCCTTGCGGTACGAACCTTTAAAAATATAGGGTATCTGAAGTTTATCTGTAATGGATATGATCTTCTCAGCAATACGCATGGCAATATCTTCACCTTCAATTGCACATGGGCCAGCCATTAAAAAGAAGTTTCCAGAATCAGTATTTTTTATTTTATCTAAATAGTTAAGCATAATTGAGATTTGAGATTTGAGACTTAAGATATGAGATTTCAAAACGTCAACTGTCTCAAATCCAATATCTATTATCTCAAATCTAATTTTTAGTTTCCTAGTTCCGACATAAATTTAATTCTCATCAATTGAATTTCTTCGCGGGTATAATCTGTTTCGCCCAGCTCATTCAATGCTTCATCAATAGAATCACTTTCAGCTGCTCTGAAATAGTCAAAAACTTCATCCTGTCTGTCATCATCAATCACTTCATCAATGAAATAATTCAGGTTGAGTTTTGTACCAGAGTTTACAATAGATTCTACCTCTTTCAAAATTTCTTCATAGGTAATTCCTTTTGAATCAGCAATGTCTTCCAAACCAATCTGACGATCTATATTCTGAATTATAGAAACCTTCATTTGCGATTTGTTCGCCTGCGTTTTAATAATTAAATCAATTGGCCGTTCAATATCATTATCCTCTACATACTTTTTGATTAGCTCAATAAATGGTGTACCAAATTTCATGGCTTTACCAGAACCAACTCCAGAAATTTGCTTGATCTCTTCCGTAGTGATCGGATAATGCGTACACATCTCTTCTAATGACGGATCCTGAAACACTACAAATGGTGGAACACTCTTTTGCTTGGCAATCTTTTTTCTTAAATCTTTAAGTAATTGCAGTAAGTGTGTATCCAATGCGCCAGAGCCCTGTTTTACATCATCATCGTCATCATCGGTACCTGTTTCAATAGGCTCATTTAAAATAAATTTTAAACTGTAAGGATTTATAATAAAATCTTTTCCTTGTTTGGTTAATTTTAATAAACCATAATTATCAATATCCTTAAAGAGATAATTATTTAAAACGGCCTGACGAATTACAGATTTCCAAAGCAAAATCCCTTCTTCTTTACCGATTCCAAATTCTGGCACTTTACTATGCTCATAAGCAATGGTTTGTGCAGTTTCCAAACCTAAAAAAACATTCAATAGATGGGCATCATCAAACTTTTCTTCTGTTTTTTGTATAAACTTAAGTAAGGTTGCTAATTGTGCTTCAGCATCAAATTGTTTTTTAGGCTTTTTGCAGTTATCACACATGCAATTGCAACCTGTTTCATTAAAGTTTTCTCCAAAATAATGAAGAATCTGCTTCCGGCGGCAAACGCCAGATTCAGCATAATCAATAACTTCTTTTAATATTTGAGTACCAATTTCGCGTTCTGAAACTGGCTTATCTTTCATAAACTTCGCTAGCTTATCTACGTCTTTCTGCGCATAAAAAGCAATGCAAATTCCTTCTCCACCATCGCGGCCAGCCCTACCAGTTTCCTGATAGTAACCTTCCATACTCTTTGGTACATCATGATGAATCACAAAGCGAACATCAGGTTTATCAATCCCCATCCCGAAAGCAATCGTTGCTACAATTACTTCAGCATCTTCCATCAAGAATTTGTCTTGCGTTTCTGCCCTCACCTTAGGGTCTAAACCTGCATGATAAGGTAATGCACTAATACCATTTAAGTTTAAAGCTTCGGCAACCTCTTCTACTTTTTTACGGCTGAGGCAATAAATAATTCCTGATTTACCTGGATTGGATTTTATATACTTAATGATTTCTTTATTAATATCACGCTTAGGGCGGATTTCATAAAACAGATTAGGCCTGTTAAATGAGGATTTAAATAAAGTGGCTTCAGACATGCCTAAGTTCTTCATGATATCCTGCTGAACTTTCGGTGTAGCCGTGGCTGTAAGTGCGATGATTGGAATATTATCTCCCAAACCAGCAATTACCTGTTTAATTTTACGATATTCTGGCCTGAAATCATGCCCCCACTCCGAGATACAATGTGCTTCATCAACAGCTACAAAAGAAATTTTAATTAAGTTTAAAAACTCAATATTGTCTTGCTTAGCCAAAGATTCCGGAGCAACATATAACAGTTTTGTATGCCCGCTAAGCAGATCGGATTTAACCTGAGTAATTTCAGATTTGTTAAGAGATGAATTTAGGAAATGTGCAATGCTGTCATTTCCACCAAAGGCCCGCAATTGGTCCACCTGGTTTTTCATTAAAGCAATAAGGGGCGAAATAACAATTGCCGTTCCTTCACTCATTAATGCAGGCAACTGATAGCAAATAGACTTCCCTCCGCCCGTTGGCATAATCACAAAAGTGTTATTGCCTTCTAAAATATTTGTTATGATCGACTCCTGATCACCTTTGAAATTATCAAACCCAAAGAAATTTTGCAGGTTATCAAATAACGACTTTTTCACGTCCATTTTGTGTAATAAAATATGCGATGCTATTTTTCTATCCAAAATAACATAATTTTACAAGAAATTCAAGTATCAACAAACAATTTTTTTCTCTTTGAAAAGTAAAAAATATATTCTCCAGTCGGCCATAAACACTTTAGCGCTCGAAGCAGCAGCAATATTGAATGTTTCAAAAAATCTAAACGATGATTTTGAAAAGGTAGTATCCACCATTTTAAATTGCAATGGTCGCGTAATTGTGACCGGAATAGGTAAAAGTGCCATCATTGCACAGAAAATAGTGGCTACATTTAACTCAACAGGTACACCAGCTATATTTATGCATGCCGCTGATGCCATTCATGGTGATCTGGGTATGATTCAGCGGAATGATGTGATTATCTGTTTATCAAAAAGTGGAAACACACCAGAAATTAAAGTATTAATTCCACTGCTTAAGGCTGCAGGAAATATTTTGATTGGCATGGTAGGAGAATTAAGCTCCTTTTTAGCCGAACATGCACATTTAATTTTAAATACGGAGTTCGAAAAGGAAGCTTGTCCGCATAACCTGGCACCAACAACAAGTACTACCGCTCAGCTAGCTTTAGGCGATGCCCTGGCCATTTGCCTTTTAGAATGCAGAGAATTCAATGAAGCTGATTTTGCAAAGTATCACCCCGGTGGTTCGCTTGGTAAAAAACTATATCTAAAAGCTGGTGATCTCGCTTTAACCAATGAAAAACCCGCTATTAGCCCCAATGCTTCTGTAAAAGATGTATTAATAGAAATTAGCAAAAACCGTTTAGGTGCAGTTGCTGTTGTAGATAACGATAATGATGTACTTGGTGTAATTACAGATGGTGACATCCGCAGAATGCTTGAAAATAATGAATCAATTGCCGGATTAAAGGCACAAGACATTATGGGTAAGCAGCCCAAAAGTATACAGTATAACTCACTTGCTGTTGATGCGCTACACATAATAAAGCAAAATAACATTACACAGTTGTTAGTGTTAAAACAAAACACTTACTTTGGAATAATCCACCTGCACGATCTCCTGAATGAAGGAATTGTGTAACATTAAAATATATAATGAATAAAGATTACTACGCACTAATTATGGCAGGCGGAGTCGGAAGTCGCTTTTGGCCCGTTAGTAGAACAGAGTACCCAAAACAGTTTATAGATTTTTTCGGCGTTGGTAAAACGTTGATTCAAAGTACTTATGAAAGATTTTTAAAGATCTGTCCACCAGAAAATATTTTTATCGTTACCAACGATATTTATTCTGATTTGATAAAGGAACAGCTTCCTCAATTAAGCGATAATCAGATTCTTGCTGAGCCTTTAATGAGAAATACAGGACCTTGTATTGCTTATGGAAGTTTTAAAATCGCTGAGTTGAATCCAAATGCAACCATCGTGGTGGCACCATCCGATCATACCATTGCAGATATGGATGGCTTTATTGCATCTATTGAACAGTCTTTGGAAGCAGCATCAAAAAATGATTGTTTGATCACTTTAGGGATCAAACCTAACCGCCCTGATACTGGATACGGTTATATTCAGCATACGGATCATGTATTAAATACGGATACCGATTTACATAAAGTTAAAACCTTTACTGAAAAACCGAACTTAGAACTGGCCAAGTCATTTATACAGAGTGGGGATTTTCTATGGAATGCAGGTATTTTTATATGGTCTGCAAGAGCCATACTAAATGCGTTTGAAAAACATCTGCCTGATATGTATGAGATTTTTCATATTGGAAGATCAGATTTAAACAGTGCTGGTGAAAAAGAATTTATTAACAATGCTTATTTTCAATGTACCAATATTTCTATTGATTTTGGCATTATGGAAAAGGCTGATAATGTTTACGTACTTCCATCAGATTTTGGCTGGTCGGATTTAGGTACCTGGGCTTCCATTTACGAAATGGCTGATAAGGATTATGTAGGTAATGCTGTAATTCCATCAGAACAGGTAATTATGTTTGATTCTTCTAACTGTATGGTGAACGTACCAAAAGAAAAGTTAGTTATTTTGAACGGATTACATGATTATATTGTAGTAGAGAACAACAATATGCTCATGATCTGCCCTAGAAATGAAGAGCAAAAGGTAAAAGAATTTGTAGCCGAGGTAAAATCAAGATTTGGCAATAAATTTATTTAAGCGAAAGTTAAATCAATAAAAAAATCCTAACGGCTATATCATGTAGAAGTTAGGATTTTTTTTTGTTTGTAACGCTTCATTCGGCAAAGGCCTAATGAAATGTTTTATGAAAGGGTTCTTTGTCTTACTGCCTCGTATAAAATGACACCTGCAGAAACAGACACATTAAGTGATTCTATCTTCCCTGACATTGGAATTTTGGCTAAATGATCAGCTACACGTAGAAGATCGTTAGAAATTCCCTCATCTTCAGATCCCATTACGATCGCCGTTGGCATGGTATAATCAGGCGCATAAATTAAATCGCTTGTTTTTTCTGTACAAGCTACAACCTGCAAACCACTATCTTGTAGATACAAACAGATTTTATGAAGATTAGCATGTCGGCAAATAGGAATATTAAATAAAGCACCTGCAGATGTTTTAATAGCATCCGCATTGATCTGAGCAGCATTTTTTAAAGGTACAACGATGGCATGCACACCAACACAGGCTGCCGTTCTTGCCATGGCGCCCATGTTACGCACATCCGTAACGCTATCCAAAACTAAAATCAAAGGCACCTCCCCTTTTTCAAATACTGCTGGAATGATATCTTCAATATTCTGATAAGTGATTGGAGAAATCACTGCAATAACGCCTTGATGATTCTTTTGCGACATGCGGTTTAATTTCTCAATCGGAACAGCATTTAGAGGAATCAGGGTATCTTTTAATAAAGCCTTTAGCTCCAGGAAAAGTTCTCCACCCAAGCCACGCTGCTGATAAATCGTTTCAATATCTCTTCCAGCTTTAACGGCCTCAATTACGGCTCTAATGCCAAATACAAACTCATTATTTTCTTTTGCGCGTTGCGGTCTTCTAAAATTATCCATGTTTCGAAATTGTTTGCAAAAGTAATTGTTTTTACGGCAAAGGCGAGGAAATTTATTAGTATTAAGGAAATAGAAATTCTAAAACAGAAAATTGATTGCTGTATGCGCCCATTCATTTCCTATTATCAACTTCCAATGTAAAACATTAAAAAAAAGCTACGAAATAAATTTATTCAGATTCAATTTGTTAACAAACTGCTAGTAATTTGTTAAAACATTACGATAAACTTTTACCTACTTTTGTAAAATGAGTATCGATAACGGACAAGGCGGAAAAAATAGTTTAACAGCACGGAAAGCGAGGCTAACAAGCACCGTAAGCAACATGGGGAAATTACCTCCACAAGCTTTAGATTTAGAAGAGGCAGTTTTAGGTGCGTTAATGCTTGAAAAAGATGCCTTATCAGCTGTAATTGATATTTTAAAACCAGAGGTTTTTTATCAGGAATCACATCAGAAGATTTTTGAAGCCATTCACATGCTTTTTGAAAAATCTAAACCTGTTGATATTCTAACGGTTACTGCAGAGCTTCGCCAAATGGGATCTCTGGAGATGGTGGGTGGTGCTTATTACATTACTAACCTCACCAATCGTGTGGCATCAGCTGCGAACATTGAATTTCATGCCAGGATCATTTCTCAGAAATATATTCAAAGAGAATTGATCAGGATTTCTACTGATATCATTACTACGGCTTATGAAGATACTGCAGATATATTTGATTTGCTGGATCATGCAGAGAAAGGCTTATTTGATATTGCCCAAAACAACTTGCGTAGAGATACCCAGAAAATGGACGATATTATTAAGCAGTCTTTAGCAACATTGGAAGAGCTAAGAACTAAAACAGATGGTTTAACTGGTGTTCCAACTGGTTTTACCGGACTGGATAGAATTACGGGGGGCTGGCAAAAACAAGATTTAGTAATCATTGCGGCCCGTCCGGCAATGGGTAAAACAGCCTTTGTTTTAACCTGTGCAAGAAATGCCACAGTAGATTTTGCAAAACCCACTGTTGTTTTTTCATTGGAGATGTCATCAGTACAGTTGGTAAATCGTTTAATTTCCGGAGAAGCAGAAATTGAGCAAGAAAAAATCAGAAAAGGAAATCTGCAAGAATGGGAATGGCAGCAATTGCACAGTAAGATTGGTCGTTTAACTGAAGCACCACTATTAATTGATGATACCCCTGCATTAAATATATTTGAATTTAGGGCGAAATGCCGGAGGCTAAAATCACAATACGATATCCAACTCGTGATTGTAGATTATTTGCAATTGATGCATGGTAAAGGCGAAGGAAAAGGTGGCGGTAACCGTGAGCAGGAAATTGGTAGTATTTCAAGGGCTTTAAAATCAGTAGCTAAAGAGCTAGATGTTCCAGTATTGGCACTTTCACAATTAAGTCGCGCCGTAGAGAGCAGGCCTGGTTTACAGGGTAAGCGACCAATGCTATCCGATTTGAGGGAATCAGGATCTATCGAGCAGGATGCAGATATGGTATTATTCTTATATCGCCCGGAATATTATGGCATTACAGAGGATGAGCAAGGAAGATCACAAGCAGGTATTGGAGAGGTAATTATTGCAAAACACCGTAATGGCGAAACAGGAATTGTTCCACTTCGTTTCGTAGGTAAATTTGTGAAGTTTACCGATCTGGAAGAAGATTTTACGGCACCAACATCATTTGCTGCTGCAGATCCATCAGCTGGAATGTATCCTTCGCAAGATTTTGAAAAACAAAGTAATGTGATTATTCGTCCATCAAAAATGGATGATTATAATGATGATGATCCTCCGTTTTAGGATGAATCAGCATTGCTCAAATAATTTCCTGCAGATAAGTGATTTCCTAAGAACGACAGTTAAAATCTGCGGTATCCATTTTAATCTGCCGGAGAAACCATTTCATAGCGATCTTTAAGCGTATTTAATCGCAAATGTTGATGATTACAATGACGATGATCCACCATTTGAGGATCAAATCGGCATTGCCCAAATAATTTCACGCAGATTTAGGTGATTTCCGCAGAACAATAGTTAAAATCTGCGGTAATCATTTTAATCTGCGGGACAACCTCTTCATCATGCTCACTTAAAATTTACAATGCAAGTTAACAACATTACGTCTTTAACAAAAATGATTCAGCATTGATATTTGCTAGCAAAACTTTCTAATAATCCCCTTACTAAAAAACATAACCAATTAAAATCCCTGCTAAAACAATAATGGGCGGACTAATTTTGGTGAAGTTTAACAATAAAAAAGTAGTAACCATTATACCAAGAAATAACCAGTTCATTGCCATAGGTATGAGCAGCAGAATAAAAGCAGCAATGATAAAACCCACGCTAACGGCATTAATTCCGCTTAGGCTATGCCTTATTCTAGATATTTTCTTCAAGTCATCCCAGAAAGGAACAATGAATAACACCAAAATTAAACCTGGTAAATTAATCCCCACTACTCCGATCAGGCCACCTAAAATTTGTCCAGAAAGGCCATAACCAAAGTTTTTCATACTTAATGCACCCAGGTAACTTGTAAAAGAGAAAGTTGGTCCAGGAAGAGCCTGTTGCAGTGCAAAACCCGATAAAAAACCAGGTGCAGCCAAATAATGTTTCATATCTACGAACTCCGTAAACATGAGCGGAACCAGCACTTGTCCGCCGCCAAAAACCAGGATACCATTACGGTAAAAATTTTCCAATAAACGAATAGGCAAACTAAAAGGCGATGTTCGGTTGATGATTGCCCCCACTAATGCAAATAAAAGCAATGCACCTAAAAAATAAATCATTTTTTTCGGGTTCAGGTTAGAAAATAGTCTTACCCTCAATTCCGTTTCTTCTTTTGGTGTTTCAATAGCAGAAGAAATGATCCCACCCACAAGAATCGCCAAAGGAAATACATAAGCGTTTCTTAATACAAATGTAGCCACCACCGATCCTATCGCTAAAAATATGGATACTTGAGAAGTTAATACTTTTCTCCCTAATTTCCAGGCACCATAGGCTACAATACCTAAAGCAATAGGTTGGATATATTCAAGTACATCATTAAACTTCTGCTTTTGATCAAGCAAGGCATAACTTATCGCCGCGAAAGTCATAATCGCAGCAGTTGGTAAAATCCAGATGAGAAATGTAATGATGGCCAGTTTTAATTTACCAACCTTCCAGGCAATACCAACCAGTGTTTGTGTAGACGCCGGCCCAGGTAAAACCTGCGCAAGGGCGTTTAACTCTAACAACTCCTCTTCAGAAATAAATCTGGTGCTGTGTACAAAATATTTTAGTAAAAGCGCTAAATGTGCCTGTGCTCCACCAAAGGAAGTAAAAGTAAAAAACAATACATTACGAATAAATAGCCACTGTTTTTTAACTGAGATGGGTTTGGGTTGCATTGAGAGAATATTTAATAGCTTAATTGTTGAGATGATTCTTGATGGCAAATTAAACTAATCGTCTTCATAATCTAAACCTGCTGCAGTATTATATGCACCTTGAAGTTCAGAAAAAGCATGCATATCCCGTTTATTTCTGGCAGTTACCATTCCTTTCTGATATACTTCGATTGCTTTCTCTTTTTGGCCGTCCTTTTCATATAATTTACCTAAATGATAATAAGTTCCCACATAATCCGGGTGTTTATCCGTTAACTGAAGGTAAAAAGAATAGGCTTTTTCCTTATCATTTTGATTGTTATACTCTGTGGCTAAGGCATATAGAATAAACGGATCATTCGGTTCACTTTCTAAAAACTCCAATAACTTGACTAAACGGGTTGATGACATTTTATTTCCTTGCTTTTTTAATTAAATTTGCAGAAAGACCTTATATATAAATCTCAATAAATATGAAAATATTAGTTTGTATCAGTAACGTGCCCGACACGACGACAAAAATAACTTTTACTAACGATAATACCGAATTCAATACGGCGGGAGTGCAATATATTGTTAATCCTTACGATGAAATTGCGTTATCACGAGCAATTGAATTAACTGAGGGTGGTAAAGGAACAGTAACTGTTATTAATGTTGGTGAAGCTGCCAATGATCCAACGGTTAGAAAAGCACTTGCTATTGGTGCAGATGATGCTGTTCGTGTAAATGCCGCTCCGCGTGATGCTTATTTTGTTGCGAAACAAATTGCAGAGTATGCAAAGGATAAAGATTTCGACATGATCTTAACTGGTCGTGAATCTATCGACTACAACGGGAACCAGGTTGCAGCAATGGTGGGTGAGTTTTTAGATATCCCTTCTGTTTCAATCATCAAGAAACTGGATTACGATGGAAGCTCAGCTACCATTGAAAGAGAAATTGAAGGTGGCAAAGAAGTAGTAACTGTTTCAGGTAAATTTGTTGCAAGCTGCGCAGAAGGTGTTGCAGAACCAAAAATACCAACCATGCGTGGAATCATGAGTGCTAGAACCAAGCCATTAAACGTAGTAGAAGCCGTAGCTATAGAAGAGGTTACCAAAGTTGCTAAATATGAAACCCCTGCCCCACGCGGCTCGGTTAAACTGGTACCTGCAGATCAGGTTGAATCGCTTATTGGCTTATTGCATAGCGAGGCTAAAGTAATCTAGTGCCTAAAGCTCCAAAAGGAATTTAGTTAAATAATCAAATCGTTTACACGTCCGAATAAGGATCAAGAAATAAATATATGTCAGTATTAGTATATGTAGAACAGGCCGAAGGCAAATTTAAAAAATCTGTTTTTGAAGCAGTTTCTTATGCCAAAGCAATTGCCGATCAGCAGTCAACAAATTTAACGGCTATTTCCATCGGTGATGTTGCTGAAAGTGAATTAAAAGAATTAGGAAAGTACGGTGCTGCTAAAGTATTAAATGTAAGTGCAGATCAGTTAAAAACTTTTGTTAATCAGGCTTATGCAAGTGTTATTGCAGCAGCAGCTGAAAAAGATGGTGCAGATATCATTGTTTTATCTAACTCATTCTCTGGAAAAGGTTTGGCTCCACGAATTGCAGTAAAGCTTAAGGCCGGATTAGCAGATGGTGCTGTAGAACTACCAAGTACTGATGGTAAATTCTCCATCAAGAAAACAGCTTTCTCCGGAAAAGCATTTGCCATTACAGAATTGACTTCTACCAATAAAGTGATTGCTTTAAATCCGAATGCATTTGGTGTTAAGGAAAATGCAACAGAAATAACAATCGAAAACTTTGCAGCTGACATTAAACAATCGGATCTTGGAACTGTTATTAAGGAGATTGTTAGGGCTACCGATAAAGTTTCATTGCCAGATGCAGAATTAGTGGTTTCTGCCGGAAGAGGCTTAAAGGGGCCTGAAAACTGGGGAATGATAGAAGAATTAGCAGGCCTTTTGGGTGCTGCAACAGCTTGTTCAAAACCAGTTTCTGATGCAGACTGGAGGCCTCATTCTGAACACGTTGGCCAAACCGGAATTGCAATTAGTCCTAACTTATACATTGCAATTGGAATTTCAGGAGCAATTCAACACCTTGCCGGTGTGAGTTCTTCTAAAGTAATTGTGGTCATCAATAAAGATCCTGAAGCACCATTTTTTAAAGTGGCTGATTATGGTATTGTTGGTGATGCTTTTGAAGTGGTACCAAAATTAATTGAAGCATTAAAAGCACATAAGGGATAATATCTTATAGACCATATAGGTTTTAAAACCTATATGGTTTTACCATAAATATGAAAAAAGTAAAATTAGACATTGTAGGATTATCTTACAGCCAGACACAATCTGGTGCTTATGCCCTTGTTTTAGGAGAAGTAAATGGACGGCGCCGCTTGCCTATTATTATAGGTGCATTTGAGGCGCAAGCCATTGCAATTGAAATTGAGAAAATGACCCCTAGCAGGCCTTTGACGCATGATTTATTTAAATCAATGGCAGATACTTTTCATATTAATATTGAGGAAATTATCATTTACAACCTGGTTGATGGTGTTTTTTATGCCAAGTTAATCTGCAATGACGGGAAGAATAAACATGAGATAGATGCCAGAACATCTGATGCTATAGCGTTGGCTGTTCGTTTCGATGCCATGATTTACACCTATGAGTTTATTTTGGCTTCTGCTGGAATTGTAATTGAGGGTAATGACTTTTTATTTCTGGAGAATATGGATTCCATAGCCAAAGAACCAGAAGCTGATAGCACGCCAGGAACAAGCAAGCACCAGGGCTTCAATGACTTATCTGTAGAAGAACTTCAGCAAAAGTTGCAGGAAGCAATAGCTGATGAGGCTTATGAAAAAGCGGCAAGACTAAGGGATGAACTTAACAAAAGAGGTACTTCATAACTTTGATAACCTTAAATTATCGAAGATTAGCTCCATAGTTTTTCATAAAAAACATCGAAATATGATATAAACCCAAATTATTTAAAATAATTTGGGTTTATTTTAGAATTATGTTTCAGATTAGTTCTATATTCAGCCTTACTTTAAAAAATCATCCTAAACTACAACTATGAACGTTAAGTTTCGCTTAACTATAATGAGTTTCATGCAATTCTTTGTATGGGCTGCCTGGTTAATTACTATTGCAAATTATTGGTTTGGAACCAAACAATGGGATGGCGCAAATTTTGGAATCATTTTTTCCACAATGGGGATTGCATCGCTATTTATGCCAACTTTAACGGGGATTTTAGCAGATAAATGGATTAATGCAGAAAAGCTTTATGCTATTTTACATATTCTTTATGCTGCTACAATGTTTTATCTACCACAGGTAGATGATCCACATACATTTTTTTGGGTAATACTGGTGGCCATGTGTTTTTATATGCCAACCATCGCATTAAGTAATTCCATCAGTTACACTACTCTAAAAAATGGAAATTTCGATGTAGTAAAGAATTTTCCACCTATACGTGTATGGGGAACCGTAGGCTTTATTGTAGCCATGTGGATCACCAACCTAACGGGTAATAAAGCGAGTGCAAATCAATTTTATATTGCAGGCATTAGTGCTTTATTTTTAGGTGTTTATTCATTTACACTCCCGGCCTGTAAACCCTTAAATTTAATCAGTGAGAAAAAAACATTTGCACAAAAACTCGGGCTAGAATCCTTTAAGCTTTTTGCTGATTACAAAATGGCTTTATTTTTCATCTTCTCTATGTTTTTAGGTGCAGCATTACAATTAACAAATGCATATGGAGATGTTTTTTTAGATGAATTTAAATTATTCCCAGTCTTTGCAGAATCATTTGTCATCCGTTATTCAACCATTATTCTATCTATTTCTCAAATATCAGAAACACTCTTCATTCTGGCTATTCCATTCTTTTTGAAAAGATTCGGAATTAAATGGGTAATTGCAATTGCGATGTTTGCCTGGGTACTACGCTTTGCCCTATTTGCCTTTGGTAATCCATCAGAAAATTTATGGATGATTATTACGTCTTGTATCGTATATGGCATGGCTTTCGACTTCTTTAATATCTCAGGATCATTATTTGTAGAAACCTCCACAACACCAAAAACACGTTCATCTGCACAAGGTTTATTTATGATGATGACCAATGGCTTTGGTGCTGTTTTCGGAAGTTTGGTATCAGGCTGGATGATCAATAAATATTTTACTACCTATTACTCCAATATCAGCTCACTTTCAAAGTATGTTAAAAGTGAAGAAGATAATGTTCACTTACTTAAATTTTTAAAGGACAAAGGAATCAGCATTTTGCAAAATGGAGATTTAAGCAGGGCTTTAGATGTAAAAGACTGGCATAATATCTGGCTCGCCTTCACTATTTATGTTCTGGTGATTGCCATTGTTTTTGTACTCATTTTCAAACACAAACACACTAAAGCTGAAGAGAAAGCTATTGAGGCCATTAGTCATTAATTAACACTGCTCAAAATTAAATATGTCAGCTGGTAAGTACAGAAAAGAACATGATTGCCTAAATTGTGGCGCACATGTAGAGAAACACTATTGTAGCCAATGTGGGCAACCCAATTTAGAACTTAAAGAAAGTTTCTGGGGCTTCATTAGCCATAGTATTGCACACTACTTCCACTTTGATAATAAGTTTTTCCAAACGCTTTCTCCTCTTCTAACCAAACCAGGGCAGGTTACACTTGATTATTTAGCTGGTAAAAGAGCCCGGTACATCAATCCGGTAAGTATGTACATTTTCGTATCTATTGTATATTTTTTGGTGGTGTATTCTCCAAAACATGTTGAAAAAGATACGGACAATGTTCATGTCAATATTGAAAAGAAAAATAAACAAAATGTAACAGACAGTGTAAACAAAGCATTAAAACTTACTGGAATACCTAAAAAAATTGCTAATAAAGCCACTAAATCGATTGATGAGGCAATCAAGAAAGAAGAATTCATAGCATTAGGCTTTGCTGATCAGGAAAAAGAATTAAATAGACTAAAAGCAGAAAATACCCAGTTAAAATCTGATTCTATAGCAAACAGGATTGAAGATTTTAAGGAGATCCATATTGAAAGGAACGACAGCACTTATGCTGCTTATCTTCAACGTCAGAAAAAATTGTCTGTAGCCGAGCAAGATAGTTGGTATGAAAAATTGATCAAAAAAAGGGCTATCACTATTGGAGAGAAATCTGAAGTTATCCAGGAGACTTTGGAACATAACAGGCCAAAACAATATTTTTTATTGATGCCTTTGCTGGCAGGGTTCATCATGCTCAATTTTAGAAAAAATCATATTTACTATTTAGATCACCTGATTTTTACCATCCACGGAATGATGGTTTATTTTATCGTCTCCATCATAACCAAGCCAATCATGATACATGTATTTGGAGAGGATTCTTTTTTAACTAAAATTATGGAGGTTGGCGTTACCATTTATTTATTTTGGTATATGTTTAAAGCACTTACCGTTTTTTATCAGCGTAAAACGTGGAGCACAGTTTTTAAAATCTTTTGGATTTTAATTCTTTATGCAGTTGCCTTTAAGCTATCAGAAATGGCGATGATTAATTTAATTTATTATGTAGCTACTTAGAACTTAATCGTCATGCTGAACTGTTTCAGCATCTTTTTTGCTGTACAACATATATAATAAGACCCTGAAATAAATTTAGGGTGACGACTGTTCAAGATTTAAAGCCATAAAAAAACCCACTCGACATTATCGAGTGGGTTTTTTATGTTTTATGAAATTATTTTCTGTCTTTCAATTCAACAAATTCTCTATCGGTTTCACCAACATAAATCTGACGTGGACGACCAATTGGCTCTTTGTTTTCATGCATCTCTTTCCATTGTGCAATCCATCCAGGTAAACGGCCTAAGGCAAATAATACCGTAAACATTTCAGAAGGGAAACCTAAAGCTCTGTAAATGATACCTGAGTAGAAATCTACATTTGGATAAAGCTTTCTATCAATGAAGTATTGATCAGTTAAAGCAGCCTCTTCCAGCTTCTTCGCAATTTCTAAAATAGGATCATCAATTCCCAGGTTTTCTAGAATATCATCACATGCTTTTTTAATAATTTTTGCACGTGGATCAAAGTTTTTATAAACGCGGTGTCCAAATCCCATCATACGGAAAGGATCATTTTTATCTTTTGCTTTGTTAATCCATTTTTCAGTATCTCCACCGTCAGCTTTAATTAACTCTAACATGTCGATAACAGCTTGGTTTGCGCCACCATGAAGCGGGCCCCACAATGCAGCGATACCTGCAGCAATAGATGCATATAGATTACAATCTGATGAACCAACTATCCGAACAGTTGATGCAGAACAATTTTGTTCATGATCAGCATGTAGAATCAGCAATTTATTCATTGCGTTTACCACGATTGGGTTCACATCATAATCTTCCGTCCGCTGTCCGAAAGTCATCCAAAGGAAATTGGTTACATAATCATATTTATTTTTTGGATAAATAAGCGGGTGACCCAATGATTTTTTGTAAACAAATGAAACAATGGTTGGGAATTTAGCCAGCAATTTTATGATGGTTAAATCCTGTTCTTCTGCAGTTTGATTAGGCTTTAAACATTCTGGATAAAAGGTTGATAAAGAAAAAATTAAGGAACCCAACTGACCCATTGGATGAGATCTGGAAGGATAGCCGTCAAAAAATTTCTTCATATCCTCATGAATGAGCGTATGTCTGTTAATTTCAGCCTGAAAATCTTCTACCTGTGTTTGCGTGGGAAGATCTCCATATATGATCAAATAAATTACTTCTAAGAAACTTGATTTTGCAGCAAGTTCTTCAATAGAATAGCCTCTATATTTAAGAATCCCTTTCTCACCGTCTAAAAATGTGATTTTACTTTTTGTTGAACCTGTATTTTTGAAACCAGTGTCTAAGGTTACAAAGCCAGAAAGATCCCTTAATTTCGAAATATCTATGGCTTTTTCGTCTTCTGTTCCTGTAATTATTGGCAATTCTAACGTCTTACCATCAACTTTAATCTCTGCAATATCTGACATATTATTGTATTGTGTTTATAGCTTTCTAAATTATATAAAATTAATATACGTGCATAACAAATCTGTTAAATTAATATGAATAATTGGTCAGAAAGACGTAACAATCATGCTTAATTTAATATAAAACAGATTTTCTAATTTGCTTTTAATTCTTCTGTAACCCTACCACATTCCAGCATTTCTTTTCCGTAATACGGGTTTCTAATTTCCTTTTCTGTTGATAACCAGTCGCCCCCATCTCCTTTGTTGGCCATAGGGCAATGCTGAACAAAGATTACTCCTTTTTCTATTTCTGCACTTTTCATCAACGCAATCAGATCAGAACTTAAAATGGTAAAACCCTTTCGCTGATCGATAAGATTACCACTGCTGGCTATTTTCGCAGCAACCTCAGCTGTAGGTTCGCACCCTTCAAAATCAGCCAAACTCTTCTGTAAATCTGCAGCATTTTTTTGAGTAAGCTTTTCATCTGATTTGACTAAAGCGTTTTTTAGATTCACATATTTGTTCAGGATATCTTCCTTTTTTTTATCTTTAATATAAACCTGATTGTTAACACTAAGTGAATCGGCTTGAGTAGAATCATTTTTATTTGCCGACTTTTTTTCAGACTGGTTGCAAGCTATAAAGGTGATGATAATGGCAATTCCGAATATTTGTTTCATGGTATTTGGTTTTCGGTTGAAATTAGGTAATTAAATATTAAATAAACAAAAAAAGCCCCGCAAATTGCGAGGCTTTCAAATTAAATGATGTTTTAATTATAATTTGAAATTATAAGCCAATCTTAAAGCATACTGACCTGTTTTTCTAAAATAAGTTGTTGAAGCGCTATCATTCACGTATCCTTCATATCTAACACCAGCATCAAAACCACCAAACTCATAGCCTAAACCACCAGAGTATATAAAATTTGTTTTGGCACCATCCTGGATAGAAATACCTGCACCAGCTTCAGTAGCTAAATACATTCTTTTAATCGGGAATACTTTCACTCCACCTTTTGCAGGGATAAAATCAGCATCAACAGCATTGTCTTTAGCGATTAATTTAGTGTAACCACCAGATGCAGTAACTGCTACGTATGGAGATAAGTCCCACTGTAATTTCAAATCAGCACCATAAGCATAATCCATTGGTGATTTATCACGGAAAACACCGCCGTTAATTCCTACACCTACTTTAAAAGCCATGCCCTTTGGAGCTGGATTCATGTCTTCTGTTGTAGTCATGGTCTGTGCACTTAATGTGGTAGTAGCAAAAACTGCAACCGCAGTTGCCGCTGTTGCCAAAATTTTAGTAATCGTTTTCATATCAGATAAATTTAAGTTATTAATAAGGTTTTGATGTATATACGAAAAACGATTTCGTTTAGATTTATTTATTTTCATTTTTTTCAGAAATGATGATAAATAAAAAAGCCCCAGCAAATGCTGAGGCTTTCATATAAGGTTAGTTTGGATTATAAACTAAATCCGTAAGCTAAACGTAGACCGAAGAAACCAATGCTACCACCGTCTCTTGATAATCCTTCATATTTTACACCTAAATCTAAACCATTGCTCCAAGCATAACCAACAGCTGGAGAATATACGAATGAGGTCTTACTTCCAGAACCAGTACCAAAACCGGCACCCAATTCTGCTAAACCGTAAACGCCAGCTCCAGATTCATTGAAAAAATATTTTGCACCAACTTTAACTGGAATGTAACCAAAATCCTGACCATCCAACGTTATGTTTCCTACTGTGTAATCTTTAGCAAACATACGAGTATAACCAGCAGTAACCGGAATTGATAATTGTTTATCAACATCAAACTGATAACGTAAATCCACTCCTCCAACAAAATTATAAGCATCATTTGTAGGTATACCTGCTGTTAATCCTATTCCTAATTTTTGAGATTGAGCATTAGCGGTAGTTGTGAAAAATAATGCCACTACAGCTGCTGAAGTAGCAATAATTTTAGTAAATGTTTTCATTAATATGTTATTTTTAAGTTATTGAATATAGTTGCGTATATACAAAACCTATGCCAAAAGCAATATCAAAACAACTTTTAGGAGTCATAAGATCAAATACTCTTATCCTTAAGTAGTTATATTCATTAGGTGATTTTTTCTATAATTTGTTGTGCTAAGTGATCAGTTGGCATGGCAGCATCAAGCCAATTAATGTATACCTCATCCTTCTCCATCTTCCTGAAAAAGGTATTTTGTCGTTTAGCGTATTGACAGATGGCTATCCCCAATCTCAGCTTTAATTCATCATAGCTAAGTTGTCCATTAAGATAGTTTACAATAAAATTATATTCTAAACCATAGTAAACCAACATTTCTTTTGATACACCGCTGGCTATTAGGGATTTTACTTCTTCGATCATTCCGTTTTCAAGGCGGTATTCAAGTCTGGATAAAATTTTCGCCCTCGTATTTTCTACCTGATTTTTTAATCCAAAAACAATTGGTTTAATTATTGGCCAATTTTGATCCTCTACGTGATGATATTTTAAGAACTCAGCTATTTCAATTGCCCTGATTAATCTTTTTTTAGAGGATTTATCTACGTGTGTTACTTGCTCAATTGGGTATGCATTTAGTTTAAGGATTAACTGATCTTTCTCAAGTAAATCTAACACTTCCCTTAGATGCATATTGACCGGAACAGCAGTATATTTTTGATTTTGTAATAAACTATGAATGTACATGCCTGTTCCGCCACATAAAATGGGTAATTTATTCCGATGAACGATGGAATCAAAGGCAGCATAAAAATCGTTCTTGAATGCATCAACATGATAACGGTCTCCCGGATCTAAAATATCGATCAGATGATATGGAATGGTTCTATTGTTTATGTCATACTCATCAAGATCTTTCCCAGTGCCAATATCCATTTTTCTAAAAATCTGGCGGCTATCTGCACTGATAATTTCACCATTCAGTTTATCGGCAAGCTGTACCGCAAGTTTCGTTTTACCAGAGGCTGTTGCCCCTAAAATAATGATTAAATTGTAATCTGCCATTTTAAAAACTCAGAATAAATTTGAAACTTCCGGTATTAAAGGTTATCAGATTATTTCCATGAACCTCCTGATCTTTGTTTAGTTTGCGATTTAAATTTTCGTCCAGTAAGAATTGTTGAGGTTCAAGAATACCGGTTAATGCAAAACCAAGTGTTAGATAAGCTTCTCCCCCAGACCAATCCCTATCCGCATAAGTCATTAAATCATTGGGTTTTTGAAGCAAATAAAACTGTTTAATTAACTTACTTAAACCTCCGGTAACAGTATAACCCGCTTTTACCGCAAACCTAATTAACTCTGCCGACTTATAATTTTCAGTGTGATTCATTTTTCTTAATGCAGAAAAGGTAGCCACAGCAACTAACTGTTCACCCTCAAATAAGCCGAGTTTATGCCGGCTGTTAACTGCACCTTGCAAATGATTTTCGTCAATAAACTGATCAGCCACTGGTTTTGCTATTTTATCAACTTTGGTTTTTCGCCCATGAATCCGGATATTTAATCCCAATAGTGATTTAATTCTGGCCAATACCTGCAAGGATCTGGTGCACCAGATATCTTCCCAAAGGTGAATAAGCTTAATTTCTGAATGATCATATTTCTGCTGCAAATGAAGAAAATCAGCCGGTTGATACGGATGATTAATATTAGCCAGGTGAATCATCATCTTACCTTTAGCAAGAGACAGTATCCTAAAGCCGTTCTCTAAAAAAAAATGGCATTCAATTCCAGAATCCTCTAATTTGGATCTTAATTGATCATGCCAGTCTATATTTTTAAAAAGATTTAAGTGATTCAATGATGCCTAAAATAATTACAAGCAGTAATTGCCTGCAACAAATTTAGCCATTCAATCATTAAATCCACTCTTTTTCTTTAAAGTTCGTATGAATAATTTCTATGAAGGTTTGTATTTCACTTAATGTCTGATCGTCTAAACTGGAGATTTGAAATCCAACCTTCTCATCATCAAAATGATTTAAACCTGGTGTATTAACCGTAAACTCTTCCGCATTCAGCTTAACTTCTACAGTATCTCCGTTGATATAAATTCCGATAAAAAAGCGTTCTGTAATTTTCCCTTCAGGTGTTTCAATATTTTTTTCGCTGTAGAGATCATACCCGGTTTCAGAGTTTTCATGAACGGTATAGCCTCGTGTTGCATAAGGTTGTACTCCTGCCCTAATCGTTTGAAATATTTCTACAAGGTCTGTTTTCATAATCGTATCTAATTTAAAAATAAACACGTTCAGACCATTATTGTTTAATTTATTCTTCCTGCCACCAATTAGTATCAGGTAAATAATGGTCTAACCGGATGGTTTCTCCAAGCCTTGGCGTTACCAAATGTAATTCCTTTTCTTTTGCTGCTTTAACTACCCTATTAATTGGTTCATTCCAGGGATGCATAGACAAACTAAATTTACCCCAATGTACTGGCATTAAAACTTTTGCCTTTAAATCAATCGCAGCCTTTACAGTTTCTTCAGGAAACATGTGAATATAAGGCCAATAAGCATCATATTGCCCACACTCTAAAATTGCCAAATCAAATGGACCATAGGCTTTACCGATTTCTAAAAAGTGTGTATCATAACCAGAATCGCCACCAAGAAATAACCTGGATTGGGAAGTTTCCAACACAAATGCAGACCATAGGGTTTGGTTACGTTTAAACTTTCTTCCTGTAAAATGTCTGGCTGGCACGGCTGTAAACTTTAAGTGTTCAGATAATGAAACGGTTTCATTCCAGCAAAGTTCATTAATCTGATCTTTAGGTATCCCCCATCTTTCCAAATGTGCACCCACACCAATGGAAGTAACGATTTTTTTTATGTGAGGTTTAATGCTTAAAATTGTTTGATAATCCATATGATCGTAATGATCATGCGTGATCAGCAAAACATCTATATTTTTAAATTGTGCAGCGTTAACAAAGTCTGTCCCCGGAAAAGCTTTACTCCCAATAAATGAAAAAGGTGATGGCACTTTACTAAATACCGGATCTACCAAAATACGAAGATTATCAACCTTGATCAGATAAGAGGAATGTCCGAACCAAATGATTTCAGGTGAAGAATTTTCAGGTACGGCATCAAGAGCAGGCTCAACAAATTTCAAGGCAGTTTTTGGTATTTTATTTGGATGATTTTCGAAAAAGAATGCCTTTAAAATGGTGAAAAAACTAACACCCTCAGGTTGCATAGGCGTAGGTGAAAAGTTTTGGATTGCGCCATTACGATAGTTGGGCAAATGACGAATTTTATTTAGCCTAAAACCGCTGGGCAAACTTCCGAATACTGGTAAATTAACAACAATTAAAACCAATGCGGTAATGGCTATAATAATACAAAGGATGATCATGTTCAGTAATTAATCCGTAAATGTAGGAATTGCCTAAAGGATTATGTACAACAAGTTAATTGTTAGATGCTTTTTCACTTTATTCTTACAAATCACAAACAGCCAGTAATCGGTTTCGTCAAATTAGTTCTTATTAAGGCTTCCAGGCGATATTTCATATTTCTTTTTGAAGGCAGTAATAAAATGTTGCGCATTCTTATAACCTACCAGAAAAGCAACTTCATTTACTGTTTTCTTTTCCTGAAGGAGCAGGTAATGTGCTTTTTCCATCCTTAATTTATATAAATAACCAAATACAGTGTAACCTGTAAGTGCTTTAAAACCTTTTTTTAGCTTAAAATCATTAATTCCAGCCTGACGCGATAATTCAATAAGTGAACTCGGTCGCTGTAAATTATTCTCTACCAGCTGCTTCGCCAGCATAATTTTCCTCACATCATCTTCTTTGAGAAATAAAGATGGAGCATTCTTTTTATGCAAGTAAAAAATGATCAATTCAAATATTTTCGATTCCAAAAAGATTCTTTTCATCCGGCCCTGATACCTGTGATTACTTAAGTTTTTTAACCATAACTTCATTTCAGGGGTAATTCCATCCTGCTCAAATTTGGTTAAATGCGTAAATGCACTATTGGTAATTTGCTTAAAATAGGATGCTGTTAATTGTATATAAATGTATGTCACATTTTTTACTACATTAATTACTACAGGTTCTGACTGAGCAATTGATATGTATTGCTTGTTTTGGTGTAGAGATAATAAATGATTCGTTTTAGAAGCATCATATAAATCCATTTTTCCCTTTAGGCAAAAAAAGAAACCAATATGTTCAATTGATGATTCATAATAAAAATCTACTTCCTTTGAAGCAGCTATTTCTACTGCATTAATGTGAATCCCATCAAACCATGTTTCATTCCAAAGAATTTGATAATGTTCTTCCTGAATCTCATAATTAGTTTCCTCTACATCTGCAATGGTATGAAAATTATATGGGTAGTTATGATGAAGAATTGTATTACAGGTGAGATACTCGGAGACATTTATTTTCATTTAGTAAATTTTTATTAGTTGCAATGCCAGCGATTTCAGCATATGGCATTCAGCTTTCATACGCTAATTTTAATCCGCTTAACGGCATTAATTATCCGCTTAACGTTATCTATACTTTGTGATTATCTACAAATTTGCATAATTATTTATAATTAGTCTAAATAAATGAAAATATATTTATTACTTGCTTTGGTTTTTTACGGATCTATCTCTTTAGCACAACACGTTAAAGTAGATACTACCATAGCAAATGATTTAAAAGATGTGGTAGTAACCGGCCAATACGCACCACAGTCACTAAAAAATTCAGTTTACAAGGTGAGAACCATCAGTGCAGAAAAAATTAGGTTGCGAGGTGCTGTAAATATTCAACAGGTTTTAAGCACCGAACTGGGTTTTAGATTTAGTAACGATTTAACCCTTGGCACTACAGATGTGACCATTATGGGGATGAGCGGTAGAAATGTTAAGGTCTTATTAGATGGCGTTCCAATGATAGATAGATCTGATACCAGAGAAAGTTTAAATCAGATTGACATCAACACCATTGAGCGGATAGAAATTGTTGAAGGTCCCATGTCAGTTGTATATGGATCTGATGCTTTAGCCGGAGTAATCAATATTATCACAAAAGGAATAGGAAAATCACATTTAAATGTTACCGCAAGAGTTCAGGAAGAAACAGTAGGGAAAGAATATAGTTCATTTTCTGGCAAAGGTAATCACATTCAAAACATCGGCTTAAGCTGGCAAAACAAAGGCTGGAGTGCTCTGGCTGGTGTAACACACAATGATTTTGGCGGCTGGAATATTAAACCAAGCACCACTTCCAGAGATATTGTAGATCAGGATCTGGCTAGCGGAAACCGTTGGAAACCAAAAGAACAATGGCTGGCCAATACAAAAATCGGCTACCACAATGAAAACTTCAATATCTGGTATAGATTAGATGGTTTACAAGAAGAAATTATTAGTCGTGGTGGAATGAACCCATTAAATTATATAGCGGAATGGCAAACATATAAAACTTTACGGTACACCAATCAATTACAATCTGAATTGAAAATAACACCTTCCTTTCAAATTAATGCAATTGCCGGCTATTCTGATTTAAAAAGATTAACCAAAACCATTAACCACAATTTTAGTACCGGAGCAGATCTATTAAGTACAGAACAAGGTAAACAAGATACAGCAAAATTCAATTCGACCATATTCAGAGCTACGGCTCAATATATGTTGAATGATCAAGTATCGTTTCAGCCAGGTGTTGAATACAATAGAGATGCAGCCAGTGGACAAAGAATTAAGGGTACGCCTGTGATTAATGATTATGCTTTCTTTATATCTTCAGAAATTAAACCCGCAAATGGTATTAATATCAGGCCGGGCTTAAGGATCATCAAAAACTCCGTTTACACTGCGCCACCGCTTATTCCATCATTAAATACCAAGTTTGCTATAGGCCAAAAATTTGATTTAAGGTTAGCTTATGCCAGAGGATTCAGGGCTCCGGCCTTAAGGGAGCTATATTACGATTTTGTAGATGCCAGTCATAATATTATCGGCAATCAAGATTTAAAAGCAGAAGAATCAAACAGCTTTAATGGTTCACTCACCTGGGCTGGTGCAGATATTAATACATTTCAATTTCGTAGTTCTTTTGCAGCTTTCTATAACCTGTTTAAAAACCGGATCACCTTTGCACAATCCGCTCAGAATTTATCAATGACCACCTTATTTAATTTAGCAAAGTATAAAACCACAGGCTTTACGCTAGAAAATACTATTCATTATCAAAACATCAATGCAACTATTGGTGCATCCTATATCGGACGTTATAATGAAGAATTGCAAAATGACCCAAACTTAAACATTCCTGAATTTTCGTGGTCGCCCGAAATTACGGCAACCATTCTTTACAATTTCCCTAAAATAAAAGGAAATGTGAGTCTGTTTTATAAATACACAGGCAAAATGCCAGGCTACCAAAACAGCGGGGCTAGTGCTACAGATTATAAATTGGTCGAAATTGGAGATTTTAGTTTAGCTGATTTAATGCTGAACAAAAGTCTTTACAAATACTTCACCATTAATGCAGGTGTAAAAAATCTGTTTAATGTTACCCAACTCACCAATACCTCAACAGCATCAGGCGGTGCCCATAGTACAGGCGGTGGTGCGGTGCCCTATAGCTATGGTCGCTCTTATGTACTCGGAATAACTTTTAACTGGAACAAATAATAAAAACAAAAAATGATGAATAAACTTCACTCTATGATTGCTATCGCCGTTTTGGCGATCACCTTTACTGCTTGTAAAAAAGATAATGATGAACCTATAATTGTTGTACCACCATCAGATGGAAGTACGCTAACCTTAAGTGGTAAAACTACTGAATCAAATTATACAAACGTTGTATATGCTGATTTAAGTACAGATAAATCAACGCCTGTTAACAGAAAAAGTTGGGCTTTAGGATTTTATAATGGTGCTGATTTTAAAGTAGTCCTCAATCAATCCTTTCAAGCTTTAGCAAAAGTTATTAATAAAACTGATATTAATGCGGTGACTTTGGATGATGCAAAAGCCTCTATAATTTATAACATCAGTTTTCAATCATCAACATTAACCAATGCAGTTAGTTTGGTTGATAGTTATGATGGAAACTTAAATCGCACGGCAATAGCTACAGTATCTGCAACCGATAGTGAAAACAAAGTGTATATTATAGGTTTGAACGGAACTTATACAGAACCGAATCTTTATAAAGTGAGGGTATTGAGAAATGGCACAACTGGCTATACGCTACAATATGCTAAAGTTCAGGAAACTACTTTTAAAACTGTAAACATTTCAAAAAATGCCGATTTTAATTTAACGTTTGTATCACTAGGAAATAATAATGATGGCGTTGTAGTTAGCGCAGAACCTAAAAAAACAGAGTGGGATTTTCATTGGAGTTACAGTACCTATAGATCTGTAGCTGGTAACTCAGAATCCAATCCATATTTTTATCAGGATTTTATTACAACCAATAACTTAGGTGGTGTAAGCGCACTTCAATTTGAAGAAACAACCTCAGTAACGTATACAACTTTTGCCGAAACCAATCTAAGTGGATTAACATTTTTAACTTCAAGAGATGTTATCGGGAGCAACTGGAGAGTAACAACAGGTACAGGAATCGTTAAAAAATATTTCTATTTAATAAAAGACAGTGCCGGTAACATTTACAAATTAAGATTTGTGAGCATGGGCGTTGGCAGCGATGGCGGCGAACGCGGCAAACCGGTAATTGAATATAAATTGGTAAAAAAAGGATAGTAACCTAAAAAATATGTTTTGTTAGTTGGATAGATGCTCCCCGCGATGGGGAGCTTTATCTTTTTACAGGCTTTGCTGTTATACCAAATTTTATAGCTTTACAAAAAGATTAAATGATGATAATAGAAAATACTTACTTTGACGGAAACGTTAAATCTCTCGGCTACGAAACTACAGAAGGGAAATCAACTATAGGAATTATAAATCCTGGCGAATATGAATTTGGTACCGCAGACAAAGAAATCATGCATATTGTTGAAGGAAAATTATCAGCATTATTGCCCAATCAAACCGAATGGCAGCATTTTGAAGCACAAAACAGTTTTGAAGTTCCAGCCAACTCCAGGTTTAAAGTTAAAACAGAAGTACCTACAGCTTATCTGTGCCAGTACCGCTAATTAAAGTTTATAAAACAAAAAACCTATCACGTCTTAAAAAGACCTGATAGGTTTATATTTAAGTTTTGAAGAAACTACTTCTTCCCTACTACCACTTCGGTAAAATCTTCTTTATTAAAATATTTAATGGCTAAAGCACGAATCTCTTCAGCCGTTATTGATTTTACTTTTTTAATGTAGTTTTCATAATAATCATAACCCAAGCCAAATAAATGAATGTTTTTGAACTTATCTGCATGAGAAAAAACATTTTCCAAACTGCCCAGCATCGATCCGAGCATGTAATTTTTAACCAAGGTTAATTCTTCCTCTCTAACCAAGTCATTTTTAAGCAATTCAATCTCCTTATAAATTTCAGTTAAGGCATCAGCGCAAACCTCAGCACCAACTTCAGTTGCAATAAAAAGATAACCTGCATCTTGTAAGGATGATATGCCAGAACCAATGCCGTAAGTATAACCTTTATCTTCACGAATATTATTCATCAGGCGTGAGCCGAAATAGCCACCCAAAACAGTATTTAGAATCTGAAGTCCAGGAAAATCATCATGAGTACGATTAATGGCCAGCTTACCTATTCTAATGGCAGATTGCAAAGCATCCGGACGATCTTTATAAATAGTTGTTCGTGGCAGCAAGCTAAAGTTAAATTTATTTTTTACCGCTTTACCCAATTCCCAATTACGGCCAAATTGCTCATTCAGCAAATGAAAACTCGCCTCTTCAAACTTGCCAGAAACTACAATGGTACAATTATCAGGAGCATAAGCAGATTTAAAGTAATTTACTAAATCTTCGCGTTTTAATTCATCATAGTGCTTGGCCTGAATATCTACCCCATAAGCCGTATCACCAAATAGCGCATGCGCAAACTCTTTCCGGGCAAGAATATCATTTTTTTGAAGATTTACCTGCAGTTTCTGCTTTTGATTTTGAACGTAAATATCAATCTCCGCCTGAGGAAACTGACTATCAGCCAATACATTTTTCACAATCGGTAATACCGATGCCAGGTGCTTGTTTAAAGTATAAAGCGTAACCGTAGAATGATCCTGAACATACTCTGTTTGAAAGAATGCACCATAAAAATCAATTTGTTCTGCAATATCTTTTGCCGATAATTTACTGGTACCATTATTTAGCATGGCGCTAACGGCAATGGCTTGTAAAGGTTTCTCTACATTCCAGTTCACATTATTAAATATGAACTCAATGCGCACTAAATCTTGTTCACCAGAGTAAACGGTGTAAACGGGAATTTGATTATCTAAAGCCTGTTGAGTAGGCTGAATAAAATTAATTGTATATACCTGCTTAAAATCAGGTGCTAATTGTCTGTTAAGCATGTTTTTCAGTTAAATAATACAAGGTTGATGATTTTTCTCTACCAAAAGTTTCATTTGAGATCCTTTTAATATCTTCTGCAGTTACTTTTAAAAACTCTCCAGCTTCCTGGTTTAATAATTCGGCATTGCCCAACAGTTCATAATAAGCCAAATTCATCGCCTTATCTAATAAACTCATTTCAGAAAATACCAATACAGATTCTACCTTATTTTTAACTTTCATTAATTCCTTATCAGTAACAACTTCAGCTTTAAGCTTGTCTAACTCTGCCCAAATGGCTTTTTCAGCAGTTTCAATCGTTACACCTTCTACCAGTTTGCCCTCTACTATAAATAATCCGGCATCCAGGCTACTTGATATATAAGCATTGATATCACTAAATAACTTTTGTTCCTTTAAAAGGCTGTTGTATAAACGAGAAGATTGTCCGCGTGACAAAATATCCGAAAGCAAATCAAACGCATAATAATCTGCATTTAATCTCCCTGGCATTTTAAAAGCCATATAAATGGCATTCAAAGGTACGTTAGCTTTTACCGTTTCACTTCTCGATTCAGTTTGAAGATCTTCCTGTATCAAATCCCTAACATACTTATCTCCTGCCGGAATAGGTTCAAACCATTTTTCGGCCATTTCTTTAACATCTGCTGTTTTTACATTTCCGCCAACCACCAAAATGGCATTCTGCGGGGTGTAATGTTTCTTAAAAAAAGCTTTCACATCATCCATCGTTGCATTTTCAATGTGCGAAAGTTCTTTTCCTATGGTTGCCCAACGATAAGCATGTTTTTGATAAGCTAAAGGGCGCAGCTTTAACCATACATCGCCATAAGGTTGGTTTAAATAACGTTGTTTAAACTCCTCGCTAACCACATTTCTTTGGGTTTCAAGGCTTTTTTCAGAAAACGCAAGGCTCAGCATCCGATCGCTTTCTAACCAAAAGGCAGTTTCGATATTTTCTGCAGGCAAAGTGATGTAATAATTGGTAATATCATTACTGGTGAAGGCATTATTTTCACCACCCACCCTTTGCAAAGGTTCATCATAATTAGGAATATTCACTGATCCGCCAAACATTAAATGCTCGAATAAGTGCGCAAATCCAGTTTTTTCAGGCTCCTCATCACGGGCACCCACATCATATAAAATATTTAAAACCGCCATCGGTGTGGTTGGATCTTCATGAACCAAAACCTTTAATCCGTTGGCAAGTGTAAAACGATTAAAATCTACCATAAGCAACAAAGATAACTGAATTGTTGAATTGCTAAATTCTTTGATTATTTAAACAGCAAATTGATTAATATTTTTTTTATGTCTTCTGTTTATTCATGTTAATATTGTTTGTAATTTTTTTATTACGTTTAATTATTTTACTTTTATGAAAAATTTAAACCAAACAATATGCTTACTTATGTCATAATATCCCTAATATTAATTGCAATAAGTCTTTTCCTAATCAATTATAAAAGAGATAGTCCCTGGCGTAAAGACAACAATCAAACAGTAAGTTTTATAATCTCGCTCATTTCTACTTTTACAGGATTATTTATTGCCTTAGCCGTAAATACTTTTCTGGATAACATTAATAAAAAGAATAACTTAATTAAACTATTAAATACCACCAATTTGGCTATAGAAAACTGCCAGATGAAAACGAAAGGAATGTATTTAAATACTTCGAATGCCGGAGTTCCTTTGATTGAAATTTTAAAGAAAACACCTGTTACATTGCCTAAATTATACCCACAACTTGAAACGAATAATTTGGTTAATGATTATTTTACACCAAATGCTTTTCAGGCTTATATTGTTTGTATAGATAACATGGAAACCTTTGTTAAAAACCTTGGCAATGACGAACAAACCAACAACGGTACTAAAATTGAAATCCTAAACAGTTATTTAAAATATTTAGAATTCGCTAAAAGTATTAACAATTTAGAGATTGAAAGACTTGGCGGAAGCCTAACAGAAAAACAAGAAACCGATTCTTTAAAAACAATAGTTAACCAATTTACAACCTCAAAATAACATGAAAAATATAATTTTAGTTTGCTTATTAGCCTTTAGTTTAATAGCATGTAATACCGCAACAAAGAACGAAGAAAAAATTGATTTCACTAAATCTTATGAAACTGCCGCACTGGCACTTACCGATGCCAAATTAAATTATGATGCAGCCGTGGCCAGTAATGATACCGCAAGAATAGCAGCCGCAAAAGTACAGTTAGAAACTGCCAAAACCACTTACTTAAAAAGTAAAACCTATTATACCGCAAATGGTGGTATAGTAAAAACAGAAGATGAGCAATTGCTTGCTAAAACAAATACAGCTTTAGGTAAACCTGTTAATGATACAACTACTGTAGCCACCCAGACAACAGCAGAAACCAATAAACCATTAAGTAATTTAGAACAAACGCCAGTAGCTGTTGCAGCCAAAAAGCTTTTAGATAGTAGTAAACTTAATGCCAACAAAAAAATAAAACAAGTTTCGAGCGCGATAACAACTGGAGAAAATACGATTAAAAATGTTTCAGATGCAGTTGCCACTGGTCAAAATACAGTTAAAAGTAATGTAGCAAAGGCCAATCAAAGTTTAACAAAGGCTAGCGACAGCACAAAAAAGCGTTTAGAAGAATTAAAAAAACAAGGAAGCGATTTGCGAAACTTGTTTAAACGTAATGCAGATACAAACTAAAATAAATGAGGGATGCCTTGTTTTTTTTATAAAACTGTGATTATACTGCTACTTATTTCGAGTATTTTTGCTTTATGAATACAGCCGATTTACTGCAACGGGCCCTACATTTTGATTTTTTAACACAAGAAGAAGGTGTATACTTATACCACCATGCTGACACAGCATCTTTGATGTTTGTGGCAAATGAATTAAGGAAAATTCAGGTGCCGAGTGGTAAGGTAACCTGGCAGATAGATAGAAATGTAAACACCACCAATGTTTGTATTGCCAATTGTAAATTCTGTAACTTTTTCAGAAGACCCGGTCATGATGAAAGTTACATCACAGATATTGAAACTTATAAAGTAAAAATTGAAGAAACTTTCCGTTTAGGAGGCGATCAGTTATTACTTCAGGGTGGCCACCACCCAGATTTAGGTTTAAATTTTTATGCAGATTTATTTAGAAAGCTTAAAGAGCTCTATCCCGATTTAAAACTTCATGCCCTTGGCCCGCCAGAAATTGCCCACGTAGCAAAATTAGAAGGCATTAGCCATACCGAAGTTTTAAAAGCATTAAAGGATGCCGGAATGGATTCCCTTCCGGGTGCAGGTGCAGAAATCCTGAACGATAGGGTTCGCCGTTTAATCTCTAAAGGGAAATGTGGTGGCCAGGAATGGCTTGATGTTATGCGGGCTTGTCATCAGTTGGATATTACTACATCAGCAACCATGATGTTTGGCCATGTAGAAACCATTGAAGAACGTTTTGAACACCTGGTTTGGATTCGTCAGGTACAAAGTGAAAAACCAGCCGATGCAAATGGTTTTCTAGCCTTTATTCCATGGCCTTTTCAAGATGATGGTACTTTACTAAAAAGATTACGCGGCATAAGCAATAACGTAACTGCCGATGAATATATCAGAATGATAGCCTTAAGCAGAATCATGTTGCCAAATATTAAAAACATTCAGGCCAGTTGGTTAACTGTTGGTAAAACAACCGCACAACTTTGTTTACACGCTGGCGCAAATGATTTTGGTTCCATTATGATCGAAGAAAATGTGGTTTCGGCAGCAGGCGCACCACACCGCTTTACCGCAAACGGCATTCAGCAATCTATTAAAGCAGCAGGCTTTGAGCCACAACTCCGCGGCCAGAAATACAACTACCGCGATTTACCCGAACATTTAGAAGAGCAGGTAATTACTTATTAAATACCTTCCCCACCCTATAAGGTTTTCAAAACCTTATAGGGTTATGATAAATCCGGTAACTATATTTTTTACTCATCCACAGTAATTTGTAGTACCTTAAAATGCGCTTCGCATAGGCTTTTCGCCAAATCCAAAAAACCTTCTGTAAGGTCTACAAATTTAAATACAGATTTAATTTCAATATCTTGATCAGCCTGAAAACCAGTTTGACAATAATTTTCTATTATTATTTTTAGCAGCTGTTCATTTTCTGTACAACCAAAAAAATGTTGCAGCGTACTTTTAGCAAAACACGCACACAAATAAAGCAAGTGTTTTAAGTTGTAGCTTTCGGCCTTATAATCCATAAAAACGTAAATGAGCCCCAGACAGGTTTGCTCTATAACATGGTGCAGTAAAAAAAGGCAAATTTCTTGCTGGCAGTTATCCATAGCCTGCGCAGCTGCTATTAAAAAGCCATTGGCCATTTCCATACGTTTGTGCCAATATACAATGGCCCTCCCCAATTGCTTTTTTGTGTTTAAAAGTTTAGGCTGTTGAACATACTTAAACCCAGGTGCCCCATAGCATAACTCGCCCTGACTTAGTACCCTCATAAAAAAACCATTAGGCTGGTTATATTTTTTCAACAGCATTTCCTGCTCATGAACAACTATCACCACTTTAAGCTCCGCACCAAGTTCATCAATAAATTGCTGAACTTTTTTTGATGTAACCACAGCGTTTTCCGTAATCATTAAAAGGTAATAAATACATTGCTCTTGCAACACATGCGCACTAAAAACACTTTGAAGTTCTTCTTGTTGTGTTAATTTAGCAAAGCAATAAATTTGCTCAGGGGCAAATTGCTGTCCAAGTACATTAATTAGCTGAATTAAAGCAGTATTATAATCTGCTTCAGGGGTGAATATATTTACATTCATGGCTTAAATTGTTTAATAACAAGCCAAAATTACCCATGCCTGCTACCGTAAAGAACCATAAGCAGTTGTTTAATACAACCTATGCCTTTGTATCTCACTCAAAGCCCTATCTGCACTGGTGGTACCTTTCACATGAAAAAAAAGAGCGATAAAAAACGATCTCACTCAGAAAAATCGTCATTCTAACCGTAGTGGAAAAATCTTTGAACCTTGCATCCAACAAACATTAACTTACCAAGTTTCAAAGGCCATTTCAGGTAGAAGAACTTCGTCAGTTTTTATAGAAAGTTTACGTTATCCGCCTAACGAGGATGAATTAGAATAGCAATTTAATCGCCATCGTAAACAACAACTGATTTGGGCATAGCGCCTGCAATTGTATAAAAACCTATAAGGTCTTAAAGACCTTATAGGTTTAGAAAGCGCAACAACAAACCGCTGTTTTTTACAACTACCTTAATACCCTTACAATTCAAAAAATTAAATATATTTGGCTATGGAAACTGCTGAAAAAACCAACCGCACACATTTAGGTAGAAAAATTAGTCGCATCCGCGAATTACGCGGCATGAAACAAGAAGCACTCGCCATTGAACTGGGCATTAGCCAGCAAGCCATTAGCAAATTAGAACAAAGCGCCGAAATTGAAGATTCTACTTTAGAGAAAGTGGCGAAGGTTTTAGGTGTAAGTGCCGAAGCGATTAAAAGTTACACTGATGATATGGTCATCAACTATATAAATAACTTTAATGATAGCAGTATCAATCATGGCCCATTGAACAATTATAACTGTACATTTAATCCGCTGGATGAATTAATAAAGTCGCTTAATGCTAATAAAGAATTGTACGAAAGGTTGTTGGCAAGTGAAAGAGAGAAAGTTGAAATATTGAAGAATAAATAAAGAAATTAAATATAAAAAGTAAAAGCCCGATCAGAAATGATTGGGCTTTTTAGCATTATTTGGTGATCAAATTGATTAGTAGTCTGAAAATGTCAAGCAGTAGATCTTAAATTTGAAATAAATTATTACTTCCATTGATTTTACAAGTGAGTTTTTTCATTAAATAGTTGTAAAAGGAATATTTAAAGAGCTAAGCTTATTAGCAATATACTTACCATTAATACATTCAATAGTATTATTTACAATTCCTATACAACTATTGCCAAATAGTAAAGGGCCTCCACTGATTCCTCGAACTCTAGATCCGACAGATTTAATTGAATAAATGTTATCCATTATGTTGCCTACTGCAAAATTTGCATTATATTTAATAACACCGCCATCCTTTTAGCATTTAGTGATCCAGTTATAATCACTTTATCTTGCTAATCCTGGAAATCCCAAAAATCCTGTTTAAAAAAAAGAGACAGAACTTCGTTCTGCCTCTCTACCTCAACCTAAACATTACCTAATCAATAATGTAAATGTTTTTATTACGCTAGTTTCTTACCAGTTTTAATAAATAAGTTCGCAATTTTCTTCACATCAGAACCAGTTAAGAATTCGTCAAAACTTTCTGCTGCCTGAGATTGCGTTACCGCAGTACCATTAATGCCTGTGATTTGAACACCAGCCTGAGTAGTGTTTTGCTCTCCTGCATAAACAGCATCAGCAGCAGAAACACCAGTATCGTTACCATTTGCAGTATATGCAATCCAAGGTTTTAAGCCCGATGCTCCAGTAACATTTGCGGCAACCATTTGGCGTAAATGTGCGGCGTGGCGAGCCTCTACCGAGTGAATTTGCAATGCTGTAGTTAATACTGGCATACCTTTTAAAATTGGTGCCTGCCCTTTATAAGCCCTCACACCAGTATCTTCAAAAGCTGTAGCAACTTTTAAGAAAGTTTGGTAGTTAGTATCAACATCAGCGAATGTACCACCTGCTGTAAAATCAAAATCAGCATATACATATTGATCTGAACCTGTAATACCCAATGCACCTTTTAACAAATCTACGTGTGCACGTTCGTGGTTACGGATGGTGGTAATGGCCTGTCTTGCCGGTCCATCAGGAATGTATGTAGAATTTGCAAGTGTTAATGCATGGTTATAATAGTTCCATTCCAGGTATTCTAATGCTAATGCAAAACCTAAAACTTCATTTACCGAAGCTGGATTAGTTTGGCCATATGCTTTTTTAAACAAACCGCCTAAAGCTAATGGTACTGCTGCCATAGAAATTTTCTTTCCAACGTTGAAAAAATCTCTCATTGCACTGCGTCTCGGGCTTAATCTTTCATAGATCTCACCATCAACTTTTTCTATTTCGTCTAATATATTTAAGATATTCATGATTGCTGAGTTTTAAGGATTAAAGGTTAATTGCGTTAATTTTTGTTTTGATGTATTTTCCGGCAGCGGCTAACACCTTATCTGGTGTAAGTGCCCCATCTAATCCTTTGGAATTATCTGCACCTAAAGCACTTAAAGAACTTAAATCTGCAAATGTTCCGTTAGAAATAATGTCCCTGATGTAAGCTGCGTGACGAGCCTCTACAGAAACAATTTTACCTGCTGCTACCAAATAAGCATCTGTTGTAATACGTACACCAGCACCATTATATGCGGCTACACCTAAATCTTCAAATGTCATTGCTGCACCTAAAACACTGCTTGCACTTGTAAAATCAATAGAAGAAAAATCTACCTCTAAACTCCCGATTGCCGCAGTACTTAATACATTTTTAAAAAACTCTCTGTGTGCAATTTCATGGAATTGAATGTCTTGGAAGTAAGCTTTTTGTGCAGTGGTGAATGATGATGGTGGTGCAGATGCCACTTTAACATAAAATGCAGCTTCTAGTTGTTCTAAGGCATAAGCGTAATTTAAAACACCAATTTCATTCTTAAAATCTAAAGTTGCGCCAGTCATCACGTTCTCTACGCCACGGTCTTTTCTACAACCAGCAGCAACTAATGCAATACCAGCTGCACTTGCTCCTGCGTACTGAAGAAAAGATCTTCTGCCTAGTGAGCCTTTAAATAAACTTTCATCCTGAAGTTCACTTTTTGTTTCTAGTTCATTGTTTTTCATAGTCATCTATGTTTTAGGTTTTTGAATTCGTTTGATGATACATACGTGACAATTAATCGGATGGTTTTTTCTTTTACACTTTTTTTTATTAAGTGATTTTTAATACATTCACCAACCTATAAATATGATTACACTAAAAGCCATTATTGTTGATGATGAAGAGTTTGCACGTTCATCCTTATTTTTTCTGTTGCAACAAAATTGCCCGCAGGTAGAAATTACTGGTATTGCAAAATCTGTAAACGAAGCAAAAGAGATTTTAGCCCATCATCCCATCAATTTAATTTTTCTGGATATCGCAATGCCAGGCAGCAATGGTTTCGAACTTATTCCCGATGCGCAAAAACACCAGGCAGCTGTAATCTTTACCACCGCATATGATCAGTATGCCCTAAAGGCCATTAAAGCAAATGCGTTAGATTATCTTTTAAAACCAATTGATATTGATGAGTTAAAAACGGCAGTAGATAAAGTTTCCGAACACCTTAAACGCTATCAGTACCAAAATGAAAGTGATGAACGCATAGTAAATCTGGCATCAAGCCTCAATACTAAATCGGAGATTAGGAAGTTAACCCTACCCTACGGACAAGGCTTTAAAATGATTGATGTAGATGATATTATTTATATTGAGGCTGACAGCAATTATTCTGTTGTTCACTTTGCAGATCAGGATAAAATAACCGTTTCAAAAGTACTAAGGGAATTTGAAGAACTTCTTCCCTCCGATCAGTTTGTACGTGTACATAAATCCAGTATTATTAACCTCAACCACTTAAAAGAATACAATTCAAAAAACGGATTACAGGTTTTCTTGAAAAATGGAGAGAGCATTAATATATCACGACGTAGAGCGAGTGATTTTTTTGAGAAAATTAAACTTTTTATCAAAGCCGGCAGTGACCATTAATTTCGTCTCAACCATATTAAAAACATATCAGATGATCAAGAAAATGCAGATTTTTCATCATTACCGGTTCATCTGTGCGCTGCTATTTTTGCTTTTTCTACTACCTGCTGATCTATTTTCTCAAACCACTTACCTCCCCCATTACACCTCAAAAAACGGCCTGGCTAGCAATAACTGCTATTACATTTTACAAGATAAAAAAGGCTTTATCTGGATTGCCACCGATAATGGTTTAAGTCGATTTGATGGTACGAATTTCCAAAATTTTACCATTGAGGATGGATTGCCTGACACCCAGATCCTTCAAATGAAAGAAGATAAGAGTGGCCGGATATGGTTCTTTGCATTAAATGGTCAATTAAGCTATTTAAAAGATGGTAAGTTTTACAATAAAGATAACAATCAGCTACTCAAAAAATTAAATTTCAATACCGTAATCACTTCATTTCTAATAGATAAATCGGGTAGAATCTGGCTGGGCACCAATTCTAATTTAATTGTTTGCTGGGATGGAAAAATGATCAGAAAATATGTTTCTCCAAATCCTGAAGATAAGTTCATAAATGCCTTTATCCATGAAGATGAGAAGGGAAACATTTTAGCATACAGCGATTTAAGCGTTCAAAAATTTAAAGGCAAAACGTTTTCAATAGTTAAATCTGGGGTAAGGCCAATTTCTTATATGACGGCAACCAGCCTGCCCAATCAGTCACTCCTTTACCTGGATCAAAAAGGGCTGAAAGAATATAAATCAGGAAAAATAAATGACCTGATTTCTATCCCGCAAAATTTAATCAAAAACATGTCTGGCTATTTTTATTATGATCAGACACTTAAAGAAGTTTGGCTGGCCAATGCGAATGGAACCTTTGCCCTAAATAAAAGCGGAAAAACAGTTCAGTACCTTCAAGATATTTCGGTAAACCAGGTGATGAAAGATAGCAACCAGAATATGTGGTTTGCAACCAGCACCGGAATTTACATGCTGCCAAACATTAATAACAGGCTTTCTATTATTGATGCAGAATCAGGATTAAGCAGCAATGTAATCAAAAGCATTACCAAAGATGGAAAAAACCGTTTGTGGCTCGGTACAGATGATGCCGTAATTGATATTTTAAATATCCATAATTATCAGCTCCTCGAAGTGGGTTTAGATGATTTTAAGAAGTACAAAACCATTAAACAACTGGCCTTTGATCCTAAAAACGAATCCATTTATTTCGCTTCTGATTATGGAATGGGGGTTTTTAAAGACATTTATAAAAACACCGATCATGTAAGTTACCTCAAAGAGGCTAACAATTCTATGTTCGTGATTAAACACTTTAGTTTAAGCGGAAATAACAATCACCTGGCATTGGCTTTATCTTCTGGCGTTGTTTTTTTATCAGATAAGATGAAAAAATTTGAATTCAATTCCCTTAAGTACCGGGAGAAAGAAGATTTTTTTAAAGACAGATCTTACCATGTTTTTTATGATAAAAATGGAAATTTATGGTTCTCTAATATCAATGGCTTATCCGAATTTTCGAATGGGCGTTTGATTAAGCATTATGAAAAAGAAAATCTGTTAACCAAACGCATCAATGATATTCAACAACTGGCTGATGGCACCCTCATTCTGGCGACTGATGGCTATGGTTTAATTTTTTATAAGGATAGTAAAATTACCAGGCAGATTACCCAGGAAGATGGATTAACCAATAACGTTTGCACCAAACTTTTCATCAAGAACAATGAAATTTGGGTACTCACCAATAAAGGGGTGAATAAAATTACCAACTACCCTAAAACACAAAGCGTAACCAATTTTGATTATGGCAAAGAGTTGCTTAGTGATGATATTAACAGCCTGTTTATAGATGATAGTACGGCTTATTTCGCCACCAACAAAGGGTTAATTTTATTTAAGTATAACAATAAAAACATCACTAAAAATTTGCCAAAGGTTTACGTAACGTCTATCATTAAAGATAACGAGCGTTTACCTGTTAACCAGGGTAACTTCACTTTTGAAACAGGCACCAATACCATTTTATTTACTTTTAGCGCGGTAGATTTTACCACGAGCGATATTACCTACCGCTATCGCTTAAATGAAAATGCGGCATGGGTAGAAACCCGTACCAGAAGGCTGGATTTTTCTTCGCTACAATCTGGCGATTACGTTTTTGAGGTTAGTGCCAAAAATCAAAACGGAAATTGGGGGCAGCCTGCAAAAATTTCGTTTACCATTAAAAAGTATTTCTGGCAAAGCTTATGGTTTCTTTCTATCCTAATCTTATTGGTAGCCTACATTTTCTATAAAGTAGCCGTTTATATTACCCGTAAACAGAAAGATAAAGAACAAGCCCAATTGCTGCTTAAAAATAAAGTGTTAATGTTAGAGCAACAGGCTTTACAAGCCATGATGAACCCGCATTTTGTGTTTAATGTAATGAATTCAATCCAGCATTACATCAATACGCAAAATACAGCATCGGCCAATAAGGTTTTAACAGGTTTTGCACGCCTCATTAGAAAGAATTTGGAAATATGTACCAAAAGCTATATTTCACTGGATGAGGAATTGGAATACCTTAATCTTTACCTTAAACTAGAGAAAAACCGATTCGGAGATAAACTTCAATATACCATTTCAATTGATGAAGATATTGATCTGGAAGAAACTTTTATCCCATCAATGCTCCTTCAGCCATATGTTGAAAATGCCATCTGGCATGGAATTATGCCAAAAGAAACTCAGGGATTGATTCAGATTAACATTAAATTACTGGATGCCGCTTACCTCAACATCGAAATTATAGATGATGGAATTGGCATAGAAAATTCATTAAAGAACAAAAGAGACGATCACATTAGTAAAGGAATGCAACTTACCAGAGAGCGATTAAATCTTTTAGGTCAGATTGAAGCAAAACCTATACATTTAAATGTGAGTCAAAATGCTACAAATGGTACAACAGTTTCCATTTCTGTACCGTTAAAATAAAAAATTTACCGTTTACTCAATTTTTAATACCACTCACTAAATAGAACTTTAGTAGAACCCGTTTTAGCCTTAAACTTGTGTTAGAAATAAACGATAGTGTTTATCAAAGACGTTCTTATAGGATTGATATAGATATTTAATAACCTAACCTAAAGCTATATCTTAATTCAGGTTTCATTTGTGTGTTGAAAGCGGTCTTGTTTTTTAAAAGCGAGACCGCTTTTTTTGTGCCTAAAAATTATATTTTTGTATATGCCTCAGCAAGCCATCACCAAGCACATCGAAGCCCTTATTTTTTCATCTATCCAAAGTATTAGTGTTCAGGAAATGTTACTTGCATTAAATATATTATTTGAAGAGGAATACACAGAAGAACATATTTTTGAAAGTTTAGCCACCATTAAAGAGAAATATAGCAGAGATGAATTTGCCATTGAATTGGTGAATTTAAATAATGGCTATCAGTTTCTAACCAAAAAAGAATTTCATGAAACGGTGAATCAACTTCAGTTACACCGATCTAAGAAAAAGTTAAGTCAGGCTGCAATGGAAACATTAGCCATAATTGCTTATAGGCAGCCAATTACAAAGTTAGAAATTGAACAAATAAGAGGTGTTAACTCCGATTATTCTGTACAGCGTTTGCTAGAAAAAGAACTTATCAGCATGGATGGTAAGGCCGAAACGCCTGGCCGCCCCATTCTTTACCGTACCAGCCCTTTATTTATGGATTACTTTGGTTTAAACCATTTGAATCAACTTCCACAGTTAAAAGATCTCAACAAAGAAGAAAATACCATCGGAGAAAATGAGGCATAAAATAATTTAATTTCTTTGCTTACAGATTGTTATTAAAAAAGTTTTTTTAGTATTTTTAAAGTATTAAATCAATCTTTATTTTTGTGTTATGAAAGCGCCAAAGAAACTCCCAACTAAACCAACCACCCCGAAACAGGTAGATGAAGACGATGATATGGAAGATGATGATATCCGAGCTATAAAAGCAAAATCTCAGGAAGAAGATGAAGATGATTTTGATGTTTCTTTAGATGACCTCGACAATTTTGATAACTTTGACGATGACGACGACGATTATTAATATTTAAAAAATGATATATTTGAAAAAGCATCCTGCCTATTGGTTGGATGCTTTTTTAATTTTAAAAACATTTCATACAAATTATACAGGTAAATAGTTCAGCCCTCAAAACAGATTTCTTAAGCGTTCCAAAAGTGCTTTATAAAAATGATAAGCATTGGATTTGTCCTTTAGACAGTGAAGTTGAAAATGTTTTTGATCCTAAAAAAAATAACTTTTTCAATCATGGAAAATGTACCAGATGGGTTTTAAAAGATGATGCCGGAAATTTGATTGGCCGAGTTGCAGCCTTTATTAATGATAAAAAGGCATTTCAATATGACCAGCCTACTGGTGGAATGGGCTTTTTTGAATCGATAGATGATGAACAGGCTGCATTTCTTTTATTTGATACCGCAAAAGCCTGGTTAATTGAAAATGGTATGAAAGCCATGGATGGTCCGATTAATTTTGGAGAAAATGATTCATTTTGGGGTTTACTGGTAGAGGGCTTTACTCCTCCCTCTTTCGGAATGAATTATAATTTTCCTTATTATAAAAAGTTTTTCGATGCGTACGGTTTTATCACTGAATATGAACAACTTACTAACCACATTAATTTAACCATTCCTTTTCCAGAGCGTTTCACTAAAATTGCCAACTGGGTTAGAAATAAGCCTGGCTATACTTTCGAATATTTTAGCAAGCAAAATGCAGAAAAATACATTAACGACTTAATGGAAATTTATAATGATGGCTGGCAAGATTTTGAAAGTTTTGTTCCTATTAAAAAGGAAACCTTACAAGAAAGCTTTAAAAGCATGGAACCCATCATGGATGAACACTTAATTCAATTTGCTTATTTTAATGGGGAACCAGCATCATTTGTAGTTTTAATACCTGATGCCAACCAAATGATTAAAGGCTTTAATGGTAAGCTGGGTATTATTGAAAAGTTAAAATTTGCTTATCGCCGCTGGGTTGGTGTTACAAGGATGCGTGCCATTGTGATGGGTACAAAACCTAAATTCCAAAAACATGGTTTAGAATCAGTTTTATTTATCCGATTGGGAGAATATGTGCTTCCAAAAAATCAATATAAAGAATTAGAATTGAGCTGGGTAGGTGATTTTAATGAACAGATGATTGCCATACATAAAGCTACTGGTGCAACCTTTGGTAAAAAGCACTTAACGATGAGGAAAGTATTTTAATAAGATATAAGAATAGAGGAAGAAGGAAAGCGTCATTGCGAAGCACGAAGCAATGAGGCATTTACATCCCTAACTTATCATAAAGATCAATAACCTTCTTACGAAGCTTATTGATCTCTTCATCTTTTTCTAAAAGATTCTTTTTTAAAGCGGTAATATCTTCTGAAGAATGCTCAACAGCATTTTCACCAAGAAGCTGAGTAACTGAAATGTTAAAAGTTTCAGCAATTTGAAGCAAACGAGATACATTTAAATCTGTTTGACCGGTTTCTATTTTACAAAAAGCAGGCGTAGAAATATTTAACAATTTTGCAGCATCAGCCTGGCTTAGACCAAGTGCTACCCTACGCTGTTTAATATTCTGACCAATTCTTTTCATTTTGTTAATTAGGTATGAGCTATCAGATTTGGGATTTAAAATTTGTGTCTCACATCTGATAGCTCATATCTCATTTCTTTAATGTCGCAGCCAATTCTGGCAAATCAAAGCCCGCATAATTACCCGAGCTCATCATCAATAAATTTGTATTCTTATAATTTAAACTTAGAAGATAAATTTTGAGTTTAGCAGCATCATTAAAAAACTTGAGTTTTTCATTTGCAAAGGCCAGTTGAACATCTTGTTCAGAAAATGGCTTCATTCTTTTTTGCTCAAAAGATTTCAAATCGATGAAAACAATTGCTTCATCCGCTTTATCCATCGCTCCTGCATATTCCTTTAGGAAATCTTTATTTAAACTACTAAAAGTATGTAGCTCAATACAGGCAACCAACTTCCTATCAATAAATTGTGCTTTTACGGCATCAATTGTAGCCTTAAGTTTTGATGGCGAATGTGCAAAATCTTTATATACATTTGTAGATTCATCAGCCGAAATTACTTCTAAACGTTTTGCCGCTCCGGTAAAAGAAGCTATTGCGCTATCAAAATCAACATGACTTATGTTCAACTCTTTACAAACCAGTTTTGCTGCATTTAAATTCATCAGGTTATGATCACCAAATATTTTTAAAGCCGTTTTCTCTGGCAATAAATAGGTAATTCCATTTTCAATTTCATGATCGGGAATGGCATAGCCTATCTTATTAACTTTTGCTTTAGATTGATCTACAATACTGTTCAAATCCTGATCAGCCTTGCAATAAATTAAAGTACCATTTTCTTCAATGGTATCGATAAATTTATCAAACTGCAGTGTATAATCAGCATATGTAGGGAAAACATTAATATGATCCCAGGCAATACCGCTTATTACAGCTACATTGGCTTTATAAAGATGAAACTTTGGTCTTCTATCAATCGGTGAAGATAAATATTCATCACCTTCAATAATCATAACCGGTGCTTCTTCAGTTACTTTCACCATCGTTTCAAAACCAGCCAATTGTGCACCAACCAAGTAATCGAAATCGCGTTTGTAATAATTAAGCACATGCAAAATCATACTGGTAATAGTCGTTTTACCATGACTGCCACCAATAACAACACGTAACTTATCTTTGCTCTGTTCGTAAATATATTCCGGGTAAGAGTAGATTTTGATGTTTAGTTCCTGGGCCTTTAACAACTCTGGGTTATCTATTCTTGCATGCATCCCCAAAATAACTGCATCTAAATCAGCTGTAATCCGATTTTCATCCCAGCCCATTTCAGCCGGAAGTAAACCATATCCATCTAAGCGAGATTTTGCAGGTTCAAAAATCACATCATCAGAACCTGTAATTTGATACCCCTTTTTATGTAAAGCAATGGCCAGATTGTGCATGGCACTACCACCAATTGCTATGAAATGTATACGCATATTAATTAATTACTGAATGAGGGAATTGGTGAATGATTGAATTAAGGAATTAGTGAATGATTGAATGGTAATGCATTGTAAACTAAAACATACTATCACTCATTCAAAATTCAATCCTTATTTCTTCTCGAACTGAGCAGCCACCCAATCGCCGTTTTGTTTATGATCAAGATACTTAATACCATATTTAGCACATTCTGCAGTAATCATGCTTAAATCAGGTTCCAGATAAAAGCCACTAAAGAAAATCTTGCCTTCAGCTTTCAACACTTCGGCATAGCGATGGATCTGATCAAGTAAAATATTTCTGTTGATATTTGCAAAAATAACATCGTAAGCTTCATCTGGAATTACTTCCTTACTGCCACAAAGAGCCTTGAGATTAATCACATGATTTAAAGTGGCGTTTTCAACTGTACTTTCATAACAAATATCATCGTAATCGATAGCCATTAAACTCTTAGCACCAAGCTTACCTGCTAGGATGGCTAAAATCCCTGTTCCACAGCCCATATCAAGGATATTTTTATCAAGTAAATCGGCAGAAAGAATATACTGCATCATCATAGTTGTGGTTTGATGATGACCCGTACCAAAAGCCATTTTCGGATCAATGATAATCTCGTAAGGATAGGATGGTTTAGGCTCATGAAAGGTTGCCCGTACATAGCAAACATCATCAATAATCAGCGGGCTAAAGTTTTTTTCCCATTCAGCATTCCAGTTTTCGTCTGCTACCTCTTCCAATATATAGGTTGAAGAAAAGTCATCAGCATAACTGCTTAAAAGGTTTTTGAGTTCCTGCTCATTAAAATTATCTTTAATAACGAAAGCCGTAAAGCCCTCATCACTATCTTCAAAAGTATCAAAACCTAAATCAGCAAGATCACTGATGAGTAGATCTTGCTGAAATTCTTCAATATTATTGAATTTAAATATTGCCTTTGTATACTGCATCTAGCTATTTAATGCTTTAATAATATCTGTGAAATCGCGTGATTTTAATGAAGCGCCACCAATTAATCCGCCATCAATATCTTTTTGTGAAAATAAGCTCGCCGCATTACCAGGATTACAGCTTCCTCCGTAAAGGATCGTAGTATCATCAGCAATGTTAAAACCATAATTAGCCTCAATTTCCGAACGAATAAAAGCGTGAATATCCTGTGCTTGTTCCGGTGAAGCGGTTAAACCTGTACCAATTGCCCAAACAGGTTCGTAAGCAATTACAATTTTAGCAAAATCTGCATCACTTAAACTGAATACACCTTCAACTAACTGTTTTTTCAATACCTCATAATAACTTCCGTTATTGCGTTCATCTAAAGTTTCGCCAATACAAAAAATTGGTGTTAAGCCATTTGCCAAAGCAATTTTGGTTTTATCAGCCAATAATGCATCACTTTCAGCAAAGTACTGTCTGCGCTCTGAATGGCCTAAAATTACATATTCCGCACCTACAGATTTTACCATCTTAGCAGAAGTTTCGCCAGTATAAGCGCCACCTTCTTTATCGCTAATGTTTTGAGCACCAATTTTTACATCATTTCCACCCAATTTAGCAAGGCTATTTAAATGAATAAAAGGTGAGCAAATAATCGCTATCTGATTGCCTTTACGCTCATCTTTAACCATATTTACAATTTCACTAAATAACGAAACACCTTCGTTATAGTCTAAATTCATTTTCCAGTTACCGGCTACTATTTGTTTTCTCATTGTATTTATTTTATTGGTTTAAAGATCTTAAACAGCAAGATCATGTTTATATTAATAGTTTCTATATGATGAAGTTAATTCAAAAACCTTTGTCAAAATATTTTTATCTACCTGATCAAAAGGTAATGTCTTCCTTGCCAACACCTTCTCTGCCGTTTCGAACATTTTATTTAATTGATAGGTTTCGAAGCAATTGCCACCACCCCAGCTAAAGTCGGGAATATGGTTTGGGGGAAGGCCTGCGCCAAAAACATTTGCACTAACACCAACTATACTCCCGGTATTAAACATGGTATTGATACCACATTTAGAATGGTCGGCCATGATTAAACCACAAAATTGCAGTTGAGTATTTCGCATTGCCTTACTTTCATAATCATAAAGCTTTACTTCTGCATAGTTATTTTTGAGATTAGAATTATTTGTATCTGCGCCAATATTGCACCATTCGCCCAAAACAGAATTCCCTAAATAGCCTTCATGTCCTTTGGCAGAATTTCCCCAAATAACCGAATTATTAATTTCACCTCCTGCGCGGCTATTTGGTCCGATGGTGGTACCAGAATAAATCTTAGCACCCATTTTAATTGATGAATACTCACAGAGGGCAAAAGATCCACGAATTAAACTACCTTCCCAAATTTCGGCATTTTTACCTACATAGATGGGGCCATAGCTACTGTTTAGCACACTACATTCGGCTTGTGCGCCTTCTTCAAAAAAGATATCATGACCAATGAGTTGATTGGTACTGCTAATTTTGGCCGAGCTCCGCCCTTTGGTTAACAATTCAAAATCTTTTCTAATTTCCGAAGGATTGTTTCCGAAAATTTCTTCAGGGTAAGTGATCTTAACGAATTTTAAATTATAATTTATTGGCTTTAGCAATTGTTTAGCTTGCAAATCGGTGAGTACTTCTTCGCAATTAAAAGCCAGAACATGATCACCAGACAGCAGCACTTCGCCTTTTTTTAAAGCAGAAACTGCATTCAGCAAATCATTATCCGGACACACCGAACCATTAATAGATAAACTGTCGTTCGTTTTCGACGGATATTTTAGGGCAAGATAATCCTGAGTGTAAAATCCAAAATCTGCTTTAAGGTATTTTGCCCATTTTTCTGCAATGGTTAGAATACCAATGCGCAGATCAGCAACAGGGCGGGTAAAAGTAAGCGGACGAAGAGACATCCAGCTTGCATCATCAAATAAATTGATTGTCATAAGCAGCAAAAATAAAAAAAGTCCCGATGCTTTTGGCAAAGGGACTTTAAAAAATGCTTTTTGTGGCTAAAATTATTTCTTAGCGTAACGGTTTTTGAATTTATCGATACGTCCTGCTGTATCAACCAATTTCATTTTACCAGTATAAAAAGGGTGTGAAGTATGAGAAATCTCTAATTTATAAAGTGGATACTCATTACCATCTTCCCATTGAATTGTTTCTTTAGTATCTACGCAAGATTTTGTTAAGAAAGCATATTCGTTAGACATATCTTTAAAAACAACTGGTCTGTAGCTTGTTGGGTGCAAATCTTTTTTCATTTGAATATTATTTTAAGTTATTTGTGTGAAAGCATCAAGAACATTTTTGCAATTTGCTGGCAACAACGCTTATGACAATTTCTATTAATCTTTCTACTTCTATTTTAGAGGATGCAAATATCTTAATTTTATTTTTGATATACAAGCCTAAATTAATAATTTTAAATTATATGCTTTTTAGCTGCAATTAAATTAATGGCCTGATCTTAACTTACTAAAAGCTTTTTAATTATCGAGGAATTTGTCTTCAAATTTAAACTTTTTAGAAATTATATTGTTTTTCAGATATTTAAAAAAAAATAACTAAATTTGAGTTATGAGAAAAGATGGCACATTTGATGGCATTATCCACTCGAACAGCAGTGGAAAGCTTTATATTAAAAGTCCTGATTTTTTTGCACAGCCACGTATTAAGGAGATGGTTGGTGCATTAATGGAATCTAGTATTTTTAAAAAAATAGAAAAAGATAAAAATAAGAAATAACCTTTAGATGCCTTTTAACCTGCTTTTGTTTCCTCTTGTGGGTGGCTATTATATTCTAATCAGGTTTAGATATCTCCGGTATATCCAATATCGGCTAGAAAGTCAGCGGGTATTATTAAATTCTGCTATTGCTGGCATTGTGCTATTGGCTGCATGTTTTCTGTTAAGAACCCTATTAATCGCAATTTTTCCTGAAACAGTTGCTTATTTAAGTGAATTGCTTCCTATTCGCTCACCATATTTCGGCACCACCAGCATGTCATTATTTGTTGCTGTAGGTGCAACTGAATTTGCCAACCTTTTTATTAACCGACTTGATGCCATCAAAAAGGCTATATTTACTTCTGGTAATGAGTTTGAACTTTTATTAAGTTCATCCTTTTTCGATGCACACCTTTTACAGTTTACCATGGATAGTGGTAAATTTTACATTGGCTGGGTGAAAGAATTGCCGAAACCCTTTACCACTAGTTATATCCGCATTACGCCTGCTTTTAGTGGATTCAGAAATAATGATAAGGAACTGGTTTTTACTACGCAGTATTTAACCGTTTACGCCAGCTATATTGAAGATGGATCTGTTGCCAATACGAATGAACTGAAAACTGATCTTGTACTTAAGGCCGATAAGATTAACTCCGTTTCATTTTTTGATATGGATATGTATAACCGGTTTAATCCGGTACAGGAATAAATTTCAGTTAATCTCTTTTAGGACTGTATTTATTCCACGTTTCTACTTTAGCCATCTGGCGAGTAATGTAAGCATCAGCAATCACTTCTGCAGAACTTAAACCCCCTACCGTTTCCAACAATTCTTTTAATTTATACTGATCTACATCGGCCTTATATAAAATCTGAATTAGCTTCGCAAAATCGTTATCGATTAAATAAGCAAAAGCATCAACCATCGCTTGCCTCAACTGGCTTTCGGAAAGGTGATCTGGTATATCGAAATCTTTGCTGATGATTTTGATTAATTGCATAAACAGTTTTAATACGTATTTGAAATATGTGGAGGTTATTTGAAGATAATGGATTTTTAAATCCATTTAATTTCCTGACAAAGTTCTATTAAAACTCCATTTGTATTTTTAGGATGTACAAAGCAAACCATTTTATTATCAGCACCTTTTTTAGGCACATCATTAAGTAGCACAAAACCAGAAGCTTTTAAACGTTCCATCTCTTTCAGGATATCATCCACTGCAAAGGCGATATGATGAATCCCCTCTCCTTTTTTTTCCAGGAATTTAGCAATTGCGCTATCATCATCTGTAGCTTCGAGTAATTCTACTTTACTTTCGCCCGTTTTAAAAAATGCAGTATTTACATATTCTGATGCTACAGTTTCGGTTTTATAGCAAGAGGTATCTAATAAAATTTCGTAAAGAGGCACAGACTTAGAGAGACTGTTTACGGCTATACCGACATGTTCTATCTTGTTCATCGTTTAAAAGGTTGGTTGAATGTAAAAATGCAGGTTTTCTCTATAACCTCATAGCTATTATTGATAATTCTTAGGAAAGTTTTTTTGTATCTTTGTAATCATAATTAACAGAATAGAGATGAAACAGCCGATATATTTAGATAATAACGCAACAACACCTTTAGATCCAAGAGTGTTGGAAGCGATGCTACCTTACTTTACTGAGAAATTTGGAAATGCCGCTAGCCGTAATCACGCTTTTGGTTGGGTGGCCGAAGAAGGAGTAGATTATGCTCGTGAGCAGGTAGCCAAGTTAATCGGCTGTACCGAAAAAGAAGTTATTTTTACATCAGGCGCAACCGAAGCTGATAACCTGGCGATTAAGGGTGTGTTTGAAATGTATAAAGAAAAAGGTAACCACATCATTACTGCGGTTACTGAACATAAAGCCGTACTAGATACTTGCAAACACCTGGAAAAAAATGGTGCAAGAGTAACTTATTTAGGTGTGAAGGAAGATGGTTTAATTGACTTAGCTCAGTTAGAAGCCGCTATGACTCCTGAAACGATCTTGGTTTCGATCATGTATGGTAATAACGAAATTGGTGTTATCCAGCCGGTTAAAGAAATTTCTGCCATTGCCCATAAGTTTGGTGCTTTGTTTATGACAGATGCTACACAGGCAGTTGGTAAAATTCCGGTTGATGTAAATGCAGATGGAATTGATTTAATGGCTTTCTCTGCTCATAAAATGTACGGCCCTAAAGGCGTTGGTGCACTTTACGTACGCAGGAAAAACCCTAGAGTTAAAGTTACATCACAAATGGATGGTGGTGGCCATGAGCGTGGCATGCGTTCTGGTACTTTAAACGTTCCAGGTATTGTAGGTTTAGGTAAAGCTTGTGAACTTTGCCGATTAGAAATGGAAAGCGAAGCCATTCGTTTGTCTGGCTTACGTGATCGTTTAGAGTCTACTTTAAATAAAATGGAAGAAAGTTACGTGAATGGTAATACACAACACCGTCTACCACATGTAGCGAATATTTCTTTCAAATATGTAGAAGGTGAAGGCTTAATGATGGCGATGAGTGATTTAGCTGTATCTTCAGGTTCAGCTTGTACATCTGCATCTTTAGAACCATCGTATGTATTAAAGAGTTTAGGTTTATCAGATGATTTGGCACACTCTTCTATCCGTTACGGATTAGGACGCTTTACCACTGAAGAAGAAATAGATCAGGCCATTGCAGTTACTGAAAAAGCAGTAAACCACTTAAGAGAACTTTCTCCACTTTGGGAAATGTTTAAAGAAGGAATTGACTTGAGTAAAATTGAGTGGGCAGAACATTAAGTAGAATTACGATTGTAGATTGACGAATTGCGATTCTTAAATCTTAATAAAAGAAAAAATAAAATTTAATAATTTACGACGGAAGGAAATCTAAAATCGTAAATCTAAAATCTAAAATATCATGGCATATTCAGAAAAAGTAATTGACCATTACAATAACCCACGTAACGTAGGTACATTAAATAAAGATAGTAAATTTGTTGGAACAGGTTTAGTTGGTGCACCTGAGTGTGGCGACGTAATGCGTTTACAAATTGAGGTAAGTGAAGATAACGTAATTACAGATGCTAAATTTAAAACATTTGGCTGTGGTTCAGCAATCGCATCTTCTTCTTTAGCTACTGAATGGTTAAAAGGCAAAACAATTGATGAGGCTTTATCTATCGATAATATGGATATTGTTGAAGAATTGGCTTTACCTCCGGTAAAAATCCACTGCTCAGTATTGGCGGAAGATGCAATTAAATCTGCCATTAACGATTATCGTGTTAAAAATGGTTTAGAGGCTATTGTATTGGAAAAATCGCACCACTAATACTAGTAGCATGTATAAAGTATCAAGATTATAACTTTTAATCTTGATACTTTATACTCAAATCTTGATACTAAATACTCAACACCATGATCACTATAACCGATAAAGCAAAAGACAAAATTGATCACCTTATGCAGGATTCTGAAATGGGATCTGATTACTTTTTACGTGTATCTGTAAAAGGTGGTGGCTGTTCTGGCTTATCGTATAATCTGGATTTCGATAACGAAGAACAAAAAGGCGATCAGTATTTCGAAGATAAAGGAATTAAAATTGCATTGGATATGAAGTCATTTCTTTATCTGGCCGGAACTGAATTAGATTTCACAGATGGTTTAAATGGAAAAGGTTTTAACTTTGTTAATCCTAACGCCAGCCGCACTTGTGGTTGTGGCGAAAGTTTTTCAGTTTAATTAATAAACTATATCTACAAAAAAGATTCCATCCATGGGATCTTTTTTGCGTTTATATCCTTCCAAAAAATTGTTCTGACAGCATTAGCCTTGCCAAAATCCCTAAATTATTGAGCTGATTTGCGTTTTTAAACCAAAAAGCATTATTATTGTTAATTATAACAAACACCAAATAACGAGCAATGCCATTAATTAATGAATTTTCAACAGTCCCTACCCTGTTGAGAAATGTTGTAAAAAACATTCATAAACCTGCAGATACTTTTTTAATTCATAAACGGGGAAGCGAATGGGTTGAAATATCCTATGAGGATACGCTCAAAAGAGCTGATGCCGTATCTGCATACTTTTTAGGAAAAGGTATAAAAAAAGGCGATTGCTTAGGTTTGATGATTGAAAATTCGCCTGAGTATGTTTATTACGATCAAGGGATTCAGCAAATAGGAGTTATTAATGTTTCTATTTACCCAACGCTTTCTGAACAGGAAGTGGCATACATTATTAATGATTCGGGAATAAAAGGCATCCTGGTAGGTAATAACTTTTTATATCGAAAAGTATTAAAGGTTGCCGCTAACTGTAAAGCATTAAAATATATAATCCCGGCTTTTAAAGATTTCGAAAAAGTAACCATTCCAGCTGATGTAAATGTTGAGGTTATTGCATTTTCAGACATTCTTGCACTTAAACATCAGGTTACCGCAGCAGAAAAAGCTGAAATTGAGCAATGTAGAAATTTAGTCGAGCCGAATGATGTTTCTTCACTTATTTATACATCCGGTACGACGGGAACACCAAAAGGTGTAATGCTTACCCATTACAATTTTGTAAAGAATGTAGAAGTTTGTTTGCAACAAATTCCAGTAATCGATCAAACAGAAACTTTCCTTTCCTTTCTTCCTTTATCTCACGTATTCGAGCGTACCGCAACCTATCATGTTTGTTGCGCACAAGGCTGTAAAATTGCATTTGCACAAAGCTTAGAGTTGTTGGCGAAAAACATGGGTGAGGTTCGCCCGACTGTAATGAGTTGTGTACCCAGGCTATTGGAACGCATCCATGATAAGGCCATCAAATCAGGAACTGCCGCAGGTGGTACAAAAGCTAAAATATTTACCTGGGCATTGGAGACTGGAAAAAACTATCGGGTAATTAAAGAAGCCGGAAATAGCCCTGGCTTAATCCTTTCTGGGAAAAAAGCCATTGCAGAAAAATTAGTATTTAGTAAAATAAAAGAGAAAACCGGCGGTCGCTTAAAGTTTATGATTTCTGGTGGTGCAGCATTGCCCAAGAATGTAGGTGAGTTTTTTGGAGATTTAGGTATCAAAATTTTAGAAGGATTCGGTTTAACGGAAACTTCACCAGTGATGTCGGTTACGGAGTATCACCGACAGGTTTATGGTACTGTTGGCCGTGTGATCCCAGGAATTGAAGTAGGTGTTCAAGATGTGGAAACTAAAGAAATCATTAATATCCAAACACACGATACTTTTAATGAAGCATTTGAATGTGAAGAGGGAGAGGTGATTGTTCGTGGACATTGTGTGATGAAAGGTTATTTTAACAAACCTGCTGAAACCGCCGAAGCTATTGATAAAGACATGTGGTTTCATACCGGGGATATTGGCCGTTTTTATAAAGGGAATCTTCAAATTACCGATCGTTTAAAAAATATGATTGTTAATGCGTATGGAAAAAACGTTTACCCTACTCCTGTTGAAAATATCTACTTAAAGAGTCCAAAAATTGATCAGCTATTTTTAATTGGAGATAAACGCGAATTCATCACAGCGATCATTATTCCCAACACAGAAACACTAGAAGAAACATTTAAATTAAAGCCTGAGTTTTTTGAACAACCAGAGGCTTTTATTAGTGAAAAAGAAATTATTGATTGGATGGAGTTGGATATCAAAAAAATCTCCAATGAGTTGGCAAAATTTGAGCGAATAAAAAACTTTAAAATTAAACGCAATCCATTTAATATAGATGAAGGCGAAATTACGCCAACCATGAAAGTTAAACGCAGAGTGGTAGAAAAGAAATATACCGACGCTATTAATGAAATGTACGAAGAAGGTATTGAGGTTGAGTCATAAAAAATCTGAATTTGATATCTTTCCCTTATTTGAATTTTCTTTTTATTAAAATTAAACAGTCATCTTGCCTGTATTTAAAATATAAATAAGATTCCTATCAAAAATAATTACAGGATTTAATTCATTGGCATACTTAGAAATACAGCCCCACCTGGCACTGCAGCCTTATATCGATGCCTATTGGATTTCTGAAATGACTGGCAGTGCACCTAACAAAACCAAAATACTACCTGATGGCTGTGTAGACATTATCTTTAACATTGAGGATGATTATCGTAACGAAGCAGGCACCATATTGATGAAAAGCGAAGCCATTTACCTTATTGGTACAATGATGTGCTTTAAAGAATATAAAACGATTGGTAACGCCAAACTATTGGGCGTTCGGTTTAAACCCGGAGCATTTTCTTATTTTTTTAAATTTTCATCATTACATGAATTTACAGATCAAAGCATTGAGATTAAAGATATTGAACTCCCTGTAATTCATCATATCAACGAATATACATCAGCTTATCTTGATCGCTTTTTTATTCATAAATTATCTCCGCCTAAATATTCGATTATCCCGATGATTAAGGATATACAGGAACAAAATGGCCAATTAAAAGTAAGTAATCTCGCTAAGAAACACTTTACCACTCCGAGGCAATTAGAAAGATATTTTAAAAATTCGGTTGGTGTAAGTCCAAAAGACTTTATCGGCCTTGTACGCTATCAGTTTGCCAGTAAGAAAATAAAAAACAATACTTCAGGCAAATGTTTAGCCGAACTCGCATTCGAATCTGGTTACTATGATCATGCCCACTTTACAAAAGAAATAAAAAGATTTACCGGATCAGTTCCTTCACAGCTTTAGATTTTGTCGTGTTTTTACAAAGTCAAGTCTTGGTATACGCAGTATATTTGAAGAAATATAAATCAAAATCATGGTGAAATTTAGCTATACAATACTCTACGTAGAAAATGTATCCGAATCAATTGAATTTTATGAAAAGGCATTTGGTTTTAAAAGGAAATTTATTACCCCAGAAAATAATTATGGAGAACTAATAAGTGGTGATACGACCATTTCATTTGCTGATTTGCAACTTGCCAGCTCAAACCTTTCAAATGGTTTTAAGGTAAGTGTAAAAGGCGAAACACCTTTTGGTATAGAACTGGGGTTCACAACAGAAAATGTAGAACTAGTTTTTAATCATGCAGTGAAAATGGGTGCCCTTCCCTTAGAAAAAATAAAAGTAAAACCTTGGGGGCAGGCAGTAGCTTATGTACAGGATATTAATGGATTTCTAATTGAAATCTGCTCTCCTATGCCTTAATGAGTAGTCTCACAAAATAAGAAATAATGTGAAAGAAACTGTTTGTCAAAAGCTTAAAATAAGGAGGGGTGAACCACTACCCCTCCACTATAAATCAACTAATTAACCTAACAATCTGATCAAAAATAGAGATCAAAATTGATTATTCCAAATAAATGCAACAAAATTGCTTTTAAAAAATTTATTAAACTTTGCATTTAAGCTTAATGCCTTATCTTTTTATTATAAACACTGCTAATTACCAGATAAGTATATAGAAAAAATTTGAATCTTATTTATTCATGAGTGGTATTTTCTTGAAAATTCACAACGCTAATCTTCTTTACATTTTTCTGTTCTAAAGCCTTTCCTGTATAAGTAGGTTTATTGGAGCCCCAAATTACTTCGCTGTTATTTAAGCTGATGTTACCTGTGTTTTCAAAATAAAAACCTGCAATATCACTTTTTACTAACCCCTCTACATTGCTTGGCCTGCGGTCGTAAATGCCACCAGCTTCTTGAGTGGTTTTATTTAACTTAACGCTTACCTGATCGAAATGAACATTGGAAACTTTATCCTGACTTTCAGCACTGATGTAAACACCACTTTCTCCCATACAGCGAATATTACTAAAATAAATATCACTTACTGCACCAACCTTTCCCTTTGTTTGGCCCTTAGGTAAACGCCAGCCAGCATCCTTATTATTTGCAGTTGCCCTTGGGTAGGCCGTAATATAAATAGGCTCGGATTTTCCCCACCATACATCTGAAAAAAGCTTCGATTCGATAACCAGATTTGAAAAAATAACGTCACTTACCGTTCCTTCATCTCTGTTTTGGATTCCGATTCCACGATTACTATTTACAATGTTGCAGTTATTGATTAAAACTTTACTGATCCGATCCATATTTTCAGAACCAATTTTAATGGCACAAGAACTTGAAGTCATCGTACAATTGCTAATCACAATGTTTTCACAGGCACCGTATTCTTCAAACTCACGGCGATTTTTAAGACAAATGCAGTCATCCCCCGACTCAATATAACAATTTGTGATTCTTACGTTTTTACTATGATCGAGGTCTATTCCATCGCTATTTCGTATTTTGATGCTATTTAATAAAGTGATGTTGGAAATGGAAACATCGTTACAACCAATGAGATGAACTGTCCAGTAGGCTGAATTTTGAAAGGTAACGCCATCAATGTTTAGCTTTTTACAATCAGTAAGGGTAAGCAGATGAGGCCTCGGGTCTACGATTTCAAAAGGTTTTAACACATATGAATCAAAAATTTCTTCTCCCATAAATGAAATTCCATTACCATCCAGAATCCCTGTTCCGGTAATACTTACCTGTTCTAGTTTTTCGCCACCAATCCAAATGGTTCCTTCACCTTTATTTTCCCTAAATGCACTTTTGGTGTATAGCTTCTCATCCGGACTGGCTAAAATTTTTGCTCCACCTTCGATTCTCAGTTCAACAAAAGACTTTAAATCAAACGGGCCACTCAGAAACACATAACCTGCTGGCACCAACACTTGTCCACCGCCTGCAGCAGAACAGGCATCAATGGCCTTTTGAATGGCTTTAGCATCATTGGTTTTCCCATCTCCGGCTGCACCGAATTTTTTTATATTATACTTTTGTTGTGCAACGGCATGAATAGAGAACAGTAGCACAAAAACAATCAGGATCTTGAATTTCATTATATGTTGATTTATCTTTTTATAGTTAGAATTGATTTCGAAAATTTTGAATTCCTTACCAGAATAATGTGTATAAGGCAGCCAAAATCCCGCATATGATTACGGAAGCCACGGTAAAAGCTGGCGTAACTTTGAACATACTGCGATCAATTTCAAGACCTTGTGAATTATTTTTACTCTTGGGATCAGTTAAGGTGACTAAAATCATCAATATCATAATGATGACAAATACCCATGACATTCGATTTAAAAAAGGAATCGGTGCAATCCATCCATTGGTTAATACTGGCAGAAATTTAAATAGCATTGATAGTGGAATGGTTAATAATGCAGCAGTGAGTGCAGCACGAGATGTCGTTTTTTTCCAGAAAAATCCCAGCAAGAAAATGGCAAAAATCCCTGGAGAAATAAAGCCTACGTACTCCTGAATAAATTGGTAAACCTGATCAAAACTACGCAGTGCAGGTGCCACCACTATGGCAATCAAAGAAGCAACTATCACAGACCATCGTCCTACGGCAACCAATCTTCTTTCAGATGCTCCCGGTTTAATATACTTTTTATAAATATCCAATGTAAAAATAGTGGCAATACTATTTGATTTTCCGGCAAGTGAAGCTACAATTGCAGCGGTAAGGGCTGCAAAAGCCAAGCCTTTTATACCTACGGGCAATAAATTCATCAGTACAGGATAAGCATGATCAGGTTTTACCACGCCGCTGGCATCAAGCATTTCCTGTTGAAAATAACCACGTTGATAAAGTACAAATGCCGAAATACCTGGAATTACCACAATAACAGGAATTAATAATTTTAAAAATGCGGCAAAAATTAGCCCACTCCTACCCGTTTTTAAATCAGCTCCCAATGCTCTTTGAACAATATATTGATTACAACCCCAATAGTTTAGGTTATTAATCCAAAGGCCACCCACCAGTACTGCAATTCCTGGGAGTTCATTATAAAATTGATCACCTTTTGAAAAAATCATATGGAAGTGATCTGAGGCTTCACTTTTTAATAATGGAAGCGCAGCCATCACAGTTTGCGTATCTAGTTTTTCGGCAACCAGTTTTAAAGCCATGTAACAGGTTATTAATCCGCCAGCCACCAGAACAATTACTTGAATCACATCAGTATATCCTATTACCTTCATTCCGCCAAGGGTAATAATGGCAGAAAAAATAGCCAGAAATATAATGCAAGTACCAAATGGGATTCCGGTGATGGTTTCGATGGCAATAGCACCAAGGAAAAAAATAGAGGTTAAATTTACAAAAACATAAACCAAAAGCCAGAAAACAGCCATTAGCGTACTTACTGTATTATTGTATCGTTGAGACAGAAACTGAGGCATGGTATAAATCTTATTCTTCAGGTAAATGGGAAGAAAAAACACCGCAACAATAATCAATGTTGCCGCAGCCATCCATTCGTAACTGGCTATGGCGAGCCCCATTGCAAAACCAGAGCCAGACATTCCTATAAAATGTTCAGCAGATATATTAGATGCTATAATGGATGCCCCGATGGCCCACCACGTTAATGAACCTTCTGCTAAAAAATAGTCTTTTGTATCGGTTTGCTTCTTTTTTTTACTTCGATAAACCCAATAGCCATAGGCAGATACAACAATGAAGTATATAAAAAATACGGCACAATCAAGCGCTGAAAGGTGGTTCATATAGGGGATTTATATATCTGGTTTTTTCTAAAAATCAGAAAAAAAATGATCTTAACTACGGAATACTTTTATTTAATTACGTAAACGTTTTCGGTATTCTGTCCGATGAATCAATTTGAATAATCACTAACACCCTGTAGACTCCCTTTTGATCAGGGTTGATTTAAGAATGATGTCCTGATCATCTCCATGACCTTTTTTGTTTAATATCTTAAACAGACAGGTAGCGGCTTCACGGCCAATTTCAAAAGCGGGTTGTGTTATTGTAGTTAATGATGGATTGAGAAGATGCGCTGTAGCCTGATTGGAAAAGCTTATGATTTTAATATCTTCCGGAATCTGGAACCGGAGTGCTTTGCAGGCGGTGTAAGCTGGAATTACAAACTCTTCTATGGATGAAAAAAGTGCATCCGGTTGATGACGACTTAGTAGATCACTGATTTGTTTTAAATTTTGTTCTTCATCCTCCACATATTTGATCACCAACTGATCATCTACAATTAATCCGTTATCATGCAAAGCATCCTCAAAGCCGGAAAACCTCGCTTTACCAGCAGGCAAATTTTCTAAGCCATATAAATAAGCGATTTTTTTACAGCCACACTCAATTAAATGAACAGTGGCATCATATGAAATTTCATAATCATCGGTGGCTACATTATAAGCATCCAAATCTTTATAAACCCGATCAAAAAACACCAATGGTACTTTCTTCACCAGATTTTTATAATAATCTAAATTATATTCACTGCTAGATACTGAAGTAAGAATCCCGTCTACCCGCCCATTGAGTAAACTATTGGTGAAAGACATTTCCATTTCAATATCCTCATGCGTTTGATAAATCAATACATGGTGACCATATTTTCTGGCAATTTCTTCAATACCTTTAATTGCCCTCGAAAAAAAATTGTTGGCCACAAAAGGAATAATCACAGCAATGGTTTTAGTCTTGTTACTTCTTAAATTACTGGCTGCCGGATTTGGCGTATAATTAAGCTGTTTAGCCAGATCCCAAACCCTGTTTTTAGTTTTTAAACTAATTTCATAGCTATCATTAAGTGCCTTAGAAACAGTTGCAATAGAAATATTGAGTTCTTGTGCTAATCGTTTAATATTAACCTCTCCAGACATTATTCGTTATTTATGTTTTGTTTGATTCTTATGGTTATGATAACAAATAGTTCTCCTTAACAAAGCATATAGAATTGATTAGTTAGGGTTATCCATTTGATTCGCTAAGAATGATAAATTCTTTTTGGTTTATCAAATTCCAGTTACGAAAATATAAAATAATTGTCATAATAATACCACAGCAGAAAGGGAGCATGCTTTATCAAAATACACTGACTATAAGCTAATTAATCTCCCACTATATCTTTAGTGGCATATTCATTAATATGCCTGGGTCAATGTTTACTGAATTTTACGTAATCGTTTAAGTAAATAAAAACGGTAAATCATAAAGTTTTAAGCATTCAAAAACTCAACTTTATGAAATCAAAAGATAATTTTTTTAACCAAATCATTTCTAATCTTATGAGAAACAAAAACATAGTTTCGAAGGATAATCACAATCCTTTGAAAAATCTTGATCAATGGGAAGAGGATTTATTAGTCCGTTATCCAGATCCAACCAGCATTAATGCAGATAAGAAAGAAGACCAGTTCAGGAACTATGAAGAAACTGAAAAAGATGGCGTAAAAGAATTTTACAGATTAAATCATACTTATCAAACTTATGATTTTGTTCAGCAGAAAAAAGCTGATTATTTAAAGTTTGATAAAGAAGAAATGCCGATCTGGAGTGCATTTGATTTCTTAAATAAACTGGTTGATGACTCTGACCCTGATACAGATTTAGATCAGATGCAGCACCTTTTACAAACTTCTGAAGCAATACGTAATGATGGTCACCCAGATTGGATGGTACTGGTTGGACTAATTCACGATATGGGCAAAGTGCTTTGCTTATATGGCGAGCCGCAATGGGCAGTGGTTGGTGATACCTTTCCGGTGGGATGTGCTTATTCAGATAAAATTGTGTATTCAGAATTTTTTAGTGCAAACCCTGATTTCCATAATCCCGTTTATCAAACCAAACTTGGTGTTTATAAGCAAAATTGCGGACTTGATCACGTGGATATGTCATGGGGGCATGATGAATACGTATACCACATGATGAAGCCTTATTTACCTGAATCTGGATTATATATGTTGCGTTATCATTCGTTTTATTCGCAACACCGGGAAAATGCATATGATCATTTGATGAGTGAAAAAGACCATGAAATGTTTAAGTGGGTAAGACTGTTCAATCCATATGATTTATATTCTAAAAATCCCAACCAAAAGAGTTGGGAAGAATTACAGCCTTACTACAAGGCATTGGTTGCTAAATACCTCCCTCCTACAATTAAATTTTAACTAACAATAACTAAATCAAACCAATTATTTATGAACTTAATTTTACTCACTCATGGGAATTAACTTTACACACTTTAAGTATAGTTTTGTTCTTCTGGTCCTTTTACTGATAGGGCAATCTTTCAATAACGTATACGCGCAAACGGAGCGTAAAATCTCTGGAAATTTATTAGACAACACAAATCAGCCCATTATCGGCGCTTCAGTTTCTGTTAAAGGGACGAATAAAGTAACCTCTACCGGAGGAGCTGGTGCATTCAGTATTTCAGCAAAAACCGGAGACAAAATCGTTTTTAGTTTTTTAGGTTATCAAACCAAAGAAATAACTGTAGCTGCTGCATCAACCTATCAGGTAATCATTACCGAAGCCAGTTCATCACTTACAGATGTAGTGGTAGTGGGTTATGGTAAAAGCACCAGGAAGGCCTTAACCAGTTCAATTTCTACGGTTAAAGGTGATGATTTAAATAAGGGAGCGATTAGTGATGTTGGGCAAATGTTACAAGGTAAAGTTCCGGGATTAAACATCAGCCGTAGTGGCGATCCGAACAGGAATGCAGCCATTATTATGCGTGGTGCTTCTACCTTACGCGAAGGTGCGCAGTCTCCATTATTTGTAATTGATGGTGTAGTAGGTGCTGACATTTCTATTCTTGCGCCTGATGATATTGCCTCTATTGATGTATTAAAAGATGCTGCCGCTGCTGCAATATATGGTAATAGAGCTGCAAATGGCGTAATTATGGTGACCACTAAAAAAGGTGTTTCCGGCCAAACACAATTATCTTACAGTGGCTACTTTGGTATAGAAAATGTTTCAAACCGATATGAGATGATGAATGCAGACCAATTGCGTGCTTTCCTGGCAAAAAACAATTCTGCATTAACGCCGGCAAATGATAAAGGTGCAAATACCGATTGGCAAAATGAAGTACAACGCAATGATGCGATGTCACACAATCATAATCTTTCCTTAAGTGGAGGCTCAGAAAAAACCACCTATAATGCAAGCATCAACTATTTTAATCAAAAGGGTATTATTAAAACCAGTGGATTAAGTCGGTTTATTGGTCGTATAGGTCTAGAACAAAAAGCATTTAATGATAAATTGAGAATCGGTTTTAATTTAAGCAACTCTGTAAGCGATGCTGATTTGGTTCCTTACCGCAATACGATTCTTTCACAAATGTTAACTTATTTGCCAACTGCACCTGTTAAAAATCCAGACGGAAGTTATTTTGACAATTTGGTTCAAACCAGCTATTACAATCCAGTATCGATGCTGGAAAATGGAAAAGAGAATTTAAAAAATAAAAATATATTAGGAAACCTTACCGCCAACTTAAAGTTGCCGTTTGGCTTTACTTATGATGTTTCTGTTTCATACCAAAACAGCCAGAATGTTTATGGCGCATTTTACAATAGCATATATACTTCACGCTACAATAACGTCAGAAATACACCAGATCCTCCAGCCAATCCTACATTTGTTTCATTAGTGGGACAGAATGGAGTTGCCGTAAGAAATGCTTACCAAAACACCAACAAAATCTTAGAAACCTACCTTACCTGGAACAAAAAAATTGGGGATCATGATATCAATGCGGTAATTGGTTACTCTTACCAGCAATCATTAAACAATGATGGTTTGCAAGCTACTTCTACCAACTTTCCAGTTAATGAAGTAAGCTACAATAACCTGAGCTTGGGCAACCCATATGCGGTAAGTGATTTCAGGGTAAACTTTAATCCAGATGTGGTGTATCAGGAAATTCTGATGATCTCTGATTTTGCCAGAGTAAACTACAACTATAAAAATAAATTTCTAATTCAGGGTTCCATCAGAAGGGATGGTTCTAATGTATTTGGTAAAAATGAGCAATGGGGCTATTTCCCTTCTATTGGTGCCGGCTGGAACATTGATCAGGAAAATTTCTTAAAAAATCAAAATGTAATCAGAACTTTAAAACTTCGTGGAAGTTATGGTATTGCAGGAAATTCATTAGGTTTTGCACCCTTAACTACTAAATTAATTTATGGTGCCGTTGGTCAGTTTTACTATAATGGTTCTCCAAGAGAAGGCGCTTATGGCGCTATCCAGAATGAAAATCCAGATTTACGCTGGGAAAAGACTGCAACAACTAATCTAGGTGTTGACTTTAGTTTATTTGGAGGTAGATTAGGTGGTTCAGTTGATTGGTATAATAAGAAAACAACAGACCTGATTCTGGCTTTTGATGTAGATCAAAATCTCTATCCTTCCGGTCAATTGACTGCAAATGTTGGTAAACTTAGTAATAAAGGTATAGAGTTCGTATTAAATGGTACTCCCATTGCTACTGACAACTTTAGCTGGACGACGGGAATTAACCTTGCGCATAATGTAAATAAAGTACTTACACTATCTGACAGTCAATTTAATATCGATAACAGATTAACTGTTCAACCTGATGGAGCCGGACAAAGTGGTGCTACACTTCAGATTTTGGCACCTGGCCAGGCTATAGGTACGTTCTATACATTTAAATATGCAGGTAAAGATGCCAATGGGGTTTCTCAATATTATGACGCGGCAGGAAATCTTAAAACACAAGGATTATTGAATAAAACAGATTATTATATTTTAGGCAATGCACAACCAAAAGCATTAATTGGTTGGACAAACAACGTAAGGTATAAAAACTTTGATCTAAGCGTGTTTTTTAGAGCGGTTTTAGGTAACAAAATTATGAATGTTACACGTGCCGACCTTTTTCGTCCTAACACTGCACAATTTACAAATATACCTGTTGAAGTGGAAAATGAGTCTGCGGCTGATTTTAACTCATACAAATATTCCAGTCGTTTTATAGAAAATGGCAGTTATTTGAGATTAGATAATGCTACATTAGGCTATACTTTCAAAAAAGGTATAATCCCGGGTATAAATAATCTACGTCTTTACACTACGGCAAATAATTTATTTGTAATTACTGGTTACAAAGGCATTGATCCGGAGATTAATCAGGGAGGCACTGCACCGGGTGTGGATACCAATAACTTTTATCCAAAAACCAGAACATTTCTGTTCGGTTTAAACGTATCATTTAATTAAATCATTAGGAAGATGAACAATCTTATTAAAAATATAACAGGGGTTATTTTTTCACTAACCGTTTTAACATCCTGCCATAAAATGGATTTGAAAGTCGAAACACAGTTGACTCCAGAAACATTTCCGCAAACAGATCAGCACTATATCCAGTTAACAGGTCAGGTTTATGTACAATTACGTCAAAATTGGAGTACCGATTATTTCTTTATGCAGTCGTTAAGTACTGATGAATCAATCATGCCTGCAAGAGGTGGTAACTGGTATGATGGAGCCCGCTTTGAGCAACATCACAAACATAGCTGGGATAAAGATAATGGGCATGTAAGCAGCGGATGGTCTTGGCTTTCTGGCACGATCAGCAAGGCAAACCAAAGTTTGTTCTTACTAAAAAATGCGCCGGAATCAAGCGCTAAGGTAACAGCAGTGGCAGAATTAAGAGCAACAAGAGCGCTAGCATTTTTTATGATGATGGATCTTTGGGGTAACGTGCCTATTGTTACATCCTTCGGAGAAACCACTTCACCGGAAACAAAATCCAGAACTGAAGTATTCAATTTTATTGAAGCTGAACTTAAGGAAATATTACCCAACTTAAGTATCATTACAGGTGCACCAACTTATGGCAGACCCAACAAATACACCGCTTATGCCTTATTGGCTAAAATGTATCTTAATGCCGAAGTTTATACCGGAACAGCACGTTACAATGAAGCCGCTGCCATGTGTGATGCTATTATTTCTGCAACAGGCACGCCTTACAGTTTAGAAACCGATTATAAAAAAATGTTTTTTATTGATAACGGACCTCAGATTAAGGAATTTATTTTTGCTATTCCTTATGATCCGGGTTTCAGTAATGGATATATGTTCTATGCCCGTTATTCTTTACCAAGATCATTACAGGCAAAATTTAGTTTGAAACATACACCAAGCGCACCAATGAGCACATTACCAGAGTATTACGCAAACTTTAATGATCCAAATGATAAAAGAAATGCACAATGGATTAAAGGTTTACAGTTTAATAATAATGGTACACCAGTAACAGTAAGTACCACCAAGAAAGGTTATGATCAATATTACACAGGTTCTGATGGTTCAGCTTCATTAACTTATCAGGTAGATATTACCCCAAATGTTACCTTAAGAGATGTTTCCAGACCATTTGATGCTGGAAATGATGAGCTGGCCTGGAACATGGGTTATCGAAATAATAAATTTTATTGTGACAGTACCTCATCTAACAGAAATCAGAATAATGATGTGCCTATTTTCAGATATTCGGATATTTTATTGATGAAAGCTGAAGCTAATCTCAGAGGCGCTATACCGACATTAGGACAGACAGCATTATCTTTAGTAAATCAGGTTCGTGCAGTACGAACAACTTCACCAGCATGGACTACGGTAACCTTAGAAGATTTATATATGGAACGTTGCCGTGAACTGGCATGGGAGTGTTGGCACCGTAATGACATGATTCGTTTTGGTAAATTTGAAGGAAGATGGGGTTTTAAAACAGATGCACAAACATACCATCGATTATTTCCTATCCCTGCTTCTGCATTGATTTTGAATCCTAAACTGAAACAAAATCCCGGTTATAATTAGCATTAATTCTGACTAAGAAGAACTTTCTCTGAAGACTATTTAGAGAAAGTTCTTTCTCATTGCAGCTTATCTCGAAAAAATTACTCAAATTCATCTCTATGATTAAACGATTACTTTTATTATTTCCATTACTCTACGTTGTTTCGTTACAGGCTCAGGTTTTAACAAAATCTCCGTCAGAAAACAGTCTCACAACCAAATCGCTTATTAAAGAACCTGCCGCCTTAAATTTTATTGCCATGGGCGATTGGGGACGTAATGGTGCAGACCATCAAAAACAGGTGGCCAAACAAATGGGCATTACCGCAGCTGATGTTAAAGCACAGTTTATCATCTCTACAGGTGATAATTTCTATCCAAGTGGCGTAATTAGTCCCCAAGACCCATCCTTTAAATATTCATATGAAGATATTTATACTGATTTTTCACTTCAGTGGGATTGGTATGTGATTTTAGGTAATCACGATTATAAATCCAATCCAGATGCACAGGTAGCCTATTCAAAAATCAGCCGGAGGTGGAAGATGCCAGCTCGTTATTTTGCCAAAAAATTCCCTATCAACGGCGACAGTAACAATCATGTTTTAATCGCATTCATTGATACCAATCCCCTGATTCCAGAATTTTATAAAAATGCAGAATATGGCCCAAATGTTAAAGGGCAGGACACAACAGCTCAAAAACGCTGGCTAGTTAAAACCCTGGAGGATAAAGATCCTTCTATCAAATGGAAAATAGTGGTTGGCCACCATCCCATGTATACCGGAGGGAGCAGAACAGATGGATATGATACTAAAGCCATTAGAAGTTCCCTTAAGCCTGTATTGGATCGTTATGGTGTAGATGTTTACCTTACCGGGCACGAACATAGCTTACAATACATCAAACCAGAAGGCAAAACCCATCACTTTATTTCTGGCGCGGCATCTGAAAAAACACCTGTAAAATTAATTCCTGATGCGCAAATGGTGGCTTCAGAATATGGTTTCATGTTATTTTCTATTACAAATAACCAATTACGTGTTCAGGTATTAAATGATGAGGGTTATATCATCTATAATACCCTGATTAAAAAATAAAATTTTATAACTGGATACCTGCCATATTAATTTATACCAGCAAAATGGACAACTCACCAACCACAGCAGCAGAATTGCCTGATCAGAAAAGCAAACGGTTGATTTCACTGGATGCCTTGAGGGGTTTTGACATGTTCTGGATTGTAAGTGGCGAAGGAATTTTTCATGGGTTGGCAAACGGTGTTAAAGAAAAATATGCTTTGGTGCAAAGTCCTAAAGATTGGACAATTGCCACCAATGAAAATCTATCCACTTTTGAACGGATTTTAATAGGTATCAGCAATCAGTTACACCATTCACCATGGAATGGCTTCACTTTCTATGACCTGATTTTCCCGCTATTTATTTTTATATCGGGAGTATCTATGCCGTATTCCTATCAAAAATATTTCGTCCAAAAAAACATAGGAAATCATTCTTCAAAGCCCATCTATAAAGCTTTAATTAAACGAACACTCATTTTAATCTTGCTCGGCGTTATTGTAAATGGCCTTTTTAAATGGAATGGATATGAAAATACAAGGTTTGCCAGTGTGCTCGCCAGAATTGGACTATCTACATTTTTTGCCGCGTTAATTTATTTAAATTTTTCACTGCCAAAGCAAATTATCTGGTTCTTCGCTATTCTCATTGGTTATTACCTGCTTATGGTTTATATACCTGTGCCCCATTTTGGTCGTGGAGTGTTAACAGCCGAAGGCAATCTTTCCGCCTATATTGATAGGCTTTTATTACCTGGCAAATTGCATCGGGTGGTATATGATCCTGAGGGATTACTCAGCACCATCCCTGCAATCTGTTCGGCAATGATGGGTATTTTTGTTGGTACTTTTATCAAATCTGCCTCTCCTCTCTTCAATACTTCAAAAAAGCTGGCAGGCCTATTTATTACAGGTGTTTTATGCTTAACTACTGGGTTAACTTGGGGATTATTTTTTCCCGTTAACAAAACCATGTGGACCAGCTCATTTGTTCTTTTTGCAGGGGGCTGGAGCATTTTACTTTTTGCAATTTTCTATTACATCATTGATGTAAAATCGATAAAAAAATGGAGTATGCCTTTTGTATGGATGGGTACAAATTCTATTCTCATTTATATTTTTGCGCATGGTTTTCTAAATTTTGAATCTTCATCGCAATTTCTTTTCGGAGGACTCATTAACCAAATACCAGTAGCCTGGCAACAAGCAGGCTTATGGACAGGTATTTTAATCATACAATTATTACTCTTAAAGTTTCTTTACGATAAAAAGTGGTTCCTAAAAATCTAACATGAAATTAAAAATTATATTCGCTGCTATACTTTTCATCCTGACATCCAACCAGGGTTGGTCACAAGATTATCTTGCATCTTCAAATAATCTAATTCAAAGGGTACTACCAAAACTGCATGGCTCCTTTATTACAGAAGGTATTGCCTCCAAAAACGGAATGGATGTTTTCGAGATAGAAAGTAAAAATAAGAAAGTTGTTTTAAGGGGAAGCAGTGGTGTAGCCCTGGCATCAGCCTTTTATTACTACCTCACCGAATATGCACATTGCCAGATCACCTGGAACGGCACCAACCTTAATGTACCTAAAAACCTTCCTGAAGTAACCCGAAAAATAAGAAAAGAAACGCCGTATGAATACCGGTACTACCTTAATTATTGCACCTTTAATTACAGCATGAGCTGGTGGGATTGGGAAAGATGGGAAAAAGAAATAGACTGGATGGCCTTACATGGCATTAATATGCCATTGGCGATAACAGGAGAAGAATATACATGGTATTTACTTTACAAAGAAATGGGTTTTTCAGATGAAGAGCTTAAAAGCTTTTTCACCGGGCCTGCTTATTTCTCGTGGTTCTGGATGGGTAATATAGATGGCTGGGGCGGTCCGCTTCCGGTAACCTGGATGAAAAGCCACTTCGAATTACAAAAGAAAATTTTACAAAGACAACGTTCATTGGGAATGAAACCTGTATTGCCTGCCTTTACAGGGCACGTACCTGCTGCTTTTAAAAATAAATTCCCTAATGCAAAATTAAAAGCAACCAACTGGACTAATGGATTTGCAGACACGTACATCCTGGATTCAGAAGACCCGATGTTTGCAATGATTGGAAAGAAATTCCTTCAAAAGCAAACAGAAATGTTAGGTACCGATCACCTGTATTCGGCCGATACTTTCAATGAAAATGAACCACCTTCTGCCGAACCTGAATTTTTGAGTAAGCTAAGTGCCAGAATATACGACGGCATGTCGGCCGCTGACCCAAAAGCTGTATGGGTGATGCAGGGATGGCTTTTTTATAGCGACAGGAAATTTTGGAAGGAAGCACAAACAGAAGCACTTTTAAAAGCAGTTCCAAATGATAAAATGATTTTACTTGATCTGGCAACAGAAATTGAGCCAGTTTGGAAACGTACTGCAGGATTTTATGGTAAGCCATGGATTTGGAATATGCTTCATAATTTCGGTGGAAACACCAACTTGTTTGGCAGAATGGATGTAGTTGCCACTGCTCCGGCCCAGGCCTTAAATGATCCAAAGAGCGGAAAGATGAAGGGAATTGGTTTAACGATGGAAGGGATTGAGCAAAATCCTGTTCTCTATGAACTTATGATGGAAAATACCTGGCGAACCACTCCTATCGACCTAAATACTTGGTTGCCAAAATTCGTGTTCAATAGATATGGAAACAAAAACCCCCATGCGTTAAAAGCCTGGGAAATTTTAAGAAAAACAGTATATACCGTTCCTGAAAATAAATACATCAGGGATGGTGCAGAATCCATCATACAAGCCAGACCAACTTTTGATTCTCTTACGCGCTGGGCTAAGACAACACTCAATTATGAAGAACGTGATCTGTTGCCCGCCTGGGATGAATTTATAAAAGCAGCACCAACCTGCAAACAAAGCGATGGTTTTCAATATGATATCGTAGATGTAACCCGCCAGGTGATGGCTAATTATGCACTTTCGGTTCAAAGAAAAGTGGTTGATGCCTACAAAAAAAAAGATTCAAAAAGATTTCAGACAGAAAGTCAAAACTTTATTCAGCTCATTACCGATATGGATAAATTACTCGCAACCAGAAAAGATTTCCTGCTTGGACCATGGGTAAGCGAAGCCAGAAAGTGGGGTACAAATGCTGAAGAAAAAGCCCTTTACGAAATGAATGCTAAAGACTTGATTACCCTTTGGGGAGACGCTAAAAATCCGCTTAATGAATATGCTTGCCGGCAATGGAGCGGTTTATTAAATGATTTCTACAAACCCAGATGGGAACTTTTTTTTAACCATGCTGCTCAATCATTAAATGAAAAAACAACTTTTGACCTCAAAAAATTTAATGAAGAAGTAAGTGAATGGGAATGGAAATGGGTAAATCAAAGAAAAGATTATTCGGTGCAGCCTATCGGCAATCCAGTAAATACTTCAATTAAAATGTACCAAAAATACCGTAGATTAATGGCCATAGCGCACCCGTAATTTCATTATTGTTTTGTACTTTACCTAATATCTTAGCACACATAAACCAAATTATTATTAATTACCATGATAGATAAGCATTACATAAAATCTGGGATCATCTTTTTGTTAGTCTTCTTTCAGGTTAACCTGCTTATCTATTTTTCATATGGGCAGCAACAATCACGCATAAAATATGTACAACCATTTTCAGGCACCTCTGCCAGTACAACGATGGCCAGTCAGCATATTGAAGATAAAACCGAAAGGTTAGCGAATACCATACCAGCCGTTGCACCTCCATTCGCTATGACACAATGGACGCCACAAACACAGCTTACAGAGACTAAATGTCTTGCTCCTTACTATTATAGCAACAAGAAAATTTATGGATTTAGGGCAACACACTGGATTAGTGGCTCCTGTACTCAAGATTACGGAAGCTTCACCATCACCCCCATATCTGGTCAGTTAAGAACCAGCTGGAATGAAGTGGCAGATAATTACAGCCATGATAATGAGGTTGCTAGCCCGGATTATTATAGCATTACTTTACCCAAACATCAGCTAAAAACAGAAATTACAGCCACGCTTCGATGTGGAATGATAAGAATCACTGCGCTGAAAAGCGATAGTGTATATATCTTAATTAGCCCAAACAGTGATCAAAATAAGGGTTTCATTAAAGTTGATCAGAAAAAAGGTGAAATCTCCGGTTATAATCCGGTGCATCGGATTTATCAGGGATGGGGACAACCGGCTGGTTTTAGTGGCTACTTCTTTATTCAAATTAAAAAGGCATTTACGATCAGTGGTACTTATACTGAAAGAACCCATTCCAATCAGCCATCCATTAGCGATAAAAAAGATATTGGTGTATTTGCCGGATTCAAACTGCAAAAGGGAGAAGAACTTATTATTCGCTCGGGAACTTCATTCACGAGTATCGCAGCAGCAAAGGCAAATCTGGAAAAAGAATTCAATTCTAATAACTTTGATGCTGTAAGGACAAATACCAAAGCAGACTGGGAAAAGTCATTGGCGCAGATTAAAATCAATGATGGTAATGAGAAAAAGAAGAAAATATTTTATACCGCTTTGTATCATGCTCAGCAACATCCAAGGCTTTTTAATGATGTTGATGGCTCCTATCCCCGCTTTGCAGGCAACTATCAAAACGAAAAGATAAGTAGAGGCAACTATTACGATGATTTTTCGATGTGGGATATTTACCGGGCGCAGTTGCCACTCGTTGAATTATTGCAACCTCAACTGGCCAATTCTTTCGTCAATTCATTAATTATTAAGGGAAGTCAAGGTGGATGGCTCCCCATTTTCCCTTGCTGGAATAGCTATACTGCAGCCATGATTGGCGACCATAGTACTGCCTTTATTGCCTCTGCCTATCAAAAAGGGATCAGGGATTATGATATTAAAGAAGCGTACCGTTTAATGAGACAAAATGCTTTTGAAATGCCAGATTCTGCTGATTATCTGAATGGAAAAGGCAGACGAGGCATTAATAGTTACTTAAAATATGGTTATATCCCTATGGAAGACAGTATTCCAAATGCCTTCCATAAAAAGGAACAGGTAAGCAGAACATTAGAGTATGCTTATGACGATTATGCCCTTTCGATAATAGCAAAAGATTTAGGTAAGCAGAATGACTATAACACACTTTCTAAAAGAGCGTTAAACTACAAAAATATCTTCGATCAGGAAGTTGGTATGGTAAGGGGTAAATACAGTAATGGCACTTGGTATAAACCTTATCTTGCCGATCACCGTGAACCTTATATTACGGAAGGAACACCAAGGCAATATACTTTTTATGTTCCTCATGATATGCCAGGATTAATGACCCTAATGGGTGGCAAAAAGAATTTGGAAAACGAACTTGATTCTATTTTTTTGAAAAAAGAATACTGGCATGGAAATGAACCTGGACATCAGATTCCGTTTTTATATAACTATACTTCCAATCCATGGAAAACGCAGAAACAAGTAACTAAGATTTTAAATGAAGAATATGATGAAGGTGCTGGCGGTTTAAGTGGAAATGATGATGCAGGACAAATGTCAGCCTGGTATGTTTTTGCATCTCTAGGATTTTATCCGGTAGATCCGGTTTCCGGCATTTATCAAATTACCAATCCGACATTTAATCAAACTACTATTTCTTTTAACACGGGGAAGAAATTAGATGTTAAAACAGTTAGGTTAAGCAAAAATGCCATCTACCTTTCTAAGGTCATTTTAAATGGAAAAATACTGCACAACAATGAGATCACGCATCAACAATTGATTAGCGGAGGCTTGCTCACTTTTTATCTTCAGGAAAAACCGCCCTTATCTAAAAAATAACTTGACGTATTGATTTAAGCAAACAGAGATACAAAATCAGCTTGATGAAGTTAAAATCGATTTTTAATGCCTGATAAATATTTGATCAGATGCAATTATATTTTCAAAATCATTACTTTTGCAAAAAATACCCGAAATGAGTATAGGATTATCAGAACAAGAAATATTACGACGTGAATCACTTAAACAATTACGTCAATTAGGTATAGAACCTTATCCCGCAGAAGCTTATGAAGTTAATGTAACTGCTGCAGATATTTTAGCTAATTACGAAAAAGATAAAACTGCTTACAAGACGGTAAGTTTAGCAGGCCGGATTATGGGCCGCAACATCATGGGTGCCGCATCATTTGCCGAATTACAAGATTCAACAGGCCGTATCCAGGTTTATTTAAAAAGAGATGAACTTTGTCCTGACGAGGATAAAACCCTATATAACACGGTATTTAAAAAATTATTGGATATTGGAGATTTTATCGGTGTAAAGGGCTATGTATTTACTACCCAAACCGGAGAAATTTCTATCCATGTTACTGAATTTAAGGTTTTAGCTAAATCATTACGTCCATTACCCATAGTAAAACGTGATGATGCTGGAAATGTATATGACGGTTTCACTAACCCTGAATTGCGTTACCGCATGCGTTATGTAGATTTAACGGTAAATCCAGATTACAAACAGATTTTCATTAAACGCAGCAAGGTAATTAACTCGATGCGTAATTATTTCGATAATCAAGGTTGGATGGAAGTAGAAACACCAATTCTACAGCCCATTCATGGCGGCGCAGCTGCACGTCCTTTTGCCACCCACCATAATACCTTAGATATGCCACTTTATTTGCGCATTGCAAATGAATTGTATTTAAAAAGATTAATTGTAGCAGGTTTTGATGGTGTTTATGAGTTCGGTAAAATGTTCCGTAATGAAGGAATGGACCGCACACATAATCCAGAATACACCTCTATGGAAATTTATGTAGCCTATAAAGATTATATCTGGATGATGGCTATGGTGGAAGAATGTTTAGAGAAAGTAGCTATAGCCACCAACGGATCTGCTGTAGTTAAGGTAGGTGAAAATGACATTAACTTTGAAGGGCCATACGAGAAGCTTACCATGTATGAATCCATTCACAAATATACTGGCATAGATGTTTCTGCCATGACAGAAAATGAACTGATTCAAACTTGTAAGGATTTAGATATTGAAACTGATTCTACCATGGGTCGTGGTAAGTTAGTAGACGAAATTTTTAGCGCAAAGGTAGAGGCTAACTTAATTCAGCCTACCTTCATCACAGATTATCCAATTGAGATGACGCCACTAGCCAAAAAGCACCGTTCAGCTGAAGGCTTAGTAGAGCGTTTTGAAATCTTCGTAAATGGTAAAGAAATTGGAAATGCCTATTCTGAGCTCAATGATCCTATTGATCAAAGAGAACGTTTTGAAGATCAGTTAACACTTGCCGATCGTGGTGATGCTGAGGCCATGGCGATGGACGATGATTTTGTTCGTGCATTAGAATATGGTATGCCTCCTACTTCAGGTCTAGGTTTCGGTATCGATCGTATTGTAATGTTAATGACCAATCAAAGTACCATTCAGGAAGTATTGTTCTTCCCCCAAATGCGTCCGGAGAAAAAGAAAATTGAGATGACTGCTGAGGAAACAGAACTTTATTCACTTATCACTGAAGATGAGCAACATCTTTTAACTGATATTAAAAGTAAGTTAACTGATTGGAGTAACAAAAAGTGGGATACCACATTGAAAGCATTAACTTCCAAAGGGATTTTAAAAGTTGCCAAAACTGATGAAGGATTGTTCCTTTCGCATAAGTAAACACACGCCAGGGCGTAACTGATCTTAACAAAAACATAACATAAAATTAAAAGGCTTGCTAACAACTGTTTAGCAAGCCTTTTCTATATTTACAGCAATTGATAATTAAATCATTGCCATATGAATACTTCAAGTTTAGAAATTAACGAAAGAGAATATTGCATCAAACTGAGTAAAGATGCATTTGATTTAACTTTGGTTCGCCAACTGATTAAAAGAATCCAGGCCGAAGCATTATTTTTCTCCAGATCACAGCATGAAGATGATGATATCTTAAGCAAAAGATCTCAAAGAGAAGAGTTGGAAGGCTACGATAGTTTAGATGATAAATAGGTTAAAGGTTTCGGGTTATAAGTTCCGGTGTAACATCGCAAATATGTGGTAAACCTGAACGTACAACTTCAAACCTTTAACCCTTAATCATTTTAGTCGATATCTAAAGATCCCTCTATCGAATCATCCATTGTTTTTCCGGTTACTACAGAAGCTGCCATTTTTAAGAAAGCAACTGCAGCGCCGTTTTTAGTATCCCAGTAATATCCTTCAGAAGGAATAACTTTGATGAGGGTGATGTTTGGATCATCCTTACCCCCTTGAAACCAGGTTTTAAGTAATGGAGACCAAAGTTCATCTATTTTTGCCTGGTCTCGGCTAATTTCAGAGATCCCATAAATATTAACGAAACCAGAATGAGCACTAGCCTGAAATAAAAGGTGGGTAAATGGATCTGAAGAAATTTCGTCGTTTTTATGACTATCCTTTAAACTCATGAACCAAAGATTTCCTTCATCATCAACCTGTTGAATAGCCATAGGCCTTACTGATAAAGGTACTCCTGTTTTAATGTTCGTACAAAAAAAGCAACTTTCTGCTTTCTCTGCCAAACCACGTAGCTTTTCAATGGCTTCTTTTCCGCCTAAATCCTGAATGTTGCCTTCTTCCTGAGTATTATTTGTACTTCCTTCTTGTGATGTTGCCATAGGTATAAGATTTTCTATAGACTACAAAATATTTTTTGATTTGGTTTTAACTATTTCATAAATGAACTTGATTCGGGATCTTTGCAGATGATTCTTGCCTTAGTATGAAAGTGAGGGTTTATATAATTGATGTACCATCCAACTAGGCCAAACCACTGTTTCTTCGTTCTGCTATTAGACCGGCATGGTCAATTTTTCGGGATAGCAATGACTAAGCCCATCCACTGACTTAAACAGAAAAATTGCGAGCCGGCAACTTTGCTTCTTTGGTTGCCCAAAGAAGAGAGCCCGTCTGGCTAGGACAAAATAAAACCTATTAAAAAACAAGTAATTCCAGTAACCCTAGAATTTAATACAGTGAATGAATGAACTTCCAAATTCCATAAGTTAGAGATGCTCCATACTTCAGCATTACAGCGACCTGTTAAAATTTATTCATCAAACACCCCTCGCCCGTCCTCCTGAACTTGATTGAGGATCTTTGCAGATGATTCTTGCCTTAGTATGAAAGTGAGGGATTATATAAATTGATGTACCATCCAACTAGGCCAAACCACTGATTCTTCGTTATGCTATTAAACCGGCATGGTCAATTTTTCGGGATAGCAATGAACAAGCCCATCCACTGACTTAAACAGAAAAATTGCGAGCTGGCAACTTTGCTTCTTTGGTTGCCCAAAGAAGAGAGCCCGTCTGGCTAGGACAAAATAAAACCTATTAAAAAACAAGTAATTGCAGTAACCCTGGGATTTAATACAGTGAATGAATGAACTTCCAAATTCCATAAGTTAGAGATGCTTCATACTTCATCATGACAGCAAGCGTATTATCGCTAGTGCCATAAAATCAAGTTGAAAGTAGAATCCCCATGTCCTAACCTTCAAACACACTAAACCTCTTCTACAGACAGCACTCTCTTAGCCAATTTACCCACCGTTAAACCCTGAACAATAATAGAGAATACCACTACGAAATAGGTAATTCCTACCAACAAGGGTTTATATGGTCCTTCATCCATAGATAAAACCAAGGCAATGGAAACCCCTCCACGTAAACCTCCCCAAACCAGAACTTTAATGGTACCACTGCTAAATTTGTTTTTAAACGGAATAAGAACCACCGGAATATAAATAGATAAGAACCTGGAGAACAATACAATGATGATACAACATAAACCAATTAACCAATAGTCGGTAATGTTATGAATGATCAGCAATTCAAATCCAATAAACAGGAATAAAATGGCATTCAAAATCTCATCAATTAACTCCCAGAATTTGTTGAGGTAATCTTTTGTAACGGCAGACATTGCTGTTCTTTTACCATAGTTACCAATTACAATCCCAGCAGCCACCATGGTGAGCGGCCCGGAAATATGAATGGAATGTGCTATCAGGTACCCGCCCATTACAACTGACAAAGTAATTAAAACTGAAACTTTATAGTCATCAATTTTTCGCATGGCATTGGAAGCCCCTAAACCTAAAATAGTTCCTAAAGCAAAACCACCCAAAGCTTCCTTAATTAATAACCATGAAATGTTAGTCGCACTGATATCAATATCACTACCTTGTGCCAATTGAAGGATCACAGCAAAGATCACTACGGCAACACCATCATTAAATAAAGATTCACCTGCAACTTTCGTTTCCAGTGACTTACGTACATTGGCATCCTTCAATACCCCCATAACAGCAATAGGATCAGTTGGGGAAATCAGTGCGCCAAACAACAGCGAATAAATAAAAGGAATTTTAAACCCGAAGAATGGTGCAATATAAAAAACCAATGCACCAACAGCAAAAGTAGAAATGACTACACTCACTGTTGAGAATATAATCACAGGTGCCCTTTGCTCTCTTAAATCAACCAGGTTAATATGAATGGCACCGGCAAATAACAAAAAGTTTAACATTGCCCCCATCAATACTTCAGTAAAATCAACATCTTGCAGTAATGTAGAAAAATGATCGAAGGTTTTTGGAAATAAACTACCGGTTAAAACCAATACGATTGAACTGATCATAGCAATGATCATAATTCCTATAGTGGATGGTAGTTTTAGGTATCGGAGGTTTAAATAAGAGAAAAATGATGCTAAAACAATAAGCACCGAAAAGGAGTAATATAATTCCATAATAGTAATGAGTACCGGTAAACCCCCAAAATATTAAAAAATTTCGACTCGTCTAAAATTATATTTAGATTATGACATCGAACACCATTTATGGACATAAAAAAAGGAGACAAATAAATTTGACTCCTTTCTATATAATAAGATATTGAATTAGCGATAACGAACTTGTTGTTGCTTATCCATCATGCCCATCTGATCTTTCATTTGTTTAATCTGATCTGCTAATAACTTGTTCTTATCTGCCTTCTTAGCTTCAGCAAGATAAAGCGTAGCCTCACGTTTATTACGCTTCGCCATGGCAATTCCAGCAAGACTCAATTTAGCCAATGCAATATTATGATCCATTTGCATCCCTAAACTTAAAGCAGTTTTAAAGTATTTTTCAGACTTCATTGGCGCTGTTCTACTTTCAATTAAACCCACCAATAAATTATAATATCCATGTTGAACTTTAATTAACTGACTTTCATAATTGGTAATTCGATCCAGAAACATTTTGGCTTTTGGCATATTGTCTTTTCTTAAAAACCATTGTGCCAATAGCATGTTTTCATTAAAGAAATAAGTTACCAATACAATTATGCCCAGTAAAATGGCCACAATGCCCCAAGGCCAAAAACCGAAAATAAATAAAGCTACTGCGCCACCCAGTAAAGCAAACCCCGCAATTAATCTGATAATATTTGGCATAAATTTTATTCTAATTATTTTTTTTTGCAAATATCGTTTTTAAATGGCAGAATTTAGTTTTTAAAACAATAATTTCATTAAAAATTTCACTCATACAACAATTCTCTTTTTTAACATGAACAAACTCCTATCTATTATATTAATCATATCAGCAATGAATGTTTCCGCACAAGAAGTCAATAAAAAAATACATGATCAGGTTCATAATAAAGATATCCTAATCAACGCCTGCACACGAGAGGGCATGGCAACATTTCCAGAATTTAAGGAGATGTATGAACCATTGTATGCAGCATATACTCCAGACGCTGCCACCATGATTGAATTAAAAAAGCTGGTTAAAAAGGAAAAAATAAAAATCGTTTTCGGTACCTGGTGTGGAGATAGTAAAGTAAATGTTCCAAACTTTTTAAAGATTATGGATGCATTACATTTTAAAGAAAAAAATATTGAATTTATTGCGGTTGACGGAAATAAGAAAGCTGAAAATGGAATCATAGATGGCATGGATATTAAAATGGTTCCTACATTTATTATTTATGATCAAAAAGGAATAGAATTGGGCAGAATTATTGAAGGTCCAAAAACAACACTTGAAGGAGATTTATTGGCTATTTATAAAAAGAAACAATAAACTATCTCTCTCTGATTGAGGTTAATACCCTTACCTATATCGCTTTTAAATTTATTTAATTACAAAGTACAAATTATTATGTCTGCTGCATTAGAACCCGGTTGGTTAGCCGTTTTAGATCAAGAATTTGAGAAAGATTACATGAAAAATCTAAAATCTTTCTTAAAAGAGGAAAAGGAAAAAGGTGCAACAGTATATCCGAAAGGACAAGATATATTTAAAGCATTAAACACCACACCATTTGACCATGTTAATGTTGTTATTTTAGGTCAGGATCCCTATCATGGAGTTGGTCAGGCGCATGGCCTATCATTTTCCGTACAACGTGGCATGACAGTTCCACCTTCTTTAAAAAACATTTATAAGGAATTAGAAAGTGATATTGAAGGCTTTAGGGCACCAAAACATGGAAATTTAATGCATTGGGCAGAACAAGGAGTATTGCTTTTAAACGCCACATTAACTGTTCGTGCCTCTGAAGCCGGATCTCACCAGAATCGTGGATGGGAAATCTTTACCGATGAGATTATAAAATCCCTTTCTGAAAAACGTGAACATATTGTTTTTTTACTTTGGGGAAAATATGCACAGCAAAAGGCTTCGATAATTGATCAAAAAAAGCACTATGTACTTACAGCAGCTCACCCCTCTCCTTTTTCTGCCTATAACGGTTTCTTTGGATCCAGACATTTCTCGAAAGCAAATCAGTTGCTCATCCAGAATAATTTGGCACCTATTGACTGGAAATTACCGGCTTAATGAACGCTTATTTTATTAGTGGTTTAGGTGCCGATAAAAGGATTTTTTCTAGAATCAAACTTGATGAACGGATTCATGTCATTCATGTAGAATGGATTAAACCATTAAAAAAAGAATCACTTCCAGATTATGCAAAACGATTAAGTGAAATCGTAGATGTCTCATCACCATTTATATTGGTAGGTGTTTCATTTGGAGGAATGATTGCCGTAGAAATGGCTAAAACATTAAATCCAAAGCTAACACTTGTAATATCCAGCACCGTTTTAAGTGATGAATTGCCATTTATGTATCGCCTAGTCGGGAAATTTGGTTTAATTAAACTCATACCATCATGGATATTAAAATCATCTAATAAAATTACAGGAAATTATTTTTTTGGGGCAAATACAATCGAAGAGAAAATATTATTAAGCAAAATTATAGCAGACACTAATCCGAAATTTTTGAAATGGGCAATTGGTAGTATTATTACTTGGCAAAACGCAATTAAACCAAATAATCTTGTTCAAATTCACGGTAAGAGTGATAGAATTTTATATTCCAAAGCCGCAAAAGTCGATTATATAATTAATAAAGGAACGCATTTTATGATTTATCAGAATGCAAGGAAGATTTCAGAAATCATTAATAAATTAATCTCGAAGTTCATTTAATCGGTTTTGTCAATGCGAGGAGGAACGACGAAACAATCTCTTTTCAAGAATTAGATTGCTTCACTCCATTACTAAGTCCTACCCTTCGGTTCGCAATTACGAATCCACGAGATGGACGTCTTTGCGAGGAGGAACGACGAAGCAATCTCTCTTGCACAATCCATATTATTAAGTTGCTTCCCTTAATGATTCTAAATAACGATCGCCAGGAAAAGCCCCTTCAGGGGTTTGGGGTTTAATACTCCAAGGGTACAATAGGTTCCTTCTTTGTAGTCGACATGATCATCATCGTTTGAAAAGTTTTAACTACAGAAATTTTACTAATCTTCTCCATAATTAAACGCTCATAAGATTTAATATCCTTCACGTATACTTTTAAAAGGAAATCTGCCTGACCGGTAACATGATGGCATTCTGTAATTTCCTTGATCTGATTCACTTCATCCAAAAAGATTTGAATGGTATTATTCTTATGGAAATCAAGTTGAATCTGGATAAAAGTTTTAATGCCCAAACCAAGTTTCTCTTCATCTACTAAGGCATGATAGCTTTTGATAAAACCAGCTGTTTCCAATTTACGAACACGTTCTAATGTTGGAGCCGGAGATAATCCAATTTCCTGTGACAGTAGCAAATTAGTAATGCGACCATTTTCTTGTAAAATTCTTAAAATTTTAAAATCAATTTTATCTAATTCTGATGCCATATAAATTCAAAGGTATTGAGAACACAAACATAACCAAATAAAATTCTAAATTTTAACATAATTTATCTAATAAATTTTAAAAAATAATTTTTAGATTTACCTAAAAATATAATTAGATAAATATAAATGCAAAGTTTCACTGAGGAGAATTACTTAAAGATAATTTACCACTTAGCAGAAAAAACAGGTAACGTTCAAACCAATGCCATCGCAGAGCAGATGCAAACCAAACCTGCATCTGTAACCGATATGATTAAGAAATTAGCTGAAAAAGGCTTTGTGGATTATATCAAATATCAAGGTGTGACCCTAACCGAAAAAGGAAGAAACGCAGCAATTGAGATTGTGCGCAAACACCGTTTATGGGAGGTTTTTTTAGTAGACAAGCTTAATTTTAAATGGGATGAAGTACATGATGTTGCTGAAGAACTTGAACATATTAAATCTACTGCACTGATAGAAAGGCTTGATGAATTTTTAGGTTTTCCAAAGTCAGATCCACACGGCGATCCTATCCCAGATAAGAACGGGCGCTTTGCGAAAACACAATTTACCAAACTAATTGATTTAAAAATTGGTGATCAAGGCACGATTACAGGCGTAAGTCAGCACAGTTCTGCTTTTTTAAAGCATCTGGAAAAATTGGGATTAACCCTGGGCAAACAAATTGAAATTAGTGATGTTACCGATTTCGATGGGTCAGTAGAAATCCTGATCGCCGGGAAGCAAATCAATATCAGTAGAGAAGTAGCAAAACACATTTTAACAAGCAGTAATGGCAAAAACTGAATCGCTTAGCGAAGTACATCAGAGCGTAAATACGAGTAAAAGAAAAGGCTGGCGACGAATTTTAGCATTTATTGGACCGGCCTATTTAATTAGTGTTGGTTACATGGATCCAGGAAACTGGGCAACCGATTTAGCCGGAGGAAGCAAATTTGGTTACCAGCTGATTTGGGTGCTATTGATGTCGAACCTTATTGCACTACTGCTTCAGTCACTAAGTGCAAGACTTGGCATTGTCAGAGGTTTAGATCTGGCACAAGCCTCTAAACAAGCTTATCCACGTTGGGCCAATATTCCGCTATTTGGCTTAGCACAAACGGCTATCATTGCATGTGATCTGGCAGAAATCATCGGAATGGCTATTGGTTTGCAATTGCTCTTTGGCCTGCCCTTAATTTGGGGAATTTCGATTACTATTTTTGACACCATATTACTATTATTCCTGCTAAATAAAGGCATGCGGGCCATGGAAGGGTTTATTGTATCTATGGTTTTTATTGTAGGTATATCTTTCCTGGTGGAAATGTTTATTGTAGAACCCTCTTTAAAGGAAATTGCAAAAGGATTTGAACCCTCTGTACTTAATGGAGATGCATTATACATTGCCATTGGAATTATTGGGGCAACCGTTATGCCGCACAATCTTTACCTGCATTCATCACTGGTTCAAACCAGAAAAATAGAGCGCAGTAATAAAGGCATTAAAGAAGCTTTGAAATTTAACCTGATTGATACCACCGTTGCCTTAAATCTAGCGTTCTTCGTAAATGCAGCTATCTTAATACTGGCAGCAGCCGCCTTTTATAAAAACGGTTTGCATGAGGTGGCAGAGATTCAGGATGCACATAAATTGCTTTCTAATATCTTCGGAAACATAGCCCCAACCCTATTTGCGATTGCATTAATCGCTGCCGGCCAAAGCTCAACTGTTACGGGTACATTAGCGGGTCAGATTATTATGGAAGGCCACATCAATCTTCGTATTCAGCCTTGGTTACGCAGATTGATTACCCGTTTACTAGCCATTATTCCAGCATTTTTCACCATTTTACACTATGGGGATGATGCGCTTGGTGGCTTACTGGTTTTAAGTCAGGTGGTGTTAAGTTTGCAACTAGGCTTTGCTGTTATTCCATTAATTCACTTCAATTCAGATAAAAATCTGATGAAGGATTTCGCCATCAAAACCTGGGTAAAAGTTTTAGCATGGGCAAGTGCGGTAACCATTATCGCATTAAACGTAAAATTAGTTATAGAAGAAATAAGTGGCTGGGCTCAGAGTGCTAATAACTGGTGGATTTACGTTATAGTGGTACCTGCATTAATTTTTATTGTGTTTTTGCTATTGTATGTCTTTTTCCATCCATTAATTGAGAAGAAAAACCGGGAGAGGCAAATGGTTCCCCATGGCAATGCGCTCGATATTGGTAAAATTGAAAAAATCAGTTATAACAGAATTGGTATTGCAGTAGACTTTTCCAAAAATGATGGCAACACGATCAGGCATGCCCTCATTCAAGGTGGTAAGGATGCACATTATTACTTAATTCATGTGGTAGAAACTGCTGCCGCACGGTACCATGGTCAGGAAGTAATGGATCATGAAACAGAAAGTGATGCCAAAAACCTGGAGAAATACAGAATTAATCTGGAAGATTTAGGATTTGATTCTACACCATTTATTGGCTTTGGAAGCACAGCAAAGGCGATAGCAGAAATCAGCAATAAAAATGAACTGGAGCTTTTAGTAATGGGTGCTCATGGACACAAGGGTTTAAAAGATTTGATTTTTGGAACGACAGTTAACTCAGTTAGACATAAAGTTAACATCCCCGTACTCATTATCCGATAACTTATTTATTGATGACTTTCATTATTTTTTTAATGCCACCATCACCGGAGTTATAAACCAATAATTTATTAGTAGATGAATACAAGTACATTGCAGGATACATTTTTGGAAGAAATGCGGGAATAAACATCTGGTTTTTATCTTGCATCACAGTTACATTCGGCTTTGTATTTAACCCTTTGGCATAGGTATTAAAAAACTGTGGAATAATATAAGCTTCATCCAAAGTGATCAGATAGATATTGGCTTTCTTGAATTGAGCATAATTCGCGTTTAAGGCTTTCATCTCCCGTTGGCAATGCTCGCAGGTACAATCGAAAAGAATAAATAAATTTTGCTTACCCTGTTTTAAATCCTTGTTAGAAAATGATTTACCATCCAATTTGAAGAAAGTAAACTGAGGTAGCAAACTAGGCTGTTGCGCTTTAACCTGAAATGTGATGGCTAGAAGAAGAACTAAGAGAAAGTTTTTAAATTTCATTTTTAAAGTTTAAACCCAAACATAATTGATTTATGAGCAAGATAATCATATTCCTTTCAGCTTTTACAAACAGATGAACTTTCTATTTGTTAATTTAGCCGATGATGATATTGAATAAAATCACGATATCACATCAATTTTTAAGATATTTGCAGCCCGGCAAATAAGTCTGGATAAATGTAGCGCCATTTGCTGCAACCATTAATAACAATACTAGCTTTGAAAAACGACATTAATATAAAAAATAAAAGAGCCTATTTCGATTACAATTTACTGGATAAATACGTAGCCGGAATTGCGCTTTTAGGAACTGAAATAAAAGCAATCAGGCAAGGAAAAGCCAATATGACCGATGCATTTTGCATGTTTATAGGCGGCAACCTCTACGTAAGAAATTTGCATGTTTCTGAATATAGCCACAGCTCATTTTATCATCATGATATTAAGAGAGACCGGGCATTACTTCTTCAAAAAAAAGAAATCAGAAAACTGAAATTAAAAGGCGAAGAAAAAGGCTATACGATTGTACCCCTTCGTATTTTTGTAAATGAACGTGGTTTCGCAAAAATTGAAATTGCTTTGGCACAGGGTAAGAAGGAATTTGACAAACGCGATAGCATTAAAGATAGAGATACCAAACGTGAGCTGGATCGGGCGATGAAAAGGTAGTATTAAGTTTGGAGTTGTGAGTTTAGAGTTTTAAGTCATTAATCTAAAAGGGAGTCGAATAGACCCAATAATCCCTACTAAAGACTCAAAACTCCCAACTATAATTACCATGCTTGATCGCCGACTAAAGGCACAAACCTGAAGGTGTCTAGCACTATTTTTTCATAATCGGTTTCGCTTACCCTGATCACCGTAACCATTTTCTGCGTTTTTTCGTCACCCACCGGAATGACTAAAATCCCTCCGATTTTAAGTTGCTTTAATAAAATTTCGGGAACCAATGGCGCACCGGCGGTTACAATAATCTTATCATAAGGCGCGTGTTCTGCCACGCCTTTGGAGCCATCGCCACAACAGAAAATGGGTTTATAACCCATGCCAGGCAAAACCTGAATTGTACGGTTATAAATATTTTGCTGTCTTTCTATGGTAACTACATTGGCACCAAGCTCCATTAAAACACAAGTTTGATAGCCTGAGCCCGTTCCTATTTCCAAAACTTTATCGCCTTTTTTAATGTGCAGCAGCTCGCTTTGATAAGCCACGGTATAAGGTTGTGAAATGGTTTGTCCATCTCCTATAGGGAAAGCAATATCTTTGTAAGCTTGATTCCAGAAAGTTTCATCAAAAAAGAAATGACGGGGAACCTTACCCATTGCTTTTAATACATGCTCATCTTCAATTCCGCGAGATCGTAACAGTTCTACCAGTTTCTTTCTCGCACCACGCTCTCGGTAATTATCAACAAATTTATAGGCCATGAAGTCTCAAAATTAGCTTTTTTATATGGTGATACAAGATAAAGAAATCCACATTAGCCTAAGTTGCAGAAAATCAAAAGCTAAATATTCTATTCATAAGTTTGGTTCAATCATAATACTGAAGTGCGGAATTATTTCTACTTTTGGGATCAACAAATTTGCAAGAAAATCAGTATCATTATATATGAAGAAAATATTACTTAGTTTATTTACGCTATTTATCTCATTAACATCCTTTGCACAAACTGGAGCCGACTATAATTACACTATAGGTTTTCGAGCATTTAGCTTAATGCAATTGCCAAAAATATTAAATCAAACCAATACTCAGGATTATACCAAAGCATTCGCCAATGGAGCCATGCTTAAATTTAATGATAACCAGATCAGCTATCGCATTAGTGGAGCTTATTACAGGGATGACATCCAGTTTGATAATACCTGCGCTACCTGTGAGATTGCGAATGGAAAAGTTACCGATTACTCTTTCAAAATTGGTTTCGAAAAAAACTTTAATTATTCAAAAATCCAACCTTATTTTGGTTTCGACTTAGGCTACCGCTCCAATCGTTTCACAGGTACTATTGCGCAACGCAATCCAATGGCCAGTAATGTAACACAAACTGCTGATGCCAGCAAAAATGGCTTGGTATTAACACCTTTAATTGGCCTAAAAGTGAATATTCTTCCTCAATTAAACTTCTACGCCGAGAGCAATCTGGATTTCTACTATTCTTACGAAAAGCAAGATATCACTGAAACTGGTGGTGTGGCCAGAACAGTTACTACCTATAAAAAATGGGAGTTTTTATTAAATCCGGTTTCCGTAGGTTTGCAATTTAGTTTAAATGGAAAAAACTAATAGGGATCTACATCAATCTGCATAAAAACACCCTTGAATTCTTTTGTAGCATTAAACTTTGTGAGGGTTTCTCGTAAAGCATCCTTAACCTTTTGAATAGCGGTATGCTTATCTGCTTTGATAATTACCTGTTTAATGTATAGGTTACGCACCCGGCTTACCAATGGTTGCTCTGGCCCCAGTACCCGTTTTCCAAATTTTGCTTTCAAAATATTGGCCAGGGTAAGTGCGGCATGATCCAGCACATGCGAATCTTTATGTTTGATATAGAGAAAGATCATTCTTGAAAACGGAGGATACAGGAACTTCTCCCGCTCCGCAATTTCATCATGATACATGCCTTCATAATCATTCTCCACCACCTGTTTGATGATCCGGTTTCCGGCATCATATGTTTGGATACATACGCTCCCCTGATCAGCTCTCCTGCCTGCCCGGCCAGCTACTTGTGCCAATAACTGGTAGCTTCTTTCATAAGCCCTAAAATCAGGATAACCTAACAGCGTATCTGCATTAATTACGCCGATTAAATTTAAGTTATCAAAATCCAACCCTTTGGCCACCATTTGCGTACCAATTAAAATATCGGTTTTTTTATCCTGAAAGTCATTTAGAATTTGCTGTAATCCATTTTTTGTTCTGGTGCTATCCATATCCAGCCTGGCAATGGAAACATCAGGGTACAATAATTTCAGTTCCTCTTCTATCCTTTCTGTACCGAAACCCTTTTGCTCTACATGTACAGAGCCACAGGCCGGACAAATATTTACACTGCTTTGCTGATAACCACAATAATGGCAATGTAGTTTGCCACTGCTTTTATGATACGTTAAACTAACATCACAATTCACACACTTGGGCGTATATCCGCAAGTTGCACAAATTAAAATAGTAGCATAACCCCTTCTGTTTTGAAAAAGTACAATCTGCTCCTTTTTAGAAAGTGCCAAATCTATATCCTTAATCAATACACTTGAAAAATAGGAAACCATGGTTTTCTTTTTGGTTTCCTCAGAAATACTTACCACCTGCTGAAGCGGCAGCTGCACGCCACCAAATCTTTCTTTCATTTCTACCAGGCCGTATTTACCCTGTAAAGCGTTATAATAACTTTCAAGAGATGGAGTAGCTGATCCCAGTACGACCTTGGCCTGATGCAGGTGAGCCAGGTAAATGGAAGCATCCCGTGCCTGGTATCTCGGCGCAGGGTCATATTGTTTGTATGAAGGTTCATGCTCTTCATCAACCACAATTAATTTTAGATTTTGAAAGGGAAGAAAAACAGCTGAACGCGCACCAAGAATAACTTTAAATGCACCTGTTCTAACCTTATTCCAGATTTCTACTCTTTCGCTATTGTTAAATTTCGAATGATATACGCCAATGGCATTGCCAAAATAACGCTTAATCCGTTCAACGATCTGAGTAGTAAGCGCAATTTCTGGTAATAAAAATAAAACCTGACCATTTGCATGTTGAATAATTTCTTCAATCAGCTTAATATAAACCTGCGTTTTTCCAGATGCTGTAACACCATGCAGCAATACCACATCCTTTTCTTTAAAGTGCTCATTAACCTTCGTAAGTGCCAGTTCCTGTGATTCGCTGAGCTTAAAATTTACACTAAATTCTTCATCGTTCGCAGCCAAACGACTTATAGGCTTTTTGGTTATAATGAAAATATCCTTATCAATCAAAGCTTTTAAAGCGCCAGCTCCGCAATTACTTTCTTCTAAAAGTTGTTCCTTAGAAATCGGTTGAGTAGATTTTTGTAGTTTAAGATAAGCCAGCAATGCATCTAACTGTTTAGGTGCACGTTCTAAAACACTGAAAAGTTGCTTTAAATTTTCCTGATCATTATAAAAATCATTTAGCAGAACGAAGGATTTAAGCAATGGTTTATATTTCTGCACCACCTCTTCAGCCACCAAAATCAGTTCCTTTTCTAACAGGTTATTAATAATTGGGTAAATCGTTTTCTGACCTAAAAGCTTTGAAACATCATTAACCGTTAACTTTTCCTGCTTTTTAAGCGTAGTGATGATCAATTCTTCCTTATCATTTAGCACTACATCTTCACTAAAGTTTTCAGAGAGCATAAGAATGGTTTCACTGGCCAGTTTTAAGCTGGCTGGCAAAGCAGCAGTCATTACATCGCCCTCATTACACATGTAATAGTTGGTCATCCAAGTCCAGAACTTGAGTTGAGTGGCGGTTACAATAGGTTCGGCATCAATTACATCAATAATATATTTGGCTTCGTAAGCTGTAGGCGGGTTTTTAGAAATCCCACTTATTAAGGCAGAATAAATTTTATGTTTCCCAAATTGAACTACTACCCTTTTACCAATTGCAACCTGATCATTTAAATCAAAAGGAATTCTGTAGGTATAGTTTATCGCCAAAGATAAAGGCAAAATCACTTCCACAAAAAGTGTTTCTCTCTCTGCAAAAATATCGTTCTCAAAAGTTTCCATTATTTATCTTTAATTGCAGCAAAAAACAACATAATCCAACCCAAAACAAACAGCAATCCTCCAATTGGTGTTAAAGGACCAATTAAATTCACAAAATCTAAATGCAGAATATTTCGCGTAGCCAGTAGATAAAGTGAACCGGAAAACAGGATGATTCCGAAGGTAAAACAAAAATAAGCAATATTGATCAGCTTGTTTCTGTAACGGGCAAATGTTGATAAATATAATAAGGCAAAAGTATGATAGAATTGATAATTAACGCCTTTTTGCCAGATTTCTAATGATGAACCATCTACCAATGCCTTTAATGCATGAGCACCAAATGCACCTAGCAAAACAGCAACAAATCCGAAAAAAGAAGCAGTAAGTATTATTCGTTTATTCATAGGTATTTTTGCCTGAAGCAATGGCTAAATTAATAAATTGATAAAGAACTTCTCACTAATCAATGTAATTAAATTAAATTTGTTGCGTAGCAGATGAGAAAGATCATAATATTAGTGAGTGTTTTATTGTTGGGTGTAGCATCAATGTCCTATTTATATTTTTCTAAATTGGGTACAGAAAACGATGCCAAAGATTTGGCACTCCAATCGGCGACCAACAATGCTGCAATCCTTTTTTCATTTCAGAATGATAAAGCTTTTTACGAAATTATTGAAGGACAAGGCCTTTTACAGCAATTCATTGGTGAAGAAAAAACAAACTTACTTAAACAACTAAAAGAAAGTTTCGTTAATAAAAAGTCGATCAATAACTTTGTACAGGATCAGGAGATTTATATTAGCTTACTCCCAGATTCCAATCATACCCTTAATTTTCTCCTTACCGTTCAGATAAAGCCAGATCAGCAATTGATCAATTTTCAAAATATACTCCAGCCAATCGTTAAGCCAGTATTAAAGGAAAAAAACATTTATACCCTTAAGGTAAATGATAGCCTGAATGTTTTTATGGGCATTCAGCATCAGGTTTTAACGGTATCCACTTCACTAAAGTTAATAAAAAATGCGGCAATCAGACTTAATGAAAATCCTTTTACAGCTTATATTAAAGAATCCAGGTTGCTAAACAAAAATATATTGGCACAGTTGCACATTAACTTTAATCAGGCACCCCTACTGCTAAAGAATATTATTACCGGGAATTTGAATGGCGAAATGGCTTTATTTAAAACACAAAATAGCTTTGCCACTTTAAATTACAATTTCAGTAAAGAAAAAATTTTGTTTAATGGAAACACAGAAATTAAGTCAGCAGATAATTACCTAAAGCTGTTTGAGCACACACCTGTTCAAACCACTGATATTCAGAATATACTTCCGGATCGTACGGCCAATTACACCATATATGCTTATGATAACTATCAATCCTGGCAACACAAGTTAATCAGCTGGCAAACACTTAAAAAATTAACTGATAAAAGAAATTCACTGATTAAAAAGGTCAAAAACGAGTACCGCACAGACTTAAATGCTATATTTCCAACATACCTTAAAAATCAATTTGCTACCTTTCAATTAAATACGGGAGAAAAATTAGCCGCCATATCATTAATTAATGGAGAAAAGGTGAAACAACTGTTGTTTGATGTAAGTGAAGATTACAATGATGAGATTAAACATTTTAAACCAGCTGATATCCTTTTCACTTACCTGGGTGAGCCCTTTAAAAATTTCACCAAACCTTATTACCTCATTATTGACAATCAGCTTGTTATCGCCAATAATGCTAGTACAGTGCAGTCTTTTTTAAATAGTTATAAAAATAACAAATTGCTGATCCAGGAGCCCGCCTATCTTGATGTCCTAAATCAGTTATCCAATACCTCAAATGTTGGTTTTTATATTAACCTAAAAAATTCTAAAGATATCTTCAGAAGTCAGCTTCTGTTAAAATACTATAAACATTTACAGGCAGATAGTGGATTGAAAGAATTTGATAGCTTTTATTATCAAATGAGTGCTGATCAAAACAAATTCATTACAAACATGCTTTTAAATAAATACATCAAGCAAAACACATCAGACTCATCGAGTATCATTAAATAAGCGATAGCCACAAAATTAATTTAAATGAAGAAATTATTACTTACCATCACCTTAATGGCTAGTGGCTATTTTGCGAATGCGCAGCAATATGCCCTTTTTGGCACGAAAACCATGTTCGATGCTTTTGAAAATGTTGCTCAAAAATCTTTCACGCTGGATTCTTCACGTAAATTTTCATCCAATTTCTTCCTACCCTATTTTGGTGTTAATGCAGCAAATGTTGGAGATGCAGAATACGTGGTGCGAAAGCTAACACAGCAAGGTGTTAACGATACCAGAACACTTCCAATTGGTACTGGCGCCATCAATCACCTCTATGAAAACAGCAATATATATGTAGCTACTTTCCGTTTATTCAAATCATATAAATACCACAAAGAGATTGGGCTTTCCTGGCAAATTCGCTCTGATGTAAATTTAGACTACACGAATGAAACGCTGGCTATTTTTGATTCTTACAGTAGATTTAAATCTGATACACAGCTTGATGGAATTTTTAACACCAGAGGTTACCAGCAATCCTATCACCAGTTTAGCTTTACATACAGAGAAAATTACAATAAGAGATTGGCTTTTGGTGTGAAAGCAAGTCTATTGAGTGGAATTTTGTACAATAAACTGGACATTAGAAATTCTAATCTTTACATCGATAATAGTATAAATGCATTGGCAATTAGACTGGATGGAACCTATGCCAGTAATTTCTCTGACACAGATGAAATTAATAAAAATACATTTCTACCTAACTTTAAAAATCCAGGCTTATCGTTAAGTTTTGGAACCAATTATACTACAAAGAAAGGCCTTTATTTGATGGCAAATATTAAAGATTTAGGTTTTATCTGGTGGAGAAGCGGAACGCAAAAAGCCACAGTAAATCAATCTAAACTTTTAACCGAAATTAATAGTGAATCTTCCAATAACAATCAGGAGATCAGAGATATATTTCTGTTATCTCAACAAAGCGAAAAATTTTTAGCGGCTACTAATGCTAAATTTGATGCCTACGTTTCCAAACAATATGGCTTTTATAAACCTGCGCTTATCGTTTCAAAGAATCTATTTTATAAAGGTGGCGATATTGCTTTTGTTAATACCATTACTCATCAAAACATATCTGCCAGTGTAACGCCACTCTATAATTTTAATCATATTTTTATGATTGGCATTCAAGGAAAATATCAAACGCCTAACTTCGAACTTTTTGGAGGTACAGACAATTTGTTTTCTACTTTTAACCAAGCCAGAGGAATTTATAACAGCAATGCAGATATTGGGAGCGGCCCCAATGGCGCTTCAGTTTATATGGGTGTAGGCATTAAGTTTGGTAATATTGTTAATCATCCTCAATTTAGTGATGTAATGCCAGGAATTAATGATCAACAGGAAGGAAGCTTTTTCAAAAACCTTTTTTCTATCTTTAAAAGAAAATAATTAAACTTTTGGTTTAGGCTGTGTAACTACAAAATCTTTCAGGTAAAAAGGCTCAAAGTACGCTACATCTTCAAATCGACCTTGGTTAAAAGCATCAAAGGATAAAGCCGACATATATTTTGAAGCGTTAAAGTTATTTGCATCGAAAAATGCATTTGGATGATTCAGCGCTTCAGCACATTTTGCAGCACCATCACCTAAAAAGCTAATCTTGTTTTGTAGCAATAAATCAGCAAAACTGGTTTCGTCGATGATTTTGGCAGACGTTGGCTCAATAATTTCTAATGATGAATTAAACACCGAAGTATAAACTTCCATTCTTCTGGCATCAATCATTGGGCAAATTAAACCAGCATATGCAGGGTTTTCCACCATAAAGCCTGCAGCCATCATTTCTAGTGTTTCAATGGCAATTAACGGCTTATCTAAGGCATAACACAATCCTTTAGCAGTAGAGACGCCTATTCTTAATCCGGTATATGATCCTGGCCCTTTACTCACTGCAACCGCATCTAAATCCTGATAAGTTAAACCTGCTTTTTTAATCACCTCATCAATAAAAAGTGTCAAATTGGCGGCGTGTAGGTTTTGTCCACTTTCTTCTTTCCATGCAACTGTTTTTCCATCGAATGATAAAGCAACAGAACAAACCTGTGTAGCTGTTTCTAATTGAAGTATTTTAGCCATGTCGCAAATGTATCAAAAATAGTAAAATGGACGAAGATATTATCGTTTTGAGTTTGAAGTGATGAGTTGATTAAATAATCATCTATAAAAGATAGATTAGTGCCTCATGAACTAATGACGAATAATCTTATGGAACCGGATCATGACCATGTTTACCCCAGGGATGGCATCGCCCAATTCTTTTTAAAGCCATCCAGCCCCCTTTAAATGGCCCATATTTCCTGATGGCTTCTATTCCATACTGAGAACACGTAGGCGTAAACCTGCAGTTGGCACCAAGCATAGGAGAAATTGCATATTGATAAATCCTGATCAGCGCCAAAAAAAGCCAGGAGAAAGCCTTATTCAACAACTTCATGTGGCTGAACTAAAGTTATAAAACGTTTAAAAGTAGCAATTAACTTCTTTTGAATGAAGATAAATTCATATTTCTGTTTTCCAACATATTGAATAGAAAACAATAATAAGCCCCTTTCTGTTGGAAGTTGATTATAAAAATGATCTTGCTTATTTAAACGATAAGCTTCACGGATGCGACGCTTAAGCAGATTACGATCTACAGCTCGTTTATATCTTTTCTTAGGAACATTAATGACCACCTGAGCAGGAATGCTTGTAGGTTCATCAATAAAAAGATAAGAGATGCGAAATGGGTATAATAAAAAAGAAGAACCGTTTTTAAACAGCAGATCTAAATGTTTTCTGCTGCATAACCGTTCTTCTTTCCTGAATGTGTACATATATTTTTGATTGATAATTGCAGATTTTGCTCTGCCGATTCCGAATCCGGAAAAGCAATCAAAAACTATGCTTTATGCTTGCGTTCGTCAGAAACTGTTAATCTTTTTCTTCCTTTAGCACGACGTGATGCTAATACTCGTCTGCCGTTAGCTGTTGCCATTCTTTCGCGGAAGCCGTGTTTGTTTCTTCTCTTTCTTTGCGAAGGTTGGTATGTTCTTTTCATGACTGTATATTATCTTATTAATTTCAAAATTAAGAGGTGCAAATATAAAGTGATTTCTCTACAAATGCAAGAGTGTTTAGTTTTTATTTTTTATTCAATTGCAAATGTAAAAAAACTTTTGAAAAATCAGACTTAATGATGTTCTTACACTGGATTACTTTGAATATATCAAATCAGTACTCTTTAAGACTTATACCTCAATAATATTAAGTGCAGCGTTATATAAATCAATATTACCTTTATTCATTAGACTTAAAATATATTTTTTTTCAGCTAAGTAAGCTACAGCAAAATTAGGATCCCGCTCAACAATTGAGATTGTATTATTTATTAAATCACAATATTTAACACTTTGGTAAGTTGGTAAAATACCAGCTAGCCTTTCAGCTTCTAAAACCTTTCTCTTTCCCCTATTTAAACTGGGGAAATTATCAGGAATATAAATATCTGTTAATGCTATAACACCATTAATAATAAAATCTACCTCACTTATGGAATAATTTGAAGATAACAATAATCTCAAATCCGATTTTGAGCATAGCGTATCCTCTAATAAATCATGAAATAGACCAATTTCATACCCAAATGGAATATGGTTAGCCTCTGCTAATTCAGCAACTTCAATACAATGGTTTATGTAAGGTTCAAAGGTATATTTTCGCTTTTGCCCCTCGTGCCATTTTGCTGCAAATCTTATCAGTTCTTCTTTCAATATCTTAATATTTTTAAATTTTATAGTCCCAATGCTACCTTCAACTTGGCATATCCTGTCTTACTTACCGGCAACCAAATATCTGATTTAAGCAATACCACGTAACTGTCTTTTTCTTTCAACTCAATTTTAGTAACCTGGGCCAGATTAATAATATAAGAACGGTGAATACGAATGAACTGATTTACATCTAGCGTTTGCTCAAAATAAGACATGGTTTTATTTTTATAAAAAACCCCATCTACCGTATTCATTTTCACATAATCATCATCAGCTTCAAGATAATTAATATCTGCCGTTGGGATAATTTTAATTACACCATCTTTTTTAACTACCACCCTATTGTTCTGCGCAGGACTTAAGGCAGCAGCATCTAAAACAGCTTCTGTATTTCCCTGTTGATTCAACCGGCCGGGAAGTTTTTTCATAGCAGCTTCAAACCTACCCTTATCAATAGGCTTAAGTAAATAATCAACAGCATTCACCTCAAATGCTTTAATGGCATATTCATCAAAAGCGGTGGTAAAAATAACTGCTGGCTTATCATCTACCAGCTCCAGCATTTCAAAGCCACTTATTTTAGGCATTTGAATATCCAGAAAAATAAGGTCTGGCTTATGTAAAGTTATGGCCTTTAATCCCTCAAAACCATCACAACATTCAGCAACAACCTCTATTTCAGGATGATCTGTTAAATAAAACTTAACAATATCTCTGGCTAAAGGTTCATCATCAATGAGTATCGTTCTGATCATTTTTTTGCGGGATTTTTAGGGTGGTAATATATAAATTATTTGCCTCAATTTCTGTTTGTAGCAGGTGCGGATTGGCAAATAAAAGATAAAGTCTACGCTTGATGGCACTTAAACCAAAGCCTGTTCCGCTCGCAGCCTTCATTTCCGGATCGAATGGGTTTTGAACCCTTAACGATAAAACATGATTCGCTAAAGTAACATCAACCTTTATTGTAATTCCTGCAGATGTATTGTATAATCCAAATTTAATGGCATTTTCTACAATGGGCTGCAATAATGTTCCGGGCAGGCTTAAGTTTAATGTATCCTCGGCAACATTAACTTCAATATTTAACCTATGGCTGAACCTCACTTTTTCTATATCTAAATACAGTTGAATGTATTCCATCTCCTCCTCTACCGTCACCCACAATTCATCATCACGTTTAAGCGTACCCCTTAAAAATGAAGCCAGTTTAGTAATCATCACACCTGCTTCTTTTGGATTAATCATCGTTAAAGCGAAAACAGAATTTAAACTATTAAAAAGAAAATGTGGCTGCAATTGATGCCTCAACTTATTTAGTTCAGCTTCTTTTGCCAAACTTTTAGCCGCTGTAAGGCGTTCGTGTGTTTCAGTCTGTTCCTCCAGTCTATACCAGAGAATGTTTGCCAATGCGCACCAACCGAGACACATAAAAGATATGAGGCCACGAAATGCAAAAGAAAAGTTATAAAATTCTTTGTATTCCTTAAAATCAGCGAACAGATAGAACGTAATATACTTTGCCGTGAAAAGAACCACAAAGGTTAGTGCCAAACTTACAATGAGCACATAAAGAATACGTTCATTTTTTGGCTGATAATAACCCAGCATATTGCTGATCACGATACAGGCCGCTGCCAAAAGGACGTTACTTACCGTACTATCAGTAAAGGCTATTATCCACGAAAAGTTAATTACATAATGCAAACCTGTGGCGCACAATATAATCCATGCTATAGCAAAGCTGAAAGAGATCTTTTGTATCTGCGGAATAGATAAAGGTCTGGTTGTCAAAACGGTTTAGTTTAGTTAAAGGTATGATTAGGTTAACGCAATCAGCTGGTTAAGAAAAATCTTTGCCGAAAGTGATGTAGGTATTTATTGATGATAAATTGGTAATTCTTTATCATCAATGTCCATTAAAAACTTTTGATTTCTATCCCGCCAAACATCGCGGTTCCGTCTAAAATCAAGGTTTTTTGAATATCGCCTGTAGGCGTTAAATGCGATCTTTTATCCTCTACACTTCCAAAAATTGCAGTCACATTCGATTTAATCGCCCAGTTCTGCGGAACAATTAATTTGATACCACCAAAAATTGCAGTAACATCCAAACTAGCTGTTTCGGCAAAATCTGCTTGCGTCATAATGATATCTGCTCCACCAAACACAGCCGAAATATCTCCACCTTTAAAGTTTTTAGAATAAACGGTTTGTGTATTACCGCCAAAAACGGCTACAACATCAATAATATCATGATCAGAAGCATGCTGATCGGCCGTTTTAAATGTTTCTTCATCCGCACCAACTGTATTGAATTGATTTTTGAACTTGGCTTTCATTTTTCGCTTAACCCTAATGCGTTCATTGGGCCTTAAGATTAAAAATCCACCAATAATTACTAAACCAAAGCCCAGTGCATATTTGGAAAGGTCAAAATCAAACCCCATTCTATCTATAGTATTATAACTCCCAATCAGTACTAAAACCAGCCAGCCTATACCTTTAAAATTCCGACGAAAGCCTATATATATTCCCAATACGATAAGCAAACTCCAAATGCTGAATACCCATCCCGGAATATCCAGACCAAGGTTATTTAAAAGAAATATGATCCCGATAGCTGCAATGACGAGGCCACCCACAACCCTGCCCGAAGTATTTTGATTATGATGATTGATGTTTTCCATTTCGATTACTATTTAAGAACAAAGATGTTTATAAATCATGTTCTTCTATATACTTGCCATATAAAAACTGGGCAAACAGCGGTGAACAGCCTTATTTTATCGGTAAAAAATATTTCTTAATTTGAGCCCATGAAATATTTATTGATCTTGCTTTGCCTGACTGCCGCGATTGGATTAAAAGCGCAAGACCTTAACCTGCCATATAAAATATACGACGTCAGGAAACAAAAGGAAATCTCAGCTGATGAGATCATTGCTGACATGAAAAATGTGAATGTATTATTTTTCGGCGAAGAACATAATGATTCTGTTGGTCATGATCTGGAAGCAAAAATATTGGAAAAGCTCAATAAAACCTATCCTCAACAAGTAGCACTTAGCATGGAGATGTTTCATACCGATGTTCAGCCTGTTATGAATGAATACCTGGCCAATGTAATCTCCGAAAAAAATTTTATTAAAGAAGCACGGGCCTGGGATAATTATCAGGATTACAGGCCGCTTATAGAATATGCCAAGTTCAATAAATTACAAGTTGTTGCCGCAAATGCTGCAGCCCGATATAGCAATGCAGTTACCAAAGGTGGTTTAATTGTGCTTAAAGATTTCCCAAAAACATCTTTAAACTTTTTACCACCGCTACCTGTAGATACTGCATCAGGAAGATACTATCAAAAATTTACGGCATTGTTAGGTGGCCACAATATGGGCACGATGAAAGTTTATCAAACACAGAATTTTTGGGATGCGACTATGGCCTGGTCTATTTCCAGATTTATCAATGCAAATAAAGGCATAAAAGTTTTTCACATAAACGGACGTTTCCACAGTGATGAAAAACTGGGCACCCTGGCTAAATTACATCAATACTCACCAAAAATTAAAATTCTGAATATATCAGCTTTTTCAGACCAAGACTTTGAAAAAGCAGATTGGAGTAGGTTTTCAAATCTAGGCGATTACATTATCATCACCAATCCAATAGTTAAAAGAAGCTATTAAAATAAAAATCTGCAAGGTTTAATACTTGCAGATTTTTTATTAAGCTTTTGCCTTAAGCAAATCTCTGATTTCGGTTAACAGAATTTCTTCTTTTGGTGGCGCTACAGGCGCAGCCGCAACGGCCTCTTCCTTACGCTTCATTTTATTGATGGCCTTAATCATCATAAAGATTACCAAAGCTAATAAGATGAAATTAATAGCTACTGTAATAAAGTTTCCATAAGCAAAAATAGCTGCTCCTTCTATTTTTTTTGCATCGGCTAATGCTGTACCTTCTGGTACGGCACCTCTTAATACCAGGTATAAATTGCTAAAATCAGGTTTCCCTATTAATGCAGCAACAAGTGGCATCACTAAATCGTTTACAACACTGTCTATAATCTTTCCAAAAGCGCCGCCAATAATTACACCAACTGCCAAATCCATTACATTACCCTTGATTGCAAATTCTTTAAATTCTTTTACAAAGCCCATTTTTAGTCGTTTTAGTTTATTTATCTACTAAAGTAGCAAACATTAAAGTCAATACAAACGTTTAGCGAATAATTTAATGAGCAAGCAAAGTCATTTGGTGTTATTCCAAAAAATTTGAAATGATTTGTTTATTTTTGACGCCATTCTACTATATAATATGCTAAAGCAACACTTACAACAAAAATTATTACAAAAGTTATCACCACAACAAATTCAATTCATTAAATTGTTGCAGGTGCCAACCGTTGCTTTAGACACTCGAATTAAGGAAGAACTTGAAGAAAACCCTGCTTTGGAAGACCCTAGTTTAATGACTCAGGAAGAACCAAAAGGAGAATATGACGATCTTAACGACGGGCCAGAAGAATTTGATGGGCCTGCTGAAGATAATAGCATGGATGAGTTTAATGTAGATGACTATCTACAGGATGACAATACCAATGATTATAGCACCAATTATAATAATGGCGATGATGACGAGGAGAAAAAGGAAACGCCAATCGCTATTGAAAGCACTTTCTTCGAAAGTCTTCAGGAACAATTAGACCTTGTTCCTCTTTCAGATCAAGATTTCATTATAGGCAAGCAAATCATTGGAAGTTTAGATGATGATGGTTATTTACGCCGTCCGTTAGGTTCCATGATTGATGACCTGGCATTTTCACAAAATGTAATGGTTGAAGAGGAAGATGTTTTGGAAATGCTTAAGCTGATTCAAAGCTTTGATCCTCCAGGTATTGGTGCTAGAGATTTAAAAGAATGCTTACTCATCCAGCTAAAAAGAAAAGATCCATCCAATCCAATTATCGTTAAGGCAATGAATGTGGTTGAGAATTATCTTGATGAATTTACGCGGAAGCATTATGACAAACTGGAGAAAAGCCTCGGCCTGTATAGTGAAGAATTAAAAGAAGTGGTGAATGAAATTCTTCGCTTAAACCCAAAACCTGGAGATGCCAATCAGGTAACAACCAAGCAAATGCAAATTATTCCTGATTTTCACATCAGCAATAATGATGGCATCCTCATTTTAACCCTTAACTCTAAAAACGCACCAGAACTTAAAGTAAGTCGCTCTTACCAGGAAATGTTTGAGCATTATGATAAAGCATCTTCAAAAGATAAAAAGCTTAAAGAAGCAGTTCAGTTTGTAAAGCAAAAACTAGATTCTGCAAAATGGTTTATTGATGCAATTAAACAAAGACAACAAACTTTGCTTAAAACCATGAATGCGATTATGCATTATCAGTATGAATATTTTTTAACCGCTGATGAACGCAAAATGCGCCCAATGATTTTAAAGGATATTGCCGATAAAATTGATATGGATATCTCCACAGTATCCAGAGTGGCGAACTCTAAATATGTTCAAACAGAATTTGGCACATTTTTATTAAAGTCATTTTTTTCTGAAGCCATCCAGACTGAAAATGGTGAAGAAGTTTCCAATAAAGAAGTTAAGAAAATTCTGGAAGATTGTATTGGAAATGAAGATAAGCGCAAACCATTAGCCGATGAGAAGCTGACAGAAATTTTAAAAGAACGTGGTTATAATATTGCCAGAAGAACGGTTGCCAAGTATCGTGAGCAAATGAATATTCCTGTTGCCAGATTAAGAAAAGAATTATAGTTGGTTGGTTTTTCGTCTTTTAGTTGGTTGGCTTTTTAGCCCTTGTTGAATAATTACCAAACAACTAACCACCCGTTTACCAAACAACCAACTACTATTACCACATTCTAATATAAGATGGCACTTTATAAATATTATTGAGTAATAAGCCCAATACAATTTCATGACTCCCATTACTCACTTGATTAAGCTCAGATGTTGTAAAATCATAGGAATAAGTGAGGTTAACCAATTTACTAATATTAAATCCGGCCATTGCAGAAAAAGAATCATCTTTTCTATAACTCCCTCCAAGCCAGAGTTTATCTTTAAAAGCAAATTTCACATTCAGATCTACTGATGTTGGTGAGGGTTGAACATATTTAACCATCACAGATGGAATTACCGCAATTTCTTCATCTACAAAAAACTTATAACCCGCGGTAGCAAAAAAGTGCGGCACTTCTTTACCTTGATTGTATTGGTTATCTCCGGAAAAGCTTAGTTTTTGTGGCAAAATCTGCTGTGCAGAAATACCGGCAAAAAGCCTTGCTCCATAAAGCCACAAACCCATACTCAAATCAGGTTTAACCTGATTAACCAACGCCCTGGATAATGCCGGATCATATGGCGTATCAAAAGTTAGGGCATTAATATCTAATGAGATACTGGATATACCAGCCGCAACACCCGCAGAAAGATTTAAATGACTATTCAGCTGTAAGTGATAGGCATAAGTTAGATTGGCATCAAGCCGCTTTAACGGACCAGTTTTATCTAAAACTGCAGTTACCCCCATTCCATGATGTGATGGAGATGACATATAATTCTGTGTATAATTTCGGTCCATAGGGTTTCCAGTTTGTTCTGGAAATGAGGTTAAGGCATTGCTCCATAACTGTTGATCGCCTAAGGCCCAGTTAGCCGAAACAAATGTTGTTTGAGGCGCATCAGCAACTCCAGCCCATTGTTTACGGTAACCCGCTTTAAAATCGATATAATTCTCAATACCAGATAGTGCAGGATTTAATAAATATTGATTAAAAATATACTGCGTATACTGTGGCTTTTGCTGAGAAAAAGCACTCACCGAAACCAAGAATGAGAGTAAAAGTAAATATTTTTTCAATTGATTTATCTGATTATGGTGAGCGGTCCGGTTACTGATTTCCTCCCATTTCTAGGGTTAATAATATAGTAATAAACGCCAACAGGGAGCGGTTCATTTTGAAAGGTACCATCAAAGGGAATTCGATATCCATTACTAAAAAACACCCTGCTTCCATTTCGGTTAAAAACTTCTACAGTTGCCTTAGGATAACTTTCCAGATAGTTGATGTTCCAAACATCATTAACATTATCTCCATTAGGCGTAAACGTATTTGGAGGCGATAATACCTGTAATACTTTAACCAATATTTTGGTTGTATTCTGACAACCACTAGGGTTTGCCTTTACCGTTAGCGTATATTCTGTATCCTCTTCCGGACTGGCAACAGGATTTAAAACTTTGTTATTGCTTAAGGCCCGGGCAGGAGTCCATTCATAAGTGAGGTTTTCTCCATCAGCAACAGCCGGAAGCTGTACCTCTCCTCCTGATAAAATAAATACGGTTGAGCCCGCATCAGCCCTTGGCGACGTATAAACCATAATGCTTTTTGTAATTGATTCAGTACAACCATTATCTGCCGTAAAAGTATAAGTAATATTGTGTGAACCTATACCAGCGAGTTTTGGATTAAAAGTACCATTTGCACTTAAGCCTCTTCCATCACTTGAATAAACTCCACCATTTCCGGCAATGCCCGAAACCTCATGAAACTGGTTGAAGGCTATATTCCCATCGTTCTCACAAACCGCAGGAAACTCATCAACAGTTATTATGGGAACTGCTTTTAGTGTAATCGTCTTACTTAAGATATCAAAACAGCGTCCTCCTGAAAAAGCAACAACTTTTATTTGATAATCCTGAGTTGCCGGGCTGCCGAAAGCCGTATAATTTAAGTCAATTTGTTGACCCTGAACCGGGATGTCAAAGGTTTGAAAACTGGAAGGTTCTCCTACTGCATCTTTATAAACTTCAATTTTGGTAATTCTTCCAAAATCAACTGTTGATTTATTTTTAATGGTTACGGTATTATTACTACAAAGCAAACCACTGGAAAGAACTTCAAAATCTGCTCTTGGCACAGTACCGTTGACCACAAATCTCTGTGTTTTTACATTCACGCATCCGTTAGCATTGGTAATGGTTAAAGTAACCTGATACTCTCCTTGTACGGTATAAGTGTGTACTCCATTTTGATCTGTTGAAGTGTTTGTACTTAAATTCGCTGCAGATAAATATCGGTCACCAAAATTCCAGGAGTAAGTTAACCCATTTGAACTGCCCGATTCGTTAACAGCTGTGCTGGTAAAGGTAGCCACAGCATCAGTTAAACAAATATCTGGCATCGTAAAATCTGCTTGTGGTAAGTCGGTTACTTTAATCACTGCTGTTTTCTCCGCGCTAATGCAGCCTCTGTTTGAGGTGGTGGTTAATTTTATTGTATACAGTCCAGCTGAGGTATACTGGTGCGTAGGATACTGATCATTTGAAGGTGCAGTGCCATCACCAAAATCCCAATTCCAATTTGTAATGGTATTTGTAGATGTGGTATTATTAATAGTCGACTGATCCTGAACTGTAAAGTTGGTATTAATACAGGTCTCAATAGGTGCTGTAAAGTTGGCTTCTGGTAATGGATAAATATCTATTACTTTTTCAACAGGATCAGAATAGCAACCAGTACCCGATTTTACAATCAATGTAACGTTGTATCTACCAGCTTGTACAAAGCGATGCTGAGGATTTTTTTCTCTGGAAATACTTCCGTCTTTAAAATCCCACTGCCATTCTGTGATGGAGAAGTCAGCGGTTCTGGCATCGCTTTGATCAGAGAAAGTCACTTCTGAATTTGCACAAGAACTTACTGGAGCAGTAAAATTTGCTACAGGTAAATCATAAATATTAAACACATAGTTGGTAATTAAATCGCCACTGGTACAGTTATTGGCATTTGCCGGAACATGCGCTAAAACCTGTAAATGATATTCATTAACTTCTGTATATACTTTGTTAACCGGATAGCTGTAAACATATGTAGTTTGGCCATTTATGGTTCTCACTTCTGGCACTGGTTGATTGATTACTTCCGGCGTTCCGCCTTCCAGTGTCCAGGTTATTTTATCGGGTTGATATGGTAAATTCACTTTAAAATCTACATTCTGTCCTACACATCCATTCGGACTTTCGTCTCTTCTAACATTATTTACGACTGTTAAATAATTATTAGAGGATAAGTTTGTTCCGGCAGAATAGGCATATGATTCAGTTGTACCATAACCATAAGCAATTGCATTAAAACCTTCACTGGCAGATAAGGTTGCGCTTTCGCTCACCAATGAAATCTGCGCATAAGAATAAGCAGCATTGCCTGGTAACACATTCCACGTAACAGATGGTGCAACACCATTTATTTTAAATGATGATGTTTTATTCGTTTTAATTAGAACGTTTAAAAAACGTGTGGGTATTTCTTGCTTAGGGGATGAAAATATGGTGATGTTATTTACATTAAATTCAACAGAATTAAGTAAAACCATATCTGCATCTCCTAACGGGGCACGTCCTCCTGATTGATTTGCACAACCTGCAGAGTACATGTATTGACTCAATAATATATTTTTATCAGCAGAAACAAATGTTCCGTTAATTGAACGTGGAGATGTATAAAAATCACCAGCTTTAGCCAGGGTACTAATTAATTCTCCATCCTGATAAATACGAGTATTATCTTCTACTGCAACTGCCCTATAAAAATATGCCTGATCTTTAAAAGGCACGATACCGTAAGTTTTACCTAAACTTGAAGTAGGATAAACCTGTTGATATAATGGATCGGAACTATTTCCACCAATACAATCGGCAATTAATATATTTGATGAGCCAGAAAAGGCGGCAAACCTCTTACATGAAGAACTTTGTGGATCAACATAAACGGAAACACCTGTTAAATCACTTAAGCCAGCAGTATATTCATAAACATCCCCTGCATTTAACTCCGGAAGATCAATCTCCCTACCACTTTTATCTTTAAGTTTAAGTTTTGTATTATTTTCTACAGCAACAACAGTTAAATAATTATATCCTTGTTCTTCAAGTCTCGACCACTCATTCTGCCGATAATTAACTGAAAAATATTTTTGCCCTAAAGTTTCGAAAGGCAAAATTAATGATGCTGCAGAACGATATCCGGCATAAATATGTGCATATGCCGCTACTTTTGGTTTACCTGTTGAAACTACAATGTGAATACCTTTATTGATTAATTTGCTGTTTGCATCATTAATATTTATATACGCCGCGCTTCTATCAACAGTAATTCCAACAGACGTATTTGCAGGGATTGTAACTAGTCCAGAGTTGTAATTCCCACAGGTAATGGTAACTTCTGTATCAAATTTGGAAGTGACAAATACCTCCAAATTAGCTAAACTACCACCCGTTGGAACGTGTGATGGGAAAACCGCCCAAAAATCTGTCCCTTCGTTTGAAATGTTTTGAGAAAATGCCTGGAAAGAAATGGATAGTACCAGAATAATAGCCCAAAGAAAACTCTTATTCATGCTTGTTGACTAATTGAGAATCGCTATACATTTGTTGGTTAAATAGATATGCAATATACTATTTATCAGGGATAACGAAAGTAAATTGAAAAAATTTAACACATTCTGAAAAAAATGTATTATTTCATATACCCTAAATCGTTTGATTAATAAATATATTCAACCTATAAGCTATTATCACACCAACCAGATTAAGTTTTACTTCCATTAACATTACGATACTAATTAATTTATAGAAATAATTTTTTGTTGGCCAGACACCAACCGATAAATAAATAATGATGAATTTATGAAGATAAATTTTCGGTTAGTGAGACACCAACCGACGGATAGAATAATATTCTAAACAACTAAAGTGAAACACCGATAGATGAATATTTAATCTTCGCTTTGATCTGACTGATCACCACTGCCCAATTTTTCTGAAAAATCTTTTGCCCGATCATCTGCTGCTGTATCACCTTGTTTTTCTGGCTCTAAATTCTCATCCAAACGATCATTCCAATCATTTAAACCTTTAGAAAGATTTTCCTGGGCTTGCTTTGAGAATTTAGATTTGTCCTGATCTTTGTTTTGATTTTCCATTATGGTTATTTATAATTAAAACATCTCCGATGAGAAAAAAGTTTATACAGCCCTTATTATTTTTTAACAGGCTCATCCTTTGCGTCTTTAAATTCCTTCACACTTTTCCCCATTCCACGCATCAATTCCGGCAACTTCTTACCCCCAAAAATTAAGAGAATTACCACCCCAATTAATATGATTTCTATAACTGACATAATTTTTATTTTTAAACAAGATACGCTAAAATGAAATATATTATTTTTAATATGCATTTAATTCATAACTAAGCTAACAGCGCATTTAATGTTCTGTCCTTAATTTGTGGAACATTACCATGCCTGATAAATTCCGCAAAGCCACGCAACTGTTTGATGGATTTAATAGCTTCATAACCCTCATAAGTAGTTCTGATCTTATTCAGCAATAGTGTATCCGTTTTAAACATATCACTTTCGGTAAGCATTCCTTTTTTTAAGAAGAGTTTAATCAATTCTGCCATTTTTCCATTTGCGTAAAGATGGAGTGGGAGTTTAAATACTTCATTATTTAATTTCTTAAATGCCTCATTGATCCATTGCACCTCTGCATCGTCATTTACTGCTATTATCCCATTCTTTAATACAACAGCATTTAAAAACTGTCTTGCCCTTTGCCTGGTTATAATTTCACCATGAATCCCATCCCGTAGGGTATAATCTAACCGATCTGCACAAAGCGATGGCATAGGCTGTTCTAAAATATTAAAAATGCCATAAATGATCTGATTTGCATTATAGCCATACTTAAGCAAAACATCCGGAATTTCAGATTTATAAATCACTTCAGCAAAAATCTTTTCATGATAATCCTCTCCAACATGATCGAATACATAATCACCAACATGAGAAAAAGCGGTATGAGAAACATCATGTAGCAAGCCGGCAATTTGTTCTAGTTCAGAGCCGCCCATTTTTTTTACCAGCATGGCTACACCTATCGCGTGCTCTAAGCGTGAATGGCAAATAGATGGATTAACCAGAAAAATTGCTCCACTCTGGTGTATGTCAGCTAAACGTTTTAATGCATCTGTTTGTAAAAGCGCATCAAATACCTTTGGAAATTCCATTTTTCCGTATAAAAAATCATTTAGCTGAATCATATAAATGGGAATAAATATTGAAGCACAAATATACTAATTTATTTAGCAAAAAGATAGAATTAATCAATCTTTACCTATCATTTAAGCTATTCAAATTAGTTAAAAAACAACTTTCAAATATTTTGAAATCTATTATTACAAAATAATGATCTACATTTCAAAAGATACAAAACAAGCAAATTAATAAAACGTTATTATTGTAAATAAACGATAATATGGCAACTGCTCAACAGATTAGAAAAGCATATATAGATTATGTTTTAACCAATGATGAAAAACCAAAAACGGTTTATTCTTTTGCAAAGAAGATTAAAATTACCGAAGCAGAATTTTATCAGTTTTTTTCATCTTTTGAAAGTATAGAGAAAACCATCTGGTTTGAATTCACTTTTGAAACCATTAGTAAAATAAAGGAGCAAGAGGTTTGGTTGCAATATACCTCACGTGAAAAAATGCTTTCTTTTTTTTATAGCTATCTCGAAAATCTAAAAAGCGAACGTAGCTTCGTTATTTATAGTTTAAAAAATTATAGGGGCAAGTTTTCTACGCCAGATATATTAGCTGGTGTTAAGCCTATTTTTGAGAATTTTGCTCAGGAAATTATTGATGAAGGTCTAGAAAACGGCGAATTGGCTGAGCGTAAATTTTTAACGAAACGTTATAAAGATGCCCTTTGGATTCAGTTTTCATTTATCCTTAATTTCTGGATCAATGATGATAGTGATGGCTTTGAGAAAAGTGACGAAGCTATTGAAAAGGGAATCAACGTTACCTTCGATCTTTTTCAGCATTCACCTATTGATAACCTGATTGATTATGGGAAGTTTCTATCCAGAAACGGGAAGTTTAAAGAAAAAATGGGATTATAATCATTAATGAAGACACAACAGAGTATTCCAACAACTAAAGTAGAGCGCTCGGCAAAATTTGTAAAAACAGGTTTTCAAATTGGCGGAAACTATATCAAGCATTATTCAAAAAAACTGTTCAATCCGGATATGGATAGAGATCAGTTAAATGAAGATAATGCAACTGATATTTATAAATCATTGAGTGAACTTAAAGGTAGTGCTTTAAAAATAGCGCAGATGTTGAGTATGGATAAAAATATCCTGCCAAAATCTTACGTAGATAAATTTACGCAATCGCAATACAATGCACCTCCCCTTTCAGGCCCTTTAATTGTGCGTACGTTTACCAAAAACTTTGGCAAAACGCCTGAGCAAATTTTTGATACATTTAATTTGAACTCCAGCAATGCCGCATCTATCGGACAAGTGCATCAAGCTACGCTTAATGGCAAAAAACTTGCCGTTAAAATTCAATACCCCGGTGTTGGTGACAGTATCTCATCAGATTTAAAACTGGTAAAGCCATTTGCTTTCCGGTTATTAGGAATGTCTGAGCGGGAACTGAATATCTACATCAAAGAAGTGGAAGAACGCTTATTAGAAGAAACAGATTATGAGCTTGAAGTAAGAAGATCAATCCAGTTCTCTGAAGACTGCAAAAACCTTGATCATGTTATTTTTCCAAAATACTATCCGGATTTATCTGGTAAACGAATTATTACGATGGATTGGCTGGATGGATTACACTTAAAAGAGTTTTTAAAAACAAATCCTTCTCAGGAACTGAGGAATAAGATCGGTCAGGCTCTTTGGGATTTTTATAATTTTCAGCAGCATGAACTTCGTGCTGTTCACGCAGACCCGCATCCTGGCAACTTTATGATTACGCCAGATGAAGATTTAGGTGTAATTGATTTTGGCTGCATTAAAGAATTGCCTAATGATTTCTATTACCCTTTCTTCTCGTTGATTTCTACAGATGTAATTAATGATAAAACCAAAACGATTGATGCCTTTAGAAAGCTGGATATGATTCATTCGGATGATACAGATGAGCAGGTAGAATTTTACTATAAGGCATATAAGGAAATGATTAGTCTTTTTGCAAAACCTTACATCAGCAAGGTATTTGATTTTAGCAAAACAGAATTTTTTGAACAATTATATCTTTATGGTGAGAAGATTTCAAAAATGCCCGAATTTAAACAAGCCAGAGGTGTAAAACATTTCATTTATGTAAACCGTACAAACTTTGGCTTATATCAAATTTTACACGAATTAAAAGCGATGGTGAATACGGATACTTATGAGCCGACTTTAAATAGATAATTAACTGTTTTTTTTCACCACATTGATCATATGGTCAATATCAAATGGCTTTTCGATATAATCATCAGCTTTGCATTCTTTTGCCTCTTCAGGAAGTTTATTAGAGGTAGAGGTGAGTACAGCAGAAACATCTTCAGTTTCAGGATCAGATTTTAATTCTTTAATTACTTCTGATCCTTTCTTTTTACCTTTGATGTGGTCATCTACAATCACAACATCCGGTTCAATTTCATCTATTCTTTCTACTGGATCAGTTGTTAATGATGCGGTAACATCAAACCCCTCTTCTTCCAATACCTGGTCCATTATTTCAAGAATTTCTTTATTGTCCTGAACAAGCACAACCTTTTTCTTCATAGAGTTTGTAAGAATATTTTTTTAAAGATAATAAAAAGGAACTATTCAAAATTCAATCCTTCGTTTTTTTACAATTGGTTCAAAAATTTTTCATGATTTCGTCTTGAATTAAAGCCCGTTCGTCGAGAATTTTACATCAATGGTATAAAAGCGACAAATGGCCTGCAACGTTTTCTCATTCGTTGCGTCTTATCTACAAAACAACAATAAAAAGACTTAAACAATTCAATAACAATTAATTAACATTTAATTATTAAATAAAAGACATTATGAAAACTTCAATCAAAACCCTAATCGCAACTTCATTAACAGCTATCGTTTTATCTACAGCTGTATTTTCAACAAGAGTTTCTGCTTCAGAAATTCACCCCTTAACAATTTCGGCAGTAGGCAATTTCAAAAAAGTCTCAGTAAAAGGAAATGTAGAAGTTATTTTAATTCAGCGCGCCAACAATGGTGTTGCTTATGCAGAAGACAATGCAGGAACTGCTAAAATTATGCACGATGGCGATGTTCTCCGTATTACTTCTACCGACAGAACAACTGCAAAAGTAATTGTATACGTAACAGACATTTACAGAATTGAAGCAGCAGAAAATGCTGTGGTTAAAACAGAAGGCAAATTAAACTCAAAATATCTTCAAATCTTTTTAAAAGGAAATGCACATGCAGAGATTAATACTACCACAGAAGGCTTATATACCGTTATTCAGGATAACGCAGATTTAAAATTAAGTGGCTCAACTGATAACCATACATTGGTAATGGGCAACACACAAAAACTTACCATTGATAAGTTTGCTGCTTTAAAAACCAATATCAGCTCAATAGAAATTTCAGCAGTAGGAAAAGAAATAGCATCAATCAACTAATTTAAAAGCACAATTCTAGAAATGGCTTTCTGATTCTTCAGGAAGCCATTTTTATTTAAGGCCTGCCGAACTTCAGATTATCTTCAGAAATGATCTGTAACTTGCTCAAATTTCTAATTAAATGAGCCATATATTTAAAAGCCGATATTCTATACTTATTGGTTTTATTATCTATTTTATTACCTTCTCTTTCATTATTCGCACCATTTTATTTGTGCTATCCTTTCCACATGCTGATTTTACTTTTTTGGAAATCTGCAGATGTTATCTTTTTGGATTTTTCTTTGATTTTGGGACAGCTTTAATTATCACTTCATTTTATGCCTTGTATTTACTGATTTTTCCAGATCGGCTATATCATACTAAATGGAATAAGGTAATTACCTTCTCTGCATTTTTTCTTTTTCTTTTACTGACGCTTTTTTCTTTCTTCGCTGAGATCACTTTTTGGCAAGAATTTGAAAGCAGATTCAATTTTATTGCTGTAGATTATCTTATCTATACTTATGAGGTAATTCATAACATTAATGAGTCTTATCCATTGCCCTATTTAATTTCAATAATGGTGATTATTGCTTTGATCATCACGTATATTTTCAGCAGATTAAAGATTTTTAAATTAAGTTTTGAAGGCATAACGCCTTTAAAGAGCAGATTAATTTATACTGTACCACTAATTTTGACGGCAATTTTGTTTTCTCTTGTTGTTAAAAATAGTGCCACAGAGCGAGGCAATAATCGCTATGCCAATGAATTGAGTAAAGCTGGTATTTATTCCTTCTTTGCAGCATTTAAAAATAACGAATTAAACTACCATGAATTTTACAAGCTTATTGACAACAAAAATGCCTTCACTATCATAAGAAATCAACTGGCTCAAAAGGGAGTATCCTTTGAAAAAGGTTTAACCATTTCGCGTGAGATTAAAGGAGCAAAATCAATTTATCAGCCGAATGTGATTATGATTACGGTTGAAAGTTTAAGTGCTGAATTTTTAGCTCATTATGGAAACACTCAAAAGCTTACACCATACCTGGATACGATTGCCAATAAAAGTGTTTTCTTTAGTGATATGTACGCAACAGGTACCAGAACCGTTAGGGGAATGGAAGCACTCACCCTATCTATACCGCCAACACCAGGGAGCAGTATTGTTAGACGAAATGACAATGAGAATCTATTTACAGTTGGCCATGTATTTAAGGAAAAGGGATATATAAATACTTTCTTTTATGGCGGTGATGGCTACTTTGATAACATGAATCACTTTTTTGGCAATAACGGCTATAATATTGTAGACAGAGGAAGAAAATTATTGGATGAAACTTATCAGGGTAGCCGAAAATTAATTGCAGATCAGGATGTAACCTTTGAAAACGCATGGGGCATTTGCGATGAAGATATTTTTAATGTAGTAATGAAAGATGCTGATGAAAAATATAAGCATCAGCAGTTGTTTAATGATTTTGTGATGACCACCTCCAATCACAGGCCTTTTACCTTTCCTGCCAATAAAATTAACTTTCCATCAGGCACCAGAGAGGCTGCTGTAAGATATACTGATTATGCAATTGGGAAATTTATTGAGCAGATTAAAACCAAACCCTATTTTAAAAATACGATTATTATCATTGTTGCAGATCATTGCGCCAGTAGTGCCGGTAAAAATGAAGTTGATATTTCCAAATATCAGATTCCCTGTATGATTTTTAATTTAAAAAACCAGCCTGCTATGAACATTTCTAAAATGACGTCACAAATAGACTTGTTTCCAACACTTTGGCATTTATTGGGCTGGAATTATACGAGTGAATTTTACGGTCAGAACGTTTTGGATGATCATTACCAATCACGTGTATTCCTGGGTACCTATCAAAAGCTGGCCTATCTTAAAGGCGACAGTTTACTGTTGTTAAGTCCACATAGAAAGGTAGATACCTATTTATATAATAAATCTAAAAATATACAGATTCCTCATCAACTATCGAAAAAAGTGGTGAATGAAGGCATTGCAAATTATCAAACAGCCTTTGATTTATTTAAGGATGGAAAATTGAAACTCAAATGAATCTTATAGGCTTTAAAACCTATAAGATTTATTTAAAATAAAATTAATTCTCCATCATAGAGGCAATCTCTTTCTCAATAGATTCTATCTCTTTTGATTTGAGTTTTTTAACCGGATCTTTTTTATTTTCCAGATATTTAACGCCCACACGTAGTGCGCTTAAACCAGAAACACCTTGTAACTCTTCCAGTTCGAGTTGTTCTAAATCATCATTAAAATACCCCTCCACCTGCATGTACTTAATATATTCCATATATTCCTTCGCTTCGTCAGGATTGAAATAAACCATTGAAACTTTATGTGGCTGGGTTAAACGTTCATTTTTTCCTTTAATCAACACTTTATCGATACGTTTCTTCACTACTTCATAACGAATGTTATAAGCACCTTCTACATCAAATCTTCTTTCATCATTTCTAAAACTAATATCGATAGCATTTGAATGTATAAATATCAGCTGGGTAGTTTCCAAAGGAAATGGCATCTCTCCGATTAATCCCTTAGATAACCTTGCAATTTCCACCATTGATGTTAATTGCCACAAGCGAATATTCTTTAAGTACAATAAATCAAAAGGTTTATTCGGCGCAATCTCCTGTCCGATATAAATGTCATATTCAACCCCGTCTGTTCTAAATTTGGCAAAATAGCAAGGATAGGAAGCCTGCAAATTTGCCTGTGATTTTTCAAGGTATTGACTCACCTCTGTATTAATCAACTGCATGGAAACTTCAAGCTGCCTGCGGTTGGCATAAGCTGCACCAGTTTCCGGAACAATTACCTTAAAATAATCATCTACAACATCAGCGGTTTGTGGGTAATTGCCTTTGATAATAGAAAGAAATGGATAAACCTCAACAGTTAAAAATTCATTAAGCTGGTTTTCATCGTTTGATGATGATAGGTCACCAATTCTCTTGATCCAATCTTTACAGTTAAACAAAATTTTATCTGTAATCTCCAATGTCACCAATTTTTTAATGGCTTTTAGGGCACTGGTTAAATGATTTAAAAGTACATTTAAGTCATCTTTTAAAGCCTTATTACGCTCAACGGTAGAGTTGCGGATATCAATGGCACCAAATAGCGGGTACATCTTTTTAAAGGTGACCGTTTCGATTTCGTTGATCTTAGCTTTACCATTATTTTTTTGAATAAAACGCCAGATGGCTTCGTTAAATTTCCATTGTACCGATGGCTGTAAGGCTGTAAATTTATCCATCAGCACTTCATCCATCTTGGCATTAAAATCTTCAATGTTGTACTGAAAAAGCTGTCCGATTAGGGGCATTGCCGGGCGCAATCTTGATAATAATTTATCATCAATAATTACTTCATGATCAGAATAAACTTCTAATACACCAGCCAGTTGCGTATTGTAATAAACGGGCAATACAGAGTATGAACATACGCCGGCCTCTTTAAGCACCCTTAGAAATGGATCTTTAGTAATCTGATCGTCACTAATGGAACTCACAAAAATAGCCTTAGGATTTTCTTTATACTTATCAACCAACGAATAAAATACCTCCTCTTCGAGGTTAGATGCCTTGGCAGAATTAATTAATTTACTTTGAGAAAATTCTTTATTATCAAAAACAAGTTTGTTATTTACCGTTAAAAAAGGCATCAATCCAAACTCCAGATTGCCATCGCCACTTAAGCTTTTTAAAGCCTGAATAACGTGTGTATAAGCTTCTGTTTGATAATTGTGGTTCACCAATGCATCACGGATTCCATCAATAGAGTGTTGAAGCGTTACATCAGTGATGGAAATAATACTAAATCCATCGAAAATAAAATCTTTAAGCGGTAAATGTTTCAGTAAATAATCCAGTTCGTTATCATCCTGAAAATGTTTGCCAAGCTCTTCGAAATTTAGTTCGGGCAGTTCACCTTTATGTTGAATATCTACAAATTTGGTATCTGTCTGGATATTGTAATACTGTGTAATCTTGGTTTCTACATTAACATGTCCGTATATAATTTCACTTTTAATTACTGTAGTGAAGTTATAGAAACGGTTTAAGATAATGTTGTAAATGAATTTGAGCTGCTTCTTTTCTACCGGATCACTATCTTTAGTTACTTTATTTTTAGGGTCGTGATCTTTAAAGAAATTATAAAATGCATTGGTGCTAAAGAAAATTTCATCCGGAACCGGCGTACTCAAGGCCCAGAATAAATCATCCTCATTATCCATTAAAGGTGTAAGAATGGTAAAAATTAATTCCAGTGTATCTTTATATTGAACCAGATCTTTTGCTTTAATACTGTTTAAAAGCACTTTCTCTTTTTCAATTTTTTCCAAAAGGAACCTGTAAAATTCAGATTTTACAGACTTTTCTGTCTTCAATCTGCCTTTTAAATATTCAACGAGCGGACGAAAAGATAAAGAAGAATCTATCTGAAAGTTAACACATTCGTTTTTATTTATCTGTATTACATTGGTATTCATGCCTGGGTTTCCTTTCTATGGAATAAATTGATTTGCTATCTTGTTCAGTACAAAGATATTAACAGTTTTCGCTATTATAGGTCTGTAAAACGTAATACTTAAATTAATGCCTTATATCCTTCAGTTACAAATTTAGTACCTAAAGTTTAAAGAGACGTAAGGATACCAGCCTTCAGATGAATGTCCCATCACAAATCGCACAACTGTGAGTGATGCCGGAGCAAAATAAAGCCCTCCTCCAACACCGTGGTGCCATGTATTGGAAACCTCATTACGTTGCCAAACCCTGCCAACATCATAAAACCCAAGTAAGCCAATTTGTCCGGGTAAAACATAACTAACCAAATCACCCAGTTTTGCCCTTAGTTCTAAATTATTGTAGAAAATATGTTCACCGGCAAATCTAAACTGACGGTAACCTTGAAGATTTCCTTGTCCGCCCAGATATAAGGCCTGATAAAATGCTGGCTTTCCAACAGTTATTCCTCCGCCAAAACGATCTGCCAGAATAAAGTTTTTCCTTCCATCTAAATTTTTATACAAGGCAATACTTGCTGTAAACTGCCCAAAAGAATTGGAATATCGATTAACACCTTTATAACCAAGCAATTTAAAATCTACAAAACTGCCCAAAGTAGGAAGCAAATCGTTATCTCTGGTATTATTGGTAAAGTTAACAATGGCACCAGCAAACATTTTTTCATTGCGAACCGTTAAACTATCTGCAGAATGTAATTGCTCCGGATTAAGGATAAAGCGCCCATCATTATCCTCCCGGTTAAATTTATAATATTGATAAGACGGACCAACCGAAAAAGTTGATTTCGGCTTGCGCCATCTGATGGCTGCATCTAACTGATACAAGTTAAACCTGGCCCTGTAATAGCGAATATCATCACCATGTTCATCAAAATGGGTATCATTACCTAACCCGAAAAAGTTCTGATTATTGTTTGGTGCATACGCATTACCATTGATAAGTAAATCACCCTTACCCAATGCCTTTAACCATTCTCCCTTATAATTAAAGCGAAAAGCCTTTGTAGAAAAAGAATGTAAAAAAGAAACTGTTTGAGAATTTCCCCAAGGCTGCTTACGGAAACCCGGATTAGTTTGCTTGTAAATTAAACCCAATAAAATACCATCATCTCTGTTATAACCTGCGTTTAAGTTATAAGATCTTCTTACATACATATCTTTAGGGATGTAACTAAAGTTTGCTGTGTCATTAGAAATAATTTTGCTGATTTTATTTTGATCATCACCTGTGTAAGTCGCTTTATCAGTGCGTCCGTATAATTTAACGGTACCTTTACTATTGGCAAAATCGTAATACTTATTCCCTTTACCACCAATAATCCTGATTTTGATGGCAGAATTTTTATTATCGAGAATTAAGCTGTCATTCCCGTTGTGCATATATACCCGAATTTCTTTAGTTACTTTCGGGTCGAATTTGCGATCGAACAGTTCATCTTTGATATTGCCTTCTTTTGATATTTTATTAATCTTCACCCGCAAACCATTGTCTTTGGTATCGCTGATCTTAATTAATTCATTTTTATTCGTGATTTCAATATCAACAATTCGGTTAAAAAAGTGGTAGTAATCATTCATTAGTTTAGGCAAACTGGCCACCCGCTCACGCAACCTTTTTAAAAATTCATCATGATGCAGTGAATAGCTTGGCTCAGGAAGTTTTCGCAATGCCTTTTCAAAAACAGCATCGTTGTAGTTTGCGCAGAAATCTTTAACGATCTGGTTAAATTCTTCTTCATCTATGCTTGCAGTCCAGCGGCTACTGATTTCCCTTCCTTCCCATAAAAACCAGTTGATGTTTTGTATTGGGCGTTCGTAGCCCTGCATCATCGGCAGCAAGGAAGATGATTGTGTAAAGCGTTGTAAAAAACCATCCGAACGGAAGAAAACCTGATCACGGTCTCTTGGTACGGGCGTGTAATTTGAACCATCCTTGGTTTTAGTTTCTTTCCAGCGCCATTGATCTTCATGCCTGTCCCAATCGCCTAATAATACATCAAGTGATCTTGCCTTTACCCAGGCCGCTCCATCTAACTTATTATCATTGTCATCTGTTAATTTTTTGTCCATTTTAGGTGAACTGTCTGATTCACCTACAGGCTCACGCTCCTCAAATAAGCATAGCGTATTGGCAAAAGCTGATTCAAATTCTCCTAAACCATCATCTGGAGAAACCCAGCCGATAATTGGATTGGAATGCGGAATTTTCGCAGCATCAGCCAAATCAGGCACAACCAATGCTGAGAATGGGTGCTGGGCAGACATGTTATCTTTAATCACATCTTTAGCAAAAGTATTGCGCAGAGCTTCTGGAAGCAGAACCTCCGGATATTTTTCGATACTCCGCAATACATACTCCTTGCCGTCTTTATCTTCCAATCTTAAAGAACGTGATTGATTACCTCCACCACGTTGAGTGGCTTTAAGTCCACCTTTCATTTTTGAGACGTGCAACACCGGAACTTTGGTTCTTTCTGCATATTCTTTTCGGTAATTTTCTCCAAAAACATAACGATGGAAACGTCCAACACTATCATATTCCGGTTTAATGCGTACAAAAATACTATCGGCAGTAAGCGGCTTATCTCTGTTTTTAATTTTTGAAGGAATTTCCTCAAACTTTTTGACATAGCTGTAAACCTTTTTAACACTGGTATCCGAATAAACATAATATTCGTAGCGCATATCATTATTTTTTAACTGATCAGCAATAACATAACCCTGTTGCATTTCCTGAAATAAGGAATTTTTTCCTTTTTTATTTGGAGAGACCTTTGATCCAGAACCACTGATAATCTGCAACTGTTTACCCTTAATCATTTGTAAACCATGCTCATGACCTGCTACATAAGTTACATTCGGATAATCACCAAAAACACCATTAACAGACTTGATCATATCTTTATATGCCGGATGATTCAAATCTTCAGGGCTTAAAAGTGTAGAACGCAGAAAAGGATAAACTGAGCCTAAAACCGGCATTGGGATATATAAATTCTTATTTAATGAAGTTAGTGGAAAAAGGTGATTCCTCAAATTAAAATAGCCACCATGCGGACCATAACTTTGGAATGGATGGTGTGAAGCCAATAAAATCACTTTGTTTTTATTTTGTTCCAGCAGTTCTTCCATGCGCACCAGCACTTCGTCTTTGGTATTGCAATCACATTCGCCTGCCGGATTGGATTTTTTATAAGGAAATAACCACCACTCACTGTCGTAAGCAATAATGGTCAGTTTATCAGTAAGGTTAATCGCTACCGGATCAGGACATCCATTTGCGGGAACTAATTTTAATAAAGGATCGTTCTGCGCTTTTAAATAATCATCCTGTGCTTTAATTTTCGCCAAACCATTTGGTCCGGATTTATCCCAGTCGTGATTGCCCGGAATAAAATAAACTGTTGCACCCATATTGCGCATGGGTTCAAACTGAGAGCGTAAGATTTTTTTTGTTTCCTCTTCTTCAATGCTTCCCGGCAAGCCCATCCCGGTGGGATAAATGTTATCACCAAGATATACCACAGTGGTTTTTTTTGGAATAATTTGCTTGGCAGCATTTTTTAAGTCCTGCATCTGGCCGGGATTCATTTCTCCGGCATCGCCGAAAAGAATAACACGGTATTTAACATCATCCTGAGCGAAAGAATTAAAAACAAATATAAAAAAGAAGGTAATAATTAGGGTAAACGTTTTGATCATCGCTTAGGGCTTAATTGATATAAAGATAATTAATTTTGAGAAAGGCTATTTACCCTTAAACAATAAAATATTCCCTGCAGACAAAGATCCACCTTCATTTGAAATATAAAGATTATTATCCCGATCAAAAGCAATACCCTCGGGTTGGTTAAAAGCACCTCCCTTTAAAGCTTGAGTTGATTTTATTTTAAAGTTTGCATCTGTAATCACCAATAACTTATTCATAGAAGAAAGGATGTACCACTCTCCTGTTTTCGGATTTTTAGTTAATGCCGAGGGGCGGAAATTCATTTTAGATGTACCTGCCGCAGCAGCAATTTCCTGATGAGACAGGCCAAAAGTGCCCGAGGGTGTGAAAGTGCCTTGGTTAAATTTAAAAGCGAAAATTTCAGTATTACCCTTTTTGCCCTTTTTTACCTCTTTAGTTAAAATATAAACCATTCCGGCTTTTTCATCTGTAGCTAAACCTTCATATTCAGCTTTTGGCACCAAATCTTTTGTTTTAGTAACATCAGCTATTTCAGCTGTATTAATTTTTGAAATCGGAAAAGTATGCAGTTCTCCATTGCTTTTTAACACAATTACCTGATCATTAATGATCGCCAGGTCCTCATAATCGCCTTTCCCACCAAATTTGGTGAATTTAGCCTCTTTATCATTTAAGCCTAAATGAAATAAATCTCCATCCTCATCCTGAATAGCAAAAACCTGTTTCGGATCGCCATTGTGAAAAGTAATGCCAGATATTTCGAACAAATTTTGTGGCATATTATATTTAACCGGATTGGCCAGATCATAAGGAAAATCTGCATTTCCCGTATTTGAAGCGCTATTTTCTGTCGTTACTTTGTTCTTCTTGCTGCCTTTATCATCGTGCTGACCGTTTACACATGAAACCCCAATAAATGCTATGGCAAAAAGTATAATGATCGATGTCAGTTTTGTTTTATTCTTGTTCATAAAAATTAATACTTGTTTTTTAAAAATTGATAGATGGCCTGTTGTGAAGCAATGGCTGATTCGCCAGCCAAAACAGGAACATTTTCCATTTGATCATTTATCATAACAGCCTGCACGTTATCCTGTTTTTGAATCTCAATAATTTCGAGAATTTCTTTTTTAATTTGCTCGTCATAAATAGGAAAGCAAACTTCTATCCTGCGGTAAATATTCCTGTTCATCCAGTCGGCAGAGCCCAGATAAACATCATTTTTTCCGAGGTTATGGAAGATAAAAATCCTTCCATGTTCCAGGTAACGGTCTACAATTCTTGTTACTTTAATATTGTCACTCATTCCTTTCACCCCTGGAATAAGCCTGCAAATGCTTCTCACTATCATTTCAATCTTGACTCCAGCTTGCGAGGCCTCGTAAAGTTTATTGATTAAAACCTTTTCTTCCAGGTTATTCATTTTGATGGTAATGGCTGCTGGCTTACCTTGTTTGGCATGTTCAATTTCCCGCTCAATTAGCTGTAAAAAAACTTGCTGAAGATTAAACTGCGCCACCAGCAAGTGTTGAAAAGGAATCAAATCTGCAGAAGTTGGTTTCACTCGTTTTGCCAGAAAAATAAACAATAACTCTACTTCACGCAGCATTTCTTTATGAGCCGTCATTAAAATATGATCGGTATAAAATGAAGCAGTGCTTTCGTTAAAATTCCCTGTAGCAAACAAGCCCAGATACTGCATCCGGCCTGCTACCTCACGTTTCACCAAGGCTACCTTCGCATGGACTTTAAGTGCCGTAACACTGTAAATGATATCTACTCCTACTGATTTCATTTTTTTTGCCCATTTGATGTTATTTGCTTCATCAAACCGGGCTTTCAATTCAACCAGAACAGTTACTTTCTTTCCATTTTTAGCCGCACTAATTAAGGCATTCACAATTTTTGAGTCGCTCGCTACCCGATAAAGCGTAACATAAATCTCCTTTACCGCCTCATCTATCGCGGCTTCATTAAAGAACCGCAACACGCTATCATAACTCTGAAATGGTGTATGGATAATGATATCCTTTTTAGTAATGGCTGCTGTAAGGGTATTTTCTACGAAATCGGTATTACAAATTTTTGCCCAGGGAGCATTTAATAACCGGTCATTCTTAACCGGAAACCCCATTAGGTCTTTCAGGTTATGGTATTGCCCCCCTTCTACCATATTTGCTTTTTTAAGGTTGAAAAGTTTTTTAATTACCTCAAAAACATTTGCAGGAATACCTGGCTGATGCAAGAATCGGGTAGCCAAGCCCAAATCACGCTTCATCAGCTGCTTTTCAAGCTGTTCAGATAAATTTCCAGCATATTCATCCTTTAAATCAATTTCTGCATCTCTGGTAATTTTAAAACTGAAACAACCCAGTACTTCATCATGAGGAAAAATACGATCTAAATGAAAGCGAATAATATCATCCAGGAAAACAACAAATGTTTCTTGTTCACCATCAACTTTATAAAATCTGGGCAACTCATTTGATGGAATATTTAAAATAACAGACTTGGTTTCCTCACCATTTTTTAAAGTAATCAGGAAGTACAGCTCATTATTTGCGGGAAAAAAATTAGTTTCCTCGTCTAAATAAACAGGTTGTAAAAAGGCCATCACCTGACTCAAAAAATATCTTTTAATTGGCTTTTGAATTTCGGCTGGAAATGGTTGCCCGTAAAGCAGATTAATATTTTGTTCCTTTAACTGTGGAATAATTTCCAATTGCAGGATTCTACCATATTGCTGCTGCTGACGGGAAATCAAATGATTGGCACTTTTCAGCAGATCTTCTTCAATGTGAATATCATTATTTTCTTTATTGCTCAATTTTTCGAGTGCGAGTAATACAGGCATGCGAACGCGATAAAACTCATCCAGATTAGAGGAGAAAATAGACAGAAATTTAATCCGCTCCAGCAATGGAACGGTACTTCGGCCAGCTTCTGTTAAAATCCGCTCATTAAATTTTAACCAGCTTAAATCTCTATTGAAAAAAGCAGTTTCAGTAGTTTGTTCCATTAAAGTTTACCGTAAGCTGCATATGCAATAACGAAGGCCAATACCGCCGCAATTAACCCAAACATAAAAATATTGTAAGCCAGGCGGATCAGTTTGTATTTCCGGCCTAAAACTACCCCCTGAGAATATACATCTGTGATCAGTGTGCCATATAAAAAGTCCTTATCATTCATTACCTGGATCATGCCATCGGTATAGCGAGGCAAACTCATTTTATAAAAGTTACCGAAAAACAGGAGGTTTACCTTTTTGTTATCCATATCCTCCTGTGTAAATTCTCCTTCAGGAATGGATGGACGGGTGGATAAGATGGAAACCACTACACAGCTTAAACTCACAATCAATAAAATAAAGGTTGGAATAATGAGGTTGCCATGATCTTCCAATCTTCTTAAAAGCAAACTCACAATCAGCGATAGCATAATTGAGTTTACGGTAATTAAAATATGAGCCTTATTATCGGCCATATCACTCAATCTTTGATTATTGGCTGAGGTAATCCTGAACATGGTTTCGATCCCTTTATCCGGTCGATCACCTTTGCTCTTCTTTTTAAAATCCTTGTTGTCTGGCACCAATTGTGGCGCAAAATTTTTAGGTTCTTCCTGCTCAACCGCAATTTCTTCCTGCGTGGTAAGTTTGCTTTTAAGTTTACTGATATTGGCCTGTTTCTGATCGGTGAGTAACAGCGCAGCATAGTCGGTTTGGTAATGATGAGATTCCATAAACTGAATGTCTCTTTTTCGCCAATCCAGTTTGCTGATTTTTTTATTATAAATCAGTTCAACTTCTTTGTGCATCAGTTTTCCCTTCTTGCGGAAATCAGGTAAGCCCAAATGAAATAAATCTGCATCACAAATAATTTTATCGATCTGATTTTTTGGATCTTGTGGAATCCTGGTGGCTAAAATAGCGCTTTTAACGCTTTCTTTAATTTCGTTACCAACCTGATTTTCCGTTAAAAATTTTTCAGCCAGTTCTGCACCTTTTTCTTCATGTTTTAGCGCATCGTCAAAATAACCAGTATCGTGAAAATAGGCTGCAACCGTAATGGTGAAAAAATCCTGTTCATTTAATTGATAATGATTGGCAATTTGCTGCGCAGCGTTTACCACTTCCTGCGTATGTTCGAGGTTGTGATAAACCAATCTTGGATCATGATGGGTATGAAAGTAATTGCCAACGTATTTTTCTACCTCGTGTTGCAATTGTTTATAGTCTAAGGGCATATGGCTGTAATGTGATCTTTTTTTATGGTACGCCTGTACGGTTTTGTAAATCTTTTAAAACTAAAAATTACTGGTAATAATGGATATAAAACTACGCTAAATTTAAATAAAATACAGCCTTTTAACATTTAACAAAATTTAGGCTTCATTGTTATGCAAATGGAATCAACGCAATTTAATCAGGATGGTTTTATAATTCCAAGCCTAAACCAGGCAATGCTTTTTCAAAACGATTACAATACCTTGAAAATAAAGCCGATGCCAGATTTACGATATTTTTTGAAAAAAAGTTTTTCAAAAGCCGATGCAATTTTGTAACATTGCACTCGCAAAAAACAAATGTTTTTTCGGGGCCTATAGCTCAGTTGGTTAGAGTAGAAGACTCATAATCTTTTGGTCGCTGGTTCGAGCCCAGCTGGGCCCACTAATAAAAAGTCGCCCTTCAGTTACACTGAAGGGCTTTTTCATGCCTTTAAAAGCCATTTGATGGGCTATTACTCGTTTTCAGGGATCAAGCGAAAAAGTTGGGGAGGTTTAAATTTTGCTTTATACAATCATTATTTTGGATTCTACTTTACTTTCATTTATTCTACCTGTAGGGCTTAGTGAATATTTTGCTTTCGACAAAGTGGAGACCGTCGGCGGTTCAACATACATTTATCTTATCGAAAAGAACATTCATCCTAAGGAATTTTTAGGCGAGGAGCTGTTATCCAAGGGCTTCTTCGATGAGGTTTCTGTTAGGGACTTTCCTTTACGCGGCAAGCCCTGTTTTTTGAACCTTAAGCGTCGTAAATGGCTAAATACCAGTACAGGTAAAATAGTATCCAGAGATTGGAATGTGGTTGCCGAAGGCACAAAAATGACTCAGGAGTTTGCCTTTTTTTTTGAAAGCCTATTTGGATTCAAGCCCAATAAGCTGTAAAACCCTTGGCAGTCTCTTTGGCGTGGACGGCAAGCGGCTGCAAGAGCAGTATGCGAGTCATTTAAGTGGCTTTACCAGCTGGGACCAAGCTGAGCATGCGGAGAACTGGCTGCTTTTTCCTGACAATATAGGTGAGTATTTATCTATTGATGAAACTAGCCTTTCACAAGGGAAATTATATACGGTACTTACCAATAAAGGTGCAAAAGGTAAAAAACGTGCTTTGGTAGCCATTGTAAAAGGCACGGAAAGCGAGTCTGTAATAAAAGTCCTTCATAGGATCAAGGAGCGAATAAGGAAAAAGGTAAAGGAAGTAACTCTTGATCTGGCCCCGACCATGGCCAGGATAGTAAAAAGGAGTTTTCCAAAGGCAAAGCTTGTTTCAGATCGGTTCCATGTACAGCAACTGGCCAATGAGGGTGTCCAGGAAATCAGGATCAGGCACAGGTGGGATGCCATTGAGCAGGAAAACAAAGAAATGGATCTGGCCAAAGAAGTAAAGAAGCCCTGGGTTCCCGCACTACTTGAAAATGGCTATTGGCTGCACTCGGTAATCAATAAGGTTAATTGTTTCATTCTCCATTACAGATCAGTTTTGAGCTTTTGAATATCTGCCTTTTTATCTGGATAATCTTCTGCACTTGGAATGATGCCCATGGCTTCTGCATATTTACAGTATGCATTCAGTGCATTGATTTCCTCAAGGATGTCCTCGAATTTTGGCTTATTCAAAATAGTTTCCGAAGGTTTATGCTTTTCAACATTCGCAGCCTGTTTTTCAGCTTTTGGTTTAGCCAGCAGTTTTGACTTTGCTTCTTCTATATCTTTGTTGTAAGCGGAGATATTGGCAAAAAGGGGTCTGGTTTCCGTAACAGGTTGCGTCAAACCCTCGAGGATTTCCTCGTCAATCTCCTGTGCTGTGCCTTTAAAAACCATTGGCGGCAACTGGCATTTTTGATTTACTCCTTCCTGAGATTTTAACAGAACAGAAACGAGTAATTCATTCTCTGCGCAGAAGCTAACATTGATTAGCCATGCCCTTGCACTTTGCAGAGATTGTAAGGCTTGAAAAAAATTGGTTCTTATGATCTTTGTCTGATTAAATAAGTTCCCCTGCGTTTAGAGGTACACACCTCATATCCGTTATTTGCAATAATGCTCTTGATGATATTTTCAGCATGTCTGATGCGCACGGTGGATAAACCGCTTCAAATTGACCCCCAAAAAAGCCCCCCTTTGCCGAGTTAATTTGATAAGGTCCGCCAAAGCAAAAAGACCCCTTTGCGCCGATCCAAATTGACTCCCTTGAAATCGCAGATTCGTTTGTGCTGAATGGTTTGTAGGAATATGTTTTTGTTTAGCTTTTAGCTGAACAAAAAAACTGCTGATTACAATGTCCAATAAGCCTATCAAAATGAATAAACTAAGACAGATCATCCGTCTGTACAGTCAGGGGATTGGGACCAAGCGCATCCATGAAATGGTATCAACCTCACGCAATACCATTAAAAAGTATATTCGCATCTGGCAGACACTTGGTATTGGCTATGAGGAGTTCAATGCCAAGAGCGATAGCGATCTGGCCATCATTTTCACTCCCCCCGTGGCCAGGATCTCCAGCGCACCCCGTATGCAGATTCTCCAAACACTACTGCCTGATTACTGCAAAAGATAGAAGAAAAAGGATGTTACAAGGGAATCTCTCCATGAGGAGTATGTAAAGAAACACCCGGATGGATATAGTCGTTCACACTTCAATAATGCCATAATGGTTTATCTGCAGCTTTCCAGATCGGTAATGCACATCGAACATAAGGCTGGCAATAAAATGTATATCGATTTTGCCGGTAAAAAGCTATCTCTTAGCAGGATTGATAATATCAGGCAGGATGTGGAGGTATTCGTGGCGATCCTTGGTTGCAGCCAGCTCACCTATGTTGAGGCTGTGGCCTCACAAAAAAAAGAGGACCTCATCGCCGCCTGTGAAAATGCACTTCGCTATTTCGGAGGTGTACCGGAGGCGATCGTCCCTGATAACCTTCGCTCTGCTGTTACAAGGGGAAGCAGGTACGAGGCGGTACTGAACGATGAGTTTGCAGCGTTTGCGGAACATTATGCCACAACAGTTATTCCCGCACGTGCCTACAAACCTCGCGACAAATCACTTGTAGAAGGAGCTGTAAAGCTTATCTACCGAAGCATCTATAATAAGCTTGACAACAGCCGATTTGAGACTCTGGAGCAGCTCAATTCTGCGATTGTCCCATTGCTGGAAATCCATAATAACAAACCCTTTTCCGGCAGAAACTACTCACGCAGGGAACAGTTTGAGGAAATAGAACGTGAAGCACTTGTCTTGCTTAATCCGGTTCGATATGAGGTGCACAAGCAGGTGATGGTTACCGTAATGAGAAACGGGCATGTACGGCTGGGCGAAGATGTTCACTACTACAGTGTTCCCTATAACTATGTTGGCAAAAAGGTAAAGTTGCTGTACACTTCCGGCTCAGTAAAAGTCTATTACAACTATACCATGATAGCCTTTCATCAAAGAGTTCGGACAAAGCACCATTATACCACTCAGGAAACCCATCTGGCGCCACAACACCGGTATATCTCAGAATGGACCCCTGAAAACTTTATACGGCAGGCAGAAGAGATCCATAGTGATGTTGCCGGTTATATATCAAAGGTACTTGAGTATAAGGGACATCCGGAGCAGGCCCATAAATCCTGTTCGGGCATACCGAACTTTGCACGTCGCGTTGGGACGGTCCGGCTAAGAAATGCCTGCCGTTGGGCAGATAATCTTGGGCAGTAAAACTACCGTATAATTGAGGAGATACTGCGAAAGCAGCTTGATCAGCTATCTGCAGAAGAACAGACGATAGAGATACCTGAGCATGGAAACATCAGAGGTAAGGAATATTACCAGTAACAATAAACAGCAATTAGAAATGAACAATGAAACATTAGAAAAAATGAAACAGCTAAGGCTGTTTGGGATGTACGATGCATTCAGGACCAATCTGGAATCATCGGTAAAGGAATCGCTGACCACTGATCAGTTTATATCCGTATTGGTTGCCTGCGAGTGGGATGACAGGCGCAACCGTTCAGTGGAAAGAACAATTAGAGCGGCTGCGTTCAGATATAACGCATCTCTTGAGCATATTGATTACTCCATTGACCGAGGCCTCGACAGGAACCAGGTACACAGGCTTGCGGCCCTGGATCATTAAGGAGCACAAGGATATTTTTATAACCGGTTCCACCGGTACCGAGAAAAGCTACCTGGCAACCGCTCTTGGATATCAGGCATGTCAGAGTGGATACAAGGTTCTGTATGTCAATACTGCAAAGCTCATGGGGCAGCTAAAGTTGGCGAAGGCTAAGGGTACCATCCTGGCAGAACTGAAAAAGATTGAAAGGGTTGATCTTCTTATTCTTGACGACTTCGGACTTCAGCCCTTCGACCCACAGTAAAGGGTTACTTTGCTCGATATCATTGAAGACAGGCATCAGAAGCGTTCAACAATAGTTACATCGCAGATACCAGTAAAGGAATGGTATGATATAATTGGCGAGAAAACAATAGCTGACGCTGTTCTTGACCGTATAGTTCATCACTCCTTGAGGTTTGAATTATTCGGCGAATCAATGAGGAGAAGAAACTCTAAGATTGAAAACGTATTTTTGTAAAATAACAGTTGTTAAACAGGACTTAAAAGATCAACTCTAAAAGGCCTTTTTGCACAACAACTTCTGCTTTTTTCAAGCAACAACTCTGGGGGTCAATTTGAAATTGGCGAAAGGGGGTCAAATTTATTGGTATATGCAATTATGATAATGGTTTATGCGAATATTAGCCCTTTTTGCATTTATTTGCCTCTGCTAAAGGACCACTTACATGGCGAATTCATGAATTCCTTCTAAAAAGGAAAAAATCATACCTTCTAAATAGTATGATCACACTAAACGAAGTTTCTCAGTCGATTACCGCTAGGCATTATTTATCAATCAACTTACCGCGTTGAATCACCATGTTGACATTTTTTAAGCTGGTAATATCGATGAGAGGATTTTCCAGTAGAATTAATAAATCTGCCCTTTTCCCAACCTCAATACTTCCACGGTTTTTTTCCTGGCCTATCACTTCTGCCGATATTTGCGTTGCTGAGTATAATGCTTCAGCAGATGTAAACCCACATTTCTTCACAAAATAATCCAGTTCATCTATCAGGCGTGGGTATGCGCTATTCAAATCAACAATTTGATCGGTTCCTGTCGAAATTTTAACACCCTGCTCATGAACCCTTCTCAGTAAGGTAAATACCCATGGATCTTTTGCTTCAGAAACACATAACGTAGCATCCAAAATGGCATGATGTTTTTTCATAGCATCGCAGAACGGAATGATATCGATACCTGCGATAACACTATCTTTATAAGACATTGGAGTAGATCTGCGATAAAAAAGTGAATCTGTGCGCATCGTTTCCAACATTGAAACATGTGAAAGCACCTCCATACCTGCCTTTACAACTTCGATAGGTTTGGCAGGATACAACATGGTATGTCCCCAGACTTTTAGGTGATGCTTTTTCGCAGCGGCAATAACATCGGCCAAAAAATCTTTATCAAATGAATGATACAATTTAACGCCGGTTGCACCACAAGCTTTTGCTTCACTCATGGCTTTATCCAAATCATCGCCAGGCACTAACCGTTGCTCCCAGGGAGAATATGGATCAGTCCTGATATTCTGACCACGGTTATAATACCAGTCTCCAGCCATAAAAGAAGAGAAAAAAACATCCGTTCCAATCCGGTTTCCTTTACGGATTTGAGTTTGAGCCTGTAAAAGAGCACTGCCATCCCCACCTGCATCTCTAGCGCTGGTGATGCCATGTTTTAAGTAATATTCAAGATGATCAAACGTTTTTTCGATTGAATTCTTGTGCGGCGAGGTAACATGGATATGGGTATCAATCAGCCCCGGAATAATAAACTGACCATTCAAATCTAAAATTTTAGCATTTTTCATTTTTTTAGGAATGCAGCCAATTTTAAAAATGTTTCCATTTTTTATGATGATGGACTTACCCCTTTGAATTCTACCTTTTGAAACATCGATAACATTGGCATCCTTTAAAATAAGGATCGTATCTGCTTCAAAACGGATTTCATTCGCTTTTGCGAATGACAAGTTAAAAATGAGGTAACTCAATATTAATAAACTCTTTTTCATAGTAAGTGTAAATCTTGATTTAATAAAAAACGCAGCGGCATCCACCAGCTGCGCTTGTCATCATTAACTAATGTTTAATTTTTTTTAGGAGCTATTTCAGAAGTTCTTCAAGCTTCTCTTCAAGCGCAGTACCCCTCAAATTACGGGCTATTATTTTGCCATCCGCATCAATTAAAAAGTTGGCGGGCAAACTTTTAACACCATAACGGTCCGCAGTTTTTCCATTAACAGATTTTGGATCATTTAACTGTTTCCAGATCAAGCCATCATCTTCAACTGCCTTTAACCAATTTTCCTTTGAGCTGTCCATTGATAAACCAATAATTGTAAAACCTTTTGAATGATATCGATTGTAAGCTTTGATCAGATTTGGATTTTCTAACCGGCAGGGACCGCACCAGCTGGCCCAAAAATCCAGCAAAATATATTTACGCTTAAAATCCTTTAGGCTAAACCATTTCCCATCTGCATCTTCAAGAGAAAATTCGATGGCATTTGAACTGATACTGGTATTAAAATTGGCATCAATAAAGGTTTTAATCCGCTTACCATAAGAAGTGTTTTTTATTTCTTCCGATAAGAGATGATAATTCTCTGAAGCCTTTGCTCTATTTGGATAAGTGATATACTGATCAAAAATTGCTATTGCGGTAGCGACTTGCGCAGGGTTTGCGCTTACAAATGTGTGGAAGACGCTATCTCTTAGAGTCTGTTGCTTGTTTGCAAATTTCCTCCGTGCTTCTTTATCTTCCTCATCCTTACCTGTTGCCTTAGGTCTTTTTCCAGGAATAGCATATAAGGATGCCTTAAGTTTATCTAAAACCTCATTTTCTTTAGAACCTGCAATCTTCAAGTCGAAAAATTTAGAGATATCGCCTGTTATAGTTACTGAACTACCCTTCTCCATCAAAAATATACGCATTTGATTATTTACGGAGTTGGTTAAAGTGCATCGCACCGATTCGACCAGCATGATGTCTTTCGAGAAGATATCTGAGTTGGCCAAAACAGAATCCCGACTAAAAACATCATCCAATTCATAGGCAAATATCACTTTTCCATTCTTTAATCCACTAATATTGGCTGCTACATGCACAGTAGATTGTGCATGTAGATCAGCCATAAAACCTAAGATCAAAATGACAGTTCCTAATAGCTTGAATTTATTCATCGCATTAATAATTTAGGCCTGGAATCGGACTTTCGTTTATAATTTTATCTAACATGTGTTTTAGATATTGAAAGTGAATTTTGGTGTCTTGATCTTTTGCCGTAATCGCACCTTTTCCGATATCTATACGTAAATCTTTAAGATGTGCAAAAGCCAAAGCCTTCACATTCGAATACAACAATACATCAGTCGGCGTTACGGATGCTAAAATATTATCGGTAGATCCCTGTAAGGCAAAACGTTTGTTATACATGGTGATGATACTGCCAACATACATTTTTTGTAGTGCCCGGCGATATTCATCTGTTGGTTTACCGCTTTTTAACTCACTAAAAATCCCTTTTTTTAAATCATTTAACCATTCCGTTGGTGAATATGCGCCTTTTCCATGATCTCTCTGGTTAATCATCATCCTATAAAGTCGTGATTGCGAAGTCACTGATGCTACTACACCTTGTTGTACAACTTGTACGGCATTAAAACTAAAACCAGGATCGATTTTATTTAAAATCTCTTTGTTGGCTAACCATTTTGGCGTATTGAATACCTGATCATTGTAAAACTTTATGGCTTCTTTTTGTTTAGCTAAGCTTACAGCCTGATAAACAGCACCTGGCTGGTCGGTTGTTTTCTCCGTAACCATTACACCGCCTAAATATTTCAAAACATGAAATGCATAGCGGCTATACTGTCCAACGGCTTCTTTATACATTTCATCTAAATTGCCATAGCCTTTTCCATCCTCTTTTGTCCAGTTGATTAACTGCGGAACAATTCTTTTAAGGTTCTTAATCCCATATAAACTCGCTTTGATTGCATCATCGCCCAAATCTTCAGATTGGGATCGAGGATCGTGATCTTTGCCTTCACCACCAAACCAAAGACGCTTATTGCTCGCTAAACTATCTATCGTTATTTTGTTTAATATTTTAGCTTCTGCTTCAGCGCTGGGCTGATCAAGAATAGGTTTATAGCCCCATTGAATTGCCCATTTATCGTAATCATTGATTCTTGGATAAATGCCTGCCTCACTGATATGATCTTCGGGCTGTGCCACATAATTAAAACGTGCATAATCCATAATAGAAGGGGTATGACCATGCGCTTCAACCCACGCTTTATCCCGCAGTTTTTCAACCGGAACAGTGCTACTTGCACCCATATTGTGCCTTAAACCTAAAGTATGGCCGATTTCGTGTGAAGAAACGAAGCGGATTAACTGCCCCATCAACTCATCGTCAAACTTATTTTTACGGGCTCTGGGATCAATAGCACCAGCCTGGATCATGTACCAGCGATGAACTAAATTCATCACATTATGATACCAGCCAATATGGCTTTCCAATATCTCACCAGTTCTTGGATCAGCAATGTTTGGACCATAGGCATTTTGTTGAGGCGATGCGAAATAACGGATTACCGAAAAGCGGGCATCATCCAAACTCATGGTAGTATCTGCCTCTGGCCATTCTTTAGCCACAATTGCATTTTTAAAACCAGCCTGTTCAAAAGCTTTTTGCCAATCGTTAACGCCTGCGATTAAAAATGGTCTCCATTTCTTAGGGGTTGCCGGATCGATGTAATAAACTATTTGCTTTTTCGGTTCAACCAATTCGCCTTTTCTGAACTTATCTAAATCTTCGGATTTTGGTTCCAATCTCCAGCGGTGAATGAAAGCTTCCTGCTCTACTTTTTGCTGATTATCATTGTATTTAACGTTAGCACTGGCGAAGAAACCAACTCTGGGATCGTATAAACGTTTCCTTAACGGATTTTCAGGAAGTCTGATAAAGGAGGTATTCATTCCTAACGTTACTGCCCCAGCTTCACTTACTGCCGGCAATTTGACGCCAGTGGCTGTATATGTTCTGATGCTTCTAATTTCTGTATTCATAGGAAAACTTTTCACACTTTCGATATACGATCGATCGGCAGCCTGCATTCCAAGACCATAAGCCTTTTTATTCTCGCCATTAAAAGCCAGTAACGGCGATTCACTGATTAGAAAATCAGTAACATCAATCACAACTCCTGATGAATCTTTGCTTTTTGCTTTAATAGGGAAAGCAGCCAAAATCGGGTTCAGATTTGAGCTCTCCACAGCTTTGGAAATCATGTCCGTAGAATCTGCAATACTTACCGTTGCTGAAACTTTTAAAAACAACTTATTATTTGGACCTATTTCCCAATAAATAATTTTCGAGGCAACTTCCTCTCCCCCGTAATTACCTGCACCAGGCGTAGATTTACTCAAGCGGTTAACCGCCAGGATTTCTTTCTTCAGAAGCTGATTAGGGATTTCAAAAAAATATTTATCATTCAGTTTGTGAACCGTGAATAAACCTTTTTGGGTTACCGCTTTAGCGGTAATAACTTCCGCATAAGGTTTTATTGCGTTTTTTGTGCTATCGGCTTTTGGTTTCGCCGCGATTGCAGCAGCGGCTTTTGCAGCAACTGCTTTCTTCTTATTGTTGTTAAAAATGCTACAAGAGCTTGCCGTAATAATAAGCAAAGCGGTAGCTAACACCAGGCATTTAGGCCCCGTGTGAAGGTGGAATATGTTATTTTTCATGTTTCTATTTAATAACCCGGATTTTGGATGAGGTTAGGATTGGCATCAATGGCATTATTGGGTAATGGAAGTAGTTTTGCTGCTGGCCGGTAACTCGTTTTCAAGGCGCCAAGAACAACATCAGCCTGACCGGTTCTTTTTAAATTATACCAGCGGTGTGCCTGTTCACAGAAAAACTCTTTCCTGGTTTCTAATAAAATATCATCCAACAGTGTGGCTTGTGCAGTAGTTGTACTGGCGGCAGTTTGTGCCCTTGAACGGATTACGTTTAAATCGCTCAATGCCCCATTTAAGTTGGTTCCGATTCTGGCTCGTGCTTCTGCCCTGATCAAATATTGCTCAGCTAAACGCAAAACCGTAGGCGATTCTGCCACACCTGCAGCCACGGCCAATGCCTGGGTGGTATATTTGTATTTGTAAGGCACAACTTTAACCTTTCCAGCAACTGTATAATTGGTCATCCAACGCTGACGACGAAGATCAGTACTGGTAAAAAGACTTAAAAAAGCCGGACGGATTTCAAATTGTGGATCACTACCGGTAAATGGTAAAAATGTACCGGCCTCCACGGTATATTGGTTAGTTACCGCTAATGGTGATGACATTTGCCAAATGCTTTCTGCGTTATTTTTTGTCCACACTCCGGTCGCCATATTTGCAGAGGGAATCATTGCATATAAACTTGAAGCAATCACTTCGGAAGCATTATTCTCCGCAGCAGCATAATTTTCAGTAAATAAACTTACTCTAGCCAGTAAAGCAGCAGCTACAAATTTGTTAACACCTAACCTGGTATTGGATGAAGCAGAATAATTAGCTAAAAGGTCGGCTTTAGCTTCTGTTAAATCCGCAGTGATTTGACCATAAACGTTTGCCACAGTTTCCTTTGCTAACATGGCACTCACATTCACATCAGTGGTTAAAACCAATGGAACACCTCCAAAAGTATTCACCAGATTGAAATAACAATAAGCCCTGATTACTTTCGCTTCGGCGGCTAATTGTTTTTTTACTTGACCTGAGGTACCAGAATACTTTTGTAGTCCTTCAATAATTGAATTAGCCCTGTAAATAATGGCATACCAATCTGAAAAAATAGTTCCCTGTGCCGAACTAACCGTAGTATATGAATTATCGAAAAGTTCACGATATGTTGGATTGACACCAATATACAGCAAATCATCTGCCTGTACAGAACTGTAGACCGGCAGCGCTGCACTTTGTGTAGAGGTAGATGCCAAACCGGTGTAAAGGCCAGCCAAAGCATTCGAAGCCATTTTATCAGAAGAAAAAACAACAGCTGTTGTAATCTCATTTAAAGGTGGATCAATCTCCACTGTTTTTTCACAGGCAGAAAAAATCAATGTGGCTAGAGCCATGCTACAAAGCAATATTTTATGAAATGATTTTGTCATGATCGAAATGTTAAAAAGTGAATTGTAAACCTGCAACAATGGTACGCAATGGCGGAGTAGCTACCCCCTGTGACTCCGGATCAAAACCTTTATAACCTGTTATGGTCCATAAATTTTGCGCCTGAGTAAATACCCTTATATTTTCTGCGTTCACTTTTGATAGCCATTGAGCAGGCAAGTTATACGATAAGCTTACGTTTTTAAGTCTGATGAAGGAAGCATCAACCACATTAGCATCAGATCCTGTCCAATTGCTGTAACCAAAGTAAGCAGCTCTGCCATTTACACCGGCAGTTCCGGCGGTTACCAAATAATCTTGAGACCCTAAAGCCAGATAATCATTCACTACACTAGCTGCCGAGTTGTACATATATCCCGGAGGATAAAAAGATGCGTTAGCCAAACTTCTACCCTGCTGTTTAACAAATTGAAAGGTAAAATCAAGGTTGAAGTTTTTATAAGTAATTGAATTGGTTAAGCCACCGAAGAATTTTGGGTAAGTGGTTCCAATGTAATATCGATCTCCCCTTCCAATTTCTGATAATCCTGTGGTAGGAGAAGCAGTTCCCCCTGTTCCATTTAAATCTGCATATGCTGGTAAATTAGTAGTCGGATCGATGCCCAAAAACTGGTAACCAGCAATAAAACTAATCGGTTTGCCGACTAAATAGGTGGTGTAATACGATGTTTTTTCAATACCTGGAAATGACAATAACTTGTTCTCATTCTTACTGATATTGAATGATGAAGTCCAGGCAAATTTTTTGCTTTTAATGTTGGTACTAATCAAACTCAATTCTACACCTGAGTTTTGCACATTTGCTGCCAAGTTGCTTTGATAACCTGTAAAACCAGCTTGCGGACTTAATGGATAAGTAATTAATTGGTTTCCACTTCTATTTCTATAGTAAGAAGTAACCAATGATAGTCTATCCTTGAAAAACCCCAATTCCAAGGCGACTTCCAGTTTCTTGGTGGTTTCCCACTGATAATCATCATTAGCAATACGGGATGGATTTAAACTTGAGTTTCCGTTATAAACCGCTGTAGAAGTTGAATAAGTTGCCAAATAAGCATAATCACCAATATCATCGCTACCAACAGTACCATAACTTCCACGCAGCTTACCAAAGCTAAACCAGTTTGTTTTTTCTTTTAGAAAATCCTCTTCAGTGAAAATCCACGCAGCTCCTATCGAACCAAAATTACCAAACTTTTTATTCGGCCCGAATCTAGATGAACCATCTCTTCTGAAGTTTGCATTGACGATGTATTTGTTCTCGACGTTATAATTCACCCGACCAAAGAGTGAGGCATATTTAAACTCGTTTGAAGAAGCGCTTGTAGAAATAGTAGTGGCTGAAGATAAGTTTCTTAAGAAGTCATCAGAAGGAAAACCTGTCGCACTTGAATAATAAGGCTGTTCTGATTTTCTATATTGATAGGTTCCACCTGCTAAAACGTTTAGCGATCCTTTCCAAACTTTACGGTTGTAGGTAATTTGCGGCTCTAAGATATAGGTGTTGGTGTAAGTGTAAGCGTATGATGCTGATCCGGAAGTAGGAACAGAAAACGCAGTATTTAAAGAACTTAACGGCCTGATGGTCATTTGCTTCATATCCGTTTTACTGTAACCAAATGACGTTTTGACATCCAAACCATCTAAAAGATTGTATTTCAAATTTAAATTTGACGATAAATTACTGCTTCTGTTATCATTAGTCTGGTATAAAAAGCCAAGAGGATTATTTAAACCTGAAACCCAGTATAAACTTCCATCTGCTTTATACAGCGGATAGTTTGGCGGCAAATTATAGGCAAATGTGGCCAAATCTGTAGTCGAAATATCATTCTTATCGGTAGAATAGATAGCAGAAAAGCCCATATTGAACTTTTGATCGAGTGAGCTATGATTAAGATTTACATTAAAACCACCACGCTGATAAGACTGATCGCCAGGAAACACATTGCCTTCCTTATGATACGTACCACTGATGTAGAAATTCGTCCGACTATCTCCACCAGAAACATTGGCGCTGACGTCGTTTGTTCTGGCAGTTCCACCCAAAATCTCCCTTAACCAATCTGTATTTGTGGTTTGGTCCCACACCAATAAATCAGGAGCAGTGGTAGCTGAGTGCGCCGCCGGCGTTGTTGTTGCATTGACAAAACCTTTTTTACGTAAAGCAAGATACTGATCTATGCCCAACATCTCTACAAAACGCGGAACGACAGAAGCGCCCGATGAGGCATTTACACCGAACTTGGTTTTACCTGATTTGCCTCTTTTTGTAGTAATTAAAACCACACCATTTGCTGCTCTTGAGCCATAAATCGCAGTTGCATCTGCATCTTTCAATACTTCAATACTTTCAATATCAGCAGGGTTAATGATATTTAGTGGACTGGTCTGGCCTTCTGCTGAGGGCAATCCAGTAGTTCCTGATGGGGATGCAGCCAAGTTAATTTGTTCTGATAAGAATGGCACACCATCAACAATATAAAGTGGTCTGTTCGCTTTACCAATTGAATTGGCTCCACGAATCTGGACATTCATCCCTGCTCCTGGCAGACCATTACTTTGCACAACAGATACACCAGGCATTCTGGCCTGAAGCGTTTGCAGGAGGTTGGTTACCGGTTGCTTTTCTATTTCTTGAGCGGTAATTCCCGATTGTGATCCTGTGGTGGTTCTTCTGGTTGTAGTGCCATAACCAATAACAAGAACTTCATCTAACTTAGCAGGATCCGGTTTCATTTTAACCGTTACAATCTCTGCTGTATTTACGGTCATATTTTGGGTGCTGTAGCCAATGTAACTAAATTCTATTATAGTGTTTGGGCCTGCTATGCCAATGGCAAAATTACCTTTCGCATTGGTTGAAACAGCTTGATTGCCATTTTTAACCCGGACAGATACACCAACCAATGGTTCATCTTTTTCATCAACTACTTTACCGTTTACCACAAAACCATCTCGTTTACCAAAAAAATTGTCTGTTAGTGCATTAGATGGTTTAACGGGTTCAATTTCTTTTTCCCTTTGTGATTTTACCACTACGAACTGATCATTAATCACCTCGTAGGTAAGTTTATTGGCATTCAGAATTTCATCAAGAAGATCTTTAAGTTTTACATTATTGTAACTGCCACTAATCGCGCTAATATTCTTTTTGATCTGATTATTGTATACCAATCTGAATTTCGCCTTATGAGCAATATTTTTTAGTACATTTTCGAGTTTTTGGTCAGAAAACTCAATGGATAACCTTTTTTCAGTTAGCTGCGCATTAACTGATGATGACCAGCTAAACTGAACAGCAATGGCGATACCCAAAATTTGCAGTATAGAAAATTTCATAATCCTAGTTAAAATGGGGAGCGCTGCTGCTTCAAAGAGATACTTACTTATCTCTTGTTTAACCAGCCCAAAGTTTAGGGCACAGGCTGGCCTTTTGAACAATTTTTTGTACATTTGTTTGGTTTTAGTAGTAAAGTATTAGGCTTCTAAATCTTCACAGCAGGGTGTTACAGCACGCCTGCTGTTGTTTTTTTAAAATAGTTTGTATATAGGTTTATTTCATCAGTTACATCCTCCTCCAGTTAAGTCAATTTGGTTTTTGTTTATGGTGTATTGAGCATTAATAACAGCCGAAATTACTTTTAAGGTATTCTCCAAAGACTGATCAGTTACATCAGCAGATAGCAAGCAATTCGAATAGTTAGTTTTTCCTGTATTAATTTTCACATTAAATTTTTTCTCTACCCGGTTCTTCACATCATTAAAGGCGATATTTTCAAAATTCATGTCATATTCTGTACCATCCAAAATCAGCACTTTTTCAGCAACTGGCGCAGCGATTAATTTTGGTGATTTTTGATGTCCGTTAACCTCAAATTCAGTTCCGTGCGTGATGATTATAGGCTTCGCAGATTTACTATTTTGACGGTTAGCAGATACGATGGCAACCTTGCCAGTAAGTACGGTCAACTTAAATGATTTGTTTTCTACACTTTCTTTAATATTAAAACTCGTGCCTAAAACACGGGCCAGGTAATTTCCTGTTTTGATCACAAAAGGATGTGTTTTATCTTTTGCAACCTCAAAGAGCGCTTCGCCCTGAAGCGTAACATTACGGGTGCTGTCGCTGAATTTACTTGGGTACTCCAGCTTACTATTTCCTTTTAACCATACAATGGAATGATCAGGTAAATGGATTTTAGTGATCAATCCATTGGAAAAAGCACTAATGTTCTTAACAATTGGTTCTCGCCTTGCTGTTTGTAGCCATAGGAAAATACCGATACCACAAACGAGGAGGATGGAAGCCGCTATTGCAAAATAATTGATCAACGACTTTGACCGGTTTGAAGGAACCAATTCTATTTTAAATGCGATAGATTGATATAATCGCTCGCTTAACTGAACTTTAGTTTCATTTTTAAGCTCCCAAGTCGGAATTTTCGCCGGATGATTGGAATACCAAGCCTCTAATTGCTCTTTTTCTTCGGCATTGATTGTTCCGTTAACCAGCTTTTTAGCTAGATTCATGATTTCAGGAGGTAGGTTGTCAGCGTTTTTCATGGTCTTATACCTCTATTGTATAAAAAACCTCACTAGACCCTTGCTCCAGATTAAAAAAAATATAAAAATGATGTAAATCCGTTCAAATTACCTTTAATATATTTAACGGCCTTGGTAATATGTCCTTCGACTGTCTTCTCGCTAATATCAAGTTCGGTTGAAATTTCCTTGGTGGTGAGCCCCTGATCACGACTTAAACGAAAAACCATCTGACATTTCTCAGGAAGTTGCGCAACCAAGGTTTCGATCTGAATGATCGCTTCACTAAATGCTAAATATTGTTCGGTGCTATGATCCATTAACCGATTCTCCATATCCGCTCCGATTTCTACATTCTGATATTTTAATCTGGAGGCAATTTTGGAATAAATGGAATATTTAAGCGCGGCAGAAATATAGGTTCTAAAAGAATATTTTAAAGTAGTTTTATGGCGATTAGCCCATATACTCAGAAAAACCTCCTGTACAACTTCTTCCGCTTCTTCCTGAACTTTAAGTTTAGCATAAGCAACCTGGAGCAGTTTATCCCAATATCGATTATAAAGCATTTTGAATGCACCTTGATTATCCTTCCTCAATTGCTCAAATAGAATTTCATCAGAATGCTCCTCAGGCACGTGCATCGCTATACTTTTTGGCTAATATAGAAGTTAAATTTATATTATCAAATTGAAACCGGCCGGTAATAATTCTAGTGATACAGCAAGATTAGCTTTGCAACTTGCATTTAGTTTCAAGATGGCACAACTTCACAACTTATTGATATCTATTGATTATTGGTATCTATTGACTATTCAAATCGGCAATAATCAAACAGGCTTCAGGCGACCCTGCTTTACGATCCCGCTTGCCAATACCCTCCCACTAATACCCAGGTAATCCTTTACCAGCTGATCAACCTTAACTTCAATACTATCATCTTCATCGGGGGCGAAACTACTGAATGTTGTAAAATATTTCGCATCAGCTCATCCTTTTGTAGAAATAAAATTAATGCTAATTAAGAGTTAGCTAACTGAATAACTATACCCAGATAGTCAATGAAAATGAATATCATTGAAGTTAAAAACTGATTTATTTTTTATTCTAAAACGACTTTGAGCTTATCAGAATTGAACCTCACCTTAAGCCACTTCTCCATTCTGTTTTTATCCGTATCCGGCATTTTGCCTGCAAGGGTCGCAGTAAACTGAAGAACAGTATTCCGCTTAAGGGTATTGTTATTCATGAAGATGGTATTGGCCACACGATAACTTTTCATTACAGTGAACAAAATTTTGATCTCTTCGCTGATCTCCGGCATTTTGTATTCTTTTTTATTTTCAGATACACTTTTCTTTGCCAGAGAATAACAGTTAAATACATCCTTCATAATACTGACCTTGACTGGTAAAAAATCCACATTTGCGCTGGCATCGAGTCCTTGGCGGATAATAAGCCTGTCACCTTTGAGTGTATAGACTTTCCCGTACTAGACGAAGTGTAAAGGAAAAACCTATCAGACCAACTGTAAAAGGAAACGTGAACATGACCCTTGCATCGGTATATGAAAAACAGACGAACTAACTCGCCGAAATACACAAGCTGATTCTTAATTCCAGGCCATTTGCTGTTTAGTTAGAATATTTTTTACCTTTGACCCGCTTTTGGTTCCCGAACTCACAATCGGGATTAAAAGGGAACTCCGGTGAGAATCCGGGACTGTCCCGCAGCTGTAAGCTCCATTAAAACCGAGGCTCATTCCAAGGGTCACTGTTCGTTAACCAACGGATGGGAAGACCGGGCCCAGGGGATTAAGTCAGAAGACCTGCCAATGCATCATACATCAAAGCTTTCGCGGACCGAAGCTGGGATAGGTTTGTCTGAGAGGTATTCACTCCCATCAGTTTGCGCGGGCTATATTTAAAAAATATGGTCAGAGAAAAATTGGTCTTGCCGGATAACGGCAAAAAATTGTTGCTACATTCCTGCTGCGCGCCCTGTTCGGGCAAAGTAATGGAAGCCATAAGGGCCTCTGGTATTGAGTTCAGCGTTTTCTTTTACAATCCCAATATCCGTCCCAAAAAGGAATACGAACTGCGCAAGCAGGAAAATATCCGTTTCGCAGAAAAACACAGTATCCCTTTTATCGATGCCGATTATGACCTAGATAACTGGTTTAAGAGCGCTAAAGGCCTGGAGCTGGAACAGGAACGCGACATCCAATGCACGATGTGTTCTGATATGCGCTTTGAACGTATGGCCATGTATGCCCATGAGAACAGCTTTGATACCGTTTCGAGCGCTTTGGGTATTTCCCGCTGGAAGAACATCGAGCAGATCAACGACAGTGGTTTACGGACCGCAAGTCATTACCCTCCCCTGACCTACTTGACCTATAACTGGCGTACAAAAGGTGGTTCCGAGCGTATGCCGGAGATCAGCAAAGGCAAGAACTTTTATATGCAGGAATACTGCAGGTGTGCTTATTCCCTTCGCGATACCAATAAGTGGCGCATGGAGAATGGGCGTGGAAAGATAAAATTAGGTGAAAACTATTATGGTAGCTGACCTGAACAGTTCAGTGTCAGCGCGATATATTGAAAGTCGGTTGGCTGAGTTTCATCGCCTATCACATCCTCTATTGGGCCTTTCCGGGCACGGTGATTTGCAAAGATTTGTTTCGCTGTTAGTAGATTCGGCAAAAGGTTCGCTGCTTGCGCCAGAATTCCTTGATGATGCTGTATTGACTCAAATTTTAAACTACCAGCAACAGTCAGCAACTGATGAAGCTTGCTGGTTGTTATTTCTTTACTGTTATATCGGCAGCTCCGGGCTATTAAATCTTATCTATCAATCCTGGAATTGGGAAAAAGTTATTGCAGATGTAGATGGCTTTGAAAGATGGCTTATGGATAACCAGGGAGAGCTGAAAAACGCCGGCTATTTAAGGATGGTACATAAATACCAGGCGTTTGACCCACATCGCGCCAAAGCAATGGGCGAAGGGGTCAAAAGTTATATCACCTGGGTCAAATCAGCCGGTGACTACACCCAACTGTTTCAAAATATAATAGCAGATTGTCAAGGGCAGTCAACCACAGCGTTTGATCGGATCTATTTGTCCATGAATGCGCACGCCAGCTTTAAGAAACAGATCAAGCTGGATTATTTATGCATGGTCAGTCATCTGAAAATAGCTGGTATTGAACCAGGCCAATTTTACTTTGGCGATGTACTTCTTCTGAAAAAAGCAGCCAGGCAACTTTTTAGCGGCCATCCTCGAATAAAAATATCGCCATCTGAACTGAATAAATTAATGGCCGCTTTAACGGATTGCCTGGGCTCCCCTTTCAGTATACCTGTTCTGTACCGGGTGTTGATAGATTGGGGCAATGAAATAAGGATACCCATTAACCCTAACTTCCGCCGGTATTAAAAACTGATATTGTGGGTATTCTTGATCTCGGCCATCACGAATGTACTATGTGTACTGCCAATACTTTCAACCGAGCCTAACTTATTAAAAACAAAGTCCTGGTAATGCTTCATGTCCCGGGCGAAGACTTTCAGAAAGAAATCGTAATCTCCGGATATGTTATAACATTCTACAACCTCCTCGATCTTGAGAATATCCTCCACAAAGCTGTGGCCCACCTTCCGGTCATGCTGTTTGAGTCTGATATTGCAGAACACGATAAAACCCTGGTTAAATTTTTCCGGGTCAAGCAGCGCGATATATTTCTTTATATAACCACTATTTTCCAGGCGTTTTACACGCTGGACAACCGGCGAAGCGGTCAAATTGACCTTCGCAGCGAGCTCCTTGATGGTATGACTTGAGTCATTGCCTAAGATTTTTAATAGTTTCAGATCGATCTCATCCAGTTGTTCCATAGCATAAATCACTTTTCCAGCATCTAAAATTACGCACAAACCGCATAAAAATTCAATAAATCCTCAATTTAAAGTGATTTAATTCGAAATCGGATTTATTATTTGACTTTAATCGCTGTTTTGTAGGTTTGTACAGAGTTTAAAACTCGTGGTTCTTTGCTTTTTTCAGCAATCGGGAAAGGTTTTACTTCGCTGTGGATTAATAGGGAATCGTGTGTAAATCACGAACTGTCGCGCAACTGTAAGTAACACAAAAGGTTTTACCAATGACGGTCACTGTGCAAAACGGGAAGGCCGGTAAAAGCCGTTACAAGTCAGGATACCTGCCTTTACCGAATTGACGATACTTCCGCGTAAAGAGGTTATTGATCAGATTGTAGCGCTTAAAGGTGCAAACCCTCATGGGTTGGTCATGCCCTTTTGTGTCTATCTCTCCTTCTCAAATCCTTTTTTCTGGCCTGTCGTATCCTGAATAATCAAGGGCTTTTTACTGATTATTAACCATTTAAAAAGTTAAAAGAAATACATGGAAAACATCCAGGATACCAAGGGGAATGAATTTGTGTTCACCCTAAAGAGCACTTGCTTAGATGAAAACTACCACCCTTCAAGTCAGACGCGGCTGACCACCAATTTCGCAAACCTGGCCAGGGGAGCTAACCGCCGGCAAAACTTGCGTAATGCCTTAAATATGATTAATAATCGATTCAATGCACTGGCTTATCTGGATAATCCAAAAGGCGATCGTTACCATGTAGAACTCGAAATCCTCACTGTAACGATGCGCATCGATGATAAGCAAGGCATTAACGATCTGCCGATGATTGAGGTTTTAAAAACCAATATTTTTGACCGTAAGACTAATCAGCAAATCGAAGGTGTTGCCGGAAATAATTTTTCTTCTTATGTGCGTGATTATGATTTCAGTGTTTTATTAATCGACTACAATAAAGATAAACCCAGTTTTACTATTCCTGAAAATTTTGGCAATCTGCATGGAAAACTTTATAAGTGCTTTGTGAATTCGGCAACTTATAAAGCGTACTTTAAGATGTCTCCGATCATGTGCCTGAGTGTATCAGGAAACAAAACGTATACCCGCACGGAGTACCATCATCCTGTTCTGGGTTTTGAGTATAAACAGGATCAGTATTCACTCACCGATGAATATTTCTCTAAAATGGGTTTAAAAGTTCGTTTTTTCATGCCTGCGAACGCTGTGGCACCGATGGCTTTTTATCATTCCGGAGATCTGCTTTCTGATTATACTGATCTTGGACTGATCAGTTCAATCAGCACAATGGAGACTTTCCAGAAGATCTATCGCCCTGAAATTTACAATGCAAATTCAGTGGCCGGCAAAATCTATAGGCCTAGTCTTCAGCACGAAGATTATTCACTGACCCGAGTGGAATATGACCGCGAAGAGCGCAGCCGTTTGGCTGTTGAACAGGGCAGATATGCTGAAGAACATTTCATCAAGCCTTATCAGGATATCCTTGAGCAATGGTCTGCCAATTTCGCACTTTAATTAATACAACACCTTAAAATTATGCTATGACCAAGAAATTATTATTACCCACTTCAATTGTAGGGAGTTTACCAAAACCTGCATGGCTTGCCCCCCCCGAAAAATTATGGTCACCATGGAAATTAGAAGGCGACCAGTTGATAGAAGGAAAACAGGATGCGCTGCGCATTACACTTCAGGAACAGGAATTGGCAGGACTGGATATCGTTTGTGATGGTGAGCAGACACGCCAACATTTCGTGACCACTTTTATCGAACATTTGAGCGGTGTAGATTTTGAAAATCGCAGAACCGTGCGAATACGTGACCGTTATGATGCAAGTGTTCCGATGGTTGTGGGCGATGTTGCCCGACAAAAAGCAGTTTTTGTTGAAGATGCCAAATTTTTGCGAAAACAGACCCATAAACCCATCAAATGGGCATTACCTGGACCATTAACCATGGTCGATACGTTGTACGATGGCCATTATAAAAGCCGGGAAAAACTGGCCTGGGAATTTGCCAAAGTACTCAACCAAGAAGCCAGAGAATTGCAGGATGTTGGGATAGACATTATCCAGTTTGATGAACCTGCGTTTAACGTTTTTTTCGATGAAGTAAACGATTGGGGAATGGCAACGCTGGAAAGGGCAATTGAAGGTTTAAAATGCGAAACTGCGGTGCATATATGCTACGGTTACGGCATACAGGCCAATAACGACTGGAAAAAAACATTGGGTTCAGAATGGCGTCAATATGAGGAAATTTTCCCTAAAATTCAAAAATCTAAGATTGATGTGGTATCATTAGAATGCCACAACTCAAAGGTGCCCTTAGATCTGATGGAACTTGTTCGCGGTAAAAAAGTGATGGTCGGCGCTATTGACGTGTCAACAGGCAAGATCGAAACACCTGAAGAAGTAGCCAATACGTTGCGTAAAGCCCTTGAGTTCGTAGATATCGAAAACCTTTACCCTAGTACAAACTGTGGTATGGCTCCTTTATCCCGAAACGTAGCCAGAGGTAAGTTAATCGCTTTGAGCGCTGGCGCAGAGATCATACGCAAAGAAAATGCGGGTTAATAATATATGGAATGACATTGAAGAAATTATTAGCAATATTAAGTAAAGCAGGTTTCGACGGTTTCCTGCTCATGATAGGCATCATGATACTGATGGCCTATTTTTTACCGCAGCCGGGCATGGTCAAAGAACCTGTTTCCCTGGAGCAGATCGCTAATGCAGGCGTTTCGTTGATCTTTTTATTTTATGGCCTAAGACTGAGCGTGGAGAAATTAAAAGCCGGGCTGGTCAACTATAAGATGCACATCATCGTCCAACTGACGACCTTTTTGTTTTTTCCGCTCATCATTCTGGCGTTCCGCCCGCTGTTGGTTGGTACCGATTTCGAAGTGCTTTGGTTGGGTATATTTTTTCTTGCAGCTTTACCATCAACAGTTTCCTCTTCGGTAGTCATGGTTTCCATCGCTAAAGGCAATATTCCTGCAGCCATATTCAATGCGAGCATTTCCAGTTTGATCGGCGTAGTGGTAACACCACTCTGGGTTGGACTATTCATCGCTCCCGCGACAGGCGATTTTGATGTTACCGATATCGTCATCAAGTTGGTTCTTCAAGTGTTGTTGCCTGTCATCATTGGCATTAGTCTTAACGCACGTTTTGGCACCATTGCTGAAAAGTATAAGAAACAATTGAAATATTTCGACCAGGCAATCATCCTTACCATCATTTACACCTCGTTCTGTAAGTCATTCTCCGAACATTTATTTGCAGGCTTTACCGCGCTTGAACTTGCAGGACTTGCCGCAGGGATGATAGCCTTGTTTTTTGCCGTATTCTTTTGCATCGGATTACTCAGCCGTTTGTTCGGCTTTTCAGATGAAGATCGCATCACGGTATTATTTTGTGGTTCTAAAAAGTCATTGGTACATGGTACTGTCATGTCAAAAGTGCTCTTTCAGCACAGTACCATCACCGGTATTGTATTGCTGCCACTCATGCTTTATCATGCCCTGCAATTGATTGCCGCCAGCATCATCGCTCAGGCTATGGCCCGGCGAAAAGAAGAAAAATTAGTCCTATGAAGCTTTTAGAAAAAATACAGTTGGGCAAGGTCAGCCTGAAAAACAGAATAGCCATGGCAGCGATGACCAGGGGCCGCTCGGACATTAATGGCCTGGTGGGTGACATGACAGTAGAATACTATACACAAAGGGCAAGTGCAGGTTTGCTATTCAGCGAAGCCATCAGAATCAGTGAAGAGGCTACCGGGAGTCCGCTTACGCCAGGTATTTTTACCGATCAGCAAATAGCAGCCTGGAAGAAGGTAACCACAGCCGTACATGACAAAGGCGGGGTGATAATCGCCCAGCTTTGGCACACCGGTCGTATGGGACATTCTATTGACCGGAATGGAAAGCTCCCACTTGCACCATCCCCCTTGCCCATCCTGGGAATGCAGCATTTTACTTCTCAGGGCAAGAAAGATTTCGAGATACCTCAGGAAATGACTATCACGGAAATCAGGCAAACCATAACGGAGTATGGTCAGGCCGCAAAAAATGCGATAGCAGCAGGTTTTGACGGGGTTACGCTTCACGCCTGCAATGGCTATCTGCCCAACCAGTTCTTAGCTGAAAGTTCCAACCAAAGGACGGATTCTTACGGCGGCAGCATCCCCAATAAAGTCCGCTTCGTACTGGAGGTGATGCAGGAACTGATCGGTGTAGTGGGCGGTGAAAAGGTGGGCATTAAAATAGCTCCTCTCCATTCCTATGGTGAGATGGTACTGGATGACCCTGCCGCTACCTATACCTATCTGATCGAAAAACTGAACGAAATGAACTTTGCCTATGTGGAACTCATGAGGCGAAATGCCAATTTTCCTTCACCTGAACATTATGCCGCTGACGAGGAGATCGAATTCTTTGGCAGGAAGATCCGCCAGACAGTTATTGCCAATGCAGGGTATGACAAGGCTTCTGCCGAATTAGAACTTGAAAAAGGCATTGCAAAGCTTATTTCTTTTGGCAGGCTATACATCGCAAACCCCGACCTGCCCGAACGGTTCGAGAAAAATGCCTCACTGATTGAGCCTGACAGGGCAACAATGTATGGGGGCGGGAAAAAGGGTTATGCTGATTATCCATTCTGGGATGAGTAAAATTTCACACAACTTAAAGACAATTAAATTAGATAGTTTTTTCGATTGGATCATAAGAAATAACAAATCAATACAACCTTTTCGCAATAAATCATCAACAACGGTACTGCATTTAAAAGCACCTTAAGCATGTCATTTCGAACATTTGCCAGCCTATTATCGGTTTGGATGCTTTAAGCAAAAAAGCAATCAGGTGTTTCCAGGTCCTGCCCTCATGCAATTTGGCAATACCCAGCCTGACCATTACAAAGCAAACAGCAATATGCCGGTAAACTCACCTAGCACAAAGCCCGCTGTCAACCCTGTCGAAACCGGATTAAGTATCGCTAAAAAAAATCAGCACCAATGATTATTCCGGAATTGGCCAGGGCGAAAAGTGGCATAATCAGACATGACACATAAGGATGTAGGGTAAACCTTTCCGTTATTTGGTACTTTTTTATGCAACAATTATCCTGGTAGGTATCCCAGTCCGTATGTTAAAAATTGATGCGCTAACGGCGATACTTTCTTCGCTTTCGCTGATTATCGCCACTATTGAATATGCGTTTTTTTCAGGCAGAAGAAAGTTCACCCGATTACAGACTAAAAATTGAAATGTACCGGGTGTTTCAATTTTCGATAGCCCTGGACAAACTTCCTCTTAAATAAAGCTCATTGATCAATAGAAATTCCGACTGATTCTGATTTTCTTAACATCTGCCTTATGGTGTTTTCATACGAACCGTTCATCCGCTAGGGCAGCTGGTTAAGAAACGGTGAATCCACATCGTTCCAGGGCGCAAGAATAGCCTTTGTAATGGCACTGTAAACAAAAATAAGATGGCGCGTGATAAAAACCCTGAGATCTACGCAACATAAATCCCAGGGTAATGTATCATTTGTTAAAAGCGAATTGACGACTTTCATCCTCCAAGCGCCCTGAAAAGGTTAATTAGAGAGGAGTAGGATTTTTGTTTTAGATCAACCTGCTGCATTTCCGCTTCAAGCACGCTGCGCTGGGCAACAATGACTTCCAGATAACTGGCATATCCCGATAAATACAAGTCGTTAGCCGTCAAGACCGCTTTCTTTAATTCCTCAACCTCATTTGATTTCAAACGGTATGCCTGTTTATAGTTTTCTATCGCTGAAAGCTGAACAGAGACTTCCTGATAGGCTTTGATGATGCTACGCTGATAGTTGTAAAAGGCGGAAAGTTGTGCGGAGTTTGCCACAAGACTACTGTTTTTGAGTGCTGCCCTGTTGAGTAAAGGCGCGCTGATTCCGCCAAGGAAGCCCGCAGCCATTGAAGCAGGCGAGAAAAGTAATGGAAGCTTAAAGGAGTTATAGCCAGCATAGGCATCAAGGGTCAGCGAGGGCAGAAATGCTTTTCTTGCGGCATTTACATCTGCCTTCGAGGCAGCGAGTTGCAGTTCCGCCTCCCTTACGTCCGGCCTGGAGAGAATCACATTTGCAGGAATCCCGGCATAAATTTCCCTAGGCAAGACTTTGGCAATCGCACTGGTGTCACGCTCGAGGTTTCCCTGGTACCTGCCCAACAGCAGGTTCAGTTCGTTCTCAATCCTATTGATCCCCTGGCGGATTTCAAACTGCCTGCCCTGAGTGGCCATGCGCTGGGCCCGGAACTGGCTGACGGCAAGAGCAGTTGCCCGGCCGCCTGCCATCTGAGCTTCCACAATTTCAAGTCCCTTATTTTGCAGCTGGATGTTTCGCTGCAAAATCTCCAGACGTTTATCAAGAGCGGTGAGTTCGTAATAAAGTGTTGCAACCTGGCTGACCATTTGTGTTTTATACCACTGCAGACCGGCCTGACTCGAAAGATAGCGGTTATAGGCAGCCTTTTTCTTCTCAGATAACTTTCCCCAGATGTCAATTTCCCATGAACTCCTGAAACCCGCAAAATAATCCGGCGTCGGGCTGGGAATGCGCTGCTTGTCATTCAGGTTATCCGAAAAATTGGTATCATAATTCCCTACCCCATTCATGGTATAGTCACCATAATGGTCAAGACTGGTAGATATGCCAGCACTAAGTGAGGGATAGAGCTTTGAGCGGCTAAGGCGGAGATTCAGCCCTGCAACCAATACCCGTTGAACCCCGGATTGCAGGCTAAGGTTGTTTTTAAGGGCGCTATCAATAAGCCCCCTGAGATCAGGCTGCGTGAAGACCACCTTCCAGTTCAAAGCCTCAGCAGGCGCAGAAGAGAGCCGGCTAAAGGAATCAGGAAGCTTTTTAAGTTCAGGAAGTTTTGCCGGCCTGACGGAGCTACAAGAAGTGATGACTGCGATCAGGCAGGCCATGATCGAAAAAGGGATAATGATTTTAATATTGAATTTCATTTTAATTAATTTTTAGCGTAGAACTTTTATCTGCCGACTGTTTTTTCCGGGCTGCAAATACCGCGTATAGTCCCGGGATCAGGATTACACCAAAGAGCGTTCCGATGAGCATTCCACCTACAGCAGTCATACCAATCGAACGGTTTCCTACCGCGCCTGCGCCAGAGGCTATGCAAAGTGGAATCAGGCCTGCAACAAAGGCGAAAGAAGTCATCAGTATCGGGCGCAATCTGGATACTGCGCCGAGGGCTGCAGCCCTGGCCACTGAAAAGCCAGCTTTGCGTTTTTGTTCGGCAAACTCAATAATCAGAATCGCATTCTTTCCAAGAAGTCCGATCAGCATGACCAGCGCCACCTGGGCGTAGATATTGTTTTCAAGTCCTGCCAGTTTCAGGGTAAAAAATGCCCCGGCAATTCCGGCAGGAAGCGAGAGCAGAACAGGCAGCGGCAAGAGAAAGCTTTCATACTGCGCAGCCAAAATGAGGTAAACGAATATCAGGCAAATGATAAAAATGTAAATCGCCTGGTTTCCAGAAAGGATTTGCTCCCTGGTCATTCCAGACCATTCGATACTAAAACCACGTGGAAGCTTTTCCCTGGCAGTTTTCTCCACTGCCGCAATCGCATCGCTGCTGCTGAAACCTGCTGCTGCATCGCCATTGATCATCGCCGAGGGATACATATTATATCGATTGATTTGTTCAGGACCGTAAACCCTTTCCATGGTTATAAATGCCGAGTAAGGTATCATCTCACCCCGGTCGTTTTTCACATAAAGGTTTAACAGGTCTGTAGGCTTGCCCCGGTATTGGGGATAAGCCTGCAGCATCACTTTATACATCTGCCCGAAACGGATGAAATTGGTGGCATAGTAACTTCCCACAAGGGTCTGCAGGGTACCCATTGCATTATCGATCGTCACCCCTTTTTGCGCTGCCATGTCCTGATCGACATGGATCATATATTGCGGAAAATTAGGATCAAAACTCGTGAATGCGCCGGAAATGGCGCTGCTTTTACGGAGTTCGGCGAGGAAATCACTGGTTACCTTCGCCGTTTTCGCCATATCCTCGCTTTTATTTTTATCCAGCAGCCTGAGCTCAAAACCACTCGCGTTTCCAAAACCGGGAACAGTAGGCGGGGAAAAGAATTCAATAGAAGCATCACTGATTCCACGGGTCTTGGCTTTAAGCGCTACCATAAGCTCATCCACACTCTCCTCCCGGCCGTCCCATGCGGCAAGATTGATCATCGCCATGCCATAGGAAGCCCCTGTGATATCACTCATCAGACTGTATCCTGCCAAAGTACTGATGTTTTCAACGGATTGGAAACGGCTTGTCACCCGCGCTATCTCATCGAGCACTTGCTCTGTACGTTCAACCGTAGCGCCCGCAGGGGTGGTCACGTTCACATAAATCATACCCTGGTCCTCAGTTGGAATAAATCCTGACGGAAGCATGCTCGAGCCCAGCCAGCTCAGGAAAATAAAAAGCAAGAGCAAGCCGATAGTGACCACCCTTCGGGAAATGATCAACCGGACCAACCGTCCGAATTTTTTCTCCGTCCGCTCGTATCCCTTATTGAACAGATTAAAAAACCGCTGGAGTAACCCCTTTTTGCTAGTCTCAACATTATGCCGGAGCATCAAGGCGCAAAGCGCCGGGGTTAGCGTTAACGCATTAATGCCCGATATGACAATAGAAATGGCCAAAGTAAGTGAAAACTGGCGGTAAAACACCCCTACAGGCCCGGAAAGAAAGGCTACGGGAATAAATACCGCCGACATCACTAGGGTAATGGCCACAATTGCCCCGCTAATTTCTTTCATCGCAGCGATTGTTGCTTCCATCGGCGGCAAGTGTTCTTCACTCATTTTCACATGCACGGCCTCGACCACGACAATCGCGTTATCCACCACTATCCCTATAGCCAGCACCAGCGCAAAAAGGGTCAGAATATTGATGGAGAACCCCATGACCTGGAGAAAAGCCAGCGTACTGATCAACGCAACGGGAACAGCAAGCGCTGGAATCAGCGTACTCCTGAAATCCTGAAGAAAAATAAAAACAACGATGAATACCAGTATGAAAGCTTCCAAAAGCGTCCTTAAAACCTCATGGATACTGGCATCCAGAAAACGGGAAACATCATAGGCATAATTATATTCCATGCCCGGAGGAAAACTGGTTGATTTAAGTTCAGCCATTTTGGATTTAATGTTGTCGATGACCTCACTCGCATTTGAGCCCGGGCGCTGCTTGATCATAATCGAGGCGGAAGGCTTACCATCGGTCTTGGAAACCATGTCATAGCTGACCGTTCCGAATTCCAAGTCCGCGATGTCCTTTAACCGTACAAGCGCCCCGTCCCGCCCGGCACGAAGCACCATATTCTCATAATCCTCTTTGTTATTGAACTTACCGCTATAGCGCAGCACATACTGCTTTACTTCTTTGCCCTTGCCGGAATTCTCACCAGCCACACCCGGCGCCGCCTCAATATTCTGCTGACGCATCCTATCGATAACCTCTTCAGCGGAAATATTGTACGAGCGCATCCGGTCCGGCTTCAGCCATACCCGCATAGAATAGTCCCTGGCACCCATAATTTCCACAAAACCTACCCCGTCTATCCTTTTGAGTTCCTGCAGCACATTGATATCCGCAAAGTTATAAATGAACTCCTCGTTCATTTCTTTATCGCCGCTGGTGATATTCAGGTAGAGCAGCATGCTGTTTACCTCTTTTTCCGTGGTCACACCAGCCTTAATGACCTCCTCGGGAAGCTCATCAAGCACAGTGGTTACCCGGTTCTGTACATTCACCGCCGCCTGGTCAGGATCAGTACCGACATTAAAAAACACCTGAACCAAGGTTACGCCATTGTTGCTGCTCACCGTATTCATGTAAGTCATGCCTGGCACACCATTAATTGCGCGCTCAAGCGGGGTGGCCACAGCCTTGGCACAAACTTCCGCATTCGCGCCGTTATAGCTCGCCGTGACCACCACGGAAGGCGGAACAATGTCCGGAAACTGCGTAATCGGGAGCTTAAAAAGGGCAAGGACGCCCAATAAAATCAATATAAGTGAAATGACCAGTGATAGTACTGGCCTTCTGATGAAGGTTTCAACCATTTATTTTGGGTTATACCCATCCTGTCCCGCCGGAAAAATTTCCGCAGGAGGGATGGAAAATGAAAAAAAGAATTACTTTCTGGCCAGCAGAGGTTTATCCGAGGTATAGACCGGTTTAATGACAGCGCCATCCCGGATATTCTGTATACCTTCATAAACAATGGTCTCCCCCGCATCAAGGCCACTTGAGCAGACAAAAAAACCAGGCAGACGCAACTTGGGCACGAAACTTTTCATTTTGACCATATTGCCCTTACCCACCACAAAAACATAGTTTTTGTCCTGGATTTCAAACACTGACTTTTGGGGAATGAGGAGGCTGCCTGCAAGTTTAGAGTTTAGCTGCACTTTTCCAGAGGCTCCATGCTTCAGGATATTTTTGGGGTTAGCGAAAACGGCCCTGAAGGCAATTGACCCGGTATTTCCCGAGAATGCATTTTCATGCGTCTGGATCTTGCCCTTTACCGGGTAGACTGATCCATCCGAGAGGATAAGTTGAACCGCTTTATTCTGCTCAAAGCGCCCTTTTCCACTGCGCGTAAATTGAAGGTACTCATTTTCCGAGATGTCAAAATAAGCATACATCTCTTTGGTATCAGAAATGGTGGTGAGCAGCGCACCCTCATCAATGAGGCTCCCGGCCTTCAAAGGAATGCGGTCTATGGTCCCCTGGAAAGGAGAGCGGATACGCGAATAGGAAAGCTTTTGGTTGGCATCATCGATCATCGCCTTTGCCGTTTTGATCTGCGCTTCAGCCTCAGAGAGCCTGGCCTGTCCAAGCGAGCGTTCAGATGGAGAGATCACCTTTTTATCCACAAGTGTAGAAATCCTTTCCAGCTCAACCTGGGCAATACTGGCTGCAGAAACCGCGCTGGCCAGGTTTGCCTTGGCTTTATTGAGTGCAATAACATGTTCCCGGTCGTTCAGCTGAAAGAGCAGCTGTCCTTTATGAACCTTTTCTCCCTCATCTACCAGCACTTTCTCAATAAAGCCATGCGTCCTAGACCTAATGTCCACATTCTTGTAAGCCTGAATATCAGCTACGTAATCAAAGAAAAGTGAAGTATCCTGCTGTTTCAGCTTTAATACCGGTATCTCGGCAATTTCATTATCTTTTTTCTGGGCCGTCCCCCCTGTACATGCCTGCAATGCGGCAGCAAGGATAGGAATGGCCATCCATTTAATTTTCATTCGTGTGTTTTCCTTATTTTTCTCATGCCGTGGCCATAACCAAAGGTTAGCACACAGCAGCTTAACTGATATTTAATTTAATCCGGCAAATAATGTGTTCCAAATGGAATACATGGGCGGGAAAAACTAGAAATAAGTCAGCCTGTACAGGAAGGCATGTTGACCACAAACAAATTGTGGCGCCTCATAACCAGCTAAAGTTGAAACCGGAAAATGGTAGCGCACCTGCAGGCGTTTCTCGAAAGGCTGAAGGTCACTCGCGGCATCATTAACGTGCTTAAATTTCTTACGGTACTTTGGCTCTTTCTGGTCTACCGCGGATAGCGAAGCTTGCGCATAATCCTCCCCTGAAACGGGGCTCACAATAGTGGTAAACTTCACCGAAACAGCCGAAATCTCCCGGGAAAGATCCCCGGTTAGCGGGGAAAAACGTAAAAAACAGGAAGCCAGCAGCAGCAATAGCAGCAACGGAAAATGTTCCGCAACAGCAGAATGGATTTTAAAGAATGAATCTTCCCTTGTTCTAACCATCGATGCACACTGATTTGGATGCAAAACTACAAATCGCACTACAGAATCCAGTTAAATTACTGTAACAGATGTGAAACCTAAAGCTTTTTCCCGAAAAAATGCTCAAAAAACACGATCAGCAAATGCCTCCCGGGAAATCAGATGCACAACCAGTTATACCCCCAGTATAAATGCCAGAACAATATATTTTCAAACTTTTTTAGCCTCCTATCCGTCTAATTTATATGTTAACAACACAGGAAACCTTTAATTACACCACAATGCCCCTGGTGAGTGGCATCTTAGCCCTTATTTTCGGGACCTTTATTTTCGCCTTCGCCATCTGGAGAAGAAACAAACGGCGAAAACTCGTTGGAATTAGTGCATTCACCTGCTCAGACAGAATGGTCAACACCAAAAGCACCGAAAGGGTATTGCAGTTTTTAGCAGTAGTGCTTCTGCTATCAGGTTTTATGCTCATCACCTTCGAAGCACTAAGCATTGAAGATAAGGTGATGAATGAAATCACAGCAAGCTAAAAAAGAACCGCATCAGCAACAGGCTTTTCAACACAGTCCTCTGCATCTTGATTCCCTATCAACCAATGCACCAATAACATCAGAAATCCATCCAGTTTAATTTCTTTTTTTATTCAATGCGGTGCATACAGCTGAAATAGGTGCTAACACCACTAGCATTCATATCAGCAATCTCCAGAAAAGTTACAACCAGCCCTCTGCTCAGATGATATTTCAGCTTTTCTGATCATTGCGGAAGCAGTTTGTGCAGCTAAAGAGAAACCTGAAGCAATCGCTATTTCCATGCTCTGAGAGATTCGATTAGGGTGTATTGATTAAGCCTAGTGGAATATTCATTAGTTGGAATCCCCTCCGGTATGTTGCCAGAAGTGCTGATGGGATAAGTGGAATCAGGTATGACTAAATCACCGATTTCCAAGTCCGTGACACCATCTCCTTTATTTATCACCTCAGCAACAAAGTCAGAACCTATACTGCAGAAGGCCAACTCAGCTGGTTCAGTAGCATAAGCCATTTCGGCATTTTGAGCAAGTAGTTGCAGGAGGCTTTTGTCTCTATAATTGCAGGAAAACCTTAAGATACGGATCAATACAGCATCATTAAACAACGTTTCTGTCGGGTTAAATTCTGGCGCTTCAATTTTTAGTCATCCACATCCGACCTTACTTCCACCCACTAGAAAACTTCCAACGGAATCACCACCTAAACCCTAAGGTGATGGTTTGGATCTGAATATCTGATAAAAAACCATTTGTCAACCAATGCTAAACAATTCTTTAACAAGCAAGTCTGCACCATTTTTGCCAGTATAGATCTTAAAGTATACCCAATCACTACCAAGCATAAAGTTCCTTATGACTTCATCTTTTGTATTTTCAGACAAAGGTTGTTTGACTGTGAGAGAATTCTCGTTTATCAAAAAGGAAAATATACATTAATAGATACCAACTTGTACTTATTTATATTAAACAAATACTAATTTTTTATATAAATTTATAACATGTTATTAGTACAAATACTACTCTTCGTTTACGCAGTTAAAACTGTTGGATATTTTTATATCATGCTCAGGAACGAGGAAAAGCTTCCAAAACATTCACCGAGTACTATCTCATCTTTATTAAGTGTCGAAATTATAATTCCGATGTATAATGAAGAAATTGTTATCCTTAAGACTATCGAAAGCGCATTAAATATTGATTATGAAAATTATTCTGTAACAATTATTGATGATGGATCGACAGACGACAGCTTACAACTGGTAAATAGCAGGTTTGGAGATAATACACACATTAAAATATTAAATCAACAAAATAAGGGAAAAGCATTGGCACTAAACAATGCCATTTCCCTATCCGATAAGGATATCGTTATATGCATTGATGCAGATACACAGGTTGAGTCAAACGTAATCAAAAAAATACTTCCTTACTTCCACAATCAGGAGGTTGCCGCTGTGGCTGGTCAAATAGAAGTTGGAAATAAGCGAAATCTGATCACCTACTTGCAGTATGTCGAATATATTACTACCCCTAATTATGAAAGACACGTTTTTCAGTATGTAAATGGAATTTTAGTTATCCCTGGTGCAATTGGAGCATTTAGACGGTCTGTTTTAGTAAAACTGGGAGGATATTCAAACGATACACTTACTGAAGACAATGAAATGACTTTAAGGCTATTGTGTAAGAACCACATTATCCGGAATGCATATGATGTAAAAGGCTATACAGAAGCTCCAGAAAATATTCAGGCATTCATCAAACAAAGGGTCAGGTGGAAAGTTGGAAGTATGCAGGTGCTATATAAGTATAGTAGTACAATCTTTAACGTTAAAAATAAGCTATTTGGATATTTAGTAATCCCTTATCTGATTATGTTTAGTTTCATACTACCCATAATAACCCCAATTGCTGATTACATTTTTGTTTACGCTATGCTCACTCCCGATCAATCAGATCTATTATATTATTACTTTGCATTTATCCTGTTTGATTCGATCATTTGTTCGATAATTCTGATCAAAAACAAGACAAGTAAGGAAGTTATATATATCGTACCGCAAAGATTGATGCTCAGGCAATTAATACTCATCACATACATCATAATTATATATAAAATAATAAGCAGAGACCTTTTTAAATGGGAAAATTCAGTAAGATTTGGAAACGTAAATATTAAACATAAAAATCCAGTTTAATGCATTACATCATCAGTATGAATCTGGAGATTTTTTACGATCTCGAATTAATATCTATAGAATTAAATCCTAAAAGAGCCGGAAATACGGAATGAACCTTCCTGTCAATTACGACAGGTCATATGAATACTTAACAATGTTTTTATGGTTTGAGCACTATTTGTTGCACCATAATTACCAGTACAATGACGGAAAGTAATACCTCAGGTTTTTGCTATCTCGGAGGAATATCATATCTAATTGATAATATTTTTTTGATCCCCTCTTCAATCCCAAGCAAGGACCTATTCATTAATTTCATCATTTTTGAGTTATCAGGTTGGCGTCTTGACATATCTCCTTCCTTTAAAGCAGGCAAATGAACTATTGCAGAAGATGAATGGGTTAAGGAGATCACGGTAGATGCTAATTCATTGATACTAATTTCCACAGTGTTACCCACATTAATTACTTCGTTAACATACAAAGATTCTTCAAAAACTCTTGTTACTGTTTCCACGTTGTCGTCAATATAACAAAATGTGCGGGTTTGTTCTCCATCTCCGTAAATAGTAATATCTTTATTTTGCAACGCTGCATCTATAAATTTTGAAATTACAAAATCCTCACTCTGATTTGGCCCATAAGTATTAAAAAATCTAAAAATATTATACTCTAACCCATATTCTTTGTGATACGATCTAAAGAAAGCTTCTCCTACATTTTTAACAATGGCGTAAGGCAATTTGCAGTTAAGGGGGGTAGTATTTTCATTTTGTGGTAGCGATACTGGCTCACCGTAAACTTCTGAAGAGGATGAATAAAATACCCGTTTAACACCAGTTTCTTTGGCTAAAGCAAGCACATTTTTAATGCCTTCTATATCTTCTAAAACCAGCATCGGATTATCCAATGTACGCTTCACACCGACTAAAGCGGCATAGTGAAAGATATAATCAAACTTCCTTTTCCGCATGATTTCAGACAATTGCGTATAATTATTTACGTTGCTTTCCAAAAATGTCAAGTTTTTAAACCCAATTGGTAGATTCCCTATATTGCCAGTTATGAGGTTATCTATTACTATTACATTGTAGCTGCCATTTTCAATCAACTTACAAGCGAGAGAACTTCCTAAATTCCCCGCGCCACCGGTAATTAAAATATTTACCATAAACATTTACCTATAACTAGTATATGGAATTCCTTCATAAAGCCTGTATTCAATAAATCCATTGATCAATATTCTAAAATAAAAATTAAAAAGCATATCTCATTCCCGACACAGCATATTAGGGAAACCATCAAATATTCTTCACAGAAAACTTCCCTAAACTGATGCGATTCAGGATTTGAAGCGGAAAAAGCCAAAACAGTTCTAACAGAAAGAACATCCGATCGAAATAGTTTAAACCTTTTTTTAAATAGATATATTGTTCCAGATACCAGAAAACTGCCAACCTTCTTAAAGGAGGTTCTGAGGTAAACACGTTTGAAGATTTGAGCGCCTTTAAAAACATATGGCACGCTTGCAATTTTTTCTTGCTGGTTGAACGTGAATTTGATCCGCCTGAAATATTTAATTCGCTGTAGCGCCAAAATACGGTTGTCTTTCTGATTTTTACGATCAGCGAGTACTGACTGGCTAACACCCAAAAAAGATCATCAGCGCACCAACACAATGGAAAATCAGGAAACCCACCAATCTTTTTTAATAATTCACGATCAAATATATATTCGACAACATAACTTTCTATGGAATAGGTGAATTTTGATTTTAAAAATTGGCCTGTTGTTACATTACCATCAAAAGCATTTCTACTGACGATCTCGAGATCATTGATAAATTTTACGGAATCATGCTTGAAAATTTTGGATGCTTGATTTCCTTTAACTTCTTTTCTAAAATTTTCCACACAATTATGGCTCATTAAGTCGTCATCACTAAATAGCCAAAGCCATTTTTCAGATCCAACCATCTCGAAACACCGATTCCAATGAGAGACCAATGAGCTTTTACCAAGATTCTCTTCAAACCTTTTATAAGTCATTTTGATCATTCCTTTAAAAGAGTTGACAATATCAGCAATTTTACTATCTCCGGCATCATCACCGATATAGAGATGAAAGTTCTGGTCGGTCTGTTTACATATAGACTCCATCGTCAACCGTAAATATTTAGCTTTATATGCCGGTATAATGATGGCTAATTGATCTTCCTCATACATCGGATAGTGTAAATTATTTTCCTTTATAAAATATTTAATTACTCAACTGTATACAGTTGCAAATAACTTGACGGCTTTCTCAAGATATTTTGATCTCCTCACTGGCGAAATATTACTCTCAAGGATATGCTGTATCACACCAGAGAAGGACTTGGGCATTTCATTACTGGCCTCAAAAATCTTTTTAAAATGATCGATAGTCCATGTATTTCCATTGTGGTAGGTATATATGTATAGATAAGGTGCATCTAAATAAATCAGGTAATGATGTTCATCCAGAAAATCTATTATATCGGTGTCTTCGCCTTTGCTCACCGCCGAATACTTTTTTAACTGAAATATATCTTTGCGGCACACAATACTGCCTTCCCAGCGTCTTTGATGAGAATAATAAAACCGCTGTTCTACAGCGTTATGGATGAGCCAACGGTTAAGAATTGATGCAGGCTTATCAGACTTCAAAATTGACTGCATCTGGCGGGAAATTCTATCAGCGTGGTACCAGTCATCATCATCCCATTGACAAACATATTCGCCATCGGCTTCCTCAACTGCAATATTTCTTAACTCCCCTAAAGTTTTTTTTACGGCTAAGGAATCTACTCTAACTAATTTAACATTAGCAATAAAGCGCAATTCTTTCACATACGCTTCTGTCAACAGATCAATATTTTCATAAACCATTACCAGCTGCTTAAACGGATAAGATTGATGTAAAAAACAGGCGACGGCTTTTGCCAGTAGCCAGGGTTTCTGATGGGTTACACACAGGCAGGAGACTAATGGTGGATTACTGGGATGCGTTTTAGATTTAATCAAATCTTCTTTCATGAGGTCAGTCGCTATAGTTTTCATAAATATATTTACTCACGGATTCATCGATCAGCATTTTTTGATAACTTCCCTCCCATATCACCTTTCCTTCCTCCATAACATAAATATAATCGAACATTGGAAGCAGGTAGTGCCTGTGCAGCGTAAAAATTATTGATTTATCAGCATAATGGTTGAAGACGTTTTTCAATAATATTTTTTCACTGGAAGGATCGATACTGCTTGTAGGCTCATCAAATAATAATACTGAAGAAGAACTGTCAAGCAGAATACATCTGGTAATTGCTAACAACTGCCTTTCTCCCCCGGAAAGATTACTGCCACTCTGGTCTATGACGGTATGCAAACCATCAGGAAGCCTTTTCACCACCCTATCGAACAGGGTCATTTTACAAACTTTTTCGATTTCCTGAAGATCCAATTTAATATCCAGGCACAAATTATAAAGTATCGTATCATTAAATATTTCGGCTTCCTGTGGCAGGAATAATGCCAACTGCTCGAGTTGATTCCATTGTATTTCAACACCATCGAGCATAACAGAACCATTTTGATGAGCATATAAACCTCTAATTAATTTTAAAAAAGTGGTTTTACCGCTACCACTAGTTCCGACTAAAGCAATCTTTTTTCCATTATTGATTTTAAAATTGATGTCTGATAACGTAAATTGACGAATGTCATCGCCAGTATGGACGTAATTGACATTAGTTAGCGTAAGCGCTGACCAGTAAGTTTTTTCTAATGTTTGTCCGTTGCTTAAATTTCCTTTCTCATTTAACCTTAGGCTTTCCGAGGCCGAGAAATCTGCATAGGTCCCAATTACCAAGGCATAAAGCCAGGCCATTTCCTGAAAACCACTGGTAAACTGTAAGGCATAGGCCAACATCGCTACCAAGCCTCCAACCAAAAACTTTTGCCCGGGATGAAAATTTTCAGATACATAACCAACTGCCATTATTACGTATATCAGTACAACTAATATTTCGACAACAGCCCATTTCAACGCATCAATTTTAACCGATTTAAAATAGGGTATTCCAATCTGACGCACTTTATCCTGAAAATTATTTGTGATCTGCTTTTGCAGCTTCAGGGAGGTAATGGTATTATGGTTAGCTAAATTATCGAGCAACACAGAAGTGGCAATATAATCCTTTTCATTAATCTGCTTCAATTGTGCGAAATACTTATGATCTAACATTGTTGTGAGGTATACAATTATTCCTCCAATTAGCAATGCAACCATTCCGTACAATGGAGCAAAATAGATCATGCCCCCCAATGCGAAAACAAACCGAAAAAAAACCTTGATATAGTGAAAATCATCATTCAAAAATTTTTTGAAGCCATCAGAAGATTTTTTAATCTTATCTACAGTAGCACCTGTATGATTGGACTGGTGCCATTTCGTTGACAGGTTTATCACGCGGTGCTGAAGATCGACAAGAAATTTTGTACTCAGTTCAAAAGCAATATCTCTTGTTTTCAAATATATCGGAGCATAAATGATCCAATCCACGAGCTTGAGAGAAACGCTTAATAAAGCAAATATCCAGATTGCTTTCATTACATGATCTGTTGTCTGAATTTCATCTATAAGCCACTTATATAAAAATGGATTAACAGACGAAACTGTCATCGATAAAACGAATATGAGATAATAAATTATTTGTTTATTTCTGTATTCCTTACCAATTTTCCAGGAAAACTTTGCAAGCTGTATATAGGGATTTTTTTTAACCGACATAAATAAAATTCTATATTAATGGCTCTTTTTACTGGTATATAAATTAGTTAAGGGCTTATCCATACGGGCTTTAACCAATTCCAGTAAGTTAAAAACAGACGCTACCAAGTGCTCAACCTGTCCTTGGGTGTAGATACTTTTGTTATGCCCCCAGATCATGCTGATATGATCCTTTTGCTCATGAATGGAACATTGCAAAGCATAATAGGTCCTCTTTCCTTCAAAACCTTCGCCCCTGTAATAATTTTCAGGTATCTTATTCTCAAACTCTTTGGCTGTTATGTTTAAAAACAGATCACATTTCTCCCTTAAATGCCGACCATCCAGTTCATAAACAGTATGTTCCGTTATGGCATATTTAAAAGACCTCAAAATATCTATGTAAGCGTCTTTAAGGATCTTGGAAACTGTAAGCTCTGGTTTCATATGTAAATAGGTATAAATAGATCCTCCACATAATCCAACGACATATTTTAACCTACTGTTTAAGCGATTATTAACTGGTGAGGCAATTAAAACGTCCTTACTAGCACCGTGATACCAGGGCAAAAGACTAAAAACCACGTTAAACAATGCCATAAAACTGGTATTTGATTCTTTTAATATCTGGTAGATGATTTCAAGCCGTTTACCTTGTACTTTTAATGCTATAAATCCACATTCGCTATGATCCAGCACTGAATTAACACCACTTTCGTCATTAAACTTTAACACTTTTTGCCCTGTTATATCAGTGAACGATGTACTGCGGTCCTTAAAAATGGGTGCTAATTTATTATTCCAATAGGCTATTGCCGATTGCCCGTTTAAGTGGTAGGCTTCTTTCTGTTCTTTTGCATAGTCGATCATGTTGTAAGACCTGCCGGCCAATGCATCCGGGTAGTTCTGATTGCTTACATAACTGTTATATAATTCATAAAATTTATTTTTGATAATCAATATCGACCACAAGTCAACTATAATATGATGGATAAAAAACATGCATCTGCGTATTCCTCCCTCAAAATTTACAATTAAACATTTGCAAAGCGGGGAGTTTCCCCTTAATCCCATTGCACTACTTACCATTGCAATCAATTCATCTGCAACTGCTTCATTGTATTTTTCATCAGACTTATCCAGGCTATCAAAATAAAAATCATCAAGGTCATCAAACTTCAAAATTTTTTGAAAAACGTCACCATTTTCACTGGCAAAAACAGTCCTGAATGAGTCAATATCTTTAAAGAGCCGATTGATTGTCAAAGGTAAATAAACCGGATTTAAATCACTGACATCCAGATTCAAAAGCATAATCTCGGAACTATTTAGATCCGTTAAGGACATATGATAATCATAGGATTGCTTTTGCTGGAAAGTAATCGGACCGCAACTATCTATTTTTAGCATAACTCTACATGTAAACCAGGAAATAATTATTACAAATTTTATAGCCAGTTACTTTTAAGAAAAAGGAACATTTTTTTGACAAACCTAAATGTAGTATTTTCGAATTAAATATCATGGTAAATCATAGACCTTTTAAATCTAATTTAAAATTGTTTGCTTGAACAAAAATTAGTAATTTAGTAATACTTTACTTATCCAAGTAAACTTAATATCCAATCCCAAACCTATCGTCCAACCTATACCTATGCAAATCAATGATATTATAAAAAAACTGAAAACAATTTTAGAAACAGTTACGGAAAATCCGGGATCTGCCCAGGAGTTTAGTGATGATGCCAATATTATCACTGACATTGCCCTGGATTCTGTACAAATGATTGAGTTTATGCTGGAGATTGAAGAAAATTTTGGAATTGAGATCAATTTCGATGAAATTGATTTTAGTCATCTCACCTCGATTAGGATATTGGCAGACTATCTCATGACTCAAATTCCCGCAGCATAATATTCTAACTGTATGTCCGATCGTCAAAAGCATATCATACTTGGTTCATTTAATGCAGAACGTTTTTGGCGGGACCAGCACTACGCAACTCTTCCGTTTTTCAAGGACAATCAGGCAAATATGATTGTAGAGGCAATGGATGAAATGCAATTTGTTTTTGCTGAGCAGCAAGACAGTGTGATCATCACCAGGTTTAAAATGAATAATGCTCATCTCCGGTATCTTTCAGAACTGGGTTTTAATTTTTCCAATATGGGCATCAACGAAGATTTAAGCACTGGCCAGGAAATAAACATTAAAAAAGATATAATAGGTCAATTAAAGGAAAAATATAAAGATCTGTTTAAGTCGTTTAAATATGAATCGGTGAAATTAGATTCATATGCAATTGTTAGTGATCCCCGTCTTTCAGAGGATATTTTTAATACTAAAGTGCATTTTCCTAATACCGGAGCTGTAAAGAAAGTAAATTCTAAAATATTTTCCACTCGTATTTCTGATACCTTAAAAACAGGAAGCGGAGGCTATGTTGTTAATTCTACTGCATCATTGCAGCAATATGGGCAAGATATGCTAAAGGAATCTCCAGTACTTATTAAAGACCCTTTTGGCGTATCTGGAAGCGGTAACATCCTGATTAAAAGGGAGCTTGCGCTAAAATCCATAGTAAAGCACCTATACCATCAGGAACAGCAGGGAAAGTTAATCCAGTTTATTATAGAACCTTATTTAGACAAACTGACTGACTTCTCCTGTCAGCTGATGATTGAGCAGAGCGGAAACTTTAAAATCATCTCCTTTCATATCATGCACAACGAAAAGTTTCGCTTTTCAGGTATCGAGCAAGCCGATGAGTCTTTTATAAAAAAAATACAACTATCCGGATATTTAGTGTATATAGAAAAAGCAGCAATGTACATCGCTGAATCTGGCTATTTTGGTCCTGTATGCATCGATTCGATGATATTATCTGATGACAGGCTTATCCCTATCGTAGAAATCAATGCCAGAAAATCAATGGGGCTCATCAATCATGCCTTATGCGCTTTTATCAATAAATTTGATAAAAACCTGCGCTGTAGAATGGTCACGCTTAGTTTCATGGTTGACTACCGGCTAAGCTTTGATCACTTACTGGAACAACTCGATCAAGATGGTTTACTTTTTTCTAAAGGTAAAACCAAGGGCATACTACCATTATCAGCTAACACGGTAGATATTAATGCAAGGTTAATAACCGATGGGCCGTATAAAGGGCGCTTATATTACCATATCATCTATACGACAATTGCTGAGCTTGATGCGCTTCAGGAAAACATGTACACATTCTGCAACAAATTAGACCTAAAAAAACATTAATCAACCATATGAGCAAACCTTGTGTTACAATATTAAATGCTGGTCCTGGTATGGGATTTTATGTTCCCGGGGTAATTATGGCCAAGCAATTAAAGGAGGCTGGCATTCCTACCATTGTACATGTATTTGAAAATTTTTATAAAGGGGATAAAAAAAACATCATCCCTAGAATGAAGTCCAAGTTCCATAAAAACTTTTCATTTGCATTGATGGGGCAAAGTATGGCCACCGATCCCAGTAGCGCGCTGAACGAAGAAATGGTGACGCTACTTCTTGACACCTGGCTGAAAGAAAAAAGACACCATTTTGTTGTATTCTCTGGTTTTTGGCTATCAATTTTAAACAGGTTTCTGGAGATAACAGACCATAAGGATATCAAAATTGATTTATGCCACCTAGACGCCGATTACTCGGTATCATGGAAGATGTATAATTGCACATCAGCTACTGCCAATACCGTATGGTTCCATAGCTGGGAAAAGCAACAGATTAATTATTACATGAATGTAGATGGCTTATCCCCTGTTCCTTTTAAGAAGCGAGATAACAACCTTATTATTCATGGCGGGGGCTGGGGATTAGGAGATTACCAGGCGAAAGGCGAAGCGCTTTCATCTACGGAATTTACCCTATCCATCATAGCTTATGATAAACAGGATTTAGTGCAAGAAAATGAAAAGTTCCATTTTTATTTTCTGGATCCCGAATGGAACATCTGGGACCAGAAAAATAATCAACATCACTTCCCTCCTCTTTTTCAAATTGACAGCAACGGGGAGAATAAGATGGAACTTTTAGACAACAGTCAATTCTCTCCACTGTATGAGATCATCAGAAAAAGTAAAGCTATAATCAGTAAACCAGGGGCGGGCACATTAATTGATTCGTTATCTTCTGCTACCCCGATTATCATCCTGGAACCTTATGGAAACAGTGAAAATAAAAACGGGCTGTTGTGGATAAAATACGGGTTGGGAATGTTATTTGAGGATTGGAAAAAGACTGGCTTCTCCTCAGAAGTTTTGGAACAGATGCATTTAAACCTGCTCAATATCAGGGCCCGCACAGAAAATTATATCAACTCTTATATCATCAATCATGGGCTTTAAATCAACTACCACATTTAATGCTGAAACTTTCAGCAGGTTACAAAAAAGGATCAAAGATATTGCTGTTACCAGGCGGGAAGTTCAAAAGAACGGCGCATATGCACTTTCTGTCCCGACAGAGGTCAATATTCAACTGACACATGCCTGTAACCTCCGTTGTAAAATGTGTTACCAATGGAATGATGATGGGTATTTCCATAGCTACAATCAGGAAATCCAAAATAAAGAGCTGAGTGTGGAAGCCTTTAAAAACATTCTGGAAGAAACAAAAGAGGTAAAGTCGAGGCTATATCTGTGGGGTGGAGAGCCTTTGTATCATTCAGAATGGGATAGAATTGCTGATTGTATTGTTGAAGATCCAAGACACACTGTAATCTGTACCAACGGGATATTGCTTGAGAAAAATATGGAATCCCTATTAAAAATCTCACCACATTTGGCACTATTGATAAGTGTTGACGGCCTTTCTGAAGCCAATAATGCACTACGCGGAAAATCTACTTTCGAACGCCTGGTACGTCAAATGGACATTATATTGGAGGAGCAAAGAAAAGGAAATTATCGAGGTTCCATTTCGGTAAGCGCAGTCCTTAATGACGATCTTATTCCACATTTATACGAGTTTGTAGAGTACTTCGAAGCCAAGCAAGTAGATTCAATCTATCTAAATTATCCATGGTATATATCACCCGAACGCGCACTGGAAATGGATAATTATTTTTCAAATAACCTCACATGGATAAACCCTGATCAGAATTCTGGCCCTGCCAGCTGGCACTCTTATACCTTTCAGCTAAGCGAAAGCTCAGAGGTTATTCTGCAGGAACAGATTAAACGTATGAATAAAAGGGTTTGGAAATCAAGGGTAAGGTTTAGCCAGGAAATTGAAACTCATGAGATCATGAACTTTATAACTGACAAATACGACTCACCTAAACGCTGTTTTGCTTTAGCTAATCGGGCGGAAGTATTAGCAAATGGCAAAGTCGGTACTTGTAGTAAGTTTTTTCCTGAACTTGCGATCGGAGATTTAAACCATCAATCCCTGACAGAAATTTGGACTAGTGAAAATTTTAACAAACTTAGAAAAACAATTAGCTCCGGAATTATGCCAGTATGTTCCAAATGTGTCTTACTCTATCGAAACGGCATATAAATGGGATACCATATTAGTGATAGTGTGCATATGCTTAAAATCATTAATTTATAATCAGCCTTTATCCAAAATAGCAGATGCAATTAGCATTTAACAATCAGTCGATTCCTGTATTTACTATGTTTGCTGTCCAGGTAAATGAATCAAAATCAGTTTATCTGCAGGCCGAAACATTCATCTCGGAATCTGATAGATATAAATTTACCGGGATACTGGTTCCGGATGCGAATTCTAATTATCTGAATCCTTGGTTTTTCGCAAACCTTATCATTAAACATTCAAAGTCGCTTATCCCATTTATTGCCGTTAACTCCCTTTATACACATCCGTTCTATACGGCTAAATATATTTCCAACCTATCATCATACCTTAACAGACCGCTCTACGTAAACTACATCACAGGCACAGCCTTATTCGATTCGACAGGACTAGGAGATTCCGTTAATCATGATTCAAAATATGAACGGCTGGGTGAATACTGTTCTATAGTTGACCAATTATTAAAAGGGGGAGCACCGGTTTCTTTTCAAGGGGCTTATTACGCTTTAAATAATGTCATACTACCTGAATCTCTAAGCTCAGAACTGCAGCCGATAAATTACATTGCAGGGAAATCTGATGCTTCTTTAAAACTTACACGTGAGACAGGATCAGGAAGACTTTGTATGGCAATACCTGAAAATGATTTTAACCAGTCTGTTGGCGATTACAAGACCGGTTTTCATTTTGGAATTATTGCAAGAGAAGATGAAAAAAGTAATTATAAGCTATTGGCAGAATATGCCCCGGCAGATGATACGGCCAGAAAAATCAAAGAATTTACAACAAAACGATCAGCTGTAATCTGGAAAAAAGAATTGTTAGCTCAGTCAAAAGTGGCTAATGTAAACGACATCTATAATTTGACTCCGTTTATTAACGGCCATAGTGACGTGCCCTATCTGGTTGGGAGTATTGAAAATGTGGCTAAATATATATTGGGATATTTAATTAAGGGACTAAACTCCATAGTAATTGAAGTACCAATGACTGGTTATGATGAATTTAAATACATTAACCAGGTTTTCCTATCCGTTCAGCAACTTCTGGATACAGATGAAAACTTATCAGACATCATGTACCAAGCATTATAGCCTTTGCGATTCATTTTGCAGTCCTGATTCACGCGCATCCTTTGTCTTTACCTTATTATTGCCAAACCGATAAGTAAAGTTTAACCTTATCTGACGGGTTTCTCCCGCGTAAGTGGTATGGAGTAATAAATTATTCAACTGGGTATCGGTACTGATTTTATTTGCCCGGAACAAATCAGAAACAGCGAGCCTTAGCGTTGCTTTATTATTCATTAAATTCCTTTGCAAGCCCAGATCAATTTGCGAGTTCCCTTTCACATAAGTATTTAAGCCGCTTATGTTTTTGGAGTTCACCACTCCTGCAAGCTCAGCAGTGATTTCACCAGGCAGGTTAAAGTTTTGCTGAAGGTTGATGGTTCCTGCAAAACGTTTTCGGCTATAATTCCCATATTCTATAGTACCGACTTTATTATCCAAAAGGTACCCCATAGCTGTAAAACTGACATTCCACCATTTCGCCAGATTAAGCTCCTGGGTCATGGTCATATTCAGGTTGTTCTGAAAACCAATATTTCTAGGTATCATATTAATAACATTTCCAGTCAGAACTTCGGTTATTTCGTTGCTGATGTCGCTGGTATGGGTGTAACTTGCAGATATGGTCGTCTTTTTATAACTGTATTGCAATGCAAGCGTATTGGCATACTGGGGCCGGAGAAACGGATTACCTTTCCAGTAGGAAAGTTCATCAACAGGGTACGAAAACGGATTCAGGTTATTATAAGCAGGACGGTCAATACGACGCGCAAAACTTAAGTTGTAAGTACCAGATCCCTTGGTTTTATAAGTGATCGAAGCGGTTGGAAAAATATTCAGATAATTTCTCACAACAGAATTTGTAGACTGGACGCTTCCGTCGCGGGGTTGCAGGTCTCCTGTGGAATGTGTGTTTTCCAGTCTTACGCCTAAATCCATATTTAAGTCCTCACTAAAGGATGTTTCATACTTGAGATATGCCGCACTTATCTGTTCCTTATAAATAAAAGAATTTGATAAACTGATATCAATGACCTTCTCGCTCCCGTTGGCATCATATTGATCAAATACATTTTTAGCGTTTACACTGGAAAATTTTGCGCCTGTCAGCATCTTCCCTTTGCCTATTTTAAAGCTATAATCAGCCTTAAGTGCATATAGTTTGATGTTTCTGCTATTGGCTACCAGAAAATTATTGGTTGACAGAAACTCGCCGCTTGGGTTATAATAGGCATTGGTGCTCAAGTTACTTGTTGATGCGTCAAAAATCCCATAGTCTGCATCAATATCCAAAGTCGTATGGTTAGCACCTTTATACCGGTAATTTAGATTGGTATTATACCGTTGCGTCATTTGCTCAGGATAGCTGCTCTGGCTTCTTAGCGTTTGCAATAGCCGGCCGGTTAACTGGTCATAGATACCGGTGACCGGGGTAATCAAACCACCCCCGGCTGAAAAGTTTCCATTCAATACAACTCCGATAGTTTTGGTAGTATCTATAGCATAATCAGCACCCAGGGTTGAGGCAATATGATGTTTTTTATCCACATCATGATTGGCATTTAAATACACCTTTCCATTTGTTGTCCGGTCATTATCATAATCCATTGCGTAATGCCCAAAACTATGATTGTAGCTACCGAACATATTCAGTTTTCCCTGCCGGAAATTAAGATTCAGATTGGTATTTTGCTTTATGGTTTTACCATAAGCAAGGCCATTATTGATACTGCCATTGAAACCTTCGGTAATTGATTTCTGAAGTACAAGATTGACAATGCCGCCTGTTCCTGCAGCATCATATTCAGATGAGGGATTTTTAATAATCTCAATTGATTTCAGATCAGAGGCGGCAATAGACTTCAGCAGTTGCGCTAATTCTTCGGCTTGGAGATAGGTTTGCCTACCATTGATCATCACTAATGCTGTACTTGCGCCATTGATTGAAACTGAATTATCCTGTTTTACCATTACTCCAGGCGTTTTTTTTAAAGCTTCCAACGCCGTACTGCCCTGTGCCGTTATGCTCCTTTGGACGTTATAGATTATCTTTCTGCCTTCAACCTTAATTAACGGTTGATTACGAGAACTTTGAATGACGATTTCTTTTAGGTTAAGGTTAGTGGTTTTGATTTTTAGTTCACCCAAATCAACAGATGAGGATAGCTGCAGTTGGTCGCTCTGATAAACAAGTGTCCCTAAATAACTAACTGCAAGCACATAACTTCCGGCTGAAACAGCAAAGGAGAAAGTTCCGTCTGCTTCACTCAATCCCTGTTTCACCACCTGACCATTCTTGGCATCTTTCAAGAATAAAGTCGCACCTTCACCTGGCTCGTTGTTTTCATTTTTTAGCTTGCCCTTTAAAGTGATACCAGTATTCCCTTGTCCATAACCCTTGAAACAAAATGTGATTAAAAAAATAAAAAGATAAGTTGGTATTGATTTATAATTTATCATGAGGTAATGTTAATATAGTTCACAAGTTTATTTAAAAGTATCTGATATTTGTAAGCTTTAATGATTACTAAAGTAGTTATATTCAATTAAATATTATCATTTATTACTACAGTGGGGGCTTATATTTCCATTCAGATCGGAGAATTACAGAATTCGCCTGAAAACCTCCTGCGTAATTTTTCAATATCAATTGCCATATGATCACGCTTAAAGCAGGTCTGATTGAAAAGAATAGAAACAGGCTACTGAGAACAGCTAAGGAGTATTTAAAAATAATTGGTTAATTTGGGAAACAGCAGACACCGGTGTAAGTCAATCAACACATATTAAATGATAGGAATATTAACTTTTTTTCAGTGTTACAATTACGGAGCTTACTTGCAGGCCTATGCCCTACATCATTATCTACTCGAAAATGGCCATGATAATATTTTTATCAATTACAGAAAGCAAAAAAGTATCGATAATGAATTGAAAGCGATGCTTTATGCTGAAAAACAAGCCCCTTTAACCTTCATTAAAATGCTGATCAAAATTTCAAAATTCAAAATTTACCAGCGTAAGCTCAGTAGAACCCATTGGATCAGTAATCGTGAGGATCTTGAGGCCATTCAATTTGACACCATTATTATTGGTAGTGACCAGATCTGGTGTTACAGCAAAGAATGGGGAGGAATTGATACGCCTTACTTTTCAAATAACCTCAACAGTACCCATATCATTTCTTATGCGGCCAGCATGGGTCCTGATCGGTTTGATGCACGGCATCCGCGGAGCATCGTGAGGCTTATGAAAAATTTTAAACACCTGGGTGTTAGGGATACCAACACCTATCAATTTGCCAAACAATTTGGCGCTGCCGAACCACAGGTTGTGCTAGATCCAACGTTACTTTATGATTTTAAAAACAAGATAAAAAAGGTCTCACTTAAAAATTATATTATTTTTTATTCGGATGGCCTGCTGCCAGATCAGGTGGTCATTGATCAATTCAGATCTATAGCAAAAGAAAAGAAGCTGAAAATTGTATCTATTGGAAAAAAATTTGACTGGTGTGACCTCAATATCATCGCACCTTCACCTTTTTTATGGATGGCTTACATTAAACACGCCTCATTTGTGTTTACGTGCATGTACCATGGCTTATTGTTCTCGGTTAAGTTTAATCAACCGTTCGCTATGTTTTTGAGTGCTGAACGGCAAAATAAATGCCTGGATTTCTTAAAAGAGATAAATTTGCAGAACAGGCTTGTAAAATCAACAGACGATCTATATGCTTCTTTCAATTCGGGTATTGACTATCAACCCGTAAATAACTGGTTGAAAAATCAGAAAGAAATCTCTGAAACATTTTTAAAGAGCAGTTTGCAAAAATAAAGGCGAACGATCTTTTAAGACTCCTATACCCCTAAAGGATCACTTAATCCAGTATTGATAAGCGGTTTAATGCTGTTAGGCCTACACCATATGATCAAACCAATTGCATTATTAAAAATTTGGCAGAATGCATAAGGCATTACAAAGTAAATTCTTAAATTGCTGATATGAATGCCAACTTAAGCCCTAAAGACATTGTAGATTCTGGAATGTGCATTGGATGCGGAAGCTGTGTAGCGCAATCAAAAAATTTTAAGGTACAAATGGGTTTCGATAATTTTGGCCATTTGAAACCATATGGTCCTGTTGAATGGTATGAAGAACCATCCCGAGATATCATGGACACCTGCCCCTTTTCTCCGGAATCAACGAAGGAAGATGAGTTGGCCGCAGCCCTATTCCCTTATTCCGCTCAAAAAAACATTGCAGCAGGACTTTATCAAAATGCTTATGTAGGCTATGTGAATCAGCCCGGACTTCGTGCAAAGGGCAGCTCTGGGGGAATGACCACCTGGGTAGCGATGGAGTTATTGAATAATAACCTGATCGACGCTGTCATCCATGTAGTCCCCTCAGAGAAGCCGGATCAGGATGGTGATTTTTTTCATTTCAGTATATCGAAAACAGAAGAGGAAATTTTGCAGGGGGCAAAGTCAAGATACTACCCTACTGAATTGTCGAATGTATTAAAAATCATCAGGGAAGAGCCCGGACGGTATGCAATTGTAGGAGTTCCCTGTTTCATAAAGGCTATTCAGCTGCTGAGAAAACACGACCAGGTTTTCAAAGACCGCATAAAATTTACATTAGGCCTCTTTTGCGGTCATATGAAAAGTTCGAGGTTGGTTGAAAGCTTTGCGGTACAGATGAAAGTTAGCTTGCCAGAGGTTGCAAAAGTTGAATTCCGGCACAAATTCCCCGACCGGGCGGCCTATTGGTATAACGCCAGGCTGACCCTGAAAGATGGTTCGATTGTACACAAAGATTGGAGATACTTAAATGACGGGGACTGGGGTGCTGGCTTTTTTATGAATTCAGCCTGTAACTTTTGTGACGATGTTCTTGCCGAAACCGCCGATGTATCATTTGGTGATGCATGGGTTGAACCCTATGCCTTAGATGGACTGGGCACCAATGTAGTGGTTGTCAGATCAAATGTAGTTGGGCTTTTGATCAGCAAGGGCATTGCGTCAGGGAGATTATCACTGGCCGGGGTAGATGGAAAATTTATAGCCCGAACACAAGAAGCCGGGTTAAGGCAAAGGCGTGAAGGTTTGGCTTACCGGTTAAGCTGGAACAACACCAAAATAAAAACAAAAAAAAGGGTTGATCCTAACGCCAATATACCGCTCAGTAGGAAACTGATCTACATCGTAAGGTTTCACATATCAATATGGAGCAGTACGATTTTTTTATTTTCCAAAACATCAAATTTAATGTCGTTCTACCTTGCCTGGGCCAAATGTGCCCTATGGGTTTATTATAAGGTAAGGGGCAAACCATAACAATACTTTTTGTGAACCTTCTTTCCGATCTGTATTACGCTGGCTTTTAACAAATTTCCATCACCTCATGAACCTAAAAGAAATAACAGTATTCGCCAATGGTGATTCCAGTAAAATCAAAACTTGGTCAAATGTACCCTATTTTTTAACCCGGCAATTGATCGCCCGGGGGATCAAAATCAATCGCATAAATATCGGGCCAGAGAGAAGATTTGAGCTGTTTTTTGAAAGAAGAATCTTTAAAATATGGAAATTCTTCAGCAAAAACACCGTATTTCATTTTGAACGTACCAGTTTGCACCGCTGGATTACTCAAAATAAGATAAAAAAGGCTACACGCGATTTTCCGTCAACAGATGCATGGTTATTTATGAACTTTAGTTACTATAACAAATATTCAGAACGACCATCATTTCTATTTTGCGACTGGACTCTGGAGTATTTGATTAAAAACCGCTTAGGTAGAAAGCCTGACTTTTTGGAACAAGGATATATTAAAAAACAAAATAAAGCGATAGCTGAAGCTAAAATAGTGATTTCACTATTCCCAAAAATCGCTAGGCTAATGCAAGATATTCACCCCTCAGCGAATATCTGTCACCTTAACACAAATGTTATCAATTCCTTTTATAAAGGAAGTTTGAATGAAAGCGAAGTTTTAATATCAAAGACGGGGTCAAATAGTTTAGTATTTATTGGTGACATCAAATATATAGAGGGAGCACGATCATTAATAGCGGCTTATAATATTCTAAAAATTGATCGGCAAAGCCTAACCTTACATCTCATAGGATTAAACAGCCAGGATTTTGATGAGTTACCAACTGGAGTCACATGTTATGGATATCTTGATAAAGAAGAAGTGTCCGAATGCAAAACATACTATGATTTAATTATGAACGCCAAAGTATTTATCAATCCGACGCCTTTATGGGGAGGCTATTCATCCACGATAGAAGCAATGTTTTTTTACACTCCCGTTGTCATTGCTCCATATGAAGATTTCACTGATACATTTGGGGAATCACCTTCATTTGCTGTGTATACCAAAAAACAGGGAGCATGCGATTTAGCCGCAGATATAGAAAAAATGTTGAATGCCACTGACTATAAACAGTTATGTATAGATGCGCATCAGGCTGTACACGATTATACATGGGAAAACTATGTAGATAAATTTTTGTATATAATCAAAGGGCTTAATGAGAAATAATCGCTTCATTTCCTACAAGCCAGATGACCTCATACCGAAAAAAAGAGCCCAATAGAAGCCATTTAAGCAATGTATCCGACCTGAATACATTCCACATTGAAGAGATTAAGTCAAACCGAGGTTGGTTTGATAAGTTGCTCAAGTATGGACTTGCCTAGGCAATAACGCATCAATGAGCGGGATCCTATGCTGAGTGGAGAGTGAACTGAAAAATTAAGTAAAAAGGCCATCATTAACCAGTTAGTACTTACTCCGACTCTAAATGAAGCTGCATGACATAATTTTGGCATTTGTCTTCTGCCCCGGTTTCAGCAATATAGATTGCGCTGGTGAAAGTTTTCAATTTACTTAGGCGTGCGGGATGGATTTAAGATCTAACTAAAGCCTCGCTTTATTTTTAATTCACGAGATCCAAATGCTCATTGATTTCAACCTTAACCTGGACAAATCCCAGCAGGTGCAATTCGTAATGTAGTGTACTGAGCAGTATAACACCTGTGGTATCCAGATAACTATCATAAGGGCATTCAGCCCGTTTCAGGATTATATTTCTCAGCAATAAAACCACCTTATCAGTCCAGCTTTTCCGGTAATTGCCTCTTTTGTTATTCTCATCCCTCCATTTGTACAGTTCCTGTGCCCTGTTGGTCATCGAAATCAGTTGCGATAAATTCTGGACAAACGCATGCAATAGCTAAAAATCTAGCTAGACATCGTGAAATTAACCAACTTTATCATCATTCCAGTTATAGCTTACTCTCTTATCTCCCCATCCCGCACAAGACATCACAACCTTTACCCCAAAACATAAGCTGATGATAGACATGGTATATTTTCAAGGCTTTAGGCATAAAGAAGTTGCCCGGGAGCTAATTATGCAACTAGTTAGCGTGAAGACCTCACTTCGGTATGCAGAACATTCCCTTCGCAAAATATTTGCAATTGAGCGACAGCCTGCAGCCTCGATTGCTATAATCATTCAGCTGTTGCCGAAGTGCAGGCCTGCATAACCCAGTCCATGCGCATGGCTTACCGCATTTACCGTCATACCGTCCACGAAGATGTTGATATCTGTGCCATGATCTAGGTCAAAGCCACGAAGGAACAGCTGTTCTACCTTTATCCCGCCGGAATGTTGCCAGATAAAAAGTCCTGGCACTTTTCTTAAAAATTCCTGAATAACATTTAACTGGGTTGTCGGGATATCCACAGCCACTACAGGAGAGAGATGATTTATCCCTTCGGATACGACCACCTCATTCAGCTGGAACTTTGAGTGTGACAAAACGAGATTCATCTCTGTCCCCTTAGCCACCTTTGTCACCGGTTGATAGCCCAGCAGCGTTACCCTGATGGAATCATCACTTTTCACGTCCTGCATAAAAAAACAGTCTCATTGGTATGCGCATGTTTTTGCTCCAGTGGTTCTGCAGGTAAGCATCTTCCAATGGCAAGTCGCTTGTTGTGATGACCTTTCCCTTTAAAACTTGCGCAAAAAGACTTGTCGAGCATAGGCTCAGCAGGACAGCATAGAAAATCTTCATTGGGGGCAAAACTACAAAATGTTGCAAATATCTCCCATTAGCTCATCTTTTCCCAGAAACAGAATTCCTGCTCATTAATAATAGTTAACTCATTGGACAGATATATTCAGGTAATCACAGGGAATAAAATCATCGATGCTAAAAATGGCATAAGGCAATGCTGGCAAAGCTAGATATCATGTTGTAATAATTATTCCACCGTTAAATGATAATAGCAATGGCTTTACATAATGTTTGGAATAAAGTTAAATTGAAAGAGTAACTTACGCATTCAATCCTTTACTTACCCTCTCTTCAGTTCTATCCATAATTGGTAATAAGCATATCGCCACAGCGGTGAATTGAGATTAGGAAAAAAGTGAAGGAACCATCACTAAATCAACACAAATGCACTTTTTAATTCGCAGCAGACATAAGATAACAATCACATTTATTAATTAATATGAAAATAATAGTATTTTTTTTTCTTCTCTTTTTAACCATTCCGTCGTGGTTTCATGCTCAAACTTCACCATACATTGTGAATATCAACAAAGAGCAAGTTCCTATCAATACATCAGGAGAAAGAAATTGGTGGAATCTACTGCATTATACGATTGCGATAACTCCAGACTTTAATAAAAAATTTATTTCAGGGACAAATGAGATAACTTTTATTGCTTATCAGAGGAGTAGCACTTTGCAAATTGATTTACAAGATCCAATGCGCATAACTAGTATTACCTGGGAAAATGTAAATCTTCCTTATATTAAGCAAAAAGAAAAATACTTTATTACTTTTCCAAGGGAAGTGAAGAAAGGCGAAACCCATGCAATCTTTATAAAATTTGAAGGATACCCAACTGAAGCTATTAACCCCCCATTTGACAATGGTTGGATATGGGCAAAAGATAAGAATGGAAGACCATGGATAAGTATTGCTTGCGAAGGTTCTGGTGCCAGTATTTGGTTGCCATGTAAAGACATTTTATATGATGAACCTGATAATGGCGTTGCCTTCAGTATCACAGTGCCTGATACGCTAACAGCAGTCTCAAATGGCAGATTACAAAACAAGGTTGTCAATAAAGGCGGTACAGCAACATACAATTGGAAAGTTATAAACCCTATCAATAACTATAATATTATCCCTTACATTGGAAAATATACCAGCTGGCATAGTGACTATAAGGGTTTGAAAGGTCTACTTGACTGTAATTTTTGGGTATTAGACTATAATTTGGCAAGGGCGAAGAGACACTTGCTGCAAACGGATACTATGCTACGAGCTTTTGAATATTGGATGGGAGCTTATCCATTTTATAAAGATGGTTATAAGTTAGTAGAAGCACCTATGCCTGGCATGGAACATCAAAGTGGAATAGCGTATGGGAATGGCTTTCAAAATGGTTATAAAGGAAGAGACGCTATTTCAGGTTCGGGCTGGGGCCTAAAGTGGGACTTTATATTAGTGCATGAAAGTGGTCATGAATGGTTTGGCAATAGCCTTTCATCAAGTTCCAACGATGATAGCTGGATACATGAAGGTTTTGCAAAATACTTAGAAAGCCTGTACACAGCGTATGTTTGGGGTAATGAAGCAGGTAATGAATATTCTCTTGGCACCTGGAAACATATAAAAAATGACCAACCAATTTTAGGCTCTAGCACATCTGATAAATACTATAAAGGTGCAGCAATGCTTCACACTATCCGGCAGGTCCTGGGAGACACTGTTTTCCGTGGCTGGCTTCATGGATTGAATCAAACATTTTATCACCAAACTATTAGTACTAAACAGATTTTGCGATTTCTCAATTATTATACAAAAAAAGACTTTACAAGCGTCTTTGCCCAATACTTAGAATCTACTCAAGTTCCCGCCTGGGAATACAATTTTTATAATGGGAAACTGTACTTCAGGTGGACTAACTGTAAGAAGGATTTTGATATGCCCCTGAACATTGCAGTTGACGGCAAAACCTTTCAATTAGTCTATCCAACAACACAATGGCAAACACTTTTTACATTTAATGATGATATAAAGCGTTTACTAGTTGATAAGAACTATTATGTAAAAGTAGTAAAACGACAGTCACAGGTAGATTAACATAGCAAAAGATTACACCAAAATATGTTCTTAGATTAATTATTTAAATCACTGTGTATGTTCTTACGATTGAAGTGTAGTTACGGTTTTCATCTACGCTCCTTATCTAACCAAGATCGATAGGCTGCTTTACCACGTTCGAATTCTTCTGCTAATAAATAAAATTGACTTATTTTTTTTTCTTTACATTTAAAACCTAATTAGATATAGATTATGACCGCAGAATAAAGGGTCGGCTTTGGTTGAACTTTCAGAGATTGATGAAATCTAAACTCGAGGAAGACAGACAAACTTTCTTGCGTTTTGCAGAATTTGACTCCAGGTCGCTGTCGTTTATTATGACATTCCCCATCGATTTTCAATCTTCGTAATGTAAACGGCTGTCTGATCTATTCCGAGCAGCATTCCTATGTTCAGACGATTATAGATTACTGATGCTATAGGAGGTCGCTCCTCATTCAATCGAGACTCTATTTCTATAAAAGAAGCAATAGTATTTATCTGCTGCGGTGTCTGTTTCAATTTGAAGGCTCGATCGGAAAATTCCGGCAACCAAACCTTTTTAAAATCCCTAACTATTTGTTCGATAATAGCCCGAGTGGTCACAGATCATGGGAAATTATAAGTATTTGGAGACATATAACCTCCAAGATTTTAGCTTCCGGAGCTATATCTTCAATTAGTGAAATATCGTCCATAAGTTTCAATGTGGCATTTTCGCCTGCCGATTGATTTGAGGAAGTTGCCAGTGTGCACTTCCCAAAATTCAGACCAGTTAAAAGTAGAATTCTAGACCTAGCGCAGCGAGGCTATTAGAAAAACTATTAATTTTAATTGGTTATATGAAAAGAATCAAGTTTACGGAATCCCAGATTGTAAAAGCAATCAAGGAACATGAGAGCGGTAAAAACGTGCATGATCTCTGCAGAGAGTTAGGAATTAGCGCTGCAGCCTTTTACAAATGGCGCCAAAGGTATGGCGGAATGGAAGTCAAAGAACTATCGAAATTAAAGGCGCTGGAAGAAGAAAATGCACGTTTAAAGAAAATGTATGCGAATCTTAGCCTCGTGCATGAAGTTTTCAAGGAGGCTGTAGAAAAAAAGCTTTAACGCCTGACGAGAAAAGGGATTTAGTTGATGAAATGGTAAAAAGGATAAGCCATCGTCAGGCCTGTAAATGCGTTGGATTGAACCGAAGCAAACATTACTATCAACATAAACGAGGGGATGATAGTGAAGTAGTTGATGCACTTTCACTTCTTGTTGAAAAGCACGTCTCCATAGGCTTCTGGCAGTGTTACTACCGATTGCGTCAAAAAGGGCTTAAATGGAACCATAAAAAGATTTATAGGATTTATAACCTCAATGAGGCTTAATATCCGCCGCAGGGCAAGGAAGAGGCTGCCAGAAAGAGTCAAAAAACCCTTATTCGTGCCAGAAACGGTAAATGAGGTATGGTCCATGGATTTTATGAGTGATGCGCTTTGGAATGGAAGGAAATTTAGGTTGTTGAACATCGCTGATGATTATAACAGAGAGATGCTTATTATGGAGATAGATTATTCACTTCCAGCATTGCGAGTTATAAGAGCCTTGGATGAGCTAAAACAATATAGGAAGCTTCCAAAAAAAATAAGAATGGATAATGGGCCGGAGTTTATCTCGCATAAGTTGGATGAATGGGCAAAGGAAAACAAGGTTGAACTAGTTTTTATCCAGCCAGGAGAACCAACACAGAATGCATATATTGAAAGATTGAATGGAAGCATCAGAAGAGAATTGTTAAATGCCTACATATTTCACTCCCTGGATGATGTAAGGGAGAAAGTGGAGGAATGGATGGTGGATTACAATTACCATCGACCACACCAGGCATTGAACTTCAAATCTCCTGTAGATTTATTGCAGGAAATTTGAGGACAAAATTATACTTTTGAATGGTCTGAAAAACAGGGGAGCTTACACCCTACTGTGTATTTCTTTTAGCTTTGGGTTTACATGCACCAGGGACGGCAATGAGAAAAACATCGCACTAAAGAAGATTACCCCATTGTAAGGGTTGCTCTTAAATCTTAAATGAAACGGAAAAACAGGCATCAGTAATAAAATGTCCATTTCCTAATGATAAAAATTAGCTTAGATTTACATATGCAACATAATTGCATAAAAATATTTAAGCTATATTATTATGACAGCATTTTGGGAGGCAAGTTTTAAAGATAAACAAGAAATGTGGGGATGGGAACCAGCTGATTCCGCCGTCTCAACTTTAGCATTATTTAAAGAACAAAAATTGAAAAAAGTTCTCATACCAGGATTTGGTTATGGAAGAAATGCCAAAGTTTTTATTGACAATGGATTCCAGGTAACTGGCATTGAAATAGCTGAAAGCGCAATTGATATCGCAAAAAAGCAGTTCGCTGATCGTATAAAAATATATTCCGGTTCGGTGTCCTCCATGCCATTTGATAGTGAATTATATGAGGGCATATTTTGTTATGCGTTACTTCACTTATTAAGCGCCCAGCAGCGCATAAAATTTATTGATGACTGTTATCATCAACTTAAACCAAATGGATACATGGTTTTCGTGTCCATTTCTAAACTAGATTTTAGATTTGGACAAGGCAAAGAAGTAAGTAAGGATACCTATGAAACTTGGCCCGGACTTCATTTGTTTTTTTACGATGAAGATTCCATTCAATCAGCATTTAGCAATTATGACTTGATAGATGCACAAATTATAAATGAACCACGTGAGGACTCAGGTAACAAGCCCGTTCAAAGATTTTGGTATATTATCTGCCGTAAAAAAATTTAAACAGTTTAACATTTCTCAATCGTTAATGCCCGGCAAAAGGAGGATATACTGTTTATTGAAACGGGTATATCCATCCTCACCTTAATCTTCCTTTCAGCTGTAAGTTTAAATGCGACAATTACAGCAAAGAGAAACGTGCCTTATAAAAAGAATGTGCAAATAATGCTTAATTTTTGATCTGGGTATGAGCAATAAGCGTAGAATAAAAATGAAAGGCCACGCTCGAAAAAGAAAAATATTGTACAGTGAATGGTATAGGGAAACAAATTAATATTCTTCCGGTCTCACAAAACGGAGGTAACCATCCCCTACTGTATATTTTTATTTCAGCTGTATGTTCATATGCACCAGTTGCTTCAAAGAGAAAATCTTCTCTTACAAATCGAACACATTTAAGAGAGAAAAGGCAAGAACAACTAAGGCCATTAACTAAAAGAGCGGCATCTGCTCAGCTGCTATTGGGGTACTTGGATAAGCGTAAGGCGGGACTTTAAAAGCCAGAAAGCATTGGCCCGTTGATTCAAGTTGAAAACAGAAATATCCCGACATGACAAAAATTCTAACATCGATCTTCCCGTATTTGTGCATTATTGTCACCCTATAAGTATGTGTATGGATATTGTCTAGACCCTCTCAGCCGCCCTTCTGATTCCAATCTTTGTAGAAAGTCCTTCTTTAATGACCATTTATAGCTCACCCCCCAATCTGTTTTGAATGACTGCGACATCGGTGAATCCAGTACAAAAATCAGGTTTCAGTTTAAAGACAGATGGCAAGGGGCGTCGCATGGTATGTACTCAGATATTAAATAAGAAAAATGAGCTTAACTTTCTTACAAAAATTGCCTCAAGCCTCCATAAAGATCAAAATTTATTAACAGGCATTTGAATCTTAAAAAACGCCATGCTTCCTCCAGAGCGGAATAACCATAGTCCACCGCAAATTTGAGCGAAACTATCCAAAAATTTGACCTAAAGAATCAGCCCAATCCAGTCAGCATTTTACGCGTCTGACGGCGGTATGGTGTAGAAGGGACAGATGGTCTGTTCTCCATCAATCACATCCTCTCACTTGAACGTTTGCGACTTTTCAGACCATTAATGATGATAAAAACAGCAAGCACAATCATCACCGCATAACAGGCATACACAATGTTCCCTCCATCAGGATTGGCGTTATTGGATACAGAAATGGCAAATAATGCCCAAATACCCACTGCCGCGAATTCACGCAGGTTTCTGGTATACACCATAATGATATTGACTATCCCCGCTGCGCAGATCATTATTATTGCCCAGCTGACTTCAGAGATGCCCCAGCCCTCCCATCCTATCTTGGTCAGGTAAGCGGAAATATTGGCTATAAAAGCTACCGTAATCCAACCCGAATACAAGGCAAACGGCCAGTATATAAACAAATAATCCTTCAGCGGATGGCTATCAAGTTCCATCCGGGTATTCATTATAATCTTGACCAGACAAAAAAGCAGAACAGCCATGATCACTACAGAGAGACCAATATAATCATATAACCAGGCCACTACCCAGCAGGAATTAACCAAAGAGGAGAGTACGAACCACCAGCCGATTTTAAGCAGAACAGCAGACCTGCGGGGATCTTTTTTGGCCTTTAACCCGGTGTAGAAAATAAAACCCAATAGCCCGAGATAAATAAGGCCCCAGATGGAGAAAGCAAAGCCTGCAGGCGTAAAATAATTGAAGTACCTGTCAGAAATTGTTTTCATGCTATTACCGTTGAGCAGCCCCGCATTCGACAGGTAGTTCACGGCAACCATTAAGATAAAAGCAAAGCCATTAGCAAAGAGCAGATTTTTTTTGGCGTTGTTCATACAGGGATCAATATGGGATTTCAAGGAATCAAGGTAATGATTTATAAGCAAAGTGCAATGAGATATACTTAAATATGCCTTATGTTATTTAAAAAAAATGCCAGTCTGATAAGAGAAAATACGGATAAAACATTTACAGACTAATACTTGGCTAGCACCCTAGATCCAAGCATGATAAAGAATAAAAACTATAAAAAAAGCAACAATAGAGCGATAAATTTAAAAACATTATCCAAAAAGCAGCGCAAACAAAAGATCAGTTTTAAAGTTTAAATGCTAAAATCAAAACATGTCAGATCACAAAACAGCAACCGGTATTCAAAATTCATGGAAAGATTCGAACCTTCAAAATTCAACATGCTAGCTCCCCGCATTGAAGTACTCGGGATCAAAAACCTGAACAAAAGCATCAAGCTTGCAAAGGAAGTGATCGCGGAATTAAAACCAAAACTTGTCATATCACACTGCTCAGAGCGGGCGATTGACGGCAGCTTTGAAGTGATCTGCCCATTGCGAAAAAACGCTAAAGTTAATTAAAGCGGCCGCACCACTTTAGAAGAAAATTCAAGTGGTGCAGACCATAACCTCCTAACAACATCCATAAATGGAATTTTACAGAAACAAAAAAAAATCAGCACAACTTATCTTCATCTGTTCAGTCATACTTTTTGCCCTTGTAGCGGTATTTTTGTACAGCATCGGATTATTCACAGGTATCATTGCCACAAAGCTAGCGGGGATATCCGCTGTTTTAGGGCTCATCCTGCTTATTATGATCATCAGAATGCTGATTTCACTTAATCGCTCAATTCCGATGCTGGTCCTGAACAAGGAAGGCATAAGCTCATCGGTCACTGCAGTGAGCAAAGCAGCAGGCCTGATATACTGGGAAGACATCCTACACATTTCCCTTACCAAAGTAGGATGGGATACCCTGGTGGAACTCACTGTAAGCAAATCAGAACACTACATGCCCATCATTAAGAAAAAACTTTCCGCGATGGCAGTCAGCGGCATACAGGATTCAGCCGGGAACCTGCAAATCTTCCTTACTGCATCCGAGCTGGATATGAACGCAGACGAATTGTTTAAGATCATTCAGGACTACCGAAAAAAAATCACCGGATATGATCAGGCAGAAGTTGGGTACCCGCGCTAAGGTTTCCTCAACCGAGGTTAGCGCAGTCAATTAAATTTATAAAACATTTACCAAGTTTTAGTGTTACTAACATGATTCCGGAGTGGTTCCCGGGATACATTAGTTTGGTTGGTTGATAAGGGATGCCCAGAGGCAATCCCTTTCTTTTTATCTGCCCCACCCCATTTTGCAACAACAGGATAAGTCCCAAGAAAGCAGCTGCGCAAGTAAAAAGAATGGACTTGAGCGGATAAACAGAAAGGCAACTGGTTTTTTTCTTAAGGGTTTTTAGCTGCTTTATTGATGAATGGTTCATTTCAATAGCCGATCATCCCATAAATCGAATCGCCTGGCATAATGGTAACAAAAGATGTAAATTAAATCCCTTTATGAGGCATAAACTATTTGCATTCTACAATTGTCAGGAACCTTGCTTACACCCGTAAATTGGACTGATCAATCATTTCTGCAAGTGATTGAGTACCGAATGATATTACTGTTTTGCTTAAAACAATGGTCAGATTTGAGTTTATTTTGCCTGCCATAAAAATTAGGTTGAGTAATGTATTAAGTCAGCTTTCATAAATCACCCTGTCAATCCGTTTAGCATAGATGTTATTCTAATGCTATTCAAAGCCTAGTACCTCAGGTATGCCCGTAGTCTAAAAGATGAATTTCTTCTTTCATCACTTTTTTATCTTTTCCAAAAATGGAGATGATCCATTGAACTGGTTTACTGCCCGCTATGGAAAACAGCCGATTTAAGACAGCGACGCCAAATGCCGACTGAGGATAAACCAGTTGAGGTATGCCTGGTGGGAGTTTCTGACATTTCTCCACATAGGGACGCATTTTAATCTCGTAGGCGGCAAATCCCTGCTGATACGTCTCGGCCAGGGCCAGTTCCCCAGCTAGAATATAGGCCCCGGCCATGGCCAGATCAGTACCTTTCCCAGCTATTGGGGTTGCGCAATAGGCTGCATCCCCTATAATGGCACACCTCCCCTTACTCCACTCCGGCGCTTTAACCTGACTTACCCTTTCAAAATATAAATCTGAGGAGTGATGAATTTCCTGGATCAGGCGATCTGATTCCCAGCCACTACCACTGATGCGATCAATCAGCGCTGATTTTTGGGCTTCGAGCGACAGGCCTTTATATTGGTTCTCCTCAGCTGTGAAGGTAATCGAGGCCCTTGCCGAGCCGTGATTATCGGGACGGATCATATAGACAATTCCCCCTTTGGCATTATTCCACCTCGCCCAGTCACTATCTGTGGATGTTCTGGCAACGGTCAGGTAAGCCGTATATAAGCCCAGATAATTAAACGATGGTTCGTCTCCAAAAAGCAGTTTACGTGTTGAAGATCCTATTCCCTCTGCTGCAATCAGCAGGTCGAAATTTTCTGAGCGCCCACTTAAAAAATCAACTTCGAGCCCTTCAGCCGTTTGCCGTAACCCAGCTATCTGTTCATTGAAGCGGTATTCCACATTATCCTTTGTCTGATCATATAGTATCTGAACCAGGTCTCCCCGAAGAATTTCCAGTTCCTGGGTCATACTCAGCGCACTTTCCTTTGGAAATTCAGCCAGCGTATTGTTATCACCATCCACAAATCGCAACCCCGCCTCAGTGGTATTTCTTGCCCGTATGACTTCCTCGATCCCCATCTTACGTGAAATCTCTTGTGCAGGCCCCTTGACATCTAAATTTTGTCCTCCCAGTCTAAGTTCAGTTGCCCTTTCTGCCATGACAACCTGAAAGCCATAATGGTTAAGCCAATAGGCTAAGGTTGGACCGGCAATACTGGCGCCGGTAATTAATATTTTTTTGTTTTTCATAAAATTTGTATGTGATGGCTAATCGAATTCGGTATCCGGGATGAGCTGATGTCTATGGTTCTTTTCCATACCGTGTTTCACCTTCCTGAACGCAGCGGGAGATTGTCCCACAACCTTGGTAAATAACCGGATAAAATACTTATGATCGGTATATCCCAAATGGAAAGCAATCTCTTTTCCGGTTTTGCCGGTATAAAGCAATTGACGCTGGGCCTCTCCCATAATCTCCTGTTGTAAAAGGTATGTGGCAGAATACCCGGTTATTGCCTTAACGGTATCATTGAGATGGGATATGGAAATATTAAGCATTGCAGCGTAAGCCGAAGGTTTCTTGAGGCTTTTAAAATTCAGTTTGACCATGTCTTTAAACTGCTGGACAATCTGACTGGATCTTGCGGAAGCATTTTCCATTGCCGATTCCAATGACAGGCGCATATTGGTCAGCTGATAAAACAGCGCATTGATTAATGCATGCATCATACTGAGTTGGAAAGGACCTGTCTTTTTCTGGCACGAGCCCTGAAAAATCGCTTGTAAAAGCTGATCACAAAACAACACTTCGCCAACAGTCCGATCGAAATACAGGATCTCTTCGGAAGATTGCTCCAACACGCCCCTTGTTTTCGGATCTAAACTCTTGCCATCCACAAACATGACCCAGCCCGAGAGTTCATTTGCATGAAGGCTTTGATGAATCTGGCCGGGCTGAACAACCAGGAGGGATAAACCCACCATCTGAATCACCTGGTTTTCCACCAACATCCTCAAATCACCTGACCGCAGCAAAAACACCCCATAGCAATCATGCCGATGTGGCCGAAGGGTTTTCTCCCTATCATCATGATCAGAAAACGAGGCAAGCATGGGCGATATCACCAGACCATGCTCGCCCGATCGCAACTCAAATAAATCTACTTTCTTTTTAACCATCAAAAAATGCACGATTACAGATCAAAGGTAGCGCTATATATTGGTCCTTTTATCCGACACAAACCGGAAAATGGTGGACAATTGGCGGGGTTAGTTTCTGCATTAAATATTAGTTTATACTATTCTATTTCCAATTATTTCAACTCTAACCGGGCAGGATCAAGCCTTCCACAGCTATACCAAGGCTAAGGATACAGCAAACAAAATGATGAAAATCATAGATAGCAAGTATCGCTGCTTTCTTGAGGACACATCAAAATCCATGAAGCGTGCTTATCTGACACCCACATCAGTAATAAAATTCATTGGCAGGACAACACTTAAAATCGGCACTGCCTTATTCAGCATCGCCTGTTGTCTGGTATAATGATACGTGCTGAAGGCCACAACAAGAAATACAGATGTAAATAGCGGATGGGTAAGCCATGAAGCAGGGATGCTGCCCGGAAGGTCAGTGGTCATATGAGCCGTAAAATTATCTTATTTGCTAACTATCCATTGGATGTAAGCTTATATGAGAATCAGCTATTTCTTCTTCCAGAAAATATTCGCTCAGCATCATTTTCAACCTATCGGTATACTGCAAATGCCTGCATATGGAATGTAAAGGGATACAGATGTGTATAAAGTCTAGAAAAGAAACTTGCCAGTGGTGATAAAGCTGATCGAAAGATCAGAATAGATAGTTTAGCCAGAAGCAGGACATCACCATAAAGTGAAATGAGGGAACACTGTTGCTAGCCAATTTAATCAATTATTTAGCTTTTCGTAACAGGATATAGAACCACAGGAAGCCTCCAAAATCAAGTGATTTTTAAAGCTTCCCTGGTACATGCTGTTAACAAACCTAAACCGGCCTGGCCTATGTTCAAACCAATGCCGCTGAGCGAAATCTTTCTACCACTTGAACTTACGCTCGCTGGTTTAGGGATATACAGATTAATTTATCCTGCTTGAAAATTCGTTGATTGGCAAACGAACTTTTGGCATCGAAGCGAGATAATCGTTTGCAGCATCTCTATAACCGAGAGCAATAATGACCGAAGCATGAAGATTTTTCTCTGATAATCCCAATACCTTATTAAATAATTCCGGATCAAAGCCTTCCATAGGCGTAGCGTCTACTTTAAGTTCAGCAGCAGCGATTAAAGCAGTTCCTAATCCAATATAGGCCTGTTTGGCCGACCAAACCGCGTGTTGCTCGGGAGTTTGAGTCGCAAAAAAAGAAGTCACGGCATCCTTTAAAGAATTTAGGGTTGCGGCTTCCAAAGCGCGTTGCTCTTCCATCATTGCCACGTAATCTGCAATGTATTCACTAGATATGTTTTTAAATCCTGCAAAAACAAGCAGATGGGAAGAATCCAGGATTTGGCTGTTGAAAGACCCCAGCGATAATTTTTCCCGTACTTCAGGATTGGTTACCACAATTAGACGATAAGGCTGTATCCCGCAGGAAGAAGCACTAAGGTTGACGGATTCAATGATTTGGTCAATCTTGTTTTCACTAACCCGTTCATCTGTGTATTTCTTAACAGCATAACGCCATTGCAAATTTTTGATCAATTCCATATTTATATTATTATAATGCAAAGCTATGATTGTTATGTGTACATTTGTCACTAACTGACAAATAGTTATAGTGACAAATGGGTAACCACCTCAAAGCATGGAGCGAAAATTCGAACCGATAAAGGATTGCAGTCAGAAGATACTAGCCATCAGCGATACCATGGATATTTTAAATGGGAAATGGAAAATGTCCATTATCGCTTGTTTGTGTTATAAGCCGATGCGCTATTCCGAATTGCTCAAAGAAGTCCGGGGCATTTCCGGTAAAGTGCTCAGTCGAGAATTGAAAGATCTGGAAGTCAATGAACTCATTGAGCGTATCGTATTAAGCACGGCGCCTGTTGCCGTGGAATACCGAATCACAGATTACGGTAATTCACTTAGAGATCTCACCAATACCATAGCTGACTGGGGATTGATACATAGACAGCGCATCATTTCCGGCTTAAGAGAAATAACAACTACTCAGCCATAATTATGGATAATATTTGAGAACATCCACTCCTTTTTGTCCCTCCAAAATTCCCCTAAATCATAAGTACCATAAGAGCCTGGTGATCTTAAAAATGCCAGGAGTTTCATGCTGGCAGAGGGTGATCGGCATAGGATGCGAGAAAAAGCCTCCAATGCCGATCGGTATCTTTACTCACCTCCCGGCTTTCTGTCAAGCAGAACAGCGATTTCCACATCTAGTTTTTTCTGAAGGACCTCACCCTCAAATCCAATGGTTCTGAACTGCATTTTTCCGTGCTGATCTAAAACAACGATGGTAGGAATTACCGTAAACCCAACTTTTTCCCCTATATTCTTATCGTTATTGAAATAAATCGGAAACTGATATTGGGGGTTCTGTTTTGCCCATTTTTTAGCATCTTCAAGTGTATTGTTAGAACCACTGTTAACCACCATAAATATGACATCCTTATTGTTGCGGTATTTCTCAAAAACCTGATAAAAATAAGGCATTTCCTGCATACAGGGCACGCACCAGGTTGCCCAGAAATCCAGGATAACAACCTTTCCCTTCATCATGTCCTGGGAAACCGGCCGTCCTTCGAGGTCTACCAGGCCCGATAATTCCGGCCCAGGCTTATCCATCATCATTAATCTGGTTTTAGCCGTTAGCCGGGCAATTTCCAAAGCTTCCAGCTCTGCTACCCTTGATTGGAAACTGGCTTCTGAATGATTGTATTTTAAAAAATTGGTTTTTGCGCTTTTCAGTACGGCTGAATCTGTGGGATTTTTGATCAGCAGCTTCCAGAGGATATCAAAAGCCTTCTGATTGTCACCTAGCCTTGCAAAAACTTCCGCACTGTTGATCATCCCCTCTCTTCCATCCGAAAGCTTTACCGCCCGGTCCGCCAGGAGTCTTGCGGAATCGATCCGGTGCAGTTCAATATAATTAAGCGCTTTAATAGAAAGCAGCGCGGACCTTGCTTCAGCTACCGTCTGGTGTCTTATGCTATCGGGAACATAGGAAGGAATATAGCCGAACTCAGGAAAATACCGGATAATCCCTACCGGCCAGCTTCCGGAAATTTTTAACGATCTCTCCGCATAGACAATAGCCTCGGATGGGGAGATTTTATATTCGGTCAGCCTGGCAGCAATATCCTTAAGTGTCTGCGGTGTGTAGGGGCTGACCTTTACGTTCAGTCTTGAAGCATGAAACAATGCCTTGGCAGAATCTTTGACCGAAGCATAATAATCAAAGAGCATTTTATGGATACTTTCAGATCCTTCTTCACCAAGCCTGTCGCTTTTCTTTAACATCGCTTCCAGTTTTGCAATTTTAGCGATAGTATCCTGCTCTTTGGCGATAACTGCGGTACGCAGGTCTTTCGAGATATCTGCATCGGGAAAGCGTTGCATAATTACTTTGCGCAGGGAGTCGAGCCTGCTTTTTTCACCGATCATGAGGTAGCCCATCGTAACCAGGTTCACATTTCCCGGCAGCGTAGGATTTTCTTCAAATTTCGCTGCAATGATTTTCCTGGCCTGCTCCCTTAACTGCATTTTTTCTACGGGGCTTTTGGCCATGATCATCCTGGTATTGAGCTGTGCTACCTTCGCTTCATAATGATCAGGGTAGTTTCTTAGTTCTTCGTCAAGGAGAAATAGCTTTCTGCCCTGAAGATCAGCAGATTTTGGCATTTGGGCAGAAAGGCTATAAGATTCGTGTAGAAAGCTGCTTTTTACTCTTTTTGCTCCATCAAATACGCGCAACGCATAATGTTGATCTGCAGCAGGTTTCTCCACCTGCTCTCCGCTCTGAAGATAAAAAGCTGCAAAGGTTGCAAACCTGCCCGCTACAAATGATGCTGTCCATATTTTGCCCTTTTTGACCATTGGCATTTTCCAGGGCAGGTCGTAAAAAGTAGAATAAGAAAAAACGATCGTTACCGATGTGGCATCAGGTGTTATTTTAGCATAGGCAGCTGTAGGGTCATAACTGATGGTAACGGTATCCCCTCTCCTTATTTTTTCGGGCTTGATGGTTACGCCTTGTCCCCGTGCCTGCATCACGGCAAGCACGAGGAGCATAAAACTGTATATTATCTTTTTCATAGGAAACTAATTAATTATAACCTGGATTCTGAACCATATTTGGATTGGTACGCATAGCCTCAACCGGGATAGGGAAAAGTACAGCGGTGGGTTTCCATGACGGTTTGCTCAGTGGAAGAATATCATCTGCCCGGGATTTCAAAGGGTCTCCAGAGAGACTTTTCCATCGTTTAAGGTCGAACCAGCGGTGTCCCCATTCTGAAAACAGTTCTGCCCTTCTTTCCTGTTCAACCTGCGCCATGGCGACTGCAGGACTTGTTGCAACAGCGAGCGGTATTAATCCCGCACGGGCACGAAGTACATTCAGGTCATCTTTGGCCTCCGAAAAACTGCCCAGTCCTACCCTGGCTTCCGCGCGGATCAGGTAGGCTTCGGCAAAACGCAGTACCATCGAATATTCGCTTACTGCAGCACCTGTTGATCCAACCCTCACTTTATATTTAAAAGGATAATAGTACGTAACAACAGGGTTTGTAGCAGTGCTATAGCTCCCAACCCAGTGACTGAACCGCTTATCGCCCGCTTCGAAACCTGTTTCCAGACCGTATACCCCTTTGGTAAGCCTGTAAAGCGGAGCAGCTGTTGAAATCAGCGTATTTCCTTCCCATGTGTTTCTTCCGCCAAGGGTATTCACAACCTGAAGCTGCCAAACCGCTTCGTTTGAATTTTTCAGAAAAGCTTTGGTCATATGCGCGGGGTCATTTGGATCTGCATTTTTTAAAATTGAATATTGTGCTGTATTTGCAATGACCTCACTGGATTCAGACGCTGCCAAAGCATTGTTCCCGGTATATAAATAGGCCCTTGACAGCAAAAGTGTAGCCGCTGTTTTATTTGGGCGTGTGCGCTCACCCGCACCAGGGTAGGCGGCTACTAGTAAATTTTTTGCCTCTTTTAAATCCTGGATAACCGCGGCATAAACTTCAGCCTTGGGGCTTCTCGCTTTACTGCTATTATTCAATACATCAGTATTGAGGATAAGCGGTACATCACCAAAGAAATTTACCAGATAGAAATGGCAGAAGGCACGCATAAACCTGGCCTCACCCAGTAACTGGTTTTTAACTGCTGGTGTAAGCGTATTGGAGGCCGTAACGCCTTCTATAACGGCGTTGGACCGATAAATAAAATTATAGGGCGATGACCACATCAACCCGACATAATTATTTCCGGAAGTCAAGGCATTGTTCTTGAACTCGTCAAAATTGGCCAGCACCGGAGCATATATAAACTCATCTGCGGCCATGGCGCAGGTAAAGCTGGTGAGCACATTGGCAAACTGGTAATTAGCGGCATTCATATCGCTGTAAATACCCACCATGGCGGCAGTCGCGGTAGCATCACTGGTAAAAACAGTTCCCGTAGCCAACTGATCTTTCGGATCTTCGATTTCTACATATTTTTTACAAGACAGACCTGTACTGATCAAGGCAAGAGATAATATATAATAGATAATTTTCATCGGAATTAATTTTAAGTTAAAATGAAACCTGTAAACCTGCGGTGTAAATACTTACCGGGGGCATTGAAAACCCTTTTGTTTCAGGGTCAAAGCCGTCGTATGAGGTAATGGTGAACAGGTTCTGTCCCTGAACATACAGGGTGATATTGTTGAATTTCCAGCTTTTGAGCAAGTCTTTGAAGTTATATCTTACAGAAACATTCTTCAGCCTGATGAATGAAGCATCGCCCCAAACCGCATTTGACAGGCGATAATTGTTCTGGTATGCCGTGTAGATCGGTTTACCGGCAGTTGAACTTGCACCCGGGATCACTGCCGGAACACCTGGCGTTGTCCATCTTTCAAGCGCGCTCAAGTCTTTGTTTCTGAGTGCAGAACCATTGGAATAACTCAGATAACCATAGTTTAACAGTGGCCCCTCCTGTTTTACAAACTGGAAGAAGAAATCAAAACTGAAGTTTTTATAGGTGAAACTGTTCTGTATGCCGCCATAAAATTCAGGCATCGTATTTCCGATCACGATAAGATCAGCCGGATCGGTAATGGCTTTATCTCCGTTAAGATCCCTGAACTCAGGTACACCGCTTTGCGGGTTTATGCCCAGAAAATCAAAACCCATTACGATCGATAAAGGCTGGCCGATGACGTATTTGGCGGCATTTGCTGAATTTTTCAGGTCTGGGTATGCCAGTAGTTTGGTTTTGGCTAAGGAAAGGTTGAAGGAAGTATTCCACGAAAAAGCTTTGCCTCTGATGTTGATCGAACTCAGCTCGAATTCCCAGCCTTTATTCTCTACCAAGGCAGGTAAATTGGCCTGGTAACTGGTAAATCCAGATTGCGAGGAAAGCGTGCTTCCGATCAACTGGTTATCTGAACGGTTGCGATAGAAATTGGTCGTCAATAGTAACCTTTCATTAAAAAAACCAAGGTCTAAACCGGCTTCCAGCTTCCGGTTTACTTCCCAACTGTAATCCGGGTTTGGGAAACGGCTGGGTGATATTCCCCCTATGCCGCCATACGGGTAAGAGGTAGGCGTCCAGCTGTCCAAAAACTGATAATCACCGATCTGGTCATTCCCTACCGTACCAAAACTTCCCCTTAGTTTACCAAAACTCAGGAAAGGAAGATTTTCTTTTACAAAAGTCTCATTGCTAAACAACCAGGCTGCACCCACGGCACCAAAATTTCCGAAACGGTTATTGGGACCAAACTTGGAAGACCCGTCCCTGCGGAAGGTACCGTTTACGATATATTTTTCGTCCCAGTTATAGGTAAGCCTTCCAAAAACTGATGTATAACGGTATTTGGTATAGCTATAACTTCTTGGTGTGATCAGTGTAGCTGCCTTAATGTTATCCAATTGCAGATCGCTGATATAACCGCTTCCGGTTACACCTTGTCCTTCTCTCAGGCTGTGTTGCCAGGTTCCACCCACTAAAGCGGAAAGACTGCCTTTGCCCAATTTAATATGATAGTTGAGCTGAGGCTCAACGATGTATGAATTTAGGTTACCAGTTCCATAGTTCGCGCTGCTCCCGGTGTAATTGACCGGGTTAAAGCCCAGTTTTGGAAGCGTTTGGGTCTGTTTCATATCCATCCTGTTAAAACCGGCGCTTACTTTAGCGGTAAGGCCCTTTAAAAATTGATAGCTCAAAGTGGTATTGCCGAAAATATTGGTGGTGTTACTGACATTTGTACGTTCAAAGTATGCCATCGGATTTTGTTCATTTCCCACCCAATAGTAATTACCATTGGGATCATAGATCGGGAAATTTGGCGACAGATTAAAAAAGCTGGTTACATCACTCTGTAAGGTATTATTTTCATCGAGTGTATATTTCAAAGAACTGGTAAACTGAAATTTTTGATCAAGGGAACTATGGTTCAGCGACATGTTCAATGCCCCTCTTTTATAGCCCAGATTACCTGGCAAGACGATTTTCTCGTCCCGGTAGGTTCCGCTGATCAGGTATTTAGTCTGCGCTGTACCGCCACTAAGCCCCAACTGAAGTTCAGAAAGATTGGCTGAATTACCGATTAATAGATCCTGCCAGTTCTGATCAAGATTCTGGTCCCATAATAACAGATCAGGCGCCTGTGCATCTGTTGGGGTCACCGCGTCCTTGGTATAAGCCTCACGCCTCATGGCCAGGTATTGAGTACCGTCAAGCATTTTCACCCGTTTACTGACCGTGGAGATTCCTGAATATACATTCGCTGTAAACTCCGGCTTGCCAGACTTCCCTGTTTTAGTGGTAATCAAAATCACGCCGTTTGCTCCCCTGGAACCGTATATTGCCGTCGCGTCTGCGTCTTTTAACACGTCGATCTGCTCGATATCGGCTGGGTTGATACTGGCTAAAGGACTTTGGCTCCCATTTGCGCCAGCGAACTGACTGAGGCTTTCCGAAATAAAGGGCACACCATCCACAATGTATAAGGGCGCAGTACCTCCGGTGATCGAATTTTGTCCCCGCAGGCGTACATTGTAAGCTGAACCCGGATAACCGGTAACCGAAGAAATATCCAGACCGGCAACCCTGCCCTGCAAGGCGGCAATCGGATCTCCTACAGGTTGATTGCCGATCTGTTTTTCGCTTATTGTGGTGACAGAACCCGTATTGGTTCTTCTGGTCGTGGTTCCATACCCGATTACCACAACGGCATCCAACGTTCCGCTTTGCGGATCCAGAAACACATCCATTGGCTTGCCGCTCTGTACAGGTCGCTCTATCGTAGAATAGCCTACATAACTAAAGACAAGGATATCATCTGCCGAGGCCTGGATCTTAAACGCTCCTTTGCTATCTGTTATGGCAGCAGTGGTTTTACCTTTCACCCTGATAGAAACACCAGGCATTTCAGTATCCTTTTCATCTTTTACTACACCATTAATTTCTTCCCTGGATATATTGAATGGCGTGAGGGAAACAGGTGTCTTAAAAATAACAATGCTGTTATTGAGTAGTTTATAGCTTAAACCGCTGCCCTGCAATAACGCATCAAGGGTCTGCTTAACGCTTCGCTTCCCGGCTTCAAGTGGTGGTACTTTTACACCTGAGATGACTTCTTTTTTATAAGCAAAACGAAAATCGGTCTGCTGTTCGATTTTTGCAAAAGCCTCCTGTAAACTACCTTCGGAAAAACCTAAAGATACATTCACTTCCTGCAGACTCTGGGCAAAACTGTCAACTGCATATAGGCTACTAAGTGCAAATAATGAGATAACCAATAAGATCGCATTTACTTTCATGAAAAATCTTAATTTTTGGATAATAGTGTGGTGATAAGTCAATAGGGATTGACTTGCAAAAAGTGTATTTTTATAATACATTGCAGTGGTTTTAGGTTGTTCGTGATATAATTTAAAACTATTGTAAGCCCCGGTGGCCGCCGGGGTTTACTTCATTCCGATCCTTTATCATGTCGGTGATACCTTTTTCTTCATCAAATTTTTATGGTTTGTGGTTTATTAATTTTCACACCCTTTCCCGTCAATCAAAAGTTGGTTGCCTTTGCGTTCAAAAGAAGCTCCGGTAATCGCACTAAGCACTTCTGTAACCTCGGTGATGTTATTCCTGTTTAAAAAAGCAGCGGTAAATCGGCATGTTTTTACTTTATCGCTCTTGAATAAAACCTCTATGCCGTAACGCTTTGCGATCAGTTCGGAAGCCTGCAAAAGGGTGACATCATCCATAATCAAATCCTGCGCCTTCCAGGCGGTAAACTTTTCTGTATTTACAGTCTGCTTGTGTTGATACTTCTGGCCTATTTTCCAGCTCAGTTGCTGGTTAGGGGTTAATACAGCCAAAGTTTTATTTGCCTGCTGTATCATCACCCTGCCCCTGGTAACGGTAACCGTTACCGCTTTCTGATGATCATAGGCAGAAATATTAAATGCAGTACCCAGCACAGTTGTCGTGATTTTGCCGGTATGGATGATAAAAGGATGTGCTGCATCGTGCGCCACATCGAAAAAAGCTTCCCCATATAAGGTCACCTCCCTTTTCTTCTTCCCTTTAAAATCCTGGTCATATACCAAACGGCTATCGTTGTTCAACTGCACAGAGGTTCCATCTGGTAACTTGATCCATTTATGCCCCAGTGTCTTTCCGGCAGGTTCATCTGTCCTGTTTTTGGCGGCGATAACAGGCTTACTCACTGGTTTAAGCAACAAATATGCAATTGCTGCAATCAATACCACAGACGCAGCATAACCAATCCAGTGCAATGGCTTTTTTACCTTTTTCAAAGCTGTCCGGTTTTCTATCTTTTGAAAGATTAGCTGCTGGTTAGCCAGTTCGGTTTCTTCTTCTCCGTGTTCAAATTCAGACTGAAATTCGATCAAAGCCTGTTCCCACTCTTCCTGATAGCTACCACTCTGCATCATAAAGAGTACCTGATCATTTTCCTGCTGTGATGTCAGGTTGCGTATGTAGTTTAAAAAAAGTTGCTTTGTCGATTGTTCCAAAATAGCGCTGCGTTTTATAGTATAACACTTGAAGCCTATAATACATTTACCCGGAAAGAAAATATTTTTTGTTTTTTTTTCAGCGTTCGCTGTAGAGAAGAAAAAGAAGCGCTTAAGGTTGAAGCTGTATTTAAAAAAAGAGCGACAATAGTGCGCCGTTTCTGATGAGGTATTTTTTGATCGAGCGGATGGCTTTGACCATCTGGCTGTTGATGGTTGTATCTTTTAGGCCAAGTTCTTCAGCCGCCTGCTTATAACTATAGCCAGCCCCATGGCAAAGCTCGTAGATTCTCCTGCGCTGCGGCGGTAACAGCTGTACAGCACGGGAAACAAATTCCTTTGTCTGCTTATACTGAGCGGCAGCGAGTCCATTATTCCCCTGATCCAGCACATATCGGGCGATCTCTTCTGTAATTGTGGTTTCTCTGGCAGCTTTACGGATCACATTCAAAGATAAATTTCTGGCAATGGTAAACAGATAAGACTGCAGGGGTAGTTTAGGTTCCAGCTTTGGAGCGGTCTCCCACAGTTTTACAAAGACTTCCTGGACGATATCTTCTGCGAGTGCAGGTGATTTTAAAATCTTCAGTGCAAATGTGTAAATCCTTCTTGCATGCAGTTCATAAAGACGAGCAAAAGCAGTTTGGCTGCCATTTTTCAACTTTAATACCAATTCCGCCTCTGAAGCTTTGACAACATTCATAGTCTACAAAAATAGTAGATTTCACTAATAAACATAATAGTTTGAATGCCTGTTTCAAAATTTAGAAATAACACGCTAAATCCATGTATTTTCGGCTTTATGATGCATATCTGAAATTCGATGAATACATTTCTTAAAGGCGCTCGATATTTAGACGCTTAATTAAATGCTGATTGATCTAATATAAAGAATTTAGCAGCTGCTGGCGCCGCCCAGATTTCATTTTATCCGCTAATGTTCAGAGTTCTTTGTCCATCCTCGGTAGATGCCGGCAGGAATGAACCCATCAATATTTCTCATGGCTTCTCAATTCTTGCAGATTTCTTTATGACCTTCCCGGTTGATGAACAGCGATCCTTCAGTCCTGAAACTGGGGACTACGTGCGAAACAGATATGATTGATCAACCTTTCAGTTCCATTGTATACTTGTCCATTCCTTCGCCAAATCCATTTAATATTATACCTGTTGTGACAAAGCCTCTATTGTGATAAAATTGAAACGTATGCTGTGAGGTTTCAATTTTGTATGTTTTGCCAGGATAGCGATTTTTCAATAGCGCGATTCTATAATTTGTAAAAAACTTTTCGATCCCTTTATTGTGCACCTGAGCATGTATCATTCCCCAGGATAGCCCGGCCTCACCAGTTCTATGATTTAAAAACACACCACCACAACCAATCAACTCACCATCATCGAAGACAACAAAATAAGCACCCTCGGCATAGTGATCCATAAAATTGTAGAAAAGTGCTACCTCATCCGGTGAGAAAAAAGTCGGAGCATTTGTCGTCGGAAACTGCAACGCTTTGAATGGATCAAATAATTGATTGTTATCTCGTTATATAAACTGAATTCACGAGATATTTCTACCACATGAACTGATAAAACTCGATATATCCAAAATAGCTAAGCGTAAGGAACACTGAATCAATTAATCCATGTATAATGATATTGACCCAGATATTCTGATATTTCATATACAACAACGCAAAAACGATCCCAAAGATAAAGGTCATGATCAGACCGGCAACCCCCTGATATAAATGAGGTAAACAAAACATCAATGACGATATCAGAACGATGAACCCCTTCTTCTCGCCAAACACATTCTTCAACTGGGCGAAAGCAAAAGCCCTAAATAACAGTTCCTCTCCTATTGCGGCACTGATCCACATGCTAAACAACCATTTGAAATATTGGAACGCATCCCCTTTAATATGCTCAAAAGTTGAGTAATCGGCAGGCTCATTGCAAAGCCAGTTAATTAAAGGTTGCACAAAGAAATCCACACCTAACTCCAATGTGAGATAGGAAATTAAAATAATTTTCACATCATGAAAATTAAGTTTCTTAAAATTCAATTCCTTTAAGCTTCCATTTTGCAAATAGGCAGTAATTAAAATAAATACAATGATTACGCAGAAGGTAAAAGGGAACTTCGTTAGGGGATTGTAAATCAATGAAAATGCAACGGCGAGTAGAATAAGAGAAATCCATTTATTCTGTTGTATCAGCTTCATATAAGACATTCATTTTTACAAATATAGAGAATACAACATGGATAGTACATCAACATTACCTGGACGGTTGCCATGCTACCCTAGGGAATAGCCAGAAATAATAAAGGGTAAAGTATCGTATAAAACGCACTGATACTTTCCTTAGGACCAAAAAACCGAGCCCAGGAAGAAGAACCTCAATAGAATATCACTCCACCTCGTCCATCCTCACTTCCATAGTTAGCGCTACTATACCTGACAAATCGTCTTGGCAGGCTCACTAAACATCTATTTCTTATGATTGTAAATCTGAAAGACCATTGATACTATTGTCGAATGGCGCATACGGTATTCAACATTGGTCGCAGCGGAAGAAAATCAGGGGTTCATTCTCGGTGTCAGTGGTTGCGCTCCTCTCTGATTATGGAAGCATCAGAAATGCAAACCAAATATTAGCGATTCTTTATTGCGTTCAATTAACCTGCTTTTCATTTCTCCACTTTATTTTTTTTGAAATAAAATACATCCCAATATTAACAATGCAGTTACGACAAATGAAATTGATATAGTTAAATAAAAATCATGGTTATATTTGGATAGATTGGAAACTCCATCACCGTAAGTTTCATCATTGTTATAAAAAGAATAAATAATGAAAGCTCTAATAAGAAAGCCAATCTCTAAAAAGAAAATTAAGAATAGTATTATTTTGCTTTTTTTATTTACTCTTCCCATAGCATATCTCTTATATCGAATTTTTGGAATTTCCTCCCGTTATTAACATCACTTATGTATTTATTTATTTGATGTTGCGAAAGTATGCCTGGCAATATGGAAAGTAAGGGTCTATTTAAGCCTGCTTTTTCCGAAACTAACTTCTAGTGCCTTTATTAGTATCCTGATTTGAAGAACAAGGAAACCCTGTCTCTGTGATTGCCTCTATCGAAACACGATACTTTTGAATAAGAACGAGGCCAATTGGTAAAACCAACATATGCAAAACTTCTCTTATTTGTATTTAAGGTTTTCCTCCTTTTTTTCCTTTATATTTCCTACCTTTTGAATGCCAATCTATTGTTAGGATCAGCATGACTTTTTGCTTAAATTAGTATAAGTAACTTAAGGAAAACTTAAGGATTTTAACCTATTGGTTGGTGTCTCACCAACCAGCCTAAGTTTTATCTCTTCAATCTGTTGATATCAATTGAATTTATTGGCATGAGTTTTTCGGTTAGTGAGACACCAATCGATAGATGGGTTTTTCACATGCGGCACGTGTTCACTAGCGAGGTCTAATGCAAATTTGGTAGGCCTCAAATAAAGATTATCATTATGCTTTTTTTGGCGGAAACTCAATTCCTGCATCTTGAATTAGATCATAACCGTATTTCATAATTGTTTCGATGATAGGGATAGCCTTCATTCCTTTTTTTGTTAGGCTATATTCAACTTTCGGCGGTATTACCGGGAATATTTCCTTATTGATTAATCCTTTGCTTTCTAACTCCCTTAGTTGGCTTGTTAGCATTTTGTCGGTCATATGAGGTATATCCTTTTTAAGTTCATTAAAGCGCTGCGCTTTTTCTTGTAAACGCCATAGAATGGGCATCTTCCAAGTTCCACCGAGATGACTAAGAGCAAATTCTATTGGTGTATAATATAGTCGTTTGTCGTGAAAAAATTCAGGCATCGTTAGGGTTTAAAGTAGCACACAAACCTTATCAAATAATACTGATAGTATTTTGAAACAACACAGCCAATCATTAAGCAGAAATAGAGCAACCAATAAGTGTTGAATGCTATGCTATATTTTTTGCCATATCCTCGATTAAATGCAAATCAGATAGGAAATGGTTCGAGAAATGCACAGTTGGTCCACAAACCTTTCAGTAGTACTGGAGGGTATTTTGTATGCGAAAAGTTTCTCTGTAAACAATTTTTAGGCTAATGCTAACCTACTGGATGGTGTCTCACCAACCAGCCTAACTCTTATCTATTCATACCAATTTAATTATACCACACTACTGTTAATTTCAAGCTTATACCCTTTTCCCCGTATTACAACAATTTTGATATTTGGATCAACTTCCAGTTTTTTTCTAAGTTTTGATATGAACATATCCAAGCTACGGCCTACAATCACACCTTCATCTTCCCAGATCTCTTTTTGCAGTCGGCTTCTCTCTATGGTCTCGTTGGGAGACAATGCGAAAATGATCAGAACACGAGCTTCCGTTCCGGTCAAATCTATTGTCTTTTCATTTATGATGAGCTTCCGATTCTTCGAATCAAATAACACTTCGCCTAAAGTGAACATATTAGCATGTTGCACATCAGGTAAAATCCTTCTAGGCTTAACAGATCTCATAAAAATAAAACCAACAAGCGCCAGAAATGGCAGACTGCCGAAAAGATATCCATTCTTTGATATATTAATTCCGGTCGGTTTGAATTTAATGTTAATCATGTAACAAGCTCTGGGTTGCACTCTTCCTACGCAAGCAATAATATCATCTTTTTTATTTTTAGATATGGCGTATCCATAGGCTACACTTGAGTTGCCGCAGTTCAGCACGTTAACCACATATTCACTTGCCAAAGGGTCGTTGGCCAACAAACGCTGGGTAGTATTTACCAGAGAATCCGATCGAAAAGTAAGTTCATTCTCAAACCCGAATTGGTATTCATTTTCTGCAATCTTTTTTACCGGAAGTACTCTTGATGTACTGTCGCCCGATTGTAGAAGTAATTCATGTCCGATTCTACGGAGCAAAACCTCCCTCCTCGCAAAATCAAAATTATCGCTGCCAGTCATACTAAAAGCCGCACAGATTAAAGAGATAAAGGAAAGTGATATCAATCCGAACAAGTATTTGTGCTTTCTGGAGAGAGAGTTAAGGCTAAGATGCATATGGTCAAGTTTTTATTTACAAAGTTTACATTTTTATTTACAATCCTGATTCTTCTGACGGAAAGATATCAAAGTAATTTCGGTGAATCAATTAAATAGTATCTGAAACCATCAGGAGCAAACAATAATAAATATTGCTCATGATAGATTCATCACCGTTAAAAAATCATATACAGATGAAAAACAAAAGAAACGTTTTTTACAGCCTGCTCATCATAATGGTAGGCGTAACTTATTTCCCCTTACTGGCACAGCAAAAAAGTAGTGTTCAAAATGTAATTGAAACCAAAAATGTAACCACTTCTTACGGCCCCAATAGCATTGTCCGTACTATTAAGCAAGACAGGCATGGAAATATCTGGCTTGCTTCAGGTGAAGGTATTATTCGTTATGACGGAAAGGTTTTCACCAATATGACCAGTAAAGAGAATTCGGTTCGCTTTTTTTCAGTTTTAGAAGATAGAAAAGGAAATTTTTGGTTTGCTTCTATTGGTTCTGGAGTTTATTACTATGATGGAAAATCTTTTCGGAATTTCACAACCAAAGACGGCCTTGCGAATGATCGGGTGACTAATATTTATGAAGATAACTCTGGTTATATTTGGTTTGGCACTGAAGGCGGAGCAAGCCTTTACGATGGGAAATCCTTTCAAAATTTTAAAATGAACGAAGTCCCTCCTGTTAATGAGGCTGATTCTGTCTATACAGGACCTGAACCTGTTCATACTGAAGCTGACTCTGTCCATATTTCATTTTATCAACATCCGCTTCCTAAAAATAATTGGATGCATAATGATGTTAATGCGATCAGCGAAGATAAAACAGGAAAATTTTGGTTTGGAACAAGGGGCTATGCCACCGTTTATGATGGAAAGACATTTACCACGATCATCAATAATAACGGCAAACCTTTCACAAACGTTCGTTCGATCATTAAAGATAAAAAAGGCAATATCTGGCTTGGTGGCGCTGATGGACTTTGGCGCTATAACGGCAAAACATTTACCAACTTTACTCAAAAGTTTGTGGGTTACATCTACGAAGACAAAAAGGGCAATATCTGGACGAGTTCAGAAAGTGTTAAGAACCAAAATTGGGTACTTTCTCGTTATGATGAAAAGTCCTTGTTAGATAATAAGTCCATTGTAACTGAAATAAAGGTGAATGATAATATGCTCTGTGGGATTTTAGCAGCTAACGATGGTAGCATTTGGTTTGGTGGTTTGAAAGGCGTGTATCGTTATGATGCCAACCTACCTGAGGGACAACACAAAACCATCACAGACTTTAAAAAGTAATTAAGGATAAATAATGTGCATAGCAACCAGGTGTTTAACAAACCGGAGTGATAAATTCTAATCAGGTATAAATAAATACTATAAAACTGCACACTCATGTAGTGTGCAGTTTTAAATCGTTAAGTAATTTATTTACATTAATAATTGCAAAATATAATTGTCTCTTCTAATTGATTTGTAGTTAAATTTCTTCTTTGTTTTCACACACAGCATACATGCGCTAGCGCGGGGACAAAAAAGATATGCTGATAAATATTTTCAGTGTAGCATTTTAATAGCACTAATCGTTATGGAATTACTTCTAAATCAAAAATATAATTTATGAATTATAGAATGAAAACAGCAAAACTATTAAGCATTGTATTAATTATAATACTTTTATTTAATTGTAAAAAAAGCACTGTTAAAAAATATTCCTACGAATTTACAAATGCATATTGCGCTCAAATTACTGTAGGTGGCTTTGTAGGGATTAAAGAAAAATGTTTTTCAGTAGGTGAAATTATTGAAGGTACGCTCAAAAAAAATGGAATGGTTTCGGTAAGGATAGCAGAACATTCACAGAAAAATGAAGAGCCTGCAAATTCCTCCAGTTACCAGGAATTTTTAGATATCCCAATCGCAAATTTAAAACTAATCGGAAGATGAATCGTGCAACGCTTAACGCACGTATAATTTGTTTGTGCAGGTTTATTCAATAACTAATTTACAGGGATTGATTTAACAAAGCATAATCCTTCTTCATTATAAATTTGTAAATATAATACTCGTCTAACCGCAGACTGAGGTGAATTAAGCCCCCTATCCGCCTGTCATTACCTTTCCCCTGAAAGGGAAAGGACGATGAAAAAAATATTTATCGAAGCGATCGTAATTCCCATCTTTCAGGGTGCCGCATGCAGGGAGGACTGGTTAATTTGCTTCCGTCAGACCTTCCACACTTTTTTTCCATACTACGAGAAGGAGATTGCTTCGTACCTCGAAAGGACGACCGTTCTGCCTTTAAATAAGATGGTTTTAATACAAATACCAGGTAGTCATTTTTTAATCAAATTGATCTATTCGCATTAATTCAATTAGCCTTATTTAATCACTATATCACGTATCAAGTTAATTGCTCTACTCCACTTTTTATAGATTTCTATAGGTTTGGGGTATGCTGGAATATCATACTCCCAAGGAATTAACGTCTCTATATCATTCCTTTTCGAAAGCTCAGGAACCCACTTGCGGATAAAATCTTGCGTCTTATATTTATTAGATTGATGAACAGGGTTTGTATACCAAATCTCAAATGCCTGCATATGCCAGTTCATCCAATTTGAGCTAACATCATAATCAATTAATTTAGCTTCGAAATAAGACGCACCCCATGTCCAATCTACCTTTAAATCATGTACTAGATAACTTGCACAGTTTACTCGGCCACGATTACTCATGTATCCTGTTTGGTTCAACTGCCGCATGTGCGCATCAATTAAAGGAATACCTGTAGTACCCATACACCATTTCTCAAACTTCACCGGATCATTTTCCCAGTCTACTTCCTTATTTTTATAGCCATTTGTTTTAAAGATCGCATCACCAAAACGCATCCCCTTAAATGTAAAATAATCCCTCCATACCAGTTCAAAAATCAGCCACCAGGTACTTTGATTTTTTTTAATTTTTGCTTCATAATTTTTTACTTTTTCATAGATCTCCCTTGCCGAAATACAGCCCAATGCCAGATATGGTGAGAATTTTGAACTATAGTCTAACCCGTCTGATTTATTTCTGCTCCATCTATAACCCGTTAAAAGCTCAGATTTGAAGGTATAATATTCCAATCTTTCCAAGGCCGCGGTTTCTCCCCCTTCAATAAATGGTTTCGCTTTCTCATATTCATTTTTCGCAAACCCATAAACACTGTAAGACGGAAATTTTTTAGTTTTAATATTTTTAATGGCATTTAGTTTAGCTGGCCGGCTAAAAGTTTTTAGAGGCTCGGCATGAGTTGCAACAGGAATTCGATAGGCTTTGCTCGTTAGCGGGATCTTTGCAATCTTAAAAGGAATATCATCTTCATGATAAAGTGTTTTGCCCCAGAAAAAATGAAACTTCGTATCCGAAAGTGCATTGATAACCTGATCAACTAAATTAATTTCATAACTGGCATATTCTTTTTCCGCATAAATATCGGTTATACCGTATTTCTCAACCAGTACAGGCAAGGTTTCTAATGCCGAAAATTCGCCGATAATTAAATGCCCACCAATCATTTCCAGGTTAGTTCTCAAATCAAGAACACACTGCTGCATAAACTTAAATCTGATCACATCTGCTCTTCGAAATCCAAGCTCCAGTTTCTCAAAATCTTTCTTTTCAATACAATAGCAAAAAATTAGCTCACTACATTCTTCTTGCGCCCTGTATAAGGCCTCATTATCATGCAGTCTCAAATCATTCTTAAACCAAACTAAACCACGTTTCGCCATTTGCTACAATATTTAAAGGCTTACAGATAGTAACCTCATTAGCAAACACTAATCTATTATAATCTGCCGCGAGAATACCAAATGTTTCAAACTAACACCTCTATGGCAAAAAGGTTCGATATAATTGAATTCAATATAGCTCATTCCATCAATTGGATAGCCTACTCTAGCGCAAATATGCCGTGTGTGTAGATTTATATAAATAACTGTAACGAAATGATGTGGATTAATTCAGTAGCGTATAATCCTTCTTTATTATTGATTGGTAATTATAATACTCTTTCATGGGATGTGTTCGTATTTCCAAACGTAAGCTAATAGAGGAATTTCATTTTTGCCTCTTCACTTACTGGCGTAAAAAAGTTTATCAAATTCCCGTCTGGATCACGAAATAATAATGAACGGTTACCCCAAGGCATGGTTGTAGGCTTTTGAACAATTTCGCTTGTTAAATCTTTAATTCGCTCATAATCATCATCCACATTTTTAACAAGGAACTCTATGATAATACTTTTGTTAGTCACAGGTTCGGCAACGCCTTCTCCGAAGAAAGCCAATGTTCTTGTACTTCCAATTGCCAAAGTAAAAGATTCAGATATAACCTCTGCAAAGTCATCTGTTGCCCATTTGGCTATTGTGCCTGTTGCATGCTCAAAAAACTGAACCAATCGTTTGATGTCAGCGGTAATAATTCTTACTGATACTAAATTTGCTTTATCCATTTTTCTTTTGTCTTTAAATTAATAATAGCACAAAAGTAGAATGGCATTATGACAACTGTATGTCAGGTATAGTAAAGTTTTTTTCTTTGGTGTCCAAAAAATCTTTTAAGGTGAGTTCATGTGGTTCAAACGAAATTTCAAGTGGTTCTATTTTTAAAATTCTATCTAATCTAAACATACGGTAATCATTTCTTAGCTGGCAAAAAGCAATAACCAACCAATGCTCTTGTAAATTGTAGTAGAAGGCAAATGGCTCTATGTTGCGGATAGTTTTATCATTATTTGGTGCTGATTGGTAGGTGATTTTCAAAACCTTAAAGTCTGTCAGCGCATTTTGTATTAAGGTTAATGAATTACTCGTATTTCTGTTTGGGATTACAGGACTAATGGCAATTCTTTTAAAAAGTAATTCAGCCTTGTTTTTTGTTGAATACAATAAAACAGCCTTTATTTTGTTGATCGCCTCCGTATATTCTTCTATCAAAGAACTATCACTATTTTTTTGCACCAATTGTTCTATCGTTATTAAAGCATTTGCTTCACTTTCGGTAAACATTACGGGCGGAATGTTATACCCTTCCATTAAGGCATATCCTTTTCTTTCTTCAGCAATTATTGGCACACCGGCTTGTTCCAATGCTTTAATATCTCTATAAATTGTTCGAACACTTACATTAAACTTTTTAGCAAGGGTTAATGATGTAACAATCCGCTTTGTTTGTAGAATGGTTAGTATAGCAGTAAGTCTAGAAAGCCTTTTTATATCATTGCTGTCCATTTTTATTTCATTTCATATAATTGGTGGTCTTGAAGCCATGCCCCCGTAGTTGGCAGAAGCATTTATAACTCTATATCACAGCATAATCGGCAGTTCATAAACATATAGACTACCTGTGATTAATCGCTCTCTATGGGCTTAACCATTTCTGTTTGTGTAAAGCCGGGTTGATCTCTCATTTTTTTTATGCTGCGATATTTTAATTCAAGTTACACCATTTTTCGAAACAAAATTATCAGAAACATTCTACGTTTTTAGAAATCAGTAAAAAATCAATCTGCATTTACGCTATAGTCCCCCCCACGAAGCTTAAAGTACTAAAAATCTGTAAGGTTTTTAAAGCCTTACAGATTTATTCATAACTTTTATAACCTCAATTAACGATTCACCTCTAACTTTTTACCAGCAAGGTCTTCCCAACGGTAAAAATGAAATGTTTTGTCATCACTCATGGCCACCAGTAAACCATGTTTAAAATCAGCATTTAGCGGTACAGAAACCACATCTATTCCATCGGTTTGGTTGGCTGAATATTTTATGGTCATTAATAATGGGTGCTCATTTTTAGCACCACCCTTACCCGTTCTGCTATATACTTTCAACTGCCTGGCGCCTTGATCAGATACCAATATATAGCCGTTGTTTTCAGCCGTTTTGTAAATAGCAACACCTTCATTATCTACCGCAAAATCACCCTGCCCAAAAAGCGCCAGTTCCTGATTGCCTTTTGCAGGGTCTGCATAATATTTTCGTACGCCAAACTGTTCATCGCAGTAATACACAAAACCCAATTCAGTATCTACTGCAATAGCCTCAATTTCTTTCTTGCCACTATAGCTTCCAAACTTCCGCACTAACCTTGCCTTCACATTACCTTTTCCATCATCTGCTAATAGGTATTGCCATAAATACCCTCCTTCTTTCGGACCAGATTTACGGCCAACAATGGCATAAATTTGTCCTTTAGGATCAGTATACATGGAAATCCCCATAAGGTCTCTATATTCTGTTCCGGTTTCACCAACAAAAACCGGAATACCACCACCGTCAACAGGTTTCATATCTGGCAAACTATACATCCGCAATTTATGCGTGTAGCGCTCAGTGGTTACGGCAATATCCGTTTTTTTACCACCAAGGTTTAAACCATAGGCAATATCAACATTATCAGGCCGTTTTAACCCCTTAACAGTTTTCGACTTTATAATTTTTCCTTTCAGGTCAAAAACATACAATCCACCATTGGTATCTTTATCCGTACCAATCACTAAAGATTTGGCAGGGTCGGCCGGATTTACCCAAATGGCCGGGTCATCTGTATCAAAATCAACAGGATCAGATACATATAAAGGTTTTACTTCATTATTATTAATTTGCTGTGCCCTACCATTACAAGAAATGGTTAAGCTTAACACCGCAACAGAGGCGATGTAAATCAAGTTTTTATGCTTCATTTTTATTATTTTGTGCCATATGCACCAATAAATGTAGATGGTGCTGGTGATGTATAAGTGATACCGTTTTTCATGACAATGCCTGCCTGATGGTGACGGGTAAAGTTGGTGATTCCTTTGCTCAAAGCTGGTGAATTTCCTTGCAAATGGAAATCCCATGAGGTATTTAAATCGGCATTGCTTGTTGACGTGTTTAATGGATAATTCACAAATTTAGGTTCGTTATCGCCCGCAACAGTTCCAATTATGTCATTTTTACCGCCAACAATATCGCCTTTAGGCTGAAATTGATTCACTGTAACCTGATCAAAACCATAATACCAGTTATTGCTGTATACAGAACGAGCATCTTCTGGCTTTTTCGGATCTCTTTTAATACCAAAACGGGTATTGGCAAAAAGGTTATTGTGTAAATCTGCACGCACAGTGCTTTCCAACCATATTGAACCACCTTTCGCGGTTGGTCTTCTCCAGCCGGTATTTACCATGGTATTGTTATAAGCAATGATATAGGTTTGCGGTACCTTATCACCCGTATTGGAAAGTTTTAAGGCATTTGTGTTGGTGCTATAAATCAGATTATAAGCGATATCAGCCAAACATCCCGATTTAAAGTTCATCGCCTCGCCACCAGCTACTCCAGTAGTGTAGAAAACATTGTTGGCAAAAATGATTTTTCCACCTTCTATATAGGTACAATCTTCCTGAAGGTTTCTGAACACGCTATTTTGCACCACCAGTTTGCCTTTGGCATTAGCAAACCATAATGCAGGGAGGTTTTCACCCGCTACGGCTTTATAAAGTCCCATTTTTACAGAGGTTGATGCATCGGAAGTGGTTGAACCTGCGTATTCAATAATCGTATGATCAAGCACCAGTTCCTCACAGGTTGGCCCGGCCAGTATGCCGCCCCAAAGTTTACCAAATTTCTTCTGCGGGGTTTTGTAAAATTCATTTACAGTAAATTTAATCGGGTTATCTGCCGTTCCCAAGGCATATAAATTTCCTTTTACCACAATTTCAGGTTTGGCCACGGTATCCATTAAAATGGTTACGCCTTCTTCAATAGTAAGCGATTTACCCTCCGGAATAATGATATCCCCTTTGATTACCTGCGTACTTCCTTTTGCCCATACACCTGAAACTTCACCAATGGCCGAACCATCAACAACGGAAGTATCTACGTCAATATTGGCCTTTTCACATCCCGCAAGGGCCAGTACCAAAAGGATGAATAATTTAAAAATCTGATTCGATTTCATATTTTTTTTGTTTTAAAATTTCGATTAGTTAAACTTATATCTGAAGCCCAGTAAATAACTCTGACCATAGTAATCACTTCTAATGAGTGTACGCCCGTCTTTAATCAGATCTTCATTGATTTTATCATTCTCTGGGTTGGTACCTTTAATGAATAATTTAGTTGGTGTATTTAAAATGTTGTTTGCCTTTACAAATATGCTGATGCCACCTTTAAAACGTTTCTCGGCTGACGCATCCATCTGTACAAATCCTTCCTGCCATAAATCATTGTTGAGGAATTGTGAAACGGTATTAATTCGTGGACCTGTATAAGCACCAGCTACCTGCGCATCCCAACCTTTTTTAGTATCCTTAAACAATAAAGAGAGGTTTCCAATATGTTCAGACTGGCCGAAAAGTGGTCTTTCCTGATCTACTGAAAGTGCCTTAATATCACCGGTAAGCGGGTCAATGGTTCGGGTTGTTTTTGGCGTAGTAATGCGAGAATGCGTATAGGTATAATTTGCTTTTACTCCTATCTTGCTGAAATACTTGATATAATCTACCTCCGCTCCATAGTTATGGGCTGTGCCAAAATTTCCTGGGGTATAATAAATATCTTGTCCACGAGTGGCATCGGCCTGAAAAGTATATTCAATAGGATCTTTGATCTTTTTATAAAAAGCACCAACCATAAACTGCTCTGATGCACCAGGGAAAAGCTCATAGCGTAAATCAAAGTTATCGGCCAAGGCACGTTTCAGATTTGGATTACCTCGCTCCTGAAACTCTTCATTCACTACCTTTCCAGGTACAATTTCATAAAAGCCAGGGCGATTAAGGGCCTTGTAATAAGAAGCGTGCAATTGTGCTTTTTCTGTTAAAAAGTATTTTGCCGCTAAGCTCGGTAAAACATCAGTATATACTTGTGATCCTTTTGGAAATGTTTCACCGGCAGGGAAAAGCAAGTTATACCCCTGGTTGGTATGTTCAACTCTGGCACCACCTACCACTTCAAGCTTTGATGAGCTATATTTGAACATCCCATAACCTGCACTAATTTTTTCTGATGCATCATAGGTTAAGGGATTAGCTACTGCACCTGTTGGGTTGGTTACAATTAAACTCAAATCAGTATAGTTCTGAAAGTCTACACCATAAACACGGCCCGCATCGGCAGCACCCGGTGCAAGTGTATAATTGTTAAAAAAGCTGCTGCGCTGTTTATCGCGGTACAACCCACCAGCCATTACATCCAGTTTGTTATTTCCAATATTTAAACGGTAAGTGAGATCTAAATAGCCAGCTAAATCTTCATCGGTATTGCGCTCCCACCTGCGGTTTACCGGAGAAGTATTTACTAAAGTTGTTCTGTTACTTTGAAAGTTCTGCTGTAAGCCATTCAGGCTGATACTGGTATTATCAGGTACATCATTTTTGGCTGAAGAATAAACCGCCGACCACTGCACCTTAAATTTATCATCAAAGAATTTATGATCACCATGCAAGGTACTGTTGTAGATCTGTTGTTCAGTTAAACGGCTTCGGGTATTGTAAACCAATTCGGCATTACCAGCCGTTGGATTGTAAACACTATTGTATGTGGTTGTCACCGCATCTCTTAGCTGCTGATTTTTTAGATTAACGTAAACATTGTAAAGCGTTAACTGGTGGTTTTTATTGAAAACATAATCTACCTTTCCATGCAAACCAGTACGTTGTTGCTGCTCTGAAAATTCACGGTAACTTTTACTGGTAATCACTGCATAAGCATCTGTTCCGGTAACGGCGTTATTATAAAAAGTACTGTTGCTGCCGCGATAAGTATTTTGATAACTTCCGGCCAATACTACGCCTAACTTGTTATCCAGAAACCGCTGACTTAAAGATAAACTCCCAATAAGATTCGGTGCAGGGCTTTTGTACTTATAATCTAGTGTTCCTTTAGTGAAATCGTTTTGAGTAGCATTATAGCTTTTTCCATTACGTTCGTATGGCGATTTATATTGAATATCTGAAGCATTGTAACTAGCAAATTTCCGGTCGAAAAACAACTGGCTGTAGCCAGTAGCCAGATTAGCATTTACCTGAAATTTACCTGGAGCATTTTTCATGACCATGTTAATTCCACCTCCAATGGCATCGCCTTCTAAATTTGGCGTAAGTGTTTTATAAACTTCTAACCGATCAAGTAAATCAGATGGAAAAAGATCAAGCGGCACATAGCGATACTTATTATCAGGACTTGGAATTTTCACTCCATTTACTAATGTGTAATTGTATCGTTTATCCATCCCCCGAAGAATGGCATATTGTCCGTCGCCATTGCTATTCCGCTCAATGGATACTCCCGACACACGCTGCATTACATTCGCCACGGTTAAATCTGGCGAAATTTCGATTGATTTACCAGAAACAATATTCATAATCTGTATGGCGTTTTTCTCCAGTCTGCGGGCACCCTGATCTGTTGAGCTCACCGGGTTTGATTTGATGGTTATATCATCCAGACTTTTTGAATCACTTTCCAAATAAAACTTTAAGTGCTCATTATCTTCCTTTTCTACAGTAAAGGTTTTAGTAATGGTTTTATAGGTAATGTAACTCACACTGATGGTGGCCGGGCCTGTGGCTACCGCCTTAAATTCGAAAGTTCCATCAAGGCCCGTATTGGTTACTCGTCTGGGGTTTTCCATCACCACTGTAGCACCTACAATTGCTTCTCCGGTTTGCTTATCGTAAACGTGTCCTTTTATTTTTGTTGCATTGGCTGTGCCCGCACAAAAGAGAACAAAAAACAGAATTTGTAATAGTTTATTCATTGCGTTTGATATGGTCTTTTATTATCGACGGCACAAAGGTGTATACCCTACTTTACAACAGAAAATTAATGGAGTTACATAAAGGCAACAGCGTTACAGCTACCATAAACCAAAAGGCAACAATAATATATAAATCATTGATTTTCATTACATTAATAACACTCCTAAACGCCGTTATGCTTTTATTACCGTTACATTAACAAATCGTTAAGTCCTAAAAAGCGATAAAAATGCATATGAAATAAACTAAGTATGTAACGCTTAAAGTGCTTGTATAAATGCAGAAAGGTTATCGCCTTGGGCTAGATTGAGTTTCCTCCGCAGCCTGTATCTTGATACCCTTAAACTATCCGTAGATATACCCAGCAAAGTGGCAATATCAGTAGAATCTAGGTTCATTCTCAATAAAGCAATCAGGCGCATATCTGCAGAGGTTAGCTCATTGCTAAATTTTTTCAGGTTCTGTAGAAACTGATGGTGTACCTGTTCAAAGGCCTGGGTAAATTCTTTCCAGTTCCTTTCGTGATTAAAACTCTGGTTAATCTCCGTCAGGATTTGATTCATTTGCTTTTTCTGATCCCGTTTGTCATCCTTTACCATCGCCTGCAAAGTGTTACGAAGGTTTTCAAGAAACTGATTATGCTTGATGAGATTCAAAGTGTGATTAGATAACTCCCTACTCTTTACCTCCAGCTGTTGTTTTAGGTTTTGCTCTTCTAACTGAAGATTCTTTAACTCCAGGCTTGTTAAATCATGTTCAATATCCTTCTGCTTGGCCAACATTTGCTGATCACGGAGTTTGAACCGCTGCCTGCTGAAAACAACAAAACCCAGTGTAACCAAAAGTATAACCACAATAGTAGCCGATGCAGCGATGATGCGATTAACTTTTTTATCATTTTGCAGCTTATTAATTTCATCAGATTTTTTATTGATATCATAAAGCACCTGTAAAAAGGCAACCTGCCTGGCCCCATCTTCAGAATATAAATCCAACGTATATTTATAGCCTAGTTTAACATAATGATAAGCACTATCCATCTGATTCATCAATTCATATGCTTTGCCTAAATCTCTGCAGCAAGATGCCAACTGATAAATATTGCCCATTTTGCCCGCCAAATTCATAGCAGCTTGTGTTTGTAGAATGCTTTCTTTGTACTTACCCGTTTTACGTAAAATGTCTCCCAGGTTGTTAATCACTTCAATACTCCCAATTTGGTTATTATTCTTTTGATAGAGGCTGAGTGATTTTTTAAAATTAACATCAGCCAGATCATACTTTTCTAAATCTTCATAAATACTTCCGATGTTTTCATAAATTTTAGCTGCACCAGCCTGATCGTTAGTTTTTTCACTTAGCCTTAAAGCGATTTTTTGATAATAAAATGCCCGCTTATAGTTTTGTCGTTTTTCATAAAGCTGACCAATATGTCCATATACGGCTGATAGCCCACTCCAATGCTTTAAATGCTGATAAATTTTTAAGGCAGAAGTATAGTATTTTAGGGCTTTATCTGGCTGCTTCACGTAATAATAAAGCACACCTATATCACACAGGTTTGCTGCCAGCAATAATGGCTGATTAGTTGTATTAAAAATTTTATCTGCTTTTAAAAAAAATTCCAGTGATTGCCTGAAATGCCCCTGAACATAGCAAACCTTCCCCATTTGCTGCAAACACTTTCCTTCCAAAATAACATCGCCACTTTCTATAGACTGTGCATATATTTTTTTTAGTTCAATAAGTGATTCAATGGGCTTTTTGGTATCCTGATTAAAAAAAGGTAGTTGTTCTGCTTCCTGGCTGTAAACCTTGAAAGCTGAAAATATGAACAATAAACAAATCCAAAAATATTTAATCATGCTAAAGGCTGGTTTTTCAGCAAAGTAAGCGCTTGCATGTTAAATTAAGGTTAAGCAGATGCCTAGATCAGGATCTCTTTTCCTAAGAAGATTTCATGGAATGGTGTGTTGTGAGAACTTCATCGGACTCAACACATTTAAATGGTAATCATTAGCTAATTTAAAGACGCAAACCTGCTTTCTAATTTGTTTAGCCATTTTTCTCTTTTTTCGGGCGTAACCATTTTAACACGATTGAAACTCATCCATTTTCTATTGTTATAACCCATTTTCCAAAATGTACCGAGCAGCATTGCCTTTTTTATAGCATTGCCAAAAATTAAGGCATAAAGCCAGCCGGGCGTGTTCATTGTGGTAATCATGGTTATACTTTTTAATTTGGTGAGCAATGGCTTCATCAACGTATTTGTGGCATCCTTATAATCATATGCAATGCCAGGAAAAATTACCTTATCGATAAAACCCTTCATCATAGCAGGCATCAACTCCCACCATATCGGGAATATAAAAATGATGTGATCAGCATTGATTAACCGTGCCTTGTAATCAATCACAAACGGGTCAACGGGCATTTTTTTACGGAATGCATTTAGGTCATTAGCTGTCATCACAGGATTAAACCCATCCCGATCAAGATGAATTAAATCAACTTCATGTTCGGCTATTTTTAGTCCTGATGTGACAGATTGAAGGATAGCATTACAATAACTTCCTTCATATGGGTGGTTGAAAACGATTAATACTTTCATATTTGTGCTTTTAAATGATACAGCACAAAAGTGATTCTTTACAAAATGGAGTACGATAACAATTGTTAAGTAATATTATTTCCGGTTTCTGATCCTGCTTAAGGAAACAGATGTAATGCCGAGATAAGAGGCAATGTAGTGTTGAGGTACTCGCTGTAATATTTTTGGATATTGTGTCAGCATATTTTTATATCGCTGTTCAGGATTATCTCTGATACGGGATAGAAACAGTTGCTGATAAAAAATCAACCTCTGAAAGATATGTTCTTCAACTTCATTTTTAACCTGATCAGATTTTTCTATTATGGATTGGAAATCTTTTTTAGTAATACATTCAAGCATTGAAGGTTCTATACTTTCTAAAAAGAAATTGCTCGGAAGGCCAGATCTAAAACTTTCCAAAGAAGATACAAATTCTCCCTCAAAGAAAAACTGAAAGGTAATATCTCTGCCATGATCATTGAACCAAAGCCTTAAACAACCATTTTTGATTAGAAAAGCATTTCTAGCGACTGCTCCCTCTTCTAACAAAATTGTTTTTGCCGGTACCATTTTTGGCTTAAAATAATGACTAAAAGTTTCTGGTAAAACTAATGCTGATAAGGTATTTAAAATCATTTAGTTATATTTTAAATGGTTAACCACAAATCTAGAAACACAAAAGTGGAACCTGTTAATGATTCCACTGATTTAAGCAACAAATTTCGAAAAAAGAATTGATTAACTTTTATTTCGTTTAATCGTCATGCGTTTAGCTAATCTGTTTTGTTTCTTTTCTTCATCACCCAAAATTATTCCCCAGGGTTTCAAACTTTCAATCCTGTCGAAGATAATTTTCAAGACTGCAATTACTGGAATCGAAAGAAACATGCCTGATATACCCCAGAGCATTTCTCCAACAATTACCCCCAATACTGTAATTAAAGCATTAATTCTAACTTTAGATCCTACTACAATTGGCAGCAGTACATTACTATCAATCAGGTGAATAATAACCAGTGTAACCACTACTAGTATCACTTTGGTTAATACTGCTGCCGTGGCAAAAGTGATCAGTGTACTTAATAAAAGGGCCACAAAAATCCCTATATAAGGAATAACATTTAGAATCCCTGTGATTAATCCCAACAGGATGGCATATTTAATTCCCAAGGCCCAGAAAATGACACTAACAGCTGTTGCTACAATGCCCATTTCAATTAAGAGACCTATAATATATTTCCTAATGATGTATTGCACTTGCTCAATGATATCATAAACCAGCTGCTTGTTCTCTTCCAGAAAAACTGATACCAAAAACTTCATAATCAAGCTACGGTATAAGAGAAAGAAAAAGGTGTAGATAAAAGTGAAAACCAGAAACAGCAAAATGGACGATAGTGAAAGTACTGTTGCGCTAACCACTGTAGTACTAGAAGCAAGTGCTTTAGTTGTTGCGGTATGTACATAATTGAGTTGGTGTGCTGCATCAATATTAAAGCGGGCATCAATCCATTGTTGCAGATTTGATATTGAAACACCTAACTGCTCTTTAAACTGTGGCCAATCTGAGGCGAGCTTGCTCAACTGTGAACCGATAACATAAAGAACCAGACAGATAATGGCCAGCATAAGAATCACAGACAGCATTGAAGCCGCACTTCTTGGCAAATTAAAACGTCTTTCGAAAAAAGAAGCCATTGGCAAGAGCAGAATAGAAAACAAGCAGGAAAAAATCAGTGGCGAAAGAATTTCTTTGGCTATAATTACCAGATAACCAAAGGCAATCAGGCTAACCAGCACACACATGGTTTTTACATAAAATGGGCGCTGTGAAAATTTAATATCCATAACGATAGCTTTATATTAAGGAGGGTTTTGAAATTTTATTATGATGTTAAGAATTACGGCACTTTTATTTATGTAGGAACATTTTCTTCATCCAATACCTGGGGGTTTTTCTCCTGTGGTTTTGCAATGCGTTTCAGTATGTACGATAAAACCATCGCGAAGATGACGTAAGCCACAAATATTAAATATCCCGGTTGCAAACTGCTGTTATTTTCAGTTACCGTTTTTAAAGGTCCTGTATCCATATTCAGGTTAGAAAGCTGACTTTTTAAAATACCATTTAAACCAATATAAGTCATAGCAACACCTACCACCATTACATCTGCCATATCCCATTTACCCGATTCAAAGGCCAGGTAACGTACCACTTTATTATCTGCAAAACGATCACTCCCCCAAACATGCAGCCCCTTTCCTAAAAGCCTTAAAACAGGCAGCATAATAACGAAAAGCATTAATAAAGCGCCAACCAAAATCGAATCTGGCTTAGGTTGCTTCATTAGCGTTTCAATAATTCCTAAAATACTTTTGCTTTGAAAAAACAGGACCTGATTAGTGAATGCTATGTTTTCATCCAGGAGCTTGAAATTTAAAGTGGTTATTCTGGCGTCCACCTCAATAATAGTGGTGGTAATACCCGAGGCTAATAACACAATAGCAAACAAAAGAGACATAATAAAAAGTGTGGTTTGCAATCTGGTCTTTTTCCTTAAAATTAACCAAAGTACAAGCGCAGCAAGCACACAACCCAACATGGCATAAGCATAATTATATGTTAAGGTATGGATAGCGCTTAAATGGCTTTTGATAGATTTATCAAAGTCAGCTGCATTTGAAACCTGGTATTTAGCAAACATCTGGCGGGTCATGGCATTTTTAGCGATTTCAGTTTTGTCATAGGTTTGATCCTCCAGCTGATCCATTTTACTGTTGGCAATTCGCTTAAGCCTCTTTTTACTTGCAGGGCTATTGATCTTAGTGATGATCGTTTTAGAGAAGACCGGAACCAGGGCATGGAGTTCATCCTCATCTACAAAACTATTGAAAGCCAACTTCTTAAGCTTACCACCTAAACTTTTTTGAGGTTTATTAATCTGTGCTACCGTTTTATTAATTAAACCATTAAGCTGATCGGTAACCTGTGCTTGTAGAGCTGCTTTTTGTTTAGCTGTCATGCTAAAACTATTCACCTGCTGCCCAACTACAGCAGAAATTTTCTCCCGCCATTGGTCAACAGAAAAAATACCGAAGGTGATATTGTTTACCACGCTGTAATCTTCTTTAATCTGCTCTTGTTCAGCAGAAATGGTGTGCAGGCGATAGCCGAAATAGCTTTCGCCGCAAAGCAAAATCCCCAGGCTGGCAATAAGCAGAATATTTGCCACTGTGGTTTTCCTTTTAGCTGGTTGTTGAATATGATTTGTCAATGCTGATGGAATAAGATGTTGGAAAAAATACCTTTTAACTGAACTAATGTGAATCGTGTGGCGTAATAAATTTCAAAATGGTAGAAAGCGTTAATCCATATAACACGAAACTGATAAAGATAATGTAGCCAGGCTGAAGTGCTGTGTTATTTGTAGTAATAATGGTTAGGAAATCACTATTGATGTGTAAACTTTTCAATTGAGATTCCAGTAGACCATTCAGACCGATGTAAGTCATTAATATTGCAATTACAATCACATCTGCCATGCTCCATTTGCCCGATTGAAAGGCAAAATACTTAATAAACCTGTTTTCAGCCAACTTTCTGTTGCCCAACAGGTGAATACCGGTTGAACTCAATTTCATTATCGGAAACAATACACTAAAAACAAGTATTAAAACACCAACCAGAATAGAATCTACTGCAGATTGGCCTATTAAAACCAATACCACATCCATGATACTTTTACTTTGAAAAAAGAGTACCTGGTCTTTAAATACCACATGTTCGCCAAGCAACATAAAATCAAGCGATTTAATTCTGGCATCTACCTCAATCATAGAAGCCGTTAAACCCACCGCTAATAAAATGAAAGCAAAAAGTAAAGACATTACAAAAAGTGTAGTATGTAGTTCAGTTCGTTTTCTAAAGACCCACCAAAGTGATAACACCACTACAATACAACCTAGCATGCCAAAGCAATAGCCATAAGTAGATTTTCTAATGTCAGCCAGGCTGGTATTGAATTTCTGATTCAATTCTGCTGTAGAAGCTACATGGTACTTTTTATACATACCTTTGGTAGTCACTTCAATAGCCGTCAAAGTACTATCAATGGTTCCGGTACGTTCCATTTCTGTAAACTTACCCATCGCCATTTTGCTCATCTTTTTCTTATTGGCCGCATTATCAACCTGGGCAATGATGGTTTTGGCAAAGGCAGGAGCCTGTGCTTTAATCTTATCGGTATCAACAAAGGTATTGATCACAAACTTCTTGATCTTTCCATCCACAGTTTTTTTAGGCTTATTCACCAAAGCTTCAGCCTTATTAATTAAGGCTATAATCACCTGTTCCACTTCAATTTGAAGTTCCTTTTTCTGGCTTTTCGTCATGGTAAAATTACGCACCTGGTGATTGATGATCGCAGCTACCTTATCATGCCATTGCCCTACAGAAAACAGACCATATGTGATGTTATTAATATTCGAATAATCCTTTTTAATATCCTCCTGTTTACTGGAAAGCACGTGCAATCTGTACGCAAAAAAACCCTCTACACAGAGTAAAATGGCAAGGAAAAAGATCAGCAGGATTTTGGGTACAAAAGATTTTGTTCCTTTAACGGCTATTGGTGTTGTTGTCAATTCTTTAAATTTAAGTTTGTTGGCTGTACGGATAGTTAGTCTGCAAGTTAAAACTGGTGATCAATCAAAAATGTATTGTTCTGAATAAATTGGTTACTGGCAAGGGGCTGGTATGGATAAAGTGCATTTTAATCTCCATATTCCATTTAATATTGGTTAAATTAGATAGGTTAACAGCGAATGGCCAAGATGGTTTTACCAAATGGATAATATAGTTTAAAGGAGTATTTTTTTTAGTTGCGTTTAAATCAAATATTCAAATAATATTTTTCACTAATTTACCTCATCTCACTGTTTTTAAGCAGATAACGGATTCATTTTACATCAGCTTAAAGCGGAATAAAAATAGATTCTTAAAACTTTCACTGTGTAAATTAGCCTGAAAGTAAGTATGTTTGATGATATGCTTTCAACTTTCAAACTTAACACACTGCTTGAAAACCCATCATTGGTTATCGCAGAAATTGCTTCGGATAGTCAACCCAATCAAGATGCCCCTGTAGAAAATACTTGGATTCTTTTGCAAAAATCATCAGGTAAAATTATCAGGTTAACACAGCCCTCAAAAACAAGTGCATCGCAGTATAATTTTTACGAAGGACAACTCAGGTTAAGCGCTACAACAGGAAATTTCCTGTTCAGGCATGGGCGGAAGTGGGAAGTGCTTGATCTGAACATTGAAAAATCGCTTGATGCAGATTTAAAGGAAATCATTCAGCACTTCATTGATCGCTTTACCGAGCATGAACTTCTTTCTTTAGCTGCATGTCCGGCATTGGATTTTGGTTATAAAATTCTCCAAAATGATGATCAGACTAATCCCAAATCTTTTAAACTTTCTCTAAAATTTATATTTAATCCTGCAGGGCATTTCTCTTTTGATCCAAATGCATCAGAAGTTAAAAATAATAAAGAAGTAACCATTCGTGATGCAGAATATATATTAGAAAGTTATGATTCAATCCGTGCGCAAATTTTAGCACCTGATATTGAAATTTCAGTAGCTAATACCTTAAATCCTGGCAAACTCATCTCGCTTAACAATAATCTTAGGGATGAAAACAATGGCTTTTTAGATTTTTTAACCCATGTAATCGAATGGATTACCAATTTTATTGCCCAGCCAGACGAACTAAATCTTTTTGCAGCTGATCATGAATCACTTCTTTCAATCAATCCCATTCATTATGTATGGAACAGCCCTCAGGAGCTAAGTAATCCACAAAAATTATTTCCACTGGAGGTTCATCTGCTTACACAGCGAAAACTAAGTAACCTGCAATCTCAAAAGCAATTGATTGATCCTGCAAAGCTAGGTGTAAATACTGGGGTTGAAGAAAACCTGACTATTGTGATGCCCTATGCCTTAATGAACCTTTATGGAATGGAGGGACCAGATCAACAGGTTTCTGCACTGCAACAATTTACCCATGAAGTAGAAGAAGCACTCACTCTGATGGATGTTAAGCTGGCCATATCTGTTCCTGAAGAAGGCGCCAGCCTTGCCGATGCAGAGTTTAGCCAATTGTGGGTATTAAGAATGATAGATCTGCTCGATCATTGTCATACACCTTCCAATTCCATAAAAGATTTGGAACATCAATATTATTCTATTGCACCATTTTCTACTACCCTGTTAAACTCCTCTTTTCCAGAGATTTATGCTTTCGAACATTATTTGGGTCAAACAAATTCCATCACCAGTTATACCCTCAACAATATCGATCTTGAGACATTGACAGGCAGATTTTTACATGATTTGCAACTGATGCGCAGCAAACCTGTATTAGAAGCGCTCGCTTTAATTGACAGGCAAAGCAATGAAATTCCTTCGAAACATATCGGTTATCTGCAGCAACAAGTAACTGAACATCTTGCTGATCGGATTGTTACCCAGCTCAGACCACTTGTAATCATTCCTAATGCTAAAACCACTAAAATTATAGGGACTGAAAAATTTAAAAAGGCCCTGTCAAATGATCTGCACCGCACCTATGCCTCAGCTTTTCTAATATCTGTAAACATTAAGCCACTTTCTTACGATCAGTCTGCAGAATCTTATCTTCCATTAGCATTTACAGCATCTTCTAACCTAATTGATACTACTGCTGACAATCCAGAAGAGAGTTTGAATGATGTCATAAAAATTCCTGGAGTTGCTTTAGAAAGCAATATTGAGCAGCATGATTCTTATGTAAACTATGCAGATGCTAGCTTGCGCAAGCATTCCTCCATTAGGATAAAGTTTGATTATGATGTTAAACAAATCAAGATCACCAATGCTGCCCCAGATCCGGATCAACCTACTATAAACCTTGAAAATATAGGATGGTTGAACCTGATTTTGCCCGGCGATGCATTATCCGGTTTATCATTGGAAGAGACAATTCCGAATCCGGTGAAAAAATATCCTGATCCGGCAAGGCTAATCCGTCAGGCATTTTTCGACGAGCCTTATCAAGAAAAAAGTAAAAAGCCGGATATAGCGGCAATACTTTCTACAGGATTTGCCATTGAATATCAATTGAATGAATTTCACGCACAGGATACCCATCAATTTGAAATTACTTTTAATAGTCTTGATGATCAATCAGCACCATTAACAATTCATTCTTCAACTGAACCGGCTTTAGAAACTTTTCTTCATAAAATATTTCAGTTTGACATGGTTTCGGCTCAGTTTCTGGATTATTTTGAGCAGGAAATTCCCAAAGTTCATCAGGACATCACTAAAGCTGATCTTGCAACGCTACAAAAATTGCTCAAAGCATTCTGGAACCTGGCAGGTGAAGTAGTATCTGTTTGGCCAGAGTTAAATGGTACTTCAGTTCCGGCCCCACTACTATCTTCACCAGTTAGCCATACGAAAATCAGTTTCCAGGTGAGGGAACATGCATCAATTCATACGAACGGAGAAGTTCTTTTCGAATCTGTAATTTCTGATTGGAAGAGCGAAATCTCCGACTATAACATTTTCCTGCTCCCAGAACTTGAAGGCTGGACAGCAGAACCTCAGTTATTTAATGATGATATAGCAATAACACCTATCCCCTTGGAAAAGGAAGGCTCAAAACAAATTGCTGTCCGCTATTTCAATACATCAGGCAATGAAAAAAAATATCTCTCTTTTGAGCAGGGTGTGGAAATCATTTCTCGCCGCATAAAACTTTTTAAACTGAACCTGCCTGGAGTACAAAATGCAAACACCTCTTTAGCTATATTAAGAAATGAGGGTTTAAATAATTATTTAGCAACAGATAAGCATTTTATATATCAAACACAATCCATCAGCTTTCCTTATGCAGCAGTGCCAAATAAAGTAATTAGTGAAAATATCAATTGGCCAGATCTTGTGCCTGCTGTAGCCCTTGCGACTTGCATTAACGATATTTTCAAACCTCTTTCCACACAGTCAAATCCAGGGAATCTCCCACTCTTCATTCAAATAGAGATTCAACTAAAAACAAAAATTTTAGCTGATGATTTGTTTCCTGAGCTTAGCACACCTATCCTTATGCTCCCTCAAAATAAGTTTGAGGACGGACCAATTAATGAAGCATTATCTAAAGCAATTAGTGAAGCAATATTAACCTGGTTTTCTACGAATAGGCCAGCTATAACCCTTTCTACATTATCGCTTTCTATTCAGATCTTTGGTGATACCAATCAGAATCGAGTACCTTTAATTGTTTTGGATAATATCAGGCTTAATATTGCCAATATACCAGATATCATTAATGTAGTAAAAAACTAAAGCTTATCTAAATATTGGCCGAAAATTTTCCGGCCAATATTTTTTAGCTTAAAATTATTTAAATGTACTCATTACAAAGTTGGCCAGCTTTGTAATACTTTCTTCTAAACCAGCACTTGAGGTATCAATGGTTAAGGCCACATTTTTAGGCTCTTCGAATATATCGTTAATACCAGTTAGGTTATCAAGCTTATCAGGGTCTCCATCAGGTAGCAATGCACGTTTATAAAGTCCTTTGGTATCTCTTTGCAATAGAATATCTAAGTTGCAGTAAATATAAACAAGTTCAGCACCGCAAGTCTCTTTTAACACGGCTCTTCCTTCCTCAAAGGGATTAATCACCGCAATAATAATAACATCATATTCTTTAGACAATCCAGAAGCGAGTTGTCCTAAACGCCTTACGTTTTCTATCCGGTCTGCTTTGGTAAAACCAAGATCGGCACAAAGCGTTTTCCGGTAAAAATCTCCATCTATGATCATTATTTTTTTATTTGGGCATGATGCTTTAAATGCCTCTGAAATACTGGTTTTGCCTGCTCCAGACATCCCTGTAAATTGTAATATTAATGCCATACCTTATTAAGAGAAATGATTCATGAAAGCAGAATAAGCTTTCTCTACTTCTAAATGCGAAAACTTTTCTACTGGCGTTTCCTGCCGAAATAGTTGATCTGGATATTTGCTATGCCGGGTAAGACGTTCTGTTATTAGGCTATCAATAGGCAAAGGAAGGCTGATAGATTTAAAAAAATAATCTACCATTTTGTCGACCCCCATTCCGTAGTCAAAAAAATAATTCAACCGGTGCTTTTCCTGGCAGATCACAAATAATTTGATATAGAATTCTTTTAATACTTCTGCGGTATAAAGGCCAGAATGTGCATTAAATTCATCCCTATACTCAACATTAAGTAAGTTTGCATCAATCAATCCCGGAACCATGTGAATACCAGGGCGAAGCTGATGAGAGGCAATTACCGCATTAGGTTCTCTGGAAATGAAAAAGAAAGGAGTATCCGGAAAACACGCCCGTAATATAGCGTAATGATGGATATGCCAGCTATCCAGTTTAATAAACATATTCTGATACTTCGCATTTCTTTTCTGCCCGAGAAGTTTAATCGCAGACTTAAGGTAAAGCTTCGTTTTATCTGTATCAAAGCTTAAATCATTTTCATGGGCACGAAGGATCTGATCAATAAGAGGTGCTTCTGCATAGACGATGTTTTCTTCAGCAGTTGAAAGCGCCTGAGAAAGCAAGGTTGAACCACATCTGGATACATGAAAAATAAGGGCTTTAATTGGAATGGTTTCTATATTACCAGAAGCCTCCAACATAAAATCAAGATTGCTAACACTCCGAAAAACAGATCTTTCGCGCATCCGGGCACGACGAATGGCGATTGTTTCATCAAAAAAAGGCTCTGCAATGTGATGATTTCCCAAATCCATCCATTCAACCTGCCATACTTTATCAAGCAAGTTAATTTTATAAGGTATCCATTCACTAAGCGCTTTCATCTAATTTCTTTTATAGTGAGCTACAATTGCCAGGGTTCGGGCCGTCCATTTTTTCGAGATCTGAAAAAATTTTTAGTGTCTCAACTTCGCCACCAGTTGCAGAACATATAGAAATGCCTTTCCAACTCACTTCACAGTCATTACAGTTAAAATGTTCATTCCAGTTAGTGGTAGCCCGAAGGGCAAGGTAATGCCTAAGTAACTGAAAGTTAAATCCTTTGTTAAAATAAATGTATTTTTTCAAGTGCGTTAATTTATCTGTAAAATATAGAAGAGATCACAAACGTGCAAATATTTATTCAATTAATCTAACAACAGTAATATGATGAGTGATAAGTTTAAAGCTAATGTTAGTCCTGTTAAACGATCGACAAAATTATTGTGTAAAAATTTAAAAAAATAGAATATATATTTATATTTGTCAAAGTAATGCTAGTTTTATAGCTAATAGAAAAACTCTCATCCCAAATCTATATTAACGACAATGAAATTCATTGGATTCTCTCTCTTTGCCATGTTAATTGGCAATATTGCTTATTCGCAGACCGTTGTAAATGGTAAGAATAGCAATCCTGTGCTAACTGCTGTACCATTTTTAAACATCACGCCAGATGCCAGATCAGGTGGAATGGGTGATGCTGGTGTTGCCTTATCTCCTGGTGTTTTTGATACCTACTGGAATCCTTCTAAAATGGCTTTTCTGGATAATTCATATAAGGCTTCACTTTCCTACACACCATGGCTTAGAAATATTGCTCCAGATGTTAATATGGCTTATGCAAACTTTGCTAAAAAGCTGGATGACCGCAATGCTATAGGCGCTTCGATTAATTATTTTAATCAGGGCAGGGTAACTGCATATGACAATAACGAAGTTTATCTGGGTGCCTATCAGCCTAATGAATTTGCCATCGACTTCTCTTTTGCCAGAAAACTAGGAGACAACCTCTCTATGGGGCTAACTGCTAAATATATTTATTCTAACATTGTTGGTTCAAGCGCATCTGTTGCAGGTTCAGCCGGTCACTCAGGCAGTGCCTTAGCTGCAAGTGTTTCTCTTTTTTACACGAAGGCAATCAGGCAATTTGGCAATGATGGAAAATTCTCATTTGGTACCAACATTTCTGACATTGGTACTAAAATGAATTATTACAGCAATGGTATTAATTACTTCTTGCCTACAAATTTAAGAGTGGGTGTAGCAGACGAATTCAAAATTGATGCCTTAAGTAAATTTACCCTGACGTTGGATTTAAATAAATACCTGGTTCCTACTCCACCATTATTAGGTCCAGATGGTAACATCATCGCAGGACGTAGTGATGATCAATCTATTGTTTCAGGTATTTTTGGTTCGTTTAGTGATGCCCCTGGAGGTTTTAGTGAGGAAATAAAGGAAATCAGTTATGCAGCGGGTGCTGAATATATGTATGACGATAAATTTGCATTACGTACTGGCTTTTTTTATGAAAACCCTTATAAAGGGAACAGAAGATACGCCACAATGGGTGCAGGATACCGCTACAAAAACATGATGTTGGATTTTTCATACCTGGTGGCTACAGAACGTACAAATCCGCTAAATAATACTTTAAGATTTACATTAAGTTTTGATTTTGGAAAAGGTAAATACTAATAAATAAAATACCCGCATTACTTCTTTTTGAATGCTTAAATAAAGGCATTATTCCATTTTAAATGAGAATAATGCCTTTTTTAGTTTATGCATAAAATTTTGATCCTGACGTACATTAATCTCGCCATAATAAATTATTCTTAAATCAATTTTTTGAATAAGATCACGACAATATATCACTCAAGCAAAACATGGTATGATCTCATCATTGATTAATCAGTTAACATGATGGTTGTTTTTAACGCTAATATGGCTGAATTAAGCCCATATATTAGCAATGATTTATTCAGGTGATAATAGCTTCTAAGATATACTTTAGCTTAAGAAGATGAATATGTGATAACTGGCCACTATTTGTATTGATTTATCTCATATAGCGATTTAGTGCCTTAATGAGAATTAAGTATATAGAAAAAAGAGAAATCAAATTGTTAATAATCTGCTATGTTGTCATCTATGAGTTAATAAAACCGGGATGATTTTCTATCTTATTTCTTAAAGATCAAGACTAACTCAAGTTATATATTAACTTATTATATAAACACGATATTTATTTTTAAATAGCCCACTATGGGAACGCTCAATCAGAGGATGGCAATGATGATTGGTATACTCCTGTAATAGATAAGTGGACGAAGACCTTTGTAAAATCAATAATTAGTGACCAAAATCTAAAAACAAAAAGGCTGCCTGTTTATAAAACGAGCAGCCTTTGTTATGATTTAATAATTAAAATTAATTTCTGGAAGGATAAATACCCTCAATTGCAATGATAAAATTCATGGCCAAATAAGGCTGCATGTTACTGTGTGGCTGACTGCCTCCAGCTGCGCTTAATGCTGTGGCACCCATCACTGCATTTGGAGCCGTAGAGGTATAAATATTTGGACCAGAACCTAGTGAACTATCGGTAGTATCGGCCATAAAATTATTTTCTGGATTAACAGAATTAGCAGCATCAGGACTCTTATTTACCGCAACAGCATGTGTATGTGCAGGCATTTGCAGTGTAGTTAGTGCTACACTTTCGCTACCACCACCTTTACCTAACGGATAAACTGTACCTGTTGGAGCTGTTCCAAAGTGAACAGGTACTTTTCCGGTTAAATTTGGTAATAAAAACGTGTTTACACCATCACCACCATAAGTTGTTCCTAGAACAGCGAAAAGTGCCTGATATTGTCTGATTTGCATCGTTTGACCTTGGCAAAAAGCCCAACCGCGTGGGGCATAAGTGCCTGCAAAAATAATAATTTGACCAATGAGAGGATCCATAGTTTTATTGAGTTATATTAATTAATTGATTTAATTGGCCTGATATCTAAGAGCGGTAGCTACACGAGTAACCTGCCCTGTAGTAGTTTGAGTAACATAAAATGCAAAGGTATCTCCTGCATTAATGCTTACACTTGCATTGCTGGCTCCTCTGGTGCTTACATTTAGCGCACCACTTGTAGGAAGTGTAATCTGAACACCCGTAGCTACATTATTGATATATAAAGTAACAGTTATATTTGGTGCCGCACCACTTAATGCTGTTGGCGTAGCTACCACTGTTAATTGATCTAAAGTACATGAAAATGGAACAGTTTGAGCTGCCCAGTAAAAAGTTCCATTCACCACTGTAGATAGATAGCCATTAGGTGTGAAAAAATTTGTGCTAAGATTTTGAAGTACGGATTGAGCTGCAAAAATACCACTACCTCCAGCGGCACCCGTTGCTCCGGTAGCACCTGTAACACCAGTCGAACCTGTAGAACCAGTTGCTCCTGTCAACCCTGTAGCACCAGTTAAACCTGTAGCGCCTGTTACACCTTGAATACCCTGAATGCCTTGTAAACCTGTAGCACCAGTAGATCCTGTAACTCCGGTTGATCCGGTAGCACCTGTAACACCAGTTGCTCCTGTTACACCTTGAATACCCTGAATGCCTTGCAAACCTGTAGCACCAGTAGATCCTGTTACTCCGGTTGATCCGGTGGCACCTGTAACACCAGTTGCTCCTGTTACACCTTGAATACCCTGAATGCCTTGTAAGCCTGTCGCACCAGTTGAACCTGTTACTCCGGTTGATCCGGTGGCACCTGTAATACCAGTTGCTCCTGTTACACCTTGAATACCCTGAATGCCTTGCAAACCTGTAGCACCAGTAGATCCTGTTACTCCGGTTGATCCGGTAGCACCTGTAACACCAGTTGCTCCTGTTACACCTTGAATACCTTGTAAGCCTGTAGCACCAGTTGAACCTGTTACTCCGGTTGATCCGGTAGAACCTGTAACACCAGTTGCTCCTGTTATACCTTGAATACCCTGAATGCCTTGCAAACCTGTAGCACCAGTAGATCCTGTAACTCCGGTTGCCCCTTGAACACCTTGAGGGCCAGTGGCGCCTGTTGAGCCAGTAACTCCATTAGCACCTGCAACACCAGTCGCTCCTGTTATACCTTGAATGCCCTGAATTCCTTGTGCACCTGTAGCTCCTGTTGAACCTGTAACTCCAGTAGCTCCCGTTACACCTTGAATACCCTGGGCACCATCAGCGCCATTTGCGCCGGTTGTCCCCTGAATTCCTTGTGCACCTGTAGCTCCTGTTGAACCTGTAACTCCGGTAGCTCCCGTTACACCTTGAATACCTTGGGCACCATCAGCGCCATTTGCGCCGGTTGTCCCCTGAATACCTTGTAAGCCTGTAGCTCCTGTTGCTCCAGTTGCTCCTTGTACGCCCGGTGCTCCATCAGCGCCAGTGGCGCCTGTAGCTCCACGAGCACCTGTAGCACCATTTAATCCGTTTAAACCATTTAATCCGGCTTCACCCGCTGCACCAGTAGCACCACGTATACCCTGCGGGCCAGTGGCTCCCGTAGCACCTGTAGCTCCGGCAATACCCGCAGCACCAGTAGCGCCTTGTGGACCAGTTGCTCCTGTGGCACCTTGCGGACCAGTTGCACCCGTAGCTCCTCTAGACCCAGGCCCTGAATTAAATGCATACGTTGCATAAGGAACACTTAATAACTTAGCTGTTCCCATATCTACATATCCAGAACCTGTGTTTAGTTCAGTTTGAATATATTTTTGTGCAGCTGCCCAATCTATATTATTAAAAACACCACGGGCTACGGTACCCGCACCAATCTCAATGGCAAATGTTCCAAATTGATTGGTAGAAACCGTATGTGTTTCCTGATAATCGATGTTTCCTGTAGCTGAGCCACTTCTTACGGAAATACGAATGCCCAAATTGCTGTTTGACAAAATGGTTCCATTGTTACTTCGGGCAACACCCTGATACTTAAAGGCCTGACTTTGCGCCTGGGCCACAACAATGGCAAAAAATAAAATGAGTGTTAATAGAGATTTTTTAATCATGGGATGATTATAGTTTGATTAATTTTACAGAGCCTTTAATCAGTTCATTTCGGACAGCGATATAATAATTACCGCCTTTAAATTGCGAAATATCAAGGTCAAGGTTTAAGCTATAGTCTTTAGTATATTTTATGGATTTACTGTAAATAGATCGGCCACCGGCATCATAGATGTCAACAGTATAATCGCCATCGGGCATATTCCGGAGATCTAATTTCACCGTGTTTGCGGTAGTTGGGTTTGGATAAACAGCCAATTCGCGTGATACTAAGGCAAAAGGTCGGTTAATGACTTGATCACCCTGAATGAAACCTGTAGATAAAATTCTGTCAATTGTAGTATTTTCCAGAAGCGCGATAACGGGTTCACCTATAGTATATACGAGCGTAATATTATTTGCGGTTGAACTTTCGCCTGCTGATGCAATGACAGAACGGTCAAGTAATTGGCCAAATGCTACATTACAGCATAGCAAAGCCATAGAAATTGTGAGTAGAGTTGAGAGCTTAATCATATTTAACTCAAAAGTAAAAAATTATTATTGTATATCACAAGAAAGATTACAAAAAAAAGATATTTTTTTTTCATCCTTTAAAATTGCTTCTGTCAAAAACGATGATCGACTCAAGTAAGTAAATAGCTTGAAGTTGTATGAATATATATTTTTATTGATTACTTTCGCTACAATAATTAGCACTGATAAATGACGCTCAAAATTCTGATTATCATTCCATGTTATAACGAACAAGCATCGTTACCAATTTTACTTCAGGAAATAAATGCACTGTCTCTTCCGGAAGAATATGAACTAGACAAAATTATTATTAATGATTGTTCTAAAGATAAAACCAGCGATGTTGCAAAAGCAAATGGAGCAAAAGTGCTTGATTTACCTTGTAATCTTGGTATAGGAGGCGCAGTTCAAACAGGAATCAAATATGCTATAAAACATAACTTTGATCTTGCCGTACAAATGGATGGTGATGGGCAGCACCCACCTTCTGAACTAATTAAATTATTGGAGTGTCAGCGATTAACTCAGGCAGATATTGTTATAGGTTCTAGATTCATAGATAGAAAAGGGTTTCAATCGTCTTTTATTAGAAGAATGGGGATCAGGTATTTTTATGGTCTTAACCGTCTTTTTACGCAAAAATCTATTTATGATAGTACTTCTGGCTTTAGGCTTCTGGGGCGGGCAGCCCTAAACCTGGCAGCTAAAAACTATCCTGACGATTATCCTGAACCAGAATCTCTTGTTATTTTTTCAAAGGCTAATTTATCCATCAAAGAAGTTCCGGTAACAATGCGTGGACGTTTAGGCGGAAAATCTTCTATTGGAAGCGGTGCTTCTGTATTTTATGGCTTTAAGGTAAGTCTGGCCATGCTTTTCTCCTTTATCAGAAACTAATTATGACTCGTATACAACTGATTACCATTCTGGTAAACTTCATTTTTATTGCCTACATCGCAAGGCTAATTATTAAAGGTAAGTTACGTGAAGAATATGCCATTATCTGGGTAATCTGCACCATATTATTAACCATATTTTCGTTCTGGCCAAATGGTTTAGAGATTATGGCCAAATTGCTTGGAGTATTTCAGGCACCTAATTTATTATTTACCGGTGCCATCTTCGCAATCCTGATTTATCTGGTTCATATTAGTGTGGTGTCATCAAAGCTGCATAACAACATTAGAAAACTCACACAAGAAATGGCCTTACTGAAACAAGAACTTGAAAAGGCAAAACAAGAAAATAAGGATCCTCAAAAGGATCCGGATTAATTTCTTTTTTTGCCTTGATATGCCGCAGCAAGATTATTTTTCAACAGGGCATTAGATGGATTAAGCTGCATACCCTTCTCCCCTGCCATTATTGCCTTGTCATATTCTTTTAAACTATTGTATGCAGCGCAAAGGTTATTATAGGCAATATCAGATTTTGGATTGCTTTTTAATGCCAGCCTTGCTTCTGCAATACATTCCTCAAATCTTCCGCTATTGTAATATTCCAGACTTTTATTAATATGCCTTGCCTCTCCTGATTTATCTATCCCAAAAGATTTATTGTTCTCAGCAGATAACTGACCTTTTTTAGCAACCTCCAAATTATTTGAAGCAAGTGTAAATCCTGGATTTAATGCCAACGCTTTCTCCAATACAGGAATGGCTTTCTGATATTCTCCTTTAAGGTTATAAGCTGAACCCATGTTATTATAGGCTTCTGCCAGTTTTGGATCGAGGGTGATGGCCTGCTCACATGCGCTTATACACTCATCAAATTTTCCGGCAGCATAATATTGAAGACTAAGGTTAAGAAAGTTCAATGCTGACGGTTTCTCCTTCGCCAACTGCTGCGCCATTTCCAATTCTCCTTCTTTTTTCCTGCTCGCTTCCAAATACCTGGAAATCAATTGATTTTGAGGACTATATTTAAGTGATTCAATCGCTAATTTTTCCAGCTGATCCCATTGACTGGTTTTTTGGTAAATATCCATCAGCAGAAAACGTGCATCGAGATGCGAAGGGGATAAGGCTAATACCCTAAGTAACTCAGCTTTTGCAGTATCATATACCTTTTTCTGATATAAGTATCTTGCATAGTAAAAATGGGTATCAGGATAATTTTGCCCAAACTCGATTCCTTTTTTAAAATAGAAGGAAGATTGATCGTCATGCCCTGTTGCCGCTTTTAATATCCCCATATTGATATAGATATTAGCATAAGTAGGCAGCATTACAAGGGCACGTTCAAAATAAACCGCAGCGGTTTTATAATCTCCCTGTTCCATTTTGGATAGACCATAATTCATCAAACCCCGGCCATTTAACGGGCTTTTAACCGTTACATCATACCATAAACTTTCTTCATTCTTCCAGATTTTATTTCGTTCATAAGTAGCAGAAGCGTAAATAGGCAAGGATAAAAGTGGAATAATAACAATGAGATAAGCATATTTAAATCCCTGTTTTTTTAATTTTGTTGTCCCCCATTGTATCATGAGTGCCAGTGCCCAGCATACTGAAAAGATGAGTCCGATAAATGGGAAAAACATCCTATGATCGTTTAACACTTCTGCCAGTGGAATGATGCTTGATGTAGGGATCAAAGCGAGAAAGAACCATAAAATACCAAAAGCTATGGGTCTGCGTATCATATTTAATGAAGTTACCCAGGCAATATATAACATCACTATAATAAAGGTTATTCCTATAAAAAAACGGATATCCTTAATAGATGTTAACAAGCCCCAATCCGTATCAGCACTTAAACCCGTAGGTAAAAACAGAGTGTAAAAATAGTGTGTGATAACAAAAGGTTGGGTAATGAGATATCTCAATGGTGAACTTCCGCCCGGTTCCCAGGTTTTAGGGGTAAACCTATCAATAAATAAATACAGTGCAAGACAAAAAATAAAAGCGGGAGCTACTTTTTTAAGGGTTCTAAATAATTTTTGATAATTAACCTTTTGAAAGACATCACGAATGCTCATCTCCTCTTCAAAAAACAAAACGTAAAAAAAGAATATTGGAGCAAACATTACGGTAGTTGGTTTAGCTAAAGCGCCTAATAAAAGTGGTAGGAAATAAATATAATATCTTCTGCAAATAGGAGAATACAGGTATAAAACGAAAGCAAGTACCACACCAAACGTAGACCAGATATCTGATCGGGCAATTACATAATTAATGGTTTCTGCAATAGCAGGATGCAATAAATAAAGTGCCACACCTCCCAATGCGGCATAAACCCCAACGTTTGCAGGCATTGCCTCGTTATAAATTTTTTTATAAAGAAAAAACATCAGGATGCCCTGCAACAGGAATAACACAAAACTAGATAGGTGGAAATAGAAATAATTATATCCATTGCCTAACCAATAATCAATAGCTAAAGTAGTACTTACTATTGGCCGATAGGATTGATTTTGCGGCAGGTTACTACTGGTGGTACCATCTTTAAAAAATAGCGGGATATTAGAAAGGCTTCTGATGTAAACATTATTTTCTACAGAATGTGAATCATCAAAATGAAAACCATTTTGAAAATGATTGGAATAAGTAATGGCTGTAGTTAATAAAATAAAACTCAGCAAAAGATAGATAAGTGAGCTAGAAATTGGTTTCATAGTGATAAAAAAAATCTTCAAAACAAAAATTAAACATACAATAATATTTTCCTCGTTTAATCAACTTGTATTTACCCAATTTTGATCAATAACTTTACTAAAACTAACTTCGTATAGCATCTGATGGCTTGAAGGCAAATAAGGAACTAGCTAAAAAACTCCAGTTAAAAACCACCACTACGGCAATTAATTTACTAATATACAATCCTAAACCTCCCCAATGTGTTAAGACATAAACAGTGGCTGTGTTGAGCAATAAACCTATAGCGCATATGCATACAAATTTAATAAAACGTTTTGTCGCTTCTCCATTTATCGCACCAAATGTCCAGTAATTATTCAGCAGGAAATTACATATAGACGAAAACAAAAAACCCAAACTACTTGAAATTAAACCATTTATACCTAATTTATTATGCAGTAGCCAGGTTAAAGAAAAGTCAATTAAAACAGAAATTCCGCCAACTGTTCCAAATTTTAATAGTTTAAAAAAATTGATTCTGGAAATGTTAAACTTCACCTTATATTCTCATTTGCTCTAGCAATAATACAAATTTAAACCAATACTCAGACAATCGTTTTAATATTACAGCTTCATTGATGTGAAGATTCTGATTAAAATGAAATACAAAAAAAGCCAGCCACCTTTTGGTAACCAGCTTAATAAGTTTAACAATTAAATTTTAATGATTCTTATCCTAACTATTCACCAGGATCTGATAATGCAATCAACATGGCGCCTCCGATAATAGCAATGCCTCCTACAACAATCTGCCAGGTGATTTTTTCTTTCAAGAAAACAATAGATAATATAATGGCAAATATCAAAGAAGACCGTTCTATGGTAGCTACATAAGATGCTGGCCCCATAGAAAGTGCTTTATAAGAAAACAAGGTAGAAAGAGAGGTAAAAACACCCGCGGCAAGTAAAAACATCCACGCATTTTTTTCTATGCCTTTCCAATCACCAATATTACCTTGATAAATCACTACGCCCCAGGTGATCAGCAAAATTAACACCGCCTGTATAGCAAATGCTAAACTTGAATCAACATTTTTTAAACCAGCTTTTGTTAATACAATTACCAAAGCTGCTGATATGGCAGCAAGTACTGCCCAAAGTATCCACATGTTTTAAATTATAAATTAAGTTTAACTTAATTAAATCAAAAGGATTATTCTTCCAGGCCTCTACCTGTTTTGTGTTGCAATTCGTCAATCCGTTTTGAAGCTTCTGATTTGCTTAAGGTATCATCAAACGTTTCCCCTGCTTCATCAGAAAGTGTTTTAAGGTAAGATTGCTGTGCACCAGTCATCGGTTCATCACCTGTAGTCCACTCATCCGGATCTTTGATCGTGTTCGATCCTTTTGCTTGATGGTTATTCATTTCGCCAGTATTTTCCTGTCCGCTTTCCATTGGTTGCTCGTCTTTGTTTATCATTTGTTCTTTATTTTAGTTTATATAGGAACAAATGTTTTGAATCAAAGTTTGCTGTTATCTTGCCTTGGAAAGAAGAATGTTGATGAGAGATAAAAGGTTATTAATATTGAGAAGCCGTACAATCTAAATACCCTTTACAAATTAGTTATTGCTTAAACTTTTTAGGTTAAAAAGTACTGATATGCCCGCAGAACTCAGATTCCCTTCATACTTCCCGATGCCTGTTAGCGGAACCTTTAAAAAAGGTTGTAATCCAAGGCTCAACCGTGAATTTACTTTTCGCTCTACGCCTACTGAAAAATTGGCAATACCCATAAAATGCTTATTGCCAGTAACCTCTTCATTGGTTACCGTTGATGCCGGGCCACTGGTTAGCTGATATTTCTCATTCAACATGATGTAGCTGGAAAGCCCGGCACTTACATTAACACCGAGGCTTCTTTTTTTAAAGACCTGATAATTAATATTCACAGGCACATCAAGTACTTTACAATCTGCATTTACCTGCCATGGTCCGGCACTATAACCAGATGTTGACGTACCGAAGCCATTATAATCATATATTTTTTTTGCGTAAATAACGCCAGTTGATACACCTATTTTTTTGGTTAACGCATAGTTGATCATGAGTCCAAAATTAGTACTGACTTTATTGCTCACACTCGAACTGGTAGAAGAGATATCAGGTGCCGCCAGTACTGTTAAAGAAAGTCGATTTGGAGTGATGCTATTCCGCAATTCTTTTTCTAATGGTTTTGGTTTACCATTACTCAAAGCCCCAGGCAGTAGTCCATCTGTTTTCAACTGTGCAAGCGATACACTATTAATGCCTTCCCCATCTATAACAACTTTTGATAAAACAGGTTGTAAGTTTCTGATAGCAGAATCAGATCTTTTGATTAATGCATGCTGATCAGCAACAACTGGAGCTTGACTTTTAACCAACAACTGTTCTTCATCGTGGTGAACAAACGTATCCGCTGGATTGCTTTTAGGAGACACTAATGACTGGTTCTTTTCTACCCGGCTTACCGTATGATTGTTTTTAGACGTATTAAAAAAAATAAAAAATATTAAAATTGATGCGGCCGCAGCAGCACACAGACTCCACCAAAGCGGAAATTTTGGTTTTTGATCTTGCTGATCAAGTTTTTTGGACATTTCCGCCCAGTCGGGTTCATGAAAGGGAGTATCAATCTCATCTAGCCCCTCTCTAAACAACTTATCCAGATTATGCTCGTCTTTCATTCTTGCTTATATTTTGTTCATGGTTAGAAATAACCTTCATTTTTGCATTCAGAGGTTCCATGTCCCTGATCATTTCCTGAAGCCTTTGCCTGGCTTTAAAAAGGTTGGATTTAGAGGTGCCCACCGAAATGTTTAGAGACTTCGCAATCTCCTCATGTGTATAGCCATCAATTGCGTACATGTTAAAAACAATCCTATAACCTGGTGAAAGGCTTTGCACCAACATTAATAATTCTTTGTAAGCCATCTGCTCATAAACAATGGCTTCCGTACCATTTTGCTCATATTCGCTAATATCATCATAAGTGGTAAAGCGCAGGTTGGCACGATAATGATCTATCGCCGTATTGACCATGATTTTACCAATCCATGCCTTAATGGGCTTAGCATTATCATACTTATCTATGTTATTAAAAATTTTCAAAAATCCATTGTTCAGTACATCCGCAGCTTCAAAATCACCAATGGAATATCTTTTACATATCCCCATACAGTAACTGTAAAATTCTTTGTATAGCAGATGCTGACTGGCTCTATCCTTTCTGATACATCCACTAATAATTTCTTTCACTAACAAGTCTATGCTATTGTTTTGGTCTTCTTTATACACGGTATACGAGGCAAGTACACAAAAGGTTGCCAAAACTAATCAAAATACTTTAAAAGATTGTAATCAGCTGTATCATAGCCATTTTTAAAAAAATTAGATTTTCGAACACCTGCAGGCAACCTTTTGCTAAGCAGGGCCGTAATCCTGATAATTAAACAACTTAAAATCATCTTTTATGAAACTTAAATTCAAGAAAAACTGGTCTCTATTTGCTCTTTTATTTGTTACCGTAATTTCATCCTGTTCAAAGAACAATGTGGCAGATCCCAATCCAACTCCTGTAGCTGGTAAAAAAACATTGAAAACAGTTTCAAATGTAACCTTTGGAACTGTCATCACTGATGGAGATGGCAGAACATTGTATTTCTTTTCTCTGGATGCCAATGGTAGTTCTGGTTGTACAGGTGGTTGCGAAACAGTCTGGCCGGTATTTTTAGCTGACGATTTAAGCAGTATGCCTGGCTTAAATGCACCAGATGTTTCTACCATTACCAGAGCAGACGGAAAAAAACAAACTACCTACAAAGGCTGGCCATTGTATTATTATGCTGGTGATGTGGCAGCTTTAGATATTAAAGGTGATGCTTCCGGAGGCACCTGGTTTGTTGCCAAACCAGATTATTCGGTAATGCTGGCCAGCACACAGCTGGTTGGAAACGATGGAAAAAACTATCTCGAAAATTCTAAAGTTGGTGATGGTATTACGCAATACCTTACAGATGCGTCTGGCAGAACACTTTATGCTTTCGCACCAGATACTTATAATGTAAATACTTACACCAAAGCAGATTTGAGTAACAATAGCACTTGGCCAATTTATGAATCGGATGTTTTAAATGTACCTTCTGTCCTTTCAAAAAATGTTTTCATCCAGATTACGGCTGTAGGAAAAAAACAGTTAACCTATAAAGGGCATCCGCTATATTATTTCGGTCCTGATGCGAAGCGTGGCGATACGAAAGGCGTTAGCGTACCAAGTCCTGGTGTTTGGCCTATTCTAACAAAATCTACCATTGCCTTAAACCCATAACTATGAAAAAAAATCAAAAATTCATTTACGTTGCTCTGGTCATCGTATACATTCTATTGAGCAATAGCTGCTCTAAAAGACAGGCAGACGAAATTGTTCCGCAAACCACCAATCCAGGAGGTGGAACATCAACGGTAACTTATACCAATTTTACGCAGGCGCTTATTCAAACCAAATGTGCTGGATGCCATGGTGCAGGAAGATCTGCTGCATCTATATGGACCTTTAATGGCTTAGCATCAATTACCAGTAATGAAACGCGAATTAGACGGGTGGTACTGGAAACCAAATCCATGCCCATTGGAGGTTCATTAACAGCCGCTGAACTGGCTTCATTAAAAGAATGGTTTGATAACAAAATGCCCAATTAACTATGAAAAAATTACTATTCTTAGCAGTAATGGGGCTTTTTTGCCTCCCTGCTTTTTCGCAAATCCTCAGTACCAATAAGGCTCAGGTATCATTTTATTCTAAAACACCCTTAGAAGATATTGAGGCTAAAAGTATTACAGGAAATTCTGTCATCGATGTAAAAACGGGAAAAATTATTTTCAGGGTAAATAACCGTTCGTTTGAATTTCCTAAAAAACTGATGCAGGAACATTTTAATGAAAACTACATGGAGTCTGATAAATATCCTACTTCTGAGTTTAAAGGAACGTTATCTGCTCCTATTAATCTGGCAAAAGATGGCCTTATAAAAATGGATGTAGATGGAATGCTTACCGTTCATGGTGTAACTAAACCATGTAAAGCAAAAGTAGATATCCTTGTTTCAAAAGGAACAGTATCTGCAACCTCAACTTTCAAAATTAAGATAGCTGATCATAAAATTGATATTCCAACAATCGTGTTCAAAAAAATTGCAGAGGAAATTGAGGTACGTATTCAGGCCACTTATTTAGAAAAGAAATAATGAAAAAAAACACAAACAAACTTAGACTCTGTATATCACTTCTGGCCATTATGATCTCATTTAATGGATATGGGCAGGATGCCTTGGAAAAGGCAATGGCTACTTCTGGTGGAAAAAGTGAAAAGGTGATTGCAACTTTTAAAGCCACTAAACTAATCAACGGCCATACCAATGAAACACTTTACAAACATGAACTCGATTTCAAAGTAGATCACCGTTTTGGTGATATTGCCGGAAGCAATGGCGGAATCAAAAAGTTTTTCGGGCTTGACAATTCAACTGATGTGCGAATTGGTTTTGAATATGGTGTAACCGATAAGTTAACCATCGGACTTGCCCGTGCAAAAGGTGCTACTGCTGTGCAACAGCTATATGAAGGAAGCCTTAAATATCGCTTACTGGAACAAACCGTTGACGATAAAGTACCGCTAGCAGTAACCCTTTTCGGGAGTAATACCATAGCCGCCGTAGAAGCCAATAAAGATGATCCTACTGCGGCCACTTCATACCGGAATTTTAGGGAACGAATGAATTGGGTAGCACAAATTATCCTGGCGAGGAAATTCAGTTCCAATTTGTCATTTAGTTTAACGCCAAGTTATGTACACCGAAATCTCACGACATTCAGAGACCCGAACGACTTATTTGCGATTGGTGCAGGCGGAAGATTGAAGTTCACGAAGCGTATGGCATTGGTAGTAGATTATTTTCTACCATTCCGAAATAAAGCCGATAAAGAATATGTAGAGGCACAAAGGGCCACAAAATTCTATAATCCACTTGGTGTTGGTTTAGAAATGGAAACTGGTGGCCACGTATTCCATATTAATTTCACCAACGCAACGGCGATTCAGGAAATGCAATTCATTCCTGAAACTACAAGTTCATGGCTAAAAGGACAATACCGTTGGGGCTTTAGCATCTCCAGAAGATTTTCTTTTGACCGTAAAAAAGCAAAATCCGAAGGAAAGGAATAAGGAGTAATCATGTTAACATCAATAAATTACTATTTGCATAAAGTGATGTGATTTATTTTAAAACCCGATTCTTATCGAATCGGGTTTATTGCATTTTACCGATCTGATAAATTGATTTTTATTAATTTAAAATAATATAAAATTTATCAAACAATATCCAATTATAGTGGTTCTTATACTACATCTACCTAAAAAATTGATCGTATACTTTGGTTAGTTGACCGATTAAAAATAAGGCTGCCCCCTGAACCGGGCAGCCTTATTCATTTTTCAAATTATCACTGTCAGGATTTCCTATTTTCTATTTTTAGGAATACTTTTTTAAACTAATGATCGTTTTGGATGTGAGAATTTCAATTAACTATAATTACATGCAAATACATAGGGGAAAATTGCTTAAATCGATTATTCATAAAAGCAATATATCAATCTTTGAATTATCTAAAACACTTTCGTACTCTATAGATGCCATTCATCATCATATCGAAATGGAGATGCTTGATTTTAAGCTCCTTTCTGCTTATGGTGAAGTTTTAAAATATGATTTCTCTGTTGATTTTCCTGAAATGGCATTAAACACAACCACAAAAGAAATAACTCATGCTGAAGCGATGAATTATGATGAACTTTTAAAAGACCGCGATCATTGGAAGCTTAAATACATAGAGCTTCTTGAAAAACATAATGAACTGTTAATTCGCAGGCTTAATTTTTCTTCATCAAATTAGCAAAGATTAATATTTCTGGTCTAATACTAAATTATTTACATCAGGGTTCCCAGGTGATCCATTTCTATAATTTCATCTCCTCTTTTAATCCACCTGTTGTGGTAAACATTTTTTCTATTTCTGCATGAAATTTTTGATCACTTACCAGATAAATTTCCTTTAAGAAATCAATAGAGATTGGTTTAGGATTGGGATATTTATTTTTAGCCATAAAATTTCTAAGGGCAAGGTTTACCTTTTCTTCTCCAATTAATTCGCTTAACTTGTACATCACTACCGCACCTTTGGAATAAGAAATATGAATATCTTCGTTTTTAACTTTACATAAGGGCTCTTCGGTAGTGTAGCCCCTTTCATCCAGATAAATGCCTAAATGCATGATTATCTTTTCGAGCAGTTTTGCTTTACCATACATCTTTTTAAGCAACATCAATTCGGTATACATTGCCAGCGTTTCTGTAAGCATGGCCGCACCAGCTCTTTCATCAGGAGAGATCTGAGTATTGCCCCACCACATATGCGATAATTCATGCCCGGCCAATTCATTAATCACATCCTGCTGCCTATCACCTTTAATATTAGAATGAAATAGCATATCTTCTGTCATAAAAATAGTTTCCGGATAGGCCGTTGCCGCAAAACCTTTGGTAAAACTGGAAACTTCGGCGAAACGAATCGTTTTAAATGGATACGAACCAAAGTTTGTTTCGCAATAATCCAATGTTATTTCTGCATTTTTAAGTAAATGCGCTACATTTTCAACATGAGTTGGATGATAATAAATTTCAAAGTTTCTCCCTTTATAATACACTTTTTTTAACGCATACCTTGCAGCAGAAATGGCAAAGCGAAAGGGTATTGGTGAACTGGTTTGGTATTGAAAGTAATTTCGATTGGCATTTTTCCATTGCCTGGTTAATTCACCAACACCAATAGCGGTTTGGTTCATTGGTGTAGAAATCACCATATTTAGGTTGATGAAATCATCATTAGGGACCTTTGGCGAATTGAATGCCTTTAAAGCAGTAATATGACCTAATCCAAATTGCTTCCGGCGGTTTTCATCTGTTATTTCATTACCAGATAGATAACCAAATTGTGGATAATACCTGCTGATGCGCATAAAAGATCCATTTTCTACAATGGCATTAAATGATTGGTGTCCGTTCACGGCCTTCCATGAATAGCTGATGTTAAACTCAAACCGGGCTTCCTGATTGGGTAACAATGCTTTTTGTAATTGAATCAACTGGTATGGCTTCTTCATCCGGATCTTTTCAGAACCGTTTATAAAAACAGCATGATGAATATCCATTTCATTGTCCATGTTAACCAGTAAGCTATGGATTTGCTGTTTTGTTTTATTCACCAGCTTATAAGTGCCAATAATGTGATAAGCATTTTGTTCCGGAAATAAATCTACCCTTGTAGTGATAGCAGTAATGGTTGGTTGTGGCAGGTGCTGATATTTCCTATAAGCACTTTCGTAATTGGCTTTTGCCAATAAATCTGCATCTCCATTTTTAGGCTGATAGCCTTTCATTAAAATACTTCCTGGACCATACATCAGGCTTACAGACAGCAGCAAAACTACCATTACCGGCCATTTTAATAACCTTCTTTTTGGCAGGTTAAATATAATCAGCAGAAAAATCACTACCCCCAGGCCTAAGCCTAATCTTTCTGCATAAACAACAGTATATGAACCAAAGCCATTCATATCGCTGAAATCTCCCTGAAAGGGTTGTAAAAATTTCAACAGTGGGTAACTGAAAACCTTTTTACCTATGGAGGTGGCCATGATTAAGGCAAACAATGCTGTTAAAGCAAGTCCGAGGTATTTTTGCCTGATCAACTTTTGAATCAATAAAATCAGAATCCCCAGCAATACCAATGGAAAACTATTAAAGAGGAGCACATGTGCATAAACCCACCATTCTATAAATGGATAATGATAAAGCAACTGAAAAAGAATACCTTCTAATATGATTAGCCCGCTCAACAAAAAAATTAAGGTAGCGAGCGAAAGGCATTGGGCAAAAAAACGGGTTTTAACATTTGCTGCAGCATCTTCAATCAAATTAAAGTTCGCATTTTTACTCCTCCAGTAAATTTCGTGCCCATAATATAATATGGCAATCATACATAACAAATGAAAATTCTGTATAATCGTACTCACCATTAAACCCGAACTGGCGTACTGTTGCGGTATTCTAATGCCTTTTTCTATCTCCCCATACATTTCCATCCCTACATAAAATAATAAGGCCATTGCGGTAATGATAAATGGTACACTTTTAAAAATATAGACCAGATCCATCTTGTAAAATGAAAGCAATGCTTTTAATTGCGCCTTAAAATTATGCTTAGTTCCTACTGTTTTGTAAAGAATAGAGCCACTATTTTTCTGAACCACAGCTTCAGGGGCTATAGCTTTGTATTTCATGCTTTTGATCAGTGAAAAATTTCTCACCGAAAATAAGATCAAGCCGGCTGAGAGCAATAATATGATAGATCTGTTCAATAAAAACATGCCAGTTAAAGCGACCATTTCTGTATTTCTTTGTACTACCGACCAGTGTGTGGTTTGATAAAAAAATGCTGAGAACCCAAATGGGTCTAATATAGCGGATATGAACTGCGCCTGATCTGATTGCGGCATGCTTTGCGCCATTAAGGGTGAGCCGGAATAAATTAAGGCTACCATATAAAAGATATACAATAGCAAACCACTTACATACACCAATAATTTATTACGGGTGCTCCAGGCCACAAAACTAAGTACCGCAGTGGTGAACAAGGTATTAACAAAGGTAAAAATCATCAGTGGATACAGGTACCAAATCCATACAAAACCGGTACGTTTTGCAGAAGATGCTCCGAATGCATATCCCGTAAAAAAGCTGATCATCAACAGGAGTATACATAAAAAACTCATGAACAGCAGTGATGCATATCTTCCTGAAAAAAACTGAATTTTCCGAATAGGTGTACTAAAAAGTAAGGGTTCAAAATTAGAATCAGCTTCTCTGAAAAGTAATTGCGATGCGAACAGGGTGCTAAAGAAAATCGTAAGTAAACTAACCAGATTGGTGATAAAACTAATTTGATAAGGTGAATTTGCATAGATATCTTCACCAACAGAAAACAGGGCATTCCCTCCTCCTACAAAACCAAGTACTATAATTAACAGCAAGACAGCATAAAAGCCAGGTCTCTTAAAATAACTGCGGACATCAAAAAGAAATATGGCACTCATCATTTGGTATTTAAAGGTTTAAGGGCAGAAAAATAAACATCTTCCAAAGTGGGATGAACTGGTTTGAATGATTCAATCTGGTAATCTGATAAGAGGTGAATATTCATCTTGCCAGAAATAAACTGAGAAGAGATGACATGATAATCATTTTGGTACTGTTCTATTTCCGTAATCATAATTTGCTTTTGCCATATTCTACCATCCAGCAACCGGATGAGCTCATTCGGATTTCCGTAAGTGCGTATGGTGCCTTGATTCATGATGGCCATCTTAGTACATAAATTCCGTACATCCTCCACCAGGTGTGTAGAAAGGATAATAATCACTTCCTCACTAATACCGCTTAGTAAAGTATTAAAGCGATTTCGCTCTTCAGGATCAAGGCCAGCGGTAGGTTCATCTACTATGATGATTTGCGGATTGCCGAGAAGGGCTTGTGCCACGCCAAACCTTTGCCGCATACCGCCAGAAAATGTATGCACTTCTTTATTTCGGTGTTGAAATAGATTAACCTTATCCAGCAAAGCCAGAATCTGTTCTTTTCTTTCAGCAGTATTTATTACTCCCTTTAAAACTGCCATGTGTGAAAGCAAATCATAAGCTGATATTTTAGGATAGACACCAAAATCTTGTGGTAAAAACCCCAGGTGTTTTTGGATAGCACCCGGATCTGCCAACACATCTACGCCATTAAAAGTTAACTCCCCGCTGTCTGCTGTTTGTAAGCCCACAATTGTTTTCATTAAAGATGATTTTCCTGCACCATTGGGGCCTAATAACCCGAACATACCATCACCTATTTCCAGTGAAATGTTATTAATGGCTACCACACCATTGGCATATGTTTTACGAAGATTTTTAATTGATAAGTGATTCATAATGATTAATTTATAGGCAATAGTCTTCCATTACAATTTAGATTGCATTTTTTTTTGATCAAAAAATATTGAGATAATTATTCTTCTACATACTCCAGAATATCTCCGGGCTGGCAGTTTAAGATTTTGCAAATGGCTTCCAGCGTGTCAAACCTTACCCCTTTTGCCTTGCCAGTTTTAAGTATGGATAAATTGGCTGGGGTAATTCCTAACCGGTCTGCTAATTCTTTACTTTGCATTTTACGTTTGGCCAGCATCACATCTACATTTACTACAATTGGCATAATTAAATAATTAAGTCCTGGTCATTCTGTAAATTCACACCCTGCTCAAATATAGCAGCAATAAAAAGGGCAAATATGCCCATGATGCAGTGAGCCGTAATCATGGCTACATAAGGGTAATCTTCAATAGAATAAATACCTAAGATTAGGAATACCAATGGAAAAAGAAGAAGGTTAATCAGGTAGAACCATTGGAGATGGCGGATGCCCTGTATGGTAAATATCTTTTGAGGCCTGAAGGATTTAAATACATTACTGAGCAGAGCAAAAAACACGCCGTACAGAAAAATAAGCAAAACCATTTCTGCGATGTAGCCAGCGGTATATTCAGCACCCAGTAAAAAATGTTCGGAAGTAAAGGGATAGCAAATAGCAAAGCGGTTATCCGGCAAGTGCTGTAGGGTGGGCAGATTGAATGCCACGCAAAGGATGATATACAAGGCGGTTAAAAAGTATCCGGCAGCAATTAACCTGGTGAGGTAAAAGGCAACGGTAGAAATATGGCGAACTAACTTCATATAGCTAAAATATTAATTGTTCAACAAAAATAATAATTAATTATCGTAAAACAATAATTAATTATTAAAAATGAAACATATTAAGTTAGCTATTTCTTCTATAGGCTAATTAGTTACTTGATTTCTTGGTATCATCATTCGTAATGCTCCTTTCGCTCTTTTTAATGGAACCTTTCAGTTTTCCAAATTTCCAGTTCATGCTTAGGTTAAATCTTCTGAATGGATTTTCCCGAATCCTTTCTTGTGTGAAATTTACACCTTCATTGTAACTTCTGTATGCCCTGTATTTTTGAAAAGGATTTGCCACTAAGGCAGAAAAGATCAGCTTATCCTTAATGATATCTTTACTTCCGCTTAAAGCAATATAATAACTATCGTTTGATTTGCCTTGCAACATTACATCTGGTGCTCCATAATTTACAGAAATACTAGATTTCCAATTCTTTTCAAACTTATAACTGGTGTTAACATTAGCATAACCCGTTACACCATTATTTTTAGTCAGCACACCACTAATCATCCCTTCAAGCCAAATATAATTCAGGTTTGCACTTGCGTTAAGGTTCCATTTGCCAGTAATAGGGTAATTAAAGTTGGCATTGGTACCCAGAAGTTTATTTTTACCAATATTATAAGAGGTAATGCGTGTCAGATTCTCGGCTGCAAAATACTCATAAACTTGCTGTTGAGTGTTGTTGGCGAAATTATAGGTTAAGCTTATATTAATTGAGCCTTTTTTAAAGTTGCTGTAGGTCATCTCAAAGTTATTGCTTAATGCAGCCTTTAAATTAGGATTACCAAAATATTCAAAGTTTGGCCTTGATTTATCTACAAATGGATTCAGATCCCAAATACCCGGACGCTGAATGCGTTGAGTGAAACCTAAACTAATACTCTGGCTGTTCTTTAAGGTTCTGTTTAAGGAAACTGAAGGAATCAGGTTATAATAATCAGATTTAACAGTAGAATTGGTACTTTCAAAATTACCTGTCACATCAGTACGTTCCAAACGGGCACCTCCCTTAAAAGTCCAGTCTTTTAATTTTAAAGTGTAGGTGTTGTATACCCCAAAAATATTTTGATCGTTGGTATACACATTGCTTTGAGATGGATCATTAATATAAATCTGCTGGGCCTCATTAAAATTCAGGTACTGAAAATTGCTTTCTCCATTTCTCAAAATTGCCTTTACTCCTGCCTCTATCGTCAGCTTTTTAAACGGATTAATGTAATCGATCTGAGCGGTCTGTTCCTTTGATTTGCTCGTATTATCCTGTTTGTAATTCAGGCCGGTATAGTTGAGTCTGTTGCTAAACATCACATCATTCAGCTGAGGTTCGGAACTGTTAAATAATTTGTATGAGAAGGTTAAAAGGTGTTCTTTTTTGTCTTTGAATCCTTTCTGGTAGTTTAGTGTATAATCCGTTCCACCCCATTCATACCTGGTTTTGCTATTCAGATCATACCCTGATGATACCCCACCATCTTTAATATCAAAATGCTGACCCAGATTTTGTTCATTATAACCACCATATGGGTTCACTTCCATGGTGACCAAATTTAAGGAGTCAATTTCATAACTAAACTCCCCGCCACCCCAGGCCCATTGATTATCTGTTTTTTGTGTCCCTAATGAATATAAGCTCGATGGCGTGCTGGTTCCGAAACTATTTCTGATATCTGTAATTTTTACACCATCAACCCGCCACACACCTGTACCACCATAAAGGCTTGCACCAAAGTTACCCTGCTTAATGGTAAAGTTTAAATTGCCACTGGGTCCGCCCGGAAACTGGTTACGCACATTTACATTGCCACTGTAGCCATTCTCCATTTTTTTTGAAGTGATGATGTTGATGATACCTGCCAAACCCTCACTTTCATATTTAGATGGTGGCGTGGTAATTACCTCTATCTTCTGTACACCAGCAGCTGGCATGCTTTTCAGAAATTCTTTCGGATCACGGGTTAAAATTCCGGAAGGCTTGCCATTAATCAAAATACGGTAATTGCCTGTTCCTTTTAGTTTAACATTGTCATCAGCATCTACAGATAAAAGCGGCACTTTACGCATCATATCCAATACAGATAGCACCTTACTTTCAGGGTCTGACTGAATATCATAAATAATCCGGTCTGGTTCTTGTTTAATAATGGGTTTACTTCCTGAAACTGAAACTTCATTTAACTCATTTCCTGATGAGACAACTTTGATTTTACCCAAATTAAGATCATCTTTAAGGTTTATATCAAGCAGTTTTGAACGATATCCTACCGATCCGATAATGACTTTATATTTACCCTGACTAATGCCATCAAAAGAGAATTTACCTTGATCATTGGATACTGCACTTTTAATGACCAATGAATCTTTTTTTAGCGCTACGGTAAAATATTCGCCAGGTTTTAGCGTAAGGCTATCCACAATTACACCACTTAGCTGATGTTTTTTTTCTTGCGCCTGAAGGGTTGAAAAGGTAAAACTGCATTGTAATAAAATGCATAAAATCGTTAAGTATCTGCTCATAGAAGATTAGTTTGTCTGCAAAACATTTTTGCCCGGTTATCTACTAGATGCAAAAGTTTAGATAATGTTGCACGTGTGCGTGAATTTCATTTCAAATAAATTGAAAATCAATAAATTAATTTTCAGTATTCGTATTTGAAATCAGATCATATTAACTGATTAGCAAGTATTCTTCACAGATTATTATAACCTATCCCCTCTTTCTCTGCGGATATTTTCTTTTCAGCCACAACAACCCACCTGTTATCGAAAGAAATGCAGGGCTAAGTCCAAAGAGAACATAAATCCATTTGAGCACATCACCACCAAAGGCACCAGCATGCAGTTGATAAGCCATATACTCAAACTGTTCTTCCACACTTTGTTGTTCAATAACCGTTTGCTTTTTCAATGTACCCGTTTGTGCATCAAATGCGATGCTACTTGCCTTTCCCTGAAGCAGCAGATTGTTGGTAGAAGACATGTGTCCCCTTACCAAAATTTCGCCACCTTTAACTGTTGGAATATTCACAGCAATAGGCTCAAAGCCGGTAATATGAACTTTAGCGCTCATTACGATGCGATCAATATTTGCAGAAACCTCGTAATTCTCCTGCTGCTTAGGCAGTACCCACATGGAAGGGTTAAAATATTCTCTAAGCATCCAGAAGCCTGTAAAAAAGAGTATCGCATTAAACAGCAATGACCATACACCAATGATCCGGTGAAGAGAAGATGCACCGGTACGCCAGTTATTAAAGCGAAAGATCGATTTAAATCTTATGGCCTGCCAAAAATGTTTGCGGTAAATGATGGTGCCTGTTAAAAGTGAAAGCAACATCAGCAGCCCTATAATTGCCGTTAAAAACATGCCCGGGATACCCATCTGCAAACTATAATGTAGTGTATAAAGCCATCTTAAAAAAGATGGGGAAAGCTGACCATAATCACCCTCTTTAATGATTTTTCCGGTATAAGGGTTCACAAAAACAAAGTACAGATAATTATCAGTCAGGTGTTCCTGTCGTTTATAGAGCATAAATTCATAACTATCAAAACGGTCACGGGGAAAATCATGCAGCACCAGCTTTTTGAGGTTAGGATGTGTGCGGAGAATCATTCTATACATATCATCAGCCGGAACTTTTGTATTCCCGGGCTTCAGATGATGAAGCCCGGGATTAAAGTAACGGTCGAGATCATGCCGAAATACAAGTAATGAACCGCTTAGTCCATAGAGCAGAAAAAACAGACCTATTGTGAGGCCTAGCCAGCCATGAATCCTGAAGGACACTTTGGTCAACCGGTTTATCCATTGTTTCATCTCCATGTCCAGATTAAAATTTGTAACCAACATTTAGCCTGAACTCCCGTGGCGGATAGGGCACGTAAGCGAAAGCACCGATGTTGGCAGAAGAAGGTGTAATCCAACCACTTCCATAATTAAACCTGTTCAGGATATTATTAACAATGCCATTGATAGATAAACGTTTATTTGACCAACCTATACCACCATCTAAACGAAATAACGGTGCAAGGGTTAATTGTTGAAGTTCATATCTACCTGCCCTCCCCACTTGCAATTGATAACCTCCAGAAACCGAAAACCCCTTTAAAGCAGCAAATGGAATAGCGTAATTAAGCCAGGTATTTTGAATATGCTTTACCCGAAATGGTGTGACCAAACCTACCCGCGCAGGATTGGTATCTTTTGAAATATGACTATCGGTATAGGCATAATTGATTACCGCATTCAGGCCTTTGAAAATTTCACCTTTTAAATCAAATTCTACACCCTTTGAAAGCGTTTGCCCAAGCTGTGTTTGCACATTGATTGAGGGATCACTTACCTTAACATTATCACGGATAATCCGGTAGATAGACACCGTGGTATTCCACTTGCCATTCATCCAGTCTTTCTTCAATCCAAATTCCAGATTCTGTCCTTTTAGTGGTTTAAATGCTTCACCAGTTGTGGTGTTTACACCGCTTTGTGGCGTAAAAGTTTCATCATACAGGCCATATATAGAAAACGCTGGAAGCAATGAATAACTTATGCCTATCTTCGGTGTAAATACATTGTTCTTAGTAGTGCCCAGGCTGGTTTTTGAAGCACTCTTTTGCACACCTGTTTCGCTAAAGGTATATCTTGCACCAAGAGTTAAACGGAGTTTTCCTTCCAACAGGCCAAGTTCATCCTGCGCATACGCTGCCTGGTAACTAATTGATTGCTGGTCTGTTGCGATATCAGATAGTGCACCTACCCTTACATTGGCATCAAAGGCAATTCCATAAACAGGGTTTGAAGCATCAAGCGGATAAAGTGTTTGATTGGCCGTTGGATCATTGGACCCTGAATAAGAAAGGAAACTTTTGTGGTTAATATCAAGACCTCCCGTAAAATCGTGACGGATGCTACCTGTGTTAAATACCCCACTAATGTAGGGCTGGATGGACAATACATCGGTATTGAGCCTTTCATAAGTTGCCCTCCGCATGATTAAATTTGGCTGGGCAGCATTGTATCTTGAAACAAAAAAGTAAGTTCCTTCAAGGTGGTCATGCGCATAGGCTGCATTTACCGTTAACTGCCAATTGGCATTAAACGCATTATGGTAACTTAAAAAACCATTATGCTCAATAGATTTCATCGGTGCCTTATTGGGATCATTGATGGTGAAATCAGTCGGTAAACTTGCAAATCCAGCTGGTGCAAATACCGTGGCAAAATACTGCTGAAAGCGTTGCGCTTGAAAGATGTATTCTGCTGAAAGGTAAGAATGGTTGTTAATATTGTATTTAAGCACCGGATCTACCACCACCTTATCGCTAAAATTATATTGCTGAAATGATTTGGCTTTCTGTCCGGCCGCATTCAGCCGATACTGCCATTTTCCAGCTTTGTCTAAGTTGCCATCAAAATCTATATTTGCCCTGTACAGGTTAAAGCTGCCTACAGAAAAATTAACCTCACGGGTATTGGTTCCCATGGGTTGTTTAGTTACAATATTATAGGAACCTGCCGGATCAAAAAGTCCATTAATATAGCTGGATGGACCTTTAATAAATTCTACCCTGTTTATAATGGCCGCATCTTCCGCACTTGGGCCTGCATAAATCATAGACAGATCTAAGCCATTGCGCATGGGCGTAATTTGAGCCCCTCTCATAAATACGTAGGAAGTGTAAAGATCAGCATTGTTGTTGCGGATGGCACCGCTGACGTTTCGGGTTACACTTTCATTTACCGATATCGCCTGCTGATCGGCAATGATACTTTGATCAATCTCCTGAATATTTTGCGGCAACTGGAGCAATGGCGTTTTAAGTTTGAGACTGGCTGAAGACTTATTGATGTTGTAACGGCGATAGTAACGCGAACTGATTTTGACTTCATTAAGTATTTTTGCTGAGGTATCCTTCGCTGTGCGCACTGAATCCTTTTTAATTAATGGCTTTTCCTGGGCAACGACCAGAAATATAGATAATACCAGGAATAGCCCGGTAAGTATGATTTTTTTCATTTATTTTTTTTGTGGGTAGTCTTCAACTACCGTTAATCCTAGCGAATATGATTCATGGATGGTTCATAGTCGGTATTCTATTGATAAAGATGATGCGAAATATGATCTGACTGACTTTACAAGTGAATAAACTGAGTTGAATAAATAATATTAATAGAATACTATTTAAACGTGTCATTTATATATTTAACCACCCGCCCTTTGGGCACCCTCCGATACATCGGAGGGAATGGCGATCGTAATTCCCTCCGATGTATCGGAGGGGGTGGTCGCAGACCGGGGTGTTAAATCAGTAAATATTATTCGAACTCTGTTTACTCATCAATGTTGATCATGATCATGCTCCATTGAATGTGATGGAGGCATCAGATTGAACTTCTTTAGATAAATACCTGATTCATTAAGTATTTGCTTGTATTGGCTATCCAGTTTTTTGATTTTTATTTTTTCGCCTTTAAAGTATTTTACGGCTGCTGCATTATCCTTTCCTTCAACATCTGGCTCAAAATCCTGCATCCATTTCATCATATCCTCATCTACCTGATTAAGCTTCCCTATGAGTATGGCAATATTTTTTTGCTCGGTTATGGTATCAATACTGGGTTGAGCAGCCTTTAATCCTATTCTGGATAACGTATCCAACATCAGCCTGTTTTTCGAAGCAATTTCTCCATCTTCCATTACCTTATTGTGCAGATCGACTACTTCCTGACGAATCACCTTGTAATCAGGCTCATTGGTACAACCTAAAAACATTGAAATACAGATAATAAACAGCACCCTGACAGCATTATCTATTTTAAAAAACCTTTTCATGATGTTAAGCATTTTTAACGCGAATTCACATTTACTAAAGGTTCTACCGCGAGCAGTAAATCTTTAGTAAACAACATATTTATTTCAGAAAAAAGAATACAGGCTATCGCCAGAACATCCCTAATAATAGCGCAGAAACATTTAAAGGCATAAAAGAAATATCAAAACAGCTTTTTTAAGGCTATAGATATAATCAAAAATGATAAAGCACAGTATTAAGCCTGTAGAATAGCGTATTTCGGTGGTTGAAATATCGTAAAAGTTCGGTGTACCGTATTGAGCACCGGACGTTGGGGATAAATAACTTTAATGGTTGACCTTTTAAAGGCAAAAGATGCCGCAGCTGCCGGTAGTGCTTCCATGTGATGGCTCCGCTGGTTTTCCCTTTCCTGTTTCTTTTCTTTTTCTTCAGCCAGTTTAAGTTTTTTCATTAAGAAACACTTGCCATTACAGTGCATCCAAGGTCGGTCTCTGTTTTCGCATAACTTTTCTGAAATATACTTTTGGTTTAACTCGAAACCTGCATAAATGAAAAAATGCGAAAAGTTGGATCCGATCAGTGCAACTAATAAAGATATGGCAATAAACCTGTTCAACATTCAGCGGCAAAGATATGGAATACAGATTTCAAAAATGAAACAAAACCCATAATATTAATACAAATCAATAAGCATGTTCATTAAAAATTCGGCATTGTTCCTAATCGATAAACAATTAAATAGCCTACTCTACCTCCTTGTTCCGTTTATGTTTCTCCACAAACTCAGTTGGCGTTAACTCGAACTGGGTATAAAAACATTTACTGAAATAGGAATGCGAATTGAAACCCACCATGTAGCCAATTTCGGCAATGGTATATTCCTGTTCAAGAAGCAATTTTGCAGACATCTTCAAACGGATAATCCGCACAAATTCATTCGGCACATGTCCGGTTTTGGCCTTGATCTTTTTATACAGGCTTGATCTACTCAGTCCAACTTCCCTACCCAGGTCTTCTACTGAAAGCTGTGGGTCGGCAATTCTGGCTTCAATAATCTGAGTGATTTTTGCCAGAAACTTTTTATCCCGGTTTCCGGTATTCAATATTTCCGGTCCTTCTAGCGGGTTCTGTGCAAAGCGCTGTTTTAAATTAGACTGGCGTTCGAGCAGGTTTTTTATCATCAGCGACAGCTGTTTCCATTTAAAGGGTTTCGAAATATAAGCATCGGCACCACTTTCCAATCCCTGGATTTCCGCTTCCGTATTCGTTTTAGCCGTAAGCAAAACCACTGGCAAATGGCTGTAATCTATATCGTTCTTGATGATTTTACACAATTCAATCCCATCCATTACGGGCATCATCACATCAGAAATGACCAGGTCAACCTGATGATTATCTAATTGTTTCAATCCTTCCTTGCCATTTTTTGCCCTTAAAGTATGGTAGCCTTCGGCAATAAAACTTTTGGAAAGAAAATCTAACAGCGAAGGGTCATCTTCTACCACCAGTACGGTTTGCTTTCCTTCATGTTCTTGGTTGGCTTCTTCCAACTCAAGAGCTGGTGCAAGTTCATACTGATGAAATGGAATAAGCACCGTAAAAATGGTTTTTAGCCCTTCTTCGCTTTGCACTTCAAGCTGTCCGCCATGCTTTTCTGTCAGTGATTTTGCCAGCGCCAGCCCGATACCAGTGCCACCCAAATTGGTGTACTGATGCTCTTCGGTTGACACCTTAAAGAACTTTTTAAAGATCGAATCCAATTGTGCTTTCGGGATACCAATGCCATCATCTTCCACGCTGATGGAAATCATTTCTTCACCATTGGCAGCCACCTGCAAATCGTTGATTTTAATTTCCAGTTTTTTCCTGGCAAATTTAAATGCGTTGATCAGTAAATTACTCAGAATCTTCATCAGGGCTTCCGGATCAGCGTGAATATCCAGTTTTTGAAATGCACTGACTACACTAAACTCCAGTCCTTTTTTAGTGGCGATTGGCGAGAAACGATCCCTGATGCTATTAATTAAATAAATCAGTTCTAAAGGTTCGGGATGGATTTCAAAAATATCACTTTCAATCCGCCTGAAATCCAGCAATTGGTTGACCAGTGTGAGCAGGCGGTCTGAGTTTTCTTCCATCACCAGCAACTGCTCCATACTTTCCGGATCTTTCTTCTTTTGGGTAAGGAGTTGTTCTAAAGGAGCAATAATGAGCGAAAGTGGTGTACGCACTTCATGCGCCATGGCCGTAAAAAACTCTATCTTTTGCTTATAAAAGTCTTGCTCACTTTTATTTTTAAGCCGCTCCAGCTTAATTTCATTTCGTTTACGTTCTTTTTCATACACATACCTTCGGAGCCAGATGGCACCTGAAACCAATGCAATCAGGTAAAGAATATACGCCGTGATGGTTTTATAAAATGGAGGCAGAATTTTAATTTTAATACTGGACACTTCGCCAACACCCGTCCCTAAATCATCAATTACCTTCACCTGAAAATGGTATTCCCCGGCTGGTAAATTGGTATAAGTAGCCTTTCGCTGGCTACCTACATTATTCCAACCCTTATCAAAACCTTCCATTTTAAAGGCATATTGGAGTTTATTCGGTGCAATAAAACTGAGCGAAGCGTATTCTATGCTCAATACCGATTGATGATGCTTTAAAATAATTTCACTGGTGTAGTTGATCGATTGCTTCAAAGGACTATTACTGTCGTTCAGATCCAAATCTTTATTAAACAACTGAAAATTAGTAAAACTTACTTTTGGTATAGCCGGACTACTTTTTACATCCGCGGGTAAAAATGCATTGAAGCCGTTAATGCCTCCAAAGTAGAGTTTGCCTGATGAATCTTTATAATAGGCTTTATAATTATATTGCTGGCTTTGCAGGTTGTCCCATTTACCGAAACTTCTTTTGGTTTTGGTTTTTGGGTTATATTCAAAGATGCCGTTATTGGTTGAAAACCATAATTTCCCGGCCTGATCTTTTACAATACCATAAATCACAGCACTCCTGATCCAGTTTTCCTCATCAAAAGCTTTAAACTTTCCGGTCTTTATGTTGAGTACATTCAGTCCGCTGCCATCCGTTCCAAGCCATAAATTTCCTTCTCCATCATACAGCATACAAATTACCTTATTCGAACTAATGGAACCTGGTTTTTGTGAATAGGCATATTGTGTAAGGTGGTTATTTCGATCCATTCTGATCAGGCCATTATCATAGGTGGCAATCCAGATGACCTGATTTTCATCCTGATAGACCTGGTAGATACAGCTTTTATCCAGGTTTTTGCCTTTAATCCGGATAAAGCGATCGTTTTGCTGATCGTACAGATTCAAGCCTGAAATGGTGGATACCCAAATGCGCCCCTGCCGGTCTTCATCAATGGAATAAACACTGTTGTCACTCAGGGAGGCCGGATTGGCTGGGTCACTTTTATAACGCCTGATTTTTCCGGTACGTGGATTGAGGATATTCACTCCACCTGTGTACATACCGATCCAGATGTTGCCGGTCTTGTCCTGATAAAGCGCATGAATATTGTGGTAAGAAAGGCTATCCTGCCCTGCTGAAAAGGGAAATTTGCGGAAGGATTTATCTGTGGTATTGAAATAGTTGAGTCCGCCATCTTCTGTACCAATCCACATCTGACCTGGTTTAGTTTCTAAAAAGGCACTCACTGCATTTCCTGAAAGGGAATTTTTAACACCCGAAGGATAATAAAACTCAAAGCCCGAACTTCCTTCATGGTAATAATTGAGCCCACCAAAATAGGTGCCGATCCAGATGCCCCCTTCCCGGTCTTTAAACACCTTATAAACTGCATCATCATTAATGCTGAAAGGATCGTGGTTCTTTTTCTGATAAATTGTGAATCGGTCATTTTTCCGATCGAAAATGTTTAAACCTTTTTCCGTGCCTAAACAAATGTATCCGGGTTTGGGCTCATAAATGGCCCTTACGATATTATCACTGATGGAATTTCCCGACGATTTCTGGTAAATAGTGAATTGTTTTGTACGCTTATTCCAGAAGTTTAAGCCGCCAGCCATGGTACCGATCCAGATATCGCCATTGCTATCTTTATATAAATCGAGGATTACATTACTCGAAAGTTTCGCTGACGGCGATGAGGTGTTGTATTGCCTGATTTGATTGTTTTTCGGGTTTAATACATCGATGCCCTTGCCATAAGTCCCCATCCAGATCTCTCCTGCATCATCCTGGAGAATTTTAGACACCTCGTTTGATGCTATTGATGGTGAAGATGTAGTGTTGAAACGCTTGATTTTCTGGCTTTTTGGCACGTAAACGAAAACCCCTTTCTCTTTAGTCGCGATCCAGATGTCGCCATTTCGAGCACGAATGACATCATTGATAAAAAAATGCTGAAGCGGTTTAAAAAGACTAAACTTTTCGGTTTCCAGGTTGAAGATATAAATCCCCTCATCGGTACCTATCCAAAAGGTTTTTGCATCGTACTTAAAAATTTTGCGGATAAAGTTGTTGCCTAAACTTCCGGGGATACCTTTCTGGAACTGGAAAGATTTAAAATCATAGCCATCAAAACGGCTCAGCCCATATTTGGTACCAAACCACATGTAACCCTGATCATCCTGCTCAATATCCCAGATGGTATTGGCACACAAACCATCAGATACGGTATAGTGCCTAAAGAAAATTTTCTGAGCAGTGACAGAATTTAAAATAAAAAGGCTAAAAAAAAGGAGCAGGACTACTGCCCTGCTTATCTTTTTGTAGATCATAAATGGCTAGATAGGTTTCACAAGTTAGTGAAATTGCCTTTCGTGGCTGTTATTTTATATCGTTCAATTTTTTAATCAACTCAACCTCTTCCTTTTTATATGGCGTTCCATCTTTTCTGAACACTTCATGAAACCATTCTTTTGGTTCTTCTCCGTTTGGAAGTGGTGTATCCCAGGCGTATTTGGTATTTGATTTTCCATCAACCAATCCCCAGTTAAGGGCTCCAATGTTTTCCTTTTTCAGCATCGGCATCACATTTTCAAAGCGACTGCCGCGGGTACGGGCCATATATTCGGTACAGATCATTGGCCTTCCGTGCGAGTGTAACATGTCAATTACGCGTTGGTGCCACTGTGGCTCTTCATAATCATGGTAAGTAATTACGTCAGAATTTAAAGCCTGAAAAGCATTTAATTCTTTGTAATCCCATGCCCAAAGGCCGGCACTAATGGGTTGCTCCGGATTAACGGCCCTAGCCCAGGTAAACACACTTTTCAGCAAGGGGTAAGAAGTGGTAAGCTTACCTGAATTTCCAGGTTCGTTGTATAAATCCCATAATAAAATGCGTTTGTCCGTTTTGAAACGGGTCATTACGTCCTTTACATATTTTTCAAGTGCAGGGAAATTAGCGGCATTTTTCGAATCCGGATCGCCCGGGTCCTGTACCCATCCAGAATTGTGAATACCGGGTTTAGGCGCAGGTTGCTTGCCTATTTTTGCTTGCTTGTTCCAGCAATCATCAAAAAACACAAAAACAGTTTTAATTTTATGTTTATTGGCGATGGTGAGGTATTGATCCATTCTTTTTTTGAAACCTTCCTGATCTTGTTTCCAGGCCAGGCTGTGCAGGTAAACCCGCATGGTATTGAAACCAATGCCTTCTGCCCAACCCAGCTCTTTATCAATGGTAGCCGGATCGAAGGTATCAGCCTGCCACATTTCTAGCTGGTTAATGGCGGTACTGGGTAAGAAATCGGCACCGTTAATCCATTTGTATTGTTTGTACCATGCGTTAGCCTTTTCAATTGACCATACCTTGCCTACAACGGGCGTGGCTTCCTGTGCACTTGCCAATTTGGTGATACTTAACAGTGCGAGCAATAAAAGATTAAAATATTTTTTCATCATATCAATTTTAGGTGTTGTCCGGCTTTTGCCGAACCAGCTTATTTATGTTGTGAGGGAATGTTTAGCTCCTGATCGGTTTTGAGGGGAACACCAAAATTGGGCGATCCATCTGCATTCCAGGTAAATTTTTGTGCTCGTGGCGAACGTTGTCCGCCGCAGCCCTGCCCCGGACCAGAATTGGCGTGGTATAAAATCCAGTCTTCTTTCCCGTCGGGCGATTTAAAAAAGGAATTGTGACCTGGTGCATATACCCCATTTTCGGGCGATTGTTTAAATACAGGCTGGGGGCTTTTTACCCATGAATCCGCATCCAGAAGGTTTTTCCCTTTCAACGTTAACATACCCAATGCATAGAAATCTGTCCAGCAGCCACTGGCCGAATAAATCAGAAAGACTTTGCCTTTATTAACGAGTACCTGCGGACCTTCATTTACATCTACGTGGGGTGGATTATTGGGATCGTTCAGGTCGCCATGTTTTTCCCACTCAAACTGAGGACTAGAAATTTTGTGACGTGCACCCTCAATGGTCCAGGGGTTTTTCATTTTAGCGATATAAATTTCCTGCTTCTGGTTGATGTCTTCCTCCCATCCAGCCCAAATCATATAAAGCTGTTTTTGGTAGATAAAAACCGAACCATCAATGGCCCATTTGTTGGCGGCATCGCCCACTTTGCCTTTAAATACCCATTCGCCCTGTAAAGGGTTTTTCGAGGCATTTTCCAGTACATACATGCGGTGATTGTTGTTATTGCCATCATCTGCAGCGAAATACACATACCATTTGCCACCGATAAAATGTATTTCTGGTGCCCAGAGTTCTTTTGAATAGGCTTTACCTGCTGGCGGAACAAAAATGGTTTTCTGCTCCGCTGTTTTAAGGTCTGCCAGGTTTTTGGTTTTCCAGATCACCAGCTTATTTTGCATGGTTTGGGTATAGTAATAATAACCATCTTTATAAATGCTCCATGGATCGGCTCCTGAAGGCAACAATGGGTTTTTAAAAGTCTGTGCCAGGCCCATCTGTACGACGAACATCAGCAGCAAACTCAGTACAATGCGGTATCTTTTAATGTGTTTATTCATATTATTTTTCTCCGGAAGGTTTGTTCACCTGCAATCCTGTAGCTACTGGCACGCCAAAATCCGGACTGCCATCGGTTTTAAATGTAAATTTCTGCATTCTCACGTTTCTTTTGTCTGCACAGCCTTGGTTAGTTTCAGAATTCGCGTGGTAAATGATCCAGTTTTCTTTGCCATCTGGCGATTTAAAAAATGAATTGTGTCCCGGCCCATAAGCATTGCTTTGCGGCTGTTTGCTAAAGACGGGTTGGGCAGACTTTTGCCAATCGGCTTTCACTAAAGGATCACCCCCGGTTTTAAGGCTTAACATCCCTAAAGCATAATCGTCCGTTCCGCAATAGCTTGCTGAATAAATTAAAAAAGCCTTATTATCCGGAGATATTAATGCCTGAGGACCTTCATTTACACCAAATCCATTCTTTTCCCAACTTAATTCCGGTTCTGTCAATTTGGTTGCTGATCCAGCTAAGGTAAAAGGATTTAGCATCTTCGCTATGTAAATATTTTGTGTCAAATTAACATTAGTTACATCAGGTCTTCCGCACCACATGAAATAGCGGCTGCCATTCATCTCGAGGATGGAACCATCAATCGCCCAGAAATCGGTATCGGCAGTAAAAATCCGGCCTTTATCAACCCAGGTTCCGGTAGTGGGGTCGGCACTGCTGTTTTCCAGTACCCAAGTCCGCTGACTGATATCTGCACCATTACCAGCGGTGTAATAAATGTACCATTTGCCATCGAAGAAGTATAGTTCGGGTGCCCAAACGTTCCTGGAATTGGCATTACCAGACACTGGAACAAATACTGTTTTCGGAATGGCTGCACTTAGTTTAGACATCGCAGTGGTGGCCCATAAGCTGATGGAACTTCCATTAGTTTGCAGGTAATAATATATCCCGTCTTTCTGATAAACTGAAGGATCAGCTCCGTTCATCAAGGGGTTGGAAAAAGTACTTGCTGTTGGAGTTGGAATGACTGGATCAACCGGGATAGGGTTATCAGTTTTCCCACAGGAAAGACCTACTGAAATTAAAATCGCCAGCCCGAGGGCATGAAGTTTTAAGTTTTTTAGTATGGGGTTGTTTTTCATAGGATATGATTAAATATTTTTTTTGTTATTTACTTACCGTCATTGCGAAGCTGATTCTTCATCAGTTGAAGCTACGCCTAAGTCGTCATTGCGAAGCAGGTTTTTCACCTGCTGAAGCAATCTCACTTGCAGTAAATCCCTCGCAGAATAGATTGCTTTGTCGTACCTCCTCGCAATGACGACCATCTTAAGAAAACCTTTAATACCTCGGATTCTGCGTTAAATTTGAATTTAAATCAATATCGCTTTGCGGGATCGGATAAAACTCGTGTTTCCCAACAATGAAACCCGTAAAATCTGCGTCTCTGCTGGCCAACGCCGGACTTAAATCGCCCCAGCGTGATAAATCTGCCCATCGCCAACCTTCGCCAGCCAGTTCTGTTACCCGCTCATGCTTCAACTGCGTTAAAAACTGTGCCTGGCTTAAGCCTGGTTTAGTCGAAGTAAGCGTAGCCAAACCTACTCTCTGCCTTACCCGATCAACATATGGATAAGCTTCTGCCGTTCTGTTCAAGCCATTAAGCGCTTCCGCATACATCAAAAGCACATCTGCATAGCGAATCAAGCGATAATTATTTGGCGAACGGAAACCTTCCTGGTTTCTCCAGTGATCGTTTAACAATTTCCGGAACCATACACCATTAGCATCTGGTCCGTTGCCATAGCGACTGGCGAAAGTTTGTCCATAAACAATGGTGGCAGTTGGTCCGGCCGGATTTGCATTATTGAAGATGAAAGATGCAGCCAAACGTGGATCCTGCACACCAGCGGTAGTTTTTTCCTGTAAAAATTCGTCCACAACCCATCTGCGGGCGGCTCCATCCGAATAACCCACACCCGGAGGTGCAAAAAACTGAGCAATAGATGAACCCGTGTTATTAATTCTGGCCTCATCCACATCATCATCTGTACTTTCAGACTGGTTTTCACTGAACTGAATTTCAAAGATAGATTCACTATTATTTTCCTTGCTGATGATAAAGTTATCACGATAATCGGCTGTTAAGGAGTAGGTTGAACTTCCGGCACCCGTAACAAGGTAGCCGAAAGCATTGGCTGCTTCCTGATACATGCGCTGTTGCAGATAGGTTTTACCCAAAAGTGCATAAGCTGCACCCTTGGTTGCCCTACCCAAATCTGTTGCCGAATAACTTACCGGCAAATCAACCAAAGCCTCGGTTAAATCTTTAGCCACCTGTGCATAAGCCTGTTGTGTAGTGGCATTTGCAGGTACATCTTTCGGTTGTGAGGGCGTTAACATTAAAGGCGGACGGCCATAATAAAGCGTTAGGTTGAAATAAAATAACGCCCTTAAAAATTTGGCTTCGGCAATGATCCTTTTCTTATTGGTTTCATCCATCGGTATGGCTGGTACATTTGCAATCACCTGATTGGCCCTGAACACGCCCACATACAAGGTAGACCAGGTTTGAGCTGTTAACCCATCGTTATAATCGGTTTGATTGAAGCGCATTAAGTTGTTTAATCCACCATCACCACCAGATCCAAAACCTTCATCAGATTTTAAAATGCCATGGTAATACATCCAGCGGGAATATAAACTGGCGGTGCGATAAAACGTACTGTAAACCGCATTAATGCCTTTTGTTGCATCATCACCCGTTTTCCAGAAGCTGGAAATAGTTGGTGCATTTGGATTAACCGCATCAAAATCTCTTTTGCAACCTGTGAAGGCCATAAGTGATGCCGTTAATATGAATATATATTTTTTCATGATCTGTTTATAAATTAGAATCCTACGCTTAAACCAAATGATATAATTCTGGATGATGGATAATTTCCGTTGTCTACTCCCGGCTCCAGGTTTGCATTTGCGCCTACCACATCCGGATCCAATCCGCTGTATTTGGTGATGGTAAACAAGTTTTGACCGCTTACATATAATCTGGCACTGCTGATATTGGCTTTAGAAATGAATTTAGCGGGAAGGTTGTAACCCAGTTCTACATTACGCAACCTTAAGAAAGAGCCATCTTCGATCCAGCGATCGGTGTTGCCTCTTGCATTTTCATTGATACCCCTGTCATTAGCTGCAAACTGGTAACCTAATCTTGGAAATGTGGTGTCAGTATTGGTTGGGGTCCACGGGTTGATCGCTTTTCTATAGTTGGAGTTTCCATAACTATCCAATTCCCGGAGTACATCGTTATAGAGTTTTTGTCCGAAGGCACCATAAAGCTGCACCGAAAGACTAAAATCTTTATACCGGGAATTGAACTGTAAACCTGTGGTGAATTTCGGGAAAGCAGAACCTGCGAACATCCGGTCTTTATCGTTGATATCATCATTGGTACCACCATTAACGGTATTTACATAACGGATATCACCCGGTTTGGCATAAGCACTCTGGGCTTTATGTGCATCAATTTCTGCCTGGTTCTGGAAAATACCATCCGTTTTTAACACATAATATTCACCGATGGAACGGCCTACCTGCGTACGGGTATTGCCTGACTGGATATAATCTTTCGGCTGACCTGTTTCTGTATCAATCCCTAAGTTACCCAGTGAGAGCACTTTATTTCTGACGATGCTAATGTTGCCTGCAAGATCCCATTTAAAATCGCCATCCAGTTTTGGGCGATAGCCTAAATTTAACTCGATCCCTTTGTTTTGGATAGATCCGATATTTACAATTGGATCACCCTGTAAATTACCTAAATAACCTGGTAAAGGCTGAGCAAGTAAAACATCTTCAGAAACCGAACGGAATACATCAAAGTTTACAGTTAACTGATCCTTAAATAAGGAGGCATCAAAACCTAAATTGGTTGTTTTTTTCTTTTCCCATCTTAAATCGCCCGAAGCCAGTTTAGCCTGAATGGCACCCGCATTGGTGGTTTGTCCGCTGCCCAAAACTACATCTGGTGCCTGGTTTAAGAATCCGATGTATTGGTATGGACTTAAAGTATTGACGCCCAAAGAACCATATGAACCTCTTAGTTTTAAGTCAGATACCCAATCCACTTTAAAGAAATCTTCTTTCGAAATTCTCCATCCTAAAGCACCTGACGGGAAATAACCTGTTCGGAACTGAGGAGAGAAACGGGAATCTTTATCTGCCCGGAAAGTAAAGGTAACCAGGTATTTATCATTATAGGTATAATTTACCCTTCCCAGATAGGAATCTAACAAGCTTTTATAGATCGTGCCGGAAGAAGTACGCCCCTCACCGGCTGTAGAAGTTAAGGTATTGAAATAATCGCCTCCAAATTGTGCCAGCTTAATGCCGCTGCCGAAAGTATTATCCGTTTGCGTAGTTTGCTCGGTGTAACCCACCACCCCATTGATGCTGTGTTTACCGATTACATAATTATAGTTCAAGGTATGCTCCAGTAAATAGCTGAGGAACTGGGAGCGGTTATCACTTAACTGACTAAAATCAGGCGATTGGTTCTGGTACCAGGAACCATCTTTTCTGAGCGATTTGCTCTTATCAAAGCTGGTTTCGATACCGGCATTAAAGCGATAAGTTAAGCCTTCAATGATTTTAAAATCGACGAAAGCATTACCAAGAAGCTTGGCAAAATTTGATTTGACCGAAGTAATATTGGCAATAGCCGTTTGGTTACGGGAAAAAGTATTGATACTGGCATTTGATCCGTAGCCCCATCCCCCAGGGTTATTGGTACTGATTAAAGCATTATCCTGAACCGGAATTAAAGGCACACTGGTAAACATATCGTACCATGGATTTCCGGCAAAAGCACCACCCTGGAAGGGAGATTTTGAAGTGGAAGAAGAAAAGGCCAGGTTTTCTCCAAATTTGAACCTGCCTTTGGTGGTTTCAGTATTTACCCTGAACGATGCCCGTTCAAATTCCCTGGCAATTAGTACGCCTTTATCTTTGAAATAGCCCCCGGAAATCAGGTATTTCGAACCGTTGCCCCCGCCTGAGATACTGGCATTGTAATCCTGAACCGATCCGGTGCGAAGCGTTTCATCTACCCAATCCGTATTGGTTCTGCCATTATAGTTAGCAACACCCGGCTGAATAGCCATTCCTGAGGCCTGGTATGCACGGGTATTGGTGGCTGCATATTCGGCAGCATTCATCATGTCGTAAGTTTTAGGCACCTGAGAAATACTGTACCTGGAGGTTACTGCTATTTTTGCAGGTCCTTCCTTACCCTTTTTTGTGGTAATTAATATGACTCCGTTTCCGGCTCTTGATCCATAAATGGCAGCAGCAGATGCATCTTTCAGGATTTGTACATCTTCAATGTCATTCGGACTCACCGTGGTATTCGGATCGGCAATCATCCCGTCGATCACATACAAAGGACTGGCGTTACCAAATGTAGCCAAACCACGGATATTCACCACCGCTTCCTGACCTGGAGCACCGCCATTTCTAACGGCTACGCCTGGGGTTTGCCCTTGCAATGATTCTGGTAAAGAACGTGAGACCAGTTTTTCGGTGTTAGTGGTATTTACTGAGCCGGTAGCTCCGGTTAAATCTCTTCGGCGAATAGTTTGGTAGCCGATCACGACAACATCATCCAATGAAGTATCTGCTGAAGTTAAGGTCACATCAATTACAGGATTGCTGCCTACAACAATTTCTTTAGACTGGAAGCCAATATAATTGAAGACTAAAGTGGAATTCTCCGGAACAGAGATGCTGTATTTTCCATTGGTATCGGTGGCCACTACTTTACCGCCACCTTTTACACTCACCGAAACACCTGGCAAGGTTTCACCTGAAGCTGCCCGCACCGTTCCGGTAATTTGAACATCGCGTTGAACAGCTTTGATTTCGTAAGTCATACGGTGTACATCCGCAGCATAACCCGGAGCAATAGCTGCTGCCATCAACAATGGCAAAGCAAGCATTCCTTTAAGGTTACTGACCTGGTGAAGATGAAATAAACTAAGTAAATTTCTTTTTTTCATAATAATTATATTTGGTTTTGTTGAAAAGAAGTTTGGTTGGACGGGTGCTTTAAAAGACAGTCCGAAAGCAAAAGGGTTTGGCTTTTTTTCATTGACAATGATTAGGTTTATATCGGTTAGTAATTCGTTAATCCTGGAGAAGATTTAACGGAACAATGTTAGCAGATTACCAATGATGCTGGTATAAAAATTGAATCCAATGCTATAAAAAATGTGGAATTATACCTTTAAATAAGGCTTGGGAAGCGATTATTGGAAAATTTATAATAATTATTAGTGTAGTAGACACCGCTATCTGCAATTAACCTTACAAATGACGGGCAAGTAAAAAATTCATTAGGTGATTATATATATTATTTATCGACCTGGCTTATGGCCTTCGAGGCATTGCTGATTAACACTTATTCTTAACCAATTTACGAAGGGTTGTTAAATTAGGATAGGCCTCACCCATGGTGTTATTGAAGTAAACAAATACCATTTTACCACCTGCCAGCCATTCAGAAACATAGTCTGCATATTCATCAAGTATATCATCTGGATAACTTCCCCTATAATTACCCCCGGGACCATGAAAACGCAGGTAAACAAAATCAGTATCTGAATCTCTTACAGGCGAATTTGCCGGCGACTTATCATGGATCACCATGCCCAGTTTATATTCATCAAGAAGTTCATATATTTCATCGATGTTAAGGGATGAGTGTCTAAATTCCAGTGCAATTTTCCATTCCATGCCCGGATCATTTTCCCTGAGGACAGACATCAGATATTTCAACTGGTTAAAATGATTGAGTTTAATACTCGGCGGAAACTGAACTAAAATACAAGCCTTCTTTTCTTCTACAGGTGAGATGACTTCAAAAAAACGGGAAACTACATCAGGATCAAAGGCCAGATCTTTATTGTGCGTAATTTCTCTAAAAAGCTTAAAGGTAAAACGAAAATTCTGGGGTACATCTACGGCCCATTTTTTAATTGTTGAAGCTTGTGGAATTTTATAGAATGAACTATTAATTTCAATGGTATTCATTAAAGAAGCATAATAGCAAAGCCTGGATTTATCTTTGAAAGCCTCAGGATAATGAAGTTTATTGGGAACAGGTAGTAAAAGGCCACTTGTGCCAGCATAATAATTCTTAAATACAGTATCCATATGATCTAAATAACAATGTATGCATGTAAATAGTTATTACAGAATTATCATTTACCTATTTCTGTAAGTAAATTAAATAAGTATATCCGGTTCATCTTAATTTCGCATTTTTATATCATGAATAGAATTGAACAGGCTAAAGTCGTAAATTTTCTCGATTTTGCTGCCTCACTTACTAAACTGGAAGATGAAGCTAAAGAGGCGCTGACTTCAAAACTTCACACAAAGCAGTATGATAAAGGTGAATTGATTTTAGAAACCGGAACTGTGTGTAACCAGATTTATTTTGTAGAAAGTGGTTTACTGAAAACATTTTTTTATACTGATACCCGGGAATTTATTATGCGTTTTTTTTCTGAAGGAAATATGTTTACTGTTTTAGATAGTTTCCTAACCAGACAACCATCCACCTATGCTGTACTAGCTCTTGAACCTACGCACATCACCTATTTGAATTATGCTGATCTTGACCAGTTGTGTGCCCGCTATCACTCCATGGAAACTTTTTTCAGGAAACTGCTCTCAATGGCTGCCCTGAATATGATGGATCGGATTGGCAATACACTGGAAGAGAAAGCACAGGTTGCTTATCATAGATTTCTAAAGGAACACGGAAAACTGTTGCAACGAATTAGCCTGGCAGACCTTGCTTCTTACCTCGGCATTACCCAAGTGTCATTAAGTCGAATCAGAAGCTTATAATAGTCTTTTTATCATTTGATAAGTGCGGGGTAAGATTAGCAGTGTACCTTTCGGTCAAATTTAATCGTTATGAAAAATCCGCTATCTATTCACCAGAAAATGAGCCTTTTGGCAGGCTGTGCTTTTACCTTAATTGCGCCAATTTTGGGATATCTGTCTATAGGCCTTGCCCCTGTTATTATTGTTGGCGGTTCTGCAATAACTGGCCTAATTTGTTGGTATACCACCTATTTGCGAAAGCCTGTTGAACCGGGCATTATTCTGCCGCTATTTATTCTGACGGTAGCCGGCTTGCAGATACATATTGTTGAGGAATACCTGATGGGCTTTGCCCCAGCTATGAGTCGGTTATTTGGTATTCCCTGGAGTGAAAAAAGTTTCTTAATAGTTTTTGCACTGATTGGCCCTGTCATCTATACCCTTACTTCACTTGGCCTGTATTATAAGGTTTATATAGCAGGTTTTGTTGCCTGGTTTATATTTATTGGACCAGGTGTTGCAGAATTTACCCATTTTATTTTTCCTCTCATTTCACCTGATCTTTTACCTCATGATCCTCATTCGATTACGGCTATTATTGATGGAACAAATATCCGGCAGATGCCAAATTTTTATTTCAAAACTACAGGGCACTATTATTTTCCAGGTATGTGGACTGCTGTTCTGCCTATGATTCCAGGATGTATGGCCATCTATCATTTATTAATAAAGAAAGGCAATACATCAGTAGAGCAAAAACCCGATATCGATTAAATTTATTGATTAGCCTGGCTACCAAACGCGGGGTAAGTTTCGTTTTGCTGAGACATAGCAGCAAAATTATGCCTGTATAAGTATGGAAATTATCAAGGTTGTAAATAAATAATATTCCATTTTCCGTCGATCAATTCATATAGCTTTCTTTCATGAAAACGGGTAGTTTTAAATTCTAAAAACTCTATTCTTTGTGGTTTAATGGCAAAGCCTCCGAAATCATTTGGTCTTTCTATAGATTTTCCAAAATATTCCTGATCAAGGACTTGATACTTTTTATTTAATTCATCCAAAGTAGTTATTTCTTTTCCTTGTTCACTAACTATAGATACGATTTGACTCTCACGATTACGGGCTGCAAAATAGCTGTCTGATAATTTCTCTGAAATTCTTTCGGCATTTCCTTGAATTCTGACTTGCTGTCCTGTCTCCGTCCACCAAAACGTTAACGCCACTTTATTAATTTTACTGATTTCAATACCCTTTCTTGAGCTCATATTCCCGGTAATCACAAATTCGCCATCTACTATTTCTTTCAAGGATACAAATCTGGCATTCGGGAAGCCATCTGTTCCAATAGTAGATAGGCAACAAGCCGTTGGTATACTGACTTTCGTTAATCTAAGTTCTTTAATAAACAATTCGTTAAAATACTCAATTGGTCTAATATCCATTACGCTCTTTAATAATTAAACTGCTATTTTATGAAGTCTACGTTAAAAACATCAACCTATTGGCAACAGACTAATCAAAACAAAACGCTTAAAATGATTAGATAGTTTTCATCAATTTGTAATCTATTTTAGAGAAGATAATATCTTAATTGCTATAATTGATCGATATATCTTGCTATTTTATTCTTATTCGATCAATAGTCTCAAATAATTTAAAATAACAATTAAAATAAGTGTAACTAAAATATACCATTGAATTTTATTTACGTTTTTGGCTTCAAATTTCCTTACACAGATCCGGTCTACAATTAAAATCAGTATGGGAAGAGGCAACCACAGTAAATTTACCCAACCTTGTAACCGCTGATTCATTCCAAGCTGGTTGATCATAACAACAGATGAAATGACTAAACCAGATAAGGTAAGCAGACTCAATACAAAGAAAACTGTTATTTTTAATGGCCTGGATGTTGACATAAATTTGGTGTTTAAACAGCATTCAACATAATTATCAAACTTATTTTGATTTTCTTTTGGTAAAAACAACCGTAGATTCCTTCATTATCTTTCCGTCTTCTACAAAACTGCTGAATTCGCATCCATAATTTCTATCCATCATTGAAAAATGGGGCTGAACAGCATAACCAAACCCATATATTTTTTTAGTTGCTTCATCTGCTATTTTTACCATAAGCGTGTCTGTCAGCAGGATATTCTTTTTAATGGTGTAGTTTCTTCGCAGCCTTATTGAATCGGAAAACTTTTTGGGAATTGTATCCATATAATCTTCTACTATTTTACCACTGCGTTGTATTTTTATAGATACCGAGTTTGCTTCTTTCGAAGAATAACCAAAGAAATCAAGCTCTAATTTATCGATACTGTTCTTCTGTGAACATTCCCTTTCTGCCTGCGCAAACTTTTCCCTATCGCTTTCGCATGCAATAAAAAACAGTGGAACAATAAACCATACGGCTTTTTTCAATTTCATTTTAGAGCAATTTTATCTTTTTGAAAAGTTAAATATACGAGGCTATTTATGATCTGAATGAAATAACTTTGACTTTTTGAATGCTCTTAGATCGATAGTATGGAAACGAGCAGATAACGATTAGGAAAAAAAACGCTGATTAAAACATTTGTGTGAAAACAGGAACTCCATGAAGCTAACCCTGAATCATAAATATTGCTATTCACTATAAACATCAGCAAAAAAAGGGACATGGTACTAATTACTTTTTTACCTGGATATTCAATAAATACTTTGCGCTGTAAAACACACAATCAAAAGAGGATGCAGATAGCTCTTTTGCGAAGTTCTGCATCCTGTAGTTCACATTTGGGTGAATTTTTGCCGAAATGCCCCTTTTACCATGGAATTTCACCGGTTACCGGATTGGTTTCTTCACTGAAGAATTTGCCTGTTGGCCCGTTCTGATCAATCAAAGCATATTTTACAATGCGCTTGCCGGCTGCCTCAATGTCCCCTCCATTCTGGTTAGTAAAGTCGGTTTTGGTATAACCCGGGCACACGGCATTTATTTTGAATGCAGTATCACGCAGTTCATATGCCAGATGAATCGTATACATGTTCATTGCTGCTTTTGATGAGCCATATACGGCATATTTTGCATAGTCATAAGCTGGCCAGGCTGTATCACTCTGAAGCGAAAGAGAACCTACACTGGTGCTGACGTTCACAATCCTGGGTTCAGGTGATTTACGAAGTAAATCAATAAAAGCTTGTGTAACTCTTGCCACCCCAAATAAATTGGTGTCAAACGTTATCATCAGTTGGTTGGTTGTCGCTTCAAGTGCAGTATAGGGCATTCCACCATTCACACCTGCATTATTCACCAGAACATCAAGCACTTGTATTTTCCTGCCAATTTGTTGACGAGCCTGCTTTACAGAATCCTCATCTGTTACGTCTAACTGAACGGCTTCTACCTGACTGAGCCCTTCTGCTTTTAATTTTCCGGCAGCCTCAATTCCTTTTTGCAGATCCCGGCTTCCCAGGTAGACGTAAAAATCATTTTGTAACAACTGTCTTGCTGTTTCAAATCCTATGCCTTTATTGGCTCCTGTAATTAATACTGATTTCATTTTATAGTTTCTAAGTGAATAACACAAAAATGTACAGTATAAAAAGAAAATCATTTATCATTTGGTAAAAACTCTTTATCCGATATTTTTTCTTATTCTACTCAATGATTGTTGGGTAATGCCTAAATAAGAAGCAATATAAGCCAGGGGAACACGATTGGTAAGTAAGGGGTAATTCTTCATAAATTCCAGATAACGAGTCGTGGCATTTTGCGAAATTACAGGTCCCTTTCTTGATTTCTGGAACATACACATCTGAACCATTTTATTTTTTATATTGTCCCAACCCACAATAGTATGAGAAAGCTCTTCCCAGCTTTGTTTGGAGAATACGATGAGTTTACATGGCGTGCACGCTTGCAGATATTCAGCAGAAATGACATTTGCCTCTAGATTGACATAATCAGCCACCAGGTTGTTTTCACCAATGAAGCAGCGGGTTATTTCTTCCCCTTTATTGCTATAGTAACATCCGCGTATAACACCTTCTACAATAAAGCCGACCTGATTAGGAATTTTTCCTGCTTCTGAAAAATATTCATCTTTGCGAAGTTCTATTCTCATAGCCATGCTTTCAACAAAATTTACTTGTTGTCTGTTGAGGTTGCCAAACTTTGAAATATAGTCAATCAATTCTTTCATTACCGCAAGTTAATAAAAGTAAAGTGTGCCAGATTTAACATTTGGTAATTTTTAATACACCACATCATTCAACATAGGATTGGGCGTATTGCTTTTTTGTCAGCATTTTTTTTAATCAATACATGAATATTTTTATTCATCGGAAAGAACCTTGATACCGGGTGCTTATAAAGACAATCGCCTCTAGAAATGCAGGAGCTTTTAAGTTTAGGTTAATCCTCATCTTTAAAGCTGTGGTAGTGGCGTGGACAAAAGATGATATGATCAAGAACGGGCAGTTCAAAGCAAGGTTCTAATTTGTACCATTCTTTTGCCTGGATGGACATTTTGCCTGACCAGGAAGGCAGTGGCCTGAAGGATGGTGATGGCTAAGGATGATTTCGCTTGAGCTGGCTTTCAGCGATAATGGCAAAGCGAATTTTAGCATACGTAAGGCCGGCACCTCAACAATGTTGCTATCTGACTTAATTAATAGCAATTTTGATTCGTTCCAGAAGCCAGTCAAGTTCAAATGGTTTGGCGATAAAATCATTAGCAGCACATTTTCCCTTCAAATCTTTAATGCTTGCATGTGCACTCATGATCACAACAGGAATATCATCATTAATCACATCTTTCCTGATCTCATTACATACATCAATGCCTGACCCATCCGGTAAACGCACATCAAAAATAAAAAGATCAGGCAATACCTTCTGATCCCGTTTTCTAAATTCATCAACACTTGCAAATGATTGGACTTCATAATTTTCCAGCATCAATATCAATTCCATCACCTCCCGTATCCCCTGGTCATCCTCTAATAAGATTATTTTCCTCATCTGTGCTTTGGGTTAAAACAAGCTAGCCCGATGATAGTTTCGATTATTCTTTGCAGGATTGTTTATCGGCCCGTCACTTCAACAGGTAAGGTAAACCAAAATGTACTACCCTCACCTGGCTGACTTTCTACACCGATTTTCCCTCCGTGGTTTTTTATGATTGCCGCACTGATATATAAACCAAGGCCGAGCCCTGAAAACTTTTGCCCTTTGTAACTGGTACGATAATAGCGTTCAAACAAGTGGTCCAGCTTTTCTCTTTCTATACCAGGACCAAAGTCTTTTACCATTATTTTAATCTCACTTTCTGATATGGCTGTTGAATGTAGAATAATTTGATCGGAATCTGGCGCATACTTCAGTGCATTGTTGATCAGATTGACCAAAACCTGGGAGATCTGCTGCATGTCAGCCCTGATAACTTGACTTGTATCTCCCAAAATACGCAAATCCTGTTTAATTCCCTTCATTACATGGGCGGAACAGTTTTCAAAAAGGGTTTGGATCGAAAAATGTGAAAGTTCCAGCTTAAGATGACCTTGCTCCACTCTGCTGGTATCCAAGAGATCATTGATCAGCCTGGATAGATTATCAAGACTTTTGATTGCCTGTGCAATTAACGATCCCCGGTTATCCTCGGTTAATCTCTGGTGGGATCGCTCCAGTAATTGCAAAGAAGCCTTCAGCGAGGTCACAGGGGTTTTAAGTTCGTGGCTGGCGATACTAATGAAATCATCCTTGCCTTGAATGATCATTCGCCTGGTGGTCACATCCATGAATGTGCCAATCCCTCCAGTGAGCTCACCTTTGCTGTTAAAGATGGGAGCAGCGTTTATCGAAATGTAAAAGGGTTCACAACCTGGTGGCCTTACACCAATCTCATGGTCATAAACAGGCCGACCAGTACGCATCATAATAGACATGGGATGTTCTTCCGGGGGAAGATCAGATCCGTCCAGACGAATATTTTGCCAACGTGGATCATCATATACCCTATCCAAAATCTCACTGTGGCTAAGCCCCAGGATCTCTTGCGCTCTCGGGTTGGCATAAATGAGTTTGCCTAAATGATCCGTTACCCCAACTCCTTCTGCCATTGTATCCAGTATACCCTGCAAATGCTTTTCGTTTTCACTAAATTTCTCGTTGAGCTGAAAGATCTCATCGTGCGACGACCTAAGATTGTCATTGGCCGCCGTTAAAGTTATATTTCCTTCTGCTATGGTACGGTTTAGCTCCAATAACTTCGCAGTTGAAGCTTCCAGCTTTTGATTTCTTTCCTGAAGTTCCGCGTTAATTGCCTGATACTGCTGGTTTAAGATAGAAAATTCTTTGTTAGCAGATTGCAGTTCCTCATTAAGCCTGTCCTGCAACTTCTTTTTTTTGCTGATTAGGTTCCAGGCCATCACCCGCTCACTTACATCTACTGCAGTGTGCAGGATACAGGTAATATTTCCATTAGCATCCTTTATGGGTTGATAAACAAAATCGAAAAATGAGGTACACCATATCCCTTTTTTTTCCATCGTAGCAGCGGTATCAGCTGCATGGTAAGCTTGCCCAGTTTGCCAGACATTTTTGAGTATTGCAGTAAACGGTTGCGCTTTCATTTCCGGAAGCGCATCTTCAAACCGCATACCAACAACAGATTCATTCTTCCCCCAAATCAATAGCATAGCAGGATTTGCTAATCCTATGATGAGATCAGCGCTGGTGTAAATCGCAGTAGCATGAGTAGACTGCTCTAATACCTCCGAGAATATATTGTTCTGAAGGTGAATGGATGATGAGCACATGAATATGAAAAAAGCAATTTAATTTGGAAGATCAAATATCACCAATTATTTAATAAGCAACGTAATCCAGTTAACGCAAACTTACAACCTGAAAGAATATATATCATATAAAGTATTGACTTTAAAATCCTTTACATTCAGTATTCTTAACTCAGTCAGGAGAACAAAATCGACTGCCAGTCAGTATATCCAATCAAACCATGCTCCTGTTCAAAGGTGCCCCGGTAATATGATTTTTAGAATCGATAAAATAAAAACATAAGCCCATAAACCGTTAAATAATTAATGGCAAGATGGGTGTATACTTTTTGGAAAAAAGTTGCTGAGCAAACTGACCGATGCCAGCCGGATTTATCAAACTATATTATTTATCAATAAATCGCTACACCTCCATTAGTCAACTACAAATGATTAAAAACTAAAACAAACCCTGTACTCAAACCGTTTAATAAGTATGACATTTAAAGCACTAATCATCGTTGGAGTAACCATTGGCTTCATCTCCTTTTTTGGCGTTCGAAAAATCATTTATGATAATCAGATATAAAAAAAGCCTGAAGGTACTTTTATTTATCGCCGCATTGCTGCTGCTTGGATTAGGCATACTTTACGTCCAAAAAGATACACTGTCACGCATGGGCGAAGTGCATGGAAAAAAGGGAAGTCAGCAACCTTAATGACTTTGATATTTTTGCTTTACATCTTGTGGTGAACTAATATATACTCTTTAAGTGAAGCTTAAAGCCGATCACTTTGAGCGTATACCAGAATATTAAAAGTGAAAATGAATATTAGAATAGTTATAAGCTTCTTTTGCAGTACGGAGTAATGATCAATAAGCTTCATATCATACGAGTCCAATCCCAATGAACGGATTGGGGATTATCTCTATTGATCAGGTAACAAGTAACTTCGGGGGGGGGCGAAATACAACATGGGCATCCAGGAGCAATTGATCACTTCATCCCAAACCAATGATACCAGCATCATAAAAATTCCATCTTTTAATTTTGCCTTATATTATTGATTTAATATTTTAGCGTTATATAAAATCGAAGCAAACTGCTTTGTAAAAAAACCACCCTTTGATTTAAATAATAGAATTTTTTTAAGGTCAGAATGATCAAATTATGATGATACAGTTAACCAGTATAAATGATATTGACCCAAAAAAAATTCAGCATTTGGCTAATAACTATGCTATTAAAAAGAACCTTAGAGATTCTTTTCCACATCCTTATTCAGTGGAAGATGCCACAATCTTTCTTGAATTAGTATCCAATGGCTTGGTAGGTCATGTATTTGCTATTTCTTTGAATAGTGACTTTATAGGTATTGGCAGTATAATTCCACAGAACAATGAACATCGAATGAATGCTGAAATCGGTTACTGGATTGGAGAAGAGTATTGGGGAAAAGATTATGCAACAGAGGCAGTTAAATTATTGGTAAAATTCGCGTTTGAGAAACGAGACATTTTTCGGGTATATGCCTATATCTATGATTTTAATAAGGCTTCAATGAGGGTTTTAGAAAAATCTGGATTTCGAAAAGAAGCAATTCTTCATTCCTCCGTTATTAAAGAAGGAAAACTGACCGATGAACATTTATATAGTATTTTAAAACAACAGATTTAAAATCTTAACATACAGTATTTATATAACTTTAATTTATAACCATTATTTGAAAATGATGAATTAAGATACAATGCCCAAACTGCCAATCAGATATTGAATTTAGTGCGCAAGCATTGATTATGGGTGCAGTATTCGAATGCCATACAGGTAAATCGCAGTTAAAGATGCCATCCTCAGATGTAAATCGGATCAAAAAAGTTAATGATGTGCTGAATGATATTAAGAATAAATCTTAGAAAGTTTAAACGGATCTCTTATCATCATGATTGTAAAAAGTTAAATAAAGCTAATTTTTATTTACACATAAAATCCTATCAATAGCAGCTTGGTCAGCTGTATCACCATGTTATTGTGGGTATCAGTTAAGCTTCCTGTTACTTGAACAAAAAAGATACAATTCTTAAGAATCATCCTGGTCTAGCCAAGATAGTATTCAAAGCTTCAATACTATCTTAATTGATAGCATCTGACAATGATCTGATAGGCAGGAATCCCAAACCTACCAGATATTATAGCTAAGGTTTTACCATTGCAATTAACGATAATAATAAATACCATTCATCATGGCCACGCCACAAGTGGTTTCAAAAGCATTACGTACATTATCAGGTGTGTGTGTACCCCATATATTCCACATTAAACCTTGTGAATTACGGATTGACCAAGCCTGAGCTGCATTTGCATCAAGCCAAGCCCCATAATTGCTTACGGTACCCGTATTTTTTACAAAGAGACATGCCCATCTTGCAAATATGCTTTTCATGCCCTGGGTATCTGCAACTGCGTTTTCATCTTTCAGTATCCCACCAGACTGATTGCACATGCTGTCATGCGCATAATCCATTGCTTTTAAACCCATAGCTCGGTAATTGACTGAAGGATAATCTCCACGCAAAATATCGCAGGCACCGATAAAAGTGCCTTGTGTATAAGAGAGTGCCCCCTCAGTGATATTCCCTGCTTTGTTGATGGCACCTTTAACTTCACCGGTAGAAGCATCATAAAGCTTCAGCACTATCCAATCCATAAGCTGCTTGGCCCTGCTTTTATAAACGGGATCACCTGTAGCCTGATACAACAACATTGCACATATCACAGCCGGTGCATTCACGCAAGTATTTTTAGTCTCATTAGCGGTGGTCCACCATAATCCTCCTCCTAAAAATTGTGTATCCCAGGCACGGTTCCACATCATATTAAAATTATTTTTTGCCATATCTAACATCCCGCCATCATTGGTGATCTTAAATGCCCGAATACACATTAAAGCGCCCCATACCACATCGTCATTATAGATGTTATTGGACCAAAGTAATCCATAGCCATCCCTCACGCCATTATACAGATAAATGATCTTGTTTTTTAAATCATCGCTAGGGTTGATATTATAGGCATCAATAAGCATCTCAATGGCCTCCTGCTGGGTCCAGAAATCCATACGTCCGGTGTGGTTATCATCCTTCCAATAATACGCTTTATAAGATCCCCCATACGTACCATACTGGTTATAAAAATGATTGTTATAGACTTGCATAGCAAAAAGTGCCTCACTTCTGGTCGGCACGGAAACACTTACCAGACCAGCGGTATTTGATTGTATAGCCAGTGCTGCTGACAATTCAGGTCTGCTGGGTTTCTGTTCCTTTTTACAGCTGATTAATTGGGTGGCTAACACAAAGGCATAGACTACAATTAACTTTCTGTTTCCACAAAGCCAATCAGTAAGTTTAAAAGTACGTTTTAACGCTTTCTTTTTGTCTGTTTTCATAATTTAGGTAGTTATATTTGGTTATTTTACTAGACTTTTTGGATCAGCTAGCGACGTTAATTGCTTAAAGATATAAAAAAGCTGGCCTTTAAATACCGACGCTAATCAGCCCAATTATTTCCAATGATATTCCATACTAAATCTAAAAAAGACTTTTAAAAAATATAAAAAACTGATTATCAGTAAAATAATTTTTAAAAAAATTTAAATCAGTTATTTATATGTTGGCGATAATCAAAAATATATAAAGCAACTAATACATATTTCAGAAGTTTTTATATAGTATTTTATGATGACAATATTGTCATTTACAAAAAATTCACATTTGCGGCTGCATACATTACTAATGGGACTAATTAGTAAAGGACAGATTTGATCAAATTACAATCAAAGCATACTAATCCTGCTAGTAAGAGAATAGCAATTAAATGGTTAGTGATGAAGTGATGAGTTGTGCCTTGTTTGCTTAATAAGTGTACTTTCTACGTGTTTTACTGAAATTTGCTTTTGTACTCGAGTAATTGTGCAGTTAATATAGCTATAGGTAATTTTGCTTCTTCGAAACACATTGACAGCGTTTTCATATCCATATGCTCAATCGCCTGTTGTTCAATATTTTTAAGATTTTCAGTGATATCTGCTCTACCTAAGTAGCTAAATGATGTCTTCATTTTGTGGACAGTAGATGCAATTCTATCCCAATTTTGATGAGAAATAGCATCTTCTACCGCTAATAGCAATACTGGCGTTTGAGAAATGAAAAGATCAATCATGGTTAAAATAAACTTTGGACTATTACCAGACATTTTTTTAAGAAATGAAAGATCTAATGGATTCTCAATTTCGTTAGTGTTATTCATATTAAGCTAATATCTTTTTATACAAGTCCATAACTGATACTTTATCATAACGAAATCGGTCGACTTGAATTAATCATATTAAGTAAAACAATTACATTAAATATACTATTAGCATCCTTAACAATTTAATTAAACAATAGTTTCCCATTAGCCATCCCCTATAAAAATATGATAAATATTCTCATCGTCGACGATAACCCCAATAATGTTATAATGTTAGAATCTGCTTTAGAAAGAGATGATATCAGAGAATATTCAACAACGTCACCTAAGGAGGCCCTTCAAATGTGTACCGATCATTCCATTGATATTGCACTGATCGATGTAAATATGCCGGAACTATCAGGATATGATCTTCTACAGGCCATCAAGCAAGATCCTTTAACTTCCGGGATTATGGTGGTACTTATTACCGGGTATTCCATGAGTACTCCAGATGTGGTGAAAGGTTTATCGCTTGGGGCGGTAGATTATTTATTTAAACCTCTTGATTTGCATGTTACTATCGCTAAAGTTGATTCAATTATTAAATTGATTCTCCAACGAAGAGAAATAAGCAATAAAAACCAGCAGTTGGTAGAATATCAAAAACAGCTACTAGAAGCAGTTTCAATGGCCGAGCAAAGCAGACTGGCAAAAGAAAATTTTTTCGCAAACATGAGCCACGAGTTAAGAACTCCCTTAAACGCTATTTTAGGTTTGATCAACATTTTTGAAACTTCAAAACTTGATAATGAACAAATGAAGATTTTGAGCATGCTTTCATATTCTTCAAAGCTGTTACTTGGCCTGGTTAATGACATTCTGGATATATCTAAAATTGATGCTGGAAAGGTAAAAATTACCAAGACAGAAACCGACTTAACAAAACTGCTCAATGATATTTGTGATTTGACGCGACCTTTAGCAGAAAGCAAAGGACTTGTCTTAACCTGTTCTGTTAATAGTGATATCCCTGAGGTGATCATGGCTGACACCTTAAGGCTTAACCAGATCTTAATCAATTTAATAACCAATGCTATAAAATTCACATCACGCGGTAGTATAAAGCTCGTCGTTTCAATCTCAGAAATTCAAGACTCACAAGTATTATTGAGCTTCTCTGTTTCAGATACCGGGATTGGGATACCTAATGAATTGCTTGGCCAAATATTCGACAGATATGAGAAACTGGATAATACCATAGAAGATAGCTTTGGATCCACAGGCTTAGGCTTGTCAATAGTTAAAAAACTGACTGACCTGAAAGGTGGAAAGCTAAATGTGGAAAGTATTGTGGGAGAAGGCACAACATTTACCTTCACCAATTGGTACAAAATCCGTCATGTAAATAAGGCTGCAGATGAAATAACTAAAGAGACCTCAACAGTTCAACCTTTTAGAAATATTGCATTGTTACTGGCTGATGATGACCAGATTAATCGGTTTGTTATTTCACAAATGCTCTCTAATTGGAATATCCAGGTAGACGAGGCTGAAAATGGGCTGGATGCTTTCAATAAAGTTAAATTCAAGAAATATGATATCATATTAATGGATATCCATATGCCTGTCATGAATGGCATCGAAACGACAAGAATGATTAGGAATGAGTCATCTGAATTGAACAAATCTATTCCTATAGTGGCATTCTCCGCATCCATTATGGAGAAAGACAGGGAAGAGGGACGCGCTGTTGGAATTGATGCTTATATTCAAAAACCAATAGAACCTGCAGATTTATATGCGCAAATATCAAGTCTTTTGGTTCTGGATCGTTTGGGCGAAAGAAATAAATTTGTTGATAAGTCATCATAATGCATTAAACAACTAAAAGAGAAGGTCACTATAAATAGCTGCGACTTAAGCAAAACATAAAGAGAGCCAGTAAAAATCATGCTTTACTAAATTTACGGTTCATATTATATTTCCTTTACGAGCGCTATGTCTCAAACGCAATTCCTTGCCTGTAACACACTTTTACTATTGTGCCAGTTTGAAAAACGGTGTTCCATTCCACCACAATATAAGGACCTTATCTTGTTCTTTGTCTACCAATTCTAAGCGTCTAAAGGCCTATAGTATTGCTTTTTTGACTAATATATTCCAGATGACCAACATTAATTTTCTGGCATTAACCATTAGCGCCTTATTGTGGTTCATCCACTAAGCTAGCCGGAATATCTGCTGTTTTAGGGCTCATCCTGTTCATTGTGATCATCAGAATGTTGATTTCTCTAAATCGCTCAGTTCCAATGCTAGTCCTTAGCAATGAAGGGATAACCTCGTGGGTCACTGCAGTGAGCAAGGCAGCAGGTTTGATATACTGGAAAGATATCCTGAACATTTCCCTCACCAAAGTGGTATAAAGCTCTCCATTGGATAAAGCTGTTTCATCAATACTGAGCCGGGACTTACATTCTTTACGAAAAGCATCCAATCATACGCATGTGCTTTCTGGTTCCAATAACTATAATCGCTGATATGCTCTTTATATTGCTCCTGGAGCTGTTTGCCATCTACTTGAAAATAATGTCCTAAATGATAACAGCTAATGGGATGGTTATCCAAATATTCCTTTTAAAAAAAGACCGAATTCCGTAGTCATCCGAGCCCCTTTTCTTACCAAATCCCAATCCCTGCTGATGATATCGCCAGTCTTTTTTACGGTCCACCTGCGCCTCTTGATACGTAAGGCAACTTTTTGTCCACGGATAGGAAAATCCTGAATGGCAACTTCCGGAAGAAAGCCCTTTGATTCAAGCTCAGCTATCTGATAGCCAGAGGGAGCTGTATTCTTTTCTTCCAAATAGATCTGAAGCTCTTTTGACTCTTTTTCTACTTTGAGTATTTCGAAATAATCCAGAATACCTTCTGGCAATAAAAAACTGATAAGCGTTTGTTCGGCTGGATTCAAGGGATATGTAGTTCTTATAAACTACAAAAGAAAGAAATTATTTTATTCCCCCCAACTTTTCCGCTTGATCCCTTTTCCGCTTGATCCGATCCTTGATCCTCTTTCATTCAAACTAATACCAATAAAAAAACAAAACCCCCTAAATTTATTATTTAGAGGGTTCTTTCTGTTTTCGTCGGGATGGCAGGATTCGAACCTACGACCTCCTGCTCCCAAAGCAGGCGCGATACCGGGCTACGCTACATCCCGAACTTTGGTATCACCTTTTTATTTCCTTTTGAAAAGTGGATTGAACTTTTGTCGGGATGGCAGGATTCGAACCTACGACCTCCTGCTCCCAAAGCAGGCGCGATACCGGGCTACGCTACATCCCGAACTTGGTATCTCCTTTTTATTTCCTTATTTCTAAGGGTTGCAAAGTAACGATTTTAAAATGACATATTCACTTTTATTATTACTTTTTTTTTTGAGCGGAGAGGGCGGGATTCGAACCCGCGGTACCGTTACCAGTACGACAGTTTAGCAAACTGTTCCTTTCGGCCACTCAGGCACCTCTCCTTTTCAACCTCTAAATTTGTCCTACCGACCTTGTTTTGAGGTCTGCAAATATAGTAAAACAAGTTATTCTACAAAAAAAAATTACAAAACTTGTTGATAATCTATCCGCACATGATAGATGCTCATCAGCATCGTCTTGAATATCAATTTGATAGTTTCAATATCTTTTAATGTTAAATCGCAGTTATCTAACTGATTTTGCTCCAATTTATAGTTAATTATCCTTTCAACGATGTCATTTATGTTCTGCGCATCCGGATTTTTTAGACTTCTTGAGGCTGCTTCTACCGAATCGGCCAACATTAACACACCTGTTTCCTTACTAAAAGGAATCGGTCCGGGGTAGCGGAAAATATTTTCGTCCACAAATTTTTCAGGAGAATTTTTTAAAAATGACTGGTAAAAATAATCTACCCTTGTATTGCCATGATGTGTTCTAATAAAATCGATAATCGCTTCAGGTATTAAGTTTTTCCTCAAAATCTCAATTCCCTTGTGCACATGCTGAATAATAATCTGCGCACTCTGTTCATATGGTAATTTATCATGCGGACTCACAGCTGTATTTTGATTCTCAATAAAGTATTGCGGGTTATCTACCTTTCCTATATCATGGTAAAGTGCCCCTGCCCTCACCAGCACAGAATTACCACCAATTTTAAATATTGCAGCTTCTGCCAGGTTTGCTACCTGCAAAGAGTGCTGAAAGGTACCAGGCGCTTTAAAGGCCAGCTCACGAAGTAATTTATTGTTTGTATTGGTTAACTCAATCAAGGCCACATCGGAAGTGATTCCAAAAATACGCTCAAATAAATAGATTAGCGGATAAGCAAGAAGTGATAACAATACACTAAAGATAAAAGGAATAAAATTCGCCCACTCAATTTCACGGAAAGAACCTTCTCTCAATAATGCAATCCCTACAAACGAAACAAAATAAGCCAGTAATATAAATAAAGCAGACACCAGGAATCGTTCCCTTTTAACGAAATTTTTAATACTAAAAATGGCAACCATCCCTGCCGTAACCTGATAGAAAACAAATTCGAAACTATTCGCTACAAAAAAACCTGCAATTAAAATCACCAGCAAATGAAGATAAAGCGCCAGCCTGGTATCAAAAAGGATTCTGATAATAATAGGCACCACACAGAATGGAATGTAATATAAACTCGGTATTTCCATTTTAATAGCCCAGGTAAGCGCCAGCAGCATGCCTGTTGTTACAATCAGAATTAATGACAGCTGACGGTTATCAGAGAAAATATCCCTTCGGAAAAGAAAAAGAAAAGACATCAGGATGGAGAGCATAAAACTTACCAACACCACCTGACCAAGGTAAACCAATGCCCGGCTGCCAATGGTTTTCGTCTGTGCATCGTAAGTAGCTTTGTATGATTCCAGTTTTTGATATATTTCATCATCAATCACATCATTTTTTGATACAATCAGCTCGCCTTTCTGCACCATTCCCTTCGTAGTTGAAATATTATCAACAGTATTTTGCTGAATAACCTGCGTTAACCGCTCATCAAAAATAATATTTGGGGTAATGTGGTCTTCTGCCAGGTTAGCGACCAAATCGCTCATTACCTGGTTGGGTGAAATAAAATTATGCTTAAAATAGAGCAATGCCGTTTCAGTGGTAAATACGTCCTGTGTATTTTTTTGCTTCGCCACATTATGCTCCATCAGGGAAAAATCGTAGTTTTTACCATTTGTTTGTTGCTTGGCATTTAAACTGATTACGCCCCGCTGATAAATATTATCAAGCAATCGGTATGATTCTGTTTTAAATTTGACCTTATCGTTTTCATCCAGCTGAGTAGACTTCCATTTGATATCAAACTCATTGGTAAAAGCTTCTAATGCATTCTTACTGATCGACTGATCATACTGGTAAACTGGTAAAACATCTTTGAGCGCATTCTTTTTATCAATACTAACCTGTGGATTGGTTTTTAAAATAGCGAAACTAAAGGGAGAGATTAAGTCTTTATTCATCCACACTTTTCCCTTTTCAAACTCGTATCTAAACCGGGGTTGTTTTGGAAGAAATAATGTAATTACGAAAACCGTAAACAACATCATCACATACTTTAGATTGGATGAATACTTACGATATAGAATTTTATGTGAATTTTTCTTGATTTTGGCCAAAACGATCTGATTATTATATTGTCAAAAATAGCATTTTTATCTAATATACATTTTAATCATTTTGTTTGGAATTACCAGGTTTTATAATTTACTTTATGATATCAAATTAATATCAACCATGTATCAGGAAAAAATCATTAGCCCGCCATCAGGGTATTTAACATTTGTATTATCTATATTATTATTAGTCGGTTCAATATTCTGCTTTATTTCCGAATCCTTTATTGCTGGAGGCATTATATTGGCTGTAGATCTTTTCCTGGTTTTCCCGGGCTTTCTAATTATCAACCCTAACCAGTCTATGGTATTAACTTTATTCGGGAAATACACCGGAACGGTAAAGGCAGATGGTTTTTTCTGGGTAAATCCACTTACCGCTAAAAGAAAATTATCACTAAAAGCGAACAACCTTAACGGCCAGCAATTAAAGGTAAATGATAAATTGGGTAATCCGATTGAAATTGCAGCTGTTGTGGTGTGGAAGGTTAATGAAACGGCAAAGGCTGTTTTCGCGGTAGAAAATTACATGCAGTATGTAAACATTCAAAGTGAAGCCGCAGTAAGGCACCTGGCTAACATATTCCCTTATGATCATGCTGAAGGTGAAGAATCCAGCATCACTTTAAAAGATGGCGCAGAACAGGTGAGCGAAATTTTAGAAAAAGAATTAACTGAGCGACTTTCAAGAGCAGGAATTGATGTTTTAGAAGCACGTATTTCTCACCTGGCTTACGCACCAGAAATTGCCAGTGCCATGTTACAGCGCCAACAGGCTACAGCGGTAATTGCAGCCAGAAAATTAATTGTAGAAGGTGCTGTAGGAATGGTTGAAATGGCTTTAGAAAAGTTATCAGAAAAAGGAATAGTTGAACTTGATGAAGAACGTAAAGCTGCTATGGTGAGTAATTTACTAGTAGTTCTTTGTGGCGACAGGCACGTGCAGCCAGTTGTAAATACAGGAACGCTTTATAATTAAGATGGAATTTGAGGAAAAACAAAGCTTAAAAATATGGTGGTTATACCTAATCACCGGTTTAAGCATTTTTCCTACAATAGTAAAATTGATTTTTTATAAGGGAGGACTTATTCAAGCAATTTATAGAGATGGCGGAGAAAGATAAAAAAGCTTTTGTATTAAGGATTAACCCTGCTTTATTAAAAGAAGTAGAAACATGGGCTGCAGATGAATTCAGAAGCACTAACGGACAGATTGAGTTTCTTCTGAATCAAGCACTTAAATCACGGAAAAGAGGTAAAGTAAAAGAGGAATAAATGCCAGATTTCTGCAGAGATATGCATTGCTGTCTAATATAAATTTAATAGCATTCTTCGTTTTACTTTAAGAGCTGCTAAGAGTTCATCCTAAAAATAACATTTGATTCATTTTCTCCAGTCAAAAAATGTATAACTTAGTGGCCTAACCAAAAGTTCATAAAATATTTATTCATGAAAGAAGTTGTAATTGTATCAGCTGTAAGAACGCCTATTGGCAGTTTCGGAGGCACATTATCTCAATTTTCTGCTACTCAATTAGGTGGTTTCGCCATCAAAGCCGCAATAGAAAAAGCAGGCTTAACACCCGAACATATTCAGGAAGTTTATATGGGCAATGTGCTGTCTGCGAATTTAGGGCAAGCACCTGCCACTCAGGCAGCAAAATTTGCAGGCTTACCAGATTTACCAACAACCACTATAAATAAAGTTTGCGCATCGGGTACGAAAGCCATCATGTTAGCGGCACAAAGCATTGCCAATGGCGATCAGGATATTATTATTGCCGGCGGCATGGAAAGCATGAGCAATGTGCCGTATTACTTAGATAAAGCCAGAAATGGTTACCGTTTAGGTCATGGACAAATTACCGATGGCCTAGTTAAAGATGGACTTTGGGATGTTTACAACGACTACCATATGGGGTCTGCAGCTGAACTTTGTGCCAGCGAATGCCATATCAGCCGCGAGGACCAAGATAGTTTCGCTATAGAATCTTATAGAAGAGCACAACAGGCACAAACCGCCGGAAAATTTGCGGGCGAAATCATTGCCATCGAAGTAAAGGATAAAAAAGGTGAGATTACGATTATTGATACGGATGATGAACCTACAGCTGTTAAGTTTGATAAAATCCAATCATTAAAACCCGTATTTAAAAAAGATGGAACCATTACTGCAGCCAATGCTTCTACGCTGAATGATGGCGCAGCAGCTTTAGTGCTGATGAGTGCAGATAAAGCAAAAGAACTGGGAATTAAACCTCTGGCTAAAATACTAGGCTATGCAGATGCGCAACAAGCGCCTGAATGGTTTACCACAGCCCCTTCAAAAGCCATTCCTTTAGCCTTACAAAAAGCAAATATCGATATTAAAGACGTTGATTATTTTGAAATTAATGAGGCTTTTTCTGTAGTCTCCATTGCGAACAATAAAAAACTAAATTTAAAAGAGAATCAGGTAAACGTAAACGGTGGAGCAGTTTCTTTAGGCCATCCGCTTGGTGCATCCGGAGCAAGAATAGTGGTAACCTTATTGTCTGTTCTGGAACAAAACAATGGTAAAATTGGTGTTGCAGGCATTTGTAATGGTGGTGGTGGTGCCAGTGCCCTGGTAATTGAGAAAATGTAAGAAATGAACATTAAATATTATTTCTTTCTTATCGCTGCTTTGTTGAGTTTTAATATAAAAGCTCAACAAAGCAATAAAAAACTTGATGTTTTCCAGGATTCCCTGATCAGGATTTCTACAGCTACTATAGCAGCAGAAACGGATATTAAAAAAACGGCAAGCAATAGCGCCTTTGTAAAAACCTTAGTTGAAGCATTAAAAATACCAAATTCTTTTTCCTATCCTTTTGATTCGCTAAAGAACGTTTCCGTAATTAAATCGCCCGATAAGTCTTTCCGGATTTTAAGTTGGTATGTTCAACAGGAAAATGGCACCTACCGTTATTTCGGAACCATTCAAATGAATACGGGTAACGGGCCGTTAAAATTATATCCGCTCATTGATCAAACTGACAACATCACAGATGCAAATGCAGTAACCAATAATCAAAAATGGTTTGGGGCACGCTATTATGAGATGGTTGCGGTAACCAGTGGAAATCGTAAACCTTATTATGTTTTGCTGGGATGGAAGGGAAATACACCAAGCACCACCAAAAAGGTTATCGAAATTCTTTCCTTCGATCAGGAGCAAGTAAATTTCGGCGCACCTGTTTTCGATGGTAAAGAACTGAAGGATAAAAACCGGATAATCTTTGAGTATACCAAATCAAATGCAATGACGCTTAAAGTAGATCAAAAGGCAGGTATGATTGTTTTTGATCACCTTGGCCCTTTCGATCCGGAGATGGTAGGCAAATATGAGTTTTATGGATCGGATGGTACCTTTGATGGATTCAAAATTATGGGTGGAAAACTTAAATTACAAGAAGGGCTGGAACTGAATAACGATCCTCAAGCCATGGATGAACAATATGCCGATCCAAAGAAAAATGTTAAACCCATCAGAAAGTTTTAACCTGGGCCCTATCTTAACCTCTTCATTACCATTCCCATAACTTAAAAATTTGTGAGTTTGCCCTTCGCTGACTATATTGCGCCTTGCAAACAAGCATAAACAACACACAAATTCTGAATTCATAAACTAAAACCAATAAATGTTTTATGCATACATCCCTTGAAACCAAAGACGATTTCTTTAGCAGCAAAGTATTGGGTCATCCTTCCGGATTATTCGTACTTTTCTTTACGGAAATGTGGGAAAGATTTTCGTATTATGGTATGCGGGCTTTGCTCGTTTTATTTCTAACATCATCTATACTGGGTGATAATCCAGGTTGGGGCTGGCCTCGTGAACATGCTTTAGCTATTTATGGCTCATATACTTCCCTTGCCTACCTTACGCCTATTCTAGGAGGATATATTGCCGACAGATTTTTAGGTTATCGCTGGGCAGTTATTATTGGAGCATTTTTAATGACATTGGGCCATCTTTCGATGGCTTTTGAGTTTAATCCAATTTTTATGTACCTGGGCTTATGCCTTTTGGTATTGGGTAATGGATTTTTCAAACCCAATATGACTTCCATCTTATCTCATATGTACAAAAAACATCCGGAGAAAAAAGATGGTGCCTATACCATTTTCTATATGGGTGTAAATTGTGGCTCATTTTTAGGAATGCTATTATGCGGTTACATTGGTGAAAAAATAGGTTGGAGCTATGGCTTTGGTCTGGCAGGTATTTTCATGTTTGTTGGCATGCTACAGTTTTATTTCACTAAAAACATTTTTGGCTCTATTGGTTTAAAACCAGTTAAAAATGAAGAAAAATTGGATGAAGACGAACATCCTGCTGAAGCCAAACGAAATCCATTCTCTATTATTGACATTGTATTAATTGTTTTTATCGCTGTTATTGGTCTCGTATGGATCATTAATGATCCTTACTCTAAAGTTTCGGGACATACGGTTTTCAACTTTTCTGTAGGTAAGCTAACAGGTGATAACTTCGCCATTATTTTAGCTTTAAGTCTCTTTATTTTCGTACTGATCAAAAGAATAGTTCAGTATACGCCACAGCTTAGAGATAAAATGATTGTGGTTATTGTACTCGCCTTTGTGGCTATTTTCTTCTGGGCATCATTTGAACAGGCTGGTGGTTCCATGACCATTTTTGCTAAAGATTATACCGCCAGAATACTGGAAGGAAATTCAAAAATCATTTTTAACATAGCCAATACTTTAATTACAATTATTCCGCTAACAATCATTTCTTACGTATTATTTAAATTATTCAGACAAACATTCTCCAGGTTTGCATTAGGCAATATCATTTTGGCAGTTGGCTTTGCAATAATATGGTGCATGGTGATATATATGCTAAAAAACCAATATAGCGCAGTTAAAACTGAGGTTCCAGCCACCTGGTTTGGTATCCTAAATTCACTATTTATTATTTCATGTGCACCTATTGTATCCAAACTTTGGGAAAGCAAATATAGTCCGACTGCAACCGTTAAAAACGGTATAGGCATGATCTTATTAGGCATTGGTTTTGCGGCACTGGCTTATGGTTCCAGCTCCATACCTGCAGGCGCTAAAGTGGCATCCGTAAGTATGATCTGGCTTATTTTAGCTTACTTCTTCCATACCATGGCTGAATTGTTTATCTCTCCTATTGGTCTATCCTATCTGAGTAAACTGGTTCCTGGCCGTATGATTGGAATCATGTTTGGTATCTGGTATTTAGCGCTGGCTATCGGAAATAAAATTGCAGGTACCATGGGTGGTATGATTGATAAAATTACAGCGCAATACTCCATGTCTACCTTCTTCCTCATCTTCACGCTTATTCCTATAAGTTTGGGTATCTTTATTATGTTGCTTACGCCAATAATTAAAAAACTAATGCACGGGGTTAAATAAAATGCAGATTATTACTGAAAAGACACCTTCTATTGAAACTTTAGAAGCGATTCAAAATTTTGAAGGTAAATACCCTAAACAACTCTGGTATTTATCGCTGGTAGAAATGTGGGAACGTTTTTGTTTCTACGGCATGCGTGGGGTGCTTGCCTTTTTTATGGTTGATCAATTGGGACTGAGTGATCAGAAATCAAACCTTCAATATGGTGCCATCCAGGCTTTTGTTTATGCCTTTACTTTTATAGGGGGTATTTTTGCTGATAAAGTGTTAGGCTTTAGAAAATCTCTTTTCTGGGGTGGTTCACTGATGATTGTAGGAAACCTGATCCTTGCCTTTTCACCACATGATTTATTTTATGTCGGCATTACGCTATCCATTATTGGTACAGGCTTTTTTAAACCTAACATATCATCAATGGTAGGCGAACTTTATCACGAAAAAGATAATCGTAGAGACGCAGGTTACGGACTCTTTTATGCAGGTATAAACGTGGGTGGTTTGTTGGGTGGCGCCATGTGTATTTACCTTGGAAAGTATGTTTCCTGGCATCTATGTTTCCTTTCTGCAGCCCTGGTGATGGCATTTGGCTTAGGTACTTTTATCTTCACTAAAAAATACCTCGGCCCTATTGGTAATTCGCCACTGTTACATTTACAAAAAACTAAAAGAACCATTTATGAAATGGTAGTATATGCAGGTTCACTGTTGTGTATTCCGCTGATCTTTATCATGGTAAGGAATACGGCCTATACTGATTATTTTATGTACACGCTCGGTATAGTTGCATTGATCTACTTTTTTTATGAAATGTTCAGTATCAAGGAAATTAAAGCACGTTATAAATTACTTGCTGCTTTTATCTTCATTCTTTGCTACTTTATTTTTATGGCCATTTCAGAACAAAGCGGAGGTTCGCTTTCTTTATTTGCCAAAGATAATTTAGACCATAATTTGTTATTCTTTTCTATCGATCCGAATGTAGTAAACAATAGTGTAAACTCATTTTTCGTAATCGTGTTTAGTCCATTAGTAGGTTTATTATGGATTGGCATGTACAAACGTAAAATTGAACCCAATACCGTGGTAAAATTTGGATTGGGCTTTGTTTTATTAGCGTTGAGTTTCTACGTTTTTTATGCAACTAGATTTTTTGCTAACGTGCAAGGCATTAGTTCTCTAAATATTTTCACCTTAGGTTATTTGCTGCTTACGCTCGGCGAATTATGTATCGGTCCAATCGGAATGTCTATCATTACTAAACTATCACCTAAAAGGATGTTTGGAATGATGATGGGCATGTGGTTCCTTTTTAGTGCCTTCGGACAGCTTGCTGCCGGTAAATTAGGTGCAGAAATGTCTAGTATTGAAAATGCATCTTTGATGACCAAACTTACTTCATACACTGAAGGTTATAAATCACTTGCGCTTTACTCATTAATTGCCGGAGTATTTCTGATTGTATTTTCTCAGTTGATTAAAAAACTGATGCAAGAGGTTAGATAAAACATTTCAATAGATTTTAAACCGTATCAGCACTGTTGATACGGTTTTTTGATTTATAATATTTACTTTCGCCCTCTAAAGTTAAAATTAGATTTTTTTAACTTAAAATGCAATCATATAAACCCAGAACAAAAGTGTCAGACAGTTTAGTAATCATTCCTACCTACAATGAAAAGGAGAATATTGAAAGGATTATCCGGAAGGTATTTTCATTAAATCAACCTTTTCATGTTTTGATTATTGATGATGGTTCTCCTGACGGAACTGCAGATATTGTAAAATCGCTTCAGGCTGAATATGACGGACATTTATTTATAGTAGAACGTGCTGGCAAACAAGGCTTGGGCACTGCATATATTTACGGTTTTAACTGGGCACTACAAAAAGACTATCAGTTTATTTTTGAAATGGATGCCGATTTTTCTCATAATCCAGATGACTTGGCTCGTTTGCGTGATGCCTGTGTTAATGGTGCAGATGTTGCCATCGGATCGAGGTATGTGAAAGGTGTAAATGTAGTAAACTGGCCCATGGGCAGGGTTTTAATGTCGTACTTTGCCTCGATGTATGTTCGTTTTATCACCAGGATCAACATTCAGGATGCTACTGCTGGTTTTAAATGTTACCGCAGATTGGTATTGGAAACCATCCCCTTAGATAAAATTCGATTTGTGGGTTATGCCTTTCAAATTGAAATGAAATTTACAGCTATTAAATTTGGATTTAACGTGGTAGAGGTACCAATTATCTTCACCGATAGAACGGAAGGCACATCAAAAATGAGTACACGTATTTTCCGTGAGGCCTTTTTGGGCGTAATACAGATGAAAGTAAGCAGCTGGTTTAGGGATTATAAGAGGAAAGGTTAGTAGTTAAAGAAGAGGTTAGTGTGGGTTAGTATTGGTTAGGGGGTTAGGGGTTAGCTGATTTAGGACTCACAACTCCAAACTCCGTTTACTTTCCCGAATCATTGTACCATAATCCTGTTGCTTTTCCATTGCATTAACTGTCATGATTAATCTTTTCGTACGTGTGGTTTCCGTTTTGGCATCATTAATCCATCTAATAAAATAGTTTTGATGTGATTTAGGTTGCTGAAGGAAACAAGTGAGCAGCCTTTCATCTTCAGCCAGGCATACTTCCAGATCTGCCGGCATTTCAATTTTAAAATCTTTATCTTCTTCAAGCCATAATTCCACTTTGGCACCAGCTTCCTTTCTTATTTTTTTACGGATTATGGCGTTAATAGCAATAATAAAATCGCCCTCCCCCATTGGTATGGTCGCTACTCCGGCAATATCAAAATCATCGATTTTCCCTTTCACCCTGAAAGATACTTTATAATCAGGCTTAATTTCATTTGCTATGGCAGCAGGAATAAAGACGTAACTCCAGCCTGTTTTTTCGCCCATCTGTTCAAAACGTTCTATTTCTGCTTTGATGTGAATCATTTGTTATTTGATATAAAGTAGCTAAAACAATATTTAACTCATTTAAAGATAGAAATCTGTACAGGCTTTGAAATTTTATAGAAGTTGACCTATTTATATTATTTACTTATCAAATCGACTTTCTATACTACATTACAACAAGAACTTTTAACGATAAAACATTGGCTCTTGCCGGTTATCCCAGAAGAAAAGTATTTCTATCCTATCTGACTTAACTTCATAAAACACAGAGGATATTTTTTTTAATTAATCCCTGCCTTACATTCGGATCAAGTGCTGTCTGCTTATAAAAGAAAGGTGATTCGCTGATTAACTCAAGTGTTTTTATAGTATTTTTTTTGAAATCATTAAGTGCTTTCTCCCCTAATTGGTCTTGCACCTGATCACAAATCGACTCAAAAGTTAAGTAGGCCGTTTCTGATATGATGACAGGCAATCCAATCAAATAATTGAGATTTTCTCTTTGAATTCTGCTAATGAAAAACTTTTCCCTTTTTTAATATCTTCCTGTCCTTTTTTTATTCCAAATATAACATGTGCAGGCAGAGCATCATCTTTCCTGATTTCATAAGGAACTTCCAAAGCCTCAAGAAAGGCCTTTAAAGCTTTCTCTTGTATTTTATCAGGATGTACAAGGTAAGTTTCCATTTTGATATGATTTTTATAACTAATGTACAAATTTAAAAATTATCAGGCAAAACCTATAAATCTTTATCGCCTTATAAAGAAGTAGCTATTTTTGCTATTCGGCTCAAAAAATAGCCAATTCATGAGCCGATTAACCATCCTATTCGGCTCATGATTAATCAGCAGCTACCGGATTCATCATAATATCCAGCTTGGCAAACTTTAAAACTTCCACGCTTGGGAAGCCAAAATCTTCTACTATCTTACCTAAAATCAAATAACAACCTTTTCCTGCAAAGGGATACATGGGAGTTGTATTCGGGAAATGAGTAGTGTCAAAAAAATCACCCTTTACATCCAGAAAAGTACCAAACCACATTTTAGTATTTTTAATGGTATGCACCGTTTTTTCACAAACGTAATTCCCCACCATACGCACTGTTTTTCCCACATGTTTACTTAAATCTGCCGCCATTACCTCACCTCGATAACTTGTTTTCAAAAAATCGAACATATTAAAGTTTAGTGGATACCCCAATAATTCCAGTTCTACATAAGCATCTTCCAGTGCAGAGTTTTCTAATGTTGGCAGCACGTATTCTTTGCTTTCGAGATTAAATAACTCAGCCGAATCTATTCGCTTTTGTTTATGGCCCAGGTAATTATAGATCTCCCAAAGCAATGTTTTTTTGTCTTTCCCGGTAAACCTTAACGCACCCAGCCGGATTAACAAAATGGCTTGTTCTAAAGTGATCTGAGTCCGCTTTACAAATTGCTCCAGATCTTTAAAAGGGCCATTTCTCCGTCGCTCCTGCGGAATCCGTTCAATCATTTTATTTTCCAAACCTTGTACCGACATAAAACCAAGATAGGCTTCGTTACCATTGATGTTTACCACTTCATCACTATGGTTTACGCAGGGGAGATAAACCTTTGCGCCTGTTTTTTGTAACTCATGAACATAAACCCAACGACTATAAAAGCCACCATAGTTATTTAAAACGGCCACCATAAACTCTTTTGGATAATAAGTTTTAAGGTATAAACTCTGATAACTTTCTACAGCAAATGAGGCGGAGTGTGCTTTTGAAAAACTATAACCTGCAAAGGAAGAAATTTGTCGCCAAACCTCTGTAATCAGCTCTTCAGAATGCCCCTGAACCCTGGCAGATTGAAAAAACTTGTTAACCAGTTCTTCAAAGGCAAGCTTTGAACGATACTTTCCGCTCATGGCCTTTCTCAACACATCGGCATCAGCCAAATCCAGGCCAGCAAAATAATGGCAAACTTTAATTACATCTTCCTGGTAAACCATTACGCCATAGGTCTCCTTCAGCTGTTCTTCCATTTCCTTGCAGAGGTAAACTACCTTATCTGGAGCATGATAACGTTCAATAAAAGATTTCATCATGCCTGAACTGGCCACGCCGGGACGAATGATCGAACTGGCTGCCACCAATGTCAGGTAATCTTCGCACTTTAATTTTTTCAGCAATTGCCGCATGGCTGGCGATTCAATATAAAAACAGCCCACGGGTTGCCCTTCGCGAAGGATTGCATTTAATTGAGGGTCGTGTTTAAATGTCTTAAAATCGTGAATATCAATCTCCTTATTTTGATTTTTTTTAATGAGTTGAACGGCTTCACGGATATGCCCTATTCCCCGCTGACTTAACACATCAAACTTTTCATAACCAATAGCTTCTGCTTCATACATATCCCATTGAACGGTTACAAAACCCTTCGGCGGCAAATCAAGTGCGGTGTAATAAGTGATGGGTTCATCAGAAATTAAGATTCCTCCTGCATGAATAGAGCGCTGATTGGGCATACTTCTCATATGATGATGAACCGCCAGTAACTTCTGATAAGTTAAATTCTGCTGGTTTTCACGTTCTTTTGTAGGATCAGTAAAGGTATCAATCTCTTCTTTTGGTAAACCTAAAACCTTTCCAATTTCCCTAATAATTGCACGGTCTTTAAAAGTGCTCATCGTTCCTAAAAAGGCAACATGCCACTTAGGGTACTTATTAAAAATATAACGCTGAATGGTCTCCCGCTCATCCCATGCAAAATCGATATCAAAATCTGGCGGACTTGTACGTTTTTCATGCAAAAAACGCTCAAAATATAAATCAAGATCGATGGGATCTACATCCGTAATCCGCAGGCAATACGCTACAATGCTATTGGCACCAGAACCTCTGCCCACGTGGTAAAATTTACACCGCCCCATGGCATAGCGAACAATATCAAAAGTAATTAAAAAATACGCACAATAGTTTTTAAACTCAATGATACTTAACTCCTTCTCCATCCTTTCTCTGGCAACGGGATGATTATTTCCATAACGGTAAACCAAACCCTTATAAGCAATTCGCCTGAGTAAGGTACGATCGAACATTTCACCTTCTTTCGTATAGGCGTATCTGTTTTTGGATTTTACCTGAGGCTCAAAATAAATACTCAAATCACAGGCATCTATTAACTTTTGGGTATTATCAATAATAAAAGGAAAGGCTTCAAATTTTGATTGGAGTGCTTCCTCTGGAATCAAAACTTCATCGGGATCACATTTTGAATTATCATCCACCATGCTCAATAAGGTATTCAGTTCAATTGCCCTTAAATACTCGTGCAAACGATGTTCTACTTTACTACCTACCGTAACGGGATGCCAAACCACCAGTTTTTCTTTTTGATGCAATAAATCATGTTTGTATAACCCGTTTAACTGACTGCTCTTAATCCCAATAAACTCATTTGCCTTTAAAACCCTATTGAAACTTTTGGTAAACGGATAAATAATGAAGGCATTTTCAAAAGCAGGTGCATCATTTGGTAGGACCTGATCTTCAACATTATGAGTACTTAAAAACTCGTTAAGCTCCCGCATTCCTTCTTTATTTTTTGCAATACCGATATATAACAGCTGACCGTCTTTTCGAAACTCAATCCCAGCAATTGGTTTTAAATGGTATGGAATATTTCCGGCTTGTACTTCATCGGGCTCTTTGGCAATGCCTTGCTTGTAACATTCACGGATAAATTCGATTGCTCCGGTAGAATTGTTAATATCAGTTAGCACCATTTGATGGATGCCCAAAGCACGGGCCTTCGAAACAATGGCTGGGATATTCATTGTTCCATATTTCAGGCTATAGGAAGAATGTACATTTAGAAACATTTTAGTTTTCTGTTAATAGTTGTCAACTTTATCGTTTAAAACTGGCGAAGTTCTGCCATGCTTACAGCCTTTGAAACTTTGCAAGTTAGCCACCCGACTTACGAAGTTTTGATGGCATGGAGTACAGGGTTAACTTCGTCAGTCTATCCATCTAATTATTCTTGTTTATAATTCGTATTGTTAATCCTAGTGAGCAAATAATAAATTCAGATCTAAAATTATATCAAGCCTTTAATATTTAGTATCGGGCGAAGTTCTGCCATGCTTACAGCCTTTGAAACTTCGCAAATTTTTTATCCATCCAGCTTTGTAGCTGTACCTAAATCAGCATTGATAAAAGTTCTGATTCTTGACTTTTTCCGTTCTTCAACTTGTTCGGCTTCTCCTTCTGATTGCTTATCAAGCTTCTTTTTCCGTGGGTTATACTTAATAACCTTTCCATACTCATCCCGTTCAGGCCGCTTTACAATGCAGGCTTTAACTATTGATTCAATTCCATAATGATTTCTAACCTTATCCATTGCCTGATACAAATCGTACTCTTCTTCCGAAGTATGGTACAGTCCAATCTGTTCAAAACCACTTACGAGGTGTGAAAGCTTAACCCCGATTAAGCGCAGCAACATTCTTTTAGCATAGAGTTTTTTAAACAGATCATGCGCTTTATTAATCAAAAAGGAATCAAGTGCTGTATATGGAATCCGTGCTTGCTGGGTTACGGTTTCAAAATTAGAATAACGGATGGTAACGGTAATGCAGGCGGTTAATTTTTGCTGGCTCCTTAGTTCATAGGTTAAATTAGTTACCATTCCACTTAGTATGGCCTTCATTTTTGAAATATCCATACTATCGTTTTCAAAGGTGGTTTGTGTGCCAATAGATTTTCTTTCACGATAGGGAACAACAGGAGAAAGATCAATTCCGTTTGCTTTTTGCCAGATGCCTAAGCCATGCTGGCCTAAAATTTTGAACATCAGCTCTTGAGGAATTTCGGCTAAGGTCTGTACTTTACGCACGCCCATTTCACTCAGTTTTTTATGTGTGGCATCACCTATTCCAGGTATTTTATAAACCGCCAGCGGATTTAAGAATGGTTGAACCCCAGGAAAGGGAATCTCCATTTCACCATTAGGTTTACACTCATTGGTTACAATTTTCGAAACCGTTTTATTTACGGATAAACCAAACGAAATGGGTAAACCGGTTTCTCTGATAATGGTTTGCCGCAGTTCGGAAGCAAACTTCATACAGCCAAAAAACTTATCCATCCCGGTCATATCGATATAATGTTCATCAATACTGGCCTTTTCAAACAGTGGAACTCGTTCAGAAATAATTTCCGTAATCTCATGCGAGGCCTTTGAATAATCATCCATGTTCCCTTTCACAAAAATGGCCTGTGGACAAAGCTGTTTTGCCATCCTACCAGGCATTGCCGCGTGCACACCAAATTTCCTGGCTTCATAACTACAGGAAGTAACCACTCCCCGATCAGAATTTCCACCCACAACAACAGGCTTGCCTATAAGTTTAGGATTCTTCTTTAATTCTACCGACACAAAAAAAGCGTCCTGATCCATGTGAATAATTTTTTTATCCTTGTCCGTCATCTCTCATCAGTTTAAATTTTATAGCAACACATTAAACAAAAATACTAATATATTTAGTTTTTATATTTTAAAATTCAATTGAATTACCAACAAAATACTAACATTTTTAGCTTAAATTATTTAAGAATATCCTCGCCATTTAAATCATACCCAGTAGATTACCTAACAGATACCAATTAGTAAATAAGTTTTGATGGTTAATTTTTGACCAAAAAAAATGCGCTGATATTTCTACCAGCGCATTAAAAAATTATTTACTTACAGAAGGAACCTGATGTAGCCGTTATTGTTTAACAATTTTAAATTCGGTTCGTCTGTTACGTTGATGATCAGCCTCGCTACAAATTATCCCGTTGGCACATGAATTGATTAACCGTGTTTCTCCATAGCCTTTTGCTTCGATCCTGTTTTTATCTATACCCTTGGAAATAATATACTCCACGGCAGATTCAGCACGTTTTTGCGATAATTTTAAATTAAACGCATCATGCCCACGGCTATCGGTATGCGAGTCAATTTCGATCCAGATGGTTGGATTGTCTTTCATTACTTTAACAAGTGCATCCAGTTCAATGGCCGCATCAGCACGAATATTCCATTTATCAAAATCGTAATAAATATTTTCTAATCTGATCTCTTTGTTCAGTTCTATAGGCTCCAGATACAAGTCCTGAATAATTGTTTGTGCCTTTTCAGCATACATGTTGCCCAGTTTTACGGCATCAGTACGAAAGTTAGTGGCCTCTGCTGATACGGTATAGGCTGACTTAGCTGATAAACTAAATTTATATTCACCACGATCATCTGTTTCTACTTTTGAACCTCCACCGTCAATTTTTTCCAAGGTAACTAATGCACCTGCAACAGGTTGTTTGGTTTTTTGGTTATAAACCTTTCCTGTTAGTTCAATAGTGTGAACAGACTTCAGATCAAGCAGATAAATATCGTCATTACCCATTCCATTTGAACGGTTTGATGACAGATACGCTACACCATTCTTTTCATTTAAACTAAAGGCAAAATCATCTTGCGGCGAGTTAAAAGGATAGCCCAGATTTTCAACCTGCCAGATACCTGCACTGTTCTTTAACGTACGGAAAATATCCAGCCCTCCCATTCCTACATGGCCATCACTTGCAAAATACAAGCTATTCCTGGCAGCAAGAAAAGGGCTACGTTCATTACCTGCTGTATTAATTTGCTCCAGGTTAATTGGGCTACCCCATTTACCTGCATCATTTTTCAAGCAAACATAAATGTCCGTTCCCCCTTTTCCACCTGGTTTATTTGAAGAAAAATAGAGGCTTGTGCCATCGCCTGAAATAAAAGGATCACCAACGGAATATTCGTTTATAGAATTGTAGGCAAAAGCTTCCGGTGCACCCCAATGGCCACCTGCATCTTTTACACTGCTGTAGATAGACACGTTCACCGTACTTGGTTTATTATTTATCCGCTTCAAATACTCCGGAATCTTTGTCATCGTAAAGTACATCGTATTTCCATCAGCTGTAAAAGTGGTTGATCCAACATGATAACTAGCACCGGTTTGCAATGGAAATAATTTTAAGCTATCTGCAGAAGAAGCTTTCATATATAATTTTAGATAACCATTACCTGTCCAGCCATAGATTTTTTGATCAGGCATTCTGGTACCGTCAAACCTTAAAAATGGAGATTGTCCTGTATGCCCGGAACTAAACCTCGTTCGATCTGATGTAAATACAATGCCACCATTGTACTCAACTGATCCCCAGTCAGATTGCTGACTATTTAGCTCTTTCTGATCAATTATTTCAATTTGTTTAGGCCGCTTCATCCATTTCAAAGCCGAATCACAAGAGGCTAGCCAAACATTTGCCTGTTTTTCAGAAATATCTTTACCAGCCTCGATATAGGCTTTATATTGCACTTTGGCTTCCCTGTATTTCGAATTGCTTTGAAGTGCCTTCGCATAACCCAATAGATTTTCTGGATTGCTGGCAGGCATTTTCGTAGCAATGGCATACCAGCTTTCGGCCTGTTTATAATTGTTTATTAATTCATATGCATTGGCCAAGCGCTCTGCTGTATGCAAACTTTCTTTTTTTCTAAAAGCTTGTTCATATAAATCAATAGCCTTAGCATAGTTAAATAACTCAAACTGATGATCTGCGGTTTTTAATATATATTGGGCATTTACAGAACCCGATAAAGCCAGTACGCAACAGGCAGAGAAACATATTCTTTGTAGTTTTTTCTTCATTATAATAGCAGCATAATTCCTTTAATAATCGATTACATTAAAATACCCTCGGTGTGGCCAACCTGATGTTTGGCTTGATAAAGGAATAAGCAATTGATATTTCATGTGTGCCCCCGCTGTAGCCTTGTAAAGCACCGATGGAAAAATCATAACCATAACCAATCCTCAACCTTTCAGAAGGAAAGATTTGAACAGATGCAACTGCTGAATTTCTTTGGCTAAGGTCTTTTTGAAGATAACTTTTATCATAAATTTTTACGCCTGTACGATAAGAACCTCCTACCCATAAAACTTCTTTAATCATTAAAAATGCATTCAGGTCTAAACTGGTAGGCCCGCCACGGTCGTCTTTAAGCAAAAATGATGGCTTGATTTGAAAATCCTCAGAAAGCGGAAATAATGCTCCCGCCGTTAAATAATAATGTGGTTTAGGTTGTGGAATGAAAGCATAACGGTCAATATTGATATAAGTGGCAATTAGGTTATCTGCAGAGAAGCCTGCATAATAACGATCATTTGCAAAATACACTCCGGCTCTGGCGTCAGGAATAATTGTACTTTGTACACCAATCGGTTGAAAGGGTTCAGGATTGTTTGGATTAAGCATTGATCCATCAATACCCAATTGCACCATTCCTACACCTAAACCAAGTGCCATCCTTGAACTTCCATCATCATTCAACCGGATGCGATAAGCATAATTACCATAAATACCCAAATTGGTTTGTGCACCTAACTGATCACTTGAAACCTGAAGGGCAAGACCTACATTACCATTATTTGCAGTGGCATCGATAGCTAATGACATACTGCGGGGTGATCCGTTAATACCCGTCCATTGACTGCGATAAAAGCTATGTATATTCAATACCTCTTTGTATCCGGCATAAGCAGGATTGATATAAATCCCGTTAAACATGTATTGACTGTATTGTGCATCCTGCTGAGCAGCTGAACGTTGAGACAGCAATAAAACATAACAACCAATTAAAAATAATATTTTTTTCATCATCTTAATATCTTCAAGAGAAGTCATCCTGTTTTAGGAATAACTCCTTAAAAGCCATTTTCTAGTTTTTAAATGCTCTGATTAATGTAATGTATCCCTTGAACACTTCTACTTCATCACTTCCGGCTTTTTTAACCCGCAATAAGTAATAATATGTGCCTTCATTTAAGCCTTCGCCAGTCCAGTTATTTAGGTATCCCTTTGCGTGGAAGACTTCATTACCCCAGCGATTAATGATTTGCAGTTCATTTGTTTGATATTGGTTTAGTCCAATAATTTCAAATGCATCATTAATACCATCACCATTTGGCGTAAACAGATTTGGAATTTTAAGTGCTATGAAACTAACCGTGATCACTACCGATGCGATATTGGTATAGTATCCGTTAGCATCTTTCACCCTATAAGTAAAGGTATCACTACCTGTAAAGCCTGTATGAGGTATAAAGGTTATTGTACCATCTGCATTTATTACAATACGACCATTTTTAGGCTGACTTACGATTTCAATGCTTGACTTCATAAAAGTTGAACTTCCGGCATTGTCGTTTAACAGAATATTAATGGTTACCGATGCATTTGCTATACTCACACCGGTATCATCAACCGCTTTGGGTGATTTAGGAAAACTGGTTACTGTAGGTGTGTCATTATTTTCCTGTGTACCAGAAACATCACTTACATTGGCACCACCAGCTGTTTTTGCATTAATGGTTGCTGTGTTAGTTACCGTACCCAAATCTTTATCAGCTTGTGTGATGGTATAAACGGCTACATCAGTTACTGTTGCGCCGGGTAACAGACCGCCTGCAACTGCAATCATCTTATTATCAATACCCAGCCTGGTATCAGTTAAGGTCAAACTGTTTAAGGTGAGCGCTCCTGTATTTTTAATCAGAAACGTATAAGTGATTTGATTGCCGTTCCATACCGCTGTTTTAATTAATGCGATAGAGCTGCTGGCAGATATATTTGTAGGGGTTACTATTACCGGAATCGTTACGGTAGCTACACCACCTTTACCATCACTCACTGTAACAGTAAATGAATCTACACCAATATATCCTGCTGCCGGTGTATAAACATAGGTACCGTTACTTAAAATCACTGTTCCGTGAACCGGTGCTGCTGAAATATTAAACACCAATACGTCGCCATCTATATCTGATGCTGTGATGACACCATTAACTGGTGTGTTTTCTGTCGTGGTCACTCCCGGAGCACTTGCTACCGGAGCCCGGTTGTCTCTGATATTAACCACAGCAGGTATTGTTATCGCGGTAATGCGTGGATTATCAGTTGCACTATTCAGGGTTAAAATAACTGTTTCATTTCCTTCATTAAGGTTATCATCCAGTACGGTTACATTTAAAGTTACTGAGGTTGCACCTGCCGGGATAATAATTGAAGAACCTAACAAAGTATAATCTAATCCTGCAGTTGCTGTTCCGGATACCACAAAGTTTATTTTAGTGTCCGTTGTAGCAGCATGACTGAGTGTAAAGGTAAATTGTCCGGGAGTTGATGGTTCTGCACCATCCTTTGTTCCAGCTACGCTAACTGTTCCGGTTGTTCCGTCAATGATGTTGATGGTTGCAGATGCAGGAATAATCAACAGTGACGGATTATTTGAAGTAGTCAGGGTTGCAATTACGGTTTCGTTTCCTTCAATTAACCCATCTTCAAGTACCGGAATCTGAATCAATGATGAAGTTTCACCCGCCGGGATTGTAACTTTTTTAACCACTGGACTATAATCTTCTCCTTCTTTTGCTGTACCACTTAAAGTATAACTGATCACAGTATTGGTAGCAGATGGCTTGCTTAATGTAATGATAAATGTTCCATTGATAGTACCATTTTCATTCCCATCATTTCCTGCCTTTATAGAAGCAACAATCGGGCGATTATCCAGAATAGTAGTGCGTACAGCCGCATTTCCAAGGGTAGCCGGACCACTTAGATTTTGAATGATGATGGTATAATTTTCATCATCTTCATTTATGCCATCATCATTAATACCTACCTGAAAAGTGAGGGTGCTACCAGGTTGCCCTATGATTGTACCTGCAGGAAATGTAAGTGTTTGTGAGTTGAAAGTATAATCAGCAGAGTTTGTAGTGCCATTAATAATTCCGGTAACTACAGAAACCGGCGATGCGAGAACCGTGCCTGCTGTTCCGGATAGGGTGACCGTATAATTAACAGTCCTTGCATTCTCATTTACTAAAATAGGGCCTGATAATACCACTGTTGGATAAATAACAACCTTAACTGATATTGGATCACTCACCACACCATCAGCCGTGGTAAGGGTATACGTATAAGTATCTGTTCCAGTATACCCGCTATTTGGAGTATAAGTTATTTTACCTAAAGCATCTACAGATGTTAAGCCATGGCTACCATTGGTAACCATAACCGTACTATTAATAGCTGTTGCACCATCATTTGCCTTTACGTCAGTAATAACTGGCGTATTTGCCAATGTTGTAATATCGTCAGTTACGCCAACAGGTTTCACCTCAATGATGAAAGTTTGCACCTGACTTTGATCAACCCCTCCGTTTTCTTTACCACCATTATCATGAATAGACGCCGATACAATTGCTTTGCCGGCAAAGTTACCTGAAGGCATAAAGATTAAACTTCCGTTAGGAGTTATGGTTGGCTGAATACTAAATAAAGCATTGTTATTATTAGTAGTAATAAAATCAACAACCTGCGCCGATTCATTTGCCGGACCAGCATCAATTTCTGAGGCCCAACCAGTTATGGTTTGTAAGCCAGAATTTGCATTAACCAGCTGATTGCTACCTTTTTTAAATGCAGGTGCATCATTTACAGGAACCACAGTAATATTAACGGTCACCAGAGAAGTTCCACAGACATTGTCGTTTACCAAAACCGTAAAGAAATCAGTTCCATTATAATTTAATCCGGGCACATAACTATAGGTACCAGTCTCCGAAACTGTAACGGTTCCATGAGCAGGATCGGTAGCCTTTGTATAAAACAAATTATCTCCATCGGGGTCTGTTGTGAGTGCATTCCCATTTAAGACGACATCTTCATTGGTACTTACCGTATAGGTATTTGCAAGTGGTTTATTAGTGATGCTAATTGTTACACTGCCATTCATGAACTGTATACAGGCTGGCATGTTAGAACTGGTGGCTACTATCGTATAAATCCCAGGTATGGTTTGGTTACCAAATGAAATGGCAGAGCCATTTCCAGAAACCGGATTCCCTATATTAACACCAGCATGCTGAAGTTGATAGCTTGCGCCCACCTCTGAGCTTGATAAACCAATTGTTACACCTGCAGAGCCAGCACAATAAGCACCTCCTCCGGTAACATTATAAACAGCTGGTAAAGCATTAATTGTAATCTCCACAACTCCACTTACTGTGGGAATGGTGCAACTTCCGGAAGTCACCTGCCTGCGAAAATAGGTAGTAGTGGTAAGCACACCCGGATCATAAGAAATCTGAGTAGCCCCATTAATGTTGGTAAAATTCAAATTATCCAAACTAGACTGCCATTGATAATTAAAGTTTCCTGAACCATCAACAGGTACAGCACCTGTAATTATTCCAGGATCGCCACTTGCACAGAATGCCGTAATTGAAGGTGGGGTGATGATATTATTACTTAAAACAGATTGTATAGTAATGGTTAATACGTTTGTTGCTATACGATCGCATCCACTTCCCTTACTACCATCCAACCTTCTGAAATAGGTAGTTTGATTTACAACCGGAGCATCATAAATAGCTGAATTGGCTCCTGAAATATCTATAAAGTTTGCGGTTGCACTAGTGGTAGAGGACTGCCATTGATAATCATAGCTACCAGATCCTCCTAACGGGGGAGACTGTGTAAAAGGAATAGGATCTCCTGTTGTACAAAATATCTGATCACCGGAAATCGTACCTGCTGTTAGCGCAGGAGTTATCGTAACTACAATCGGAACTTTATCACTTTCACAACTTCCATTGGTTTGGGTAACATAATAGGTTGTACTCCCCACTATTGATGTGCCTGGAATCGGAGCATTAATACTCGAAGTTCCATTTATACTGGTATACCATAATAAAGTATTGCCTGAAGGCGGACTAGCAACAGCAGATGTAAGTGATGATGCAACAGTACCCTGACAATATACCACAGGACTGCTAATAATTGTTGGATTTACGGGTGTAGAAAGCCAGGTGGTACTTGTATTATTTGATGTATTTTCAGGTGGTTCAATATTATTAAAAGTGCTTGCCGAATTATAATTGCGGTAAGCAATTTTTGATTCATCATTATAATTTCCAGCCCCCGTTAAGGTATAAGTAATCGGAAAGTTATAGTACCTGCCACCTAGAACATCAATGGGCTGATTACTGATGTAAGTTACTGTAGATCCTGATTGTGAAATATCCCACCCCACATTGGCACCTGCAGTAAAGCTATATCCCGACGGAATAGTTTTTGTAATGACTAAATGATTACCAATAGCAATACTGGAAAGATTTTCCATTGGCCCTGTACCAACATTGCCAGCCCTCATGGTAAAAGTTGTTGTTGTATTACCAGCAGTATTCAAACAATAACGATCAGCCGTTTTATCTATTATTGCATCTGTACCAGTTGCCTGAACAGGAATATTAACAACTGACGTATTATTATTTAAATCTTCATCCTGAATATCAGTAGTGGTAATATTAACCGTATTGCTAAGCACATTACCGGTTGGAATAGCATTGAGTGATCCTGAAACGACAATTTTTGCAGCTGCGTTTGCAGCAATATTAAAACTTCCGACGATCTTTCCGCTGGTGTTTGGGCTGGCAGGTGTAAAATTAGAACTTGTAAATCCGGTTGGGGTAATACTGTTAATGGTAAATGCGCCGTTGGCTAGCGGAGTACCTTTAGCATCCGTCAATTGATCATCAAATTGCACATTAGTTAATGCAGCATTGGTATCATTGATTACATCCAGTGTGTAAGTCACCTCATTATTTGTACCTGCCTGAAGAATATCACGGTTGGCTCGTTTCACAACCCTGATATTACCTGGTGTAGTTACCAGTAAATTCCGGATCTCATGATAGTTGAAAGCGCCACCACTAGATGCAGCGAAACCCATCTTCAAAGTTGCTGGTGGCACATCAGGTGATAAATAATTGATTAATTCTACTAATGAACCATCTGTAGATTTTGCCATTCTCACAATTACCCGGTATTGACCAGCTTCAGGCTTTATTTCAATTTGTACTCTTCTAAAAAATTGATCATCGGTGGGTCTGATATCCGAAAATGAATTTCCTGGTCCTGTACCAATATTGTAATCAATTTCATTCCTTAATCTGATATCTCCAATTGTACCATTTCTATCTCCTAAACGTACACCACTTAAAAATCTATTGGTGGGTAGTATACCATCAACAGTGTTCTCTGTTCTATTTGATGTGGTAATACCCCGAACAACTACAGTATTAGCCGTTTCACTCGTCCCAAACCCACCGTTTCTACCTTCAATGGCATTTCCATAATTTCCAAATGCATCCAAACCTACACTGATATAACCACCAGCTAAGCCATCCAGAACAGGAGGATTTGACTGAATATTGGGTGCATAACCTAAAGACCCCCCAAAGCCGCCTAACCTGAAAGGTTGTGTAGCGTCAAATAAGAACACAGAAATGCCGTCTCCCCCATTATAATTATGTTCAGTGTTAGCCGCATTACGCCACATTTTATATTCAAAATCGATTAATACCCCCAATGTTGAAGGAAACGACTTATCTACATAGGCATAACCACGTTGGTTAACGGTAGAATTGGTTAAACGTAACCATCCTGCCCCAAGCGGATCTACTATTCCTGAAGTTAAAATTGCTGTACCATCTATTCCACCAGGGCCTCCTATAATCACTTGTGGAGATCCAGATCCCCTAAAGTTTTCCGTAATGGTAAATTGTGAAAACGCATTTACAGCATGCGTAATAAAGAGAATAAAAATAAAAGCAATTTTGGTAAAACAATTAGCAAACTTCTTTGTCTTATAATTGTTAAACATAAAACTTTGATATACGTAAATACGTAAACTAAATAAAGTTTTAAACATACAGGGACACAACGTTTAAATCGCAGCAATAAAATGATGCATTGTTTGATGATATTTTCAGGCACAGTTTATACCTGCATATTGTTAAATAAAGATTAACAGTGAACTTTTCTACTATCTATATCTTTGCATACCAATAAGGCCGCAAATATCAGAAATCAATCTTAATTATCTTGTTTATTTTGTGTAATTAAATATACAAAAAATGAAGATTTTTGATAATTATCAAATCTTTTTTTAGAGATATTCAGAATATTTCCAAATCTTTAAAATGTATCTTTTTGTATAAATTATTTACCAATTAAAAATAAATTTATTTTTAATTGGTAATTATATAGATGAAAGTAAGCAATCGTCATCTAGAGAATAGCATTTAATAAAATACAGGATGCCGAAATTAACTTAATCAGTAACAGGATTGTATGAGATCAGTTTGGCGTGATAATATTATTTTAAATCAAATTATCTTTTAAATATAAAAATTTACTCAATGACTGAAATCAAGAAATTCACTTACCTGGTAAAGACATAAAACTTTTTAAAACATCTATAACATTTAAAATGCTTTACCGGAACAAATGGCATGAGCACTTTAAAAATAAAACCTCTTGGCACCCTGGATGTTTCTGGGTTCTTGCAGGATGGGCATATAGGACATACCCGAGATGGTGGATTGATAATTTGGGATGACATATGTTGCAATAATTTAATTGTCCTAACAAAAATATTTATTATGTATGAGAAATCATATAGCAAACTGACCATATACCCTCGAAATTTACAAAAATATGCACAAATAATCTTAAAAAGAGAATAACAATATCTCTGATGTTAAAATATGATAAAACTATTGATGCTTTTTACTTGTTAAACTATTAAAAGATTATAAAAATAACTAAAATGAATACAAAAGATAAAGAAAACACGGATAATAAAACAAAAGGCACCGCTAAAGAGAAAGCAACTTTTGATCAAAACGGAAAAGGCGCATCAGAAAAATACGGACAATCTGGTGATACTCCTAATGAATCTAATGATGAAGACGGTGTTGGCACGGCAAAAGAACAAAGAAATAAAAAATAGAAAGAGTTTTCCTCTTTCTATTTTTCATAAATACTCATTTTCTCAGCAAGTTCAATAATGCTCTTAATTTTAAGCTTTTGAAACAACCTAAGCTTATAAGTACTAACTGTACCCATTTGAAGTTTAAGCTGATTAGAAATCTCTAAAACACCTATTCCTTTTGTTAAAAGCTCTGCAACTTCGAGTTCTCTACCAGATAATTTAGTAAATGGATTATCGGCATCATTTCCTAAAATGCTGTTGAACATATTTTCTTTTACGTTTCTGCTTGAGTAACGACTTCCAGCCAAAATGGTGGTGATAGCAGTTACAATTTCTGATTCCTCTGCATTTTTTGTCAAGTATCCTGATGCTCCCGATTTTAAATAAGGAACAGCATAAATATTCTCATTCAAAGAAGAGAATACCAAAATTTTCGCAGCCGGTTGCACCGATTTAATCTGATCAATTACTTTTAAATTGTTACCTCCTGGCAAGTTGACGTCAATAATAGTTAAGCTAGGTGATTTTTGAGACTCAACCAGCGCTTCTTCCATCGTAGAAGCATGAATAATTTCTACACCAGACCAGAAGTCAGATATTAAGTTTTTTAATCCCCTACGAACAATTTCATGATCGTCAGCTATAAGTACAGAAAAGGCACTTCCATTATTTTTTGGTTTCATTGTGTGTTATATAGTTATTAATATTATTAAAGTTATCAGTTTTGCATTAATTCGTAGTCTATTCATTTCAAAAAAAGACTATTTTTAAGACATTTCAAATGTAAATATTATTATACAATTTTCATCATTTTTACATTTTTTTCATAAAAAAAGAATTTACTCATTTTTCAAACTTCTTAATAAACGTTTAAGCTATAAAAATCTTGCCTCATTTACTAAATCGTTAAACGTATCTTATATACAATACTAAATCGATTAAATGTAATAATACGTTAAATTTAAAAAATACAGGATTGAAAATTGGGGATGATTTAGGTTTTTAGAGCGTATTGTTATATAACGTAGAAACAACTTTATTATCAAAATTGTAATTTATATCATATATACTCTTTTAAAATACTATAGACAAATAAATTCTACTTATATTTTATAAATATAATATTATAAACTAAGAATAAAAAAATTAAACCATCGGATATAATTGTACGCATGAATGAAAACGTTGTTACATTAATAATCAAATACGCCGAATATTTATATATGTTTTTTACCATTAATTTACATTCAAATGCTTTATCAATTAACCATTAACGGTGATACAATTTTTATTTCAGCCTTTATTGCACTGATTTATAAGTTTGCTTACTATTAATATTGAAACATGTTTAAACTATAAAAATGTTAATTGATTTGAAATAAAAAATTTTCCATCTATAAATTTAAATTTTTGCTCTTATCCTACTCAGCGTTTCCAAACGAATTGCTAAGAAAGAAGCAATATGTTTTAAGGAAACCCGATGAATAAGATCTGGAAAAGAAATCAGAAAGCGCTTGTATCTTTTTTCGGCAGATGAAATTCTACAAAGGTATGCTCGTTCTTCAGCAGAACGATAATACAATTCCATAATTTTTCGCCCTACAATATTGGCTTCCTCGAAATTTTCAAATAAGTATTCTGTTAATTCATGTGGAATAGCTATCAGATCAACATCTTCCAAAGCCTGGAGATATTCTTCTGATTCGCTATCTACCCAAAGGTTACGGATAGTGCCAACAATTTCATTTTCTTTTGAAATCCAAGTGGTAATTTCTAAGTTGCCATCTTTTATAAAACCCCTAACAATGCCCTTAATAATCAGAAATAAATATTTATTCCGATCTAATGGTGATACTATAAATTTATTTTTTTTATAGCTTACCGGAAATGTTTGCCGATTAATATGCTGTTCAATTTCCTCATTTAAAGGATGGTATTTTTTGAAAATAGCTATTAATGGAGAAACATTATTAAATTTTTTCCATCTGTCCTCTTCAGATAAATTCACAGCAATCATATATAAACAACTAAGGTAACTGGCAAAAAACTCACTGAATGTACATGTAAAACTGCAAGATTACCCCAAAGAAAAGAATTTTTTCATTGACATTTCTCAATTTTATAAAAAATTAAAGAATCTTTTCTACTCCTAACCCGAATAAGGCAAAATCATATTTAACGGGGTCATTCGCATCAAATTGTTTTAAATGATCTGTAAGTTCTACTGCAGTTAACCAATCTGTTTGTTTTCGATTAATTAGGCCCAATAAACGTCCTACCCGATCAACATGAACATCACAAGGGCAAATCAGAGCTGAAGGCTGAAGTGTTTCCCAGATACCAAAATCTACCCCATTACAGTCGTTTCTAACCATCCAGCGTAAAAACATATTTAATCGCTTGCAGGTAGATTTTTGTTGTGGTGATGAAATATGCTTTTTGGTGCGATGTGGAAAATCCTCCAAAGAGAAAAAGTAAGATCTGAAATGATTTAATGAATCTTCAATAGATAAATACTTTTCAGACTGAGCCTTTTCCAAAACTAAAACCGCATCATCTCCCTTTTCGGGAATTAAAAATGCCTGTTCCAAGCTATCATGTTGCTGATAATGCTTTTTAAAAAATGAGGTAAAATAAAGTAAATCTGTATCGTTAAATGTTCGGTGCTTAAAATTCAGTAAACCTTTCAAATCTTCATCACTGTGGTTCATCATAAAATCGTAAGGCGCATTATCCATACGGCTTAATAAATCTTTACACTTATTGATGATGGTTTTACGCTGCCCCCATGCCAGTATAGCCGCAAAAAAACCAGCTATTTCAACGTCTTGCTTTTTTTTAAAGAGATGTGGTATGCAGATTGGATCATTTGATATAAAGTCTACGCAATTATATTGTTCAACTTTATGATCAAGGAAGTTCTTCAGTTCTAAAAATTGCATTTATTTTAAATAAGTGGAAATATCGGGGAAGTCAAATATCAATCACCCGGATACACAATACACTGAATTACAAATCTTAAAAAAAGTATAAGTTAAGATAAAGCTGATGCTTTTAACCCGATTATATAATGGAATATAATTGGGCAAATGAAATATCATTTGCCCATAATAAGCTATGCCAGCGCGTTACCAAGATCCTCTAAAAGATCTTCTATATCTTCTACACCAACACTTAAGCGAAGTAAATTATCAGTAACACCTACCTTTTCACGTTCTGCCTTAGGTATAGAACCATGTGTCATTGTAGCAGGATGATTAATTAGAGATTCTACACCACCGAGAGATTCTGCAAGCGTAAATACTTTAAAGTTGGACGAAATTCTGAAAGTTTCCTGCAAATCAGCTCCCTTGAGCGTAATGGAAATCATTCCTCCAAAACCACGCATTTGTTTCTTCGCGATATCATGGTTGGGATGATCTTCAAAACCTGGCCAGTAAATTTTATCTACTTTGGGGTGTTTTTTTAAAAAGTGGGCAATGCGCTCCCCATTTTCGCAATGGGCTTTCATTCGTAAATGCAAGGTTTTAATTCCTCTTAAAACCAGAAATGAATCCTGAGGACCAGGAGTTGCACCACAAGCATTATAAATAAACCATAAATCTTTATAGAGTTGCTCATCGCTTGTTACTAAAGCGCCCATTACAACATCAGAATGCCCGCCAATATATTTGGTAACCGAGTGCATCACAATATCTGCTCCTAAATCAATCGGATTCTGTAAATATGGAGAAGCAAAGGTATTGTCAACGGTAAGAATTAAATTCTTCTCCTTTGTAATTTTTGCTACACCTTCAATATCAATAATTTGCATGGTTGGATTTGTAGGCGTTTCAATCCATACCAATTTCGTTTTATCGTTAATATAAGGCAGCATATTTTCTGGTTTGGAAAGATCCAGAAAATGAAACTTGATACCATATTTGGAAAATATTTTCGTAAATATTCTATAAGATCCACCATACAAATCATTTCCCGTAATTACTTCATCACCCGGCTGAAGCAGTTTTAATACTGCATCAGTAGCGCCCATACCACTTGAAAAGGCTAAACCATATTTAGCGTTCTCCAATGCGGCAAGACAATCTTCTAAAGCCTTACGGGTTGGGTTTGTTCCCCTTGAATATTCATAACCCTTATTATCACCCGGCGATTTTTGCCAGTAAGTAGAAGTTTGATATATAGGCGTCATTACAGCGCCCGTTGTTGGATCAGGTTCCTGACCTGCATGTATTGCTTTTGTTCCGAATTTCATTTCTTAAATAGATTTGAACTAGTGATGGGTAAAACGCACTAGCTCCTTATTAATTATAACTTTAAAATACACCAGACTTTAACTCATGACTCCAGACTTAGGACTCTAGACTCTCAGCTCAAGCTTCTCCTAATACGCTCTTGCAAATAATACCCTTTGTATAGATGGTTTGCCTGAATAAATACAAACGCCATCTTCTAGCTTATTATCTAAAGGAATACAACGGATGGTTGCTTTTGTTTCTTCTTTAATTTTCTGCTCTGTTTCAGGCGTACCATCCCAATGGGCAGAAATAAAACCAGCTTTGGTATCCAGTAAGTCTTTTAATTCCTGGTAAGAATTGGCTTCAGTAATATGTGCATCCCGGTAAGCCAATGCTTTATTGAACATACTGGTTTGAATATCTTCTAATAATTTGATGATATAAATGTCCAGTCCTTCCTGCGGAACTGTTTGCTTTAGCTTGGTATCTCTTCTGGCAATTTCAACTGTTTTATTTTCGAGATCTCTACCACCAATTGCAATACGAACCGGCACCCCCTTCAATTCATAATCGGCAAATTTAAAACCCGGACGTTGCGTATCCCGATCATCATATTTTACTGAAACGCCCAAACCTTTCAAACGCATGGTTAGTTCATTAACATAGGCAGTAATCTTAGCCAAATCTTCTTCACCCTTATAAATTGGAACAATAACCACCTGGATTGGAGCCAGTTTTGGTGGAATAATTAATCCTGAATCATCACTATGTGCCATAATTAATGCGCCCATCAATCGCGTAGAAACACCCCATGAGGTTGCCCAAACATGATCAAGCTTACCATCTTTACCCGTAAATTTTACATCGAAGGCCTTTGCGAAATTTTGACCTAAAAAGTGAGAGGTTCCAGCCTGTAAAGCTTTACCATCCTGCATTAAGGCTTCTATACAATAAGTATCAAGAGCTCCCGCAAATCTTTCGTTTGGGGATTTCCGACCCCTCACTACAGGTACAGCCAACCAGTTTTCAGCAAAATCTGCATAAATATGCAACATGCGTTCCGTTTCCTCAATAGCTTCCTCCGCAGTAGCATGAGCAGTATGCCCCTCTTGCCATAAAAACTCTGCGGTGCGTAAAAATAAACGCGTTCTCATTTCCCAACGTACTACATTTGCCCATTGGTTAATTAAAATCGGTAGATCGCGATAAGACTGAATCCAACCTTTATAAGTATTCCAAATGATAGTCTCTGATGTTGGACGTACAATTAACTCTTCTTCTAATTTGGCAGTTTCATCTACAACAATGTTGCCATTGCCATCATTTTTTAAACGGTAGTGTGTAACAACTGCGCATTCAGTGGCAAATCCCTCTACGTGAGAGGCTTCCTTTGAAAAAAATGACTTAGGTATGAATAAGGGAAAATACGCATTACTATGCCCGGTGTCTTTGAACATTTTATCGAGTACAGCCTGCATTTTTTCCCATATGGCATAGCCATTGGGCTTTATAACCATACATCCTCTAACTGCTGAGTGCTCGGCAAGGTCGGCCTTTAATACGATATCATTGTACCATTGTGAATAATCTGCTTCTCTACTTGTAATTTCTTTGCTCATGTTATGTTATTGGAACGTAATTTGTATGTTAAATAATGTGAAATTAGATCACAAATTTATAAATTTATGCCTACAAAACGATTATGTATGACAGGCTATTATAATAACATGTGATTGATTCTATAAATAGTACTGCAGGAGATTGTAAAGTTATTTATTATTGTTAATTGAATACACACAACTGAATATAGACACGATGAAACCAACTAAATTTTTACCCATTGTTATGATAGCCGCCGCAGGGCTGGTGGCATCATGCTCAACATCCAAATTGGCTACAACCAGCCAGGCTGATGATGTTTATAATACTGTGGCAAAAGCCAGAGAGGTTGAGATTGTTCCTCAGCAACAGTATGCTCAGGATCAAAACAACGACCAGAGCCAGGAAGGTTACGATGAATACTACGGAACCAGCAATCCTTATTATGATATGGATTATTCTTCCCGGATTAATCGCTTTTCTAACGGTACCAGCTGGCGTGGATACTACGATCCTTACTACGACAATTTTTCATACGGTAATTCTTACGGTGCAACCAATTATTTAGGTTATGGTGGTTTAGGCTGGAGTAGTGGTTACGGCTTAGGTGGCTGGGGCGGTGGTTTCGGAATAGGATTTGGTTACGGCAGCATATGGAATAATCCTTTCTACTATGGCAACATGGGATTTGGCTGGAACAACTTTGGCTGGAATAACTGGGGACCATATTCTTATTATGATCGCTTGGGCTGGGGCGGTGGCTGGTACGGCGGAGGCTGGGGCTATGGCGGTGGTTACTATGGTGGCGGTGTTTACACTGGCAACAATAGTTACAGAGCCAGACCTGGTAATACCATGAATAGCAGAGGCTATGGTAACGCTAACGGTGGTGGCAATATGGGCAGACCAAACAGATCAGGCGTTGCTCCTCAAAATGGTGCATCAAGACAAGGATACGCTCCAAATTATAATGCAGGAAGACCTACCAGAAGTCAGGTGAACGGACAACCAAATGGTTATTCAAGACCTGATGCAAATTACAGTAGACCAGGTAGAAATGAAAATTATGCACCACAACCTCAGAGAACTGAGAGCAGACCAACTTATTCTCCACCTCCAACAAGCAGAGGTAGTAGCGGTGGCGGCGGTTCATATGGCGGCGGCGGTGGCGGCGGAAGACCATCAAGAGGCGGCAGAGGTTAATACTAGCAACACACAAAATAAATGAAAAAACACATTTTAGTAATTATAGTGGCTACAGTAGCCTCTATAGGAACAACATATGCCCAAAGTTATGCGCCTGATGCATTTCGCTTTTCGCAAACAAATTATGGTAGCAGTGCCCGATTCAAAGGTATGGGTGGAGCTCAAATTGGTGTTGGTGGCGATATAGGATCTATCAGTGCTAACCCCGCTGGCCTTGGTCTTTTTACGAAATCAGAATTTAGCATTACACCAGAATTTAATTCTGTAGATAACAATAGCGCTTTCTTAGGAAACAATATTAAATCTAGCAAGAGCCAGATCAACCTGAACAACCTTGGCGTTGTATTTTATAATCCTGCAGCAAAAGCAAAAGGATCAGATGTAAATAAAGGCTTAGTAAGTACCGTTTTTGGTGTAAGTTATTCTAGAAATAATGATTTTTTAAATAATATTGATTACAACGGAGTTAACAATAATAACTCAATCCGAAATGCCTATGTAGATCAGGCAAATGATTTTGGTACTGAAGGAACAATTGCCGGTGATGCCTATAATAGCTATTTGATTAATTATGGAGCTCCTGGCTTTACCAATAGCTATTCTGCAGCTCCATTTGGCAACAATAGCTTTAATCAAAAATGGATGGAAAGCAGATCTGGTTCAACATCAGAATTTAATATAGCTGGTGCGTTAAATTTTTCTAACAAATTATATTTGGGCGCCACGGCTAGTTTTGTAAATGTAAGGTACATCAGTGATGCTGTTTTCACAGAATCTGGAATTACGAACCCATTTATTCAAAATCAAAATAGTTTCTCTGGAAATGAAAATTACAATTTAAGTCAAATTAGAAATCAGGAAACAAAAGGTGGTGGATTTAATTTAAAATTGGGAATGATCTACAGACCAGTAAGCGAATTGAGAATTGGTTTAAATTTCCAAACCCCTACCTGGATGAATATTCAGGACAACACTGCTGAAACATTACAAGCCAACTTGGGCGGCAATAGCAACAACGGACCAGATAGTTTTAATAATGCTACACAATATTACACTTTCACCTATAACTTGCGTACACCACTGAAAGCATCAGCTGGTTTAAGTTATGTAATCGGTGGCATGGCCCTGATTTCTGCTGATGTGGATTATGTTGACTATTCAACAATCCGCTTTTCAACAGATAACGGATCTGATCCAGGTACTATAAGCATAAATAACCAGGATGTTAAAAATTTCTATAAAGAAGCGGTTAATTACAGAGTGGGTGCCGAGGTTAAAGTGAGTCCGGAAATTAGTTTAAGAGCTGGTTATGGATTAAACGGCAATGGTATTAAAGGTGGCGATAAGTCATTTTATCAAGCTCAATATTACACAGGAGGTATTGGTTATAGGATTGATAATTATTATTTTGATGTTGCTTATCAGAATTATAAAACTAACTTCAATTCATCACCTTATGAACTTTATGACTTTACAGAGCCCGTTGCAGATGTAAAAAGCAAAAGAAATAATGTGTTTTTAACCTTTGGAGTAAGGTTCTAATTTAATAGATTTCTAATAAAAATGCGCCTTGGTTTAAGAATCAAAAGCGCATTTTTTATTTTACAGCTACATTGATCTCCTTTTCTCCATAGGCTACCCCTCCTAAAGTAATGCCCTGAACAATGATCTTAAATTTCCCTGTAAGATCTCCAGTATTAAAAACAAGCTTAGTGCTTTCTGACTTACTGAGCGCTACCTGATAATTCCAATACACTGTTGCCAAACTGATCGGTTCGCTCTTATTTGAAATATCAGAAAGGTAAAAATCTCTGGCCAGACTGATGCCTTTAAGAATCCGTAAATTTGGTTTATCTTCATGGATCATGCAACCACTATAAACAATAACTCCTCCAACAGATTGGGTATAACTTTTTCCCTTAACCGGTGCCCTATTGTCTGGAAATCCAGTATGATTTAAGCAATTGAGAACGTTATACCGACATACATAATCGCCACATCGGTTAGGTCCACTTTCAGCGAATTTGATAAGATCATCTTTTTTGTGCCTGATCACTACATCATTTAACTTTATCCCGTTTGTAATATTTATAGACTGGTCTAAATCATTTACCTCCACTGTTTTATTGATGGGCATACTTATTTTCAAACTCATCACTTCCTTTTTAATCTCTTTTAAGGGATCATGTAAAGAAACCTCATAGTTAGTATAACTCTTGTCACCAATGCTCAGCCAAACCCTGCCCCTATCTTCTGAAAGTAAATCTTCAGCTGCCAGCATAAATTTCTCTGTATCATCAGTATTAACCACATTAATATTTGAACCTGCAAAAATATTTAACGCTATCGGTGTCTTCAGTTGCTTTTTGTTTTTTAATACCTCACCAGTGTATTCTAATGAGGTAAGTTTCGGTTTTATATTTGGAAGACTTTCTGTTGGCCATTGATATCTTCTCCAGCCTTTTACCAGTAACATGTTATTGAGTTCATTATACTTTAGACTAAATTCATGAGGTAGTGAATCAGCAAATAGCTGTTGAAGGAAATAAGCATCGGTTATATTCTGATGATGATCAGCCGACAACCGATTTGCCTGAACGCAGCTCACAGAAACCAGCGCTGGTTGGCGTTCATCCTGATTTCCAATTGCACTTAAGTTTAGCACAACCTGATCTCTGGTAGTATAATTTTCCCGATCGGTAGTAATTGAAATCTTATTTAAATTATTGTAACGGGCGAAAAAAATCCGTTCTGAAAGAGGTTTATATTCCTCATTCAACACGGTAAGCGTATACAAGCCTGTTGGAAGGGAATCCAGTTTGAATTTTATATTTTGAGGCCTATTTGCCTGCAGCTTAAAATCAGATTGTAACAAAATGTTTGAAAAATCATGAACAATAACATAAACTTTCTCCTCACTGTTACTTTCAATCTGTGCTTTTAATTCATGATTTACAATAGCTGAACCAAGCCTAAGTACCAGACCATGATTTAGAATAGCAGGTATCTCATATTGATGAGTGCTATCCCCTTTTCCAATAATTTGTGCATAGTAGCTTTTCTTGTGATTTGGCTGAAAAACGAAATCGCCAATACCAACTGAATTCGTATAAATGGTATCCAGAATCTTTTTATCTTCGTATAAAACAACCTTTCCCTGAACTGCGCTTCCATTCTCTGATTTGAGTTCGAAACCCACTTTGATTTTCAGGCCGTCTATTAAATGTCCGCCTTCCGGATAAAAATTGAGCTGATATCGCTTATCACGCTTAATTGGCAAGCTAAAATTTATATCCCTTATCTGATTACCCTTTTTGATAGAAACTTTAAGTAAATTATTTTCCTTTGTAATTTCGTTGGCCGGATAGTCTATCATCAACTCGCCAATTACACTACTTTTTGCTTTACCAGTCTTAATGATGTGGCCAGAATGTCCAATCTGATAATTGATCTCAGCATTTTCTACAAAGCGATTATTTCCAGATAGAACCTGCAGCAATGCTGTTCCATTTTTAGTTTGCTCATCAAAAGTTTTAAAAATAGAAACGTTGGCAATTAATGGATTTAAGATAGTTGATTTGATCGTAATCGGTTGTGTAAACACTCCATCAAACTGATCATTAATTTTCATATTGGTATGGGCAATAAAACGATATTGACCGCTTGGTAAAGAATCCGGAAGTACTAAACTTCCAAAACAAATTCCCTGCTTAATGAAGAACTTTTCCTGTATCACAACAAAAGTATCGGCATCATTTACTAATGATAAGTATAAGGTATGATAACGATCAGTATCGATGGGAGTATTAAGCAAATAGCCTGTAAACCAAACCTGATCATTATTGGTATAAATGTTTTTATCAAAATGGATAAACAGGTTAGATTGAGCTTTATTCAAGCCATATTGTTTAAGGTTTAGCGCTACGCTATCAATACCATGATACTGCGCCTGTGCAAGTCCACTTAAAAGAAGAAAGCAACAAATAGTGGTGAATTTTGAAAGCATAACATGCAATATGCTTAAAATTCGAAATTTTATTTAATTATTCAGTTAAATTTTACCTGTTAATATTTGGTTTTGTTTCATTAATTCATCTATTTTTTGCTCAACCTTACTATCTTTAATTAATTCTGGTGCATGATGTGGTTTCTTTCTCGCATCAATAATTAATGAACCTTTGCATCCCCAATGCTTATTAATAGTAAAATCATTTACTCCATAAATATCAGCGGCCGGGTTACTTCTGGTAAAAGTTACCCAAACCAAATTATCAATATTCCTGGCTGTAAATTCGGCGTCATCTGCAATAATAATCAGTGGTAAGCCCTTTAAATTTTGATCCATCAAAGAAATATTTAAGGCAGCAATTTCTGCCGCTGTTTTTTCTTCACTGATATATTTATCACATTCAAGCACCATGATTCCGGGTATGGCAATTTCTGCTTTGTAGCAACCATCACCCAGTATTAAATTTTCAGGAATTTTATTCCATAGGTTCCGTTTTTGTTCGCCCGCAGCTGCAATTACCACTTTTGAACCGCTATTCAATCCCTCACCACTGTAATCTAACGTATCAATGGTAGTATTGGTGTAGAAATGAAGGTCTCTGGTTAAATCAATTCTTTCTAAAACATGAGTTAAAAATTCCTCGATATGATGGGTACTTAATTTTTCATTATCTTCTCTCGCTGCGATAAAAACATATTTAGCCAGGCTGAGTTGGTTTTTACCTAGGATATGGTTGGCAATCGTTAAAATTTCCTGTGGCCTTCTTTCCTTTAAATAAGGCGTATACCTTTCACTACCAATAGCGAAAAGCAAAGGATGAACTCCCGCTGCATCAACTGCGTGTACCTCTTTTAATCCATGAATTTCCTGAGGAATCGCTGAACCGGTAATTTCATGAATTAAGGCGCCAAAACTGGTATCTTCTTGTGGCGGACGCCCAACAACGGTAAACGACCAGATCGCATCTTTTTTATGGTATACATTGTGTACCTTCATTAAAGGAAAAGGATGGGTTAAACTATAATAACCTAAGTGATCACCAAACGGACCTTCCGGTTTATTTTCATTGGGGTAAACCGTTCCGGTGATGATAAAATCTGCATCTGCAGAAATACAGAAACCCTCATCATCATAAAAATAGCGGAATCTGCGATCGCCTAAAGCCCCGGCAAAAGTCATTTCTGATAACCCTTCCGGCAATGGCATTACAGCTGCCAGTGGATGGGAAGGCGGGCCACCTACAAAAATGCTTACCTTTAGTGGCTGGCCAAGTTTATTCGCCTTTGATTGGTGAACACCAATTCCCCTGTGAATCTGGTAATGCAAACCAATTTCCTTATCCTTTATGTATTCATTGCCAGCCAATTGAATCCGATACATGCCGAGGTTTGCATTCAGGATTCCCGGTTTCTCTACGTCTTCTGTATAAACCTGAGGCATGGTTACAAAAGGTCCCCCATCCATTGGCCAGTTTACGATTTGAGGCAGTGCACTGATACTGGTTTTAAGGAATTTACTTTTAGCAGATGGTGTTTTCATAGGCAAGGCCGATAAAGCTGACATTGCCGAACCGGCATATTTAAATGGATTTTTCAGTGCCTTCATTGGATCATTCCGCAAGGAAACCAATTGCTGTACCTTAGGTAAAGTATCCCTAAAAATGAATTTAGAGCGTTCAAGGGTACCAAATAAATTTGACACTGCAGGAAAAGGACTTCCTTTAACTTTTTCAAATAATATAGCCGGACCTTGATTTTCGTAGATTCTTAAATGGATGGCAGCCATTTCTAAATATGGATCTACTTCTTCTTTTATTCTGATGAGATGACCATTTTTTTCAAGGTCTGATACACATTCTGCTAAACTTTTGTATGCCATGTTCAAAGATAGATATTTAGTATTTTGATAAAACAAAAAAGCCTCAGATAAACAGATATTTAATTAAATCTATTTAGCTAAGGCTCTGATCTGGTTAAAACCGATTATTTCTTTCCGGCAAAAGAACGTAACATCCAGGTATTTTTTTCTTTGAACTGCATAAAACGGTTAACCATATCATTTGATCCGTCGTCTCCAGCCTCATCCGTAGCATCTAAAATTTCTCTTTCCAGCTCAATTAGTTTTGCCATATCATCTAAAATAGCATCAACCATATCAAGATCCTTCATGCCAATGGTATCAATCTCTTTAATATCAGACTCCTGAATGTAGTCTGCAAAACGGCTATGTGGTGGTTTTCCAAGAGTAAGTACACGCTCAGCAATTTCATCAATGGTTAATTGTGCATTAGTGTATAACTCTTCAAATTTAACGTGTAGCGTAAAAAAGTTTTGTCCTTTAATATTCCAATGGCAACCTCTTAATTTTTGATAATGTATATGATAATTAGCCAAATAATCATTTAAAAGATCAACTACAGGTTTAACCTCTTTTTCGTTTAAGCTTATTTCTTTAGCGTCCATATGAATTGTTTTTAATGTATTTAATGAGTTCGTAACAAATGAAATCTTTAAAAGTTTTACCCTTAAAAGTACATTGAATACAATACCTTATTTATATGTTCGTTTATAATTCGATAAGACAGGAATTAACGCTTTTACAAGTGATTGTGAATGAATTACATACCTTTAAAATAAAGCTTAAGATATCTTATTTTTACAAAATACTGGCTGGCTGATGTGGATATGGTTAATAATATTATTCGTATAATTGCTTTCTTTGACTTAGAAATTTATATAAAATAAATGCATAAAATATATTTATCTGCTGTTGTTTTGTTTGCCTTAAATATTGCAAATGCGAAAGCCAACACAGCGAGAGATTCCATCGGCGTGGAAAATAACAATGGCAAAAAACTGATCGTTCATCAAATCGTAGCCAAAGACACTTATTATTCAGTTGGAAGAAGATACAATGTATCACCAAAGGATATTATGGCTTTTAATGAGAATAAATTTTTGCAGGTAGGTGTAATCATTAAAGTTCCAACCAATATTCCATGGGGTTCAAATAATACTTCAACACCTGCTACTTCATCTTCAACTGACGGAGGCATCATTGAACATACAGTTAAGGCAAAAGACAACCTGAACATGCTTGCTGAAAAGTATGGTACAACCGTAAATGAAATTAAAAAGCTGAATAACCTTAAAGGAAATAATTTAAGCATTGGTCAGCTGCTTAAAATTCCGGCGAAGAATGGTACCGTATCAAATAATCAGGAAACTCCGGCACAGACAGCAAAGGCTGATCCAACACCTACAGTACAGCCAACGCCTACCAGTACCACTACCGATCAAACCATGGTTGAACATACTGTGGCACCGAAAGAGTTTTTAGGAAAAATTGCAGAGAAATATGGCACAACGGTAGAAGATGTTAAAAAGGCCAATAACCTATCTGGTAACAACCTTCGTATTGGTCAGAAATTAAAAATTCCGGCAACCAAAAATGTTGATGAAAATAAAGTAGTTAGCGTTTCTGAACAAAACACACCGGTAACAGATGCCGTAAAACCTGTAGATGCCGTAGGTACTCACACGGTTTTAAGAAACGAAACCATTTTTACTGTTGCTAAACAATATGGCATCACCGCTTATCAGCTTAGAAAATTAAATAACCTGCCAGATAATGCCATTACAATTGGTCAGTTGTTAAAAGTACCTGGTGGCATCATTACCGATGTACAGGTACCTAAAGAAAAGCAGGCAGAACAAACAACAACAAAACCAGCGCCTGCTGCTTCAAAAGAAGAAAGCTTTATTCATACTGTTGCTGATGGAGAAAATATCTTTACCATTGCAAAAAAATATAATGTAACGGCCTATCAGATCAGGACAGCCAATAAAATGGATGATAATACCATTAAGACTGATCAAAAATTAATTATCCCAAGGCCACCACAAGCAAGATCTGTGAATGATCTCTCTAAAGAAGAGCAGGTTAATGAGCCAGATAGTACCATGGTAAAAGATCCAAAACTTCGCCGTGATCCCAGTGTTTATGGCTTAAGCCAGATTGAGGAAAAAGGTACTGCAATATGGATTGCTGATGCAGATTTAGATAGTTCAAAAATGTTGGTACTTCACCGTACCGCACCAGTTGGCCGCGTGATTAAACTCACCAATCCAATGACGAACCGCACCACCTTTGCCAAGGTTGTTGGTAAATTTACAGAGAACGAATCAACAAAAGATGTTATTATTGTAATGACTAAAGCTGTTGCAGATTCGTTAGGCGCTTTAGACAAGCGTTTTTTATGCAATTTAACCTATAGTGCTCAATGAGTTTAAACAAAAAACCTTTTGTAATTGGTATAGCTGGTGGTAGCGGATCTGGCAAAACTTTTTTTCTAAACTGTTTCCTTCATCATTTTAAACAGGATGAAGTAACACTGGTTTCTCAGGATGATTATTACATTCCTGCAGGAGACATGAGTCAGGAAGAAAATAAACTCTATAATTTTGATCTTCCATCTACAATAGATAGTCAGCAATTCTTGAAAGACATTAAACAATTGCTAGATGGTGAAGTAGTTTATAAAAAGGAATATAGTTTTAATAACCCGTTAGCTGTTGTTAAAATACTGGAGATTAAATCAGCACCTATTATTATTGTTGAAGGGCTTTTTATTCTACATTTTAAAGAAATTTCTGACTTATTAGACCATACCATTTTTGTAGATGCAGATGAACAGGTAGCCTTGGATAGGCGTGTAAAACGTGATGGCTTAGAACGCGGTTATCCTGAAGATGATGTAATTTACAAATGGCATAATCATGTGGTACCTGCCTATAAGGAATATCTTCTACCCTACAGAGAAAGTTGCAATAAAGTAGTGATGAATAATACCAATGAACCAGATGAACTGATTGCAATTACGGAAGACATTTCAAATGACCTTCGAAATAATATTTTGGTAAACATATACTAGAAGGCTGCATAATAAAATAATGCTTAATTCATATTAAGAATTGTTATGTTGAGCTCGTCGAAACACTTTATAAACATTTTTATAAGTCCTTCGACAGATTTAGGATGATAGCAAAGTGGGAAGATTACTTTACACATTCTGTTAGCACTTTGCTATCTGCACCCTGTTATCCGGCCTGGGAGGTGATGGAAGGAGAAGCCGTTGAAATTTTTGCACTTCCGTTTCAAAGACCTCAAATCCAAGGTAGCGCAAACGGCTCTTCAAAAAATTTTTATTTAAGAAAAATCGAGCCATTGTGCTACCGCCATTTAAATTTCGACGAGCTAATCCGACATCAGATCCAAGCCTTGATTTTTTGCTTCTTTGTTATCAAGAACAAAGAAGAAGCCCTTCGGCGGCCGACCTGTACCGATCTTTCATCGGTAGCCGAGGCAAGGATTAAGTGGTTGGTGAACCAATAACCAACGAATGGGTTCTGTGCGAAAATGAAGTCAGTAGATAAAAACCCAGGGATCTTTCGTACCTCAGGATGACATTTAGATTTTAGAATAGAGCCTCTGGGAAGAAATGAAATTAGTTAAAACTCATTTCCGGAATTACGCCTTCAACAATTAACCTTCCTGCAGTAGATTGCTGTATAAATTCGATACTTACGCCCGGAGCTCGTTCAACAAGTTGAAAACCACCTTCTGGTAAAACGTTTAAAACAGCCAATTCAGTTACAATTTTTTTGATACACTTTACACCTGTTAATGGTAGCGTACATTTTGATAATAATTTACTTTCACCAGCCTTATTAACGTGTTGCATAGCTACAATAATATTTTTAGCAGAAGCCACTAAATCCATTGCGCCTCCCATCCCCTTAACCATTTTACCAGGAATTTTCCAATTGGCAATATCACCATTCTCTGAAACTTCCATTGCACCTAAAATAGTGAGGTCTACCTTTTGAGCCCTGATCATTCCAAAGCTCATGGCCGAATCAAATATGGATGAGCCTGGCAAAGTTGTAATGGTTTGCTTTCCGGCATTAATTAAATCAGCATCTTCCTCTCCATCAAAAGGGAAAGGCCCCATGCCCAGTAATCCATTTTCAGATTGCAGTACAATGTTTATATTTTCTGGAATATAATTAGCAACCAGGGTTGGTATACCTATCCCAAGATTCACATAATAACCGTCTTTTATTTCTTTTGCGATGCGTTTCGCTATTTCTTCTTTTGATAATGACATAACTTAAATAACTTAATGAGAGATTGATTGAATTATATAATGAAAGAAAAAATGAGTTTCATCAATATGAATTAACTTATAACTTCACACGAACAGTGCGCTGTTCTATTCTTTTTTCATAATGATCACCTTGAAAGATACGGTGAACATAAATTCCAGGTGTATGGATATAATCTGGATCCAATTCTCCTATTTCTACCAATTCTTCCACTTCTGCTATTGTCACTTTACCCGCCATGGCCATTACCGGATTAAAATTTCTGCTTGTCGATCTAAAAATTAAATTTCCTGCTGCATCTCCTTTCCAGGCTTTTACAATCGCAAAGTCTGCATCAAATGCATATTCAAGTAAATAGTCTTTTCCATCAAAATTTCTGATTTCTTTACCCTCCGCAACTTCAGTACCTACACCAGCGGGGGTAAAAATAGCAGGCATTCCGTATCCGGCAGCCAGGCAACGTGTTGCGAGTGTTCCCTGCGGAATCAAATCAACTTCCAATTCACCACTTAACAACTGGCGCTCAAACTCTGCATTTTCTCCTACATAGGATGAAATCATCTTTTTTACCTGGCGCTCCTTCAACATCAGGCCAATGCCAAAATCATCAACACCAGCATTATTTGAGATACAGGTTAAATTTTTTACTTTTTTTTTAACCAAAGCGTGAATGCAATTTTCTGGAATACCACAAAGACCAAAGCCACCAAGCATTAAGGTAGCACCATCTGAAATATCTTTAATCGCTTCTTCAGCGCCTGATACCACTTTGTTTATCATATTATGAATTTTTGGTTAGTGTGCTAAATTAGTAATTGCGTTGATTAATTTCATACATCTCTTCGTTTAAATCTTTTTAGAATGTCATTAAATTGGAATTGATCTAAACAACACTTACCTTTGTGACGCAATGATTTACGAGAGAGACGAAGACAAAACATTTATTATCCCAACTGATCCTGAATTTCAAAAAGGCATGGGCTTTCTTTTCAGCTGCACGGCTGAACACAAAAAATGCTGCGAAAAATATAAAAAAGGAAAGCGCTGCAAAAAATGTCCTGGCGACAAAAAGAAGTAAGCTCTTTGCTTACTCCTCTATTCACATTGATTGAAAATTCTCAATCAATGCTTTTCAATCATCTTTTAAGCCATTGGTTATATTTTTAAGGTTCTCCAAAGTGGGAAACAGAAAACATTCCGTTTATATCATATAGATTATCATCATATCTATTTCCCACTCCCATTTTCTTTTACAACTTTCCGCCTTCACAACTCCCTGCTCTTAATTCAAATAAACGTAGGTAATTCCATCTCCACCACGATCTGCATGTTCATCTTCCATCCTATTCACCTGACTATACTTCCGGAGATACTCACGAATCATTTTTCTCAAAATCCCATCCCCTTTGCCATGAATTAATTTGATTGAGGGAAAGCCGAGCATAATGGCCTTATCTAAATATTTTTCCACCTCAAATAGCGCATCTTCAGTTCGTTTGCCCCGGAGATCCAATTCTGCACGAAATCCAGAAACAGCATCATTCATTCGGCCGGCAAAAGAACCGCCACTATTTTGTACCACTTTTTTAGCTTCTTTATTACTAATTCGCTGTACCCGGCTTTTTTTAACTGTAGATCTTAAGTCACCGATAGCCAAAATCAATTCATTCCTGTTTATTTCCAATACAATTCCGGTTGTTTCGCTATCTGTAAACTTAACCCAATCACCAATAGCTATTTCACCACCTACCACAACAGGTGCTGGTTTTGGTCGCTCTTTTGGTACTGTGTTTTTAATAAGCTCCTGCTGTAAATTCTGCCGAAGTTCTTTGGTAGCCTCTTTATCTGCCTGTTTTTCTTTAATTTCAGCAATGGTGTTTTCAACCAGTTTATTAGCGTTTTTAATAATGCTCTGCGCTTCCTGCTTCGCTTCCTTAATTAAAACCCTTCTGTTTTCATCCAGAAATGATCTTAATTTTTCATTCTCTGCGATCAGATTTTTAGCTTTATTTTGTTGATTCGCTAAACTTACCTTAGCATCATAAACATTCTTTTTTTCACGTTCTAAATCAACCAGCATGGTATCTACCCGATTTTGATTTGATCCGGTTTTCTCTCTGGCCAATTGAATCACCTCTTTCGGCAAGCCAATATTTTGAGCAATTTCAAAAGCATAAGAACTACCGGGTTTACCCATTTCTAAAATGTAAAGTGGTTTCATTTTAGCATTATCAAAAAGCATCGAAGCGTTTTCTAAACCTGGTGTGTTACCTGCAAATAACTTTAAATTTGAATAATGGGTGGTGATTACGCCACGTACCTTCTTATTATTCAGCACTTCCAGAACAGCCTCCGCCATGGGGCCTCCAAATTGTGGATCGGTACCCGTACCAAATTCATCAATGAGTACCATCGTTTTTGGGGAAGCATGTTCCACAAAATACCGCATCTTTTTCAAATGTGCACTATAAGTACTCAAATCACTTTCTATAGATTGATCATCTCCAATATCGGCGAAGATATTTTCAAAAACCCCAACCTCACTATTGGCATCTACCGGAATAAGCAGGCCTGTCTGCAACATAATCTGCAATAGCCCAACAGTTTTCATACAGACCGATTTACCCCCCGCATTTGGTCCGGAAACTAAGACAACCCGAGTTTCTGCATCAATGTGAATATTTAAAGGCGTAACCGTTTTATTTTCTGCCGCGAAAGAAATTGATAAAAGCGGATGTCTGGCATTAATCAACTTTGTTTTAGGCTCTTTCAATAAACCAGGCATCTCGGCTTCAATATCTAAGGCAAATAATGCCTTCGCCCGCACAAAATCTAATTTCGTAAGGAAACCATGATACGAAAGCAATAGTGGAGAATATGGCCTCAAATCATCTGTAAGCGCTACTAAAATCTTAATAATCTCACGGCGTTTATCAAATTCTAAATCACGCAGCTTATTATTTAAAGTAAAAACTTCCTCCGGCTCAATGTAAACGGTTTGACCAGTGGCAGATTCATCATGTACAAATCCTTTAAGTTTACGCTTATTTTCGGCTAAAACCGGAATACACATCCTACCATCACGGATGGTTAAACTTCCATCCGCTACCCAGTTATTCGCAATAGCTTGTTTATAGATACTATCCATCCGCTTACGTACATCTTGCTCAGCACGTGAAATGGCAGAAGTAATTTCCTGCAATTCTTTTGATGCATTTGGTTTGATCTTTCCTTTTGCATCAATTACGGTTTCAATTTTTCTTAGGATATTTTTCTCGATAGGCAAATGTTCAAAGAGTGCTTCCAATGTTGGATATACTTCTGCACGCTCTTCAAAAAACCTCAAAACAGAAAAAACAGTTTGCAGAGAAGTATAAACCTGGAACCACTCATCTTCCATGAGATAAGTACCCTCTACCCTGATTTTATCAACCAGAGATTTAATATCAAAAAAAGTATTTATTTGTAGTGGCTCCTGATTTTGCAGGATGCTTTTAAATTCGTGGGTTTGACGTAAAAATTTATCGATTTGATCAAAACGGTTCATCACCTGCATCTTTAGCACCATTGCCTGCCCCATCGGACTTAAACAATGTTTGCTAATGAGTTGCCTTATCTCTAAAAAACCTAAACGTTCTAAACAATTTTCGGGATATAACATATTATTGTACTGCAGCTGATAAAGGCTTTAAATCACCACTTTTTTTAGTGTTTAAAAGCGAATCAGCCTGTGCTTTCTTTTTTTTGATTTGTGCATCTGCTTTAACTTTCGATGATGAATCTGTTTTCATCTTCTTTCTAATGGCTAAAGAATCCGCTTTAAATATTTTAATAATTTTAATTGAATCTGCCTTAAATCTCCTTCTTAATAATAAGGAATCGGCCTGTTTCAGTTTAGCTTTTTGATTGTCTAAACGGGTAGAAATGACTTTATAAATCTCCTGTAATTTTTCAGGATTTTGATAATAGTAATTTAAACTTCTGTTGTACTCGGCAGAATCGGTATCAAATTTTTTGTAAATCCCATTATAATATGCAGCCGCTACCTTTCTGGCAGAATCCTGAACATATATTGTAGAAATGTAACCATCTGCAATGTGCACATCAAATAAAATAGCTTCCATCCGCTCTTCATCAATGATGCCATCTGGCGTTTTAGACTTGCAGCCAAACCACAGGATAGCAATTAAAACCCACATTATTTTTCTCATGCTCAATTAAAATATTATTTTTTGCCCAAATTGCGGCAAGGTTGTTAATTTTACCCAAAAATAGTTATAAATGAGCATAGCTGATAATCTTAAACAATATAAAAGCGAAGTAGAGGCCGACGGTGTAAAACTGATCGCCGTTTCTAAAACCCAAACAGCCGATACCATTTTAGAAGCCTACCATGCAGGACAACGAATTTTTGGCGAAAACATGGTGCAGGAATTGGTTGATAAACAAGCACAACTTCCTTTAGATATTGAATGGCATTTAATTGGCCATTTACAAAGCAACAAAGTTAAATACATTGCACCTTTTGTAAGCCTCATTCATGGCGTTGATAGCTTAAAGTTACTACAGGAGATTAACAAACAGGCACTTAAAAACAAGCGGGTTATTGATTGTTTGTTGCAAATTTATATTGCTGATGAGGAAACTAAATTTGGCCTTGCTCATGATGAAGCCATTGAATTACTTCGCTCCACTGAATATAGCGAAATGAAAAATGTAAGGATTACTGGTTTAATGGGCATTGCAACAAATACAAAAAACGAAAAACAAATTACCATTGAGTTTAATGAACTTAAAGTATTTTTTGATGGACTGAAAGCAAGTTTCTTTAAGGATGAAGATTCTTTTAAAGAAATTTCAACCGGAATGAGTGCTGATTATAAAATAGCGATAGAAGAAGGCAGTACAATGGTTAGGATTGGAAGCAGTATTTTCGGAAAACGAACCATCAAACATTTCAAAAACACATCAGAAAATCCGTTATGAATTTAAACATAAGACATGCAGAAGCTGCCGATTGTCCAAGGATGCTCGAATTGATCACTGAATTAGCTGTTTATGAACGTGCGCCAGAAGAAGTTACTGTAAATCTTGATCATTTTATTGAGGCTGGTTTTGGCGCAAATGCAGTGTGGAAGGCTTTTGTTGCAGTAGCAGATCACACCATTATTGGCTTTGCCTTATATTATACCCGCTATTCTACCTGGAAGGGCTGTAGATTATACCTGGAAGACTTTATTGTTACAGAAGATTTCAGGGGAAAGGGCGTTGGCAAATTACTTTTCGAAAAGGTAATTGAAGAAGCAAAAACTGGAAATTATAATGGCATGGTATGGCAGGTATTAGACTGGAACGAACCCGCAATTAATTTCTACAATAAATATAAAGCACACTTGGAAAGCGGATGGTTAAATGCAGCACTATCTACAGAACAGGTTAAGGCATTTTAATATGGATATATATAAATTTGGAGGTGCCTCGGTAAAAGATGCGGCTGGTGTAAAAAATCTTTCCACTATAGTACGTGATTACCAGAACGGCAAATTGCTGATTGTGGTTTCTGCAATGGGCAAAATAACCAATAAGCTTGAAGAATTGACAAAGGCTTATTTAGAAGGTAATGAGAATACCCATGCACTTTTAGACGAAATAAAGCACTTCCATTTCCAAATTATAGCGGAACTTTTTGATGGCAAATCACATTCCGTTTATGATGATGTGGCCAATACTTTTGTAGAAATTGAATGGTTACTTGAGGATGATCCTGATAACGATCCAGATTATATCTACGATCAGATTGTATCTATTGGTGAAGTAGTTTCCACTAAAATTGTAGCTGCATGGTTAAATGAGAGTGGCAATAAAACCTTATGGACAGATGCCAGAAACTTTATACAGACCGACAACACTTACCGTGAAGGAAAAGTTGACTGGACAAAGACTAACTTGATTATTCAGAAAGATTTAGTTCCTTTACTCGAGAAAAATATCATTGTTACTCAAGGCTTTATCGGCGGAACCAGTGAAAACTATACGACAACATTAGGTAGAGAAGGCTCTGATTATTCTGCTGCCATATTTGCCTCTTGCTTAAATGCTGATGCATTAACCATTTGGAAAGACGTACCTGGAGTTTTAAATGCCGATCCAAAATGGTTTGACGAAACGGAGTTAATTCCTCAACTTTCCTATCATGATGCCATTGAACTTACTTACTATGGCGCAACAGTTATTCATCCAAAAACGATAAAACCCTTACAAAACAAGGGCATTCCATTATTTGTAAGATCTTTTATTCAGCCGGAAGGTAACGGAACAGCCATTACAAAAGAAAATAACCCCTTACCAATTCCATCTTTTATATTTAAGGTTAATCAGGCACTAATCTCCATCTTTCCGAAGGATTATTCGTTTATTATTGAAGAAAATCTAAGTAATATTTTTGAGCTGTTTCATAAACATAAGATCAAAATCAATACCATGTTAAATTCTGCCATCAGTTTTTCGGTAAGTATTGATGATCACCCTGAAAGGATTGAGCGCCTGATTGAAGATCTTTCAGCAGAGTTTACAATTAAATATAATAAAGGTCTGGAATTGGTTACCATCCGTTACTATAACCAAAACACCATTGATCGGGTTACCATAAATAAAGATATTTTATTGGAAGTAAAAAGTCGCCATACCTGTCAAATGGTGATGAAGAATAAGCCTTGATAGAAATCTCAACGCTATAAATTTACCGAATGAACCTTAAACTTTTAACCAAGGCTGTACAAGAATACATTAACGCAAACCTAAAGGCAGATGTAAATCAGATTGCCTTGGCTAAAAGCAAATTTGAAGGCATAAGTTCATCAGAATTGGCCGGACAAATCCTGAGTAAAAAAAAATCGGAGAAGAAATTACCTGCTTGGTTTAATACTCCTCGTATTTATTATCCTGCAGCACTATCAATTGAGCAAACCTCATCAGAAATTACAGCCAGCTATAAATCAAAATTAGCAATCGGACATTCGTTAATTGACTTAACCGGAGGATTTGGAATCGATGCAAATTATTTTGCTAAAAAAATAAACACGGTTACACATTGTGAAATTAATTCAGAATTATCGGCCATTGCCGCCCATAATGCGGATATTCTGAAATCGAACAATATTGAATTCAAGGCCGTGGACGGATTGGCATTTATTAAAACAACACATCAGCGATATGATACCATTTATGTAGATCCTGCACGCAGGGCCAGCATTGGTAAGGTATTTATGCTAAAAGATTGCACACCTGACGTAAGTCGCAATCTGGATTTATTATTAGAAAAATCACAGAGGATCGTGATTAAAACCGCTCCTTTGCTGGATATTACAGCAGGTTTGAATGAATTAAGGTGTGTTAGTGAAATTCATATCGTTAGCGTAAAGAATGAATGCAAGGAACTATTGTGGGTTATTGATCTTGATTTTACTGGTGAACCTCAAATTATTGCCGCTTCACTTAATGAAACAGAGAAAGTATTTTCATTCAAAAGGTCAGAAAGTTCTGTCAATTTAAAATATGCGGAGAACCTTTCATCATTTAGTTACTTATATGAACCAGATACAGCATTACTCAAATCAGGCGCCTTTAATTTAATTGGCGAACGATATAATCTGGTTAAACTACATCCGCAAACACAACTTTACGCCAGCAATGTCATTAACAATAATTTTCCGGGAAGAATTTTTGAGATTGAGCAACAATTAACCACAACAGATTTAAAAAAGGCAGTCGATCTGACTGGGAATATCATTGTTAGAAATTATCCGGCAAAGCCAGAAGACTTATCAAAAAAGTATAAAATTAAGTCTGCTCAAGATCAGTTTTTAATTTTCACGAAAACGGCTGGAAATGAAAATATAATCCTGAATGCACGTATTATTCAGCATTATTAACAAAAAAAGTCTTCCCAGTGGAAAGACTTTTCTTATGATATTATAATAAAGTATTAAATTTTCTTAACGTTTACGGCCTGCAAACCTTTTGCCCCATCGGCAACATCATATTCAACTGTATCACCTTCCTGTATGGCATCTATTCCACCCAATACGTCTTTAAAATGAACGAATAAATCTTTATTATCTTCTTGAATAATAAATCCAAAACCTTTTTGAGTATTAAACCACTTAACTTTTCCTGTTGCCATAAAAAAAATAAAAAATAATGATAAATAAATAATTCTTTACGTCTTGTTATTCATTTTTTTCAAGCATTTCAATTTGATAACCAGATTAAACGTCAATTCACAAAAACAAAACTATCAAATATAACAAACAGACCTAAAAAATGATTTGTTATTGCATTTATTAACGAGAATGTTGCATGTTTTAAAGAATAAATGATAGCTATTTGTTGGGTTGTGGTGTGGTACGTAGATAGGGTTTAATAACGGTATGACCTTTTGGAAATTTATTTGGAATATCTTCTGTTTTAATACTATTCACCACAATTACATCGTCACCATCTTTCCAATCGGCTGGTGTGGCAACAGAATATTGAGCAGTGAGTTGTAAAGAATCAATTACCCTTAATACTTCATTAAAATTTCTGCCAGTAGATGCAGGATAAGTGATCGTCAATTTAACTTTCTTATCAGGACTGATTACAAAAAGTGATCTTACGGTTAGTGTCTCCGAAGCATTCGGATGAATCATATCGTATAGATTTGCAACAGTTTTATCCGGATCAGCAATAATCGGAAATTCTACAGTAGTATGCTGAGTTTCATTGATATCATTAATCCATCCTTTATGCGATTCTGCCGAATCAACACTTAACGCTAAAACCTTTACATTACGTTTCTCAAACTCTCCCTTTAAAGCAGCAGTTCTTCCTAATTCCGTAGTGCAAACAGGTGTATAATCGGCCGGGTGAGAAAATAAAACACCCCAGCTATCTCCTAAAAATTCGTAAAAGTCAATTTTCCCGATAGATGTTTCTGCCTGAAAATTTGGTGCGGTATCGCCTAATCTTATACTCATAATATTATTATTTTTAATTTGAATTTAAACAAATCTAATCAATACCATAGTAAATACATAGACATTATATTATTTAATACATCTAAATTATAAACACATAAAAAACCCCGAAGTAGTTAGCTTCAGGGTCTCAACAATATTAATTTGTTTGGGTTATTTTAATTATAAACTTTGATCATAAAAACATAATCCTGCAATTTCTCGATCTGTTTTGTACGTTTTAATCCCGACAGCAAGCTTTTCTTATTAGAAGAAAGTCGGTTGGTTCCTAAAGAATCTTGAGGAATTGCTCTCATGGCTTCTAAAATATATTTTGATTTGATAGCGAATGCAGCACCCTCTGTTTGATCTGGCTTACCACTAATAATCCCTACCAAGTTGCCATTGGCATCTAAAAGCGGACCACCACTATTCCCAGGATTAACCGGAATAGAAACCTGATACTGAGTGGTATCGCCCACAAAACCATTCTTCGAACTTACATATCCTTCACCTAACACAGCATCATCTTTAGGATAACCTAGCGTATAAACTATTTCACCAATACTGCTGGTATTCTTTTTAATGGTATAAGGTATAGAAGATAAATGGCTGAAATTCTTATCATTTATTTTAAGGATGGCAATATCATTTTGAGGGTCTGTGTAAATTGATTTCACCTTAAATGATTCTCCCTTATTATTTTGAACATATAAGGAATCAGCTCCGTTAATTACATGGAGATTAGTTAAAATATAACCATTTGTAGAAATCGCAAACCCCGTACCACCAAAACTATTTTGAATCACAGGTTTTCCAGCTGTTGTAGTAGTGTTATTTATTTTCCTGATTAAACTATTTTGTGTTTTAATCGCTTTATTCACCTGGTTACTCAACAAAACCAATTGTTCTTTTTGTTTAGTATTGTGCTGAATAGAATAAACAGACACCAGAGATAAAACCAAAAAAGAAGCAGCAACAGCAATAGCTGATTTCTGTTTCCTCCAGAGTTGAACCACCCGGGATGGATGCGGCCTAAGTGAAGAAGCCAAACCTTCTAAATTGATTTCTGCATGAATACTATTTAATTGTTCTTTCAGACGGATCTGCGCTGCAAACATCTCCATAGATTCAAGGAAGAATTTATGTGAAACCACTTTATGATCAACCGCCGGATCATTACGACGTAGTTGTTCCAAAGCCTCAGTTTCCTGTGGGTTAAGCTTACCTAAAAGATAATCTTCAATAATTGCGTCTAACTCCAAATCGTTTCTCATTTCAATAACTAAGGTTGAAAAAATATTTTCTTTAACCGCTGCAGGCACTTATACTTTTGTGTTTTCGCATTATCGGTATTCGTGTAACCAAACTTCTCGCAAATATCCTGCATGGATAAACTGTGGATATAAAAATCCTGAATAATGGTTTTACAAGGTTCACCAAGATGATCAAGGGCAGATTGCATTTTCACAAACTGCAAATCCTTTTCTTCATGTTGTTCTACATCCTCTTCTACAGCAAACACATCTTCATAATCGGTAATATTGCCTGTTTTTTTACTTCGCTGACTTAGTTTTTTCAACCAAATCCTCCGGCAAACCGAGTATATATATGTTTTTAGTTTACTGCTGAGTTCAAAATTTCCTTCCTTAATTTTGTTATATAAAATAATAATCGCCTCCTGATATACATCCTTTGCATCATCTTCATCTCCATTATTATTGAGGATAAATTGCAAAACCATCGCAAAATAGGCTTTATATAACTTGTTAAGTGTATCCGCAGAGTTATTTAGAATACCTAAAATAACCTCTCTATCTGTTGGAACTGAACCCTTTAAACTGTTATTCACTGGTTAATACGTTTTTCGGTAAATAGTAACCCAATATTAGACAAAAAAAATTATAGCCAATAAATAAGTTTAATACCGCCTCGGGTAAACGTAACCTAAAAGCAGCGTAAAAAAAATATTTTCACTTTTTTTAAAAATACCGGGTTACCTTTCTACCTTTGCGGCATTAACAAGAAAATTAATTACTTAAAAAATTCAAAAATGAAAAATGCATTCAAATTAGGCTTTTTAGCTTTAGCTTTATCTTTATCAGTTGTTGCTTGTAACTCAGAAAAAAAAGCTGAAGGTGCTGATACTACTTTAACTGATTCATCTACTATCGTTACTGATACTACAGGTGTTGATACAGTTGTTAAAGATTCTACAGTAAAAGATACTACTGTAAAAGCTACTACTAAAACTACTGAAGAAGTTAAACACTAGTCTAACTTACCATATAAAAAAGTCCTTAAGGTGATTATCTTAAGGACTTTTTTATTTATTTTAAATTATTGGGTTACCTTTTAAATTTTACTGTATTAAGGGTAAATTAATTAATAACTAAAAAAAACTCAAACATGAAAAATGCATTCAAATTAGGCTTCTTAGCTTTAGCTTTATCTTTATCAGTTGTTGCTTGTAATTCAGAAAAAAAAGCTGAAGGTGCTGATACTACTGTAACTGATTCTTCTACTATCGTTACTGATACTACAGGTGTTGATACAGTTGTTAAAGATTCTACAGTAAAAGATACTACTGTAAAAGCTACTACAAAAACTACTGAAGAAGTTAAACACTAGTCTGACTTTACCCATAAAAAATGGCCTTGAATCTATTTTCAAGGCCATTTTTATTTTTTTTACTTTTTTTGGGTTACCTTTTTAACCCTTTAGTATTAAAGGTATATATTCACTCTAAAACAATATCAAGATGAAAAATACATTCAAATTAGGCTTCTTAGCTTTAGCATTATCACTATCTGTTGCTGCTTGTAACTCAGAGAAAAAAGCTGATGGTACTGATACAACTGTAACTGATTCTTCAACTATCGTTACTGATACAACTGGTGTTGACACTGTTGTTAAAGATTCTACAGTAAAAGATACTACTGTAAAAGCTACTACTAAAACTACTGAAGAAGTTAAACACTAGTTTAATTTTCCTCTTAAATAAAAAAAGGTATTGATTTTAAAATCAATACCTTTTTTTATGGCTAACAAATAAGCGATTGTTTTATATCCTTCTATCTAATCGATATCTATTCCTTAAAAAATAGGACGGATCTATTTAATAGCCACTTTTTTCATCACTCAGGGATTTCTTTAAAGATGAAAGTCCTTAAATCTCATCAATTGTAGTAAATTTGCGGCAAAAATATAATCCGCATAATGAATTTGACATCACTACAAGCCATTTCGCCAATAGATGGCCGATATAGAAAAACTACTGAAGGTTTAGCCGCTTACTTTTCTGAAGAGGCATTAATCAAATATCGTGTTTTTGTAGAAATTGAATATTTTATTTCTTTATGCGAAACCAACCTGCCAGGCCTGGAAAATTTTGATAAAAACCAGTATACGGCACTTCGTAATATCCATGAGAAGTTTTCGGAAAGTGATGCACTCGAAATTAAAGAGACTGAAAAAGTAACCAACCATGATGTAAAGGCAGTGGAGTATTTTATCAAGAATAAATTTGACAGCCTGTCGCTTCAGGAATTTAAAGAATTTATTCATTTTGGATTAACTTCTCAGGATATTAACAATACTGCTATCCCCTACTCGATTAAGTTAGCGCTGGCTGAAAGTTATTATCCTGCAATCACCACATTAATTACCAAAATAGAAGCATTGGCTACTGAATGGAAAGATATTCCAATGCTAGCCCATACTCATGGTCAGCCTGCTTCTCCAACTAAGCTTGGAAAAGAGTTTCTTGTTTTTGCTGATCGTTTAAACATTCAACTGGAGAATTTAAAATCGATTCCAAATAGTGCAAAGTTTGGTGGTGCAACAGGTAACTTCAATGCACATCATATTGCATATCCAGAAGTAAACTGGGTGAGCTTCTCTAATCATTTTGTGAATGAAATTTTAGGTTTAACAAGGGCACAACATACTACACAGATTGAACATTACGATCAGTTTGCGGCACAGTGTGACGCCTTAAAGCGGATTAACAACATCATCATTGATTTAGACAGAGACATCTGGACTTATATTTCTAAAAACTATTTTAAACAAAAAATCAAAGCAGGAGAAATAGGTTCATCGGCCATGCCTCACAAGGTAAATCCAATCGATTTTGAAAATGCTGAAGGCAACGCCGGCATTGCTAATGCATTATTTGAATTTTTTGCTGCCAAGCTTCCAATTTCACGTTTACAACGTGATTTAACAGATTCTACTGTATTGAGAAATATTGGTGTTCCATTTGGACATACCTTAATTGCCATTCATTCGACTTTAAGAGGATTAAATAAAATTTTATTAAATGAGGCTGCTTTGCATGCAGATCTTGATGATAACTGGGCAGTTGTTGCTGAGGCCATTCAAACCGTTTTGCGCAGAGAGAACTTCCCAAATCCTTATGAGGCATTGAAAGAACTGACCAGAACCAATTCAAAAATTAATGCCGCCAGTATTGCTGAATTTATTGAAGGTTTAGCGGTTGAGGAGGGAGTAAAAGCACAACTGAGAACCATCACTCCTTTTAATTATACAGGCATTTTTTAGTCTATTAAATTGACGCTAAACAGACAGCCTATAAAGGCTTTATTGATCAGTAATTGTTAATTTTGTTTATTCAAATTGATTAAGACATGACGATTAACGTATATACAGAACAAACTCCTAATCCAGCTACCATGAAATTCATGGTGAATAAATTGCTGATTAATGGCAGCGAGGATTTCGCCACGAAAGAAAGTGCTGATCATTCTCCTTTTGCTAAGGAATTATTTAAGTTCAATTTTGTTGCGGGTGTATTTTTCGCCAGCAATTTTGTAACCATTACTAAAACGGATGATGCAGAATGGGCTGATATTGAGGCCATTTTAAAAGAATTTGTAAAGGGTGCTGTTGAATCTGAATTAAAAATTAAAGAAGCTACTTCTGAAGAAGCGCCATCTTTTGAGGGTACAGAAACAGAAATTAAAATTCAGCAAATCCTTCATGATTATGTTCGTCCCGCTGTTGAGCAGGATGGTGGTGCCATTACATATAAATCATTTGATGAAGGCGTGGTAACAGTAGAGCTAAGAGGTTCTTGCAGTGGTTGCCCATCATCAACCATTACCCTTAAATCAGGGATTCAGAACTTACTACAAAGAATGGTTCCTGAAGTGACCGAGGTAGTATCAGAAGCATTATAATTAAGCATTTTTCATAGTTAGTAGATATAAGAATGGCTCGCCAAAAGCGAGCCATTCTTATATCCAGAGATTTTTAATATTATATATGGGTAAAGCCTAACTAAAGTGTCGCTTTATGGCTTCCAACATTTCCCCAGTAAGTTTTCCATTGGTAGCTAAAATTTCTCTTTTGGTAAAATATTCATCGCCACCAGAGAAATCAAACACTTCTCCGCCCGCCTGCTGTACAATAAAACAACCTGCTGCAAAATCCCACTGCTGAAGATTGTATTCAAAAAAAGCATCAAAACGGCCACAAGCAGTATAAACCAAATCAATTGCAGCAGCACCAATCCGGCGAACGCCATGGCTTTTCTGCATCATTTCTTCCAGTAACTTTAAATATTGCGCCTGCTTATCAAACTGATAATATGGAAAACCTGTGGCCAGCAAACTGGAAGGTAAATCTGGATTGGTAGAAACACGGATTTGTTTTTTATTCATAAAAGCTTCACCGCCTTTAAATGAATAGAACATTTCGCCGCGATTAAGTTCATAAACCACTCCAATTACTGGCTTACCTTCTTCATATAAAGCGACACTGATACCGTAAGCTGGAATCCCGTGAATAAAGTTTGTGGTACCATCAAGAGGATCAATAATCCACGTATAGGTTTTACCTACTCTACTGATAGTTTTTTCTTCCGTAATAAAACCAGCATCCGGGATAAGTTTTTCCAGGTTTTGAACCAGTTTTTGTTCTGCTGTTTTATCTACATAAGAAACCATATCGTTCAACCCTTTGTATTCAATTTTACTGGCATCAAATTGTAAAGATTCTTTACGGATAAAGTTCCCGGTTAACTTCACTATTGAAATAACCTTATTACATATTAATTCGTAATTCATATTTTTTTATCAAAATGGATTGGAGATACTTGGAAGATAAATTTAACTCAATTCGTTTTTATTTCTTAGTGCGTAAAAGCTTAAAGCAATTCCCCCGATTACCAGAAAAGTTGAAATCATTTCTGCCTGGGTAAATGACAATCCGAATACGTGGTACTTAGAATTTACGCGAATCAGTTCGATGCAAAAGCGTTCGATTCCATTCAAAATCATATAAATCCCAAACATTAATCCCGGTGCCTTTATTTTATCCCGGATGCTCCATAAGAAAGCAAAAAGAATTAAGCATACTATTACTTCATATATAGGTGTAGGATAAACGCCCTGAGCCAACTCGTTACAAAATTTCCCGGTGCAGCCAGCAATAGGAATACCCTCGCCCACTACATTATTTGGATAAGTATAAGACCATAACCAATCTGGTAACCAAGAGAAAGGTTTTGGATTTGAATTAACAATTCCCCAGTCGCCATCTCCGGATAAATGACAACCAATACGTCCAACTGCGTAAGCCAGCATCATTCCCGGACCACCTACATCTAGCATATGCAAAGGCTTTATTCCATTTTTTCTGGCAATAATAAGCACAGCTGCCCCACCACAAATTAATCCACCATAAAAGGTTAAGCCACTAAATGAAAGTAAGCGCTCAATTGGATGTTGTACAAAATCATCCCAATATTCTAAATTATCAAAGAACTTAGCGCCTAAAAAGCCCCATACCGCTGCCCAAACGATTAGATTGCTCATCAACTGATAAGGATGTACAGTTACTTTTGTTTCTTTAGGTTTATCTAATTTATATTTATCTTTTTCCTTATAATCCCAATAGGCGAACAGGGCAGCAAGTAATAGGCCGCCAATAACATTCCCTTTGGCAGACATTAGAATGGATTGTGCATCGCTTACAAACAATGAATAGTTTAATAAAGCATAGACCAGTTTATAACCTATTAAAAACCCAAATAAAGCATTCATAATAAGCTCTGAGGTAGTAGCAGGTTTCCCGATTACAACTGTTTTCGTTATGGGATGAAGAATCCCTAATGCTTCTTTTCGTTGCAGTTCTTTGGTGAAAGCCCAATACCCTGCAACAAATGCAAGCGCTACAAAAACACCAAAAGTATTAAATGGCAATGGCAGGTTAACGCCAAATAAATATTCTAAAAAATGGGAGACGGTAGGAAACATACAAATAATTTGTTGCGAAGATAGGAAAGAAAGCTGAAAGGCTAAAGCGGAAAGACTAAAGGCAAAATTAGATTGCCTGGTCATGCCTCCTTGCAATAACGATTCTCTTTAAAATCCGTCATTGCGAAGTAGATTCTTCATCTGCTGAAGCAATCTCTTTCGTAAATCTCGCTAAGTAGATTGCTTCCCCGAAAGGTCGGGGCAGGCTTTCCTACCTTCTCACAACTATTACGATTCAATAGAAGAATCGTCTTCCTGAACTTGTACAAGAATCTCATCTAAATAGGCTTGGAACTGAATCCGATAACTATCGGATCAGCATAATAATTTAAAACCCTAATGATGCACAAAAGCGGTTTCCAGTTCAGCTACTTCGACTTCACCTTCAGGCGTCATTTCAAGGAGCTTAACTGCTTTAAGTTCATTTACCATTACAGGATCGTATTTTGCACGGACTTTAACATAGTTTTTAGTAAAACCATGCATGTAGCCCATTTTTTGATCGGCTTCAAAAAGCACTTCAGCATAAGTTCCAATCTGAGATTGATAAAAAGCACGACGTTTTTTATCGGAAAGAATATGTAACATTTTACTTCTTTCGTTCCGCTCACTTCCAGCTACTACGCCTTTCATATCAGCAGCAGCAGTTAGTTCACGTTCAGAATAAGTAAACACATGTAAATATGAAATATCCAGTTGGTTTAAGAACTGATAGGTATTTAGGAAATCTTCCTTAGTTTCGCCAGGGAAGCCTACAATCACATCGACACCGATACAGCAATGTGGCATTACTGATTTAATTTTTGCTACACGCTCTACGTAAAGATCTGTACGATAACGGCGACGCATTAAACCTAGAATTTTATCGGATCCGGATTGTAATGGAATATGAAAATGAGGTACAAATCGCTTTGAAGTGGATACAAATTCTATAATGTCATTACTTAAAAGATTTGGCTCGATAGATGAAATACGGATTCTTTCTATACCTTCTACTTCATCAAGGGCCTTTACCAGATCAAAAAACTTATCTTCACGGCTACCATTGCGGATACCAAAATCGCCCAGATTAACACCGGTAAGTACAATTTCTTTTACACCACTCTCAGCAATCATTCTTGCCCGATTAACCACATTTTCTATGGTATCACTGCGGCTTGCACCACGTGCTAATGGAATAGTGCAGTAGGTGCATGGATAATCACATCCATCCTGAACCTTTAAAAAGGTACGCGTTCTGTCGCCAATAGAATAAGAGGCAATAAAATTATGGTTTACCTTTTCTATATTTTGCTGATGAACCACCGCTTTTGGTTGCTTGGTTAAATCAGTGATGTATTCTACAATTCTGAATTTTTCAGCAGCACCTAAAACCATATCCACACCTTCTATTTCTGCGATTTCCTGTGGTTTTAACTGGGCATAACATCCAACTATGGTTACAAATGCGTTTGGAGAATATTTTAAAGCTTCTTTTACTACCTTACGACATTTTTTATCGGCATGTTCTGTTACTGAACAGGTATTGATTACATATACATCAGCTTGATTTTGAAATTCTACCACAGCATAACCCGCATCGGTGAATAAACGACCAATTGTTGAAGTTTCTGAGAAATTTAGTTTACAACCTAATGTATAAAATGCGACCTTTTTCATTGAGCCTGCAAAGATAAGAAATAAGTTCGGTGTTGCCAGTTTGGAGTTTGGATAACTGACAAATTAAAGACGAAGAAAATACCCTTACATAAGCTTATTTCTCCTGCCAGCGGTAACTCTGCTGTTCAAAACCAGCCAAATCCAATACCCTGCTAACTACTGTACCCGCTACTTCTTCTATGCTTTTAGGCAAACTATAAAATGATGGGTTTGCCGGACAAATGATTCCTCCTGCTTCGGTAACCATTTTCATATTGTTGATGTGAATTAAACTAAAAGGCGTATCTCTCACCACCGCTATTAATTTTCTACGCTCTTTTAAAATCACATCTGCAGCTCTGGAAATCAGATCATTTGATATGCCATGTGCAATTCTTCCCAATGTACCCATCGAACACGGAACGATGATCATGGTATCATACCGGGCAGAACCAGATGCAAAAGGTGCATTAAAATCATTTTTATTAAAGAAAGTAAACTGATTAAAGTCAGCATAATCTTGATTACCCAATTCAAATTGCCACACCTCTTTAGCATTATCGCTCATTACCACACCAACTGCTTCAATCTGATCCTGAAGTGCAGTTAACTGATCAAACAAAACTTTAGCATAAATTGATCCGCTGGCTCCGGTAATGGCTACTACTACTTTCTTTTTCATCATCCTTCAAAAATACGTTATAAAACCCTTCTGCACAAAAAAGGGCCGAATACAAGTATTCGACCCTACATCTACCTATGAAAAACATACCCTCGAAAGGGTAAGAACAAATATATATATTTTTTCAATAAAAGATAAAGTGCAACTGTTAAATTGTGTAAAAGTTTGCATCAAGCAGCTAAAAAAATATAACACAATGACTATCAATTATATATTTTTAAATAAAAGAATTTTTTGTTTAAAAAACACTTCAAAAATATTCATTTTACATAAAAATAGTCATCATAATAAGACATAAATTAAGATATTTATTTATACTTAAGCGATTATTAATCTTATATGATAACTTTTTTGATACCATTCTATATAAACAGCATATTGATTAATTGTTGTTTTTTAAAGTAGTTGAGCTGATGAAATTCTATTGACCTGAGCATATTTTCATTCCTCCAGGTTTAACTTTATCATAATATGTACAAATGCTGCAAAGCTAATCAACCATTATTTCAACATTTTCTATTATACAGTTCGATTTCTGTTTTTAGCCATTCAATTAATTCAGAATCCAGCTTATCTTCGGTTAAGCGCCATTTCCAGTTTCCAGTTCCATCTCCAGGCTTATTCATTCTTGCAGACTCATCCAGATTTAAAATATCCTGAATAGGTATAATTGCAATTTTAGCACTTGAAGAATATACAGCTCTTAAAAGCGTATGATTAATGTTTTTATCATTAACCTCAAACCCAAAATAGTTATCCAGTCTTTTTTTCATGTCTGCATCAGCTTCATTTTTAAACCAGCCTAATAATGTATTATTATCATGGGTTCCGGTGTAAACAAGGCAATTAGGCGAATTAAAATTATGAGGAATATGGGTTGTAGTAATTAAATCACCTCCAAAAGCAAATTGTAATACTTTCATTCCGGGTAATTCAAACTGGTCTCTAAGTAATTCCACATCATTGGTAATTTCACCTAAATCTTCGGCAATGAAAGGCAAACTACCGAGCTCTTGCTTTATAAGCTCAAAAAATTCTTTTCCAGGTCCGTCAATCCAATTACCATGAATAGCTGTTTCGGCACCTGCATCTACTTCCCAAAAGGAAGAAAATGCCCTGAAATGATCCAGTCTTAATAAGTCAAACAATTCCATATTCTTCTTAAGGCGATTTACCCACCACGCATACTTTTCAGCCTTCATGGCAGCCCAGTTGAAAATAGGCATTCCCCAAAGCTGGCCATTCTCATTAAAATAATCTGGTGGAACTCCGGCAACTTTAAGTGGCTTTAAATCTGCATCTAATTTAAACAAAGAAGGTTGAGACCAAACTTCCACAGCATCCAAATCCAGGTAAAAAGGCAGATCACCTACCATCTGTACGCCCTGTTGATTGGCATAATCTTTCAGAAGGTGCCATTGCCTAAAAAAAATAAATTGCTGCCACTTAATCTCTTCAATTTCATCAGCAAACTGATCATTAAATTCTCTTAAAGTTTTCTGATCACTTGCTCTAAACTTATCTGGCCAATTATACCATTCTAATTGATGGTGATGTGCTTTTATAGCGATATATAACGCAAAATCATGAAGCCATTTTTTTTCATCATTCCAAAATGTCTCAAAAGAAGATTTTAAAGAAAGGTTTGTGAGTTGCCTGAAATTTTGATAGGCTACTTTTAGTAAATGGTATTTATTGCTTTCAACACGATCGTAATCAATTTGATCTGTTGATTCAAGCTTTGCTCCTTCCAAATCAGCTTCATTTAACAAACCATCTGATAAAAGAAAATCAGGACTGATTAGCAATACATTACCTGCCATGGCTGAATTACTAGAATATGGCGAATGCCCGTTTCCAGCCTTTGTAGGATTTACAGGTAATATTTGCCAGAATTTCTGACCAGAATTTGCCAAAAAATCTATAATTTTCTTACTCCCTGCACCAATATCCCCTATTCCGTATGCAGAAGGTAATGAGCTGATGTGCATTAAAATTCCTGCTGCCCGGTTGTTATTTTTAGTTTTAAGTTTAATTAATCCAACAGGCATTTCACTTAAAATCTGACTGATCAAAATTCCCTCGTTAAGTATATCCTTAACACCTGATTTTTCTGTAATTAAATCATCCCATTCAATTGGGGCATTTTCTGGCAGCAAAATCTGTGTATCTGCCCAATCAAACTTGTTAGGCGCAATCGTTTTCTCATTTATCAAGGCAGCTAAACCTACAGGAGTCGCTGTAATTAACCATTCACTATTTAATTGCCTGGCAAAGGCGACTATATTTTGATTGTATTTCCCTTTAACCTGAAGCGGAATATATTTACCCTTTTCAAAAAGCTGGTGATGTTTTTTTCTAATGGTTGCTAAATGTGTGGTTAACCAAAGCTTTATTTTACCAGAATAACGTTCATCCCATAGATTTTGTAAATTTTGATAATCTGCTACAGATTGAAAATCAAGTCTTTTTTCATAATCTACCGGTCTGCGGTTATCGGGATCTACCATACTTAAATCCCATAATTCAGTGCCTTGGTAAACATCCGGAATGCCTGGGCAAGTAAACTTCAATACCAGCTGAGCCAAACTATTGATGATGCCAAAATCAGCAATCTTGCTAATAAATGTTTGAATTGCCTGGTAAGTAGCATTTTCCTTATTCAATAAGGCATTGGCGAAATCTTTAACGTTTTGCTCGTAGTTTTCATCGGGTGATGCCCAGTCTGAACGTTTTTTAGCTTCTCTTAAAGCCTTCTCAATATATTGCGCTAAACGTTCACTAATTTGATCAGAATCTTCTCCCGGCATAGATAAAGCACCTAAAATGGTTTGAATAACCAGGTACATATCATTTTTATGCAAGTCGTTAAATGATTCATTTTCTTCTTTTAATTGTTCAGTAGTCTTTAATAACTGCTCAACAAGACTAATCCATTCATCAGGAAGGTCTGTTAATACATTTAACCTTGCCCTTACATCTTCTCCCTTTTTGGTATCATGAGTGGCGCTTCCGTTCAGTGAAAGCGGCCAATACGCCTGTCTGTTTTTCATTTTCAGGTGAAAATCTCGTATAGAAATTCCGAAGGCATGCGGCGCATCGCCAACCTCAGTATGGCCAACAAAAAGGTTATACGTAAACATTACGGTGTCTTCTACTCCCTTAGCCATTAGCGGACCAGTAAATTGCATGCACCGTTGGTAAAACCTGCTAATATTTTGCAGGTAATTTACATCTCCTTGCAAAGGCTTTTCAATAAAAATTTTTGTTAAAAAAGCACCAGCTAATTTTAATTCATCCTTTTGAACTACACCCGAAATTAATTCCGTAATTTGATTTAATGATTCATTTTTTAAAGGAAAATGATAATCATAATAGCGGTAAACAGGCATTTGAATCATCATTTCGCCTATTCCTTTTTTAATGATATGGCCTCCAATTTCTGCTTCATCGGTGGATGAAATCAAATTCAGATCTTTAGCGAGTTGATATAAATTATCAAGTTCGCCATGCATATGTTCATAAAGAATGGTTTCTTTTTTCTCATGAATCAATACATCCAGATCCTGCGACTTTCCGGTTACTTTCTGGTATAGTTTATCAAATGATTCCTGAGCAGATTGATTGGTGAAAAGGTTATTGGTAATGGCCAGAAAATCATACCCCGTGTTGCCTTGGGTATTCCAATCTGCTGGCAATTGCTCTTCGTATTCTAAAATCTTCTCAATCACTACATATACATCATTACCTACGGCGTCTCGTAATCTGTCTAAATACATTTTCGGGTCGTAAAGCCCATCTATGTGATCGATTCTTAATCCTTGAAAAATACCATCATTTACAAACTTGAAAATATATTCATGGTAGGTGTCAAATACGGCTTTATCCTGAATATTTAAGCAGATTAAACTATTTACAGTAAAGAACCGCCTGTAATTGATTTTATAAAAGGTTTCCTGCCAGTTACACAGGCGATAATGTTGTTCATTCAGAATTTCCAGCAATGCTGATGGATGACTATTGATATCATCAATATTTTTGCCTTTAAGTTTTTTAGAGGTATCATCACTTAACGGCCATTTCGTTTCACTATAATTGATATAAAACGCATCATTTTCTTCTGCTAATTTTAAGTTTTCATTAGCAATAGCATCGTTCAGGTCTTCACCCAAAAAAGGAACCATGAGTTGTTTTTCATGCTTTAAATCAATATCAAAGAAGGATGCATAGGCAGATTCTTTTCCTTTTTTCAATACGTCCATTAACCATGCATTACCCGTATGGAATGCCATATGGTTCGGTACAATATCTTGTAGCCAGCCAATTCCCGCAGCCTTTAAATTTGCAGCCAGTTCATATAGTTCCTCTTCTGTTCCTATTTCTGGATTTATTTTATGAGGGTTAATGGTATCATAACCATGCGTGCTTCCAGGTGAAGCTTCAAATATCGGCGAAGCATAAAGTGTATCTATCCCAAGTTCTCTTAAATATGGAATAATCTCATTAAGTGATTTAAAAGGAAAATCTTTATTAAACTGGATTCTGTAAGTGCTGGAAGGTTTATACATTTTTACTAAGAAAAATTTGGATCGATTCAGGTAATAGGGTTATTTTATTGCTAGTTGATGTTTGATTATCAACATTTATTCCACCCCACATGCTTGATGCGGAGTTAAAAATGATTTTATATTGATTGATATCTTCAAGATTCAGCGTTTGCTCCTGACCGGAAAAATTCATTAAGCACAGAATTTTTTCATCTTCGTGCCAACGTTCTAAAATTAAACAGTTTTGATTGGCAAGGGCATTCGCCTTTACATGCTTTCTATCTAAAACAGAGAGCGCTTTATAGGTTTTCCTCAATTTGATTAATACCTTATAATAATTGAGAAGCCTTCCATAAGGTTGTTGATCTATTTTTTCCCAACTTAACTTAGATGTTAAAAAGGTAGCATCACTTTGTGGATCTGGTGTTTCTTCTCCATGATGAAAAGCTGCAAATTCAGATTTCCTTCCTTTCCTAACTGCTTCTATCAACTCTTGATCACTATGGCTGGTAAAAAACTGAAAGCGATTGGTTTCACCATATTCCTCTCCCATAAAAATGAGGGGCAAAAATGGACTACATAACACGGCTGCTGCGAGTAATTTTGTCATTTCAAAACTCAGCAGCTCACTTGTTCTTTCACCAAGCATTCTATTCCCAACCTGATCATGGTTTTGTGAAAAAACAATGAATTGTTTCCCGGCGTTACCACTTGCCTTTGCACCAAACTTTTTTTGCCGGTGTGGTGAATATTGACCATCATAAACATAAGCGTCTTCGTAAGATTTTGCGAGATGCTCAATGCCATTAAATTCAGCATAATATCCATTTGGTTCTTGTCCTGAAGAGACCCGTAGTGCATGGTGAAACTCATCGGCCCATTGTGCATCCATACCGTATCCACCTCCGCCAGCCGGACTAATATATTTTGGATCATTTAAATCCAGTTCAACAATTAGCTCATATTTTTTTCCGGTATGTACGGAAAGCTGATCTACATATTGCTTAATTTCTTGTAAAATATGGGTACAGCTAAAATCTTTAATGGCATGTACAGCATCTAAACGAAGTGCATCTACATGAAAATCCCGGAACCACATCAAAACATTTTCAATAAAATAATTCCGAACGGGGTCACAATTGGCATCATCAAAGTTGATGGCCTGCCCCCAAGGGGTTTGATATTTATCTGTAAAATAAGGGCCAAGATCATTAAAATAATTCCCTTCTGGCCCCATGTGATTATAGACTACATCAAGAATAACGGCTAAACCATTCTGATGACAGCTATTGATCAGGTGCTTTAGTGCTTCTGGTCCACCATAGGAGTTTTGAACGGCAAATGGAAAAACACCATCATACCCCCAATTTCTATCTCCAGAGAACTGTGCAATGGGCATCAGTTCGATTGCTGTGATGCCTAATTCTTTTAAATATAGAATCTTATTTTCTATTGATTTGAAGTCACCATTTTCAGTAAAAGTTCCGGTATGAAGTTCATAGATAATAAATTCTTCCAATGAAATTCCTTGCCAGTCTTGATCTGCCCACTCAAATTTATTTAAATTATAGGCAATAGAACTTCCGTTCACACCATCCTTTTGCCATAACGAGGCAGGATCTGCCCGCTCTAAGTATTTCGTTTCTGATGTTTGATCTGTTTTCTGCGCTGAAGGCATCATTTCAAACCAATAAGCATCTTGATCATTAATTTGATTGGTCTCTAAAAACCAATACCCATAATCTTCTTTATTTAACTGAAGTTTTAAATTATCGGTAATTAAAGAAACACTGCCCGAATACGGCGCCCATAGATAAATTTCTGCAGCGCCTGTTTCATTAAAGTTTAAGCCTATTTTTCTTCTTTGGATATTGATTTCCATATTTACATATAAGGGTCTCGGCCCTGGCTTTCCTTAAATTATTTGTAATTATTTATGCCTTATACTGAAAGACAATAGATTTAAGCCTGACAACAACGAGATTAAATTTTATTTTAGCATTCAGACTACACAAGCTTTAAAACAAGAATTGAATGCAATGGTTTTCCATTCTATCAATTAACCGCTTACACCCTTTAACCTACGATTGATTTAAAAGAAAAAGATGTTGAATATGGAAAATAGTTTGAAATAATTGCTGTATTAAAAATTGAGCAACTACACCATCACCTCTCTAAAACAGTAGATTTTAACTGAGTATAAACACCCGTATTTATACGTTATATCAGCATGAACATATTTGTTACAAGACGTAAAAAATGCTTTTAAACAACCCTAGACATACTTTTTGATCTGAATGATTAATCATACCAAACCTATTATCATAATCTTTTGGTATAACTATTGTTGATTTATTTGCACATCCTTAACCTATAACATCATGACACAGTTCGAATTTAATAACATGGTTAACAGCCACTCTCTCTCACTTAAAATGCATGCTTTAAATTTCACAAAAGATATTGAAGATGCGAACGATTTGGTTCAAGACACGATGTTAAAAGCCATTAGGTTCTATCAAAACTTTCAGGAAGGTACGAATTTTAAAGGCTGGCTATTTGTGATCATGAAAAACACATTCATCAACAATTATCGTAAATCTGCAAAAGCAAAAACATTAATTACACAGGATGATGAAATTTCATCTGCAAATTTAATGTATAGTTCTGAGCGGAACGGAAGTGTAGGTAAAATGATTGTAGACGATATTCAGAAAGCATTAAATCATTTACCGGAAGTTTATAGTGTTCCATTTATCAAATATTTTGAAGGATTTAAATATCATGAGATTGCTGGTGAATTACAAATTCCGTTGGGAACTGTAAAAACCAGAATCCATGTGGCACGAGAAATGCTCAAAAAATACTTAAAAACTTATGCTAAGGAAGCATATACGGCATAATCAAGATCAAGCCTCAGCCAGCCAGCTGAGGCTTTTTTGTGCCCTAACTATTTTTCCAATTCTACCTTCGTTCTAAATAAACCAAAAATCAGCGCCCTACCCTTACTCACTTTCTTATTAAAGCACCTTAATATTAACGTCTATTAATAGATGATCAAATCTTTCATAGCAGACCTACCTTAAAAGGCCCAACCACCTGGTAACGTAACCTTAAATTCATTAATGATTTATTCGTCTACAATTCATTCTGCAACTACTACGCTTAACGAGTAGAATTACAATCACCTTTCCTCCCTTTTAGAAAATAAAAAATGTAAAGTGATTAAATATAAATTCGCTACTTAAATAGCATGCTGTTTCACTTTATTAACCGAACTCAGATTATTAGGCTTGCTTAGCTCTATCATGTTATGATATTGATCCTTGAGCCAGAAATAAATGCATAAAAAAAAGGCAGCCTTTTTAAAAGACTGCCCTCTATTATAAATCCTTATTTTTGTGATTGCTCTGGAGCTTTACCAATTAAATCCATAAACTGATCCAGTTTAGGGGTAATGATAATTTGGGTTCTTCTATTTTGTGCCTTTCCAGCTGGTGTATTGTTATCCGCAACCGGGTTAAATTCTCCTCTACCTCCTGCGGTTAATCGTTTTGGATCTACCTGATATTTAGTTTGCAAAACCTGCACAACTGATGAAGCCCTTAGTGCACTTAGATCCCAGTTGTTGCGAATATTGGGTTGTGTAATGGGTACATTATCCGTATTACCTTCAATTAATACATCATAAGTGCTGTAATCTTTAATGATCTTCGCAATTTTACTTAAGGTTTCTCCAGCTTTATCAGATACTTCATAACTACCTGATTTATAGAGCATGTTATCTGCTAATGATATATATACTACACCTTTAAGCACCTGAACATCAACATCGCTAAGTTCTTCTCTGCTTAAAGAACGGGTAAGGTTGTTGGTTAATACCATATTAAGTGAATCACTTTTATTTTTAGCATTTACCAGTTGCTTAATATATTTATTAGAACTGTTAATTTCATCTACCAGTTTAGAGATATTAACATTCCCCTGGTTGCTGGAGTTTAAGCACTTATTCAGGGCATCCTGTAAAGCTGCAACATTGGATTTTTCGGAAGCAATTTGCTCTTCCAGACTTTTTACTCTACTGCTGCTGCCTGAAAGCTCTCGCTGGCTATCCTGGTATTTATTACTTAACTCTTGATTTCTTTCTCTTAACTTAGAGTAAGTGTCTTGAAGTTCTGCATATTTCTTATTGCTTACGCAACCAGAAATCATCACTCCAGCCAAGAGCATTATCGGGATTGATTTGTAAAATTTCATAATCTTATCTTTTTATAGCTGATCATTTAACAAATTTCTTGCCGTAATGTTTAAAACTGCCTTTAGGCCTCGTTAAAGAATGTTAATCCTAATACCGTTTTCCGTTGATCTATTTGTATAGAAGGTTTATTGGGCAGAAATAATAATCCAGATGGCTTGTATGCTGTCTTATTAAATTTATAATGATGTGATAAAACCCTGAACTATTAATTCCCAGGTTCAACTCATACAAATTAATGATAATGTGAGAATTATAAGCTTTTAAGTTAAAATCTGTTTTGTTTTCACCATTATAAATTTTTATTTTGCAAAACAATTTAATATAAAACATAGTGCTTGCGAAAACGTTATCAAAAGCGATATCAATAATTAAAATAATATTCTAAAAATGAACAAGCTTTTCGTAGGTGGCCTGGCAGACAATATTCAGGAAATGGATTTAGCAATTTTTGTAAGTCTCCATGGTAAAATTGATACGATAAAGGTTGTTAGAGATCGGGCTACCGGGAAATGTAAGGGTTATGCCTTTATTGAGGTTGCAAGTTTAGATGATGCGAAGAACATTATCTCTATGCTTAATGGAGAAACATTTAAAGGCAATGTGATCACTGTTAAGTTATCTGAAGAAGCTGCGCCGAAAAAGCCAGCTTCGAAACCCAGATCTAATGAAGCGTTTAAATCTAAACGTCCACGTTTACAACGTTAGTACATTTACAATCTATCAAGTCTCTATCTGTTTGTTTTTTTGATTTTAGTTTTAAATTTCTAAATCACTTGTAAAGATTTTTTTTGAACCATAACATTAAAAACTTTAAGTCATTAGATAAGATCGTGTTAACCTAAACATTTCCGGCAGATTTAAGGTCATTGGGAGGTTACTACTTGTTATATCCCGCAGATTAAAAATGATCTAGATGGCAAATTATAATATGCATTTGTCCTCTCATCTAACATAGATATGTCACCTTACGAGAAGAAATAATTTTAAACAAAAAGGGATAACAACCAAAGCTGTTATCCCTAAACTGATAAAATATTTGGCAAATACTTACCAGTATACACTGTAAAGTGCCACTAACAAACCAATAATAAGTAATGTTCCAACGGCAAAGCTGGTACTGGTTTTAAACATTTTAACATCAATATCCAGTCCTTTAGGATTTACACCTTTTCTGTTTTCAAATAAACTGATGATAATCATACCAATAATACAGAATACGAAAACAAAACCCATTCGATCAAGGAAAGGAATTTCATAAATTCCAGTTGCATTTTTCACAGAAAAACCTAAACCTGATAACCACGAAAGATCTGTTAAATTTGGTAAAGCCTTAAGCAATAGCGACATTCCGAAACCACCGATTGTGGCAAATAATGCGGCATTTGAAGTGGTTCTTTTCCAGAAGAAACCAAGAATAAACATGGCAAAAATGCCTGGTGAAACAAAACCGGTATATTCCTGAATATATTGGAAACCACCTTTTTTATCAATTCCCAGATGAGGCGCAATTAATACACCCAAAATCATCGCTACAATGATGGAAATCTTTCCGGTTAATACCAGATTTTTTTCTGTTGCTGCCGGATTAATCACTTTTTTATAAATATCCAGGGTAAAAATAGTGGCAATACTATTCGCCTTGCCTGCTAAAGATGCCACGACCGCAGCTGTAAGTGCTGCAAAAGACAAACCTTTTAAGCCTGCAGGAAGTAAATTAAGGAGTACCGGATAAGCACGATCTGGATTTACAGAACCATTCTGCAACATCTCTGTCTGGAATGCACCATCCTTGTAAAGTACATAGGCCGCAATACCCGGAAGCACCACAATGATGGGCATTAACAATTTCAGGAAGGCAGCAAATAATAAGCCACCTCTTGCGGTATTTAAATCGGCACCTAAAGCACGTTGGGTAATATATTGATTGCAACCCCAATAATTCAGGTTTACAATCCACATCCCACCAATCAGCACACTTAAACCTGGTAAATCGATATAATTTTCATTGTCAGGTTTCAGAATCATATGAAAATGCTCTGATGCTTTAGTGCTCATGAGATGATAACCTTCGAAAATACCCGTTGTTCCGTAATGGGTAGATACCAGATTAAGCGCCAGGTAGGTTGTAGCCAAGCCTCCTAAAATCAAGAAGAACACCTGAATAACATCCGTATATCCAATTACTTTCATCCCACCTAATGTAATGATGATGGCAAAGGCTGCGATGGCATACATACACAACTCCAGGTTGAACCCCGAAATACTGCTCACCGCTAATGCACCTAAATAGAGGATAGAAGTTAAGTTAACCACTACATATAAAAGCAACCAAAAAACAGCCATAATCATGGCAACAGTGCCGTTATAGCGCTGGTGAAGAAACTGCGGCATGGTGGCAATTTTGTTTTTGAGGTAAACTGGAATAAAGAAAACCGCCACTACAATCAGGGTTAAACTTCCCATCCATTCGTAAGTGGCAATGGCCAATCCCATTTTAAATCCCGAACCGCTCATGCCGATAAATTGCTCGGCAGAGATATTAGAGGCGATTAGTGAAGCACCAATTGCCCACCAGGTAAGCGACCCTTCGGCTAAAAAGTAATCTTTTGAGCCTGTTGATACAGATTTTTTCTTATTGTAAATGTAAAGCCCATAGGCTGCTACAATTACAAAATACACCGCAAATACGATGTAATCTTTTGTATCCAGAATATTATTTTTCATTCATTTATTTGTTTAGTTTTTTTCAACTGGCCCAAATGGCTTATTAAATTCTAATTATTTTTATTTCAAGATCTTTTAAAAATCCAGGTTTCAGGCATCAATTAATGATGATCCGTTCGCCGTTTCTACCACATATGCATCAAGCGACAAACCAAACTCTTTTTCATAAAGTGCACTCACCTCTGTAATTAATGCCTCAATTTCCTCATTTTTTACAATGTTAATGGTACAGCCGCCAAATCCGCCTCCCATCATCCGGGCACCAAGAACATGATCTAAATCTTTCACATAATCAACCAGAAAATCAAGTTCCTTACAACTTACTTCATAATCTTGACTTAAGCCTTCATGTGTTTCGAGCATGAGTTTTCCTAATGCAACTAAATCACCACGTTTAAGTGCTTCAGCAGCTTTTTGAATCCGGACGATTTCCTCTACTACATATTTACATTTCTGGTAAACTTCCGCATCTTTTAGCTTAACAAATTCCTCCAGCATATTTACATTGGCATCCCTTAAACTCGTTACCTCTGGGTGGTGAGCGCTAATCCAGGCTACGCCTTGTTCACATTGAGATCTTCTTTTGTTATAGGCAGAATCAGAAAGGGAGTGTTTTACATTGGTGTTCAGTAAAACAAGTTTATAGCCATCCAATTCCAAAGGGATATATTCATATTCCATGGTTCTGCAATCCAGTAAAACAGCATGATTCTGCTTGCCAAATACAGAAGCAAACTGATCCATAATTCCACAGTTTACACCAGCAAACACATGTTCAGCTTTTTGTGAAATTAAAGCCAGATCCATTTGTGAAATACCCAGATCATTCAGGTGGTCAAGCGCAAAGGCCGTTGCACACTCCAAGGCAGCTGAGGAGGAAAGTCCTGCACCTAATGGAACATTTCCATCTAAATAAAGATTGAAGCCACCAATCTTGTAGCCCCTTTTAACCAATTGATCGGCTACGCCCAGTACATAGTTTGCCCAACCTAGATCAGATTTTTCTATTGCTGAAACAGAAGAGGTATAAGATGCCTGATAACTTTCAGAATATAAGTGAATTTCTTCATCATCTCTTTTTGATACCGCTACATAAATGGCTTTATTAATGGCCGCAGGCATTACAAACCCACCGTTATAATCGGTATGTTCGCCTATAATATTAATCCTTCCCGGAGATTTTACCAGAATGGGCTCAGTTTGGTAAATACCTCTGAATGTACTTTTTAAACGCTCAATATCCATTCGCTCTTAATAATGTTTATTTGGTTAATGCTAATTTATAATGTTTTGTTGACAATTCTCTTAAGCGGTTTGCAGCAAATTCTGGTGTAATATCTCGCTGTGGATTAGCCAGCATTTCATAACCTACCATAAATTTTTTAACCGTAGCCGAACGTAATAATGGCGGGTAAAAATGCATATGCCAGTGCCATTCCGGATGTTCTCCATCGTTTACAGGTGCCTGGTGCATTCCAGCAGAATAAGGAAACGAGGTTTTGAAAAGGTTGTCGTATTTGGTAGTCAAAGCCTTTATAGCATCCGCAAGCGCTTGTTTTTCTATATTGCTGAAATACTTAATGCTATTTACTTGTCGCTTACAAATTATCATGGTTTCGTAAGGCCAAACAGCCCAGAATGGAACCAGCACTACGAAATGTTCATTTTCATAAACAATTCTTTCCTTCTTTTTTAATTCTATTTTAAGGTAGGCTGATAATAAACTTTGACGATGAACAGCATAGTAATTTTTCTGGCGTTCAGTTTCTTTTACAATTTCCATTGGCACTTCGCTTTGCGACCAAATTTGCCCATGTGGATGTGGATTGCTGCAACCCATAATTTCGCCCTTATTCTCAAAAATCTGGATATACTTAATCCATTCATTTTCAGATAGGCTATTAAATTCCTTTTGCCATAAATCTACAACTGCTGTAATTTCATTTACGCCAAGTTCTGGCAAGGTTAAATTGTGTTTAGGACTAAAACTGATTACCTTACAGATGCCACGCTCATTTTGCGCCACCAACAAGCCATCGTCATTCATGCCAGCTGCAGGTGTGTCTTCCAGCAAAGCCGAAAAATCATTTTTAAAAACAAAGCTTTCTTTATAATCCGGATTAACATCGCCATCTGCACGATCATTACCCGGGCACAGGTAACATTTTGGATCATAGTCCGGGCGGTTATCTGCCGCTAAATCTTCAACCTTACCTTGCCATGGCCGCTTGGTGCGATGCGGTGATACCAAAACCCATTCTCCAGTGAGAATATTTAGCCTTCTGTGCGGATTTGAATCAAGATCAAATGTTGTACTCATGTTATATTATGGATTAGAATGTTTGGGCTACAAAATGGAATTTGAATTCGGCTAAAGTATAAATAAATTATTATTTGTCAAAATGACATTTAATAATTTGCTTATAATTTCTATTTTCGTGAAATTTTGAAGATATTCAGGCACATTTAATTTAATTTCAGCATGATAGAATATTCAGGCCAACCGCATTATCTGGTGGCTGTAGATTGCATTGTTTTTGGTTTTGACGGAGAGCGCCTTAAATTATTGCTGGTGAAGCGTGGCCTGGAACCTGAAATTAACAAATGGAGTTTAATTGGTGGGTTTGTTGGCGCCAATGAAAGTCCGGATGATGCCGCCAATAGGGTATTGAAAAAAAATACCGGCCTAGAAGGAATTTACCTGGAACAGCTACAAATTTATGGTGAACCTCATCGCGATCCAATTGAACGTACACTATCAGTAGGCTATTTTGCTTTAATTGATATTCATAAATATGAAGCGCAATTAAGCGATGAATATCATGCAGAATGGTTTTTGGTGAATGAAAGCCCAAAGTTAATTTTTGACCACGCACAAATGGTGGCTGATGCCCGTAAAAAACTGCGTTACAAAGCTGCCCTCCACCCTATCTTATTTGAAATGTTGCCGAAAAAGTTTACCATTCCACAGTTGCAGATGCTTTTTGAAGAGGTGAACGATACTAAAATAGATACCCGGAATTTTAGCAGAAAAATCAGTTCTACAGGTTTACTTATCAAGCTCGAAGAAAAAGATAAATCAGGTTCAAAGAAAGGTGCCTTTTATTTTAAACTGGATAAGAAAAAATACAAAGCCAATTTTCAGGCTTTTTTAAACCTCATCCCCAATTTGAAATTATAGCTATAGTGATGAAGATGAGCTACCAGAACTGATCAAAAATAATAATAATCATCACTATAATCAGACATAAAACTTCGTTTAATTGATATATTAGCACCATGCAAAAGGAACTGGTGGATGAAAAGTTGATCCTGGCAAAAATTGCCAATGGTGATCAGCTGTCGTTCGGCATTCTTTTTAATTTTTATCGCAACAAAGTTTATGGCTACGCACTAGCCATTCTTCAGGAAGATGCCGCGGCTGAGGAAATTGTTCAGGATGTTTTTATTAAGCTTTGGGTGAAGAGAACTCATTTAGTACAGATTGAAAATTTTGGTGGATTTTTGCGTACAACCGCAAGAAATGAAACGTTGAATGCCTTGAAAAAAGCTACGGTGGAACAAAGGAATATCCTAAAGGCCCACCAAGGAACATCTGATGTAGATTTGGCTACAGAAAATGAGATTCAATTTAAAGAAACAAAGAAGTTATTGGAATCTGCCATTGAAAAACTTCCGCCACAGCAAAAATTAATTTATCGCCTTTGCCATATCGACGGCTTAAAACAGACCGATGTGGCTAATAAACTTAACCTATCTCCCTTAACAGTAAAAACTCACTTGCGAGATGCTGTAAAATCAATAAAAAACTTCTTAATTACGCAAGATCAAATAAAAGTTATTCCACTTTTATTATTTTTTATAAAATAATCTCTTATTTAACTACCTCCTTTTCATTTTTGTATTGTCATTACTTTAAAAGCGAGGTAGAAAATTCTTATTTCAACCTCACAGCCATCAAACTAAAGAAAATGCAATTGGATAGAGCCGCCTATTTATTTGATCAGTATGTGAACAGAACATGCTCTACTGCAGAATTGCAAGAGTTTATGACCCTTATAAAAAATGCGGATGATACTACAGTGCTCGATCTGGTGATGGATAATTTTTGGAATAAAAGTCCTGAAACAGCATTAAATTCAGTCAAAGCAGAACAGATCCTCGAACAGGTGATCTCCACTGATTCAAAATTTATAAAGAAAAAACCGAACTTGTCTCGACAATGGCTAGGATGGGCTGCAGCTTTTTTTATCGTTTGTTTTGCTGCAGTACTATTTAAAGATAGAAACAAAATGCCCCAATGGGCGGAGAAAACAGCTAGCCAATCAAAGCAAATTGTAAATCCGAATCCTGCATTAACCATCAAAACTGAAGATGAGCACCAGAAAGTAAATTTACCTGATGGAAGTACGGTGATCCTAAATCATAACAGTTCCATCACTTATCCAAAAGTTTTTAGCGCTGAAAGGATCGTAACCTTAGTGGGTGAAGGTTATTTTGACATCAGGCATGATGCTAAAAAAAGTTTTATAGTGCGTGCAGGCAAACTGAGCACCAAAGTTTTAGGAACAGCCTTTAACATTAAAGCTTATGATGGCAACCATAATATTGAAGTAACCGTTACCAGAGGAAAAGTAAGTGTAACAGATAGCCAATCAGTTTTAGGCATTCTTGTTCCAAACCAGCAGATTATTTTTAACAGAAAAAACAAACGTATCAATCTTGTCAATGTAATGGCTAAAAACGCAATACAGTGGCAGGAAAGCGATATTTTCTTCGATGATATTTCTCTAGAGGAGGCAGCAAAAATTTTATCAAAAAGATTTAATACTCCAATTACATTTGAAAATGAACTTCCAAAAAAATGCAGGTTTACGGCAACTTTTTTAAATGGAGAATCATTAGAAGAAATTCTTAAAATCATTTGCTCCTACAATAATGCACAATACCAAACCAGCGCCGGCGGCATAACCATCAAGGGTGCAGGATGTGAATAATAAATAAACCAAAATCAACTAAACCAAACCACATGAAAAAAATTTACCAGCTGCGCATTTGAATGAATAAAAAAACTCCTTGTCGCTAAACAAGGAGCCGGTGTAGATATAGCGCTAACTGTATCTACGCGTTTAAACAATTTTCTAGGATTCATTTAAAACACTTAAAATTATGTATTTTTCTGCACAATCGGCAGAGGGTATGAAGAAATATGTTTTCTTCTCTGCATCAACCCAAACACGATATTTAATTCGTCAGCTTATGCGCACCAGCCTCCTCATTGCTATCGTATTAACAGCTTCTCTCCAATGCCTGTTCGCTACAGATCTCATTGCTCAATCGGCGCGGCAAGTAAAAATTTCTATCAAAATAGAGCAGGAAAACATGATTTCTGCGATCAAAAAAATTGAAGCAAATAGTCAGTTTCGATTTTTGTACCGCAACAACGAACTGAAAAATCTCCAGCCAGTAAGTATTCCTGCAGGAGAAAGATCTGTAATAGAGATATTGGATTTACTTTTAAAGGGAACAGGATTTACCTATCAGCAGGTTGACAACAAAATTCTAATTACCAAATCAGCTCAATTAATTACCAATAATGCAGTTAATGATACTCGCTTAACCGGAATGATTACTGATGAGGCCGGAAATCCACTTCCAGGTGTATCTATTCGCATTAAAGGAGATAAAGTGTTCAGCACTGCAACTGATCAAAACGGACATTTTAGTGTTACCGTACCAGATGGGAAAAGTGTTACCTTAATACTCAGTTATATTGGTTATGTAACCAGGGAAGTGGCAGTTAATGAAAATACAGCTTTAAAGGTTTCATTAACGCCAGAGTCAGGCAGTTTGAATGAAGTACAAATTATTGGTTATGGTACCACAACCAGAAAGCTAAATACGGGCTCTGTTGCTTCTATATCTGCTGATGAAATTCAGAAACAACCTGTGGGCAACCCATTGGCAGCACTGTCAGGTAGAATGTCGGGTGTATTAATTGCACAAAATAATGGTGTACCAGGAAGTACTGTTCAGGTACAAATTCGTGGACAAAACTCCCTTTCATCTGGCGGAATCCCACTTTACGTAATTGATGGTGTGCCTTTTACGAATTTTAATGGTGGACAACCAGCAACTGATAACCTGAATGCCTTTGGAACATCTGGCGCAAGTGGCGGTATTAGCCCATTTGGCATGATCAATCCATCTGATATTGAAAGGATAGATATTTTGAAAGATGCTGATGCCACCGCCATTTATGGTTCAAGAGGTGCAAACGGAGTGGTGCTGATTACCACTAAAAAGGGAACACCGGGAAAAGTTAAAGTAGGTGTAAACTTAATGACGGGTTTTACAGAAGTTAGCCGCTTTATTCCAACTTTAGACCTTCAGGAATATTTAACCTTGAGAAGAGAGGCTTTTCAAAATGATAATGCTGCGCCTAATGCCACCAATGCACCCGATCTAACGGTTTGGGATCAAAACAATGGCACAGATTTTCAAAAATTATTAATTGGAAACCGTGGTCATTTGAATCAGGTTGATGCCTCATTATCTGGTGGCAATGATCAAACGAGATTCTTTTTCAACTCTGCTTACCGTAAAGAAACTGGTGTATTTTTAGGTGATAATGGCAATAAAAGATTTTCTTCGAGATTAAATCTTGACCATGTTTCGCAAAACAAAAAATTTGGTTCATCATTCTCAGTAAGCTACACAAATGATAATACAAACTTGCCAGCATCTGATGTATCTTCGGCCTACAACTTGCCTCCAAACCTGCCACTCTATGATGCTGCAGGTAAATTGTTTTGGGCAAATGGTTTTACCAATCCACTGGCTACGCTACAAAAAAAATATATGGGTATTACCAATAACTTAATCGCTAATTCAACCATTAGATATACCATTTTTCCAGGTTTAACGGCAAAATCAAACTTTGGTTATACAACGACCAGAATTGAGCAAGTTAATACCAATCCGGCATCTTCACAAAACCCTGCAAACAATATTGTAAGCTCGGCAACTTTTGCAAATATTACCACTCAAAACTGGAGTGTAGAGCCAACTATAGATTATTCCAAAAATATTGGTCAGGGTAAGTTTACTGCTTTGGTAGGTACCAGTTTCCAACAAAATACGTCTAGCGGAACATCTATTTTTGGAAACAATTATAGTGTTGAAGAATTGTTAGGTACGCTTAGTGCAGCCGGAACAGTTACCGTTCTTTATAACAACATTGTGAAGTATAAGTACAATGCGGTTTTTGCAAAATTAAATTACGACTGGAAAGAAAAATACCTGATCAATGCCACATTCAGGCGTGATGGATCGTCAAGGTTTGGACCAGAAAACAGATTCGGTAATTTTGGTGCAGTTGGCGCAGCTTGGGTGTTCTCTAATGAAGATTTTATAAAAGACAATTTATCCTTTTTAAGTTTTGGTAAATTAAGAACCAGTTTTGGTACAACTGGTAATGATCAGATCCCAAATTATCTTTATCTTTCTTTGTATAACCCAACTACGCCTTATTTAGGTAATGCTGCTTTAATACCTAGCGGACTTCCTAATCAAACCATTAAGTGGGAAACAACCAAAAAAATAGATCTGGCAATCGATTTAGGTTTCTTAAAAGACCGGATTTCCTTTACCGCTAACTATTATAGAAACCGATCATCTGATCAAATCACCTCAAATGCTGTAGCTTTCCAAAGTGGTTATAATTCTTACACACAAAATCTTCCAGCTGTTATTCAAAATCAAGGTTTGGAATTAGAATTGAATACAACCAATATCGTTGCTAAAGATTTTTCATGGAAGTCTTCACTAAACTTAACTTTTAACAACAATAAACTGCTTGAATTCCCTGATCTTGACAAGTCCTTTTTGGCTTCAAGTTATGTAGTAGGAGAATCCCTCAACCTTATTCGTCCTTACCACTTTTTAGGTGTAAATCCAGCTACGGGCGCGGCGACTTATGAAGATAGAGATGGAAATGGCATAATCAATCAAAACGACCGTTATATAGCTGATCTTGGAACACCATTCTTTGGTGGATTTAATAACACTTTTACATACAAAGGTTTTGAGTTAGGTATATTTTTTCAGTTTAACCATCGATTTGGGGTAACTCAAATTTTAAATACCCGCCCGGGTGCATTGATCAATCAAAACGATTATTGGTTAGGCAGATGGACACCAGCAAATACTTCTTCCAATATTCCTGGAGCCTCAGCTACTTCTGGCACAACTATAGCGAATTCATATAATCTTTATACCCAATCTGACGCGGTTTATGGTGATGCTTCTTATCTAAAGTTAAGATCAGTAAACTTATCATATACCCTGCCGCAAGAATGGCTTAGACAAGTAAAGATTTCAAATGCGAGTATTTTTGTTCAGGGGCAGAATTTGTACACATGGGCCAAGAATAAATACACATTGGATACTGAAACTACCGTTCAAGGTGGACCTTCAGGTCTGGGTACAGGAACCATTGGCCAGGTATTGCCACCTTTAAGAACAATTGTATTTGGTATTAATTGCTCATTTTAACTTTGATCATCATGAAAAAAACATATAAAAATTTAATTTATATTACACTTGTTCTTGGATCAGTTTTCACTGTTTCCTCCTGCAAAAAATTTGTAGAACTGGGTGCCCCTCCAACGCAGGTTTTATTTGGAGATGTCTTTAAAACAGACGCTGCCGCACAGAGTGTTGTAATGGGTATTTATACAACTGCTTCGGCAAATACCAATGCTTTTCTAACCCATATCACTTTATACCCAGGAATATCAGCAGATGATTTACAGTATAATGGTTCGGATGCAATCATACAGGAATTTTCGAAAAATGCCATTTTAACGAACAATAGTTTTGTAAATACAACCTGGGGCAATTTATATCCATCTATAAAAAACACCAATAATGCCATTAGCGGGATAACAGCTTCTACTACACTCACTGCTTCTACCAAAGCGCAGCTTTTAGGAGAGGCTAAATTTTTACGTGCATATTTTTATTTCTATTTAGTTAATTTATTTGGCGATGTTCCGTTACCGTTAAAGGATGATTATTCTGCCTTTGATAATGCCGTTTTGCCACGTACATCCTCAGCCCAGGTTTATGCACAAATCATTAAAGATTTAACTGAAGCACAAGCTTCATTACCAACCGCATATGTTGGTACTTTTAGAGGCAGGATAAATAAATATGCAGCCTCTGCCCTATTGGCTCGTGTCTATCTTTATCAAAAGGATTATGCAAACGCAGAAGCACAAGCAACACAAGTTATCAGTTCTGGAACATACAGTTTGCCTGTACCAGAGTTGGCATTCGTCAATACCAGTAATGAGATTATCTGGCAAATTGCGAATGTTAACGGATTTTCTGTACCAGGGAATAATTATGTGTCTACAGCCACAGCAATTCCAAACTATTCTTTAGCTGACGGAACTTATCAGAGTTTTGAAAGCACAACGGATTTACGTCGCACGAACTGGACCGCTTCTAAAACTTTAGGAGGCAAAACTTATTATTCCATTACTAAATATAAGATAGGTTCAGGCACTGGAAATGAGTATAATGTGATGTTAAGATTTGCTGAACAGTATCTGATCAGAGCAGAAGCCAGAGCACAACTTAATAACCTTAGCGGTGCCAAAACTGATTTAGATGCAGTAAGATCAAGAGCTGGTTTAACTGGTATTAGTGCAACCTTAACACAGCCACAAATGCTTTTAGCAATTGAGCAGGAAAGAAAAATGGAATTTTTTGGAGAATGGGGCCATCGTTGGTTTGATTTAAAAAGAACAAATAGAGCGGATGCTGTTTTGGGAGCGCTCAGACCTTCAACATGGAAAACCACTTCAGTATTGTATCCTATTCCTCAAGCACAAATTTTGATCAATAATGCCCTAAGCCAGAACCCTGGATATAATTAAAAAAACTACCTAAATTTTTTAAAAGATGAAATATTTAAACATCATTCTTACATCACTGGCGCTATCTGCAACGTTAACGCAGCTAAGCGCACAAACCAAACCTCTAGATAGCACCAAAAATCATTTAGATCAATTAATCGCCTCTAAAAACCCCACCGATCAGGCACTATTAAATACTAAACTGAAAACACTTGCTGCATCAAACAGTGAAAAGGAAATGGATTTGGCCATTAACTATTACTATAAATTAAAAAATCAAAAAGCAAGTGATTCATTGCTAGAAGCTGAGGTGAAAAAATTCCCTTTAGGCTCACGCGCCAGAAACAAAGCTGCCAGTGATGACATCTATAATTTGAAAACACCAGCCGAAAAAGAAAAAGCTTATAAAGCGTGGATTCAGAAGTTTCCACCTTCTAAATTTAGTGGTGAGGATTTGATCGTTTATGATTATGTAACCAGCAGCATTGCTACCGGTTATGCCGAACAAAAAAATACGGCAAAAGCAATTGAATACGGCGAAAAACTTCTGGTAGATTTCTGGAAAGGAAATGGTTATGGTGGTTTGGCTGAAGCCTTTTATAAATCCGGCGACTTAAAAAATGCTTCTATTTATTATAAAAAAGCAATGGAAAGCGCAAAGGTGTATTACGATGGGAAACTGCCAGATGAAAATTCTTCTAAGTTTGCCGCATCGGGCTATCCGGGTTTAACCATGACTTATGCCAATATTCTTTTTGAACAGAAGAATTACAACGAAGCCTTAAAATATGCCAAGTTAGCCTCAACCAATCCCAAAACAGCATCACCAAGATCAAACTTCCAGTATGCAAAAATTCTGATGGCTTTAAACAGAAATGAAGAGGCCTATACTAAACTGGAAGAAGCTGTAAAATCGGGCAAGGCCAACGATGAGATGAGTGCAGCCTTTAAAACACTTTACATCAAAGTAAAAGGCAGCGATGCCGGTTTTGAACAGTATGCAGCTGAAATTAGAAAGGGAATAATTGCAAACCTTCAACAAAAATTAACAAAAGAAATGGTTAAAAAGCCAGCAGTAGATTTTACACTTACAGATTTGGATGGCAAACAGGTTACCTTAAGTAGTTTAAAAGGCAAAACGGTTATTCTAGATTTCTGGGCCACCTGGTGCGGACCATGCAAAGCTTCTTTTCCAGCAATGCAAATGGCTGTTAACAAATACAAAGATGACTCTAATGTAAAGTTTTTGTTCATCCATACCTGGGAAAAAACCGCTACGCCTACCAAAGATGCCGGCGACTATATCAAATCACAGAACTATAATTTTGAGGTGTTGATGGACAATAAGGATCCTGAAACCAAAATTAATAAAGTAGTGAGCGATTATAAAGTGAATGGTATCCCCTCTAAGTTTGTTATTGACCCACAGGGAAATATCAGGTTTAATTTAATGGGATTTGATGGCAGCAATGAAGCAGCCGTTGATGAAATTTCAATGATGATTGATATGGCTAGGAAAGGATAAATAAAGTTATCTATTAACAAATCTCATTCATACAATCACCTGTGAAAGTTTGAATGAGATTTTTTTTGCGTAAATACTATCGCTCGTGTGTCCCACCGACCTAAATGATGATTGCTTAATGCCTAAACATTTTCAAAATGAGGCGTTTCGACTGGTGAAGACACCAAACCGACAGTAATAAACGCATCAGAGCGCTGGGAATGAACGATCGCTAGCCACCTCGTCATAGTTAGTTAGATAACCTCTTTATAAAAAGAAGTATAAAGCCACCGGGAATGAACGATCGCTATAGCCACCTCGTCATCCTGAACTTGATTCAGGACCTTTCTTAGACCACTTGAATTATGCGAACTAATTGGTAAATTATCTTTTCAATAGATCCTGAGTCAAGCTCAGGAGGACTACCGTTATAGTTGGTCTATTAATCTGACCTACTGTTCTATTTTAATCTCCTTTTAAGATGAGTTCATTACTTTTGTACTATGCTTAAAATAGGAATAGCAGAAGATGACCTTAAAATTGCAGGACTGCTGAAATCAGCGCTGGAAGAAAATGGTTACCAGGTTTGGAATGCCTATAATGGAACAGATGCCCTCGAAAGCTTTATCAAAAATGATTTTAATCTCCTGATTATAGACATTATGATGCCAGGTTTAAATGGTATCCAATTGTGCAAACACTTGCGTGAAAGCCAGATCAACACCCCTATTCTCATGCTTACTGCAATGGGAACAGTAGATGATAAAGTGATGGGTTTAGATGCCGGGGCCGATGATTACCTGGTTAAACCCTTCCATCTAAAAGAACTTCTGGCCAGAGTAACAGCCCTCTTAAGGCGGCAGTCACCTATCTCAATTCCTGAAAGCCATCAGCTTTGTTTTCAAGACCTTTGCCTCAACACCTCAAGTAAAGAAGTAAGTAGAGCAGATAAAAAAATTGAGCTGAGTGCTAAAGAATTTGACTTGCTTGAACTGTTTTTAAGGCATCCAAACCGATTGCTTTCCCGCCAGTATATTGCCGAACAAGTTTGGAACATCAACTTTGATACCGGTACCAATGTAATAGATGTATATATCAATTTTTTAAGGAAGAAAATTGAAAAGGGTTTTGATCGAAAGCTGATCCACACTAAAATTAATATGGGTTACATCCTTAAATAATGAAAATAAAAGACCGCATTGCACTGTATTTTACCCTCATTAGCACCTCCATGCTGTTTGCGGTATTGTGCATGGTCTATTTTACCTTTATGAAGTTTCTTCAGGCTGATTTTTTTGAACGCCTGACAGACCGCACCATGGTTACGGCTAAGCTTTACCTGGAAGCAGACGAAATGAGCAGAGATGCTTTGAGCAGTGTACGACACCAATATTTACAGAAACTTAGGGACGAAGTCATCCGGATTTATGATTCGCGGGATCGGGCAACCTTTATCGGTGATTCTGCACAATACTGGACGAAGGCGACCATTAACCGGGTGAGAAACCAAAAACACCTGCAATACAAAGATGGCGAGCGGCAGGTAGTTGGCATTTATTATAAGGATAATCAGGGCGATTTTGTGATTTTGGCTTCTGCTACCGATCAGGGTACACATAACCGATTGGAAAAATTGCTCAAAATTATGGTGGTTACTTTTGTTTCCATTTCAATCATTGTTTTATTGTTGAGCAGGTGGGTGGCAGAAAAAATGCTGAAACCGCTTAAAAAGTTCATGGCTGAAGTAAAACAGGTTGGCTCAGAAAATCTGGCTTTCAGGGTGGAAGAAAACCAGACCAAAGACGAAATTAACCTTATTGCGCAAAGTTTTAACCATTTAATGGAAGAACTTGAACAAGCCTTTATCTTGCAAAAAACCTTCGTAGCCAATGCATCACATGAATTACGAACACCGGTAACCAGAATGATGATGACCGCCGAGCTGGCGCTCTTGAAAGAAAGAGATGTTCAGGCTTATCAAAAAGTTATTCATTCCATTTTAGATGATGCGGAAAATATGGAGCACATCATCAATGGCTTACTGGCTTTAGCTAAAATGGATCTTGAACTAATTAATTCGCAGTTATCATCTATTCGACTGGACAATCTTTTAATTAAAATTCAGTCTGACTGGCAGTCACATCATCATCAACAGTTAGACATTCAAAATTTACTGGAAAACGATGCAGAACCCCTTGTCTCCGTGAATGCTGTTTTACTGCAAATTGCCATCGACAATATGATTTCCAATGCTTTTAAATTTTCCGGAAATCAAAAGGTAATGGTGCAACTGGAATATTCAAATCATCAATTTCTGGTTAAGATTATTGATCAAGGTCCAGGGATCCCATCCTCAGCACACGAAGAAGTATTTAAGCCTTTTTATACACAATCGGCTGAAATTGGTGAGAAAGGTGAAGGTATGGGCTTGTATATGGCAAATAAGATCATTACACTTTTTAAAGGAAAAATAGAAATATCGGTTACAGCAAATCAACAGAATTGCCTCATCATCTACCTACCTCAACTTTAATCTGCTTTTAATTTCGATTTAATTCGCGTTTAATTCGGCTGAGATAGATTTGTGGCATGATAAGGATAGGTACCCTGATTTTTTTCTTACTGGGTTTTTTCAGCGCAGTTTCCGTTGCCCAAACGGATACTTTAAAATTAAACCTGCCTCAGGCAGAAGCACTTTTTCTAAAACAAAACTTCGATTTACTGGCGGCCAATTATCAGATTGATCAGGCTAAAGCAGAAATCATCACCGCCAGGCTTTTTGATAATCCAGAACTGGAATACGAAAATCTATTGTACAACCATGAAACCGGTAAATTTTTGCAAACCTCCTATGCCTATGGTCAGTTTGCAGGTTCCGTTTCGCAGTTGATTAAATTGGCTGGTAAAAGAAATAAAAACATTAAACTGGCACAATCCGGCGTAAGGATGGCAGAAATGGAATATTTCGATGTACAACGAACGCTAAAATTTGAGCTACAGAATACCTTCTACAAAGCATATTTCACTGCGAAATCAGTCAACGTTTTTGATGAACAGATCAAATCCACACAAATGCTTATTAAGGCATATGAAACCCAATTAAAAGCAGGGAATGTAGCGCTAAAGGATGTGATCAGGATTAAATCTTTATTGATCGGACTACAGGCAGAACAAACCAACCTCCTGAATGAGCTGGAAGATGAATACCGCGACCTTCGTATGCTCTGTGGTTTAGCACCAGGTGCAAATCTATCTTTAACCTTATCTTCAGCTCAACCAGAACTACCCCTAAACCAGATCCCCTACCTCACTTTACTGGATTCGGCCAGAAACAACAGAAGTGATTTAAAACGATCTAAAGCAGCCTTAGATTATAATGAACTCAACTTAAAACTACAGAAAGCAATGGCTATACCTGATGTTGAAATTTCATTAAGCTACGATTTGAAAGGAAATTACCCGGAAAAATATACTGGCATAGGTTTAAAAATTCCCATTCCGCTATTTAACAGAAATCAGGGAGAAATTAAAAAAGCAAAAATTGGCATTGATGCGGCAACGGCTGAGGTTAATAAACATGAACTTTTGCTTAGTAATGAGCTTTTTAACAGCTACCAGACTGCTCTTCGGAATGAAAAACTTTTTGCGGCAATTGATCCTGACTTTAACAATGGTTTTTCCAAACTGATCTCCGGCCTGATTAAAAATTTCAGGGAACGAAATATCAGTTTAATGGAATTTCTGGATCTCTACCAATCCTACAAAGAAAATGTATTGCAGATCAATCAGGTTCAGCTACAAAGACTGAACTCAAGAGCAGAATTAAATTATGTAACCGGTACAAACCTATTTAAATAACATGATGCATCACATTTACAAAAATACAATAAAGGTAATTTTATTTTCTTCAATTGGTTTAGGCTTTGGGTGTGGCAGCCATCAAACAGAAGCTGCCCCCGAAAAGTTTGCCATTACAGATTCATTACTGAACAGGTTATTAATTGATACGGTGCAACAGGCCAACAGCAAAGCTGATCTCATTTTTTCTGCCAAGATAACGGCTAATGAAGACCGCAAATCGGAACTTTTCCCCATGGTAAGTGGATTGGTAAACCGGGTAAACGTGCGCCTGGGCGATCAGGTAAATACCGGGCAAATTTTAGCTACTGTAACCAGTTCAGAAATGGCTGGGTTTGATAAAGAGGTGATAGCCGCCAATGCTGAAGTTAAAAATGCAAATCGTGCCTTAAAACAAGCAGAACAATTGTATGAAAGCGGTCTATCATCAGCTAAGGAACTGGAAGAAGCTAAAAATGATTTCCTCATTAAGCAGGCAGAACTGAAAAGAGCTAATGCCGTTTTAAAGCTTAATGGTGGCAGCAACACCGGTTCATACGCCATTAAATCTCCCATTAGTGGTTTTGTTATTGAAAAAAACGTGACCAATAACATGCAGCTGCGTAGCGATAACGACAAAAGCCTGTTCACCATTGCCGATCTATCTAATGTATGGGCCATGATTAATATTTATGAGTCTGATATATCACGCATCAAAGCAGGAGACGAAGTTAGTCTCTCTACCCTATCCTATCCTGAACAGGTATTTAAAGGTAAAATTGATAAAATATACAACCTGATTGATCAGGAAAGTAAAGTGATGAATGCCCGTGTAGTGATTGCCAATACCCAGGCTTTATTAAAACCAGGCATGCTGGGTACCGTTAAAGTATCTGCACATGCTGGTATTGATCTTCCTGCAGTAAATGCGAGGGCTATTGTTTTCGACAATAATAAAAATTATGTATTGGTATTAAATAACGAGCGTAAGGTACACATTCAGGAAATCGAAATTGGGAGAAAAACTGCGGGTCTGGTATACATCAGTAAAGGTTTAAAGGCTGGCGACCGTGTAATTGCCTCCAAACAGGTTTTTCTTTTTGAGAACCTTAAAACCCAGTAACCTTCGTTTTACCCAACAGATTTTTTCCCTATGAACAAATTCATCAAAAGCATCATCGGCTTTGCACTGAAGAATAAATATTTTATTTTCTTTGCCACTTTTATCCTTATCCTTGCAGGTTATTTAAGTTTTAAAAACACCACTATTGATGCCTTTCCTGATGTAACCAATACCAACATTACCATTATTACGCAGTGGCCCGGACGAAGTGCTGAAGAAGTAGAGAAATTTGTAAGTCGTCCGCTGGAAATTGCGATGAATCCTACTGAAAAGCGCACGAGCATCCGTTCCTCATCCCTGTTTGGGCTTTCTATTGTTAAAGTAAGTTTTGAAGATGATGTAGACTATGCCGAAGCCCGGGTACAGGTAAATAACCATTTGGATGAAGCCGATCTTCCGGAAGACATTCAGCCCGAAGTACAGCCTCCATACGGACCAACGGGTGAGATTTTTCGTTATACCTTAAGCAGTGATACCAAATCCGTACGAGAACTTAAAACCCTGCAGGATTGGGTGATTCAGCGGGAGTTATTGGCGGTTTCGGGCATTGCAGATGTGGTGAGTTTTGGAGGGGAAGTGAAAACCTATCAGATTACGGTTGATCCGCAAAAATCAATTCAGTATGGGGTAACGGCAACAGAACTTTTCGAAGCTGTTTCTAAAAGCAACATTAATGTAGGTGGTGATGTGATTGTACAAAGTGGCCAGGCTTATGTGGTTCGAGGAATAGGCGTGCTCAATAACATTGATGAAATCAGGAATGTGGTGGTAGATAACATCAACGGAACACCAATTTATGTTAAAACCATTGCAGAAGTAGCAGAATCTGCCTTACCAAGATTAGGACAGGTAGGACGAGACAGTGATCCGGATGTGGTGGAGGGCATTGTTGTGATGCGAAAAGGTGGAAACCCTAGCGAAGTAATTGCCCGCCTGAAAGAGAAAATTGAGGTAATTAACAACAGTATTTTACCTGATGATGTGAAGATTAAAGCTTTTTATGATCGGGAAGATTTGGTTAATTATTCCGTGCATACGGTTATGGGCAACATGCTGGAGGGAATTTTATTTGTTACCTTGATTGTATTTTTATTCATGGCAGATTGGCGGACCACCCTGATTGTTTCCATCATTATTCCACTGGCATTACTGTTTGCTTTTATCTGCCTGAAGCTGAAGGGAATGCCTGCAAATCTGCTTTCTATGGGGGCGATCGACTTCGGGATTATTATTGATGGCGCAGTGGTGATGGTAGAAGGGATTTTTGTAACGCTGGATATGAAAGCCAAAAAACTGGGAATGGAGCGCTTTAATAAAATGAGCAAACTGGGCTTCATTAAAAAAGCCAGCCTTGAAAATGGAAAAGGGATTTTATTTGCCAAACTCATCATCATTACCGGGTTATTACCTATTTTCACTTTTGAAAAAGTAGAAGGTAAAATGTTCTCTCCCCTCGCCTGGACACTAAGTTTTGCCCTTCTTGGAGCCCTCATTTTAACTTTCACACTAGTGCCCGCAATGGCGAGTGTATTACTAAAAAAGAACGTTAAAGAAAAGCATAATGTGTTTTTAGAATGGATTACTAAAGCGACCCTTAAATTTTACGATAAGTGTTTCAGCAAGAAAAAACTGGTGTTTTCCATTTCCATCTTGGTACTGGTTCTGGGGATTTTTAGTTTTAAATTTCTGGGAACAGAGTTTTTACCCAGCCTGGATGAAGGATCTATCTACGTACGGGCAACGGGGCCATTGAGTATTTCTTTAGATGAAACCAAAAAGCTTTCCAATGAGATGAGGAAGATCTTTTTAAGTTTTGAAGAAGTGAAACAGGTGATGTCACAAACTGGTCGCCCGAATGATGGTACAGATGCCACAGGTTTTTATAACATGGAATTTCATGTTGATATTTATCCGCGGAAAGAATGGAAGCGAAAACAAAGTAAAGAACAGCTGATTGAGCGGATGCAGGAAAAACTAAAAGGTTTCCCCGGCATTAGCTTAAACTTTTCTCAACCCATTTCTGACAATGTAGAGGAAGCCGTGTCTGGCGTAAAAGGTTCTATTGTGGTGAAGCTATTTGGCGAAAACTTCGATTTTATGGAAAGGGAGGAAGAAAAAATTGAAAAAATTCTGAAAACTGTAGATGGAATCGAAGACCTTGGCATATTACGAAACTTAGGTCAGCCGGAGTTACAGATCAACCTCGACCAGAAAAAAATGGCGCTTTATGGTGTCAGTACCGCTGATGCCAATGCCGTAATTGAAATGGCTATTGGTGGAAAGGCCGCCACACAAATTTACGAGGGAGAAAGAAAATTTGATCTCATTATCCGCTATCCTGAAGATTTTAGAAACGATGAAAGTTCTATTGGCAAACTGCGGATTCCTACCCTATCCGGATCAAATGTTCAGCTGGCCGAGATCTCAAGCATCAGAAAGATTACCGGCCCTAGTATGATTTACCGCGATAAACACAAACGTTATGGCGCCATTAAATTCTCGATTCGTGGACGGGATATGGGAAGTGTAATTGCTGAGGCACAGCAAAAAGTAAACGCCGAAATTAAGCTGCCAAAAGAATATAAACTGGAATGGGCCGGCGACTTTGAAAATCAGCAACGAGCCATTTCACGCCTCTCACAAGCGGTTCCGGTAAGTTTATTACTAATCTTTTTTATCTTGTTTGTACTTTTCGGCAACATTCGCGATGCACTATTGGTGTTAAACAATGTACCCTTCGCTATGATTGGCGGTATACTGGCCTTATTGGCCGCTGGGGTTAACTTTAATATTTCTGCCGGAATTGGATTTATTGCCCTGTTTGGTATCTGTGTTCAGAATGGAGTGATCCTGATTACTAAATTCAAATCAAACCTAGCAGACTTAAAACACCATCAAAGCTGGACTTTTACCGATGCGATGCGTGATGGAATCGCCAGCCGATTTAGGCCTGTATTGATGACGGCGCTGATGGCTGCTATTGGATTAATGCCCGCAGCACTTTCTACCGGAATTGGTTCTGAGGCTTCAAAGCCTTTAGCTATTGTGGTAATTGGTGGATTAATCACCAACACGCTTTTCAACCTTTTTGTTTACCCGATTGTTTTTTATTGGGCTTATCAGAAAAAGGTACAGAAAATTAATCCGGTTCAGGCTTGATAACTAACCTAAATAATTAACCAAAAAATTTAGCATTTTAAAAAAGCCATTAACTCTTAAAGGAATTAATGGCTTTTTAAGTTAAAATAATTTTTCTTGTGGAGGGGTAGTTTTAGCCAAACGCAAATAAACAGTGGTTTGTCCGCGATGATGGGTTTGGTGTTCAAATCCCTTACCTAAAGCCTGCTCACGACTCATATCAAAACGGCCAAAAAGTTTTACCTTTTCGTTTAATTGAGCCGGAGTCATTTTTTTTATAGTGGCGATCATAAAATCATAGCTATCCAGTACATTTTTAGTAACCACAGCCTTTGTTTTCTCACTGGTTTTCTCTAACTCATCTTTGCCTTCAGGGCTTTTATCACCTGCAGCAGCAGCGGCAAAAACATAGTTATCTGCTGCCAGGTGTAACATTTGCTCAGCGAAAGATCTCATTTCTGGTGTAGGTTTCAATGCATAACCTGTTTCTGGCATGGCATTTAAATATTCCGAAGTGTAAGTTTTAGCACGCTCCCACTCTTTCAATAAATCGGCAGTGGTGGTTTGCGCTTTGGCAACATTCATTAATACAAGAAACATGAATGTACTGGTTAAGAGTTTTATAATTTTCATCATCTGTTTTTTTACAAATTTATCATTTAGAAAAATAATTTTCAGCTTTATATATGATCAGGCTGCATAGAAAGTTGTCAACACTGAATATTAATACGGATTAATTGAAGGTTCTTAATCAACTAAGAAAATATTAATTTATATACTTTAATGCTGTATATGGAAAAAATATTTAACCACCCAAGAAACCTAAGCTTAAATGTTAAATGAACTAATATGCCTATATGGTAAAAAATATTAACCACCCAAGAAACCTTAGCTTAGTTAAGCCTAAATCTTAAATAAACTTAAATATATTAGATGGTAAAATATTAACCACCCAAGAAACCTAAGCGTATCTAAGCCTAAATCTTAAATGAACTTAAACGTCTTAGATAGTAAAATATTAACCACCCAAGAAACCTAAGCGTATCTAAGCCTAAATCTTAAATGAACTTAAATATCTTAGATGGTAAAATATTAACCACCCAAGAAACCTAAGCATATATAAGCCTAAATCTTAAATGTCTTAGATGGTAAAATATCAACCCCTTGAGGAAACTTGGTATACTGAATAAATATTAAATAAACTTAAATGCCTCCTATATGGTAAAAAACTAAATATTTAAAGATTTTACAAGCAACTGAATCTCTAATGATGCAATAAGTTTAGCTTTGCAAGCGCTTCCCTAACTATGGCAAAAAACAGAAACACCATCTCAATAGAAAACATATCCTTAAAAGACAGGCTTACTTCACTCAAAAATTTACCAGATTTTTTCAAATTAGTTTGGAAAAGCAGTCCGGGCAAAACGAGCATTAGTTTTCTCCTTCGCCTACTAAGATCGGCTATGCCAGTTGCTTTATTATACGTAGGCAAACTCATTATTGATGAAGTAGTTACTTTAAACAGTCAGGCGCTTAATGGCGACATGCAAAAACTTTGGGAGCTGGTGGCTTTAGAATTTGCACTTGCTATTATTACTGATGGATTAAACAGAATGATTAACCTAACGGATAGTTTACTGGGTGATTTATTCTCGAATTACACCTCAATGCGCATTATGCAACATGCGGCCACTCTGGATCTGGATCAGTTTGAAGATTCTGTATTTTACGATAAACTGGAACGTGCCAGGCAACAAACCGTGGGCAGAACAGTATTACTTTCACAAGTGATGAGCCAGATTCAGGATTTTATTTCCATAGCCTTTCTCCTCACCGGACTCATTGCCTTTAATCCATGGTTAATTGTATTGCTGTTGCTTTCTATTGTTCCTTCTTTTTTAGGTGAATCTTATTTTAATAGTAAAAATTATGCCCTTTCCAGAAGTCAAACACCTGAGCGTAGGGAACTGGATTATCTGCGTTATTTGGGAGCAAGTGATGAAACAGCGAAAGAAGTTAAAATATTTGGTCTTTCTGATTTCGTGATCGGACGTTTCAAAATGTTGTCTGATCAATTTTATGCAGATAACAGCAAACTGGCCATCAGGCGTTCGGGTTGGGGTATTTTCTTTTCCGTGCTGGGCACTTTAGGTTATTATGCTGCTTATGGTTTCATCATTTACAATACCGTAATTGGAAAATCTACAGTGGGTAGCCTTACCTTTTTAGCAGGTTCTTTCAGACAATTAAGCAGTTTAATGGAAACCATGTTATCAAGGTTTACCATCGTATCACAAGGTGCTATTTATTTGAATGATTTTATAGATTTTTTTGAGATTAAACCTAAAATCACCAAGCCACAAAATGCAATTCCTTTTCCCAACCCCATCCAAACAGGCTTCGTATTTGAAAATGTGGGCTTTCAATACCATAATTCTACAAGGTGGGCGAACAGGAACCTCAGCTTTGAACTTCGCCCGGGCGAAAAACTGGCCTTGGTCGGTGAAAACGGTGCAGGCAAAACCACCTTGGTTAAGCTTCTTGCCCGATTATACGATCCAACAGAAGGTCGGATTTTATTGGATGGAAAAGATTTAAAATCTTATGATTTGGATGATCTAAGACACAATCTCGGCATTATATTTCAGGATTATATCCGTTATCAAATGACATTTTATCAAAACATTGCTGTTGGAAACATCAAAGAAATCGACAACCAGCAATTGGTTAAAAAAGCTGCAGAAGAAAGTCTTGCAGATCAACTGGCAGCCAAACTCCCAGGTGCATATCAACAGTGGTTAGGGAGAAAATTTAATGATGGCATAGAACTTTCCGGCGGCGAATGGCAAAAGGTGGCTTTAGCAAGGGCTTATATGAAGGATGCACAAATATTGATTCTGGATGAGCCTACCGCCGCTTTGGATGCCCGTGCAGAATATGAAGTTTTTCAACGCTTTTCGGAGTTAACGAAGGGAAAATCTGCGGTATTAATTTCGCATCGCTTTTCTACCGCCCGGCTTGCCGACCGGATTTTAGTTTTAGACCAGGGAACACTTATGGAATCTGGTACACATGCAGAATTGCTTGAAAAGAACGGAAGATATGCCGAGCTTTTTAACCTGCAAGCCAAAGGTTATCAATAGAAATTTAATTGCTGCATGAAAATTAATGATCATTTAATTGATTTTGGAGTGTGCCCACTACCCAAAGGTCGTCTTCTCGACTGAAGCGTAGCGAAATGGAGAAATCTGCGAACTTAGGCCTTTTAATTATATAATTTAACTGGTTCAAAGATTTCTCGACTACGCTCGAAATGACGACCCCTCTTACAATCATCCTCTCGACTGAAGCGTAGCGAAACGGAGATATCTTTGAACTTAGTTCTTTTAATTATACAATTTATTGGTTCAAAGATTCCTCAACTACGCTCGAAATGACGATCCTCGTATAATCGTCCTCTCGACTGAAGCACAGCGAAACGGTGAGATCTTTGAACTTAGTTCTTTTAATTAAACAATTTATTGGGTCAAAGATTCCTCAACTACGCTCGAAATGACGATTATACGAGGATCGTCCTCTCGACTTAACCACAGCGTAACGGAGAGATCCTTGAACTTAGGTCTATTGATTTATATAATTTAACTAGCTCAAAGATTCCTCTACTGCGGTCGGAATGATGAATCTTTAAATTCTTTAATTAGCTTAATTTCCACTCAGGTCTTTCGAAATGACAGGTATAGCCATAAGGGTATTTTTGAAGGTAATCCTGATGTTCTTCCTCTGCATTCCAAAAATCTTCAGCAGGAACTACTTCCGTAATAATTTTACCTGGCCAGATTCCTGATGCTTCCATCTCCGCAATCAGTTCCTCCGCAGTTTCCCGCTGGGCATCATTTTCAAAAAAAATAGCAGAACGATAAGATGTTCCAACATCGTTTCCTTGTCTGTTTTTAGTTGTTGGATCATGAATTTGAAAGAAATATTCTAATAAACGTCTGTATGATAATTTCTCAGGATCAAAAACAATCTCTATGGCTTCAGCATGTGTACCATGGTTGCGGTATGTTGCATTTGGTACATCACCACCAGTGTAACCCACCACAGTGGAAATTACTCCAGGCTGATTACGAATCAATTCTTCTACCCCCCAAAAGCAACCGCCAGCAAGAATGGCTTTTTCAGTATTCATAGTTATATTATTTATAGATTAAAGTTAAGGTGCCAATAGCTAAAACCAAAATATTGATTATCGATATGACACCCTTATTGCGAATGATAAATGCATCTGCGATTTAAAAATTACAACACGATAAAAGATATAAAGTTTTGCGACCGGCTTACTTCATGATCTCTACTGGCTCCAGTGATTTAAAAATCTGCTTTTCCCGACTTACTAAGTTTTTTTGGATGGTGTGTCGGGGAAACTTCGTGAGTTTTAAAAACAAGAACCTAACCCTCTAAACAACTAACTTTCTAAGCTAATAACCCTCTAAACTTTATAACCCTCTAACCAAAAATAACCCCACTAAAACTGGCGAAGTTCTGCTACGCAAAGGCCTTTGAAACTTCGCAAGTTAGTTAATCCGACTTTCGAATTTTTGATGGATGGTGTGCAAGGGAAACTTCGTCAGTCTTAAAACAAGAAACTAAACGCCTCATCTTCTAACCCCCTAAACCACTAACCCTCTAAACTTTATAACCTTCTAAACTACTAACCATCTATCCCCCTGCAAACCAACAACCTTTCATGTTAACCCTTAAAAACCAAACAAGGGATAACCATTTGGACATCCCTTGTTTTTATGATTTAAACTATCTCCACCAGATGAATCAAGTTTCCTTAAATATCCAATGAAATATTTATCAATCTTATAATGTTGCCATATCAATCACGAAGCGATATCTTACATCACCTTTTTCCATCCGCTCATAAGCATTATGAATATCTTTCATATCAATCATTTCAATATCCGAAACAATGTTGTGTTCTGCACAGAAATCAAGCATCTCCTGAGTTTCAGCAATTCCGCCAATTCCAGATCCTGCTAAACTTTTTCGACCTCCCAATAAACTAAACGCTGCAATTTCAGCAGGTTTTGGCGGTACACCTACGCAGATATGCGTTCCGTTTGTTCTTAAAAGAGATAAGTACATGTTAAAATCATGCTCTGCAGAAACCGTATCCAAAATAAAATCAAAGGTACCTTTTGCTGCAGCCACCTGATCTGCATCCGTTGTTACTACAAAGTGATGTGCGCCTAGCTTTTTAGCATCTTCTTCTTTTTTAGGTGAAGTACTTAAAACAGTTACTTCAGCACCAAATGCTACACCAAATTTAACGGCCATGTGGCCTAATCCACCTAAACCTAAAACAGCAAGCTTATGTCCTTTACCTACTTTCCAGTGTCTTAATGGAGAGTACGTGGTGATACCTGCGCAAAGTAAGGGTGCAACAGCCGCCAGATTCAGTTTATCAGAAACATGCAATACAAATTCTTCTCTTACCACGATGTTGTTTGAATAACCACCGTAAGTTGGCATAGAACCATCACGCTCCATTCCATTATAAGTTTGTGTATTTCCTTCTAAGCAATACTGCTCCAGATCTTGTTTACAGTTTTCACAAACCTGACAAGAATCTACCATACAGCCCGTACCTGCAAGATCTCCTACTTTAAACTTTTTAACATGATCACCCACTTTAATTACACGACCAACGATCTCGTGCCCTGGTACCATTGGAAAAATACCTGGAAACCAGTCATTTTTAATTTGATGTAAATCAGAGTGGCATACACCACAGAAAAGTATTTCAAACTGTACGTCATGTGGCCCCACCTCACGGCGTTCAAAATTCCAGGGAGCCAGGTCTGTTTCGGCACTTTGTGCCGCATATCCTTTTGTTGCTATCATAAAATATCTTAGTTATTAGTCTTAATAACAAATATAAATCGAATCAGTGTTTGGAATTAAAAATAAAATGTCTGCACAAATTCATTATTTGTTATACAGATGATAAAACAATTGAGTAGAGTACTTTAAGTCATGTCTGCCAGATGTCATAACTAAATCAGACACCAATTCACTACTATTAATTAAACAGAATGCTGCGCAGCAGGAAGGCTAAAATAAAAGGTAGAACCTTTTTTAATTTCACTTTCTACCCATATTTTTCCATTTTGCCTTTTCATAATTTCGGCACACAGATAAAGGCCAATTCCAAATCCGGCTATTGATTTTGTATTGTGTTTTTCTACCCGATAATAACGTTCGAAAAGATGAGGAATATCTGAAGCTTCTATCCCCATACCTTCATCACTTACACTGATTACCGATCCCTGCTGATTTGAAATACAGGAAATTCGTACAACAGTTCCCATTGGAGAATATTTAATGGCATTACTGATAAAATTATTAATTACCTGACCTATTTTATCTTTATCCGCATTTACCCAGGCGGTTTCCACCGGATCAAAAATAACAGTATGGCCGTCAGCATTCAGAATGGTATCATCTTCAATTTCATTGATCAATACACTGATATCAAAAAGTTCTTTTTCAATATGAATTTTACCCGATTCGAGTCGCGATACGTTCAGAAAACCATTGATCATCCTTGTCATCTTGGTGATCTGTTTATCAGCCTTATCTAAAATATTTTTAGTAAGCGCATCCTCTACGTTTTTTGTTCTAAGCTGTAAAAGTTGAATAAACCCCTTTAATGAGGTAAGAGGAGTTTTTAGCTCATGACTCACCATTCCTATAAAATCATCTTTACGGATATTGTCTTCCTTTTCCTCTGTAATATCTAGAATGGTTCCTGAAAAATGGCCATAAGGTTCAGCTTCCGTTTTGTAATGTTTTCCGGTAGATTTAACCCAACGGATCATACCATCATTGTGTTTTTTAATGGTATATTCCATGTCAAAAACGAGATCTTTTTTAATGACAGATTCTGCACCCTTGATTACCTCATGTCTATATTCTGCACTTACCTGATCAATTACAGAGTGATAGGTCATCTCTTCGTCTTCCCTGTAACCAAAGATTTCTTTTAACCGGGCAGATGCCCACATTTTGCCTGTAAAACCATCAATGGTATATGTACCCAATTTAGCTTGTTCAATTGCACTGCTCTGTTTCTGCTCGCTCTGCTCCAGTTTAATATATGAGGCATGAAGATCATTACTTACTTCTTCTACCCTCTTTCTAGCCATTACCTGTTCGGTAACATCAACTGCCATATTAATCACACCAGTGATGATTTCATTTTCAATTAAAGGACAAAAAGTAAAGTTATAATAGCTGATATTGTCAGCATTTTTACCGGTTGTTTTTACCAGCTGCTCATTTACATATATGGTTTCACCAGTTTTATAAACCTTTAATAATAGCGGATAAGCTTCCTGCTTGTTAAATTCAGGAATTACGGAAAGAATAGGTTGATGCAGGATATCAGCATTCTGCCCTAAAAAATCCAGCATCGGTGGATTTATCGCTTCAACATGAAAATCATTTCCTTTAAATAAAACCATGGCAATCGGGGCCTGCTGAATGAGCATATGGCTCCTCATTTCTCCTAAAACTGAACGTTCCAACAATGCGGTATTCAATTTTTCGGATTTTTCCAACAGGCTCATTTTTCGGCGCAATTCCATCTTATCCATCACCTGTTTGGCCATAATTTTCAAAGCCGACCGTTGTGCATCTGTAAGCTTTCTCGTAACGGAATCAATCACACAAAGTGAGCCGATTGGAAAACCTTCTTCATTAATCAGTGGTACACCAGCATAAAAAGTGATGTAAGGTTGCCCGGTTACAAGCGGATTATGCATAAATCTTTCATCTTGTTTGGCATCTTCAATTTCCATCAATTCATATGGATTTTGAATAGCATGCGAACAAAAGGAATGATCTCGATGCGTTTCCGCAACATCAAGACCTTTTCTGGATTTAAACCATTGCCTATGCTGATCAACTAAACTAACCAAAGCAATCGGTGTATTACAAATAATGGAAGAAAGCTCGGTCAAATCATCAAACTCACGCTCAGATAATGTATCAAGAATATTGTAAGATTGCAACGCATTTAAACGTTCAATTTCATTAGCAGGTAGTGGCACAGACGACATTTTATTAACAAATCATATTTGATCAAACCATATTTATTTGATCCCCATAAATTTTAAAGGATATTTTATTCTCTGCCACATGCCCCTATTTATAAATAATATAAGGGTAATGGTTGACGAAAATAACATACGGCAGGTTAAAATGTTTGACCTGAATAGTTAATCTTCAGCAGTTAAATTATTTTTTTACCACTAACGAATCATTGATGATACTCATAAGTGACTTTGCCAGGATATCAACAGCATTTTCCATCTCTTTCAAATTGAGACTTCCAAAACCTAAACGGGTAGCAGTAATATTTTTAGTTTGGTATAAAATGGTTTTGGGGAGAAACAATCCATTTTCAGCGCATTTTTTCTGCATCCTGATCAGGTTAAAGTCATCGAGCCACTCCACCCAAATGGCCAGGCCACGTACGGGAATACTAAATCTGATCCGGCCATTCAGCTTTTCTGTTAGCAAACGCACAAATGCATCACGCCGGTCCTTATAAATGACCTTATTTTTTTTAGAAAGCCGGTGAACTTCACCATCCTGGATCCAATCTGTTAAAACCTGTTCTTTAATAACATCAATTCCGGGCTCCAAAATACGCTGATGTTTTTCCAGTTCTTTGATAAATGCTGCTGGTGCAGTTATAAAACCATAGCCAAAGCCTGCAGGCAATGACCGGGCGAAGGAGCCCAGGTAAACCACCTGATGATTGGTATCTATGGCAGCCAAGGGTAATATTGGATTACTATCCAGTTGAAAATCAAAGTCATAGTCATCTTCCACAATTAAAAAACCATATTGGTTTGCCAGTTCAAGGATTTCCATTCGCCTTTTGGCACTTAACGGAGTGGTACTTGGATAATGGTAAATTGAAGTGAGGTAAACCATTCTAATCTTTTGTGCCTCACAAATTTTCTTTAACGAGGCCAAATGAAGACCTTCATCATCTACAGCTACAGGAATAATCTTCGCACCACTATCTGTTAAAGTCATATTGGATAAATAATATCCGGGAGACCCCACTACAACATGATCGCCTTCGGAAATCAGCAGTTTAGCCACTAAAAAAAGGCTTATCTCATGACTGCTGGTGGTAAGCAGGTTAGATTCAGAAATCCGCAATCCGCGGGTAAGATTTAAAAAATTAAAAAATTGTTTCTTAAAATGCTGATGAGATTGTGTTTGGATTTGTTCCCATGGCTGTCTAATTTTCTGCCGTTTAAGTTTTGAAACATACAACCTCGCCAGTATATCGGTATGAATTAATCTTAAATCAGGTAAGCCATCATTAAACTGTAAGGGCAAATCACTCCATTCAACAGGATTTTCAAGAACTGACGAAGATTTGAAGGTAAAATGATCAATCGTCGCCTGTGTTCTTTCCGATTTTGAAACTCCCCTTTTACTTCTAAGCTGTTTTTGATCAGACAAAATAAATGTTCCCTGATTTGGCCGAATTTCAATAAAACCCTGTGCTTCTAAATCCTGAAAGGCTTTAATCAGCGTATTTCTATTAATAGACAACAGTTTACACAATATTCGCGTACCCGGAAGTTTTGTACCTTCAGGAAGTAAACCCAATTGAATGGCTTTAATAAACTCAAAGATAATTTGTAAATAAACTGGTGTAGAATCACCCAACTTAAGCTGAATAAAACTTTTAAAGGGAATTTGAACCGGACTATCCATTATATTAAAACTGGTATACATTAGTGGTACGGCAAGGTATTACTTTTGCTGAAAATTATAAGGAATGAAAAAAATTTACCTGGCTATACCGCTTTTTTGGTGTACTAACCTATACGCTCAACAAAAGCAAGATACCGTCATCACCTTTAAAGATGTGGTGATTAATGAGAATGGTTTCCATACACCCGTATCCAAACAAAACAGAAATGTTTATATCATTGATCAGGCTATGATTGCCAAATTACCCGGCCGCACTATTCAGGAGCTTTTGCAATATGCCAATGGTGTAGATTTAAGGCAAAGAGGACCTTTTGGTAGTCAGGCAGATATTAGTATTGATGGCGGAAGTTTTGAGCAAACAGTTGTGCTGTTAAATGGCGTTAAAATTATTGATACGCAAACGGCACATAACATGCTTAATCTGCCTATTCCCGTAGAAGCAATTGAGCGGATTGAAATTGTTCGCGGACCAGCTGCCCGGATTTACGGCATCAACAGCCTAACCGGAGCCATCAACATTATCACTAAAAAATTCACTAAATCTGGTTTTCTGGTTGATTCCTATGCAGGCTCAAATTTTAAGAAAAATGCAGAAGGTAACGGAAAAACATTTTATGGTGCAGGTATTCAGGCCGGAGCGGTGTTAAGTAACAAGACTAATCAACATTCTATTTTTGGCTCACGTGATCAAAGCAATGGTTACCGCTTTAATACCCAATTTGAAAACCTCAAGTTACTTTACCAGGGGAATATTCAAATTGATAGCGCTAATGAAATCATGACTTCATTTGGTTACACCAAAAATGAGTTTGGCGCTAATGGATTTTACGCTGCACCAGGAGACCGAAATTCTACTGAGGCTGTACAAACGACTTTGGCCAGTGTGCAATCCAAACATAAGCTTTCAGAAAAATGGATGCTAATGCCTAGACTGAGTTATCGCTACAACTTCGATGACTACCGCTATTTCGGCAATACCAATCCTAATGCGGGCATTAGCAAACACAGTACAAATTCACTTGCGGCAGAAGTAAACAGCACGTATAAAACCGCTGGTGGAGAGCTAGGCATAGGTGCCGAATTGAGAAGTGATGCCATTAATTCTTCCAATATTGGTAAACACCAAAGAGAAAATGTGGGGATATATGCCCAGTACCGTACCTTCCTCACCGAAAAATTAAATGTTAATCTGGGTAGTTATGTAAACTATAACTCTGCTTATAAATGGCAGGTTTATCCAGGTCTTGATGCCAGTTATTCTTTTACAGATGTTTTTAAAATTATTGGTAGTATCGGCACCAGTCAAAGGTTGCCATCCTTTACCGATCTTTATCTGAACCAGCGGCCAGGAAACATTGGTAACCCAAATGTAAAGCCTGAAAATGCCTTTCAAAGTGAAATGGGCTTCAAAATTGTCAAAGGAGATTTTACTTTCAACACTAACTTTTTCTACAGAAGAATCACCGATTTTATTGATTATACAAGAGTTGTAAGCACAGAACCATTTGAAGCCAATAATTTGGGCACCATGATTACGAAGGGAATTAATCTTCGCTCTAACTACAGCCTCGAAATATCAGAAAATGCAAAGATGAATATCAATCTGGCCTATTCTTACCTTAACTCCAGGTTTGGAGAGATGCAACCCGGGATTTCGTCTAAATACCAACTGGCTTCACTAAAACATCAGGTAACCAACACCATAGATTTTAAATACCATAATTTTACTTTATTATTGGCTACACGTTTCAACCAGCGATTTGCCGGATCAACTTATTGGATCAATGATATGCGTATTAGCCAGGCTATTCAAAAATTCACGATATATGTAGATGCGCAAAACATTTTCGATACTCAGTATTATGAAATTGGTGCTATTCCACTCCCATCCCGTTGGGTGAGCTTAGGTGTAAAATTCGTTAGCTTTTAAATTTACTACTGTGATGTGATTTCCTTTCACATGATTTAAATATTACCATTGATCAGAATTCTGAAACTTAAAAAAATTAAGTGGGTTATAAAGATATACCTAAGAAAAAGATCATCATGGAAAATGAAAAAATTAGCAGACGAAAGGCTTTAGGCGGCCTGAGTTTAGCAATGGCTGCCGTTGCAGCTTCTCCTATTTTAAGTAGTGCCGCAGTGCCGCAAGATATTAAATTCGGCCCTGCGGATTTGCAAGATCCTACAACAAAATATCCACGCCCGCCATTCATACATCAAAACCAACCCTGGCCGGCATTAGCAAGTAAAATGGATCCTAAACCGGATCATGGCGAAACCAGTTATAAAGGTTCTGGTCGTTTAATGGGTAGAAAGGCACTCATTACCGGTGGTGATTCTGGCATGGGGCGAGCAGCGGCTATTGCCTACGCACGTGAAGGTGCCGATGTAGCCATTAATTATTTGCCACAAGAAGAACCTGATGCACGTGAAGTAGTAGAATTAATTAAAAAAGCCGGAAGAAAAGCAGTTGCTATTCCCGGAGACCTAAGGGATGAAAACTTCTGCAAAAAACTGGTAGATGAAGCCGCCAGGCAATTGGGTGGTTTAGATATCGTAATCAGTAATGCTGCCCGTCAACAATCTAATCCTTCCATTATGGATATTACCACCGAGCAATTCGACTGGACGATTAAAACCAATATTTATGCGCCCTTTTGGATTATCAAAGCTGCATTACCTTATTTAAAGCCAGGTTCTTCTATTATCGGCACCACATCCGTACAAGCTACTGATCCATCAGCTGATTTATATGATTATGCACAAACAAAAGCTGCTACTACTAACTTTGTAAAATCACTAGCCAAACAACTTGGTCCGAAAGGAATACGCGTAAATGGTGTAGCACCTGGCCCCATCTGGACACCCTTGCAAATGGGTGGAGGCTCTACACCAGAGAAATTAAAGGCATTTGGAAAAGATACACCACTGGGTCGCCCCGGGCAACCCGCTGAATTAGCCTCCATATATGTTCAATTGGCCGCAAATGATGCCAGTTTTTCTACCGGTCAAATTTATGGCGCAGCCGGAGGATCTGGTCAACCATAAGCGATTATGCACTAATCTTCAGTATTCTGAAGGTTAGTGCTTAAATCTTGACCCACAAAGTTTTGATGGGTTGTGTGCCAGGAAACTTCGTCAGTCTTGTAGTGGCAATCTAAACAACTAACCCTCTAAACAACTAACCACCTAACCAACCAAACAACCTAAATCCACATCTAAACTGGCGAAGTTCTGCCAGCCCCAGGCCTTTAAAACTTCGCAAGTTAACCCCCTTGCCGACTTACGAAGTTTGATGGGTTGTGTGCCAGGGAAACTTCGTCAGTCTTCTAGTGGCAATCTAAACAACTAACCCTCTAAACAACTAACCACCTAAACTCCCTAACAACTAAACCATCTAACCCCCTAACCAACCACCCAACCTCATTTTTTACCATCATCAATTTATTTAAAAAAATTTATCAGAAAAAAAAACGCTACATTGTTCTTAAGAATATTAAAAAAATGTTAAGTTTGTACTATACACTACTAAATACATAGATTATGTATAATAAAACACAGTCGTTTTATTTATCGGTACAAAACTCATCGCTAATGCGAATGTGTTGTTGCTGCGCATAATTTTCTCTTCTACCAATTCTTAATTTCCAACTATTAATCTTATTTAAATGGCATCATCGTATCCAACCTTCACCCTATCAGAAAAACTCACCGATCAGCAGGTAGAATTTTTTAATATTCACGGATTCATACACTTTAAAAATTTCATTACCAAACCAACCGTTGAATCCATTATCGATGCTTCAAAGGAAGTACAGCAAAAATGGATTAATACTGATATTCAAAAAGTTAACGGTGTTCCTATAAAATATGGAAAGGATATAGACGGCAAAAAAATTGTACAACGTTTCGCTTTTATCAACCAGCATCATAAAACCTTAAGTGGATTATTATTAGACCCAAGGTTATCTGCTTTATTGCCATTAGCAGGTGAAGATTCGAGATTAGGAATTGAAGAAAAGGATGGAATGGTATTTAATCATTATGTTAACGGACCAGAAAGTGGTTTTACCAAAATGGGCTGGCATACTGATGGTTTGAGAGACATTTTTTATGGTGGCAAACTGAACCCGATGTTAAATGTTGGTGTACACTTAAGTACCCAAACCGAAGAAAATGGTGGTTTAAAAATTATTCCTGGTACGCACAAGCAAAGTATTTATCAAATGCTTTTCCGTAAAAAATATTTTTTGGATAATCGCCCTGATAAAGATGAAATTTCCATTTTGCCAGAGGCCGGAGATTTAACCGTGCATGATGGAAGACTTTGGCACCGTGTGGCACAATCTTCACTTCGAGGTGAACCAAGCCGAAGAAGAGTGATCTACATTCCAATTATTGCCGGAAAATACGTGCCTAAAAACGAGAATAGTCCTACGGTATTTTATCAGCGTTTCGCTGGAATAGTCAAATAACATATGCTAATAATCTTATTTTTGAGTTATCTTGCGCGATCGGGCAAACTAAAACGTCAGCTTACCCTGATCAAGTCTTTACCCAGAAAAATCAGTGGAAAGCTGATCAGACCTGAAACAGCCATAGTGGCTTGTCTTTTAGCTTTTGGTCATTAAATAAATGAAGGATATCACAACAGAACGGGCAAAGATTTTCGCAGATAGAAAAAGAACAAACATTTTAAGAGCAGGGGAACAACAATTTATTCATTTTTTACTCGGAAAGATACCAGGCTTTATTTCGCCAAATATCATGACCGGCGTAGGCATGTTTGGTTCTATTATCGTTTGCGCAGCCTTTCTTTTGGGTGCAAATTTTGGAAATATTTTTTTACCTATTGGAATTATTGGACTTTTCATAAACTGGGTTGGTGATTCGCTTGATGGGAGATTGGCATATTATCGAGGCATTGCCAGAAAATGGTACGGATTTGCTTTAGATATTATTATGGATTGGCTAAGCATCATCCTGATTGGGATGGGATACTATTTTTATGCAACAGATTCTACTAGGATTTTAGGTTTTATCTTTGTGGTATGTTATGGTTGGTCTATGATTATCTCTTTGCTGCGCTATAAGATTTTGGGTGTATATCGAATTGATGCAGGTCTTTTAGGGCCTACAGAACTTCGCGTCATTATTGCAATGATCCTGCTGCTGGAAACCGCTATTCCAGGCTCAATCACCTATTCTGCCCTGATCACCACAGTGATATTATTGGTAATTAACCTCAAAGATACCAATGCTTTGCTTGAACTTGGAAACGATCGGGATCGCGAAGAAAAAGAATTAAAACCTTAACCAATTAATAAGCACTTGGTATAATAATAATCAAGGCTGCTTCTGATCACGAACAAAATATCATACGCCAAACATGAGTAAAAAGAAATCAATTTTGGTTTTTCTGAAAGCACAGGTATCTGCATTTGCCGGTGGAGTAACAGATTATGGCCTTATGATTCTTTTTACTGAAATGCTAGGTATTCACTTTACCATTTCTATTCTTTTATCAGGAACATTGGGCGGCATTGTTAATTTTTGTATCAACAGGTTCTGGGCATTCAATGATGGTAATGAATACGTTGCATCTCCAAAGAACCAACTCATCAAATTTGCAGCCGTTGTACTGGGAAGTATTTCCTTAAAATCAGCAGGAACTTATCTATTACAAAAGTGTTTTAACCTCGATTACCGTATCGGACGTTTATTGATAGACAGTGTTGTTTCTTATGGTTTTAATTATCCTATGATGAAGCTTTGGGTTTTCAAAACACAAGTAATGGAAACAGTACCAAGTGAATACGCTGATACAGATAGGCTTATCAATCAACGATAAAATATCTGGCAAAAGCCTAACGAATCAATTTTATGATGTTAATCTGGCACCATAGCCATTTGCTGCACCCATTCAAATGCATTACCTTTTTTGCGTACATGCCCTAAGCCCGGCCATGGCAAATGATAAGAAAAAATCAGCGATCTTGATGTGGCTAAATCACGCATTACTTTTCTCCTGGTTTGTATAGCCTGGTTAAAATTGCTGTCTCCTTCAAAACCCCACTCTGGATGCGCTACCACTAAGACTGCTGAATGAACCAAATCTGCAATATGGTAAAGCGACTCTCCATTAGAGAAAATTTTAGCCGTACAATGACCTGGTGTATGGCCTGGTGCCAATTGCATGGTTATACAATCAATGATAGTATCTCCATCTTCAAAAAGATGTAGTTGATCACCCAAAGCATTTATATTTTTTTTAGCCACATCTTTTACAAATTTGATTAGCTGCTGATCCGTGAGCTTACTTTTTGAAAAATCGGGATTTTCTGATAACCAGAAATCATGATCAATACGTGATAAATAAACCTTTGCTTTAGGAAATAACAATTGATTTTCGGCACCTGTTAATCCACCAATATGATCGGGGTGTGCATGTGTAATTACCACATCAGTTACGTCTTCCGGATTGATGCCAGCCTTCTGAAGGTTTTTAATTAATCCGCCAGACTGTTCACCAAAATTTACACCACATCCGCTATCCAATAAAATCGTTCTGCTCTTCGATTTAATCACCAGAATATTGATGCCCAATTCAATCTGGTCTGTTGGAGCAAAGTTTCGCTCCAGTTCCTGTTCAACCCGACGAGAATTGATTCCAGGAGCAAAATTCGGTTGAATGGGCTTCATTACAATTCGGCCATCGCTCACAACCATCAAGTCTAATTCTCCAAGTTTAAACTGATGAAAGCTATTCCTTTTCTTCCCAATAGCGTTTAGCGGTTTAGCCACTAAACTTCTGATATCTGTAAATCCGATAAGTGCCAGTCCGGCAAATCTGATTAATGCGGTTCTTCTGTCCATTTTTTTTTCTTCAAAGCTATCATATTGATATCTTTGCGTCAAGTATGTACTTTTTAGTATCCTACATACCTTTTACATTCTATTACTGACTATCAGCCATATAAAATTACAAAAAATGAGAAAGGAAAGAGATGAACCCTATTGTGCTGTTGATTTTGCATTCCAAAGGATCGGCGGAAAATACCGTGGCAGAATTTTATGGTATCTTCATTTACATCAGGTATTGAGATACGGCGAATTAAAACGGCTGCTTAAAGGAATCACTACTAAAATGCTCACGCAAACATTAAGAGAACTTGAACAGGATGAAATGGTTAACCGTAAAGTATACCTGGAAGTTCCGCCAAAGGTTGAATATTCCTTAACAGCCAATGCCAAAGAGCTTATTCCATTGATCAATGAATTAAGGGGATGGGCCGATCGCCGCATAATGGAAAACCCTAGAGCAGGTACAAAAATGCCTTGCTAACTATATCACATCACAAATGGTGATAAGCATCAAGATTATACAGCTAAAACATCCACAAAATTAAAAACTTAGTCTCGTCTCTATTGTTGCATAAATGAAATTGAAAGTCACTCCAAAAAGTAATGGCAATAGATAAGCAGAGTAGCATGATCAGGGTTCGTGGAGCCAGAGAAAATAATTTAAAAGATATTAACCTGGACATTCCCCGGGATAAACTGGTGGTATTTACCGGTGTATCCGGTTCAGGAAAATCTTCACTCGCCTTTGGAACATTGTATGCCGAGGCACAACGAAGATATCTGGAGTCTGTTTCTCCATATGCCAGAAGGCTGTTTAACCAAATGAGTGTACCTGATGTAGATACGATAGACGGTCTTCCACCAGCGGTAGCCCTTCAGCAACAACGAGGTGGAACAAGCACCCGGTCTTCTGTAGGAAGTGTTACTACCTTGTCGAATCTGATGAGGATGCTTTTTTCAAGAGCTGGAGATTATCCTGAACATCAGGGAATCATATATGCCGAAGGTTTTTCACCAAATACACCACAGGGTGCATGCCCTGAATGCCATGGATTAGGCAGTGTGTTTGAGATCACCGAAAGTACCATGGTACCTAATGATAAGCTGACTATCCGGGAGCGGGCAATTGCATCATGGCCGCTGGCCTGGCAGGGTCAAAACCAACGTGATATTCTGGTATCGATGGGCTACAATGTTGATATTCCATGGAAAGACCTTCCTAAAAAAGATCGCGAATGGATTCTCTTTACAGAGGAAACACCTACGGTTCCGGTATATCCGGGATTCTCACCAAAAGAAACCGCAGTAGCAATCAAAAATAAAAGAACACCCGATTATATGGGCACTTTCATCGGTGCTAAGCCATATATTCTTAAAACCTTCTCATCCAGTCAATCTGAACTGATGAAAAAAAGAGTAAGCCAGTATATGCGTAGTGCTACCTGTCCACTTTGCGAAGGTAAGAGACTTAGAAAAGAATCACTTTCTATTAAATTTGATGGAAAAGATATTGCTACAATCTCCGGCCTTTCTTTGGCTGAACTGGCCATCATTTTCGAAAAGTATGCCCAATTAGGAAAAGATATAGGATCGGCAGAAAAGCAAATTGTTACTGGTCGTATTTCTTCAGATATCCTATCGCGGATTAAAGTGATGCTGGAGCTTGGGCTTGGCTACCTGAGCATGGAACGTACCACTCCTACCCTTTCTCCTGGTGAGCTTCAACGCCTGAGACTCGCTACCCAGGTGCATTCTAATTTATTTGGAGTCATTTATGTGCTTGATGAACCTTCAGCTGGACTTCATCCCGCAGATACCAGAGCCTTATTGGGTATTCTGGATAAATTGAAGGCTGCCGGGAATACCATATTTGTAGTTGAACATGAGCTTGAGGTGATTAAACATGCAGATTGGATTATTGATGTTGGCCCTATGGCTGGTAACCAGGGTGGCTATATCTTATATAGCGGATTGCCTGAAGGGCTAAAAAAAGTGAAGGAATCACAAACTTCAGCTTTTCTGTTTAATCAGGAAGTGAGGAAAATTCTTGCGCCAAGAAAACCTAAAGGCTGGTTGAGCATTACAGGAGGCTCCCGTCACAACCTAAAGAATTTAAATATCGATTTTCCATTAGGCGTAATGACATGTGTTACCGGAATATCTGGTTCAGGGAAGAGCAGTTTGGTGAGTCAGTTGCTGGTAGAACTGGTTGCAAATGGCCTTCATCAAAAACTAGAAACGCAACCAGAGGAAATAACAGAAGGACCACAAATTAAGGATACCGCTTCAAGTAAAGGAAGTATAACAGCAGGGCTGGAACAGCTTTCAAGGCTTATTGTAGTAGACCAGCGCCCAATCGGACGCACACCTAGATCAAATCTGGCTACCTACACGGGTCTTTTTGACCATGTGCGAAAACGCTTTGCTGAGGTGCCGCTAGCCAAAAAGCGTAAATATGATGCAGGCCGATTTTCATTTAACGTAGCAAAAGGTCGTTGTCCACATTGCCTCGGAGAAGGCTTTGTAATGGTTGAACTGCTTTTTTTGCCAAGTGTTTATACACCCTGCCCTACTTGCAAAGGTACCCGCTACAATGCCGATACACTTGAAGTCATTTATAAGGGAAAAAACATTGCCCAGGTACTGGAAATGACAGTAGAGGAAGCTTGCAACTTTTTTGATGAAGATCCGCTTATCTATCGGGCGCTTGATATTGTAAGGGAAGTTGGGTTGGGATATTTAAAGCTTGGGCAAGCCGCAACAGAACTTTCGGGTGGCGAAGCACAACGCATTAAGTTGGCTACCGAACTTCAAAAAAGTCAAAAAGGGTCTGCCATTTATATCCTGGATGAGCCGACTACTGGCTTGCATCCTGCTGATGTTGAACGGTTATTGATTCAACTTCATAAGCTGGCTGATGCCGGAAATACTGTTGTACTGGTAGAACATGATATGCAGGTAATCGCACAAAGCGACTGGCTAATTGATGTTGGACCAGGTGCAGGAGATGCAGGTGGAAAAATCATTTACACCGGAACTTTAGAGGGCCTTACAAAATGTAAAAACAGCAAAACTGCTCCATTTATAGCAAATTATTTAAACGGCAAATGATAGAATGTAAAACCAGGAGAATCATTCCTGGTTTTTGCTTTGGCCATATTATCAATTTAAGATGCCATACTGAACCTGTCGAAGGACTTATTAAAGAATATCATTAACAGTATATTGACAAGTTCAACATGATGACAAATTCTAACATAAATTATTAATTAATGATACGGTGCTGCACATCAAATCCTAATCCATCATCCTATCCTTTTTCAGCTGCTATTCTATAATTCGGATCCTGGTAAATATTAATATCAATCACCTCAGATGCATTTTTCAATAGCAAACGACAATCCTGGCTAAGGTGTTTAAGATGAAGTTTTTTACCTGCCACATGATATCTTTCCGTAAGCTTATTCAGTGCTTCTATTGCAGACATGTCCGTAACCCGGCTATCCTTAAAATCAATGATCACCGTATCTGGGTCTTCAGCTATATCAAATTTTTCTAAAAAAGCAGTTACAGAGCCAAAAAACAGAGGCCCATATATTTCATAGTGTTTTACGCCATCATGGTCTACATATTTTCTTGCCCTGATTCTTTTAGCACTCTCCCAGGCAAATACAAGGGCCGAAATGATGACGCCAATCAACACCGCCAGGGCCAGGTTATGCAACCATACGGTAATTACAGCGACCAGGATCCCTACGAAGATATCTTGTTTCGGCATCTTATTAATGATTCTGAAACTCACCCATTCAAAAGTCCCTATGGCAACCATGATCATTACTCCTGTTAATGCAGCCATAGGGAGTAGTCCAATTATCGGTGCTCCAAATAAGATAATCAGCAAAATTGTAAGTGCTGCAATAATTCCAGATAAACGTGCCCTTGCCCCTGCAGAAAGATTAACTAATGTTTGGGCAATCATTGGGCAGCCACCCATGCCATAGAAAAATCCATTTAAGATATTGGCAATGCCTTGTGCGATAGATTCACGGTTACCATTTCCCCTGGTTCCTGTAATTTCATCTACAAGATTGAGGGTAAGGAGTCCTTCTGTAAGCCCAACCCCTGCCATTATAGCGGCATAGGGTAAAATAATCTGAAAAGTTTCCAATGTAAATGGTATTTGAGGGATGTGAAAAGGTGGAAAACCTCCGCTAACCGAAGCGATATCACTAACTGTCTTCGTATGGATTCCGAATCCTAAGACCACCAGGAATACCACAATGATAGCCACAAGTGATGGTGGAACGGCTTTAGTTACTTTAGGAAAGAAGACTACTATGGCTATTGTTAATGCAACAAGCCCCCCCATAATCAATAAAGGCTGGCCAGTTAACCAAGTTTCCTTTCCATTAATAACCGTCTTAAATTGTTCAAGTTGGGCCATAAAAATAATCACAGCAAGACCATTTACGAAACCATACATCACGGGTTGAGGTACCAGGCGAATAAATTTCCCCAGCTTAAATACACCAACCAAAATTTGCACCACTCCAGCCAATGCTACCGCAGCAAAAACATATTCAATACCATGAGCCTTCATTAAAGCAATGAGTACCACCACCACGGCACCAGCACCTCCGGAAATTAAACCCGGGCGGCCACCTAAAACCGCAGTAACCAGGCCCATAATAAAAGCAGCATATAATCCAACTAATGGGGGGAAACCAGCCAAAATAGCAAAGGAAAGTGATTCAGGCATCATGGTCATAGCCACGGTAATACCAGCCAAAACTTCTGTTTTGTAGTTGACTTTTTGAGAAAAATCAAAAAAACGTGTACGTAAAAACATACCAGGAAAATTTAAAGTAAAAAAATTTGAATAAGGAAAATATCCTTAACAATGGAATTAGCTAAGGGAGAATATTATACTGAAAGAATTCAGGGCTTTGTCACAGGGTTATATAAAACTTGTTGAACTTTTCTCATTTCGATTGCTGCAAATATACAATTATTTACAAATCCTCCATAACTTATTTACGCCTTTATAGCAACAGAAGCACTACTTTAATGTGTATAGATCAACACAAAAATAAGAAAGGAAGCAATAGTGAAGGGCGACTTTTAGCCATTATCTTCTCTTAGTTGATGAAGCTTATTACTGCTTTTACTAATCTGCTTTAAAACAATTGTACCCAATATACCTGAAAGTACCGAGGCAATGAGAATACCATATTTAGCCTGATCAATAAAAACGGGATTTTTAAAGGCCAATCCACTGATAAAAAGCGACATGGTAAATCCAATACCTGCTAATAAAGCTACGCCAGCCAGGTGTCTCCAGCTCGCTCCTTCTGGTAATTTAGACAAACGAAATTTTACCATTACCCAGCAAAAAAACAGAATACCAGTAAACTTACCAATAACCAAACCAGCTGCCACACCAATAGAAACTGGATTTGCAATAGAACTGAAAAAATCGGCGCTGATTACAATGCCTGCATTAGCCAATGCAAAAAGTGGCATTATACCAAAAGCAACCCATGGGTGCAGTGCATGTTCAATGGTTTGGAGCGGTGTTTCAGCAGCCATACTTAATGTTTTTACCTTTTGGATGGTCTTGTTTTGTTCTGGGGTAATCAGGCTCCCTCTTTCAGGTATGTCAACCTCAAAATCATAAGAAAGCTTGCGCAAATTACTGGAATAAATCTGTTCATCTATTTTGGTAACCGCTGGAATGGTAAAAGCAACTAAAACTCCAGCGATGGTGGCATGAATGCCTGACAGCAGAAAACCAATCCACACGCAAATCCCCAGTATGAGATAAAATAAAGTGCTTCTAACTCCTATCCTGTTTCCTATCATTAATAATATTAATAAACCTGCTCCGATGGCCAAAGGCATGAAGTTAATCTGGTCAGTATAAAAAAAAGCAATCACCAGTACTGCACCTAAATCATCAGCTACAGCTAATGCAGAAAGGAAAACTTTTACCGATACAGGAATGTGTTTACTGGCCATAGAGAGCAAGGCAAGTGCAAACGCAATGTCTGTAGCCATTGGGATACCCCAGCCATGTGATGCATCAGTTCCGCTGTTGATGAAAAAATAAATAGCTGCCGGAACCAGCATTCCGCCCAAAGCCGCAGTCATTGGTAGTGAGGCCTTTTGAAGAGAGGAGAGTTCTCCTTCCATAAATTCTCGCTTGAGTTCGAGACCGATTACAAAGAAAAATATGGCCATTAAGCCATCATTGATCCACGTGTGGAGCGGATGACTAAGCATAAACTCATCAAAACCCACAGAAAAATTGATATGCCATAAGTGTTCATAAAACTCGTGGAATGGCGAATTTGCCCAGGCAATAGCAATGATCACACTTACAAGAAGAATTATTCCGCTGGTATATTCCAGATGAATAAAGCGACTTACAGGTGCCATTATTTTTTCTATAGTTGTTTTCTCCATCTTATCTCCAAAATTTCAAATATACAACTTAAAAAAACCAGCCTGTCTTTTTCTTCATGTAAATATGGTTTTGAGCAGAAAAAACTGTAAAAATCAGGTGGCTCAATTTAAGCCAAAGTATTTCTTCCTAAAATAAAAAGCAAGATTTACCAATGCAATTAAGGCCGGAACTTCTACCAATGGGCCGACCACTCCTGCAAAAGCCTGACCAGAATTTATTCCAAATACACCAATGGCTACCGCAATGGCGAGTTCAAAGTTGTTACCCGTTGCGGTGAAGGCAATAGCGCTGCTTTTTGAATAATCGGCGCCAAAATAACGGCCAGCAAAGAAACTCACCACAAACATGATCGAGAAATAAATAATCAGTGGTATGGCAACTCGGACTACATCCATCGGAATCTGAACAATAAGTTCTCCTTTCAAACTAAACATCACTAAAATGGTAAACAAAAGTGCTATTAATGTAATTGGAGAGATTAGGGGGATGAACTTCTTATTGAACCACTCCTCTCCTTTTAAATTAATTAAAATCATTTGACTAATCAATCCCATTGCGAAAGGAATGCCCAGGTAGATACCGACACTCTCCGCAATCTGGCCAATAGAAATGTTAACTTCAAGCCCCTGATATCCAAACACCGGCGGAAGAACCGTAATGAATACATAGGCAAATACACTGTATAATAATACCTGGAAAATACTGTTCAAGGCAATTAAACCAGCCGCATATTCACGGTTTCCTTCAGCAAGTTCATTCCACACCACCACCATGGCAATACAGCGGGCAAGTCCAATCAGGATAAGACCAACCATGTATTCAGGATAATCATGTAAAAAAGTAATGGCAAGAAAGAACATTAAAAGCGGGCCAATAATCCAGTTCAACACCAAAGAAGTAGTTAAAACTTTAGTATCCTTAAAAACCTGGCCAAGATTCTTGTACTTTACTTTAGCCAAAGGCGGGTACATCATTAAAATTAATCCTATGGCAAGTGGTATATTGGTAGTGCCACTTGAAAATGAATTGATCAATACTGCAGATAATGGGAATAAGGATCCTACCCCAACGCCTATAGCCATGGCCAGGAAAATCCAAAGGGTTAAATACCAGTCTAGAAAACTTAATTTTTTTCTTTCCAAAGCAGGGGCGCAACTATTAGCAGACATGTAAATTTGTTTTTATCAATTAGTGATTATCTTGCGAATAGAAAAAGTTTCAGTATTTAAGATACTGCTGTGTAAAAGCCTGAGTATAATCCTTGATGATATTTCTTACACGTTCAAATTCTGCATCAATTTCTGATTCCGTTCCAGTAGCTTTAGCAGGATCAGGAAAATTCTGATGCAGTTTTAATGCTTTACTGGGGAAATAAGGGCAACTTTCCCTTGCATGATCACATACCGTGATGATGTAATCAAATTCAATATCCACGTATTCATTGATGTGATTGGAAGTATGTCCGGAAATATCAATACCCTCTGCCTTCATGGTTTGGATTGCCCTGGGATTTACCCCATGGGTTTCAATTCCAGCACTATAAATATCAGCAACATCACCTGCGAAATTTCTTAAATAGCCTTCAGCAATCTGGCTTCTACAACTGTTGCCTGTACAGAGCACTAAAACTTTTTTCATTGATTTTAATTAGGTCAGTTCGTCCAATGGTTAACTTATTAGAGAACTTATTTAGATTTAATTTTTATGGGAAGCTTTAACAGCAACCACCGCCTGGCGTGCATGAATTTGCGGGACCGGCAAGATTAACCAATCCAACCTTTTTCGCAGGTTCGGGTATACCACATTTATCCATCGCCAAACAAGCTGTCTTTTTAGCAATTAAAATAAAATTGGTGCCATCAAAAGCCAGATCATATTTACCAATAGTTTCTGCCTGGTATTCCACCTCAATGTCTGAATCTTCCATTCCCAATACTTTTTCTGATAAACCTATAATGTCCAGTAATTTTTTAGGTTTTAACCTGTGCTCAAAATCATCTGCATCCCATAATTGGAAGTTGGCTACTTTTTCATGGCGAACAGTCCCTCCGCAGTCGATAAAATTTTTAGTGATCACCCCTACTTCCGTAACATGAAAATGTTCTGGCACCATTTCTCCATTTTCCAACTGAAAATGAACACCTTCTACCTGACTAAGAATATCTTTTATTTCTGATAATTTCATAATGTGTGTATTTGTCTTTTATAATATTGCAATTTAACGATTGATTTGATTTAAAAAAAAAGCTTAGCAACAAGTTACTTCGCCCTTATAAGATTCAAAAAAGACACCCAACTGATCTTTCAACAACTTCCACGTTACCGGATTGATACAATAACAGATGCTTACCCCTTCAACAGTACCCTGAATAATTCCAGCCAGTTTCAGTTCTTTCAAATGTTGTGATATAGTGGGTTGAGCAAGTCCCAATTCCTCTACTAAATCTCCACATATACAGGTATTGGATGCCAAAATTCTTTGTAAAATTGCGATACGTGCGGGGTGAGCCATCGCTTTGAGCAAGGTTGACAATCTGTTTTGCTCTTCGGTAAATATTTCAGATTTGGTAAGTCCCATAGTTTATATCGCAATATTACAATTAATATAATATATACCAAAATAATTGTTCACTATTAAAAGAAATTTATGCTTTAATCATCTTGATAACTACTTTTCCCTTGGCGCGTCCACTCTCTACATAACTCAAAGCCTCATTAGTTTGTGCAAAGCTAAATACCTTATCTATCACAGGTTTGAGCAGCCCTTTTTCAATCAATTTGGAAATTTCATTTAATTGATTTCCGTTAGCCTTCATAAAAAGAAATGAATAGTCAATGCCTAATTTCTTTGCTTTCCGGCGAATACCAGCACTTAGCAGAGATAAGATTATCCTCACAAACCAAGGGGCTCCAATAGATTTAGCAAAATCAGGTGTTGGCGGACCTGAAATAGAGATGACCTTTCCTCCAGGTCTTAAGATCTTTAGTGATTTTTCAAGTGTCTTATGATCCTGGCTATTCAACACCACATCATAATCTTTAAGGATGGTCTCAAAATCCTGCTTTTTGTAATCAATTAGCACATCTGCTCCTAGGTTTTTCAAAATACCAAAGCTTTTTTCACTTGCAGTTGTCGCAACAGTTGCACCAAGGTGTTTAGCCAATTGTATCGCAACGGTACCTACACCTCCGGAGCCTGCCTGGATAAACACTTTTTGTCCCTTTTTAAGCTTTGCCTTTTCTACCAGAGCCTGCCAGGCAGTTAGTGCAACCAAAGGAATAGATGCAGCCTCTTCCATAGAAAGGTTCTTTGGTTTAAAGGCTACGTCATTTTCATTAATTGCAATAAATGCTGCAAAAGTTCCAATTTTGAAATCCGATGGACGTGAATAAACTTTATCACCTACTTTTAAATGCTTTACATTTTGTCCAATCTGGGTTATAATACCCGTTACGTCGTGCCCTAAAATCAGCGGCAACTTGTAGGGCAGGATTAATTTAAATGCTCCAGATTTTATTTTTGAATCCAAAAGATTTACGCTTGCTGCATGAACCTTTATTAAAACCTCGTTATCGCCAACTTCTGGCATGGGTACATCCACAAGCTGAAGATCGCCTTTGGTATAATGATTAATGATAAATGCTTTCATTTTATTGTTTTAAGAGGTGATGATTTTTTTTTGGATTGATGATATTAAATGCGGTTTTGGGTAAAAATCTGTTCACCAGATTGAACAATTTTGCATCGCCTACGCGGATGGTGTAATGGTTTTTTGATAAACCATTGATCAGTCCTTTCACCATTTCCTCAGCAGATATTTTTTTGTCCTTTCTCTCCCCAGTCATTTCCGTTGCAACCAGTGGAGGGATCAATTCAAAGATTTTCACTTTACTGCCAATGATCTTTAAATGTTCGCGAAGTGATACGGTGTAAAAAGCAAGTGCTGTTTTAGATGAAGAATAAGTAGCCTCAATTAAGGAGGGTGCCTGACTCAGAATTGATGTTGTGTTAATAATTGCAGCTTCTGATCTGGACTTAAGCATATCAAGAAAAAGATTATTTAATCTTAACACTCCCAGATAATTAACGCCCATTTCATATGCAGCACCTTCAATATGTTTTTCATGGGCAATACCGAGATTTGATGGCGGAACGAGAACCGCAGCATTATTGTACAAGATATCAATACCACCCAATTCATTCACTTTATGATAGAGTGATTTAGCATCTGCTTCATTCCCCGCATCACTTTGTATGGCGATTATAGCTGGATATAATTGTTTAGCAGCATCAAGCTTTGACTGATTTCTTCCCGTGATAATTACTTTCGCTCCAAGAGCTACAAACTGTCTGGTAGCTTCCAGCCCTATGCCCGATGCCCCACCTGTAATCAGGATCGTTTTCCCCTTTAAGTTCATGTTTTCTAATTTTTATATCTCAGGAAGAATTAATGATTCATCCCCTCTATCAATGGATTGATCAAAGCGTGTATTTTTTTACTGTCCCCTACCGGAACTTCAAATTGATTTTTTTCCATCGCTGCAAACAACTCATCCGCTACCTCAGATGGAGGAATACCATTGGCACCACCAATCTCTGCAGAAAATTCAGTGTTAACCAAAGGAGGATAAAGCTCATACACGTTAAGTTGCGCAGTTTCGGAAAATGTATCTCTAAGGCCTTGTGTATAATTGTGCAATGCAGCCTTACTTGCAGAATAAGTAGGCAAGTATTTATTCGACCTAAAAACAGTTATGGAAGAAACATTCATAATTGCTGCATCATCCTGTTGCAAAAGTAATGGTAAAGTTAGGGCCGTAAAATCTACAGTACTGATGTAGTTGGTATTAATTTCCTGATAGGCCTTTTCAGCAGCATGATTGTTTTGGTCACTCAAATCATTCATAAAGGCAGCACCAGCGTTATTTATAACGATGTTTAAATCAGGATGATTGTTTTTTAATTCTGCTGCAATGCGGTTCCGGTCTGCCTGTATAGACAAATCTCCCTGTATCGCCACTGCATTATTTAATTCTCTCAAAGCACTTAGAAGACGTTCCTCACTTCTACCATTGATGATGATCTTATTACCTGCTTCATTAAATTTTTTAGCGATGGCTAAGCCAATTCCAGCACTTCCGCCGCTAATAAATATGGTATTTCCTGTTGTTTTCATGATATTGATAATTTAATTATGTAAATTTACTTGCATTTTGCAAGTACAAATATATAAACAACTTTCAATTTGCAAGTGATTTTATTAAATATTTTATGATAGAGATAAAAAAGAGGTCTGAATGCCCCATCAGTTGCTCACTGGATATCTGGGGAGACAAATGGTCATTGCTGATCATTAGAGATTTAATGCATGCTAAACAATGCACCTATGGTGATTTCCTAAAATCTGAAGAAAAAATTGCGACAAATATCCTGGCAGCCAGGTTACAGATGTTGGAAACCAATGGAGTAATTACCAAACAAGATCATCCCGAAAGCAAGGCAAAAGTATTATACAAGCTTACTCAAAAAGGTATAGACCTGCTTCCAATCATGGTAGAGATAAATTTATGGGCAGATAAATATTTCACCCTACCTTCAGAAAGAAAAGAAATGATTGATGAAGTAAAAAAAGATAAGGAAGCATTTATTAAGGAGAAAATTAAGGAGTTAAGTCTTTCTTAATTTTAATGTTTAAAAATTAACCATTATGATGCTATTTCCCAAAAACCTTGTTAATAGCTTCTGTTTTATTATCTACTTGTAGTTTTTGGTACATGTTGTAAATGTGGCGCTTAAGGGTATTGATGGAAATGCCCAATTGATCTGCTGCTTCCTTATAAAAAAGCCCTTGAGAAAGCAGCTCTAAAATTTCTTTTTCCCTTGGGGTAATCGTTAGCGCGGCTGCATTTTTATTTTCTTTTTGTTGGAAACGTTGCACCAGTTTGCGTGCAATATCAGGACTCATTGGGCTGCCACCATCGTGCACCTCAAGAATAGATTGCAATAAAAACTCAGGCTTGCTCCTTTTCAGAATATAAGATGATGCACCATATTCCAAAGCCTGAAACACTTTTTCATCCTCATCGTATATCGTGCATACTAAAAACTCTGTACGCGGGCAGGTAGGTTTTAATTGCTTTATACAGTCTATGCCGCTCATTCCCGGCAGTCCAATATCCATCAGTACTACGTCTGGCTGCAGCTCCGGGATCCCTTTCAGTGCATCTTCCCCATTTCCAAATACACCGGTGCATAAGTAGCTCTCTTCCATTGCTATAATAGATTGCAACATTTCCCTAATAGATGCATGGTCCTCTACAATAGCTATAGTAATTAATCTTTTCATTGCTTAGGTTTTTAAAAAGTAAGTAACGGTAATACCTGTTCCCCCACCAGGATTATTTACCCAAATAATAGTGCCGCCAATGGTTTGCATATTTGCATTCATATTACGCAGGCCATTGCCCAAAACAATTTCTTCTTTTTTCTCAGTCATCCCTTTTCCATTGTCCGCCAGGTGTAGGCTTAACTGGTTTGTATTAGTAATGGTTACTTGAAGGGTTACGGCCGTGGCCTCAGCATGTTTTACTATATTATGAAGCGCCTCCTTTACAGTAAGAAAAAGATTTCGGCGTACACTGCCATCCAAATTATGTTCGGCAATGGGTTGGGGTAAGTGCATAGTAAAGTGAATACCTGCTTCATTCATAAACTCCGCTGCAAACTTGCGTATGTAGGCCAGCAGACTTTGAAGCGTGTCATTATTATTATTCAATGTCCATACAATCTGGTTCATTTGATCGATCAACTGCGCAGAGTTATCAGCTATAATGCTGATCTCCCTTGTATCCAATTGAGGATGTTTTCTTTTCAACAATTCGGTACTCAGCGCTATAGAAGTAAGAGATGCGCCCAAGTCGTCATGCAGTTCTTGAGCAATGCGGGTGCGTTCTACGAGTTGCATTTCTAGTACAGCTTTGCTTTGTTTCCATTGCTGCTCCTTTTCCAGCAGCTCAAAACGGTTTTTCTCTATTTGTATTTTTCTACGATAGCTTATCAAAAAACCGGTTCCCGCCAAGGCAAGCAAACCAGCGCTCAATATCAAAATGGTGATGGTATTGCTTTTCCGGGTCAGTTCTAGGTTTTTGCTAAGCAATACGTTTTCCTGCATCACTTTCTTGCGCTCGATTTCATATTTTTCAAGGTCTTTATTTATTTCCTGCTTGCGCAGTTCGCCCGCAAGTCGGTAAGCCTGCTCTACACAAACTTTTGCCAATTCCGTATTGCCTGTCATTTTAAGTATTTTGTAATACCCATCAAAAACATTCTTTCTCAACGAAAGCGGTAGCAGGTTTTCATCTAAAAGTTGTCGCATCGGAACGCCCTTTTTCAATATATTCGCCGCATACGCCGTATCATTAGCGTGGTCGGCTATTTCCATCATCTGCGTTAAAGTTTCAAAATGCCTGGGGGTATTAATATTCGTATCCGATTTTAACATGTGTTCGGAAATAACCTTTGCACTATCATAATTTTTGGTGCTTTTATACATAGCCACCATAAGCGAGTTTACAAGATATTCCTTTGTTTTATCACTATAATCCCGTTGCAATGCCTGCGCACTCCTGGCAGTAATACGAAAATTAACGGTATCGTTTGCCTGGTAATAGGCGTTGCTCATCGTTTGATAAGCCCCAATCATCCTGGCGGTATCCTTTAACGGCGCGTAGTGGTTTAAAAACTTACCCGCATTTTCCACGGCGAGTTTATAGTTACCCAACTGCGTATGTAAAACAGCCAGGTTATTATAAAGCGGAAAATTTTTTAAACTGTCCGGGGCTTTGTCCTGCTGTAAGTATTGTAGTGCCGTTGTACTTGCATCAGCAGCTTCGTTCAGTTTGCCAGCTACGCTGTAAGCTACTGCCCTTGAGGCATACAGGTCACTATACGTATTAGGGTCGTTTATTTTTTTTGCCAATACGATAGATGCATCTGAAAGGGCTATTGCATGGCTAAAATCATTCTTGTAAATGCTGTAGTAAAACACCAGCATGCGGTAACTTTTTACCTGTGCTACCTCATCTTTTTGCGATTTGGCAGCAGCAAGTGCCTTTTCATAAAGCGGAATAGCACCTGCAGGGTCGGCTTTTGCCTTGTTAATGGCTGCATTAATCAGCGGCTTTAATGAAACGCTTACACTCCGTTTGTAAAAAGCAATATTGCTAGAGGATTGATCTTGTCTGCAGGCACCTAAGAGGATCATTGCAAGCAACAATAAGGATAGGCCTGAAAGCACCCGGCAACAAGAATATTTTCTACATAATCGCATATATGTTTACAATGCTACATTAAATATCCGTAGCCCTACAAAGGTAAACAAATGCAGCTACCCGTAAACTCATACAAATGTGTGATGGCACACCATTACAGCATGCCCATTTCGTGCGGTAAGTGTTAGATAATTAAAACCAAGATTGATACAAAAGTGTTATTGTAGGCCTTACAGATATGGAGCATCTTTGATTTAATTTAACAATTTAAAACTTAAAAAACAATGAAAAAATTACTCAGCATCACTACTATAGTATGCGCAATATTGATCAGCTTCAGCGCCGCCGCGCAGCAGACCGAAATGGGAAAATATTGTAAAACTTTCAGAGGCGAGGAAGGTCTGATCGTTACTACCGCACGCTATGGCCCCGACAAAAATAACGAAGTACTCATAGGGGTTTATGATATTGACCATTCCTGGGCAGGAAAAATATTTAAAGCCAAGGTAGAGAACTATAATGGTAAGGCAGATTATGAAATTACTTACAAAGGAAAAGCGTATATTATCATGACTTTGAGGAACAACAACTACGAAATATACCTTCCTAAAGAAAATAATATGCAAAAATCACCGATGTATATCACTTATGCAAAAGACCTGTCTGATAATTGCACCCCTACCAAGTTTTTGCAAGAATATAAAGAACAGCAAAAAAGCAAGAAATAAGAAAGACAAATGTAAGCTGTAAAACCTTATTCAGCAACAAGAGGCTGTCTCATAAACACGAAATGTCATCCTGAGCCTGTCGAAGGACTTGTAAAAAAGCCGTTTATGGTGTTTCGACAACTTGTTCATTTATGAGACAGCCCTTTACAAAATCAAATGTGATGAAAATAAAGTTTTAACCATCCGCGTCATTTTGTTAGGCAGAGGGATCAATTCATCAATACTGAGCAAAGGGAATAACGAAATAAAATCCAAGTGGCGATTGATAAAGGCGGCCAAAAGAGTTAGGATAATGGTATTTTAAAACGCAGAGTTTCAAACTACGCCAACCAAATATCCAGAGTGCCAAATTAACAACGCATAATGCCAATACAATTGCCTTTACAACATGTAAGCAACAACATAAACTTTTAAATACTATAGCCCCACCAATCATGTTTTCCTATCACAATTTTGTTTATAATAATGGTTCCTATCTTTTAAAAAGCAAAAAAACAGGAGTGGTCATACTAGGTGCGTTTTTTATTTTATTCGGTGTGCTATTTTTTACTTTGATTTTTAAAAGCCCAATCGGAGCCTTTTTAGGCGGTACAGCCTTCTTCCTATTTGGATTCTTTTGTATCGCTGCAGCCTTTACAAAACTCATTTTCAATAAAACAGCGCAAACTATTGAAAGAACTGGAATCTTAAGCTATTTAAATAAACATTATCATTTCAATGACTTTATCAGAATCGAAACCGTAAGGATCTATACCAATTTTATTTACACCAGAACCGCAGTCAACTTAAGGTTCAAAAATCCGGAATCGCCTGACAAATCCGATTTGTTAACCATAGCATCCCTTCGAACCAGCAAACAGGTTGAACAGTTCATACATGAATTTCATCAAATTACAGGTTTAAACAATGAGGAGCTTAAACAAAATGGGCAGTCTTTATCACTAGAAAGGAATGAGTCAGAAAAATGATACGCTTGAATAAAATGCTTTAGCATCTTTGCAAATAAAGGATCTCAAACAATCTGGTTAGTTAAATAGCTGAACAATCTACCTGATCAACAAGAAATTACAAGACAATAAAAAAGAGCACAACTATTAAAAATTATGCCTTGTTCCTGATCCGTAACAAGGCATAATTTAACTATTCTATAATCCAAATCTTTGAAAATTAAACCTTAACAAAGAACCTACTTTTTTGTACTACTCACCTAAAGCCTGAAAGACAGTCCGAGAAAATAACTTTTCATGGCATCATGCTGGATTCCATAGTTTAGTCCACCATCTAGCTTAACATCCTTTGCAATTTCGACCTGCAAGGCGGCATTTAAAAAATTACCCCAATGATTGTGGGAGAAATCATATCTATAATAAGTCTCTGCAATTCCGGTAACGCGATCCATAAGGCTATGTCCGATAGTAAAAGACTGAAGGATTTCTGTATGCAATCCCGCACCTTCAGTATCCTGTAACCTGTCCACCTCCATCTGCATGCCCACATTCCATTCGCTCGGAAGTTTCAGAGACATAGGTATAATAAGCCCTCCTTCGTAGCGGTTCTCTTCTTCCACATGCGAAGTCGGAAATTTAAGATAAGGTATTACCGCTATAGCAAAATTCCCCTTATCATTTCCTAATATATTCTGTTTAATGCGTAAGGTCAAGTCTCCAAATCCATGAGAACGTTCTATCGTTCCATCCTCTATTGATTTTTCCCTTTGATATACAAAGCTTTGAACCACAAGCTGGATAGCTGTTGAACGGGTAAGTCCTAATTTCAGGTTAGCCTGATTAAAAAGATAAGTATTGGTCTGAGCGTTTTCTCCCGGCTCTCTTTCAAGCCTGAAAAGATCACTTTCATACTGAAAATGGCCAGCATCTAAGGTGATCGGAGACTCTGTAACATCAGGTCTTTCGGTTTCCATCTCCCTTAGTTCAACTTTTGGAACCGGATGAAATAGATTGTAGGATATGCTTTTCTTCTCCTGAGCCCAGAGTTTTAAAGTTAAAAAAAGCATGAAACATGTTAGAAAGTATAGTTTTTTCATTCGGTAATATCTTAGCCCTAGAACAAAAAAAATAGGTCAAAGTTTCCAGGCATAGAAAAATATTGAGCAATAGTAAACTTTAATATCTGGTTGATGTTATCGCTAGCCAGCGCACTCTATAAATAAAAAAAGGTTCAAATTTTAGAAATGAACCTTTTAAATTAGGGTTGGTAAGCATACTCATTAGAATAAATTTATCGGTGGTAACAACTTTATGCATATATTCTTATGTTTTTATTTCCGACATGTTCTTTGGGGATACTTTTAAAAATCTCCATCACCCTTTTATTAAGTCGATTGAACAGATCCCCATCCGTATATCGGAGGTAAAAAGACCGCTCTGAAATAAGCTGCCGTACGGCTAGCCGCTCCAAAATCTCAACTGCTTTTCTTGCTTTCTCAGAAAGCTGATAAGACTTCAGTTGCTGTCGCACCACTTTTGTTTTTCCACGGTTATAACAAAACAAGGTCGCCCAGTTTACCTGAAAAACTGATCATTCCATTTAATGTTGCCATAATAATTATTATATTAGCGTATTCAAGGGAATGATCAATTAAATATAGCATTTTCCATTTGTCAAAAATTGACTTCTTCACTCCACCTCCACCCCACGTCAATTCCACCTCTACCCCACCTTTAACCCACCTATGCTTAGCTCTTGCTTCGTATAGGAGATCATATTGTTTGATGTGCTACTTTATTTTTAGCAACAAGTGAAGAAGCTGCCAGGATCCTGTGCAATACCATCCTTTAGCCAAAGGCTAAACAAATACGAACAAAAGATAAATAAGACTTAAATCTTTCTCAAGCAGATCTTTAAAAATTGATGCAGCAATTTGAAAGGAGATGGATTTTGAAATCATCATCACCAGTCTGATTTCTGAATACCCGCCATCATATTTTTAAGTCAGACTTAAGTTTTCAGCCCATGAGTAAATAGATCCTGAATAAGTCGTTTATTTTTTAGAAGATTTAAATAAATTGGAGTCCGATGTCGAACACAATCAATTGATGAAATAACCGAATAAGTATTTTAAGATCAAACTGTTAAAAAAAAAGGTCTCAACATATGTCAAGACCTTTCAAAATTCTGGGTGGCTGATGGGGCTCGAACCCACGACCCTCGGCACCACAAACCAATACTCTAACCAACTGAGCTACAACCACCGTATTTTTTAGTGTCACAAAAGTACGATTTTTACTATTCCCTGCAAATATTTTTGTCAAAGAATTAACGACAAATTTTTAATTGCTTAAAATTCAATTATTTGAAATGAAAATAATTTATCACTTCAACATAAAATCCACAGTTTTAAACCTAAAAACATAACTTTACCCTGTTTATGATTGAGATTTATACAGACGGAGCAGCCAGTGGAAACCCCGGACCAGGTGGCTGGGGAACTATTTTAAGAGCAGGACAACACTATAAAGAATTGAGTGGCGGGTTCAGAATGACCACCAATAACCGCATGGAATTATTGGCCGTAATTAAAGGCCTGGAAGCACTGAAAAGTTTAAATCAGGAAGTAACGGTTTACTCCGATTCAAAATATGTAGTAGATGCAGTAGAAAAGAAATGGCTTTTCGGTTGGGTAACTAAAAACTTTAAAGATAAAAAAAACAAGGATCTCTGGATCCGCTTCCTTGAATTATACAAACTGCATAAGGTAAAATTCATTTGGATTAAAGGCCACAATGATCATCCGGAAAATGAGCGTTGCGATAGACTGGCGGTATTTGCTTCACAAGACAAACAAAACCTGGCAATAGACACCTTTTTTGAGGCAGAGCGAAAAAAAATGCTTTAACTCATTCTGAAGCTACTTATTTATGAAAACAATGATGTGAACTCTTAATTTGATAGAACGATATTGTGGCTGCAAATTAGTGTACTCAATCAACAGCCACAACTTAAGTTCATTTATTTCCGAAGATATCAAGACTTTAATCTTAGTCTATACCTCCAATCACACCCATTCCTTCAAGTTTTGCCTCTACCTGATCACGTTTGGATATACCATTTAACATCATTTCTTCTGCTTTTTCTACCATGCGGATAGAACCGATAAAAATAGGAACACGTTGATGAACTTCGGTAGGTTGAATTTCTAAAATCCGCTCAAAACCAGTACTGGCCTTGCCCCCAGCCTGCTCAATAATAAAAGCCATCGGATTACATTCATAAAGCAATCGTAGTTTACCCTCTGGTGATCGCGACGTGGTTGGATAAATATAGATCCCACCATTAATCAGACTCCGGTGGATATCACCAACCATAGAACCAATATAGCGAGATGTATAAGGCCTTTCCGTACTTTCATCCTCCACCTGGCAATATTTGATGTATTTTTTCACACCATCAGGAAAATGAACATAATTCCCTTCATTAATAGAATAAGTAATGCCGCTTTCCGGGATTTTCATTTCGGGATGAGAAAGACAAAATTCACCGATAGAAGGATCCAGTGTAAATCCGTTCACACCTTTTCCAGTAGTGTAGACTAACATCGTGGATGAGCCATAAATAATATAACCTGCCGCCACCTGTTCTGTACCTTTTTGCAATACATCTTTAATACTGGCCTTTCCTTCTAAAGATTTACGCCGGTAAATTGAAAAAACAGTACCCACCGCTACATTCACATCCGTATTGGATGATCCATCCATGGGATCAATACAGACAATATATTTAGCATTTTGAGAAACAGGCGATTCAATATGAATAATCTCTTCCTCTTCTTCAGTGGCGATAATACAACATTCTCCTCCGCTGGTTAAGGCGGCAATAAATTGCTGATCGGCATATACATCCAGTTTCTTTTGTTTTTCTCCTTGAATATTAGTCGTACCCACATGCCCAATCATATCCACCAAACCGGCTTTATTGATTTCTCTATTTACAATTTTTGCAGCAATTGCAATATCCCGCAACAGCCTGGAAAGTTCTCCTTTTGCATAGGGGAAATCTGCTTGTTTTTCAATAATAAATTGCCCTAATGTGACTACGCCAAAACCCATACTTAGTGTATATTTTACATTATCTACCTGATAACTCTATAACCTCTAAGGTATGAATATTTTCTTCAGAAATACAAAACCTAATCAGTGTTCTCACTTTGTGCCAGCCCTGTTTTCCTGCTGCGCCGGGGTTTATATGCAGACATTTTATTTTTTCATCGAACATCACTTTTAAAATATGCGAATGCCCTGTGATAAATAATTTAGGAGGGTTAGTGTAAATTTCTGGCTTAACATAGGACGAATATTTACCCGGGTAACCGCCAATATGCGTCATCCAAACATCAACCAATTCGCAGCTAAATCGATTTTTCTCTGGAAACTCAGAACGAATTGTAGCATCATCAATATTTCCAAATACGCCTCGCAAAGGTTTAAATGCAGCTAATGGAGCAGCTACATCAGAGCCAAAATCTCCAGCATGCCAAATTTCATCCACCTGATCGAAGTGCTTAAAAACTGCATCATCCAGGTAACCATGTGTATCAGAAATTAATCCTATTTTTCTCATATTGTGAATTTAATTGTGCTGGTTATACACCAAATTTCTTAAGCTAATTTACTGTGATTGTGTTTGCACACAAAAAAATCCATGCAATTTTACGTCATCATCTGCAATAAAAACAGCTGGTTATTGATGCTCCATTTAATCACTAATTTAAACCAACTAAAAGGCCAGAAAAAAATCTTTTAATAAGTATTTATATGATGCGCTATGAATTTTAAATGATTCATAAATATAGAAATCACTTTTCTCACGCACCGCGTGGTTTCTTGCCAAACAAATAATTTGCCTGAAAGTCGGTTTTTGAAGATCAGAATGAAGATTAACTTGTTCAATAAGATGAAGTGGATACTTAGCAGCGATTTTAACTACCTCATCAGCTTGTTTCACGGGTAGAATTATCCAAAATTTACCATTTCCAGTTAATAAATCATTCGCTTTTCGAATCAGCACTTCGAAAAATGATTGATCAGCATGCCTGGCGATGCCTTTTCTTTCTTCATCGTTTCTCAGATCATTTACAAAAAAAGGCGGATTAGATACAATCAAATCAAATTTTTGATTGCTTTGAAATTCCTGAATTCCAAGATGATGCACTTTTAACCGACTATTGAAAACTGATGATTGAAAATTCCTTCCAGCAGTTTGCGCAGCTTGAAGGTCAATTTCTACCGCCTCAACCTCAGCTTCAGGGAAACGCTGTGCCAGCATAAGCGCCATCACACCTGTCCCTGTTCCAATATCCAGGATATGCTGAGGCCCTTCATGATTAGCCATTGCAGCAATTAACACCCCATCGGTATTGATCTTCATGGCACAACCCGTTTGGTCAACTTCAAACTGCTTAAATTTAAAAATACTCATAACACCCAATAACCAACTCAACACCTAACCCTCTAACCGCCTAATCAACTAGCCTCCTAAATCCAACTAACCGTCCCCCAACTACCCCCTCTACCCCTCATATAACTCAAGCGGTAAACCATCCGGATCACTAAAAAAAGTAAACCTCTTCCCAGTAAACTCATCAATCCGAACGGGCTCTGTGATAATTCCGGCATCACTTAACCTGTTAATTTCCTTTTCAATATCATCTACCTCAAAAGCCAGATGCCTTAAACCCTGGGCTTCGGGCCTTGATGGCCTGGCGGGTGGATTTTCAAAAGAAAACAATTCAATCTGATACAACCCATTCACAGCTAAATCCAGCTTATACGATTTACGTTCTTCACGATAAACCTCGGCCAATATGGTAAAGCCCAGCTTATTAACATAGAATTTTTTTGATCTTTCATAATCTGAACAAATAATGGCAATATGATGAATCCGGTTGAACATAATAATGATTGAATTTGAATGAGTGGATTTTAAATGAATTTGATGTACAAAGTTGCAGAAAAATTACGAAGACAAAAGAATTCTTCAACAAGGCTAGTAAAGTGGAGAAAAGTTACCAAGCCCCTATCCGAAGGAGAAAAAGCCCCTATCAGCGTGTCTGCACCTTTCCACTGAAAGGAAAGGGCAATGAAAAACAATCTCACTCGAAGAAATCGTCATTCCGACCGTAGTGGAGGAATCTTTGAACTTTGCATACAATTTAATGGTGAATTAAACCCCTATCCGCCTAGCGGCACCTTTCCCCTAAAAGGGAAAGGGCGAAGTAAAAACCATTCTCCGCAACTCACTATCAAACCTGCCATTTGCCTTGCTATCTAGTATAGTTGGCTTTGTATGAAACGAAGTCAGTAGATTAAAAGACAGGGATTCTTCGCTGCGCTCTGAATGACAGCAAGGTGGTAAGATAAAGTGTTTTGGTTAGTGAGCCAACAAACCAAAGGCTTGGGGATTGATTACCTTTTTACTATTCTCCTCATCAACTTCTCTTATCTATTTTCCCTTCCCTATTAATCTCTACCACAATCCGACCATCATTCAATCATCCATTCTTTCCTTCTATCATTAACTCTCCACAATCCCGTCATTATTTCCACATTCTCTGATTCTATTATGCAATCATTCACGCATTCAATCTAAAAAACCTAAATTTGCAGCTTCAAAAAAAAAGCATGATTCATTTCTTCCTTAGTCAATCGCAGGCGGTTTTTGTATTACAAACAGACAAAACGCTTACTACCAATGACATTACTAAACTTGAGTGGTTATTTGGCGGTGCCAAAATTTCAGCAGAAACAGCTTTAGAAGGCTTTTTCGTCGGACCAAGGGCAGCTATGATTACGCCATGGAGTACAAATGCGGTAGAGATTACCCAGAACATGGATATGCAAGGCATCATCAGAATCGAAGAATTTAAAGCTATAGCTGAAGATTTTTCTGATTATGACCCTATGCTCGCTCAGAAATACAGTAAGCTTGATCAAGGCATTTACACCATTGATATTAAGCCAGAACCCATTTTAGAAATTACTGATATTGCAGCCTACAACAAACAAGAAGGCTTATCACTCAGTGATGAAGAGGTAGAATATCTGAATACATTAGCAACCAATTTAGGAAGACCTTTAACAGATTCAGAAGTTTTCGGTTTCTCTCAGGTCAATTCTGAACATTGCCGTCATAAAATATTCAACGGAAAATTTGTAATTGATGGCGTAGAGCAGCCCTCCTCACTGTTTAAATTAATCCGAAAAACATCAGAGGCAAATCCAAATGATATTGTTTCTGCCTATAAAGACAACGTTGCTTTTATTAAAGGCCCAACGGTGCAGCAATTCGCACCTAAAAGAGCCGATATTCCAGATTATTACGCTACCAGCGATTTTGATTCGGTTATTTCATTAAAAGCCGAAACACATAACTTCCCAACCACTGTTGAGCCTTTTAATGGCGCAGCAACAGGTTCTGGTGGCGAAATCAGAGATCGTTTAGCTGGCGGACAAGGTTCTTTACCCTTAGCCGGAACCGCGGTTTACATGACAGCACTTTCCAGGCTGGAAGAAAACCGTCCTTGGGAAAAAGGTGTAGAAGAAAGAGACTGGCTATATCAAACGCCAATGGATATTCTGATCAAAGCATCAAACGGTGCAACTGATTTCGGAAATAAATTCGGTCAGCCACTTATCACAGGTTCAGTGTTAACTTTTGAACACGAAGAAGATGCCCGCAAATTAGGTTTCGATAAAGTGATCATGCTTGCTGGTGGTATTGGCTACGGCAAAGCCAGTCAGGCACAAAAACTAAAACCACAGGAAGGCGATAACATCGTTATTCTCGGGGGTGAAAATTATAGAATTGGAATGGGTGGTGCAGCAGTTTCATCGGCTGATACCGGCCAACATGGATCGGGTATTGAGTTAAATGCGATTCAAAGATCTAATCCAGAAATGCAAAAACGTGCCGCCAATGCGGTTCGGGGAATGGTAGAAAGTGAACACAATTCAATCATCTCTATTCACGATCATGGTGCAGGCGGACACTTAAACTGTTTATCAGAACTGGTAGAAGAAACAGGTGGATTAATCAATCTAGATAAATTACCTGTTGGTGATCCTACCCTATCCGCTAAGGAAATTATTGGAAACGAATCTCAGGAAAGAATGGGATTAGTGATTGGTAACGAACACATTGAAACCTTACAGAAAATTGCTGATCGCGAGCGCTCCCCTATGTATACGGTAGGTAAAGTAACCGGTGATCATCGTTTTACATTCAAATCAGAAACAACGGGCATTAAGCCAATGGATCTGGAATTGAAAGATATGTTCGGCAGTTCGCCAAAAATTGTGATGGATGACCAAACCATTAATCGCCAATACGAAGCACTTGCTTACGATCAAAAAGAACTTCATACTTATTTAGAGCAGGTTTTACAATTAGAAGCTGTTGCATCAAAAGATTGGTTAACCAATAAAGTTGACCGTTGCGTGGGTGGCCGTGTAGCGAAACAACAAACTGCTGGACCTTTGCAGTTGCCATTAAACAACTGTGGCGTAATGGCTTTGGATTTTCAGGGTAAAGAAGGAATTGCAACCTCAGTTGGCCATGCTCCGATTTCGGCGCTGATCGACCCGGCTGCAGGGAGCAGAAATGCGATTGCAGAATCTTTATCTAATATTGTTTGGGCACCTCTAAAAGAAGGCTTGAAAAGTGTTTCACTTTCAGCAAACTGGATGTGGGCCTGTAAAAATGAAGGAGAAGATGCTCGCCTATACGAAGCGGTAAAGGCTTGTTCTGATTTTGCCATCGATTTAGGAATCAACATCCCAACCGGAAAAGATTCGCTTTCGATGAAACAGAAATATAAAAATGGCGATGTAATTGCACCCGGAACAGTGATTATTTCTGCAGGTGCAAATTGCAATGACATTACACAAGTGGTGGAACCCGTACTTCAAAAAGATGGTGGATCTATTTATTATATTAACCTTTCTAACGATACCTATAAATTAGGTGGATCTTCTTTTGCGCAGATTTTAAACAAGATTGGAACAGAGACACCAGACATTAAAGATGCAGGTCAATTCTCGAAAGCATTCAACACTATTCAGCAATTAATTAAAGAAGATAAAATTCAGGCCGGACACGATATCGGTAGCGGTGGTTTAATTACAACGTTATTGGAAATGTGTTTCGCCGATCGCGATTTAGGCGCTTCAATTGATCTTTCTTCTCTAGGTGAACAAGACATTATTAAACTATTATTCGCTGAAAATATCGCTTTGGTTTTCCAGGCAGATGCCTCAGTAGAAAATACATTAACCAGTGCAGGTGTTAATTTTCATAAAATTGGAAAAGTGACATCATCACTGACACTTGAGGTTAAGAATGCAACAGATAGTTTCAACTTTGAAATCAACCACTTACGTGATGTATGGTTTAAAACTTCATACCTATTAGACACCAAGCAAACAGGTAATGGTTTAGCAAAAGAACGTTACGACAATTATAAAAACCAGGCCTTAAAATATAATTTCCCATCTCAGTTTGATGGAAAGAAACCTGTTATTGATGCTACGAAACCCCGTCCGAAAGCAGCGATTATCCGTGAAAAAGGTAGTAACTCTGAGCGTGAACTGGCTAACGCAATGTTTTTAGCAGGCTTTGATGTTAAAGATGTTCACATGACGGATTTAATCACAGGCCGCGAAACACTGGAAGACATTCAGTTTATTGGTGCTGTTGGAGGTTTCTCCAACTCTGATGTTTTAGGATCAGCCAAAGGTTGGGCTGGCGCATTTTTATATAATGAAAAAGCCCGGGTAGCTTTAGAAAAATTCTTTGCCCGCCCTGATACTTTATCCGTTGGTATTTGTAATGGCTGTCAATTATTTATAGAGCTTGGCCTGATTAACAAAAACCATGAAGAGAAACCAAAAATGCTGCACAACAAAAGTGGCAAGCATGAAAGTATTTTCACTTCATTAACCTTACAAGAAAATCATTCAGTGATGCTTTCTACCTTAGTAGGTAGCACTTTAGGCGTTTGGGTATCACATGGAGAAGGAAAATTCTCATTACCTTATGCGGAAGATCAATATAAAATCGTAGCCAAATATGCATACGAAGGTTATCCTGCAAGTCCGAATGGTTCTGATTATAACACGGCTATGATGTGTGATGAAACTGGCCGCCATTTAGTGATGATGCCACACATTGAGCGTTCATTATTTCAGTGGCATTGGGCAAATTACCCTGCTGGCAGAAAAGACGAAGTATCACCATGGATGGAAGCTTTTGTAAACGCCAGAAAATGGATTGAAGAAAAAGTAAAGGGTTAATCGCTACATAAATTTAAATAGATTGAAATTACATGACAAAGGCTTGAGCAAACACTCAAGCCTTTTCATTTATCACCAAAAATCACAATTATAAATTTATTTTTAAGCATTACTTCGTAAATCCGTCGTGCTGAATTTATCTCAGCACCTCACAAAAAAACTCATCTATTTAAGATCCTGAATCAAGTTCAGGAAGACGGGATATACGCCAAAGTCGTCATCCCGACTGTAGCACCTGCCTCCTTAGGCAGTGCGAAATGGAGAGATCTTTTCAAATGGGTTTATTCTGATTATTCATTTACAAAAGCAAAGTTCAAGATTTCTCCACTGCAGTTGAAATAACGATATCTTCACTAAAGTCGTCATCTCGACTGTAGCACTTGCCTCCTTCAGGCAGTGCGAAATGGAGAGATCTTTTCAAATGGATTTCTTCTGATTATTCATTTGCAAAAGCAAAGTTCAAGATTTCTACACTGCAGTCGAAATGACGATATCTTCACTAAAGTCGTCATCTCGACTGTAGCACCTGCCTTTTTAAGGCATTGCGAAATGGAGAGATCTTTTCAAATGCGTTTCTTCTGATTAATCATTTGCAAAAAGCAAAGTTCAAAGATTTCTCCACTGCGGTCGAAATGACGAACCTTCAATAATTAATAGTTTTTAGCCGCCTTACTAACTAAACACCTAACCATCTAACCAACTTCTCACCTTCCCAACTTCCCACCTTCCCACCTTTCTCCTAAAAACCAATTGTCGTCATCTCGACTGAAGCACCTGCCTCCTTCAGGCAGTGCGAAATGGAGAGATCTTTTCAAATGGGCTTCTTCTGATTATTCATTTGCAAAAAGCAAAATTCGAAGATTTCTCCACTATGGTCGAAATGACGAACCTTCAATAATTGATAGTTTTTAGCCGCCTGACTAACTAAACACCTAACCAACTTCTCACCTTCCCAACTCTCCACCTTTCTCCTAAAAACCAATTATCGTCATCCCGACTGTAGCACCTGCCTCCTTAGGCAGTGCGAAATGGAGAGATCTTTTCAAATGGGTTTATTCTGATTATTCATTTACAAAAGCAAAGTTCAAGATTTCTCCACTGCAGTTGAAATGACGAACCTTCAATAACTGATAGTTTCTAGCCACCTTACTAACTAAACCATCTAACCAACTCCTCGCCTAACCACTTCTACATTAAATTAAAATTAATCGGCATATTGTACCTTACCCTTACCGGGATTCCTTTATTTTTTCCAGGTTTCCAGAGTGGAGATTTTTTAATCACTTTCATGGCTTCCTCATCACACCCATAACCAATCCCCTTCAATACTTTAACATCAGTGATCGAACCATCCTTTTCAACCACGAAACTGATAAACACCTTACCTTGAACCCCATCATCTTGTGCTTGTGAAGGATAACGCAGATTACGTTCCATGTATTTAGCAAAAGCTTTCATTCCACCTGTAAATTCAGGATATTCATCCACGCCGTCTGTACCAAGAATAGCATTTGAGTCGCCGCCAGATGTATTTTCTTTAGTCAAACCATCACCATTGCCCGTAACCACAGCTTTATTAAGTACTAAATTTGGCTTAATATCTCCATCTTGAGTAACATTGCTAACAACAGCATTCTTAATTTCGTCTATAGTAGGCGGATCTTTGATTTCTGGTTTATCTACCACTACAATATTTGATGTCACGTTAACTGATTTCACTTTAACAGGTTCAGCTTTTGCAGGTTCTATCTTTTTCTCTGGTTCAATCTTTTTTTCCATGGTATGAATCACCTCTGCCAAGTTAACCACCTTAGGAGGACTTACTTTTTCGATAACTGTTGGAAACATTTTGCTATAAACCAGTGGAGCAAAGCCAGCTAAAAGAAATAATCCACTGACTATGAATAGCGATCTGGTCATAATTTTAGAAGATTTAGACCTTAATTCATAGGCGCCATAATTTTTGTTGCGGTTAGCAAATACAAGATCGAGCCACTCGGTTTTGTACACATTGATTGATGAATTGAACATAGCTTTTAAGTTTTAAGCATGATGTAACAAAATCAATGATTCCATAAAACAGTTAAAAAATCTCCTTTCTTTACCAAAAATGAAATTTTTGATCTCTAAAACATTTTTTTATTTCATTTTCAATAAAATTGATATATTTCTTACGATTGTTTTATAAAAATTAATAAAATATCCTATTTTTGACAAAAAACATAACAAATTAATGAAAAGCTTAAGAACCATCGCATTAAAAGAGGCTCAAAACAGAATTTCACCAGAAGTTAAATCACCATCTTCAAAAATTTCTGATTTTTTTGGCGCTAATGTATTTGATAAGAAAAAAATGAGAGATTTCTTATCTAAGGACGTGTATGAAAAATTGATCTCATCTATTAACCAAGGTGAACTCATTAATTCTGATGATGCTAACCAGATTGCTACGGCTATGAAAGCTTGGGCAATGAGTGCAGGTGCAACGCATTACACGCATTGGTTTCAACCATTAACAGGTACAACTGCAGAAAAGCACGATTCATTTTTTGAGCCAAGCGGCGATGGTGCTATCGAAAAATTTGCAGGTAGTGCATTGGTTCAGCAAGAGCCAGATGCATCAAGTTTCCCTAACGGTGGTATCCGTAATACTTTCGAAGCACGTGGCTATACTGCATGGGATCCCTCTTCTCCAGCCTTCATTATGGAAAGCAAAGCGGGTAAAACACTTTGTATTCCAACCGTTTTTGTATCCTACACTGGTGAAGCATTAGATTATAAAGCACCATTATTAAAAGCATTAGCCGCACTTGATAAAGCAGCTGTTGATGTTTGCCAATATTTCGATAAAAGCATTACTAAAGTAAATGCATCATTAGGTATCGAACAAGAATATTTCCTGGTTGACGAGTCTTTATATAACGCCCGCCCGGATTTATTGTTAACTGGTCGTGCCTTATTCGGACACATGTCTGCTAAAGGTCAGCAATTAGAAGATCACTATTTCGGATCAATTCCTGAACGTGTTTTCACCTATATGGTTGATTTCGAAAATGAAGCCTTAAAATTAGGTATTCCATTAAAAACCCGTCACAATGAGGTAGCACCATCTCAATTCGAATGTGCGCCTATTTATGAGGAAATCAACTTAGCGATTGACCACAATCAGTTGTTAATGGATTTGATGGAAAAAGTTGCCCGCCGTCACCATTTCCGTGTTTTATTACATGAAAAACCATATGCAGGAATCAACGGATCAGGTAAACATAATAACTGGTCGTTAATTACAGATACTGGTAAAAACTTATTGGCACCAGGCAAAACGCCTAAAAATAACCTGATGTTCCTGGCTTTCTTTGTAAACACAATTAAAGCAGTTAGTGAGCATGCTGATTTATTACGTGCCAGTATTGCATCAGTAAGCAACGATCACCGTTTAGGAGCTAACGAGGCGCCGCCAGCTATTATTTCTATCTTCTTAGGTTCTCAATTGAACGATGTGTTAGATGAGATTGAGCACTCACGAATCAGCAAAAAAATCAAAGAAGATAATGCACTTTGGTTAGGTATTCCTAAAATTCCACAAATTTTATTGGATAATACCGACCGTAACCGTACTTCACCTTTTGCCTTTACAGGAAATAAATTTGAGTTAAGAGCTGTAGGTTCTTCAGCTAACTCTTCAGCACCGATGACGATTTTAAATGCAATCATGGCTGAGCAGTTAACAAAATTCAAAGTTGAAGTAGATAAACTGATTAAGAAAGGTGATAAAAAAGATATCGCTTTATTAACAGTGATTAAAAAATACATCAAAGAATCTAAAGCCATCCGTTTTGAAGGAAATGGTTATAGCCAGGAGTGGGAAGATGAAGCTGCAACACGTGGTTTATCAAATATCAAAACTACACCTAAAGCCCTTGATGCTTATTTAACAGAAAAATCTGCTGAATTATTCTCTACAACAGGCATTTACAGTGCTCGTGAGATTCATGCCCGTCATGAAATTATGTTAGAAAATTTCTACAAAAAATTACAGATTGAGGCCCGTGTTATGGGCGAAGTGGCAAATACGGCCATTATTCCTGCTGCAATTGCTTACCAGAACTCCTTAATTGAGAACGTTAAAGGATTGAAAGATTTGGGCATTGAAAGCAAATCTTCTCTTGTAATTGTAAAGAAATTATCCGAGCATTTAGATATCGTAAAAACAAATATCGATGCGATGTTAGAAGAACGTAAAGTAACCAACAAAATTGAAGATACACGTGAGAAAGCAATTGCTTACGATGAGAAAGTTAAATCTTACTTTGATTTAATCCGTTACCATGCAGATAAATTGGAGCAGATTGTTGACGACAGTGTTTGGCCTTTACCAAAATTCAGAGAATTATTATTTATGAAATAGGTTTTAAGCCGCAAGGTTAAGATATAGGGCGTAAGGTGAAAACTTTACGCCCTTTTTTTGATCAGCATTTTAAGGATTTGAGGTTTATAAGATCAAAGCGCAAAACTTCTCATAGGTGAAAACATTGCCAATCTATCAACTTAATGAACTTGAGTTTCTAAAGTAGTAAAACTAAAAATGAATACTAAAACCAATCTCCTTTTGGCTATGGATTAACTTAAATGCTCTTTCATTCCTTATATGGTAAAACATTAAATATTATCTCTCGAAACATCAAGAAAACTTAAATTTCTAAAGTGGTAGCACACAAAAAAGAATGAAACCACTCTCCTTTTGACTATGGATTAAACCTTAAATATTCTTCCATTCCTTATATAGTAAAACTTTACATATTTATCTCCCGAAACATCAAGAAAACTTAAATTTCTAAAGTGGTAGCACACAAAAAAGAATGAAACCACTCTCCTTTTGACTATGGATTAAACCTTAAATATTCTTTCATTCCTTGTATAGTAAAACTTAACATATCTATCTCTCTACTTAAATTTCTAAAGGTGGCAGAACACAAGAAAGGATAATTAAAGCATTCTCATTTAGCGATAGATTAAACCTTAAATGTTCTTTCATTCCTTATATGGTAAAACTTACATATTTATCTCTCTACTTAAATTTCTAACGTGGTTAAACACAAGAAAGAATGATTAAACCATTCTCCTTTTAACTTTAGTGTTTCCCTTCAAAAGCTTATCTTTGCCGCAACATGAGTGATAACAGGTACAATCAGCGTGGCGTTTCTGCCTCAAAAGAAGATGTGCATAATGCCATCAAAAATATTGATAAAGGAATTTTCCCAAAAGCATTTTGCAAAATCATTCCTGATGTTTTAGCTAGTGATGAAGCCTATTGCAATATCATGCATGCAGATGGTGCTGGCACAAAATCATCACTCGCCTACGTTTACTGGAAAGAAACAGGTGATATTTCTGTTTGGAAAGGTATTGCTCAAGATGCCATCATCATGAATATTGACGATTTGATTTGCGTTGGTGCTACCGACAATATTTTGCTTTCCTCAACAATAGGCCGGAACAAAAATTTAATTCCTGGCGATGTAATTGCTGCTGTAATTAACGGAACAGAAGAAATTCTGGCTGATCTCCGCGAACAAGGAATTTCCATCTATTCAACAGGCGGTGAAACAGCTGATGTTGGCGACCTCGTAAGAACTATTATTGTAGATTCTACAGTAACCTGTCGGATGAAACGTGATGAGGTAATTAGTAATGACAATATTAAACCTGGTGATGTTATTGTGGCTTTAGCTTCATACGGACAAGCTACATATGAAACAGAATATAATGGTGGAATGGGTTCTAATGGATTAACTTCAGCCCGTCATGATGTTTTTGAGAAATCAGTAGCGAACCAATATCCTGAAAGTTTTGATCCGGCTGTGCCATTTGATTTGGTCTTCTCTGGTCAAAAGAAATTAACCGATGAAATCGAAATTAAAGGTTTTGGCAAAATTACCGTAGGAAAGCTGGTTTTATCCCCTACCCGTACTTATGCACCGGTAATAAAAAAAATATTAGCTAAACATCGTCAGCAAATTAATGGTATTGTACATTGTAGTGGTGGTGCACAAACCAAGGTACTCCACTTTGTTAATGATGATATCCATGTTATTAAAGATAATCTGTTACCTGTTCCACCATTGTTTTCTTTGATTCAAGAACAATCAGGTACAGACTGGAAAGAAATGTATAAAGTATTTAATATGGGTCACCGCATGGAGCTTTATGTACCACAAGAGATTGCTGAAAGCATTATTGAAATCTCAAAAAGCTTTAACATAGACGCACAAATAATTGGTCGTGTAGAAAAAGGCGAACAGAAACAAGTAACAATAGAAAGCGAAAAGGGGACTTTTATTTACAATTAAGATTTTACAATTAAATAATTGAATAGGCTTTGGATAAAACCAAAGCCTATTTTTTATTGGAGGAGAATTGTAATATTTCTAAGTCAAGAAAAACCAGTCAGCACAGATTAATATCTTCGTGGCATGAAAAGAATAATTGTAGCATGCGTACTCATATGCATAGCATTCCTTTTTGGCTCATGGGGCTTTTTCGGACACAAAACTGTTGCTTCCATTGCAGAAAAACATCTAAATGATGAGGCTAAACAAGCTGTTAAAGAACTGCTAGGTAAAGAAACCTTAACAGATGTGGCATCCTGGGCTGACGAGGTTCGCAATCAACCAGAATACAAGAATACATCCGGATGGCATTTTGTTAATCTACCTTTGGGCTTAAGCCGTCGAAGATTCAAAGATTCCATTCAAAGCTTAAAAAATGAAAACCTGTTAACAGCACTTGCATTAAATGAATCAATAATCAAAGATCGAAACGCGACTAAAGATCAGAAAATTATTGCTTTAAAATTCATCGTGCATTTAGTGGGAGATGCCCATCAGCCCATGCATGTGAGCCGTGCTGAAGATAAGGGTGGTAATACTATACAGGTTCAGTTTGATGGAAAAGGAACTAACCTGCACTCTCTTTGGGATAGCCGATTATTAGATCATCAGGGACTTAGCATTACACAGCTTGTAGCAAAAGATGATGTAGGTAAATTCAGAATAAGAAAATGGCAAAGGGCCTCACCAATCGACTGGTTATATGAAAGTTATAAAATCAGTTCAAAGCTTTATCAGGAAGTTGAAAAGAATAATAAATTAGACGAGGCATATTACCAATCTCATATCGCTATTGCAAATAAAAGAATAGAAATGGGCGGGATCCGTTTGGCTGGAGTATTGAATGAGCTGTTTAGGAATGGCGTTCAATATAAATAAGTAATTACAAAAGCCAATCATCTAAAAGCTTCTTGAAACCATTCGGGAAGCTTTTTTGACTATTCCAATAGCTTGGATTATAAACCTACTTTCTGCTGTAATTTGACATGATCAGCAGTGTCTCGGCAGACTATTCATCTGGACCTTGTTCGTATCTCGTTCGTCTCTGGTTCGGCAAAAGCAATTCAATAAACGATAGCAATACAGTGTGAAGATTAACTTAGTCACATACAGTTATGGGTAATACCTTAACCAATATACCGTAATCAACAAATCAGTTGTAACCAATATAGAATTTATATCAAAAAATCTTACCCTTGGGTTTTGTTAATATCACAGATAAATTGCTCCAATAAATCCCGTTAAATTGCAAAAAAGCTTCGCAAAATCATTTGCGAAGCTTTGAAGAAGGTAGACAAATCTGTTCTTTTAAATCAAAAATGCTCTCTCTATTTTTCAGAAAACTAATTCTTTAAATCTCTCACCCTTTGCTATCTTTTATAAACAGATGCCAACCATGTTTTTCTACCTCTTACACCTTTGTATTAGCATATTTGGCATGTTTGTTTAAATGTTCACTATATTTAATTATTGTTTTTCTTAATAGGCTTAAAAATCATTAAATCATATTTTCATATAAATGGCTTTGCTTATTATAAAAAAAGCCCCAACTTTTCAGTCAGGGCTTCAAGAAAATTATTGTATGAATTAATTATTAATTAAAGTTATAACGAACACCAAATTGCATGTAATAAGTAGATGATATTGTTTGAGAAGTGCCGAAAGTAGTTCTCGTTAAGTCATTACTGGTAGCCCCCATTCTAAATGTTGGCTTAGTAGTATTACTAATAGATGAAACATTTTGCGGAACTAATATAGCACTTTGATTAACAAAATTTACGTTACCCCACTTGCGGTTCAATAAATTTCCAACATTAAAGATATCAACTGTAAATTGGAATGAATTTTTTGTATTACCAAAGTTTTTGAATACTTCCTGCGTTAATCTAAAATCAAATTGATTTCTCCAAGGAGATGTACCACCATTACGTTTAGCATACTCGCCTCTATGTTTGCTTAAATAATCATCCTGTGCAATATATGCTTCGAATGCATCACTTTGCTCTTGTGCAGTATATGCTCTTCCGTAACCTGAAGTTCCTGCTGGAATAGCTACGAAAGTAATTTCAGATGCATCTCTTGGAATGTAAATCAAATCATTGCCTGATTGACCATCTCTGTTGAAATCAGAACTATAAGTATAAGAGAAACGACCTTGTTGGCTTCCTTCATAGAACAACGAAAATGAAGTAGCAAGATTACCAAAATACGCTTTTCTATAAGAAATATTGGCGATAATTCTATCAGGGTTTAAGTTACTTGAATAACTTAAAGTTGGTGTATTTGGATTTCCAGAAGTTTGTGGAATTGACCATAAGTTTAACAGCTGATCACCACCACCGTCGCCATAGTTACGTTGATCAGATCTAGTATAAGCTACCATGGCTGATAATCCACCCTGAAATTGTTTTGTCAATTGAGCAGTTGCTTGCCAGTTATAACCACCTTTAGCATTTGTCATTTGAATTACGTTGAAGCCAGATGAACTTGTAGCTGCGGCTGTAGTAGCAACTTGCCCTGCAGAAGTTAAAGAAACATTCTGTCTTGCAAATGTTGAGCTAGGAAACATTGGTCTGGTATCACCATAACCACTGATAGCTAAATTAGTTGGATTAACTAAATTGATATTCTGTGCAACTGCTACATTTAAATCTCTTCCATAAATACCTTCTAAAGTACCAACGATACCCCATGGTAGTTTTACATCAAATGCTAAACTAGATTTCCAGGTTTGAGGAAACTTCAAGTTTGGTGACATTACACTAATGCTACTCGGAATTGAAGATCCAGCTGCTGGAGCTGTTGATAATAAATTAGGCGCAATACTAGGATTAAAATATGGAGTATTTGCCTGACCAGAATAAGTTTGGGTATATTGTAATAAACCAGCATCACCCGATTGAGATACAATCCAAACAAATGGAATACGACCAGTAAAAATACCAGTACCACCACGAACTTGAAAAGATCTATCTCCAAATACATTCCAGTTAAATCCGAAACGTGGAGAGTAAGAAATTCTGTTTTCTGGTAAAAGGCCAGTATCAACTTTTTGACCTGCAAAATTTAAACCTGCAACTAAAGGATGTGTTCTAACTTCTGAAACATCGGGATAAGATGCCTGTTCAACACGTAAACCAGCCGTTAATTTTAAACGATCCGATACCGTAAATTCATCTTGCAAGTAAGCAGAGTATTGATTGAATTTAAAACTTGGATAAGCTTGTGAACCATCTGCTGTTAATGGATAAGTAACTGCATAATTTGCAGGTTTTGCATTGTTTACAAAATCAGCCCATGAATTAAATACATAATAACCTGTACCAAAACGTTGGAAACCGTTTTTAGTTGTACTGAATTCTGCCTGCAAACCTAAGGTAATGTTATGTTTACCTAAAGCCAAGCTTAAATCATCACTATAAGTATATCCCTTAACATCTCTTAAGTTACCATAAGTAAATGGCTCATAACCGAAAGTTGTAGCAACATTAGTACCATCTAATATATCAACCAAAGGAAAGGGAGAACTATCAGATGTTCTAGGATCATTTTGATGTGAATAAGTAGCTCTTGCCACGTTAGTTATTTTACTTCCAAAAGATGAAGTTAATTCAGCTACGCCTGAATATAAGTTGGCAGCTTGATAATAATTAGAATTGAAAAAAGATAAAGCGTTAACTGAAGCTCTGTTTGATGTAGCACCAAATGTGATACCAGAACCTGTAGTTGAAGTACTTAAATTTGAAGGCGATTGACTTTCAACTTGGTTATATCTTACACTAAACCGATGATTTTTAGAGATGTTCCAATCTAAACGGGCAAACATTTTTTCATTATCGCTAGTATTAGAATAACCTTGATAAGGACCTGTTTGATAACCATATTTAGCATTTAAATAAGAAGAAACAGTATTTAAAAAATCTGCTGTTGGCTTAGCAACTGTACTGATACTACCAAAAGGCTGACTTAAAGTAGCAGCGATTTTAGTAGTACCTGGCTGAATGGTATGTTTTTTCTCATAATTCACAAAGAAAAACAATTTATCTTTTACGATTGGCCCACCTAAACTAAAACCATAATTTTTCTCGTCAAGTTTTTGAAGCGTTTGAATTCTGTAGGTTTCTCCGATTCTTTTACCTTGTTGATCATCACCACGCATGGTATAAAAAGCATTTCCAGAAAAAGTATTAGTTCCTGAGCGGGTAACAGCAGTAACAGAACCACCCGTAAAACCAGTTTGACGAACATCAAATGGCGTTACATTAATGGAGATTTGCTCTAATGCATCAATTGAAATTGGAGATCCACCAGCAGGAATATTTTGACCAATACCAAATTGGTTATTAAAGTTTGCTCCATCAACTGTAAAGTTATTAGAACGATAATTACCACCACCGATTGAAGTACCATTTGCTTGTGGCGTTAAACGCGTTAAATCATTAACACTACGTGAAATGGTTGGTAAACTTTGAATTTGTGTTTTATTAATAACAGTTGAAGTACCACTTCTGTTCGAATTCAAAACACTATTTGCACTTTGTCCTATTACTTTTACTTCACTCAAAGTCGAACTGTTATCTACTAATATTGGGTTCAGCACAAACGGCTCACCTAATTTTAAATAAATATCGGTAGCTTTTTCTGGTCTGTAACCAACAAAACTAATTTCAACTGTGTATGGGCCACCTACACGCATACCACCAATAGTAAAACGGCCATCATTATTTGTTGACACAGAATAAACTGTTCCGGTTGGGGTATGGGTAGCTTTTACACTTGCACCAGGTAGGGCACCTTTGGCATCCTTGATAGTACCTGTCATTGAAGATGTAGTTACCTGTGCATTTGCAACAGATATAAAACCTACAAAAGCAAGAACAATTACTACAATCTTAAATAGTAAAGTTTTTTTCATCCTTTGTTTTTTAATGTTTTTGTTGTTGAATAATAAATTGGGGTGATTTTATTGCTGCAAATGTATGTATTAAAATTTAACACATTTTAACATGCAATGTTAAATTTACGTTAACAAACTCAAAACTTTTCAACAATTCAGTTCTCTATTTAACATCATAACTTTCACTTTATCAAAGGATTGCTTAAACAACTAAATAATTACCATAAAACTGAATTAAAACTTAAAAATAATGCAGTAAATTCTAAATAAATCTAACAGTTCACTAATTATCGTTCTTAACGATCATGATTCTTAAGGATTTTACCAAACAATAAAATACATCCATATTAATTTCTTATAATAAGAAGTAACAATAAGAGGTTTTGACATAATTGGAATTAATTTATTAGCGTAGGCAAATTTTCTGGAATACTTTTTAATAAATGGCAAAACAATATAAACCATACGGAGGAGCCTTAAACAAAACCTCATTGTAAATTTTGTAGTTTTTACATTACTATCGAAATAATCAACGCATCAATTAACATTTTTTTTTTAGTTTTGGGCTGTTGTTGAGTAAATGAAAACGCTCAGTCAGGTAATATCAGAACATTAAAGATATCCAAAGGAGATCAGCCTGTTCGATTTGTGACTTTTTCATTAGAAGTTTACATCAATAAAAGAAACAATTAAAAAGCAAATCTCTATATAATAGATATGAATTACGATGTTATTGTTTTAGGCAGCGGCCCAGGTGGCTATGTAGCTGCAATCAGAGCCTCTCAATTAGGAATGAAAGTTGCTATTGTAGAGCGTGAATCACTAGGTGGCATTTGCTTAAACTGGGGCTGTATCCCAACTAAAGCGTTACTAAAAAGTGCACAGGTTTTTGAATATATTAATCATGCAGCAGATTATGGAATCACTACTGCCGAAGCGACTGCAGATTTTGCAGCTGTAGTAAAACGCAGTCGTGGTGTTGCAGATGGTATGAGCAAAGGCGTTCAGTTTTTAATGAAGAAAAACAAGATCGACGTGATCATGGGTACTGGTAAAGTGAAACCAGGAAACAAATTAGAAGTTAAAGGTGCTGATGGTTCTCAAAAAGAATTGACAGCTAAAAATATCATCATTGCTACAGGTGCCCGTTCAAGAGAATTGCCTAACCTGAAACAGGATGGCAAAAAAATCATCGGCTATCGCCAGGCCATGGTACTTCCAGAATTACCAAAAAGCATGGTTGTTGTAGGTTCAGGCGCTATAGGTGTTGAATTTGCCTATTTCTATGCTACAATGGGCACTAAGGTAACCATTGTTGAATTTATGGAAAACGTTGTACCTGTAGAGGATGAAGATGTTTCTAAGCAGTTATTGCGTAGCCTTAAAAAAGTGGGTATAGATGTGATGACTTCTGCTTCGGTGGAATCAGTAGACACAAGTGGTTCAGGTTGTAAAGTTTCAGTTAAAACAGCTTCAGGTATGCAAACCATCGAGGCAGACATTGTACTTTCTGCAGCTGGAATTGTGGCTAACATTGAAAACATTGGTTTAGAAGAAACTGGAATCAAAACTGAAAAAGGGAAAATTGTTACGGATGAGTTTTATAATACTTCGGTAAAAGGCTATTATGCTATTGGCGATGTGGTTAGCGGACAAGCGCTAGCGCACGTAGCATCTGCAGAAGGCATTATCTGTGTAGAAAAAATTGCTGGTCAGCATGCCGAGCCTTTAGATTATAACAATATCCCGGGCTGTACTTATTGCACACCTGAAATTGCCTCTGTTGGTTATACAGAGAAAGCAGCGAAAGCAGCAGGTTATGAATTAAAAATAGGCAAATTTCCATTTTCTGCCTCAGGTAAAGCAAGTGCTGCCGGTGCAAAAGATGGCTTTGTTAAATTAATTTTTGATGCTAAATATGGCGAATTATTAGGCGCACACATGATTGGTACTAACGTTACTGAAATGATCGCTGAAATTGTTGTTGCCCGTAAATTGGAAACTACAGGTCATGAAATGATTAAATCGGTTCACCCCCACCCAACCATGAGCGAAGCCATCATGGAAGCTGCTGCTGATGCATATGGTGAAGTGATCCATTTGTAGTCATTAGTCATTAGTCATTAGTCATTAGTCATTAGTCATTAGTAAAAATCACAAAACCCTTTAGATTGTTCTAAAGGGTTTTGTAATTTTACCGGTTTATTTCCTAACCACCTAACCACCTAACCACCTAACCACCTAACCACCTAACCACATGAAACTCCACACCATCAATACCGGGCTTTTTAAATTAGACGGCGGCGCAATGTTTGGCGTTGTCCCTAAAACCATCTGGCAAAAAACCAATCCTGCTGATGCAAACAATTTATGTACCTGGGCTATGCGGTGTCTGTTGATTGAAGATGGAAACAAACTTATTCTTGTAGATACGGGAATTGGAAATAAGCAGGATGAAAAATTTTTCAGTCATTATGATCTGCATGGAGACGATTCAATGGAAAAATCTCTCGGTAAATTAGGTTTTAATCTATCGGATATCACAGACGTGTTCCTCACGCATCTTCATTTCGACCATGTTGGTGGAGCTGTAGTTCGTGAAAAAGATAAACTCCTTCCATCTTTTAATAAAGCTACTTACTGGAGCAATGAAAAACATTGGCAATGGGCTATTGAACCGAATGCACGTGAGAAGGCCTCTTTTCTTAAGGAGAACATTTTGCCCATACAAGAAAGCGGACAACTTAAGTTTATAGATCAAGTAGAAAATATAAATTGGCAACCAAACATCAACATTGGTTTTGCTTATGGCCATACTGACGCGATGATGCTGCCAAAAATCAATTATAAAGGAAGAACAATAGTTTATGTGGCAGACCTATTACCTTCTGTTGGACATTTGCCATTACCTTATGTGATGGCTTATGATATGTTTCCTTTGAAAACACTAACTGAAAAAAAAGCTTTTCTCGAAGAAGCAGTAGATCAGAACTATATCTTATTTTTAGAACACGATCCCATTCATGAATGCTGTACCCTTCAAAGAACAGAAAAAGGCGTGAGAGTAGCAGAAACCTTTAACCTGAGCGATATTTAAATGATCAGGCCAGCAGAACCTTCCGATTCGAAATTTGTTGTCCCACTAATCATTCAGGCCATGGATGAATTGGCTGGTAAATTTGCAAACTCCAGTGATCCCAAAATCATAGAACAATTATTTGAACATTTCTTTAAACAAAAACATAACCAATATAGCTACGAGAACACTTTAGTATTTATAGAAAATGATCAGGTATTGGGCTCGATTAATGCTTATGATGGAGGCAAACTCTTTGAATTGAGAAAAACTTTCCTAGATCACCTGACCAAAAATTATAATCTTCTAAATTTCCATCCAGAACCTGAAACAGAGGCGGGAGAATTTTACCTGGATACCATTAGTGTTCATCCCGAAGCCCAGGGAAAAGGAATTGGTAAGGCTTTAATTAAAGCTGGCATTGAATGGGGAAAAAGCATGGGCCACAAACGCATCGGCTTGTTAGTGGAAATGGAGAACCAAAAAGCTTTAAAACTCTATCAGAATAAAGCATTCAGCATACAAAATCAAAAATTATTTATAGGCGGCTTATATTATCACATGGTCTACACCATTCAGTAACCTGAAATTATACTTAATAGCTTATCTTTAATGATCCTATCGATCTAATATGACAGAGCATTACAATAAATGATAAAAGATTTTTTTTTACATTTTATTTGTATTTAATCTAAATAATGACCAGTTTTGCAAGAGATGGAAAAAGCGTGTATCGATATTAATCAATTAATTAACGTATTCTCAAACTACGAAGGGGCGGTTTATCAATCTGATAAGCTAAACTGCTTTTACGTAGATTTTGGCGGAAAATTTGCCCGTTACAATTGCCTTTCACTTCAAAAATTGAAGAAAGTTGTAGAGGAAATCGATATCGAGGCACTCCTACTCAATACCCATAGAGCCGATTTCGAGTTGGTTACCTTTAATGGATGTGAGCATGTCTATTTATTAAATGCATTAGAAATTATTGCCTTAAAAGATTTATTGCATGGTACTTTTACCATGTTTAACTTAAATCATATAGTGAACGACTGCCTTTACAGGCTGGTTTATTAACCCATAAGTTCGTTGGCAAAAGATTGATATTCATTACATGATACTATTCAATGATAATTGTAGGCTGTTAAAGCCAGCTATCCCCCTGTCTCCCAATTAGTATCCGTTTGGCGTTATTACCTTCTATCTTCAATTTACTTTCACATATCTTTATCACTATTTAAACTCATTATAAATACCTACTTATCAGCAATTTAGACTAATTTCATATAGTAAATAATTTACAATAATGAACAATTCTGTGTTACATTTGTATTGTTATTAAAGCACAGAAATTATGAAAGATTTAATGCGTATTAAATGTTTAATATCTGAGGATATTGAAACACTTTTAAATCAGCAGATTAAAAAGGAGGCACACTCTTCATCACTATATTTATCAATGGCATCATGGTGTAACCAAAATGGTTATGACTTCTCTTCAGATTATTTCACTAAACAATCTGAAGAAGAAAGAATGCACCAATTGAAATTATTCAAGTATGTTTTAGATATGGGAGGAAATGCAATCTCTCCTGAAGTTACCGGCATTAAAACGGACTTTGCTGGATTCAGAGAAGTTTTTGAAGATGCCCTTGAAGCTGAAATTGCCATTACACAAAGTTTTAAAAACTTAGCTTCAAGATGTTTGAAGGAACAAGATTTTGTAACAATGGAATTCTTAAACTGGTTCTTGAAAGAACAACGTGAAGAAGAATACAAAGCCCGCCGTGCTTTAGAATTGTTCGAAGTAATTGGCGAAGAAGGAACAGGAAGATGGGAAATTGACAAACATGTTAATGATATCACCTATTCAGAAGATTAATTAATCACTAACAAAACATATAATTGAAGCTATCTTGATGAAAATTGAGATAGCTTTTTTCATATATAACAATTTCAAATTCTATTCTTACATATTCTTACCGAGTTCATGCATAAACCAGCCTAATGATTTATAAGTGAAGAATGCTTAAAAAAGAAAGCTTCCAAATGTTACCCCCCATCTATCGGTTGGTATCTTAACAACCAAAACTAATTCCTATAAATTCAATGGTATTAACAAATTGAAGAGATAAAACTTAGGGCTAATAGTATATACCAATCCATAAGTTAATTTCAGAATATATTATTATTTACTTTAAGCATAAAACTTATAGAAATGCTTTAGAAAAAGAAAGCTTCCAGTGGGTTACCCTGGAAGCTTCTTTTGGTTTAGGTTGTTTGGTTTATGTTGATTATGAATAAGTCTTTCTAGATCTGTAAAAAAAGCGCCGTTGCCAGCGCTTTTTTTAAACCAAATATATAATAATAATTAACGAGCATTCAAAAGTAGCAATTTTATTGATAAAATCAAGACATTTATCAATAAAAATAAAATAAATTATTAAAATAATTAATGATTACATCAAAATAAGCATTAAAAATTTAAAATGAAACAATAATCAATAATTATTTTGAAATTAAATATGATTTATTCACTTAAAATCATACTTTAAGGAAATATTTAAGTCAAATGATCGAAAATTTTATAAAAAATTACTTAAATCACCCGCAAATTTATGATGAAATGTTTTTAAGTAGTGATCATTATCGAAATCACTATCAAAACTTCATCAATAACTTTTCAAAAGAATCACTTGAAAATTTAAACAAGAAGGAAGAATTAGCTAAAAAGCTCTTTATGAGTCAAGGTATCACCTTCACTGTTTACGATAGTGGTGAGGGTATAGAAAAAATTTTCCCTTTTGATATTATTCCACGAATCATCACCTCCAGTGAATGGGCATTTATAGAAAAAGGAATCACACAACGGCTTAAAGCATTAAATCTTTTTTTAAAAGATGTTTACAGCAATCAGTTTATCCTCAAAGATCAGATTGTACCAATCAACGTAATTTATTCCTGTCCGCATTTTTTAAGAGAAATGCACCATGTAAACGTTCTACACGATATTTATATCCATATTGCTGGTATCGATTTAATTCGCGATCATGATGGTACTTTCTATGTATTGGAAGATAATCTACGTACGCCTTCTGGTGTAAGTTACATGCTAGAAAACAGGGAGATCACTAAAAGACTTTTTCCTGATTTAATTCCGCAGTGTGGCGTAAGGAGCGTAACAGAATATCCGGCTATTCTCTATAAAAATCTCATGGCACTTTCTCCCCGGGCCGTCTCCAATCCTACCATTGTATTACTGAGCCCTGGCATGTACAATTCTGCATACTATGAACACACCACATTAGCACGTTTAATGGGTGTAGAATTAGTAGAGGGCCGCGATCTGGTGGTAAAAAACCATAACGTGTTTATGAAAACAACCACAGGACTGCAACAGGTTGATGTTATCTACAGGCGGGTAGATGATGATTATCTAGACCCGTTAGTATTTAACCCGAACAGTGTATTAGGTGTTGCAGGTTTAATGGGCGTATATCGCAAAGGAAATGTGGCTATTGTAAATGCAGTAGGAAATGGTGTTGCCGATGATAAGGCCGTTTACACTTATGTTCCGGATATGATTAAATACTACCTGAATGAAGAACCCATTTTAAAGAATGTACCTACTTACCAATTGAGTAACCGTGATGAACTTGATTATGTTTTCGCTAACATCAACAAAATGGTTGTAAAGAAAACCAATGGAAGTGGCGGTTATGGAATGTTAATGGGACATGCGGCATCAGAAGAAGAAACCGAAGCATATAAAATCGAGATCCTCAAAGATCCAAGAAATTTTATTGCCCAGCCCACCATCAGCCTTTCATCTGCACCGTGTTTTATTAATGGCAAACTGGCGCCAAGAAGAATAGATCTTCGCCCTTTTGCTTTAAACGGACCTGATGGAATTTCAATTGTACCTGGCGGATTAACGCGTGTAGCCCTCAAAGAAGGCTCGCTGGTGGTAAATAGTTCTCAAGGTGGAGGCAGTAAAGATACCTGGGTTTTAACTTCTTAAATTACAGATATGTTAAGTAGAGTAGCATCAAGCTTATATTGGTTAAGCAGGTATGTAGAACGCAGTGATGGTATGCTGCGCATGTTAAAAATCAATTATGCCTCCTCACAAGATACCATTCAGGAGTTTACATGGAAACCTGTCATTCGGATTTTTTCTTCGGATGATGAGCATGAACTTTTGAATATCCAGCACGATAGCAGAGCGGTAATTGAATACTTACTATTAAACAAGGAAAATCCCAATTCGATTTTAAATATTGTAACATTGGCCAGAGAAAATGCCAGAAGTGTACAAGAACATATTCCAAAAGACCTATGGCAATGCCTGAATGAATATTATCATACCGTAAAGGATGAAAAATTGCTATGGTATGTGCAAAAAGACGACCCCATTACTGCCCTGGACATTTTAATTAAGCAGGTAATGCTCTATCATGGAACGGCAGATAGCACCATGGAACGTGGTGAAAGCAGAAGCTTTATGAAGATTGGTAAACACCTGGAAAGAAGCATCCAATCAATCGATATTTTAGATATTAAGTTCAGTTCCATCAGCACCAATCCCGATTTACTTACAGATATAGCCTATTGGAAACACTTGCTACTTTCGCTAGGTGGCTATGAACTCTACCTTAAAACTTACAGACAGGGATTTGATGCTAAGAACATCATCGAATTGGTGATGCTTAATAACGATTTCCCAAGGTCTGCACTTTATTCGATGAACAATATTGAGCGTTATTTCAGTAGACTTAAAAGTGAAAGCAATATTGCAGATTATAATAATTTATCCTTTAAAATAGGAAGGCTAAAAAGCATGATTACTTACAGCTCAGTAAATACCATGGCAGATGATCAGCTTCATCTTTATTTAACTGATATTAAGACAGAGCTTTTTGGTATCGGGAACCTACTGAACGAATATTACTTTGCAAATTCATAATGCAATGAATTTGTACCCTTACTTAACCATTTATTATGCCAATATTTAAAATCAAACATATTACCAATTACAAATATGAATTGCCTATTCGTGATAGTGCAAACCAGATTATCCTGTTCCCCATTAAAGATGATTTTCAAAAAGTGGTGAAACATGATTTGAATATATCTGGAAGTCCGGAAATAGAAATATTTATCGATTATTATGGAAATGAAGTAGGCACATTTACTCAAAATGAACCACATAACCAGTTGAAAATATTTTCAAAGGTTTGTGTAGAGACTTTCCCAAAACCACTTCCGCAAGACGATATGTTTAGCAGTGAACAATGGAATAGTTTGGACTTGATGAAATATGAGGTCCCATACATCGATTACCTTCGTCAGGAATCCTTTGATGGAATTATTCAATTGAAAGAAACGGCACAGCAAATTAAAACTCCCGAAGATACCCCCTATCAAACCGCTATTAAATACTGCGCACATGTTTTTCAGCATTTTGAATACATCAAAGGAATCACAGCAGTAGATACCACTATTGATGAAATTTTAAAACTAAAAGCTGGTGTTTGCCAGGATTTTGCACACGTGCTTACCGCAATGCTACGCTTAACTGGGATCCCTGCACGTTATGTAAGTGGATATATTTGCCCAAATAAAGATGGCATGCGAGGTGAAGGCGCTACCCATGCATGGGCAGAAGCTTATATACCTGAATATGGGTGGTTGGGCTTAGACCCTACAAACAATTGTATAGCCAATGAAAAGCATGTTCGCCTGGCAGTTGGACGCAATTTCACCAATTGCTCTCCGGTAAAAGGAGTATATAAAGGCGGTCTTGAGCACATTATGGAAGTAAATGTATCTGTTGGCTATAATGATGACGACTTTAGTGATAATGAAAATTATTTTCAGCCGAAAGAAGTCAACTATTCAAAACCATCAGAAATGGCTACTGCAACAGCCATTAAACAAAACAGTTACCAGCAATATATGGAAGCAATGCAACAACAGCAACAACAGCAGCAACAATAAACCAGAATTTAAGGATTAATCATGATGAAAGTACCTAAAACTAAACTCAAAAACAGGGTTATAGGACTTTACGATAAACCTATTTAAAACTAAACTTTCTAAAATCATCTGGTAGATAGGTCAATTATTAACTTGGCAGTTTATTAAAAATCAGGCAATAAAACAATTAGCCAATTCAACATTTTAACTAATTCCAACAATTTAACCTCATTTTTTCATAAATTTGCGCCTTTTACAAATAACATTATGATTAAGAGACAGCAAATTAAAGATTTATTAAAATCGACTGCATTTGGCACAGAAGTAACGGTTATGGGATGGGTAAGAACTTTCCGTAATAATCAGTTTATCGCTTTAAATGATGGAAGTTGCATGGGCAATATCCAGGTGGTAATCGATTTTAATAATTTACCTGATGAGCTGTTGAAAAGAATCACCACTGGGGCAGCTATTTCTGCCACCGGAAACCTGGTTGAATCATTAGGAAAAGGTCAGTCAGTAGAGATTAAAGCTACAACTGTTGAAATTTTAGGAGATAGCGATCCTGAAAAATTTCCTTTACAACCTAAAAAGCACAGTTTAGAATTCTTACGTGAAATTGCGCACTTGCGTTTCCGTACCAATACTTTTAATGCCGTATTTAAAGTACGTCATGCTTTGGCTTTTGCCATCCACCAGTTTTACAATGAACGCGGCTTTGTGTATATGCATACGCCAGTAATTACAGCCAGTGATGCTGAAGGTGCAGGTGAAATGTTTAAAGTAACTACTTTAGATTTCGACAATACGCCACGTACCGAAGATGGAAAAGTAGATTTCTCTCAGGATTTCTTCGCACGTGCAACCAACCTAACCGTATCCGGACAGCTGGAAGGTGAATTAGCTGCAATGGCCTTTGGAAAAATTTACACTTTTGGACCAACATTCAGGGCTGAAAACTCCAATACCACCCGTCACCTTGCAGAATTCTGGATGGTAGAACCTGAATTTGCTTTTGCCGATCTGGAAGATAACATGCAACTGGCAGAGGATATGATGAAGTATGTAATCAAATATGCTTTAGATCATTGCAAGGAAGAACTGGAATTTTTAAATACCCGCCTTGCGGAAGAAGATAAACAAAAACCTCAGAATGAGCGCAGTGAATTTACCTTATTAGAAAAATTAGATTTCTGCTTAGCAAATGATTTTGAGCGTTTAACCTATACAGAGGCCATTAAAATTTTAAAATCATCAAAACCAAACCAAAAGAAACAATTTAAATATTTAATTGATGAGTGGGGTGCTGATTTACAAAGCGAACACGAACGTTTTCTTGTTGAAAAGCATTTTAAAAAACCAGTAATTTTAACAGATTATCCAGCTGACATTAAATCATTCTACATGCGCCAGAATGAACCTGATGCAGAAGGCAGACAAACCGTTGCCGCAATGGACATCCTCTTCCCTGGAATTGGTGAAATGATCGGCGGTTCTCAACGTGAAGAACGCCTAGATCGTTTAACTAAAAGAATGGAAGATTTAAACATACCTCAGGATGAACTTTGGTGGTATTTAGATACCCGCCGTTTTGGTACAGCGCCACACGCTGGTTTCGGTTTAGGTTTCGAACGTTTAGTATTGTTCGTAACTGGTATGACCAATATCCGTGATGTCATTGCTTTCCCAAGGTTCCCGAAAAATGCAGAGTTTTAGGGTTTAGGGTTTAGGGTTTAGGGTTTAGGGTTTAGGGTAAACAAACCTGACGATATAGGAGTTCAAGCTTTTAAAGGCTTGAACTCTTTTTTTTATCCATTCCACCCCCATTTACAGAAAAAACTACTTACTTGATGATTAAGTTGGTTGGCAGCCTATAATGTGTTATTTCTAGGGATTAATATGGAGAAAAATGTCGCTAATTCACGTACTTAGCGCAGAAAGCTTGTACGAAAAACTAACAAACTCGTCCTTGTGAGAAAGGCTTTTTCAGCTGACGAAGCAATCTATTTAGCGAATTAGATTGCTTCGTCATTTCGAGCATAGCCGAGAAATCTTTGAACTCTAACCTATCGGTTGGGTGTCTCACCAACCTAAATAATGACTTCGTCGTTCCCCCTTGCAATGACGACTCATCTGTTTATAAGTCTGTTTGGTATTTCAGCAATCAGTAGAAAAATCTATTCCTCTAGAAAGATTGCTTCACTCTAACGGCTAAACCCTGACCTTCAGTTCGCAATGACGATAGCACATTTAACCAACCTATCGGCTGGCGTCTCACCAACCGAAATAACTATCTTCCATCATCATGCATGGTATCGCTATAAGGATTTGCATGTGCATAATCTACTGCCGAAACCTTATAATCTGTCGGTGCAAAACTTTGCGAAGTGCTTAGCGCCATTCCCAATTCAAAACGGGTTGGATATGGAGTTTGCAATAAACTTCCGGCAGGAATATAAGGAAAACTTTCCAGGTAACTTTGCATTACACTTGAGCTTACGCGACGATTGATATAAGCCCTGCTTAACTGGTGAGGTTCACGCAAACCCGCAGCACCTAATAATTCAACCGCACTCGCCACCGTAAGGTTATGAAAATTTTTCACGCGAACCGTTTTATCCTCCACAACCAAACCCTTCATCAAGCTCTGATCTTGTGTGGCTACCCCCGTAGGGCAAGTATTGCTGTTACATTCTAAAGCCTGAATGCAACCTAAAGCAAACATCATCCCACGAGCTGCATTACATAAATCTGCACCTAAAGCAATATTCTTAACCAAATCAAATCCTGTTGCCACCTTACCAGAAGCAATAATTTTAATGTGTTTTTTAAGATCGAAACCATTTAACACATCATAAACAAAGGCAACACCTTCACGCAAAGGCATCCCAACTGAATTTGAAAATTCCTGAGGCGCTGCACCCGTTCCACCTTCTCCCCCATCAACAGTAATAAAATCAGGGTAAATACCCGTTTCAATCATGGCTTTACAAATGGCATAAAATTCACTTTTACGACCAATACATAGCTTGAAACCCACTGGTTTTCCACCTGATAAGTCTCTAAGTTTTTGCACAAAGTCCAATAAACCAGTTGGTGTATTAAAGGCAGAATGTGCTGGCGGCGACAATACATCTTTACCTTCTGGCACCAAACGAATGCGAGCAACTTCAGCCGTTACCTTTTTTGCAGGCAACATTCCACCATGACCAGGTTTAGCCCCTTGTGAAAGTTTAATTTCAATCATTTTAACCTGATCTGAATGCGCTCGTTCTGAATAGGCATCATAATTAAAAGTTCCGTCATCATTTCGGCAACCAAAATAACCAGTTCCTATTTGCCAGATTAAATCACCACCTGGTTTACGGTGATAATCACTAATACCGCCTTCACCCGTATTATGTGCAAAGTTCCCCATCTTTGCACCACCATTTAAAGCCAAAATAGCATTCTGACTCAATGAACCAAAGCTCATGGCTGAAATGTTATATATACTGGCAGAATAAGGTTTTTTACAACCCGGACCACCAATTTGTACCCTTGGATCTAAATTTAATTCGTGATGAGAAATGGCTGCAATACTATGGCTTAACCACTCGTAACCATTTTCATATACGTTTAATTGGGTTCCAAAGGGAATAGTATCATTATCTGTTTTGGCTCGCTGATAAATTAAAGAGCGGTTTAACCTGTTATATGGGGTACCATTGGTATCACTTTCTACAAAATATTGGTAAACCTTTGGCCTTAACTCTTCCATGAAATACCTTAATCTACCAAATACAGGATAGTTTCTAACAATGCTATGCTTAGGCTGATATAAATCATAAACACCAAGAATTACAAAGGGTCCGGTGAATAAAAATGTCCACCATAAAAAAGGATGATATAAGCCCAGCATAATGGTTAGGGCAATTAAAAATGCGGCGATGGCCACGAAAGCTTTTCTCATAACAATAGATTAGCGTATGTTTTGTTCATACAAAGATTATGATTATTAAACAACCGACACCATTAAATTGTTATTTTTACGCTATGCTTATTAAAATCTATCCAGAAAACCCCAACGAGAAAGCCATTCAACAAGTAGTTGAAGTATTAAAGAAAGGTGGCTTAATCATTTATCCTACCGATACCATTTATGGTTTGGGTTGTGATATTACCAATCCTAAAGCTATTGAAAAAATTGCACGCCTGAGGGGAATTAAACCTGAAAAAGCGAACTTTTCTTTTATTTGCCATGATTTAAAGCACATTTCTGACTATATAAAACCTATTGATAATACCGCATTCAGAGTGCTGAAAAAAGCATTACCCGGGCCATTTACTTTTATTTTCAACGCAAATAACAATGTGCCCAAACTGCTTAGTTCTAACAAAAAAACAGTGGGGATTCGTGTTCCTGATAATAATATTGCACGTGCTATTGTACAAGAATTGGGTAATCCTATCCTATCTACTTCCATTAAAGATGACGATGATGTAATCGAGTATTCTACTGACCCTGAATTAATTCACGAAAAATATGAAAACCTGGTAGACCTGGTAATTGATGGTGGCTTTGGAGATAATGAAGCATCAACTGTAGTAGATTGTACCAATGGCGAATTTGAAGTAATCCGTGAAGGAAAAGGCAATATTGAAGATTTCATGTAACCTCACTACCCATTCACTCATTCTTTCATTAACTCAACCATTCAATCATTCATTAAATCTCTCATTCATTCAACCATTCTCTCATTCAATCATTAAATCATTCAGTAATCACTAAAACTTACCAACATCACTGTTAATATTCTGATAATTAACTAAATTTAAATCATCAATGGCTAACTATCATTGATTACCAAACACAACTAATTTAACATCCCCACAATATTAAATTAATATCCGAACCCTATTTTTACATCCTAAACATCCCATATGCAGAAAAATCTACTTCAATAAGCTGCTTTTCCAGCTAAATTGTTTCGCTACGCGATTCAATTTCCAACTTATTCAGGCAATATGATAAGCTCCTTAGTGGCATTATCTTGCTATGGGTATTCAAATGATCCAACAATTATCCTTAACCCATTTATCGGTAAGTTTTAAGCGTGTAAATTAAAATACTGACTAAAGATTCCATTGTCGTGTCAACTCTTCTTGCCTGCAAGAAGGAGACCATCATCATCCAAATAAAACTGTATGAAAAAATTTCTACTTTTATCTCTGTTGTTTCTGATTGCGGGCAGATTATTCGCTCAGGTAACACTCACTACTTCGCCCTATGTGGAAAACTTTGACGGAATTGGCACAGCACTTCCAGCTGGTTTCTCTGTAAGAACAAATGCAACAGCCACAGCGTTAGGAACATCCGCAGCCCTTACAACCGCTGCTACTGCATGGAATAATGCCACTGGTGCATTCAAAAACTTTGCATCTGCAACAGCAGGATCAGCAGCAACAACTGCTGTTCAAGGTTCAGCTACAGATCGGGCCTTAGGCTTAAGGCAAACTGCAGCTGTAGGAGATCCAAATGGGGCTTTTGTTTTTCAACTGGCCAACACCACAGGCAAAACAGCGCTAAAACTAAGCTTTAATTTACAATCTTTAGATGCCGGATCGCCAAGACAAGCCACCTGGCGGGTAGATTATGGCATTGGTGCGGCACCAACTGCATTTACGGCAGCAACCACCACCGGGACATTAACCACAGGAAACACCTCTTTCACTAATAATACGGTAAATATTGATTTTGGAACAGCCTTAGATAATGTTTCAAATACGGTATGGATCAGGATTGTGACCATCAATGCAACTTCAGGGTCTGGAAACCGCCCTTCTACAGGTATTGATAATTTTAATTTGTCGTTCACATCGGGTGGAGGCGTATCAACCCCTACTTTAACGGCATCAACGGCAAGTTTATCTTTCGGAAACCAAAGCATCGGTACAAACTCTGGTAATCAAAGCTTTACAGCAAAAGGAACCAATACCAACGCAAACACCAATATCACTACCACTGCACCTTTTTCAGTATCAAAAGATAACAGTGTTTTTTCAACTTCCATCGCATTTACACCCACAGAAATAGCGGCAACGCCCACGGTATACGTACGGTTTAGCCCTACAGTAGTGGGATCATCATCCGGTAATATTGCGCTCACTAGCACAGGTGCAACAACTATAAATATTGCTTTATCCGGATCAGGTGTACTAGGAGATGTTACTCCGCCAGTGACCACGAGTACATACCCAAAAACCAGTAATCCAACTTTAACAGAACTTACCTTAACCAATAATATTAACGAGGCTGGAACCAGCTATTATATTTTACTTCCATCAGGTGCAAATGTTCCTACCCCGGCACAAGTAAAAGCTGGTGTAGATGCTTCTGGTACAGCTGCATTAAAGTCGGGTTCATTTGCCAACACAGCTAATACTGATGCTTCTATAACTGTAACTGGTTTAACCTCCGCAACTGATTACACTTTCTTTGTAGTTGCACAAGATGCTGCCGGAAATTTACAAACAACCGTAACTAACGCAAATGGAAGTACAGCCAACCCACCATTGGTAAGTGCTCCGGTTATTATCAGTCAGTATTATGAAGGCACTTCGGTAAATAAATGGATAGAATTAACCAACCTGAGCAATGCGCCTATCAATACTGCAACACCTCAATTAAAACTGGCTTTATACAATATATCTGGTGATGCCGGAACCATTAATATCACGGGTGCACCATCTCAAATCGTTAATTTAAACTTTACCATTCCTGCACGTGGATCTGTTTTGCTGGGCAACACCGGAAACAGCAATACTGAAATTCCTTATCTCACCACAGCAAGTGCCGTTTTAAACAGCAATACGGTAATCAACTTTAATGGAAACGATGGTGTGGCTTTGCTTGATGCCAATAACAATATCATTGATGCTTTTGGACAAGGAGTGAATGCGAAGGATGTTTCTTATGTAAGAAGTTTGAATGTTACGGCACCTAGCCCTACTTATATTGATGACGACTGGACAAGAACCACTATGGCCTTGGTTCAAAATGCCATTGATGATGATGATGCAAACCGTTTAGGCGTTCATTTCCCGCCAAACCTACCAGTTTGCGCAGCGCCATCAACCCCAGCTACAGCATTAACTTTTAACAGTGTAACCACCAATAGCATTTCGGCAGGTTTCACTAAATCAACCGATGCAAACGAATATCTGATCATCAGAAGCCAGAGCAACACCTTAACCGCTTTACCAGTTGATGGAACGGTTTATAATGTGGGTACCTCATTTGGTGGCGGCGTTATCGCCAACAGAATCGTAACCAATGTATTTACAGATAACGGATTAACAGATGCAACGAACTATACTTATTTCATCGTTCCATTAAATAACATCTCATGTACAGGAGGCCCTAAATATTTAACCACAAATATTTTAAGCGCAAGCCAGTCTACCAAAACATTATTGCCTTGTGCAACTCCGGTAGCCCAGCCAACCAACTTCACCATTACATCATCCAACTATAATTTTATTCAAGGCGCTTTTACAACAGCCACCGGTGCAGATGAATACCTGGTGGTAATGAGCACCAATCCTGCTTTAACAACTGCTCCGGTAGATCAAACCACGTACAACATTGGCGATCAGTTAGGCGGTGGTATCGTTGTTAAAAGAGGAACCGGCGGCACATTCATCAGAAATGGTTTATCCCAAAATACCAATTACTATTTCTTCATCTATTCCATTAACAGTGCTTGTAGTGGCGGGCCATTATACCTCACTACCCAACCGCTGCTGGGCAACCTAAAAACTGGTGTTTTAGACGTAAATAAGCTTAATTTCTATTATGGAAATTTGCATAGTCACAGCAGTTATTCTGATGGAAATAAAGACGACTTAACCAAAAAGCCTGAAGATGATTATGCATTTGCTAAAAACTCCATGAATTTAGATTTCCTGGGTATATCAGAACATAACCACACACAGGCAGGAATGTCTTTGGCAAGCTGGCAACCCGGAATTGAAGCGGCAAAAAAAGCCACTACATCTACCTTCGTAGCCATGCACGGTATGGAGTGGGGCGTAATTAGTGGTGGCGGACACGTAATAGTTTACGGAATTGATTCATTAATTGGCTGGGAACCCGGAGAAAATCAAATTTACGTACCTAAAAGCGTGTATACCGGCCCTACCGGATTATTCAGAATCATCAACAGACATGGATTAAATGCTGTTGCAACACTGGCACATCCTAATACAACCGATTATAATAATATTTCAGCTACTTATGATTTAAGTGCAGACAGTGCAATTGTAGGTGCTGCTTTGGAAAGTGGCCCGGCATTTTCAACCAACATCACCTATTCAGACCCAGCCAGCTCTATGAGTTACCTGAGTTACTATAATAGAATGCTTGCCAGAGGTTATCACCTTGGCGCCAGTATCGATCATGATAACCATAACCTAACTTTCGGCAGGCATACCCGGGCCAGGTTAGTTGTAATGGCTCCTGCCCTTACCGAAAACGATTTATTGGATGCGATTAAGAAGATGCGTTTTTATGCATCGCAAGATTCTGCTGCAAAAATTGTCTTTACCATTAACAAACAACCCGTTGGTAGCATATTTAAAACCGCTGGCGCACCACTTATTGAGTTAAACTCAATTACAACAAGCCCGGTAACAAGTATTAAAATCTTATACGGTACCCCAGGTAGCGGTGTAAATCCGATTGAATTAACCTCAAGCACTTCTACCAGTTTAACCTATACAGATAATGCACTGGCAAATTTAGCAACAGGCTATTACTATGCAGATCTTGTAGAAGCAGATGGAAGCCGGATCATTACTTCTCCTATTTGGTATAGCAGAGATGATGCATCAGTAAAATCCGACCAAACCATCACACTTGCGGCGGCCAAAACGGTTACCTATGGTGATCCTGATTTCCCGGTTGGTGCAACCAGCAATAATACCAACATTAACATCACCTATACCAGCAGCGATACCAATATTGCAACCCTGAGCAATAACGATATCCATATTTTAAAAGCAGGTACGGTTACCATTACAGCTAATCAGTCGGGAGATACGTTTTTTAATCCAGCCGTAGCAAAACAGCAAATTTTAACTATAGCGCCTAAAAAGATTACCGTAACGGCTGATGCCAAAACCAAAGTAGAAGCCACTGTAGATCCATCGTTTACCTACACATCTACTCCAGCATTAATCGGAACAGATATTTTCACAGGTGCTTTAAGTAGAAATCCTGGAGAAACAGCGGGCGATTATGCCATTACCCAAGGCACATTGGCCTTGAGTACCAATTATGCCATTGATTATCAAACTGCTAATCTGCATATTTATGCCAAACCCGCAGCCATAGTAAGTTCAAATGTTTCAGTTCCGCTTAATGCTCCTGCTCCGGCAATTACTTTTACGGCCTCAGCAGGTACTGCTCCATTTACTTTTACCTATCAAATTAATGGTGGTGTAGCGCAAACGGCAACATCAAACACCAATACGGTAACCATTACAGCACCTACCAATACAGTAGGTACATTTACCTATACTGTAACCAGCATTACCGATGCCTACAGCACCCAAACGCAAAATATTTCTACTACGGTAACAGTAAACCCAATTCCTGTAGCAACCATTTCAGGCACAACAGCACTTTGCTTAAATAGCACAGCACCTACCGTAACTTTTACTGGTGGAAACGGTACCGGGCCATATGTTTTTACCTATAATATAAATGGTGGAGCAAGCCAAACCATAACCTCTACCGCTACAAATGCCAATGCAACACTGGTTGCACCAACAAATGTTGCAGGTAGTTTTAACTACAATTTACTAAGCGTTGCCGATGTAAATGCAGCACAAAATCAAAGTGGAACAGCAACAGTAACCATTAGAACATTAGCAACGGCAAGTGTTTCCGGATCTACTGCTATTCCACAAAATGGTACTGCACCAACCATCACTTTTACCGGGGCAAACGGAACCGCACCATATACTTTTACCTACAACATTAACGGTGGCACTAACAGAACCATTACCTCAACTGGCAATGTTGCAACCTTAGTTGCGCCTACAACATCCGTAGGCAACTTTGTATATAATTTAGTTCGTGTTGCTGATGTAAACTGCGAGCAAGCACAAACCGGTTCTGCAACTGTAACGGTTCGCCCATTACCTTTAGCCACAATTACAGGCAACGCTTCTGTATGTAATTTCAACAACTCCCCTGTAATCACTTTTACAGGTTCAGCTGGTACCGCTCCATATACCTTCACCTATACTATAAATGGTGGCAGCAACAGAATAATCACTACCAACGGAACAACGGTTACTTTAAGTGCGCCTACAAACCTAACAGGTACATTTGTTTATCGTTTAATTAGCGTGGCAGATGCCTTTGCAACACAAACCCAAAGTGGAACGGCAACAGTAACGGTAAATCCACTTCCCGTAATTAACATCAGCAGCAGCAATGTATCCATCTCAAAAGGCGAATCCATAATTTTAACAGCAACCGGCGGTTCACAATATAGCTGGACGGGAGCTGACATCACCAGCGGACAATCAACAGCTACTGCTACCATCAGGCCAAAACAAAGTGGAAACTATAAAGTAACAGTAACCAATGCCAGCGGCTGCACCAGCGATCAAAGTATTTCAATCACTGTGGTAGATGATTATAAATTAGAAGCCAGTACAGTTGTTACGCCAAATGGCGATGGCTATAATGATCGGTTTATCATTAAAAACATTGATTACTATCCAAAAAATACCCTGAAAATATTTGATAAAGCCGGCCGGATTTTATACACCAAACAAGCCTATGCAAATGATTGGGATGGAACTGTAAACGGCAGTCCGCTTGCAGAAGGAACCTATTACTACATCATTGATTTAGGAACAGGCATCCGAACTTTTAAAGGTTATATCAACATCATTAGAGACTAATTACAGACATGAAAGCAATTACTAAACAACTTAAGCAAATAAGTCGCGTAACGTTTCTATTTGCCGCAAGCATCATATTTTCTAAAACAGCAGGGGCACAAATCCTTCCGCTAAATGCGCAATATTTTCAAAATAAATACCTCGTTAATCCATCAATGGCGGGTATTAACGAAGGTTTTAATATTAATGGTAGCTTCCGTAAGCAATGGTCTAATATTCCTGGTGCTCCCATTACGCAAAGTGTAACTTTAGATCAACAAGTAAATAAAGTGGGCTGGGGTGTAAACATTTATAATGAAAAATCAGGCGGGATACAACGCACCAAAGCCGTTGGAACTTTTGCCTATCATTTACCCTTAAGCAGTGATAACCAACAGTTAAATTTCGGTATTTCATTTGGGGCCAGTCAGGATAAACTCGATTTAAGTAGCGTGCGGAACAGCGATATTAACGACCCTTCAATTGCCCGTTTTAATGATCGTGGCTATTATTTAGATGGCGATTTTGGTGTCTCCTATATCTCAAACGGACTTACCGTCGAGGGTGCTCTGCCCAATATGCGTTCCGTTTTCAGAAACGATGATTTAAATTACGCAAACAAACCAACATTCTATTCAGCTGTAAGTTATAAATTTAACTTCGGCAGTGGCATCAACGCCATTAGTTTGGAGCCGAAGGGAGTTTTCAGAGGCATTAAAAATTACGATAACCTTTGGGATGCCGGTGTAAATGCCAATTTCGCCAACGATAAATTGTATGTAATGGCCATGTACCACAACACACAAAATGCTACCGTAGGTTTTGGAATGAATTATAAGTCTTCCTTATATTTCATGGCCTATTACAATACGGCAACATCCGCCATCAGCGGTTATACCAATGGTGATTTTGAAGTAAACATCAGGGTAAATATTGGTAAGAAACCATAAATCAATATCGTAAAATTATAACAATCGGATCGAACATTAACTTTCGAAGTTTCAAAAGCCATTTGAGTTGGGAGAACTTCGTAAGTTTTTATAAGAAGTTCATCCTATCTGCCTAACGAGGATGAATAAAAATAGCGATTTATTTACCATGGTAAAAAACAACCGCTTGGGCATAAAATACTGCAATTACATAAAACCTATAAGGGTCTTAAAGACTCTTATAGGTTTAAAAAAAGTACCAATTGCCAAACAACAAACCGATTGTTTTTTACAACTGACCTAATAGCCTTGCCATTTCCTTCTAGAAGGCCTAAAAACCTATAAGGTTTTGAAAATCTTATAGGTTTATGTGATAATAAAGGTTAATAGCATTTAATTCCAGCCGCCGCCTAACGAGCGGTACAAGCCAACTACCGCATTAAGTTGTTCCGTTTTAATGGTAGTTAGTTCCAGTTCACTTTGCAATAAATTCCCTTGCGCCGTAATCACCTCTAAATAATTTGCCATACCACTTTTAAATAACAAACTCGCATTTCTGGAAGCCTGCTGTAAAGTCTGCGCCCTTTTTTCAGCAATGCTGTACTGCGATTTTAGCTTTTCTACCTTTGTCAATTCATCAGATACCTCGCCCACAGCATTTATTACCGACTGACGAAACTGAATCACCGTTTTTTCCCGATCGATTTTAGCCAGTTCTAAATTAGATTTAAGCTGACCGCGTTGAAAAATAGGTTGTGTAACTCCACCAGATACCATTCCAAATAAAGATGCTGGTATACTAAACCAATTGCTTGCCTTAAAAGAGTTGATTCCACCACTTGCCGTAATCACCAATGATGGATACAAACTCGCCTTCGCTACCCCTACCTTTGCATTAGCTACATCCAAAGCCAGTTCTGCTGATTTAATATCTGGTCTGCGGCTTAATAAAGATGATGGGAAACCAGCATTTAAGTCTGTAGGAATAACCATCTGATCTAAACGACTCAGACGGCTAATAGATTTTGGCAATGTACCAATTAATACACTCAAAGCATTTTCCTGTAAGGCAATATTTTGTTCTAACCTCGGGATTAATTGCGCCGCATTTAACTGTTGTGCCTCTGCCTGTTGAATGGCTAAAGAAGTAACCTGACCAGCATCAAACTGTAAGTTGATAATTCTAAGCGTACTATCATTTAGTTTTAAGTTTTTCCTGGCAATTTCCAATTGAGCATCAAGCATCAGCAAATTATAATAACCCTGTGCCACATTAGCTACCAAACGTGTTTGAATCGCTTTACGTGCCTCACCAGTTTGTAAAAAGCTGGCTAAAGCGCCAGCTTTTTGATTGCGGATTTTACCCCAAATATCTGCTTCCCAAAACACACCAAGGTTAGCATTATAATCTTCAATATGAGTAGATCCCGTAAACTGATTTAAACTTAACCCATTCAAACTATTATCAGAAGGGCGACTGGAACTTCCAGTAACCTGCAATTTCAACTCAGGCAAATACCCTAATTTAGATTGTTTGAACAAAACTTCCGAGGCATCAATGTTCTTTAATGCAATTTGCATATCATAATTCCTCACCAAAGCCGTATCAATTAAATGCTGTACCGTAAGATCGTTAATAAAGTTTTTTAGAGGCAAATCGCCAATACTGGAAGAATCTTTAGGCATAGAATTTCTAAACATTCCTGGAGCCAGATTTTCTGGTAAAGACAGGTTTCTGGAAACCGAACATCCGCTCCAAATAATTGCAAGAAGCAAGATGATGAATATATTAAACCGTTTCATAAACTAATTTTTTTACAGGCTCTTCATGATGAACAACCTCTTTTGATTTTGAAATTTTTTCTTGTAAAGCCTGGAAAATCACGAAGAGTACCGGGATGATAAACAAACCCAGAATTACTCCAGAGATCATCCCACCTGCGGCACCAATACTAATTGAATGGTTACCCTGCGCTGATGGACCAGTTGCACCCATCATTGGTATTAAACCTACAATGAAAGCAAGGGATGTCATGATAATTGGACGCAACCTTGATTTTGCAGCCTCTAATGCCGCAGCAATTAAAGGTTCGCCGGCACGTCGTCGCTGAACAGCAAATTCTACAATCAGGATCGCATTTTTTGCCAGCAACCCGATGAGCATAATCAGCGCCACCTGAACATAAATATTATTTACAATTCCAGTTAAACCTATCGCAACAAATACCCCAAATATTCCGGCAGGGATAGATAAAATTACCGCTAGAGGCAAGATATAACTTTCATATTGAGCAGATAGCAAGAAGTAAATAAATACCAAACACAATAAAAAGATCACGGTAGATTGTCCGCCAGATGAAATTTCTTCACGGGTTTGTCCAGAAAATTCATAGCTATAACCCGCTGGCAAGTGCTTTTCTGCCACTTCTTCAATCGCTTTAATGGCATCGCCCGAACTAAAACCAGGTTTTGGAATGGCATTAATAGAGATGGAGTTAAACAGATTATACCTTGATGCTGTTTCAGAACCATAAATACGGGTAAGTTTAACCAATGTATTTATGGGTACCATTTCACCTCTGTTGCTTTTTACAAACACCCTGTCTATAGCCGAAGGATCTGCACGATCCTGTACATCAGCCTGAACTACCACACGGTAATATTTACCGAAGCGGTTAAAATCTGATGCCTGTACACTTCCGAAATAAGTTTGCATGCTTTGCAGAATATCTTTCACATTCACGCCTAGCTGATCAGCTTTTTCATCGTTGATATCTAGTTGTAACTGCGGATAATCGGCTTTAAAACTGGTAAAGGCTACAGCAATTTCCGGCCGTTTCATTAACTCACCAATAAATTGTTGAGAGATACCACTAAATTTATCCAGTTTGCCACCTGTTTTATCTTGCAACACCATATCCAAAGCCTCCACATTACTAAAGCCCGGAACGGTAGGGAAACTGAACACAAAGAAATTACCGCCAGAAATGGCACCTAACTTTCCACGCACCTGATTCATAATATCCTCAATATTTTTAACCTCGCCACGTTCTTCATTTGGTTTTAACAATACAAAAACTACTGCTGAAGATGGACTGGTTGAGTTGGTAAGCAGGTTGAAACCTGATACGGCAGTTACATCTCTTGAAGCATCCAGCTTGCTTAAGATCCCTTCGGCTTCAGTCATTACCTTTTGAGTACCATCCAATGAAGTACCTGATGGTGTGTTTACTGCAATGGCAATAAAACCCTGATCTTCTGTTGGGATAAAGCCTGATGGTGTAGTTTTAACCATAAAGACAGTTACCAGCGTAATCAATGCCAAACCACCTAAACTTAACCATTTGTGGCGTACTAAAAACTTAAGTCCACCAACATAACGGTTGGTTAAGGAATTAAAACTGTGGTTAAATCCATTAAAAAACCTTTGCTTAAAGTTTGGTTTAACTTCAGTCTTTTCGCTATGAGCGGCATGATTATCCTTCAAAAATAATGCAGCCAAAGCCGGACTCAATGTCAACGCATTCACCGCCGAAATCACAATCGCAATGGCCATCGTGAAGGCAAACTGACGATAGAAAACACCTGTAGAACCCTCCATAAACCCAACAGGAAGAAACACTGCCGCCATCACCAGCGTAATGGAAACAATGGCGCCTGTAATTTCATGCATGGCCTCATGTGTAGCCGCTTTGGGCGATAAATGCTTGTGCTCCATTTTGGCATGCACTGCCTCTACCACTACAATCGCATCATCTACCACAATACCAATGGCTAAAATCAAAGCAAAAAGCGTTAATAAATTGATCGAAAACCCAAACAACTGCATGAAGAAAAATGTACCCAAAATAGCTACCGGAACTGCAATGGCAGGAATTAGGGTCGACCTGAAATCCTGCAAGAAAATAAATACCACAATAAAAACCAAAATGAAGGCTTCCACTAAAGTATGCTCTACCTGCTCAATAGATTGGTCAAGCGCAACCTTGGTACTATAAAAAATATTCTTTTTAATCCCGGCCGGAAAGCTTTTCTCTGATTTTTCCATCAGCTTGTTAATCGCCACTTGGATATCGTTTGAGTTTGAACCCGCCAATTGGATAATACCAATTACAATTCCTTTTTTACCATTCAATCGTGTGATACTATTATAAGAATAAGCACCCAATTCTACCCTTGCCACATCTTTCAAGTGCAAAATAGAACCATCGGCATTGGCACGTATAGCAATATTTTCATACTCTTCTGGTTTGGTTAACTTCCCCTTATATTTAATTACGTATTCAAAAACTTCCTTGCTCTTCTCTCCGAATTTTCCTGGGGCCGCCTCTAAACTCTTATCCTGAATGGCTTTCATCACCTCATTAGGCGTAACCTGATAAGTAGACATTTGTGAAGGATTTAACCAAACACGCATTGAATAATCTTTTGATCCACCAAAAATTGCAGCCGAGCCTACACCCGGGATCCTTTTGATTTCTGGAATAATATTAATTTGTGCATAATTGGCCACAAAAGTTTGATCGTATTTCGATTCATCCTCCGTGTATAAGCCAATTGCCATGATGAAACTATTCTGCTGCTTGGCGGTGATCACACCCTGCTGAACAACTTCAGCAGGTAATTGACTCGTAGCCTGAGCCACACGATTCTGCACATTAACCGCAGCCTGATCAGCATTGGTACCCAATTTGAAGAAAACGGTAATCGCCAGTGAACCATCATTACTGGCTGTAGAACTCATGTAGGTCATGTTTTCTACCCCATTGATGGATTCCTCAAGAGATGGGGCTACCGAACGTAAAACGGTTTCAGCATTTGCTCCTGGATAAACCGCCGTAACCAAAACAGATGGTGGTGCAATATCAGGAAACTGTTGTAATGGCAATTTAGTTAGGCCAAGTATCCCCAATATGACCAATAGAATGGAAATTACTGTTGCCAGTACGGGCCTTTGTATAAATATTTTAAACATTTTATCTTATTTTATTTTTTCGTTCCTGCAAAATGTGCTTTAAGCTTTTGTCACTCGGCTTTGGTCTTTCAACTTTCAGCTTTACGCTTTTACCTTTCAGCTTTAGTCTTTCAGCTTTTGCCTTTAATCTTTCAGCTTCCTATTATAATTGAGCAGCTTTATCTGATGCCTTTTCAGGTGTAATTACTTGGCCCTCCTGCAAACGATCAAGGCCACTTAATACAATCTGATCGCCAGACTTTACCCCATCTTTGATCAGATAGTTGCTGCCGCTTTTGCCAATTACCGTAATAGGCATTTTGCTTACCTTATTTCCCTGGTTTACAGTGAACACAAATACTTTATCCTGCATTTCTACCGTTGCTACCTGCGGAATTAAAATAGCTTCAGGATGCTGCAAGCCCAAACGAATCTTACCTGTATTGCCTGATCTTAATATTCCATTAGCATTTTTAAAACTAGCCCTTAAGGTAATGGCACCAGTGTTTTTATCAAACTGACCATCAATCATGTCAATTTTTCCTTTAACAGGGTAAGTTGTATTATCTGATAAAAGCAATTCAACTGCTGGTAAATGACTGATTCTATCTGCAGGAGTTTTTCCAGCATAATTTGCATTGAAGCTATTGAAATCGTTTTCTGCTAAAGCAAAATAAACATGTACTTCGTGAATATCAGATAGCTGTGTTAACGCTTCCTGATCAGTTGGCGACACTAAACTCCCTTGTTTTTTTGGAATCCGGCCGATGTAACCACTTACAGTCGCCTTTACATTAGTATAACCCAAATTAATCTGTGCCGATGCTACACTTGCCTGTGCTTGCTCGGCATTGGCTTGCGCAATTTTATAAGCCGTTTTTGCAGTCTTCAATTGAAAATCTGAGACAACTTTATTTTGAACCAATGGCGTTAATTTGTCCACTTCAAGCTGTGCATTTAATATAGCCGCTTGGGCAGCATGTAAACTTGCTTTTGCGTTGTTTAAAGCTTCGCGGTAAGGACGATCATTAATTTTGAAAAGTGTTTGTCCGGCAGTAACATAAGCACCTTCGTTTACCAAAACACTTTGCAGATAGCCGCTCACCTGTGGACGAATATCAATATCTACAGCACCTTGAATGGCTGCAGGATAATCGATATAAGTAGTTTGCGCACTTTCGGTAACCTGGCTAACTGGCAATACTGGCGGTGGTGGCGCAGCTGCAGTTTGGCTTGGCGAAGACTTGCAGCTTACTAAAATGAAAGATAATGTAGAAATAATTAACATAGACTTAACTTGATTAAACGATTTAACACTGTTAAGTAACATAAACAAGTGATGGATGGCATTCATTTGAATAAAAATTATGGTGAATTTAGCGTGTATAAATAATCTAACGGTGTTAGATTGTTGTGTAAAAAAAATTAACTATTAATAGATAATGTAATGCCTTTAATGGCATCTTTTAAAATTTGTTGGTTTAGTTCGTCGGTTGTTCTTCCATTCGGGCGAACCAGGTTAATGGAAATTAAACCATGAATGATAGACCAATAGGTATAATACTTCATGCAGATATCATTCTCTGAAACCGGTTTTTTATTAAATAAAGATTCAATCACGTCACCTAACATGGCAGAAACATTTTCAGCCTCTGGCATAGATTTTTTTACTGTGCAGCAAACCATATCCACACCATACATCAACTGATAAAATTCTTTATGTGTAAAGGCAAAGTTCCAGTAAGCAACCCACATAGCTTCCATTTTATCCGCAGCCGATTCATGTTGGTCTCTGGCTTCACGAATATCTTTGGCTAAAATCAAATAACCTCTTCTCGTTAATTCAAGAAGTATACCATCTTTATTCGAGAAGTATTCGTAAATAATGGGTGCAGTATACTCAATCTGATCAGCAATTTTACGCATACTCAAAGACTGCCATCCTTCTGTTTGAACAATGTTCAAGGCTGCATCCAGAATTTTTGTTCTGGTCTCATCTTTAAGTCGTAAAATTCTTTCTTTGCTTCCCATGATTTGGAATATGATGTGATAAATAATCTAACACCGTTAAGCAAATGTAGAATCAATTTTAAAAATGACAATCATTCATTTGTCATAAACATTTTATTATTAATTTTAGATCTAAAAATCAAGATTTAAAGCTTGTAAACGAACCTTTCTAATTGATTTTTTTTACAACTTAGTTACAAAACTACCATTTGATTATAAGCTGCATATAAACGCTATGGCTATTATGTCCTTACATTCCTATATGGTAAGAAATAATAGCGTCTAAACTGGAATATAAAATCATGCTTCCTTATAAAATTTTCATTCACGAAGCAAAATTACCATCTAAGGCATATAAGTTACATACAAGCGCTATGGCTATAATGTTCTTACATTCCTTATATGGTCAAAAATAGCGTTTAAACTGGAACATTAAATCACGCTTCCTTATAAATATTTCATTCACAAGGGAAAATTACCATCTAAGGCATATAAGTTACATATAAGCGCTATGGCTACTATGTTCTTACATT
>NZ_JCKI01000004.1 GCF_000708265.2 Pedobacter sp. R20-19
GCACCTGCTTTAATATAAGGAATTAATACAGCGTTTTCAGTATTTAAGCTGAAGTTAGCAATATTTAATACCGCTGTTAATGATCCAGCCCAATTGATGCTGTTTTTTTGTTCTACGTTAGGCGCTACGATAGTTTTCATTTCACCGCGTAAAAAGTCTGCTTGTAAGCCTAAAGCTGGTAAGATTTGTTTTTTAACGAAGGCACCATAACCGATACTTTTAAATTCTCGTGCGGTAACGCTTCCACCACCAAGAATAGTGTTTTGGCTGAATATACCACCTTGTGCACCTACACTCCAGGTTCTTAATGATTGTTTGCCAAATCTACCAGATGTAGTTGGCGTTGATTCTTGCGCAAACAATTGTGATGATAATCCCAATAATGCAATCAACATTGCTGATTTAGTAATTCTCGTATTCATTTCTTTATTTTTATAGTTGTTAAACAGCCTTTCTTATATTACTGTTTTGTCACTGCTAAGAAAAAACCTTGCCAAAGTTTATAAAATACATCAATTATCAATGAATCAGAAGATTAGGATGTAAAAATAAATACACAAAAATGTTACGCTATTATTAAGAACTAAGGATTAACCGTATAGTTTACTATACAGGTTTCGATTATGAAAGAATATATCTTCTTTAATAAGCTTAAATTAAAGCCTAAGTTTGGCAAAGAAATCCCAGAAAACAATTCCAGCTGAAATAACTATATTAAAGGAATGTTTAGTACCAAACTGAGGGATTTCAATGCACTCATCAATTTTACTCATTACTTCATCACTTACACCATCTACTTCATTTCCAAAAATTAAGGCGTACTTTTTATTTTGATCAGGGATAAAGGTATTGAGCATGGTACTGTTTTCTGCTTGTTCAATCGCCACAATTTCATAACCATTTATTTTTAAATCTTCCACCGCCGAAACAGCATCCGAATAATGAACCCAATCTACTGATTGGGTAGCACCAAGAGCTGTTTTTTCAATTTCACGATGTGGGGGTTGAGCTGTAATACCACATAATATAACTTTCTCCAGGGCGAAGCCATCTGCCGTACGAAATATTGAGCCTACATTGTGCATACTGCGAACATTATCCAAAACCACTACAACAGGCAACTTATCCTGTGCTTTAAACGCTTCAATATCCGGACGATTCAATTCGTCTAATTTTAATTTTCTCATGTTATATTTTGCCATGTATGGATATACACCTCATGGTCATTATTAATATTAAGTGATTATTTAAAGTTTTAGCGCTCCGTTACCAATTTCACTGATGTATATAGCAGCAGGATAACCAACCCGATTTACGTAGTAATCTGTCAATTTTTGAGCAAAATCTTCCTCGAAACCTTTTTCCAGCAATGCAATTGCGCAGCCGCCAAATCCAGCCCCAGTCATCCTGGCACCTATTACATGTTCATCTGTCAAACAATACTCTACAACTGCATCTAATTCTTTACCACTTACCTCATAAAGCACTTTTAATGATTGATGGGACGCATACATCAACCGGCCAAATTCTTTTAAATCACCATTATTCAAGGCTTTAGCTGCTAGATGAACGCGGTCATTTTCTTTAATGACATGAGTGGCACGGTTAAGTATTATTTCATCTTCAATCAAATGACTATGCAATGCTAATTTTTCAGAGGTGAGCTCACACAGGTGATGAAGGGTAATTTCTTTATTTAACAAAGCCAATGCGGTCTGGCATTCTGCAACACGTTCATTGTATTTAGAATCTGCCAGTTCTCTTGGCTTATTTGTGTTAATAATGGCTAAAACATAGTTTCCTAAATCTACATCAACCATTTTATATTTTAGTGTTTCACAATCCAATACGATAGCCTTATCTTTTTCGCCAAAGGCAACCGCAAACTGATCCATAATCCCGGAATTTAAACCAATGAAATCATTTTCTACGTGTTTAGCCATCTTCACCAGGTCAAGTTGATCATAACCTAGGTTGAAATAATCATTCAAAGCAAATGCAGTAGCAATTTCAATGGAAGCAGAAGATGACAGGCCAGAACCAATTGGAATATTACCGAAGAAAAGAAAGTCTAGTCCTGGAATTTCTTTGCCATCTTTAAGAAATTCATTAATAATACCAATGGGGTAGTTTGCCCAGTGGCTTCCATTTTTATCATGTGTTTTGGAAGCTTCAACGGTCAAGTTCTTTTCAAAATTTAAACTGTTCATGTTGTACTCACTATTATTGTTAGGTGAAATAGCCAGCCATGTACCTAATGTAATGGCGCAGGGCAACACCAAGCCACCATTATAATCAATGTGTTCACCTATCAGATTAACACGTCCTGGCGTAAAATAAACTGCATCAGGATTTTTATAGTATAGTTCAACAAATTTTTGTGTGAGTTCAATCTTCATTTGGCCAAAAATATTTTATTAAAAGCAACTAATAATGGTAAGTTTGTTTCATAAACAAAAGTCCTAAGTTACAATTTATGAGCGTTCAACAAATATCAACAGGTAAATTTATTGATGATGAAGAGGTCTTTGCCATCGAACTAACCAATAGCAAAGGCACTTACGTAAAGATATTCAACTATGGTGCAATCATTAATCAATTTATAGTAGAAAATATTCATGGCAAAAAGCAGGATATAGTACTTGGATTTGATACGTTTGAGCAGTACATGGATCCAGCATATTTAACTGAATATCCTTATTTAGGTGCGGTAATTGGCAGATATGCCAATCGGATTAAGGGTGGGAAATTTTCAGTTGGTAATGAACATTATCAGCTGGATTTGAACACAGATGATAGCACTTTACATGGTGGTTTAGTGGGTTTTGATAGAAAAGTTTGGGATATCGTCGACCTTGATGAAAACCTAAACGCAGTAACATTGCAATATGAAAGTATTGATGGTGAGGAGCATTTTCCTGGTAATTTAATTGTAGACCTAACTTTTGAATTGACAGAAAACAATGAACTTATTCTGAGTTATGAAGCTGAAACTGATGCACCAACTCCAATTAACTTAACACATCATGGTTATTTTAACTTAGCACCTGGCGGTGGAAATGTAAGCAAACATCAACAACAAATTTTTGCATCACATTATCTTGAGCAGGATCAAGGTTATTCGGTAACCGGAAAATTAATACCTGTTGTAGATACACCGCTTGATTTTACGATTATGAAAGAGATTGGCAAAGATTGGGATGAAAGCACTGGTTATGATCAATCCTTTGTGTTAGATAAAACATATGGTGATCTTTCTTTAGCCAGTAAAACAATAGAAGCAAACAGCGGTTTAACTTTAAGCGTGTACACTACAGAACCAATTGCACACTTATATACTGCTAAATACTTGGATGTGAAAAATGGAAAGGGTGGAAGGGACTATGTGGGTTTTGATGCCTTTTGTGTAGAAACACAGCACCATCCAAATGCAGTTAATATTTCTGAATTTCCAAATACCATTCTTCAACCCGAAGATTTGTACACGCAGACAACCATTTATAAAGTCTCATTAACCCAATAAATTATGTTTATTAAAGAAGATATTCAGAAAGCGGAATCGAAAATCACTAATGGCTCAGATTTTCCTCGGTTTATAAAGGAAATTAAAGCAATGGGCGTCATTAGAAATGATGTGTATGTTTCAAATGGCTTGTCTGCTTATTTCGATAGTGAAAATCAGGTGCTTCAGATGAGTCCGGATGAATATCCAGAATTGGTGGTTAATGAAGAATCTTCAGCAGAGAAATTAACACATGCCTTAGAAATTCATCAAAAAGGCGAAACAGACTATATTACCTTTTGTAAACAAGCTGCAGATGCCGGCGTTGAAAAGTGGATCACCGATCTGGAAGAAATGACCTGCACTTATCTGAATAGTGAAGGAGAAGAACTTTTAACAGAAAACATTTCCAAGATTTAATTGGCAATTTAACCCGCCTACGTTTTCAACTTAGGTGGGTTAAATTTTAAATTCTTTCTAATACCAATCTGATGGCCTGATCTACAATTTCATGTGGATCTTTGCTAAATTCCAATTTAACACGACTGGCTAAGATGGCATTAATGGATAGCGCTTTATGTCCTAGGACACGAGCAAGGGCATATATTCCCGCAGTTTCCATTTCAAGATTCGTAATGCGATGTTGTTTACTGCTAAAGCTATTAATCAGTTTAATAAAATCAGGAACCGCATTTTTTGCCCTGACCATTCTTCCCTGAGGGGCATAGAAGCCTGGTGCTGTTACCGTAATTCCCTTTGGTAAATCTTTTCCAATGGTATTCAATAATGATTCATCTGCAGCAGTTAAATATGGATGAATATGATTTAAATGCCCGAAGTGTGATTGAACGGCAGCCAATAAATCATTTTCTTCTGCTGATGGTTTGCTAAGATAAAAATTCATCAATGCATCCATTCCCAAACCATGTGATGAAGCTAAAATTGTTCCCATAGGGATATCTGGCTGAACGGCTCCAGAGGTACCAACCCGGATAATATTAAGAGAAGTTAATGTCTTTTTCACCTCCCGTGTATCAAAATCAATATTCACTAAAGCATCCAGTTCATTGAAAACAATGTCAATATTATCTGTACCAATCCCTGTGGAAATAACGGTAATGCGTTTTTTACCTATATAGCCCGTATGGGTAATGAATTCACGCTTACCTTTTTTATATTCAATGCGATCAAAGTATTTACTTACATCACTTACACGATCAGGATCGCCAACGGTAATGATATTTTCGGCAATATCATCAGGCAATAAATTGAGATGGTAGATGCTTCCATCTGGATTAATAATTAAGTCGCTTTTTGCAATTTTCATATGTAATAAGTTTTACGCTGCCACTCAAATGGTTTGTAAATATTTAAGTTTTACCTGCTCAATTTTATCAAATCTACCTAAAACCTGATTCAAGTGAGACTTTCTTACCTCAAATTTTAAGTTGCATTGTGTATCAAACTGTTGTGCCAAAACTTGCAAATTTTCATCTTTTACCAGTTTCATAACATCATTCATTTGCAGGTAATCAAAGTATACCTCATAAACATCATTCACCGTTTTAGTAATAACCCTGCTTTCTTTAATTGCCTCTAAACTAGCGTTTTTATAAGCGTTGATTAAACCTGGCACCCCTAATAAAGTGCCACCAAAGTATCTTACCACCACGATTAAAATATTAGTCAGGTCTTCTGATAATAAGCAGTTTAAAATCGGCCTGCCTGCAGTACCTGATGGTTCGCCATCATCATTTATCCTAAATATGGAACGATCTGGTGTTAAACGATACGCATAACAGAAATGATTGGCTTTACCATGTTCTGCCTTAAGTTTTACAATAATAGGTTTAACTTCATCTTCCGATCGGATTGGATAAGCATAAGCCAAAAACTTACTTCCTTTATCACGGAAAATACCTTCTGCAGTATCTTCTATCGTTTTGTAAGAATCATCGAATAGCATTTTGCGATAATGTAATAAATATAACGGCCACTAGAGCCAAAAAGATACCTACGTAATTCAGCTTGCTTAATTTCTCTTTAAAAATGAAAATACCTATTAAGCTGCCCACCACAATTACTCCCATGTTCATCGCTGCAAATACGGTAGATGGGTTTTCAGCCATAGCCTTGTGTGCTTTCATATAAAATAGGATGTTCCCAAAATTAAAAAAGCCTAAAATAAGTCCGCAGGCCAAATTAACCAGTTGTAATTTGGTTTTCCTGGTGATGACCATAAAAATTACAATAGCCATTGATACCACAAAAGCCAAAGCAAATACCATAAAAAGCGAAGTAGTATAAGGTAAATCTTTATATAAAGCTATTTGCTTAAATAATACATCAATTACACCAAAACCAATAAACACTGCGATAGGATAAATCCAGTGCTTAGCTGTTGCTTCCTGATCAGATTTCCGGACAAAGGTTAATATGATAGCCAGGAAACCAATTGCTAATCCGATTAGTTTGTATTCGTTAAATCCCTCTTTAAAAATAAAATATGCAGCTAAAATGGGGATGAATAAGGATAAGCGTTGGGCAATATCGGTTTTGACTATACCTAATTTTTTTACAGATGCGGCGAGCACCAGAAAGATAGAGGGAAGCAATATGGCCAGCGCAATATAAATGGGCCATGGTGCAGATGTTGTAAGCAATTGCACATCTGGTTTAAAGAATAAAAAACAAAGTGATAATGCTGTGAAATAATTAACAGTCACCGCTTGAATAATATTAATCTGATACCGCTTAGCCAGCTTCAACAAAACAGCTACAGTTACGCTACAGATAACACTTAAAACAATGTATATCATTTCTTTAAATTATTTATATAAATAGAAAGTTTATCCTTTTCAATCTGGATTTGTTCAGTCAGGTTACCTTTAATAGAGGGTGAAGAAACGCCCTCACTCCAACTATCTGATGAAGTGAAAATTCGTGCTTCGTCCCAAAGACTGGCTTCCAGAAATTGCCGGAGGATTTGTGCACCTCCTTCAATAATGACAGATTGAATATCCATTAAATAGAGTTGGAAAGCTATTTTTTGAGCCAGATAAAAGTGCATATCTTCCATTTGGATGTAATGAATATGGTCGGTTACATCTGTTTTAATCTCATTGAAAATAATAGTTTTTGCTGCTGAGTTATAAATGTTATTTGATAGGGGTATTTGTAAATTCTTATCAATAACCAGGCGGATGGGGTTTTTCCCGGGTGACACTCTCGATGTAAGTTGAGGATTATCCATCAGTGCCGTTTGTTTCCCAATTAAGATTGCATCTTCTTCAGTTCGCCATTGATGCGCCAGTCGCTTAGCCAGGGCACCGCTAATCCATTTCTGATGACCATCATTTGTGGCAAAATAACCATTGGCTGTTTCTGCCCATTTTAAAATGATATAAGGTCTTTTTTGCTCAATTCTAGTGAAAAATCTTCTGTTGAAATATCTACATTCTGCATCTAAAACTCCGCTAACTACTTCAATGCCTGCATTTTTTAGCTTTTCTATTCCCTTACCATCCACTCCATCAAAGGGATCTCGATTACCGATAACCACTTTCTTAAGCTGGTGTTTTACAAACAAATCAGCACAGGGCGGTGTTTTTCCAAAATGAGCACAAGGTTCCAGGTTCACATAAGCTGTAGCTCGCTTAAATAAATGCTCGGCTTCAGCTCCAAATCTTTCTATCACCTGGCGTACCGCATTGGGTTCTGCATGCGCCTGACCATATTGCTGGTGGTATCCTTCACCTATAATCTTTCCATCAACAACTATAACACAACCTACCATAGGATTGGGATTAACATTCCCTATAGCAAGTGCCGCTAACTCCAAACATCTTTTTAGGTAAAACTCATCGCTCATTGTGGCAAAAGTAGTAAAAATGAATGATCGATTAAATGAATGTATAAATGTTATGGTTGCAATTAAGTAATTTTACAACAATGAAAATAGAAGCGTTAGCAGCACAATATAAAATTGAACTGGAATCTATGTATGGAGGCGATGAAGCAGAAGTTTTATTCAGTTTAGCTGCTGAACATGTTTTAGGACTTTCACCTACCAGGCTAAAAATGGTTAAGGATACTTTAATCAGCTTTATTGATCTTCAAAAATTATTAAACATTCTTAATGATCTAAAAACTGGCAAACCGATACAACATATTCTTGGGGCAGCACATTTTTATGGAGGTATATTTGAAGTGAATAACCATGTTTTAATTCCCCGCCCAGAAACAGAGGAATTGGTAGATTGGATTATTCAGGATTATAAGTTATCACAAATACATCATGCAAACCTACTTGACGTTGGTACGGGATCTGGCTGTATCCCGATTTCTTTAAAAAAACACTTACCTGATTTTGAAGTTTTTTCTATTGATGTTTCAGCTGAAGCACTTGAAGTTGCACATAGAAATGCACAAACACTTCAAGTTGAAGTTGAATTGATCAAGGCCGATATATTAACTTACCAGACCGATCTTAAATTTGATGTGATAGTGAGTAATCCTCCATATATCAGGGAATTAGAGAAGCTTGAAATGCATGAAAATGTATTAATGCACGAGCCTCACCTGGCTTTATTTGTAAGTAATGATAATCCTTTAGTTTTTTATGAGGCCATTGCTGATTTGGGTATCAGAAATTTAAAGCCTGATGGCTCATTGTATTTTGAGATTAATGAATATCTATCTACAGAAACAGTAGATATGTTAAGGGTTAAAGGATTCAACAGCATTATTTTAAAAAAAGATATGCAGGGAAAAGAACGGATGATTAGGGCTACGATCTCGGATGAAACTGAGTAATTACCTCGTGCAAATAATCCCGGTCAATGTGGGTGTAAATTTCAGTGGTAGTAATGCTGGAATGTCCAAGCATTTCCTGTACAGCCCTTAAATCTGCACCACCTTCTATTAAGTGTGTAGCGAAAGAGTGTCTAAGTGTATGCGGACTAATCGTTTTCTTTAAACCGATGGTTACAGCCAATCCTTTAATCAGATTAAAAATGGATATCCTGGAAAGTTTGGCACCAAAACGGTTTAAAAAAATATAATCTTCATTTCCTTTTTTAATTTTCATATGCACCCTGATTTGAGTCATATAAATATCCAGCAGTTTCAAGGCAACCCCTCCAATAGGCACTAACCTTTCTTTATTTCCTTTTCCTAAAACTTTAATAAATTCTATTTGCGGATAAAGATTAGATATTTTTAATTCTGTTAACTCAGTTACCCGTAAACCACAACCATACAATACTTCTATTATGGCCTTATTGCGCATCCCCTCTGGTTTAGATGCGTCTATAGCATCAATCAGTTCATTAATTTCATGGATATTCAGTGTATCCGGAAGTTTTCTAGTTAGTTTTGGTGCGTCAATTAAGTCCGCTGGATTATTGCTAATCAGCTCTTCTAGAATGAGGTAAGTAAAAAAAGCTTTTAACCCCGAAATTACCCTGGCTTGCGTACTGGCCAGCATCCCCAATTCATTTAACCATGATAAAAAGGATTTCAGATCTGCCGTGGTAATTTCATTTAAACCTGGTTCATGGTTGACAGATTTATAGTACTGTGCCAGTTTATCTATATCACCGAGATATGCTGCGACGGAATTTCCTGAAAGCGATCTTTCTAGTTTTAAATAAGATCTGAAACCTTTAATATATGAATCCCACACAGTGTATAAATTTAATGGATTTGAAAATTGAAATGATACTCCATTTAAGATCCAAAGATAGGATGAATTGCTGGAGTCATCGTATTCAATATAATATAATGAATAATTTTATAAGGATTCCGTATAATTGCAATACACTAGGTGTGGGACATAAATAATATTAGTTTCACAAGCCCCACCAGATAATATCAGCATGAAAGTACAAATTATAAATGGCCCGAATTTAAATCTACTAGGTGTTAGAGAACCATCTATTTACGGGAATACCAGTATTGAAGATTATGTTAAAGAATTAAAAGCGCTTTACCCAAACATAGAAATTGATTATTACCAGAGTAATGTAGAAGGGGAATTAATTAATAAGCTTCATGAAATTGGATTTAGCTATGACGGAATCATATTAAATGCTGGTGGCTACACGCATACATCGGTTGCTCTGGCAGATGCTATTGCCGCTATTAAAACGCCAGTTGTTGAAGTACATATCTCTAACATTTATGCCAGAGAAGAATACCGGCATATCTCTTTAACAGGAAAAAATTGCCAGGGTGTATTAACAGGTTTTGGAATGGATGGCTATCGTTTGGCAATGGAAAGTTTAATCTTTAAAAAGTAATTCTCCTTGAGTTAAAGAGTAATTTTTCACTTTGCCTGATAGGTGTTTCTTCATCTATTTTACTGCTAATCTAATTTTGAAAACGATCTGATTTTTTTAATAAAAAAAGCCCAAACCACACTTTTATTGTAAACACCCGCATGTTTTATATAAGGGGTTTGATTGGTTTTTCGCTTCTTATTGGTTTTGGAAATTGATTTGATAAAATGCCAGTGTCCTTTACTTACCGCCAAGGTAAATTTAGGCTTTCCGCTGAGTAAAAAGTGCCACCACGCGATAAAATCAATACACATCCGAATTGAAATCCTAAAAATGGCATCAGCAGCAGGGAGGTTTTTCTGCATGATAATCAGGTTATTTCGGAAGTTGAGGTAAGTTTTAAATGGATTTTCTGTTTGTAAAGTACCACCACCAACGTGATAAACTTCAGTATCAGGACAGTACATGATCTTATAGCCCAGGTTTTTTAACCTCCAGCATAAATCAATTTCTTCCATATGCGCAAAAAGGTCAGCATCTAGTCCACCCGTTTCTTTCCAGTACTTGCTTTTAATAAAAAACGCAGCACCGCTGGCCCAAAATACTTCCGAAAGTTGATCATACTGCCCGTGGTCGAATTCATAAACATTAAATAACCGGCCACGGCAAAATGGATAGGCATAAATATCGAGGTAACCACCTGCTGCGCCAGCATATTCAAACTGTTCTTTATTCAGTTGCCATTTAATTTTAGGTTGTGCTGCCGCAATTTTTACATCACTTTCCATTAAGGTAATTATCGGTTTAATCCAGTTGGGCGTAACTTCAACATCAGAATTTAAAAGGATGTAATAATTTGCTGACACCCGCTCTAAAACTTTATTGTAGCCCCCTGCAAAGCCATAATTAATATCATTTTTTATGACTTGGACAGATGGAAAATGTGTTTCTAAAAAGGAGATGGAATCGTCAGTAGAAGCATTATCACCCACAATTACCTGCAGGTTATCATATTCAGATCGTAAAACTCCAGGCAAAAATTGTTCTAGAAAAGCTTTTCCATTCCAGTTTAATATTACAATGGCTACTGAGGGATTCATTGGCATTCGGGTTTAAATTTCCAGCGTTTATGGCTCCAAAGCCAATATTGAGGCTGTTCTTTAATAATATCTTCTAAAAATTTAAAGTGCAGGTTGGTAATTTCATAATCTTTCATTACCGAGGGGTTTGAGCACATAGGCAGCACTTCTACATGGTAATAACCTTTTTTAACAACGGTCACCTTGAAATAATAAATAGGCCTGTTGGTAGATTTGGCTATTTTTTCTACACCCAACAAGGCAGCTGTAGGCTGATGCAAAAAATCGAGGAAATATTTGGTTTCTACAAGTGAGGGCGCCTGATCACTGGCAAAACACAAGAGGGTAGGTTCAGATCTATAGCTGGCTATCCCCCTTAAGGTTTGACGCATGGCAATAAAAACATTACCATATTGTGTACGGATCCTGGTAAACCATGATTCGAATATTTTGTTGCTCATGGGCTTGAAAATTACAAGCGTTTTTGCTGAAAGGCTTAATCCCAATGCTAGTGTGCCTAATTCCCAGTTTCCATAATGACCTGTACAAGCCAAAATACTTTCTCCGGCCTTAAAATGAATTTCCAATTGTTCTAAGCCATTAAAAGTGACTCTTTTTAGTGTTTCCTTCTTGGAAATAGTGGTCATTTTTATAATTTCAAAAATGAGCTCGGATAAAAAGCGAAAGAATTTTTTTTCAATTTCAATAATTTCTGAGGATGATTTTTCGGGAAATGACTGTGTTAAATTTCCACGAACTACTTTTTTTCGATAGCCAATGATGTAATAAAGCAGATAATATAGTAATCTTGCAAAAAAAAAGAGCAGGGGTAGAGGCAGCAGTGAAATCAGGAATAAAAAAAATACGCCTATATGCGCAAATCCTCTTTTAATCATTATTTTTAAAACGTTTCAGCTACAAACATAAATTTTCAAATGCAGAATACAGCTATACTTCCATTATTTTATCTTCCACCAGTTGGCTATTTTAGTTTGCTACAAAAAGTGGGACAAGATTTTCTGATTGAAAAAAACGAACACCTGGCGAAACAAACCTACCGCAACCGGGCCAGTATTTACTCGCCCAATGGAAAGCTAGACTTAACTGTTCCAATAGTAAAAGGGGCTAAAAACCATACTAAAGTGAAGGATGTACGCATCAGCTATGATTTTAAATGGCAGCGTTTGCACTGGCTCAGTTTAGAAACCTGCTATCGAAGTTCAGCCTACTTTGAATTTTATGAAGATGAGTTAGCGCGTTTCTATCATGAAAAATTTGATTTTCTTTTTGATTATAATTTAGAATTACTGACCTGGTTAGGGAAGAAGCTGAAACTTCCTATCGAATTTAACGTTACTTCAACATATCAGGATGATATTCCGGCTGAATTGGATTACCGTGGCATGATGAGTCCAAAGAAAGCTGAAGAGCATGCAAACAATAAGCACTATTATCAGGTTTTTGAAGACAGGCACGAGTTTTTACCTAATTTAAGTATTGTAGACTTGCTATTTAATCAAGGTCCGCAGGCCAAATTGTATCTGTAATGGGAAAGAGCAAACCGCGTAATCGGCATAAACATTATAATGTACCTGTTCCGGGCACAAGTCCTGGTCGGTACGAGATAAATGACAATGCTTTAAAACCGAAAATAACGCTTCATACTTATAATGAGCAAACCTATAAAAAGGAGGAATTATCAGACATCAACAACATCGATCAGCTGGTTAAAAATGAAGATTTTTATTATTGGTTTGATATAAAAGGCCTGGCAGATCCAAATATTTTTGAAACACTTTTTAATAAATTTGATATCAGTCGTTTGGTTTTAGAAGATATCACTAACTCCTATCAGCGGCCAAAGCTGGATGAGTACGATAATGATAAATATTTATTTGCAGTAAGCCGGCATTTGTATTTAGGTGATGATGATGTTTTATGTAATGATCAGGTTTCCTTTATTTTATCTGAACGTACCCTTATTACTTTTCAGGAAACCTATGCAGATTGTTTTGAGCCTGTAAGAAAACGATTGGAAGTTGGTAAGGGCAATATCCGGATTGGTGGCAGCAGTTACCTGATGTATGCTATCATGGATGTGATCGTAGATAATTATTTTACCTTGCTTAATTTCTGGGGAGAGGGATTAGATGCGATTGAAGACCGCCTTTATGACCATCCTGACAGAAGAATCATGTATGATACACAGGCCATTAAACGATCACTGATTACCATTAGGAAGGTGGCCTGGCCAGAGCGTGATAAACTAAACGATATTATCAGAACAGATAGTTCCTTAATTTCAGATCTGACGAAAACTTACATGAAGGATGCTTACGATCATTGCATCCAGATTATTGATTTTATAGAATCATTGAAAGAGATTGCCTCGGCAAATATTGATATGAATTTGTCCATCACCAGTAACCGGATGAATGAAATTATGAAAGTACTAACCATTATCTCTTCTATTTTTATCCCTTTGACTTTTATCGCTGGTATCTACGGAATGAACTTTAGTCGTGAAGATCCGGTCACCGGAAAAATTCTTCCTCACAACATGCCAGAACTTTATAGTCCACATGGTTATTTATGGACTTGGGTGGTAATGGGCGTTATTGCATTGGCACAAATCATTTATTTCTGGCGCAAAGGTTGGTTTAAGTAATATCGTAATCTTTCTAATACGAATATATTATCATTTATGGCCTTAATGGATAAACATTTCGATTCTGTTGCTCATTTCAATACCGCTGTATAAGTGAAGATTAAAAAGTTAAAACCTTCAGTTTGTCTATTAAATGATAGGCATAAGAATAGGTTTTAAAAACTTTTTATTAGTAGCTTTAGAAAGTTTTAGGTTAGGTTATAATGCAGTCATTCGAAATTGATAAAAGCGACGTACTAAAGGTTAAAAATGCAATTTTAGCTGGTGATGAAATCTTGAAAGAGGTTTTAGATGATTATCATGCGTCGGAAATTGCTATACTATTTGAGCGTTTAGACAAATCTGAGCAACAGCATATTATTAACCTGCTCCCAGCAGAAATTGCGTCTGAGATTATCTCAGAAATGGATGAGGAATCTCACCCGGAGAATTTACTTTTTCAGCTACATCCGGATAAGCGTACTGAAGTAATTGAAGAATTAGATTACGATGATGCAACGGATATTATCTCGCAACTGGAAGATCATGAACAAAATGAAATTCTGGAAGATTTGCAGGATGAACATGCTTCTGAAATTAGAAATCTTTTAACTTACGACGAGAAAACGGCTGGTGGTTTAATGAACACCGAGCTGATTTGTGTTAATATTAACCTCACCAAGAAAGATGCAATTGATGAAATTATCCGTCAGAGTGAAGAGATGGAAGAATTTTACACGATTTATGTTGTAGATGATGAAGAAATTTTTAGAGGAATTGTTTCTTTAAAGGATATCATTAAAGCTAAACACAACGCTAAAATTACCGAGTTGGTTAAAATTGATGCCGTATATGTACATCCTGACACTGACCAGGAAGAGGTAGCCAATTTAATTTCTCAATATAACCTCACCAGTATTCCGGTAATTGATGCACATCAGAAATTATTAGGTCGTGTAACCTTCGATGATGTGATCGACGTGATGGAAGCAGAAAGTACTGAAGATATCTTAAAGATTTCGGGGGTATCAGAAGATGAAGAATTAAGTGGTAATTGGGTAGAGGCCATTAAATCTCGACTGCCATGGCTGGTGATTAATCTAGGTACTGCTTTCCTGGCTTCATCAGTGGTACGTTATTTTGATCCAACTATTCAGCTCATTCCATCACTGGCTGCCTACATGACAATTATTGCTGGAATGGGAGGGAACGCTGCTACACAGGCGCTGGCTGTTACTGTAAGACGTATTTCACTTTATGACCTGACGGATAAACAAGCCTATAGAACAGTATTAAAAGAATTTACGGTCGGCTTAATCAATGGCGCTGTAAATGGTTTAATTGTATTTGTTTTTGCCGTTTTCTTTGACGGAAATCCAATGCTGGGCGTAGTCATCTTCCTGGCTATGACGGGTAATTTGCTTATTGCTGGTATAACCGGGGCAGGCATTCCATTAATGTTGAAGCGTGTCGGGATAGATCCTGCAATTGCCTCTTCTATTATCATTACTACTTTTACAGATGTGTTTGGCTTTATGCTCATTTTAGGCCTGGCCAGTAAACTTTTATTATAGGTGATGTAGTTTTTACTTCAGCGATTTATATTCAAGGCCTAATTTTGGAAAGCTGGCAGATTTCAATTACTTCCAACTGAATCAAGGGGAGGGTTACTAATACAAAAAGCTTTGATAAATTAACATCGAAACTGTTATTAATTTATCAAAGCTGAAAATAAATTTTAATAAAATTTGTTTTATACCGCAGTTACTCTTACTTCAATGTTACCTTTAACGGCTTTAGAATACGGACAAGCACGATGTGCCTTATCTGCAATAGATTGTGACTCTTCTAAAGTTATGCCTGGGATATGAACATCCAAATCGGCAGATAATGCAAATGCATTACCATCCTTATTAAATGAAACCAAGACTTTTACATTTGCTTCACTCACATCTACACCTTCACGTTCGGCAACAGAACCTAATGCACCAAGATAACAAGGTCCCCATGCTGCAGCAAATAACTCCTCTGGATTAGTGGCACCACCTTGTCCACCCATTTCTTTTGGTTTTCTTAATTCAAAATCTAAAATTCCATCACTTGATTTAACGTGACCATCTCTTCCTCCTGTAGCTGTAACTTCAGCTGTATATAATTTTTCCATGATAATGTATTCTTTGTATTTAAACCTAACAAAGCATAACGGTCATTGTTTGAGCAGATAGGGATAGCGTGTCCTATCATGAGAAACAGAATAGCAATTTTAAGCTAATTTAGACTATCAGACATTGATCAAATTATATTTTAATTTTGAAAGTCAGTTTATAAATATCATAAGCCACTTTCTGAATCAAATCAAATTGTTCGGGAACCAAGTCCTGGCCCTGATTAATTTTATACCCTGTATCTGCCATTCTAATTAAGGGTACATTATCTAAAGTACCTTTGTTATGTTCGAGATTTTCAATAGCCATATCAAATAGGTAATCGGTATTATTGGACATGGGTTTTAGGGCATCAAAGCTTTCAAAAGTAAAAGCATGTTCTTTATTATACAAAGATAGTGTGGCAATATAAGAGGATAACAAATGGTTCAAAGTTGTGAACTGATGTACCTCCTTGATGAAAAGCTGTTTACTTTTTGGCTCGGAGAACATTCTTTGAAATAGAGATGCCAGATTCGCTGTGCTCACATAAACTTCTTTTCTAGCCAATTTATAATCCGTTCTGTTATAGTTCTTTTCAAAATACAATTTTGCCACCTGCTCATAATATGCTTTGTTGGCTCTGATGATACTCACCATGGCTTCCTTTAGCTTTTCATGTTCCCAGGTTGGGAACAAGGAATAACTGGCTAAAAGTGCAATACCAGAGCCAATAAACGTATCATAAATACGTTCTCTTGCTAATGCAATAGAACCCATTCCTAAGAAATCAAATAGGATGAGGATATAAGGCGTCATAAAAAGTACGCTTACCACATAATTTTTTCGCTGGAAACTATAACTGCCAATCATACAAATCAACAGAATAAAAAATAAGGTATGTCGATCATCTATATAGGTGAGCACTCCCATCCCTACAAAGGCACCAACTGTTGTACCAATTAAACGTTGATAATTACGTTCCTTAGTTAAGCTAAATCCGGGCTTAGAAATCACCAGAATCGTTAATAGAATCCAGTAACTGTGTGAAAAATTGAGCATCTCTGCGACTACAAAACCTAAAAGCATTACAACAGTAACCCTAAGCGAATGCCTGAAAGTAGATGAACTATAAGTTAAATTTTCAGTAAAAAGCTTAAAATCAAACTTCTGCCTCTTGATGAATTTTTCCGTATCCACTTCCGCCTGACGAATATCTTTACTCGTTCTAACTTTAAAATAACTGTAAATGGTTTTTACCCTGGCCAGAATATTTTCGATATTTACTTCAATATTTTTGAGTGCAATAATGCCAAGTGTATTGTATTGCTGGTTCTTATTGTTTTTTTCTAAATCATTGATCTTAATTTTTAGTCTTTCAATCTCTATCAATAATCTTTTAGAAAGTACGGGTTTACCGCCACTTTTTAAAGCAAAGGCAATGTCATCTAAAGCATAAGAAATTCTTTTGATGGCCATTTCGTAATCTTTCAAAATCCCAGCCTGATCAAACTGTTCATGCAGCTGCTGATAATTGTAATAGGTGGACATTACTTGTTCAAAAAGATCAACCATATCTACAAAAACGAGCAATAAAAACCTTCCTTCCGGACTCGAGTCGCGGACAATTTCACGGGTTCTGAACAACAATTCGCGTACAGCATCCTGCTTTTCGTGAACGGAAACTTGTAATTGAAGCAATTCTGCGTAAGTTTTATCGTAATTGGTATTATGGTGGTAGAATTTCGCTTTTTCTCTTAAAAATTCAGCCACTTCAAATATGGAATCACTTAAAGATTGCTGCACCAGGCGAAAAGGACGAAGCCTATAAAAAAAATAGCTTAATCCAGTATACCATAGGCTTCCTATTAATACCATGAATGCGTGCTGAATTACTTCTTGCCAAGGGCGGAGATCGTCTATGCTTAAAACAATAATTAACAAGACAGCCGTGCCAACTGATGCCGCACGAATGCCATAAATGTAAAACATCGAAAACACAAAACTAGAAACGGCGAGCAGAAAGGCAACAAAATAATCGCTCTTATTCGTAAGGCCAGTTAAAATGGAAAATACGAAAATCAAAACAGTGGTAACCAACATCGCATTGCGCCGATGCACCATCGGACCCGGACTATCTACAATGCTTACGCATAAAGCTCCAAGAGAAAGAGTCATTCCGTATTTTAGCATTCCAAATTGTGCTAAAATGAGAGATGGAAGGAGCACGCCCATGGTAATACGCAACCCATCCGCAAAATAGGTACTTAATAAAAAATCCTGAATGTTTCGGATGGGTTGCCTGATCTGCATGTTACAAAAATAACATTATCAAGAGGTTTTTGTTGAGATAAAAAGTAAGTTTTTCCTCAGGATTTATTTTGAAGAAAGTAGTTGCCTTCTTAATATTTATAGTTGATCATCACTACCAGATAATTAATAGATATAATCAAAAGAATAACAGATCAATTCAAGGTATGACGATTCGATATCGTTGGTCACATTTTATCTCTATTCCATCACATTTATCATAACGAGGATAATCAACCGGATATATTCGTTTCACATTTAAAATACGAACCCAATACTCCGGATTAAATCCTCTAAACTTAAAATGATGAAAATTTATTTATTTGTTATCTTCTTTTACTTCAGTTTCAAATTGTATGGACAAACCGCTCCTGATACTCCACTTCCAGCTGTCTTTACGATTGAAAACATTAAGTTTAAAAGTACAGGTATTACTTTAGCGGGTACCATATTCAAACCTAAGCATCCTCATGCTGCAATAGTTCTTGTACATGGCTCAGGCCAGGAGAAAAGGATGGTAGAGGTAGCTTCTTTTTTAGCAAGAAACGGTATCGCTGTATTAACTTATGACAAGCGTGGGGTTGGTGAATCTGGTGGTATATACACTGGACCAGAAGTTGGAACCAACAACATAGATTTGGTCAATCTGAATGTACTGGCATCTGATGCAAGTGCTGCCGCCAATACGCTGTCGTCAACTTTTCATAAGAAACACATGCCTTTAGGTTTGTTAGGCTTTAGTCAGGCAGGTTGGGTTATTCCTATGGCCGCAGAACAAAATCACCTCATTAATTTTATGGTAATATTCAGTGGGCCGGTAGTTACCTCGCAAGAACAGCTAAGGTTCCAGTTCTATACACAGGGAAAATCTAATTTTTGGGATACCCATACGGAAACTCAAGTTCGTGAGCATATTAAAAATGATCCAGACCGATTTAAATTTTCTGGTAGTGATCCGCGATCTGCTCTTGCTGTATTAAAGGTGCCAGGACTCTGGATTTATGGTGGTGTAGATATACAGGTTCCAGTAGGTTTATCAGTAGAAAGACTCAATATATTTAAAGCAGAAGGCAAGCCTTATGAGTATCAGTTATTTCCATTATTAGGGCACAATACCGCTTTCTCAAAATCACCTGACCCTACAAATGCCGCCATAAAATGGATCAGGCATATTAAAAAGCCAACGAAGTAAAGACGATGATATAATTAATTATAAAATCAGCACTTTATAAATCTCCCATTCATACTGAGATATTTAGTTTATAATCAATAACCCTTTTAGAAAAACAAGTTATAAAAATGGAGGGTATTATTGATTAGAGACCCTCCGATGGATTACATGGAAAATACATCAAGCTTAAATTCCATTTAAAGATGTTTTATTCCTTGCTCAGACAATTTGTATTCTCTTTTGCCTTTGCTAAAATTGGCGTGGCTGAATTTTCAGTAATCTCCTGGCAGGTAATTTTATTAGCATATCCATTTTGTGTACTGGCGACAGTGATATAATTGGTTTTATTTTCAGCCACCGTAAAAGTCAGCGGTGGTGATTTCTTTCCATTTGATAATCCGCCACCAACTACGCTTACGTTATGTTCGCCTACGCTAAGATTGTGGATGGAAAAAGATTTATTCTTTAATTTACAAATTAGCTTTCCGTCTACAAAGATCGAATAATTGACCATAGACCCTGTAGAACCCGTAAATCGGATGAGATAAACTTTTCCTGAATTTGTTTGTGAAAAGGCACCAAATGTTATTGTCATTAAAAATGCTAGAAGTGAGAGTTTAAATGATTTCATGGTGAGAATTTTAAATGTTAATTAGTTTTACAATAGATGTGATTTATTTAAATTGATTACATTCTTTTTTAAAAAATGTTTTTAAATAATATTCTTATTTGTTCAAAAAATCTTGATGCTTTTCATTTGGAAAATGAATATCCTGTTGTGGAAATGGAATGGAAATACCATTGAGCTTAAATCCGGCATTAATAGACATGATCAGATCACTCTTTACCGCTGCAGCATCACGCATGTTTTTTGTCCAGAAAAATATCCTCACATCAATAGAACTACTATTGAATTGCTCATATTGAACTACTGGTGCCGGATTCATGGTTAGCTTTGGTTGTGCAGATAAAATATCAAATAATACCTTTTTAACCAGGTTAAGATCAGAATCATAGGCCACGCCAATAAGAAGGGTTGACCTTCTGCGGTTACCTCCGAGTGACCAGTTAATTAGGTGCGAGTTTAGCAAATCACCATTAGGCATAATTACATCGGCCCCATCATAGGTTGAAACTACGCTACTGCGAAAGCCGATTGATTTTACTTTACCTCCCTGTCCGTCTATTTCAACTGCATCGCCTACATTTACTGGCTTTTCAAAAGCGATGATTAAGCCACTCACGAGATTGTTTACCAGGGCCTGTAAACCGAAACCAATACCAACACCAAGTGCGCCTAATACTAAGGTAATTCTATCCAGCGGGATTCCAACTGCGGCTACTGCCAAAAACAAGCCTAAGGTTAATATTGTAATGCGAACAAGCAACAGCCAGCTTCCAATACCCTGGATTGCATTTTCCTTGTTTTGCGCTAGATGCTTATCAGACGCAAAAAATGAAACGACTTTAGAAGTAATCACTGCAATGCTCATGATTACAAAAAATAATAGCAATCCGTTAATGCTAAAAGTATAGTCGCCAATTGTTCTGTCGGTAGCAAAAAATTCACGCAGAGGCCCGGCAATATAATCAAAGCCTGCAAAATTCCTTCCGAACAAAATAATCCAGCCAACAATAAGTACGATATAAAAAAGGGTAGGTACACTTTTTCCAACTTTAGAAAAGTTAAGGTAAAAGAGTTTTAATTCTTGTTTGGTATATACATTATACGCCAGATACAAACCTTCATTGATCAGCCGGATGGTCCATAAAAATAGTATAGCAACCACTACATTTAAATATCCGCTAATGAGCAATGCCTTTCCAAGATTATAGCGACCAAAAATATTACAGACTATCGATCCAAATTCTATTGCTGTCATTAGCCCGATTGCAACCAGAATTAATTTTTCTCTAAGCTCTTCCCGTCGGCCTTTAACAAGCACATAAATACCAGAAGCCACACCAAATACAGATAATACAAGCATTACCCAACGTTCAGGACGTGAGGCCTGCAAAATTAAATTATCTGCAGCGGCAATCATAAAAAGTACTACCATCACTAACCAAACATTCATCCAGTACTTCACAATAAAGTTTCTGTACATGATTGTTAAACTCAGGCAACTCATGATCCAAAAGATCACATTAAGTATGAATGGCGGAGAAAAGAAAATAAACTGAAATATACTTATAACAATGAGAACTGCAGATGCGAGGGGATATCTCAATACCAGCTGCCCTTCAAAATCGTCACTCAATATTTTATTTTCTATATAAATTTTCTTCAGGGAGCGTAAATATATAAATGATGAAAAAATAAGTAAGATAAGCAGGGTAAGCTTACCTAAATTATTTTGAAGATAGAAAGTAAGTGTCAAAAGTCCTTTTTCTTTCCCTTGCCGTAGTATTTCGGTCAACGGTCTATGTGATCCTGCTTCATCCCAAAGATTCGCAAATTCTCTGTGGAGAATGTTTGTTCCCATCTCCATTTGATAATGGTTAATTTCTTCTAAGGTAGTCTGAAGATTTAATACCCTGACATTAACTATGTTTTGAAGCAATTGCACACGAGCGCTTGAAATTTTCAACACACTGTCAATCGGATTAACTTCAATGGCAACAACCTTAAGTTGTTGAATGTACTTATAAAGATCAGCTGAATCTGTAGGGAATTTAAAAAGTTCAGGTAAACTTATCAGAGAATCCAGTTGATATCGAAAATTGATTATGTTTTGTTGCTGGATATCAAGCTTGCTTTTTCTTGCTATTGCTTTATTTAAAAGTTCTGAAAGAATTTTAGAAGTAGAGGTAAGGTTTCGAAAGGTTTGTGCGGTGCCTTTATTAATCATTACGCCATCTACGGCTGCATTATAATCCTTTTCAATACTGGTAAGTTCATCCTTTGCCACTAAAGTATCAGAAGCGGTTTTTAAATAACTTTTCGCTTTTTGCATTGCTTTTTTTGCTTCTTCTAATATCCTGGCCTGTGCCAGTGCAGCTTTATCTGCATTAAATTCGTCTGCACTTTTCTTAGCTGATAATTGAGCAAAGCGTTGCATCTTACTAACAAAGTTATTTTCAATTTTATGCTTGGATGAGTCGATCACAATGGAATCTGAATTTTGCCCGAATGAATGTTTTGAGAGGCATAAAGTAGTAATCAAACAAAAAATATAAAGGAGTATAACTTTTTTCATAGTGTACAGGAAGGATCAAGGCTAGTTAGATGATAATATAAAAGTAATGATCTCTGCCGAGGTATGAAAAAATATTGTCAATCTCTTATTTGTATTCAGCCCGCTACAAATTATATTTGTTATAAAAAATCTAAACCTATGAAAAAGCTTTTTACACTTATTTTTGCAATAAGTCTGGTTTCATCCAGCTTATTTGCACAATCCTCAGCCAAGTTTAATCCCGACGTTATTTTAAAGACAAATGGAGAAGAAATTAAAGCCAAAATCACAAAAATAACTGATACTGATGTGAGCTTTGTGTATCCCGGAGAAACAGCTGAATATATTTTAAAGAAATCTGATCTTCTTAAAATTGTCCATTCTAGCGGCAGGGTAGAGATGATTAGTCAGGCACCTCTTCCTGCGCAAGAACGCCAGAAGGAGCAGGTAACCATGGCTGCTTCTCCTGCAGATCATCACAACAAAATTGCTATATTGCCTTTTACCTATCTTATGGATAACCAACAGGGTGCAGATGCAATTGGTTACAAAGCGCAGGAAGACACTTTTTCTTTTCTTACACAGCATACCGCAGGATATACAATTCTAGATCCAAGAACCACCAATGCACTTTTGGCTAAGGGTGGAGTAACCAAAGATAAAATGATGAATTTCACCATGAAGGAGATTTGTGATATATTAGGTGTGGAGTATATAGTTGATGGCTCGGTGACACAAAACAAAGGTTACCAAACAAGTTCTACAACTGACGTTGCCAATACAAAGGTAAAAAGAGATGACGATAAAGTTAAAGGGATTTCCACTTATGGCAGTACAAATAGCAATTCTGTTCAGCGTTATGATGTATCAGTAAGCCTGCACATTTACATGGATAACAACGCAAGTATCTACAACCAAAGCCATAAAGCATTTCTTAGTAATACGGATGGCGGATATAATAGCCCATTAGAGTATCTGCTTAAGCGATGTCCTTTATATAGAAAATAACTAAAATGCAAGAAGCCCGCAATCGTATGATTGCGGGCTTCTCTGCGGAAAGCGAGGGATTCGAACCCCCGGACCTATGACAGTCAACAGTTTTCAAGACTGCCGCATTCGACCACTCTGCCAGCTTTCCGGAGGCAAAAGTACAAACTCCAGCTAAATCTGCAAACTATGATGTAGTTTTTTTTATATAAAATTGATAATTGCTTAACACAGAGGAAGAAAAAATTATTTTTTTTGGAAGTTTTCATCGATGGGATCGCTTTTTTTAAAAAGATTAAACGTAGGTCGAATAATTTTAACGCTACGCTTGCTCACATCTACACTGGCATTCAGCTCAAAGCCTATTAGCAAAATAAAAGAATTTAAATACAACCAGATCATCACTACAATCAAGGTACCAATGGAACCATAAACCTTATTATAAGAGCCAAAGTGATTGATGTAGAAAGAAAATCCCCAGATGGTGATAAAGGCTAAAATGGTAGCCAGCCAGGAACCTGCGCTAAATAACTTCCATTTTTTTGCATGTGAAGGACCATACCTGTATAAAATGGAGATGGTAATAAAATATAAAGCTGCCAGTAAGGCCCAGCGGGTAAACTGAATGGCATACACAGCCAAACTTGCCTTTAAATGAAGTTCATCTTTAATATATTTTAGCAATACCTCACTTAAAGCCATGGCTGTAATGCAGGCAATAATAGAAAGACAGATGAATACTGTTAACGCCAGTGCAATTAATCTTTGTTTAATCCAACCACGTGTTTCGATAATTAGTGAAGATTTATTAAAGGCTTTCATGAGGTTTTTTACCCCATTTGTGGCAAAAAATATAGCAGATAGAAAACCAAAAGATAATAATCCTGTATTCTGATTTTTAACAATATCATTTAAGGTAGACTCAAAAGCCTCATAGGCAGTGTGAGGTAAAACAAGTTCAATTAAACTTAACAGCTGATCCTGGAAACCTTTAATCGGAATAAAGGGAATCAGGGTAAATAAAAATATAATCCCCGGAAAGATGGCCAGCATAAAACTATAAGCCAGGGAAGATGATTTATTCACCAATGTGTCTTTACCAATCTCTTTAAAAAAGAAAGTTGCAACGGTATATAAAGGCAATGGGCTAAAACCAGGCAACACACACCCTTTCGTCCACTCAATAAACCTGGAGTAGATGCTAAGATGTAATAACTGCCGGTGTAACCATTCCATTTAATTATGTGGTAAAATGAGGTTTAACGCCATCCATAAAATTCTTCGGTGGCTGACAAGGTTTTCTGGTTTGTTTATCCACAAAGACCAGAACGGTTTTGCCAATATTAATCAGCTGTTCTGCCTCATTGTAAATTTCATATTCTACATTTAAACGAACAGTGGGCAATTCCTTTACCAAACATTTAACCGTTAAAACCTGGTTGTAAAATGCAGGTTTTAAAAACTTTGATTGTAACTCTAACAATGGGAGCATTACACCATCAGCCTCCATAGATTCATAGGTTATGCCCGAAGAAGCCTCGAAACATTCTGTTCTGGCAATTTCATAATAAAGGGCATAATTAGCATGATGTACTATACCCATCTGATCGGTTTCTGCATAGCGAACCTTTACTTTCGTTTCATGTACAAACATTATCTGAAAATATTTTTTTTGTTTAATGCTTCACGATATTTTTTGGCGTTAATTTCGTGTTGTTCTTTAGTTTCGGCAAAATTATGGTAGCCTGAAAAATCCTCCTTCGCACACATATAAATGTAATTGTTTTGCTCTCTGTTTAATACCGCATCAATGGCATTAATACTGGGCATCATAATAGGTCCTGGAGGTAGGCCAGCATACTTATAGGTGTTGTATAAAGATTGAACCTGTAATAATTTTCCGGTTACCCGTTTTACTGTAAAATCGTTATTGGCAAAAATTACGGTTGGATCTGCCTGTAACAGAATACCTTTGTTTAGTCGGTTTAGATAAAGTCCGGCGATCACAGGCATTTCTTTATCATATAATGCTTCTGCATCAACAATAGAGGCCAAAATATACACTTGTGCAGGTGTAAGATTTAGGCTGGCTGCTTTCTGCTTGCGCTCAGCTGTCCAGAATTTTTCATACTCTTTATGCATCCGTTCAAAAAAATCAACAGGAGAAACGTTCCAGTACATTTCATAAGTATTTGGAATAAACATGGTATAAATGTTATCCTGATTAAAGCCATATTTAGTAATCAGATCGGTAGAGTCTATTACATTAATAAAGCTTAATGAATCTGCTTCCAGGTTACTTGCCAGGTAAGCTGCAAAATTTTCCTTTTTCCTGATGTTTTGAAATTTAAGCTTTATCGGATCCTGATTCCCTGCCTTAATCAAATTAACTAAAGTTCGGTTGGTCATGCCTTTTTGTAACCGATAACGGCCAGGCTTTAAATTGGCTGCCAGGTTCATTTTTTCTGCAGCGGCGGTAAAAGAGGAAACACTTTTTAAAATATCCTTTTGTTTCATCTCAGCTATCAACTGATCATAATTGCTTCCGGTTTTAATGTATAAATACTTCTGATTTTCAGTAACGTTAGGAGAGAAGTATACCTTATAAAAATTGAGTGCAAAATATGCAGCAACCAGCACAATAGCCGCAACAATAGTTAGTGTTATTTTTTTTCCGGTACTCATCTTCTTTTTTTCTATTTCAGTCATTTTTTTGATGTGCGTTTATGGTTGCTTATTAGATAATGTAATATTGATTTTTGTTCCGATAGCCACTTTCGTTAAAGAATCTACAGGCATGGGATCTTGCTTGGTGATTACAGCATTGGCACTATCAGTGATGTCTCCTTCGTAAAGAATATTGCCTAAACTCAGGTTAGAACCCTTTAAACTAAATTTAGCTTCATCAACGGTTAAGCCAGTCAACTGTGGGATATCAACTTCCTCACTACCGCGTCCATCACCTAAAACAAGGTTTATTCTCGATCCTACAGGAATAATATCTCCTGGCTGAATAGGCTGTCCACCAAAAGTAGCCTCCAGCACAACATCCCGGCTCACATCAGGCTTGTAAGTGGTATCACCTAACTTTAATCTCGAACTTTCAATAATGGCTTGTGCCTCACGTAAAGTTTTAAAAGCGATATCCGGAAATTTTGTATTTGGAACTTTACCCGCATTGATAGTTAAATATATGGTTCGGTTATCTTTAACAAAAGTATTTGGATCCGGGTCCTGATCAATAACAATCCCGGCTGGCTGGTCCATGATAAAAACAGAATCGACCTCATATTTTAATCCAGCATCTTCTAATTTACTCACCGCTTGTTCAAATGATAAACCTTTTACCAAAGGAACATTCAGACCCTGGCCATGTTTGGTGTAATAACGAAGACTAAAAAAGGCAATAAGCAAAAGGCCAACTACAGTTAAAAGTGCTGCTAAAATGTTAGTCCTGAAGGATTTTGTTTTTAAATATGCTATAAATTTAGACATGAATATTAAATTCTGGGGTTTGCGTACAAATCAAATGTAATCATTAATGGACGAATGAATCATTTTCGGCGTTTCGAGAGCAATAATCACACCATTAAATCCAACGATACAATTCATTAATAATTAAACTTTGCACAAAGATATTTATATTTTTGAGGATATATTTAGAATCAATTTCAATTTATACTTAAGGATTTCTACATGAAGAAAACGATTGCCTTGCTAACAGGCGGTACCACAGGCGAATGGGTGGTTTCCGTAAAAAGTGCAGCTACGATAGCGCATCATATAGATGCAGAATTATATGATGTTTATAAAATTATGCTTAATGATCATGGCTGGTTTTATGAGCCGGCAGATTCAGTTAAAATAGAAATCGACAGAAATGATTTTTCATTAACGCTTGAAGGAAGAAGGATAAAGTTTGATGGTGTATTCATTGCCATTCATGGTTCTCCTGGAGAAGATGGTAAATTACAGGGTTATTTTGATATGCTACATATCCCTTATACCACTTGCAATGCTTTAACCTCTGCCATAACCATGAACAAAGGATATACAAAAGCCATTGTAAACGATATCAATCATTTGTACACCGCTAAATCTATTCAAATTTTTAAAGGAGGTAATTATGATATCAACCAAATTAAGCAAGATCTAAAATTACCGTATTTCGTGAAGCCAAATAGTGGCGGTAGCAGCATCGGCATGACTAAAGTTAAACAAGCAGATGAACTTGAAACTGCTTTAGAGAAAGCTTTTAAGGAAGACCCACAAGTACTAATAGAGGAATTTGTTAGTGGCAGAGAGTTTTCTATCGGAGTATTCAGTGCTAAAGGTACCGTAACCGTTTTACCAACTACAGAAGTGATTCCCGCTAATGAGTTTTTTGATTTTGAGGCTAAATATACACCGGGTGCCGCTGAAGAAATTACGCCTGGAAATATGACTAACGAAGAATATGAAAGGGTTCATGAAATTATTAAAGCAGTTTACACAAAATTAAATTGCAGGGGAGTTGTTCGCATAGATTATTTTTTGGAACATGAAACCGGAAACTTTTATTTTATAGAGATTAATACCATCCCGGGACAAACGGCTACCAGTTTCATTCCGCAACAGGTTGCGGCAATGGGTATTACCTTGAAAGAATTTTATACCAGTCTGTTAAAAGAAACCATTGGTTAATCTAAATTTTAAAACTGTTTGATGGATATCCAAAAGCTTATTGATAAAGGCTTTGCTGTAAAAACCTTCAAGAAGGATGCCATCATTTATGAGCCGGGCATGCAACCCAGATATGTTTACTTCATTAAATCGGGTGAGGTGCGGATGGTGACCATAAGTGATGAAGGTAAAGAATTTATTCAGGGTGTATTTAAAGCTGGTCAGTATTTCGGTGAACCTGCATTGCTCATTGATCGACCTTACCTGGCTTTCACCATCATCAATAAGGATTCGCATATTATACAGGTGAGTAAGGATGACTTTTTTGGTTTAATAGAAAATGAACCTGGCTTTAGCATGTCGATTATTAAAACACTAAGCAAGCGCTTATTCTATAAATCGATGATGCTGGAAGAACTCGCTAACGAAAAAGCTGAACATCGCTTGCTCACCATTATTAACTATTTACTGGCTGAAGTAAAAGTAGGAGAGCAACTTAAAGTTACCAGGCAGGAGCTCGCCGACATGACCGGTTTAAGGGTAGAAACCGTGATTCGAGGGGTTAAGTCGCTTTCCTCTAAGGAAGAAATTTTCATGGTGAGAGGGAAGATTGTACGGGTAAAGTAATAAAAATGATCAATCCGATTTTGGCTTCTAAATATGATGCAGATCATAAAGTGCTGACGGTTTTAGTGATAAATTTGTATCACTAAACAATACAGTTATGGCAGATTTAACCAGTTTTCAAGCCTTTATACAATGTAAATGTCCGCGTTGCCGTAAAGGCAATATTTTTACCGGAAGCGCTTATTCCTATAAATTACAAAAAACGAATATCAATTGTCCGCATTGCAATCTGAAATTTGAACGTGAACCCGGTTTTTTCTATGTAGCAATGTTTGTGAGTTACGCCATGAACGTGGCAGAAATTATTACTATAGGTGTAGCTTCTTATGTTTTGGGCTTGCCTTTAATTTACGAAAATCTTTGGTATTATGTTGGTCTGATCCTTTTTGGTGTATTACTTTGTTCACCGATCAATTACCGATATTCGAGAGTTATTCTATTGCATTATTTAACGCCAGGTCTGCATTATGTACCTGGAAGCGGGGATTTAATTCAGAAGATTTAGATAGAACCAACTTACGAAGTTTTTTTGGATGGTGAGAAGGGGAAACTTCGTCAGTTTCAAAGATGATTTATTAAACTGGCGAAGTTCTGCTACGCTTCTGGCCTTTGAAACTTCGCAAGTTGATCCAACGACTGACTAACTTCTCCCATACTTTGAACCCTTGAAACTTCGTAAGTTAGTAATCAAACCTCTCTATTTCTGAAACCAGTTCCCTTACCTTTTCTTCAGCAGTTACTTCATATCGATACTCATCTTCAATACTTCCCATTTTGGCCGTTACATTCCGGTATTCCATTTTACTTTGTACAAACACCTTAGCGGATGCATGAAAATCAGTTGCACGCGTTTTAAGATATAGTTCTTTGATATTTCCGGCATTAATACCAGCACCAGGCATAATGGTGATTCTTCCGTTTGCCTGTTTAATCAATTTGGCCAGTTGGTTCATTCCTAAATACGCAGACGAAGCACCACCAGAAGACAACACACGAATAATCCCCATTCCGATTAAATCTTCCAGTGCTTTTTCCATGTCATTACACATATCAAAAGCCCTGTGAAAAGCAACTTTCATTGGATAAGCAAGTTCAATAAGCTCCAGACATCTTAGAACATCTATGCTACCATCTGCCTTTAGTATTCCAATAACAACTCCTTCACAATTTAATGATTTACAGATTTTTACATCCTCTTTCATTAAGTTAAATTCTAATTCAGAATATAAAAAATCTCCACCTCGTGGACGAATAATCGGCCATATCTCAATGTCTAGATTTTGCTTAGCCAATTTAATCTGTCCGTAGCTAGGCGTTGTTCCACCTTCAGCTAAATTATCACAAAATTCTACACGCCTGGCGCCACCAAGTTGAGCGGCCAGAGCAGATGCATATGAGTTCGCACAAACTTCTAAAATACCCGACATTACTATTGCTAATTAATCTTCATTTACCAGACCAAGAACTTTCCAACCAGCGGCTGATTTATAGGTATTCAATTTTTGAATAGAAATACCACCGTCAGGAAACCAACAGACTTCAGTTATGATGTAATGTGTATCATCAATCTTTTCTCTTACCGGAAAGGCATTTTGGAGATTGGAGAAATTTGGAAAGCCATGTTCCTTAATGTTATTAATAAAAGATAGTTCTAAAACTTCGGCAGTATTGCTAACCATCTCCTCATCAATTTCCATTGATAATGTTGAAAGCATGATTTTGGCCTCTTCGTTAAAGTCTTTACAGGCAAGGGCGGCTTCTAAATCCTGGTTATCATAAGCTTTTTCAAGGGATAAAATGGCTCCTTCTGGTGTTTTAAAATCAGTTTTGAAATGGTCGACTCCTTCATCTATAAATAAACCAATACTCTTATCGAACTGTGCTTTATCTGTATCAGGAATCCCATCCCTAATGGCTCTGATCGTATATCCTCCAATCAATCTGCCCTGTTCAATAATCATCCAGTCTGAAATATAACTCCTGTCGATCCCTATTTTTTGGTCTACCTGGACAGTTTTGACATCTACAGGCACATTACCAATTACGCCAAACAGGTTTCCGGATTCATCAAAACTCGGATCAATAAGCCAGATGTGCTCACTGATTTCACCATCCATGATTTTCACTTTGATAGAAAAATAAGTTTGGTGGCTTTTGGGCTGACTCAAACTTTCTTCGAAATACCAAAGCGTTAAATTGGCTTTTTCAATGGCCCAGTTCATTCCTTCGTCTTCCTCTGGAATGTATACCATAGTAGGTTCGCCTTTACGTTCTGCTACGTTTTTTTTTCCAAAAATTTTGGATAGTAAGCCCATTTGATATAAAGCGTGTATTTAAATAAATTAAAGATTAATAATAACTTTTTCCCTTGATTAATAAATCTTGTTTTTCAGCATTGCATACGGCGTAGCTAAATCCCTGCTGGATAGCATATGCTCCATACTCACCTTTTTTGTTGATGGCCAGGAAACCCACCTGAATATTTTTGGCTGTTTCTGGTTTCTTTTTAATAATACGCATTACAGCTTCTTTACAGGCAGCTTCGGGAGTATAACCTTGTCTCATGAGTTCTACCACCAAGAATGAACCCACATTTCGGATCACTTCTTCGCCAACACCTGTTGAAGTTGCACCACCCACCTCATTATCTACAAATAAACCAGCGCCAATAATCGGACTATCACCAATTCTGCCATGAAGTTTATAAGCCATACCGCTAGTGGTACAGGCACCAGAGATATTCCCTTTAGCATCAATGGCCAACATACCAATAGTATCATGATTGTATTGGTTTCCTGGTAATTTTTGAGGAGCAGCCTGATCATAATTCCTGTTCTCAATATTCATTACAGGTTCGTATTTCGCTGTTTTCAACCATTCTTTCCAAGCCTTTTCACTGGATGGCGTGAGCAAATTTTCTTTTTTAAATCCTTGTTCTAAAGCGAATTGTAAGGCACCATCTCCAGCCAACATCACATGTGGTGTTTTTTCCATTACTTTTCGAGCAACAGATATAGGATGTTTAATATGTTCTAAAGCCAGAACAGCACCGCAATTACCCAATTCATCCATAATACAGGCATCAAGTGTTACCTTACCATCTCTATCTGGTAAACCACCGTAACCAACAGTCTGATTTTTTTCATCTGCTTCCGGAACCCAAACACCTTGCTCTACAGCATCTAAAGATCTGCCTCCCTTTGATAAAACTTTCCAGGCATCGGCATTTGCTGCAATACCAAAATCCCAGGTAGAGATAACAATGGGCAAGTTTTTTGCCTGAACAGGTGAAGCGGGAATAGCATTGGCGATGCTGGTTTTATCAATAGCCAGTATTCCGGCAGAAAGGGCAGAGGCTTTTATAAATTTACGTCTGTTAAACATTTATATTAAATTTAGAGGTTGTAAGGTTAAAGGATGGTAAATTGATCTGCATCCCTTAAAAAGGGAAACTGGCGCCTGATTTTAACTAATTCTTCGTAGTTGATAGTTACGGTATACATGTCTTCGTCTTCCGGCTTATAATAAACTGTATTTCCAGCTGGATCAATCACCATGGAATGACCACCATGATAAACCTGATTTCCATCGTGCCCCACACGGTTTACCCCAATTACATAACTTTGATTTTCTATTGCCCTTGCAGGAATAAGTGCTTTCCAGTGTGCCGAACGCCGATCTGGCCAACTGGCTACTAAAAGCAGGATATCATATTCTTCATTAATATTCCTTAGCCATACCGGAAAACGTAAATCATAACATATGGCCAATCTGATTTTCCAGCCTTTTAATTCAACAATTAGCTTGTTTTCACCTGAACTGAAATTTTCATCTTCATCACCCATACCAAATAAATGACGCTTATCATAATATTGGTGTTCGCCATCTCTATCCATCCAGATTAGCCGGTTAAAATAGTGGCCATTGTCCTTGATGATCAAACTTCCTGTGACTACACAATTGTATAATGCAGCTGTTTTCTGCATCCATTGCATGGTAGGGCCACCCATTTCTTCAGCTAAGGTTTCTGCATTCATGCTGAAACCACTGTTAAACATTTCTGGCAGAATAATTAAATCTGTTTTTTCCCTCACGCCCATAGACAGTCTAAGGGCAAGGTTTACTAGATTTTTCTCTATATTTTCCCAAAATAGATAAGCTTGAAAAATAGTTACTTTCAGATTTTCTATTTTAGTGTAGATAGGTGCTTCCATATGTTTTGGTTTGCAAAATGTTAAACATTCTTTAATTTTTCTGCGGCTAAAGCAAGCGTTGAATTTTCTTTAGCAAAACAGAAGCGGATGATTTTATGGTCAATTGCTTTTTGATAAAAAGCCGAAACAGGGATGCTGGCTACGCCAAATTCTTTAATAAGTCTGATACTAAAATCAGTGTCTTTTTCATCACTAATCTTTGCATAACTTACGCATTGAAAATAAGATCCTTTACATGGAAGCAATTCAAAACGGCTTTCGCTTAAAAGTGTTCTAAAGTAATCTCTTTTTTGTTCAAAAAAAAGGCCTATCTGATTATAATGATTGGGTTCTTGAAGATATTGCGCAATAGCTTGTTGCATGGCACTATTAACGCTGAAAACGTTAAATTGGTGTACTTTTCTAAATTCTTTCATTAACAATTCAGGGGCCAGGCAATAACCCAGCTTCCAACCTGTTGCATGTAAGAGCTTTCCGAAAGAGGCTACAATAAAACTTCTTTCTTTCAATTCAGGATAAAGCATCACACTATTGTGTTTTTCTCCATCATAAATGAGGTGTTCATAAACCTCGTCACTCAGAATTAAAATATCTGTACCACCGATGAGCTTAATCAGCGCCTTCATATCTTCGTCTGACAAAATACTGCCTGTAGGATTTTGAGGAGAATTTAAAATAATCATCCTCGTTCTTGACGTGAATAGCTTTTTCACCATATCCCAGTCAATCCCATAGCTGGGCGGACTCAGTTCATACGTTTTCACCAAGCCACCTAAAAGCCTTACTGTTGGGGCGTAACAATCATATGCTGGCTCAAAAATAATAACTTCATCACCAGAATTGATGATGGACGTTAAAGCTGTAAAGATGGCCTGAGTACCACCTGCTGTAACTGTTATTTCAGTCTCCGGATTATATTTTACCTGATATAAGCTTTCTACCTTTTGAGCAATGGTTTCATTTAGCAAATGATTACCTGTCATCGGTGCGTATTGATTAAAGCCATCTTTCATGGCTTTATTAACCAGCTCTACAAGTTTAGGGTCGCAGGCATAATCAGGAAATCCCTGAGATAAATTAATGGCATGGTGTGCTGTCGCAAGCTTTGACATTACAGAAAAAATGGTAGTGCCTACACCAGGAAGCTTTGATTGTATATTTAACATGTTATAAGCGAAAATAACAAAAAAAGCTTAAAAAAGCGTTCCTATTTTCGCCTATGGTATTCGCATATACTCCTAAGTCGCTAGAAATAAACACATTATTCTCCGTATTAATATAGTTGCTATTTTTTATTAATAGAACTATTAATTTCATTAGAACAGAAGTTTTTTAATGTGTCACAACCGCAGCATCTGCAGATACTTCAATTTCACTTTTGATCAGTTTTCTTCCAGCTAATAAACAAAGCATCGCGATAAATGCGGCTGCTGTCATCACTAAAGGCATAGGCACAACAGAATGTTCACTAAATAAACTTACCATTACCGATGCTAAAGCACCGAGCCCCATTTGTAAGGCACCCATTAAGGCCGAGGCACTTCCTGCATTTTTACTGAAAGGTGCCAATGCCAATGCTGCCGCATTTGGATTAATAAACCCAAGACAGGATAAAAATAAGGCAATAAAACCAAGCGTTAGGTATAAGTTTAACCAATCATTCCATGCAAATATGAGGAAGATTAGGCTAAATATGCATTGAGCGGTTAAGGCCCAGGTGACAATCTTTTTACTGCTGAACCATTTTAAAATTAAACTGTTTAACTGGCTTGATCCAATAAAGGCAACCGAGAGTAAAGCAAAAATCCACCCATAACCCGTTTTGGTTACTTCGTAAATTTTCATAAAAACTGTTGGTGAAGAGGATACGTAAGCAAATAAACCAGAAAAAGTAATGGAGCTGATTAAGGCATAAGTAGAGAATTGTGGTTCTTTTAAAACGGTTAAAAAACTATTTAAAATTGGCTTTGGCTTTAAAGAATAATTTGGATCTGGCTTATAGCTTTCAGGCAGCTTAAATATGGAAGCAAGAAGCATCAAAATGGCCATAAATCCTAGAAAAACAAATACATATTTCCAGCTTAAGGTAGATATTAAATAACCACCTGCCGTAGGTGCCAGCATAGGTGAAACAGCAATGACAAGCATTAGGGATGCGAAAACCTTCGGACTTTCTTCCACAGTAAAAAGATCGCGAACCATGGCTATGGAAGCTACTGCTGTAGCACAGCTGCCAATGGCTTGCACAAAACGTAAAACGATGAGCTGATTAACATCAGTTACGGCTAGACAGAGAAATGAAGAAAAAATATAAAGTGCCAAACCAAAGTAAAGCGGTTTTTTTCTGCCAAATTTATCAAGCAGTGGCCCGTAAAGTAACTGTCCGGCTGAGATGCCAATAAAAAATGCAGATAATGAAAGCGCTACAGAAGATTCGCTCGTTTTTAAATCTTTTGCGATATCAACAAAACCTGGCAAGTACATATCAATGGAAAAGGGCCCCAGTGCCGCTAAAGAACCTAAAATTAAGATGAGGTAGATTTTTTTTTGCTTAGCCATAATGATGTGTTTTCCGAGGCGCAAAGATTGTCAGATTTATGCGTTTAACCTATTTTTGAAGTCGAATGATTGTAAAAAGATAAGCGGTTATAAAATTTAATGGTTGAAATCGTTATTCTGATTTGAATTATATTTAGATTTATAGTCTATGACTTTTAAAACCAAAGAAAGCCGCTTGTTCCTTGTACTGGGATGTTTTTTTGTTGCAAATGCAATACTATCTGAGTTTATTGGTGTGAAATTGTTTAGCGTGGAGGATACTCTGGGTATTAAAAAGTTTGATATCAACTTATTAGGCGTTAAAAATCTCTCCTTTGTTATGTCAGCCGGCGTACTTACCTGGCCTATTATATTCATTATGACAGATATCATTAATGAATATTTTGGTGTAAAGCAGGTTCGCTTTCTTTCCATCCTAACCTCAATTCTAATTGCTTTTGCTTTCCTGGTGGTTTGGGGCTCCATGCATTTGAGTGCAGCTGATTTTTGGGTACACCAAAATATTAACGGGGAAGATTTAAATATGAATAACGCCTTTGCCGGCATCTTCGGTCAGGGGATGTGGATTATTGTGGGGTCTATTATTGCCTTTATTGTTGGTCAGCTGGCTGATGTTTTGATCTTTCACCGGATTAAAAAGGTAACCGGAGAGCGGGCACTTTGGTTACGTGCTACAGGCTCAACACTAATTTCACAGCTGATTGATAGTTTCGTTGTGATATTTATAGCTTTTTATCTTAATCCACAATATCACTACAGCTGGAAGATGGTTGCTGCTATTGGTCTGGTTAATTATACGTATAAATTCATCGTTGCCATTTTAATGACACCAATTTTATATGTTGTCCACCTAATTATTGACCGTTATTTAGGAAAGGATTTATCGAAAAAACTAACGGAAATGGCAGGACGAGGTTAGATTTAAATGCATCAGAAAAATGAAGATAAAATATTTTTTGATTGTTATATTATTTTCATTCGTATCGTGCTCGGACAAAAAAGAGAAGAAAAAAAATTCAACACCTAATATCCAAGGCACCTGGAAATTAATTTCATCCGAAATCATTGAGAATGGAAAAAGCCGATTCACTCCTTTCTCTAGCGAGCAGAAGATGATTAAAATTATTAATGCCACACATTTCGCATTTTTGAAACATAGCCTTAATCCAAAAGATACCAATAGTTTTGATGCCGGTGGTGGATATTATACGTTAAATCAGCAAGATTATATAGAGCATCTTGATTATTATAAAGATAAAAAATGGGAAAGTAAAATCTTTAAATTTAAAATCTCACTAAGTAAGGATACACTCATTCAAAAAGGAGTGGAGAAGGTAGAAGAGGCCAATATCGATCGCGTCATTATTGAAAAATATATCAGGGCAAAACCATATCAATAAAATACATAAAGGTCGGAATCGCTCCGACCTTCATGCTTAACAACAAAACAAATAAAAAAATTAACCTTAAAAATGCCTAAAGGGCAGCAAGTTCTTCTGCAAAAACATTTTCTGCAACTTGTTCCTGCTTATAAATTTGTCTGCCGGTATACGCAATAAATACAGCGGTATCCAAAAGTAAATCACGGTTTTTAATCAGGTTTTCCAATTTAACCGTACCAATTATATATTTAAAGTTACTGGCCGCATAACGCTCACTAATCTCATCGAACCCCAATAGCGTGATCAGATCTTCATCGGCATAACGTAAATAAATTTCAAGCAGAATATCTTCAGTATGTTTAACACCATTTTCTGAATGATATTTTTTATACTCATAACGATAATCATATCGTAAAGCTGCAATATCAGAAAGTACAGCTGCACCAGTGGGGTGACCACCAGCTCCTTTTCCAAAGAAAAATTGTTTATCGGCAAATGCAGCCTGAACGGTTACCGCATTGTATTCATTCTCTACATTATATAAGAAATCGTCTTTTGCTACAAGCTTTGGCAATACATATGTAACAATATCCTTTGTATTAACTTTACGGGCTGTAGGAACCAGTTTTATTTTGAAATTCTTTTCACGGGCGTACTTAATGTCATTAGCCGAAAGGTTTTGAATACCAATATTTAAAATAGCATCTGGATTTACAAATAAACCATAGGCGTGAGCAGTAGCAATAGCAAGTTTATATTTTGGATCATAACCACCCACGTCTAAAATTGGATCAGTCTCTGCAAAACCCAGGTCTTGCGCTTCTTTTAAAGCTGCATTATAACTTTGGTTTTCATTAAAAATCTTGGATAAAATGTAATTTGATGATCCGTTAAAGATACCACTTAATGCATGAAAGAGTTCGTTATCATAATATTCCTCCAGGTTTCTGATGATGGGAATACTTCCACAAACCGCACCTTCGTAAAGTAATGAAGTACCATGCACTTTCTGTAACTCAACCAATTCTTTTAAATGCGTGGCGATCATTTTTTTATTCGCAGAAACCACATTTTTGCCATTCTTTAAAGCCGTAGTTACAATCTCATAAGCAGCATCAGCGTCATTAATCAGTTCTACAACTGTATTAATTTCTGAATTGTTCAGGATCTCATTGCGATCAGTCGTAAATAAATGTTTATCAAGCGTACGTTTCTTCTTTGGATCTTTTATGGCGATTTTTATAATTTCCAGATTGAGGTTCTGACTTTGGATAATATCTAATAATCCTTGTCCTACCACTCCAAAACCAAATAAACCGATTTTTAAATTTTTACTCATGATTGTCTAATAGTATTTAGTAGCAAGTAATGAGTATCAAGTATCAAGACTTGGGCTCAATGTACATTTGCCTTCTAGGTGTTTTATTTTCTTTAATATTTTAGTCTTAACTTAAACCTCAACTAAGCGGTATGTTGTAACTTAATAATTTTCTTATCTCTGCTTTCCTTAATAAAGGTTCCGATGATGTTCGTTAAAGAATTGGTTTCAATTAAAAAACCATCATGACCATATTCTGAATGGATGGCAGCAAACTGAGCATCCTTAATGTGGTCTGCCAAATATTTTTGCTCTGATAATGGAAACAGAAAATCATTTTCAATTCCAATAACCAAAGTATTCGCTGTAATTAATTTTAAGGCTTCGGCAATACTCTTTCTATTCCGACCTACATTATGACTATCCATTGCTTTAGATAAGTAGTAATAACTATAGGCGTTAAAACGATTGATCAATTTTTCTCCTTGATAGTTTTGATAAGAAGAAGCCCTGAAATGATCAGTTTTATCATTTACACTTTCTACCTGTGTATTGCCGTAAGCATTGTAAGTTCTGTAACTTAAAAGGGCAATGCTTCGAGCAGTTTTTAATCCTTTACTGCCACCATCAGGCCGATTGGCATAAAAGGTTCTATCTGTAGTAATGGCTAATCGCTGACTTTCATTGAAGGCAATTCCCCAAGGAGAATGAACTGCATTTGTGGCCACTAAAATGAGATTTTCAATACGCGAAGGTTCGATAATTCCCCATTCAACAGCTTGTTGTCCACCTAAAGATCCACCAATTAAAAGTTTAATCGAATCTATACCTAAATGATTAGCCAATAACTGATGGGCAGACACAAAATCACGAATGGTAAATTGCGGAAAAGACAAATAATAAGGTAAGCCTGTTACAGAATTGATGCTTAATGGATTTGTAGTACCATAATTAGAACCCAAAACATTTGCGCAAACGATATAGTGATCTTCTGGATTAAACAGTGCATTTTGTCCGAATAAACCTTCCCACCATTCAAATACATCTGCATTGGCTGTTAAAGCATGGCATACCCAAATCACATTGTCTTTATTGGCATTTAGCTGACCATAAGTTTGATAGGCGATTAGCAGATTGCGAATTTTCTTTCCACTTTCTAATTTAAATTGTTTGGGATAATGATATGTTGATGCTATGCTCATTATAAAATCGTAATGTCGTAATTAAAAATCGGAGTATTAAGCTTGTAGTGATTCCTGATTGATTTGTGCACTAATCACTGCAAAAGCCTGTTCAAAATCTGCTTTAATATCATCGATATGCTCAATACCAACTGAAACCCTAAGCGCATTTGGTTTCACGCCTGCTGCCAATTGTGCTTCATCACTTAATTGCTGGTGTGTTGTAGCTGATGGTTGGATGATTAAAGTTTTGGCATCACCAACGTTGGCTAAATGAGAAACCAATTTCAAACTATCTATAACCTGAGAGGCATTTTCTTTACTGCCATTTAATTCAAATGATAATACGCCACCAAAGCCATTACTGAGGTATTTCTTGGCCAAATTATGGTATGGGCTGCTCGTTAAGCCAGGATAATGAACTTCCTTAACCAAAGGATGATTCTCCAGCCAGGTTGCCAGTTCAAGCGCATTGTCTACGTGGCGTTGCACACGGAGTGATAAGGTTTCTAAGCCCTGCAATAAAAGGAAAGAATTAAAAGGAGATAGCGCAGGTCCAAGATCTCTCAAACCTTCTACCCGTGCACGAATAATAAATTGAATGTTACCAAAAGGTCCTCCGATGCCAAAAACATCATTAAAAACCAATCCATGATAACCTTCAGATGGTTCGGTGAATTGCGGAAATTTTCCATTACCCCAGTCGTAATTTCCACCATCGATGATCACACCACCAATGCTTGTACCATGACCACCAATCCATTTAGTAGCAGATTCTACCACAATGTTTGCTCCATGTTCCAGTGGTTTAAATAAATAACCACCTGCACCAAAAGTATTATCTACAATAAAGGGAATATCATGTGTTTTTGCAATGGCTGCGATTTTCTCAAAATCAGGGATACTAAAAGCAGGGTTGCCAATGGTTTCCAAATAGATGGCTTTGGTTTTGTCCGTTATTTTTTGTTCAAACTCTTCAGGTACATCCGGATTTGCGAAATCAACCTGAATGCCCAATCGCTTAAAGGCAACTTTAAATTGATTGTAAGTTCCACCATAAATATGAGATGAGGAAACAATCTGATCGCCAGCCTCTAAAATATTATGTAGTGCAATAAATTGAGCGGCCTGACCAGATGCCACCGCAAGCGCTGCAACACCACCTTCTAAAGCTGCAATTCTTTTCTCAAAAACATCTGTAGTTGGATTCATTAAACGGGTATAGATGTTTCCAAATTCCTTTAATGCGAAAAGATTGGCACCGTGTTCTGCATTTTTAAATCCATATGATGTAGTTTGATAAATAGGTACCGCTCTTGAACCTGTTGTGGGATCTATTTCCTGACCGGCATGTAATTGTAGGGTTTCAAATTTATATGATGTAGACATTTTCTTATTAATTGAGTGAATTTGAATGAATTGTGTTGATTTAGTAGATACTATTAACATAGCAAGTGTCGTATCCCGTTTGATCGGGACCTTCCAATTTGAAAAATAAACAAGAGAGGAAGATTTTTAAATTACCGTATGCGACAACACATACGAGTAATGGACATCATATCGCAACAAATGAAAGAAGTAGCACAAATTTCTACCTTTTTTAATTTCAGACCTTGTTCGACTTGCGATTGAAAATTTAAAGTATTCATCAGTTAAAATTTATATCACCAGATAACACCATGTTATCCAGTCAGGAATTGGCACCTTCTCTTTCTGAGGGTTGCCAGCGGGTCACGGAGCCAGTCTCTCGCCACTTCTTTATAAATCAATCTGATTTAGATTGACTTTTATTTAGTGATATACCAAATAATATTTCAAATGTCTGAAATATTATTTGAACAACAAAATTAAATTCTGAATTTTTATGAAAAAAATCTAATTGAACGCTTTATTCTTAAAACAATTACTCGATTAAATTTATTTAACATTAAAATTTTATGTTTGTGTAAACCATCTCATCTATATGAAAAACGCTAAAATGATCTGCCTGGCCCTTTCACTCGCCATGGCAAGTATGACTACAGTTAACGCTCAATTCGGCGGATTAAAAGACAAATTACTAAAGGTTGGAACTGCACAAGGCGCTAAAGCTTTAGGTGTAGATAAATTTCTGAAACAACCCGGCGCCATCACCACGAGTTTTGAAGATGTAAAGCGTGAGGGAGAAATGATGCCAGATTTTAAAGCAACACTCAAAGCACAACCACTTTATCTCTTACCAAAGAATCCAGAAGGTGGATACGTGCTTTGCGAAGGGCTATATGAAATGACAAATAAAAGCTATTGTTTAATGGCTGGTACCTTCGCACCATCAAAAGGTGATGGTTATATGTTTGCGCCAGTATTAGGATCGAAGGAAGAAGTTGTTATTGCCATCTTAAAAAGTGCAGAAAAGCACCCGGCAGTAGAACAACATGATATTCAGGCCTTATTATGGACCATTATTGCACGTACTAAATTCGCCAGTTATAACGGACAAGTAAAGGTTACTGCATTAAAATTATTAACGCCAAAACAGATTACCATGTTAGAGGGTGGCGCTTTAGGTGTGCTTCCTTTTGATGTAATGGAAAAAGCCAAAGACCAGTTGCCTTCTGATTTAAAGGCAGTTTTTGAAGCCGAAAATAATATTCGCCAACTCGTTTCCTCAGGAAATTATACTTACGCTGATCTGGAACGGTATGCGATTGTTGCTGGTATGGCACCACAAAGAGCAGATGTGCCTAACGGTATCTGGACTAAGCATCCAGATGGCTACTACTTGCGTTATTTTCCTTCTGGCTATTCCATTACACGCGTTCAGGTCTATGTACCTAAAGAAATAGTGACCAGTGGTAACAAATTGGTTTATGATGCAGCAGGTGATATTGCTTGCCCTGCAAATACGGGTTCACAGCGTTTGGCACAAACAAATGAACCACTAAACGCAAATTATTCTGCGAAGTTGGTAACGGTTTGTAATCCAAAGTAATATTATCTTTTAGCTTTCTTATGTTGAGGAACGAAGAATCTGTTTCATAGCTTGCAGATTCTTCGTTCCTCAGATTGAAGAATCTGCAAGATCGCCGCTTAAGTAGAGGCAACTCATTCGACTTCAAATATTTCGCTTCTCTTAGCACCTGGTGGTTTCCTACTGCGGTAGAATTAACGATATGAATTAGCCTAGTGCCTGTTCCAGGTCTGCAATAATATCATCAACATGTTCTAAACCAACTGAAATCCTCAACAGGTTTTTAGGTGTTTTACTATCCGGACCTTCTACAGAATAACGGTGTTCAATTAAGCTTTCTACACCACCTAAACTTGTTGCCTGTGCAAATAATTTTACTTTATTTACGACCAGGCTGGTGACATCAACATCACCCTTAACTAAAAAGGACATCATCCCGCCAAAATCTTTCATTTGCTTTTTCGCAACTTCATGCTGAGGATGGGTTTCCAATCCGGGATAAAAAACAGCTTCTACTTTTGGATGTTTATCCAGAAATTCAGCTACTTTTTTTCCATTTTCACAATGTCCTTTCATGCGATAAGCCAATGTTTTAATACTTCTACAAAGTAAAAAGCAATCAAAAGGAGAAGGTACGGCGCCACCCGTTTGTTGGATATTTTTGATTTTTTCCCAAAGCTCATCTTTCTTAGCTGTCACTAAAATTCCACCCAATATATCACTGTGTCCGCCAAGATACTTCGTACTGCTATGCATGATCAGATCAGCGCCTAACAAAATCGGATTTTGCAAAATAGGGGAGGCAAAAGTACTGTCGCAAACCAGTTTAGCATGATTGGCTTTGGCTATTTTTGAAATTTCTTCAATATCTGTAACCTTTAGGAGAGGATTAGATGGTGTCTCGATCCAGATCACTTTCGTATTTGGCTTTATCGCTGATTTGATCAGATCTAAATCAGTTTGATCAACAAAATCAAATTCCAGTATTTCATGATAAATGGTGAGCAGCTGTTTTTTTATTCCCCAGTACATATCATCTGGAGCAATAATGTGACTACCCGGTTGTAAAGCCTGAAACACAGCCATACCACAATAATTACCGGAAGAGAAAGCGGCAGCATCTTCGCCAAATTCTAATTTCGCTACAGTATTTTCTAAAGCAGACCTGTTTGGATTACTCACACGACTATACATATGTCCACCAGGATATCCGCCATTTTCATCACGAAAAAAAGTAGTGGATAAATTTATGGGTGGTGTAACATCCCCGGTGGTATTTTTAACAAGATTAGAGGCGTGAATAGCAAGGGTTTCGGGTTTCATAACGATTTTTCTTAAGGTGAATTAATCTGGTGGCAATTTAAGAATTTAGTGTTAAATTAAAATTCAAAATTGTTTTGGCAAGATTTATGTACCTGTTTTCTCAAATTAAAAAAAACTAAAATGAAAAGATTATTTATAGTTATTGCAATAGCATGTTCTACTTTGATGATGTTACCAGGTTGTTCTTCAACTAAAAATGCTACAACAGGTATCAACGGTGGAAGAGGTACCATTACAGGCACCTGGGTATTAAACAACGTAACCTTAGAAGGTCTTCCAGATCAGGCTGTTCAAGGTTTATTTGGTGAAAAATCTTATAAATGTTTTCAAGGCAGTACCTGGAAGTTAACCAATAGCGGAAACGGTTCATATACATTGCCTGCATCAAGTACCTGTGGCTCTGTAATGCAAACAATATTCTGGTCTGCAACACCTTCAGAAGAAACTTTTCAATTCAAAAAAATATTTGAAGGAGACAAAGCTAAGAACGTAACTGAAGGTTATCGTTTGGTTTTAACACAATTATCTAAAGGTAATATGGTGATGAAATCTCCAATCGAATTTGGTGGCAAAACAGCAAATATTGTGTTGACGTTTTCACCAGCAGCAAATTAAACATTAGTTACCTACGAAAAACATAATTGAGAGCACTTCCGAAAGGAGGTGCTTTTTTTTATGAGTTCGATGGATTATTAATCGTTGGTTTATTAGTTAGGCATTAAGTAAAATGCAAATCTTCATCATTTTTAAATAAAATTTAGGTGTTGGGTTGAAGTACCCCTACAAATGACTGATGAACTCATGAGCTATTGAAGCAATAATGTCCGTTTGTTACAAGAAAATGATTTTCAAATCGCCTCAATATTGTATTTTTGTCTAAAATAAATCAGGAATGAATACAACTGAACAAGTTGAAAAAATATTAGCTGATACATCATTATCAACTGAATTACAAAACATAGCATATAAAGTCCTTCATAAAGAACGCATTACTTTTAATGAAGGCGTTTACCTTTACGAGCATGCAGAACTGGGTTACTTAGGTGTTTTAGCCAATTTTATCAGGGAAGAAAAGCATGGCGACAAAACCTATTTTAATCGTAACTTCCATTTGGAACCTACCAATTTATGTGTTTACGATTGTAAATTCTGTTCTTATTCTCGTTTAATTAAACAGAAAGAAGAAGGCTGGGCTTTAACCATGCAGCAAATGCTTGATATTGTAAAAAAATACGATCAAGAACCTGTCACCGAAGTACACATTGTAGGTGGTGTTTTACCGCAATACGATGTGGCATTCTATTCGGCACTTTTTACCGCGATTAGAGAACACCGTCCGGAATTGCACGTAAAGGCTTTAACCCCGGTTGAATATCATTATATCTTTAAAAAGGCTAAAATAGATTATGCTACAGGCATGAAGCTGATGAAAGGTGCAGGCTTACAATCTATGCCTGGCGGTGGAGCAGAAATATTTCATCCGGAAATCCGTGAACAAATTGCCAAAGATAAATGTACCGGCGAACAATGGCTGGCTATACATGAAGAATGGCATAAGTTGGGCATGAGAAGTAATGCTACCATGCTGTATGGTCATATCGAAAAATTTGAGCATCGTGTAGATCACATGGAAAAACTTCGTGAATTGCAAGACAAAACAAGTGGTTTTCAAACTTTCATTCCCTTAAAATTCAGAAATCAACATAACCAGATGAGCAATGTATCTGAATCATCAGTAATTGAGGATTTGAGAAACTATGCCATTTCAAGAATTTATCTGGATAATTTTGACCACATCAAAGCCTACTGGGCAATGATAAGCAGAGAGACCGCTCAGTTATCATTAAATTACGGTGTAGATGATATTGATGGTACTTTAGATGATACCACTAAAATTTATTCTATGGCTGGAGCTGAAGAGCAAACGCCGGCAATGAGTACCAAAGAACTGGTTAATTTAATAAAACAAGTTGGCAGAATTGCAATTGAACGTGATACACTCTATAATGTGGTAACTGATTTTGAAAATGTTGTTTTTGAAGAAGAGAAAAAGCCACAATATTATAAGTTGCCCGTGGTAAATTAATTTTGAATGAATGAGTTTTGAATGAGTGAATACTTCACGCACCAAAATTCTATCATTCTCTAACTCAAAATCCAATCATTAAATGAAGAGTATTTATATTATACGCCATGGCGAAACGGAACTGAACAAACAAGGCATAGTACAAGGTAGGGGTATAAATTCTGATCTAAATGATACGGGTAGAGCGCAAGCTGAAGCTTTCTATCAACGATATAAAGACATTCGTTTTGATAAAGTATATACTTCAGATTTAAAACGTACCTGGCAAACTGTTCAAAAATTTATTGATTCTGGCTTACCATGGGAAAAACTTTCAGGCTTGGATGAATTGGCCTGGGGCGTTTGGGAAGGTCAGCCGAACAGTGAAAAAGCACGTGAAGCTTTTCGTGATATGTTAGAATCGTGGGAAAATGGGGATTATACTGCCCATTTCGATGGTGGGGAAAGTGTTCAGGATGTATATGAACGTTTAAAGCATCCAATGGAAGTACTATCTACACGCCCTGAAGAAAAAACAGTTTTACTTTGCATGCATGGCCGTGCTATGCGGGTTTTTCTATGCTTATTGCTTGGAAAACCTTTAAGTGAAATGACCAATTTTCCTCATCAGAACACGGTGTTATATAAAATGGGCTTTGAATATGGCAAATTTTCAGTTCTTGAGTTTAATAATGCCATTCATTTGGATGATTTGGTAATTGGATAACATGCCAAATATCTGGCAAAAAACATTAAAATATTACTTTGAATAAAATTAAAATATCGGCTGTTGCCTATACCAATACAAAAGCTTTTATATACGGATTGGAACATTCGGATATTATCAATAAAATCGATTTAAGTTTAGATATCCCTTCAGATTGCGCCGCTAAAGTAATTAGTGGTGAGGTAGATATGGGATTAATGCCAGTTGCTGCAATTCCATTGGTACCTCATGCAAATATTGTTGCCGATTATTGCATCGGAAGCGATGGTGCGGTAAATTCTGTGTTTATATTTAGTAATGTTCCAATTGAGAAAATCAAAACGTTAAAATTAGATGCACACTCGAGAACATCAAATAATCTAGCTAAAGTTTTGCTGAAATTTTATTGGAAGAAGGATGTGGATTTTACTACTGATCAAGCGGTTGATACAGATGCTTTGGTATTAATAGGTGATAGAACCTTTGGCAAAAAAGATGACTTTGCTTTTGCTTATGATATGGGTGAGGAGTGGAAAAATTTCACTGGTTTGCCTTTTATGTATGCGGCCTGGGTCGCCAATAAAAAGATCTCTGATGAATTTAAAGCTGAGTTTAATGCGGCTTTAAAATTTGGTTTGGAACATCGAGATGAAGTATTAAAAGATTTACCAACCGTATCTAACTTCGATCTGAAAGATTACCTCTATGATAAACTCCAGTTTGATGCTACTGAAGAACGGAAGCAAGCGATGAATTTATTTTTAAAATACATTGATCAACTGGAAAAAGTGAAGGCATAAAAAAAGGCAAATAAATTGCCTTTTATATTTCCTAGTGTGTCTTAAGCTTTCCAGCTATTGTTTCCAGTTTACTTTTCAACTTTGTGATAGCGCCGTTTAGTGCCAGGTCGTAAGTGTTACCGAGGTTAGTTACGGCGATAGGTTCTTTACCAACTATTTTTGCTTCCAATAAACAACGTTTATCATCTAAACCATCTTTACTTCCATTTTCATCGGACAGGTGTACCTCGATTCGCGTAAGTAAATCATCAAATCGGCCCAATCCGTCTGTAATGGCACCTTTAATTTTTTCTTCGTATTCCTGGTGTATGGTTAAATTTTTGTCGGTGTTAAGTTGAATCGTCATAATTTTAATATTAAGGTTAAACTATAACTGATTAACAAACTGCACAACAAAACGTTTTAAATAGCATCTGTATTATTGTAACCATTTGGTTATCAGATAAACTTTAATTTAAAAACTTCTGTAGATTAATTTTTTTTATTTTCAATCAATTGAATTAGCCAATCATGATCAGTTTTCTGTTTTAAAACATTCCAACATTTATTCAATTTTTCAACAAAATACCTCCCCATTGCATAATCATGTTATCTTTATAGCTTTTGCAAATTAATTTCAGTTTTGGCTAAAGATACGAATAAAGAAACCCCATTAATGCAACAGTACAACGCCATAAAGGCGAAGTATCCGGGTGCATTACTACTTTTCAGGGTAGGAGATTTTTACGAAACCTTTGGCGAAGATGCCATAAAAACAGCTCAAATTTTAGGCATTGTTTTAACCAGAAGAGGCACCGGACCAAACGGTGGCGCTCTAGAGCTTGCAGGTTTTCCGCATCATTCTTTAGATAATTATTTATCAAAATTGGTGAGGGCAGGCCAGCGTGTAGCGATATGTGATCAGTTAGAAGATCCTAAAGCAACCAAAACCATTGTAAAACGTGGTGTTACTGAACTGGTTACACCTGGTGTGGCTTATGGCGATAATATCATAAATCAAAAATCAAATAATTTTCTAGCCTGTGTTTTCTTTGATAAAACACAACTAGGCGTTTCTTTCCTGGATATTTCTACCGGTGAGTTTCTAATTGCCCAAGGAAATAGTGATTACATTGATAAGCTTTTACAAGGTTTTAAGCCTACTGAAGTGATTTTTCAAAAATCCAAGAGACAGATATTTACCGAAAATTTTGGTGATCGTTTTTACACTTTCGGTTTAGATGACTGGCCTTTCACTTCCGACTATGGAAATGAAACCTTAATGAAACACTTTGATGTAACTTCCCTAAAAGGCTTTGGCGTAGATAGGTTACAAAGTGGTATTGTGGCTGCAGGTGTTGTTCTTCATTATTTAGGCGAAACAGAACACCGTAACTTACAACATATTACATCGATCAGTAGAATTGAAGAGGATCGCTATATGTGGTTAGACAGGTTTACCATTCGTAACCTGGAACTGGTAAACTCACCAAATGATAACGCGGTAACTTTATTTGATATTCTTGACCACACCTGTACGCCGATGGGTGCCCGTTTGTTGCAGAAATGGATCATCATGCCTTTAAAGGAGCTGAAACCCATCCAGGAACGTTTGGGAATGGTTGATTATTTCGTTACAAATCATGAATTACAGGAAGAATTTTTAACACATATTAAACAAATCGGTGATTTAGAGCGATTAATTTCTAAAGTGGGATTACAGCGAGTTGGTCCGAGGGAGTTAGTAGCCTTAAAAAGAGCACTTTATCATATTGAATCTGTTAAAAAGCTGGCTGCCGATTCTAAAAATCCTTTTCTGATTAAAATAGCCGACCAATTAAATCCGTGTCTAGCTATTCGCGATCGTATCGAAAAAGAATTACAACCTGAACCTCCAGCTGTATTAATTAAAGGAAATGTAATTGCAGATGGTATAGATGAAGACCTTGATCGTTTAAGAAAAATTGCCTTTGGAGGTAAAGATTATCTGGTTCAGATTCAAAAACGCGAAGCGGAGGCTACCGGAATTCCATCACTAAAAATTGCCTTTAATAATGTTTTCGGTTACTATTTAGAAGTAACACATACCCATAAAGATAAAGTTCCTGAAGGCTGGATTCGTAAGCAAACCCTTGTAAATGCAGAGCGATACATTACGCCCGAGCTCAAAGAATATGAAGATCAGATTCTAGGTGCCGAAGAAAAAATTCTGGCGATTGAAATTCGTTTATACAATGAGCTGATGTATGAAACAGCGGGCTACATTAAACCTATTCAACTCGATTCATTTTTGATTGCTCAGTTGGATTGTTTACTATGTTTTGCTCAACTGGCGGAAAAAAACCATTATAACAAACCAAAGGTCACCAATAATAAAGTATTGGATATTAAGGGTGGTCGACATCCGGTGATTGAAAAACAGTTGCCAGTTGGCCAGGAATATATTACCAATGATGTTTATCTGGATACCGATTCTCAACAGATCATCATGATAACCGGCCCCAACATGGCGGGTAAATCAGCAATTCTCCGCCAAACGGCATTAATAGTTTTAATGGCGCAAATGGGTTCATTTGTACCCGCAAAAGATGCTGAAGTAGGAATCGTTGATAAGATTTTCACCCGTGTTGGTGCTTCTGATAATATTTCTTCGGGCGAAAGTACGTTCATGGTGGAAATGAATGAAACAGCCAGTATCCTCAATAACATTTCAGATGATAGTTTAATCTTATTAGATGAAATTGGACGTGGAACAAGTACATATGATGGAATTTCCATTGCCTGGGCCATTGCAGAATTTTTGCATCAACACCCAACAGCCAGACCAAAAACACTTTTTGCCACTCACTATCATGAATTAAATGAGTTGGCCAATACCATGCCGCGCATTAAGAACTTTAACGTATCGGTTAAGGAAATGACCAACAAGGTAATCTTTTTGAGGAAGTTAATTCCTGGCGGAAGCGAGCATAGTTTCGGTATTCATGTGGCTAAAATGGCTGGTATGCCACCAAAATTGATTGGCAGGGCAAATGAGATTTTAAAGAAATTAGAAATCGATAGGACAGAGGGGCAGAGCATTAAAGACAGTATTAAAAAAGTTCAGAACCAGGCTTATCAATTACAAATGTTCGCTATTGATGATCCTGTTTTGGTAAAAATCAGGGATACGCTAAATAATTTAGATGTTAATGCGTTAACACCTGTAGAGGCTTTGCTTAAGCTAGATGAGATACAGCGATTAATAAAGAATTAGGTAAGCCACAGATTCGCAGATAATAACAGTAAAAGTCTTGGATTTTTAGGTAATTATGCTGTGAAAATTCTTACTCTCTGGTAAGCATGAATAATTAAATCTGAGGCAAATAATATAGAGATATGATGAAAAAAAAATACTCTTTTTGGTTAATTTTAATCCTCTCACTCGTTATAACTTCTTGTGGTTCCAGAAAATACACTGTTAAAAGTGATACCAAAGCAGCCAAGGCTGCTGATGCCATGGCCAATTTAAAAAGTAAACAGCTTTATAAATTTATTACTGATTGGACAGGAGTAAAATATCGTTTTGGAGGATTGGATAAAAGTGGTATTGATTGTTCAGGCTTTGCATTTTTATTGGAGAAAGAAATCTATGGCATTACCTTACCCCGGATTTCGCGAGATCAGGCAAGTGTTGTTAAAAACAAAAACATTAACAATTTAAAAGAAGGCGACCTGGTATTTTTCTCCTTTGGTGGCAATAATGTTGACCATGTTGGAGTTTACCTGAATAATGGTTTTTTTGTTCATGCCAGTACAAACAGAGGGGTAATTGTAGATGATTTGAATCTACCGGCCTATCAAAGGGTTTTGGTGAAATCGGGTTCTGTTAATTAAATTGTTCGTTCATAATTTCGCCATGCTAGATTTATTTTAGCAGCTAACCTAAAGAAAGACCCTGAAATAAAATCAGTGTGAGGAACGCTAAATCCAAAAACTAAAGCCCGCAAATTTTCATTTTAAAACGATGCGTATATTTTTTACAATTTGTTTATTGTTAATTACTTATTCGGTAAATGCTCAGGTAAAATTGCTGACCATTGATGATTTGGACAAACGCCTGGCCAATGGAAAAGATACCACCTATGTAATCAATTTCTGGGCAACATGGTGTGCTCCATGCGTGGCAGAATTACCTAACTTCGAAAAGTTACGTTTAGCCAACCTTAAAAATCCAGTTAAAGTGCTCCTGGTTAGTTTAGATTTTAAATCAAAATTGAAGAAAGAAGTAATTCCATTTGTTCAGAAGAATAATATCAATGCAGAAATATTCCTTTTGAATGCACCAGACCGACAAGCTGATATTCAACGTATTGATGATCATTGGTCTGGAGCGATTCCTGCAACTCTATTTGTAAATAGAAAGAAAAGGAGATTTTACGAAAAAGATTTTACGGAAGAAGAATTGAAAAATACGCTATTGAATTTTAAATAAGTTAAGTACATTTCTCACGGAATCGTCCTTTGCAAAGCTGATTCTTCATGTGCTGAAGCAATTTCCATCGAAAAATTGTAAATGAGATTCCTTCGTCGTTCCTCTTGGAGAAATTGGAGCTAGCTCTCGAAAATACGATTTTACTAGGGGATCATCCTCCTGAACTTGATTCAGGATCTTATCCATAGTAAGGTGCTAATTAAATTCAGTATGGCGATTTATTTAGTGCATCTCTCGCGGAATCGTCATTGCGAAGCTGATCCTTCATCTGCTGAAGCAATCTCTATCGAAGAAGTTGCAAATAAGATTGCTTCGTCGTGCCTCTCCGAGAAATCGGAGCTAGCTCTCGCAAAGACGATACTACTAGGGGATCGTCCTCCTGAACTTGATTCAGGATCTTATCAAAATAGATGCTGAACTAAATTCAGCATGACGATTTGGTTAGTATATCCCTCCTAAAAATCCGTCCTTGCGAAGCAATCTCCGTCGAAGAATCGCAAATAAGATTGCTTCGTCGTGCCTCCTCGCAAAGACGTTCATGGAGGTGAGAATAGTGCCAAACTAACCCGATAGTCATTGCGAGGAAGCTTTTTCAGTAACGAAGCAATCTCATTTCCACAAACAAAATTCAGAAGGAGATTGCGAAAACATTACCGACGAAGAATCGGAAAATGTTTTCGCAAGGACGTTCTATAGTATTAGAAAGTACTGTTTTTAAACTAACGCAGTTATCCTTCGCACAGGCCAACTAAACTTCGCAAGTTGAAGAGGTTAGAAATTTGTTGCTGTTGCTAAAGCCCTCCAGTTTTCCATGTCTTTCTTAACATCAGCTATTTTAGCTTCTGCAAGCGCGTAAGCATCGGGCCCCAGGAATAAATGCAATGGCGCATTTTCGCTTTCAGCTGCTGCAATAATTACGTCTATTCCTTTAGCCGGATCACCGGGTTGCTGGTTATTGATGTCATTTTGATGTGCCGCTTGTGTATCTCTAACTTCTTTATAGGCATCAATTGGATGAGTAGGAACTGCCAATGATCCGGAAGTGAGAAAATCAGTTCTAAAATATCCAGGCTCTACAACTGTTACTTTAATCCCAAAAGATTTAACTTCAGCAGCGAGAGATTCCGTAAAACCAGCTACAGCAAACTTTGTAGCGCAATAAATTCCAAATCCAGGAAAATTTCCTGAAAAACCACCGATCGAAGAGATATTAAAAATATGCCCTGACTGTTGTTTTCTCATTTGCGGTAAAGCTTTTCTAACCACGTTTAATGAACCAAAAACATTGACATCAAAGTTTTCCCGGGCTTCTTTGTCGCTTAATTCTTCCAATGCACCAACCATTCCGTAACCAGCATTGTTTACTAAAAAATCTAACTGACCAAATTTGCTTATGGTTTTGCTTACAGCGGTTTCTACACTTTCTTCATTTAATAAATCCATTGATAAGGGCAGGAAGTTTTCGTCATCTCCAACTGCTTTTGATAAGTCATTTAGGTTTCTGGAAGTTGCAGCAACCTGATAGCCAATACTTAATAATTTTTTAACTAACGTTAACCCAAGACCCTTTGAGGCCCCGGTAACGAACCATACTTTTTTGTTTTCCATAATTTAATGTATTTTTTATTTGTTATAATGACCAGATGTATACGCTTTCCTGAATATGAATATCATATTATTCATCTAAATCTGTAGAGATCGTAATTGCTTTCCAAACTTTAAATTCTTCTAATAATGCATCTAACTTTGATGTAGCTCTAGTCAATGCATCATTCCCGAGCAGTAAATGAACTGGCGGATTTGGCATGCTTGCCAGTGAAATCATTGCAGCAGCAGCTTTTTCGGGATCACCTGCTTGTGCTCCATCCATTTTTAGGTATCTGGCATGGACCGTGCGCACATCTTCATAGTCTTCAATTGGATTTTCGGTCAGTACCAGTGATTCCGGTTTGAGGAAACTTGTTCTGAATGCACCCGGTGCAACAACAGTTACTTTTATTCCGAATGCTTTAACATCTTCGGCTAAAACTTCAGAAAATGCAATTACTGCCGCTTTTGTAGCTGCATAAATTGCCCATCCGGTGGCACCATTGATGCCCGCAATAGATGAAATGTTAATAATGTGTCCTGATTTTTGCGCTCTTAAATAGGGAAGAGCCTTCCTGATTACATTTAGTGTTCCAAAAACGTTTACGTCAAAGTTGTCTCGGGTTTCTTTATCAGTCAGTTCCTCAATACTGCCACCAATTCCGTAGCCAGCATTATTTATGACTACATCTATTCTTCCAAACCTGGTAATCGTATCATTAATGGCCTGCGCTACGCTTGCTTCATCATTTAAATTTACTGCTAATGAAAGAAAGTTTTCGGCATTCGTATTTACCGACGAATTTAAATTTGCTTTGTTTCTCGAAGTGGCTGCTACAGATTGGCCTGCTTTTAACAATTGATTAACTAAACTAAGCCCTAATCCTTTTGATGCGCCAGTTATAAACCAAACTTTTTTAAGTCCCATAATTTTATCCTTTTTGTTAAGACAAAATTAAAGCTGAAATTCATATTGGATATTACGCTATTCAAACTGATGATTACGAAATTCAAACAAGTCGATAAGAAGTAGGTGTGTGCTTGGTTAACTTTTTAAAGAAGTTGTTAAAATGAGCTGGTTCTTCAAAACCTAAACAATAACCAATTTCTGAGATGTTCCAATCGGTGTGCTTAAGCAATGCTTTTGCCTCACTTAATAAACGTTCGGTAATGTAATTTGTAGTGGTTTTTCCTGTAGTTTCTTTTATAGCCCGGTTTAAATGATTTACATGAACTGAAAGTTGCGAGGCGTAATCTTTTGCAGAGCGCATGGTAAATCTTTGTGAAGTAGTTTCTATGGGGAATTGCCGTTTCAATAATTCTGTAAATACTGCAGTTATTCTGGTATTGGCATCTGTATGTTTAAATAAGGTTTCTGATGGCTGTGTTTTTAAAGCAAAATGCGCAATCTCAGTGATATAATTTCTTAATAAGTCGTACTTATAAATATAATCCGTATTTATTTCATCAAACATTTTAGTGAAGATTGATGAAACAACAGCATCTTGTTTTTCATCAAGCACATAGGCTGGCTTACCTCCAGGAACAAACATGGGTAAATCACCAACGTTTCCGCGAATTTTTTCTTTGAAGAATGCCTCGGTGAAAATACAGAAAAAGCCTGTTAAATCACTTTTACTGCCACTGGCTAATTCCCAGGTATATGGAACCAAAGGATTAAAAAACATAAGTGCAGTACCATTTATCTCAATACTTTTATCTGCGTAATGATAAATATTATGACCTCTGTTCAGTGCGATTTTGTAAAAATCTCTGCGGTTGTAACTCATTTGTTTACTATCATCACGCAGACAATCTTCAAGTTTGAAAACATTGAAATGGCCAACACCATTTTTTAGGTTTTCAGGTAAAAAACTAAATTTATTTTGATAGAAGTCTTCAATGGTTTCTGTTGTACTCATAAAACAAAGTTACAAAATTCAAACCGAGGTTGATGTATGGTCTTTGATAATTTAATATGGTGACAAAAGTTAATGAAAAGAACTGTTGTATCTACTCAAGTCTCATTCTTTCAATAACGCTAAACAATAAAATGGTGTGTTGATGTATTCAAAACTTCATTCCTATTTAAATATCAGGAGTTAAATAGTACGACATCATGACAATTAAATATACCGACCGGTATATATTTGCGTCGATAAATTATTATGACAAAATCAGAGAAGACTAGAAGTCACATTATTGAAAAAATTGCACCAATCTTTAACATGAAAGGTTTCGCAGGGACATCATTAAATAATATGACCGATGCAACCGGATTAACAAAAGGAAGTATTTATGGGAATTTTGCTAATAAAGATGAAGTTGCTTTGGTGGCCTTCGACTATAATTTCAAAAGCATTGAGATGAAAATCAGTGCAGCTATGAATAATCAACGTACCGCAAAAGATAAACTTTTAGCTTATTTGATCGTATATCAAGGTTTAATGTTTGGTCAAATTTCTCCCGGTGGCTGTCCGGTTCTAAATACTTCTATCGATGCTGACGATACTCATCCGGCGCTCCGGGAAAAAGCATTGAATGCACTGTTGTCTTGGAAGAAGCAAATCATAAGTATAATTCAAGATGGGATTTCGAATAAAGAGATAGCCCCTAAATATAATCCAGAACAAATTGCCTTAACAGTTATTGCTATGATAGAAGGTGGAATCATGATTTCCAGACTAATCAATACCAAGGAAACGTGTGAACTGCTTATCGACTCTTTAAAAGCATATATCAATAATCTCAGCTTAGCATAAACCATAATGATGACTAAAAATGATTTTAAATAAATGAGTTACAAAACATAAAAATCTAACTAACAATCAATTATAGAAGGAATATTAAGGATGAGAAAAAAGAAAAATTCTTTAACCTTATTATCATGATATTTGCGCCGGGAATAGTAAAACTGGAAGTCTAAAGATTGAATTAAATTGATGCGCATCTTACTTAATCAAAGTGCGTCAAGTCATTTTAACAATAATATTATCACCTCAAAAAATAAAAATCGGTTTCTTATTTGGAAACCATGAACAATAAATAGCATGAAAAGAGTAGTTGTAACAGGATTGGGTGCGATAACGCCCCTTGGAAATACAGTAGAAAGTTTCTGGAAGAATATTTTAGCTGGGAAGAGTGGGATTGGACCAATCACCAAATTCGATACCAGTAAGTTTAAAACACATTTTGCCGCGGAGGTTAAAGACTTTAATCCTGAATCTTTTTTAGACAAAAAAGAGGCTAGAAAATTTGATACGTTTACGCAATATGCCATTGCTTCAACTGATGAGGCAATTGCGGATGCAGGCCTGGATTTTAAGTCAATGACTGATGATCAGTTGGCTGAAGTTGGCGTAATCTGGGCTACTGGAAATGGCGGTATCTCTACTTTTGAGCAGCAATTGGCTGAGTTTCATCAAGGTGATGGAACACCTAGGTTCAGTCCGTTTTTTATTCCGAAGATGATTGTAGATATCGCAGCGGGTGCCATCTCCATCCGCCATAAATTACGCGGACCTAACTATTGCACTGTTTCGGCTTGTGCTTCATCAAATACAGCCATTATAAATGCATTCGATACCATTCGCTTAGGAAAAGCCAATATTATGGTGGCCGGTGGGTCGGAGGCTGCAATTACTGAAGCATCAGTAGGCGGATTTAGTGCAGCACAAGCCTTATCAAAAAGAAATGATAGTCCTGAAACAGCTTCAAGACCTTTTGATGAAAGCCGTGATGGTTTCGTAATGGGAGAAGGTGCAGGAGCGCTTATTCTAGAAGATTTAGAACACGCTTTAAATCGCGGTGCCCATATTTATGCAGAGATTGTAGGTGGCGGAATGGCTGCTGACGCTTACCACTTAACCGGAACACCTCCTGATGGCTTGGGTGCATCTTTAGGGATGAAAAAAGCTTTACATGATGCTGAAATAACACCAGACAAAATTGACTATATTAATGCTCACGCCACATCTACAGGCCTGGGTGATTTGAGTGAATTAAATGCCGTAAAAACAATCTTTGGAGATTTACCAGTAATAATAGGTGCATCAAAATCTATGACAGGTCATTTGCTTGGCGCAGCTGGTGCTGTAGAAAGTTTAATTAGTGTATTAGCAATCAGAGACGGCATTATTCCACCAACCATCAATACGGTAAAACTAGACGAGAAAATCCCTGGTGGGTTAAACATTATTCTCGGTCAATCTATAAAAAAAGATATCAATTACGTTTTAAATAATACGTTTGGTTTTGGCGGGCATGTGGCCAGTACAATTTTCAAGAAGTATGAAGGGTAGTTTTATTTGTCCATCAAAAGATTAACCAGTTCCTTCAGGTCTTCAACTTCTTGTTCAAGTTTTAAAATTCGATTTTCCAACGCTTCATTGGGTTGGAAAATCGTAGTTTCTGAAGCCTGACTTTCTACCTCCGCTGCATTGGCTTGTTCGCCTAATAAATGAATAAAGCGGGCTTCTTTCTGACCAACCTTTTTAGGTAATTGTTTTACGAAAGCCTGTTCCTCATTTGAAAGTTTTTGAAGGCGCTCCAGCACTTCTTCAATACTATCAAATTCATAAAGCCGTCCTGAATTACTATTGATTTCTCCAGGTGTTAGTGGCCCACGTAATAATAATAAGCTTAAGATAGAAAGTTCTGATGGCACCAATGGATAGACAATTCCAAGATTATGTTTATATTTAATTGCCCTGCTTGAACCACCTGTAGCTGTTGAAATTAAGCCTTTTATTTTTAAAGCGTTTAAAGCCAGAGTAACAGTTTCTTCATCATAATTAACCACCGGATTTCTCGAGCTTTTTTGATTACAGGCTGCTGTTAAACCGTTTAAAGTCATAGGATAATAATCAGGTGTAGTTCTGCTCTTTTCAATCAATGATCCTAACACGCGTTGCTCTTCGGCAGATAAATCGGGTAGTGCTTTAATCTCTTCCATTTGATAAAAATAGAAATTGACATTACATTTTCTGCAAATATTTTAAAATAGTAGCATTTATTAATTTCGACAACTCTCATTGTAAAAGACAGCGTTTAAATCATCATTACCTTAACGAGACATAAATATTACTGGATAGAATTGTTCTAAATTCATTATTCTACAAATTTTCAGGTTTATATTCACGATATTTAAAATTGCACTATTCTACAAAACATATTTTATGCAATCATCTGATCCGAAAAATAATCAGGGTGACAGCAGAAGAGATTTCCTTAAAAAAAGTTCTCTTATCACTGCTGTTGCCCTCACACCATCCGTTGCCTTAAAGGCTGCAGAAAGCCAGGCCGATGAACGCTTCGCTGAACTTTTTGAAAAAATTCCTCTAAATCTTACTGTAAATAATAAGCCATACCAAACTTCTATTGAACCAAGGGTTACCCTGCTGGATTATTTAAGGGAAGAGCTGCATTTAACTGGCACTAAAAAAGGCTGCGACCATGGTCAATGCGGGGCTTGTACAGTTCATGTGAATGGTGAAAGAGTTAATTCGTGCTTGAGCCTGGCGGTGATGAATGAAGGTAAAAAAGTAACCACCATAGAGGGCCTGGCCAATGGTGATGAATTACATCCGATGCAGGCCGCATTTATTAAACATGATGGTTTTCAATGTGGCTATTGTACGCCCGGGCAAATTATGTCTGCTGTGGCATGTGTGAATGAAGGCCATACCACTTCCAGATCTGAAATTAGTGAATACATGAGTGGAAATATCTGCAGATGTGGTGCTTATCCAAATATAGTTGATGCAATTATTGAAGTATCGAAAGGAGAAACGAAGGCATGATCAATTTTCAATATTTAAGAACAACAACTTCTAAATCGGCATTGGCTTTATTATCAAAAGATAAAGCAGCCAAATTTCTAGCTGGTGGAACCAACCTGATTGATTTAATGAAAAGGGGAGTAACCACACCGGAGAAACTGATCGATATTAACCATGTACCTTTAAAGCAGATCGAACTTAAAGGTGATACAATAATAATTGGTGCACTAGCATCAAATACGGCAGTTGCAGAACATGCACTAATAAAGGAAAAACTTCCTTTATTGGCTAATGCTTTAAATGCAGGTGCTTCTGCGCAGTTGCGTAATGTGGCTACAGTAGGAGGAAACATGATGCAGCGTACACGTTGTGGTTATTTTTACGATACGGAAATGCCATGCAATAAACGCCAACCGGGATCTGGTTGCGGCGCTATTGGTGGCTTCAACAGAATGCATGCTATTTTGGGTACATCAGAAAAATGTATCGCTGTTCATCCGAGTGATATGTGTGTGGCATTAATCGCACTGGACGCAACTGTTGTACTGGCCAATCAGAAAGGTGAACGCAAAATATTATTTAAAGATTTTCACCGCCTCGCTGGAGATACACCACAGTTAGACAATAACTTAAAGACTGATGAAATGATCATTAGGTTAGAAATCCCGATAAATAACCTGGCTAAAAATTCTCATTACCTGAAAGTAAGAGACCGTGCATCATATGCTTTTGCCTTGGTTTCTGTTGCAGCGGCATTGGAAATCTCTGATCATAAAATTACTGATGTGCGGCTAGCTATGGGTGGCGTAGCACATAAACCCTGGCGTTTAACAGCATCAGAAAATTTCCTTAAAGGAAAGGAAGCATCAACAGCGAACTTTGAACAGGCTGCTAAATTAGCCATGACTGATGCAAAGGGTTTTGGTGAAAATGATTTCAAACTTCAAATGGCACCCAATTCAATTATTGAATCATTAACCCTTGCAAAATCAAAAGCTTAACCATGGAAAAAAGAATGCTAAAAGATGAAAACGATCGTGTAGACGGCGTTTTTAAGGTAACTGGTCAAGCAAAATATTTTGCCGAGTATGAACTTCCTGGTTTAACTTATGGTGTATTAGTAACCAGTACCATAACAAAGGGTAAGATTACCACATTAGATACTAAGGCAGCTGAAAAAGCACCTGGTGTAATCTCAGTATTGTCTCATTTAAATAAGCCTTCGGCTCCTGGTTATGAACAGGATGGAGGCTCTCCAATGAAGATTTTTTACACGGATAAAATTTTTTATAACGGCCAACCTATTGCCATGGTTGTTGCCAATACTTTTGAAAGGGCTACTTATGCCGCATCGTTAGTTAAGGCAACTTATGCTAAGGAGGAATTCAATACTAACTTTGATAAGGCAGTTGCCGATTCAAAATCAAAAAAACTCCAGGGTCAACCTGATTATAAACGAGGTGTAGAAAATGCATATAAAACCGCCGAAGTAAAAATTGAAGAAAAATATCATCTCCCTATCGAGACACATAATCCGATGGAGTTACACGGCATCATTGCAGATTGGCGGCCAAACAATCAGCTAACAGTTTATGCTAAAACTCAAGGTGTAAAGGCTACTCAGGGTACTATTGCCAATGTTTTCAAAATTCCTATTGAAAATATTCAGGTAAATTCTGAATTTGTGGGTGGTGGTTTTGGAATGGCACTAAGAACTTGGCCTGTAGAAATTGCAACAGTTATGGCATCGAAACATGTTGCTAAGCCTGTAAAACTCGTGATCACCAGGATGCAAATGTTCACCATGGTGGGAAATCGTCCTGCAGCAATTCAAACCATCGGTTTGGGCGCCAATAAAGATGGAAAGCTTACTGGAATAACGCACAGGGCATTTGGCGAGACTTCCGTATACGAAAACTTTACTGAAGGTGTAGTGAATATGGCGAAATTCATGTATCAATGTGAGAATGTAAATACCCAGTATACCGTTGTGCCTGTAGATTTAGGTGTTCCAATCTGGATGCGTGGGCCTGGTGAAGCGACAGGTGCATTTGCGCTGGAAAGTGCCATTGATGAAATGGCTCATGCCCTGAATATGGACCCGCTGGAATTCAGAATTAAAAATGACCCGGAAAGAGATCAACAGAGAAACCTGCCTTTCTCTGATAAAAACATTAAAGAAGCTTATCGCATTGGTGCTCAAAAAATAGGATGGAATGAAAGAAAGAATAAACCTGGAAGTCTGATAGATGGTCAGTTGAAAACTGGTTACGGTGTAAGCATCGGTGTTTTTAATGCTAATAGGGGTAGAGCCAGTGTAAAAGGGATTTTAAAAGCAGATGGCTCTTTGGTATTACAAAGTGCAACGAGTGATATTGGACCTGGCACAGGAACGGGCATGACTTTGATTGCGAGTAAATTAATGAAGATCCCAGCTGATAAAATTACATTTGAACTGGGAGATTCCTCTTTGCCACCTGCACCAAGTCAGGGTGGTTCTGCTACGCTTTCTACAGTAGGTTCTGCTGTTAATGATGTTTGTGTAGCCTTAAAATCTACCATTGCAGAATTGGCGGCTAACTCCAATATGGATGCTACTGCTAATTTTGTAGATGTTTTAAAGAAAAACAATTTGCCTTCAATTGAAATCATAAAACAAAGTCAGGCAGGAAAAGAACGTGAAGCTTATTCGATGTATTCGTTTTCTATTCATTTCGTGAAAGTGAATGTGCACAGTTTAACAGGGGTTGTGAAGGTGGATAAAATTGTATCTGTCGGAGATTCCGGAACTATTGTAAGTCCTAAGACCGCCCGGAGTCAAATGGTGGGTGGTGCAGTGGGTGGTGTTGGAATGGCGTTAACTGAAGAGTCTATTATTGACCATCGTTACGGCAGGTATATTAACAATAATTTCGCCGATTACCATGTACCAGTGAATGCCGATATTCCTGAAATTGAAGTGCATTTCATCAATAAGCCTGATCCTTATATCAATCCAATGGGGGCAAAGGGAATGGGGGAAATTGCTTTAATTGGTTTTTCCGCAGCTGTTGCCAATGCGGTATTTAATGCCACAGGTAAAAGAATCAGAAGCTTACCCATTACGCCTGATAAAATTTTAGCAGATAGTTAGTATCGCTAGCCGGGATCTCTAATCCCGGCTCTACTAATTGCGGATTTAAAATCCGCGGTTAAATAAGGACGAGATTATAAATCTCGACCAACCACAATTTTTTATATTCATAGTGATATTGTTAGTCGGGATCTCCAATCCCGAATACTCTAACTGCGGATTTCAAATCCGCAATTACCTAAGAACTAGATTATAAAATCTCGACCAACAAAAAAGGGCAAATCTCAATGAAATTTGCCCTTTTAATAAATAGCGTTGAAAATTATTTAGCAGATGATTTTCCGCTGTAAGTTGCAGCTAATTTAAGTGCTTCGTAAGCATTTACCACGCCACCACTAATGCATAAATCAGAAAAAGGTACGGATACGGTTTCCGCATTTTCTTCATCACCTTTTTTATAAGACACATTATGGTTAACCTTCGTAACCGACTTTACAATAATTTCTTTTACTTGTGCTGCCGATAGTTTAGGATAATAAGAACGAATTAATCCTGCTAAGCCAGCAACAACAGGGGATGCCATACTTGTTCCATCTAAATCTTTGTATTTAGAACCTGGAACCGTAGAATGAATTTTAACACCAGGCGCAAATACATCAACCTGTGTTTTACCAAAATTAGAGAAACTTGCTTTTAAAGTTTCATCATCTTTGGGTCCCGATGCACCAACTGTAATCCATGATGCGATGGTTTTTTCATCTAGGTCTTTATGGTTAGGAAAATTATTTTCGGTATCAATATCCTTATTTTCATTACCTGCAGCCTGAACAATCAAAACATCTTTAGAAGCGGCATATTTCATAGCCTCATTCACAACCGCTTTATCCCAGCTATATGCCTTACCAAAACTCATATTAATAACTTTAGCACCATTATCAACAGCATAACGAATACTATTGGCTACATCTTTATCACGTTCATCACCATTTGGTGTGCAACGAACGCCCATAATTGCCACATTATCAGCTACGCCCATAATTCCGATCTTATTGGTTCTATCAGCAGCAATAATACCAGCCACATGTGAACCATGCATGGCATCAGGACCAGTTACATCATTATTACCATAAAACTTTTCAGTATCATCATTAGGGTTATCTCCAACAATGGCCCGTGGATCATAATCTATATTTAAGTTATATTCTGCCTGACGGGTATAATAATCTACACCTTCTTTAATCGCATCATCATAAAATTCTTTATAAGAACCCTTATCCAATTGCTGAACCATCACCGATTGGATACGTCCTTCCATATCATTGGCAGGCTTAAAGTTTTTAAAATCTTCAATAGTCGGATTTTCTTTGCCTATTTTCTTTACTACACCATCTAAAGCATTTTTAAAACCTGAAATTCCGGCCAATCCTTGTTTAGCTTCAGCCAGTTGTTTTTCAAGATCAGCCCTCATGGCTTTAAATGTTTCCCAATCTTTTTTATCCTTTTCAGCAACATTTGCATCCGTAGTATTGGCAAAGCGTGTTTGATCTCTTCGCACCAAACGGGTAAGTTCCAATGTTTCAAAATTTACAGATCCTTTTGGTCCACCGATAAAGTTCCAGCCATGTATATCATCTGCATAGCCATTTTTATCATCGTCTTTATTATTACCTGCAATTTCTTTAGCATTTACCCACATAATGCGCTTTAAATCTTCATGTGTAGCTTCAACACCGCCATCATTTACAGCAACGATTACCTTTGTTGATTTTTTGCCTTTAAGCAACTCCTTATAGGCTTTTTCAGTGCTGATTCCAAACGTTGAATCGGTTTTTAAATCAAGGTTTTGCCAGTTTGCTTTTTGTGCATTGGCAAATAATGGAACCGCAATAACAAATGCACCAGTTAACAGCACATTAAAAATTCTATTCTTATTCATTTGTGTTTTTTTTATTAAACGGCGAAAGATAATTTTAATTTTTTTCTTTCCTGTAAATTGTATTAAAAATGATGTTTTGCAAACTTTATAAATAAAAAAAATCCCAATTAAATCGGGATTTTTAGGATATCATGCAATGTGTTAAATATTATTTCAAACCAGATGCAATTTTTTTAGCCATTTCATCATGTTGTTCTATAATAGCTAAAGTTTTGGTAGCCCATGTTTTTAAACCTGAATCTTTATTTGATATACCTTCTTTAAATAAGGCTACGGTTTTTTCATGATCGGTAACCATCATATCGATATAGTGTTTATCAAATGAAGCACCTGTCATTTTTTTCATCTCATCCAGGTGGATTTGATCTTCTGCTGGTAAAGCATCAGGAGTAATTACTTTCTTAGCTATCGCAAACGCCTTAAGCTCCTTATTGGCTTGTGTATGATCTGCCAGCATTTTTGCAGCAAAATCTTTAATTTTTTGATCTGATGCATTTTTCAAGGCAATTTTAGCAGCTTCAACTTCCATAATGCCACCCACTGCAGCTTTTCTAAGGAAGGTAGCACCTGCTTCATCTATACCTGATTCTACAACCTCACTTCCGGCTACATGGTTACCATTAACCATTGTGGTATCTCCAGCTACGCTATCTTTTGTGGTAGCTGATTTTTTATCTGCCATTTGGCAAGCTTGAAAGGTAAAGGCGGATGCAACTATCGTTGATAGTATAAATATCTTTTTCATGTATATTCTAGTATTGATATGGATTTAAAACAAGTGTTAATGAAAAAGGTTTTTAATCCATATCAGTATCTGTTTTTTGATAAAGATTTGATACAACAATTCCCATCTGCCTATCAGGATTTTCAAGTGACTTAAAGCCAAATTGTTCATATAAACTGTGTGCATCCAACGTAGCCAATTGATAACGGCGCAAGCCTTGAAGGTCAGGATGAAAAATCATAAAGGCCATTAGCTTTTTAGATAAGCCTAATCCACGGTATGCAGTGGCAATATAAACATCACAAAGCCATCCAAAAGTTGCCTTATCTGTAACCCAGCGGGCGAAACCGACTTGTTTATGATTCTTGTATATTCCAAAGCATAATGAATTTTCTATAGAGCGCTGAACTATTTCCAATGGAATATTTTTTGCCCAGTAAGATTCTTTACTCAAATAAAGATGAATGGATTCAACCTGAAGCAATTCTTTCTGATCGGAAAAGATGAAACCGTTTTCGCTTATCTGCATATCAATAAGATAAAGAAATTTAATGAGTTGATATATCAAACATCAGCGCCATATCTTAATTGCGCATATTGATAAACTGCAAAGGCTGATCAAAATCTTCACTTCTACATAAAGTAATAACCGCCTGAAGATCATCTATTTTTTTTGCTGTTACCCGTACCTGATCATCCATAATAGCAGGTTGCACCTTTAAGCCACTGGCTTTAATTTTTGCCACCACCTTTTTGGCTGCTTCCTTGTCTAACCCTTCCTTAATGGTAATTTCTTTTCGGATCATATTGCCAGAAGCAATGGTCTCTTTACCAAAATCCATACTTTTAGGGTCTAAATTCTGTTTCATCATTCTGGAGATAATAGAGCCTTCAATGGCTTTTAAACGCATATCATCTTCAGTTACAATGGTAACAATATTTGTTTTCTTATCCAGATCGACAGTACTTTTCGAACCGTTGAAATCAAAACGGTTTAGTATTTCCTTTTTAGCATTGTTAATCGCGTTGTCAAGAGTCTGCGCATCAACTTTACTTACAATATCAAAAGAAGGCATGGTTTTAGCTTTAAGGTAAAAAATTAGTAGATTTAAAAAGAAATAAATCCGTTTCACAAAAAAACGAAAAATAATATGAAAACCACTAAAGCAAAGTCTCAAAAAGTAACTAAAAAAGATGCTAAAAAACATTTAGAACAATCTTTAACTGCGCAATTTTTAGAGGTGGTCATGAGCCTCGGCCATGATGCATCAGAGATTAGTACTGAAGTGGCAAAAGCAAGCAAACGTGTTGCAAAAAAATTAACTAAGAAATTTACGGTAATTAAAGCAGATGTTGGCCATAAAATTGATGACATTTTACATTCATCAAAAGAAAAGATTAAAGAGGTTAAGGAACCTATTACCAAGGCAGAAAAAAGTGCTGCTAAGGTGGTTAAAAAAGCAGTTGCTAAAGCAAAACCTGTTGTACAAAGTGTTAAGGTAGCCGCTATTGCAACAGAAGAAAAAGCAGAAAAAGCGATTGCCAAACCAGTTAAAGCGGTTAAAGAAAGTGTAGATGAGATCAAAACAGCAGTTAAACCAAAGATAGATTCTGCAAAAGAGGAAGTTGCTGCTGTAGCTGCTAAAACAAGTACTGCTGTTAAGAAGACAGCTAAAAAAACTACAGAATCAACAAAAGATGCCGCGTCAGAGGTTAAAGATAAGATTGCTCCGGTTGTGAAGAAAGTAGTAAAAGTGCCATTAAAAAAATAATTTGTTAACGTTAACCTGTGTACGAATTAACATGGATTTAACAAAATAATATGCAGTTTTGAGCATCCCTGTTTCAGCAGGGATTTTTATTTTTTTAAATGAGCAAGAAGAAGATACCATTTTTAAATCGTGAAATTAGTTGGCTTTACTTTAATGATCGAGTTTTGCAGGAAGCCGCTGATGAAACTGTGCCGCTTATCGAACGAATAAAGTTTTTATCAATCTTTTCATCTAATCTGGAAGAATTTTATCGGGTGAGGGTTGCCACAATGACTCGGTTGACTAACCTGAATGATAAGGCTAAAGCACTTCTAGGATTTAATCCGCGTAAAATTCTTAATGAAATTAAAAACATTGTTGTTAAACAGGAGCGAAAATTCGATCAGCTTTTTCAGGCAACCCTAATTAATGAGTTAGCACAAAATAGAATCTTTATTTTAAATGATACCCAGCTTAATGTAAGCAGGGGAGAATTTGTCAAAAATCACTTTCGTGATAAAATTCTCTCGAATTTGGTTCCGATTATGCTGGACATGGATAAGCCTTTTCCAGAACTGAAAGACAGGTATCTTTACTTCTTTGTTAAGCTTTCTAAAAAAGATACCAAAGTAAGAGAGAAATATGCTTTAATTGAAATCCCTCCCAACTTACCAAGATTTTTAGTACTACCGGAAACGAACGACCTTAAATTTATTATTCTGGCAGAAGACATTATCCGTTATTGCCTTGACGATATTTTTTACGTATTTACTTATGATAATCTTGAGGCGTATTCCATTCAGCTAACCAGGGATGCCGAATTGGATATTGATAAAAACATCAACGATAAGTTTATTGAGGATTTAAAAAGCAGTCTGGAAAAGCGAAAAAAAGGTAAACCAATGCGTTTACTTTATGATTCGGCCATGCCGCTTAATATGTTAACTGTTTTAGTTAATAAACTGAAACTAGAGGCAGAAAGTTTAATTCCCGGAAACCGGTACCACAAGTTTGGAGATTTTATTTCTTTCCCAAACGTAGGAAAGAAGGAGTTAGAATATGCGCCTAATGTCCCGCTTAAGGTTCATGATCTTCATCGTACACAAAGCATGTTTAATAAGGTGGCACAACGCGATTATCTCGTTAATCTTCCTTACCAATCTTATGATTACATTATTCTTTTCCTCCGTGAAGCAGCTATAGATCCAAAGGTTACCGAAATTCAGATTACCTTATATCGACTCGCTGAAAATTCTAAAGTAATTAATGCGCTCATTAATGCAGCAAAAAACGGAAAAGCTGTTTCTGTTCTGCTAGAGTTAAAAGCAAGGTTTGATGAGCAAGCCAATATTTTCTGGACTACGCGCTTAATGGAAGAAGGGGTAAAAGTAAATTATGGATTAACAGATTATAAGGTACACTCCAAAATTTGCCTCGTTAAACGAATAGAAAAAGAAAAACCAGTTTATTATGCTAACCTGGCTACTGGTAACTTCAATGAAAAAACGGCTGGCTTATATTGCGACCATAGTATTTTCACCGCAAGGAAGGAAATTACCAATGATTTAGTTAAACTATTTGATGCCTTAAGTAAACGTACCGTAACGAAAGGATTCAGACATTTAATTGTATCACCGCTGGAAAGCCGATCTAAGCTGGTTAATTTTATTAATCGGGAAATCAGAAACGCAAAGGCTGGCAAAATAGCTTACATTTTATTAAAGGTTAATAGCCTGGCTGACGAGGGTATTATTTCCAAGCTTTATGATGCGAGTAATGCCGGTGTTAAAATACAATTAATTATTCGCGGCATCTGCTGTTTGGTACCTGGTGTAAAAGGCTTTAGTGAAAATATTACAGCAATTAGCATTATTGATAAGTTTTTAGAACATGCCCGAGTGTATATTTTCAGCAATAACGGTAAAAATGATATGTACTTATCATCTGCTGATTTAATGAGCAGAAATTTTGAACACAGGGTTGAAGTTGGTTTCCCGGTTCTAGATCCAGATGTAAAACAAGAGATTCAGGATATTATTGATTTGCAATTACAGGATAATACCAAGTCACGTCAGATCAATGCATTAAACAACAACAAGTATCACAAAAACAGGCTAAGTAAAAAAATCAGGGCACAAGTTGATACCTATAACTATTTAAAAACCAAGCACCAATTATAATGTTAAGATACGCAGCTATAGATATCGGTTCTAACGCGGTAAGGCTACTCATTGCAGATATCAGCAAACACGAGGGCGAATTCAAATACAAAAAAAACACTTTAATCCGTGTACCACTTCGTTTGGGAGATGATGCGTTTCTTGATCAACAGATCTCTGAGAAAAAAACGGGAGACTTGGTCAAAACCATGATGGCATTTAAAAATTTGATGGATGTTTATCATGTATCAGAATACCTGGCATGTGCCACTTCGGCCATGCGTGAGGCTAAAAACGGCAATGACATTGTTAAATTGATTAAAGAGAAAACAGAAATTAACCTGGAAATTATAGAAGGCCAACGTGAAGCAAATATTATATATGCCAATCACATTGAAGCGGATCTTGATAACAGTAAAACATATTTATATATTGATGTAGGCGGGGGTAGTACTGAACTTTCTATTTTTGTGGAAGGCACACCTCAGGCTTCTAAATCTTTCGATATTGGTACCATTAGAATGTTGGATAACCAGGATAAAGAAGAAACTTGGGAGGAGATGAAGGAATGGGTAAAAGAACATACCAAGGGCCATAAACATTTGGCAGGCATTGGTACAGGTGGTAACATAAATAAGCTATTTCGCATGAGTGAGGAGAAAGATAACGCTCCACTTTCTTTGCAAAAACTAAATGCACTTTATAACAAGCTCACCAGTTATTCTTTAAAAGAAAGAATTAACACCTTACGCTTAAATCCTGATCGTGCGGATGTAATTATCCCAGCCAGTGAAATTTATTTAACCTTAATGAAATGGACTGGAATAAAACAACTTTATGTACCTAAAGTAGGCATGGCAGATGGAATTATTAAGTTGTTAATTGAGGAGAAATTAAGTTAAAAGTTAATAAACCAATAAGGTTTTTAAAACCTTATTGGTTTGAATATTTAAATTATTCCTCTAATAATTTTGTAGCTGCTTCATCAGTAAACCACGTAAGTTTACCATCAATAGGATCAATTAATTGCGAAGGATACAAATCGAAATTTTTCTCCTCGTCTCCAATTACATGCTTCAAAGCTTCTGCTTTATTTTCACCAAAAACCAGAAAGGCCACGTTATCAGCTTTATTAATTAAAGGAGCGGTGAAACTGATTCGATAGGTGTTTAATTTCTCCACAAATACTGAAGCAATACCAACTTCTTCATCTTTAACTAAATCTGTATGCGGAAAAATCGATGCTGTATGCGCATCATCACCCATACCTAAAAGAATCAGATCAAAGGCAAGATCTTCACCTTTAAAATGCTGATCAATTGATTTTTTGTATTCAATAGCAGCCTTTTCCGGAGCTAAACTTGTATTTACATAAAAAATATGGTCTTCCTTTATTCCAAGAGGATCAAGTAAGGTTTTTTTTGCCATGAGGCCATTATAGTTTTCATCATCCGAAGGCACATTTCGTTCATCACCGAAGAAAAAGTAAACCTTCTCCCAATCAATTCTGTGTTCACATTCAGTAGCCAGAAGATGATAAAGTGCTTTTGGAGAGCTTCCACCAGTTAAAACAAAATTGAAGCGATCATTTTCTTCAATCGACATTTCCGCGATTTTGATCACATAATCAGCTAAATCCTGATTTAATTCTTCAAGCGTTTTATAAATGAGTAGATTCATATTTATAGTTTAATCGTCATTACAAAGCATAAAGAAACCCTAAATACTTTTAAGATTACTTTGTGCTTCGCAATAAACGGCATAAAAATTATTCTTTGTTTTTTAATGGCAAGTTAAACCAGTGAAAACCGTCACGAGCAATCAGTGCCTCTGCTTCTTCAGGTCCCCAGCTGTCTGCAGGATAATTAGGGAAATTTATTGATTTCTTACTTTCCCAGGTATTTAAAATTGGCATCACCAATTCCCAGGCTGCTTCTACCTGATCACCACGCATAAATAATGTTTGGTCGCCCATCATGGCATCCAAAAGTAAGGTTTCATAGGCTTCAGGTGTATCACCATCATATGTTCCTTTATAATCAAATACCATATCAACCGGATTTAAAACCATATCCAAGCCAGGTCTTTTCGCCTGAACCTGCAAGCGGATACTCATTTCTGGTTGAATACTGATGACCAAACGATTCTGTTGCCAGTTTTCGGTTACGCCAGAAGAAAAAATCTGATGGGGAACGTCTCTAAATTGAATCGTAATTAACGATGAAGTCTGATTTAAGCGTTTTCCGGTTCTCAAGTAGAATGGAATGCCTTGCCATCTCCAGTTATCAATATGAAATTTTACCGCAGCAAAAGTTTCTGTATTAGAATGTGGATCAACACCCTTTTCCTGGCGATATCCAGGTACTTCTTTTCCTTCTACCCAGCCTTTACTATATTGACCACGAACGGTATGAAAACGAATATCTTCTGCAGAAAAAGGACGCATAGCTTTTAAAACTTCTACCTTACGATTTCTAATTTCATCGGCATCAAAATTAATAGGCGCCTCCATTCCAATTAAACAAAGCAATTGTAATAAGTGATTCTGGATCATATCTCTTAAGGCACCAGAACCTTCATAATAGCCACCCCGATCCTGAACACCCAATTGTTCTGTTACCGAAATTTGAACGTGATCAATATACGATCTGTTCCAAAGTGGTTCAAATAAAGAATTGGCAAAACGGAAAGCCATCATGTTCTGAACAGTTTCCTTTCCTAAATAATGATCAATCCTGTAAATCTGTTTCTCTGTAAAGATGGTTCTCAATAGTGCATTTAATTCCTTGGCTGATTCCAGATCATGACCAAAAGGCTTTTCAATTACAATTCTACTGTTATTCTCATTCTCCGTTAATTTGTATTTATGCAGGTATTCTGCAATCACCGGAAAGAAATTTGGTGCTACAGCGAGATAGAAAATAATCTGCGTATCTGGTCCGTATTCCTTTTGATATTTATCTACAGCATTCTTTAAGTTTTCGAATGTCTTAGGTTGTGCAAAATCAGTAGGACAGTAGTGGATGGTATTTCCAAAATTTTCCCATTTATCTTTTTTTACTTTTCCAGAACGTGAAAATTCATTTACTGCATCCTCTAAGGCAGCTTTATAACTATCATCAGTAAATTCAGTTCTACCTGTACCAATAATCGCAAACTTTTCAGGCATATATCCCTCAATAAATAAATTATATAGGGCAGGAGCTAATTTTCTTTTATTTAAATCACCTGTACCACCAAATATTACAAATATTGTAGGGTTTAATGCGGCTTTAGTTTTCATTTTATGTTGACTTCTTGTAATTTAAAATTAAGATAGTTTGTTCCAATCTGCGTGGAAAACGCCTTCACGATCAATGCGTTCGAAGGTGTGTGCGCCAAAAAAGTCTCTTTGTGCCTGGATCAGGTTTGAAGGCATTCTGGCTGTAGTAATGGTATCAAAATAAGTAAGTGTTGACGCAAATGCAGGAATACCTACACCTGCATTAATGCAGGCAGAAATGGTTTTGCGTGTTCCACCTAAGGTAGATTTAATAATCTCCTGAATTCCAGCATCACCAAATAAGTGCTCCAGGGCATTATCTTTATCATAAGCCTGGTAAATGTCTTCTAAAAATTTAGCCCGGATGATACATCCTCCACGCCAGATTTTGGCGATTTCCTGTAATTGTAAATCGTATTGATATTCTTTAGAAGCCTGAACCAATAAATGCATTCCCTGAGCGTATGCACTAATCATAGAGAAATAAAATGCATCTTCCAGTTCGTCTACCGTGATGTCAATCTTATTATCCTTTTTACCAAAAGCCTCTTCTAATGAAACCCTTAATTTTTTGAATTTGGATAAATCACGGTTAGAAACAGCCTCATTAATCGTTGGGATAGGCAATTGCAATTCCATAGAAACTTCTGAAGTCCATTTTCCTGTACCTTTAGAACGGGCTTCATCTTTTATCTGATCCAGCAAGTCATTCTGCGTATCTGTATCCTTAAACAAAAAGATTTCAGCAGTTATTTCCAATAAGAAAGACTGAAGTCTGCCTTCATTCCATTTTTTGAAAACCTTATAGATCTCATCATTAGAATAGCCTAAACCATTCTTTAATACACCATAAACCTCAGCAATTAGCTCCATAATAGCATACTCAATACCATTATGTACCATTTTAACAAAGTGACCAGATGCACCAGGGCCAATATAAGTTACGCAAGGATCTGAGCCAACTTTAGCAGCAACAGCGTCAAAAACTTCTTTCACCACATCATAAGCCTTTTTGTCGCCACCTGGCATCATGCTTGGTCCAAAACGAGCACCTTCTTCACCACCAGAAATACCCATTCCAAAGAAATGTAAGCCATCTTTTTCCAGTTCGGTAACCCTGCGGTTAGTATCTGTAAAGTGTGAATTTCCACTATCAATAATAATATCACCTTTACTTAATAAAGGTTTTAATTCTGCAATAACACTGTCAACAATAGGTCCGGCAGGAACCAACAAGATCAGTGTTCTGGGCGACTGTAAGCTACCTATAAAAGCCTCAATATTATCGAAACCTTTTAACTCATGTTTTTGCCCTTCTTCTTCCAGTTTAGAGATCATTTTCTGATCCTTATCATAACCGGTTACAGAAAAACCCTTATCTGCCATATTTAGTAATAAGTTGCGGCCCATTGTGCCCAAACCTATCATCCCTAATTTGTATTTTTTTGACTCGTTATTTGACATTTTTATTTAATTATAGTAATCCAAAATTAAAATTTACAAATTAATATACTGGATTTTGATGTTAAATGATTGTAATAATTAACAACACAAGATAGTGTATGTTTTACACAATAGGATTTACCGTAAAAATATTATACTTATCGGCTAGTTTCCAGAGCTTTGCGCCACCTTTAATACCATCACGGTTGGTTACCAGTTTAATGTTGCTATCTAATTTAAAATCGATGTGTTTAGAATTGCCACCTCCAATGTAAAGTGTATCATAATTAAAAACCGTTTTATAAATTTCAACAATTTTCTTCAAACGTTTATTCCATCGGTCTGAACCAATTTCTTCATAGGCTTTGTTACCGATATAATCATCATAGTCTTCTTCTTTATTGATAGGGAAATGCGCCAGTTCCAGATGTGGAAGGAGTTCACCATCAAATAACAGTGCGGTTCCGAATCCGGTACCTACTGTAAAAACAATTTCAAAACCCTTTCCCTCAACTACACCTAAACCTTGCTGATCAGCATCATTAACTAATCTTACTGGTTGGTTTAAGGCATTGGCAACACGCTGTGCCAAATCTACATCAGCCCATTTGTTTTTAGCCAGATTTGGAGCCGTTTTAACGATTCCATTTTTTACATATCCTGGAAACCCAATGGAAACGCGATTGTAAGTTTGTGGGATAGGTTTAATCAAATCCTGTATTCCGGTTACAATATCTTTTGGCGTAGCTCCAGCAGGCGTCTTGCTTTTCATATATTCAGACAGCATATTTCCATCTTCATCCAGCAACACTGTTTTGATACTTGTTCCACCGATATCGATTGAAAGAATGTTTGTTTGTCCAACTTTTTTTTCTGCTGCCATATGAATGTTTTTATATAAACTGATTTCTGCAAATTAATAGAAACAATAAATATTAAACGAATAGAATGTAAACTAATTTAAAATAGTAATCTACTAAATCTATATATTTAGTATAATATTTATATGTTTGCGGTATTGATAGTAAAGAAAATGTAATCGATATGACTGTAAACTACCTCGCATTTGCCATTCCTGCTTTTTTTATCTTTGTCTTTATCGAATATCAAATTGCACAGCGAAGAAAGCGTGAGAAGATCTTTAAATATGAAAGTTCTATAGCAAATTTTAGTGTTGGCATTGCCGAGCGGTTACTTAATTTATTTATGGCTGCCAGTTTTTATCAGGTTTACGAATGGGTTTACAGCCATTATGCTTTGTTTCAGATTCCTAATAAATGGTACGTATGGCTCCTTTTATTATTGGCTACAGATTTTGTTTGGTACTGGTACCATCGTTTGGGGCATGAGATTAATTTTTTATGGGCGGCCCACATTGTGCATCATCAAAGCGAGGAATTTAATTTTACTGCCGCTGCCAGGATTACAACTATACAGGCCATTATCAGAAATATTTTTTGGTGTGTTTTACCTTTAATTGGGTTTCAGCCACAAATGATTATTACCATTTTACTGGTACATGGCGCTTATTCTTTTTTTACACACACCCAATTAATTGGAAAGTTGGGCTGGCTCGAATATGTATTAATTACACCATCCCTGCACGGTGTCCACCATGCTTCAGATGAAAAATATCTGGATAAGAATTATGGTGATGTTTTTGTTTTCTGGGATAAACTCTTCGGTACCTTTCAGCAAGAAGAGGAACCACCAAAATATGGTCTTACTCATCCTATCAAGAGCTATAGCTTTTTATGGCAACATTTTCATTATTACCTTGAAATAGCAGAAGCATACCGAAGAGCGGATGGGCCAAAAGCAAAATGGAACGCACTTTTTGGGAGCCCTGCATTAATGGATCAAAATATAAGACCAGCTTTAGAGGTGAGGTATTTCCAGAATAAAGAGAAAAAGCAATCAGGTTCAAAATTTAAAAAATACCTCAATATTCAATTGATAATGGTGGTAATTACACTAACCGCTAACACCATGTTTTATTCATTTTTAAGCTCAATAGACAGATGGGCAATACTGATTTTGGTATTGATTACTTTGATCAATATCGGAGCTTTGCTAGAACAGCGGATCTGGATTTACTATTTAGAAGCTTTCAGGCTAATTTTATTATTTGCTTATTTATTTTACGTGCTTCAGATTTTCAAATGGGTGATCTTCCCAATCGTACTATTGGTTCTTTTTGAGCGAACTTATTCTTTAAGAAAACTTTACAATAAATACATACTGAGTTTTAGAGGATAAATATAAAGCAGTTTCACTTTGTTTCAATTTTGATGATCATCAAAATGTTACTTAGCGTTATTTGCATGGTTTTATTTTTCATCACCTTCCATTAAGTGAGATTATAATTACGATTTAATCTTACAATTCTTTGTCCTGCCTATTGCAATCGCATATTGCTTATCTCTTATGGATATAAATTTGCCATTATTCCCTAATGTACGTTAGGCATTTAAGGTAAAATACAATAATATCTCAGTAGTGTTTAATAGTCATAACTTGTAACTATTGTTATTGATTAGTAACTTCATTATCAGAAAATACTACCAAATAGAAATCAATCGAAATTAATTCGAAATAATATAAAACACATTATACCTCCCTCTTATACCTTAATACACTGTTAACATGTTTTTAACAGTAGTAGGCTTACTTTGTCCGCAAATCGGGAAGGAGTAAAACGAATTAGATTATGCTCAGTAACCGTAATATAGCTAATTATGATTAAAAACTTTACACACAAATTTTTCTGGCCACATTGTTTTCAAATTTTAAAGGAACGCCTTGTTAATGATGGCCAACCGACAAGGAAGAATGCTGTTTTATTTACATCAGGATTTCGAATGCTTTCGGTACTTTTAGTTTTACACCTAATTTGCTTTGGCCATGTATCAGCCCAGATCAATACGGCCAATATCATTGTAAAAGGAACGGTTTTAGATGATGAAGATGGTCAGATTTTAGTAGGAACCACTATTACTGATGGCAATCGTAAAATTTTAGGTGTTACCAATGATAAAGGAAATTATGCCATTAATATTCCTAAAGGCACCACGGTAATCTATAATATGGTAGGTTATATAGCTGTTAGCCGCGTATTTAATAACAATGAAAATAATGTTATTATCCGTTTAGCTTCTTCCACCAGTAATTTAAATGAAGTAGTGGTTACTGCCTTAGGTATTAAACGAGATGAGAAGGCATTAGGTTATGCGGTTACATTAGTAGACAGTACCGCATTAACAAATGCGGTGGCCAGTAACTGGACTGAGTCTCTTTCAGGAAAAGTGGCAGGCTTAAACCTGGTGCGCAACAGTGGTCCGGCAGCATCTAATAAAATTATTTTAAGAGGTGAGAACAACCTTACCGGAGATAATGAGGCCTTAATTGTGATTGACGGGGTAGTGGCCAGTAGCTCTGCCAGACGTACAGCTGGCTCATCCGGCGGCGTTTATGGAACTTCCGGAGATGTAATGCCAGCTGATTTTGGCTCTGCGCTAAATGACCTTAATCCTGATGATATTGAAAGTGTTACGGTTTTAAAAGGCCCGGGTGCTTCAGCTTTATATGGACAAAGGGGTGCAAATGGCGCTATCATCATCACCACAAAATCTGGCAAAGCCAATAAAAAGCTAAACATCACCTTTACTTCCAATAGTACCTGGGAACAGGTAAATAATAGTCCTGATGTACAAAATCAATTCGGACAAGGACAATTTGGTGTACCTTACTTTTCTTATGGCGCAACGGATGATGGACCAAGCACCAATGCTACCAGTGCGAGTTGGGGTGCTCCATTTGGTACAGGAAGCAGCTTTTATCAGTATGATCCGGCAACTAAAACACGAGGCACTACCAGAACACCATGGGTAGCTTATGAAAATCCTGTTGATGCTTTTTTTCAAACCGGCTTCGAATCTTCAAATGCTGTGAGTTTGGATGGGTCTTATAAAGGAGTAGGTATGAGATTTTCAGCTAGTCACGGTAATAATGAATGGATTGTACCTAATACCGGATTAGAACGCACTTCCGTTTCTTATTCTGCCAATACTGATGTAAGCAAGAAATTTAGTGTATCCTTTAAGGCTGCCTATAACAATAGACATAGCGATAATTTACCTGCAACAGGTTATGGAAACCAATCATTAATGTATTGGTTTATGTTCGCTCAACCCAATGTGAATACAGATTGGTATAGAGACTATTGGGCACCTGGAAAAGAGAATGTTCAATTTGTAAATATCACAACAACCAATCCGGAAAGCCCATATGCGGTTTCTGAGCAATACATCAATAAGCAGCGTAGAAATGGGATTCTTAGTAATGTTCAGGCTACCTATAAAATTACGAAGGAATTGAGTTTGTTATTAAGAGGCTCAATTGATTATAATAAAGATATCCGCGAAACACAACGTCCGTGGGATGCCGCAGGAAATAAGTTTGCTCAGGGATCTTATCGTGTTCAAAATATCAATTCATATGAAACCAATTTTGATTTCCTGATGCGATATGATAAAAAAATCAGTAATGATCTTCACCTTAATGCTAATATTGGTGGCAGCCAGATGCGCAATGAATATAAAAAATCAGAACTTCGTGCAGATGGATTAGTTATCCCGGGAATCTACAGTTTAGATAATAATTTAAGTCCGCTGGTTTCCGTTCCTGATACGGCCAGATATCGGATTAACAGTTTTTATGCCGCGTTGTCTTTCAGCTTCAAAAACTACTTGTATTTAGATTTAACAGGCAGACAGGATTGGAGCAGTACATTAGCTACGCCATCTAGAACTGATAATGTAGGTTTCTTCTACCCATCAGCCAGTACATCAGTAATTTTATCTGATTTATTGTCACTTCCGAAGACCATCAGTTTTTTTAAATTAAGGGCTTCCGTTTCTCAGGTTGGAAGTGGAGGTACTACACCATACCGTACGGCTTATAATTATAACCTGGCCTCAAATGGTATTTATCCGGATAATGCGTTGGCTAACCCCAGTATTTTACCAAATCCCAATTTAAAACCGCTTAAAACCACCACTATTGAGTTAGGTACTGAATTGAGATTATTTAAGAATCGTTTGAATTTTGATTTAGCCACTTATTTGGGTAACACTAAAAATCAAATTTTAAGTCGTATTGTTGATAAGGCAACTGGTTATAATGTAGCAGTTTTCAATGTTGGTCGGGTACAAAACAAAGGGATTGAAATCGCCGTGAATGGTACGCCTGTTCAAACCAAAAAATTTAAATGGGAACTTACCGGAACCTTTACAGCAAACCGCAACAGGATAGAAGAACTTGCAGATAGTTCGGTAGTATTAAGAACCGGCGCTTTGGGTGGCGGACAAATCGTAGCCAATGTTGGCGGGAGCATGGGCGATTTATACGGCAGGGGATATATGAGATCTCCGGATGGACAAATTATTTATGATTCTGCAACAGGTAATGCTAAAATCAGCACTTCGGATTTGATTTATCTTGGAAATACCATGCCTAAATTCAGGTTCAGTTTCGGCTCTACCTTTACCTATAATCGTTTTAGCATTAATGGATTATTTGATGCACAGCTGGGTGCCGTGGCGCACTCCCTAACATTTTCGAGAATGGCAGCCCTGGGAAAACTTGAACTCACCTTGCCAGGACGCTATAATGGTGTGGTAGGAGATGGAGTGGTTCAAAATGCAGATGGTACCTATCGCAAAAATGATGTAGTGGCTACCAATCTGGAAAGTTTTTACACCTCACTTTATGGTTCAGACCAAGCAGAAGGCAGCATATTCAGAACAGACTATCTAAAATTCAGAGAGGCCAATATCACCTACGCATTTGGTCCCGCTTTTCTAAAAAGAATCGGCTTTACCAAATTAACCATTGGCGCTTACGGAAGGAATTTATTTATATGGTCGCCATGGCCAGCATTTGATCCGGAATTTGGAACACTATCCGGTAGTGATATTGTGCAGGGTTTTGAAACAGGCCAGTTACCATCTACCAGGAGTTATGGTGTTCGTTTAGTTGTGGGTTTATAAATTAAAAGATCATGAAGACAAAAAATAAAATAACCAGCTATATATTATTATCGATACTAGGTTTATCAGCTTTCTCTTGTAAGAAAGATTTTAATGAAGTTAATACCGATCCAATCGGGCGGTCCACTTCAACAGCAGCGCAATTACTGGCACCGGCTTTGGTTAATGTACTATCCACTAATATGGTGCGTAACCGAAACTTCAATAATGAATTGATGCAGGTTACTGTTGATATTAGTGATGCAGAAGGCAAGGTTTTCAGGTATGATGTTCGCCGGAACTGGGCAGATTACACCTGGAATAACTGGTATCTGGAGTTAACTAACTTAAGGGATATTTATACCATTGCTGATAAACCAGAATCGCTAAACGCATCCTATAAAGGAATTTCCTTGATTAGCCAGGCATGGGTTTTTCAACTCTTGACGGACGTTTATGGTGATGTACCTTATACTGAAGCCAATAAAGGTAAAGAGGGTCTAATCGAGCCAGCTTTTGATAAGCAAAAAGACATCTACCTTGATCTGTTTAACAAACTGGAAGAAGCGAACAAATTACTAACTACCGGAACAGCTATCTCTGCCAGTTCAGATCCTGTTTATCAGGGTGACATTAATAAATGGCGCAGATTTGGCAATTCGCTCTATTTAAGATTATTACTTCGCATTTCTGGGAAATCAGATGTGAGCGCACAGGTAATCGCAAAGATTAAAGACATAGCCGATACCAATAAAGCGAATTATCCGATTATGGAAAACAATACCCATACGGCGAAAATTCTCTGGAATGGAACCAATAGCAGTACCGCAGTTTACTCTTCACCATTTATGATTAACGTACGTGCTGTTGATTTCAGGACACCAGCCATCACCGACTTTTTTTTAAGAAACCTTGGTGCCTGGGCAGATCCTCGTATCAATCCTCAGCTGGGTAAAAACAATGTAAGCAGATTTGGTATAGCACCCGGACCTGATGGTTATGTAGGTGTACCAAGTGGTTATGATGCAGGTAACTCTATTAAAAAACAATCTTACTTTTATTCAGATGCAACCAATGCACCATATACTTTGCAAACTGACCGTTATACGGGTATTATCATGAATTGTGCGGAGGTCGATTTTATCCTGGCTGAAGCTGCTGCAAAAGGCTGGATCAATGGTACCGGAGAAGCTTATTATTTAAAAGGAATTGCAGATGCTGTTAACTACTGGATGCCTGAAAGATTTACCAGCGGAAACAGTCAGGAAGTAATAAATTATGTTAATGATGCCGATATCGAATGGAATAATACCTTGCCTTTAGAAAATCAGGTGCGCAACTCATCAAGCAAAATGCAATTGATTCAGATTCAGAAATACTATGCCTTGTTTCTGGTTGATTTTCAGCAGTGGTTTGAGTATCGTAGAACCAAACATCCTTTTTTACAGGTGGGCACCGGACTTGCCAACGGTGGGCAAATGCCAGCCAGACTTAATTATCCATTGGTTACACAATCTACTAATCCAACCTCTTATCGCAATGCTGTTGCTGCGCAAGGGGCTGATGACATCAATACGTTGGTTTGGTGGCAAAAACCTTAATTCATAAATAAGATGAAAAAGATATTATATTACATGAGTGCACTTCTGATTTTAGGAAGCACTTTTATAAGTTGCAAGCGCGATAGCGATTACGTTTTGGTTAATCCAAGTCCGTTTATTGCAAATTTTGATTTACGAAAACTTTTCAAAAATACAGAAGTACAATTAAATACCTCCAACTTAGCAGGTGCTACCAGTATCAGAGGGGTGGTTATTTCAGATCAGACTAATGGAAATATTCCTGCCGGATTAGTTATTCTTCAAAATAGCAGAGTAACAGGTAGTGGGATTGATTCTTTAAGAGGTATTGCTATTAATATTGGTGCAGAATCAAGTAAATATGTTCCAGGTGATTCTATTCACGTGAAGATAGATGGCAGCACTTTGAAAAGAGTAGATGGAATTTTACAGCTTACCGGCGTTAATGCCAGCGAGATTAAAAAAATCGCATCTGGCAAAAATATGAGAACACAGGCGGTTAACGCAGCAACACTCATCACCCGTCCGGATTTTTATGAAAGTACCCTCATCACCATTAGTAAAGGTGTAGTTGAGCCAGAGCCAGTTGCGGGAGACACCTTCAGTGGAAATAAAACAATTAATGATGGCTTTGGAAAAATAACTGTTCATACCGAATCTGCTTCACAATTGGCTAAAGCTTCAATGGTTCCTTTTGGAGACTTTACCGGAATCGTTTTTAACACTTCGAATGGCTTACAACTATGGCCAAGATATGTAGATGATATCTACGAACTTGATATTATAAAGGTATCACCATTGGTGATTACGGGCTACTTAACTGATCCGGATGGATCTGATGCCAACAATGAATATATTCAGTTTAAAGCCACAAAGGATATTAATTTTGCTACAACGCCAATGTCGATTGTAACTTCCAATAATGCCGGAATTACCGCTGCACCAGCTTTAGGTTGGGCAATGGGTGGTGTGCGTACTTATAAGTTTAACATCACAACGGGTTCAGTAAAAAAAGGTCAGTTTTGTTACGTTGGCGGAAGCATTAAGAAAATTTGGGGTTCCGCATCAACTGATATCAGCAGTGCAGTATGGATTGCCAGCAAAGCCTATTCTACATTAAATGGTGATGATTTTGGTACGGCTACAAGTAATTTACTGGCTAACAGTGGTAATGTTGCAGGTATTGCTGTATTTGATGGCACAACAGTAAGCGCAAGTTCAGTTCCATTAGATGTGATTATGTTTGGTGGAGGTGGCAGTGTATATACTGCAGGGCCACCAGAAGTGGGTTACCGCATTACCAATACTGATAAATACAGTGTAATTCAAAATAGAAAACGTGTTATTTTCTATGGAGGTGGTACCAATACCAACAAGTTTGCTTTTCCTGCTACCAGTAATTTCACCATGTTAGGTGGTGTTTATGATGCAACCTCGGGTTTATGGAAAACAGGAAGAGTAGCCAAAAATATCGAGCTTAACGCTAAATCACAACTTTCAGAAATTCAACAGGCAACTGGTTTTACAGCCATTGTTAATTAATTATTCGATCAGGCCATCCGTTTACTGGTGGCTTGATTTATTATTTAAAATCCATCATTTTATGAATAGAAGATCCTTTATCCAAAAAACAAGTCTGTTAACCACAACACTATTTGTTAGCCTCAAAGCTTTCCCTTCATCACTGTTTTCTGTTGATGGCGTGGTGAGTGGTTCGGTAACCAGTAAAGGTAAAGCTGTGGCAGGCGCAGTAATCTCCGACGGATATCAGGTGGTACAAACCGATAAGGCAGGCCAATACGAAATTAAGCTGAATGATCTTGCCCGTTTTGTCTGGATCAGTACACCTGCTGGTTACGAATTTAAAACAGAAAGCAGCATTTCAAGACATTATTATAAGCCGGATACCGCTGGAAAACTGAATTTCGACCTTCAGCCTTTAAAGCAAAAAGACAACAGACATAACTTCATTATCTGGGCCGATCCTCAGGTAAAAAATAAAAGTGATGTACAGCAAATGATGGAAACTTCAGTTCCTGACACAAAAAAAGTGGTTGCAGAAATGGGTAAAATACCTGTTCATGGCATTGGAGTGGGTGATTTAGTTTGGGATAATTTTGATTTATTCCCGGCTTATGATGAAGCAATTGCACAAATCGGCATCCCTTTTTTCCAGGCATTGGGAAACCACGATCAGGATTACAGACAAGGTGGTGATGATACATCTGACAGAACCTTTCAGGCTCATTACGGCCCGACTTATTATTCTTTCAACAGAGGTAAAGCACACTATGTGGTGCTGGATGATGTAAGATACTTAGGCACAGAGCGAAATTATGATGGCTATATCACGCCAACGCAGCTGGATTGGCTGGCTAAAGATTTGCAATTCGTGCCGAAAGATGCCTTATTGATTATCTGCCTGCATATTCCGGTGCATAATTCAGTAAAAAACAACGATGATTTTTATGCTGTGATTAAGGATTACAGCAATGTTCACATCATGTCTGGCCACACGCATTTTAATAAAAATGTAATTAAGAATGGTGTTTTCGAGCATAACCATGGTACCGTTTGTGGTGGCTGGTGGACTGGTCCAATTTGTGAAGATGGAACACCTCGTGGTTATGGTGTTTACGAAGTGGATGGAACAAAACTTAAATGGCATTATAAATCCACCGGTCGGGATAGAAAAGAGCAGTTGGCCGTTTATGTAGAAACTTTAACCAACCAGAAAAGGCTTATTGCCAATGTATGGAATTATGATCCTGAATGGAAAGTTGAATATTTTCTGGATGGGAAGGCAATGGGTACACTGGTACAACAAGATGGATTTGATCCTCTTGCGGTAAAGTTGTATAAAGGGGATAAACTTCCTAACCCAAGATCTTTTGTGGAAGCCTGTTCAACAGATCACTTATTTATGGCACATTTCGATCCTTCTATTAAAAAGATAAAAGTTGTTGCCACTGATCGGTTTGGAGAGAAGTTTGAAGCGGAAGTAACTGCCTAATCTATCCTCATTTAAAAAAAAATCGTAAACATTAACTTATTGAAGATGAAATTATTTAAGTCGGCTGTTTTAATTACGGCGGCATCTTTTTTAGCACTAAATTCTAATGGACAGAAAACTGCTTCATTTCCTGCCTTTAGTGCAGAAGCACATCGGGGCGGGAGGGGGCTTATGCCTGAAAATACCATTAAGTCCATGATCAATGCGCTAAAAATAAAAGGCATTACTACATTAGAACTGGATACACACATTACTAAAGATGGGCAAGTGGTGGTTACACATGATGATTATCTGAGCCCGGCCTTTATGCTTACGCCAGATGGAAAAGATATCCCTGAGGCTGATGCAAAGAAATATCCGGTCTTCGGGATGAACTATTCAGAACTTAAACAGTTTGATCTTGGTACGAAATATTATGATTTGTTTCCAACACAACAGAAAGTTAAAACTTACATTCCGTTGCTGTCAGATCTGATTGATTCTGTACAATACGATATTAAGAAAAATAAACGTCAGCCGTTCTTTTACAATATTGAAACCAAGTGCAGTCCACAAGGTGATGGACTGACCAATCCCACTCCTGAAGTATTTGTTAAGTTATTGATGGATGTGATTGAAAAAAAGAAAATTTCTTCTTTCGTCGTGATTCAATCTTTCGATAAGAGAACCATTCAAATTATTCACGAGAAATATCCGCACATTAAAACATCTTTCCTAGTGGCGAATAAAAAATCTTACGAAGAAAACATTGCCGATTTAGGTTACAAACCCTTTATTTTGAGTCCGATATGGCAAACGGTAACTACAGATATGGTTAATAAAGCTCATGCTGATGGCGTTAAGGTTATCCCATGGACAGCTAACAAGCTTGAAGATATTCAGAAATTAAAGGACCTAAATGTAGATGGTATTATTTCAGATTATCCTGATGTTTTAGTCCAGGCAAAATAATTAATTTTGAATAAAAAACTTTATGACATTAATTTCTTTCCATAAATATTTTCTTGCATGCACATTGTTTCTTTTGATAACCTTTTCTGCTCAAGCGCAAATGGTATTATGGGACAGCACTTACCGGCCTGGAAAATATGCAGAACTGGTAAAAAAGTTTAAAGATGATCCAAAATCAAAAAAGGACATTGTTTTTTTAGGCAACAGCATTACGGCTGGAACAGACTGGTCAAAACTTCTTGATTTACCACAGGCTAAAAACCGTGGTATCTCTGGCGATATTACATTTGGTGTTTTAGAAAGACTTCAGGATGTGATTGATGGAAAGCCATCTAAAGTTTTTATCCTGATCGGAATTAATGATATTTCGAGAAATATTCCAGATAGCATCATTCTGAAAAATTATAAAATGATGATTTCAAGAATTAGAAAAGGATCTAGAAAAACGCAGATTTATTTCAATACCCTTCTGCCAGTAAATAGTTCATTTGAGAAATTTAAAAATCATTACAATAAGGATCAGCATATTCTTTATCTCAATGAGGAGATCAGAAAGTTTACATCCAAAAACGTTACCGTTATTGATCTTTATCCAAACTTTACTGATTCAGATCAACATTTAAAAGCTTCGTTAACTAAAGACGGACTCCATTTACTACCTGCCGGATATGATGTTTGGGCGGCATTCTTAAAGAAAAGTGGCTACTTAAATTAATAGCGAAATAACAACGTTATAGTATTTATTTTAAACTAAAAAGTGCCTGGGATTTTACTTCCAGGCACTCTACGTTTATCGAATATTATATTTACTTAAGTATTAGCCTTCAACTGGTGCTTTATCTGTTTTGTCACCACGATTCAACCCTTTACGCATCTTTCCACCTTTTTCTCTTGCCTCTGCACGGAAAGCTTCCATTTTAGTTTTTTGATCTGCAGTTAAAATGGCATCAATTTTTGCTTTTTGTTCTTTCATTGCTATTTTACGCTCATCCATTTTACCTTTCATAGCACTATGATCGGCTTTTCTCCAGGTCTCCATTTTCTTAGCATTTTCCAATTCAACAGCATAGATCTTTGCTTTTTGATCCGCGGTTAATCCTAATTTTTTTTCCAATCTGGAAGTAGCCTTTTCTGCTCTTTGTTCAGCAGTCATTTTAGGCATTTGTTTTCTTACTTTTCTGGAACTGTCTTGTGCAAATACAGCAGTAAAACCCATTACTGCTATCGCGATTGTTAAAATTGCTTTTTTCATGATCTTATTATTTATGTGTTTGTATAATAGAGATGAAAAGCATCAAACAGTTTAATCAGACATAAGTTAAAAAGTGTTAATTTTTATTCAACTGCGAAATTGATTTTTGCATTTGTGCCATCATTTGTGTTAAAGTTTCCATCGTAGGATCTGGTGCAGGTTCTGGCAAAGCAGTAGAGATATAAGCCTTCGCCTTCCAAATTTCAAGAATATCATCTGCAGCAATGGTATAGGGATCATATACTTTATTATCTGAAATTAATTTTAAATCTTTATTTTCCTTGAAACGGTTTCCAGCTCTTTTGTAAACCACACCTTCGTTTTTACTGATGATCACATAAGTCTCACCTGTTTTAACTTCATTCCAATTATCAAGATATTCACCAATGATGATACTTCCAGGCTGAACTGGTAACATACTGTCGCCCATAATTTCGAAAGCCCTGAATGTACCTTGGCGAAGAGCAGGTAGCGGTAATTGAAATTTAGGAAGATCGCTGATATATTGGGGATCTGAAAAGCCATTGAGATAACCGGCACTAGCTTTTACAGGAACGAGTTCAATGTTCTCTCTGTCGTTTTGATCTACAGAAATACTTAATACCCTTAAATTAGAACCACTGCTTTTTAATTTCGGTTTCCAGCTATCACTTATCTTTTCATTGATAAACTCATCAATGGTTAAATCGAAATATTCTGCTATTTTTTTTAGTAATTCATATTTTGGTTCTGCTCTATCTTCCTCATAGGCACCAATCAGTGATCTCTTAATTTCCATAATATCAGCAAAATTCTGCTGTGTATGGCCTTTTTTCTTTCTGAGATACTTTAAGTTATTTGAAATATTCGACATAAAAATAAAAGTTAAAATAAATTTGGAATTACTAAAATAGTTAGTAATTTTATGCTCATAAAGTTAGTAATATTATTTTGAATTGCAAGAAGGTATACTAAATAGATTAGTTTAATTAAAAATTTGAAGATTATGAAAAAGTTTGTTTACATCGTTACCGACAGAAATCGCACCAGCATGCATGTAGGCATGAGTTCTGATTTAATTAAAACATTGGATTTCTATAAGCAGATGCCAAATTTGTTTTTTGATAATGGACAACAATTAACGCGTTTAGTATACTTTGAGGAATTTAAAAGTGAAGCACAAGCATTAGCACGTTTCAAAATAATAAGTCGGTTTACCAGGATGCAGAAAGAGCGTTTAGTTAGGTCTTGCAATCCAGATTGGATAGATCTAACGATTGGCTTAGACTTCGAAAACATATTGCTACACAGAAATGTAACCAATCAGATTAATCTGGCCTTTACCAGCTTATCATAAATAAAATACTTCTTGCATAAAAAAAGCGTTCCCTTTTAAAAGGGAACGCTTTTTAATTTGTTATGAATTTTAGATTACCAACCTGGGGCAAAGGTTAATCCGAATACACCAGTTTTCACATCTTTACGCTGAAATGGAATAGCATAATAAGGTTCAAGTACGAAATAGCCAAAAACGTTTACCCTTAAAGAAATCCCTACGCTCATTACAGGAACACGCTCGGTTGTAGATTGAAATGTAAGTTCCTTTCCTTTACTATCTAAAACTGGATTTCCATTTACATCTTTTAAGGTCTCAGTTACATAAGTTGGTTCACTTTTAAACTTAACCTGAGTATCATTCGTCCATGCTAAACCAGCATCAAAGAATAAATTTAAATCACTAAAAAGGAATTTAGATGGTATTGCTGCCAATTTCTTAGGGCCTGTAAATGGTAACCTGAGTTCGAAATTAAAAACAGCAATCTTGCTGCCTGTTAACTGATTGATATCAAATGATTCTGAAGATTGAGCTGAAGTGGTTTTATAAATTGAATTGGATTCATATCCTCTTACTAAATAAGGATAACCCACATACATGGGATAGAGCCGATCAGCATCTTTACCAATTCTTAAGGTATTATAAGTTCTTGCCGCTATAGTTACTGGCTTCAATCTCCAATATTTTCTTAAATCTGCTGTAGCGCCTGAAAAATTATATGTGCCAAAATATTTTTCTGCACTGATGCGATATCTAAAACCATCTAAAGGACCAGTAAGACCAAAAATAGAGTTATCGCCAACAAAGCCCGCATTTAATTGGTAAAGGGTAAAGGAATTGAATGGAATGCTGTAATCTAACGAAGCTATTTCATTGGCAATCCGTTTCCGGTCTGAGCCTATATAACTGCCTGATGTATTATAGTAATTGCTGTACCTATCAATCCTGTAACTATAACGTGAAAATGCACCTCCTAATTCAAAACGATGAATTTTACTAAATGGATATGCTGCAAAAAGCTGTACCTGATCTTCAAAAGTTCTGATGATATCTGTGTTTTGTGATACCGCATCAACAGTGGTGTTGTTATCTGCTGGTATTTTTTCGTAACTAACAGAATTAAAACCTGATACATAAGGAATATGGGAAACTGCAGCACCCCAATTAATTCTGCTTTTTTGGTTGATGTATCCAACCAAACCTCCGGCATCATAAATCTGTCCATTAACAGAGATATTGGCAATGATTTGATTTGTTCCTAATATATCGCTGAACATCCCCACAATACCGCCTGAAACTCCAGTACCGAAACGACTTGAAGAAACACCAACGCCACTATTTGCAAGATAATCCAATCTGAATTTCGGTTTATAAGCTACCGTTTTTAAAGAATCTGCCACCACCTTTTCAAACCTGTCGAAGTTGTTTAAATTGGAGTTTACAATATTTACTCCAATATTTTCCATAGGTGGAAGAATTGCGGCATCAAAATTCTCATCCTGATTCCCAATTCTTTTCGGCTTAAAGCTGCTTAATTTGGCATTATATAAAGTATAGCGTTGGTAACGATAATAGCTATAAACAATATCATCCGTAGTAGAAACTGAAATCGCAGGTGAAAATTCTGTAATCCCACTAATCCCTGTGAAATAATCGGTAAGCTGATCAACGCTATTATCCGTGAAATTGTACTTGTAAAGGTTTCTGAAGCCGTCTCTGTTGGATAGGAAATAAATATTCTGGCTATTTGCCGAAAATTGTGCGTTTAAATTATTGGCACCTGGAAATACATTTAAATTACTAAGCGTTTTGTTATCAATATCATAAATGGCTAAATTAATCGGATTTACAGCCGTGATATTGTTGCTTTGGATAGCTGCTCTATCAGAAGAGAATACAATCTTTTTTCCATCAGGAGAATAATTTGGCGCATAATCAGAATAAACATCATTCGTAATTTGGGTGATTTGCTTTGTATCTAAATGATAAGAAAAAATATCACTCTGACCTTCTACCATTCCGGAGAACGCAATATCCTTTCCATTTGGAGACCAGGTAAGATTTCCAAATTGCTGCACCTGTTGCATGGGGGTTTGAGAAATGGTTGTTCCGTTTGATACATTAATAATCATCATCTGGTTTCTGCCATGACTAAAAATACTAAATGCAAACTGCTTGCTGTCTGGCGACCATGCACCAGCCGATTCGATGAAATTAAAATCATCAATATGGCCGTTACTGATCTGGCTGCTCAGCTTCCTGATAATTCTTCCTGTTTTGGCGTCCGCCAGAAACAAGTCAATTCCAAAAAGATCTTTTTCAGACATGAATGCGACATATCTTCCATCTGGACTCAGGGCAGGGGCAACGTTCATGTTTCCTGCATTCTTATTATCTATAATTTTGGTTCCAGTAATTTTGATCTGTGAACTATCTGCCTTCAACATGGGTTTATAGTGTGCGTCAATGGCATTTTTCCATAAGCCAGACAGGGTTTTGTCGTCATACCCAAAAGTATACCGAATGGCATTTTCATAACCATATTTTGCCGTGTTCTTAAATAAAGGAACAATGGTGGTATCTCCATATTGAGAACCAATGTAAGTCCAGAAGGCCTGGCCATAACGGTAAGGAAAATATTTATTGGAATTGGTTAAATCCTTTAATGATGGGATATCGCGGTTCAGCATGGCATCACGCATCCACATCGAAGTAAAGGCATCTTTTTTTCCGATGGAGAGGTACTCTGCCATCCCTTCAACCATCCAAAGTGGTGTTTGACCTACATTTTCAAGACTAATAGAATCTTTTTCTAAAAGTGTATGGTATTGAAATGCGTGAACCAGTTCATGTCCGAGGACGTGTCTGGTTTGGCTATTTAATTCCATCACCGGCATAATTACCCTGTTTTTTAAAGCTTCTGTAACACCGCCAGTTCCGATACTTATTTCGCCTTGCAATGCCGTAGTTTGCTGAAAATCAGGATGGTTATTATAAAGGATTATCGGGTTTTTCTTTAGAAAAGTATCTCTGAATACTTCCTGATGCATTTTATACCAGGTTTCTGCCTCTTGAGAAAATTTCTTTAGTAAGGCTTCATTTTTTATATAATAATAAATTTCGAAATGCGGGGTCTGCAACACTTTGAAATCGAGTTTTTTATACCTTACTTTATTTTGTCCGAAATACTGCGCCTGAACTGAGAAAGAAATTATGAGCAAGAACAATAGTGGAAGGTACCTCCTTATTAAAGTAAAGCTTTTTTTCATATGTATGGTTTAGTGAATGAAGTTTTAAAACGTACGAAATTGATCTATCAAGATTCCGAAATCAAAAATAGTTAATGTTTAAAATATTATTTATTATTTAACATTTCAGCGTTAAATGCAGGATTAATTAATACAAGGCAAGGATTAATTATTTCCGTTATTTTTCTTTTCTTTTTCCTCCTGCCGCTGTTTTCTTCTCAATTCCCTTTCTTCTTTTCTGGTAAGTGGAACCGTTTGCACTGGTTGGGCTGGATCAGGATCTTGTTTCTTATCTTCTTTTTTAACTTCTTGCTCCGTTGGTGTTACCGGATTGGCAGGATCAACTGTCACAGGCACATCAAACTGTGTCGAATCTACAGCGGTAGTATCTACCGTAGTAGTATCTCTCACATATTGCGGACTTGGACAATTGTAACTTCGCGTAATTTCTACAGTTGCTTTAGGGAATGGTCCGTAAGAGTAACCAGTAGATGAATCTAAATAAACTTTTTCCATAAATTTGGCGAATATAGGTAAGGCTGTTCTGGATCCTTCACCTTGTTCACCATTTTTAAAATGCGCTGTTCTTTCATCGCAACCTACCCAAACACCAGTTACCAGATCTTTTGTTAAACCCATATACCAGGCATCAACATAATCAGAAGAGGTACCTGTTTTACCACCAATCTGATTATTCTTTTTAAACAGATTTGGCCATTCCCATAGGGCTTGTGAAGTTCCTCTTGGCTCTTCCATACCTCCGCGGAACATGTAAGTCATCAACCAGGCAATTTCTTCAGTAAGTACCCGCTTTGTTTTTGGCTTAAATTCATCTATCACGTTGTTGTCCTGATCCGTTATTTTTTCAACCAGAATAGGATCAGTCTTAACGCCTTTATTCATAAAAGTACTGTAAGCCTTTACCATTTCGTAAACGGTTACATCGTTTGATCCTAAACTCACAGAAGGAACAGATTCTAAATGGCTATCTATTCCACATTCATGTGCATATTTAACCACATTATCCCAACCCACTTTTTCAGTAACCTGTGCAGTGATGGTATTCACAGATCTTGCCATGGCCCAACGCAAGCTCATTTCCTGATAAGTAACACTATAATCGGCATTTTTAGGCTCCCAATATTTGGTTTCTCCTTTATCCTGATATTTTATCCTAACAGGCTTATCAGTAAATTTATCACAAGGACTCATTCCTTGTTCTAACGCGGTTAAATAAGCAAAAGGCTTAAATGTAGATCCGGCCTGTCGTTTCGATTGATTAACGTGATCATATTTAAAAAATTTATGATCAATACCACCAACCCAAACTTTAATTTTCCCACTTGCAGGCTCCATGGTCATCATCCCGGTATTTAATATCTTTCCGTAATAACGAATGGAATCTAATGTAGAAAATGAAGTATCGCGATCACCTTTATAGGTAAAAATCTGCATTCGCTTCTTTTTGTTGAAATAGGCCTTAACTGAATCGGGCTGATTTGGGAATTTTTTCATCAACATGCTATAGATCGGTAGATTTTTCATAGCCCTTTCCGGATAATCTACTTTATTCTTTTCAGAATCATACCATGGATCTTCATTACCCCAAACACTGTAAAATCTACGTTGTAAAGTTTTCATCTGTTCTGCCACAGCCTCTTCAGCGTATTTTTGCAACCTGGAATCAATTGTAGTGTATATTTTTAAACCATCTTCGTACAAATCATAGCCATTATCTAAACACCATTTTTCTAAATATTTAGCCACGGCTGCCCTTAGGTAAGAATCACCGTCACTACCATCTTCCAATTCACCCGCCTTTAGTTTAATAGGTTCTTTAGACAACTCCTTCAGGCTATCACTGCTAAGGTAGTTGTATTTATTCATTTGCCTTAATACAACATTTCTTCGCTCCAAAGCCCGTTCAGGGTTTTTAGTAGGATTGTACATGGTGGTACCCTTAAGCATGCCCACCAGCATGGCTGCATCTGCGATACCTAAATCTTTTGCATCTTTATCAAAATAAACTCTACTTGCTGTTTTAATTCCATACGCATTATTTCCAAATGAAACCGTGTTCAGGTACATGGTAATGATGTCGTTTTTTGAATAATTGGATTCCAGCTTAACGGCTGTCATCCACTCTTTTAATTTAAATATAACAGTTCTTACCACCGGAATCTTTGCTAAAAATCCCTGTGATTTATTATACCGGGTTCGATAAAGGTTTTTAGCCAATTGCTGCGTAATGGTACTTGCGCCACCTTTTTCTCCTAATCCAATCACCGCACGTCCAACAGCTTGTGCATCTACGCCCCAGTGTTTGTAAAACCTAACATCTTCTGTAGCTACAAGTGCATTAATTACGCTTGGTGCAATTTCATTGAAATTTACAGGTGTCCTGTTCTCCTTAAAGTATCTACCAATAAGTTTACCATCTGAGGTATAAAGTTCAGATCCGACCCGCAGGGTGGGCATTTTTATATCCTGGGTACTTGGCGAATAACCAAAGAGCCATAAAAAGTTGAGTTGAAGCGCAGAAAAGAAAATTATTATAAAGAATAAAAATATTGCAGAATAACGTAAGTACTTGTTTTTTATCTCTTTAAACATATTGGCTAAGATGGTATTTTGGTAAATGCTATGGGCGTTAAATATAAAAAACTCTATATGCAAATTAACGTTTTTAATTTACTTATTTTTTAGTTCTATATTTAAAATATTGATATCACAAATTATCTAAAACGATGCATAAGTATGAAAAACGAATTTAAAGCGCTAATTGTACAAGGAGATAAAAAATTTTCTTTAAAGAATGTTGAAACCGATTATACGGGTACTTTCAATAAAGAAAAGGCAAAGGACGAACTGATTAAAACTAAAATTGAAATCAGTCACCTGCAAGAAAAGTTGTATGCTGCAGGAACACATTCCATATTGATTATTTTTCAGGCCATGGATGCGGCAGGAAAGGATAGTGCCATTGCACATGTAATGAGTGGGCTAAATCCACAGGGCTGCCAGGTATTTAGCTTCAAAGTACCTACCGCTAAAGAATATGAACATGACTTTTTATGGCGACATTACCTTGCTTTGCCGGAGCGGGGAAGGATTGGTATCCATAACCGTTCTCACTACGAAAATGTACTCGCCTGTAAAGTACATCCGGAATATATTCTGAATGAAAATATTCCAGGCATTCAGGATGTAAAAAAAGTAGATAAAGATTTTTGGAAAAAGCGATATGAGAGTATCCGCCACTTTGAATCACACCTTTGCGCCAATGGAACCGTTATCTTAAAATTCTTTCTGAACGTAGGTAAAGCTGAACAAAAACAACGCTTCCTCGAACGAATTGAAGACCCTACTAAAAACTGGAAATTTTCTTCTGGTGATATTAAGGAAAGAGCGCTTTGGGATGAGTATATGTCAGCTTATCAGGAAGCCATTAACGAAACAAGTACCGAGGTTGCGCCATGGCATATAATTCCGGCAGATAAGAAATGGTTTGCTCGGTTAGCCATCAGCGAAATTATTTTAGACAGGCTGAAAAAATTAAACCTTAATTTTCCTGTGGTGAGCGAAGAAGAAAAATCCAAACTAGCTGAAACGAAAGCTATTTTAATGGCTGAGTAGTTACTCCAACAAACCTTATAGGTTTCAAAAACCTATAAGGTTAAATAACGCATAAAGGTTTAATATTTTACGAATAGCTTTATTTTACTACTTTTGCAGCGCTTTTGGTTTCAGATGTTTTTTAATCTGAATTAAAAGGGAATGCAGTGTAATTCTGCAACTGTCCCGCAGCTGTAAGCTCTGTAACGGTTTTTAATTCTATGCCACTGTTTATTAACTGAATGGGAAGGCTAAATAACCGGGAGTAAGTCAGAAGACCTGCCATAAGTATATAATTTCATAGCTTTCGGGGATTGAAGCTAGGATTGGAGTACTTAACGATTTCGTATTTTCATTTCCTTTTCTATCTGTTGGCTGTGGGCAAAACTCACAATCAAATGAACAAAACTAAATTTTTAATTGCAGCAGGCATTGGCCTTGTGCAATTTGGTATTGGCAAAGCCAATGCCCAAGACACCTTAAAACTTAAGGATGTGGTTATTTCTGCAACTAAAAATGATCAGAAGCAATCACAAACGGGTAAAGTAGTCAGCATTATCAGTCGCGAAACTTTAGATCGCAGTAACGGGAAATCACTTCCTGAATTAATTAGCGAGCAGGCTGGAATTATCGTAGCCGGCTCTGGAAGTAATCCGGGATTAAACAAGTCAGTATTTTTTAGAGGAGCCGGAAGTGCCTATGCTGTGGTTTTAATTGATGGTATTGTTCAAAATGATCCATCAGGAAATGGCGGCGCCTTTGATTTACGCTTATTTTCAATCGATCAAATCGATCATATTGAGATTTTAAGAGGTGGACAATCTACTATTTATGGTTCTGATGCAATTGCCGGGGTAATTAATATTGTAACTAAAAAGGGTGGAACAAAAGGAAATACGGTTTATGGCGTAGCCAGTGCCGGAAGTTATGAAACCTACAAAGGAACCATTGGTTTAAATGGTGCAGTTGATGGATTTACTTATAATGTAAATTACACCCATCAAAAAAGTGATGGAATTTCTGAAGCAGCAAACCCGGGTGGAAATAATACTGAATTTGATAAAGATGGTTATAAAACGGATGGTGTAAGCGCAAATTTTGGGATACAACTGGATAAGCATTTCTCAGTTAATCCTTTTATACGTTATTACAGAGGAAATTATAAAATTGATGAAGGTGCTTTCACAGATGGCCCGCCTGCTAACAATACAACTTTAAAAAACTTTAGTGGGGGGTTAAATACCAAATATGATTTTGGCTCTGGTAAAATTAACCTCAATTATAGCTATCAAAATACCTCCAATAATACTTTAAGCAGCTTTGGTGGTTTTCCTTATACCAGTATGGGTTCTGGTAGCATTAGCCTGATAGATTTATTTTATAACCAAAAATTAGGAGAGAAATTAAATCTATTGGCTGGAATCGAGAATAGGGAAATGCATTTAACTTCTGGAACTAACCGACCTGAAACCAACATTTTTGCAGCTTATGGTTCATTATTTTTACATGATTTAAGCATTTTTAATCTCGAAGTAGGCGGACGTTACAATAAACATGAACAATATGGAGAAAACTATACTTATACCATCACACCGAGTATAAACATCATCAAAGAAATTAAATTATTCGGAACAGTTTCAACCGCATTTAAAATTCCAACGCTAAATATGCTTTTCGGCCAATATGGAGCTAACTTGAATTTAAAGCCAGAAAAATCTCAAAATTATGAAGCAGGAGCAAACTTCAGCTTTGCAGATGACAAATTTTCTTTACGCGTAGCTGGCTTCAAAAGAGATTTAACAGATGCTATTATTTATGATTTCGCCGCAGGGTACATCAATCAGGAAAGCCAGAAAGTAAAAGGCTTTGAGATTGAGCCATCAGTTAAAATATGGAAATTAGACATCAACGGTTATTATTCTTACGTAACCGGAAATGAATACAACAGCGTAAATAATAGGGTTGAAGATTTTCTGTTCAGAAGGCCTAAACATTTTATTGGTATTACAACAGGTATTCAGGCTACTTCAAACTTATACGTAAATGCCAATTTCAGGTATTTTGGTATGCGTACTGACGGAGATTTTACAACTTATACCGTAGAGAATTTACCCGGTTATAAACTATTAAGCGCTTATGCGGAATATGCCTTAGCAAAAAGAAGAGTGAAAATTTTCTTCGATGCTAAAAATATCCTGAATGAAAAGTATAATGAAATTATTGGCTACAATACTATGGGCTTTAATTTTAATACAGGCGTAACTTTCAATATCCGATAAGAAACGATAACTTTGTATCAGGATTAAGGAAACAATATTAGTTTACTAATTCCTGATACTCAATACTTATTACTCGATACCATAAACATGTCACAACTAAAATTTAATCCACGCAACGTTACTGTATTGCTAATGATATTGGTTATTACAGCCTTACGTCTGCTAATCACCTTTAATTCTGATGCGCTTCAATTTGCTAACTTCTCTTCTATTGGAGCAGTGGCGCTGTTTGGTGGTGCTTATTTTAAGGATAATGTGAAAGCCTTTGCGTTTCCATTGTTGAGCTTATTTTTGAGTGATTTGGTTTTGTATACAACCATTTACAGACAATATGTTGATATGCTATTAGTGCAAGAATTATATACCTATTTAGCAATTGCCTTAATGGTTTTGGTAGGCAAAGTGATGTTGAAGAAATTAACAATTGTAAACCTATTGGCTTCAACAATCGCCATTACGCTAATTCACTGGATTGTAAGTGATTTTGGCTCTTGGTATAAAAACCCACTGTTTACACAAAATTTAGCAGGATATTGGAACTGTTTGGTAAAAGCAATACCTTTTGAAATCAGGTTTTTAGAAGGCACATTAATATATGGTGTAGTTCTTTTTGGAGCTTTTGAAATTTTAAAATCGAAATTCCCTGTATTAAAACTACAAACGCAAAGATTTTAATTGAAGATATTCATTGATAAATCCTCTTTTGATTCAGTTCAAAAGAGGATTTTTTTTATCTTTAACTTTTAGAATAGCCATAAAAAGAACGTTCTGAAATCAAAAAACTAATAAATATTACGCCATGAAAGTTGTCTCCTTTTTACCTGCTGCTACCAAAATGATTTATGACATGGGGCTGCAGGAATATTTGTATGGTGTAACCTTCGAATGTCCGAAAGAGGCAGCCAATCAACCTAAAATTGTGCGCTGTATCTTGGAAGGTAAAAGCTATACCAGTATCGAGATTGACCGAATTTTTTCGGCTTCAAAAGCACAAGGCAAAAGTTTATATTGGGTAGATGATGAACTTTTAGAAAGCATCGCACCTGATATTGTCTTCACACAAGATATATGTGAAGTTTGTAATATAGACACCGTTTGTACAGAAACAGCGGTAATGAAGCTTAGTAAGCAACCCACCTTGGTTCCGCTATCGCCAAATAACCTGCAAGACGTTTATGAATGTGCAATAACCATTGCCAGGGCACTTGGAAAAGAAGAGGTGGCTTTACATTATCTGGCTAATCTTCAGCAAAAAACAGACGCTATACTAGACCAGCTAAGAGCTAACAGAGCCCCATTAAAACGGGTAATGCTGATGGAGTGGATTGAACCTGTTTATAATTGCGGACATTGGATTCCATTTCAAATTGCAGCTGCCGGAGGTGTAGATATGCTTTCCAATCCGGCAGGTGATTCCATAGTAACGCCCTGGGAAAAAATTTTAAAATACAACCCTGAGGTTTTGGTTATTGCCCCATGTGGTTTTGATATCAAGAGGGCCACAGAAGAAATGAATTTATTGACTTCAAAAAAAGGGTGGGAAGATATAGAAGCCGTTAAACTTAATCAGGTATACCTGGCAGATTTTGATATGTTTACTCAACCAAGTGTTGGAACATTGGTAGAAGGAATTGAAGCCCTGGCTTGTATGTTCCATCCAGATTTATTTACAGCGAGTAAACAGCTCGCCAGTAAATTTATCAACCTCAAAAGCGATATATTTTCCAATCAGCCTGCCTCATCAGTTTTATGAAATTAGTTGTTTTAACAGGAGCGGGGATAAGTACTGAAAGTGGATTAAAAACCTTTAGGGATGCTGATGGCTTATGGGAAGGTTATAATATATATGATGTAGCTACTCCCGAAGCCTGGGAGCGAAACCCTGAACTGGTACAACAATTCTATAACGAACGTAGAATGCAGGTACTTGCGGCACAACCCAATGCGGCTCATTTTGCACTTGCAGCATTGGAGCGCAACTTTGATGTTGAAATTATTACCCAAAATATAGATGACTTACATGAAAGGGCTGGTTCTACAAAGGTCACTCATTTACATGGCATCATCACTAAATCTCAATCTGATCTCAAACCAACTTATACTTATCCCATTCAGGGTGCTGAATTAAAAATGGGTGAACGCTGTGAATTTGGTTCTCAGCTACGTCCACATGTGGTATGGTTTGGCGAAGCTGTGCCAATGATTGAAGTTGCTGCTAAAATTTGCAAACAGGCAGATGTTTTCATATTGATTGGTACATCGCTAGCCGTTTATCCTGCAGCAGGACTTATTGATTTTGTTCCTTCCATTACCCGCAAGTATATTATCGACCCAAAAACACCAGATTTAAAGCGTTATAAAAATGTAGTGTCTATTGAGAAAAATGCTGTAGAAGGAATGGAAGTGCTTCAAAAGTTATTAACTGATGGATAAAAAGATCTGTATTTTCAACTGGAGCGGAGGCAAAGACAGTACGCTGGCGTTACATTATGTATTACAAGATCCATCTATAGAAATACGTTATTTAGTGACTACGGTTACTGAAAAATACAATAGGGTTTCGATGCATGGCGTGCGGGAGGCACTATTGATTTCTCAGGCTGAAAGTATTGGAATTCCCCTTTATCAGATTCGGCTGGGTGAAATGCCTGATATGGAAACGTATGATACCACTATGGAATTTCACCTCAAAAAATTTAAAGGTGAAGGCATTACGCATTCCATATTTGGTGATATCTTTTTGGAAGATCTAAGAGCTTACCGGGAAAATAAACTTAATGAGGTGGGCTTAAAAGCCATATTTCCATTATGGAATAAAAATACCAAAGATTTGATTCAGGAGTTTTTAGGGCTGACCTATAAAACCATCATTGTATGTACACAAAGCAATCTCCAAAATTATTGTGGAGAAGTAATTACCTCTGCATTAATAGATAAGCTTCCAACAAGTATCGATCCTTGCGGAGAAAACGGAGAATATCACACTTTCGTCTTTGAAGGTCCTGTATTTCGTCATAAAATCAACTTTACCATTGGAGAAAAAGTGTTTAGAACTTTTCCTGCACCTGTTAAAAATGATAATACTAAAGATATATGTATGGACAAACCAACAACTTCAGGTTTTTGGTATACTGATTTACAGCCTTAAAGCGTTAATTTCTAATTTTTGGCATCATTTTTTCTTAGTATGTTGTAATAAGTTAAATCACACAACTCAAATGAAACCTGTTTGTATGGTTAGGATACCAAAGCAGATTCATTAAAAGAAAAACGTTATGAAAAAGATATTTGTAGTAATCGCATTAAGTTCAGTGATGTTTGCTTGTAATAATAAAGCAAAAGAAGAAGCTGAGTTAAAACAAAAAGAAGCCGATAAACAATTGGCAATTAAAGCAGTAAAAGATAGTTTACGCTTAGATAGTTTCAAAAAAGCTGAAGTAGCAAAAGTTGAAGCAGAAAAAGAAGCCAAACACCAGGAAGAACTGGCTGCTGCAAGAGCCGCTGGTGCAAGATCTTCAAAATCATCAAGATCTTATGCTAGTTCAGGAAGTAGTTCTGGCGGAAGTTCTAGTTCATATGGTGGAACTACCCAGCCTACAGCTAAGAAAAAGGGTTGGAGTGATGCAGCTAAGGGTTCAGTAATTGGTGGTGCAGCTGGTGCCGTTGGTGGAGCTTTAATTGATAAGAAAAAAGGTAGAGGTGCAATTATCGGTGGTTTAGTTGGAGCTGGTGGCGGTTATTTAATCGGTAGAGGTGAAGACAGAAAATCAGGTCGTGTACAACCTAAAAACTAAATAACAATAGTGTTATAAAAGCGGTTATTTTAAATAGCCGCTTTTTTTTTGCCTATTTTTTTTAACTTGGATAAAAAAAACATGTCAAACAATCAACTCTCAAGTAGCGGTCAAATACAACATTTTGTAATGTTCTGGTTGAAGCCACAATTAACAAAAGCGGAAATTGAAAATTTTAAAAATTTCTTCGAGCACTTGCGTCCAAGTAAATATATTAAAACGCTAAGTTATGGCCTGGCGGCTAATACCCCAATACGTCCGGTTACTGATAATTCATTTACGTATTCATTAACAGTTACTTTTAGCAATATTGAAGACCATAATGCTTACCAGGAAGATCCAATACATCTAGCCGCTATAGAAAAGTTTTCGAATAATTGGTATAGGGTAGTTGTTCATGATACAGTGATTTCTTAAATTATTCTTTCATCATATAACCTAAGTTCAATTCATATTTCGAACAGTTTTTATACCTATTGAATAAACTATTTTTGGAGTAGGTATCATCGGTTAAAAATCAAGTTACTCAAACTGAATACTACATTGAATGATGAATTGAACTTAGGCCAATTGAATTAATCTGAACTAAAGTAAACTGTATTCTTTTTCATTTATTTGGCAAAAACAGACCTCCAAATTATATTTTGTCACTAAATATAAAAATCAATAAATCAAATAGTTATAAGTATCTATATTATATTTCAAGATAGATAAAGATCAAAATTTAGATTGATTTATTGATTATATTCAAAATTAAATTCTGTCACATATAATACACATCTATAAATCAGATATTTACGTGTATTTGTTGTTAAAATTGATGCCTATTATAGGCTGACGTAAAATCACCCCTCATGAGTTTGAACCGATCAATTACGGTAGTAATAAATTCCTCATCTAAAATTTCAAATACATCATTTACACCACCTCCACTCAAGTCCATTTCTGCCAGTTTATAACTCTGTTCAAATGTACCTTGCTCAAATTTTACAATATATTTTTGGTTCATCGAAAAGATGGTGATCTTACACTCTGGGTGTGGTAATTCTGCAATAACTCTCATTGTATTTAATTATTTGGATGTTGAAATGGCTGATATTCATTCACTGGTTTTCCATTAAAAATACCTTCCATCTTTAGGATTTCAAACCGGGCAAATAGATCTTCAGAATACCACTGCCGTTCTCTGGTAAGTTTAATAATATCAGCATGATCAAATGATTTGTAGGCATAATTCTTCATGCTTTCTGCATTTTCCCAAATGGAAAAGGTGGCCTGATCTAAAAATGGGTTTTCGCCCACACCAGCAGATAAAATAAAACCATCTGAAATTCTCATTTGATCAGCAGCTCTCTTAATATTTTGCCTAAACTCTTTTAATTTACTAAAACGAATCTTTGCCCGTGTAATAACAGCAATTCTACCTTGATCAATTTTATGATTCACATTAGACTTAAAAGGTTCTTTACCTGACCATAAACCATGGCTACTTAAAGGCTTTAATAAAATGGTAAACTCTTCGTATCCAAAAAACCTAAACCATTTGATGGAAAACGAACTGGCATAAAATTTATCACAATCTTCCTCATTATCCCAAGTAGTAATAATGGCCCAGTGCTTAAAATCGGGGGCTAGATCTACCTGTGCATCCTTTCCGCTGCCCATTAACTTCCAAAATCTGCAATTTCGGTTGAACCAAAGCGGTAGCCTGAGTATGGCCATCCCCAGAAATGCAAATGGAATACTTAATCCGCGAAACTTGGTAATGGTTAAGGCTGCAATCATGTTAAACAATATTAAAGATTCAAAACTATTAAATTAACAGATCATCACACTCAATTTAATGTCATTATCAAATTATAAAATAAAAATCAGCTAAATCCTGTTTAACTTTGTTGCATGGCAGAAGATTTAACAATTGATAGAGCAATTCCAAAAGAAGAACAATACCAATCACTTATCCCTCAAATAGAAGGCTTATTGTATGGGGAAACTGATTTTGTAGCCAATATGGCTAATGTTTCTGCAGCGTTAAAAGAACAGTTTAACTGGTTTTGGGTTGGTTTTTATCTGGTCAAAAATGATGAACTTGTATTAGGGCCATTTCAGGGGCCGGTAGCTTGTACCCGAATTGCAAAAGGAAAGGGTGTTTGCGGATCATCATGGGAACAGCAAGAAACCTTAATCGTACCGAACGTAGATGAGTTTCCTGGTCATATTGCTTGTGCCTCGGCATCTAAATCTGAAATCGTATTACCGCTGATTAAAAGTGGAGAAGTAATCGGTGTTTTAGATGTTGATAGTGAGTTTTTAGATCATTTCGATAACATAGATAAAGCTTATTTAGAACAGGTTATAAATATTTTGTTAAATAAATAGTTTAGATAAAAAATTGAAATTATCTCCAGAATATTACCTGAATGAAGATGTAGTTGCACTGGCAAAAAATTTGCTGGGCAAAGTTTTGTATACCAATATCGATGGTGAAATTACTGCGGGTATTATTGTAGAAACAGAAGCCTATTTCGGAATAAAAGATAAAGCATCGCATGCTTATGGAGGCCGTCGTACCAATCGTACGGAAACCATGTATAGTCAGGGAGGTGTTGCATACGTTTATCTTTGCTATGGCATGCACAACTTGTTTAACGTGGTAAGTTCAGTGAAAGATGATCCGCATGCAGTTCTCATTAGGGCTATTGAACCTTTAATTGGTCAAGCAATTATAGAAGAAAGAAGGAACATGCCAATTACCAAGCCAGCCATTTCTTCCGGTCCAGGCTCTGCAGCTAAAGCATTAGGTATAGATCGAAGTTTTAACCGAAAAGATCTTTCCGGAAATGAAATATGGATTGAAGATCATCAGTTACATTATCAGGATGATCAAATTTTTGCTGGTCCGAGGGTTGGTATTGCCTATGCAAAGGAACATGCTTTATTACCATGGCGATTTTTTATCAAAGGTAATCCGTATGTCAGTAAGCCAAATAAGGTTTAGTTCGCCAAACATTTTTGATCCAATCCTGTTTTTCAATAAAATACCATAGCAATGAAAAACGAGAAAAACATATCAATCTTAAAAGAAATGGCAGAAAGTGTACGTACCTGTATGTTCACCACTTTTTCTGCAAATGATGAATTAGGCAGCAGACCAATGGGTACTGCAAAAATTGAAGAAGATGGAAGCATCTGGTTCTTTACTAATGAGTATTCTTTAAAATCAAAAGAGATTTCTAAAGAAAATAATGTCTTATTGGCTTACAGTGACCCATCTAAAAACACTTATTTAACTGTAAAAGGTAAAGCAGAACTGGTAGATGATCAGGTAAGAAAGGAATCTTATTTTTCACCTTTCGTTAAAGCTTGGTTTCCTGATGGCGTGGAAGATCCCCGATTAATTCTAATTAAGGTAACGCCAGAAGAAGCAGAGTACTGGGATGCATCATCATCAAAAATCGTTGTTCTGTTTAGCATACTTAAAGCGGTGGTTACGGGTGATACGCCAGACATGGGCAAACACGATACGATGAAATTTTAAATAAAGAAAATCATTTTAAAAAAGCAGGATTGGAAACAATACCTGCTTTTTTTGTAATATTGAATAATGAATTTTGAAAATAATTTAGCGTTTGCTCAAGCGCAGGATCAGGCTGATGTATTAAAAGATTTCAGACATCAGTTTTTATTCCCGAACCAGAAAGGTAAAGACTTTATATACCTCTGCGGAAACTCTTTAGGTCTTCAACCTAAAGCAGCAAATGAAGTGATACAGCAACAATTATCCAATTGGGCCAACCTGGCAGTAGAGGGTTGGTTTGAAGGAGATCAGCCTTGGATGTACTATCATAAAGAACTAAAAGATTTAATGGCCCCCTTAGTTGGTGCTTTTCCTGCTGAAGTTTGCCCGATGAATACGCTTACCGTGAATCTGCATTTGTTAATGGTAAGTTTTTATAAACCAAAAGGCAAGCGCTTCAAAATCATGATGGAAGGTGGTGCCTTTCCGTCTGATCAATATGCGATAGAAAGCCAGGTAAAATTTCATGGATTTAATCCTGCAGATGCCATTATTGAAGTTTTTCCAAGGTCTGGTGAAGATACACTTAGAACAGAAGATATCCTTTCTAAAATTGATGAACATGGTGGAGAAATAGCCCTGGTACTATTTGGTGGTATAAATTACTATACTGGCCAATGGTATGATATGGAGAAAATCACTCAGAAAGGCCATGCCGTAGGCGCAATGGTGGGTTGGGATTTGGCACATGCAGCTGGAAATGTTCCAGTAAAACTCCATGATTGGGACATTGATTTTGCCTGCTGGTGTTCTTATAAGTATCAAAACGCTGGTCCTGGGGGTATAGCCGGCATTTTTGTCCATGAAAAACATTTTAAAAATCAGGACTTAAATAGATTTGCAGGTTGGTGGGGATACCAGGAAAATAAGCGATTTAAAATGGAAAAGGGATTTATCCCAGAGGCTGGTGCAGATGGATGGCAAGTGAGTTGTACACAAGTAATGCCCATGTCGCTTTACCACGCTTCATTACAAATATTTAAGGAAGCTGGTTTTTTAAACCCATTAAGAAGTAAAAGTATTTATTTAACAGGATATTTAGAATATACTATAAATGAGGTAAATAAAATTTTAAACCAGAAGCAATTTAAAATTATTACTCCTTCTAACACAGAAGAAAGAGGTGCACAATTGTCTATTATTGCGGCTCATAAAGGAAAAGAAATATTTGATGGTTTAGTTGCTGAACATATTTTAGGAGATTGGCGTGAACCAGATGTAATCAGATTAAGTCCGATACCACTATACAATTCTTTCGAAGATATATATTTGACGGGGCAGGCATTATTAAAAGTATGTCAAACAGTTTTATAGCTTAACTTATTATGATCAATTATAATCCGAAAGACTGGTTTACTTTTATATTTCACTTTCACAAGGGGGATACGCTTATTAAACTTTGGCCATTGATGATTTGCGTTTCTGTGGTTTCTGCATTTATTGCTTTTCTCGAATTGAATGTTTTCAAACTATCTAAAAGTGATTATGTAAGCAATATTGGAATGATGCATAGCTTGCTCGGCTTCGTGATTTCCATGTTGTTGGTATTTCGAACCAATACTGCATATGATCGTTGGTGGGACGGGAGAAAACTTCTCGGGGCACTAACTAATGTAAGCCGGAATTTTGCGATGAAAATTAAGGCACTAAAATTACCAGATGAACATTTACGTTTCTTTGAATATGGAATCCCGAAGTATGCCTTTGCAATGAAAGAACACCTTCGTGAAAAGAAATATTTTGGAAAAAATAGCTTTTTGATCGAGGTGAAAGATGGGCAACATATCCCAAATCAAATTGCCAGCAGTTTAATTACCCGCCTTTATGATTTAGTGCGGGAGGGACTGATCTCCCAGGAACAATTAATTGTGCTAACCAATGATGTGAATCAGTTTACAGATATTTGTGGTGGTTGCGAAAGGATAAAAAACACGCCAATTCCTTTTTCATATAGCGCATTCATTAAAAAGTTTATCTTTATTTATGTGTTAACTATTCCCATTGGTTGGGTATTTAGTTTAGGCTATTACCTAGTACTGATAGTTCCTTTTATCCTCTATGTATTAGCGAGTTTAGAGCTCATAGCTGAAGAAATAGAAGATCCATTTGGATTGGATGCAAACGACTTGCCCGTTGATACCATCTGCAACAATATTGAAAAACATGTGGAGGAAATTTTAAGTTAATGATTAAGATTGCCTACCACCAGATCTACGCACATCCATTACCTGAAGGACACCGTTTTCCAATGTTGAAATATGAGCTGATACCAGAACAGTTACTTCATGAAGGGATTATTACTTTAGATAATCTTTTCGAACCAGAGCCTGTTAGGGAGGATATTGTTTTAAGTACTCATCAACATGATTACTGGGTGCAACTTAGAGATCTTACCCTTCCGGCAAAAGAACAAAGAAGGATTGGCTTTCCACTTAATGCCCAGTTATTAGAACGAGAATTAAGAATTACACAGGGCACTATTGATGGGGCAAAATTTGCGATAGAAGCTGGAGTAGCCTTTAATGTAGCAGGTGGCACACACCACTCTGGCAGTAATTGGGGTGAAGGATTTTGCCTATTAAATGATCAGGCTATAGCAGCTAATTACTTATTAAATAATAATTTAAGTAAAAGTATCTTAATTATAGATTTAGATGTACATCAGGGAAATGGAACGGCAGAAATTTTTAGAAATGAGCCAGGGGTTTTTACTTTTTCCATGCATGGTGATAAAAATTTTCCTTTTAGAAAGGAACTATCTGATTTGGATGTTCCACTGAATGATGGTGTGGAGGATGGGGAATATTTAGATTTATTAAATCATCATCTTCAAATAGCTTTCAAAAAATCAGATCCAGATTTCGTTTTTTATTTATCTGGAGTAGATGTGCTCTCAACCGATAAGTTAGGGAAAATTTCGCTGAGTAAGGCAGCCTGTAAAGAACGTGACCAAATGGTAATCCAGGCTTGTAAAGCAAAGAGCTTACCCTTGCAAATTAGTATGGGTGGGGGTTATTCTACCAATATCCGCGATATTGTTGATGCACACTGCAACACCTATAAAGTAGCATTCGATTTATATCATTAAGTAAATACATTTAGTTTTTGTAATCTTTAGAATATAATTCACCTAAGCATTGAGTTATAAGTCCCTGATGATTATCTTCGCCAAAATATGCTGGAGATCATTTACGAAGACGATTATTTAATTGCGATTAACAAGCCACATGGTTTACTGGTACATCAATCATCAATTGCCAGAGATGCTACAGAATTTGCTTTACAGCTGCTTCGTGATCAGGTAGGCAAGCACGTTAGCCCGGTGCATCGGTTAGATCGGAAAACCAGTGGGATATTACTCTTCGCTTTCGACAAAGACACTGAAATTGCTATGCATCAGCAATTTATGAATACACAGACTATTAAAAAATATCTGGCTATTTTGAGGGGCTTTACTCCAGATGCGATGGACATTGATTATCCCCTTGCAAAGGAAAATGGAACCATGCAAGAGGCTTATACGTCTTTTAAAACCTTGCAACATACTGAAATAGCTATTCCTTTCGGAAAACACTCTACTTCAAGGTATTCTTTAGTGGAAGCTACACCTAAAACCGGTAGGATGCATCAATTAAGGAGGCACTTCAGTCATATTTTACACCCTATTATTGGTGATCGCACGCATGGATGCAATAAGCAAAACAAATTCTTTTTAGAGCAGTGGAATATGTCTACCATGCTTCTTCACGCTTCAGAATTAAGTTTCACTCATCCGGTAACTGCTGCACCAGTTCACCTACAAGCAAACCTTCATGATGAATTCAAACGAGTAATGAACTTTATGAATATTAAAATTTAACACAATTTTTGCTTGAAAAATCTGTTTATTAAAACATCTATGATTAAATACCTACGTTTCACCATTCCAGTTCTGGCACTTTTTGCCTCAAGTTGTTCTTCTGTGTATATGCCGAATGTACCAAATACGCCAATGTTGAGTAAGCAGGGTGAATTTAGCGGTGGCGGACATATCTCTTTAAAAGGAAATGCCAGTATCAATGGTGCTTATGCTGTGTCAAATCATATTGGTGTACTTTTTAGCGGCTCAACAATGAATAGTGATCGCCGAAGTAAAGATTTTGGCCATAAATTAATTGAAATTGGTGGTGGTTATTATGATACTTTTGGGCCAGACAATAACAGGATCATTGAAATTTACGGTGGTGTAGGAAAGGGCTGGAGTGACATTACCTATCGGGATTATAAAAATGATGAACTCATCAGCAGTCAGCTTCAGGAAGTAGATTATAGAAAATCTTTCTTACAGGTAAATTATAGCTCCAAGAAGAAAAACAATCTTCGTTTATTCGGAACAGACTTTCCAATTAATTATGGTACAGCGTTGCGAATTAGTCATGTAAAAATGGATCGCTTTTTTCTGAATGGCGTAGTACAGCCCAAAGAAGATAATATTTTCTTTGAGCCGATTTTTTTCACCAGAATGGCTTTGAGTAAAATTATACAGCTTCAATACACCACCAGTAGTAATATTGGCTTAAAGAATAGAAAATACATGTCTGCCGGAAACTCTATTTTCACTATTGGTGTAGTTGTTAACGTTGGTGGAAAATAATTCAGCTCGCATCTAAATAATTATAATCGATTTTCCACATTCATACTCAAAGCTTTTGTTTTGTTCTGAAATCTCAAAAACAATAGGATAGAAGCCGTTAATAAACCCAATGTTAATCCATACCAGATGCCATTAACCCCCAGGCCAAAGTGAAAACATAGCAAATAACCAACGGGAATGCCCACTACCCAATAAGCTAAGAAGGTAATAAACGTTGGCATGTTCACATCACCTATTCCACGGAGTACACCTAAACCAACTACCTGAGTACCATCAAACAGCTGAAAAAAGCCGGCAATGATCAGCAGTTGCGATGCGATGGCCACTACTTTTAAATCACCTGTATAAATAAAAGGCATCAGGTTATTAGCTAACATAAAGATGATCGCTGTACACGACATGAAAAGTAAAATAACATGATAACTGGCTATTGCCGATTTGCGAAGGTCATTAAAATTATTTTTACCAAAATTATTTCCGGTTTTAATGGTGGCTGCTGAAGCCACACCACTGGCCATCATATAAGTCATTGCGGCCAGGCCAATTGCAATCTGATGTGCAGCCTGCTCAACGGCGCCAATAGTACCTATTAGGATAGCTGCGCCACTAAATGCACTGATTTCGAAGGAATACTGCATCGCCACTGGTGCACCAATTTTAATAATTTTTCCTGCTCTGATTTTATCAATGAGTGTAGCTTTAAAACTAACCAGGTATTTCTTAAAATGCTTTGAGCGCAAAACATAAATTGCCATTACTATGGCCATTAAACTTCTATCAATCAAGGTACTTAAGCCTACACCACTTACGCCCATAGGCTTAATTCCAAACATGCCTTTTACAAAAATAATTCCAAGGGTGATATTCAGCAGGTTACCCCAAATGGACACAAACATTGCCTGTTTGGTAAACCCCAAACCTTCTGCAAATTGCTTAAACGTTTGAAAAACCAATAATGGAATGATAGATGCTGAAAGTAAGCCTAAATAAGGTTTAGCATAGGCTACAACTTCAGGTGTTTGGTCTAAGTGATCAATTATTAACAATACGCCAAAATGTACCAGACAATACAAGCAAATTCCAATGAGGATATTAATAATTAAACTATTGGATAAAAGCTTACCACACTCTTCATGATTTTGCCGACCATTTTCCTGTGCAATTAAAGGCGTTAAACCGTAAGAAATGCCCAATCCAATCACCATGATCAATATAAAAATACTGTTCACCAATGATACGGATGCTAACTGAGTGGTATCTGTAAAGTGCCCCACAATCACACTATCTGCCATATGAACAAGAGTATGACCCACCTGAGAACCTACAATAGGTAAAGCTAAAATTAGATTTTCTTTATAGTATTGTTTGTATTTTAAGTAGATTTTAGAAAACATAGTCCGCAAAGGTCGGGTTTTTAAATTTCAATCAAAGCAGCGAAAATAAATTTTAATTTAGAGAATTCGTCATTGCGAACTGAAGAGTAGGGTTTAGTAGTGAAGCAATTTCTCTGGTAAAATAGATATTGAGCTCTCACCAGGGAGGCTTCATCAGCAGAAAGAGCCACCTAATAATAACGTTAGAAGAATCGTCATTGCGCACTGAAGTGTAGGATTTAGTGATGGAGTGAAGCAATCTCTATAGCAAAAAAGATAGCTTGCACTATACATGTAAAAAGTCTATTCGAAATGAAAATTTAACATTCCTGTATGAGACTGACGAAGTTTCCCGGCCCCGCAATCTCGTCGAAACTTCGTAAGTTAATAGCTCAACTTGCGAAGTCTCCAAGGCTATAAGCGCAGCAGAACTCCAACATTTTCAATGCCCGGAACTAGATTGATTTTACAGCAGTAAAATACTCTTCCTTTTCAGTAGTGTGAATTTTAATCACATTAGTAATAATCAGATCTACAAGAATCTTCTGTGCTTTACGGTAAGAGCAGCGCAGCAATTTACTAAATTCTTTAAGGGTGATTCTTTCTTTGTTATCCAGATATTCAAGAAGTTTCTTTTCATTGTCTGAATAGGAGATGAGCACCCCTTGATCCTTGTGATCATTTTTTAAAACTTCCACAATGATTTTGCTGGCGAGTACACTTTTGTCATCAATCCTAATATAAGCCCACCATTTCTTCTGGTCATCAAGGGCATAATGAGGCTTGGTATCGCTCTCTGGAATATTGACTACCAGTACCAGTTTATCATCAACATAAATTTCTTCAAAAGAGGGCTCAATAGCTGGCTTACAAAACTGATGAGCTGCTGTTAGAATCATGTACTTCTCTTCCTCCTCAGATTTTACACCTTTGATAGTTCCATCATCGGCCACACCAATTAATAGCTTGCCACCTTTATTATTGGTAAAGGCAACGAGGCTCTTAGCAATTTTTTCTGTGTTGGTAATGGTTTTTTTGAAATCAAGCTGAACGCCCTCACCTTTCAAAATTAAACTTTTAATACTCGGCATATCATCTATTAATAAGCAACAGTAGGCACTTCGCCCTGATGCAGGTTACGAATATAAATTTCATTCATTACGGTAGCACAAAGTTCACCCTTTTTATTGGTGATTTCCATAGGGTAAGCCTTCACAAATTTGCCAACTGTTTTTAAAGCCTCCTCAGCTTCGGCAACCATTTCATTGGTAAGTTTTATCTTAAAGTAAAGGTGAGCGTGGCCTGGTTTTAAATATTGTATGGATGCACTTTTTAACCAAACCCTGATTTTAAATCCCTTACGTTGCATCAGCTGATCAAATAATAAGGCATAAAAAGGGTCTGTAGCAGCATAGATGGTTCCTCCGAAAATAGATCCATTATAGTTTTTGTTCAAAAAACTTTTACTTATCTTGACACTACAACTTTTAAAATCATCATCAAATTTCTGAACCCAAATGCGCTGAAAAAACAATGGGGGATAGAAGCGCATTACCCATTTTAGGGTGTTTTGAGAAATTATCATACATCACTAATATCAGAAACATCTGCCACTTTTGAAAGTTTTAAGATGATGTTTTGGTCATATTTTAATGATATCATTTTATTGAACAGCAAGTAAGATCACATTAAACTAAAGTAAGCATGTGATTGAAAATAAACATTGAAAGAAACCTGTCTAAAACACAGCATTTTATCAGATTTGTATTATTATAAAAAAGATTTTATTGCCTGAAAGATAATTTTTAGAGTAACAATTTTGTTTAAAATGCGCTATTGATCAAAAAAATTTAACGATAGTGTATGTTTTACACTTGAAAATATGCATTTTATTAATATTTAAATATCTTAAAAACAAATACTTACAAAACATCAATCACCTTTTGAATCAAAAAAATAAAACCAAATGGTAACATAGTTGTTAGAGATTACAGATAACAATAAAAAACTATGAAAAAAATAATCTTAAGTCTTGCTTTTGCTGGTACGATCATGATTGCCACTTCAGCATGCAATTCATCTAAAAATATGGCTGGTTCTTCAGACAGTACTAAGATGGATTCGACCACAACTACTCCAATGGATACAACAAAAACAACCACTCCAATGGATACTTCTAAAACAACACCACCGGATACAACGACAAAAACACCTCCAATGTAGGAGATATAAAAGCCATCCCAAACGGATGGCTTTTATTTTTAATATCTATTTTTTTTATTTGGGCGAATTTGTACTTTCAGCAATTAAACCAAATAGCTGAATGGATTCCCAAATCAAATCAAACAACCGAAACGTTATCTTCCTGGTTATAGTAGCCGCCCTAGGTTACTTTGTAGATATCTATGATCTCGTATTATTTTCAGTAGTCAGACTAAAAAGCTTTTCAGATATTGGTGTTTCACCAGAACATATGCGGACCGATGGCGAGTATGTAATTAATATGCAGATGTTTGGTTTGCTTCTTGGTGGATTGTTGTGGGGGATTATTGGAGATAAATTTGGCCGGATTAAGGTTTTGTTCGGTTCCATCTTAATGTATTCTCTAGCCAACATTGCAAACGGTTTTGCTACTGATGTGCATACCTATGCCATGATTAGATTTGTTGCCGGTATTGGTTTAGCAGGTGAACTGGGCGCAGGGATTACCTTGGTTACCGAAACCATGGATAAAGAAAAGCGTGGGTATGGAACCATGGTAGTTGCCGGAATCGGACTATTAGGTGCTGCTGCCGCTGCTACCATTGGTAAGCACTTTACCTGGCAAACTTCTTATTTTGTGGGTGGCGGTATGGGATTATTGCTGTTGCTTCTGCGTGTTGGAACATTTGAATCAGGCATGTTTAAGCATGCTGAACAATCTACAAATGTTTCAAAAGGAAATTTTTTCATGTTATTTTCAGATCGGAAAAGGTTCCTGAAATACCTTGCCTGTATTTGTTTAGGTTTACCACTGTGGTTTATTGTCGGCATTCTGGTTACGCAATCGCCAGAAATCGGAAAAGCATTAGGTGCTAAAGAAGTATTGAATGCCGGCACAGGTATTATGTATACTTATTTTGGAATTGCAATAGGCGATGTAGTTTGTGGGTTTCTGGCACAGATTCTCAGGTCTCGCAAAAAAACAGTATTAATCTTTCAAAGCTTATCTGTCGTTGCTGTTATTTTCTACCTCACGAGTAATAACCTAACTGAAAGCAGTTTCATTCTAATTTGTTTGGTTATGGGTTTTGCAGTTGGCTACTGGGCTACATTTGTAACCATTGCCGCTGAGCAGTTTGGCACCAATATCCGCTCTACCGTAACTACAACTGCCCCTAATTTTGTTCGTGGTGCTTTGATACCCATTACATTGATGTTTGAATTCTTTGTTCATCAATACAATATTGTTACCGCAGGATTTATTGTGATGGGAATTGTTACCATTGTAGCGATGATTTCGGTAGTATCACTTAAAGAAAGTTTTAACAAAGATTTGAATTACTTAGAGGAATAGAAATCCCTTGCAAAGTAAAAAGTACCTTAAAAATATTTATGTAATTGTATCATAGTCCATCTATGTCAATAAAATGTACTATCTAAAGATAAATCAGCATCAGAGCCTGAATAGCTTTAAATTTGCATTAAAGGTAAATATGATCATGATGTTTAAAGAAGAGGTTGCAGCGCGTTACAGGCAGATTCAGGATGAAATTTGCAAGGGATTAGAGATTGCCGATGGCAAGGGAAAGTTTGAAGAGGAATTGTGGGAGAGAAATGGTGGGGGAGGCGGTCGCACCCGAATTATGCAAAATGGCTCCATCATTGAGAAAGGTGGTGTAAATTTTTCGGCGGTTCATGGAAAATTACCTGAGCCCATAAAAAAGGCTTTTAAAGTAACGGAAGATGATTTTTTTGCCACCGGAGTTTCCATTGTAATTCACCCTAATCATCCGCTGGTTCCAATTATTCATATGAATATCCGTTATTTTGAACTGAATGAAGAAACACGTTGGTTTGGCGGTGGAATAGATTTAACACCTCATTACGTATTTGAAAATGATGCGAGGTTTTTCCATCATAAATTGAAAAATGCATGTGATGAATTTAACCCTGAATTTTATCCTAAATTTAAAGAACAGGCAGACAATTACTTTTTTATCAAGCATCGGGAAGAAACACGAGGCATTGGTGGCATTTTTTACGATAGACTGAAACCAGATAATACCAATTTATCATGGGAAGGAATTTTAGATTTTTCTGCCAATATTGGTGAGACTTTTCTGCCCATCTATACCGAATTACTGGAACGAAACCGCGATAAAGAATTTACTGATATTCAAAAAGAATGGCAGTATCAACGCAGAAGCAGATATGTAGAATTTAACCTGGTATATGATTCAGGAACTAAATTTGGTTTAGAAACCAATGGCAGAATTGAGTCTATATTAATGAGTTTACCTCCACAAGCAAATTGGGGATACAATGTTCAACCAGAAATTGGCTCTGAAGAGTATCAAACATTACAGCTGCTAAAAAAGGGAATCAACTGGATTTAAAATAAGGTTAAAGGCTGTGTTTTGATATGAAATCCAGCCTTTAATTTACCTGTTCTAAAATCATTTACTAGATCATGAATCAACCGGGTTGGTTCAGGTATTCGGTAATTTCCAACACATTTTTTAATTACGGCTAAAGCCTGTTCAGAAGTAATTAAATGTCCGGCTGAAATATAAACAGGTTTATTATTGTCTTTAGTTCTTAAAGCATAACCCAATATTTCGCCATGACTTTTAATTTCGGCAGTGCTAAATTTAGATTTTTCCGGAAGGTGGTTGTCGCCATATAAGATACTTTTGGCACAACCAATAGTGGGTTGATGAGTAAGTACACCAAAATGAGATGCAACACCCATTCGCCTGGGATGCAGAATGCCATTCCCATCCAATACAACAACATCAGGTTTTACCGGAATCAAATCCCATACTTTTAAAAGCGCAGGCACTTCTTTAAAACCCAAATATCCAGGTTGATAAGGAAAAGTTGTTTCATACGTTTCGAGTGCATATGATTGAACCATCATCTCGGGGAAACTTAAAATGACTATCCCAGCATACATAGTTGAACTACCTTTATCGAAAGAAATATCAGCACCGGCAATGGTATGAATAGAATCGAGAGGCTTAAAAATAAGTTGTCTGGATAAGGCTATTTGTAAGGCATCAGCTTCAGGAAAGGTAAAATGATCATACATGTTAGCAAAACAAAAAATAAGGAATTTGGTTGGCCCAATATATTAAGAATTCAGATGGAAAGTATGGGAATGATCGCCTTTAGTGATCGGAAGAGATTAATATACTTACGGCTATAAACACCAATGAGCAGCCTTGGATATTAAGACTGCTCATTGATTAAATTAAACGATTGAATTATTCTACCCAGGCAATAGGAACGTAAACAGTTACATAACCATCAGCACCAATCATCTCAGGAGATAAGGTTACGGTGATAGATCCATAACCCGTCCAGTTTCCCTGACCTCTTTCTGCACTAAACTCATAGGTTCCTGCAGGTAAACCATTAATCGTACCTGGTAATTGATAAGGTAAAAATGTTCCGAAAGAAGATGGTCCATTTTCCACATAATAATCATCACCGCTTTCCTGGTTATAAATAGTAAAGCCTGGCGATTCTGTGGATACTGAAGTAGTTACACTGCCATCAAGATTTCTATAACCCAAACGAACATTGTAAGTGGTTACTTTAGCTTTGGTACTGCTAACTGGTTTTGGCACTTCTGGTGTAGCGTATGTTGTTAAGGAAACAACACATAATACAAGCATGCAAATTGAAATGATCTTTTTCATAATAAATGGTTTTAGTATAGTATAAAGATCATAAAATATTTTTAGTAATCTGTTAATTCAGGATTATTAAAGTATTAATTAAAATATTTAAAAGTAGATTTAATACTAAATACAGTATGGTGACTGAATAGACAAATATGGTGTCGAGAATAAGATGGATTACTTTAAATTGTAAATTGTAACGATATAAAATAAGTTACTTTTATGGAAAACTGTAATTCATAGGATTAGAAAAACCATAGTTTTAAAAAATAAATATTAACCAAACTAATATAATATTATGGCACTTAAAACAGGACCGAAATGGATCGCTAAATCAACTGGAAAACCAGACCAACGTCAACGAGATAATAAAGGTATCCCTGGTAATACACCTAATCTTAAACCGCCTGTTCCTAGAAAAGGAAAATAGTGATTTATACACAAAAAAAAAGCTTCCTAATTTTTTTTGAGCCAGCTTTTAGAGGGTTTTATTAATTTACTGGAAACTATGGATAATTTAGTTTATAGTTCTTTCATTAGATTCTTTTAATACAAAATCTACAACTAGAGAATCACCCTTTACCAAGTTAAGCGATTTGGTTGATGAAGGCAAATAGCCAATGTAAGAAGCACGTAAAACAAATTTTCCTGGTTTCAGTTCTAATCTGTACTGCCCATTCCGATCGGTTCGTGTCAAAAATATAGTATCAGTAGATTTTATAGCCACACTTGGTAAAGTTCGGTTGTTCCTTTGTGTATCATACACAGTTCCAGTAATCACTACTATATCGCTTTTGGTTTTAAATAAAGAATGACTATAGGTGCCTTGACGGTTTATCGAACAGCCAACTAAACCAATGTATATTATTTTTATAAACAAAAATTCTTTTTTCATAATTATTTTATTTAAATGCTTAACAACCTGATGGAGTTCCTTTACCTACCTGAGGTGTTCCAGTTCTATCCGTACCATACTGCTCAGCAACTATAGTATCGAGAATTCTATAAAAACAATTTTTTTTTAAACTAATGGTTCATCTTGTAAACAAGGTAGCTCATAAGAATGGAAAAAAGTAATTTATCATCCTTGTCACTTTACTCTATTATTTTTCTTTAAGAACTCTTTAACTCCAAATTAAGAAATAATAAATGTAGCGAAATCCACAAGTAAATAATGTACAAGCTAAAAAAGTAATTATGGAAATCTCAACTTTGAGAGATAATTGCGTCTGTTATCACAATTTGTTTTAAACACTACAATTTTTCTTTAAATTTAAAAATGGTAATTCGTTTCTATTACAATCAATATTTATGTCTCATAATTAATATTATGTTAAGTTGGCGTCCATGAAACCTCACTCCTTATTGAATTTTGATCTTATTTACAACTCCTGAAGTTTACGATTTAGTTCCTGTACTTTGTCAGTTTCTTTTTTACGAGAATAGATATCAAGTAATAACTGAACAGTTTTTTTATCGTTCGGATTAATTTCATTTGCCCGTTGCAAAGCAAGTTGTGCCCGGTTAATTAATGAATTATATTTAGATGCTTTTTCCGGATCAGCCTTTTGTAAAGTTTCATTTGCTGTATTGATGTAAGCCAGACTTAATTGATACAAAGCATCAAAGTAATTTTGATCTGTAGCCAAAGCTTTATCGTAAGCCAGAATTGCGGTTGAATTGTTTCCACCAGCTTGTTGCAGGTATCCATATAAAAAATAAAGCAGTTTGTTTGCTTTTTCTACCTTTAGGTTTCCTTCTATTAAACTGGTTGCTTTTGCATAATTTTCGGTATCTAAAAGCAAATTGATATACTCATTGGTTAGGTTATGATTGAAGGGATTTTTCAACAAACCATCTTCCAATGTTTTAATTGCTGTTTCATTATCATATTTAGCGCTATACAACTGAGCAAGTTTTTGAAACATGGATGCATTGCGAATGCCATTATCTTTTGCTCTTTTAAAATAATTAATGGCTTCGTCGTAATTTTGAATATTTAATGCACAAATTGCTGTATTTAAGGCTAATGTGGTATCCGTCGGAAAACTATCGCTTACTTCTTTCAAATCGTCATAAGCTTCTTTAAAATCATTGTTAAAATAAGAAGCATTGCCCCGCTCCTGCTTTTTAATCAAAATATTGTGATTTGACGCTTTAATCAGGCCAGAGTTATCTTCATATTTATCTAAACCTCTGGCTTGTTTAATTGCTGTATTTGCAGCTTCATAAAATTTATCAGCATTAGCAGGATCTGTATCAATAATGGATGCGTAAGAAGTCAGGTAAGATTTTAGCGACCAGGTTTCTGCCCAGTTTTTTGTTTTATTATCCTTTTCAGCAGATTCTATAGCTTTTAAACCCTCCGTAATAATGGCTAACTGCTTTTTCTCATCTTCCTTATTCGCAATAGAGGCTTGAAGTTTTCCAACCGAATTACGGGCAATTAAAATCTGACTTTTCTGAGCGAAGGTATGTAGTGATGTCAAAACTAAAAGTGCTATTAATAGCTTAAAACCATTTTGCATAGTAAATCTAAATATAATGGGTATAAAAAATGCTGATCCTGTAAAAATAAACAAAAAAAAAGAGTCCTGATCAAATCAGGACTCTTTTTTAAATTTTAGCTTTTTAACTATTGTTTTGGTAAGGCATCTAATTTTGCCTTTATGTCATTGTAGTTTTTAGTATCGTTTCTAAACGCATAAATGGTTTTCAACGTTTCTAAGGCACCAGCATTTTTTGGATCAATTTCTAAAGCTTTTTTATAAAATGGTAATGATTTATCCAATAAGCCATTCATTCTTACTGTTACCTCATTAAATTCTTTTACTTTTTTTGGATCGATTTTATTACGATCTGCCTGAAGTTTTAAAGCCTGAGAGAAATAAATATTTCCTAACAATACCTGGTAACTTGGATTGGTAGGCTCTTTTGTTGCTAATGTATTTAACATTTTCTCAGATTTTGCTACGTCACCTCTATCAATGTAGATTTGAGTTTCTGTTTTAATTAAATCTGCGTTATCAGGGTATTTCGCTACAGCTTCAGCAATTAGTGCTAATGCTGCTGTAGTATCCTTTTGCTTTCTTAAAGTTACATCAACCAATTCATTATATAAATCTTTAGACTGCGGAGAATTTAAAGAAATTACCTTTTTAAACTGCTGAATCATGCCTGGATAATCCTCTACATTTCTGGCAGCAATACCCGCATTTAAATACATAGAAGTATCACTCGGATTCATTACTGTGGCTTGTACAAATTTAGTATAAGCAGTTTTGTAGTCTTTTTTATTGTAAGCCAACACACCTGCGTTTCTAACTGCATTTGAAATATTGGTTTCAGCCAATGTAATGTTTTCTTTTTCAGCACCTTTGGTATCTAGTTTTTTAGCTTCTACCAATGCATCCTGGGCAACTTTTAAATTTGCATCAGCGTTAGCTACATTTACGGTATCCATAATTGCTGCAGAAGAAGCAAATAATGCACGGTATGTCCATGCTTCAGGCATTACTTTAGATTTCTCGTCAGCAATTGCTTTATCGGTGTGGGCTAAACCAGCCTTAATAGATTCTAGTTTTTTATCTAAAGGTGTTGCGCCTTGAGTGGTTAACTGAAAAATTCCCCATGCTTTTTTAGCTTCGTTAACCTCACTTTTCTGAGCATATGTTGCGCTTACCGCTCCTGCTAAAATTATACCTAGAAATACTCTTTTCATAATTTTTATTCTAATTTTTATTTTAGTTTAATTTATTCTTCCGTTTCGTTATCAGCATCACCTTCTTCCTCCTCTTCTTCAGTTTCTTCAGCTTCAGCGGTTGGATCAGCTTCTATTTCTTCGCCATCAACTACCAATACACTATCTAAATCAACTGTTTCTTCTTCATCCTCCTCGTGATCAATCTTCGTAACCGATGCAATCTCATCATCACCCTTCAGCGAGATTAAACGTACTCCTTGTGTAGCACGTCCCATTACTCTTAATGCTGAAACAGGAATTCTGATTACAATACCTGAACGGTTAATGATCATCAGATCTTCGCTATCTGTAACGTCTTTAATGGATACTAATTGCCCGGTTTTCTCAGTTACATTGATAGTTTTTACACCTTTACCGCCACGATTAGTTACGCGATAATCTTCAATGTCCGTACGTTTACCGTATCCTTTTTCTGATACTACTAACACCGTAACCTCCGGATTGTTTACAGCAATCATGCCAACAACTTCATCTTTATCATGAGCAAGTCTCACACCACGCACTCCAGTTGCTGTTCTACCCATCGGGCGAACCGTACTTTCGTTGAAGCGAATTGCTCTGCCAGAACGTAATGCCATTACAATTTCGCTCTGACCGTTAGTTAAACAAGCTTCTAGTAATACGTCGCCTTCATTGATATTGATGGCGTTAATACCATTTACACGCGGACGTGAATAAGCTTCAAGAGAAGTTTTCTTAATGGTACCTTTTTTAGTACACATAATAATAAAATTGTTCTCTAAGTATTCCTGATCTTTCAGGTTCTTAACTTTAATGTAAGCCTTAATTTTCTCATCTTTTGGAATGTTGATGATATTCTGTATTGCCCGTCCTTTACTGGTTCTGGAACCTTCCGGAATTTCATAAACCCTCAGCCAGAAACATCTTCCAGCTTCAGTAAAGAATAACATATAATTGTGGTTGGTGGCCACCAGCATATGTTCAATAAAATCTTCATTTCTGGATGTGCTTCCTTTAGATCCTTTTCCACCTCTACCCTGGGCCCTGAATTCTGTTGCTGGAGTACGTTTCACATAACCTTCATGAGATATGGTAATGACTACCTCTTCATCATCAATGAAATCTTCCATGCTCATATCTTCAGCAGAGTGAACGATAGTTGTTCTACGCTCATCGCCAAATTTCTGTTGAATCTCCGCCAGCTCATCTTTTATGATCTGCATTCGCAAACCTTCATCAGCCAGGATAGATTTCAAATATTCGATGGTTTTCATTAATTCTGCATATTCATCCTTGATTTTATCACGCTCTAGTCCTGTTAAACGACGAAGCGTCATATCCAGAATGGCACGCGCCTGAAGATCGCTTAAACCAAATTGCTCCATCAAGCCTAAACGAGCCTCTTCCGGAGTTTCAGATGCACGGATTAATTTAATTACTTCATCTAAATGATCGAGTGCAATTAAATATCCCTCTAAAATGTGTGCACGTTTTTCAGCCTCTGATAATTCATATTTGGTACGGCGAACAATTACATCGTGTCTGTGGTCTACAAAATGTACAATTAAATCTTTCAGATTTAACATTTGCGGACGACCTTTCACCAATGCAATATTATTTACACTGAACGATGTTTGTAAAGCAGTATACTTATATAGGTTATTTAAAACGATTGAAGCATTGGCATCACGTTTAATTTCGTAAACGATCCGGATACCATCTTTATTTGATTCATCCTTGATGTTTGATATGCCTTCCAGTTTCTTTTCGCCAACCAATTCAGCAGTACGCTCAATCATTTGTGCTTTATTAACCTGGTAAGGGATTTCGGTTACGATAATTACTTCACGGTCTTTAATACTCTCAATTTCAGCTTTGGCACGCATAACAATACGCCCACGGCCTGTTTCAAAAGCTTCTTTTACACCTGTATAGCCATAAATGATACCACCTGTAGGAAAATCAGGAGCTTTTACAAACTTCATTAATTCCTCAATCGTGATATCCCTGTTGTCTATATAACCAACTACGCCATCAATTACTTCAGTTAAATTATGTGGTGCCATGTTAGTGGCCATACCCACTGCAATACCTGATGATCCGTTTACAAGTAAATTAGGAATTTTTGCAGGTAAAACCGTTGGTTCCTGTAAAGTATCATCAAAGTTTAATTGAAAATCTACTGTATCCTTATTGATATCAGCCAGCATTTCTTCTGCAATTTTAGAGAAACGTGCCTCTGTATAACGCATTGCAGCTGGAGAGTCCCCATCGATGTGGCCAAAGTTTCCTTGTCCATCTACCATTGGATAACGTAAACTCCAATCCTGAGCCATACGAACCATGGTGAAATATACAGATGCATCACCATGTGGGTGATACTTACCTAAAACTTCACCAACAATACGGGCAGATTTTTTATGTGGTTTATTACTGGTCACACCCAGATCAAGCATGCCGAATAAAACACGGCGGTGAACCGGTTTCAATCCATCACGTACATCAGGCAAAGCCCTTGATACGATCACCGACATTGAATAGTCAATGTAGGCTGATTTCATCTGCTCCTCTATATTAATCTGGATGATTTTGTCGTTTTGTTGATTTTCTAAATCTTCTGCCATAAGTTATTATTCTCGTTATCAAAAACGATGTTTCAAAAAGCTATTGTTATAACCTTGCGAATTTAGCAAAAATATGCCGAAATAAGGCATTGTGGAAAAGTTTTGACCACAGTTAATGGTTTTTAGATGAAAGATTATTTTGGTGTTCTTACAGTCGTATTTAAATAAGTTTTTATTTTTAATATTAATTCAACATATCCTAATACGCTCATTTAATAACTTATGCTAACAATCTTTATAAATCAAGCCAGCATCTTATTCCTGAATTAAAACAATAACCTTTAAAAGATTAGCTTCAAAATTCTATTTTTGTATATAACCCAAACTTATGGCTAAGCAGAAACAATCTGCGATGATCTTCATCATGATTACGCTCTTGATTGATTGTACTGGTTTCGGAATCATCATTCCGGTTTTACCAAATTTAATAAAAGAATTTACTGGCGGAAGCACCAGTGTGGCTGCAGATTATGGAGGCTATTTAATGGTTGCATTTGCTTTACCCCAGTTCATTTTTTCGCCCATATTAGGTGGTTTGAGTGATCAATATGGTAGGCGACCTATACTGCTTTTTTCTCTATTTGGTCTGGGCATGGATTATCTGCTTCTCTCCTTTGCACCATCAATTTTTTGGTTTTTTATAGGGAGAATTATTGCCGGGATTACCGGCGCTAGTTTTACAACGGGTATGGCTTATATTGCTGATATATCGACACCTGAGAAAAAGGCTCAAAACTTTGGGTTAGTAGGTGCTGCATTTGGTTTAGGTTTTATTTTAGGCTCAGTTGGTGGAGGCTTGCTCAGCAGCTTTGGGTTGCGCTTACCTTTTATGGTTGCAGCCGGCCTCTCATTACTCAACTGGTTATATGGTTATTTTATTTTGCCTGAGTCGCTGGTAAAAGAGAAACGTAGAAATTTTTCATGGAAACGTGCCAATCCAGTCGGCTCGTTTATCAATGCTGCAAAATACCCCGCAATTTTAGGCTTGCTGGCCACCTTATTATTACTTTATATCGCCAGTCATTCTGTTCAATCCAACTGGTCTTATTATGTGATTGAAAAGTTTCAATGGACACCTAAGATGATTGGTTATTCGCTAGCCGTAGTCGGAATTATGGTGGCATTGGTTCAAGGTGGACTGATTCGGGTAGTGATTCCGATAATTGGAAATAGAAAGGCCATTTATACTGGATTAATATTATACGTGATTGGTTTTCTATGCTTTGCATTTGCTAAAAACGGAACAATGATGATGTTGTTTATTATTCCGTATTGCCTGGCGGGTATTGGCGGACCAGCAATGCAAAGCATTATTTCCAATCAGGTTCCAGAAAATGCTCAGGGAGAAATTCAAGGAATTACCACCAGTTTGCAAAGCCTTGCTGCTATTATCGGGCCGTGGTTGGTTAGCCATATCTTTGTTTATTTTATTGAAGATGGAACACCATTATATTTTCCTGGCGCACCCTTTATTTTAAGTGCATCTTTAACACTGATTGGATTGTTTATTGCGATCAAGGCATTAAGGAAATATCATTAATCCTTAATACTCGGCTAGTCATTGCGATGGATTATTTATTTTATAAAAATCAATATAAATGACGTCTTTCTAATTAATTGACCTTTAGCAATTTAGTAAATTACGTCAATCGTAGGCACGAAGCCATCAGCAAACTATGAAAAGGTTGAACCATCAATTACAAAATGACCTCACATCCTTGCTACAATTGCGATTTTATTTTGTCTTCGCCAGACAGGCTCTCTTCTTTGGGCAACCAAAGAAGCAAAGTTGCCGGCTCGCAATTTTTCTGTGGAAGTCAGTAGGTTGGCCTGAACAGTGCCATCCCGAAAAATTGACCATGCCGGTCCAAAAGTAGAACGAAGAAACAGTGGTTAGGGCCTTATTGAATAGGTATAGCGATCGCTTTAAACACTCGCTATCATGTTAAGGGATAATTTATTGCCTAAAAATTAACGTAAGTGATTTTTTTTGTAATTTATTGACATTTAGTTATTTAAGAAATGATACCATTGCTACGAAGCAATCTAATCTCAAGTAACATCACAAATGAAATTGCTTCAATCGATGAAAAACCGATTGAAGCAATGACGGAAAATAAATAAAATTATCCTTGCGGGATGAAACTTTCAGCTTTCTCCAGCACCTTAGCTAAATCGGCAGGGTTTTTACCGCCAGCCGTAGCATAAAAAGGCTGGCCGCCGCCTCCACCCTGAATTTCCTTACCTAGCTCGCGAACGATGTTTGATGCATTCATTCCCTGTCTTACCAGGCCATCAGATAACATTACGGTAATACCTGGTTTACCATCAATCTCCGTGGTAAATACTAAAAAGAGATTATCAACCATATCTTTTAGCGAGAAAGCTAGATTTTTAATGGCATCAGCGCTTTGGAGATCAATGTGTCTGGCAATAAGATTTACCCCATTTATGCCCCTAACATGGTGCACAATTTCATTCTTTAAGTTTCCAACCCGCTCTAAAGTGGTTTTTTCAATTTCTTTTTTCAATCTGGCATTTTCATCCAGTAAAGCCTGAACTGATGCCGAAAGATCTTTTGATCCATTCAGCAGTGCCTTTAAGTGACCCAACTCTCTGCGTTGATCTAAGAAATATTGTTCAGCTTTATCTGCAGTAATGGCCTCAATCCGGCGTACACCCGCTGCAACCGCACTTTCAGAAATAATCTTAAATGAGCCGATTTGACCAGTGGCCTTAACATGCGTTCCGCCACAAAGTTCTTTGGAGAAATGATCATCAAAAGTAATCATTCGAACAAAATCACCATATTTTTCACCAAATAAAGCTGTTACACCACTTTCGATGGCATCTTGATAAGGTACATTTCTTTGTTCTTTCAGCTTAATGTTTGCTCTGATTTTCTGGTTAACAATAACTTCAATTTGGGCCAGCTCTTCTTCAGTTACTTTAGCAAAATGAGAAAAATCGAAACGTAAGTAATCTGCATTCACCAATGAACCTTTCTGGTTAACATGCTGACCTAAAACCTGTTTTAGAGCAGCATGCAACAAGTGTGTCGCAGAGTGATTATCTTCAGTGAGCACACGTTTATCTTCATCTACCACTGCCCAAAATTTTCCTTCCAGGTTATCTGGCAGAATATCTGCAAAATGCACTGTTAATCCGTTTTCTTTCTTGGTATCTGTAATATCTACCCAAAACTGGCGACTGTGATCTTCTAAACGACCAGTGTCTCCAACCTGACCGCCACTTTCGGCGTAAAAAGGTGTCTGGCGTAAAACAATCTGGTATTGCTCCTTCCCTTTTGCTTTAACCTTGCGGTATTTTAAAATCTCCGTTTCAATTTCTAAATCATCATAACCTACAAATTCACTTTGATCATCGGCATTAACAATCACCCAATCACCAGTATCAATGGCTGTGGCAGCACGGCTATCATCTTTTTGTTTCTTTAATGCTTGTTCGTATGCCTTCAAATCAACTGACCAACCTTTTTCACGGGCCATTAATTCTGTTAAATCAATTGGAAAACCAAATGTATCAGATAACAAAAATGCAAAGCTACCAAGAATCATCCTATCCTTTAGCGGCTCTTCTCCTGAAATAGAATCTATTGAAAAACCGTAAGTTTTAGATGAATCAGACTCACTATTAATATAGCTATTAAAAAGATTAATACCTTTTTCTAATGTCCTCAAAAAAGAAACTTCTTCTTCCAAAACCACTTTCTGTACAAAATCCTGTTGTGCAACCAATCCATCAAAAACACCTTTAAATTGATCAGCCAGTAAAGGTACCAGTTGATTCAAAAATGGCTCTTTGAAATTTAAAAAGGTGTAAGCATAACGCACCGCACGACGTAAAATCCGGCGGATGACGTAGCCCGCTTTATTGTTGGAAGGCAACTGACCATCTGCAATGACGAAGGAAATGGCACGAATATGATCTGCCATTACACGCATCGCAATGTCTGTTTTTTCATCAACACCATATGGAATGCCTGATTTCTCCGCAATAAACTGAATCATCGGCTGGAAAACATCCGTATCGTAATTGGAGGTTTTTTCCTGTAATACCCTTACCAATCTTTCAAAACCCATTCCCGTATCAACATGTTTAGCAGGTAAACTTTGCAATGAACCATCTTTTAAACGGTTAAACTGCATAAAAACATTGTTCCAGATTTCGATTACCTGTGGATGATCGGCATTTACTAACGTAGCACCATTAACCAATGCTTTTTCTTCATCCTTACGGCAATCTACATGAATTTCAGAACACGGGCCACAAGGACCTGTTTCACCCATTTCCCAGAAATTATCTTTCTTATTGCCGGGTAAGATATGGCTTTCATCCACGTATTGTTTCCAGAGGTCATAAGCTTCCTGATCTTTTTCCAAACCCTGTTTTTCATCACCTTCAAAATAGGTAACGTATAGTTGATCTTTTGGTATTTTATAAACCTCAGTTAATAATTCCCAGCTCCATTCAATGGCTTCTTTTTTAAAGTAATCACCAAAACTCCAGTTTCCAAGCATTTCAAACATGGTATGGTGATAGGTATCAATCCCTACTTCTTCTAAATCATTGTGTTTGCCTGATACCCGTAAGCAACGCTGTGTGTCGGTAACCCTTGCATATTTAATAGCAGCCTCTCCTAAAAACAAATCCTTAAACTGATTCATACCGGCGTTGGTAAACATTAAAGTAGGGTCGTTTTTTACTACTATTGGTGCCGAAGCCACAACATGATGTTGTTTCTGTTCGAAAAAATTAAGAAATGCCTGTCTTATCTCTTTAGCTGTCATTATTTTAAATATTGAAGGAACAAAATTAAAATTTTATTGCGTTAATCAGGAAAAATCGAGCTACATTTGAATGCTTTAAATAATCGATGTAAAACCCTAACAATCAAGCACAAGTTATGCCGTACAAAGAAAGAGACATTAATAAAATGTATTATACGATGGGCGAAGTGACTGAAATGTTTAATGTAAACGCCTCTCAAATCCGTTTTTACGAGAAGGAATTTGATATCCTCCAGCCCAAAAAAAACAAGAAAGGCAATCGGCTTTTTACTCCTGAAGATATTGAAAACCTTAAAATCATTTTCAATTTAGTGGATGAAAAAGGCTTTACATTAAAAGGCGCTAAAGAGCATTTAAAGAATAATAAATCGGATGTAAAAGAAAATCAAAAGATAATTGATTCTTTAGAAAAACTAAAAGGCTTCCTGGTAAATTTGGCAAAAGAACTTTAACAAGCCACTGCTGGCTTCAACTTTCTTTTGTTTAAATTTTTGGGCAGAATTTTAATAAAGGCTTTCTTGTATCTGGCGAGTATATCCCAAAACCAACGGTTGCCGTCAACACTCCGCTCCCCGCAGTCCACCACTTCAGCACGTTCTAGCAGCTTAACCACTAATTTCTGAATAAATTTAATCTTCACTACACGATTAAATCTTAAACCTATATAATCACAGTATACGTGAACCAAAATTTCTACGATTAAGGAATCATTCGTAATTTTAAGTTCTTCACCATATCTGTCCTTGTAATCATCTTTAATCGTTTTTGCTAAAATTTCAAATCGTGTTGCTACATCATCTTTCAGGAATGCCCAAAGTTCCGCATTACTAAATACTCTTACTAATTTTGGTTCGAAGTGAACCTGAATTTCATGATTAAATAAGTTATACTGTTTTTCCATTCACCATTAAGATTTGAATAAGTAGCAATTGTTACCAACTGATTCGAGTCATATTATCATTTTGACCGAAGAAAAAAAAACTTAAAATAACAAACTGTATTTCTTCATTCTGACTTACTCCGGTTGCAAACTGCTGCGTAAAATACAATAAATACCATCTTACAGTTTAAAAACTTAGCAGAATTTAATGCCGAAAGCAGCAAAATGTTTAATGCTCAATACTTTAACGTGTGAGTAAAAAATTAAGCTTGTCATAAGTTATTTTAGCGATCTTTGAGGTTTGAAAAATAAGCTCCATTCATGAAAATTGTAATTGCAGAAAAGCCTTCTGTTGGTCGTGAACTTGCTAAAGTTTTCGGAGCGACCACCAGAAAAGATGGATACATTGAAGGTAAAGGATATTCTTTTACCTGGGCTTTTGGGCATTTGTTACAATTGGCTCCGCCTCAGGATTATGGCTTTATTGGCTGGAGAAAACAGCATCTACCCATGTTGCCAGCTAAATTTAAACTAGCCATTCGTAAAATAAAAACCAAAGACGGTTTTGTGGAGGATCCTGCGGTAAGGAAACAGTTAGACACGATTAAAAAGCTTTTTGATGAGGCAACAGAAATTATAGTGGCTACGGATGCCGGGCGGGAAGGTGAATTAATTTTCCGCTACATTTATTATTATCTGAAATGCAAAAAGCCTTTTAAAAGACTTTGGATTTCCTCGCAAACTGATGAAGCCATTAAAGATGGTTTTAGAAATTTAAAGCCTGGAACAGATTACGATACGCTTTTTAATTCTGCTCATTGTCGCTCCGAATCAGATTGGCTGGTGGGAATGAATGCTACGCAGGCACTCAGTATTTCGGCAGGAAACAGAACAGTTTTATCATTAGGCAGAGTGCAAACACCTACCCTCGCAATGATTTGTGCCCGTTTCCTGGAAATTAAAAACTTTGTTCCGCAAACTTACTATCAGCTTAGTATTTTGTTGATTAAAGATGAGCAGATTTTTAAGGCCGTTTCTACCACAAACTATAAAGACAAGGAAGAAGCAAAGAAATTATTTGCACTGGTGGAAGATGTAGCCTCTGGATTTCCAAATGGTGGAAACATCACTGCTGTGGAGGCTAAGCCCAGAAAAGAACCGCCACCACTTTTACACGATCTGAGTAGTTTGCAGCAAGAAGCCAACAAAAAGAAAGGTTATACCGCCGATCAGACTTTGGGTATTTTACAAAACTTATATGAAAGCAAGCTGGTTTCTTATCCGCGTACAGGTTCCAGATATATTGGTGATGATGTTTTTGCAGGAGTGCCTGATTTAATTTCAAAATTTATCAACCATCCGGATTTTGGTAAACAAGCTCAATTTTTGCAAACCATCAAACTCAATAAGCGCAGTGTAAACGCTAAAAAGGTAACTGATCACCATGCAGTTTTACCTACGGGTGAAGAAGCTTATGGTTTAAGCAGCGACAGACAAGCCATTTACGATATGGTGGTGGGCAGGATGATTGAAGCTTTCCATCAGGAATGCTTGAAGGAAATTACCAAAATCACCATTCAGTCGGGTTTAACTTTTCTGGCTAACGGAACAGTAATCCGATCAGCAGGATGGCGCTCTGTTTTTAATGAAACTGATGAAGATAAAAAGGATGAAGACAATGCCGCTTTACCTAAGGTTGCAGTTGGAGAGCAATTGCCTATTACCGAAAAGTCACTTTTAGAAAAGCAGACCAAACCAAAAGCGATGTATAATGAGGCATCACTGCTTAAGGCTCTTGAAACCTGTGGTAAAGAAATAGAAGATGAAGAATTGCGTTACGCTATGAAAGACAGTGGATTAGGTACACCAGCTACCCGTGCATCTATCATTGAAACATTGATTACACGTACCTATATCACACGTGAAAAAAGAAATTTAGTTCCAACTACTAAAGGGCTGGCAGTTTATGAAGTCGTTAAAGATAAGCAGATTGCGCAGGCAGAATTAACAGGTCAGTGGGAAAAGCGATTGGAAGAAATCAGATCTGGTTCATCTGTTAAAGACTTTAAATCTGAAATTACAGAATATACTAAAATGATTACCAATGAGCTGCTGATTGCCGGAGCGTCAATTTCTGGAAAACTTGAAGAAAATAAATTAGAAGTTGTTGGCTAAAATATTTCTTAAGGCTTCAGACATGTTTTTATCTTTTTGAATAAAACCAATAGCACCTGCTTCAAGATAGTCCTTTTCTAAAGTGTTTTTGTCATTACCTGAAAACATACAAACTTTAACATTTTGCTGTATGGCTAATATTTCTTCTACCGTATTCGGAGTACTGTCGCCACTTGGCATATTGATATCCAGCAAAAGAAAATCGAAATCTTGTTTATTCAGGAGGTTAAATGTTTCTGACAAATCGGAGGTTTCTGAAATTTCACATGTGGATAGAAATTTCTTAAAAAAACCTTTCATGACGATACGCATCAATTCGCTATCATCTGCAATTAAAATTTTCAAACCTTGATTCATTTAAATACTTATTGGATTCTGTGAAGTCTAAATCACCGAACTCAGACTCAAATCAATCAAAATCAACGATGAATTGTTTCAATTTGAACTTTAAATGAATCGAAATCTAGGATTATCTGTTCAAAAATAATAATTTAATACAAAATAAAAAATAATCTGTAATACAATTCTATCTAGCTATCAATATATTCCCAGGCGCTATGATAAGTATTCAGCTTTTCTGCATAACCAATGAAGTCTCCATAAAATCTGGCCTTCGAAAGCGTAGAACTATCGCCAATTACAACCAATTTTTTTCTAGCTCTGGTCATTGCTACATTCATTCTCCTGGTGTCTGATAGGAAACCGATATTTCCTTCCGAATTGCTTCTGGTTAAGCTGATATAAACTACATCTCGCTCCTGCCCTTGGAAACTATCTATGGTATTGATGGCAATTTTGTTCTGGTACTTGAGGAAAAGATCATCTTCCAGTATTAAGGCCTTTAAAACCTGGACTTGTTGTTTGTAAGGAGAAATAATGGCGATGGTTGGAAAATTCTCTAAAGAAAAATCCATCTGCAACCGGGTTACCAATTGCTGTAAATGTCTGATCAGAAACGCAGCTTCTTCCGGATTAGTAGTGCTTGTACCATCTAATTTTTCATCAAAACTGCAACCGGCAGTATCAATAAAATTGAGTGGTTCATCATCCTTAAAAAGTAATTGTTCAGCCACCGAAGCATGTGCAGTTAATTTATCTTCATAAAAAACCTTTGAAGAATAGCCCATGATATTTTTGTTCATGCGATACTGTTCATTTAAGAGCACAACAGATTCAGGATGAAGGTTTACCAACTTCTCTAACAAAGTATTACTTAATCCTTTTTTTGCTGCTTCTGTAGATTTGATAGTTGGCGGTAACTGAAAATGATCTCCCGCCAAAATTAATTTTTGGGCTTTCAAAATCGGAATCCAACAGGCTGGTTCCAAAGCCTGTCCAGCCTCATCAATCACTACAGTATGGTATTTTAATTGGCGAACAGTATAGTGGTTAGCTCCTACCAATGTTGCCGTAATGACCTGCGCTTTATTAAACAGGTGATCCATAATATACGATTCGGTCTTTTCTATTTCCCTTCCTATTTTATGCGCTTCATCAAAGAGCGCCTTACGCTGATCACGCTCAGCCTTGCCAAAACTGCGCTTATATTTATGCGCCATGTTTTTATATTCATTTGCCTGCTTTTTTAATGCCTTAATCGTTTTCATCTCCTGATGATCTGCCATCTGATGATCTAGCGTAGCTGATACCAATCTTTCTGAAACCCTGGCAGGATTACCAATCCGAATGACGTTTAAACCTTCTATCGCTAATTTTTCAGTCAGTAAATCAACGGCCGTATTGCTTGGCGCCACCACCAGTATCTTTTGATCCTGATGCTTTATTAACGACTTTATTGCCTGAACAATAGTGGTGGTTTTCCCCGTTCCGGGCGGACCATGAATAATAGCCAGGTGATCTGCAGAAACGATTTTACTTACTGCAAGTCGTTGAGATTCATTTAGTCCGTTCGGCAGAATGAATTTTTCAACATGCTGAAAGGAAGGTTTTTCACCAGTGGTGATCACTTTAATCAACTTGTTTTCAGTATCTTCGATAAGATTGGTAGCTTGTTTCAATGCCTGCTGCATTTCATCATAGCTATTATTATCAAACAATAAATCTAAACCAAGCTTACCATCCCTGGCCCAGTCTGGCAGTTCATCTACACGAAGACTTACTTTCATCTTATTGGCACTTTGGTGGGAAATGATCCCTTCCACCCGATCAGTTTTTGGATCATGGTTAGAAAATAATACTACCGACGAACCGAACCGAAACTGATGAGACAAATCCTGATGGGTAGTTCGCTCTAATTCTACCGTTAAATAATCACCTTTACCAATTTCTGTATTGCGAATTGCGATTGGATACCAGGTTAATCCAAGGACTCTCCGATCAGCCGCTGACGTATTTTGTGTGAGCTTTAAATATGACTGTAAATCTTCTTCACGCTCGATATGGAGTAGATCCTGCAGGTTTTTAAAATATTCTTTAGACAATTGAATTTGATTAATCTTAATTGAAATGGTTAATGAGCAAGTTTTATAGTACCAGCTCATGATGTAACCTCATCATGGTTTCCTCTGCATCAACACAAAACCCTGGATGAACTTTTGAACATTGGATCACGGTACTTCTGGTGGCAGTTAACCACCTGAACCTGGATGCCTGATCATACTCACCAATCGGACCGGATCCTTTTATTCCGATGCTAATTCGCTCAAAAGCAGCTAAATTAGTTTTCAAATCTTCCAGATCAATTTTTGAATAAAGGGCCTTAACTTTAGATTCATCCAGAAAAAAAACACTTTTTAAAAATTTCTTCTTCGCACAGAACAAAATAATGCCCACATTAAGAAACTCTTCGCGTTCTACCCTAGGCATTACCCGAATAACAGCGTACTCAAATAAGTATCTCTCTTGCATGCTGTGCTTCTTTTAAAAATATTTGAGAATGATTTAATCTGGTTTCCAAAAAATAGGCATAAGCTTTTCTATGTGCCTCTTTAGTTGGGAAATTGGTTTCTCCCTCCAGCCAAACATCTGGTATCAGATCAATGATGGCATTTATTTTTTCGCTATTAAGAATGGTGTGAAATTCCTGATCAACCTCTTCCAGTTCTGATGCCCATGGAAGCAACACATGATCTTTCACCAAAAAAAACGGGCGGGTTGCCTGTTCTTCCCAGTTTTGCCAGGAATGATGAAAGTATAATGATGCACCGTGATCGATTAACCAAAGCTCTTTATGCCATACTAACATATTAGTGTTGCGGCAAGTACGATCCATATTGGTTAAGAAACAATCCAGCCAAACGATTTGTGAGGCTAATTTCGGATCAACTGTTGTTACAGTAGGATCGAAAGTAATGGCACCTGAAAGGTAATGTAGCGCCAGATTTAAACCCACACTGGCCTTCAGCAAATCCTGAATTTCTTCATCAGGCTCTGTACGGCCAAAAGCTTCATCTAATTGAGCAAAAACTAATTCTGGTATGCGTAAACCAAGTATTCTGGCTATTTCACCACCAATCAATTCTGCAATTAATGCACGTGGTCCCTGCCCTGCACCTCTAAACTTTAATACATACAGAAAGTCATCGTCCGCTTCGGCAATTGCTGGCATAGAGCCACCCTCACGCAGGGGCGTTACGTATCTGGTAACGTTAACTGTTCTAAGTTGAAAATTAGTCATAAGTATAAGTGAAATGGCAGATTAAATCCATGCGGTATTTTCACTTATTGCAAATTTAACAGATTAAATCCATAATCAAGCCAAACTATACCAGCATCCGGGCATTAATCATGCCCTAAATAGGCAATTCCAGCTGGTGTTATTGTAGCAGCCCATTGCACAGCGTCTCTATCAATGGTAATTAAGCCCATACTTTCTAATTCTTCATAATCATCATCTCTGCCGCCCAATACCGAAGAACTCACTTGTTGATTAATCACCTCAAGAAGTTCAATAATTTCTGATCTATCCATAACATTATAAATTGAATACTTATCTAACAGTATACCATTCAAAATGTTTAAATGCATGTAAACATTTACCTGTATTTAAGGTTACTATAAACAAATCAACTTTTTTATGGAGCTACCTATTTATTATCTTTTCGTATTTGCCATACCAGTGGCTTGCATTGCCTGGACAGTTACCAAAGAAGAAATTTTCAAAGAAGCGAGACTATTTTGTGTTGATAGATCTAAAAATTGCCAGCAGTTAATTAAAAGAAAGTTCTTCTATGTTTTTACCTGCGAATATTGCTTTAGCCACTATGTAACCATTTTAATGCTACTTATTACCAAGTATACTTTAATTTACCCTGACTGGCGTGGCTATATCATTTCATTTTTTTCTATTGTATGGATAGCCAATATCTATATGAGTTTATATAATATTATAAGAATCGATCTGAAGAAAGAAAAAATAAGGGTAGCTAAAGAAGAATCTGAACTACATGCAGATGAAGGAAAATAAGGATATTTAATTTAGTTAATAAATGATTTATGCCTTCTTCTGTAATCAATAGTTTTAGCTATCATGCTGAATCAAAAATATTAACTATTATTTTTGTTAGCGGCTACAAATATCACTACATAAATGTGCCACAAATAATATTTAATTCCTTCAAATCTGCAACATCAAAAGGCAGATACTTCAACGAAAGAATTAAAAATAAATTCAGGTTTAAAAAAAGTGCAACATTGTTAAGTTAAGTCTTTTAATGATATGTTATTGTTAACAAAATAATATTTTAATAATTAGCTCACAATTCAAAAGAGAATCAAAGCACTGACAAACAGCCATTTAAAGAAAAACATCAATTTAACATGCCCCTATCATATAATTTAAATGTAAAATACACATTAAATGATTTGGAAGTATCAATAATCTTACCTTATATTTGCTGCCGAGAGCGTTAATTTAGATACGGGTATATGGCTTAGGCTGTATGCCCGTTTTTAGTTTTATAAGGATTGATAATGCTCAATTACCTTCTCCAGACAGATTTTTAGCCATGGTGTATATTCATCAGGTTTGTATTGGAGTTCTTCCTTCAATAAAGATAAGCTCAGATATTTAAAGTCCTCTACTTCTTCCCTGTTTAATACCGGAATAAGATCTGATTTTCCAAAAAAAACATGGTCAAGCTCATGCTCTATTAATCCATTATTAAATTCTGCCTCGTAAGTAAAATTAAACGCATAGCTTAAATCGGCTTTCATTCCCATTTCTTCCATGAGCCGGCGATTGGCTGCTTCGAGGTTATTTTCTCCAGGCCTGGGGTGACTGCAACATGTATTGGTCCATAAACCACCAGAATGATATTTATTTTTTGCACGTTGCTGTAGCAACAATTCGTTTTTTGAATTAAAGATAAACACGGAAAAGGCCCGGTGAAGTACACCTTTTTGATGTGCCTCCAGTTTTTCCATGTAACCTACAGGAAAATCATTTACATCAACCAGAATTATTTGTTCTTTCATTCAGCCTATATCACATTTAATTTATGCCTGATGATGGAATCGAACATTAAACCGATTTTTAAATGATTTGAAATTCTAATTCTTTCCATCATTATTCTTTCTGCACTTAAGCCCTTGATCTTAGAGAATAACTTTTTATAATAGATATAAGATAAATAAACACCATTTCTAGAACTCATGGGCAGCATTTTAATGCCAATAAGTGCTTCAGCAAATTCATCCTCAATTTCTTTTTCGATGGCTTTCTTATCTACATCACAGAACACTTTCAAATTTACATCTGGAAAATAACTACGGTTGAGGCTTTGGAAATCTGCTTTTATATCCCGCAAAAAATTTATCTTCTGAAAGGCCGAACCTAGTTTCATTGCATATGGCTTTAAACGCTGATATTCTGATTCATCACCACTGGTAAAAACTTTTAGGCACATCAGCCCAACAACTTCTGCAGATCCTAAAATATATTTGCCATATAACTCGGGCGTGTATATTTTTTCCTGAAGATCCATTTCCATGCTGTTTAAAAAAAGAGAAATCAGCTCATGATCGATTTGATATTGGTTAACAACTTTCTGAAAAGAATTTAAAATGGGGTTTAAACTAATTCCTAAATCGATGGCCTCAAAGGTATCTTGCTTAAATTTATCCAGCAGATATTGCTTATCAAATTCGTGAAAACTATCTACAATTTCATCAGCCAAACGCACAAAACCATAAATAGAATAAATTGGCTGACGCAACTCCTTCCCCAAGAAATAAATACCCAAAGAAAAGCTGGTACTGTAACGTTGAGTAGTGAGCTTACTAAAGTCTGCAGAAAGCTGATCAAATATTTGTTTCATGCGGTAGCGTTGGGATTTTGGATGATGAATTTAAACCCATCAAATCATTTAACACAATTGATGTGGCTGATGTTTTTAAATTTTGAGATAGTTATTATACCTGATTAGATTAATTTTATAAATGAGAAAATTTTAACAAACTGATCATATAAGATATAATAACAAGACTCATTTTTGTTTAAATATATTCAATAAAATTAAAACTGAAAAGAAAATGAAGCTTTGAAAAAATTTTGAACATTACATATAGAAGAATTTGCAGATAAAGTTGCTCTTTATCAATAAGAAAGGAAAATCATCAGGCAAAAAAATAAATTTGATCAAAATAGAATTGCAAATTCAAATACAATCACTTAAAACTTAAAGGAATAACAAAATATAACCTACGAATCAATATAAAATACTAAATATCTAAAGTGATTATTTATAGGATAGATTCTGTAAGTAATACTCCACGTTCTCCATTTCCTGTTTCTATGGCATGGATATTTTTATAGCATTTTCCAAAAAAATCATAGCCATGCTCTATCATACTAATTGAAACACTATTTATGGGATAATTCATATTGGTTTGCATACAAAGTAAACTTCCATTTGCTAGTAAAAGGAAATCGAAGTCATATCCATGTTCCTGCAGTTCAATCACCCTATTGGTGATAGAAACACTTAAAAGATCAATTTTATTTTTCATGGGACAATGTTTAGATTTTATAGTCGGAAATGATAGCAATACATATCTTAATAGGGCACTATTTTAAACATAAAATACTGTAATACAATATTTTAAATATAACCATTTTATTCATTTATCATTAACCATAGCTAATTATATTTTAACTTAAATTTATTCATTTTTGTTGTTAAAATCTGTAACTGCTCCGCGATTGATGAACGTATTTAATAACAGGATAAATTCTATTCCATGCTGAATAGCTTCAATCAAGCTGGTTTACTGCTTTTATGAAATCATATCGTTAAAAAGGTCAAACTATAATACATACTATTTTGCCTTCCGTTTAAAACTTTCCGCTGTTAAATTTGTATTAGGATAGTCCACTAAATTATTAATTGAGAATCCATTTTGAAAAGAATTTTAGTTGTAGATGATGATCCTGATATTTTGGAAGTCTTTCAACTTGCACTAGAGGCTGAACAGTTTAATGTTTTTCCGCTGTTATCACCCAGATATATTTTTAAGACGATTAAAGATTACCACCCCGATCTGATTATTTTAGATATTATGCTAAATGGAATGGATGGCCGGGCGGTTTTTAAAGAACTTCGTTCAAATAGTGAAACGGAGAACATACCAGTGATAATGGCATCTGCCCGTTATGATGAGAATTATATTGTATCGCAACAATTTCATCCTGATGATTACTTAGAGAAGCCATTTAACATGACCGATTTATTACAAAAAGTAAATAAACTAACTAACAACTAATATATGAAAATAAGATTTTTAACATCTATCATAATGCTATGCTCCGCATTATCTATAAATGCAAGTGCACAAACCAGCCGACCAGATAAACTTTACAGCATGAGTGGTATTGGCTTTGCTTTCCCAATGGGACAAACATCAGATTACTTTAAACCAAAATTTTCTACCTCTTTAGGTATTAATCTGGGTTTAGGTGATAGTGGTTTGTTTCTTTATCCAAAAGTAAGTTTACACGCATTTACTTTTAATCAAATTACGCCTGATCCAGGTTTTACATATACGATACAAAAAGGCAGATCAACTACTTATTTACTAAACGTAGCCCTGGGTTACCGTAAAATTGTAAATAAATGGGCTTTTTATGGCTTTGCTGGTGCAGGTGGCGGATTTATCTTAACACCTCAGGTCGCCGTTAATGCCAGTACCTTACAAGTGAATATGGATAACAGATCAAATAGTTTAGGTATTGCCGAAGGTGGCGGAGGGATTGAATATAATATTGGCGGAGCTAATTTATTTGTAGAAGCCAGTTACATGTATGGATTTAAGAAAATACAGGATAGAACTTTCAATACTGTTCCAATCTCTATTGGTATTAAGCCAAACCTGAGCAAATTATTAAATAAGCTTTAGTAAGTCTATCTAATTGATTTAAGCGACTACCCCTTTGGGCAGTCGCTTTTTTTGTTTAAGAAATATTTAAATCATTGCAATACTAATTATTTTAGCATAAATTTGTATTTCAATTAAACCTATGTTATACGCAGTTGTAGATATTGAAACCACTGGTGGCCATGCATCAGCAAATGGTATTACTGAAGTTGCCATTAATATTCATGATGGTAATCAGGTAGTAGAGTCATTTAGCACACTGATTAATCCTGGTATACCCATTCCTGAATATATTACAGCATTAACCGGAATTGATGATCGTATGTTGGTTGATGCACCTACTTTTAGTGATGTGGCCCTGCAAATTTATCAACTATTGCATGATAAGGTTTTTGTTGCCCATAATGTAAACTTCGATTATTCATTTCTTAAACATCATTTAGATCAGGCAGGTTTTGATCTTCAATGTAGAAAATTGTGTACGGTAAGACTAAGCCGAAAATTGATTCCAGGCAAATCATCCTATAGCCTAGGCAAATTATGCAGCAGTTTAAATATCCCCATTCAAAATCGTCACCGTGCTGCTGGTGATGCCGATGCGACCAGCATTCTTTTTAATTTGCTTTTAGAACATGATATGGAAGGTGTTATTGCAGAGATGCTCAAAAAAACATCGAAGGAACAGGTCCTGCCACCAAATCTAAATAAAGAATCTTTTTTACGATTGCCTAATCAACCCGGAGTTTATTATTTTAAAGATGCCAAGGGAAAGATTGTTTATGTAGGTAAGGCTAAAGATTTAAAAAAACGGGTTGCCAGTCATTTCACAGGTAACAAAACCAATAAACAGCGTCAGGATTTTTTAAAAAATATTCATCACATCGATTATGTGCTTTGCGGCACCGAGTTAATGGCTTTAATACTGGAAGCCAACGAAATTAAGCGTCTTTGGCCAGAGAATAACAGGGCTATGAAACGCTACGAACATAAGTACGACTTATGTATTTTCGAGGATCAGAATGGGTACCTGCGCCTGGGAATTGATAAACACAGAACCAATAACAAAGCCATTCAAAGTTTTAATAGCTTACTGGAAGGATATAATTTTTTAAATCTGCTTATAGATAAATATCAGCTTTGCAATAAGCTTTGTTACTTACAGAAAACAGCTACCAGATGTAAGGCGCATGAAAATGGCCAATGTTTCGGTGCCTGCAGCAGTATTGAAACTGTTTCTGTTTATAATAAAAAATTGAATGCCGCAATAGATGATATTCAACAAACTCAGCCTAGCTTTGCATTGGTTGATGAAGGTAGAGAAGCGGATGAAATAAGTTGCTTACTAATTGAGAAAGGCAAATTCTATGGCATGGGTTACTTTACGAATAAAAATTTCCTTTCAGATGGTATAGCTCCGCTTAAAAATGACCTGGCTGTTTATCAATCAAACAGTTACATCCTAAATTTAATATTGAACCACGCGGAGCAATATCCTCAAAAGTTATTTCAACTCTAATTCATATATCGCTTCATGGGGTGATTTCATTTGTAATAGTGCAACCGAAATCATACAAAACGAGATTTTATAGCTATACCCAAATTTTATATTTCGAAAAACTATCAAAATTGATGTAAGTTTGTTAATTCAAAAAGCTTATATTATTCTATCAAAAGATTAATTTTAAAACTAATATTATGACTCCAGATTCTTTTAGAGATCTTACACTATCATTTGAAAATGTTGCTGAGGCACCCAACGCAAATAAAAACTCTTTTAAAGTTGACGATAAAATTTTTATTACCATTGATAATTTAAATTTAAAGGCCGTTTTCAGACTAACCCCTAAAGACCAGAATAAATTTTCTGATTTAGATCCTTCTGCCATCTATCCGGCACAAGCAGGTTGGGGAAAGCAAGGCTGGACCATTTTTGAGATCAAATTTATTGAGCCAGAAACCTTAAAGGATGCTATAACCAAATCATATTGTACAGTAGCGCCAGAAGAGTTGGCTAAAAAATACCTAAAGAAAACTACTAAAAAATAAATGTAAATTTTGCTTGCCTGATAATTAATTACCAGGCAAGCAATTGCAGCTTTTACCATTTAAAATAGAATTACCACACATTATGACAAGATCAATCTGGATTAATTTACCGGTTAAAGATGTAAGTAAATCAAAGGTGTTTTTTACACACATCGGGTTTACGCCTAATACAAATTATGGTGCTGGTGATGATTCGGCTTCCTTTCTTGTTGGAGATGATAAATTGGTAATCATGCTCTTTCAAAAATCTATTTTTGAAGGTTTTGCTGGCGTAGATCTTCCAGAGCAATTAACTGGCTCAGAAGTTTTGTTTTCAATTGATGCAGAAAGTCCTGAAGAAGTTGACGAAATATCTAAAAGAGTAATTGAAGCAGGTGGAATACTTTATGGCGAACCTGGTTATAAAGATGGCTGGATGTATGGCTGTGGTTTTGTTGATTTAGATGGACAACGCTGGAATATTCTTTATATGGATACCAGTAAAATGCCTATGGGTTAAATAATAGAGGATTTTTTGATTTCCTTAATAATCATTTTAAGAACATTCTAAATTGAGTTAAACTGATCTTTTAGCATTTGAGCCACTACCTGATCTGTTTTAAAAGTAATATCTTCTACTAAGAGATCTTTAATGGCAACCCATCTAAAAGCCTGTAGTATTTCACCTTCTGAATCAAAATCAAAGACTTTAGTTTTAAAGACCAATTGCAGTGGTGCTTTTTCTTTTACAAGGTAATAGATGCTAATCAGCTGGCTATCATTAAAAGAAGATTTCTCAAAAAAGTCTGTGGTGTAAAAGTGCCTTAAAATGTCAATTTCTGCATTACACTCTTCCATAAATTCACGTTTAAGGCCGTCTAATAAACCTTCTCCAAATTCTAATCCACCACCAGGAAATTTACTAAAACGAACACCATATTCTTCTTCATCACTCACTAAAACCTCGTTATTTTGGTTAATGATTAAACCATATACCCTGACATTAAAGTAACTCATATTCGAAATGTTTCTTGTTTTTAATAACGATTTCAGGTGTCCATACAATCTCACTCTTAAAGGCTTCTGCACGAACTTTACACTCGCTCATATGGCAATAGTGACAACACTCTGGTAAACATGGATCAGCGTGAATAAATAATTCTGCTTTTCGAAATCCATTTTTATTAATGAGTTCATCAATTTGCGATATCTCCCGGTGAACCTGATTGAGATCAAAATAGTAAGGAAGGGTTACATGGCAATCGATGTGAAATTCTGGCCCATACTGTTGGGTTCGAAGATTATGAACGTCAATCCACGGATTGTGCCTGTGTTTTTGTAAAACATCAACAACTTCTTCCACCAACGTAAAATCACTTTCGTCCATCAATCCGCCAACAGATCCCCTGGTAAGCTGATAGCCGGAATAAATAATGTAAAAGCCCACCAGTACTGATAGCAAACTATCTAACCAAATTATATTTGTTAGCTGAATTAAAATTAAGCCTATAACAATTGCTGCACTGGTATAGGTATCAGTAAGTAAATGTTTTCCATCAGCCTTTAAGGTTACAGAATGCTCCTTTTCGCCGATATTAATCAGCTTTAAACCCACAATCATGTTGATTAAGCCAGTTATCCCAATAATCAGCGTACCTTCTAATAGCTTACCAACTGCATGCGGGTAAATGAGGTTATAAGAAGATTTAAAAATAATTATTAAGCCAGCAATCAGAATTAATATGCCTTCAACAAATGCGGAAAAGAATTCTACTTTACCATGGCCATAAGGGTGATTTTCATCCCGTGGTTGTGTACTTAAATAAATGCTGTAGAATGCAAAACTTCCTGCTATCACATTCACAATACTCTCTGCAGCATCTGTTAAAATAGCATTAGAGCCCGTAATAAAATAGGCAACGAACTTAGCAAACATTAATACCACACTCACTAAAAGTGAAATGGCTATTGCTTTTTTCTTGATTGTCACGATTTTTTTTTCCAAAAATACGCTTATCGATCAAATTAAATGATAAAAACTATGGATTTTTTAGTGCAGAATAATATTTGGTTTATATATTTGCCTTCAAAGTAATTAACCATGAGCACCTTATCTAAAAGAATCAACAGTCTATCAGAATCTGCAACCCTTAAAATGACTAAACTTGGTCGCGAATTAGCGTCTAAGGGCATTAACATCATTAGTTTAAGTGTTGGTGAACCCGATTTTAATACGCCTGACCATGTTAAAAATGCTGCGAAACAAGCATTAGACGAAAACTACACCCGCTACTCCCCTGTTCCAGGTTACCCTGATTTACGCCAGGCCATTGTTAAAAAATTAAAGACGGAAAACAATCTGGATTATGATATCTCTCAGATTGTAGTTTCTACTGGTGCTAAACAATCTCTTTCAAACGTAATTCTGACGTTAATAGATCCAGAAGATGAAGTGATCATTCCTACACCTTACTGGGTTTCTTATTCAGAAATGGTGACGCTTGCTGAAGGAAAGTCAGTTTTTATTGATACTGATCTTGAAAGTAATTTTAAGATTACACCTGAGCAACTAGAAGCTGTCATTACACCAAAATCTAAGCTTTTTATGTTCTCTTCGCCATGTAATCCAACTGGTTCGGTTTATAATAAGGAAGAATTAGCTGCGCTGGTTAAGGTTTTTGAGAAACATCCAAACATTTATATCTTATCTGATGAGATCTATGAGCACATCAACTTTGTTGATAGTCATGAATCTATTGCTCAATTCGACAGTATTAAAGATCGTGTAATTGTGGTTAATGGATTTTCAAAGGCTTTTGCCATGACAGGCTGGAGATTAGGTTATATTGCTGCGAATAAGGAAATAGCCGCCGCTAATGACAAATTGCAAGGTCAAACTACGTCAGGAACTTGTTCTATAGCTCAACGTGCTGGTATTGTTGCGTATGAGCAGGGCTTAGAAAGTGTATTGAAGATGAAAGAGGCTTTTTTACGCAGAAGAGAATTGGTATATAATTTACTCAATGAAATTCCTGGGGTTAAAACCAATCTTCCAGATGGTGCCTTCTACTTTTTCCCTGAAATCAGTTCTTTCTTTGGTAAAAAAGATGCTGCTGGAAATGTGATTAAAGATTCTTCCGACCTGGCCCTATACTTATTAAATGTTGGTCATGTAGCAACAGTTGGTGGTGATTCTTTTGGCAATAATAACTATATCCGCCTATCTTATGCCGCATCTGATGAAAGCTTAGTTGAAGCATTGAGAAGAATTAAAGAGGCATTGGGTAAATTAGCTTAGCCAGTATATATTTAAAATATAATAATGCCCTTCGTTAGATTAACGAGGGGTTTTTTATTGATTAATTTTCGTTCTCATTAAAAACGAGGATGTATAAGAAGGGCGACTCCATCGCCCGTAATTATTCTCAAACATGTGATAAGTGTAAATCTCTGCAGTTTCTCGTTACAAACGGCAACGGTTTACACTAATCGATTCAATTACCTACAATCAGATTATTAAAAGAATTAACTTCTAATGGCTTCTACCGGATCTAATCTGGATGCTGAATATGCTGGCCAGAAACCAGATATTGTACCAATTATAATAGAAATTCCTATTCCAAGGATGATATTGTTTAGTCCTAAGATGATATTAAACCCGGTAATAGCACCGATTAATAAGGCGAGCAAATAAACCAGTAACAAACCTAATAAACCACCGAGAATACACAGGGATATTGACTCGAAAATAAATTGCAGTAAAATGAAATAATTTTTAGCGCCCAATGATTTTTGAATGCCAATGATATTCGTTCGTTCCTTTACGGATACAAACATAATGTTGGCGATACTAAACCCACCAACCAGAATAGAGAAACCGCCAATAATCCATCCTGCCCAGTTAACCATGGTGAACATAGAATCTAACTGATTAGAAATAATAGTGGTTTTATTTAGGGCAAAATCATCTTCCTGACCGGGCCTGATTCTATGAATTGATCGCATTAAACCCTGAAGTTCACTCTCAATTTCTTCCAATGACACGTTGTCATTTCCGCGAACTGTAATTTGTGGATCATATCGTTCGCTTTGAATATCTAAAACCCCTTTTGCAAAATTAACAGGAACGTTAACATTTTTATCAAGGGTACTTCCAAACATATCTTCACCCTCTTTTTTAAACACACCTATAACAGTTAACCGCCGACCTAAAATTTGTACTTGTTTCCCAATCGGATTGTCTGAACCAAACAATCCTTCTGCAATGTCGGCACCCATTAATAAAACAGGTGCACCGCTATTGCTTTCACTTTCAGTAAAATAACGACCAGCCTGTAGTTCAAAATTCCAGGTTTTATCAAAGTCTTGAGAAGCAGCTGATACTGTGATTCCTTCAACAGAACTGCTTCTGTATTTTATGGTTCTATCGCTTGTAGATATTTCAAAGGTAATTCCTTGTGCGTTTTCCATGCGTTCTCTTAACATCGCGAAATCACGGAGAGAGGGCTGCGGACGATTCATATATTTCCACCAGGGATAATTATCACCAAAACTCCATGGCCATTTCTGTATAAAGATGGTATTGGAGCCTAGTTTATCTACGCTGGCCTGAAGTTTACCACGAAAAGTATCTACTGCAGAAAAAACAGTAATAATTGTAAAAATACCAATGGTTATTGCGAGCAATGATAGCATGGTACGCAACTTATTCTGGCGCAATGCATCAAACGCAAAACGGAAACTCTCGCCTATTAGCCTAAAAATTATCATAATTATAAGTTAGATGCCATACACTAAAAAAGGTTACAACAATAATATCAAAACTAATTATTTTTCGCTTAAAAGATTGTTTAATTGTAGGTTAAGGTAAATTAAGACGGTGAAAACATAATATACATCAATTGCGTTTGATAATATATCGAAAAGAAAAATTAAATTCGTATTTTTGCACCTCAAAAAATTCATCAAGAATGAAATTATCACAATTCAAATTCAACTTACCAGAAGCATTAATAGCCAACAATCCGGCAGAACAACGCGACGAAGCTCGCTTAATGGTCTTACATAAAGACAGTGGTAAAATTGAACATAAAATTTTCAAAGACGTACTCGGTTATTTCGATGACAAGGACGTTATGATATTAAATAACACCAAAGTTTTTCCAGCCCGTTTATATGGAAATAAAGAAAAAACTGGTGCGACAATCGAAGTATTTTTACTTCGCGAATTAAACAAAGAGTTGCGTTTATGGGATGTATTGGTAGATCCAGCCCGCAAAATCCGCGTAGGTAATAAGCTTTATTTTGGCGATGACGACCTTTTGGTTGCAGAAGTTGTAGATAATACGACATCACGTGGACGTACTATTCGCTTCTTGTTTGAAGGAACAGATGAAGAGTTTAGAAGAAACGTAGAGATTTTAGGTGAAACGCCACTTCCTAAATACATTAAGCGTAAAGCAACTGCTGAAGATAAAGAACGTTATCAAACTATTTTTGCAAAGCATGAAGGCGCTGTAGCTGCCCCAACTGCAGGTTTGCATTTTAGTCGTGAGTTAATGAAACGCCTTGAACTCAAAGGTGTTGAGTTTGCAGAAGTAACCTTGCATGTAGGTCTTGGCACATTCAGAACGGTTGAGGTGGAAGATTTAACCAAGCATAAAATGGATTCTGAACAATTCATTATCGAGCCAAAAGATGCCAACATTGTAAATAAAGCATTAGAAGAAAAAAGAAAAATCTGTGCAGTAGGTACCACATCTATGCGTTCTATTGAATCAGCAGTTTCTGCTAACAGAACTTTAAAATCTGCTAATGACTGGACAAGTAAGTTTATCTTTCCTCCATACGAATTCAGTATTGCCAATTCTATGATCACTAACTTTCATACACCAGAATCTACATTATTGATGATGGTAAGTGCTTTTGGTGGCTATGAGAATGTAATGAACGCTTATGAAATTGCTGTAAAAGAAAAATATAAGTTTTATAGTTATGGTGATGCCATGCTGATTATCTAGATTTGAGTAGTGAGGTATGAGATTTGAGTTCAATCAAGTTTCATATCTCAAATCTATCACCTCATCTCTTAAAAATGAAATACTACGCTATAATTGTAGCAGGCGGTTCTGGCAATCGGATGCAAACAGAAACTCCAAAACAATTTTTATTGCTTAAAAACCTCCCGGTTTTGATGCATACGATTAAAGCTTTTGCTCAAAGCGATACTCAACCTAAAATTTTACTGGTATTAAATATAGATCAGCAAGGATACTGGAGAAGGCTTTGTGAAGAGTTTAATTTTCGGATACCACACAAAATCATTAATGGCGGAACGGAACGGTTTTATTCTGTTAAAAATGCCATTGATAGCATTAATGAAGAAAGCTTTGTAGCCATTCATGACGCTGTTCGTCCGCTAGTTTCAAAAGAGCTAATAGACAATTGCTTTAAACGGGCCGAAGCCATAGGAAATGTGATTGCAGCTGTACAATCCAGCGATAGCGTGAGAATGCTCAGAGGTGAAGAATCTGTTGCTTTAAAGCGAGATGAAATCTACCTGGTACAAACACCTCAAACATTCAGTTTAAGCACACTGAAGAAAGCTTATCTACAAGAATTTAACAGTCATTTTACTGATGATGCCAGTGTTGTAGAAGCAATGAAAGAGAATATTAATATCATAGAAGGTGAGCGTAATAATATTAAAATCACCTATCCTATCGATTTGGAATTAGCAGAACTCTTATTGAAAAAATAATTTATAAAAAAAGGCGCTTCATCAAAATGAAACACCTTTTTAATTCTTTCCATTGATATCAAAATCTGCATGGATAAAAATTGGTTAACGTATCTTAGGTTGCTCTGCCAATAACTTTTAGCAAGATTGCAATAACTGCGATTACTAATAAAACGTGAATGATGTTACCTACATCACCAAAGCCGTGGAATAAAAATCCGATCACCCATAGTATAACCAATACCACTGCTACTAAATACAATAAATTTCCCATAGTGTTAATTTTTTAAGTAAATGTTGATGTAGTAACAGTGTACATTCTCATTTTGTTTAAAAAATGTAAATATTTTTTTGGTAACTATTCTTAACGGTTGCTTTTCAGCTAAATATGAAACATAAAAAAATATCCTATTGAGCAGATTTCTTAAAATTTCAGTTAAATCTACTTTCGTAAACTTAATTAGTAGAGAAATCAGTTCAAATGTATATTTACAAAAAAACCGCTCAGCTTATCACTGAACGGTTTATATTTTTTGAAATCTTTAGTATTCATCTTCATTAAAGAAGAAATCTTCTTTAGTCGGATAATCTGGCCAAATCTCTTCAATAGTTTCATAAGGTTCACCGTCATCTTCTAAAGCCTGTAAGTTCTCAATAACTTCTACAGGAGCACCAGAGCGGATTCCATAGTCAATTAATTCATCTTTAGTTGCAGGCCAAGGTGCGTCTTCCAAGTGCGATGCTAATTCTAATGTCCAATACATATCTTCAATTCAATTAAATTCTTGTTCTTAATAATGCGCAAAGTATATTAAAATTTTTGAGCTAAACAAACTTATTTTTCAACTTTTAAACACGTGGGATCCAAATGTTTTCCTCTGCTCCAAAATCCATATTCAGTTTTCGTGCCAAAACGAACAAATAATCACTTAAACGATTTAAATATACGGTTACATGCTCATCTACAAAGTTATGTTCTGCCAATTCCACTGTTAGTCTTTCTGCCCTCCGGCAAACACACCTAGCAATATGGCAGTAAGAAACGACAGTATTTCCGCCTGGCAGCACAAAATGTTTTAATGCCGGCAGTAATTCGTTCATCGAATCCATTTCGTTTTCCAACAAAATAATATCTGAATCATGCAAATCAGGAATTTTCATTCTTGAATTTTGGGGATCAGCAGCTAAAGATGCGCCTATTGTAAATAAACGATCCTGAATCTCTTTTAGTAATTTTTTATGGTGCTCATCAATATCCTGGCACATGATTAATCCAACATATGAGTTCAGTTCATCAACTGTGCCATAGCTTTCGATACGTTTATGGAATTTAGGTACACGGGTACCTCCAATTAATGACGTTTGACCTTTATCACCTGTTTTAGTGTAAATTTTCATGACGCTGATCTCTTTTCTGAGATATTTATGTATTATCCAAATCCATATGAAGGATTTAAGAATTGTTTAGTTAATTTTTTCCCAGTCGCTCCCACTATCTTTTAAAGCCTGGAGGCGTGGCGAAACATTTTTAATATCTGTATTCAGATAATCATTTTCAATTAAACCATCACGCATGCGTACTATTCGATGTGCATGTTGCGCAATATCTTCCTCATGGGTTACTAAAATAATGGTATTTCCTTTACTATGAATTTCTTCCAGCAAACCCATTATCTCAATAGATGTTTTAGTGTCCAGGTTACCGGTAGGCTCATCGGCCAGGATAATAGATGGATCGTTAATTAAAGCTCTGGCCACAGCCACCCGCTGACGTTGACCACCAGAAAGTTCATTAGGTTTGTGATCCATACGGTTACCGAGGTTCACATTTTCCAAAGCTTTAGCTGCTCGAGCTTCCCGGTCTTTTTTGCTGCTGCCTGCGTAAATAAGCGGCAGGGCTACATTATCCAAAGCGGTAGATCGAGGGAGTAAATTAAAAGTCTGAAAAACAAATCCGATTTCCTGATTCCGAACTTCTGCCAATGCATCATCTGTCATATGACTTACATTGGTTCCATTCAAAACATAAGTGCCGCTTGAAGGGGTATCTAAACAACCCAAAATATTCATTAAAGTAGATTTACCGGAACCAGATGGGCCCATTAAAGCAACAAATTCTCCTTTATTAATATCCAGAGAAACCGATTTTAAGGCATGAATTACTTCTGATCCGATGACATATTTACGCCCGATTTCTTTAATGATAATAAGTGGTTGCTCCATGTTTTTTCTTTTTTAGACAGGCTTAATAGGTAAGATGTTACAAGATGAATAAAAAAATGCTAAACAGATCTTGAATAAACTTGCTATTTCTCAATAATTTTCGGAACCATAAAAAACTGATCCGTATGTTTCGCTGCATTTTTTAATCCATCAGCGGTAGCAATTTCCTGTTTAACAATATCCTCCCTCCAAACATTTGTGGCTTCATTCATATATACCAGTGGCTTTACATGAGAAGTATCCAATTCGTTTAATTTCTCCATAAATGATAAAATCTTATTCATTTCAGGGATCAAATTCTCTGCTGCTTCTTCATCAATATGAATCCTGGCCAGATCTGCGATTTTATGAATGGTTTTTGCGTCTAAATTCATCTTACTAACTTACTATTTATTAATTGATAAACCTGCTCTTTGAGTGTATCAGCATCATCAACGGTTAAAATTGCGGTATTGATGGGTTTATGGACGTAAATATCGCAAATTCCCGGCTTACTTCCGTATTGGGAGCCATCATCCCAGTTAATTTTCCAAACATTAGTAATACTCACCGGAACCAGGAGTATATTTTTATCAATAGCCAACCTAAAAGGCCCATTCTTAAATTCACCTAATATTGGGGGATAGTGAACATCTATTTTCCCTTCCGGAAAAATAATCAGACTCCTCCCCTTTTCTAAATTTTCTCCGGCTTTTTTAAATGCCCTGAAAGCGGAGATTTTACTTTCACGGTTTACAGAAATATCAATTGTTTTAAAAAAAATGCCCAATACTGGATTTTTAAGTAACTCATCTTTTCCCATAAAATGATATTTTCCATGGCCCATAATACAGAAAATCATTATATCGAGGTTCGAACTATGGTTGGCACAATAAATATAAGTTTGCTTTCTATCCAGTTTTTCTTCATAAGTAAAGGAGAAAAAGACACCTGAGAAGCAACTGCATAAAAAGCTATTTACTTTACGGCAGAAGTTGAGTATCCCATAATATCTTTCATTTCTGGATGTGATATAATACAGTGGATAAAATAAGGCGAAGAAAAACACAATCCAGAAAAGATACCATAGCCTGTGAAACTGCCTTAAGAGTTTAATCATAAGCATCAAAAATATAAAATAGCCAGACAATTACAATTTAGTAAGGCTCTAATTTTAAAATTGAGTCAATAATACATCATCTAACCACTGTTTATATTAAAATTGGTTAGATGTTATACATTGCTTGTTTTTTATTTTTAATTTCGTGGCATTATGAAAGAAACGGTGGTGAGTGGCATCAGGCCAACAGGAAAGCTACATTTAGGAAATTATTTTGGTGCGGTAACCAATTTTGTAAAGATGCAGTATGATTATAACTGCTATTTTTTTATTGCAGATCTTCATTCTTTAACCACTCATCCAACTCCAGGTGATTTACATGGCTATGTGCGCCACGTTTTGGTAGAATATTTAGCCTGCGGGATTAATCCGGAAGAAACCACGATATATGTACAAAGTGATGTTCCAGAAGTTTCTGAGCTTTATTTATACCTGAATATGAATGCCTATTTGGGCGAACTTGAGCGTAGTGCTTCTTTCAAAGAAAAAATCAGATCAAATCCTGATAATGTAAACGCAGGCTTATTAACCTACCCAACATTAATGGCTGCAGATATATTAATTCACAAAGCGACTAAAGTTCCTGTGGGTAAAGATCAGGAACAGCATTTGGAAATGACGCGTAACTTCGGAAACCGTTTCAACAGAATGTACAATGCTGATTTTTTCCCAGAATCTTTTGCATTCAATTATGCTGATAATTTGGTGAAAGTTCCTGGATTGGAAGGTAAAGGAAAGATGAGTAAATCAGATGGTGATGGAAATTGCATTTATTTATCAGACAGTCCTGAAGTTATCCGTAAAAAGGTATCAAGAGCGGTAAGCGATAGCGGTCCGACGGAAGAAAATCAGGAAAAACCAGAAGCCATTCAAAACCTGTTTGATTTAATGAAGATTGTTTCAACTGCTGATACGATTGAGCATTTTGATGGATTATACAATAAAATGCAAATCCGTTACGGCGATATGAAGAAACAACTTGCAGAAGATATGATTGTATTTAACACGCCAATTAGAGAACGTATTGAAGAACTTTCTAAAGATGATCTTTATTTAAGACAAGTAGCCAAACATGGTGCTTTAAAAGCTCGTGAAAGCGCACAAAACACCATCAGAGAAGTTCGTAAATTAATTGGGTTCAAAAGTTTTTAATTATTATAAATAGATATGAGAAATTAGACTTTAGATTTGAGAAAGTTTGTATATTCTCAAATCTCATATCTTTTTATCTTATATCTCATATTTAAAAGAGATGCATATCGCAATTGTAGGCAATATTGGTGCTGGAAAAACAACCTTAACAGGTTTACTGGCAAAGAATTATGGGTGGGAGGCTTTATATGAAGCCGTTGATAATAACCCTTATCTGGAAGATTTTTACAGTGACATGAAACGTTGGAGCTTTAACCTTCAGATTTACTTTTTAAATAGTCGTTTTCAGCAAATTACAGACATTGAAGTAAACAAACGTAATGTTATTCAGGACAGGACCATTTATGAAGATGCACACATCTTTGCGGAGAACCTACATGACATGGCTTTAATGACGACCCGCGACCATGATAATTATAGGGCAATATTTGATAACATCACCTCATTTATTAAACCACCAGATTTATTAGTGTATTTACGGGCATCAGTTCCTACATTGGTGAACAATATTCAACGTCGTGGCCGTGAATATGAAGCTGGAATCCGGATCGATTATTTATCTAAGCTAAATGAAAAGTATGAGGCATGGATTAAAGGTTATAATCTGGGTAAGTTATTAATTTTAGATAAAGATAAATTGGATTTCACTAACAATCCTGAAGATTTGGGAACTGTAATTCAATCCATTGAAGCTGAAATTAACGGGTTGTTTTAGCCACCGGGTCTCCTAAAAAGGAGCTAAAAAAAGATGTATCAGAAAGTTTAAAACTATATTCTATAATGATGAAAGAAGATTTTAAACATGATCACGAATCAAACTGGAAGCTATACTTTCTTTATTTCAACTCCAGTGATAAGCGGTTATTTGTGCCTAAACGGATTAAACTATTAGGCTGGACATTGAATTTTGCTCATCCAGCTTCTTATTTTATTATGGCGCTTATCTTTGCATTTATATATTATAAAATCCATCTATCCTAATTTATGAACGATAGAAATTCAAGGTTCAACTCTAAAAATTCGCAGATAATTGGAATCATCCCGGCTCGCTATGCCTCTACCCGTTTTCCTGGCAAACCGCTGGTTGATATCGCTGGCAAGAGTATGATTCAACGGGTTTACGAACAAGCTTTGAAAGCCAAAAGTTTATCGAAGGTTGTAATTGCTACTGATGATCAGCGAATTGCGGATGAAGTTGAAAAATTTGGAGGTGAGTTTGTGTTTACGGCCGCACATCATCAAAGTGGAACGGATAGATGCGCAGAAGTAATTGAGCAATTGCCGGAATTTGATATAGTGATCAATATTCAAGGTGACGAACCTTTTATCGAACCTGCACAAATCGATTTGCTGGCAAGTTGCTTTGCAGAAGATAAGGTGGAATTGGCAACTTTAATTAAACCTATTCAAAGTCAGGAAAGCATTTATAATCCAAATAGCCCGAAAGTGGTGATTGATATAAATGGAAGAGCCATGTATTTCAGCCGGAGTCCGATTCCATTTATTAGAAATGGAGAACCTGGCGTTTGGGCAGAAAAACATCAGTTTTACAAACACATTGGCATTTACGGCTATAGAACAGAATCCTTAAAGGCGATTACAAAATTACCACAATCATCATTAGAAATTGCCGAAAGCCTGGAGCAACTGCGTTGGATTGAAAATGGTTTTTACATTCAAACAAAAGTAACTGATTTAGAAACAGTTGCCATTGATACCCCAGAGGACTTATTGAAGTTAAATAAGCTGCTAGAGGCTCTGAAACTAGACTAATCATTAACCGCAGATTTGCAGATTAAGATTGGATATGGCTTAGTCGCATTTTATGTGTTTAAAGACTTTTACAATCAAACTAACACATCCTCTGATCTGCAGTGATTTTACTGTAAAACCAATTCCATCTGAATATTACACCGGGCATATGGCGTAGGCTTGCCAACTACTTTTTTAAACCCAAGTTTATAGTAAAGATTGATAGCTGGTTTCAAAACCGTATTACTTTCCAGGTAAATTTTTGATGCATGTAAAGATTTTGCTTTTTCAATTATGGCAGAAGCAAGAAGGAAGCCGATATTTTTACCTTGTGCCACCGGTGCAACCGCCATTTTAGCCAGTTCAAAATCGTATTCACCATCGTTCATTTTAATTAGCGCACAAACACCTAGGGATTCTCCGTTAAAAAGTGCTACTAAAATATATCCTCCTTTATCTAAAATATAACTTTGCGGCTGGTCTAGTGCTTTGTAATCAGAATCTTCCATGGTAAAGTAAGTAGAAATCCATTCTTCGTTTAATGATTTAAATGCATCCTGATATTGCGGCTTGTAATCTACAATTTCCACTTTCAAACCATCACGTTCTTTTTTCTTTTCCATAACCCGTTTTAACAAACTCTTTTGTTCTAGTAAAAATTCCCACTCACCAATGGCTTCCCATAGGTTATTTTGTGTTTTTGCAGACAATTCTTCAATGGCCAGGTTAACATCTTCAATTTGTGTTTTTAGCTTTTCTGAAATTTCATTGCCTGCCTCGGTTAAACTGACTACATTTTTTCTACCATCACTCTTGTCTTTACCTTCTTTAACGTAACCTTTTTTGATCATCTCACTAATTATTTTGCTAACAGAGGGATGCGAATGGCCAATATTCTGGGCAATATTACTAATGGTTTTATCTCCACCTCCCATTAATGAATAGTAAACGGGAAACCATTTTGGCAACATATCTATTTCATACAGCTGGTAAATATTTGCAGCGTCTTCAGTAACCTTATCTGTAAAAATTCTTAATCTACTTCCAATAGCAACTTTTCCTATTTCATTAAATATATTCATATTAATTACGTAACTGGTTACACAAATATAAATATTTCCTAATTAATAGAAAAGAAAGGCTAATTTTTTTACTGTTAATTAGATAGCAATGAATATTACACGCATTAATTTAAATGCTATTTCTTTCTGGATCATTTAATAAATCTTAAATTTTGTATTTTAGAGCATGAAAAATATTTTACCCTTTACCTTCTTCTGCTTTATCTTGTTATTAACCTCATGCCAATCCGGAAATAAAAATAAGGGTGAATTAAAGGTGTTCAAAAACGTTAGCCAGAGTTTAACTAAGTCGTTCTCCAGCCTAAATACACAAGACACATTCAAAATTGAGCTCACTGGCCGTAAGCCTGAAGAAATGGTTTTGATTTTTAACATTACAAGAGCAAAAGGTGATGAAATATATCATGTTGAATTAAAGGGTAAAGATTTATTAGTAAACACAGATCCCAATGTTGATTTATCAAAAGAAAAGGAGCAGATCGCTTTTCTAAAAACGATTGCAGATAATTTTTTCTCAGAAGATAACTTTCTTGTTCCAGCCGTATTGCCAACTGATCAAGCAGACAATTATGTGCCTGACAAAATCTTTTATGAAGAGCTTAAAAAATCTCGATTAAACGGTTTTAAATATCGGTTAGGGAAAGAAAGTAATGTTTATATTGCCTGGAGTGAGAAAGATCAGAAAGTTAAGGTTTACTATAATTGTTGTTAATGAAACCCTTAAACATAAAAATAATCTTCACTCGTGTTTAGGACACCTTTTGATTTAAAGCAATATTTTAAATCTTAGTTTTCAATACTTCTCTCTTCTATTGATCACATTCCACGGTAATCGTTATTCGAAATTTTTACTATGGAGCACATTACAAATGAAATTATATTAAATGTTATTAGTGAAGGAAAAGCCAGCTTATTTTCATCGCATGCCAGACTCTCCATACCGATCATTAATAGAATTTATAAAAAAATGATTAACGATATTAAATTTGATGACATTAAAATATGTGATCATTTAATTATCGATGTCCACCATCGGTATATCAGTTCACTTTTAGCAAATATCAAACTTGGCAGCGTGCCATCTTATAGAACACTTGCGACATTAGAATATGAGTGGACGGATGTAGAATTTGTTGACGAAGAATGGGATACGAAAAGTAAAATTAAATTCCTTAATCAACTTGATGCGTATTTTAACAATATCCCTTTTAATAAAATTATTGAAATAACAAAATAAAATACATAAATTTGTTTATGCTTTTGTTGTTAGACATAGATGGTGTAATGGTGCCTGCAAACTCATGGAGAAGACCTAAGATTTTAGCGGATGGGTTTACCGAGTTTAATATTAAGGCAATTGCAGCGCTTAATAAAGTACTCTCCCACACAGAATTAGAAGTTGTGCTCACCACATCACATAAATTTAAATTTACGTTGAACGAGTGGCTGAACATTTTCAAAACAAGAAATATCAATCTAACTAAAATTAGCCGTCTTCCTGATAATGTTAAAAATTTAGATCGTAAGGGAGAAATTTTAGAATGGTTTAATCTGGATACCTCCAGAGATCATTTTATTATTTTAGATGATGATAAATCATTAAACGCGCTTCCGGAATTTTTAAAATCAAGGTTAATTCAAACAAGTGCTTCTGTCGGCTTTACAGATTATTTAGCTGATGAAATGCTTTGTTTAATTGAAGAGAAATATCTTGAATTTTCTTAGTTACTGCTACAGGGAAATATTATAATAAAGCTTAAACGTAGCAATATGTTTAAGCTTTTTGTTTTGTTGCCTGGATGAAATATTTGATGTAAATAAAATAGAAGCTGATAATTTTCTGATTTACATTACTTTATCATATTTCAATTATCTTTATTTTAAAATGTTTGAAACGAGTAATTTTCGTACCTTTGTATCCCGTACAAAAAGCAGCAATTTTTACATCTGCTGTAAAAAATCACAAACATGACTAAGTATATTTTTGTTACGGGTGGTGTGACTTCCTCTTTGGGTAAGGGCATTATTTCCGCATCTTTAGCTAAACTTTTACAGGCACGTGGCTACCGTGTAACCATTCAAAAATTCGATCCTTACATTAACATCGATCCAGGAACTTTAAATCCATATGAACATGGAGAGTGCTTTGTTACTGAAGATGGTGCTGAAACTGATTTGGACCTTGGTCATTACGAACGTTTTTTAAATGTTCCTACCTCTCAAGCGAATAATATTACTACTGGTCGTATTTATCAAAATGTAATCAGCAAAGAACGTAAAGGAGAATACTTAGGTAAAACTGTTCAGGTTGTACCCCACATTACTGATGAAATTAAGCGTAACATGCGTATTTTAGGTGATAGTGGCGATTACGACATTATAATCACCGAACTTGGTGGTACCGTAGGTGATATTGAATCTCTTCCATTTATTGAAGCTGTTAGACAGTTCAAATGGGAAGAAGGAAGTTCAAATGCGATTGTTATTCATTTAACACTGGTTCCTTACCTGGCAGCTGCAGGTGAATTAAAAACTAAGCCTACACAACACTCTGTTAAGGCATTATTAGAATACGGTATTCAACCAGATATCCTGGTTTGCAGAACAGAACATCACCTTGGATCAGACCTGAGAAAAAAAATCGCATTATTTTGTAACGTTAACATCAATGCAGTAGTCGAATCAATGGATGCATCTACGATATATGATGTGCCTTTGTTGATGTTAAAAGAGCAGTTAGACAAAACAGTTCTGGCAAAATTAAAATTACCAACCAAGAACGATCCTGATATGGAGAGCTGGAAAGATTTTCTGGGTCGTTTAAAAAACCCTACAGCTGAAGTAAAAATTGGTTTAGTAGGTAAATACGTAGAGTTACCAGATGCTTACAAATCAATTATTGAATCTTTCGTTCACGCGGGTTCGAAAAATGAATGTAAAGTTCTGGTAGAATATATTCCTTCAGAAAGCATCTTCCCAGATAACGTGCAAGAAAAACTGGGTCACCTGCAAGGTGTACTGGTAGCGCCGGGCTTTGGAAGTCGTGGTATTGAAGGTAAAATAGATACCATTAAATATGTTCGCGAAAACAATATTCCGTTTTTTGGCATTTGCCTGGGCATGCAATGTGCTGTAATTGAGTATGGCCGCAATGTTTTAGGCCTAAAAGGTGCGCATACTACTGAAATTGATGCTGAAACTGCACATCCGGTAATTAATATGATGGAAGAGCAAAAAAGCATTGTAAACATGGGTGGTACCATGCGCTTAGGTTCTTATCCATGTGATATTAAAAAAGGCACCAAAGCCTTTGGTATCTATGGAAAAGCACATATTAACGAACGCCACCGTCACCGCTTTGAATTTAATAGCAAATACCTAAAACAATATGAAGATGCGGGTATGATTGCATCTGGTATTAACCCTCAAACCAATTTAGTGGAAATTGTAGAGTTGAAAAATCATCCATTTTTTATTGGTGGACAATTTCACCCAGAATTAAAATCAACAGTTGCTAATCCTCACCCACTTTTTGTTAAATTTGTCGCCGCTGCAATGGAGTATGCGAAAAAGAAAACGAATTAAAAGCAGTACAAACACGAATAATGGATAGAAATACCTTTACAGGATTGTTCCTGATTATGATCATCTTAGCAGGATCATTTTACTTTTTAAGGCCAAATGAAGCCGAAGTAAAAAGAGAACAAGCTCGAGTTGACTCTACAAATAGAGCCGATTCATTAAAAAAGATTGGTGCAAACCCAATTCAAAAAGATACAACAAAAACTGCTGCAGTTAATCCGGTTGTAGATTCCCTAGCACTAAAAGGCCCTTTTGGCACAGCGTTAACTGGCACCGAAAGCAATGCTACCTTAGAAAATGAAAATTTGTTAATCACTTTAAGTAATAAAGGTGGGCGAATTTCATCCGTTCAGATTAAAGGTCAAAAAACTTATGCTGGTAAGCCGCTGATCTTGTTTGATGGTAACCAGAATAAATTTGGATTAAACCTAAATGCTGCAGGAAAAATCATTAATACCAATGATTTATACTTTACCCCAACCAAAACAGCTAACATGGTAAGCATGCGTGCCAATTATGGTTCTAACGCTTACATAGAATATGTTTACGATCTAAAAGCATTAAGCAATAAAGTAAACTTTAAAATTAATCTGGTTGGGTTGCAACAAGTAATTGCAGGTAATACGGTTGGTTTAAACTGGCAAACTACCTTATTGCAACAAGAAAAATCAATTGAAAGTGAACACCGTTATTCTGCACCATATTATAAATACGTAGATGGTGATGTAGACCACTTAAGTGTATCAAAGGATGAAAAGGAAGAATTAACTAAAGGTAAAATTCAGTGGTTTTCTTTTAAACAACACTTTTTCTCGGCTTCATTAATTGCTAAGCAACCTTTTGAGAAAGGAAGTTTGGAAGTAAAAATCCCGACCGCACCAGGATTGGTAAAATATTATGATGCCAACATGCAATTGCCTTATGCACATACCGCAGACCAGGCATATGAGATGGAGTTTTATTTCGGAACAAATAAGTTTTCTGCTTTAAAAGATCAGGGTTACGATTTAGAAAAGCAAGTTGATTTAGGTTACTGGCCTTTAAAATACATCAACCGTTTTATTGTACTGCCGGTATTTAATTTCCTTAATAACTTTGGATGGAACTTTGGCTTAATTATCCTGGTACTCACCATTTTATTAAAGGTAGCTTTATCACCACTTACGTATAAGTCATACTTATCAATGGCTAAAATGAGGGTTTTAAAGCCAGAAATGGATGAAATTAAAGCTAAAGTTGGTGAAGATAATCCAACGCTTGTACAACAGGAGTATTTAAAGCTTTATAAAAAGGCCGGAGTAAATCCGTTAGGTGGTTGCTTACCAATGGTTTTACAGTTACCATTGGTAATGGCATTTTTCTTCTTCTTCCCGAATTTATTTGAGTTACGTGGTGAGAGTTTCCTTTGGATGAAAGATTTATCAACTTATGATGAGTTCATTAAATTCGGTGTTAAATTACCATTTATTGGTGATCACTTAAGTTTAATGTGTGTATTGATGACGATCTCTACCCTTATCATGACTTATTTTAACAACCAGACTTCAGGTGCCACAGGTCAAATGAAATACATTGGTTATGTGATGCCAGTAATCTTTTTAGGTGTTTTAAATAGCTATCCAGCTGGTTTAAATTATTATTATTTCTTAGCCAATTTAATGACATTCGGTCAGCAGATCTTAATTCGCAGAATGGTTGATGATGATAAAATTCATGCCCTCATTCAGCAAAATAAGGCAAGACCCGCAGATGAGAAAAAGAAAAAATCTAAATTTCAACAGCGATTAGACGATTACATGCGTCAACAACAACAAGCTAAAAAATAAGAAGAAAGCACCGGAAACGGTGCTTTTTTTTAACCTGTTTTTTAAGATAACATTTTTGTTACCTTTATTTATTATGTTTGCAAAAAATTCCTTTAGTTAACATGAAATCGCTTAAATTTAGCTTAATATTATTGCTTACCCCCTTTTTATTGATTGCACAGGATAAAATGATCAATACTTCAAAATTTGCTTATTCGCCTGCATTTGAACTTTTGAGATCAACACATTGCAACCTATTCTATGCACCATCTTTTAAAGTTAATTATTTGTTTGAGAATGGTTTAGAACCAGGAGCAGGATTGGAATATTCCGCTACGCCAATACACCATGATAATGGCTATACGCTTCACCAACTCCGTTTTATACCTGTTTATGGAAATTTGAAATACAACTTCAGAAATTCAAAAAAAATAAAGCCTTATGCTGAGGCATCTGTAGGCATATCGTTTAATAAATACCATATTGCTGATGATATTTCACCAAATGATATTTCAATTACCAGGGAACAAGGATTATATGTTTACACAGGCTTTGGCGCAAAATATGCCTGGAATTCAAAAATAAGTACGTTTTTAGGGCTTGGGTTTAAAGGTTATAAAATGAGCACCAATGATTTGGATATTAATCCGCATGGTTTATCCTTTATGGTAGGTTTTACTTTCATTTAGCGTTATGAAAAATATTCTATTTCTTTTAGCTGTTTGTTTCTGTTTAAGCAGCTGTGCATTATTTAAACGAGATAGAATCAGCGAGCATAATGCGATCGAAATAACAGACTTTAATCTGCCGGTTTTTCTTTATCCGGCAAAAAAAACGCCTACCAGAAAGCTTTTGATATTTTTTTCTGGTGATGGTGGCTGGATGAAATTTGAAGATAATTTATCAGTTAAATTTGCCGACAGTGGATTTCAAACCATTGGTATCAATGCCCGCAGTTACTTCTGGAAACAGAAAACACCTGAGCAAACCAAACAGGATGTTCTTCAACTGATCAGGAAGTATGCATTTAAATACCATGCCCATCAAATCTATCTATGTGGTTATTCTTTTGGTGCAGATGTAGTACCTTTTATTTATAACCTATTACCTTACCGTGCTAAAAAACATGTTGTGGCATTGGAACTGCTCTCTCCCTACGCTACAACCGATTTTGTTGTTCATTTTTCAGACCTCACCAACATTTCATCTGATCATTACGCCTATAAAGTTGATCAGGAAGTTCAAAAAATTACCATCCCGGTATATTGCTTTTATGGTGTGGAAGAAAATGATAAACATTTGAAAAACGTTTCTACAAATAGTTTTCATCTAGACACCCTGCAGGGCAATCATCATTATGCGGAGAGCAGTTATGATAAAATTGTTTCTACACTGTCTAACCAAAAGTAATTTATCGCTAATGCGCATTTTTTATTTATTTATTTTGCTCTTTATTCCAGGATTAATGTTGGCTCAGGACATGTCAAAGTATCCATTAAGCAGCTCAAGTAAAGGGGCAGCTAAGCCATTGCTATTCTACATTAGCGGAGATGGTGGTATGAACAGTTTTTCGCAAAAATTGGTTGATGAACTGGTTCAAAAAAATTATTCAGTTGTGAGCCTGGATAGCCGGAAATATTTTTGGGAGCAGAAAAGTCCTGATAAAACAGCTCATGATTTTTCAGAAATTATTCAGCACTATTTAAAAGCTTATGGAAAAGAAGAGTTTTCTTTTATAGGTTACTCTTTTGGCGCAGATGCTGTTGCCTTTACCATTCCACGGTTATCAAAAGAATTATTCGATAAGCTAAAATCTTCGGTTTTACTGTCTCCTTCTACCTCCACAGATTTTGTGGTTCGGGTAAGTGATTTAATAGGCTTTGGCAGCAAGGAAGCAAAATATAAAACCATACCCGAGTTATATAAGCATACCAAGCCAGTGCTTTGTATTTTTGGTAAAGATGAGGACAGTGACTTTTACAAATTACTTAAAGACCATAAGAATTTAGAAAAGGTTTTAATACCTGGTTCTCATAAATTTGATAATGATACTAAAAAAGTAATTACTACCATTTTAACAGGCATTTAAGTTAACTACCTTCAGAGATCCGTTTCAAAGCACTGGGCACCTGTAATAGATGGTAATGGTGGCTGTAAACCAAATACTTCTTTTTCCATTGTGGATAAAACTTTTCCTTATACCGACGCAATCCTTTAAACTGGGCAAATACCTTTAAATGATCATATGCGTACTTAATCGTTTTCTGTGTAACATCAACACCATCAATTCCAGACAAGGGTGCCAATCCCATATTTACACTGGTGAAGCCTTGTTCTTTTAGATATAAAAAAGTTTTGGCCAAAAGCATATCCAAAATGCCATTCGGTGCATCTGTTTCTTTTCTAATGAGATCATAGGTAGCTTCTCCAGCGGCATAATCAGGAATCAGGTTTAAAAAAGCATAAATCTTTTCTTCCTGATCTTCGATGGTTAAAATAGTTTGATTTTTTAAAATGCCCTTATCAAAAATGCCTTGCGTAAAAGCCACCTCTTTTTGATTGAGATCTTTAAGCCAGTTATCAGAAACGGTTTGTAATTTTTGCAAAAGTCCTTCTTTTTGTGGTCCGCTATAAACCTTAAAAATAAAGCCTTCACTACTCAATCTGTTGATTGCACTTCTGGTGGTTTTCATTTTACCACCATCAATGGTAAAAGTCTCCAGGTTTAAAACAGCTTCTTCTCCTATCGGGATAAACTTTTTCCCTATCGATTTATAGAATGATAACGATTCTTCGGGAACGCGGTAGTATGCCGCAATAAAGCCAGTTTCTTCACAGCGCTTTTCAAATTGTTTAATCATGGCCAGTTTCTCTGCAGTTGATCCGGCAACAGGATCTTCAAGTACTAAGGCAAAATGGCGGGTAATTTTAAAACTGATAAAGGCAGTCCGACTTTCATTAAAATAAATAAACTTATCTGGATAGGTTTTAAAATAATCCAAAGCCGATGATCCTTTTTGTTGCAATAGGTTTTCAGCATCTTCAAAATCTTCCTGCGTATTGTATGGCTTAAAAAAATAGGGCTTTAGTAAGCTAAATACAATAAATAAAATCACGAGTCCACTGGCACAATAAATGGACTGTTCAAAATGTGATCCAAACCTCGTTAATGGATGTAGCGCCTTATCATCTATAAAAAATATTACTTTTAAAACAGCCTTAACTGAATCTATGAATTGAAATTCAACACCAAAATGCCGTTTATCAATAAAGTAAAAACCAATTACGCCATAGGCAAAAACGGCCAGGATTGCGAATATAAACACTGGATATCCAACCTGCACAAATTTAGGATGCGTTTTAAGCTTGTAATTTGCCCGGGTATAAAACAGAGATGAGAATGCCAATAAAGCCAATATTGCTTCCTCGTAATCTGCGGCCTTAAACAAATGCCCCAAAATAGAGAATAAAGTTAAAGCTACAGCAACGTACCACGCCCTTTTGGATCCTTGTAGCAGAAAGACACTAATCATCACCAGAATTAGCCCAAATATTAAAACGAGCGCATTACTGGTTACCACTAAATCCTCCGGGAAAATATCCCGAACCAAACGCAATCTGGTTGGAATAGCCGGACTAATAGAAGATATGATATTTACTACACCAAGAATGAGAATGATAAATGCAGGGAGGATTCTTAAAACTATACTGTCTTTTTTAGTAATAAAGCTAATGATGCCTCCAATAAGTGGGAGCCAAAATTCAAAAAACCTGAACATTAAGGTAATGGTAGCAGCCGCAATGATTGGAAAACCAAACTGACTCAGAATAAAGGTTAATGAAACTTCTATCGTTCCCAGACCACGAAGAAATGGCGAAGCAATTAACAGAATAACCATTACAATATAGCCGATAATTGCAGCAGGTAAACTGGCATTAAACCCTAAGGCAAGCATACAAATGTACAGGTGAAGAATACCAATACACTCAATTCCGATAGAAATTAATAATGTTAACCAGAAGTGCTTTCTACTGATGCGCTCATCAACCATATCATCTAACACGGTAGATAAAGATGGTCTTAACCTGGAAAGCCACTGATATGCCCAGCCTTTTTTTGAAATGGAGTAAATGGCAACAAATAAAAATGCGGTTAATAAAAGTAGAAATGCAAAACTTAAAATTTCAACCGAGCCTAGTTTGGTCGTTAAAAGCGCTATTCCTAATACCGGTATGGCCACAATAACTACCGAAAGAATACCACAAAAAGCAAATAGTGTAGAGGATAGGTGAATTTTAGATTTAGAAATACCTTCCTCTTCTATTTCTTTGGTAAAGAATATCAGGGATGAGAAACCACCAGCAGGAAGAAAAATGCTGATCAGATTCCGTTTTAAAAAAAGTACAATTGCATTGCGCAATCCCATGGGCACATTTAAGGCTTTAAAACTATGCACATACATTTGCCCCTGGGCTACTATATATAAAACAGTTAATAAAATACCAATACCAATATAGCTGGGTACAGCAGTATTTAATTGCGCTTTGATTTCTAAAATCTCTACATGTTGCCCATGGATAAAAAATACGGCAGTGCAGAGCATAAAAATGGCTAAGAAGAACTGCCAGAAAAACTTGTTATAAACTAACCGGGATAAAAATGACTTCGCTTTATAAATCATAGAATAGGAATCGGATAACAAAACCGTAGAAGGTTCTGCTATGCTTAAATATTTTGCAGATGTAAAACCGGCAAAACACACACATCAATTAATAATTAGCTAGATAATTGTATTTACTTTTTATTGCCTCTAATGTAAAGAGTTTTTTACAAACGTCAATATTAACCGTGATCTTTTATTTCATCAAATTAACTTATTGTAATATTTGGCATACATGTTTCTTAATCAGCCAGAAATTTCCAATTTTAGAACCTTCAAATCAAAACCAACTCACTAATTTATTTTAAAAAATGCAGAAAAGACTATCTATCATTCTATTTTTAGTTGTCAACTTTGCTTATGCACAAAAGAAACCTTTAGATCATACGGTGTATGATACCTGGGAATCAATTGGCCTTAAGCAATTATCAAATAATGGTTCCTGGGCAATGTATGGTGTATTACAGCAAGAAGGTGATGCACAGTTGTACCTGAACAACCTTAAAACCAATGCAAAACTAACAATCCCCAGAGGAATGAATGCACAGTTTAGCAATGATTCAAAATTTGCAGTATTCAATATTCGTCCGTTTAATAAAGATATCCGACAGGCTAAAATTAAAAAGAAAAAGCCAGAGGAAATGCCGAAAGATTCGTTGGGTATTGCCAATCTCATCACCAATACGATTACAAAAATTGCACGTGTAAAATCATTTAAGTTTCCTGAAGAAGGTTCAGGTGTAATGGCCTACCTCACAGAAAAACCCGATACTGCAAAAAAAGTAAGTAAACCTGCTGAGAATAAAGATTCGGCTATGGATTTTATAGCCGATGAACCTGCTGTAAAAGGCAAAACGGATGAAGGAACTGACCTGGTGGTTAAAAACCTCATTACCGGAGCAGATCATACCTTTAAATATGTAACGGATTACGCCATCAGCAAAGATGGTAAGTTAATTGTATTTACCTGTAGTGGATCTAAAAAAGATAAAACAGCACCTCAGGGTGTATTTTTGTTAAATACGGAGAAAGGAACTACGAAAACTTTGATCAAGGGGAAAGGTAGTTTCAAGAACTTCGCCTTTGATGAAGAAAGTGAGCATCTGGCATTTGTAGGCGAACAGAGTCCTGAAAAACAAGAAATCAAAAATTATAATGTCTACTACAACTCTTTAAGTTTAGATACGGCACAAACTATAGTTGATTTTGATATGCCGGGATTACCTGCAAAATGGTCGGTTAATGGTGATGGGAAAGTGACTTTTAGTAAGGATGGAAAAAAATTATTCTTTGGCATCTCCCCTGTTAAAAGCCCAAAAGACACCACCATTGTAGATTTTGAAGTAGCTAAAGTAGACGTTTGGAATTATAAAGATGATTACTTACAACCCATGCAACTTAAAAATATTGATCGGGATAGTAAAAAAAGTTATCTGTCTGTGATTGATGTTTACAGTAGCGATCCTAAAGTAATTCCACTAACCGATTTAACCTTACCAGATGCCAGCCTTATTGCTGAAGGCAATGCAGACGCTGTTCTGGCTACAACAGATTTCGGACATAGAATTGAAGCACAATGGAGTGGTTCAACAGCTAAAGACTATTATTTAGTTGATACCAAAAATGGTCAGCGCAAGAAAATCATTGCTGACCTGAATGGTTATGCTATGGCTTCTCCTGGTGGAAATTATGTGTTGTATTTTGACAGAAAGAACGGCAATTGGTATACCTATAATGTTTCAACTTCAAAAGTAACCGCACTTAATGAAAGTTTAGATGTGAAATTTGTAGACGAAGATAACGATGTTCCTGATCTTCCATCAGCTTATGGAATTGCTACCTGGACGGCAGATGACAAAGCTGTTATTTTAAATGACAGATATGATTTATGGTCCTTTTCACCAGATGGAAAATCAGCACCAAAAAATATTACAGCAGGTTTTGGCAGGGCCAATAAAATTACTTTCCGTTACGAAAGGGTTTTACCGGAGAATAGATTGGAAAGAAATGTAGATTCTAAATTTGTAAAATCCAATGAAGTTATTTGGCTAAATGCTTTTAACAATGTAACTAAAGAAAATGGTTTTTACCGAACCAACGTAGGAACAATAAAGGCACCTGAATTAGTGGTAATGGCTAAATACAAATATTCTGATTTGGCCAAAGCTAAGGATGCTGAAACTTATATTTATGATAAAGCAAGTTATGTAGAATCGCCAAATGTATATGTAACCACTGATTTTAAAACAGAAACGAAATTAACCAATACCAATCCACAGCAACAGAATTACAATTGGGGTACAGCAGAATTGGTAAAATGGACTACCCCAAAAGGTTACCAGGCGGAAGGTATTTTGTATAAACCAGAAAATTTCGACCCCAATAAGAAATATCCGATGATTGCTTATTTCTATGAAAAACTAACGAATGGTTTATATAATTATCAGGCACCTGCCCCTACGCCTTCCCGTCTGAATATTTCATTTTTTGTAAGCAATGGTTACCTTGTTTTTGCGCCAGATATTAGATATGAAAACGGACATCCAGGGCAATCAGCTGTGGAATATATCAACTCCGGCGTAGAAAGCCTTAAGAAAAACAATTGGGTAGATGGAACTAAAATTGGTATTCAGGGTCAAAGTTGGGGCGGTTATCAGGTAGCTTATCTGATTACACAAAACAATATGTATGCTGCTGCATGGGCAGGTGCGCCTGTTGTAAATATGACTTCAGCCTACGGTGGGATTCGTTGGGAAACAGGTATGAATCGCCAGTTTCAATATGAGAAAACCCAAAGTAGAATTGGTGCCACCTTGTGGGAGAAGCCAGAACTATACATAGAAAACTCTCCTTTATTTATGTTTCCTAAAGTTAATACACCAGTAGTGGTAATGGCGAATGATGCAGATGGAGCGGTGCCATGGTATCAGGGCATTGAAATGTTTACAGGCTTACGCCGCTTGGGCAAACCCGTTTGGATGTTAAATTACAACGGCGAAGCGCATAATTTGGTTCAGCGTCAAAACCGTAAGGATATTCAGATCCGTGAGCAGCAATTTTTTGATCACTACCTTAAAGGTACTAAAGCGCCTGTATGGATGACCAATGGAATCCCCGCTACAGAAAAGGGGAAAACCTGGGGTTTCGAATTAACTGACGAGAAACCTTAGTTGAGTACTGAGTCTTGAGTCAAAAGTCCATAGTCTGTATCGCAAAAGCGAGAACACTATGGACTTTTTTTTATTTTTCTGCACTTGGAACTCACTACTCTTAACTACAAACTCCAAACTTCCTTTTATACTTCACTTAAAAAGGGTATTTTCATCCCATTAAATTAAACTAAACAAACCTAATGGCATTAAGTAGAATCTGGTCAGCATTTATAATTGTTGCGATTGTAGTGGCAGGTGTAAAATGTTTCTTTTTCGGACAAAGCGATATTTTCAACTGGATGGTGATTGGTAAGGCCGACGACGCTGCAAATCCTCTTAAGTTAGATGGTATCATTCAAACTTGCTGGGTTTCAGTAGAGCTTTGCCTAAAGCTTATTGGTATATTGGCGCTGTTTATGGGATTAATGAGTATCGCTGAAAAAGCAGGTGGTATCCGTTTATTGTCTAGAATTGTTGGTCCGTTTTTTTCTAAATTATTTCCTGATATTCCAAAAGGTCACCCCTCTATGGGGCACATGATCATGAATTTTTCAGCCAATCTACTTGGCTTGGATAACGCAGCAACCCCATTTGGTTTAAAGGCAATGGAAAGTCTACAAGAACTTAATCCCAATAAGGATACGGCATCCAATGCCCAGATTATGTTTTTATGTTTGCATGCGGCTGGTTTAAGTTTAATCCCCGTAAGTGTTATTGCGATCCGTGCTTCCCAGAATGCTTCAAATCCTACAGATGTTTTTATTCCTTGTTTAATCGTAACGTTTGTTGGTACCATAGCGGCCATGCTTATTGTTTCATTCAGACAGAAAATCAACCTTTTGCAACCTGTTGTAATCGGTTGGATTCTAGGTTTATCGGCTATCATTGCCAGTCTGGTACTTTACATCAGGTCATTGGACGCCACTGGTATTCAGTCTTTTTCTGGTTTATTAAGTAATGGCCTGATCTTATTTATCTTTTTTGTAATAGTGCTTGGTGCATTATACAAAAAGATTGATGTATTTGATGCCTTTATTGATGGGGCAAAGGACGGATTTAAAACTGCAATTAACATTATTCCATATCTGGTGGGTATGCTCGTAGCCATTAGTTTATTGCGTACAAGTGGCACCTTTGATGTAGTCATCAATGGAATTAAAAACATCTTTGTTTATTTGGGAACTGATACCAGATTTGTGGAAGGCTTGCCTACCGCATTAATCAGGCCTTTAAGTGGCGGAGCTGCAAGAGGAATGATGGTAAGCACAATGGAAACCTACGGTGCTGATTCTTTTGCAAGCCGATTATCAGGCATCTTTCAGGGTGCATCAGATACTACCTTTTACGTGGTAGCCGTTTATTTCGGCTCCGTACAAATCAAAAATACCCGTTATGCCATCGGCTCGATGCTACTGGCAGATTTAGTTGGGGTTTGTACCGCAATTGGAATTTGTTATTTGTTTTTTGGATAAAACCTCTGTATCATTTTATGTAAAGAAGCAATTCCTGCTGATCAAGTTAGCACAAAAGGTATAAACCTAAAAAATCCCTGATCTTGCTTTGGTCAGAGATTTTTTAAGTGATGAGCATTTTAAAGTCAGACTTTCAAGAAACTTGTGGTGGAATAGAAATTCTGTTAATAATTTCATCAATGGCATCTGGATCAATAGCAACATTTTTAGAAGCACACCATTTTTCACTTTTATTATCTAACCAGATACAAAATGAATGGTAACCATCTAAAACAACGGCATAAGTTTCATGAAAATCGTCTTGAATGCGCATGCAAAATCCTTTAAAAATCTTGCCTCTCACAATGAATTGCAGGGATGAATAATTTTCTAACATGGCTCATTATATTTTTGGTTAAGATACAACAAGTTACCACGCGAAATGTTTCGCCAGTTTAAAGGAATTAATAAATTATCGCAAAGCAATCAGGAATAAGTTAACCTATGTTTAACATGTTTGAATATCCCCTGGCAATCAGACGTTTTTTAGAAGGCAAAAACACCTCACATTGTAAATTCAAAATCGTCTTTCCCTTTTTAATAATGGAAGTTTCTGCTATGATTTCATCACCTTCTGCCGCTGGAGCAAAGTAATCTATATAATTATTTACGGTGGTATATCGATTATTCAAACCCATGGTGTAAACTGTTGCGCCTATCAAATCATCAATAATTCCAGCCGTTACGCCGCCGTGCAAGATTTGATAGGGATTGGTCATTTCTTTGCGAATGGTATACTGGCAAACCAAAACGCCATTTTCGGCCTTTATAAGTACCGGAGCCAGCCAATTCATATAGTTTGAAGGTGAATTGGTCATCACCTTTCCAATAGACTGCCTTAAAAATCCTAATCTTTGTTCACTTAATGATTCTTCCATATTTCATAAATATAGAAATTACAAAATAATCTTCCATATTGATTTTTAAATCATCACAATCAATATAGATTAGAAAGGAATAATCACTTTAAAACTCACATTCCTGCCCATATTATAAATTCCTGATCTTCCATTTGGTGATGAGTTGTAGTACTCAAAATATTTTAAGCGGTTTAAATGTGATTGATAGGCCACGTTAAATATATTATCAACCTGTATAAAAATATCCATTAACACTTTTCCTTTTCCAGAAAGAATTGCGGAACCGAACCCTGCATTAAATAGCGTATATCCCTTTGTAAAGGTTTCAGTATTATCCAGGGCATAAAATCTATTTTGATTGGCAAAAATAGCTGCATCTACCTTTAGATATGGCTTATTTAGAAAGCCAATCGCTTTTTGAGCAGTTGCTTTCAGTTCTGAACGAATTTGCAGTGGTGGAATAAAAGGTAAATACTTTGCTTCACGGCCGTGCAGATCTAATAGGTCTTGGTTCTTATTTAAGCCAACTACATAAGCCATACTGTTATTAAAACTTAGCCATTTAAATTGAGACGGATGCAAATTGATGCTTACTTCAGCACCATAAAGTTGCGCTTTTGATTGCTGATATTGATAAGTCAGATTTCCTGGAACTAGCACAACCGGATTACCATTTTCATCTGTTAAACGTGATTGATAGATATAATTCTGAATGTGATTATTGAAAACTTCAACACTTAAATCAGCATCTCGAAGATAAGCAATCACACCTAAATCTTGCTGTAAATTAAATTCTGGTTTAAAAGTTCTGTTGCCTAAATAAACAATGTGCGCACCCGGATCAAGTCCGTTAGAGCCAATCTCAGTAATATTTGGAGCCCTGTATCCTCGGGAAATATTTGCCTTAATTAACAGTTTTTCTGAAATGTTATAAGTTAAACCTAAGCTACCAGATAGACCATAATAATTTTTTTCGAATGCTGGAAATTGTAAATCTGCAGCAGCACCCTCACTAACTTTCTCACCAAAGCCTGTTTGTGGATTGGAAGCGACATAGAAATTTTTCCACTCTATATTCCGTTGGTCTGCCCTGAATCCACCAGAAACATCAATCTTTCCAAAAGATTTTCGGGCAAAAAAGAAAGCGCCTACATCAAATAAATTGTAATCTGGGATAGGGAAATCCGTAGCATCCTTACTCCTGTTAGACTGGAACATGCCATTGACACCTATTGTGCTTTGAATCCCAGAAAAATCTGGAAGATTGTATTTGATATCATAATTTAAGGTATTTAGCACGACATATAAACCTGCCTGATCTGGCGCTGTGGGGTGATTATATTCTCGACGAATACTTTGCTGCCCGCCAATCAGCACATTTAAGTCGCTGTTACCCAGCTTAAAATTGCTGGTGTTATAAAACCTAAAATGCTGGATGTGTTGATGTAGTGGATTAATCGCATAGCTATTTAATTGTCCATCAGGAACTATTGGTCGGTTTTTAATATCATCACCATCATCCAGAATCTGCCTGGTAAATTTCCTGGAGAGCGAATCCCTGCTCCCATCCGGAATTTCCATCACATTATCATAATAGGTAATAGCTGTTTTTGAATAACCCCAACTTTTATCAACCCGTGCACTTGCCGATAGATTATATTCCCGAAAGGCTGTTCCATACACTAATCCATCTACTTTATTTCGATAATTGTGTGCGGTTTTTCCACTCGCCCTGAGCGTATATTTCCAATCACTTTTTCTGTAAGTTAACCCCAAAGATGAGGCGATCAGCCCATTATTGCTTTGGTAATTAGTGGTGAAATCACCTCTTAGTTTTTCATCTTCCAGTGTAGGATTCAGTGGAATCATGTTGATTACACCAGCCAATGCATCAGAACCGTACGTTAGGCTTGCCGGGCCCTTTACTACTTCAGCCCTCGATATACCATATTCATCCACTTCAATACCATGTTCGTCTCCCCATTGCTGGCCTTCCTGCCTTAAACCATCATATAAAGTAAGTACTCGATTATAACCTAAACCACGAATAAATGGCTTGGATACATTTGGACCAGTTGTTACTGCTGTTACGCCGGGAATCCCCTTTACAATGGCATCAATTAAATTGGTACTTACATTTTGATCCATTGTCTTTTTGGATAATACGGCAATAGGCACCGGACTTTTACGCAAGGCTGTTGCCCGGTTCACACCAGTGATCACCACATCATTTAAATCAGCTGCCTGGGTTCTAAGGTCAACATTATACCGAAGGCTATCTCCGGTAATTGATACCTTAGCTTTTGCCGATTGATACCCTATCCCTGAAAACTGAATCACTACATCTGCCTTCCCAAACGTATTGAGCTGATAGTCTCCCAAACTATTCGACTTGGTAGATTGGTTGGTACCCATTATTTTAACGTTAATATTTTCTACAGGTTGCTGGCTGCTGGTAATTTTGCCAATAAGCGTTTTCTTTTGTGCAACAGCAGTAAGCATTAATATAAAAAAGAGAATGGTCAGGCTTGATTTCATAAATTAATCATATCTAAAATTAAATTTAGACAAATCTAAATTTAATTTTAAACAGTGCAAATTTTATTTTTAGAAATACACAACAACTATTAAATCACCTGCTCAAAAGGATTGTTAAATAGCATATTATTTCTGTATGCAATTATTTCAGCATCGGTTAGCAAACACTTTTCCAGATCCTCTTTTAATACTTTTGCATCTAATTCTTGCCCAATAAATACCAGTTCTGTTAAACGATCGCCAAATGTTTCATCCCAGTCTCTTAAAATCATTTGTTTATTTTCCAGGTAAACGGCATCACTATTTCTTTCTGCTTCACTCATTGCAGCCCACCAGGTTCCCGCTAATTCTATCCTCAGCGAACCACCCGCTTGTGAAAAATTGATAGCTGCATTGCGCATGGCCGCAATCCAGAACATGCCTTTTGTTCGGATGATGTTTGTCGGGAATTCCTGATTAAGATAATTCCAAAATCGTTCCGGATGAAATGGTTTCTTGGCCGAAAAAACGGTGGAACTAATGCCGTACTCTTCTGTTTCAGGGAGATGAACTTCATCCAGCTCCTTTTTCCATGCAGCACCCGAAGAAGCTAATTCGAAATTGAAAAGTTTAGTGTTTAAGATATCATCCGGGTTGAGTTCGCTAAAAATTGTTTTATGCAACTTCGCCGTTGGATTTAGTTTTTTAATCAAAGCTTCAATTAAACTGGCATCGTGAGCGGTTACTAAATCCAGTTTATTAATGATGATCACATCGGCAAATTCAATCTGATCCGTCAATAGGTTTACAATCGTTCTTTTATCAGCCACATCATCTGCCCAGTTTCTATCCTGCAAAATTTCTGCTGTACCAAAGTCTTTATAAAAATTAAACGCATCCACTACTGTAACCATGGTATCCAGATAGCTAAACCGACTCAAATCGATGTTGGAAGCTTCGTCAACGAAAGAAAAAGTTTGTGCCACCGGAATAGGCTCTGAAATCCCACTGCTTTCAATCAGCAGGTAATCAAATCTGTTTTCTTTGGCCAGTTTCTCCACTTCTAACATTAAATCTTCCCGAAGCGTGCAACAGATGCAACCATTACTCATTTCAACCAGCTTTTCTTCCGTTTTAGATAAGCTGCCTGCATGATCAACCAATTGCGCATCAATATTAATTTCGCTCATGTCATTTACAATTACGGCAACTCTTAATCCCGTTTTATTTTTTAAAATAGAATTTAATAAAGTGGTCTTACCACTTCCTAAAAAACCGCTGAGTACGGTTACTGGTAGTTTATTTATCATATCAATGCAATTAAGTTGCAAATATATTTATAGATTTTATAAATGCAACATAATTGCTTTTATATTTGTTTCTATAAACTCAATATGAAAACCATCAAAGCTTTAAACCTCGATAAAATTGGCATTACTGCATCAACTGCCTGTGCCATACATTGTGCGCTCCTCCCCTTTGTATTAACTTTATTACCTTTTTGGGGACTAGAATTTCTTGCCGATCCTGCGGTAGAAATATCGATGATCTTATTGTCATTAATCATAGGTGCATGGTCTTTAGGTAAATCATACCGAAAAATTCATCACCAAATATTACCTATTATCATTTTGATACTGGGATTCGCCCTTATCTTCATCGGTCATTTTTCGGGCATTGAAATATTAGAGCCTATATTCATTCCTGCGGGTGGTTTAGCCATAGCAGGTGCCCATTTCTGGAATATCAGATTAAGCAAAAGTTGTTCACATTAATTAAGAAAGAATCTTTAGTGTAATGATTTTTTTATAAGCAGCTATGTTAATGCATCATTATTGCAAATGAAAAGAGTCTATATTTGTAGCCATGAATAGAAACATCAAATTGTTATTTATCTCTGCCTTGAGCATCATTTGCATGCTAAATCCTGCCTGCAAGCATGGTACCAACGATGCAAAGGAAATTTATCGCCGTTATGCCATTAAAAATATTCGGTTAATATCATCAAAAAAGTTATGATCAAAATTCAGTCTTTAACTCACCAATATAACCAGGTGCCTAAATTGCAATTTCCCGACTGGGAAATTAAAGATGCAGAGCAATGGCTTTTACTTGGATCATCTGGCAGCGGAAAAAGTACCTTGCTAAATATTATAGCGGGTTTGCTTAAGCCTCAAAGTGGAGAAGTGATTTTGGATGGAACAAGCGTTTATCAACTCTCATCAAAAGAGATGGATCAGTTTAGAGGGCAGAAAATAGGAATCGTTTTTCAAAAACCGCATTTCATTAAAAGCCTGAATATTTACGACAATATAGCCATTGCTTCTTCTCTTGCAGGTTTGCCCATTGATGCAAAACGGATATCACTCCTGCTGGAAACCTTAGGGCTTGCAGGCAAAGCCAAAAAATATGCAGAAGAACTGAGTCAGGGGCAACTTCAACGTGCATCAATTGCAAGAGCCCTGGTTAATCATCCATCAGTGCTTATTGCCGATGAACCGACTTCTAGTCTTGATGATGAGAATGCTGAAAATGTAATTTCATTGTTAACGGAACAGGCTGCCTCCAGCCATGCATCTTTAATTGTGGCGACACATGATAACAGAGTGAGAAACCGCCTTAGCAAAGAATATCTATTATCATGAATATATTAAAATTAAGTGCAAAAAACTTATCCAGAAATAAACTTACCACCGTTTTAAATATCGTATTGGTAGCGTTTGGTGTAGGTATTTTATCTATACTTTTTCTGGCTTCCACGCAAATTGGTGATAAATTAGAAAGCAACTCAAAGGACATTGATCTGGTGGTTGGCGCCAAAGGAAGTCCCTTACAACTCATTTTAAGTAGTATTTACCACATCGATTTTCCAACGGGGAATATTCCGGCAAAGGATGCGCAAGCATTAATGCAAAACCCAATGGTTAAACGGGCAGTTCCACTTGCGCTTGGCGATAATTATCAGGGTTACCGGATTGTGGGTACAGATTCTTCCTTTACAGGTTTATATGGTTTAAAAGTAGCTAAAGGAAGTTTCTGGAATAAAGACCTGGAGGCCACTATTGGCAGCGCTGTAGCGGCAGAGTCTAAGCTGAAAGTAGGCGATCATTTTTTTGGTGCGCATGGTTTAAGTAATTCTGATGATGAGCATAAACAACATGCTTATATCGTGAAAGGTATACTGGCACCACAAGGTAACGTAACCGATAACCTGATCTTAACCAATATTGGCAGCGTTTATAAAATGCATGAGCCGAGTCACGAAGCGGATAAACATCACCATGGTGAGGATGAAAAGGAAATCAATAATCGTGAAATTACATCCTTATTGATTCAATATCGCTCGCCGATGTCGGTCGTGATCTTTCCTAGAATGGTTAATCAAAGTACGAATATGCAAGCTGCCTCTCCAGCCATGGAAAGCGCCAGGTTGTTTTCGTTGATTGGCGTAGGTATTGAAACACTGAAATGGTTTGCCATCCTGATCATGGCAATATCTGCATTGAGCGTTTTTATCAGTTTATTCAATTCCATGAAAGAGAAAAAGTATGACCTGGCCATTATGCGTTGCCTGGGTGCATCAAAAGCTAAAGTATTTTTTCTAGTGATGTTGGAGGGATTAATGATTACTGTAACTGGTGCTTTAATTGGTTTAGCTATTGGCCATCTTGCCTTAATGCTCATTGGCCATTTTCAGGAATCTTCTCAGGCCAGACTTACCGGTTATTATTTCTTAACGGATGAACTCTACCTAATTGGCGCTGGCCTGGTGATTGGCATTATTGCCTCAATTATTCCAGCGGTTCAAACCTATAAAGTTGATATTGCAAGTACCCTTTCAAAAGATAAATAATGAAATATATTTTATTGATCTTACTCTTTTTTTACAGCTTTACACTTGTGCACGCACAGGTGAAAGTGCATAAGGACATGCGTACGCCTACCTGGAATTTGATTGGGTTACGTTATGATAAACAGGTTGAACCATTAAAATGGGTCAGTATCTTTCCTCCTGAACTGATGGCTTTAAACAATAAGGTGATTGAATTGCCTGGCTTTATTTACCCCACCAAGGTGGGTGCTAAATTTTCAGAGTTCATGCTTTCTATTGTACCTATAGAATCTTGTCCGTTTTGTGGCAGTGGTGATATTCCTTCGATGATAGAGGTGAAAATGGCTTCCGCTATTCCTTTTACAGATAAGCCGATTAAAATACAGGGCAAATTTGTGATCAATAACTCCGGAGACAACCGTTCTGATTTCTTTTTACTTGGCGCTAAACAAATACCATGAGCAAGCTTCCCCTTATTCTACTCTTTTTTTGCGCTCACCTGTGTTTTTCGCAACAGAAACCTCACCGACCAGGTGATGAGCTGAGGTCGTTGAACTGGGATGTAATTGGTTCTGTTAAATTTGAGCTGAATGGTAAAAATGAACTTCTGCCTATTTACGGCCCGACTATCAATCGTTTTAAAGATGCGGAGTTTGATTTAACGGGCTACATGATTCCGATTAAAAGCGGGAAGAAACAGCAAAAATTCTTGCTGGCTACCTTACCCATTAATCAGTGTTACTTTTGCGGACAAAATGGTGTCCCGATTATGATTATGGTGGAATTGAGCAATGCTGCAGATTTTACAGATAAACCCGTTCGGGTTAAAGGGATTTTGAAACTTGCCAATACCAATGCGAGTTATGAACCGCCGGTATCCATTAAGAATGCCAAAGTAATTATTTAAATTTACAACATGAACCAGAATAAAAATCAGCAATACGAAGATCTTCTAGTTAAAAACGGACTGAAAAGAACTGGCGCTCGCTTACAGGTTTTGGATATTTTATCACACCGTGATTCTGCAACCTCACAACCCTATCTGGAAAACGTGATCGGTAAAGAAATTGACCGGGTAACGCTTTACCGCATTTTAAAAACTTTTGAAGAGAAGGGAATTATTCACCGGGTACTGGATAATCATGGTACTGCGAATTATGCGATCTGCTCTAATTCTTGCTCGGAGCATAACCACCATGATGAGCATGTGCATTTTAATTGTAACAACTGTTTACGGGTATATTGCCTTGATGAGGTGAAGATTCCGGCACTAAAAATAGCAAAAGGGTTCAAAGTAGACGATATGAACCTGATTGTTTCGGGTATTTGTAAAGAATGTAACCAGGCTAATTAATTAGTTATGAAATGGTTATTTGGCTGAAAGGAAAATCATTGAAAATTCTTTAAAATATATTTTCGCTTTATAGATAGAACTTCTATATTTGCAGCTCATTAAAAAATGAGCCTCGGTAGCTCAGCTGGATAGAGCGTCGGTTTTCTAAACCGAGGGTCAGGGGTTCGAGTCCCTTCCGGGGTACATTTAAAGGTCTTTAGTTTACTAAAGGCCTTTTTTTATGGATGAGATTTTCTACTATTTGGTCATTACACTAAACAGAGGATAAATATAGAATTGTATGAATTCCGTGTTAATCTGCTTTATTATCTTCAAGTAACTCAGGTTTAATGAGTTTTTTATATGAAAATGTTATTGAATGCGGCTCATTAACCTTTTTTTCATTTGACGTTGTGTCAAGATTAAATTTTTGATACGGTCCGTAAGTGTCAAAATATGAATTGTCTACTAAGAGCGGAAATAAAGGAAACGATATCTGCTGTCCATTTAGATGATTATCCGTCTTACAAAATGGCAGGCACATCTGAAATACATAATTTCCATAATAGACCACAACGTGCTTTGAGGGGATCAGCTCATCAACTGTTTTTTTCTTTGTATACAATTGGACGAATGGTTTAGGATATTTGGGAGGGCCAGGTAAAAAGTAGCCCTTTACTTTCAAAAGTTCATTACCTTCTATTCCATTGCCATATTTATCTGCGAAAATGAAAGATATAGTAGATTTGTAATCCTCAAGATCTTCTTCCTTTAAAAGGCAGATCCCAATTTTAAGAATAACTTTAGCTATATGTAAGGGTACATAAGACGGCCTAACGGTTTTAATAAATAGTTTGTTGTTCTTTTCATCAAAGCTGACCTCATCGTGTCCTTCAACAAAACCCATTTTTAGGCTCTTTTCACCTAATTCAATAGTAAATCCTGTCTTTTTATCTCTGAATTTAGGAACTTTATGCTTACCCTGCCCAGGAATTTGGGAGATAGTCCTTGAAGCCCCGATATAATTGGCGAATGAACTTTCATATTGGCTGAATAGCTCATTACAGGCATCGCATTCAAAATAAGAAAGCAATTTTTTGTTGCCCATAAATTGGGGAATAACATGGGCATCTTTTTTAAAAGTAACAATTGGCTCCTTCTTATTGCAGAACCTACAACATCTAGGGATAGTCTTTGTGCCTAAGTAATATTTTTCTGTAGTGTCGCCGACTATGTTTTCAAAATCATAGAGGGTAAAGAAATTCTCTGCTCTGCCCGAATTTAGCTCATCTAGCTCAAAACTTATTTTCATTTTTATCGATGGTTAATTTATATAGGTAATATAATTAAAATATTAATTATAGGATTTATTTTGCCATAGTTTTTTTGACAACCCCCCAACAGCTTGTCAACTTTCAAAAATCTGAGAACCAACCTTTGACGTGAATTTAAATCATGTCACTATGAAAAAAAAGATTATATATCTAGACAAAAATTTACGTAGACCGAATACTGCATCAAATAAAAAAGTAAGGCATATTAACCTTCCCCCCTAATGGTTGGTGTTCTCACCAACTACTTTTTAATATTTCACTACAAAGTATGTCTGGCTCAAACCCTGCTATAAATAAACAAAAAACCGCTTCGAAATTATTCGAAGCGGCTTAATTACTTAACCTATTGTTGCTAAACACTATTTTTTAGCAGCAGCTTTTTTAGCTTTGTGGTGGTGTTTTTGTTTTTTATGTTGTAGGTAGTTTATGTAACAATTCTACATTGACCGTTATTTTGTATTGTTAACATCAACTTTGAATAACAAACAATTGATACTTTGCAAGTTCATCTTTAACTGCACTAAGCAACTGTTCAATTTCAATTATACGAACGTCTGTATAAACATAGTTGCCAACTTGAACTTGTACGGGCTCTATTTGGCCAGGAGAAATTGAAGGATAAGCTGGGTAGCTTGTCATTAGATCCTTGATGTCATTAATCTTTGAAAAAATGGTAGTTTGGTAGCGAGTATTTGTTTCAATAGTTCTTGATTCAGTGATCAAAAATAGTATACTCGTATTCATCAAATTGCATTGTTTGATTGACGATGTTACTTTAATTAGAGGTATATTATTAGAGTAAAGAACTTCAAGCATGGTGTCTACATGTTTAGAAAAGTCAGTGATCCTAGATAAAATTATTTCTCTTTCATTCTGATTCAAATCTCTTGCTGTTTCGATAATACTTGAAACCCAGTATGCTAATAAAGCTGTAACTATTAATGTTAATAACCCTATAATTGCCGCAACAACATCGATTTCATATTTAAAAGCAAATTTTTGATGGTATTTGAAAACATAACCAATAAACAAGATTGTTATAGTGGAAATTATAGTAATAATTACGGTAATTAAAGTTTTTCCCATTGCGAAGCCCTTTGGAGGTACTTATTAATATCGTCAATAAGGAAGGGTTCCTCGTATGAGATAAAACTAAGTCGCTTAGACAGTTGTTCATATGGAATATGATTATTCCTTATCAATCCACCAAACATCTCTTCTAAAAATGAAGTGCCATAACCTAAAACACCATCTAAATCTATAATAAGCTTTTTATCTTCATCAATGGCCTGCTTGACTAAGATTAAAAGTTGTTTCCTATAAAGTTCTCCAGAATTATCCCCCTCCTCAATTTTACGAGGTCCGGGTTTACGGGTGAATTGCCTTGCAAATTTTATATTAATGGTATCCATGGATGTGTAAGTGTATTTTTATTGATTTCCCAATATACAAATGTACCATTAAAATTGATATCCATTGTTCGATAGACATCATTTTCGACAGATACAAATACGTCATTAGTAATGATAGATAGAGAACTAATATAATTTCTATCATAGGCATTCATAATAGCTGGCAGTCCATTACCACGAAAATAGTTGTTAGTTGCAGTTTGATGCATTTCTCCATTTAAAATTTTATGTAATATTTCTGCATTATTTTGAAGATAAGAACTTACCATATTGAACCACTTTTTAAAAATATTACTCTCTTCTTTTAATCTAAGGCTTTCAAAGACTCCAATACCATAATCAATAAATGAGAATGTTACTTTTTCATCATGAATGTTTATTGATAGCCACCAATCCTTTGTACCAATCTGGTTCGGATTTGCATGATTATGACAATTATGCATCAACTCAATTAAAACCCGATAAAGACCTTTCAAAGTTCGCTTTTCTCCAAACAGTTTTGGTGTAATATCTTCCATTATACTTTCTGCTAAATCACTGCTTACCTTTGTCCATCCGGTAGTTAGCATTTTATTATTACGACCCTTGAGATAATATTGACCTAATTCACTCTTTTTATATAGGCTTTCTATAAAACCTGATTGAATAACAATTTTTTTAGCTAAACGATTCAAAGGAAAAGAACCATTAAAATTAATAGAGTTCTCTTGAAACTTTATCATTATAGACAGCAAAACAACCAAAGCATCATGATCAATACTTTCAACTTGTTCCATTGAAATAAATACTCCTCTTTTCTTATCGTATTCCTGCTGAATTCTAGAAATAAAAACACACATTTCAATGGTATTTCTTAACATCGAAAAGACCTTCGGCGCTAAGATAGCTTTTAATCTATTTCGAAGTTGTTTTGGATAATTTCCGGTTTTAAATCGTTTAACATTGACGAAAGGGTTTTGTTTCGCAATATTCCTAAGCCTTTTTATTCTTTTAAACCGTAATTTAGATCGTTCAGCCTTTCGTTGCGTAGAATGAAGCCTTGTGTATTGTTTGCGCTTGTTTGTTGACACTCGAGAGGATTAAATTAAGTGTACAATATAGCTATTTCTTATCGGTTAACAATATTATAAGCTAAAGCTCTGTATCAACGTCCTACCTAAGGTAGGATCTAAAATATTTAGAAAGATCACATTCATTAGTATTTAATTTATGAACCTAAGAAACCACTGATTTTGGCTATCAGGCAATTGGGATTTACTAAGTGTAAGCTGTAAACAATTCAAATAATTTATTATCCTCATAAATATTCCACTAATTGGTGTTCTAACCAACCACTTTTTAATATTCCCCTTCAAAGTACGTCTGACTCAAACCGGAACTATACTAAAACAAAAAACCGCCTCGAAATTATTCGAAGCGGCTTAATTACCTAACCTATTGTTGCTACACACTATTTTTTAGCAGCAGCTTTTTTGGCTTTTTGGTGGTGTTTCTGTACTTTTTTAACTGTTGTTTTTTCTGTTTTAACTTTAACAGGTTCTTTTGTTTGTGCACTTACTGTATTTACAGAAAAAGTAGCTACTAATGCGATCATTAAAATTTTAATTGCTTTCATGTTGATATTTACTAATGGGTGAATAACCTTGTTTATTGTTTAATAAATTTCTACATATCAAATGAAGGATTCATGAATTTTTACCCGTTTAAATAAAAATTTCAAATCATGTTTTTAGCACCTGGAAAATGAGGCTAAAGAATTGGCTGCTGACATGGTCAAAATTGGGATTAGAGCGTTTATTTAAAAACTGGATATGTTATGTTGAATGGTGCTATTTTGTTTTTCCATTGCTTTTAAATAGTTTTAGCCATAAAATCAACCTTTAAGAGCATGTTTGAAATTGAAGAAACGGGTGGTGCATACATTGGATCAGGCCAGGCTACCTGGCCGTTTGCTAAATTGTTGGTTAATAAAAATGAATTGCGGTTAAATGCATCCATTCTAGGTAATTTATATTTCAGACCATCTGATATTATTTCTATCGAACTATTTTCAGCAGTATTCAGATCAGGTATTAAAATTAATCATCGGGTTAACGGCTATAGTGAAAAGGTTGTTTTTTTAACTTCCGGAAGTCGCGATCTGATTAAACGAATAACAGATACCGGATTTCTAAATAACAACAGTGTCCTACCGGCAGCAGTTGAAGCGGAGATCGCAAAATATCAATCAATCGGAAGCTTTCCTTTGAAATGGTCAGCGGTGATTGTTTTTGTGGTTATCTGGAATTTTTTATTGCTGGGAGATCTATTAGGTTTTTTTGGGAATAACGATAATCATACAGTTATGAGCCTTGGTGGACAGCTGGCACCGGCATTTGCCTTTTTATTTGCACTCGCCATAATAATATCCGCCCCCTTTAGTCGCCTGGTATTAAAAAAAGGACATAAAGCAAAGGATATTAAATCATTTTTGTTTTTTTTAATGGCAATAACCGGATTTATTTTTATAATGGTTTCGCTTATTTCTCACTGATTAAGAGAAATGCCTTTAGTCTTCTCTATTTTCATTTGACTCCTAAGTATAAACAATAAATCCATCCCGAAATTCGGAATGGATTTATAACCTCAATCATTTTGTGTGGCGACTACATTTTTGCAGCAGCAGCTTTTTTGGCTTTGTGGTGGTGTTTTTGTACTTTTTTAACTGTTGTTTTTTCTGTTTTAACTTTAACAGGTTCTTTTGTTTGTGCACTTACTGCGTTTACAGAAAAAGTAGCTACTAATGCGATCATTAAAATTTTAATTGCTTTCATGTTGATATTTATTAATGGGTGAATAACCTCGTTTATTGTTTAATAAATTTCTAAATATCAAATGAAGAATTGATGAACTTATCTACCTTCTTAAAATTTAAATTTCCCTTGATTTTTTTCATTGTAAAAACACAGGCATATCGCACTAAGGTTTGAGACAGATCATTCTGAACCTTATCTCGCTTCTTTAATCTATCGGAATCAACTGATTGAATTTAGCCACTGTAGCTACAGGTGCATCTGCCGGATACGTGGTATAGTTAATCGTCAGTACCTGCTGATCAATGGAAAACTTTCCTTTATCAAATAAAACATAATTTACCGGGGAATTACTAATGATTTTACCAGTAGAAGATTTCTCCAGATTGCTGCTCGTATTAACGATCAGTTGATCTCCGGAAATGGTATATTTTCCAATCACTTCTGTACTCCAGTATTGATTACCCTGATCTCTGATTTGCATCGAAAAGTTTCCACCCACTCCAAAAAGCAATCTTCTGCTATATGCCTTTTGTGGAACTTCTTCCCATGAGCCTGTTAATGCGTCTTTTGGTCTGGCGGGTGTTTTGTCCTTTTTGCAGGAAATCATGACCAAAGAAAGTAACATCAGCAATCCGCTGATCGATAGTAATTTATTCTTCATATCTTTTTAGTGGTTTTGCATGATAAACGGATAGCACACCAAAAACGCTACAAAGAATACCCTATCATTCCCTATCATACTGCTATGAAAAAGGCAGGTATAGATCTTGAAATATCTCTTAAAGATTAAGCATCTTCACCGTTCCAAACATCATCATCTGCATGTTTGATTTCATCATGACTGGAAGTTATAGATTTAAATTCTTCATGATGATAATTGCGTTCCGGGTTTTCTGGTAGAAAATCGTCATGACTTGAAGCTGTTTTTCTTAAGTGTTCGGGTTTTTTAACCTCTGATAAATCATCATGAATAACTGATGGTGTCAAAATCTTTTTTTCGGGATGCTGGTTATTTTCCATAATGATTTAGAGGCAAATTTCAGGCCACAGACAAAGATGGGTTTAAAATATGGCCAATCGGCTAAAAACCGTAATTAATGTGATTCATCTAAAATCACCTTAACCTTATCGAATAAATCAAATAGCCGTTAAAAACAAAAGAGGCTAAAACGGCCTCTTTTGTTTATTAGATCATATTTTAAAAACTATACTCCAGAGAAGGCACAGAAGCCACCATCAACAGTAATATTTTCACCATTTACAAATTTGGAAGCATCACTCAATAGATAAACCAAAGCACCGATTAACTCTTCCGGAGCACCGAAACGCTTGAATGGAGTTTTCGAAATAATGGCATTACCCCTGGCTGTTAATGAGCCATCCTCATTGGTAAGTAAAGCCCGGTTTTGGTTGGTAATGAAAAATCCCGGAACAATACCATTGATCCTGATTTTATCCTGATAGCGGTTTGCTAGTTCTACGGACATCCACTTGGTATAACTGTCTACAGCCGATTTGGCCATCGAATAACCCAATACACGGGTAATGGCCTGAGTGGCGGAAACCGATGAAATATTCACAATGCTGCCGCCATTCTTTGCAATCTCCTGACCAAAGATTTGAGTTGGAATAATGGTTCCAAACAAATTTAAATCGAAAACCTGTTTTAGTGCAGAAATATTCAAGTCGAATATATCGCTCCCTGGTTGGATTACTGCTTCAGCCACATTACCTCCAGCTGCATTAACCAAGGCATCTATTTTGCCAAAGGTTTCTATAATACGGGTTTTAGCTGCTACCAATGCTTGCTCATCCAGCACATCGGCAATGATGTAAATGGCCTTGCCTCCAGCGTCGGTTACTTCCTGAGCACGGAGTTTGGCCACTTCTTCATTTCTGCCTATTACCACAAGGGTTGCTTCTGCAGCATTCAGCCCCTGAAGAAATGCTTCTCCCAATACACCTGTCGCGCCTGTTACCACGACAACTTTATCTTTTAAAGAGAACAGATTTTCGATTTTTTTGATCATAGTTTAAGTTTATTTGGTTATTCTACCACTAAAGTAGTAATCGAATGTGGAAGACTGGTTGTATTTGCAGCCTGCCCTTTAATCCACAAACTGTATTTTAATTTTTCATCAGATTGGTTCATCACCACCACCACTAATTTACCATCGGTGTTTAAGAAAGCCGTAGTTTGCAACAAATCTCTGCTGCATGCAGCGCCTACCCTTTTAGCACCTGGACGGATGAATTTAGAGAAATGGCCCATATAATAATAGGCATTGGTATAAATGAGTTTATCTTTTTTAGTATCTGCATGAACAGGCGCAAAACAGAAATTACCTACATGGTTCGGACCACCTTTTTCATCTAAAAGAATGTTCCAATCGGTCCAGGCTGCTGTTCCGGCATTAAAGTCATTGATCATGGAATAACCATAACGCTCGCCTAAAGTCCAGTCATCCAGTTTATTTACATCATATTTTTCTTTACATCCCTCTGTAAAAATCAGTGCCTTATCTGGATAGGCTTCATGTGTTTGGCGCAAATTACCAAATTGCATTCCGCTACCCGTCCAGGTTTCATACCAGTGGAAACCGATACCCCAAACGTATTTAGCGGCATCTTTATCATTTAAAATGGTACTGGCCCTTTGGAAGATCTGATCACGATTATGATCCCAGGCAATTAACTTTTTAGATGCTAAACCTGATTTTTGTAAAGTTGGGCCTAAGAAATTCTTAATAAAATCGCGTTCTTCTTCAGCAGTGTACACGCATGATTCCCAGATTTGCTTGGCCATTGGTTCGTTCTGAACAGATAAGCCCCAAACCGGAATGCCCGTTGCTTCATATGTTTTGATGAATTTTACGTAATGGTTTGCCCAGCTTTGGCGAAATTCAGGCAGCAGATGTCCGCCTTTAATTAAGCTGTTGTTATCTTTCATCCATGCTGGTGGCGACCATGGGCTTACAAATAAGGTTAGTTTACCACCGGCAGCGGCAGTTGCTTGTTTAATTAATGGAATTTTAAACTGCTCATCATGTGCTACATTAAAGGTTTTTAAATCTTTATCGTTATCCTGAACATAACCATAACTACCGCTTGAAAAATCGCAACTGGCGATATTGGTACGGGCTAATGTGTATCCAATCCCTTTATCTTTACTGTAATATGCTTCCAGTAATTCCTGCTGATTTTTCTTTGACAGCTTAGCAAATGTTTCAGCAGATGCATCCGTTAGTGCGCCACCAATCCCCACCATGGTTTGATATTTTATGGTAGGGTCTACAAAAATACACGGCTCTGTTTCAAATGGTTGTTTATTTTCTACAAAGTTTAAAGTTTCTGTTTTGCTGATCCGATACTCCGATTTTTCAGCCGTGGTATAAACGGTTACTTTTTTATTTCCTAAGGTATAATTCTGGACAGGTACAGGCAATGCTTTCTTTTTCTGCGCCGAGGTGCTGAAAGCTGTTGCCAAAATGAGTAAGATGCTTAAATGTTGCTTCATTATTATTATTTATTTATGTTTAAAACCCTGTTCAGGGTTAGCTGGATAAGGTGTCGAATCTCTGAATAAATCCATTGATTAAACCCATACCAGGGTCATTCTTTCGTCTTTTTATGATTCACTAAACCTATGGTTAATCCGCTATAAGCAATATTAACCATCAATTTTATTGATCTATCATGACTTATTTATACTTGGTTTCCATTTGATTATAAAAATCTTTCACCACAAAAAATGCTTTCTTTTTCTTTCCGGTTTCACTGATTAAGCCTTTACGGTTCCAGAAATTCTGGTAAACCGGGTGTTGTCTTCTTGGCGATCTGAAATCAGCTAAGATCCATGGGGTTACACCACGTAAGGCACTGATTTTGCTCAGCATATTAAACTGATTTTTATAAAGTGCTTCCTGGTATTCTTCGCTCCAACGGGTATTTTCATCGGCATGAAAACCACCCAGGGCATCACCTCCAAATTCACTGATCACCACTGGTTTTTTATATTTAATATCAAAAGTATATTTAGCCAGCTCTGCCGGAGCGCCGCCCCAATACCATCCAGCGTATTCATTAAAACTCACTAGATCGATTACCTCACCCAATGGATCGTTTAAGACCATGGTGTTGCCTTCACGGTGAACTTCTAGCGCTGCAGCTATCAAGCGGGAATCATCAAGCGTACGTGCGGTTTCAGCCAGGTTGGTCATAAAACTCAAACGGGCATCACTTAAAGGGGTTTCGTTTCCAATCGACCAGATGATTACACTGGCCCGGTTCTTATCACGAACAATTAAATCTGTTAATTGCTGTTTGGCATTGGCATAGGTAGAAGGATTGGTCCAGCTAATGGTCCAGTATACAGGTACTTCAGCCCAAACCATCAATCCCATTTCATCAGCTAAGCGAACCATTTCTTCGTTATGCGGATAATGAGCCAGGCGAACATAATTGCAGTTCAGATCTTTTGCCCATTGCAACATCATCCTCATATCACCTTCTGAACGGAGGCGACCCGCCAAAAGTGGATTTTCATCATGAATGGAGATTCCCCTTAAGAAAGTATTTTTGCCATTTAAAAGAATGCTATCGCCTTTTACCTGAATGGTTCTTAATCCAATTTTATCATTAATATCTTCTTTATCACTTTTAATATTTACACCATACAATTTCGGGTTCTCTGGCGACCAAAGCGATAAATTATTCCAGGTAAATTCGTCCTTAATTTTTCCCTCAGAGTCCGTTTTATATTTCTTTTCGAGCTTTAATTCAGGGATAGACAATGTGATGTCCTGCCCGGCTGTCGCATCTGCCAACTTTACTGTAAAACTAAGCAGGTTATTATTTCCTTTAACGAGTTGAAGTTTATAATCGCTAATAAAATGATCTGGAAACTCAGCAAGAAAAACGTCACGGGTAATGCCACCATAATTCCACCAATCGGTATTCACAGTAGGAATTTCATCTGGCTTGCGGGTATTATCAACCTTTAAAATGAGTGTATTCTCACCAGGTTTTAAACCGCTTGTTACATCAAACTGAAATGGTGTAAAACCACCTTTATGTACACCCAGCTTTTTACCGTTCAAATAAACATTCGCTTCATAGTTCACTGCACCAAAGTAAACGTAGTACTTTTTGCCTTTTTCTGGCTTAACATCAAACTTTTTACGCAGCCATACATTTCCTTCATAAAGTGATAACTGCGCTGATTGGGAATTCCAATCGCCAGGAACATTCATTTGGGGCGAAAGATCAAAATTATATTCAATTAGTTCGGTTTTATCTTTTTGTACCCGATCATCATAATACCCGCCTGTTCCACTTTTAGATTGATCGAAAGGCTCATGGCGATAATCATAATACCCGTTTTCATAAGGATCAACGATATAATTCCATTTCCCATTTAAGCTAAGAATTTTTCTGGCCTGGATATTTTGAATTGCGGTAACCTGTGCATTACCAATAGAAATGATAAATGAAAAGCAAATGACGAACAGAATATATCTTGATCTAAGCATAACTGATATTTTTGATAGGTTTTAATTAACAGTTTCAAAACTAATAAATAATTCTGGAGAACTTAAAACATGTCAGTTATGTTGCTAAATCTATCTTTAAGCCAACATGGATATTAATAGGTTAGCTTAACCAAACAGCACAGATAAAATCGAAATGATGGCCGGAATTCCGGTTAGCCGAAAAAAGACAGCTTATTCTGCAACTGATTGCGGTGTTTTTCATGATAAAGAAAAGCGCCAACAATGAGCAATCCCGCTACCCCTTCAAAAGCCACTATCACCTGCGTACCAAATTGGTGAGCAAGGTAACCCATTAACAAACTGCCAACGGGCAATACGCCCTGGTAGGCCATGATGTAATAACTCAACGTTCGGCCCCTCATCAAATCATCAGCATGGGTTTGAAGATAAGTGTTAATGGATGATGTTTGCGCCATTAAGCCTAGTGCAGCTAAACCAGTACAAACAAGTGCCAATATTAGTGTTGGTGCAACGGCTAAAGCAATTACTGCAACGGCGAGCAGTCCGCCAGATACAATGACAATCTTCTGTAAATTTTGCCCGGCTTTCCGGGTAGCCATATAAATTGCGCCAAAGAAGGCACCAAAACCTGCAGCGCTTTCAAACCACCCGAAGGTTGTGGCATCTCCATTAAAGATATCTTTTGCAAAAACAGGAAGCAACGTTGTAAAAGGGATCACCAGCAAACTAGAGGCGGCCATCATTAAAATCATGGAAGATAAATCAGGTGAAGTTTTGAGATACTCGTAACCCTTTTTTAAATCGATCCATATGTTTTCTTTAGACTTAACGTGTGCAGTTAATTTTAACTTCATCATCGCTAAACAAGCAATTACCGCTATAAAACTGACAAAGTTGAGGAGGAAACAGATGTCTTCTCCCAATGTACTTAATATTACGCCAGCCAGCGCCGGACCAATTAAACGGGCTGCATTGAACATTGAAGAGTTCAGCGCAATGGCATTCGGTAAATCTTCTTTGTCTTCGATCAGGTTAACCATTAAAGATTGACGTGCAGTTACATCAAAGGCATTTACCAATCCCTGCACCAAAGATAAAGCAGCAATCCAAAACATATCATAAACCTTAAACCAGATCATTACAGCAAGTGCGCCGGCTTGCAGCATTAAGATGATCTGGGTAATGACCAAAATCTTATACTTATTGTGCCTGTCAACAAAGCTTCCTGCATAGGGCGCTAAAATTAATGATGGAATTAAACTTAGAAAAGTAATTAGCCCCAATAAGAAGGCCGAACCTGTAAGGCGATAAACTAACCAGCTAATAGCCACTCTTTGCATCCAGGTGCCAATAAGTGATATGGCTTGTCCTGTAAAAAATAGTCTGTAATTATAATGCCTTAATGAACGAAAAATACTCATAATTAAAATAGTAAAGTAACTTTACAAAAGTATAAAATTATATTAAAACAGTAAAGCTACTTTATCATTATTTTTATCATATTATGATCATAATTTTAATGAGTGTCCATACAAACAACTTTTATACCTAATAAAATTACATTATCTTTGTCAAGTTAATTTACAAGATGCATGTCAAAACAAACACAGGAAATTGCTGCAAAGCTGAGAAGTACGGTTACCCGCCTTACCCGGCAATTGAGAAAACAGAACGTAAGTTCTGAGTTTAGTAATGCAGAATTATTAACCATGTCTTTATTGGAACAGCATGGCAAATTATTATCTACAGAACTTGCCGAAATGGAGCGGGTTTCAAAGCAAGCCATTTCACAAATTATCAATCGCCTGTTTGATGCGCATTGTGTAGAAAGATTTCCAAGTGATGATGATAAACGTAAAACATATATTGGCTTAACAAAACTTGGCGAAAAGCACATCATTGCCAGTCGGAAAATAAAGGAAGAATGGCTGGTTAAAACGATGGAGAAAATATTTTCAGAGGAAGAAATTAACCTCATTCAAGCTTTTCTTCCACTATTAACCAGGTTGGTAGAATACAATGGCACAAGAGTATAGTTTTACTTTCCCGTTATGTTAATTAGCCTTAACTTGCGAATCTAATGGCATTATACTTTACATCCATAAATTCAGGCAGCAACGGCAATTGTTACTATGTTGGCAACGAAGACGAAGCTATTCTGGTTGATGTGGGCCTGACTTGTAAAGAGGTGGAGAAGAGAATGTTGCGACTGAACCTTTCCCTTGAAAAAGTAAAGGCTGTTTTTATTTCTCATGAGCATAGCGACCATATTAAAGGCCTGGCTGTGTTTGCCAAAAAATATAAAATCCCGGTTTATATTAGTGCAGCAACACTCAAAAGTAGTAAGTTAGCACTTGATGAGCACAAAACCTTCGGATTAAGCCATATCCAGAACATTCAAATCGGGAAACTGCAAATTACAGCTTTCTCTAAATTCCATGATGCCGCTGATCCTTATTCTTTCACTGTAGAATGTAACGGGGTTCGGGTAGGTGTTTTCACAGATATAGGCTCGGTATGTGATCGATTAGTGAGTCAGTTTAAACGCTGCCACGCCGCATTTTTAGAATCCAATTATTGTGCGAATATGCTGGCTAATGGACAATACCCCTATTTTTTAAAAAGGAGGATTACCAGTGGCCGTGGACACTTAAGTAATGCACAAGCCTTGGATTTATTTTTAAATCACCGACCTGATTACATGTCACATCTTTTGCTGAGTCACTTATCCAAAGACAACAACGATCCATTCCTAGTTGAGCAAATGTTTAATGATGTTGCCGGAAATACCATGATAAAAGTGGCTTCGAGAGATTGCGAAACTGAAGTTTATTACGTATCAGATCAAAATTTTAAATCATATCATTTCGACCCCAGCTTATACCAACCGGAGCAATTAAATTTATTTTAAATCGCTCCCTCCTCTTATCTTTAAGAACGCTATTACTTAGCCTTAAAACCTGTTGTTCAGAATCTTGTACGGGCATTCTTCTGTATACTCCACCGGATAAGGGTTTGTAAGTGATATGCCCAGAATAAACTGGAAGGTTCTTCGTGGTTACCTCATCGCTGGATAGACGATATCGGCCAGTTATCGTTTAGCTCTACAGGCAGAATTAAGTGATGTACAAGATAAGTGTGACGAGATGGTGGGGTAAAAGTGGGGTAAAGGTGGAATGAAGGTGGGGTAAAGAAATCAATTTTTTGAAAATTTGCCCGTCAGCGATTTAACACTACTCTAAATATAAGGAGAATAATTAAATTACTTTTCTATAACCTGAGCATTTAATTAATGATATGCATTAGAATACTATTAAACAGGTTATCGCTATTAGTTAGCCCCTATCCGCCTATCGGCACCTTTCCCCTGAAAGGGAAAGGGCGAAAAAATGTCGCAGACCAGTTTTCTAAAATCAATTAATGATCAAATTCAGGTTATTACTTTCAGTCTCAATTCATTTTGTTCAGGCAACACTCGCTGTAGAATTTACTCCAGATACTAATCTTGCTAAAAGATTTATTGATCATCCTCTTCCCTCCTCTGGTTTTGGCCTTTTAAACGTTTGCGAAAACGTTAAGAATAAAAAGAAATAAATGATAAGTGTATTTTATACAATATGTCTCGAATAAAACAAATTTAAGTATACATAATATAATAATTAATAATACATGTGAAACGAAATGAAAATATTATTATAAAATAATAATCATACAAAATAGATTGCTTTTTATATTCAAATTAAGAAGCTTATCACAAAACCCAACTATTACTTAAAATTAGATCGATGCGATTAAATGTGCTCAAAAACATTAAATTAATACGTTTTTAACACTTTTATAATCAAAAAATAACAGAAGTCGTCAATATTTTTCGTTTTTTCAAATTATGTTTGTATAATAATTTATATTAAATAGTATTAAAAAGTTTGTATTATGTATTTTTATATTTAATTTTATATCACTACTTATAACTATATTAATTTTATGCATTCCATATTTTAGCGCAAAAAATTCAATTTTTGATTTATACATTAGACTTATTAATAATACACACAAATAGTATCGAAAAATTGCTGCCAAATGGCATCATCATAAATTAATAATCAACCTTTTATTACTTAGGTATCTGGAAAAAAGTCAGGGCTTAAGATGATAAGACTAAATGATCTCCAACCATGAACAAACACCTTCTTATTGGGGTAACTCCCTTCGAAATCCCGGATGCCAGGCTAGTATCCAGTTTAGCAAAAACCTCTTGTTTTCCTGTTCTCAGCTTTGGGCACAATAAAGCTATGGCTGAGCAGGCCTTAAAAAGTTTGAAAGAACAATCCGTTATGGATTATGGCATTTGCTATAATACGGATGAGTGGCAGGATATGGAGTTGCCAGCTCAGGTAAGTTTGATTATTGCACCCTTTGGCTTTGAGTTTAAAAAGCAGCCTCAGGCCAAAGTCATCTATCAGATTTTTGATCTTGAATCTGCCCGGAAAGCCAAGGTTGCTGGTGCATATGGCATCATCATTAAAGGAAACGAAGGTGCAGGAAAAGTGGCTGCTGAATCATCATTTGTCCTCTTTCAGCGGGTAATTAAAGAAGCTTTAGACCTTCCAATCTGGGTTCAGGGTGGCATTGGCCTTCATACGGCAGCATCATTAATTGCTCAAGGTGCAACAGGTGTAATTTTAGATAGTCAGCTGACGCTCTTTGCAGAATGTGCTGCTCCGGCAGAATTAAAGTCTGTTTGTGGTAAACTCAGTGGCACAGAAACTAAAATCATTGATCAGCATAGGGTATTGGTACGTCCTAATTCTCCGGCACTGTCTGAAGATGATCAAAACTATTCAAAACTTAAAACCTATTTTGGTGGCTATGATCTTAATACGAATTACCTGCCAATGGGCCAGGACATTAGTATATCAATAGATCTGTTTGAAAAATATAAGAAGTTAGATAAACTTATATTTGGTTTGAAAGCTTCCATTTTCGGACACTTAAAACAAGCAAAATCTTTAAATACCATCAGTGCAAATAATGCATTGGCTGAAGATTTAAATATCAAATATCCCATTGCGCAAGGCCCTATGACACGGGTAAGTGATGTACCACTTTTTGCCGATGCCGTTTCGGCAGCCGGGGCGTTATCATTTGTGGCGTTATCCCTTTTAAAAGGTAATGCAGCAAAAAACCTCATCGATCAAACCAAAGCATTGGCTGGTACAAAAACCTGGGGCGTGGGTATACTTGGTTTTGCTCCTCAAGAGCTTCGCGATGAACAACAGGAATATATTTTAGCTGCAAAGCCACCTGTATTATTGATTGCTGGGGGAAGACCTTCACAAGCTAAACCCTTTGAAAAGGCTGGCATTAAAACGTTTTTACACGTACCATCTGCTGCCTTACTGGACATGTATCTGAAAGAAGGTGCGAAAAGGTTTGTATTTGAAGGCCGTGAATGTGGTGGCCATGTTGGGCCTTTATCCAGCATGGTTTTGTGGGAAAAACAGATAGAACGCCTTTTAAAAGTAGACAAACCTGAAGAGATCAGTATCTTCTTTGCCGGTGGTATTCACGATGCTTTTTCAGCGGCTTTTATTTCTATAATGGCTGCCCCCCTCGCCGCAAAAGGAATGAAAATTGGCGTGCTGATGGGTACGGCTTATTTATATACAAAAGAAGCGGTGAGCACGGGTGCTATTCTGAATAAGTTTCAACAGGAAGCCATGCAGGCGCAAGAAACAATATTACTGGAAACAGCTCCTGGTCATGAAACCAGGTGTTTAAATTCTTCTTTTGCCAGCCATTTTAATCAGGAGAAATCCAAATTGCAGGCACAGGGTATCGACAAAAAACTAATCTGGGAAAAATTAGAAAGTCTGAATGTGGGCAGATTGAGAATTGCCGCGAAAGGAATTGAAAGACAGGGTGATCAGCTGGTTGAAATTAACGAAAAAGAGCAGACTGAACTGGGTATGTATATGATTGGCCAGATTGCGCCTATGCACCAGGAAGTTGTTTCTTTGGTGGATTTGCATGAGGCTGTGGCGACCGGAAATTATGAATATATTGATCAGGCCATCTTATCTGCGCCACCAAAAAGTGAGGCAAAATCTTTAGATGTAGCCATTGTGGGCATGGCCTGTATTTTTCCGGGTGCTAAAAATCTGGATGAATACTGGAGAAATATTATCCTTGGAAAAGATTCTGTAACTGAAGTACCAGATGAAAGATGGAATAAAGCGGTTTATTATGATCCGGAATCTACTGCTGGCGACATGTCGCACTCTAAATGGGGTGGCTTCATTCCAAGAATAGACTTTGATCCGCTTGAATTTGGTATTCCACCACAATCTCTTGCTGCTATTGAGCCTACCCAACTCCTCACTTTGATGGTAGCTAAACAGGCCATGCAACATGCTGGTTACGGTGATGAAGGTGTTGATAAAGAAAACGTATCCGTGATTATTGGTGCTGAAGGCGGAAATGATTTGGCCAATAGTTATAGTTTCAGGTGTTTTTATAAACAGGTATTTGGTGAAATGCCAGCGGAAGTTGATGCTGCATTGCCTAAGATGACTGAAGATTCTTTTCCAGGGATTCTGGCTAATGTAATATCTGGCAGAATCACCAACAGATTGAATTTAGGCGGCCGGAATTTCACGGTTGACGCTGCTTGTGCATCTTCTCTTGCGGCCATTGACCTGGCCTGCCAGGAACTTTTCCTCGAAAAATCTGATATGGTATTGGCTGGCGGTGCCGATCTTCATAATGGCATTAACGATTACCTGATGTTCTCCAGCACACATGCCCTATCCAAAAAAGGTAGGTGTGCAACCTTTGATGCAGAAGCAGATGGAATAGCGCTGGGCGAAGGAATTGCGATGGTGGTTTTGAAAAGACACGAAGATGCCTTAAGAGATGGCGATACGATTTATTCAGTGATTAAAGGCGTGGGTGGATCCAGCGATGGAAAAAGCCTTGGCTTAACTGCCCCTCGTAAAAACGGACAAATCAATGCTTTAGAAAGGGCTTACAGTCAGGCGGGCATCATGCCATCCAGCATAGGCTTAATTGAGGCGCATGGAACAGGTACCGTTGTGGGCGACAAAACAGAAATCAGCGCTTTAACAGATATGCTGAATGAAACCGGCGCAACTGTCGGACAAACTTACCTAGGGTCAGTTAAAACGCAGATCGGACATACGAAATGTGCTGCTGGTATTGCGGGTTTAATTAAGGCTTCGCTTGCCGTTTACCACGGAATTAAACCCCCAACGATTAATTTAAAAACGCCAAACAGTTTTTATAACGCCAAAACAAGTCCTTTTGCCTTCCATACTGAGGCTGGTTTGTGGATGGAAGAAAAACGTTATGCTGGCGTGAGTGCCTTCGGTTTTGGTGGAACGAATTTTCATGCTGTGCTAGAAAGCGATAAAAATATTGAGAACCAGTATCCAGTTCTTAAATCATGGCCATCAGAATTGTTTGTGTTTAGAGGCGATACCTATGAGGAAGCTAAAATAACACTCACTGATGTTAAAAATCTTTTGGAAGTTAATGGTCAGATTGCACTGAAGGATATTGCCTTCAGTTTGGCTACAGGTACACAAAAGCCAATACAGATGAGTATTGTAGCCAACAATGCTGAAGATTTAGTCATGAAAATTGACTTGGTTTTATCAGGCATTCAAAGTAAAGACACTTATAAAACCAATGTAAAAGAAGGTAAGGTGGCATTTCTTTTTCCTGGCCAGGGCAGCCAACGGATTAACATGGCAAGAGATCTTTTTGTGGTTTTTCCAGAGATGAGAAAATTATTAAAAGACTATCCGGCTTATGAAAAGATACTTTTCCCACATGCGGTATTTAATGCAGAATCGGCTACACTACAAAAAGAAAGCATTAAAGATACGCGGATGGCGCAGCCATTGCTGGGCATAGTCGATCTGGCTATTGCAAAATTGCTTCAATCTCTAGGTATTCAGCCAGATATGGTTGCAGGCCATAGCTATGGTGAATTACCAGCACTTTGTTTCGCAGGTGCTTTTGAAGATGATCAACTGGTTAAATTGAGCGCTAAAAGGGCACAATCAATTTTAGATGCCGTTACAGATGGAGATCCTGGAAGTATGCTGGCCGTTAGCGCAAAACGTGAAGACTTGAGTGATTTATTATCAGGTATAGACAACGTATATCCGGTTAACTTCAATGCACCAACACAGTGTGTTATAGCAGGTTCTACAACAGGCATTCAAAATTTAGCCGCTAAATTGAAAGAAGCAAAAGTTTCTTTCCGACAGTTGGAAGTGGCTTGTGCTTTTCACAGTCCAATCGTAGCCAGGTCTAAAGACCTTTACCAAGAGGTATTGTCAAAAGTTCCATTCCAGAATATAGAAATTCCAGTCTGGTCAAATACAACTGCAAAAGCATATCCTACAACTGCTTCAGCGATTAAGGAGCGTTTAACAGAACATTTGGTTCAGCCTGTACTTTTTGCTGATCAGCTGAATAACATGTACGATGCTGGCGCAAGAATTTTCATCGAAGTGGGTCCCGGCAAAGTATTAAGCGGGCTGACTAAATCTTGTATTGGCAAGGATGAAACTATTTTTCATACCGAAGATCAGGGCCAAAACAAATTGAGTAACCTTCTTGGAACTTTAGCCAGCTACATTTCAACCGGAAGAAACATCAATCTTGAAAAATTATTCGAGGGAAGATCTGCACAGTTTATTCAAATCGACCAGCTAACGCTTTACAAAAAAAGTCCAGCCATTTGGTATGTAAATGGTCAACATGCCATACCATCAACAGGCAAACTTCCAGAAAACGGAGCCGCTCCAATCACCAAACCGATTATCCTTATGAAAGAAACACCAGGTCAGTATAGCAGCCAACAGGTTCAGTCATCTGCAAAAGATATGATGATGCAAGAATACCTGAATAGCATGAAAACGCTTATTCAGGCACAACGAGATGTTATGCTGTCTTTTTTAGGTCAGAATCCATCCGTTCAAACGCCGGCTTATCATCAAGCACCACAAGCTGCTTACCAAACACCGCAACCCATTAAAATTGAAAATCAATTGATCGGGCAGGTAGAAATATCACCAGTGATGGAAGTAAAATCTGCGGTATTGGTACAAAAGGACATTAAACAGGTTTTATTACAAATTGTAAGTGATAAAACGGGATATCCACAAGAAATGTTGGGAATGGAAATGGATCTGGAAGCAGATTTAAGCATCGATTCCATTAAGCGGGTTGAAATTATTGGTGCCTTACGTACTGAATTGGGCGGTTTTTCTGAGCTTAATCTTCCAGAGGATAAAATTATGGAACAACTGGCGGGCTTAAAAAACCTGAACAGTTTAGTGAACTGGATTACAGAAAATACCCAGCAGCAGGCTCCTGAAATTCAGGTGGTGATTTCAACGAAAATCGCAGAGCCACAAAAGTTGTCCATCGATCAGTTAAAATCAGCTATTCTGGATGTTGTGAGTGAAAAAACAGGCTATCCTAAAGAAATGCTGGGAATGGATTTAGACCTGGAAGCGGATTTAAGTATTGATTCTATTAAGCGCATGGAAATTATCGCCTCGCTTAAAGAAAAAGTTGGTTTTGGTTCACAAAATGATCAGACAGATGATTTAATGGAGAAATTAGCCGCCATTAAAACATTAAACAGTCTGGTTAACTGGATTGCAGATATAGAAACTGAAACCACTGAAATCCTGATCGAAGCGAAAAAAATTATTGAAGAGAGTATTGATGACCTCACAGTTAAAGAAAAGCTTTCAAGATTACGTTTTGAGCTTACACCCGCCGCGTTAACCATAACAGAGGCGGCCATTTTAAAAGGGCAAAGGTTTGCCCTCACTAATGATGGCGGCGGACAGGCGCTTAAAATTAAAGCGATGTTGGAAAAACACGGGGCCATTGCTGATATCGTGAATATTGATGATTCACTGGAAAGCTATCAGGGCCTGATTATCCTGAATATGTTCGATGCGCAGAAAAAGGCAAGTATTCTGGATCACTTTTCTACCATCAAAAAACTAAATTTCGATACTGTAAAATGGGTTTATCTGATTGCTGATACAAAAAGATACTTCAATACAGAATCAGACATATCATTTTTAAGAAATTACCAAGGCTATTCGGGCTTCTTTAAAAGCCTGGATCGCGAATACGAGCACACCAAATGCCGTTTTATCAGCCTGGAAACTAAAATGTCGGCAGATGAAATTGCCAATGTTACCTTAAATGAAATTTTAAATCCGGATAAACCATCTGAAGTGATTTATAATGATCATAAAAGACACATCATGGAACTTGTACCTACACAACTGAGTATGGAAACTGATGAGGCTCATATTCAATTGGATAAGGACGCCGTAGTGATGGTTTTAGGTGGTGCACAAGGCATTACAGCAGAGCTGATGATTCATTTCGCAAAAGATTATCCATGCCATTACATTTTGGTTGGAAGGTCTGCTAATCCGCAGTTAACCCTTCAGGAAGCGACTGCAAAATTAGAAACGAAAGATGAAATCAGAAACTATATTATTCAACAGGCACAGTTATCTAAACCTGCAGAAATTGAAAAGGAAACCAACCGGATTTATAAAAACAATCAGATTCTCCGTTGCATTTCTACACTTGAAGAAGGTGGCTCAACCGTGGTTTATGAATCGTTGGATCTTCGGGATGAAGATGGCCTGAACAGATTAATCAAAAAAGTGTACCAAGAATATGGAAGAATTGATGGTGTAGTACATGGAGCAGGTTTACTCGAAGATAAATTGTTCAGCAGTAAAACTTCGGAATCTTTTGGAAGGGTTTTCGATACTAAGGTAACACCGCTTCGGGTACTCGCCGAGCAACTAAGACCAGAAACCCAGTTTGTTATTCTTTTCTCCAGCATTGCATCTGTTTATGGAAACCGCGGACAAACGGATTATGCGGCTGCAAACAGCGTAATGGATAAATATGCCTGGGCTTTAAAACAAAAAATTAAGGGAAAGGTAATGGCCATTAACTGGGGTCCATGGAAAGGTGCCGGAATGGTTTCTCCGACACTGGAAAAAGAATACCAACGCCGTGGCATTGCCATGATTCCCTTACAGGATGGCATGGAAACTTTCTTAAACGAACTGAAATATGGCAAAGAGAGTCAGGTCTTAATTATGGCTGGCAACACCTGGACTTAAATTTAACGCACAACCATGATGAAAAAAAGCGATGTGGCCATTATTGGAATGTCTTGTACGTTTCCTGGAGCTAAGAACGTGCAAAAGTTTTGGGAAAACATCCTGAATGGCATTGATTCGACTCAAACCGTTCCTGCCGATCGCATTGATCCGGTACATTTTGATCAATCGGCGAGTGGCGTAGATCGTTTTTACTGCAACAAAGGCGGTTTTATTCCTGAATATAACTTCGATCCTCAACGCTTTGGGATTTTACCCTTAGCCGTTGAAGGTACAGAACCAGATCATTTAATTACGCTTGACCTGGTGCATACCGCAATGGAAGATGCTGGTATTTTCGAAAAAAAATATAGCCTGGATAAAACCGGAATCATCATAGGCAAAGGCAATTACACGGGCCCGGGAGCAACCAGAGCCATTGAAATTGTAAGAACAGGCGAACAGATTTCGAGTGTACTCAAAGATCTTCTTCCACATTTATCAGATGCAGACCTTGAAAAAGTAAAGCATGAATTTCAGCTTAAAAAGGGACGTTTTAGTGCAGATACTGCTATGGGATTAATCCCTAACCTGGTGGCCTCATTGGTGGCCAACCGTTTTAATTTAGGTGGCCTGGCTTTTACACTGGATGCAGCTTGTGCCAGCTCACTTTTAGCTGTTGACCATGCTGTACAGGAACTGAACAGCGGGCGTTGTAAAATGGTGATTGCGGGTGGTGTTCACTTGGGGCAGAATGCTGCTTTTTGGAGTATCTTTTCACAATTGGGTGCTTTATCCAAACAGGAAAAAATTAAGCCTTTTGATCAGCATGCCGATGGGTTGATTATTGGTGAAGGCTGCGGCTTTGTGGTGCTTAAGAAACTAGATGATGCCCTTCAGGATCAGGATAAAATCTATGCTGTAATTAAAGGAATTGGCGTAAGTAGCGATGGCAGCGGAACAAGTGTGATGAGCCCGTCGGTTAAAGGTCAGCTTAAAGCCGTGGCACAAGCTTGGGAAAATTCAGCACTCGATCCTCAAAACATCGGGTATCTGGAGGCGCACGGAACGGGTACACCACTGGGCGATAAAACGGAAATTGAAACCTTAAAACAGTTTTTTGGTGAAGATGAAGCTTTACCAAAGGCAGGAATAGGTTCGGTAAAATCGAATATTGGCCATGCTATGCCTGCAGCCGGAATAGCAGGGTTAATCAAAACTACTTTAGCTTTATATCATGGCATTATCCCCCCTACTTTGCATTGTGACGAACCGTTGGCTCAACTGAAAGAGACGAGATTCTCTGCTGTTCAAAAAACAATCAACTGGGCTAATTCTGGCCTGCCAAAGCTGGCTGCGGTAAATGCTTTTGGTTTTGGAGGCATTAATGCACATGTGGTTTTAGCAGGTTTTGATCAACCAAAAAAAGATGAAGTGATTGTAATGGCCCGCCAAACGCAACAGGAATTAATTGATGCCCTTGAGGTTGGAGATTATAGTACAGGCGCTGGGAATTTCCGTATTGCCATCTTTAATCCAACAACTGAGAGAATCAATAAAGCGATAAAAATTGTAGCCAAGAATATGCCCTGGAAAAACAAACAGGACATTTGGTACAGCAGTAATCCTTTGCTTGAAAAAGGTGGTAAAATTGCTTTTGTTTTTCCAGGCTTAGATGGTTTATCAGGTGGAGAAGTAGATAGTGTGACCAAATATTTTAGCATCCAAACTGACGAGCAAGAAACGAAAGAAGGACTGCTGAGTGATGCACTTCAAACCTTAAACAAAAGCAGTGTTTTAGACCAGGCGCTAAAAAGTTTAGGCATCAAGTCAGATATGAACGCGGGTCACAGTTTAGGCGAATGGCTTGCGGCGAGATCATCAGAGCTGGCAGAAGAAAGTTCTGTGTTGAATTTACTGAAAGTGCTAACCCCGGAAACATTCGAATTAAAAGATTCACGCTTTATTGCCATAGGTTGTGGCGTAGAAACCCTGGAACCTGTGATCGAAAGCATTCCAGACTTATACATTTCAAATGATAACTGCCCGCAACAGGCTATTCTTTGCGGCAGCAAAAATGCTTTGGAAGAACTGGTTCCTATTTTAAAGGCGAAGCAGATTTTTCACCAGATTTTACCTTTCCAATCTGGGTTTCACTCACCCTTTGTTGCCGATAAATTAGAAGTCATTCTAGCTGGTATGAAAGATATGACCTTCAGAAAAACCACTACCCCATTGTGGTCTGCCACAACTTTGGAAACTTATCCCGAGGGTTTTGATGCCATCAGGCAGTTAAGTGCGGAGCATTTAATTAAACCAGTTCGTTTCCGGGAGCTAACCGAGAAGCTTTATCAGGAGGGCGCAAGAGTATTTATTCAGGTTGGTTCGGGTGGTTTAACAGGTTTTATTGATGATACTTTAAAAGGAAAAGAAATCAGCACCATTAGTGCAAATGTTCCGATCCGGTCGGGGATTACTCAGTTACAGAGAGTGGTAGCTGCCTTGTTTGTTGAAGGAAAAGAAGTTGGATTGGATTTTCTCGGTCAGACAAAATCTAGTCCGGTTAAACAAAATAAAGGGATTAAGCTGGTATTGGGATCACCCATTATCCATCATCTTCAAACTTTAAAAAACCTTGCTGTTCAAAATCAGCCGAAGGCAAAACCTGTATTTGCCGATTCTCTGCATCCTGTTTTAAATGCATTTAATGAAAATGTGTTGGAGATGATCAATATGCAGGAGGAAATGATCGAAAATTTCGGAAAGATCAATTTCGACCCACAAAACAATACTAATTTTCTGCCTCAGCAAGATTTAAAACAGGCACGTAAGCCTTTCACTGAAACGCTTGATGTAAGTTTAGATAATTGCCCGTATCTGATTGATCATTCGCTGCTGCGGCAGCCAAAAGGATGGCCAACAGTAGAAGATATGGATCCTGTAATCCCCATGACGATGATCTTTGAAGTTTTTGCGGAAATTGCCAATGCGCAATCTCCTTCAGAAAAGGTTCAGAAAATCAGGAATATGCGTGTTTTTCAATGGATGAATGTGGTTAAACCTTTCCAGGAAACTGTTATCGGGGAATGGAAAGATGATGAAACCGTTTACCTTAATTTAGAACGCTTTGCCAACGCTGAAGTAAAACTTTCATCATTTTTAAACACAGCACCAGATCGTAATTTTGATATTGGCGAAAAGCTAAATATAGACCGGACAACAGAACAGATTTATGATGCCCATATGTTTCATGGTCCAGCTTACCAGGGCATTAAGAAAATTGTGGCAGTTGGCAAGAACGGAATTACCGGAATTATTGAAGCCGCGGATGGTAAAGGCTCATTATTGGATAACGCCGGACAACTTTTTGGCTTGTGGTTACAACTTACCCTCGAAAAAGATCGCATTGCTTTTCCTGTTAAAATACAAGAAATAGAGTTTTTTGGTGAAATGGCTGAACAAGATGGCACTTTTGAATGCACTTGTGTATTAACCGAGTTGAATGATGAATTTGCTACGGCAGATATCGTGATGAAAAAGGATGGCAAAACCTGGCTTATCATTTCGGGCTGGCAGAACAGGCGCCTGGAAATAGACGAACCGCTTTGGAATGTATCCATGTCGCCACTGCGTAACCGCTTGTCTGAAGAAGTTGCACCAGGGGTTTTCCTTTTTGGAAATGCCTATTCGAGAGTGGTATCATGGGATTTTATCCTTAAAAGATATTTCAACCAGACAGAGAAAAAGCACCATAACAGTCTTTTGCCCAATAAAAGAAAAACATGGATGATTAGCCGGGTAGCTGCAAAGGATGCAGTAAGGAACCTGTTGAACACTCAAAAACAACAGCCTTGCTACCCCATTACCTTCGAAATCTATTCAGATGAGTTTCGTAAACCCTATGTAAAAGGTGGTTTAACTGAAGGAATACAGATTTCAATTGCCCATAAGGGAACTGATGCCGTCGGCATTGCCAGGTTTGATCAGGCTGTTGGAATAGATATTGAAACCATTGAAGAGAGAAGTCCTGCCTTTTTTGACCTGGTTTTTAATGATCACGAGCTCGAACTTTTAGCACAGAAAGAAAAAACCGAATGGGCAACCCGCTTCTGGGTAGCTAAGGAAGCTTATGGTAAATTTTTAGGCAAAGGCTTACAGGGAAACCCCAAGGCTTATACCGTAGAAAAAATTAATGGCGATGAACTCATCATTAATCACATCACTATCAAAACAATCAAACACAAAAACTATATCATCGGATGGACACTATAACGACTAAATTAAGCAGAGAAGAGATTTTCAATCTCATGAAAAAATTTATCACTGAGGTAATCGGAGAAGAATTTGTGGAAGAAATGGACATTACGCCAGAAAGTTCATTTACCAAAGATTTAGAAATGGACAGCATTGAAATTGTGTCCTTTTCAGAAAAAATAAAAGCGCATTTCGGCGATCAGATTGATTTTACCGGGTGGCTTTCATCTATGGATTTAGATCAGTTAATCAATCTGAACTTAGGTATGATCATCTCTTACATCGAAGAATGCCAATCTTAAACATCAATCATCAATCGGTACATATTCAGGAGCTGAATCAAAACGCACCTGAAACCATTGTATTGGTACATGGCATGTTCAGTAATTTATCAGTATACTATTTCAGCGTCGCTCCTATTCTGGCTACGCATTTTCATGTAGTGTTATATGATTTAAAAAGTCACGGCATGAGTGAGAAAACCCTATCAGGTTATGACCTTGAAAGCATGACGGATGATTTAAAGGGTTTACTGGATACACTGAAATTAAAACAAGTTTACTTAGGTGGCTATAGTTTCGGTGGATTAATTGCTTTGAAAATGGCTATCCGCTTTCCAAACCTGATTAAAAAATTAGCAGTGATTGAAGCTCCTGATCCCAGCGATGAAAAAGCCAGGGGAATTATTGAGGAGTACAGCCGTGAGTTTTTAGAAAATTATATAGAGAATTTCACAGATACCACCAAGGTTAAAATGGGAAAGCGACAAATGGAAAAGAACCACCGGATGTATGAATATCTCTTCCATCAAACCTCTATTAAAGATGATATGATCTTGGAAAAAGATTTTTTTGAGGATAGTGCCATTAATCAACTTGATCAGGATGTGCTGTTGCTTTATGGTTTGACATCAAATTGCCTTGATGCTGGTAAAAACTTAAACCAAAAAATAAAAAATTCATCAATCCAAATTGTTGATGGCGATCATAACATTCCAATACAAGAGCCACAACTTATTGGTGAGGCGCTATTAAATTTCTTTCAACGAAAATAAAAAACATTAAGGCGTATGGCAAAATTTGTATTTATTGTACCTCCATTAACCGGTCACATTAACCCTACCCTAAGCCTGGGCACTGTTTTGTTGGAACGTGGGCACCGGGTAGGTTGGATTACTTTAGATCAATCGTTAGGTGATAAACTTCCTTTAGGTGGCGAACTTTTGCTCATCCAATACCATGAAGATGATCAGCAAAAAAAAGAAGCTGAAAAATACCTGGATATCATCACTCAAAAAGTAGTTTACGGAATTGATAGTGTTAAATTTTTATATGAAGAAGTGTTGATTCCGCTTAACCGACACAGTTATGATGGAATAGTTAGATGGCTGGATATATTTAAGCCTGATATGGTTATTACAGATCATCAAATGTTTGCAGGGGCAATGGCGGCCACCAATAGAAATCTCCCTTATGCCACCTCTGTTACTGCACCAGCAGCCATAAAGGTAATGGATGAATTGCCTAAGGTTCATGAGTGGGAAGTTAATCAGATCATGGCTTTGCAACGGGAGTTTGGTATTCATGAATCAAAAGCAATAGCTTGCTCTGACCTCCTGACACTTATTTTTACCTCCCGTGATTTTTTCGGGGAAATGGAATTACCAGAAAACTTCAAATTTGTAGGCCCGGTTTTTAACCAACGGAAGGTAGCAATCCCCTTTAATTGGGAGGCTTTTCAAAGCATTAGCCAACCAAAAATTCTAGTCAGCATTGGTACAACGTTCGATCATGAGCATAAAAAAAGCTTTTTCAGTAAAGTTATTGAGGCATTTGCCTCCGAGGATCTTCATGTAGTGGTTGTTTCTGACCCTGATTTATTTGAGGAATGGCCGAAAAATTTCACGGTTCAGAAACAAGTTCCTCAGGTTGAGTTACTACCTCATTTAACTGCAGTAGTTTGCCACGCAGGCCATAATACTGTTTGCGAAAGTTTAATGCATGGCTTGCCTTTAGTGGTTATTCCAATTGCTTATGATCAAAGTCATGTTGCGGGCCGGGTTGTGAGAGTGGGTGCAGGCGAAAGACTGAACTTCAATCGCTTTAAAGCGAAGCACCTTTTAGAAACCGTAAATGGCGTACTCGAAAATCCATCGTACAAGGAAGCTGCCATACAGATTAAACAATCATTTATTCATGCTGGCGGAAGTGAAACTGCAGCCGATTTATTAGAAAATGCACTTCTTGAAGCCAGTAAAACATTGATCATCTAATTTAAATCCATATGTCAAAATTTCTATTTGTTGTTCCGCCCTTCTTTGGCCACATTAGTCCAACACTCAGCATTGGGGCCAGCTTACTGGCTCGTGGACATGAAGTAAAATGGTTTGGAATCACTTCCTTGGCAAAGGTTCATCTCCCTGAAGGTGGTGAATTTATTTATCCGGAAGAAGATTTACTACCACATGCTGAAGAGATCGATTTGATTTTAAAACGCCAGGATGATGGACCATCATGTTCCGGTCCGGAAGTAATGAAGCTCGCCCTTGAAGAAACTTACGTTCCCTTTGCCCGCATCATGATGAAGCCATTGAATAATTTCGTCGATCAGTGGAAACCCGATGTGATTGTTAACGACTGTATTACTTTTGCAGGGGCACTATGCGCTCATTTAAAGGGTATTCCATCAGTTACTACCACACCTGTACCACCAGATGTGATGGGCGATACCGCGAACAGTGCACCCAAAATATTTGAGTGGCAACAAAATTTAATTTTAGGTCTGCAAAAAGAAGTGGGAATTTACAGTGATCAAATCCATATCCACTCGCATCAGCTGAACCTTGTTTTCACCTCACAAACTTTTGCTGGTTTCAAAGAAAAACCGCCACATATGCATTTCGTGGGTCCGGTTAAAGGTCGTCCGAACCTGGCAGCATTTGATTGGGATAGATTGGCTAAGGCAACTACTCCAAAGGTATTTGTTTCTTTAGGCACTTTATTGGTGGATATTCGTGCGGCATTTTTTAAAAAACTCATTGATGCCTTTGCTGGCGAACCTATTACCATTGTTGCGGCAACCAATCCGGATATTTTTGAAGAATGGCCAGATAATTTTATCGTAAGTGGCTTTGTTCCGCAGTCTGAACTGATGCCTCATATGGATGCTGTTATCTGTCACGGTGGTTTTAATACCGTAAATGACACCTTTACCAACGGCTTACCCATGTTGATTACGCCAATTGCTTATGATCATTTTCATACCGCAAAACTAATTGAGCAGGCTGGCTGTGGCGTAAGTATCAGGTATAAACGACTTCGGATAGCGGATTTAAGAAATACCGTATTCGAATTATTGGAAAATCCAAAATATCGTTTAGCAGCTCAAGACATCAGAGAAACCTTTGTTGCTGCAGGAGGAAATAACAAGGCTGTAGAATTACTGGAAGATTTCGCCAAAAATAATCACGTTTTAGAGCCTGCCTGATGAATCAAATCAAACGAAAATTACTCTTCGGCGAGAGAATGCTTTATGGCGATGGAACAAGTCCGTTTAATCTGGTTCTTCCATTTAAGATTAAGGGCGAAATTTCTGAAAATATCCTGGAGTCAGCACTTTTAAATATTCAAAAAAAACATCCGTGGCTGGCGGCAACTATCGAAATAGATGATCGTAAAAAGCCTTGGTTTACAACACGTTTGGCAGCGTTATTAAAAGTTCCGGTTCGTATTGTCGAACGCCTTAATGATACCAATTGGAAGGAAGAATCTGAACGGGAATGGCACCTGCCTTTTGATGGAGCCATGTCACCACTTTTTAGAGTTACCTGGATCAAAGGCTTAGTATATTCAGAATTTTTGCTGGTTTTTCACCATTGCCTTTGTGATGGAACTGCTGGCCTATCTATTTTGAGAGAGATCCTTTTATTGCTTGACAATCCGGATACTAAAATCGGTGAGGAAATAGCCATTCAAAGCATTAATGATATTGTTCCTAAGCAAATATTAAATAGTTATCGTAAACGAACCAAAAATGCATTGATTGGTAAAATGGCAACTTTAGCACTATGGATAATGCCTGTTAAAAAGGTTGTGATAGACCGGAAGCGAGACTTTTTAATTCACTGGAAGCTAAAGGAAGAACTTACCAGCCGGATATTAATCTTTTGTAAAGCCAATAAATTTACCGTAAACACTTTGCTCAGTGCCATTGTGTTAAAGGCATTCCATGAAGTAAGAGTAGAAAAATCTTTTAATAAAATATCTCTTCCGGTTGATATTAGAAATTTAAATCCACTGATTAAAAAGGACCATGTTTTTGCCTTTGGATTAATGATTGTGCTCTCTGCAGAAAAAAATGATCACTTTATTGATGGCGTTAAACAGCTACAGAAAAAGGTTGATCAGAAATTAGCAAAACTGGATCCGTATGCTTTAATGATGATGATGGAAGTTTGTCATCCTGCACTCCAGAATTTCAGTAAGCTACTAAAATATGGCAAAACAAGTAACGATTGTATGTTTTCGAACCTTGGAAAACTGGATTTCCCTCATGAATATGAAAATTTTGAGCTCGTAACCATTTACAGCCCTTCGGTAATCGGACCCCTAGGAAATACCACCACCATACTCACCTCTACCTTTAGAAACGAAATGGATTTTTCCTTCGTCGCCAGCGAGGGCTATCTTCCATTTAGAGATGCGCAGTTCATTCAGGAAAAGGTAATTGCTCTTTTAGAAGAATGTGTAAAAATATAGCGATGACGATATGAAAAGAAGATTAATTTTAGGCGAAAGAATCATGTATGTTGATCCAATAACGCCGTTAAACTGTGTTTTTGCTGCAAAAATACTAGGTGAATTGGAAGAAAATAATATTCAGCAGGCACTAGACAAAATTCAAAGCAAACATCCTTTGCTGCGGATGAATATTGAGATGATCAATAAAATTCCTCATTTTATACCTAACGATAATATTGATCAAATCCCGATACGTAAAGTGGCTTTCCTAAGCGACAGTGACTGGTTAAAAGAGTCCAAAACAGAATGGTATAAGCTCTTTAATCAAAACAATAAGCCTTTGGCTCGACTGGTATGGATAAAGGGTAATCTGGAATCCAATTTAATGTTGATTCTACCTCATTGCATTTGTGATGGAACGACCATAGCCAACCTGATGCAGGAGCTGTTAAATTTAATTGATCATCCAGAACAGGAACTTCAGCCTTATCAATCCTTTTCATCAGTTAATGAATTACTACCTCAAAAGGATTTGAAGCAAAATCTAATAAAAGGTAAAACATTTGCTGCTTTGGGAAGACTATTTTTTCTTTTCAAACCTACATCAGAAAAGAGATTTAATCCGAATAATTATGCCATTAACTGGAAATTGAGCAAGGAAGAAACAAAGGCTTTTTTGAACAAATGTAAAACAGAAAACACAAGCGTTCATGCGGCTATTTGTGCCATTTTTATTGATGCCTTTAAAAGGTTAAAGCAAGATAAAGCTCACGGAAAAATCATTTGTCCTGTAGATATCAGGCGATTTATACCGGGTATAAAGGCTGATACTATGTTTGCTTTTGCACCAATTGCTGAACTTAAAGTACCTGCTGGTGATACGGATATCTGGCAAAATGCCCGAATGCTAAAGGCTAATCTGGAGGATAAAATTAATAAAATGGATATCGTTCAACTTTTAAAAATGAGTGAATTTTTCCATTCCACTGCCAGTAAAATGATTGGTTTCTTACGTTCCACAAATGGTTCTCACGATATTACATTAAGCAATATGGGGCTGCTAAATATCAAGCAACACTATAAAACATTTAGTGTAGAAACCATTTATAGCCCTACGGTAGCCTTTCCATGGAAAAACGCTAATACATTGGTGGTAAGCACCTTTAACAACCAACTGGATTTCTCTTTCATGTCTGAAGAGACTTTTTTAAGGGAAAATGACGCACGATTAATTCAAGCCAGCGTAATTTCACTAATGACTAGCGATATCAATGAATATGCAAGCATCTGATCTGATGAAAATAAAAATGATTAGATGGCAAAAATTTGTTCGTAAAAATTTATTGTTATACTTTGTTCCAAATGTATTACTAAATACTATCATCCCCTATTTTGTACTGAGTACGCAACCCTCTGTTTACTTATTTAGCGGTGAGCAAAACCTGGCCCGTTTCCTATTGCCTATGTCGTTATTACTACCATTTCTCATCACCATAGATGTTTTGAAAAAAGTAAGGGCATTACAACATGATGATGCGATCCATTTTGTAATGAATAAAAAATTTGAAGAAAACCGTAAAATGTTCAAATTAGCTGGCCTGCATAGTTTTTATACCATATTAGTCGTATCCATTACCTTATTCATTATTCATATAAGCTTTCCTGATCATTTTGATTTTGGTGTAACGGCCTCTGTGGCATCATCTGGTATTTTAGCTGGTTTTTACTCCATCGCATTTTTCTTTTTATCCATTAGAAAAATAAGAAAGATTAAAGAGAGAGATATTTTAAATACGAACTCAGCCTGATAAATTTTATTCATCTGTTATCAATACGCTTAGTTATTTCTATAATCATAAAGATAGTTTGTTTGGTTAATTTGGGGCTTGAGGATTTGAGCCCCTTAACTCTTACAGACGAATTTCAACCCATACATTTATTTTACGAAAATATTTGAAAATGTAAAATTTAGACTACTTTTACAATGAATCTCCCCCTATTCGTTTTTCTAAACTTCTAATTTAAATTATATGGAAACGAGTAAATTCTCAAAATTTAGTGCTGAATTTTTAGGCACAATGGTATTGGTTTTAATGGGTTGCGGCAGCGCCGTAATTGCGGGGGCAGATGGCACAACTGGTGTCGGTTTGCTGGGTATTTCTTTTGCTTTTGGCCTCTCGGTTGTAGCAATGGCTTATGCAATAGGTCATATTTCTGGTTGCCACATCAATCCAGCTATTTCCATCGGCATGGTGGTGGCTGGTAGAATGAAGGCGAGTGAAGCAGCCTATTATATTGTTGCACAAGTATTAGGCGGAATTGCAGGTGCGGCATTGCTTTATCTTATTGTAAGCAATCAGGCTAATTTTGCCATGAAAGAATGGGCTTTGGGTTCTAACGGCTGGGGAAAAGGTTACCTGGCAGAATATAATTCAATTGCAGCGTTTGTTGCCGAAGCTGTTTTCACATTCATTTTTCTGCTGGTCATTTTTGGAGCAACCTCTACCAAAAATATTAATGGCGGTTTCGCCGGCCTGGCAATTGGCCTTTCATTGGTGCTCATTCATATCGTTGGAATTAAAATTACAGGGGTTTCTGTAAATCCAGCACGAAGTATTGGTCCGGCGTTGCTATCTGGCGGTGAAGCACTGAAACAAGTATGGATGTTTATAGCTGCACCGATTACTGGTGCTGTACTCAGTGCAGTAGTATGGAAAACAATTTTAGAAAAGAATTAATACTGCGTTAGCATTTATTTTTTCACCAATAAAAAAAGGTTTAAGGAAGATAAATCATATCTACTTCCTTAAACCTTTTTTACAATCTGTATTTTTAAATTTTGTCAAGGATTAATATCCTTCAACATTTAAACTTATAGGTTTTTTACAATAGCTTCATCTAAAGGCTTTGTTTTAGAACGGAAGCGGTGAACCAATTGACCTTTTTCATTGATCAGAAATTTCTCAAAATTCCATTTGATATCGCCTTGCTCCTCTGTATTGGTTTGAGAAGTCAGGTATTTAAATAATGGATTGATATCATCTCCCTTCACACTGGTTTTTTCTGCCATTAAGAATGATACATTATATTTACCAGTACAAAACTCTTTAATTTCTGCATTAGTAGAAAACTCCTGACCGCCAAAATTACCTGCAGGAAAACCAATTAACACTACTTTTTTACCATATTGCTTCTGTAGTTTTTCTAAATCTTCGTACTGTGGCGTGAAACCGCATTTTGAAGCCGTATTCACTATCATAATTTTTTTGCCTTTAAATTTCGACAGTTTTACTTCTTTACCATCAATGGTTTTAAAACTGAAATCGTAAACAGTTTTTGGTGGATTCGGAACCAAAAAGTTTAATAGGATTAGAATTGTGCTGATCATCGTTCTTTTTTATTTTATATACGAATATAGGTACAAAAAGTTTTCCAGAAGGTAATGTTCCTGTAAATAATGTAAAAAGCCCCTATCCGCCTAACGGCACCTTTCCCCGGGAAGGAAAGGATTAAGAAAAGCATTCTTCGCACCTCATGATCGACGACCTGCTATTTCCACCCGGCCAACTGGCCCAGGAAATTATGGAAGGAGAAGCTGTTGAAAATTTAACCTCTCCCATTCAATTATCACCTTAAGGTCAACAGCAGTAAAATATCGCTAAGCCACTACAGTTTGAATTGGTTGGTATTGGTTAGTTTGGTTGGTGAGCCACCAACCAAAGGTATTGGGGGTCAAACAATTAACCTGAATTAGATAATTATTTGATTTATTTTAACACCCCGGTCTGCGACCACCCTCCGATGCATCGGAAGGTGCCAACAGGCGGATAGGGGTTCAACAATAGCGATAAAATCGCTACTCTCATTCATCCTCTTTAAAAACGAGGACGATGTATATAACCATTAATGATTCTGTTTTCTTAAAATAATGATTAGCCTCACTTCTTAAATTTGAAAAAAAATCGTATAAAATTCCATGCATGTTTTGATTTATGCTTTAATTATAGCTTTATTTGCACAAAATCGTATTTCATGGCTAAAAACTTATTAATCGTCGAGTCTCCCGCAAAAGCTAAAACCATAGAGGGCTATTTAGGAAAAGATTTCCTTGTGAAATCAAGCTACGGCCATATCCGGGATTTGGTAAAAGGCGACATGGCCATTGATATTAAAAACAACTTTGCCCAGACTTACGAAGTGCCTGCTGATAAAAAAAGTATGGTTGCTGAATTAAAGAAATTAGCAAAGGAAGCCGAAATGGTATGGCTAGCATCCGATGAGGACCGTGAGGGGGAAGCGATTTCCTGGCACTTATTTGAGACTTTAGGTTTGAAGGAAGAGAAAACCAAAAGAATCGTGTTTCATGAAATCACTAAGCCTGCGATTTTAAAAGCCATTGATAGTCCGAGAAGTATTGATTATAATTTAGTGAACGCCCAACAGGCTCGCCGTGTGTTAGATAGATTGGTGGGTTTTGAACTATCACCTGTATTGTGGAAAAAAGTAAAACCATCACTATCAGCTGGTCGTGTTCAATCCGTTGCAGTACGCTTAATTGTTGATAGAGAAAGAGAAGTTCAAAACTTTAATGCTTCGGCAGCATTTAAAATTACCGCCCAGTTTTCTACTGGTAAGGGCAGAGAAACCGTAAAAGCAGAATTGCCTCAACGTTTCGATAGCGAAGCTGATGCAGAAAAATTTCTTCAGGATTGTGCAACAGCCAAATTCGATATCACCAGCCTGGAAACCAGACCAGCAAAACGTAACCCTGCTGCCCCATTTACCACCTCAACCTTACAACAAGAAGCCTCTAGAAAATTAGGTTTTTCCGTAGCCAGAACCATGCAGGTGGCGCAAAGATTATATGAAGCCGGTAAGATTACTTACATGAGAACGGATTCAGTAAACTTATCTGATACAGCTTTATCTGCTGCAGAACAAGAAATAAAATCGGCCTATGGTAATCAGTACCATCAGCCAAGAAAATATAAAACGAAATCTGCAGGTGCTCAAGAGGCTCACGAAGCCATCCGCCCAACTTATTTTGACAGACACACGGTAGATGGCGATATTTCTGAAAAGCGTTTGTACGATTTGATTTGGAAACGTTCCATTGCTTCACAAATGAGTGAGGCACTCTTTGAAAAAACGACTGCTCAAATCACCGCATCTACCAGAAAAGAGCATTTAGTTGCCGAAGGTGAAGTATTAAAATTCGATGGTTTCCTAAAGGTTTATCTAGAATCTACGGATGATGAAGAAGGTGAAGAAAAAGAAGGTGGCGCAATCCTCCCTCCTTTAGCTAAGGGACAAGAATTATTCTTAAACGAAATGCAGGCTACGGAACGTTATTCTCGTCCGCCAGCAAGATATACAGAGGCCAGTTTAGTTAAGAAATTAGAAGAACTGGGAATTGGCCGCCCGTCTACTTATGCACCAACCATTTCTACTGTTCAAAATCGTGGTTATGTGGTTAAGGAAGACAGAGATGGTAAACCACGTAAGTTTACAGCGATTGTTTTAAATAACGGAGCGGTTAAAAAAGAAATTAAATCTGAAATTTCAGGTGCTGAAAAATCAAAACTCTTCCCTACTGATATTGGCGAAGTTGTAAATGATTTTCTGGTTGAACATTTTAAAGGTATTGTCGATTTCAATTTTACAGCTAATGTAGAAAAGGAATTTGATGAGATTGCACAAGGTTTACAGGAATGGACTAAAATGCTCCACTCTTTCTACAATCCATTTCATTTAGAAGTTGAAAACACTTTAGAAACTGCAGAACGTGCCACGGGTGAACGTTTATTGGGAACAGATCCGGCTACGGGCAAAAATGTATATACCAAGGTTGGTAAGTTTGGGCCACTTGTTCAGATTGGCGAACAGGACGATGAAGAAAAGCCTCGCTATGCCAGTTTAATGCGCAGCCAATCCGTTGCTACAATCCAGCTCGAAGATGCTTTAGAACTGTTTAAGCTTCCCTTTTCGCTTCCTGATTTTGAAGGTAAAGAAGTGATGATTGGTGTCGGACGTTTCGGCCCCTACGTAAAGTGGGGTGAGAGCTTTATTTCACTGCCAAAAAATGAGGAAGCTTTATCGGTAACCTATGATCGGGCGGTTGAAATTATTAAGGAGAAAATGGATGCTGACGCACCTATTGCGCATTATCAAGGTTTAGGTGTAACAAAAGGGAAAGGCCGTTTCGGACCGTTCATTAAATGGAATGATTTATTCATTAATATCCCTGCAAAGGGTTATGATTTCGATAACTTATCTCAGGAAGACATTGAAGCATTGATCAGTAAAAAGGTGGAGAAAGAAGCTAATCGTTTTATCAAAACCTGGGATGCAGAAAAAATTTCTATTGAAAATGGCCGTTGGGGACCGTTTATCCGTTTCGGTAAACTCATGCTTAAACTCAGAAATAATGAGGCCACCAAACAAAAATATACACCTGAAGAATTGGTAGATATTGATTTGGAAGTGGTTAAAAAAATGATTGTTGAGCAAGTGCCTAACGCATTTGAAACCAAGAAAAAAGCACCAGCAAAAAAGAAAGCACCAGCAGCGAAAAAAGCCGTTGCGAAGAAAAAATAGATCAGGATTAAAAGATTTTAGGATTATCAGGATTAAATTTACATGCTATTATTCTATCATTCAAAATTTCAATTATTCCATCATTCAAAATTCAATCATTAAAAAATTGAAAGCAGATTTACCAGAAAATATAGTTGAAGATATTGCAATGGCAGTTGTGCTGATGGGTGAAACGCCGGAAGTTAAAAACTGGACGGTTTATTTGGTCAACTTAAAAAACGAGCCGATTACCAATGTGCTAATCAGTTCTAAAGGTTATGGAGAAAAAGATGGCAAGCAGGTTAAAACTTCTGTTTTGCGACATTTCTTAGGCGATATGGCTGCACAGGACTTTAGAGGTGTAGAAGCTATTGATCCGGAAGTTTTCGGCTTAACCAATGAATACTGGCTGAGTTATTATATCGGTTCTACCATTTACGATAAGAAGTTTATTTTTCTCCCGGAAAGCATCGTTGATACCAATCTGATTAAAATTCCATTAGTGAACAGACCAGGTGTGATGATTAAGTAAACAGGTTATAGGGTTAGGGTTTAGGAGGTTAGAGATAAATTGAAAATAGAGATATTGTTTTTGCTGTCCTAAAGACATTCAAGAGTGATACATAAACAGGTTATAGGGTTAGGGTTTAGGAGGTTAGGCATTAATTGGAAATCGTGACTCTAAACTTATTAAAGCACAATGACTCTTGACTCCGGACTTGAGACTAAATTAAGGCTCAAGACTAATTAAGGCACCTAGGACTCAAGACTCCGAACTCCAAACTCAAGACTTTAAACTCAACTAAGGCGCCCAGGACTCTAGACTCCGAACTATAGACTTAAGACTAACTTAAGGTACTTTAACCGCCTGTCTGCCAAGCAACTTCCAGCCTGATTTCTCTTTACTCCAGATCAGTAAAATATAAAGGTTTACGCTTCCCTTAACTCCTTTATCATTTGTTTGCGCCATCAATTTATGACGCACAAGTGCAGTATTGCCTTGCACGATGGTTTTAGGATCACCTATAATAATATCATCCAGAAAATCTGATTCACCAGAAAGTAATGAATGCATAAACTCTTGCTTACTTTGAATCTTTCCACTCGAATGGCCATAGCTCAAATTATTTAAAAGCAATTGATCCAGTTTAACACTATCCGGGTTGACCATCAATCTCAACAATTTGCTTACGGCTTCGTTAACTTCTTTTTCGGCATTTGTTTGTTGCGCAAAAGAAATATGCGTGAGTATCATCAGGCATCCAAAAATCAATATTTTCTTCATTATATCTGGTTTAATAAGGTTGATGACGTAAACATATCTAAATCATCCTAAAGGAACAAATCGAAAAGTGAAGAAACGTTTCAGATCATTGATTAATAATTAGAATACTAGCATATATAACATCGATATATAAATTTTAGAAAAAAAAAGAATCAGTGCAATAAAGACTATTAAAAACTACAATACCACTCAAATTACATCTTACTTTTCAACATCATTCCTATTCACATTAATTTTATTTAATTTCCTCCATCTAAAATAAAACATAATTCCAAAATGGAGCAACCATCTACCTATCAATCATCATCCAAAAAGAAATTTATTTTTATAGGTCTTTTAGCCGTATCTATTGCTGCAATCGTCTTTATTTATTTCCGTCACAAGAAAAAATCAAATGAAGACAATCAGGCCTATGCCAAATACATTGAGGCATATACCTCGGGCACAATATCTAAGAAAAGTTTTATCCGTGTTCACCTTGCCAATGCAGCAACGGGTATGCAGGATTTGGGAAAGGCAGACTCCAGGGACTTGTTCGATTTCTCGCCTTCTATTTCGGGAAAAACTTATTGGATTGATCCACAAACGGTTGAATTCAGACCAGATGAAAACCTGAAACCAGGTAAAGAATACGAAGCAAGCTTCAAATTATCGGAAGTTTCGGCAACGGAAAAAGGACTGGAAGATTTTGATTTTGAATTCAAGGTGATTACACCTGGCATTATGCTTACTCAAAATGGTTTGGTTTCTCAAAATAATACTTCGTTGGAGTATATGAAACTGACAGGTGAAGTGGCTACAGCAGATGCCGAAGAAACCGCTAAAATTGAAAAAGTCATTACCCTTGATTTTGACCAGAAACTAAAAATAAAATGGCAGCACGATCCTGCAAAAAATATATCAAAATTTACGGTAGATAGCATCAAGAAAAAAGCATCAGACCAAACCCTTAAATTAGATTGGGATGGCGATGAATTGGATGCAGCGCAAAAAGGTAAAGAAGAAATCCGTATACCTGCCTTAAACAAATTTGAAATTCTGGATATGAAAGCGATTCAGGGCGAAGAAGACTACGCCCTGGTACAATTTTCTGAACCCATTGGCGTAGGTCAGGATTTAACAGGTATGATTGCGCTTGGAAATTTAAGTGATTTAAGGTTTACGATAGATGCCAGTCAGGTAAAGGTGTATGCAGCAGAAGAGCTGAAAGGAAATTACACTTTGAACGTTAACAATGGCGTAGAAAATATTAATGGCAAAACATTAGCAGGTGGCAAAACTGCCAATCTGGTTTTTGAAGATAAATTACCAGCTGTAACCATTGCAGGTGCGGGCACAATTCTGCCAAATTCAAGCAAACTCGTATTACCTTTTGAAGCCATCAACCTTAAGGCAGTAGATGTTACCGTCATTAAAATATATGAAAATAATATTCCTCAATTCTTCCAGAGCAATAGTTACCGTGATGGAAATGAACTTAGAAGAGTAGCTAAACCGATTCTGCAGAAAACCATACGACTGGATGAAGACAAATCTTTAAACCTGCATAAAAAAAATCGCTTTACACTAGATTTGGATAAGATGATCCGTACAGAGCCTGGTGCCATGTACCGTGTAACCATCGCATTCAGAAGGGAATACAATGCTTATAACTGTAAAGCTAATGATGAGAAAGAGGAAAGTGATGGGGAAGATAGCTATTATGGTGAGAACGAAGGATATGGTGAAAAAATAGATGAAGATGACGATTTCTGGCAAAGATACAATAACTACTACCCTACCAATTACCGTTGGAATGACAAGGATAATCCTTGTACACCGTCATTTTATACCAACCAACGTTGGGTAAGCAGGAATTTATTGGCTTCCAATATCGGTTTGGTTGCTAAACGAGGAAATGATAACAGCATGCTGATTGTAGCCACAGATTTGTTAACAGCCAAACCATTAAGCGGAGTTGATCTGGAGTTGATGGATTACCAGAAGCAGATCATTTTTACAACGAAGACAGACGGTGATGGCTTTGCCCGTTTTGACTTAAAACGCCAGCCCTTTTTGCTGATTGCAAAAAATGGTTCGGAACGTGGATACCTAAAACTAGATGATGGAAGTTCGCTCCCATTGAGTCGTTTTGATGTAAGCGGCGATGTAGTTCAAAGTGGTTTAAAAGGATTTATTTATGGGGAACGTGGAGTTTGGCGACCTGGAGATAGTTTGTTTGTGTCTTTCGTACTGGAAGATAAACTAAAAAAACTGCCGGCAAATTATCCGGTTACCATGGAATTTTATAACCCAAAAGGGCAATTATACAAACGCCTGATTAATGGCAAGCCTTTAAATGGTTTTTACACTTTCAAAACGTCAACCGAAAATACAGCACCAACCGGTAACTGGATGGCAAAAGTGAAGGCTGGTGGAGCAACTTTTACCAAAACCCTTAAGATTGAAACGGTTATGCCAAACCGGTTAAAGATTGATTTTAATGTTGGCAACAGGCCTTATCTTACTACCGGAACTTCTGCCGCTACCCTATCAGCTAAATGGTTGTTTGGTGCTGCCGCTCAAAATTTAAAGGCTAAGGTTGATGTGAATTTAAATACCACAGAAACTAAATTCAAAGGCTTTGAAGGCTACAGTTTTGATAACCCTACGGTTAACTTTGAATCGCAGGTGAAGACCATTTTTGAGGGTACATTAAATGCCGCAGGAAGTGCGCAAGTCAATACCAATTTAAATGAAAACAATACCGCTCCGGGTGTTTTAAGGGCTAATTTTACTACGAAAGTTTTTGAACCAGGCGGGAATTTTAGTATTGATAATTTTAGTATTCCTTATCATGTTTATAAAAGCTATTTGGGTATTCGCCCGGAAAAGGGAGATAAACTCAGTGGCATGCTGGTTACCGGCAAAGACCATAAAATTGAGATTGTAAATGTGAATACAGATGGAAAATTACTTTCTGGCAGTAAAACCGTACAGGTAGAACTATACAAAACACAATGGCGCTGGTGGTGGGAACAGGATGATCAGTATACCTATGCCAACTTCACACAAAATCAATACAACAAGCTGGTAGAAACACATCAAGTTACCCTATCAAATGGAAAAGGCAGCTGGAATTTAAAAATTGATGAACCTGAATGGGGTCGGTATTTAATTTTAGTTCGGGATGCAAATGGTGGGCATGTGACCGGAAAATCAGTTTATGTAGATTGGCCGGGATGGGCACAACGTGAACAAGGATCAAACCCAACAGAAGCGTCCATGTTATCATTTACCGCAAATAAAGAGAAATTTACTGTAGGTGAAGATATTACGCTAACCATTCCTACTGCTGAAAATGGTAGAGCACTGGTATCTATTGAAAATGGAAGTCGGGTTTTAAAAACCTTCTGGATTGATACTAAAGCCGGACAAACCCAGTATAAATTTAAGGCAGAAAAGGAAATGGCGCCAAATGTTTTTGCTAACATTACATTATTACAGCCTCACGCACAAACGGTTAATGATTTACCAATCCGCATGTATGGAGCAATTCCGATTCTGGTAGAAGATCCGCAAACCATTTTGAAACCTACCATCAAAATGCAGGATAAGATTAAACCGGAAACTGTAAATACCATTACGGTTGGAGAACAGAACGGAAAGGCAATGACTTACACCATTGCACTGGTTGACGAAGGCTTATTGGATTTAACACGTTTCAAAACTCCAGACCCACATGGTGCATTCTATGCCCGTGAAGGATTAGGCGTTAAAACCTGGGATTTATTTGATTATGTTTTAGGTGCATGGGGTGGAAACCTGGAAAGAATTTTAAGTATTGGTGGCGATGGCAGTATCAATAAAAACTTAAATCCAGCAAAAGCTAATCGATTTAAAGCAGTGGTTAAATATATGGGACCATTTACCATTGGTAAAGGTGAAAGCAAAACCCATAAATTTAAATTACCACAATATATTGGAGCAGTAAGGGCAATGGTAGTAGCCGGACAGGATGCAGCTTATGGCTTTGCAGAAAAATCAGTTCAGGTGAAAAAGCCTTTAATGGTTTTAGCAACATTGCCACGGGTAATTGGTCCGGGTGAAACCTTTACTTTACCCGTTACAGTTTTTGCAACAGAAAAAAATCTGAAAAATGTTTCCGTTCAACTTCAGGCAAGTAATCTAATTGTTCAGGGTAACAATAAACAACAGCTTTTTTACAAGCAAACTGGAGAGCAAATGGCCTATTTTGAGGTAAAAGCACCTAATACAGTTGGCATTGCTAAAGTGAAAGTTATTGCACAAAGTGGCGGTGAGCGAACTGACTATGACGTGGAAATGGATATTCGAAATCCAAACCCTTATGTAACCAATGTAGTTTCTGCAACCGTTCAACCTGGTCAGAAATGGGCAATAAATTATTCACCTATCGGGATGACCGGAACAAATTCAGGTGCACTTGAAGTGTCTTCTATCCCATCGATTAATTTAAAGAAACGCCTGAGTTACCTGATCCAATATCCGCATGGATGTATTGAGCAAACTACTTCAGGTATTTTTCCACAGTTGTATTTAGATCGGTTAAGTCCGTTGAATGAGCAACAAAAAGCCATGACGGAGAAAAATATTAAAGCGGGAATTAATAAAATAAAAGGATTCCAAACCACTGATGGTGGATTATCTTACTGGCCTGGTGAAGGAAATGCAGATGAATGGGGAAGTAATTATGGTGGCCACTTTTTAGTTGAAGCACAAAATGCGGGCTACACCTTACCTGTAGGATTGCTAGAGGATTTACTGCGTTATCAAAAAACAAAAGCAACTAATTGGGCACCTAACAGCAATAATTTTTATGGTGGCGATTTATCTCAGGCTTATCGCTTATACATGCTTGCGCTTGCAAAAAAACCAGAAATGGCTGCGATGAACAGGTTAAAAGCATTTGAGTACTTATCCGTTTCTGCAAAATGGCGTTTGGCTGCTGCTTATAAATTAGCAGGACAAAATGATGTGGCACAAAACATGATTCGTGGATTAGACACTTCCATCCAGCCATACAAACAGTTGGGTGGAACTTACGGTTCTGATGTTCGCGATGAAGCAATGATTTTAGAGACTTTAACCTTGCTCGGTCAGAAAGCTAAGGCAGCAAGTTTATTACAACCTTTGGCAGCAAAATTAGGTGAGAATACCTGGTATAGCACCCAAACTACAGCATATAGTTTACTGGCCATTGCTAAATTTTGCGGTACTACACAGTCTGCTAATAAACTACAATATCAATATGTTCTAGATGGAAAAACAGCCGCTGTAAATTCGAATCAGTATTTAAGCAGTACAGCAGTAAACTTTAAAGGAAACACCGCATCCGTAACCAATAGTGGTAAAAATGTATTGTTTGTTCGTTTGGTTTTGGAAGGACAACCCGTTGCAGGTCAGAATAATTTCTTACCAAACCGACCTGAGGTATTGGATATGAATGTAATTTACAAACGCTTAAATGGAACCACACTAGATCCTACCACACTGAAACAAGGAATGGATTTCTATGCTGAGGTAACAGTTAAGAATCCGGGAAGAATGGGATATTATGAACAAATGGCTTTAACGCAGATTTTCCCATCCGGATGGGAGATTATTAACACCAGGGTAAATGATAATCAAAGTATCCTGGCTTCATCTCCTTTCACTTATCAGGATATCAGGGATGACCGGGTTTTCACTTATTTCAACATCCGTGAAAATGAAAGCTTGGTTTACAAGGTATTGCTGAATGCTTCCTATTTAGGTAAATATTATTTATCAGCAGTGCAATGTGAGGCCATGTATAACAATGATGTTTCGGCAACACAAGATGGTAAATGGGTGCAGGTAGTGAAATAGATCTAACCATGTTTTGGCTAGACATTAGTACAAGTGTAAGATTTACACTCGTTTTTGTAACGAGTGTAAATTTTTAATATATTTACACTCGTAATTACCTTTGAAGGTAAAAGTTACGCTTGTTATGAAAAGCTTCAAGAGAGAAATTCCTTATAACCAATTGCCTGAACTACCTCCAAAAAAGGACATCCAAAGCAAGAATGTCCTGCTTAAAACGATATCTGCAAGTAGAGTACTGGCGCAATTAAATGGAGCATTAATCAATCTACCTAATCCAACGCTATTTTTAGATACGATTCATTTACAAGAAGCAAAGGCAAGTTCAGAGATTGAAAATATCATTACTACGAATGATGATTTATACAAAACACTGATAACTGAAGCAAAAACAGAAAACAGCGCGACAAAAGAAGTGCTAAACTATAAAAAAGCCTTGTGGTTAGGATTGGAAAAGCTGGAAGACAAACCCTTTATCACCACCAATTTATGTATTAAAATTGTTCAGTGCATCCGGCAAAATGAAGCAGGCATCAGATCTACACCCGGGACTTCACTAAAAAATGGTAGAGGAGAAATCATTTATACACCTCCATCTGGTATAGAATTGATTCAGGATAAATTAGCCAACCTGGAAAAGTTTATAAATTCTGACAAGGGGATTGATCCATTAATAAAAATGGCTATGATGCATTATCAGTTTGAAGCCATTCACCCATTTAGCGATGGAAATGGGCGAACAGGGCGTATTTTGCTGTTATTGTATCTAAAAACAAGTGGTCTTTTAAATATTCCGGCATTATACCTGAGTGATTATATTATAAAAAATAAAATTAGCTATTATAAAAGTTTACAAGCGGTAACAGAATCAAATAACTGGGAGCAATATCTCCTATTTATGCTTGATATGATTGAGGTTACAGCAACCAAGGGCTTATTGCAATTGGAAGCCATTAATCATTTAATGGCCACTACTGCATCCAAAATAAAGTTAAAATTGCCAAAGGTATACTCAAAAGAACTGGTAGAAATATTATTTAAATTACCATACTCTAAGCGCCAAACCTTAATTGATGCGCAGTTAGGAACGCCTAAAACTGTAGGCAATTACCTAATTTTACTAGAAGAAAATGGCTTTCTCCAATCAACCAGAGTTGGCAAAGAAAAAATCTACATCAACTATAAACTTCTTCATATTCTGGAACAAAACGATCATGCATAAAACACCAAAAGCATTTCTGATTACAGATATCATTTGTATTACTTTGCTTGTGGTGTTCTTGTTACTTTTACCTTCAAAACTTTTTAAATCTCCAACCTCTTTCGTGGTAGAGGCCAGTAATGGAAATTTATTGAGTGCAGCAATTGCAAGTGATGGACAATGGCGCTTTCCGGTGGCCGATTCTGTGCCTGTAAAATTCAAGGATTGTATTACTGCCTTTGAGGATAAACGATTTTACAATCATTTTGGAGTTGATTTCCTGGCCATGAGCAGAGCCATGCGCCAAAACATTCGGGCAAAAAGTGTAGTGAGTGGTGGCAGTACCTTAACCATGCAAGTAATCAGATTATCAAGAAAAGAAGACAGAACCATATGGCAGAAAATTTATGAAATGATCCTAGCCTTTAGGCTGGAACTCAAATATTCAAAACAAGAAATTATTGGCCTATATGCTGCCAACGCACCATTTGGAAGTAACGTAGTTGGATTGGAAGCTGCAAGCTGGCGCTATTATGGCCGTAATGCCAAAACACTCTCCTGGGGTGAAATGGCCACCTTAGCTGTTTTACCCAATAGTCCGTCATTGGTTCACCCTGGAAAAAATTCAACCCGGTTAATCAAGAAGCGAAATGATTTATTAGATAGATTAGCAAAGCTTACGTACATAGATCAGGGCACGGCAAACCTATCAAAGCTGGAGCCTATTCCTGGAAAACCCATGCCCCTGCCGCAAAATGCACCGCATTTATTAAATCGATTCAAGGTAGAAAGATCAAGTTTGGAAATTAATTCCACCAGAATTACGACTACACTAAATGAAGATATACAACTTAAAGTGAACGCTATTTTAAAGCGTTATAATAACCGTTACCGTGCAAATGACATCAATAATATTTCTGCATTAATTCTTGATGCTAAAACCGGTAATGTGGTTAGCTATGTAGGTAACATTTATCAACTTGAAAACACAGAATTGCTTAGTCATGTAGATATGATCAAAGCACCAAGAAGCCCGGGAAGCACATTAAAACCCTTGCTTTACGCCAGTATGTTAAACGATGGCTTTATTCTGCCGCACACCCTGATTCCCGATGTGCCTACGCAAATTGCTGGTTATTCACCTCAAAATTATGATTTGGGATACGATGGTGCAATTGCTGCCGATAAGGCTTTAAGTCGTTCGTTAAACATACCAGCCGTGAAAATGCTGCAGCAATATAAGTATGAAAGGTTTTACGACAAACTTAAAAAAATTGGGATTGGAACATTAAATCAACCGGCAGATCACTATGGCCTATCTCTTATTTTAGGCGGTAGTGAAGTAACCATGTGGGATTTGGCAAATACTTACATGGGCATGGTGAGAACTTTAAACCATTTTAATGCTTATAAAGGTTTATATGATCCCAATGATTATAAACAGGCAACCTATTATCAAACTAAGCAGGAGCATGAAAAAGATTATCAACGCAACTCTTTTTTAGATCACGGAGCCATTTGGGCAACTTTTAACGCCATGGAAGAAGTAATGCGTCCGGGTGATGAAGGCCTATGGGAACAATTTTCTTCATCACAAAGGGTTGCCTGGAAAACAGGTACAAGCTTTGGCTTTCGCGATGCCTGGGCAGTAGGTTTAACACCAAATTATGTAGTTTGTGTATGGGTAGGCAATGCTGATGGTGAAGGTCGACCAGGTTTGGTGGGTATAGAAGCCGCCGCACCAGTTTTATTTGATCTGTTTAGGTTATTGCCAAATGGCAAATGGTTTGAAACACCTAAAACTAAACTTAAAAAAATTAAGGTATGTAAACAAAGTGGCTATAAGGCTGGAGAATTTTGCTCCGATGTTATAGATGAATGGGTACCCGTTGCCGGAGAAAAAACCGTTGTTTGCCCCTTTCATAAAATTGTTCATTTAGATAGAACCGGAACATACCGTGTAACCGATCAGTGCGAAAGTGTAACCAACATGCAGCATAAAAGCTGGTTTATTCTGCCACCGGCAATGGAATATTATTACAGGATTAAAAACAGTGATTATAGAAACTTACCACCCTATCTCACTGGCTGTGATCTATCTGGCGGAAATAATGTGATGGAGCTGATCTATCCAAAAAATGGAGCTTCCGTTTATATTCCACTTGAACTAAATGGAACGCGTGGAAAAATAGTTTTAAATGCAGCACATCGAAATCAAAGTTCTAAAATTTATTGGCACATTGACAATGAATATATTGCTACCACCACCAATTATCACCAACTGGCTGTTAGTCCGCCGCCAGGAAAACATATGTTGACGCTTGTAGATGAAAATGGAGAAAGATTGGTGCAGGTTTTTACTGTGATGGATAAGGATAAAAAGAAATAGCGAGAATATTCTTTTGGAAATTTTAACTGCAAAGAATAAAAAGTTAGGTGAGTTATTTTTCACCACAGAGGGCACAGAGATTACACAGAGCATTCCAAGCATTCGCAAAAGAGAAATAAAATTTGAGCTCAATGCGCTTTCTGCTTTTTACTATGTGTTCGCTGTGGCAATTATTTCACTGAAGTATTCCCTTGTGGGTAAAAAACGAATATATCTATATTTCCGTTTGCTTCACCACCAATTCACGAATCACTGTTCCGTAAACGATCAGATATTGAGCTAACATATAGCTGGAAATGATCAATACTCCCGCCTGAGGAATAGGTCTGCTGAACTTATTAATAGCCAATACACTATCTGATAGCAGAAAAAGTAATGCGCCGACTAATACCAATTTAAAGCTACTGATATTTACTTTCCCATAACGGTTAAGCGCCATAATAGCCATAAATGTAATGATGATGGCATACATCAAAATCGCAAATTGCCAAGCACCCAGGTTAGGTTGTAAGTAAAAGAATAGGCCCATGCAAAAAATAATTAATGCACTTGCACCCCATAAAAAAAAAGGACTTCTAAATTCTGGATTAGATTTATGATCGAGTGTAAATGCCCTGATATAGAAAATGTGACAAAGCAAAAATGCAATCAGGCCATAATTAAAAAAACTTCCGTTTTCAGATTGCAACATCAAAAAGATATCGCCAGCCAAACTAAAAATTAAACCTGTAAAGATTCTTTTATGGAAACGACCTTTAAGGTGAGTAGCCAGGTACAACCAAACCAATAATGTAATAATGATGAATGGTTTAGAAACCTGGCTCAACAAAGTATGTCCTGATACTTCTGAATATAATTGAATGATAAATACCAGTGTAAATATGAAGGCAACAAGTTTTGTTTTCATTAAGATTTATAAATTGAAGAACAAATTTAATGTTATTACTTAAAGCCTGATTATAGTAACGAAGATATTCTCGTTAGCAAACCTGGCGAAGTTTTTTCGCTTTGATCTCGCCACCTTCCTGAAGTCCAAAAATTAACATTAAAAATTCATCAGTTTCCTGAATGGCAATATTAACCACCACACCTGATAATCCACGTTTATCACTTATCGTATCGCCTACCTTAATTTCCAATAGTGTTGATGTTGGAATGTTATCATTTAAAACAGTCATGATATTGATATATTTATTGTAAATAAATTTGCTGGTAAAACTAGCTTAACGGTCGACATTTTAAATTTCCAATTAAATTAAAATATTCTCCAATCCAGTTTACCCCTAAACGCTGGCAAAATTGAACATATTTTTAATAAGGCGAAGCATTAATTGTAAAGAAATTTGGTTTTCTTGACAAGCCAGTGAGATGGCTTTTGTAAAAGATGTAATTCAATCCGTTCCAAAGCAAGATCGAAAACGAAATGTATTTTAAAGCTAAAGGCCTCCACAGATAGTAAAAGGCCTTTAGCCAAAATTGTATTAAACGGTTAAAAGTGAAGGCTTTTCATGATATGTTTTCCATAACAGCTCTCCAAATAAAGTGTTAGACCAGGCAAACCAGGCACGGGTAAATTTAGCCGGATTATCTTTATGAAAAGATTCATGCATAAAACCTGTACCTGCATGTGTTTTTTGTAGCGTACTGATGCAATATTTGATTTCTGCATCATCTTTTGATGTTAACCCCCTCATGGTAATACTCATTGGCCAAATCATATCCTGACCAACGTGTGGCCCTCCTATTCCTTCGCCGGCGGTACCTTTAAAAAAATATGGGTTATCTTTAGACAACACAAATTTTCTGGTGTTTTGGTAAATCGGATCTTCCGCACTCATGGCACCAAGATATGGCAAACTCAATAAACTAGGTACATTTGCATCATCCATCAAATAATTACTTCCAAAGCCATCCGTTTCAAAAGCATAGATTTTGCCATACTTTGGATGCGTCACAATTGCATGCTTTTTCAAAGCCGCATTTACCTCATCAGCCAGATTAAGTAAATTGCTTTCTAAAGTTTTATCACTTTGAAGTGCCCTGATCATTTCAGCAGCTTGTTTTAAGCTGGACACAGCAAAGAAATTGGAGGGTATTAAAAAAGGAAAAATTGTAGCATCATCACTTGGGCGAAAGGCCGAACAAATTAATCCGACAGGGTTTACCGGAAAACCATATCCTGCCATCGGCAATGAATCTGTTGGTTTGTTGGTTTCACGTTGAAAATGATACGGGCCGTGATCTGTTTTACGTTGCTGCTCTTTAAAGGTTTTTAGAATTGTTTCTATGCCTTTCCTCCAATCTGCATCAAAAGGAGCTTTATCGCCTGTTTTTTTCCAATAATGATAAGCCAAACGAATGGGATAGCACAACGAATCGATTTCCCACTTACGCTCATGTACACCCGGTTGCATAGCAGTATCATCTGTTTTCCACTCACCAACTTTATTGGTATCACCATAAAAAGCATTGGCATAAGGATCTTTGATCACACATTTTGTTTGATGATTGATCACACCTGCAATTAGTTTTTTTAGCGCTTCATCTTCATTTACAAATTGTAAATATGGCCAAACCTGAGCTGAACTATCCCTTAACCACATGGCATCTATATCTCCGGTGATCACATAAGTATCCGGGCGACCATTTTTTTCTGAATAATAAACCGTAGTATCCAATGTATTAGGAAAACAGTTTTCGAAAAGCCAGGCCAATTCCGGATTTTTAACTTTCGACTGAAAGCTTTTTATTGCAGCATTCACGGCTTTACTTTCAAAATGTCTTTTTCCAGCCGCAGCACGAACTACTGGAAACTCAGGAGCAAATTCAGCGGCAAATGAAAACTTAGATGCCACTACTCCTGCTCCAAGCAAGCCTGTATTTTGAATAAATGTTCTTCTTTTCATTAATTATACTTTTATGATTTGGTTAAATTTAAAGTTGCCAATCTGGCGTATATTTCTAATATTCCAGCTTGCTGTAACAGTGTTTTATCTGTTTCCTTTCCTAAAAGGTTTCTTTCATCACGCTCCGTTTTCCAAACACGTTCTGCATCGTTAATTAAAAATGCTAGGCGTGAGGCTTTTTTTTCAACGGCATATAAAGCCAGGTAACCCCTTAATAAAACGGCATTAAACCAATAATGATAGGGCAGTTTATCATTTTTATAAAATCGTTTTTCAGCCGCTGCAGCAATAAATTTTGCTTCATTAAGGTATTTTTTATCCTTTGTGATTTTGTATAGCAACACATTTGACTCCAGCATAGTACCCGTATTGTAAGTGTATGCAGCAGAATCAATTTTTAGTGTTGCTACTCTTATTGCATCATAATAAATACCATCTGGTCCCCTCAGGTTTTTATTGGTCCAGTTATAAACCAATAAGGCTGTATCCAGATATTTTTTTTCTTTTGTAGCCTGATATAATTCCAGCGAAACTAAGATATTGGGCCCATTTGAACAAGTATTTTTGGAGGTTTTCTCATCTTCCTTCCAGTATAAGCCACCACCAGTTTTATGATCATATCCAGTTAAAAGCCATGTATAAATTTCCTTTGCACGATTAAAATATATATTATTTTTGGTACGGCTGTAAGCATTCAGGTAAGCAATTGCAATCCATTGATTATCATCATAAAATCTACTGCTTTTTTCCACATAGGATTGATAAGCCGGCGCTGGAGATTCTTTGGTGTAATACTGATCAATCGCTTTCATTACCGGCTGCATCCCCTGGTCATTTTTTAATACCTCTGTTTCATTTTTAGCCTGAATCAATGCACAAAGTGGCCATAAATAAGAATATGGTTTTTCGGTTTTTCCAATGTTTTCCAGGTATAGTCCCTTATCTTTAAGGTAAAAATAACGATCTATATTACCTTCGATAATTTTAATGCGTTGTAAATATTCAAATCTACTAACTTGTGCAGATGAATTGCTCCAGCAGGAAATCAGTAATAAAAAACCGGTAAATACTTTAATGATGTTTTGCATTTAAATTTATTAAATGTTAATCCCTTTTTAATACTAATCATGGTTAGCCCTTTAGAAAATTCAGGTGATCAGCATTTGGTCAGAACTTAACAAATATTAGGATATTTTTTAAAAGATCAAAATTAAAAACGCAGATTTTGACATTCCTAAATCGATTTTCTATTCACAACGGGTTTGATATAAACAAATAAACCGCTGGCATAACCAGCGGCTTCATATGACAACCGAGACAATTGAAATATTATTTTTTGGGTTTAGCACTCATGTAGAAAGTCAGCTTTCCGCCAGCCGTAATATCTGCATGTTTGATGCTATGGTTCGTAATTTCTTTTCCATTTAACATCACTTTTTGAACATAAACGTTTTTATCGCTTTGGTTTATGGCCTCTACCGTAAACGTTTTATTATTTTCCAATTGCATTACTGCTTTGTTCACCAACGGACTACCTAATGAATACACATCTGAACCCGGAGCCACAGGATAAAAACCCATAGCCGAAAACATGTACCAGGCACTCATTTGCCCGCAATCATCATTTCCGCCTAAACCATCAGCAGTAGGTTTATACTGCATATTTAAGATGTGACGAATTTGCGCCTGACCTTTATACAACTCATCGGTCCAGTTGTATAAATACGCTACGTGATGGGCGGGTTCGTTTCCATGTACATATCCCCCAATAATACCTTCCCGGGTAATATCTTCGGTGTGTGCAAAAAACTCATCTGGTAAATGCATACTGAACAGTGAATCCAATCGAGCGGCAAATTTCTTTTTGCCTCCCATTACCTCAATCAGCGAAGTGGGATCATGAGGAACAAAAAAACTGTAATTCCAGCTATTTCCTTCAATAAAACCTTGTCCCTCGGTATCTTTTGGATCAAATTTCTGTTTAAATGTTCCGTCAGCTAATTTAGGTCGCATAAAGCCAGATGCCTGATCATAATTGTTTCTCCAGTTTTCTGAACGTTTGATAAACTCATTATAAATATCCGTACGATTTAATTTTTTAGCTAATTGTGCTATTGCCCAATCATCATAAGCATATTCTAAATTGTTGGAAACAGATACGCCACTTTTTTCCGCAGGGATGTAGCCCTTATCCATATAATAACCTATTCCTTCATAATCGCGGTGTTTTGCTGTTACTACGCAGGCATCAAGTGCTTGATTTGGATCTCCATTGTAAGTACCTTTAATAATGGCATCAGCAATTACTGAAACGCTATGGTATCCGCTCATACACCAGTTATCATTTGCATAATGAGACCAAATGGGCAACATGTGTAAGCTACTCTGATCATAATGCGCCAACATCGATTTCACCATGTCATTGCTGCGACCTGGTTGAACCAGATTAAAAAATGGATGCAATGCCCTGTAAGTATCCCACAAAGAAAATGTGGTGTAATTGGTAAAACCTTCCGCTTTATGAATGCCTTGATCTAAACCCTTATACTCACCATTTACATCTGTATATGTAGTAGGATTAATAAAGGCATGGTATAATGCAGTATAAAAATTGATTTTATTTGTATTAGAAGTTGTCACTTGAATTTTATTAAGCTCTTTATTCCAGGTGGTTTGTGCCTGTGCTTTTACTTTTTCAAAATCCCATCCCGAAATTTCTGCACGCATATTCTGCAAGGCATTTTCCTGACTTACCGGAGATAATGCAAATTTAATTTTTACCTGCTCTCTTTCTTTGGTATCAAAATCAAAGTACATTTTAATTTTTTTACCTGCTATTTCAGGGAAATTCTGCTCCTGGTTGAATTTACCCCAGAAGCCCCGGTAAGCCTGTTTAGCATCATAGCTCTTTCTTCCGTAACTTTTAAAGGGTTTAGAAAAACTCATGGCAAAATAAACCGTACGGGTACGTGCCCAGCCATTTGTTTGGCGATAACCCGTAATCAATGTATCGTTAACCACCCGAACGTAAGTCCAGACTGTTTTATCTTCATAATTATAGATGCCCGCCATAAGATCCAGAATAATATGCGACTGATCTGATTTTGGAAAAGTATATTGGTGCATTCCTACACGAGTTGTCGCCGTTAATTCAGCAGTGATGTTATGGTCATCCAGTTTCACTTTATAATAGCCAGCCTCCGCAGTTTCATTGGCATGAGCATAAGCTGAACGATAACCACTTTTGGGTTGATCTGCCGTACCCGGATTTAATTGCAGTTTGCCTTGAGTAGGCATAATTAAGAAATCACCCAGATCAGAATGACCTGTGCCACTAAAATGCGTATGGCTAAAGCCGACTATGGTTTTATCTTCATACTTATAACCTGCGCAATACTTATATACATCACCGTTATACTTTCCATTCACTTCATAAGACAAAGTATCGGTTTCAGGACTTAACTGTACTGCTCCAAAAGGAACAGTTGCACCCGGATAAGTATGCCCCATTTTAGAGGTACCAATAATGGGTTTAACGTATTGTACTAAATTCTGCTGTGCACGTGCTAAAAATGCCGAAAACAGCAAACAAGGGAGGATAATTTTTTTGATCATGGATTATTAAAATTGAACATTGTCAACGAAAATTCTAAGGTATAAATTAAAATTGAAATCTATTTAATGTTATTACTAAAACGTTTAACTTAATTAAAAAAACGATTCTTGAAAAGGCGGTAGAAAAATATATGCCCCATTACATCCAACGAGTAATATGTGATGAACTAACCTTATAAATTTGGCCAGCATAGAATGAGTATGATACCTATATATTGTCTACCTCCACTCCTATGGCTTTTTACAACGAACTGACTTGCTTTAAAAAATTTCAGGTAAATAAACCCTATTTTTGCAGCCTATAATTTAGAAATGAGTAAACACGGTAGAATTCTGGTGGCCATGAGTGGCGGTGTGGATAGTTCGGTTGCAGCTGTAATGTTGCATGAGCAAGGTTATGAGGTAATTGGATTAACCATGAAGACCTGGGATTATGCCAGTTCAGGCGGAAGCAGTAAGGAAACAGGTTGTTGTTCTTTAGATAGCATTAATGATGCCCGCACACTTGCCGTAAATTATGGTTTTCCACATTATATTCTGGATATCCGCGATGAATTTGGCGATTATGTGATTGATAATTTCGTAGATGAGTACCTTGCCGGAAGAACACCCAATCCTTGCGTTTTGTGTAATACCCATATCAAATGGGAAGCATTATTAAAACGTGCCAATAAACTGGATTGCGAATTTATCGCCACTGGACATTACGCTAATATTCGCCAGCAAGACAGTGGAAGATATGTAATTTCTAAAGGTAAAGATGAAAATAAAGACCAGTCTTATGTGCTTTGGGGGGTTTCGCAAGAAAATCTTTCCAGAACGAAGTTTCCATTAGGAAGTTTTGCTAAATCAGAAATCAGGCAGATGGCTTTGGATATGGGGCAGGAAGAACTGGCTAAAAAATCAGAAAGCTATGAGATCTGTTTTGTTCCTGATAATGATTACCGTGCATTTTTAAAACACAAAGTAGAAGATTTAGAAGATCGTGTTGCGGGTGGTAATTTCATTTTAAGTAATGGAATGATCGTTGGGCAGCATAAGGGTTATCCATTCTACACCATTGGCCAGCGTAAGGGATTAGGTGTGGCATTTGGCGAACCAATGTTTGTGACGCAGATTTTACCTGAAAGTAATACCGTTGTGTTGGGCAAGGCTGATGAACTGGAACGTAAAGAAGCCATGGTTCGGAATATCAACCTGATTAAATATGCAAGCATTGAAGAACCTATGAATGATGTCATTACCAAAATCCGCTATAAGGATGCAGGAATGCTAAGCACCATTGTACAGGAAAAAGATAATATGCGTGTAGTATTTGACCATAATGTTTCTGCAATTGCACCCGGTCAATCTGCAGTATTTTATGAAGGAAATGATTTGTTAGGCGGTGGATTTTTAATTTAAATTCCCCCTTTCATACATACGAATCCCGGCTAGCCAGTCGGGATTTTTTTTTGACTTTATTTTTAATTCCAATTTACAACCAAACAAAAAGTATAGAATTTGCTTTCTTAAGATAAACTTATTATTCATCATTCCCGTTACCATATGAATCACATCAAAAGACCATTTCAACCAATAGAAAACTATGGCATCATTGGAAATTTAAAAACCGTTGCGCTGGTTTCTTTAAATGGTTCGATTGATTTTATGTGTGCACCAAAGTTTGATTCTCCTTCGGTATTTGCTACCATGCTGGATAGGCAAAAAGGAGGTTTTTGTGCAGTAGAGCCTGACCTGAAGGATTTTACAACCAAACAGCTTTATTTCCCCGGAACGGCAATTTTACTGACCCGCTTTTTTTCTGATACCGGAATTGCCGAGTTAACGGATTTTATGCCAATATCAAGCAGGCACAATTTTTCGACGAGTGCCATCGTGAGACAAATTAAAACCATTAGAGGCAGCATTAAATTTAAATTTAGTTGTTTGCCAAGGTTTGGCTATTCGGAGAGTGACTATGAAATTACCCATAAGAAAGATTATATCATTTTTGACTGCCCAAAAGAAGAGTTAAAAATTAAGGTCTCTGCAGATGTACCATTAACCATAAGAAAGCAAAATGGCTATGCAGAATTTACATTAGAAGAAGCAGAAACGGCTACCCTTGTACTGGAGTTTTTAAAGCAGGAAGAAGATGGTCTGCAACTCTCTTATTATATTGATGAGGCCTACCATGAAACTAAAGAGTTTTGGGTAAAATGGATCAATAAAACCAGTTACAAGGGCCATTATAGCGAATTAATCAGGCGATCAGCGATCACACTGAAGTTACTTACTTCAGCAGAATTTGGTTCTGTTGTGGCAGCCCCAACTTTTGGTTTGCCCGAAACACTTGGTGGCAACAGGAATTGGGATTACCGTTTCACCTGGATTAGAGATGCGGCTTTTACCATGTATGCCTTTTTATCATTAGGTTATTATGATGAAGCCACAGCCTTTATAGACTGGATTTTTAACCTTTGCCAAAAAATAGATCTACAACTTATTTATCAGATAGATGGCAACCCAAATATTGAAGAGCACGAACTTAAACATTTCGAAGGCTATCGTAAATCAAAACCTGTCAGAATTGGAAACGAAGCTGCAAATCAGGTTCAAATTGATATTTATGGTGAACTGATTGATACCATCTACATTTACAACAAATCATATAAACCCATCACTTATCAGTTCTGGACAATTATAGAAAAACAAGTTGAACAGGTAATCAAAAACTGGAAAAATCCTGATCATGGTATTTGGGAAATCAGAAATACAGAGAAAGAATTCTTACATACCCGGTTAATGTGTTGGGTGGCGATGGACAGGGCAATCAAAATTGCAGACGATCGTTCGTTTCCTTATCCAGAGCAAGAGTGGCACGAAATCAGAAGTGAAATATATAAAGATATTTACCATAATTTTTGGAATGAAAAACTGGGTGCCTGGGTACAATACAAAGGCGCTGAACAAGTAGATGCCAGTGCGCTTTTGATGCCCTTAACTCATTTTATTTCTCCACTTGAACCTAGGTGGCTATCCACTATGAAAGTCATTGATCAAGAACTGTTGTTAGATGTATTAGTTTACAGATACAAAAACGGCGATGATAATTTTGATGGCTTGGAAGGCGAAGAAGGCACCTTTAATATGTGTTCATTCTGGTTTATTGAATCTCTGGCAAAAAGCGGAGAGCTGGATAAGGCAGTAGAATATTTTGAGAAGATGATTAGCTATTCCAATCATCTTCTTTTGTTTAGTGAAGAACTGGGTAGAAAGGGAGAGCATTTAGGCAATTTCCCTCAGGCATTTACACATCTGGCATTAATTAGCGCTGCTGTTGAATTAAATAAACAACTCAATAGACAGGTTGTTAAAGGCTAGTAATTAACACCTTATTGTTCTTCGTAGTGATAAGTTAATCCACCATCAACATAATAGGTTGAACCTGTAACATAAGCAGCTTCATCTGATGCCAAAAATGCTACAACTGCAGCAACATCATCAACTGTACCCATTCTTTTTAAAGGAATGTTACTGATTACTTTTTCTAACTGCTTTTTGTCATTCAACAGATCTTGATTAATTGGAGTGGATATGGCACCAGGTGCTACGTTATTTACCCTGATGTTAAAAGGTGCAAGCTCTGTAGCCAGATTGCGGCTTAGCATTTTCAAACCACCCTTACTGGCACAATAGGCAGCAAAATGTGGGAAAACAATTTCTTCATGTACAGAGCTCATATTAATAATGTTACCAGGTCTTTTTGCTTTCCTGCAGTAATTTACAAAAGTCTGAATCCCAAAGAAAACCCCTTTTAAGTTGGTATCCATTACCAGGTCATAATCTTCTTCTGTAACTTCCCAAAAATCTGCCTTGGTTTCTAAACCAGCATTATTAATTAAAATATCAAGAGATCCAAATACATCAATAGCATCTTTAACAAGCTTAATTACATCTTTAGTATTGCTGACATCTGCAGCTAAAAATTCGGCCCTTCCGCCCATTGCTTTAATCTCAGCAATTAATTCTTCCCCACGTTCGTCAAATGTTCTGCCATTTAAAATGATGTCTGCTCCTTCTTTCGCTAAGCGTAAGGCACATGCCTCACCTATACCCTGACTACTCCCCGTAATTAGTGCAATTTTATTTTTAAAACGCTTCATGCTAACTATATTTTATGATGTTAAATAAACTATTTGTGATAAACAATCTCATCGATCCTATGATCCATTTCTAGGTCTTCCGGAAGATTTTTAAGATAAAATTCTTCATAATATGCTTTTATTATTGCCGCCATTGGCGTAGCTAAAAGTGCTCCGGTAAGGCCAAAGGCAGCGCCCATGGCCAATAACATAACTAATGATGATACTGGATGGATATTCATGGTAGACGAACGAAGCTTAGGCATAAGAAAATCAGACACCAGCTCATTTAGTAAAAGAAAAAATAACAGACACCATAATGCGGTTAACGGACTTATAGAGAGTGCAACCAAGGTTGGTGGAATGGCCATAATATAAAATCCTAGTTTTGGAATCAGTTCAGAAAAGAAAGCGAGGGCCGCCCAAACCAAGGCACCGGGCACACTTACAATACTTAAAAAAGCATAAACCAAAACAGATTGTATGGCACCACCAATTAAATTAGATTTCATCCAACCCACTAACATAGTTGTAGTATGTTGCAAAGCATTTTTTGCACTTTCTCTTTTTCGGGGCTGAAAAACAGATAAATATAATTCAACTATTGGTTTAGGATGACTTACATAAAAAACAACGAGACAAACAAATACAATAAATAGAAATATTCCACCTATGATACCGAAAGAAAAGTTGCCTAGTCCAATAATCGTTTTACCTACTGATGGAATAGCGGAGCCAATGGACACACCACTATCCTGAATTTCGCGATTAAACTCTGGATAGTTCTTTAAAGTTGAAGCAATATGTTTGGATGCTGAAGTATAATAACCTGGCAAATTACTGATTAATACATCCAGCTGGTTGGTAATGTGCGGCACAATTAACCAACCCAATCCGATACTTACACCAAAAATTATAATGAAAATAATTAAGCTTGCCAACCAGCGTTTCATTCCCATTCGTTCAAACTTACTCACAGGCGCACTAATGATAATTCCCAATACTAAAGCAAAAATAACCAGCAATACGATGGAAATAATTTTAAACGTAAAGAAAAGCAGTAAAGTTAATCCTGTGATGTAAAGAATGGTTGATTTAATCGTTTCAAAAAGGTTATTGTTTTTTGATAAGCTCATTTGGCTGTTGGTTTTTGATTGAATACTACGGTCAAATTGAAATCAGGAGTTTAATGAATATTATACCAGTACAATCTTTTCAACAGCCTCAATACCCTCACATCGAATAAAGAGCACTCTTGGTTGATTTAAATTTTTAAATCGGTTTTTGAGTTTGGCAATAAAGCTTTTCGAATTGGTTTCCCTAACCAAAGTAATTGCAAGTGCATTAGCATTACCCCTCACCTCAATAATTTCATTTGGATAAAGCGCTCTAAGCTCCTGTGTAAATTCCATACTGAAGAAACCAGTATTTTAAATTAATGTTTGATGATAACGGTTATTTTATCTCTAAACAAAAAATCCTGAACTGCTTCAGGATTTTTCTTTTTGTCAATGTGATATTAAATTGCCAGCAAAACTGATTTCTAATACCTTAGCTTACGTAACCATTTAATACCGCATAGCGGATTAATGCCGCAGAATTTTTAGCACCTGTTCTGTCAATCAATGCCTGCCGAATACCTTCAACCGTTCTTCTGCTTAAAAAAACCTGTTCTGCAATTTCCTGATTGGTCATTCCATTAGCAATTAATGCTAAAACCAGTTGCTCACGTTCCGACAGCGCCAGCCGTGGCATTCCCTTTTCGGGCATGTTAGTAAGCTGATGATTGAAACGTTCGAGCACGCCAATACTTAATTCAGATGATAAATATCTTTTTCCATTCACCACCTGCCGTAAGGCAAAAAGTAGTTCGGTTTCATCCACATCTTTAGATAGGTATGCCCTTGCACCTGCCACAAAAGATTTTGCAGCATATTTTTCATCTTCAAGAATAGAAAGCATCACCACATGAATCTGTGGATTAATTAAGTGAATTTCAGAAATCATCTGAATTCCATCCATATCAGGCATGGATACGTCTGTTAGCACGAGATCCGCCTTTGTTCCATTTTTTAAAAGTTCTAAAACTGCATTTGCGCCACCCACCGCTTCTACTACCTCTAAATCAACATGTTGCTTCAACAACGCCTGTAAAGATTTCCTTACGATTTGATGGTCTTCTACTAATATAATCTTAATCATATAATTTATTTGAGTGACCTGGTGTACGTCCAGGCCTCCTACCATTCACCTAAATGCTATTTTGGAAGCATAATATAAAACACTGTTCCTTTATTTATTTCTGTGTCGAACCAAATTTTTCCACCATGTAAATCAACAATAGCCTTAATAATTCCCATACCAAGTCCGTGTGATTCTTCACCTTTTAATCCACGTTTAAGTCCCTGCTCGGCTCTGTTAAAAAGTGACGATCTAATTTCCTCCGGAATTCCACATCCATTATCGGCAACAGAAATCAATACTGTTTCGTCCATTTCTTGTGCGGTGAGCGTAATCTCACCCTGATCGCCAGTAAACTTAATGGCATTGGAGATGAGATTATTTAATACCTGAAGAAACTTCATGCTATCCATGCGAATGTAGATACGCTCAGATTTACAATTAAATGAAAAATTTTTATTCTCTTTTAAACGTGATCTTCTGTAAAAGCGAATCAGATCCCGAAATTCCCATACCAGATCGGTACGTTCTTTTTTTATTTCTACTTCTGCAGATTTTAAGAATTCTTTATTAATCAGGCTTCTCACCATCTTCATATTTCTTTCGCACATTTCTATGATGAAAGATAGTCCCTCCGATAAATATTCGTCGCTTTTTACTTCAATTCCGTTAGCCATTGAGGAGGCCGCAAGCTTCATCATGCCAAAAGGCTCTTTCAAATCATGAGAAAGTACTTCAAGCGCTATATTTTTTCTATTATTAATTTGTTCAATGTGGATTCTGTTACGCGTTTCAATGGTAATATCTTCTACAATCCCACATAAGGCTTCATTTCCACTTCCTGTTACCGGACTTATACTCACCTTCAAACACTTTTCTTCTTCACCGTCTAGCAACAGTCTGAATTCGTACTTTTTAAATATCTTGTCTGAAGAAATTTCCTGAAAACAATAACCCACCAATTCCTGGTCATCAGGATGTACCAGATCGAATAAAATGGTTGGCGAATTCTTGATATCATCTGGTTTTAAACACCATATTTCCGCTAATGCAGCATTGAAGTATAAAAATTTACAATCAATAATATCATAAACAAAATATCCATCAGAGGATTTTTCCCCAAGTTGATAAAAAAGATCTTGTTGCATTACATTATTATTTTGTTGATCAATCATATAGCTATTATTTATAAGAGCAGGCATAACCCAAACAATAGGTTTCACAAAATGTTTACCAGGCTAGTCAGATGTATTAGCTTTTCTGAATTAATTTTTCAACCATGCTTTCCAGATAGGAGATATCAAATGGTTTTTGAATGAGCAGATCATGTCCGCAATCAAGTGTTTCTTCTTTGATAATGGCAGCTGAAAGCAGTATAATGGGTACACCAGCGGTAGAGGGCATTTGCTTTAAGTTTTTACAAATTGCTCTCCCATCAACACTACCAAGCATAATATCGAGCATAATCAGATCAGGTTTAAACCTTTTCATTAAATTTTCAATACCTGTAATATCAGCAATAGTCTCAATTTGATAAAGCCGTTGATCAAAGATAAATGGAATCATCTCTCTGATACTTTCATCATCATCAATAAGCAATAGTTTCTTTGGAAAGTGCATAATTTAAAAGCTCAAATCTATAGATAAATCACTATTGCCAAATAAGTATATTTACGCGAATTTACTGAAAAGAGGTATGAAATTGTGCATACGTGTAAAATATAAAACTAGCTTTATTTGTTTAAGATAGCTACATTAAAGCAACATTTTGATCTGTTAGTTTTAAAATAAATCACCATATTAATGAACTTGTTAAAAATAAAGTTTTAAACAAAATGCATTAAGACACCATACAAACTATTGACTTACAGGCACTAGCTTTTTAAGTTTTAAAATTTGAATAAATATTAAAAATAAAAGCCTATTTTCTAAAATAAGCAAGCTACATTTGCGGGAATGTTGTCACAATACCAAATTTTATATTTTTTTGAAGGGGAAGGATTAATTATCATGGAACTTAAGCGAAATGATATGCATCAGGGTGCAGACTTAGCTGAAATTTTCCATTGGCTTTATCTTGAGAAACAATCCCAATCATTAATTAAGTTATGGTTTAGGTCATTGGATTCATCTGCTGATATTGAGGAACGCTTTTTTGAACAGGGTTATCTAAAGTTTAATACCAGAGAAGCTACCTTTATCGAAAAGTATAATTCGGCACAACACAAACTAATTAATTACCCGGTTAATTCAGTAAGGGAGGATATTCATGATATCATCAAGAACTACTTAAAACAACCGTAAGGTTATCCAGTTTTCATATTTAAATCTTAATACCATTCATTGTTAGCTATTTAAGTTATTGGTGCACCAGGCCATTTCAAAACTTCTATTTTTAAGAAATGATTAAATAATCGTTAATTGAAGAAACATTTCTTCGCCAATGAATGTTTAGATGTTTAAATATTACAATGGACCAAGGTAGAGATCATAAAAGAATTGAAGATTCTAATAAAATAGTTGCAATTACTATTTTAACAGGAATTTTGATGTTACTATTCATGGCAATGATCAGATAATAGAAATCCACTGATTATAAGAGCCCTATTTTATAGTTAGCAAAGGCACATCCCAAGATTACAACAAAAAAGCTCTGCTCGCCAGAGCTTTTTTGTTTATATTTAATTTTAAAATCAAAATATCTTTCTATCTACCACATTAATATCAGACTTAGTTATGATTAAAAACAATTTCTAAAATATTAATAGATTTTTTTTAAACTTTCTTGGAATTTAAAAGATAATTTCCTTATATTCACAGTATTAGTTACCCATTAATCAGAATGTTATGAAAAATATAGCCATTTTCATTATAGCTTGTCTGATATCTACAGGCTCAGCCTTCTTTTCTAAAACATTAGCCGCTCCGGAATTAGGTATTTCTACGGTGCTATTGGTATGGGGTATGGCCACCTGGTATTTTTTCAATCGCCAGAACAGAACGATTGAGAACGAATAATCAATTTCATTATAAGATTAATTATTCAATCCCTTTATTTTTCACTACTGCTACCGTAACCATCAATTGTCCTAAATGACGCATGGTATGTTCTGCAGCATGAAAAAGCAGGCCAATTACTGTAGAAGGCAAGCCCGCTCTTCCAATCCCCCTGTAATCTGTTAAACTCGCTTCATTGGTTTGCTTTAATTGGTTTAGCGATTGATTTACCTGAAGGTTAAACCGCGCCACTAAATCATTAACTGAACATTGCTCCTGATCGCAATGCCCTTCCTGATAGAGCTGCTCAAACTGCAATTCAGAAAGACCTTCCGCACGGGCGTATGTAAATACACGATCTAGTACACCGCTTAAGTGTTGCAAATGAAATCCGGCAGATGCCATGCCTGCAGGGCGAATCCAAAGCAGGTCATCAGGAAATTGATCTAAGTATTCGTTAACTTCTTCTTTTGCCTGTAGCAAGGCATGGGCTACCGGCTGAAGCAATGGGGCAATATCAGGTAATGGTCCTCTTTGCCAAACTTCTGTCTTTTGGGTCATATTAAATGATTCTTACTCAAAATTAAATTAAAAACGGATACTTAAAGGGAATAGTTATGATCATTTCAAACTTTATTAGTTTCCTTCCGTTTAAATATGCGTAAGTTCAACAACATTTAAATTTTAAGATAGCATCATACATTTATTGCAAAAAAGAATTAATGCTGTCTTGATATAATTTTCTAATTTTAAAGCCTAATACTATAAAGTAGCATGTCCGTTAGTTCACTGTCATCACAAAATTTTTCTCAATATCAGGAAGCACTTTCCACATCTACCAGTGCAAAAAAAATCTTTACTTCAATAATAGACCTTCATCAACGCCTGGCCATAAATGAGCAAGAATTGGAGGCACTACAATTTGATTCTTTGTCAACCGAAATTCAGGCGCAATACGACCTTCAGAAAGAGTCTTTCAGAAGTGAGCATCAAGTATTAAAAGGCGTTCGAAAGGCAATTGATGAACGGATTTTAATTGTAGAACAAAAGCTCTATCTCGGTCTTCCGGATGATTTGGCGGAAATGGATCGGTTGATAGCGGAACAGGAAGCCATTGTTGCTGATCAGGAAGAGCTTAATGAAAATGAGCTTGCGCTTTTAGAAAAAATGAGTCAGAGTGATATTAGTTACGGTAAGAAATTAGCTGCACTTGATCAATCTAAATCAAATCGGGAGCTACCTTTAAAATCTAAATTAGACAGACAACTTTCGCAAGTTGCGCTGGCACAGAAGCAAAATACCTTTCGCACCAACATATTGTCTATAGTAGTTATCTTACTTATCCCAATAATTTTAGATTATATAGCTTATTTGTTAGGACTTAATGGCAAAACAGATACGAGATTGATTTTTTCACATTACGTTTTTCTTATTGCATTTATTGTAATAGAGTTTTTCTTTGCAGAGAAAATTAAAAACATCGTTTCAACTTTCCTTGCAAAAAAACAGTGTAAATCTTTTTTAAGCGAAATTTCAGCTTCGCTGGATAATATTGAAAAAGCCAAGCGCAAGCTGAATGTTAATAGACACTAAATTTACTTCATATTATGGTCTTTATTGCACCATACTATCAGTAGAAATCATAAATTAAGGCACAACGGTATAAAACAAGTAGGAAGCAAAGATCACCAATAGCACTACGCCTTGCTGTACATTTGTTTTTCCAGTGGCCAGAGAGAACATAATCGTAATCATAGAAAGTAACAGCAATACAGTAGAACTCATGTCAATTCCTAACATAATTGGCATGTTAAAAGCGATAGAAACTGCTGCAACTGCCGGAATGGTTAATCCAATACTGGCTAGCGCAGATCCAAGTGCAAGATTTAAACTGGTTTGAAGCCTATCTGCCTTAACTGCACGATATGCAGCTAATCCCTCTGGTAACAGTACAATAGCTGCAATGATTACACCAACAACTGATTGAGGTGCACCCATCGACAGAACCATCACTTCAATATCATTAGATAAATATTTTGCCAGCAATACAACAGTAATTAAACTAATAATTAAAAGCGTTAAACTGCTAAAGGTAGTGGCATTATTAGGGGCATGTTCATGTTCTTCTTCGGATGTAGAATCTTTTGGAAGAAAATAATCCCTATGTCTAACGGTTTGCATAAAAATAAAGCCCCCATATAAAACCAATGATACGATAGATACAAAGATCAGCTGACTGGTGGTATATTCTCCCATGGCACCACTAATGGTATAATTAGGTAAGATAAGGGTAAGTACTAAGATAGAAGCAAGTGTTATTAAAGCAGCATTAACCCCCTGAAGTTTATAGAGCTGCTCTTTAAATTTAATGCCGCCACGCAATAAACAAATTCCTACAATGGCGGTGAGAATAATCATTACTGCTGCAAAAACAGTATCTCTGGCTAATGCTTTTGTTGCTTCGCCCCCGGCGAGCATTAAAGATACGATGAGACCTACCTCTATCGTAGTGATGGCCAGGGCTAGAATAATTGTACCAAATGGTTCTCCTACCCTATGTGCAATAACCTCTGCATGATGTACTGATGCCAAAATGCTACCAACCAGTAAGCCAGCCAATAATATCCTAAACCAAGCACTAGATTCTATTCCTGTTAAAAAGTAAGCTACAATTCCTAATACTGGAATTAAAATGGTCCATTTGGGTAGATTAATATTTTTCATAGGCATAATTGAGTTGCTTAACTAACAAAAAACTATCTAGAGGGTTTTTATTAATCACAATCAATAAAAATTCCATCAACACTTAGCATACTATTTTTATACTTCTGAAAAAAGTTATACCTTTAGAGAACACATCCGTAATGATTGAATTACGAAATAAAACCAACATTAAATTATGCTGTTTTTCGCAGTTCCATTATATTTCACAACATTTATAGGCTGGTTACTTTACGCAGGATTGATTAAGAAAAATTTGAGGCATCATTTACCCTTGGTATATTTCGGTAGCATCTTCAGTATGATCTGGTTCGCTATTGTACTCATATCAATTGCATAACATAACGACCAATTATTAAAAATCGCAATTATGCATATCTAATGCTATTAATTGCAGGTACCCATTCTTGTTTTCCACAACGTTCGCATATGTGTGATGAAGCTATTTCAACCACTTTAGCACAATGGGTACAGGCATAATGGCCTTGCCGAACAATATTTTCTGTTTTTTGATGATAGGGTTTCGGAAATATCGGAAGTCCATAATCTACCTGGTTTTCAGGATAGAATAAAAAACTAACCTGTCCGTTGGTTTCCAGTACCGCTGCCCTTACCTGCCCCAGATGTTCAATATTCTGAACCCTCATTTCAGCAAAGAATTCATCCTTTGCAAAATTAGCATCACCATCTTTTTCTAAGGTAAATAACCCATCCTCAACAATATACATGGGGTCTCCTTCCAGGATCATTTCCATTTTCTGACTTTTTGCAGTGAGATAAGTGATCAACCGATAGAGCAGAAGAATAACGATAAAAACCAGCAAGGAGGGTAAAATAGCTGATTCTGTACTCACCATCGGATCTCCAGCTGCAGAGCCCAATGCAATAATGATGGCTACCTCAAAAATACTGAGTTGCCGAACTCCCTTTTTACCCGACGACCGCAGAAACACCAATACGAAGGTGAACATAATTAAGGTGCGGATGCCAATTTCCAAAACCATTGAAAAATCAAGATCTTTTAACCATAGATTTTTCCAGTCGATTTCAAGCAAAATATTTATTCCCATTTTAAAACAACATGCTTTATGCTCAATTGTTACTGTTTTGCTCAATAATCATGAATATAGATGAACAACCTTCTCTATTTATTCCATGCTAAGGCACGATCTTGATGAATAACGGGGTAAGCAAGCACGGTAAAATCATCAGAAAAATCATGATTAAAAACCTGAAAACTTACAGGCCACTCATCTTTCAATAAACCAGATACAAATTTTGAAAATATACCTTCAAAACTTTTAAAACTAACGCCTGATCTGCAAACCACTAAATATTCCTGATCAGACCTGGCAACTACTTCGTTAATGATATTATTCCATCTGGACATTAGTGCCGATGGAAGTTGATTAAAATATTGTTTCTCTATCAGAGCAACAATTTCATAAAACAATTCGCCAGGAAAATCATCTCCACTTAATTGTTTCCAGTGACCATTAAATTTGTCAATACTACCCATTAATTCACCATCAAGAACTACCCGCCAGGAGTCTTCAGGAGAAAACTGGATTACCTGATAAACAAGAATTTCGGTATCAGCTTTTGTAAAGAAACATGTTAATTCAATCATAAGTAGGGAGAAAATTTATTTAATAACCATCAAATGTAAACTTAAATACTAAATTAAATAGCAATTTTTAAATAATTTTAGCTAAAAATTAACTTTTTCATAGCCCCATTAGCACCTTACTATCAATAACTAAAAATGTTAGTCTAAATTTATACTGGTATATTGGCCTCTATTCTCATATCTCTGTTACAATATCAATTTTGGCACAGCATTTGAATTTTAAATAATACACACAAATTAAATTTAGATTATTATGAAAAAGCTATTAATCATCTCCGCGATTGCAGGAATCGTGGCTTTAACATCCAATCAATCTAACGCTCAGGTAAGTTTAAATGTAAATATCGGTTCGCAACCTGCTTGGGTGCCTGCAGGCTATCAAAATGTAAACTACTATTATTTACCAGAAGTTAACTCCTATTATTATGTACCACAAAGGCAATTTGTTTATCTGAATGGAAACCGCTGGATCAGATCACGAAGTTTACCAAGCAGATACCGTGGTTATGATTTACATAGGGGAAGAAAGGTAGTTGTTTACGGAAACCAACCTTATCGCAGTTATCACACTCATCAAGTGAAGTATTCCAATAGATCTAATGTTTACAGATCAGCATATGGCGGTGGAAATCGTGTAAATTATGGTCCTGGTAGAAATAGTCATAGACCATTTAAAATGGATAAAAGGCACCATCGCGGACCTGAACATCCAAGATTTGCACCTCATGGCCCTAGAGGAAGGCATGGAAGACATTAAATTAGTTTAAAATAACACATCACATAGCCGGGAGAAAATCTTCCGGCTTTTTATTTATACGCTTTTGATGGATAAAAGCAGATCAATTTAATAAATCCCCTTAAACAGAAGCGGTTGGAATTTCTTCCAACCGCTTCTGTTTTCTATTTAAAAACTTTAATTAACCTACTAAGTTAAATTAGGCTTTTGCCGGACTATTTTCTTTACTGATTTTTAATTGTGCATTAATGCGGTCTAAAACGTCATAAATATCAAAAGGCTTGCTGATGTAATCATTTGCAAAGGCTGCAATTGCTTTTTGTTCACTATTATTTTGTGCAGACATTACGATAATTGGAATGTGCTTAGTGAACATATCAGTTTTTAAATCTTCGCATATTTCGGCACCATTGCCATCAGGAAGCATTACATCAAGTAAAAACAAATCTGGCATAGCATCCTGGATATTTTTTTTCAATTCGGCGAAAGAAGATGACAACTGTAATTCAAACCCCTCCTCTTTTAAAAGAATTTCAATTACATTTCTAATTTCCTGATCGTCTTCTAAAATGTGTATTCGTTTAGTTTCCATATTCAAATTATATTGTTTTGGTTCATTGCATAAAAGATAAATTTTATACGATAGTTACAGTAACACCTAAACTTTCTAAATGTTTTACAATTTGTTCAGAAATTCCCTTATCTGTGATGATATGATCAATTTCCTCCAATCCACATATTTTACCAAATCCTCTTTTTCCAAATTTAGTAGAATCGGCAAGTACAATTGTCTTTTGCGATGCATTGATCATTTTCCTATTTAGGTGCGCCTCCATTGCATTGGTAGTGGTTAGACCGAAATCTAAATCAATACCATCAACTCCTAAAAAAAGCTTGTTAAAATAAAAATCCTGTAAAACCTGTTCGGCATAGGCACCCATTACAGATGAAGAACTTTTTCTTAAAATGCCACCAAGCTGAATGACTTCAATATTAGGCTCACGCATTAATTCTAAGGCCACATTTAGAGCAGATGTAACTACTGTAAGCTGACTGGATGGGGTAATATTTTTAGCGAAATAATAAACCGTTGTTCCAGAAGCAATTACAATAGAATCATTTTCATTTAATAACGCAGCTGCTGCAATACCTATCCTATTTTTTTCTGTTGACTGGATTTTCTCTTTTTCATTCACCGGGCGATCCACTGTGTATGGATTATTAATGGTAGCGCCACCGTGTGTTCTAAAAAGTAAACTCTTATCTTCCAGGAGTTTTAAGTCCTTTCTTATCGTAACAGAAGACACTTTCAACTCCTTACATAAATCTACAACATTAATATATTGATCTTTTTGTAAGCGACTTAAAATAAACTGGTGCCTCTCAGCCAAATTCATCATAAACTTTATTAGTTAAGTATTTTGCAAAATAGCAAATAATAATCTCTATAAAATTGGATTTGTTGAAATATTTAATATTTTTTTAATGTTGATCATCAATGATTTCGAATTTGATTATTTATACTTGCGTATTGTTTCGTTTTATTTTTTATTTATCCAGGTGAAGAGACCACACGATTATATTTTGCCAGCAAGTTCTGAATGGGATATTATTATTATTGGAGGAGGCGCTACCGGTTTAGGTACAGCACTTGATGCCGTAACACGTGGCTTAAAAACACTACTTGTAGAACAATCAGACTTTGCAAAAGGGACATCCAGTCGCAGTACAAAACTGGTACATGGTGGTGTTAGGTACCTGGCGCAGGGTGATATTGGCTTGGTTAGGCGTGCATTAAAAGAGCGTGGACTTTTACAGTTAAATGCCAACCATCTGGTTAATAAAGAAGCATTTATTATTCCCTGTTATGATTGGTTCTCCGTTATTAAATATTTAACGGGTTTAACACTTTATGATTGGTTGGCTGGTAAATTTTCATTTGGCAAATCCAAATTACTTTCTAAAAAAGAAGTCCTTAGTTTAATGCCAGGCATCAAATCAAAAGGTTTAAAAGGTGGAGTAAGGTACTATGACGGGAAATTTGATGATGCCAGATTAGCGATAAATATTGCTCAAACAGCTGTAGAACAAGGTGCAAAACTTTGTAATTATACGAAAGTAATCGGCTTAATTAAAAATAATAGCGATGAAGTAACTGGTGTAAGGATTTTAGATACACTTAGCGAAAAAATAGCAGAAGCACAGGGAAAAGTGATCATTAATGCTACTGGGGTATTTGTAGATGATATTTTACAAATGAATAATCCGCTATCGAAAAAAATAGTCAGACCGAGTCAGGGCGTACATATTGTTATTGATCAAGCATTTCTAAATACAAATTCAGCGTTGATGATTCCGAAAACATCTGATGGAAGAGTACTTTTTGCGGTGCCCTGGCATAATCACCTCCTTGTCGGTACTACTGATACACCATTGGACGCCCATGATTTAGAACCAAGAGCTTTGAAACAAGAAGTTGATTTCATCTTGAACACAGCTGGTGCTTATTTTGAAAGGTCACCACTTAAAAAAGATATATTAAGTGTATTTTCAGGCTTACGTCCGCTTGCTGCCCCAACCAATGGCGATAAAGATAGCACTAAAGAAATTAGTCGTGACCATAAACTTATCGTCTCTGCAAAAGGATTAATAACGATAACCGGAGGCAAATGGACTACTTATAGAAACATGGCTGAAGAAACCGTTGATTTAGCCATTAGCCACGCACAATTAAAAGCAGAGAATTGCAGGACTCAAGATTTGAAAATTCATGGCTGTAGTGCTTTCAAAGCAGATCACTACCTGGATATTTATGGTTCAGATCGTAAAGAAATTGAAAAACTGGCTAATGAATTGCCTGAATATAATCAGAAGCTTCACCCTGCATTTCTGGATACGGAGATACAAATAGTTTGGGCGGCGAGGTATGAAATGGCCAAAACTGTAGAAGATGTATTAAGCAGGAGATTACGTATTTTATTTGTTGATGCCAAAGCTGCAAAAACAATGGCACCAAGAGTAGCCGCCATTCTTGCATCTGAACTTAACAAAGATCAAACCTGGGAACACGAACAGGTTATAGATTTTAATCAACTGGCTGATGGTTACATTTATACATCTTAATACAATGTATATTCCATATTAAGCCAAACAGCAACTAACCAAATCATGATGAATAAGTATATTTTATCTTTAGACCAGGGAACGACAAGTTCAAGAGCCATTATCTTTAATCACAATGGCGAAATTGTAGCTATTGCACAAAAGGAATTTACACAGCTTTATCCTCAGGCAGGTTGGGTAGAACATGATCCTTTAGAAATCTGGTCAACACAATTAACCGTTGCTACAGAAGCTATTATTAAGGCAGGTTTATCTGTATTTGATATTGATTCAATAGGCATCACCAATCAAAGGGAAACTACTGTAGTTTGGGATAAGGAAACCGGAAAACCTATATATAATGCCATTGTTTGGCAAGACAGACGTACTTCTCAATATTGTGATGACATTAAAGCACAAGGGCTTTCTGATCTCATTCAGCGTAAAACCGGCTTAATCATAGATTCATATTTTTCAGCAACAAAGGCAAAATGGATTCTTGAACATGTAGATGGTGCGAGGGAAAAGGCTGAAGATGGCAAACTTGCCTTTGGTACAATAGATACCTGGCTAATCTGGAAGCTAACTGCTGGTAAAACCTTTATTACAGATGTCACCAATGCATCAAGAACGATGCTTTACAATATTCATACCCTGGAATGGGACGATGAGCTTACAGAGTTGTTTGGAATCCCTAAAGGCATGTTACCAGAAGTCAAATCATCAAGTGAGGTATATGGCGAAACTGCAGGTAAAATTCTGGCTGCAAAAATACCAATTGCAGGCATTGCAGGTGATCAGCAGTCGGCACTTTTCGGACAAATGTGCACTGAAATCGGAATGGTTAAAAATACCTATGGCACAGGTTGTTTTATGCTGATGAATACTGGAGAAACTCCCAAAATATCTTCTAATAATTTGTTAACCACAATTGCCTGGAAAATAAATGGTCAGGTTAATTATGCTTTGGAAGGAAGTATATTTATTGGCGGCGCAGTGGTACAATGGCTGAGAGATGAATTAGGCCTAATTTCCAAATCAGCTGATGTGGAAACACTGGCAAAGCAAGTAAAAGATACCAATGGTGTTTATATTGTTCCTGCATTTGCGGGTTTAGGTGCCCCCCATTGGGATCAACATGCAAGGGGAACCATTACAGGTCTAACGCGTGGCACCAATAAATCACATATTGCCAGAGCTGCATTAGAAAGTATTGCCTACCAAACAATGGATGTACTGAAGGCCATGGAAGCAGATGCTGGAATTGAGATCACAGAACTACGGGTTGATGGTGGTGCAACCAAAAATAATCTCCTGATGCAATTTCAGGCTGATCTTTTAAAAAGTGTAGTCGTGCGACCAGAAGTTACAGAGGTTACCGCACTTGGTGCCGCTTATCTAGCAGGCTTAGCGACAGGTTATTGGGATAGTATTGAACAAATCAGGTCTCAATGGAAGATAGACCAAACGTTTAAAGCAGAGGAAGGTATAGATAATACTGATAGAATTAAAGGCTGGAACCGTTCAATAAAAGCTGCAAGAGTTAGTGCTGCAGATTAAATAATATTAAGTTTATAATACATTAGCTGATGACGGAATTTGTTGCAGAATTAATAGGAACAGCCTTGCTCATTCTATTGGGTAACGGTGTAGTAGCTAACGTAGTGCTTAAAGGTACAAAGGGAAATAATAGCGGATGGATGGTCATCACAACAGCTTGGGGTTTAGCTGTTTTTGTAGGTGTTGTTATCTCAGCACCTTACAGTGGCGCACACCTGAATCCGGCCGTTACCATTGCCTTGGCCATCGCTCAAAAATTCGACTGGATTAAAGTGCCCTACTATATTCTCGCTCAGCTATGCGGGGCAATGTTGGGCTCATTTTTAGTTTGGGTAATGTATAAAGATCATTTTGATGCGACAGATGATCAAAATTTAAAAGCCGCACCATTTGCTACTTCACCAGCCATTAGAAATCTGAGATCTAATCTTTTCTCAGAAATTATTGGAACTTTTGTGCTAATCTTCGTCATATTTTATTTTACCAATGCAGAAATGGGGAGTGATAAAACACCCGTTGGTTTAGGTTCACTTGGTGCTTTACCAGTAGCATTCTTAGTCTGGGTAATTGGTTTAGGGCTTGGTGGTACTACAGGTTATGCCATTAACCCCGTAAGAGATTTAGGACCTCGAATTATTCATACCCTCATTCCAATGAAAGGAAAAGGAAGTAGTGACTGGCCTTACGCCTGGGTGCCAATTGCTGGACCAATTATTGGCGCAGTACTCGCTGCCCTACTCTATCTGGCTTTACAAATTTAAAAAGATTACCATATCTGTATTCTATCATCATTATAGAAACAATCATAACTACTGCAGGCTGTCTGAGTCATAATTTTATTATCTTTGAAAAGAGAACAGATATGATATATTTGCTGTCCCTAACCTAAATATAACGAATTGCACGACTTTTTTCTTTTTATAGATACCGAAACATCCGGCTTACCAAAAAACTGGCGTGCACCTTATTCTAAAGAAAACAACTGGCCGCATATATTGCAAATTGCATGGATTATTTTTGATAAAAACTACGTTGAGATCAAACGAGCCAATCATTACATCAAAAATGATGGTTTTATCATCGATAAGGCAGCACAAAAAATTCATCATATAAGCGATGATTTTTTAAAAATTAACGGTGAACCAATTGAGCCCATCATGTTATCTTTATGTGAAGATATGAATCGGTTTAATCCATTGGTTATCGGGCACTTTATAGAACTGGATTTTCATATGGTTAATGTTGAACTGAACAGATTAGGTTTGGAAAGCATTTTTAAATCATCAACCTTTTATTGCACCATGAAAACCAGTGCAGATTATGTAACCAATTCGATTATCAGTCACCTTAAACTAGATAAATTTTACACTATTTTATTTAATGAAGAACCCGAAGAAAGTCATAATGCACTTAATGATGCACTAAATACCTCAAAAATTTTCTTCCATTTGCTTCAGGATAAAAAAATAAGCATATCTTCCATTTATAAACAGGAACACACCTTCATTAAAGTAGAAGAAGTAGAACGTTCATTATTTAGACGTATTTTACAGAAAATATTTCCATGGATAATAAGCTAGCAGATAAAATATATACCTCAAGAATTGGTGATATTACGTTTAAAAAAATAGTGAGTTGTGCTCCGGATACACCTGTTTTTGAAGCTGCTATTAAAATGGCTGATCATAAAACCAGTTGCCTATTTATTGAAGATGGTAATGGTTCATTCAAAGGCTTTGTAACAGACATTATTCTTCGTGATGAAGTCATTGCTAAACGGATGGATCCACAAATCGCAATTAGTGAGGTAATGGATCTAAATATAGTAACCATTGCACCTGAAGCATTTGTTTATGAAGCAATACTGATGATGTTTAGCAAAAAATCAAGGTATTTACTGGTAAATGATAATGGTAATTACGTGGGTTTTTTAAGTCGAAACAGGCTTTTAAGTGAGCAGGCAGAATCACCTTTAGTATTTATCCAGTCGGTAAAATCTGCAGTAAACACTTCCGATTTAAAATCCAAATGGCAGAAAGTCCCTCATATTGTAGCACAGCTTTTAGATCGGGGTGTGCATGCTAAAATTGTAAATGAAGTGGTAACTACTATTGCGGATACGATTTCACTTAAAATTATAGAAGAGGTAATTGATAAGCTTGGTCAACCTCCGGCTAAATTTGTTTTTATGGTTTTAGGTAGTGAGGGCCGGAAGGAATTGAGCCTAAAAACCGATCAGGATAATGCCATTATTTATGAAGATACTCCGGAGGATCAAAGACCAGCGGTACGCTCCTATTTTCTTGACTTTGCTACTCAGGTTTCAGATAAATTAAATTATGTAGGTTTCGTGTATTGCGATGGCGATTATATGGCAACAAATCCGAACTGGACGCATTCACTGGAGCACTGGAAATACAATTATAAAAACTGGATTGAAGAAGCGCTTCCGGAAACAGCTGTAAAGTTTGCCGCTTTTTTTGATTGTAGAGCCATTTATGGAGACCTTTCCTTAATGACTGGATTAAGATTATTTGTGGATGAAGAACTTCAAAAGCCCATTGAAAAGTTTTATGTTTATTTGGCAAAAAATGCCTTGCTATATGAGCCACCACTAACTTATTTCAGAAACATCAGAACTCAGAAGATCGCAAAGCGTGAAGTTTTTGATATTAAAACAGCAATGACACCTATTGTAGATTTGGCGAGGGTTTATGCTTTACAAAATAGAATTTTTCAAAAAGAAAATACCGGTGAGCGTTTAAAAGCCCTTAAAGAACTTGGAATATTTAGTGAAAAGCAATTTAATGAGTTGTCTCATGCTTATTACTATTTGATGGGCTTAAGATTGAAACATCAGGCAAATTTGATTATCAATGATCAGGCAACTCCTAATAACTTTATTGATATTGATTCGCTAAGCAAGATTGAGAAAGTAACTTTAATAGAAATTTTTAAGATTATATTAGATTTTCAGAGTGGAATCAGAATGAAATTTACGAACAGCTTAAGTTAATTAAGGTCGACTTTTCTGAAAGTTATAATGTCATCCTCCTGCTGTTTTATTTCTTTAATCTACATCTACTGGTTGGTGTCTCACCAACCGTCCTAAGTTTATCTCATCAATTCCTTAATCCATCAATATAGTCTGGTCTTAAAACAAAAAAAAGTCCAGATTTACATCGGAACTTTTTAAAATATTAACCTAGGATGGTTGGTGAGACACCAACCATCCTAGGTTTATCTAATTAATTGCTTAATCCATCAATATGGTCTGGTCTTAAAACAAAAAAAGTCCCGATTAAGTTTTTGTCTCATCAATCTATCTAAACCATTGAATTTATACTCATGAGTTTTTTCGGTTGGTGAGACACCAACCGATAAGGGAAATGAACCTTATTGACAAATTATAAAATGCTCGAAAATCGAGCATTTTATAATTTAAACTACTGGTTGGTGTCTCACCAACCATCTTAAGTTTTATCTCTCAATCTGTTCACACCATTGAATTTATACTCATGAGTTTTTTCGGTTGGTGAGACATAAACTGATAGAAAAGCCAAGAGAAGTATGTTTTCAGATGAACAGACATTGTCTTGAATAAAAAAAGAGTTTCGGAAAACCGAAACTCTTTTTAAAATATGATTATCGCTAATGCGAAATTTCTATTTTACTGCATCAATTACAGCTTTGAAAGCTTCTGGGTGATTCATTGCTAAATCAGCCAATACTTTACGGTTTAAACCAATTTCTTTTGAAGCTAGTTTACCAATTAATTGAGAGTAAGAAATACCGTGCTGACGAGCACCTGCATTAATACGTTGGATCCACAATCCGCGGAATTCTCTTTTCTTAACTTTACGGTCACGGTATGCATATTGCAAACCTTTTTCTACTGTGTTTTTAGCAACTGTAAAAACTTTACTTCTTGCGCCCCAATAGCCTTTGGCCATATTAAGGACTTTTTTCCGTCTTCTTCTCGAAGCTACTGCGTTTACCGAACGTGGCATGTTGTTGTTGTTTTTTGGTAAGCGGCGTTCCTTTTTCTCGGAAACTTAAGGCCTGATACCTGGTGAATTAATAAATTACTTTCCGATGCAAAGCATACGTTTAACGTTACCTGAATCTGCATCTGTTACAATTCCTGCATTTCCAAGAGCACGTTTACGTTTAGTACTCATCTTGGTTAAGATGTGACTTTTGTATGCTTTGTTTCTTTTGATTTTACCTGTTCCAGTAAGCGAAAAACGCTTTTTAGCACTGGAATTGGTTTTCATTTTTGGCATAACCTGTTTTTTAATTTATAAACCTATTTTTATTTTTTTGCAACTTTAGGCGCAACTGTTAAGAACATTCTCTTACCTTCTAACTTAGGCAATAATTCTACTTTACCTACATCTTCCAAAGCCTGAGCAAATTTCAATAATAAAATTTCACCCTGTTCCTTGTATACAATTGCCCTACCTTTAAAATGCACATAAGCCCGAACTTTTTCACCGTTCTCTAAAAAGCTTACTGCATGTTTCAATTTAAACTGGAAATCGTGATCATTTGTATTAGGACCAAAACGAATTTCCTTGATTACCGTTTGTTTAGCATTAGATTTAATCTCTTTTTGCTTTTTCTTTTGTTCATAAACAAACTTACTGTAATCAATAATTCTACAAACTGGCGGTACAGCATTTGGAGAGATTTCTACCAAATCCAATTCCAAATCATCAGCAAGCGCCAAAGCTTTTGCCAAAGGATAAATCCCAGGTTCAACATTATCGCCAGCCAAACGCACTTCAGGCGATTTAATGTACTGATTAATGTTATGCTCTGCTTCTTTTTTCTTAAAAGGTGGACGTGGTCCCCTGTTAAATCCTGGTCTTCCTAATGCCAAACGTGTAACTATTTTAATTTAAACTGTTATTTCTTTTTTTAATAAATCGCTGAACTCTTCCAACGTCATTTCTCCTAAATCTCCTTCACCATGCTTACGTACTGAAACTTTTCCTTCAGCCATCTCTTTATCGCCAATAATAAGCATATAAGGGATCTTTTTAACTTCGGCATCACGGATTTTTCGTCCGATTTTCTCATCTCGGAAGTCAATCAGCCCGCGAATATCGGAATTATTTAGTTCATCTAAAACTTTTTTTGCATATTCTTCATATTTTTCTGAAATCGGAAGAATAATAAATTGTTCAGGACTCAACCATAAAGGAAAATTACCTGCACAGTGTTCTATTAAAACAGCAATGAATCTTTCCAGCGAACCAAATGGCGCACGGTGAATCATTACTGGTCTGTGTTTCTGGTTATCGCTACCAGTGTACTCTAGTTCAAAACGCTCTGGTAAGTTATAATCAACCTGAATGGTTCCCAGTTGCCACTTTCTACCTAAAGCATCTTTCACCATAAAATCTAGCTTAGGGCCATAAAAAGCTGCTTCGCCATATTCTACAACCGTATTTAATCCTTTTTCAGCAGCAGCCTCGATAATCGATTCTTCTGCCAGTTTCCAGTTTTCATCATTACCGATATACTTTGATTTATTATCCGGATCACGAAGAGATACCTGAGCTATATAATTATCAAAACCTAATGATTTAAATACATAAAGTACTAAATCGATCACTTTTTTAAATTCTTCTTTTACCTGATCAGGACGACAAAATAAGTGTGCATCATCTTGAGTAAAGCCTCTTACACGTGTTAAACCATGTAACTCACCACTTTGTTCATAACGATATACCGTACCAAATTCTGCAAAACGAACAGGCAGATCCTTGTAAGATCGCGGCTTAAATTTGTACATTTCACAGTGATGCGGACAATTCATCGGCTTTAATAAAAACTCCTCTCCTTCTTGTGGAGTCTTTATTGGCTGAAAACTGTCTTTACCGTATTTTTCGTAATGACCAGATGTGATATATAAATTCTTATTCCCTATATGTGGTGTAACTACCTGTTCATAACCATGTTTTGCTTGTGCTTTTGTTAGAAACTGTACTAATCGTTCTCTTAAAGCAGTTCCTTTTGGTAACCACATTGGTAAGCCCATTCCTACCTTTTCTGAGAACATAAAAAGCTCTAGTTCTTTTCCAAGTTTACGGTGGTCGCGTTTCTTAGCCTCCTCAATCATGGCAAGATATTCGGTAAGCTCGCTTGCCTTTGGAAAAGTTACACCATAAATACGGGTTAATTGCTTTTTAGTTTCATCACCTCGCCAGTAAGCGCCAGCAACGTTCATTAGCTTTACAGCTTTAACAAAACCTGTATTTGGAATATGTGGACCACGACATAAATCAGTAAACTGACCTTGAGAATAGAAAGTAATTTTTCCATCTTCCAAACCGTCAATCAGATCCAGTTTATATTCATCACCTTTTTCAGTGAAATATTTAATTGCATCAGCCTTGCTTACACTTTCACGGGTGAAAGTTTCTTTTTGCTTGGCTAATTCAATCATCTTGGTTTCGATGGCTTTGAAATCATCCGAAGAAAATTCCTTTTCACCAAAATCTACATCATAATAAAAGCCAGTTTCAATCGCCGGACCAATACCAAACTTTGTTCCAGGATATAAAGCTTCTAAAGCTTCGGCCATTAAGTGGGCTGATGAATGCCAGAAAGTTGATTTACCAGCCGCATCATTCCAGGTTAGCAGTTTTACAGAAGAGTCAGCTTCTATTGGGCGTGTTGAATCCCAAACTTCGCCATTCACTTCGGCAGCTAAAACATTACGGGCTAAACCCTCAGAAATTGATAATGCAATTTGATGGGCAGATGTGCCCTGTTCATACTGACGAACGGAGCCGTCAGGTAAAGTAATATTAATCATCTACAACTATGATTTGTTCCTTATCCAGTATTGAAGTTTCGGAACGGTTTAAAAATATGGTGAATTCTAAATCACATACCAAGTGATTTTTGTGATTGCGAAGATAAGTAAATTTATTTCAACGTTATTTTAGGTCGAAAAATATTTTTGAGAATTTGAGATGGTTGATTACAATAGACAGATCCTGAATCAAGTTAAAAAACACTCAAATAAGACAGTATTCTATCCTTACTTCGCACAATTAATTTACTCATCTCGTCCTGGCCAGACAGGCCTTCTTCTTTGGGCAACCAAAGAAGCAAAGTTGCCGGCTCACAATTTTTCTGTTCAAGTTAGTGAGTAGGCGTAGACTCTGCCATTCCGAAAAATTGACCATGCAGGTCTAAAAGCAGAACGAAGGAACAGTTATCTGGCCTTGCTGGAAGGTTAGCGATTGCAATAAACAACAATTTGATGCTGATGCAAGAAGTATCTGCAAGCTTTTATGTTAACTGCATTATTCTTCTTGCCTGTCTTAAATCTGCGGGATCTATACAATTTACGGGATAAAATGATAATAATTGAAACAGATCCTGAATCAAGCTCATGTACACCACAAAAACTGCTCTTATACAAAAAAAGCCTTTCGAAAATAAATCCGAAAGGCTTCCATAATATTGTGTTAAATTAATTCCCTGGAACAACGATTCGCTGAACACCACCACCCGGTCTGTTTTGTCTGAAACGTTTCATCATATTGTCCATTTTAATCTTATATTCCTCTTCAGTAATTAATTTGGCTTTTTTTGGAGGGGTAACATCTTTGGCACTCACTCCTCTGTATTCAATGCTTTTAGCGATGGTTGAGCTGCCTCTGCCTTCAATCGCTAAAACAGTACCTTCCGTCCACATTTTAGGATTTGGAGAAAAATTAAATCCCAGATCATTCGTGTACCATATGTGTGTTTCTTCAGTTACATCTTTATCCATGTCGAGAATTTTAACTGATCGGGTTGATTTTACAATTACTTCTTTACAATCAAAACCGATTATCTTTTTGGTTGCATCTGTTTTCAGCACTTCAATTTTAGGAGGTACAACTGGTTTAGCTTTAGCAGTATCAGCGTTTCCTCCACCCATTCTAAATGATCCTATCGGGCCAGAAGTAGATAAAGATAATTTACTAGGCATATAATAAGTAGTATCATTTAAATCGAAAACTTCTGTTAGTTTTTGATCAGCAAAGCTATAATAGTATTCGCGGTTGCCTCCGCCCCCGCCAAAACGCATCATCATTCTACCTATGCCACCACCGCCGCCACCTGCTCCGTTACTATCTTCTATGTCCTCAACTGGCATATAACTTGCGTTTGTAGCATTAAATAATAACTCGAAATTGCTTTTACTGGATGAAGGCATTCTTGCCTTCATCTGATCTGGAATTTGCATCCCACTTGCAGCTGCCATGGCGGCCGGATCAATAGTTGTTTCAAACTGAATAGCGCCAGCGGTTTTCTTTTGCGCATCTGCTACAGATACCATCGCAAAAACGCTCATCAATACGCAAATTATTTTTTTCATGTTTTGTTCTTTTAGATTTTAGAGGCAGTTATACTAAAAAGGTTTAATGAAGGGGTGGCAGATTTATTGGAATTTAAAATTAGTATAAAATTTAATATTCTGTGCTTTCCAGCCAGCCATTACATAATACATCTGCAATATGCATCGTTTTGATTGGCAGGTTATTTTTTTCGATATAACCTTGAAGGTGTAATAAGCACGATAAATCTGTAGAAATAATATAATCGGCATTTTGTGCCATGGCGTGATTTACTTTTTGTTCGGCCATGGCGGAAGAAATGGCATCAAACTTTACTGCAAAAGTCCCTCCAAAACCACAGCACATATCAGTATCCTGCATTTCTAACATTTCCAAACCGTGAACTTTCGAAAGCAACTGACGGGGTTCGTCTTTAATTTTACATTCACGAAGCGCACTGCATGAATCGTGATAAACGGCCTTACCCTCTAACTCTGCTCCGAAATAATCTTTCTTCGCTACATTGATTAAAAAGTCTGATAGTTCCCATATATTAGATTGTAAATTCCTGCATTTGTTGTGCACTATAGTATTGGTAAATAAATCATTATATCCACCTTTTACCATGCCCACACAGGAAGCTGATGGTGCAACTACATAAGTATTTTCTGAAAAATCATTTAAGAATTTAGTTCCCACTTCTTTTGCTTCATCCCAGTAACCAGCATTATAAGCAGGTTGCCCACAACAGGTTTGTTTTGAATTGTAGCTAACTTCGCACCCTGATTTTTCCAATAACCTTAACGTGTTAAAAGCGGTTTCAGGATAGAGCTGATCTACAAAACAAGGCACAAATAATTCTACTTTCATCATATTCTTAAGGGCAAACTTACGGTTTTACTATTTCTTTGCTTTCGTTTTTCCTTAAGATTAGCAAAAAGATTAAACCAATGATAAAAAATGATGCTAAAGCAATAATAGAATAACGGATGTTTCCTGTTAAATCTTCAATATAGGCAAAGCTGAATAAGCCAATTACGATAGCCAGTTTCTCTGTAACATCATAAAAGCTAAAAAATGATGTGGTATCTGGTGTATTTAATGGCAAGTATTTAGAGTAGGTAGAACGCGATAATGATTGAATTCCACCCATAATTAAACCCACAATTGCAGCCAGTGAATAAAACTGATATTCATTGATAATGTAATAACCATAAACACAACAGCCAATCCAAACCAGAACCACCATAATCAAAATGTTTATATTGCCTATTTTTTTGGCCAAATAAGACATTAGTAACGCACCAGGAATGGCAACCAACTGAATAATCAAAATCACTGCAATCAGTTTTGCTGTGCCTAATTTTAATGTTTTCTCAGCAAAACCGGCTGCCGCCAACATAATGGTTTGTACGCCCATGGAATAAAAGAAGAAGGAGAAGAGAAAGCCTTTTAATCTTTTAATCTTTTTCAATTGCATCCAAACCTTTGTTAATTCACTAAAACCATCTTTAATAATATTGGTCTTTATTTTTAATACTTGTGGCGTTCCATTTGGAAAAACGTTAAATGGAATTTGTGAAAAGGCAATCCACCATACACCCACCAGTAGAAATGATAATCTTGGGGGAAAAGATGCATCTGTAATGCCGAACCATTCTGGTTTTAATACAAATAAGAAACAAATCAACTGAAGCAAAACAGACCCTATATATCCGTAAGAAAAGCCTTGTGCACTTACGCGATCCTGATGTTCCTCTGTTGCAATTTCTGGTAAATAAGAATTACTAAATAAAACACCACCAATATAGCCCATTGCCGCCAGTGCGAAAAATATGATGCTCATTTCGAGTGTATCCAGCTTAAAGAAATATAGTGCCATACATGCCAAACCACCCATGTAAGTGAAAAATTTCATAAAAGATTTTTTGTTTCCCCTTCTATCAGCAATAGAGGAAAGTATAGGTAAGGCTAAAGCCATAATTAAATACGCAAAAGATAGCGCATAATTAGAAAGTGATGTATTAACAAAGGTTCTTCCAAAAAAGGTAACCTGATCACCATGTTCTTTTGTGGTGGTAATAATGGTATAATAAGCCGGAAAAATAGTTGATGTAATCACCAGATTATAGGCGGAGTTTGCCCAATCGAAGAAAGCCCATGAGCGGATGGTTTTCTTATTATTTTTTTCTATCATTTATATTTTCGCTTCGCGGATGATTACAGAGATTGATTTCTGATTACAAAACTAATATTTTATCGATCATTTTAGCTAGCTCTTTTAACAGTTTTCAATTCCTAAATCTCACATCTCAAGATAATACTTCTTCCCGTCAGTTTTAATCTTGCCCGCATCTAATAATTCGCGGATGGCATTGATGCGTTCATGCTCTGAACCATTCTTTATCCCGGTTACCAGATCATCTAAATTTAAAGGTTGCTGCTGCAATAGGGAAACGATTTCAAAGTCAATCTCATCATCTTTCTGATGGTCAATTTCTGCTTTTTTTTCGGCCAGACAAACATCACAAACGCCACATTTTGAAGCATGGTGTTCATCAAAATAGGCCAGTAATTGAATGCTGCGACAAATATTTGTAGATGCATAACCAATCACCGCATTAACTTGCTTAAGTAGAATTTCTTTACGCAGTTCAAGGTATTTTATATCTAAATCAAAATGATCCATATCTACACGAGGCCGAATATACTGTAGCTGTGGTTGATCCGTTTGCTGAATATAAGTGAGCAATTCTAGTGATTGTAACTTATTTAGTAAGGCAATAATATCCTGATATGATAGACCAGTTCTCTTGGCTAAATCTGCTTCTTTAATATTAATAAAACCATCAAAAGCGCCACCGTGTGATCTGAGAATGGTTTTGATCATGCTATCATAAGCTCTATTTTCAATCTGAAACCGATAAACATCTTCGTGACTGGCAATAAACATCATTCTTGAGGGTAGAAAAACACTTTCTGATAAGGTTAGATAGCCATCATGTTCCAAAAATTTTAAGGTAGATATTGTTTTTAAAACACTGATATTAAATCGCTTACAAAAATCAGCAAGATCAAAAGTAAAGGTTAAACCTTCGCCTGCACCAAAAGCCAATTGAAAGTAACTGCCTAAATAATGGTAAATTTTACGAATTTCATCCGGAGAAGGGAAACTATCAATATAGCGTGATTCAAGATTCATCATATCAGACTGATTGGCAAGTAAAACGGCATAGCTTCTTTTTTCGTCACGCCCGGCCCTCCCAGCCTCTTGATAGTATGCCTCCAAGCTTTCGGGTAAATCTAAATGTACCACTATTCGCACATCAGCCTTATCAATGCCCATTCCAAAAGCATTTGTGGCCACCATAATACGGGTCTTATTCAATTTCCAATCTTCCTGTTTTTGAAAACGGACATCCCTTTCTAAACCAGCATGATAAAAATCAGCTTTAATGTGATTGCGGTTTAAGAAGTTCGATACTTCCGCCGTTTCCCGTCGATTGCGGACATATACTAAACCTGTTCCATTTACATTTCTGCAAATATCCAGCAGTTTTTTATATTTATCTTCCTTATTAAAAACTACATAACTGAGGTTATCGCGGGCAAAGCTTTTAACAAAAACCTGTGCATCTTTCATCTCCAGCTTTTCAATAATATCCTGCCTTACGAAATTTGTAGCGGTAGCAGTAAGTGCTAAAACCGGTACATCGGGTAAAATTTCCCGGAGTTTGGAAATTTGCTGATAGGGCGGGCGAAAATCGTATCCCCATTGGGAGATACAATGCGCTTCATCAACCGCAATCAGATTCACGTTCATATAAGAAATCCTTACCCTCACCAATTCAGAAAGTAACCTTTCCGGAGACAGGTATAAAAATTTGATTTTTCCGTAAATGCAGTTATCCAGTAAAATATCGATTTCGCGTTTCCCCATTCCTGCGTAAATGGCAATCGCCTCTATACCTTTTGATTTTAGATTCTCAACCTGATCTTTCATCAAAGCAATTAATGGCGAAACCACAATGCAAATACCTTCTTTTACCAATGCAGGAATCTGAAAGCAAACAGACTTGCCACCACCAGTGGGCAAAAGCGCTAAACTGTCTTTTCCTTCTAAAACGGAATTGATAATATCTTGCTGTAATGGTCGGAAAGCGGAGTAACCCCAATATTTTTGTAAAATCTCTATTGCTGTCATAAATCGGCGGTATCAAAACTATAAAATTTATATGTAAAGCAGTAGTATATTTACAATTGGCGCAAAACCATTTTGCAAAAGATTATTAACTTTGTTCAATACCTAAATAAATGCTGGAAAGTCAGCTCACAAAAATTATAAGCTTAATTAGAAATGCCAAATGCAGACAATCTGTTGTAAAAGAGTTGGCTGAATTTTTATCAAGAAATAATCCTATTAGCAGTAGTTTTTTTGAGCGTTCCATTACAGAAAATATAAAACTCTCGGCAGTGCTGAGAGAAATGCTTCAAGAAATTCAAAACATAACTCCCAAAAAAGATACCACAACAAAAAATACACGAACTATTCCGGTAATATAAAATGAAAAACCTTTACTTTCTCTCTACGCTTACTCTCCTATTTTTCACGTCAAATGCCCAGGAAAAGAAATGGGATGTAGAAAAATATCAAGGCACAACCAAAAACTTCACTTTAAATACAGATGAAGGTACCTGGATGAATCTGGATGTGAGTCCGGATGGACAGGAGATCGTATTTGATCTGTTAGGTGATATTTACACGATGTCAATTTCAGGAGGCCAGGCAAAATTAATTAGTGGCGGCATAGCCTATGATGTACAGCCAAGGTTTAGTCCTAATGGCAAATATATTTCTTACACGAGTGATCGAAGCGGAGGTGATAATATCTGGATTATGAGCCGAGATGGTTCAAACAAAAAACAGGTGACCAAAGAAACTTTCAGGTTATTAAATAATGCCACCTGGATGCCGAATAGTGAATATCTGGTAGCGCGTAAACACTTTACCGCAGGGCGCTCTCTGGGTGCTGGCGAAATGTGGATGTACAATATAAATGGTGGAGAAGGTGTTCAGCTAACCAAAAGAAAAAATGATCAGCAAGATGCCGGAGAACCGAATGTTTCGCCTGATGGAAGATATGTCTACTTTAGTGAAGATGTAAGCCCGGGGCCAAATTTTGAATACAGTAAAGACCCGAATGGAACAATCTATGCCATTCGCCAACTGGATTTAACCACAGGAAAACTAACCACATTGATTAATGAGCAAGGTGGTGCCTGTCGTCCACAGGTTTCACCAGATGGAAATCTAATTGCCTTTGTTAAACGTGTTCGTTTAAAATCTACACTTTACGTTCAGAATATTAAAACAGGTGAAGAGTGGCCTGTAAATGAGGATTTATCTCACGATCAGCAAGAAACCTGGGCTATTTTTGGTGTTTATCCAAATTTTGCCTGGACACCAGATAGTAAAAGCTTGATATTTTACGCTAAAGGAAAAATCAGAAAAACAGAGATCTTATCGTTAATCAATACAACCATTCCTTTTCAGGCCAATACTGTGCAAACCGTACAGCAAGCCTTACATTTCGAACAGCAGGTATTTAATAACGAATTTACAGCTAAAATGCTGAGACAAGTAACCACATCACCCGATGGTAAAACAATTGTTTTTAATGCAGCAGGTTATCTTTACAAACAAGACCTACCTGGTGGAACGCCAGAACGTTTAACTAATGGCCAGGATTTCGAATTTGAACCAGCGTTTAGTCCAGATGGGAAGTTTATCATTTATACCACCTGGAGTGACGAACTACGGGGCGCAATCAAAAGAACAGACTTAAAATCAGGTAAAACAATTACTTTAAGTGATGAGAAAGGCTTTTATTATTCTCCACAATATTCTAGTAAGGGCGATAAGATTGTATTTAGAAAAGGAATTGGAAATGATGTTTTAGGTTACAATTATGGCCGTGGAACCGGGATTTATATCATGGCCTCCAATGGTGGTACCAAAACACTTGTTTCTGAGAATGGAATCCGCCCACAATTTAACAATACCGATACCCGGATTTATTTCCAAAGTTATGCTGATGGGAAAAAGGCTTTAAAAAGTATTGATTTAAATGGCGGAAACGAAAGAACACACTTCACTTCTCAATATGCGAATCAGTTTGTCATCAGTCCTGATAACAAATGGCTTGCTTTTAATGAACTCTTTAACGTTTATATCACCCCAATGATCAATGTTGGAGTTGCTCAGGATGCATCTGCCGGAAATAAGGCCATTCCTGTTACAAAAGTGACAACGGATGGTGGAACCTATATTCAATGGAGTGCCGACAGTAAGAACTTGCATTGGACTTTAGGGCCAAAATATTTTACTGTGGATGTGAACAGTGCCTTTAATTTTGATGGCAGCACGCCAAAAGCTCAGGCGACATCTGTAGATATTAATCTTGTTTTAAAATCTGACGCACCCAGCGGCATTGTAGCGCTAAAAGGTGCGAGAATTATCTCCATGAAGGGTGATGAAGTAATTGAGAACGGTACTATTTTAACTGATGGCAATAAAATCACAGCTATTGGGAAAGCAGATGAGATAACTATTCCATCCAAGGCTAAAGTGATTGATGTAAATGGGAAAACTATTATGCCTGGAATCATTGATGTACATGCACATTTACGTACTAGCCCTGATGGAATTTCGCCGCAAAGCGATTGGAGTTACCTGGCTAATCTTGCTTTCGGCGTTACCACTTCGCATGATCCATCCAGTAACACAGAAATGGTTTTTAGTCAGAGTGAAATGTTGAAGGCCGGCAGAATGATTGGCCCAAGAGTTTATTCTACTGGTTCTATTTTATATGGTGCTGATGGTGATTTTAAGGTGGTCATAAATAGTTTGGATGATGCCCTGGCAAACCTTAAGCGATTAAAAGCTGTTGGTGCATTTTCGGTAAAATCATATAACCAACCCCGCAGAGAGCAACGCCAGCAAATTTTGGAAGCAGCTAGACAATTAAAAATGGAAGTGGTACCGGAAGGTGGTTCTACTTTCTTTCATAATATGAATATGATTGCCGACGGACATACCGGGATTGAGCATAGCATTCCAGTTCTTCCCGTTTACAAAGATGTAACCACACTGTGGAACAATACTGAAGTAGGCTATACCCCTACTTTAATTGTGGCTTACGGCGGACAATGGGGCGAAAATTATTGGTATGACAGAACCAATGTTTGGGAAAATGAAAAGTTAATGGCCTATACGCCACGTTCGATTATTGATGCAAGGGCCAGACGCCGAACGACTTCAGAATATAGTGACTACAACCACATAGATATTGCTAAGGCAGCCAAACAAATTGCAGATGGTGGCACTAAAGTTAATTTAGGCGCACATGGGCAAATTCAAGGTTTAGGTGCGCACTGGGAATTATGGATGTTTGTTCAGGGCGGTTTTACACCACTGCAAGCTATTAGAAATGCGACTTTAAATGGGGCGAGTTATTTAGGAATGAGTAAAGAAATCGGTTCATTAGAAGTTGGAAAGCTAGCCGATTTGGTAATTATGGATGCTAATCCTTTAGATGATATCCGCAATTCTGAAAAAATAAAATACGTGATGATTAACGGCCGTCTTTATGACAGTGCAACAATGAATGAGGTAGGAACGAGAGAAAAACTTCGGAGTAAATTATGGTTCGAAAACGCAAGAGGAAATGGATATGTAATTCCAAACGGCGAATCAGAAACCTGGACGTTTACCGTTCCTCATTGCGATTGATATTTCACCAAATATTGATGCTTTACCATATAAGGAATGTAAGATAATTTAAGGCTAATGAGCTTACATGAAACTTATATGCCTTACAAGGTCAATAACGTAAAACCAATTGATATTTAACCATATAAGGAACATAAGAAATGTAAGACTAATGAGCTTATATGAAAATATATGCCTATATGGTCAATAAAGTAAAACTAATTGATATTTAACCATATAAGGAACGTAAGAAATGTAAGACTAATGAGCTTATATGCCTTATATGGTTAATAACGTAAAATTTATCAGATTTATCTCCTGAGCTTTGTGCTCATATGTAAAGAGCGTAAGCAAATTATAACACCAACAAACCAAATTCCCGCAAGGTGTTAATTGGTTTAGCATACCAGAACAATTCGAAATTTTCCATTTCCATTTCATAATCATTCTTTACTTCATGAAAGGTGATTACCTCTTCGCTGTCTATTGAAACTTTATCCAGAATAGTGCTCAGCCATATGCCTTCATTCTTATTGGTTTGAATGGTAAAAGTTTCCTTCTTATCGTGAAAAGTAAGTGAAGCCATTTCCCATGAATTACCTTTTTTGGTTTTAGTAAAAAAATCAATTTCAGGCTTTGTGCCTAACCATACCACTTTTGCTGTAGGCTTGGTGCTGAAATGATGATCTTCATTTAATGCCCCCTCAATGAAATCGGCAGGTATTTTTGTTCTCGGAATTTTAAAATCAAACCAGTCCTGAAGTTCATAATCAAAGCAAATTCCATGCATAAAATTGAACAATGATTTTTTTAATCCAAAGCTAAATTTGTTATGGTCAATACCTGTTTTATCGATGTAATTAATATCATTATTTGCAAATGTGCCAATTGTTTCTGTTTCTTTAACTACGCCAAATTTTTCTGGATATAAACCCACCGGACTATGAGCAGTCATGGCGAACTGGTGCCAGAAGCCCGATTGCAAAATGCCAGCTTCGAATAACTGTCTAACCATTTCGAGGCTATCAACAGTTTCCTGAACGGTTTGCGTAGGATAACCATACATTAAATAAGCATGAACCATAATGCCAGCTGCAGTAAAATTCCGTGTTACCCTTGCAACCTGCTCAACGGTTACGCCTTTTTCAATTAATTTCAATAGACGATCTGAAGCAACTTCTAAGCCGCCCGAAACAGCAATGCAACCAGATGCTTTTAAAAGCAAGCATAAATCAGCGGTAAAGCTTTTCTCAAAACGAATATTAGTCCACCAGGTTACCGCTAACTTCCGACGAAGAATCTCTAAAGCCACCTCACGCATTAATGCTGGTGGTGCAGCCTCATCTACAAAATGAAATCCATTTTGCCCGGTTTTTAGCGATAATTCTTCAATACGATCTACAATTTGTTTCGCCTGAACAGGTTCATAAACTTTGATATAATCTAAGGAGATATCGCAGAATGTACATTTACCCCAATAACAACCATGAGCCATGGTTAATTTATTCCACCTGCCATCGCTCCACATGCGGTGCATTGGGTTCACGATTTCAATTACAGATATATATTTGTCGAGAAGTAAACCCGAATAATCAGGTGTCCCAACATCAGCTTGCTTGTAATCTTTCCTAAATGAATCGTTTTTATAAGTTACAGTTCCATTTTCGAGCAAGAAAGTTCGCTTAAACATCTGCATTTCTGCGGGCACCTTTCCATTAATATTTTGAATAAGTAGTTCTATTGGCAGCTCACCATCATCAAGGGTTATAAAATCGAAAAATTCGAAAACCCGGGGGTCAGAAAGAGAACGAAGCTCAGTGTTAGGGAAACCACCTCCCATAGAGATTTTTATTTCAGGATGATGTTCTTTAATCCATTGTGCACAACGAAATGCACTGTATAAGTTACCGGGAAAAGGAACTGAAATCAGAAATAAAGAAGGTTGAACAGTTTCAATGTATTCCTTTAAAATGGAAATCAGAATCTGATCAATATAACTGGGCGCCTGCTTTAAAGCACTGTATAGCTCATTAAAAGAACTTGCGCTTCTACCTAATCGCTCTGCATACCTACTGAAACCAAAATTATCATCTACGCATTCAACAATATAATCGGAAATATCTTCCAGATAAAGCGTGGCAAGATGTTTGGCTTTATCCTGCGTGCCCATGGCACCAAAAGCCCAGTCCAATTCTTCCAATTGTGCAAACCGTGATGCCTGAGGTAAAAAATCATCTCCACAAATCTGTAAAGCTAAAGTTGGATTCTTTCCTTGCAGGAAATGAATAACGGCATCTATTGTTTTTAAATATTCATTTTTTAATGCCAAAATTCGTTTGGCATTAGCACTTAAAGGTTTTGTTGTTGGCTTATTTAAGAGCGCAGTTAGGCCTTTCTTAGAAAATAAAACAAGGATGACTTCAATGCCTAAATCTGCTTGCGTAGCTCTGATCCCTTTTGTATTTAAAAAACCTTTAATATACGCCGTCGCTGGATAAGGTGTATTCAGTTGTGTAAAAGGCGGCGTAATGGCAAAAATTTCTGTTCTCAAAAGGATATTATTTTAGACAAAAGTAAGTGAATTTTAAGACTTCTTGTCGACAAATCATTCAGCTTGTCATTAAATGAACTAAACTAAAACCATTATCTAAACGTTTAAAAATTACATCAACACCATTACTACCTGAATGAAAGTTTTCTATTTTCTATTAATAATGCTATCTGTGCAAATCAGCTTTGCTCAAAAATCATTTATTTTCCCTAAAGTAAAGCAGCAAGGTTCATCAATAGCGCAACTTACCTTAAATAACTGGAAGGTAATCGAAATGGTTCAAGGCGACTTAAATAATGATCAGACAGAAGACCTGGCTTTGATTTTTGAATCAAATCAGACAATTGATGAAACCCGAACATATGGCGACAACAATTCTGAAATCATCAAGGAAACACAGAAACCACGCATTTTAGCGATTTATTTCAAAGATAAAAATGGTAGTGCATATCACTTATCTACCCAGAATAACGATTTTATCTTACGTTCTGAAGAAGGTGGAAAACTTGGAGATCCATTACAACAAGTTGAGATAAAAGATCAACAACTATTTTTACGCTTTAGAGGAGGAAGTGAATGGCGATGGGAATTGGGCTATACTTTTAAGTTCCAAAATAAAGATTGGTTCCTTACCAATGCAATTAACCTTTATTTTAACCAGAACACTGGTGATATGACAGAAAGAATTTACGATTTTACTTCGCGACAACTCTTTACCACTGTTGGCAATTTACACCGCAGGGATATTGCCAATCAAAAAACCAGTGAGGTCTTATTTTTTAGTCAGCTGCGAACATTTAAAACCTTTAAAAAACCTTGGGCCTGGGAAATTATGCCTAATGTTTATTTGTAATATGATAAGCCTATTTTTATTGGTTAAATTTGCTGTGCAATTACAAAACCACTTGCCCAGGCCCATTGGAAATTATAACCACCAAGCCAGCCTGTTACATCCAAACATTCGCCACCGAAGAATAGATTAGGCATTTTTTTGCACTCCAGGGTTTTGGAAGAAATTTCATTGGTATCAATTCCGCCACGCATAACCTCTGCTTTATCATAACCCTTATCACCAGCAGGCTTCACTTTAAAGCGGTGTATGGTTTGATCAATTAGCTCAATTTCAATTTTGGTTAATGAAGCTACAGGCTTACTTAAAGGTAAAAACTTACCCAAAGCATCTGTCAGCTTTTTTGTATAAAAACGGTTCAGTAAGGTAGAAACTAAGGTTCTTCCGTTCATTTTACGTTCCTCATCTAGTAATAGAAGTATGTTTTCTCCGGGAAGAAGATTTAAATTAATGGCCTCACCCCTACGCCAGAAGGAGGAAATCTGCAAAATTGCCGGACCGCTTAATCCCCAATGCGTGAAAAGGATATTTTCTTCAAAAGAAATCTCGTTGTTACTTACTTCACAAAAAACCGAATTACCAGAAAGCTGTGAGAACCATTCTTCATCTTTTCCGGTGATGGTTAAAGGAACTAAAGCCGGAGCGGTTTCTATAATTTTTAATTGGTGTTTCCTGGCAAAACGCAAGGCAAAATCGGTGGCACCCATTTTTGGTATGGGTAAGCCTCCTGTGGCAATCACTAATTTCTCCGCACAGAGGGAAATAGTTTTTCCAAGTTTCTCATAAACTACTTTAAAGCCATCAGGCAAAACTTCAATTTCCTTAACATCAGCTTTAGTTCTGATTTCTTGCCCCAAATCTGCACTAATAGAAGTAAAAACTTCCACCACATCTCTTGCATTCTTACCATCAGGAAACAATTGACCCAATGTTTTTTCTTTCCCCTGAATACCATAAGTTTCGAAAAAACTGATGGTATCATCAACCGTCCATTGATTAAAAGCGGATTTGATAAAATGAGTATTAGCAGAAATAAACTGCTCTGCAGATGCAAACTGATTGGTATAATTGCAGCGCCCACCACCAGAGATTAAAATTTTAGCTCCGGGTTTTTCATTCTTTTCCAGCACGATAACCTTTTTACCCAGATAGCCCGCCTGTACGGCGCACATTAAACCACAAGCACCTGCACCAATAATAATCGCATCTGCATCCATCATTTAAAACCTAAATTGTTACTTTTGTACAAAATTAGCATAATTTTCAACCCCTCATGGCAAAACAGATAAGCGAATTAAAATTAGGTATTTTAGGTGGTGGACAACTAGGCAGAATGCTTATTCAGCAAGCAATCAATTATAATGTAACTTCTTTGGTTTTAGATCCTGATCCGGATGCACCATGTAAACACCTGGCAAATTATTTTGAAAATGGTTCGATAACAGATTTTGACACAGTTTACAATTTTGGCAAGAAGGCAGATATAATCACCATCGAAATTGAGAAGGTAAATATTGAAGCTTTAGAACAACTGGAAAAAGAAGGAAAACAAGTATTTCCGCAATCGAGAGTGATTCGTTTGATTCAGGATAAAGGGGTTCAAAAGCAATTTTTTAAAGAGAATGATATACCAACCTCTCCCTTTCAAATTGTAAATACTAAAGAAGATATCGAAAATAGCCAGATTCCTTTCCCATACATTTTAAAATTGCGTAAAGATGGATATGATGGTAAAGGAGTAATGAGAATAAATAGTGCTGATGATTTAAATGATGCATTCGACGCACCTTGTATTATTGAAAAACTGGTTGATTTTGAAAAAGAAGTTGCCGTAATCGTGGCCAGAAATGCAAAAGGTGATATGAAAACCTTCCCGATGGTTGAAATGGAATTTAACCCGGAAGCTAACCTGGTTGAATTTCTGATCTCGCCTTCTACCTATGCAGAAAGCCTGCAACAAAAGGCAGAAAATATAGCCAAAAATATTGCATCAGCTATGAATATTACAGGTATTTTAGCGGTAGAAATGTTTGTTTCAAGGGATGGTGAGATTTTAGTAAACGAAGTGGCCCCAAGACCACATAATAGCGGCCACCACACTATTGAAGGAAACTATGTTTCTCAATTTGAGCAACATTTAAGATCTATCTATAATTTGCCTTTAGGCGATACAACGAGCATTACCAATGCGGTTATGATTAACCTCTTAGGCGAAAAGGGTTCAGAAGGTGTAGCTAAATATGAAAACCTGGAGAAAATATTGGCCATTGATGGTGTATTTGTTCACCTCTATGGTAAAAAATATACCAAACCTTTTCGTAAAATGGGTCATGTTACCATTGTTGATATTGACAGGGATAAGGCCATTGAAAAAGCAAGGTATGTACAAAAGACACTTAAAGTAATTGCGTAAGCCCCCAGCCTCCTAAAGGAGGAGTTTAAAGGCGGTGTGGAAATAGCAAAACATCAAATAAATTTTTAGATAAGATATAAACATATAGATATGAACGATGGAAATTCAGGTTCCTTTTTAGGGACAGAAGGGTTCTTAGTAGGAATAATTATGGGTAGCAAATCTGATTTGCCCGTAATGCAAGACGCTGCTGATATATTAAAAGAATTTGGGATTGATTATGAAATCACAGTAGTATCTGCGCATAGAACACCCGAACGTATGTTTAATTATGCTAAGGAAGCCCATGCCAGAGGTTTAAAAGTTATTATTGCAGGTGCTGGCGGTGCGGCTCATTTACCTGGAATGGTGGCTTCTATTACCACATTACCTGTAATTGGCGTTCCTGTAAAATCTTCTAACTCTATTGATGGCTGGGATAGTATTTTATCCATTCTGCAAATGCCTAATGGTATTCCGGTAGCTACTGTTGCGCTTAATGCTGCTAAAAATGCGGGCTTGTTGGCTGCTCAAATTTTGGCAACAGCAGATGAATCTTTAAGGATAAAAATGCAGGCATATAAAGATGAGTTGAGAAGAAAAGTGGAAGAAAGCGCTGAAAGCATGTAACCCTCCTATCCTCATTTAATGAACGCTCAAACTGAAGTACTCAATACTAAAAACCATTATCAGATTCTTGATGGTTTACGTGGTGTAGCTGCATTTTTTGTGGTAATGTTCCATATAATGGAGGCATTCTCCATGGGCAACCGTTTTCAACAACTATTAAACCACGGTTACCTGGCTGTTGATTTTTTCTTCTTGTTATCTGGTTTTGTAATCGCTTACGCTTATGATGACCGATGGGGAAAATTAACCAAATGGGAGTTTCTTAAACGAAGACTGATTAGGTTACAGCCGATGGTCATTATCGGGACGATTATTGGAGCGGTGTTATTTTATCAGGGTTTAGGGCCAACATTTCCGCCCATTGCACAAACTCCTGTTTGGCAACTGATATTGATTATGCTCATTGGTTTTACCGTCATTCCTGTCTTACCATCAATGGACATCAGAGGCTGGCAGGAAATGCACCCTTTAAATGGTCCGACATGGTCATTATTTTTCGAATACATTGGCAATATCATGTATGCATTACTGGTAAGGAAATTTTCTAAGACGGCTCTATCCATGTTGGTTTTATCGGCTGGCTGCTTATTAATTTATCATACCATATTTGGTAAGCAGGGCGATGTAATTGGCGGCTGGTCTATTACTCTTGAACAACTTACAATCGGCTTCACTCGGTTACTATTTCCTTTTTTTGCTGGAATTTTGTTGGCTAGATTTGGTAAACTGATTAATATTAAAGGCGGTTTTTGGGTGTGTGCACTGTTATTACTTACTGTATTATCCATTCCGAGATTTGGCGGTTTAGAAAACCTTTGGATGAATGGAATCTATGAATCAATTGTAATTATTTTCATTTTCCCACTAATCGTTTCCATAGGAGCAGGAAGTCACATTGTTGGAAAAAAAAGTCAGCGCATATGTAAATTTTTAGGTGAGATCTCCTACCCGATTTACATCACCCATTATCCTCTTATTTACGTTTACACCGCATGGGTTATCGACAATAAAATTACTTTTGAAAAGGGATTTCCAATCGGCTTGTTATTATTTGCAGGAAGTGTTGGTATTGCCTACTTAAGTTTGAGATATTATGATGAGCCTGTTCGAAATTGGTTGCAAAAGAAATTTCTGAAAAAAATTAAAGCTTAATTCAAACTCGGATCAATTGGAAAGTTGCTTACATGTGCATATTTTGGCCCCAGATTTACAATTACATCTCGCCAGAGTTTTTCATCATCATTGCCGAAAATGAGGTCGAGATCAGAAACCTCACTTACCATCCAGGCATTTTGTTCCAATTCTCTATCTAACTGCCCATTGTCCCAGCCGGAATATCCCATAAAAAACTTAACTTCACTCTCGTCGATAGCGTTAGTATTGATTAAAATTTTAAGGGTTTCAAAATTACCGCCCCAGTATAAGCCATTGCCAATAGGTTCACCACTTTGTAGTTTATCATAAGCACGATGAATAAAATGCAAGGTATCAGCAGCCACAGGTCCGCCAAAATAAATGTGGTTTTGTGCCTCCCATAAATCCTGAATTACATCTTTTAAAACCACATTAGCTACCTGATTTAAGATATAACCCACAGAACCATCATTTCCATGATCGGATAATATTACAACAGATCTTTTGAAATTAGGATCAGACATAAAGGGTTCGGAGATTAATAAACGGCCTGTTTTTGGTTTTATATTGTTAAGCATGATGATAATCATTTGTAGCACCATAAAAGATGCCTATTTTTGTTTTATGCAAGTTACTAATGAATATCTACAAAACCTGCGCCAAGAATATAAAAGCGCCACGTTAGATGAGTCTGACGTAGATAACAATCCTATTACCCAATTTAAAAAATGGTTTGATCATGCTGTTGAAGCTCAGATTTATGAACCTAATGTAATGACATTGGCAACCGCTGATAAATCTGGCCGACCAGATGCCCGAATTGTGCTTTTAAAAGGTGTGGATGATGACGGGTTCAGGTTTTTCACCAATTATTTAAGTGCAAAGGGTAAAGAATTAAAAAGAAACCCTTATGCTGCACTGGTTTTCTTCTGGCCGGAGCTGGAACGACAAGTAAGAATCGAAGGGACAGTAGAAAAGTTGGATAAAGAAACTTCAGAAGCCTATTTTAATACCCGTCCGGTGGCAAGTCAGATCGGTGCCATTGCATCTCCACAAAGCCAGGTCATCCCAAACCGGTCTTTTTTAGAAGAAAAATTTGAAGCATTAAAATCTAAAAGTGAGGATAAAAATATTGTAAAGCCTGCACATTGGGGTGGTTACATTGTAAAGCCTACACGAATCGAATTCTGGCAAGGAAGAAGAAGCCGCTTACATGATCGTGTAAACTTTGAATGGATTAAAAATGAATGGGTTAAAAGTAGATTAGCACCATAAGATATTTAAAACAAATAGAGATCTGCTATCCAGCAAGATCTCTATTTCTAACTAATCATTAACTAACCTAATTTTCAAGGAAGTACTTTTATAAAAACGTCGAACTTAATTTTTCGCCGATTAATCTCTATTTCATTTAACAAGTCATTCATTTCGTTTACTTGATAGATCAAATATCATCAGAAATTAAGTTTATATAAAACATGTATCGGTGAACAATTGATATTTGTCGATTAAAGAAAATCAACTCAGATATTTAACTTTTTCTTAACAAATTTTAACTTTATAGTTTTGTTATTCAACACATTATACCGTAATGAAGATCAATATATTTAACTAACATTATCTTTAAACACAAATGCCATCCTGAATTAGGATGGCATTTGTGTTTAATAACTATTTAAATTTTAGTAACCTGGGTTTTGAGATATATTTGGATTGGCATTCAATTCATCCGTTGGAATCGGCCAAACATATCTATAGTCGCTATAAGCAATTGCAGCCTTGGCCGCAGCGGTAGTTGGCCTCGAGGTTACATCCCAGTTAGAACCTGTTCCACTTAATGCGGTAACCAGAATCTTCGCTGGAATTCCACCACCGGCTACCTGAAAATTAGCATCTTTAGAAAGCCTGGTAATATCTGGCCATCTTCTTCCCTCACCAGCAAACTCAATTCTTCGCTCATTTAATATGGCTTGAGTAAGTGCCGTTTGAGAAGCAAAATTCGCCATAACGTATTGACTGGCCACCGGAACAGCCCTATTTCTTACTGCATTTAAAAGATTTAAGGCCCTGGTATCTAAAGCTGTGGTTCTGGAATAAGCCTCAGCCACATTTAATAAAACCTCTGCATATCTAATAATTGGCGCATAATCTGTTTTGTTGGTGTAATCTCTATACTTATAATTGAAGAAATATTTTGCTCCTGTAGTCGTTTGCTGAACTTGTAAAAGCGTTCTTCTGGTATCGCCTGTTACCCAAAATGAGGCATTATACAAATTAGGGCTTGTTGCCACCAATCCCCTTCCTCCTAAACTGGCCGGGCCAAACATATTAGGCAATGCTCCATTTGTACCACCATTTGCTGCTGCACTATTTTCAATAGAAAAAATAGATTCGGTATTGTTAGCAAAGCCGGTAAAGGGGCCATCGGCTGATGCCGTTAAGGCATAATTGCCAATAGCACTGGTATATGGACCGGTGGCTGCTGAAGTACCCAACTTCGCTCCTTCTGTTATTACACCAGCAAAATCATTCATGTGCAATTTAACACGTGTTTTTAAAGCGATTGCCGCACCTTTTGTAGCTCTTGTGATGGCATAAGTAGATCTTGTTGCTGGTAAATTTGTTTCCGCATAATCCAGATCTGCTAAAATTTTAGTATAATCTTCAGCAACTGTTCCCCTTGGTACAAGAACTTGTGAAGTTACCGCATCGGTTGAATTTACTGCAATGGTACGGTAAGGTACTCCAACATTGCTTCCATTTGCATCCACATATGGACGTGCAAAATTAATTACCAGTTCATGATGTGCCAAAGCCCTTAAAAAGCGAGCTTCTGCAGCATACTGTGTAGATACAGCTGTAGTTATGGTTCCTTTTGCTGCAGCAGATTCTACACCAGCAATTAAGATATTACATTGATTAATTAGTGCGTATAAATTGCTCCAAAGGTTAATGTTATTAGCCGTTGTAGCAGTATAGGTTGATTCATAGGTGATTTGATAAAACGTAGCCAGATTGACCATGTCCTCTCCTCTCATTTCGCCTTGCTCAATTGCTGCGGCTCCAAATGGATAACCACGGCCTGTACTCCCATTATAAGTACCTACTGCTGCGGTACTATACACACCTGCGGCAACTAATTCTATATTTGCAGGTGTATCAAAAGCTGTAGCTTCTGATAGCGAATTAATAGGATTTAATTCTGTGTATTTCTCGCAAGAACTTACTGATAATATGATTGAAAGTAAGGCTACGTAAGTATATTTATTTTTTATTTTAAAATTCTTCATATCTGTATATTCTTAAAATCCAACATTTAAACCCACTAAAAATGTTCTAGCTTTCGGGTTGGTATTGTAATCCAAACCTGCCTGACTGTTAGTGGTTGTACTATAATTTAATTCAGGATCTAAACCAGAATACGGGGTTATTACAAAAGCATTTTGTACTTGTGCGTAAATTCTTAATCGATTAAGTTTTATTTTATCAGTGAATAATTTAGGAAATGAATAGCCTAATATAATATCCTGGGCCCTGATAAATTTACCATCCTCAACAAAACGAGATGAAGCACTTGAGGTTAAATTGGTAAAAGCATCTCTGCCATAATAAAGCTTAGGCACACTTGTCTCTTGGCCTGGAGTAGTCCACCGCTCTAAAATTTCGGTACCATTGTTTAAGAATTTTTGATTTAAAAGACTTTCCTGACGCGTGATATTCATCACTTTGTTTCCGCCAGAGAATACCATATTAATGTTTAAATCAAAACCTTTATAGCTAAAGTTATTTACCAAACCACCATAGTAAGTTGGGTTAGACTGCCCTAGTATTTTCTTGTCTGTAGCAGCCAAAGTTGTTGCAGTAGTTAATGCTGTTGGATTTGCAGGATCATAGTTATAATATGTTTGATTAGCAATATTACCCTGAATAACTTGTCCGTTTGCCTTAACATATAAAGGATTACCATTTGCAGCATTTACACCAGCATATTCATAACCGTATAAAGAACCAATGGATTCACCAACCCGGTTAACATTATATGTGTAGGTGATATCCGAATTATTGTTTGAAAGCTGTGTAATTTTATTCTTCACAAAAGTGATATTAAAAGCGGCATTCCATTTGAATGGACTATCTCTCAAAATATCAGCGCTTATTGCAAATTCATAACCTTTATTATACATTTTACCAACGTTCTGATTAATGGAATTCCCTGGAACACCTAAAGATGGCGCAGTTGGTGCGGCAAGAATCAGATTATCTACATTATTTTTAAAATAATCTGCTGTTAAAGTAATGCGGCTGTCAAACAGGGTCGCATCTATACCAACATCATATTTTCCACTGGTTTCAAATTTTAGTGAGCTATTGCCAACCTGGGTATAAGCCAAGCCACTCTGAACGCCATAAGTTGCTGCACCAAAGGTCCCTGCAAAAGGATAATTACCAATGTCGGTATTTCCTGTTTTTGCATAACCACCACGAATTTTCAAATCGTTAATAAACTTTACATTATCCTTAAAGAAATCTTCCTGAGAAATTCTCCACCCTAGCGATACGCCAGGAAGTTTTGCGCTTTGATTGCCTAATGGAAGTGAGGAGATGGCATCAATACGGTAAGTTCCAGATACTAAATAGCGATCTTTGAAAGCATAATTAGCCCTTGCGAAATATGATTTATAAGCATTTTCAGTTACACCACCACCTATACCATATGTAGATTGTGTTAAGGAATTGCTGATAATATTCTCTCCACTAAAAAAAGTACTTGATAATTGAGATCCACTCGCATAAAACGATCTTTCTTTTGATTTTTGGTACTCAATACCAACGGTAGCCCCAAATGAATGATCGCCAATTACCTTATTGTAGGTTGCTGTGTTTGTCCAGCTGTATCTAAATCTCGGAATGTATTGTTGAAATTCATAGCCTTTTGTTGCACTGCCACCATCACCATGTAATGGATCTAGATATTGATAATCTTCGCCAAAAACATTTTGTGTAGAAATTTGTGAACGCAGGTTTAATCCTTCAATAATTTTAATATCGGCAAAGGCATTCCCCAATAATGTAAAGGTTTGATTGCTGAATATATTATGATCTAACACATACTTGATATTGGTATAGTTATCATCAATTTCCTTTAAGTTAGCACCTTTGCCCAAGCGAGCATTATCTGAACTTAAATTGTAAGAACCATTTGCATTAAATGCTCCAACATTAGGTAAGGCCCTGATTGCATTTCCAATATTACCTGATAGAGAACTGGTTCCAGAATTTAGGCCGGTATTTTTAACATACGATCCGGTTAAACTTGCACCAAAGGTTAAATAATTGTTTAACGCTTTTTGCTCAAATTTCCCTGAAAACTGATATTTCGTTTGATTATTTCCAACAGTTGTGCCTTTTAAATTAGCATAACCCAAAGAAAAATAATAGTTTGATACATCAGTTGCTCCACTAAAAGATATATTGTGATTTTGCTGGAATGCATTCTTGTTAAAAACTAAATCCTGCCAGTCGGTATCAATTACATTACCCGATGCATCATTAGCTAAAACTGCTTGCGGTGTAGTGGTACCGGCGTTGAAAAGTTTCTCATTGGCAATGGTTACAAATTCTTGAGCATTTAGCAAATCAAAACGTTTGGCAACATTTGCCGAGGCAAACCAAGAATTGTAATTCACCTGTGTTTTTCCTTTAACGCCCTTTTTGGTGGTGATAATGATTACACCATTGGCACCTCTTGATCCATAAATGGCTGTAGCCGCACCATCCTTTAACACATCAACACTTTGAATGTCATTTGGATTAATGTCTCCCAACGGATTGATTGATGCAACGCTGCTTGAACCACCAGACATAATCACCATTCCATCAACCACATACAATGGATCTGCACCAGATGAGATACTATTTGTACCACGAATGCGAATACGTGGAGCAGCGCCCAAAATACCACTTGAATTGGTTACCTGAACGCCTGTGATTTTACCTGCAAGGGCCTGATCAAAACTGGCAACTGGCTTACCAGCTAAATCTTCGCCTTTAATGCTGGCAACAGAACCCGTAACATCCTTTCTTTTAGCGGTACCATATCCAATTACTACCACATCTGTTAGGGCATTCGCGTCAGAAACTAATGATACGTTAATTTTCATAGATCTTCCGGCAGGAATGTTTTGTGTTGAATAGCCTATAGAGGAGAACTGCAGCACTGCTGATGCAGCACTAACTCGGATTGAATAAGTTCCATCTGCGCCAGTAGAAACGCCGAGTTTACTGTTAACAACCTTCACACTTACCCCCGGGATTGGTAAACCATCATCTTTTGATGTGACTACACCGGTAACAGTTCTTTCTTGTGCGGAAACTTTTGTAACCAACAAAACCATAAAGAACAACAAAAACTTGAGTAGGTTTCTTTTCATTTACATTTAATTTTAGTTTAAATAGTTAATAATATATTTGAAGAATTAATCAAAGCATAGCCCTTTTAGAACTGGTTTGAGTTCTGCTAAGTGCACCATTAAAAATGATCAGTTTGACATTTTTCATCTTTAGGAAAACTTGAGAGGTTTTCCAGTTCTTACGAACAATTGCGATGATTAATAATTCGGTAGCTAATAAAGTATATTTAAAAAATATAAAATGTTAAGTGACGACGAATGCATTATTTGTATCGATGAAGCATATTTGAATGTTAAATAATACAATTTTGATAGAATTTTGAACAAATTTTGCTATTAATGGAATTTACCAGAACAAAAGATTAATAATTTCAAGCATTAATAAAAATTCACAAAGAATTACCAAAATAATAATCACTATAAATAAAAGAAATAACCAAAATGATAAAAAATATATCTGTCATTGGCTCAGGAACAATGGGAAATGGCATTGCACATCTGTTTGCACAATATGATTACAAAGTAAATCTTATTGATATTCAACAAACCGTACTTGATCAGGCTATGACAACGATTGCCAAAAACCTGGACAGACAAGTAAGTAAGGGATTACTCACCGAAGAGCAGAGGACTGCTACACTTAAAAATATCACCACCCTTACATCGATTAGTGAAGGAGTGGCCAAAGCAGATTTAATTGTTGAAGCTGCAACAGAAAATGTAGAATTGAAGTTAAAAATATTTAAGGATTTAGATGTTTATGCCCCTGCTGATGCCATTCTGGCTTCTAATACATCATCTATTTCGATTACGCAAATTGCGGCAGTTACCAATCGTGGAGATAAGGTCATTGGCATGCACTTCATGAATCCTGTACCCGTGATGAAACTGGTTGAAGTGATTCGGGGATACCAAACGAGCGATGAAACGACCAAAGCGATCATGTCTCTTTCCGAAAATCTTGGAAAAGTACCTGTTGAGGTGAACGATTATCCTGGATTTGTAGCTAACCGGATTTTGATGCCCATGATTAATGAAGCCATTTATACTTTATATGAAGGTATTGCCGGGGTGTATGAAATTGATACCGTAATGAAACTTGGCATGGCACATCCAATGGGCCCACTTCAACTTGCTGATTTTATCGGGCTTGATGTTTGCCTGGCTATTCTGAAAGTATTGCAAGAGGGATTTGGAAACCCTAAATATGCACCTTGCCCGCTATTAATTAACATGGTAGCTGCAGGAAAAAAAGGAACAAAATCAGGAGAAGGATTCTACAAATATACCCCTGGATCCAAAGAGTTGGTGGTTTCAGATAAATTTAAGAAATCCTAATTTTTTTAGCATTTTATTTTATATTTGCATTATGAACGAAAATCTTGATCCGGATGCTAACCACCTCTCGCCAACTGACCGTGATATTGAAAGGGTACTCAGACCACAAGCCTTTGAAGATTTTACCGGACAGGAGAAGGTGATGGAAAATCTACGGATTTTCGTTCAGGCAGCGAAACTTCGTGGTGAAGCATTAGATCATGTTTTATTGCATGGCCCTCCGGGTTTAGGTAAAACGACACTATCTTACATTATAGCCAATGAAATGGGCGCCGGAATAAAAGTAACTTCAGGCCCCGTATTAGATAAACCAGGTGATTTGGCCGGTCTTCTAACAGGTTTGGATGAAGGTGATATTCTTTTCATTGATGAAATTCATCGTTTATCGCCATTAGTTGAAGAATATCTTTATTCTGCAATGGAAGATTTCAAAATCGATATCATGCTGGAGAGTGGTCCGAATGCACGGTCAGTTCAAATCTCACTTAACCCTTTTACGCTGGTTGGTGCTACTACCCGATCTGGCTTACTTACTGCTCCACTAAGAGCCAGATTTGGAATCAACTGTCGTTTAGCTTATTATGATGCTAAATTATTAACGACTATTGTACTGCGATCATCAGACATTTTAAATACACCAATCAGTGATGAAGGCGCATTTGAAATTGCCCGCCGTAGTAGAGGTACGCCACGTATTGCCAACGCACTTTTGCGACGTACCAGAGATTTTGCTCAGATAAAAGGTACCGGAAGCATTGATCCTGATATTGCTAACTATGCTTTAAATGCACTTAATGTAGATGAACATGGTTTAGATGAAATGGACAATAAAATCCTGACAACCATTATTGATAAATTTAAAGGTGGACCAGTGGGCTTAAAAACCATTGCTACTGCTGTTGGAGAAGACGAAGGTACTATCGAAGAAGTTTATGAACCCTTTTTAATTCAGGAAGGCTTCATTATGCGAACCTCCCGTGGCCGTGAAGTTACGGAAGCTGCATACAAGCACTTGAAGAAAAATTATCCGGCACAAACCGGGAAATTATTTTAGCATTATGTTTGCAACAAAATTAAGATTTACAGTAATTATAGATGCTAAAGGTAATTAGGCCCGCCAATTTAAAAAGATTATAAACGCTGATTACAATAGATTTTTAAACATCCTATATTTCATAATTTCCTTAAATCTGCGTTTCTTATCTTCAGCAATCTGCGGGGAAAATTAATGCAACTTGAAAATAGCGGTAATCATAGATGCTAAAAATAATTAGGCCCGCAGATCTAAATAGATTATAAACGCTGATTACAATAGATTTTTAAATAGCCTATATTTTATAACTTCCTTAAATCTGTGTTTATTATCCTCAGCAATCTGCGGGAAAAATTAATGAAGATCAAAACAAAGCTTAAATATTATAATAGATTTAGATACTATATTGACGATATGTTGGAATATATTTTATTTATAATTCATTACTATTCGTCTAATCCATAAACCTGGTCCTAAAGTATTATAAACCCCAAATATGGAACCTCTAACAATGTATGAAACTTCATTTTCTGTCATAATCTAAAATAATAAAATATTCCTAAAAAGAATATAAACTGTACTTTTAGAATCTATTAAATGATTATTATTATTTAATCAAACATTTAATGCCCACATCCGTTCACTAAGGGTAAAACCAACAAATTTATGAATATTGAATTACGTAAGCTGACGCTCGAAGATTATGCTGATTTAAAAGAGTCTATGTTACAAGCCTATGATAGCATGGGTGGATCCATTTGGCCAAAAGCCAGCATTGCTAAACTCTTAAATATATTTCCTGAAGGACAACTTTGTATTGCTGTTGATAATAAAGTAGTGGCCTGTTCGCTTGCCATCATTGTTGAATATGATGAATATGGAGATCGACATACATATAAATTAATAACCGGAGATTATTCTTTCTCTACACATGATGCAAATGGCGACACACTATATGGCATCGAAATCTTTGTACATCCTGATTTTCGCGGATTAAGACTTGGAAGGAGACTTTACGAAGCCAGAAAGGAACTTTGTGAAAGTTTAAACCTGAAAAGTATCATTGCCGGTGGAAGAATCCCAGGTTACCATACCTATTCACAAACCTTAACACCAAGACAATATATAGATAAGGTTAAAGCCAAAGAAATTTATGACCCTACATTAACCTTTCAAATCTCCAATGATTTCCACGTAAGAAAAGTTCTGAAAAACTACTTACCAGGCGATAAAGAATCAAAAGAATTTGCCACCTTAATAGAATGGAATAATATCTATTACCAAGGTGTTGATGCTTCAGCACGTTCTGCCATGACCATTAGGCTAGGCTTAGTTCAATGGGAAATGCGCTTGTTTCCAGATATGGACGTGTTTTATGAACAGGTTGAATTTTTTGTTGATGCATTGAGTGGTTACAAATCTGATTTCATCATGTTTCCAGAGTTATTCAACACACCACTCCTTCAGCCATACAACCATCTTCCTGAAATTGAAGCCATGCGTAAACTGGCAGAGAAAACCCAGGAAATTGTAGACAGAATGCACGAATATGCATTGAGCTACAATGTAAATATCATAACTGGCAGTATGCCGTTATTGGAAAATGGTAAACTCTATAATGCCACTTATTTATGCCACAGAACTGGTAAGATAGATGAATATAGAAAAATCCACATCACCCCAAATGAGCAGAAATACTATGGAATGATTGGCGGTGATAAAGTTCAGGTTTTTGATACGGATTGTGGGAAAATTGGAATTTTGATTTGCTATGATGTCGAGTTTCCTGAATTGAGCAGAATTTATGCTGACCAGGGGATGCAAATTCTGTTTGTTCCATTCTTAACAGATACACAAAACGGTTACACACGTGTGAGACATTGTGCACAGGCCAGGGCGATAGAAAACGAATGTTATGTTGCCATTGCAGGTTGTGTAGGCAATCTACCGAAGGTTAATAATATGGATATACAATTTGCGCAATCAGCAGTGTTTACTCCTTCAGATTTTGCTTTTCCAACGAATGCCGTTAAGGCAGAAGCTACACCAAATACAGAAATGGTATTGGTGGTTGATGTTGATTTACATCTTTTAGACGAGTTGCACCATTATGGAACAGTTAAAGTTCTAAAAGACAGAAGAACAGATTTATATCAAACGAAATTGCTAAAATAAGTTAAAAAAAATGCCGGTTGCATCAACAACCGGCATTCAATCTAATCTAAAGCTAATTATTTTCTTAATACAAACCATACGATTAGTCCAATGAGGACTGCTACAGGTAAAATCCATTTTAAAACAGATCCTGCACCATTTTCATCTTTTTCGGTTACGGCTGGTTTTGCTGGCCCTGGTGCATCTTTATGACTTTCATAATCTTTTTCAATCGGTTGAGGAGCTGCTCCTGATTCCGTATGTTGTGGATCTATATTTTCCATATTTTAGTTATTGGTAAATTCCTTAATCATCATTTCTTAATGATTAAGAGGCATTATAAATAATTTAGTTTCTGAAGGAAGAACACTTGATTAATCAAAATGTTTTAAATCCTAAGCCTTATCTTTGCAGTTCTGTGTACAACAATGCAACAAAATATAGCCAGCTAATTAAAGATGAAGCCAAACGTCTTGGATTTTTAGATGTGGGTATTTCAAAAGCAGAGTTTTTGGAAAGTGAAGCGCCCAGGCTAGAAAACTGGCTTCAACAAAATCATCACGGCGAGATGAAGTACATGGAGAATTATTTTGATAAACGCCTTGACCCCAGGCTACTGGTAGATGGTGCAAAATCTGTTATCTCCTTATCCTTAAATTATTACACTGAAGAAAAACAACTGGATTCTAATGCTCCAAAAATTTCCAAATATGCATATGGCCAGGATTATCATACCGTAATTAAAGATAAGCTTAAAGCCCTAACGCATTTCATTGAAGAAAATATTGGTGAAGTATCGGGAAGAGCATTTGTAGACTCAGCACCAGTTCTTGACCGTGCATGGGCCAAAAAATCAGGTATTGGCTGGATTGGTAAAAATTCAAATTTAATCAGTAAAACAGAAGGTTCCTTCTTCTTTCTGGCTGAACTGATTGTTGATTTAGCCTTAGATTATGATCATCCATTTCAAACCGACCATTGCGGAACCTGTACCAGGTGTTTAGATGCCTGCCCTACAGATGCGATTATTGCTCCACAGGTGGTAGACGGAACAAAATGTATTTCTTACCTCACCATCGAATTGAAAAATGAAATACCAACAGAATTCAAAGATAAAATGAGCAACTGGATGTTTGGCTGTGATATTTGTCAGGATGTTTGCCCATGGAACAGATTTTCAAAAGCCCACAATGAGGAAGCTTTTAAACCAGAAAATGGACTTTTAGATCTCAGCGCTAAAGACATAACTGAAATTACAGATGATGTGTTCAAAAAGGTATTTAAGGGTTCTGCCGTTAAACGCACTAAATACAATGGATTAAAGCGAAATATAGATTTTCTTAAGCCACAATAGCTTTAAAAAACAAAGGGCCATTGATCATTAAAGGCCCTTTATTAATCAAATCATTTAATTGCTTATTTCACATTAAAGGTATTATCACCTTTTGATTTATCGGGAACATGGCTACTTCCCATCACCACTTTATTTAATTTTTTGGTTGTTTTTATATTTACCAATACTACTTTATCTCCGTTTTCCCAAACCCCTATAGAACTGTGATTTTGCTCTGTAGAACCATCATCATAGGTTAAAGTCAGGTCAATTGGTAAAGGCTTTATCCCTTTATTTTCAATGGAAACAGCATATCCGCTATTGGTCTTATCCACAGCCTTGATACCTAAATCTAAAACCCCACCTTCAAAAAACCATGGTTTCCAAAACCAGTCTAAGTTTTTACCACTTCCTTCATTGATACTATTGAAAAAATCGTATGGCATAGGATGTTTTCCATTCCAGTTTTTAATATAGGTGTGCAGGGCTTTCGTAAACACTTCATCACCTAAATAATCTTTAATAAACAAATAAGCTAAGCCCGGCTTAGGGTACGAATTTGTAAATGAGCCTGAGCCTTTTAAATCAGGAGTTAATGTCATAATCGGCGTATCATCTTTACCACCTGACGATGATGCAGTTGGCTGAATCCCATATTCATCCACCATTGTCGAATCAATCATTGGAGAAATAAGCCACTCTCCTATGGTTGCCCAGCCCTCATCCATCCATCCGTACTTGGTTTCGTTAATTCCCATATAAAATGGAAACATGGTATGAAAAATTTCATGATCGGTTAAAGTAATGGCATCCTCACGACTATCAACGGGGTTATCATTAACCATCATTGGATATTCCATTTGATCTAAACCATCAAAAATAGTTTCGTGATTGTATGGGAAGGGCCATTTTGGAAAAACAAAACTCATAGATGATACCGTTTTACGGGCAAAATCAATAACCTCGTAATAGTCTTTATGTTTTGGATTAAAAACGGCATCCACACGGGTTCTTCTTTTCGTTTTTGGATCAACAACTAAACTGGTTGATTTCCATAAATAATGATCACTTAAGGCAAAAACAAAATCTGTAACATGAATTGCCTCAAATTTAAAGGTATTGTAAGCATTATTCTTAGTCACTCTTTTAGCAGCCAAATCCTGATCTGTGATCACATCAATGACTTCATCTTTCTTCTCAGCAGCATTTAGCCTGGTTACAACCTGCTCCTGAAAAACATCTGAAGCATTTTTAAGATCACCAGTTGCCCAAACACCATAACCACCCGGAACTGTTATCTCTGCATTAAATTGATCAAAATCATTATAAAACTCTTCAGCGCCAGTGTAAGGGTATTTATTCCATCCGTCAACATCATCATACACTGCAATTCGAGGAAAAAAGTAAGCAACGAAATGTGAACCGTCATCTACCTGACCAGTGCGCATGTGTGAACCTTTATTTAAAGTATAATGGTAATCTATATCAAATTTAATGGTTTTACCCGGTAAAACTACCGGCACTTTAACCGTCATATTTGTACCATCAATTTGATAATTGCTGATCGTTTTGCCAGCAGCCGTTAATTTTTCGATAGCCACCCCTTCGCCTAAATCAGATTCAGCAATTTTAGATTTTCTGGGTGTGCCTTTTTTATAAAGATTTGGATACAACTTAAACCAGATTTCACTTAATGCATCTGGACTATTATTGGTATAAACCACACTGACCATACCTTTTAATAAACGATTGGCCGGATTGAAATCTATTTTAAGATTATATTTAGAGGCATTTTGCCAGTAATTTTTACCAGGCTTTCCACTAACATTTCTGCTTTCAATTTGATAAGTTTTCTGAAATTCAGGCGCTATCGGTAAAGCAGTTTGTGCACTCGCATAAAATGCCGTACCCAATAACAGGCTAAATATTTTTATAAATTTCATTTTTGAATTTTAAATATAATTAGGGAACAATGCTATCACTCTCGTATCTATCCAACTTCTCACCTTCCCAATTCCACATCTAACCTATTTTCCAAACTTCATTTTCAACTGTTCCAGCATATCCGTGTTAATAGGTTCTGCAGGTTTATCAGGTTTTGACTGAGGTTTTTTAAACTCTGGTCGAGGAGCCAGAGGATTATTTTGGGGTCTTGGTGCTCTATTTTCATTCTTTTTGGCGCTGAACTTCGCCCATTCCTCATCCAGTTTCTTTTTAGTATACAATGGAAAATCACCATTTTTCATCCATGCATAATAACTAGGTTCTACCGCAAAAACCTGCTGAGTGGTTTTGCCTTTATGCTTGCCGAAATTAAAACAAACCTCATCCTGATCATTATAAACCAAACGACCAGCAAAATCAACAGGTTTATTGATGTTGGTAAATACATGCAAAGCATCTACATCATTTACAACCGGAATACTTTTAACACCCTGTTTGCTTTCAAATTCAGTTTCCTTGTACATTTCTAACTGACCTAAAAGTACTTTATAGGTGGCAATAACATCTGCTTCTGCGGCATGTGCATTGACCAAATCTTCCTGGCAGTAGAACTTATAAGCAGCTTTTAATGTACGCTGTTCCATCTGGTGGAAAATATTCTGTACATCAACAAACTTTCTTTCTGTCATATCGAAATCAACATCTGCCCTCAGAAATTCTTCCAGAAGCATTGGGATATCAAATTTATTTGAGTTGTAACCGGCAAGATCACTCTCTCCTATAAATTCAGCAATTTCTGCCGCTAAAGCTTTAAATGTTGGCGCATCAGCAATATCCTCATCATAAATACCATGAATAAGAGAGGTTTGTAATGGAATAGGCATTTCAGGATTTACACGCCAGGTTTTAACTATTTCAGTTCCATCTGGCATTGCTTTTAAGATGGCAATTTCTACAATCCTGTCTGCTCCTACGTTTATACCAGTTGCCTCAAGATCGAAAAATGCTAAAGGGCGCTTTAAATTTAATTTCATCAGTTTTTAATATCAGATTTAGATGAAGCTGTAATCAACATCCATTAATATATATTTATTCAAAAGTGCTAAAAAGGATTGATTGTTTGTACATCACATTTATTTAATTGGAAATATTTCCTAGTTATCATTCCTAGCATTAAATTGCGGAAAATTACGCTTAAAATGAAAATCTTATTGTTGCCTGTAGCCCTTTGTTTACTTACATTAACGTCTTTTGCTCAAAATTTTACTTTCGGACAGATTACTTATGACGAAATGGATTTCGACAGAAAAAAAATTGATAGTACTGCCAATGCAGTAGTTCTCAAAGAATTTGGAACAACTTCCATTCAAAAAGATGATAACACAGGTCAGGTTGAACTCATTTTTGAATACCATACTAAAATCAAAATATATAATAAAAAAGGGTTCAGCGCTGCAAATATCGTTATCCCGATGTATAAAGATGAAAATCGTGAAGAGCTTTTTAGTGATCTAAAAGCCTCTACCTTTAATTATATTGATGGAAATTTTGTAGAAACGGTGATGGATAGAAAAGCTATTTTTCTTGAGAACAGATCAAAATACACCAGATTAACCAAGTTTACCTTACCTAATTTAAAAGAAGGATCCGTAATCGAATACAGTTATCGTTTAAAATCTCCAAGATTATTTAATTTCAAAACCTGGGAGTTCCAATCTGATCTACCCAAGGTATACAGCGAGTATCTAGTGTACATTCCAGGCATATACAACTATAACGTATCATTAAGGGGATACCAGAAATTAACCGACCAAAAAGTAGAACTTTCTAAAGATTGTTTAAGGTTTAATGGTGTGAATATAGATTGTTCAAAAATCACTTACCTGATGAAGGATATTCCGGCATTTGTGGAAGAAGAGAACATGACTGCACCTAGTAATTTCAAATCTGCTATTTATTTCGAATTATCTGATTTCACCAGCCCTAATGGTGCAAAAACATCATACACTAAAACATGGAAAGATGTTGACTATGAATTAACAACTGATAAATCATTTGGCGCACAGATGAAAAGGAAAGATCTGTATAAGGATTTAATGGCAACCATTATAAAGGATGCTCCTGATGATTTGCAAAAAGCCAATGCCATTTATGCTTATATTAAAAAGCAAATTAAATGGAATAATTATTATGGCGTTTTTACTGAAGACAACATTAAAAAATCTTTAGAAACCAGATCTGGAAGCGTTGCCGATATTAATCTTAATTTAATTGCAGCCCTATCAGCAGCAAATCTGGATGCTGAAGCAGTTATTCTATCCACCCGCGAAAATGGGAGCATTAATAAATTATATCCCGTAATTTCTGATTTTAATTATGTGGTGGCTAAAGTTAATATTGGTGACAAAAGCTATTTGTTAGATGCCTCTGAGCCACTACTACCCTTTGGCTTATTGCCATTGAGATGTATAAATGACCAGGGAAGGGTTATTAACCTTAAAAAAGCATCTTACTGGATTGATTTAAAAGCAAGCCAGAAAAATACGACCAGTTATATATTACAAGGCAAATTGAATCCTGATGGGAAATTAACAGGATTACTGACGACCTATAGTCAAGGTTATGCAGCATATAATAAAAGGAAAGACATTAAAAAATATGGATCAATAGATGAATATGTGGAAAAGATTGATGAGCGTTTGCCCAGAATTAAAATCAAACACTTCGAAATCAACAATGTAGACAGTATTGAAAATACACTTACCGAAAAGTTTGAAGTAGAATTTAATATGATTGATGGAACTGCAAACAAGCAATTTTACCTGAGCCCGTTTTTCATTAATACCATCACTAAAAACCCTTTCAATTTGAATGAAAGGACATATCCTGTTGATTTAGGTGCCGCTACTGATGAGCGAATTTCCATTCAAATTACAATGCCATATCAATACGAAGTTTTAGAAAAACCTAAAGATATGGCCATGGGCTTACCGGATTCTGGCGGCAGATATTTACTAAATACATCATTTGAAAATAATATATTAACACTAACTCAGGCGCTGCAGCTGAACCATGCTATTTATGAACCTGATCAATATCTTTATTTAAAAGAATTTTACAGCAAGATTATTCAAACTCAAAAAAGTGAGTATTTATTTAAAAAAGCTAACTGATGAGATTGATGATCACATTAATATTTTTCATTTTAATGGCTAAATTAGGCTTAGCACAGGTAAATTATGATGCTGATCTGATTTCGTCTCAGCTCCATAGCAGGGCAAATGCATGTATTAGAAATGAAGAAATTACCATAGATATGAGGGCGCCAGACAATGTAATGTATCTACAAAAAAAGATAATTACGGTCTTCAACCAAAACGGGGATGATGATGCCCGGATGGCTATTGGCTATGATAAAAATACATCCATAAAAAGTATTAAAGCTGAAATTTACAATTCTGGAGGAATATTAATTAATAAATTCAACCAAAATAATTTTTCTGATATAAGTGCTGTAGATGGATTTTCTTTGTTTACAGATAGTCGATTAAAATACTTCACACCGTCTGTTAATCAATATCCCTATACTATAGCATATGAAATTGAGATCAGAAATAAACAAAATCTGATTATCCGCGATTGGATGCCAACACTTCAAAATAAAGTCTCGGTTGAAAAAAGCAGTTACACCTTTATTTGTAAGCCAACAGATCAGATACGGATTAAAACACAACATTATGATGGAAAACCTATCGAAATCATTGATGAAAAGCAGAAAAAACTGAGTTGGTCCATCAGCAATCACATGGCAACCAAACCAGAACCGTATAGCCCTGACCCTGAACGCTACATTACTAAAGTACAGATTGCACCTGAACAGTTTTATTATTATGGGCATAAGGGAAGTTATGATAACTGGCAAAATTTGGGTAAATGGGTATATGATGATTTGCTTAGAGATAGAATGACATTGCCTCCAGCTACCATACAAATGGTAAAAGAACTGGTTAAAGCTGAAGTGAATGATAAAGAAAAAGCCAGAAAGATTTACCAATTTTTACAAGAAAAAACCCGTTACATTAGTGTTCAAATCGGAATTGGTGGTTTCCAGCCTATTGCTGCCAGTGAGGTTGATCGCCTGGGTTATGGAGATTGCAAGGCATTGGTAAATTATATGCAGAGCCTACTTAAAGCAGCAGACATTGAATCTTATTATTGCGTGGTAGAAGCCGGATCTTTAAAAAGAAATGTCGATCCAACTTATGCAAGTATGGCCCAGGGCAACCATGTTATCTTATGTATGCCCCTTAAAGGTGATACTACCTGGCTGGAATGTACCAATCAAAAAATCCCTTTCGGATTTCTGAGTGATTTTACTGATGACAGAATTGTATTTGCCTGTACGCCTGCAGGTGGCAAACTAATGCATACGCCTAAGTTAATGACTAAAGATAACCTGCAGGTTCGGAAAGCTACGTTTACCATCAGCCCTGACGGCAATGTTAAAGGAAAGATGAATACGGTATTTTCAGGAGTTCAGTATGATAACCGTAAATCTTTGATTAATGAGCCAATAACAGCGCAACACAAGCTTTTAAAGGATGCCTATAACGTTGATAACATTAATTTTGAAAGTGTTGGCTTTACTGAGAAGAAAGCAACTAATCCGGAAATAACGGAAGATATTAACCTGAGCATTAAAAATTATGCGCCTGTAAATGGTAATAAAATGTTTTTGCAACTGAATGCATTTAATGTGCAGCCAACCGTTCAAGAATTAGGAAGTCGTACTTTACCAGTTTACATCAATCGTGGTTTTACAGATGAAGATCGGATAGAATATGAGTTACCAGAAAATTTAAAATCTGAATTGGTTCTTATTGAGGACAAAAACTTCACCAATTCATTTGGCGAATATGAAAGAAAGGTAAGTAAGAAAGAGAATAAATTAATTTACTATAGAAAGCTGATCCTTCATGATGGTACATTCCCTGCCGAAAAGTATACTGAATTTTCTAAGTTCATTAATGATGTGAATGCAGCAGATCATTTAAAACTAGTACTTAACTTAAAATAATAATGCCAAGTCCTATTCCGATGATCATAATGAGGTACATGATGATTTCTGTTGAAGCAAAGCGTTTATATTTAGTCCAGAACGAATAATCATGATCTTGGTTTGGCATATCAACAATTTTTATAGCCAAATGTAAATAAATTCAGCTAATTATCTGGTCGATATTTTGTAATCTGTTTGGCCATGCCCCTAAAAAGCACTAAGTGGAATGGCCACATGGCATACCAATACATTCTGCCCCATAACCCCCGAGGCCTGAAAGTGGCAATTTGAGATAAAAATGCTTTGCCGTGAAAATTAATTAATTTAAGTTCCAGCCAGGCCTCACCCGGCACTTTCATTTCAGCATAAAGCAAAAGTCGTTTGTTCTTTTTATCAGCCAGTAACACCCGCCAAAAATCAAGAACATCTCCGGCTTGTAAATCTGTGTTACTCGTTCTTCCCCGTCTGGTACCTACGCCGCCGAACATCTTGTCTAAAAAACCTCTGAATTGCCATAACCAATCCATATAATACCATCCCCTGTTTCCACCAATGCTCCAGATGTTTTCAAAAACCTCTCCTGCTTCTCTGTCAAATTGCATCTTCACCTTGTATTCTAAAGTACCATTTTGAGGCACTTTGATCTGATCCATAAAATCGGTATGCAGGTATCCCCTGTTCAATGCATCTTTCCAGCTGGATACAATAGAATTCTGATCAATCTTTTCAAAAGCCAGATGTAAAGCTTCGCTATAGGTTAAACATTTTCTAGGCACTACATTCTGAATCCTGTTGTCTTTACAAACCACTTCATTTTTCATGCTATCTACTAAACTTCTAGCTAAAGCATAAGGTACTGGCGTAATCATGTTTAACCAAAGTGATGAAAGCCGAGGTGTAAGTACTGGTACGGTTATAATCCATCTTTTAAGTTTTCGCTCTTTAGCATAGCCCAAAAGCATATCCCGATAAGATAAAACATCAGGTCCTCCAATATCAAAAGTTTCATTATAAGCATTTTCATTTAACAACACACCTGTTAAATAAGCCAAAACATCTCTTATACCGATCGGCTGGCATAGTGTTTTTACCCATTTTGGAGCCACCATTACAGGTATTTTCTCTGTCAAATCCCTAATAATTTCAAAAGAAGCACTCCCGGAACCAATAATAATGGCAGCCCTTAAAATAGTGCAGGCTATTTGAGAGGATTTCAATTCATCTTCTACAGCAAGTCTGGACCCCAGGTGCTTCGATAGATGTTCGTCATTAGCAATTCCGGTAAGATAAATAATCTGTTTACAAGATGTCTTTTTGATTACAGCAGAAAAGTTTTCCGAAGATTTCCTTTCCATATCAGAAAATCCCTGCTCGCTGGAAGACATGGAGTGAACCAGGTAATATGCAGCATCTATATCCTTAGGTATCTCGCCTAAAGTATTAATATTAAGTAGGTCGCCAGAAATAACAGTAACCTTTCCATTCGCATCTGATGGTAAAATAAACCTCCGTTTATCTCTCACCATACAAACCACTTCATGATTTTCAGCAATTAATAAAGGCAATAACCGGGTACCAATATAACCGTTCGCTCCTGTTAATAAAATTTTCATCTGATGATTATTTCAGGAATAACAGATTTTACCCAGCTTTGTTGCAAATAAGTAAATAGTCATAGTAGCGTAAAACACTTTGTAACTTAAAATATACAAGTCTTTGCTAATAATAAAATAATATATTAACCGTATTATTCCTTAGTGTTGACCTAAATATTATAAATGAGAAGAAGCATCCTGCGCATTGCTCCTATTTTTTTAGTAGCCATTAGCATTATTGGTACCAGCTGGAGATCAGTAGAAATTGAAAACAAACAACAATCAATAATCACAACTGCTAAAGACAGTATTTATAACCTTTACGTTTCTAATATTTATCATCAAACTAAACTTGATTCTGCAGGATTAAGCGAAACCGTTTTTGAAAAAGCATTAACTGGTTTTTATAATTTAAGATATTCTGGATTGAATTCATCAAAATCAATATTAACAATTGCTGATTTTGACCAGGAAAGTTGTAAAAAAAGATTCTATATTATTGACCTGCAAGAAAATAAACTGCTATTAAATACCTGGGTTGCTCATGGGCAAAACAGCGGTGGAGATAAACCAGATTGTTTTTCCAATACACCCAATTCCAATCAAAGTAGCTTAGGATTTTATGTTACAGGCGAAGTTTATAATGGCAAACATGGCCGCTCTTTAAAACTTGATGGAATGGATTTAGGCTTTAATGATAAAGCAAGGGAAAGGGCTATTGTACTGCATGGCGCTAATTATGTGTCACAAGGAACCATTGATCAATTGGGGAGACTGGGTCGAAGTCAGGGTTGTCCAGCAGTTTCTTCAAAACTGGCGAATCAAATTATCGATATGATTTCAGGCAGAAGCGTATTATTCATCAACAATTCAGATCAGAATTATAATTCTCAGTTTTTAAATGAGACTTTAGCAGCTAGCATGGTTTCCAATCAGCAAGAAGTTTTTGCCGCTAAAATGGATTAATATTTAAAAACTACAATTTTAAACTAATTAAAACCTCAAATTAGTAATTTATTTTATACATTTAGTATATAATCAAAATCACTCTATTTTTTATACATCCCGCTTAATACGAGATTATGAAAATATTGTGTTTTTTGGTGATAGTGTTTCTATTCACGCCTTACCTTCATGCCCAAAACAATTTAGGCCCCAGGCTTTCTGCCATGGCTGATAACGGAGCAGCCGTTAATGATATTTGGGCAATACAAGCTAATCCTGCCGGAATAACTTTTTTAGATCACCCTGCAATTTCATTAAACTACATTAAACATCTTCTAAGCGATGAGATCAGCTCACAGAGTATTGTTGGAGTCATTCCTTTTAAAAACAATTATGTAGGCGCAAGTTTTCAACGTTATGGTTTTTCCGTATACAATGAAAGTAAAATTGGTTTCACCTATGCAAAGAGCTTTGGCGAAAAACTGTCCCTTGGACTTAATGGGAACTATCATCAACTAAAAATTGATCATTATGGCGCTTCAACTGGCTTCTCAATTGACTTTGGAGTATTATATCATTTTGACGATCATTTTAGTATAGGGGCTTTCACCAACAATCCATCAAAGCAAAAGTTTAATAGTCAACTCATCTCTGCTAAAATTCCTACATCATTTAACCTTGGAGCAAGTTATCTGGCTACGAATAAAGTGCTGATTGCTACTACGGTTACAAAGATTGTTAATCAACCTATAGACGTTAAACTAGGAATAGAATATAAAATAGTTGATTTATTGAGTCTCAGAGGAGGAATAAGTGCAAAACCATTTAAACAATCTGTTGGTTTCGGACTGAACTACAAACAATTTCTATTGGATATGGCAACAAACTATGATGCCAATCTAGGTTATGCACCTCAAATCGCAATCGGCTATGCGTTTTAGAATGCTAACTACTTTGTTTGTTTTGATGGGATTCATTGCAAATGCTCAAATCTTGGAACAAGAGCCCGATGTTAAAGATATACTGGAGAGTGTAGCTGATAACTTACCAGATGATTATGATTTTTCAGAACTTATAGATATCCTAACCCGATATCGGAAGCACCCTATTAATCTAAATAAAACTTCGTCTGAAGAATTAAAAACATTGGTTTTCCTTTCTCCTTTACAGATTAGTAATTTCTTCAGTCACATTAAAGAAAGTGGAAATTTAGCAGACGTGTTAGAACTTCAATCTATTGATGGTTTTGATACCAAAACAGTTCAAAGCCTCTTGCCTTTTGTAACAACCAATAATACAACAGAATATGAGAAGTTATCCTTACGTAATATCATTCATTTAGGTGAAAATGATTTAATCATGCGTTTTGCTCAAACATTACAAAAGCAAAAAGGATTTACAGATTTACCTGGCAATCGTTACTTAGGCTCACCAGAACGTTTTCAAACCCGGTACCGTTATCACTATAGTACTATTTTATCGGCAGCTATTACATTGGATAAGGATGCAGGTGAAAAATTCATTGGTAAGCCATTTGACTTTTACTCTGGGAATATTACACTTTCTAAACTTGGAAAAGTAAAGAAATTAGTCATTGGAGATTACACCATGCAATTTGGACAGGGTTTAACACTATGGTCTGGATTTTCATTTGGCAAAGGTCCGGATGTGACCAGTGTTGCAAAAAAGGACCTTGGATTAAGACCTTATAATTCTACTAATGAATATTCTTTTTTAAGAGGCACCTCTGCCACCATTAATCTTTTAAATGGTCTTGATATCACTCCCTTTATTTCATTTAGAAAATTAGATGCCAGCCAGGCCATTGGCATTGATGGAGCACGCGTTCAATCAACGATCAACCAAACGGGTTTACATAGAACTCCGACAGAAATTAAAAACAAAAATAATCTTACTCAGCAGATCTATGGAACTGTAATCCAATACCATGAAAATGAATTTTCAGTTGGTGCTATTACTTATCAGAGCAAATATGGAAATAGTTTTATCACGCAAACTGCACCTTATGACAAATTTAGTTTTACAGGAAATTCATTAACCAATTATGGGATCTACTACAACTACACTTACAGAAATATGTATTTATATGGCGAAGGTGGAAAAAGCTTTCCAGGTGGTTTTGCATATATAAATGGTGCATTAATCAGCTTATCTCCAACCGTTTCAGCAGCAGTAACCTATCGCAATTATGCCAAAGATTATCATAATTTCTTTAATCAGGCTGTTTCAGAATCAAGTGAACCTGTTAATGAGAAAGGCATTTACACGGGGTTAAATATCAATCCGAATAAGCAATGGGCCTTTTCTGTTTATGGCGACTATTTCCGGTTTCCATGGCTTAAATATAGAGTAGATGCACCTTCCAAAGGCTATGAGGTATTAAGTCAGGTTGCTTACACACCAAATAAAATCTTTAAAGTATTGCTTCGCTATAAAACAGAAAACAAACAGCAAAATACAGATTTAGATGTGCCTATAAACTTTATTGATGACGTTAAAAAAGAAGGATATAGAATCGAATCCTCCTGGCAGGCAAATGCGAAATGGGGTTTTCAAAACCGAATCGAAATGTCTCAATATAAAAAAGGTGATGCCAATGCTGAATTTGGTTACCTGCTTTATCAGGATATTGATTATTCGCCCTTATTCTCCAAAATCACTGGAAATCTCAGGATTGCTTATTTCAATACACCCAGTTATAATAGTCGGATTTATGCTTATGAAGATGATGTGTTATACAGCTTTGCATTCGGAATGTATAGTGGCAAAGGTTTTAGAACCTATCTGAATATGAAATATACCTTGGCTAAAAAGTTAAATCTGTGGGCAAGATATGCCATGTTTCATTATCAGCAGGTAACAACTATCGGTACCTATCTAGATCAGATTGAAGGAAACAACAAGTCAGAAGTTAAAATTCAGCTGCGTTACCAATTCTAATATATGTTTAAGGAGGAATATTTTTTCGTCAGAGTATTAGTGCCGCTTATACTCGGCATCGGAATATTTTATTTCTTGCCTCATAAAAATCTAATCTTTATTGTTGGCTCAATTTGTACAATATTATTTTTTTCAATCCTATTGCTAAATATTTCTTACCAGAAATTAAACGTTTATAAATACAAAGGTTTTACTGGAATTTTAATATACCTGTTGTTTTTCTTTATTGGTGGTTTACTTAGCCTTACTAATAATGAAAAGCTTAAACCTGATTACTTTACAAAAAAAAATGTTAATTATTTAAAAATTCGAGTGACCAATGAGCCTGTATTAAATCATGACATTTTAAGATTCAGAGCAAGCGTCATTTCCGGTTACACCAAAAACACACAGACAAAAGTGAGCGGCCAAATTCTGCTGGCATTAAAGCTAGATGATTCTAAGCCATTAAAAATTAAGTATGGAGATGAATTAATTATTACTGCAAAGTATTCAACAGTTGAACCACCATATAATCCTGCAGAATTTGATTTTCAAAACTGGTTAGCTATACAAAACGTTTATGAGCAAACGTTTATTAATCAAAGTCATGTATTAAAAACCGGCCGGAATATTGGAAACCCAATTTTAAGATTTGCAATAGAGTGGCGGGAGCAGCAGGTAAATAAATATAGAAAATTCATTAAAAACGATGAAGCCTTTGCAGTTGCATCCACACTTATTTTAGGCTATCGAGCCGATCTTTCAAAAGAAACATTGGCTGCATATTCAAAAACAGGAACTATTCATGCCTTATCCGTTTCAGGAAGTCATGTGGCCATTATTTTCCTGGTACTTGATTTTTTATTAATGTTTCTGGATAAAATAAAATCTCTTAAAGTCTTGAAATTCATTTTTATATGCAGTTTGATATGGATTTATGCACTAGTTACGGGGTTATCGCCATCCGTAGTTCGTTCTGCGATTATGATCACTATATTTATTACCGCAAAAACTTTTGCCCAAAACAAAAACGGCTATAATACTTTGGCTTTTGCTGCTTTTTGCCAATTCATCTATGATCCATTTTTGATTTGGGATGTTGGATTTCAGCTTTCTTATCTTTCAGTTTTCGGACTTATTTATCTTCAACCAAAAATTTACAAATGGGTCTATATTAAAAACAAATGGCTTGATAAGGTTTGGGAATTAATAGCCCTTTCCATAGCTGCACAGGTGGCTACATTCCCGCTATGTATTTATTATTTTCATCAATTTCCGGTATACTTTCTTTTGGGTAACTTATTTATTTCAATTCCACTCATAGTCATTATGATTTTAGGAATTGCCATACTCCTTCCCTTATTAGATAAACTTGCACCAATATTTGAATGGATAATTATTTCTACCAATCAGGTTTTAAAATGGATAGCCGACTTACCTTATGCCACTTTTTCATCATTGTGGATGAGCTTATCTGCATTAATTTTATTGACTTTATCACTTGCATTTTTTATATATTCAATGGCGAAGTACAATAAAAAGTTTCTTTTTGCCTCTATTGCCATTTTCATTGGTTACCAATTCATAATGGTTTATGATCACTATAAGGCTGTTAACCAAAAGAAAATTATCTTTTATACTTTAAGAAAAAGCTATGCTACAGCATTTATTCAAGGCAACCAAGCTATTTTGGTTACCGATTTAAATCCCGATGATAAGACCTTTCAGTTTTTCATTCAACCGGCACTAGATCAATCAAAGGTTAGTTTGATTAAAACTATTAATTTATTAACTGATACCATTACGCCCCATTTTGTGCTCAAAAACAAGCAGATTATTTTTAATCAATACAAAATTTTGATTATCGATAATTCCTTCAATTATAAAAAACTGGATGCTAGAGGAAAGTTTAATGCCATCTGGCTTACGGGCAATACCACTTTTAAAATAAATAAACTTCCACCTGAAGTTGAATATGAAAATATTATAGTAGACGCAACGAATAAAGATTACAAAATTAAATGGTTTAAAGAAAATGAGCATAATATTAAAGCACACCTTCAAATTTTAAAGAAAAATCCTGCATATTTGGTTCAATTAACCGAATAATATGGAAGAACTGGTTTTATACAGTGTAAATGACAGAATAGCCACCATTACGATAAACCGTCCTGAAAAACGTAATGCGCTGAATCCAGCACTTATTGATGCGTTGACACTAGCATTCCTTCAGGCAGAAGAAGATGAGCAGGTTAAAGTAATTGTATTGAATGCCAATGGAAGTACTTTCAGTGCTGGAGCAGATTTAGAATATTTACAACAGCTGCAAAATAATAATTTTGAAGAAAATATAGCTGATTCAAACCGTTTGAAAAAGCTTTTTACCACTATTTATTACCTGCCAAAAGTTGTAATTGCCCAGGTAGAAGGACATGCCATTGCGGGTGGCTGCGGATTGGCAACCATTTGTGATATTATTTTTGCAACTCCGGAAAGTAGCTTTGGTTACACTGAAGTAAAGATTGGTTTTGTACCTGCAATTGTTTCTTGCTTTTTGATGCAGAAAGTTAACGAAACCATTGCCAGAGAGATTTTACTTACTGGGAACATTTTTCCGGCAGCGCAGGCATTGGAATATAATTTAATAAATTTTGTAACAAATTCACCAGAAATAAATCAAAAGGTTAAAGAATTTGCTTTAAGTTTGTGTAGCGAGAGTTCGGGAAATTCGTTAATGATTACGAAACAACTGATTAGTCAAACTACAAAACCGCTTTTAGAAAAAACTTTAGAAACCGCTGTACAGATTAATGCCCGGGTGCGTGAAAGTGCCGATTTTAAAAAAGGTGTGGCATCATTTCTGAATAAAGAAAAAATTAACTGGTAAATAACTAAACTGAAATAAAAACATGTTCAAATCAATTAAAACAAGTGTTGTAGCCTTTATATTAGTAGGTACAGCTGTAATCGCTCATGCCCAAAAGAAAATAACTGAAGGCACGCTTATCTATGGAATGGAATATAAATTAACGGATGAGCAAAAATCTGCAATGGGTGGACAAGAACCACCAGCAGAATTAAAGGTTAAATTTAACAATGGCCTTACTAAAATTGAAATGGAACAAGGACCAGCAATGATTGGGATCGTTTCTGACAATAATGATAAAACAGGCTTACTTTTAATTGATGTGCCAATTGCCCAAAAACAATTTGCTGTAAAACAATCAAAAGAAGATGTTGCAAAAGTAATGGGCGAAATGCCGAAATTCTCTGATTTCAAAGCTACTGGTCAGAAACAAACTGTTGGTGGTTTTAATGCTGAAAAATATACTTTCAAAGATGATAAAGGTGGCGCACATGAACTTTGGGCAACTAAAGAAGTAGACTTACCAAATGTTGGTTCTCAGAATTACTTTCCAGGTCTTGGCGCTTTCCCTGTAAAATATACTTTAGTGCAACGTGGTATCGAAACAACAACAACCCTTAAATCTATTGCTGAAGGAAAGGTTGGCGCAATCTCTAAAGATGTTCCAACTGGCTACGAAGTAGTTACCATGGAAGACCTTGCTAAAATGCAAGGTGGTGGTGAATAATTAAACACTATCGATTAATATTAGGCTTTTTAACTGCCGGCTTTTTATTTAAATTAGCCGAAAAGTTAAAAAGCTTTTTTTATGATCAAAAAATATATGATTAAAAACTTATTATTCAAATTATCCATCATTTGCATCGCTGCTTTTGCTGTATTTGATGCGCATGCACAAGGCATCAATTGGGCAAAAGATGGAAACTCTTATTATCAGATTTCAAGCGGGGAAATTGTTTTAGTCACCCTTCCTAAGAACGATAAAAAAACAGTTGTTTCCAGAGGATTACTTACACCAGCGGGTTCAAGTAATGCAATCGCCGTGAGAAGTTTTCAATTTTCAGCTGATGGAACAAAGGCATTAATTTATACCAATAGTAAAAAAGTATGGCGTTATGATACCCGGGGTGATTATTGGCTCGCAGATTTAACAGCAAATAAAATTACCCAGATTGGAAAAGATAAACCTGCCTCTTCCCTGATGTTTGCTAAAATATCTCCTGACGGAAACAAAGTGGCCTATGTAAGCAAACACAACCTGTATGTAGAAAATGTTGACGGATCAGGAACAAAAGCCTTAACAACAGATGGAACTGATCGCATGATTAACGGAACTTTTGATTGGGTTTACGAAGAAGAATTTGATTGCCGTGATGGTTTCAGGTGGAGCCCAGATAGCAAAACCATTGCTTATTGGCAAATAGATGCTACGAAAATTAAAAACTTTTTGATGATTAACAATACTGATTCTATTTATCCCTTTACCATACCAGTAGAATACCCAAAGGTGGGTGAAAATCCATCGGCATGCAAAATTGGAGTAGTTGACATCACAACAGCGAAAACCAACTGGCTAAATGTTCCAGGAGATAATATACAGCATTATATTCCTCGTATGCAATGGGTTCCAAATAGCAATGAGATTATTTTACAGCAACTTAGCCGCGAGCAGAATGAAAGTAAAGTTTTCCTTTGTGATGCAAATTCTGGTGTAGCAAAGGCAATTTATACCGAATCTGCCAAAGCCTGGATTGATGCTCAGGATGAGTGGAAATGGTTATCCGATTATAAAGAATTTACCATTCTATCTGACAAGGATGGCTGGAACCACTTATATAGGGTAAGCCGCGATGGCAAGAAACAAACATTGGTTACTAAAGGAAATTATGATGTGATCGACATCAAGTTAATAGATGAAAAAAATAATTATGTTTATTTTACAGCATCACCAACCAATGCCACTCAAAAATATTTATTTAAAACCAAATTGGATGGCAAAGGTAAATTGGAGCAAATAACGCCATCCATTCTACCTGGAACACATAATTACGACATTTCGCCAAACGCTGCTTTTGCACGTCATACTTATAATAGTTCTGTAGTTAGACCTATTACGGAGTGGATGAACTTCACAACAGGTAATCCATTTACAATGGATGGAAGTATCACTACGCAGCTATCTAAACAAGAACCGCCAAAAAATAAAGTAGAATTTTTTAAGGTAACTACCGAAGATGGCGTAGAATTAGACGGATGGATGAAAAAACCAGACAACTTTAATCCTGACAAAAAATATCCGGTGGTATTTTATGTTTACGGCGAACCGGCATCACAAACTGCTGCTGATACTTATGGCGCCGGCATGAACAGGTTATATGCAGGTGATATGGCTAAAGACGGCTACATCTATATATCAATGGATAACCGAGGTGCACCTGTTCCAAAGGGTGCGGTCTGGCGCAAAAGCATTTATAAAAACATTGGTGTACTGAATGTTCATGATCAGGCAATGGCTGCAAAAAAATTACTAGCTACAAATTCTTTTATGGATAAAGAACGTGTTGCAGTTTGGGGCTGGAGTGGTGGCGGTTCATCAACTTTAAACCTGATGTTCCAATATCCGGAAATTTACAAAACAGGAATTGCCATTGCAGCAGTAGGTAATCAACTTACTTATGATAATGTATATCAGGAACGTTATATGGGGACACCTTTCCCAAGTAAGGATGCTTATATAAAAGGCTCTCCTATTACATATGCTAAAAACCTAAAGGGTAATTTATTATATATCCATGGCACCGGAGATGATAATGTTCATTACCAAAATGCTGAAATGTTGATCAATGAATTAATTAAGAACAAAAAAGTTTTTCAATTGATGAGTTATCCAAATCGTACCCACAGCATCTCTGAAGGTGAAGGAACAAGTGAGCATTTATCACTTACTTTTACTAAATTCTTGAAAGACAACTGTCCTCCGGGAGCAAGATAAATACCAATTTATAAAGTAATTTTAGCGGGGAATCAGTTTCGATAGCCCCGCTTTTTATTTTAATTAAGTTTTATCATTAAAAAGGTTCTAAACTAAAAATCCTTTTACTGCCAGCGCAATGCCAATAGCAATTCCAAAACTTAGTAAAGTTCCAATTAAAACATACTCCGTTAACTTTAAATCATGAGCTTCTTTTAAATCACCAAAGCGGAAGATAGATTTTGCAGCAAGTAAAAATCCTACTGCTTCAAAATGATTGGTCGTAATAAAGATAAAAATTAATACCCGTTCCAAAATTCCGATATATTTTCCTGCATTTTGCAATGATTTAGGGCTTTCATCATCATTTTCTGGTAACCATTTGGCAATAATTACTTTCATGATAATGGAAGTTGGCATGGTTAAAAACAAAGCACAGGAAATTAAAATCCAGAACTTAATATCATTAAGATAACTCATATCCAGATGCCCATTGAAAAAAAGATGCCAGACTAAAAAAATGGTAGAAAAATGAAAAATCTGATCGACAAAAAACAATACACGAGCGTTTTTTCGAGTCTGAAAAATAGCTTTCATCCCATCAATAAACAAATGCAATAACCCTATTGAAAGTGCTACCTTCCATTCGCTAAAACTTAGGAACACTAAAAAAATCAACACTATATGTACAGCTACATGTATATATAGTTTTCTTGATTTTAGTTTTTTAGTTGCCTTATCCTTTACCCAGGAATTTGGTTGTAGAAAGAAATCACCTATTAAATGTGCAAGGATGAGCTTAATTAGATAGATATCCATCAGTTAGCAAATATTTGATTCAATTTTTTACGATACAGTTTATCCATATCCATTAATTCAGAGTAGTGTGCACGCTTTAAGGCCTCACTAACAGATGATTGTGTTCTACCTGAAAGGGTAGCCAGCTCACTTTGTAATAGATTTTCATGTTCTAATGCAAGTTTTACCATCTCTGCAGCAACAATTCCCCAGCTATCCATCGCAATTAATGCAAGCCTAATCATTACATTAATATCTTCATCAAATTCATTAAAATCAGTTTTGATAGCCAAATTAACTTTTGCTTGTTTTAAGCTATCAAAAGCAATTCCTGAATTCACAAATACATCACCATTTGATTCAGAAAGCTTTTTGCGTTTACTTTTAACTGTCCCAATCCCTATTCCCATTCTAACATCAGCTGGCTTATTAACCCTGATGCAGGCTTTTAAATACGCTGCTGCTTTGATTGCATTTTCAGGTTCAACTTCTATCTGAAAGCTATCTCCTCTGTAAATCTCCCATTTGTTGTATTGCCCTGCAATCACTTTAAGCGCACTTTTTAAGTTCGATAACCAACTATCCTTTACTTTTCTAGAGCCTACAATATCACCTGTTATAATGCAAATCATAACACTAAGATATTTGAAATTATTCAATTTCACAAAATTATCGGCTAATTACCCGATATTTCATTTTATCGGCTAATTAGCCGATATTTCATTTTATCGGACAATTAGCCGATATCATTTCAAAACTTAAATTCTGATTTATTGTTTAATATATATGGCATTAATCGAATTTACAAAAAGAGGCATTTATTGCAAACAAGGCGACTTCTATGTAGACCCTTGGTGGCCTGTAGATTATGCTGTAACTACGCATGGACATAGTGATCATGTTCGTTTTGGTAACAAATATTATCTATGCCATACGCTCACTAAACCGATCATTAAAAGGCGTATCAGTGAGGATTTAAATGTAGAAACATTGAATTATGGTGAAAGTATTGTTCGGAATGGGGTCAATATATCATTCTATCCTGCTGGTCATATTATTGGTTCAGCTCAGGTTCGTTTAGAATATAAAGGAGAAGTATGTGTTATCTCTGGTGATTATAAAACTGAAGATGACGGCATTAGCGACGTTTTTGAACCTGTAAAATGCCATTCTTTTGTTTCGGAAAGTACTTTTGGTTTACCCGTTTATAAATGGCAAAAGCAAGAAGTGGTTTTCAATGGAATTAAAAGCTGGGTAAATGATAATATCCAACAGCAAAAAACCAGTGTATTAATTGCCTATAGCCTTGGTAAAGCACAACGCCTGATTAAAAACCTTGCGGGCGATGTTCCCATTTATGTACACAATAGCATCGCAAATTTAAACGAAGTGATTATTGATGCGGGTGTAAACCTTCCTGAAACCATTAGAATTACACCAGAAACTACAAAAGATGAGTTGCAAAAAGGAATTGTTATTGTTCCGCCAGCCATGAGAGATAGCCGATGGATCAAGAACTTATCTCATCCGGTAACAGGAATTTGTTCAGGTTGGATGCAGGTAAGGGCACATCGCCGCTGGCAAAGTGCAGATGCAGGTTTCGCCTTAAGCGACCATGCCGATTGGACAGGTTTAATGGATGCCATTACTGCAACTGGTGCAGAAAAGGTTTATGTTACACATGGCTTTACCGCTGCTTTTAGTCGGTTTCTAAATGATGAGGGAATTGAATCAGAAGAAGTAATGACCAAGTTTGGCCAGGAAGATGACGAAGAAAATAAAGTTGATTTAGCCGATGCTGAAAATCATCATGTTGAAACAGAAAATAAAAAGTCAGAATGAAACGTTTCGCAAAACTAATTCAACAGCTTGAGCTGAGCAATAAAACCAATGATAAAATTGCTGCACTGGTTGATTATTTTAATCACGCAGATGATCAGGATAAAATTTGGGTAATTGCACTGTTTACAGGTAAAAAACCCAAACGTCCAATTAAGTCTGCTTTACTCAAATATTGGGCTATAGATATTACACAGACCCCCGAATGGCTATTTTCTGAAAGCTATTCAAATGTTGGTGATTTAAGTGAAACCATCGCACTACTCCTGCCGCCTGCTGAAAATACATCGGATTTTTCATTACATAAATGGATTGAAGACCTGCATGATTTAGAAGGTAAAGACGATGAAACTAAGAAAGTGTTTATTTTAAATGCCTGGAATCACCTGGAAACACAGGAACGCTTCATTTTTAACAAACTCATTTCAGGAAATTTCAGAATTGGTGTTTCAAACAAAATGCTGGTCAATGCACTGGCTAAACAAAGTAGTTTAGATAGTGCGCAAATTATGCATAGCATTATGGGTAAGTGGAATCCATATGAAATAACTTTCCATGAGTTAATTAATGGTACCCATGTTAATACCGATAATTCATGGCCTTATCCTTTTTGCCTGGCTTATGCCCTAGAGCAGGAGCCAGAAAAATTAGTTGATCTATCCGAATGGCAGGCTGAATGGAAATGGGATGGCATTAGAGGACAAATAGTGAAAAGAAATGGTGAACTTTTTATCTGGAGCCGTGGAGAAGAACTGGTAACCGATCAGTTTCCGGAACTTCATTTTTTAATTGATGTATTGCCTGATGGGGTTGTACTAGACGGAGAAATTCTAGCCGTACAAGATAAACAGGTTTTATCGTTTAGCACCCTACAACAGCGATTAAACCGTAAAACGATTAATAAAAAGCAGTTGGATGATGCGCCGATCGGTTTTTTTGTGTACGACATTCTGGAGTATGAAACCAATGATTTTCGAGAACATCCCTTAAGCGAAAGAAGAGCTATTTTAGAGCAGTTATTTGAAAATTTAGATGAAAGTGCTGTTATTCTTTCGCCGGTGATTAATTGCAAAAACTGGGAAGAATTGGCAACATTGAGACAAACCTCAAGATCCATCAACAGTGAGGGCATTATGCTTAAAAAGCTGAGTTCTCATTATCATAGTGGTAGAAAACGTGGTGATTGGTGGAAATGGAAAATCAATCCTTACACAGTAGATGCCGTAATGATTTATGCACAGAAAGGTAGTGGCAGAAGAGCAAATTTCTTTACTGATTATACTTTTGCCGTTCGTGATGGGGAAAATTTAGTTACTATAGCCAAAGCTTATTCAGGCTTAACAGATAAGGAAATTAAAGAGGTAAATTCATTTGTAACCAGAAACGCTATAGAAAAATTCGGACCAGTGCGCACAGTTAAACCAGAACTGGTTTTTGAAATCGCATTTGAAGGAATTGCCGAGAGTAAAAGACATAAAGCTGGCTTGGCTCTTCGTTTTCCAAGAATTTTACGCTGGCGAAAAGATAAAAAAGCAGCCGAAATTAATACACTTGAAGATTTACGCCAGCTGCTGGAATCAACGTTTATAAATGGCTAGAAATCTTATAAGCCCTGAAAAAAATATAAAATACGAAACTGTACATGGATCAAACCAAAACCAAAGGTTACAAAAAGATAAAAGCATGGCTTAAGCAAAACAAGCGTAAACCTTTTAAATTTCAGGAAGATGCCTGGCAATATTATCTTAATGGCTATAGTGGTTTGGTAAATGCTCCAACTGGTTTTGGAAAAACTTTTTCTTTATTTTTAGCTGTAGCCATCGAAGCTTTAAATGCATCAGAGGCTAGTAATAAAAAGGCAAAAGATCGTTTACAATTAATCTGGATTACACCGCTACGTTCGCTGGCTAAAGATTTAGCAAGAGCCATGAGGGAAACTTTAATTGAACTTGAGTTAGACTGGCATGTAGGTGTTAGAAATGGAGATACATCACAGGCAGAGAAAGTTCAGCAAAAGAAATCAATGCCAGAAATTTTATTGATAACACCAGAAAGTCTGCATTTACTCCTCGCGCAGAAAGGTTCCTCTACCCTATTTAAAAACCTGAAATGTATTGTTGCAGATGAATGGCATGAGCTTTTAGGTAGTAAACGGGGCGTGTTGGTAGAACTTGCAGTATCAAGAATAAAGGGACTACAGAAGTTGGAACAAAATCAATTTTTAAGAGTCTGGGGAATTTCAGCAACCATTGGAAATATAGAAGAGGCCCTGGATGTTTTAGAGCCCAATGAGGAAGCAAAAAGAATTATTGTAAAAGCCGATCTGGAAAAGAAAATTATAATTAAGTCTATTCTGCCAGATGATATTGAAACCTTACCATGGGCCGGCCATTTGGGCTTAAAATTAGCCTACAAGCTGTTGCCCATTATTGAAAAAAGTAAAACGACTTTAATTTTCATTAACACACGTGGCCAGTCTGAGATGTGGTATCAGCATCTGTTAAATATAGAACCAGAATTGGCGGGCCGAATTGCAATTCACCATGGATCTATAGATTTTGAGTTGAGAAACTGGATTGAAGATGCTTTACATACTGGTCAGCTAAAGGCTGTAATTGCAACTTCTTCTTTAGATTTAGGCGTAGATTTTAAACCTGTAGATACCGTTGTGCAAGTTGGATCGCCAAAAGGTGTAGCCAGGTTTTTGCAACGTGCGGGCCGTTCAGGACACTCACCTAATGAAGTTTCCAAGATCTATTTTCTGCCTACCCATGCACTGGAATTGGTTGAAGCCGCTGCAATTAAGGAAGCAGCAAAAACCAATAATATTGAAAGCAGAGAACCTTTTATTATGGTCTTTGATACCTTAGTACAATATTTGGTTACCCTTGCCATCGGCGATGGTTTTAATGATAAAATCATTTATGAAGAAATCAAAAATACGCATGCTTTCAAATTAATTTTGCCTGAAGAATGGACTTGGGTGATGCAGTTTATTACATCAGGTGGTGACAGTTTAGGCGCTTACAATGAGTTTAAAAAGGTTACTAAAGATGAAGATGGCCTTTGGAAAGTAAAGAGCCGGCAATTGGCTATGCGGCACCGTTTGCATATCGGCACAATTGTTAGTGATGCCATGCTGAAGGTTAAATTTCTTTCGGGTGGTTACATTGGCATGGTTGAAGAGTATTTTGTAACTCGTTTAAAAGCCGGTGATAATTTTCGTCTGGCAGGTCGTGTTTTGGAATTTGTACATGTCAAAGATATGACGGTAATTGTTAGAAACAGCAAGCAGCATAATGCCATATCACCCAGCTGGAATGGTGGCAGGCTACCTTTATCATCCAATTTAGGATCGGTTTTAAGAAAAAAATATAATGAAGCATTGGATAAAACACATCAGGATGAGGAATTAGACTCTGTTTATCCGCTATTTCTATTACAGGAAAAGCGGTCACATGTACCTAGAAATGATGAATTATTAATTGAACTGATCAATAATAAAGAGGGATTTCATCTTTTTGCATACCCCTTTGAAGGAAGACTGGTACATGAGGTTTTAGCTGCATTGGTAGCCTACAGACTAAGTAAATTATTACCAATCAGTTTTTCTATCGCTATGAATGACTATGGCTTTGAATTACTTAGTGAAACAGAAATCCCAATGGATGAATCGATTGCTTATGAAGTTTTCTCACCAAAAAATTTAACTGAAGATATTACTTTAAGCATCAATTCAACAGAAATGGCCAGAAGAAAATTCAGGGATATTGCTTGTATTTCCGGATTGGTATTTCAAGGTTATCCAGGCAAATATGTTGCGAATAAACACTTGCAGTCATCTGCAGGTTTGTTTTTCAATGTTTTTAGTGATTATGATAAACATAATTTACTTTTGCGACAGGCTTACGATGAGGTATTTTATCAGCAATTGGAAGAGCCCAGATTAGGTGCAGCTTTGGAAAGAATTCAAAATAGCGAGGTTATTATTACAAATCCTAAAAGTTTTACACCATTATCGTTTCCAATTAAAGTTGATAGTTTGAGGGAAAACATGAGTTCTGAAGAATTAGAACATCGCATTGCCAGAATGAAAGCAGAATCGGAGAAAATAAAATAATTTAATTTATCCTGGATTATATGAAACATTTAAGAAAATACAAGTTTGAAGACTATACGCTTAAATGAACTTACATTTCTTTTATGATAAAACTTAACCGATAAAAATAAATAACTATTACAACCGAATTTAATCTTGACCATCTAAGACATTTAAGAAAATACAAGTTTGAAGACTATGCGCTTAAATGAACTTACGTTTCTTACATGGTAAAACTTTATAGATACAAACCGATAACTGTTACAACCTAATTTAATCTTAACCATGTAAGACATCTAAGAAAATATAAGCTTGAAGTCTATGCGCTTACATCAACTTACATTTCCTACATAGTAGTAGTAAAACTTTATAGATACAAATGACCATTACAAGCCACGGGGAAGAACTAATTTTAGATAAAGAAAGGGCTTTATATTTACCCAACCATCAACTTTTAGCCATTAGCGATTTGCATTTAGGCAAGTCTGCACATTTTAGATCTGCTGGTGTTCAGGTTCCATCCACTATTGCACAAAACGATTTGCAACGATTAGGTTCATTGATCGAAAAGTATAATCCAAAAACCTTACTTATTAATGGAGACATGTTTCATCATGGTTTAAATACCGATATAGATGACTTTTCAGAATGGCAAAAGGATTATCAGCATTTAAATTTCCTCCTTGTAAAAGGTAACCATGATAGATTGTCAAATGCAGATTATGCTTCAATGAATATTGATATACACGATACGAGTTATTGCCTTGGTCCTTTCTGCTTTATTCATGATGCCCCTAAATGTACTGAAGAAGAATTGTACCCCATTAGTGGACATATCCATCCAGGGGTTACTATCGTTGGAAAAGCAAAACAAAGACTAAAGTTTCCTTGCTTCTATTTCGGGAAAGAATATGCAGTATTACCAGCATTCAGCACATTTACTGGCCTTTACAATATCTACCCTAAAACAAATGAACAGATTTTTGCCGTGACACCCAATACCGTTGTTGAGGTATAAAATTATGCGTGTGCATCAATTATTTGTTTCAATTGCGAAGCTTGTAAAACTCCACTCTGACGCCAAACTTGCTTACCATTTTTGAACAGCATTAACGTTGGAACACTTTGAACACTATAAGCAGATGCTGCAGCTTGATTCTTATCAATATCAACTTTAATAATGGAAACTGAATCACCAACTTGAGACTTTAACTGTTCCAGAATGGGCTTCATCATTTTACAAGGTCCACACCATTCAGCAAAAAAGTCAACCAATACAGGTTTATCGCCATTTATTAATTCTGAAAATTTAGCCATAACTATATTACTTTTAGTAGAGAACAAGTGATGTTTAATTTGGTTTTAAACGAAAGAAGTCAAACTAAAACTTGACTTCTTTTGTATCTCAGATGTATTAAATTTCTCTGTTATAATCCCAGTTTTCCAGATAATCTGCAACTCTTCTCACAAACATCCCTCCTAATGAACCATCAACAACTCTATGGTCATAAGAAAGCGAAAGGAACATCATATGCCGAATAGCAATAACATCGCCATGCTCGGTTTCTAAAACTGCTGGCTTCTTTTTAATGGCACCAACAGCTAAAATAGCTACCTGAGGCTGGTTAATAATCGGCGTACCCATTACATTTCCAAATGAACCTACATTGGTGAGTGTAAATGTTCCACCCTGTGTTTCATCAGGTTTCAATTTAGAATTCCTCGCACGCAAAGCCAGATCATTAACCGCTTTGGTTAAACCTACCAAATTTAACTGATCGGCATTTCTGATTACCGGAACAATCAAATTCCCACTCGGTAAGGCAGCAGCCATTCCAATATTAATATCACGTTTCTTAATAATTTGTGTTCCATTTACGGACACATTAATCATAGGAAAATCTTTTATGGCTTTCGCAACTGCCTCTACAAAAATTGGTGTAAAGGTTATTTTCTCATTTTCACGCTTTTCGAAATTGTTTTTTACTTTATTACGCCATAAAACCATATTGGTCACATCAGCCTCAACAAATGAAGTGACATGCGGAGATGTTGTTTTACTCATCACCATGTGATCGGCAATCAGTTTACGCATTCTGTCCATCTCTATAATTTCATCCACACCAGAAACTGACGTTGTTGATGTTTTATTAGGTATATGGGTTATAACTGGAGCTGCCGTAGGCTTATTCTCGATAGGTGCACTTTGTGTTTCAGCTTTTTCAACCTGCTGTCCACCATTTCTATTAGCGATGTAACTTAATAAATCATCTTTATTTAAACGACCATCTGCACCTGTACCTTTAATGGCATTTAATTCTAAAACAGAAATATTTTCCTGAGTGGCAATACTTTTAACCAATGGAGAATAAAAGCGTTCTGAAGTAGAAAAATTAGATTGTGGTAATTTATGATCTTCTACAGTAAGTTGTGCAATCCCTGGAATAGGCTCGGCCTTTTCTTGAGGTGTTGAAGGAGCAGTAATACTTTCTTCAACATTTATATCATTTGGAGTTTGAGTTTCAATAATGGCAATAACATCGCCAACCTGAGCGACATCATTTTCTTGAAATAATTGTTTAACCAATTTACCAGCAACTGGCGAAGGAACTTCAGAATCAACCTTATCTGTAGCAATTTCTAAAATGGTATCGTCTAAATCGATAGCATCACCAGGTTGTTTTACCCATTTAATTACCGTTGCTTCGGCAACGCTCTCACCCATTTTTGGTAACAATAATTCGTATTGAGCCATATTAAATTAAAGTATATTATATTGGTATTGCGACAAAAATACGTTTTTTATTCTTTCAACCCGTCTTCCTTAAGTAGATTTAAAAGCATTGTTAGTGCAGATGCAGCTGATCTTTCTATGTTTTGAATACGTTTATTGCTGAAAGTAAATACTTTAGCTACCGTTTTATTTTTATTTGATACTGCAATCCAAACTGTACCTACTGGTTTATCCGGTGTACCACCATCTGGCCCAGCAATTCCACTTACTGCAATAGAATAGTCGGTTTTAAATTGTTTAATTGCTCCTTCAGCCATTTCAGTAATAGTCTCTTCGCTTACTGCACCAAAAGCATTTAATGTTTGCTCCTTAACCCCTAATATTGATTCTTTCAGTTCATAAGCATAAGCTACTGCCCCACCCCAATAAACTGATGAACAACCAGGATGTTGTGTAATTAAATGGGCGATGTATCCGCCCGTACAGCTTTCTGCGGTAGATAAAGTAAGGCCACGACTTTTCATGATATTAAGAATGGCTTTTTCAAACGGAATATCTTCATCTACCACTACAAATTTTGGAATTTTTTCCATAATCTGTTTTGCATAAGATTCAACCTCAGCGCTTAAAGCCATTTCATTAGCTCCACTGGCTGATAACCGCAAGCGTACTTGCCCTAGTTTTGGTAAGTAGGCCAATTTAATATGTTTAGGCAATTGATCTTCAATGTCCTCGATTTCTTTAGCTAAAAATGATTCTCCAATATTAGCAGTGAGAATAGTTTTATGAACGATTGACGGCAAGGTAAATTTTGATTTAATTCTTGGAAGAATTTCGTCATCCATTAAATACATCATCTCGTAAGGAACACCTGGCATTGATATAAAAATTTTATCGTGATGCTCAAACCACATACAAGGTGCCGTACCATTCTTATTTACAATAACTTCACAACCATCCGGAACATCAGCTTGCTGAATATTAATATCAAGTAATGGCCGGTTATATTTTTTGAAAATAGAGGTGACCATTTCAAGCGCACCTTCATCTCTTCGGAAACCCATACCAAAATACTTTGCCATGGTCTTTTTAGTAATATCATCTTTTGTTGGACCTAAACCTCCGGTAATAAAAATCAGATCGGCACGTTCCTGGGCTTGTGAAAGTGAAGCTAGAATATGATCTTCATCATCAGAAACCGATGTAATTTGTTTTACTGAAACGCCAATTAAATTGAGTTGCTTTGCCATCCAGGCTGAATTGGTATCAACAATCTGACCGATGAGTATTTCATCACCAATGGTTATTATTTCCGCTAACATAATTTTATTGATAAGTATTATAAAAGCCCTGTCTTTTGCTTAGTTTCAAGTCCTGCAGTATCGATGCTTTTACCTTAAGTGTTAATGAATAACTTTTATAGGCACCATAAGGCACCCAGTTTACACTCATATCCCAGCAATGCAAATCACGATAAATACCAATGTTCATTGGTGTTAAACCATTATTCTGAAAATCATACCCTGAATTAAAAGTAACCTTCCATTTTGGAGTAAGATTTAGATCGCCATTAAAGTTTAAGGTATTACTGGTTCTGCTTATACCTAAATCATTTGAGTACTGAAAGCTATAAGAGAATGAAAAATTCCATGGAATATTAAAATCAACAAAAGCATTTGGATCACGGCTTATTGCTGCCAATTGTTCTGATTGCAATGGAGACAAACCTTTTTGCTTAGCTGTTTCGTTTAATTTATCGTTGGCTTCATTCTTCTTTTTTAAAGCCTCCGGATTCAAACTATAATCGAATGAGAAACCAATAGAAGTTAACCGGGCTAACCTGCCCCTTTTTAGTAAATAATTATTACTTCTAACGTAAACCGCACTTCCATCCGCATTACGGATAACGTTATTACTCAAGTCTCTTGATACCTCTAAATCATAAGGATCAAAAGTACCATTATAGTTTATCCCCAATTTATCTGTGAATTGCGAACGTCCGCTAAAGCCAAGGGTTGATAGTTTATTTCTGGTAGCTAAGAAATTATAGGATCCGTTAATACTTAAGCCCTGAATGATGGGGATTTTTCGCTCTCCCGTTCCCGTGGTATCTTTACTTGATTTTACTTTTAATTCCACGGTATTATCAACACCGAAACCAATCGAAGCAGTTTTTGGTGCAAAGGATCCCTGGTAAGCCATTCCTTGAAAAATAGAATATGTTAAGGGAACACCATTCGCATCTCTGATGATTTTCTTACTCCCGTCACTTTCAAATTCATTTTCAGAAACCGCCGCTAAAAATGGTCCACTACCTGCCTTTGTAAAATCAGGAGAATAACTGAAAGATACATTCGGGGTCATAACGTGCCTTAAGGCCTTAATGTTCCCCAGGTTTTTAAAAACTTTTAATCCATAAATTTTGGTAGACATGCTGGTGGAAAGATTGTAACTACCGGCCCTTTTAAAACCACTTACTGTGTCAGATCTAACTGTATAAGTATTATCAGCAAAAGTAGTATAACGATTTCTAATGGTTTGAAAATTCCAAACCTCGTTATAAGTTCCACCCAAAGAGAAGTTTAGATACTTTAGCGCAGTGAATGACATGTTAATAGGTATGTTATGGGAGAAACCAGACTTCAATCTTTTCAAACCATCATTCTGGAACAATAAGCTATCCTTAGTATCAATGGCATTGGTTCCCTGTAAAGCATATCCCACAGTAATTTTTTGATACCATTTCTGTTCACCAACCCTTGTTTTAGAATCAAATGGACTAAAAGTCGGTACGTTGAAAGTTGCTTCAGGTAATCTGATTGAAACATCCCTGGTACTTAAAGTTTGATTACTCGTCATCGATAACGAGTAGTTCATATTATTAGAAAACGTTCTGGAATAACTAATACTACTGTTGGTGGTATTATTCGCTATTGCCCTGATATCGTATGATTGATTGGCCGCCGTATTTCTATAGTAACTGCTTGAAGTGATATTTACACTCGCACTAAAAGTAGTTCCAGGATTTGCATTAGCATTTTGAGAATGTGACCACCTTATGCTAAAATCTTTTTTCGGATTATCGAAAGCTTCTGTTCCTTCCAGTCCATTTTTAACGCTGGCATAGTTAATACCAATATTACCCGAATATTTATATCGTTTAATATATTGTGAGTTTACACTGGTTTCATAAGAACCGTTGGTATAAATACTACCTAAAAATTTGGCATCCCAGTAATCATTTAAACCAAGGTAATAACCTCCATTCTGAAGAAAAAACCCTCGTGTGGCATCTTCTCCGGGTGATGGCAAAATAATTCCTGAAGTTCGTTTATTGGGTTTAGGAAAAAATGCAAAAGGCAATCCCAATGGGGTTGGAATATCTTCAATGATCATGTAAACTGGGCCAGTAATAATTTGTTTTTCTGTTACAACGCCCTTAGAAATCATTAAACCAAAATGTGGATGTGGCAGATTACAGGTAGAGTACATTACATTTTTAATGTGCAACTCATCATCAATTTGCTTTTTACTTTGTCCGCCGGAAAAGAAACCGCCTTCCTGTTCAGAAAATACCCCAAATACTTTTGCACGTGTAGTTTCTGAGTTGTAATATATAGAATCAGCTATTGCAGATCCTTCGGGACCAGATTTAAAAATTGGCTTTCCTACATACTTATTTGTTTTTGGATCTGTTCTGCCGCTGGCAAAAATTACTTTTTTATCTGAATCATATCGGATGTAATCGGCATCTAATTCAAAGTCGCCATAAAGCACTCTTGCATTTCCGTATAAATAAACAACACTCTTGTTTTTATTGAATTTTACAGAGTCTGCTTTGTACTCTACTTTTTGATCAAGACCACTATTATTTTTGGCTACTTTTTTTGAAGTATCCTTTTTGGAAGTATCTTGTTGAACGATTTGCTGCAATGAAAAACGAGAAAACGCGTTAGCTTTACTAACACCATGTGTTAATAAAATGACAGAAATTAGTAAAATAGAACCCTTAAGAAGTTTCAAATTCGTATTTGAATGTTATTTTTGCACAGATGTTTAATCAGAAACGTTCAAAATTAGTGAAAAATATACCATTGATGTATCTTAAAACCATTTTAACATTTATTATTTATTTTGTTCTTAATAATGCCATTGATAATCAAGCAATTGCACAAGAATATAAAATTAAAACAATTGTAATAGATGCCGGCCACGGTGGCAAGGACGGCGCTACACACGGTGTTTATTCAAAAGAAAAAGACGTTGCTTTAAGAACAGCCTTAAATTTAGGTCAGGCACTTCAGGATAGTATAAAAGATATTAAGGTGGTATACACCAGACAAACAGATGTTTTTATCCCACTTTATGAAAGAATCAATATTGCCAATAATGCAAAAGCAGATCTTTTCATTTCCATTCACTTAAATGATATGCCTGTAAGGGTATCACGTGTAGTAGATTATTATAAAAAAGTAAAAGGAAGAAGTGTTCCTGTTTACAGAACAATCGCTGCCAAAAGTACCTCAACAAAAGGCACAGAAACTTTTGTATCCGGAACAGGGCGTTTAGGTGAGCAGGATGAAGTAATCAAACGTGAAAATGCCGCGATGTTTTTAGAGGATAATTATCAAAAAAACTATGAAGGTTTTATCGCTAATACGCCTGAAAATGACATTATGCTTTCATTAATGAAGCAAACTAATCGTGACCGGAGTTTGAAGTTTGCATCATTGCTGCAACAGGAATATGTTAGTGCAGGCAGAATTAATCGTGGTGTACAGGAAAAAAGCTTAGCAGTACTGGCAAGGGCCGCAATGCCAGCCGTTTTAACGGAGATTGGTTTTGTGAGTAATCCAGACGAAGAAGATTATATGAATTCACCTGAAGGTCAGAAAGAAATTGTAGATGGTATTATTAAAGCAATTAAAAATTATAAACGCATAGCAGAAACATCATTCTAACATCCCATAAATGAAGATTAAACTTGCAGTAACATCAGTTTTTATCTTAACACTCTTTTCAGCTCAGATTTTATTTGCCCAAGGATATAAAATTAAAACCATTGTCATTGATCCCGGACATGGTGGAAGAAAACCCGGCGCCTCTGGAAGTTATTCAAAAGAAAAAGATATCGCACTTAAAGTTGCTTTGAAACTTGGTGCTAAACTTCAGGAAGATATGCCTGGAATTAAGGTAATATACACCCGAACAAAGGATATAGATGTTGATCTGTATCGCCGTGCTGAAATTGCCAATAATGCAAATGCTGATTTATTTATTTCTGTGCATTGTAATTCTATGCCACCTGGAAATAAACATGTAAAAGGTACGGAAACACTGGTTGCTGGTTCTCATCGGTTAAAAGAACAGGATGCAGCTATTAGAGAAAATGCGGATATTAAATTGGAAAAAAACTATAAAAGTAAATATGATGGTTATGATCCAAATAAACCCGGTACATTCATTTTAATGTCGCTATTGAAAAATACTTTTAGAGATAAAAGCATTAAATTTGCAAAACTGATACAAAACAGCTACATCAACCGAGATAACAGAGAAAGTAGAGGGGTTAAGGAACAAGGAGTTTTAGTTTTACAGCGTTGCGGAATGCCTGCAATATTAACAGAGGTTGGTTTTATTTCCAATAAGGAAGAAGAAAAATACATCAATTCCAATAGTGGGCAAAATGAAATTGCCGAATCAATTCTTGCTGCAATAATGAAGTATAAGAAAGATATAGAGATTGATTAGTTTGGCATTATAAGTGGTATTGAATAGTATTTAAAAAATTATAACAAATACCAAACAAAAACGTTGGTGCAAACATTATGTAATTATAATACCTTTGCACTACAAAAATGATAGCGCTCATGCAGATTTTGAATTAAAACCATATTTGCAGCCAATAAATAGAAACACATGAAAATTAAGAACGAAACCAAAGTCGGTATTTTAGCTGCATTCGCCATTGCTTTATTAATTATCGGATATAACTTTTTAAAAGGGAATTCCATATTCTCCAGTGAAACTACTTTATTCGCAAGATATACACGTGTTGATGGTTTAACTGTATCTAAACCGGTTTTAATTAATGGTTATCAAATTGGTCGGGTAGCTAAATTGCAATTAGAACCAGGTGGAACAATTCTAGCGACATTAAGCATCAATAGCAAATATGACATTCCAGAAAATAGTGTTGCACGCCTGGAAGGTACAGATCTTTTAGGGAGCAAGGCTATTGTAATGTCTCTTGGAAATTCAAAGAAAATTGCAGAAGATGGCTTTACCTTAAATGCTAACGTAGAAAAAGGTTTAATGGAACAAGTACAGCCTGTTCAAAAGAAAGCAGAATTAATTATCGGCAAAATGGATTCTATTTTGAGCAGCGTTAATTCTATTTTAAATCCGAATTTTCAGAAAAATGTAGATAAGAGTTTCAATAGTATTGCCGGAACCCTTGCTTCTTTGGAAACTACATCAAAAAAAGTTGATGGCTTAGTGGGATCTGAAAGTGCCCGTATCGAGGCTATTTTTAAAAATGTTGAAGGCATTACAGCCAATCTTAACAACAACAATAAAAAAATTAGTGATATTCTTACCAATATCAATACAGTGACTGATAAGTTTGCAGCAGCAAACTTTAAACAAACTTTAGACAATGCCAACAATGCTATTGCAGATTTGCAAGGTGTAATTTCAGGAATTAAGGATGGCAAAGGAAGTTTAGGTTTATTATTAAATGATGATAAAATGTATAATAACCTAAATAGTGCTTCAAAAAATCTTGATGAGTTAATGATTGATTTAAAAGCCAATCCTAAACGTTACGTGCACTTTTCCGTGTTTGGCGGTGGAAACAAAAAAGATAAGTAATTAACATTATAAATGTTAAAGCCTTGTAATTGATATTGCAAGGCTTTTTTTATGTTTTAAATTTTCTGTACGAATACTAGTAAATAAAGGAATGACTTGAAATCATAAACATTTCCTAAAGATTATAAAAAGCATCAACAGAAAATACCTGAGATTGAAAAACTTTGTAATAGAATTTAACTGAGCGGTAAACGCTGCGCAATGAACTTTCTAGTAAACTAGATTTTACGACCTACCTCTCCTGCTTAGTATTCATTTCATAAAATGTAATAAATTAAAGCTGAAAGGTTCTGCCTTCTACTGCTAATTCTGTATTCTCAAAAACTGATTGAGTTTCTTCCAAAAGCATTTGAAGTGTTTTGTAGCGAGATGAAAAGTGACCAATGAGTAATTTATTAACTCCGTTTATTTTAGCAATTTCACCCGCCTGTTTTGCGGTAGTGTGATGTGTTTCATTGGCCCTGTCTAAGAGCTCATGCATGAAGGTAGCCTCATGATATAAGGTATCGCATCCTTTAATGGTTTCAAAATAGCGTTCATCATACATGGTATCTGAACAATATGCATATGATCTTGGTGGTTCGGGAGGTGTTGTAAAATCTTCACTTCTAAGAATTTCGCCATTGGCCTGCTCTACATCCTTTCCCTTTTTTAAGGCTGCATAATAGGCCATGGGTATATCTTCAGTTTTTTCTTTAATTAATTTACGTTGCCTTGGTTTTTGCTGAAAAACAAATCCTGTGGTTGGAATACGGTGATTTAATACAACTGTTTTCACAATCAAATCCTGGTTTTCAAATATTTGTTTTGATTCATCAGCCTCGATAGGAAAAAACTCAATAGGGTATCTTAAATTGGTATCAGAGTATTTAAACTGAATTTCTAAAATCTCTAAAAGTGGCCCAGGTGCAAAAATTTGCATGGGTTTGATTCGTCCATTAAGGTGGAGGCTGGATAGTAAACCAATTAAGCCGAAGTAGTGGTCGCCATGCAGATGACTGATAAAAATATGATCAATCCTTGCTGCCTTTAAATTATACTTGGTTAGCTGTTGCTGCGTTCCTTCTCCACAATCAATCAGATAATATTTTTCATTACAATTCACAAGCTGCGCAGATGGATTCCTATTAAACACAGGTGTCGCCGAACTACTTCCAAGAATAGTAACTTCAAATTTCATCATGGTATGATATAAAAAACCTCGTAGGTTTAGTAACTACGAGGCTATATTTTAATTAAAAAAAACGTTATTATTTATCGCCTCTGAACTCTTTCTCCAATTCATCCATAAAGATGAAATCGGTAGCCTCTTCTATTGTATTAACAAACGTTACAGATTGAAATATGTTTGACAATTCGATAATAGGTTCAAGCTGATCATTAATACCGGTTACAATAAATAATCCACCAGCAGATTTACAAAGCCTGTAACCAACCAAAAGGCAGCTGAGATCCTGTGCATCATTACATTCTTTTACATCACTTAAATCAACAATAATATTTTTAAACCCTTCTGCGTTAAGTAAATACAATTCAGATTTAATACCTGGAGCATTATCATTGGTAAACTTAGGTTCTTCTAATTTTAAGGTGACGTATTTATCGTGTTTATCTACTGAAAATTTCATTTTTATTCTGTTTTACTAATGTATAAAATTCATTCGAATTCTAAAGTGTTTGCAATGCGTTTGAAACATTAGCTTCAATACGTGCTGAAATGGCATCGGCTTCAGCTTTTATAAAAGCTTCACCAACAATCTGTTCATAAAGTTCAATATAACGTTCGGATATGGAACTTACAATTTCTGGAGTCATTTCCGGTACCACCTGGCCTTCTTTACCTTGAAAACCATTTTCAATTAACCACTTTCTTACAAATTCTTTAGAAAGTTGCTTCTGAGGTTCTTCAGTTTTTTGGCGCTCCTCGTAACCTTCTGCATAAAAATAGCGTGAAGAATCTGGCGTATGAATTTCATCTATTAGGTAAATTACTCCATCAGCCTTTCCAAATTCATACTTCGTATCCACTAAAATTAATCCGCTTTTTGCTGCAATTTCAGTCCCTCGCTGGTATAAATCAAAAGTATATTTTTCCAATTGTTCATAATCAGAGATGGAAACAATTCCTTTGGCTAAAATATCTTCCTTCGAAATATCCTCATCATGACCAACCGATGCTTTCGTGGTAGGCGTGATAATGGGTTGTGGCAATTTGTCGTTTTCTTTTAAACCATCTGGCAATGATACGCCACAAACTGAACGTTTCCCGGCACTATATTCCCGCCAGGCATGTCCGGCTAAATAACCTCTAATTACCATTTCAACTTTAAAAGGTTCGCAAATACAACCAATGGTAACCATCGGATCCGGAACATCTAAAACCCAGTTTGGAACAATGTCCTGCGTAGCAGATAAAAATTTAGCAGCGATTTGATTCAAAACCTGCCCCTTAAAAGGAATGGCTTCAGGTAGTACAACATCGAAGGCAGAGATGCGATCTGATACCACCATAACCATTAATTTATCGGCTATGGTATATACATCACGTACTTTACCTTTGTAAAAATTACTCTGATTTGGGAAATTAAAGTGGGTTTCTTTTAGTGCTTTCATGAGGGGATAAAAATAGGGAAAAAGTCCGAAAGTCCGAAAGTCTTTAGTCCATAGTCCCAAGTTGTTTTTGACTTAAGACTACAGACTCCCGACTTTGGACTCAGCTATTGAATATCGCCGTAGGCTTTCAGAATATCTTTCACCAATTTATGGCGAACCACATCTTCACCGCTTAAATAAATAATATCTATGCCCTTTATATCTTCCAAAATGCGTAAGCCGTTAAACAAGCCTGACATCTGTTTTTTAGGTAAATCGATCTGGGTAACATCACCGGTAACAATAAATTTCGCGGTTGGGCCCATACGCGTCAGAAACATCTTTAATTGCATATCGGTTGCATTCTGTGCCTCATCTAAAATTACAAAGCAATTATCTAAGGTACGGCCACGCATAAATGCTAAAGGTGCGATTTCAATCGTGCGGTTTTCGATGTAGAATTTCAATTTCTCAGCAGGAATCATATCATCCAATGCATCGTAAAGCGGACGTAAATACGGGTCAATTTTTTCTTTTAAATCTCCCGGCAAGAAGCCCAGGTTCTCCCCTGCCTCAACCGCCGGACGGGTTAATATTATGCGTTTAATCTCTTTGTTTTTTAATGCCCTAACGGCTAAGGCCACCGCAGTATATGTCTTTCCGGTTCCGGCTGGGCCAATTGCAAAAAGAATATCATTTTTAGCAATGCTACTCACCATTCTGCGTTGGTTTGCAGTCCTTGCTTTCACCAAAAGCCCATTGTTACCAAATACAATTACCTCACCGCCTCCACCTGTAGGCTGTTCAACATCTTTTTTTGCAACATTATTTGCTTTGGCACCTAATATAGATTCTACATCATTATTAGTTAACGAGCTATATTTTTCCAGGTGCGCCACCAGCTGATTAAATTTTTCTTCAAAAGCCTTAAGTTCCTGTTCATCACCGAGAACCTTAATCTCACTTCCTCTCGCTACCAGCTTTAACTTAGCGAAAGCACCTTTAATCATTTCGTAATTCTCATTATTTGCTCCCCAAAAGTGAGCAGGATTTACGCTATCCAGAGTTAATTTTAATTCGTTCAAACTGTAGTATTTTAAAAAGTTATCGGGGTATATTAATTAAAATTTGAATATTTGCAGACGCTTAGGCCTGTACACAAGAATAAGCAATAATAATGAATTTTTAATGGGGATAATTACTTTAACAACAGATTTAGGTTCGAAAGATTTTTACCAGAGTGCCCTTAAAGGTAGCCTGCTAAGTCTTATGCCTAATGTTAATTTGGTTGATATCACCCATGAAGTTCCTTCATTTAATATTTCCTATGCTGCATTCGTATTAAAGAATGCCTATCCTTACTTTCCAAAGAATACGGTCCACTTAATTGGGATAGATTCTGTATATAGTGAAAGTACCAAATACATTGCCATCAAACATCGTGATCACTTTTTTGTGGGTGCAGATAATGGCATATTTTCTCTACTTTTTGATGATGTTCCAGAAGATGTAGTTGAACTCAATATCATGCAGGATTTAAAATATCTTCACTTTCCATTGGTAGATATTTTTGTGAAAGCTGCTACACATCTGGCCAAGGGTGGCCGATTAAAAGACATTGGTTTACCTGTAGCTCAAATTGAACAAAAAATGCTTTTACACCCTGTAATTGAGCGTGATATCATTAGAGGAAGTGTGGTTTATATCGATACCTTTTGTAACGTAATTACCAACATTACTAAAGATCTTTTTACAAGGATTCAGAAAAATCGAGATTTCACTTTATATTTCCGAAAGAGTGAAACCATTACACAATTGAGCTGGCATTATAATGAAGTACAGGAAGGTGAAAAACTTTGCTTATTTGGTATAAGTAATCACCTCGAAATTGCAATTAATAAAGGTAAGGCCAGTGGATTATTGGGTTTGCACCTTGGTGATATTGTTAGAGTGGAGTTTCATTCTTAAGTGAGCTGAAAGCTAAAAGACTAAAGCTAAAAGACCAAAGCTGAAAGATTAAAGCAGAAAGATTAAAGCAGAAAGACTAAAGCTTAAATAGCGAAACCAGAAGGCAAAATGCCAAATGAGTCACATTCTCCTCTACTAAGGTTATTATCCATTGTGCTAACTATTAAACTAGTGGCAAATGAACTAATGAACTTTCCTCCTCAAACAACTCTACTCTTTTCACGTTTATTATACATGAAAAAATACATCTATCTCCTCTTATTGTTATTTCTTCAAATTCAAGCCAAAGCTCAGCAAGATACTTCAACTTACGCAGCTCAACGTGTAAAGGTAAATGCTTTACTGGCAGAGCGAAGTGAAAAATTTGGTCAGTACGATGAAAGCCTGAATCAACGAACCGGCATATTTGGTTGGCAAACTAAAAAAGATATTAAAAATTCTAATGAAATTCTGCGTGAGGTGGTATTAACGGATAACAACATTTTTAAAGAATTGAAAATATTAATGGAATATAAAGATCTACAGAATCAGCAAAAAGTTGCTGTTGCCGATCATTCACAGGAAAGGATTGAGGGCTATATGAAAACCATTAAAAAGCTACAAGATCAGAATGAAATACTTCAAAAAGAATCTAATAAAAATAGTGACGGGATATCTACTTACATCATTATTTTGCTGATTCTAACTCTGGTAGCAGTGTTTTATTTCTACAATAAGAAGATTCAAAAATATGAAAAAGGGAATATTTAAAGCTTTAGTAAAAATAAACAAGTTGGTTTTACCAAGTTTATATAAGAAAGATCCAAATAAGCTTAGCACTTTTCAGAAAGCGATATTAGGTTATCGGTATTGGGTATTAACTAAAGCTTTGGATTAATGAAATAAAAAAGCGTTACTAGCTTTTAAAAAGTTAGTAACGCTAAAATTCAATTTATTTCTTAAAATGCTCAATAATTAACGTTGCTAATTCCGTACCAATACGTTCTTGTGCTTCGTTTGTTGATGCACCGATATGAGGTGTTAAAGAGATTTTAGGATGTGTTAAAATTTCTGCTAATGGTGTAGGCTCATTATCGAAAACATCTAAACCAGCAAAAGAAACCTTACCAGAATTTAAAGCATCAATTAATGCAGGCTCGTCAATGGTTCCACCACGTGAGCAATTTACAATTCCAACACCATTCTTCATTTTAGCAAATTCTTCTGCACCTAAAATTGGCTTTTCAGCAAATGGAGTATGTAAACTAAAGAAATCACTGCCCGCAATTACCTCATCTAATGAAACTGTTTTGATTGGAATACTTACTGATTTTCCACCTTGAAATTCTAAAGTAATTTCAGATTCAGAAGGGTATAAATCATAAGCCAAAACATTCATTCCTAAACCTAAGGCTACTTTTGCTGTTGCACGACCAATTCTACCAAAACCAATAATACCAATGGTTTTACCGCTTAATTCAGTTCCTTTGGCATAAGCTTTTTTAAGGTTATTGAATTGAGTGGCCCCATCAACCGGCATTTTACGGTTTGCATCCTGCAAGAACCTGATTCCAGTAAATAAATGAGAGAAAACCAGCTCAGCAACAGATAATGAAGATGCTGCAGGTGTATTTACCACGGCAACACCCTGGCTGCGTGCATATTCCACATCAATATTATCCATACCTACACCACCTCTGCCAATTAATTTGATATTTGGCACGGCGTCAATTAATTCTTTTCTAACCTTTGTTGCACTACGAACAGTGATGGCATCGTAGTTTTTTAAAGCTTCAGCCAACTGATCCTGAGGAATTGTTTCCGTATCAACCTGGAAACCTGCTTTTTCTAATAACTCTTTTCCAATGGGATCTATTCCATCGTTTGCTAATATCTTAATCATAATTTGATATCACTCCTTAAATTGATTACAACAGATTGCTGTGCGAATCAATTATCCGTTAAAATTAATTTAATTTGCTTTTGCTTGTTTTTCTTCGAATGATTGCATCGCATCAATCAAAGCATGAACACTTGTAATTGGTAACGCATTATACATGGATGCACGGAAACCACCAACACTTCTGTGGCCTTTAATTCCTATAATACCTTGCTCCTCTGCAAATTTCAGAAATGGTTTTTCCAATTCTGCATTCTCCATTACGAAACAAATGTTCATTTTTGAACGATCTTCAACAGTACAGGTTCCTTTGAATAACGGATTACGGTCAATTTCTCTGTATAGCGCCTCAGCTTTCTGCTTATTCTCTTTCTCAATTTCAGCAACGCCACCTTTTGACTTTAACCAGCGAAGATTTAATAAAGCAACATAAATTGAGAATACAGGTGGTGTATTGTACATTGAACCATTATCAATATGCGATTGATAGTTTAACATTGATGGAATTTTACGGTCGATTTTACCAAGAATTTCATCTTTCACAATTACAATCGTTAAACCTGCAGGTCCTATGTTTTTTTGCGCACCAGCATAAATTAAGTCGAATTGAGAAACATCAATTACCCGACTCATGATATCAGATGACATATCGCAAACTATCGGAACAGTAGTTTTAGGTGCTTCAAATAATTCAGTTCCATAAATCGTATTGTTTGATGTATAATGGAAATATGCACTATCTGCCGGAATTTCATAATCCTTAGGAATGAATGTATAGTTTGCATCTTTTGAAGAAGCAACAACATTAACATTTCCTACAAATTTGGCTTCCTTTAATGCTTTAGTAGCCCAAACACCAGAATCTAAATAACTGGCAGTTTGTCCATCTCCAAGTAAATTCATTGGAACCATTGCAAATTGTAAACTTGCACCGCCTTGTAAAAATAAAACGGAATAACCCGATGGCACGTTTAGCAACTCCTTTACCAATTTTTCAGCTTCAGCAACAACGGCCTCAAACTCTGTTGTTCTATGCGAAATTTCTAAAATTGATAATCCATCGTTAAAATCTAAAACTGCCTGTGCAGCTTGTTTAAACACTTCTTGAGGTAAAATACAAGGGCCTGCGCCAAAATTATGCTTCATCTTATTATATAATGTTTTATGGGCGTAAATGTAAAATTTTTATAGGAGTTATCTTAAAAAATCGTATCCTAAAAAATCAAATATTGTTAAAATATAACAGAAAATTGATTGATTTATTGCAGTTTTTGCAATAATATCAGTTCAGGTAAGAATATGCATTTTTGATTATTAAATAAGAAAAAAGAAGCAACTATTAGCTTGCGGTTATATTGCCATTCTCTTCAATCTTTTTCACCCGATCAGGTTTTATCAAATACCCAAATTGTGATTTAATCAGATTTTGTTTTCAATTTGACAATTAATTTAAGATTAAATTGTCTGCCGGTTAAATAATTTGGGATGGCATATTGTACCTTATCAACATCATTTAACCATAAGTAAGAAACAGTGTTATTGATATTTAACAGATTAAAAATTTCAAAAAACAGAATCACTGAACTAAAGTTTTTATCTAAAAATTTAGGCTTATGTACTGCAACATCATCTAAAAAATCTTTAGAAAAACCAATATCAACACGCTTATAGGATGGAATGAAAAATTTATCCAAATACTTTGGTGTTTGAGGCGGTCCGATTGGTAAACGAGAGCCATATACTGCATTTAGATGCACCTTATAAGTTGGACTATTTAACAATTTATCCTGAAAGAAAAATGAAAAATTTAACCTTTGGTCAGTTGGGCGCTTTAGAAATCCGGGATAAATGGTTTTTCCATTTTGCACATAACTATCACCGATAATATCTTCGGTTGCCCGCATCACCGACATTCTAAAGTAGGATATTAAATCTTTAACAAATTCACCTCCAATACTAAAATCTGCCCCATAAGCATAACCTTTTGATACCTCATTAGCCAGATACCTGATTCTTAAGTTATCAATTTTATAAGGAATTAAACGGTCAGAATATTTAAAGTATGCTTCAGAAGTAAATTTTAAACGGGTACCAAAGGCATCAAATGCATAATCATATCCAAAAGAAGTATTGTAAGAACTTTGTGCTTTTTGATTGATATTTAATTTTCCAGAGAAATCGCGAATGGTTCTGTAAGATGGCGGCTGCTTATAAACACCAGCAGTAAATCGTAAAATCTTATTGTCTCCATTCGGTCGGTAAGCAATTAACATCCTCGGACTAATAATCAATTGCCTGCTTAAAGAATTGTAACCTGCACGTGTACCTAATTGTAACTCTGCATAATCGGAAAGTGAATAACTATCCTGAATGTAGGTGCTATAGTTTTTAATATCTATGCTATTTTCTACGTTAACTACATTTTGCAATACAACATCCTTCGGCTGATTGGCCACTATCATTCCTGTTGAATCGGCATAACTATACTCATCTAACCGATCTGCATAATGTGAGCGATCAAACTTTAAACCCCAGGAAAAAACATGATTATTAAAATTTTGGTCTACTTTAATTTCCGAAACCAAAATCTGTGTATTTAGGCTATTGTCGCCAAAATTGTAATAATTCCCTATTGCTCTATTTTTGTTATTCGCAACCAAATTTCCCAATGATGTACTTGGATCAACTTTATTAAAGATATAACTTCCATTAATATCAAACCGTTCCCGTTCGATAGTGTTAAAATAACTATTTATAAATTTAATCACCAGATTTGACTTTGGAGAATAGGTTGCGGTAACTGCTGTACCAAGTGTTTGGTAGTCATCAATTTCCTGGCCTGTATAATCAACATCCAATCGAAGTGTTGTATTTAAAGTACCAAATGCTGTTTCTCTGTTTGTTGGCACCAGCTTAAACTGCCCAAGATTTAAGTTTCCCAAAAAACTAATGTTAAACTTAGGAGAGAAATCGTATTGATACATGAATTGCCCATCAGCAAAATTTGGGCTATAACTTCCCTTGTCATCTTGTTTAATGAGCACGCTTGAATTATTTTTATATCTTAAACCTACCAGCAAAAAACTGCGTTTAAAAACCCGTTTGGCTGTTAACGAAGTATTTAAGAGACTGGTACTGATAATCGTTTGATTACTGTCTGGCTTATCATATTTAATATCCAATACCGAAGATAATTTGTCACCATATTTGGCCTCAAAGCCTCCGGCAGAAAACTTTACTTTACTAACCAGATCAGCATTAATGAAACTTAATCCTTCTTGTTGTCCATTTCGAATTAAAACTGGCCTGTTGATTTCAACATCATTAACATAGATTAAATTTTCATCGAAATTACCCCCACGAACACTATATTGTGCGCTTAGCTCATTATTTGTTGAAACGCCTGGTAGCGTTTTCAGCATGGTTTCAAAATTCCCTGATACCAGAGGCATTGACGCCACATCAGCGATATTTATGGTAGTGGTATTGCTAAGTTGATTTTGCTTGTTCGTGATATCTATTTGTTCCAGTTCATTAATATTGGTAAACAAATTTACCCGTTGCGTAATCCGTGCTCCTGAACGCTCATTAAACTTTAAAATCTGTGGCTGATAACCCAGCAAAGAATATTTAATATGGAATGACTTTGATTTGGAATAAATGGTATAAACACCAAATTCATCTGTAATAGTGGATTGAGCCTGACCTAATACAATAACCGTAACATGTGCCAAAGGAAGTTGTTGCTCATTGTAAACAATTCCTGAAATTCTAACCAATGGCTGTGCAAAAGCTAAACCACAACCGGCAATTAACAGAAAAATGATTAGCCGAATCTGGAGCATTTTTGATATCAATATAAGAGTACCAGGTATTAAGATGTTTGCACCTCATCCTAAAAACAATTTAGCAATAAAATATTTCACAAGTTAAATATTTATTGAGCTATCCATCAGGCTTTTCATATTAGAAATGATTTCAGGTGGATTTTCAGCAACAAAAATAGCGTTACCTGCTACAAAAGCATTTGCTCCTGCAGATACCAAATTGGTTATATTTTGTAAACCTACGCCACCATCAACCTGAATAATTAAATTTTCATTTACACCCTGAATCAATTGCTTTAAATCTCTTATTTTTTTATAGGTGTTATGGATAAATTGCTGCCCGCCAAAACCCGGGTTTACTGACATAATTAATACCAAATCTAGATCTTCGATAACGTCCTGCAACAATGTAACTGGTGTATGTGGATTTAGCGCCACTCCTGCTTTACAGCCTGAAGCTTTAATTAATTGAATGGTTCGATGTAAATGCGTACAAGCCTCGTAATGAACAGTAATCCGATCTGCCCCTGCTTCTGCAAATTCGGCAATGTATTGATCAGGGTTTATAATCATTAAGTGCACATCTAATGGTTTTGTTGCGTGTTTTTTTACAGCCGCCATTATTGGAAAGCCAAAGGAGATATTTGGTACAAAAACGCCATCCATCACATCTACATGAAACCAATCTGCCTCACTTTTATTAATCATTTCGATATCGCGTTGTAAGTTGCCGAAATCGGCTGAAAGTATGGATGGGGCAATAATGTATTTCATTTTTTTATTGTTTTTCGTCATTGTTAGGTACGAAGCAATCTTAATGCATTCGGATTATAGTGAGATTACTTCGTGCCTAGCAATGATGATTTGTTTATACAATTTACTAAGAATGCAAGTTACAAAAGAACTGTGAAAGTTTGTAGTTGGAAAGGCCGAAGTTATATTATATAAACAAAAAACCCTTCCAGTAAACTGAAAGGGTTTTTATATATCTCCCGACTTCGGACTTCCGACTCCGGACTTTTTCTACGCTTGTGGCGCAGCTGGTTTTTCTGGTCTTGGCAATAAAACTTTGCGAGAAAGTTTCATTTTACCTTGTTTATCGATGTCTAATAATTTAACCTCGATTTTATCACCTTCTTTTAATACACCATCCATAGTTTCTAAACGCTCCCATGAAATTTCAGAGATGTGTAATAAACCATCTTTACCTGGCATCACCTCAACAAATGCACCAAATGGCATAATTGATTTTACTTTACCCTGGTAAACTTCACCAATTTCTGGTTTAGCCACAATATTACGAATACGGGTAACAGCTGAATCGATAGCTGCTTTATTATCAGCAAAAATTTCTACAATTCCTTTACCATCAACTTCTTCGATAGAGATTGAAGCGCCAGTTTCACGTTGCATTTCCTGAATGATTTTTCCTCCAGGGCCTATAATTGCACCAATAAATTCTTTTTCAATAGTTAAAGAAACGATACGTGGAGCATGTGGTTTATAATCTTCATTTGGCGTACTGATGGTTTTCTTCATCTCATTTAAGATATGTAAGCGACCTTCTTTAGCCTGTAATAAAGCTTTAGTTAAAACCTCATAAGATAAACCATTGATTTTTAAGTCCATCTGACAAGCAACTATACCATGTTCAGTACCAGTTACTTTAAAATCCATATCACCTAAGTGATCTTCATCACCTAAAATATCAGAAAGGATGGCATATTTACCAGTTTTCTCATCAGTGATTAAACCCATTGCAATACCTGAAACCGGAGATTTGATTTTAATACCGGCATCCATTAATGCCAATGTACCAGCACAAACAGTTGCCATTGATGACGAGCCATTTGATTCTAAAATATCAGAAACGATACGGATGGTATATGGATTAGCATCACCCTGTGGCAATACCTTTTTTAATGAGCGTTGCGCTAATGCACCGTGGCCAATTTCACGGCGACCTGCACCTCTGTTTGGTCTAACCTCTCCAGTTGAAAAACCTGGGAAATTATAGTGTAATAAGAATTTGTTATAACCGTTGAAGAAAGCACCATCAATCATTTGCTCATCATCTTTGCTACCTAAGGTAACTGATGTTAAAGATTGAGTTTCACCACGTGTAAATACGGCTGAACCGTGAGCAGCAGGCAAATAACCAACTTCACTCCAGATTGGACGAATTTCAGTTGTTTTACGACCATCTAAACGAATACCTTCATCTAATAATAAATTCCTGATGGCATCATACTGAACATCATGATAATAATGTTTAGCCATTGCTTTAGTTAAATCTGCAGTATCTTCTGGCATTGCTGCAAAGAAATCATTAATAATTGCAGTAAAACCTTCTTTACGAACATCTTTATTTCCACCAGCTTTTGCTACAGCATAAACTTTTTCATAGGTATCTGCATACACTTTTGCTTTTAAATCAGCATCATGATCTTCGTGGCTATATTCACGTTTAACGGTTTTGCCAGTAGCTTCTGTTAATTCTTTTTGGATCGCACATTGAATTTTAATGGCATCATGGGCAAATTTCAATGCCTCAACCATTTCATCTTCCTGAATTTCATCACATTCACCTTCAACCATGCCAATATCATTTGCAGAACCTGCAACCATGAATTCTAATGTTGCACGCTCTAAGTCACTGGCATATGGATTGATCACCAATTTACCATCAATTTTAGCTACACGTACTTCAGAAATCGGACCGTTAAAAGGAATATCTGAAACTGATAATGCAGCTGATGCAGCTAAACCAGCTAAACAATCAGGCAAAATATTTTTATCAGCAGAAATTAATGAAATCATCACTTGAGTATCGGAGTGATAATCAGAAGGGAACATTGGGCGTAAAGCTCTATCTACTAAGCGTGAGATTAAAACCTCATAATCTGATAACCTTGCTTCACGACGTAAAAATCCGCCTGGAATACGGCCGGTAGCCGCATATTTTTCCTGATAATCAACTGATAATGGTAAGAAATCAGTTCCTGGTTTAGCACCTACAGTTGATACTACAGTTGCTAACAACATGGTATCGCCCATTTTCACTACTACCGAACCATCAGCCTGTTTAGCTAATTTACCAGTTTCAATCTCAATTGTTCTGCCATCGCCCAAATCGAACGATTTTTTTATTACATTCATTTAATTAGAATTGTGGTGTGTTTTCCTCTTTCTACACACCGTTGTTTATATATGTTTTTGTTTTTGCAAACGAAGATAAGATTAAAAAACCCTATCTATAATAAATCCCGTCAAAATATTTAACAGGAAAGTAAAAAAGCCATTCTAGAGAATGGCTTTTAATGATAAAATTACGCTTATTTTTGTTTAATGATATCACGAAGCGATAAAGCTTTAATGATAGCACGATAGCGCTCAATATCTTTTTTGTATAAGTAAGCCAAAATACCGCGGCGTTTACCTACCAATTTTTGAAGTGACAACTGAGTAGAGAAATCTTTACGATTTTTCTTTAAGTGTTCTGTTAAGTGCGCAATACGGTATGTAAACAACGCTACCTGACCTTCAGCAGAACCCGTGTTGGTTTCTACTTCGCCGTGTGTTTTAAAAATTTCGGCTTTCTTTTCTGAACTTAAATACATTCTTGAATAATATTAAAGTGTATAAAATTAATTAATAATGCCGCAAAGATAAAGATTTTTTACATAGTAGCAAAGCATTGTTTAATTGCTTGATCGTTAAAATCATTTCAAAAGTAACGCTATTTCTTAGTTTGTTACTTCAGTCATATACTCGCTGCAATATTTTTGCCTGTAGTACTTCATTTGTGGTCTTTTCAAGGAGGAACCACGAAGCAATCTCATTCGGAAATTGCAGAAAAAGGATTTCCGCTAAGTCGGGTTTAGAAAAATAAGATTGTGCAAGAGACTTAGTTTTTCTTATTAATACGCTCCAGTTCTAAAACATCTAATTGATCTTTCGGTCTATTCGTAGCGCGTTTGTTATCAAGGAGATGGTTATAATGAAGAAATCTGGCTTTGATCCCATTTATTTCATCAACAGTTGCCATTTGAAAATACTCATCAAAATTATTTTTATCCAATCCGGGAATATCTGTCATTAAATCTGCATACATCCCATCATCCATCATCACTTCGCAATACCCTGCAATAATTGGAACATCCAATAACATCTCGTATTTGCCATAACCCATTTTATCCAGTGCATAAATTAAGTTTTGCCTGTTTTCTTTTGTATCTTTTAAATATATATCCAGGTCTCCTGTAGTACGGTTATAACCATAACGGTTTACAGCAAAGCCACCTACAATTAAATAATGTAAATCAAACTGTTGAAAAGTTGCTAACAGCAAAAGCATTTCTGGGTTTTCTTTATCAAAAGACATATACAAAAACTAGATAGATGGCTTACGGATGACCAGGCCTTTGCCTTGAGGAGATTTTAAAGGCCTACCGCCATTCATAACCACTGAAATATGATTGAGATGCAACACGCTAAGAAAACGTTGCTCCGGACTACGACTTAAATAAACACTTTCACGCTCTTCAGCAATTAATTCACGTGGAATTGAAGTGTCATATAATTTAAGTTTTCCCATTTTATATCAAAAATACGAAATTTGCGACGTAAAGATGTAATGACGTAAATATATATTATACTTTTGCATAAAACATCTACCCTTGAAAAAGAACCAATACAGCATTTTTGAAAGCGAATTACGTGTACGTCCGGATGATATAGACATGTTTAACCATGTGCATAATAGCAAATACCTGGATTATGTGCTGGCTGCCCGCTACGAGCAAATGGAAAAATTTTATGGAATGCCCTGGGAGCACTTCACCAAACAAGGTTTAGGCTGGGTAGTTAGCCATGTAGATATTAATTTTAAACGCCCGCTTTTAATGAATGATTTAATGTTGATCAGAACAGGAATATTAACGATGAATGATAAAGGTTGTGCTGTTCAGTTCGAAATTATCAATAAAAAAACCGGCAAAGTTGCATCCGATGGAATTTTCGATTATGTCTTAATTGATTTAAACACCAGTCGTGGAACAAAAGTTACTGACGAAATGATTAGCGCATACAGCATATAGATTCATCGTCAGGTTAAATTTATTTCAGCATCTTTTTGAATCAACACACTAAAAATCAGTGATCATAATTTGGCAATCGAAAATTTTATTTATCTTTGCCCATCAAAAGATCAGCGCCATGATAGTATCTGCAATCCATTTGAGGTTCTAAGTAACTGAGGATTCCCTCCCATTTTTATTTAAGATATGTACAGCTAACCGCATATCAATTGGTCTAAATATACATTTTACAATTTTTTATATGTCACAGTCACTTAAGACAAAGGGCAAACTATCTTCATTTTTTGATGTCCTCATACAATCATTAAAAGGAAATGAAGTAGATTTAACTTCAATCAGTATTAAAAGGGCTATTATATTATTAGCCATTCCGATGATGCTGGAAATGGCTATGGAATCAGTTTTCGCCTTAGTTGATTTATATTTTGTTGGTCATCTGGAAAACAGCAGCCATGCTATACAAACAGTAGGCTTAACAGAATCAGTTCTTACGATAATTTATTCATTAGCAATAGGCTTAAGTATGGCGGCTACTGCTGTTGTTTCGAGAAGAATTGGAGAGAAAAACCCAGAAGCAGCATCTAAAGCCGGAATGCAAACCATTGTTATTGCAGTGGCTTTAAATATACTGATCAGCATTGCAGGCTTAATTTATGCGAGAGACATCCTTTTACTCATGGGTGCATCAACCGAAACTGCTGATCACGGAACTACATTCGTTCGCATTATGATGGGTGGAAGCATTATCATTGTGCTGCTTTTTTTAATTAATGGTATTTTCAGGGGTGCAGGTAATGCAGCAATCGCCATGCGAAGTTTGTGGATCGCCAATATTGCAAACATTATCCTCTGCCCTGTTTTTATTAATGGCTTTGGCCCAGTACCTGCATTTGGATTAACGGGTGCAGCAATAGCCACAACAATTGGTCGTGGTTTAGGGGTAAGCTATCAGGTTTATAATCTATTTAATGGAAAAAATGCTCTGAAGATTAGAATTAGTCATTTCATCCCTGATTTTGATCAAATCAAAGCCATCATAAAAATTGCAGCACCCGCCATTTTCCAATTCGTAATCGCAAGCTGCAGCTGGGTATTTTTGGCAGAACTGGTAGCTACCACTGGTGGAGATGAAGGTTCTGCTGGTTACCAAACCGCATTAAGGTTAATGATGTTCTTTTTATTGCCTGCCTGGGGTTTAAGCAATGCTGCTGCAACATTAGTTGGCCAAAACCTGGGTGCCGGACATATCGACAGGGCCGAAAAATCAGTTTTTCAAACCATGAAATACATTCTCGTTTTTATGGCCGTAGTGAGTGTACTCTTTCTAACTTGCGGACATTTATTTGCGGCTTTTTTTACATCCGATGAAAAAGTGATTGAAATTGCAAGCAGGGCATTAAAGATTCTAAGTATTGGCTTTGTTATATATGGAATGGGGATGGTGTTGACCAGTGCTTTTAATGGTGCAGGTGACACGTGGACACCTACTAAAATTAATATTTTTGCATTCTGGTTATTTCAGATTCCATTAGCTTATTTTCTGGCTAAATACTTAGAGATGGGTCCAACTGGTGTTTTCATTGCCATCCCAACAGCTGAAATAGGAATTGCCATTGCTGCCTTTATTTTATTTAAAAAAGGGAAATGGAAAAAAACGATGGTTTAATTTAACATGATTCTATTAAAAACCGAGTGAAATTGAACTGTCTTAACATCAGATTTTCCATCTCCTATTTTCCATTAAAAACTATATCTTTGCGCAAAGATGAAGCATATACGTAATTTTTGCATTATTGCACATATCGACCATGGCAAGAGCACTTTGGCTGATCGGTTATTAGAATATACAGCGACGATTTCGCAGCGTGAAGCGCAGGCGCAATTGCTCGATAATATGGATTTGGAGCGCGAGCGAGGCATTACTATTAAAAGTCATGCCATACAAATGAACTATAAAGTTGGAGACATTGAATACAATTTTAACCTGATTGATACACCCGGACACGTTGATTTTTCATACGAAGTTTCGCGATCTATTGCCGCTTGTGAAGGCGCATTGCTTATTGTAGATGCATCACAGGGAATTCAGGCGCAAACCATTTCAAATTTATACTTAGCATTAGAACATGATTTAGAGATCATTCCGATTCTAAATAAAATGGATTTACCCGGAGCAATGCCAGAAGAGGTAAAAGATCAGATTATTGATCTGATTGGCTGTAAACGTGAAGATATTATTCCTGCATCTGGTAAAACAGGTATGGGAATTCCTGATATTATCCAAGCCATTGTAGACCGTGTACCCGCTCCTGTTGGTGATCCTGAGGCACCCTTGCAAGCTTTAATTTTCGATTCTGTTTTTAATTCATTCAGAGGGATTATTGCCTACTATAAAGTGGTTAACGGAGAGATTAAAAAGGGAGACAAAGTTAAGTTCATTAACACTGGTAAGCAATATCTGGCCGATGAAGTGGGGATCTTAAAACTGGACATGTCTCCAAGGAACGTGGTTAAAACTGGTGATGTAGGTTATATTATTTCTGGCATTAAAGAAGCACGCGAAGTTAAAGTTGGTGATACCATCACTACCGTAGACAGGCCATCTCCTGATTCCATTCAAGGTTTTGAAGAAGTTAAGCCAATGGTATTTGCCGGAATTTATCCTGTTGATACCGATGAGTTTGAGGAACTTCGTGAAGCAATGCATAAACTACAATTGAATGATGCTTCTATTGTTTTCGAGCCAGAAAGTTCAGCAGCTTTAGGCTTTGGTTTCCGTTGCGGATTTTTGGGGATGTTGCACATGGAAATTATCCAGGAGCGCCTGGAACGCGAATTTGATATGACGGTAATTACAACCGTACCCAACGTATCATACATTGCACATACCACTAAAGGTGATGAAATTATTGTAAATAACCCATCTGATTTGCCAGATCCAAGTAAACTGGATTCTGTTGAAGAGCCGTTTATTAAAGCAAACATCATCACCAAAGCAGAGTTTGTTGGTCCGGTCATGTCACTGTGTATTCAAAAACGTGGAATTATTGTAAATCAATCTTACTTAACATCTGATCGTGTTGAGTTAATTTTTGAGATGCCAATGGGCGAAATTGTATTTGATTTTTACGATAAATTGAAAACGATTTCAAAAGGTTATGCTTCTTTTGATTATCATCAGATTGGATATCGTAAATCAGATTTGGTTCGTTTAGATATGTTACTAAATGATGAACCTGTTGATGCATTATCTTCTCTAATTCACCGCAGTAATGCTTATGATTTTGGAAAAAAAATCTGCGAAAAATTAAGAGAACTCATTCCCCGTCAGCAGTTTGAAATCAAAATACAGGCTTCAATTGGTGCAAAAGTAATTGCCCGCGAAACGCTAAGCGCCTTACGTAAAGATGTAACTGCTAAATGTTATGGTGGTGATATTTCCCGTAAGCGTAAGTTATTAGAAAAACAGAAAAAAGGTAAAAAACGCATGCGCCAGGTTGGAAATGTAGAAATTCCACAATCGGCATTCATGGCAGTTTTGAAATTGGATTAAAAATAGAATCAAGATGCAATTATCAGGTATCAAGATTTCAAAGCAAATCAGATAATATATTTAAAAGCATAGCGGATGATTGATGGGTTGACTATTGGTCTTAATACTTGATTATCGCTACTCGATATTATAAGAATGAAATTATTAGACGGTAAATACGTATCAGAAAAAGTAAAAGTTCAGATTGCAGAAGAAGCAGCTGAATTTTTGAATAAAAGTGGTCGTAAGCCACATTTGGTAGCCATTTTAGTTGGTAATGATGGTGGCAGTGAAACTTACGTAGCCAGTAAAATGAAAAACTGCGAAAAGGTAGGTTTTAAATCTTCACTTTATCGTTATGATCATTCAGTTACAGAGGCAGAATTATTAGCCAAAATTCAAGAAATCAATCAGGATGCTGATGTTGATGGATTAATTGTTCAATTGCCTTTGCCAAAACATATTGATCCGGAAAAGGTTACAGAAACAATCGACCATCGTAAAGATGTGGATGGATTTCACCCGGTAAATCTGGGTAGAATGATGAGGAATTTACCATGTTTTATCCCGGCAACTCCATATGGCATTATGTTAATGCTACAGGAATATGATATTGATACTACCGGAATGCACTGTGTTGTAGTAGGCAGAAGTAATATTGTGGGCAGTCCAATGAGCATTCTGATGGCTCGAAATGCCAATCCTGGTAACTGTACAGTAACACTTACACACTCTCGTACTAAAGACTTAAAAGAACAAGTTTTACAAGCAGACATCATCATTGCAGCAATTGGTAAAAAGAATTTTATCACAGCCGATATGGTTAAGCCTGGTGCGATTATTATTGACGTGGGTATTAACAGAGAAACATCAACCGAAACAAAATCAGGCTTTAAACTCTACGGTGATGTTGATTTCGACAGCGTAGCACCAAAAGCATCTTACATCACCCCTGTTCCAGGCGGCGTTGGATTAATGACTATTGTTGGTTTGTTAAAAAATACTTTGGCATCTGCCAGAAAAGAAATTTATTCTTAAGCGAACTGCTTAAAAGTAAAACTCTTGATAAAAAAGATCAATAGGCAGCCGTCTCATAAGTCAATTATGAGACGGCTGCTTTTTTATTCTTCAGATTTTAAAACCAATATTGATCTTCCGCCCACAGTAAGAATCTCAGCAGCTTCATGTAAAGATAAATCATGCTTAGAGATTTCTCCGGTACCTGTATCTAAAACCTTTCGCCATCTTTTTGCATAATCTTTTTTTGGTAATTTATAATCCAGCCCTTCGTAGTGTGCATTAAATATGATGAAGAAATGATTGTCTAGAATATCTTCTCCCATAGGTCCTTTGCTTTGAATACCTTCGCCATGAAAGTAAATCCCAATAGATCGGGCGAAGTCACTCTCCCAGTTATAGCCTTTCATTGGATTACCATCAGGCGTAAACCAAGCGATATCTTTAACGCCATCATCTCCAACTTCCTGTCCATTAAACCATTTTCTTCTTCTTAAACTTGGATGATTTAAGCGCAAATCTATTAACTGCTGTGTAAAATACAATAATGATTCATCTGCAGCAGCCCAGTTCAACCAGGACAATTCATTGTCCTGACAATAGGAATTGTTATTTCCACGCTGTGTTTTACCCATTTCATCGCCAGATACCAGCATCGGAATACCCTGAGATAGAAATAATGTGGCTAGAAAATTTCGCTTTTGCTGCTGGCGTAACTGAATGATCTGCTCGTCATCGGTTTCACCTTCCACGCCGCAATTCCAGGATCTGTTGTGGTCTTCACCATCTGTATTGTGATCTAAATTGGCCTCGTTATGTTTTTCATTATAAGAAACGAGGTCATGAAGTGAAAATCCATCGTGAGCGGTAATAAAGTTTACACTGGCTGTTGGCCTTCTGTAATCCTCCTGGTATAAATCAGGGCTACCTAAAAATCGCTGTGCAAATTCGCCTAACATATTCGGATTTCCACGCCAGTAATCACGCATCACATCCCGGTACATTCCATTCCATTCGGCCCAGCCTGGCGGAAATTTACCAACCTGATAGCCCCCATCTCCTACATCCCAGGGCTCTGCAATTAATTTTACCTGAGAAATTACAGGGTCTTGATGAATGATATCAAAAAAAGCACTTAGTCTGTTTACCTCATGTAATTCTCTGGCCAGCGTAGAAGCCAGGTCAAAGCGAAAGCCATCAACATGCATTTCCTGAATCCAATACCTTAAACTGTCCATAATAAAACGAAGCACATTCGGTAACATGGAATTTAAGGTATTTCCAGTTCCTGTATAATCAGTATAATAACGTCTGTTTTCTTCCAGCCGATAATATGCACCATTATCTATTCCTTTAAAAGATAAAGTTGGCCCTAACTCATTGCCCTCGCCAGTATGGTTATAAACAACATCTAAAATCACTTCAATGCCTTCGGCATGAAGTGCCTTAACCATGTCTTTAAATTCATTTACTTGTTCTCCGCGTACATCTGATGAGGCATAGCCAGAATCAGGTGCAAAGAAACTAATGGTATTGTAGCCCCAGTAATTAGTCAGCCCTTTCTCCTGTAAGTGATGATCAGATATAAAATGATGAACCGGCATCAGCTCTACAGCAGTAACCCCCAACTTTTTTAAGTATTGAATGGCAACCGGATGTGCTAAACCAGCATAGGTTCCACGGAGATTTTCGGGAATTTCAGGATGCATTTTCGTAAAACCTTTTACATGCATTTCGTAAATCACCGTTTCATGATAATCAGTTTTAGGATGGGTATCACCTTCCCAATTATAAGCTGGATCAATCACTACAGATTTAGGAATAAAAGCAGTATTATCACTTTCGCTAAAACTAAGATCCATCTGCGGATCTCCAAGTTTATATCCAAAGAGTGAATCGTCCCATTTAATATTTCCTGCTATCGCTTTTGCATAAGGATCAAGCAATACTTTATTTGGGTTAAATCTACATCCGTTTTCAGGTTCATATGGGCCATGCACACGATAACCATAAAGCTGGCCTGGTTTTATATCTGGAATATAGGCATGCCAGATTTCGTGAGATCGTTCCAGAATAGTTATCCTATCTGTTTCTGTATCTGCATGTTCATGATCGTAAAAACAAAGTTCAACAGCAGTTGCATTTTCCGCAAAGAGTGCAAAATTCACTCCTTCACCATCCCATGTGGCACCTAACGGATAAGCATCTCCTGGAAATTGTAAAATTTCTGGCATTATATTTTAATTTAGATTGATAAATTTTTAGCAACGGGTAAAATGAGTTGTAATGCTTACAGGTATATTTTTCCGATCAACCTATTTAAAAGTAATATATAGCGCTAAAAGTTTTAACAAAATGATTTTGCCAGCAAAAACAATTTTATGAAGTGTAATGATAAATTAATATTGTAGTTTACAAAGAACTGTTAATAAACCAATTACTTTATAAAATGATGGTACAAAGTGTTGATTGCAGCCCTGCTAAAATCTGGGAAATCTCCGGTATAGGTTGCATTAATTCCATTGGTAATAATCACGAAGCCAAACTTTTGTTTAGGATTAAAAAACATGGTACTGTATAATCCGTAGGCAGAACCGGTATGGCCAATAAGCATTACACCAGGAATTAAATTACCCGTTTGGCGAAGTGCCAGCCCATATTCTTCTTCATCCGTGATTTTAGTTTGCATGAGTTTAGAATGTTTTTTGGAAATGATTTTTACACCATTAGCTATACCATAGTTCATGTGCATGATCATATACTTTGCTAAATCTGTTGCTGAAATTTTCATTCCGCCTGTTGGCGAAAAAATGGGTGTGCTGTAACCTATTACATAATCTCTGATTTCTGTACGCCTTGGTGCGTAAGCAGCTGGAGATGGTGTAAAACTTTTTGTATCAGTATGGTATTCATATAGCTTTACAAACCGATTGCTGTCTAAAGAATCAACGCAATAGCCACCATAAAGCCCTAGCGGTTGGAGGATATGGTTATTGACATACTGATCAAAACGTTCGCCTGACTTTTTTTCGATAATCGTACCAATAAGGTTAAAATTCAGATTACAGTACTGATACCCTTTTCCTGGCGCATAATTGTTATAACATTTAGCATAATCCGGATTTTTATCCGGATTAATTAAATCCAGGTTCAGGTATCCTTGGCTATCATTTAAGCTGGAAGTATGCGAAAGTGCCATTTTGAGCGTAATTTTCAGATCAGGAAATTTTGGATTTCGGATTTTAAAGCCAACTAAATCACCAAAATCATCATCCAGAGATAACTTCCCAGCCTCAATTAATTGCATAATTGATGTTGCGGAGAAAGATTTTGAAATGGAAGCAATTCGGAAAATATCCTGATCCGTTAATGGCGTTTTATTCTCCAGATCCTTAAAACCAAAAGAATGGGTATAGATGATTTTACCTTCTTTCACTACGGCAACCGATGCACCAATAGCATTAAATCTGCTCATTACTTGTTCAAAATCTGCTTCGGCACTTTCATGTTGTGCACATGCCATGTTAAATTGAAGCAGCAATAGCATCATTGTTAATAGCTTAGAAAAGAAAGATTGCATCATGGTTTAAACTAGATAAGGATATTGATCAGTAAATTATTCTGGCAGTTTCCGACCTTACTATTTGGCATCATTTGTTTCCAGCCAATGTCCATCGAGATCTTTAAAATAAACCTGTTTTACGCCGTCAACTCTTGTAGTAACTGCGCCTGCCTTACCTGGCCAATCTTCAAACGGAATATTTTTAGCGGTTAACATTTTAACGAAAATATCAATAGAGGCTACGCTAAAACAAAGGTGTTCGTTTTTATCAAAAGTTTGATTGCTTTTTGCACCTTGAATTAAGTGTAGTGCACCGGCATTGCCTAATGAAAACCAGGTATGTTTACCATCTTTAAATGGTTCTGGAATCTCCTTAAGGTTAAAAACACTACCATAAAAAGCAGTAGATTTACCCAAATCAGATACATAAACAGCAATATGATTTAATACAGCAGGGGCTTGTTGCGCCATAGATTTTTGAAAAAAGAAACATGAGAGCAATAAAAGCGAAGGAAAAATAATTTTTTTCATTCTTAAATATCTGATTTTATCGATCAATTCTATTGAAAATTTCTGTTTTTTATGGAAACCCAATTACAAAGTTACATTCAATGCTCGTGGTACTCATTGATGGTACTATTTAGCACACCTGGATAATATCAAAATTAAACCCACTTTTTGATTCATACAGAAGGTGGGTTTAAGTAAAAATCTGCTTGTTGCAGATCCAATCACTTCATTATTGATTGGATAGTGTTTTAAACTCCTCATCAGATAAATTAATATTTGCAGCCTTTAGGTTTTCTGCTAAATGTGCAACTGATTTGGTACCAGGAATAAGCAGAATATTTTCAGAACGTTTAAGTAACCAGGCCAAAGCAATTTGAGCTGTAGTAGCCTGATGAGCTTCTGCTATAACTTTAATTTTATCTTCTAATTTAGCTGGCCCTGATGCTAAAGGGAACCAGGGAATGAAAGCCAAACCTTGCTCAGCGGTATAATCAAGAACATCCTCCCATTTTCGGTCAACCAGGTTATACATATTCTGAACCGATACAATTGGCAATAAATTTTGTACATGTTTAATTTGCTCAATGCTTACTTCAGATAAACCTACGTGTTTAATTTTACCGGCCTTAACAGCTTCAATTACCGGAGCCAGTGTTTTTTCAATATCCGTATTTGGATCAATCCGATGCAATTGCCACAAATCAATCTGACTTACCTGAAGTCTTTCTAAACTGCCTTCAATATCTGCCTTAATTTTTTTCGGACTTCCGTTTGGAATCCATTTGTTAGGCCCTGTTCTGTCAAAACCACCTTTAGTCGCAATAAATAATCCTGATGCGTATGGGTGTAAAGCTTCAGCAATCAATAATTCATTAAATTTAGGGCCATATGCTTCGGCAGTATCAATAAAATTTACACCATTGGCTACGGCGGCCTGTAAGACCTTCTTTGCATTTTCACGGTCTTCCACTTCACCAAAAACGCCTTGACCGGTTAATTGCATGGCTCCATAACCTAATCGGTTAATTTCGATATCACCAATTTTGAATGTTAAATTCGTATTTGTCATTTCTAAAGTTTTTAATTTAAAAAAAGAGATGCTATGGTTTATTAACTTGAAAATGATTCTTAATGTTTGTACTGAAAAAAATTATGATAATGCTGCAACATATATTCTTCCTGTTGATTTAAGAAGTTAATCTGTAGCGTATTTTGCTAAAAACGATTGCTTACTTATAAGCTGCAAATAACTATAATTTCCAGAAATCTGATATCTTTTTCTCAATCGGTATAAAAAATGCCCACCAAAATCGATAAAAAGAGGACAGGAAACATGCATCCAGGCTTGATGTGCATTTCGCCAGCTAAAAGCATAAAATACTGTACTTACTGGGATTGATTTTAAATCCTTGTGGTAAAAATTAAGTATGTCTGGGTTTGGGCTTTGAGCGAGCGCGTCACTTTTCCGAATCATAGAAAGATGCTCGGTATGGCAAAATTCAAAATCATTTAATGCGATATGATTGGGGTCGGGAATCGCCTTTAAAATTTTAAAACCCTTAAACTTCAATCCGTTTACGACCCAAATCAACTTAGGATAGAATGCTTCACGAGATTGCAACTCTTTTAAAGATATGGGTGAGTTTTGAAGTTCAATGGTTACTCCGGCAGCGGTATGAATATCAGCACGGTGAAACTCCTGAAGTTGATTATCAAAAAAATTCACCTCTCGAAAGCTAGTTGGAAAGTTCTCCTTCCACTCCCGGTGCCAGATGGTTTCGTTTTCCCACCAGGAATCACATTTTTCTGCAACAGCATGTGCCCAGTGTCTGATTTTTATAGTGCCGCATTTGGCAATTACTTTTTGTCCGCAGCCAATACAATTACCACTCGCTCCCTTTACAGCTTCGGCTTTTATTCCGTTTACAAGGGCATATTGCATTTAAAGAATTATTCGTTTCCTTTAAAAATATTCATCACAGCTGTTTTCCACTGAATGTAGCCTAAATCTCCACATACACGACCTACAAAATGTTCCACTTCCTCAGGCACATCATTTACAATACGCCAGCGAATTTTATATTTTGGGTTGTAGCTGATGTATACAACCAGATCATCACTACGCTGACCAATCGCTTCCATGGCTTGTAAATGTATATCACGTAAGTCATCCGCAGCAACTTTAAGCCGCTCATTCATAATTTTACCCAGTGAAAGATCGGGTCGAAAATCTGTTTCTAATATTGCTAAAACTGTAACAGTCATATTATTCCATATTCTTCGAAAACAGAAAAAACTGCTCTCTACGCTAAATCATCAATAATCTCCTATGCGAGAAAAACAAATTTATACTAAAATATTTAGCAAACAAATATATTTGATGATATTTTCTTTAGCTGAATGTCATTTTGAAAAATGCAGCTGTGCTTCAATAAGATAGCCAATATATTTTACAGGTAACAATATTCTTTTCTTTCAAATCAACCAATCTACATGACGTTAGCAAGCATTTTGTGCATAACATCTGCCTTAAACAACATCAGGATCAACTCAATTCTGTGCATATTTGCAAAAAATAGCGAAATGCATTCAGGAGATTAGTAAGTAAAGATGGATAACAATCACAGTTTAGAAAATTCGAATCAAGATCAACAGCTCATCCTCGATTTTATTAAATTTACGAATCAGCCCATATTTTTAACAGGTAAAGCTGGAACCGGAAAAACAACACTCCTGCGCAAAATCAAAGAAACCACCACTAAAAATTTTGCTGTGGTTGCACCCACTGCGGTAGCCGCCATAAATGCTGGTGGTGTTACCATTCATTCTTTTTTCCAAATGCCCTTTGGGCCAATTATTCCAACTCAGCCAGGTGAACCAAACAAGGAGCTTAAATATGCAGAAGATAAAATTAAATTACTAAAGTGCCTTGAACTTCTGGTGATTGATGAAATTAGTATGGTGAGGGCAGATATGCTCGACTTTATTGATCAGACGCTTAGAACCGTAAAGGCATCCAATTTACCATTTGGTGGTACACAGGTTTTAATGATTGGAGATCTTTACCAGCTCTCGCCAATTGCGCATGATGCCTGGCATATCCTGAAAGATTATTATTTAAGTCCTTACTTTTTTGATAGCATAATTTTAAAACGGATTTCACTGGTTACCTTCGAGCTTCAGAAAGTTTATCGCCAGTCTGATCCCTTATTTTTAGATATTTTAAACCGGATCAGAGAAAACACACTTACCCCTGCCCTTTTAAATCAGCTGAACGAACATTACGATCCTACATTGGCTGATGCATGGAAAGAAGATTACATTACTTTAACTACCCACAATAACCTGGTTGGACAGATTAACACGGAATGCCTTGAAAAACTGGAAGGCGAAACCCATGCTTTTGCTGCAAAGGTAACAGGCGATTTCCCTAAAGATGCCTATCCGGTTGATGAAGTGCTCCATTTAAAGGTAGGTGCACAGGTGATGTTCATCAAAAATGATTCTTCAGGAAAAAAACTTTATTACAATGGTAAGGCAGCCAAAGTTGTCGGAATAGGAAATGATAGTGTGCGGGTGCAGTTTTTAGACGACAGTGAAGCATTTGAAGTGGAACGTGAAGAATGGCAGAACGTTAAATATGCGCTGGATCAGGATGAAAATAAAATTAATGAAACCAATACCGGTTCATTTGCACAGTATCCGTTTAAGCTGGCCTGGGCAATTACCATCCATAAAAGCCAAGGCTTAACTTTTGAAAAAGCCATTGTAGATATCAGCGCTTCATTTACACATGGCCAGGCTTATGTGGCATTAAGCAGGTGTAAAAGTCTTGATGGCCTGTTGCTTAAATCTCCCGTTAAGATGGAAAACATCATGACTGATAAAAGGATTATTGCTTTTACAGCCCAGGCGGTGAGTAAGAAACCTTCCCTAAATGATTTAGGCACTTTCCAAAAGCAATATGCCTGGAACCTGATTGATGATTTATTCGATTTTAGTGCCATTCAGGGCTATTGGGAGATCTTGAAAAATTCAAAATTCAGGGCTAATGATGAAAATGCTGCTTTAGATAACCTCAGGAATGCTATTGGTGATTTACTGGAAAAAGACCTCGTTCGGATTGCCAGGAAATTCAAAGATCAGGAATTGGCTAAAATAGCTAAGGATTCAAATCTTGATGAAGATGAATCATTTTTAGCGCGACTCGAAAAGGCTGCCCAATATTTTATTCCGAAACTGGAAACGGTGACCCATGAAATGAGCAAATTTGCTACCCTGAATATTTATCTGGACGAACAATCTGAAAAGATTCTAGCTACACTAAGTTTCTGTGCCAATGCCTTAAATGTTAAACTTGCACTTTTTAATTTTTCATGGAGTCCTTTTTCGCTTGAAGATTACACAAAAGTTTATCTTGGAGCTGCCAACAGGTTTGATCAGCGACCTAAAAAAACAACCCAGGCGAAAACTGAATTACCTAAAGAAGTGATTAACAAAAAATTATATCAAAGCCTGATGGATTGGAGGAAAAACTTGAGTCAGCAGCGAAATGTCCCGGCTCATTCTATTTTATCTGATCTGGCGTTGCTAAACATAGCGGCCAAACCACCAAGGTCTACCGATCAACTGGCTGCTGTAAAAGGTGTAGGTATTGGAAATGCAGTAGATTTGGGTAAAGAAATTTTAAGGATTGTGAATGACTTTTTAGGTGCAAGCACACTATTTTAAACTTCATGAAAGATTTTAAAATAAGCATAAGTAATTAATATGCCTGCAAAAAAGAATAAGACCCTAATGAGCCATTTTTCTAAAATATCCTTTCCCTGCTGCGTAAGGCTATCTTCTAAACCCTTTAGCAACTGATCTTGTTTAGCAACTTTTTCCTTTAAATCCAGATTCTCATTCTGTAAATCGAAAATACTTTTACCTGTATCTTGCTCCAGTTTGTTTAGAGCATAACGGCGTTTAAAACCACCTTCACTAATAAACATGTCAACGCCTGCCTGTTTTCCCACCATGGCGGGTAATGGAACGCCATCTACCTGACCGACAAGAATAACCAGATTCATCTGAACGAGGAAATCTAAATAATCAGACGCGAGTGTTCCGTTACCTCTGAAAATTTTAAGTACACGATCTGATTTGATGTAAACTTCTTCATCAAATTCATTCAGGATGTTATCCAAAAGCTCACATTTAGCTGGAGTTAAACTTATGGAGGGATTTTTCATTTGTAGGAACGTTGATAATATCGGCAATAAAGCAAAAATATATTTAACCTAATAGTTTTGCAACTAAAATAAGTACGCATTTTTAGACTAAACGGATAAAAAAAAACTAAAACGATTTTTTACATGAATTCATTTTTCTTAAAATAAAAACTTATGCCAGACTGAAACTGTTATTTAAAGAAAAATATAAAGTTATGAGAGACCAGGAAGATCAACCTAAAGACGAAAAAAAAATTGAGGATTCTGACCAGTTCCAAATGCACCGTGCAGGTGGAAACGCCGGGGAAGGTCATTTACCTAAAGAGGAAAAGGACGACTCAGAATACACCGAACAGGAAATTCCTTTTGCCGATGGCGAAGGAACGAAACTAGACGAGTGGATAGATGACGGGGAAGAAGAAAAAACAGAAGAATAAAAAAAGAGCGATCAGTAATGATCGCTCTTTTGGGTTTATTATTATAGAAAAATAGCTAACAGTTATTTTGACTGATTAACTTATTTATGATTTATTAAGTGCAGAAACTTGCTTTAGATGTGCTTTTAAATGAGGCAAGTGTTTGGAAGCAAACTTCCTGATTGCACTATCTTTAGATTTAGCACCTTCTTCAAATAAAGCAATCGCTTTCTGGTGGTCGCTAATCATTACGTTAACATAAGCCTGATCAAAAGAAGCACCTTTCATTTTCTTTAAATCCTCAACAGACTTTAATATATCAGCTTCGGTATCACCATCTGGATTTGAAGTGACAGAACTCGACATATTTCCAGCAGCTTCAGCCACATTTTGGTTTCTGGTGGTATCTTTCATATTTTCCAGTTGAGAATCAACCCGACCATCAGGCCTCATTCCACCAGGAAGTTTACTCATTGGCAAACTAACGCTTTTAGTTTTTGCCAATAATTTCAGTTCCTCATTCACTTTGCTATGATCATTAATCATCATCATGGCAAAAGCCTTTATCTTGGAATCAGTAGATTGCTCACTGGCTACGCCGCTTAGTTGTACTTCCTTCATTCCTGATAACATTGCCTGCCTGATGAATACTTCTACAGGGATATCAATCATTTTGCTTTGAATGACTAAGGGTTGATGATCATGGGCCGAGGCCAATTGATTAAAGCTGGAAACAGATAGTAAAACAACAGCTGTTTTGGCTAGGTTGGAGAAGATGTTTTTCATATTTAGTTCTTTTATCTTAAATAAGAACCCTATTAGTGTAGAAAATGTTTCGTTACCATCATCCTAAAATGGGTTAAGTAGTTGAAAAAAGTTAATAACGCAACGATTGTGAAGAACTATCATAAACAACTGTAAATGAATAACGTTGAGCTTTTATACCAAAACATAAAGCGATGAAAAAGTGCATCTATGTTGTTGAAGATCATCCGGCCATCAGAGAAATTATCGAATTTCTACTCACGGAAGAATTATATGAAGTAAAAGCTTTTCCAAATTCAGCAGATTTCTGGGAAAGGATGCAGGACAATATCCCTGATATGGTTATTTTGGATATCAGGTTACCAGATGCCAATGGAATAGACATCTGCAATAAGCTTAAACAAAACGCTAAAACACATCATATCCCGGTGATGATGATGTCGGCCAACAATCATTTAAGTGAGGTAAAGGCAAAATGCACCGCAGAAGATTTTATTAATAAACCTTTTGATTTAAATGATTTTGCCAATAGGGTACAGCATTACGTAAGCAATTGACTTTACTATCGATATAAGGAAGAACCACAAAACTTGCAAAACAGCGCATCACTGTCATGGCCTTCCCGGCTACAGTTTGGGCATGATTCTGGTAATTCTTTTTTCTGTCTGGCCGCAATTGCTATATCGTGCGTAATAATGCCTGTTGGTACCGCGATAATGGCATAACCAATGAGCATCACTATTGAGGCAACCAATTTACCCATTGGCGTAATGGGAGAAATATCGCCATAACCTACCGTAGTGATGGTGACAATGGCCCAATAAATACTCTCCGGAATATTAGAAAAACCATTCTCCCGCTTTTCAACCAGGTACATAATCGAACCTAGAATAATGGTAATCGTGAGCACAGTAAGCAAAAAAATACTGATTTTTCTTAAGCTACCTTTGAGCGCCTGCGTTAAAAAATTAATCTCAGATAGAAATTGCCCGAGTTTAAATATTCTGAATACCCGCAACAACCTTAAGGCTCTGAAAACCAGCAAAGATTGTGCGCCAATAAAAAAGATACTTAAATAAGAAGGGAGTAGTGCAATCAGATCAATTATGCCTAGCGGACTTAGCACAAACAAAATTGGTTTTCGCACACTGATCAATCTTAGAATATACTCTACAGTAAATAGTGCGGCAAAAATCCATTCCAGGATATTAAATAAGGTGCCATACTGCTGATGAATACTGATAACACTATCCAGCATTACGACCATAATGCTGGTGAATATGGCGATGAGTAAACCGATATCAAAAGCTTTTCCGCCAGGTGTATTGGATTCATAAATGACCTCGTGTAGCTTAAAGCGCCAATCTGTTTTGCTACCTGGCTTAATATCGTCGTATTTCAATTGGGTTCAGAAATTAATTTTAAAAAGAATTTAGAGGAAATAAGCGGCGTTAATCCCTCCTCAAATATAATAATAGTGATTTTTTATCTGCTAACCTAGCCGTTCACCACTTCACCACCATTTACATGGATCACCTGCCCGGTAATAAATGAAGCATCATCACTAGCTAAAAACACATAAGCTGGTCCAACTTCCGAAGGTTGCCCTGCCCTTTCCATGGCGGTTTCTGCACCAAAAGATTTAATTTTTTCTTCGTCAAAAGTTGAAACAATCAATGGTGTCCATACCGGGCCGGGTGCTACGGCATTTACCCGAATCCCAGTTTTAGCCAGGTTGGTAGCCAGTGAACGTGTAAATGAGGTAATGGCCCCTTTGGTAGAAGAATAATCAATCAGGTTTGGCGAAGAACGGTAAGCGGTAACAGACGTGGTATTAATAATGCAATCACCTGCCTTAAAATGCTCTAGTACCTCATGAGCAAAATAGAAATAACCAAAAATGTTTGTCCGGAAAGTATCTTCAAGCTGCTGATCATCAATTTTTCCCGGGTCTTTTTGAGGAACCTGCATCCCTGCATTATTTACTAAGATATTGATCTGACCAAATGTTTTAACCGTTTTCTGAACCGCTTTTTTGCAGAAATCAGCTTTTTTAACATCTCCTTTAATCAGTAAACATTTACGGCCTTCGTCTTCAATCATTTGCTTCGTTTGATCGGCATCAATATCTTCATTCAGATATACAATAGCGATATCAGCTCCTTCTCTGGCAAAATGCACGGCGACTGCACGTCCAATCCCACTATCACCACCAGTAATTAAGGCAACTTTATCTTTTAGCTTTTCTGAACCGCGATAACTTGCTTTGATTACTTCGGGAGCCGGATTCATTTCGGCTTCGATTCCTGGCTGCTGATCTTGTTTGGCTGGTGTTTTTTGCTTTTTCATATCATCGGTTTAAGTTATCTGATCTTGATTTAACAGAGAAAACAAAGCCATGGTTTTGGTTTTATTCGGCTAATCCAATCTTTAATAGTTAATCAATTTTAAAAAAAGCCAAACATCAAAAGCAGAATAGTGTTAAGTTTACATGCGGCTAACTTTACTTCTGTTCTTAGGCATGCTTTTACATCTTGAACTGAAAGCACAATACAGCGACTCCACCAAATACCACATCGTACTTTCTTCTACCGGATCAGTTAACCGTACCAATGAAGACAAAGCTTACCTGTTAAACAATGCCCTGAATTTAGGAATGAAAAGGGAACATTTCGTTTTAAATTCATCATCCAGCTGGCTTTATGGTAAACAAAATAACAGTTTAAGCAATAATGATTTCTCCAGTACCTTAAACTTTAACCTATACAAAACCTTTCCTCATTTTTACTATTGGGGATTACTAAATTACAACACCAGCTATTCCTTAAAACTTAAGAACCAATTGCTTGCTGGTGGCGGAATTGCCTATAGTTTTTTAGACCGCCCCAATGCTTATGTGAATTTAAGTGATGGCGTTTTATTTGACCAAAGTAGCCTGATTGTTGGCGAAAGCTACAATACCTATCGCAACTCTTTACGCTTGCAATATCATTTTGCCATTAAAGAAATCATTGTAATTGATGGAAGCCATTTCCTACAAAATTCGTTTAGTCGCAAAGGAGACCACATCATCAGATCAACGACTTCTGTTGGTTTGAAACTAAGAAAATGGATTAGCCTGACCACCGCCCTCAATTATAACAAATTAAATATCACAGGAAGGGAAAACCTTAACCTCACCTATGGTTTAAGTATAGATCAGTATTTTTAGCGCATTAAATAAGCAGCTGTAGTCCCTTTTTAGTAAGAGGATAACGTTGTGCCAGAAAATTTTCCATAGCAGCACAAAACATGGGATAAAAGTCTTTTTTATTTAGGCCCTCCAAAAGATGGGTATGGCTGACGCTGTTCATATTTTTATTTTCAGCTAAAAACGCTGCAATAAAAATAACAGCATCCCAAACGCCATCCATTAAGAAAAAGTCGAAAGCTTGTAAAATGGTATTCCATTGGGTATGCATGGGCCTGAGCAAAAAATATCGGGATACAGGAAGCAAATGTTTGCTGAAAAGCACATAATCTTCACCACAATCTTTAGTAATCATCATGGTGGCATCTGATGGAAAATTCGACTTTTCTATGCTGATGATTTCCTTCCCATATTGATGAATAGTGGCCGCACATACGGAAGAAATATCAATGAGCGCCAAATGATCATAAATTTTAGGATGCATGGTCTTTTTAGCATCTCTGATAAACTTAAGTCCGGCAATCCCCGCCTTCCCTTCAGGCTTGGGATGAAGATCAATGTATAGCAATTCAAATTCCTGCTGAAAATTAAGCGCCATAATATAATGCGCCGCCTCTGCAAGAAAATGCTGAAAATCGAGCAGAGGAGCATGATGCCCTTCCTGAAAAGATAAAATAGACAGTTGCAAAATAAAGTTGTTCGGTTTCCTTTGCTGCATATTAAAATACACAGGCAAGTTGTAAATTTAGCATTTTGCCTTCATCCATCAATGATCTGAAAGCGGATTTTTCGTTGATTGCCTGCTTACAGACTGGCTAACAGGTAAAAAAAATTAATATATATTCCTAAACAAAAATGTTGAAAAATCTTCCAGACGCTAAATAACTGTAAAACAGCAGTTAAAGAAAATTATTTAAATAATGTTTACAAAAGCATTATTTAAATAATATTCAAATCATAATTTTGTGTTATGGCAAATATAAACGTGAGGAAATCTATACAAACGAAGATTGAATCTTTAACCAAAGAAATTGAAAATCTTCAGTCAGAATTAGTTAAATGGGAAAAAATTGCATCAGAATATGAAGTAAATTCTGAAAGCATCGATTTAATTTTATCGATTCAACAACCTGAAAAAGCTGAAGGTGGACGTGCAAGAAAAATTAAACAAGCGTAAGTTTGTTCTTTTAAAGAAGAAGGCCGCAAAATATATTTACATTATTTTGCAGCCTTTTTTTGGTATGCCCCCCTCTATTTTATTACAACTTGCGATTGAAAAAGAGTTGAGGCCTGGCAGATGGAAGTGATTAGAACCGCAGGGATTCTTCGCTGCGCTCTGAATGACAAAATGATCGTAGAGATTGCAATCTTTACATCAAAATATACCTAGCCTACCACATCTTCCATTTTTCGTGCTGGAATTTTAGCCCGTGGTTTACTATTTAAGTTTTTAACGGCACCCTCAGTTTTTACAGGTTCTTTAGTTTTAGCTTTTTTCTTAAACTTTCTACCATACCAAATCAGGAAACCTGTGATTGGTAAGCTTGCACCAATTAAGGAGGCAAGAAAAGCCATTACCTTTCCAGGAAAACCAAGGATACTTCCTACATGAATATCATAGTTCATTTTTCTTAATTTTCCACCAAAACCCGAAGCTTCATATGGAATGGAATAGACTCCTTTTCCTTTAAGTTCCTGAAGGGTATGCTGATCAAAAGTATAACTTAAGTTATTATAAAACTGCCCTTTATTAGGGTAAACCGTAATATTAATGGTGGCTTTTGCTTTTGATGTATCCGGGAAATTATAATAGAAACCTTCAGATTTCGGGTGCTTTTTAATGACTGCATTCCAGGCGAGATCCATTGCTTTTTCTGGCGTGTAAAACTTACCTGTTTGCAAAGAATCAGATGCTAACCGATCAAATTCACCTAATTTATCACCACCACTGGTTACCCAATACAAGCCTTCGCTATACCATTTGATACCATAAACCATACCTGTAAGGGCGATAAAAAGCAAAAAGATGAGCGAATAGAAACCTAATACATTATGCAAATCCAGATTAACGCGTTTGAATGATGCACCCCATTTGATTTTGAAACTTTTATCACGGGTAGATTTGTTCCATTTTTTAGGGTACCACCAGATTAAACCCGTAATCAACAGGATAACGAAGATGAGTGTTCCATAATTAACAATCGGGCGCCCAATGGCATACGGCAACCAAAGAAAGCGATGTCCATTCAGAATAAACCTGAAGAAATCTACCTCGCCTTTCTTGTGCACCACCTTGCTGATCACTTCGCCTGTGTAAGGGTTAATGGTTAAAGTTGTTCCTCCACCGCGGCGGCCTTCCTCCTTTGCACCTTTCAGATTTAGGTTAATAGCCCTTCCCTGTTGATAATTCGCGTATACAGGCATTTTATCGGGGAACACACTTGCTGCAATAGCGGTGAGCTGACCCGGTGTTATCACCGCTTTGTTTTGTTTTTCAATTTTGGTTTCAGGTTCCAGTAACCCGGTAATTTCCTCATTAAAAACCCAAATGCAACCTGTAAGGCATACCACCAAAACAATAAGACCAGATACCAGGCCCAGCCAAAGGTGAAGCCATTTATTAATTCTGGTAAATGTTGAATCTTTTACCTTTTTCTTTGCCGGGTTGTTTTGGTTTACTGTTGCCATGGTATAAGTATTGGAAATAGAAATTCTGAATTAATATTGAAGTGCATTAATAGCCGTAATGGTTCCACCCACTACCTTTAAACCTTTTTTCGCTACCGCGATATTGGCATCGAAAACATATACATAACTGCCCTCGCTTGCCGTAGTAATGCCAATGTATCCGGTTCTGCCATCTTTTGGTGCATAATTATTAATGGTAGTGGTTCTGGTAATATCATTCGGCACACCAGTTACCCATTTAAATGTTTTATTAATCACATCCACAATGGCAAACTTTCTGGCGGTACCGGCAAGTGACTTAGGTTGAGCGTACATTTGCACTACAAATTTGCCCATTCCCAAATAGCTTTGCCCGGCCATGTGGTAACCTCCTGAAAGTTCTTCCACATTAAAAAAATAACTCTTATCAAATTCAGTTGTGCCTTTATTGATTCGGATCACCGCAGATGGATTTTTTGAACTTGGAGTTCCGGAATTAGTTGCAGAAGCATATGAAAAAGCATAAGCATCGCCATTTTCAATTTCAACTAAACCATTTACAAAGTAAGCCCCAATATAACTCGTACGGTTGTCTTTTATCACTTTCTCCAGGGTTAAATCAGGATAACTGTATACAGCAACCCATGAACTATCCGGGTAGGCAGTACCAAATACATCAGGTGCAGCACCCTTAATGCTCATATAAGGTGCAAAAAGTTTATCGCCCACTTGTGTGGCCCAGGTGAAATGCGCACGTTCGCCATTTCCGGCAAGCTTTACAATATTCACTTGTTTTTCTCCAACAATCTGATATTTACGGGCATCAATCCGAAAGAAACTCGAAAATTCATTTCCAGATCTTGGAATTTTGGCAATAAATATATCATCCTTCACCGGGGCAAAAAGCTGAACGGTTTCCGTTTGGAAGTTGGTAAGTTTATTTAATTTACCTGTAGCATCCAACCGGTAAGTGGTTACCGCACCCGGATTTCCTTGTCCGTATAGTAAGCTAAAAAATCTATTTCTATGGGTAAGGTAATAACGGTAAGAACCATCCTGTTCAATTCCGTTACCTTGTGTGGTCACCATTCCAGAGTCGAGGCTATTGGTGGTTAATAAATAATCGGCAATTCCGGTGGTACCAATGGGTGTTGCAGAAATGATATATTTAGTGGCCCCGGTTAGTTCCGTATCCACATCTACAATTTCAGATGAATCAAGCTCCTTATCGCAGCCGGCAAATAAAGCGAATAAAGAAAAGCTTAAAAATGGAAGTAAATATCTTGTTTTCATATTTGTAAATCTTAAAATTTTATGATCTGTTGTTGCTAAAAAAGTATCTTACCTTGGCATAAAAAGCCCTGCCTGGTTTTTGTAAAGAGAAATTATCATAGATGCGGTTATTCACCAGGTTTTTACATTCCAAGCCAATATTGTATCGCCCTCCGCCTAAAGTATAAACAGCATTCACGTCTTGCATCCACTGTCTTGGAATGTCATATTTGGTATCTGAAGTTCCCTGACTTGGCCATGATAGATAATAAGCATGAACATACAGTACATTGTAACCAAGGGTTAATGTATTTCCTTTCTTACCTACGTTATTAAAGAAAAGTGATGCATCTGCATTACCAAAAAGATAAGGCATATTGGGGATACGATCTCTATACAAAGGACTTTCCATTGTTTGTCCCTGTTCAAAACGGGTATTGTTTCTTAAGTTCTGGTAAGTTAGGTTTACCCCTGCAGTAAAGAGTTGCTTATAAGAATACCGCACTTCTGATTCGAAACCTAAATTGGTTACATCCGCCAGGTTTCCCATCACCTGTTTAGTTTGATTATTATTAAGTTGCGGGCGAATAAAATCTTTCGCATCGCGATACATGACGTTACCATCAAAACTAAAACGGTGAATCTGGTTGACTTGTGCCTGATAGCTAAATCCTAAATTGTAATTATTACTCTGCTCGGGTTTAAGGCTAATGCTACCTTCCAGGTTTAAAAGATCGCCAAAAAGCTCATCAGTTTCCGGTAATCGGTAACTTTTCTCATATGAAGCCTTTAACTGAAAATTCGGAACGATAAAATAGGTTGTCGCAATGCCATAGCCAGTTTTACTGTAGCTGTTTTCTTGTTGCAGATAAGCAACATCGCCCCAATTACCGCTAGGATTATAGCTTTGAGCATATTTGTTTGATTGATAAAACTGCTTGGCAAAAACAGAGGTGTTCCATTTTTCCGAAGCGCTGAATTTATACCCTAACCCTAACACATTTTTATTGTTCTTACGGGGTTGCTCGTAATTTTGGTTTTGTGGGAAGAGTTCATCAGAACCTTTTCTGTTAAACGAATTGTAAACATTATTTAATGAAAAGGAATGACGCTCATTAAGGGTATACGTTAAGTTGGCAGTGGCCAATCCATTATTGTTACGGAATTTATACATGGAGCGTTCCCTTTCGCTTCCGGCTCCCGGGTATTGTTTATATTCCTGAAACCAGTTATATCGGCGATATACCGTATCAATATTTTGTTCTGTGCCGAAATTAAAGTTACCATTTACACGAAGATCAAGTCCTTTGGTAAATAAGTCCTTTTTCTGGTATTTTACAGTTGGCATTAAAATGCTCCCTCTTCTATGCCAATCGCCAAAAACACTTACCATTCTGGCACCCGTTTGCACTTCTGCATAGTTTTTTCCAGCGGTTAAACCAAACATCAGCTGATCTGCAAATGATTTATTAACCACCCCTGCACCTACAATTACAGTTTCGTTATGGTAAGTATCGTTAAAACGTTTCACTACCTGATTTCTGAAATAGCGTCCATCAAAAGAAGCCACATCAGTAGTTACTTTATAATCGTTATCAGAATAATTCTGGAAAGCATTTAACTGCACTTTAAATCCTGAAGGTGAGGTATAACCAGCATTGATAGCCGTTTTATGCGTATTGAAGGAACCGTATGAATAAGAAACATCTGCATAACTTTTTGTGGTATTATCGGTAACGATGTTGATGGCACCGCCCAATGCGTCAGATCCAAGCCATACCGGAACCACGCCTTTATACACTTCCACACGCTGAGCCAGGTTAATTGGAATATTATTAATCTGAAAGGATGAGCCAAAATTATCCATAGGCACTCCATCAATAAAAAACTTTACCTGTCTACCTGTGAATCCATTTAACGAAAAATCCATTCGTGATCCCAATCCACCAGCCTCTCTAACCCGAACACCAGATACACGATCTAGTGCATGAGAAATATCCAATGTACTATTGTGCAATTTCTTCGCATCGATGGAGGTAACATTAAAGGCTTGCCTATTTACCTGTTGATTTGCTGTTCTACCAATTACATTAACCGTTTCCATATCTTCAGAAGAAGCAGTTAGGCTAAAACTCAATTTACTTTCCTGATTTTCGGATAGGGTTATTTCTTTTTTAATGGTTACAAAACCGATGGCTGTAACCTGAATGTGGTAATTACCAACCTTAAGATTGGTAATTCTAAAGTTTCCACTCTCATCAGAGAAGGTACCAGAAGTGGTTTTCTGAATTTTAATGGTTGCCCCCGGTATGGGTTCGCCATTAGCACTTTTGATTTGCCCTGAGACACCGGATAGCCGGTTTTGGGCGGAGGTAAAAATTACACAGGCACATAAGATGCCCAATAGCAAAATTTTCTTAATTTGCATGACTTTTAATGGAGATTAAAGGTGAGCCGATTTTCCGGTTAGCCACACGGGTCTGAACCGTGTGGCATTTTTTATCTGCCGCAAATATAACCTCTATTTAGATCAAGTCCAAATAAGATTTGGTTTTAATTAGGCTTATTTGGCTTCCTAAAGAGGGATAATGGGATTTAGCTGGTTATTTAACCGAAACGTTACACAGCACATTTTTTTGAATAAATGTCTCAACACTTATACATGACGTCCTTCCGTCTGATCTATACCTGATAAGATTTGAAGTAATGCATCAAGTCATTAATTCAAAAAAAATCTGCAGAAAATATTCAGGATCATTTATTTACAATCTACGGCCTGACCATACATACCTGTTGGCGCAGGAGATAGAAAAGGAATGCCAAGGTTAGCTGAACGTACAATTAACAAAAAACCCATCATCAACATTAGCCAGGGGATTAGCCTTTGTGTGTTGAACGGAATATACTGTTTAATAAAAATTCCTCCCAATGAAATCATTAGCATCAGCGGTGTGGTGCCCATACCAAATAAAAGCATAAAAATACCGCCAGCTTTAAAACTCCCGGTATTCAGGGCAGTTGCAAACGCCAGGTAAACCATTCCACAAGGAATGATGCCATTGAGTGCGCCTGCAAAAAAGCCCCAGAGCGGCAACTTGAATACGTAGCCCATTAATTTACTGATAGGACGTATTAAATGGTTTTGTAACGCGGCAAAACGCTTCACATATTGCGGAACAAGTTGCAATAAGGTAAAAAAAATCAACAGTAAACCTATAATGGTACTGAGTATCTGCTGATTGCTAAAAACGGCTATACTGCCACCAAGTGCACCTGCGCACAGGCCTAAAACCACATAAACGAAGATTCTTCCAAGCTGATATAACAGCAATTGTGAGGCAGAAGCTAAAAAATGCTGCTTCTGAAAAGGCATACCCAGCATAATTGGTCCGCACATTACTGCACAGTGTAAACTGCCAAACAGGCCCATTAAAAAAGCTAATGGCAAGAAATCTGTCATAGGGTAAGGTTAGTTTTATACAGATAATCTTTCCCGTTGCTGCGCCATTGAATATTCAAAAACCACATCCCTTTTGGTAAATGAGACCGGCTCACGAGAATTAGGTGATTAGTTCCGATCGTTTTACCTTCAAACTTTAAATCTTCCGCCTTATTGGATGGCCGCATCAATACGAGCTGGTAGCTGGCGCTATCTTTTAAGCTGATGACCAATTGCTTTTGATCAATCACAATTTTCGGCTGTGCATCAGCATTCAACATGTTTTGCTCTGCGTTATAAGTTGTATTATAAGTAATTCCTTTCTCATAATAATCATCTTCCACTAAAGCATCACCATCATGTTTGGCAAACATATAAATGACCATTGCGATGATGAAAAGCATGAAACAGCCCATCCCCAATAAAATTTTAGTACCCCAGTTCATTGTCATCTTTTTTTTTATTGTTATTGGTTATCAGGCTGTGCAAAAAAACTTGTGCTTGCCTGGCTTAAAACTTTTCCATCTACCACCACTTCAAATTCGGCATCAGATTTATATTCCTTAATCTGGTTATTATTTCTGATGAGAAAGAAGGTAATTTGTGCAGATCCGTCTTTTGGAAGCACATTTGCTGCTTGTATAAATTCGATTTGATCATGTTGATCTTTCGCCCTGAATTCAAACTTTATCGTTTTATTGGTTTTATTGATCAACTCTGCATTATACAGATTGCTGGTTTGATTGCTTCCTCTATTTTGATAAAGCGTACCACTCGCCCGCAACACGGTAGTTTCAATTGATGACCTTTTATAAATGAGTGCAGAAAAAACCATGAATACCACAAATAAAACAGCTGCATATCCATAGGCTTTGGCCCCTATTTTAAATGGCTTCTGTTGGCTAATATAATCCTGATTGAAAAATCCTATTAGCCGCTCTGGTTTGTTGATTTTTAGCATCACTTCATCGCAGGCATCAATACAGGCTGTACAATTTACACATTCCAGCTGTGTTCCCTTTCTAATGTCTATGCCCGTTGGGCAAACCTGTACGCATAATCCACAATCTATGCAATCGCCTTTAGCTTCATCTACATTTTGTCTCTGAATCTTCCCTCGGGGTTCACCTCGATTAACATTATAGGCTACAATAAGGCTCTGGTTATCCAGCAAAACACCCTGTAACCTGCCGTAAGGACAAATTACCGTACAAACCACCTCACGCACATAGGCAAAAACACCATAAAACAGAAAGGTAAAAATACAGATGGAAATAAAGCCTGATACATGCTGATGAACTGGTTCTGTGATGATGCTGAATAGTTTTTCGGAACCAATAAGATAGGCTAAAAAGGTATTCGCGATGGCAAATGAAATCACTAAAAAGATAAAATGTTTAGCCGATTTTTTAAAAATCTTCTCCCTATTCCAGGGCTGTGCATTTAGTTTCTTTTGCTTCTGATTATCGCCTTCAATCCAGAATTCTATTCTCCGGAACACCAATTCCATAAAAATGGTTTGCGGGCAGGCCCAACCACACCAAAGCCTGCCCAAAACCACTGTAAAACAGACAATAAAAATCATGAATATGAGCATCGCCAATGCGAAAAGATAAAAATCCTGCGGGGTAAAAATCAATCCAAAGAATACAAATTTTCGTTCGATGAAATTTAATAGCACCCACTGCTCACCATTCAATTTTAAAAAAGGGCAAGAGAATAAAAGCAAAAGCAGCACATAGCTTACCCATTTCCGGTAAGTATATAATCTTCCCGATGGCTTTTTAGGATATAGAAAATCCCTGCCCTTGCTTTCTTTTTTCTTATTATTTTGTGGCATTTGTTGTTTTCAAACTATCTGCGGGTTCTTTCATGGCATTATCCTGTGGATCTTTTTCTTCATACTTCTCACCCTGAGCAGCCTTAGCCCCTGCCGGATTTGTACCCGACAGCGATAAAATGTAATTGGCGACAGCACTGATTTGTTTCGGATTCAGGTTTTTCTCCCAGCTAATCATACCTTTTTCAGGCACACCGTATTTAATGGTTTTGAAGACGTTGTTAATGCCCCCACCGTGTAACCAGTAATCATCAGTTAAATTCGGACCGATAATTCCTTGCCCTTTATCGCCATGACATACTTTACAGTTTCCTTCGAAAATATTCTTCCCTTCAGCCAATACCGATTCTGTGATATCAACTTTCACCGTATTTTCATCAATTGCATTTGCTGATTTTTGTAAGTAGGCCGCTTTTTCAACTTGCGCCTGTGCTATTTCATTTTTATATTCCTGATCCTGGAGATCGCCATAGCCACCAATGTGGTAATAGAACAGGTAACCTGCCGCAATAATCATGGTACCGAAAAACAAGAAGTTAAACCAGGCTGGAACCGGATTATTCAGTTCCTTAATACCATCATAGGCGTGATCAATTTCCAGATCTTTTTCCTGTTCAATGGGTTTTAAACTCAATAATTTTTCCCAGATAGAATAGCCTTTTTTCCGGCTCTTTAACCATTCATCATAGTTTAATTGTTCAGCCTTCTCTGGTGATAAATAAGGTGTAGGATTGAGCTGTTCCTTATACATCACCTTGAAAGCGTTGAGTAAGGTAAGCGACACAAATACCAGTACAACAGCAAATAGCAATAAAATAACGATCAATAATTCTGATTGCGTAAGCCCAAGTGATGGCGCTGAAGGCTTTACATTTTCAGCAACTGTTTTTTCATCTGCTGCGAATGCCAACACCTGACCGAGCAGCAACAAAATAAATAAACTAATCTTCTTCATACCCTTGAGTTTGATTTTCCTGGATTGGCAATTCGCTCATGACTTCGATATGCTTTTTATTTAATTTAAGGAGGTAAATGCCTACGATAATGAAAAATACCATAAACATGATCAGTGAGCTGATGAGGTAAAGTTCACCTCCGGCCAGGTCTTTTATTTGATTGAACATAATTTTAGTTGGTTGGAATTTCTGCTTTATTGGCTTTAATATCAGTACCTAAGCGCTGTAGATAGGCTATAATGGCCACAATCTCCCGATCACTTTTTACTTTAATGTTGTTTTGTTTTAAATCAGCAGCAATTTGATCAGCCTGAATTTTAAGATCTTCATTAGCCTTTTGGTCATACCCAGCTGCATATGGCACACCGAGTGTTTGCATCGCCCTAATTTTACTTGCCGTGGTGGTGATATCAAGTTGCTGTTTTACAAGCCATGGGTACGGTGGCATAATACTGCCCGGCGACATTGAAGTGGGATCTACCAGGTGATTATAATGCCATGCATCTGAATATTTTCCGCCAATGCGATGCAAATCTGGTCCGGTTCTTTTACTTCCCCATAAAAAAGGGTGATCATAAACAAACTCACCAGCCTTGCTATATTCGCCATAACGTTCTGTTTCTGAACGGAAAGGCCTAACTGTTTGGGAATGGCAGTTTACACAACCTTCGCGGATATAAAGATCTCTTCCTTGCAATTCTAAAGCAGAATAAGGTTTTACACTGGCAATAGTGGGCACGTTAGACTGTATCGTAAATGTAGGCATCATTTCCACCATTCCACCTATCAGAATGATAATCAATGATAAAACCATAAATTTCATTGGCTTACGCTCTAAAACCCTGTGCCAGGCTTTATCCGCAGCAGAATGATCTACAATTTCTTTTGCCAGAGGCATTGCTTCTGCGGGTTCATTAGCAACCAGTTTAGCACTTCTCATGGTTTTGGCCAGGTTATAAGTCATCACAATTACACCTGCCAGATACATTGCACCACCTATTGATCGCAATACATGCATGGGAATTATCTGTAGCGTGGTGGCCAGGAAGTTTGGATACTTCAGTAAACCTTCGCCGGTAAACTCTTTCCACATTAAACCTTGGGTAAAACCTGCCCAGTACATCGGGATAGCATAAAAAAGAATGCCGAGCGTGCCTATCCAAAAGTGAAAGCCGGCCAGTTTTTTAGAATATAGTTCCGTTTTATAAATTCTTGGAATTAACCAGTACAATACGCCGAAAGTTAAAAAGCCATTCCATCCTAATGCCCCTACGTGTACGTGGGCCACAATCCAATCGGTAAAGTGGGCCACACCATTAATTTGCTTTAAAGATAACATTGGCCCTTCGAAGGTGGCCATACCATAAGCTGTTAGAGCCACTACCATAAATTTCAGGGTAACATCTTCCCGAACTTTATCCCATGCTCCCCGAAGGGTTAGTAAACCGTTAATCATTCCGCCCCAGCTTGGAGCAATCAGCATAATTGAAAAAGCAACGCCTAAAGATTGTGCCCAACCTGGTAAAGAGGTATAGAGTAAATGGTGCGGACCAGCCCAGATGTAAATAAAAATCAGCGACCAAAAGTGTAAAATACTTAGTTTATAAGAGTATACCGGTCTTCCAGCCATTTTTGGCAGAAAGTAATACATCATACCTAAATAAGGTGTGGTTAAAAAGAAAGCTACCGCATTGTGTCCGTACCACCATTGTACCAATGCATCCTGAACGCCTGCATACACATAATAACTTTTCATAAAAGAGATAGGCAACTCAAATGAGTTAACAATATGCAACACTGCTATGGTTACAAAGGTGGCAATGTAAAACCAAATGGCTACGTATAAATGCCGCTCTCTTCTTTTAAAAATGGTACCAAACATGTTCACTCCAAATACTACCCAAATGATGGTAATGGCAATATCTATTGGCCACTCCAGTTCAGCGTATTCATGCGAGGTGGTAAAACCAAGTGGAAGGGTAATCACTGCTGATACGATGATAAGCTGCCAGCCCCAGAAATGAATTTTACTTAAAATATCACTAAACATTCTGGCCTTAAGCAGGCGCTGTAAAGAATAATACACCCCCATAAAAATGGCGTTGCCTACAAAGGCAAAAATCACCGCATTGGTGTGTAAGGGCCTGATCCTACCAAAGGTGGTATACTGGTTTCCTAAATTCATTGCAGGTTTGAAAAGCTGCATCGCTGCCAGCAAACCCACCGTCATCCCAATAATCCCCCAAACGAGGGTGGCAATGCCGAAGTTTCTGACAATCTTGTTATCGTAAGTAAATCGCTCTAATTGCATAAACAGAAATGTTTTGTTTGTATTGATAGGTCAAAGGTATCCTGCATGGGGCAGGTAAAGGATGATGTGGCTTAGCTGGAAAAGTGATCTTCTTCACTTTTTGCTTCTTCCAGCTCATCATCGAAAAGAATCCGTATACCCGGGGTGTAAACGTCGTCGTTTTGCCCCGTTTTGGCAGCCCAGATAAACGCACCCAGAAAAATGAGTGCCATTAAAACGCTGCAGCCCACTAAAAAATAGAGAATATTCATAACAGCTTGTTTTCGTTAGTAATATTTATTAGAATACCGTTTTAACAGTTTTTTTTTAACCACCCCGCCCTTTGGGCACCCTCCGATACATCGGAGGATGGTCGCAGACCGGGGTGTTAAAAGCGTTGAATATTAATCGAACTCAGGTAAATAGTTTATTTCTACGCGCCAGAATGCGTGTAGCGAAAGTGGTAAAGCAGATGATTGTTACGGTGCTTATCGGCATGAGTACCGCAGCAACTAAGGGATAAAGCGTACCCTGAACGGCATAAAAGATTCCGATAAAATTATACGCAGTAGCAATAGCGAAACTTGCTTTGATAATCTTAATTCCATCTTTACTCAGGCCAATAAAATTGGGCAGCAAGCTTAATGAATCGCCCTTTAAAATGGCATCGCATCCGGGGGTAAAATTGTTAATATCATCTGTAATGGCAATGCCGAAATCACTTTGTTTTAAGGCACCTGCATCATTCAGCCCATCACCTAACATCATCACTGCCCTTCCGCTGTCTTGCAAAGCCGAAATGGCATCGAGCTTTTCATGAGGACTTTGCCTGAATCTGATTTGATTCTTTTCCGGAAAGATGGTTCTCAAATGGCGTTCATCTTTGTTGGTATCACCAGAAAGCAATTGTACATCAAATGAACGATTTAATTGTGCAATCAGCACATTGAGTTGAGGTCGCCACTCCTGTTCAATCACAAAATTCCCCATGTAAACATTATCAATCACCACATGCACACCGCTGAAAGGCTGATGATCCACCGCTTTTAAATTGGACGATAAACTTCCGGCGTAAACACTTGAGCCGTTAATAGTTGCAGATAAACCCTTACCCAGCATTTCCTGATAATTCTTCACCTGAAAAAAATCACCTGTTTTTAATTCCTTTAAAATGTGCCTGCTCAATGGATGCGCAGAATTTCTGAACAGTGAAGCCACTATTTTTTTCTCGTGATCATCCAATTTACCATTGAAATAAACCTGCGCATTTCGGGTGGTGGTTAGTGTTCCGGTTTTATCAAAAACGATGGCATCACACTTAGCCAGCTGTTCTACAGCATCAGTATTTTTTACATAAAAACCTTTTTTATCAAACACAGATAAAATGGCTGAAAGTGTAAATGGTGTACTTAAAGCCAGTACGCATGGGCAAGCCACAATAATTACAGCTGTAAATGCCGACCAGGCTTTGTGGCTATCGTGTTGCAAAAGCCAGTAAGCAGTGGCTGAAAAGGCAATGGTAAATACGGCCAGGCTAAAATACTTGGCAATGCTATCATTAAAGTTCTGCTTTTGAACATGGTTTTTATAATGATCATGGTTCCATAAACCCGTTAAATAACTTTGAGATACAGGCTTAATCACTTCTAATTCTATAGCCTCTCCTGTTTGTCGACCTCCGGCATAGATAATTTCACCTAAAACCTTGTGTACAGGTTCAGATTCGCCAGTTACGAAACTCATATCCATCCAGGCATCACCTTTCATTAAAATCGCATCAGCAGGGAGTAATTCGCCGTTTCTAATCCATAAGCGGTCTCCAATTTTCACTTCATTGATGGAAACTGGTTTTTCCAGACCGTTAATTAATGTAGTTACCGCAATCGGGAAATAGGAACGATAATCACGATCGAAGGAAATGTGGTTATAAGTTCGTTGTTTCAACCACTTCCCCATTAACAGCAAAAAAACCAAACCCGTCAGGGTATCAGCGAAGCCAGGTCCGGTGTTAAATATAATTTCAAATGCTGTCCGTAAAAATAGAACGGCAATGATTAATGCTAAAGGCGTATCCAGATTTACATGCTTATGTTTTAAACTGGTGATGGCGGATATAAAATAATCTTTACCACAATAAAATGCTGCCGGAATGGAAAAAGCTAAATTCAGCCAGCCAAATAACACTTGAAATTGTTTTTCCAGGCCAGACAAACCAAAATATTCGGGAAAGCTGAAAAGCATCACATTGCCCATTAAAAATCCCGCTACAGCTATTTTCAAAATCAAACCTTTATCCAAGGCCTTTTGATGTTCCTTCACCACATCCTGAAGGCTGATTAAAGGCTCGTAGCCAATCTGAATTAGTGTTTCTACCAAGTTCCTTAGTGAGATTTCTTTATGGCTAAAAGTGATGGTAACTTGCTTCCTGATGAAATCAATTCGTGAGCTGAAGATGGCTTGATTGATTTTATAAAGATGCTCAAGTAACCAGATACATGAACTACAGTGAATTGCTGGAATATAAAAGGTTATGATACTGGAGTCTTTGCCAGTATAATCAATCAGTTGGTTTATAATCTGCTGTTCATCCAGGTATTCTAACCGGGTATCGTGATTAAATCGCTGACCTGGATTATGATTATATGCATAGTAATTACAGAGGTTATTTTCTGAAAGGATTTGATAAACTCCCTTGCAACCAGCACAACAAAATTCTTTATCATCCAATCGATGAACATGGTCTGTAACCTCTTCTCCACAATGATAACAGATGGTATAAGTTGTGGTTTGTTGTTGGTTTTTCATGGCATAGAATTTAAATGGCAGCACTAAATAGCTTAGTTTCCGGTTGCCTAGCCCATAACTTCTCATCAAAAGCCATGCACACATTTCTTAAGAATGATTTACCATTTTGTGTGATGTTAATTTCCTTTCCACAAACCTGAATCAGCTGATCTTGAATGAGCGGAGAAAGTCTTTTAACAATTGCATCGGGTATCGCTTCGGGGTAGCTGGTGTTTTCCCGGCACATGATATTTAAAATATGCTGACGGATCTCCAGGTCTTCTTCAGAGAGCAAATGACCTTTTTCTATCGGCCATAAACCAGCATTAATTTTATCTAGATAAGCTTCAACACTTTTAGGGTTTTGTGCAAATGCAGTCCAGCTATCACTAATAGACGAAACACCTAAACCAATCAGCAAATGCGTGTGCTGATCAGTATAGCCCATAAAGTTGCGATGCAATTTTTTCTCCGCACTTGCTATAAATAGCGTATCAGTTTCTAGGGCAAAGTGATCCATTCCCACGTCTTCATATCCAGCTTCCAACAACATCTTTTTACCCATTTGATAAAGCGCAAATTTCTCATTTCCAGCAGGAAGATCTTCAACGGTATAGTGCCTTTGACCAGGCTTAAGCCAAGGCACATGCGCATAACTATAAAACGCAATCCGATCGGGCTTCATCTCAATTACGGCTTCAATTGTTTCTGATAAACCAACAATGTTCTGAGCAGGTAATCCATAAATTAAATCAAAATTTATAGAATCAAAACCAATTGCTCTAGCTTGACGCATGATCGAGGTTACCTGTTGTGGTGTTTGAAATCGATTGATCATCATCTGCACTTTTGGATCGAAATCCTGAATCCCCAGACTCAATCGTTTAAAGCCTAATTGATACAGGGTTTGCAAATGTGCTTCGGTGGTATTTGCCGGGTGCGCTTCAAATGAAAATGTAGCATCAGGCGAAACTTCAACCCCGGTAAGAATACCTTCAATTAATATCTTCAGGTTTTCAGCTTGAAAAAAAGTAGGCGTACCACCGCCTAGGTGCAACTCTTTTATTTTCAGCTTACTTCCCAGCAGATTTTGATACATTTTCCATTCTGCTAAAACGGCCTTGATGTAAGGCAATTCCACCGTATGGTTTTTTGTGATTCGTGTATTGCATCCACAATAAGTACATAAGCTTTCGCAATAAGGCAGGTGAATATAAAGGCTGATTCCGCCATCTCCGTGCTCCGCATAAATGGTTTGAACAGCACTGATCCATTTTTCGGGACTAAATGTAGTCTGATCCCAATATGGAACTGTTGGATAACTCGTATAACGTGGTGCAGCAACATTATATTTTTGAAGTAGTGCAGCTGTTTCCATTATTTTAAGGCTTTAGCTACACCACAATTATTCTGACAGCAACAGGCTTTGCCTACACATTTACCGGCAGCCCATTGATCCAGATTCTTGATAACCTGTTCCATTCGCAATTTAGGATCCTGGTTTTCATCCAGCAGTGGTACATTTGCTACTTTCATTCCGGCACGACCTGCGGCCAGTAAATCCAGGTGTCCAGTGTCGACAGATGATGTGGCGATATATCGAATCCCCAATGACTTTAATCCATCAATCATTTGCGCGTCTAAGTCGTCATGATTAAAAACCAATAACACTTCTTTACCTGCAGAAAAAGACAAAGTATCAATAGTTAAACTATTGGCTATGATGGTAATATCATGTTTCTTATAATTTGCGAGAACCAGCCATTCTTTTTCGACAGGCTTAATATTATAGGCTATTGCTTTCATGTACAATTTTTAAGTACACAAAAATAAAGCAGCCATCACTTGGAGAGGATGAGGCTGCTTAGACTAAAAAGTGACATTAATTACTTTTAAAGGATAGGTGTAAATGATTTATTGCTTTACATTTTTAAGATTTTTCAATGATAATATGTTGATGGCATTACCCGTTTTATCAATCAATTTTTCATCCTTAAAGTCAGCTAGCATCCGACTAACAGTCTCACTTGCAGTCCCAACCAACGCAGCAAGATCGTCTCTTGAAATTTTGATGGTACAATTATCACTTTCTACACTGCCAAATTTTTCAGCCACCTGCACCAATGCTTCAGCTACCCGCTTCCTTACCGATGAATAAGCCAATTGCAACATTTGTTTTCCTTTACCTTGTACATTTTCAGATAGCAAGTTGATAAACTTTTTGGATACAGACTGGTGGTTGAGCAGATATTCCATAAAATCTGTTTTGGGAATCTGGATAATTTCTGATGGTGCAAGTGTTGCCGCATTTTCAGCATAAGGTACACCATTACAAAGGCTTTCATAACCAAAGAAATCACCATCATGAAATAAGCCGGAGGAAAGTTCCCGACCATCTTTAAAACGTTTATATGTTTTAACTTGTCCCTTCACAATATAGTAAAGATGCAAAGGTTCATCATCCTCTACATAAATAATTTGTTTGTTTGCAACTGATCTGGCTTTGCCTTTTGCCTTAAGTTCTTCAAAAACGGCATCAATACTTCCGGCTGATGTACCCATGGTTTTTGATTGCTGTTTCTTTTTAAAACGGCTTTCTATGGCCTTAAACAATTCTAAATCGTCAAATGGCTTTGTTAAATAATCATCTGCCCCCATTTCCATTCCCTTTCTCATATCTGCACGTTCGGTTTTAGCTGTAATGAAGATAAATGGAATATTGGCCGTTTGCGGGTTTTTATTAATCAGATATAATACGCCATAACCATCCAGTTCAGGCATCATAATATCACAAAGAATCACATCTGGTAAATGCTTCAACGCCAAATCTACACCAATTTTACCATGCTTGGCAGTAAAGGTTTCATAGCCGGCTAAATCCAGCACCTCAGCAGTTCCTTCACGGATATCGTCGTTATCTTCTATTATTAAAACTTTTTTATTCATCAGAAAATTTGAATAGGGATTTATGATTGATTTAGATGGGGAACGTTAAGGTAAATAACGTACCTGTGTTTTGCTCGCTTTTACATGATACAGTGCCGTTCATTAAACCAACATAACGCTTTACAATATTTAACCCCAAACCTGTACCAGGAATGTCACCTGTATTATGTGCCCTAAAAAAAGGCTCGAAAAGGTTATGTTGATCAATTTCTGGTATCCCAATGCCATTATCCTGCACCTCCAGAATCAGTTCATTTTCCTTAAGAAGGCTATTGAATTGGATTAAGGTATCCTCTCCAGAATATTTAATGGCATTGGATATCAAGTTGATTATACAGTTTTTAAGTAAATTTGGATCAAGTAATACATCAGCTTTGGTGCCGGTATGCTCGTAGATGATATGCTGGTTCTGTTTGGTAATCAATTGCATCTCTTCCGTAATTTCTTCTGCAAAGCTAATGATGTTGAATACCTGCTCAGTAGCTTGTACTTTACCCGCTTCTAGTTTTTCCAATGATAAAAAATCATTTAAAATGGTGGTGAGGTTATTAATAGAATTCTTAATTTTTGCAGTATGTTTCTCTACGTTTACTGCGTCTTGCTTAACCGTATATTTATCTATTAATGAGGCTGATAACTGCATTGAACTTAAAGGGGTTCTAAACTCATGCGAAGCCATAGAAACAAAACGTGTTTTAAGCTGATTAAGCTCTTTCTCTTTTTGAAAAAGAGCGCTCATGTTTTCCTTTGCTGTTTCCAGTTCCGAAACCAGTTTAATTAAATCACGTGTACGTTCTTTAATTTTACTCTCTAACTTTTCGGTATAGGATTTAATCTGTTCCTCATTAGCCTTTTCTTTTGACAGATCATGAATAAACCCGGTATAAATTTTACGATCGCTAAATTTAACTTCACTCACGCCCAATCGGAATGGGAAAGTAGAACCATCTTTCTTTTGCCCAAGCACCTCTCTTCCAATGCCGATAATATGTTTCTTGCCCGTTTCATTATAATTCTGAATGTAGCCATCATGCTTGATTTTATCTGGCGCTGGCATTAAAACAGATACATTTTTACCGACCAGTTCAACACGTTCGTAACCAAAAAGCCTCAATGCTGCCGGATTTAAATGCTCAATAATGCCTTTATCATCAATGGTTATAATGCCATCAATCGCATTTTCTATAATTGCATCCAGGAATTTCGATCTGTCCATATTATCTGCTTTGCTGAGGTCGTAAAGATAAATTTAATTGAGACCACTTTCAATATTAATCAATTAGCAGCTGTTCTAATCTGTTCTCTGAAATATTCAACTCTGTCTGCAATGAATTTAATTGATCATCTGCACCATCAGCAATTTCATTAAATAGTTGTTTATAATAAGAGATCCCTTCTGATAACTGCAATTTAAAATGAAGCAGTTGTTTTTTCTTTTTCTCAGTAAAATGATTACAAAACTGCTGTAACTCTCCCTGAAAATAATCGATATACAACCCAAGCTCTTTAACAAAAATGTGCGGACGTTCAATTTTTTCCAACAAGTTTAAGCGTCCGTAAATATGACCCACCATATCATCCATAGCATAAATACCTGAAAAATAAGCCAGATTAGGTCCCGGACAAATGGCTACCGCCTTACTTTCTTTAGGCTTAAGCATATTATATTTTAAATAGGTAGATGCGCATAAACCTTCACAGAGACAAATTTTTTCTGTTATGGTATCAAACTGTTGTTGAAATTCATTTGCTGGCAGTGCTTGTGATTTCAATTGTTTGATTTTTAAATGTTGATATTCCCTGGATGCCGTGCAAATGGGCTGTTCGGTAAACTCGGTGTTGTTGCACAAATATTTTTTGGTACAGGCGCTTCCGGGACGATTTTTATCTATCCTCCCTAAGCGCTGAGCATCAATGGTACTGTTTTTAAAATTATTAAACTGAATGCCCAATGGTGAGGAATGGCTCAGGTAATAATCATCTTCTTTTGAATGGGCCAGAATATCCAGGGTTTCATTATCCACATTCGTTACTTCCGGAACCAAAAGAAACGGACTTCCCCAGCCCGTGGCATCCAATCCATAATGATGAATTAAAAACTGGTTTTCTTCAGCGGTACCAATTCCGCCTTGCACACTAATTCGTTGTGAAGGGGCAGCACTAATATTCACATTTCTTTGGCTAAGTGCTGGCTCATATAGGGCGAATAATTCTGCATGCATGTCATTTCTTCTGACCTTAAATTCTTCCAAAATTGGTCCGAGCAAATAACCTTCCGTTGCAAAGGCATGTCCACCGCAGTTTAATCCAGATTCAACCCGAAACTCGGCTACCCATAATCCTTTTTTCGCTAAGAATTTAGCCTGAATTAATGCTGACCTAAAATCGCTTACCTTCAACACAATCTTTTTACTGATATGGCCGTTTTTATCAGGAAAAAAATCATCAAACTGAGTTAAATAACTGTATAACCGTGGATTCATCCCGGCGGATAAAATGACCGAAGATGACAGTTTGCTTAGTGCAAAACCACGTAAGGCTGCAAGGGCATCAGAATTTTCATCACTGGTAAATTCAGCATCGATATTCATCTTATCAACCTTGGCCATAATATTTACATCAATTGCTCCAGGTTTAATGTTGTTCCGCAGCACCTGTTGAAACATTTCTTTACTTGAGCCTTCAGGATAATCCATCATCAGCTCATATCCGTTTTTTAAGCTGGAACCTTCTGGTAATAATTCAAAATACCGACAAATATCGCTTCCAGCTTCAAAGGCCTGCCTTTTAAGTTGTGCAACCTGATTTGAAATGGCATCTGCAAGAAAATTTAAATAAGCAGTAATTCTTTTCGCCCTACTGTTTGATGCAGATTTTAGTATTGGTGAAAAATCCAGTTCCATCTGGCGTGAGTGGTACTCCCTCATCCGTTCTATCAATTCATCATCTACAATGGATAATACAGAGGAAATGCCATAACGGGCAACCTTTAATGGCGTGTCTATAGAATATCCAAGTCCTAAAACAGGGATATGAAAAGTATGTGGCATAATATATTTCTTTAAAGCACAAACCTATTTAATGTACCTAAGGCCATGGCAGATATAGGTTACCTTATAAAATGATGTAAGTCACTTTTTTACGATCAAACCTTATAGGTTTTAAAAACCTATAAGGTTTAATAAATCTATTTTTTTTCTAAAACCTTTAACCTACAGTACTGTTTTTAATAAAAAAGAAAAGATATATGGGACTTTTAAAAACCGCAATTATTGGCGCTGCAGTTTATGCAGGCTTCAAATACATCACCAAGAAAGATCCGATTACCGGAAGATCAGTAGTAGATGATCTTAAAGATAAGGCACCTGAATGGAAAGAAAAAGCAAAAGATTACCAAAGAGAATTTGAAACTAAATTTCAAAACGTAGAGAATGATTTAACCAGATGAATATCTGATCACCGAAATCGCAATCAACCAACAGATGAATATTTGTTTCTGTAGGTAAGCATAAGGGATGATTATTGATTTCCTTATTTGGCTGGCAAAAGATTGAGAAATACCTATTTCTGAATCCTTTGCCAGTTTTTATATTCCCTTAATATTCTAAAAGAAGACAAATTGCAGGCAATAGACTGGAAACAATTTTTAATTGGCGAAGAGAATTTCGAATTTTTATTAGAGATCGCCCTCCGTACATTCATCATGTACTTCATCATACTCGTTGGATTAAGGTTGCTTGGCAAACGAGGTGTACGCCAGCTTTCCGTATTTGAACTGGTGGTTATTATTAGTCTGGGTTCTGCCGCCGGCGATCCCATGTTCTACAAGGAAATTGGCCTGTTAATACCCGTTGTTATCTTTTTGGTTATTGTTGGTGCCTACCGCTTCACCACTTATTTAACCGCAAAAAGCGACAAAATAGATGATCTGATTGAAGGCAAATGTGTTTATCTTATTCGTGATGGCGTATTTAACATCGATGATTTTAGAAAAGAAGCACTGGCTAAGGATGAATTTTTTGCAGACTTACGCCAGCAAGGAATCTCACATCTTGGACAAATTGAAATCACCATTTTAGAAACTTCCGGTTCGCTTAGCGTATACCTTTATCCGGATGATGCCGTGAAATTTGGCCTGCCTATTCTTCCTGATCTTTTTGAGAAAAAAATTAAGCTAATCAATACCAAAGATCATTACGCCTGCTCATTTTGTGGTGCGGTTGAACAAATTGAAGTGATGGGTAAGCACAGTTGCAAGCGCTGTAAAAATGAGGAGTGGTTAAAAGCAATAGATCGACGCAGGGTTCAGTAAATATTTACCAGGCTGAACATCATGCCAATGAAAAATAGATGGTGTTTTTCTAGGATTACATCGGCTATGAATAGTAAATTTGTGGCATGACATTACAAGAATTAAAGGAGCTGGAAGATTTTTTTTCAAAAGCTGGCAAACAGCAAGTACCCATTTACCTTAATGAAGCTACTGTCATTACAGATTACGATTATTTTTTAGAAAGCCATTTCTTACCCCTAAAATTAAACCTCGATTCTAAAGTTAACCAGCCACTGCTTCATCGCTTAAAAATGCTGAAACTTTTAGTTGAGGCTAACGCCTGATTCATTTATCGTTTATATACCAGCTTACGATGACTCGTTGAGGATGCTAAACTAACCGTTAACAATGCGGCACCCAAAAAAGCACCCTGAATCAGTAGCGATTTATTTTTGCGTTCAATACCCTGATATAAAGTGTATAAAGCAATGGCGCCTATTCCGGCCAGTTCAATTACCCTTTTATTCTGGTGAGCAGGCGTACTTCTTTTTGAAAATGCAACCTGTAGTAAATGATCTACCAGGTGCATGTTCTTCCTAACCGTATTTTTAATGGCAGGCTTAGTGGCATAAATCCCTAAGCCATGGCCAACAGCTTTCATTCCATCCAGCACTATTCCTTTTTGAATTTCTTCACTTGTTTTTGTTTTCATCATAGAATCTTTTAAAAAATTCAACAATAAAAAAAGTGATTAAGTTTTGGATAGTTTGATTTTAATCTTTAGTAGAACCTCAATAAATTCAACTAACCGAATACCTCTGAAAATAGCTTGTTAGAATGAAGTTTAGCCTGTTGATCGTAAATATGAGAAGTACTCATGATCTCATTTACACCATATTTTTCTACAAAATCTTCTAAATTCCCTTTGATGGTTTCTTTACTTCCAATAAAAGAATAATAAAGCATTTGTTCAACCGCTTCTTTTTCCATCCGATCCCAATAGCCATTGATATTATCAAAGGCAGGCTTTAACAATTCACGCTTCCCGGTGATCACACCCAGGAACATTCGTTTTACCGAGCTGGATAAGAACTCAGCCTGCTCCTCTGTATCTGCCGCCACTACATTCACGCATGCCATTACGTAAGGCTCTTGTAAAAATGCAGATGGCTTAAAGTTATTTCTATAAATGGCTATGGCCTGTTCAAAATAGGTTGGTGCAAAATGGCTGGCAAAGGCATATGGCAATCCTTTTTCTGCTGCTAACCGTGCACTATCGGTACTTGAACCCAGCACCCAAATTGGAATATCAAGACCCTCGCCTGGAAAAGCCCTTACATTTGAACCCCTGTTATCACTTGAAAAAAATTGTTGAAGGCGTTCAATATCTCTTGGGAAATAATGTGGGGAATTAAAATTTTCACCTCTAATGGCCATTGCCGTCACCTGATCTGTTCCTGGCGCACGACCTAATCCTAGATCAATTCTATTAGGATATAGCGAGGCCAGCGTTCCAAATTGCTCTGCCACGATTAAAGGTGAATGGTTAGGAAGCATAATACCACCCGAGCCTACACGAATAGTTTTGGTTCCGCCGGCAATAAAACCTATTAAAACCGCTGTTGCAGAGCTGGCTACACCTGCCATGTTATGGTGTTCTGCAAACCAGTAACGACGGTAACCTAAACGTTCTGATTGTTGGGCAATTTCTAAACTTGTTTTAAAAGTATCAGCAGCAGTATGTCCTTCCAGTACCGTTGCCAAATCGAGTACAGAATAGGGTATATTTTTAAGTGATTGATGATTCATGGTATTGGTTTTCTTAATCTGATCACAAAAATATCCGATAAAAAATCAACTACCTGCATCATAAAACTTAAATGACTTATTCGTGATTGGCAAATCAGTTTTATTATTTTCAGTTAACAAATATTCATTTTTCATGTCCAAATCCAATATATCGCAACAAAGGTTGAAAATCTTGAGTTTCAGAGCACTGTCTTGTATAATCTTTTCCATCGGGTAAAAACTAAATAAGTATTTTATTTATTTAAAAATTTCCAACTATATTGGCACAAGTTCGTTATTATTCAGATCCTTCTTTTCTTACATATGACTAAAAATATCTTTATTGCATCTGCCGAACCCTACACCGGGAAATCTGTTATTGCATTTGGTATGATCAACATGCTACTTGCCAAAACGCAAAAGGTGGGTTATTTTAAGCCCATTATTGCTCAGGAAGATCCTGATAAACGGGACGAACATGTAGAAGCCATGTTGGATTATTTTTCGCTTCCGGTAAAATATGAAGATGCCTTTGCTTTTACCAGGCAGGATATGCTTCAACAATCTGATGATAGCGGAACGATGATCAACACAATCATCAGCAAGTATAAGAAACTGGAAGATAATTATGATTTTACCGTAATTGAAGGCAGTGATTTTTTGGGCGAAGGAAGTGCTTTCGAGTTCGAATCTAATGCTTTAATGGCAAAAAACCTGGGCGCTCCGGTTCTGGTCGTGGTATCAGGAAAAGGAAAATCGGCCAGCCAGTTGTTTAAGTCTGCTATTAATATTTATAAAAACTTTTTATTGCGTGATGTTCAGGTGCTGGGTGTGGTGGCCAATATGGTTCAACCAGAAGAAGCGGAGCGCATTAAACAGGCACTAACCAACCAATTACCTGCTGAATTATTAATTGCCGTTATTCCGGTAGAAAGTGGCTTGCAGAGTCCCACCATGAAGGAAATTACGACGGCATTGAATGCCGAGGTATTATTTGGAGCAGACTTATTGGATAACCAGGTAGACAATTTTGTTACCGGTGCCATGATGCTGCCCAATTTTTTAAGGCACATTAAAGATAACTTGCTAATTGTTACTCCGGGTGACCGTGGCGACATTATTATTGGTTCGCTTCAGGCTAACCTTTCTGCCAATTACCCTAAAATTGCAGGTATTGTACTTACCGCAGGCAGTTTGCCTGATGAGCCCATGATCAGGTTAATTGAAGGCTTACAAACCATCATTCCTATTATTTCAGTACAAAAAGGCACTTTTGAGACCACTACGACTATTGGCTCCATCCACTCTAAAATCACCATCGATAATAAAAAGAAAATTGCCCTCGCCATTGATATTTTTGAAAGACATGTAGACCTTAAAGCCCTTGACGATAAAATTATCACCTTTAGTTATCAAGGCATTACCCCACACATGTTTCAATACCAATTGGTGAAATGGGCCAAACGAGAGAAAAAGCACATCGTTCTTCCCGAAGGAAATGATGAGCGCATTTTAAAAGCGGTAGAAAAATTAATTGCACAGGATATTGTTGACATTACCTTACTTGGCGATCCGCTTGAGATTGGAAATTCCATCAAGCGACTAGGCTTAAACCTCGATCCAAATGCTATTCACATCCATAACCCGGCACATTCTGAACACTACGATCAATATGTAGAAACATTGCATGAGTTACGAAAAGCTAAAAACGTAAACCTGGAAATGGCAAGAGATATGATGACAGATGTATCCTATTTCGGAACCATGATGGTGTATAAAGGTGATGCTGATGGAATGGTTTCCGGAGCGGTGCACACCACTCAACACACCATCCGTCCGGCTTTACAATTTGTTAAAACACGTCCGGGTGTTTCAGTGGTGTCTTCTATCTTCTTTATGTGTCTGCCAGAAAGGGTAGCTATTTTTGGTGATTGTGCTGTTAATCCAAATCCAACTGCACAGCAACTGGCGGAAATTGCTATTTCTTCTGCAGAAAGTAGTGCTAAATTTGGCATCGAACCACGCATTGCCATGTTGTCCTACTCCTCCGGAACATCAGGTGAGGGTGAGGATGTAGAACGCGTACGTGAAGCTACAGCTATTGTAAGAGCCAGGTATCCTGAATTAAAAATTGAAGGTCCTATTCAATATGATGCAGCGGTAGATCCAAAGGTGGGCAAACAAAAAATGCCGAATTCTGAAGTAGCCGGAAGGGCTAGTGTGCTCATCTTCCCGGATTTAAATACAGGTAATAATACTTATAAAGCAGTACAACGTGAAACAGGCGCATTAGCCATTGGCCCCATGCTCCAAGGCTTAAATAAACCCATTAATGATTTAAGCCGTGGCTGCACGGTAGATGACATTTTTAATACGGTAGTGATTACAGCTATTCAATGTCAGGACATTTAAAAATAAAACATGAACATTTTAGTCATCAATTCAGGAAGTAGTTCCCTTAAATATCAACTCTTTAAAATGCCTGTTCCTTCGCCAATTTCCAGCGGACTGGTGGAACGCATTGGCATTGAAGGTTCCTATATAAAACATACCGTTTTCCAGGGAACAGAGAAATTTGTTACAGAAAAAACTGCATTTATAGCCGATCATGGCGAGGGCTTAAAGCAGGTGCTCGCTTTATTAAGTGAAGGTAAACTTGCCGTAATTGCCACACCGGATGACATCAATGCTGTTGGCCACCGCGTGGTACATGGCGGGGAAAATTTTTCCGGTCCGACTTTAATTACGGCAGAAGTAAAAGAACAGATTAAGAAACTTTTCTCCCTTGCTCCACTTCATAATCCAGTGAATTTAAAATGTATTGAAGTCGCAGAAGAAACATTTAAAAACGCCAAACAGGTAGCGATTTTTGATACCGCTTTTCATCAAAGCATTCCGCAGCAAGCTTTCCGATATGCTATTCCGGATCGCTATTATAAGGAAGAGGGAATCAGGGTTTATGGTTTTCATGGTACCAGTCATAAATATGTAAGTGAACAAGCTGTTCAATGGTTGGATAAAAAAGAATCGAAACTTATCAGTATTCACTTGGGCAATGGATGTAGCATCACCGCCATCAGAAATGGAAAGTCTGTTGATACCAGTATGGGCTTTGGTCCGTTAAGCGGTTTAATGATGGGTACCAGATCAGGCGACATCGACCCTTCTGTTATTTTTCATTTAATAGAACATGCCGGATACAGCCTGAATCAATTGAGCACTTTATTTAATAAGGAATCAGGTTTATTAGGTGTTGGAGGTTCAAGCGACATGCGGGACATTAGAAAACTAGCGGAAGCTGGAAACGAATATGCTGTTCTTGCCCTGGAACTTTATGCCTATCGCATCAAGAAATTTATAGGTGCTTATGCCGCTATTCTTAATGGAATGGATGCCCTTATATTTACGGCCGGCGTTGGCGAAAATGACCGGGATATGCGTGAAGCGGTTTGTACAGAACTGGAATTTTTAGGCATCGAAATGAATAGCGAAAGTAACAGACAATACCAGGGTGGTTTAGTGGATGTGAGTACGGATGATTCAAAAGTGAAGATCCTAATCATCCCAACCAACGAAGAATTTGAAATTGCCAGCCAGTGTTATCGCTTGTTGCAGTGATAATTTAGTTTAGGTATTTGTTTTTGCAGAGGTTATTTGTGTGGTAATGTTATCCATTGGAGATAGGAATTAATTATAAGAGAATTTTCCGACTATTAGAATACCCCCGTCCTGCGGACACCCCTCTGAAGAGGGGAATCAACCCGTAATTGGGGCAAAAGAAATCAGGCATTTGCACTACCCGAAATTCTCTTTTACGTTAAAACCGATAATGATTACAATCCTTCTTCTCTGTCCGCTAAACTTCTGATTTGTTTACGCTCTAGCTTTTCCAAATTCCTAATAACCTCCTGATCACCACAATCTCGGCAATATGGTAGGCATTATGATCTGCAATTTGTAAAGCTTCACGCAACAGGGATTGACCATCTCCGTGAGGAATAGTTTCATAAAGATCTTTTGATTCTAATAAATTGATAAAACTTTTTAAATCATAATCAATAGCTTCCAGTGTTTGTGTCCATTCCTCTTCACTTGATGGGGCCGTTTCCTCCGGCCAGTATCCATCCGGCCATTTTGGCGATTGATGTAACCCATCCTTACTAAATTCTAGCATATCCCACTGGGCAATCCGAATGTGCGAAACCAATTGCCAGACACTGTATGGCAGGCCATATGGCTTTTCGCCTAAAAGCTTAAACGGAAAATCCTTAACCGCTTCATTAAAACCAACATGCGCACCACCGCCGTTTAGTAATTTTTTCAATTCTTCCAATAAAATCTGTATATGCTTCTCCATCAAATTAAATGATTTATTAAACAACATACCAAATACACGAAGGTTTGTCAAAAAACTGGCAAGCACATTTATAAACGAAATATTTCTATTATTTTTGAGTATGAACCTATCCCCTTCCTTCCCGATCCTTTCGAATTATACTTACTTAAACACAGCTTACGCCGGTATCTTATCAACTGAGTTAGCGAGCTGGAGAACAAAACACGACCAACAGTTAATAGAGGGTGGTAGTGAATTCAGATTAAATAATTCGCTAATTATAGAAACCTTAAGATCTAACCTTTCAGACTTTTTCAAAACAGCGGTTTCGAATGTTTTTCTAACGCAGAATTTTTCATTTGGTTTTAATACACTACTTGATGGACTGCCAAAAACAGAACGATTTCTTTTGCTTAACGATGAATATCCATCAGTGGCATACCCGATAACCAGCCGTGGCTTTTCACACAGTTATGTAGATATAGATGAAAATCTGGAAGATAATGTTTTAGCAGCGATTGAAAAAAATCAGCCAACTGTTTTTGCTTTTAGCATCGTGCAGTACATCAGTGGTTATCGGATGAATCCGGAATTCATAAAAAAACTTAAAAAAACATACCCCAAATTATTACTCATTGCAGATGGCACGCAATTTTGCGGTACAACAGATTTTAGTTTTGAAGATTCGGGGTTAGATGCACTATGTGCCAGTGGATATAAATGGTTACTGGCAGGCTTTGGAAATGGCTTCATCTTATTATCCGATCAATTGAAAAACCACCTTTACGAAGATAGAAAACTTGCTCAGCTTCCTTCAGCCCCCTTTGTTAAAGGCAAAAAACCTTTAGCCTTTTGTTTTGAACCCGGCCATCTCGATACCTTGAATTTTGGATCTTTAAATGAAAGTTTAAATATGATCAGAAATATTGGTATTTCTACGATAGAGCAAACTACACAGGCCCTTTGCCAACAAGCCAGGATACAACTTCATCACCGCGGCCTGTTGCCAGATTATCTAGCCGACCAAAAATATGCATCTACCATCATGATTTTACCACTTGCTCAACAGCAGGTTAACCATTTGGCAGAAGCTAAAATTTTATGCTCACCAAGAGGTACCGGAACCCGGATTTCGTTTCACTTTTATAACACCGAAGAAGATTTACAAAAGCTTTTAGCTGTTTTAGATGGGAAGAAAATTCAACAGGCAAGCTAAAATCGCTTACCTTTTTACTTTCCAAATGGCATCTACAAAATAATGGTGCTGATCAAAAAAATCAGCAACGGGTATAAATCCACTTGAGGCAGCCATTTCATTCACTTCTGTTAATGAATATTTCTGCGAAATTTCCATGTAAATGTGCTCGTTTACATGGAAACGAATGGTTTCATCTCCAATGTTAACCAATTGATCCCTTAAACTAATCAGATAACTTTTGCAGGCACCTGATTCAGGGTCATAACTGGCATAATGATCAAAGCCGCTCACATCAAAATCACCATCCAATTCGCGATTTATCCGGCTTAATAAATTCAGGTTAAATGATTTCGTTATACCAGCCTCATCATCATATGCAGCCAAAATCTGACGTGGATTTTTCTTTAAATCAAATCCAATAATAAGTATATCCTCAGCAGATAACTCATTTCGCAATGCCTTACAAAATTCTTCCGCTTCAGTTACATTCATGTTTCCAATGTTGGCTCCCATAAACAGAAGTACTTTACGACGATTGGATAGTGTTTTTGCCTTTTTTACCATGGCGAAATAGTCGCCATTTAAACCCTCTACCTTTAGCGCAGGCAACTTCTTAGGGAGATTTTCTTCCAGGTCTTCAATAACATGCCGTGAAATATCAATGGGTAAATAAGTAAACTTTAGCTGGCGATTAATTAATGATTGCAACAGGTGAACTGATTTAGTGGCATCTCCAGCCCCCAATTCAATCAGGTCAAAAGCACTTGGATCTGCAGCAATAACATCAGCAATTTGCTCTGTTTGATGTTGCATAATTTCCATCTCCGCATCGGTGAGGTAATAATCCCCCATTTCCATGATCTGTTGAAAGATACCATCTCCAATTTCATCATAAAAATATTTAGAACTCAGTGACTTGCGTTCAGCCGTTAAACCTGCTAAAACATCATTTAAAAATGTTGATCCCACAGGGACATGTTGTTTTGAAATAATCGTACTCATGTAACTTTATTTTGCTAATCTAATCCCTGTAAACTGCCATCTCAAATGTGGATGAAAAAAATTTCGGTAGGTGATACGCCCATGATCTTTTGGCGTAGCTACAGATGCACCACGAAGTACTTTCTGGTTCACCATAAATTTGCCATTGTATTCTCCAATAGCGCCAGGGGCCTTACTAAATCCAGGATAAGGTAAGTATGCACTTTCGGTCCACTCCCACCTTTTACCCCAGTTAAATTGCCCTGCAGCAATTTCCCATTCAAATTCTGTTGGCAACCGCATACCTTTCCAACTGGCATAAGCATATGCTTCATAATAGCTAATGTGCGTTACAGGGTGTAAACTATTTAATGGCAATAAACCTGCATAAGTGTAATTAAACCATTCGCCATCTATTTCATGCCAATACATGGGGGCTTTAATGCCATTTGTTTTCACCCAATCCCAACCCTCTGCATGCCAGTAATTAAAATCACTATAGCCACCTGCCTTAATAAATTCCAGGTAAGATCCATTGGTTTCTAAAACAGCACTGATTTCAAAATCATTCAGATATACTTTATGGCGGTTTAATTCATTGTCAAAACAAAAATCACTTCCGGCAAAACCTATTTCATATATCCCTTCTGTTATGACTATTCTATCAGGCTGAGTTTGGATTTCCTCATGCTCTTTCCAATCATTGGAATACACCGGAAAAAGCGGATTGTTGCCTAAAATATATTTGATATCGGTAAGCAAAAGTTCCTGATGCTGCTGCTCGTGGTTAAATCCCAGAATTAGAAGTTCCATCACCTCATCAGTAATCGTTTCACTAAGTAAATCAGTCATCGCCTCATCTACATAATGCCGATACAGGTAAATCTCACTCACACTTGGACGGCTTAAATTGCCACGATCGGTGCGGATAACCCTTGCACCAACCGTTTCATAATAGCTGTTAAACACAAAATTATAATCGGGATTGTATTCCTGATAATTGGCTGCGTGTGGTTTTAAGATAAAGGTTTCAAAAAACCAGGTGGTATGGCCGAGATGCCATTTAGGTGGACTTACATCTTCAATAGGCTGAACTACATAATCTTCCGTTTGCAGCGGCTCACAAATCGATTCAGTATACTTCCTGATGGTCAGAAATTGATCAACTAAGCTCATTAATTTTTATCTAGATATTGTTGTAATGTTGTTATACTATTAACATCAAGATCTTTTGATTGTTTTTGCCGCATCATTAATGCGTACGAATTATTGAAGCCAATTGGTTTAAGCCATTTAATATTAAACTTTTGCGAAAATTGCCTGCTCACGTACTGATAGGTGCTATCTCTATCATGAGCCATTTTTTTGGAAACCTTCGGATCAGGTTTTAGCAGAACAAGTAAACCTGTACCCGTATATTCAGGATAAAAATCAATCTGATCGTTCATTAAAGCATCAAAACATATTTTAGTACCACCTAAACCAGTTTTGGTGGCCACTTCATAGTCTGTATTTCCCAAAATTAGCATCCGGTACATTTCTGCGAGAATATATTGCTCGCCAAAAATTTTTGAACCAATTCTAATCACACTCTTTTTGCCTCCTTTTGCACTTTTATATAAGCCACATCCAATTAAAAAATCTTTGGCCACCCGTTCAGGAGTTTGGTGCAGATAATCTGTCCGGTAGTTCAAATCTGTCATAATTGAATCAGTAATTTTTCCAGCCAAAAGATTTAACACACCTTCTAACTCTGGAAATTTCTTTAAGGAAGCCTCCCTGATAATCGGTGCTGCGTAGTAAGGTGGAAAAATCCCTTTATCATCTTTCAGAATCGTAAGCTTGAATGCTTTTAAACGTCCATCTGTTGAGTATCCGCTAATAATATCGAGTTCCTTTTCATATGCAGCCTGGTACATCACCGCATCACTGATCACTATCGTGTGAATTTTTAAGCCATAGACTGATTTCAGCCCTAAATCACCATCCTGTCTACCCATAAATTCTGGAGTAAAACCAGCTGTAAGCGAACTGCCATAAGCTTTTGGGAGCAGGTAAAAACCACCCAATACCAAAAACAATATTGGAAAAATATACAACGTCTTCCTGAACTTTTTGACATTCATTTTTTGGATAGCAGCTAAAATAGCATCAAGGATAATGGCCAGTAGCGCAGCGGGAATAGCACCCGCTAAAATCATATTGGTGTTATTAAGAGATATGCCACCAAAGATAAATTCACCTAAACCTCCTGCCGCGATATAGGAGGCCAACGTGGCTACACCGACATTAATTACCGTTGCTGTACGAACACCAGCCAGGATTACAGGCATAGCTAAAGGAAGTTCTACCTTAAACAAAACCTGCATCTTACTCATTCCCATGGCTATTGCAGCTTCCTTAACTTCGGTACTAATGCCTACTATACCGGTATAAGTATTTCTGATGATGGGTAATAAAGCATAAATTAATAAAGCCACAATGGCTGGTTTGGCGCCAATTCCGAGTATCGGAATCATAAATCCTAATAATGCAATGCTAGGAATCGTTTGTAAAACACCGGCTACAGCCAAAACAGAACCAGAAAGTTTTCGTTTTCTGGCAATGAAGATACCCAAGGGTAAACCAATAGCCACAGCTAAAAAAAGAGAAATAAAAGTTAAACCCAAATGCTGAAAGGTTTGATTGAGCAATTTATCAGACTCCCCTGACATGAATTGCCATAAATTTTGTTGAGGCTCATTCATGTAGATACTGCATGTGATAATGATTAAAGGCTACGGTTAAATCATTTATATTGAGTGATTTTTGTTCCTGGATTTCATCTGTCGAAAAAGCAATTTCCTGCCCCACCGAACGAAAACAATTTAAAGCATCCCATACACTTAAATCTGAATTGACTACCGTAGCATTTGCAGAATTTTTCACTGGTAAGTGATGCCATAAATCATTAAGCGTGGTGACTCTAAATTCAAGTGAGCGCCTTTCGCTTTCCATAAATTTCACCACAAAATCACTTGCTGGTTGATACAGTAATGATTTTGGTGTTCCAATCTGAATGATTTCACCTTTATCCATCAAACAAATGCGATCTGCAAGTTCGAAAGCCTCCTGAATATCATGCGTAACCATTACAATTGTCTTACGCTTTAACTCTTCCAGTGCTTTAAATTCTTTTCTGATACTGGCCCGTGTCACATTATCCAACGCACCAAAAGGCTCATCCATTAACAACACAGCAGGATCAGCAACTAAGGCCCTCGCTAAACCAACGCGCTGTTGCTGCCCGCCACTAAGTTCATGAGGAAAGAGATTAATATACTCATCCGAAAGATGAAGTTTTGCCATGAGCGCTTTAGTTCTGTCCAAAGTTTTCTTTCGATCCCATTTTAGCAGCTGTGGCACAATGGCTATATTTTCTCCAACTGTGTAATGAGGAAATAAACCATTATTTTGCATCACATAACCTATTCCCCTTCTTAATAATTCAGGGTTTTCTTGCTCAATATCTTTCCCATTAACCGTAATTGTTCCATGGTCAGGCGCAATAAGGCGGTTAATCATCTTTAATGTGGTGGTTTTACCACAGCCACTGGTACCTAGAAGGATAAGGTTTTCTCCTTCTTTCACCTCAAATGAAACTGCTTTAACAGCCGGTATATTATGGAAGGATTTACTAACCTTTTCCAGCTTTATCATATTATTTATGGATCTTCATGAACAGGTTATTCAACGATTCCGTATAAGTTGGATGTGCAAATACGCCATACCTGATTTGTTCTGAAGTAATACCTCCCTGCATTGCCATCTGCAATACCGACATAATTTCACCACCTTCAGAAGCAAGAATTGCTGCGCCCAAAATCTTATTGGTCTTTGTATCTACAATTGCTTTCATCAATCCAGCTGTTTCATCGGTTTCAATACCCCTGGCTACATTCTCCATTGGCAAAACAGCTACTTGATAATCTAATTTTTTTTCTTTCGCTTCCCGTTCTGAAAGTCCGATTCTGGCCAGTTGTGGATCAGTAAACATACAGTAAGGAACAGGTCGGTTGGCAGTAGATAAATTTGTATTTTCAATCAGGTTTCGGTAAACAATGGTATAATCGTTATAAGCAATATGCGTAAATGCTGGTCCACCTTTAACATCCCCTAAAGCATATATCCCTTTCACATTAGTTTCCAGTTGATCATTCACCAGGATATGACCATACTCGTCCGTTTCAACACCACAATTTTCTAAGTTTAAGTTCTTCGTTTGTGGTGCCCTGCCTACTGCAACCAGTAAATGAGTCGAGGTAATTTTTTTATCTTTTTTTCCGGATGTAATTGTCGTTTCAATCTGGTCACCCTTCCATCCGATGTGGTTAATCTTAACATCTGTAAAAATATCAATCTTTTCAGCAGTCAGGATATCAGTTACTGCCTTCGATATATCATCATCTTCTTTTGATAAGATAACAGATGATTGCTCTAAAATCGTAACCTGACTACCGAAACGACTAAACATCTGCCCAAATTCCAATCCAATATAATTGCCACCAATAATTACCAGATGCTCTGGAATCTCTTCCAATTCAAGGATGGAGGTAGAAGTAAGATAGTCAATTTCTTCAATTCCATCAATTTCAGGAATGATGGTTTTCGCACCAGTATTAATGAAGATCAAATCAGCAGTCAGTGTTTCTGTTGTCCCATCTTTGCTTTTAACCACAATCTCATTCTCACCCGTGAAACTCGCCTCACCCATATATAATTTTAAGCCTTTAGTTTCTTCGATACCATTCTTTGCACTTCCTCTAAACTTTTCAACAATGCTGTCGGCTCTTTTTTTAATCTTTTTTAAATCAACTTTAACATTATCGATGATAATGCCAAGTTCTGATGCCTTTCTTGCCTGATAGGCAGCCTTGGCAGAAGCAATCATCGCTTTTGTAGGTGTACAACCATCATTTATACAAGTACCACCTATAGTTCTCTTCTCTATTATTGCTGTTTTTTTTCCGGCTTCAGCCATTTTTTTCGCAAGCGGAACCCCTGCCTGGCCTGCACCAATGATGATCGCATCGTAATGTTTCATATCTGTTTGTTTTGCGTAAATAGTGAACTTGCTTTAATACAAAGTAACAAGCTGACACAGATATAACTTTAAAATAAGTTCATTGTTTTTAGTAAACTGAATCATTTTAGGAATGAGTAGTTAACCATGGCAGAAGATTTCTGTTGATTTTGATGCGAGAAAATTTTAGGTCTCTTAATTACCGATCGGTATGCCCTAGATTCATTTCCGGATCAATATGATCTCTAACTAACTTTTTCAATTCCTTAATTTCAGGGAAACGTCCGGCTTCCTTCCGATCAAATATAATCTTATCGTTTAGGCTTATCTGGAATGTTCCGCTCACTTCACTTGGCAATAAAGTTACCCCTTTTAGTTGTTCGGAAAATGTTGTGAGTAACTCTTGCGCCATGTAGGCTGACCGAAGCATCCACCCACAACGCGGACAGTACTCAATTGATATTAAAGGCTTTATCATTTTTTTTATATTAAAAAAGGTATAGCATAAAACCATACAATTGCGACATTAAATTAATGAAGAAAATATGAAGAAATATTAAAAATCGGTATTTAGTTTGGAAAGTAACCACAAAACTTCTACTTTCGTCCCGAGAGCGTTAATTTAGATACGGGCCGGAGGTAGTTTTACCTTTGGCCCGTTCTTCTTTTAAAGGGTTTTTACAAATGATTTTTTTCGAAATACCGGCTAAAGAAAAGCATTTGATATTGGATTGCATTTCCCCAGTAAACCCAATTATGTACGCCCGGACGAATAATGAAATCATGTGGAATATTTCGATCCAGCAATTTATCATGTAAAGCAACATTTACCTTGTAAAAAAAATCGCCATCACCACAATCAATAATCATAGCCAGTTTATTAGGTACAAGTAGATGGGTTAAATTTACCACACTATTAGCCTCCCAACGCTCCGGATTTTCACTGTACGATCCTAATCTTTTAGAAATATTCCAGTTTTCAGGGAAAGGGCGCAGATCTACACCACCACTCATACTTCCACAAGCGCCAAAAACATCCTGATGCCGAAATGCAAGATATAAAGCACCGTGACCACCCATACTCAATCCAGTGATTGCACGGCCCGATCGATCTTTTACCGTAGCATAATGTTGATCAACGTAATTCACCAATTCTGACGATACGTAGGTTTCATATTGATAAGTCTTATCTATTGGACTATTAAAATACCAGCTGGTTACGCCCCCATCCGGACACACAACCACCATCGAAAATAGATCACTTAATTTTTTTACTGTTTCGCGATCTGGAGTTTGATTTACCCAATCAGCATAATTGCCTCCAGCACCATGTAATAAATATAAGGTAGGGTATTTTTTAGAAGCTGAATAAGTGTTTGGTTTCACCACAACAGCTTTAATTTCTTTATCCATCACCTTACTATAAGTGGTAACAGTATCTACACTAGCTGCAAAGCTAACAACCGGAAACAGGCTGGTAAGTACAAAATATTTAACCAGTTGGAGGAATTTCATGTAAAATTGGTTCATACATCAAATATAATAAATTGCTAAACCCCTGATTAATTATTTTAAATTAATCCTTATTCTTTAGTCTATTTCTCCAAACTCTGTACTTATTAATAAAAACTCATCTACCTCCAAGACTTCTGCCTAAAGACTGTAGACTCCAGACTTTAAAGCTATCTTGATCAAAATAAAAGTTTTGTTAAAGGAGGATTATTTCCGCGTACTCCCCCATGCCCATAAAACCAATACCGGTTGAAAAAATAACCTGGTCATTCTTTTACGATCTGTATCCAATCCAAAGCCATCCCTTCTGTTTACATATTGAGATACATTGCCAGGGAAAACACCTACAAAAAGTGAGGCCGCGAATAAACCCAATGTTGACCTGTATTTTTTTGGTGCGACTACTAAAGCGGTACCCAAAGCAATTTCAACCAGACCGGAATACACAACGGTATCATCTTTTTTTAATGGAACCCAATCCGGTACCTGCGCCTGAAATTCTTTTCTAGAAAAAGTTAAATGGCCAATTCCGGCTACAATTAAACCGGCACCCAGTAATATCCGGGCAGTATTTTTGATTTGCTTATCCATAATGATATTTTAAACATCATGTTGCAAATATTATTCCATTGATTAAATTAATGATCATACAAGAAGAAAGAAACAACACTATTCAAAATAAGCTTTCAAACGATAAGTTAGGGAGCTAAGTAATTTGGGCGTGTATGTAGTATTTAGTTTCGATCCCGTTAGTGAAGTTAAATCTGCCAATGGTACATTTTCAATACAGAAATCCAGGTTATTTAAACAGTCTTGAAATTCCTGGTCATTCATTACATCATTTCCCTCTTTTGCTAGCGATAGAGCTGCGATTGCACCATTTAACTGATAATTTAAAACCTGAATATCTTCTAGCCCAACTAAATCAATGTGGTTTGCAAGGGGTTCTTTTCTAATACTTTGCAAAGCCTCACTTAAAAAAGAGAAGCTGATGTAAGCATCTTTCCTGGCCAGTTTAGTGCGATAATAATAGTGTTGAAATCCTTTTCTTTCTGTTGCCACACAAAATAAATAATGCCTGCTTGCGGCAAGGCCGTTCAAAATGAGTGCACTGATGCGTGGTGTTTCCCAGATTGGAAAAATAAAAATTGAAAGATAGGATAATCCGCAACCAATTAATGTGAACAATAGGCGGTCGCTAATAATCTGCGACACATGCCCATGGTAAACATTGAGGCCTAATACTACCATTACCGTTACACAGGCTACCCCCCATAAGTAATGCGTTCTGTTAAAGAGAAAAAAACCAAGCAGGCCAAATGCAGCCAACCCCAATTGTACCGGAACAGATGCAAAAGCAAGTAACAATCCAATCACTAAGCCAATTAATGTTCCCCACAAACGTTCCATATTTCGTTTTCGGGTTAAACCGAAACTCGGTCTGTTTACAATCACAACAGTAAGCAGTAACCAATAGCTGTAACGCTGATCTGGAAAAAGTAAGGTTGGCATTACGGCAATTAAGCAAAGTAAGCTCAGGCGGAGTGCGAACCGAAATACTGGTGCACGTAGAGAAAACTGACTTGTTATATTTTTCCAACTGACTGATGTTTCAGGAATAAAATCTTTATAAACCTCTGTTTCTATGATATCTGTATCAGGCAATTCCAGTTGATAGCTCATCGATAGGCGCTCAACTATTTTAGAGATATCTTTTAGATTTCTGGTTATTCCAGCAAGCAAGTCTTTACCCTGAAGTGGTATACTAGCAGATAGCGCCAGTAATAAATTAATTTTTTCTTCGATATTACCATGATTAACTGTAACAGGATTAACCTTTCTGGTAATGGAAAATTGCACGGCACTATATTCTAACAAATCAGTAAGTTGCGAAATAACTTCCTGTATTTTAGTAAGGGCACCCATCGGCGCTAAGGCCTGCCTGATTTCGCCATAATCATGATGAATGGCAGTTACTTGCTCATAAAGATCAATAATATCCAGTGCAGCCGCCAGTAACTTTTTTCCTGTCTGGTTATCTGGAGACATCGCAATTCGGTCTCGAAGCAACAAACTCCTGATTAACTCCTGCCTTGCATTTAATTTTAAATGCAGAGAAATATTTTGTGCATTAAAATCACGAAGATCAAATCCCTCATTATAAGCACTTGCACGTAACCGCATCAAAGCTGCCGTTCCTTGAATGGCTTCAAAAATTGCATGATGCAAAGAGCGATATGGCCTTAAATAAATTTGAGTAAGACTGATCAATGCATACCATGCGGCACCAATTACAATATAAGTACTAAAAACTAAGGGTTGCTTTGGATGTAAGCCAAGGGTGAAAGCGATTAACGTTGTGCCGATCAATCCAATAAGTGATAAGCGATGTCCAAATACCGAAAGCATCGAAAATATAAAGGTTATAATAACTACGCTCGTAGCCACATAGTATGGATGAGGCAAGCTAATGGCTATTATAAAAGAAGTGAGCGCGAGAGAAAAAATTGCTATGATTGATCCGATTAATTTGTCTCTCCTATTGCCAGGAATATCACAAAGACTCATAAAAAGCGTACCGATGCTGATACTAATGCCCGCTACAACCTGCCCGAAATAAGCACATGCGATAAGTGGAATGATGATGGCAAATGTACTTCTAAGGGCATCAGTTAAATATTCACTATAACGTATCCGGATGGCAAAATCCTTTAGTTTTCGAGAATATCCCATTAAAAAGTTTTCGTTCTGTTCTCTTTTCATCAATTTCTGCCGCAAACTTAATGACATTTATTCTGATTACCACACACATTTTAGGTAATCATTATTCTTAGATTAAGTTACAGCGATAAAAAAAGTGAAGGATAAGTTGATTAAAGTATTACAGACTGTATGATTAATGAATCTGCGCAGAAATACGTTTTACGAAATCATCAATTTCAAATGGTTTATGGATGTAATCCTGTGCAAAACAGCGTTTATACATACCATCTTTTGAAAAGTTAGCAGACATCATTACCACAGGTCTGCCTGCAGTGCCTGGAGAAGATTTCAATTCACAACAGTAATCTATGCCATTGCCATCAGGCAACATCACATCAAGCAAAAATAAATCTGCTGGTTTGCCTTTTGCAATACCAGACCGAAAGGCTGCAATATTTGGATATGCAAATACTTCATATTTTTCCTCTTCAAGCAGCATCGAAACGATCTCTCTTATATCATCATTATCTTCTAACACATAGATGCGCTTTTCCATATTATCTTACATTTTCCTTCTTGTAAACCAATATGATAGGTAGTTAGTTTTAACGAATGTGTTTATTAATGAAAATATTTAAATATAGTATTAAAGAATCTCCTTATACGAATAATCAGTTTGGTTTTAAAACCAGTTCTTTATTCATCCTGTTTCGAAATAAACTAAAATTATGAAAAACATCATTTTTATACACGGTATGTTTCAGAATTCAAAAAGCTGGAATAAGTGGAAAGACTATTTCACAACAAGAGGCTATAACTGTTTAGTTCCAGACTGGCCATTACATCAAGGTGAGCCAGTAAGCCTTCGAGAGAATCCTCCTGCTGGTCTCGGTGATTTGCATTTGGATGATATCATAGTACCTATCGAAACGCAGGTATTAGAGATGGATAAACCAATTATAATTGGTCATTCAGTAGGTGGATTAATCCTACAGTTATTAATTAATCGTGGTGTGGCAAGCGCAGGGGTAGCCATCAGCTCTGTTGCCCCAAATGCCATGTTGGATTTTGATTGGGGATTTTTTAAAAATAGTGCACTAATTGCAAACCCATTTAAAGGAAATGAACCTTTCTTTATGGATGAAAAGAGCTTTCATGGATCATTTGCAAATACATTAAGTGAGCAGGAATCAAATTTAGCTTATCAGGAATTTGCTACTCATGATAGTCGCAATGTACTTCGAGATTGCATGGGTACAGCAGGAGAACTAGATTTAGAATTGCCCCATGCCCCACTTCTGCTAATTGCTGCAGAAAAAGACGAAATCATTCCAGATACACTCGTTAAGAAAAATTTTGAAGGCTACGTAGATCCATCAAGCACGACAGCATTCAAAGCATTTCCTGATCGAAGCCACTATATCTGTGGAGAACCAGGTTGGGAACAAGTAGCTGAATATATTGCCAATTGGCTAGATACCTTACCAGTGTCCACTCAAGTTTAATAGAACGGGCTTGTTCAGGCAAGCCCTTCCAACCAATTTATAATGCTTAGTTAGTCAGTTAGATAGAAATTATTCGCAATCAAAAACTTTTAACTTACTGTTGTGTTATACAGCTGAATTTATCCCATCAGCAAAACAAATGAACGAAATCATTGATCACGAAAGTTATCTTGAAGTTATCTTCAGAATTAAAACATTATCTGCAACACAGCAAGATACCACCTTCAATTTTGAGGAATTAACTGAGCTACAGAAAATGGCAATAGCATATGAGTTAAAAAGATATGATTTTACCATAGGCTTAACTGATACCAGGCAATTTTCAATGGCTGTATAAGCCAAACAATTGATATCCATACAATTCCTTTTTTTTACATACTTTACCTTTGCCTTTCTTATGGTGTAACAGTAAGTAGAATAGGGTTATTCTTTATTTTTCTTAGAACTACTGGGGAAACATTTTTGCAAGTTGCTTGTTAGCTACTTACATTAAAAAGAACGCCCTTGATACACGACATCCTTTTTTATTTTAGTCTTCTTGTTATCCTATCTACGATTATTCCTTTTATTCGTCACGATTTTTGGATTTTCAGGGTATTTGAGTATCCCAGATTACAAAAATTAACGCTAAATATTCTTTTAATCATTGTTATTCTTTGTTTTTCATTTCCTTTACAAATAAAGGATTGGTCGGTATTCACAGCTTTAACCCTCAATATGTTTTATCTTTTATACCTAATCTTTCCATTTACAGTATTAGGTAAAAAGCAAATCATTACTGGTATAAGAACAGATGGTATTCAGAATCTCAAAATTTTAATCGCCAATGTATATCAGGAAAACCGCCAATCTGGCGAATACCATAAACTCATTTCAATATGCGACCCTGATGTGATTCTGATGGTAGAAACTAATAAATGGTGGCAAAAAGAAATGGATTCTATTCAGAATACGTACACTCACCAATTAAAGGCACCGTTAGAAAATACCTATGGAATGTTATTATACTCTAAACTTGCCTTAAGTGAGAAAAAGGTAAATTATCTGGTAAAGTCAGATATTCCTTCTATGGAAGCTACTGTTGAATTAAGATCCGGACAAAAAGTAAAATTATTTTGTTTACATCCCGAACCACCTGTTCCACAGGAAAATCCAAAAAGTACAGAAAGAGATAAAGAAATATTAATCGTAGGTGCTAAAGCAAAAGAAAGTAACATCCCTGTAATAGTAATGGGCGATTTGAATGACGTTGCATGGAGTTATACCACTGAGCTTTTCGGTAAGGTTAGCGGACTGCTCGATCCACGCAGAGGAAGAGGTTTTTTTAATAGTTTTAATGCCAAATATTGGTTACTTAGATTTCCATTGGATCATATTTTTTGTTCAACCGATTTTGCCCTCAGCTCTATTAAGCGATTAGCCAGTTGCGGTTCGGATCATTTTCCTATGTGTGTAGATTTAAAATATACGCCATCTGCAGAAATGCAAAATGAGCAACTTGAGGTCTCAAATGACGACCTACTGTTAGCTAAAGAAAAGATTTTAGCGGATATTGATGGTTAAATCTAGCCGTATGATGATACAGACAACTAGAATATCTATTATTTTAAAAATGTATTTATAAATCCACTAAAGAAATACATCCAAATAAATATTAAATTTATATCATGATTGTTTTAAGCCCAGGCTACTCCTTCTACATAAACACTTTTTTTTCCAATTTAAAATAATCATATTAGATTATTTAGGTGAATTTGATGCGAAAATGCAATATTTAAATTGAATATGAATAGTGACGAAATTTAAATTGATAAACATTAATCAATAGAGTTTTTATCATACACCAACCTCAATTTTAATATATTACTATATAACCTCAATGCTGTAAATTTCATATGATACCACCGTCTATATGCTCTTAGTATCTATTATTCAGTTTGAATAGAAAATGATTTCTTTAACATAGATCAAATTAACTTGCTAATCCCTAAGTACTTTTTTAAAGGTTTAAACATTAAAATTTGATTAAAAAAATATAGATTTGCACCGCGCACTCCAAAAAAATTATAAAAGTGCACATGAAATTCTATCCTATATTTAATTTTTTTAATGCTTTAGAACCAGTATCAGATGAACTTATAGAACAAGTTCGTAAACATGCTACTGCGATTACAGTTTGCAAAAATACCAGATTACATCCAGATGGTAGTTCCGAAAAAAATGCGCTCTTCATTGCAAGCGGAACATTAAGAAAATATACTATTATTGATAAAAAGCAAATTACACTTTCTCTTTATGGAGAAAATGAATTGATTGGATTTACCGAAATCTCACAGTATTTAGATGATGAAGGTTTGGAAGCCATCTGTGATTCAGAACTCATTCTGCTACCAAAGGATTTTGTAGAAGATTTATATATTAACTTTCCTGAAGTTGAAAAAATGGTAAGAAAAATTTTCTCATTGAAATATCAAAAAAGCGTACTCGAATCAAGGCTCTGCCGGCTTCCATCCGCAATTCATCGCTATAGTGTTTTTAGCAAGGCAACTGATAGGTACAATTTACCAGCAAGAATTTTAGCCAGCTACCTTTTAATGAGAGAAGAAACCTTTAGCAGGTTAAAAACTAAACATAAAAAGGAAAGTTGCCTATAAGGCCATTTTAATAAAAAACAAGTATTGTAAAAGTTTATATTTATAAATCAAACAATTACATAAAAAAACCGCTAAAATTATATCTTCAGCGGTTTTTCAATTTTAGATTTCTCTTAATTATAAAGCTTTATGTGCATCTCTTAATGCTTTAATTGCATCATGACTAACATTAATGCCTTCTTGTTGCTTTAATAGAATAGATCTAACATGCTCACCTAGTTCATTTTCCTGTAAAGCATCTTTATATGCTTTTTTTATAGCATCTTCACCACGCTCACACTCGGCTAAAATACTATGACGATCATCACCGCCAAAACTAGCTTTAATATCAATCCATGCACGGTGTAAAGTACCTAAAACAGTGTTTCCACTATCAGGATTTTCACCGCTTCTTCCTACTAAACCTGCAAGCTCAATTACATTTTGTCTGCTATCAGATGACAGTTTATCAAAAGTAGCTTTTAAATCAATGTTTTCATCGCTTAAATCACTTGATGCTTTATCAAAACCATCTGCTCTGTCATTGTTAATTTCAATAAGGTCATTTAATACCTCAACTGTTTTTTCTTGATTTTCCATAGTAAATTATAATCTTATAATTGGTAGATGTTATAATAACAAGTGGAAATCATTAATGTTTGAAACTTTCAAACAAAGAAATTTAATTATGAATATTTGATTCCTCAAAATAAATACATCGATTAATCAATCATAAATTCATATCAAGAATAGATAATGCCGAACGCAAATGAATCAATTGTGTAAACAAAGAGATAAAAAACAGGCCATGCCTGTATAGAATCTTAAAATTTATTTCTTAAACAAGTCTTACCTTAACTGCATTTAAACCTTTTTTGCCTTCCTGCACTTCATATTCTACATTGTCATTTTCACTAATTTTATCAATAAGTCCGCTTACGTGAACGAAGATTTCCGAACCATTTTCTTCCTTAATAAATCCAAATCCTTTTTCTGTGTTAAAAAATTTTACTGTACCGTTTTTCATGTTGTAGATTGTTATTTTAATTTTATTAAATAAAAATAGTGTTAAAATCCAAAAAAACAAACATGTAACAAATATAATTTATTCTACACGCTATATATAAATAAGGTATGTTTTAAATCTTTGTTAATCTTAGTATTATAAATATGTACTTCTCATCAATACTTCGCCTATAACAATACAGCATTAATTTATTTCAAAAATCCATTTAATTCGTTCATGAATAAAATATAAACACATTCAGTTTGAAATACCCTTTAATGTATATTAACTATATTTGCAACATGATTATTTACAAGACAAACGAGGAAGTAGAGTTGATGAAAATCAGTGCACAATTGGTGAGTAATACCTTAGCTGAGGTAGCTAAAGTATTGAAGCCTGGAATGACTACACTTGAAATCGATCATCTCGCAAATACTTTTATTCTTGATCATGGGGCAGTGCCTTCATTTTATAATTACAATGGTTTTCCATTTCATATTATTACTTCTGTGAATGATGTGGTGGTTCATGGTTTTCCAACCAATCAGGAATTAAGAGATGGTGATATTATCTCCGTTGATGTTGGTACAATAAAAAATGGTTTTCATGGTGATCATGCCTATACATTTATAATAGGGGAAGTTTCTGCTGAGATACTAAAACTAGTAAAAACGACCAAAGAGTCACTATTTCTGGGTATTGAGCAGGCCGTTGCTGGTAAGAGAATGGGCGATATTGGTTATGCCATTCAATCACACAATGAAAAGCAAGGATATGGTGTAGTTCGCGATTTAGTTGGTCATGGCCTTGGTAAAGATATGCATGAAGATCCTCAGGTACCTAACTATGGCCGAAAAGGATCGGGGTCATTATTAAAAGAAAATCTGGTTTTAGCCATAGAGCCTATGATTAACTTAGGCAAAAAAGAAGTTTTTATTGATGAAGATGGCTGGACAATTAGAACCGCTGATGGTAAGCCATCAGTACATTTCGAACATGATGTTTGTGTAAAGAAAGGTCAGGCTTTAATCTTATCCGATTATGCCCCTATTGAAAAGGCAGAAAAAGAAAATGCTAATCTTAATACTTCATATTATTAGGATAAGAAAAGTAGAAATGAGTTGATCATTTCTACTTTTTTTCATTAGATAAATCTAACCAATCCTTAGTTGCTGTAATCTTGAGATCTCCAGGCATTGGAATCCTGTCCATTAATAACTGATATCCAGTATTTAGCTATTCTTCGATTCTTTTCGGGAAAGCTATGTCCTTTATAGATGCTTCGATGGAGATTGCTTCAGCAAATGAAGAATCTGCTTCGCAAAGACGATCTTTCGTATAGGTACACTAACCAAACCGTCATGCTGATCCGATAGTTATCGGATTTAGTTCAGCACCTATTTTCATCAGATCCTGAATCAAGTTGAGGAAGACGATCGACGGGTATCGATGAATACATCTACTCCGTTGCTGTCATGCTGAGGCACGAAGCATTTCCAGATGATGGAAACCTGTCCGTTAATGGCGTATGCCGAAAAGCTTGTACGCCATGCTATTCGCTTTGGTCTTTAAGCTTTTACCTTTCCACTTTGATCTTTCAGCTTTTTTATTATAAACGCAGAAACCCCTGCAGTTGTTACTGCAAGGGTCCTGGTTAAACGCC
>NZ_JCKI01000005.1 GCF_000708265.2 Pedobacter sp. R20-19
CCCGTAATAACGCTGGGCTGTTTTGTAAGTAAGTTCGCCTTTTTCAACCTGCTGCACAACTTGTAATTTAAAGGCAAGACTATAATCGCGCTGACTGCGCCTGATGATGTTCTTGTTTTGTTTTTGCATAATAAGTCAACTAGTGTGTCAACTTATTTCAGGACGGGACAAACTAAACAAAAAAGCCTTACATTTCTATGAGGTTTTTTGTGATCCCGCTGGGATGTGAACTTCGTTCAGTTTTCAGCGTTTAATAGCTATCTGGAAGGTTTTTGAAAAGTGACTCACCGAATCGCTTACCTTTTTGTCTGTATTTTTTAGTTACAATTGCTATAGGGTAAATTTATTGATTTTATTCTTAAAACCAATAAATTAAGTCAACTTAAAATAATATCCTTCGGTTTACGAGACCCCAAAAATTACCAATGTTTAAATTTTTCTTTGTTATCGTCAAGCTTCAACAAGTCTAACTTAAAAAGATAGTGAAGGGGTAGTGTTATTTGAGAAAGTGTTTAGAAATAAGGTTGATGGTTATAGTATCATCAATAGGCTGCATATTCTTCCAACACTAAGATTAAATATTTTGTACCTCATCCTTTAAAAATTTTCTCCAGTAATGGGGAAATACATGCGTCCTGAAATGCCTAGAGGCGATAAGTCCAATCGCCCAATAACTTTCTTTGATAAAGGAAAACTCTTTTTCAAAACAGTTATAGTCATACTCCTCTTCGACTAGCTCCTTATATTCTGGCATCGATTTGCAAAGCTCGATACCCGAAAGAGCGTATCCAGAATCATTATTGGCATTTTCCGTATAGATCTTGATTTCGGTTTCTTTATCTGGGAACCAAAGCAATAAGGTAATCTCTTTTAACAGCTTGTCTTTAACACCCAATAGCGATGAATATAGCCTAGGGGAGTTCACCACTATTGACCATTCAACAAGTACCGTAAAGAGATAGCTCGAATTGTAATCGTAACCTATCCGAACGTCGGTATTAGCCTCTAGTTCGGCAACAGTTCGCAGATCTCTGTGGACCGGAAAAATCCTTGAAAAGGAATATGCCTCGGCAATATGTTTATGGAGACCAAACAGGATATCAATAGCCTGTTGTTTCAGACCAAGCTTGTACAAAAGCATCAATAGCATATGTATCTCTATTAAATGGTCATCATACCTTGGCGTATAAAAAATTTGGTTGTTATTGACCAACCTGATCGCTTCATAGGCCAGAATGGTTGCGCGTTCTCTATATATCATTGCCGCTTGCTGTGCATTTTCTGCTTCGCCAGTTGTCAAAAACTCGTACATCTGCAGATAGAACAATCCTGTTTCACACCAAATCCCTAACTGTTCATACACTACAGTCCCATACGATAGTGCGTCACCTACCGATCTGCCCAGTCCGTCTTTGATGTCAACGATAAACGAGAATTTGGCGTTGTACTTCTCTAAGGTATCCCTATGCAGATAAAAACCTTCCACGACCTCTTTACTAAATTCTTTTTCCGGTTTGCCAGAAATGAACATCGACCAAAGACGAAGCACATACTTCTCTGAACATTTCACAGCGTGCAAAAGGTTATCGGCTTCATCACAGTATTTGATAACTACAGCAACCAGTAGCCTCATTTCCTTCAATACTCGAAGCTTTGTCTTCTTAAATTTAGTCGTCTTAAACTCCTCCTCCAACATATCAAGAACCTGGACAAAATCGCCGAATTGATAATCCCTATTTTCAAGATGGATGATGGTTTTTCGAACAGCCGATCTTAATTTATTGGAAAATCCACTTTCGTTCAGAAGGTTATGCTGGAACTGTTCCACCAAAAAATCGCCTTCCCATAGTGCAAAATCCAGATTGGTATACTGACTGGTATAGCCTTTCCAATTCTGCTGCATGCTCTGCTTGATTAGTCCATTATAAGCGACGACGATTTTTATTGGAAGTTTTTTATGTTGTGGAGCGAGGTTGTTAGGTATGAATACCTCTCTGATATCATCAAGCGACTGCCTCACGCTATTTATTTCTCCATTCCAGTTCTGCCTGTCAAGATCGCCCTGCTTTACGGTGATTAGAAAAACCTTCTTCTTCCCATCATCGGTAAAGTCTTTTCCAACCGCATAAATGTCAACGCCATACTGACGGCCTCTTTCTGGTTTCGAAAACATCTCCACTCCATTTGCCCTCAGGATATCCTGGATCACCTTATCCAATTCCCCATCTTCTTTCAGGGAATTGATGTACTCAGCTAAAATTAATTTCATGTTTTTGAATTCTTTGATAGTTACGTCGTAGCGTTTCCTGCCTTGTTGGATCAAGCTTCTCACCCGATGGAAATTCAAAGGAGTGCTGTATCAACGCCAGTTCAGCAACCTCGTGCACCTTCTCTTCTTTTCTTCTTATCGCCCATTTCTTCGCATAAAGATTAACAGATTTCATCATCGATAGAAATCCCTTGGTGTTAGATTCCTTCATCGATGCAGCAAAGAGCTGGTTTTTATAGAACCGCGTGAATTCTTCCAGCATTGAATCTGACTGAAGCTCCTTAAATACCCTTACCTTATTAAGATTTTTAAAGTAGTTTTCATAATCATCATCAATTGGCTGCAAAAAATCCCTTTGATGAATAGGGCACTTGGTGTCTTTCAATCGGTCTTTTATCATATCCAAAGTAGACCTATAATTGTAGACCAGGTAATCAACAAATATTCCTTGGAGATTGGTCAGCAGTGCCTCGTCGTCGGGCAAGGCAGCATCTAGAACTGAAAATAGCAGGCTTTGAAGCTGTTCCATCGAATAGACAAATCCGGCGATCTTTATACAGATATACACCTTTTCCTCAGCCGAAAGCGTCTCAAAGTAGATCTTGGAAACCTTAAAAACCGCTGAGGAATTTCTCCCGGAGCAGATTCTCAACATAGCCTTGTGCACATTTCGATTTTCAGAATTGAACCATTTTGTGAGGTTGACATGGAAACGATCATGGTCCAAATCGATGATATGGTCAAGATTGCTATCCAAGAGTTGGTGTTCGCCCATTGACTCGAAACGCTTGGTCAAAAGTTCATAGACCAGGTCTAGGTTGTGTTCGCAAAGTGAATATAAAAAGAGGTTTAGTTGCCCAAGAAAACTGGGTTCATCAACCGTAAAAAGTTGGATTGACGCAAGCCTAAACCACTCTTGATTATGTTCGAGGGCAATTAGGTCATAAACATAGTCAAATACGCCTTCAAAATCCCCACTTTTCATGGGTTCTTTTGCAAGGGCACAAAGTTCGTCTCCCACAAATTTGCACATCCCACAAAGCCTCAGGTATTGTCCCTTATTAAGCTTTCCAGCATCGAACTTAGCTTCTATCAAACCTTTAAAATTCGTTCGTCTCTCATCAGGGCAACATCTGCCGAACGCCCAGAGCAAAAGGTATAGTTTTTCATTTCCAAATTGATCCTTTAAACGGTCCAACAACAGGTCAAAATTTTCGGTCTTTTTATCGACCAATCCGATAATGATCGCGGTCATAAAATCCTCTGTATATTTTTCACCAATCAGAACCTCCAGTTCCGTATCGAATTTATCTGCAAGAGCAGGCTGGATGGAAAGCTTTTCAATCAATGTCCGCGAAGCCTGGTGAACAGCTCCAGCAAGTCCAGTGGCAGAATGTAACTTTCGTAAATAATTCAGAACATCTTCAAAATTGACTTCGAGAACCGAAAATGCTTTTTGTAAAGCATTGAAACTGTTCCATTCCATTTCAACATCCTCTATAAATCTAGCCCAATTCTTGATGCCCATCTTGTCGAGATAGGCTATAACCATCCCCGATTCGTTCCAATATAATAGTGGCTTATACTTCTCTGCCGCTTTCTTTACCGAAGCGCCCAACGAAGACAAACTGTTGGTAGCCAAACCGCCATCGACCAGGCGCTCGATAAGCATTAACTGTGAAAAAACCTTATCCACCATCTTATTCCCGTCCCTGTCCATCATGTAGCTGCCTGATACATCACATGATGTGAAAAAATCAAAAAGTTCGGGACTTTTGATCCACTTATCTAAGATTTCAAAAGTGGCATTTTCAATAATAATATCCCTTTTGTGGTAGCCACTAGATTTTCTCAACCGTTCAAATTCACTGAACCGTTCATTGTACTCAATACTTCCCATATTATTTTTGTTTACCCGAAAAGCAGATATAGATTTTTTTAGATAGAGCGTTTCAAAAACCTAAGATAGCAATATACCCTTAACAAAACTATCCCATCTAACCTGCACTGGGAAAATTGAACCTGTTCGCTTATTGCAAGTCCCACAATAGTTTTATAGTTTTGGATAAACCAGTATAAAACCTTTCCTTATGTAACAATAGCAGATATAGGGTTTTGCACAGGTCTCAAAAACGACGCTCTATGTACATTTCTAAAATTATTATTGAGGGATTTAGAAACTTTCCCAAAAATACCATTGAATTTAACGACGGTGTAAACGTTATCATTGGTCACAACAATGCGGGTAAAACAAGCCTGTTGAAAGCAATCGGACTTATGATCGACCAGAATGTTCCTAAAAAGCTAGAAATAGATGACTTCTCGAAACACATTAGTCTTGCTGATTTACAAGCCAATGCCCCTGAAATCGTCATTAGTCTAGACATTGATCAGAGCAAGAGTGAGGATTTAACCAGTGACGACCTTGTCACCGTAGCGGACTGGCTGATCAAGCTCGAAGAGCCTTACCAAGCGAAACTAACCTATAGGTTTTCTCTGCCCTTTGAAAAACATGGGGATTACCATACCGCCCTCACCGGATGCACGACTAAGCAAGATGCATGGCTGGTGATTAAACATGAGTTTTTAAGATTTTATCAAAACAAAATCTACGGTGGCGATCCCACTTTGAGAGTACTTGCAGACAGTTCCGCGCTTCAAAAGTTCGATTTCCAGTTTCTTACGGCCATCAGGGATGTAGAAAGAGACATGTTTACAGGTAAAAACACCATGCTCAGAGATGTCCTGGACTTCTTCATGGACTATGAGATTAAGTCCGCTGATGACGCTGTCAAAAACAAGGCTACAAAGCTTGCAGAGATCAAGGCTCTCAAGACTAATTTTACGGCTAAGGCAGGAGGCTTGATCAAAGACCTGCAAACTCGAATGGAGGCAGGGAAGGAACATATTCTCTCTTATGCTACGCAAACTGGTGCTACATTCAACAACGCTTTACCTGATTTCGATGGGACGATCTCCGATGTGGAAATGTACTCCGCAATTAAGCTGATCATTGGCTATGCGGGACTTGATATCACAATTCCTGCAAGCCACAATGGCCTTGGCTACAATAACCTGATCTTTATGTCTCTTCTCCTTGCCAAAATGCAGGTTAATTCAGATGGCAGCTACCTAGGAAGTAACGCAAAAGTTTTTCCGGTATTAGCTATTGAAGAGCCAGAAGCCCACCTGCACCCTGCCATGCAGTATAAATTCCTTAAATTCTTGAAGGAAAACAAGAATAAGAGAAAGGTTCGTCAGATCTTTGTAACTACTCATTCTACACAGATTACATCCGCTGTATCCCTTGACGAAATCATCTGCTTGCATAATGAGAAAGGTGTCATTTCAGCGGGTTACCCGGGAAAAGTTTTTCCCGATACTCCTAGTGGGCATGATTCTAAGGCCTATGTTCAGCGTTTTCTCGATGCCACACGGTCAGATATGCTATTTGCGCAAAAGATCATCTTTGTGGAGGGCCTTGCTGAGGAAATACTAATTCCGACTCTAGCGAAATACTGTGGTAAGAATTTAGAGGACCACCATGTAGCGGTAGTACCAGTAGGCGGCCGCTTCTTCGATAATTTTTTAGCTCTTTTCGATACCACCAACCGCTATGCAATTCCTAAAAAAGTGGTGTGTCTCAAAGATCGTGACCCTGAGCAAAAAGAAAACACGGAAAGTTTTTATGAGGGCTGCTATCCGTATAATTTTGGGCAGGATACAGCAAATTATACTTATAGAGACCATTTAGCAACAAAGATTGCCACATATATCCGCCACAACAACATCCGCTTTTTTGGACAGAACCATCCCAAGGGGAAGACTTTCGAATATGAGCTCAGCCTTAACAACGTTGATTCAAAAATACTGATCACCAAATCCATATCCAACAAAAACGAGCTTGAAGACTTACTGAACATGTATGCGCTGTCAAAACCTACTGCAGATTTGCTCGGACGTTTGGGGAAAAGTGGTCCAAAAAAGGAATTAAAAGATGCCATCAGCACGCTCGTAGATCCCAGTTGGTCTGAGGAAGATAAGAAAAAAGCTATCATTGCCACCCGCTATCTAAACTCGGTGGGTAAAGGTGAAAACGCATTAGAGCTTGCGAACCTATTAGAGGTCAACTTAGGACTTCCAACTACTGCCCCAGTAGGTGTAACTACTCCCGTTCAGCAAGCTTTTAACGTGCCATATTATATCAAGAAAGCAATTCTTTGGATATGTCAGTAACAACAATTACCTCAAACGACAACATCGATATAGAACTGCCATTTAAGATCAAGGCAGGTCCGGGCGCTGGAAAAACACATTGGTTGGTGAACCATATCAAAAAGGTATTATCGACCTCCAAGCGAATGGGAAACTATCGTAAAATTGCCTGTATTACTTACACGAATACGGCGGTCGATACCATAACCAATAGGCTAGATAGTAGTATTGATAGGGTGGAGATTTCAACCATACACAGTTTCATCTATCAGAATATTATTAGGCCTTACATGCATTTCATTGCGCATGAATATGATATCAATGTGAAATATATGGATGGGCATGATGACCACATCGTGTCCAGAGCTTATATTAAGGAATGGATTGATGATCACCCAAACCTTGCTAGGCTTCGAAATCCTTGGACTCGTAACCAACTCCTTAGGCTACCAGGCAACTTAAATGCATTGAAAAACTGGTTATATTCCATTGACTATAAGTTTGTGGGCGAGGACTTGAAGATTTCTATTGATAATACTAAGGCATTCGATCCCGACACCAATACAAGATTGAGCAAGCCGAACTGTCTCGATATCCTGCTGCCAGGGCTAATGGATTACAAGAAGATTTTTTGGAAAAAGGGGTGGCTTCACCATGAGGATGTGTTGTTTTTTGGATACGAACTTATCCGAAAATATCCTTTTATCATTTCAGTACTACAAGCGAAATTCCCTTATTTCTTTATAGATGAATTTCAGGATACTAGTCCAGTGCAAACAGCAATAGTAAGGCTTTTGGCTCAAAAGGAAACAGTAGTTGGAGTTATTGGAGATAAGGCGCAGGCTATCTACGGTTTCCAGGGTACAGCAGTAAATGATTTTGAACTATTTTCACTTGCCGGGCAACAGGAGTTTGTCATTGAGGACAATAGACGAAGCACTAATAAGATTGTCGATGTCCTGAACTATCTAAGGGACGACATCTCACAGAACCCTCTCAGAGGTGAGCTGGGCGAAAAACCGATCATATTCGTAGGAACGAAGGATCAAGCCTTTGCCCAGGCCCAGGCAATTTGCGGAGCGGAAATGTTGATTACCCTTTCACGGGATAATGTAACTGTGAACGCAATGAAAAGACTATATAATATTACCATTCCGACGGTTAACCTCTTGGACAAATTATATGAAAAGGACAATGCAGACCGTGTCAAAATTATTGTACGAACCATAAAGTCTGTGGAATTAGCGTTCGAGAAAAACTTCAAAGAAGCGATTAAGCAAATGGAAAAGAGTTACTCGCATATCAGCGACAAGGGACTGCGGAGAAAAACAGCATTCCATCAACTCTCGATGCTGCTATCCAAAAGAAGCACGTTTGCGCAACAACCTCTTTTTAATTTTTATGAGCTGGTGAAGGCGAATATTTGTCCAGGAATGCCGACTTTGACAAGAGGTGGGGCTAGGGATTTTTATGATAACCACAGCTATCAGCAGTTAGCTGTATTCGTGGATACAGACAATGAAGTATTGGAATGCAAAACGATTCACAAAGCAAAAGGCGATGAGTTTGAAAACGTTTTGGTGACGATGACTGGCGTACAGGATATAGGCTATCTTACCTCCCCGAACCTTAACATAGAGGAACAACGCGTGAGATATGTTGCAATCAGCCGTGCTAGACAACGATTATTTATCAATGTATCTGCTCTTGAGGCATCGGACGAACAGCGTTTAAGTGGGTTGTTTGATATAAAGCGATAGTAGTAAACTCCGGTTCACCAACAATAAAATATCATAAATGCCCGCACTGTATATCATCGGCAATGGTTTCGACCTGTTCAACGGACTAAAGACAAGCTACTCCCACTTCCATCGTTTTGTCACTGGCAATTATCATTCTTATTATTAACTTATCAAAAGAGTTATAATTGATTAGAAAAATAATTTATCACTGCGTCATATGTGTGATCTTTTTAATGCCAACTAATATCTTATAATTTCATAAAGCGTCAAATCTTCAATCACCTCATTTTTATTCCAGTTTTCATTGAATTATCGGCTTATTTCAGGTCGTTTATAAACCTATCTTTTTCCATTTCACGCAGCTCCCATTTACAAGTTATTTTTCTACTAAATCTAACGTAGATTTAGACCCGGTCCCTACTCGTATCCTATTGCTGCCCTAAGGCATGATAGTTGCATCTTAAAGGCATGTTGGCGTTTATTAAAAAAACAAACTAAACCTCGTTGAAAAAGGGTGGAAAAAATAAACTCAATTTACTTCCAATAGATAGTCCTTTTAAAGAGATGATAAAAAGGTTGAGAAGGCAGTGAAACCTGTCTAAAAGTAGTTCACTAAAATGCATCAAAATAAGCCACAAAATGGAACCTGAATTAAACAAAAAAACCTTACATTTCTGTAAGGCTTTTTGTGATCCCGCTGGGATTCGAACCCAGGACCACTACATTAAAAGTGTAATGCTCTACCAGCTGAGCTACGGAATCATTTCCTTTTGTTTAAGGAGGTGCAAATATAGAGATTAAAATCAATCACACAAATATTTTTTTAAAATAAATTTTAGATACGAATGCTCGTTAAGAAATTGTTAAGATAATTGCTTGATTGTTAATTTTATAGCAATTATATTATCCATAAATTATTTTGTAGCCTTCGGAATAAAGTTTAAAAAAGACTGAAATTGAGCCTTATGTTTGTTTTTATCCAGTTTAAAATAAAATGCACCACGTCTGGAGTTTGATTTATCCTTTTCCGTTTGCTTAATCAATAAACCACTGGCTGTAATTTTCCGGATAAAGTTTCGGTTATCGATAGGGGCATCATAAACCTGCTCATACAATGCCTGAAGTTGCGGAATCGTGAATTTCTTAGGTAGAAGTTCAAAAAGGATAGGATGTAGGGCAGCCTGATAACGGATCTTATCCATTGCTGCCTGAACCATTACATCGTGATCAAAGATTAAGGCAGGCACTTCCTGAATTTTAAACCATTCAGCATGAAACTGATCATTGATTTGAGTGCTATACTTGTTAATGTCAATTAAAGCAAAATAAACCACGGAAACCGTCCTTTCAATAGGGTCGCGATCAGGGCGACCATAGGCATGAAGTTGTTCCAGGTAAACATCGTGTAAGCCAGTTAGTTCAAGTAAAATCCGTTTTGCGGCACCATCAAGATCTTCGGCTTCGCCGATGAAACCACCCATTAAACTCCATTGATCTTTAACCGGTTCAATAGCCCGTTTAATCACCAGCAACTTAAGTTGTTCACCATCATAACCGAAGATGATGCAATCTACCGCCACCAGCACAGGTTTTTGATTAATATATTTTGCCATTTTAAAAAAGCGTATTTAATTTAGGGTCGTTGTAATCACTAATAAAAGTAAGGATATTGGAATAATCTTCAAATTCCGGCATGGTATGCGTAGTCGTTAACACAACACATTTCATCCCTGCAAGAAGGGCAGATTCTACGCCTTTAGGAGCATCTTCAAAAACCAGGCAATCTTTAGGATGAACCTGAAGCGCTGCCGCGGCTTTTAGAAATGTCTCAGGATGTGGCTTGCTAATTTCCACATCATCAGCACTCACAATTGCAGAGAGGTAATCACGAATCTTCAATCCATCCACCACGAAATCTATATTAAAGGGAATGGCCGCAGAACCAATGGCCATTTTGATGTTTTCGTTTCTCGCCCGCTTTAAAAAATTGGCCAGTCCGTCAATTAATGCTAGATGTGGTAAATATCCCTGCTGATAACGTTTTTCTTTATCAATAGATAATTTTTTGACTTCTTCATCACTGAATCTATCTTTACCGAAAACACGCGCTAAAACCTCATGGTTCTTGCCGTACATCTCTTTTTTTACCGTTTCATAATCCAGCTTAGCGTCCAGATCTTCGTTCATTACGGCATACCACGCCTGAGTATGATATTCCATATCATCGATCATAGTACCGTTTAAATCGAAGAGAAAAGCCTTAGGTTTGAAATTCAAATCATGCATATTGCCGCTAAATTATGTGATTTTTTAGTTGATGTATCACGAGACACATCAATAATCTTACAATTATAATTATAATCGTCATGGCAACGATAATATATTTTCTTAATTTAGCCCTAACCAAAATAGATCTTTATGAAAAAAACATTGCTTAGCGCAGTACCATTAGCAACATTTTGTTTAGTCCTTGCGCTTTCATCATGTAATCCGAAAGCGGATAAAGGAACAGAAGCCACGGCGCAAACAGATTCTTTAAAATATAACACCACCATTGATGGCAAAAATGTTACCCTTTACACCTTGAAAAATGCAAAGGGTGCTACAGTAACCATTACCAATTATGGCGGACGCATTGTATCGCTTTTAGTGCCAAATAAAGAGGATAAATTAACGGATGTCGTTTTAGGTTACGACAGCATTGGTGCCTACCGTAAAAAAGGCGAGCCGTTTTTTGGTGCCTTAATCGGAAGATATGGAAACAGAATTGGTAAAGGCAAATTTAAATTAGAGGGAAAAGATTACCAGTTGCAATTAAACGACGGACCAAATACTTTACATGGTGGAACCGATGGTTTCTACTCGAAAGTATGGGATGCAAAACAGCTTGATGGTCAAAAATTAGAATTAACCTATGTTTCTAAAGATGGCGAAGCAGGATATCCTGGTAAACTGGATGTTAAGGTGGTTTACACTTTGACTGATGATAATGCTTTGCAGATTGATTACACTGCTACCACCGATAAGGCTACAGTAGTCAATCTAACCAATCATGCTTATTTTAACTTAAACGGAGAGGGAAATAAGAGTATTTTAGATCATGAATTAACCATCGCCGCAGATTCCATCACTCCAGTTGATTCTACATTAATCCCAACAGGAAAATTGTTAGCTGTTGCTGGAACTGCTTTTGATTTTACGAAAGCCAAAACCATTGGAAAATCTATCGAAGAAACCAATGAGCAGCTGAAATTTGGGAAAGGATACGATCATAATTTTGCCCTAAACAAGCATGATGCTAAAACACCGGTTGCTACTGTAAAAAGTACTTTAACTGGAATTAAAATGGAAGTATTTACATCTGAGCCTGGTTTGCAGTTTTACAGTGGTAATTTCTTAACAGGTGCCGATCAGGATGGGAAGGGTAAAAAGGCATATCCATTCCGTTCAGCCATTTGTTTAGAAACACAGCACTTTCCTGATGCCCCAAATCATCCAAATTTCGCCTCAACAGAACTTAAACCCGGACAAACCTATAAAACAAGTACTACGTATAAGTTTTCTAAATAAGATAAAAAAAGGGCTCCTGAACATATAGGAGCCCTTTTTTTAAAGTCAAGCATCTCAAAATAATAATTTGCACTCTTTCTAATTTTAAAATAAAGGCGCAAAGTTTTTCGCAAATTATAAAAATAACAAACCCTTAAATGCCCTTAAATTTCTTATATAGTAAAAAATAATACGAAACTGCTATAATTAAATTCTTCCTATCTAATTAGAATATTCTCAACCTCAAAGGCGCAAAGTTTCTCTTAAGCTAAAAAATAGCAATCCCACCAATGCCCTTAAATTCCTTATGTGGTAAAAAATAACACCAGATTGTTGTAACTAAACCTCCAATAACCTATCCGGAAATTGCGAAATCTCCTCAATGGTTAATTGTTGCATAATCTGGTATAAATGCGTTTTAAACATGTTGATGGTATGTTCGCCGCCTTCATCACCTAATGCACCAACACCATACATAAAAGGTCGTCCCATAAAGTTAAACTCAGATCCAACCGCATGCGCCCTCGCCAAGTCAACACCAGAGCGAATACCACCATCCATCATAATCTTTAACTTTGATTTATACAAGGGATTGCCTGCCAATTTAATGAGTGAATTGATTGATGATTCACCCGCATCAATTTGTCTTCCTCCATGGTTGGAAACAATCACACCATCTGCACCAATCTGAATAGCAGCCTGCATATCTTCATCGGTCGTAATCCCTTTCAATACCAATGGACCTTTCCATAAATCACGTATAGCCGCAACTTTTTCAATGTCAACTTTTCCCGTAAATGTTCGGTTCATAAACTGGCCCAATTGCGACATATCCAATCCCTTTTCCATGTAAGGCTTCAATGTAGCGAAGGAAGGAATGCCATGTTGAAGCGTCTTGATCCCCCATAGTGGACGAGCAAATGCTTGCAATATATTATTAATTGACATTTTTGGAGGGATGGACAAGCCACTTTTAATTTCCTTATACCTTAAACCAAATGCAGGAACATCGACTAAAACCACCAAAACCGGGCATTCTACTGATTGAAGTCGTTTTAAAATATCATCTCTTAAACTATTTTCAGTTGGATGATACAATTGAAACCAAGCTTTGCCTTCAGATACCTCAGCAATGCGTTCGATACTGCTGGTAGATACTGTACTTAAGGTATAAGGTATATCATGTTTGGCTGCAGCTTTTGCCAAAATTTCTGGTGCATTAGGCCACATTAAGCCCTGTAAACCTATTGGTGATATTCCAAATGGCGCACTGTAACGCCGGCCAAATAATTCTACCGACATATCGATCTCTCCACCAACCCTTAAATAATTAGGTTTAAGGTAAATATTATCGAAGTCACTTTCGTTTCGTGCTAAATTAAGTCCCTCATTACAACCACCCTCCAGGTAGTCAAAAGCAAATTTAGGAACCCTTGTTTTTGCCTTTTTTCTCAGGTCGGCTACAGAAGGATATTGAGAATGATATGGGAATGTAATTTTTTTACTCATTTTTAATTTAGTGTATTGGTCAGATGCCTGTTTTTAAAACCGAAAACTAATATTTTATATTATATTTTCCATCCTGCTCTATCTGTTATTCTATGATTTAACATTTATTTGAGCCGATGTTAATTTATCCAATTGGTGTAATGAGTTTAGATGATGTTTACATAAGTCATTCATAGAAAACACACTAAATATTATCACAAATGACGGGCAATCGAAAATATATTTTGCATTGATTAGAGCTTGTAAAAAGCTTTTGCGTTATCTCCAAAAATTAATTTCCTTTCATTTTCACTGAACCTCATCGTATATTTTTGAACTAAATTAAACCAATCCTGATACGGGCGACTCACCAAAACCACGGGCCAGTCGCTGCCAAACATCACCCGCTCCACGCCAAAATTTTCAAATACTGCGTCGAAACAGTTGAAAAGTTCTTTTTCCTTCCAGTTTTTCCAATCTGCTTCTGTTAATAAACCTGATACTTTACATGATACATTTGAATTTTCAGCCAGTGTTTTAATGTCTTCACGCCAGGTCTTTAAATCCTGACTTTTGACATCAGGTTTACCACAATGATCAAGTACAAATGGCTGATCAGGAATTTGATCAACCATTTTTATGATGCTTTTCAGCTGGTTATGATAACACAACAAATCGTATGTGTAACTATTTTTTTTCAGTTGTTTAATCCCATTGATGAAAGCAGGATCGAGCATAAATTCTGCTGTTTCCGCCTGAAGAACATGCCGCCAGCCCTTAATTTTTTTAAAGTTTTTATAATATTCGAGTCGGTTATCTAAATCCGGATTTTTAAGATCTATCCATCCTACAATACCTTTGATGAGGTCATGCTGATCAGCCAGATTTAGTAGGAATTCATTTTCATGTTCCGATTGATTGGCCTGAACGGCAATGCAACCAGAGATTTTTAGATCATTTAAAGTACGGATCAGATTTTTAGGTGTAAAATCATTTTGAATGACGGCCATATCTGCTGTTATCCACTCATCTCTAACCGGATCAAAATTCCAAAAATGAACATGGGTATCAATCATAATCCTCTATTTACAATTTAAAAATCTGATCCATTAAAATCCATTTTTCACCAGGTTTAGCCTGTGGCAAGGCTTGCTGATAATTCCACATTAAGGTTTCCCATTCCTGTACTTTAGGGTCTGCTAAGTCTGATTGATTCTTTTTGTCAAAAGAAAAACTTTCATCGACCTCCATAATCATAAACAGTCGATTGCCGAGCAGATAGATCTCAAGGTCATCCACACCAGCATGGCGAATGCTATCCTTAATTTCTGGCCATACAGCAAGATGATACTGCTTATATTCGTTAATCAGCTTTTCATCATTTATTAAATCGAGTGTTAAACAGTATCTTTTCATCTTATTGTTAGCTATAAGCTTTAACTTCTTGTTTACTGGTGCCTAAGCCATCAATTCCCAGTTCTACAACATCACCAGGCTTTAAATACCAGGGCTCTGGCTTTTGTCCCAATCCAACACCCGCAGGCGTACCTGTTGAGATTACATCTCCAGGTAGGAGTGTCATAAATTGACTGATGTAGGAAACCATAAAAGGAACATTAAATATAAAGTTAGATGTATTGCCATCCTGCAATGTTTTTCCATTTACGGTTAACCATAAGCGAAGTTGGTGCACATCTTCAATTTCATCTGGCGTAGCAATGAAGGGTCCTATTGGTGCAAAGGTATCACAGCTTTTTCCCTTTACCCATTGTCCGTTACGCTCAATTTGAAATTCACGTTCACTGTAATCATTATGCAATGCATAACCCGCTACGTGGTTTAAGGCATCCTCTTCCGAAACATAACTGGCTTTTTTGCCAATAACGATCGCCAATTCAACCTCCCAATCTGTTTTCTTACTATTTTTAGGGATGATCAGGTCATCATTAGGACCAACCATTGCCGAAGTAGCTTTAAAAAATAAAATTGGTTCTGCAGGGATGGGCGCATTGGTTTCTGCAGCGTGATCTCTATAATTTAAACCCACGCAAACTATTTTAGACGGGCGGGCCAATGCTGGTCCAAGGCGTACACCTTTATCTATTTCAGTTAAGCTTGCTGTTTTAAGATCTTGCTTTAATTTTTCGAGGCCATTGCCGCCAAAGAACGCTTCATTGTAATCCTGTACCAAACCAGAAACATCATAGTATTTGTCATCTATAATAACTCCGGGTTTTTCTGCGCCTGCAGCTCCAAAACGTATTAATTTCATGTTGTTTTATTTAGTATTAAATGTCAAATAAAAGATGTAGATTATTAATTATCAAAAACTTTTCGCATTCCGCATTCCTCATTCCGCTTTAGGCTTTTCGCTTCCGCCTAATTATTCAAAGTAGTAAAACCGCCATCAATAGGGTAGTCACAGCCCGTAATAAACGAAGCTTCATCGCTACATAAATAAAGCGCAAGGGCACCAACTTCTTCCGGTTTGGCCATTCTGCCAATGGGTTGTGTTTTTGATAATTTCTCAAACATCTCCTCAATGCGATCCGGATAGTTATTTTTTAGAAATCCATCCACAAATGGCGTATGTACACGGGCAGGCGAAATGGAATTGCACCTGATGTTTTCATCAATATAATCTTTTGCTACACTCATTGTCATGGCTTTTACAGCGCCTTTTGCCGTGCTATAAGCAAAACGATCAGGCAAACCCACTAAAGAAGCAATAGAGGCCATATTGATAATGACCCCGCCACCAGCAGCACGCAACTGAGGAATTGCCGCATACAAACAATTGTAAACACCCTTCACATTTACCCGCATTACCCGGTCAAAATCAGATTCTTCTGTGGTATCTGCCTTACCAATATGTGCAATACCTGCATTGTTTACCAGAATATTGATCTTTCCGATCTGATCGAAAATATTTTGAACATTTTGATGATCAGCCACATCACAGGCATAACTGAAAGCTTTACCGCCCTGGTTGCTGATTTCTGCCAATGTAGCTTCCGCTTGCTCGGTGCCCAGCTCTAAAATATGAACCTCAGCACCTTGTTTGGCTAAAATAGTAGCAATGGCTTTTCCAATGCCACTTCCACCACCTGTAACTACAGCTTTTTTATTCGTTAATGAAAACATCTTTATTGTTTATATAAAAATTGATAATCGAAATATATGGATTAAAATTAATTGTACGGTTAATATTAAGTTCAATTTCAATAAGATTAAGGGTATTTGAATACTCCATTTATTTATGATTGATTAGAATAGGAATACAAATAAAATAAATAATGTTGATTAAATAATTTATCAGCAGATCTAAATTTCTTTAAAAGTTTTTACCATGCCTATAAGGTGGATAAAGGCCTTTTACCTTGCGGAAATTTTACATAACGAAAAGGTTATAATACTTATATTTGAATAATATTTTTATATTTAAATAATATTTAACCAAATATCTATTAAATTTCTATAGCAAGGAGATTTAATACAGCTTCCATAAAATGAGAAAATTCCTATTCCCGTTTTTTTGTATACTATATTTTTTGATCAATGCTGCCAATTCGGTTTATGCTCAAAAAAAACAGTCTATTATTATTATTTCCTCTGATTACGCCAGGATCAGGTTTGGAGCCGAACGACTTTCTTCTGCCTTAAAAAATGTGGGTTATCAGGTCAGTCTGGTCAATCAAAAAAAGTTCGCAGCTGTTAAAGATGCCATTGTGATCGGACTTGGAAATGATCAGGTTTTTTCAAAGTTACCGCTATCCTTCAAAAACAAAGCAATTAATGCTGGTAAAGAAGGTTTTTCAATTGCTTATGGTGAAGATAATGTTTTATACATTTTAGGCGCCGATGCATCAGGTGCTTTATATGGTTGCCTCGAACTCGCAGATCAAATCAAATCAAAGCATAAAATCCCAGCACAAATAATGATCGCCGATCAGCCAGAAATGGTGTTGCGCGGCACTTGTATTGGCTTACAGAAACCTGATTACTTGCCCGGGCATGATGTTTATGAGTATCCATACACACCAGAAACTTTCTCATGGCTATATGATAAAGCCCTATGGATTAAATACCTGGATATGATGGTCGATAATCGTTACAATTCCCTTTATTTATGGAATGGTCATCCTTTTTCATCTTTGATCCGGTTAAAAGATTATCCTTATGCTGTGGAAGTGGATGAGGCAACGTTGAAAAAAAATGAGGAGATCTTTCAATTCTTAACACATGAAGCGGATAAACGTGGAATCTGGGTAATTCAGATGTTCTACAACATTATTATCCCCAAGCCCTTTGCAGATCAGCATGGCTTAAAAACCCAAGACCGCAACCGCCCAATTGTGCCGTTGATTGCTGATTATACCCGTAAATCTATCGCAGCATTTGTGGCCAAATATCCGAATGTGGGTTTAATGGTGGCATTGGGTGAGGCCATGGAAGGCGTTGGTCAGGATGATATCGATTGGTTTACCAAAACAATTATTCCCGGCGTGAAAGATGGTTTAAAAAGTGCAGGAATTAAAGCTGAACCACCCATCGTTTTGCGTGCCCATGATACCGATGCACCGGCTGTAATGAAAGCAGCTTTGCCATTTTACAAAAATCTCTATACCGAAAATAAATTTAATGGTGAGGCTTTAACCACATACGAACCCCGTGGCGCCTGGGCCGAGTTGAACAGGAAGCTAGCTGATATTGGAACGGTAAATATTTCTAACGTACATATTTTAGCCAACCTGGAGCCTTTCCGGTATGGGTCGGCAGATTTTATTCAAAAATCGGTTCAGGCCATGAATAAAATCTATCATGCCAAAGGCTTGCATTTGTATCCTCAACACAGTTATTGGGATTGGCCTTATGCGGCAGATAAAGTAAAGGGTAGGATCTTGGAGGTAGATCGTGATTGGATCTGGTATAAAGAATGGGGGCGATACGCCTGGAAATCAGAAAGAAACCGTATCCAGGAAATTAACTATTGGGCTGAGCAACTGGCTAATCGATATGGTACTAATTTAGCGGGAGGGAAATCAATCTTAAATGCATATGAAGCATCGGGAGAAATTTCGCCAAAACTGTTGCGCAGGTATGGCATTACCGATGGGAACAGGCAGACGCTTACATTAGGTATGTTAATGACACAGCTTATCAATCCTTTTCGCTACGGTTTGTTTACTTTAATGTATGAGTCTGAAGCGCCTGAAGGCGAGATGATTATCGAGTACGCTGAAAAAGAATGGAAGAGACAAGGGCATATTGGCGAAACGCCCGTTCAGGTTGCTAAAGAAGTAGTTCAACATGGGGAAACAGCCGTAGCATCAATCAATGAAGTAAAGGCAACTAAAGATATAGCAGAATTCAATCGCCTTAAAAATGATATGTACTGTTATGATGAAATGGCAAATTTTTATGCAGAAAAGGTAAAGTCTGCCCTTTGGGTTTTAAGGTATAAATATTCTAACGATGTTACTGATTTGGAAAAGGCACTTCCGCTTTTGCAAAAAAGTGTAGAGCACTATGCTAAGCTGGTTAAGTTAACTGAAAGAAGCTATTTATATGCCAACAGCATGCAAACAAAGCAGCGTAAAATCCCGATGCGTGGCGTTGACAAGACTTTTATCCACTGGAAGGAAATGTTGCCGGTTTTTACAAAAGAACTCCATCACTTCAAAAAAAGTATCGATTCTTTAAAATCCTTAAATGGAGCAGTTATCGCTAAAATTATCCCTTACCAATCAGCCGATGTTAACGTTTTAAATGAATCTGCAACTTATAGCATCAACCAGAATGTGGAAGTATTTGCGGATACAAGCGTTCGGATCAAAGAAGTTGCTGAGCAGTTAATCGGATTGAAGGGAATTAAATTAGCTAAAGAAAAACAAATTAAAGTGGGTACTGAAATTAAATTTACCACCAAAGTGCCTGTAAAACTATTAATTGGGTTTTTCAATCAGAAAAACCCTAAATACCTGGCTCCGCCACAATTGGAAACTGATGCCAGTGCAAATAACTACGGCCAATCGGAAATTAAAATTTCCAATGCTTTGGTACTGGATGGCTTTCCACCGGCCAATGTTCATGCTTATGCCTTTCCTGCTGGCTCACATACTTTAAATTTGGGAAAAGGAGAATGCCTGGTACTAGGTTTCATTGATGATCGACAGGAATTAAGAATATTTAACGCTGGTTTGGATGGTAAAGGAAAAGATATAGATTGGTTATTTGAATGATAAAAAAGAGAAATTTAATTGCAGCAATAGGCTTATCGCTGATAGCCATAACTGGTTTTGCTCAACAAAAGGCCAATACCAATCCGTTGAAGAAATATGTAGAATATTTTAATTCAATCGATTCAGAAGCGGTTAAAAATTATATTCCAAATGCACAGGCTTTCGAGTTTCTGGCAGAGCAGGCACCCTTATTTGAATGTCCGGATTCTGTTTTAGAGCAGAATTATTACTACCGTTTATGGACTTTCCGGAAACACATGGTTAAGAGTCCGGAGGGATTTATTTTTACCGAATTTATAGAGCCTGTAAAACACGCAGGCAAATACAACTCCATCAGCTGTGCTTTGGGGCACCATATTTACGAAGGTCGCTGGTTTAAAGACAATGGCTATTTAAAGGATTACATTAAATTCTGGCTTTACAAAGCTGATGTGGGTCAGAGCAAACAACGTTTTCATCAGTTTAGCAGTTGGATCGATGATGCCGTTTACCAAAATTTTCTGGTAAATCCCGACCAACAGTTTTTAACTGAAATTTTACCTGCCCTGGATGAAGATTACACTAAATGGGAAACTCAGCGACAAAGAAAGGATGGTTTGTTCTGGCAAAACGATGTAAAAGATGGGATGGAAGAATCTGTTAGTGGTTCAAGAAAAGATCAGCATCAGCGTCCAACCATTAACAGTTATATGTATGGGAATGCAGTAGCCTTAAATAAAATTGCGCTTTTGCTTGGTAACCAGCAACTGGCGGCAAAATATCAGTTAAAAGCAAATACTTTGAAAAAGCTTGTTCAGGATAGCTTGTGGAACACTAAAGACATATTTTTTGAAACGAGGAAAGCAAAAGGTGGTATGGCTGATGTTAGAGAAGCCATTGGTTTTATTCCCTGGGATTTTAATCTGCCGGATGATAAGCCTCAGTATGCCAAAGCCTGGGTTCAGCTCCTGGACACGGCTGGCTTCAAAGCGCCCTGGGGTTTAACCACTGCTGAACGTAGAGAACCAACATTTAGAACAAGAGGCTCGGGGCACAGCTGTGAATGGGATGGTGCAATTTGGCCTTTTGCCACTTCACAAACTCTAAAAGGCCTGGCTAATCTGCTCAGCAACTATAAAAATCATGGGAAAATGAATGCAAATGTATTTTATAATGAACTCCATCAATATGCAGCATCTCATGTAAAAAATGGTAAACCATATATTGGCGAATATCAGGATGAAAAAACAGGTGAGTGGTTGAAAGGGGATAACCCAAGAAGTAGTTTCTATAACCACTCCACTTTTTGCGATTTAATTATTAATGATTTGATTGGAATCAAACCTCGCCAGGATAAAGTGTTGGAGGTTTTTCCATTAATTCCCAAGAACAAATGGGACTGGTTTAAACTGGATAATTTATCTTATCACGAAAAAAACATTACGGTATTATGGGATAAAACAGGTAAAAAATATAATAGAGGAAAGGGTTTGATGGTTTTTGCAGATGGAAAAGAGATCTACAAAGGAAAGGATCTGAAGGCGTTGAAAGTAAAAATTGATTAAACTGTACTATTCATTATTGGATGCCTTATTACGAGGAAGCAAAAAGCAGCAATATTAGTTTGATGAATTAGATTGCTTCAGCTCGCTCAGGTCCGGCTTCGCAATGATGAGGACCTTTGGAGATTTATCTAAGCAATTCCCAATGGTTGATGGCTAGTCAACCGTTTTAACGCACCTATGGTTAGTGACTCACCAACAAATTGAATTAAAACTTACTGTTCGGTGTGTCACCGATCAGGGTATAAAAAGAACAAATGAAAAATATTTTGAAATCGATTATTTTCCTATTTGCAACAGTAATTTGCTTATCTGCAAAATCACAATCTTTTTATAACGTAACCAAATACGGTGCGAAAAATGACAGCAGTAAGCTGGCTACCATCGCTATTAAGAAAGCGATTGATGCGGCTTCAAAGGCAGGTGGTGGAACTGTTTATTTCCCTGCAGGAAAATATTTAACTGGCGCCATCCAATTAAAAAGTAACATCACCATTTTTATTGATGCCGGAGCAGAACTGCATTTTAGCGATAATTTTGATGACTTTCTGCCTATGGTAAAAAGTCGCTATGAAGGTGTTGATGTTACTTCTTTTTCGCCTTTATTCTATGCTTATAAAGCTGAAAATATTTCAATCATTGGGCGTGGTTTGATAGACGGGCATGGAAAAAAATGGTGGGATTTTGTAGAAGGATACAAAGAAGGACAAGCCCGATCAAAATGGCAAAACACATTTGAGGCATTGAACAAGGATATTGTATTGCCGGATGATCCCAAACAAATGAAACGTGGCTTTCTCCGTCCACCATTTATTCAAACCATGTTTTGCAAAAACGTACTAATTGATGGGATCACCATCCGAAATTCTCCATTCTGGACCGTTAATCCGGAATTTTGTGAAAATGTAAAAATCCATGCAGTTACCATCAATAACCCTCATTCGCCCAATACTGATGGCATTAACCCGGAATCTTGTAAGAATGTCCATATTTCAGATTGCCACATTAGTGTTGGTGATGATTGCATTACCATTAAATCAGGTAAGGATGAACCCGGAAGGAAAATGGCCGCACCCGCTGAAAATTATGTGATTACCAATTGCACCATGTTATCTGGTCATGGAGGGGTAGTAATTGGCAGCGAAATGAGTGGCGATGTACGCAAAATCACGATTTCTAATTGTGTATTTGACGGCACGGATAGAGGCATCAGGATTAAAACTGCCAGAGGAAGGGGTGGAGTGGTAGAAGAAATTCGTGTAAGCAACATCATCATGAAAAATATTAAACAACAGGCCATTGTATTGGATATGCAATATGCAAAAACCAGTGTAGAGCCCGTTACTCAAAGAACGCCCAGGTTTAGGAATATTCATTTTAGCAACATTACCGGGCAAGTGAACCAGGCTGGTTATTTAAATGGCCTGGAAGAAATGCCAGTTGAAAACATCACCTTCAATGACATCAATATGGATGCTCAAACAGGCTTTGATATCAGTTTTGCTAATAAAATAGAATTCCATAACGTTCAGGTAAATACCCAGATGGGACCATCATTAAAAGCTTCAAACGTAAATCATTTGATAATCGATGGACTGAAAACGTATACACCTCATAACAATGCCGCGGTGATCGATTTAAAAAATGTAAGCGATTTATTTCTTTATAATTCCTTTCCTGTGATCGGTACGGTTAATTATTTAAAATTAAGTGGCAGCGGAACCAAGAATATTTCAATCGGAAACAATAATTTCAAAAATGCCAGAAACGGAATTAAAAAAGAAAAAGATGTTTTGGAAAATGTTGATGTGATTTCTGGAGATAAAGGATTATAGGTAATGAGATCTAAAACGAAATATTGCATAGTCACTCTTCTGATATTTTTTAATTCCCTTTCGCTTTTGGCTCAGCAAAACCATCAGCAACTTTGGTACAATAAGCCTGCAGAAAAATGGACAGATGCTTTACCGATTGGGAATGGACGATTGGGTGCTATGATTTATGCCGGCGTTTTAAACGATCATATTCAATTTAATGAAGAAACCCTATGGACGGGGAAACCTAGAAATTATAACCGTGAGGGGGCGTATCAGTATCTCCCGGAAATTAGAAAGCTGCTTTTTGAGGGCAAGCAAAAAGAAGCCGAAGCCTTGGCTCAGGCTCAATTTATGGGAGTAGAAAGCGAAACTGGCAATCGAAATGCCTGGTTAAAAGCCATTAAAGCAGGCAATGGAATTTTGGGTAATCCTGCCCTGACCACTTATGACGATCATCTTTGGAAAAGCCTGCAAGTGCCATCTTATGAAGGTTGGGAAACAGTTGGTTTGGCCAATGTTGATGGTGCAGTTTGGTTTAGAACTACTTTTGAAGCACCAGCGCATTGGTCTGGAAAAGATTTAGTACTTGATCTTAACAAAATCTTTAATCAGGATTTTACCTATGTTAACGGTGTATTGGTCGGAAATACAGAAGGTGCCGAAGCCCGGAAATATACCGTGCCTGCAAAATTGGTTAAGCCAGGTAAAAACACGATTGCTATTCAGGTTCTTAATTACTACGATCGTGGAGGCATTGGAGGATATAAGGATACCTCAAAACATATCGGCATTTATCCTGCAGGAACAAATGTAGAAAAAGGTATTTCTCTGGTTAAAGCATGGAAATATAAAGTCCAGGATCAAAACCCGCCAGCTATAGCGCAATATCAGGCGAGCTATCAGCCCTTTGGCGATTTCAATTTAAACTTCCATTATGGTAATGCCCCTGTTTCCAATTACAAGCGTTCTTTAGATTTAAATACCGCCATTGCAACAACCAGCTATAGGGTGAATGGAACAAATTATACCCGCGAATATTTTGCCAGTCAACCCAATCAAGCCATTGTGGTTCATTTAACTGCCGATAAAAAAGGATCAATCAGTTTCAATGCAGCATTATCAAGTTTGCATCAAAAATCGAGCATAAAAGTCTTGGGAAATAATACGATTTCGCTCTCTGTACAAGTAAAAGATGGCATCTTAAAGGGCGAAAGTCGATTAACCGCAATCATAAAAAGTGGCTCTATTCAGGTTATTAATCAGAAGATCAGCATTAACCGAGCTGATGAAGTAACCTTGTATTTAACTGCCGGAACCAACTTTATCAATGCTAATGATGTTTCGGGGAATCCGGCATCAGCAAATACAAAGGCCTTAAATTCATTGAAAGGTAAAACCTACAGTTTAATCAAGAAAACGCACATTAAAGAGTATCAGGGTTACTATAATACCTTTAAAGTAGATTTTGGATCGTCGGCTAATGAGAATTTACCTACCAACCAGCGTTTAGAAAAGTTTTCTACTTCCAATGATCCTGCTTTTGCTGCATTATACATGCAGTACGGGCGATATTTATTAATTTCCAGCTCACGTCCGGGCACACAACCTGCTAATCTACAAGGTATATGGAATGATTTGTTAACGCCACCCTGGGGAAGTAAGTATACCACCAATATCAACCTGGAGATGAATTACTGGCCAGCTGAGATTCTTAATCTTTCTGCATTAAATGATCCTTTGTTTCAAAAAATCAAGGGTTTGGCAAAAGCCGGAACATTAACTGCGAAAGAATATTACCATGCAAACGGCTGGGTATTACATCACAATACCGATTTATGGAATGGAACGGCACCAATTAATGCCTCAAATCACGGAATTTGGGTAACTGGAGGTGCATGGTTGAGTCTGCATTTATGGGAACATTATCAGTTTAATCAGGATCGTGATTTTTTACGAAAGGAAGCTTATCCCTTAATGAAACAGGCTGCCTTATTTTTTGAGGATTTCCTGATTAAAGATCCTAAAACAGGGTGGTTGATTAGCACACCATCCAATTCGCCAGAAAATGGTGGTCTGGTAGCCGGACCAACAATGGATCATCAAATCATCCGTTCGCTGTTTAAAAATTGTGTGGAAGCCGCTCAGGTTTTAAACGTAGATCAGGATTTTAGAAAATCGCTTGAGGAAAAAATAAGACAGATTGCGCCAAACCAGATTGGAAAATACGGGCAATTACAGGAATGGCTGGAAGATAAAGATGATACAAGCAGTAAGCATCGGCATGTTTCACACTTATGGGGTGTTTATCCGAGCAATGATATTACCTGGACAGGCAATGAAAAAATGATGAACGCTGCCAGGCAATCGCTGATGTACCGTGGGGATGAAGCTACAGGATGGAGTTTAGCCTGGAAAATTAATTTTTGGGCCAGGTTTAAAGATGGAAATCATGCCATGAAGCTGGTTAAAATGTTAATGAAACCCGCTGTGAATGGTGCAGGTTCGTACGTCAACTTATTTGATGCACACCCACCATTTCAAATTGATGGAAATTTTGGTGGAGCTGCCGGAATTGCCGAAATGATTGTGCAAAGTCACCAAGGTTACCTGGATGTTTTGCCTGCCTTGCCAAAAGAAATACCATATGGGAAGATTAGCGGTTTACGCGCCCGTGGTGGTTTTGAAATGGATTTAAGCTGGGATAGGGGGCTGCTGACTTCGTTGGTAATCAAATCAAATGTTGGAGGCAAGTGCAAAGTGAAATATCTGAATAAGGAAATTGAAATGGATACGAAAGCTGGAGAAAGCTATAAACTGAATGGAGAATTGAAATGAAGATATTAATTCAACTTACGAAATTTCAATGGGCAGCGGGCAGAAGAATTTCGTCAGTTTCTATGGCAAATAACGCTACGACTGACAAAGTTTGGTATCATACAGGCATTAGAAACTCCGTAAGTCAAAACGATCAACTTGCGAAATTTCAAAGAGGAGAGAGGGGTAAAATTTCGCCAGTTTTCACCTTATTTATGATATTAATTTCTCTTTTTTCATCAAACGTATTAGCACAAATCAGAAAAGACATTTCCCTTAACACCAATTGGAAAACCATTGCTGATGAAAAAAACAAAAGTGCTTATAATGGTTTTGAATCGGGTATATACCCACTATCAAACTGGAAAAAAGTAAACGTTCCACATAACTGGGACCAATATGAAGGCTATCAGCGTAAGCTTCATGGCAACAAACATGGCTATGCCTGGTACCGTAAAAGCTTTAAAAGCAGTGAACTTAAAACAGGCAAACGGTTTTTCTTATACTTTGAAGGTGTTGGTTCATATGCTACCGTGTGGCTAAATGGCAAACAAGTGGGCTATCATGCCGGTGGCAGAACAACCTTTACACTTGACATTACTTCAGCGATCAGGTTAAATAATCAGGAAAACATTTTAGCCGTTAGGGCAGACCATCCGGCCAATATTCAGGATTTACCCTGGGTAGATGGGGGTTGCTCAACCGAACGTGGATTTTCTGAAGGTTCGCAGCCTATGGGGATTTTCAGACCTGTTCATCTCCTCTTAACCAATGAAATCAGAATTGAGCCCTTCGGCGTTCACATCTGGAATGACAATAAGATTTCAGAAAAATCAGCTGTTTTAAATTTTACTACAACGGTTAAAAATTATTCAGCGAAAAGCAAGACCGTTACTGTTTTGAATCAATTGATCGATGTGAGTGGGAAAGTAATTAAGGAATTAAAGAAAAATATTAACATTCAATCCGGTAAGGAAATTGAATTGGCTCAAAAGACTAACGAAATCATTAATCCGAAACTTTGGTCGTTAGAAAATCCATATTTATACACTTTAAAAACTTCCATAGTAGAAAATGGAAAACTGGTGGATGAATTAGAAACACCATATGGCATCCGCTGGATTAGTTGGCCGATTGCCGAACAGGCCAATCAGAAAGTGTTTCTACTAAACGGAAAGCCTGTTTTTATTAACGGTATTGCCGAATACGAACACCTGATTGGTAACAGCCATGCCTTTACAAATGAACAGATTTCCTCAAGGGTAAGGCAGATCAAAGCAGCCGGTTTTAATGCTTTTCGGGATGCACACCAGCCACATAATTTATTGTATTCCGATTATTGGGATAAGGAAGGGATTTTATGCTGGACGCAGCTGGCGGCACATATCTGGTATGATACGCCGGCATTCAGATCAAACTTCAAAAAGCTTTTAACCGATTGGGTAAAGGAACGGAGGAATAGTCCGGCAGTGGTTTTATGGGGATTGGAAAATGAAAGTACCTTGCCAGAAGATTTTGCGAAAGAGTGTACCGAACTGATTCGTAAACTTGATCCAACGGCCTCCTCGCAAAGGAAGGTGACAACCTGTAATGGTGGTAAAGGCACCGATTGGGATGTGCCACAAAACTGGACAGGAACTTATGGGGGTAATCCCCTAACTTATGGCGAGGATTTAAAAAGGCAGGTTTTAGTTGGCGAATATGGTGCCTGGAGAACGCTCGATTTGCATGAAGTGTATGCAAACGGAAATGGATATACGGAAAACAAAATGACCGATTTGATGGAAACGAAAGTGCGTTTGGCAGAAACGGTGAAGGATAAAACGGCTGGACATTTCTTTTGGTTGTATAGCTCGCACGATAATCCGGGTCGGGTGCAGGGCGGCGAAGGCTTGCGGGATCTGGATCGAATTGGTCCGGTGAATTACAAAGGCATGTTCACTCCATGGGAAGAACCGACTGATGTTTTTTACATGTTCAGGGCCAATTATGCGCCTAAGCAGACGCAGCCAATGGTTTATATCGTATCGCATACCTGGCCAAACCGATGGAGTAAGCCCGGCGTGAAGGATAGCATCATTGTGTATTCAAACTGCGATGAAGTAGAACTTTTTAACGATATTGATGGTGAATCACTAGGGAAACAGAAACGCGGTGTTATCGGAACGCATTTCCAGTGGAACAAGCCAAACATTAAATACAATTTACTCTATGCAGTAGGCTATGTGAATGGAAAGGCTGTTGCAAAAGATCAAATTGTATTGAATAGTCTTCCGAAATCTCCAAATTTTGATCGTTTGGTGAGCAATACAAACATCTTGAATCCTCAAGAAAATTATAATTATTTATACCGCTTAAATTGTGGCGGACCATCCTATCAAGATCATTTAGGTAACAAATGGTCGGCCGATCAACAGTTATCTGCCAACAGCCAAAATTATGGATCAACCTCATGGACTGCTTCCTTTCCAGGCGTTCCTTCGTTTTTTGCCAGTCAGCGAAGAACTTTTTCACCCATAAAAGGAGCAGCAGACTGGAAACTTTTTCAATCATTTAGATACGGTCGGGATCAGTTGAAATTTAGTTTTCCGGTTCCTGCTAATGGTGAATACCTGGTAGAACTTTATTTTATCGAACCATGGCTGGGTGTTGGTGGTGGAATGCAAGCAGCAAAAATGAGGCTATTCGATGTTGCCGTTAACGATCAGACTGTTTTGAAAGATGTTGATATCTGGAAACAGGTAGGAACAAATCATGTTTTAAAAAAAACGGTTAAAGTAAAGGTAAAGGCAGGTCAGCTCGTCATTTCCTTTCCTCAGATTAAGGTTGGTCAGGCTGTTATTTCTGCCATTGCTATTGCCACGGCAGATCAAAAATTAAAGGTTGGTAAACAGCTTAATACTATCTTAACACTAAGCGACGAACATCTTTTTGTTGCCAAAAGCTGGTTGGATATTGGTGATCAACAATTTTCAACGGCTCAAACCTTGTTCACCCAACTCCCGCCAAATTGGTATGGTGCAGAGTGGATTCAGAAAAGAAATGGCAATGGAACAGTGCCACTAAAATTTAAAGTCAATGAAACAGCTGATGTATTTGTAGCGATGAACCAAAATTCAAAAATGCCCGATGGTTATGAAGCTACCAAAACATCAATAGAAAATAGTGACCAGGAGCAATTCACTGTTTACCGCAAAAGATTTCAAAAAGGGCAGGAAGTACTGCTGGGTGCCGATGTGGCTACGGTGGCAGTTATTCCGCCAAGTGATTTAGCGCCCGCCTATGATTTGAAAACGGTAACCAGTTACCCTGCAAGAGCTGCCAGCTTAAAGGGCGCTGGTATGATAAAGGCAGAGTTGATGGGAAAACAAAGGATAACTTTCACTGCTGCAGAGGGTGGAGTTTTAACATGGAATATTGCAGTGGGAGTGGCAGACACCTATTCCCTCACCATTAAATACCATAATCCACTGGAGAAAAATTTACAGGCCAGGATGGAATTTTTATCTGCCGATGGCACCTTAATGAAAACGGAAGAACTGGAGTTTTTGCCAACTAAAGCAGGTAAATGGAATTATTTAAATACGAATACCGGCAGTATGATTAATGCAGGAAGTTATCAGCTTCGCCTGGTGGCTACTGATGCCAAAAGCCTGACAGTGGACGCTTTAGATGTGCAATAAACGACTAATTTATGCCATTAAATGATTAAACTATAAATTCGTATTTATTTTTATATGAATTATTTGTTTATTAATGAATTTATTGTGACCTTAAACAATTGAAAACTTAAGGATGAATTTCTATTCAAATTAGTATTCAGAATCTAACCAAAAAAATAAAAATCAGATGATGAGATTATCAATTTTAGCTTTATTGTTATGCATTACAAATGTGGCGAACACCTTTGCACAGCAAATGAGTGCAGAAGAAAAAGCAAAATATGAAAAGGCCATTACCGAGCGGGCAGCTAAAATTGTTACGGGTTTGGAAATAAGCGATCAACATAAATCAGATCAGGTAAGAGATCTCATCAAAGATCAATACAGCAATTTGAATGATATTCACACCAGTCGTGACCAGAAAGTAAAACAGATAAAGGATCAGCTTCAAGATAACAAGGTAGAAAGAGATTCTGCACTCGCCAAAGAAAACAGGCGTACAGATGCCGCCTTGAATAAACTCCATCAAAAATACATAGCCAAATTAACCCGCCATTTAACTAATGAGCAGGTAGATCAGGTGAAAAACGGCATGACGTATAATGTACTTCCCATCACTTATAAAGCTTATCAGGAAGAAATTCTCACTTTAACAGCCGATCAAAAAAAGCAAATTATGGTTTGGTTAACTGAAGCTCGTGAACATGCCATGGATGCAGAATCATCCGATAAAAAACATGCCTGGTTTGGAAAGTATAAGGGAAGGATTAATAACTACCTGTCTGCTGCAGGCTACGACCTTAAAAAAGAAGGTATAGAATGGGAAAAAAGACGAAAAGCAAAGGCTCAGGGCAACTAATCTCGTGATGATTATAATTTAATATCTTAAATCGAAATTTTTAATTTTTTTTATTTAAGAATGTTACATTTATATATGAATAATTTTTTATACCTTGTATCTCAATTTACAAACTGGTTTCTTTCGGTAACATATACATTAAGGTGAGATAATGTATTAGAGGGTTTACATGATTGCATTGCTATTTAAATCTTATTGAGGAACAAAATTGTAAAATACATGCTAGCCAAAAAATAACCAACAAAAATCAAGATGAGCCGAGAAAACCTATGCTATAATTAGATTTTTTAATCTGATTAATAACCATCCCTTTTTCAAAAGAAGCCTAAACAATACCCTTTCATAAGCAACAGAATTTATTTGGAATAAGCCTCCGTAATGATTGCTGAAGTGAATGATCACGTGAATAAAAACTAACCAAAATATAATGAACTTAAAATTTTTACTTAAATTTTCGATGGTTTTGCTGCTGTTGATGTCGGCAAATGCTGTCCTCTTTGCCCAGGAGCGAAGAATAACCGGTAAGGTTATAGATCAGGCAGATGGGCAGGGAATTCCGGGCGTTAATGTAAGTCTCAAAGGTTTCCCGAGCAATGTAAGCACCAACAGCGATGGCGTATATACCATCCAGGTTAAGAACAATACAGATGTACTGGTATTCTCTTTTATCGGATACGCCCGGCAACAAATCATTGTAGGTACACAAGCCAGCATTAATGTAAAACTGATATCTGATAATAAAAATTTGGAAGATGTAGTAGTGGTGGGTTATGGAAGTCAGAAGCGGAGCTCTTTAACAGGATCTGTTGTGGATATTAAGGCTTCAGAAATTGAAGATTTACCGGGTACCAATGTGGCTGCCGCTTTAAGTGGTCGTTTGTTAGGCGTTGGTGTGAGTGGTGGTATTGCCCGTCCGGGTGTGCCTGCAAAAATCACCATCAGAAATCCCAATAATATCTTTTCAAAGGATGGCGGAAGCACAGATCCCTTATATGTTATTGATGGTGTAATCCAGATTGATGGTCAGGGTAAACCCGACGCCACCAACTTTGGCAACCTGGATGCTTCAGAAATAGAAAGCATGTCTTTTCTTAAAGATGCATCAGCAGCTATTTACGGAACACGTGGTGGTAACGGCGTAGTTTTAGTCACCACAAAACGTGGAAAAGTAGGGAAACCACGCATCAGTTACAGCGGATCTTATGCCGTAAATGATGAGGCCTACCGAACCAAAATGATGAGCGCCTACGAGTTTGGCCAATACTTCAACATTATGAATGGTCCGAATGGAGGTAACAAACAACCTGGGGTAGATAATTTTTTTACACCCGATGAATTGGCACACTTCAAAAATATCAATTACGACCGACTGGAAGATGCCTGGAAATCGGCTTACGATTTACGCCATACCTTAAGTGTAAGCGGAGGCGCTGATAGGGCAACTTATTTTGCCAATGTTTCTTATAATAAACAAACAGGTAACCTCGCTACATTAGATTATAACCGCTGGAATTTCAGGGCCGGAACAGATGTGGCCGTTACCTCAAATTTTAAGGTAGGTATCCAGGTTTCAGGTAATAACGGCGATTTGGTTAAAACATTCAACAAGGTATCAGGCGAAGGGGTAGAGGACGATTACAAAAACCTCTTGCTAGCACCAAGATATGTGCCTGATTATATTGATGGTTTACCAGTCAAACTTCCGGGAACAACCAATGATTTATCCAGGTATCATTTTGGAGAAATAGATCGCTTAAATAATTTAGCCACTACCAAAACAAATTTATTTACCGTAAATGGCTATGCTGAATATGAACTTCCTTTTGTAAAAGGTTTGAAAGCCAGAATGGCTTATGCACGGAATACCGGAAATTCGGTTGGCGATCAGGTTGGTACGTTTTATACCTTGTATGAATTTAACCGTTTAGGTGAAAACAAACATATTTATGAAGGTGCAACTGTGCTCAGTTCTTTAAAGGTAACCAACGGAGACCGCTTATATTACGCCAATAGCAATCAAAAAAGTGAACAAACCAATTTCGTATTAAACTATGCCAGAGATTTTGGCAAGCATTCCGTAAGTGGATTATTTACGGTAGAAAAATCAGAATCAGAAAACAGCCAGCAGGTAGTTTATAAAGCTGGGCCTATTGCTGCAACCAACGGACAATTTAATTCGGCCACGGGTGCCATTGATGGGTCTACATCTGCCAATGAAGCCGGAACCTTATCTTATGTTGGAAGAGCCAACTATGCTTATGCCAACAAATACCTGGCAGAATTCTTATTCAGAACAGATGCCTCTACCAAATTTGCTCCCGAAAACTACTGGGGTAAATTCTATTCAGGATCTGTTGGATGGGTAATCTCTGAAGAAAGTTTTTTCAAAGTGCCAGCCGTTAACTATTTAAAATTAAGATATGCATTTGGAGTTTTAGGTAACGACCAGACTAAGCCCTGGCTGTGGCGTCAGCGCTATACTTTCCAGGATGGCAAAGGAGCTGTTTTTGGAGGAAATACTGCTGCTACAACCGGTTTCAAAATGGAAGCAGCGCCAAACCGAGATGCAACCTGGAGTACTGAATACAAAAACAACGTGGGTATTGACGCTAAATTCCTTAAAAATCGTTTAAGCGTAAATGTAGAAGGCTATTATAACATGGCCAGAAATATTTTAATTGAGCCGACAGCGAGCCTTCCGGTAACCATTGGTGGTACAGTAGCATCGGTAAACTTTGGTTCAGCAGATTATTTTGGTTATGAATTGGGAATTTCATGGGATGATAAAATCGGTTCTGATTTCAATTATGGTGTAAGTGCCCGTTTTGGATGGAGTGATGATAAGGTTAAAGTGAGCAATTTTAACGCAAATGACAATTTAAAACCCTGGTTAGCCAAACCAAACGCATCATCAGATAATGGTAAGTGGGGATATGATTATTTAGGAATGTTTAAAACACAGGATGAAGTGACCAACTACATTAATCAATATAAAATCACCCAGGTATTTGGCACGCCAGTAGCGCAATTAAGACCAGGAACACTTTACTACAGGGATGTGAGAGGGCAGTTGCAGTCTGACGGTACCTTTGCAGGACCAGATGGAATTATTGATGAAAATGACCAGGTTCAGCTTTCCAGAAAAGCCAATAATCACTACGGTTTCGGTATTACCTTAAAGGCTGGTTATAAAGGATTTAGTGTTGATGCTGTACTTGCAGGTTCATTTGGGGGATGGTCAGAAATCGACGAAAGAAAAGCATTGAATGTTTCAATCGCCAGAAATTTCACCAGCCTGCCTAATATCTGGGGTAATATTTACGATCCGGTTATTAATCCTGAAGGTACCATGCCCAATCCAAATTTTCCGGATATCAACCTAACACCAACCTCTAATTTCTATAAGGTAAGTGCTTTTAGGCTTCGCATTCCGAGTTTCAACGTCAATTATACCTTACCTAAAACATTTGTAGAGAAATTAAAAATAAACAATGCTAGGGTTTTTGTTTCAGCCTTAAACCCGGCAAACCTTTACAATCCCTATACTTATAAAGGTCCGGATGGCGCCTGGGATGCTTATCCAAATTTAAGAACACTTTCCTTCGGACTTAACTTAACCTTGTAAAAGGCGATGATTTATAAATTCAATAATCTAATAATAGAGATGAAAAGAAATAAGATATTAAGTTTAATCGCAGTTGCGGTTTTGCTTTCCGCCAGTTGCAAAGATTCTTTTCTTGAAGAAAAGCGTGACTTGGCCGGATATAATGAAGAAGTTTTTAAAGATGCAGCATTGGCCCAGGGTTACGTAGATTATGTTTACGGCTTGTTTTTGCCTGCAAACAATGCACAATCGCTATCCTGGAATTTAGCTACCGGTAATGATAATTTCGCCAGGACGACAGATGAATTTGCTGGTGAAACAGATTTTAACAAAGTATGGGCAACGATCAGTTATACCAACAGCCATGCCTTAAATTATTTTGGGGCGAGATTAACCACCAGTATTGTTAATAATCCGTATACGAGATTAAAACAGATTAACATTTTTATTGCCGAGATCGATAAATATGGTCTGCCAGAAGATGTAAGAAAACGACTGAAAGGTCAGATGTATTTCTGGAGAGCTTGGCAATACTTCGATTTGGTAAGATTATACGGTGGCGTGCCATTGGCGTTGGTACCACAAGATCCCATTTCAGAAGATGGAACATCGTTGCAAATCCCTAGAAGTTCAAGCTCTGAATGTATTAAACAAATCATCGCAGATCTTGATATGGCCCAATCGTTATTACCAGGTAAATGGGGAAATTCAGATTGGGGTCGCATTACCAGTGGCGCTTGTGCCGCGATGAAAGGCAAAGTGCTGTTAACCTGGGCGAGTCCATTATTTAACCGGACGGATGATATTACCCGTTGGGAATCAGCTTATCAGGCAAACCTGGCTGCAAAAACACTACTGGAAGCAAATGGTGGTGGTTTATTTAAAACCGGCGGCACTGCAAATGGTGTGGCTTGGGGTAACATGTGGTTCTCTGAAGTGAATAATCCGGAAGCCGTTATTGTTTATGGTTTTAATAACCTCGCCATCGGCGGAACAACTACAAAAAATAATGGCTGGGAGCAGGCCGCAAGGTCAAAAGAACTTAATGGCGCAGGCTCGCTTTCCCCAACAAAAGAAATTGTTGATGCTTTCCCAATGAAAGATGGTAAAATGCCGGGTGCCTCAACCACTTATGCTTATGATGCGAAGAAATTCTATAAAAACAGAGATCCGCGTTTTTACAAAACTTTTGTTTATAATGGTGCCATCTGGCCATATGCAGGTAATACAACCTTTAAACAATGGACTTATAAATGGTACAAAACCGCTGCTGAAACAGTACCCAGTTTAACAACGGAAGCGAAAGGTGCCAATTCCAGTGCCATTTACATCAGCAAAGCCACAGATCCGGGAGCATCAAACACCAATGGAAATTTTCAGCAAAACGGTATGGATTTTATGGAAATGCGTTTCGCCGAAGTCGTATTAAATTTGGCCGAATCTGCCATTGGCGCCAATAAATTAGGTGAAGGTTTAGATGGAATAAAGGCAATTAGAGAACGTGCCGGGGTAGAGAATTTAGATGGAGCTTATGGATTGGCTGGTGCAACCAGCAGAGATCAGCTTTTTGGCGCTGTATTAAAAGAACGGAATATCGAATTTGCTTACGAGGGAAAAAGGTTTTTCGATCTAAGGCGCTGGATGTTATTTGATGAAAACTCTCCTACAGCTGCCAGATTAGGCATTAAACCATTAAACGGAACCCGCAGAACAGGGTATTTCATCACGGTAAAATCAGCTGCTGGTGCTAAATACGTTGGTACAAATGATCCATTAATTAAGCCTACTACCGGAAATGCACCAATCATAGACCGTGATCCGGCTACTTATCCAACACCAAATGGAAGTGCAAATTACAATGCATATTTAGATTATTTATATGATAACATATTTGTAATTACCGTGAAGGATGATTTGGATAAGACCAATCCCGCCGACTGGAAATTTAAATGGTACCCCGAATATTATTTCTTTGGCTTGAACGAAAATATTTTAAGTTCGTCACCATACTTGGAGCAAACTACAGGATGGAATAGTTTAAAGGGAGCAGGTACATTTGATCCGTTGAAATAAGATTGATTTACAACATTGAGATAAGTTAGCGCCATCTCGATTTATATATTTGGTTTGGAAGAGGGGAGCAGCGAGTGCGATCCTCTTTTTTTATTCAAGAATGTTACATTTATATATGAATATTATATCTATCTTGTAACTCAGCTTAGCAGCCGATGTTTTAGGCATTTTCAGACCCGAAAAACGGATTGATATTCGTAAGAAGTTAAGCTAAAATCTTTAGATTAAGTGCTAATTTAAAGGATAATGTATTTTCTAACCAAAATTAATAAACCAGGATTGACCAAAGATTGAGTCGAAAAATAAACCTTAATATTGTGCTATTTTAGCGAAGCATTATCGACTTAGCTTTTTGTTTTTCCAACGAGCAAAACACAAATGAAAAAGAACTTTTTAAATCTGCTGTTTTCAGCAGCATTAATACTCTCAGCTGGTTCAGCTTTTGCCCAATATCCTACAATTCCCGAAGATGTGAAGAAATCATCAGATTCAATGATGAAGGAAGCTTATCATCAATCAGATATTGCCTGGGAAAAAGCAAAACCCATCGTGCTGAAAGAAGAGAAAGAAGGCAAGCCTTATATTCCATGGGCTGGCCGGCCAACAGATTTGCCACAATCAGAACTATTGGCTTTTCCAGGTGCGGAAGGTGGTGGAGCTTATAGTTTCGGTGGTCGCGGCGGAAGAGTCATTGTCGTAAAAAATTTAAATGACAGTGGTCCGGGTTCTTTGCGTGATGCCTGTGAACAGGGTGGGGCAAGAATAGTGGTTTTTAATGTTTCCGGGATCATCAGAATCAAAACACCGCTAATTATTCGGGCACCATATATTACCATTGAAGGTCAAACGGCACCAGGTGATGGTGTTTGTGTGGCTGGCGAATCGGTTTGGTTAAACACACATGATGTGATTGTTCGTTTCATGCGTTTCAGAAGAGGCGAAACCTTTGTAGGACGTCGCGATGATGCGATTGGCGGTAATCCGGTAGGAAATATCATGATCGATCACGTTTCGGCAAGCTGGGGACTAGATGAAAATATGTCGATGTATCGCCACATGTATAACGATAGCACCGGTAAAATTGAAGATAAACTGGCAACGGTAAATATCACTATTCAAAACTCTATTTTTTCTGAAGCGTTAGATACCTGGAACCATGCTTTTGGTAGCACATTGGGCGGTGAAAACTGTACTTTTATGCGGAACCTGTGGGCAGATAATGGTGCCCGGAACCCATCTATTGGCTGGAATGGTATTTTCAACTTCGCCAACAACGTAGTATTCAACTGGAACAACAGGTCTACGGATGGTGGAGATTATACTGCATTATTTAATATCGTAAATAACTATTATAAACCAGGTCCGGTTACGAATTTAAAAGAGCCAATCAGCTACAGGATATTAAAGCCAGAATCTGGCCGGAGTAAATTGCCTTATGTGGTTTTCGGTCGTGCTTATGTGGAAGGAAATATTATCGAAGGAAATGAGAAAGTAACTAAAAATAACTGGGATGGTGGCGTGCAGCTGGAGAATAAGAAAGGTGAATTAATGACTTTCGAACAGGCCTCTCCATATTTTGCAGCCATGCGGGTGAAAAAGCCATTTCCAATGCCAAAGATCACTATTCTGCCTACTTTAGCAGCTAAAGAGTACGTATTAACTCATGTGGGGGCAAACCTTCCAAAGAGAGATCCGGTTGATACCCGAGTAATTAAACAAGTAAAAACTGGGAAAATCGATTTCATTGAAGGCGTAAAATTACCTGAAAAGGATTTTGAACACCGTCGTTTACCAAAAGATTCATACAAACAGGGAATCATTACCGATATTAGTCAGGTTGGAGGTTATCCGGAGTATAAAGGCACACCTTACAAAGACTCCGATGATGATGGTATGCCTGATGCTTATGAATTGAAAAACGGTTTAAACCCTAAAGATGCAAGTGATGCCGCTAAAATTTCAAAAAGCGGTTATTCGAATATCGAAGTTTATTTAAATAGCGTGGTTCCTGTTTCAACGGTAAAACCGAATTAAGGGTGGAGAGCTGAAAGGCTAAAGCTAAAAGATTAAAGCGGAAAGGCTAAGGCGGAAAGTTTGTTACGCTTATTGTCATGCTGAGGTACGAAGCATCTCCAGGCGATAGAAGCAAGACTTTAATACCCTACTGCGCAAATATGGAACTGAACAGATGAAGATAATAAACAGTGTGAATGGGATCAAGGGTTTGTCATTCAGAGCGCAGTGAAGAATCTGTAGGCGATGAAAGTAAAGTATTAACATCACCCACTGGCTCCAATGTAAGCGCTTGGGCAAAGACAGTAAATAATAGGTTGCAGATGCTTCATGCTTCAGCATGACAACAATAAAAAAAATGCCAAAAACTAACCACATATTAAAAGTAATACCATTAAAAGCCTTACCGCTATTAGTCGTGGCACTTTTGGTGATGAACTTTTCATTTGCGCAAAAACCAAAACCCATCGAGCCACCAAAACCAATTTTCAAAGGTAAGGATGGTAAAATGGCTTACACGCCTGATGAGCAGGGAAATAGGATACCTGATTTTTCTTATGCGGGTTATATGGCAGGCGAAAAGGCCATTCCATCAGCGATGGTAAAAGTTGTGGTGCCTATGAAAGCTGGTGATGCTACTTTAAGAATTCAATCGGCCTTAAATGCTGTAGCTAAATTACCTATTGGAAAAGACGGTTTGCGTGGTGCAGTTCTACTAGAAAAAGGCACATACGAAGTCGCCGGAACGTTAAAAATCTCAGCTTCAGGCGTGGTGCTTCGGGGCAGTGGAATGGGCGATGATGGAACTAAAATTTTTGCAAAAGGTTTGGATCGGATTGGTGTGATCAGAATTTTAGGTAAAAAAGATAAGATAGAAGAATCGCCGATAGCCATTACAGATGGTTATGTTCCGGTAAATGCACAAAAAATTACACTAGCAAATGCCACTGGCTTTAAAGTGGGCGATAAAATAATTATTCATCGTCCATCAACCAAAGAATGGATTGAAACCCTTAAAATGGTTGAATTTGGTGGAGGTGAAAGTGCTTTGGGCTGGAAACCCGGCACCAGAGATCTGCATTTTGATCGGGAAATTACGGCAATCAATGGTTCAATCCTCAGTTTAGATGTGCCAATAACAACAGCTTTGGATTCGAAATTTGGTGGTGCGACCGTAACGAAATATAAATGGGATGGTCGGATTTCAAATGCTGGTGTAGAGAATTTAAAGCTCGAATCAGATTATCACAAAGAAAATATTAAGGATGAATACCACCGCTGGAATGCTATTTCTTTAGAAAATGCGGAAGATGCCTGGGTTAGGCAGGTTGTATTTGAGCATTTCGCAGGTTCTGCAGTTAATGTGCTCGAAACTGCAAAGAGAATCACGGTAGAAGATTGTAAATCGCTTGCGCCCATCTCAGAAATTGGTGGCGAACGTCGCTATACTTTTTTAACCACCGGGCAACAAACCCTTTTCCAAAGGTTGTATTCAGAATATGGTTACCATGATTTTGCGGTAGGTTTCTGTGCCCCCGGACCTAATGTTTTTGTTCAATGCCAGTCTTATTTGCCTTTCAGTTTTAGTGGTACTATTGATAGCTGGGCATCCGGTGTTTTATTTGATATCGTAAACATAGACGGACAGGCATTAAGTTATTTAAACCGTGGTCAGGATGGACAAGGTGCAGGCTGGAGTGCAGCAAACAGTGTTTTTTGGCAATGCAGTGCTGCAAGGGTAGATAATTATCAGCCACCAACTGCTCAAAACTGGGCTTTTGGAACCTGGGCACAATTTTCAGGCAATGGCTATTGGGATATGTCTAATGAGCAAATCCAGCCAAGAAGTTTATATTATGCTCAGCTAAAAGATAGATTAGGAAACGCTATTGATGACCGGGCTTTCGTACTCCCTGTTGAAACTGAAGCTTCAAGTTCTCCGCCAGTTGATATTGCGCAAAAGCTTACTAAACTTGCTGATAAACCTGCCTTAACCGTATCAGCGTATATTGATGCGGCTCCAGATCGAAATAAAATTTTACTTGATGCCAAACAGGCAAAAAGCATTGATCAAATTGGTTTAGATAAAATTGCTCAACCAGCTAAAGCCGATGCAATGACGATTAAAAACGGTTGGCTGGTTCGTGGAAATGAAATCATTTTAGGCAACCGTCAGGATGTGCCCTGGTGGAATGGAAGTGCCCGTCCACATGGATTAAAAAACACTAAATTTCATATTACCCGATTTGTGCCTGGCCGTTCCGGTAACGGCTTAACCGATGATTTAGATGCCATTACCGATGCTATGAAAAATGGTTCAGTTAAAATACTAGATCACAATTACGGCCTTTGGTACGATAGAAGAAGAGATGATCACGAACGCATCCGCCGGATGGATGGTGAAGTTTGGGCACCTTTTTATGAATTGCCCTTCGCCCGGAGTGGGCAGGAAAAAGCATGGGATGGTTTGAGTAAATACGACATCACTAAATACAACCTCTGGTATTGGGACAGGCTGAAAACCTTCGCTAACCTTGCTGATCAGAAAGGTTTGGTCTTGATTCATGAGGACTATTTTCAACATAATATTATCGAGGCTGGTGCGCATTATGCAGATTTTCCATGGCGCACGACCAATAACATCAACAATACTGGCTTTCCAGAACCTGTTCCTTATGCCGGCGATAAACGTATTTTTATGGCCGAGCAGTTTTACGATCTCAGCAATGAGAACCGCAAGGCTATCCACAAAGCCTATATTCGTAAATGTCTTGAAAATTTTGATGGAAATACAGGTGTAATTCAGTTAATCGGTGCAGAATTTACGGGTCCGCTACACTTTGTGCAATTCTGGCTTGATACCATTAAAGAATGGGAGCAGGAAACGGGCAAGCACCCAATCATTGGTTTAAGTGTTACGAAAGATGTTCAGGATGCTATTTTAGCGGATAAACAAAGAGCGGATGTAGTAGATTTAATCGACATTAGATATTGGCATTACCAGGCTGATGGAACGCCTTATGCGCCACAAGGTGGACAAAATTTAGCTCCCCGCCAGCATGCACGTCTGCTTAAACCTAAGAAAACCTCATTCGAAGAAGTTTACCATGCCGTTTCGGAGTATCGAAATAGATTCCCTGGCAAAGCTGTGATGTATTCTGGCGACAACTTCGATAGTTTCGGCTGGGCGATTTTAATGGCTGGCGGTTCAATGTCTAATGCCAATCATGTAGATCAATCAACGCTGACAGCAATTTCACAAATGAAACCTTTTCTTCTGGTAGATAAAAACACCAAACAATATGGCTTAGAAAATCCAGGTAAAGCGTACGTTTTATACAACGCTGCTTCAATAGCCAGCACTATAGATTTAACGAAGTTCAGCGGGAAATTTAGTGTGAAAATAATAGAGGGTAAAGATGGAAAAGTTTTGAAAGAAGCAAAAATAAGTGGAAATGCCATTTCTAAAATTGATAAAGTTGGAAATGGAGATGAAATAATCCTCATCAATAAAATTTAAGATATGACCATTAAGGCTAAAATATTTTTTCTTTCGATGGCTTGTTTAATGACATTTGCTTGCAAGGAGAAGCCACATTTTGGAGATAAGAGTTTGCTCATTTCTGAAAATGGAAGGTATTTGACAACAGGCAATGGCGAACCTTTTTTTTGGTTGGGCGATACGGGTTGGTTGTTGTTTAGCAAGCTTAACCGCGAAGAGGCCAATACCTATCTGGAAGATCGCAAGCAGAAAGGTTTTAATGTGATCCAGGTAATGGTTTTGCATGAAGTGCCATCTGTGAATATTTATGGCGACTCATTGATCATTAACAAAGATGTGTCAAAACCTGCCATTACCAAAGGGAATGATTTTAAAGACAGCAAAGCTTATGATTTTTGGGATCATGTAGATTACATCATTGATCTTGCCGAAAAAAAAGGAATTTATATGGCACTCGTTCCAGTTTGGGGAACGAACGTAAAAGAGAAAAAAGTCAACGTACCGCAGGCAAAAATTTATGCTGAATTCCTAGCCAAAAGATACCGCGATAAAAGTAACATCATCTGGTTAAACGGAGGAGATATTAAAGGAAGTGATGGCCTGGAAGTATGGAATACAATTGGTCAGACTTTACGGGCGAATGATCCTAACCACCTAATTACTTTCCATCCAAGAGGCAGAACAGGGTCGTCTACCTGGTTTCACAAGGCCAGCTGGAATGATTTTGATATGATTCAATCAGGGCATCGACGTTATGATCAGGACACTTCTGCAAAAGAAACGTTGCATTACGGTGAAGACAACTGGAAATACATTGAAACAGATTATAAGCTGAAGCCGACCAAACCAACTATTGATGGTGAGCCTTCGTATGAAGGAATTCCGCAAGGCTTACATGATACCATCGAACCCCGCTGGACTGATGCCGATGTGAGGAGATATGGATATTGGTCGGTTTTTGCTGGTGCTTTTGGTTACACCTATGGAAATAATGCCGTGATGCAGATGTACAAATTGACAGATAAAAAACCAGCTTATGGTCCGAAAGCGCCATGGACTACGGAGATAAATGCTGCAGGCGCAACCCAAATGAAACATTTAAAAGATTTGATGTTGTCACGCTCTTATTTTGACCGTGTGCCAGATCAAACCTTAATCGCTGGTAAAAACGGAGATCAATATGAGCGTGTGATTGGAACCAGGGGTGAAGAATTCGCCATGTTGTACACTTATACGGGAAAGAATTTCAATGTTCAAATGGGTAAGATAGATGGCGATGAAGTTAAGGCTTCATGGTTCGACCCGAGAACAGGAAAAACGAGCGCTATTGCCACATTTGAAAATAAGGGAATTAAGGAATTTAATCCACCAGGAGAACCTAAAAGCGGTAATGATTGGGTGTTGGTGTTGGAGAAAATATAGTCAAGTCGTCGTTGCGAAGAGGCAAACTGAAGTAATCTCATTCATCGAGTGAGATTGCTTCAGCTCACACCAGCCCGGCTTCGCAATGACGACCGCCATAAACGTCATTGCGGGGAGCTACGATGAAGCAATCTCTGAATTGGAATAAGAAAAATAAAAAATGTTTAAAGCAAAGTTCATATCATCATTCCGCTTAACCATTATTGGTTTGGCTTTGTGTGGATTAACATCTTGCTCAAAACAAGCTTATCTTTTTACCTCATTCCACGAGCCTGCCACAGCAGGTTTAAGACTTTTATATAGCTACGACGCTTACCATTGGACGGACTTGAACAAAACCTTCCTAAAGCCGAAAATCGGTACGCAGAAAGTAATGCGTGACCCATCCATTGTTCAGGGACCCGATGGCACCTTCCATTTAGTTTGGACCTGCAGCTGGAAAGGTGATAAAGGATTCGGTTACGCCAGTTCTAAAGATTTAATCAGCTGGTCGGAACAAAAATTTCTTCCCGTGATGGAAAGTGAGCCGGAAACCGTTAATGTATGGGCACCAGAAATTTTCTATGATGATGAGCAAAAAGAATACATCATCATTTGGGCCTCAACCATTCCTTTTCGGTTTGCCAAAGGTATAGAGGATGAAGATAATAACCACCGGATGTACGCCATTACAACAAAAGATTTTGTGAATTTTTCAAAACCTAAATTGTTTTTAGACCCGGGTTTCAGTGTGATTGATGCCGTGATTGTGAAAAGAGCTGTGAAAGATTATGTATTGGTTTTAAAAGACAACACACGTCCAAATAGAAATTTAAAAGTGGCTTTTGCTGAAAATGCTTTAGGTCCTTATGAGCATGTGTCAGAAACTTTTAGTCCGAAGTTAACGGAAGGCCCAACGGTAGTAAAAGTAAAAAACGACTGGCTGATTTATTTCGATGCATATGGACAAAAGATTTATTCTGCTTATAAAACAGCAGATTTTAAGTCTTTTAAGGATGTAACTACAGAGATTTCCATCCCCGAAGGACATAAACACGGAACGATTATAAAAGTTAAAAGGAAAGTAATTGAGGGATTGAAGGATATAGAAAAGAGACATTAACATTTGCTGTCATCCTGAGGTACGAAGGATCTCCAGGCGATTGAAAACTGCCGCCTGATAAACCAACTTAATCAGAAGTCGTGGGGTAAATTCAGGCAGCGTTAATAGGTTACAGATCCTTCCTTCGTCAGAATGACAGCGGTTAAAATTATAACATGAAAATATTTAAAGCACTTGGTTTAACCTTATCATTTGTACTCGCGTTATTAACTTCGCAAGCACAGGATACCGTGCGTTATATAGGTAAAACCCTCGTAAATGCTGACTATCATCACGGGCAATTAACTCCTGTGGTTGGTGTGCATAGCATTCAAACGTTCAGGGCGAATAGAGAACACCCGGAATTGGCAGAAAACTTTGGCTGGACCTACAACCACGCCCCAATGTTGGCCTATTGGAATAATAAGTTTTATGTAGAATATTTAAGCGACAAGGTGGGAGAAAGCATCCCGCCAGGGCAAACACTGCTTCAATCTTCGTCAGATGGCTATAAATGGAGCAAACCAGATGTGATCTTTCCCATTTACAGAATTCCCGATGGCACCACCAAAGAAGGAAGAACAGATGTATCAAAAGATCTAGATGCAGTAATGCACCAGCGAATGGGTTTTTTTGTATCCACCAAAAATGTATTCCTGGTTTTAGGCTTTTATGCCATCAGTTTTGGTGCAAAAGACGACCCGAATGATGGGCATGGGATAGGTAGAGCCGTAAGAGAAATTCAGGAAGATGGAAAATACGGACCAATTTATTTCATTCACTACAACCCAGGCTATTCAGAAAAAAACACGAAATATCCTTACTTCGAAAAAAGTAAAAATAAAGCGTTCGTTGCGGCATGTAAAGAGTTGCTGGTAAATAAATTAATGACACAACAATGGAATGAAGAAGCGGATCGAAAAGACCCTTTAATTACTTTACAGAAACAATATAAAGCCTTCAGTTATTATCACTTATCAGATGGAAGAGTAGTTGGCTTATGGAAAAATGCGTTAACGGCAATCAGCTCTAATAATGGTAAAAGCTGGCCGGAAAACGCTTCCCGGGCACCGGGTTTTGTAAACAGCAATGCCAAAATCTGGGGGCAAAGAACCGCTGATGGAAGTTATGCGACTGTTTACAATCCCTCAGAATACAGATGGCCACTCGCCATTTCGACCAGCAAAAATGGTTTAGATTATACCAATCTGCTTTTGGTAACCGGAGAAATATCACCCATGCGTTATGGTGGTAATTATAAATCTTACGGTCCACAATATGTTCGTGGAATTATTGAAGGCAATGGAAAACCTGCCGATGGTAAGCTGTGGGTTACATACAGCATGAATAAAGAAGATATTTGGGTTTCTTCGGTTCCCTTGCCCATTACCGATCGAGTAGATGAACAGGTGAATGAGGATTTTTCAAAATTACCAGGAAACAAAGCACTGGAAAAATGGAATATTTATAGTCCTTTATGGGCACCAGTGAAAGTAGAAAATGGTGCCCTTGTGCTAAAAGATAAAGACCCCTTTGATTATGCAAAGGTAGAAAGGGCGTTTCCAGCATCAGCAAAAATCATTACCTCGTTTGCTGTAACGCCGAAACAGAATGACTTTGGCTTATTGGAAATTGAGTTACAAGATGCAAAAGGCTTAGCGACTGTTCGGTTGACTTTCGATACTGTTGGTGTATTGAGTGCAAAGGCAGGAGCGCGTTACAAGAACTTCATGAAGTACGAAGCAGGTAAAAATTACGATATCAAATTGAAATTGGATGCGCATACCCGGTTTTACACGGTAACAGTTAATGGAAAAGATGTATTAACAAGTCTGGCTTTTCAGCCAGTTGCCGAAGTATCGAGGATTATTTTTCGCACTGGTTCTGTTCGTCGCTTTCCTGATGTCGATACACCAGCAGATCAAACTTACGACTTAAAAAATGCAGGCGAATCAGAAAAAAACGAAGCTGTTTATTTGATTAAGTATTTAAAAACGGAGGGATTTTAGGATGAGGGTTAAGTTTGGAGTTAAGGGCTTGGAGTTTGGAGTTTCCCCCTCATTGCGTTTGAGCAAATCTTCGCTGCGTTTCATTAACTCGTCATTGCGAGGTACGAAGCAATCTCTTATGCTACTACTCTTTTTGATATTTTCCATCTCTGCCAAAGCCAAAATCCTTTTACCTCAAATCCTATCTAACGATATGGTTTTGCAACGCAATAAACCCATTAACATCTGGGGCTTTGCTTCGCCAAATGAAAAAGTAGAAGTCGCCTTCTCCGGACAGCATAAGCAAACTATAACCGATAAAAATGGGAATTGGAAGGTGATTTTATCGCCTTTAAAAACTTCATCCACTCCTCAAACCATGATCATTTCTGGTTCCAACCAGATTGAACTAACCAATATCCTCGTCGGTGAAGTTTGGGTTTGCTCCGGTCAATCAAATATGGAATACCAAATGCGTAAGCTGGCGAAGATTCCTAAACCAAAAAATGAAAAATTAGGCTTTCCTTCAGATGAAGTGGCAAAAGCAAAAAATACACAAATCAGAATTTTTCTGGTCAATCGTAAACAGTTAAATAAACCAGATTCATTACATAAAAGTTGGGCTGTAGCGCAGGATTCAGCTTTAAGGGCTTTTTCTGCAGTTGGATATTTCTTTGCTAAAGAAGTTCAGGCGAAATTGGGCATCCCGGTAGGAATAATATCTTCTGCAGTTTCAGGAAGTGCCATCGAACCATGGATTTCATCAGCGGCTTTCGCTCAGGAATCCTATTTTAAAAATCAAAAAGTAGGCAATGATCCTGGTAAATTTTATACGCCAATGATAGAACCACTTTCGCCATTTAAAATCCGTGGTTTTTTATGGTATCAGGGGGAAACCAATTGTTTTTTAAATGAAAAGATCAGCTATGCTTATAAAATGAAAACCCTGATCAATTTATGGCGCAAAGCCTGGGGCGAGAAAGATCTTCCTTTTTATTATGTTCAGATTGCCCCATTCAATTACTCAAAAACCAAAGGTAAAATCGCTTTAGATGCTGATACTGAACCTGGATTTTGGGAAGCACAAATGCAGGTTTTGAGGCTTCCGTACACGGGAATGATATCTACAAATGACTTAACTGATTCGAATGAAGATCTACATCCAACATATAAATGGGAGGTAGGCAGAAGGTTAGCGCTTCTGGCTTTGGCTAAAACTTACGATAAAAAAATCGACTATTCCGGGCCGGTTTATAAATCTGTTGCCTTTAAGGGTAGAAAAGCTGTGCTGAGCTTTAAACATCTGACTTCTGCAAATCAAATCACCGGATTTATCATTGCTGGTAAAGATGGCAAATTTGTAAAGGCCGATGCTTTAGTTGAAACTGGTAAAGTGGTGGTCTCTTCAAATGAAGTTGCTCAACCTGTTGCCGTGCGTTATAACTGGACAGAAAATCCAACTGGAAATTTTTATAGTAATGAATTACCTGCATTGCCTTTTAGAACGGATAATCCATTAGTGAACCAATTTAAGACCAATTAATGAAGTACAGCATTTTACCTTTCTTTTGTTTAGTAATGATGTTTTTCTCCCTCCGGGCACAGCAAAAGGAGAAACTATATCTATCCGGAACTGGAAACGATGACACTGTAAAGTGGGATTTTTTCTGTACAGAAGGAATGAATTCAGGGAAATGGACAACTATACCAGTGCCTGCTAACTGGGAATTGCAAGGGTTTGGAAAATACAATTACGGTTTTAATAAAGAAATAAATAAGGGGAAAGAACAAGGACTTTATAAGTACAATTTCCAGATACCAACAGCCTGGAAAGACAAGAAAATAAACATCGTTTTTGAAGGTTCGATGACTGATACGGAGGTTAAGATTAACGGGAAATCTGCAGGAGAAACACACCAGGGTTCATTTTATGTCTTTAAATATGATATTACAAACCTGATCAAACTAGAAAGTGATAATTTACTTGAAGTAAAAGTTTCTAAACACTCAGCCAATCAATCAGTTAATGAGGCAGAACGTAAGGCCGATTTCTGGATTTTCGGCGGTATTTTTCGGCCGGTTTACCTGGAGGTATTGCCGAAAACTCATATAGATCGGGTTCAGATTGATGCTAAAGCAAATGGTGTTTTTACCGCAAACGTTTTTACATCTGGCTGGGCTGATAAAATTAATATTCAGCTAACTGATGCAAAAGGAAAAAAACTTGGAAATGAATTTTCGACTAAAATCGCGTCGAATTTAACGCAGGTTAATCGGGAATTTAAAACCCCGGCCTTGTGGTCATCTGAATTTCCAAATCTCTATACGGCAACTTTTACGCTGATTAAAAATGGAAAAGCCATTCATCAACTCACCAAGAAAATTGGATTTAGAACAGTTGAAGTGAAAGAACGTGACGGCGTTTACGTAAATGGGGTTAAAATGAAATTCAAAGGGGTTAATCGCCATTCTTTTTATCCTTCATCCGGTAGAACAACCAGTAAAAAAATTAGCATTACTGATGTTACGTTGATGAAAGAAATGAACATGAATGCTGTTCGGATGTCGCATTATCCGCCAGATGGACATTTCCTGGATGTTTGCGATTCCCTAGGTTTATTTGTGATGGATGAGTTGGCGGGCTGGCATGGAACTTACGATACGCCAACCGGAACAAAATTGTATCAGGAAATGATGGTCAATGATGAAAATCATCCATCGATTGTATTTTGGGCCAATGGAAATGAAGGCGGTCACAACCGCGAACTCGACCATCTTTTCACTGATAACGATCTTCAGAAGCGCCCTTTAATCCATCCATGGGAAGTTTTTAACGGATTTGAAACCACCCATTACCGTGAATTTAATTATGGAATTGGAAATTATGACCATGGGCATAACATTCTGATGCCAACCGAATTTCTTCATGGCATGTGGGATGGAGGTCATGGTGCGGGCATAGAAGATTATTGGAATGCCATGTGGAACAACCCGCTTTCAGCAGGTGGTTTCCTGTGGGACTTTGCCGATCAGGCTGTAGTTAGAACGGATAGAAATGGGGAACTGGATACAGATGGAAATCATGGTCCCGATGGAATTGTAGGTCCTTACCATGAAAAAGAAGGCAGTTTCTACACTATTAAAGAAGTTTGGAGTCCAGTTTTTGTAGAGAAGCAAGAGATGACCACTGGCTTTAATGGCTCATTTTTGGTGGAAAACAGATATGCTTTCACTAACCTCAATCAATGTACTTTCGAATGGAAACTAAAAAAATTACATGCAAGTGCGGCATTCATAGCAGGGAAGGCAGATGCACCAAACATTAAACCTTTAGAAAAAGGAAAATTACTAGTTAACCTACCTACAGATTGGCGGACTTTCGACGCTTTTTATCTAACTGCTAAAGATTTTTATGACAAGGAATTGTTTACCTGGAGTTTCCCGATTGCTTTGCCTGCAGCTGATGCGGATAAAATTGTGGTTAAAACTGGTTCTTCAAAAGTAAGCTTAAAAGAGTCTGCTGCCACTTATCAGGTTTCGGCAAATGGTATCGATTTAACTTTTGATAAAACAACCGGATTACTTCAACAGGCTAAAAATGTTAAAGGAATAATTCCATTTTCAAATGGCCCGGTTTTGCAAGAGGGTGTGAATAATTTCAAAAATTTCACCACTAAGGTAGATGGCGATAACCTGGTTATTTCATCCAAATTTGATAAAAAAGAAAGCTATAATACTTTAGAGTGGACGATCTATCCATCGGGTTGGTTGAAAATGCAGGTTAAATATTTTCCATCTGCGTACTTCACTACTTTCGTGGGATTAAATTTCTCTTATCCCGAAACGGAAATCAAATCAGTAAGATATAAAGGGAATGGCCCTTATCGCGTTTGGAAAAATCGGATGAAAGGGACAGAATTTGGGATCTGGGAAAAGGATTATAACGACTCGGCAACCGGAGAACCGGCCTGGCAATACCCTGAATTTAAAGGCTATTACTCGAATATGTACTGGTGCGAATTTATCGGGAAAACCCAAGACTTTAAAGTGGTTACCGATAGAGAAGATGTTTTCCTGCGGTTATTTACACCCAAAAAGTCGAAAGATACGGAATATGATAACATGAGCCCGACTTTCCCAACTGGCGATATTTCTTTTATGAATGGCATCTCGGCGATTGGTACGAAAACGCAAAAGCCAGAAACCACAGGGCCAATGGGAATGAAGCATGTATTTTATGATTTTGATAAAGAACCTAGTAGGGCGCTAGACATGACATTGTATTTTGATTTTTCTATCGATACTTCGTCATTGCGAGGAGGCACGACGAAGCAATCTAATTAGAGGAATTATGATAGTAAATGATATATGTAACGTAAAAGATTGCTTCAGCTCATTCAAACCTGGCTTTGCAAAAGATGAACACTTTTGGAGAGATCAAATATCAATTAAAATAAATACTATATGATCTCTATGACTATATGGTCAATATATAAGATGAAATGAATATTAAATTTTACATAACAATTTTCAGCATTTGGTTGCTTCCGTTTTCGAGAGTGGTTGCACAAGTCGGTGTGCAAAATCTAAAATGCGAAATGTTAATCAATCCCCTAGGTATTGATGTCACGCAACCGCGCTTAAGTTGGGAGATGGTATCAAAAAATCGAAATGTAGGACAAAAAGCCTATCAAATTTTAGTGGCATCTTCCGCAGAAAAACTCGCCCAAAACAATGGCGATCTGTGGGACTCTGAGAAAGTAAATTCTTCAGCATCCGTGCATGTTAAATATAGCGGCAGTAAACTTAACAGTAGAATTCGCTGTTTCTGGAAAGTTAAAATCTGGACAACCGCCGGAGAAAGCAAATGGTCTGCAACTCAATCGTGGACAATGGGTTTACTTTACTATAAAGACTGGCCAAAAGGTTGGATTGGCTTCGATAGGGCTTTTTCCTGGGATAATATTAAAACCGATTCCCGTTTATCCGCCAGGTATTTCAGAAAGGAATTTCAAAGCACAAAAACGGTTAAATATGCAACGGCATCTATCATTGGCCTGGGTTTATATGAACTGTATATCAACGGGAAAAAAGTAGGAGAAGATGTTATGGCGCCCTCTCCAACAGATTACACTAAAAACGTAAAGTATAACACATACGATGTTACGAGCTATCTTCAAAATGGTAAAAATGCTGTTGGTGCTATTTTAGGCAATGGCCGTTTCTTCGCTATGCGTCAGAATGAAAAGCCATATAAAATCAAAACATTCGGTTTCCCGAAACTGCTGATGAACCTCAACATTGTTTATAGCGACGGAAGCACAGCAAATATAGATACAGATGGCAGCTGGAAAGGAACTGCAGATGGACCAATCAGAGCAAATAATGAATATGATGGTGAAGAATACGATGCTACGAAAGAAGCTGCCGGATGGAACAAAGTTGGTTTCGATGATAGCAAATGGTTAAAAGCCGAGTTTGTACAAGAACCAAATGGTACGATTGAGGCACAAATGAACGAAAATATCAAGGTAATGAACACCTTGAAGCCAATATCAATAAAAAAACTTCCTGGCGAGCGGTATATTTTAGACATGGGGCAAAACATGGTAGGCTGGTTGCAAATCAAAGTGAAGTCCCAAAAAGGAAAACAGATTAAATTGCGTTTTGCTGAATCCTTACAGCCGAATGGCGAATTGTTCACCACCAATCTTCGCAATGCGAAGTGTACCGATTTATATACGGCGAAAGGTGGGGAAATAGAAACCTGGGAGCCGACATTTGTTTATCGTGGTTTCAGGTATGTAGAACTTTCGGGATATGCTTACCAACCCTCAACTAACGATTTTATCGGAAAAATGATCTATGACAATATCAAAACCGTTGGAACATTTGAAACTTCGGATGCATTAACCAATCAAATTTTTAAAAATGCCTGGTGGGGAATCGCCGGAAATTACAAAGGAATTCCGATTGACTGTCCACAACGAAACGAACGAATGCCTTGGTTGGGAGATAGAGGTGCAGTTGCTTATGGTGAAAGTTTCGTTTTTGATAACGGAAGATTCTACGCAAAATGGCTCCAGGATATTAGAAATTCGCAAAAAGAAGATGGTGCCATTCCAGATGTTGCACCTGCTTTTTGGAGATACTACAGCGACAACATGACTTGGCCTGGTGCCATGCTTTTAGTTACGGAAATGCTCTATAAGCAAACCGGCGATGTTTCTGCAGTTCGGGATAATTATCCGGCAATGAAAAAGTGGTTGGCTTACATGCAGGATCGCTACATGAAAGACTATGTTTTAACCAAAGATAGTTATGGTGACTGGTGTATGCCGCCGATTACCATTGAGTTTGGAAGAGGCAAAAGCGCAGATAAAAAATACCCATCAGAACTGATTTCTACGGCCTATTATTATCATTTCACACAGCTGATGATACAATTTGCAAAAGCAATCGGTAAGGATGAAGATGTTGCAATTTATCAGCTTTTGGGCGATAAAATTAAGGATGCCTTTAATCAAAAATATTATAACGATAAGGGATATTATGTAACTAACGCCCTAACAGATAATGTTATTCCACTTTACTTCGGGATGGTGCCAAAAGATAAGGTTGAGCAGGTTTTCAAAAATATCACTTACACAGTTGAAGTGACCAACAAAGGCCACCTTAGTAATGGTTTAGTCGGGATTCAATGGTTGATGCGTTGTTTGAACGATTATGGCAGGCCGGATTTAGCTTACACCGTTGCCACACAAAAAACCTATCCTGGCTGGGGTTACATGGTTGAAAATGGGGCAACAACGATTTGGGAACTATGGAATGGCAATACTGCCGATCCGAAAATGAATTCTCAAAATCACGTGATGATGCTCGGCGATTTACTGATCTGGTATTATGAAAACCTGGCAGGAATTAAATCAGCAAGCGGCGCTTTTAAAACCATCACCATGAAGCCAGAAATGATTAACGGACTCAACTCTGTAAATGCCAGCTATCATTCCATCTATGGTTTGATTAAAAGCAACTACACTAAAACGGCAACTCAGTTGAAATGGAATGTTACCATTCCACCAAACACGACGGCAATGATTTATATTCCTGCAAGGAATAAAAATGAAGTTTCGGAGCAATTGGCATCCGCAAAGGATTTAAAATATATAAAAATGGAAAATGGTAGAGCGATTTACGAGGTAGGCTCCGGCGATTATGCTTTTGTAGTGGTGCAACGGAAATAATATTAATAAATCGTCATTGCGAGGCACGAAGCAATCTTTCCTATTAGAGATTGCTTCGACTGATGAAAAATCAGTCTCGCAATGACAAGAAAAAAAATACAATTATGAGAAAGTTTTTAAAGCCATTCATATTATTGATTTTACTGCTAACCACGGTAAATGCATTCAGTCAGACCAAAGACTTGATTATACCTGAAGAAATGCTTTCCAAAGCAAAAGAATGGATTTCAGCATTAAATTTAACCGATGCCACTAAAAAACAGGCTGCCGAAAATGCAATAGCAGTTCATTTAACCACCATAAGAAACTGGCATAACGAACACCCCTCATCTACTGTTCCAGATGGAATAAATCCTGTTACCGGAACTAAATTAAGTGATCTGGATAAACAAATTATTGCTGATTCGGCCATTCCATCAACCGTACATCAGGCATTAATGGAAAGCCTCAATAAAAACTTATCTCCAGAACAAGTGGAAACTATCTTGGATAAATACACCATTGGGAAAGTGGAGTTCACTATGAAGGGTTACAAAGCGATCGTTCCGGATTTAACTGTAGATGAAGAAGCGAAGATTTTATCCTTTCTCAAACAAGCCCGAGAACAGGCCGTGGACTATAAAAATATGAAACAGATCTCGGCAATTTTCGAAATCTATAAAACGAAATCAGAACAAATGTTAAATAACAATGGCAGAAGTTGGAGGGCGCTTTACAGTGCTTATACTAAGAAAATAAAGGAAGAGAAAGCGAGTAAGGCAAAGCAGTAAAAAGTTTTCAGTTTGGAGTTCGCAGTTTTGAATGTATAAAACAAATCTGTGAAATCAATTAATCAGTGTAATCATCCGCGAAGCGAAAGAATTATGAAACTAAGAAAAATATACACCACAATAGGACTTGTTTTCGCATTATCAATTACCGCCAACGCACAAGTAGAAAAGTGGCAAGCAGGTATTATAAAACAAGAGTTTTTATACGATCGAGCACCATTTCCATCGTGTCATTCTGCTACTATTGCCGAAACACCAACTGGTTTGGTTGCTTCGTTTTTTGGCGGAACTAAAGAAAGAAATCCTGATGTGGAAATTTATATCAGCCGCTTTATTGATGGGAAATGGTTAGCGCCAGTTTCGGTGGCGAATGGCATTCTGCCTGATGGGAAACGATTACCGACCTGGAACCCTGTGCTTTATCAGGTGCCTGGGGGTGATTTGATTTTGTTCTATAAAATTGGACCAAAGCCATCTGAATGGTGGGGGTTGATGAAAACTTCTAAAGATGGCGGTATTACATGGTCTGATGCTACCAAATTGCCCGATGGCTATATCGGTCCGGTTAAAAATAAGCCTGTACTATTAAGCAATGGAAATCTTTTTGCACCCTCCAGCCGCGAAGGGGATGGCTGGAAGATTCATTTTGAGGTCACCTCAGATCATGGAAAAACCTGGCGAACCATTGGCCCACTAGCAGAAAACGGACTTAAAGCAATCCAGCCGAGTATTTTGCAACATGGCAATGGTAAACTACAAATTTTAGCCCGAACAGCAAACAGGGCTATTGCAGAGTCATCGTCGGAAGATAATGGCGAAACCTGGACGCCGATGACTAAAACGACTTTGCCAAACAACAATTCAGGAACAGATGCTATGACGATGAAAGATGGTCGACATGTTTTGGTTTATAATCATGTTTTGCCTCCTGGCGATTTAGCTAAAGGTGCCAGAACACCATTAAATGTGTCCATTTCAAAAGATGGTAAAGAATGGTCGGCTGCTTTAATTTTAGAAGATTCACCAATTAGTCAGTATTCTTATCCGGCAGTGATTCAAACCGCAGATGGCATGCTGCATTTTATTTATACCTGGCGGAGACAGAAGATTAAACATGTAGTGGTAGATCCATCCAAGATGAAATTAAGGAAGATAAAAAATGGGATCTGGCCTAAATTGAAAGGTTATACTGCCCCAGTAATCACGGAAACTAAAAGCGAGGAGTCATGAGATTAGCACGTCATTTACAGAATTTGTCCTTGCTGGGAAGCACAACAGCCTGCCCAGACTTTTCGGGGAAGCAATCTCTTTTTTTTTAAAATAAATAAGAAATAATGGAAAGAGGTGGATTTGTTTACATCATGACTAATAAAAATCATATGGTTTTATATACAGGTGTTACCTCTGATTTGAGGAATAGGGTATATGAGCATATAAATAATCAATATCCTAAAAGCTTTACCTCGAAATACAAATGTTATAAATTGGTTTACTACAATTTCTTCTGGGATATTGAAGAAGCAATTAACGAAGAAAAAAGAATCAAGGGCGGTAACAGACTTGCCAAGCTTAAATTAATAAATGAATTTAATCCGAATTGGAATGACTTATTTGAAACATTGGAGTAGTATGTTTTCGTCATTGCGAGGCACGAAGCAATCTCATTCAACAAAGTCGGATTGCTTCAGCTCGCACAGGCCAGGCTTCGCAATGACGACAACTTGTTTGGATTTATCAATGCACTCTCTCAGCTTATCTTCATTGCGAGGAGGCACAACAGCTTGCCCCGACTTTTCAGGGAAGCAATCTAATCTTTCGAGGGAGATTGCTTCGGTTGATGAAAAATCAAGCCTCGCGATGACGACAACTTGTTTGGGGTTATCGAGGCAATCTATCACCTCATCGTCATTGCGAGAAGGCACAACAGCCTGCCCCGAGATATCGGGAAAGCAATCTCATTCAGTGCAGTCAGATTTCTTCTTCCCGCTTACACCAAACTTTGCAATAATGAGCAGGTGCTTTAAATATTTAGTTATATTTTTAATTGCCTCTTTATTATATGTAAGCAACCTCTCAGCCCAAACGCAAAACACCGATAACCTTTACAAAAAACCACTGATTGATGTTTTACAAGATATTCAAACTCGCTTCAAAGTCCAGATAAAATATTCAGCGCCACAAGTAAAAGACAAGTGGGTAAACTATGCCGACTGGCGTTTTCGTGCAGATGTGGATCAGACCCTGGTAAATGTACTTACACCTTTGGATATGAAAGTAAACAAAGAAAAGCCCGGTGTTTATAAGCTCAAAGAATATGAATATTATCGTTGGGAAGTGCGGGATGGATGGGCCTACCTGGATAATTTAGCATCAAAATACCATGATAAAACGAGTTGGGAAAAAAGAAAGGATTCCATAAAACCTCAACTTTATCAGGCATTACAATTATCTCCGCTCCCGGAAAAACCCAATTCAAAAGCTATTATTACTTCAAAAAGAGTCTTCGATGGTTATGCTGTGGAGAATATTGCTTTAGAGATTTTACCGGGTGTTTGGATCAATGGGTCACTCTATAAACCATTGAATATCAAAGGAAAAATACCGCTTGTGTTAAGTCCTGATGGGCATTGGGAGAAACAACGCTATCGTGCAGATTGCCAGATTCGTTGTGCAACAATTGCAAGGATGGGTGCCATGGCTTTCAGTTATGATCTGTTTGCCTGGGGTGAATCGATGCTTCAATTCAAATATGAAGACCATCGCCGAAGTTTAGCGCAAACTGTACAAACTTTAGGTGGAATCAGAATCCTGGATTATTTCAGCTCCTTAAAAGAAATTGATACCAACAGAGTAGGGATCAGCGGCGGTTCAGGCGCTGGAAGTCATTCCATTTTAATGACCGCAATAGATGCCAGAATTAAATTGAGTGCGCCGGTGGTGGCGATGTCATCCTATTTTTATGGTGGTTGCCCCTGCGAAAGCGGGATGCCCATTCACCAGTGTGGCGGAGGAACAGATAATGTAGAATTGGCTGCAATGGCCGCCCCGCGACCGCAATTATTAGTGTCAGATGGAGGCGATTGGACTGCGCATACACCCGAACACGATTTTCCTTACCTGCAAAAAATATACAGTTATTATGTTGCAGAAGATAAGGTAGAAAATGTTCACTTGCCCACTGAGAAGCATGATTTCGGTATCAATAAACGCATTGCACTTTATGATTTCCTGATCAAAAACTTTAAGCTGAATGGTGCTGCTGTGAAAGATAAAACAGGTAAATATGATGAAAGCAAGGTGACTATCGAAAAAGAAAATGCGCTTTATGTTTTTGGAGACAAAGGCGAAAAGTTGCCGAAAAATGCAATAATAGGATTTGAAAATTTAGAAAAACTGTTTCCCTTTTACGGAACGAAATAGATAGAGATGGAGAATCAAAATAGAAGAGCTTTTATCGGTAGTATTTCTTTGCTTACCGGATCTTTAATGATTTCAAATCAATGGCTTATGGCTAATGAAAAGAAATTAAGATATAAAGTTGCTGTAATCGATTTGATGATTTTAAAACGCCAGAAATTGAGCGCATTACCACTAACTAAAGAGATTGGTGCTGATGGTTTAGAGATTGATATGGGTGGTTTGGGCAACAGAGAAACTTTTGATAATAAATTGGCCGACCCTAAAGTAAGGCAAGAATATTTGGATAAAGCCAAAGATTTGAATTTGGAGATTTGTTCTTTGGCAATGACGGGTTTTTATGCACAGTCTTTTGCTACACGTCCAACTTATCAAAAGATGATTCAAGATTGCCTGGACACCGCAAAATCCATGGGGATTAAAGTGGTGTTTTTGCCTCTAGGCGTACAAAGTGATCTGGTTAAAAATCCTGAATTGCGTCAACCCATCATCGATAGATTAAAAGTTGCCGGGAAAATGGCTTCAAAAGCAGGCATTGTTATCGGAATAGAATCGGCCCTGGATGCAACTGGTGAATTGAAATTGCTGAAAGAGGTTGGTTCCATAAATGTAAAAAGCTATTTCAATTTTTCTAATGCGATCAAAAATGGCAGAAACTTGCATGATGAGCTAAGAATTTTGGGCAGAAAAAATATCATTCAAATTCATGCAACCAATGAAGATGGTGTTTGGTTGCAAAATGATCCTAAAATAAACCTTTATAAAGTGAAAGAAACGCTCGATGACTTGGGCTGGAGCGGTTGGTTAGTGGTAGAAAGAAGTAGAGATGCTGCGCAACCCACAAACGTGAAATATAATTTTAGTGCCAATACAAGCTATTTAAAGTCTGTTTTTCAAGCTGAATAATTTATGAAACAGATTAGTATAACCTTTTTATTGATATTCAGTTTATTGCACTTCAACGCAGCAGCTGTAGATATTTATGTTTCCATAAATGGCTTCGATACTAACTTGGGTACCAAAGAAAAACCGCTGGCAACACTGCATGCTGCAATTAGAAAAGCAAGAGAATTGCGCCGTTTGAAAGATCCATCAATTAAAGATGGAATCAAAATTATCATGGGGAAAGGTATATATCAGTTGGATGAATCCATCGTGCTGCGACCAGAAGATTCAGGTACGCCAGATAGTCCTACAGAAATCATCGCTTTGCAAGGAGAAAAAGCCATTTTAAGTGGTGGTGTAAAAATTAATGGATGGAGTAAACTGAATAAAATTGTTCCTGGATTACCAAAAGCATCTTTAGGGAAAGTCTGGGTGGCAGATTTGCCTAATTTCGGTGGGCTTGATTTACAATTCAGACAGTTGTGGGTGAATGAACATAAAGCCATCAGGGCAAAAAACTATAACGGTGAAGAGATGGGCAGGATTTTATCCTGGGATAAAAAGAATCAGACTTGTAAAATTCCCATTTCAAAAAATATTAATTTAGAGAATATTAAAGGTATGGAAATGCTGATTCACCAATGGTGGGCAATTGCAAATCTTCGTGTAAAATCGATCAAAGTAGCTGGAGATACTGCAGAACTTTCTTTTATGCAGCCTGAAAGCAGAATTCAGTCAGAACATCCCTGGCCCGCACCATGGATTTCTGAAAAAACCGGAAATTCTGCTTTTTACCTTTCAAACGCCATTCAGTTTTTAGATGAGCCTGGCGAATGGTTTGAAGATCTTCAACATCACAAGCTTTATTACTGGCCGCGTGCATCAGAAAATATGCTTAAAGCAGATGTAGTGGCACCAATGCTTGAAAATCTGGTTAAAATTGAGGGAACAATTGATCACCCGATTTCCTATGTGAGCTTCAAAAATATCTCTTTCGAACATTCAACCTGGTTAAGACCATCACAACAAGGCCACGTGCCGCACCAGGCAGGGATGTACATGCTCGATGCTTATAAACTAAAAATTCCAGGAACGCCAGATAAAGCTGCTTTGGAAAATCAAGCCTGGGTTGGCCGGCCAGCAGCAGCGGTTAAAGTGAATTACGTGAACAATACTTCGTTTGAGTCATGTCGGTTTGAACATCTTGCATCTACAGGCTTAGACTTCAAAAACGGGACATCAGATAATAAAATAGCAGGTAATTTATTTAAAGATATTGGTGGCGCTGCCATTTTAATCGGAACCTTTTCTGATGAGGCAACTGAGGTGCATTTGCCATATAATCCTTTCGACAAAAGAGAAATTTCTATGGATGACAGAATAGAAAATAACCTGATTATCGATGTAACCAATGAAGATTGGGGAGCGGTTGGAATTGGTGCGGGTTACGTTCGTGGAATCAAAATTATTCATAATGAAATCTGTGATGTTTCCTACTCTGGCGTTAGTATGGGTTGGGGATGGACGAAGTCGCAAAATGCGATGAAGAACAACATCATCAGCGCAAACAGCATCCATCATTATGGCAAACATCTATATGATGTTGCAGGAATATATACTTTATCTGCACAGCCAGAGTCTGTTATTAATGAGAATGTTATAGATAGCATTTATAAGGCGCCTTATGCCCATCTTCCTGACCATTGGTTTTACTTATATACTGATGAGGGTTCATCACACTTTACCATAAAAGACAATTGGACACCAACTGAAAAGTATTTGCAAAATGCCAACGGACCAGATAATCTTTGGGAAAACAACGGACCTAAAGTTGCAGATCACATCAAGCAAAATGCTGGATTAGAGGAACCGTTTCAATATTTATTAAAAGAAAAATCTGTCTATTCAAATAGGGGAATCAACACCGCAGAAGATAAATCTGTCGTGTTTGAGTTAATATTTAAACTAAATGACTTACCAGGAAATAATACTCTAAATGAATTTGCTAAAGAAAACAACCTTTTGCCTTCATCATTTTACAAGTGGAATAATCGCCTGGTGATTTATACTTCAAGCCTAAAAGTGGAAAGTTTACAGCAGACTTTAAAGCGCCTAAACGCATCTGAAATTAAACTTTATGATAATCTTTTTTATGATTTCAACAGAGAAAAGAACTGTGGTGATCAACCTGTAAAAGAATGGGATCATATTATTTTATCGGCCAATTTGGTAAAGGATGAAAAAATGCAAAAAGAATACCTGGCCTATCATCAAACACAGTTTGAAAAATGGCCGGAGATTTCAAAAGGATTCTGTAATGCTGAATTTCAGCGGTTAGCGATTTTTAAAAATGAAAGACAACTCATGCTTATCATCAGTATTCCGAAAGGAAAAAAATTGGATGATTTAAATCCTAAAACCACGGAAAACAATCCAAGAGTAGAAGAATGGAATGCAATAATGAAAAAATACCAGGAAGGAATTGAGGGTGCAAAACCTGGTGAGGTTTGGGTTTTCTTTAAACCAATAGATTAAATTAAAATACTCGTCATTGCGAGACACGAAGCAATCTTATTAGGAGAAGATTGCCACGTCGTTCCTCCTCGCAATGACGACTTATGAATAAACAAAAAATAAGATCATGTTAAGATTAGGGATTTTAGGATTAGGAGAGGGCAGAAGTACCATTTCTGCTTCATTGGCGAGCAAGAAATTTAAGCTCATTCAAATATGCGATGTCAACAGGAAACTTTGCGAAGAACGTGCTTTAGAATTCGATTTCCACAACTGGACAACCAGTTACGAAGATATGTTAACCAGTGATAAAATTGATATGATTGCGATTTACACGCCAGACCACTTGCATGTTGAACATATTAAACTGGCGCTGCAGCATGGTAAGCATGTGGTTTGTACCAAGCCTTTTATTGATGATTTATCGCAGGCTAATGAACTTTTAGAATTGAGTAAAAAATCACGGAAGAAGATTTTTGTAGGTCAGAGTTCACGCTTTTTTGAGCCTGCTATGCGCCAGAAAAAAGATTTCGATAAAGGTTTAATCGGCGAATTAATTACAATAGAAAGTTATTATCATGCAGATCACCGCTGGTTTTTAGAGAAAGGCTGGTCACTCAAACAATCATTTAAATGGTTGTACGGCGGTTTAAGTCATCCGGTTGATTTTATCCGTTGGTATATGCCAGACATTGAAGAGGTAATGGGCTACGGCATGTTGAGTAGCAATGGATTAAAAGCCGGATTGAAAAATCAGGATACGATGCACTTCATTTTTAAGGCAAAAGATGGCAGGATTGCACGAGTGAGTGGTGCTTATACCGGGCCAACCCAGCCAGCAAGTCGTGATAGTGGAATGAGTTGCATTTTACGTGGCACGGAAGGTGCTAGTCAGGCCGATTATCATGAACTACGTTATTCAGTAACCACAAAAACTGGCGAAGAAAAGATTATTACCTGGGGCGACTCTACCTTAAAACACTATTTCCGCTTCGAAGGGCAAAGTCACCATGCAGGTGAATACCAAAACTACCTGGATTACTTTGCAGATAGCATCAACAATAAATTTACTGCCTATCCTGATTTGAAAGAGGGAATCGGAACGGTGGCACTTTTACAAGCGATGGATCAATCAATTGAAACGGGTTTGCCAGTAAAAATTGATGAGATCTTGAAAGCAAATCATATTACAAGGGAATCGATAGGCTTGTAAAAGATAGGTCGTCATTGCGAGGAGGGACGACGAAGCAATCTATTTTGTAGACTCTTAAGGAGGATTGTTTCAGCAGATGAAGGATTTGTTTCGCAAAGACGGATTTTATAAGGATCATCAACCTAATCGTCATGCTGACCTGTAGCGCAGCGGAAAGCTACGTAGTAAATTTAGTTCAGCACCTATTTAAGAAAGATCCTGAATCAAGTTCAGGAAGACGATTCTTCGAGTAGAATCGTCATTGCGAGGCACGAAGCAATCCTACAACTATGGGTTAAAATAGCGAACGCATTAAGATTACTTCGTCTCTCACAATGCAGAGCGTATAATAAATAGCAACCAAACCTAACCAAATAAACCAATGGGAAACATTGTAGAACGTTTAACCAGCTTAGATTACCTCATCGTCATCGCCTACCTTATTATTTTGGTCATCATCGGGTACCGGGCAAGCTTTTCAAAAGATAAGAACAAAGATGAAACGCTATTCCTGGCCAATAAATCTTTAGGCTGGGCAAGTATTGGCTTTAATATGTGGGGCACAAATGTCGGTCCATCAATGTTGCTGGCCTTTGCCAGTATAGGTTACACCACAGGCATCGTTGCGGTAAACTTCGATTGGTATGCCTTTATCTTTTTGTTTTTACTGGCCATTGTTTTCGCTCCGAAATACCTGTCAGCAAAAGTAAGCACCATGCCAGAATTTATGGGGAACCGTTATGGCGATTCTACCCAAAATATATTGGCCTGGTATGCCTTAGTAAAGATTTTAATCTCCTGGTTATCATTAGGCTTATTTGCCGGAGGATTTTTAGTCCGACAAATTCTGGGCATCCCCATGTGGCAATCGGTTACGGTTTTAGTGGCTTTTGCAGGATTATTTACCTTTTTCGGGGGATTAAAAGCCATTGCAAAAGTGAATGTTTTTCAAATGATTTTATTGATTGCCGTGTCATTATCTCTTACGCTTTTAGGCTTGCATAAAGTGGGTGGAATTTCTGCTTTGTATGCTAAAACCCCTGGTCATTTCTGGAACCTCATTCAACCTGCCAGCGACCCAAAATACCCATGGTATGCCATTCTGTTGGGTTATCCGGTAGCAGCTATTGCCTTCTTTTGTACCGACCAGTCGATGGTGCAATCCGTTTTAGGCGCAAAGAATTTGAAGCAAGGGCAATTGGGCGTGAGCTTTATTGGATGGTTAAAATTGCTGTCTTTACCACTGTTTATTATCACAGGAATTTTGTGCTATGTTTTATTTCCAAATCTTAAAGATCCTAATGAAGCTTACATGACGATGGTGACCAACCTTTTTCCTGCAGGGATGAATGGTTTGGTAATTGTGGTTTTAATTGCAGTTTTAGTGGGGACGATTGGTTCTTCCTTAAACTCTTTGAGTACCGTTTTTACAATGGATGTGTATGTCAAGAAAATTAATCCGCAGGCTACTAATAAGCAAATCATAAACATCGGTCGCTTAACAGTAGTTGCAGGCTGTATTTTTGCGGTAATTGTGGTTCTGGCCATTGACAATATTAAAGGCTTAAATCTGTTTGATGTTTTCCAATCAGTTTTAGGCTTCATCGCGCCGCCGCTTTCAGTGGTGTTCCTGTTAACGGTGTTCTGGAAAAAAACCACAAGAAAAGCGGTGAATTTTACTCTATCCATGGGCTCTGTTTTGAGTTTGGGTACAGGAATTACATACCTCTGGATTTTACCACCCGATAAATACACTTTTTGGCCACACTATCTGATGCTCTCGTTCTATATTTTCGCAGGGTTACTTATTATAGCTATCCTTATTTCACTTTTAGACCGAAGCCCGAGTATTTACAAAATTAATGATGAACATCAGGCGAACATCGAAAAGCCTAGTCAGATAGTCTGGATTTCGTGGACAGCACTTGCGGTAGTGATGGTTGTACTTTATATCTTCTTTAATGGACATTAAATTTACGTCATTGCGAGGTACGAAGCAATCTCATTTTTTCAAAATTCATTACTTATACAATCATGAAAAACCTTAAAAAAATACTATTACTCTTTTTTCTTAGCTTCCTGGTCATTCCAACTTTTGCCCAAAAAGCATCCTGGATCTGGTACCCTGGCGATTTCGATATTTACATGAGCAATGTGATGCAGAACCGGAGAACAGAACGCGGCTCGTTTTTTCCGGTATTCTGGAAAATGGATAGCCATTATGTTTTAGTAGATTTTCACAAAGAATTTACTTTAAGCCAACCGGAAGAAGTTAAACTTTTTGTGGAAGGAACCTACAATGTTAAAATCGATGGGCAAGCCATCACTGGTTTTCCAAAAAGCATTCAAATCCCGGTAGGAAAGCATAAGTTGAGTTTAAAGGTATATAGCCAGGGTACGGTTCCCGCTATTTTTGTGCAGGGTAAAACCATCGTTTCTGATGAAACCTGGTTAACCACTTTCGAAGACAAAGAATGGATTGATCAAAGTGGAAAGGTTTCGGATAAATCGGGAACTACATTTGTTTCCGCGGGCTCCTGGAATTTAACAGATCCAAACATGCTGCCCTCGAAATTTAAGTTGCCTGTAATTGAACACTATGCTGTAAACAAAGAAAAAGCAGGCAATGGTTATGTAGCAGATTTCGGGAAGGAAACATTTGGCTTCATCAAAATCCATGGTTTAAAAGGAAATGGAAAACTGGATATTTATTATGGAGAATCCAAAGAAGAGGCTTTATCAACTGATCAATGCGAAACGCTGGATCACCTGGATCTCCATCTAGCCAGTAAGAAAGATTCAGTGATGCCACTTTCAAAAGCGTTCAGGTATGTGAATTTTCAGGCTGAAAATGGAGTGACTGCCGATTCCATTTCGATGCTTTACGAATATGCACCAGTAACGGAACGGGGGAGTTTTAAGTCGTCTGATGCAGAGTTGAATAAAATTTATGATGTGGCAAAATATACCTTTCATTTGAACACCAGAGAGTTTTTTATCGATGGGATTAAACGCGATCGATGGGTGTGGAGTGGTGATGCTTACCAGAGTTATCTGATGAATTATTATTCATTCTTTGATGCACAAACAGTTAAAAGAACACTTTTGGCACAGCGTGGAAAAGATCCGGTTACGGCACACATTAATACCATTATGGATTATTCTTTTTACTGGTTTATAGGGGTTTACGATTATTATCAATTTACTGGCGATAAAAAGTTTGTGCAGGATATTTATCCAAGAATGCAATCATTAATGACTTATATTGATGGAAGAAAGAACAAAAATGGTTTATTGGAATGGATGCCTGGCGACTGGATCTTTATCGATTGGGCAGATAAATTGAGTAAAGATGGAGAAGTAAGTTTTGAGCAATTACTCTATGCCAGAAGTTTAGAAACCATGGCATTATGCGCTAAACTAGCCAATGATACCGAAAATGCATCAAAATACGATAGCGCAGCAAAAGCATTAAAAACAAAAATCTTCGAACTATACTGGAACCAAAGTAAGCATGCTTTGGTGCATAGCAGAATTGCAGATCAACCAACGGATAACGTTACGCGTTATGCCAATATGTTCGGCATATTCTTCAATTATTTCACACCAGAACAAAAGTTGGCCGTAAAAGAAAACGTGCTTCTGAATGATAAAATTGCCAAAATCACCACGCCATATATGCGCTTTTACGAACTGGAAGCCTTGTGTGCAATGGGAGAGCAACCTTATGTGTTAAAAGAAATGAAAAGCTATTGGGGCGGGATGCTCAAATTGGGCGCTACCTCTTTCTGGGAAGAGTATAATCCGGATAAAAAAGGAGTGGAGCACTTGGAAATGTACGGCAGACCATTCGGAAAAAGCCTTTGCCATGCCTGGGGCGCCAGTCCGATATACTTATTAGGGAAATACTATTTGGGCGTTAGTCCTGATCTTCCAGGATATGAAACCTATACCATTCAGCCAAATTTAGGTGGGCTGGAATGGATGGAAGGCAAAGTACCAACTGCTAATGGCAATATTTATGTTTACATGAACAAAAAAGAAATCAGGGTGAATGCTGCTGTAGGTACAGGAAAGCTAATTGTTAAAAGTAAATCAAAACCGATAGCAAAAGGAGCAGAAGTTAAAAAAGTTTCGAAAGGTGTTTATGAAGTGAGAATTGAAAAGAATATGAATTATGCGATCGGATATAACCCCCCAGCCCCCTAAAGGGGGAGTGAAAAGCATGTTGTGAAAAGCATAGTGGAAATGTAAAGCAGAAATACCGGGCGGATGCAGAGAAAACATCGTGAAACCAAGTCCCCCTTTAGTGGGCGATCATACATAAGTTCCACAACCTTAAATGAGGAGCGAAAAGCATGGTGGAAATAGAGGATGGAAATTTAGGGCGGATGCAGAAAGGATAGCATAAAACCAAGTTCTCTTTTTTGGGGCGATCGGGCATAAGTTCCATAGCTCTTAAAGGGGGAGTGAAAAGCATGGTGAAAATACCTGGCGGATGCAGAGAAAACATCGTGAAACCAAGTTCCCCTTTAGGGGCGGAGGGGTCTAAACCCCAATCCTTTGCTCTATCTTTTTAACACATTTATAAGCCTCAGCAAGGATCACTTCATTTTCAATTGCTTTATCTGTATTTAATGCATTTAACATAGAGATGGTTAAACAGGCAATGATGCCATTGTTGCTTGTCAAACCCACCGGAACTGAAATATCGGTTACGCCAGAAACTGAATCACTATTTTTTAGATAAGAACCATTTTGCTGAATATCTTTCAGGGAGATTAAAAAATCTTCCTGTTGAGGTTTTGCATATTTTTTATAGATCGCATTACTTTTTAAAGTTGCCGATCGCTCATCTTCAGGCATATAGGCAAGTAAAACCTTTCCTGATGCGGTAAGTGGTAAAGGAAACAGATTTCCTTCTTCAATAGAAAGCGCAATTGGCCCCGGACTTTTCGCATGAATAATCACCATTACCTGGTTCATGTATAAAATACTCAGATGGCAAGATTGGCGAATGCTGTTTGCCAACTCTTCCAACGGAAACTGCGCCGCTTTACGCAACTCATCAATAGGTGAGTGGCGATGAGAAAGATAAAACAGCTTAAGCGATAAACGGTATTTTCCAGAAACTTCATCACGCAGAATATAACCACGACTCTCTAAACTCATCAACATCCGATAAATTTCGTTCGGTGTTTTCTCAATGCCTACCGCAATTTCTGTTTGAGAAAGCGGAATAGATTGCGCTGATAAATATTCCAATATATCTAGCCCCTTATCTAAAGCTGGTGCCTGATATTTCGATTCTTTTTCGTTCATACGGGTCTAAATTTGGCTGTAGCAATTTTTTTACAATCCCAAACATACAAAATGCATTCATATTTATCGCTTACAACATTTTGTATTAATTTAAATACGAAGATATGTTTTCATATTTAAAAAAAACATTTATATTTGAATTGATGCAGTGTAGCGTTACAGATCGATTTCTTTTTTGCTTCAAGGTATTAATAACCATTTATAAACCCAAATAATTATTGCTCTGCGTAAAATTGGTAACGCAGAGTTAAATATAAAATAATGAGCAGAATTTTGTTTTTTTCCTGGCTATTTTCGATCAGCATTTCGCTGTCTGCGCAAGATCTTCAGGTTGCTCAATTATCCTGTGCTTACTTAAATAATCCAATTGGGATTGACCTTGTTACCCCGAATTTAAGTTGGAAACTGCAATCTTCTCAACATAACATCATCCAAACCGCTTATCAGATTCTAGTTGCAAGCAGCATTAGTAATCTTGGTAAAAACATTGGCGATGTTTGGGATACGAAGAAAGTAAGTTCCGATCAATCTATCCAGGTGCAGTATAAAGGTTCGAAACTACTCTCCACAAAAAAATATTATTGGAAAGTCAAAGTCTGGGATAATAAGGGAAAGGTTTCTGATTGGAGTAAACCTGCTTTTTTTCAAATGGGTTTACTAGATATAGCTGACTGGAAAGCTGCGAAATGGATCGCTTACGAAAAGTTGGCCGATTCAAATGTAAATGTGCTGCCAACTGACGGCAAAAAAGATAAATTTAATGCAAACAATGTGTTGCCCATGTTTCGCAGAGATTTTGTTCTGACAAAATCAATAAAAAGTGCAACCGCCTTTATTTCTGGTTTGGGGCATTTTGAATTGAGCTTAAACGGAACCAAAGTAGGAGATGATTTTCTTGCTCCCGGATGGACGAAATACGATAAAGAAGCCCTTTACATCACCTATGATATTACCAAACAGCTCAAAAAAGGTTCCAATGCTGTGGGCGTGATGCTTGGTAATGGCTTTTATTATGTCCCTCCGGTTAAAGGAAGATACAGGAAATTGAAGTCAGCTTTTGGTTATCCAAAAATGATCTGCTGCCTGCAAATTGAATATACTGATGGAACATCAACCAATATAGTGAGTAACGAAGATTGGAAGACGGCTCCATCACCCATCATTTTTTCTAGTATTTATGGTGGCGAAGATTATGATGCAAATCTGGAACAAAAGGGTTGGAATACTGCCGGATTTAAGGATGCTCACTGGAAATCAGCGTTGCTGGTTGATGGTCCGAAGTTAAATGCACAGAAAGAAGCGCCTGTAAAAGTGTTTGATCACTTTAGCGCTAAAAGCATTACACAGACTGGCAATCAGGAATGGGTTTACGATTTAGGTCAGAATTCCTCTGCCATTATCGAATTGAAAGTTCGGGGCGGTAAGGGAGATACCATTCGCGTTGCACCTGCAGAGTTATTGAAGGAAGACGGTACGATTACTCAAAAAAACATCGGCGGACCATCATATTTCACTTATATTTTAAAAGGCGATGGCTTAGAAACCTGGCGGCCTAAATTTTTCTACACGGGTTTCCGTTATTTGCAGGTTAAAGGTGGCATTCCTGTTGGAAAGAAAAATCCTTCAAAACAAGCTGTAATAGAGGATTTAACAGCGCTTCATATTCGCAATGCAGCAGAAATAGTGGGGAAATTTTCATCATCAAACGAATTGTTTAATAAGACTTTCACCTTAATCGATTGGTCGATTAAAAGCAACATGGTTAGTGTGTTTACCGATTGTCCGCACCGCGAAAAGCTGGGTTGGCTGGAGCAATTGCATTTAATGGGTAAATCGGTAAATTATAATTATGCCGCGGCACCCTTATTTAAAAAGGCAATTGTTGATATTCAAAATTCACAGCTTGCTAACGGACTCGTACCTGAAATCGCACCCGAATATGTAAAATTTGAATGGGGTGGAGACATGTTTCGCGATTCGCCAGAGTGGGGAAGCAGCTGTATTTTAGTGCCATGGGATTTATATCAATATTATGGCGATCGGCAAGTATTAATTGATAATTATCCCGTAATGCAGCGTTACCTTAAATATTTAGGCACAAAAGCTAATCAACATATTTTATCTCAGGGATTAGGAGATTGGTACGATCTTGGGCCAAAGCCACTAGGCGTTTCCCAGCTCACACCTATGGGCATCACGGCTACCGCGATCTATTATTATGATTTGCAAATCATGAAAAAAATCGCTGAGTTATTAGGAAAATCAACCGATGCTCGTCAATATGCTAATCTGGCTACAGTGGTAAAAAAGGCATTTAATCATAAATTCTTCGATAATAAAACCAAACAATATGGCTCTGGCAGTCAGGCTGCAAATGCAATGGCCATTTATATGAAATTGGTTGAAGATCTAGATAAATATGCTGTGATTGAAAATCTGGTAAAAGATATTAGGGCTAAAAATAACGGATTAACAGCTGGTGATATAGGCTATCGGTATGTTTTACGCGTACTGGAAGAGGCAGGAAGATCGGATGTAATTTATGATATGAACAGCCGTTCTGATGTACCCGGCTATGGCATGCAAATCGCCAAAGGTGCAACTGCATTAACAGAGAGTTGGGCGGCATTGCCAACTGTTTCAAACAATCATTTTATGCTTGGGCATTTAATGGAATGGTTTTATAGCGGTGTGGGCGGGATCCGTCAGGATGAAAATTCGATGGCATTTAATAAGATAAGGATTGAACCCGAGGTAGTGGGCGATTTAACTTTTGCTAAAACGGAATACGATTCTGCTTATGGTAAAATTACAACCGATTGGAAAAAATCGGCTAATGGATTTGAACTGGACGTTAATATTCCGGTCAACACCACAGCTGTAGTTTACCTTCCCGCTTCTAATAATCAGACTGTATCCGAAGTGAATAATTCAGTTTTCAAATCACTTGGTTATAAAAATGGAAAAGCAATAGTAGCCATTGGCTCGGGGAATTATAAATTTAAAGTGAAGTAGGATGAAAGCAATCTGGATCTATATCATTTTTGTCTTATCCGCACTTTCGGTTGCTGCACAGAAAACTTCAGGCGCAGTTTCGGCTGCAGAGATGCAAAAAATTTATAATGAAGTAAAAACGCCTTACAAGTATGGTTTGGTGATGGTTCCTGAAGATAAAGAACATAAAATGGATTGTCCGACCATCTTTAAAAAAGGAAAAGATTGGTACATGACCTATTTAATTTTTAGTGGTCGTGGTTATGAGACCTGGTTATCAAAAAGTAATGATTTATTGCATTGGGAGAACCTCGGAAAAATCATGTCTTTTGGCAATGCAGGCAAATGGGATGATAACCAAAAGGCCGGGTACAATGCCTTGTTAAATATAAAATGGGGCGGAAATTATGAAGTCAATCAGTTTGATGGCAAATACTGGATGTCGTATTTCGGTGGCAAAGAAAAAGGCTACGAAGTAGAACCATTATCCATCGGGATGGCTTACACGACTAAACATCCGTCAGTTGTTCAGGAGTGGAGGCGATTGGATCAGCCAGTTCTAAGTTCATTGGATGCTGATGTGCGCTGGTGGGAAAACCGCAATAAGCTTTTTAAAAGCACGGTTATTGAAGATAAAAAGAGGTTAACAGGTCATCGTTTTGTGATGTATTACAATGCCGTTGGCGATTCTTTAGCGAATAATAAAAAAACGCGGTGGTATGAGAGAATTGGTATGGCCGTTTCTGACAATATGATCCATTGGAAGCGTTTCCAGAAGAATCCCGTAGTTCATCATCCTGTTGGGATTACGGGCGATGCTGTGATTCAGCAGATTGGAAGTAATTACGTCATGTTTTATTTCGGTGCTTTCTGGCAAGACAGAAAAGGATCTTTCAATCGTTTTGCAGTCTCCAAAGATTTAATCAACTGGACCGATTGGACGGGTGACAACCTGATACAATCCTCAGAAAAATACGATGAATTATATGCACATAAATCTTTTGTATTGAAACATAAAGGTATTGTTTATCACTTTTATTGTGCAGTGAACAAGCAAAATCAACATGGAATTGCAGTGGCAACCTCGAAAGATCTTGGGAAAAGTAAAGTGAATTTTGTAAGTGAAAATCAGAATTAGAAATGAAGAGGCCTCAGTTTACATATAGGATTTTTGGGTTAATATTCTTAGTGTTTATTGCATTAAGTTATTGCAAGGCATCAGGTATCGCAACGACGTTCTCCCCTTTATCGTCATTGCGAGGAGGAACGACAGCTTGCCCCGACCTTTCGGGGAAGCAATCTACCTCTAAAGAACCCCATACCAGAACCAGCTTCAACAAAGAATGGAAATTCTTTTTAGGCGATGAACCAGGCGCCAAATCTCCTGCATATACCGATTCAAAATGGCGGAAATTAACTTTGCCACACGATTGGAGCATTGAAGGGAAATTTAATGAGAAAAATCCTGCAAAACCCGAGGGTGGTGGTTTACCTACTGGCATCGGCTGGTACAGAAAAGAATTTAATGCACCTACAAACTTTGCTAACAAATTAATTACGATAGAATTTGATGGTGTTTATAAAAACAGTGAAGTTTGGATCAATGGAAAATATTTAGGTAAACGCCCATATGGGTATAGTTCATTCGCTTACGAGATCAGTAAATATTTAAAACCCGGAAAAAACCTCATTGCCGTAAAGGTTGATAATGCTGCCCAGCCAGATTCACGTTGGTATTCTGGCTCCGGCATTTACCGGAATGTGTGGTTAACCTCGTCTGCAAAAGTTTCTGTTGCAAGATGGGGTACATTTGTAACGGCTGATCAATCTGGCCAAGTTCAGATTGAAACGCAGATCCAGAATAAAACATTAAAACCTCAGTCAGTTGCTTTAATTCATGCCATTTATGATGCCAGTGGAAAATTGGTTTTAAAAACTAGGCCTACACCTGTTAAAATAGATACTTCAGGCAACTTGATCACCAGTGAAGATCAGATTAAAAATCCTACACTTTGGTCGGTTGCCAATCCGAAGCAATACAAGCTGGTTACTCAAATTTTTCAAAACAATAAACTTATAGACGCTTACGAAACTAAATTTGGCGTTCGTTCTTTCCGGTTTGATGCAGAAAAAGGTTTCTCAATAAACGGTAAATCAATGAAAATATTAGGTGTTTGCCTGCATCATGATTTGGGTGCACTTGGTGCTGCGGTAAACGTTCGTGCCATGGAGCGACAGTTGGAAATCATGAAGGCGATGGGCGTAAACGCGATTCGTACGGCACACAATCCGCCCGCAACCGAGTTTCTGGATCTTTGTGATCAAATGGGTTTCCTGGTAATGGACGAAGCTTTTGACATGTGGGCGAAAAAGAAAAACAAAAATGATTACCATTTAAACTTTGCAGAATGTCATAAAAGAGATTTGGAAGATATGGTTGTTCGAGATCGGAATCATCCATCCATCATCCTCTGGAGCATTGGCAATGAAATCCGCGAACAGTTTGACAGCAGTGGGATCGCCATTACAAAAGAACTCGTTTCTATGGTTAAAATTTTGGATAAAACCCGCCCGGTAATTTCAGCATTAACCGAAACTGATTCAACTAAAAACTTCATCTATCAGGCAAAAGTACTTGATATTTATGGTTTAAATTACAATCATAAAAAGTATAAAGATTTTCCTAAAAATTATCCAGGTGTTAAGTTTTTAGCTACCGAAACCACATCAGCATTGCAAACCAGAGGTTTTTATGATACCGCTGATACGATTCGGCGCTGGCCCAGAGATGGTAAAACAAAGTTTACCGAAGGAAATAAGGAGTGGTCAGCATCTGCTTATGATAATGTTTCTGCTTATTGGGGTTCTACACATGAGGAAACCTGGAAGGAAGCGAAGAAATATGATCATGTTTCAGGTTTATTTGTCTGGACAGGATTTGATTACCTTGGCGAACCATTGCCTTATCCATGGCCGGCAAGAAGTTCTTATTTCGGAATCGTTGATCTAGCGGGTTTTCCGAAAGACGCTTATTACATGTACCAAAGCGAATGGACAGATCAGCCAGTGCTTCATATTTTACCACATTGGAATTGGGAACAGGGAAAATCAGTTGAGGTTTGGGCCTATTATAACAATGCCGATGAAGTGGAACTTTACTTAAATGGAAAGTCTCTCGGTAAAAAATCGAAGCAAAATGATGATTTACATGTGCTTTGGAAGGTAAATTTCGAGTCAGGAACATTGAAGGCTATATCCCGTAAAAAGGGAAAAGATGTTTTGACGACGGAAGTAAAAACTGCCGGAGCACCTGCAAAAATTGAGCTGGTAGCAGATAGAAGCAAGATCAAAGCTGATGGCAAAGATTTATCCTTTATTACCGTTAGGGTTTTAGATGCAGCAGGAAATGTAGTACCAAATGCAGATAATTTAGTCGATTTTAAAGTGGAAGGAAATGGATTTATAGCCGGTGTAGATAATGGCTTTCAGGCAAGTTTGGAACCCTTTAAAGCCAATTACCGAAAGGCATTCCACGGTTTATGCCTTGCCATATTGCAGTCAACAGAAAAAGTAGGTATGATTAAGCTAACAGCAAGTTCAGCTGGTTTGGCTTCCTCATCAATTACTATTAATACTTTTAAATGATGATGTCATACATGCGACTTACACCTTGCGTCTATCGGTTGGTGTCTCACCAACCGAAATAAAGCATAGTCGGAAGAGACACCGACATTAGGATTGGTTAAGTTTTCGTCCTTGCGAGAAGGAACAACAGCCTGCCCCGACCTTTCGGGGAAGCAATCTCATTCGGTAAATCGGATGAGCAATATGGTTGGTGAGACACCAACCATTAGGATAGTTTATCGGTTGGTGTCTCACCAACCGAAATAAAAACATGGCCGGTGGAAACACCAACCATTAGAAAAAATAATAAAGTGGAGAAGATAATTAATTTAAGAGGAATAACCTGGAACCACAGTCGCGGACTTTTACCGATGGTGGCAACAGCGCAGCGATTTTCTGAACTTTACCCCAATGTTCAAATCACCTGGGAGAAAAGAAGTTTGCAGCAATTCGCAGATTTTTCCATTCAGGAACTGGCAGAACGATTTGATTTATTAGTAATCGACCATCCCTGGGCAGGTTTTGCAGCCAAAACAAACTCGATAGTGCCCTTGGATTTCTATCTTTCTGATGATTATTTGAAAGACCAGGAACGAAATTCGGTCGGTCAATCTTATGAGAGTTATTTTTATGATGAACATTTGTGGGCCTTGCCAATTGATGCCGCAACGCCTGTGGCAGCATCAAGACCAGATTTATTCACTGAAAAAGACTTACAATTACCCCAATCTTTTGAAGAACTGTTAGTACTTGCAGACAGCGGTTTGGTTGCTTTCGCTGGTATTCCGATTGATGTCTTAATGAACTTCTACACGCTCTGCTGCTCATTAGGCGAAGATCCTTGCCAAAATGATCACGAAGTGATTTCAACAAAAACTGGTGTCGAAGCATTAAAAATGTATCGCGAACTGGCTTCAAAAATAGACCCTGCAAATTTCAATAGAAATCCGATTCAGGTTTATGAAGCCATGACATTAACTGATGAAATTGCTTATTGTCCCTTTGCTTACGGCTATTCAAATTATTCAAGAACCGGCTATGCACGTAAGGTGCTGCATTTCCATGATATGATTTCACTCGATTGGCAAACCAATTTGAGAAGTACGCTAGGTGGAACTGGGTTAGCCATTTCTTCAAAATGTGAAGAAATAGATATTGCAGCTAAATATGTGGAGTTCGTTGGTTCTCCGGTGTGTCAATCTACTTTGTTTTTTGAAAGTGGCGGTCAGCCAGGGCATTTAGCCGCCTGGAAAAACGATGAGGTAAACCGCCAGAGCAAGAACTATTTCTTAAATACTTTGCCAGCTTTACAGCGGGCATTCCTCCGCCCGCGGTACCATGGTTCCATGTATTTTCAAGACCATGCCGGCGATGTGGTAAGGAATTATTTAATGAACGGTGGCGAGGAGAAACAGGTTTTATCTGACCTGAACGAATTATATCAGAAATCTAAAAGTTTAGTGTTATCATGAACAGGCCATTAGAAGGACTTTTAGTTTTAGAGTTTTGCCAGTTTCTGGCAGGGCCATCCGCTGGCTTAAAACTGGCCGATTTAGGCGCACGTGTAATCAAAATTGAACGTCCAAATACAGGAGATGCTTGTCGACAATTATCCATCAAAAACCTTTTTGTGGATGAGGATAGCTTGCTTTTCCATACCATTAACCGAAACAAAGAAAGTTATGCTGCAGATTTAAAAAATCCGGAAGATTTAGAAAAGTTAAAGAAGCTCATTGGCAAGGCAGATGTGATGACACATAATTTCCGCCCTGGTGTAATGGAAAAAATCGGCCTTGATTATGCAAGCGTTCAAAATATCAACCCAAAAATTATCTATGGAATGGTTACGGGTTACGGTAAGGAAGGCCCTTGGAAAAATAAACCCGGCCAGGATTTATTGGTACAAGCTGTTTCTGGTTTAACATTCTTATCCGGAGTGGATACAGATGGACCTGTTCCTTTTGGTCTGTCCGTTTCTGATATCATGTGTGGGAACCATTTGGTACAAGGCATTATGGCTGCTTTAATCAAAAGAGCGAAAATGGGTAAAGGTGTTTTGGTAGAAGTCAGTTTACTCGAATCTATCCTCGATGTGCAATTTGAAGTGCTTACCACTTACTTAAATGATGGTGGGAAACTACCCGATCGGAGCAGTGCAAAAGGCAGTGCGCATGCGTACTTAAGTGCACCTTATGGCATGTACGAAACTAAAGATGGTTATATAGCAATGGCGATGGGAAATCTGCCCAACATTTGCGCGATCATCAATTGTAATATTTCCGATTTGTATGTGGAAGCAGGTTCAGCATTCGAAAATCGTGATAAATTAATCGTGCGTTTAGCAGAGACCTTTAAGAAGCAAAACACAAAAAAATGGGTTGATCTTTTAGAAAGTCATGGGATTTGGTGTGCTGAAGTATTAAATTATCAAACCGCAACAAACCTAAGTACCTATAAAAAATTAGAAATAGAGCAGGAGTTGAATTTAGGTGATGGCAAAAAAATGAAGACGACGGTAAGTCCGATTCGTTTAGATCATCAAAAGTTAACTGCATCGAAAGGTGCGCCAAAATTAGGTTTGAATACCGCAGATATCAATAAGGAATTTAAACTAGACTAACCCGTTTCTTGTTAGTCGGGATCTATAATCCGGACTTTTCGTTCTGAGCATTTTAAATCCTCAGTTAATAAGGTCAGGAAAATATTTCCTGACCAACTAAAAAAATAAAATTATGAAACCGCTTGAAGATTATTTAGTTATCGATTTCAGTCAGTTCCTTTCCGGACCGTCTGCGAGCTTGCGTTTAGCTGATATGGGTGCGCGTGTAATTAAAATTGAGCGTTCAGGTGTTGGCGATATTTGTCGAACACTTTACACCTCCAACCTGATCATGAATGGCGAATCGTCGGTTTTTCATGCCATTAATAGAAATAAAGAAAGCTTTGAAGTCGATTTAAAGAACGAGGTAGATTGCGAAATGGTTCGCGAGTTGCTTAAAAAGGCAGATATAATGATCCATAATTTTCGTCCGGGTGTGATGGAGCGCTTAGGTTTTGATTATCAATCCGTAACGGCACTAAATCCAACCATAATTTATGGCGAAATATCAGGCTATGGAACGGAAGGCGAATGGCGGAACAAACCTGGTCAGGATTTGCTTTTGCAATCGGTTACTGGTTTAACTTCACTCACTGGAAATGCCAACAGCGGACCGGTGGCCATGGGATTATCAATTGTAGATATGCTAGCCGGTGCGCATTTAGCGCAAGGTTTATTGGCCTGTCTTTACCGCAAAGCAATCAAAAACGAAGGTGGTTTTATACAGGTCAGCATGATGGAATCTGCTTACGATTTCCAGTTTGAAACGATCACAACCTTTATGAATGATGGGGGAGAATTGCCGCAACGGTCTGAAAAGAATAATGCAAATGCTTATCTGGGTGCACCTTATGGGATTTATCAAACCGAAAATGGCTACCTGGCATTAGCAATGGGCTCTATCCCACAACTCGGTGATTTACTGGGATGTGATAAACTTTTAGCTTATGAAGCGGTTGAAGAAGCATTTGATAAACGTGATGAAATTAAAGCCATTTTAGCGAGTCACTTAAGTACAGAAACAACAGAAACATGGCTTTCAAAGCTAGAACCTGCAGATATCTGGTGTGCAGATGTGTTAAACTGGAATGCATTATTGGATCATGATGGCTTCAAGGTATTAAATATGATTCAGGAAGTGGAGATGGTTGATGGTTATCGATATAAAACCACCAGATGTCCTATCCGGATTGATGGAGAATTATTAACTTCGACAAAAGGTTCTCCAAAATTAGGTCAGGATAACGATCGCATTGTAAAAGAATTTATTACACAGAAAACCATTGCAAATGTCTAACCAAGCCGATACTTTTAGAATAGCTGTACGTAAATTCGGTCCTTTTGAAACGGCTATGCAGAAATTCTGGGATCAATACTGTGCAATTTCCGGTTGTGATTTGAAATTAGAAATGGTCATTTTGGATTTGCATGAGCTTTACGAGAGCACCATTATTCAAAAAGGTTTAGCCAATGGCGATTTTGACATTGCTCATATCAATACCGATTGGGTTTACGAAGGATATTTGAACAATGCTTTCGAATTACTCAATCCCTATATCAATACTAAAAAACCTGTAGATTTTCCGAACGGATGGAGTAAATCCCTTTTGTCGCTACAGCGATTCGGCTGGGAAGTAGTGGGCTTGCCATTTCATGATGGACCAGAATGTTTGATCTATAGAACAGATTTGTTCGAAAGCGAAACTGAACAAGCCAATTATTTAAAGCAATTTGGAAAAGCCCTGGAAGTACCCAAAACATGGGAAGATTTCCATCAGGTGGCGCGTTTTTTTAATCGGCCCGCAGATCAGTTGTACGGAAGTATTTTTGCCTGTTATCCAGATGGACATAATGCTGTTTTTGATTTTTGTCTGCAACTTTGGACCCGAGGAGCGACCCTGGTTGATCAATCAGGGAATATTCAGATTCATTCGCAAGCCGCTGTAGATGGATTAGATTTTTACCGGAAAATGGTAAATGATGAAACTGCTGTTCACCCAAAATCTGCAGAATTTGAATCTGTTGCAGCAGGAATTGCGTTTTCAAACGGAGAAGCCGCCATGATGATTAACTGGTTTGGTTTTGCTGCAATGTGTGAGGTGGATGCAAATTCTAAAGTTAAAGGTAATATCGGTGTAGAATTATTGCCTGCAGCTATTGGAAAAGCATCAGCATCTTTAAATGTTTATTGGCTTTATACCATTGCCAAAGGCAGTAGAAATAAAAACCTGGCTTACGATTTTTTGAGGTTCGTTACCGATGTGGAACAAGATAAACAGCTTACCCTCGAAGGCGGAATCGGGTGCCGGATCTCCACCTGGAAGGATGCTGAAGTGAATGAAATTATTCCTTATTACCACAAGTTAGAACAATTACACGAGGTAGCTAATATGCTTCCTCAACATAAAAACTGGACTTTAATTGCTAAAGTAATTGATGAAATGGTTTTAAAAGCGATCAATACCGACGAGAAATCTTCGGTCTTAATTGAACAGACGCAAAACCAGATTAATAAATTGAATTAAATGAGTATTGAAATTAAATATCAACCAGCATTACCCGAAACCAAACAGCCTATCATCATCATTGGGGCAGGTGGAATCGTAGCTGATGCCCATCTTCCGGCTTATAAAATCGCTGGTTTTGAAGTTTTTGGAATTGTAAACAGAACCAAAGAGCGGGCACAAAAACTGGCCGATGCTTTTGGCATTCCAAATGTGTTTAATACTGTTGCAGAAGCCGTAGCAGCAGCACCAGAAAATACGGTATATGATTTGACCATCATGCCAGAGCAATACCTGGAAACCTTAAAACAGTTGCCCGATGGAAGCGCTGTGTTGATTCAAAAGCCAATGGGCGATGATTTTGCGCAGGCAAATGAAATTCTGGAGCTATGCAGAATAAAGAATTTAAAAGCTGCAATTAACTTTCAATTGCGATTTGCACCCTTTGTAAGTGCTGCAAGATTTCTGATCGAACGTGGCTCGATAGGAGAGTTATATGATCTGGAAGTTCGGGTCACCATTAAAACACCCTGGGAAATTTTTCCGCATGTGATGATTCATCCGCGTTTGGAAATTCAATACCATAGCATCCATTATGTTGATTTGATTCGTTCATTTTTAGGCAATCCGCAAACCGTATTGGCAAAAACCTTGAAGCATCCTGCAAAGGCGCTATCTTCATCCCGGTCTACCATTTTGATGGATTATGGCGACACGATGCATGCTATGATCAACACCAATCACGATCATGATTTTGGTCCTGATCACCAGGAAAGTTATATCAAATGGGAGGGAACAAAAGGTGCAATCGTAGCTAAAATTGGCTTATTAATGGAATATCCTCACGGCGTGCCTGATGTTTTCGAATATTGTATTTTGGAGGAGGGAAAATTACCGGAATGGCAAACGGTAAAATTAGAGGGTTCATGGTTCCCGGAAGCTTTTATTGGCACAATGGCAAATTTAATGCGATATAATGAAGGCTCGACTGATATTTTGTATACCAGTGTAGATGATGTAATTCAAACGATGGCAGTTGTAGAGAGTGCTTATCAATCGAGTAATATTGGGGGAGTTAAGGTTAATTCTATATAGAAAATCGTCATTACTAAGCAATCTGTTTATAAGAGAGATTGCTTCGTTTCGATGAAGAATCGAAAACTCGCAATGACGGATTTATAATTTAAAAACATTAAAATGTATTTCAAATCAATATTTTTTGAAGATTATCAATTGGAAGAAAAACGGGTAACCTTAGGTCGCACGATTACAGAAACCGATTTTGTGGTTCATGCTGGTCATACCGGTGATTTCTTTCCGCACCATATGGATGCAGAATGGTGTACTACCCAACCTTTCAAACAGCGGATTGCTCATGGAACGATGATTTTCAGCATCGGCATTGGACTAACCGCATCAGAAATTAATCCTGAAGCGATGTCTAAAGGTTATGATAAATTGCGTTTTGTAAAACCTGTTTTTATAGGCGATACCATTCATTCGGAAATTACAATATCAGAAAAAGGAGAGAGCAAAAGACCAGAATACGGAACTGTAACTGAACATGTAGAAATGATTAACCAGCATGGAGAAGTTGTATTAGTCTGCGACCATCTCCTGGTAGTGAAGAAGAAGGTTCATTAGTCATTTGTCAATAGTTGATTGGTCTGGATGGCTATAGCAGGTGCAGGTTTAATAATTTCATTGGTTGGGAGACTGTAATAATAGTTTTAATAAAATAATTGTTATACTTAACATACAACTAACCAATGGAATAGGACCAATGATTACTAACTAATGACCAATGAACCAATGACTAATGAACGGTATGCAATTGAACTGAACTAATAGCATGTGATCCAATGACTAATGAACGGTACGCAATTGGACCGAACTAATGACCAGTGAACCAATGACTAATGAACGTCTACGCAATTGGACTGGACTAATGAGAAATGAACCACTGACAAATGAACTAATAAAAACCAAATATAATGAACCACAACACACAGCCAGAAATCATAACAGAGGGCGATCCCTCATCCGGAAAAAAGTATTTAATCCCATTTATTCTCGTAGTGAGTTTGTTTTTTCTTTGGGGAATGGCGCACAACCTCGATTCGATTTTAATTCCGCATTTAAAGAAAGCCTGTAATTTAAACAACCAACAATCTACGTTGATTGATACCTCCGTGTTCTTCGCCTACTTCATCATGGCGATTCCAGCTGGAATTATATTAAAGAAATGGGGCTACAAAGCCACAATGATTGCAGGTTTATTGGCCTTCGCTTTTGGCGCATTTCTATTCGTTCCTGCTGCAAATAACCTATCGTATGCTACATTTTTAGTTGCGCTTTTTATTATTGGTTGTGGTTTAACCATGCTCGAAACTTCTGCAAACCCCTATGCTGCAATCCTTGGTGATCCGGCGAAAGCTACAAGCAGGTTAAATTTAGCTGCCTCATTTAATGGATTGGCCGCAATGGTTGCGCCTTTAATTGGTGGCTTATTCATTCTTTCTGGCAAGTCGCATACTAAAGAAGAACTGGCCGCAATGACAGCATCGAGCAGAAACAGTTATTTCCTGGAAGAAGCCGCATCAGTAAAAACGCCTTACATCACCTTGGGCATTATTTTATTGGTTATTGCAGTGATCTTTTACTTTATTCACCTTCCAGAGATTAAAACGAAGAGCGTAGATGGCGAGGCAAAAGGTAGTTTTTTTGGTGCCTTACACCATAAACATTTAAGATGGGCGGTAGTTGCACAGTTTTTCTACGTTGGTGCACAGGTTTGTGTAACGAGCTTTTTTATCAGAATGGCGCAGCAAGGTGGCGGATTTGATGAAAAAACGGCGGCATCCTATCTCGCCATCTATGGATTTTTATTCACCGCCGGACGTTTCGCAGGAACGGCCTTACTTCAGTTTATAGCTTCAAATAAGCTGCTAGCCATTTATGCAGTTATTTCTGTTCTGCTTTGCTTGGTGGCAATTCTGGGGCAGGGTTCTTACGTGGTTTATGCTTTAGGAGCTATCGGTTTCTTCATGTCCATTATGTTTCCAACCATTTTTGCATTAGGAATTGAAGGAATTGGCGATGATACCAAACCTGGTTCCTCCTGGTTAATCATGTCGATTGTTGGCGGGGCTATTTTACCATTTGGCATGGGAACAATGATTGATCATTATGGCGATAATATTCAGATCGGATATAGCATCCCTTTGGTATGTTTCGTCATCGTGCTTTACTTCGCATTAAGAGGATACAAAGTTACTCATAAATAAACAATCATAGCGAGAGCCAGTTCCCATTTTTCGGAGGATAAAATTAATTCTTGCAATGAAAAAAAATCAGAATGAAACCAACGTTTAGTAAAATCTTCTTAATCTTTCTGCTTTGCGCTTTTAGCTTTAAGCTTAATGCGCAACTAAATGAAAATGCAAAACCTTGGGTATTCTGGTATTGGGTAAAGGGTGCGGTTTCTAAAGCGGGCATTACAGCAGATTTAGAAGCAATGAAAACCAACGGAATTGGCGGAGCATATTTGATGAGTATTCAAGGACCTGATCAAACACCGGTTTTCACACCTCCCGCAATTCAGCTTACACCTGAATGGTGGCAAATGGTGGAGTTTGCGATGAATGAAGCCAAGCGCTTAAATCTGAAACTCGGCATGCATGTAAGCGATGGTTTTGCGCTTGCTGGCGGGCCCTGGATTACGCCAGAGCTGTCTATGCAAAAGGTAGTTTGGTCAAGGATAAGTGTCACTAATAAAACATCTAAAATTATTCTACCTCAACCAGAAAGTAAGGAGAGTTATTATCAGGATATCGCCGTTTATGCCTTTCCGTCGCCAACAGGCGAAAGCATCACTACGCGTACCGTAATTCCAAAAATCACGGCAAGCAATGGTGTTGATGCAACTGGTTTGATACAAACAGGAAACAAGAAAAACTTTGGTTCGAGTGAGCCATGTTACGTTCAATACGAATTTGAAAAGCCCTTTACTTGCAGAACAGTAACGATAAAGGTTAGCGGAAATAATTATCAGGCCCAACGTTTAGCCATCGAGGTAAGTAATGATGGAAAAACTTATCGCTCAATTGGACGTTTGGAAGTGCCACGCCACGGCTGGCAAGATACGGATGAAGATGTCACACATTCCATCGAGCCAACAAGTGCCAGATTCTTCAGGTTTATTTATGATAAAAAAGGCTCCGAGCCTGGTGCAGAAGATTTAGACGCAGCAAAGTGGAAACCCTCTTTAAAATTAGTAAATCTGGAACTGTCCTCCGAAGTAAAAATCAATCAATTTGAAGGCAAAAATGGCTCTGTTTGGCGGGTAAGCAAAAGAAGCACCGAACAGCAAATCGCTAAGGAATTATGTGTGCCGCTGAATAAAGTCATTAACCTAACAGATAAATTAAATTCTGACGGAACAGTAAATTGGAAAGCACCAAAAGGAAACTGGACGATTTTAAGGATCGGACATACTTCCACCGGGCATACCAATACAACAGCTGGTGGTGGAATGGGTTTAGAATGTGATAAATTTAATCCTGAAGCGGTAAAATTGCAGTTTGATAGCTGGTACGGCGAAGCATTGAAGCATGGTGGGCCAGAAATTGCTCAGAAAGTATTAAGTGTTTTTCATGTTGATAGCTGGGAATGTGGCAGCCAGAATTGGTCGCCAGTATTTAAGTCCGAGTTTTTAAAACGGAGGGGATATGACCCAACACCGTATTTGCCCATCATGACAGGCTTGCCTTTGGAGAGCGTAAAGGTATCTGAAGATTTTTTATATGATATAAGAAAAACGATCTCCGAATTGGTGGTTGATCAGTTTTACAAAACAGTTGCTAAACTGGCGAAAGCAAAGGGGGTAATCTTCACTGCGGAAAGCATTGCCCCAACAATGATGAGCGACGGTTTGATGCATTACAAAACCGTTGATGTACCAATGGGCGAATTCTGGTTAAATAGCCCAACACATGATAAACCAAATGATATGCTCGATGCCATATCTGGTGCACACATCTACGGTAAAAATATCATTCAGGCAGAGGCTTTTACCACGGTTCGGATGGATTGGAATGAAAGTCCGGGGAATATGAAAACCTTACAGGATCGGAATTATGCACTTGGCATTAATAAACTGGTTTATCATGTTTTTACACATAATCCATGGATTGATCAAAAGCCTGGGATGACATTAGATGGCGTAGGCTTGTATTTTCAGCGTGATCAAACCTGGTGGAAACAAGGGAAGGCTTGGATAGACTATGCAACACGCACCCAAAATCTCTTGCAACGAGGAAAACCAGTAATCGATATTGCCGTTTTCACGGGCGAAGAATTACCTCGTCGTTCGGTGCTGCCTGATCGTTTGGTAGAAACCTTGCCAGGTATTTTTGGACAAGACGTAGTCGAATCTGAACGGAAACGTTTGGCAAATGTTGGTGAGCCATTAATGCAGATTCCAACCGGTGTAACGCACTCGGCAAACATGGCTGATCCGGAAAATTGGGTGAATCCACTTCGGGGATATGCTTATGACAGTTTCAATCCGGATGTGTTGAGCACAGCCATTGTAAAAGATGGTGATGTGGTTTTTGAAAGCGGTGCCACTTATAAGATTTTGGTTTTTACTGGTGCATTAAAGTTAAATCCAAACCATCAATACATTAGCTATGCGACACTGAAAAAACTTGCTGATTTAATTAAATCCGGAGCTAAAGTAATCATAGCAGATAAGCCTTTGTATCAGTCTGGTTTAAAACAGGTTGATCAAACCGTATTTATTAAATTGGTGGAAGAGATTTGGGGTGGATACTTCGAATCATTTAAAAATGGCGGTAAACCTATTTATCTCAAGAAACTGGGTTTAGGGCAGGTATTCAAGGCGCCATTTGAAGGAAATGATTTTACCAGTTTAGGTTTGGAAAAGGATTTAGATATTGTTGAAATCCAATCAGAGCAAAGTTCTACCATATTATCGGCTAAGCAAATAACTTTCGCACATAGAAAGGATATGGCTTCGGATATCTACTTTATATCAAATCAAGCGAACCAGAATCGGGAATTTAATTTTTCCTTTAGAATTAGTGGTAGAATTCCTCAAATCTATAATGCAATAACCAACGATACTTTAGCGCTTAAAAGTTGGTCTATTCAAGATGGCAGAACCAATTTTAATTTAATATTACCATCAAACGGTTCAATATTCGTGATATTTAAAGAAAAGACAAATTCAACTCAATTAAACCAAGGCTCAAATTCAACTGCATTTAAGCATGTTTTGGATATTTCTAAAAATTGGCAGGCTAAATTCGATACGGCTTATGCCGGCCCGTCAAAGCCGATAATTTTTAAAGAATTAACCGATTGGACAAAAAATGCAGATACCTTAGTAAAATACTATTCTGGGACAGCAGTTTACAACAGGAAATTTGTTTTCAAAGGAAATACAAGTGATAAAATTTGGATTGATTTAGGCGAATTTTCCAGTATTGCAGAAGTGAAAATCAATGGTGTAATGTGCGGTACCTTATGGACACCTCCGCATCGCCTTGAAATTAGTAAAGCCATTAAAAAAGGTGAAAATGAAATTATAATAGAAGTGACCAATACCTGGGCTAATCGTTTAATTGGAGATAGTAAATTGCCAGAAAATAAAAGACTTACCAAAACTACAGCGCCGTTTCGTTTGGAAGGTAAACCTTTAAATCCTGCCGGATTATTGGGACCCATAGTGATACAGGTTGAAGAGTAAATCAGAATTTATTATTTCAAATAAATGAAAAAGATAATTGTATTAATACTGGCTTTAGTTCAAACTATGGTCTACGCTCAACAAAAGAAAGTGAGGGATAATTTTACTGTTCCGATCAGGTTAGAAAAGGGCGATTTGAATAAAGATGGCTTACCAGACAAAACCGTAATTACGATGGATACAGTTGATGCATCCGTTCCACTAAGGTTGCAGATATTTTTTTTACAACCCAATAAGAAATTTAAAATGGTTTTCTCTTCAACAAATGTAATTGAACCGCAATATGTAAACGGTATTCATACCAAAAATCAAATCCCTTATTTTTTTATTGAAAACGGATTTTTATTAATGAGTTCTGAAAAAAATGATATTCGGTATGAACACAAATTCATCTATAAAAATGGAATTTTCCAATTAGTTAAAATCTCTAGTGTAGTTTATGATGGAAAAAATTCAACAACAGAAACTGTGTTTGATCTTTTAACAGGAGTGAGAACTGAAATTTTAAAATCATTAGATTCAGAAAAAATTCTAAAGAAAAATGTAAAGAAAATGATGATCAGGCCATTACCCACACTTCAGAATTTAAGATCTTTTGGCGATAAATTAGATTAGTAGCATGAATAAAAAAACATTTCCGAATTAAAACCTAAAGTAATGATAAATAAACTAACCTCATTCTACAGTAGATTTTATCCCTCAGGCTTTACGGTGTGAGGCATGCGCTCCTGATCATTAGGTAAATAGATAATCATCATTGCGATTAACAGGACGTAAAAAGAATAAAAAATGAGACTGTCCTTAGGTTTCTAAGGTGGTTAATTAAACAAAAAAAATGAAATTAAACTTATTCCTATTTTTAAACCTTATCTGCTGCATTATTGCATCGGCAACGGTTAAACCCGCATCTATTTTTACCGACCATATGGTGCTGCAGCAGCAAACGGAAGTGGCTGTTTGGGGTTGGGCAAAACCTTCTTCCACTGTAAGAATAGAAACTTCATGGAATAGAAAAACGTATAAGGTTACAAGCAATCAGGATGGAAAGTGGCGGGTTAAAATACCTACTCCGAAAGCAGGCGGCCCTTATGAGATGGAATTTAATGATGGCGAAGAGTTGGTTTTAAAAGATATTCTGATCGGTGAAGTTTGGTTTTGTGGTGGGCAATCCAACATGGAAATGCCAATGAAAGGTTTTAAGAGTCAACCAGTTATAGGTTCGGCTGAAGCGATTTTGAAATCTACAAACGAAAACATCAGACTTTATACTGTTCCACGTTCATCTATCACAGAAAAACAAGATAATAGCAAAGCTTCTCAGTGGAAATTAGCTGAACCCGAAGCCGTGTCAAATTTCAGCGCGACAGGTTATTTTTTCGGTAAGCTGCTCAGCGAAGTATTAACCGTTCCTATCGGGATCATCAATGATAGTTATGGTGGCTCAACAATCGAAGCCTGGATGTCACCTGAAGACTTAAAACCTTTTCCTGAGATCAAAATCCCTTCAAAAGGAGATTCAATTAAAGAAGTGAGTCGTACGCCAACCACTTTATACAATGGTATGCTTTATCCGGTAATGGGTTATGGCATAAAGGGAGTTATCTGGTACCAGGGCGAATCCAATTTTGAAAGACCAGACCAATACGAAGAATTTTTCCCGGCAATGGTTTCCAGCTGGAGGCAACATTGGGCTATTGGAGAATTTCCTTTCTACTATGCGCAGATTGCACCTTTTAGTTACAATTATTCAACTGTTGGTAAAGGAACAAAAATTAATAATTCTGCTTTCATCAGAGATGCACAACGAAAGTCTTTATCAAAAATCCCTAATACTGGTATGGCAGTGCTACTGGATATTGGCGAAGAAAACTCCATCCACCCGGCCAATAAGAAACAGGGCGGTGAACGGTTAGCCTATTTGGCACTGGCAAAAACCTATGGAATAAAAGGATTTGGCGGCATAAGTCCAGCTTATGAATCGGTTACGATCGATAAGAATGAAGCTATTGTCAAATTTCAGGACGTTCCGAATGGCATTACCTCTTACGGCAAAACGCTTTCGTTATTTGAAGTCGCTGGCGCAGATCAGAAATTTTATCCTGCAAAAGCAGTTATAAAAGGAAGTAGTGTAAGGGTATCAGCTGTAGAAGTAAAAGTTCCGGTGGCTGTTCGCTATGCTTTTAAAGATTTTGTAAATGGTGATTTATTTGGAAACGATGGTTTGCCAGTTTCTTCCTTCCGCACCGATAATTGGGATAATTGATAATGAATGTAACCAGAAAGACATACATGGCCACAAAGGCACATGAAACACCTGGCAATTTTGCTAAGAATCTATATGTTCTTATATGTCCTATATGCTCAAAATTTTTAAATTCATTCTTAGTTTCACTAAGTTGTCTAAGGTGGTTAAATTTAATCCCGTTATGCTTCATGTCTTTTTGCCTTATCCAAAAAACATGTGCGCAAAGTAATGTCATCTGGACTAAACAAAGCAGTAACTCATCAGAATCAATGCCAGTGGGTGGTGGTGATATTGGCCTTAACCTTTGGGTGGAAAAAGGCGAGGTTTACCTGTATTTATCGAGAAGTGGCACCTTTGATGAAAATAATACCTTGCTTAAACTTGGTCGTGTAAAACTAAAGTTAAGTCCAAACCCCTTTAAAGGTAAAACCTTTAAACAGGAACTGATTTTAAACAACGGTTATGCGCAAATTTCAGGTTCAAATGGCAAACTAAACACTCAAATTAAGATTTGGGCGGATGTTTTTAATCCAATTATTCATCTTGATATTAAATCAACAGAAAAGATAGCAACTGAAGTAAGTTATGAAAGCTGGCGTTTTGAAGATCGGATTACAAAAGGGAAAGAGAACAATCAAAACTCCTACAAATGGGCACCACAAGGTGTAGTAAAAACTTTTAAAGATGAAATTGGCTTCAAAGGAAATACGATTCAATTCTATCATCAAAATAAACGGGAATCCGTATTTGATGTTGCCGTAAAACAGCAGGGATTAGAAGATAGAAAAGCAGAATTATTTAATCCCTTAAAAAACTTAATTTTTGGTGGTTCGTTACAGGGCAATAACATGATTCCGGAAGGAAATTATAAGGGAACCTATTTGAAAACGCCATTTCAAGGCTGGACGTTAAAGAGTAAATCGCCAACCAAGTTTGAGCAAATTACCATTCGTTTAAATACCAGTAAAGCGACATCTGTTCAGGCCTGGGAAAAGGAAATTAATTCGATTAAACCTTCAAGTCAAAAGGCGAGTATTAAATGGTGGAACGATTACTGGAAAAAAAGTTTCATTTATATTACTTCGAAAGATGAAACAGCTAATCAATCATCAAAAAATTACCAGCTTTTCAGGTATATGCTGGGCTGCAATACTTTTGGTAAATATCCAACCAAGTTTAACGGTGGATTATTTACTTACGATCCTCAACTTACAGATTCTACATTAAAATATACACCCGATTTCAGAAACTGGGGCGGAGGGACGCACACTGCTCAAAACCAGCGTTTGGTATATTGGCCAATGTTAAAAAGTGGCGATTTTGAACTGATGAAACCACAGTTCGATTTTTACCTTAACCTGCTCAAAAATGCAGAAATTAGAACAGAAGCAGCCTGGGGGCATAAAGGCGCTAGTTTTACCGAACAGTTAGAGAATTTTGGCCTGCCAAATCCTGCAGAATATGGATGGAAACGTCCGGCAGACTATAATAAAGGCATGGAATACAATGCCTGGCTGGAATACGAATGGGATACCGTTTTAGAGTTTTGTATGATGATCCTGGAAACCGAGCGATATGATCATCGAAACATTGATCAATATCTTCCATTAATTGAAAGCTCGCTTACTTTTTTTAAGGAACATTATACCCATTTAGCCAAGCAAAGAGGAGCAAAAGCGCTTGATGAAAACGGTCATTTGGTTTTATATCCTGGCTCTGGCGCAGAAACCTATAAAATGGCATATAATTCTACTTCCACCATTGCGGCTTTAAAAACAGTGTTAGAGCGGTTGATCGAATATCCAGCTTTGACCAAAGATAAATGGAAGGAATGGACTGAAATGCTTGAGACCATTCCTCCGATTAGCTTTAGGCAATTCGACGGACATGTCGCCATATCTCCTGCAAAAGTTTGGGAACGGATTAACAATACCGAAAGTCCGCAGTTATACCCGGTTTATCCCTGGGGGATTTACGGCATCGGCAAACCCGGACTAGATACGGCTATCAATACATTTAAATATGATGCCGATGTGCTTAAATTCAGAAGTTATGTAGGGTGGAAACAAGATAATATTTTCGCAGCCAGGTTAGGTTTAACCGAAGAAGCTGCCAGGCTCACCACCTTAAAACTTAAGGATTCGGGAAGAAGATTTCCGGCATTCTGGGGACCTGGATTCGACTGGACGCCTGATCACAACTGGGGTGGCTCAGGAATGATTGGTTTGCAGGAAATGTTAATGCAGGTAGATGGGAAAAAGATTTATCTATTCCCTGCATGGCCGAAAGATTGGGATGTCCATTTCAAACTTTATGCACCATACCAAACCACAGTTGAAGGAACATTAAAAGATGGGAAATTAATTGATTTGAAAGTATTGCCAGAAGCGAGAAAAGTAGATGTAAAAGTAATGATAGATTAATGGAATGAGAGATTGGTTGAATGATAGAATGGGACATTGATAGAATAGAGATTTGATAGAACGTTCACTCATTCATTAATTCAAAATTCATTCATTTAAAATTCACTCACTAAAAAAAAAAGACATGGATTTAAATTTAAAAGAAAAAGTTATTGTAATTACCGGCGCTGCAAAAGGCATTGGCCGGAGTATTGCAGAGGTATTTGCGAAGGAACATGCAATTGCGGTTATTGTGGGTCGAAAAGCTGAAGACAATGACAAGGTTGTTGCAGCGATTAAAGAAAATGGCGGACAAGCAGCTCAGTTTGTTGCTGAATTATCAAACCCTGAAGATTGTAAAAATGTAATCGCGGCCATCATTGAAAAGTTTGGTCGAATTGATGGATTAGTTAATAATGCTGGTGTGAACGACGGCGTAGGATTAGAAAAAGGTAATTATGAAGATTTCATGGCATCGTTGCACAAAAATGTGGTTCACTACTATTTGATGGCACATCATGCTTTGCCAGAATTAATTAAAAGCAAGGGTGCAATCGTAAACATCACTTCTAAAACTGCCGAAACCGGACAAGGCAACACGTCGGCTTATGCGGCTGCAAATGGTGGAAGAAATGCCTTAACCCGCGAATGGGCAGTTGAATTATTAAAATATGGCATCCGTGTAAATGCAGTGGTTGTAGCAGAATGCTGGACACCAGCGTATGAAACCTGGATCGAAACCTTACCAGATGCTCAAGCGAAACTCGATGAAATAACAGCTAAAATTCCATTAGAAAACCGAATGACTACAGCAGAAGAGATCGCCAACATGACGGCTTTTTTATTATCAGATAAATCAAGCCATACTACCGGACAAATTATTCATGTTGATGGTGGTTATGTACATTTAGACAGGGCTTTGGCAAACGCATAAATAAATTATAGAATTATAGAATGAGAGACTGATAGAATAGATTTACCAATCGCTATTAAACATTCATTCATCCTATCATTCAAAACTCAATCATTCTTTCATTCAAAATTCTCTCATTCAAAACAAATGAAAACCCTTACCTGCACCACACCCGGAACCTTCCAATATTCAGAAACTGAAAAACCTGAACTTAAAAAGGATCACGCCATTATAAAAATTAAACGAATCGGGATCTGCGGAACCGATTTACATGCCTTTGAAGGTACTCAGCCTTTCTTCAATTATCCACGGGTTTTAGGTCACGAGCTTTCCGGAGAATTGGTTGAAGTTGATGGCGCAGAAGGTTTCCAGATAGGAGAGGCCGTAACATTCATTCCTTACTTCAACTGTGGCGAATGCATTGCCTGCAGAATGAGCAAACCCAATTGTTGCGTAAAAATGCAGGTTTGTGGTGTGCATGTAGATGGTGGAATGCGTGAATACTTACAAGTTCCATCGCCTACACTTTTACATGGCGAAGGATTGAGTTATGATGAATTGGCTTTAGTTGAACCATTAGCTATTGGCGCTCATGGCGTCAGAAGGGCGGATGTTCAACCTGGCGAATTTGTTTTAGTCATTGGCGCTGGTCCGATTGGTTTGGGGACAATGGAGTTTGCAAGAATTGCAGGAGGAAAAGTAATTGCGCTGGATATTAATGATGATCGTTTGGCTTTTTGCAAAGATAAACTTGGTGTTATTCATGCCGTTAATGCGAGATCAACAGATGTAACCGAGCAGTTAAGTCAGATCACCAATGGCGATATGCCTACCGTCGTCATCGATGCTACGGGGAATCAAAAAGCAATTAACAATGCCATCAATTACATGGCGCATGGGGCCAGGTTTGTATTGATTGGCTTGCAAAAAGGTGATCTGATTTTTAATCATCCGGAATTCCATAAAAGAGAAGCTACCTTAATGAGCAGTAGAAATGCAAACATGGAAGATTTTGAACATGTGATTAAATCGATGAGAGCAGGTTTAGTGAAACCCACTACTTACATCACGCACCAGGTTACGTTTGATGAGGTAAAGGATGAATTTGAAAGCTGGCTGGATCCAAAAAATGGTGTGATTAAAGCGATGGTCAGGATGGGAAATTAAACTTTAGCCATACTTTTACCGTTGGCGTCATGCTGAATTCATTTCAGCATCTATTAAACACTTCTCTATTGGTTGGTGTCTCACCAACCAAATCATAAAACTTTTGAAGTTCTTCCTGCGCTCAGCCTTTGAAACTTCGCAACTTAAATCAATTCTCTATTGGTTGGTGTCTCACCAACCAAATCATAAAGACTTACGAAGTTTAGGTGGTTTAGTAAGATGGCAAAACTTCGTCAGTCTGAAGATCATTTTGAAAACTTTTGAAGTTCTTTCTGCGCTCAGCCTTTGAAACTTCGCAACTTAAATCAATTCTCTATTGGTTGGTGTCTCACCAACCAAATTATAATCTGCGAATCTGCGGCCACTTTTTAAAAAATAAAAGCCGATAATTTATAAAACTATCGGCTTTCAATTCTAGAACTTATTTTGAATTATTTATACGCAACCTCATTCCAATGCAATTCACTTCTAAATTGATTAATTTTAGTATCAGCACCAATGTTGATGTATTCCAAACCAGCAATATTAGCGAAGTCTGATAAATGTTCTGTTGTTAAATTCTGACTATAAGCCGTATGGTGTGCACCACCAGCATAAATCCATGCCGCACAACCAGTTTTCATATCAGGAAGCGGTTTCCAAAGTACACGTGCAACAGGTAAGTTTGGTAAGTCATGTTTCGCTTCAACAGCAGTTACTTCGTTCACTAACAAACGGAAACGATTGCCCATGTCAATTAAAGATGCATTTAAAGCATTACCACCACCTACATTAAAAACCAAGCGTGCAGGATCAGCTTTGCCACCAATTCCTAATGGATGAACCTCTAAACTTGGCTTGCCTGATGCTAAACTTGCATCCACTTCAAGCATATGCGAACCTAACACCATTGAATTTGATGGATCGAAATGATAAGTATAATCTTCCATAAAAGCATTTCCACCAGGTAAACCAGCACCCATTACTTTACAAGCGCGAACCAAGGCAGCTGTTTTCCAGTCACCTTCGCCGGCGAAACCATAACCATCTGCCATTAAACGTTGTGCAGCAATCCCCGGTAACTGAATCATGCCGTGTAAATCCTCAAAAGTATCAGAGAAGCCTTTGAAACCACCATCTACCAGGAATTTTCTTAAACCCAGTTCGATTTTTGCAGCATCATAAACAGATTGATGTCTGGCACCACCAGCTTTCAAATCATCGGCCATGTGGTAAGTTTCTTTGTATTCTTTTAATAAACCCTGAATCGCATCTTCATCTATCGCATTAATTATAGCCACTAAATCACCTATTCCATAAGTATTTACAGCAAAGCCAAATTTCATTTCCGCCTCCACTTTATCACCATCGGTTACAGCAACATAACGCATATTATCACCAAAACGAGCAAATTTAGCACCTTGCCAATCGTTCCATCCGGCAGCAGCTCTGCACCAGGTATCGATTTGTTTTGCTACTTCTTCATCTTGCCAGTGTCCAACTACTACCTTACGATCTTTGCGCATGCGGGTCACCATGAAACCAAATTCACGGTCACCGTGGGCACTTTGGTTTAAGTTCATGAAATCCATATCAATGGTATTCCAGGGAATATCGCGGTTAAATTGCGTGTGTAAATGAAGCAACGGTTTCTGCAGAACATTTAAACCCCTGATCCACATTTTAGCAGGAGAGAAAGTATGCATCCAGGTAATTACGCCAATACAATTTTCATCAATGTTGGCTTGTTGTAGTGTTTCAAAAATCTCTTCAGTCGTTTTTACAATAGGTTTGTAAACCACCGAAACGGAGATGTTTCCATTTTGGTTTAGCGAATCTGCTACTTCCTGTGCATGATCTGCCACTTGTTTTAAGGTTTCCTCACCGTACAAATGTTGTGTACCTGTGATAAACCAAACTTGTAATTTCTTTAAATCAATCATTATTTACTTTATTTAAATGCTAATATTTTTATTTTCCGTCATTGCGAAATCGATTTTTCATCGGTTGAAGCAATCTCATTTGAAAGATTATTTGATCGAAAGAGATTGCTTCGTCGTTCCTCCTCGCAATGACGATGGGTGGAGACTTTTAACTCCCAACTCCATCATTGCTCTTCAAATAGCATTTACTAAATGAGGTTGCTTCGTCGTTCATCCTCGCAATGATGGGTTGAGACTCCAAACTCATTACTCTCAACTCCCAACTTTCTTATGCACCGAGGACTAATGACTTAAGACTCCAGACTAAAGACTCCCTAAACCTGTCCGTAATAAGCACCTGCGCCATGCTTACGCTTATAATGCTTTTGAATCAGAGAGTTTTTAAGTTTCGGTGCCTGCGGATTAATCTGCTGAGTTAGCAAGGCCATTTGCGCTACAGCTTCTAAAACAGCACTATTATAAACTGCTTTTTCAGCGGTTTTCCCCCAGGTAAAAGGCGCATGGTTACCTACCAGGATCATTTCCACTTCCTTGTAGCTTAATTCCAGACTTTGAAAGTGATTCATAATCTGAAAGCCGGTTTCATACTCGTAGTTACCTTTAATCATATTATCATCCATTGGCGGTGCACAAGGAATATCAACTGTTAAATGATCCGCATGAGTAGTCCCAAAAATCGGAATGGCTTTTTGAGCCTGTGCCCAGGCTGTTCCATAGGTAGAGTGGGTATGCACTACTCCGCCAATATCTTCCCAGTGTTTATATAAAACAGCGTGAGTTTTAGTATCTGAAGATGGGCGCAAACTTCCTTCAACCGTATTTCCATCAAAATCTACGATTACCATTTTATCTGGAGATAAATCCTCATAAGGCACCCCACTAGGTTTAATGGCAAAAACACCTTTGGCGCGATCGGCTGCACTTACGTTTCCGAAAGTAAAAAGGACCAGACCCAGTTTTGGCAACTGCATATTGGCCTGATAAGCCTGTTCTTTTATATCCTGGTAATTGCTCATGATAAATAAGGTTTAGCTTCTTTCTTGTTATATTTTTCCAGGTATCTGCCTAAACCTAAATAGGTTTGGTAATGTTGGCGATACAGTTTTTGTTTTTTAATATTTGGAGTGTATTCTTTTTCGAAACCAGTTCCCATAGCTGCCATCGCTGCCTCAACATCTGGATAAATACCAGCAGCAACTGCTGCAAACATGGCTGCACCTAAAGCACAGGTATGCTCAAAGCGGTGAATTCTGATGGGCATTTCCAACACATCAGCCATCATTTGCATAATGTATGAAGATTTTTTTGCTACACCACCAATACCGATAATTCCCTTTACCGGAACACCTTGTTCTTTAAAACGATCTACAATAGCTTTAGCACCAAAGCAGGTTGCGGCAGCTAGTGCACGGAAAAATCTTGGGGCATCTGTACCTAAACCTAAACCAGTAATGGCACCCTTAAGTTCCTGATTGGCATCTGGCGTTCTTCTACCATTTAACCAGTCAATGGCTAATTCAGCATAATCATCATCATCAAGTGCTTCAGCTTGTTTGCTTAAATTGGCAATGATTTTTCCTTCCAATTCATCTTTTAAAGCAATTGCCGTAGCTTCGTCTATTAAATCTGATTCAGTCAATAAGTGGTTTAAAGGCCAGCTGATTAAGTTTTTAAACCAGGCATAAACATCGCCAAAGGCAGATTGACCGGCTTCTAAACCAGCCATACCTGGAATGACAGAACCATTCACTTGTCCGCAAATACCACCGATTAATTTACCGTCTAAATCCTGATTAGGAGCAACCAATATATCACAGGTACTGGTTCCCATTACTTTACTTAAATAATAAGGCTCAATCTGACCGCCAACGGCGCCCATGTGCGCATCAAAAGCACCAACACCAATCACTACATCAGCATTTAAACCTAACTTATTCGCCCATTCCTCACTTAATGTTCCTGCAGAAACATCTGAAGTATAAGTATCTGTAAATAATTTATCTCTTAATCCGGCTAAAAGCGGATCAAGGTTGCTAAAGAAATCTTCAGGTGGTAAGCCATTAAATTCTTCGGCCCACAATGCTTTATGTCCGGCCGCACAACGACTGCGTTTCATGGTGGTTACATCTGTTCCACCACTTAATAGGAATGGAATCCAATCGCAATGTTCAACCCATGATGCAGCACCTTTTACTATAGACGAATCAACCCTTAAAGTGCGCAATAATTTTGCCCAAAACCATTCAGAAGAATAGATCCCACCTACGTATTTAAGGTAGTTCACAGGGAATTTTGTGGCATGCTCATTAATTTCAGCAGCTTCTTTTACGGCAGTATGGTCTTTCCAAAGCACAAACATGGCATTTGGATTTTCCTCATAACCTGGGGTAAGTGCTAGGGGAGTGCCTGTGGCATCAACAGCAACCGGGCTGGAGCCTGTGGTATCAATAGAGATTCCTTTAACCAACTGAGCAATTTCTGCACCACCAGCTTTTTCAATACAAGCTTTAATGGTGTGTGATAAACCCTCAATATAATCTAATGGATGCTGTCTGAATTGATTGGCTGATGGTTTACAATATAAACCTTTTTGCCATCGGGGATAAAGAAAAACAGAGGCTGAAATTTCTTTTCCGTTTGAGGTATCGACCAGAACCGAACGTACAGAGTCCGTCCCGTAATCTACACCAATTACATAGTTTGCTGCGCTCATAACAATAAATAATCGTCTAATTAACGTTTATTTATTCGGATTATAAAATTTTATGAAAATTTGTTAAAAGAAATTTTCGATAGGCGAGTAATTTAAATTAAGCAGAATTCATTTCCATCTATCTGATGGTGTCTCACCAACCGAAAAGCTTATGCCTATAAATTGATGGTTTAGCAGATTGAGAATCTTTTCTCCAATAAGTTACTAACTCTGCGGGTAGAATAATCATCAGAATTAGTAACCTTCAATCTTATCTATTACTTCAATGGTATGAACAGATTAAGGGAATAAACTTAGACTGGTTGGTGGAAGTAATTACCCAATCTTCGCCTTATCTGTGATTTTTTCTCTTTGGCCTCTGTGGTTAAAAGTCACCAACCAATGGTTCAAAAGAAAAGCCCTACATTTCTGTAAGGCTTCCTGTAAAAAATAATTATTTATACTTTTTTTGGAGGCAAATCAAAAGCTATTGCATCGTGTTCGAAATGGCCTTTATGTGCACCATCGCAAAAAGGTTTGTTTTGAGAAAGACCGCAACGGCAAATGGATAAAACTTCTCTGCCTTGTAAACCATAGGCATTTCCATTTTTATCAACAATTTCGAAGTCGCCTTCAATTTTAACTGATCCATTGTTATTAATTGTAAGTTTTGTTTTAGACATGATGTTTTGTTTGTGTAAGGCAAAACTAAAATAATTTTAATGATTTGGCTGGAGATACTGTAGTTTAGAAACATTCCGTTTTAATACCTGAAGGTATCAAAAGTTACATATATTAACTCCAAAAAATGCGGGATTCCTGAATATATTGAGCGTGTATAATTAAAGCTATTGTATATAGTCAGGAAGCTCATTTAAGCTAAAAATATTAATTTACCCCCTATTAATTATCGTATTACCCCTCACGTTATCCGCAATATTTGTAGTTACTTTGACATAATCAAATATAAATGTTTATGATCTGAAAAAACCACGCTTAAGCGCCGTATCCCAGGTGCCCGAAAAAACGCTTTTTTCCTAATGAATCAAGCACAATCCGATCTTTAAAAGATTGTATTCTTCTAATAAATATACTAACCAAATTAATTATGCTAAAAAAACTACTATTCTCTTTAAGGTGTATACCGCTGCTATTTACTGTAATTCTATTTCTGAATGTAGGCGGTAATCATTTGTATGCGCAAACGCCTGGCGCAGAAATCTCTGGAGTTATCCTTGATGTAAAAGGACAACCCATTCCGGGAGCAACCATTAAAAATGAAAAAACGGCTAAAGTGGCCATCTCTGATGGAAACGGACGGTACAAAATTGCAGCCACCAAAGGGGAAACACTAACCTATACATTTATAGGTTATGCATCTAAAACCATTGTATTGGATAATCAGAATTCATTAAATGTTACTTTAACCGAAGCTTCTGATAAGACACTTAATGAAGTGGTTGTGGTGGGTTACGGTACACAGAAAAGATCTGACGTTACGGGTTCGGTGGTGTCTGTGCCAAAGTCCAGGTTATCGCAACTTCCCGTAACCAATATCCTTCAATCGATCCAGGGTGCTGTAGCCGGCGTAAACATTACCTCTTCTTCATCTGTTCCAGGTAGCCAGCCAAACGCGCTTATCAGGGGGCAAAATTCCATCTCTGCCAGCGCTGGTCCTTATGTGGTGGTGGATGGGGTACCTTTAACCAAAACAGGCGGCTCATTAAATGACATCAATCCGAATGATATTGCATCAGTAGAGATCCTAAAAGATGCCAGTGCTACGGCTATTTATGGTACGAATGGTTCAAATGGGGTAATTTTAATTACGACTAAAAGAGGTACAACAGGTAAACCGGTTATTCGTTATAATGGGTATGCAGGTATTGATAACATTGCACATATTTTAGAGCCTCGCAGTGGCGCCGAGTATGCCCAAAAATATGCCGATTTCCTAAAACAAACCAATCAAACGCAAACCAGACCTGTTCCAAATGTTGGTGAATTAGCAGCCTATAATGCAGGTACAACAACTGATTGGGTTGATGAAGCGACACAACAAGGTGTTATTCAAGACCATAACGTTAGTGTTTCTGGCGGAACACCTGATGTAAGGTATTTCATTTCAGGAGATTATCTAGATCAAAAAGGTGTGATTAAAGGTTACCAGTTTAACCGGATTGGTTTGCGTTCCAATTTGGATGTAAACGTTACCAGTTTCCTAACAGTTGGTACTTCTCTATTTTTAACCAGCAATAATTTTGATGGTGGTAGGGCTAATTTATTATTAGCCACCGCTATGAGTCCATATGGGCAGGAGTATAACGCAAACGGCACTTACAAGATTTTCCCGATGGAACCCGAATTGCTGTACACAAATCCATTGTTGGGCTTAAAAACCACCCAAATCAGTAGAACAACCAATGTAAATGGTAATGGATATGCGGAGATTAAATTTCCAGGAGCCTTAACCGGATTAAAATTCAGGTTAAATGCAGGCTACACGTATTTCCCCGAAAGAAGAGGAAGTTATGTTGGGCGTTTAGCTAATGATAATAATGGTACCGCCAGCAGTTTCAACGCTTCAACCAACAGTTATACTATTGAAAATATCTTAACGTATTCAAAGGATAGCAAAAAACACCATTTTGATTTTACAGCACTATACAGTGCGCAGGAACGTAAATACAATTCAACTACAGCAGGTGCCGTAGGTTTTATCAATGATGAATTAGGCTTAGATAACATTGGTGCAGGAGCAACACAAACCAGTAGCTCATACCGTGATAGATATGGATTAAACTCTCAGATGGGGCGTTTATTTTATTCATATGATAGCCGCTATTTATTAACCTTAACGGCACGTAGAGATGGTTCTTCTGTATTTGGAGCCAATACTACCAAATATGGTGTTTTCCCATCAGCAGCTATTGGCTGGAATGTTACCAATGAAAGCTTCATGAAAGACATTAAAGCCATCAGCAATTTAAAGTTAAGGCTTTCATATGGTAAAACAGGTAATGAAGCCGTTGGGGTTTATAACACCATTACTACAGAAACATCTGTGCGTTCTCCATTTAATGGAATCAGCACCATTGGTGTGGTTCCAAGTAACCTGGGTAATATTTTATTGCAATGGGAAACGACTAAAACAGCCAACCTTGGTTTAGATTTTGGTTTATTCAAAAACAGGATCACGGGTAGTATAGAAGCTTATCAGAATAAAACAAGTGGTTTATTATTAAACAGAAGCCTTCCTATCATTACAGGTTATTCAAGAGTATTAGAAAATATCGGAAAAACCACCAATAATGGTTTAGAGCTAACATTAACTACACAAAACTTTACCGGAAAAAACTTCCGTTGGGAAACCATGGTTGTTTTTGCCACCAATAAAAATAAAATTACCGATTTATATGGCGATGGAAAAGATGATTTAGGCAACAGGTGGTTCATTGGTAAACCTATTAATGTAGTTTACGATTATAAAATGACGGGTGTCTGGCAAACTGGGGAAGATGTTTCCAAGCAAGATCCAACGGCAAAACCAGGTAGCCTAAAATTTGCTGATTTAAATGGCGATGGTAAAATTACCGCTGATGACAGAACGATTTTAGGGCAAACAGCTCCAAAATGGACAGGTGGTATTACCAATACTTTTCACTATAAAAACATCAATTTAAGTGTGTTTATCCAAACGGCACAGGGTATGACAAAGAACAATCCTGATTTAACCTATGGCGATGAAACAGGCCGCAGAAATACGCCGGCTGAAATTGGCTACTGGACACCCGAAAATCAAAGTCAAACCCGTCCGGCATTATCCTATAACAATACTTTAGGTTATGGCTATGCTTCTGATGCGAGTTACACCAGAATTAAGGATGTTACCTTGAGCTATGTTTTCCCTCAAAACCTGCTGGATAAGCTACATTTGGGAGGTTTAACCGTTTATGCCAGTGGCCGTAACCTGCATACCTTTACCAAATGGGTAGGTTGGGACCCTGAGCAAACCTTTTACACGAGAGGATCAGGCAATTCAGGTGCAAACCAACAGGCATTTTCAGCCGATTGGACCAATAACTATCCGGTTACAAGAACATTTGTTTTGGGTTTAAATGTGTCATTACGTTAATCTTATCATCATGAAAAAAAATATTATCATACTTACTTCCTTATCCATATTGTTTTTTGCCTTTTCCTCTTGCAAAAAAGCTTTCCTGGATGAGAAACCGTTTTCGGCCTATACGCCCTTAACGCTTACGGATTCATTGGGTTTTGAAGCTTCGTTAATTGGATTATATAACCATACCAGTACCATATTTTCATGGAGCGATCAACAAGGATGGCCAAGTGTTTGGCAGGTTGGAACCGATGTGGCCAATGCCACCAATAACCAGCAGGGGGTAGAAATACCATATTACAATTATGAAACGTTAACGCCTACGGATAATGGAGCGGCCCGTACCTGGAACAGGAACTACATTATGGTGAATTTAACCAACATCATTGTAGATGGAATTGAAAATCCTGCTACGACCACCATCAGTGCGAAAGGCAAAAACCAGATCAGTGCCGAAGCTAAATTCTTCAGAGCATATGCCTATAACAACCTGGCTACACTATTTGGAGGCGTGCCATTAATTACGCATGCCTTATCTGGTCCGAAAATTGATTTCGTTCGTGCACCTATTGCAGATGTTAATAATTTTATTGTGGCAGATTTAGTGTTCGCCGCGGCAAATCTTCCGGATATTGAATCGGTAAAAACCAATACCAAGGGCAAAATGTATGGCAGGGCCAATAAGTTTATGGCCATGCAGCTTTTAGCTGAGGTTTATTTAAGGATAGGTAAGCCAGACTTGGCTGAGCAACAGGCACAAGCAATTATCAATAGTGGCAGGTTTAGCCTGATTAAAAACCGTTATGGCGTAAAAACCAGTCAGCCAGGCGATTATTATTCTGATATGTTCCAGTATGGCAATGAGAGAAGATCGCAAGGCAATACCGAAGCCATCTGGGTTTTGGAACAAGAAAATCCGAATACTGTAGTTGGTGGTATTACTGATAGCCCGCAGCAAAGAAGAGTTTGGGGCGCTGCGTATTACAACATCGCAGGGATGACAGTGGCCGATTCATTGGGTGGCCGTTCTATTGGCCGTTTGCGTTTAAGTAACTGGGTGCTGTACCGTTTATATAAAGGAAATGATATCCGCAATTCACAGTACAACATCCGCCGGAAATATTATTATAATGATCCTAATCCTATTTACGCTTCAAGATATGGCAAACAGGTTCCTTTTAGCGGCCCTGATACTTTAATTAATATTTGTCCGAGCACCACCAAATGGGGCGCTTTTGATCCTAATGATACTTTTGGTTACGCCATGGTTAAAGATTTTATTTTAATGCGCCTGGGCGAAACATACCTGTTACTGGCTGAAGCACAGGTTGCTCAGGGCAAAACTGCAGAAGCTGCTACCAGTATTAATGTTTTGAGAACAAGGGCAAATGCCGCCCAGGTAACGGCAGCTGAGATGACTAAAGATTTTATCCTGGATGAACGGGCAAGAGAACTGATTGGTGAAGAAAACAGAAGAATGACTTTGATGAGAACAGGGACATTGGTAGAACGGGCACTTCGCCTTAATTCAAACGATGCTTCTAAACCGATTACTGGTTTAACTACAAAAGCACTATTGTTACCAATTCCTTTAAACGAAATTCAGTTGAACAAGGACGCTGTTTTAACACAAAATCCTGGTTATTAAAAAGAAAAGTTGGTTAGTTTTTCGGGTCGTCTTCGGATGGCCCGATTATTAATTCCCTTAAATACAATCTCTTTATATCACGAATGAGGTAACCAGGAAATGGAGAAAAACCATTTCTGGAAATCAAGATGTTTCGAATGTATCTTTTAAAAATCTGGTTGAAGTGTCTCGCTATGACTCATCTTGTATAGCATTGAATTAAGATTGCCTTGCACCTACATGATGAGATGTCTAGATTATCGTTTGATATAAAAAAGCGAGTAGCGATCGCTATAGCCACCCTATAAAGCCAAACCACTGTTTCTCCGTTCTGCGCTTAGACCGGCATGGTCAATTTTTCGGGATTGCACAGACCAAGTCTGCCTACTGACTTAAACAGAAAAATTGCGAGCCGGCAGTTTTGTTTCTTTTGCTGTCAAAAGAAAATAAGCCCGTCCGGCTAGGACTAGATAAATCCTCTTAATGTAATCAGCACCCTAAACGCACTGTCATTCAGAGCGAAGCGAAGAATCCCCAACCTATTGACACTGATACCAACCTTAGCTACTGACTAACTAACAACAATCGAATCAGAAAAATCTATTTTCTTCTAAATTAATTTTTCTCTTCAAATTTAACCCAATCTTTCAGGAAGTAAATGGGGCTTCGTTCCTCAATGATGAGATGTCTAGATTATCGTTTGATATAAAAAAGCAAGTAGCAATCGCTATAGCCACCCTATAAAGCCAAACCACTGTTTCTCCGTTCTGCGCTTAGACCGGCATGGTCAATTTTTCGGGATTGCACAGACCAAGTCTGCCTACTGACTTAAACAGAAAAATTGCGAGCCGGCAGTTTTGTTTCTTTTGCTGTCAAAAGAAAATAAGCCCGTCCGGCTAGGACTAGATAAATCCTCTTAATGTAATCAGCACCCTAAACGCACTGTCATTCAGAGCGAAGCGAAGAATCCCCAACCTATTGACACTGATACCAACCTTAGCTACTGACTAACTAACAACAATCGAATCAGGAAAATCTATTTTCTTCTAAATTAATTTTTCTCTTCAAATTTAACCCAATCTTTCAGGATGTAAATGGGAGATAATACCGTTTTATCTTTAATGAAATTAGCTTTTATAAAATTTCCAGCATTTGAAAGATATTTGATTTCTGAATTAATCATATCCGTAGAAGCATAATAAGCACCATAAGGACAACGGTATGGATTCCCTTTAACATCTGTGGTAAATACGGAGAAAAAGATTAATTTTCTGGAGTTCGTATCTGGTTTTTCATATCCGAAAATCCGGTAATCTTCCCTGATATTTCCATATACTACTAATGAACTATCCTGAAGGCTAATGATTGCCTTTTGAAAAGCATCTTCACTCATCTGCGTAGCTTCGATATTTCTAATGGTATCAGGCTTATCTACTTTCGTGGTAATGATGCGCTTAGTCGGTTGTGTTTTGGTAATGCTGTCAGTTTTACTTGAATCAGGAAGCCTGGTTTTTAAGGTCTTTTTCTTTGTATTGTTGCAACTCATGGCCAGCATACAAATGATCATCATTGATAAACCTATCCGGTTAAAGAAATCGTAAAATGCGTTTCGTGTGGTCATCTTCTAATTTTTTGAAATTTTTAATAACTGATTTTTCCTGAACTGCTGGTAATAAAATGCAAATTTAATACTTGAAAGCAAAATTAATTTTAAATAATTGCAGCGCTATTTTTTGGATTTAATAAAGGCTATGCAACCGTTATCCCAATACCCTTTTTATAAAGCACACAAAATGCTTCGTCCGCGTTACCATATCGTTTCTCGTAACCAACTAAGTTATTAATGTATTCTATTAACCGCTGATTAGTAAGGGTAGAGGTTTCAGTTAATCCTGATATCTTCCATGGAAAGTTATTTTGATTTGGGTTGGGCGTGTGTAAAAATAAGGCATCACTAGCGCTGTCGTTATCTAAAATGGTAATCCAGATTTGATAATCAACTGTTAAAGATTTAGCTCGATCACTCAAATGATCAAAATGCCTGAACAATTTATCAAGGTGAGGCTTACGGCGTTTAAAGCTATCATTTCCATAACCATACCAATCGAAATGTTTATGCCAACGATCAAACCATGCATCATTTGAATCTGTAAACTTTAATTCACTCCAGTCTTCATTCTTTAGCTCCAGATTTTTATAATATCGCCGAAGGCCTCTGTGTTTTTTAATGCGGTTCATGATTGGATTTTGTATGTTTCTTTTTTCAATAATTAGGGTAAAGGCCAGGATTGATCAGCTTATTTTCTTCACTGGGTATAAAAAAGAAAGAAAATCTCAATCAAAGTCAATACGTATGAATAAATATTTTTTTAAAAACGAAAAACATTTATTTTTAATCCATTGCATTGTTTTTAAATTAATAATCGACAATTTACATAAATTTAGGCTTTAGTTGAACCCGATAACAAACAACTTATTTAAATTAAATAACAATGCGATATCTCATCCTACTTTCTTTCCTTTTCGTTTTCAGTAAGGCTTTTTCGCAAGAAACCAAAATCAAAAAAGAAAAATGGCATTGGAACAAAGCATCAAAACAAGATACAGCTGCTGGCTACGCTCAGGTTTTAAAGGTTGATAACATTCTTTACATTTCAGGTGTGGTAACAAACGATATCACCCCAGAAGGAATTACATCTGTTTACAATAATTTAAAAGCTTCACTAGCCAGTTATGGTGCCACATTTGAAAATGTGGTTAAAGAAAATTTATATACAACGGATATTGAAGCGATGAAAAAGTTCAACTATGTTAGGAAAGGGTATTACAAAAATGACTTTCCCGCGGCTACCTGGGTGCAGATACAGCGATTGTATATGCCGCAAGCAAAATTAGAAATTGAGTTGATTGCACACTTGCCAAAATAAGTTAGTAAATGGATAATAGGCTGAGTTTATATCGTATGCTTACATTGCTGTTCAGCAGACTTTTAGCTGCTTATATGAATGATTCCGCTGAGGAGCTTCAAATATTCCTAATATTTTAAAGTTTCTAGAAGGTAATATACATTAATTAATAAATATGTATGTCTTATTAGTCTTCTTACAAACATGTTTGCTTTTGTAGATAATTTTTACTCTTATAAAGAATATTTTATTTCATATTAATCATATATATTCCTACATTCGTGGCAACAAATCCGTTACAATCCCACTACGGATAAATCCCTTACTCATCCCGAATTTTTTATTGTTGGTTACGGCTATAGTATGGCTATAATCTTTTTTTTGCCCCTCGTTTGGGAGCAGAAGGAAGTTTATTTTTTATGTGCTCAATAAAAATGCACATGAGTATCCAATTTGATAAGCGCATGATTGAATAAATATTAAACCGTTTCGGATTTAAGCTTGAGGAAGCGGTCAAAAGCGGAAAACGAATAATTGATATAAGCTTAATTTAAATTAACTACACCTATGCTTTCAAATTCTACACATTGTGTAAGATTATTATCTTTCATTATATCTTTTTTATATGTTTCATCGTCTTATGCACAGGCCGCCAATAATACTGATAGTGCAGCCGTCAGGAACTTTGCAATCAATGCGGTAGCAGCACTTGATAAAAATAATCACTATACGGATTTTCTAACACCAAATGATTTAAATGAATTACCAGTTGGTTTAAAGCATACAATTAACAACATCACTTATAAAATCGCCATCAGCAGTGCCGTGTTTCATCCAACCTATGCAGAATTAACTGTTTTTGCGAAAGTAGAAATTCCACAAAGCCCTGGTGTGCTGTTTTTTGGTATCAGTGGACTGAAACTTTCATACGAAGGAGGAATAGTTGGAGATGCAAAATTAACTTTAATAGGTGATATTCCCATAGATTTTAATGGAGGTAACGGCAAGGTTATATTGAAAGGTGGCCTTGATCTGACCAATGGGCAGGCTTTAGATGGACTCACCTATATGACCATGGACTGTAAGGGCTTTAAGGAAATGGGGCTTGCCGCAGATGTGGTGTTCCCAAGAAGTCTGCTTATTCCCTGTGCTGAAAATGGCGACCAGCTAACAGATATAAATAAAAAGGTTACTGGTTCGTTCAAAACCGTTGTTTCCGATTGGAACGATATATTGGTCAACATCAACCTGCCTAAATTCCAGATTGCCAAATTAAAGGATGTGGTTTTCACCGTTGCAAACGCCACTTTTGATTTTAGCGATAAGCGAAACAGCCCGAATGTTTTGTTTCCAGCTGGCTATGAAGCGCAATACATGAGTTATCCAAGCCCTGGAATGTGGCGGGGAATCTATATCCAGAATCTGGATGTGATGCTGCCGAAGGCTTTTGCCAAAAAGAACAGCAAAGAACGCATCAGCTTTGGCTCAAACAACCTGATTATAGATAACAATGGGGTAAGCGGAAGTTTTTATGGCAAAAATATACTGCCCTATAATGAAGGTTCTGCCTCTGGATGGAAGTTTTCGGTAGATGAATTCAATATCGATCTGGAAGCCAATAAATTGGTTGGTGCAGGCTTTAAAGGAAATATTGGCTTACCCGTAGGTGAAAAGGATACCGATGCCTTGAGATATGAAGCCGTAATAACAGGAGATAATAAATACTGGCTTACGGTTGCGCCAAAAGATAAATTGGATTTTAACCTATGGCAGGCAAAGGTTACGCTGGAGAAAAATTCATATGTAAAGCTATTGGTAGAAGATGATAAATTCTTACCAGAAGCAAATCTTTATGGAAGATTAGATATCATGGCGAGAACCAAGCCTGGGGATTCAACCACCAAGCCTCTTGCCAACTTTAAGGGAATTGAATTTAAGGGCCTGCGCTTAAAAACAGTTTCTCCTTATTTAACGGTAGAATATTTTGGATATGATGGGGAATTGAGTGTAGCCAATTTTCCAGTTTCTGTTGATAGTATTGCGCTTACTTCTACCCAGATGGAAACCAGCCTTTCATTTGGGCTTAAGGTTACTTTGATGGATGCGGGCTTTAAAGCAGACACCCGATTAAACTTTACCTCATCATTTGAGCAGCAGGATGGATTGCAGAAATGGAAGTTCAAAAAACTTGGATTGAGCGCTATTAAGCTCAACCACGTAAACATTGGTGGGGCCAGTTTAGATGGAGAACTTAATCTACTAGATAATGATCCGGTTTATGGAGACGGTTTTGGGGGAGGGATAAGAGCAAAATTTGAGTCATTAGCACTTGAGGTTCAGGTTAGGGCTATTTTTGGAAGAAAGGATTTCAGATATTGGTTTGTGGATGGAAAAGCGAGTTTTGGAACTGGTGTTCCTGTACTTCCACCAGTTCCATTTAATATTAAAGGATTTGTTGGCGGGATTTATTACCGCATGAGTAAAATTAGCCAGAACGCCAGTTCAGATTCAAAAAGCTTAATGCCCGAATATAAACCTGATAAAGCAATGGGATTGGGTGTGAAAGCAGGTTTATTATTCAACGTGGCTAATGATATGGTTGTGGATGGTATGGTTGAATTTGAAATGGCCTTCAACCGTAATGGAGGGTTAAATTATATCGGGTTGTTTGGAAGCGCAAAATTTATGGGTAAAATACCTGTGGTTGATGATGCCCTGAACAAGGCTGCAGGGGTATTAAAAGGTGTTCAGGATGATATTGTTGCGCAGTTGGAAGGACTATCGGATGATTTAAAAATTGAAAAGTTAGCCAATTTACAAACCTTAAAAATTAGCGATCCACAGCAGGCAGCACGGGCTGTAACAAATAAAGTAGATTTTTCTGAAGGATTTGCAGCCTACCTGGGGATAAGCTATGATTTTCAAGCCAGAACTTTCCATGCCAATTTTGACATTTATATTAACGCCGCAAAAGGACTTTTAAGGGGAGTTGGAGCGAATAATCGTGCGGGCTATGCAGTGATGCATTTTGCTCCAAAAGATTGGTATATCTATATGGGTACACCAACCGATCCCGTAGGAATCCAGTTTGGACTTGGCAGTTTTAGCCTGAAAACTGAAAGTTATTTTATGATTGGCACCAAGATACCAGGCTCGCCGGCACCTCCACACGAGGTAGCGGATATTTTAGGAGTGGATATGCGACAGCTCGATTATATGAGAGATGTTAATGCACTGGGAGATGGAAAGGGGTTTGCCCTTGGCTCCAGACTATCAATAAGTACTGGCGATATTTCCTTCCTTATTTTATATGCCAATTTCAAGGCAGGTGTAGGTTTTGATTTAATGCTAAAAGAATATCCCGATGCACATTGTGAAGGCAATTCTGAACCGATCGGTATACATGGCTGGTATGCCAATGCGCAGGCCTATGCTTATTTGCAGGGAGAGTTAGGGGTTAAGGTAAACCTCTGGTTTCTTAAAACCCGGATTCCAATCATCAAAGCGGGGGTAGCAGCCTTATTGCAGGCAAAACTTCCTAATCCATCATGGTTTAGAGGGTACATTGGCGTGCAGTATAATGTACTGGGTGGTTTAATTAAAGGAAGAGCAAACTTCAAGGTACAGCTTGGCGATGAATGTAAAATTGTAAATGGGGGGCAGGAAAATCCTGTTGGCATAAACGTAATTGCCGATATGTCTCCAAAAACACCAGATGGTGTAGATGTTTTTGCCGCACCACAAGTTGCGCTCAATTTTCCTGTTGAACGTGATATACCTATTACAGATGAAAGCGGGAGTAAAACTTTCCGTATTAAACTCGAAAAATTTGAACTGACCGAAAATGGAAAACCAATTTCTGGTAAACTCGAATGGAATGCAGGGAAGGATGCGGTATCTTTTCTATCTACAGAAATATTGCCACCAAACACCGCCATAAAAGCTTATTCCAAAGTAAGTTTTGTACAATTGGTGGGCGGCAGCTGGCAAACCGTTTATATGGATGGCAAAAAAGCAGAGGAAGAAAAAAGTATTGATTTTAAAACCGGTGCCGCACCAGAAAGTATTCCGCTTACCAACATAAATTACAGCTGGCCTGTGGTAGACCAACGGAATTTTTATAAATCAGAGAGCAATACAGGCTATGTGCAATTGAAACGTGGACAGACGTATTTGTTTAACGTGCCTGGTTTTAAACAGGATATGACCTTCAAAAAGGAAAATGGTACTACGGTGCCTGTAACCTATCAATATATTTCAGAGAACCAGCAACTTAAATTTGATATTCCGCAGGTAGACGGAAACAGTAACTATAGCTTTGAGCTGGTTAGCAAATCTCAGGGTACAACTAGCGGTACCACATCAAATACACAAACAAAGACTACTGCAGAGGGAGATGTAACCGAAATCACCAACAGGCAGGCACAAGACATCATCCGTGCAGACGGGGGCAAGGTATTACTCGGCTATAATTTCCATAGCAGTGCATTTGGCACCTTTAAAGAAAAGGTAGATGGCATAAATGGCGTGCAGGATCTTTTCGGCAAAGTTTCATCTGATGTAATTGATCTTAGAAAAACGGTTGCACAATATGAGGCGTTTGATTTAGCTGAGATTTCTGGAACGGCTTATACGAATAGCAAGCCTTTATTACAACCAGTAGCCCTGTTAGATAACGCTTATTATATACAGGATATCCATCCACTTAACTATGAGAAATATCCTGTCGCAGGTGATATCACATTAAGTAGGGATACGACAGAACTAGGGCTGGCACCCACAAAGGCATTGCCTATACTACTCAGCTACCAAACCAATGTTGAACAGGGCAATTTCAATACTCAGTTTGTAAACCAGCGGATGCCTTATATCTATGATTTACCCCGCATTTATAAATCAGATTTTCAAGAACTGCAAAGCCAGGTAGTGAATCGTTTCTTGGGTACACCAGTACAAAAGCAGTATGAATGGTTAATCAATGGGCATTTCCCTTTCATGCGGGAGGGGAACTATAAGGTACAGTATAGGTTTATCCTGCCAGATGGAAGCGTGGGAACAAGCGCAACGGTAATTTATAATAATCCGATTAAATAAGTGGAATTGGAAATGATTAGAAAAAAATTAAATAAATCAGGGGTAGGAGGTCGGGACTCAGAAGTCTTTAGTCCGGAACGCCGAAACCAGTCAATAAATCTTTATCTGACAGGTATTGGATGCGAAGCCTTGGCAAAAGCGAGCCAGCTTGTGCCGGTTTTAAACCGGAAAATCAATCTGTCTTGGTGGGAGAATCTTCTATTTACCTTAAACCTTACACCCTCTACCTTCCGCCTAAAAGCGCTACATCTTGCTTTATTCTTTCTGCTTTTCGCTTTCAGCTCAAAAGCCCAAATTTATCCGGTACAGGTGATGCCCGTGCTGGTGCCACCATACTCTTTAAATACCAGCGATTACTATAACGGTACTTCGGAACGCCTGGCTGTTGTGCTCACCAATACCGATTTGCAGAAACCCGTATTAAATGTGCGACTGCGGATGTACATAGAAGGGCAAAATACCAAACTGCAGAGCAGAGACGGAGTTTATTATCCAACCATCACACTGGATGCGGGAATTCCACAGCGCATCAGCCTCGGTGATTTGGCTCCCTATTTCAATATCGATAACCTCAACTTCTCAGGCATAACCCGGGCCATGTACGCCCAGAATGGCAAGCTGCCGGAGGGGTTCTATTCCTTCTGTTTCGAGGTGATAGAGGTTAATACAGGTAAGGTGTTAAGCCGTAAAAGCTGTAGCATGGCCTACATTACACTATCAGACCCGCCACTGTTAAACCTGCCTTTAAAAGGTGAAAGCATAGCCAGCAGAGCAGTCCAAAATATCGTTTTCCAGTGGACGCCAAGGAATTTGGGTAGCCCGAACGGCGCTTTTAACACCGAATATGAATTTACATTAAAAGAGCTTTGGGATACAGGCATTGCACCCGAAGCCGCCTTTGAGAGTACACAACCGCTTTACCAGGTTACGGTTAGACCAACCACCTTATTGATGGGACCAGCCGAACCACAGCTGATTCCGGGCAAGCGTTATGCCTGGCGGGTAAGGGCGGTAAGCACTTCGCCAACGGGCGAGCAGGCCGACAGTTATAGAAACAATGGTTTCAGCGAAATCTACTGGTTTACCTACCAAAGCGATTGTAAGCCACCATTGGCCATCAACTCAAGTGTAAGCAGTGGCCGGGCGACTATTAATTGGACAGCCGATCCATCAAACGGAGGCATTCCTGCAGGCGGTTATACCCTGCAATACCGTGAACGCAGTTTAAGCGGCTCGAAATGGTACAGCGTAAATACGCTTGAAAACAGGGCCATGCTCTACGATCTTAAGCCGGGAAGCACTTACGAATACCGCGTGGGCAGTAGTTGCGTAGCGGGTAACATCGGCATCGGAATAGATCAGGCAACATATTCAGATATGCTTACACTTGAAATCAACGGCAACCCGAAAGATACAGCTACGGTAAACTGTGGGATGATCAGTCCGGAGATTTCAATTACCAATCGAACACCCATACAGGCGTTAAACCAGGGTGATTTAATTATGGCTGGTGGTTTTCCAGTAAAGCTGACCAAAGTGATTGGTGGTGGAAGTTTCAGTGGTGAAGGTTATGTAACCATCCCCATGCTGGGGCAGGTGAATGTGAAAGTTCGTTTTAGCGGCATACAGGTAAACACCGAAAGACAGCTATTTGGCGGGGTGATTGAGACGACTTATGATCCGAATGAGAAACAGATAGTGGATGCTAAAGAGATTGAAGAAACAGTTAAAGCACTAGCTGATGTATTGAAGAAACTAATAAATGCGAGTGATAAAATAGATAAACTCTTAGCAAAAGATGCAGTATCAGCATCAGAATTTAAATACCTACAACAAGAATTGACGGCGCTAACATTACAGAAAGATAGTCTTACAACATCTGCTGAAATGGTAACTAAGTTGAATGAAAGCTTGCCTACCTATTTAAATTCAGCTGGTGGTGCAAGTGTTAAGGATAATACACCACTCAAAGATGCGCTCTCAAAAACATCAGAGGCTTTGAAAGCAGATGCTGTTGCAATGGAAGAAAAACAGTTCGATTCTTTCATGAAATTATATAATGTTGTTGGGTACAATGAACTCTCTTACAGATTATATCAAATTTATAAATTTTATAATAAATGTTCAGATGAGAACTGGAAGCCATATAATAATGAAGGCATTATTCCTTACTGCTTTTGGAAAAACAGTCAAACAGAATATATAGAATATTATACGTTTTTAGATAAGCCATACTCTGCCGGTGTTTTTGATGGCATTTATGGACAAGGCAAAAGCATCTACGATTTAAGAGAAAAAATAGATGAAATAAGATATGCCTTTACATTTGGATATGCAGATTGTAAAGGAATTAAGATAGACAAAAAAACAGTAGAGAAATTAAATGCTCAACTAAAAAAAGCAAAAAATGACAGTGGCTTTAGTGCTTGGTTAGATGAAATTAGAATACCAAATAAATTAGCCACTATAAAAGAATGTCAGGGCTACGAAGAGATTAGAAATGAAACAGCGAAAACCATAAACAACCTTTACGATATTATTAGTAATCAAGATAAGATTGAAAAAGCTTTTAATTCTATAACTAAACAACTTGTTAAATATATTGTAAAATTAAATGGCACGAGTAATACCCAACGCTACGAACATGGTAAGTTAGTATCTAACTTAGCAACATTATTAATTGGTACTGGCGAAGGAAAAGCAGCAACGAGTAGTGCAGAAATATTAGAGTATTGGGGAACAAGAAATAGGGGAATTTATGATGATATCGGAGATCGGTTAATAAATGAGGGTAAGGAAACAATAACTAAAGTTGTACTTGATGCTACAAAATTAGGTATGGATGATGCAACATTAGCCGCGGCAAAATGGATAAAACCTGAAATAGGTTGGTACGACGTAGTTGTGCATGGCACTGCTGATAATTTTATGGTATATGCGGGGGATAAGTGGGTAAGCATAACTCATAGAGATTTATTGAAGTACTTGATGTCTAAAGGATATAACGGTAAGATTCCAATTAGGTTAATTTCTTGCAATACTGGTATTTTTCCTGATGCTATTGGTAAAAATCTAGCAAATAAACTTGGTTTAAATGTGAAAGCACCAAAAGGATTAATTACAGTTTTTAAGGATGGTAGCTATGAGATAACAAATAATGCAGGTTGGACAATTTTTAAACCAGGACTATGAAAATAATAGGATTAATAAGGGAGTATAATAACGAGAATAATTTTTCAATCGCCTATAAAGATTATAAAAAAAACATTCTAAATGATTCAAAGCCAATGATATTAGAATATCTAAAACACAGAGGGATAGCTTTTGCAACAACTATGCAAATAATCAAATCTTTAGAATTAAATAATGACACAACAATTGGTGGTTTAGTATATTACACAGATGGAGTATGGATATGGCCAAATTATCTAAGCTATTACTTAGAGTTTTTTGATATTGAAATATCAGAAGATTTTATAGAAAATATAAATAGTAATAATCGATTACCTAGTGAAATTGATTTAGATGAAGCAATTAGATTCGTGAAAAACAACCACTTCTTATAAGAATTAGTATAAAAATATGAGTGTCCAAGCAAGTATCGAAATTTCTTTTAATGAAGATTTAGATGTATTAAGTGTTTTAGAAAAGTTGGGTTGGCAATATATAGATGATTCTGGGAAAATTTCATTTCTAATCAATGATGATTTTGAATGGGAAATTTGTGAAAGCAATAATCTTAATGCGATAAAAAAGATGTTGAAAATTAGATTTGAAACAAATAATATAACTGGTATTATCATTTTTAATAAAAAAGGAGGTGAAGGATGTTTATTCCATTTTATGCCATCAAAGCAAGAAATTATGATGCTAATTTCAATTAGCAGGAAAAAAATATCCTATACTAATACTACTGATTTCAGTTTTTATCTTGGTGAAATTTATCAAATTATAAAATCTGATTGTCAAATCATTTGTAACCAAATTGGATAATTCAGAAATGAAAACAGAGAAAAATATATTAGATGATTACCCCAAGTGGTTTAAGTGTTCGCTCTTTCAGCGGTCACTTAAACCCAGATTGAAACCGAGGAATATGTCTGTGAATAAAGCATTGACAAAGCCATAAAATAGAACCACTAACGAGTGGTCGTTCTTTGAAATATATTTAATGCAGAAAGCTATTGTGGTCTGGAGACCTGGGTTTTCAAGAGGGATTTAAGTGGTCCTTTGGAACACTTAAACCAGAGGGGGATTTTCTGAATTTTGATGATTATTCGAAATGTAAGGAAATACTGGCCAAGGCTACAAAAATCAAGGAATACGCAGATAAGGCCAAGGAAAGGGAAACAGAGAGTAAAAAACTTGCTGAAGCAGTAGACTACGATAAGCTGGTTAAATGGTTAATTGATAACAAAGGAAAAGTTGCGGCTTATGATTATACCAATTTTATAAGCAAGGAATCCATTTCCTCTACCTCTAGTTTAGGCATAGTAACCCTAATTCCAATAGATAAATCATACACTACAAGTATCGATGGTGTTGAAAAAACATTTCACTTAAAGGGTAATTTATCAATTAAAAAAGGCAATGTAGACTTAAGTGCTAACGATAAAGTTTATTCATCGATAAGCATTCTGCCAAACCAGGATAAGATACAATATACCTTGAACTACAATTACGAAAATAGTGATGAACGTGCTATCCGTTTGGAAACAAACAATACCGAAGAGATGGAGTATCTCTTTATTGCGCAGGGTTTTTCTTATACAGAACCGTACAAAAAAACCGTAACCGATAAGTTTATTAGTGAACTAAAACTTGCCGGTGCCGATTGCGACAAAATTGATTATCTGTATGAAAATATACCAAGTTTTGTAACACCAGTTATAACCGACGAGCAGAAATGGACAAGTTTAAAATCACTTCTAAACTGTCGGGTAGATAAAGTTGGTACCGATGAGGGTAAGGCAATCAATAATTTGATAAAGGGAGTATCAACGGCTTATCTAGAGGACAAAATCAACACTGAAACCGCAACCCTAATGGCGGTTTATGCAAAATTGAAAATGGTTGATAAGTTGCCATTTGCCACAGCGATAACCAAAAAAATAAGCGAAACATGGACAGGAAATGAAGAATTATCTACCGTTTATCCCCAGGAAACAAAAATTCCGGGCAATGAGAACGGGCAGTATAAAATCTCCTGTTTTGGTATAACGAATAATGATTTAACCTTTGGCTATACTTACTTTTATTTTTGTAGGGGATTATACAGTGATACGCCTTGCAATGGCGATGCACCTGGCAACAAGTTGTTCAGATTTGAAGACCACTGTGTAGATCTCTTTACCCTAAGCGGTACTGCACCTGTAATTCTCCAAATTAATGGAGAGAAAATTATCCTGCCCGCATTTATTGCAGGGCAGATTATGCAGACTGCGAAAGCAGATAAAATTGATGAGATCCGTTCTTTTTATGCAGGTTTGCTGTTGCCCGAGCTTATTGTAAAACCATCTACCTTATCGGGATGGAGCAAGTTTTTAAAGGGAGAAGGAGTTGTTAATGGAGTAAAGAATGTTTGGGATGACATTATTTTAAATGGAAATAAAGGCGTTGTAGAAGCCCTTTCATTAAAATATAAAAATGTAGATGAGTTTTTGGTTAGTACAGAATACACATCAAAAGTATCAACTGATTTTGTTAAATACCAAGCAAGAGGTGGAGCGTTGGATTTGGCTAAGTATACTACCAAACATAGAGTAATTACAGGCAATAGGATGAGGGGAAAAATTGCTGAAAGTGTTTTTCTAGATTTAGAAAAAGGGTTGAAACCTGACTTTGGTGTTCAAACGAGTGACGGAGTTCGTTATATCGATAATTTGCTAAATGGCACAGCACGAGAGTTGAAATCAGGGAAGATTACCAATACAGCTGAATTCCAGAGACAGGTTAAAAAGGATATTGAGATATTAGTTTCTGACGATGAACTTGTTCGAAAGATTGAGTGGCACGCCTTAGATGGAATAGATGATAGTGCACTGAAATTCATAAGAGAACAAATGACCAGTAAAGGAGTAAATCCTTTAAGATTTAAAATTGTAATTTATTAGAGATATGAAAAATGTAAAAGATTTAAAAAATGAGTTCAGCCATTTGATTAATAAAATCCCTGATTTTTTAAATCAATTAAAAAATCAGTTGAAATTAAATGATTTCGATTTTGATAATAAAGAAGTAGAATTGGTTGACAGTTGGTTTAAAGTAAAAATTAGTGAAAAAGAAATTAGTGTTGATGAAATGATTAATGTTAAAAAAATGTTTTTTTCTTATTGTAGTACCTTATTTATAATGTCTAATGGTGGTGAAATTGTTTTAAATACAAAAAAAAATACTACTTCATATGGTGAACCAATTATAATAAATTATGGGGGACCAGGATATCCTTGGGTAGCAATTTCGGTGTTTGGATGGATGAGAATTATTGAGAAAGAAGGAGGGTTAAGTAAACCATTAAATGAAACTATATTAAGAAATCTAAAAAATAAATCTGAATAATTTTCGAAAATAGAATGGCATGCTTTAGATGGAATTGACGATGGTGCATTAAAATTCATTAAAGCAGAAACGGTTTTGAAAAGAGTAGTTCGGATAAATTAAAAATTATAATTTATTAAAATGGAAAATTTAAAAGAATTGAGAATTAAACACCAAGAAAGAATTAGTTCTCTGGCAACAGATTTAGAAAAGTTAAAAAAGATACTGGCTGTAGGCAATTTTATATTTGATGAAAAGGAAGTAGAGCAAGTATGCGAATTTTACAAAACTAATTTTAAAAATCCTGAAAAATTGGGATTGTCATTATCACAATTAAAAAGTTTATTCTTTGCTTATTGTAGTAATGCTTTTATAAGTTCTAATGGAGGTGAGTTAATTCTCGATACAAATAAACGAAGTATTAATTATGGGGAAACAATTATAATTAAATATGGTGTTGAAAATTATCCATGGGTTGCTATTTCAATTGATGCATGGATTGAGAGAATAGAAACTGGAAGATTAAGTAAAAAATTAAGTGAAACTATTTTAAGAAACCTAAAAGATAAATCTGAGTAATTTTCGAAAATAGAATGGCATGCCCTTGACGGAATTGATGATAATGCGTTAAAATTGATAGGGCAGAAAAGTGGATAAAAGAAAAAATTAAAGAATACGGTTCAAAATGAAAAAAATAGAAGAAATAAGAGTATTAGGTAGTTCAGATGATTCTCCTATAGCATATATAGGACCTAATTTAGGAGTTTTATTTCTAAAACATATGGGGAATTATAGCATGGCTAATGATGTTAATATTTTAGGAATTCAATTCAATTTTAAAGAATTGATAGGTGATTCAGCTGATATTTCTTTTAACAATAACTCTACATATAATTTATACTATATGCATGTCGGTATTTCTGAAAAATATTTTGAAAGCTTAATTAGCTATGAAAAGATAAAATTTACTTGTAAATGCATCTATAAGGGGTTGTTACAGTGGGCAATGAAATTTAATCTCCCAGTAGAACCAATCCATGTTGCAAATCAAAAAATAATAGGGGATGAGTACTTTTCAGAAAAAGCTAAAAAATATACATCAAAAAACAGAAGATATATTTGTTCAATTGAAATTAGATATGAGTATGATTCAACAAGTTATAGATTGAAATTTGTAGATAATAATCTAAAACAAATAGAGCGATATTTTATCTGTAACAAAAAGTATTTCAAAGATGATGAACTAATGAAAAACGATTATATGAAATGGCTAAATACCCCCCGTACAATTAAAGTTACTGGTTGGGCTAATAATGAATTTGTAATGATGTGGGGAGATGATAAATATATTTTTAATGTACAGAAGAAAGAAATTATTAAGGAATAATAAAATTTAGGTTTTGTGTTGCTGTTTGATAGAGCAGAAAAATGGATTGAAAAAATGATTAAACAATATGGGAAATAACTATAAAGATTTGAAAGATTGGTTTTCAAAGCATGATTTTAGCATTGATACCCGAATATCAATTGGTGGTTCAAAAAACAATGGTATTTTAAAAATTAGGAAGATTAGTTACTCTTTCGAGGATAATAAATACGAGGAAATTTACTACCCCATTGAATTACATTCTTATAAGTTACTCGTAAATAATAAGGAAGTTGATTTTATTAGTTACAATAATTGGGTTAATGAAATAATTGTAATTGATCACAAAGAAGCATATTTAAAGATAACTTTTTATGGTTCTGAAAATGTCTTGCTTGTAATTTCAAAGGTTTATCATTTTCATAATCCTTACCGAATACCCTATAAACCACCTTTGAGAGTTAAACGAAATAGTGTCACAATTAGGATGGAAGTTGACGGTTTTAATTATGAAACATTAAAGAGTAAATTTCAAGAGAGAAATATCGTGGTCTCATTAAGAGAATATTTTGGCAAGCAAGTAAATTTATCAAAAAATAAAGAATATAGATGATTTGTTTGGATTAAGTATTTGCCAAGACTATCCTAAAGTAAACCATCTTCAAGATAGTTTAGGTATTAATATTTGTAATATTATTGAGGAAAATGGTTTTATAGAAATATCTTTTGATTTCCAAAATACAGAGATGAAGATACTATGGCAAGAATTTTTAGAAATTATTCTTTCTCTAAATGTATTAGAAATAAAATCTGGCAATGTTGTTTATGATAAAAATGAGTTTAATCAATTTAGAAAGGATTTTGACTTATCCTGATAGTGTTTCAAATGTATGGATTTTGAAATTTAAACATTTAACTAATTGATAATCAATAATTATTGAAATAATTAATTTTTGATTTGAAAGAGAAATTGACAATAAAATATATCAAACAAACAATTTAAACCCATTAAAACGGTTTAAAATAATTGAATTTACACTTCTTTTTCCAGATGTGTTGATTTTGAAAAAAAGTGCTTACGTAGGTCGCATAACTTGCATTTTTAGATCGATTAATCACAAAACCTAGTTCCCTAAATAGGTTAAATTATTAAAGAAACAAAGGTTTCGAAACTGTGTCATCATCCCTGAACCACAGTATTACTTAAATATATTATTTATTCAATTTAGTTGTGATCTTAATTACGACTGATGATATTTTATAACAAAACGGGATGATTAAAAAACTTACTTACACCTTTTTCCTTTTAACTCTTTGTTCAACATCTTTATTTGCACAGCAAAAAACCAAACAAAGTCAAAAGCCAAAATCACAGATTATGGTGATGGCTCGTGTATCAAAAAAAGATAACCTGATTAATATACGCTGGGGCACCAGTGATGCACAGGCCTGGAAACTCAGCAATAAATACGGCTTTAATGTAGAAAGGTTTACCATTTTACGCGATAAAAAAATGTTAGCTCAACCCGAGCGGAAATTGATTGCTACGGCATTAAAACCAAAACCATTGAATGATTGGGAGACATTGGCTAAAAACGATAATTATGCAGCTGTTATTGTCCAGGCCATTTATGGGGACAAATTTGAAATGAACGGAACTGCATCCAATGGTGTGGCCAAAATCATGGCGCAATCTCAAGACCTTGACCAGCGGTTTGGTTTTTCGCTTTATGCAGCTGATATGAGCTTTGCCGGTGCAAAAATGGCGGGTTGGGGTTATACGGATACAGATATCAAAAGCAACGAAAAGTATTTTTACCGCATTAAATCGGCGATACCTTCAGGTCTTTTAAAAATCGATTCAGCAGGTGCCTACATTGGAATGGAGGATTACGAACCTTTGCCTAAGATAGAAGAGGTAGCCACCAATTTTGGCGATAAAAGTGTAGTAATAAGCTGGGATTACGCCCGTTTGAAGAACATTTATAATGCTTACTATATCGAGAAATCCATTGACGGTGGTACAACCTTTAAAAAAGTAAGTGAATTGCCTATGACCAACTTAAATGAAAAAGAAAGGGCAGGCGCTAACCGAATGTATTATATCGATTCCCTTAATAACAACCTCACTAAATATCAATACCGCATCGCAGGGATTAACCCGTTTGGCGAACTAAGCCCTTATACGGATGTAGCAGAAGGAAAGGGTAAAAGCTTGTTGGCATTCGTGCCCAATATCAAAAAGAACAGAATTGATGATAAGGGCGTATTGCAAATGCAATGGGAATTTGACGAAGCAGGCAATAACCAAATCAGCGGTTTTATCCTGAACAAGGCCACAAAGTCTGAAGGACCATATCTGGAAGTGATAAAAAATATCTCACCCGAAAGTAGGAACCTGAGTTACGATAATCTAGATGGATCCAATTATTTTACCATTACAGCCGTGGGAAAAGAAAGCGAGGCAAGAACCTCTTATCCTGTTTTGGTGCAACCAATAGATTCTGTTCCACCTGCCATACCAAGCGGTCTTGTTGCAAAAGTAGATACCACGGGTAAAGTAACACTAAAATGGGATTCCAATAAAGAAACTGATTTACTCGGGTATAAAATATTCAGGGCCTTAAGCAAGGGAGAAGAGGCGGTACCATTAATAGATTCTGTATGGTATGTAAACAGTTATAAAGATGTGCTGAGCCTAAAGATGACAAATAAAAAGGCCTGGTATGGAGTAAGCGCTATAGATAAACGCTTTAACCAGTCAAAAATATCCGAACTGGTTGAATTGAAGAAACCAGCTGTAATTCCACCATCGCCGGCAGTGATTACCAAATATAAAACTACAGGAGATAAAGTGATGCTGAACTGGGTAAATAGTAGCGATAGTGATGTGGTGAGCCACACCATTCTTAGGCGTACCCATCCGGATAGTGCCTGGGTAGTGGTTAAAGCTTTTACGGATACCACCAATAGTTTTACAGATGAAAAGCTCAAAGCAGAACAAAACTATCAGTATGTAATTGAGGTAAAAAATGAAGGTAATCTTGAAACAAGATCTGAAATCTTAATGATTCAAACTACTGCTTTAGCAACTGGTAAACTAACATTAACCAGATTATATGCTTATCCCCATACAGATGAACATCGAATAGAAATAGTATGGGATGATAAACTGGCAAATGTAAAAAGCTATCAAATATACAAAGCACAAACTGGCGCTAGTTTAAGCCTTTGGAAGGTTTTAAGTGCAAAAGAAAAAGGACTGTTTGATACAGCGCCAATGATAAACACGAGTTATGAATATGGAGTGATAGCAGTCCTACAGAGTGGTGCATATAGTGAGATGAAAACAGTAACGGTAAAATATTAAAGGATATGGGATTTAAAAAAATAATCGCTATTTACAAGTGTGTATTATGCGTATCTGCATTTCTGTTCTTTGCAAATCAGACCATTCATGCACAGGAAGCTGGGTATAGGGTTTCTTACAAGTTTTATTTTGAACATAGAGCAAACTGGCCCTGTGGAGATTATGTTCGCTTTTACCTGACGGGTAATGATGGCAAAGTTTACAAACCCGTTGACTGGATCCAGGGACAGATAAAATGCAATGTCTACTTTAAGATCAACCAGGCCGATACCATGATACTGCCAGTGGATAAGCAAATAAAGAATATCCGCATGTCCTATTTTATCAGAACACAAACTACAAATAGCGGGTCTTGTAACATCTGTAACGGTATAACTTACGAGACACCTCCATGGGATCCTTACAATCATAATATTCAGATAAGCGGTGATTCCATTAGTAGAAATTGGTTCGATGGCAATGCTAATACGGGTAGGGGCGTACTTGGGAATTATGAATTTGTTCAGAAGCCCTTTATAAAGAAGATTACTGCAAGTTCAGACCTTTTGCCGCATGATGATAAGACTAATCTTTCAGTTCCCTCAGGACTCCCTTCAGATTTATACAACTGGGAATATTCTACTGATGGCACAAAATGGATGGACTTGCCAGGTAACTTAAATACGCAAGGTCAACATTCAATTAATATTTCTCTAGTAGATGTAGTTGGTCCCGATTTTCAGCGTTTTATAGGGCAAAATATCTATTTCAGGATAAGGTTAAATAAAAATATTTATAGTGATCAGATATTAACATTAAGTGCAAGAATCTCCGCACCTCATATCAATTCCATCACTGCTTTACCGAACAATTGTTTTGGCGAATCAAACAGAGGTTTTAAGGTCTATTTTGACAGGGCTTTAATTTCAGGAGAATCACTTAATTTAGTTATCACCGAAACTACAACAGGTGATATTCAGAATGTTTCAAATGTTACAAGTCTGGAAGATGGTAATGTAATTACCACTCCATTAAACTTCCCGCCAGGAAACTATAAAATAGAACTCATTGATACTTATAACGGCACTGCTGGTTATTCTGATGCGCCAAATCATACCGGTACGGCGAGTTTTACCGGGCCTGGTGCTGTAGATTTTTCTACCAGTAAAAGTGATATTTTATGCCGCGACGGGAAAGACGGAACCATTACCATAAATGCCAGTGGTGGTAATGGAGGTTATAAGGTTTTGTATAAGAAACAGGAGGAAGCAGTTTATACCGAAATTACTTTTGCCACTGCAGGTCAGCACATCATAAATGGATTGGATGTTGGTACTTATAAAGTCCGTGTGCTAGATCAGAACGGATGTTATAAAAAAGACAGCAATGGCAATGAAGTGATCTCCACGATAGTAATCAATCAACCTGATGAGGCTTTGAAGATTGACAATAAGCAAGTTACGCATCCTACGGCTTTTGGTGCAACTGATGGGAAAGCCGAAGCGATAATTACAGGAGGTACACCCAATGCCGGAAATTACAATGTACAATGGACAGATGCTAAAGGCAATGTCTTATCAAATTTTACCAATACCAACAACCCGTTTAAGACTACCTTAAATAATGCCGGTGATGGAAAATATATTTTAAGAGTAACAGACAACAACCACAACCTTGCAAAAAGTGAAAATGCAAAAGGTTGTATCGCGATAGACACTTTTACACTGACGCAGCCTAAACCGTTAAGTGTAGTAATCGAAAAACAAAAAAATATTGATTGTAATGGTAATCTAAATGGTGAACTCTATGCTAAAGTAATGGGTGGAGTTCAAATATCCGGACAAAAATATGTTTACCAATGGCTAAAAGAAGTTGATGGAACATTTACCACCTTAACACAAACGGATAGCATACTCACCGCTGTAGGTGCAGGTATTTACAAGGTTAACGTTAAAGATAATAATCAGGTCTCCGCCACGTCTGAACCTTTTACACTCACAGAACCTTCAACACTAAATTTTAAGGTAAGTAAAAGAGATATCTACTGCTTTGGCGGTAAAGACGGTACGATTACCATCAATGCGACAGGTGCAAATGGCGCTTACAAGCTTTTATATAAAAATCAGACTGATGTAAATTATACCACGGTTGCCATTGCATCCAGTGGTCAACATCAGCTCACAAATCTGGATACTGGCAACTATATCATTCGGGTAGCGGATAGCTCCGGTTGCTATCAAAAAGATGCAAACGGAGCAGAGGTTATTCAAACCATAACCATTACTCAACCAGCAGGGCCGTTAAAAATTGATGCAAGGAATATCGTTAACCCAACCGCTTTTGGCGCTAATGACGGCCGTGCAGAAATCAGTATTTCTGGCGGGACACCTACCGCTGGGAGTTATAATGTTCAATGGACAGATATAAATGGAAACCCACTTTCTAATGTGATCAATACCACCAATCCTTTTAAAACAGTTTTAAATGATGCCGCAGATGGCAAGTACATTTTGAGGGTAACAGATAGCAATTATGCCCTGGCACAAACCGCCAATGCCTCAAGTTGTATATTGATTGATACCATTACATTAAAACAACCACCACCCTTAAAGGTAGAAATTGAAGAGTTGAAGTACATTTCTTGCAAAGGCGATGCCGATGGAAAGCTTTATGCAAAAGCAGCAGGCGGTATCGTTATACCAGGATTGAAATATAAATACGAATGGTTTAAACAAACCGATGGTACTTATACTCCATTAACGCAAACCGATAGCATTTTCATAAATGCCAATGCTGGGATTTTTAAAGTGAAAATTACCGATCAGAACAACATTACTAAAGAATCTATCCCATTTAATTTAACAGAGCCTGTTGCGCTTGCGGTAACCGTTTCTTCTACGCAATTAATTTGCAGCGGTGATAGCAATGGCACAGCAAATGTTACCGTAACAGGCGGAACATTACCTTACCATATTGAATGGAGCACTGGGGATACCACCACCAATATCAAAAACCTAACCGATGGAAACTATCTTGTTTTTGTTACCGATGGCCATGGTTGCCAAATTCAGACACAGGTGAACGTGGCTGCGCCAAATGCATTGTTAATTACTGCTGATCTTGTTAAAAATCCAACCTGTTTTGGTAGTAACGATGGAGCCATTAATCATACCGTAACCGGTGGGATACCGCCTTACCAATACCTATGGAGTAATGGCTCAACTACCCAAAACCTAAGCAATCTTCTTGCTGGCACTTATACCTTAACGGTTACAGAAAGTAAGGGCTGTAGCAAAACCATCAGCTATAACTTAACGCAGCCCGAAGCCGTTAAAATAGATCTAGGTCCTGATATTACCCTTTGTGTAGATCAGGTACATGAGGCAGATGCCACCATTCCAAATGGTGCTGTTTACAAATGGACCAGTAACAATGGCTTTGCGGCCAATACCGCTAAGGTAAGTTTAAGTACATCGGGTATTTATTATGTGGAGGCTTTAACCGATAAAGGCTGTGTAGGCAGAGATACCATTGAAATTAAAAAGAGTAGCGCTGTAATTGCATCAGAATTTGTGGTCACCACACAAACCTTTAAGAACGAAACCATCCATCTGGTAAACATAAGTAGTCCGAAACCACAAAAGGTAGAATGGTTAATCCCAGTCAATGCCAACATTAAGGTGCTTTCTAAAACCGATGATGATCTGCAGCTGAGTTTTTCGGCAACAGGTACCTATAGCATCGGACTAAAGGCTACGGTAGGCGATTGCTTTAAGATTTTTACCAAGCAGGTTACCGTAATTGAGGGTACGTCCTTCAATGACCCTGGAACAGTGAAAGATCCGTTTATTAAATCATTCATCATTGCGCCGAATCCCAGTAATGGAAATTTTAATGCAAAAATTGAGCTTCAGGAAAGTACAAAAATTAAGTTACGCTTACTAAATACCATTACCGGTCAATTGATTGATACCCGTGAGGAGAGTGGCAACAGCAGTTACAATCTGCCCTATTCCTTAACGCTTTCAACAGGAGTTTACGTAATGGTTTTGGAAACGCCAAAAGGAAATATGGTTTACAAGGTGGTGATACAATAACGGAGGGTTGGAAGGTAGAGAGTTGAAGGCTCTGGATTGGAAATTTATATCAACTATGTTCATCCTGAGCTTGTCGAAGGAGGCATAAATAGCAAAAAGATTAAAGCTGAAAGTAAAAAAATGAAGCTTGAATTTTTAGAAAGCTATGAGTGAAAATTCCCCTCTTGAGGGGTGCCTGCAAGGCGGGGTGGTCATATCAAACAGTATTGGTTGGCAAAAAAAGGAATACGAGTATTAATCATACTTGCTACATGCATTGCGGGACTTGGTTGAGAGCGAGGCGAGGTTACTGTATTTAAAAGCTATGAGGGAAAATTCCCCTCTTGAGGGGTGCCTGCAAGGCGGGGTGGTCATATCAAACAGTATTGGTTGGCAAAAAAATAAAAAATACGAGTGTTAATCATACTCTCAACATGATATATAAAATGAGTAGAAAAAATAAAAGTAGGTTAGAAGTTGGAAGTCACTCGATAAATCGTCATTGCGAAGCCTTGGCAAAAGCGAGCCAGCCTGTTCCGGTTTTAAATGGGCATAGCAATCTGTCTTGGTGGAAGAATTTCAGTTCTTTAGTCTCCCGAATCCTAAACCTTACACCCTCTACCTTCCGCCTAAAAGCGCTACATCTTACTTTATTCTTTCTGCTTTTCGCTTTCAGCTCAAAAGCCCAAATTTATCCGGTACAGGTGATGCCCGTGCTGGTGCCACCATACTCTTTAAATACCAGCGATTACTATAACGGTACTTCGGAACGCCTGGCCGTTGTGCTCACCAATACCGATTTGCAGAAGCCCGTATTAAATGTGCGACTGCGGATGTACATAGAAGGGCAAAATGCCAAATTACAGAGTAGAGACGGAGTTTATTATCCAACCATCACACTGGATGCGGGAATTCCACAGCGTATCAGCCTCGGCGATTTGGCTCCCTATTTCAATATCGATAACCTCAACTTCTCAGGTATAACCCGGGCCATGTACGCCCAGAACGGCAAGCTGCCGGAGGGGTTCTATTCCTTCTGTTTTGAAGTGATAGAGGTTAATACAGGTAAGGTGTTAAGCCGTAAAAGCTGCAGCATGGCCTACATTACACTATCAGACCCGCCACTGTTAAACTTGCCTTTGAAGGGTGAAAGCATAGCCAGCAGAGCAGTCCAAAACATCATTTTCCAGTGGACGCCAAGAAATTTGGGTAGCCCGAACGGCGCTTTTAATACCGAATATGAATTTACATTAAAAGAGCTTTGGGATACGGGCATTGCACCCGAAGCTGCTTTCGAAAGCACACAGCCCCTTTACCAGGTTACGGTTAGACCAACCACCTTACTGATGGGACCAGCTGAACCGCAGCTGATTCCGGGCAAGCGCTATGCCTGGCGGGTAAGGGCGGTAAGCACTTCGCCAACAGGCGAGCAGGCCGACAGTTATAGAAACAACGGTTTTAGCGAAATCTACTGGTTTACCTACCAAAGTGATTGTAAACCGCCACTAGCTATTAATTCGAGTGTAAGCAGTGGGCGGGCGACTGTTAACTGGACAGCCGATCCATCAAACGGAGGCATTCCTGCAGGCGGGTATACCCTGCAATACCGTGAACGCAGTTTAAGCGGCTCGAAATGGTACAGCGTAAATACGCTTGAAAACAGGGCCACGCTCTACGATCTTAAGCCGGGAAGCACTTACGAATACCGCGTGGGCAGTAGCTGCGTAGCGGGTAACATCGGCATCGGGATAGATCAGGCAACATACTCAGATATTCTTACCCTTGAAATCAACGGCAACCCGAAAGATACAGCTACGGTAAACTGTGGGATGATTAGTCCGGAGATTTCGATTACCAATCGAACACCCATACAGGCGTTAAACCAGGGCGATTTAATTATGGCTGGTGGTTTTCCGGTAAAGCTGACCAAAGTAACCGGTGGTGGAAGTTTTAGTGGCGAGGGATACGTTACCATCCCGATGCTGGGACAGGTGAATGTGAAAGTACGCTTTTCGGGCATACAGGTAAACACCGAAAGGCAGCTGTTTGGAGGGGTGATTGAGACGACTTATGACCCGAATGAGAAACAGATAGCCAACCTGGACAAGATTATTGAGGGAGGAGATGGAACAGGTATAGTGGTTACTGGTAAAGATTATGCAGATTACGAGGTAGATTTTCCTATTAAAGGTGTAGATAACATCAAGCCAATATTCAAGGATAAAGATGGACAGGTTATACCCGAAGGCAGTACAGCACAGGCAACTTCGGCCAGCATAACCGTAAAAGGGGAGGGAGACAAAACCAAAACCATTGAGGCCGATAAGATACCAACAACCTTAAAAGACAGCGATGGCACTATTTATAAAGTAGAGCAAGGCACAGACGGCAAACCAAAGGTAACCAAGGTAAGCGAAAGCGTGCCGATGCAGATGACCCTTGCCGAGCTGAACAAGCTGAATACCGAAAAGGGTACTGTTTATTTCAGTGCGCACCCCAAACAGCAATATGCTTTTGATGAGTATCAGGCTGAATATGGGAAGAGCAAGGTATTTGGTGTAGATGTTTACGAAAAGCTGAATGGCGATTACTATGTGAATGCGAAAGCCATATTACCAGGTAAAACAGATTTTATAAAGGCTACCATTGCCTTAAAGGATAACAGCCTAAAAGCTGATAGTGTACAATTTGTTACTGGAAAAGGAGTTAAGCTAACCAAAAATAAACTTGAAGATAATAGCTATGAGATTTCGGTTGTAGGTGGTCCTGCAAATGATGCGCAGGAGCTTTTTGCCGTTTACCCGTTGGGCAATGGAAAATACCTGAGCTTGGGTAAACTGCTTATTTCCTCATACCAACCAAAAACGGTTAAGGTGCAACTGGTGCCCGTTAACGGAAATACACTAGATAAAAATGCCATTACCGCACAGCTGAACAAAACCTATAACCCTATTGGGGTTAGTTTTGAAGTGAACCAAGCCAATAACTTCGTTAATACCGATTGGGATTTGAACAAAGATGGTAAACTGGCGGTAAGTGGCAGCGGCTTGCTTGCTACCCAAACTGCAGAAATGAAGGCACTGAACAATGCGTACAAAGCCACTAATCCAAGTTTGGCTAAAGATGTAGCAGTGCTCTTTATGCTGAACAGTTCTGATAGTACGGCTAACCTTGCAGGCGATATGCCTCGTGGCAAACAGTTTGGCTACCTGTTTACGGGTGCTGACGGTAAAGTTGCGGCACACGAGATTGGCCATGGCGTGTTCAAGCTGGAACATACATTTAGTAAATACGGCTTTACTCAAAACGATTTGGTGGGGAATATGATGAATTATCCACCGGGAGAAAAGTTGACAAAGTTCCAATGGGATGCCATACATGCGCCTGGGATAGTGGTTGGGGTTTTTGAAAAGGATGAGGATGGGCAGAGTATCGAACAGCCTCAATTAAGATGTATAGCCGACGCCTCGAATCTTGGAAAGGTATTCAGAGATCCCGATGGCAATGTTGTTACACTTACTGCAAATCAAACCCCATTTGCGTTTTTCGGACAAGACGAGGGTGAACTGTATGGTAGATTGGCAGCCTATAAAGAGAATAATGACACCTTTATTTACTATATCAAAACAGCTGACAGAACTTACGCTGGCAATTGGGGTAATTTCGATCAAACTATTAAAGGGAAACAACTTGCCAAAGGAGGTACTAATGCCCAATTGGTTAAAATAGATAACAATTGCATTTTCAATGGGCAAAAAATATTGCCTTGCAACTGTGGTTTTATCATTAATTATTCGAAAGATAAAACTGATTTTATTGCAGGCGGTAAGATTAAAAATACAACTGGACAAGGTGCTGATGGTAACATCGTGTTCATTGACTATTCTATTGGAAGCGATGGTAAATCACCTTTTACAGCAGGACAAAAGGATAGCCTGAATAAAACAATTACCGGCATTAACAATGGTTTGGAAACCTTAAAAGTTTATCTTTTAAATACGGGCAATCCAAATTACGCCAGCCAAAAGGCTGAGGCAGATCACGATAAAGCACCAAACAAATTTATTGTTACCTATAACCAGCAGAGCAAGAAACTTGATTTGCAACATCATTTATCTGCCCCAAAATGGCTTACTGATGTTATGCCAAATGTGGATGCAGATGCATGTATTACCGAGTATGTGAACGAAGGGCTTAAAGAATTGCATAACGACCCTGTTTATCAGGTCTCCTTAGATTTTGATAAGGCCCTCCAAGAAATTAATGTGGTTACCTATCGCGGTTTGTTTGGGATTTTATTGTGCGCCACCAATGAGGAAAGCGTACAAAATGCAAGCGCAACAACCAAATATTTAGCAGGTGCCTTGCACGAGATTATTGTAACTGTTGATGTTAAAGAACTGGTTAAAGGCCTGGTAAAAATAGGTACCGAAGCCGCAACGGCAACGGTTAAAAGCAACCTGGAGTTTTACCAAGATATTAAACAGACTTTCTTGGATATCCATGCCGGTAAAACAATAGATAATGCCGTTCTGATGCAAAGATTATTGCCACCTGGTATGCGCAATGATATTAAACTGATGAATACGGTTGTTAAAGTAGCCAAGCAGTTTTCGGAATTTTACTTTACCAAGTGCGATACCTACAAGTTTAAAAATGGGCAGACTGGCGATATCTGTGCTTACCGCTATGGGCAGGTAACCGTAATGGTGGTACCAATTGTATTTACCGCTGGCGAGTGGGCCATTGCAAAAGGCAGTGCATTAGTTGGACGCTTAAAAACCATCAGTACGCTAGGGCGAGAGGTTGAAGTAATAAATCTACTTTCAAAAGCTGAAGATGGGACAACCATTATAGCAGAATCTGAAAAAATTATAATAAAAAGTGGTGATGAGGTTCATACGGTTGTAAAGGAATCGGGTACGGTTGTGATTAAAGAAGGTGTAGAAAGTATTGATGATGCCGTTAAAATACTTGAAAAAGAAATAACCGACCCAGAGCTGTTAAGAGCGGCAAAAGAAGAAGTAATAGCTGAAGTTGCAGAAGATGCAAGTGTATTAAAAGATACCAAATGGCTTGAAAATATTATTAAAGGAAATAGGTTTGAGAAATATATGGATCCAAGGATTAGAGCAGATCTAACCAATATTGGTGTAGATTTAACAGGTACCACACAAGTAAACCAACTTTATGTAATGGGGCCAAAAGGCAACCTGGTAATTATGGATAATGGCTTTGTTAAACAAGTTTATGCCATTGATGGTTCATTGGACTACACCAAAGTAATTTATAACGATAGCAAACTTAATATAGGTACAGCCTGGTCTAAAAACCAAAATACAGAGATTATTAAATTTTTTAGAGATAATCCTGATAAGGAGTTTATTGTCATGGAAGTGAGAACAGATAATAAATTTTTACAAAATGTCCCTATCCAAAAGACAAATCAAATTAGGTTGTATCGTCAGGATGTATTTAAAACAATTAGTGATGGAAATGGTAACTTTGGTAAAAGCATACGAATGAACGATATTAAATTCAAAGAATGATGAAACAAGCAGAAGTTTTAGAGATTATTAAAAGAGAGCTAAGAAATGGAATATTACCTTTCGGTTTCGAAGTTGCCATTGGTCAAAGGAATACTATCGTAATTGAAAAAAATGAAAGAAAAAAAATTATATACGATGATTTTAAAGTTGAAGATTTTTTTACATTGATTACTATTTTGGAAATAGAGAATGTTGTAACGCCAATATTAAGAAAGAATGGACTAATTGGAGGGGCTGATGATGAGCTTATGGTAACATCATCATTAAACAAGTTAGAACCCGAATTATTTGAGAAAAACTTAAACCCTAGCTATCCAAAAACGATAGCAACCGAACAAGATGTTTTAGATTTATTGAACGATTTAAAGGAGTATGCTGAAAATGTAGCCGAGCCTTTTTTCGAAAAATGGAGTGATTTGCGGATGCTGGATAAATTTTTAGATACTGTTCCGCAGATGGAAGTGCATAATTATTTAGGTGGTTACGGAGTATTTTCTAAGATATTAATCTACAAGTTGTGTAACAATCCCAATTATCAAGAATATTTTGACATGATGTATTCATTTGCCATAAATAGATATGAAGAAAACCCCAATGCCGATATTGCAATAAAACAAAAGCACGATTTTATGATAGATTTTAAAGAGATTTTGGATAATACTGCACCTATTTATAATCTTTGAAGTTGGATTATACCGACAAGATGTTTATAAAAGTATTAGTGATGGTAGTGGTAACTTTGGTAAAAGCATACGAATGAACGATATTAAATTCAAAGAATGATGAAACAAGCAGAAGTTTTAGAGATTATTAAAAGAGAGCTAAGAAATGGAATATTACCTTTCGGTTTCGAAGTTGCCATTGGTCAAAGGAATACTATCGTAATTGAAAAAAATGAAAGAAATGACACAATAATAAAGGAATTCGGAGTAATTATATACGATGATTTTAAAGTTGAAGATTTTTTTACATTGATTACTATTTTGGAAATAGAGAATGTTGTAACGCCAATATTAAGAAAGAATGGACTAATTGGAGGGGCTGATGATGAGCTTATGGTAACATCATCATTAAACAAGTTAGAACCCGAATTATTTGAGATAAACTTAAACCCTAGCTATCCAAAAACGATAGCAACCGAACAAGATTTTTTAGAGTTAATGAATGATTTAAAGCAATATACTGAGGAAGTAGCAGAGCCTTTTTTTGAAAAATGGAGTGATTTACGAGTGGTGGATAAATTTTTGGATACTGTACCACAAATGGAAGTACAGAATTATATTAATGAGGGAGTACTTTCAAAGGCATTGATTTATAAGCTGTGCAATAATCCCCCAACTGGTTTAAGTGTTCGCTTTTTCAGCGGTCACTTAAATCCAGATTGAAACCGAAGACTTTGTCTGGGAATAAAGCACAGACTAAACAAATGAAATACAGAACCACAAAAGGTAGGCGTTCTTTGAAATAATTTTATACAGCAAGGTATTTCGGTCTGGAGACCCCACTGGTTTAAGTGTTCGCTCTTTCAGCGGTCACTTAAACCCAGATTGAAACCGAAGACTTTGTCAGTGAATAAAGCATTGACAAAGCCATAAAAATAGAACCACTAATGAGTGGTCGTTCTTTGAAATAATTTAATGCAGAAAGCTATTGCGGTCTGGAGACCTGGGTTTTCAAGAGGGATTTAAGTGGTCCTTTGGAACACTTAAACCTGAGGGTAAGCTCTATTAAGACAAAATTAATACAGAGGCAATTGCATAAAATTTAAGAAATAAACAATCATCCCTGATTGTAAAAAGGACGAAACTTCCCCTATATGTTTGGTCAAAAAATAAAATCATTGCACATCCCAAAAGCAATGGAATAACAATAACCTGTAAAAGCAAACATCCCTAAGCTTATAGGTAAACACAGCAGACGCTGTTTAAATGCTAAAGGGATTAATGAATAGTAAAAAAAACGGATTAATATTAATGGCACTGCTTTTAGCGGTGGTGCCCCTTTGTGCTCAAACCATTTCAGGCATACAGACGGATGGGAGCAGGCAGAACAATATTGTAACAGCGGTTCCTTTCCTTTCTATTGTACCTCAGGCCAGAGCCGGCGCCATGGGCAATGCTGGGGTAGCGGTTGATGCGGATGCAAATGCTTCAGCTTTGAACGTTTCGGCTCTTGCGTTTTTGTCTGTCGGCAGTTCAGGAGCTTCGGTATCTTATAGCCCCTGGTTAAAAAGTTTAGTACCCGATATGAGCCTGGCTTACCTGAGTGGTTATCTCCGTTTGGATGACAGAAATACCATTGCCGCTTCCTTTCGGTACTTTTCTTTGGGGAGTGTACAGTTTACGGATAACTATTTTCAAAATTTGGGTACCTACAACCCAAATGAGCTCGCCTTTGATGTAAGTTATACCCGAAGTTTTGGGCCAGATTTTGCAATGGGCAGCACGCTTCGTTTTATCTATAGTAATCTATATAGTGGGCAGTTTGCCACCGGATCGCAAGTACAGGCAGGCAAAGCTATTGCCGCCGATGTTTCGGCACTATATAAAAAAGAAACGGAGCTTTTTGGCCAATCTGCAATATGGTCTGCCGGAATAAACCTTTCTAATATTGGTACCAAGGTCAGTTACAATACTGGTGGCGCAGCTTATTTTCTACCGGCCAATTTTAAGTTAGGTACAGCGGCTACTTTGATACCGGGCAATGGCAACAGGTTTATCATTGCGATAGATCTGAACAAACTCATGGCTCCAACCCAGCCTGTTTATGACGGGAACGGAAAAATATCAAAAGGGGCCGATCCGAACCGTTCAGTTCCGGCAGGTATTTTTGGCTCATTCGGCGATGCACCTGGAGGAATTGGAGAAGAATTTAAGGAAATAGGTGTTTCAACCGGAATTGAGTACGGTTATCAGGAAAAATTTGCCTTACGGGCTGGTTATAACTACCAAAATCCAGATAAGGGAAACAGCAGGTATCTAACCCTGGGTGCCGGTTTTAAATACAATGTTTTTAAAATAGACTTTGCCTACCTGGTAGGCAGTACGCAAAAAAGTCCCATGGCAAATACTTTGCGGTTCAGCCTGCAGGCCAGCTTTGGTGCTGAAGATAAAATGAAGAAAAACTAATCAATTAAATAATAATCAATTAAAAATCAGAAAACAAAATGAAAACAATCAAAAGCACAATTATGATGTTCGTTGCCCTATTCAGTTTAGTAAGCTGTAAAAAGGATGAGGTTGTTGTACAAACAACAGCACAAAAAATCCAAGCCAAATGGGGTATTGAAACTTCAACAAATACGGAATATGTACCACCTGCTGAAAAATTAACTACAACCTACCATGGTAATTCTGCTGATTATTTTGACTTCAGAGCAAATGGTAAGGTCTACATCAAGCAAGGTACAAATCCTGAAGAAGTTATGGATTATACAATTGAAAGTGATACTCAGATTCTTATAGGTGATATGATGTTTTCGATCCAAAAATTGGAAGACCATAATCTTAAACTGTATTTTAAACAGCTTCTTAAAGATGACATCAGTTATACAGAAGATACCTATAACCTTACAAAGTAAATTAAAAGAATGCATTGCGGTCGATTTGACGGATGCATTCTTTTAATATTTAATTTAAAACAACGTTAAGCGCTCAATAAACCATGAAGATAAATCATTACATTATATTTCTACTGATCTGCTACACATTATTTGTTGGCTGTAAAAAAGAAACCATTACCGAAGCCAAAGCAGGGTTCAATTACGAGATCATCAATCAAAATTTCACGGTTCCTGTTAAGGTAAGTTTTGTAAATACCACAACGGGTGCACAAAACTACGAATGGACTTTTGAGGGCGGTAGTCCAAATGTTTCTAATAAAAAAGACCCTGGGATTGTACAGTTCGACCATGCTGGTACTTATAAAGTAAAACTCCGGGCATGGAATGAAGATAATGAAAGTGTTAAAGAAATCAGTTTGCAATTGGATAGTGCAGTAACCGTAGATTTTGACCCGATTATCCAAACCAATGAATTTTCTCCAGTAAAAGTCAAACTGAATAACAAAACGATCGGTGCAAGTACTTATAGCTGGATTTTTGAAGGTGGAACACCCGCAACCGCCAATGTACAGCAGCCACCCTTGGTTAATTTTGTAGATACAGGTTACCACAACATTGTCCTTACGGTTACCAATGGAAGATCAACATTTTCCAGAACAAAAAAAATCCATGTAGCAGCTTCACTTTCGCCATCTTTTAATATTGTTCCATCGTTTGAAGATAATGATAACGAGGCACCCTTAAACGCAACCTTACAAAATGCAACGGTTAGCGGTTTAACCTATACCTGGACAACTTCAGGAGGAACGATCGATCATTCAACAGCTGAAAATCCAAACATACATTTTGATCACGCAGGTACCTATACAGTTACACTTACGGCAGGGAATGGGAAAGAAAGTAAACAGGTTACACAGACCATCGTGGTACTGCCAAATAAAAATTTAAGAACTTTTACTGATGTGAAATTAGGGGTAAATACCGCTCATAGTACTATTGGTAGTTTCTTTTCTACGAGTTTACGTAAAACCTTTAAAGCTGGTGATGATCTTTCCACCGATGGAAAATATATAGATGTACTTTACTTTGGTTTAAACCAGAATTTCAACTACAATAAATTCCTTTCACCAGATTCTGCATCAGCATATACCTTTAATGCCATACCACAGGCAATGAACAGCAAGGTTATCAACACACAGGAAAACTGTGGTTGTGGCAATATAATGAGCAGTTCCGATTTTGATGCCATCACCAATGGGTCTACCTTTCAGAATTATACCGTTAATCCCTCCGCTGCGGGTAAGAAACAATTTACCAATACCGCTATACCAAGAATTATTCTGTACCAAACTACTGATGGAAGAAAGGGAGCCATCAAAATCAAACAATATGTATCCAACGCTACCCAATCTTATATCGTGGTGGATATTAAAGTGCAAAAAACGCCTTAAATCTATAAATGCGCTATGATAAAAATTTTAAACAATTATTTAAGGCCAAAAGGGAAGAACATCACTTTAGGTATTAAATTGAATAACTACAAGCACCCTGTTTTTTCTACTTTTGGGTTTAAGGTATTGCTCTCCCTGGTGTTTTTGTTTTCAGCTTTCAGCCTGAAAGCACAGAATATCAATTTAGAAAGTTTAAAGGGGATAGGTAATGCAAAGCCTGTACGGATTAATGGTGGTATAAATGCCAATAGTGTAATGTTTGCCGGAGATGGCCCCACCACACGTGATCCATTTACCTATTTTTTACAAGGAAATGTGAATGCCAATCTATTCGGACAGATCAATCTGCCCTTTTCATTTAACCTGACCAATAGCGGGCACGGCTTCAGTTATCCTACCTTGCCTAACCGGTTAAGTTTAAATCCCACATATAAGTGGATATCAGCGCATATTGGAGATGTGGCAATGACATTTTCACCTTATACCTTAAATGGTCATCAATTTAGAGGAATAGGTTTTGATCTCACCCCAGATGGGCCATGGAAATTAAGTGCAATGTATGGTAGATTGAATAAAGCTATTGAATATAATCCATTGGTTAATTATACTCAGCCCGGATACAAAAGAATGGGGTATGGTGCAAAGGTTGGTTATGAAAAAGCAAAGTATATGCTGGGGCTAACCATGTTTAAAGCTGAAGATGAATTAAATTCATTGTCCAATAAGCCAGATAGTCTGATGATATATCCCCAACAAAACCTGGTAATGAGTTGGGAGGCGAAAGTTAAACCTATAAAAGGTTTAGAACTTTCTACAGAATTTGCTACAAGCAGTATGACTAAAGATCTTCGTGATACAACTACGAGGCACAATAGAGCGAATACCTTTTTAAGCCGGTTTTCAAGCGTAAATGGCTCTACTGTATATTATAATGCCTTTAAAACACAAATGAATTATACTTATCAAAAAAGTACGCTGGGTGTGGGCTATGAGCGGGTTGATCCAGGATATGAAACCTTAGGTGCCTATTACTTTAACAGTGATTTGGAGAATATAACGGTAAATATGTCGCAGGTATTTTTAAAGGATAAGGCAAATATTGCGGTTAATGTTGGTTTCCAGCGCGATGATCTTGACCATAGCAAAGCATCAGGTACCAGACGTTTTGTCGGATCTGCAAATTTAGGCTACAATCCAAATGAGAAGATACAAACCACGGTAAGTTATTCTAATTTTCAAACCTATATGAATATGAGGCCGCAGTTCGATTATATTAATCAGGCATCTCAATTCCAGAATATCGACACCCTTAATTATGTGCAGATTTCGCAAAATGCCAATGCAAATATTAACTGGATGACCCAAAAGAATGAAAAGCAAACCCAGGCCCTAAATCTGAACATGAGTTTTCAGGATGCTACAGACCAGCAGGGTGGGGTTGTGGCCAATGGAAATGCTTCACAATTTTATAATCTGGCCGCCGCTTATAATGTAGTATTGATCAAACAAGGAATTGGAATTACATTAGCCTATAATACCAGTTATAACACCATTGGCAAAAATGATTTCTTAACTATGGGCCCTACACTTTCAGTTAATGCAAAACTGTTGAAAAAGACATTGAATACAAGTTTTTCTACCTCTTATAACCTGAGCAATTCGCTAGGGGTAAGGCAGAGCAGTGTGCTGAATATCAGGGCTAATGCATCTTATGTACTATTGAAGAAGCATAACCTCAATTTTAGTTTGATGAACCAGAACAGAAATATGCAATTGAAAGGAAAAACAAATGATTTAACGACTACGCTAGGGTACGGTTATAGTTTTAAATAAATAAGATTTAACAGCAGAATTCCAATAAATAAACTGAAGGTTTATGATCATCAGGAACACCGCCGTACAGTAAAATTCTTAATTTTTCATTTTGGAAAGTCCTTCATGGTTGATAACGGTAATTTTTGTCCCGATTCTGTCTATAAGCTGCTCATCCTTAAAATCAGATAAGGTTCGGCTTACCGTTTCAGTGGACATGCATGCCATTGCGGCAAGATCTTCTCTGGAAATATGGATTAAATTGTCATCTACTTTTCTTTGGCCGTAGAGGCGGAGCAATGTGCCCGCCATTTTCTTTCTTACAGAGTGATATGCCAGCTCCAAAAGCTGGTCTTCCTTTGCTCTATTATCTTTGGAGAGGATATGAATAAATTTTCTGGCCACTTCAGGATATAAATTTAGTATGGTTTCCATTTGCTCCAACGGGATGAGGCATATTCTACTATCTTCTAAAGCTGTTGCGGTATCAGCGTAACAACTGTTACTCAACACCGCATTAATTCCCAAATAATCGCCCTGACCATAAATACCCGTCATCAGCTCTCTGCCATCCTCTGCAAGTTTAATGGTTTTAACCCTTCCCTCTGTAACCAGATACAAGCCTTTTCCATGGTCATCTTCGTAATAGATCACCTGGTTCTTTCTAAAATCCCGGCTTTTTTTTCCTTCAATTATCTTATTAAACTCAGCAAGACCATCTGTTTTCTCAACCAGGACCTTAAACTCCTCAGTTTTTTTCTGGTGAGATAGATCATTTGCGGCCTTTTTTCTTAAACGGATATCAATGGCATTAAGCAATTCCATATCATCAAAAGGTTTCATCAGTTAGTCATCTGCGCCGAGCTCCATGCCCTTTCTAAGATCTGCATGTTCTGCTTTGGCAGTTAAAAAAATAAATGGAATACCAATTGTTTCCTCGTGCCTGTTAAGCATATATAAAACGCCATAACCATCAAGCTCTGGCATCATAATATCACAAAGGATGATGTCTGGTTTATGGAAAATGGCTAAATCCACACCGATTTTACCATTTTCTGCCATGTAAACATCATAACAGGCCATTTCAAGAATTTCAGCCAGATTCCCGCGGATTTCATCGTGATCTTCAATAATCAATACCTTTTTATTCATGTTTATATGTTTGTGGAAAAGTCAATGTAAATATTGTTCCCCTGTTTACCCTGCTTTTAAAACTGACATGCCCATCCATTAAGCCTGTATATCTGGATAGGATGCTTAAGCCCAATCCGTTTCCTGAGATGTTGCCCGTGTTATGTGCCCTGAAAAAGGCCTCGAAAAGATGTTTTTGATCATTCTCCGGAATACCAATTCCATCATCGCATATTCTGATGGTACAATTATGGTCATTTATTTTGGTATAAAACTGAATCTGACTCTCTTCACCGGAATATTTAATGGCATTGTCGATCAGAATAATAATGCAATTTTTTTAGAAGATTTTGATCAAGTCTGATCTTTAGATTATTACCCCTGTGTTTCAAGATAATCTTTTGTTTTCCTCTTAAGGCCACCTGCATCTCATTTGTAATTTCCGCCGCCATATCAAATAGATTGAAATCGCTGATCGAGGGCTTCACCATTCCCGAATCCAGTTTCTCTAAAGATAAAAAGTCATTAAGAATGGCAGTAATATTCAGTACCGCATCTTTGATTTTACCAACATGCTTTCCTATATTTTCTCTATCATGAGTTTCGGCATACCGGTTAATTAATGAAGCCGATAACTGAACCATACTCAAAGGCGTTCTAAATTCGTGAGAAGCAATGGAAACAAACCGACTTTTAAGCTGCCCAAGTTCTTTTTCTTTGTATAAGGAGTGGTTCAGCTCATCCTGTGTTTGCTGTAACACACCAACACTCATCCTTAATGAATGGGTTCTTTCTTCAACCAGAATTTCCAGCTGTGCGGCATAATCCTGCAATTTCCGTTCAGCCTCCTTTTCTTTGGTCAAATCATGAATGAAGCCAGCATAAACAATCCTGCCTGAATATTTTACTTCGCTCACCCCCAGACGAAATGGGAAATAACGCCCACATTTTTTCATTCCAATGAGTTCTCTGCCAATTCCGATGATATTGGCTTCGCCTGTTTTTTTATATTCATTAAGGTAGAGGTTATGTCTGGACATGTCTGGCTGGGGCATTAAAATGGATACATTTTGTCCAATTACCTCCGCTGCAGTATAGTCAAATAAACGGCAGGCAGAAGGATTAATTGATTCTACTACTCCCCGGTCATTAATGGTAATTAATCCGTCTATTGCATTGTCAATAATTGCTTTTAGCAATACGGCATTTTCCATAATTTATTGATTAACAGTCAAATGTTATAGCTGCTTTAGTAGAACCCTCCCTAAAGCAGATTGTTTGAATTTATTCCGTCGAATAATATCAGCACTGTAATTTGTCTTTCAAAATGTAAAATAGTTTGCTCGTTATGATGAGCATCATCAATTTGGTGATTTATCTGCTATGGTTTCCTTTACAAGATTAACATCTCTATTATAAGTGATCACCATCATTTCCATCCTAAAAATAGTTGAGGATATTTAACCATCATACCGGGCTTAAATTGGTACAATGATTTGATAGGCAGTTTGTATTAATGAAGATGCTGCTCTTTATTTTAAGATCTATTTAAAAACATTAGAATAATTATCCATCAAGCTTATCGCAGCGTGCCTGTTTTAATGCTTAATTCAAAATACCATGCAAGAAATTTCAGAAGCAGTAACTGATAAAATACGCCAATATTGGCAAGCGGTAAATTACTTATCTGCAGGTCAGATTTATTTACAAGCCAACCCGTTGATGTTTAACGCGGAAATCAAAAACTGGAAATATAAAGGAGCCAGATAATTGTTTTGTTTGCTATTTGTACACTAAATAAAAGTAAATATGATGTTAAGAAGGAGCGTATTTAGCTCAATAATAATGGAAATGATGATGAAAAATAGAGATAAAAAATTAGAGCAGGAGGTTAGAGCAGCCATTCATGATGATGCGCTTATTGATGTAGAGAAAATAGAAATTGTGGTAGAGAATGGTCTTGTTACCCTTAAAGGTTCAGTGGATAGTTACGCCAAAAAGTTTGCTGCAGAACATGCTGCCAAATCTGTTAAAGGGGTAAAAGAGGTTATGCAGAAAATAGATGTCAGGTTTTTATTTAAGAGCAACCTGGTCGTTTACATGGGGATAAACCTGGTTTTGGATGGTAAGTGTTTATTTAAAAATGATACGAACCAGCCTATGAATCTCATTGGTCCCCTGCGGCCGGATTTTCACATCGAAAGGAAATGCAACGAAATGTGGTAAAAAGTGAATAATAGGTGGGTGATAAGATCTTTGATTTTCTGCCAAACGCTATGATCATGACCAACCGCAATTAATAAGGTGATTGCCATCATTTCATTCGCTGCAAGCTATACCGATCTTTATGATCAACGTATAGCTAAACCAATATCAAATGAAATCCATTGTCATCATTAACGATCAGAGCACAGAAGCAGAACATGCTGCCGTATTTGCACTTATTTTGGCACAACATTTAGAGGTAAATATTATTCTGGCTGATATACCCGTGCTAAAATTAACTACAGCAGAGTATGGATGGACAGAAACACTTCCAGCGGTCGATGCTAAACTGACGAAGAATTTTTTGGAAAGAAAAATGATCCATCCAGGATTCAAACCCCTGATTCAGGAGTTAACCCTTTCTTGTGAAAGCGAAGACTTGTATAAGCTCGCCTGCGAAAACGAGATTTTGATGGTGGTAAAGGGTTTGGATGAATTTTTGCCCCAGGCTTTGCTCAATGTAAATCTGGCCATTAATAACTTGTTGCATAAAATTCATGTACCGCTACTCATCATTCCTTCTTCCTGGTCTGAAAATGAATTTAAAAGGATCGTGTATCTAACCGACCTGCGTTTCTGCGGCATGTGCACAGTAAAGTTTTTAGCGCACCTGGCCGCCTGTTGGGATGCCAGTCTGGTTATCGCACACGCCTCAGCCAGTGGTCTTCCCCTAATGGACATCAATCAGGCAGAGGAAGTATTTAATGAAGAAGTGAGTTGCCATATAGGTTATGAGAAGCTTTTTCTAAATATGCTGGATCAAGGCAAACCTACCGATACCCTGGAAGTTGTAGTGAGTGAAATGAAAGCTGACCTTTTGGTGCTGGTTGACCAGCATTTTCATTTTAATTTCATTACGCAACAATATTTCAAAGATAAGTGCTCACTATACCAGCCCGTTCCACTACTCATATTTCCCTCATAATTTACGCACCAATTTAGTCATCTAATTTAATCAGGAATATCAAAAACACATGCGAAAAGCTATGCCGGTTTAATTCCTTTTAATATCATCTCCTTCTCAATCACTACAAATGAAAAGTTACCTTAAATCCAATCATCAGCCAAAATATAAAAGGATAATATTTATCATTTGGTTAGTCTGCTTGTTTGTACATGTATCGTTAAATGTGTTTGCACAAAACCCAGTAATATCTTTTACCAAGAAGGGTGAAAAAGTAGAAGCGTTAATTTCTCAAGAAACAAAAGCGCAGCTATTGGAATGTAAGAATATGCTTAACTATCCTAAATCAGTGGAAAGATTTTACAAGGCTACATCTTATCGGCTATCATGGGTAACTAAGCTTAATCATAACAGACAGCTGGCACCAGCCATGCTGATCCTGGATTGTATTTCACAATATGGTTTGAAACGTCAGGATTTTCATTCCAATGAACTTGTTTATAACCAGATTGAAGTGCTCGCTGAGCAACCTGATATGCTTAGCGACGGGCAAAGGGCAATCTTTGATGTATTAATGACTGATGCGATGATCACCTTTATGAACCACTTGCATTACGGGAAGTTTAATATTTCATTAACTCCTGCCAAAGTTGATGAAGGCGATATAGAAGAATTTAATGCCGTTCTTAAATTAGCTCAACTCATGGAAAGCAAAGATTTTTACAATGAAATCTCCAGCGTTCAACCCATCAGTAAAGCATACGCCGACCTGCAAAAATACCTGCACCTGGTTCGGGGACAATACCTGGAAGACAGCTATGAGTTCCCTGAAAAAAGCGTTCGGACGATGACGATCAATATGGAACGTTTGCGTTGGAACGCTAATAAGCCTGGGCCATCTTTAATGATCAACATTCCCGCACAAATCGCCAGGCTATATGTTGCAGACTCGGTATATATATTCAGAACCATAGTAGGTAAAGCCTCATCACCAACACCTAATTTAGAAAGTTCCATTACACATTTTACTACCGCTCCTGAACGGAAAATACCTTATACTATTTTCGTTAATGAATTATTGCCTAAAGCAATCAAAGATGAAAATTATCTGGAGAACAATCATTTCGCCATCTATGATGCAAGAGGGAACTATGTTGCAGTGAGTGCTAAAAAGCTACATTATATTAAAGCGCACCCAAAGAATTACTTTGCAAGGCAATCAACCGGATGTGATGATGCAATGGGCAAACTAGTATTTAGATTTAACAATCCCGCTCTGGTTTTGTTGCATGATACCCCACAGCCCAAATTGTTCCTATCTGAAAAAAGGGCATTGAGTCACGGATCTATCTCGGTTGAAAAAATAGAAAGGCTGGCTTCACTTATTTTATCTGCAGATGGCAGCACAGCCCAAATACCCATCATGCGAAAAGCATTAGCAACCGATCAAAAAAAGGATTTTGTACTCAAAACCCCATTGCCATTATGCATAAATTACATTACATGTGAAATGATTGATAGCCAGCTGGTAATTTATAATGATTTTTACGCCCGGGATCGGGCATTGGAAATGGCCATGTTTGGCGCTCCAAGGCTACTCGCCTCTGATTTGCGGATCAGTTTGAAAGCGCTAAATTCAGTTCCTTCATTACAAAGAGCCTTCATCTGGTGACCACTCTGAACTAAAGCTTCCCAGGCGCTGATGATACATTTCATCCCCGCTGTGCTGTGTAAATTCGATGTTAAGCTGGCCAGTCTCCAGTCCTAGCACCTCATTGCACATATCAATTAAGGCCCTGGAAAGTGCCGTTCTGGTATGGGCATCACGGCCCTGGCGAATGTCGCACATCATAATTGCAGCAGGCATGGGTTCTCCATCACCACACCTCCAGATTGCGCCTTCTCCCAGTTCACTGATGCTTACGGTAATTCGGTTCGCATCAGCTTTCATGATGCTGGAATAAGTTTCGCCAATGCGCTTAGCCAGGAGTTTTTTCGTGGCGTAGGGATAATTTCTAATCACTTCAAGTTGTAAATAAGGCATAACGATTCTGTTTAAAAAAAATGCGGATACCAAAAGAGTAAACACAAGATACAAATTAGACTTATTTATCGCTATTTCTGGCTGATCCACATCATGATCTGGCTTGATTAACATCATGGTATACGCATTGAAAGCTGCCCATCTTTACATAAATCCTAAATAAAGTAATATGCCAGGCCTAAAAGAGATCAATACTGCAAATCTTGCTGCATCAAGAACTGAACACGATAGTATGGGCGATGTCCAGGTACCATTAAATGCTTATTGGGGTGCGCAAACGGAGCGTTCAAGAAACAATTTCAAGATCGGCCCGAGAGCATCCATGCCCGAAGAAATTATAGAGGCATTTGGGTATTTGAAAAAAGCAGCGGCCTTTGCCAACAAAGATCTAAAGGTACTGCCACGAGATAAAAGAGATCTGATTGCAAAAGTTTGTGATGAAATTATAGATGGACAGCTTTATGGAGCATTTCCATTGGTGATCTGGCAAACCGGCTCTGGAACGCAGTCGAATATGAATGCCAATGAAGTCATTTCCAACCGGATTCATGTGCTGCAGGGGAATGAAATGGGGAAAGGCATGCCATATGTTCACCCTAACGATGATGTAAATAAATCGCAGTCTTCAAATGATACCTTTCCAACGGCTATGCATATTGCAGCCTATAAAATGCTGGTAGATGTGACCATTCCGGGGCTGGAAAAGTTGAGAGACACCTTAAGGGTTAAGTCTGATGACTTTATGAATGTGGTGAAGATTGGCCGTACCCACTTAATGGATGCCACGCCACTAACACTCGGCCAGGAAATTTCCGGTTATGTTTCTCAGTTGGATCACGGATTGAAAGCCTTGTACCACACCTTAGATCACCTTTCTGAACTGGCATTGGGTGGCACAGCGGTAGGTACGGGAATGAATACGCCGTCAGGGTATGATGTGCTGGTTGCCAAATACATTGCTGAGTTTACGGGCTTTCCATTCCGTACGGCAGAGAATAAATTCGAAGCCCTTTCTGCTCATGATGCCATTGTAGAAAGCCATGGTGCATTAAAACAGATTGCCGTTTCGCTGATGCATATTGCAAACAATATCCGCATGTTAGCTTCCGGGCCGAGATGTAGTATTGGTGAAATTCACCTGCCAGAAAATGAGCCAGGCTCTTCCATTATGCCCGGTAAAGTAAACCCTACCCAAAATGAAGCTGTAACCATGGTTGCAGCCCAGGTAATGGGGAATGATGTAGCCATTACCATGGCCGGATCAAACGGACAATTTCAGCTCAATGTATTTAAACCCGTTATGGCGGCTAATTTTCTGCAGTCGGCCAGGTTAATTGGCGATGCCTGCTGCTCATTTAATGAAAACTGCGCCATGGGCATTGAACCCAATTATGATGGGATTAAAAAACACCTGGAAACTTCCCTCATGCTTGTAACGGCATTAAACCCACATATTGGATACGATAATTCGGAAAAAATTGCCAAAGCAGCACTTAAAAACAATCAATCATTAAGAGAAGCTGCCATCAGTTTGGGTCTGGTAACCAATCAGCAGTTTGATGAGTGGGTCCGTCCTGAAGATATGATCGGAAGTATCAAATAGCTTTTTTTTTAAACTATATAAATCATACCTAACTCCATCACATCGTGAAATACTGCTATTTATTTTTGATCACATGTTTCTTCGGCAGCCCGTTTTTTGCCAGTTCGCAACAGAAAGACCGTACCAGGCTCACCGATACGATTAAAAACTACTCCGCCTATAAAAGAAAGCTCACATTTGCAGGAGTGCTGCAAACCCGGTATGTACTCGCTTTAGATAAAAATGTAGATATCAACGGCAAAAACTTTGATCCGTCAACGTCGAAAGCCATCTCCAATACTTTTCTCGTAAAACGGGCAAGGGTAATGTTAAAAGGCGATATCAACGATCATTTCTCGGCCAATATCCTGGCTAACCTCGCTGAATTTAATAGCGATCCGACCAATAAAGTACTGGAAAACGCCTACATCAAATATTCGCTCAATCCGTATTTTCATATTCAGGCAGGCCAGTTCCGGCCCTTTTTTGGAATTGAAGATGCAATGGCAGTGGATATCATCCGAACGCTCGATTTTTCAAATCAATACTATGCTTTTGGAAAAAATGGCTGGCAGAGTTTTCAGACTGGTCTCTCCATTTTGGGTAATGTAATACCCGGAGGTAAGCTCCGCTATTTTGCAGGTGCTTATAATGGAAACAATAAGAACCAGTCTGCTGACGACAACAATACCAAGAATCTTTACGGACGATTGGAAGCCGACTTTTTAAAAGACTTTACCATCGGTATAAATGCAGGGTCAGGTAGCCAGGCAAGTAGTGGCATTGGCCAGGCCTATGGTGCGGATGCAACTGCAAAGATTCCGCTTTCTCTAAAGTTCGACTTGTTACTCATGGCCGAATACAAAAGGGGAGCAAATTTTCTAGCCTATAATGCAGATAAGCAGCTTATCCGTCCAGATCTTGATGAATACCAGATGCAGGGATTTTATTTTTTTCCAACCCTTCGTTACAATCACGAAAGCAGGCGATTGCGGGCTGTAGAATTTTCTTGCAGGTATGAATATTTCGATGAAAACTATAAGCTAGCCAGCAATCCCCGCCAAACCCTTATTCCAAATGTCTCGCTGATTTTTGCCGATGATTTTTATGCAGCTGTACAACTGGGCGTAGCCATCGACAAATTTAAAAATGAAATTCCCTTAAGCACCACCTACAACCACAATCTGGGCTATGTTCAGTTACAAATACGCTTTTAAAAAAATATTATGAAAGAGATCAATTTTAAATCACTCATCATCACCCTTGTTGTTGGTGTAGTCATCTGGTTTATTCCGGTGCCCAATGGAGTAAAGCCCAACGCCTGGCATTTGCTTGCCATTTTTGTGGCTACCATAGTGGGGATTATTTCTAAAGCCGCATCTATGGGTACTATGGCAATTATTGGGATTACCCTTTGTGCTGCTACACAAGTACTCGCCCCCGGCGATCCAACCAAATCCATCCTCAATGCATTAAGTGGCTTTGGTAATTCAACCATCTGGTTAATTGGTCTTGCTTTCTTTATTGCCAGGGGATTTATCAAAACGGGTTTGGGAACGAGAATTGCTTACAGTTTCATTAAAGTTTTTGGCAAAAGCCCGCTAGGATTAGCTTACGGGCTAAACACTGCCGATCTTATTCTCGCTCCAGCCATTCCAAGTAATACCGCAAGGGCAGGAGGGGTAATCTTTCCAATTATGAAATCCATTGCGGTGAACATGGGATCGATTCCTGAAAAAGCCGAAACACACCGGAAAATTGGCGCATTTCTAACCCTAAGTAGTTATAATGCAAACATGATTACGTCGGTGATGTTTTTAACCGCCACTGCCAGTAATCCCATGGCACAGAAATTTGCAAAAGATTTGGGTGTAACCATCACCTGGGGAAGCTGGGCCATAGCAGCACTTGTTCCGGGATTGGTTTGCTTTCTGCTGGTTCCCATATTCCTGTATAAAGTTTTTCCGCCAGAATTAAAAGAAACCAAAGAAGCACCTGCCATTGCAGCCAAACAATTAAAAGAAATGGGGCCGATTACCATTAAAGAATGGTTGATGGTCGCCACCTTTATTATTTTGCTCGTACTCTGGATTTTTGGAAACTTATTTGCCATCGATGCTACCACTGGCGCATTGATTGGCCTTTGTATCCTGCTTCTATGTGGCGTACTCACCTGGGAAGATGTAAAATCTGAAAAAGGGGCCTGGGATACCATTGTATGGTTTTCATCATTGGTAATGATGGGCTCTTTCCTGAACTCCTTAGGTTTTATTGGCTGGTTTGGACAACTGGTAGGTAGCCAGATGGCACATTTAAGCTGGCAATTAGCTTTTCCGGTCATCATTCTGGTGTACGCTTATTGCCACTATATGTTTGCCAGTGCCACCGCACAGGTTGCAGCCATGTACTCGGTGTTCCTGGCGGTGGGTATTGCCGTTGGTGTACCGGGAACCATGCTTGCTATCTTTTTAGGGGCCTGCGCATCACTGATGGGATCGCTTACCCACTATGGCCACGGCCCGGCACCAATATTTTTCGGGAGTACTTATGTAGATCTGAAAGACTGGTGGAAACAAGGTTTTTTCATGAGTGTACTCTTCCTGTTGGTTTGGTTTATCGTGGGTGGGATGTGGTGGAAAGTGATCGGCCTTTGGTAGGCAAATACCTTTCTAAATTTTTGAAAACAAATCAACTATGAAACAAACAACATTAATGTATAAACTGGTGATGGCTACTACGGGGCTTTTCCTCTGCTTCTTTCTCATCATTCACTTACTGGGGAATCTCCAGTTGCTATCGCCACCTGCTATTGCAAGAGAACAGTTCAACTGGTATTCCCATTTACTATCCGGAAACATCCTGATCAAGATCATTTCCTATGTACTATACCTCTCCATCATAGCACATGCCGTATATGCACTAATCCTTACGCGGTTAAATATTAAAGCGCAGGGTAGCCAATATGTTTATGATAAACGTGGCCAGGTCAGTTCATGGAACAGCCGGAATATGGGTATACTGGGTACCATTATCCTCATTTTTCTGGTCATCCACTTTAAAGATTACTGGTATGTGTACAAATTTGGCCATCTTCCGTTGGATGCAAAAGGAAATAAAGATCTTTACTCCATTGTCATCAGCTCATTTCAGCAGGGCTGGTATGTTATCCTTTATGAACTTTCTTTCATCGCCCTTGGGTTACACCTCCTGCACGGTTTTTTCAGTGCTTCTAGAACGCTGGGGCTTTATCACCCCAAATATGCCAAAGTCATGCGTGTTTTTGGATGGGCATATTCGCTGCTGATCACCTTTGGTTTTATGCTGATTCCCCTTTATGTATATTTTAATTTTAATTCTCAATGATAGACGCTAAAATTCCTGAGGGAAATCTTGCAGAAAAATGGAGCAATTACAAGGATAGCTCAAAACTCATCAATCCTGCCAACCGAAAAAAACTGGATGTTATTGTGGTGGGAACCGGACTTGCAGGTTCGTCTTGTGCTGCTACACTGGCAGAACAGGGCTACAATATAAAATCCTTCTGTTTTCAGGATTCAGCAAGGAGGGCACACTCGGTGGCCGCCCAGGGTGGAGTAAATGCAGCCAAAAATTATAAAAATGATGGCGACAGTGTATACCGGATGTTTTACGATACTATTAAAGGTGGCGATTTCCGCTCGCGTGAAGCCAATGTGTACCGCCTGGCAGAATGCTCCCTGGCCTTGATTGATCAGGCCGTGGCGCAAGGCGTTCCTTTTGCCAGGGAGTATGGCGGATATTTAAATAACCGTTCTTTTGGAGGGGTTCAGGTATCACGAACTTTTTATGCACGCGGTCAAACCGGGCAGCAGCTTATGATTGGTGCTTACCAGGCATTAATGCGGCAGGTTTCGGCAGGTAAAGTAAAAACCTATACCCGCCATGAAATGCTAGATCTGGTGATGGTGGATGGAAAGGCACGTGGCATCATTGCCCGCAACCTCGAAACCGGCGAAATTGAACGGCATTCAGCCAATGCTGTGGTACTGGCAACTGGCGGCTATGGAAAGGTATATTACCTCTCTACCCTCGCCATGGGCTGCAATACTTCAGCCATTTGGCGGGCGCATAAAAAGGGTGCATTAATGTCTGGTGTAAGCTGGATTCAGTTTCACCCCACCTGTTTGCCACAAATTGGAGAAACCCAGTCTAAACTCACCCTAATGTCTGAATCCCTCCGGAATGATGGCCGAATCTGGGTGCCTAAAAAAGCGGGAGACGACAGGGTGCTGAATGATATACCCGAGGAGGAAAGAGATTATTACCTGGAAAGACGTTATCCTACTTTCGGAAACCTTTCGCCAAGGGATATTTCTTCCAGGGCAGCCAAAGAAAGGATCGATGCAGGTTGTGGTGTTGGCCCGATGAAAAATGCCGTTTGCCTCGATTTTTCAAAAGCCATTAAAGAGCAGAGCTTAGCTAAAATTGAAGAGAAATATGGCAACCTTTTTCGGATGTACGATAAAATTAACGGCGTAGATGCGTATAAAGAACCCATGCTAATTTCTCCGGCAGCCCATTTTACCATGGGTGGGCTTTGGGTAGATTATAACCTGATGACCACCATACCCGGGCTATTTGCTTTAGGAGAAGCCAATTTTTCTGATCATGGAGCGAACCGCCTTGGTGCCAATTCACTGCTTCAATCATGCGTAGATGGTTATTTTATTGCGCCATATACCATTCCCAATTACCTTTCCGGAGAGATAAAGGCAGAAAAGGTAACCACTGATCATCCGGCATTTGCCGAAGCAGAAAAGGTTGTCCGTGAGCAATTGGAAAGGTTTTTAAACCTGAAAGGACGTATCTCTGCCGATCATTTTCATAAAACCCTTGGCAAGCTGCTCTATGATAAATGTGGACTATCCAGAACAAAAGAAAGTTTAGAACAAGCCATTGTCGAAATCAAAGCACTTAAAAGGTCATTTGACTATGAATTGAAAATTACCGGTGATGACCAGGTAAACTCCGAACTTGAAAAGGCAGGAAGGGTTTCCGATTTTCTGAAACTGGGTGAGCTGATGTGTTATGATGCCTTGCAAAGGGAAGAATCATGCGGTGCGCATTTTAGAGAAGAATATCAAACTGCCGATGGCGAAGCCGTTCGGAATGACGAAGATTTCTGCTATGTATCTGCCTGGGAATGGAAAGGTGAAGGGGAGCAACCTGAACTGCATAAGGAGCCACTGGTTTTCGATACCGTGAAACTGATTGTAAGAAGTTATAAATAAGTATTGATTAGATTGATTATGAAATTATATTTGAAAGTGTGGCGCCAGGAAAACAGAGCATCTAAGGGTGATATGGTAAGCTATGTGGTTGAAGGCATTTCCGAACACATGTCCTTTTTAGAAATGCTCGATCTGCTGAATGAACGGCTGATCCAAAAAGGGGAAAGGGTAATTGAATTTGATCACGATTGCGGCGAAGGGATTTGCGGAGCATGCGGAATGATGATCAACGGCCGGGCGCACGGTCCTTTAAGTGGAACAACCACCTGCCAGCTGCACATGAGGAGTTTTAAAGATGGCGAAACGGTTTATATCGAGCCTTTTAGGGCTGCTGCTTTTCCTGTGCTTCGCGATCTGAAAATCGATCGCTCTGGTTTTGATCACATCATCCAATCGGGAGGATATATCTCGGCCTCCACTGGTCAGGCACCAGAATCCAATAGCATTCCCATTGCCCATGAAACAACTGAAGCTGCATTTGATGCGGCAGCCTGTATCGGTTGCGGTGCCTGTGTAGCTACCTGTAAAAATTCAAGTGCGGCACTGTTTACCTCTGCCAAAATTTCTCACCTGATACTATTGCCACAGGGAAAGCTGGAAGCAGCAGACAGGGTAATCAAAATGGTAAGCCAAATGGATGCCGAAGGTTTTGGCCACTGCTCCAATACAGAAGCCTGTGAGGTAGAATGCCCCCAGGAAATTTCAGTACTGCATATTGGTAGGATGAATTATCAGTACAATAAGGCTTTGATACTCAGAAAATAGGAGGGGACATTGGACAAAAAAAGCCGCACATTTCTGTGAGGCTTTCTGTGATCCCGCTGGGATTTGCACCTAGTGCTAAAATCTGCGTTTAAATAGTATTTTAGGCTGTTTTGTAATTCTACTCATTGAATTACTCACTATTTTTTTAATACGTTTTAGCTGCAATTGCTACATCTAAATATACAACTATTCTCCTATAAAATCAAATGATATGACAATTTTTACGGTTCTTAAAATTTTGAAACCATGGTTAGTTACGTATATTTGGTAGATTCATGTTGTCTAATTAATATTAAAGAAATAATAATTCTATTTTTACGATGAGCCCATTTTAGCAGCAATGTTCACTTCAAATTGACCTGCAAAAGGCAGTTAAGATTAATTCAAATTGTAAGAGACTATAATGATATCATGCTAAATACAACCAGTATTGTTACTTTTAAATTTAAATCTCAATATGAATTTAACCAAATACTTTTGACCCAAGTGCTAATCATGCAAAACCTTCGTAAATGAGAAAAGCTATTTCGCCATTATCCTATAATATAGAGATGTACAAACAAATTAAGGACATTTTAAAAAAACCTTCAAATGTCTCACTGTTACCGATAGTTGGGGAGAGTAAAATATTTAAACCAAGTGCTGATAGATATGGACATGTAATAATAAGGCTAGATTTGGAGACAGAAGGGGACTTTTATGGCTCACTAAATAAGTATAATTATAAATGGGAAATTAACAGCCATGAATTATTCAGTGATGGTTACACGCCGATACCGAAGCACTATGAGCAAATGATAATTAAAGAAATAGAAGTATTTGTTGTATTGCTGGACTTTTTAAATTATAACACACCTCCACTTCGATTTACTTTGGTAGGAGGAAGTGATAAGCTCACTGAAAGGCCCTACTTTGATCGGGCTACAGCAGAGGCTATAATTCAAATTTTTAAGGAACTACATCAAGATTAGACCTTGAAACCTAAATTCTCATCAAGTTATATCATCAATTAGAATAAAATGTATAATCCTTATAATAACGATTTGTTGAAGAGATAAAGCGTTTCGTAATCAGATTAAACCGAAAAAATAAGCTTTCTTAATGCCTTGCGCTCTATATCATATTCTGTCCATGTTTTGGCAGGACTGTAGATTATGTGGCGGATCAACGCATAAATATGATTGTGCAATTCTTTAAAAAGTTTCTCCCGCTCAGCATGGATAGGGATCAGCTCTTCAATGCTCTTTCCCATGTGGACAATCTTTGTTCTTAATCCAGGATTGTGTTTTCCTTCGCCTCCTGTAAGTTCTTTGAATCGTTCCGTCAGTTCTTCATATTTCGCTTTATCAGTAGTTAAACAGGGTATGAACTTTTCTTTAAGGTCTTGAAATCTCCCAAAGCTGAACGGATCTCCAATGTAATCAAACAGAACCATGATATGGGCAAATTTCATGGTTTCATTATCGGATTCCTGAATTGCGGAGTGTAATTTTAAAGCATGTTTGGCAATATTCTGTAATTCGTTGTATTCATTGCCAAGCAACAGACGAAAGCCTAATTGATCTGTTATTGTAGCATCCATGCCAATGCCTTTTGAAAAGGCCTTCAACTCTACTTCTCTCGCCTGGACATTACCAAATTTCTGACCAGGGAAATAGCAAAGCATAGCCGAATAGCGGTCAGACCAAACACCTGGTTTTGCAGGAAGGGCTTCCGGTAAATGATAATCACCATTGTAATATCTTAATAAATCCATCATCCGGTCTGCATAATTGGCGCATTCTTTTATCAGGTGACTATCCTCTTGCTGTGTAAGCTTACCATAGCTTTCAAAGGAAAGCTTTTTGGTAAATACAAGCAGTGGTAGGTTGGCGAATACTTCCGGAGATACCTCCGTTATATTGGTAACATGGTCCCTGAGCGTTTTGGTATTCTTAGACAGAAAATCTTTGCCATCCAATGTTTGAATATTGATCTGCTCCACCTGGAACTCACCAGCAGGAAAAAGACATACCGTTTCGCTGATAATGGAACTGGAAATTGACAACCTGGAGATTGGAAGGACAATCAAGCAATAATCAAAAATGGCAGTTTGAAAATCAATTTCCTCTTCCTTTTGATAAGCAGTTATATTGATCCAGGGGAAGGTAACTTCAAAGTTGAATTTCACCTCATCAAATGTATGCTCGCAGTGGAAAGCCAGACCAAAACCGTCTTCAATAACTTCGACAAAGTACCCATTTTCTTTAAGGCGGTTGATCCCTTCATCCAAATCGTAAGTAGGATATAAGTAAGGGGGCATCCATAGCAGGTTTCCTTGTCTGTTTGCTTCGGGTAATACTAACACTGCTTTCATTTCAAAATTAATTTTAATAGGTAATTGGTTATAGCGACGATGAGCATCTACTCTTTTGTTTTAGTTAAGGATACTACGAGAAAACCCATAGTGATAGCACCAAGGATTGCTTCAATAGATGCGATTACTTTGAAAAAACCTTGCGGTGCTATGTTTCCGCTATATCCAAGGGTGACAAAGGTACAGATACTACCATATAGGCTGTTTCCCGTTTTTTCGGCTAGACTCATTGTTTCCGTATTGCCGATAATGATTAGACCAGGGGCAAAAGAAAAGATGATGCCAAAGAAAAGAATAGCTAACAATGTAAACCGGATTATTTTCAATGGTGCCCATCCATAACCCCAATAGTGTTTATTAATCCACCACAAATAATATTGCAGGCCTTTTTGCTTTTCCCCTATAAAATCCAGCTCCATCAATTTGAATTTAGTGGCTTCTTTATGGTTTCCTAAATCTGTATTCGCTCTGAAAAGTGTTCTGTAGGTACGGTCGAAATCAGGCGAATGTTTCATAGGTTTATGCCAGATACCAAAATGATCAGGCTCTGAATTTTCAAAAACCGGATTAAAAAAGCCACCCCATACTCGAAAATACTGTAAGAGGCTATTGGATATCTTTCCGGACGCATAGGAGTTAATAAACTTCCAATTCTGTAACTCCGAATTATTGATCTGCATATTGCGCACTGCAATTATGGAACGAAAGATGTGGCATGTTTAATTCCGAACAATTGAGATTATCGACAGTACAATAATTAAATTCCAAATTGCCTAAATCTGAAAAATGAATAGTATCCTTTAGGATCAGTCCACTCACATTTATAAATTCGAGGTTTTTTCCCCGTAAAAGGATACCTAATCCATTTGCAGGTGGCGCAATGCCACCCATTTTCAACAAACGTATATTCCCGTTAAGATAGACCTGTTCCTCCTTTGTGTTCTTATAAATCTTATTCATTCTATCTAGAATTTTATTTTCCAGATTATTGGCAATACACCAATCTGAATAGGAGACAAAGGAGAGAATATATTCGTAGATTACAGGCTCGCCATCGCCTTCCGTTTGTGTTTCACCATCATAATCGTCCCAAACCTGATGTTTGGTTTTTCCTTCGTAACTAACTTTTATTAAGTGGTAATCGCCTTTTTTCCGATATACTTTTCTAATTGCCAGTTTACGCTTCTCTTCTAATTTGAGACTTTTTATTTCTTTTGAATGGCGTGTGAAGATTGTCTTTAACTTGAGGTTTGCCTTTTTATTTTCCTTATACTTATAGTTTAGAAAGGAACTGATATAGCCATCCATCAGCACTTCATCTGATAAGTTATATTGTTCCATCCATTCGGAGAAACGCATCTGGCTTTTTTTCAGATTTTCTAAAATCCTGGGATAGTCGTGCTTTTTTCTCCATTCATCAAAAGGGTATTGAGGCAAAAGCCATAAGTCCCTAATTGAAAGTTCCTTATTATTCAGTATCTCCTGAGTTAATGCATCGTCCGTAATTTCATAATTGCTATTTTTGTAGAGGTCGTCTACAATATCGGGGATTGCGGTAGCCATCAAACGTTAGTTTAGATTGCTAATTTAAAAAAAAATAAACAATAGCTAAAAGCTTGGCCATGCCTGCTAGAGGTCTAATTCCATAATCACAATAGAGTAGGTTTGTCTTAATGGTTCCTGTGCGTTATTTAGGTTGAAATGCTTTGAAGAACTGGTTCAAGATCAATTCCATTTCGGTCATTTCCCAATGACCATTATTGCTTATCTTTTTTAAAAAGGCCTTTTGGATTGCTGTTTTGTCATCCAAAGAGCCTTGGTATTGTTTTAGGGAAGCATCTTAATTACTTTGCGGATGTAGTTCTTTTGCTTTTTCAAATAAAAAAGTAGGTTAAACTTAGTTGTCATAATTTTGCACATTAAGGATTAAACAAAATAATCTTTACAGTAAGACGTATACAAGATGTCTAGTGATTAAAATAGTTGTCATACAATAAGTTGCAATTTATTCGGTGAGTAGGACAGATTTCAAAATTACGCACCTAATTACTCACTTTTTATATTATAAAATATGCGAATTTTGGTAATTTCTTAGAATAAAAAACTATTCATTAGCTTCATTTTCATAATTTTAGTCGTGTTTGATGTTGTTTCTTGTGATCTCGTTGGGATTCACATTATATAACTCCTTTGAGGGCTTTTCTCACTATAAAAGTAATTATCTTACCTTTAGTTGAGTAATTTATTTTACTGCAGCTTATGAGAGATATATGTGTTTTCTGCAAAAATGTTTTAGATGGTTCCGATGAACATATAATTCCTCAAAGTATAAATGGGCAATTACATTCCAAAGAACTAATTTGTTCAAATTGCAATAATCTATTTGGGGTAAAGGTAGACCCTATTTTGAAAGAGACATTGGGTGTTTTATTACACGTCTTAAAAATTGGTAATTCTAAAAACCTTGTTGTTAAGGACGAGGAAGGTACACCTTATCTAATTGATAATACGTCCGGTAAATTAAAGCAAATAAAACCACAGGTTACAACCATAAAACGCGATGATGGTAAAATTCAAATTAATGTAATTGGCCCAGACGAAATTAGCACTTATAAAGCGATGGCAACCAAAGCTGTCCGTACAGTTGGAATGGCGGCACTTAAGGGCGAATTTTCTACTAGTAAGTCCCAAAAAATAAATATCAGTCTATCGGCTGACGCAGAAATAAAAATTGACGGAAAATTTCTGTTGGCATTAAACAAAATTATCGTTGAATATTATTGTTACTGTAATCTTAATCAAGAATGGATAGAACCACTCATTAGTTCTATTGCTAAGCTACAGGAAAACTTTTCTAATATCCAAATATGTAACACCTCTCATAATATCAGGAAACCGGAAAGCACTGAAATATCTCACCTCATTGTTATTAGATCGGATGAAGTTAAGAAAATCATATATGCATATATTGAAATATTCACAGTAATATGTGGGTATGTAATTTTAGTTGAAAATTATGAGGGTGAAAAAGTAGATTTTGTCTACCATCAGGATGCTATTACAAAGGAGATTTTGGAAATGGAAATTGACGTTAAGATAGATAACATTGAAGAACAACCTGCGGAATTTGAACATAACATCAATGCCCTTTTTGATAGGCATGAGGACAGGCATATCTATGAACAGGTTAGCTTGATGTGTAAAGATATTAAAGATGAACTAGATATCGAATTGGAGAGAGGTGCTATAACAGAAGATGAACACGAAAAAAAATATGTAGAAAGGGCCACAAAAATGATTGCTCATATGATGGTGTTCGTTTTTCCTGATGCGGTGGAAGACTTCAATTTAAAAGAATTAAAAGAGATTAACTATATACATTCATTGATTAAAGCAGATAAAATTGAGGAGTTTAAATTTTTTTATCATCAATTTATTGGGCACGAATTTACATTTGAAGGGAATGAAAGCATTTATAAAATGGAAAATTTTGTATTTGCTAGGCATAGGCCTAGGAATGATGTGCATATGTTGAAGGTATACTGCTGTTTCGTTTCTGAAAAAGATGGCTCCAAAGAATATTGGCCTGCCACAGATGTATTTAAATTTACAGGTGTTCCGTTTCTGCCGGATTATTTCGTATGGCTTTAACGCAATGATTATGAACCGATAGTAGTTTGTTCTTCAAACAGAAACTGGCGTTAGCCACCTTTTTTTTATGTTTGTTTAATTCCTATTAAACCGTCGAAATATGCAGAACCTAGCCAACTTTCTTACTCGATTGCAGATTTTTAACCTGCACCTTGTTACCAAAAGCGAATTAAAGAGCTCCATAAAAGAAGATGGGCAGAAACGAGCTTATAGTCTTGCCCACGAAACCCACTATTATGATTCGTTCACTTATAAGAGTGAAATCAGGGTATTAAAAGACATGGCTTTAATTGATCTGTTGTCCCTTAACGACACCAGTTTAAAAAGAGAATTTGAACAGCTCAAAAAATTAAAGGAAAGGTTTAAACTCATATGGACAAATTTCAACCAGCATTATAGTGAGCTTAGAACTGAATATCCCAGCAACCTAATATTTTCAATCCAACTAGATTATTTGTTCATAGTTAACAACCTACAATCAGACTACAAGGATATTTATATAGGCGATGAGCTTGTAGAATGTCTGCACGATACTTTAAAGATCAGGGACAAGTTCTTAAGTGAGCTGGTTAGTGAAATCGATGAAATTCTACATCCCCGTGAAACTTTCGAGAAATGGACGGCCAAACAAAAAAGCCCGCAACAAACTGAAGATTTCAAGCCTGAGCAGCCCACAAAATCCCATATAATCCCGATGCGAGTCGGCCAAAATTCAATCATCAGTTTACAGGTGATTTTCTGAAACTGATAAAGACTTATTTTTCAGAAGAACATTTCAGCCAGCTTGACGCCCTAATAAAAGCGGACGAACAACCTGCAAACCAGATGATCTTCAACGGAAACAGTAATAAGCTTGCCAATGCTTTTAAGCAATTCTATGAAGCAAACCTGATTGTTGGATGCAATGAAAAGCGGAACTCGAAAAATGGATTCTAAAAAACTTCCTAAATAGCAATGGAGATAAAGTAAACGAATACTCGGAGGGCTGGCTAAGTGCGATTATATCATCCGATACCAGGGCCTGCAAATCACCAATTTTAGAGGTAAGGATGAAAGACAAAGTTCCTTTTCTGGTTCCAACAGTTCGAAACAAAAAAAACAGTAAATATTAGTAGAGAAACGGTAAGGATGCGGTTTAACTTGTTGTAACCCTACAAAACAAGCCACTAACATTGCGGTATCAAAACAAAAGATACCGCCAATGAAGTACACATTCGAAGAACTACCGCAGGCCATTAGTACACTGATCTTATTCTTATTGTGATCTTCAGGGATTGGAAATAGCGAAAAGTGGATTGGTGCTATTGAAAGAAAGCATATAGGAGCGATACCAAATAATAATGCCCAAGGATAAGGAATAAAAAAGGATTATAGAAGCCCTGCGTATGCGAAAGAAAGTACCACTTCAGCAGTAATTATAAGATGTCAATAGCGTATACTTTATTAAAATGAAAACACCAGGAAAGTAAAGCATCGGATTATTTTCTCATTATATATTTGAGGTTATCAAATAAGCGCTGGATTAAACGCCTGTCATTGGTGATGATCTCTGCTGACCCTTTTGCCTCCGCCTTAAAATCAAGTTTCGTTCCATAATTGGTTTTTAACTGATTAGGAAAGTCAACCAACACCATATAGGTTTCTACATCTGCTTTTTCTGTTTTGGTGGTATTAGTGGTTAGTGAGATTGACTTAATTCGACCTGTTATCGAGCCGTATTCCAAATAAGGATAGTTATCCAGTTTAACGATTACTTCCTGACCTGTCTTAATTTTACCACTACCTTGTGCTGGTAAAACGAGCTGTCCAAATGCTTTCTCTGCAGCTGGTACGATCGTAAATACCTGTTCACCGGCCTGTACAAATTGGTTCTCATTATAAAATTTTAGAAATTGAACCTTTCCGTTAAATGGAGCTATAAAAACATACTTCTGTTCCCAACTTTTAATATTATCAACTAAATCATTATACGCTGAGATCAGGGCGATTTGCAATCCTTTTTCCTTCTCAGGCTTTTGTATACCTAATTCCTGAATCTTACTTTCCGTTTGCTGCGCAGCCTGTTTGGCATTAATTAAATTGTTAATGGCATTTTGTAAGCCATCCTTACTAGATAAATAACTCATTTGTGTTTTATCCAGCTCAGATTCGCTAATTACTTTTTTTGTAAATAATGTAGAATCCCGGCTATAAAACTTATGAACATAAATTAAACTGTTTTTAGCCATTTCTACCCTTTTGTTGGCAGTGGATATCGAATTCCGCTGCTCATTTAATAGAACGAGGAAGTTTTGTGCCTGCTTATCTAAAAGCTTGTCTTCTTTATAGTTGATGAAATCCTGAAGACTGTTAACAAATGCATAATATTTAGCGTTTAATTCACCTAATGAAAAATTGTGAGGTAATTCCTTTCTGATGTCTAAAATTTTATCCGTGTTTGGATTAAACAATTTAAGTAAACTATCAATATAAATTACGCTGGTTGGATTAGTCGGGTTTTCTATGTAGGCAAGCACCTGTCCCTCATTTACTTCGTCCATAGACTTAATCCCATTGAGCTTTAGTTTACCATTGAAACTAGCAATGAGTTTTAATGGAGCACTATTTGCATTAATATTAATCTGGCCTTTTATCATATCAGGATAACGAACCAACCAGCCAAAAACAAACAAAAGTATAAACAGAAACACCACAATTGCTGAAACCCAAAAGCCAAATCGTGTTGGCATCCTGTCTATAATATGTTGTACTTCCTCAGTCCTAGGATCAATGGACAATAGTTTATCTTTTTCCATCCCTCAGTTCTTATATAAGGCCCGTAATGTCAACCTGATTTTTGGGCGAGAAATCGACCTGCGATTGAACCAACTGATAGTATCTGCCTTTTTTTACCATTAAAGAATCGTGGTTCCCTATTTCTGAGACCATTCCATTCTGCATAACGATGATTTGATCAGCTTTTTGTATCGTACTAAGCCTGTGGGCAACAACAATTACTGTCTTATCTTTGAATACATTATCTAAAGCAGCCACGATCTTTTGTTCATTAATAGAATCCAGGCTGTTAGTGGCTTCGTCAAAAAAGAGATAATCTGGATTTTTATATAATGCTCTGGCAATTAGAATTCGTTGTTTTTGTCCTCCACTCAACCCTCGGCCTTGTTCACCCATCACCGTCTGATATCCTAAAGGGAGTGCTTCAATTTCTTTGGCAATATTGGCTGTTTCTAACGCATTTTTCATTTTAACATAATCAATTCTTTCATCGTCTAATACTATGTTATTCATAATGGTGTCATTAAATATTTTACCATCCTGCATCACAGCACCGCACTTATCTCTCCATTGTCTCAGGCTTATGTTACTAATATTCATATTACCGATCATGATCTCACCATATGACGGGTTGTACAATCGGAGTAGCAATTTTAATAAAGTTGATTTGCCGCTGCCACTATCTCCTACAATAGCAGTTATCCTGCCTTCCGGAATGACCAACTTTACGCCTTTTAATACTACTTGCCCATTTGGATTATACTGAAAGCTCACATTATTTATTATAAGGCTCTTGTCGCTAGGAAGTTCAACACTATTATTGCCGATAGATTCATGCTCATCCTCCAGTTGGTGAATTTCATTTAACCTTAAAAAGCTGAGTTTTGCGAATTGAAAAGAAATAATGAACTGTATAAATTGGACAACAGGGGCATTTAGCATACCAATAATAAATTGAGTAGAAATCATTACCCCAAAAGTGATTTCTCCATTAATCACTGCTTTGGCACAAAAAAAAGTTATGAATAGATTTTTAAGACTATCTATAAATTGTGCGCCAAGGTTTTGAGTATTGGTTACACTGAGCACTTTCAAATTTACTTTATAAAGTCTGGCTTGAATATTTTCCCACTTCCAACGTTTTTGTTTTTCGTAATTGTTAATCTTAATATCCTGAATACTTGCAACCGTTTCTACCCAATAACTCTGATTCTTACTAACCAAATCAAAATACTCCCAGTCTAACTTTTTCCTGACATTAAGAAATGCCATTACCCATACTACATAAAGTATACTACCTAGCAAAAAAATATAAAATATTATGGGATTATAAATGAACATAATAATTCCGAAAACGACAAAAGTGAGCGTCGAGAAGATCATGTTTAAAGAATTGTTCATTATAAACGATCTGATACGCTCATGATCCTGGGCACGCTGTAAAATATCACCAGTCATTTTGTTCTCAAAGAAGGTAATGGGTAAGCGCATGAGCTTTATTAGGTAATCAGAGATCAATGCAATATTAACCCTGGATGTTACATGTAATAATATCCAGTCACGCACCAGATTACTTAACAAAACGCTGATAATGATGGTAACATTAGCGATGAGTACAATATTGATAAAATCCACATCATGAGTTTGAATGCCAACATCAATTACTGCTTTGCTTATAAATGGTAAAAAACCTTGGAGTATCGTAACCAGAAGCATAACCACAAACAAGTTAATGAAACTCTTTTTATAGGGTATAAAATAGCCTAGGAAATTTTCAAAAGTTTTAGACCTTTCTATCTTTTCGTATGCCTCACGTTGGTAAAAGTCTGCCTGAGGCTCTATGGCCATTAATACACCTTTTTCGGTACCATGTTTAATCCATTTATTTGCAAATTCCTCTGCGTTGTATCTTACATATCCCTTGAGTGGGTCGGAGACATAAATTGTACCTTTAGCAATTTTACTACTTTCACTATAACTTTTAGTCTTTACACGTTCTGCTTTAACCTTATAGACGACTACAAAGTGGCTGTTATCCCAGTGAATAATTGCAGGCAAAGGAATTTTAATCAATAGGTCTTCTACTGTACACTTTATGGAAAGCGAACGTAGTCCAATCTCTTCAGCCGTATGGCTAATATCTAAAAACGATACTCCCTCTTTTGTTATGCCACATTTATCTCGGAGATATTGTAAGGAATAAAATTTTCCGTAGTATTTAGAAATCATTTTTAAACATGCAGGACCGCAATCCATCATGTCTAATTGTCTATCGTTTGGAAATTTAATGAGTGAATATATCAATTAGAATAATATGCTATTTTATTTATTTCATTATACTTATAAGGAAACCTACCAAGATGAAGAATCATTAGACAAGTAATACCACCATGGTATGTTATTTGGTCCAACTGGCCCTCCGTTATTACCGCTTTCCCAACCTGAGTTTTGGGGCATACCAGTAGCTGGACTTGTAAACCAATAGTCACCATTATTTGATGAATAACCATAATTGGGATCATAGGAACCCGAAGTAATCCATGGGGAATATCCACTATCCATTCCTCCTGATCCTGAACCATTGTAAGGATCGCCGCCATCTCCGCTTCCATTGCTTCCATTACTACCGGAATCAGTTCCTACATTTATAGGGGCATGCAAAGTGGAATCCGCTGAAATTAGTTGATTTGGAGTAGCTCCCGTATTATCATTAATTGCTTTCCAAAGCTTAATTTCACTAGAAAAGCCCGTGTTGAATAAATTGTCAATAAAGGTTTCGTTTAGGTCCTGAACTTCAGTACTCGTTGTTTTTGAGACAGTATAAGATGAGCCTTCTTTGAAATTCCTTATAAGGGCATTATAGTTTTCCTTTGTGAAACCTTGAAGAAAAGTTTCTTGCCAAGCTTTATCAAAAGCAGCTTTAGCAGCTGTATTTGGATTTCCGCTTTCTAAGCTAAAAGATTGCCTAGCATGAGATTCACCGCTATCATACGCTAGATTATGATTTATGTCATATTCGATTGCTGCCATGTAAGAGAAAATACCAGCATCAATTTCAGTTTTTGCATCAGTTCTATATGCTTCAGAGGCTGCACTTTGATTGTTCCCATAAGTAACATTATCTTGATAAGCATGATATAATTCATGAGCAATCGAAGAAAATGCCAAACTATTTAAAACTTCGGTATTGGTGTCAGGATCAAGGCTGCCAAGCTGTAATGTATTGTTTGAGAAGCCGTATCCCCCAAAAGCTCCCGCCTCAGTCGGTTTTTCATTCGTTACAAATATTTTATTGCCTGCAGTAAGTAATGATTGTAAAAGATTGTCGCCAACAGTGGTACTTGCTAAATCTGTAACTTCTTTTTTAAACATTGCAATTGTTGCTGCATTTAAGTTTGTGGCCGAAAAATCAAATATTTGAGTGAATAAAGCATCTAAATCTACTCCACCACCTATTATATTTGCATTTTCTAACTTTGATATAATTTCAAAATCCTTTGATAAATCATTGAAATTAGCTAAACCGTTTCTTGTCATATTAATTAAATTTATCTTTTAAGTATGTTACTATGCTATTTATGTTGTCTTTTCTTTTGGGTACTGTATCTATATAATTGCCGCCACTTATATAATTAAAATTTCTACTTTTATTTTTAAGTTTAACTTCAAAATAGATACCACTCATCGAATCTTCATTTGATGTTATAAATTTTATGCTCTTATTACCCGAAAGGGTGAAGATATTATTGTCCAGCAAAAATTTATATATCGTACAAAAGCTATCTTTTAATGTCACACTTTTTTCTTGATACAGTAAATTAAGGTCTAGTTTTTTCTTGTTTTCTTTTGGTTTGATCACCCGAACAATTTTAAACCCTTTAGTAGTTCCCTCCATAACTAAAGTTCGAATTCTAGTAATTGTACTACTGTCCGGGTTGGATTTAAGAATGTAAATATCAATTGCTTTTGTGGTTAAAGCGTATGGAGTATAGAACCTAAGTTCAATTTGATTTTTGCTTTCTTTTATACCTTTAAAATCTGTTTGTTCAATGTTGAAATAGTTATTAAACCGCTGAGTTGAGTCTTGTTTAAAAATCGTTTTAGAGATATCTTGATTATTACAATTTAAAGTGACCTGAGCAGAAACTAAATGAGTTAAGAATATACTAGATAATATAAGATAGATACTAAGAGTTCTCATTTTCATAAAAAAGTCGATATGCTATAATTTAATTGATTATAATTTTTAACTGATTGATGCTATATTCTTAAATGTATCAATTTTGAACACCTTTCATTATTGATGATACGGCATTATTATATTATTTTTAATATGTATAGTATTCTCAATACTCTATCCTTAGCATAACTATGGTGCAAGCGTAAAAACCAGTGTTACTGATGTTAGTAGAGGAACGGGTCATTAACATGTTTCTATTTTATTAATTAAATATAAATCTAATTTGTTGTTATTTCATAATTTGGAAGCTACAATTTTAATGCTGCTTTTTTTTGGTATGAATAGGCAGATTCAGGTATTAAAATATAATTTTTGTCTACAAAAAGATAATAATTAATATTACAACCAAAAATATAATTATTTAATTCAAAATCAATATTTACAAATAATAATTAATATATATCAATATGAATATTTTGAAACTTATTAATGAACAGTATCCTAACGCATCAGGTGCGATCTTGGCTGGATCATACCTAAACAATGATTATGCTACCTCACTTAGTGACATAGATATTTTAATTTTTGATTCTTGTTTTAGTACAATATCTCCACAAGGGTTAATGTTTGAAGGCGTTCGTATTGATATTACACAGATTCCGGCAAACAATCTTGATAATATGCTTAGAAATGAACAGTTTGATCAGCGGGGTATTTTATTGACGATGATTGTGAAGGGAACAATTATAAAAGATAATGAAACCGGTCTAGTTTCTAAAGTACAGCAGAAAGCCAAACAGTTATTTGTCTGCGGTATACATAATAATATTGAAACCTATAAAGCACTTATCAAAGGTCTTACCAAAATAAGGAAGGAATTCTTAAAGGATTCAAAACCTTATCAGAAGATTTTTCTTATAAATGAATTTTTTAGTTTGATTACACAGGTTGAACTTATAAAGACTACTAACTGGAGGATGAGTGGCAGGCATAAAGCAGACTTTCTTTATGAAAGCGAAGCTTCGTTGATCGATCGGTTAATTACACTAACTAAGGGTGGGATCGAAGAAGAAGGATATGATTACTATAGAAAAATCGGGATGTTTATTGAGGACTATATTTCCATTTCATCAACTTTTGAAAGTAATAGAGTGTTTGAAAATAAATATTTAATTGTGGATCTAGATTATGAAAATCTGAATATTGAACACTTTATAACTATGCTACTCCAAAGAATCAAACAAGATCACATCTTAAGGGACCATTACCGATATTTTTACGTATCTGATACTACAAAGCCGAGAGTGTATAAAAATAAGATCTCAATTTGCTTCGAAAGATTAAATTTAACTAATGATAATGATTGGCAGGAAATCATTTTTTCCCAATTGACGAATATTCTTCACGCAGATATAGGCACTGCATATCGCAGTTCTAAAATACCTAGCTTTGAACTAAACGAGATCAATGCACTCAATAAATTTGTTAAAGGATTCGAAAACTGTTCAATAAAAATCTCCATTTTAATGGAACAATTGATTTCGAAATATGAGAAATATGAGGTAAAACGTCATTTGATAATTGCAATATTAATTGACTCTTTCTTACTTGAATATCTAAAAATAGACCAACAAGATTATATAAATATCTTCTATTATTTATCAAGTAGGTATTTATTAAATGTCAGTGAACAAAAACAACTGAATCCAAACACTATTAATGAGTTTAAGAAGAATAAGTATAAGCAGTTTCATAAATTTTATTTGGAAAATGAAGATGTATTAAAGGAAGCCTGTGAAAAAGGCAAATTAATTGCTAGGGATAGCGCCTCAATGTCAGGGAAATTATATGAGGATGTAATTGAAGAAATAAAAAATGTTCTTGGGGAAAAACATCAACTAAGCTTGGAGCTTTTAAATGAATGTAATCTGACTTTAGAAGTATTAAAGCCTATTGTTAAGCACTCATATGAAGATCAGGTACTTTATTTTATTTTGATCTTCCAACACATCCAGCCTCTTTTACTTTTAAACAGCAATCAAATTGCATTGCAACTTACTATATTATCTGAAATTTATCATAGGAAACAAATAGATAAAGTAACCTGATAAATTATTGGTCATTTCATGGATATTTTGGTATAACCAATAAAAGCTAAAGCCCTGAAAACCAAATTTTTGCAGGGTTTTATTTCACTTTGATATTGTTTCTCGTGATCCCGCTGGGATTGGTTCAGCCTCGCATTATCCCAAACTCGGCCCTGAACCTTTTACAAATCGAACCCAAGGCCAGTGCTTCTGTTCCAATCCAGATGGTATAAAACAAAAAAGCCCCACATTTCTGTGAGGCTTTTCGTGATCCCGCTGGGATTCGAACCCAGGACCACTACATTAAAAGTGTAATGCTCTACCAGCTGAGCTACGGAATCTACTTTGTTTAAAACATTGCCGTTTTCTTTAAAGTGTTGCAAATATAGGATTCAGATAGCGCTGTTGCAAATAAAAATAGGTGAAATATGCTACTGTATTGATTTATAAGGCGATTAATTATCATCAGTTCATTTTTAACACGTTTAAGTATTTTTGAGTAATGGTACTTTAGTACGCTTAGCATAAATAATTTCTAAAAGTTTTTCCTGCAATTAAAAATTAGATCATCATTTTCGAAATGATAATTTAGATAGTATAAGAGTTTGATTTTAAAATTGCTAATTTAAATTGGATAAATATCTGGTTATTGAGTTAAAAATGTTGATATATTTTGCAATTCTATCTAAATTTTATTTGATTCTGATAATATTCAATGGTATTGATTTGTAAAACATAAAAATATTTGGCTAATTTGGTCGGATCAATCAATTATTAGCCAAACACATGTTAAATTCACCTCAAAAGCAAAATTATAGTTTTGCATTGTTCGTTATTGGTGTCCTCTTTTTTATTTTTGGATTCATTACCTGGGCAAATAGTCAGCTCATTCCATATTTAAAGATTGCGTGTCAACTCACCAGTACCGAATCGTATTATGTCGCTTCCGCATTTTTTGCTGCTTATTTTGTAATGTCCATTCCCTCATCATTTGTCTTAAAATTTACAGGTTTTAAAAAAGGGATGTCTGTAGGGTTGTTTGTAATGGCCATAGGAGCTGCTGTATTTATCCCCGCCGCCTATGCAAGAAGCTTTCCTACATTTTTACTCGGATTATTTATCATAGGAAGCGGTTTAGCATTACTTCAAACAGCTTCCAATCCTTATGCGACAGCGCTAGGCCCAAAAGAAAGTGCCGCTAGGCGCATCAGTATTTTGGGGATATGTAATAAAATCGCTGGTATTCTTGCTGTTTACGTATTAGGCAGTATCATTTTGAAAGATAGTGATGCCTTCGAGGCCAGCTTAAAAACGATGGATGAAGCAGGAAAAAATATGGCTTTGGATACGTTGGCTCAAAAAGTGGTTATGCCATATGTATTCATTACAATCTCATTTGCTTTAGTAGGTGTTTTGCTATTTTTTGTGCAGCTTCCCGAAGTAGAAGAAGAACAGGATATTCTAGACTCAAATGTGCTGCCTGAAGATTCAAAGGTAGCTGCAGCGAATAAAAATATCTTCAACTTTCCACATCTGATAGTTGGCGTTTTAGCCTTGTTTTTTTATGTTGGAATGGAGGTAATCAGTTATGATACCTTCGCCGGACTAGGTACACATTTAGGTTACAAGCTAGGCATGTCCAAGAGCTTTGCTACCTACACCGGTTACGGATTGTTGCTGGGTTACACCGTTGGCATCATTTCTATTCCTAGATTTATTTCACAAAGAAATGCCCTGGTCATTTCCTGTATCCTCAGCATGCTATTGGTTTTATTAGTGGTTTTTATAAAAGCAAATCCCGGAATTGCTGTTCTACATTTATTTGGTCAGGATTTAAATCTTCCTACACACCCGGCTGTCTGGATTTTTGCACTCTTAGGTTTTTCAAATTCAGTAATGTGGCCAGCTATTTTTCCAATGGCTATTGATGGCTTAGGTAAATTTACTAAGATGGGATCAGCCTTGCTGATTATGGCTATTGTAGGTGGGGCAATTCTTCCTCCAATTTATGGCTATATCTCTGAAACAACAGGGAATTCACAAACAGCATATTTAATGATGATTCCTGCTTATTTATTTATTCTATATTTTGCATTAAGCGGTTATCGTTTGGGTAGAAAATAGCGGCTTGCCATTAACTAATTTGCGTAAATAACAAAATAGCTTATTCCGTTTATCTTTCTTATCCCATAAATTTTTCCTTATTTTTGATGCTCAATTTTACCTTTGACTGAATCCTTATAAACACAGTCTAAAATTTATAATTCCTAAATGAATAAAGCAATTTTCCTTGATCGTGATGGCGTGCTTAATCACGAAATATACGATTACATCTGTCGGGTTGAAGACTTCAAAATTCTCGACTACCAGATTCCGGTTTTAAAAAAGTTTTATGATGAAGGTTATTTGCTTATTGTGATTACCAATCAGGGCGGTATCGCCTTGAAGCGATATACAGAGCAGGAACTCGCCATTATGCACCAAATGTTAAGGAATGCATTTGTAGCAAAAGGTGCTGATATTGCTGGCTTTTATTATTGCCCACATCACCCAACAGTGGGTGGCGAATGCAAGTGCCGGAAGCCAGCATCAGGAATGATATTAGATGCAATTGATATGTATGACATAGATCCGGCACAGTCTGTTATGATTGGCGATAAACCAAGAGACGTGGAAGCGGCGAATGGGGCAGGAGTGAAGGGCATTCTAATTGCACCCGATGAGCAGATTAATTATGAAAAGGTGAAGGAAGTGCTGAGTCGCGAGTCATTAGTATAGAGTCTTAAGTCGTATTTCTTTAACACACAAAAGTCTTAGGTTCAATAATAACTTAGGACTTTTGTACGCTTGGAACTCCCCACTCCAAACTCTTATATACAACTACCTCCCGGTTTGGTAGCTCACCAACCAGTCAACTCCTTGAAAAAATCCCATTCAATAAAAAAATCCTAAGTCTCAAGCAGGTCTCTACTCAAAACTTAGGATTTCTAATTTTATATACTGTAAGCTCTTTACTTTTAGACTCCAGACTTAGGACTAAAAACTCCGAACTCACAAATCCAAACTTACTTCCCTGCAGCCTTAGCATGATCTGCTAAGAAAGTCGCTAAACCTGAATCAGTTAATGGGTGTTTTAATAAACCAGCAATTGCAGCTAAAGGAGCGGTGATTACATCAGCACCCAACTTTGCACAATTTACGATATGTAAAGGTCCACGAATTGAAGCTGCTAAAATTTGAGTCTCATATCCGTAATTATCAAAAATAGTTCTGATGTCTTCAATTAAAACCAAGCCATCGCTTGAAATATCATCTAAACGGCCTAAGAAAGGAGAAACATATGTTGCTCCGGCTTTAGCAGCAAGTAATGCTTGTCCGGCAGAAAAGATTAGCGTACAATTGGTTTTAATTCCTTTTGAAGAGAAATGTTTAATGGCTTTAACACCATCTTTAATCATTGGTACCTTAACAACGATTTTCGGGTTTAAAGCAGCTAAAGCTTCACCCTCTTTAACAATCTCGTCAAATGTAGTGGCAATCACTTCTGCACTTACGTTATCTTCAACGATATCGCAAATGGCTTTATAATGGTTAATTACATTTTCTTCGCCAGTGATACCTTCTTTAGCCATTAAGCTAGGATTGGTAGTTACGCCGTCTAAAATGCCAAGATCATGAGCTTCTCTGATTTGATCAAGATTTGCTGTGTCGATAAAAAATTTCATGGTTATAAATTCTTAAATATTTGAGTTTTACAGATTCGAACCCTGAAGAATTTAATGGCCCCTTCAGAGTTTACTCCGATTTCACATCGGAGGCATTAAGGGAAAAAGAAAAAAATGGGCAAGCAACTTCTATCGCACCGCTACAACCTTCTACCCTTGCTATGTTCCCATCCTGGGGGAGTTCAAAGGGAGCTGGTCGTAAAAGACTTGCCCGGCACAAAGGTAGAAAAAGAAGTTGTTTTGCAAAATGCATTTCTGGAATTTTTTAATGATATATGCTATCTAACTGATTAATACGATAATAAAATTGTTAAGAGATGAATAGTTCTTACGTTAACCCGACTTACGAAGTTTCAATGGGGTAGCGGGGAAGGAAACTTCGTCAGTCTGATTTAGCTTTTAAAGAGTTTACTGTAGTTAATCTTGCCAATAATTCACATTTAAACTTACGAAGTTTTTGTCATGTTTCTGGCCTTCGAAACCTCGCTAATTAGCCCGACTGACGAAGTTTCAATAGCATAGCGTGAAGGGAAACTTCGTCAGTCTGATTTAGCTTCTAATACATTTATTATATGCAATGTTTGTTAGTATTGCAATGAACTCATATTAAAACTGGCGACGTTTTCCCATTACTCACAACCATAAAAACTTCTTAAGTTGACTGAAATACCTTTTAAAATAAATCCAGAAGAGGCATCTTTATAGATAAAGAGCCATTATTATAATTGTAATTATCCTTAACAATATTTAGCTATATTTTAATATTATCAGTTAAAATTGTTTAAAAACTAAAATTATTCCAAAAATCGTAACAACTCTGTAATTTAACAATCGTTTTTTATATCTTAGTGTTTCCTATACACTAACAAACTAACGAGCAAAGAATGGAACCAAACAGTGGATTGTACGACGCGCAATTTGAACACGATGCCTGCGGTATCGGGTTCGTTGCACATGTGAAAGGGCGAAAATCGCATCAAATCATCTCCGATGCACTTACTATCTTAGAAAATCTAGATCATAGAGGGGCATGTGGAGCAGAACCAAATACAGGCGATGGAGCGGGTATCATGATTCAGATTCCTCACGAATTTTTTTATGACGAATGTTTAAAAGCTGGCTTTAGCCTGCCCGAAACCAATAATTATGGTGTGGGCATGTTATTTATGCCGAAGGATATCAGATCAAGAGAAGAATGCAGAGAACTGATTTATCGCGCTGCAGAAAAATTAGGATTAGAAATTTTAGGCTTCAGAAAGGTTGACGTTGATACCACCGATATTGGCAACATGGCACTTTCAGTAGAGCCGGAAATTGAGCAGGTATTTATTGCCCGCCCTTATGCAGTGAATCCAGGTGCAGATTTCGAACGCAAACTTTATATTTTTAAAAATTACCTGATTAAATTAATTGCCAATACGGTAAATGGTGGTAAGGATTTTTACATCGTTTCACTATCCGCGCAAACCATTATATATAAAGGTCAGTTAACATCTTTACAGGTTCGTACTTATTTTAAAGACCTGAGCGATAAAAGAATGGTTTCTGCTTTAGGCTTGGTACACTCTCGCTTTGCAACCAATACTTTTCCTTCTTGGCGGTTAGCACAACCTTTCCGCTTTATCGCCCACAATGGCGAAATTAATACCCTGCAAGGTAACCTGAACTGGTTTAGGGCTGGTGTAAAATCTTTTGCATCTGCCTATTTTACTAAAGAAGAACTGGATATGTTATTGCCAGTAATCGATGAGACCAACTCTGATTCAGGATGTTTAGATAATGTAATTGAATTACTGCTTCATGCTGGCAGAACCCTACCTCATGTATTAATGATGTTGGTTCCCGAAGCATGGGATGGCAATGAAGATATGGACCCGGTGAAGAGAGCCTTCTATGAATTCCACGCCACTTTGATGGAGCCATGGGATGGGCCTGCAGCAATTGCCTTTACAGATGGTAAATTGATTGGCGCTACTTTAGACCGCAATGGTTTACGTCCGTCTCGCTACGCCATTACTTCTGATGACCGCGTAATCATGGGTTCAGAAGCCGGCGCATTAGCCATTGATCAAAGTACCATCATCGAAAAAGGACGCTTAACGCCAGGTAAAATGTTTGTAGTAGACATGGAGCAGGGCAGGATCATCAGTGATGAGGAAATTAAAACAAAGGTTTGTGGAGGCAGTCCTTATGCAGACTGGATCAATCAATATCAAATCCGCCTGGAAGAATTACCTGATCCCCGCGTCATGTTTACTGGTCTTTCAGAAGAGTCTATTTTTAAATATCAACAGGTTTTTGGTTACAGTAGAGAAGATATAGATTTATTACTAAAACCAATGGCTATTGAAGCCAAAGAGCCTATTGGTTCAATGGGTACAGATACACCACTGGCCATTTTATCAAAACGCCCACAGCATTTATCAAATTATTTTAAGCAGTTATTTGCACAGGTAACCAATCCTCCAATCGATCCGATTCGCGAAAAAGTAGTGATGAGTCTGGCCAGTTTTATGGGCAGTAACGGAAACCTGCTAGAGCAAAATCCTTTGCAAGCGCATTGCGTGGCAATCAAACATCCTATTTTAACCAATCAGGAATTAGAAAAACTCAGAAGTATTGATACTGGGGTATTTCAGGCCAAAACGTTACAAACCTATTTCAGGGCAGATGGTAAGCCAGGAGCAATGGCAAAAGCATTAGATCGTTTATGTCGTTATGCCGTAGATGCTGTTGAAGACGGTTTTCAGGTAATTGTATTAACGGATAGGGCAATTGATTCTGAACATGCAGCGATGCCATCTTTGCTGGCCGTTTCTGCGGTACACCATCACTTAATCCGTAAAGGCTATCGTGGTGCTGTAGGTATAGTAATCGAGGCCGGGGATATCTGGGAAGTACATCATTTTGCTACCCTTCTGGGCTTTGGCGTAACAGCAATCAACCCTTATCTGGCTTTAGAAACCATTAATGGCTTCCAGAGCGAATCCGGTTTATCGGCAGAACAGTTAACCAAAAATTACATCTATGCAGTTAACAGCGGTTTGTTGAAGATCTTCTCCAAAATGGGAATCTCTACACTACAATCTTATCAGGGTGCGCAGATTTTTGAAATTTTAGGATTGAACAAACAAGTGGTTAACACTTACTTTACAGGAGCCGTTTCACGTATCGGCGGTTTAGGCTTAGATGAAATTGCAAAAGAAACACTGATCAAACATCACCGTAGCTTCGGACCAACCACTCAAACGGAAAACTTATTGCCTGCAGGTGGTACTTATAAATTCAGACGTAAAGGAGAGGCACATTTATTTAATCCTCAAACCATCCATTTACTGCAAAACGCAACCCGCAAAAACGATTACAATATCTTTAAACAATACTCTAAATTGGTTAATGAGCAAACGCAACAAGCTTATACCATCCGTGGATTGTTTGATTTTAATTATAGCCGTCCGGCAGTTCCTTTACATGAGGTGGAATCTACTGAGGCCATTCTAAAAAGATTTGCAACAGGCGCCATGTCATTCGGTTCCATTTCTCATGAGGCACACTCTACCTTAGCCATTGCAATGAACCGTATTGGTGGAAAAAGCAATACAGGTGAAGGCGGCGAAGATGAAATGCGCTATACCAAAATGGAAAATGGAGACAGTATGCGTTCGGCCATTAAACAAGTAGCATCCGCTCGTTTTGGTGTAACCAGCTACTATTTAACCAATGCAGATGAGCTGCAGATTAAAATGGCTCAAGGTGCCAAACCAGGTGAAGGTGGGCAATTACCTGGCCACAAGGTAGACGATTGGATTGCAAAAGTTCGTCACTCTACACCCGGCGTAGGACTAATTTCTCCTCCGCCACACCATGACATCTATTCCATTGAAGATTTAGCACAGCTAATATATGATTTGAAAAATGCCAACCGTGCAGCAAGAATCAATGTAAAACTGGTTTCTAAAGCAGGCGTAGGCACAATTGCTGCCGGCGTTGCTAAAGCGCACGCAGACGTAATTTTGGTATCAGGTTTTGATGGAGGTACCGGTGCATCGCCATTAACATCCATTCAACACGCTGGCTTACCTTGGGAACTTGGATTGGCAGAAGCACACCAAACGCTGGTGAAGAATAAATTACGCAATCGCATCGTTCTGCAAACAGATGGACAACTTAAAACAGGAAGAGATATTGCCATTGCAGCACTTTTAGGCGCTGAAGAATGGGGAGTGGCTACAGCTGCTTTAGTTACAGCTGGCTGTATCATGATGCGCAAGTGCCATTTAAATACTTGTCCGGTTGGTGTGGCTACACAAGATCCTGAATTAAGGAAATTGTTTAGCGGAGATGCAGATCACGTGGTGAATTTATTTAATTTCCTGGCAGAAGAATTAAGGGAAATTATGGCTGAGCTTGGTTTCAGAACCATTCACGAAATGGTTGGACAAGCTGATATTTTAAAATTGCGTGAATTACCAACTGAAGACTGGAAACTAAAACACCTGGACCTATCTGCAATTCTTTATAAAGCAGAAGACAATGGTTTGCCATTGTACAATACAGAAGCCCAAGATCATGGTTTAGCGCATGTGTTAGATCACCAGTTAATTGCAGCTGCACAGCCAGCCATACTTAACAATGAGCCAGTTTTCGCAAGTTTCAACGTGAAAAATACAGATCGTTCTTTAGGTACCATGTTATCCAATGAGATTTCAAAAGTGCATTTGGGCGCTGGTTTACCTCCAGATACCATCAACTTTAAATTTGTAGGTTCTGCAGGTCAAAGTTTCGGTGCATTTAATACAAGAGGTGTAACCTTATCATTAGAGGGCGAAGCAAATGACTATGTAGGTAAAGGTTTATCTGGTGCTCGTTTAGCTATTTATCCTTTCTCAGCCTGTACATTTGTACCAGAGCAAAATATCATTATTGGTAACGTAGCGCTTTACGGTGCAACCTCTGGTGAATTATTTGCCCGTGGTAAAGCTGGTGAACGTTTTGCGGTACGTAACTCTGGTGCAACAGCAGTTGTAGAAGGTGTTGGTGATCACGGATGCGAATATATGACTGGTGGTGAAGTATTGATTCTTGGAGATACCGGAAGTAATTTTGCCGCCGGAATGAGTGGTGGTGTAGCCTGGATTTACGATGCCAATGGAACTTTTGCACGAAAATGCAATAAAGAAATGGTAGATCTTGATCCATTACAATCCGAAGATGAACAAAGAATTTTAGCACTACTTAAAACACATATCCGTTTAACAGATAGTAAGGTTGCAGAATTTATCTTAAGTGATTGGAAAACACAATCAAATCATTTCGTAAAAGTATTCCCTAAAGAATACAAAGCGGTTTTAGCAAAACGTAATCAACAAGTAAAAACACACTAAGCCATGGGAAAAGTAACAGGATTTCAAGAATACGACAGAGTTGCGCCCACAAGAGAAGAGGCTAAAACTCGTGTTAAACACTACGGGGAATTTTTAAATGAATTGCCCGCACAAGAATTAAATAATCAGGCAGCCCGCTGTATGGATTGCGGCGTCCCTTTTTGTCAGTCAGGTTGCCCTTTAGGTAACGTGATTCCAGAATTTAATGACGCTGTCTATCAGGCAAAATGGGAACTTGCTGCCAATATTTTATTAAGCACCAATAACTTTCCCGAATTTACAGGAAGAATTTGCCCTGCACCTTGCGAATCAGCTTGTGTATTGGGGATCAACCGTCCACCAGTGGCGATTGAAGAAATTGAAAAGCATATTATAGAAATCGCTTTCGACAAAGGTTTTATTAAAGCAAAGGCGCCATTAATCAGGACAGGTAAAAAAGTAGCTGTTATTGGTTCAGGTCCCGCAGGATTAGCTGCTGCAGCTCAATTGAATAAAGTTGGGCATGAAGTAACGGTTTTCGAGCGGGATGATGCACCAGGTGGCCTATTAAGATATGGCATTCCGGATTTTAAATTGCAGAAAAATGTAGTTGACCGCCGGATTGATTTAATGAAAGAAGAAGGCATCATTTTTAAATGCAATGCCAATGTGGGAGAAAATGTAGAAATCAGTACCTTATTAAGAGATTACAATGCGATTGTTTTAGCTGGTGGATCAACCATTCCGCGTGATCTGCCTATTGAAGGTCGCTCAGCTAAAGGTGTTCATTTTGCAATGGATTTCTTGAAACAGCAGAACAAACGTGTAGCCAATAGAGAAATTGCTGCAGAAAATATTTTAGCAACAGGTAAAAATGTAATCGTAATTGGTGGTGGTGATACAGGCTCGGATTGTATCGGAACGTCAAATCGCCATGGCGCTAAATCAGTAACTCAATTTGAGATTATGCCAATGCCACCTCAGGCACGTACTGAAAATATGCCATGGCCAACTTATCCAATGTTATTGAAAAATACCTCTTCTCATGAAGAGGGTGCTCAAAGAGCCTGGTCTGTGAATACGAAAAACTTTATTGCTGATGAAAATGGAAATTTAAAAGCATTAAAAGTAGTAGATGTAGAATGGGAAATCGATCCATCTGGCAGACCGCTAACGTTTAAAGAGGTTGCTGGTACGGAAAGAGATCTACCTTGCGAACTGGTGTTTTTAGCAATGGGTTTCTTACATCCACAAAAAGAAGGATTGATTGAAAAATTAGGTGTAGAACTGGACAATCGTGGAAATGTAAAAGCTTCAGAACATACTTATCAAACCAATATTGGTAAAATCTTCGCTGCAGGAGATGTGAGAAGAGGACAGTCATTAGTGGTTTGGGCCATTTCTGAAGGTAGGGAAGCCGCCCGTAAAGTGGATGAATACTTAATGGGGGTAACTAAACTGGCATCTAAAGATGCTGTCGCTTATGCTTAAGTAGGTTTAAATTATATATTTTTAAGGTCGTGGCGTAAGCCACGACCTTTTTTGTTTGTAATACATGGAGCTAACTCGATCGTCATCCTTTCAATGACGAGGAGGCAATGTAGCCACGAAAAATCCGTCATTGCGAATCGAAGGGTGGGGCTTAGCGGAGGCGTGAAGCAATCTGATTCGCTACAACATCTTGATTGAAAAAGCCGCCTCACAAATGATAACAACCTCTCAAAACAATTTAAGCTGCTCATTTCTGGGTGGCTTCTGTTTTCCAAAAATAGTTCTACCACCGTATTTCCAACTTTCAGCCCATTCCTTTTCAATCACTTTTTCAAAATCCGTGTTTGGAATAAAATCCTGTTCCGCTTTTTTAGCAATTTGATGAAGGGATTTTATTGCTTGTTGCTTATCAGTTTCACCAATTTTAGCTTTTGCCACAGCTTTTTGCAATTGGGAAATAGTCTCATCGTAGATCTGCTCAGGTACCGGAAAGGGATGTCCGTCTTTACCACCGTGCGCAAAGGAATATCTCGCCGGATCAGAAAAACGAGATGGTGTACCATAAATAACCTCACTAACTAAAGCCATAGATTGTAAGGTTCTTGGACCCATGCCTTCCAATAATAAAAGAGATTCGAAATCTGCAGGTTGTTTATCGTGGGCTAACCATAAAATACTGCCTAAACGTTTAAGGTCAACATCTTTCGATTTTACTTCATGGTGATTAGGCATAACCATCCTTTGAATTTCAGAAATCATTCGATCTGGTGATTCTGCTGTCATCCCCATTAAGGTTTTACGGGTAATATCAGCTTCATTTGAAGTCAGGTTAAGAATTTTACCCTGATTAATGCCACAAATACCAGTATGAGGTTCCTCAACAAATGACTTTAAGTTTTCAGAATGCCAGTGATATCTTCTCGCTGTAGAACTGGCATCGCTCATACCTTGCTGAACAACAGCCCAGTCGCCATCGCTGCTGAGTATAAAGCTATGAAGGTACAATTGAAAACCATCCTGAATCGCCGTATTATCTACCTTTGCACTCAATTTACTGGCTTTTACCAGTTCAATTCCATTTAAACCTGTTTGATCTGCAATTTTAAAAAGTTCATTTGGCGTCTCCCTGCTGGATTTTCCCTTTCCCCCACAAATATAAATGCCCAGCTCTTTAGAAAGAGGATTAATTGATTTTTTTAGTGCACCCATTACAGAAGTAGTGATGCCTGATGAGTGCCAATCCATACCCATTACCGCACCCAGGCTTTGAAACCAGAACGGACTACTTAACCTTCGGATAACTTCAGCTTTACCATATTCTACTAGAATAGACTCCACTATGGCCAGACCAAGTTTTGCCATGCGCTGCGATAGCCAGGGTGGAACATGGCCATAATGTAAAGGTAAATCTGCGCTTCCTGATCGTTTCAATGCTAACGAAATTAGTAAAATTATTTCTAAAAACAGAATAGAATCCCTTATTTACCGTGTAAAAGTCAGTTAATTTGAATTTTCTTAAACTGTAGATCTAAAAAATTCAACATGATCGAAGAAACCTGTTCGAACCAGGGGTTGAATAGCCAAAAAGGATGAGGCGTATCGGGTAAGGTATGGATTTCAGAATAAATGCCAAAAGGTTTTATTTTAGCGATGAGATCATCTCTTCCTGCATGAAAACGTGGCGTAGAACTATTAATAAACAGCAATGGAACGGTATGTTTATCCGCGTGATTAAGAGCAGATGCATGATGCCACAAGGCTGGATTCTCATTTAATTCTGCTCCGAGCCAGATGGCTGCAACAGATTTTCGGTTGGGATCAGTGCTTACCTCCGCAGATTCGGGATGATCAAAAGCCAGTACACCATCAACATCAATGATTGCCTGAACATTGCTCGTATGATCGTTTATTTTTTCTTTTTCAAATTCAGGATCGTCATTCGTAGTCCCAACTAAAGCAGCCAGCTGACCACCCGCAGAAAACCCTATTATAGCAATCTTGGTGGTATCGATATGATACCTTATTGCATTTGCTTTGATCCACCGGATGGTGTTTTTAAGGTCATAAACTGCCGCTGGGAACTTTGCATGAGTGGATAAACGATAATCAGTAGTGATGGCAACATAACCATTTTGAGCCATTTTTTGCGCAAGTGGTATGTTTTGCGTTCGATTACCTGATCGCCAGCCACCGCCAAAAACAAATAGTACAGCTGGTAACAATTTGTTGTTTTGCTTTGGATAAATAACATCAAGTGACAAATTTCCGGTTGGATATTTTGCGTAAGTGATATTACGTTTAGTTTTGAAATTACCCTTGGCTAACGGTTGTGCAATGCTGATATATGGACGCTTTTTTTTCTCCTTTAAATAGGTGGTATACACACTAAAAGAAGTATCTGCCGGTATTTTTTGAGCTTGAGCGCCCGAGTAAAAAAATAACAGTAAAAGGCTAAAGAATTTCATTATTGTAAATATATAGAATAGTTGATCATCGTTTAACCTTAATTTTGTTATGTTTAAATTTTAATAGTGAAGTGTTAATGCGTAAATTTTTACAACGTCTGTTTGGTAATTGGGTAATTAAAATGTCGAACAGGTTTGGATCACGACCAAATCTTAAACGTATTCATGAAGCTTTAACCAAACTTTTTAATACCATTACCAGAGAGCCGGGAAAACGGGGTTTAATATTTGAAATTACCGAAAAAGATAAATTTATTATTTTTTCTGATCAGCACAAAGGTGCCCGTGATGATGCAGATGATTTTATACTGGCAGAACGTAATTATTTGCAAGCCCTGGATTATTATAACAACAAACTGTTCCACTACATTAATCTGGGTGATAGTGAGGAACTGTGGGAGAATTTATTGGAATCGGTAATTAAACATAATAAGCAAACTTTCGAACGGGAAAAGTTATTTATCCACCGCAACGCTTTTACAAAAATTTTTGGAAATCATGACCTCTACTGGGATAATGATCCTTTGGCTGGTTTTAACCTCAATCGCATTTACGGAAAAAAAATTTCGATTTATGAAGGTGTGATTTTAAGAATGAAGTTTCAACATCAGTTCCTGAATATTTTTCTTACCCATGGCCACCAGGGCGATTTACAAAGTGATGGGAATTGGTTTAGTAAGTGGTTTGTAAGTACGGTATGGGCACCATTGCAATCTTATTTACAGATTAACCCCAACACCCCAGCCTATGATAATCAGCTGAAAACAGTACATAATGGTATGATGTACAGCTGGCAGGCAGATCAAAGAGATACCGCATTAATTACAGGGCACACTCACCAGCCCGTATTTGCCTCACTTACACATCTGGAGCGGATTTATTTGAAACTTAAAAATGCAACGATTGAACATCAACAGCCCGAAATTGACAAATTAAATGAAGAGTTAAAGAAACGTGTTAAAAAAGACGATGAGGCACCAGAATTTAAAGCATACAAACCAGGTTATTTTAACAGTGGTTGCTGTTGTTTTAGTGATGGTGATATTACTGGTATAGAAATAGAAGGCGGTTTGATTCGACTGATCAGATGGTCTTTTCAAAGGTCCGGCACTCCTGAAAGAAGTATTTTGGAAGAGATGAAATTAGTAGAATTATTGGATCTTACTTAATTGGTAATGCGATAAAAAAGGTTGTGCCTTTTCCTTTTCCCTCACTTTCTGCCCACAGTTTGCCCTTATGCATATCGGTAAACATTCTGGCTACAATTAAACCCAATCCGTTTGAGTTTTCGTGGTTAGTTGGTGTTGAACTTAACCGTGAAAACTTGATGAATAAAAGGTTGAGGTCATCTGCACTTAGTCCAACACCATGGTCTTTAATCGCAATGGTTACCAGATTTTCAGTGATTTGATGCGTGATCAGAATTTCACTATCAGCATGCGAGAATTTACTAGCATTATGGAGTAATTGATAAAAAAGTTCACTGAGTTTAACTTCATCTCCAAAAATTTCTACCGGTGTATCTATGCGAATGTTAAAAAACTGTCTTTTATCTCTGGTAATAATTTGTAAATCCTTAATGCTTTTGGATAAAAGTTCCCGAAGATCGATCTTATTTTTCTGTGGTTTAAAAGACCCGTTTTCTTTTCTGGCCGAGCTTAGAATCTGATTCAGGTGGTCTACCATTCGTTTCGATTGATGATTAATTTTTCCAGCGATGCTTACAGTTCTATCATCAGCATTAGGGATTCTACCCACCAATTCAGATTGTAATGAAATGGTCGTCATAGGGTTTTTAAGGTCATGAATCAGCACATGCAGGCGATCATCCTGTGCCTTTAGTGTTTTTCTTAAAGCCTTTCTCACTTCTAGTTTATCAGCAATCATTTCTGCCAACCTGTTCAACATGCTCAACTGGCTTGGAATGGTGGTATGAGGATCATCTCCATATACGACTAAAGCCCCCAAATGTACACCATCCGCTGATTTAATACCAGCAGCTATAATAAAGGGAATAGGAGATTCGCTAATGTTAGCAAATTGCTGTGCAATTTCTATGACATCAGCATCATCCGCCTCTTTTAGCAAATCAAAAAGATGCTGATTTCCATTTGAATCCAATGGATTGCCAATTGCAGCTTTTATAAAAAACCCATCTTCAGCAAAGAATCCAAGAATAGCATTTTGCATTTCAAAAATATCTGCAGCCAGTTGTACAAAATGATCAAAGCTTTTCTCTGCAGGCGTATCTAAAATTTCATATTCCTTTAATTTTTCTAGGCGTAATTCTTCATTAACAGGAATATGGGAAGCCGAAATTTTTGCTGAATACATTTGCGGGATTTTTAAAATAAGGTTGTACGTTAAAGGTATAGATTATCAGCAAAAAGTTAAATAATATAAACAATTAAGTTGTAATTTTAGTTGTTATATTTCATGCAGATTGTTAAAAATTAACAATAACTTTCAAAACATTGATTAGATAATGAGATTATATATAGAACGTAAACCTGTTAAGGTTAATCCGGATACCAAACGAGTAATTGCCCGTTTTTTTTTTAACGGAGAAGAGAGAGCACTTGAAGTGATTCGAAAAGTTTTAGAGTTTTCTGATGAGAAGGTATTTTCATTGATTTCGCCGATACTACAGGAATATTCTAAACGACACCGAAACATCACTAAAATTTTAAACCGACACTGTAAAAAGCTTAAAAAACAATTTACCACACTGGGTAAGGATATAGAAGACCTGGATCAATACACCAGATTGCTTATTGGTGCTTACTTTACGCATGAATATTCAATTGAATCTGCTGCCTTCTTTAATCCTAGTATTGTAGATGATCCTGATCAGACTGATTTGGTTGAAGGGGAGAAACGAGTGATTATCAGTTTCAGGGCTGTTGGTGAAGGACATATTTCTTCTATTGTGTTCCGCCGTGCACTAATTGATAAAAATAATAACATACAGGTTTTGCCTGTGGGGAATTATGTGGATGAGGCAGAAGTGGTGAAAAATGCGATTTACGTTAAAAAGTTATTCTTAAAAAAGGCAGCATATGCACAAATTGATCCCTCAGTATTGGAAGAGATAGAAGCCAAACTTGATGATAAATTTGAATATACAAGCTTAAGTAATATCATTAAAGACGCTAAGAGTTTACATACTGAAAATGCATCCCGATTAATGGAGTATGATAAAGTGCTTTGGTTATCAGATACTTACCATACCATTTCCTTTTCTAAAGATACGGATATATCAGATCGTGTTATTTTTCCGATTTCAGAATTTGAGCGAAAAGGAATTGAAGATGCCCGCTTTGTAAAATTTGTTAAGGATGACGGAAAGGTTTTATATTATGCTACGTATACAGCTTTTGATGGTTCGCTCATTATACCAAAATTGGTGCAGACAGAAGATTTCTATGAGTTTAAAGTGATTCCATTATATGGTGATGGGGCACAAAATAAAAACCTCGCTTTATTTCCACGTAAAATAAATGGAAAGTATGTGATGATGAGTAGAATAGACGGATGGAATAATTACCTTATGTTTTCTGATAAAGTAAATGTTTGGGAAAACCCTATTTTACTTAAACAGCCTCGTTATGACTGGGAATTGGTTCAAATAGGTAACTGTGGTTCACCAATTGAAACAGATAAAGGTTGGTTAGTAATCACACATGGAGTGGGTCCAATGAGACGCTATTGTATCGGCGTTGTTTTACTTGATCTGAATGACCCTAGTAAAGAAATTGGCCACCTAAAAGAACCGCTAATTATCCCAAATAATGATGAGCGTGAAGGATATGTACCCAACGTGGTTTATTCTTGTGGTTCTATCGTAAGCAATGGCGAACTTATTATTCCTTATGGATTATCAGATTATAGTTCATCCTTTGCAACGGTTAACCTGGAATTGTTATTAAATCGATTATTAGAAAATGGAAAGGCATAAAATCGTCATGGCCTGAATTTAGACAGTATTCATTTCGTTTATATCAGGTTTGATATTAAGAATTAAGAAAGTTTATCACAACAAAAAAGGCTGATTCATTAATTGAATCAGCCTTCTTACATTTACTTAGCATTTTTAGGTTTTACATATTCATCTTCCTCAAACAGGGGAGGAGGCAGTGTTTCATATTCAGCCTCGGCAGCTTTTAACACAGCTAAATGAGATACAAAATAAGCCAGTGTACTTTCGGCACCCTGGTTTCTATTTACACTATTAAACTGCAAACCATCTGCACAACCATGGGTTTCAAAATCATATAATGGTATGTGTAAACTATTTTTACCTAGAAACCATTCATAACTGGTGTACATTAAACTGAGGTATTTACTATCCTTAGTAATGTCGTATGTTTTACCATATAAAAGTACCATCGCCATCGTTTCAATAGCTTGCTGATCGTAAATTGGATTTTTACCATGTTTCTTCATCCAGCCGGCATTTCCAACAGGATTTAAATAGCCATTTTCAAAAGAGAAACTATTTAAAAAATCAATACTTTCCATTGCTATTTGGTAAGATTCTATGTTGCCTGTTGCTTCAAAGTGATGTAATAGTGCCAATGGTAATATGGCATTATCATAAGTTAGTATATCTTCAAACCAATGCCAGTCTTCATCTTTATTAGCCTTGTAAGCATTTTTCAAACTATTGGCTAACTGGTTAGCTTCTTTTACGATCAGTTCATCACCCGGATGTACATTTAAATAATGAGCAACACCTATAAGCGTATTGGCCATGCCACGTAAATGTTTTAATGCCTTAAAATGGGAAACTGAATTTGAAAAAAGTTCCCTTCCAAATTCACGGTAAGAATTATTTGGTGCCACATTTATCAAATAGCCTAAAGACCATATGGTTCTACCAAAAGAATCTTCAGAACCAACCTCATCCAGATAATTACGGTTAAAACTTAGAAAGTTCCTGAAATTTCCGTCATCTGTATGCATATATTGAATAAAACTCAGATAAATAGGCATTAATTTTAAAGCCGACTGATTTTTATTTTGCTCGTAAGCCATTAAGGCCAATATTAATGCCCTGGCATTATCATCTATGCAATAACCCTCTTTAAGATTTGGAATGCCAAAACGAGCATGTTGAATGATACCGGTATCATCTGTTAGCAAATTGATATGACTAAGATTAAGCGCCGGCATTTTTTCTACATCAATAATTGGAGGGGTAACCCTTTTAGGTTTCTCTCCGGCATCTATTGCATCTTGTAAGGTTTTCAAATACACATTACCAATAGCTGGCCATCTTAGTTTTAGTCCGTATTGAAAAGCGTTTGTCTTAAGTTCATGATACTTATCTTCATCTGAAAGCAATTCATTAACAATACTTGCCAATGCAACATCATTTTTAAAATCAAATAGTCTTCCACGTTTCTCAGCTAGAAGTTCTTCTGCATGCCAATAAGGAGTAGAAACTACAGCTGCACCGGCTCCAATGGCATATGATAAGGTTCCACTGGTAATTTGAGCTTCATTTAAATAAGGTGTAATATATAAATGACATGCGGTTAAATATTGGTGGAGCTCGCTTTCTGATACAAACTTATTAACGAAGGCAATGTTATTTTCTACACCTAAATCTTTAGCCAGTGCTTTTAAACTGTCACGGTATTCTTCCCCGTTATGTTTCACCACACCAGGATGAGTGTTGCCTAAAATAACATACAACACATCAGGGTGTTGCGCTACAATGCTTGGCAAAGCTTTGATTACGGTTTCGAGTCCTTTGTTTCGGCTAATTAAGCCAAACGTAAAAAGAACTTTTCTATTCCTGAATAATTCGCTTTTTGAAACCTCATTGTTAACGATAGGCTCCAGATCTGGCACGCCATGCTCAATCAATTTTATAGAATTACTCGGAATTTGATAAATGCTGGTTAAAAATAATACCGCTTTCTTACTCATCACCACAATTTTAGAAGACTTTAAAGCAATCTCCTTAATAATGGTTTGTTGCATGAAATTTGGTTCTTTCAATACAGTATGTAAAATAGTAATGAAAGGTTTCTCCAGTTTATTAATCAAGGAAAGAAGAAATACACCACTGTTGCCTCCATAAATTCCAAATTCATGTTCAATAATGCAAGTATCAATATCGCTGTTATTAATGAAATGAGCAGCTTCAATATAATCCTGTTGGTTCTGCTGTCTAATTACAAATTTAACTTCTTTTGGATAAGCATGTTCATTGATATCATCAGACTCATTCATTGCAACGACGAAACTCTTCTCTGCATGATAAGATGGATTGATGCTTAAAGCATTTACTAAGTTTTGATTGAAGGTAGCTAGACCGCATTCGCGTGGAGGATAAGTTGAAATATATGCGATTTTCATAATATTACTGTAGATTAATGTAATTATACAACACAATAACAAGCTAAATGGTTTTATTTCAGCAAGATTTACTAAAGTTTTTAGAAAACAATATCAATTAGTACAATGTTCATTTCAAATAATTATAAAATACTGCTATGAGATCGATTTGGAAAGGTTCAATCGGATTTGGGTTAGTTAATATCCCTGTTAAGTTATTTTCTGGTGTGCAAACCACCCACCTGGATTTGGATATGCTGGATGAACGCGATCATGAAAAAATTCGCTACCAGCGTGTAAATGATAAAACGCATAAGGAAGTTCCTTTTGATAAAATTGTTAAAGGTTATTTTTTAAAGGATCGATATGTAATATTGGAAAAGCATGATTTTGAAGAGGCATCTCCAGAAAAAACTAAAATTATAGAATTGGAGAATTTTGTTGATATGAAGGAAATCAATCCTATATATTACGAAACATCTTATTATACTGAACCTGAAAAGCAAGGGAAAAAAGCTTATGCATTGTTATTAAAAGCACTTCAAAAATCAGGTAAGGCTGGTGTTGGACGTTTCGTGCTAAGAAATACCGAAAATCTTTGTGTCATTCATCCCATGGAAAATGTGATCGTCATTACAAAGATCAGATTTCAACAGGAAATTAGAAGTTTAGATGAGCTTAACAAAGCAGATGATATTACCATCACAAAAAAAGAAATGGATGTTGGGCTTGCCTTGATTAAGCAATATAGCTCAAAATTTGATTTAAGTTCTTTTAAAGATGACTATAGTAATGAATTATTAAAAATTATTAAAGCCAAAGCAAAGGGCAAACGTGCTACGGTGAAGAAAATGAAGCCTCAGAAAGCCACAAGTGATGATTTATACGATCAGTTAATGCAGAGTTTAGGCTCAAAGAAAGGCGCTTAATTTAAGTATGATTGTAATCATTCATCTGAATTGGACATTTACCGCCAATTCAGATGAATGAATTATTTTTATTTAAAGGCAGCTTTTAACTGATCAGCAGCATAGGCTTGTGCAGCTTTAGCTTCAGGAACAACTGCAGCCATGCCAAAGAACTCATGCGTAACCCCTTCATAATTTCTACTCGTTACCTTTACACCAGCTTCAGCCAGCTTATTAGCAAGCATTGTTCCGTCATCATGTAATGGATCAATTTCTGCAGTAATAATGGTGGTGGATGGCAAACCTTTTAATTTTGCATTTACTAAGGATATTCTTGGATCCTGAGCTTCAATCATGGTATTTACGTATTTTTCAGTAAACCAACCCATCATGGCTTTATTTAAGGGTTTAGCATTCGCATACATTTTATAAGATTCGGTATTCATGTTTGCCTGCGCAATTGGATAAACTAAAACTTCATGAACAGGAACCATAATGTTTTTATCTCTGGCCATGATGGAAACATTTGCCGCCAGATTTCCGCCGGCACTTTCACCAACAACAGCAATCTTCGCTGGGTCTCCTTTTATGCTTGTTGTATTTTTAACTACCCATTCATAAGCAGCAAACGCATCATTATGAGCAGTAGGAAATTTGTTTTCTGGTGCTAAACGATAAGCTACTGAAACCACTACCGCATTTACCTGTTCTGCCAAACCCTGAGCCGATGCATTATATACATCTAAATTTGCAATAACAAAACCACCACCATGATAGTAAACAATTACCGGAAATGGGCCATTTCCTGATTTTGGAGTGTAAATACGCAAGTGAACTTTTCCACCAGCTACATCAATATCTTTTCCGGTTGTATCTACCTTTGGTGCAGGTACTTCAATTTTATTCGCGGCAATTAAATCCATTACGGCATCAGTAGGAGTATGGTTCTTTCTCGCAGCGGTAGCATCTAAAGTCTCTATTGGTTTATCACCATAACTTGCTAATTTTTCGATAACGGCTTGCATTTCCGGCTTAATACTTTGTCCCCATTCTGGTGGCGGACCTGCCGGTTTTAAAGAAGAGTTAACGGTTGAATCAGTTTTTAAAGAATCTGAATGGTTTGAGGTTTTCGAATCATTTGAACATGCAGATACCATAAAGGTGAGTGCAAGTGCTGCAGTTGATAGCTTTGTTAAATTGCTTTTCATAAGTTTAGTTTCTCGTTTTTAAAAGAGATATTTTTTAAACGTAATCAATCAGTTAAGAGTTTTAAATGATTCACAACTTTTTAGAATTTCATCTATTTCAAAACATCTTTTGTATTTACAGTGTTCTAAATCAAACCAGCACCATATGTTAACAGAAATTACAGGATTGCCCGACCATATCTTTGGTGTAAGAGCTACTGGAGAAGTAACTACAAATGATTTGAAAGATGTTTTGCTTCCTGGATTAACCCGCACGTCTGATCGTTTCGGAGAAATCAGGTATTTACTGTTGTTGGAAACTGAGGTGAAAAACTTTACAACAGGTGCGTGGATTCAGGATGTGAAGGCAGGATTGCAAAATTTTACCAAATGGAAAAAGATTGCAGTGGTTAGTTCTGAAAAAAGTGTAGAATGGTTTTCCAACTTTTTTACATTTTTAACGCCGGGAAGTGCTAAGGGATTTAAGCCCGATGAATTAGAAGAAGCAAAATTATGGCTCACTGCCGAAGATTAAATTTATAAAACAAAATACGATGAAGAATTCAAAAACATCAGCAGAAAAAAGCAAAGCTACTGCACCAGATAATGGAAAGGCCAAAGGTGCAGAAGAAAAAGTAACTTCAGCAAAAGATGCTAAAAAAGTAAATACCGCAAAAAAGAACGAAGTTAAATAGTTTGATTGGTATCCTTAGAATTGAATAAGAAGTACCCGCTATTTGGTTCTCGTTATTTTTATTGTAATGGCGCATCTTTAAACATTCCAATTAGCAGATCTTATTCTAGCAATAAAAAAACTAAAACTGGAAGGAGTAAAGTAATGCTTTTAAGAGATAAAATTTAAACTTCTTTTTTAAGAAGAGCATAAATTTTGTCCATTAATTCATCGATATTGAATGGTTTTGCCATAAAATCATCTGCAGAAATTCCATTCAAAACATAGTTGTCTGCATGGTATCTTGCCGAGATCATCAATACCGGAATGTGACTGGTAGATGCTGTTTTTTTCAAATCTTTTAATAGTATTCTCCCATCAATATCCGGAAGCATAATGTCCATCACAATTACGTCAGGCCTGAATTCTTGAACATAATTTAGGAAATTTGTGCCATTGTTTAAGCCAGCAACATGGAAAGCTTCGCTTTCCAAAATGAGCGTGATAACATCTAATATTGCATGGTTATCTTCTACAACCAATATATTTTTTTTAGCCAAGATTTGAAAGATGATTTTTTAAATTTCAAACAAATATAAAATAAAAAATAAATCTTAAAACTAATCTGTTAAATTGTATCCCTTACTAAACTGATGTTGCAGGTATATTAATTAATTAGAAAATTCTAATATTTTTGTAGCATCTAAATTATATATGAATAATTTTTCTGTAGATCTGTCGAACTGTGACAAAGAACCCATCCACATTCCGGGTAAAGTTCAGGCACATGGTTTTTTAATTGCCGTAGATAAGGTTAGTTTTTTAATCACTTATGTTAGTGATAATATTGGTATCTTTTTGAATGAATCTGCTAGAGATCTTCTCGAGAAACCACTTTCATCAATTCATAGCTTTTTAAATCAACAAGAAGCAGAATTTAGTATTGAAGGTTTATTAAAACTAGGTATTGTTAGAAAAAGTTTTGATGCAATCAATCCGCATCCTGTAAATATCAAGAAGCATCCTTTTTATATTATTATTTCAGAATCAGAAAGTAACTGGCTCATTGAATTTGAACCAGCAACACTACAATATGATATACAAGGTTTAATCGGCCGTTCTGCATCGGTAATGCTACAAGGCAGGAGTATTTCTGCACTGTTAAATGGTGCCGCCAGTGAAGTTAGAAAACTAATACATTATGATCGGGTAATGATCTATAAATTTTTGGATGATGGCCATGGTGAAGTGATTGCCGAAGATAAAAATGATGATCTGGAACCATTCCTCGGATTGCACTATCCTGCGTCAGACATTCCTAAACAGGCAAGGGAATTGTATAGATTAAACCTTACACGGCTTATTGCCGATGTGAATCAGACCGATGATCCTATTGTTACTTTTTTAGCCGATCAACCACTTGATTTAACAAAGTCTGGTTTGAGGGCTGTATCACCAATTCATATTCAGTATTTAAAAAATATGGGGGTAGATTCAAGCTTTAGCATTTCTTTAATCTCACACGGAGCGTTATGGGGGCTAATTGCCTGCCATAATTATTCTCCTAAATTTATTGATTATAAGGCAAGAGAAGGAGCAAAGCTGATTGGCCAGATACTCTCATCAGCTTTAGAGTATCGTCAGGATGAGGAAGATGCTCAAATGGTTGAGCAATTTAAAAATACCGCAGCCATACTTTCAGAGCATCTCAATCACGATAAATATTTATTTGATGCCATTACCAGTCATGAAAGAAATATTTTAGAGGTTACCAATGCAAGTGGAGTTGCCGTCATCTTTGAAGATAAAATAAAAACCATTGGTATTGTACCTGATCAGGAAGATATTATAGAATTGTCAGATTGGTTAAAAGCAATCAGTGATGAATCGATTTACTACACGCATCGTTTATCAGAAATACATTCTCCGGCAAAAAAATATAAAAGTATTGCATCTGGAATTCTAGCATGCAATATTAGTAAAGATCATGGCGAAATGATTATTTGGTTTAAGCCAGAGCTGATCACCAATATCAACTGGGCTGGTAATCCTGATAAACCTGTAACAACTTCCGAAAATGGCTTACTCAGTTTGTCTCCAAGAAAATCGTTTGAATCATGGTCTGAAGAAGTAAGTAACACTTCGGAGAAATGGCAGACAGAAGAGATAGCATCCGTTTTACGCATTCGGGAGATTATTATTAATGATGTAAGTAAGAAAGCAAATGAGGTTAGGTTGTTAAATGAAAAACTGCAATCTGCTTATGAGGAACTGGATACTTTTAGTTATACCATATCGCATGATTTAAGAACACCGCTTACATCTATTAAAACTTATGCAGAGTTAATGCTCAAAAATAAGAGTCTTGACGATACCGCAATTAAAATGTTAAGTCGGATTTTAGTTGGTGCAGATAAGATGAATTTTCTGATAAAGGAGATATTAAACCTGGCAAGAGTTGGTCGGTCAGAAATTAGTTTTGAGCATATTAACATGCGAACCTTACTAAATGAAATTGGATCAGAAGTCTGGGCGGCTTTTAAAGCAGACAAAGCCGAATTGATTTTAGGCCAATTGCCAGACTTAAAAGGAGATAAGACTATGATTGCTCAAGTGTTTACAAACTTGATTAGTAATAGTGTTAAATACTCTTCAATGATCGAAAAGCCAACAATTGAGATTTCTGGTGATATTGAAGGCGATGAAATAGTTTACGCAGTTAAAGATAATGGTATAGGAATTGATAACCGATACTATGACAGGGTTTTTGAGCTATTTAAGCGCATGGATAATGTTAAAGAAATAGAAGGTACAGGAGTTGGCCTGGCTATTGTAAAACGAGTGGTTGAAAAACATCAGGGAAGGGTATGGTTTGAAAGTAAACTCAATGCAGGATCTACGTTTTATGTAGCATTTAAAAATATAAAATAATGAATACGCCAGATATATTTTACGTGGAAGATGATGAAGATTATGCTTTTTTCATGCAGAGTGCTATACAGGAGGTTGGTGATACTTTAAATTTAGCCATTGTAGAAGATGGTGCCAAGGCTTTGATGAAACTGCAGCAATTTGCAGCGCAAAAAACTAAACCAAGATTGATTTTACTGGATTTAAATTTACCAGGTTTATCCGGACTTGATTTACTTAAATTTATACGAGATATTCCTTATTTAAAATCGACACCAGTAATTCTATTCTCAACATCTGATAATCCAGATGATGTAAAGGCTTCGATTGAATTTGGCGCTAATGCGTATCTTACAAAGCCAAATGGTTATGATAATCTGGTAAAGTGTTTACATTCTGTACACAACTTTTGGTTTAATCAGCACCTGAGGATGAATTAATACATCACGATTTAACATGTAAAAGATTCGGATGTTTTATTCGAATCTTTTTTTTATATCTTATTTTAAACAAAAAATAATGATTTCCGAATTATTAAGAACGAAAACAGCAGAGAAACATAAAGAGTTAGAATCGATGATGTTTGTAAATCACATCATGGATAATTCTTTGAGTATAGATAATTATAAGAAGCTACTGACTATAAATTATATTATTCATCAAAAATTAGAAAATAGGTTAGCCAATATGCTGGAGAATAATCTTGCACAGAAATTAGAAATGAATAGCAGATTTAAATTGCAAGCCTTAGAAAAGGACTTGGAATACTGGCAAATTGATAGTTTAACTTTGCCGGCTTTAGATTTTGAATTGTTTATTCCGGATCAAAATACTGCATCAATTTTAGGTGCATTATATGTTTTGGAAGGAGCAACACTGGGTGGTAATGTGATTAAAAAGCATATTTTAGCCAATCCGAATTTTAAAAATGCTGAAGGAGGATTGAATTATTATGGCGTGTATGGATCAGAATTGGGATCTAAATGGAAAAGTTTCATTAACGTATTGAATGAAAGTGTTGTAGCTGATGATTATGATGATTGTATAAATAGTGCAAATCAAACCTTTGACAATTTAATAAAGCTTTCTAAACAGCTGAATTAATTGAACATATTTTCTCACTTTTTTGCTAAAAATACAGCTGAAAGAGCGTAAGGGCATTTTTTAGATTGTGAATATGTGTAAAACTTATTGTAAATTAATATATGCTTTATCTTGTTAATTCAAGGTAAATATGTATTATTGGAAATAAATAATTTTTTTAAACCTTAAAAACATCAATTAGCGATGGAAAAATTCTCAAAAGTTAAAGCTGCTGTTGCTGCGATTGAAGCAGATGTAGAAAAATTTTATAATGCTGGCAATGCAGCTGCTGGTACTCGTGTGCGTAAAGCAATGCAAGATCTTAAAGTATTAGCACAAGAAATCCGTGCAGAAGTAACCGAAAAGAAAAACTCTGAAAAATAATATTTCGTGAGTATGAAACAAAAAGGGTTTCGGTAATGCCGAACCCTTTTTGCGTTTAATTAACTTATTTTTTAAGTTTTATTTATACTTATATTCTGTTTATGAGGTAGTTTGTTAGATTTTGAGGTAGAATTATAATTGGCTTGAAAAGACAATTTAATCATTTGATAACTCATAAGGCTGAGATTTGCTTTCATTCTTTGAACTACTGATATTTACAACAAATCAGAATAACATTCAATATGTTTGTAATATCAGTTTGGTTTTCCAGTAGGTAGAAGAACTATAAAGTCGGTTTCATCACTTAATTTTCAAGGCAAAAGAATATCAGGTTATCACCTGGTTCTATTGGGGTTCCATTGGAGTCCTAAGGCATGATAGTCGCATTTTAAGGCATCTTTAAAAATAGTAGAAGCAGCTGGTATTGTTAAAAAGTAAGTAAGGCAAATTATGTTTACCATTTGTCGTTATTCTTTTCATCCAGATTTAACTTATCCATTATTTGAAAACCTAACCTTAAATAGCATTCAAAACTATTTACATCCAAACCACAATATCTTTTAAATTTCAAGTAAGTTTTCGTATCTTTGCCTGGCAAATAATAAATCGTAATTTATTTGCTATGCAACTCGACTCCACAAAATTTATCGCAACAGGTTTAACGTATGACGACGTACTTTTAGTACCCGCTTATTCAGAAATTCTGCCCCGTGATGTAAATACAACAACTTTCTTAACCAAAAAAATAAAGCTTAACGTTCCATTGATTTCTGCCGCGATGGATACCGTAACAGAAGCCGAACTGGCCATTGCCATTGCCCAAAATGGAGGGATCGGGATGTTGCATAAAAACATGACGATCGACAGACAAGCAGAAGAGGTTCGTAAAGTTAAACGTTCAGAAAGCGGAATGATTCAGGATCCGGTTACACTATTGGAAACTGCTGTTGTTGCTGATGCTTTCAAGATTATGAAAGAACACAAAATTGGTGGCATTCCCGTAGTAAGCAGTGATAATAAATTGGTAGGGATTATTACCAATCGCGATTTACGTTTCCAGAAAAATATGTCGAGACCAATCGCAGAAGTCATGACCAAAGAAAACCTGATTACCGCTCCGGAAGGTACAAACCTGGTTCAGGCGGAAGAAATTCTTCAGAACCATAAAATCGAAAAACTACCAGTAGTGAGCAAAGATGGTTATTTAAGTGGCCTGATTACCTTTAAAGATATTTCAAAAGTTAAAAACTATCCTGCTGCCTGTAAAGATGAGCGTGGACGGTTACGTGTAGGTGCAGCAGTAGGTGTAACTGCTGATACTTTGCAACGTGTTGATGCTTTAGTTCATGCAGGTGTTGATGTAATTACGATTGATACCGCTCACGGTCATTCAAAAGGGGTAGTTGATAAATTAAAAGAAGTAAAAGCTAAATATCCCGATCTTCAGGTCATTGTTGGTAATATTGCTACAGGTGCAGCGGCTAAGTTTTTAGCTGATGCTGGTGCCGATGCTGTTAAAGTTGGGATTGGTCCGGGATCTATTTGTACTACCAGAATTATTGCTGGTGTAGGCGTTCCTCAATTATATGCCGTTTATGAATGTGCGAAAGCACTAAAAGGTACAGGTGTGCCAGTTATTGCTGATGGAGGTATTAAACACACAGGCGATATCTCAAAAGCAATTGCTTCTGGTGCCAGTGCAGTGATGGCAGGTTCATTATTTGCAGGAGTAGAAGAATCTCCAGGTGAAACCATCATTTATGAAGGCCGTAAATTTAAATCATATCGCGGAATGGGTTCTATTGAAGCCATGGAGCAAGGTTCTAAAGATCGCTACTTCCAGGATGTAGAAGATGATATTAAAAAATTAGTTCCTGAAGGAATTGTTGGACGAGTGCCTTTTAAAGGAACACTAGCTGAAGTGATGTATCAGTATATTGGCGGACTTCGTGCAAGTATGGGTTACTGTGGTGCTGCGAATATTGAGGCATTACAGGAAGCTCAGTTTGTACAAATTACTGCGGCTGGTATGCGTGAAAGTCATCCACATGATATTACCATCACCAAAGAAGCACCAAATTATACGAGATAAGCTGAAAGACTTAAGCTTTCCATTCAGTTGTCTATTCAATCGCGTCGAAAAAGCTTTAAAAAATAACATTGCAGTACATTGTGGGGCATCCTAAAGATAGCCCCATTTTTTTATCCTTTTTTCTCCTACTTTGGTAAGTTCAAATTTGTAGTGGCTTCTTCACTTTTATAAATGATATGAGTAATCTTGTCTGCGAATCTGTGGCCAAAACGAGCTATGAATTCTATCATTGGCGTTATGTTCAAACACAATCAGCTAAAAATAATTTTCACAAAATAAAATTTGGTAAATCCTTTTTTTTAATATATTTGTCGACTAAATCTATGGATATTATATAATAACTTTTATTGTAATCAAAATAGTAGGTTGAAACTACTATACTCAATACTAAAATTAAAACTTTTAACACTAAAAATAACCTTCTGATTTAAACCAAACCAATTCACCCTTATGAAACAAAGTTTACTTATTTTATTTACCATAATCATTTTTACAGGCACTATTTTCGCTCAAAATGCGGTAAAGGGTATTGTAAAAGGAGCTAATAACATCACCATACCCGGTGCGACAGTAACCATTAGAGGAACTAAAATTGCAACACTGACGGATGCAAATGGTGCATTCAATATCGATGCTAAACAGCAGCCTCCATTTTACATCCGAATCAGTTATGTAGGCTATAAACCCCAGGATTTCCAGATTTTAAATATTCAGGAAACACCACTAGAGCTGGTTTTGGTGGAAGATACCCAACTTGATGAAATTGTGGTAACTTCCAGAAGACGGTCAGAAGTATTACAGGATGTTCCTATTCCCATTACGGTGATTGGCGGTCAGGCAGCAGAAAATGCAGGTGCTTTTAATGTTAACCGTTTAAAAGAACTTGTGCCCTCAGTTCAGTTGTATGCTTCTAATGCTAGGAATACAACACTCAATATCAGAGGTTTGGGATCTACATTCGGCTTAACGAATGATGGGATTGATCCCGGTGTAGGTTTTTATGTAGATGGGGTGTATCATGCCCGTCCGGCCGCTACTTCAACTGATTTTCTTGATATTGAACAAATTGAAGTCATTCGTGGGCCCCAGGGGACATTATTTGGAAAAAACACTACTGCTGGCGCTTTCAATATCACCACTACTAAACCCACACAAACACCAACTGCAAAAGTGGAAATGAGTGTGGGGAATTATAATTTTATCCAAGCTAAAACATCTGTATCAGGTGGAGTAGCAAAAAATCTAGCTGCAAAAATTTCTATTTCTGGTACTCAGCGTGATGGTACCATTTACAATACGAGAGAGGAGCGGAGGTATAGTGGCCAAAATAATCTAGGTTTCAAAGGGCAATTGTATTATACACCATCAGATAAATTAAAAATCCTGTTAAGTGGTGATGTGAGTATTCAACACCCCGCTGGTTACCCTTTGGTTATTGCTGGTGTAACTACGACAGAAAGAAGTGCCTATCGCCAATATGCCAGAATTGTTTCAGATCTTGGTTACCAGCAACCAAAAATCGACCCGTTTTCGAGAGAAATCAATACAAACACACCGTGGAGACACAATCAATCAATTGGTGGGATTTCTTTAAATGTGGATTATAAAATGGGGAATGGTACTTTAACTTCTACTACAGCCTGGAGGTTTTGGAACTGGGATCCAACAAATGACAGGGATTTTTCTGAACTCGCTGCGCTTACTAAATCTCAGGGGAATTCCCGTCACGACCAGTATTCGCAGGAAATTCGATATGCGGGCAATATCAATGAAAAGTTAAGTGGCGTAATCGGTGTATTTTTATTGGGTCAAAACCTTCAGGGGCTGGGTCAAACAGAAGAGGTGGGTAAAGATCAGTGGAGATTTGTACAAACGGCTAATACTGGCGCTCAGGCTTTATATGCTACACCAGGATTGTTGGATGGTTTTGGTATTAAAACAAATTCCACCATTAAATCCTTAAGTGCAGCAGTTTTTGGTCAAGTAGATTGGGAAGTGGTTAAAAATTTACATGTTTTGCCAGGATTAAGATTTACATATGATAAAAAAGATGTAGATTATGATAGAAATACTTATGGCGGTTTACAAACTAACGACGCTGCATTATTGGCCCTTAAAGCTGCCGTATATAGTAATCAACAGTTCAATATCAGTACCAACAATAATAATTTATCTGGAAACCTCACCTTATCATATAGGCCAAATCCCAAATTGAATATTTACGGAACCTTTTCTACTGCTTACAAGCCTGTTGGAGTTAATGTTGGGGGATTGCCAACTACAGCGAATGGACAGGCAGATTTATCTTTAGCCGTAGTAAAACCAGAGTATGTGGAGCATTATGAGTTAGGATTGAAAACAAAACCTTTTAAAGGTGCCATATTAAATGTTACAGCTTTCAATACTGATATTAAAGATTATCAAACCAATGTGCAATCGCCACAATTAGGCGTAAACAGGGGATATTTAGCCAATGCCGAGAAAGTTAAAGTAAAGGGGTTGGAGGTTGACGGAACTTACCAGCTGGAAAGATTTTTGACACTAAATGCAGCATTGGCTTATTTGGATGGTAAATATATTACTTTCACCAATGCGCCGCTTCCATTGGAAGAAACTGGTCATACCGAATTGGTTAATGGTGTGGCCACGCAGGTAGCATTTAAGGATGCTTCAGGTGGTAGATTGCCCGGAATATCAAAGTGGAATGTTTCTGGCGGTGCAGAATTTAGTACGCCAGGTAATTTAGCCACTAAACCTGGGCGGTACTTTATCGCAGGTGATGCCAGTTACCGTTCTACTTATTCATCAAACCCAACCCCATCCAGTGTTTTAAATGTTCAGGGATATGCGCTATTAAATGCGAGGCTTGGGTTTAAGTCTGATAAATTCTCTGTTTTTGTGTGGAGCAGAAATTTAACCAACAAAAATTATTATGAACAATTACAAGCCGCGGCTGGTAATTCGGGTTTATATGCCGGGGTGCTTGGAGATCCAAGAACTTATGGAGCAACTTTCCGGTATAGTTTCTAATTTTTTTTTCTCTTTATATTTGGTTAGGAGCGTCGATTTTTTTTCGACGCTTTTTTTAATAAATATCTATTAAGTAAAGATTTTACGTGAACCTTTACCACGAAAGAATATTAGTATATACTCGGAACTACCCTGCATATCACACCAGATCTTATATTGATCTTAAATTCCACCTATATGGTAATAAGGAGCATATCAACTACCAAGAGTAAGTTTAAATATACCTGTAACAGCATTGTGTAGAATAAAAATTTACTGAGCGATAAGAAAATTCTTAACTTCGGTAAAATTTTGATTCAAATGAATAAGCTTAAAGCGGTTTGTGTATACTGTGGCTCAAACTTTAATGGTGATATACATTTACGTAATGCCATTAAAAAGTTGGCAGAAATATTGGTTGAAGAAGATATCAAACTGGTATATGGTGGTGGAAGTGTAGGTGTAATGGGGCTTTTAGCCAATGATGTATTAGAATTGGGTGGACAGGTAACTGGTGTAATTCCTCAATTTCTGATGGATAAAGAGGTAGGGCATAAGGGGATTACCGAAATGATCATAACCGAAAATATGCATCAGCGTAAGCAGAAGATGGCCGATCTGAGTGATGGTTTTGTGATCCTTCCTGGAGGTTTTGGTACCCTTGAAGAATTTTTCGAAGTACTTACCTGGTTGCAGCTTGGCTTGCATAATAAGCCTATAGGAGTATTGAATGTAGGCGGATTTTACGATCCTCTTTTTGCACAAATGGAATTGATGGTGCAAAGCAAATTTTTAAAACCTGCTAATCGGGATTTGGTTTTTAATGAGGCTGATGCCAATATATTAATTGATAAAATGGATCATTTCTCTGCTGTACCCGATGAAGTTTGGTACAAAGAAAGAGACCTTATTTAATAGGGCTTTAAGTTTAAAATGTTAATCAATTAAAATTTAGCAATAAAATAATTTATAAAAATGCAAATCATTACTTCTCACGCAGAATTTGAACAACATTTAGGTAAAGAACTTGGTGTTTCTTCGTGGCACACCATTACACAGGAGCAAATTAATCAGTTTGCCAATGCTACGCTTGATTATCAATGGATTCATATAAACGAGGAAAAGGCAAAAAATGAAGGGCCTTTTGGTTCTACCATAGCACATGGTTATTTAACCCTTTCATTGATCCCATATTTATGGAAAGAAATTGTAGATATTCAAAACCTTAAAATGGAAATTAACTATGGCATTGAAAGTTTAAGGTTTGCACAACCCGTTTTAGTAAATAGCAACATCAGGCTTAAAGCTAAACTGGCATCTATTGTGAATTTACGTGGTGTAACTAAAGTACATATGGCAATAGAAATGGAAATTGAAAACCAAAAGAAACCTGCATTTACAGGTGAAGTGGTGTTCTTGTATCACTTTGTAAGCTAACTTTAATAGCTTAAACTATTTGTAATGCATTTATCAAATGATTATTACTCAAATTATTAATAGTATATAATTCCCTTTATTTATTTGCTTCAATCTCAAAGAGAAGGGATGTTTTCGTAAAGAATACAACGTTCGGTCGTTAGCATATTTAAAAATTACCATAGCAGATTTACAATTTTTATTGTAGCATAAAGTAATTTTAATATTTCTTTATTAAACTATATTCTTTGTTTTTCTTTCGTCAAAGATAGGGATTGCAATAAGAAATAATTAACAATAACTTTCACAGGCTGAAGTTATTTATTCCCATTAAAATTCTTTTTTGTGTATCCTCAATAGTAAAAAATCAGTATAGACCAGAAACCAATTCGGTCGCCATGCTTTATTGCAAAATAAGATTTAAATTGCCTGCATGGATATCGAATTCAACAAGAACGAAGATGTAAACAAGCAGTTGGTTTACGAGCTGAAGACTAAACTGAAAAAAATCTATCTGGGTGGTGGCGAAAAAAATGCGGCCAGGCAAAAAGAAAAAGGAAAGTTATTGGCTCGTGAAAGGATTGATTTTCTGATAGATAAAGATGCCGATTTTTTAGAAGTTGGTGCCTTTACGGCAGATGGTATGTATGCCGATCAGGGTGGCTGTCCTTCTGCTGGTGTAATTTGTGGCATTGGTTATGTAAGCGGCAGGCAGTGTATGATCATAGCAAACGATGCTACGGTAAAAGCCGGAGCCTGGTTTCCAATGACAGCCAAAAAGAATTTGAGGGCACAGGAAATTGCCATGGAAAATCGCTTACCAGTGATTTATTTGGTAGATAGCGCTGGTGTTTATCTGCCCATGCAGGATGAAATTTTTCCTGATAAGGAGCATTTCGGAAGAATGTTCCGCAATAACGCAATGATGTCTGCAGAAGGAATCGTACAAATCTCTGCCATCATGGGAGCCTGTGTTGCTGGAGGAGCATATTTACCCATCATGAGTGATGAAGCCATGATTGTTGATAAAACCGGTTCGGTGTTTTTAGCAGGTTCCTATCTGGTAAAATCTGCAATAGGAGAGGATGTTGATAATGAAACTTTGGGAGGAGCAACTACGCACTGTGAAATATCAGGTGTTACCGATTACAAGCATCTTAATGATCAAGCTTGTCTAGACAGTATCCGGAACATCATGAGCATGTTAGGAGCGCCTCAAAATGCAGGCTTTGACCGGATTAAATCTGCTAAACCCAAAGAAAGTGAAACAGAGCTTTATGGCATTATCCCGGAAAACAGAGATAAACAATACGAAATAATGGATATCATTAACCGCTTGGTTGACAATTCTGAATTTGAAGAATATAAAGCAGGATATGGCCAAAGTATCGTTTGTGGTTTAGGTCGTATAGATGGTTGGGCAGTAGGCATTGTTGCTAATCAACGCAAGGTAGTCAAATCGAAAAAGGGGGAAATGCAATTCGGTGGTGTGATTTATTCTGATAGTGCGGATAAGGCTGCACGGTTTATCATGAATTGTAATCAAAAGAAAATTCCCCTGGTGTTTTTACAGGATGTAACCGGCTTTATGGTTGGAAGCAGGTCTGAACATGGTGGGATTATTAAAGATGGTGCAAAAATGGTTAATGCAGTTGCTAATTCTGTCGTGCCGAAATTTACCATTGTAATTGGTAACTCCTATGGTGCAGGTAACTATGCCATGTGTGGGAAAGCATATGATCCGAGATTAATTTACGCCTGGCCAACCGCTAAAATTGCCGTAATGGGCGGCGCACAGGCAGCGAAAACTTTATTGCAGATTCAGGAAGCATCTTTAAAAGCTAAAGGTGAAGTGATTACGCCAGAAAAAGAAGCGGAACTATTGAAAGAAATTACCGATAAATACGATAGCCAGACTACACCTTACTATGCTGCATCAAGACTATGGGTAGATGGTATTATTGATCCACTGGAAACCAGAAAAGTAATTTCTATGGGCATCGAGGCCGCGAATCAATCACCAATAACCAGGAAATTTAATGTAGGCATCATTCAAACTTAAAGTATAAATACGCACTGTTATAATCTTTGTTCGCTCAGAAACTTAAACTTACCAGATATGAGAAACTTAAAAAGAATGATTGCTTTATTTGCGTTAACCATTTTATTCGTCACGCCTATAATTACAAAAGCTCAAAATTCAAAAGTAGGAACGCAGGAAACCGGTGAAACTATTAGTGTTGTAGGCAGTAGTCTAAACAGAACAATAGAAGCTACCGGAAATGAAAATATTAATATTGAAGGCAGTAGTATCAACGTAGTCATTACCGGAAACTGCAACAGCATCAAGGTAACAGGAGCGGGGATCAAGGTTAAAGCACAGGGAGTTAAAGTGATTCGCATTCAGGGAGCTGATTCAAGTGTAACTTATACTTCCAGTCCGAATAAGAATCGTAAAGCAATTTCAAGCGTATCAGGCGCAGCAAGCTATGTAACTATGGTAAAATAGTCAAAACTTATAAACCAGGGATTTAAACTTTTAAATACTAAGTCTTGACCTTTAAATTGTAATGCATGTTAATAAGTAAACTATGTTGACAATGTACATTTGTTAACAAATGTTTAAAGCATTAAATTTGCTTTTTAGTTTAAGAATTTCAAACACACACTATAATGTCACAAGAAAACGAGCACGTTCAGTGTTTAATCATTGGTTCTGGTCCTGCAGGATATACTGCAGCAATATACGCTGCCAGAGCTGATTTAAAACCAATTATGTATACTGGTATGCAGGCGGGTGGTCAGTTAACGCAAACCACTGATGTAGAAAATTTCCCAGGTTATCCTCAAGGAATTATGGGGCCGGAAATGATGGAAGATTTCCGCAAGCAAGCAGAACGTTTTGGTACGGATATCCGTTTTGGTTATATCAGTTCTGTAGACTTTTCATCAACTCCTCATAAAATTGTGGTAGATGAGATCAAAATAATTACGGCAGACACGGTAATTATTGCTACTGGTGCAACAGCAAAATGGTTAGGCTTACCGAGTGAACAACAATATAATGGTTTTGGTGTATCTGCCTGTGCGGTTTGCGATGGATTTTTCTTTAAAGGACAAGATGTTGCCATTGTAGGTGCCGGAGATACAGCAGCAGAAGAGGCAACATATTTAGCTAAGCTTTGTAAAACGGTTCACTTGTTGGTTCGTAGAGATGAATTCCGTGCATCTAAAGCAATGGTGAGCCGTGTGTTGGCAACGCCTAATATTGTGGTTCATTACAATACCGAAACTCAGGAAATTCTTGGAAATGGTAAAAATGTTACCGCAGTAAAAGTAATCAATAATCAGTCAAATGAAGTTTCTGAAATTGCTGTGGAAGGTTTTTTCGTAGCCATTGGACACAAACCAAACACTGATATTTTTAAAGATCAATTGGATATGGATGAAACAGGTTACTTATTAACCAAACCTGGATCTACTTTAACCAATGTTGAAGGCGTTTTTGCTTGTGGTGATGTTCAGGACATGTATTACAGGCAAGCGGTTACCGCTGCAGGTTCTGGTTGTATGGCTGCTTTGGATGCCGAAAGATATCTGGCTGCAAAGGAACATCCGGTTGAAGCATAAGATTATTCATAAATATTTTAAGAAGAGAAACCCCAATCAGGTTTCTCTTTTTTGTTCGTAACAAAAAAGTGTGATGAAGAATCTTTCTGTTATTTATATCTTAGATTAATTTAATGAAAATTTTATTTAAAATAAACTTACACATGAACAAAGCTGTACACGTTTTTATTGGAGTATTGATGAGTATAAGTGCCTTTGCACAAAGCGATCCAAACCTTGGGATCATTCCAGCACCGGTCTCCGTTACAAAAGCCAATGGAAATTTTATCCTAGATAAAACAACAATTCTTATCAATCAGAGTATTGATGGAGCAAGGATAAATGATTTGTTAAATGCATTCATCGTAAGCAGAGCTGGTTTTGCACTTAGAGAAGCTACAATCAGTCAGCCTAATCAAAAAAGTATACTTTTAACTTCGGCAGGTGCAGATAAGTTACCTGATGAAGGATATACTATCAAAGTAAATTCTAATCAGATTGTTATTACAGGTAGAGGTGCAGGCTTATTTTATGCGGTTCAATCTATGATGCAAATGATGCCCGAAAAGACGGGTGATAAAATCATGATACCCGCGGTTACCATTAATGACTATCCACGTTTCAGCTATCGCGGAACAATGCTCGACGTATCTCGTCATTTTTTTCCAATATCATTTATTAAAAAATATATTGATCAGTTGGCCTATTATAAAATAAATACTTTTCATTGGCATTTAACAGATGATCAGGGATGGAGACTGGAAATTAAAAAATATCCAAAGTTAACTTCAGTAGGCGCTGTTAGAAATGGTTCAATCATTGGTCGTTATCCGGGAACAGGAAATTACCTGACGGAGGTTAAAGGTTTTTATACACAGGATGAAGCGAAGGAAATTGTAAAATATGCAGCCGAGCGTTACATTACGGTTATTCCGGAAATTGAGTTACCTGGCCACGCATCTGCAGCGATTGCCGCTTATCCTTCCTTAAGCTGTTTTCCTGACCGAGATACATTTATAAGTGATAAAACCGCATGGGCCGGATCTAGAAAAGGAAAGCAAGTACAGCAAACCTGGGGTGTTTTTGACGATATTTTTGTTCCTTCACAAAATACATTTAATATGCTCAATGATGTTTTGGATGAGGTGATTGCTATATTTCCTTCTAAATACATTCATATCGGAGGAGATGAGGCACCTAAAACCTATTGGAAAGAATCTCCATTTTGCCAGGCTTTGATGAAAGAAAAAGGTTTGAAAGATGAGCATGAATTACAAAGTTATTTCATTCAGACGATAGAAAAACATGTAAATGAAAAAGGTCGTTCTATCATTGGTTGGGATGAAATTCTGGAAGGTGGTTTGGCGCCAAACGCAACAGTAATGAGCTGGAGAGGAGAGGCTGGTGGAATTGCTGCCGCCCAGCAAAATCATGATGTGATTATGACACCAGGCTCAATGGGATTATATATTGATCATCAACAATCTGAATCACCTGATGAACCCGTAACAATTGGTGGCTTAGCGCCTTACCAAAAAATTTATGGCTATGACCCGATTCCACAAGTTTTAACTGCTGATCAAAGAAAATATGTTAAAGGTGTTCAAGCCAATATGTGGACAGAATATATTAAGACCACTAACAAAATTGAAAACCATGCTTTTCCACGTTTAATGGCACTTTCTGAAATTGCATGGACTCCGGTCGAACGCAAAGATTTAAAAAACTTTTCAGAAGATCGTTTACCTGTTCACCTGGCCCGCTTAGATAAAATGGGCGTTAATTTTTGGGTACCAACACCTATTGGTCAAAGTGAAAAAACACTTAATGGTGGCGATTTTGTCATCGATTTGAAAGTGCCTATCATTGGAGGTAAAATTTACTATTCATTAGATTCTTCACGTCCGTCTGAAAATGCATTTCTATATACCTTACCGGTTAAAGTAATGGTTCCGAAGGGAGAGAAAAGAGTGTTAAAAACTATAGTAATTGCACCTAGCGGTAAAAGGAGTGTTGTAACTGAAACATTATTAAACAATGGAGCGCCTGAAGTAAAAGCAGAAGCCAAAAAATAAATTAGTTGTATTTTAAGCTTTGGCAACTCGACCAGCTATTTTATGATCAAGTTGTCAAGGCTTAAAATCTTTTAATTGGAGATCTATTCTATTAAACGAAAAGTAATCATCGTACCTTTGATGTTCCATGGAAGGAAAAAATAAATTTTCGATTACAAATAGATTAAAAAGCTTTAAATATGCTTTTAGTGGATTGAAGTTTTTTTTTATTCATGATCATAATGGACGTTTGCATTTCATCGCTGCAACTATAGCCATTGGGCTATCATGGTTTCTTCATCTTTCAGCATTTGAATGGATGGTAATTTTACTCCTGATTGGTGCCGTTATCGTTACCGAAATGATTAATGCAGCTATCGAAAAACTTGCTGATGTAGTTTCTCCGTCATATCATCCTAAGATTAAAATTGTTAAAGATATAGCAGCTGGAGCTGTATTGGTAACCGTATTTTTAGCAGTGATTATTGGTGGAATTATATTTATTCCAAAGCTACTTTCCTGCATCAGCTAAACTTGCTGCTCTGGATTCTTCTGTTTTATCCTGAATAATCTGATCCCAGCGGGCCTGCATTTTATGATTACTGCCGTGTTCCGTTTCTTCATCATAATTACGCTGCATGGTGTCAAAATAACTACTTACTTCGTTGGCCAACTGCGAAATTTGCGCTTTATAATTTTTAACAGAATAAGTTCTGTTTTTTAATACCCTTTCTGCTTCGGAGAGCAAAATGTATTGAATGTTTACATGTCCTTGTTCATGGTGTAACAAGTCTGCACTAACCTGAGGGTTTTTAATTTTATCCAACTTTACCCAGGAACGATTTTTATCGATAGTTATTTCATTTTTAAGCTTAATAACTACCCGGTTTCTATACACTGTAGATTCATAGCTGTACTGCCATGTCATTGCAGTTAAGGCAAAAAATGGAGAGCGCTCATCAGCCTTTGCTTTGTAGTAAGTTTCCCAGTTTATTTGAACAGGCGTTATTGAATCCTGTCTAAATCCAAATGTAAGTGGCAATGCCAGAAAAAAAATAATAGGTATCAGCAGTTTTTTCATTTAAATTTAACCACTAAAAAACCGTGCCTAAAATTTTATGGTGTAGAAATTTGCTGACTAATCCTTTCGAATTTTTCAATTAGTAATGCAATTCTTTCTTTTTCTCTTTTAATTACGGCCTTTCTTAAAATGGTTGAGCAAAATAAAATCCAAAGAAATGTTAAGCCTATTGCAATTACTTTTTGAAGCAAGCTAAAAAGACTTAGAATTTCTATAAAATAAAATATAATCCCCATCGAAAGTGCTACGGTATAAAACCAATATAAGGTGTTGTATAGCTTGTAGCGATTAATTTGATAAGTTTTTAAATTATTTAGATATTCATTCGGGTGAGCTGTAAAATCTGTTCGGGCAATTAACCGGTAATCTCTGTAAAGAATAATCGTATAAACACCTATGGTAATAATGGTGATGCTAATGCCAACATGCGTTGTCCATGAATTGAAATGAAAGAAAATCCATAATGCTACAATGGCAATAAATGAGGCAGCCATGCCCAGTATGTTCAAAGCTGATTTTAACTTTAAGCCATTTACTTCTTTCTTAGCTTGTTGCAACATTTCATCAGCAGAAAACTTAACTTCTACCTCGTGCTTTTGCCACAACTCCTGTATTTGATCAAACGCTTGCATATTGGTTGTATAGTTCTGTTAATTTTTGTTTAATGCGGTGAATTTTTACCCGAAGATTGCCTTCGCTAATGCCAGATATATCAGCAATTTCATGATAGGGCAATTCATCAAGTACCATTGTAATAATCAAACGATCGTTTTCTTCGAGTTTCGAAATGCATTTATATAAAAGTGCAACCTGCTCATTTTTCTCAGAAAATTCTTCGATTTTATTTTCAATAATATTATCTGTTAGTTCATCTTTAGCCTGCCTTTTTTCTGATCTTAAATAGGTGAGGCAAGTATTTACGGCAATTCTGTAAATCCAGGTAGAGATTAAAGATTTATTTCTGAACTTATCTAAATTCTGCCATACTTTTAAGAATGTTTCCTGTAGAAGATCATTTGCCGCATCAGTATCTCCAGTATAACCATAACACAAATGGAATATTTTTTTGGAATTAGAATCAAAGATTTCTTTAAATAGTTTGTCTTTTTGTTCCATTTAAGGGCGTGTAATGGTTTTTAGATTTAATTTAGGTGATAATGTTACAACGAAGGTAAAAATAATGCGCTTTTTACCAGTGTAGAAAATCAAAATTTGTTACACCACCTAAATATCGTAGTTTTACCAAATTAATAAAGCCACAAACTTTTTTATTCATGAAGAAAAACAAACTCACGCTTTTTATTTTTATTGCGCTGATTGCCGGTATTGGCTTAGGATACATTTTAAACGTTAACTCTATTGATGTTTACAATCAAAATATTCTAAATGCAGATGCCAAGGTTAAAAGTATAGAAGTTAATATCGCTAAAACTAACGATACTTCATCTTCAGCTTATACACAGCTTAGGGCTGAACGGAAGCTTAATGTAAATATTAAAAGGGATAACGAAGAAATTCGCGAGAAAAAACTGGAGTATTTTACTTTGTTGAGCGATATCTTTCTTCGCCTTATTAAGATGATCGTGGCACCACTCGTATTTACTACACTTGTGGTTGGTGTAGCAAAAGTTGGTGATATAAAAGCTGTAGGGCGTATTGGCGGTAAAACATTGGGTTGGTTTATGGCCATGTCGTTAATGTCGCTTGTGTTAGGACTAATTCTGGTTAACCTGTTTGAGCCGGGTAAACATATGAAACTTACTTTACCTGATGAATTGGTAAATACAGGTATTCAAAAAGCTTCGATGAGTGTAAAAGATTTTATTGCACATGTGTTTCCAAAAAGCATTGCAGAATCTATGGCGACTAATGAAATTTTACAGATTGTTGTATTCTCGTTATTCTTTGGTGTAGCTACAGCAGCCATAGGCGATTTAGGTCAGGTGGTGATTAAAGCCTTTGATGCTATTGCACATGTCATTTTGAAGATGACCGGGTATGTGATGAATTTCGCTCCGCTTGCTGTTTTTGGTGCCATGACTGCTATTGTTGCCAAGCAAGGCTTAAATGTGTTAAATACCTATGCTATATTTATTGGAGAATTTTATTTTGGATTGGCGCTACTATGGGCGGTTTTGATCTTTATAGGATTTCTAATCCTGAAAAAGCGGGTGTTTAGGTTGGTTAATGATATGAAAGAACCTGCAATTCTGGCTTTTAGTACGGCTAGCAGTGAGGCCGCATATCCAAAAACGATGTTGTTGTTAGAACGTTTCGGCTGTAAAGATAAGATTGTAAGTTTTGTACTTCCATTAGGTTATTCGTTTAATCTGGATGGTTCAATGATGTACATGACCTTTGCTTCCTTGTTTATTGCTCAGGCCTATGGAATACATTTAGGTTTCGAGCAACAAATTTCCATGTTATTAATATTGATGTTAACCAGTAAAGGAATTGCTGGTGTACCAAGAGCTTCACTCGTGGTTATCGCAGGTACCATCGCCAGTTTTAATATTCCGGAGGCAGGTTTAGCATTGCTGATTGGTATTGATCCTTTGTTAGATATGGGACGTTCTGCAACCAATGTTGTTGGAAATAGTATTGCCACAGCGGTAGTAAGCAAGTGGGAAGGGGAGTTGAAGGACTCTTAAGTCGGGAGTCCACTTTTATTTATTAATAGTTATTAAATGATTTTGGAATGAGCAGATCTTTCAGAAAAAAAATGCAAACTTTGCAGCGTTTTGAAATCCTGTATACATTCACTCAATCCATTTATAATTCAATAATTCATTCATTCAATCATTCATATTGTGTCAAGTAGAGGAAAAAAAATATTCTTAGCCATTACCATCATCGTTCCGATGATCATTTACTGTTATATCTATTATAAGCCCATTATCCAAAATGCACCTTTCCGTAAGGATGATTTTGTGTCGATGCAATTTAGTTATGGCGTAAAAGATCCATTAGAAAATACGTATGATTCTAAAACAGGAGTGTATCGTTATGTAAATAATAAAGATTCTGTGATCACTAAAAAGTTTTTTTTAAAGAGTGATGATATTTTGTATATGCACCGGAAGGCAAATGAAATAGGTTTGTGGAATTTTCCAGATACCATTGGTAAAAAGAGCAATAAATCTATTTCTATTCCTCGTTACGATATAACCTTTAATTACAAAGAGAAATCAAAACATGTAACTGTTTATGGTGATTTTGATGGTAATCCGAAGCTATTGGATGCAGCCGTTCAAATGAGAAAGATCATTCAGGAAACATTATTACAGGCAGAAAGAAGATCTGGTAAATAAGAGAGCGTAAGTAAAAATATTTTCCTGTTTATTAAATTGAAAATATTTTTGATATGTGTTTGTGTGTTAATTGAATTTATTCTATATTTGCACCTCGTTAAATAAAAATTAAAAAACTAATATTTAAACAATGTACGCAATAGTAAATATAGCAGGGCAGCAATTTAAAGTTGCTAAAGACCAGCACCTTTTTGTACACAGATTGCAAGGAGATGAAGGCGCTAGTATTGAATTTGATAATGTATTGTTGGTTGATAATGGTGGTGCAATTACTGTAGGTGCTCCTGCGGTTAAAGGTGCTGTTGTTTCAGCTAAGATCGTATCTCATTTAAAAGGTGATAAAGTAATCGTTTTCCACAAAAAACGTAGAAAAGGTTATAAAAAGAAAAACGGTCACCGTCAGTTTTTCACAAAGATTCAGATCTCTGATATCACGTTATAATTAATTGTTAACCCAATAATTCGCTTTTAGCGAGTTACAAAATATAAAATCATGGCACACAAAAAAGGAGCCGGTAGTTCGAAAAACGGACGTGAATCGCATAGTAAGCGTTTAGGTATTAAAATTTTCGGTGGTCAGTTAGCGATCGCTGGAAACATTTTAGTACGTCAACGTGGTACAAAACACCATCCAGATAAAAATGTTGGTTTAGGAAAAGACCATACATTATTCGCTTTGATTGATGGTACAGTTGTTTTTAGAAAAAAACAAGATAACAAATCTTATGTTTCTATTCTTCCTATATCAGATGTAGAAATTGAAGAAGCATTAGCTAAAAAACCATTAGCAAAAAAAGAAGTTGCTGCAGTAGAAGTTGAAGCTGTTCCAGCTCCGGCAAAAGCTAAAAAAGCATCTGCAAAAAAAGAAGAAGCTACTGAAGAAGCTGCACCAGCAGAATAATTAGTACACCACTTATAAAAAAAGTCTCGATGAAAATCGGGACTTTTTGCGTTTAAGCCATTTAACAATGTTAAACGCTGTTAAATAACACATTTTAACAAAGCATCAGTGTAAATTAGCCAGTAAATTATATACGATGAATGTTAAGTTAATTACCTTATTGCTCTTTTCCTTTATTTTTTGCTGTTATTCGCTAAGCGCCCAAGAGGTAGAAGAAAATATCCGGATGAATAAAACCTTTAAGGCTGACGGAGTATCAAGCGAATGGAATGAACCCCTTAATCAATATAATGATGCCACCAAACTCGCTTTTGCGCTGGCCAACGATGATCAAAATCTTTATATCATTATAGAATCTTTAGATCCCCAAACAACTTTTAGTATTTTACGTGGTGGAATTACCTTGAATATCAACACTGAGGGGAAGAAAAAGGACGGGATAAAATTAATTTTTCCTTTGATGGATAAACCTCCGATACCTAAAGATACTGAAGGAAAAGATAAACCATGGCCGAATGAAAGCAGTGAAATTCATGATCCTAATTCAATGAATAAAAGTATTAGGATATCGGGATTTAAAAATATAGCTGATGGTAATTTACCAGCCATTAATCAAAGTGGAATTACAACTGGGATGAGTATACATCCTAATAGAGATCTCATTTATGAATTAAGTATTCCTTTAGCGCAATTACAGGTAAGTTTAGATTTTAAGAAACCGCTGGTGTATAATGTGAAAATTAACCAGCCCGGTCAATCAGGTTTCAAGAAAGATGGTAACAAACCAATGGGCGAGGGTAGACCAGGAGGTAGAGGAGAAAAAGGTGGCATGGGAGGAGGTCGAGGTGCTGGCGGGCAAAGGCCGCCTGAAGGATTTGAAGGTGGGGCTTCTGGATCAAAGTCCTCAGATTTCTGGATAAAATATAAACTTGTAAAATCTTAATCCCGAAAAACAACATGATAAAGCTGGTTCCGTATTTGGAACCAGCTCTTTTAATATTCTCTTGCCATTAACTGATTCGTTAAAGTTAACAAGTTTGATTTTTGTGCATCACCAACGTTAATTTGATTAAATAAATAGAGTGCTTTTTCTAAATATTTATTCATGCTTTCTTTTGCGATATTTTGAATATCCAGTGTGTCATAAACTAATCTTACCGTTTCGACTTTTTCTTTATTGTCAAAATCTTTATAGCCAGTCCAGGTGTCTAATGACTCTCTTATTTCGCCATCAGCTAATTCGAAAGCTTTTAATAATAAAAATGTCTTTTTATTGGCGATAATATCTCCACCAACCTGCTTACCAAATTTTTCTGGATCTGCATATACATCTAAAATATCATCCTGTAGCTGAAATGCGATACCGATATTTTCGCCGAACTGATAAATGAGATCAGCATCTTTCTCTGATGCACCAGCGATAATGGCACCTAATTTTAATGCACCACCCAATAAAACAGCTGTTTTTAATCTGATCATATTGATATACTCTTCAATACTAACATCATCTCGACTTTCAAATTCCATGTCGAGCTGCTGCCCTTCGCAAACACCCTGAGCTGTCGCGTTGAAAGTGTCCAGAACATCTTTTAAGAAAATGGGATTAACCTTAGCCAGATTTTTATTGGCTTCAACCATCATCACATCTCCGCTTAAAATTGCCGTGTTGGTGCTCCATTTTTCATGTACGGTTGCTTTTCCCCTGCGTAAAGGCGCATTGTCCATAATGTCATCATGCACAAGTGTAAAGTTGTGGAAAACCTCAATGGCCATTGCTGCATGAATGGAATCATGTGCATCTTTTCCAAATAACTCAGTGCCCATTAAAACCAATAGCGGACGAATGCGTTTACCACCAAGATTAATAATGTAGGTGATTGGATCATAAAGCTGTTTGGGATGATCAGGGAACTTTAAATTTTGTATTGCTGTTTCTAAAATTTGTTGTAATTGCTCTGTTGTATGCATGCACTATTTTATTATTGAGGACTTCTCTAAATTTTTTATTGCCTCTTCTTCTTTTATTGTTCTCTTGATGATGAGATTTGACTTCCAAAAATCGGAATTATAAACCATATTTTGTGTTGTTTTTACGTCATTGGTTTTGCTTTGGAGTGCTTTTAGATTATTGTTGTAACTGTTGTTATAATCAATCATATATAGGGTGTTGTATAACTCCAGTTCTTTTGTCCCAATCCCTAGAACGGTCATCTTACTTTTTATGTTAAATACTGAGAAGTCTAATACATTTTTTCGATCGTTATTTAGGTGATATTGTGACATCAAATTAATTTCCTTGGCTTTTGCGCGAAGTATACCATTACTGGTTAAACTAAAGTTTTTAATCTTTCCATCAAGCTTAAGCACTTGATAGGTATCTGTATTGATATAATAATCGCCATCAAAATATGGTTTTTCTGTTTTAACTTTAAGCTGACAGCTGATGATTGCAACCTCGCTTCCATCCAGCTGATAAGTGCTTTTAATTTTAAAGGAATACAATGAGTCTAATTTTGAAGAGAGGGGTTTCATGACATGATTATTTGCAAGAAAACCAGAAAGTTCGAATGCGGAAACACTAATATTTGTGTAAGAAACATGACTATCATTTTGTAGAAATCTACTTTCTGTAGGTAGCCATTTCAAAAGCCCATAACATTTCCAATCTGCATTAAAAAATATCTCATTCAAATAAGTTGGCCTATCTGTTTCGTAAGCGATTTGTCGTAAAAAAGCTTTTGCAAAAAATGACTCTTCTACATTAATTAAAGCTTTGTCATAGGTGCTCTTCATGATTGAAAGCGCGTAATTACCAACAACTACTTCATTCAAATTTTGAGCAATAGGCTTTAACTTTAGAAGTAAAAACTGATCAGATGCCTTAATTTTAACCGACTGATAGCTGATATGCGAAATGTAAAGTTCGCAAGGTAATGAATTAACTAAAAGTTCAAACTCCCCATTTTCATTACTAATGGTTTTATGATTCTCATCGACCTGAATGGTTACGTAGGCAATCACGTTATGAGCATCCTCGTCTATGATTTTACCCTTAATCGTCTGTGCAAGGAGTATATTAGAAGTCAGAAAGAAAAAAATAATGAGAAGCTTTATTTTCATAAAAGACTAATCAGCAATAAGCGTAAAATCAATCTGACGTTTGGCCAGGTCCACCTTTTTTACACGAATCATTACTTCATCTCCAAGCTGGTATTTTTTCTTTTTACGTTGACCTACAATACAGTAATTTTTCTCATCCAAAACATAAAAATCGTCAGAAATATCACGTAAGCGAATCATACCTTCACATTTATTTTCTTCAATCTCTACGTACATTCCCCATTCGGTAACGCCGGAAATAATTCCTTTGTATTCTGTACCAATATTATCTTCAAGATATTCTGCCTGTTTGTATTTTATAGAAGCTCTTTCAGCATCAGCTGCTCTTTTTTCCATGGCAGATGAATGTACGCAGGCCACTTCATAAAATTCTGCATCTGCAGATTTTCCACCATCCAAATAAGTTTGCAACAGTCTGTGCGACATCACATCAGGATAACGTCTGATAGGCGAGGTGAAATGCGTATAATATTCGAAAGCCAATCCATAATGACTGGTTTTTTTTGTAGAGTAGATGGCTTTTGCCATGGAGCGGATAGCTAGAGAAGTTAAGATATTTTGCTCTTTTTTACCCTCCACATCAGCCATTAAGTGATTAAGAGATTTTGCAATTTCTTTATCAGATTTGGTATTAATTTTATAGCCGAACCGGGATGCAAAAGTGGCGAAAGTATTTAAGGTTTCCATATTTGGAGAATCGTGCACACGGTAAACAAAGGTCAGTTTTTTCTCTCCCTTTTGTTTTTTTGCTACATATTCGGCTACTTTTCTATTAGCTAAAAGCATGTAATCTTCAATCAGCTTGTGCGCATCTTTACGCTCTTTCACATAAACGCCGATTGGTTTTCCTGATTCATCCAGTTTAAATTTAACTTCTGTGCTTTCAAAACTGATGGCACCATTTTTAAACTTCCGATCGCGTAGGATGTAAGCCAGTTCGTTAAGCTTAAGGATTTCTTCGGCATGATCACCAGCCTTATTTTCAATCACTTCCTGGGCTTCTTCGTAGCTGAATCGTCTATCCGAATGAATTACTGTTCTGCCATACCATTCATTTTGAATGTTTGCTTGTTCGTCCAATTCAAAAACGGCAGCGAAGCATAATTTATCTTCATTCGGACGAAGGGAACATACACCATTACTCAAACGTTCAGGCAACATCGGAATCACACGATCAACCAAATAAACAGACGTTGCACGACTATAAGCTTCTTTATCCAAATCAGTTCCCTGAATTACATAATGCGAAACATCAGCAATGTGTACACCAATTTCATGGTTGCCATTTGGCAGTTTCTGGTAAGAAATGGCATCATCAAAATCCTTGGCATCAGCCGGATCAATGGTGAAGGTGAGTATATTTCTAAAGTCTTTCCGTTTTGCAATTTCAGCAGCAGGAATTTCCTCAGGTATGGCGTTTGCTTCTTTTTCCACTTGTGGCGGAAATTCTAGTGGAAAGCCATATTGGGCAAGAATGGCATTCATTTCCGTATTATTCTCACCTTGGTTGCCTAATACATGTTTTACAATACCAATCGGATTTTTAGCACTTTCTGGCCAATCAGATAAAGATACTAATACCCGCTGGCCATTTTTAGCTTCGAGAATATCTGCGAGTGGCACAAAAATATCGTGCATCATTTTCTTATCATCAGCAATTACAAAAGCAAAGCGATCTGAAATTTTAATCACACCTGTAAAATCAGATTTAGCCCGTTTAATAATTTCGACAACCTCTCCATCATTTTTACGACCGCTTTTTTTAGCGAAAACATAAGCCTTCACCGTATCGCCGTGTAAGGCATTTTTAAGTTTTTTAGGTGCTACAAAAATGTCTTTTTCAAATTCATCTTCAGGTACAATATAGGCTGAACCATCAGCGGTCATGTCTACCGTACCAATAATAAAGTTTTGAAGATCTTTAAGCCTGAATTTTCCTTTTTCTGGTTCAAGAAAAACACCGGTGCCTTTTCCTTCTTTCAAAATTTCCAGAATGGTCTCCCTGGATTCCTGATCATTAAGGTTTAACTTTGCTGAAACTTGTTTATAATTAAGGAGCTGATTATTATTCTTTTCAAAAACATCACTAACCAATTGATTCAGAACCAATTTTATATTTGCTGATTTTTTCTTTGCCATATTTTAAAAAACTGAATTTATCGAAGATACAGAAAAGATGCTTAAGCGGTCATTTTTGAGCTGTAAATTGTTAAAAGCTATAGCGTTTAACTTTGTTTTTGATACTCAATTTAGGATCTTAATTGCCATATATGTGATTTTCTTTCGCTTATCCGTATAGCTTACATGTACTTTTCCATTTTTATCCTGAATGATAGCTGGATAACTATATTCACCTGTGAGGTGGTTTTCGAAAGTATGAATATCCTTCCATTTTTTACCGTCATTAGAAATGGCCAGCTTTAAGACTGATCGGCCTTCCCACCAGTTTTTACCTGCACTTAGAGGGTTATAAATAAGTAGTTGTCTTCCATCTTTCGAAGTGACAGCATCACTACCAGAATTAGGATTAGGAAGTTGAGTGGCTTGGATCTTAGACCATGTTTCTCCATTATCTTCCGACCAGCTTTCTGTAATTACATTTTGCCGGCTTCTACATAATAGCTGCAGTTTTCCATTTGGGTAATTAAGGATTGATGGCTGAATCACACCAAAAGTATCGCAATCTATTTCAATTTTCCTCCAGTTATTATTTTGATCATCTGATTTTTCTAAATGAACTTTCCAGGTTTTTTCATCTAAACTTTCGGTGCTGGACGGATAAAGAATGGTTGCATCGCTAAGTTGTACAGGCTTATTTTTAATGGGGCCAAAGTAACCATTGGCTAGCCTGACAGCATCAGACCACGTTTTCCCATCATCTTTCGAAGTTTTGTACATGGCCCACCATGCTCTTGGATTTGGGCCAACTTTGTAATGTAAAGTTAAAAGGCCATTTTTTGCTTTAAACAGCACCGGATTCCAGCAGGCAAAGCTAACGGAATCATTCATTTTTCCATCTGCAACAGGGACAGGTTTACTCCAGTTTTTTCCCGTCTTAGTTGATATCCAAATTTTCACATATGGATCACCTTCATGCTTTCCGCCGAACCACGCAGCCATAATTTTTCCGTTGCTTAATTCAACAAGGGTTGAAGCGTGACAGGCTTCAAAAGGTGCATCAATGAAAATAGCAGTTGAATCAATAATTTGAACTTTTTGTGCCCTTGCCGTTATACTTACAAAACATAGTGCAATAAAGATGTATTTTAACATAGTGGTGGTAACATTAATTTCATAGCAGAAGCTGAACTGAATTCAGCACCTCCGAATACTTTAATTTGATCAAATTTAATTTCCTGGAATGGCGTCAATCAATTTTTTGGTGTATGCTGCCTTTGGGGCATAGAAAATCTGTTCTGGAAATCCTTCTTCTTCTATTTTGCCTTTATTCATGACCAGAATCCGATCGGAAATGTGTTTTACTACCGCAAGATCATGTGAGATAAAAATGTAAGTTAATCCAAATTCCCGTTGTAAATCTCTGATCAGATTTAAAACTTGTGCCTGTACCGATACATCAAGTGCAGAAACAGATTCATCACAGATAATAAATTTAGGTTCTAAAGCCAATGCTCTGGCAATCACTACACGTTGTCGCTGACCTCCGCTAAATTCGTGTGGATAACGATTAAAGTGTTCTTCCTTTAGTCCAACTTTATTTAATAATTCCAAAACCTTCTGTTTTCGGGCGGCATTATTTTCATAAAGTTTATGCACTTGTAGCGGTTCCAGAATGGATTGCCCGATACTTAATTTCGGGTTTAGTGAGGCATAAGGATCTTGAAATACGATTTGAATATCTTTACGCAACTTTCTTAATTCGGATTTGCTGATGTTTGTAATGTCCATTCCGTTAAAGATAATTTGGCCTGAAGTTGGCTGAATTAACCTTAGAATGGTTCGTCCAAGTGTTGTTTTGCCGCAGCCAGATTCCCCAACTAACCCCACAGTTTCACCCGGAAAAACATCGAAGCTGATTTCATCAACTGCTTTTACGTAATCTGTGGCTTTACCGAATAAACCATTATGTATTGGATACCAGGTACAAAGCTCTTTTATCTCAAGCAAAGGTTTTTGAATATATAGGCTTGCTCTGCGTATATTGATTTCTTTTTCGGTTAACTGATTTGAAGTTTGTAAATGTGCATTTGCATCATCAAGTTGGCCGGTCATAAAATCTGCAACCACCGGAAGCTTTTTTAACTGTAGGGCAGGTGACGGGCGACAGGCTAATAAGCCTTTCGTATAAGGATGTTGAGGGTTTTTAAATATCATTTCTGCTGGCCCTTGCTCTACAATTTCACCTTTATACATCACCGCAACTTCATCTGCAATTTCATTTACCACGCCTAAATCATGCGAGATGAAAATCATGGCCATGTCTCGTTCTTTTTTAAGCTTTAATAGCAATTGGAGAATGGTTTTTTGTACAGTTACATCTAGTGCTGTGGTAGGTTCATCGGCAATCAGTAATTTTGGATTACAGCTCAAAGCCATTGCAATCATTACTCTTTGTTTTTGGCCGCCAGAGATTTGATGTGGATAGCTGTCGAAAATCTTCTCAGGCCTGGGAAGCTGAACTTCATTAAAGAGATTTATAGTAAGTTGTTTAGCAGTGATCTTATTTACTTTTTGATGCAAAATAATGGCCTCTGCAACCTGTTCGCCACAGGTAAATACCGGATTCAATGAAGTCATTGGTTCCTGAAAAATCATCGAAATCTGGTTGCCTCTAATCTGGCGGATTTCGTTTGAACTTAAATTGAGCAAGCTGATCTGATCAAAATCAATATCACCGATAATTTTGGCTGATTTTTCATCATGCAGCCGCATTATGGAAAATGAGGTAACGGATTTACCTGAACCGGATTCTCCTACAATGCCTAATACAGTTCCTTTTTTTACCTTAAAACTTATGGTTTTAACGGCCCTGAACCAGTTTTTTTCATCCTGGTTATAAAAATCAATAGTTAAATTTTCAACGTTTAGCATCAAGATACAATAGTAATATTTTCATCCGGAATAATATCCATCCCTTTAAATTTTAAAAGAACTTGAGCTGTGGTTACCACATCTTTTTGACAGTAAGCTACTATCCGATCTAGATTTTTTTCTTCGTAATACACCTGTCTTACCTGACTGCCATCGATATCATCTTTAGGGGTTGGGATATTCAATATAGTAGCCAACAAATTTAAGGAGGTAAAGTGTTTGTAATCGCCAAATTTCCACATTTCCATTGTATCTAAATGATTCACTTCCCATGGCTTTTTACCGGATATATCCAATTGTACTGGGATTTCAAGGCTGTTTACTAAAAGTCGTCTACAGATATAAGGATAATCAAACTCCTTTCCATTATGCGCACAAAACTTAAGGGAAGCAGACTGTTTTTCAATTAATAAGGAAAATTGTTCGAGAATTTCTTTTTCATTGTCACCTGCAAAGGACTTGAGTCGTAAGGAATAGGATTTATTTTGAAAGCTAAAAATTCCAAGGCTAATGCAAATAATCTTTCCAAATTCAGCTAAAATTCCTGCTCTTTCATAAAAATCAGCGGCGCTTTGATCTGGTTTTCTCTGATGACTGGTTTTATTTTCCCAGAGCTCCTGCATATGCGGCGGAACATCATCATAAGATTGGTATTGTGGAACGGTTTCTATATCAAGTATGATCACTTGACTTAAATCTAGTGTTTTGAGCATGGAGTTAATGTTGAATAATCTTATTCTGATAAATGGTCGTTATGTCATCCATTACAATTTACAATTATCATTCAATATTCAGCAATATTATTTAAGTTTGAGTATGGCACAACATAAATTAGAGCAATCTCTGGCAGATGGAGCTCATCAAAAACTTCAAAATTTAGTTGGTAATTGGACAGGAATCACAAAAACATGGTTTGAAAAAGATGTTTTAGTTGATGAATGCCTATCAACAGCAGAAATCACATCAATCTTAGATGGCCGTTTCATTTCATATGATTATCAAAGTAGTTTGGAAGGAAAACCTTTAATAGGAAAAATGATTATTGGTTTCGATATCCCATATCAGAAATTTACCTTTAGCTGGATAGATAGTTTTCACATGGGTACACAAATGATGCACGCTACGGGCGAAGCTACAGAAAAAGGATTTTCCATACTTGGTGCTTACGGAAATCCGGAATATGGGGATCAATTATTTGGCTGGCGTACCGAACTTGAAATTATCAATGCTGACGAAATCATTTTTTCAGCTTACAATATCATGCCAGGAGAGGAAGAAACGAAAGCAATTGAAGCGGTTTATAAACGTATATAACCCTCGCAGTTTTGATGAAAAATACGAGGGTTTTAAGATTTAGAATAGTGAAGGCGAAGTTTGATTAGCCATTACCGGAATTTTCAAGTCAGTTCCAAGTGCCTTATTTAATTTTTCTGTAAAGTAGGCAGAGAATAATGGAGATGATAGTTCTACATTTTGGTGAACAAAAAAGTACAGATTTTCCAATCCTTGTTTTTTCCATTCTACAATTCTTTCTATCCAGTCATCCAAACGTTTTTTATCAATTTCATCTACATTCGCCCCTACAAACCTGATAAAAGCCGTTGGTGTAGTCAAACGCATATGAAGCATATCTCTGCGTCCTGCTGTATCAACAATAATATTCGCGATACCATTATCTTCAAATAATTTAGCAAATTCATTGGCAATGGAGGGATTAGAAAACCATTCTGAATTTCTCACTTCTACACCTAAAGGAATTACCTTTGGAAATTCTCTGATTACGATTTTTAATCTCTCAAAATCTTTAGGTTTAAAGTTATCGTGAAGTTGAAGAAATGCCATTCCTAACTTGTCTTCAAAATTGCTGATAGCGTCACAATATTGCTCTACAGGTTCTTTAACATTGATTAACCTTTTAAAATGGCTGATGGTATTGGTCAATTTTGGAAAAAACTTAAAATCAGCCGGCGTTTTTTGTGTCCAGGTAACGACTTGCTCACTGCTTGGCATACCATAAAAGGTGGCGTTTAATTCAATGGAATTGAATTGGGTAGAATAATAGGTTAACTCATCTTTTGTTCCCTTTGGATAAAAACCTTTTAAATCTGCTTTATTCCATTTGGCACAACCTACGTAAGCCTTAAAATCCTGCTTCGATTTATTTGCCTTCAAGATCGCCGCTGTTTCGGGAGCATCAGCTGGGAGGGTATAATCTATAGTGGTGGGTTCGTCTACTTTACCAAATTGCATATCTAAATTTAATTTATGTCAAATATATCCAAATCTCCAAAGATTAACTGATCAATAGCATCATAAATTTTAGCCTTAAGCTTAAACCATAATTCTTTGTTTGAACAATTACCAAATTCTAGTGAAATTAATTTTGGAGGAGTGCCTTTCCATGCTACTAATTCTCTAAAATCACTGTCTTTCGAAATAATAATAATTTTCTTTTTTTTACGGGCCAGGTGATAGGTTGTTAGTTCAGGAGTCTGATTATATTAAAGTAAATGAAATGATGTACACTTGATACTGATTTCATCCATTAACCATTTTGAAATTATGGGAGAAATATTTTCATCCAGCCAAAATTCCCAATCATTCGTAGCTGTATTCATCCCGTATTTGTTTAGCGCTAAACAGCAATGCAGCTGTAATGTCTTCGTTTTCGAGGATGGGATGCTCTTCTAAGATTTGTTCATTAGTCATACCTGATGACAAAAGTTCGAGTATATCAATTACAGTAAATCGATTGCCTCTAATTGTAGGCTTACCGCCCATTAGTCCAGGGATGATCGTAATTCTTTCAATTAATTTACTTTCCTGACTTTTCATAAACTAAATATAACAAAAATTAATCCATAAAAAAAGCACTAAGTAAATACTTAGCGCTTCTCATATTTTTAGTGGTCTGGAACTTAGAATTCCAAACGAAAAACTTCAAACTTATTAGTAACCTAGAATCTTCAAAACCTGCTTACTATTTTGTTCCTCGCCAAAAACTTCAAAATTAAAGCTTTCATCCCGGTTTCGGCGGATCAATACATGTTTCGGACTTGGTAGCAAGCAATGATGGATACCTCCATAGCCACTTAATACTTCCTGGTAAGCACCAGTATGGAAGAAGCCTAAATACTGCACCTTACGGGTTTTAGGCATAAACACACTGTTCATATGTGCTTCCTGGTTATAGTAATCCTGACCGTCGCAGGTGATACCTCCTAAATTAACCCGCTCATATTCTGCATCCCAGTTGTTAATTGGCAATAAAATGTACTTTTGGTTTAATGCCCAAACATCAGGTAAGTTGGTGATGAAAGAACCATCTAACATTAACCAACGTTCACGATCATTTTGTTGTTTTCTACCTAAAACTTTGTACAAAATTCCTGAAGCTTCAGCAACCGTATATTTTCCAAATTCTGTAATGATGTCTGGTTCCATCACATCATGTATAGCACAAATTTCTTTAATCCTCTTTACAATTTCATTTACCATATATTCGTAATCGAAATCGAAAACCAGTGAATCTTTAAATGGCATTCCACCACCAATATCAAGGGTATCTAAATCAGGATTTATTTTTTTGAACTTACAATAAAGTGTTACATATTTCTCTAACTCATTCCAATAATAAGGTGAATCAGTGATCCCAGAATTAATAAAGAAGTGCAATAACTTAACACGGAAGTTTGGATTGTGAACGATTTTATTGTTATAGAAATCAATAATATCTTCCATACGTACACCTAAACGAGAGGTATAGAACTGTGAATCTGGTTGCTCTTCTGCTGCAATCCGGATCCCTAAATTACATGGTGTCTCGATGTCAACTTCATCGTCAAAAAGATTAAATTCTTCTTTGTTATCTAATACCGGGATAATGTTGGTATATCCGTCATGCAACATATCAATAATATATTGCTTGTATTGATAGGTTTTGAAACCATTACATATAATCGTAGTATCCTTGGTTAAATGTCCTTTTTTCTCTAAAGCATCAACCATTGGCATATCAAAAGCTGAAGAAGTTTCCAGGTGAATGTTATTCTTTAATGCCTCTTCTACAATATGCTTAAAGTGTGAGCTTTTTGTGCAATAGCAGTATTTATAATCACCACGATAATTGTTTTTTAAAATGGCAGTCTGGAAAAGAATCTTCGCCTGTTGAATCTTCTTACTTACCAGCGGTAAATAGGTGAAACGTAGGGGAGTACCATAAGTTTCAATCATTTCCATCAGGTTTAAATCCTGAAAATATAATTCATCATCTATTACATCAAAGCCTTCTTGTGGAAAGCCAACGCTTAGATCGAGAAATTCTGAATAACTCTGCATTTAATCTTAAATAATTTTTGCAAAAATGTAATTTTAAATCGAGAATTAATCTTTATTAAAAATATTTTTACTGTAGAGAAACGCATTAGTTTTACACAGTATGTAAGCACATCACATTTTTGAACATGGATAGGGCGGGTGAGGGTAGTTTATATCTGATTAAGCGGAATATTTCACTTAGCTATTTCCAATTTTAGCAGATCATAATATGGTAATCTGTGTATATTATTTAAACATATAAATCGCTGGAAAATATTTTTTTAGGTTATAAAAGCAAAACCAGTGTTTCAATTAAATGTTTATCCTGCTCTCCGTTTTACTTCTCCTGATAGAAAAATCGGGATTCGTGCTCACTAAGATCAGGTTTAAATTAATCAGGTTTGTGCTACTATTAACGTTTGAATAGCGAATCTTACTATTTTGTCTATTGCAGCCTGAGTATAGTTTCAGATCCTTTTATCTTAATTTCATTTTCAGACAGGATATCGAATTTAAAGGTTTGATTATCTGCCTTTACAGTTAAGTTTTTACCATTAATTTTATAGGTTCCTCTCGAAACAATATCTCCACCTGGTAAAATATCGGCTTTATTATCTGTCATTAAGGTAAGCGTGAAAGGATTGTTGTAAAAGTTGCCTGATTGGCGAACATACCCAACTTCTACAAATTCTTTTTCATGATCTACGGTTAATTGATCTTTCTTACAGGCATTTAATATCAGCATCATAACTAAAACCAGGCTGATACGTGTTTTCACAAAGATTAATTTAGATTTCATGTTTTGAGTTTCTTAAGTAAACGAATGCTTCTATCTTAACGCTACATTGGATAAGTCCAGACTTTAATTTTAATGAGCTATTAATCAGTGTTTAATATATTATTTTAAATTTTTTTAAAGTAATTTTAAATTTAGATCGTCTACGCTATTAAGTAATAAGTCAATATTTAAGTAATACTTATTTGTAATCGTCCCAATTATGATCTCGATCTTTAAAACTAATATTCAGACAGGAGTTGAACTGAATAAAATTACACAACATTTAAACAATTTACTCTCTGGTGCAACCTGGAGTGTAGATTTATCTGATTCTGATAAAATTTTAAGAATTGATTCGAGCTTAGATAAAATCAGCGATGCGGTTTCTTTGTTAACTAAATTTGGATATAATTGTGAAAATTTGCAAAATTTTTATGCACCACCAGTTTGGTAATTTAGATAGCAGACAGCCAACCGTCATCGTTTAGCCAGATCCATATTGGCTGTGGCAACCTCATTGTTGCTTGTGAAGTTATAAAGTTATCTACTTCGCTAATGTGTGTGTAAATATAGCTATGATGTAGTATATCAAAAGGAGATTGCTTCGTCGTGCCTCATCTCAATGAAGATAAAACTATTAATCCTAGAAAACGCTTTCTCTTTTAAACTGGCAAAGTTTTCATCCGCGAAGGCCAATTAAACTTCGTCAGTTGATTTATCGTCATTGCTCGGCGCTTAAAAAGTGAAAACCTAAGTTAAGATGATCTTGCCAAAACTATTACCAAAGAATGATCACAGCATGTTCGCGGAAAGGAAGTTCAATAAGAATAATTATAGCATTAACCTACACAATGTTTAGTAGCTTAACCTTTTCTTAAGTATTTAGTTAAAATCACAATCGTTTGCCCTTCCACTTTACCTTCAATTTGTTCAGTATTATCATGTACCAAACGGATATTTTTAACTACTGTGCCTAATTTAGCGCTCAATGTCGAACCCTTTACATCCAGTGTTTTAACCAATACAACGGTATCTCCTTCATATAGACGGGTGCCATTGCTATCCTGATGAAATTCTACCGTTCCATCTGATTCATGATCACCGGTTTTTTTAGCCCAATCAAGTGTTTCCTCATTAAGATAAAGAATATCCAGGCTGTCTGATGCCCAGCCTTCATTTCTCAATCTGCTCAGCATTCTCCATGCTACTACCTGTACCGGAGGAAATTCAGACCACATGGTTTCAGTCAGGATTTTCCAATGTGCTACATCAAGTTGTTCTGTTTTTTCAATCTGATCTAAGCAAGTTTTACAAACCAAAATACTGTTATCACTATTGGCATTGCTGGTTGGTGGAACTTCGTAAACACTCAAAGCAATTTCCTGATTGCATAATTCACATTTGTTACCTGAACGGGTTTGTAATTGTTGTGCTAAAGACATATTGAACCTAAATTTTCGGCGAAAGTACTAAAACTATTTGGAATAATATGAGATGAGTTTATCAAACCAATATGATAAAAATCACTTGTTGCCGAATAGCTCTCTACTTTTTGGGCAAATGAATCTCAGCTAACATACACCTTGCGCTACCACCGCCATTTTTTTCTATGGTGTAAATTGGAACATAAATTAAGCGACAATAATGTTTAAGTGCGGTAATCTGTTCATCATGAAGGGATAAATATGCCTGTTCAGACATTACAAGTAGGCTTTCATTATTTTTGTTGGTTACCTGCAACATGTTGCCTGCAAAGTGATTCATTTGATCTAGGGTAATTTCAATAATCGTCTTCCCACTGTTTGTGAGCTTAAGCATAACAGCCAGCTTTTCTGCTTCATTCTTGATTGAATCCAGACAGATGACTGCAAAGCGATCACCTATGCACATCATCACATTGGTGTGGTAAATCGGGAAGTTTGTACGGTCTACCGCTTGAAATGAAACGGCTTCGTAACCAGTTAACATACAAAAGTTATCCAATACTTCTTGGTCGGTGCGCACACTCAAGCAAGCATATGCAATCTTGTTTACGCGATCAAGCACCATGCTTCCGGTTCCTTCTAAAAAGGCGTATTGCATTTCATAGAAACTTAAGTCGCTTATATGATTTACTTCAAACTTTTCTTTTAGTCCCTCTAAAATATCTTTTCGGCGCTCCAAACGGCGATTTTCGGAGAACATTGGATATAGATATACAGAACCATCTTCATGAAAGGAAACCCAGTTGTTTGGAAAAATAGAATCCGGAGTTTCAGGATTTAAGGTATCATCAACAACCGTAACATCAACATCATTTTTTCTAAGCAATTCAACAAAACCATCAAATTCTTTTAAAGCCTGATTTTGAACGTCGCTTTCTACTGATGCCTCCTGAAATTTGTTATTTGCAGCTGTTTGCTCGTTGAATTTAAAGTCAACCGGGCGGATCATTAAAAGGTGGTTGGTTATTTGGTTCATTGGTTATTTGGTTCAATAGTCATCAGTACATTAGTTTAATAGTCAAATCGTTCATTGTTTATTGATTCAATAGTTATAAGTACATTAGTTCACTTGTCAAATCGTTCATTAGTCAATAAAATATTGACTAACCATTAATTTTATTACGCAAAGGTTATATACCGTGCACTAATATCCAAATAAACCAATGACTAATAAACCAGATTGTCTCTTAAAATGGGTAAACTCATGCAATGGAAACCTCCACGGGCACGTGATAATTCTGCTGAAGGCATCAAAATCAAAGTATCTGTAATGGTTTCAGCATCAGCTTTGCCACTTTCCAGGTCCTGAATTAAATCTTTTACATCAACCACATCAAATCCCGCTGCTTTAAACGCCTCTACGGTTTTGTCGTTTCTGTCGTAACCTAAAACTACACCTTCTTTTATGGCCAGGAGATTACAGGAATCTGTCCATTGTTCTCTGGAATCGTATGGAAACTGGTTATTTCCACTGTAAATGATTTTGGTTGGTTCAGTGCTTTTTAAATCATTCTGACTGATGTCATTTAACAAAGCCTCTACATGTTCGAAATGCTTAGGCTCCTGTGGATTTGCTTTAGTAAACTGAATGGCAGTTGTAGATTCTAATGCTTCAGGCTCTTTTAAAAAGTTAATTGGTTCGTACGGATTGTATTTTGGCGAATGCGCAATAGAATTTAAGATCACCCAGGTGTTGCGTTTAACTTGGGTAAAAACGGTATCCAGGTGCATATAATCGCGCTTGCTAGGTATTTTAACTACCGTTACCTTCTCCACCACATCATGATCAAACAATAATTTAATCGCCTCATTGGCACCATGTTCCGAAGTTCTTTCGCTGCAACCAATTAACACATGGTTTGGGCTTACCATCATGACATCGCCACCTTCCAATGTTGTGCTAAATGCTGGTTCATCACCCGGGCGCAAAAAGTGCATGGTCACATCCGGGATTTCAAGTACATTCTTTTGATAATCGGCAAACAAAGGGTGATTGAAAAAGATATAACGCATTAAAAGCGTTTCACGAACACGAGCTTTTTTAGCGGGCTTATTTAATAAAATATAATTATTGATTGTAGTACCCACATCTCTGGTGAAAATTAAGTTTGGAATGGGTGCAAAAATCATAGTATCATTCGCCAAAGTTCCTGAAATAAAGATTTCGGCAAGCTCTTTCGGATCGGTATTACCCAATTCAATTTGAACCTTATATGTACATCCTTCAATGGCACAAACGGCAGCCACTAATTTTTTACGGATTGATTCATTCTCCAGCATCTCACTTAATAAATTCTGAATTTCAATGACCGCTGTAGAGTTGTGAAAATCGGGATGATTCGGTTTATAGAAATTTCTATTGCCTTCTTCTGAATCTATATGAGCAAGTTTTCCTTTTATTTTTTCAGGATCAAGGAAATACATTAATAGCTTGATGTAATAATCGTATTCATCCTTACGGATCGTATCCAAATGCACAATATCTTCAAAAAGCCAATCCTGCGCTTTTGAAGGAACTACTTTCCCCAGGCCACTATCTGGACTATGAATTAATAATTTACGCAACCGACCGATTTCGGTGTTTACGCTCACTTCGAAATTTTGATTTTCTACGCTCATGAATATTTAGTTGATGCAAAGCTATTTAATTTTAGAATAGTAACAAGTAGTAAGTATCGAGTATCAAGATTGAGTAAGCTTCATCTTTATTTTAATCGCCTTGTTTTTTTCGCTTTCTGCTTTAGTCTTTTCGCTTTGGTCTTTTCGCTTTCCTCTTTAATAACTATTTTTACCGCATGAATTTTATTATTACTGAAACACAGAAAGCTATTTTTGAGCTTTATCAGGAAGAAATTGCTGAAAGTGTGATCAATATACAGGAAACCCGTAAAGAATTTGAAGGACAGGTAACGCTAGTCGTTTTTCCAATTACCAAGCTTTCTAAGAAATCGCCAGAGCAAACCGCTAATGAAATTGGTAATTATTTGGTAGCAAATATTGAAAATGTAACCAAATTTAATGTTGTTAAAGGCTTTTTGAATTTAAGTATCGCTGAAAGTTATTTCTTAAATCAGTTTAATTATGAAATTTTATCTGATGATTTTGGCGTTTACCCATCCAATGGCAAAAAGGTAATGGTAGAATATTCTTCTCCAAATACCAACAAACCACTTCATTTAGGCCATGTTCGTAATAATCTGTTGGGCTATTCGGTTTCCGAATTGTTAAAGGCTTACGGTTATGATGTGGTAAAGGTTAACCTGGTAAATGATCGTGGAATTCATATTTGTAAATCGATGCTGGCCTGGCAAAAATGGGGCAATGGAGAAACACCAGAAAGCTCAGGCTTAAAAGGTGATCACCTGGTTGGTAAATACTATGTGATTTTTGATAAGGAATTTAAAAAAGAAATCGAAGCATTAAAGGCTCAAGGTGAAACCGAAGAAGTGGCAAAGAAAAATGCACCTTTAATTAAGGAAGCCCAACAAATGCTACTCGCTTGGGAACAAGGAGATGAAGCAGTAGTATCGCTTTGGAAAACCATGAATGAATGGGTTTACGCAGGTTTTAATGTTACTTACAAAAACCTGGGTGTAGATTTTGATAAGTTTTATTACGAAAGTAACACTTATTTACTGGGTAAGGATACTGTTGATGAAGGTTTGGCGAAAGGCGTTTTCTTCAAAAAGGAAGATGGTTCGGTTTGGATTGATTTAACTGCTGATGGCCTGGATGAAAAACTGGTTTTACGTGCTGATGGAACTTCAGTTTACATTACCCAGGATTTAGGAACTGCCGAAATGAAACATGATGATTTCCATATGGATGAGTCGATTTATGTGGTGGGAAATGAGCAGGATTACCATTTTAAAGTGTTATTTTTAATCCTTGAAAAACTAGGAAAAAGCTGGGCTAAAGGTTTATACCATTTATCTTACGGGATGGTGGATTTACCAAACGGAAAGATGAAAAGTCGTGAAGGAACAGTGGTAGATGCTGATGAATTAATTGAAAGCATGGTTGCAACTGCCCGGGAAAAAACGGAAGAACTCGGTAAAACAAATGATTTTCCTGAAGAAGATAAAGCAGAGCTGTATAAAAATATCGGTTTAGGAGCCTTGAAATATTTTTTGCTGAAGGTAGAGCCTAAAAAACGTTTGTTATTTAATCCTGCAGAAAGTATCGATTTTCAAGGTAACACCGGGCCTTTTATTCAGTATACGCATGCCAGAATAAAATCACTTTTGAAAAAGTCTGATTATCAGTTTGCGGTAGGTAATGATCAGTTTGCAGGAATATCAGACGTAGAGCTGGAAATGATTCTTCAACTGGCTAAATACCCATCAGAAATTGCCATTGCGGCCAAGGCTTATAGCCCGGCAAGTTTGGCAAACTATCTTTATGAACTGGCTAAATTATTTAATAAATTTTATCATGATGTGCCACCAATTGTAAAGACGGAAGAAGGCGAAACCAAACAATTCCGTTTAAATCTTTGTAAAAAAACTGCAGATATAATTCATGCCGGGATGTTGATTTTAGGAATTACTTCGCCAGAGCGTATGTAGGATAAGAGAATTGGAAATAGAGAATAGAGGTGCTGATCAAAAAGAGAAATTTCATTGATAAATGAATTAATTTTACTTTGCCTGGCTGCTTTTGCTGCAGGTTTTATAGATGCTATTGTAGGTGGCGGAGGTTTATTGCAAACGCCTGCCACCTTGCTCATTTTACCGCATTACCCTGTTGCCACCTTATTGGGGACCACTAAAATTCCTTCTCTCGCTGGCACCACCTTAGCGGCTTTCAAATATTCTAAGCAAGTTAAATTCAACTATAAGGTATTATTGGTATGTGCTGCGATGGCTTTTATAGCAGCACTCTTAGGTGCGTTTTTGGTCAGCCGGATTGATAATGCTGTAATAAAGCCCGTCATTCTGGCTGTGCTGATACTGGTTGCGCTCTATACTTATTTCAATAAACAATTTGGCATTCATCAGGAAAAAAATCATTCTGTAAAAAAGCAGTTATTCATGGCTGCGCTATTTGGTTTGGTTATTGGCTTTTATGATGGCTTAATTGGCCCTGGAACAGGCTCTTTTTTGATTTTGGTTTTTATTGCCATATTGGGATTTGACTTTATCGGTGCCAGCGCGCATGCAAAGATTGTAAATATAGCTACTAATATGGCTGCTATTATTTATTTCAGTTTTACCGGGCATATTCTTTTTCAATATGCCATACCCATGGCGTTTTTTAATGTAGGTGGTGCATATTTCGGAACGCGTTTAGCTTTGCTAAAAGGCAATAGATTTGTTCGGGTATTTTTCCTAATTGTCGTATTTGGAACCATATTAAGGTTCGCTTATGATATTTTATTAAGGTAAGATGTCCATGTTTGCCGTTTTTGATATTAATAATTACCATCAGCTTTGCGATTTATTGGCAGAACAAGACCCAGATTTAGCGGGCATTTTAAATCAATATGGCTATCCACCATTTTGGTCGAGGCCCAATACTTTTGAATCGCTTGTGCACATCATCCTTGAGCAACAGGTTTCACTGGCTTCAGCCTTGGCTGCCTTAAATAAATTGAAAGTTAAAATCGGAGAAATTAATCCAGAATCCTTTCTGTTATTGACTGATGAAGAACTAAAGGCTTGTTATTTCAGTCGCCAGAAAAGCATATATGTTCGTGATCTCGCTCAGAAAATAGTTAATGGAGCATTATCATTAAATGCATTGGCATCACTTCCTGATCATGAAATTCGCCTTCAACTTAAAAATGTAAAGGGTATAGGTGATTGGACGGTTGATATTTATTTGTCGTTTATTCTGCATCATTGTGATATATTTCCGATAGGAGATCTTGCAGTTGTAAATGCCATAAAAAGTTTAAAGAAGCTACCTAAGGATACTAAAAAGGAAGATTTATTAGCGTTTTCAAAAGTTTGGAAACCCTACCGAACCCTGGCCGTAATGATGCTTTGGCATTTTTACCTGGAGGAGCGAAAAGTAAAAATCTGATCTAATTAAAAAGCATCGCTGAGATCAATCAACGATGCTTCTCTATCAAAAATTCAATAAGATATTAATTGCCGATGTAAATTTTTAAACTATCGGTCACCACAATTCCACTTACAGTAGCTGAATTGTATTTAATGGTGTAATTTCCAGCTTTAGTGATGGCATAAGCATCCGCCAGATTAAAATCTGCACTAGTACTATCTCCGGCATTTAATTTCTTATAACTATCTGCAGGAGGGGGCATGATTCGCTTCGCCATCGCACCTTTATAATCGATTGGCGTATAATCCTCTAAAGCAACATCAAGATATTTACTCATTAATTTTTCAAAAGGTGTGTGCCAGATGCAAAATTTAGCAACGGTATCTGTGTTATTATAAACTGAGAAACGCATATTGATTGGTCCGCCGAGTTTAGGCTCACCAATTACGGATAGTTTACCAGTTACTGGGTCTATCTTTTTTTCAGCCTTTCCTTCTGATACCAAGGTAGTATCTTGCGCGCCAGTGGCTTTTTCTTTACTTTTAAAACTGTTGCATGCAGAAAATAAGATGCTACAAACTGCAATGATCAGACTTATCTTTTTCATATTTTATGGGGTATTAATTTAATTATTTTTCAGTACCAGATTTGGTTTCTATGGGTTTCTTTTTTCTAAAGGCAGGAAATGTCATCGGACTTCTTGATGGTCTTTCATCACCTAAAAGCACACCCCATTGTTTGAATGATTCCGTACGATCGAATACAATTTTTAACACCGCAACAATTGGCAAGGCCAGAAACATTCCGGAGACACCTGCAATACTTCCGCCAATAAATACACCAAGAATGGCAAATAACGCATTTATTTTAACTTTTGAGCCTACAATTCTCGGCATCAGGATATTATTATCTAAAAACTGAACTAAAGCGATAACGCCCAAGACTGTAATTACTGGCCACAATTCCTGAGAAGAAGTTAAGGTTAACAACACACCAATGAGGTTTCCGATTAAGGCACCCACATAAGGGATTAGATTTAAAATGGCAAAGATTACACCGATTAATAAGGCGTGTTTAATGCCTACAAGCATTAAAATTCCACCCAGTAGAATGGTCATGTATGTGATTTGGATTAACAAACCAATCAGGTAACTTTTTATGATAGATTCTGTTTCGTAAATGGCTTCTTTTACCTTTGGATGGTCATCTGTTTTGAACCACATAAAAATGAATCTTAGCAAGATGTCTTTATAGAAAAGCATTAAATAAATGTAAATCGGCAATAACCCGATAAATACAAATATTCCACTTAAAGTAACTGCCGCACCACCAGCTAACGAGGTGCCCATATTCATTAAATCATCGCTTTTATCCTGAATGAAAGCCTTTTGCTGTTTATCGTTATAATGGGTAATTCTGCTCACCCAATCGCTTAATGAATTGATGTGTTGGGTAACATTTGCTTTGATTTGCGGGAAATCTTTAACCAGCATTCCGATTTGATTGGAGAAAAACCAAACAATTAAGGCAACAAACAAAGCCACCAGGAGAATGGGTAAAACGATGGATAATGTTTCCGGAACTTTTTTTCTTTTTAGAAAACGATATACTGGAAGCAGCATGATACTGATAAAAAATGCCATTAACATGGGCATAATAATGTCTTTTGCAATGACCATTACAGTCACAACGGCCATCAATCCTAAGAGTTCTATTGATCGCTTTACAGTTAGCGGAAAATTATTCATCATATGTGGTTTATCTGATTGATTTGTAAACACGCTCCTTAAGAAAATGTTTTTATTATGGGAAAACGTGAGGTTAGTTGGTTAGGGGTTTAGATGATTAGGTGTTTAGGGCTACATAGCATTTTTACCTTTACAATTTTCTTATGGAAAAATTACTTCTCAAACACGATAAAGCCATTAATAAGCTTTAATTTTACATTTTTTAAATTGAAAATGAACGATCAGGATACTATTATCGCGTTATCTACACCCTCAGGATCAGGTGCTATCGGCGTTATTCGCCTTTCAGGCCCTGAAGCCATTTCACTTACCAATGAAGTTTTCGCGGGAAAAGATTTAGCACAGCAGGCTTCACACACGCTTCATTTTGGCTTGATCAAAGATGGGGAACATATTGTTGATGAAGTGGTTGCAGGCTTATTTGTTGCCCCAAAATCCTATACGAAAGAGAATGTAGTAGAAATTTCCTGTCATGGATCGAACTATATTATTCAGCAAATTATTAACCTGCTCATCAGTAAAGGAGCGAGAGCAGCAAAGCCTGGTGAATTTACTTTGAGGGCTTTTTTAAATGGCGCATTTGATTTAAGTCAGGCAGAAGCAGTGGCAGATTTAATCGCTTCAAATTCTAAAGCCTCACACGATGTAGCCATGCAGCAGATGCGTGGTGGCTTTGCAAACGAACTTAAAGCTTTACGTGAACAACTTATCCATTTTGCTTCAATGATTGAACTGGAGCTGGATTTTGCGGAAGAAGATGTAGAATTTGCCAACCGTGAGCAGCTAACCAAATTAGTTAATAAAATAAACCATGTGTTGCGAAGGTTAATTTCTTCTTTCGAAATGGGCAACGTAATTAAAAACGGGGTTCCAATTGTCATTGCAGGGAAACCAAACGTGGGAAAATCAACGCTTTTAAATGCTTTACTGAACGAAGAAAGGGCAATTGTTTCAGATATTGCCGGTACCACCCGTGATACTATTGAAGATGAACTGACCATTGGTGGTGTAGTATTCCGGTTTATCGATACTGCCGGAATCCGCGATACAGCCGATATTATTGAAGCTCTGGGTGTGGAACGTACCCTGGAGAAAATGAAACAGGCGAAGCTCATCATTTACATGGCTGATGCTGCCCAAACTACTACAGAAATTGAAGAACAGGTGAGGGGTTTGAAACAATTGGAAATCCCGTACCTGATTTTACTGAATAAGGCAGACTTAATTTCTGCTGAACAACGCAAAGCTTTTGAAGCTTTGGAAGTCGTTTTTTTATCTGCTAGAGAAAAGATAGGGATAGATGAGCTGAAAACTACCTTACTGGAACAGGTGAATTTACACCATATTAACACCAGCGAGACTTTGGTGACCAATATCCGCCACGTAGAAGCACTTAAACAAACTGAAAGTGCTTTGCAACGCGTGCTCGATAATGTAGATAATCCGGTTACTTCTGATTTTTTAGCGATGGATATTAAACAGGCCCTGCATTATTTAGGCGAGATTACAGGGACGGTTACAACTGATGATTTGCTCGAGAATATTTTTACGAAGTTTTGTATTGGTAAATAAAACATCACAATAAAACAAAAAAAAAACAAATAAATAGCTGAATTTTAGGTGGTTGTAAATATTAGTTTTATTTATATTACTCTTTTATTTTGTGTTAATTTGTTTGTTTTTGTTCCCTATTTGTTCCTCATTCTTATTTTTTTTAAATTCTACAAAAAGAGGAGAAATCATTGCGCTTAACGACACTTACCAAATTAAGGTAAAAAACAAGGTATAACATCTGTAGTGAAATATGGTTCTTGGTTTACCCAAAACATATAATTGACCTTTAAAAAATCATTTGCGAAGGCTTCGAGAAGGGGTACAATATTTTTATGATCCTTAACTTTATTACTGTTAGTCTCTCCAATATAGTTACCATCCTGAACAGCAATTCCTATTGGTACATTATATTTACTTTCATGCAATAGTGCTAAGGCATGATTTAACTGTGCTTTCTTATGAACCATTAAATCTGGTCCACCTAAGCCAACACCAATTTTCTCTCCATATTCATAAATACTTCTAAGATATCCCTTGTCATCAAAAGGAAGCCACTCACCAGGTATGAAATTAGCATATTGCATTGTTGTTGAAATTGGAAAAGCCTGTTTCAGGGCAAGCATATTTATTTTCAAACCTTCGGTGTAGGCTTTGGGAGAAAAGCTGGGATCTTTAATGTCTCCTAATGAAGTTTCCTGCAGATTAATCCCCTCAATCTTTCCATCGAAATCTTTTCCAAGTACCTTAAGCAATAATGCAAAGCGATTCTGTACCTTAGCATTCCATCTTTTAGCAACCCATCCATCTGGTTTGTTTTCAGCATACTGTATGACAGATCCTCCATCGTATTCATTCGTTTTTAAATATTTTGGAACAGCATCATATTTTGAATCAAACGTACCATCTTGCAGTTGAATAAAAAGTTTTTTGCCATGTGAGAGAAGATATGCATAATCCTCTTTAATAATAGAAAAATTATACTTTCCTTTCTCAGGCTCCAACTGCTTCCAAGAATACATTATTTGTGCTCCCTTAAATTTTGGAATCTTTAAAAAAGGATGATTTTTTATACGCGCTCTATTTCTTGAGAAATATACAAAATGCTTAATATTACTGCTCTTTACAGGACATTTTGCATTTAAATATTTTTTATAAGCATCATTATATCTATCTGATTTTTTTACTTGTTGAGCAGAAACAGGAGGTACAAAGTATAACCAACAAATAATAAAACTTGCTTTTATTAATGGATTTTTTATCGTCATTATAGAAGAGGCTTTTAAAATTCATATTTTAGAAATTTAAAACATAATACTGAAACGCGACAAGGTATTTTTTAGTGTATGATTGCTTTTGGTTATTGCTGTATAAATAGTATCAATAGGTAAACTTCTATTGATGCCCAGAAGCGAATGTGAAAGACGATCACTTTAAATTTACTGATGTTTTCCCTAAGTGCTTCTTCATTTGTGAGGCTTAAAATTAACCTTCCGGATTTTATTAAACATGTAAACTAATGCGTATTAGATATTTATAAAATTATAAATATTAAGATTTTTTAAAGTCTTTAATACTACTTTTACGATTTTAAAAAATCTTGAATGATTCGTCTTTAATGATCCAGCAAATGCTATTTCCATTCCGATCATTTTTGAATTCCACTGGTAATTATATGTAATCAAATCATACTGTAAATCACATCTCAAAAACCAAATGTCTCAGATTAGTGTTAAGTATCATCATGTAAATCAATCAAGTATGGAGCAAAAAGGTAATCTCATACGTTGTTGAATCATTAAATAACCGCCGGATGAATACTAGACGAGATTTTCTACAAAAAATGGGTGCATCGGCATTGATGCTGCAATTGAGTTCTGTAATAGCGTTTGCAAACGCTCCAGACCAAATTGAACAGCCTTATGAAGGTAGGGTACTTAGAGTTGCCATTATGGGCTTGGGTGGATATGCCACTCGTGTGGCAGAAGCCATGAAAGCCTGCACCAAGGCGAAGCTGGTAGGTGTAATTAGTGGTACGCCTTCAAAAATCAAAGACTGGCAAATGAAGTACAAAATTCCAGAAAAAAATTGCTACAACTATGAAAATTTTGATCAGGTAAAAAATAATCCAGATATCGATGCAATTTATGTGATTACCCCAAATGCATTACACCATGGTCAGGTTATCCGTGTGGCAAAAGCTGGAAAGCATGCCATATGCGAAAAACCGATGGCATTAAATGCGAAAGAAGGGCAGGAGATGATTGATGCTTGTAAAAAAGCAAATGTAAAGCTATTGGTTGGCTATAGAATGCATTTTGAACCCCGGACGCTGGAAGTAATCCGAATGAGAAATGCGGGCGAATTCGGTAAGGTCATGTTTTTCCAGGGGCAATGTGGATTTAAAGCAGGGGATCCGAAACAGTGGCGATTAAACAAAGCACTTGCTGGTGGGGGATCAATGATGGATATTGGAATCTATGCGCTTAATGGGGCAAGATATATGATAGGAGAAGAGCCGGTTTGGGTTACCGCACAGGAAACGAAGACCGACCCTGTAAAGTTCAAAGAGGGTGTAGATGAAACCATTCAATTTCAAATGGGTTTCCCGGGTGGTGCAATAGCCTCTTGCCTGTCTAGCTATAACATCAATCACCTGGACAGATTTTTTATTAGTGGCGACAAAGGGTTTGCAGAAATGCAACCTTCTACAGGTTATGGTCCGATTAAGGGTAAAACACATCAAGGTGAACTTAATCAACCTGTTACTACGCATCAAACTGTACAAATGGATGAAATGGCCACTATTATCTTTGAAGATAAGCAACCAATAGTTCCGGTAAATGGTGAAGAAGCCTTAAAAGACCTTAAGATCATTGATGCGATTTACCAGGCTGTAAAAACTGAAAAAAAAGTCAAATTAACGATCTAACTTAAAATCCCATTAAGACCGATTTATCAGTTAAAAGCTGCCATTTGCCCAGCGAATGTGTCTGTGTATAGCGGTATTTATTTATTGAATTATATAAGATTGGATGATCTCCAATTAAAACCACTAACCTTCAGAAGAGATATGACTGGATAGTGAATAATCATGCTATCTGTTACCAATTTCACCAAGGTCTTTTGTGACTTTGGTAAAGCCAATTACTTTGCCATCTACATCGTGTATCGCTGTAATTAACACATTAGCCCAAAAATGAGTGCCATTTTTACGAACACGCCAGCCTTCATCTTTAGCTTTGCCAAATTCCTTGGCCTTGTCTATAAGACTTTGCGGTTTGCCGTTAGCGATATCTTCCGGGCGATAGAAAACACTGAAATTTCTGCCGATGATCTCACCTTGCTTATATCCCTTTACCAATTCTGCTCCTAAATTCCAATTTTCGATTTTTCCATCTTCATCCAGCAATAATATCGCATAGTCTTCAATCTCCTGCACCATTCTGTTAAATCTGACCAGTTTAATATCTTTTTCTGTGTAAGTTTCATTTACAATTGCCCTGATGCGTTCATCCAGTGTGTTGGCGGCATCCGATAGCATGGCAATCCACTTTTGGTTCAATTTAAATAAACCTTTCTCGGCCAGGTTCACCAAAGACATGATGGTGGTAAGGGGGTGCCGAATTTCGTGTGACTGAATGAAGGCAATTTGCTTTAAGGCCGTTCGCTGTCGTTCCGTAATTGCTAACTCTTCTCTTAACAATTTCTGACTCTTTTTCATATCCATTAAGTAGATAACCTGTTTGGATAGCATATTTAATGCTTTTTTTTGATTCCCGGACAAATCACCAACGCTGGAATCGAATAAACAGAGTTCGCCCAAGACATATCCTTCTTTTGAAACTATTGCCAAAGACGCATAAAAACGGATCTCCATCGCTCCGGCTATAATTGCCTGAGATGCAAATACCTCTTTTTGTACATCTGGAATAATGAATATGTCGGTCGCTTTTATTTTGGATTGATTGAACGTATTTCTAATTGCGGGAAAATCGATTTGATCATAACCAGCGCCTGTGCTTAATTTATAACGTTCATCCTGAAGGATTAGGAGTGCGATCTTTTTACCTGATATCTCAACAGCTAGGTCGATGATGGTTTGAAATTCTTCAGTTTGGAAAAAGTCGATATTTTTAAACTCATCAAGATATTTACTTTCCATTATCCTCCCGAAGTTTCATATGGCGTGATACAAGCGTTATTTTATTGATGCAAAGTTAATATGTTTTTCTGTTTTAACGTCGATTAAAAATCAGCAGTGTTTATGCTATTTTTTTGGCAAAGCATAATAATCAATCAATATAGCATAAAACAATCTTTTTTAGATCATTATAGCGGGTATAATGATTGGTTTATACTCCAGCGTACTTCAAGTAAGACAGTATAGTTGTTAGCGCTATCTCTATTTAAAAAAAGTGGAGATTTGCTGATTTTGAGCGAGGTCTTGGATAAGCTTCGGATGAATTGGTTTTACAATAAAATCAACAACATTTGGATGCTGTAAAGCTCTTTTATAATCTCGCTGATCAATCGATGAGGTAATGATTACCACAAATACATCTGGCCTGATAGGAAATTCGCTAATTTTATCAAGAAATTCCCACCCATTCATTTCCGGCATATTTAAATCCAGAAAAATAAGACTGTGCATATCTTTAGCGTGGTTTTCTTGCAGCACTTCCAATGCATCTCCAGCCCGGGTATATGTATTCAGGGTTGGTGTGACGAGCGGTTCTATTACTTCCTGATTGATATACAATGCGAATGGGTCATCATCAATCACTAAAACTCTTTTATTCATTTATTTAGATGTTGGTTTATTAACCTTTGTGAGTTGGTATTTGTTTTCTAATAATTAAAATCTTTCTTTTTGTTCCATCAAATACAAATCAATCCGACAACTTTCTTTGATAGGTGGTATAATAAAGAAGGGTGGCGGCAATCCACAAGTACTAACCTGTTCGGCGGTAAACTGGCAGTTCCTGCCATTTAACCAGCCCTTTACAGATGGCTTTAGGTAATAATCCTTCAATTTCAAAATGAGATAATCGTTTTTTAGGGACAAATCTAAAATTTGATAGAGCGTCCTATTGCTTTGCTACTTTAAAGGAATTACATCCAGGTTTCTACAAATAAATTTGATCTTTAAAAAGTTTTAGATTGAAGATAAATCAAAACGTAAGATGGATTAAGCTAAATAGTGTTGTGTAAAATGTATTTAGTAGGTGCGTATTATATATTGGTTAACAGGTGAAGGCACATATTTCGCATTTTTCTTGAATCAAACTGTTGATCGGTTTGGCCTTAAACAGATTGATTACGTTTACTAAAATACACATAGCCGCAAATAAATTTCGTATATATTTGCTTTATGTTCAATGGCGACATCCCCATGTATATCATTATTGCTTCTGGAATGACCTATAGCATTCTTGCAAAAAAACTGACCTTAATGGCTGCTTTTACCGGCGGGTTGCTGGCATTTATTATCTATAGCGCATCAGGTTACCCCGGTTTAGCTATGATGAGTACATTTTTTATCCTGGGTTCTGCTGCTACAACCTGGCATCAGTCCATAAAGAAAGCCTGTGTTCATCAGAAGGAAACTGAAAAATGTCGTAACGTATGGCAGGTGCTAGCCAATGCCGGAGCGGCAGCAATTGCAGGTATAATTATCTTATTTTTTCCTCAATTAAATTATTTCATGTTTCCAGCAATAGCGGCAGCTTTTGCTTCGGCTACATCAGATACTTTATCTTCCGAACTGGGTATGGTTTATGGTAAACGCTTTTTCAATATTATATCCTTTAAGCCTGATCATTGCGGAATGGATGGAGTGATTAGTCTGGAAGGTACCTTAATTGGTATTGCAGGAAGCTGTATCATCTCAATCATTTATGCATTTGGATGGGGTTGGGACATTAGCTTTCTTTTAATTGTTCTTGCAGGAACGCTGGGAAACCTTACCGATTCTGTTTTGGGGGCTTTACTAGAACGCAAGGCGATAATCGGAAATAATGGCGTTAATTTCTTAAATACATTGGCTGCAATGTTGGTGATGTTGCTTATGGGAAGGCTTTTACTCTAAATCATCACCCATAATTACCTTTCTTGCCAGGCTTCCATAAATGCTAATCCCAACGGCGAATAACAATAGGCTTTTTGATGAATATCTTTTTCTGAAAGGATAGACCTGTAATTCGTGAATATATCGTTAAAAGAATATTTAATTTCCTCTATTAATCCAAGTTCGACTAAATGGACGATTTCATGTTCATTCAGTTTATCACCTATAAGTGTGCTTGCCCTTGCTAAACGATCTGAAAGTATATTATATCTTTTATGGTTTTGTAGGTTGTTGAGCTCATGCTGAATAGCTAATATTTCATCTATAGTTTCAACTGCTTTTACGCTGATGCTATTTTCACTTGATGCTACTATTTTCGGGTAAAATTCCTGCAATTGTTTTAGCCTTGTTTTAAGTTTTTTTACCTCTTCTTCAACAACAAATAAAATGTTTTTCATTTCTTCATTCAAACATTTTACAAGCAAATTCATATCCGTAAAAGAGGTGTTGAGAAATATGAATTCCTTTTCTGTAATCTCAGTACGTAACTGTCGATAAACTGGAGAAAAGTTTTTTAATTTGTTGTCATTTATAGCACTAGTTGCTTTAAACCAATTATGCCCTAAATCCATATCCTTTCCAATGTCTGCCGTTTCCAAGAATGGAATGCGTAAATTGGTGTCAGGCATGTTGAGGGTACTTTCCATATGTTTTTATAGGTGCTATTTAAAACTTATAATCCTTACACCTTGGTTATGATAGGCCAATCTAATGTGATCATCACTTTAACTGAAGTGATGGCAACATCAAACTATACCTTACCTATGGTAATCAGGGTAATGAATAAGATAGCGGGACAACTTTAACTTAAAGGCACAAATATAGTCTTAGTAAACATACATATAAATGTTTTGCGTCACTTGTTGATATTTGTCAAAATGAAAATCGCATACTCTTCTCAATATCATTATTTACCAATAGAATTAACACAAGGTTTAGGCAATTTAGCTTAGGTTTTTGATCATGGCACAATATCATCGTATTCTTTACCATAGAAACCAAACATATACGGAGATGGCTAAGCAGTGCTATTTACACTTTCATAACCAACGTTTATTTAAACATTTTACGATTTACGCATTTAATTTTTTAATTAAAAGCATGATGATATCATGTATTTTAAACATACATGATATTATAGCAATAGCAATTCCTTAACCTTTCGGGTTTTTTATTTCAGTTTCTTATTCTCTTCGGCTTTCTACTGTATAAACAAAACTATCTGCCTTATAGTAACCGAGATTGTATTCTATCGGTTTTTCGTTGATATCATATACAAATCTTTTACGAAAAAGAATGGGTGCACCAATGGGCGTTTCTAATTTTTCAGCAATAAACTCATCTGCCAGCAGCGCACTGATTTCTTCCTTCGAAATCATGGCAATGATGCCGTGAGCTTTTTCCAGCATCTCATATAAGGGGGCTTTATAATCTTCCTCTCCGGTAAGGCCAACCAAAGGATGGAAATAAGATTCGAAATAAACGAATGGTCCTTCAGGTCGGCCTCTGAGTCTTACCAACTTCAGTATTTTCTTATCTTCTTTTATTCCAAAGAAACTGGCGATCCGCTTTTCTGGCAGGACCCAGCTTACATGTAATTCGAAATTTTTGATCGGAATTCCCCTTGCGCTCATTTCCTGCGAAAAGCTCATCCAGTTTTTAGATTTTGAGCTTAATGATTTTGATTCCACCACCCGAGTGCCAACCCCTTTTTTTCTGGTGAGCAGACCATCATAAACCAATTTGTTGATAGACTGGCGAAGCGTGGTGCGGGAAATACTGAGAATTTTGGAGAGCTCTACTTCATTAGGCAATAATTTTCCATCTATATATTCAGGTGATTCTATTAACCTCCTCAACAGTTCTTCTGCCTGAATGTGTAAAGGAATTTGGCTTTTATGATCGATTTTAAGTTTCATAATCATCACAATATTAAAAAAAAAATAGCTGACATGGGCATGTCTGTACATAATACTTCATAGTGAATAATCATTAGAAGATCTATCCAGGTGAACAATATTAACCATCAAAAATAATTAGGAAAATACTTGGAGATAAAATTTTAAACTATAAATTTGTATATACATACTATTAAATGTGTGATCTAACCAAATTTTAATAAGACCTGATACAGATGTTAAACCAATTTCACAATCTAACCGCTCATAATCATTTGGATGGTAATTTATCCATGAAAAAATTGTCTCCTGATTATTGATATCATCCAATTTTAAGTTTGAACTTTAACTTGAATATAATGATTGCAGTACTTATGTATATACAATAACGGACTTAAAGAACATCTAAATATATCCGATACCACCATTACAGCTATTTATGTCGATAGAAGAACCAATAAGAAAAACAGCTCAGGAGATTATGCCTGATCATATTAGTGCAATACATCAACCCGAAGGTTATGATATTTATCCCTATTATCCGCTTGGCGATCAAAAAATATTCAATGGCTATTCATCGCTTTGCGATTACATCATTGAACAAAAAACGGTTGTAATTGATGGTTATGTGGGTGTATTCTGGAATCGCCTGATCACAGCATTATCTCAGGAACTAAGTTCCAGACAATTTTCTGTAAACATTATCTATACGGCTTCATTTTTTAAAAGCGAAGCGGAGTTAAATGCCATAATAGCCCCTTTCCTTGGCGCAGAAGATTCAGTTTGGGGCAGGAAAACAACATTAACGCTTTCGGATTATTTTGATACTGTTGCTTTAAATGCAGTAAGAAAAGATTCAACTGCTGATATTAACATCATTATCGGCTGTGGCGCTTCGTTAGCAAACTGGAATGCTAGCTTAATATATGTAGACCTGCCAAAAAATGAACTTCAGCATAGAATGAGTGCAGGTTCTATTTACAATTTGGGGACGAGTGAACCTGAAGCGCAAATGGAAATGTACAAACGTTTTTATTTTGTGGATTGGGTGGTATTAAATCAACATAAAAAGGACCTCGTCAACGCTATTGATGTTTTTGTAGATGCACAGTGGGAAGATGAGGTGAATTGGGCCTATGGAAAAGATCTTCGTGATGGGCTGACTAAAATGTCATCGTCTGTTTTTCGGGCTCGCCCTTGGTTTGCACCAGGTGCCTGGGGTGGGCAATGGATGAAAGAACACATGCCTCAACTCGATCGGAACGAGGTGAACTATGCCTGGTCTTTCGAACTGATCGTACCAGAAAACGGTATTGTTTTCGAAAGCGATGGCTGGCTTTTAGAAGTTTCTTTTGATGCACTGATGTTTACTCATAATGAAAACGTTTTGGGAAAGCATGCCGCAAATTTTGGAAATGAATTTCCTATTCGATTTGACTTCCTTGATACTTTTGATGGAGGAAATCTTTCTATCCAATGCCATCCAAGCCTTGAATATATCCAGAACGAATTCGGTGAAAACATCACGCAGGATGAAACCTACTATATTTTGGACTGTAAAGATGACGCAACTGTTTACCTCGGTTTCCAGGAAGATATTGATGCAGCTGAATTCAGAAAAACTTTAGAAAACAGCAATCTCAATAATGAGGAAATCGACATTGAAAAATACGTTCAAGTTCACCAAGCCAAAAAACATGATTTGTTTCTAATTCCAAACGGAACCGTTCATAGTGCTGGAGCACAAAATCTGGTACTCGAAATCAGTGCTACACCTTACATTTTTACTTTTAAAATGTATGACTGGGTGAGGCTGGATTTAAATGGAAAACCTCGTCCGATTAATATTGATCATGCTTTTAAAAATCTAAATTTCAGTAGAAAAGGAGACAAGGTACAACAAGAATTAATTTCTAAACCTTCGGTGTTTTTTGAACGTGATGACATGACTTGTTATCACTTACCAACCCATCAGGATCATTTTTACGATGTTCACCGATTGGAGTTTGACAACGAAATCGAAGTCCAAACAGAAAATGTTTGCCACGTATTGATGCTGGTAGAAGGAACAGCCATTACCGTTGAATCTGCTGATGGCACGATAATGAACTTTCCTTTTGCAGAAACATTCGTGATTCCGGCGGCCGCAGGAAGTTATAAAATCATCAATAAGGGCGCAGAAAGGGCAAAAGTGATTAAAGCATTCTTAAAATAAGCCTCATGAACACTAACCAACATATTGCTGTTAAAAACAGCAAAACTTATTTATACCTTGTTTGCCTGGTTGCCGCTCTTGGCGGGTTTCTTTTTGGTTTTGATACTGCAGTGATTTCCGGAACCATCAGTTTGGTGAAAGGTGACTTTGGACTCAACGCCGTAAGCGAAGGATGGTTTGTGAGTTGTGCGCTTTTGGGTTGCATCATTGGCGTAAGTATCTCCGGGAAACTCAGTGATCATTATGGCAGAAAAATCGTCTTGATCCTATCAGCATTTTTGTTTCTCGTTTCGGCAATGGGCTGTATGTACGCCAGCAGTTTTTCTATGCTGATTGTTTTCCGACTCGTTGGTGGGATAGGGATTGGCGTGGCCTCGATGGTTTCTCCGCTTTACATCTCGGAGTTTGCACCATCAAGACTTCGTGGAACCATGGTTTCGCTTTATCAGCTCGCCCTAACCATTGGAATAGTGGCTGCGTATTTTAGCAATGCTTTTCTGGCCAGTCATGCGGGTGATCATTTTGCCGGAGGACAGGCGGAAAAAATATTTTCTGCAGAAGTATGGCGAGCCATGTTAGGCTTAGGAGGAGTACCAGCCTTAATCTTCTTATTATCGTTATTCCTGGTTCCGGAGTCGCCAAGATGGTTACTTACCAAAGGCCAAATGGCACGGGCTAAAAGTATTCTCATCAAGATAGATGGAGAACAGGCGGCCAATAAAGAAGTAAATGCCTTTTTATCGCAAAATGAAATGGAAGAAGATGCCTCGCTCAAAACACTTTTTAAACCAGTATATCGTAAAGCCTTATGGATCGGACTGTTATTGCCTTTTTTGTCGCAGGTTTGCGGCATTAATGCCGTGATCTATTATGGTCCGAGGATTTTAGAACAGGCAGGTTTTACCTTAAATAATGCTTTAGGCGGACAGGTCACTATAGGTTTAATCAATGTGATTTTTACTTTTGTGGCCATTTTTATCGTCGATAAATGGGGGAGGAAACCTTTGCTTTACGTTGGTATTGGTGGCGCAGTTTTATCATTGGTCATTATTGGTATTCTTTTTCAGGCAGGAATAATTTCAGGTCCATGGATCTTGATCTTCATCTTGGCCTTCATTGCCTGTTTTGCATTTTCTTTTGGCCCGGTATGCTGGGTGGTGATCGGAGAGATTTTCCCCAACGGCATCAGGGGCAAGGCGATGTCTCTGGCAACACTTACCCTTTGGATCGGAAATTTCTTTGTCGGACAACTCACGCCTTTAATGTTGGAAGGGCTCGGCTCCGCCTGGACTTTCTGGATTTTCGCCATCTGCTGTTCTCCGGCATTATACCTCACCTGGAAACTGATCCCTGAAACCAAAGGCCGATCGCTCGAAGAAATAGATGCGCATTGGCAGGCCGATCATGCTAAGACCTTAAAATAACCAATACCCATCCATAAAAAACTAACCAAATTATCCAGATGCGTAAAGGCATCTTAACCTATCCAAATGTTATGAGACTTAAACTTTACCAACTTAAAAAAATGAGGCGATTGCCTCACTGGCCATTCGTACCCATTGCAGTCGTTTTGATTGCATTTATTCCTCATTTTCTTTTAGCGGCAACCGTACCTGTTTCCACCCATCGCCTGATTATGGTTAATATTACCGTGAAAGGAAAAGTTGTTGATGAAAAAGGAATCGGGCTTCCTGGTGTAAGTGTGCAAATAAAAGGTACTACAATAGGGGCCGTAACCGATGCCAACGGGCTTTATACTCTTTCTGTGCCGGATAATCTGGCGAACAGCAATCTTACCTTTTCTTATTTAGGCTATGTAAGTCAGGATGTAGCGATTGGTGGTCGTACCACGATCAATGTGCAAATGAAGGCCGATGGAAACAATGCATTAGATGATGTAGTAGTTGTGGGTTATGGTGTGCAAAAAAGGGTTTCGGTAACAGGAGCGATCAACACCATCGATGCTAAAAATATAGAGAACAAACCTGTACTCAATGTTTATCAGGCCCTTCAGGGAGAGTCCCCAAATTTAATTATTCAGCAAAGTTCATTAAATCCGGGAAGTAACGTAACAGTGAATATCCGTGGCGTAGGAACTTTGGGTGATAATACTCCGCTGGTAGTGGTGGATGGAATTGTAGGTGGTAATTTAAATACGCTCAACCCGAATGACATTGCCAGTGTAACCGTATTAAAAGATGCAGGTTCAGCAGCCATTTATGGTTCAAGAGCAGCAAATGGCGTAATATTGGTGACCACTAAAGGTGGAAAACTCAACCAAAAAACAGCTGTTTCCTACAATGGAAGTTACGGTATTCAGGATGCCAATGTGCTGGTTGAAAAAGTTCCGGCATGGGAAAACGCTTACTATAAAAATGAATCGCTGGTTAACTCTGGACTAAGTCCGGCTTATACACCAGATCAGATTCAGCAATTGAAAGATCAGGGCAATGGTACCTGGGATATTGAACACCTTTTACGCACCGCACCACAACAATCGCACAACTTTAGCATTGTTGGCGGTGGTGAAAAAAGCTCCTTTTATGTTTCTGCGGGTTACCAGGATCAGGGAAGTAATTTTATTGGTAATGGTGGAGACGGACCCGATTTTGGCTATCAGAAGTACAATTTACGCCTGAACCAAAGCAACGTAATCGGAAAATTTAAAACCAATTTTATCCTCCTTTACACCAAAACCCGGAACAAAACCAATAGCGTTGGCGATAATAATATTTTTGCTGATGCCAACCGCGTGCCTTTAAATTATAACTGGCAGGATGAAAACGGTAATTATTTAACCAACCCTATAGCTTCTCAATACAATGAATATGGCGTATTAGAAAAAGGCGGTTATAACCAGGCAGATAATGATGAAATTTTTGGTGCATTTAATGGCCAGTTCAGCATTACCAATGACCTGAAACTAACCGGCGAATTTGGCGGAACCTTACAAAATAACGGAACATTTTTCCGACGTACACAGGTGAATTATTTACCTTCAGGTGTATATGGCGATGACCGTTCCGTATTAGATGGAAACAGTAAATCGCAGCTTTTCAATACGAAGTTATATCTGGAGTATGGTAAAAAAATAGCCGCACATGATTTTAAAGTTCAACTGGGCGCATCTAGTGAAAACTTTTCTCAGCGTGGATTTCAATTGCAGAAAACACTAACGGATCAGTTGCTGGGTACGCCAACTACCGGAACACTGGTTGATCCGATCAATTCAAGCAACAGTCTGGCCATCAATTCCAACAGTTTACTCTCTTTATTCGGAAGATTAAATTATGCCTACCAGGATAAATACCTGTTTGAAGCTACAGCGAGGTATGATGCTTCTTCAAAATTTGCCAAAGGCAACCGCGGAAGCTTTTTCCCATCGGTAAGTGCCGGCTGGATCATTACCCAGGAATCCTTTATGGAACCGCTCAAAAATACAGTGAGTAATTTAAAGCTTCGGGCATCATACGGTGTATTGGGGAACCAGAATGTGGGCAATTTCCAATACCAGACTACCTATTTCAATTACGCCAGTGCTTATGGATTTAATAATGTGCCTGTTGGTGGTGCGGGAACACTTTTGTCCAATAGAGATTTAACCTGGGAAAAGGCATCAACCTTAAACATTGGTATTGATGCAGGCTTTTTTGATAACCGCCTAACTGCATCTTTTGATTATTTTAATAAGGTAACCCGGGATATTTTACAACCCAGACAAGATATTCCGGCCATTTTTGGTGCAGCAACGCCAGATTTCAACGTGGCTAAAGTGAGGAGTAAAGGATGGGAAGCTTCCTTAACCTATAACCTCCGTGGCGAAAATGTAACCCAAAGTTTCAGCGTAAATGTTGCCGATAACCAGAATAAATTGCTTCAGTTATCAGGTGGAGCTACGGAGCAAATCATCAATCAGGATGTATTTCAATTGATCAGAAGAATTGGTGAACCCATTACCCAATATTATGGCTACGAAACCAATGGTTTTTTCCAAAATCAGACAGACATCAACAACTCACCAAAAATTGCCGGCAATCCGGTCGTGCCTGGCGATGTTAAATTCAAAGACCTGAATAACGATGGAATTATAGATGCCAATGATAAAACCGTTTTAGGTAATCCTTTTCCAAGATATACTTTTGGTTTTACTTATCGTTTAGCCGTTAAAGGTTTTGATCTTCAACTCTTTATTCAGGGTGTAGGTAAGCGTGAAACCTTCTTACGAGGAGAATTGGTTGAACCTTTTCATTATGGATACGGCGCAACTGTATATGAACACATGACCGATCACTGGACACCCAGCAATCCGGATGCCCGTTATCCAATTTTCGCCAATATTGGTTCGCCCTCCAATACCAATAACTGGCGTACCGGATCAGATCTGTATAAATATGATGCCGCTTACGTACGGTTAAAAAATGTAAACATTGGCTATACGGTGCCTCAAACTGTGTCGAAGAAATTTGGTATCGAACGTTTCAGGGTTTCGCTTATCGGGCAAAATTTGTTCACCCTCAGTAAACTTAAATTCATAGATCCGGAAACTTCAGAATTTGGAAACAATGTAAGTTTGGGTTCGGGCTCCAACAGTGCCCGCTCATATCCGCTTCCTATTTTTTACGGTGCCGGATTAGATATAACTTTTTAATGATCATGGTTAGCATAAATAAAATGAAACACCTAAATAAAATCTTCCTGACAGCCATCGCAATCTTTGTATTTGCGGGTTGTAAAAAACTGGATATTGCGCCAACCGACCGGTTTTCAGATTTAACTTTCTGGACGGTTGATGTAAACGTCAATAACGCCTTAAACAACAATTATAGTCTGCTGTACAACAGTTCATTATTCTTTGAGCCTGAAGCACTTTCTGATAATGCATATTCACCTTCTGGAGACCTGAATTTGATTGCCAGCGGGAATGCCACATCGCTTACCGGGAAATTCAGAGGTGATTGGGCCAGTTATTACAGCACGATTAAATCGGTCAATATTTTTCTGGAAAATGTAGATCAGAATAAAACACTTCCGGCGGCTACCATTGTCAGGATGAAAGCAGAAAACCAGTTTATGAGGGCTTTCGCACTGTTTAACTTAACCAAATGGTATGGTGATGTACCGCTTCCGGATCATGACCTGAGCCCTGAAGAAGCGCAGGTGATTCCGCGTACATCAAAAGCTGCGGTAAATGCTTTTATCATCAGTCAGCTGGAAAGTGCTATACCTAATCTTCCGAGTAAAGACCAGCTTCCAGAAAATGAAAATGGCAGAATTACTAAGGGTGCTGCACTGGCTTTGCAAATGAGAACTTTATTATATGAAGGGAATAAAACGGCAGAAGTGATTGCGGTTTGTGAGAAACTGATCAATAACCAGGCAACTTATGGAACTTACTCACTCACGCCAAACTATAGTGCATTGTTTAGCGATCCGGCTACAAATAAAACCAATAACGAGAGTATATTATCGCTGCAATATGTACCCACCATCAGAACCTGGCAGAATTTCTGGGATTTTGCTCCGAGAACTGTAGGCGGCCGGGTGAGCAACATGGCACCCACACAAGAGTTGGTAGACGACTATGTGATGCTTAACGGAAAAGGTATTAAGGAAGCAGGATCTGGATATGTGGAAAGTAACCCCTACATCAACCGCGATCCGCGGCTTACGGCTACTGTTGTTTATGATCGATACAGCTGGGTGAATCCGAATAACAGCACCAAAACCATTTATATTAAACCGGGTACCGATCCGGTTCAGCCCGGGCTTGATGAATATTCGCCAGGTTCGCAAAGTGCGTCTGCAACAGCATATTACTGGAGAAAATATTTCGATCCAAGTGCCTTATCGAGTTTCGTTTCAGGCAATAACCTGCATTTATTCAGATATGCCGAAGTGTTGCTTACCTATGCAGAAGCTAAAAATAGCTTAGGACAGATGGATGCCGCTGTTTGGGCAAAAACCATCGGTGCACTCCGCGCAAGAGCTGGTTTTACGGATGCTGCCGCATTGAATTTTCCTGGCGGCGATTTAACCAATGTGATCCGTAGGGAACGCCGGGCAGAAATGGCCATGGAAGGATTAAGATTGGATGATCTAAGAAGATGGAAACTAGCCGAAACCACGATGAATGGTTTCGCACACGGAGCCAAATTTGCTGCCGATCAAAACATCGACAATGGCTATATCCGCACACAGCAGCGCAAGTTTAATCCGCAGAGAGATTATTTATGGGCAATTCCATCCAGTGAGATCGGCCTGAACAAAAACTTAACTCAAAATCCTGGTTATTAAAATATCAAGCAATATGAAAAATCTGAAAACAACATTCGTTTTGCTGGCGCTATTCTTTATCGCCCTCAGCTCCTGCAAAAAAGAGGAGAAAGATTTAAATGAAAATCTAAGTTCTATAGGGAGTTTAACTTTGCCTCAAAATCAACAAAGCATCAAATTAACGCCTGCCGATGCCCAAGCTACTCAACAATTTAAATGGACAGCTGCAAGTGCAGAGGATGGTGGCTTAATTCTATACGAAGTGGCTTTCGATAAGGAAAGTGGTGATTTCTCCAAACCCGCGTATAAAGTGCTGTCAGATGCTGCGGGTGTTCAACCCCAGGTAACCATTACGCATAAAGACCTGACCAAAATTGCCGCATTATGCGGGATCAATTCTTCGAGTACCGGAAATATTAAATGGACGGTGATTGCATCTAAAGCCACCAACAAAAAGACCGGGCAGGAAAGCAGGATCCTGCAAGTGGAGCGCCCGGCTGGCTTCGCGGAATTACCCGCAAACTTGTATATCACGGGCTCTGCGACTGAAGCAGGCGATGATCAGACCAAGGCTATTAAAATGAAAAAGCTGGACGAGGGAATTTTCGAAATTTATACCACGCTTAAACCAGGTACCTATCAACTGGTTGATCAAACTACCTCATCAGCCAGAAAATTCTTCACCGAAGGTGCTTTAGTAAAAGAAGGCACAAATACCATTACCGTTACCGGAGCTGCAAAAGTTTACTATTTAAAATATGATTTCAACGTGGCTACCGTGGCCGATGCTGTTGAGGTACAGGGTTTGGGTTTATACATGTCGGCTTACGGCAATGAAATAGGCCAGCTGACTTATACCTCCAACGGTACCTGGCAATCGGGAAATATTCCTGTTGTATTTTATCAGTTCTCATGGGGAAGAGATGAGCGCTATAAATTTGCCATGCACACTTCAGCAGGCATTCGTTATCTGGGCAGCAGTAATGTAAATAATGTGAGCCCGGTGGGACAGGGTGCTGCTTATTTTTACCTCAACTCCGTGAGCAATGATCAGTGGAATAACACCTATAAGTTTAATCCATCAGCTGATAACAAGAATGTTAAGGTCGTACTAAGCCTTAATGCCGATGGACCTTATACCCATACGGTGACTACGCAATAACCTATGTTTTATCTCCATCGGTTTAGACCGGTGGATTAAAAATCTACTTATGAAAAAAATAATTTTAAATACCTTGCTGATTTTGTCCATCTTTTTTTGGGCCGCCTGTAAAAAGGATTCGGCAGTTGCTCCGGTAACGCCACCCCCGGTTGTGCCACCCACTACAGGCCCGGGTGCATCGGTTGATTACCTGAAGCTGGCCCAAGAAACACATACTTTTACCACGAATAATTTGTTGACTGCCAGTTACGGCTACCGTGCAAATACCACTACCCATGCCAACAATTGTTATGAATGGTACAACGTGAGTCAGATTTATGCTGATGCCGCCATGGTAGGGATTGGACAGACCAAACACCTGGCCTACATGAATAATACTTTCAAATTTATGGAGAACATGTGGGATAAAAAAGATCTTCGTGGTGGCTATTTCGCTTCTGTAAATCTGGATGGAAGCGGGGCTGGTGGCGATAAATATGTAGATGATAACGCCCTGAGCGGAATGGTTTACCTGGAAGCCTATGAAGTAACGACAGGCGCAGACAAACAAGCTTATCTGGCAAAAGCCAAAGCCTGCGGCGATTGGTTAATCAATTCTGGCTTGTGGGATAATGTGTACGGTGGCGGATTTTACTGGAATACTTTAAAACCGGATAAACCCACCCAAACCAATGGACTCACACTGCAGTTGTTTTTAAAGCTTTACAGTTTAACAGGAGAAAGCATTTACCGGGATTGGGCCAAACAGGTGAATGATTGGCTGAATGCGAAAATGTATGACCCGATCAGTGGTTTATACATCTGGAAAATTGATGGTACGGGCGAAGGCAAAAAACATATGGATAAGTTTACCTATGATAACGCCATCATGGTAGAGGCTTTTATTTTGTACAGCAAAATTATGAATGATCCGGCTTATCTTACCAGGGCGCAAAACCTGGGAAAAGCCATGAACATGACTTTATGGAATGCTGCATGGAAAGGTTATATTTTTAATACCAATGAAACCAGAATTAACCCGGCATGGTGTGCCTGGGGATCGCAGGCCATGATTCGCCTGTATGAAGCCGATAAAGATGAAAGCTGGCTGGTCTACGCAAAAGAAAATATCAACAGGTTAAACATCGCTAACCGGAATCAAACTACCTTCGGATATTATTTTTTCGCTGGTTTTGACGGGCAAAACCGTTCGCCCGAAATTGAAACAGTAGATCAGGCATGGATGCAGCGGATTCAGGCGCTCCTTTCTAAATATTAATTTTTTATACGATATAACTTTATGAAAACGGCCAATAAAACATTCCTTATTTTGATGCTCTCGCTCTTCGTGGTGCCGTGTGCTTTTGCACAGGATCTATTGAAGTATGTTAATCCCAATATCGGAACGGCGCACAGCAGGTGGTTTTTTTATACCCCTGCCGCCGTGCCTTACGGGATGGCTAAACTTGCACCTTCTACGAATGGAAGTTATGGAAACCTGCAAGGCTGGGAAGCTGTAGGCTACGATACACGGCACAACTCCATTGAAGGTTTTGTGCATTTTCACGAATGGCAGGTAGGCGGAGTAAGTTTTATGCCCACAGCAGGTGAACTCAAAACGGTGCCAGGTTTGCTCGATCAGGCTGGAAGTGGTTATCGATCTGCTTTTGATCGTAAAAATGAAATTGCCCAGCCTGGCTATTATGCGGTATTGCTTGATGATTTTAACATAAAGGCAGAGATTACCGCCACCAAAAGAGTGGGTTTCCACAGGTACACTTTTCCAGAAAATCAGCAGTCGAGGATAATTCTTTCCATTGGTAACATTCAGGGAGAAAGCGGTCCGGTAACAGATGCGTCCATTAAAATGACAGATGATACGCATTTTGAAGGTTTCGTGATCACCTATCCAAAATATGTTAAAACTTATGATGAAGGTGGGCGGGTAGCCATGTATTTTTATGGCGAGCTTAATAAAAAGCCAGCCAGTGTAGGTGCTTTCAACCAGGAGAAAACCAATACCAATACAAAAATAGCTTCAGGGATTGGAGCAGGATTGTTTTTAGGTTATCCAACCAAAGCGAATGAAAGTGTAGAGATCAAAGTAGGCTTATCCTATACCTCGGTTGAAAATGCAAAACTCAATTTGCAGGCTGAAGCTGCTGATTTAAATTTTGATGGGGCTAAAAAAGCTGCTCAATTGGAATGGAAGAATGAGTTGGCTAAAATCAAAGTCTCAGGTAAAAATCAGGCCAATCTGGTGAAATTTTACACCGGATTGTATCATGCCTTACTGGGAAGGGGAATAGCCAGCGACATCAACGGAAACTTTCCCAGGCACGATGGTACTATAGGGCAACTGCCAAAAGATCAAAATGGTAAATTCAGTTATAATTTTATGAATACTGATGCCATTTGGGGTGGTTTTTGGAACATTACACAACTCTGGGCTTTATCTTATCCTTCGCATTACAATGATTTTGTACACACGCAACTGGAGATTTATAAAGAACGCGGTTGGTTTGGTGACGGAATAGCCAATAGCAATTTTGTATCGGGAGTAGGAACCAATTTTGTAGGTCTGGCTATAGCAGGTGCTTATCAGGCCGGAATCCGGGATTATGATTTAAATTTAGCCTACAAAGCAGTATTGGGTAATGAACTGAATTATCAAAATAGGTTGGTGGGATCAGGGAAAACCGATACCAAAAGCTTTGTGCAAAACGGCTATGTGCCTTATTTGGATGCCGATAAAACGGATTCTACTGGTTCGCATTTTTCCGGCTCTCATACCATGGAATACAGTTACAGTGCCTTTGCTGCGGCCCAGCTGGCCAAGCAAATGGGCAAACCGGAAGATTATAAAAAGCTGATAGGTTTATCGAACGGCTGGCGATTACTGTTTGATCAGGAATTGAAACTGATCAGGCCAAAAAACCAGAATGGAAAGTTTATTGATAATTTTAATCCCCTGGAAGCCTGGAGGGGTTTTCAGGAAGGCAATGCCACACAATATACTTTCTATGTGCCTCAAAATCCAAAAGGTCTAATTGCTGAAATAGGAACAAAAACTTTTAATGAACGCCTGAATAATATTTTCGAAACCTCGCAGAAAAATGCTTTCGGCGGTGGCAAAACGATTGATGCTTTTGCAGGAATTCAATCGCTTTATAATCATGGAAATCAGCCCAACCTGCACATCAGCTGGCTTTTTAACTATTCTTCTTCCCCGTGGTTAACACAAAAATGGACCAGGGCGATCTGTGATGAGTTTTATGGAACCGAAAGTATTCATGGTTACGGATATGGACAGGATGAAGATCAGGGTCAGTTAGGTTCCTGGTATGTAATGGCTTCCATTGGTTTGTTCGATGTAAAAGGATTAACCGATGCCCGACCAACCATTCAAATTGGAAGTCCGGTTTTTGATCAGTCAGAAATCCGCCTCGGTAACGGGAAGAAACTCCTGATCAAAACCAGTAATAATTCGGAGCAAAACGTTTATGTACAGTCTGCAACGTGGAACGGTAAAGTGCTGAACAATGCATGGCTTTACCGGGATGAACTGATGAAGGGTGGAACATTGACCTTAAAAATGGGTAATCAACCCAATCAAAACTGGGGAGTAAAATTGCCGCCGCCATCAGCACAATAAAAATCAGGCTTCCATGCTTTTGTCATCGTCATTGCGAGGAAGCTTTTTCAGCGACGAAGCAATCTTTCTTATAAAGGAGATTGCTTCGTGCCTCCAATGACGAATTTGAACTTAATTCATATTCATAATATAAATGGATACATAAAATGATAAAAATTTCCGTGATGAAGCCATTCTTTTTCTTCTTAAGCCTGTTTTTTTGCTTGAATGGAGCCGCCCAAGAGACAAAACACAATGCACTATACAAAGATAGGGCAGATGCCATGTTCCAAAAAATATGGCAGCATTACCGGGTGCAACAATATCCTGGTTTGTTCAGTGAGAATTATCCATCGGGAAAAAAGGTTTCACTGGATTACTTTCAGGGTGCAAATGTAGACGCCAAAGCGGTTAGTTTCCTGTGGCCATTTTCAGGCATGTTCTCCGCAGCAAATGTGCTGGTGCGGTTTCCTGATTTAAAACAGAAATATAATCAATACCTGGATACACTAACCACTGGAGTCTGGGCTTACCGTGATACCACCCGGACACCTGTTGGTTATCAGGCCTATCCGGCAACACTGGAAAAATCAGACCGGTATTACGATGATAACGCGCTGGTTTGCATCGATTATCTGGAAGCTTATTTAAATACAAAAGATCAAAAGTATATCACCAAAGCAAAGGAGGTTTTTGATTTTATTTTAAGCGGATGGGATGATCAGTTGGGTGGTGGAGTGTATTGGCTGGAAGGCCATAAAGACCAGAAGCCAGCTTGCAGCAATGGAATGTCTACACTGGCTGCATTGAAACTATATCAATGTACAAATGATCCGGTTTACCTGAATTGGGGTAAGAAGTTTTATAACTGGATGCATGATACGCTTAGAAATCCGGATGGGATCTATTACAACGATGTTAAAATGGATGGTAAGCCGAATGAGGTTTACTATACTTACAATACAGGATCAATGCTGGAAGCTTCCGTACTGCTTTATCAATTCACCAAAGAATCAAAATATTTAAAGGAAGCTGAACTCGTGGCAGCAAATTCATATCGTTTCTTCTCTAATCAGAATAAAAGCCTGGACAGGCATTTCAATATCGATTTACCCTGGTTTGTTACGGTTTTATTTCGCGGTTATGAGGCACTTTATCACCTTAATCAAAATCAGGTTTACATCAATGCCGTAGCCTCAGATTTAGATAAGGCATGGAAAAAATCAGCTGATCAGTATGGTTTTCTAACAGCGAAATGGGCAACTGATGAAGCGTCAAAAAAGAGACCCAAATGGTTGCTTGATCAGGCTTGCATTGCAGAGCTGTATGCCAGAATGAGTTTGTTAGCCCCCGAAAATTGATTTATTTGTGGACTGTATGATGAAACCAAACCTGCACATTACGGTCCTGATAGATGTAACTTTTACAGTGAAGGACAGCTTAAGAGATCATTAAAACTTGTTTTAATCATTACCGAGAATTATTATTGGTCTTTTAAAGAAGCACAAATTAGATATTAAATTTTATAATCGTAAAAAATCAAATCTGGCATTGTTGTTCATATGCTATGATACATGATGTTGACATCAATATGAAAAAGTTTTTATTGTTTTTATTGTTCTCAGTGATGGTGAAGATCACTGTTTATGGGGTTGAATTGAAATCTCCTGATGGAACTGTAAAGATAGAGATAAATCTATCGGATAGAATTTATTACAGCATCTACAGGGACAATATTCTGCTTCTTGAAAAATGCAACCTGGGTATAGATGCTGGTCATCTGTCTTCCATCAAAAACATAAAAGTTCAGGGTAGTAAATTCTCGCAAATATCCCGGAAGTTCAATCCTGTAGTCCCCATGAAATTTTCGACAATAGATGACCTGTGCAATACTGTGCTGTTGAATTTTAACAATGGATATGCTGTAGAGTTTCGGGCCTATAATGATGGCATTGCCTATCGTTTTATAACTAACTTTAAAGGCGACAAAAATGGAAAGGTGAAGATTATGAATGAAGAATTGATGGTGAATCTACCTGATGATTACCTGTTGCATGTACAGCCTGCTAAAGATTTTACTTCAAATTACGAAACAAATTACCTCCATATCGCTGCTAAAAAGTGGAAAGTGTCTAACCAAATGGCGACATTGCCAGCACTTATAGATACCCAAAAAGGATTTAAAATCCTCTTTGCAGAAACAGATCTTACTGATTATCCTTGTCTTTTCTTAAAAGGGAATAGTGTTAAGGGAATGGAAGCTGCCTTTTCAAAAGTAGCACTTGAAGATAAACAAGAAGAAGATCGGTTTATGCGGATCACTAAGGAAGCTGATTATATCGCTGAAACGAACGCTACAAGAACTTATCCCTGGAGATATTTTATCATCTCAAAAGATGATCGTGAATTATTGGAAAGTACACTTCCGGTAAAGCTTGCTCCAAAATCCGAATTAAAAAATACGGATTGGATCAAACCTGGACAGGTAAGCTGGGAATGGTGGAATGCGGCATCTCCTTATGGTGATGACGTTAACTTTGTTTCTGGATTTAACCTGGAAACCTACAAGTATTACATTGATTTTGCATCCAAAAGTGGCATTCCCTATATCATTATGGATGAAGGATGGGCGGAGAGTGTTTATAACCCTTATATCCCAAACAAAAAAGTAGATCTTCATGAACTTATTCGGTATGGTAAGGAAAAAAAGGTAGATATTATTTTATGGCTAACCTGGCTTACTGTAGAAAAAAATATGGATTTATTTAAAAGGTTTGCAGAATGGGGAATTAAAGGCGTAAAAATTGATTTTATGGATAGAAATGATCAATGGATGGTGAACTATTATGAACGGGTGGCACGTGAAGCAGCAAAATATAACATTCTGGTAGACTTTCATGGATCATTCAGTCCAAAGGGATTGGAGCAAAAATATCCCAACGTTATTTCTTATGAAGGCGTGAGAGGTATGGAACAAATGGAAGGATGCCAACCAGATAATACCATTTACTTGCCATTTATGAGGAATGTAGTTGGCCCTATGGATTTTACACCTGGTGCAATGATTAATATGCAACCTGAAGTTTACGGTGGGAAACGACCAAATTCTGCCAGTGTAGGAACCCGGGCATATCAGCTTGCACTTTTTGTGCTCTTTGAAAGTGGTGTGCAAATGCTTTGTGATAACCCAACATTGTATTACAAAAATCAGGAATGTACAGATTTTATTACTCAGGTACCTACTACATGGGATGAAACAAAAGCGGTAAAAGCTGAAGTTGGTGAATTAGCTGTAGTAGCCAAAAGAAAAGGTAAAAAATGGTTTATTGGTGGCATCACTAATGGTAAACAGAGAGATCTTACCCTTGATCTTAATTTTTTAATAAAAGGTAAACCGTACAAAATGACTTCATATGCAGATGGAATAAATGCTAACCGTCAGGCAATGGACTATAAAAAAAGTGATCAGAATGTAAACTCTAGTTCAGCTATTCCTATTAAAATGAGTAGAAATGGTGGTTTTGCGGCTGTGATCACAGAAATGTAACTAAAGAAAAGACTAAGATGATTGATAAATAAACACCCACGCTTGGTTAAAAATTATTTCAGTTTTATTAAATACAGGCTAAGATTTTACTACATTTTTGCGATCACAATAGTTAACCTTTCAACCGCACACTTTTTGAGCATTAAACGGAACTCTTCATCGTTTTTGAATTGCAGTTTCTTGATTGTTCTGGTTTCAAAACTTACCTCAAACTGATTAACTTCAAATGGCCATGGTTCTACGATGATGGATTTTTTATTTTGATAGAGGTTATATGGGGTGCCATCAGGTCCACAACTAATTTCGATCCGTCGACCTTCAGGCGGAATAGATGATTGACAAATGAGTAGGGAGAATGCATCACAAAACTCCAAAAGCTCGTATGCCATATCAAGTTCTTTTTTAGTAGCTTCAGCTTCTTTTAGCCAGAGTCTTTCCTGTTTCTTAAGTGTTGAAATGAATTCCTGAGCCATTGGGTCCTGGCCATGGGTAAACCTCACATGTCTGTTAATGAGAAGGGCAATGAACCGGTTTTTCGTTAGGGCCATTTCCATCAATCGTGTGGACGCATCCAAATCAAACCGAGTTTCTATGAAGTTAATGGGTGCGCCATTCTCATCTATCAGCGGATTTTGCTCAAACTCATTGTATACATCATCATGTTCAGCCGTAGCAATTAACGTTTCTGTCCATCTCGAAGGTTGATCCGATAGTTTCCATCTGGCACAAATTTGCCCTGCAAGTAATCCGTGTCCTCTTTGAGTAATAATCTGCCATCCTTTTTCTGTATAATTTATAATCATGTGTTTACCTCTGTCTGTCTATAACAGTGACCTTGAGATTTAAGTTTAAGGAATTGAAAAAATGCCTGCAGTGGTTAATCATTATATAATAAGAACTCTGAGTGAAATCCATAATATTGAAGTCAACAGTAACTTTTTTGATGTCTCAGCCGAATTATATATTATGCCAATCAAATTTGATATCTTGTGTATACACGCAAATCTTTGTTTAAAATGAAAATTATTATAGACACTAAGTCTCTACTTATTGGTTTATCACTAGCCAGCTTCGCTTTTTTTGCAATGGGTACAAAATCACAACTCGATGCAGATAATGGAAAATTCCAAACTCAAATTCGTGATAATGTTACCCTAATCTTAAATACCCAAAACGGAGATTATCTCATTGCTACAGATCTTATTGACCTTAGGCGAAATCAGTGGATAAAAGGAACATTCTATCAGACTTTTCAGGAATTAAAAGACAATAGAAAAAAGTAATGTCAATTCGAAAAAAACTTCTGAAACACGGTTGGCTGAATCATTTTAAAAGCCTTCAGTTTAATTGATAAATAATAGATCTTGTTAGTCAGGAAATTCCTAAGACAACTGGTAGATATATCTTAGCAAGATTGGAAATTTAGTTAAATGTTTTTTAAGACTATTTTTAATGAATATTATTAATTTCTTCTTATATCAATTTGAAATTTGACGGTAAAAATCCTTGTATAACCTTCCAATGGGCAGTTTTAAATTCATACTTAGGAAAACATATTTTCTTTCAATTCCTTTGATATGCTGTTGAGAGATGATAAATGACTTATGAATACGAATGAAATCCTTTTTATGCTCCAGTAATTTAATCATTTGTAAAAGTGAACTCCGGGCTAAAATTGCTTCATTATTCATCATATAAACCTTAATTTCCTTATCCTGTGATTCGATGGCAATAACATCATTTAAGTTAATCCTGATTAACTTATTTCTTTGATTTTTAACTTTGAGTAAAATAAAATTGTTGTTCTCTTTTGCCCATAATATTTGATCATCAGGTGGTGGCAAGATTTTGTTTAAAATTTGTGAGAATTTCAACTCAGAAAATGGTTTTAATAAATAACCATCTGCATTTAACTCATAAGTATCATACGCATATTTTGTATGTGCGGTAATAAATATCAGTTTTTTGATTTTATGCTTAATCAACGTAGCCAATTCGATACCACTCATTGATGGCATTTCAATATCTATAAATAAAATATCAATAGGCGCACTCAATTTCCTGATTTCACTTAATGCCATTAATGGATTATTAAATTTATGAATCACTTTAATATCGTTATGTGATCTCATATAATCTGAAATCAGATCTAGTGATGAAGATTCATCATCTATAATAATACTTGTATATGTATTTCTCATTTTCTTTGCAAATAGTGATAATAATACAAATTTGAATTAAACTAATATATGGATAGTATTTAAATACTACAAATATTGTTTTGTAAATTCTCCCTTTACGCTAACATTGTGTCCTTTTAGTCTGAAATAATTGCTGTTCACGACAAAATTTTTCTATACGTTATTGAAGGTATATCTTTATTATAATTAATAAATCTCCTAACTAATTAAACTGGAAATTATGGAAAATTTCACAATTAGTCCTGAAAAGCAGGATGTGGCAAAAAAAGTTTTTGCAGCCTTCGAAAACGAAACGCTAAGAGATCTTGGTGAAAAAGTTGTTGGTGGTGCATGGTTTGAAGCTTCTTGGGGAAGTGGTACTAAACCAAAAGAAAAAGAAGTAGAAACTGCTCTTTAAGAACCACAGCAAGCAAGGCTGATTTACTTGCCTTGCTTGTTAAAATCTTTTAAATCTTGCTTTGTTGATCATATGTTATTAAATACTGAAACAACTCATATTCCTTCCGATATCATATTTAATGATACTTATGTAGCGATCAATAACTTACTAGCTCTTTACGGGCATCATATTCCTCGTTATGTAATTAGAAATTATATGATTGAGGTAGCAGGTTTTCCAAATATTTCGCTCTATAGCATGGTAGAACTGCTTGTAAGGTGTAATGGAATTCCAAAAGTGAAAGAGATTCAAACACAGGAAATCTTTTCCCAAACACTCCCAGCGATTGGGCATATTTCCTGTAATGGAAAAAATGGGGTATATATTACGTTACTTCATGTTCATGATTTAAACATTACTTATTTAGGACCTGATAATCTTGTAAAAACTGAATCAATTACCGAACTGAAAAAGCGATGGACTGGATTTATAATTACCTGTAAATTCGAGTCTAATGGATTAAATGAAGATGAATTCAGCGTTACACCTGGTTATGAATCTGCAAAAAAATACATCACAACATTAAATTTAACAGATCACTTTTTAAGTACTGAAGAGTGTGATGAGGTGATTCGGATTTCTGAAGAACAGTCTGGTTATGAGCGAAGCCTTGTAGAACTTTTAAATAAGGATGATAGCACTGAAAAGTCTGCTTTGAGAACAAGTTTCAGTACCGTATTAAAAAATGATCATAAGCAATCTATTATCCAATTTATTTATGAAAAAGCTGCAGAATTTGCGCAGGTTTCTATTCATCAAATGGAAGCAATACAATGTGTAAGGTATGCAAGCGGACAAGAATACAAGACTCATTTTGATGGAGATCAATTTAATAAAAGGGGTAAAACCATTTTAGTCTATCTTAACGATGATTTTATAGGTGGTGAAACTTCCTTTACAGAGATTGATGTAAAGATAAAACCTAAAAAAGGAACTGCTTTGCTTTTTTACAATCTTGATGATAATCAAAACCCATTAATAGAATCAGCGCATTGCGGAATGCCAGTTATTTCAGGCGTTAAATATGCGATGAATATCTGGATTAAAAATAAACCCCTTCACTAAAACTAATCATGATGAAATACCTGTTTACTATATTAAATATTTTTGCCTTCTATCTATTTGGTCATGGACAAAATAAAACCATTCATGTCAGCAATTATACCGGAAGCCGGATTGAAATAAAATCGTCAGGAGAAAAGCCTTTAGGTATTTATAATACTGCCTTAAGTTGCGTGGATTTAAAAACACGAGACTCTATTGGTAACTATCAACTATTCATTAACGGTGTTAAAATTGATAACGGATACGGACACTCAACCAGATTATTTTTGAGTAGAGGAAAAACATCTATATCTGTTTCGGCAGATGGTTATAAAACAGCTGTTATAAAAGACAAATACCTTAATGGCGAGGCTATAACACAGATTAAAGTCTCCTTATTAAAGGATACAAAATAGTTATCCATTCAGCACTGATTTAATACTCTCTAACTACAGATACAAGTATTCTATATCTGTATATCACCAAATAAACGCAATTTTATGAAAGCTTTAGATAGTTCTGTTGCAACCAAATGCGCTTTGCTTGTACTAAAAATAGCCAGTAGATGCAATTTAAATTGCACCTATTGTTATATGTATAATCTTGGTGATAGTACTTACCGGAATCAGCCTAAAATAATGTCTGACCAGGTAGTTGATGCCTTACTGGAAAAAGTGAGAAATCACTGTGTAAAACATGGTATTGAGGTCTTCGATTTTAATTTTCATGGTGGTGAACCACTACTGGTAGGGCATCAATTTTTTGAAAAATTTGTGAGCAAGGCAAATAAGATATTACTTCCCTTCACTACACCTATATTCTCCATTCAAACCAACGGTACCTTGCTGGATGATGAATGGTGTAATTTACTAGGCACATTAAATATTCATTTGGGCATTAGTCTGGATGGTACAGCTGAAATTAATGATATGTACCGTATAGATCATGCGGGTAAAGGATCATATAAAGATATCATAAAGGGCATTGAAACGGCTATGGCATCAGATAAATTGCTCAATCCACCCGGACTTTTATCGGTGATCAACATCAAATCAAACCCTGTTGAAGTATATAATCATTTTCTAAAAATCAATCCACATAATGTAGATTTTCTTATACCTGATGCCAATTACGATAGTCCTCCATTGAAACCGGATTACCTTTCCGATCAGCCATATGCTGATTGGCTCATTCAGATTTTTGACATGTGGTTCGCCGAAAAAAAACCTTTTGGTGTTAATCTTTTTGAATCTTTAGTGAGTGCAATCTTAGGTAAAGGCGATCAATGCGATATACTTGGCGGTACAAACAAAGAACTGCTGGTAATTGAAACCAATGGTGGCATAGAGCCAGTTGGTCAATTGAAGATATGCAAAAATGGTTTTACCAAAATTGGAATCAATGTTATTGGTAATGAACTTGATGAAGCTTTTGATAACGATTTGGGTTTGTTATTCCACCTTAGTGGGCAGAAAACATGTCAGTTTTGTAAAGCTTGCCCCATTTTAAATATTTGTGGTGGTGGCTATCTTCCACATAGATTTAGCAAGGTAAATGGTTTTAATAACCCCTCTATATATTGCAAAGACTTGCTAAAATTAATAACTCACATTCAAAATAAATTATTTGATGCCATTCCTGAAGCATTATTAAAAGAAGCTGGTGTTATACGCTTAAGCTTTGAAAAAGCGGAAAAAATGTTGAAAGCAAATGAATACCTGCTTGAAGTAGAAGATAAGGAATTAGAATTATTTGCAGGTTAAACAAACACAGGAATATGGTAAATACCGGGAAATTAATATGCAAACATCTTGTAATAAAAATAGCCAGCAGGTGTAATTTAAATTGCAGTTATTGCTATATGTACAATATGGGTGATAGTACCTATAAAAATCAGCCTAAATTTATGAGTAAAGAAGTGATTTTATCCACAATAAAAGAGGTGAAAAATCATTGCATTGAAAATGATTTGGATGAATTCACTTTTGTATTTCATGGAGGAGAACCCTTGCTGGCCAGTCCAAAGTTGTATGAATTTTTTGTTAATAATACCAAAGAGATATTGCCAGAGGGTATAAAAACTAATTTCAAACTTCAAACAAACGGAATGCTTATAACAAAAGCATGGTGTGAGTTATTTGAAAAGTTAAATATCGGTATTGGAATCAGTCTTGACGGAGATAAAAATGAGAATGATAAATACAGGCTTGATCATAAAGGCAATGGCTCGTTCGATGCAATTATAAAAGGTTATGCAACTGCCAATACCTATTTAAATAATAAACCTGGCATCGTTACATTTATTAATATTGGAACAAACCCTCTTACCACTTATAATTTCTTAAAATCAATTGAGATCGGTTATGTCGATTTCATTTTACCTGATGGCACGCATAATACACCACGTTGGGATTCACTGCTTGAAAGTCAGACACCTTATGCAGATTGGCTTATTAAAATATTTGACCTATGGTTTCTTGAGAAAGGCCAGAAGCCAAAAATTCGTTTTTTTGAAACCATTATGATGCTCATTTTAGGTAGAGGAACAGATGAAGGAAATGACGCATTGGGCGTAGGCAGTCACCAGGTGTTGGTTATTGAAACTGACGGAGGTATAGAACCTATAGATTCTTTAAAAGTTTGCGGAAATGGGTTTACTAAAATAAATGCCAATATTTTAACCAGCAAAATAAGTGATGCTTTTGATAAAGAGCTGGCACAGCTTTGCAATCTGAGCCATAAATTGCTTTGTAAACAATGTATGAACTGCCCTGTAAAAAACATTTGTGGGGGAGGTTATTTAGCACATAGGTTTAGTAATAAAAATGGGTTTAATAATCCATCAATCTATTGTAATGATCTGCTTAAGTTGATTACACATATACAAAATGTAGTTTTTGGAGAGATACCAACGCATCTTTTTGAAGAACTAAATCTGCAATTGGTAAGATATGAAGAAGCTCAGCTGATGATTGAACAAAAAAACGCAATATCAGGTGAACCAGAGTGGACGGATTATTTAATGGGATTCCGTAATAAAAGCCATAAATATGTTTAAATCGAAATTTCCATTTTATAAACAATATGATTCTAAGGATTGCGGACCTACATGTATACGTATGGTGGCTAAATTTTATGGAAAGGAATATTCACTCCAAACCCTTCGTGAAAAAGGAAATCTTTCTAAGGAGGGTATATCTATTAACGGTATCAGTCAAATTGGAGAGCATGTTGGCTTCAGGTCATTAGCAGTGAAAGTAGATTTTGAAAAACTTAAGGCAGAAGCTCCATTACCAGCAATTGCACACTGGAATCAGAACCACTTTATTGTTATTTATAAAATATCAGATAAAAAAGTTTACGTTGCTGATCCATCATTTGGTTTAATTTCTTACAGTTATGAAGAGTTCTTAAGAGGCTGGAGCTGTGATATTGTACATGGAATTGAAAAGGGAATTCTACTGCTTCTTGATCCGACACCCGATTTCTTTTCTCAAACAGGAGAAACAACAGTAAATAAGGCAAACGTCAGTTTTATTCTTAAATATTTAATGCAGTTTAAGAAACCATTAATCTATGTATGCCTAACACTTTTGGTTGGTAGCCTGCTTCAGCTTGTATTTCCATTTTTAACACAATCCATTATAGATTATGGAATTGGTAACCGCAATATCGGTTTCATCAATTTAATTTTATGTTCTCAGCTTATCCTAATTGTTAGCTTGGTATCTGTAGAATATATTCGCTCCATTATCATGGTGCATATCAGTGTCCGTATTAATATTTTCATTATTTCGGATTTTCTTTTTAAACTGATGAAACTTCCAATCTCTTTTTTCGATGTTAAGTTAACAGGTGATTTAACACAAAGAATCAGAGATCATAAGCGGATTGAAGATTTTTTTACCAATTATCTTTTAACATCCATATTCTCCTTTTTTTCTGTGCTTGTTCTGGGTGGAACACTTTTTTATTATAATCTTACTATTTTTCTCATCGTGTTTTCAGGAACTGTTGTTGAATTTGCATTGGTATTAAGTTCTTTAAAAAAAAGAAGGTATTTAAATAATAAGCTCTTTTCCAGATTAACCTCCGAACAAAACATACTTATTGAGTTAATTACGGGTATGCAAGAAATTAAGTTAAATAATATTGAGCGCATGAAACGCTGGCAATGGCAAAAAATTCAAGCTGCAATATTTAAAACTAACTTAAAAATTGTATCCTTAAAGCAGTTGCAGCATGGTGGGTCAAGATTAATTGGTCAGCTCCAGATTATACTAACTACTTTTATTGCTGCAAAAGCGGTTATAGATGGTAACATGACCATTGGAGTTATGATGGCCATCATCTATATTCTTGGCCAAATAAGTGCACCAATATATGATCTTATTGATTTCATTTATTCTCTTCAGGATGCGAAGATAAGTTTAGAAAGGTTAGGCGAAATTCATCTTAAAAAAGATGAGGAAGATGAAAATTTACCTTCAATATTCAGCTCAGATATTGATCATAAGGCTATCAATTTTAATAACGTATCTTTTAGTTACCCTGGACAAACTAAGCCGGTAATTGAAAATCTTTCACTAAAAATTCCGGCAGGGAAATTAACAGCTATTGTGGGTACCAGTGGCAGTGGAAAGACTACATTACTTAAGTTAATTCTGAAATTTTACAGTCCGCAAAAGGGACTTATCACCATTGATGATCACAAACTTGATCATTTAGATAGCGCGGAATGGAGGAGTAAATGTGGGGTAGTGATGCAGAATGGGTTTATTTTTGCCGATACGATTGCAAGAAATATTGCGCTGGAGGAGCATATTAATGAAAATCATTTAAGAAATGCGATTAACCTGGCCAATTGCAATGACTTTATATGTGCACTCCCGTTGGAACATAATACGCGGATAGGTCAGGATGGCATAGGGCTTAGCCAGGGGCAAACTCAACGTTTACTTATTGCAAGGGCTATCTATAAATATCCTGATGTGATCTTATTTGATGAGGCAACAAATGCGCTGGATGCCAACAACGAGAAAGTCATCATCAATAATTTAAATCAATTTTTTAAAGGAAGAACGGTTGTGGTGGTAGCTCATCGTTTAAGTACTGTTAAAAACGCAGATCAGATTATTGTAATGGAAAAAGGAAAAATCATCGAGCAAGGAAACCATTCTTCCTTAACCACCAAACGCAGTGCCTATTACGAACTTGTAAAAAATCAACTGGAACTGGCAAATTAACATGATCATATGGAAATTTCAAAACTTAGTTTTACAACACATGAAGTTAATGAACTTATTGGGGGAGTGCCAAAGAAAATTTTATGGTACTGCCTGGGTATTTTATTATCGACTATTATTGCCGTAGGATCCATGATTTCCATTACACCCTATCCGAAAAATATTATTGTACAGGCAAGGATAATCACTTCAAAAAATAAATCAAACCTATCAGGCTCAGATTTTTTAAATAAAAATAATAAAAATCTAATCTGTCAGCTTCAATTTGATCTTAATCAATTTAATAAACTTTATTTAAGTCATATTAAAAAAGTAAATATCACATTTTTAGATGTTTCAGGAAAATATCAGTTCTTCGGAAATATTCTGAGTGTATCAACTAAAGAGAACTACATTTTTGCGGATGCAAAAATAACTCCTAATCCTAACCTGCAGAAGTTTTTGATTACGGATAGTAAGTTATCCCAGAAGCTATTTACAGTTGAATTGGCGAATGATAGATTTTCAATTAAAGATAAACTTGAAGCAAGTTTATGGTAAACTAATTTAAGGAAGGCGCAATATGGAAGAGGCAGCAAAGTTAAAATGTAATTTCGTGGTTTTAAAGATCGCGAGTAGATGTAATTTAAATTGTTCGTACTGTATCATGTATAATGTTGGGGATGATACTTACAAGAAACAACCCAAGGTAATGTCCGACAAAACAGTAGATGCATTATTAAACAGAATAAAAAAACATTGTCTTAAACATGATATTAAGATTTTTGATTTTAGTTTTCATGGAGGTGAACCGCTACTCGCCGGGCCAGAATTTTTTATCAAATTCATTCAGAAAGTTAAAGAAATTTTACCCCCACATATTCAGATATCCTATACTTTACAAACAAATGGTATTTTAATTAGTGATGAATGGTGTGATCTGTTCGCTAAACTTAATATTTTCATAGCCGTAAGTTTAGATGGAACACCAGCGGCGAATGATAAATTTAGAGTGGATCACGCAGGAAGAGGATCATATAAGGCAATAGTGAGTGGTTTAAAAATCGCACAGCGTTCTAAAGCATTAAATTATTCGCCAAATATTTTATCAGTTATTAATGTTGAATCAGATCCAACGGAAGTATACAATCATTTTAAAAGCCTTGGTGTTCAAAGCGTTGATTTTATTCTACCTCATCAAATTCATGAGGAAAAGCCTTTAAGTATTTATGAAGGTGATATAAATTTCGAAGCTACACCATATGGGGATTGGCTCGTTAAAATATTCGATCAGTGGTTCTATGAAAAAAAGCCAAGGCCTGAAATACGTTTTTTTGATGTGATAATCGCTTGCATTTTAGGTATGGATGTGCCATTTGAATATCTGGGCGGACAAAAAAACGAAATCTTAGTCATCGAAACCAACGGAGGGATTGAGGCTGTTGATTCGCTAAAAGCCTGCGGAAATGGGTTTACAAAAAATGGCGTTAATGTAGCCACACATGATATTGACGAAGCTCTGGAAAATGAACTGGCTCAGGTTTATAGTATGAGCCACCAATTGTTATGTAAACAATGTAGCTGTTGCCCAATTAAAAATGTGTGTGGAGGTGGCTTTTTGCCTGACAGATACAGCAAGCAGAATGGATTTAACAACCCTTCCGTATATTGCAAAGACCTCACGAGAATTATAACTCATATCCAAAATGCGATTATTGACTGTCTTGATCCTGTTGATACAGCAGTTCTGGAAATTAAAAAATTAACCTATCTTGATGTTAGAAAAAGCATCATCAAGAAAATGAATGTAACTGCCGAACCTACTTATCTGGCCCTGCTGGAGAAATTTAAACAAGCCGATCAAATCTATGAGAAGAATATTGCCTAAACTATTATTAACTTTTTTTATTCTATCACTTTCATTTTCAGGTTATACACAAATAAAACTTATCAAAGGTCAGATATTTGATGGGCTGGGGCTGGCCTTAGTAGACGTAAATGTAGCCATCAGGAAAACATCTGATTCTACATTAGTAACTTATGCGGTAACAGATCAGTCAGGAAATTTTCAACTTAGCTTATCTACTGGTTCAACAGAGCAATTATACTTAATAACTACATTGGTTGGTTTCAAAAATTATGTTTCCAATAACTTTACAATCTCCGATCCGCCAAATTTTGAAAAGATCATTTTACGAGAAGAGAAAACGACTTTAAAGGATGTTGAGGTAGTTGGTAAAAAACGTTTTGTTATTCAAAAAAATGACAGGATAACCGTTAATGTAGAAAATAGCCCCGTGAGTAATAGTGGCAGTGTAATTGACATGCTACAAAAACTTCCCGGACTTACTGTGGATGCAACCGGGAATATTTCATTGAGAGGTAAACAAGGTGTGAGGGTATACATCAATGGAAAGCAATCTTACTTATCTGCTTCAGATCTTGCCAATATGTTAAAATCTATGCCAAGCACGAACGTTAGTACAGTTGATATTATAGCTAACCCTTCAGCAAAATTTGATGCTGCAGGAAATTCAGGAATCATCATCATCAATACCAAAAAAAATCTCAGGGATCTTTATTCAGCCTCCATCAGTTCAACAGTTGGTTTTGGTCAATACCTTTTAAACAATGAAGGTATTAGCCTTGCCGTAAATCAAAAAAATATTAGTCTATCCGGATCTTATTTTTATACCAATAATAAAACTTTTCGGTTTTCAGATTTAAATCGTAGGGTTTTAAACAGCCAAAACATTTATAATTTTAGTCAGTTAAGTGAAGGCCAGATTAAAGATGCTGGTCATACCTATAATTTTAATGGTACAATTGATCTTAATGAAAAAAACAAGATTGGATTTTCTTTAGATGGTTTCTCCAATAGCAATAAAATTGATGAAATCAATAATACCCAAATTGCAACTCCGCCCAGCCGCTTAGATTCATCTATATTGGTTAATAATGCAGAAAATAATAAAACCAGGCTGTTTGGGACTGGAATAACTTATGAAATTAAGACTGACACCAGCGGGGGTAAACTGCATACCGAAGTTAATTATTCTAATTATACCAGGGATGGGTTAGGCAACTTGTTAAATAGTTATTATGATTTAAATGGTAATACACGGCGAAATCCGGAGTTAGTTCAAAATATTACGCCCACTAAAATTAATATTTTTACTACACAGGCAGACCTAAACGGGCAGCTTCCTTTAGCTGTTACTTATGAAACAGGCGCTAAATATTCTAATGTTAAATCAGACAATAATTATCAATTTGGTACTATCGTAAACAATGAATTTATTCGTAATGTAAACCGGTCTAATTACTTTAAATACAATGAAGATATTTATGCCGGATATTTAAATTTATCGAGGAAAATTGCAAATTATACTATTCAATTAGGCTTGAGACTTGAGCATACCAATTCTAATGCGAATTCAATAACCAACGATACAAAAGTTAATCGGTCTTACACTAATATATTTCCAAGTGTGTTTATTCAAAAAGAAATAAATGCCAATAATCAAATTAATTTAAACTATTCCCGAAGGATTGACAGGCCAAATTATCAGGATCTTAATCCTTTTGTTTATTATAATGATCAATATACTTATACCGTAGGTAATTCATATCTGAAACCACAATTTACTGATAATTTTCAATTCAGTTATACTTTTAAAGAAATCACCTTTACTGCTGGTTATAGTAATACCAAAGATGTTATTACACAGATTACACAACAAGATGATGAATCTAAAATAACTTATTCAACCTTAGAAAACCTGAATACACTTAAGAATTTTAGTTTAAGTATGTCGGTGCCTTTTGCGTTTACAAAATGGTGGGATAGTTATACTTACCTGGAAGGCTTTAGGAATAATTATAAATCTGAACTTTCTGGTGAAACTTTAGATAATGCTAAATTTACATTGAATATTTTTACGGAGCAAAATTTTGAAATAAGTAAGAATTTTTACGCCACTTTATCCTTTAATTACCGATCTGCGGCTTATAATGGAATCTTTTATTTTAAACCGGTGTATTTTATGAATACAGGTCTTCAGAAGAAATTCTTTTCTAATAAGCTGAATGCCAAACTTTCATTTGATGATGTTTTTAAAACCAGGATAACCCGCGTAATTACTGATTATGCCAACATGGATTATCAATTAAAAAGTGGACGCGATACCAGGCGTGTGTTGTTAAATCTATCGTATACTTTTGGTGCAAAAAAAGTTAGAAATAAAAATATCAATAATATGAATAAAGAGGAGCGTGGCCGCATAAAAACAAATTAGCAATGGCGAAATGAGCACGTGAAGAGAGCGATAATTTATTTTTATGTAATGCCTGATCTCAAAATTTAATATTTTTACAGCCCACTTCTGGCTTATTAAAGCTAAATCCCATTCAGATCATCTATTACTTAAATAATAACGCAACAGGCTTTTAATATGAGCCTTATTTTACAAAAGACCTGAGGTACTGAGTTGCTGTTGTCCAATCTATGTGCTTATAGTTTTCATTATCTAATATTGTGTGTTGGGTAGAATACATGGAATACATATATTGTGCTTGCTGCCATTTGGCATACAGCTCCATTTCTCCTGATGGATTTTCTGCACGTTGCTTTTTAATTGCTGCAGCAAACTCATCCATATCCGAAAGCTTTTGAACATTAAAATGCTGGCCTGTAATTAACTTAATGGCTTCACTTAACATATTGGCGCTGATTTGAAAGCTTGCAATATGAAAATAACGAGGGCTATGCTCTTCCATCGCTACTTCGGCGGTAAAGGCAGCAGTATCATCCATCGTTGTAAAATCAAGTTTCCAATCTGCTTTATCACCCCAATAGGCAATAGTTTTATGTTTTAAATTTAAGATAGGCGTATTATATTTAAGTATATCTGCAAATGCACCATTAAAAATTGATGTAGCCTGAATTGCCGTGCGATCTATATATTGCTTAAATTCTCTTCTCAAATCAAAATTCCTGTTTTCACCCGGAACCAACACATTGTAATCTGTACAAAAATCGGAAGGTATAAACTTTTTGACCCCTGCCTCTAATGCTGCATCCAGCAGAATCTTTTGTGTATCTACAATCACATCAGCGAGCCCTGCTAATGCTGAAACCACACAGTCCGCACCTATACATGCATTCTTTAGGCTTTCGGGATTATGATAATCTACTGCTATTACTTCTACGCCAGCCTGAGTCAGGACTGCTGTTTTTTCTAAATCACTTTCTTCCCTGATAAGTGCTTTCACCACTGCTCCCCGTTTCACCAGCTCACTGCAGATCATTGATCCTAAATTACCTGTTGCACCTGCAACTAAAATTGTTTTTTTCATATTCAGTAGTGTAAATTAATCAGTTAAAAAATTCTTTATCAGATCGATAACTATTTCGGGGTGTTCCTCAAACATGTAATGACCGCTGTTTAGAATACCTTTAAGATTACTGTTTTTGCAAACGTACGGCATAGCCATCTTCATATAATTGTAACTTACATAACTGCCTATTCCCAATACGGGCATTGAAAGTGGTTGATAAGATTTAGCATCTTCCATATCCTCCGTAAAACTTTGATACCAGGCATTGGCTGCCCTTATACTTTCTTTATCATTATAAGCAGCAGCATAAACAGCTCTTTCCAATTCGCTCATTTTAGCATCCTCTATCATAACATACTGGAAAAGCCAATCGATCAAATATCTGAATCTACCTTTGAGAATTTGCTCTGGCAAACCTTTTACCTGGTTAAAACTCATCCACCAGGCATAAGGCATATTGGCATCCATTTTTTCTGTAAAAGTTCCTGGAGCAGGCATTAACGGCATTTGCATCATGCCTTCATTGGGATGCATACCATCAGCAATAATAAGTTTTTCTATATATTGAGGGTGATTAAAAGCGAGACTCATGGCCACCATGCCACCAATATCATGGCCGATGATGTTCACCTTTTCTAAATGGAGCGCTTTGATCAGTTCCATAATATCCTTAGCCATAGTTTTTTTATCAAAGCCAGAAACAGGTTTTTCTGAATTTCCCATGCCTCTAATGTCAACAATAATTATCCGATATATTTTTGAAAGTTCTATGGCAACTGAACGGTAGGAATACCAGGTTTGCGGCCAGCCGGGCAAACAAATGAGTGGCGCACCAGTGCCACCTTCTACATAATGTAGTTTTACTCCATTAACCTCTGCATAATGGTTGGTAAATCCTGGAAGGTGTTTAATCAACTCCTCATCGGAATGGGGGTTTGGAGATATTTTTGAATGATTTATCATGTTATGATCTTTTTGTTTTGATGATTCAAAGTTAGCCTGACAACCCATTCATGAAACTACCAAATGGTAGGAAATATCGTTACCTGATTTTTTTTCGGATTCTGCTTAATGCATTTGGTGTTATCCCTAAAATGGATGCAAGTTGCTTAACAGGTATCTTTTGCAATAACTCTGGTGTTTGCAAAAACTCCAGGTAACGTTCTTCTGCTGATAATGTTTGGAAATTCAACAGTTGGTCTACCATTCTCGCAGCAGTAGCCTCCCATATCTTTCGGCCGAATTCTTCCCAACCTGGAATGTGTGCGTATAGTAAATCCATTTCCTTTTTGTCGATGATAATGAGTTCGGTATCTTCTACCGCTTGTATATTAAACCGTGTTGGTTTTTGTGGGTGAAGGCTTGAGATTTCTGTGAAAAATTCATTTTGAAAACATACCCAGGTGGTATTTTCCTGATCGTTTAAATGGTAATAAAAACGTAAACCACCAGATACAATAAAATAATATTGATTAGCAATTTGACCACTCCTTAAGACCAGCTTTCCCTTTGAGATAGTCTTTGATCTGCATTTAGAAATTATAAGCTGAAGTTCATGTTCTTCTATAGCAACTATTCTTTTGATGAAAGCAACTAATTTATCGGTTTGCATTTTTATTAATAAACTGGTGTAAGTATGTTAGGTAACCAGAGCTGCGTGTGCAAAAAGATCAGCTTTGATTGGGTGAAATTAGGCAAATCAAAGCTCAATTTTAGATCTATTTAACACAACTTTTATTTTTAATTACCTCGCATTATTACCTTTAATCTTTTCTTATTGCAGTTCTGGATTTGATTGTAATCATTGGCAATCCATAATGAACAAAGATCGATGATTTAGGTGATAAACACACTGGTTTAATAGAAAGAGATAGCCCAAAAGGAGAAGACATAATTGCTAACCACATCCCGAAACCGGGTAAAAAGCAAAACCATTTCTTCAACGTGTTGTTTGAAAGAGGAGGGAAAGTGAATTCCCGTAAAAATATAAAAACTATGAATTCAGGAATAATTGAATATGTGAACCTCGAAGAATTATCTCAGGGAGATTATAGGGTGATAGATGGTGAGACTGACATTACAGGCTGGCCGGTAAGAGATGAAAATAGTACACCAGTGGGTAAAGTAAGAGATTTGTTATTTGATCCATTGCAAAATGCGATCCGATATATTATCATAGATTTAGACAAGTCAGTTTCAGTTGATGATGAAAAAGCAATATTGATTCCTATTGGCTATGCAAGTCTTGGAGAAGATAAAAAAGAAGTAATTTTGCCGGTGATGACTGAAAGCCAGTTTACCGCTATGCCGCGTTATATTATTGGTGAGGTAACCAGAGACACCGAATTACAAATCAGATCTGCTATAGCAGCTTCTTCTACATTAGATGTAGCTGATAATATTATAGAAACAGAACATGGCGAATTTTATCGCCACCATCATTTTGACAGGGGCAATGTAGTTGCGCAGCGCCACACCTCAAGTAGCAATAAAGTAGATGAATTATCTAATCAAAGTGAGTTAGAAACTGAGGCAGTTTATCAGCGTACAGATATCGAGGAGACTATATTACCTTCAAACCGGGAAAACGAAATCAATTTAGCCACAACGCTTCAGGAGTTTTCAGTTGATACTGCTGACGGAACTTTTGGTATTGAACCTCAGGAAAATGGTACTTACCGGATTTTTGATAACGAAAAGAAGATTGGGGTAATATATGCGGAACCTGGCGAGCAAGGTGTACGGTGGAGAACAATGGACCAATTAGGCGACCGATTTGTTATGATGATAGGTGAAGCCATCAGGGTTCATAATGAATCATCAGATCATTTATAGTCTTTAATTACAAAAAGAAGGGCAATTGTTTATAGCATTTGCCCTTCTTTTTACGTAATTATTTACTCTTCCTGCGAATAGTTAATCAATATGGAGATCAATAATTTTATTTCTCTTTTGAGGTTTTCTGCGCCTGCCTTTAAGGATAAATAATCAGCTACATCAACTTTTTGCAATTCTCTGCTTACTTCTGCTAAAGTAATAAATCCCGCAGAGGTAGACATGCCATACAATTTGTGTGATAAGGAGAGCACCATTTCAGAGTCCTCTGGTTGAATATTTTTGGTAAGTTGAATAGATGCCAGATTAAGCTGATTAATAGTGATTTCGATTATTTTCTTCAATTTTACAGAATCCTTACCAAAGTAAGATTCCAGTTTTTCAATATTAAAATGAACCAAATCATTATTGGCTTCGCTATCCTTTTTGTCTGATTTTAGTTCGTGTGTATCCAATAGCCACTTGTTTAATATAGCCTTAATATTCTCTTCTAATACAGGTTTAGTAATAAAATCATCCATTCCTGCAGCAATGCTTTTTTCTCTTTCACCTTTTACATTTGCCGCAGTTAAAGCAATAATTGGCGTTCTTTTATCTTTTTCTATTAATCTGATTTTTTTTGAGCATTCATAACCGTTCATCTCTGGCATTTGTATATCCATAAAAACCAGGCTGAACATCGTCTTTTGAAATTGTTCTATACCTATCAAACCATTCTCAGCTTCTATGATTATGCTTTGTGGATAGAGTTTTTCGATGTATGAACGGGTTAGAAATCTATTGACCTCATTATCTTCTACAATCAAAAATTTATGCGCCTGGTTTGGGTAAGAAATTGATGGTGCTGAAATTTCGATGTTTTTGGAGAACGTGGTTTCCTTTGTTTTTAGCCTTGATAAAGCCAGGTAAAGCTTGTCCATTTTGATGGGTTTAAGCAACTGGTTATCAATTTTTAACTCATTACATGCCTTAATAATAGTGCCATCATCTGATGAACTGTGAAGCAGAATTACAGGAAGTTTCTCATCTGCACTTATAAAATTATTCCTGATTTTAGCGGCAGTTTCTATCCCATCCATATACTGCATATGATAATCCATTAAAATAGCGTCGTAGGTTCTGCCTTCAGCTAAAAACTGTAGGGCTTCAAAACCATTTCGGGCATGATCAGACTGGATGTTTTTCAAAAGCAGCATATCAGTTAAAATATCTCTATTGTTATCATTATCATCTACAATCAGTACTTTACTAATACTTTCGAGGCCTATCCATTCAATTGGATCTCCTTGTTCAGATTGCAGATTTAAGTCGAAATAGAAAATACTGCCTTCACCTAGTGAACTTTCCAGATGCAGACGACTGTCCATCATTTTTAACAATTTGTTAGAAATCGTTAATCCTAATCCTGTTCCGCCATATTTTTTTGTGGTGGAAGAATCTTCTTGTGAAAATGCATTAAAAATTTTGGCCTGTCTTCCTTTTGCGATTCCGATTCCAGTGTCACGTACACTGAACCGAAGCATATGCTGACCATTACTTTCACTCAGCGCTTGTATTCTAAGTTCAATTTCTCCTATAGTTGTAAATTTTGCAGCGTTGCCTAAAAGATTAATTAATACTTGTTTCAGGCGAAGGGCATCAGTCCATATAAATCTTGGAAGATTTGGCTGAACATTTAACAGCATTTCAAGTTTTTTGGTCTGAATCTGGTAATTCGTAATGTCACATGCCTGTTCAGCAATCTCATAAAGGTCGCACCTTTCTATATCAAGTTCAAATTTGCCAGCTTCAATTTTTGAAAAATCTAAAATATCATTTATAATACTCAACAGTGCATTAGCAGATTGATTAACGATTTTCAGGTATTGCTGTTGTGTAGAATTTAGTTGGGTTTTTAGTACGAGATCGGTAAAGCCTATCACTCCATTTAATGGCGTTCTGATCTCGTGACTCATATTGGCAAGAAATTCAGATTTAGCAAGGTTAGCATGATCAGCACGTAATCTTGCTACGGTCAATTCATCCCGATGTTTTACACTTGCGGAGATATTGTGCGTGAAGATCATCATTCCGCCGATAGATTGATCCGCTCTGTACCACGGCCTCATTTCCCATGCAATATGATGCGGCATATTTGTTTTAATGTCTACATATACATCTTCATCTTTTTTAATTACTCTTCCCTTGAGAACTTCTTTGTGTACAGCTTTGCGATCATCTGATAAATTAGGGAAAACATCATAATATGATAATCCCTTAATATCTCCCTCAATTTGTGTATAGTCTTTTAGCCACGTTTTACTTGCAATTAAAAAGTGCATATTTTCATCAACCATAGCTACTGATGCAGGTGCATTTTCGATAAAAGCAATAAGTATTGCCTTTTCTGTAGCCAGTTCCTTCTCAATCGCTTCTTTTTGTGTAATATCAATGGAAATACCCAAATAACCAATAATATTACCTTTGCTATCTTTTATAGACGTAATTGATAATGAAACCCTCAATCGTTTTCCAGATTTGGTAATAAACGTAAATGTTCTTTCCTTTTGAGGGTGATCTGCACATTGTTTATAAAAACCAAATCCTGAAACTTCGGAATCTAGCGAAGAACTGAAATCTGTACAAAGTTCATCCACTTCTTTCGGATCGTGAAAGATGATTGGTGATTGTTTTCCAATTATTTCTTCTGCAGAGTAGCCAAGTAATTGCTCTGATCCCTGATTAAATACAGTTATGGTTCCCTCTAAATCGGTAGCAATGATGCTCACACCCGTAGCTGCAGAAAGTACATCATCTAATAGTTTTTTAGAAGCAATTACTTCGATCTGCGCACGTTTCTGTTCATCTATATTTTGAAAGGTACCATAAAGGCGAAACGGAGCATTTTTTACAAATTGTACATTTCCTTTGGTACGTACCCAGATTTCCTTGCCGTTATAATCGATAATTTGAAGTTCCAGATCCCAGTCTTTACCTGTATGCAAACAATCTTTAACCACTTGCATAATGGTATCTCTGCTTTCCCCGCTTTTGTAAAATTGAATGGCACTTTCTTTAGTAGGAATAAACCCATCAGGTACAGAATGGATTTCACGAGTAATACTAGACCAGTAAAGTTGCTGATCAACCAAATTAAGTTCCCATCCACCTATCTTTGATAGGGAGCTGGTTTCTTCCAGTAAATTTTTTGTATGAATGAGATCGTTCTCTAATTTCTTTTGATCTGTAATATCTACAGCATTGCCAACAATATAGGGCTCACCATTAAGATCATGTTGTAGTGTGTTAGCATATAGCCACAAACGCTCTTCACCAGATTTACGTATAACCACCATATAGCCCTTAGAAAAGCCCTTTGTTAAAATATCGGTAAGGTATTGACGTAAATCATCATGCCGGTCTACCGGGATAATGTCAAAAAGAGTTTTATTACATAGATCTGCTGTTGAATATCCTAATGTTTTAGCGCCAACAGGATTAAATGAAATTAACTTACCATGTATATCATGCGTACAAAGTAACCCTTGCGAACTTTCAAAAAATGCTTTTAATTTTTGTTCGCTAACTTTTAAGGCTTTGTTTTTCTCTATTTCAGCCGTAACATCCCTGCCGATAGCAAAAATATTTTTTTCTGTTTTTTCAGTAGTGGCGCTCCATTCAATCATCCGGTATCCGCCTGTCTTTATGGCTACCTGGTGTGTATTGTGCTCTTCTACCGCTCCGTTCTTAATGTTATACCAAAATTGCTTCGCTTTATCCTGTTCTTCGGGTGGAACAATATCAAAAATATTTTTAGCTTGTAAATCTTCTTCGCTCCAACCGAAGCGGTTATTAAAGCATGGATTTGCCATTTTAAAAGTCCAATCCTCACCCAATATACAGATCAGATCTTCAGAGTCTTTAATCAGGCGACTGAAGCTTTTATATTCATGCTTTTTCCTGCGGTCTACAATTACAGATATTGCTTCTTCTACCAAAAGTGAAAGTTGTCGTTGCTGTGATAAGGATAATTTTTTTGGTTTTGTGCTGATCACACAAAATGAACCAAGGGTAAATCCATTAGGATCAATAAGTGGAAATCCGGCATAGAAACGCACTTTAACTCCTTCTAATACCATGGGATGCGTACACCAATTTTCGTCATCGAGGGTATTTTCTACAAGATAGATCGTTTTTGATAATAAGGTGCGTTCGCACATAGTAAATCCTCTTGGTGCTTCCTCTACCGAAAGTCCTTTAGCTGATTTATACCAAACCCTGTCTTTATCAATAAAGGACATTAATGAGATTTCGCAATCGGCAATTAAGGCAGCAATTTCAGTGAGCCTATCAAAATCACGCTCCTTATCAGAGTCAATAATATCGTAACTATAGAGTGCACGCAGGCGGGCTGATTCATTTTCTTCCATTTCAATTTTTTGCATAGTGGTAATGACTACTTGCCGACTTATTTAAGCCAATTTATTTATCTGCAAGTAGCTTTATAAAAGATAGCTTGCAGATGTTTAATATGATCCAATCTATTCCAATACTGATTGATGAGTAAACTACAGAGCGAAAATAGTTGGCAAACTTATTTGATGTATAATAGGTATAGCTTTATAAATGGTTATGATATAATCTTTTTAAAAAGAAATATAAAATAATTGTATGCTATTGCTAATCATCTGTTTATACACTTTCCTTCTGGAAAATTGCGGGTATTGTTCTTAATATAAGTTTGATATCGTTTATAAAACTTTGGTTTTTTGCATAAGTGTTATCCAGCATTAAACGTTCTTCTTCACTCATTTTGCCTTTACCACGTTTCTCTACCTGCCATAAACCGGTTAACCCGGCTGGTGCGGCAAACCTGAGTACGGATTTATCGGTTGTCAGTTTCTCCGCTTCATAGATAGGTAAAGGGCGGTTGCCAACAATGCTCATATCACCCTTTATTACATTCCAAAGTTGTGGTAATTCATCAATGCTTGTATTTCTAATGAAATTACCCACCTTCGTAATTCTGGGATCGTTATTGATTTTAAAAAATGCTGATCCATTTTTTACAGAGTTAACATAAACATCATCTTTTTCGCACCACTTTGCCCCATCCGCATAAATAGGATACTGGCATTTCCCTGTTTGCATACAAGCTTCACAAAGTGCGGGATCTGCCTGATTAACCAATTCCTTTTTCTGATCAATATTGTATTGGTTAAGATGCATCAGGTCTTTAACTTTCTGATCGGCATCGATATACATGGACCTGAATTTATAGAATTTAAAGATCTTAAATCCTGTTCCTGTTCTTAAGGAATAATAGAATGCCGGTCCTTTAGATTCAAGCCGGATAGAAAGCGCCACCAAAATGAATAATGGAAATAGAATAATTAGTGCAAGGCCTGCAAAGCATATATCGAATATACGCTTAACCAAACCAGTATGATAGACAGACCTGGTGTGAAACGGTAGTTCTTTAATTAGTAAATTCCAATTATGAATATAGAAAAGTACACGTTTTTCCAAACGTTCTATTTTTAGCGGAAGTTTAAATACGTCTGAAATACCGGCTGTGAGCGCCAATATTCTTAAATTGGGATTGAAATATCTTAAAACTAGAAAAAAAGGGACCGAAGGCATTTTCTTATTTTTTAGTGTTTCTATTAAAGAAAGACCACCGTTAGATAAGATTTCACTGTTGGAAATTATGGCCACAATTGCCAGGTTTTTTGATTCCCATTCTTGTACAAGCATCATTCCATTATCAAAATGAACCAGCTGCCTACCTTCAAAATCACAATCTTTAAGAAAAGAATGTGAAAAATCATCAGCAAAACCAACAAGGGCTATGATTTGGATATCAGAATTTGCCATTAGCTCAAACTTTTTCCTGCACGTCTTAATACCATCTTTATTCTTGCCTCTAATTCTGCCGGGTTAAAGGGCTTAACAACGAAATCATCCGCACCCGCATCAAGACATTTAATACGCTTATCAGAACTTTCTTCACCTGATAAAATCATGATCGGGAGGGAACTGAAAAAATCACTTACTTTAAGTTGCTCTATTAATTGAAGTCCGTTCATGTTTGGCGTATTCAGATCCGAAATAATTAAGTCTGGAATGTTTCCACCTTGTAAAAAGGCTAAAGCACTCAGGCCATCCGGTCTAATATCTATACGATAATTTACGTTAAGAATTTCGTCAAGTACGGCTTGCATGAATTCATCATCTTCCACAAGGAGGATGTGTATGCTGGGATTATTAATTTTACTCATTTGGAAGGGACGTATTATAGAGTTTTTTTCAGATAAATGCCAAAAAGAGTTAAGTGTAAAGTAGTGATAAATAATAAGTTAGTCTCAAACTGATTTTAGTTATCTGGATCAACTAAATGTGTAATGTAAATAAATACATTTAAAATCTGAAAATCCTATTAACTTTTTCTGTTTTACTACAATAATAAGGAAAAATTACTCGTTAATCTTTGAATTATTCCGCTAAGGAGTAATATACTTTCTTGTAGTTGTTAAGTATATTCATTTACTAGCAAACTTATTGATTACAAAGTTATGCTTGCTTCATAAAAAATATATTTATTAAAAGAATCTGTTTGATTGGTATTTTAAAAGTTAAAAATAATACTAATAAAAAACCTTAAAAGCTAACTTTCTTGTTTATTGTCAAATATTGATTAAATAGATTAAAATGAACAAAAAGATATTCAGCTAATGACTAAAATGCTACTAAATTTAAATTCAGAACCTTGTGCACTGCTTTAACCTTTTTCAGAAACACTTAGTGCATAATTTTTTGGGTAGTATAGCAGAATTATATTCTTTAAATTCTGATTTCACTGGTATTTTTATAAATTTAGACATCTTTCAATCATCTATTAATGGAAAACAATTTTTTATCCCTTAGTCTTGCGCAATTAAACAGACTTTTTCCTTGCTTTTTGTTAATAGATTCAAATTCAAACATCATTCAAATGGGTGAGGTATTGAAAGTACAATGCGGAGATTGTATTGGTGGAAGATTTTCTGATCATTTTGAACGATTTAATCAAGAAGTTGCAGGCAATGATACCAAGATTTCTTCAAAAGATATAAATGGATGGGTGACTGGAAAATGGGAAGAATTTGATAATGGAAACTCATTTCTGTTTGCCGGAGAAAAATTTTTGCTAAACAATAGTCAGGAAATGATTACGGCTGATCCAGCGATTCAAAAATCATCAGACATAAAAGAACTTTTTCTTGTCAATATAAGTCATGAGATTAGAACACCTATGAATGCAATCATTAGCATGACTGGTCAGCTCTCTAAAACCATGCTTACCGATGAACAGGATTATTTTATACAGACCATACAAACGGCATCAAAAAATCTTCTATTAATCTTTGACGATATTTTGGATCTTTCAAAAATTGACGCTGGAAAATTGGATCTAAAACATGTTGGTTTCAATCTTCCTCAGGTTTTTTCTGAAGCCATGGAATTAATGATAAATCAAGCTGAAAAAAAAGGTTTAGAAATCGATTATATTCTTCCAAACGAGATTAATATTGCTCCGGTATTAATGGGTGATCCTCATAGAATCAACCAGGTGATAATGAACTTATTGAGCAATGCCATTAAATTTACAGAAAAAGGTTCTGTATCACTAACTGCTTTTGTTTTAAAAGATGACGATAACAGCCAGGAAATTGAAATTTTAGTGAGGGATTCAGGAATCGGAATGGAGCCGGAATTTGTAAACCGTATTTTCGATAATTTCAGCCAGGAACATGAATCCCTAACCCGTCAATATAGTGGGATAGGCTTGGGATTGAGCATTTCACAGAAACTAGTTGCTCAAATGGGCGGGCATTTCAAGGTGGAAAGTAAAAAGGGGATAGGTTCTGCGATTTCTTTTGTAATTAAATTACCAAAGGGAACAGATAAGAATCTGGTGAAAGAGGTAAAATCTAATTACAATGAAGATTTATTTGCTGGTAGAAAAATCCTGATTGTTGATGATAATGAAACAAACAGACTAGTTGCCAGTACAATTTTATTAAGCTATGGTTCGCAGGTATTAAATGCAGAGCATGGAGAAATGGCTCTTGAAATGGTAAAAGAAAGTGCATATGATATTATTCTGATGGATATTCAGATGCCTGTACTTGATGGATATGAAACCACCAGGATATTGAGGCAACGGGGATACCCTGGCACAATCATCGCCCTTACGGCTTCTGTGGTTTCGGGAGAAAGGGAAAGGTGTATTGCTGCAGGAATGGATGATTACCTGACCAAGCCTATTAATGAAGAAATTCTCGTGGACGTAATAGATAGCTGGATGAAGAAAATACAGATTCATATTTCAGAACCTATGCTTATTGAACCATTATATAGTTTAGATGGCCTTAGGATAATTAGTAAAGGAAGAGAAGATTTCGTAACTAAAATGATTGAGTTGTTTTGTGTGCAAGTTCCTGAAGCCTTAAATAATCTTAATGCCTCTTTCAGGGAAAATGATCTTCCCCAGGTTTCAAAATTAGCGCATAAATTAAAATCCACAATAGATCATCTTGAAATCAAATCTATTCGCAGTACCATCAGAAATATTGAAGAGTTGAGCGAAAACGTAAGTAGGGCAGAGCTAATTTTAATGATTGATGAGGTTAATCATGTGCTTAACCAGGTACTTGATGAATTACAGTTAGAAATAAAAGAAAGATGCCAATAGCCAATTAATGATATCCCATCTATGGTTAATTGGTGTTCCCTGAGGTTGGTTTATATGGGTAATATACTGATCTATTAAGATTTTATAATTCTTAACGAATAAGATTTCTATAGTATTTAGCTAAAAAATCAGAAATCCTTTTTCCTAATAAAAAGTTGGCTAATTTGCCTAATGGGCTGTAAGATGAATGCTGTAGCCATGAAGCCGCGAAATGATGAATGCTATAAGTATTTTTGGTGATATTTATTTTTAGTGTCTTCCAACTTTTCGGACTAAAATAATCGCTCGGATAAATCGTGCAATAGTCTGGCAAGACTTGTAAAGTATTATCTGTTTTAAGTGTTTTTTTTGCCTTCATGAAAGCTGTTATACTCTCTGTATTTGGATTGAGATCTAAGGCTCCACTAGCCTTGTAAAAGCTTCTGTTATTATAATAGGAAATTAAGTCATTAATCCAGGAGCCTTCCTTAATGCTTCCCATAATTGCGGATGACAATAAAAAATTATCTTCAAATCCTGTAAAAGCGACATTGGTAAGCATTGTATCATCCAATGGTTTTAGAAATTCCACATCGGTATCCAGGTAAATACCGCCTATCGTTTTAAGCGCATATAATCGGCAAACATCAGACACAAATGCAAATTTACGTTCATGATATGCTTCTCTGGAATATTGATATAGGTTAACATCAAATTTTTCCTCATTCCAAACCATAATTTCATACTCAGGAAGATAACGATTCCATGAGGCCAGACATTTTAATACGAGATCAGGCATTTCTCCTTTTCCAAACCAGCAGTAGTGTATAATTTTGGGTATCATTGTATAACTTTCCTTTTTAATTTTTGGTAAACTTCGTATAATTCTGTACGCTCAAACTTAATTATAAGAGAAATTAAGAAAAGTATTACGCCAATAATCACACTATTGGTTAAAAACGTCATCCAGGAATCAATTGTAAACAAATTTAGTTTCTTCCAGCCGTATGCGATTAGTAAAAGCAGCATAAATCCAGCAAGACCTTTAATTATTTTGATAAAAAAATACCATCGCTTTTCTTCTAGACAGTATGCTGCATACAGTGGCGTAAAAGTTAGGTGGCTAAATACACCACTAATTAATGCTGCAACAGGTATAGCGTATACCCCTAAGTTACTGTACAAGCAAAGAATTATAACTAAAACATAATTTAAAACAGAAATAAAAATCCCCCAAACAGAGGCCATTTTTAATTTATTTGTGATGACAAAAACATGATATACAGTTTCTACGGTTCCGTGAACAATAAAGGGCACAAGCGTAATAACAGAAAGAATATGCAGCCCTCTGGCATCTTGAGTGGGCAACCACAGACGGAAAAAATCTTCTCCATAAACAAAGAAGACAGCCAATGGGACTAAAACCACTAAAAATATGGCTTTAAATGACTGATCTAAAGTTTGCTTTAACTTAGCCATATCGTTTCGGGCATAAGCCTTAAACATTTCTGGTAAAAATATAGGAACAATAATTCCAAGAAGGATATAAATTGCATTGGGGATAAATTTGGTGAGAGACAAAAAACCCATACCTGATGCACCAAAAAAGTGATTGGCAATCAATAAATCCAATTGTGTGTTGATTACATTGGACAGGGCCATAATCGAATTCCAGATTCCAGCGCCAACAACTATAGATAATGTACTTTTTGAAAAGAAAGCCCAATCAATAGCGATTTCTGGCAGTAGTTTTTTGGTAAGCCTATAGTTTGCAATGAGTGTATAGAGCGATAGGATGGCTGTAACCAAACCCAGAAAATAAATTTTAGGTGTGAAAAAATAAAATAGCAGTATGATAGTGCCAAGTTTTATAATATTAGAAGCAATATTAATGTATGCTAACTTGTCAAATCTATTGAGGGCAAATGCTGTTACAGAAAAAACTGCCGATGATACATTGATGATTAAACTAATAAACATGAAAATAAAAAGCAATCTTACATCTGCAAACAAAGGGGTTGGAATGTCGAGAATATGGCTAATGAAATAGCAGAATAATGCACTTACGAGAATGAAAAAGAAAGAAATTAGCAAGTTGCCAAATAGTATGGAATTGAAATAGGTATTTACCGCTTTAATTTCTTTTTTTTCTAAACTTATGGTAATATACCGACTCGACATCGAATTCAATGCGGTAGTTATAATTCCGGCATACATGATAAAGTTATTGGTTAATGGAAAAAAACCATAAGCCTCTTTACCCAAATGCGCTACAATATAGGGAGTTAAAAAGAAAGAAATTCCGATGCCGGAAAGGGCACTAAAAAGGTTGGAAACCAGGTTGATTACAAAGCGTCTTCTATCCATATAAACTGACTTACTAAAGTACTGGTTTTTATTTAATTTATAGAAGCGCTTAAAAGGTTTGTAATAATTTTCTATTTTAGTCCTCGCGCATCAGATTCATAAAATAAATCAAATTGGAACCACTCGTATCGATTATTGTACCCTGCTATAATTCTTCAAAGTTTATTAGGGCTACCTTAAATTCTATTATTGCTCAGGATTATAAATCATGGGAATTGATCATCATCGACGATCAATCAACAGATAACACTTGTACCATCGTAGAAGATTTTGCCAGTAAGTATAGCAACATACAATTTATTTCTTTGCCCGAAAATAAAGGGGTTTCAAATGCCAGAAACCTGGGCATGAGCAAATCGAAAGGAAAGTATATTGCTTTTTTAGATAGTGATGATATCTGGCTGGAAAATAAGCTGAGCCGACAAGTAGAATATATGGAAGATAAAATGCTCACCATGACTTTTTGTGCTTATAATAGAATCAACGAGGAAGGAGAAGTTATTTCCGGGGTAACGCCAGCGCCGTTTACTTATAGCTACCATCAATTGTTATCACATAACGTTATTATTTTTTCAACTTCAATGATATTAAGAAGTGCTATCTGCGATTTAAAATTTTCGAAGGCGGGTCACGAAGACTGGATTTTTTTCCTTCAGTTGTTTAAGAAATATAAACTGGGATATGGAATTAACGAACCTTTGGCTTTGTACAGAATTAGGAAAGATTCGCTCTCTTCCAATAAAATGAAAGCCGTGGTTAAAACCTGGAAAATTTTAAGAGAAAGTGAAAAGATAGGTTTGTTAATGTCTATGTATTATTTCAGCAGATATGCCGTTTTAACCGTTTTAAAAAGGTTAAGGTAAATGAAGTTACCGCTTCAATTTAAACCCTAAATTCTTACTGTTTTTATCATGGGTATAATTCCATAACAAGCCCCTGATCACCTGTTTTGCAAGAGACAACTGACGCTTAAATATGAATTTCAAAACTGCTTTAGGGCAGGAAATTAGCGTATAATAAATAGAAAAAAGTATGGTATTTATCAAACCTGTATTTTTCCTCATGAAAAGCATTCTGTTGCGGGTGTGGAAATAGATTTTTAGCGGGCTATCTATACCAACGCTTATTGATTCTTTGTGGTAAACATGGGTTTTTCCTGTAAACCAAACTTGCTTTCCAATTCTTTTGAATTTTTCACACCAATCCAGCTCTTCATAATATAGGAAGTAATTTTCGTCCATTAATCCTGCCATTAATACATCTTCTTTGCGGCACATTACTGCAGCACCATGGCAATATCCGGTTTGATAACTTTTATTGGCATATTGCCCTTTATTCTGGTCCAACTCTCCAATAGTGGAATTTCTGCCAGTAAGGTGATTTACTGGTGTGAAACCTGCATACTGAACCGTATCCTTTCGGTCGAAATATAACAGTAAGGGAGACAGGAGTCCTATATTTTCATTTTGTTCAAATTCGGCACATAGCGTCTCGATACAATCTGCAGGTAACTCGGTATCGTTGTTCAGTAAAAACAAATAATCGCCGTGCGCTTGTTTAATTCCCAGGTTATTACCTCCAGCGAAGCCCAGGTTTTCTATGGATTGGATGTATTTAATGTTTTCAAAGTGAGGTTTAAAAATATGTTCCTGATTTTGTTCTGTTCCATTATCTACAATGATCACTTCAACATTTTTGCCGCTGCAATATTGACTGATTGATTTAAGTAATTCAATCGTTACTGCTTCCTGACGAAAATTGACGGTGATAATGGAAGTGTTAAACATTTTTGCTGTTTGAAATATTGATGTTATTCTAATTGATGAAAATCAGTTAAAATTTATTAAAGACTCGTAACTAATTTTTATTACTGATAATATTACTTTCCACATCATTGATGGCCTGATAAATTTCTTCAGCATTTTTTGCCCAGGTATGGGTATGTGCAAATTTAATTCGCTCATTGGCCAGCGCTGTGCTATGCTCTATTAAGGCTTTTTCTGCTAAAGTTACATAGTCTTCTTTCGTTTCGGCCAGGTATACATGCTGCTCAAAAATACTCATGGCTTCTGTTTTCGTAGCAAGAGTCGGTTTACCCATTGCCAGGTATTCGTCTATTTTTCGGGGATAATTGCCAATGGTAAGCGGATTGATCGTTTGAGGATTTAAACAAACATCAAACCCATTAATGTATGCCGCTAAAGTTTCAGTTCCTTTGCTTCCTAAAAAGTGCACATTGCTTAATTCATGTAATTCACTTTTTTTGAAATCTTCATCTTCTGGTCCAACCAACACAATGCTCCAGTCTGGCCGTGCCTTTGCAAGGTGTAAAAGAATCTGTTCATCAAGTCTTATCGATAATATGGCGCCAACATAGCCCAATATCGGGCCTTTAATAACTGAAAGGTCAGCTGGTACTAATATATCATCAGCCTGTTTAAATAGTTTAAAGTCACAACCTTGCCCAACATAATAAGAATTTGGATTGTATTTTTTGCAATAATTGGCCAGGAAAACAGAATTTGCCACGCAAAGATCACTTTTTTCAATTAACTGCGGCTCCAGGTATTCCCCATGATATTGCCAGTAGGGGGTAGCAATAATGTAATCTCTGGAATAATAAATACTTATTGCTGGCTTTAAAAGTTCCTTTAAATGAAAACTCCTAAAGATATCGTTGTCATTGAATAATATAAAATCATTGAAATTCAATCTCTTTAATGAAACATTGATATCTTTGGCAAATTTCTGATTGTTCCATTTATTTAACCAGCGAAAGATGGGCATCACTTTAATCCAGTTGATGGATTCAATAATTATTTTAGGGTAATAGACCCACAAATTAGGTGCTACTTGTTCCAGTCCTTCTTCTTTACCCGCAATAATCCGCAATCTTTTCTTTACCGATTCAACATTCCTTTGCTGCAAACTTGTCCTTCTATCTAAAGGAGCATTGATGTATAATACCCGGTTGTTTTTACTAAATTCCATTGCCAGGTCTTTGCAGTTGCTGCCAATAGCTGTATCCCAGGGTTGCTGGCCTACTATAATGATGTCTCTGTTTTTTAAAATTGACATTGGCTACTTTTTTATGGTATGTTTTGAAGTGTTAATACCTTTAATAAAACCCAGGATTCCAAAAATTAAGCCTGTAATGGCGAGCAATTCTATTGGCATGATTAATTATTGTCTTTTACCGGTTTATTATAATGTGGCGTTGCCATAAAAGATTTTTTAGCTTTACCAATGCTAAATAAGGCAATCACCATCCCAATCATTGCTCTCGGAATTTGTAATATAGCCAAATAAAGCCGCTTATCCATGTAGAATTTTCGAGGTACAGCTATAAATAATGTGAAACATATACTCAAAAATAAGGTGATCCAAAAGCCATTGCCTGGCCCGATAGGATTAAAAAATGATTGGGCAGCCATAATAAATAACAAGGCCAGCAGCAATATTCTGGGTACTAAGAAGGTTTGTAATGTTTTATTGAAAAACTCTGTATTTCCTTTAAATAACTTCACCAATCCAACCCAGGCATATTCTTTTAAGAACTCTATTTGCGAGGCAATCCATCTCGTTCGCTGATTGGTAAATACCTGCGCATTTTCTACTTTTTCATCATAAACAAAAACATCATTTAAATAAGCCACCCTAACTTTATCATTGGCGATGATAAAATCCATTTTTTTATCTTCTCCAACAGTCTCTCCGATACCACTTAATATTTGATAAAAATAGAAAAAATCGAAAGCTATTCCCGATCCGATCAGTGCGGCAGACAAGCCCATCACTGCATGACCCTTGCGGTAAATTTGATTATTAACTTCTTCATTACAAGCATCTAAAAAAGCAAAACTGCTATCTACATCTTTTGCTGTTCTATGTACCTGAATAACCATATTTCCATTTTGAAAGGAGTGGTTGATGTAGTGTAAACAATCTAAACCCAATACATTATCAACGTCTAATACCATCGCGATATCAAAACCGTTATTTTTAAGTTTTTCCATAGCGAAGCTAAGGGCTTTGCCTTTAGTGCTTTTTTCAAAAGAAACTTCGATAACTGTTGCACCCAATTCATTTAAAATAGCATTGGTTTGTGGCAATAACCCGTCAGCAATTACGATTACTTCAAAGCTTCCGTTATATTGGTGCATAAGTGCAGATTTTACACTTTCGATAATGACTATATTTTCCCGATAGGTTGGAAACAACAGGGCAATTTTTTTATACTCTTTTGCATCTTTTTTTGATTTTGGTAATGGAAACAGGCCAGCAATGGCGAAAAAAGCCAGATACAGACAATTTATAAGCAGGTAGATGCCTAAAATCCAGAAAAATAAATTTAAAATATTAAGTATGATTGTTTCCATTAGATCCAGTTGGTTTTAACTTCTTATCAAGCCATGGAGCAATATATACAAATGACCATGACATAAACATAATTATTGATGAAGGCATTCCATTCATTACTTCGTTTCCATAACTACAAATAAAACAGGCTACTGTTCCTGAAGTGAGGGCAATCATCTTAGCCCTTAACTTTGGATCCTCTATCTTCCAAACGATACCACTGCATTTACCAATAATATAAGAGGTTAAGGCAAACCAAATGAGGAGCCCAACGATGCCATACATTACCCAAACTTTCACCCAATAGCTATCAGGCTGTATGTTGGCTATGGTTTTATCGGAGTTATAAGTGGTTCCGTTCATGCCGCTCATTCCTAACCCAGCACCAAAGGGTAAGTCTTTCAATATTGCTTTTAATTTTTGCTGATTATCCAATCTTACTTTGAAAGAAGCATCTTCAGGATTTAATGCACTACGTAAACGACTAACCTGAAATATATGATCACCTATGTTGGTGTATTTCAATATAAAAAAGCTGCTTGAACAAAAGACAACCCCCACCAGTAATACTTTAAAACTTTTACTTAAAAACAAGGCAGATGAAACGCCTGCGGCCAATGCAAATAACGCACCTCTGGTTCCTGAAATGGCCATTCCATACAAAAACACAAGTGTGAATAATGCGATAATTATTTTTTTTCCAAAACTAAACGGGCCAATGAGTAATGCCATTGAGATCACGGCCATAATGGCTTGTGAGGCACCAAACTGGCCAGCATCCGAATAAATGGAAAAAACCCTCAATTTACCTTTTATAATATGTGTCATCTCATTACCCATTCCCATCCACTGCTGCTCGCCACTGGTAAGCCCTAAATAAAGTTGTTTTACCCCATACAAACAGGCCAGTGAAGAAAACAAGAAAATGAATACAATAAACCTGTTCAAGTCTGCCCGGCTGTTAAATATTAAAAATACTAGGGGGGAAATAAGTAACCAGTTTAAGGCTACAAATCTCAGTTCATTGAACCAGGCAAAAACGCTTCCACTGTATGGATTTAATATTTGAAGGAAACTAATGATGAACCAAATTAATGACAATAGAATATGTTCATTTTTTATGTTTTGCCAATTAAATTTATCCATATTGATCAGTATGCTACACCATGTTAGCAGCAGTAGCGCTTCCAGAGCCAGCCCAACAGGAATCTGCAGAAAAGATTTAACTAAAAATCCAAGAAGAAAGCAATAGGCGAAATAGGCCCAAAAGGCAAGTCGCGGATCTTTAAAAGCATATACCAGAAAAGTACCTAAGGCCGCTATGGCTATTGCAAAGAAGGGACCCAGCAACCCAAATTTACTGATGGAACCTGCCACAACAATTGATAGACACATGGCGACAATAAAAAAGATGATCTTTTTTTTATTATCACTGATATAAGTGTTCAATTTGTCGAGCATTTTATACGCTTATTAAGCTTTAACGCCGCTGATGATCCATCCTGCAAACTTTTGATCTTCATTTAGTTGTACAAGTTTTTCTTGATCCAATTTGTTAATTGAATCGCCGGCCATAAATAAAGCAATGTATTGATCTGTAAAATAGATCCATTCTTTAATGGCAGATAAACTGTTAACCGGATCTAAATACACCAGAACTAAATCAAACTGCGTATTAAAAGCATTAAATATTTGATCTATACCTTCCTGATGTCTATTTTCCAATAGTGACTTACTACCTAAATCATTGCTTAAAAAAGTAATGGATTGATCTGCTGTAATTGATGATCCGGCCAATACATTTCCAAATGACTGATCAGTAGGGATTTTCAACTTTTTCAGCTCGATGGCTATTTCATCATTACCAATGAGTAGAATCTTTTTGCCCAATGATGCAAATGAATAGGTTAGGCCTATTAGGGTGAAAATTGGAGATCTGGAGGATTCTAAACTGGTGATACCTAATACTTTTAGATTTCCGTTATCAAGCAAATGATCAATTTCGAAGCGTAACAAACGTATTTGATCCTTGAATAAAGAAAATTCTTTATCAGGATTTTCTTCCTGCCACAATTTGGCTATCTCTCTGTTTTTTGGTTTGATAAAAGTTAATTCACCAAGTACATTCCCTTTGGTTGCAGCTTTAAGTTCTTTCGCATCATTAATAGAATGATCTAAAAAATAGATAATCAACAATAAGAAGAAACAAATTGCACAACTGGCCACTACGCTTAAAGCCATGTACAACGGTTTCTTTGAGGATTCTGGTTTGGTAGGAACACCTTCTTGTACCATTTGCAAACGTAAGCCGATATTTTTATCCAGGCTGGTTTGGTTGTATCGGCTTAATAATTCAAGATATTCTTTAGTTGCTACATCTGCATTGCGTTCATAATCCTGAACCCCTGCATCAAAAGGAACCATTCCGGTAAACTTTGCATTTAATTTAGCCAATTCCTGGTCGATGTCTTTGATACCTGCAGTTGTTTTTTCGAGGTCTATCCCTAAAGAAATCCGCCGTTGAACCAGTGTTTGTTTTGCAACCAATGGGTCGCTTACGTACTGATCATTTGATTTTAGAAGTTTTGCACTTAGCAATGATTGCAAAGAATCTACTTTCTTTTTATCTGTAGCCTTATAGCCTCCATCCAGATATATATTTTCCGCTACTTCGATTTTGTTTTTTAAATGAATAATGTCTTGATTATCAGAGATGACTTCAGCACCCAGATATTTATCACTAAATCGACCGTCTAGCTTATCATTTACACTTTTTAATGCCGCTAATGCAGCTTGCTTGTCAACTAAAGCCTGGCTTTTTTTATTTTCGTTATCAGTAATTTGTTGATAGATAATTTGCGATTGCTTATCAAGGTTTAATACACCGTTTTTAATTTTATAATCTTTTAACTGGCGTATTCGATCATTCATCACGGCCTCTTTTTTCTGCAAGAGCGAATCCAATACCAGAATGGAAGTATTTTTATTGCTAATCTGATCTAGGCTATAGTTCGTGATAAAATCGTTTGAAAGGGTATTTACCACAAATACAGAAAGTAAGGTGTTAGGAGATAAAAATTCTACTGAAATAAAATCACTATTCTGCTCGTGGGTAATATTAAGTTTTTTGTTCAGGCTCTCCTCATCATAGTTCATAGACATCACAAGGTCGTAAAGCATTAACTTGCCATTGTCTAAAGGTGTTAATACCTCTCTCTTAATTAAACGGCTCTCATATAAATTAATGGCTTCCTGCCTCTGTGCAGCACGTAAGTTTTTTATATCATTACTTAAAGGTTTAAAGGGTGCCTGCGGATTCTTAAGGTCGTGTAAAATCAATCTGTATGACAGCAGACTCATGTTCTTAGGCATTCTCATCACATCAATAATGGTGGTAAACTGTTGGTTCAGTTTTATAATGATATCTGGTCCCGAATAACCTTGTACTTCTGAAGCCACCTGGCGGGATGGATCTAATAAACCTGTAGAAATCTGTGCTACAGATTTATATTCTTTCGGTAGATTTCTAACAAAGAAAAACGTGATCAGGAGTGTCAATACAGGAACTGAAATAATCAGCCACCTGTATTTTCGCATGAGATTTAAAAATTCTTGAATATTCATACTTGTTTATTTCACGTTCTCTAAGGGTTCACCAATTAATGCTTCCAGAGAATCTTTGGCTTTTAATAAGTTAACTTCTGCCAATAACCTTTCTGAGTTAGCATAAGATGTTATCGTCTTCGCTTTAGTATAATCATCCAGGCTTGCTTCACCTTTTTCAAATTTATACCTTAGCCCATCACTCGCTGCTTTATTATCTGTATAAGTTTGCGCTTTAACTTTTAGGTCCGACATCTGACGTAAATATTCATAATAATTTTTTTTTACTTCAGAAGTGAGTAGAATGTCATACTCCTGTGCCTGATAAACCTTTTCATTATGTTCTTCTTTAGCTTGCCTAACATATGCAGGTGTTCTGAATAATATGCCCATATTAAAAAATATACCAAGCTGTAGTCCATTTAAAGTAAAGTTGTTCGTAGTATTTACTTTGTAGGTATTATTGGGGCTATAGTTGTAGGAAGCAGTAAATGCATCTAAATAAGTAGCCCTTGCTACGCCAACCTTAGCTTTTGCACTCAATTCACTGGCTTTGTACATTTTCCGTTTAGGATAGTTTTGTTTAGCCAGTTCAACGTACTTTTCTAAAAGCATATAATTAATATTTCCAATAAAGCTTTCCTGGGCATAAGTATTTACAGAAAATAAGAGAATAGCAAAAAATAGAATGACTCTGTTCATTGTTAGGGATTGCGACTTTGTTTGGGGACGTATAATTTTTGGGTAAAATTAATCCCAAATTTAGTGAATTAGAATCGTGTTTTTCAAATAAAATATTAGCATTTTTAATTGTTGTGATGTCTGCTTTTAAATACAAACTGTTTTTCTTGATCCGTACTACAAATTCATGTTAGTATTTCGAAGATTAGATCAAAAGATAACTATTTTAACATTCGATATTTAATTAAATACCTAGTGATTACTAATATACGGTTATTATTAAAGTAAGAGGAAATTAATAAAAAGATGTAAAAAAAATGATGCACAAATTGTATAAATTTTTAATAATCAGTGATTTATGGTTGATATATCCTGATGGTTTTCATATGTAACTATTAGCGTTGTGGATAATCCCAAAAAAAATCTCTTATCTTGAGCAACAATCTAACCATGATGACCAAATTAAAATACCTCGTTATTAAACTATTTTTTACTTTTGCAATTATATTACTCTGTAAGCTATCGTTTGCAGCGAAAGCAGAATATTATTACCAGATCAAAATCTACCACATTAAAGATGCGTCTCAGGAAAAGACAGTAGATTTTTATTTGGAAAACGCTTATTTACCGGCATTGCACCGATTTGGAATTTCTGGTGTTGGTGTTTTTAAACCCATTCAGAAGGATTCTTCGGAGCAATTAATTTATGTATTCATACCGTTTAAAAAAATCGATCATTACCTGAAACTGGATCAGGCATTGGAAAAAGATCAAGCTTATCTTAATGCAGGGAAGGATTATTTAAATGCGGCATTTAACCAGCCCCCTTTTTTAAGGATAGAGTCTATTCTTTTAAAAGCTTTTGAGGGAATGCCAGTTCCGGCAATACCAAAATTATCATCACCTAAGGCAGAACGGGTTTATGAACTCAGAAGTTATGAAGCGAGTACTGAAAACCTTTCCCTAAATAAAATTTACATGTTTAATGAATTGGAGATTAGTATTTTCACGAAACTTAATTTTAACGCGGTATTCTACGGACAGGTCATTTCAGGAAGTAAAATGCCAAACCTGATGTACCTGACAACATTCAACAATAAGGCCGATCGCGACAATCACTGGACGGCATTCGGACCTGAGTATAAAAAGATAAGTGGGTTGCCTCAATACCAGAATAACGTATCGAAGAATGTAACTACTTTTATTTATCCAACCGATTACTCTGATATATAATTTATTAATTAGGGAAAGGAGAAGCAACGGTGCTAAACCATTCATATTTACCTGGAAACCAGGATTTATAGCTGAACTTTGATATAAATCCTGGTTTTCAAAATGATAGGTCTAGAAATGCTTTGATATTCGGGCCTAATATCTAAACCATCTTTTTCTTGCGAAAGCTAAGGAATTGAACGTTCTATATTTAAATCTGCAAGTTGATCAAAAAGAAAATATGGGTTTTCTTTAAATCTTATAAAATCACGTTCCAACATACCTTTTAAGTTTTCAAGTTCAGCTTGATGGGCAGGATCAGACAGAACATTTTTCCTTTCTAAAGAAATGACATATTCCAAAAGGTTTGCACAGGTGGTAAACTGACCTGTAGTAACAATTTTTTTAAGTAATTCATCTTTTACCTGAATAGCATCGAACCAAAGGGTGGTAGGGGCCAGGCGTGCAATTTCGGCAATGGGATTAATCTTTTCTAAACCCTCTAGCAGAAGTACTTTGTCTGCAGGCGTAGGCAACCATTTTAAGCGCAATTGATTATTAAAGCGGTTGTTCCTGGCGGCTATGTTATAGGTACTTAGTTCGTAAATAAAGTTAGGTACCCGTCTGTTATCCCATTGAGCGTCTTCATAAAAAATCTTGTAAATCAGCCTTCTAACCTGTTTTAAATTAACATCTGATATCATGGTTACTGCAGAAGTTAATCTGGCTTTGATCATTTGCTCAAGCACGTTCAATTTTGTGAACTGCAGATAACCTGCCAGCTTATCCGTAATGATTGCAGAAAAAAACTTTTGAAGACCGAGTTTGACGTAAATAAACTCTTTTAAATCAAAAGCAACGATGTTCCTGATTAGTTTTTTACCTATTGCTGAATAAGCTACAATACTACTTAAGATGGTTAAAGTTGCAGATACACTGGCTAATATGATAAACAGGGTGCTTAAATTAGAATGCTTTAAAAACCACCCTAATCCGGCAAATAAAATGAAAGCAATGGAAAATAGTATGGGCAGGCGTTTAAACGCTCCAGCTATTTTTTTAAATTTTGTTAGATAGTCGTTCAGGTTGTTTTTTTGCCAGCCTTCTTTCTGTTCTACTAAAGGACTTTCATAACTGTCCATAAAGTAACTGGCTACATCGGTAATGATGATGAGGTCAAACGGATCCGGCTTCACCCGGCTTCGTCTTTTTTTATCGGCCAGCATCAGGCTGGAGAGTCCTTGATTATCGGTAATTCCACCATCCATCAATGCAAAAGAATCGATATGGCTATCTTTTTCCTCTTCTGCTGTTAAACCGCCCACTGGTTCAAATGATAAAGGAAAACTTTTTTCGTTGTAATTTTCATAATAAAGCGCAGTTCTCAATTCAGTCGATGTCAATGTATTTTCTGGCGAATCTGCATAACTGAAATCGGATGGATATACGATGGCTTCGAATCCAATCGGAAAGCAGGAGGAAGAAGCCAGAATGTCTCCTAATTTAATTTTCTTGAAGATCTCCAACTGCTTATTGTTAAACCAGAGGTAATTATTACCAATTACCTGATGCTGATTATCTGTGCCATCAGTCTGAAAGCGAAAGCTAAGCCCCCTGTAAAACTCAGTACTATTGAAACAGACTTCCATCTTTTTCCGGTAAGTTTTTTCAAAAAAAACAGACATGGTTTGTTGTTTGAAAAAGATTTGATCGTAAGCCTTCGCAAAGGAATTGATCAAGTTCCGTTGTTTGTTATCAGGTCCTTCCATCCATTGGCGATCGTCATTCAGGGTGGTCAAGGCCAGCTCCACAATTGCCTCGCCATTAAGGTCATGGTATAACTTCTGGTAGAAATCAATAAACTGCAGGTCCTGATGAACACTTCGGGCATAGAGCATGGATGCTATGGTACCTCCAGAAGCTGAGGAAATGAAACTAATCCGGTCGGTTACAGATTGACCATCAATTTTGAGGTTATCCAGGTAACTTAATGAACCTAATGCATAAGATGCTGCCCTAAAGCCTCCACCTGAGAAAGCCATTCCAATATTTTGGAACGGATTTAATTTAATGAGCGTGTCATTCGTCATTTTAATAAGAAATTGAGTAAACGTTAATACCTTATTTCGTTCCCGTATTTAAGGCTAACTAATATAAATATTTATCTAAATAAAATGAACTAATGCGTGTCATGAGAAATAATTTTATTAGGCTAAAATTCTTTGACCTATTTTGAGCGAGCGTAAATTACGATCGGCACTAACCTGGCTTACTATAAAAGCACAAAGCCTCGAAAACAATTAATTTCCGAGGCTTAGCACTAAAACTAAAGAATATGAAAAGAATTACTATCGTTTACCTTGTCTTAATTGCATAAAATTAAACAAGGAAAATGATTATTGAAACAGGTAAACGATGGTTCCGGTTACGTAAGAAGTACCTGAAAAAGATTTTGTTTCCACAATCTGATCATTTACCAGAATTTCAACTTTTACCTCACCCGATCCGATGGTGCTATAACTTATCGCCAGGTTATCTGATTGTTTAACGGTTCTTTTAAATTTAACGGAGTAGGGCAGGCTTACATTATCAACAGATGTATTACCACCGCTGGCGTTGGAATATAATACATCTCCACTATTAACTCCGCTGATTGCAGTAACCCGATATTCTACGTTTACATCTTTTGGATATGAATTACTGTTATCAGGCTGGTCATTACTTTTTGAGCATGATGTAATGAACATCATTAACATTAAACATGGTGCTACGGCAAATTTTAAAAATTTTGTTTTCGATAAATGTTTCATAGATTTTTTGATAAGTGAAGCGCAAAATTATAAGCTTCCATATTGGAAGTCAATACCAGGTTTTTAGGGATTCTATCTACTGGTTTTTTGGTAGATTTTAATCGTTTAAGGAATGATTATAGGGATAATCAATCATGTACCCGATCTCAATTCATCAATTAAAATACCTGAAAACAGGTAGAAAAAAAACAATAAATACTGGTATTTAAATTCGATTATCCTTCCCATAGCTTTGTCTCAAATTCATCTTGCTATCGAACACCATTCAGGATGACAGTCTATCTTTTTTGCAGGTCAGATGGAAATGCGGCTATTTGGTGTTCAGGCTAAATGAGTTTGTATTAATTTGAATCTATAAATAAACATTATAAAAAGTTTAAATATTAATCATATGAATTCAAAAAGCTTTGTTTTAACAGTTGCGGTAACTATTAGCATGGTGTATCAGTCTTTAGCGCAGTATAAAGAACCCGAAGAAAAAGATAAAAAGCAGATTTTCTATCCTGAGGTTGTTTTTGATTCTTTACAAGCAAAAAGCATGCTGGCTAAAGGAACAGGCACGATAAAAGGCGTAGCTTTCACCAAAGCCAAAAATAATATGGGTTTTAGAGCAGGTGCAAGAATTCTGGCGAACCAGATTAAGGTAATTTTATTACCTGTTACACCTTATTTCGAAGCTTGGTATCAATTGAGAAAAGACAAGGAAAACTCTAGAAAAAGAAGATACGTTTATCTGTCTACAGCCGCTTACCGATATAGGCTAGAGGCAATTACCAATAGTGATGGTAAATTTACTTTTCCAGAAATGAAGCCTGGGAAATATTTTTTACAAGGGTTTTTAGACTGGACATCTAATGGCTATTATAATGAATATACCGGAACGGGTTATAATAGTTATGGCGGTCAAACCAATTATTATCAGTCAAAAAAATATTCGGTAGACCACCAAGACAGAATTGAAGAATTTGTAGAGGTTAAGGAAAATGGCGAAGTGGTTAAAGTGAGACTCCACTAAAATATAGTTTGAAATTGTGCTGAAAAAGCGCTTCTCTTTTGTAATTCTGATCATCCAAGGGCTTTCATAGTTTTGGAATGATTGGTTATTATGCCGATCTGTTTTTGTGGTACGGGATTCCTTACCCTAAATACATGTGATCGCCAGTATTCCACGCTTTCCTGATTAAATTCCGGGCATCAAAAAAATGATTTAATGGCCCTTTCCCTTCTCCGGTTTTAACATGCTTACCTTCTATAATGGCTTGCTGAACAAATCCTTTTGCTTTCTCAATTGCCTGGGGCATATTATGACCTAAAGCTATAAAGGCTGCAATGGCTGCAGAAAGGGTGCAACCTGTACCATGAGTGTTACTTGTTTGCACAGCGATAGATGTAAAAATGTGTTCCACACCATTTCGATCCTGGTAAACATCAAAAAGATCAGGCCCATTCAAATGGCCACCTTTAACCAAAACAGCCTTGCATCCGGTTTGGATTATTCGACTGGCTGCCTCTTTCATGTCATCAACAGTGCTGATCTTCATATTGGCTAGTATTTCTGCTTCATCTAAATTTGGAGTAACTAAACTGGTTAAAGGAAATATTGCTTGCTGAAGGCTAACCAGCGTGCCCTGATTGATCAGATGAAAACCACTGGTTGATACCATAACCGGATCTAAAATGACTGGAATGTGAGGATAAGTTTTCAATACCTCAGCTATGGACAGAACTTGATCTGCAGATTGAACGATCCCGATTTTAATTGCCGAAGGTTTAATATCTTCCAAAACAGCTACAACTTGTCCACGTACAATATCAGCTGGAATAGGATGAATAGCTGTTACGCCTAAAGTATTTTGCACCGTAATGGTTGTAATGGCTGACGTGCCATAGCAGCCAAGGGCACTAAAGGTTTTTAAATCGGCCTGTATTCCAGCACCACCTCCGCTATCTGATCCGGCAATGGTTAGTACAGCAATATATTGAAAGGTTTTGCTCATGAAATTCCATCTTTTACACTAAAAATTTTTCCATCGAATAATGGCTTTACGATTTGTATAGCCATTTTACTCCGCTGACCTGTCTGACAGATGAAAACTAGTTTTTGATCCACCGGAAAAGCTGATATATGTTCGTTCAGTTCATATAGAGGAATATTTGTACCACCAATGTTATATTCTTCAAATTCATAGTCTTCGCGTACATCCACTAAAAAAACTTCGTCAGGTATTTTATTCATCCAGCTTTTAAGGAGATCGATTGAAATCTCTTTATCCTCCGGCTCAATGGATTTATTTGCTATCGTTACTGGTGTTTGTGCTATAAGTTTCCTCGAACTGATTTTAAAAATGTTTGTGCTGCAATCCAGTGCATTCATAGTAAGTAATTTTCCGGAAAGTGTTTCGCCGATTTCACTGATCACTTTAATGGCTTCATTGGCCATCAGGGTACCAATAATACCGGGCAGCACACCAATTACACCAATCTCAGCACAGTTAGGTACCTCACCTTCAGATGGAGCTTCTGCAAACAAATCACGGTAATTTGGCCCTTGCTGGTAGTTGAATACAGCTACCTGACCTTCAAATTTAAAGATGGAACCAAAAATAAGCGGTTTATTCAATTGTACACAAGTATCATTAATGAGATATCGGGTAGGAAAATTATCAGAACCATCAATAATCAGGTCATATTGGTAGATCAGTCTTTCCGCATTTTCTAAAATTACCCTTTCCTGGTAGGCTGTTATTTTTACGAAAGGATTGAGATGCCCCAATTTCTCTTTTGCGGTCAACGCTTTGGGTTTGCCCACATCTAAACTATTATACAAGATTTGCCGGTGCAGGTTACTTAAATCCACTACATCATTATCGGCAATGCCAATATGACCAACACCTGCCGCAACCAGATATTGCAGCACCGGGCAACCTACCCCCCCTGCGCCTATCATCAATATACTGGCTTTCTTAAGCTTTTCTTGTCCGGCTATACCCAGTTCAGGCAAAATGATCTGGCGTTGATACTGTTTTAATTCTTCAGGTTTAAGCATTTTTATAAATTAAGCTAAGCAATTGTCCCAATCTTTCCATACAGCTTCATAACCTTGGGCAGCAATCATTGTGGAAATTTCGGCGGGGCTACGTTCATCGCTAATTTCAAACTGTTCCAATGATTCTGGTGCAACCGTATAGCCACCAGGATTGGTTTTTGAGCCTGCACTGATGGAGGTAATACCCAGTTTGATGATATTATTCCTAAATGCTGGTGATTCACGGGTAGAGATAGACAGTTCTACTTCTTCATTAAATAAACGGTAAGCACAGATGAGTTGCACCAGTTCCCGGTCACTCATTTCAACTTTAGGTTCCAATCCACCACTGTAGGGGCGAAGCCTCGGAAAGGAAAGGCTATATTTACTTTGCCAATATTTTTTCTCCAGATAGTGGAGATGAAGTGCTGTGAAAAAACAATCGGTGCGCCAGTCTTCCAAGCCTATTAAAACGCCTAATCCCATTTTGTGGATTTTCGCTTTTCCCAGTCGGTCTGGTGTTTCCACCCGATATTTAAAATTTGATTTTTTCCCTTTAGGGTGGTGCTTCTTGTAATCTTCCTGATGATAGGTTTCCTGGTAAACCAGAATCGTATTTAAGCCAAAGGGAATCAGCTGCTCGTAATCTTTCTGGTCCATTGGCTGAATTTCCATAGATACATGGGCAAAGTGCGGCCTGATGAGTTTTAGCACCTTTTTAAAATAATCGGTATGTACGTTCACATTATCTTCACCAGTAACCAGCAGCACATGTTCATAGCCCATTTCCTTAATGGCAGCCACTTCCTGCATAATCTCCATAGGAGAAAGTGTTTTGCGCCTTACCTTATTATCATAGCTAAAACCGCAATAGGTGCAAATGTTGCTGCATTCGTTTGATAAATATAGCGGAACATACATTTGTAATACCTTGCCGAAACGCTTTTGCGTTAACTGCTGGCTAATCTTAGCCATTTGCTCCAGGTATGGTTCCGCAGCCGGTGAAATGAGTGCTTTAAAATCTTCTAAAGTTCTTTTCGTTGCACACAATGCATGTTCTACATCAGCAGCTGTTTTGGCATAGATACTGGCTTTGGTTTCATTCCAGTTATAGGTTTCAAAAAGATCATTAAAACTATTCATCTAAAAAAGAAGTTAGTGGACTGCTGGCTACAGCATATGAAACAGGTAAGGCTAATTTAGCTTCGTAGGCCATGCGTCCGGCTTCTACAGCCATTTTAAAAGCCACAGCCATTTGTGTCGGATTACTGGAAATCGCAATTGCCGTATTCACCAATACGGCATCGGCACCAATTTCCATGGCACGTGCAGCTTCTGATGGTGAACCAATTCCCGCATCAATAATCACCGGAACATTACTTTGGCTAATGATGATCTCTAAAAAATCGATGGTTTTTAAACCTTTGTTACTGCCAATTGGCGAACCCAGTGGCATCACCGCCGCTGTACCAGCATCTTCCAGGCGTTTACATAAAACCGGATCTGCATGAATATAGGGCAATACGATAAATCCTAGTTTAGCCAGTTCCTCTGTAGCCTTTAAAGTTTCAATAGGATCGGGCATAAGGTATTTCGGATCCGGATGAATTTCGAGTTTAATCCAGTTGGTTTCCAAAGCCTCACGGGCCAATTGCGCTGCAAAAATGGCTTCTTTAGCGTTGCGTACGCCAGAGGTATTAGGTAATAAATTGATGTGCGGATATTTCAGACGGATTAGTAAGTCGTCATGTTCATTGTTCTTAACATCAACCCGTTTAAGGGCTACGGTTACGAGTTCAGATTCTGATGCCAGTAAGGCTTCCTCCATTAAAGCAGCAGAACTGAATTTTCCAGTACCTGTGAACAATCTTGAACTGAAAGTTTTATCAGCTATTTTTAACATTTTGTTTCGTTTAAGCTTCCTTTAAATTGGAACTGTTGAGTTGTACGTACATTTGCCTTATCATAGTTGCAGGATCGGTTGCATGGGTAATCGCTCCTGAAACGGCAACACCGTACAGGCCAGTCTTGATAATGGCATTGATGTCGGCCAGTTCAATCCCACCAATTGCAATAATGGGAATATGAATATTGGCTAAATTGACCTGTTTTATAATGGCGGCATAACCCTCTAAACCCACTATCGGACTCAGCTTTTGTTTAGTTGTGGTAAATCTATACGGCCCCAGACCAATATAATCTACCTGTTCGGAAACCCGCTGTTTAATATGATCAAAGGTATTGGCCGTTCCACCAATGATCATTTCTTTACCAACAATATCTCTTGCCTGCTCAATCGGCATATCATCCAAACCCAGGTGCAAGCCATATGCATTGGCTTTGAGTGCAATTTCAGGATGATCGTTTACAATGAGCTTGGCACCATAGGCCTCACATAAGGCTACAGCATCTATGGCATATTGTAAAATTTCTGGCTTTGGCTGGTTCTTGATCCTTAGTTGGATCCACTTCGCACCAGCTTCAAGCGCCACTTTAATTGCTGTAAGGTGTGTGCCGTTTTTCGGTTCCTGAGAAATATAGTGTAATCTGTCAATCATTCCATTGGGTTATTTATGATGTTATTTAATCTTTGAAAATTAACAACAGCTTGTGAAGGGGTATTCCAAACGGCACCAAGTATGGCTACACCATCAAAATTCATTTTTCTCGCCTTATTCAGGTTAGTTTCATCTAGGCCACCAAGTGCAATCACCTTAGGCCGTTGGTTCGTTTTTTTTAGTACAAAGCCTTTTTTTACCTGGCCTTGATAACCCGGTTTGGATAGGCTATTAAATACCGGGCTAAAAAAGACATATTCAAATTCATCCAGTAATGGTATTTCAGCAAGATCATGTATGGATGTACTCAACACATAATCCTTTTGTTTTTGATCATTCCATTTTATAACCCCTAAATTAACCCGATACCTTTCAGGATAATGCAAACGCTTGATGTTAAAATCATCTGTAAGCATATGATGCTGATGTAGAGCTATATTAGTATGAAATACCTGATCAATACCTTGAAGCAGATGAATGCATTGGTGGATATTCCACTCCGGCTTTCGCAAATGAAAACGAGTTAATCCGGCATCAAAAAGCTGGTTAATTATATCGGCTTCATTGTCGACAGATTGGGGATCGGAGATCACAATCAAATCCATTACAAATAAATTTCACTTCCTTTTTGTGTAAATTCTTTTGATTTCTCTTCCATTCCTTTGGCTAATGCATCTGTTTCTTCCATGCCATTTTCTTTAGCATATTCCCTAACATCCTGAGTGATTTTCATTGAACAGAAATTCGGGCCGCACATAGAGCAGAAGTGTGCGATTTTAGCGCCATCAGCTGGTAAGGTTTCATCATGAAATTCTTTGGCCGTATCCGGATCAAGAGAAAGGTTAAACTGGTCTTCCCATCTAAATTCAAAACGAGCTTTACTCAATGCATTATCACGGTATTGTGCACCAGGATGTCCTTTGGCCAGATCGGCAGCATGCGCAGCAATTTTGTACGTGATTACTCCATCTTTTACATCCTTTTTGTTTGGTAAACCTAAGTGTTCTTTAGGAGTAACATAACACAACATGGCTGTACCAAACCACCCGATCATAGCAGCACCAATGGCCGAAGTAATGTGGTCATAACCCGGAGCAATATCGGTAGTTAAGGGCCCCAAAGTGTAAAATGGTGCTTCAGAACAATGCTCCAGCTGCTTTTCCATATTTTCTTTAATCAAGTGCATCGGTACGTGGCCAGGACCTTCGATAATGGTTTGTACATCATGCTTCCAGGCAATTTTGGTAAGTTCGCCCAAGGTTTCCAACTCACCAAATTGAGCCGCATCATTTGCATCGGCAATACAGCCCGGACGTAATCCATCACCCAATGAAAATGATACATCATAGGCTTTCATAATTTCACAAATCTCTTCGAAATGTGTATATAAGAAATTTTCCTTATGATGCGCCAGGCACCACTTGGCCATGATGGATCCACCACGAGATACAATACCTGTAATTCTTTTAGCGGTTAAGGGCACGTAGCGCAATAAAACACCGGCATGTATGGTAAAATAATCTACGCCCTGTTCGGCTTGTTCAATCAATGTATCGCGGAAAAGTTCCCAGGTTAAATCTTCAGCTTTGCCATTCACCTTTTCTAAAGCCTGGTAAATGGGTACTGTACCAATGGGAACAGGAGAATTTCTGATAATCCATTCCCGGGTTTCATGAATGTTTTTCCCGGTAGAAAGATCCATAATGGTATCTGCACCCCAACGGCAGGCCCAAACCGCTTTTTCCACTTCCTCTTCAATGCTGGAGGTAACCGCTGAGTTACCAATATTGGCATTGATCTTCACTAAAAAATTCCGGCCAATAATCATGGGTTCTATCTCCGGGTGATTGATATTACAGGGAATTACCGCACGCCCTGCAGCTACTTCCTGGCGAACAAATTCTGGTGTGATTAAACCTTTTGGGGTATTTGCACCAAAGCTATGGCCCTGATGCTGATGATTCATAACGTCGTGCTGTTCTTTCAGTTGTTCTTTTAAAAGATCAATCTGCTGATTTTCACGAATGGCAATGTATTCCATCTCTGGCGTAATAATGCCCTTTTTAGCATAATGCATTTGCGAGACATTCATGCCCGCTTTTGCGCGGAAAGGTTTAGTGGTATGGTTAAACCTAAGGTGATCCAGGCTTTGATCGTTAAGCCTTTGTTGTCCATATTGTGATGAGATATGATCCAGTTGCGCTACATCTCCACGATTGGTAATCCATTCTTCACGTAATTTGGGCAAACCTTTTTTTACATCAATGGTGGCATTTGCGTCTGTGTAGGGACCGCTGGTGTCGTATACTGTTACAGGCGTATTAGGTTCTGTTTCACCGAAACGGCCATGCAGTTTAGTGTCACTTAACGAGATTTCCCTCATCGCTACCTTGATGTTGTGCAGCTTGCCCTGAACAAAAACTTTTTTAGAGGCCGCAAAGGGTGTGGTTGTCAATACCTGGTCTGTTGGAATTTTTTCGTGCTTCATTTTCTTTGGGTTTATGGTTAACCGCCTTGAGTGGCTTTGATGATGATGACCTGATCGCCGGGATGGAGGAGTTGTTTTTCCCAGCTGGTTTTAGGAATAATAGTCTGATTCACCGCTACAGCAATGCCAGTAGCCGGTGTGTTTAAAACAATAGTTATTAAATCCTGCATGCTGCAAGCTTCGGTAACCTGATAATGTTGTTGATTTACGGTGATTTCCATTCTATAGCTAAAAAAAATCAACTTTTAGGAATGGCCCCGTATGGAGGAAAGAAAAGATAGCACCAAATAATAGCGTTATCATTCACTTTTCCCTTCGGCAGTACTAACTGCATCAGGTTCAAAGGGTATTATCTCAGTCCGCAAAGGACACCCCTAAAGTTGCGGTAAACTTATAGAAAAGTTTCTAGAATAGCCAAATTATTCCCTAAAGAAAAATCAACACCCCATTTAAATTAACCCTAAACTGCATTGGTATTTATACTTAAAATAGCTTTTTCACCTTCCTGAGTGTGATTTTTTAGACTAATAAAAGTATTTGTATAGGATGATATTTTTTTTACGAAATTTTTATTAATATCGTAGCTTATGGTGATGATATCGTAAAAAAAACTCAGCCTTTAAAGAAGAAAACATATGAAATCTGAAAGAGAAAAGATGCTTGCTGGTGAACATTATAATATCAATGATCCTGAATTGGTTGAAATCAGATATCAGGTAAGGGAGCTTGTAGATTTATTTAACAATACCAGTCCGAGGGATACAGAAACCAAAGAAAACCTACAGCGAAAAATATTTGCAGATGTTGGAGATAATGTTCATATCGAAAAAGCAATTAGAATTGATTATGGATGCCATACCAAAATTGGAAGCAACGTGTTTATTAATTTTAATTTTGTTCTCTTGGATTGTTGCCCTGTAACCATCGGAAATAATGTTTTTATTGCACCCAATGTTCAGATTTATACGGCAAGCCATCCAATTAATCCCATCGATAGAAACAAACACATTGGTTTCGCCAAGCCTGTAACCATTGGAAATGATGTTTGGATAGGAGGGGACTGCATATTGCTTCCTGGTGTAACCATTGGTGATCGTTGTTCAATTGGTGCAGGAAGTGTGGTTACCAAAAGCATTCCACCCAACTCTTTGGCAGTTGGCTCGCCTTGTAAAGTGGTTAAAAAATTAAATTTTGATCTGTAATTGGTTTATTTAGAGTGTGATAATAATCAGACTTTAATACTGGAAGTATCTCATTCATCAGGTTCGTGTCGTGTTTTAAACACGCTCAATTTTACAGATATAACAACATGCGGCTGCATTTCTGGCATGAAGGTAGTCGATTTCAGGGTGCTGGTCGAAGATTTCACCAATTAAATGATCAACATCCGCATCGCCCACTAATTTTGTGAAAATCATTTGTTGATCTTTTGAATAGCCAATTAAAGATAATGGAAAATTGTCTTTATCTGCTTTGATTTCTGTTGGGAATTGGTGAATATTCCCGTAGGGTTCAATATCTTTTTGATGTATAAATACGGGCCCGGGTTGATTAAACACATTATCAATGGTAAATGGGCTATGGGTAAATAATAACCGGATATCGGTGCCAACAGCGAAAGGTTTTAAAGAAACGCGGCAAGGCCCAAAACCAGTAGCCAGCTGCTCAATCACTTTGCGACCAAAATCATCATTTAAGGTTTGTTTAATTTTATTAGCGTATGCCGCAGAGATGGGAACAATTTTAAATTTCTTCATTATGTGAATTTTAGATACAAATAAATTAAGTTTTGAGTAGCCAAACAATCCGAAACTTGCTGACTTATTAAAATCATACCCTTATTATTTCCATTAATTTTAGGCGTATTTGGTCCAATTTTAATATTTATTTTCCTGATCTGAACAATTCAAAAAACTTCATTTATTATTTGTAAATAATAATTTAATTTCTGTAAATTCACAATAGTTAACACTCTCAAAACATGAAAAAAGTAAGATTACTTTCCCTGCTCCTTGCAGTAGGGATTGGGTTGACCTATATCAGTATAGGTTCATGGGGCTGCAAAAGTCGGCCTTCCTCCTCCGGTAAAGACAGTACAAACACCTCGGTAACTGATTCCGGTCAAACAACATTAAGTTCTAATTTGCCCTACGATGTCACCATCGCACCAACAGACACGGTTCTTCAAACCCAGATCAGAGCAGATTTTGACCTTTTCTCCTGGGAATCATTTATCGCCCTGAACTGGTCGCCGGATAGCACCGAAATAATTGGGCAGCATGGAGATAATGCAACGGTATGGGAAACCTGGAAAGAAAATGCAGAAGTTTTTCTTCCTGATGGTAGCAAGCCGGCACCTTGGAATGCAGCCCTGCAGCAGAAAAATAAAGTGCTGGTACAAGTGGGCAAAACGCCAACGGTATTGCTTACGGATGTAACTCAGCCTTTCTTAACTGGTCCGTTGATCGATCAGAACGGACAATATACCCGATTTGAAATCGTAATGAACGAAAAGATGTTTGATTACATCGATAATAACGTTTTATATAATTATCAGGGACAGCAGAAGTTTACTGATACCATTGCCTTTCCATCTGGTAATAATGAAAAGAAAGCACATGGCGCCATTATGGTTAAAGCCTCATGGAAAATTATGGGTAAAGGTGATGATACCACCCGTTTTCATAAAACAAGGGCTACTATCCATGTCAATGCGATTCCAAAACAAAGTGTAAAGGATACCACTTATACAGCATTGGTAGGTTTGGTTGGACTTCACATTGGTACCAAAAGCCAAAACAATCCACAATGGATTTGGTCTACCTTTGAGCAGGTAGATAATGCACCGACTTTTAATGAGGTGAAGGATATTCACTATAATTTCTACAATGCAGCAGCAGGCAATAATAATATGAACAATGCGCCTGCACATCCGTGGAATCCAAGTATCCCAGGGCAAACGCCAAGCCAGATTGTACGTTTAACTCCTATATTTGAGGGTACTCAGGCATTAAATGATGCCTTTCATAAAAAACTCATTGCTGTTAACCCAAAAACTGTTTGGCAGTATTATGAACTGGTGGGTACGCAATGGCCTGTTCATGCCAAGCAATCCGCTACCGGAGATCCTTTTCCGGTCTATATGGCCAATTCAACACTTGAATCTTATATTCAGGGCGTAGTAAGAGAAGGGAAAATATCATATGTTCCTGGTGTTACTTCAAGCTGTATAGGCTGCCACAATGGGGCCACTTCATGGTCTGGCCGTACATCAGATTTTACTTATTTATTAAGAACGGCATCTGCTTATAAACAGGCTGCCGGAAACAAAAAGAAATAACGCTCAAATTATAACGCTCATGAATTTAGAACAATTTGCGGCACTTTCTCAGGTGCTAACCGGCTATGGACAAGAAACCATATTGCCGAAACTAGATACACAACATCAGGCTGCTGAATATCTTACCACTTTATACACTCCTGGATTAGTGCCTGTAACCACTTTACAGTTGCTTACTAACACCTGGAATACGATTTCAGCTATGCCACAACCTACTTATGAAACGCAGGTAAAGCAGCAGATTATGGGAAATGCAGAACTTGCACCTGTTGCCAAAAACATTATTTACATGTGGTTTTTGGGGATATGGTATGATTTAACTGTTCCACCAGGAACTTCACCAAATAAGGATTTTGTTGTTTCTGCACAAGCCTATCAGAATAGTTTAGTATGGGATACCATGGGGGCACATCCAATGGGTTATAGTGAAGGTGTTTTTGGCTACTGGAATACGCCACCCGTAATTCCGGCACTTAACCCTCCAATTCAATAAATCTATCAATTTACCTTAAACGAAATTTGAAATGAGCAATACAGCTAAACAATATGATGTCATCATTATAGGCGGTGGCTGGGCAGGAAGTGCCATGGCATACCGATTGGGCGAAGCAGGAAAAAAAGTATTAATCCTGGAAGGCGGAATACCTTTGCAGAGCAATAACCGGGAAGATTTTATGGAAACCTTTTTTCTGGCCATGGCTAAAACACCCGAAGCACCATATGTACAAAACTATAATTCACCTAGGCCATCCGTACTGGATATCAAACAAATTACCAACCCGCCAGCACCGTCTGCAGATTGTGCTCATGTAGAAGAATCAATAGATACCGATGGATATTTCATTCAGAAAGGCCCAATGCCTTTTGGCAGTACCTATGAACGTTTGGCTGGCGGAACTTCCTGGCATTGGCTCGGAACCTGCCTGCGCCTGGTACCTAACGATTTTAAAATGTATACCGAATATGGCGTAGGCGTAGACTGGCCCATTACCTATAATGATCTTTCGGATTATTATGACCAGGCAGAATTGGAAATTGGTGTTTCTGCGGATGTTGAGGAACAGATGGTACATGGCATTACATTTAGTGAAGATTATGTATATCCCATGAAACGTATCCCACCATCTGTTCTTGATCAGATACTGACAACAGAATTAAAAGATGTAGTTATAGATGGAAATGTATTAACCGTTACGGGTACACCAGCAGGTAGAAATGGCGAATCCAATATCATGAAGGATGGTACCATATACAACAATGGTCGCCGTCTTTGCCAGGGCAATACGAATTGTACGCCAATATGCCCCATACAAGCCAAATACGATGCTACGATTACTTTAAGTAAAGCCTTAGAAACGGGCAATGTGGATATTATGTATCAAACTGTAGCCAGCAATATTCAAATTGATACCGCTACTAAGGAAGTTACCGGCATTGATTATATTCAATATGAAACCCGTACCGGTCCGGCAACAGGAAGAGGTACGGTAACCGGAACAAAATATGTGATTGCAGCTCATGCCATTGAGGCTGCAAAATTATTGCTCATGTCTAACAAACAAATTACTACAGGTATTGCTAATTCTAGTGGTCAGGTTGGTAAAAATTTAATGGATCATCCGGTAAAACTAAGTTGGGGCAGTATGCCAAAGCCTGTTTATCCTTTTAGAGGACCATTATCTACCTCGGGTATTGAAACGACACGTGATGGTTCATTTCGTTCTGAGCGTGCAGCTTACCGGATTGAGATCGGGAATGAGGGCTGGAACTGGCCAACCGGAGCGCCATATACCCAGGTACAGAATTATGTAGGTAAAATGGGACTGATGGGAACTGCGTTGCGGCAACAGATCATTACTGATTTTACCAAACAGTTTAGACTTGGCTTTTTAGTGGAGCAGATGCCTTCTGAAGAAAATTTTATCATTCCTTCTCCAACCTGTTCAGATAATTTAGGATTGCCACGTCCGGAGATACATTATAACCTGGATGAATATACCCGTGCAGGTTTCAAAGCTGCGGCAGAGGCAACTGGTGTAATTTTCGAGGCACTCGATGCTACTCAAGACAATTCTACGCCCTTAGGTACAGGAGGATTTTTTCAGTATGATGGTGAAAATTATTATTCAGAAGGTGCCGGACACGTGATGGGAACACATCGCATGGGAGACGATCCAAAAACTTCTGTTACTGACGCTGACCTGAAATGTTGGGATCATGATAACCTTTATCTTGTAGGTTGTGGTTCTTTTCCAACAACAGCCACAGCAAATCCAACCTTAACCATGATGGCGCTTGCCTTTAAATCTGCTGATGCCTTATTAAAAAGTTTGGCTTAATCCACAATATATTATTTTCGCAACATATTAATCAGGGCTTTTGTTCTGATTAATATGTTTGCTATTGTATACAGTTTAGGTGGTATTTGTATAATAAATTATCTATTTGTAATCATGCATATATGTCAGCTACTGGAGCTATTTACCAGTTGACTCCTCAGACGGCTGAGCGTTTCAATACGCATCCCCAGGTAGGAAGCTAAGTATTTTAAGGGAATTCTGTGATAGAAATGAGGGTGTGTATCATTCATTCTATTGAGGCGTTTAACAGCACTGTTAAGTCGAATTAAGTAATTCCTTTCTTCAGCCTCATGGTAATGTAGAAATAGTAATTTTCTACAAATCATACTCATTTCCGAAAATTCTTCAAGCAGTTTTTTAACTAATGTATTGGTAATTAATATAACCTGGCAAGGCTCTATTGTTTCAATAAACTGTGGTTTTAAACTATTAAACTGTTTTGAAAAAAGCGTTAGGCCAACAATTTGGCCTTCTGTTGCAATCCAGGTAGTAAGATCATCACCATCTTCCCGGGTAAAACCACGCACCGCTCCAGATAGGATATAATACATATTTGGATGCATATCTAATGGACTGACAATGTGCTTCCGTTTTTTAAATTCGATTACTCGTGTTTCGTTGATAATTAAAGAGGCCATGTCTTTTGGTACATGCCCATGTTGTTCTAAATATCTAATTAATATATTAGATTTTTCGAGATGATTAGCGTTCATATATAAGGATAGAAGACTCCACCTTACTAAAATGATGCCGTTTTGACTATTTAAATTTGTAGCTGCATCTGAAATATGATAAATCAATCCAATAAAATGAATGTAGAATTTATTATACTAATTATTGTCAAATGATTATTGATTCAACCTTTTAATGGTTAATAAATCAAGGAGATCATCATAAAATTGATGTAATACTTCTTTAAAAATTGAATCTGCGTTGTCAACTTTTGAAAACAAAGTCATAGATGAATGCAGTTTCAGGTCATCAGGTGAACCAAATATTTCTTTTGCGCTTTTATTTGGATGTTTTAGTAATGCTGCTGAAATTTCTAGCAAACGCTGACCGAGCGTAGGATGTTTTAAATATTCTTCGGCTTCTATTAAGTTTTTTATACCATAATAGGTAGCCATCTCACTTCTACCTAAACAAGATAACTGAGGGAAAATATACCACATCCAGTGTGTGGTTTTTCTTCCATTTAAAATTTCATTTAGTGCCATAGCATAGCTGCTTTTTTGGGCTTCGAGAAATCTATCTAAGTTGCCTGACTTCATAATGGATATAGAACCCTTAATATTTGATCTTGGTTTTCAAAGCACCTATATCTCTAATTAGATTTACTTAAATTATAAGAAATATACTCTTAAATGCTAAGGCAAAAAAAATGAGCAATTTTAAATTGCCCATCCTAATTTATTATAAAATCTTAAAAATCAGGTTTAAGACTATCCCTCATTAATGTGTCTATGAAGGTATTCTTCTACATTAATTAAATCATTATCAACCTGCTCTTTTGCGGTCATCGAATTATAATGTAAAGAATCCTCGTCAAACTGGCTAAGCAAGGTAATTTTTAATTCTTCTTCACCTGTAGTTGATTCAACAATTTGGCTTTGGCCAACAATTGTACAGATTCCTTCAATGCCATCATGTACAAAACTATATTTCATTTCGAATGTATTTTCATCCGTCATCGGTATTTCAGCAATTTCGGTATACTCGCGTTGTTCTACGGTTTCTAATCCTTGTTTCAATAATTTTATGGCCTGTTGTCTTTTATCTTCTGTCATGATGTGTCTTTCTTGTATAAAGCATTAACAGAAATGAGCAGGCATAGTTTTAATAAAAGCAAATCCTTGGGTTAAATTCCTGCGTACATGATTTATTTATTTAGAATCTATTTGAAATGTGATAGCATGATCATCGAGCCTAAAGACAGGAAGAAAATTATGATACCTATAGTAATCCAGATTGGTTTGATGGCGGGAATAATGAAGTTTTTATACTGATATTGGAAATTGTCAGGATACAGCATGAATTTTATTTTATACCAATCCCATGCAATCAAAATCAGGTTTGCAAGTAACATTAAACTGGTAATAATATAAGTTCCTGAAAAATTCATGCTCATGGTGATGACCCAAATGTTTCCCATAATGGAGAAGAAAAGAATTGCACCCAAGGTGGCAAAACGTTGGCTCATTAATAAGAAAGCTGCCAGGAGTTGTATAGCTCCAAGAAACTGCCAATAAGGGCCGGTTTGGTAAAGTGCTTCAAAGAAATAACCGATAGGGGTATCGGTGCCAGCCTTCGTAAAACGGAAACCTTTCAATTTGGTTAAACCTGATGGGATAAATGCAAATCCAATCAAATATCGGGTAAGGTAAATGAAAATATTAAGTTTTTTATGGGTCCTTAAACGATAATAAAGTGCTTTCATATAGGCAATGAGATGCCGCAATGAACACTTTGTTACAGAATAAATCGTAATCAGGGTCAATAAATCCTTAATTCTTAGGGTGTTTTGTGAATTCAATTTTTATATAATGGTTGTGATTATATTTCAAACTTTTTCTGTTGAGACAGGGTTCTTATGGTATGAATCTGACCGAAAATACAACCATGCTCCAGGCTACAAAAAGAAAACTTTATTATTATCAGCAGCAAGATATTGATCTTCTTTTCAGTAAGCTTAATGAAGACAATAGCAGCAAAGCAAGATTACTGTATCAGCTATCTACTGGTGGTGGAAAAACTGTCATTTTTTCCGAGATTGCGAAGCGTTTTATTCAAAGCCATGGCAAAAAGGTGATTGTGTTAACGCACAGAACTGAACTTTGCAGGCAAACTACCGCTGCGTTGAAAGCCAGTGGCGTAATGAACAAAGTAGTAAATAGCGGTGTGAAAAAGATCTCTAAAAAAGATACTTTTGAGTGTTATGTAGCAATGGTTGAAACCTTGAAACATCGCATAGATGATGGATTAATCAATACTGCTGATGTAGGATTGGTTATTGTAGATGAAGCACATCATAATTCGTTTCATAAACTGCTCGGGCGATTTGAAAATGCTGCGGTTATTGGCGTAACGGCCACACCATTTTCGGCTAATGCAGATTTGCCAATGAATAAGTTTTATGATGAATTAATTATTGGCGAACCTATTTCATCATTGATTGACCAGGGGTTTTTAGCCAAACCTAAAATTTATGGCTATGATGTAGAATTGAATACACTTAGAACAGGCATCTCCGGAGATTTTACCGTAAGCACTTCAGATGAGCTTTATGGTTCACAGGTAATGCTTGATCTGCTGCTTCATGCTTATGAATCTCATTCTTTAAAGAAAAAGACATTAATTTTTAATAACGGCATATTTACTTCCAGAAGGGTATTAGAAGCATTTACCAAAGCTGGTTACCCTATCAGGCACCTGGATAACAAAACTTCTGTTACCGAACGAGTGGAAATACTAAAATGGTACAAAAAAACGAAGGGCGCCATTTTAACTTCGGTTTCTATTTTAACTACCGGGTTCGATGAACCGAGTATTCAGTCTGTAATACTTTACCGGGCTACTACATCCATTACCCTTTATCACCAAATGATTGGTAGGGGAGCCAGAAGGTTAAATGGTAAAAAAACATTCAACATTATTGACTTAGGTAATAATAATGAACGTTTTGGAGAATGGAATGCACCAATAGACTGGCAACACGTATTTGAAAATCCTGCTATTTATCATGAAAGCCTGCATAAATCTACCAGTGTTATTCATCAGATCTCGCCAGATTTGCGTGCTAAATTTCCCAATTCATTAGAGGTTGCTTTTGATGTATTAGCTGCATATCAAACAGCAACGGAATCAGGCCAGAAAGCAAAAATTGTAATCCGCGATTCTATTCGCCAGCATGCATTGATGTGTGTAGATAATAGTGGTACCATTGCAGAAGCACATCAACTGTGTAATGAATTGGATAAAGAAATAGACTTTAGGGTAAAGCAATATGGAAAGTGTTTGGGTAAGGTTACCAAAAATTATATGCAGTGGCTGGGAGAAGATTACCGCAACCGTTTAAATAAAATGGTCTCTAAACTGATGGGTAAACGTGAATTATTACGTACCGCAGTTTAACAATACCACAATTTTTGCAAAAGCTTTGACAACTTCTTAAACCATATGGGAAAGGAAGTTGTCAAAGCCATAATCCAGTAAACTGTAGAATATTATTACTCCGATCTTTCGATAAATTCATCATCGCCTTCCTTAGGTATCTCATCAGCTTGATGATGTCTGGACTGATCCCTAAAATTGATCACCTGATTTCTAATGTTATCAAAGTTAGCGTCACTGCCTAACAATGTAATTAACTCCTCAATTTCTGTGGCGCTTGCCTGTATTTCTAGTTTTATCATATTTTTTGAGTAAAAGGCTTGCAGTCTAAACCTTAGATGTTTTTTATATGGATTTTTTACTGTTCCAGCATAACCCCGTTGATGGATAGCCCGGTACAATTGAGGGACAACGAAACATTCCCAATAGAGTCCCCATAATAAGTTGAAGAAAACTGATCAGAATAACTGCTTAAACTTCCATTTAAAAACTTGATGGTTCTGGTTGGAATTTTACCGTAACTATCTGTTATCGTAATGGTACCATCAAAAGTTATTTTCTTAGAAGCTAATAGTTTCAGCATATCATCCTGAAGATTTTTAGCATCCATAATCAGGTAGAAAATGCCGGGCTTATAACCAGAAGTTGCCATGCTGGCCTTGGTAGAAGTAGAATCTTTGCCTTTAGCTGGTAAACTTAAAGCTGTTTCATCATTGTACCTGGAAAGGGTAGTTGATACACTATTGAGTGCCGTATTGATTGTTTTACCTTGTGATTTAACACTCAGTACAATTGAAATTCTTGCATCTTCCTGCTGTGCATAAGCAGTTTTAATTTGTAATGATGTAAATAACACCATTGACATTAGGGCGATAATATTTCTCATTTTTTTTTAGTTTTTATTTAAACATCAATACCAGATATTTGTTCGGTATACACAGCACTAAAGTTGACGGTAAAATCACCTTTGATATGAAATTGTTATAATTTTAATCAGCCAAGCTGAATGAAATGATTGGAAATGGTATCCGTAAGGTGAAACAAATGGAACATCAACAAGTGTTGAAGTTATGGGAAGATTCTGTAAGGGCAAGTCATGATTTTATTACCGAAACAGATATTGATGATTACCGCATCATGATATCAAATAGTTTGCACAACATGCAAATATTTTGCATGGAAAAGGCTGATCGGATGCAAGGCTTCATTGCACTAACCAATTATAAAATTCAGTTGCTTTTTGTTCATCCGGAATTTTATAGGCAAGGGATTGGTAAAAGCTTAATTGATTTTGCAATTAAAAATCATCAGGTTTGGATGGTTGATGTAAATGCTCAGAATGAGCGGGCAGTATCCTTCTATCTAAGTTTAGGTTTTGAAGTATATCAAAAATTCCCGACAGATGGAGCCGGAAAATCTTATCCCGTTTGGAGTTTAAGGTTAAACAAAATAAATTCAGTTAAAAATATTTTGCAAAAATGGAGTAGTAAGCTAGTTTCTGCACTAAAATTATAAATCGTCATCATATTTAAAACATCCTAAACCCATCTAAAATAAATTTACATCTATGAAAACACCTTTGTTTATTTTTACACTTACGCACTTCTTAATCGCTAATTTAAGTAATCCATTTCAAACAGATGATCATGTGCAGGTGCCTACGGCTTTAAAAAAATACATCCCGAAAGGTTTTGATGCGTTGGAAATGGCTAAGGGAGATTTAAACCGTGATGCTTATGCTGACATAATTCTGGTACTGAAAAAGAGAGGCGAAGAGAAAACTTCGGATGTAATTAACCATCCTGAAAAAAGACCTTTGCTAATTTTGCTGGGACAAGCCGACAAAACTTATAAACTTGCAGCCAGAAGTGATAATAGTGTTTATTGCGTAGATTGTGGTGGCATGATGGGCGATCCATTTACCGGAATAACCATTAAGAATGGCTACTTTTCTGTTGAACACTATGGTGGCAGCGGACAGCGCTGGACAAGAATAGTTACTTTTAAATATTTACCTGCGGAAAAGAATTGGTTCTTATTTAAGGATGGTGGAGAACGCTTTCATGCTACGGCTCCTGAAGAAGTTAAAACTGAGGTAAAAACAGTTAAAAATTTCGGAAAAATTCCTTTTCAAAAATTCGACATTTATAAAGAGGAGAATTAATTAGATCTTTAAATAGAAACTTCACTAACTAAATCTTATGATAAGAAAAACATTTTTTTTTGTTTTATTACTGTTTGCTACTCATATTGCTTTCGCCCAAGATGAGTTTAATGTTGAAGTACCAAAGGATATCATTATTTTAAATAGTACAAAAGATTATAAAGCTGCCTTATCAACGGCTAAAAAGGCTTCAGCTCTGCTTCATAAAAAATTAGATTTAAGAGGTTTAATGCCAAATGATGAAATTGGTTTATCTATGAGCAAAGGTGATTGTATGGAAGATGCTGGTGGAGATGAAAATGGTTACCCTTGCTATCCGGCACGTGGAGATGGTGCGGCTGTTAATGATGATTATATTTCTGTAGAGTATTCTAATGCCTATAAAGGTTTCGCAAGAGGCTATTATATTGTTGTTGCAGCTGTCACGGATGTAAAATCACTTGATATGAGAAATAAATTGAAAACCATTAAGAAAAAATATCCTGATGCTTATGCAAAACGTACCTACATCTGGAGAGGATGTATGCATTAGCTATAAATAAATTTAGGTTAATTAATTTATGAAAGTGAATGAAAATATAATTAAAATTCACTGTTTGAGCACATATAGACTAATAAAGTTCGTGTGCGTATTATACATTCAAAACGAACACCCCCAATTATCGAATTCCAGATATTTAATGAAGATCATAATTTTTATAGAAATAGGATGATATGTTCTAAAGTATGGCCTTTAATTATAGCCTCTCTCATTTTGTTATTTAAGTATTTCTAGCTATACATCACAAGGCGTAATTGATTTACGAATTTAAAAGGTAAAAACACCCTTTGTTATTTAAATTTAATCTTGGGCACCATAATTGTATATTATGACCTCGTTAGAATTAAATCAACGGGACGATTTAGATTAATAACATGATGCATGCACAATTAATGCATCAATCAATACAGCCATCTGGATGGATAGCTGATGATAAAGCAAACCTCGCAAAACATGCGGGGTTTGTTTGTTTTATGCGTTTAGAAATGTGAATAATTTTAGGTATAAAACTGAACGAGTAAGATTGGTTTATTTATCTTGCATCAGCAGGCTACAGAAGAAATGAAAAACATTAAAAAAGAAAACTTACCAGAAAAAATTTGCCCGGTTTGCCAGTTATCTTTTACGTGGCGAAAAAAATGGGAGAGAAATTGGGATAACGTAATTTATTGCAGTAAAAGATGTGCATTAACAAAACGTCAGGTAAGGTAAATGAAGATTGCTGGTTTAATCTCTATCTATACTTGAAAGGAGATTAAATGAAAACGCCACATGAAATAGATCTTCATATGGCGCTTAATTATTACAATGACTTTAACCAGGTTACCACTTCATCACGGGTTTTTCCCGTTTTTTGCTGTAATCTTCCATAAAGTTCTTCATCTTTACCCTCTTCGTGCTTCAAGTCATCATCAGTAAGATCACCGTAAGCTTGTTTCACTTTTCCTTTGAGCTCATTCCAAGCTCCTTTTAATTCTAACTTGTCCATATCAATTGAATTTATTTACCCAATTAAACACCACGATATCAGGAATGTTTTTTACTAAAATATATTTTGTATTCCTGATTGCTATAATCATCAATTTTGATATATTTCTTGTTTTTTTCTTCTCCATTTACAAACTAAATAATGCTTTTTTAGTTAATGTATCTAATTGTCCGCGATTTCAGTTTAGAAAGAACAAACAATGAAAAATCAATGAGGATAGATTAGGGTATTTCTAATGCTAATGATCAATTCAAAGTTGATAGAACAGACAAAGAAGATCATGAACATATTTGAGAATGGAGCATTACCACACTCCAATAACGACATTAAAAAGGATTTTGAATTGCTTTCGAGAGCAATGGATGCTTCCATTTCAGGAATTATCATTACAGATAATTTAGAACCAGATAACCCAATCATTTATTGCAACAGTGCTTTCGAAAAAATAAGTGGCTATAAACGTTCTGAAATTATTGGCCATAACTGCAGGTTTTTACAAAAAGAGGATCGTACACAACAAGAAAGAGCAATTATTCGCGATGCTGTTTCAAAAGGTGAAAGTTGTACCGTTGAAATTAGGAATTATCGTAAAAATGGTGATCTTTTTTGGAACGAGTTATTTATCTCACCAGTTGTTGGGAAGGATGGAAAGATAACCAATTTCATTGGTGTTCAGAATGATGTTACCAAACGTAAAAAAATAGAACAGGACTTAAAACAGCAGCAGGATTTGATGGAAAAGCAAATTGCTGACCGTACACGCCACTTACGCGAAAGCGAACTTTTTTTATCCAGTATTATTCAAACAGTTCGTGAAAGTTTGCTGGTATTGGACCCGGATTTTAATGTAGTAAGTGCCAATGATTATTTTATTAAAACTTTCAAAGTAACCAAGGAGGAAACTGTAGGTACCAATTTATATAAACTAGGTAACCACCAATGGGATATTCCGAAATTGAAAGAATTACTGATTGATATTCTTCCTACCAACAATCCGGTAGAAGACTTTGAAGTAGAACACGATTTCCCGCATATCGGGAGGAAATTAATGTTGCTTAATGCTTATCGGATAGAACTGGAAGGGCAATTCAAAGATCAGATTTTATTGGCAATAGAAGATATTACAGAGAAAAGAGAGATCGAAAGAAGAAAGGATGATTTCTTATCAATCGCAAGTCATGAACTTAAAACGCCTTTAACCACTATTAAAGGATACGTTCAGGCGATGGAAAGGGTAATGCCTGAAAATGCCGGTGAACGTTTCCGAAATATGCTTTCTAAAACCTCACGATATCTTGATCGGCTCAATAACCTGATTGCAGAATTATTGGATGTTTCCAGAATCCAGACGGGAAATATTGAACTGCATAAACTACCTTTTGAATTTGATAAAATGGTAAAGGAAACTGTAGAAGCTATTCAGTCCGCATCCAGCAATCATGAAATAAAAATAACAGGATCTTCCGGAATTATTGTTGCTGCTGATGAATCTCATATCATCCAGGTATTAAATAATCTTTTATCCAATGCGATAAAATATGCACCAGATGCCGAAAAAGTACATGTTCATATTTCTAAAGTCAGTGAATACGTTAAAGTATCAGTAAAGGATGAAGGAATGGGAATTAGCCTGGAAGATCAGAAGAAAATTTTCGAACGTTTTTTCAGGGCTGGAGAAATTCAGCAACGCTTTCCAGGTATGGGTATCGGGCTCTATATCTGTGAACAGATTATCAAAAACCATAATGGAACTCTTTGGGTTGAAAGTGAGAAAGGTAAAGGGTCTACTTTTAGTTTTACTTTACCAATTAATACAACAAATTAGAAGCGTATAATGAGTAATAACAAGACAATTTTAATCTGTGATGATGATGAAGGAATTCTGGATATGCTTGAAATGGTATTTGAAGATTCTCCATACACGGTAATTGCTGAACAAAACAGCTTAAATGTTAAAGGAATCGTAGAAAGGCAATCTCCGGATTTAGTCGTACTGGATTTGTGGATGCCTGTATTATCTGGTGATCAGGTACTTAAAATGATTCGTAAAAACCCTAAAACAGAAACGCTTCCGGTCATTATCATTTCAGCAAGCAGAGAGGGTAAGCAGATTGCTACCAGTGCTGGTGCAACAGCTTACATTTCCAAGCCTTTTGATTTTGAAGAATTAATGACCACCGTAAACAATTTAATGAGTTAATAGATATTGCTCCGCATAAGCTTTGTAGTTAAATGAATTTTTATTGCAATAGAATTAAGGAAAGTAGAAATGGAACCGGCTATACCAGAGGAAAATTATAAGACAAAGTATATTGAAAGTGAAAAAAGGTTTAGAAAGATTTTTTCATTGACCTCTGCCGCTACTAAAATTATTGATGAAAATCTGGTGATTTTAGAAGTGAACGATGCTTTAATAGATTTAATGGGATATACAAGGGAGGAGATTTGTGGTAAGAAAATTCTTGATTTTGCTATTGAGCCCTATATTCAATCCTGGCAAAAGCTGCAACACGAAATGTGGGCACATGGAAAGCCTTTTTTTAAGCTGGAAGCCTGTTTGAAAAAAAAGAATGGCGAAGTGATATGGGTGAATGTAACTACCATTCTTTTTAACGACGGCCATAAAAGGTTTGCCTATACAGTGTTAGACGATTATACTTTTATGAAAATTTACCAGGAAAGTGAGAAACGCCTGAATATGTCACTTCAATATTCCAGAATGGCTGTTTTTGAACTAAATCTCAACAATGGAGATCTGGTACACTCCGAAGGGCTTAATGAAGTTATAGGAATTAATCCATCTCTTTCACACTTGAATATAAATATGCTGGCAGATTGTTTTATTCAAGATGACGCAAAGGATTTGCATAATCTATTAAAGCAAATGCCTGAAGAAAGTTCCATCGATTTTGTTGGCAGAGTAAATATGGCTACATCTGGAATTAAATGGGTAAGGTTGCAGGGTAGCATTGAGGCAGATGAAAATAATATTCAGAAACTTCTGGGTACTGTACAAGATATTAGCAAAGAAAAACAAGCAGACCAGTATAAAGATGATTTCATTAGCATCGCCAGTCATGAATTGCGCACGCCCATTACCATACTGAGTGGCACTTTACAATTACTGGATCGAAATAAACCAGATGGAGATTTAAAACTGTCTGGCCTAATTGAGCAGGCCAATAAAAGCCTTAAAAAGGTTACCATCTTAATTGAAGACCTGCTTAATGCAAGTAAAATGAACGAAGGCCAGCTGCATTTGAATAAGCAGCCTTTTAATATTGTAGAGGCAGTGAATGAGTGTTGCGCACACATCAATCGCGAGGGTATCTATCAAATTATGGTAGAAGGAGACCTTTCAGCTCATATTTATGGCGATACCGACCGAATACAACAGGTGATTATTAATTTCGTAAATAATGCCATTAAGTACGCACCCGATGAGAAAATTATCAGAATTAAAGCTATTGATAAGGGTGATGTGGTTAAGGTTTCTGTAATAGACTCCGGACCTGGAATTGATGAGGAAAAGGCTGAACACCTCTTTGATCGCTATTACCGTGTAGATTCAAAAGGCAGCCAATATTCTGGTCTTGGCTTAGGGCTTTACATTTCAGCAGAAATTATAAAAAAACATGGTGGAGAAATTGGTGTAAACAGTATAGACGGGAATGGAAGCGAATTTTGGTTTATCCTTCCAAAACAAAATCACCAGCTGAATTGATTAAAACCTCGCTCTGCTAAAAACATTAATTCTGCTTTAACCGTTATAACGGATGAATATGATGTTTTAAAATAGATATTAATAGAAAGATATGCTCCTGAATAAGACGATTCCTGCTAGATATATTTTAAATAAAATTAAGCTCGAGGTACTTTATGTATTGATCATTGGATTGCTTGTAAACTACCTCACAGCACAATATAAAAATTTGATTCCTGAAATGCCCATTGCCATCCCTACATTTATTGGCACAGCAATTTCCGTAATTCTCTCATTTAAAATTAATCAATCATATGATCGGTGGTGGGAAGCCAGGAAAATATGGGGGAGTATTGTTAACGACAGCCGTAGTTTTGTATTGCAATTACAGTCATTCATATCTAATGCCAATAATGGTGAAATTAAAGCATTAGCTTACCGGCATATTGCCTGGTGTTATAGCCTTGGGCAAAGTTTAAGGGGTAATAATGCCGTAGAAAACCTCGATCGTTATATCAGTGAAAAGGATTTAGAAGCTATTAAAAAACATAATAATAAGCCACTGGCCTTACTACAGTTAAATACCTTGCAAATAGCAGATCTTCGTGAAAAAGGTCAGCTTGAATTGTTTAGCCACATTCAAATTAACAACACACTTGTTAATTTTTCAAATGCGATGGGTATGGCAGAGCGGATCAAAAGCACGGTTTTTCCTAAAACCTACCGCTTATTTTTGCATTTCTTTATTTATATTTTCGTGGTAACCCTCTCCATCGCTTTGCGCAATATTGACAGCTTTTTTGAAATCCCATTACTACTGGTGATATCATCTGCATTTTTTCTGCTCGAAAAATCTGCCACTCACCTGCAGGAGCCCTTTAACAATAAACCTACTGATACAGCGGTAACCACCATTGCAACCACTATAGAAATTAACATTAAACAGCTACTTGGAGAAGATAATGTGCCTGAACCACTGGCACCACAAAGTTATTATGCAATGTAATGCAAGCTAATAGTGGTGAGCCTATTTTATTGAATATGCTTTAGTTTAGTGATGAATGATATTGCTTAGATTCCTGCTGAACGATTTTAAAAGTTGCAGCATCTGAGTTTGAAGCCACTTTAATTACATTTTTTGATCGCACATCCAATCTTCTGATTAAAAAGATAAGTTCTACACTGGCTATAAAAATTAGTAGATAACCATAGGTCTCTAAAGATTCTTCTGATATGTTTTTTACATCCCGCATGTAACCATTTTCCATGGCTGCCATCCAGAATACCTTTCGCCCATAGAGCCTGGAGAAAATATAGGTCGTTAAAAACCCAGCTATCATGATGCCAAAAGCAAATAAGGAAGTGTATACTTTCAAATTATCCATTAGCTTTTTACGCCTGATGATGGCAAAATAAATGGGAAAGGGCAGGGACAGGATTACAATGGTTTGCCATGCGCCATCAAAATAGTGCAGATCCAGGTAAGCATCCTGTTCGCGTACCAGCGAAACAAAAAGAAATTCAGCAATTAATACGAGTAATGGTCTCCAGTTTTTATAAACCGCAATGCCATAAGTTAAGGCAATACCAGAAAAAAGAAGTAATACACTTTGTAATGTTTCTACAGCAGAATCTTCAGAAAACTTCATTCCCTGTTCTTCTTTCATCACCTGCAACATCAGAAACTGGGCTAAACCAACTATAGCTACGCCATAAATGATAAATTTTATAAACATCGTTATTAAACCAGATGAATTTAAGGTTACAGAATTCAATTGGTTTTTGGGATGGTATGGGATGTGAATATCGGGCTGACTGATCATGATAATAATTTGAATCAAAAGTCTCTAAAAACAAATCCACCATCAAGGTCAATATGTAGCGAAAATTCTCCCTTTTGTATGAAAATGCTATGGTGAGTTAGAAAATAGTTTGATGAGGGAGTCGGTTTTCCATTCGGTAAACCGACGGAGATATTCCGGTATTCTTTTTAAAGTATTTCCCAAAAAAAGAAGCATTTGCAAAATTAAGTGCCTCTGCAACACTGGAAATATTATGTGCATAATTGGCCAGTAAAATTTTTGCCTCACCAATTACCATCTCATCAATTAGTTCGCCAGCAGTTTTTCCGGTTACTGATTTTACAACCTGCGATAAATGCCTTGGCGTAATATACAATTTACTGGCATAAAATATAACCAGCCTTTCTTTTTTAAAATGTAAAGATAGCAGGTTTAAAAAGTTAGTTGTCAATTCAGATTTACTGTCTCTTCTTGGCGGCTCAAAATTGTCACGGTTATTATGTGATAGCAATAAATCGTAAAGAATTTCAATAAAACTATTTCTGATGATATCATTTCTGTAGGGCATATCAGCAGCAATTTTTAACTTTTTCTCCAGTGCCAGTACATCATGATACAAGTCGTTATATTCATCCCTTTTTAAGGAAAATTTATTAATAGACTTACTTTGAAATACGGTATAGTGCTGTGCAGCTGTAAGAAAAATACCTTCTTTAGAAAGGTAATCTTTATTAAATGTGATTTTGATGAATGAGAAATCTGTATGATCCATCACCTCATATACAGAATCAGGAAAGACGAAAAATATATCTTTCTCTTTTAACGTTTCATTTCTAAAGTTGGTTTTTATATTAATACGTCCTTTTATAACCAATATGAATGCGAAAGATACGGCTCTGAAAGGTTGGTTATTACAAACTCCCTTAGAAAGCTGGTCAATTCTGGAAACTTCCAATCCTTCACTATCCTTTGAGTTGTAAACTAATCCCATTTCTTGTGGGATATTATGATTTAAAGTTCGTTGCATGGATATTAGGTTGTTAATATTGCCTTAACCCATTTACTCAAAAGCCCATATTTTCGCTAATCATTTAGCATAAACTACTTCATTAAAAGTTGCCCAAGAATATCTGATGTTATTGACCTCGACAAATGTAATATTCTAGGTCATTTTACAATTTTTTTATTGCAAAAATGACTATTCACTGATCAGAATTCAATCTTTTGATTAATAATATGTTTTATTAAGCAATTGATAAACAGATTATTATTTGTTTTTAAGTTATTTTTAATGAATAAACAGCTGTTTTACTTTTTTGTAAAAAAAGTCAGTAAGTCGAAAAGTCAATTCATCTGAATGTCACATTTCTAACATCCCACATTTTGACCAATAATTCCCACATTTCAACCTTTTTTTAGGTGCTAATCTGGATTAAAATTGCGTTATCAAATTGTTTCGAAATGATGATCTTCTTCCTGAACGTTAAATTCAGGATTCATCTTCGTACAATCTATTTAGAAAAGGTTTTCCAGAATACGTGAAAAAAGCAATCATTACCATATAAACATGCGCAAAAAATTAAGAGATAGAATCGACGCATTTAAAGATGCAACCCTGATTAAAGAACAAGGGCTGTATCCATATTTTAGATCTATAGAGTCCGCACAGGATACAGAGGTTATTATCGACGGGAAAAAGGTATTGATGTTTGGCTCAAATTCATACTTGGGTTTAACCAATCACCCTAAAATTAAAGAAGCATCTAAAATGGCCATCGATAAATATGGAACCGGATGCGCAGGCTCTCGATTTCTTAACGGCTCGCTTGACATTCACATTCAACTGGAAAACAAGTTAGCTGAATACGTGTCTAAAGAAGCAGCCGTATTATTTAGTACTGGTTTTCAGGTTAACTTAGGTGTGATTTCCTGCTTATTAGACCGGAACGATTATCTTATTTTAGATGAATATGATCACGCATCGATTATTGATGGCAGCAGGCTTTCTTTTTCAAGAACGATAAAATATGCCCACAATGATATGAACGACTTGCGCAGGAAGCTGAGCAGGTTACCTGAAGATGCCGCAAAACTGATCGTTTCTGACGGTATTTTTAGCATGGAAGGTGATCTGGTTAACTTGCCTGAGCTGGTGAAAATTGCCGATGAGTTTGGAGCCAATGTAATGATGGATGACGCCCATAGTTTAGGTGTGATCGGTTTTAACGGTTCTGGCACGGCATCTCACTTTAATTTAAACGATGGTGTTGATTTGATTATGGGTACGTTTAGTAAATCATTGGCTTCATTAGGTGGATTTATTGCTGGTGATGCGCAAACCATTGAATACATTAAACACCGTGCCCGTTCATTAATGTTTAGCGCAAGTATGCCGCCAGCTTCTGTAGCCAGTGTAATTGCGGCTTTAGATATTATTGAATCTGAACCAGAACGTATTGATAAATTGTGGGATAACACCAATTATGCAAAAAAATTACTCATAGAATCTGGGTTTGATATTGGCCATAGCAACAGTCCCATCATCCCTGTATATATCAGAGACAATACCAAAACATTTATGATTACCAATATTCTGCAACAGAATGGTGTTTTCGTAAACCCGGTGGTTTCTCCTGCCGTACCTTCAGATTCATCTCTAATTAGATTTTCACTGATGGCAACACATAGTTTTGAACAAATCGAAACCGCTATAGAAAAGCTGGTAGAAGCTTTCAAAACTGTTAATGTAGAATTAGACGGTGTTAAATCATGAAAAAGGTAATCGAAGTTTCTACCAAAAAGCAGCTGGCATCATTTATAGATTTCCCACATGATTTATATGCAAATGATATAAATTATGTTCCGGAACTGTTTATTGCACAGCGTGATCTGCTTACGCCTGGTAAACATCCATTTTATGAACATTCTCAAATTCAAATGTTTTTAGCTTATGAGAATGATAGGATAGTGGGTAGGATAGCAGCCATCAATAATACCAATCACAACAAAGTTTATGGTGGCAAGGATGGTTTTTTTGGTTTTTTTGATTGCATTAATGATCAGGAAGTAGCGGCTTTATTATTTGGTGCTGCTGAAAAGTGGTTGCTGGAAAAGGGGCTAACCAAAGTTTTAGGGCCAACTAATTTCTCTACCAATGAAACCTGTGGATTACTGATAGAAGGTTTTGATGGTCCTCCGGTTGCAATGATGCCTTATAATGCAGCTTATTACCTGACGCTTTTAGAGCAGATTGGCTTTGCCAAACATGTAGATTTACGGGCTTACCGCTATACCACAGGCAATTACAATGATCGGTCAGTTGGTTTAATTGATAAGATTGAAGAGCGCCTAAAACGTAATGATATCACCATTCGTAAAATCAATATGAAAAACTTCAACAGTGAGCGTGAAGCCTTGCGTGAAGTATACAATAAAGCCTGGGATAAAAATTTAAGTTTTGTACCCATGACCGACAAGGAATTTGACTACACGGCTAATGACCTGAAGTTAATTCTCGATCCTGATTTCTGTGTAATGGCAGAGCAAAATGGTCAGATTGTAGGATTTGCATTAGCCATTCCGGATATCAACCAGATCTTGAAAAAAATTAAACGTGGACGCTTGTTTCCTACAGGTTTAGTTAAACTCCTCCTTGGGAAAAAGAAAATAGATGGCATCAGAATTTTATTGCTTGGCGTAATTGATGGCTATCGTAAAATGGGAATTGAGGCCTGTTTGTATGGGCACATTATTAAAAGTTTTGCTGCAAAAAATATGAAATATGCGGAAGCCAGCTGGACACTTGATCATAATGAATTGATAAACAAACCCATTGAGGATATCGGCGGAAAGCTATATCGCAAATACAGGATTTTGGAAAAAGCAATATGAAAAAGCGGGTATTGATTACGGGAGCAACAGGTTTTGTAGGTTATCATTTAATTGAAGCAGCATTGGCAGATAATCTGGAAGTTTACATTAACGTCCGGAAATCAAGTGTAGTGGAGCATCTTAATGGATTTGATATCAATTACGTAGAACTGGACTTCGAATCAATATATCAGCTAAGGCAGAACATTGATGAACATCAATATCACTATATTATTCACGCTGCAGCCACAACAAAGGCTAAAAACCGTGAAGAATATTTTCAAACCAATGCTACCTATACCCGGAACCTGGCTGTAGCGGCATCCTTATCAACACATAAAATAGAAAAATTTGTGTTCTTAAGTAGCCTGGCAGCCCGAGGGCCAATAACCAATAATCAAAATTACAGCAGGCCGGTAACCAACTATGGCAGGAGTAAGGCGCTCGCAGAGACTTATTTAAGCCAGATTTTAGGTTTACCATTAATCGTTTTCAGACCCACAGCTGTTTATGGCCCAAGAGAGAAAGATATTTTTATCCTCATTAAAGGGATTAACGCTGGCTTTGAACTTCATGCGGGTAAACAGGAACAACAATTGAGTTTTATATACGTGATAGATTTAGCCAGGATAATGATTAAAGCACTGGCTTCTGATGTGATTAATAAAACATATAACCTTTCTGATGGTCAGGTGTACAGCAAATTTTCACTTGCTGCCTACGTAAGGAAGGCTTTAAATAAAAAGCCATTTGTAATGGAAATACCAATGCCGGTCATTAAAGGACTGGCCTGGACTTTAGAAAAAACTTTAGGCTTTTTTAACAAAGTACCAGCATTAAATATAGATAAGATAAACGAAATTACAGCCCTGAACTGGGCTTGTAATATAGATCAGATAGAAAAAGACCTTGGCTTTGTGCCTCATTACCAGTTAGAAAGTGGATTGAATGAAACCATTACCTGGTATAAGGACAATAAATGGTTATAAATTAAAAGCTTAAATAAAAATAGAATGAAAGAAGATGTAAAATCAGCTGATGGCAGGCTTGGAATATTAATGCCAGGACTTGGCGCTGTTGCCACCACCATGATTGCTGGTGTAGCTGCAATTAAAAAAGGTATATCTAAACCAATTGGTTCTTTAACTCAAATGGGAACCATTAGAATTGGTAAGAGAACAGAAAAGAAAGAACCAAAAATTAAAGATTTTGTACCTTTAGCCAATCTGGAAAACCTGGTTTTTGGCGGTTGGGATGTATATGAAGATAATGTATACGAAGCAGCTTTAAATGCAAGGGTTTTAGACGCAAACCTTTTGCGTGATGTACGCGAAGAATTGCAAGCCATCAAGCCAATGAGGGCAGCTTTTGACCATAACTATGTGAAGAATTTAACAGGCACATATGTTAAAGAAGCTGCAACAAGATATGAGCTGGCCCAGGAAGTGATGGAAGACATCAAAAACTTTAAAGCTACCAACAACTGTGACCGGATTGTTTTGGTGTGGTGCGGATCTACTGAAATTTATTTTGAACCTTCTGCAGTTCACGAATCACTGGCTGCATTTGAGCAAGGTTTAATTGATAATGATCCGTTAATTGCGCCAAGTATGATTTATGCTTACGCTGCATTAAAATTGGGTATTCCTTTCGCAAATGGAGCGCCTAACTTAACTGTAGATATTCCGGCATTAATTGAATTGGCTAAAGAAACCAATACACCTATTGCAGGTAAAGATTTTAAAACAGGCCAAACCTTAATGAAAACCATATTGGCACCAGGTTTAGCCGCACGTTCATTGGGTGTAAACGGTTGGTTCTCTGATAACATTTTAGGTAACCGGGATGGTTTGGTACTTGATGATCCAGATAACTTTAAAACCAAAGAAGTTTCTAAGTTGGGTGTATTAGAAGATATCTTTAAACCAGAAGTAAATCCGGATTTATATGGTGATATGTACCACAAAATCAGAATTAATTACTATCCGCCACATGGTGATAACAAAGAAAGCTGGGATAATATCGATATTTTCGGTTGGTTAGGTTACAAAATGCAGATCAAGATTAACTTCTTATGTCGTGATTCTATCCTGGCTGCGCCAATTGTTTTAGATTTAGCCTTATTCATTGATCTTGCAAAAAGAGCAAATATGTCTGGCGTTCAGGAATGGTTATCATTTTATCTAAAATCACCACAAACGATCCCTGGGGTGCCAGCAGAAAATGATATTTTCAAGCAGTTAATGAAACTTCAGAATACCTTGCGTTACATCATGGGTGAAGAGTTGATTACTCATTTGGGGCAGGATTACGAAGAAGAAGTTGTAGAAACCGCATAGTGTTAATCCATAAAATTATATCAACCAGCCTTGGAATTGGCTACATTGGTAAAGGCGCTGGCACATATGCTGCAATAGCAACCTGCCTTTGCTGGTACTTTTTCCAGGCTGGTTATCAATACCCAGGGCTCAATACCATCCTGATTACCATATTAATAACGCTTCAAGGTGTGAGGAGTGCAGATGTGGTAGAAGAGATTTGGGGCAAAGATCATCAACGTGTGGTGATAGATGAAGTAGCCGGAATGTGCATTACTTTACTCTGTGTGCCAGTAAGATGGGAATATATTCTTTTAGGTTTAGTACTCTTCCGGTTTTTCGATATCCTGAAGCCACTTTATATACGTAAAATGGAAGAACTGCCTGGTGGGTTGGGCGTAATGGCCGATGATGTGCTTGCAGGAGTTTATGCAAATGTGATCCTTCAACTGGTGATCATTTTCAAAATATTATAAACGATGTTTCGGTTTTTTAAAGCGCAGGCCTCATCGTTAATGGCCTCGGCAGCAGATTTTTCAGTTACCTTTGCTACAGTAAAACTTTTTGGTCTATGGTACCTGGCAGGGAGTATTACCGGAACAATCGTTGGTGGAATAATCAATTTTTACATCAACAGAAACTGGGTTTTTAACGCAAACACCAAAGCGCTAAAATGGCAGGTACTGAAATATATTTTAGTATGGCTTGGAAATTTAGCACTGGTAACCACAGGCGTTTATCTGCTCACCAACTTTTATCACCTCAATTATATGCGATCCAAAGTGCTGGTATCAATTATCGTTGGTATAAGCTATAATTATATCATGCAAAAACAGTTTATTTTCTCTGTTAAATGAAACGTCAATTTAGTATACCATTCGTAGTTTTCTTATTCTCAATTTTTAATCTGTTGGGTATAAGAAACATTTTTGCGCAATCCACTGTGGTTTCCGGTACCGTTCGCGACGCCAGTACCAAAGAAACCCTGCCATATGTATCTGTATTTTTTAAGGATACTAAAATCGGAACACAGACTGATCTTAACGGAAATTATACCATCAGTTCAAACCTACCACAATCTGCCTTAAGTTTTAATTATGTAGGCTATAACACATTAACTAAAAATATTACCCCTTCAATCAGCCAAACGGTTAATATTAGTTTATCACCCAGTGCCAATTCATTAGACGAGGTAATGGTAGTTGGTGGAAAAAAAGTAAGGTACCGCAATAAAGATAATCCAGCTGTTGAATTAATTCGCCAGGTGATTGCGCATAAGGATGAAAACAGAATTAAAAGTTATCAAACCGTAGCTTACCAGCAATATGAGAAAATGTTGTTTTCGGTAAGTAATGTTTCTGAGAAGTTTAAGAACAAGAAAATGTTCCGTAATTACCAGTTTTTATTTCAGGAACAAGATTCTACCTTAATTGGTGGTAAAAACTTACTGCCTATATATATTCAGGAAAGCTTGTCTGATCAGTATTTGAGTAAAGATCCACTAAAATCCAAAACGGTGGTGAAGGCACAAAAACAGGTGGAGTTTGATAACCGGTACATTGATAACAAAGGGATGAAAACTTACTTTGATCGAATGTATCAGGACATTGATATCTATCAAAATAACATCTCTGTGATGAGCAATGACTTTTTAAGTCCAATTGCAAATGGTGCCCCAAATTTTTATAAGTTTTTTATTACCGATACACTAAAAAATCAGAAGCCTCAAATTATTGAACTGTCCTTTACGCCCAGAAATACGGGCGATATGTTATTTGAAGGAAAGATCTATGTAACTAATGATGGGCAATATGCAGTTACAGGTGCAACATTAGGCGTAAATAAAAATATCAATCTGAATTTCGTCAGGGCAATGAAAATCGATTTGAACTTCGAACCCAACGCTTTAGGAAAATATAACCTCTCTAAAAGTAATTTGCTATCTGATTTTGGACTGGGTAAAGGCAAGGGCATTGGTTTTACCGGTGAGCGCACCGTCACCTATAAAAACTATCAGTTTGATACTAAATTACCAGATACCGTTTTTGAGGGAAAAAGTAAAGTGGTTTTAGCTGATGCTGCTAAAAAGAACGATTTATACTGGCAGCAAAACAGATTGGATACCATTTCAGCCAATCAGTTAAAAATTTACAAAAATATTGATACCCTTCAAAACCTTCCTTCATTTAAACGAACCATGAAAATTGTTACCTTGCTTTTTGCAGGTTATCAAAATCTAGGGCCTTATGAAATTGGACCTGTAAACACATTCTACAGTTTTAATAATGTAGAAGGGCTAAGGTTGCGTTTAGGCGGAAGAACCACACCCGAATTAAGTAAGCGATATTATTTTGAAAATTATGCAGCTTATGGATTCAAAGATGAAAAATGGAAATTCTTCCTTTCGGCAACTTATTCCATCAATAATAAATCTATTTACGAGTTTCCACAAAATTACATCAGGGCCAGCTTCCAGAGAGATACCAAAATTCCGGGGCAGGAGCTTCAATTTGTACAGGAAGATAACTTTCTGCTATCCTTTAAACGTGGTGTAAATGACATGTTGCTCTACAATGATTTTTATCGAGTAGATTACGTTAAAGAGTTTGAAAATCACTTTTCCTATACCTTTGGCTTAAAGAAATGGAGCCAGACACCTGCTGGCGGATTGTATTATCAGAATGATGCAAGTCAGTTTGTAAATAGACTGACGACCAGTGAAGTATCGGTTCAATTGCGTTATGCACCCAATGAAAAATTTTATCAGGGTAAAATATACCGGACTCCAATTGCAGACCGTTACCCGGTATTTAACTTAAAGTATACGGCTGGTTTAAAAGGTGTTTTAGGTGGCGAATACAATTACCACAACATCATGGGTAGTATTGATAAAAGATTCTATCTCTCTCAGTTGGGCTATAGCGATGTTACTTTTGAAGGTGGCTACATTGCCGGGAAAGTTCCCTTTCCGTTATTGGATATCCATAGAGCCAACCAAACTTATGCCTATCAACTTAATTCATATAACCTGATGAACTTCCTGGAATTTGTCAGTGATCATTACGTTAGCATTAATATAGATCACAATTTCAATGGCTTTTTCTTTAATAAAATCCCTTTGCTTAAAAAATTAAAATTGCGGGAAGTGGTTTCATTTAAGGCATTATATGGCGGTTTGCGTGATGAAAATAATCCGGCTTTAACCTCTGGTTTATACCGCCTGCCTGATTATGAAGATGGTTCTAAACGTACCTATGCACTTGGAAATGATCCTTATATGGAAGGAAGTGTAGGGGTTGGAAATATCTTTAAATTATTAAGGGTTGATTTGGTAAGGCGTTTTAATTATCTTAATCATCCTGAGGTGTCGGAATGGGGAATCAGGGCGAGGGTAAAATTCGATTTTTAAAAATTGGTTATGAAAGCAAACTTAAGAGACAGTTTACAACTAGGCATTTATAAAGTAATTAATCCTTTTGTGAGGGGATTAATTAAAATAGGATTAACACCGAATGCAGTCACCACTATTGGTTTAATTCTAAATATTGGCGTGGCGGTTATTTTTGTATTAGGTGCCGAAAAATCAAATCGTGGAGACATGTCATATGTAGGCTGGGGTGGAGCGTTGGTGCTTTTTGCCGGCCTTTTTGATATGCTTGATGGTCAGGTAGCCCGATTAGGAAACATGAGTTCGAGGTTTGGAGCGCTGTACGATTCGGTGTTGGATCGTTATAGTGAAATGATTATGTTCCTCGGGATTTGTTATTACCTGGTTTCGCACCATTATTTCCTAAGTTCCCTTTTTGCCTTTATTGCTTTAATTGGTTCCATGATGGTTAGTTACACCAGGGCCAGGGCAGAAGGATTAGGAGTAGAATGTAAGGGTGGTTTAATGCAGCGCCCCGAGCGTGTAGTAACCATTGGTATTTTTGCCATCGCCTGCGGCATAACCGGGCATTTTATCGGTGGAGATTATAAAATTTATATTCCGGGTATTTCCTTTCATGTTTTCGAAACCATGTCTGTTTTTACCATTCCAATTACTATAATGGCGCTTTTGACCAATATCACCGCTGTTAAGCGTTTACAAGAAGCCAAAAAAGGATTGGAAGCACAGGAATTGGCTGAAAAGAAAATCAGCAATAAAGCGGCAATGATTATTGGCATTACCTTATCATTGGGTTTAGTTGGCATGGGTGTTTTACCCGCAAAGGCGCAAGACCCTTCGCCTCTTAACTTTCCTGTACCGAAGAATATCAGCAATCAGTTATTTTACTTACAGCGTGATCCCAATACCAATACCATTATTTGCCAGTTAAATGTAGATCATAATGGTGAGGTTAATAATGAGAACCCTGTAAATGTTTTTTGGATGCGTTATGGAGATCAGGGCGAGAAAAAGGAGTTGGGCTATATCCAACGGAAATTTGCTTACGGAATACAGACTAAAAACCTGGGAAAAGGGCAATTTGAACTTCGGTTTGCCGCACGTAAAAATCTGCCGATGTACCTTAATAAATCGGCAGCAGATAAAAAATACCATGTTTTTGTAACGGTAAATAATAAGAAAGTTCAAATCGAAAGAATTTTTCTCAGAATAGAAGGTGGATCCTTTTGGCTGCCTAATGTGAAATATGTTGAGATTAAAGGTTTAGATGCGAACGACCCATCAAAAGTATTAATCGAGCGAATTAAAGTTTAAAAATTATGAAAAAGAATTTTGTTTCGAATTCATCAGCATCCATCAGGATGTTTAAGAGCGATCTTCTGGAAGGCCTTTCGAAGGTAAAATACTATGTACCATTAATCGTGTATGTCCCGGTGATTGCTTACTTGTTTTATAAGTCTATCTGGGAAGTTGAAATGCCAGTATTCAGCTTTATTGGCTGGTTTTTGTTTGGCTTAGGCATTTGGACCATTACCGAATATGTTTTACATCGTTTTGTATTTCATTTTGAGCCGGAGGCCGAATGGGGTAAAAAGATTCACTTCATTTTTCATGGTGTTCATCACGATTATCCTAACGATGCTAACCGCCTCGTAATGCCTCCTTCAGCCAGTATTCCGATGGCACTTGGTTTTTACTTTCTTTTTGACTGGCTATTGCCTCATAACATGGTTTATCCTTTTTTTTCAGGATTTATTTTGGGATATCTGTTTTATGATATGGTGCATTATGCTTTGCATCATGCTAACTTTAAAAATGGTTTCTGGAAACGCCTTAAGCACCACCATATGCTACATCACTATTCTGATGCAACCAAAGGATATGGTGTAAGCTGGACATTTTGGGATAATATTTTCCAATCCAACTTTGATAAGAAATAATATGCAGGATGACATCGCCCGGGAAAATTCGTTTTTTGGGCTCAAAACAATTTATACCACTTTATTTATTTCTCTGGCTTACCTATTACTATCATTTGTACTGGTAGGTTTTAAAGTGGATCAGCTGATCTTGATATTTATTTTTAATTCGCTTTTTTATATCTCTCCGGGAACAAGAAAGTTCATTCTAGGCTTTTCTATCTTCATTGTATATTGGGTTATTTTCGATTACATGAAAGCCTTTCCGAATTACATTTTCACGCCTGTTCATATCGAAGATTTATATCATCTGGAAGAGAAACTATTCGGGATTCACTTCAAAGGACAACTCCTCACGCCGAATGAATACTGGAAACTAAATACCAATTCATTTCTGGATGTGCTCACCGGTTTTTTTTATTTGATGTGGGTACCCGTGCCCTTGGCTTTTGCTACTTATCTTTTTTTCAAGAGAAAGGAACAGTTTGTTTTTTTCTCGCTCACTTTTTTATGGGTTAATCTACTTGGTTTCGTGGTTTATTATTGTTTTCCAGCTGCTCCGCCCTGGTACGTACAGGCACATGGTTTTCAGTTTATTTACACCACAGCAGGTAATACAGGTGGCCTTTCCCGCTTTGATCATTTCTTTAATATCCATCTTTTTCAGGGGATATACAGTAAAGGATCAAATGTTTTTGCGGCCATGCCATCTCTACATTCATCTTATCCCTTAATAGTACTTTATTATGCTTTAAAAAATAAGATGGGCATTCTAAACCTTTTTTTTGCAATTCTGGTCTTAGGGATCTGGTTTGCAGCGGTGTATAATAGTCATCATTATGTGCTGGATGTGATTGGAGGTGTGCTTTGCGCAATGGTGGCTATTGTAAGTTTTAATTTCTTTCTCAAGAATACCACTTTCAGAAATTACATCAGGAAATTCATTTACAAGATCAGTTGATGCCTATAATGAGGTTAATCTCGAAGATTTTCTTAAAAAAAATGCCGCTTTCGCGGCATTCTTTAATTATTGAATTTCTATTTTTCTTGAAACTGCTTTAGCTTCTTCTTTTTTCGGAAGGGTGAGTTTCAAAATCCCGTCTGCATAGTTGGCCTCAATCCTTTCTACATCGGCACTATCAGGCAATGTAAATGCTCGGGTGAAAGCAGAATAATTAAATTCCTTTCTGGTATAGGATTTTTCGTTATGTTCACTTTCTGTACGTTTTTCAGTAGAGATGGTTAACATATCTCTTTCCACACTTACCTTAAAATCTTCCTTTTTAAGTCCGGGTGCCGCCAACTCAATCTGGTAGGCATCAGGTGAATCGGCAATGTTTACAGATGGAAGGTTTTGGACCCTGCGTCCTGAAAAAAATGTGTCTTCTAAAACTGATTCGAACATGTCATTAAAGCCTGGCATTAATACATTGTTCTTTTTTTCTGGATTAAATTTAACCAATGTCATAGTTTTTCCTCCTTTTAATGTTTAATCAAAAATGGACTATAAATCAATTAATTATTGCTATGTACTCCTGCGAGCACAGTAAGGGTTAATCAAGTGCTGTGCCAATAGACTTTTTGAGTAATTGAAGGTACAATCGACTGAAAAAATTTCATTTTTGCTGAAAAATTTTCAGATAAAAGCTGTAAAATTTTCAGATTTTGAACGGCAGCAGTAAGCCATAAGAAGCATACTTTGTGATTATGGCAGAATCTAAATTTCAAAAAAAATCCTTTCTGGTTGATTATTCAGAAAGGATTTTTTTTCACTCATTAATTACTTTCATCCGAAAGGGAAAGATTGTCATCGTTAATCTTTCAGGCTGAACTGCCTGATACAATAATACCCAAATTCAATTCTAAAATCAGCATTTAGAAACCGAAATAACAGAGGTTTGAAGAATTTAATGCTGAAAGGCATTGATAATTGTCATCATCTTAATTTAAATGGATTAATCGTAACAACAAAGATAGATTTATCCGTATCCGGCGGTAAATTAATATGATGATTTTAGTCATTATTAAGCATTACAGTATCAATGATATAAATGTTTATACGCAAAATTATTTTACTGTAAACCTGAATTTCATATTAGAATGTTTTTACAAATTACAACACAATAAGATTGTATAGCATAGGTGTTGTGATTTGTTAATTGTAGATGCTGCCCATAATTGCTCAATTAAAAGATAAATCAGGTAAATATTTCAATTCACAACCAGATAGAATTTTATTGGTATATCCAAAATATTTGGAGATATTAGAATGATCTACACATAAGAAAAAAACATGCAGGAATCCATCCTTCCCAAATTAGAAGCATCAAGAAAAGAATTATTGGATTTAGGTATGCGCAACACGCTCCTGAATTATAAAGTGCCGAAAGCCAGAGGTATACACGTGATTCAGGAAAAATCTACCTCAATTTTCGAACTAATGGTCAGGCAAAATAAAACCATGACATTTTTAAGTCGGCCTGGAAAGGATGATGACGACGTGGTAGAATGGCCGGAACTTACCAAAGAAGAGCAGGAAAATTCTTATAACGATACGCGTCTTCAAACCAGTGAAACCGAACAAAAATTACAGACTAAAATTCTGAATACGTATTATTTTGCACGTACCAGTATAGAAGAGCAGGGTGTAAATATTTTGTATTTATCATTGGGCATGTTAAATTGGTATGAGCAGGGAAATACAACAGAACCACGTCAGGCACCTATAATATTGATTCCGGTATCGTTAGAAAGATCGAGTGCCAGCGAGCGTTTCAGGTTAAAATATAGTGGTGGAGAAATTGGAGCAAACCTTTCCTTACAAGCCAAAATGATGGCCGATTTTAACATCACTATCCCTGATTTAGGAGATATAGAAGATTTTAATCTCCAGGCTTACCTGGATGATATTATAACCCGTGTAAAACACCATTCATCATGGCGCATTGAGCCTGATGCTATTGAGCTTGGTTTTTTCTCTTTTGGCAAATTTATGATTTATTATGACCTGGATAGTAATAAGTGGCCGGAAGATGATAAACCAGAACATCATACCATTCTCCATTCTTTATTTGGGGGTGGTTTTACAGATGCCGAACCTACAGCAAATGATGATCATAATTTAGACAAGGAAACCAACGCCCACGAACTCTTCCAGGTCGTAGATGCAGATAGCTCACAGGTACTCGCCATGTTGGCTGTGCATGAGGGCAGAAACCTTGTTATTCAGGGCCCTCCCGGAACAGGTAAGTCACAAACCATCACCAACCTAATTGCCAATGCAGTAGGCCAGGGGAAAAAAGTATTGTTTGTTGCAGAAAAAATGGCAGCACTTGAAGTGGTGAAACGTCGTCTTGATGCCATTCACCTTGGAGAAGCCTGTTTGGAACTTCACAGTCATAAATCCAACAAAAAGGAGCTGCACGCAGAATTGAAGCGCATTCTCGAATTGGGTAAGCCTGCATTAACGCATCTTCAGAATGAGTTGATAGAATTAGATGCTTATCGTGGTAAATTGAATGGTTATTGTAATTCAATTAACCGGGAAATTGGTCGAAGCGGAGTATCGGCCCAAAAAGTAATTGGTTACCTTTCACAAATAGCAGATCAATATGCAGATGTTAAATTACTGAATGTACCCATAACAGATATTAGTGATTGGGATATGATCCGTATGAGTCGTGCAGAAAAAAGAGCTGATGAAATTGAAGCCCGGATAAAGGAAATAGGTGTACCCGCACACCTTACTTTTTATGGCACCAGACTTAAAGTTTTGCTAACCCATGAGCAAGAGGGGTATCAGGTTTTAATCAGCAATGCTTTAAGTGCGACTATGACATTAGAAAGCACCTCTAAAGATGCTGCTAACTGGTTGTTAATGCCAGAACCCATTAACGCAGCAGCAATTGAAAAGTTAATCGCTACTGCAAAATTGGTTGCAGAAAGTCCTGAATTAAGAGAAATTGCCATTCAAGATCCTGCTTGGGCATCGAATTATGAAGATATTCGTGATTTGCTTGAAACCGGAGAAAGGCTCGCCACACTTAAACATGCTTACGAAGATATTTTGTTGCCAGAAGCCTGGAATCAAAATGTATTGCAGATTCGCCAAAATTTAATAGCTCACGGTCAAAAATGGTATAAATTTATCATTGGCGATTACAAAAGAAGTATAAAAGAGTTAGCTTCTTTTTCAAAAATTCCATTGCCTGATGATCTGGAAAGGAAGATTCAATACACCGATGATATTTTAGAAGCCAATAGACTAAGTGTTGCACTTGCTGAATATGAGGCATTAGCACAACGATTATTCGGCACCCGCTGGCAAAAAATGAAAACCCGTTGGCAGGAGTTAAATCTGATTCTGAAATTTCTTTCCAAAACTCAAATCGATATTTCCAATAAAGTATATCCTGATACAATTTTAGAGGTATTAAGGAGGAATTACCATCCAGGCATAGCTTCTGATTGGGTCGAAAAACTCAGATTAGCTGCTGCTAGTCAAACCGATAGTTTTGAGCTTCTTTTAACCAAGCTCGATTTTGATCATATGCTGGTTAAAGAGGATAAAAAACTCAAGTCACTAAATTTTAATGTTCAAATTGATTTGTTGCAGCTCTGGTCTGATCGTTTTGTAGAAATTCATCATGCCATCCAATGGAATAACCTTACTGAAGCGGCTGAAAAAGAAGGGTTTAGTTCATTAACAAATTTTGCTACTCAATGGGAACATGCTGCCAACCACTTAAAAGTTGCATTGCAAAAAACGTGGTATGAGCATCTTATTACACAAGTAATGACTGAACGACCACCGTTACGAAGTTTTGAACGCACTAGTCATGAGGATACCATAGAAAAATTCAGGTCACTGGATATGCTTAATCTGGTTTACAATAGGGCACGTGTTGCGCTGAAACATTATGAATCCTTACCTAAGCAAGAAGGTGGTGGACAAATGAGTGTGCTACGAACAGAATTTAACCGTAAAGCCAGGCATTTACCCATTCGGAAATTGATGCAGGAAGCAGGACTCGCTATCCAAGCCATCAAGCCTGTATTTATGATGAGTCCCATGTCAATTGCCAGTTTTCTTCCTCCCGGAGAAATTGAGTTTGACCTGGTTATATTTGATGAAGCCAGTCAGGTACGTCCTGTTGAAGCTTTAGGCGCTGTACTTAGAGGAAAACAATTGGTTGTGGTTGGAGATACCAAACAGTTGCCACCAACCAGTTTCTTTGATAAACTAAATACGGACATTGAAGATGAAGATAATGTAACGGCAGATATGCAAAGTATTTTGGGGATGACTGATAGTCAGGGTGCACCACAACGGATGTTACGCTGGCACTACAGAAGTCGCCATGAATCTTTAATCAGTCTTTCCAATCATGAATTCTACGAAAATAAATTAGTCGTTTTCCCGAGTCCCGGATCCAGGTATCATATGGGTTTAGCGTTTCATCACCTGCCGGATGCCATTTATGATCGTGGAAAAACCAGGAGTAACCCTAAGGAAGCAGAAACTGTAGCTGATGCGGTTATCCGGCATGCTTTACAAAATCCTAAGCAAAGTCTTGGCGTGATTGCTTTTAGTACCTCTCAAATGCAAGCCATTCAAAATGCGCTGGAAATTAAACGAAGAAAAAACCCTGAATCGGAAAGTTTTTTCAGAAACCACAGTGATGAACCCTTTTTTGTGAAAAACCTGGAGAATGTACAAGGTGATGAACGGGATGTTATTTTCATAAGCATTGGTTACGGAAGGATAGAAGATGGAACTGTACCCATGAATTTTGGACCACTGAATAATGAAGGCGGCGAGCGGCGGTTAAATGTGCTCATCACGAGGGCAAAATACAGATGCGAAGTATTTGCAAATATTACAGCTGATGACATTAAAGCTGCTGCAACCACAAAATTCGGAATCCGGGCTTTAAAAAACTTCCTGTATTTTGCACAACACGGAAAATTTAGTGTAAACCAGGATATACCTGTACCAACTGAACGTCCTTTTGAACAAATGGTAGAAAACAGGTTAACGGAAGCTGGTTATACAGTAAGAAATAAGGTGGGATCAGAAGGTTTTTATCTGGATCTTGCTGTTGTTGATCCGGAGCATCCAGGTAGATATCTTATTGGCATCGACTGTGATGGAGACTCGTATGGTAAATCAAAATCGGCACGTGATCGTGACCGGTTAAGGAAGCAGGTTTTGCAGGGTATTGGCTGGAAGATGTTCCAACTCTGGAGTACAGAATGGTACCGTAACCCTGAAAGGGAGTTTCAGCGTCTGCTGGATTACATCACCACGGTGAAAACACAAACCTCTCTTGATGATCAGATAGAAGAAGAAATTCATGCAGAACTGAATACCCTTGTGAGAGAAGAGCCCATAGAAATAGATACGACTGTTCCTTTTTATGAACCAGTCAAATTAATTATCGATCAGCAAATTGATGATCTTCACCTTATTCCTTTTGGTAAATTGGGAAACTGGATCGCAGAAATAGTGGAAAAAGAAAGTCCGGTTCATTTCGATGAAGTAGGCAGAAGAATCGCTGAAGCCGCAGGTATTTCCAAAATTGGCTCCCGCATTCGATATACTTTAGATGCAGCGGTTAATTATGCTGTAACCAGTGGGCTGATTGTAAAAAAGGATGATTTTCTTTGGCATCCTAAAATGGAGAATCCAATCATTAGAAACAGAGCCGGTTTAAATAGTAGCAGTAAGAAACTAGCTTACATATCTCCTGAAGAAATGACTTTAGCAGTTACAAAAGTGGTAAGCGAATCAATTGCTATTCAACCAGAGGTTGCGACAGTTTTAATTGCCAGGTTGTTTGGTTTTAGCAGGGTAACTGAAGAAATGAAAAAAGAACTGCTCAGGGTATTGGATTTGAATGTCAATTCAGGGAAAATAAAGAGGGATGGTGAGGTGCTAAAGCAACTTGAGTAAACTCAATTCTGTTACCATTCACGTTGCAGGCAAAACATATATTTAATTAAATAGTGATGAAATCGTTGTTCTCCTCTTTACAAAAGAATAAAGAGGAGAACACATTTAAATCCAAATTTACATAAATCATACACAATTATATTGTGCACAATCTATATTTGTAATGCAATAGAAAAATGAACAATCTTTTAAAGTTAGAAAATCAGGTTTGCTTTCCTTTATACGCCCTTTCTAGGGAAGTTACTCAGCTATACAGACCATTTTTAGATGATCTTGGGTTAACTTATCCGCAATATTTGGTGATGCTAATCCTTTGGGAAGAAAATCAACAAACGGTTAATCAACTTGGTGAAAAGCTTTATTTAGATAGTGGTACGCTCACGCCACTGCTGAAAAGGATGGAGCAAAAAAGGATAATAACCAGAACAAGAAGCACAGCTGACGAGCGTGTAGTTATTATTTCAGTAACTGATATTGGCGAAAAAATGAAAGAAAAAGCGACTTGCATTCCTGCTAAACTGGTAGAGGCCTTAGGACTTTCTATAGATGACTTGAATCAGTTGAAGCAAATTGTGACTAAAGCACTTAAAAGATAGATTAAGAATAATGGCGGAATGATATATAAAAAAATCATTATCTCATTAAAATAAAAAGAATATGACATCAATAGATCAACAACAGATTACAAATATATTTCAAAATCAGAAAAACTTTTTTGCTACACGCCAAACACAGGATATTAGCTATAGAATTGAAAAGCTTAAACGTTTCAGAACTATTTTTGTGAAACATACTGATGCCATTTGTGATGCCTTAATGGAAGATCTTGGTAAAAACAGAAAAGAGGCTGAATATGCTGAAGTACAACTTGTACTGGATGAACTTGATTATTGTATCGCTAATGTGGCGGAATGGGCTCAACCTGTCGAGGTGCCTTCTAAGCCACGTCCGGGTGGAGAGACTGTTATCAGCAAACTTACTCATCAGCCATTTGGAGTAACCTATATTATTGGCCCTTTTAACTACCCGGTTCAGCTAACGTTTAGTCCGCTAATTGGTGCCTTAATGACTGGAAATACCGTTATACTTAAACCATCAGAAAACACACCAACGGTTTCAAATGTAATCGCCCAAATTATTTCAGAAGCTTTCCAACCCGAATATGTGGCTGTTGTAGAAGGCGCTATTGAAGAAAACACCTTACTTTTAACTTTTCCATTTGATTATATCTTTTTCACTGGAAGTGCTAACGTTGGAAAGATTGTAATGGCTGCTGCTGCAAAACAACTGATTCCATTAACCTTGGAATTAGGTGGAAAATCACCATGTATTGTTCATCAGGATGCAGATTTGGATATTGCGGCGAAACGAATTTCTTCAGGCAAATGGGCGAATTGTGGACAAACCTGCGTGGCTCCTGATTATGTGTATGTACATGAGGAAGTTAAAGATGCATTGATTCTAAAAATGAAGGCGTATCTTAGGGAGACTTACCAAGATCAAACGTTAGGTAAAATTGGAAAAGTTGTTTCTCAGCGTCAAATTAAAAACCTTGCTGGTTATATTGCCTCATCATCTGAAAAATTGGTTTATGGAGGTCATTACGACCTGGATACCCGTTATTTTGAAGCTACTTTAATGGATGGCGTAAATTGGAATGACGCCGTGATGCAACAAGAGATATTTGGTCCGATTCTTCCATTTTTAACCTACACAAACATTGATGAGGCATTTAATGAAATCAACAGCAGACCAAAGCCACTTGCTTTATATGTATTTTCAGAAAATCAGGCATTTGCAGATGATGTGTTAAATCGCACTTCCAGCGGAGATGCAGAAATCAACAGTACACTCATTCATGTAGGTTCTCACTTTCTTCCGTTTGGAGGTGTGGGTGCATCAGGTTTTGGAAAATACCATGGCAAATTCAGCTTTGAAACCTTCAGCCACTTAAGGGCTGTTTTACAGATAAAAAAATAAAATCAAAATAAAATCAGAATGAAAGTTTTATATACTGCAGAAGCAACTGCAACAGGTGGACGTAATGGACACATTAAAAGTGATAATGGCATTTTAGACGTAGAGGTGCGCATGCCAAAAGCATTGGGCGGTGCAGATGATAACTACACCAATCCGGAGCAGTTATTTGCCGGAGGTTATGCCGCATGTTTTGATAGCGCATTAAATTTAATTATCAAACAAGGTAAAGTAGCTACAGGAGAAACCAGCGTAAAGGCAGAAGTAAGCATCGGCCAGATTGAAAACGGTGGTTTTGGCCTGGCAGTTAAGTTAGCCGTAAATATTCCACAAGTGAGCATCGAGGAAGCGCAGGCTTTAGCAGACAAAGCACATCAGATCTGTCCGTATTCTAACGCTACACGTGGAAACATCGAAGTAACCATCACAGTTACGAATCATTAATTAAGCAATAATTATTAATTTAAAACCAGTAAAAATGGGATTATTAGAATCATTAGCGTGGAGATACGCCACAAAAAAATACGATCCATCGAAAAAAGTAAGTGAAGAAAATATAGATAAGATTGTAGAAGCAGCAAGATTAGCCCCAACATCTTCGGGCTTGCAACAATTTAGGGTTTTGGTGGTATCCAATCAGGAACTAAAAGAAAAACTTAGCCAGAATGCTCTCAACCCTGAAGTTATGGTAGATTGTTCTCATGTTTTAGTATTTGCTGCCTGGGATAATTATACCGAGGAACGAATTGACGCCATCTATGATCGTACTACAGATGAGAGAGGATTACCACGTGGAAGATTCTCCAGTTATACAGATAAAATTAAAGGCATTTATTTAAATGAAGAAGCTGAGAAAAACTTCATTCATACGGCACATCAATCTTATATCGGCTTTGCCATGTCAATTGCGATGGCTGCAGAATTAAAAGTAGATAGCACACCAGCAGAGGGCTTTGACAGCGCACTTGTTGATGAAGTTTTAGGATTAAAAGAAAAAGGACTTCGAAGTGTAACCTTATTATATTTAGGGTACCGCGACAGTGAAGGTGACTGGTTAGCCGGAATGAAAAAGGTTAGAAACCCAAAATCTGAGTTTGTTATTGAGTATCGTTAAGTAATAGAAGGGGAGGCCTAGGTCTTCCCTTCATTTTTGATATGAATTTTTAATAAATTTTATCAAAATATATCCCGCTGATTTTCGGGGATTTCGCAGATCTGGTAATTAGTAATGATCATTTTAAATCTGCGCACCTTATCTTTATAATCTGCGGGAAATAATACAACTAATTATTGCAAGCGTATATGTCTCGCTGATTTTCGAAGATTCCACAAATTTGGTAATCAGTAATGATCATTTTTAAATGAGCTATAAATAAAACCAAGAATCACTGCAAACTGAAATCTCCAGAGAAAGCTATTTTCGAAGCATTAGCTTTCAATTGATTTTTTCTAATATTATTTAACCGTCCTTCGGATCAGGAATCAGATTTGGGTGCCGATATTCAATTTCATCTGCGAGCAAACCAAGTAATTCCTTATCAAAACCACTATCATTCTTACAGATATTTAATACATGATTTCTATCTGGCTCAAATGAGGCGATAATTTTTCCTTCAAAAAATACGGTATACTTACACGTCTCCCCATCTCTATAAGGATATTCACTGACTAAAAATTCATAAGTTTGGTGATCAGTTCCGTACTTTACTTTGTAATGTTCCATGTAATTTGCAATAAATGTTTAATAGGCTTGCGCTTTTCACCAATCGTTATTGAGGGGAGGAACAACGAAGCAATCCAAAGGCTAAGGTCAAATTCATTCATAAGTATTGATTCTAAGTATAGAAAAGCTATAAAGCAATTATATTCAATTAGCCAAAAAAAAGCCCCGCATTTCTGCGGGGCAATATTTATGATCTTGATGTCTTTAGGAAAGTAATTTCTGTTAATGCTTTATGGATTCCATCTCTTTGTTTATTCAATAAATCAAGATGATCAGCGTGTGTTTCAGGGTGCTCAATTAAAGCATCATATTTTTCGATTGCTGCTTTTTCTCCAGTTTCGATAGCACCTAAAATAGCAGCATCTTCTTTACTACTTAATGCCTCTTTAATATCAATCCAGGTTCTGTGAATGGCACCTAAAATACCACCTTCGTCATTGTCAGATGTTCCACCATGTGTGGCTAAATGTGCTTTAAGTTCCAGTTCATAAGCTTTACGCTCTGCTGCATATTTAAGAAAAATGGCTTTCAAATCTAAACTTTCCGTTGTTTCAGCAGCAGATTCGTAACCCTCTTTTCCATCATTTATTATTGAAACTAAACCTTTAAGGTCGCTAATGATTTCTTTATTATTTTCCATTTTTATAGTGTATGTGTAATTGATATGATTAATAATTTTTATTTAATTTTATAATATTGATGACTTACTGATTTACGTGCATGGCCTAAAGAAGACATACTATTTTAACCAAAGTCAATCTACTCGCAATTATGAATTAAGATCTTCTTTTGCATGTTCTTCAATATATTTTGCAATAGCCTGTCTTCCGTTAGTGCCAGCTGCCTTAGCATATTCCTTGTATTTCTCAGGACTAATTCCAGCTTGTTGTGCCGCATAGGAAATATCGTTTGGATCATTAAGATCGACTTTCGTCTCATCTCGACCATCTTCTTTTTTATAGTAATCCATATTGATCAAACAACACTTTTAATCATAAGGTTTGTAATTTATTCAGAACAGTATAGAATATCATTTCCTCATTCTGATAGACAACAAATAAGCTATAATTATTATTTTTTCTGAACAAATGGTAATTTTTTAATGTTGAAATAAACAAACAGGCGAATTTAATTAAGCCTTTAAGAATATTTTATTACGCATGGTCAGATTTATACTCAAGAAATTAACTGGCTAAAAAATTAAAAGATATGTTCAATCAAAATCAAAAACCATTAGTGAGTCCATTAGATAAATACCCTAAACCACCGTTTGTAAAACAGCCTCAGGAAGTGCCTGGCCTGGCTTCAAAAATGGATCCTATTCCAGATCATGGAGAAAAAAGTTATAAAGGTTCAGACAGACTTTTAGGTCGCAAGGCATTAATTACCGGAGGTGATTCTGGAATCGGACGTGCAGCAGCTATTGCTTACGCAAGAGAAGGAGCCGATGTTGTAATTAATTATCTACCCCAGGAACAATCAGATGCAGATGAAGTGCTTAAACTGATCGAAGAAGCCGGCAGAAAAGGATTTGGAATTGCGGGCGACATCACCAGCGAAGATTTCTGTAAAAAGTTAGTGGCTGAAGCTGCTGATAAACTGGGTGGAATAGATATATTGGTTAACAATGCCGGGCATCAGCAAGCAGTTGATTCATTATTGGATATTAGTTCGGAGCATTTTGATACCACGATGAAAACAAACGTATATGCGCCATTCTGGATAACCAAAGCAGCATTGCCATTATTACCAGAAGGTTCAGTAATTATAGCCACCAGTTCGGTTCAGGCTTATGATCCTTCAGAAAATCTATTTGATTATGCGCAAACGAAAGCGGCTAATGTTGCATTTGTAAAATCACTGGCTAAACAACTTGGCCCAAAAGGTATTCGTGTAAATGGGGTAGCACCTGGTCCGGTTTGGACACCTTTACAAACCAGCGGCGGACAACCACAGGATGCCATTGTGAATTTTGGTGAAGTTACACCACTTGGTCGCCCTGGCCAACCTGCTGAACTGGCTTCTATTTATGTTCAGCTTGCAGATAGCGATGCCAGTTATGCTACTGGCCAGATTTATGGTGCTGCCGGAGGAAACGGACATCCATAGTGAATTATCATTAAACGTTATTTCAAAAGCTTCTCCCACTAGAGAAGCTTTTGAATTTTATACGATAAGCAACATGTTATCAATGCTTTCCATCCATTGTTAATGTCGCCATTAAATGACATGCTACAGGCGGAAAAGAAATATAAAACTTAAGCACTAAAAATATTGTCTATAGAATAACTATCAACCATTATTAAATTGCTAAAACAAATATGAGGATTGGAATTATCGCTCACTTAAAACATCCTATAGTAGCACCGTTTGCTGGTGGTTTAGAGGTATTTACACATGAAATAACCAGAAGGCTGGTTTCACGAGGTCACGATGTAATCTTATTTGCAAGTTCAAGTTCTGATGAAAATCTTCCTGTAGATTCAATTTTATCAGATGAAGATTACGATGACAATACCGGCATGCGCATTAAACGAAGAGATTTACCTTCAGAATATATTGCAGAACATCATGCTTACTTTGGTCTCATGTCTCGCATCGACGACTATCATCTGGATATTATTTTTAATAATAGCCTGCATTATATCCCCATTACCATGGCCAATGTAGTTACTACACCAATGTTAACGGTATTGCACACGCCACCTTTTTATGAGCTTCAGCTTGCCATCAAAGCAGAACGCCGAAACCCTGTGATTCAATATGTAACCGTTTCAAAGCAAAGTGCGGTCAACTGGGGTGATCTCATGACAGATTGTGAGGTTATAGAAAATGGGATTGACCTTGATTTATGGAAATCATATGAAAAGGCTAATGAAGAACCTTATGCCATCTGGTTTGGCAGAATCCATCCGGATAAAGGGCTTCACCTCGCCATTCAGGCAGCAAAAATTGCCGGAGTTAAATTAAAGGTTGCAGGTGCCATTGCAGATCAGCGATATTTTAAAGAGAAAGTTTCAGGTTTGGTAGATGAGAATGTAGTGTTATTGGGTATTCAGGATCAAAAGTCTTTAAATGCCTTAATTGGAGGTGCAAGCGTGTGTATCGTAAGTCCTTGCTGGCAAGAGCCATTTGGATTAGTGGTTGCAGAAGCATTAAGCTGTGGAACCCCAGTAGCTGGATTTAAGATGGGCGCATTACCAGAAATTGTAGCCGAAGGAACAGGAATCCTGGTTGATTATCCTGAAGTAGGAGATTTAGCCGCAGCCATAAAGAGCGCCATGCAATTGGATCGGACTTTTGTAAGCAACTATGCCAGGAGCAGATTTGATATTGAAAAGATGATGGATAATTACGAAAAAATGCTTGCTGAAGTTGCACAGCAGAAAAATAAACAAAAAGTTTTAGAAGTATAATGACGAGTATTACAGCAGATATCCAAATAAAAAGTAATGATGAGGCCCAAATTAATTCTGTTTTAAATAAGATAGCTAATCGTGCTGCTGCCACAGAGCATCATCCCGCGGGACCTCGTGATGAATTTATATGGTTACGTGAATGTGGTGCTTTATCCATTGTTTTGCCAGGACATCCGTTAGACTTTAATTTGCCTAAAACCCCGGCGCTTTTGAAATTATTAAAGGCAGTAGGAAAGGCTAATCTATCTGTAGGAAGAATCTATGAAGGACATATTAATACCCTTTACCTCATTCATTTATATGCAGAAAAAGAGCAACGTGAAAGATGGTTTAAAGAGGTAGAAGAACAGGGTCATCTATTTGGTGTTTGGAATACACAGGCAGCAGACGGCATTTCTTTTCAAATGGAGGAAGACACATTTTGCATTCAAGGCTGTAAAACTTTTTGTTCTGGAGCAGATTTGGTAAGCCGGGCCTTAATTTCCGGAGAAATCGTTCGTAACGGAGAAAAGGGATGGCAAATGGCGATTATTAACATGGAAAATCTTTCACAAGATAAGATAGACCGTGAGAGTTGGAAGCCGCTGGGAATGAAAGCTTCCGGTAGTTATAAAGTAAATTTCAGCAATTATGTGATAACTGATCAGGATTTATTGGCAAGACCCGGGACTTATTTAACACAGCCATATTTTAACGGGGGAGCCATTCGTTTTGCAGCTGTACATTTAGGTGGCGCAGAGGCAATTTCAAACCAGACGCTGGCCTATTTAAAAGAATTAAAACGTACTGATGATCCTTTCCAGCAAATGCGTATTTATAATATAATGAGTGCCCTCACTACTGGAGAGTTATGGCTTAACCGTGCTGGAAAGTATTACGATCAATGGTCATCTGCTGGTACACATGATCAGGCATTAATTGCATTCGCCAATATGACCCGAACTGTAATTGAAGAGATTTGCTTAAACATTATGGACGAAAGTAATAAGTGTGTAGGTGCCCGTGGCTTGATGGAGCCATTTGAACTGGAACGACTACATCGCGATCTTACTTTCTATCTTCGCCAGCCAGCTCCTGATGCCACCCGTACCAAGGCAGCAGCATTTTTTATTCACAACGATTTTTCTTTCGATGATGATATTTGATAAAACAGCATTCTGGTCATCAGCAATAGATATTGATGAGCAATTTTTGAATAACATTAAACGATGCCTTATTTTAGCGCCACATCCCGATGATGAATCATTGGCATGTGGAGGTTTAATCCAATCATTGGTGCTAAAGGGCTGTGATGTTCATGTTACTCTAACTACAGATGGTAGCCGATCTCATCATTCAGCTACATATCCGGTAGATCGTCTGGCTAAATTGCGCTACACCGAAATGATTAGTGCCTTAAGTTTTTTAGGCTTAAGCCCAGATAAACTTTCAGGCTATCAAAACCAAGATTCTGCAATGCCTGCAAAGGGTGAAGATGGATTTGAGGCATTATCAGAAAAACTTCATGTAGATTTATCTTCTTTTCTTCCTCAACTCATTTTAGTTCCCTACGAACTTGATCCACATCGGGATCATCGGGCAACTTTCCAACTGCTTTTAGCTGCATTAAAAAATGTGACTGATTATAAACCAACCATCTGGGAATATCCGATCTGGTTATATGAAAATGCCAGTGAAGGTGATGTCCCACAATTGGAAACAGGTGAACTTAAGTCCTTAGAAGTTAATAATTATTTGCAACAAAAAAAGAAAGCCATTCATGCACACCAATCTCAAACTACCCAATTGATTGATGATGATCCTGAAGGGTTTATGCTCACGGAAGAAATGATTGGAAATTTTTTAACCGGGAAAGAATATTTTATGCAACGTACTAAAACTAATCCCGCAGGTACGCTTTCTAAAGATTATTTTGAGCAGCTTTACAGCACCCATTCAGATCCTTGGTCGTTCGAAACCAGTGAATATGAAAAAAATAAATATACGGCGACCTTAGCAGCGATTCCGGATGAGCACTATGAAAGAGCGCTAGAGATAGGATGTTCTATTGGCGTACTTACGCAAATGCTGAGCACAAAATGTAAACATCTGATCTCGATGGATATTAGCGAAATAGCATTGGAAAAGGCCATGTTAAGAATGAAAGATCGAGAAGAAGTTAAATTTCTTCATGGCGGAATTCCAATGGATTATCCGGATGGAAGCTTCGATTTAATTGTAATGAGTGAAGTGGGATACTATTTATCAAAGGAGGATCTTTTGCAAACCAGAAATCTTATTACCAGCTCCTTGGAGCCGAAAGGTATTTTAGTGCTGGTTCACTGGACACATTTTGTAGCAGATTATCCCTTAAGCGGAGATGAGGTTCATCATTGCTTTGCCAATGCGGGCCTCTTACATATAAAGGGTGATCGAACAGCTGATTACAGGTTAGACGTTTACAGGAAGCAAGCATAGTTTTATGAAATTTAACCTGGCATTTTACGTTCACCATCATGGCGCTGGTCATTTTACCAGAACAGCACAAATCATTACCCGTTTAACTGGCTATCACATCACCCTGTTAGGCAGTAATTTAAAGCCTTTTGCTCATTTACTCCCTAAAAACATTAATGTCATCCATCTTCCAATGGATACTGAGGAAGATCAAGATTTATATTTTCAGAACGGAAATACAGTTGATGCGTTACATTATGCCCCTTTAAATGTTAAGGGAATCAGTGACCGGGTAGCCATCATGACGGAGTTTTTCAAATCAGCTTTTCCAATGATATTGGTGGTAGATGTATCTGTAGAAGTAACTTTATTAGCTAGGCTAGCAGGCATTCCAACCATCGTCATGCGACAACATGGGCTTCGTGATGATTTACCGCACCTCATGGCTTATCAAAGTGCTGAATGTCTTCTTGCCCCATTTTCAAGTTCAATTGCACCTTTATCAGCAAAGTGGGTGGAAGAGAAAACAATTTATACTGGCGGTTTTTCAAGATTTTCTCAAAGCAAATCTAACACTGAAATACCACATCATGTAGCAGTAATTGTTGGGAGTGGAGGTACCTCTATTAATACTTCCTTTCTAGAGTTTCTTGCCATTTCAAGCCCAGATTTTTATTTTCTCATCATCGGGAAAATTGAAGGTAAACCGATAGAACATACTCATATTAAATATCATGGACACCTGGATGAACCCAAGGAAGTGCTGGATCTTTGTAGTATGGTAATCGGCAATACCGGCCATAACACCGTAATGGAAATGGCTAGTCTAAACAAACGTTTTATCGGTATCCCAGAAGCTCGCCCTTTTGAAGAACAAGTAGATAAAGCAGATGCTATTTCTTCAATCCCAGGTGTGCGCATTGTTTTGCCTGAATCACTTTATAATACGGATTGGAATTACATTCTTACTGAAATGGAAGATGCAGTGCCAAACTGGAAAGATGTAATTGCTGAAAGTGCTTTGGAGGATGCTGCAAATGCTATTATAGCTGTTGGTAAGAGCTTGTATGGCTAAATTTATTTTTTTAACGCAGCCCTAATTTCTTCATCAGTCGGCTTTCTGTTTAATGTAATTTTTCGTTTACCCCAATCAATCAGGTTCATATTGCTGAAAGCTGTTAACCAACCTTCCATGGGCCACTTTTTCCATTTTTGATAGAATCGGTTTGCATTTCCGATAATGTCTTCCAGGTGATTGAGCGGTGGAGAATAACTTTCGTGATATTGATGATAAGCCTTTGCTGAAACATGTTGTAAGGGCACCTGCATTTTTTCTGCGGAGAAAGAAAAGTCTGTATCCTCAGCGCCATAACCCTTGTAACCTTCGTCAAAACCTCCGATTTTTTGATAAATGGTTTTGCTACAGGCAAAATTTAATGACCAGAAAAGTGAATAGGGTATAACATCCATGTCGCTACGAATGGGATCTGGATCGCTCCAGATTTCCATAGCATTTAAAAAATCATGCTGATCTGTAGCGCCAATACGTAAATATTTCACCTCCCCACTCAGCAGAGCATTTGAATTTTGATGTGCTTGATAGTCAGTAATGAGCGATGCTGAAGGAATACAATCGACATCTAAAAAGATTAAGAAATCGCCACTGGCCTTTTCAGCTGCTAGATTTCTTGCAGCAGCAAGCGGTAAATGTGCAGATTCCATGATGGTATAACAGTAAACAGGGAAAGGAAGAATAGGCATCTTCCTAATAGGCTCATTCATAAACACCACCACCATTTCGTCTGGTAAAATGCTGCTTGTTTCTAAACCCTTCAGTAAATGATGAAGTGCATTTGCTCTTCCTTTAACAATGGTTAAAACGGATATCATTTATAAATTTGCTAAACCGCAATACTTTGCATTTCGTCTGATTCATTCATACCCATAGTATTTGGTTCAGGCTGAAAAATAGCTTTTGAAAAATACTGCCTTACAGATGCAATGGCCTTTGATATGGGTTCCATGATAATTTGAGTATGTCCGGATGATAATAGATGCTCTTCAATTTGTTCCCATAAGCTTTCAAAATATTGATTGTTTTGAACAGCCAGCTTTAGTGCCTGAAAGTCAATTGATAGTGCAGCAGCCAAGGTATTTAATTCAGCATGAAATGCAGCACATTGCTTACGGCTAATCCAAAGTTTGCGAAGGGAATTTTTAGTGCTTAATTTAAAAATCAATGTTTCTAGTGATTCTACCAATTGCTGATCTCCTTTAACACTCATATCCTGCCATTGCTGCAACTGCACAGAAAAACCAAATTCTACTCTTCCATTTAGTCGGGAAGAAGTATAAATCTTCACATTTGGAGAATGTCTGAACTTGGCATCTACCCGTTTTAGTCGCTTTCTAAACTCTTCATCTTCAAGGTAGGGAATTGCGGGTAATCTTCCTGACCGATCATAAATTTCGCAGGTTACAGCTAAACTCGGACCATAACATTGAAAATGGCGGGGCCATGGATTTGATATACACGGATCCAGTACAGATTCTAACCGGCTGGAGAATAATCGGTAGGTAACATCCCTCAAATGATGTAATTTAGATTGTTCAGGTGTATCTCTTGGTAAAATTCTGCCGCCGACAACATCCACTCCATTTTCCATTTCTGCTAAAATATGATATAGCCACGTAGGGTCTGCCTGACTATCGCCGTCTGTTGAAACTATAATTCCACGATTTCCTGCTACCTGAATCAGCCGTTGGTATGCACAATCCATTAATAACCTTCTGGCTGTTCCGATGTGTGCATCATCGCCTTTAAATGTGATTTCAGCAACCTGAAAGGCAAAATCTGGAAAAGCCAATTGATAAGTCTCACAAATCTTGAAAGTTTCGTCTGTACAATTATTAGCCAACACCAATACTTCAAAACGATGGCTATCAAGTTGATTTCCTGATGGATCGCTCTGCATACGAAGGGCATCTAATGTATCGATAATGCATTCTGCTTCGTTCTTTACCGGAATAACAACAGTTACACGTAAAAGAGGATGTGGTAATGATGGAAATAGAGAATTGTTTTTTTTAAATAGAGGTACAATCATAATGGTTGTGAGAGATATGTTTTTAATGAGAACACTATTTTTTCGATAAAAGTTCTATAATTCTACATCTCATCATCAAAGCCTTAAGCAAGTGTATCTTAAAGATTTCTATATCTTGAAATAAAAAAGAAAATAAAGTGCTATTAATAATAGAATGGTTATCGTATTTGGCCTGATTACAATAAATAAATCTTGCTCAACCACTAATGATTTTCAATCTCCGCAATAATTTGATTAATTACGGGCGAATGCAATACAATGCGGTGACTTTGTGGATCAAGGTCACTTTCAAATAAGGAAACTTCTTCGATCAATTCATCTAAAGGCAGCAATTGCCAATCTTCTCCGGGTGGCCTTAAAGCAGCAATAATATGTCCTTCATGAATGATCTCATAAATACCATCAGCTTCGCTCACTGTTATGGGTGTATTGAGACCATCAAGACTTACCACAAGATTAAAAGATTTCATATTAATGGAACAGGATTTGGCGAGAAAAGGTTTTAACGAGTATTTATTAATTACTCGTGCTGTTGATCATGCATATGATGCACGTATAAAATAATTACCTCTGTTTCAGTAATTTAGTGCGGAGCATTTGCAAAATTGGATAATGCGTCTAAATTTGCGAAATGACTGTGACTGTGCTGGCTATATTAGAGACTGATTTTGTTCCTGCAAAACACCTGGCAAAAATCATGAATGACCGTTTAAACCGTGCGGCAAAAGAACTTGCTGAGGTACATCTTAAGGCGCTAACCGGAAGTGGATTTTCAAAGGATGACCTGGTGGTTTATTTAAGTTATAATCCAAAGTTTAAGATACGTTATCGCATTGTAAATGATGTTCCGGCAGATATAGAATATTTTGTTGCAGAATGCTGTGGCCGCCTGGGTTATATTTTATGGAGAACCAACCTCATCAATGCAGATCAATAAGGAACGCTAATATCTTTCAGCTTTTCAAATGACTCTAATCTTTAACATAAAGAAATACAATTAAATTTAATCATCACCTGCAAAACGCTTTTCCTTTAAGAAATAGCTGCTTAGCCAAAATTCTGGTTAGATTGTGGCCATTCAATTTAACATTCTTTGTTATATTTGCCAGTACGATACATTAAAGCATCATTTTTATATGAGTTCAGGGATACCCGAAAACCGATACGAGCTAGTTTCAGGATTGGAAATACATGTTCAGTTAAATACGAATACCAAAATATTTTCTGCTGACAGTGCATCTTTTGGGGCTTTGCCGAATCAAAATATTTCAACAGTTTCTCTGGCTTTACCAGGAGCCTTGCCAAAATTAAATAAAGAAGTGGTAGCAAAGGCCATCCGGATTGGTTTGGCATTAAATTGTACCATTAATCAGGTAAATCATTTTGATAGGAAAAATTATTTCTACGCTGATTTGCCCAAGGGATATCAAATTACACAAGATAACCAACCCATTTGTATTAACGGACACTTAGAAGTAGAATTGAGCAATGGTTCGAAAAAGAAAATTGGCATAAACCGTATCCATCTAGAAGAAGATGCGGGTAAAAGCATCCACGATCAGGACGATCATTACTCATTGGTTGATTTGAACCGTGCTGGCGTGCCCTTAATTGAAATTGTAACTGAACCAGATATCCGTAGTCCAGAAGAAGCATCAGCATTATTGAGTGAAATCAGAAAACTGGTACGGCATTTAAATGTTAGCGATGGTAACATGGAAGAGGGCAGTTTACGTTGCGATGCCAATATTTCTATCCGTGAAAATGGAACAAACGCTTTTGGTACCCGCTGCGAAGTGAAAAATTTAAATTCAATGCGTAACGTACGCAGGGCAATGGAATTTGAATTTACAAGACAGATAGAGGTAGTGAGCAATGGTGGATCGATTATCCAAAGCACTTTAAATTTCGATGCAGATAAGGGTACTACTTCGCCTATGCGAACAAAAGAAGAAGCAAATGATTACCGTTATTTCGCTGATCCTGATTTACCGCCTATTCATATTTCTGATGAATGGCTATCGGAAATTAAGTCTGCTATGCCTGCTTTGCCGAACGAAATTTCCAGACAAATGATAGCGGAATTTGGAATCAATAAAGCTGATGCAACGCTATTTGCTGAAGACATAGATTTATTAAATTATTTTAATCAGGCTTTACCTATCGTTAACATCAAAAAGACACTCATTAACTGGCTAATCGGACCTATCCGTGCAGTTTTAAGTGAAAGAGGAATAGCGATTGCAGATTATAAAGTTAAACCAGATCAGTTGGCGATAGCCATTAACCTGGTTGATGAAAAAAAAATTACGCAGCAAATTGCTATTCAACAATTACTACCAGCTATTGAAGAAACCGATAACGCAGATGTTATGGGTTTAGCAAAGCAGTTAAATTTATTGATTACGGAAAATAGCAATGAGCTTGATGGATTTATTGATGAAGTGTTAAATAAATACCCGCAACAGGTAGAAGCCTATAAAAAGGGGAAAAAAGGTGTCTTAGGTTTATTTGTTGGCGATGTCATGAAACTGGCAAAAGGTAAAGCAGATGCCAAAAAACTAAATGAATTAATATTAGAAAAACTTAAATAATGAAATTAAAGAACTTGAGCCTGATCGTGTTGATCGCGATTGCTTTTACGGCATGCAAACCTAAAGATAGTTTTACGATTGACGGTACATTCAAAAATCCGGGAACTGAGAAAAAAGTATTTCTGTTTGGCATGGAAAATAGCCAGATGGTAGCGATAGATTCAACCAATTTATCAGAGAAAGGTGAATTTAAATTTATCAGGAAAACACCTTCGGTTGATTTTTTTAGGGTTTCTGTAGGTAACCATGAATTTATGTTAATTGCTAAAAACGGAGATGACATCAAACTGGAAGCAGATTTAGCAGATAAAACCATGGCCTATAAAATATCAGGTGCCAATGAAGTTGAAAAATTATCTGAATTAAATACCCTTAGAAATAATTTCGCTAAACAGGTAGAGAAACTGCAGGCAGATTTTGAAGCAAAGGTGGCTAAACAACCGCAAAACAGAGCCGCTATATTAGAGGAAGCAAAGCCACGGTATGAATCTTATATCAATCAGCTAAATACATCAATCCTTAAATTTGCAAAAGATAACAAAGGTACGTTAGCAAGTTTTTATGCAATGAATACCTTAAGTCCACAAGAGTTTGAGGCCCAATTGGTGGCTTTTGCCGACGAAATTAAGGATGAGATTAAAGGAAATGCCACTGTAGATACATTTATTAAACAAATGGCTTTACTAAAAGCTGTTCAGGTTGGACAGGTAGCGCCATCATTCACTATTAATACTGCAGATGGAAAACCAGTAAGCTTAGAAGATTATAAAGGCAAATATGTTTTGGTAGATTTTTGGGCCTCATGGTGCCAGCCTTGTCGCCAGGAAAATCCAAACGTGGTCAAAGTTTATAATAAATACAAAACAAAGAATTTTGACATCCTGGGTATTTCATTAGATACGGATAAAGCTGCCTGGTTAGGCGCCATTAAAGCTGATGGTTTGATGTGGACACACGTTTCAGAATTGAAAGATTTTAATGGAGAAACGGTTAAAAAATATCAGGTTCAGGCGATCCCAACATCATATTTAATTGATCCTGCTGGAAAAATCGTTGCAAAAAACCTTCGTGGAGATGAACTAGAGGCTTTCTTAGCCAAGACGTTACGTTAAAACAAATTCAATGTTAAACTAATTTAAGTCGTTAACAATTTATTAACTTAGGCTTAACGAATAGTTACAGCAGAGACAGTACTTTCGTAACAAATATTTAACTATGAACAACGCAGGTCAGAAAATATTAATAGTTGATGATGAACCAGACATTCTGGAACTGATTGAATATAACCTTAAGAAAGAGGGATATCAGGTTTTTACGGCTGCAAATGGCCAGGAAGGCATTACAGTAGCTAAGAAGGTTCATCCTGACTTAATCATTCTGGATATCATGATGCCTAAAATGGATGGAATTGAAGCTTGTCGTTTGATGAGAGCCATTCCTGAATTTAAAAATACTTTTATGGTGTTCTTAACAGCAAGAAGTGAAGAATATTCTGAAATTGCAGGTTTTAATGTAGGTGCTGATGATTATATTGCAAAACCAATTAAACCACGTGCATTAGTAAGTCGAATCAATGCGATTTTAAGAAGAAATGCAGGTACTGAAGAGGTTTCTGAAAACAAATTAGAAATCGGTGATTTAGTAATAGACAGAGAAGCCTATTTGGTTTTTCAGGGCGGAAATAAAGTTGTTTTAGCCAAGAAGGAGTTTGAATTGTTATACCTTTTAGCTTCAAAACCAGGTAAAGTCTATACCCGTGAATCTATTCTTAAAAACATCTGGGAAGATTCGGTTGTAGTAACCAACAGAACAATTGATGTTCATATTCGTAAGTTAAGAGAAAAATTAGGTGAAACTTATGTGTCAACCGTTAAAGGAGTAGGATATAAGTTCGAACTATCATAGAAAGAGACATAAATATTTAAGCCGCAGATTCGCTGATTATCAGAGAGCCTGCGGCTTTTTGATTTTAAGTTTATTTCTGTTTTTAGTAATCTAATGGACGCAAACATTACTGATGAAAGATTAAATAAATATGTACATCAATACCCTTTATCCTTATTATGCCGTTAATTTCTATACCAATAAAAATAAATCCTTATTTTTGCGGCTCATTAATAACATTACAGTTTGAAGTATCCAAATTTTAAAGATCTTATCCTTTTCGAAGACAACGATTTTATTGTCATCAATAAACCACCTTTTTTGGCCTCACTAGATGAAAGAGGTGGTTCTGGCGAAACCAACGTTTTGCGTTTAGCCAAACAATATAGTGATGATGCTCAGGTTTGCCATCGTTTGGATAAAGAAACATCGGGTGCTTTAATTATTGCTAAAAATCCAGAAGCTTACCGTCATGCTTCCATGCAATTTGAAAGAAGGAAAGTAAATAAAACTTATCACGCAGTCGTAGATGGTCATGTTATTTTCGATCAGTTATTGGTTGATTTACCAATTCTGAATGATGGAAATAAAAACGTAACCATTGATCGTGCAGAGGGTAAAAGAGCAGAAACTATTTTTGATTCTTTAAAATATTATAAGCACTATACATTGGTAGAATGTAAGCCTATAACAGGTCGAATGCACCAGATCAGGATTCACCTGGCTACACAACGGGCAGCAATTGTAGGTGACGATATGTATAAAGGTAAGCCAGTTTTTCTTTCTTCTATTAAACGTGGATATAAATTAACCAAAGGTGAAGAAGAACAGCCAATTATGAAGCGTTTTGCCTTACATGCAAGGCATTTAGTCTTCAAAGGATTGGATGATCAGGATATTGTTATTGATGCGCCATATCCAAAAGATTTTGCTACTTTGATTAAGCTATTAGATAAGTTTGATGCATAAATAATTGACCTAAAAATTGTCTCGGATATCGTTTTTGCCTACATTTGGCACATTAACTCTCTATTAAAATCCAATAGAATGTACATCCGCTTTGTCAATTACCTTGATAAGATCAATCAATACAGAAAGTCAAAAATATCAAACCGTAATTTTCTAATTATACTGGCGGTAATCGTGGGGATTCTTGCCGGACTTGCAGCGGCTGCGATTAAAAGCTTAACCCACCATATTGAAGAGTTCCTTCAATCAGACTGGCACTGGAAATATAAATACTACCTGTATTTCATCTTTCCAATGATTGGTATTTTCCTTACGGTTTTATACATCAAATATTTCATCAGAAAAAGCAAGTTTGAAACAGGCCTAACACCATTGCTTTATGCTATTTCAAAAAAATCGAGCAGGGTAGAAGCACATAATATCTATTCACAAATTATAACAGCTGCTATTACGGTAGGCTTTGGGGGATCAACGGGTTTGGAAGCACCTATTGTAACCAGTGGTGCATCAATAGGTTCTAATCTTGGTCGCTTTCTTGGCCTTTCATATCGTGAAATTACTATGCTGGTAGCTTGCGGGGCTGCTGCAGGTATCGCTGGAGCCTTTAACAGTCCGGTAGCTGGAATCGTTTTTGCAATCGAAATCTTATTGCCGGAGTTTACTATTCCGGCCTTTATTCCATTATTATTATCTGCGGCTACAGCAGCGGTAGTGGCTAGGATATTTTATACCCAGCAACTATTTTTCCTGGTTACAGAAGGCTGGCAAATCAATGCCCTATTTTATTATGTGCTTTTGGCAGGATTAATCGGCCTTTTTTCCATCTATTTCACAAAAGCCAATTATGCGGTAAAGGGGCTATTTTATAAAATTAAGCATCCATACACCAAAGTGGTTGTGGGTGGTTTAATGCTTGGAGTGCTGGTATTTCTCTTCCCAACATTGTATGGTGAAGGTTATATCACCATGAAAAATTTATTAAGAGGAGATTATCTTGCGGTAATTAACAACAGTATTTTTGAAGATTACAATTCAATTTCGGCAATGGTGGTGCTGTTTACAGTGGTTACTATTTTTATGAAATCGCTTGCTACGCTAATTACACTTGGTGCCGGAGGTAACGGTGGTACATTTGCACCCAGCCTGATTATGGGTGGTTTGATTGGTTTTATTTTTGCCTATGTGGTCAATCTTTCTGGTCTGGCACATTTAAATGTCTCTAATTTTATTGTAGCCGGTATGGCCGCTGCCTTGGGTTCAATTATGCATGCCCCATTAACAGGGATTTTCCTGATTGCAGAAATTACCGGTGGTTATATTTTAATGGTTCCGTTAATGATTACCACGGCAATTTCTTATGCGATTAATCGAAGCTCGCAGAAACACTCTATCTATACCAAAGTTCTTGCAGATAAAGGTGAATTGTTATCTCATGAAGATAAGGATACAACGGTTCTAAATCAAATGAAACTCAAGTACCTGATCGAAAAATCGTATCCTCAGCTATACATGAGCGATCTAATTGCTGAAAAAATGAATGAGATCGTTCAATCGCATAAAAATATTTGTGCCGTTACTGATGAGCTGGGAGATTTTAAAGGAATTATTTATATAGAAGAACTCTTTAGCGAAATGGTTAATAATCCTGATAAAGCAAATTTATTAGCTACCAGCCTGGTACAACCTGCCCCAAATACCATTATGGAAAACGACGATCTTAAGGTTGTATTGCAAAAAATGGAGCAAGACAACGTTTGGCTTTTACCCGTAGTTGACGAGGCTAACCGCTATATAGGTTTCGTATCTAAAACAGCCATTTTCAATAAATACAGGGCACTATTAATGCGTCAGAATGACTATATGAGTTAAATCCGAATACGGTAAAAAAAATGTCCGCAAGAGCAGGGATATGACTTACGAAGTTTTGCCGGGCTGTGTGAAGAAAAACTTCGTAAGTTTTAATTATAAATCATTTCTGCAACTCTGGTTGGTCGTTATTGAAGTTATGCAAGAGCATTCTTTGCCTAAAGCATTTCACAAATGAGATTACTTCAATCGATGAAAAATCGATTTCGCAATGACGGGAATATAACTTACGAAGTTTAGCGGGCTTGTGTGAAGGGAAACTTCGTCAGTTTAAATTATAAATCATTTTTGCGACTCTGGCTGGTCGTTGAGATTGCTTCAATAGATGAAAAATCGATTTCGGAATGAACGTGATATAACTTACGAAGTTTTGCCGGCCTGTGTGAAAGGAAACTTCGTCAGTTTTAATTATAAATTATTTTTGCACTTCTGGTTGGTCGTTATTGAAGTTATGCAACAACATTCTTTGCCTAAAGCATTTCACAAATGAGATTGCTTCAATCGATGAAAAATCGATTTCGCAATGACGGTAAAGTAAAATTTATTCTTAAACAACAAAAGCAGGAACTGATTCCTGCTTTTGTTGTTTATGATCAAGATCCTTAAACCTTTTTAAGCTCTAGTAATTGCGATCGCTAGGAATTCCCCCTTTAGGGGGCTAGGGGGTATCAACCCTTTTCAATCCGAACTTTTCAATTTTACTATATAAATGACTTCTCTGGATATCTATTTCATCAGCCGTTTTTGAAACGTTCCAATTATTTTTCTCCAGTTTAAATTTTATAAACTCTTTCTCAGCATGGTCTTTATAATCCTGAAAGTTATTAAAACTATCAAAAGATGACGACATTCCCGAAGAGTTACTATTTGATCCTGCTATTTGCGTACTTGTAGCTGCACCAATATTGGTTCCGCCGCCAGGATTGGCAAATGCACGAACGTCATTTTCAGTAATGACTTTATCACTCAAGATAATTAATCGCTCAATCATGTTATGTAATTCACGTACATTACCCGTCCATGGTAAAGCTTGTAAAGCAGCCATTCCGGCATCATTTATCTTTTTAACCGGCATTCCGTAATCACTACAAATGTTTTCTAAAAAGTTTTGTGCAATCACTGGAATATCGTCTGTGCGTTCTGTTAAATGTGGAACATGAATATTGATTACATTTAAGCGGTGGTATAAATCCATCCGGAAGTTGCCGTCTTCAATTTCTTTCAGTAAGTCTTTATTTGTTGCCGCTAATACGCGAACGTTAACTTCAATTTCTTTTTCGCCACCTACACGTGATATTTTATGTTCCTGTAACGCACGTAAAACTTTCGCCTGAGCGGAAAGACTCATATCACCGATCTCATCTAAAAACAGTGTCCCACCATTAGCCAATTCAAATTTACCAATTCGTTGTTTAACAGCTGAGGTAAATGATCCTTTCTCATGGCCAAACAATTCACTCTCAATTAATTCTGAGGGTATTGCTGCGCAATTGACTTCAATTAGCGGACTATCCGCACGATTGGATTTTTCATGTAACCACCTCGCAACTAATTCCTTACCGCTACCATTTGCACCAGTAATGAGCACACGGGCTTCTGTAGGGGCCACGCGTTCTATAGTTTCCTTTATTTTCGAAATGCTTTCAGATTTACCTAAAATTTCGCGTGTTTTGCTAACCTTACGTTTTAAAACCTTTGTTTCGGTAACCAGGTTTCCACGATCTAAACCATTACGAACCGTAATTAGTAAACGATTTAAATCTGGTGGTTTTGAAATGAAATCAAAAGCTCCCTTTTTACTGGCTTCAATAGCGGTTTCAACTGTTCCGTGTCCGGAAATCATGATGAAAGGCAGATCAGGTTTAAGAAGTTGGGCCTGCTCTAATACCTCCATGCCGTCCATCTTATTCATTTTGATATCGCAGAGTACCAAATCGAAATTAGTCCTTTTGATCATTTCAAGGCCGTCGATACCATTGTCAATATCTTCAACATCGTAATTTTCGTATTCCAGGATTTCGCGTAGGGTACTTCTTATTGCCCGCTCATCGTCAATAATTAATAGTTTGGCCATTTAATGTTTATTTGTTCAAGTTCTGATGCGAATATATTATTTTTTAATTAATGTATAGTTTTTTATACAATAATTAAGGCTATAAACGGTGAATCTTTTAAAATGTTTTAATCATCTTAAAAGATAAAGTTGTACATGCTCTTAAAAACTGGAAATACATCATACAGATAAAAATCTATTAATGTGAATTCTAAAATAATCAGAAAGGGGAATGATATCTATCTAATTTAAATAAAAAAATGCAGGTCTATAAGCCGGGTTCTGTTTTCTGATTACTCAGAATTTCTATCATTAATCCACTATAAACGTTACCGTTTATCTCTAACGACCTACCCACTAACATCGGACGGGCAGCCCTACATGCGTTAGCCTATTTGGTCTTTCAACTCCCGGGGTTTACAAACCATTACAGTCACCTGCAATGCTCGTGCGCTCTTACCACACGTTTTCACCCTTATCCCAACTTTATGTTAAGACGGTATATTTTCTGTTGCACTAATCCGTGATTCAGGTTTTCAATCCTCAATCCCTTTCCGTTAGAAAGCGGGATGCCCTGCGTTGCCCGGACTTTCCTCTCTTCCGATAAATCGAAACAGCGATAGAACAACCTGCATTTTGGGCAAAGATGCCTGTTTTAAATTAGAAAGACACTAAAAATTTAGATTATTTACAATTCTGTAATTGAACAGAAACTTTATTATATGGAACAAATCCCTGGTTGTTTCCAAATGAGTTGGTAATATAAACCATCACTTGCGCAACATCAATATCGGCTAGTTCAGGAAATGCAGGCATCTTTTCCTGATATGTTTTACCGTTGATGACCATCTGTTCGTTAGTTCCGTTCCTAATGATGCAAGCTAAACGTGTTTTATTGTTTTTTAAAAAAACTGAATCCGTTAAAGGTGGAGCCAATTTACCTAAACCTTCACCATTTTCCCCGTGGCAATTCTGACATCTGGTTTTATAAATATCCTTACCATTAGACATATAGTTTTGCAAATCGATAGTTTCCTGGTTTTGACAGGAAATAATTATTGCTACGATAGCAAATAGAAAGATAAAATGAATAATATATTTGCGCATGGATTTAGCTTAAATAAATCGTCATCCCGAATGAACTGGAGAAATTAATGTATATCAATTAAAAAGTTCTCCATGTTATTTCGTTCGAAATGACGATTAAAGTGATAATACTATTTTTTATATTCAGCCAATAAAACTGGAATATCCTTTTTTAATTGTTCCACCTGATCTTCTTTCGTACCATCATAAGCACCACGAATCCGTCGGTCTTTATCAATTAATACCAGGTAACCCTGATGAATATAACCATCTTTCGCTGTACTGTCTTCGCCAACAGCTACTAAATAATTTTTCTCCGCTAAGGTATAAACACTGTCTTTACTGCCGTATAAAAATTGCCATTTATCGCCATCTACGCCTAACTTTTGAGCATATTTTTTTAATACAGATGGCTTGTCATATTTAAAATCGATGGTGTGCGATACAAACATCACATCAGGATTCGTTTTAAACTCCTTATACACTATCATTAAATTGCGGTGCATGGTAGGGCAAATGGTCGAACAAGACGTGAAAAAGAAATCTGCAACATATACTTTTCCATCTGTAGCTTTATTAGTCGTAAGCACACTATCCTGATTTAAAAAAGCCCAGTTAGGAATGGTTTGATAAACGGTATCTATTTTTTCAACTCCAGCTTCATCTCTAACGGTTTCAGCATGGCGTTCACCATAGAATGGAAGCTTTTTATCTTGTTTACAAGATGAAAGTATAGCAATGGATAGCAAGCAAACGGCTATCGAAGAAATAATTTTATTCATGTTATTTTATTAATGTGTAAATATACAACCTCTGTATTGTAGGAGGGAATTAATTGTAAATGAATCGTCATGCTGAATTCATTTCAGCATCTTTCATACTATTAAAACCTTGAAATCAATTCAGGGTAAGACTGGCTTAGAAACTTGTTTAGTGTTTATGATGTTCCGTGTTCATCTTTGTAGCCGGAGCAACATGATATAAGTTTAAAATAGAATCTGATGTCTTGGTTACTTTAATGTAATCATCTTCAACTTGTCTAACTTTCATCATTTCAGATTTGTAGTAGTCCAAATCTTCCTGTTCATTTTTGCCTTTAAAGTCATCTTTGAAACCATGCATCCAATCCATCATACGTTCATCAGCTTGATTTAGATTTGTAATCAGATCAGCTATATTTATGGAATCCTGGGGAGATTTCATTTTACCAGATTTTAAAACGGAATCTAATCGCATTTTATTTGACATCACTTTTCCACCATCAACCATTAGTTTATCATGGAGATTAAGTACTTCTTTTTTTACCGCTTTAGAGTCTGGTTCTGTTTTGCAGGCACTAAAAAGGAAAACGATTAAGCATAATGCTAGTGTTATTGTATTTTTCATATGGTTTGTATTTAAAAATTATAAGTAATTCCGACATAAACTTTACCTGCACTCATGGGGTGATCGGTTTCAGCTTCCCAGATGTTTTTTTGGATTCCGGCATTTAGTGCTACATTTTTGTAAAAGATATCTGCTCCAACGCCACCCATTAAATTGTTCATCACATGTTCACCTGTTTCGATACCATTATACTTTTCACCAGCAGAATATTCATAAAAAAACTGTGCAGAAGGTATCACCTGAACGTCTTTCCCGATTCTTTGGGTATAAAAAATATTAAGGAAACTCGTTGTGCTATTCGCAATACTTTCTTCCCGGCTGTTCTTCCCGTTTACTTTGTAAGAGGTATTTAAACTGGCACCAAACTTTCCCAATCCTACCAGATAATTCAGGTATACAAAACCATCGGTACTCCCTGTGCCACCTTGCATTAAAGATGAATAGCGGATGCCAGCCATATTTTTAAAATCATTTTTGCCTGTTGGCAATTTAATCCCGGCACCAGCAATCAGCTGTTGTTTAAAATTATCTTCCAGTTTTTGAACAATGTGATAGCCTGCATAAAGATTAATATCGCCCATGCCACCAATGGTTGAAGTATAGCCATTATAACGTTCGCTATTTGACACATATGGGAGTATGGCGTTAACTTCCAGTCTGCTGTTAATGAAATATTTACCTCGTATTTCCAACGAACGATACAATTCGTAGTCATCTGGATTTCCGGCATGACCAGTGATCGGTGAATTCTGACTTCTTGCCGGAATGAAAAACTTTCCTCCGTTAGGGAATAATGAGTGTGATTGATTATCGTAACCATTAAATGATCGGTAACGGTATAATACACTGATGCTATTTCGATTATAATAAGGTGTGATCCCCATAAAACAGCCACAGATATCACAAGCAAAGACGTTGCTACTAATAAGTAGAAACAACATAATAATTAGCCACTTACGATTCGCTATATAATTTGTTTTTAATAAACTCATTGTCTGTTAAGGTTTTTAAAAAAGCTTTAATTTGTGTGCGTTCTACACTATTTAATTGAATGCCATTTTTAAGTGATGGATCTAAATTTTTGTTTGCTTTAACGCCAGAATCATAATGTTCTAGCACTTCGTCAAGGCTGTAGAAACGACCATCATGCATATATGGACCAGTATATTCGATGTTTCTTAAACTCGGTATTCTGAATGTTCCAAAATCAGCCTGCACACCTGTGATATGAGAACGACCTTCGTCTGAGCTAACTAAATCAAGTCCGTTATTTCGGTAAGAAAAATCTGTGAAAAATGGTTCAGCATGGCAGGAACTACATTTCTCCCGAAAAATATTATAACCAGATTGTTCCTCTTCGGTAAATGAAACACCAGCGTCTTTACGGATAACCTGATCATACTTCGAATTTCCCGAAACCAATACACCAGTAAACTGTGTGAGTGATTTTAGTAGCAATTGAGAATTGATCTCCTCCGTACCAAAAGCCCGTTTAAACATATCTGGATAGGGTGAGGTACTTTTCAAAAAAGTAATGATGGTTTGAATATCAGCACCCATTTCACAGGCATCTGTAATGGCATTTAATGGTGATGTTTCCAGGTTTTTCACTCCACCATCCCAAAAGAATGCTTTTTGCCATGCCAGATTGAAAAGGGGTGGAGCGTTTCGTTTTCCCTGGCAGTTGTTTACACCATGACTTACTTTATGATCAAGATTTGCAAAAGCGGCAAATTGCTGATGGCAACTGCCGCATGACACACTTTTGTCTGCAGATAACCTGGTATCATAAAATAATTTTTTACCCAAAGCAAAGCCAGCGTTACTCAGTTTATTTTGTTCGAATTGGTATGCCGGGGTAGGAAAATTTGCAGGAATAGAAAATGTTATTGGTTTTTCTTCTGGCTTAATTTCTTCCTGGTTTTTACTACAGGCATACATCAACGCAATACTTAAAGTAAGTACTGCGAAGACAACTATTTTCTTAACCATTAATTATGAATATGATCTAAGCGGAATAAACCTTTTGCATAGTTGTTGGCTACAATAACTGAATTGGCTCCACCCATAGTGAAATTTAAGGTAGCAAAACTAACATCAGTTGTACCAGTAAAGAGTGCAGCGGCATTTACGATGAAGTGCATATCTGGTTTTGAATCTGTTCTGATTCTTAGTGGGTTGGCACCGTTAATTTCAGTTGAGTAGGTTCTGATTGTATTATTAGGATCTACCACACCACCTATATGAAAAGTTAAAGCCTGATTTGCGGCTGTAGACTGCGGAGATGTACCTTCTAGTTTAACAAATATATAGCCACTGTTCCAGGTCCAGAACATGCCATTTATTGGATCTAAAGCACCAGTTTGAGCACCTGCAAAATTACGTGCGTAGTCTACACCGATGGTATATTCAATTTTAGTATAATCACCCGTTGGAATATCGCCTACGGTAATTAATTTTGATGCTGGTTTTGATTCATCAATTAAAAAATAACTTTCTGGAACCAGGTAAGTTGTTCCATCTGCTTTGCTTAATTTAACGTTACTCACATAATATTTGAATACATTGATTTTAAAATCTTCGCCTTTAGCATTTTTATAAGTTGTAGTATTTAAATTCAGGGCTACTCCGTTTACCTGGTGTTCGAATTCTAAAGTGAAACTGGATTTTGTATCGGTTGCGGTTTCATCTGCATCTTTTTTACATGATGAAAGGAATATAATAGGGCATAAAAATGCCAAGAAGTATGTCGAAATTTTCATTTTTGAAAATGGATAAGTAAAATATTTGAAGAAATTCTAATACGGTCGTCATGCTGATCCGATAGCTATCGGATCAAGGTAACGATCGCAAGAAACAAGATTTACTTAAACCGTTTTCGGCGGATGGAAAATAGAAATAGAAAGATCTTTTATTGGTTTTTCAAGATAAAGACTTTCAGATTTGATTATGAAATAGGGAATGTGATGATTGATTGCTAAAACCCGAAACTCTGGATCGGCCTCTATTATTCTTTTCAGCGTTTCCTGAGTTTGTTTGTTCTTGCCATCTAAATCTTTTAGTTTTTTAGCTAAGAAACATTGTCCGTCGCAATGTAGTTCAGGGTGGGCTTTATTAATACAAAATACAGAGGTAATGTATTCCTTATTCATTTGATAGCCTGAATAAACGATCAACTGCATATAGCAATTTGATATGGTACAGATTACCAGAAAAAATATAAGGGCTTTTTTAAACATTGTACTTCGATTGCAAATGTACAAACGAAATTGAGGTTAGCAAAGAAAAAGTTAAATAGGATTTTTTGGATAGGCCCTGAAATAAATTCAGGGTGACGAATCTTGAAATCTATATTTATTAAAAATTTCTTTGTGCGTCCTACTGAACTTGATTCAGCATCTTATTAAAAAAACCACAGATGAAAACATCACCTGTGGTTTTTATTTTTAGATGTGAGCAACTATCTCTTATGCCTGCAAATCAGCCATCACAGCTTTAATTTTATCTCCTAATTCTTCATTTACTTTAGGGAAATCAGTTCGATCGGCCAATGGCGCATTCACACTGCAATAGAATTTTATTTTTGGTTCTGTACCACTCGGACGGGCAGATACAATACTTCCATCTTCTGTAATAAACTGTAAAACATCAGAAGTAGGATAATCCAATTTGCTTACTTTTCCAGTTACTAGATCAGTTTCCTGGCTTAATTCGTAATCCTTTAATACAGAAACTTTAGAACCACCTAACGTAGCAGGCGGATTCTCTCTGAATTTCACCATCATGGCTTTGATTTCTTCAGCGCCGGTTTTGCCTTTTTTGGTCAGCGACACTAAATCTTCTTTATACAAACCATATTCTACATACATATCCAACAAGGCATTGTATAAGCTGGCACCTTTATCTTTATAGTAAGCAGTCATTTCAGAAATGAAAGCAGCGGAAACAACGGCATCTTTATCACGAACTAAATCGCCGATCAAGTAGCCATAACTTTCCTCACCACCACCAATAAAGTATTTTTTTCCTTCCAGTTCAGTCATTACCTGACCAATGTATTTAAACCCGGTTAGTGTATTATAATAAGTAACATCTTTTTTCTTTGCAATTTCTTCAATCAGGTTAGAAGTTACAATTGTTTTTACAATGAATTGGTTGCCATCTAATTTACCAGCTTCCTGCCATGCAGTTAAAAGGTAATTGATTAATAAACTGCCCGTTTGGTTCCCGTTTAATAAAACCCATTCACCATCATTGTCTTTCACCGCAATACCTACGCGATCTGCATCAGGATCTGTCGCTAACACTAAATCGGCATCTATTTCTTTTGCCTTATTCATGGCTAAAGTTAAAGCGTCTTTTTCCTCAGGATTTGGATAAACTACCGTTGGAAAATTTCCGTCTGGTTTACTCTGCTCTTCCACAATAGTTACATTGGTAAAACCAAATTGCTCGAGTGCTTTAGGTACCAAAGTAATTCCAGTACCATGGATAGGAGAATAAACAATTTTTAAGTCATGTTGTCTTTTAATGGCTTCAGGAGAAATAGATAGTGCAGTGATACCATCTAAATATAATTTATCTACCGCTTCTCCAATTAATTCAATGTTCGCGTCAACACGATCAAACTTCACTTCATCAATGCTGCTGATTTTATTTACTTCATCAATCACCAATTTATCATCAGGAGAAGTGAACTGACCGCCATCAGCCCCGTATGCTTTATAGCCATTATATTCTTTTGGATTATGCGAGGCCGTTAACATCACACCACTTTTACAACCGAAATGACGCACTGCGAAAGAAAGTTCAGGAGTAGGTCTTAATTCTTCAAAAAAGTAAACATAAATACCATTAGCAGAAAAAACATCAGCCGTAATTTTGGCAAAATAATCAGAATTATTGCGGCTATCGTGTGCAATGGCAACACTGATTTTTTCACCAGGATATTTGTTGTTGAGGTAATTGGCTAAACCCTGAGTGGCAGTACCGATAGTATATTTATTTATTCGGTTAGAGCCTGCACCCATAATTCCGCGTAAACCACCAGTTCCAAATTCTAAACTTTTATAAAATGAATCAATAAGTTCTGTTGTTGCATTTTGATCAACTAAGGTTTGTATTTCTGCCTTTGTTTTCTCGTCGTAATTACCGCCTAACCATTGGTTAATGGTGGCTTGTGTAGATTGGTCAATTGCTTGCATTGAGCTTTTTTTTAATTAAATATCTGGTGTTGAACAAAATTTCATCATTGAAGTTTGGTCGAAATTCATTTATTTCGATTTATCCAAATTTTATTTTGTTGAGGATGTTGCTTTTAAGCTTGTTTTGCTTATTTTCACGCCCCGATACAATAATAAAGAAATTCCGGTATTAAAGTAAAATCATCTTGACTTTTTCACAATTCTAAAGGAATTATGTAAAGTTTTGGCAGTTTTTATCACAGTTAATATAATAATTTAAGTAGATGAAAATATTAAAATTTGGGGGTACATCTGTTGGTAGCCCCGAGCGCATGACCAAGTTATTGGATATTATTAATCCAAATGAAGAACAGATTGTAGTGTTATCAGCCGTTTCTGGAACTACAAATAGTTTAGTTGAAATTTCTAATTATTTTTTAGCTGGAGATAAGAAGAACGGAAGTACTGCAGTAGAAAATTTATATCAAAAATATAAGGATTTTGTAATTGAACTTTTGCCTGCTGCTGATTTTCAGGAAATGGGAAATGAGGTGATTGATTATCATTTTAGTTTCTTAGCCGTTTTAACCAATGATATTTTTACCCCAATTGAGGAAAAAGTAGTTTTGGCACAAGGCGAACTATTGTCTACCACTTTATATCACATTTATTTAAAGTCAATTGGAATTGAGTCTGTGTTGTTACCAGCTTTAGATTTTATGAAAACTGATGAAGACAATGAGCCTGATATTCCATTTACTACAAAGCATTTAACCCCGCTTTTAGAACAACATAAAGGGAATAAACTATTCATCACGCAAGGATTCATTTGCCGCAATAGCTTTGGTGAAGTAGATAATTTACGTCGTGGTGGTAGCGACTATACTGCTTCTTTACTTGGCGCTGCAATTTTAGCAGAAGAAGTTCAAATCTGGACAGACATTGACGGGATGCACAACAATGATCCTCGGGTGGTAAAAGGAACGAAGCCAATTGCGCAATTGTCTTTCGATGAGGCGGCTGAATTAGCTTATTTTGGTGCGAAAATTTTGCATCCGCAATCTGTGTTCCCTGCACAGAAGTATAAAATTCCTGTTCGTTTATTAAACACGATGGAGCCATCGGCTGCCGGAACATTGATTACGCATAATAGTGAAAAGGGAAAGATCAAATCCATTGCTGCAAAAGATGGTATTACTGCCATTCGTATTCAATCGAGCCGTATGTTATTGGCTTATGGTTTCCTTCGACGTGTTTTTGAAGTATTTGAACGCTATAAAACGCCAATCGATATGATTACGACTTCTGAGGTTGCCGTTTCTTTAACCATTGATGAAATCGGAAATCTTCCAAAGATTATTGAGGAACTGGAAAGTTTCGGAACAGTTGAAGTAGATATCAACCACAGTATTGTTTGTGTGGTAGGTGATTTTGGTTCAGAAAAACATGGTTTCGCCAGCAGGGTTTTAGAAGGTTTAAAGCATATTCCAATCCGGATGATTTCTTATGGCGGGAGCAATTACAATGTGTCTTTACTTATCCTGAGTGAATATAAAACCGAAGCACTAAGAAGCTTACATAATAGATTATTCGAATAGAAGGTAGAGTGCGCCAATGATGACCAAAAGGCCAAGTAAGATGTGCAGCGCTAAAAAGCTTTTCGGAAGTAAATCATTCTTGTATTTTTTATAGGAATTGAATAATCCCAGTGAAATGATGAGTAAAATAAATGTAGCGGCTACAATCTTCATTTTTTAATAAATAATAGAAACAGTACAATCAGGAGCAATACGATAGTAAATCGGATTTTTCCATTGTATTGTTTTTGGGTAATTCTTCCGTGCTTTAAATCGAGGTAATTACCTAAGTATACCAGCCCAAAGAATAAAATTAAAATTATAATAAGGAATTTGAACATGTTCGTCGATAAAGATATATCAAAGTTTAACAATATAGAAACCCCTTTTTACTATTACGATACGGATTTACTGCAAAAAACTCTTCGTACTTGTGCAGAAGCAGCGGCTCCGTATCAATTTCATATCCACTATGCCTTGAAAGCAAACTTCAATGCTGTTCTGCTGGAGGAGATTAAAGGCATTGGTTTCGGTGCAGATTGTGTGAGTGCCGGAGAGGTTAGAAGGGCAGTAGAAGTAGGTTTCGACCATCAGAAAATCGTTTTTGCTGGAGTAGGTAAATCCGATAAAGAAATTAACGAAGCCCTGGATCTGGATATTTTTTGCTTTAATGTAGAATCTATTCAGGAACTTGAAGTGCTGAACGAATTGGCTGCTGCAAAAGGAAAAGTTGCTCAGGTTGCCATTCGGATTAATCCAAATGTTGATGCACATACGCACCACAACATCACCACAGGTTTAGATGAAAATAAATTTGGAATTAATTCCTGGGATTTACCGGAATGTGCCGAAACTTTGAAAGCATCTGCAAACCTGAAATTTATTGGAATCCACTTCCACATTGGTTCTCAGATAACCAACCTCGATGTATACAAAAACCTGTGTGTTCGGGTGAATGAATTTGCCAGCTGGTTTGAGGATAAAGGTTTTACAGTTAAAGTTTTAAACGTAGGTGGAGGTTTAGGTATCGACTATTATCATCCAGATCATCAAATCCCTGATTTTCAGTCATACTTTAAAATATTCAATGAATTTTTAGACGTTAAAGCCGGACAGGAAGTTCATTTTGAACTGGGAAGAGCGCTCGTCGGACAAACTGGATCACTTATTACAAGGGCCTTATATATCAAAAATGGGAAGAAGAAAAACTTTGTGGTTTTGGATGCAGGCATGACCGAATTGATGCGTCCGGCACTGTATCAGGCATACCATAAAATTCAAAATTTATCTCAAATCTCCAATCTTCAATCTCAGACCCCAGTTAAATATGACATCGTAGGGCCAATCTGCGAAAGCACAGATTGTTTTGGCAAAGAAGTAGAACAGCCTGAATCTTTCAGGGGTGATATTTTTGCTATCCGCAGTGCTGGTGCATATGGAGAAGTGATGGCTTCAAAATATAATCTTAGAGATGCAATAAGATCTGTTTACAGTAGTGAAATATAATAATTATACTAATTCTACATTGCGAAGCAATCTATCTTATTAACAAGATAGATTGCTTCGTATTTAATAACGACATATCAATTATTTCCTCTTCGACGTCACAAATACAATTACTCCGGCAACCAAAATAATGCCGCCGGCGTAAGGTGGCCAGTTTACAGACTTTTCACGGTCAGCAGAGATTTGAATTGGACCAGCATCTACTATTTTTTCTTTCTTAGTATAGGAGAAGCCAGTCCAGATGAGCATCGCGATGCCAGCAATAATTAATACGAGTCCTACAGTTCTGTTCATGCTTTTGTCTTTAGTTTAAAATCTAAACAGCGAGGCAAAGTTTATGTTTTATTCATCAAAGAAATCGACCAGACCACCGATAAAATATTCTTCAATGCCTTCTGTAAAATCTTTATAATCCGCTTCAGGGATATTGGTTTGCTTAAACTCTAATGATGTACCTTTTTTATCTTCATGGAGTTTGATGGTTACAATAGAAGGTTCAGCGTTTTCGCCAAAATACCATTGTTGTACAATTTTTTTATTGGTTTCAAACTCAAGGTTTTTACCTACAATATCACCATCCCAAAAAGAAAATTCGGTATCTGGTTTTTCTTCAAATTCTACTTCAGCACCCGTCCAGAGTTTAATACTGATGTCTTTTGTAAGTGCTAAGTATACTTCTTCAGGTGTAGCGGGTAGGTAGGTATATTTTTTATAGTCCATTCTGGGTCAGGATTTATAGGATTTTAGGAATATTCAGGATCATAGTTAAAGAAAGTCAGATCCGGTAATTTTTTAATCTATTATTTAAAGAGTATTATATTAGTTATTGTGAAAATTAATAGCAGTAAAAAAATAAATAACATTATTCATCTAGCAAATCACTACGTTTTTCGTGGCTTGATCTATATTTGTTAATTTTCGGATTGTAAATCTTTTTAAATTGTAAACTTGTAGCGCCAAAATTAATCAATAATCCGATATTGAAATGATAAGCGACAACATAATTCTTTGCTTGAACAAGATGAGCAGCTTCCAAATTAAAAAAGGCTTTTAACTCTATAGTGAGAATATCCTCTATTACAAAATCTGCTCGTCGTTTTCCAACAACCACACCATCATAAAAAATTTCCTGCTCAACTTCTCTTCTAAATCTTATACCAGCTTTTTCTAATTCAATTGCTAAGCATCTTTGATAAATAACTTCCTGAAAGCCGTTGCCTAAAGCATTATGTACTTTCATAGCGCAACCATTTATTTTATAAGTTAAATCTTCTATATCCATTTTATTAAATTAATGGAATGAAAACTACAACAATAGGGGACGTTGGTATTTACATAATCTTTGTTGTTGCAATATAAGAAGTAGAATTTTTAGAATAAACTTTAAAAATTGTGGTTGAGAATTATAAATATTTATTTCATTTTATTCAGGCTATTCTCTACTCATCACTTTCACTATATACTGATCATGATAATCAAGAAAATCCTTTTTTTTTATTCTGCACCTAGATCCTGCCAATCTTGATAATCACAAAAATACTGCTCTTTATTTAAACGCATTCAACCCGGTCACATCCATTCCGGTAATTAACAAATGTATATCGTGCGTTCCTTCGTAAGTGACCACCGATTCCAGGTTCATCATGTGCCGCATAATTGAATATTCACCAGTAATTCCCATTCCGCCAAGCATTTGACGGGCATTTCTCGCAATATCCAATGCTATTTCTACACTATTTCTTTTTGCCATCGATATTTGTTCAGCAGTGGCTCGGTTTTCACTTTTCAGCACACCTAAACGCCATACCAGTAATTGACCTTTAGTAATTTCTGTAACCATTTCGGCCAGTTTTTTCTGTTGTAATTGAAAACCCCCAATTGGTTTTCCAAACTGAATTCGTTCTTTAGAATACCGAAGTGCAGTATCATAACAATCCATTGCAGCACCTAAAGCACCCCAGGCAATGCCATAACGGGCTTGGTTTAAGCAACCTAGTGGGCCTTTTAATCCACTAATTTCCGGAAAGACATTTTCTTTTGGAATTTGAACATTATCAAAAACAAGTTCGCCTGTAGCAGATGCCCTTAAGCTCCACTTGTTGTGTGTTTCGGGTGTAGAAAATCCATCCATCCCACGTTCAACAACCATTCCTCTAATTTTTCCTGATTCATCTTTTGCCCAAACTACAGCAATATCTGCAAAAGGTGCATTGCTGATCCACATTTTTGCACCGTTTAAAATATAATGAGAACCCGCATCCGCAATATTAGTTACCATTCCACCTGGATTAGAGCCATGATCGGGTTCCGTTAATCCGAAACAACCCATCATTTCACCACTGGCTAACTTGGGCAGGTATTTTTTGCGTTGTGCTTCGCTTCCATAAGCATAAATCGGGTACATCACTAAAGATCCTTGAACGGATGCCGTAGAGCGGATTCCTGAATCGCCACGTTCAATTTCCTGCATCAGGATTCCATACGCTGTATAATCTAAACCCGCTCCACCATATTCTACCGGAATAGTTGGTCCAAAAGCACCAATATCAGCCAAACCTTTTATTAAATGCTTTGGAAATTCTGCTTTTTGCGCATAATCTTCAATGATTGGGCTTACCTCTTTCTTTACCCATTCTCTTGCCGTTGCACGAATTAACTTATGCTCATCTGTTAACAATTCATCCAATAAATAATAGTCGGGAGCCTCGTAAAGGTCTTTTTTTGCTAATATGCTCATCGTCGTTTTCTAATCTGGTTAAGAAATAGCGTTTATTTCAAAGGTAACAATTTACCACAAGGGGCATGATATTCATGAATAAAAATTTAATTTAGCAGCATACAAAACATTCATGAGTCAATACAAACAAACCGTATCTTTAAAAGATGTAAAATGCTTTGCTCTGCATGGCTATTATCCCGAAGAGCAATTAATTGGAAATCATTTTATAATCGATCTGGAGACTGAATTTATACCTCAGGGCTTTGATGATGAGCTTGCTCAAACAGTGAATTACGAAGATTTGAACGAGATTATCCTGAATGAGATGAAAAATACTCAAAAGCTTTTGGAAACAGTTTTGAAAAATATCATCTCAAAAGTGATCAATATTTATCCCTTTGTGGACCATGTAAATGTGAATATAAAAAAATTAAACCCTCCAATGCCTGGGCAAATCGGGTATTCCTTTGTTCAATTGTCATACACTTCAGCCAAATAGAAATGACCTTTACTAAAATAAATGCAGCAATTTTATCCGAAATCAAGTTAGCCTTAGGCGATGAAAAAGTATTTACTGATGCTGAAAGTTTAGACCATTACAGTCATGATGAAACAGAAGACTTACGTTATCAACCAGAAGTAGTAGTGAAGCCAACTTCGCCGGAGGAAATATCAGCTTTGCTTAAAATCTGTAATGCACATCATGTTCCGGTAACGCCACGGGGTGGAGGAACTGGTTTAAGCGGTGCGGCTTTACCCATTTACGGCGGGGTTTCATTATCTATGGAAAAGTTTAAATCCATCATCAATATTGATACTGAAAACCTGCAGGCAACAGTTGAACCAGGAGTAATTACAGAAGATTTTATAAATGCAGTGGCAGTAGAGGGATTGCTTTATCCAGTTGATCCCAGCAGTAAAGGTTCTTGTTTTATTGGTGGAAATGTGGCTCATGGTTCAGGTGGTCCAAGAGTGGTTAAATATGGAACCATCCGCGAATACATTTTAAACCTGGAAGTGGTTTTGCCAAATGGAGAAATCATCTGGACAGGTGCCAATACTTTAAAATATGCTTCTGGCTATAACTTAACCCAATTAATGATTGGATCAGAAGGAACCTTGGGGATCGTAACCAAAATTGTAACCAAACTTTTGCCAAAACCAAGTCAGTCCGTTTTAATGATGGGTTCTTTCGGTACCAATGAGGCTGCTTGCGCAGCAGTTTCAGCCATATTTAGAGCCGGTGTAACGCCATCTGCTGTAGAGTTTATGGAGCGAAAAGGAGTGGAGTGGGTGATTCAATACGACGACATTAAATTTGATTTAAAAGATGATGTAGCTGCTTTGCTGATGATTGAATTTGATGGCGATGATCTGGATGATATTTTCAAAAATTGTGAAAAAGCCAATATTGTACTTGAGCAACACAATTGCACTGAGGTTTTATTTGCAGATACGGCACAGCAGAAAGAGGAATTGTGGCGAATGCGTAGAACAATGGCCGAATCTGTAAAATCAAATTCTGTTTATAAGGAAGAAGATACGGTAGTTCCTCGTGCAGCTTTGCCCGCATTAATCAACGGAATTAAAGAAATTGGTTCTAAGTATGGCTTCGAAAGTGTTTGTTATGGTCATGCCGGCGATGGAAACCTGCACGTGAATATTATTAAAGCTGGAATGAGCGATGAGGATTGGAAAAATAAACTCAAATTCGGTATTATTGAAATTTTTGAATTAACAACTGCCTTAGGTGGAACACTATCTGGCGAGCATGGGATTGGGTTGGTTCAAAAGGAATTTATGCCAATTAAATATTCTGAAATTCATTTAAACCTAATGAGAGGCATCAAAAATGTTTTCGATCCCAATGGGATTTTAAATCCTGGCAAGATCATGCCAAACTCTCTAACCCCTTAAAGGGGGAGCGACAGGCAGGTTGGCCAAGCGAAAGAAAAGTAGAATAAGTCTATTAGGGAGTCAAAAAAGGAGTATACGTGTTAAAAAAAGAAAAAATAGCATTCTCTTTTATACTCTTCGCAGGCCGGTAGAAAGTCAAAAGCCCCCTTCATGGGGTTGGGGGTAGCTGTTCAAAGCCTAACATTTTCTGTTTTTCAGCCTCAGGTATAGCTGTAGGCCTGCTTGTATGGTAATCAACCGCAATACAAACAGTTTTGCCCTTACTGCAAATTATTTCTTCTGTACCTATAATTTTTACAATTTGATATTCTAAATCAAAACTGGTTGTTCCAATTCTTGAAGTTTTAACATGAACAGCAATTTTATCATTCATTACAATGGGTAAAATATAATCAAGTTCTGCATGAGCAATAACAATCCCTGTTTTCTTCCAATCCCATTTTACAATTTCTTCCCAATACTTGGTTCGGGCTATTTCAAGGTAAGTGAAATAAACAGAATTATTTACATGACCCATCATATCAAAGTCTATAAAACGCAAATGAATATTGGTTTTATAGTTGAATTTATCTGAAAAAGATTTTATTTCTGACAATTTGTCTTTCTTGTATATAAAATTTTGCCATAATGTCTTAAAAATCATAAAATTTTGGTTTGGTATATAAGTTGAATATGGGTTAATATCAATTAAAAAAATAAAAAATTAGAGATATGACACTTGTAAATTTTAACAACAGAACCCGCAACACAGCTCCTTACTTTAACAATGTTTTTGATTCATTGTTTAGCGACGCTGTAACTAAAAACAAAATGGTTAACCAGTCACCAAACGTAAATATTTATGAAAATGAAACCGCTTATGTAATTGAGTTGGCTGCGCCTGGATTAAAAAAAGAAGATTTTCAAATCAACTTGAAAAAAGACACACTTTCCGTTTGGGCAGAAGTTAAAAAGAACGAAACCCAGACAGCAAAAGATTTTACACGTAAAGAATTTGACTATAGTTCATTTGCAAGATCATTTAATTTACCAGATTCTGCTGATGGTGATAACATTAACGCCGAATATAAAGATGGTATTTTAAATATCAGTATTGGTAAAAAAGACGATGCCAAATTGAAACACAGGGAAATTGTAGTGTCGTAATAATAGAAAGATTTCATATATAGTTTAAGTTTAGGTTTTATAAGGTTAGCACTGGATGGTGCTAACCTTATTTTTATACGGCTATTTTGATTATTTTACTACGGAATATATTATTGTCAATTTTTTGAAAATGGCTGTAATAAATTTATCGTAATAGATTGCCAATTGTATTTAGATTCATTTTAAGTTTGAATACCCAAATTATACTAACATCATTTTTTGTACTTTTGCGCCATGGCAAGAGAAATCCTGGATACCAAACGTAAAGCACTTAAAATAAACCTTGATCCCAGAATTTATGGTACGTTTGCCGAGATTGGAGCTGGGCAAGAAGTTTCTCGAAACTTTTTTAATGCTGGTGCTGCTTCCGGAACGGTAGCCAAAACCATGTCTGCTTATGACATGACTTTTAGTGATGCCATTTACGGAGCAGAATCAAATGGACGTTACGTTTCTCAAAACAGGCTTTTACAAATGCTCGACCATGAATTTGGTTTGCTAAATGAGCGGTTATCTGGCGAGAAATATGAAAGTAGAACTTTCTTTGCCTTTGCTGATACGGTAACAACACTTAATTACAAACGCACCAATGAGCCACATGGTTGGGTAGGCATTCGGTTCCAAAATGAACCTGGAGGGTTACCAAATGAAATTTTCTTCCATGTTCGCCTGCTGGATACAGATGTAAATATGCAACAGCGGGTATTGGGTATTATTGGTGTTAATTTGCTTTACGCAGCATTTTATCATTATCAGGATCCTAAGTTGATGGTGGAATCTTTAGCAGATAACCTCACTATAGGCTCAGTAGAAATTGATTTAATTTCTGTAAAAGGCCCTGCTTTTCCGGGTGTAGATAACATCTTACTTAATCTGTATATGATTATGAAAGATTTTTCTGCTGCTGCCATTTTTGATGCCGATGCACATCCCCGTCAGGCAAAGGACTTATTGTATAAGAAAGACATTATGATTTTAAGGACCAAATATGGTCAGAAATCATTGCCAAACTTCAGTTTATTCAATAAAGCTACTGATCAATTTAAGCGTACAAATCAAGTTGAAGAAGGAAATCTTGCGGTGATGATAGAAGTATTACTAACCAATGTATTAACTGATGAGCAGGAAACGCCTGATGATATCGACCTTGAATCTGTAGCTAAGCGTGCTCAGGAGATGTGCGATACCGGAAATATTGTGATTGTATCTAATTTTACAAGACATAATCGCCTGGCGAAGTACCTGGCCCGATGCAAGCCTAAAAGTGTAGGATTGGCTACGAACATTAACAACCTGAAATTTGTGTTTAACTCTACCAATTTCAAAGGCGAGAACTATTCGGGTCAGTTGTTGAGCTATGTGAATGATATGTTCAATACAAATGTTCGGTTATTTGCATATCCTTATTTAGACAAAAATACTAATGAAGTGGTAACAACAGCTAATATGCCAGTTACGCCAGAAGCAAAACCGCTATTTGATTTCCTGCTGATTAATCATTATATCACAGATATTGAGGATTATGCAGAAGATGAGGTGAAAACTGTTTAGCATTATTTGTCACCGTAATGGCCTAAGCAGAGATGATGGTAATGGTTACAATATATTCATTTATTTTGTAGATTAATCTATCTTTTCGGTTTATCTATCTCGACCAAAAACCAGATAAGTTAAATTTAAATTGGTATTCCAAATACAAATTATTTAATTAATTTCTCAATCACAGCTTTGTAGCTTTCACTTACAGGTAATTCTTTATCGGCTATAAATACTGCATTTTTACGGATAGCCGTTATGTTTTTAACATTTATAATAAACGATTTATGGATCCTTTCAAAATCAGCTGGCAAGGCTTCTTCTATTGCTTTCATGCTTGTTCTCACTATTGCAGCTTTCGGACTTGTAGCAGTATGAATCTGAACATAGTCTTTTAATCCTTCAATATAAGTGATTTCTGGAAAGTTAATCTTCACTAGACTATATCCAACATTTACAAAGAAATAATCTTGTTTTGGTAAACTTGGTTGTGTGGCCGATTGCTTTAACTCATATAAATCTTTGGCCTTATTACAAGCCTTCATAAAACGATCAAGTGACACTGGTTTCATCAGGTAATCAACTACATCCAGCGCAAAACCATCCAAAGCGTATTGTTTATAAGCAGTTACGATGATGACCATTGGTTTTTTCACCAGACTTTGGATAAATTGTAACCCTGTAATTCCAGGCATTTGAATGTCTATAAAAATCAGATCAATCGGCTGCTCTTGCATTATTTTGTTAGCAGCAAAGGCATCGTCACAACTTTCAATTAATTCTAAAAAGGGAATCCGGCTGATGTTATCTGCCAGTAATTGCAAAGCTAAAGGTTCATCATCAATGGCTAAACAGCTGATCATATCGTTAATTTTAAAGTTAAGCTTATATTAAACCAGTTGCCGTTTTTATCAATTATAAGTTGATGATTATCGCCATAAATTAGATTTAACCTTCTGCTTACATTAACCAGGCCAATACCTGAAGCTTCATCTTTAACTTCATTTTCTTCAGGGTTAAATTTATTTCTGACACTGAAAGTTAGTTTTCCATCTTCTGTTTTCAAATCAACAAAAATCTGAGGATTTTCAATCATTCCGACACCATGTTTGAAAGCATTTTCAATAAAGGGAATCAGCAACATAGGTTCTATTTCATCAAATTCATTTTCAATTTGAATGCATGTTTCAATATTTACTTTTTTACCAAAGCGTTGTTTCTGCAAATCAACATAAGCTTGTAAATATTCAGTTTCAGTTTTAATAGAGACTTTTTCCTCATCTGTTTCATACAACATATATTGCATTAAGCCAGATAGCTTCATTACCGTTGGTTCTAACTCATTGCTTTTCAAACGAACCAACGCAACGATGTTATTTAATACGTTAAAAATAAAGTGCGGACTGATTTGTGAACGGAGAAAAGAAAGTTCAGTCTTCATATTTTCCTGCTCTCGTTGTAAAATTCTTTTTTCTTCACTCATTCTATCCGAGATCATGGTAAAGGCTGTACTTGCTGCAATGGTAAGTAGAAATGTTGGCGTATTAAACCAAATTGTTCTACCGATGTTGAAATTCAAATCAGGTAGCAAACTTGTAAACATTACTGCATGAACGGTAATCGCCAATAGCAAACAAGCAAAAAAAGATAAAGAATATAAAAGATATTTCTTTTTATAGAAAAAGGAGGGGATTAGCACTTTACTGTTGAGGTAAAAAACGGCTATCCAATAAAAGTAACTCAGAAAATTAAGTCTTAAGAATTGAGTTTCTTCATAATTGGTTAATAATCGGGGAGGGCGACCTCTGTCTATATTCATGATATATGGCAACGTAACTAAAACAGCCCACACCAGAATATGCAATGTAGCTTTAACCCACTTATTTGAGAAATTGATTGTCATTATCTGCTGTTTTACGCTCTTCATCGCTAAGTTATTATTTATTATGTTTTATTGATGATGTGCTGAATTTTTCGTGCAAATATTTCTACAGTTATTCAAAAAAATATTGTCCTTTATTAACTTAATACTATTCGTATCTTAATGCATCGATTGGATCTAAATTTGATGCTTTTTTAGCCGGATAATAACCAAAGAAAATACCAGTAATGGCGCAAACAATGAAGGAAATGATGATTGATGATTCAGATATCATGATTGGCCAGTTCAGTAAAAATGAAACGAGATAAGCCGAAGTGATACCCAATACTACACCGATCACCCCGCCAGTAATACTAATCAGAATCGCTTCTATTAAAAATTGCATCAGCACATCTTGCCCACGGGCACCGATTGACATTCTCAAGCCTATTTCCCGGGTACGCTCAGTAACAGAAACATACATGATATTCATAATCCCAATCCCACCTATAAAAAGTGATATACCCGCTATCACAGTTAATAAGACAGTTAACATACTGCTTGTTGCACTGATGGTATTAATTAACTCTGCCTGTGTACGCACCTGAAAATCATCACTTTCTGCAGCTGTTAACCTATGGCTTTCTCTTACTGCCCTGGTGATTTCAACTGTCGCCGCATCACTGCTGGCTTCGGTAGTTGCTGAGGCATAAATGCTCTGCAAATAATTGGTTGCAGTAATCCGTTTTTGAACAGTAGTATATGGCGCCAGAACAATATCATCTTGATCCTGTCCGAAATTACTCTGACCTTTGGCTTCTAAAACGCCTATTACCTGAAATGGAATGCTTTTGAAACGGATAATCTGACCGATAGGATTACTACCATCAGGGAACAAATTGTCAATAACCGTTTGCCCAAGAACACAAACTTTAGCAAAACTTTTTACATCTCTTTCCGAAAAAAGAATACCGTCTTTCAATTTTAACTGGCGGATATTTAAATAATCCGTACTTACCCCCGTAATGGTTGTTGGCCAGTTATAGGCACCTTTAATGGCTTGTCCGCTAGTAGACACTACCGGAGATAAACCGTTGATGTTTTCTGATTGCAATTTTTGAATGGCGGTAATATCTTCCATTTTCAAAGTTTGTATACTGCTTCCTTGTAAACGAACACCGCCAGGCTCATTACTTTGTGGCATGATGGTGATCATATTGGAACCCATGCCCGAAAGAGAGGACCTGATACTTTGTTTCGAGCCTTCGCCAATGGCCATCATTGCGATTACCGATGCAACGCCAATGATAATTCCGAGCATGGTTAAGAAAGCACGAAGCTTATTTCTTTGCAGGGCTAAAAATGCTATTCTTAATAAATTTAAAATGGCCATGATCTTTTATTTAATAATCATCAGATTCTGGCAAATTGGCTAAGGCCTCTTTCGCCGAACGTTGATTGGTGTTTATACTGTCTTTTTGAATCTTTCCGTCCCTAAGCATAATCGTTCTGGTACTAAATGATGCAATATCTGGTTCATGGGTAACAAATACTATTGTTTTTCCTTCAGCATTTAATTCCTGCATCAGTGCCATAATTTCGTATGATGTTCGGGTATCCAAATTTCCTGTTGCTTCATCTGCTAAAATCATTACAGGATGATTTACTAATGCCCTGGCAATGGCTACACGTTGTTGCTGTCCGCCAGAAAGCTGGCTAGGGGTGTGATCAAAACGCTCTGCAAGCTTTACCGACTCCAATGATTTTATAGCTCTTTTGTGCCGCTCATCTGCTGAAATTGTTTTATTGTAAAATAAGGGCAGTTCAACATTCTCTAGTGCAGATGTTCGGGGTAGCAGGTTGTAGGCCTGAAATACGAAACCAATCTTTGTGTTTCTTAAACCAGCCAATTCATCCCTGTTCAAACTTTTAACATCAACGCCGTCAAGGAGGTAGCTGCCTTCAGTAGGTTTATCCAGGCAGCCTAAAATATTAAGCAATGTGGTTTTACCAGAACCACTACTTCCCATAATCGTCACAAACTCTCCGGCTTTGATATCAAATGTGATTCCTTTCAATGCACGAACGGTTTGGTCTCCCATCACAAACTCGCGTTTCAAATCACGGATATCTAATATTTTCTGTTCCATTAGTTCTTTTTATTTCCACTTGGCCGTTTTGGCATAAAAGGACTTGACTGGCTTTGACTTCCTGCAGCTTTACCCATCATTTGTGAACCGGTAATCACTACATCACTTGCTCCCAATCCATCTATAACTTCCACATGTGTATTATCATTAATTCCCGTCTTAATTTTTTTCTGAATCAATTCGTATGGCTGTTTCTGAACCCACACGTAGGCTTCATTTACACCTGCTGGTTTCTTACCAGGATTTATCCATGTCATTTTATACTTTGCGTTTAAAGTAGAATCTGGCGTATATTTAATTGCTTTAACCGGAATAAGCAGGGCGTTATTTACTTCTTTCGTGAAGATGGTAATATTGGCGGTCATGCCCGGTTTCAACTTATTGTCATCATTTCCCGTTTTTATGATGGTTTTATAAGTAACAACATTTGATGAAATTGAAGGGCTTAATCTGATTTCCTGAATAGTTCCTTTAAATGTATCATCTAAATAAGCATCAACCGTAAAAGTGGCACGTTCATCTTTAGTGATATTACCAACATCTGCCTCATCTACAGACGCTTCTACCTGCATTTTGGTTAAATCTTTTGCAATACTAAAAATAGTTGGTGTACTAAAGCTTGCTGCTACAGTTGTACCTTCACTCACGCTTCTGGAAAGTACAGTTCCATCAATAGGTGAGTAGATACTTGCCAATGAGAGGTTTTTCTGCGCAGTAGCCAATTGTGCTTTAATACTATTTACGGAGGCTTTAGATGCATTATAGGTGTATAAAGCATTATCATAGTCGGCTTTACTTACCGCACCTACTTTATACAGATTACTTTGGCGACTAAAATTTCCCTGTTGATAAATCAAAGCACTTTGTGCACTTACTAAATTGGCTTGGTATTGATTTACTGATGCTTCGAATAAGGTTTTATCTAACTCAGCCAATAACTGGCCCTTTTTAACTTTCGAATTAAAATCTGCGTATAAAGTTTTAATTGTGCCCGATACCTGTGTACCTACGGCAACGGTATCAACTGGTTGAACTTTTCCTGTTGCAGTTACATTTTCCGAAATGTAACCGGTAGTTGGCTTCTCAGTTTCGAGAACAATCAACTGTTCTTTTTTACGCAAAGCAAAGTACCAAATTGCAAACGCTGCTACTGCTATGCCTATGACAATAAATATGGTTTTCTTCTTCATGATTTGAATATTAAATTGATGTGGCTTGAGCCAATTCGATGTTTTAGTTAGTTATAGGAACGCCTGTATAAAAATTATAGATTTTAGTGTATAAGTTAGCCGTATATTTCGCCTGAACAAAAGCCTGTAAAGCCTGGACGTATAAATTCTTTTGCTGCAGGTTTTCTACAATATTATTTGTGCCTTCTTTCAATGCTGCATTCGAAATTCTTAGGGCTTCACTTGTGTAATTAAACTGCTCTTGCGCAGCTGCATATTGGCTATTGGCATTTTGCACATTAATGTATGCCCGTTCAACGTTTTGAGTAAGCGTTGTTTTGGTGTCTAAAAGTGATAATCGTGCCTGTTCAATATTGATGTTCGCCTTTGCTACATTGGTCTTCGTGATACGTCTATCAAAAATGGGGATGGATAGTGTTAACCCAATGTTCTGATAAAAGCTATTGTTCAATTGATTCGTATAACTCCCTAGATTGTTATTATTATAGCCGGTATAAAGCGAACCACCTAAACTTAAGCTTGGCCTAAGTGTAGATTTTGCCTTTTGAAGTTCGACACCTTGAAGCTGAATATTTAATTCTCCGCTTTTTATTTCCGGACGGGTTCGTAATGCTTTATCCTGTGCGGAAGCTAAATTATCCAATACCTGTGGTGTTTGAACAGTATCTGTAGTGCTCACCTCAAAGGCTTCTGCCGTAGGTATCTGTAGCAATTGTTTTAAAGTTAAAATGTTTTGCTGTAAGGTGTTTTGAGCAGTAATTAAAGTGTATTTATCATTGGCATAAGTGGCCTGCAACTGCAAGAGATCTTTTTTAGCGATGGTTCCAAATTTAAATTGCTGTTCTGATTGTTTTACCTGAGCCTCACTTGTACTAAGAAGATCCTTTAAATAAGTAATGTTTTCTCTTGCCAGTAAAATATTTAAATAAGCCTGAGTGATGGATATGGTAATGTCATTTTTAGCTGCCTCAACAGATAGATTTGCAGTCTGTAAATTGAGTTCTTTCGCTTTAATATCGTTTTTCAAATAACTTCCATTGTACAAAGTCAGATCTGAACTCAAACCAAAACCACTTGTATTTTGTAAACCAGATTTATAATTGGTTAAGGCCTGTGAAACATTACCTGTTAGATTTGGAAGAACAGCCGATTTTGATGCAATTAAATTTTGCTCGACAGTTTGAGAACTGAGTCTTAAAGTATTGATGCTGATATTTTTCTCTTTAGCATAATCAATAGCTGTTTTTAAATCCCATACTTTTGGAACTTCCTGCGCCTTTATCCGGTTTGAGGTAACCAGTAAAATGAAGATGATAAAATATTTAATGCATTTGCTCATGGCGAATAAATTTTATGTCTTTTTCTGATCTGTTGAACACAAAAATATATCCGCACATTTCATTTATTTATGAATTGAGACGAGTGGAAGAAATGTAGAGATGAAAGGTGTAAACTTTGAGATAACTGGATTATTGCAAAGTTTGTGGACTTGTAGTTTTTTACAGAAAAAGACTAACCACATAAGACACATAAGCTTAATGTCCTTACGGCTTATATGTTAAACTAAAATTAGATCGTTTGCAATATTGAACCAGTTGCACTTACTTCCAAAAAATGATTTACGCCGCATTTTAATGCATAATTATTCTTTTGATGACCAACTGGAAAATCAAAAGCAACAGGGTAGTTATATTCTATAACTTTCTCAAGGACAATTTCGTAGATGGTTTTACCAAACGCTTCACCTTCATCATCGGGTTTAACTTTAAAGCCACCGATAATCAGCGCTTTTAATTTATTCAATTTGCCGCTTCTCTTTAAATTCCAAAGCATTCTATCAATGCTGTAAAGATATTCGCCAGTATCTTCAATAAAAAGGATTTTATCATTGGTATCTAAATCCGATTTTGTGCCAGCGAGTGTTTCTATAATACTCAAATTTCCGCCAACCAAGATCCCATTTACTTTACCTAGCTTGTTATTTATGCTTGCAGGAGCTGAGTAGGTCATGGCCTGACCAGTTAGTGCACTTTTTATAGATAAAATGGTTTCTATTTGAATCGATTCAGCTTTTAACCAATCATCAGGAAAGCTATTGCACATTTTAGAATGGATAGAAGCAATGCCATAATTTTTCGCCAGGTGGCAGTGTAAAATGGTGATATCACTAAAGCCTATAATCCATTTAGGATATCTTATAAAATGATTAAAATCCAGTTTATCAATAATCCGTACAAAACCATATCCACCACGAGCACACATAATGGCTTTGATATTAGGATCATCCAGCATTTTTTGAAAATCTGCTAACCTTTCTTCATCCGTTCCACCGTATGTAAAATCTCGTTTTCCAACAGTTTCACCTACTTTGATATTAAAACCCCAGCTTTGCATTTGTAATATGGAAGGTTGAATCTGTTCTATGGTAATGTATCCCGCAGGACTGGTAATTCCGATAGTATCTCCTTTATTTAAAAATGGGGGAACTTTAAATGATGAGCGTTCGTTATCAACTACACTGGCCAGCGTTTCAAATGAAGGAAATGCCGTTGCTGCCGCGATAAATGAAGAAAGGAAGTGTTTTCTGTTCATCAAAATTTAAGACATAATTTAGAAGCAACTAATATAGGCTTTAAAAAATTTGCAAAAAAGAAAAGGGATTTATATCCATAAATCCCTTTCTTAAACCAAACAAATTAATCTGTAATAGATTAGTATAATGTGAATTATATAGATAACCATGAATAAAATAAAATGTTTTGGATTAAAAAATATTTTAGAATTTTTAATATTTGCTTAATAGATTGGTGATAGGGGGTATGAGTAATTATACTATGCCGCTTTAAAAGTTAAGGCTATTCATCGCGAATAGCCTTTGCTAACAACAAAACAAATATAAGATAACCAAATTTCCCTGATTTGAGCATCATCAGGTTTAAGTGCTATGAGATACACTTAGTGGCCTAGTAATGGATTCGAACCATTATATAAAGGTTTATGAAACCTCAACCTTCCAATCGGTCAACTGGCCGTATTCGTTAAATTAATTTAAGTGCTAAAAAATCACTCAGTTCTCTTATCTGTTCATCATTTAAGTTATCTTCATCTTTCAATTTTTTCTGATCCTTAACTTCAGGAGTTGCTATTTCAATCAAATTTGGATATTCTGATATAGCGGGATATTGAAAATAAACAGACATCGCTTGAGCTTTTAATGGTTTAACACTTATTTAGTTAATGATTAATGTTATACAAATATATAAATTAGTATATAATATCTATAGATTTTATAGTCTTTTAGCATTTAAATTAAATAAAATACTGATTTACAGATAAATAAATTTTTAATATATCAAATTAGGATGGATTGATATGGGATTTATTGATATTGGTTCTAATATATCTCTCAAATGATGGCGATTAAGCATTAAAGTTTTGTATGATTTGAATGTATAGTTTTGTGGGCCTTTAAATTCAATTTCTTAAAAGCTAATTATTTTGAGGATATTTGCATTTTCAAACATTAAAAAAATAAGCGTGTCATTAGATAAATTAAAACTAAGTAAGCCACTGGTTGCAGCCATGACTGATGCAGGATTTTTAACTCCAAAGGAAATCCAACTCAAAACCATGTCAAGAATTTTAGGTGGGCAGGATGTTATTGCGGTAGGACCAGAGGGATCGGGTAAAACAACAACTTATGTTTTAGCCACCCTAATGAAGTTGAAATATGCTTTTGAAGAAGCGCCGAGAGCTTTAATTCTTGTTCCTGACATTGAGCATGTTGATCATGTGCTTGAACAATTTAACTTATTAAATAGAAATAAAACTTTCAGAATATTAGGAATCGACAGTCGTGGAGCAGTGGATACTCAAATGAATGAGATTACAGATGGTTGTGATATCATCGTGGCTGTTCCAGATAGGGCACGAGCCTTATACCTCAAACTTGCACTCAATACCAATAAAATTCAGTTGTTCATCGTTGATAATGCAGAATTAATCGTTAAAAAGGGTTTACAATTACCTGTTGTGGAGTTAGCAAATAGTGCTTATAAAGCTCAGCACGTTGTTTTTACTGAAGTGATGCATGAGAAATTAAATCTCATGATTTCACCGTTTATGAAAGATTCAGCAACAACTATTGAAGTTGATGAGATTGGTGAGAAACAAGCTGAAGTTTATCAGCAAATGTTATATCAGGTTCCAAATTTTAGAACTAAACTAAATTTGTTAACCTTATTAATGAATGACACTGAATTTTTTGATAAAGTTGTGGTGTTCGTTAATACGCGATTAACAGCACAAACAGTTTATAAAAACTTCAATCATTCCAATGATGAGGAATATACCATTTACCGATCATTGTTTTTTGATGATAAAGGTTATGATGATGTTGAGGACTTTAAATCCAATCCAAATTCAAGGGTATTAATTGTGGCTAATGAAAACCTGGGTGATCTTGACCTTCAGAACATTCCTTTTATTATTCATTTTGAATTACCAGAACAAAAGGAAACTTTAATTCAACGGATTATCAAACATCAGGATGAAGAAGTAGTTGCCATTACTTTTTCAACGGATATAGAACTAATTGAGGTAAAAAAGATTGAGCAGGCTATTGGTCAACGGATGGAGGCAATGGAATTACCAGAAGATGTAAAAATTGTTGACCCTACAGCCAAGCCAAAGAAAAAGAAAAGTGATGATGGTGAAGATCAGTCTGAACGAGGTGCTGCATTTCACGAGAAGAAAGCCAGCAATCTAAAAAACTATAATTATAGTGCAGGTACGAAAGCTAAAATGACATACAAGAATAAAAAAGGATTATCCTAATCTATAATCTTGATTGGAAATATTATGATGGAGAGATTGTTTCTTATCTTTTTCTCCATCTCCTAAAGTTCTTAAAACACAAAAAGCCCCGATTTTCATCAGGGCTTTTCTATTGCATTTTACTACTGACTAGTATAATGTAAATTCTACACGACGGTTTTCTTGACGACCAGTCGCAGTTTTGTTAGAAGAAATAGGTTGATCAGGACCGTAACCAGTAGCTTCGATTCTAGAAGCATTAGCACCTTGAGATACTAAATAAGCTTTTACAGATTCAGCTCTTTCTTTAGATAAACGTAAGTTTAACTCTCTGCCACCAGTATTATCAGTGTGACCAGCTAATTTTAAGCTAAAGTTTTTGTCTACCAATAAACCAGCAACCCTGTTTAAGCTTGCATATGATTTAGAACGGATAGTAGATTTACCTAAATCAAATTCTAAGTTAGAAATTGCATCTTTAACTACTTTACGATCTTCTTCAGTGATTACTTTAGTTTCTCTGATGATTTCACGTTGTACTTTAATTGGGCAACCAGAACCATCAACAACAGTTCCTGAACCTGTTCCAGGACATTTGTCAAATTTGTTAGCTACACCATCGTTATCATCATCAGCCATGTCTTTAGCATATTGATCTCTGTCACGTTGTGCATTTTGCTCAGCAGTAGATAAAGCTCTTCTTAATTCAGCACTTTCTTCAGCACTTTGTTTGCGAAGATCCGCAATGGCGCTATAGTTTTGTAATTGAGAATTTTCTTTGTTACCCAAAGCAAACTCTAAACCTACGTGAGAGTAAGAATATCTGCTTTCGTTATATGCATTTTTAACAGTAGGAGATGATTTAATGAAGTTGATATCATAACCTAAATCAATGTTGATTCCTTTTGAAACACCAAATTTAAATCCAACTCCGGTTGGGATGTACCAGCCTTCTCTGTCCGTAAAAACCTGAGTACTTCCCACTTGAGAATCAGAAGCCATATAACCAGCACCTGCTTTAATATAAGGAATTAATACAGCGTTTTCAGTATTTAAGCTGAAGTTAGCAATATTTAATACCGCTGTTAATGATCCAGCCCAGTTGATGCTGTTTTTCTGTTCTACGTTAGGTGCTACGATAGTTTTCATTTCACCACGTAAAAAGTCTGCCTGTAAGCCTAAAGCTGGTAAGATTTGTTTTTTAACGAAGGCACCGTAACCGATACTTTTAAATTCTCTTGCGGTAACGCTTCCACCACCAAGAATAGTGTTTTGGCTAAATATACCACCTTGTGCACCTACACTCCAGGTTCTTAAGGGTTGTTTGCCAAATCTACCAGAAGTAGTTGGCGTTGATTCTTGTGCAAACAATTGTGATGATAATCCTACTAAAGCCATCACCATCGTTAGTTTTGTAATTTTTCTGTTCATGTTAATCAATTTTTTCATACTAACATGAACCGATATATTTTGTTTCACTATAAAAGTTACATTGTTTAAAAAAAATGATTATTATCTTCTATAAGGCAGATAAATGAGCCTTTTATTCTAAAAAGGAGTGAGGTAGTGCTTTAGGGAATACTCTGTGATTGTCTAGCTTATTAAGTTTCAAAGGTCTGAAGGTCAACAGACTTCATCAGTTTCATTGGAGTTTTATTTTCTTAACAGACTGACGAAGTTTCCCTATTCAATGGCTTACTAAACTTTGTAAGTCAATGTGTTAACTTTATCAGTTTCAATCAATTTTTTAAATATTCAGCCCACCAAATGTACTAGCTAAAATAATGCTTAGGACAATTAAGGTAATGCAAACATAAAGTCTGTCCTTCTCGATAGCAAAGGCAACTAACGAAAATAATATTCTAAAAATTGGCGTCAGAATTAATAACAATACGCCAAACTGGATAATGCCTGCAGGTTTGGCCGTAAAAAAGCCTTTAAAAATTCCATTAAAAGTAACCAGACTTGATTCTTCGCCTTTAAAAATATGATAATCTGGTCTGGCTAAACCACCAAATTTTTTAAGGTACAGCACACCTCCTGCTAAAACCACCAAACTGGCTATGATTACGCCTGTTCTTAATAACTTTCCAACAGTTTTCTCTACATCTTTTTCGTGTAATGATGCTGATTCTATTTTTTGATTCATTTTTCCTTCAATTAAAAATTGTGTTGTAATCCGTTGTATATCATCTCAATTGCTACAAAAGTGATGGCGATACAAAAGATCCATCTTAAGGTTGTCGGATTGATTTTGGTTAATAGTTTTGCTCCGGTGAATGCGCCACCCAATACGCCAAGTACCACAGGAAAGGCAATACCCGGATCCATATAACCTCTTTGCAGATAAACCACTGCACTTGCCGCAGCCGTAACACCTATCATGAAATTACTGGTTGTTGTACTTACCTTAAAAGGTATTTTCATTGTAGTATCCATAGCTAAAACCTTTAAAGCACCCGATCCTATACCCAATAGCCCTGACATTACCCCTGCAAGCGTCATAATCGAAAAGCCGCCACCTATATTCTTTAATTTGTAATTCACTAATCCGTTAGGGGTAGGATAGCTATTATCAAGCTTCAGTCTGGCAGACCACTTGCTCCCTTCTGTTAAAGCTTCCTGGTTTTTCTTTCTTAGTGTCATGGCTGCAGAAAAAAGTAGCACGGCTCCAAATAGAATGGCTATAGTATTTGTTGGGGTGTATACCGCAATCAATGCGCCTATTACCGCACCAACAGTTGTGGCAATTTCGAGAAACATACCTAGCCTGATATTGGTCATTCCTTCTTTAATGTAAGCACTTGCAGCGCCAGAGGAGTTTGCTATGGAAGCCAGTAAAGCGGCACCAATGGCGTAGCGGATATCTACGTGGAATACAAGAGTTAATAATGGGATTACAACAACGCCACCCCCCAAGCCGGTTAATGAACCAACAAGGCCGGCGAGGTATGCGCCTAAAATGAGTATAATGGTGAAAGTTAGAATTGACATTTTTAGAATATTAATGATTATTATTTAATATATATGCGATGGTGGCTATTGCCTGATCCATATGTTGTTCCTTTATTGCAGCCAGAAGTGTTTCATGTAAATGGTGACTCATGGCAAATTGAGTAAGTCCAGAAGGCTCACGTCGTGTAAAAAAGTCGCGAATGATGCTGGTAAAGCTTTTATATAAATCAAATAGCACTTTATTTCCTGATGCTTCAGCAATCCTGGTATGAAATTCCAAATCGGCTGCGATACAGTTTTCGTGATTTCCTTCAACTATAGCCGCCTTTCTTTTCGCTAAAGCTTTTTCCATTAAAGACAGGTGCTGATCATTTCTGTTCTTCACGGCCAATGTCACAATCTCCTTTTCCAGCAGACCCCTAACATAATTTATTTCCTTAAAATCAGAATTTTTTAAACGTTCCTCAATAGGTTCACTTGAAACGTCATTTACAATTGTGCCATAACCCTGTCTAACTGTAAGTACGCCTGCTTGACTTAAAGACTTAATGGCTTCTCTAATGGTTGAACGACCTACGCCATAACTAACCATTAAATCTGGTTCTGAGGGAATCTTTGATCCTATCTCAAATTTGCCATCAAGAATATCTGCCCTAATGGCTGCGGAAATTTTCTGAGAAAGACTTTTTTGTCCTGTAGATGAATTCATGATACAAACATATGATGTTTAATTTAAACATCATATGTTTTGTTGTCATTTTTACGTTAAATGAAATGATAAGTCTTTTACTTCTGATTCAAGACCGTCGAAAGTATTTACAGCTTTATGCTTTAAAACTACCTTAATAAGGATTAAATAAGTTAAATATTATTTACCTTTATACGAGTCCCATGGTTTCAGCCATTCTACAAGCTTCCATTGCATTGCTTACATTCAACTTTTGAAATATATTTTGTCTATGGCGATTGATGGTATTGATGCTTAGCGCCAGCTTATCTGCAATCTCTTTGCTTCTTTGACCATGTTTAATTAACTGTAAAATCTCTTTTTCTCTTGGGGAAAGGAGTACTTTAAACTGCGCTTCATTCTGCTCAATGATTTTTCCGCTTTTATTATTGATTATGATGCCTTGTGGAATCTCAAATTCCGGGTGGTCATAAATCATATGGTAAAGGCACAGTGCCAACCAGATGCTGCCATCATCCGAACTGGAGATATACAATAAACGGTGCCTGATCAATACATATTTACCCTCCTTGTTTTTAATCCTAAGTTTAGTGATGACCTCATAATCCATTCGTTCTTCAGTGTCTGTGTTATGCAGATGTTGAAAAAACTGAAATTCGAGTCTGTATTTTTTCTGTAAATCTTCAGGATGTACCTTGCTTAATAATTGATCTTCCCAAATGGATTTGATTTCCTGATCCTGTGCAGCGAGTCCAAGCTGACTGGCTAGAGCGCCATAGTAAAGGAAGCTATTCCTGGCTTTCATATCGCTTAACACTGCAATGCAGTTTTCGAATTGACTATACATCTGGGCAATACGCTTCGCATTATCCAGTTTTTGAACAGGATTTTGGATCTTTTCAAAAGATTGAGAAAAGAGTTTAATATCTAACAGATCTCGCATTTAACTAAAAATTGATGGTTATTTATGACCATTGAAATTGGTTGAAGCGTTAAATAACTTTGCGAACTTACTCATTTGGATGGTGATTGAGCAAGGGATTAAATGTTTTCAATAACTTGCATGCCCCACAATTAGTGATGACCATAAATTAATCAATGATATTAAATGAAAAGAATTATTTTGGCAATAGGTATTTTATGCGGACTAAACGAAGTAAAGGCGCAAAGTTTAGAAAAAATGCAATGGTTTAATGAACCAGATCAATGGGAAATTAAGAACAATACCTTAACCATGCAGGTTACACCAAATAGCGATTATTGGCGTATTTCTCATTATGGCTTTACTGTTGATGATGCACCATTTTATTATGCTACCTATGGTGGCGAATTCGAAGCCAAGGTAAAACTCACCGGGGCCTACAAAGCCAGATTTGATCAAATGGGGTTAATGATCAGGATAGATCATCAGAACTATATCAAAACAGGGGTAGAGTTTGTAGATGGGAAATTTAACATCAGCACAGTAGTTACGCATGATAAAAGCGATTGGAGTGTGCTTCCGCTAGAAAAAGTGCCGCCATTTATCTGGATTAAAGTGGTACGCCGACTTGATGCAGTGGAGATTTTTTACTCTCTGGATGATAAAAATTACATTATGACCCGAAATGCACCTTTGCAGGATAATACACCGGTAATGGTGGGTTTAATGGCAGCTAGTCCGGATGGGAATGGCTTTGAAGCTAAATTTGAAAACTTTAAGGTAAAACATTTGCCAGATCAGCGCAGACTGGAATGGTTAAAAACACATTAATGATAAGATTTAATTAATCTGCTATTTTTGATTGAAGGCTTAATTAAAAGAAATGATTGACGCTCTCCATTTTTCACTTCTATCATGCTGATATTAAAATGAAGTTGATTGCTCATGCTTATTAGAAATCAAATTCTAGCTGATTGCTTTCAATATCTTCAGCTGGTATATCTTCATAAAAACGTGAGAGCGTAATGCCAAGCAGTCGAACTTTTGCATGGCCCAATTGAGCTTCTTCCAGTAATTTTACGGCCTCCTGGAGCATTTGTGCAGCTTGATTAAATGGTGTTGAAAATGAGCGACTTCTGGTAATTTGTTTAAAATCTTCAAATTTAATCTTAAGGGTAATGGTTTTACCTTTTAACTGATGCTTCTCTAACCTGGCGGCTACCGTTTCACTAATTTGTTTTAATAAATCATGAAGTATTGCCAAGTCGTTCGTGTCTTCAGATAAAGTATCTTCTGCACCAACAGATTTTGTTTCCCGGTGTGCCTGGACTGGCCTGTTATCCAAGCCACGCACTATTTTGTAATAAAATTTGCCTGATTTTCCAAACTGGGCAATGAGTTGCGATTCGCTTAGGTTTTTCAAATCTGCACCAGTATTAATTTGCATGGCCTTCATTTTTGCAGCTGTAACTTTACCAACACCAAAAAACTTTTCTACTGGCAGTTTCTCCATAAAGGCCTTAATTTTTGAAGGGCCTATAAAAGTAAGTCCATCAGGCTTGTTCATATCTGAAGCTACTTTAGCCACAAATTTATTGATGGAAACACCTGCAGATGCAGTAAGGTTCAATTCATTTTTAATGGCATCTTTAATTGATTTTGCAATATCAATTGCCGAACCAATACCCAGTTTATCTTCTGTAACATCTAAATAAGCTTCATCTAGTGAAAGCGGCTCAATGATATCCGTATAGCGGCTGAATATTTCTCTAATAGCCTTTGATACCGCCGTGTAGGCATCAAATCTTGGGTATACAAATATGGCTGTGGGACAAAGCTGATACGCTTTGCTGCAAGACATTGCAGAACGGATGCCATACTGCCGGGCCTCATAACTAGCTGTGGCAACTACACCACGGCTATCTGGCTTGCCACCCACAACAAGTGGTTTTCCTCTGTATTCCGGAAAATCACGTTGTTCTACCGACGCGTAGAAAGCATCCATATCAATATGAATAATCTTTCTTAAAGTGCTTTCAGGCTGATCGGACATTTATTAGAGGATGGCTTTCAGCATTTTTTCTAAAAGTCAGCTGTTAAATTTCTAAAAATTATCATGATATCAAATGATCAATCTCTTTCTTTACAAAAGATTAACCCGGATCTTGTAATACATTAAAATAACTTTAATAACTATGACGATGATTTAAAATATAGATCGGTTCTATTGTTGACAGTAATTTTTAATTAAGTTTAATTTAAAAGCTCCTTAACCTTATTCAATAAAGCATCCATTTCAAAAGGCTTCTCCATAAAATCATTTGCCCCGGCATCCAAAGCAGATTGTCTGATATCACGGCTAGCTGAAATCATTAGAATAGGAATTTGTTGGTATTGAGGATCACCTTTCAATAATTTACAAATGTCACGGCCATCATGCCCACTCATCCAGATGTCGAGCAAAATTAAATCAGGTTTATTTTTAACGGCATCAACCACAACGCCTCCATCATAAGTAAATTCAACATCATAGCCCATTACCTCCAATATCATCGTTATCGCATCCACAATCCCTTCGTCATCATCGGCGATGAGTATTTTCTTAATTCCCATTTAGTGTAGATTTTGTCTTATTAGTTAGTGGTTATTGGTGAAAAGCAAATATCATAAATTCTATTAATAGTATTAATATATAAATTATGTTTTTTGTTTTAAAAAAATAGATTATTTGTTTAAGCGCTTTTCGATTTGTTTAAGTCGTTAATTATCTGTTCTAGAGGTAGAATAAGGTGATGTGTTAAAGAAAATTAACCCAAAATGTATACTAATAATAGCTTGATTATATAGTAACCATATAGAAGAGATTTAAAAAGTAATTTTATAATCTATATTTACAGCAAAATTTATTCAAACTAGCGTTTAGAGCCAAAATGGATCATATTAATATTAAGAAATTAGCAGAAGCTCTACATTTATCTACTTCTACAATTTCACGTGCTTTTAGAGATAACAGCGATATTAATGGAGCCACTAAAGAAAGGATTCTTGCCAAGGCTAAAGAATTAAACTATCAGCCTAACCACTACGCCAGTAATTTAAGAGAGCAAAAAAGTAAAACCATTGCAGTGATTGTGCCCGAGCTGGCCAATAATTATTTCTCACAAGCAATACATGGTATAGAGCGTGTAGCCAGGGCAAATGGCTATCATATCCTCATTTATGTAACTGATGATGATTACCACAAAGAGGTAACCTTTATTAAGCACCTGCATAATGGCAGGGCTGACGGTATCATCATGTCTGTATCTGGAGAAGCAAACGACCACAATTACCTAAACGAATTTGGTTCAAAGCGCTTGCCTTTAGTGTTTTTTGATCGGATTTATGAAGACATTACCACACCAAGGGTAGTAACGAATGATTATAAAAGCAGTTTTTTAGCTACAGAACATTTAATTGCACAAGGCTGCCAGCGCATCGCCTATCTGGTGGTGAACAAAAGTTTATCTATTGGTAAAACCCGGATGCGGGGATATGTAGATGCCTTAGCCAAACATCAAATAGATTTTGAAGAACAATTAATTGTAGATTGCAGCAATAGTTATGATGAAAACAGCATCATCATTAAGAATGCTTTAACCGATTTAAAGCCTGATGGTGTTTTTACTTCTGTAGAACGCCTGGCTTTTGCCACCTATTACGCCTGTTATGATTTAGAAATCAGTATACCTGATGACTTAAAAGTAATCAGTTTTTCCAGTCTGGAAATTGCACCACTATTAAATCCATCGCTCACTACCATTACACAACCCGCGGCAGAAATTGGTAATGTAGCAGCCAAATTATTATTCAAAATTCTGGATTGTGAGCAAGATAAAAATTTCTTAAATGAAGTGGTTTTGGAGTCTGAGATTATCATCAGAAATTCAACCGTAAATCAGTTAAAAAAGGCCTAAAAATTCAAGCTTTTTAAAGGTCAGAAAATTCAAAAAAAATCTTCACTTAGTGTAAAATAAGCAGAATTTTGATCAAATTTCGGGAACGTTCCCGAAAACACCATGAATTTTGTCCTTCATTTTTCGGGAACGTTCCCGAAAAATAGCCTAAAATAGGCTTAGTGTAAAAAGTACACTTTAAATATTGATTTTGTATTTTTAACTAATTGATTATAAATACTTTATTTTTTTTAATTCGTTTTTTATAAATTCTTATTTTAAGAAAAAGTTAATTCAGCAACAATTTTAAATTCACTTTATTTTGGCCTAAAATATATTTTTTAAATAAATTTTGAAATCTCATTCTGCGCTGTAAATTAGGCCTGTGTGTAAATCACTATAATATTTAACCAAATTTTTATACTTAAAAGAGCTTCGAATATGAGAGTATTTTACCTGTTAAAACAGGGGCTTTTGGTGCTGTTAGTTTTTTCAGCATTAATCGTAAAAGCACAATCCGGATCAATTTCCGGAAAAGTGCTTGATGAAACCGGTCTGCCATTACCTGGTGCTTCTGTGGTTTTAAAAGGTACCACCAGAAGTACATCAACAGATGGTTCCGGAAATTTCAAACTTGCAGGTTTATCGAATGGTTCGGTAACTTTATCTGCCAGCTTTATTGGCTATCAAACACTTGATAAAGCAGTAAGTGTTGCTGGAAATGCTACAGTTAACTTTCAATTGGTACCAGATGCGCAAAAACTGAATGAGGTGGTGGTTATCGGTTACGGTACTGCCGAAAAGAAAAACTTAACGGGTTCTATAACCACGGTAAGTGCAAAAGATTTTCAGAAAGGTACCATTACCAATCCAGAACAACTAATTCAAGGAAAAGTAGCAGGTGTTAACATTATTTCTGGTGGTGGTGCACCTGGTTCGGGAAGTCAGATCCGTATCCGTGGTGGCGCATCTTTGAATGCAAGCAACGATCCGCTTATTGTGGTAGATGGTGTTCCTTTTAGTGGAAACAGCATTGGCAATGCGCCGAGTCCGCTTTCATTAATTAACCCGAACGACATTGAAACCTTTACCGTGTTAAAGGATGCCAATGCAACCGCAATTTATGGTTCAAGAGCATCAAATGGTGTTATCTTAATTACCACCAAAAAAGGTAGTTCTGGTGCGCCGGTAATTAATTTTAGCACCAATAATTCTATTGCTACGGTTGCTAAAAAAGTAGATGTGTTTTCTGCAGATCAGGTTCGTGCTTATGTAAATGCAAATGGAACAGCTGCCCAGAAAGCACTGCTTGGTACCGCCAGCACCGATTGGCAAGATGAAATTTATCAGAATGCCTTCTCTACAGATAATAATTTAAGCATCGCCGGATCGTTTAAAGGTGTTCCTTACCGTGTTTCTGCAGGCTATCTGGATCAGGATGGTGTAGTCATCACCGGAAAACTTAAAAGGGCAACTGGTGGATTTACTTTATCGCCGCGTTTGTTCAAAGATCACTTAAAAATTGATTTAAGTTTAAAAGGAACGCTAAGCAATTCTCAATATCCAAATGATGCAGCCATTCAAAATGCCATTCAATTTGATCCGACACAGCCAGTTTACGCTGATAATAAATTTGGAGGTTATTTCGAGTGGATTTCAGGTACCGGAGCAGCAGCTGTTCCTAACCCGAATGCGCCACGTAATCCGGTTGCTTTAATCAGACAGCAAAATAATCAAGGTGACGTGGCCAGAAGTTTTGGTAATGCAAGGTTTGATTATTCATTTCACTTCTTGCCAGAATTACATGCGAATTTAAACTTAGGTTATGATATTTCTAAAGGCACTGGTTCTACTGCTGTACCCATTTATGCAGCACAACGAGCATCAACCAATGGTTATTACGAAAGCAGACAAAATACTGGTTCTGATAAATTTTCAGAGTTTTATTTAAATTATGCCAAAACTGTAGAAAGTATTAAAAGTAGATTTGATGTTACCGCCGGATATGGTTATTACGATAACTCAACCACCAACTTTTATTATCCTACATACCGTGGAACTGGCGAAATATTAACTACGCCGGTATTCTTAAATGCGGTAGAAAGACAAAAACTACTTTCTTACTATGGCAGGTTTGTTTATACCCTTGCTGATAAGTATATCCTTTCAGGAACCATGCGTGCAGATGCATCTTCCAGATTTTCGGAAGCTAACCGTTGGGGATATTTCCCTTCCGCTGGCTTTACCTGGAGAATTATTGGAGAGAATTTTTTAAAGGATAGCAAAGTGGTATCTGATTTAAAATTGAGATTAAGTTATGGTGAAACCGGAAACAAAGACGGTGAAACGATTGGTAACTACAATTATCTTTCCAGATACTATGCCAATACCAATCAGGGTCAATATCAGGTTGGAAACAGTTTTTACAATTATTATAGCCCTGCCGGATACGATCCGGACATGAAATGGGAAACCACTACCACCTATAATGCAGGCTTGGATTACGGTTTCTTAAAAGGAAGATTATATGGAAGTGTTGATGTGTATTACAAAAAAACAAAAGACTTACTTAGTACAATTAACATCCCGGTAGGTACAAATTTTAGCAATTTACTGACAACCAACGTAGGGAATATGGAAGTAAAAGGTGCTGAAGCCAGCTTAAATTTTGTGGCCATCCAGAAAGAAAACGTGACATGGGAGTTTGGGGTAAATGCAGCTTACAACAAAAGAAAAATTACCAATTTAACTTTAAATCCTGATGCAGGATCGAAGGTTGGTGCCGGAGACATTACCGGTGGTACCGGAAATACATTAAAATGGAATGCTGTTAACCAGGTTCCAAGTGCTTTCTTTGTTTACAAACAAGTGTATAATGCAAATGGAATGCCTTTAGAAGGAATTTATGAAGATTTAAATGGCGATGGTATCATTAATACCAACGATCAATATTTCTACAAATCACCAGATCCAAACTTCACTTTTGGCTTCAATACATCATTCACTTACAAGAAATGGACAGCCACTACGGTATTGAGGGCTAGTATTGGTAACTATGTTTATGATAATATCTCTTCAAACTTTGGCATTAGAAATAACATCTTAAGCACCCAGGGAATTTTAAATAATGCAGGTGTAGATTTGTATAATACCAATTTCTCCGGAAGTTCTGGTATCCAGTATTTGAGTGATTACTTTATCAAAAATGCATCCTTCTTAAAAATGGATAACGTTGGCCTATCTTATAATGTTGGTAAATTGTCTAGAAACAGCAATACCACTATGCGAATTTCAGCGAACGTGCAAAATGTATTTATCGTATCTGATTACAAAGGTTTAGATCCTGAATTATCTACAGGTATTGATTTCAATTTATATCCAAGACCTAGAACCTATACTTTGGGTTTAAATGTTGGTTTTTAATATCAAAGAAACATAAAAATGAAAAATTCATTTAAAATTATATTAGCATCAGGATTTCTGCTTTTATCTTTAAATTCATGCAAAAAAGAGGATTTAAATTTAAAGCCAACCAATGATGTTACCGCCGATGATGTGTACGCCACTCCGGCAGGATATAAAAATAGTTTGGTTAAATTGTATGCAACCTATGCCTTAACCAGTCCTTCGGGTTCTGATAATAGCGATGTTGGTGGATTAAATGCAGGTTTTTCCGATTTTTTTCGGTTATTCTGGACATCACAGGAACTGACCACTGATGAGGCCATTTGCGCTTGGGGTGATGTAGGGATTCCCGAATTAAATTACAGCATACCAAGTAATGACAATCAGTTTTTAAGAGGTTTATATTCCAGAAGTTTATTACAGATTACTTTCTGTAACGAATTTTTAAGAGAGAGTACTCCCGAAAAACTGGCTAGTCGCAACATTACAGGTGCAGATGCTACTGCAATTACCAGGTATCGTGCTGAAGCACGTTTTCTACGAGCTTTTCAATATTGGGTATTGTTGGATGCCTTTGGTAATCCACCTTTCGTAACCGAAGATGATAACATTGGTAAAATAGCGCCTAAACAAATTCAGAGGGCAGCCTTATTCAGCTATGTTGAATCTGAGTTGAAAGCCATAGAAGGCGATTTAGCAGATGCACGTACAAATGATTACGGCCGTGCAGATAAAGGTGCAGATTGGGCTTTATTGGCAAGATTGTATTTAAATGCACAGGTTTATACGGGCACAGCAAAATATACTGAAGCCATTACCTATTCAAGTAAAGTTATTGCATCAAGCTATACTTTGAAATCTAATTACATGGATTTATTTAAAGCGGATAATGATAAAAACAATACAGAGAATATCTTAACCATTAATTACGATGGCGTTAACGGAACAAATTATGGAGGAACTACTTTCTTAATTAATGCGGCCATTAATGCAGATATGCTACCTGCTACTTATGGCGTTCCAAACGGCGGATGGGGCGGTAACAGAACCCGTCAGAATTTACCAGCATTATTTCCTGATGCCAATGGAACAGCCGATAAACGAGGTGTTTTCTTTGGTACAAAAAATACGATAGATGATGTAGGTACCTTTACCGATGGCTTACGTGTAACGAAGTTCAAAAACATTACTTCAGGAACGGGGACAACCCCTGCATCTTTAAATGGCGTATTCAGTGCTATGGATTTTGCTTTATTCCGTTTAGCAGAGCAATATTTAATTTATGGTGAAGCTGTTGCGCGTGGTGGTTCAGGCGGTAGCGCAGCGCAGGCTTTAACCTACGTAAATGCATTACGTTTCAGGGCTTATGGAAATACATCAGGTAATGTGAGTGCTGCGGCATTGACAACTGATTTTTACCTGGATGAACGTGGACGTGAGTTATACTGGGAAGGACATCGCCGTACAGATTTAGTGCGCTTTGGAAAATATGCAGGCTCTACCTATTTGTGGCCATATAAAGGTGGTGTAAAAGCTGGTGCGTCTATTCCAACATACCGCAATATTTTCGCCCTTCCAACAGCAGATTTAATTGCCAATCCAAATCTGGTTCAAAACACAGGTTATTAATCTTAATCTTCAATAAGATATGAAATCAAAATTATTCAAATCCCTGGCTTTAGGTTTAATGGCCTTATCGCTATGGTCTTGCAAAAAGGACGAAACACAAACTGTTTCCAATGTTGCGCCTGCAGGTACTTTAACGGCTTCGTCAACTAACCTAAATTTGGTGCAATCAAATGGTACGCAAGCTGCGGTAACCTTAAGCTTTCCGCTCTCAACCGTTACAGGTTACGTGATTCCGGTAACTTCAACCTTACAGTTTGATTTAAAAGGGAAAAACTTTAGTGCACCTACAGAGATTGTATTAACCAAAGGTTCTTACGCACCAACCATTTCACAGTTTAATAACATGATTTTGGCTTTAGGTGGTACAGTAGGTAAACCTGCACAAGTAGAGGTGAGGTTAAAATCTGGCGCAGCCGTAAATGATTTAACGTATTCTAATGTGGTTACTTTAAGTGCAACACCATATTTAGCTTCAGCATGGATTTATTTACCTGGTGCTTATCAAGGTTGGGAACCAACTACTGCCGATAGTTTAGTCTCTTTATCCAGCAATGGAATCTATACCGGAATGATTGCCTTTACAACAGGCAACCTCGCTTTCAAAATTACGCCGGGTAAGAAATGGGATGGTGCTTTTGGTGATGCAGGATCAGGAAATATCAGTACTACAGGTGGCGACCTGAAAGCTGCTGAAGCTGGAGTAAAACAGGTAACAGTAGATTTAAATAAAAATACTATTGCCTTTGGTACACCAAATGAATGGTCGATTATTGGTGATGCTACACCAGGTGGTTGGACAACAGACACAGATATGAAAGTAACCAATGATGGCAAAGCCAACTTTTATACCATTAAAACCAACTTAACAGTAGGTGCATTAAAATTCAGATTCCAGCATGATTGGGCAGTTAATTTAGGTGGTGCACTGGCAAGCTTAACCACTGGTGGTGATAATATTGCAATTACTGCCGCTGGCACTTATACCATTACATTAGACGTTGCTGCTAAAAAAGCAACATTAATTAAAAACTAATCATAACCATATACCCGGAAGAACAATGTTCTTCTGGGATTTTTATCCTTATATTTTTCAGCATGATCAAATTCGAAACTTCATCATCTTTTTTTATAGCTCTTTCTCATTCATCAAATTTTGCTGGAATAAAAAAAATATTGATCACCCTGCTCATCCTTTTTTCCGGCATTAATTTATCTGCGCAAAAACTGGAACGTGTAGAACCCATGTTTTGGTTTACAGGTATGCACAATCCGGCATTGCAACTCCTTATACATGGTGAAAACATTGCAGCAAGTACCGTATCGTTAACTTACCCGGGTGTAAAGCTGGTGAAGGTTAATAAAGTCGAGAATCCCAATTACCTTTTTTTGGATTTAACCATTGCCTCAACGGCTAAGGCTGGAAAATTTCCAATTAACTTTACCGTTAACGGAAAAAAAATATTAAACTACATCTATGTATTGAAAAATCGCGATAAAAGCGAAGAAAGAATTCAGGGCGTAACACAAAAAGATTTTATTTACTTATTAATGCCAGATCGTTTCTCGAATGGCGATAAAAGTAATGATGTGGTAAAAGGATTAGCCGAAACCACACTCAACCGGGATAGCATGTATTACCGTCACGGTGGCGATCTTCAGGGCGTGATCAATCACCTGGATTACCTGAAAGATTTAGGCATTACCACCGTTTGGATGACTCCTGAAATTGAAAATGACATGTCCAAAGCTTCTTATCATGGTTATGCCGTAACCGATCATTATAAAATTGATCCCCGCTACGGAACGAATGAACTATTTAAAAAATATATAGAAACTGCTCATGCTAAAGGCATGAAGGTGATTAAAGATATTGTACACAACCATATTGGAACCGGACATTGGTTTTATAAAGATTTACCGATGAAAAGCTGGGTGCACCAATGGCCAAAATATACACAAACAAGCTATCGCGATCAGGCGGTAATGGATACACATGCTTCACAGGCAGATCGAAAAAAAATGCTCGATGGCTGGTTTGTGCCTTCTATGCCCGATTTGGATGAGCAAAACCCTTTCGTGCAAAATTACCTCACTCAAAATCACATCTGGTGGATTGAGTATGCAGGTATTGATGGATTACGTTTAGATACTTATCCATATAACGATCCGGCATATATGGCCGATTGGGCTTTAAAGTTAAAAGCCGAATTTCCTAACCTGTCTATCTTTGGCGAGACCTTTGTAAATGGCGTAGCCAACCAGGCTTACTTTACAGAAGGAAATACAGTAAACCGGGGTTTCAACACCCATTTACCAGGCATTACCGATATGGCGGTGAAAGATGGGATTTATGAAGTTCTAAATGGCAAAAACGGCTGGACTGATGGTGTGAACCGATTATATGATGTTTTGGCGCATGATTTTCTATATCAAGACCCCACAAAAAATTGCATTGCTTTGGATAACCATGATATGAGCCGTTTTTATTCGCTGGTAAATGAAGATTTCGATAAATATAAAATGGGCATGGCCATGTTGCTTACCACGCGTGGCATTCCTCAAATGTATTATGGTACCGAAATTCTGATGAAAAATTTCTCTAATCCTGATGGATTGGTTCGTTCAGATTTTCCTGGCGGATGGCCTGGCGATAAAAAGGATAAGTTCCTGGCAAACGGCCGAACAAACAAAGAAAATGAGGCATTTAATTTTGTAAAAACTTTAGCCAATTATCGCAAAAACAGTGTTGCTTTACAAACAGGAAAATTAATGCAATTTGTACCAGAAGATGATGTTTATGTTTATTTTCGTTACAATGAAAATGCAAAAGGAACCGTTATGGTGGTGGTGAATAACACGGAGAAAGCAAAGACATTAAACACTGATCGCTTTGCAGAAAGAATAAATGGGATAACGATTGCGAAAAATGTGATTTTGGGTGAAAGTCAATCCATTAAAGAAATTAAAGTGCCAGCAAAGACAACGTTGGTTTTAGAATTGAATTAAGATTGAAGCTTAAAGCGAAAAGCTGAAAGACTAAAGTGAAAAGCCAGGTAAGCATCCTGTCTTGATACTAACTAAAAAGCTAAAAGACTAAAGTGAAAAGCCAGATAGGCGCCCTATTTTGATACTTACTAAAAAGCTAAAAGACTAAAGTGAAAGCCAGATATGCGCCCTATCTTGATACTAACTAAAAAGCTAAAAGACTAAAGTGAAAAGCCAGATATGCGCCTTATCTTGATACTAACTAAAAAGCTGAAAGACTAAAGCGAAAAGCCAGATATGCGCCTTATCTTGATACTAACTAAAAAGCTAAAAGACTAAAGTGAAAAGCCAGGTAAGCATCCTGTCTTGATACTAACTATAAAGCTAAAAGACTAAAGTGAAAGCCAGGTAAGCATCCTGTCTTGATACTTGATACTAACTACTCGATACTAATTACAATGCAAAAAGAACTCCAAACTCCAAACGCCAGCCCTCAAACTCGAATTAAAGCATGTCTTTTTGATCTTGATGGTGTACTGGTTGATACAGCCGTTTACCACTATCAAGCCTGGAAACGTTTAGCCAATACAATGGGTTTTGATTTTACGGAAGAACAAAATGAGCAATTAAAAGGCGTAAGCAGAGTAGAAAGCTTAAATAAAATTTTAGCCTGGGGTGGTGTAGAAAAAACTGAAGCAGAAAAGGAAGAACTGGCTACATTAAAAAATAGCTGGTATGTAGAGATGATCACTAAAATGACACCTGCAGAAGTGCTTCCTGGAACGGTTGATTTTTTAACCGAAATTCATCAGGCAGGTTATAAACTGGCGCTCGGTTCAGCCAGTAAAAATTCAGGAATTATTTTAGAACGCACCCACCTGGCTCATTTCTTTGACGAAATTGTAGATGGAAATATGGTTACTAAATCTAAACCAGATCCAGAAGTTTTTCTTAAAGGTGCAGAACTGTTAGGCTTTAAACCAGAAGAATGTGTGGTTTTTGAAGATGCAGTAGCTGGTGTAGAAGCTGCAAAACGTGGTGGAATGAAAGCCATCGGGATTGGCGAAAAAAGTGTGCTTACCAAAGCTGATGTGGTGGTAAGCGGATTAGACAAATTAACAGTTAAAGATTTAGAAGAATTATAAAAAAGTATCAGGTATTAAGTAGCAAGTATCAAGTTAAGGTTAATTCAAATTAACACCCAGTCTTGCTCCTCGCTACTACAATTGAGACTTAATAAGATTATAGAATAAGGTTTTGATTAAGTCTTGATACCTGATACTAACTACTCCATACTAGATTATGAAAAATTACATTAAAGCACATGAGTGGAACATTATCGAAGAAGGATTTGATCCACATTTAAATAAAATTTCAGAAAGTATTTTCAGCTTGGGTAACGGCCGTATGGGGCAGCGAGCCAATTTTGAAGAAACGTATTCTGGCGAAACTTTACTGGGTAATTATGTGGCTGGTGTTTATTATCCGGATAAAACCAGAGTAGGTTGGTGGAAAAATGGCTATCCTGAATATTTTGCTAAAGTGTTGAATGCTGCCAACTGGATAGGGATAGAAGTAAAGCTAGGTGACGAAGTTTTAGATTTGGCAACTGCTGAAGTAAGCGATTTTAAACGTGTGTTGAATATGCATGCAGGTGTTTTAGAACGCAGTTTCACTGCAAAATTAAAAAGTGGCAAAACAGTAAAGGTAAAAGCAACCCGTTTTTGCAGCATCGCTGATGATGAAGTTGGTGCTATCCGTTACAGTATTACATCAGTAGATTTTGATGGAAAACTGACGTTAATGCCTTTCATTGATGGCGATGTTAAAAATCAAGACAGTAACTATGATGAAAAATTCTGGGAACTGGTTGCTGATGAAATTACCGGGACAGAAGCTTACATCAAACTGAAAACGAAAAAAACAGCATTTGAAGTTTGCACTGGAAGTAATATTCAATTGTATAAAAACGGAGAACAGATAACGATAAATCCAGAAGCTGTTCGCAAAGAAAAATTCGTCGGACAAACCTTATTAGTAGATATTAAGGCAAACGAAGAAATCACTTTGATTAAAATTGCGGCGAATCTATCTTCAGAAAACTATGCTAAAGAATCTCTTTTAAAAGAAGCTAAAGCAGTAATTGCAAAAGCAACTTCAAAGGGTTTTGATACTTTACTTAAAGAACAAACTGAAGCCTGGGCAACCAAATGGGAAGAAAGTGACATCATTATTGAAGGTGATGTTTCAGCACAGCAAGCTATCCGTTTCAATATTTTTCAATTGTTTCAAACCTATACTGGTAAAGACGACAGGTTAAATATTGGTCCGAAAGGTTTTACCGGCGAAAAATATGGGGGTTCTACTTATTGGGATACCGAAGCCTATTGTGTGCCATTTTATCTGGCAACCGCACCACAGGAAGTAAGTAAAAATTTGTTGGTTTATCGCCATAAGCAATTGGGTAAAGCAATAGAAAATGCAGCAAAATTAGGTTTTAAGGATGGTGCAGCCCTTTATCCTATGGTAACAATGAATGGCGAAGAATGTCATAATGAATGGGAAATTACCTTTGAAGAAATCCACAGGAACGGTGCCATTGCTTTTGCAATTTACAACTACATCCGTTACACGGGAGACGAAAGTTATTTAGCTGATTTCGGTTTGGAAGTACTCATCGGCATTGCCCGATTCTGGAAACAACGTGTAAACTGGAGCGGTGATAAACAGCAATATGTAATGCTTGGTGTTACTGGTCCGAATGAATACGAAAACAATGTAAACAACAACTGGTATACTAATCTACTGGCTACATGGTGTATGAAATATGCCACCGAAGCTGCGGAGCTGGTGAAAACACAACAACCAGAAAAATATAAAAGCCTGCTCGAAACCTTAAATTTTAATGATCAGGAATTTACAGATTGGGCAGATATCATTGAAAAAATGTACTATCCGGAAGATCAGGAAAAAGGAATTTTTCTACAACAGGATGGTTATTTAGATAAGGAACAAATTTTAGTTAAAGACCTTCCGGCAAGTGAAAGACCCATTAACCAGAAATGGAGCTGGGATAGAATTTTACGTTCGCCTTTTATCAAACAAGCTGATGTTTTGCAGGGATTATATTTCTTTGAAGAAAATTATGATCTGGAAACGATCAGAAGAAACTTCGATTTTTATGAGCCACGCACCGTTCATGAAAGTTCTTTATCGCCCTGCGTACACAGCATTTTGGCTGCAAAATTAAATGATGAAGCCCGTGCATATGAGTTTTATTTACGTACAGCAAGGTTAGATTTAGATGATTACAATAACGATACCGAGGATGGTTTGCACATTACTTCAATGGCTGGAACCTGGATGAGTGTGGTTGAAGGTTTTGCCGGAATGCGGGTTCGTGAAGGTAAATTGCATTTCAGCCCGTTTTTGCCAACGCAATGGAAAGCATTCTCTTTCACCATCGGTTTCAGAGGCGCTACTTTAAAAATCAACATCACTGAAAACGGAATCAATATCAAAAACAACAATGCTGTTGATTTAGAAATCGGAATCAAAAGTCAATATCATAAACTGGCAGGTAACACTGAAATAGTGGTAAATAACACGGAGTTGGTATGATTGTAGAGGTAAAATGTGAGAAGGAAAATCGCAACCTTTCAATGCTTCGTCATTGTGAGAAGGAACGACGAAGTAATCTCACTTCGAAAGTTTCTGTATTTGCATTTTTCCTTTTATTACTTTCATCATCATCCTTTGCACAACAAAAACAATTCAGCATGAACGATAAACAAATCGTTATCTATCAGTTATTGCCCCGTTTATTTGGAAATAAAAATACAGCCAATATCCCTTACGGTACTATTGAGCAAAATGGTTCAGGTAAGTTTAATGATATTACCGATCAGGCATTGGATGGAATTAAAGAACTTCATGCGAATTATGTTTGGTATACAGGTGCCATTGCCCATGCCAGTTTAACAGATTATACCGCTTACGGAATTCCGGTAGATGATGCAGATGTGGTAAAGGGTCGGGCAGGTTCGCCCTATGCCATTCGCGATTATTATGATGTAAATCCAGATTTGGCCGTAAACGTTAAAAACCGGATGCAGGAATTTGAAGCTTTGGTTAAACGGACACATGCTAAAAACCTGAAAGTAATCATTGATTTTGTTCCCAATCATGTTGCAAGAAGTTATCATTCGTATGCCAAGCCAAAAAATATAATTGATTTTGGAACGCAAGATGATGTGACCAAAAGCTTTAGCCCAAAAAATGATTTTTATTATATCCCTGGTCAGCCTTTTGTGGTGCCAACCAACGGAATAAAAACACCGCTTTCTGCTTTGCAGGATGGAAAGTTTAATGAAGACCCGGCAAAAGCAACGGGAAATAATGTTTTTTCTGCTTCTCCAAAATATGATGACTGGTACGAAACCATCAAGCTAAATTATGGCATAGATTATCAAAATGGCGAAAAACAATATTTTGATCCAATTCCTCCGGTTTGGACAAAAATGCGGGATATCCTGATCTTCTGGACTAATAAAGGTGTGGATGGTTTTCGGTGCGATATGGCAGAAATGGTGCCCATTGCTTTCTGGAACTGGGTAATCCCTCAGGTAAAAAAAGTAAATCCGGATTTGATTTTTCTCGGCGAAGCTTATAATCCGCAAGTGTACAAGCAATACCTGGAAGATGGTAAATTCGATTACCTATACGATAAAGTAGGTTTGTACGATGGATTAAAAAAATTGATTAAGAACGAACCAACTGCAGATGTGAAGGATATCCGTCAGGTATGGCAGGTAGAAAGTGCTGGTTTTGGCAAACATATGTTGCGCTTTTTAGAAAACCATGATGAGGAAAGAATCGCTTCTGCAGGATTTGCAGGCAAGGCCGAACTGGCTTTACCTGCAATGGTGGTTTCTGCTACTTTAGGTGCCGGGCCGGTAATGCTTTATTTCGGACAAGAAGTAGGGGAGCCTGGAAAAGGTGCCGAAGGTTATGGAGGCGATGATAACCGCACAACAATTTTTGATTATTGGGGTGTCCCTAATCATCAGAAATGGATGAATAATGGTGCTTTTGATGGCAAAGAATTAGATGAGGGTCAAAGGCAATTAAGGGCTTACTATCAGCAGCTTTTGAAAGTAACAACAGCTAGTGATGCTGTTTTAAATGGTGAGATTTATGATGTTCCCCAAGTAGGAAACATGAATAACCATATGTATGCCTTTATTCGCTACTCTGGAAAACAAAGGTTGCTGGTTGTCGCTAATTTCGACAGAACACAAACTTTGGAAGCCAATATTGAAATCCCTGATCATATTCTGAAAGTTAAAAACTCAGTGCCAGTTACAGAATTATTAACAGATAAAAAATTGAATATTCCCTCCGGAACCAGCATTCCTGTGAAGCTTTGGCCAGTGTCTGCCCAAGTGATAGAATTTTAAAGTGGAAATAAATTAACCACAGCGTACGCAAGAAGCAGTAAGGAAAAGAATGATGTTTCGATTGATTTATATAAAATCTGTTACGTGCTATCATAAAATTTATGGTGAGTTAATATATACAAATAGATAAACAGCAGGAAAATAGGAACTTCGTGTTCTCTTTGTGACACTCTGTGTTAAAAGAATAAAATACTATGAGCTTAAAAACAATATTCGAGAACCCCAAATTAACCCTCGCACAAATCATCAATATGAGTGTGGGTTTTTTTGGCATCCAATTCGGTTGGGATTTACAGCGTGCCAACATGGGCCGTATTTACGAAAACCTGGGTGCCAATCCTGATCAGGTTCCATTATTGTTTTTAGCTGCACCCCTAACCGGACTTTTAGTACAACCCATCATTGGCTATTTAAGTGACCATACCTGGCATCCGAAATGGGGCAGAAGGAGACCGTATTTTATGGTGGGTGCCATTGTAAGTAGCATTGCGCTAATTTTTATGCCCCATAGCAGTGTGCTTTGGATGGCGGCAGGACTGCTGTGGGTTTTAGATGTTTTTGGCAATATTGCCATGGAGCCTTTTCGTGCTTTTGTTACAGATAAATTGCCAGATAGTCAGGTAAATCGCGGTTTCATTATGCAAAGTATGATGATTGGTTTAGGTGGAAGTGTAGCTTCGGCTTTGCCATGGTTAATGAACAATGTGTTTCATTTACAAAATACTGCAGCTAAGGGTAGTATTCCTGAAAATGTAAAGTTTTCCTTTTATATCGGTGCTTTTTTCTTTTTTGCGGCCGTGTTGTGGACGGTTTTCACCACAAAAGAATATCCGCCTCGGGAAGAAGATCTTCATCAAAAAAGTAAGAACGGATTTCTTGATGGTGTAAATGAAATTTTTAGTGCGTTAAGAAATATGCCTAAACGTATGCAGATCGTATCCCTGGTTCAGTTTTTTACCTGGCCGGGGTTATTTTTGATGTGGTTTTATTATACCACCGCCGTTGCTGTAAATGTTTTTGGTGGTAAAGATGCTGCAGATCCCATTTATGCTCAAGGCGCTGATTTTGGAAGTTTAACTTTAGCCTATTATAGCGTAATCACCTTTCTTTTTGCTTTAGTGTTGCCTAAAATTGCCGATGCTTTAGGAAGGAAAACTACGCATGCCATATGCCTAATCTGCGGAGCCATTGGATTAATTAGTGTAGCCTGGGTACATGATAAAAATATGTTGTACCTCTGCATGACGGGTGTTGGTGTTGCCTGGGCCAGTATTCTTTCCATGCCATACGCCATGTTAAGTGGTTCACTACCTAAAGATAAAATAGGTATTTATATGGGCATTTTCAACTTCTTTATTGTGCTGCCAGAAATTATAGCTTCACTAGGCTTTGGTTGGTTGATGAGAAATGTATTGAATAACGACAGGCTTTTGGCAGTTCAATTGGGAGGTGGATTAATGATTTTAGCTGCAGTAATTTGTTATGTTTTTATCAGAGAACCTAAGAAAACTAATGAAGTTCTAACTGCGAAGTTAGGTGTTGAAGAAAATAGGTCTGTTTAGAGATTATTTTACTGCGATCGCTATAACCTTTCCCTGTCATGCCGAGGTACGAAGCATCTGCAAGCTATGAAATATTGAACTATTAATTGTCGAATGACATTACATCCCAGGTTGCTACAATTTTAATTTTATCTTGTCCTGGCCGGACAGGCTTGACCCATTTTTTTTTGAACCCGCTACGTTGTTTCCGTCCTTGCGCGGAGGCTTTTTCAGCTGACGAAGCAATCTCATTTATATGTTACACCCCCATCATAAAGCATTTATTTTGACTAGACATTCTCTCTTCCTTTGAGCAACCAAAGATGCAAACTTTTTTAAAGTCCCGTTTTTCAGTAACATTTCTACTGTGATTTTTGAATAATAAAGCTTTAGTTTGATATTTATAATCCAAACTAAACTACATGAAATTTAAACTTTTACTCACCACTTTTTTGCTTACCGGAATGGTTGTTTTTGCGCAACAGCCACAAAAGAAAACAGCTGCAAAAGAAACAACAACCACTACACAAGTAATCGTTAAAGATGAGCCCAAAACTGCAGCAAATGAACGAACCATCAAGGTAGAGAGTGCCGTTGTAACTAATCATACGGTTAATATTGCGGGTAAATCCGTTCCTTATAAAGCTACAACAGGTACTTTACCCGTTTGGGATGATGATGGAAAACCAATTGCTGGCTTGTTTTACACTTATTATGAGCGAAGTGATGTTTCCAATCGAGATAAAAGACCATTGGTAATTTCCTTTAACGGAGGACCAGGTTCGGCATCAGTTTGGATGCACATTGCCTATACTGGTCCAGTAGTTTTAAATATTGATGATGAAGGCTATCCCGTACAACCTTATGGTTATAAAGAAAATCCATATTCTATTCTGGATGTAGCTGATATTGTTTATGTCGATCCTGTAAATACTGGTTATTCACGTTCAATAAGCAAGGATATCCCTAAAGAGAAGTTTTTTGGTGTTCGGGCAGATATTAAATATCTGGCTGAGTGGATTAATACTTTCGTAACCAGAAACAACCGCTGGGCATCACCAAAGTTTTTAATTGGCGAAAGCTATGGTACAACACGTGTTTCGGGCCTGGCGTTAGAGCTTCAAAATAATCAATGGATGTATTTGAATGGAGTGGTTTTGGTTTCTCCAACTGAACTGGGAATTGAAAGAGGTGGACCCGTTGATGCAGCATTACGTTTGCCTTATTTTGCGGCCACAGCCTGGTACCATAAAGTATTACCTACAGATTTACAGTCGAAGGATTTAACAGCAATGTTGCCAGAAGTGGAAATGTTTACCATTAACGAACTCATTCCGGCAATTGCACAGGGTGGAATGCTAGATCCAGATAAAAGAAAAGCAATAGCCAATAAAATGGCTCGATATTCGGGCCTGTCAGAAAAGGTAATTATGGATTATAACCTTAATGTTCCTACTGATTTCTTCTGGAAAGAATTAATGCGGGATAAAGGTTTTACGGTAGGTAGGTTAGATTCTCGCTACAGGGGTATCGATAAAATGAGTGCAGGTGAAGGGCCTGACTACAATGCTGAGCTTACTTCCTGGTTACATTCATTTACACCAGCTATTAATATGTATATCCGCAATGAACTCAATTATAAAACCGACTTAAAGTATAATATGTTCGGTTCTGTTTACCCTTGGGATAAAACTGGTGATCAAACAGGAGACAATCTCCGCCAGGCCATGGCACAAAATCCGTTTCTTCACTTATTAGTTCAGTCTGGCTATTATGATGGTGCCTGTGATTATTTCAATGCAAAATATAGTATGTGGCAATTAGATGCTGCCGGGAAATTAAAAGATAGAATATTTTGGGAAGGATACCGTAGCGGGCACATGATGTATTTGCGTAAAGATGATCTCAAAACTGCAAATAACCACATTCGGCAGTTTATTCAGAATGCTTTACCAAAAGTGGGAGAGGCAGCTAAGTTTTAACAGCATTATTGATTCCTTAAAAAAGATTGAAAAAAACTGTTGGCTGCAAACTAAAAATAATTACTTATTTTTGTGGTTCAATTATGCAACAAATAAAAACATCATTCGATTTTGAAAAACCTATTGCCGATCTGGTTCAGCAAATAGAAAAGGTTAAACAAGTTGCCGATAAAACTAAGGTAGATATGTCTGCCACTTTAGACGAGCTTGATGGTAAATTAAATGAAACTACCAATAATTTATATAAAAATTTAACTGGCTGGAATAAGGTTCAGATGAGCCGTCATCCAGATCGTCCGCAAACACTTGATTACATCAGCATGATTTGTGATGATTTTATTGAGTTACATGGCGATAGAACAGTTAAAGATGACAAAGCTATCATTGGTGGTTTTGCTTCAATAAACGGTCAAACCGTAATGGTAATTGGTCACCAGAAAGGTAAAAATACCAAAGAGCGTCAGTTTCGTAATTTTGGTATGGCCAATCCTGAGGGCTATCGTAAAGCCTTACGTTTAATGCGTTTAGCAGAAAAATTTAATAAACCAGTAATTTCGTTTATTGATACGATGGGTGCTTACCCAGGCTTGGAAGCAGAAGAGCGCGGACAAGGTGAGGCAATTGCCAGAAACCTGCTTGAAATGTCTATTCTTCGCGTACCCATTATCTGTATTGTAGTAGGAGAGGGTGCATCAGGTGGTGCTTTAGGCATTGGTATTGGTGATAAGGTTTATATGTTAGAACATACCTGGTATTCTGTAATTTCGCCAGAATCTTGTTCTTCTATTTTATGGAGAAGCTGGGATTTCAAAGAAAAAGCTGCAGAGTGCCTAAAATTAACATCTGATGATATGTTTGGAAACAAGCTGATCGATGGAATTATTCCGGAACCATTAGGAGGTGCACATCAGGATCCTGAATTAATGGGTAATACTTTAAAAGATTATATCATAAAAGATTTAGCCTCTTTAGGAAAGCTAAAAACAGATAAACTCATCGAGCACAGAATTAATAAATTCTGTGCAATGGGTGTTGTAAACGAATAATCATTAACTAACTATATTTTTTGGTCCCGTTTAGCCTCGCTAAACGGGATTTTTTGTTTACTCCAGACTTACGAAGTTTTGTCGGCCATGTGAAATGGGGAACTTCGTCAGTCTAAATATCAAACGGCGCTTGTGCCCATGCTCCTTTATAATGAGTATTTATATAGGGAAACGTAATTTACGGTAATTATCATTTAATGCTCAATCTGGTATTTATACGATACAATAGTAAAGCTATCATATGCTCGTTAGAACCAGCTCAAGTGCTACTTTTATTTATGAAATTTCTTAGTTCTTAGTCAGTGTGCCCACGCTCGTTTCTAACGAGCGTGAAAATAGGAAGCCGTATTTTACGATCTTAAAGATCTTATGCACTCGTTTTTAACGAGAGCATAAGATAAAATTTATCTTAGAAATTGACGAAGTCCTTCAGTCCGCAAACCCTTTGAGACTTCGTAAATTAAATAAATGCCCACGCTCGTTTCTAACGAGCGCGAAATTAGGAAGCCGTATTTTACGATCTTAAAGATATTATGCACTCGTTTTTAACGAGAGCAGAGGATAAAATTTATCTTAGAAATTGACAAAGTCCTTCAGCCCGCAAACCCTTTGAGACTTCGTATAAATGCCCACGCTCGTTTCTAACGAGCGTGAAAATAGAAAGTCGTATTTTACGATATCATTCAAATAGCTACTAATAATGAGAATATCAATAAAATTAAATGAATTTAGTTTAGTAAATATCTAATAATTCCACATCTAAAATTCCACCCATATTGGTGTAATTTGAAGCTGAGCTATAAATGTAGTGTTCTGGTTCTGAAACTATCCCAGCTCTAACCGGATTTTGATGAATGTAATTGAGTTTTTGATAAGTAAAATGAATAGATTCTAATTCAACTGCATGATAACCATCCTGCCAAACTTTATAGTTTTCAATCCTTTTTAAATACCTGCCTGCAAACTCAAATTTGTTTAAAAGCCACTTTTTACGACTTTCATTTCCATACTCAATTTCCTTTATAATAGCTCGATTAGTGTATTTCTTAAAATCCCTAATAATTTCAAATAACTGGTAGTTGCCAGATGATGATGCAATCAAGTGGATGTGATTAGTCATTAAGCAGAAGGCAAATAATTTTAAACCTTTAGTTGTTTGACAATATTTTAATGAGTCAATAATAATCCCTTTATAAGATTGACGAGTAAAAATATCAACCCAATCTACTATTGTAAAGGTTAAAAAGTAGATTCCATCAGGATCTCTTGCTGTATATTGATCAGACATAACTTAAATCTAATTATTTTTACGATATAATCGTAAAACTATTGTGCGCTCGTTTGAAACGAGCGCAGGCGCTACTTTTGTTTATGAAATTTCTTAGTCAGGGTGCTCATGATTATTAAAAACGGGCGCGGGTATTAAGTCCTTCCAGCCACAACCATTTGAGACTTCGTAAGTTTACTTCATGACTTACAAAGTTTTGTCGGCCATGTGAAATGGGGAACTTCGTCAGTCTAAATATCAAACGGCGCTTGTGCTCATGCTCCTTTATAACTAGTATGTATATAGGAAACCGTATTTTATGGTGAATTAATTTATACGATATAATCGTAAAGCGATTATGCACTCGTTAGAAACGAGCGCAGGCACTAAAATTGATAAAGTTCTTCAGCCCGCAAACCCTTTAAGACTTCGTAAGTTAAACCAAAAAAAAAGCAGCTACTTTTTTGGTAGCTGCTTAATATTCTTTAAAATTCTAATTACTATTCGTTAGGGCTTTGTTGTGCGTAATAGCCAGAAAACTTAGCTTCTAAACCAGAGAATATTTTTTCCAGTTGGGTACTTACCTTTTCTTGCCCTGCAGCTTTACTGGTCTTAATCATTCTGTCCAAATAATATAGGCCAGTCTGAATATTTTGAGATCCGGTTAACGATCCTTTAGATTTTGAAATATCACTTAAGAAAATAAGTTCTTTATTAATATAATCACCAGATTGGGTTAAAATCTCATTAGCCCTTGCCGTTTCACCCAGTTTATATAGATTTTCTGCCATGTAGTATTTTACAACTACCGTACGTAAACCAAAGAACTTTTGAGGCATTACCTCATAATATTTATCCACTACTTTTTTAGCTTCGGTATTTTTGCCGTCTTTAATTAAACTTCCGGTTAAATTGCTGAAGATATTAGTGAAAATAAAAGTATCATCCGATGATTGTGGATCTAAGTAAGTAGCAGTTTTCATATTGCCCCATTTAAATTTAGTCATCACATTTTTATACAATACAGGTGTATTCAATTGTTCTGCCCGCTCCTGATTAGTTGTTGTATCAGGTTTTAACGGCATTAAGTGTAAAGCTAAACCCTCGCTGTATAAATATTTATCTAAACCATTGTATTGTTCAGAAGGTACAGTAGATGCAAAATAAATAGGTCGTTTCCAATTATTATGAGCAAGGATATCTAACATGGCTAATGTACCCTTTGTAACATAACCTTTATTAAAAGTCCAGTCCATTTCAGGAGTAATTTTTGCAACATCAGCAGCAGAAACTGTACCTGTACTGATTACCTGTTGCGGATCAATGGTGATTTTGAAATTTTTAGTAGGCAGGAAGTTAGATTTTGTACCATCCTGCATAGCTACTTTATCGTTATCATCATTTGATAAAAGTAAATCTACAATGTTTTTAAGTTCAACATTACCAGCGATTTTGTAATCATCAAAAGGCATTACATCTCTTTCACCCTGAACATATTGCTCCGGTTTCATGCTAATTGGTAATGGATCAGATTGATTTTGTTTCTGTCTTAAACCATTGATATACCAATCCGTATCGAATAAACTTAAATTCACGATCCGAACATCCGGACGAACATTTTCAACCTCCTGAATATACCAAAGCGGATAAGTATCATTATCGCCGTAAGTAAATAAAATGGCATTTGGTGCGCAGGATTGTAAATAATCCAATGCAATATCATGTGCCACCATTTTTGTTGAGCGGTCGTGATCATCCCAGCCTTGTTCAGCCATAATTACAGGTGCAACCAGTAATCCAATCACGGTAGCGCCAATAGCACCAGCAGTTGGAGTTAGCTTTTTAAGTACCCACTCTCGAATGGCCAGCACGCCGAGCCCAATCCAAATGGCAAAAGCATAAAACGATCCTACATAGGCATAATCTCGTTCACGTGGTTCTAATGGCTTTTGATTTAAATATAATACGATTGCGATACCAGTAAAGAAAAATAATAAGGCCACCACACCTGCATCTTTTTGATTGCGTTGGAAATGCCAGATGGCACCCAACAAACCAATAATTAACGGTAGGAAGAAAAAGCGGTTGTAAGCTTTATTATCAACAGTTGATGGTGGCAAATGGCTTTGATCGCCAATTTTCCATGAATCGAAAGCCTTAATTCCACTTAACCATTCTCCCTCGTAACCACTTCCCTGACCTTGTTCATCATTCTGGCGGCCAATAAAGTTCCAGCCAAAATAACGCATATACATATAGCCAATCTGATAGCTGAATAAGAAACCTACGTTATCTACCAGATTTGGTTTTTTAGCGTCATCAAGGTGCATCCATTCTTTGTAGAATGCAGCATGAGGAGCATCATCACTATACATACGCGGTAGCAGCGTATTATTGTTGTATTCATATTCTGTTTTTGTACCCGCTTTTTCGTACTTATCATTTCCCTTTCTCCAGATGGTTTTTCCACCCTCTTTAATGCCTGTCCGCTCCGAATTATAGTTTGGTCCGTAGCCTAACGGTCTATCGCCATACTGTTCACGGTTAAGGTAGCTTAAAAAGGAGAAAGCATCTTTAGGCGCACTGTTATTTAAATTAGGATCAGCTTTTGCCCTGATAATGATCATGGAGAATGAAGCATATCCAAAAATGATTAATACCGTAGAAATTAAGCCCAGGTTTAATAATTTCTTTTGGTGTTTAATGGAGTATCTGATTCCCCAAACCAATAAACCAATTAATACGATCGCAAAAAAGAGAACACCGGTTCCAAAGCCTAGACCTAAAGTATTAACGAAGAACAAATCGAAATAAGCACCAAAGGAAACTAAGTATTGAATAATGCCATATTGAATAACAGCTAAAATTAAGATTCCAACAATAAGGGTTTTAAAAATGCCTGCAGTAGTGGCTTTGCCTGTTCTTCTGAAGTAATAAACAAAAGCAATTGCCGGAATGGTTAATAAGTTTAATAAGTGAATACCAATGGATAAACCCATGATATAGGCAATAAATAACAGCCATCTGTCAGCCCTCGGCTCATCAGCATGAGATTCCCATTTTAATATCGCCCAAAATACGATGGCAGTGAATAAAGATGATTGGGCATAAACTTCTGATTCTACTGCAGAAAACCAAAAACTATCAGAAAAAGTATAGGCCAATGCACCAACTGCTCCTGCACCCATAATGCTAATCAAAGTGCTTTTTGATAGCACTTCACCAGGTTTAACCAGTGTTTTCTTAGCCAATGCCGTAATCGTCCAGAATAAAAACATGATGGTTGCGCCGCTTGAAACTGCAGAACCAATATTCATCCAGTAGGCAATTTTAGTAACATCACCAAAAGCAAAAATAGAGAAAAAGCGTTGGATCATTAAGAATAGTGGTGCACCTGGTTGGTGTACTACCTGCATTCTGTAAGCTGATGCTATAAATTCTCCACAGTCCCAAAAGCTTGCAGAGGGCTCCAGGGTTAAAACATAAGTTATGGTAGCAATTAGAAAGCAGATCCAGCCTACTATATTATTGACTTTAGAATAATTCATTGGTTGTTTAATGATATTAAAAAATGGTTTTCACATAAAAATGCTGCCGAAATTAACTATTCTAGTCGATAAAACTGGTAAATTTTAAGATTGATTTAACAATTTTTAACGTGATTAACCCATTTTAAAAGGCATTCATTTTTTTAAATCAGTTGTAAATCATAATATGTGCGTACAGCATGAGGCTCAATAATTTCTGCTTAACCACTCACAAATGGTGTAAAGCGATTTAAAAGGATGTTATATCTGCCTTCAATCTTTTTGCTCAGATCTGGCTGTTTAAACCTTTCTGTCAATTTGATTATCTCATTCATCATGCTCATGTATATTCTAACTTTTTGCTCCGATGCCAGATGGCCCTGACTTTCTGATACATCAGCCAAATGAATAAGCTCTTTATCGAAGTAATCGGCAGATTTCTTAAGTAAGGTATTAGCCTGATTTAACTCATTAATCTGATAGAGGTTTTCAGTAAGGTAAACTGTACTTATTGCCTGTCTGTAGGTATAAAGTTGATCAGGAATTACTTCGAAATATTTAGTTGCCACTTTTTTGCCTTTTGTCATATTACCTTCTATAATTAAGCCATTGAGCAAGCTGACAAACATATTGGATAGCATCGTTACGTCGTCAGCTGATTGCCGATTTAAATGATTGGCATTTTTGATATTGCCATAACTATAAGTATTCATCAGGTTTTCATATAGAGGCTTTAGGTTAATGGGATCTGAATCTTCAGAAATTTGATTAGGCTTAAGTGGAAGTAATCTTCTGTTGAGGCCTTCCGTATATAAGTATTGATCTAACCCAAGATATTGCTCAGTAGGCATGGCCCCGGTAAAGTAAATAGGGCGTTTCCAGTGGTTATGTACAAGAATATCAAATAAAGCCAGCGTACCTTTGGTCACATATTCCTGGTTAAATGTCCATTTAATACTGTCTGCAATTTTACCGGCATCCTCTTTAGGTACAGTTCCTGTATCCAGTACTTGTTGAGGATTTACAGTCAGTTTAAGGTTTTTTGTAGGTAAGATATTGTATTTAGAACCGTCGCTCATGGTTACTTTATCTGCATCGTTATCAGATAGAAGGATGTCTAAAATCTGTTGAAGTTCAACATGCTGTGCCACTTTATAATCCTGAAAGTACATGATGTCTCTCGTACCTTCTACATATTGCTCAGGTTTTAAAGTGATGGGTAGCGGTGCAGATTGATTTTGTTTTCTGCGCATTCCGTCAATGTACCAGTCAGCAGTAAATAAACTCAGGTTAACCACCCTTACATCAGGACGGATATTTTCTACCTCCTGGGCATACCAAACCGGATAGGTATCATTGTCTCCATAAGTAAAAATGATAGCATTTGGCGCACAAGCCTTGAGGTAGTTTATAGACATGTCTCTGGCTACATGGCTTTGAGAACGGTCATGGTCGTCCCAGCCTTGGCTCGCCATTAAAATTGGTACAGCAAACAGGGCTAAAACTGAAGCAAAAATACCTGCCTTTGCTGGCGTAACTTTTTTAAATATCCATTCCTTTAATCCGAAAACACCTAAGCCAATCCAAATGGCAAAAGCATAAAAAGAACCTACATAGGCATAATCCCTTTCACGTGGCTCTATCGGCACAGAGTTGAGGTAAATTACAATGGCCACACCAGTAAAGACAAATAGTAATCCAACTACACTAGCATCTTTCTGGTTTCTTTTAAAGTGCCAAACAACGCCAATTAATCCAATAAGAAATGGCAAAAAGAAGAAACGGTTGTAAGCTTTATTTTCCAGGGTAGATGGAGGAAGATTTTTTTGATCGCCTAAACGTATCGCATCTATCGGTTTTATTCCGCTTAGCCATGCACCATCCTTTCCACCCAATTGCCCATCTTCATTATCCTGTCTGCCCACAAAATTCCACATGAAATAGCGCAGGTACATTTGCCCTGCCTGAAAAGAAAACATATATCTTAAGTTATCTGCAAGAGATGGTTTGTGTGCATCATCAAAGCCCATAAAATGTTTGTAGAAACGCACATGTTCTGGTTTATCGCTATACATGCGTGGCAAAAGGGTTTTATCGGTATACACATAAGCTGATTTTTTTCCAGCCGATTCGTACCGCTTGTTGCCCTTACGAAAAATTTCTCCGGTTTCTTTGATGTCAACCTTCTGCGAATTATAATTCTCGCCATACAGCAATGGCCGATCGCCATATTGATCCCTGCCCACATATCTGGAGAAAGAAAACACATTATTTACATTGTAATTATTAAGATTTGGTTTTGCATATGCCCTGATCATAAGTAAGGCAAATGAACTATATCCAAAAATAAGCAACACGGTAAACAGCATAATCAGGTTTAATATCCTTTTCTTTTTAAGAATAGAATACCTGATACCGAATACTAAACTGGTTATCAAAATTATTGCAAAGCACCATATCCCTGTTCCAAAACTGAATCCTATAGTGTTAACAAAGAAATAATCAAAACCTGCTGCAATAGAAATCAAGTATTGAATAATACCAAACTGAACGATAGCAAGTGAAAGAATCGAGATTATAAAAGTCTTAAAAATACCTTTCCAGCTTGGTGTAGGTGTTTTTTTAAAATAGTAAACAAAGATTAAAGCGGGGATGGTTAACAAGTTAAGAATATGTATGCCAATGGAAATGCCCATCAAGTAAGCTACAAAAAGGAGCCACCGATCTGCTTTTGGTTCATCAGCCAGCGCTTCCCATTTCAAAATCCCCCAAAATACTACAGCGGTGCAAAGCGATGACAGGGCATAAACCTCTGCCTCCACAGCAGAAAACCAAAAACTATCAGAAAAGGCATAGGCCAGTGCACCAACAATGCCGGCGCCAATGATACTAATGATGTTCTGATTCGTAAGGATTTCATCTTTTTTAACAATTGTCTTTTTTGCTAAAGCGGTAATGGTCCAGAATAAGAACATAATAGTGCCTGCACTTGCTAATGCTGATGAGATATTAATAAAATAAGCCACTTTGGTTTTATCACCAAGGGCTAGTGTAGAAAATAACTTTTGAATCATGGATACCATTGGTGCACCAGGCTGGTGAACAACCTCCATTCTATATGCTGATGCGATAAATTCACCGCAATCCCAGAAACTAACAGATTGATCTAAAGTGAGGATATAAGTGGTTGCGGCAATGATAAAGCATAGCCAACCGCCAATAGTATTGATCTTTGAGTAATTCATAGTGAAAATTTAGTCTTTGATAATAAATGATTTATGTGGTTCTTGATTAAAAATGTCGTAGAAAAAAATAAAATGTTGCACAGCATATGATGATTTTTTTATCTTTGCAATGCAAAAAGGAAGAGAGAGAAAAAATTAAAAAAATATTTTAAAATGACTCTTGCATATTTCAAATAAGCTTCCTACATTTGCATTCCCTTTCGAGGGGTTAACCTCGAGAAAGTTTGTCCGATAGTATAAGGGTAGTACGACAGTTTTTGGTACTGTTTGTCTTGGTTCGAATCCAGGTCGGACAACAAATTTATCATCGGATCGTGTTTTTAAATAACATGATCCGTTTTTTTTTAACCGTAAACTACACGGACTATGCCATTGCAGTTTAACCCGGTAAAATTATTTTCCGGAACAGGTTCACGAGGATTATCACTAAAAATTGCCGAAAGTTACGGCAAACCACTTGGTGATGTTACAATCCACAAATTTAGTGATGGAGAATTCCAACCTTCTTTTGATGAATCAATCCGCGGCTGCGATGTTTTTTTAATCCAATCTACTTATCAGCCTAGTGATAATTTAATGGAACTTTTGTTAATGGTTGATGCGGCTAAAAGAGCATCGGCACATTATATTACCGCAGTTGTTCCTTATTATGGTTTAGCCCGTCAAGATAGAAAGGACAAACCTCGTGTAGCAATCGGTGCTAAATTGGTGGCAAACTTATTAAAATCAGCAGGTATCCACCGCATTATGACGATGGATTTGCATGCGGCTCAGATTCAGGGTTTCTTTGACATTCCGGTAGACCACCTGGATGGATCAGTGATATTTGTGCCTTACATTAAAAGTTTAAATCTGCCAAATTTAACTATTGCATCTCCTGATATGGGTGGTTCATACAGAGCCAGAACTTTTGCAAAGTTTTTCAATGCAGAGGTAATTATCTGTGATAAACGCCGTAAACGTGCCAACGAAATCGAATCTATGTCGATTATTGGTGATGTAACCGGGCAGGATGTAGTGTTGATTGATGATATTTGTGATACCGCCGGAACATTATCAAAAGCTGCGGCTTTGATTATGGAAAATGGTGCTGCCAGCGTAAGAGCAGTTTGTACGCATGCTGTATTATCAGGTAAAGCGATAGAAACGGTTGAAAATTCTGTGTTAACGGAACTGATCGTAACGGATACCATTCCTTTAAGAATGGAGAGTGAAAAAATAAGGGTGCTGAGTACCGCAAGTTTATTTGCACGGGCAATTGCCAATGTAAATGAGCACGGTTCAATTAGCGACTTGTTTAGAGTATAGTGTTAAGCGTGTTGCGATAGGCGTTTAAAAGGCCAAAACAACTTGCGCTGAACAAAAAAAGAGTTTGAAAAAGTTGAAGGTTAAATAGTTTAGGACTTAAGGTCTTGATACTCTATACTTAAAACTTGATACTAATAAATAAATAAATATAAATAAAATGAAAACAATCGCAATTAGCGGTTCTCCAAGAGAGAACGTAGGGAAACGCGATGCCAAGGAACTTCGTTACGAAGGTAAGGTTCCGGCGGTATTGTATGGTGGAAAAGAGCAACAACACTTAGCAGTGGTTATTGCTGATTTAAGAGATGTTATTTATACCCCGGAAGTAAATTTTGTGGAAATTGATGTGAACGGTACTAAAACTAAAGCTATCGTTAAAGACACTCAATTTCACCCACTTACTGACGTGTTAATGCACATCGATTTTCTTCAGTTATTTGATGAAAAAGAAATCGTAATGGAAATTCCAGTTAAATTAGTTGGAACTTCTCCAGGTGTTAAAATGGGGGGTAAATTAATCCAGAAATTACGTAAATTACGTATCAAAGCATTGCCTTCTAACATGCCGCAAAATGTTGAAGTAAGCTTAGAGAAATTAGAAGTAGGTAGTTTATACCGTGTGCGTGACCTTAAAGTTGAAGGTTATGCCATCACTAATACTCCTGAAGATACGATCGTTTCTGTTGCAATGTCTAGAGCATTAAAACAAGCAGAAACTGAAGCTGCTAAAGGTAAAAAATAATCATAATTGCTTGATTAGAAGGGACGGCTCGAATTTATTCGAGCCGTTTTTTTGTGACCAGGATTTTAAGATTTAAGGATTTTAAGGATCATGCACGAAGCAATGATGATGAACCAATTAATACTCGTCCTCCTGAATTTGTTTCAGCATCTTATCTATATAGGTATTGAACTAAATTCAGCATGATGATTTTTGAGTAGATTGCTTTGTTAGCTGAGAAAGTCCTCGAAGCAATCTCCTACACTGGCAGGATTACTTTTTTGTCTTTCCGCTTTGGTCTTTCCGTTTTCTGCTTTAGTCTTTAAGCTTTAACCTTTCCGCTTTAACCTTTAGTCTTTCTGCTTTTTACCTTTGGTCTTTCCGCTTTAAGCTTTTACATTTGCAACCATGAAATATCTGATAGTTGGTTTGGGGAATATTGGTCCGGATTATGCACACACCAGGCACAATATTGGATTTGATATTGCTGATGAATTAGTTAAAGGCTTAGGTGGGAGTTTTGATAATATCCGGTTGGCCTATTATGCTGAAGTAAGTTTTAAAGGAAAAAAACTTCATGTGATTAAACCAACCACCTTTATGAATCTAAGTGGAAAAGCCGTAAACTATTGGATGAAAGAATTAAAGATCGCACCAGAAAACGTATTGGTTATTGTTGATGATCTGGCGTTGCCATTGGGTAAGCTGCGTTTGAAACTTCAGGGCTCTAGCGCTGGCCATAATGGTTTAAAAAGCATAGAAGAAGTTTGTGGCGGACAAAATTATGCCCGTTTACGGTTCGGTATCGGAAATGATTACCCTAAAGGTCGTCAGATTGATTTCGTTTTAGGTTTGTTTGATAAAGATGAACAATTAGAATTGCCAGCACTAATCGATAAAAGTGTAGAATTGATCAAGAGTTTTGTTACGATTGGTCCGGCACATACCATGACTGCTTTTAATAAATAAGATCAATCATCATTCTTAAACCTCATCTTCATGACTTTCATCGAATTTAAAGATTCCTTAAAATCTGATCAGCTGCCACGAGATCTGCCTGTTCCATTAACAGCACTTTGGTATGATGGAAAAGGAAACTGGGATATGGCTCACCATGAAGTTGATCATTTAGATGACCCTACTTCTGCCTTAATTCATGCTTATTTACATCGTAAAGAAGGTGATGTTTGGAATGCAGATTATTGGTATAGGAGCGCTAAAGAAATTCGACCGCAAATTTCTTTAGAAGAAGAATGGCAGCAGTTGGTTATGCGATTTCTCTAAACAATCAATTCCTTGATTTTGTAACTCGCAAACCAATTCCATGTGCTTGTTGACTTTATGGCGAGAGCAATAAAATAAAAGCATAAAAAAAGACCATCTTTCGATGGTCCTCAATCTTTATGTTTAAATTACTTAACCTGTTCTTGTGCTCTGGCAATATATGCATCTACTAATTGTGCTTCAGGGCTTTCAGGGTATTGTGTCTTAATTTTGGTATAAGCATCAACAGCACCGTTAAAATCTTTAAGATTTTCGTTTACCAATCCTAATTTTTTAAGAAACATTGGTGAAGTAAATTTACTGGCTTTATCTGATGCTTTTTTATAGTAAGTAGCAGCCTGTTTATAATCTTTTAGTTCACTATAAGCATCGCCTAATAAACCTAAAGCCAATGGGTCTGCAACCGGACTGCCAGTAGCGCTATATTTTCCTAATGCATCAATAGCTTGTTTATATTCACCTTTACGTAAATAAATTCCGCCAAGATAAAGGTTAGCTAAATTAGCAGATTTAGTATTGTCATACTCTTCAGCAATTTGCGCTAAGCCTGGGTAACCACCTTCGCCTTTAACTGCTTTATTATATAACGAATCAACACCTACATAAGATTCAGCTTTAAACATTTTGCTTGCTGCCTCTTCAGCACGGCCTTTTAAGTACACATTTTGATACCAAAAATAAACACCGATTAATAAAACTACGGCACCTGCGATAAAAAGCAAGCTCTTGTTATTTTCCTGTAAAAATGAACCTTTTTTAATAGGTTGAGTAGTCTGGTTATCTGTTGTAGACATGTTTGTTTAAAAAATTAAGATTGCAAAAATACATTTTTCAATCAAAGTATCAACCTTTATTTTGAAGTATTTAATTAAACATTAGTTATTTAGAGGTTAAAAAACGGTAAATTGCGCCATATTTATGTGGTTAAAGAATATTACGCTTTTAAATTTTAAAAACTATTGCGATGCAGATCTTCAATTTTCAGATACTGTAAACGTTTTTACGGGGAATAATGGATCGGGCAAGACCAATATGCTTGATGCGATTCATTATTTATGCCTTTGTAAAAGCTATTTTAACCCGATCGATGGTCAGCAGATCAAGACCGGAGAAGATCTTTTCATGATTCAGGGCGATTTTGACCGCAATGAAAAAAATGATAAAATTACCTGTGGCGTAAAGCGAAATCAAAAAAAGCAGTTTAAACGAAATAAAAAGGAATATGAAAAACTTGCTGATCATATTGGTTTGTTTCCTGTGGTGATGGTTTCTCCATATGATGTGAACCTAATTATGGAAGGTAGTGAGGAACGAAGAAAATTTATTGATAATGTAATCTCTCAGACCGATTCACACTACCTTGATCAGCTAATTGCCTATAACCGGATTCTTTTAAACAGAAATGCCTTCTTAAAGCAGATTGCACTAACCAGAAAATATGATCCAACATTGCTGGAAATTCTGGATGAACAATTGGTAATTGCTGGGAATAAAATTTTTGCAACCAGAAAAGCATTTATGGATGAGTTTATTCCACTTTTTAATGCGTATTATCTGTACCTTACCGAAAATAAAGAAACAGTTGCCTTAAATTATCAATCGCAACTTTTAGATATGCCCTTTGATGAGTTATTGCGAAAATCGGTTGAAAAAGATCGGGTGTTAGAACGCACTACAACCGGTATTCATAAAGATGAGCTCGCCTTTGTAATTACTGATATGCCATTGAAGAAATTTGGTTCACAAGGCCAGCAAAAGTCATTTTTAATTGCATTAAAGCTGGCTCAATATGCTTATCTCGCTAAAAATAAAGGTTTTAAGCCATTACTGTTATTGGATGATATTTTTGATAAGCTAGATGATCATCGCGTGCAAAAATTAATGCAAATGGTATCTCACCATGATTTTGGTCAGATCTTTATTACAGATACCGGAAAAGAAAGAGTAAAATCAGTTTTTGAAAAAATAGAAGTTGATGTAACTTTATTTGAAGTTAAGGAAGGACAAATAAGCCATGCGTAAACCGAATGATGTAACCATGAAAGATGCCATCAGTAAAATGCTGGATGTGTATCGCTTACGTAGAAAATTTGATGAGACATCTATTTTAGCCATCTGGCCCGAAATTATGGGCACGGCCATTGCCAATAGAACTACACAGATTTACATCAAGGATAAAAAATTATTCATCAGAATAGAATCATCTGTGATTAAAAATGAACTCGTAATGGTTCGTCAGGGCATTATACAGAAGCTAAATGAGCACGCAGGTAATGTGGTGATTAACGAAATGGTATTTCTTTAACTGGCTATAAGCAGAAAGCGCCGGACGATAAAATCCAACGCTTTCTTATTTTGATTTAGCACCATGGTGCCTTTCAAATTAACTTCTTCCGCCGCCAAATATTTTAGCCAGAATCCAAATCAGTAGTGCTACTACCACTACGACTACAATTATGCCTGACCAAACGCCGGCTTTGAAAATACCTCCAACAAGTTCACAACTGCTTAAGGTAGTGCATAAAAATGCGATTAATGCTACAGGTAATATCTTTTTCATACTGATGTTATTTTTTTATAAGCTAACATCCAATACGAAATAAAGTTTTAATTGGAGTTTATTTACCGTTAACTTTTAGCAACTCAACTTCAAAAATTAAAGCGCTATATGGTGGAATATCGGCTCCGGCACCACGTTCGCCATAAGCCAGTTGGTATGGGATAAAAAATTTGTATTTAGATCCTGCAGGCATTAACTGTACACCTTCTGTCCATCCTGGAATAACTCTGTTTAAGGGAAAGCTAATGGGTTCACCACGATCGTATGAACTATCAAATTGTTTCCCGTTTAGTAAAGTTCCCTTGTAATGCACCAAAACAGAATCTGTTGCGGTAGGTTTAACGCCTGTTCCAGCAGTTAGCACTTCGTATTGCAGCCCGCTGGCTGTAGTTTGTACGCCAGCGCGTTTTTTGTTTTCTTCTAAGAAATCTTGTCCTTCTTTTATCATTGGTCCGTATTTAATTTTATTGGCTTCAGCTTCAGCCTTATTTTTCACTGCTGATGCCTTAGTGATGGCTGCATTGATACTTTCCTGAGCTTGTTGTGGTGTTAAAATCAATTTTCCACCTGTAAATGAATCTTTTAAACCTTTTAACAGCAAATCATAGTTTAATGTTGATAATCCAGTCGTTTTTAATCCAGCACCAATGGAAGTTCCAAATGCATAGCTGGTAGAATCTAACCCAGTTCTTAAACCAGAAATAACGCTGGTGGTTTTAGTTGTAGTGGTTTTTATTGTCTTTTTAGCAACAGGTTTTTTAATAGCTGTTCTTTGTGCGTAAGATGCAATGTTGATGATTGAAAGGCAGGCTGCCAAGAGAATTGTTTTCATTTAATAATTAGGTGTAGTATGGTAACGGTTATATATGCTGAATATTTTGAGCCTGAAAGATACAAAATTGATAAAACAATAAAACCCCGAAAATATCGGGGTTTTAGTTTAAAATATTTTTAATATAGATTAAAAACGCTCATCTGCCTTAAAGAAGAAATTACCTTCAATTTCAGCATTTTCATCAGAGTCTGAACCGTGAACTGCATTCGCATCTATAGATTTGGCATATTTCTGACGGATGGTACCTTCTGCAGCTTCAGCTGGATTTGTTGCACCAATTAATTTTCTGAAATCTTCAATAGCATTGTCTTTTTCTAGGATAGCAGCAACAATTGGTCCTGAAGACATGAAGCTTACTAAATCTTTGTAAAAAGGACGTTCAGCGTGAACGGCATAAAACTGACCAGCAGTTTCATCAGTTAATTTGGTATATTTTAATGCGATGATTTTGAAACCTGCATTGGTAATGTCGTTTATGATCGATCCGATGTGGCCGTTTGCAACTGCATCAGGCTTGATCATGGTAAAAGTTCTGTTCGTGCTCATTGTGTTTGAATATCAATTTTTCTGCAAAACTACGTTTTATTGATGAATAATCACAAACCTTATGTAAGATCCTGCTACGCTGAAAGTTGATAGGAACAGGTAAAGTAACTCAAAATCAGTTTTATAATATATGAGGCCGCTAATCTTAAAATCCTTTAATCCTATACTAAAAATACTTAGCTTTGCAACGCAAAAAATATATGCTTACACTACCTGAGTTAAAATCTTTACTGGCTACGCCACAACGAATTGTTATCACTACGCACCACAAACCAGATGGAGATGCAATGGGTTCATCATTAGGTTTGTATGGCTATTTAATCCAAAAAGGTCATCATGTAAAAGTAATTACGCCAACGGATTATCCAACTTTTTTACATTGGATGCCGAATAATTCTGATGTAATTATTTTTACTGAGGAGCACGAAAAGGCTGCCAAACTGGTAGATGAAGCTGCTTTGATTTTTTGTTTAGACTTTAATACCTTAAGTCGAATTAATGAATTGGGTGAGCTTGTTAGGGCGTCAGGTGCTAAGAAAGTGATGATTGATCATCATTTAGAGCCTGAAGATTTTGATGATTACCGCCATTGGAGCATTAACGCTTGTGCGGCAGCACAATTGGTATATGACTTTATTGTCAATCAGCTGGAAGATAAAGCAGGCATTAATAAAGATGTTGCAACTTGTTTATATACAGGCATCATGACAGATTCCGGATCGTTTCGTTTTGAATCCGCAACATCTGATGTATATAGAATTGCGGCAGACCTGATTGATTTAGGTGCGGAACATTGGAAAATTCATCAACAGGTATATGATAACGCAAGCGAAGATCGCTTAAGATTCCTGGGTTATTGTCTGTCTAACAAACTTGAAATCATTAGAGCATACAATACTGCAATTATTGCAGTAACCAAAGAAGAACTTGCCCGTTTCAATAGCACAACGGGTGATACAGAAGGCATAGTTAATTACGCACTTTCTATTAATGGAATCAAGCTTGCTGCTTTAATTATAGAACGCAGTGATAAGGTGAAGCTTTCGGTAAGATCTACCGGAGATTTTCCTGCAAATGAAATCTGTAAGAAATATTTTAATGGTGGGGGACATCGAAATGCTGCCGGTGGTGCATCAGAGAAGCCTTTGAATGATGTGGTAAACGATTTCAAATCCATTTTAGAAGAGTATAAAAATCAATTAATTGCGTAAAGCAAATAACCAAATTAAATAAAGTTTAAATACAAAATGAAAAAAGGAATTATTGTTCTTGTAGCTGCAACATTAGGGTTGGCAGCCTGTAACAAAGAGAAAAAAGGTGCTGGTGGCTTATTGTATACCATTCATCATTCTGAAGGTAAAGAGAAAATCAAAGAAGGAGATATCGTTAAAATGAATTTTATTCAGAAAAACGATAAAGACTCTGTTTTAGGCAGTACATATGACAACGAAAACCCACAGGTTTTTCCTGTTCAAAAGAAAATGTACGCTGGTGATATGAATGATGTGCTTACCTTATTTGGAGAAGGCGATAGTGCAACTTTTAAAATCAATTTAGATACAATGGCTTTTTATAGCAAACAGCCTAAACCAGAGCAGTTTAAAAATGATAAGTACATTACTTTCACCATTAAAGTAGAGAAAGTTTTCAAAAAGAACACAGGCGAAGCTGATTCAACCTTTAATAAAAGAGCAAGTGAATTTTTCCAAGCAGATTTTAAAGCAGCCGCAGAGAAAAAGAAAGGTGCTGAAGAAGGTAAAATCAAAGCATACGTTGCCGATAACAATTTAAAAACTAAAACTTCTGCAAGTGGATTACAGTATATTATTACTGCTCCGGGAAGTGCTGAACGTGCGCAACTTGGCGATACAGTAACGTTGAATTATACAGGAAGATTAGCGAAGAAAGATGCTAAAGGTAAATATCCGGTATTTGATACCAGTGATGAAAAAATTGCTAAAGCTGAAAATAAATTTCAGGCAGGCAGACCATATGGTCCAACTAAAATGGCTTTGGGCGGAACCATCCCAGGTTTTACTGAAGCATTGCAATTGGTTGGTAAAGGTGGAAAAATCACCGCTATCATTCCTTCTAAATTAGGATACGGTGAGCAAGGTGCTCCACAGGTTGGAATTATGCCTTACAACCCAATTGTATTTGATATAGAGATAACAGATATTAAAAAGGCACCAGCAGCAGCAGCGCCGGTTAAAAAATAAATTTAAAACTTAAAAAGTGTTGTTTCATTTGAGCAACACTTTTTTTGTGCATTAAGTTATAGCAGAAGATGAAAAAAGGAGTAATTATTATATTGGCGGCCACTTTAGGTTTAGCTGCCTGTAATAAATTTGAAAAGGGTGAGGGTGATATGACCTATAAAATTTACAATAGCGAAGGAAAACCTAAAATTAAAGAGGGTGATTTTGTTAAGTTAAATGGGATTCAGGTGATTGAAACCAAAAATGGTGATTCTACCTTGGTGAATACATATGATAATGAAAGACCAGCATTTTTTCCTATCAGTAAATCGATGTTTAAAGGAGATTTAGCTTCTGCTTTAAAATTATTAGGTGAAGGGGATAGCGCTGTTTTTAAATTGAATCTGGATTCTATGGCTAAATATTCTGGTCAGCCTAAACCTACTGGCGCAAAAGATAATTTTTCTACGTTTACCATTAAAATAGAAAAGGTTCTGCATAAAGCTGCTAATGAAGCGGATTCTACTTTCGAGAAAAAGAAACGTTCATTTTTTGAAGAAGAATATAAAGTTTTAATTGCTAAAAATAAAGCAAATGAAGCCTCGAAAATAGCAAAATATATTGCTGATAATAACTTGAAAACCCAGAAAACAGCATCAGGTTTACAATATGTAATTGAAACACCTGGCAACACTCAGCGTGCTACCTTAACAGATACCGTTATGGTTGATTATACAGGTCAGTTCACTAATAAAAAGGCCGATGGTAAAATCAACGTTTTTGACACATCAGATGCTAAGATTGCAAAAGAAGCTGGTATTTACTCGCCAATGGCGCAATATTCAGCCCGTCCATTAGTTTTGGGGCAACTGGCTCCAGGATTTATTGAAGGCGTTCAAATGATTGGTGTAGGTGGAAAAATTAAAATCATTATTCCTTCCAAATTAGGTTATGGAGAAAATGGTGGTGGTCCGATTAATCCTTTTACTCCATTGGTTTTTGACATCTACTTAAAAGCAATTAAATAAGATATAGCCGGATTGCATCCATAACAGCCGGTTTTATTTTCCATCATAGCCTCAATTGATTTTAATCGATTGAGGCTATCTCTTTTATGATTTTGATTTAGGAAAATAGGTTGCTTTGTATCTTCTCAAATGGTTGTAGCCTCTCGCTTACGACTAAACGTAAATTGTGATCGCATTAAGATTGCTTCGGCAGCTGAAGAGGTCTTCTCGCAAAGGAGAAAATGAGGATAAATTCTTTATAACTACAAAGCGTAAAACAATCTTGTTTTAGTGTCTCTGTCTAGTCTTAGCCAGAAGGGCGTCTTTCTTTTTCTTGATAAAGAAACAAAAATCAAATAGGGGTACCAGGTTAACGAAAAACCTATACTTCGTAGCTTAGGGATGCCTCATACTTCGGCATGACAGCCAGGGGCATCAATGATCGAGTATGCAGAAAATATTTGCATCTATGTTTAAACAATTCTTACTATAGTTAAAGTAAAGCCAAACCACTGACTTTAACAGAAAAATTGCGAGCCGGCGCTTTTGTTTCTTTTGGTGCCAAAAGAAAATAAGCCCGACCGGCAAGAACAAATAAAAAAATTATCTAATCCTTCCAGTCTTTAAAAGGATAGGTAGTTAGACTGGCATTATAGTAACGTTTATCGCCAGTTACTTCTACATCAATCCAAGGTGGACACTCAAAATCTTCGGCTTCAGATAACAGCTCAATTTCTGCTACAATTAAGCCATCATTATCACCAGAGAATACATCTACTTCCCATATTTTTCCTTGATAATCAATTTCATACCTGACTTTTTCTAGTTCACCTTCCGAAAAATTATCCAGTAGTTCCTTCGCTTCCACTATAGGGATTTCATATTCGTATTCTAATCGTGATGCGCCAAGTGTAATGCCCTTTATTGTTAACCAGGCCTTTGCTTCTGCTATTCTCACCCGAATGGTTTTAGCAGGATCATTTAGGATATAACCTTGCCTTAAGTCTTTCCCGTTTGGTTTAACAAGTATATTCCATGCGTCATGATGAACCAGAAACTTTCTTTCGATTTCCACTCCCATTATTTGGCTCTTTTTTGTAAATCAGCAATCGGCATACTAATCATTCTTCCCATCGGTTGTTTGCCTTTATAGGTAATTACACGGAGCATACTTGCATCTTTTGGTGGCGTAATAGCCGTTGTATATTTAGGATAGAAACGATCTGGCATAGAATTATCGAAGCTGTAATAAATATCCAAGCCATCAATTTCAGGCGTTAGCTCAATCATCAACTGTTTGTCAGAACTGCGTTTCACAGTGAATATCGGATCGTAAATAGCTGGTGAATATTTAACTTCAGCTAAATCCAATCTTTTAAAGTGCTCTTCTGTACGATCAACGAAACTGGTCCAGTTTTTCTTTTCAATAGGACTCCAGATGGCTTCAGAAATGGCAAAGGCACGTGGCCATACCATATATTGTACCTGGCGGAAGGTGAAAATTTGTTCCGTCCAGAGATTAGCCTGCCCCCCGATAATATATTTAGGGTCTGCGCCGGCAGGTATTGGATTAAACTGATATGCTTTATTCAATCGCAGGGAGGCATAAACCTTTGGCTCAGTGATCACATCGGCCTGCATATAATCTAAATAGGCAAATTCAGTTGGGCTCATCACCACGTTATGCTTATCTTTTGATGCCTCAATGCCATATTTTAAACCTCTCCAGCTCATGACTGATGCCGTAGGCGAAACACCACCCTCCAAAATTTCATCCCAGCCCATAAATTTTTTGCCTTTAGAAACCACAATCTGCTCTACACGTTTTTCAAAATAAGCCTGTACCTGCGGAATAGTTTTTAAACCTTCTCTTTGCATAAGCGCTTTCACCTGATCATTCTTTTCCCAGAAATTATGCGGTGCCTCATCACCACCCATATGGATATATTCAAAAGGAAAAAGCTTGGCTATTTGTGTAATCACTGAATCCAAAAAAAAGTAAACTTTTTCATTAGCCGGGCATAGTGTATTATCAACTAAAGCGAGGGGAGGAGCACCACGGCTCCAATCCATAATCTTCTCACCTGAACGAACTTTGTAATTAACAGCATCCGGGGTACAAGATAGTTCTGGATAAGAGGCAATTGCTGCTAAACTATGACCGGGAACGTCAATTTCTGGCATAATATTAACAAAACGATCTTGCGCATATTGTACCAGTTCTTTAATATCTTCCTGTGTATAAAAACCACCGTAATTTCTGGGCTCATCAGCAGTAGGTGGAATGAAATCACCAAAAGTACCAGTTTTTTTAACACTCCATGCACCCACTTCGGTTAATTTAGGCAAGCCTTTAATTTCAATTCTCCAACCCTCATCATCCGTTAAGTGGAAATGCAATAAATTAAATTTATAGCGAACCATGTTATCAATGAATTGCTTTACCTCGTCTTTTGTGAAAAAGTGACGGGCCACATCAAACATCAATCCCCTCCAGCCTAATTTAGGATAATCTACCACATCAACACAAGGTAATTTCCATTTTACGTTGTCTACCAGTTCCTTGCTTTCTATCGCTACCGGAAACAGTTGAATCAGCGATTGAACACCCCAGAAAATTCCAGCTGGTTGATTGGCTATAATGATAATTTGTGTGGGGTTAACATTTAGCTTATATCCTTCTGTACCCAACTGGGCATCATTTTGGGTATTCAGTATCAATTTAATTGTAGGATGATTTGCTGTAGAAACGGTGCTCACAAATTTCCCTGTAGCCGTTTTAATTCTTTCTGATAAAAAAGCAATACTCTGTTTTAAACCCTCATTTTTTGATGCCTGAATACTCACATTTTCAGGTAAGGTAAATTGCCCGGCTTTTTTCATGAGCGAAACAGGCTCTGGAATAATGGCAATTGGTGCTGTTGAAACTGCATTTTCAGCATCGCCTATTTCAGTTTCACTGACTAAAGTTTGAGCATATGAACTGGCTGTAAAAATACAGTATGACAACAAAAGGAATAGTTTCTTCATTAAATATTTAAATTGATGAATTAAAAATTATTGATCTGCAATTTATTAAAAAGTTAGGAATTAGCTATTATTCTATTCACTAATCATAAATGGTTAGCCTTCTAAGTCGATTTAGTATCTTCAAAATCAACCCTTATTTATTGCAGCATTTAAACTGTTTTGCCACACCGTTACGAATTTGGAAACAGTAAGTAAAGAAGGTTATAGTTGATTTATAATCGCTTGAATAAATGCCTGATGTAAGTTTTTGCTAAACGGGCTTTGTTGATCTTTTAAACGTTCCGGATGCCATTGCACAAACAAAAGAAATGATTTACCTGCTGGTTCAAGGCGTTCTATCGCTTCGGCAATGCCATCTGGTGAGATGGCACTTACCACTAAACCTTTTCCTACTCTGTTAGTGCTTTGATGATGATTGCTGTTAACCAAACCTAAATCAGTATGTACAATTTGCTTTAACCAAGAAGTTGGATTAATGATGATTCCATGATAACGGTCTTGCTTATCGGGCATTTTAGCATGATCAAACTTTCCCCATGTTGCAATATCTGGAATTAGCGTTCCACCAAAAAACACATTACCAACCTGGATTCCCCTACAAATACCTAAAACCGGAATATCATTCGCCTCTGTATAGGTCAGGATTTTAAATTCAAATTCATCCCGCAGTTCATCAACATCATCTTCATGGCAATAAGGATAATATTCTGGCTGATGGTAAAACCGTGGATGAACATCTTCTCCACCAGTTAATACAATTCCATTGCAGTTGCTGATCTCTTCAAAATTATTCAGTTTATAACCCAATTGAATAACTTCTACGCGGCTATCATATGATAATACCCAATCACGATAAATAGAGAATTTGCTGCAATCTGTAACGCCAATAATTATTTTTTCAGCCATTAAATCAAACGTGATTAATTGAGGTCTTTATTTTTATTGAATATCTGATTATCTCTGGTATTTTTTTGAACTGTGATGGCTCCGAAAAGGGAAAGTAACAAGGCAAAGGCATAAAATCCCTTTTCGCTGGGCAAAAGTGTGGCATTCCATAAACCAATAACCAGCAAGGTGATGGTTAGTAAAGTGGAGAACCAGCTTAAGCCATAGTAAATTTCAGTAACGGGAATACCTTCCAGTTTATCACGAACGGCTTTCTGTAAGGAGATTACAGCAAAAAGGCCAAACATTAAAACAGTAAAATAATATCCCTTTTCATTCAGGAGCATGTCTGAACGCCAAAAGCCAACAATAAATCCAATCATGCCAATGCCTAAGGCAATCCATGAAGCGGCTATAAATGCATTTGATGGTTTTTGATTCATTTGATTAGCGTTTAATAAAAATGTAATTGTTTTATTAATGATAAAGGTTAAAGATATATAATTTTTAGTTGGTCAGTATTTGTACCAATCATTTTCAATACCTCAATACCTTGCCAAAACAATAATACACAATTCTTTATTATACTTAAATCTTAACTTAGTTTAATGCAAACTCTACTTACTTCAGCACAAATGCATAAAGCAGATGAATTTACTATTGAACATCTGCCCATAGCCTCTATTGATTTGATGGAAAAGGCGGCCCGTGCTTTCGCTCATTGTTTTTTAAGAGATGAATTTGATACCAGTAAAAGTATCGCCATATTTTGTGGTAAAGGAAATAACGGGGGCGATGGCCTGGCAATAGCCCATCTTTTGCTTCATAATGGATATTCAAATATTAAGGTTTATCTGGTTAACTTTAGTGATAAACAAAGTTCAGATTATGCTATTAATTTACAACGTTTGGAAGAATCAAGGTGTAAAAAAATAATTTTAAACACTGCTGCAGATTTAAAAAGCATCAAATCTGATATCGTTATTGATGCTATTTTAGGATCGGGGTTGAATAAGCCCTTAGCGGGCGAATATGCAACGTTAGTCCATCACATTAATCAATCTAAAACACGTGTTTACGCTGTTGATGTACCTACCGGTTTCTTTGCTGAAGGTAAATTGCCAAAAGAATATAATGGCATAAAAGCTTTGAAAACAATTTGTTTCCAGCGGCCTAAAATAAATTTTTTTATGCCTGAATCTATTCTGGCAACAACGCAGTATGAAGTTGTACAGATTGGATTAGATGAAACCTTCATTCAGAAACAACTTGCTGATTTTTATTTGATTGAAGAAAGAGATATTAGGCATACACTCAAACCTAGAAAACCATTTAGCCATAAAGGCACTTATGGACATGCCTTAATTATAGCAGGAAATACAAATACAATGGGTGCTGCTTTGCTATCTGCCATGGCGTGCCTGCATACTGGTGCCGGCCTAACTACAGCTTGCATTCCACAAAGTGGTTTAGTTGCCTTAAACAACAAATTGCCCGAAGTAATGGCTCTGCCGCGTGATGAATATCTTCAAATTGAAAACCCAGAAAAGTACCAGGCGATTGCCATTGGGCCAGGTTTAGGGATTTCTATAGAAAACGAACGCATTTTAGAGCATCTAATTACCACGAATCAACCATTGGTAATTGATGCGGATGGCTTAAATATATTAGCCGAGCGGAAAGATTTGATGGAGAAACTACCTGCTCATTCTGTTTTAACACCTCATATGAAAGAATTCGACAGACTTTTTGGTACTCATGATAGCTGGTGGGAAAGACTTCAAACCGCAAAAGAGCAATCCGTAAAACTGAAAATCGTAATTGTACTTAAAAATCAGTATACCTTCATTTGCTCATCCGAAGGTAAAATCTTCATCAATCCAACTGGTCATCCGGCAATGGCTCAAGGTGGTATGGGAGACGTTTTGGCTGGAGTGATTGCTGCGTTTCTAGCACAAAAATATACGACAATTGATGCAGCGATTTTAGGCTGTTATATTCATGGTAAAACCGGTGATGGATTAGCCAAAGAGAAATATGTGGTAACAGCATCTGAAGTGGCTGCAGGAATTGCTTCAATAATCCAAGAACTGATGTAATTTATTTATCTAAACTCTAATTATTTAATAGCTTTTGTTCTAAAATTATTAATGCCACTGTTCTGGTAACAAAATAATTGTTTCAAAAAGTGTGCATTTGTAAATCTTATTATCTGATAGAAAGGATATAAATCAATTTTATTTTAAAAAAAATTAGAATGATATCACTTTTTTTGAAACCCCTTGTAAGAATATTTTGCAGGTGTATTCAACTGTTTTGTCATCTTAATTAATGAGTTTGTTTTTACTTAAGCATATGATTTAAATGAACTTGGCTTATGAATTGATATGGGTGTAACAACCGAAAACAATTTATTTAATTATGGAAACAAAAAAAGAGTATACCTTAAAGGAACTCATTCATGAATCTGCAGAAGATCCCAACGAAAATGATTTTTTTGAACTGGAAAAACCAGCGCTGCTGGAAGTGAATTTAAGAAATCAGAAGATTATGGCAAAGGCCGGATCAATGGTTGCTTATATTGGCAATGTAGATTTTAAACGTGAGGGCTTGTTAAGCAAAGGATTGGGAGGCTTATTAAAAAAAGCGATATCTGGCGAAGGTACATCACTGATGCATGCAGCAGGAACAGGCAAACTTTATTTAGCTGATGAGGGTAAGAAGGTTAAAATTATTAAGCTTCAAAATGAGTCAGTTTTTGTAAATGGAAATGATGTTCTGGCACTTGAAGATAGCATTAAAAACGAAATTAAAATGTTGAAAAGTGTAGCTGGAATGATGAGTGGTGGATTATTTCAAGTGAAACTTTCAGGTAGCGGATATATTGCCATTACTACTCATGGAGAGCCGATTTTGCTAAGAGTAAGTGCAAACCAGCCTGTTTATACCGATCCAAATGCTACAGTGGCCTGGTCAGAAAATTTATCTCCAAATATTAAAACGAATCTTACTTTTGGCTCATTCATAGGTAGAGGTAGCGGTGAATCGTTTCAGTTAGAATTTTTTGGCGAGGGTTGGGTTTTGGTTCAGCCATATGAAGAAGTAAAATACGCTCAAAAATAATCTGACCATAAAAAATCCCGGCAATTTTTTAATTTGCCGGGATTAATATTTTACAACACTGTTATTATACGCCACCCATCACGGTTAATTTCTCCATGGTTGGATTTACACTTCCACCCATTGGTTCTAAAGTAACTGCAAAAGCCTGTGCTTCCTGTATGGTTTGCATTTTTAAAAGCGCTTCTTTTGAAGTAGAATCTGTTTTACCAAATACGCCTAGGCTTACTGGTTTACCATTAACCATTGCCCAAAGTTGATATTCATGTTGAGCATCTGCCTTTGGAAGATCCATTGCCAGGTAATTAATCAATACACTTTTATTCTTTTTGTTCCAATAGACATTCATTTTTGACTGAGGACTTATCGCCTGTCCCTGCATTTTGATGGTAGCCCATTCCTTGCTATCATTCATCTCCACCAGATTGCTTAATCCCTGGTTAGAATATTCCAGTTTGCTTACAATGCCTGCAAATTTTTGTTTATCTAAATTTAAGCTGGCAATCTGGTCATGGGCATCTGTTAATTTACTATAGGTAATAAACAATGCTGCGGTACTAATAACCAGGAGTGCTACACAAGCTACCAAAGCATAACGCAAAGTTTTTATCTTTCCATCATTAGGTTCAAGCTGAACTATTTTTGTTTCTTGTGGTAGTGATGGTATAAGAACAGGTTCAGTCTGTTCATCTAAGCTGATGCCTAATTTTTCAAATAATTTTGTTTCAACAGATGCAGATGGTTGTATTGCATTTTGCATGGCAAACTTTTCCATTGCACTTTCAATGGCAGCAAGTTCTTCTCTGACTTCCTGATGTTTAATAGCTATTTCTTGTACCTGCAGCGCTTCCTGGGGCGATAAATCACCCAAAACGTACAGTTCAAGTACTCCTGATTCGATATATGCTTTTAAATTTTCCACGCTCAATTAAAACTCCTTCTCAATTCAATAATAGCCAAACGAATACGGGTTTTCACCGTACCTAATGGCAGATCTAACTTTTCTGCGGCTTCTACATGTGTAAAGCCCTTATAATAAACTAAATCAAGAACGGCTTGTAAGTCCGGTTTAAGATTTTCAACAAGTTGCTTAATCCCAAGTACATCCGGGTTAAAGGTAACTTTGTTTTGTTCATCAACGAAACTTACGTTATTTTCTATATCCTGGTTTTTGAGTGAATTTTTAAAATCCTTAGAACGTAATTTATCAATAGACAAATTACGGGCAATATTCATCATCCACGTAAAGAGTCTTCCCTTTGTATTGTCATAATATTCGGCAGATTGCCAAATTTTTACAAAGGTTTCCTGTAGCACATCTTCTGCCAGTTCAGTATGGGTAATAATTCTAGAAATAACGCCATAAAGCGCTGGTGAATACATGCTATACAATGTTTTTAACACTGTCGAATCTTTCGATTGCAGTGCAAGAACAAGTTCAGGTTCAGTTAATGTAGATTTTTTTAATGCAGTCACTATGAATACTAAGATACATTACTGAACACTAAAAGCAAAAAAATGTTTTATAAACAAATTCCTTTTTGGAGTGCGATTTATAAAACATTCTATTCATCATTTATAATTTTCTATGCTAAGCTATACCATCAATAGGGAAAAGATGTTTTTCAGCGTGGTAAGAAGAGCGAACCAATGGACCACTTTCTACATATTTTAATCCTTTGGATAAGCCAACTTCTTTATACATGGCAAACTGATCCGGATGAATCCAGTCGATAACCGGGTGGTGATTACGGGTAGGTTGTAAATACTGTCCCAGTGTTAAAATATGCACACCATTTGCAACCAGGTCATCCATTGCTTCAAAAATATCTTCATCAGTTTCACCCAAGCCAAGCATAATACCTGTTTTAGTTCTCAAACCAAATTCTGAAATTCTTTTCAAAGCTTCTAAACTTCTATCATATTTAGCCTGGATTCTTACCTGTCGGGTTAGGCGTTTAACTGTTTCCATATTATGTGAAACCACTTCCGGACGTTCTTCCAATACACGATATAAATTATCCCACTGGCCTTTAAAATCAGGAATTAGTGTTTCAAGGGTAGTTATAGGGCTTTCTCTCCGAATGGCTTGAAGTGTTTCTGCCCAGATAATGGAACCACCATCTTTAAGATCATCACGGTCTACCGATGTGATTACGCAGTGTTTTACACCCATTAATCTCACTGAATCTGCAATGCGATTAGGTTCATCAACATCAACAGCTAAGGGCCGGCCAGTGGCCACTGCGCAAAAGGAACAACTACGTGTACAAATATTTCCCAGAATCATGAAAGTTGCGGTACCTGCACCCCAGCATTCGCCCATATTCGGACAGTTACCACTTTCGCAAATGGTATGGAGCTTGTGGGTGTCAACTAAACTACGAACCTGAGCGTATTCTTTGCCTACAGGCAACTTTACACGCAACCAATCTGGCTTACGTTTAACTTCAGTTACAGCAGGTACTACTGGTAGATCAATCATAATGCAAAGTTAAGGATTAGGATTGAAAAGTGGCAATATGGAAATGTTGTAATGTTGTAATGTTTGAGGATTTATGAATGGATCAAAATTTGGTAAATGAGATGTTATTAATGATTATATTAAAAGATGTAAGATAAAAATGAAGCAGAATTTTTCTAAACCGATCTATTTAACTTTTAGTTCTGTTTTTATAATGCCATTTTTATTAATTTTTTTATTGGTGATTTAAAACGGAATGGCTTTTGCGAAATGTTATTGTATAAGAAATGTTTTACTAAATTAAATTCTAATTTTTTGGCAATTTTTTTTAGTTTTCCAACTGCAAAATTCGTTGTATGTTTAAAATGATTCTAAATTTGTAACTCCTTTAAGATAAAATGACTAAAAAGAAAAAGACAGTTGGCAAAACTGACGCAGATGTGATTTTAATTGGCGCTGGTATCATGAGCGCTACCCTTGGTGTTTTATTAAAAGAGTTAGAGCCCGGTTTAAGTATCGAAATTTACGAAAGACTTGATATTGCAGCAGCTGAAAGCTCTGATGCCTGGAATAATGCAGGAACGGGACACTCTGCTTTTTGCGAATTAAATTATACACCCGAAAAAAGTGATGGAACGGTTGAAACTAAAAAAGCGGTACAAATTGCCGAAAATTTTGAGGTTTCTAAACAGTTCTGGGCATATCTTATCGAAAAGGGGTTGGTTTCAAATCCAGGAAACTTCATTCGGAAAATTCCGCATATGAGCTTTGTTTGGGGGAAGAAAAATGTAGATTACCTTAGAAAACGCTATGAGGCATTGCAAAAATGCACGCTGTTTAGCGAAATGGAATATACTGATGATGCAAAAGTAATTGATACCTGGGCTCCTCTGATTATGGAAGGGCGCAAGAAAGATGAAAAAATTGCAGCTACTAAAATGGATTTAGGAACCGATGTTAATTTTGGCTCTCTAACCCGGGATATGTTTAATCACCTTAAAGAACAGGAAAACGTAAACTTATATTTTAACCACGAAATTCGTGATTTAAAGAAAAATAAGGATGGAAACTGGGTAATTAAGGTGAAAGATTTGGAAACTAATGATACACGCAAGCGTGTGGCTAAATTCATTTTCATTGGTGCTGGTGGTGGTTCTTTGCCACTATTAGAAAAGTCAGGCATTCCGGAAGGTAAGGGTTTTGGTGGTTTCCCGGTTAGCGGACAGTGGTTGAAATGTACAAACGATGAAATTATTGCCAAACACCATGCAAAGGTTTATGGTAAGGCAGCAGTTGGTGCACCTCCAATGTCTGTTCCGCATTTAGATACCAGAATGATTAATGGCAAACAGGCCCTGCTTTTTGGTCCTTATGCTGGTTTTTCTACCAAGTTCCTTAAAAATGGATCTTTTTTAGATTTACCGAAGTCCATCAAGTTTAATAATATTCGTCCGATGATTTCTGCCGGATTGCATAATCTTGATTTAACCAAATATTTAATTGAGCAGGTAAGACAATCTCCTGAAGATAGGCTAGAGGCTTTGAAGGAATATTTACCTACGGCAGAATTAAAAGATTGGGAATTGGAATATGCCGGACAACGGGTACAGGTAATTAAAAAGGATGAGAAAAAAGGTGGCGTTTTAGAATTTGGTACCGAAGTAGTTAGCGCGGCAGATGGATCTATTGCAGCGCTTCTAGGTGCATCTCCGGGTGCCTCCACAGCAGTTTCCATTATGTTGGAATTACTAGCGCGTTGTTTCAAAGAGGATTTAGCTACTGATGAATGGCAGGCTAAAATAAAAGATATGATCCCAACTTATGGGAAAGAATTATCTGATGATGCTGATTTGTGCAAAAGAACAAGAGAAAGAACTTCTAAAGTTCTGGAAATAGAAAATGCTTAATTAATATACGGTGTTAAAAGGCCGTAAATAATTAGCGAATTTAGCTTAAGAGATCAAGCAAAAAAAGGGACATGAAAATCAAATTTCATGTCCCTTTTTTATTATAAGTAGAAATATTGTTAAGCTGCGATTACTTCAGCAACTTCTTCAGCAGAGATATCACTGTGTGATGCTTCCAAAACACACTCGCCATCTTTGATTAATAAAATTTGTGGAGACTGGTGTGCTACATTAAAAATTTCTGCAATTGAGTTGGAAATTTCGCGATAGCTGATTAAATCTAAAAAGTAAAGTGTTGTATCTTCCGGAATCACTTCCCAATTAAATTCGAAATTCCTTTTCGCCATCATCGAAATAGAGCAACGGGTGCTGTGCTTAAAAATTAAGTTGTAGCCTTCTGCACTTTTAATTTCGTTTAACTGATCCAGTGATGTTAAATTAACCCAAGTCATAGTAAATATTGTTTATAGGGATAACAGCTGCATGAAGATAATGTTCTGCAAATGACCTAAAAATGAAAATTAATAAATGTGTTTGTATTTAGTTTCTTCTGCGTCTGCCTTCAGGATAAGAGCTATATGCCGGGCAAAGTTTAGAAGAACAAGATTCTAAAATGGTAATGGTGCAAAACACCGCCAGTAATAAGATGGCTACTTTTTTCATTGGATGGTTAATTTAATTCGCTAAGGTACAAATAGTTTGTGAAAGGGCAAGTTAAATATTTGCTGCTAAATCAGCCATCTTAATCGCCGTTATTGCGGCCTCATCTCCTTTATTGCCATGCTTTCCACCTGCACGATCCTGAGCCTGCTCCAGGTTATTGGTGGTTAATACACCAAAAATAACTGGCTTGCTGTATTTAATACCCACATTGGTTACACCCTGAGCTACGGCATCGCAAATGAAATCAAAATGTTTGGTGTCGCCCTGAATTACACAACCTAAACAAATTACCGCATCAACGTCACTTTTTTTACTTAATAATATTTCGGCTCCACCAGTTAATTCGAAGCTTCCGGGAACGGGCAAAGAAATAATATTTTCTTCCTTCACACCATTTTCTATCAGGGTTTTTAAAGCACCATTGTATAAAGCACCGGTAATCTCAGCATTCCATTCGGCTACAATAATTCCAAATTTATAATTAGCACCATTGGGCACCGTGGTATGAGAGAAATCAGAAAGATTTTTAAGTTGTGTTGACATGTAGCAAAGATAGGGCTAAGCTTTGAATGTTGGAAACAGAAATGTTTAACGGTTGTAAGTTTTAATCAGGTTAATTGAATACTACTATAAGTTGCACCTATGGGAATGATTTTATTCCCCACCCAAATCTGATTTCGGTCGAACTTTGTAATTTGACTTTTGGCCACTATGAAAGCCCTGTGACACCTAATGAATGCAGCTTTGGGCAAAAGTTCTGCCAAATCATTAATCGTGATTCTTGAACTTAAAAGCTTATCCTTTAGTTGGAGCTGGGTATAATTTCCTGAAGCTTCTATGTAAAGAATATCGGCCAACTCTACTTTAATCTGTTCGTAGCCATCTTTTATAAAAATATAACTGGCTTTGTTTTCTGTGATCTGGTTACGAAGATTATACAACTCTTGTGCCTTATTGCAGGCTTTTAAAAAACGAGAAAGTGAGAAAGGTTTGAGTAGATAGTCAACTGCATCCAGTTCAAAACTTTGCACCGCATGTTCAGTGTATGCCGTTGTAAAAATAACCATTGGTGGATTACTTAAACTTTTCAGGAAATCAATACCGCTGATGTCGGGCATTTTAATATCCAGAAAAATCAGGTCAACCTTATTTAGTTGCATATAACTAATGGCCAGAAAAGCATCTGTAAAAGTTTCAGACAGATTTAAAAACAGAACTTTTGCCGCATGAGATTTTACAATATCAAGTGCAATGGGTTCATCATCTATGGCAATAGCAATCATCTTAATTTATTCAATGCAGCAATATAGGTATAAGATTAATCCAGTTGTAATGTTAAATGAACAAAAAACTCCTTTGCAGTTTCACGGATAATCAGTTCATGCTTGCCATAATAGATTAATGATAAACGCTGTTTCACATTTTCAAGTCCTATACCACTTTTTAGCTTTTCAGGATCGTTATCTGCCTTGATGTAGATGCTATTGCTCACATCAAAGTATAAGGTATTTTCTTTTGTTTGCAGGGTAATTTTAATATAAGAAGACTGTTGCAAGCTGATGCCATGTTTAAAAGCATTTTCTATAAATGGAATTAATAACATCGGCGTAATTTGCAGGTTATTAATTTGCTCTTCAATAGCCGTATCAATTTTTATATCTCCAGAACGTGATGTCCTGAGTTTTTGAAGGTCAATGTAATTGTTCAGGTATTCAACTTCGCGGGTTAAGGAAATCTTATCCTGCATATTTTCGTGTAACATGAAGCGCATCATGTCGCCAAGTTTCTGAATGCCTTCTCCGGTTCGTTCGGCATTTTCTTGTAAGGCAGTTCCAAATAAGGTATTTAATGCGTTGAAAAGAAAGTGTGGATTAATCTGAGATTTTAGAAAATTCAAACTGGCATCTGATTTTCCAAGTTCAGTTTTAAGCATTTGAATTTCAGTCTGCTTCTCAAATTTATTTTTATAAATATACCAGGCGGCAGGAGTTGTTATACAAACTAAACTGATCAAGGTAAGCGCTAATGTAAGTGGTACTGCATTTCCTCCGCTCATAAAACCGGCAAGTAACAGGAGAATAAATGGAATGATCAGGATTGATATGGCTAAATTTCCCCAAAAATATCGGCCAAATCCTTTCATTTCCTTTCTAAGGTTAGGAATGATGTGATAGATAGAAAGAAAGGCCAGAATTACATTTACCGGTGGTGCGATGAGCCAAAAAACAAGAATTTCGTTATCGGATTTAGCAGATATCACTGCCATCAAAATCATTAAAGAGATTAACCATATTCTGGTGGTTATAAATATCTCAGGAATAATGTTCTTACCATAGCTTTTCAAAAACTGAATTTTATTAATGAGTGCCAGCCCCTGTTCGTTAAAATAGGCATAGATATTAAAAAGTAGGTAAAGAAAGAAAATATAGGTAAAGGCCTCACCAAAAAAAATACCATACCCATTATTTACATCTTCCATTTCTACCAGGCGATAGGCTTGCGAGTAAGTATTGGCAACCATCCAGGTGATGATAGAAATAGCGGTAACGATAACCGATAAAATAACATTTAACGCAATGTTATTTTTACGGGTTAATTGAGGCATAAAGCAGAAATTAAAAAGCAGAAAACTGATGTATATAATGCTGATTTTGAATAATTCAGGCAGGAAGAAATTTTTTATTACCGAAAAATCAATGCCATTCTCTTCAAACCGATAGCTGCTGCCAGAGCCATAAGTAGTTTGTGAGCAAATACTAATTAGGGCCAGAATATAAAGTGTGGTAGAAATCCAGAACTCCAGCTGGTTAATGTTTTTTGCTTTTGTAGGAGGTGTAGTTTCTGATAAGATGTACATATAGCTTGTAAATTATACCACAATGCTACAAAGAGTTATTTATTTGTTATTTAAAATGTGATGGATGCGTTAAAAAATGTGATGAACATAAGGTTTCAAGTTTAAAGGCTGTAAGTGCATAAACACAAATATTTCATTACCTCGTTCCATATTCACTTATTATCTTTGAGCACAAAAAATTACTCACTCAATAATTCAACAATTCATTCATTCAAAAATCTACTCATTCAATAATCATATGATCGTTTACGGAATACCCAATTGCAATACAGTAAAAAAATCACTAGACTGGTTAAAGGAAAATAAAATCGATTTCGAGTTTCACGATTTTAAGAAAAAAGGGATCACTGTAGAAAAGCTAAATGAATGGTGTAAAGTTTTTGGCTGGGAAACGGTGTTGAACCGTAAGGGACTTACCTGGAAAAAACTAAGCAAGGAAGAACAGGTTAATATTAATAATCAGGAAAAAGCAATTGCTTACCTGATTGATAATACAAGTGCCATCAAGCGTCCGGTGATTGAAAAGGATGGTCAGCCAGTTTTAATATCTTTTGATGAATCTCTTTATGCTAAAACACTAGCCTAAATCATGTGTTGTATTGTTAAAGTTTGTTAAATGCAAGCTTTAGATATTTTCCTAACTTACTTTTGAATATGTATAAGCTGATCATTTTCCTTTTCCTCGCATTGCCTGCCGGTGTTATTGCACAAACCGTAACTACAGGTACAGTATTCGATTATTCGAAAAAAACAATTTCATTACCTGGTGTCTCTGTCCGAAACCTCAATAGTAAGAAAACAACCAGTACAAATAGAGAAGGTAAATATACTATTGCCGCAACTATTGGTGATTTAATAGAATTTTCAGCAGTTGGCTATCATACAGATACCTTATACTTAACAAATTTGTTAAACAGAACCATTTATCTTCCGGTAAAATCCAATAGCTTAGCAGATGTAGATGTAAGAGGGGTAAGGATGAATAGCCAGATTACGGATGCGAAAGATCCTTTAGCCGAAAAATATACGCTATTAAATACTGGTGGAAACCTGAACAGAAAAAGGATGACGGATAAAGTAGGTGGTTTAAGCCTCAACTTAGGATATGGTAAGTACAAAAGACAGCAACGCAAAGAGGCTGAATTAGAAGAAAAAGATATGTACCAGGAAGAGATTGACGCAAATTTTAGCGAAAAAGCCGTTACAGATTTAACTAAACTACAGGGTGAAGATCTAAAAAACTTTATGATCATTTACCGCCCATCGGTAGAGCAGATCAAAGCAGAAAGACCTTATCGCTATAATTATTATATCTCAAGAGCATTTGTTGCCTGGCAAAAACTCACTCCACAGCAAAAAAAATTACAGGATTTACCCAAATTAAAGGTGAATTAATAAAAAACCTAATTTCTGGCAGTAACATTATAAGCACATATGTCGTCATATGTGCTTATTCTTTATATTTACATCCGTAATACAACTTATTCACATGAAAATAACCAGACTAATCGCTTTGTGCGCCTTTAGCTGTGCTTCCGCTTTATCTGCTTTTGCGCAACAGGCTGCACCAGTATCCAATTACAATTCGGCCGATGCTTTCGGACCACTTTTTTACACTCAAAATGGAAATGAATTTCGCTCTGCCAATGGTGCGCCAGGGGCTAAATATTGGCAAAACCGGGTAGATTATAATATTACCGCAAACCTTGATGAAACTCAAAACCTGGTTACAGGCTCAGTAACCTTAACCTATAAAAACAATAGTCCTGATCAACTTCCCTATTTATGGTTACAACTGGATCAGAATACTTTTAAAGAAAATTCGCGGGGCAAGCAAATCACACCATCCCGTAGCCGTTATGGCGCCCAGGGTGAAAAATTTGATGGTGGCTACCAAATTAAAAATGTGAGCGTATTAAAAAAATCCAGCGCGGTAAAATTTACCTCATTGATTGAAGATACACGGATGCAGATTCGCCTGGATCAACCTTTGGCTGCTAATGGTGAGGTGATTACCATTAAAATAGATTATTCATATGTGGTACCAAAAGAAGGATCAGATAGAACAGGTCATTTAACTACTAAAAATGGAGAAATCTTCGCCATTGCACAATGGTTTCCACGCATGTGCGTATATGATGATGTAATTGGCTGGAACACTTTGCCTTACTGGGGTGGAGGTGAGTTTTATTGTGAATATGGTGACATCAATTTCGCCATTACAGCCCCTGCAAGTCACATTGTAATGGGTTCGGGTGAACTTTTAAATCCATCGGAAGTATTTACACCAGAACAATTAAAAAGATGGAACGCTGCAAAAAATAGTGATGAAACAGTTCATATCCGCACGGAAGCAGAAGTTACAGATCCAAAATCACGTCCGGAAAAAGATAAATTAACCTGGAAATATAAAATTGTTAATGCACGTGATGCGGCTTGGGCTTCATCAAAAGCTTTTGTTCTGGATGCTGCAAGAATCAATTTGCCAAGTGGTAAAAAATCACTGGCCGTTTCTGCGCAGCCAATAGAAAGCAATGGTGTAGATGCTTATGGAAGAGGTGTAGAATATGTGAAAACATCAATTGAACATTATTCTTCAAAATGGTTTGAATACCCATATCCAATGGCCGTTAATGTAGCCACAAACATCGGTGGTATGGAATATCCGGGTATTGTTTTCTGCGGATGGACTGCTAAAAAAGGCAGTGCATGGGGTGTAATTGATCATGAGTTTGGCCACACCTGGTTCCCAATGATTGTTGGCTCGAATGAACGTAAATTCGGGTGGATGGATGAAGGTTTTAATACTTTTATCAATGGTATTTCATCAAAAAATTTCAACAAGGGGGAATATGCTAAGCGTGCCACAAATATGAATATCATTGGCAAGCAGGTAATTGGTAATCCGAAATTTGAAAACATCATGTTAATGCCTGATGGAATGATTGAAGGTAATATTGGTATTAACTTGTACGCAAAACCAGGATGGGGACTGGATATTTTAAGAAATGAAATTTTAGGTGAAGATCGTTTTGATTATGCCTTCCGTCAATACATTAAGAATTGGGCATATAAACATCCTACACCTTATGATTTTTTTCGCTCGATGGAAAATGGTGCGGGTGAAGACTTAGCTTGGTTTTGGAGAAGCTGGTTTTTAAATAGCTGGAAGATGGATCAGGCGGTGAGTTCAGTTCAGGAAATTAAAACTGATGGAAAACTTATGGGTTATTCTATTAAAGTACTTAATCTCGAAAAAATGCCAATGCCTATTATTCTTCAGGTGAAAACCAAAAGCGGTAAAACAGATACGGTTAAAGTTCCTGTTGATGTATGGATGAAAAATAATAGCTGGTTGGTTCGTTATCCAACAAATGAAGAAGTTGTTTCTGTTACTTTGGATCCCAACAAGGTTTTACCTGATAGCAACCCTGATAATAATACCTGGACTGCCGGAACAGGCGCTAGTACGCCAACTGTTAATTTAGATCAGTATTTAGGTGTATATTCTACAACTAAGATGGCTATCAAATTCACCATTACAAAAGAAGATGGCGGATTAGTTGCACAGGCAACCGGACAACAATCTTTCCCATTGACTTATGTAAGTGAAAATAAATTTTCCTTCGAAGACGCTGGTATAGAGATATTATTTAACCCTGCTAAAAAAGAATTTAACATTACTCAAGGTGGAGGAACCACACTTTTTACAAAGGATAAATAATTATAAAATTTTAAACTTGAAGCCTGGCAAATTAGATTGCCAGGCTTTTTTTATGGTAATAGGTCTACACTTTCATCTGTATAAATGAATATTTTCGTGTCTTAAATATTGTAATTATGGAAGAACATGCTTTAGAAATTATCAACCCGGCTGGAATATATGATCCCCGTCCACATGCTTATTCGCATGTGGCCACCGTATCAGCAAAAGATTTATTGGTTTTTGTAGCTGGGCAGGGGGGAAGCAGAATGGATGGGATTTTGATTAACGATTTTAGAACGCAGGTAAAGATTGTGTTTGAAAATATTGCCATTGCACTATCCAGTAAGGGATTAACAATGCATCATATTGCAAAACTGACTACGCTTGTTGTGGGCTATGATGAGGAGAAACATCAGATACTGATAGAAGAATCTACCAAAATATGGCACGACCTGAAATTTCCGGTGAATACATTGATTCCGGTTGGAAGGTTAGCACTGGAAGGAATGTTAATTGAAATTGATGCAACTGCAATAAGTTTTTAAATGATGGATAAATATGCTGAACGTAAAAATGTTTACAAAGTCTATGACAAGATCGCGGATTGGTATTCAAAAAATCGGTCTCATGCGATAGGAGAAAAGAATTATCTGAATGAATTAATGCGATTTCTGCCTCCTAAGGCTGAAGTTTTGGATTTAGGTTGTGGAAACGGTAAACCCATGATGGAATATTTTCTCCAGGCAGGGTTGAAGGTAACAGGGGTAGATGCCAGCGATAAAATGCTTGAACTGGCAAGAGCAAGTTTCCCTGCAGAAAATTTCATACTTGAAGACATGCGAAAACTTCAACTAGGTAGAAAGTTTAATGCCATTATTGCCTGGCACAGTTTCTTTCATTTACCTGCAGCAGATCAACCAGGTATGTTTAAGGTTTTTGCAGATCATCTTCATGATAAAGGTATTTTGTTATTTACTTCAGGAACAGAAAACGGTGAGGTATGGGGCTCTATAGGTGGTGAGGACTTATTCCATGCCTCATTGGATACATCCAGTTACGAAGCAATTTTATTGGGAAATAATTTTAAAGTTCTTAAACATCAGATTAATGACCAAAGCTGCGGAGGGGCAAACGTTTGGATGGCACAGCATTCTCCTGATTTGGGAGGTGATTTAGGTTAACTATTTTAGCTTACCTTTGTGCAAATTACCCAATATTCATCTTATTAATTCAACCTATGGCAGAAACGCAAAAGAACAATCCTTTACATGGTATTACATTAGAAAAAATTGTAACTGATCTACAATTGCATTATGGCTGGGAAAAATTGGGCACCCTGATCAGAATTGATTGTTTTACTAATAATCAAAGCATTAAATCAAGCTTAAATTTCTTGCGAAGAATGCCTTGGGCCCGTAAAAAGGTGGAGGATTTATATGTAGATACTTTTCATAAATAGCATCTTATCGATCAAATTCTTTTTCTAGTCCTTGCCTCAAATCGAACAATAACCATTGTTTGTTTTTTACGTCAATCTGTTTGTTTTTGAGCAATTGAATAAAATCTTTCACCCCAATTTCTTCATTGCCATTTCCATGGATCAGGACAATACTCCCCGAATTGGGCATTTGTCCCTTTGCAAGCCAGGCATCACTCCCAACAGGTATTAAGCCATAAAACTCAATTTTATCTACTGTACTTTGATTGGAAACAAGGCCAGGAAACCTAAAAAACACGGAAGGTATCAATCCGTTTTTCAGCATGAGTTTTTCATTTTCCAATACCTCAACATCTAAATTAGTTCCAGGAGCCAGTAAGAAATTTTCAGTTAAGGGCAGGTTATTCACTTCATGATGGTAAGAATGATTGATCCAGGTAATATCCAACTCATTTTTCTGCACTAAACCTTTTAACCAATTTAAATCATTTTGGTGCTTTAGCATCCATTTTCCTGATACAGAAATGGCTAGGGGTGCAGGTTGTTCTATTTTTTTAAATTCTTCAAAAACCGATTGAAAGATAATGCGATCCAGATTTTTATGTGAAGGACAAAGATCAATGGTAAGTGCGATACCCTTTTCCTTTGGAATGGAGTGGTCTATACCTGCGTTTTGCAATTGTAAGTCTTTTGCAGCTGCAGACTGCAAGGCTTTCACATACGGACTATTCTCGAAAGTTGCCATTACTTTCGGCCATTTTAAACTACTGGTGTTATAATTCCCGGCTAGATCTACTTTGGTATCCAGCGTTTCTGTATTTAACAGTAATAAATATTTTTGATTGTTATTAGCGAAACTTCTGATGGCCAGGAGCTTTTCAGTGCCTTTGATTGCAATAGAAAAACTGACTTTATACTGCTTGATCTGATCAAAATTTTGTCCGAAACTATTGGTGCCAATGAATGGCATCATCATAAAAACAATGTATAGAAATCTGGATAATTTCATTATTCCTTATTTAAAATCTTTCTAATTTAGTCTAAAAATTTTATCTTTACCCAAGAAGGTCATGAACAAAGAAAAGGTAAAATTATGGTTTAAGCGAGTGGGCTTAGTCGGGTTTTTATTCTTCCTGATTAAGGGATTGATCTGGCTTGTGGTTTTTTATTTTATTGGTAAAAACGTTACTTAAAAGTAAAAAGCATATTGGCCAGGAAATTCCACACAAATACAATTACAATGGCGAAGAATTTGGCCAGATAAAAATTCGTTCCATTTTTTCTTTGATGAAAAAGATAAATAATAAATGTGTTTAAGCCCAATCCAATTAAGCTCACCACCAGAAATTTACTAAATTCAGTTCCCCAATGTACATTCGTACTTTCAAAAGTCCAAACCCGGTTAATTAAATAGTTGTTGGTTACTGCCAGACTAAAACCAATGGCATTTGCCAGGTACTTATTTACTTTAATTTTTTCTTTAAAAAGCCAGGTGGCGCCAAAATCAATTGCCATCCCAAGTAAGCCTGTCAGTCCGAATTTAATGATGCGAAAGAATACCTCCATATTAGTGCAGTTTAACCAAATAGAAATGTTCTAAAACCTGTGGACGAGTTTTAGCATTTAAAAATTTACCTGTTAATTTGGTAATGTGAAAATATTCAAATGATTTTAACACCTCTGCATGGTATTCATTTTTTAATTTATTAAGCTCATTTTCCGGGATATAAATAACCAGATCTTTGGTCTGTTTTATTTTATCTAAATCGCTGTAATTGTGCAGGTATTTTACTTCACCAGGCGCATAAAAATCAAAAGAAAAAGCATCAATATAATTTAAAACGGCAGGTTTTGCAGCAGGATAGTTTTTCTTTAACCATTCGCCAGCGATACCTCCAGATTGGTATTTCAATATTGCAGGGTAGAAGAATATAAAAAGGAACAGCATTAAGCCAACCGATACCAATACACTTCTGGCAATAATGGTTTCGAGCTTGATTCCTTTGAACAAAATAAAAGCACTTGCTAAGATAACCAATAGCATCCCAATGATGATATAAGGATAATCAAATCCATATATTAAACTCAAGGCAGAAAGCAATGCAAAAACTAAGATGGCTAATGCATTTTGCACATTAAAGAAAATCTTTAGCCCTCTGCCTTCCAGCTTTCTTAAATAAAGTGCTGTAATGATCGAAAACTGTGGGAAGATAATTAATATATAGTGCGGTAACTGAAATTTTGAAAGTGAAAATATTAAAAAGGTAATCGCAGCACTGGCCCAGATCATAATGCTTTCAGGTGCCAAGTTAATGCGGTTTTTTTTCTTTAAAAGATTAACAACTGCAGTATAGAATAATATAGACCAAGGTAAGAAAGCCCAGAGTGTAGTGTGCAGAAAAAACGAAATATCGCCTTTTCCTTTAATGGGGCCATTGTTAAAAAAGCGGCCAAACTGGCTATCCCAGAAGAAAAATTTTAAACCGGAAACGCCTGTTCTGTTGAAGACAATTTTTTCAGGATGTAAATCAAACTGTGTGTAAAGAGCATAAAGTTCAGGGGTAATGAAAACAAAAATCAATACGATTGCGATCCACCACTTTGGTTGCCACAACTGTTTATATTGTTTAGTGAATAACCAATAAATTATAAAACCTGCAAAAACAGGAATCAACACAAATATTCCTTTAATTAAAATGGCACAAGCGGCAAAAAATGAACCAGCAATAATGTGCCAGAATGATCTATGATGCGCTTTATAATAATGATAAATGGATGCCAGTGTAAATGTGGTAATGTAAATCTCCGCACGAACATCAAATGTGGAGGTAATGATGTGGAGCGCACTTAAAAAAATTACTGATGAAATTAAGCCTGTTTTTTCATCGTAAATATCTTTTGCCAGTTTATACAAATACCAGGCACCTAGTAAACCAAAAAGAAAAGACGGCAATTTATAGGCGAACGCAGTCATTCCAAATAATTTAAAAGATGCTGCAGTGATCCAAAAAGTTAAATGTGGTTTATCCAGCCAGTCGCCTCCTCGGCCGTAAAGATTAAGCCAATCCTGAAATAGAATTATATTTTTTGACATGGATGCATATAATGCACCATCGGGTTCCATTACGCCTCCAAATAAGGCAATGGTACTAATAGCCGATATCAGTGCTAAAAGGGCACTGTAAAGTTTTTTTTCAGGGATGTTCATTTTAATAGGGGCGAATCTGACTAGGGGAAATCAAATTCTTAAATCAGGTGCAAGTTAAGCCTTAAAAAAGTTATAGGATAATTTTAATGTTAAATGTTTGTAGAAAACAGTAATAAATTTGATGTGAAAGGCTTATTGCTATCTTTGTATCATGACAAAGTTATCAGTTAACATCAATAAAATTGCTACACTTCGCAACAGTCGCGGGGGTAATAATCCTGATTTAGTTAAAGTTGCATTAGATTGTGAACGTTTCGGTGCACAGGGAATTACGGTGCATCCACGTCCTGATGAGCGTCATATCAGATATCAGGATGTGTACGATCTAAAAGCAGTAATTGCAACTGAATTTAATATTGAAGGCAATTGCCGCGAAGATAAATTTGTCGACCTGGTATTGGCTAATAAGCCTGCTCAAGTAACTTTGGTGCCTGATGCCGAAGGTCAGATTACTTCCAACCACGGTTGGGATACCGTTAAGCATAAAGACTATTTAAAGGAAATGGTTGCGGTGTTCCAAAAGGAGGGTATCAGGGTTTCTATTTTTGTAGATCCTGTAGTAGACATGGTTGAGGGTGCTGTAGAAACGGGTACAGACCGAATAGAGTTATATACAGAAGCTTATGCACATAATTATTATGCAGATAGAGAAAAAGCGATTGTAAATTATATTGCGGCTGCTCATCATGCCAATCAATTAGGCCTGGGTATCAATGCTGGTCACGATTTAGATTTGCATAACCTGCGTTATTTCGCTCAAAGTATTCCTGGTTTGTTGGAGGTTTCTATTGGTCATGCTTTAATAAGTGATGCGCTTTATTTAGGGTTAGAAACTACTGTTCAAAAATATTTACAACAACTTACTTAGGTGAGCTGAAAGTCTAAAGCTAAAAGACTAAAGCTTTCACATGGAGTTTTTTATCCCACCTTATTTGAGGTTATGTCTTGATACCCGATACTATATACTTGCTACTAAATACTTGATACTATTTTCATGTTAAAAGGAATTCTCCTTGTTTTTTTTGGTGCCTGTAGTTTTGGCATCCTCTCTACATTCGTTAAACTGGCTTATCAAGAAGGTTATACTTTAGGTGATGTAACTGGTGCACAGGCATTTTTTGGTGCAGTGATTTTGTGGATTCTATTTTTCTTTCAAACTAGAACATCAGCTTACAAAGCAAAAGAAACCAAAATTACCACACCCTGGTGGAAAATGTTGCTTGCCGGAACTTGTACAGGGCTTGTCAGTATTTTTTATTATCAGTGTGTAAAACTGGTTCCGAATTCTGTTGCCATCATTTTACTGATGCAATTTATCTGGATGAGCATTTTACTCGAATTTCTAATTTTCAAGAAAAAGCCATCTGGATTGCAGTTTGTTGCTATTCTATTGGTATTAGGTGGAACAGTTCTGGCGAGTGGGATGTTAGAAACCAGTATTTCAGCATTAAACCTTAAAGGGATTGGTTTTGGTTTATTGGCTGCACTTTGTTATGCAGGCTTTTTAATGTTAAGCGGGCGGATTGGTAATGAATATCCAGCATTGAAAAAAAGTGCCTTGATGATTACTGGCGCATGTATATTGATCTTCATTATTTTTCCACCAGCTTTTTTATTTAATGGTGCGTTAGGGGGAAGTTTGTTAAAGTGGGGGTTAATCATTTCTGTATTCGGAACAGTAATTCCGCCTTTATTTTATGCAGAAGGCGTGCCCAGAATCGGCACAGCATTAAGTTCTATTTTAAGTGCGGCAGAACTGCCTATTGCCGTGATGATGGCTGGTTTCGTATTGCATGAGCAAGTATCGTTTTTACGGTGGGTGGGTGTGGCGATCATCTTATCGGCCATGGTTTTGCCAAATTTGAAGTATTTGAAGCGGAAGGTATAAGTTTTAACCGCAAAGGGCGCAAAGTTGGGAGGCTAAAAACAAATTATTAACCACCGAGTACACAGAGAAAAAAGGCACAGAGAACACGTTGATAGATTTTGGTGTTTTTATTGGCATTCATAACTAATTCTTTCCGCTCTCTGCAGTTAACCGTCTTTCTCTCTGTTTCCTCTGTGAAAAACTCTGTGATCTCTGTGGTAGAAATTAGCAGATTGATTTATTAACCACCGAGTACACAGAGAAAAAAGCACTGAGCACACCGAGGTATGGAGTGTAGTTGGTTTTTGCTTTCTTTGCAGTTAACCGTCTTGCTCTCTGTGTTTAAAATTGAAACCATTAGCTTTGGTTCCGTTGCGGTACACTTAGCGTTCTTTGCGGTTAAATTCGCTTGGATCTTTTATCTCTGAAACACTTTCCTTTCTTTGCGGTTAATCAGCTCTTTCTCTCTGTTTCCTCTGTGAAATCTCCGTGTGTCCTCTTTGGTTAAAATTGAAACGAAACACTTTGCATCCTTTGCGGTTAAACTAAAATTAAATACCTTTAAAGGCAAATGATACAACCATGAAAAAATTTACCATTTATATATTATCGCTGATCATCATCAGCTTTGCCGGATGTAAAACTAAAGTCACCATCAATCAGGATGAGGCTGGTGAGGTAATTACAGATTATTTAAAAGCCAATCCAGAATATAAAACCATCCGATTCAAATTTGGCGAGATAAAATTTAACAGTACCAATGATCTGTTTGAACTTGGGAAATACAAGTCGTTAGCCAGCAAAGGCTTGGTTACATTAAATTTAAAAGAGGCAAAAAAAAAGTTTCTTTCAAAAGATAGCAGTTTTGTTTACCAGATTAATTTAACAGATAAGGCTAGCCCATTAGTGTTGAAACAAGATGCAGATCGGGCAACAGTTAAGGCAGTAGAATATGTTTTAGCTGATGAGAAGCCAGTTAATTTTGAGCAGGTTAATTCAAGTACAGCTAAGGTAACCGTTTCATTAAAAATGATGACCACAGATTTTGAGCCTTTTGATAAAGAAGCCAATAAGAACAGTAACTTTATTACTAAAACTTATAAATTGAAGCTGGATAAAGAAGAAGGTTGGCGGGTGCAAAAATAAGCTTAGGCAGAATAATTAAAGGTATGCCCATTTTAAAGCTTAACTTTTATGCTTCAAAAACCAGGTTTTAAATTTTTTAAATAAATCTGTTTTTTTTGGCCTTGGTTTACCATCATGTGTGAGTTCATGATCATAATGATTTTGTAATTCCATTGCGTATTTTTCCTCTGCCGCATTACCTGATTTTAATTCGTCGATAAAACGAATCGCATTGTGGTTTAAAGTACTGTTAAAAGAAACAGCAAAGTATTCACCTCTTTTAACCTTTTTTTTATTCTGATTAATTTCATTGGAGCCATTTTCTGAGAAAAAATCAACGTGATAAATCAGTGGATTTAATTTTTTTAATCGCCTCGTACCTTTTCTTTCATTTCGCCATGGATGTTCTTTTTTATGTAGTTGTGCCAACAAAAAATCCTTTTTCCAAAGGGTAACCTGGTGCGACATCAAGAAATCTGATGCCTGATTATCTACTACAGCGATATTAAGTCCCTCTATAAAATGCTCACTTTGGTTGGTGGTATAAACATCAGAACTGTGCAGTTTAATTTGCTTACAGTCGTGCTGTTTTGCAAAAGAGAATAATTGCTTAAAAAAATCTGGATTTACCGGTTTGCTTAACCACATATCCTCCTGAAAATAGAGTACATATTCTTCGTCTATGTTTTTTAATAAGGTTGCCAGTCGGTCTGCCCATTCGCCCTTACCCGATTTAATATTCTGAAAACCGTTTACTGTTGCGTCCTTAACTTCTGTGGCAAAATAATAATTACACGGAATATTAAGATCCCAGTTTTTAGAGAAGAAGATGTCAAAACCCGGATAAAGAAATTCATACCGATCACAGGCGTGAACAAGTAAGGCTACATTATTTTGAAGTTCTGGCATATTAAAGAAGAAAGGATATTTATTGCCAAAGCTACTAAAAACCTGGATTTTGTCTATTATTTCACTACGAAAATATGACGATCCATAATGTGTTTAGATACCTAAAAATAGTCGGCTTTTTGCTACCTTTGCGGGAAATTTATTATTCATACCGCATGAGCTTAAATATCCATTACAAGGAAGATTTTCAAAATCGTCATATTGCACCAAATGAGGCAGATACAGCCGAGATGTTGCAAGCTATTGGCGTAAATTCTATTGATGAGCTGATTGAACAAACTGTTCCGGCAACCATTAGGTTAAAACAGCCTTTAAACTTGCCAGCAGCAAAATCAGAAACTGAATATCTGGGTGCTTTAAAACAAACTTCATTATTAAATAAGGTTTTTAAAAGCTTTATCGGTCAGGGATATTATGATACGATTACGCCGGGCGTAATTTTACGTAATGTTTTTGAAAATCCAGGATGGTATACGCAATACACGCCATACCAGGCAGAGATTGCGCAAGGTCGTTTGCAGGCTTTGTTAAATTTCCAAACGATGGTGATTGATTTAACCGGAATGGAAATCGCCAATGCTTCACTTTTAGACGAAGGTACAGCTGCGGCGGAGGCGATGTTCATGCAATACAGTACGCGTAAAAATCAGGCAGCTAAAAAGTTCTTCGTTTCTGAATTGCTTTTTGCGCAAACCATTGATATTTTAAAAACCCGTGCCAACCCTTACGGTATTGAATTAGTTATTGGCAATCATTTAGATTTTATCGCTACTGAAGATTTCTTCGGAGCAATTGTTCAGTATCCGGCAGGTAATGGTGAAGTTTTCGATTATAAAAACTTTGCTTCAGAATTACACAATCAAAATATTAAGTTAACAGTTGCTGCAGATATTTTAAGCTTAACCTTATTAACGCCTCCGGGTGAATGGGGTGCTGATATTGTGGTAGGTACAACACAACGTTTTGGTATTCCGATGGGTTTTGGTGGTCCACATGCTGCATTTTTCGCAACTAAAGAAGAATATAAACGTTCAATCCCAGGTCGTATAATAGGTGTAACCATTGATAGCCATGGTGATTATGCCTTGCGTATGGCTTTGCAAACCCGCGAGCAACACATCCGTAGAGATAAAGCAACTTCAAATATTTGTACCGCTCAGGCCTTATTGGCTATTATGGCTGGTTTTTATGCCGCTTATCACGGTCCGAAAGGATTAAAAGCGATTGCTGAACGTACACATGGTTTGGCCATTAGTCTGGCTTCAACGTTAAAAGGCTTAGGCTTTGAACAATTAAACTCAGTTTATTTCGATACGATCCGTTTTGATTTAGGCGATTTAAAAGGTGGCATCCAATCGGGATGTATTGATAATGAAATCAACTTAAACTATGTTGGTAATGTAGCCACGATCTCTATCGATGAAACTACCACATTTGCAGATGTAGCATTAATTGCTAAAATCTTCGCTAAGGTTAAAGCTATCGCTGCCGATCAGGTTGAAGTAGTAGAAAATGTAGAATCCATTATTCCTTCAGCTTTACAACGTACTTCTGCTTATTTAACGCACCCGATTTTCAACTCACATCACTCAGAGCATGAAATGTTGCGTTACATCAAATCATTAGAAGCAAAAGATTTATCGCTTTGCCATTCCATGATTGCATTGGGCAGTTGTACCATGAAATTAAACGCAACAGCAGAGATGATTCCTGTTACCTGGTCTCACTTCGGTCGCGTTCACCCATTTGCACCAGCCGATCAGGTGTTGGGTTATTATTCTGTTTTTAATGAACTGGATAAATGGTTAAGTGAAATTACTGGCTTTGCAGCCATGAGTTTACAACCAAATGCTGGTGCTCAGGGTGAGTATGCTGGTTTGATGGTTATCCGTGCTTATCATCACGATAGAGGCGATTTCCATCGTAATGTAGCTTTAATTCCTGCGTCTGCTCACGGCACAAATCCTGCATCTGCAGCCATGGCCGATATGAAAATCGTTGTGGTTAAATCTTTAGAAAATGGCAACATCGATGTTGAAGATTTAAAAGCAAAGGCGGAGTTACATAAAGATAATTTATCTTGTTTAATGGTAACTTATCCGTCAACCCATGGGGTGTTCGAAGAAAGCATTATCGAAATTTGTGAAACGATTCACGCCAACGGCGGTCAGGTTTACATGGATGGTGCGAACATGAATGCACAAGTTGGTTTAACTAGCCCTGCTAATATCGGTGCAGATGTTTGCCACTTAAACCTGCACAAAACCTTCTGTATTCCTCACGGTGGTGGTGGTCCTGGGATGGGCCCAATCGGTGTGGCTAAACATTTAGTTCCTTATCTGCCAGGTCACGCTGTGGTTGATATTGATAAAGGAAAATCAATTTCTGCGGTATCATCTGCACCATGGGGCTCAGCTTCCATTTTGATTATCTCGCATGCCTATATTGCCATGATGGGATCTGAAGGATTAACCAATGCCACTAAATATGCGATCTTAAACGCAAATTATATGAAAGCTCGTTTGGAGCAACACTATCCGGTACTTTATTCTGGTGCTCAGGGTCGTTGTGCACATGAGATGATTTTAGATTGTCGCTCATTTAAAGCCTTCGGAATTGAGGTTACGGATATTGCGAAACGTTTAATGGATTACGGTTTCCATGCACCAACAGTTTCATTTCCGGTTGCAGGTACTTTAATGGTTGAGCCTACAGAATCGGAACCTAAACATGAGTTAGACCGTTTTTGTGATGCTTTAATTGCGATTAAAAAAGAAATAGATCAAGTAGAAAACCTAACTTTTGATAAGGTTGACAACCCGTTGAAAAATGCACCTCACACCGTTGCCGTAATTACGGCAAACGAATGGGAGCATGCTTACAGCCGTCAAACCGCTGCATTCCCGTTGCCTTATGTATCAGAGCGTAAGTTCTGGCCATCAGTTGGCCGTGTAAATGATAGCCATGGCGACCGCTCATTAATCTGTGCTTGTCCGCCTGTGGAAAGTTATTTGGAAGAAATCGTTCCTTAGATTCAAAGTTTCGTCATTGCGAGGCACGAAGCAATCTCATTAGGTAAAAATCATCTGCAAGTTTTGTGAATTCATTTTCATAAAGCTTGCAGATTTTTTGTCTTAAACGATCGTCATCAGATAAATACCTTTATATATTCATCCAATGAATTATCCAATTATTTAAACGCTCCAAAATGCCATAATATTCCTGAGGGATCGTGAAGAAAACATTCACTCCCCCAATCCTCATTTCGGATGGTACTCAATTTTACATTTTCATATTTATTTGGTAAATCCAGTTTAATGAGCTCATTATAGAATTCTTCAACGTTCTCAACTTCCATAAAGATCATGGTGTTATCAACCCAATCTTTTACATATGCATTTTGTAAATAAAAGGCAAGTTCACCCATTTTAAATACAGACATCCCATCGCCTAAAGTAGCTTCCTCAAATCCTAAATCCTTATAAAAATTTCTAGATGTTTCGAAATCTTTCGCACCAATAAAGGGGCGTATTGATTTTACCTGTTTGTTCATTTGGTCAATTTTAAATTAAAAACATTGCTATTTCCTGTAATGCATTATCAATCATATTAATATCGATTGTAACCCAAGATTAAGAAATGTCGTCTGATACTGCAAATAAAATTTAAATGAAAAAAATACTCACGTTATTCATATTAACAGCCACTACTGTTAACTTTTGTTGGGCACAAACTTTTGAGGTTAAAGTAGATAGTTTACTTAACCAAATATTTAAAGACAAAAACGGACCCGGAGGTGTATTTATGGTCGCCAAAAATGGTAAACCCGTTTACCAAAAAGCTTTCGGTAATGCAAATATTGAGTTAGGTGTTAAAATGGCACCTCAAAATGTATTTCAGTTGGGTTCAATGACGAAACAATTTACTGCAATAGCAATCTTAATGTTGGTTGAACAGGGAAAAATAGATTTGCAAAAATCCATTTCAGCGTATATTCCAGACTACCCTATGGGAGATAAGATTACAGTTCATCATTTGCTTACCCACACTTCTGGTATAAAGGATTTTACTAAAATGAAATCCCTCAATCAGGTTGCACAACAAAATTTATCTCCAAAACAGATGGTCGATTTTTTTAAAAATGAGCCTATGGATTTTAATCCTGGAGAAAAGTTTGAATATAACAATTCTGGTTATGTGATTCTCGGATATCTCATTGAATTGGTTTCTGGTTATACCTATGAAAACTATATCAACAAAAATATTTTTCAAAGGCTTGGTATGAAACATTCACGGTATGCCTCTGATGCGTCCATTATCAAAAACCGGGCTTATGGTTATCAGCAGAAAGCAGCAGGCTATGTAAATAAAACTGCTATTAGCTTTAGTATTCCTTTTTCATCAGGTGCTTTAATGTCTACTATAGATGATATGCTGCTTTGGCAAAATGCCTTAAACAAGGATGTACTCTTGAAACCCGAAACCATTAAAAAAGCATTTACAAAGTATAAATTAAATAGTGGCGAAACATTTAGCTATGGTTATGGCTGGCATTTAAAAGATATTGATGGGGTAGCTACGAGAGAACATGGCGGCAGCATATTTGGATTTAAAACAATGGGGGTATATATTCCTGATCAGGATATTTATATACTTGGTTTAAGCAATTGTGATTGTAATTCTCCCACACAGGTGGTTAAAGATATTGCTGGCCTGGCTTTAAAAACATTTAATAAAAAATAAGCTTCCAATTATTAAACCACAGCAATAATATGGTGTCCATAGAATGATTATGAATAAATCTTTTATTTTTGAAAAAACTTAACATAGGTCAATCATAAAGGATGATCCTTAATTATATCTTTGTATCACAATTAAAAAAAACCAAACATGAAATTAAAAATCTCTTCAATCTTTTTATTAGTGGCAGTTGTATCATTGTCAGCTTTTAAGAGTCCTGTTAAACCAGTAGCTTATACTGTTGATCCGGCAAAATCTACCATCACTTGGATTGGTAAAAAAGTAACTGGTTCACATAATGGAACAATCGCTTTACAATCAGGAACTTTAAATGTTGATGGTAAAAAAGTAACCGGCGGAACTTTCACAATTGATATGAATTCTATCAAAGATGCTGATGGTAGCGCAAAATTAGAAGGCCACTTAAAAGCAGATGATTTCTTCGGAACAGCAAAATTCCCAACTTCAACTTTCGTAATTACTAAAGTTGCTGGTTCTGGTGCTTCATTAACTGTTACAGGTAATTTAACCATTAAAGGAATTACTAAACCAGTAAGCTTCCCAGCTACAGTTGCGGTGAATGCTGATGGTACTGTTTCTGCTTTAGCTGGTAAAATTTTAGTTGACAGAACTAAATACGATATCCGTTACGGTTCTAAATCATTTTTTGATAGCATCGGTGATAAAGCAATTGATGATAACTTCGAAATTGGTGTGAAATTAGTAGCTAAAAAATAATTATTCCATTTTTATAAAGTATAAAAGGTCTCGGCAATTTGTCGGGACCTTTTTTTGACTACTGTCATGCTGAGGCACGAAGCATCTGCAACCTATGAAACAGATGCTTCGTGCCTCAGCATGACAGCTTATTCAAGGTTGCTACAAACAAAAAGTATTTTCGGTAGTGCTTAAGGACATACTTCACTGAAATTTACAACCGATGGGTTTTCGCTTTAAGCTTTAGTCTTTTCGCTTTAAGCTTTCATCTTTACCTTACCCTAAACCCACCATCTGTTTCATCAATAAATCCCGTTGCCTGCTCTTTGCTATGGTAAAATAAACACTCCCAATTTTCGGCGGCGGCTCTTTTACCAAATGCTTTGCGCAATTCCATCGCCTTCCGGCCATCGAAGTCATATTTTGCAATAAAATTTTTGATTAATTCACTCGGTTCAGGTAAAACATCGCCACCAAAAAACACTTTCTGATTGCCTTCCGTTAATAAAAAAACCTGATGATTTGGGCAATGTGCTCCGGTAAATTCGTAAGCAATGGTGTCATCCAAATTGCTGTCGCCTTCTATAAATTTCAATTGTGCATTGCGCTGAAGAAAATCAAAAATATCGGTATGGTAAGAACTTGATGTGCTGCTAAAGGCTGTTTCCCATTCACCACGATTGATTACATATTCTGCATCAGGAAAACTCAATTCTACTTTTCCATCTTCCTGTTTATGAATCATTCCACCAGAGTGGTCATAATGTAAATGAGACATTAAAACCTTGGTTATATCCGTAGGATCAAAACCCGCATTGCGGATGTTTTTATGTAAAATCAGTTCGCCATGGTCATCACTAAAACCCAATCCGGTATCAAAAAGGACTAAATCATTTTTCAGTTCCACTAAAAACGGCTGCACATTAATAAATAGTGAAGCTGGCCTGTCTTTAAAACTATGAATGGCTGAATCGAAAGGAATAAATTTTTTGGTAGCATCTACCGAATAGGTTCCTTCAAAAAGGGTGTGAACTTGCAATGTAATGTAGATTTAAATTAAAAAAGTATATTTACTGTTCGGAAACAAATATAATGGAAAAAAGATGGGTGCTGACATCAAATTGTAATGATGACACGGTAAAGAAATTAGCAGAACAACTTAATATAGATAGATCATTAGCACAAATTTTAGTACAAAGAAACATTTGTGACTTTGATCAGGCCAGATACTTTTTCAGACCAGAACTGACTCAACTTCACGATCCTTTCCTGATGAAGGATATGGATTTAGCGATTCGCAGAATTGAAAGAGCCCTGTCACTTCATGAAAAAATCCTGATCTATGGTGATTATGATGTAGACGGAACAACCTCTGTCGCTTTGGCTTACAGCTTCTTTTCTCAGTTTACAGAAAACATTGAATATTATATACCTGATCGTTACCTGGAAGGATATGGGATTTCTACCGCCGGAATTGATTATGCAAATGAAAATGGTTTTTCACTGATCATTGCCTTGGATTGTGGGATTAAATCACTGGATAAGGTAGACTATGCTAATGCATTTGGTATTGATTTTATCATCTGCGATCACCATTTACCAGGCGATGAAATTCCTAAAGCTGTTGCTGTTTTAGATCCAAAAAGGATTGATTGTGAATACCCCTTTAAAGAATTAGCAGGCTGTGGAATTGGGTTCAAACTGGCTCAGGCTTATGCACAAAAGCATCATCTTACGGCAGATACTTATCTTCGATACCTGGATCTGGTGATGGTGAGTATTGCTGCAGATATTGTTCCGGTTGTTGGTGAGAATAGAATTCTGGCTTATTATGGATTAAAAAAACTCAATACAAATCCATGTGAGGGCTTGCGTGCACTGATGGAAGTGTCAGGGAAAAAAGAAAATTATACCATTACTGATGTAGTGTTTACTTTAGGCCCACGCATTAATGCCGCTGGAAGAATTGACCATGCCAAACACGCTGTGGCTATGCTGCTTTGTGAGGTAGATGGCAATTCATTGGAACAGAGTGAATCCATTAATCTTAAAAATACAGAACGAAAAACATATGATCAGGACATTACCCGTGAAGCTTTAGATTTAATTGGGAGTAGTGATCACCTGATCAATCGGAAAACCACAGTGGTATTTAATGAAAACTGGCATAAAGGTGTGATTGGAATTGTGGCTTCCAGGCTGACTGAAAAATATTATCGCCCAACTATTGTGCTGACTAAATCTAACGGACACGTTGCAGGTTCCTGCCGTTCAGTTGTTGGGTTTGATTTGTACGAAGCTTTGAGTGGTTGCGCTGATCTCCTGGATCAGTTCGGAGGTCATAAATTTGCTGCAGGCTTAACCATGCAGGCAGATAAAGTTGATGCTTTTGCAGATAAGTTTGAGGAAATAGTATCAGCGTCTATTACCGAAGAATTATTAACACCAATGATCAAGATCGATGCTGAAATTAAACTGGATCAGATTGATGGAAAATTCTTCAGGGTTTTAGCACAAATGGGCCCTTTTGGACCAGAAAATATGGCACCGGTTTTCGTATCACATGGTGTTTATTTAGACCGGCCTGCAATGGCTGTTGGCGCAAATCATTTAAAAATTATCATAAAGCAACAAAATTCGCCTATTTTTGAATGCATTGCATTTGGACTGGCAGAATTTCAAAATCTTTTACAACCAAAAGTTCCGTTTTCTGTTTGTTATACAATTGAAGAAAATGTGTGGAGAGATAAAAAACGTATGCAACTTAATGTTAAAGGCATAAAAGTTAATTAAATTAAATAAAATCGTCAAGCTGAAATTGATTCAGCATGCTGTAAAAAGATCCTGAAATAAATTCAGGGTGACGGGCAATCTAAATATGATATTAAGAGCCGAAAATCTGGTTAAAAAATATAAACAGCGAACCGTTGTAAATGATGTTTCGTTTAGTGTAAGTCAGGGAGAAATTGTTGGCTTGCTAGGACCTAATGGTGCCGGTAAAACCACCTCATTTTATATGATTGTAGGTTTAATTAAGCCAAATGAAGGTCGGATTTTTTTAGAAGAAGAAGATATTACACAAGATGCCATGTACCGCAGGGCACAAAAGGGCATTGGTTATTTAGCTCAGGAAGCATCTGTATTTAGAAAGCTTACGGTTGAAGATAATATTTTGGCTATTCTGGAAATGAGTAGCCTGTCTAAAGAAGAACAAAAGGATAAGCTGGAGGAGCTGATTAATGAATTTAGCTTGCATAAAGTTCGTAAAAACCGAGGTGATTTATTATCAGGTGGGGAACGTAGAAGAACCGAAATTGCCCGTGCGTTGGCGGCAAATCCTAGTTTCATTCTTTTAGATGAACCTTTTGCCGGAGTAGATCCTATTGCTGTAGAAGAAATTCAAAGTATTGTTGCAAAACTTAAGCATAAAAACATTGGTATTTTAATTACCGATCACAATGTTCAGGAAACCCTTTCCATTACCGATCGGGCATATTTACTTTTTGAAGGAAAAATTCTTGAACAAGGTATTCCGGAAGTGCTGGCAGAAAACGAGATGGTAAGGAAAGTTTATCTGGGTTCGAACTTTGTACTGAAGCGTAAAAAATTCGACATTTAATTACGGACAATGGCATTTGTAAACTCAATTTTTACCTGGCTGATGAAAAAGCGGATCCACCAGATCGAGCTTTTTATGAAATATCCCTATGATGTTCAGCATGAATGGTTTCATAACCTGATTGATAGTGCAGAAAATACGGAATGGGGTAAAATGTATGATTACAAAAGCATCCTTACGCCTCAACAGTATCAGGAGCGTGTTCCCATTCAAAATTACGATACCCTTAAGCCTTATATAGAAAGAATGCTGGCCGGCGAACAAAATATTTTATGGCCATCTGATATTAAATGGTTCGCTAAATCATCCGGAACTACCAGCGACAGAAGTAAATTTATTCCTGTTTCTAAGGAATCTTTGGAAGAATGTCATTTCAAAGGGGGGAAAGACATGCTTTCCATTTATTGTAATAATCGGCCAGATAATCAAATGTTTACCGGTAAAGGTTTGGTGCTTGGTGGGAGTCACCAGGTAAATCAGCTCAATGAAGATTGTTTTTATGGTGATCTATCAGCTGTGCTAATTAAAAATTTACCCATCTGGGCCGAGTTCTACCGCACACCAGATATGTCTATTGCCTTGATGGATAATTATGAGGTAAAGATGGACAGAATGGCTGAAGCTACCATTCAGGAAAACGTGACCAGTATTTCTGGTGTACCAACCTGGACCATTGTTCTGGCCAAAAAGGTTTTAGAGCTAACAGGAAAAAGCAACCTGTTAGAGGTTTGGCCCAATCTCGAAGTTTATATCCATGGTGCTGTAAATTTCGCACCTTATCGCGAGCAGTTTAAGCAACTCATTCCTTCTAATGACATGTATTATTTGGAAACTTATAATGCTTCAGAAGGCTTTTTTGGTATTCAGGATCAGGACAATTCTGATGAAATGCTGCTTATGCTGGATTATGGTATTTTCTATGAGTTTGTTCCAATGGAAAATATTGGTGAAGAAAACCCTAAAGCCTTATTACTGGGTGAGGTAGAACTTCATAAAAATTACGCCATCGTCATTTCAACCAACGGAGGTTTATGGCGTTATATGATTGGAGATACCATCCAATTTACTTCTCTTTCTCCTTATCGAATTAAAATTACAGGACGAACAAAGCACTTTATTAATGCCTTTGGAGAAGAAGTGATTATAGATAATGCCGAACAAGCTTTAACCCGGGCATGCCTAGAAACTGGTGCAGAGATTAAAGATTATACCGCCGGGCCAATTTATTTTGAAGGAGAAAAAGCTGGCGGGCATGAGTGGATCATAGAATTTGATAAACAGCCCGATGATTTCGAAAAGTTTATTGATGTGATGGATAATACCTTGCGTGAAGTAAACTCAGATTACGATGCCAAAAGATTTAAAGATATGGCCCTCTGTAGGCCAACGGTGCATAATGCGCCAGCAAATACTTTTTATAATTGGTTAAAAGCTAAAGATAAATTGGGTGGGCAACATAAAGTTCCACGCCTGGCCAATGAGAGAAAATATATAGATGATATTCTGATCATGATTAGCGTATCTGCAGCATAATTTACCAATGTCATTGATTTAAACATTATTGCGCTCTCCTATCAAAGGTAACCATGACAACTAAATCTTAAATAAGTTGAAAAGACAAATCGCTTATTCTAATATTGCCTGGCTATTATTCTTTGCCTATTTTTTTGTACTGATGGTGCAAATTACACTGCGCTACCTGCCCTTTGGACGCGAAGTCGCATTTCTTCAAATTAAGCAAACAGAAGTATCTGGTATTAAAGCTTATTTACCCATCTTTTATATTCATGTATATAGTGCCATTTTTGTTTTGATGGCAGGTTTTACGCAGTTTAATCCGAAAATTTTAAATCAATATCCTGGTGTACACCGCATACTTGGTTACCTATATGTTGGCATCGTATTGTTATTTGCCGCACCCTCAGGAATTTTTATAGGATATTTTGCCAATGGAGGCTTAATAGCCAAAACTTCTTTTATAATTTTAGGTTTATTATGGTTTTGGTTTACCATAAAGGCCGTGCAGCTGATTATCCAAAGAAAAATTAAGGCGCATAAAAAGATGATGTACCGCAGTTTTGCTTTAGCCACTTCTGCCATTACCTTAAGGCTTTGGAAAGTTATTTTGGTATATTTATTTCATCCGGCACCGATGGATGTTTACCAGGTGATTGCTTGGTTAGGATGGATACCCAATTTGTTAATAGCCGAATGGCTGATCAGAAAAAAAATCGTTTAAATGAAAAAGATCTTTATCCTCTCGCTTATTGCTTTCACCATTATCGCCTGTAAAGACACCAAAAAGTCTCAGCAAAACATGGCTAAGAAAAAGCAGATTCCACAACAGGAAATTCACAAAGAACTATATGGCTTTTGGGTGGGTGGTTTTTTTGAAGCGGGAGCCGAAGATTTTGAGGGCGATGATTACAACTATGTAGACAAGCTAAATATCATTATCAAAAGAATTACGAAAGATACTGTGATTGCCCAAAGTATTGTTTCTGGGAACAACAGGCCGTTATTGGGTAAATTATCTGAACATGATGGTAAAATTAGTTTTGTATTAAATGAACCAGGTAACCATAAATATGATGGACGATTCGAATTTGAAATAGCAGGCGATTCTATTGTTGGCAAATGGAATGCTTTTGATGCCAATTTAAAAGGGCCGGAGAAAACCTACAAGTTGCTAAAGCGTAAGTTTGTTTATAACCCTGAAGTAATGCTGCCATCCGAAGGGAACTATGTAGATTGGGGTGATCATAAAATGGTATCACAGTTTGATACGCTTGAGAATGGAACGGTTGATACTTTAGGTATAAATCCGTTTTATAGAAGTGCATCAGAAGAGATTTTCAAACTCAATGCATCCAAAGCATTGCTTGCAGAAAGTAATTTAAAAAACCTCCGTAAACTGGATCTGCAGATTTTGAAAAATACTGTTTTTGCCAGACATGGTTATGTATTCAAAAAAGGTACCTACCGCCAGTTTTTTGATCCTGTGGAGTGGTACGTGCCAGTTGAAGATAATGTGGATAATAAATTAACAGCCATTGAAAATAAAAATATTAAGCTTTTAGATCGTTTCATTAAATACGCCGAGGATAATTACGATACTTTTGGCCGTTAATTTGTGCAGCATTCGTTATGAAGATTAACAGACAAAAAATATTAGATTTTTTCAGGAAATCCGAAAACCGGGCAACCATAATCCTGAAAGATAAATCCAAAGCCAATACCACCATAAAAGATGCATTAGGAAAAGCTGTAACCAATAAAGGACAGCTAGATGGTGTTTGGGAAAAAATGGTATTGCTGTTTGCTGTGTCTAAAGATTATGTTAACGGAAATTATACTGAGATTCCTAAGCGATCAATTGTAGCTATTTTAGGTGGGTTGGTATATTTTTTATCACCAATAGATGTAGTGCCAGATTTTGTTCCGGTATTGGGCTTTATTGATGATATTTTTATATTAAACCTGGTTTATAAGCAGGTGCTTAAAGATCTTGACCATTACAAAGCCTGGAAAGATGCACAAATTGAATATATAGAAGACGTAGATGGCTCAACCGCAACATAGTTTTTTAGACTGGCTCAATCAACATCTTTTTGCTTGTCCGTTTAAATCTCATTTCGGGTTTGATTGTCCCGGATGCGGCTTTCAGCGATCTGTTGTTTCCTTACTTAAAGGAAATTTTATTGAATCCTTTAAACTTTATCCAGCTACCATACCACTTCTTTTATTAGTGATTTTTACCTTATTCCATCTTAAGCTGGATTTTAAAAGCGGTGCACAGATGATCAAAATTGCTTTTGCGGGTATTGCAATAATTATTTTTATCAATTACATTTATAAAATATACACTCATCAACTTATCATCTAATCCCATGTCAGAAGAACAGGAAAAACCTCAGGAAAACCAACCTATTGATCTGAGTAAAAACGAAATACCACAACCAAACGCCGGAAACACTGGGTTTGCAACACCTCCACCATTTCAACAGCCTCCTCCATTCGGGCAGTTTGGCGGCGGAATGGGAATGGGGCAGCAAAATCTTCCAAATGCTACAGCTTCATTAGTGCTAGGGATCATTGCGCTTCCGGCATGCTGTTTCTACGGTATATTTGGTTTAATTTTCGGTATTATTGCCTGGGTTTTAGGTGCAGGTGATATGAAAAAATATCAATTAAATCCTACTTTTTACACGGAGTCATCTTATAAAAATGCAAAGGCAGGTAAAATTTGTGGAATGATTGCTACGATATTAAGTGTTTTATTTATCGCAATAGTAATTCTGGTAATTGTAGGTGCAATTGCAAACCCTGCTGCATACGATAAATTCTTTAAAGGAATGCATTAATAGCTTTGCTAATTTTACCTTAAAAATATAAATCGGATGACGCAAGCCATTCGATTTTGTTATTTTTGTATGATTCAAATTGTAAATAAAAAACTCACGATAATGTATCCAGAATATTTAGTAGAACCAATGCGTAAGGAATTAACCAACGTTGGTTTTGAAGAATTAAAAAATGCAGCAGATGTAGATCAGGCTATAAAAGGTGAAGGAACTGTATTGGTAGTGGTAAACTCTGTATGTGGTTGTGCAGCAGCAAATGCACGCCCGGCAGCAAGAGCAGCAGCAGTACATGAAAAACACCCTGATAAATTGGTAACCGTTTTTGCAGGTATGGAGAAAGAAGCTGTAGACCAGGCCAGAAATTATATGATGCCATTTCCTCCATCATCACCAGCTATGGCACTTTTTAAAGATGGCAAATTGGTACATATGATTGAGCGTCATCAAATTGAAGGCAGACCAGCGCAAATGATTGCTGATAACCTGATTGGCGCTTTCGAGCAATACTGCTAGTTATTAGATTTTGGTTGGTTAGGTTTTTAGTTTTTAAATGTCTAACCAACTAATACCTCATTCAAAAAATAATTAAAAATCTTTATTGAGCAATTTCTCTAGCTCACCAAACGAAACGTTCATTCTCACTCTGCCTTGTTTGGCATATGATATTTCTCCGGTTTCTTCAGAAATGATTACCGCAACGGCATCTGTCGTTTCAGAAACACCAATACCAGCCCGATGTCTTAATCCGAATTGCGAAGGCAACTGATCGTTATCTGTTAAAGGAAGAATGCAACTGGCACTTTTGATTTTATTTTCTGAGATCACTACCGCTCCATCATGCAGAGGACTATTTTTTTGAAATATACTTTCTAATAATCTTTTGGAGATTTTAGCATCTACCACCTCACAGCTATTTGCAAAAAATTGTTCATCGTAAAACTTAACAAAAACGATAAGTGCACCTGTTCTCGTTTTCTTCATGGTTTTACAAGCGTCTATAATCGGTTTAATGCGGGTTAGATTATTTCTTTCAATTTCTTTTCTGCCAAACAAATATCCCCACCACGCTTTATTTTTCTGCAAGAAGGCATTTTTTCCGATCAGTAATAGAAACCGCCTGATCTCGGGATGGAAGATAACGATTAAAGCAATGATGCCCACGCTCATAAATTTCTCAATGATAGTGGTCAGTAACTCCATATGCAAACCTTTCACCACCCAGTAAAAAACAGTGATAATAAACATACCCACCAGCAGATTTACAGCAAGTGTATTCCGAATCAGGGTATAAACATAATAGATTAAGAGTGCTACCAGCACAATATCTACCACATCTGTTACAGATACTTTAAGAAAATCGAAATCAAATCCTTTCATTAATGGCAAGATAGCAAAACCGTTTTCAGTTTACAATTTTCAGTTGATTTGACAAGAGTTATTTTAACCTATGCAAGGTATTAAACTAACGAACTGATGAACCATTTAGTCTAGCAATGAGTTGTATACATTCCATTGCCTCCTTCACATCATGAACACGCAGGATGCCAGCACCTTTTTGTAAGGCAATTGTATTTAAAACAGTGGTTCCGTTTAAGGCTTCGGCAGCAGTTGTTTGAAGTGCTTTGTAAATCATGCCTTTGCGGGAGAAACCAACCAGTACAGGAAGCTTAAATATTTTGAAAGCATCCAGGTTTTGTAGTAGTTCATAATTATGTTCGATGGTTTTACCGAAACCAAAGCCGGGATCAATAATGACATCGTGAATATGAAGCGCCTTTAATGCTGCAATCTTTTTAGCCAGATGATCAATTACATCCAGGGTTACATTTTGGTATGTTGGATTTTGATGCATGTTTTGTGGCGTACCCTGCATATGCATAATCATATAGGGCACCTGCAGCCTGGCCACCGTTTCGAACATATGTTGATCTAAATCTCCGGCGGATATATCATTAATAATCTGTGCACCTGCATGGATGGTTTCTTCGGCCACTTTCGCCCTAAAGGTATCAACTGAAATAACCACCTCTGGAAATTCTTTCACCAGACTTTCTACTACAGGAATCAATCGGTCTGATTCTTCAGTTGCAGAGATATCAATGGCGCCCGGTCTGGAAGAGTATCCGCCAATATCGATGAAGGTGGCACCCTCTTTTAAAAAGGCTTCAGTTTTCGTAAGTGCATCATCAATAGATTTTGTACGGCTATTGCTATAAAAAGAATCGGGCGTAACATTTAAAATAGCCATTACTTTTGGCAAGCTTAAATCCATTAACTTTCCACTTATATTGATGCTTTGCTGAGGTTCAAAAAAGTTTTTTTCTGACATGATAAACCCTTTCGGGATTTGAGTTTCGCTATAAAAATGTATCTTTAGCTTTTGTTTTTCGCAACAAAAATACACTAAAACTTAATAAATACTGGCTTTGATACAAACAAATACCGCTGTAGAATTTGATGAAGTAATTGCAGTTTGCAGATCATTGTTTTTGAAAAAAACGAAAGATTATGGTACTGCCTGGCGCATCCTCAGACCAAGTTCCATTACCGATCAAATTTTTATTAAGGCTCAACGCATCCGCACCCTCGAAGAAAAAAAGGTAAGTAAGGTTGGTGAAGGAATTATTCCAGAATATATCGGCATTATTAATTATTGTGCAATCGCCATGATGCAGCTTGAATTGAGTGAGACAGATCCGCTTGAAATGCCATTTGAAAAGGTTGAGCGTTTGTTTGAGGAGAAAATTACGGAAACAAGAGATTTAATGCTGGCTAAAAATCATGATTATGGCGAGGCCTGGCGTGATATGAGAGTAAGCTCCTTAACCGATTTGATTTTAATGAAAATTTTCAGAGTAAAACAAATCGAAGATAATGAAGGACAAACTTTAGCCTCAGAAGGGGTGAAGGCGAATTACCAGGATATGCTTAATTATTCAGTTTTTGCGTTAATTAAACTTGGCGTTAAATAAATTAATGATAAAAGCAATCATTGTGCAGATTAAACCAATTCCATTGAAAATAAATAAATAAATACTAATGAAAAATATACTGTTAAACTTTTCCCGTTTTTTTGTTGGCGCGTTATTTATTTTCTCAGGATTAATCAAAGCCAATGATCCGCTCGGCTTCGGTTATAAACTTCAGGAATATTTTGAAGTTTTTCACATGAATTTCCTTAGTCCGGCGGCTACAGGTATTGCCATCTTGCTATGTACACTAGAAATTGTGTTAGGTGCATTGCTAATATTAGGCTTCTGGAGCAAAAAGGTTGCCTGGGGTTTATTATTGCTTATTATCTTTTTCACACTTCTTACATTCATTTCAGCTGCATTTAAAGTGGTAACGAGCTGTGGTTGTTTTGGCGATGCTATTCCGCTTACACCATGGCAGTCGTTCAGTAAAGACTTAATTTTACTGGTGTTAATCGTTATGATCTTCATCAATAAAGATTTAATTAAGCCTTTATTTAAAAAAACATCCCGCCAGCGCAATATTGCTATTGTGATAACCTTATTATCTTTAGGCTTCGGCTTGTATACCTATAATGTGCTTCCGGTAATTGATTTTCTGCCTTACAAGGTTGGGGCGCACATTCCATCATTAATGGTGATTCCTCCAGGTGAAAAACCAGATGAATTTGAGATCATGTATCATCTCAAAAATAAGAAGACAAAAGAGGAAAAGGATATGAGTGATAAGGATTACCTTAAAACTGAAATCTGGAAAGATAACAACTGGGAAATTATTGGTGAGCCAGTGAAACGGTTGGTTAAAAAAGGTTATGAACCAAAAATTAAGGATCTTGTAATCAGTGATGCCTCTGGCACAGATTATACGAAAGAGATTATTGAAAATCCTTACTACAGTTTGATTTTTGTAGCTTATGATTTGAAAAATACCAATAAAAATGCCATCGGGAAATTGAACGCCATTGCAATGAATGCGACGCAGCAATTTAACATACGTACGGTTTTACTTACTTCAAATGCAGCACAGGATGCAGAAGCTTTCGTGAAAAAAAATAACCTGTTTTCGGAAGTTTTTTATGCAGATGCTGTTCCATTGAAAAGTATGGTGAGGGCAAACCCAGGTATTTTGTTATTAAAGAATGGCGTAGTTGTTAATAAATGGCACAATCATAACTTACCAACCTTTGATCAGTTAAGTAGAAAATATTTCGATAAGCAATGATTGGATACGCCATAAAAAAACTGCTTTATGGTTTATTGGTAATGGCAGGTGTAGTGCTGGTTGTTTTTGTGCTTTTTAATATTCTGCCTGGCGATCCGGCACGAATGACGATGGGACAACGTGCTGATGTACAATCTTTAGAAGCTGTTCGTAAAGAGTTTGGATTAGATAAATCAAAGCCAGTACAGTTTCTATTGTATATTAATGATCTTTCACCAGTAAGTTTGCTCGATAATGATAGCGCCAGTAAGGCAAAGTATCATTTTGTAAAACTGATCAGCTTTGATAAAAAAGTGTTGGCCTTGAAATGGCCCTATCTGCGAAGTTCTTATCAAACGAAAAGAGATGTTACGGCAATATTATCAGAGACGGTTCCAAACACATTTGTATTGGCATTAACAGCGATGATATTTGCCACCATAATTGGTGTTTTTCTTGGTGTATTATCTGCTGTTTATAAAGATTCATGGATAGATAAGTCTGCAAATGCCTTTGCCATCCTCGGAATTTCTGCCCCATCTTTTTTTGCAGGAATTATCATTGCCTGGATTTTTGGCTTTATGCTAAGCGATTACACAGGCTTAAAAATGAACGGAAGTTTATATGCTTATGACCCATTTAAAGGTGAAATTTTAACTTTAAGAAATTTATGGTTGCCGATGATCACCTTAGGTTTAAGGCCATTGGCCATCATTGTTCAGTTAACCAGAAGTGCCATGCTTGATGTTTTGGCCCAGGATTACATTCGTACAGCGAGAGCCAAAGGATTAAGCAGAAATGCCATTATTTACAGACATGCTTTAAAAAATGCGATGAATCCGGTAATTACCGCCATTTCTGGGTGGTTTGCTTCATTACTGGCAGGTTCATTTTTTGTAGAATATGTTTTTGGGTATAATGGTTTGGGTAGAACTACCGTTACCGCTTTAGAAATGTCGGATTTTCCTGTAGTGATGGGTTCTATATTATTTATTGCTTTTGTATTTGTGGTGATTAATATTCTGGTCGATATTCTTTATGCTTATGTTGATCCAAGAGTAAAATTAAATTAGATATGACCGCAGAAGAAATCATCAATTATACAAAAGTTGCTGACCAGTACATCATTGAAATTTTTAGTCAGTCAACAACAGCACTGCCAGAAGCAGAGCGATTGTTTAGCCATATACTTAATGCGCAACATATCTGGGCGAAACGGATTTTAGGCATTGAGCCACTTTATGGCGTTTGGGAGATTCATTCCCGGCAGGATTTTAAAAAAATCTCTGAGGAAAACTTCAAAATTATTCATGAGGCATTGAATGAGAACATGCTGGATCAGGTGATTTATTATCAAAATTCTAAAGGAATCCGGTATGAAAACCAAATAGCTGATATTTTATTTCATTTATTTAATCATTCTACTTATCATCGCGGACAAGTGGTTACCTTATTAAAGGAAGCAGGTTTTGAACCACCAATTACTGATTATATCATATTAAAACGAGACCATTTACTATAGGTCTATTGAAAAGAACTACGAATGAAGATTTTTCTTATTGGGTACATGGGCTGCGGGAAAAGTACAAAGGCTAAACAACTGGCACACCGTTTAGGCTGTCCGGTTATTGATCTGGATAATGAAATTGTAACAAAATCTGGTAAAACTATTGCTGAATTTTTTGCTGAATTTGGAGAGAGCGGCTTTAGGGATTATGAAAGCGAGATGCTTAAAACATTTTCATATCCTGAAACCTGTGTAGTGGCAACTGGGGGCGGGCTGCCGTGCTTTTTTGACAATATGGATTGGATGAATGCTAATGGAACAACCGTTTATCTTGAAATGGAACCCGCGCAACTGGTGTCCCGACTTCAAAACAGGCATAAAAGGCCATTAATTAAGGATTTAGATGATGAGCAACTGCTGGATTTTATTCAGTTGAAACTAACCGAAAGGAATCCTTTTTACAGGCAGGCCAAAATTATCGTAAATGCATTTGACCTGGATGCTGAAACTCTTGAAAAAGCTATAACCAGTAATGTTTAATTTGGCATATTATCATCGATTATTTTAGCTGAAAGTAACGCTAATGGAATACCGCCACCCGGATGTACGCTTCCACCACCAAAGTATAGTCCTTTGATTTTTGAACTAAAATTAGGATGCCTTAAAAAAGCCGCGAACTGACTATTTGAACTGTTTCCATAAAGTGAGCCCTGGTACGAGCCCGTTTTACTTTCAATGCTTCTTGGATCCAGAATCTGTTCGCAAATAATATCTTTTTCTATATTTCGATTTAGAATGCGACTAACTTTTTTGATAATCTGAATTCTGGCTTCCTGAATTAAAACGTCCCAGTTTTGGCCATCATTTGATGGAACATTAATCATAACAAACCAATTTTCGCTGTCATTCGGCGATTCATTTCTTAAGTGTTTTGCACTGATATTAATGTACACTGTAGGGTCATCACTAATGGTTTTCTCTTTCCAAATTGAATTAAATTCAGCATGGTAATCTTTTGCAAAGAAGATATTATGCAAACCTAAATCGCTGTAGTTTCCATCCATGCCCCAATAGAAAATCAGGGCAGAGCTACTGCGTTCCTGACTAAGTAATTTTTTTGGCGGATCAATATTTTTAAGCAAATTTTTATAGGTAAACCAAATGTCGAGGTTAGAAACTACAATTTCAGCTTTATAAGTTTGATCATAAATTTTTATGCCCAGTATTTTAGGTTGAGCACCTTCAGTATAAAGAATTTCCTCTACTTTTTGGTTGAAATGAAATTTTACACCCAATTCTTCTGCTAATTTTACTAAAGCGGTTACAATGCCATACATTCCATTTTTTGGTAAAAAAGCACCAAAGTGATATTCAAAGTGAGGAATGACATTTAAAGTAGCGGGTGCCTGATAAGGATCTGAACCATTATAGGTAGCATATCGATTAAATAATTGTGCTATCCGTTCATCTTTAAAAAAATGTTTGTTCGCTTTACTTTGTGATCTGAAAGCATCAATCTGTAAAAACCTAAAAACTGATTTTAAAGTATCCCAATGCAAATAGCTTTTCAGCTTATGCAAGGTACGTTCTAAAAACACCTGGTGTGTTACGTCGTAAATCGTTTCGCTTTTTTTCAGAAATCGATTAACCTCTGCTGCTGTAGAAATGGTTTTAGCCTCTATTTCCTGTGCAAACGAATCAATGTCTGACTTAGCGTTTAACCTCAACCCATCTTCATAAAAATAACGGCAAACCTCTTTCAGTTTAATATAATCGAAATAATCTTTTGGGTTTTTTCCTGCAAGCGTAAAAAGTTCATCTACATATTGAGGCATAGTGAATAGACTTGGTCCGGTATCAAACCTAAAGCCGTTCATTCTAAGCTCACCTAATTTGCCACCTGGTTTTGAATTTGCTTCAAAAACATCAACTTGATAGCCTTTTAAAGTCAGGCGAATGGCAGAGGCAATTCCTGCAATTCCTGCGCCGATAACAATTGCTTTAGGCATGCTGCTATTTTAAATCTGCTAAATAAATACGCGTTTGTTTCTCTATTTCTATGCTTGCTAAATTAACGACAGTGTTTAATTTTTCACTATCTTTTTTCACCGGCATTTTGCGAATAGTACTTAAGGCATTAATATACCATTTACTCCAGGCTTGTAAAATATGTTTTTCATCAGCTGCTGATTTTCCTGTTGCTATTGCATTTTTACTCAGTTCAAATTCCGTTTTTAAGCGAATTAAACCGTCATTTTTAATTTGATTAACGGTTGTGCCAGCCATATTTTCGTCTGCTGAGATTAAGCTGTAAGCTGCTGTTAAAGCACTGATGCCTACATTCTTCATTTCTGTGGAAGAAACCTTGTCAATTCTATCTTGATCGGTATGGTAAAATACGTCAGTAAAATGCCACATCAATAAGCCAGGTATTTTATTTTGTAAAAAAGGGGTGTGATCACTTCCACCTTCGAAAGGATTATAGTTAACCGTCCAGTTAGCAAATTTGCCTTGAGCTTTACAAATATCAAAAACGAAATCATTAAAATAATGTGGAAATAAATCTTTTTCCTTCACATCTCCTGCACCCCATTCTGTATGTTTATCATTTCCCCTTGTCCATATAGCCGATGGATCTGGCATTTTTTCAATCAGAAATGATCCTCCGGTTTTTTTGGTGTCTTCACCAACCATATCCAGGCTCATTCCCCATAAAATGCCTTTGGCCCTAACAGTATCCTCTGTAATGTATCTTTTTGTAGATACAATTTCATCACCCCATAAAAAAGTGAGTGTACGTTGTGGCACTATTTTTTTTGCCTGATACAATTCTGCGGTTAGTCGAGCCATTTCAGCAAGGGTACCAACTCCACTGGCATTATCATTTGCGCCAGGCTCTTGTACATGGGCACTAAAAACAAAGCGCTCATCAGGATTTACACTACCCTTTACATTGGCTACAATTGTTAATTCTTCAGCAGGATAAATTTTAGTTTGAATATCGACTTTTAATTTTGTTATACCTTTTAAACAGGCTGTCTTCAGTTTTTCTTTAGCAGCGTAAGATAGGAGTAGGGCCCAAACCTCACTGTTGGGCTTCATGCTACTAAATTGAATTGAAGTTTGGTTAATTTCCGGCTGAGTGTATTTAGGCATCGAATAGCCTAACACACCAATCGCCCCAGCCTTAGTGGCAAATTGCAATAATCTTGAAGGATGATTTTCTGAAAAAATGATCTTCCCTTTTAAATCTACTTTTTCGATATCTGCAGGCTTAATGTTAGTGAGATAAATTACTTCTGCAGTTACGCCATCAACCGGTGTTGAGCCACAATTGATAGGAATCATATTGCGGTTGGTTTGATAAGAGATTAAGGGAATCCGATCGCCAATCAGTTCGATATTTGCATGAACAGGTTCCCAGGTATTATTCTTTAAAGCACGTTTTTCTATCCGATAAGTTAAGGGTGCCTCCTGTTCGTTCAGTTTCTGTTCAACAAAACCAGCATCTTTTAAAATATTTTCTACATAATGGATACTGGCATTGAAACCCGTGTTACCTGGAACCCTGAAATATTTTTCAACAAAGGCAGTTGTTTTATAAGCATTATCTTCCTTAAATCCAGTTCGTGTTAATTTAAAGTATTCATCAGCCGGAGTTTGTGCATAAGTCGTTATTCCTATGAATAGTAAAAGAAAGAGTGTTTTTGTTTTCATCGTACTAAATAAAAATGAAAGATACTAAGAATATCATTGCCGGGCGGTTAACTTATTGCTACAGCTTATTTTACTCATGTAAAATTAATATAAACTTAACTTGTACCGTTTTGGTTTTCGGTATGAATTTTGTATAATTGCTTAAATAGAAAGGTTTTTATCATGAGCAAAGAAATATTAGAGTTTTCTGTATTGGTTGATGAAAAGTTTGACTTAAATTTTAATTGGCTAGATGGCTTTTGGGGCATTGCATTTAAATTTTTGGGGAAATAATTTTTTATAACTGAATTTTTCAAAAACTGGTGTCTTTCATCAGAAGTGATTTTTAGTATCAAAAATTTTCTCTTGCTCTCATATTCGATTTAATATTTCGGGTTTCCACTTTAATCTTAAGCTCTTCACTTTAATCTTTCCGCTTTAGTCTTTAATCTTTCCGCTTTAATCTTTTAGCCTTATATTTGCCGGATAATGAGTAGAAGAAAACCTGGTACGGTAACCATCATTCCAAACGTACAAATTATAGACATTGCTGAAGAAGGAAAAGGTGTTGGCAAGGCCGATGAATTAGTGATTTTTGTAGACAAAGCTGTTCCAGGCGATGTTGTTGATGTTCGTTTAACTAAAAAGAAAAAGAATTTTGCTGAAGCGATTATTGAACAATTGCATGAAAAATCAGCATTGCGCACAGATCCCTTCTGTCCTCATTTTGGAACTTGTGGTGGTTGCAAATGGCAGCATATGGGATATGATTCTCAATTAAAATTTAAGCAGAAAAACGTTGAGGCCGCTTTGCAGCGTCTTGGAAAAATAGATACTTCTAATACTGAGCCTATTTTAGGATCGGTAAAAAACAGATACTATCGTAATAAATTAGAATTCACATTTTCAAATAAACGTTGGCTGGACCGAACTGATATCGATCGTGATGAAGATTTTGATATGAATGCCTTGGGTTTTCATGTTCCGTTGCGTTTTGATAAAATATTGGATATTGAACATTGTTACCTGCAGGATGAGCCTTCCAATTCCATCAGGAATGCTGTTCGGAAGTATGCCTTGGAGCATCAGTTATCATTTTATGATTTACGCAACCATGAAGGTGTATTGCGGAACCTGATTATTCGTACCTCATCTACAGGTGAAGTAATGATAGCAGTTGTTTTTGCTTATCCTGATGAAACGCAAATTGATGGCTTAATGAGCTTTTTGAAAGCAGAATTCCCTCAGATTACTTCATTATTGTATATCGTTAATCAAAAGAAAAACGATACTATTTTTGATCAGGATGTGCATGTATTTACTGGCAGAGATCATATTTTTGAAGAAATGGATGGCATTCGTTTTAAGATTGGTGTAAAATCCTTCTATCAAACCAATTCTGAGCAGGCATTTGAGTTATATAAAATCACCAGAGATTTTGCCGGATTTAAAGGTGATGAACTGGTTTATGATTTATATACGGGTGCCGGAACCATTGCCAATTTTGTGGCTAAAAATGTGAAACAGGTTATTGGTGTTGAATATGTACCAACAGCAATTGAAGATGCTAAGTTTAATTCGGCATTAAATGGGATTGATAATACTCTTTTTTACGCCGGAGATATGAAAGATATTTTAACTTCTGAATTTATTGCCAGCCATGGTAAGCCAGATGTAGTGATTACTGATCCACCAAGGGCAGGTATGCATGCTGATGTGGTACAAAGATTATTGGAAATGGAATCAGAAAAAATTGTTTATGTAAGCTGTAATGCGGCTACACAAGCAAGAGATCTGGAGTTATTAAAGGAGAAATATGATGTGGTACGCATTAAACCTGTAGACATGTTTCCACATACGCAGCATGTAGAAAACGTAGTTTTACTAGAATTAAAAGGATAGCATTAGAGAATAATTGAATGTATATATATGTAAACATTCAATCCAAAACTCTTTCAAAAATATAACCATTAAGAATGGATAGAGAAGAATTATTAAACGCGACACCTGAGGATGATGGCGCATCTCAGAAGAAACAGGAAAGCCCTTTAGTGAGTCTGGAAAAAGATTTAGCTTTTTATTCAGATGCAATTAAAGAAGTAGGTATTGAAATTATGGTTGAAGGGATTTCTGCACATCCTATTTTTATTGCTCATCAACACCAGGTAAGCATTGGTGAAATGATTTTAAATAAAGAAGAATTAAATACAGATTGGTCTATTCAAGCTTCTACTTTGGAAGAATTTGTGGAAAAGGGAATTATCACAAAAGAAAAGAAAGAGCCCTTTTTAAAAGTTTATAAAAGACCAGAAGATTTTATGTGTGTTTTCGTAATTGTACCAGAAGGTGCGAATTTTATTTATTATCCTTATCAAAAAGGTAAAAGGTAAAAGGAGTTGTAAGGTTATAGCAATATTGCTAATTGATGTAGCTATATAAAAATAAGCCGCTTTGCATCCACAAAGCGGCGAATTTATCATTAACTAAACTAAAGTTCTTAATTGACGTGATGAACATCTCCGCTCTTTGAGGTTGCTGTTTTATTGAGTGCGGCATTTCCTTTGAAACTCACATCACCACCACCACTGGCTGCTGCTTCCAACCCTTTATTAACATAGATATTTACATCAGAACCTCCTGATGCTTGTACTTTTGCGTAATCAGTAATCAATTCAAATGCGTCAATATCACTGCCTCCGCTTGATTGAATGCTCATATTTGTAGCTTTGCCTTTAAGGTTGATATCACTACCGCCACTAGATTGGATCGTTAGGTCATTACTGACTAAATTTAATTTTAAATCAGATCCGCCAGATGCCCTGATGGCCAGGCTATTGGTTTTAATTGGGTTCTGCGTAAATACATCAGACCCGCCAGAAGCGGCAATTTCATTTAATGTTTTATAGCTCACATAAGCTTTGATTATACGGTTTTTAAACATCCCGCTCCAGCTAATTCCATCTTTAAATTTAATAGTGATTTTATCTCCACGTTGTTCTACTACGATGTCTTCCAGGGTTTTACTATCGGATTTAATTGTAACACTTTCAGTGTTTCCCTGAGTGAGGTATAAATCAATTCCACTGCTAATGCCAATACTGTTATAATTTTTAACCGGAAAATTTTTGCTTTCCTGTGCCATGATTACAGTTGCAGAAAAAGTAAAAAATAAGATAGTAGATATTCTGATCAGGTTTTTCATAAATTTGTTTTTGGTTAGTCATTAGACGCAGGCGAGACAGAAACGTTGCAAGCAACCGAAATTATTTTTCAAATAGTTTGAATTTAAGCCTTAAAATTGTTCTTTTTGTATTCAATCATTTTATATAATGGCATCGCAACTCCTCATACTTAATAAGAAACAGATTCAACAAAAGATAGATCGCATTGCGTATCAGATTTTGGAAGATAATTTAAATGAGAAAGAGGTTGTATTAGCCGGTATTTGGGATCGGGGATATAAACTGGCATTACGTTTGGAAAAGGTGCTAAAAAAAATTGCAGGTTTTAAGCTAACCCTTTTGCGAATCGATCTTCAGAAAGAAAGCAGTAAACTGATTGCAACCACTGATTTAGACGAAAGTCAATGGAAAAATAAAGTCATTATTATAGTAGATGATGTTTTAAATAGCGGAAAAACCCTGGCATACGGATTAGGTGTCTTTCTGAATACGCCACATAAAAAAATTCGTACTGTTGTTCTTGTAGATAGAAGTCATAAAATTTTCCCTGTAGCAACCGATTTTGTGGGGCTGAAAATGGCTACCGTTTTAAAAGAACATGTAGATGTAATTATGGATGTAGAGGGTGAAGAAGATCGTGTTTATCTAAGTTAGTATCAGGTAGCTCGTAACAAGGCCAACTTTCTTAATGCTATATTTTGATGAATAATTAAAATCATTTGACTTAATTTACACCTATTAACAGGCTAAATTTGCAATTCACGCCATTTTTTTGCAATTTCCCGGCATGCACCTTCCTCGAAAAAACATTTTTATTTATCGCTTTTTCTCTTGGTACATTGAGCATATTATTAAGAAGGATTTTGTAAGTCTTCAATATGATAAAGTTGACACCAATGAAGATGCATCAATCTTGATTTTAGCCAATCATTTTAGCTGGTGGGATGGTTTTTTCATTTTTTACATCAATAAAAAATTATTTAAAAAGCAGTTTCATGTTTTGGTTAATGCAGAAAATTATAGCAAAGTTGGTTTCTTAAAGTATCTTGGTGCATTTGCGGCTAAAAACAGTGGGCGAGATGTTTTGGAGATGTTGAATTACGCAGCTAAATTATTAGAGGATCAAAATAACCTGGTTCTTGTCTTCCCTCAAGGTAAGTTACATTCTAATCATTTAAAAAATATCACTTTCGAAAAAGGGGTAATGCAAATTATAAAATCTTGTCATAAAAGATTCAATATCATTTTTGCTGCAACATTTGTAGATTATTTTTCCAAACGGAAACCAAGTGCAAAAACCTACCTTCAGCATTGGGAAAGTGAAGAATATATGAGTTTGCAATTGCTAAAAAGTGCATATAATAAACATTACGATCAGTCTGTTGTTAAACAAACACAACTTACTGAATGACCATTTTTATCTATGCCGTTTTAATATTTATGGTGATCCGTTTTTCGGTAACCGTATTTAACTTTCTATCTAACCCTAAATTGCCTAGAGTAATTAAGCACTATAGTGATTTTGTTTCTATTTTAATTCCTGCACGTAATGAGGAAGAGGATATTATTCCACTACTCCAATCAATTAAAAGTCAGGATTACCAAAATTACGAGGTGATTGTGCTGGATGATCAGAGTAGTGATAAAACCTTTGAATTAGTAAGTGCTTTTTCAATAATAAACCCAAAGTTTAGAATAGAACGCGGAGGTGAACTTCCAAAAGGCTGGTTGGGAAAAAACTATGCCTGCCATCAACTTGCAGCTTTGGCAAAAGGAAAATATTTATTATTTGTAGATGCTGATGAAGCGATTAAAAAAGGTTTCATCAATAGCCTAATAAACAGGATGGAAATTGGACAACTGGCTTTGATCAGTATATTTACGAATCAGGTAATGAAGTCTATTGGTGAGTGGCTCACTGTTCCACTAATGCATTTTATTTTATTAAATCTTTTACCGTTGAGGTTAGTGAAGTCTTCCGGCAATCCAGCGTTTGCTGCGGCCAGCGGACAATGCATGTTTTTTAGAGCAGATCATTACAAAAAAAATCAGTGGCATCAACAAGTCCGCAATAAAGTGGTGGAAGATGTAGAAATTATGAAAGCCATAAAACTCCAAAAATATAGCGGGGAGGCTTTGTTAGGTAATGGGCTGATATACTGTCGGATGTATAAAAATTTGAATGAAAGTTTAAATGGCTTTAGTAAAAATTTACTTGCTGGTTTTGGTAACAACGTAATTATCTTACTATTTTACCAGCTTTTGGTTACGATAGGGCCTTTAATTTTATTATTAAACTTTAATATCTCTTTACTTGTATTACCGTTAACATTAATTTTTTTAAGTAGAATAATGATTTCCTATTTATCAGGACAGAACGTTTTAATCAATTTAATACTACATCCGTTTCAGATGTTTTTCTTTTTATTAATTTCATTTTTATCCATAATACAACACATTTTTAAAACAGGCACATGGAAGGGCAGATCGATCAAAGCGATTTAAAGATTAAAAGAATTGCAGTTGGTGTTATCGCTGTTTTTCATATGGTTGGCTTAGTAGGTTTTTTAATACCAGCTACACATCCTTACTTTATGAAAATGGTACCTTTTCATCTGCTGTTGATGTTTGCCATTGTTGTTTTTACTTATAATGGTGATGTTAAGCGCCTTTCTCTATTTGTTTGCGGAGTCTTTTTATGTGGCTGGTTGGTAGAGGTGCTTGGTGTACATACAGGAAAAATTTTTGGAAGCTATTATTATGGTAATACACTTGGATATAAAATTGCTGCGGTTCCCTTATTAATGGGTGTAAATTGGGTGATTTTAATTTTTAGTATTGGCCAGATGATGAAAAGTTTAAAGATTAGAAATAGTATTTTAGCTTCATTATCAGGTGCACTTATTTTAATTATTTTCGACTTCTTTATGGAACCTGTTGCCATGAAATTTGATTACTGGCAATGGGATTGGCATGAGGTACCCCTTCAAAATTATATCGCCTGGTTTATCGTATCCGTTATTTTATTGAAATTTTATTACGCATTGGGACTCAAACAGCAAAAATATATTGGTACCGCTATGTTTGTAGCACAATTAATCTTTTTTGTTGTCTTATACATGACAACAGGAACAAATATTTTTGCTTAATTTTGTAGTTCAATGGGTTATAACTTACAAGTCAATATTGATAAATCATCTGGGTTTTGCTTCGGAGTGGTTTATGCTATCGAAATGGCAGAAGATATTTTAGATAACGAAGGTTATTTATATTGTCTTGGCGATATTGTTCATAATGATGAAGAGGTAGAACGTTTAACCAAGCGTGGATTAAAAATTATTGATCACGAAGTTTTAAAAGACTTACGAAATGAAAAGGTTTTAATTAGGGCACATGGCGAAGCACCATCAACTTATCAATTGGCTCTTGAAAATAACCTTACACTAATTGATGCATCATGCCCTGTGGTGTTAAAACTTCAGAATAGAATCAAAAATTCTCATGATGATGATGAGCAGATTTTGATTTTCGGCAAGCATGGCCATGCAGAAGTAATTGGCTTGCAAGGGCAAACCGATGGAAAAGCCATTGTTTTTCAGGACCTAGCCGAACTTGATCATGTTGAACTTCCATCAAAATTTACGTTATACAGCCAAACCACAAAAAGTACAGATAAGTTCTATCATATAAAAGATGAATTGCTGAGTCGTGGCTATGAGGTAAAAGCAAATGATACCATTTGCAGACAAGTATCTAACCGATATCAGGAGCTGGAAAACTTTGTGAGCCATTATGATAAGATCATTTTTGTTTCAGGTAAGAAATCATCCAATGGAAAAGTGCTGTACGATGTATGTAAAAAATTCAACGATCAATCCTATTTCATTTCGAATATAGAAGAATTAGATTTAAGCTGGTTCACAGAAAATGATAAGATTGGAATCTGTGGTGCTACTTCAACACCTATGTGGCTTATGGAAAAAGTGAAAGCCCAATTAGAACAATACTAAACATCCGTTCTGCTGTAACTTTTACCTGCGTTAACTGTTTATCTTATAAATTATAAACATTTAATATTCTCCATTTGAAAAAGAATCACGCTTATTTAGGTGTCTTAATTGCTGTAGTGCTAATTGCTGTATGGCTTAGCTCCCTTTCTTTTTTGCTATCATGGAACTTCTCCTGGAGTAATCCTTTGGTTTACCTGATGATTTTCATTCAAATGCATCTTTATACAGGCTTATTCATTACGGCTCATGATGCCATGCATGGCACAATCTCATCTAATAAAACGGTTAACAATTTTATTGGTTATCTTTCTGTATTCCTTTACGCAGGCTTTTTCTATAACCGTTTATATGCCAAACACCATAAACACCATAGCCATGTACATACTGAAGAAGATCCTGATTTTGCACCTCATGGTTTTTGGAAATGGTATTTAAGGTTTATGCTAAACTATGTAACCATTATTCAGCTCATAATTATGGCGGCAGCTTTTAATGTTTTACAGATTTGGTTTGAACAGCAAAACTTATTGCTTTTTTGGGTTTTACCATCACTGCTTAGTACTTTTCAATTATTTTATTTCGGCACTTACCAACCACATAAAGGAGATCATGAAAATGAATATCACTCCTCAACACTCCAAAAAAATCATCTACTCGCTTTTTTTACCTGTTATTTTTTTGGATATCATTTAGAACACCATCAAAAGCCAGCTACACCTTGGTGGCAATTGTATAAAACAAAATAAATCGATTGGTTTAAAAGATCACAGGCTCGAAATTAACGATTATCGAATCTGCTTTAATACTGATGTAAATTTGACTAAAAAATGTCTAGTATCACATTTTAAGGATAGGCATAAAACAATAAAAACGCGATATTTGCGCCACGAAACATATTTTTATCAATGAGCAAAAAGGGAATTTTACTTGTAAATTTAGGAACACCTGATAGTCCGGCAACACCCGATGTTAAAAAATATCTTGATCAGTTTTTGATGGATGAGCGGGTGATTGATATCCCTAAATTAAACAGAACACTATTGGTTAAGGGAATAATTGTTCCCTTCCGTAGCCCTAAAACTGCTAAATTATATAAGGAAATCTGGAATGAAAATGGATCTCCGTTACTGTATTATAGTCGCTTGCAAGCGCAAATGTTACAGGAAAAACTGGGTGACGAATATCATGTAGAACTGGCCATGCGTTATCAAAGTCCGTCTATTGCATCAGCATTAGCCAACTTAAAGGCAGGCCTGGTAGAAAGTATTCAGGTTATTCCAATGTTTCCGCAATATGCCTCTGCAAGTTCGGGCTCTGTGATGCAATTGGTGATGGAATTGGTGAGCAAATGGCAAACAGTACCGCCAATCTCTTTCGTAAATTCTTTTCATGATAACGAGCTGATGATTAAGGTTTTTGCCGAAAATGCCAGAAAACATCGGGTAGAAGACTTTGATCATGTACTTTTTAGTTTCCATGGATTGCCTGAACGTCAGCTTCTAAAATGTGATCACACCGGTAGCTATTGTTTAAAAACAGCAGATTGCTGCCAGACTTTAAATGATACGAATAAATTTTGTTATTCTGCACAAGGGCATGATACCGCCAGGCTAATAGCGAAAGAGCTTAACCTATCAAGAGATCAATATACGGTTTGCTTTCAATCGCGTTTAGGGAAGGAGCCATGGGTACAACCTTATACAACCGATGTATTGAAAAAATTGGCTGCTGAAGGTAAAAAACGACTATTGGTTTTTAGTCCGGCGTTTGTTGCCGATTGCTTAGAAACACTTTATGAAATAACTGTTGAATACCATGAAGAATTCAGGACATTGGGCGGTGAACATGTGCAATTGGTGGAAAGCTTAAATGATAGTCCGGTGTTTATTGAGGCTTTAGCTGATATGGTAAAATAACTTTTAAAATGGCAAAATTTATTATTTTAATGGGGGTTTCCGGAAGTGGAAAAACAGTTATCGGTAAAGCATTGGCACCATTAATTAATGCTGAATTTATCGATGGCGATAACTTGCATGCTCAAAGAAATGTAGATAAAATGTCTGCAGGTATCCCCCTTACTGATGCCGACAGGCAAGACTGGCTGGAATTAATTGCACAAGTGGGGCATAAGCATGTAGCTCAGGGAACAAGTTGCATTATTGCCTGTTCTGCACTTAAAAGAGCATATCGTGATCTGTTAAGAAAAGACAACGATTCGATCTGTTTTGTATACCTGAAAGGTAGCTTTGAATTGATTCATGGAAGAATTTCAAAAAGATCTCATCAGTATATGCCTTCCAGTTTATTGGAAAGTCAGTTTGAAACTTTAGAAGAACCTCAAAATGATGAGACAGATGTTTTTGTGGTTTCGATAGATCAGGAAATTCCGCAGATTGTTAATGAAATTGCTAAAGCCGAAATCATTTCGTAATCGTTGAAATGATCTGATCTGTTGCGCCCTTTTTGTCCTTTACATATTGTTTAGCAATTATTGCAGCCTTGGTATTATCCTTGAAATCATAAAAAGCAATTATTAATTCATCAGTTGTGCTAATACTTCTAGCTGCTCCCAGAGCTATTAAATCCTTCGCCTCCTGAAATTTATCATACTTAGGGCCAAAAATTACAGGTAAGCCAAAGGCAGTTGCTTCTAAAGTATTATGAATGCCAGCACCAAAGCCACCACCAATATAAGCCACCTTCCCATATTGATAAAGCGCAGACAACATGCCGATGTTATCAATAATTAACACTTGAGACTTAAGATCTGAGATTTGAGAATGGCCAACATTTAACTGCGAACTGAAAACTGAAAACCGTATGCTGCCAACCGGAAAATGTTTTTCTATACTTTCAATGTGGCTTTCGTGAATTTCATGCGGTGCAATGATAAATTTCCAGTCGGGATATTTTTCTGGCAAAGCTGATAAAAGTTTTTCATCTTCTGGCCAGGTACTCCCACATATTACAGTTGGTGAATTTCCAATAAATGTTTCAATTAAATCTAATTTTTTTGGCGTTTGAGCATTTTCAAAAACCCGGTCAAAACGGGTATCACCATTAATAGTTACCTGATCTATTCCGATTGATTTAAGTAAATTTTCACTTTCTTCATTTTGAACAAAGAAATAAGTCACCGCTGATAGCATTTTCCGATAGAAGCTGCCATACCATTTAAAAAATGCCTGGCCAGGTCTGAAGATTCCAGAAATTACATACAGCGGAATGCCTCTGACTTGAAGCTCTTTAAAATAAAAATGCCAGAATTCATATTTCGTAAATATGGCCATTTCAGGGTTAACCGCATCAATAAATTTTTTTGCATGGTATTTAGTATCAAGCGGAAGATAAAAAACATCAGCCAAGGCATAATTTTTTCTGATTTCATATCCTGATGGTGAAAAGAACGTGACTACAATTTTCTTTGAAGGATATTTTTCTTTTAGTTTTTCTAATACAGGTCTTCCTTGTTCAAACTCTCCTAAAGATGCGAAATGAAACCAAACGTGTTTTTGACTGGCATCTATCCGCTTTGTGATTTGTTGATAAACATTTTTACGGCCACGAATAAACAGTTTAGCCTTTAAGTTAAATAGAGAAAAAATCCTGATGATGAAAGCATAAACCTGAATTCCGAGGATGTAAAGCAAAAGCATAAGTGTAATTTCATATCTTCGTGGCAAGATAAAACGAATATATTTAAAAAGCTTAAGAAATATATGAAAATAGCCGTTATTGGTACCGGATACGTTGGTTTAGTTACTGGAACATGTTTAGCAGAAACAGGAAATGATGTGATCTGTGTAGATATAAATGAAAGTAAGGTAAAAAAAATGCAGGATGGTGAAGTGCCCATTTATGAGCCTGGACTAGACCTGTTATTCCATAGAAATATAGAGCAGGGGAGGTTAACCTTTACCACTAATCTTGCTGATGCAGTGAAAGATGCACAAATTATCTTCATGGCCTTACCTACGCCCCCGGGTGGAGATGGCGCTGCTGACCTTTCGTATATTTTAGGTGCGGCAAAAGATATTTCTAAACTGATTACAGAATATAAAGTTATTGTAAATAAATCTACTGTTCCTGTAGGCACGGCAGATCAGGTTAAGGCGGTTTTCCAGGCAAATACTTCCATCGAAGTGGATGTGGTTTCTAATCCGGAGTTTTTAAGAGAAGGCGTGGCTGTTGATGATTTCATGAAACCCGATCGTGTGGTATTGGGTACCAGAAGTGAAAAGGCTAAAAAGTTAATGTCCGAGCTTTATGGTCCTTATGTCCGTCAGGGAAACCCAATCTTATTTATGGATGAGCGTTCCTCCGAATTGACTAAATATGCAGCTAATTCATTTCTCGCTACTAAAATTACCTTTATGAATGAGGTGGCAAATCTTTGTGAATTGGTGGGTGCCGATGTAGATGCGGTACGAAAGGGAATTGGATCGGATGACCGTATTGGCAAGCGTTTTCTTTTTCCTGGCGTAGGTTATGGTGGCTCCTGCTTCCCGAAAGATGTTCAGGCTTTAGTGAAATCTTCTGATGATTATGCTTATGACTTTCAGATTTTGAAATCGGTAATGGAAGTTAACGAGCGACAAAAAACTATTCTGGTAGATAAGGTACTGAAATATTATAAAAACGATATTAAAGGAAAACATTTTGCGCTTTGGGGCCTTGCATTTAAGCCAGAAACTGATGACATTCGTGAGGCACCAGCTTTGTACATTATTAAAGCATTGATTGAACATGGAGCAACCGTTTCCGTATTTGACCCCGAAGCGATGAAAAACGTGGAGGCCATTATAGGTGATCAGGTTAAATACGCTAAAAATCAATATGAGGCGCTGGAAAATGCTGATGCGCTACTCATTGCTACAGAATGGTCGGTATTCCGGAATCCTGATTTTGAAAAAATTGATCAAATCTTAAAAAATAAAGTAGTATTTGATGGGCGTAATTTGTATGATTTACAAAAAATGATCGATCTTGGCTACTATTATAACAGTATAGGCAGAAAATTGATAGATTAAAATGAGTCAAAAAAGAATTTTAATCACAGGTGCAGCCGGATTTTTGGGCTCTCATCTTTGTGATCGTTTTGTGAAAGAGGGTTATCACGTTATTGGAATGGATAACCTGATCACTGGTGATTTGGCCAATATTGAGCACCTCTTCAAATTGGAAAACTTTGAGTTTTACAATCACGATGTTTCTAAATTTGTACACGTTCCAGGCAAACTTGATTATATTCTTCATTTTGCTTCGCCAGCCAGCCCTATTGATTACCTTAAAATTCCAATACAAACCTTAAAAGTTGGCTCATTAGGTACGCATAACTTGTTAGGCCTGGCTAGAAATAAAGGTGCAAGAATGCTAATCGCTTCAACATCTGAAGTATATGGAGATCCAAGTGTAAACCCTCAGCCAGAAGAATATTGGGGAAATGTGAATCCTGTTGGTCCTCGTGGTGTATATGATGAGGCCAAACGTTTTCAGGAAGCCATTACCATGGCTTATCACACTTTTCATGGTGTGGAAACCAGAATTGTTAGAATTTTTAATACCTATGGCCCAAGAATGCGCCTAAATGATGGCCGTGTTTTACCTGCATTTATTGGTCAGGCTTTAAGAGGAGAAGATTTAACTGTTTTTGGTGATGGTAGTCAAACCCGTTCATTTTGCTACGTAGACGATTTAATAGAAGGTATTTATCGCTTACTTATGAGTGATTACGCTCAGCCTGTAAATATTGGTAATCCGGATGAAATTACCATCAAACAATTTTGTGAAGAAATTATCAAACTTACAGGTACCTCACAAAAAATAGTTTACAAGGAGCTTCCTCAGGATGATCCCAAACAAAGGCGACCAGATATTACCAAAGCCCGGGAGATTTTAAGTTGGGAACCAAAAATAGGCCGGGCAGAAGGTCTGAGAATTACTTATGAATATTTCAAATCTTTACCTGCCGAAGCATTAGAAAAAATCGATCATAAAGACTTTACCACATTTAACCGTTAAGATGTCAAAAATATTAGTTACCGGTGGAACTGGATATATAGGTTCTCACACTGTTATAGCATTACACAATGCAGGTTATGAAGTTGTCATCATAGATAACTTATCAAACTCACACATTAAAATTTTAACCCAGCTACATACCATTACCGGTAAGTGGTTTGATTTTAATGAAATTGATCTTCAGGACGAAAATGCTGTAAAAGAATTTGCAGCTGCCCATTCGGATATTACAGGGATTATTCACTTTGCTGCATCTAAAGCGGTTGGTGAATCTGTTGAGCAACCTTTAAAATATTATAAAAATAACTTTTACGGCTTAATTAACCTACTTACTTCATTCAACAAAAAGATTGATTTTGTGTTTTCTTCGTCCTGTACCGTTTATGGCCAGCCTGATAGCTTACCGGTTACAGAGGCCGCTCCGGTAAAAAAAGCAGAGTCGCCATATGGCAATACCAAGCAGGTGGCAGAAGAAATTTTAGCGGAAACTGCAGCCGTAACGCCTGAATTAAATGTTATCGCATTGCGCTATTTTAATCCCGTAGGTGCGCATGAAACCGCTTTAATAGGCGAATTGCCAAATGGGGTTCCTGCTAATTTAGTGCCCTTCATTACACAATCTGCTATTGGAAAACGTGGCCCAATTACGGTGTATGGGAATGATTACGATACCCCTGATGGTTCTGCTATACGTGATTATATCCATGTGGTAGACCTGGCAAAAGCGCATGTAGCGGCAATTAAAAAACTAGAGAAGAAAGAAACCTCTTCAAATTATGACGTTTTCAATATCGGAACCGGTAAAGGATCTTCAGTTTTGGAAATCATTTCTGCCTTCGAAAGTGTTAATGGAGAAAAACTTAATTATAACATTGGCCCAAGAAGAGCTGGTGATGTTGTCCAGGTTTATGGTGATGTTACCAAATCCAATCAGGAATTGGGTTGGAAAGCTGAACTGGATATTAACGAAATGATGCGATCTGCCTGGGAATGGGAAAAATATATTAAGGCTAACCCTTTTTAAATGAAATTATCGGAGCACAAAGATTTAAAAAATGCAATAACAGACTTGCCTATTAAGGAAAAAGACAGGTTGTTATTGCGTTTAATTGCAAAAGATAAAGTGCTTACTGAACACCTTCATTATAAATTACTGGAAGATGAATCAGATCTGGAAAATCGGAAAGAAAAGATCAGGGCTGATGTAGAAGATCAGCTTGCGGATTTAAAAAAGCTAAATGCGAAGGAAGCTTTGGTTAAAGTAAGGAAGATGATTACAACTGTGAATCATTTTTATAAAGTTACGAAAGATCCTATTGGTGAAGTTGAATTGAAGATATATATATTAAACATCGTACCATTCGACTATCGTAAATCAACCCTGGGTTATCGGGATTACATGATTTTATTTTCTACGTTTTATTTAAAAACTGTTGCAGTTACCATCAGTAAATTTAAAAAATTACACGAGGATTTGCAGTTTGATCTGAGTGAAGACTTGAATCACTTGCTAACCAAAATCTATTCTTCTAAATTAGCTCCTTCAGCTGAGGCATCAAATCTTCCTAAAGAAATAAATTAACACGGTGATGTTCGGATTATTTAAGAAAAAGCAAATAGTGCCTGAATTTAATTTCGCCAATATTGGTGTAGATATGCATTCGCATATTATTCCAGGGATAGATGATGGCGCACAAACCTTGCACGATTCTATTTTATTGGCTAAACGTTTTAAAGCATTGGGGTTTAAAAAGCTAATTGCAACACCACATGTTATGGCTGACTATTTCAGGAATACACCTGATACCATTAACCGTGGATTAGACATTTTAAGAAAAGGTTTGGCAGATATACAGCTTGATTTGGAAATAGATGCTGCCGCCGAATATTATTTAGATGAAACTTTAGAAAAAAAGGTTAAACAAAAAGAAGTGTTAACCTTTGGGAAGCAATATCTTCTCTTTGAACTTTCTTATATTAATGCCCCGCAAAACTTATTTGACTTTATTAAAATTATCCAAGATGCTGGCTATACACCCGTATTGGCCCATCCAGAGCGTTACCCTTATTTTTACGGTTCTATAGAAAGTTATTATCAAATCAAAGAAACAGGTTGTCAGCTTCAAATGAACTCCATTGCCTTAACCGGATACTATGGATCAGGAGCAAAAAGAGCAGCGGAAGAAATGGTAGAAAATCATTTGGTGAATTTTATTGGCAGTGATATGCATCATTTAAAACATGCAGCTGCACTTGAAGAAAGTCTGAATACCCCTCTTATGCAAAGATTGCTCAGTCAGCATCAGCTGAATAATGTAATGATTTAAATTCCTATCTATTGTTAGCAAGGCCTTACTCGTATCTTAAAGCCTCAACAGGATCTAAGCGAGATGCTTTTTTTGCAGGATAATATCCTGAAAGGATTCCTACACCAACACATAATACAAAGCCACCGAGAATAAATGTCCAGGGAATCAGGAACGCTCCTCCCATGGCCAGTGATATGATATTGCCCAGAACGATGCCTAAGAATATCCCCAATGCGCCACCCATTAAACAAATCACCACAGCTTCAATTAAGAATTGACGGCGTATTACTTTTGGATTGGCACCAATTGCTTTACGGATTCCGATTTCTCTGGTACGTTCGGTTACAGAAACCAGCATAATATTCATTAAGCCAATGGAAGCGCCAATAAGTGTGATAATTCCTATTGCTATACCGCCAACAGCAACAAAAGCCAGGTTCTCAAATAGTGTTTGCGCAATGGCATCACTCTTTGTAATTTCAAAGTTATTGGTTTCATTAATTTTTACCTTCCTGATATTTCTAAATAGGGCAGTAGACTCACCAATTACATTTTCCTGATGGTTGTTATCCGCTACCATCACCGTAATGGTATACGAAGGATTAGCATTTGCATTAATTTGCTTTGCTTTGAGTAAAGGTACATAAACCGCTCTATCACCACTAAAGCCCATGCTTGAACCTTTTTTTTCTAATACTCCAATAATTTTAAAACGGTTGTTCCCTACATTAATTAATTTATCCATTGGGTCAGCATCTTTGAAAAGTCTAGTCACCACTTCACCACCAACGATGCAAACGTTGCTTCCCATTTTTACTTCAGAGGCACCAAAATTCCTTCCCGCTGAAAGATTTAAGCCCTGAGATGCCAAACCATTTTCATCAATACCCTGAACATTAATATTTGGATTGGTTTTTAAATTTCCGTATTTAACTGTAGAACCGCCACTGGCTACAACACTTACTGCAACTGTAGCAGGTGCATTTAAACTGTCTTTAAATTTAACAGCATCTTCATATCTAATGGCTTTGAAAGGCTTTGGTCTTTTGCCATTTCCAATTCTAATTCCCGTACCACGGTTTCTAATGGTAAATGAATTTGCACCCATACTGCTAAAAGCATCTGTCATACTTTTTTTAACAGCATCAAGCGTGGTGAGGATTCCAACCAGCGCCATTAATCCAATTGCAATAATCAAAGCCGTAAGCATGGTACGCAAACGATTACCCTTAATGGATTCTAGTGCCAGTCTGATGTTTTCTCTGTAATTCATTTAGTGTAGCGGTAAGCGTTTGGCTGAAGAGGCCTGTAAAAATAAAAAAAGTCCCGATGTTTAGACAAGGGGACTGTACTTTATGTTACAATAATATTTTTTTTATGCAGAGAAGCTTGTTCCGCAACCACAAGTACTGGTTGCATTAGGATTTACAAAAGTGAAACCGCGGGAATTTAAACCATCCTGCCAGTCTATCATCATCCCCATCAGGTACATCTGGTGCGCTTTATTCATGAAAACTTTAATGCCGTCAATAAAAAACTCCTGGTCTCCTTCTTTTTTCTGGTCAAAGCCTAAAATATAGTTCATTCCAGCGCAACCACCTCCTTCAACGCCTACACGTAAACCATAATCTTCTCCAATCTCCTGCTGATCTTTTAATTTATATAGTTCTTTAGATGCTCCCTCAGAGAAAGTAACCGGTGCAAATGTGGTATCAACTGTTGTGCTCATGTCTATTTAAATTTTATCTATCACAAATATAAATAATAATGTACATTTTTGCTTTCAGCGGTTCGTTAAAATTACCGTAATTAAACAATACCCATGAATAGTCAACAGATTTTAACTGATATCGTTATATTATTTGCAGGCATTTTTATTGCCTTGATGGCGGTATATTATATTTTGAAAAATGATATACAGCGGTTTTTTAATTTAAAAGAAGTAGAACTAAATAAAGAAAGCAGGTCACATCTTCTGCCATTGCGTTTACAGGCACATGAACGATTGATTATTTTTACTGATCGTATTAATCCAGCCAACTTACTGGTGCGTTTACATCAACAAGGGATTGGCATTTCTACACTTCAAGCTGGCATACTAAACGAAGTGAAATCTGAATACCAACATAATATTACACAACAACTGTATGTAGATAGTGTTACCTGGAATGTTGTTCGGAAATTAAAAGATGATACCATTGGAATGATTAATAATGCCGTTAGTGGTTTGCCTGTAGATGCAAATGGGATAGAATTAAGCAAAGCAATTTTAACGCATATGGCAAGTATTGATGAAAATCCTTATGATTTAACGATTGAATTAATTAAAAAAGATATTCAAAAAATGTTCTAGCCGAGAAGATGTAGTTAGTTGAGAAGTTGCATGGTAATCGAATATTCAGCAATTATTTCATAAGGTGTTAAGGATGGTGTTTATAACTGAACAATCAGCCTGTTAATAAACAATATCAGATAGATGTTTAATATTTATTTTGAGCTGGTTAATCAAGAAGATATTTTAAGGATATTTAGTGCAAATTAAATAATCAAATCAAACACATCAATAGGTCTGAACTGTTGTTCACCTAACCACCTAACCACCTAACCACCTAACCACCTAACCACCTAACCACCTAACCACCTTTTCAACTTCCCGCTATGAAACATACCACCACCTCCGGAATCGAAATTAAAGAACTTTATCTTTCTGCTAAGCCCATGGAAGAAAAACCTGGCGAATTTCCGTTTACCAGAGGTATTCAGAAGGATATGTATCGCGGGCGCTTATGGACGATGAGGCAGTACGCAGGTTTTTCTACCGCCGAAGAATCTAATAAAAGATACCATTATTTACTGGCGCAAGGAACAACAGGTTTATCGGTAGCGTTTGATTTGCCTACGCAGATTGGTTATGATTCTGATCATGAAATGGCTGATGGCGAAGTAGGCAAGGTTGGTGTGGCTATTGATTCATTAAAAGATATGGAGATTCTTTTTGCTGGCATTCAACTGAAAGATATTACCACATCCATGACGATAAATGCTACTGCATCTATTTTACTGGCGATGTATATTGCTTTGGCAAAAAAACAAGGCGCAGATTTGAAGCAAATTTCAGGAACTATTCAGAACGATATTTTGAAAGAATATGCTGCAAGAGGAACATACATTTATCCGCCCAAGCCCTCTATGCGATTGATCACTGATATTTTTGAATTCTGCAGTCAGGAAGTCCCAAAATGGAATACCATTTCCATTTCTGGTTATCATATTCGAGAAGCAGGTTCCAATGCCGTACAAGAGCTTGCTTTTACACTCGCGAATGGAAAAACCTATCTTAAGGCTGCTATTGATAAAGGTTTGGATATCAATGTTTTTTCAAAACGGCTTTCATTTTTCTTTAATTGCCACAACAACTTTTTTGAGGAAATAGCAAAATTCCGGGCTGCCAGGAGGATGTGGTCGAAGATTACTAAAGATCTAGGTGCTACTGATGAAAAGGCACAAATGTTGCGTTTTCATACTCAAACAGGAGGTTCCACATTAACTGCACAGCAACCGCTCAATAATGTGATCAGGGTAACAAATCAGGCTATGGCAGCTGTTTTAGGCGGAACACAATCCTTACATACTAATGGTTATGATGAGGCCCTTTCTTTGCCAACAGAGGCTGCAGCGAAAATAGCCTTACGTACCCAACAAATTATAGGTTTTGAAAGTGGTGTTACCGATACGGTAGACCCATTGGCTGGTTCTTTTTTTATAGAAAATTTAACTGATGAAGTAGAAGCAGCAGCCTGGAGATATATTGATAAAATTGATGCCATGGGTGGATCAGTTCATGCCATTGAAAGTGATTATATGCAAAATGAAATTGCTCATGCCGCTTATGAATATCAGAAAGAAATCGAAACTGGTGAGCGAATCTCGGTTGGAGTTAATATGTTTACACAGCCTGAAGAAGGCATAACAGAAGTATTCCATATTGATGAATCCATCAGAAAACTTCAATCGGATAAATTAATTCATCTAAAAAGCACTCGTGATTATATTGCTGTAGAAAAGGCATTGAAATTATTAGAGGAAGGTGCAAATGGAAGTGCTAATCTTATGCCGCTAATTATTGATGCAGTAGAAAAATACGCCACCTTAGGAGAGATTGCAGACGTGATGCGCAAAACTTTCGGTGAATATAGGTAGTCGTAAGATAAAATATTTTGAAGCAAACAGATTATCCTGACACAAAACTTTATTGAGATTAAAGTTCAATAAGCATGAATAAACGCACGCTACTATTGATCGTAAATTTAGCGTCTTAATAATCAGTGAATTGAGTTTTTTGACCAATAAAATCTACAAATTATATGATAATTGAAAATAGAATGGCTTGGATTTTGCGCAATGCGAATCAGCTTGATGAAATGAAAATATCATATGCATTAAGATAAAAATGTGGATAATGTATGTTAGTAAATAGTTATCAACATAAAAAATTGAGGTTAACTAGGCTAGGGTATTACCTTTCAGTAGGTTACGATTTATTTGAAATTTTTGTTTAAAATGTTGATAATTTTCTCAATATTCGTAGTCCCGAAACGGACCATCCAGTATAGTCGAAATGGCACTGGAAATCAATAAATTATAGAAATCGCAATGGAAAAAACTTGTACTGAAGTGTGGAAGAACTGTCTTCAAATTATTAAGGATAACATCCCGACCCAAAGTTTCAAAACTTGGTTCGAGCCTATAACAGCCCTTAAGTTAGAAGGTAAGGTTTTAACCATACAAGTGCCAAGTTTGTTCTTTTACGAATGGCTTGAAGAACACTATGTAGGCTTGCTACGTAAGACTGTAAAAAAACAACTTGGAGATGATGGCAGGTTAGAATATAATATCGTGGTTGATAAATCATCAAATAGCGGTAATCCATATACGACAAACATGCCCTCAAATGGAAACGGAGCAGAGGCCAAGGTACAGTCTATGCCAATCCCTGTTTCAATTAATAAGGATATTAAAAATCCATTTATTATTCCTGGATTAAAGAAACTAAACGTTGACCCTCAATTAAACGCTAACTACACTTTTGAAAATTATATTGAAGGTGATTGTAACCGTTTAGCCCGCTCAGCAGGTTACGCTGTAGCTGCTAAACCAGGTGGTACATCATTTAACCCCTTAATGATTTATGGCGGCGTAGGTTTAGGTAAAACTCACCTTGCGCAGGCAATTGGTAATGAAATTAAACGCAGCATGCCAGATAAACTGGTAATTTATGTAAGCTGTGAAAAATTCTGCCAGCAGTTTGTAGACTCGTTAAAGAATAATACTATTAATGACTTCGTTAACTTTTACCAGGCGATGGATGTGATCATTATGGATGATGTACATAACTTTGCGGGTAAAGAAAAAACACAGGATATTTTCTTCCACATCTTTAACCATTTGCATCAATCAGGCAAGCAGGTTATCTTAACTTCTGATAAAGCACCTAAAGATTTAGCTGGTTTAGAAGAACGTTTATTAAGTCGTTTTAAATGGGGCTTATCTGCAGATTTACAAATTCCTGATCTGGAGACGCGTATCGCAATCTTAAGGAAGAAAATGTATGCTGATGGTATTGAACTACCTGGTGAAGTAGTAGAATACGTAGCGCATAATATTGATAACAATGTTCGTGAATTAGAAGGCGCAATGGTTTCTTTACTGGCACAGGCAACTTTAAATAAGAAAGAGATCGATTTAGCGTTAGCTAAGCAGATGTTAAAGAATTTTATTAAAAATACGACGAAAGAAATTTCGATGGAATATATTCAGAAGTTGGTATGTGAGTATTTTGAAGTTCCGGTTGATATGGTTAAATCTCAAACCCGTAAACGTGAAATTGTACAGGCACGCCAAATTTCCATGTATCTTTCTAAAAGCCATACTAAATCTTCATTAAAAACTATTGGTGCCTTTTTTGGTGGTCGTGATCACAGTACAGTAATCTATGCTTGTCAAACTGTAGAAGATCTGATTGATACAGACAAGAAATTTAAAGCCTACGTACACGATATTCAAAAGAAATTAAAAATGAGCTAAAAAAGGTTCAAAATAGAAGACCTAGGATTTAAGATTTAAATCTTTGTTATCTATTATGATTCCTGAAAATAAAAAAGTCCTGATTTGAATTTTCAAATCAGGACTTTTTTGTTTAAATATTTCAAGCAGTTGACTAGGCTTTTCTAAAATGTCTGAGTTAGTAAATCATTAGAAAGCTAATGATATTGCATCTTTTCAATTTCAGCTAAACCATAATGTAATGCAGCCACATGAATACATTGGGCAATTTTATTTTCCTTGAGCAATTGTTTTACCTCATCAATGGTGTACTCTTCCACATTCAAAATTTCATGCTCATCCAAATGTTGCTCATGGGTTTTAGTTCCGCCAGTAAGTAAATAAGTAAAGGTTTTGTTATTTGCCGTAGCGGGATTTGGATAAAGTTCTGCCACGAGTTTACAGGTTTTGAAAGTATAACCTGTTTCTTCCATTAACTCCCTTTTAACACCAGCTTCCGGCCCTTCATCGCCATCTATTACGCCACCCGGAACTTCAAGTGATACAATGTCTGCGCCATGGCGATATTGCCGCACCATAATCATTTTCCCTTCTTCAGTCAAAGCAATAGCAGTGGCCCAGTCGGGATATTCCAGAACAAAATAATCATCCTTAATCGTTCCGTTTGGTAGTCGCACCTCATCTACCCGTAATGTTGCCCACTTCTCTCTCACTAAATATTTAGAGGCAAGTTTTTGCCACTTTTCAATTCTGGTCATAAATGTTATTCAAAATTCTAAATCAGATGTATTGCTGTATCGTTTTTTGGCGATGTAAATTAACCAAATGTACAATCTTGTGCTCATCTGCTAAATACTGATAAACCAGATTCAGTTTTGGCGCAATACTCTGGTTTCTTTCGGTACTAATTCCAAGTTCGTAATAAAGAAACTCACTCAAAGAATCTAATTTCTCGGGTGGAAAATTGCATTTCTGCAGCCAGGTTTTGAAAGTAGTGAGGTCATCGCTTTCCAATATATCAACTGGCAGGGTAAAACCATTCTCCATCGTATTGTTAAATATCTCTTGGGCATCCTTTAATTTGCCTTCCAGTTTTAAGCCCATTATGCGAGCTAAAACCTCAGCAAGCTTCTGGATTTCTGTTGTGATTAAATCTTTTCTATACATTATATGGTCATGTTTTATTTAAAGTTAAATGCACTTGTAAGATAAAAAGCGTTTAACATCCCAACCTAAAGCCTACCAGCTTCCGCTAGATCCACCACCACCGAAACTGCCTCCTCCAAAGCCACCAAATCCACCACCAGAAGATCCTCCGCCAAAACCGCCGCTGCCCCAGCCACTGTTTCCACCTCTACCGCCGCCACTTCCAAAAAGCATACCCCAGAATAATGCATTTGATGCACCACGTCCACCAATTACACTTCCGCCACCACCACCGCCTTTACGTATGATAATGATGATTATGACAACAATAAAGATCACAATAGCGATACTTCCGATGCCACCTTTTTTTGAAGATGAAGCTTTAGGGCCATCATTTTTATATTCTCCCTTGGTATATTTAATTATTGAGGTTGTACCCGCATCTAGTCCGGCATAATAATTTCCGGCTTTGAAATTTGGCTTAATATCATTATCTATAATACGTTTGGCATAAATATCAGGTAATGCACCTTCTACTCCATAACCAGTTTGAATAGAAATTTTTCTGTCGCCAACGGCCACAACGATCATGATACCATTGTTTTTCCCACTTTGGCCAACACCCCATTTTCGGCCCAGTTCTACAGCATATTCATTAATATCATAATCACCGACCGATTTTAATATTGCAATTGCAATTTGTGTAGAAGAAGAATCATTAAAGGTAACAAGCTTGCTTTCCAGCATCTGCTTTTGATCAGCCGAAAGGACATTAGCATAATCATTAACCAATGTATTGGGCTTTTCAGGAAAATCTTGTGCAAAACTAAAAGCAAATAAACAGCAGAATAACGATAAAAGGAATAATTTTTTCATTGTTTATTTATTTTCAGGTTTATCCATAAATACAATATCATTTGGCAATTCATTGATGTCTCCTTTTTGCGGAGGGAAGAATAAAGCTAATTTTTCTCCAGCCAATGCCACTCCTGCAATAATGCCATCCGCCAGGTTACCTTTGGCAAAGTGAGCGGTCATGGCGATTTTAGTAGTCTCCCAAAAATCAGCAGGCACAACTTTATTAATCCCAGAATCACCAATAATGGCAAATTTATGATCTGAATGAGCGAGATAGATCAGTACGCCGTTTCTTAAGGACGTTTTATCCATATCTAGTTTTGTAAAATATTCTATGGCTTTTTCGTATGGATCACCTTCACAATGTTTATCAATGGCAATTCTTAATTCACCCGAGGTTGCTTTCTCTGCATCAGAAATGGCCTGAGCAATTTTATCTTGTTCAATATCTGAAAATAACGACATGATTCTATTTTAATTGAAGTAAAAAGGGTAGTGTGTATTTAGCAATTAAACACACACTACCCTTAAATATTTTGGTTTTGATTTTAAAATTCTACTTTAGGTGCATCTTTTGCAGTAGCATCTGCTTCAAAGTACCCTTTAGGTTTAAAGCCAAACATACCTGAAGTTAAATTTGTTGGGAATGATCTGATTTTTCCGTTATACTCCTGTACCGCATCATTGAAATCTTTTCTGGCAACTGTAATTCTGTTTTCAGTGCTTTCTAGCTGTGCTGATAAATCACTAAATTGCTGTGTTGCTCTTAATTCAGGATAAGCTTCAGTAATTGATAATAATTTACCCAATGCCTGACTTAATTGTCCTTGCGCTGCCTGGTATTTCTGAATGTTTTCTGGCGTTAAATCATCTGCATTCACCGTCATTTGTGTTGCTTTTGCACGGGCTTCAGTTACGGCAGTTAAAGTTCCTTGTTCAAATTTAGCCGCACCTTTAACTGTGCTAACCAGATTCGGAATTAAATCCGCTCTTCTCTGATATTGAGTTTGTACGGTTCCCCATTTTGATTTTACATTCTCGTCAAGCTTAACCATGCTGTTATATCCGCATGAACTTAAAGTAGTAACCGCAATTACAGCAGCTAAAATCCCAAATACTAATTTTTTCATTTTTATGGTTTTATCTTTTGTTGTCAACTGATTATATTTCAATTTACGAATGAGATTACAAAATCCGTTCCTTTGTTACAATTTAGGTGAAAAACATGACAAGTTGTATGCAAAGTATGCGTTATTTACAATAATCGGCAAAGATTGCCAGTTGAAACCTTTGCTCAAATATTGGATTTTCTATTTATCTTTGTCTTAATTCAGGATAAAAACCTGACAGTTTACATGCAAAAAGAGATCGAAATTACATTGCTTCCGCATCAGGTAGCGCAATCCGAAATAATCAAAACCAAGCTTGCCGAAACTTTAAAAGTGTCTGAAGATCGTATTAAGGCATATGATATTTTAAAGCGCTCGATAGATGCCAGATCACGAAAGGTTATTTTTCGAATATTGGTTAAAGTTTTCGTTGACGAGGAACCTCAGCCTGAAATCCAGACTATTCATTATTCAAATGTTAAGGATGCAAAACCAATCATTATTGTTGGGGCCGGTCCCGCAGGCTTATTTGCTGCTTTGCAATGCATAGAAAATGGAATGAAACCTGTTATTATTGAACGTGGTAAAGATGTTAAACAACGCCGCCGAGATTTAGCTGTCATTAATAAACAAGGGGTAGTTAATACCGAATCTAACTATTGTTATGGAGAAGGTGGAGCAGGAACCTATTCAGATGGTAAACTTTATACAAGATCCAACAAACGTGGTGATATTAATAAAGTACTTCAGGCATTTGTAGATCATGGTGCAGAAAAGGATATTTTAATTGATGCCCGCCCGCATATTGGCACGAATAAATTACCGCATATTATTACAGCCATCAGAGAAACCATCCTAAATGCAGGAGGAGAAGTAATCTTTGATAGCCAAATGACTGACATACTAATTGAATTTGGAAAAGTTAAGGGTATAGAAATAAACTTTGAAGAAAAATTATTCGCAGATGATCTTATTCTGGCCACCGGTCATTCTGCCAGAGATGTGTATGAATTATTGAACAGAAAAAATATACGCATCGAGGCAAAGCCATTTGCACTTGGGGTTAGGATCGAACATCCTCAAGAAATTATTGATGCCGCTCAATATCACTGCGATACACGATCCGAATTTCTTCCTCCTGCTTACTATAGCCTGGTAGAACAAGTTGGCGCACGTGGTGTATTTTCGTTTTGTATGTGTCCGGGTGGAATTATTGCGCCCTGCGCAACAGGCGAAAATGAAATAGTTGTTAATGGTTGGTCACCCTCTAAGCGAAATAACCCATTTGCCAATTCCGGCACTGTGGTTCAGGTTACGTTAGATGATGTTTTGGGCTATGACCCTTTAAGAATGCTAAATTTTCAGTCTGAAATTGAAAAAATTGCTTTTGAGGCTGGTGGAGGAAATTTAGTTGCACCCGCACAGCGGATGGTAGATTTTGTGAATAATAAACTTTCAATCGATTTGCCTAAAAATTCTTACCTACCGGGAACGAAAAGCGTTATGCTGGATAATATTCTTCCTGAATTTGTATCTAATAGTTTAAGAGGAGCACTTCCATTGTTTGGAAAGAAAATTAAAGGCTACTATACAAATGAAGCAATTTTGGTTGGTGTAGAAAGCAGAACATCATCACCTGTTCGCATTCCGCGAGATAAGGAAAATTATCAGCATCCTCAGGTAAAAGGCTTATATCCTTGTGCTGAGGGCGCGGGTTATGCTGGCGGTATTGTAAGCGCTGCTATAGATGGAATTAATTGTGCAAATGCAATCTTAGCTTCCAGATAACAAACTTTATAATAATCAGATTGTTCTGCTATTATGTTTACTATCATAAAAGAAGTTCAAAAAGCCTTTAATGGCGATTCTTGGCACGGAAACCATGTAATGCAAACGTTAAATAATGTTGATCCCGAAAAAGCTTTCCAACATTTTATTCCAAATGCTCATTCCATAGCAGAAATTGCATTACATCTAACGGCCTGGACGGAGGAAGTTACTTCTCGTTTAATGGGTAATCCTGAAGCTGAGCCTGCTATGGGCGATTGGCCTTCTCCTTCAGAAAAAACTCCTCAAGCCTGGGAAAGGATTATTTTTGATTTCAAGACGGCGAACGAAGAACTTATTCGGCACAGTGGAAATATAATGGATGAAGATTGGAATGATTCATCTAAAGAAGAGCTAAGTGCAGTGGGTACAGGTGTTACTTTTATGGAACTTTTAAATGGTCTTGTGCAGCATCATGCTTATCACTCCGGACAAATCGCATTGCTCTCTAAGTTTTAATCAAATATTATCCAATTCAATTTAATTATAATGAAAAAGACACTAATAATAGGTGCATCTCCAGATCCAACAAGATATGCTTATAAAGCAGCACATATGTTAACACGTTTTAATCACGAAATTGTGAATGTTGGTATAAAAAAGGGTGAAGTTGCAGGTGTAGCAATTGAGCAGCCAAATGAAATTTATCAGGATATTGATACAATTACACTATATATTGGTCCTGCTTTGCAGCCACAATATCATGATTATATACTTGAGACTAAACCAAAGAGAGTTATTTTCAATCCAGGTACAGAAAATTATGAATTGGAAAAGTTGCTTGATCAGCATGGAATCGAACCCTTAGAAGCCTGTACCCTTGTCATGTTAAGTACAGGGCAATATTAAGACAAATATGATCAGAGGAATTAGTTTTAGAACTTTAGATAAAGTATATGTTATTGGTTATGAAGCTAATCCTCTTATATATTGTACATGATATAAATATCATGTTATAATAGTTCAAATACTTATAGCTTCCTAAGCTCAACCCTCTCGATTTATTTGCTATTAAGATTTTATTCTTCATCATGCTCTCTAAACCTCTTTTCACAAATAAATTCCTATTGTCTATATGTTCTCTATGCCTATATGGTTTAAAATCATTTAGGCAAATCTACCCCTTTACCTTATTAAAAATCTCTGCAAACACCCATCCTTTGAAAATGGTTTATTTATTTAAATTTTTTTGTGATGATTTACAGGAGCTTATGATTTTAAAGAATAAAATAGGGCCGATGCGTTTGCAGGGGTATTAATTTTTGCTACCTTTGCAACCCGCTTCGGAGGAAAGGGCTGGTGCTGAAAAGCGTGTTAATGATGTGTTGAGGTTAGAAAGGCGGCAAAATTTATTTCAAATAAAATTTGCTGAAGCGAAAAAGATCATTACCTTTGCAGCCC
>NZ_JCKI01000006.1 GCF_000708265.2 Pedobacter sp. R20-19
GCAACCGGAGCAACGGGTGATAAAGGAGCAACAGGTGATACTGGAGCACAAGGCTTAAAAGGCGATACAGGAGCTGCTGGTGCACAAGGATCAAAAGGTGATACAGGAGCTACAGGAGCTACAGGGGCAACAGGTGATAAAGGAGATAAGGGCGATAAAGGAGATACGGGTGCCACTGGTGCATCAACCCCTCAAACCATCACGCATACTTTAAATTCAACTGATAACACCTTAACCAGTGATGTAAATGGAATTGCACCTACAGCCAAAATCATCAATTCAAATGCTTTAAAATTAGATTCAGCTAATAAATTAACTTCAACAGTTAATGGTATAGCATCCAATGCAGTAGATATTTCTACGCTAGCAATCGAACCATGGAATGTTCAGGGTACTTCCAATAAGGCAAAAGCCAATACAGATAACATCTACCAGATGGGAACTGTTGCCGTAGGTAAAAACAGTGCACAATCAGGTGTTGCATTTGATGTACTTGGTGCGGTAAGAGGAGGCGATGCGCATACGGGTACGGTTGGTACAAACTCAGTAGCTTTTGGTGAAAGAAATACTGCAGCAGGAAACCGCTCAGCAGCATTTGGTTCAGATAACACGGCCAATACTTTAAACGGATTTGTTATTGGTTCCGCAAATGCGATCAAAGCAGGTACCACTTCTTCAGATGTGGCTACAGATGGCCTGTTCCAGGTTGGAAATGGAACCACAAGTGCACCAGGCAATGCGTTAACCATTCTTAAAAATGCACATACAGCTATTGGTGTAGCAGGAACAGAAGGTGATGCGAAACCAACGGAATTGCTTGATTTAGGTGGCGATGCCAGTACAGGTAACGGTGGTGTAAGAATTAGAAATATCAATTCATCAGCATATGCCGGAAACAGTTCAACAGATAAAATAGTAGTAGCAGATGCAAACGGAGTTTTAAAAACAGTATCAGGATCAGTGAGTAATATTATTAAAATAACGGCCGATTACACCACGCAGGCTAACGATAACACCATTTTAGCCAATGCTACAAATGGAGGTTTTACTTTAACACTTCCGGCAGCAAATGCAAGTAAAGGGCGTACAATAGTAATTCGTAAAACAGATGAAACCAGCAATTTGCTAACGTTTAGCGAAACCATTAAAATTTCTGAAACATCAAGCTTTACTACACTGAACGTAAACAGTACCATTCGTATTCAAAGTGATGGTACAGACTGGTACAAAATCGATTAATTCACCCCGTAATCACAAATAAAAAATAGCATAATGAAAAAAATATATATACAAGCCAGCATCCTCATCAGTTTATTTTCGATGACTGGAATAGCGGCTTCGGCACAAACTACGGCACAGAAAATAGGAACCAACCCTACCAGTAAAGATGCAAGTGCCTTACTGGAACTGGAGGCATCAAACAAAGGTTTCTTAATGCCACGGGTAGCGTTAACTGGTCTAACAGATGTAAGTACCGTTAATACGCCTGCACATGCGTTAATGGTTTACAATACGGCAACAACCACTTCCGGTACTAATGATGTAACACCAGGTTATTATTATTACAATAAAGACCTCAATACCCCTGCCAATAGCAAGTGGGTAAAGTTAACTGATTCACAAAACACATCAGCTTCAGGAGATTTAAAAAACTCCTTCAAAACGGCAGATCACGCAGGCTGGTTCCTTTTAGATGGAAGGGCAATTTCCACACTCCCGGCTGCAGCTCAGGCTGCAGCCAATGCATTGGGTTTTAGTAACAATTTGCCAGATGCAAGAGATCGTTTTTTAAAAACGAAAAGTTCTTCAGAAAGTTTGGGGGATAAGGGCGGACTTAATTCTCTTACCCTTGTATTGGCCAACTTACCTAATATTACTTTTTCAGGCACCATTAGTGGTACCGCAGCATCTGCAGGTGCCCATGCGCATCCAGCTATAGAGGGTCAATTTTTACTAGGTGGGACCTCAAGGAATAATAATGGTACTGGTCATTATCAAGGTAATGGTAACCCAACTTCATGGGGAGGTATAGGGGCTGATGCAAACACAGGTTCTGCAGGAGCGCATACCCATACCGTATCGGGCTCTGCATCTGTACCATCAGGTGGTTCGGGTACGGCATTAGATAACAGGTCTCCATACCTGGTGGTGAATACATTCATTTTTCTCGCCAATTAAATATTCAAAGGCATTTATATGAACCATCATGATTTTCAGATCACAAATTGAATGATTAGTCATGACGGCTTCATTACCCTAAAAACAATGATACAGATGAAAAATCAAAGCTATAGATTATTGATGTGCTGCTTGCTTTATTTCACTGGTGGTCAATTATATGCCCAAACCGGAGTTGGGAGTATGACAGTCAATAATTCTACCGTAACCATTTCTGCAGGCACAACCGAAACCCGGTTTTCAGAAGGAAGTTACTTCGGGCCAAAGGCCAATTGGGTAATCGATGGAACACTGGAGATTTTCAGTAAAAATATCTGGATTGCACCCGGTGCTACCTTCACCGGAACGGGAAAGATCGTGATTTATAACCCGGGCAACAATCCCTTTTATAAAAACATGACATCGGGCGCTACCAACATAGATGGAAACAACGGTGCCTTTATTAATCTTTTGATAGAACACCGTAATGCCGAAAACATCGTGTTAAATGATTTAAAAAATCCAGGTTATGAAGCCGAAAACCCGGCCGGATCGCTGGCCGCCTCACTAAATATTGGCGGTACCATGGATCTTGCAACTGATCGTGCAGATATTATACTCAACGGAAACAACCTTGCTTTTAACACTTCTGGTAAAATCATTAACTATTCCAGAGATAGAATGGTGGTGACTGAAAACAAGCCTTTGGGTTACATGATTAAAGATTACGCGGGCGCTGATGCATTCGTATTCCCGATAGGTATAGCTGAAAATGATTATACACCAGCTACCGTTACACCAGTTTCTGCAGAAAAAATATATGCCAGTGTGCAGGATATTGCTGCTGCCGGAAAACCCATTTTAAATGCAGCCCTGGGGATGGATAGAACCTGGCATATTTTCGGGTCAAAGTCCCTGCAGGCCAATCTGGTTTTACAGCACAATAGTATTACTAATGGTAACCTGTTTAAGGATGCCAACGCCGGAATCGCCCGTTATGTGAGCGATGCCAAGTGGGAAACGGTAAAAGGAACCAATCCTTCCGTAGGTGTGCATACCAGAAATAACATTTTAATGTCTACAGATCTGGCTGCAAATGGTGGCTACTTTACCAAACTCGCCGTATCCGGATCAACCCTGATGATTCCCAATTTATATACGCCAAATGGAGATGGATCAAATGATACTTTCCAGATCCGTGGCCTGGAGTTTTTTGCTGAAAATGACCTCATTATCGTAAACCGTTGGGGTAATGAAGTTTACAAGGCAACCAATTATAAAAATGACTGGACTGGTGAGGGCTTAAATGAGGGTACTTATTATTATGTGCTTAGGGTAAAAGACAATGCCGATGCAGGGTGGCAGGTATTTAAAGGCTACGTAACCTTGATTAGGGCATTTAAAAAATAAGAAGTAGTTGCTGCTGCCAAAAGGCACTGGCTTTACCAAGTGATGGTGCAATGATATAAATCAGGAATGATGAACCCTTGCATGTTTTCATAAAAAACGATAAAAGGGGTAATCACGGCAGCTTCATAAAAGAAAACAAAATCATACAGATGAAAAAAATATTAAAGGTATTGTTAATACTGTTGTTATTTTCCAAACTGGCACAGGGGCAGCAAGATGCCCAGTTTAGCCAGTATATGTTTAATGGTATCTATATTAATCCAGCCTATGCGGGTTATAAGGAGCAATTAAACATCCATGAGTTTTACCGTAACCAATGGACCGGAATTCAAGGTGCGCCTAAAACCATGTCGGTAGCTATTGATGCCATTGCCAATGATGGAAATGTAGGGCTAGCCTTGCAGATATCAAGCGATAGGCTAGGTGCGCAACGCAATCAATCCATCTATGCGAATTATGCCTATCGCATTCCAATGAATAAAGATGGATCATCCAGGCTAGCCTTTGGGTTAGGCATTGGTGTGGTGCAATTGGGTATTGATGGGGCCATGTTAAATCCAAATGATGTTGAAATGGAACAGCCTACAGGTATGCAAAGCAGCATATTGCCTGATGCCAGGGCAGGTGTTTATTTTGCAAATAACCGGATGTATGCAGGCTTTTCAGCAGATAACTTAGTTTCACAATATATTGATGTTGATAAGTATGCCTTTATTCCGCAGCCAAAGCCACATTATTACTTAACGGCCGGTACATTGATTCCGCTTTCCAGAGAAATTTTATTAAAGCCATCCTTCCTGTTAAAAGATGACCGCGGAGGGCCTACCAGTTTAGACCTGAATGCCTTCGTGATTTTGGCAGAAAAGTTATGGATAGGCGGTTCTTACCGTACCGGTGTAAAACTTTATAGTAAAGATTATCTGCAAAAGGATCTGAGCCAGCTGAATTCTGTTGTAGCAGCGCTTCAAATTTTTCCTAACGAAAACTTAAGAATTGGTTATGCTTACGATTATTCAATAGGGCCCTTACAAGGCTATAGTGGTGGTACACATGAAATTTCAATCGGCTATTTCTTTAATAAGAAAAACATGCGGATGTTAACGCCCAGATTCTTTTAAACACGACTGCCTTAAGGGCAATGAAATCATACGAGCATGAAAAAACTACTACTCTCTATCCTTTTTTTAACAGCATTTGTATTCATCACCAAACCTGCATCGGCACAATATGTATTAAATGCAGCCGATAAACAATACAAGCTTTTTAATTATATCAATGCCATTGATCTATACGAACAAGCTTATTACAAAAAAAATACCTTATATGCAGCAGAGCAGCTGGGTAAATGTTACCGTCTGGTAAACGATTATAAACAAGCAGAAAGCTGGTATGCCATCGCTGCTGGTATGCCTGAAACCAGTGTGGATAATGTGCTTCAATATGCGAAAGCGCTTCAGCAAAACATGAAGTATACCGAAGCAAAAGAACAATATCAAAAATATGCCGCAGCAAATAAACAGATAACCAGCAAGCAGCAAAAACTTTGGGAACTGAGTTGTGATTCTGCACTCCTATGGATCAAAAAACCGGTAGCCATTTCCATTGAAAACAAAAAGAATCTGAATTCGCCACAATCTGATTGGGGTGCCCATTTGTATCAAAATAGCGTGGTATTCGCTTCCGATAGAGGTCAGCCGGGCGAAGATAAGGAAAGTGCACATCGTCCGTTTTTAAAGTTTGATGGTTCAAAGAAACCCGATCGTAACGTTTACGGCTGGACAGGTAACCGCTATTTAAGGCTTTTCATTGAGGATAAAGACAAAGATAGTGTAAGCAATTTACCTGTTAATGCAGGAACAGAATACCACATTGGGCCTACAAGTTTTACTGCAGATGGCAATGAAATGTATTTTACCTTAACTAAAATCCCGAAGAAACCTGTGTATGGAAAAGATGGTATAGCCACTTTGAACTTAGAAATTTATTCATGCAAAAAGGATTCAACGGGTAAGTGGGGAGATCCGGTAGCGTTTAAATACAATAAGGCAGAAGCCTATTCAAATGGCGATCCATTTATAAGTGCCGATGGAAATAGCTTATATTTTGTTTCCAGTATGCCGAACGGAATGGGAGGAACAGATATTTATGTAAGTCGGAAAACCCAGAAAGGAGATTGGGATACACCCGAAAATTTAAAAGGGCTAAATACGGAAGGAAACGAACGTACACCCGTTCTGGATCAGGCTGGAAATTTTTTCTTCAGTTCTGATGGTAGAATTGGAATGGGAGGCTTGGATATTTTTGTCGCAAAATTTTCAAACGGAAAAAATACGGAACCTGTTAATTTGCATTATCCCATCAATTCATCACAAGATGATTTTGCTTATATCCAGGGCAATGATCAAACAGGCTACCTGAGTTCAAATCGTACGGATGGAATTGGAAGTGATGATATTTACAGCTTCTTACCTAAAAAAGTGATCGCTTTGTGGTTGGTTGGAAAAGTAATGGATACCCATTCAAAACAACCTTTAGCCAAAGCCATCGTTACGTTGAAAAAAATAAATGGGCAAGAATTAAAAGTGGAAACCGATTCAACCGGAAACTATAAATTTAATCTCGATCAGGCTTCAGATTATGAAGTAAGAGCTGATAAAACAGGTTACAGATCTGATGATTCTAGTTTAACTACCCGTGATTTAACCGCAAGTACAGAAATAAAAAGGGATTTATACCTGGAGCAGATCATCATTAATAAGCCCATCAGGATTGATAATATTTATTACGATTTCGATAAATCGAACATTCGTCCGGATGCCGCAATTGAGTTAGATAAGCTGGTGAAAATCATGCTGGATAATCCAACCATCTGGATAGAATTAGGCTCACATACAGATAGTCGTGGGAATGACCAGTATAATCAATGGTTATCTCAAAGCAGGGCAAATTCTGCTGTACAATATATTATTGATCGTGGTATTAATAAAAACAGAATTACGGCCAAGGGCTATGGTGAATCTATGTTGTTAAACAAATGTTCAAACGGTGTAAAATGTTCAGAAGCTGATCATCAGCTTAACAGACGGACAGAGTTTAAAATCACAAAGTTTTAAAATCAATAGTTAAGTTTAGCATCATCAGCAAATAGATATACGATATGAAGTAGCTTAAGCAGCTTCATATCGTATTCAATCACTTTAAAATGACGAGTAAAATAAAGTTCATGAATTCTTCATTTGATATTTAGAAATTTATTAAACAATAAACAAGGTTATTCACCCATAAATAAATATCAACATGAAAGCAATTAAAATTTTAATGATCGCCCTGGTAGCTACTTTTTCTGTAAACGCAGTAAGTGCACAAACAAAAGAACCAGTTAAAGCAAAAACAGAAAAAACTACCGTTAAAAAAGTACACACAAAACACCACCACAAAGCTAAAAAAGCGGCTGCTAAAAAATAGTGTATCGCATAACATAGGTTTAGGTGAAAGCCGCTTCAAATTAATTTGGAAGCGGCTTTTTGCTTATCGAACACCCCCCTCGCTGGTCTTCCTCACTTGATTCCCCTCGAAGACTCGTGCACCTGAACTTGATTCAGGATCTGATTAAAATAGTTGCTGTTCTAAATAAATCTGATAACTATCGGATCAGCATGGCGCTAAATTCAGCATGATGGGGGTTGAGGATTCCACTTAAAAATTCCCTCAAAAACCGTCATCCGATAGCTATCGGATGCGAAGCAAATTCTTCATTTGCTGAAGCAATCTTCATCGTAGATTGCGTCGTGCCTTGCAATGTCGATACTACTTAAGGGATAGTTCTCCTGAACTTGATTCAGGACCTTTAAGCCTACTGGTTGGTGTCTCACCAACCAGCTTTAAATTCTTTAATCGAAGATGAAAGAAACTAGCGCTAGTGGTAAGTTTTTAGTTTATGATGTAGTCAAACAAGTTTTTGGAAACCATCCATCAAACTTAATTAACCTATCATTGTATTAAATGATGAGCAATTCACTTATGATATGAGACAAAGCGCAGGATTATTACTTTTTAAAAAACAGGAGCAGCACTGGAATTTTTTCTGATCCATCCTGGCGAACCAATTTTTGCTAAAAAAGATTTAGGTGTATGGTCTGTACCTAAGGGTGAACTTGATGAAAATGAGGAACCACTCCATGCGGCAATCCGCGAATTTGAAGAAGAAGTAGGCACAAAGATTAGTGGTGATTTTATTAAACTACAGCCAATTATTCAGAAAGGTGGTAAAAAGGTTTTATGCTGGGCTGTAGAAGGAGATCTTGATCCAACCACCCTGCATAGCAATACCTTCGAAATGCAATGGCCACCAAAATCGGGTAAAATGCAAAGCTTTGTAGAGGTAGACAGAGGCGATTGGTTCACTTATGAAAAAGCCATTCTTGCTATTAAAGACAGGCAGATTCCATTGTTAGACCAGTTGATTACTATGCTGGGTTAAGCCAATAAATCAAAGCTTGAACTTTCCTTTTCTGCACCATTAATAATCATAGCGATTTGATGATCGCCTAAATGAAATCTGCGGGTAGTGATGATAACGAACTTTTGCTTTCGCACAATGCTTACTTCGGCACCAGCCGGATAAATTCTTTCTGAAATTTTGAAGACTTTTTTGGTATTCTGTCCATTTTGTTTCTTATAATAAATTGCATATTCCAGCCTGATTTTTTGCGCCATTGGATTTTCGTTTTTAACAGAAAAAGAAAAAGCCAGGCTTTCTCCAATGCTTACTTTAGGGGTTAAAACTTTAAAGTCTTTCAATAAAATACCTTCATCATTCAATCCATAATGTTTCAAAATCTCTGGATGGCCTTGTTTAAGCAGTGTTCTGCATCCATGTTTAATAATGGCATCTGTTTCTATACTTAAGCCCGACCAACTTTTAGCAAAATCTAACACAAGGTTTGGATGATCTTTAGCGATATCATTCAGGCTGTTTGCAACGCTTCTTCTAACATATTCCGATGAATCTTGCTTTAGGTTTTCCAAAATCGGTAAAATACTACCTGGATCCTTCTTTAAAAAAGGAATACCCATTGCCCAAGGCAAACGCGGGCGGCTCCCTTCGCTTGCCAGCCTCCTTACTTTATGGCTTTCATGTAAAGACCATTCCTGCATTTTAGCAATCATTCGATCACCATATTTTAAAATAAAAGGACGAACAGCAAACTCGCAACTCACAAACTGCGTTACAAATTCCAGGGCGTCTACAGATTCATCAAAATAATCAATCCCATAGGTTTCCAGGTAATCAGGTAAAAACATGTAAGCCAATCCATCTTCACCGATGCCTTCTTTCCTTAGTTCTTTTATTGTTTTTTTAATGATTTCTATTGTTTCGGGATAATTAGCAGGTAAAAAACCGTAAAGTACTTTGGATGTATGTTTCATCCTTTCCTTTAATTCTTTGGAAATGAAATCGTCACTAAATATTTCTTTCAGAAACTTTTGCCGATCAAAATCTGGCAGTGTAGAAGTCAATGCGGTAGTTAATCTATCGTAAAATGCTGGTGAATACAAGTCTTTAAGTAAATAGCTCATTGTTTTCCAATTGAATTTTAAAGTTATGTTTTCCTTTGCCATTATCATTTTCATGTTTTGCACATTTCATTTTTGCTTGCCTATTTGGGCTTATAAATCTGAACAACAGCATTAAAAAAAATAATGCAAACACAAGGTATTTCAACCATTTCTTTATCAAATTTGTTAATTATCAAAATACTATAAAATGAGCAAAACAAAAATAGGATGGATTGGCCTCGGAAATATGGGCATCCCCATGGCTGAGCAGTTGATAAAAGCAGAATATCCGGTAACCGTTTACAACAGAAGCCAGGGAAAGGAATATAAATTAGCGGAAATGGGTGCCAGGGTAGCAAATAGTCCGCAAGTATTGGCCTTAGAAACTGATGTGATCATCTTAATGGTGGCTGATGACAAAGCCGTTGAAGCTATTTTTGAGGCTGAAGACGGGCTTTTAAAGACTGAATTAGCCGGAAAAACCATCATTAATATGAGTACGGTTTCGCCAGAAATAGCTAAAAGGATGGCTTCCAGGTGTAAGGAGCGAAATGCACACTATCTGGATGCTCCGGTTTCGGGAAGTGTAAAACAAGCTGAAACGGGTCAGTTAGTGATTATGGTTGGCGGAGAACAATCAGCCTTTGAAGGGGTAAAACCAATCCTCGATCAATTGGGGAAATTAAGCAAATGGGTTGGCGAAACCGGTGCCGGAAACCAAGCCAAACTGGCAATTAACTCATTACTGGCTTTATACACTCAAGGTTTAGCAGAAACCATTTTATTTGCGAATGAAAAGGGAATTGAAACATCAGATTTATTGGAACTGATTGGCCAGGCAGCTATTGGTAATGTTTACACCAAAATAAAAGGTGATGCCATTTTAAATGATCAATATAAAGCTGCCTTTGCCTTAAAACATATTGTTAAAGATTTAAGGTTAGCCAAAAATGAAGGCATTTCAACGCCTTTAGCTAAAACAGCCTTAAAAACTTTTGAAGATGCGGAAAGTAGATATGGAGAAGAAGATCTAGTGGCCATTTTTAAAGCTTTGCGTTAAGCGAAAGATTAAATTATTGGGATTGAGATTAAAAATCCCGACCAACGCATAACTTGTAATATTTATTTACAGTAATATCGTTAGTCGGGATCTCCAATCCCGGCTCTATGAATTGCGGATTTTAAATCCGCAGTTAATGAGATCGAGATTAAATTGTAATATTTATTCATGGCATTATCGTTAGTTGGGATCTCCAATCCCGCCTCTATGAATTGCGGATTTTAAATCCGCAGTTAGTGTGATCGAGATTAAAAATCCCGACCAACGTGTAATTTGTATTACATCTTCATCAGATTCGGATAAATACGGATGAAAACTTGTGCACCTACAGGATTTTTCCCATACAATTGATCGAGCGCTGCATTCGTTTGATAATAAGAAACTTGTGCACCCAATGCCGTTCTGAATTTATTAAAATTCAAAATGTCATAATTGATGCCCAAGCTTAAGGCATTAACGCCAGAAGCATCATGGCCGTAAATAGCCTCATTCAGATTGAGTTCTTCGGCAGATTTTTGCACGTATTCGTACCGGGTATATAATGAAAGTTTTTTAATCCGATAAGCACCTTCCAGCAATACGGCATTCTCGCCATCATGTCCTTTAGTTTTATTTAAACCCCAAAGTGCTGTGGCATTGATATTTTTCTCCTTACCAAGTGGTAGCGCATAAATGGCAGAAACTATGGTTCTGTTTACATCTTCATTATCATGTAATGCTTCCGGGCTTTTAATCCAGCCATGCGAAACCTGCAGCGCCCAGTTTTTGGTCGGATTATAAGATAACCTTGCGCTGTAAGAATCAAATCGTGGTTTATCAAAATCGAAGCGGTTTTCATCGGGTTCTCTGCCAGTAAAAGACGAAGCTTCTATTTTTACTTTATCATAACGGTAGCCGATGGTTGCCACTCCAAAGGTAATATGCGTTCCGTCATTCCAGTGGTGAGATATTGGCGCATCGGGATTAGCCAGGGCTGATGGACGGTGCATAAAAGCAACTGAACCTAAGGCTGGTTCACCGGGATATCCCAGGTAAAAAGTTAAATCAGATTTTTTGTTGAAGGCATAGGTATAAGCAACAGAAAGTTCTGAAAATAAATCATGTGGATGCTGGCGATCGACTAAAGGTGTTCCTTTCCAGCTTTCTCCGGTTTGAAACAAAAGGGGATATCCGGCACCACCTTCGGTAAAGCGATCTAATGAAAGCATGGAACTGAAATGAAATAAACCTTTTTGACCAACTTTTCGCTGCCCCATAAACATAAACCAGTTTGGTGCATCAAATTGATCTCCTCCACGGGTTCCTTTGTCTGCTATGTCTTGTTTAGTATAGCGCAGGGCTACATTTCCGTGTAACATGTACATCCATTTTTTGGAGTGTAACATTAAACCATACATGGGCGAAGCATCTGGCAACCATGCAGTTCCTGATCCATTTCTTTGCATGGGTAAGTTTAAGGAGTAGGCATGGCTCATGGGTACTTCAGTTTTCATCTCTTTCATATGGTGCATGCTGTGTTCCATTTGGGTAGTATCGTTTTTACTAGAATCGCCCATCATGTGCATTTCATGCTGTGCGCTTGCGCTTATGGCAAATCCAAAAAGGAACAAGGTAATTAATGGTATTTTGATGTTCATGTTTAGTGTTGGTCTTATTTGTGTGGTTACAAAATTAAGACTAACGTTGCTGCCGGCTTTACATCATTACTGGAAATGTTTATATAATTATTAAATGGTGAGATTTACAGGGCTTTCCTTTGTGAACGTCATTGCGAGGCACGAAGCAATCTCATTTGTAAGAAAGATTGCTCCGTCGCTGAAAAAGCTTCTTCGAAATGACGAGGAGCTGGGAAAACTCTCTTATTAATGCCAAATATGAACGGTCTTGATTGCGAGGTACGAAGCAATCTCATTTTATAAGAAAGATTGCTTCATCGGCTGAAAGAGCCTTCTCGCAATGACGACACTTCGTTAGGTTAGTGCGCTAGTTTCTCTGCTCTTTGATCGCGATGAGATTGCTTTTATTACTGAAAAAGCTTCTCGCAATGATAACCAAATAGTTTAGCTTATAAAGTTTCTAAATTATGAATGTCGGTAGAGCCTAACCTCCTAAACAGTAATTCAAGATCAGCACGCCAGCTAAGCCTAATACGGAAACAATACTTTCCATCATGGTCCAGGTTCCAAATGTTTGTTTAAGGCTGAGGTTGAAGTATTCTTTGAACATCCAAAAGCCCGTATCATTTACGTGAGAAAACATCAAACTTCCTGCCCCAACAGATAAAACCATCAATTCTGGCGAGGCATGCGCGCCAATCAACGGAAGGACCATTCCAGATGCGGTTACAGCTGCAACTGTAGCAGAGCCTAAAGTTACACGAAGTGATGCCGTAATTAGCCAGGCCAATAATAAGGGAGAAAGATTGAGATTTCCCGTTAATTGTTTTACCGTTTCACCCATGCCACTGTCGATTAAAATTTGCTTAAATGCTCCACCTGCAGCAATAATCAATATAATCATGGCAATACTTTTTACCCCTTCTGCACAAGATTCCATTGCCTTTTCTATACTGGTATTCTGAATGAAAAGTGTAATCATCACTGAAATTAACAAGGCAGCCGTAGGGTCTGCAAGAAAAATGAAAATTGATTTGCCAGTATAATCGCTGCTTAACCCACTGCCAATGGTTCCGGCTACTATTAAAAATACCGGAAGCAGTGCGGTCAGAAAGCTCTTTGCAGTACCAGGTAAATCCTCGCTTTCTTCAATAACAAAATCCTTAATAATGGCAGGTTGGATCTTGTTCATAATTAACCTGGGGAAATAAATTCCGGCAATCACCGCAATGGGTAAGCTTAGTATTAAACCATAAATCAGGGTTTGACCGATGTCTGCATGGAAAATACCTGCAAGAGCAACAGGGCCGGGGTGTGGTGGTAAAAAACCGTGAGTTACAGAAAGTGCAGTGGCCATAGGCAGCCCAATGTATAATTTTGATAATCCCGTAGCGGCAGAAATGGCGAATACTAACGGAATTAAAACGACAAAGCCAGCATTATAGAACAGTGGTATCCCAACCAATAGGCCGGTGAGCAAAACCGCCCATTGGATATTTCGTTTACCAAATGCTTTGATCAGGATGAATACAATTTTTTTGGCTGATCCACTATCCTCGATCAGTTTGCCCATCATGGCACCTAAAGCAAGTACCATGACCATGCTGCCTAAAGTACTGCCGATTCCATTACTGATGGAGTTCATCACTTTTGAAGCTGGCATCCCCAGAAATAATCCCGTGATAATGGCCACTCCGATTAATGCAATCATCGGGTTTATCTTCTTTAAAATCAGAATAAACAACAGCAAAATGCCGGAAAGGAGAATGAAAAGTGACATGGTTAGATTAAGGGTTGAACTGCAATTTACCTTTTTATGGTGATTGTTCTGCCTGTAACCAGATGATATTCGTAAATTTTATATAAACCATCATCACTAACCTCAATGGTTTCAACTAAGCCCGTTTTACTAAAGGTATCGGTAACCATGTCGCCAATCTTCACTTCCTGAAGAACATCATTTGGCGTTTCACTATTTAATCTGATCATCAATCAAAAGTAATGAATATGATTACACTAAAGGATCTTTGTTGAGAATTGAAAGAAGATCGTTACCAAGTAGTTTAGATTGAATTAAAATCAATCGTGTTCAATTATTGATCGTGTTTTGTCCATACCAGGTCTTCGGTTTTGTAGCCAATTTCTTTTGCTTTCTTCAAATAGGCTGCTTTAACTTCCTCTGGAATGGTTGGCTTTCTTGATAAAATCCAAAGGTAATCCAGGCTGTTTCCGGCTACAAGGGCATATTGATAATCAGAATCAATTTCAATGACATTGTAACCAGCATAAAATGGCCCGAAGAAAGAAACTTTAAGCCTGGCCTCATCTTCACCATTCACAAATTTTGCTTTTCCGATGCTCTGTTTCCACTCTTTCTGCACATAATTGTAACCACGATTATCTACTTTAATTGCTCCATCCTCAACCGAGTAAGTTGCGGTAACATTATTTAAATCTTTCTCAAATTTAAAATCCATTCTGGCAATCTCGTACCATTTACCAAGGTACTTATCTTTCTTGAAAGGTTTTATGGCTTTTGCACCTTTAGGTATAGACACCCCGCAACCTACATAACTAATCACGATAATCCCTAACGTAGCTAAAAGAAGGATGTTTCTAAGCTTATGATTCATGCTTTAATTCAATTTGCTTAAAAAACACCCTTTCCATAAAAAAGTTTCTGGTTGTTTAACATTTAACCCTGGGTTTTTGCGATGTTAACACTTCAGCTTAGCTCCCTGTTCTTAGAATTTTTAATGGCGGTTGATTCAGGATACTCCTGGTGCTCAGGATTCCGGTAACTAGTACCAATAAAATAACAGAACCGAAGAGTAACAGGGTAGCTGGGAAGGGAGGTATAAATACAGCATCGAATGTATATTTTGCTAAAGCCCAGCTCCCACCTATGGCCAAAATTAATCCTGCTCCAGCAGCAAAAACACCCAGAAAAAAGTATTCAATTGCATTAATAGCAAGAATTTGTTTTTTACTGGCTCCCATTGTTCTGAGTAAAATACTTTCTTTGGTACGCTGATTTTTACTGGTTAAAACTGAAGAGATCAATACAATCCAGCCTGTAACCATGCTAAAACCTGCCATAAACTGAATGACAAATCCAATTTTACCCAACAATTCGTCCAGCAGTTTAAGTACCAGGTCTAAATCAATTACGGATACATTTGGAAAATTTTGAACCACTTCACCCTGAAATTTAGCAGATACTTCATTGGATGGTACCCGCGTCATAAGAACATGAAATTGAGGTGCTTGTTCTAAAATTCCGGCCGGAAAAACTACCCTGAAATTGGTCTGCATTCTACTCCAGTTAACTTCACGAAGACTTCCAACCACGGTAGGAATCATCATTCCCTGAACATTGAACATGATTTTATCGTTAATGCCGACATTAATCTGTTGTGCATAACGCTGATCAAGAGAAATGTAAACTGTTTCATTGGGTTTTACTTTTCCGATCCATTTTCCTGCTACAATTTTCTCTGCTGCCGTGAGGCTATCCTGGTAAGTTGCCCTAATTTCATTGCGATATGCCCTGCGGTTACTTGTATCTGCACGGGAGGTTTTGCCATTAATTTCTTCAATCCGCATCGTAATCACCGGAACCTGGTTCATTAAAGGTAATTTGAACGATTTGGTCAGGCTGTCCAGACCTTTCTTTTGCGCATTCTGAATATCAAACATCACCATATTTGGCTGGTTGCTGCCTGAAGAAAGTGTTACCCGGCTCATTAAAATTCCCTGAACAAAAAACAGGGTGCAAATAAAAGCAGTAGATAAGCCGATAGAAACGGTTAGCATTAGTGTTTGATTATTCGGGCGATAAAGATTGGCAAAACCCTGCCGCCACAAATAACTGATGGAATCTGGTAAAAGCTTCCTGCCCAGAAACATTAATGTTTGCGAAAGTAAAATTAAAAGTAAAAAAGCAACACCAATACTCACAGTAAATGCAAGGGTCTGTATCCAGTTTTTCATCTGCAAATGCGTAAAGCCTACTACAAATGCAACCATAAGTACATAAACCAACCAAATGAATGGATCTTGTTTTTTACTTGTACGCTCGAAGGAAATCCGGATGGCATTTAGTGGCGATATTTTTCTTACGGATAATAGGGAAGGCAGCGCAAAAAGAATAGAAATGATCAGCCCTAGTAAAATGCCTTGTGCTACTGCCGACCAGGAAACCTGCATCGTAATTTCCACCGGAAGGAAATCTTTAAGCACGATGGGCAGCAGGAACTGAATACAGGTACCCAAAATTGCACCGAGAACTGCGGCCACCAAACCGATAAAAAATATTTGAATGAGGTATATAAAAAAGGCATGTCGGGCTTTCAAACCCAGGCAGCGTAGTGTGGCTACAGCACTAAGTTTTTCCTGAATATAAACATGAATAGCACTGCCTACGCCCACGCAGCCTAAAAGCAAAGCGATAAAGCCTGATAATGCCAGAAAGCGATTGACATCTTTAAATGATCTTCCGGTTTGTTCTTTGCGGGATTCAACTGTGTCTGCATCAAATCCTTCACTTTCAAGCTTAGTTTCGTGTTTTTTAACCCACTCATCTACACCTGAAGGATCATCAAATCTGTAGTAAAATTTATTGTTGATTCTGCTCCCAGTTTTAATCAGATTGGTTTTAGCCAGAAACTGCATGGGGATGTAAACCGTTGGGGCAACTGTTGCTGCTATCCCGGTTTGTCCGGGAGCCTTAACCAGCGTACCCAGAATTTTAAAACTGATGTCGCCAACTTTTAATGAATCACCAACCTTCGCCCCAAACTGTAACATCAGTGTTTGATCCACCAGTGCATCCTGACCGGATTGAAACTGATGGCCAGCTTCCACAGGAAGGGTTTCTAGTGTCCCATAATAAGGATAATCGCCTTGTAAGGCTTTCATTTGCACTAATCTGCTGCCGCCACCCTTTTTGAAATAAATCATAGAGGCAAAGGTTTTCTCCTGCGAGCGATCGTTTCCTAACGTATCAAGCATTTTCTGCATCGCTTTACTTACGCCCTTTCTGCTGTCTAAAACAAGATCAGCTCCGGTAAGTTCTTTTGCCTGTGCATCAATATCATGCTGTAGGTTATCTTTAAATGAATATACAGCTACCAGCGCCGCAATGCCTAAAACGATAGATGAAATAAATAAAAACAGGCGTGATCGGTTTTTGCGACTATCCCGCCAGGCCATTTTGAACAGCCAGGATAATTGGATACTTTGTTTAGGGAGCTTATTCTGCATAACCTGGATTTTCATCAGAAACAATCATACCGCCCTTAATTTTTATGGTTCTGCTGGTTCTGGCGGCAAGTTCCAGATCATGTGTTACAATAACCAACGTAGTACCAGCATCCTTGTTCAGATCGAACAGTAATTTTATTACCTTTTCACTTGTTTCAGCATCCAGATTTCCGGTAGGCTCATCTGCAAAAAGAATTGCTGGCTGGTTTGAAAAAGCCCTGGCTAAAGATACCCTTTGTTGCTCGCCACCAGATAATTGAACGGGATAATGGTGAGACCGATCAGCAAGGCCAACCTTATCCAATAAATCAAGCGCCCTTGCCTTGATATTTTTTGCACCACGTAATTCCAGTGGTACCATCACATTTTCTAAAGCGGTTAAAGTAGGTAGGAGCTGGAAATTCTGAAAAATAAAACCTACATATTGATTTCTCACCGCAGCACGCTCATCTTCATTAAGTTTTTCAAGCGCAATGCCATTAAGTTCTACAGTGCCGTTTGTTGCTCGGTCAAGGCCCGCACATAAACCCAATAGGGTTGTTTTTCCACTACCTGAAGGGCCGGTGATGGCCACGGTAGAAGCACGTGCTATAGAAAAATTAATCTGATTTAATACGCTAAGCTCATGCCCTGCACTCTGATAAATTTTATTAACGTTCCGGATATTTAGAATACTTTCCAATCGACTGGGTTTTAAGATTTGTATATGGATATTTGCCAAACATAACCGCACCTGATCTGTTAAGGTAGTGGTTTTAATTAGAGATAGAATTACATATGATGTTACGAAAACGCTTAACAGGCCTATTTGTTTTGGCAATGCTTTTTGCTGCCTGTGGAAATAAACAAAGCAAGGTAAATTCCAATCAAACTTTAGATTCAGTTGACCAAAGTACGAGTAAGGCTAATGATGCAAAGGTTAAAAATATACTTTTTTTTGGTACCAGTTTAACAGCAGGTTATGGCCTTGACCCTACGGAAGCTTATCCCGCATTGATCCAGAATCGGATTGATTCTTTAAAAATGCCTTATAAAGTAATTAATGGCGGGCTGAGTGGAGAAACCTCTGCGGCAGGAAAAAGCAGAATTTCATGGCTGTTAAAACAACCTATTGATGTATTTGTTCTTGAATTGGGTGCCAATGATGGTTTGCGTGGATTGCCTGTAGCTCAAACCACTAAAAACCTGCAAAGCATTATTGATAGTGTAAAAACTAAATACCCAAATGTAAAAATGGTGATGGCTGGTATGCAGGTTCCACCAAATATGGGGGCTAAATATGCTGAAGATTTTAAAAATATTTTTCCTAACCTGGCGAAGAAAAATGATATGGCATTGGTTCCTTTCCTTTTAGATAAAGTAGGTGGTGTTCCAAAACTCAATCAGGAAGATGGAATCCATCCAACCGCAGAAGGGGATAAAATCCTTGCAGAAAATGTTTGGGTAATCTTAAAAGATGTGATTGAACCGAAATAATGATAGGTTTAGATCAGCATCCAATTGTAATATTGATAGTTTGGATTAGATAACTAGATTTTGTGTATACTCTCTGTTACAATTATTCGTTTTTAGAATTAATTGGTAAATTTAGTTATCAGAATTTTTAAGCGTATGGAAGATCTAAAAAATGATACAAAAATCAACACATTTCTTAACAGAATCAAAGCTGAATGGCCAGGAGTGGTAGAACGTTTTGAGTTTAAAACTGCTTCAGTAATTTATGTCCACTTAAAGGAGGGCATATCGAGCGGAGAATTTTTAAGCAAACTTGCCAAAAAGGTAGAACGATTTGTCGATTTTAGTAACCCGATTATCCTTTATCACATAGAAAGTGATGGAATGAAACTCAGGTCTCATCCCATTAACTGGTACTCTTCTCTAAGACCGACGTCTTAATTCAGCCGAAAAGCTTTTCTTTATTTTTAGTATGGCAGGGTATTCCAGATTACTCCTGCGATATCAAGTTTATTTTTCTTTTTATCAGCCTTTCGGGTTTTAATCAGGCTAGGTCGTTTTAAACCACCTAGCCCTATGTGTACCCTCCGATACATCGGAGGGAATTAAAATCGCTATTCCCATCTTTCAGAGGGGGAGGTAAACACAGGCCGGGGTGTTGTAATACAGTTGTTAATTATCTGGTTCAGGTTATCATTGCCAATTCGCTACAAATAAATCAGTCGTCTGGTTACCAATGTCATAAGTTTAAAAGATTAAATTTTGAGTATTGACATGCTTTGATTTTTTTTGCGATTATTAATTTAAATAATTTAATGACATATTCTATTATTTAGAACGATTCTTGTTAACTTAGCCGAAATTGCTTTGAGGTTGATTACGCTTCAAGAATTTAAATCAAAACTATTTAGCTCAAAATGAAAAAAATCCTATTTGCCATTCTAACAGTGGCTACTTTTGTGGCGCAAGCTCAAAAAAACACATTTTTGGAGCAGTCCTTTTGGAAAGGAAATACAGACCTGGCTACCATAAAATCCGAAATTGAAAAGGGCAATAGCCCATCTCAATTGAATCAGATGTCTTTTGATGCCACTGTTTATGCCATTAATAATGGTGCACCACAAGAATCTATTATTTATCTATTGGGTCAAAAAGGCAACGATGCGAATAAACTAACGCATGATAGCAGAACCTATTTATTTTGGGCAGCATCGAAAGGCAATATTCCGGTAATGGAATATCTTTTAAAAAATGGTGCAAAGGTAGATCTTCAGGATAGTCATGGCTATACACCATTAACATTTGCAGCTGTTGGTGGTCAGGCAGATACCAAAGTTTACGATTTATTGCTTTCTAAGGGTGCTGAATTTAAAAAAGACCTGAATCATGATGGTGCAAATGCACTTTTAATCGCTATTGCAAATGATAAGAACTTTGCACTGACCGACTATTTTGTATCAAAAGGCTTGAGTTTAAACAGTGTTGATGCCAATGGAAACACGGCCTTTAATTATGTTGCAAAAAGTGGAAATATCGAATTGATGAATAAGCTGATTGCAAAAGGTGTAAAATACAATGATAACGCTATGATTATGGCTGCACAAGGCGGTCGTGGCGCCTCAAATGGCTTAGCAGTTTTTCAATATCTGGAAGGGCTTAAATTAAAACCTACTGCTGTAGGCAGTAATGGAGAAAATGCTTTGTTTTATCTTTCGCGCAAACCTAAACAAGAAGAGGTGATTCAATATTTCCTTTCCAAAGGTGTAGATGTAAACCAGGCTGATAAAGATGGCAATACTGCATTTATCAATGCTGCCGGATTTACCAGAGATTTGGCTACACTGGAAGTACTTGCCGCAAAGGTGAAAAATATCAATCAAAAAAATGCAAAAGGTGTTTCTGCTTTGGCTATGGCTGTTCGCAACAATTCTGGCGAAGTAGTAAAATTCCTATTAGATAAAGGTGCAGATCTTCAGGTAACTGATCAGGAAGGTAATAACCTGGCTTATTATCTTTTCCAGGGTTATGGTCCTCGCGGGATGGAAGACTTTAATGCCAAACTGAAGGTTTTAACTGATAAAGGTTTTAATGTTGCTGCGGTTCAGCCCAATGGTAACTCTTTATATCATTTAGCTGTTGCCAAAAATGATCTGGCGTTAGCAAAGCTTGTAGCAGATTATAAAGTAGATGTGAACCTAAAAAATAAGGAAGGTTACACCGCTTTACATAAAGCAGCAATGACGGCAAAAGATACTGCGATGATGGAGTATTTAATTACTGTTGGCGCTAAAAAAGATGCAACCACAGATTTTAAAGAAACGCCTTATGATTTAGCGGCAGAGAATGAATTTTTAACCAAGAATAAAGTATCAATCGACTTTTTAAAATTATAAAATGAATAGCTTCTTTAAATTATGCCTGGCATTAACATTAGTGGTATCAATTCCTGCAATCAGTATCGCCCAAAAAACAACAAAGTATAAATGCATGGTGCAAATGACCAATTATGTTGGTGAAGGCGCTTACATTGCTGTATCGTTAATTGATGCTAAAGGTGCTTATGAAAAAACGCTTTATGTAATGGGCTCTGATAAAAAATGGTATCCTGACCTAAAAGAATGGCACAAAGCTTACAAGAAAAAACCAACCAATATCAGTGCAATTACCGGTGCCTCCGTAACGGGAGGTGACCGCAGTGTAACGGTTTTGGATATTGAAACTGATAAAATTAACAAAGGTTACAAACTGCGCTTTGAAACTGCTGTTGAAGATAATAAATACTATCAAAAAGATATCGAAATCCCCTTAACTACTGAAGGTTTGGCTGCTAAAACCGAAGGTACAGGATATATCAGGTACGTACGCTTAAGCACAAATTAATAAGCTTATTCAATGACAATATCCATCTGGAGATACAGCCACTTAGCCTTGGCGGTATCTTCTTTTCTTTTTATAACCCTCGCTTCCGTTACGGGGATCATCCTGTCTTTCAAGCCTATTACGGAAAAAACCGAGTCTTACCGATCGAAGGATTTCGATAAATTAACAGTAGCTGAAGTTATCCCTCAACTTAAAAAGTCCTATACCGATATTGGTGAGGTAACCATAGATGCCAATCAGTTTGTGGTGGTCAATGGAACAGACCTTCAGGATCAATCTGGAAATTTCTATGTAGATCCGGCAACAGGAAAATCCTTAGGAAAGGTGGGTAAGGAAAATGCATTTTTTCAGTGGGTAACCACGCTGCACCGCTCTTTGTTTTTACATGAAACCGGAAGGATTTTTATTGGACTAACTGCTTTTTTTCTATTTTTAATTGCCACTTCCGGTACCATACTGATCATACAACGCCAGAGAGGCTTTAAAAAGTTTTTCGGTAAAATTATAAAGGATGGCTTTGCACAATATTATCATGTGGTATTGGGCAGATTAATGCTGATTCCGATCATCATCATATCTTTAAGTGGTACATTTTTATCGCTGCAAAGATTTGGGATCATTAAGGAACAAAAGATTACACATAAAGTTGATTTCGATGCACTTAAAACTGTTCCAAAAAGAACGGTATCTGATTTTAAGGTATTCAAAAACATTCCCCTAAGTGAGGTTCAATCCATTGAATTTCCTTTTTCTGAAGATGTGGAAGATTATTTCACATTGAAACTTAATAACCAGGAAATTACGGTTAATCAGATTACAGGAGAAATTCTGACCACACAGCCGTATTCAAACGCCACACTACTGAACAACCTAAGCCTGGATTTGCATACGGGGAGGGCCAGTGCTGTTTGGGCCATCATCCTGGCTATTGCTTCGGCTAATATTTTATTTTTTATTTATTCAGGCTTTGTGATTTGGTGGAAACGCAGTTCAGGCAGGATTAAAAATAAGTATAAATCAGATCAGGCAGCGTTTATTATTTTGGTTGGTTCAGAAAATGGAACTACTTTCCGATTTGCCAGGGCAATACATGAGCAGCTATTAAAAAATGGCAAAACCTCTTACATTGCTGAGCTAAACGATTATAAAATATTTCCAAAGGCGAAGCAATTATTGGTTTTTACTTCTACCTATGGTCAGGGCGAATCGCCAGCAAACGCTGAAAAATTTAAGTCTTTATTAGAAAAATATCCACAAAGCCATACCATAGATTTTTCAGTAGTGGCTTTTGGTGCCCATGCCTATCCAGATTTCTGTAAATTTGGTTATGAAGTAAATAATCAAATGGCCCACCAATCTTGGGCAAAACCATTACTTGAAATCCATACTGTTAATGACCGCTCACCTGAAGATTTTAATAAATGGGCTACTTTATGGGCACAACACTCAGGTTTGGAACTCAGTCCAATATCTAAATTATTAGAAGCAAAACCTATTAAAAAACAGCAGTTTGAAGTAGTAGGAAAGACGGTTTTTACAAATACTGAAACCTCTTTTATCATTCGTTTAAAGTTGAAAGGCAGAAAGCGGTTTACTTCGGGTGATTTGCTTGCCATTTATCCAGCCAATGATCATCGTGAAAGACAATATTCCATCGGTAAAATAGGTAAGGACATACAATTAAGTGTGAAATTGCATGACGGTGGTCTTGGTTCTGGGTTCTTGTATAACCTGGAAATCGGTCAAGTGTTAAAAGCTGTAATCATCAGAAACGAGCATTTCCATTTTCCTGAAAAGGCAAAAACAGTGATCATGGTATCAAATGGTACTGGTATTGCCCCATTCCTCGGTATGTTAAACCAACACGGTGAAGGCAGAAATATTCATCTCTATTGTGGCTTTAAAGATTCCGGATCTTTCGCGATTTATGAAAAAGCATTGCAGACAGAACTTTCCAAACTGACTAAACTAAATATTGCCTACTCCAGAGCAGGTGAAAAGCAATATGTAAAAGATTTGCTGGCTAAGGATGCTAATTTTATCTATGAAGCGTTGAATGATGGCGGTGTATTGATGCTTTGCGGTTCACTGGCGATGCAGAATGATGTAATTGATTGGTTAGAAAATGCCTGTCAGCAATCTTCAAATCAAAGCGTTAGTTTTTACCAGTCGAGAGGGCAGATTTTAATGGATTGTTATTGAGTAATTTATTATTTCGACTTACGAAGTTTCGGTGGGATAGTGTGTAAGGAAAATTTCGTCAGTCTCAAATGGATGTCTTACGCTTTAGCTTTGGAAACTGGAGAAGTTCTGCCACACTTTAGGCCTTTGAAACTTCGCAAGTTGATTTTTCGACTTACGAAGTTTAGGTGGATGGTGTGAAAGGAAAACTTCGTCAGTCTCAATGGATGTCTTAGGTTTCTCGTCTGAAACTGGCGAAGTTCTGCCGGGCTTTTGGCCTTTGAAACTTCGCAAGTTGATGTTTCGACTTACAGCTTCTTCCTCCATTTTTTTATTATTTTATCACTAACATTATCAGAATGATAAACCTGGCCATCATCACTAAACATGATGCAGCTAAATTTTGGATACTGATTGATAAACTTTAAACCTGCATCCTTCCCTAAAACCATCATAGAAGTACTAAAACCATTTGCGAGTTCGGCATCTGGTCCGAAGACGGTAACGCTGGTTAAACCTGTTGCAGGGTAGCCAGTAACTGGGTTGATAATATGTGCATACCTTTTTCCATTAAAGACGACAAATTTTTCATAACTACCGGAAGTAACTACGGCACCATTTTTTAAAGGGACTATAGCGTATAAACTATCTTTGTGAAAAGGGTTGGTAATCCCGATGGTCCAATAATTACCTTTAGGATGTTTTCCCCAGGTACTCATATCTCCCGATCCATTTACAATTCCAGCTTTAATGCCCTTCTTAAGCATCATATTTCGACAGCGATCAGCGGCATAGCCTTCTCCAAGCGCACCAAAACCAATTTTCATTCCTTTTAATTTGAGAAAAATGGTGGAGTTGACGCTATCAAGAATGATGTTTTTGTAGCCAACTTTTTCAACTGATTTTTTGATGGCTTCAGCAGTAGGCATCTCTGTCATGGAGCCATCAAACTTCCAGATTCTATCCATGGCTGCAAAACTAATGTCGAAAGCACCACCTGTAATTTTCGATAGGTTCAACGCCCTTTGGGTTAAATCAAATACTTCTTTATCTACCTTAACAGGTTTGATACCCGCATTGCTATTTACCTGTGAGATTTGCGAGGTAGGTTTCCAATCAGAGATGAGGTATTCAATTTTACTGATTTCCTGAATTACCGTATCAATATTAGCCTCAGCAGTTTGTGCATCTTTGGCGACAATGGTAATCTCAAATTTACTTCCCATCAAGAGTGTTGTTCTTTTTCTTAAGGTCTGTCCGAAGGCAACACAATTTAACAACAGGAGGAGGGTAATCAGCTTAATTTTCAATGGGTGTTTCATTTGGTAATTGATATTCAAATTTAAGAAAGCAATTCTGGAAACCATATATCTAAAACACAAAAGGCCTCAAAGCATTTTAAACACTTTGAAGCCTTCGAAATAATTGATCTATCGATTAAAATTTATAAGATAATGTGGTCATGAACTGACGCGGTGGAATAGGGTTTACACTGTAGTTTTCATGAACGAAATAATTTAATTCGTTGGTGATATTGGCAATTTTTGCCAGCAAAGAAAGTTTTTTCCAGCTGTAACCAGCAGAGAAATCAAACGTAGTAAAGGCACTTAACGGAATCAGCCTGCTGTACGCCTGAATTTTAGAATCATTGTATCCGCCGTTTCTTGCTCCGGTATAGTAAGCAGAAGCACCAAGTTTCAATCCTTTCACACTTCCTTCCTGAAAAGTATAAAATAACGTTCCGTTTGCTGTATTTTTAGTAGAACCTACTAAACGCTGGCCTTCAATAATGCCACCTAATGTAATGGTTCTGGTTGCGTTAGGCTGTGCTGTTGTTGGCGCCGGAACGGTATAAACTGTTTTATCACGCGTTTGCGTATAGCGAATATAGTTGTAACTATAGCCTGCAATAAAGTTTAAGCCTTTTACAATGGTACCAGTGATGTCAAGTTCCAAACCATCGCTTAATGTTTTTCCATTGAGTTCTTTAATGTTTGCATCGCCATTTGGAGCACCCTGAGCATTTAAAAGTGCTTGCTGTGCAAATTTATCATTTGCAATTCTATATACGGTTAAGTTAACAGAAAGTCTGCCCTTGAAGAGATCATTTTTAACTCCAGCTTCATATTGATCAACTGTTGATGGGTCAAGAGGAGCAAGGTTAATGTCGGTACCCGTATTCTGAATGAAGTTGCTGGCATAACTTGCATAAATTGAAGTTGTTTTTAATGGCTGATAAATTAATCCAAATTTTGGCGTGAAAGCACTTTCTACTTTCGATTTGTCTAAGTTGTTTACACTGAGTGTTTGTACACCTGTGGCTAAATTAGTTGAAACCGTTCGCGGTGTTTTTTGAAAAGTGTAACGCACTCCGGCAAGTACTTTAAACTGATCCGTGATAGATACTAAATCTTGTGCAAAAGTACCCATACGATACAATGGTGCAAAAGTTTGGGTGATCATGTTTGCGGTCGGCTCGATTCCTGATCCAAAATAAGTAGCTGGATCCAATAGGTTAACATTTCCATAATTGAACGTAGCCAGGTTATTATTAAAAGTGAAGCCACCGCTTGTAGTACGAGACTGGTCTGCATCTGCACCAACCAATAAGGTATGGGTAACACTTCCGGTTTTAAAGAAACCATTCAGGTTAATTTGTTCGTTATAGGTAAACTCTTTTGTTTTAGAACGGGTAACGTTACGGGCTGCAAAACCATATGGAAGAGGATTGCTTGCCACTTTGGTATCAGCAAATGGGCGCTCGGCACTAAAATAATTCCGGTTGTAAGATTGAAAATTGGCTAAAACATTTAACTTCCAGGTATCACTAAACTTATGATTAATGTTTAATTGTGAGGTTACAGTGTTCGTTTTGTTATAAGCCCAGGGTGCATTTACGAATGCACCACGACCAATATCAACGATTTGATTTTCAACCGTTCCAATTCCGAAATCGGGTGTCATATCACTTTTTAAATAATCCCCTTGAAGCAAAATGTCTGTTTTATCACTGATCTTATAGAGCAATGAAGGGTTCACATAGATCCGGTTTGATTTTACAGAATTTCTGAAACTAGCTGCATCTTCATAGGTGCCAATTAAGCGGAATGCCAGTTTTTCAGATATTGGTCCGTAAATATCCGCTGTGGGTTTGTACATGTCGTAACTTCCTGCACGCATTGATACTTCGCCACCATACTCAAACTTAGGTTTTTTGGTCACCATATTAACCACTGCACCACCAGTTACGCCACCATAAAGTAAAGCAGCGCTCCCTTTTAATATTTCTACTGATTCTAAAGTACTGGTTTCAGGCATACCTCCGCTACTGGCACGAGAACCGTTTTTAAACACGTTGTTGGTGCCTAAGCTATAACCACGGGCGAAAAAAGTCTCACCACTTACTGATCCGCGATTTTCTCCATAAGCCACACCATTAACATTTTTAAGTACATCACTTAAACGGTTAGCCTGTTGATCTGTAATAACCTGATTGCCTATAATCTGTACAGCCTGGGGAAGATCCATCGGTGCGATGGCAATCTTCCCCAGGTTCACTGGTTTTTTGTTGGGCGTTTTGTAGCCAGTTATGGCTACTTCATCCAATTGTGATGACGATTCTGCTATGGATAATGAAACTTCTGCGTTTTCGCCAGCCACAACAGAAATATTTTTCTCCTGTGCAGAAATGCCGATTGCTGAAATCTTTAATACGTAATTTCCAGGTGAAATATTTTTTAGTGTGAAGTTTCCTTTTTCATCACTTTGTGTTGTTTTGGAAGTATTTTTTAAGCCAACACTTACAAAAGGAGCTGGATTGCCATCACTAGTTTTAATGGCACCTGATATTGATCCATTTCTTGATTGAGCGTTGCTAATACTGGTTAGAAAAATTAAAAGCAGGCTCAAGTTAAATAAATAGGTAAAAATTTTCTTCATCTTATTTAGATTAATTCTTAGTTGTCGCAAAAGAAAGAAATTAAAACGAGATTAGAAATTTATTTTTAATTATTCTAAATAATAATAAGATCAGCGTGCTTAAGATAGTAAATGATGCAATCACTCCATTAGTGCCTCCTCAAAATAACGAAAATTAGCTTACGAAGTTTAGAGCGCTTGTGCAGAAGGGAAACTTCGTAAGCTTAATTTATTAATTACTGGTTCTTTTTACGCATTTTCTCCTGGGCAACTTCAACTGTTAAATCCTTGTCCCATATTACTTCAGCCTGGTATGTTTTTTTAAGAAGTTCGATGTATTCATTAATGGTTAAAAGACCCATTTCTTTCCTGCGTTCATCCAGATTTTGGGGATCATCAATAGGCCAGATAGTAACGATATTACCCGTTTTAAGAGTTTGAGTACCATAGGTTTGTTTTTTTCCACTTCTCAATTGCATCCTATCCTGTAACGTTGCCAAGTCACGTTTAGCAACAATGCCCTGATTTGCCTGTAATTTCAGTATTGGAAAGTATTTTGCCATAAATGCCGTATCAGCATGATCAATAACTAGAAAAATTGTATTGTTTTCTTCAGCACTGAGTCCTTTTGGCCAACCACATCGATCTAAAAATGATCCGATAAAAAGCTGGTTTTGTTTGTCGCTGGCTTTCATTTCCAGGGCAACTTTTTTCATTGCTTCCGGATCTTTTGTAGCCATTTCCTTAATAACTCTGCTCCTGATTCCCTGATCAGCTTCGCGAATCATTTTTAGTTTCTCGCTAATGGCTTTGCGATCATTGCATGCCAAATCCTGAGCGTGTAGTGTAGAAAAAGAAAGAAAGAGGAGTAAATAGGTGATTAAAGTTTTCATTTTTATGATTTAAATTGGTTTAGGTTTGATTGTGCGCCATCAGGCAACGTCGGCAAAATATAAAATCTTCATTAATCTACGAAATATTTCGTATTTAATATTGCTGCTTTAAAATAATCTATATAAAGTCTTTAGATAGGGGGTAAATACTTTCTTTTTAAATTATTGAGAAAAAAAATAGCATCAACACCACTGGCTAATTTCAAAGCCGTATGAAACGTCAGTCGGTTTTAAGCTGCATTCCATAAGGGCAGAGGTCATTATAACACCATTATGATCATATATTATAATAGCCTCATTAGTTTAAATATATACTACGGGCATTGGTAAAGCTTGCCGATAAGAATTGGACTAGGTGAGGTGAGGGTAGCATCCGATCTACTTATTTTTGCTAAAACCGTAGATTCTGATATTGCTTATCATTACTTTGGCTCCATTTTCATACTCCCAGGGTGCAGTGATGTAAAAATTCTTAGCAGCAGTAGGCGTAAATAGCTCCGTGTCTACAAGTTTAGTTTTATCCAGGTATACGGTCATGTTTTCTCCATTTACATGCATGGCTACATGTATAGGGTGATTTAAGCTTTCCGTCAGATCGAAAGTAGTATTAACATATTTTTTCGGATTACTATTGCCGACATTAACCTGATTGGTATCATAATAATGAAGTTCCACGTAAGCACCCGCATTGCTGGTATAATCCTGAACACTGTTATCAGGCGTAAAGCCAAATGATAAAGGAGCAATATCCTTGATTTGATCGCCGGAGGCGAGGATGTCAAATTCTAAAGTAAATCGCTTTGGATATCTGATGGGTTTAGTCAGTTTATAGATTGCTTTATCCCGTAACAGCATCCATTTACCGTTTTCACTTTCTGCTGTCATCACTATTGCTGCTCCATTTGTTTTGATGCTGGTTGCTGTTGCTCCTTTCGCGTATTTTGAAAAATTCTCAGCAAAAATTAAGGAGTCTCCGGAGATAAAATCAAACTCACCATCCGTACGATTATTTTTAGACTTATGGGATGAATCTTTGTTTGTTACCTTTTTTTCTATAGCCTTTTCTGCCTTATCTTTTGCTTTTTGCAGCAAGCCTTCTAATTGTGCATGTACTTTATTTCCTGATAGCAGGATAAACGTGACCAACGAAATGAATAGAATGTTTTTCAACATGGTTATAAAATTAGTTCCTGATTAAAAATTACAATAGTGGTCTTCCGTCATAAGTTATGTTTAAGTATTAAGAGCGCTTTTAACACGTAATTTAATCATAGCATGAGCAATACTGATGATTGGCTATATTATCTTGTTTTACTTATTTAGGAGACTTAAACAAAATTATTAGAAGTCATTCTTTAAATAAATACCATAATTCATCGTTTTTTTTCTACTGGTTTTTAGGTATTTTTCGCCGCATATGGCCAAAATTATGGTTGCTTACAAATTATGACTGATATTTACACATAAGCTTTGAGCCTTTAAATAGTGATTGCATGCTATAAATGTTGCTCAATGCAGTTATACTGTTATTAAATTAATGAAAAAATTATTTCTATTTATACTTTGCCTCTTAGGTGCTTATCAGGCATTCTGCCAGCAACAGATTCCACTTAATGAAAAACATTATCTGGATAGCCTGCAAAATATTTTGAAAGCATCGGGTGCAGATAGCTCAAAAGCCAATGCTAATTTTCTATTGGTAGATTATTGGAAATTTAAAGACACACTGAAGAGTAAATCTTATCTCTTAGCCGGAAGGAAAATTGCAAAAACGGATTCCTATTCTAAAGCACTTTCTTATTTCTATGAAGGACAATACTACTTTAACTGGGACAAAGCCAAGGCATCGGTAGCTTTCAAAAAAGCGGCAGATGCCCTTGCTCCTTTTACTACAAAAATGGCTTACGCCAAGCGGGCAGCAGCATGGTATAATTATGCGATCATGAATATGGATAAAGGTTATGGCTTTATTGCAAAACTTACGCTTGAAAAGTCCATCCCTGATGCAGAAAAAACCGGAGATCCCACTCAGGTAGCTCAATATTATACCCGGTTGGCCACCATTTTAATGAACAATTCTCAATTTGCCAAGGCTACGCTGTATAATGAAAAAGCAATCAGTTTGCTGGAGAAAGCTAAAAAGGATAAAACCAGCCTGTTATTTGCCTACCTTGGTGGCGTTAGTATTTACTGTTATGAAAATCATGCAGAAAAGGCCAAAGTATTGTTAGATAAAGCATACCCACTATTAAAACCATTCCCGGAATCAGTGAACTATACGCTTTATTATTATAATGAGACACTCTATTTTACTACTATTCAATCCTTTAACCAAGCACTAGCCAGCATTGAAAAAGGTATTGTTCTGGCTAAAAAGTATCACCAAACTCAGCTTTATCAGATGTTCTTATTTAGTAAGTATGAAATTTTCGGGAAGCAAAAAGAATATAAAAAGGCAAGGCAAATTCTACTGGATATTATTAAGGAAGGTACGTTAACAGCCAGTATGATTGATAAGGCTACGATTTATGGAGAATTAGCCAAAACCAGTGCGAAGTTAAATGATTATAAAGAAGCTTACACCTGGTTAAGCAAATACCGTATGGTAAATGATAGCGTTAACAGTGATCAAACAAATTTGAAGATCAATGAGTTGGAAACCAAATACAGGAGTGTTAAGAACCAGCAAAAAATAGCTTCGTTAGAGGCACAAAATAAACAGGCACTGCTTAATGCGAGGAATAATCGCCTCTACAATCTGGCTCTTGGTTTAGGGTGCCTTTTTCTGCTGGTATCATTAGTTTTTGTTGCTGTAATTGCCAAAAACCGATCAAAACTGGCAGAACAAAAAGAAATTAATTACCAACAGCAGTTGAGTGAAATGGAACAGAAACAGCAGCTTAAAGTAACAAAGGCTATGCTTGATGGCGAAGAGCATGAACGGGAACGTGTAGCCAGAGATTTACACGATGGTTTGGGTGGGATGCTGGCAGGTGTCAAAATTGGGTTATCTGGCTGGACAGATACCCAGCCTGGTGTTTCTCAGGATAAAGACCTGCATCGAATTATTGGCCAGTTAGATACTTCCGTGAGTGAGCTTCGTAGAATTGCCCGGAACATGGTGCCAGAAACGCTACTCGATTTCGGACTTGAAGTGGCCCTAAAGGATCTATGTGAATTTCATATGCGTGATGACTTGCAGATTGCCTTTGAAGCTTTTAACATTGAAACCAATATCCCTATTGCCATTCAGCTTCATATTTATAGGATTGTGCAAGAATTGCTTTCGAATGCAATAAAACATGCACGTGCATCAAGCATCATTTTACAATGTACACAGGATGCACAAGTTTTTCTGATTACACTTGAAGATAACGGCATTGGTTTTGATCGCACGAAGCAGGAAAAAAGTAAGGGGATGGGCTTAAAAAGCATCAAAAATAGGGTAGACTTTTTTAATGGCCAGCTGGAAATTCTTTCTGGTATAGGGGAAGGCACAACGATAAACATTGAACTGAATATAGATGCAACAAAATAAGTTAAGAACGGTCATTGTTGATGATCACCCAATTGTGATTGAAGGGCTGAAAAATCTATTAAAAAACGAATCAAATATTGAACTGATAGGAGGCTTTCAAAATGGGGCCGATATTATGTCGTATCTGGAATTGGAAAGGGTAGATTTGATTTTATTGGATATTACGCTGCCGGATGTGAATGGCATGGATCTTTGTTTGAAGATTAAGAAAAAGTATAGATCTGTAATCGTTTTAATTCTAAGTAACCGAACGGAGCGGAGCATTGTGGTGCAAACGATACAGAATGGGGCAAGTGGATACCTGCTTAAAAATAGCTCTCTGGATGAACTCAGACGTTGCATTGCTGAAGCTGTAAAAGGCGGCATCTGTTATAGTAAAGAAGTAACAGAAATTCTGAGTAGACCATCAAGAAATGAATTGCTCGCAGCACCAAGGCTAACCAAACGCGAAAAACAAATTCTTGAACTGATTGCTCAGGGGAAAACCAGTCAGGCTATAGGCGAAGAATTATTTCTGAGTCCATTAACGATAGATACCCACCGGAAAAATCTGCTGCAGAAGTTTCAGGTTAAAAACGTAGCAGAATTAATCATGTCTGCCAATCAGCAAAATTTATTTTAAGCTTGAAAAAAGAATCCATTCGCAAAGTGTGCAAATAGCACAATTGATTGCTAAATGGTTTGTGGGTTACAAGGAATTTCGTTATTGCAAGGAGGTGCGACAGCTTGCCTAAACCTTTAGGAGAAGCAATCTTTTTCAGCAAGCTTAGGTACATTACCTTCATGATATATTATTAGCTACAAGACCAGAGAGCCCCTATATCAAAATGCAAATTCCATCGTTTATAAAATCAATTGAATTCGTTATGTTTGACTGTTGTGTCACCAGTCAGCAGATCCTCCACTTCGATATTTAAATGATTATAAAAAAGACCTTTTCCATAGCGGCTATCTACCTTACCTTACTGCTTATTTTTTATTCAGGCCATGCATTTGCGCAAAAAGCACAAATAATGGAAAAGGATCAGGATGTGTCTATTCTTTCTGATTCTGCAACCTTAACCAAAGGCGATTATCTGATGCATTTGGAGAAGGTGTTCGAAGCCATTAATAAAGTTCCGGTAACCATAGGCTCTTTTAAAAAGCTTAAGCCCATGGAAGCACATTTAACCCAGGATGAAGCAGCACTTGCGCTCCTTAAAAGCAGATTAACTCAAGAAGAACGATCTCTAAATCTTCAGAACCTGCAAATGGACCAGACCCTGTTGGATGAGCTACAAAGTAATAATAAGGACTGTCTGTCTGACCTTGATGAGTACGAAAAAGAATTAAGGGCATTAAAAACGGAAATCCTGAATCTCCGAAAAGATACCGTACTTCGTAAGGTGTTTACACAACCTGCATTACGTATCTTATTTAAAGATCAGTTTGCAGAGTTAAAGAAGAAACGTGCCGTAACAGATAGTTTAATTAAAGCAGCAACGTTATCCATCAATAATCTTCATGCAAGAACCTCATCTAACTTAATTAATATTAAGGAGTTAATGTACATTACGGATAGCCAGCTTGATGCGGTAAGCATTAGAGCTTTTGGTAAAGAGCGCCGTTATCTTTGGGAAACAGTAAATCGTCCGGCAAATAAAAGTATGGGTTTCCGCAGATTTATTCAGGGAGAACAGGAAATATCTGGCTATTATTTTGTGTATACCAGAAGTAGCCGTGTGCTCTTGTTTTTTACCTGTGCAATATTCTTTTTCTGGGTATTTTTTAATTTTCGAAGTGTAAAGCAACATGGCCGTTTAGAAGCCCTTGATGATTTTACATTAATCAGTCCGCAGCCCTATTTGATTACATTGATTATGCTTTTTGCGTTGGCACCAATCTTTGACCTTAGGGCTCCTGCACTCTATATTGAAGCTGTACAGGTACTACTGGCCATTGTACTTTCTATATATTTAAGAAAAAAACTGGGCTCCAAATTATTTTATTACTGGTGCCTGTTTGTGGTACTTTTGCTGGCTCCTGTCTTTTTACGTCTTTTAGGTATGCCACCAAGATACCAGCGCTGGCTGCTCTTGTTTTTGAGTTTATGTTCAGTTGCATATGGCGCCTTGATCTGGAAAATGCTTGACGAAAACCTTAAAAGGTATAGAATGATTCTGGTAACTGGTTTCATTTATACCGGCTTTGCTGTTATTGCTGTTTTCTGCAATTTATTTGGGCGTTTTACCCTTACACAAATATTTTATTCAACAGGAGTAAGTTCGCTTCTTAATGCCATATCGCTGACCATCCTGGCCAAAGTTGTGGTAGAAGCCTTTTTATTACAAATGAAAAGCAGCAGAATTCGTAAGGGGTATCCGGAGTATTTTGACTGGCAACCTGTAATTTCTGGTCTTAAAAAATTAACGGGTATTGGTGCTACGATCATTTGGTTTGTGATATTTGCCACTAACCTTAATGTTTTTAACGGACTTTATGAATCGGTAATGGAGGTGTTAGTTGAAAAAAGAACTATTGGAAGTTTCTCTTTTACTTTTGGAGGTATTGTATTGTTTTTGGGGATTATCTGGATTGCCAACTTCTTACAAAAGTACATTGCTTATTTCTTTGGCGATACCGGAGATGATAGTTTTGATGATAATAAGGGTGAGCGTTCTAAATTGTTGGTTACCCGATTGGTGTTGTTGATTGGTGGCTTTTTGATTGCGGTTGCTGCATCTGGATTACCTATCGATAAAATCACTGTGATTCTTGGTGCACTGGGTGTTGGAATTGGTTTAGGCTTACAGAATATTGTAAGCAATTTTGTATCAGGGATCATCCTCATTTTTGATAAAACCATCCGTATCGGCGATATTGTAGAGTTAAGCAATAAAAAGGGTAGGGTAAAGGAAATTGGGGTACGGGCCAGTACTTTACTAAGTGATGAAGGTGCTGAGATTATCATTCCAAATGGTTCTATTTTATCGAATAACATCATCAACTGGACGCTGAGCAACAATCAAATGCGTGTGGATCTTTCCTTATCTATTGCTAAACCATTTAATTCTACGGAGGTGGTTAGCCTAATCAGGGAAATTATTATAGATAATAGTAATGTATTTATCAGTAAGGAACCGATTATTATGATTAGTCCGGTAAGTAAGTTGAACAGCAACATTAACATTTATTTTTGGTGCAAGGATATTTCTAAAGCTGATTTAACAAGGAGTATTATTAATGCAGAAATTTTCGAAGTATTTGAGGAGAAGGGTATTGAGATTTTGTAGATCATTTAACAACACGTAAGATGTGCATAGATTGTTATCTTTAAAAGCGATCTAACGTTTAACTGGATTATGGCTTTACAGATTTTTAAACATGCAATAAAATGCAACTATCATGCCTTAGGGATGCAATAGGACTGGAAGGGATATCCTATAGCCTTAGCCTATTGCGGTCATCATCATTTAGTAACTTTCGACATGACTGGAAATACCAATTTTTATTTTCCCGCAGATTTTTGAAGATAAGGAGCGCAGATTTAAGAGGATGATATATTAAATGCTATTTCAATCTGCGCCTTTAATTATCTTAGATCTGCGGGAAACAATCTATATATCTTTAAGTGCTAGTTGAAGAAGATGATATTTTGATTATCAACAGGTTTGAGAAAGTAATCAAGTTTTTAATATTTGATTTTTTCTCAAATCAATAACTGGATTTATTTGTTAGCATCCTATGCAAGGGCCTCCAGATATATCAGCAACCATTTTGTCTACAGCGATACAACGCGGCCCTCAAAAAAGTACCTGTCCGTCTGAAATTGCCCGTATGCTATTCCCTGATGATTGGCGAAAACACATGAAACACATTGTTGAGGTTGCTATTGATTTGCATCATCAAGGCAAAGTAGCCATAACACAAAAAGGGATACTTATTGATGTGAATCGCATTAAAGGACCTATCCGCATTAAAATCATTTAATTTATTTTAACCTTTTTCGAAACAGCCTTAATTACATGTACTGTTAATCAAAATGGTTTGTTTTGTCCTTTCATCTTGTGTTTGCACGCCATTACTTACCGTTAATGAATGAGTATTTTCTATAGTTTTATTAACTACACCACTGCTATTACGGGTATAGGTGTATGTTTTTGTAATGTCTGAACGAAAGTTTCCGGATGTATACGTATATAAGCTACTTGATAAGATATTTTTGGAAATAGTTCCGGTAAGAGATAACGGAATGGTAAATTCAATTGGGCCAAAAACTAAATAACGCGTATCGGTGTCAGTTTTTGTGGCAACATCATTTGAATAGCTGTAGGTGGTGACTCTTTTTACTGAAGGATCTTCAGGATAGGTTTGGGTTAAGGTAGCAAGATTGCCATTGCTGTAAGTAAGGATTTTGGTATCAGTTAAATTGTTGTTTAGATAGGCTTCTATTTTAATTAAATTTCGGTTTCCATCATAAGTCATGCGCTGTTCAGACTGGTTACTTAAATCCGTGACTTTCGTGGCCAGGTTGTTAGCAATATCAATTTGATAGGCCGGTACGCCAGAAGATAATACCTTTACCTTGTCTGTAGCATATTCAAAATTGAACTTTGCACTGCTGCTGCTTATTGATTTGATTTGACCATTTTCATAATTCGAAAGGGCTGTCTCAGAGACTGTTGTTAAATCTCCGTAAATCACTTCGTATTTTGTTTCACAATTGCTTGCCGGAGTTGGTTCATCAATTGGTTTTTTCTTGCAAGAAAGTGTGAACACAGAAATGATAATAAGCATTAATAATGCAAAGGGTATATTTTTTTTCATAGTTATTGATTCAATGATATTTGGGTTTTATTATTAATTAATTCTAAAAAAAGATATCTATATAATCTGTGGTTTCACCATCACAATTGAGCATTTGTTGCAACCTCCAGTACTTTCTGGTTCCACTAGCCTTAAATATAGAAAGGCCGTTAAGTTCACAGGGCTGACCACCATTAATGGAATTTATTTTTGAAATAATAGTTCCGTTAAATTTCAAAGTCCGTCCCTGGTTCAGAAATGTTCCTTTAATGGTTACGTATTCCTTCGTTTTTTTATCCCTTTGTTCCCCTTCAATACTGTATTCTTCGTCGCCAATACTCTTGATGTATACTTTACCCGGATTGGTTTTATTAAAACTGATCCATTGAATAGTAAAAGAATGTGATCCTACTCGCACTGGTTTTATTTGTGAATGTGCCTTAGGGATGAGGAAAAGGAAGTAAGCGATAATTAGAATGTATTTCATTATTATTAATATGGTTAAATGATCTGGTCAGTATTGATCTATTTTCATCAGTAATCTGCGTACTCTATGCTAAAATCAAAATCGTTCCAAAATTAAATGGTGGTTGATTTGGAGCAGTTCTTAGAAGGGTTTTTAGTAGTGATTTGGGTGACAAGGCTTTTAGATTTTGTTACTATAAACACTTCCAGTTTATTTTAGTTTTTAAAGCACCATATTAATTTCACTTAGCATCAAAGATTAAATCTATTTTGGCTACACGTCTGAATGTGGGTATTGCACGGCATCATTCCCAACTAAATAACTTAAAAACAGCGAAAATGAAGCTTGAGAATAGAATAAACGGTTGAACAAAATATCGCTCTAATTAACTTTTGCATACTTCTTAGGCTTCAAGCCGTGGTGTTTTTCGAACAGGCGGGCAAAATGACTTAGATTAGAAAAACCTAACTGATACCCAATTTCTGCTATAGAAAGATTTTTATCTTTAATGAGATTGCCAGCGTAGTCCATTCTAAACGTTTGGTAATAGTTATAAATGCTGTTTCCAAAAATTTGCCTAAAGAGTCGGGTAACTTTGCTTTCACCCATCCCATAAATTTTAGCAAGTTGCATCAGGTTCGGTTTAACACTGAGGTCTTCAATCACCTTATCCCTGATTAGATAGATTTTTTTGATGTCATCATTGTTTAGCGGGTATGCTGATAAATTATCGCGTTTTTCTAGTACTGAAAACAGGAGGTAAATTAATTCCTCGGCCTTAATCCGATAAAAAAAATCCCGTAAGTGAGGCGGAGCTACTGTTGTCAGGATTTGATTAGCAACGTTATGCATTTCAGGAGAGATTAGCTCTTCAAAAATAAATGGCTTGTTGCTGAAGAGTATATCCTGCATCTCCGTACGGTCGTTTTTAGGATTAATCAGCGTTCTGAGCTGTTCTACATCAATCATAATGATGATGGTATTGAACTTTGTTTTGGAAGAAAAGAGTTCCTGATAGTCTACACCTCCTGATTCGATCTGGGCAAAAGGCAATGATGTTTTCTGGTTTTTTTTGTCATCCTTGTCGTGATAGATGTTATGGAAGGTTAGCACAATACTGCTTGCTCCAGTTGCATTCGTAGAAATATTCAATTCTTCTTTTAGCTCATATTGCCGGATCATAATGGTAGGGCCATTGGGTATAGCTATTCCCTTAATATATCCCGTTCCGTAAAGTGGCGGAATTTGCATGGTGCCATCAACTACAGGAGCATCAATAGCTTTAGCAATCGCACTAATTAATCCCTCTGGGCTTTCACAATTAATTTCAAGAATCATTTTAACTGGATCGGACTATTTTTAAGGCGAATATAGCTATTTAATGATTTTTATCGCTGGTACTTTTGTAAGCGTCAAGATTAAGGGCCACGTCAGATATGAACGTACCAATTAAAGAAAAGATGATGAAGGATCGTTATAGCGTATGATGTAACCAATAATGACTTCAAATACATTTAAAATTTAAACCCAATTCATGATCAAAATTTTAATTGAACGAAACAGCCTGCTTTTTAGCTTTGGATTGTTGAATATTATAGCGGCCATTGCCTTTCTGATTTTGATCCAATTTTCGGACGCCGTGATTGCAGGCAGTAATGCATGGTTAAAGCCTTTTAAGTTTGCCATATCCATTGCATTATTTTCATGGACGATGGCCTGGTATGCTTTCGAGCTAAAATCTCAGGGGGCTGTAACCATCTACAGTTGGGTCGTAATCATTACGCTTGGTTTTGAGATCATATACATTTCTGTTCAGGCTGCAAAAGGGCAGCTGTCACATTTTAATACCAGCTCATCATTTTATGCTACCATGACGATACTGATGGGGGTAGCCGCAGTAATCTTAACTCTTTGGACACTTTATATAGGCATTCTCTTTTTCACAGATGAGGTAAGGCCAATGCCACATTATTACCTATGGGCCATACGGCTGGGCATTATTCTTTTCGTGATCTTCGCGCTTGAGGGAGGCTTGATGGGGGCCAGGCTCAGCCATAGCGTTGGCCAAATTGGAGATGATGAGGGGCTGCCGCTTGTGAAGTGGAGCACCCGGATTGGTGATCTTCGCGTTGCCCATTTTATTGGGATGCACGCCTTGCAAATCATCCCGATTCTTTCCTGGTACGTGATAAAGAACACGAAAGGGACATTCGCGCTTGCCCTTATCTATGCCCTGCTTGCTACATTCACCTTTCTTCAGGCTATACGGGGCAGGCCGATTTTGAAGTTTCCTGGTAAAAATATCACACAAAAATGAGCTTACCATTCCAATTCATGATCAATCTTTTAAATTCAAACGCTAAATGGCTGCTTTATTTCATCATACTGTTTTTCTTAAATACCATTCCGCTTTATGCTCAACAAAAATTCTCTGTGAAGGGTGTTATTTCGGAGCGTAAATCAGGCCTTCCGCTGCCAGGGGTAAGCATCATGGTAGTTGGCAAGAACCAAAATACTGTTTCTAATGATAGGGGAGAATATTTACTTAACCTCACCAAAGGATTTCATCGCCTTCAAATCGCTTATGTAGGTTATGTTTCTCAGGCCGTTGAAATTGATGTTCAGGGAACGGTGGTTCGAAATATCCAACTGCTGGAAAACCTTCAACAATTAACGGAAGTTAATGTGATGGGGACCACAAAAGCTGTTGATATTAAAACGCCACAGATGAGCCAAAATCGGTTAACGATGAAAGAGATCAGCCAGATCCCGGCCATATTTGGTGAGGTAGATCCGCTTAAGGCCATTCTGCAACTTCCAGGTGTGACCAATGCTGGCGAAGGTTCATCAGGGTTTAATGTCCGCGGCGGTACTGCAGATCAGAATCTGATCTTACTTGATGAAGCTCCAGTTTTTACCTCATCCCACTTGCTTGGCATGTTCTCCGTATTCAACCCCGATATCATCAAAGACCTGACTTTATATAAAGGTGGCATTCCGGCCAGATATGGTGGAAGGGTATCCTCGGTACTGGATGTTAGCACCAGAGATATGACCGTACCTGCCTTTGAGCTTAGTGGTGGAATTGGTTTAATTACCAGCAGGCTGACTACTGTGGTTCCCTTTGATCAGGATAGAGGTGCTATGCTTTTGTCGGGCAGGAGCTCGTATGCTCACCTTTTTCTCAAACTTACCGGAAGTCAGAATACAGCTTATTTTTATGATCTGAATGCAAAAATAGATTATAGGCCTGGCCTTAATAACCGTGTATCACTCTCCGGCTACCTTGGAAGCGATGCCTTAGGGATTAGTGATAACTTTATTAATAATTATGGCAATGCTTTTATCAATGGCAGCTGGGTACATGACTTTTCGAAAAAAACCACTGGCACGCTGACTGCTGTATATTCAGGATATGATTTCAGATTAAGGATCAATGCGATTGGGTTAGACTGGACCGCTGGCATAAATGGTACAAAGTTTCAGTATGACATTGTACATACTGCATCAGACCGCTTTAAGCTAAGTTATGGCTTGAACGTGATCTATCAACGCATTAAGCCAGGGGAAATTGTACCCTTTGGTGACCGATCGCCAGTGAATGCCTTAAAATTTGTGGATAAAAATTCCTATGAACCTTCGGCTTACATCCAGGCTGAGCAGATGATCAATCCCTGGCTAAGTCTCAGTTACGGCCTTCGCATCAGTTCATTCTTCAGGATGGGGGGACGCAATCTCAATTTGTACGATTCAGGTCCGGTAGTATATGATCAGCAGCTTGGCATTTACAATGCTGCGGAGCCCTCTGCGGTAGAGGCTTTTGCCAGTGGTAAAATAGTGGATCAATTTATATACCCTGAGCCCAGATTTGCTGCATCGGTGCAGTTGAATACTCAGCAGAGCATCAAATTCAGTTACCACAGAATTGCTCAATATCTGCACCTGATTTCCAATAGTAACTCACCAACACCTGTAGATGTTTGGGTGCCCAGTGATAGATATTTCAAACCTCAAATTGCAGATCAAATAGGGGTAGGTTATTTCCGTAATTTCAATAATAATCAATATTCGATGGAGGTGGAAACCTATTATAAAAAAATCCAAAACAGATTGGATTATATTGATGGTGCCAATCTTGTAGGAAATGATGCACTCGAGCAAGTGACCCTGAATGGTAAATCTAGGGCCTATGGGGTGGAATTCCTTTTCAGAAAAAATTATGGAAAGCTTACCGGCTGGCTCTCTTATACCTTAAGCAGAACGGAGCAACAAACGAAAGGTGCAAAGCCTAATGAGCCAGGGATTAATAATGGCATGTGGTACCTCACTAATTATGATAAACCTCATCAGCTTTCACTGACCTCTTTTTATAAACTTAACGATAAACTATCCATTGGCGCAACATTTACTTACCAAACGGGCAGGCCAACCAGTTATCCGGTGGGCAAGTTTAACTATGCCGGAATAGAAGTTCCGATATATGGTCAGAGGAATGCCTATCGATTGCCCGACTTCCATCATTTAGACCTTTCAGTGTCTTATATTCCAAACCCCACATCCATCAAAAGGATTAGGGGCGAATGGGTTTTAAGCGTTTATAACCTGTATAACCGAAAAAATACGTCTTCCATAAACTTTGGTCAGAATGAGGATACCTACCAAAGCGAATCGGTAAGGCTTTCCATATTTGGTATTGTACCAGCTATTACTTATAACTTCAAATTCAAATGAAACCAATACCTTCCACTTTCATCGCCCTTATGTTTTTCTACCTGATCCTTTTTTCGTCATGTGAGAAGACTGTTATATTAGACCTGGAAACTGCAGTTCCTAAATTAGTGGTGGAGGCCGATATCAATTGGGTTAAGGGTACTTTGGGGAATCATCAGGTTATTCGTTTATCCCTATCCACTCCCTATTATGCCAGTCAGGCTTCACCCGTTGCTGATGCCAGCAGCGTCACTGTAAAAAACAGTGCGGGTTTAGTCTTTAATTTCGTTCCAAAGACAGTTCCTGGTGAATACGTTTGTGAGGATTTTGATGCCAGGCTTGGCGAAAATTATGAGTTGAACATCACTTATAAAGGGGAGAAATATTCGGCAACTGAAAGGCTTATTGAATGTCCGGAAATATCAAAGGTGATACAGAATGAGGATGGTGGTTTTGCCGGAGATGAAATGGAAGTTACGATGCTATATACTGATATTTCAAATACCGATAATCAGTACCTGACTGTTTTTAAATCGCCGTATACTCCAATCCCTCAGCTGTCTGTTTTTGAGGATAAATTTTACAAGGGTGTTCAAATGTCTGCCAGTATTGTAGAAGAGCGTTTAAAACGTGGTGATGTGGTTGAGATCAGGTTAGAGGGCATATCTAAACCCTACTTCAACTATATGAGGTTATCGCTTCAAAATGTTGCCGGTGCAAATCCATTTCAGGCGATTGCCGCTAATGCGAAAGGGAATATCTACAATAAAGATGTGGCCGGTGATTATGCGTTGGGATATTTTCGGCTATCTGAAACAGATGTGATTGATTATGTTATCCAATAATCGTTTCGCCCTTAAATGAGGTTTAGGCCAATTGTATTTAACCCCGCTTTCGGTATTGGCTTATTAAAGTGGAAGTACATTGCTTCATTTTTTGAGATCATCATATTGGTTTCAACACTGATTTTCGAATACAATGTTCCGACATTGAGCTACTTTTGTTCTGATCACCTTTTATACTTTTCGGCTGGTTATCTGGCAGAGCAGCTTAACCTATCAACAAGGTATCTGAGTGATTTATTAAAACAGCTTACAGGAATTACTACTCAGCAGCTCATACAAAATAAAATCATCGACTTGTCTAAAGATAGCTTAACAGGAACCACTTTGTCTGTCAGCGAGATTTCCTATCAATTGGGTTTTGAGTATCCACAATCTTTTAGTAAGCTATTTAAAGCTAAAACAAATCAAACACCTTTAGCATATCGGCAATCATTTAACTAATTTAGTTGTGCTAAGGAGTTCCTTTTTCAGACCTACATATGTTAAAAAATAAAATCTTCTGCACTCTATTAATGTTCTTCCTGCTTGCGGTATTATCCAACTGTAAGAACAATCAGAAACCTTATACCCCTCCAGGTAGCCCCATAGCGAAGGACAGCACGCTTACCAATAAACCTTCCTCCAGATCTGGAAAAATTGGTGAAGCTGTTTCTCAGGAATCTGTATCTCAAGCCGCATCTCCGGAAGGAATTGAAGGAACTTACGTGGTTATCAATAAGTATGAAAATGCTGAGAAATGTATGATGAAAATTACCATCGAAAAGACTTCTGATCAGTATCGCTATACATTTCAATCAGAAAGCCGAACATTAAAGGGTAAGCTTTCACTTGAAGCGGATAAGAGTGGAAATGGTTATTTCATCACTCTTGAAGGTATAGAATGGAGCGAATATGAAGGGGCATTAGATGATGAGGGCGAACCTAAAGAAAAGGATTTAGCGTTGCCTGTTGGGATTCAGGGTGCCATTCAGGAGAACGCAATTACCATTCAAAATTATGGCAATTCAATGAACTATTACCAACAATTGGCTGATTGCGGTGATAAATATATCGTATTGCAAAAACAATAAAGTTTGGGTTTATTTTTCCAATGGAAGTTTGCCGATTTACTTTTGTTTTCTGATACAGTTCTTTTTTCTTTCCAAGAAACGATGATCAAAAGTATCCCTTAAATAATTAGGGGAGCAGCGGAAGCCTTCCTCCTTGTTAAAAGAAATATAAAACCATATGGAGTAAAACTGGTTAAAATTAAATGATTAAAGATATCAAGAAGCTTGAAAGTATTTTAACCCCTGAAGCTATTCTTAAACTCGAGGGGGCAGCAGCAAGACATCAAACGCAGTCTAATATTATTTTTACTATTGAGGCCGTTGGTGATCATACGTTAGAAATACAAACCACCCAAAACGAAACCCTTTCTGGAAAGTACGCGACTGAGGCTACGCTTGTTAAAAGAACACAGGATCTTTTTAAGAAAATATTGCCCAATTTTAAGGTTGCTGTAACCACACAAACACATCTTCCATCTCCGGCTAACGTAGTTAATACATTGTGGATAGAAAAGAAAATGCAAGAAAAGGGTGTTAGAATAAAACAAATTGCTTTTGACACGGGGGTTGATCGGGAAAGCATATCGGATTGGGTGACAGGAAAGCGATCGATGAGCCAGATCGTTAAGGCGCTATTCTATTTTTATTTATCTAAATAATCTTTTATCTCTGAGTAATTCATCGTATTGAAACCTTATTGATTAGCCAAAATGTTTTATCCGCTGCGTAATTGGATACTATATTTAGGTTAAAAGAGCGACTAATGGTGATTGATGAGTATGTAGGATGGTGTTAGAGTGTCATCATCTATGTTGGCCTCTAATATCTAATTATTGGCTGCTTATCAGTAATTTACCGCGACAGAAAATGAAATTATCTATTAGATCTGAGAAACTATCAAAAGTTTTTAAAAAGCACCATATTGAAGGGCTGCCCTATAATTATTGAAATTTGATGAGTTCTATGATTTAGATATATCATAATTATATAAACATATTTTAATAAACAATTTTGTTTATTAAAATATGTTTATATTTGTAGCATGGAAGCGACACTCGAAAAATATAGAGGAATACATCCTGGAATGATTCTGGAACGAGAACTTAAAAAGAGAAAACTCAAAAAAGGCCCTTTTGCACTTTCGCTCCACGAATATCCGCAGACACTAAATGAGGTGACTAAAGGTAAGCGTGGAATGACGCCTGCATTATCTTTAAAGATTGATAAAGCACTGGGATTGGAAGAAGGCACAATGCTTATTCTACAGGCATATTACGAAATCAAAAAGGAAAAACAGAAAGAGGAATCCCAAGAGCATCCAGATTTATCCATTATTCGAAAAATACTCTTTTGGGATACAGATATCAATAAAATTGACTGGGAGAAACAATATAAATATGTTATTCAGCGCATATTTGAACGTGGGAATAACCATGAAAAAAAAGAAATACTAAGTTTTTATGGAAAAGACAAAGTAAAGGCAATTACAGGTAGCACCAACATTAATGGCAATAGTATTCCAGTAATGCTGCATGAAAAACTAAAATAGTATGTTGTATTGGAACACTGTAAATGAACTGTTAAAAAACACCCTGATTATATTGATGCAGTCTGAGGAATTCCTTAAGTTCAGGCTCGTAGGTGGCACTGCTTTAAGCCTGCATTTAGGACATAGAATGTCGGTGGATATCGATTTGTTTACCGATGCCTCTTATCGCTCCATTGATTTTGATCGTATTGAAGACTTTCTAAAAGCATCCTTTGGATATGTAGAAGGAAATTTTGGTGGTAACCCCGGTATGGGAAAATCCTACCTGATTGGAACAGATAAGGATAATGCTGTGAAACTTGATGTATACTACTCCATGGATCCCTTTTTTCAGCAGGCCATAACAGAAGACGGTTTAAGATTAGCTACCGTAGAAGAAATTATTGCGATGAAAGTAGATGTAGTTCAAAGAGGCGGAAGAAAGAAAGATTTCTGGGACTTGCACGAAGCCTTGAACCAATATAGTATTAATCACATGAAAGATCTGCATCGGCAACGTTTCGAGTGGACACATGATGAGGGATTAATCCATCAAAAATTTACCGAATTTAAAGGAGCCGATGCCGACCCAGATCCAATTTGCCTGAGAAACAAAGAATGGATTTTCATCAAAGAAGACATTGAACAAGCTATTGTTAATAGTTAAAATGGACTATTTCCCCGCCTTGATCAGAATAAATAGTGATGATAAACTATTTATTCTGAAATTTATTTTGATTATCACTAAGTTTTTAATTTCATAATTAAAAACTTATAATTGTTTATGAGCTTGAGATCACTTTCAGATTAATATCTGCAAACTCTTTCATATAGGTATCAGTTACAGCTAAAAGCGTTAAAATATCTTCAGATGCATTTGCTTTCGAAAGTCCAGGTTGAACAATATAAATTTCGAATTCAACAGGTATTTCATTTTTAATGATATTTAACATTTTTGTTAGGTCTTGGTGCGTTCCTTTTTCTAATCTACTACAAGATGCCCCACTTCTTGTTTTATTCTCACGGCGAAGTAAGTGATTAATAAACTCTTTGCCATTTTTATGTTTCCAATGGATTTGTGCACTTCCCAAAATTCAGACCAGTTAAAAGTAGAATTCTAGACCGAGCGCAGCGAGGCTATTGGAAAAACTATTAATTTTAATTGGTAATATGAAAAGAATTAAGTTTACGGAATCCCAGATTGTAAAAGCAATCAAGGAACATGAGAGCGGCAAAAACGTGCTAAATACCTTGTTTGCCTTGATACAACGATGCAAACTTAGCTTTACAGTGGTTAGAAATCAAGATGTTTAGTCTTATAACCTATTCAATGTCAGGTTTTTAAACGCTATTCGTTGAGTCATTTCTGTTTTGTAATTGACTCACCGAATCACTCACCTATAGGATGGGAATTCGCACAAAAATTGGTATCTTCAAAAACAGAAAAAGCCTGAAATCATTAATTTCAGGCTTTTAATTTTGTTCCGCGGAGAGCGAGGGATTCGAACCCCCGGACCTATTACAGTCAACAGTTTTCAAGACTGCCGCATTCGACCACTCTGCCAGCTCTCCGCTGCAAAAGTACAAAGTTGATCGTAATCTGCAAATGATTTTACCTTTAATATTCAATAAAAAATATTAGTGCCTGTTAACCATTAAGTTAGCGTTTAATTTTTATTGAAAAATCAAGTCAAATTTGCAAAATAATGCGGTATCATTCACTTTTTAAGGTGATTTAGATCTTGTTTAACTTCAATTATTGTGGAATGGCTTGTGTTTTATCAACAGCCAATACCCCATTGCCTTCGATTATAAAACAAATTAATCCGATTAATACCAGTGATGAAAACCAGAATTCGGAGTATGGTTTAAATATACCCGCGGAGATATTAATAAAAAATACGGCTCCAATTAATATGGGCAAATTAACCAGGCAAAATAATCTGGTATGCGTACCCAGCGCAATAGCAACGCCACCAATAATGTGGACTAAAATAATAAAGTGAGCTGCCAGGCTAATGCTAAATGCCGTACCCAGCATAGCGCCTCGCATTAAATGGTTAAAGGCTTCCATGTTGATGTAAAAATCAACTCCTTTCCAGATGAGAATGATGCCTAACAATATTCTGAAATAATCAATCCATTGGGGATGATGCTGATCTCCCCAGTTTTCAATTTTCTTGAGCACTTTCATGATTTCTATATTTGGTTATACCAATTTACAGAAAGTCGATATTAAAAGCAAAGTTTATATTGTTTATTTCCAGTCATTTAAAATGTAATCAATACCTGAAGTTTTAGTCATACCAAGTGTTAAATACCCACTCCATAGTATGCTAGAAAATTAAAGAACCGTGCCAGGCTCAATTTCATAAGGAGCTTTATTTCTCTCAAAAATTCGTGTTTTTTCAGTACCTTCTGTGCTGATCCGGTCACCTATCCTTCTGATCCAGTTGCCCTCTCTTAAACCAATTACTTTAATGTCGTTTTGGGTTAAGAATTCCATAATTCTGGTTTCCCTGGTTTCGCCATTATGTTTTAAATCAGAATTTGGATCAAGGTAATGAGGATTAATGTTAAAGGGAACCAATCCCATGCAATCAAAAGATGGCGGATAAACAATAGGCATATCATTTGTGGTTTTCATATTAAGTCCACCAATATTGCTTCCAGCGCTGCAGCCCAAATAGGCTTTACCATTTTCTACATTGCTTTTTAAAACTTCCATCAAACCATTTTCATGGAGCGTTTTAACCAGTAAAAATGTATTTCCGCCACCGGTAAAATAGCCTTTGGCCTCCTGGATGGCTCTGATCTGGTCATCAAATTCGTGCGATCCGCGGACCTTAATCTGAAGTTCAGCAAAAAAAGTTCTGGCTTTATCTGTGTATTCATCACATGAAATTCCGCCTGGTCTGGCAAATGGAATAAAGATAATTTCTTCAATTCCCGTAAAAAGATTAACAATCTCTTTTTTGAGATAAGCCAGGTAAGTTCCACCAAAAAGGGTAGAGGTTGAGGCAAGGATAATATTCATTATATTTTGAATTTAAAAAATGTGTAATGCGTTTATACTTTACTTCTCATTCTACTGAGTGTTTCAAGACGCATACCAATAAAAGAGGCAATATATTTTAACGGAACCCTATTCATCAGGTGTGGATAAGAAACCAATAACCTTTGGTAGCGTTTCAATGCCGTTGGTAATCTGACAATAAAGGCTCTTTCAGATGCACCTTTAATATAGATTTCAGTCATCTTTCTGCCTACATAGTTGGCAATGGGATAATTTTCATACAATAATTTCGACATACTATGAGGAATGGCAATGGCTATTACGTTTTCAATGGTTTCTATATATTCATCAGTAATTACATCCTCCCATAAGTTTCTGATGGTGCCAGCAAGCTCATTTTCCGCAGCAATCCAGGTAGTAATTTTCTTGCTACCCATTTTAATATAACCATGAACAGCACCTTGCAGAATCAGGTAAATATATTTATTTCGCTTTAAAGGAGATGCGATGTGTTTGTTCTTTGCGAAATTAACGGGAAAAGTTTGGTCATTGATCACCTCTTCAATTTCGGGACTAAGGTGATGAAAAGATTTAAAAACAGCAATTAATGGAGATTGCCCACCAAAGGAGGCCCACTTCTGGTCACCATAAATATTCTCAATGTTCATTGGGGGAAAAATATTTGAATAAAATCTACAATAATAAATATAAAAAAAGAAAACAGACAGCTTTTATTTAAAAAAAATGATGGCTTTTATCTAAGAAAACCAACCATCATATGGCACTGTAACGTCATAGAGCCTTTTTTAAAAACTTTGCAATAAATAACCTGACGAAATATGGTAAACAAATTCAATATAGATAAACCGCTTAATTTATATGAATGTTTGATTATATTTGCTAATTAATTTAGTAATAAATGTCTGAAAAAGTTAACATTACCGCAAAGGGTATTCAAAAGGTACTGCGAAATTATAATGAAAAGCAAGCGATAGCAGAATATATATGGAATGGTTTTGATGCCAATGCTGATGTCATTAAGATTGATTATGTAACCAATGAACTTGGAAGGCTGGATAGTCTTCAAATTGCAGATAATGGCTATGGTATTAATTTTAATAAGTTGAAACATAAGTTTGATCCATTTTTTGAATCCGAAAAGGCCATTCAGATTGTTGCCCCTAAGCATACTTCTAAAATGCATGGGCGAAATGGTGTTGGCCGACTTACCTTTTTCACTTTTGCCTACAATGCTACCTGGAATACCACTTACCAGGATGAGAAAGGTTTTCATCAGGGAACCATACAAATTAATGCTGGTGGATTAAATCATTATGAAGCGGTTGAAGTGCCAAATACAACTCAAATAACGGGTACTGTAGTTACGTTTACGAACCTGCATATTGGTCAGCTTGATTTGGAGCAAGGTGTGATTCCCTTTTTAATTAATGAATTTTGTTGGTTTATTGAATTGAACAGGCATAAAAAAATGCAGGTACTGATCAATGGAAATGTTTTGGATTTCTCTTCAAATATTAAAAGTATGGAGGAATTTGAACTCGTTTACCCAGATACTGGATTTAGATTTCATATCAAATATGTACACTGGAAAGAAGGTTTGCATAAAGAACTTTCTAAATACTATTTTCTGGCAGGTGGTGAAGAGATTTATAAGGATTATACCACACTAAATAAAAAAAGTGATGATTATTTTCATAGCGTTTACATTAACAGTGACTTTTTCAGGGATTTTGATTTTAAAAGTTTTGAAAATGAAGGCCAAGTAGCGTTGTTTGGTGCCGCAAAATCTGCTCCTGAATATCGTTTTTTAATTAAAGAACTAAATGATTACCTGAAAAATAAGCGTAAGCCCTTTTTGCGGGAATATGCTGATCGTTTAATAAATAGCTTTGAGCAGGATGGAATCTTTCCAAAAGATATAACTGATCGGGAGCAAATGGTTATTAAGCCCAAATTAATTAATCTAATTAAAGTATTATATGAAGTAGAACCGAAATTATTTAGCAGTTTAAGCATCGATCAAAAGAAAATGATGATCCGCTTATTTGATCTGGCGCTAAAGACTAATGAAAAGGAAGGTATTTTTAACCTGCTGCATGCCATCGTTCAGTTAGAGGAAGATGATGAAAAGGAATTGTTAGCTGTTTTGGAATTGGAGATTTAATAACGCATTTCAAATGTTATTATAAATGCTGAGGGTTAATGAATGTTCATTAAAAAATTGGCAAATACAAAAAAAGCCGGAATCTGATCGATACCGGCTTTTTCTGTAGTATTATTCGTTATTAATTACGAATATCGCCTTTTACTTTGTTAGCTGTTCTTTGTCCAGGTAAATAAACCTGGAAACCAAAAGAAAGGTTTAAGCTGTTTTGAGCTGTAGTATTACCAAATCCTACTAAACCATTGTATTTTAACAAGGTTTCTAAACCAATGTTTGGTGTAATGAAATAAGCAAAACCAGGACCAACGCTTAAGTTTAAGCCATTTGTATTAGCACCACCTCTGCTTACGCTAGTACCACCAACACCAACTGTTGCTTCTGCAAAGAAACGCCCGTGGTTTAATACTTCAACATCTTTACCAGCATAATAACGGCCTAATGCACCTACACCATAATTAGTTGTAGTTGGTGCATTTTTAGTAGTGCTTAAACCAAAGTTTACATATCCACCTAATGCAACGTTATCTTGGATAAACCAAGCTGCTTTAGGTGTAATGTCTACACTGAAAACTTTAGGGTTATCCAAACCTAAATTGATATTTGCCAGGTTTCCTCCAACCATCACATTACCTTTTTGAATTTGTGCCTGAGCAACACCCATAAATAATGCTACTGAGAATAAACTTGAGATAAAAATTTTTTTCATGATAAATGATTTAATAATAAATATAATAACCGAGATTATTTTCGATTTAAAGAGCCAACATTTATAATTAAATAATGTTTAAATTATTTTATTTTTCATTGATAATCATTGTTTTATGTTTTATTTAAGATGTAAATAGTCTTGAAATTGTTATACAGATACTCATCAAAATAAGTTCCGTTCGTAAATGATTTGGTGCATTAGTCTTTATAATGAGTTAATATGGAGTGAATATTAGCTCACTAGCTTTGCTGCACCAAACTAAAAGTATTGAGCGACATATTAATTGCATCATTAAAAAACGATGATCCTTTCGCAATGGAGCAAATATTCCACGCCCATTGGGAAAAGGTATTTGATTTGGCCTTTAAAAAGCTGGGCGATGAAACACTTGCGCAAGATATGACGCAGGAAATTTTCATCTCTTTATGGGAAAAACGTAAAAAACTTGATTTGACCAATAATCTTTCAGGCTATTTATATGGAGCGGTAAAAAATAGGGTTATCGATTATTACAGATCCAGTTCTATTAAAGATGGTCATCAGGCGGAGTATGCTATCCTGATGAATCAAAAGAGGGAGATTGCTCCTGACGAACATTTAATCTTTCAGGATACTACAAAAGAAGTGGAGGCTATAATGCAACTCTTGCCAGAGCGGATGCGTCTGGTGATTTCGATGAGCAGGGAACAGGATAAAACAGTCAAGGAAATTGCAACTGAACTTAATGTTTCTGTACAGACGGTAAAAAACCAGATTACCTCAGCAATGAAAATACTTCGGGAGAACTTATCCTATTTGTTGATCATCGTGTTTTTCTGGCTTTAATTCACTCCAGTCCTGATTTTTTCTGGTTTTTTCGGCCTTAACCGAAACTTAACTTACTGATAACATTTTTGGTTAGTACCCTTTTCGTTTTGAAACGACATCTATACAAATGAGCGAAGAAAAGGCAAAACAACTTTTAACGAAATATTTGGACGGTGAGGCAAGTCCTGAAGAGTGTGATCAGGTAACGGAATGGTATGATGCCTTAGGTACAGATCAAAAGGCACCTACAGCTGAGCAAAAATCAGCCATCAGTGAAAAGATGTTTCAAAAACTGCAATCGGCTATTAATTATCAGAAAACCAGGAAACCTTTCTTATTGGAACACTGGATTAAAATTGCCGCAGCCATAGTAATAATTGCTTCTGTTACTTTCTGGCTCTGGCAACAGCATACTGGGTATGAAATCCCTAACAAACAAATCACGGCCTCAACCCAAGCGGGGGAGCGTAAAAAAATTATACTGAGTGATGGTTCGGAAATCACTTTAGACCCTTTAGCCAAAATCACTTACCCTGAAAAATTCCAGGCCAATTCTCGTGAGGTATCTATTATAGAAGGAGAAGCATTTTTCTCCATTTCGCATGATGAAAAAAGACCTTTTCAGGTGAAGCTTCCCAACCATTTAAATGTGTCCGTATTGGGAACTTCATTTCTCATCCGTGCCTACCATGCAAAAAAAGAAGTAGAAGTTGCCGTTTCAACAGGTAAGGTGGCCATCAAAAATGATGATAAACTGCTGGGAACACTAACCAGAAATCAAAAACTTTTATTTAATAAGGTAACTGGTAAATCTATTTTAAATGTTGTTCGTGAGGTCCGCACTGTTGAAATCAATTTCAATGGAGCCACACTAATGCAGGTTGTCCGGCGGATGGAATACCTATATAACATTAAAATTCAGCTGCATCAAACTGCCTTAGTGAACTTAAAAACAACGGCAACATTTAACAGTGCACAGCGACCTGAAGAAATTCTCGACATCATTTGCTCATTACACCACCTCAAATTCAGTTCAGATCAAAATCACCAAACATTTAAAATCTATCGATAATGTACAATTAAATCTTTCATAAACTGTCTGTTGCATTCAACAGACTTATTCAATACTATTTTAATTCTTATAAGCAAACAAACAAATGAAAACAACCTCGTCCAGGAGGACCTTATCTCTTTATCAGATCATGAAATATTCATGCCTAACATTTTCAATCATCTGCATATTCTGCAGCTCACTTTTGGCTTCGCCCAGCATGGCCCAGCGATTGGCCAAAAGTAAAGTAAACATTAAGATCAGCAAAGGCCGTAAACTCAATGAAATTGTTCGTGAAATCGAAAGTATTTCAGGTTTAAGCTTTGTTTATAATCCTGATCTTCTTCAAAAATCAAATACCCAGCTCAGCGGCGATTTCCAAATGGAACCCGTACGTTCTTTGCTGGATAAGTTAGGGCTAAGCGTAGAAGAAAAGGGCAACTACGTTATTTTGAATAATGCTACTTTTATTAAACCTGACCGGATTATAACAGGTGTGGTGAAAGATTCAACAGGTTTGGTTTTACCTGGTGTATCCGTTAAAGTTGTTGGCACCCAAAGTGGTACCACCACTGATGCAAATGGTGCATACCGGATTGAGGTAGGCGCACAAACGGTGCTTTCCTTTTCCATGATCGGTTACCGTACCAAAGAGGTAACAGTAGGTGATAACGTTTCTATTAACATTACACTGAGTGAGGAAAGATCAACCTTGGCAGATGTTGTGGTGGTAGGTTACGGAACCCAAAAGAAAGAAACATTAACAGGTGCAGTGAGTTTGGTTTCTTTGGATAAACTCTCATCACGATCTGTAAATAGTGTTGGAGAAGTGCTGGCAGGTAAATCTCCAGGCGTAATTGTAACCAATGAGGGTGGCGATCCAACTTCATCACCCAGAATAAATATCAGAGGAGCAGGCGGGATTAATGGAGAAAGTGTTCTTTATGTTATTGATGGATCTATTTTTCTCGGTACACCAAATCTGAATCCAAATGATATTGAATCAATCTCTGTTTTGAAAGATGCTTCTGCCGCCATTTATGGTGCACGTGCTTCTGGTGGCGTGGTTTTAATTACCACTAAAAAAGGCAAGAAAGGCAAAATGCAAATCAGCTTTGATGCCAAAGTTGGAGAACAAAGTGCCTGGAAAAAGCTGGAAACCTTAAATGCCCAACAACGTGCTCAAGTGGCTGCAACTGCTGCAAAAAATGGCGGAACTACCATTTTGCCGGCATTTGATCTTACTAAATATCCTGACGGACAAACTACCAGAACCAATTGGATGGATGAGGTATTTAGAAATGCCTTGCTTCAGGATTATAATGCAGCCATTAACGGAGGAAGTGAGAAATCTACCTTTTATTTAAGTTTCAATTACCGTGATGCGGAAGGGATTGTACTGAATACCAAAACCAAACGCTATAATTTCAGAGTCAATTCTGAACATGAACTTACGCCCTGGTTAAAAGTGGGTGAAAACTTATCTTATAGTAGTACCAATGGCAATGGAGCCAATACCAGCAGTGATTATACAGGTGCCCTTTTATCGGCCATTTATTATCCTACGAATGGTACGCCCTACAATGCTGATGGCAGCTTTGCGGGTTTACCTGGCGGACAATATGCAGGTGATTATGGAGATATTATTAATCCGGTAGCCGAATTAAAAAGAATTGACATCAATAACCCTGTCAACGTGTTGGTGGTTAATCCTTATGCTACCCTTCAGCTGGCTAAAGGTTTAAGTTTTAGATCAAACCTGAGCATCACCAAATCAGATGCCCAATTTAAAAGTTTTACACCAAAACGCCCGGAAGTTGGAAAGCCAGTATTAAGCAATAGTTTGGTACAAAGAGCAGATGCGGTAAATGATTTTTTAGCAGAACAGGTATTAAATTACAAAACCACCATTGGAGTTCATCAAATTGATTTAACGGGTGGTTATACCTTTCAGAAAACTAAAAGCAATGGTTTGTATACCTCCGGATCTGGCTTTGATGATGAGTCTAATCAATACCGTTATTTAACCAATGCCACCATTATTCAACCTTCTACCAGTTATTATGATGCTAAAGCCATTTCATCACTGTTTTTAAGGGCCAATTATAATTATAAGGAAAAATATTTACTGTCATTTATCGGCAGGAGAGATGGTTCATCTATGCTTGCCAAAGAAAACAGGTTTAGAAATTATGGTTCTGTTTCAGCAGGCTGGTCTATCAATAAAGAGGCGTTTTTAAAATCAGCCAACTGGTTAAATGAATTAAAGCTAAGAGGAAGCTATGGTATTTTAGGTAACCTGGGGAGTTTATCTTCATCAGCGGTTAATCCGTTACTGGCTGCAACGCAAAGTTATTTCGGTCAAACACCAACCCTGCAAAACGGTTATGTTCAAACTATTCTTGCCAACAAAAATTTAACCTGGGCAGAGAGTAAACAAACCAATATAGGTTTGGATGTAACAGTTCTTGATCGCTTAAGTTTGGTGGCAGATTATTTTATTAAGGAAACGGATAAAATGATTCTGACCCGTTCTTTGCTAGGCACTGCGGGGTTAACTTCTCAAACCATCAATGCAGGCTTAGTAAAAGATAAAGGCATTGAACTTGGTTTAACTTATAATAGTGCTAAAAACACCGCATTTACCTATTCTGTAAATGCAACGTTAACTAAAGTTAATAATAAGGTAGAGGAATTGGCGCCAGGATTAACCAATATCGCTGTAGGTACCAATTTTAGAAATGAGCTTGCTCCACTGGCTATTACTGTAGGCCAGCCTTTGTATAGCTATTACGTTTTAAAAACGGAAGGTATTTTTCAAAGCCAGGCAGAAGCCGATAATTACAAAAATGCAAATGGACAGAAAATTCAGCCAAATGCTAAAGCTGGCGATTTTAAATTTGCAGATCTTAACGGTGATGGATCAATTGATAGCAAAGATCGTTACTTCGCAGGGAGCGCCTATCCTGATTTCTCTTATGGACTAAGCTTTAACGCCAGTTATAAAAATTTCGATTTCAATATCTTCGCACAGGGGGTACAAGGAAATAAGCTTTTCAATGCGGTAAAGAGAACAACCTATAGTGCCAGCGGACCTTCTTACAATAAGCTGGTTGGTATTTTAGATGCGTGGTCTACAGAAAATCCAGGCGGAAAAGTGCCTATCATTTCTACAAGTGATAACAATGGAAACTTTAATGCTTCTGATTTCTATATTGAAGATGGATCTTATCTGCGTATCCGCAATGTAACACTTGGATATAGTTTACCAAAATCACTCACCAGCAAACTTAAAACCGGGGCGGTAAGGGTTTATGCCACTGCCAACAATTTATTTACCATTACCAAGTACTCAGGCTTCGATCCGGAAATCGGGATGGATAATAATGGCCTTGATGTGGGGCGTTACCCGCAAGCAAGAAGTTTCATCTTTGGTTTAAGTGTTAATCTTTAATTTATAATTTAATGAAAACGAATATAAAATACCTGGCACTGATTGTTATTATGGCTTTCGCCTCGTGCACCAAACAACTGGATATCACGCCAGAGGGATCTCCATCGGCACAAAATTTCTGGAAAACAAAGGAAGATGCCATCAAGGCCGAAGCCGGAATGTATGAGAATTATAATGCAGAAGATTTTTATGGTCGTGGCATGTTTTGGTTTATTAATGCCAGCGATGACATGGTTACGGGTAGAAACAAACCGGAAGCAGACAATATTAAAAACTTTAACCGGAGTTATGTAGGCGGTGGTTATACCGAATCACAATGGAGTATGCGTTATGCCATTATTAAAAGGGCAAATGATATCATTACGCATGTACCAGCCATTGCAATGGATGAAACATTGAAAAAACAAATTGTTGGTGATGCTTATTTTAACGCCGGGTTGGTTTATTTCCAGCTGGCTTCCAATTATGGTAATGATAAAGCTGGTGTACCCATTGTAACTCCGGATGCTGATGCATCTGTGGCCATCCCAAGGGCAAAAAATGTAACAGAGAACTATGATTACATCATTTCATTATTATTGAAAGCCGCAGATAATTTGCCTAATTTTTCAGCAATGAAATCTACAGATTATGGTAAAGCACACAAAACTGCTGCCTGGGCATATTTATCAAAAGTATACCTGTTCAAAAAAGATTACGCCAATGCAGCAAAATATGCTGATATGGTGATTGGGTCTGGTCAGCATGACTTGCTAACTAATTTTGCCGATGTATTTAAAGCCTCAAATAATTGGTCTAAAGAATACATTTGGTCGGTAGTATGTACACCAAACGGCGGTGGAACAGGTTGGGGCAGTAAGTTACCGGGTGTAATGCTAACCAACAAGGCTTGGGGGATTTATAACGGCTGGGGTTATTACCTGCCAACTAAAGAACTTTATGATTCTTTTGAAACAGGAGATCAGCGTCGTGAGGTAACCATTTTAAAACCAGGCGACAAATTTATGTTTTTTGGCACTGAGCGGAGTTTTACCAAAGATGGTGGCGCCACTTCAAATTACCAGTTTAAAAAGTATATGGAGCCTTTCAGTTATGCCAATCCCATTCCTACACACGTTAACCCCAATGGTGATAACGGAACAACAGATTTAAACGTGCCTTTAATGCGTTTTGCTGAAGTCCTTTTAATTAAAGCTGAAGCAGCGATTAATTTAAATGGCGCTGGAGCTGGCGATACCGAACTAAATAAAATTAGGGTAAGGGCAGGGCTCTCACCAAAAACCGGAATGACGATTACCGATTTGAAAAGAGAACGCCGGAATGAATTGGCGGGCGAATGGGCCGATCGCCACCGCGATTTGGTGCGCTGGGGAGATGCACAAGCTACTTACGCTAAGCCATTGCATGACTATGATGGTTCGGTTATCTGGCCTGCCAGAACGTTTAACCCACAGGTTCATGATGTTTGGGCCGTTCCGCAAAGAGAAATTGATAACAGTTCTGGCGTGATTAAACAAAATGCAGGATGGTAAAAAGAACTCAATTAATTTGTTTATTGTTCATCATATTTGGCATTCAGTCAGTTTCTGCACAACAGAAACTGACCGCCAATAATGGTCATAGTCACAATGATTATAAACAGCAAATTCCCTTGCTGGAAGCTTACTACGTAGGTATGGGCTCCATAGAAGCTGATGTTTTCTATCGGGATGGTGAACTTTATGTAGCGCATGAAAGCAAAGAGATTAAACCAGGCAAAACCTTAAAAAAGATTTACCTTGATCCGCTGGTAGCCTTGTTCAGGGAAAACGGAAATCAACCTTATGCCAGTGCCACGCAAAAACTTCAGCTGGTGATAGACATCAAGGAAGATTACAAGCATGTGCTTGCCACCCTGATCAAACAGCTGAAAGGCTATGAATCTGTTTTTGATCAGTCTAAAAACCCATCTGCCATTAAAATTGTAATGAGTGGTGATGTGCCACCAGCTGATCAGTTTGGCCAATATCCGCAAATGATATTTTTCGACGGCCGTCCGGGGAGAAAATATACTGATGAACAATTGAAGCATATCGGGATGATCAGTGATGATCTTTCGCATTTTTCAGTATGGAATGGAAAGGGTACACCAACACCACCTGATTTAGAAAAAATGAAAAAGGTGATTGCTGAAGCCCATCAGATGGGTAAGCCATTTCGTTTTTGGGCAACAAAAGATAGTCCGAATAGCTGGAAAGAATTGGAGCAAATGGGAGCGGATTGGATTGGAACAGATCGGCCGAACGCTTTAGGCGAGTTTTACAAAAACAGAGATAAGTTGGAGTACACCAATACCAAAAAGTATCAGCCGTATCAACCCATATATAAAAATGATGGGTTGCCTAAAAAGGTTAAAAATGTGATTCTTTTAATTGGAGATGGAATGGGATTGGCTCAAATTCAGGCAGGTTTAAGTGCCAATTTCGGACAACTCAATATGATTAATATCCAACATATTGGTCTTTCCCGTACAGAAGCTTCCAACTCTGATTTTACAGATTCTGCAGCGGGTGCTACGGCAATGGCAACCGGACAGAAAACCAATAATCGCTATATCAGTATGGATGTAAATGGGAAACCTTTACCATCTATTCCAGAGATTTTAGCACCAATTGGTATAAAAACAGCTATCATCACCAGTGGCGATATCACTGATGCCACTCCGGCGGCATTTTATGCGCATCAAATAGAAAGAACCATGTCGCAAGAAATTGCTGCAGACTTTCAAAACAGTGCTGTAGAGGTGTTGATCGGTTCGAGGCGTAAAAGCTTTGTTGAAAATAAGGATGCCAATTTAATGCAGAAACTAAAGGCCAAAGGTTACCAGTTGCAAAATAACCTGAATGAATTTACTGCTGCAACATCAGGTAAACAACTGGTACTATTGGAAGATTCTGTTACAAGAAGTATTTTAAAGGGTAGAGGCGAGATGCTTAAAAAGTCACTTACAAAAAGTATGGAATTACTATCCAAAAATAAAAAGGGCTTCTTTATCATGGCTGAGGGGGCACAAATTGATCATGGCGGACATGCAAATGATTTACCATACGCGGTTACCGAATTGCATGATTTTGACCGGATGGTGGGTGAAGCCATGCGTTTTGCTGATCAGGATGGGGAAACACTGGTTATCGTGACGGCAGATCATGAAACTGGCGGACTTTCATTATTAGACGCCTCATATAAAAAAGGAACCGTTCGCGGGAATTTCAGTACTGATGATCATACCAACATCATGGTTCCGGTTTTTGCCTACGGACCAGGATCACAAAACTTCACTGGTGTTTATCCGAACACTGAGATTTGTAGGCGAATTTTACATGCATTTGGCGTAAAATAATATTTAAGCGTACCATCTACTCCCCTCCTTTTTTAAGGAGGGGAGTTTACAAGGCGATTGGTTAATTCTTTAGCTTTTTCTCTAATATCTCCGTCATTAAGAAAGCTTTTACTGCCGACGAAGCAATCTTAGTATTTTATTTAATGATATTTTCTTGTCCTGGCCGGACAGGCTCTCTTCTTTGGGCAACCAAAGAAGCAAAACCGAGCACTTCTGCGAGCTCATTAATGCCAATAAAGACACTGAAATCCATTAATAGTTGCCGGCTCGCAATTTTCTGGTTTTATTATAGTCAATGGTCAGACTTGGTTTTGCCCGGTTTTTTTGGTGATCGAAATTCCCCTCCTTCGGACTATCGTGTTGACACATCTTCTAGGCAAAATTATTTATGCATTTTGCTGACCAACTTTAATTAAGCATAGGCCTTACCGAAGAACGCCGTCAATCCCAAGGGCCGGAGAAATCAAAAAAACAGGTGTACAATAGTAGAAATGGCACTACCAAACCTTAAACGCAGTGGTTTTGTGTTCATTAATGCAGGTTCGAAGCTTAAAAGAATATGAATACAAAACGAAGTGCCGCTGTTTTTTTGATGTGTGTGGGGTTGTGTGGCAGGCCCCTTGCTGGATTGACAAAGCGCTTTGGGTACTTTGGCGCTCCAAAGTACCATGCCCCCGCGGCAAAGAGCGGGCAAAAGATCTTTATAAATTAATTGTGTCCACACGATAGTCCTTCGGAGGGGTGCCTGCAAGGCGGGGTGGTTCTAAAATATATACGAAGTCATCGGAGAACCCATTATCCTGAACTTGATTCAGCACCTTTAAAAATTAACCTTGATATAAATCCTGAATTAAATTCAAGAGTTCATTAGGATACATTTAACAATTTTAGCCCATCTTCATTTCTTTGCATGGCGGCCAAATCTGCAGCAGTCTGTCCACGGGCATCCTTCATTTCTGTATTTGCACCGTTAGCAAGCAATAATTGCAACACATCATTCCTTCCAAACATGCTGGCAAACATCAGTGCTGTTCCACCATTACCATGCTGTAGATCGAGATTTGCGCCACGTTCTACCAGGAGTTTAGCAATTTCAATATACCCTTTAAAGCTTACCCCCATAAGTGCCGTATTACCCCCATCATCGGCAGCATTAATATCAGCTCCGGCATCAAGTAACAATTTAGCGGCTGCTAACTGGTTGTTATAACAAGCAATAATCAGTGGCGTATATCCTTTTTCATCGCGTGCATTTAAATTGGCATTCCTGCGAATCAATTCCTGTAAAACTTCCATTTCGCCTTTTCTTGCGGCGGGTATCATCAATTGATCGATATTTTCCATGCAATCAAAACCATAGAATCTCATCAAAGTTTTCTTAAATGAACAGTTTATTTAGTGATGTTGATAAGTGTTCTTTTTCGGCCTTTACAATCTAGTGTTTTAAGCATCGGCATTTCAGTGAAAGAAAAGTATTTATCACCGTAAAACTCTTAAAACTATTTTGTGTCGGCAGGGGTTCTCTTAAGGTATAACACTGCAGAAAAGAACCTTGGATAAAAGAACCAACCTGATGATAAAATAAAATATTTTGATATCATCAGGTAACTTTCCCCATCCTTGTACTGCAGTTTAGCCACAAACATCAACATAAACAAAACATCAATATGAAAAAACAGGAAAGCGGTACTGAACCAAAGTTAAGTACTAAAACCACTAAAGATTCTTCTTCAGCACTTCAGGAACTTTTTACTGATGGCATCCGCGATCTATATTGGGCAGAAAATCATCTGGTTAAGGCATTGCCTAAAATGATTTCTGCAGCTACGGCATCCGAACTTGTTTCTGCACTTGAATCTCACCTGGAAGAAACAAAAACGCATGTATCCAGATTAGAGCAGATTTTTGAATTGCTTGGAGAAAAAGCAATTGCAAAGAAATGTGACGCCATGGAAGGTATCACCAAAGAGGGTGAAGGCATTGTAGAAGAAACGGAACCAGGAACAGCAACGCGTGATGTAGGCATTATTCTGGCTTCTCAAAAAGTAGAACACTATGAAATTGCATCTTATAGTGGTTTAATTCAACTGGCTACCACTTTGGGCTTAACAGAAGTGGGCGATATTTTGGAAGAGACGCTGTCTGAAGAGAAAAATGCAGATACGAAACTATCGGATATCGCTGGAAACGAAATCAATTACAAAGCAGCTGAGGAAGCTTAAGAGAAAATATTATGGCGAAAAAATCAGAAGACAATACCATTAAACCTACGCAGGTTGAAAATGATAAAACCACCAAACTGGAAGAATTTGTTGCCGATAGTACCGGGCAGCAAATGACCACCAATCATGGTGTGAAAATTAGCGACGATCAGAATTCATTAAAAGCTGGCGACAGAGGGGCAACCTTGCTGGAAGATTTTATCCTTCGGGAGAAAATTACGCATTTTGATCATGAGCGTATTCCAGAACGTGTGGTTCATGCGAGAGGATCGGCCGCCCATGGTGTTTTTAAAGTGTATGAAGATATGTCTGAAGTAACACGGGCAGCATTTCTTTGTGATCCGGGAGCAGAAACACCTGTATTTGTAAGGTTTTCTACGGTAGCAGGATCAAGGGGATCAACCGATCTGGCCAGAGATGTGAGGGGATTTGCAGTTAAGTTTTATACTCAGGAAGGAAATTTCGATCTGGTAGGAAACAATATGCCAGTCTTTTTCATTCAGGATGCCATTAAATTTCCTGATTTGATCCATGCCGTGAAACCTGAACCAGATAATGAAATGCCTCAGGCTGCATCTGCACATGATACTTTTTGGGATTTTATTTCACTACTTCCTGAATCTGCACACATGATTATGTGGGCCATGAGTGACCGTGCCTTACCAAGAAGTTACCGCATGATGGAAGGTTTTGGCGTACATACTTTCAGATTCGTGAATGCCTCTGGCGTAGCGAGTTTTGTTAAATTTCATTGGAAACCTCTTTTAGGGGTGCATTCAGTAGCATGGGATGAAGCCCAGAATATTTCTGGAAAGGATCCTGATTTTCATAGAAGAGATCTTTGGGATGCCATTGAGGCTGGCGCTTTCCCGGAATGGGAATTGGGTGTTCAGATTATACCGGAAGAAGATGAATTTAAATTTGAATTTGACCTTTTGGATTCTACCAAATTGATACCGGAGGAATTGGTTCCTGTGCAAAGAATTGGTAAAATGACGCTGAATCGTAATCCAGACAACTTTTTTGCGGAAACAGAGCAGGTGGCCTATCATATTGGTCATGTAGTGCCTGGAATTGATTTTACCAATGATCCGTTGTTGCAAGGCAGGCTTTTCTCTTATACCGATACGCAGTTAATTAGGTTAGGTGGACCAAATTTCCATGAAATTCCAATTAACCGTCCTGTTATATCTGTACACAATAACCAGCGTGACGGCCATATGCGCCAGACCATTAATCGTGGAAAAACCAGTTACGGACCAAATGCCATTGCGGCAAATGATCCACAGCAAACCGCTGCAGCAAATGGAGGTTTTACCAGTTACAATGAACGAATAGATGCGAGAAAGATCAGGGCTAGAAGTAAAAGCTTCTTTGATCATTTTTCTCAGGCAAAATTGTTTTTTGATAGCCAGTCTGATCCTGAAAAAAATCACTTAATTGATGCCCTTTGTTTTGAATTGGGAAAAGTGAAAATGGTACCTATCCGTGAGCGGATGTTGGGTGTTTTAGCACATATAGATAAAGGTCTTGCTGCCGCGGTTGCTTATTCACTTGGTTTACATGTGCCTGAAATTCCATTAGCAGAACTTAATGGAAGTGTTCCTGCTGATGCTGATCCGGCAGATTATGCATCAGAAAAGAAAGAAGGTTCATTGGCTAAATCAGAAGCTTTAAGCATGGCCAATACCATTAAAGATTCTATTGTAACCAGAAAAATTGCTATTCTGGCTGCGGATGGGGTAGATGGAAAATCATTAAGTACCGTGAAAGATGCACTGGTTGCTAAGGGCGCAGTAGTTCATATTATTGCACCTAAATTAGGTGAGATCATTTCAGCAGAAGATCAACACATTCAGGTAGATGAAAGCTTCCTTACCGCTGCTTCTGTACTTTATGATGCCGTTTATGTTCCTGGAGGAACGAATAGTGTTGCTAGTTTAGAGGCTGAAGCCAATGCTGTGCATTTCCTTAATGAGGCATTTAAGCATTGCAAGGCGATTGCTGCAGATGATGCTGCCATTCAAGTATTGGAGGCTGGTTATTTTCATAAAAAACTTCCGGCAGAATATTCTGCTGAAACCGTACTTAGAGAAGGTATTATCGTATCAGATGATCTTTCTACTTTAACAGATTTGTTTGCGCAAATGATTGCGATGCACAGATTCTGGGAACGGGAAGTACCAAGAAAAATTCCGGCTTAAATTGTAAGCCAGGTATTGTTATACGAAGACCGGTGAGAAGCCGGTCTTTTTTTGTCTGGTGCGTTTCGCAGAAGACTATATAAATCATTTATTAAGTTAGATAATTTTAATTAACAGCATATGGATAATCAAAAACATGTTCCTCGCTTGACTGAGGTACAGCAGAAAAAATTTGAAGATGGGCTTTTTGAAACTCGCTGGACGGAAGCCGGAGAACCTTATTTCGTAATTGAAGATGGATTTGACTTAAATGAATTTGCAGTTTTGGCCAAAAAGGTTTTAGAAAGCAAGAAAGAGATTGCGCATGATTTTACTTCAAAAGTAATCAGTAAATCAGGTGAAGATGAAGTGACTTTTGAATATCAATCTGGTTGGTTTCTGGAGGGCTTAGGTGAATTACCTTTAAACTAACAGAAGATTCTTTTAGTAATTTATTTTTAAGCAGCTAAAGCAAATAGCCATATAACAGCATGTCCACCTTGAAACTTAATTCAAGGTGGACATGCTGTTGGTTTCATTTGTGCTGTGTACTAGTTTTTTACTTCGGCTTTTTTAGCTTCAGCTTTTTTTGCTGCGTGCTTACCATGTGCTTTTTTTACTTTTTTAACCTGTGTTGTATCAGCTTTTGCTTTTGCAGGTGTTTTAGTTTGTGCGCTAACTGTGTTTACAGTAAAAGCTGCTACTAGGGCGATCATTAAAACTTTAATTGCTTTCATTTTCTTATAGTTTATAAATTATTAAACCTTGTTAATTGTTCCATAAATGTCTACATCCTAAATGAAGATTTAATGAATATTAAAAATTTGCAATTAAATCATTCGACTTACGAAGTTTCGGTGGAATGATGAGCAGGGGAACTTCGTCAGTCTGAATGCAGCGTTTGGAATTTGAAAATCCGTCGTTTAGAACTGAAGGGTAGGGCTTAGTAATGGGGTGAAGCAATTTGATTCGTTAAAATAGATTGCTTCGTATGCAAAAAAGCCAACTCGCAATGACAAAATATAAAAATCCGTTATTAGCATTACTTTATTTAAAACTGGCGAAGTTTTACCACGCTACTGGCCTTTTAAACTTCGCAAGTTGATAACTCGACTTACGAAGTTTCTGTAGGATGGTGAGGGGGAAGAACTTCGTCAGTCTAAATGTATCATTAATAGTTAACCTTTAAACTTTGTAAGTAAAATTAAATTCAATCAATTCATTATCAATTAAATATAAACTTCGTAAAACAAATACTACACAATTTGAATTATATCCACATGTATTCATTGAATTTTAAAAAGCCGATATTTTGTGTCTTATCGATATTATTCAGCTTAACTATTATCACCAGCTGTAAAAAAAATAAATCTCAAGTTGGTGCGTATTTGGCTAAGGAGACCGGAAACAAAATCTTCAATCAGATTGATATGGAAGAATTTGGACAAAAATTAAAGTTGGCAATTGAAAGCCGCTCAAAAACACTTCAAAATCCTAAATTTACAGATGCCATATATGCTGAGCATCAATATGAACCTATATTAACAGAGAAATATTTTCCGGATAGCGGGCTTTTAAAAGCTGCAAATGTTATTGCTCAGGTTGAAGATCATGGTTTATCTCCAGAAACGTTTAAAATCTCAAAATTTAAATCCACTCTCGATAAAATTTATCAGAAATCAGAGGTAAAAGACCTGGATGCGGCTTATCAAACACTTATCGATCTTGAATTAGCAGCAAGTTATTCCATTACCACTTATAGTCAGGCCATGGAATTTGGGTTGGTTAGTCCACGTAAAATTTATGCGCAATATTATACTAAAACTAAAAGGCCAGATTCAATAAGTTTTAGAAAGCCTTACCAAACTAAAAACCTGAATACTTTTTTAGATAGCATTCAGCCACAAAGGGCAGATTATAAAATGCTACAACAGGCCTTAAAGCAGCATACACTTGCACCCGGTCGCTCTGCTGAAGAAAGCAAACGGTTGATTGCTGTAAATTTAGAACGTTTGCGCTGGCAAAACAGCCCTGTTGAGGATAAGTATGTTTGGGTAAATATTCCTGAATTTCAGTTACAGGTGATTGAAAAGGGCCAGGTTTCTTTAGCCATGAAAGTATGCGTAGGTGAAGGACGGAACCAAAATATGGCTCCTTCATTAACTGAATATGATGAGAATGAACTAGAGAAGGACCGACCATTTAACAGGGAAACGCCACAGCTTAAAAGTTTGATTCATAGTGTTCAGGTCAATCCGGTTTGGAATATTCCTGAAAGTATTGCGACCAATGAAATTGTTAAATATGCCGCAAAAGATCGTTATTATTTAGGTAATAAAAATATTGATGTGTTTTATAAGGGAAAACTGGTAGAAGACCCGGAAACCATTGACTGGTCTGCAGCTGATGTTGGAAAAACGTACACTTTTAAACAACGTCCGGGCGATGATAATTCACTTGGTAAAATCAAATTTCTATTTAATAACCAAAGTAGCGTTTATTTACATGATACACCGGCTAAAGCTGCTTTTAATCAACCTGTTAGAGCAGTAAGCCATGGCTGCGTAAGGGTAGAACAACCACAAGAACTGGCTAAAGCACTTTTTGGTGCCGGAAAAAAGTTTGACCGCATTAGTACGGGAATGATGAGTGAGGATCCTAAAGCTGAGAATATTTCACTTCCTAAGCAAATTCCAGTCTACCTCAGCTATTTTACCTGTTGGCGAAATACAGCAGGCGAACTGAAATTTGCAAAGGATATTTATGGATTGGATGCCGTATTATATACACATCTTTTCAGAAGCTAATCCATATTATTGCCATAGAGGCTATTGTTTTTGATTTCAGGCATAATGGCAAGGTAAGCACTATCTTCATTTAAGTAAGAAGAAGAATATTTTTCTGCAGATCTGTTAATGAATAGTACGCTACCTTCGCCGAGCGAAGAAATCAATGCATCAGCCAGTTCAGGAGAAACTGCAGGGCAACCCTGGCTTCTACCTAATCGACCTAAAGCGGCAATGGTACCTTCACTTACATATGGAGCACCATGAATGACGATGGAACGAAGTCTGGCATTGTCATTAAAGCCAGGATCCATGCCATCTAGTTTTAAAGAGCGGCCATGTGTACCGTGGTATTCCTCACCAGTAACATAAAATCCAATACTGCTTGTAAATGAATCATTTTGATTGGAAAATGTTACGGCCTGGTCTTCACCACTCCGTTGTCCGTGGGCTACCCAAGTGTTCAATACCACATCCTTTTGATCGACATTTAGTACATATAGCCGCTTATGCGTGCTGGGTTGATCAAAATCAGCAATGGTTAGCAGCGCATGGTCAGAGAGCAAACCAGCTTTTTTCAAATTATAGAAGCCAGTAAGTGCTTTTTCAAATACAGGAAAGGCAAGACCAGAATCTTTTAAATGTGCAGATTGATAAAGTGATTTTGCATGATGAATATAAGCAGTTTCTAGAGGAACTTCTTCCAAATTCTTTTGCGTACCCATTTTGGTGTCACTATTTTTCCATGAAGTGAAAACTGAACAGGTAGCGATTAATAAAAGACCGGAGATTCCTAAAACATAATTTCTCATAGGCGATACGATTGTAATAATGATTTAAGTAGGTCTTTGTTTATAGGCTTTTGTTTTATGGTGAATATAAATATACAAAAATGTTACATCAAAACCAAATAAATTCATGAATATTTCGGGTATTGGAACGTTAATAAGCAGGTATTGAGTTTGCAATTTTGCTGAATTTAATCCATATCCATTTTACAATGAACCTTTTTCTATTCTTCCTGTTATTCTAAAAAAAGCAATTTAAAAATGATCGAAAAGAAAGAACTTTTATCAGAGAATCTAAAAGATTTTATGGATTATTCTGTGGATGTGTTGAATGCTATGGATGGCGCTCCAGAACATACTGCCGAGAAGCAGGAAGTGGTGAGGGGGAAGATCCAAAATTTAAAAATATACCTGAATCACCTGGAGGCTTCCTACAATGAGAATACGCCAAAAATAAATACAGGTTCAGCAACCGGTGAAACTCCTGCAATTCCTGATATTGTTATTTAATACTATAAACAAAATCGGGCATGCTGAATTATCAATTCAGTATGCCCGATTGGAGTTTAAGGGTGCCTTTTTAATTGTTATTGTATTGCTTAAGTAGCTTCTTTAATCTTAACCTGGCATGATGAATATAAGTTTTTACGGTACCCAATGGCAAATTTAGTTCGTCAGCAATTTCCTGATATTTGTAACCTTCAAAATAACGGATAAAGGGTACAGAATAAATTTGAGGAAGACTATTCAAAGCTTTCTTAATATCATCCATGGCAAAACTGGTCTCAGCACCGTTAGCAGTGGCGCTATAAGTCATTTGACCTGCTGAAACTTCATCTTCTCTAACTACCCGACTTCGGTGCCTAACATTTTTATGGTAATTGTTAATGAATGTATTCCGCATAATTACGAAAAGCCAGACTTTGGTATTGGTTTGATAATCACACCTGTAAGCAAAACGGGTAGCTTTAACAAGTGTATCCTGAACGAGATCATTTGCATCGTCAAGGTCCTTAGTGAATTTTAACGCATGCGAGATTAGCGACTTGGCATGTGTTTTCACGCTGATGGAAAATTCATTCTCTGTCATAGGTAAACTAGTTAAGATTTAATGAGGGTGATTGCGAAAACAACACGAAAGCTTTTAGGAGGTTTTTAAATAGAAGGCAGAAATACCTTAATGAGATAAAAACGGGTAGATATACTGGAGATCACCAAGTATTTAGTCGGGCACAATCGTAATTGTACTATGGGTTATAGTAAAGAAGGAGAGGTTATTAATCGTTAAGTGTTTAGGTACAGGTAATTATATTGGCTAAGAAAATTTATGATCACCCTATTATTGTATTCCTTTATCCTTTTGGTGTGCTTGTAAAGCACTTATAAAGTGATATCCTGCTATGTCATTTCCATAATCTTAATATCTAAAACTTTATTTCTTATTCTGCTTAAAGTTTCCAGGCGCATCACCAGGTAACTGGCGAGATAGCGCTGCGGAATTCTGTTCAAACCAGGATGGCCTGCCTCAAATTTTAGATATCTACCTAATGCAGACGGTATTCTGGCGAGGAGTGATCTTTCTAATGCAATTTGATAGTTTATTTCCAGTAGTTTCCTATTGATAATCTGGTATTCGGGGTAAGTGGTATTAATGAATTCTATCAGTTTATAAGGTATTCGAATGAGCTGACTATCTTCCAGAGCCTGTAAATATTCTATGGAATATTTTGATTTATTTCCTGGCTGATGCATGACTTCAATAAACTGGTTTTCGAAAACAAACCGGGTACTAATTTCATTTTTTCCTTCTCTGATAAAACCCCTTGCAAGCCCCTTAACTAAAAAGTAAATGGCGTCATTGTTATCTAATGGAGAGAGGATGAATTTGTTTTTTTTAATGTTAATTAGATCACAATTCCTTTCATGGTGTGTTATAAAAGATTGAGAAAGTGGATGAATTTGCTCCAAACACTTGAAGAGCGGTTGCAAAAATAAATAATCTACAGCATTTGTTTTCATATCCTACATCTAATAATATCCTTATTGCTTTCAAAAAATAAATTTTGAGAAGTGCAATATCAGCATCAAAGTTAGTTTATATGCAACCTGATGCGATATTTGGAGGCCTATATCTCTCCAACGATTCAATCGTTATATGAATTAGTCTAAGGGAGATGGATCAATCTGGCCTTTTAAAAAATAATTAGTGGGCATCACACCTTTCTCTTTTTTAAATGCATTATAAAACGTAGCCTGACTTTTAAAGCCAGATTCCTTTGCCAGGGCTTCAATGGTTTTTTTCTCACGCTGAAGGGGGTACTCCTTTAAAAAATGCGCTATACGATAACTATTAATCCAGTCTCTAAAATTTTTCCCAATATGATTATTGATTACATGTGAGCAATGATGAACTGGTATGTTAACCAAATTAGCTACATCTATAATCTGTAGATCTGGCTGAAGATAAAGTTGCTGTATCTCCATTACATTTTTAATCAATACTGCATAAAGTGAGATTTGTTGAATGGGTAAATTCATTTTCTTCTGGGTAAGCACTGTAACCTCTGGTGGAATAATCTTGAGCGGTAATTGGTTATCAGTTGATAGGGGCATCGGAACAGGATGCTTATTGGGTATATCTTTTTGATTCCAATCAGTGGAAACCAATAGGTAACCATAAAAAAAATGTGGATGATGAAGCGCATACAGGAGCATAACCAAAAGCGTAGCACAGTTTAAAATAATAAAAAATGAATTGTAAATGGGAATGTTCATACTCCTTAATACAATGGGAATTAGACCTGTTAACTGGAAAAACGTAGCTAAGCGAAGAAGAAACAAAATCCAGTTTTTGCCAGGATCATTTATATTAACCTGATCATTAATTTTAGACCGGATAACCATGTACCAGCTAAGGGTAAGGTAGCTTATAATAAGAAGTGGCCTTCCAGCATACTGAAAATAGGGTGGAAACAACCCATTTTTAGCTTGTAATGAAAGATATCCGTTTTCATTAAATTGACTGGCAATGGTATTCCAATCCAATGGTGTGATATATGGCCATGGTATAACGTGGATAATAGCAAGTGCTGACGGTAGGAAATGTAACAGTTCTATTCTGCCCAAAGTTCTCCTGTTGTGTATAAAACCAGTAATATACAGATAAAAGCATGCTGGTGCAGCAAAATAAAGCGGTAGAAAGATTTGAAAAAGCAGAGGCAACGTATCTTGATGACCTGACATCATCAGGAGTGAGGTTAAAACTTGCCCAAACCGTGCAAAAAATAAAGCTGCCAACAACATGTTTTGTCTTTTGTTTCCTTTCTTTGCGAAAAGCAAATGCATAGAAAATAAAAGAAGAAAAAAACACGTAGTGCCAACGAGGAAGTTTAACAGCTGCATATTTTTAATCTAAGTTAAGGGTTTGTAGTTAACTTGTATGATATACTTCAATTATTTTAGCTAAACACCTCTTAGCTAAAATTTCATTCATTGAGCTTATTTTTTAAACAAAAAAAGTCACTATTATGCGACTTTTTTTTAAGTGTGTTAAACGATTTTAGTGAAGTATCCTTGCCCTGATTTTTACTGCGGGATTTCCCTGGTAAATGCTGTATGCCTCAAGATCACCTATGGCTACACTACCCATGCTAAGTACCGCGTGGGTATTAAATGTTATTCCCGGACATACTGCGGCCCTTGCACCGATCCATGCGCCATCCTTTAAAATGATAGGTGAGGTTATTAAATCAAAGCTTGTTTTTTTATAGTTATGGTTGCCCGTCATTAGCATGGCTTGCTGAGATATACAACAATGCTGACCAATTTTTACCCAATCCAGGTTTTCAATATAACAATCTGCCAGCCAGGAATAATCGCCAACTTCCAGTTTCCAGGGATATTTAATATGTATGCCTGGCTTAATACGAACATCCTTACCAATTTTAGCACCGAATGCCTGGAGTAAAAAAACGAGCACACTGCTGATGGGGATGATCTTGCTTTTAAAGAAAAAAACATCAGTAAAATACCAAAGCAATTGCTTCAAACCTGAAGCCCCGATTTGAAAATTACCGGTGTTGAAATTTTTATGTAACTCTGTTTTTAACAAAACTTTTTATTTAAATTTTTTAAAGGTTAAAGCCTAAAGCGAAAAGATTAAAGCAAAAAGCCTAAAGTGAAAAGACAAAAGCTAAATGTAAACAACTAATTATTAGTATCATACCTAACCCATCTAAACTACTAACCCTCTAACTCCTTCTTCGTATTCTTCCTGATCCAGATATAAAGCATGATAAATATAATGATATAGACAATCACATTGAAGATTTCATGATGGTATTCAAAATAGTTACGCTGGCTCTGGAAGTAACCAAATAGTAATCCCAAGCCCGCTATTCTCAGGATGTTTAAAACATAAATGGTAATTAGCCCAATAAATAGCATCTTAAAGGTTGATTTCCATGGTGCAGGGAAAGCGAGTACAAAAGCTGTTAAAAAACTCATCACACCTAAACCCAGGCAAGAGTAATTAATTCTTAAGTAGGGCCCGTTAATGACTAAAACGTCCATTTCATTGTGAATGGCGTAGAAACCAAATAATTTGATGATCCATACAGCAGGTTTAATCAGTGCTGTTTTTAAACCTTGAATATAATCAAAGTGTTCGGCTATGTAGGGATTGTAAAATCGCCCGGTAGGGGTCATTACACTAAACATGAACAAGTTTCCCTGACTAAACAGAATATACAGGATAAATAATATCACAATGAACTTGATGGCTTTCCTGTCTGCTTGTTTTTTGGCTTCTTTAGCGGTAGTGTCGTTCATGTTACTGAATGATTTGTTTGTTTGTTTTACGAAGTTCATAAATTTTGGCATCAATCAAGAATCGAAACCAAAAGCACTGTAAAAAATGGAAGATCAATCCTCGTTTTCCATCCAAAAAACCAAAACGGAAGAAATAACGAACCAGAAAGTAAAGAACAGGTCTTACAAAAAGTGGGAGCTTTTCATACAGGTTTTTAAAATACCTTCTTCTTTGCATTGCATCCCCTTTTAATTTTCCTATAATGGTTTCAGTAGAAGAATTTGCGCTGTTGAATTGCTGGATAGATTCCAGTGTTGACCATTTGTCATGTCTTAATGTAAAAGTGCTCAGAGATTCGGTAATTAAGTCAATTACGTCACCTTTAAGTTTAATCGTGTTGCCTTCTACCAAATAATGCTGATCATATAGTTTTTGTTCACATTGTCCTTTTCCTAACCTGAATGCCATGGCATGATAAGTAGGGTAGTGGCCGCCGTATTTAATCCATTTGCCCATGAACATGGTTTTTCTACTGGCTAAAAATCCATTTATATTTTCTAATTTTCCATTACTCAGATGATGGTGAACTTCAGCTTTAAATTCGTCTGTTAACCGCTGATCTGCATCCAGGTTCAAAACCCATTCTGTTTGTATAGGGAGGTTTTTTAATGACCAGTTGCGCTGCAGACTATAATTTTCGAAAGGGTGCTGAAAAATTTGTACAGGATATCTGGTTAGGATTTGCAACGTTTGATCTGTTGAACCAGAATCTACGATGAAGATTTGTGCTGCAAAGTCTTTTACACTTTCTAAGCAGTCAACAATATTGTTTTCTTCGTTAAAGGTTAGAATAATGACCGTGATTGGACTTTTCAATTTGCCGTGTCTTTATAAAGGTATAAATATTGTTGAACCAGAACAGCGTCTTTAAAATCATTGGCGATCATAATAGGTGCTTGTTTGCGAATCAGATTTAATTTTTCAGCATCTAAAATAGCCTCAGATATGGTTTTAAGTATATCGTTGGGATTTAAGGTAGTAATCCATCCCAATTGTTTTGTTTTAACATATGAAGATAAGCCAACCTGATCTGATATTAAAACCGAAGTACCAACACTCAGGCTTTCGATTATTACATTCGCAAAATTCTCATTATAGGATGTCAATACTAGTAAATCGTGTTGCGCTAACAATTTAAATTTTTCATTATTGGAAACTTGGCCAACCCATTGAATTTGGTCATCGATTTTTAAGATAATTGCTTGCTTTTTTAAACTTGCGATGTATTCGTCTAATCCTGTACCGGCAATGGTTAACGTAAATGGCATTTGAATCTTAGCCAAAGCATTGAAAAGTAGAGGCAGGCCCTTTTTTTCTTCAATCCGTGATAGAAAGATAATTTTAAACTTGTCAATCAACCCCAAATTTTCCTTATTCATATTTGATTCATCCGAATTGGATAGATCACTTGGAATATTTACCAGATTGTGAATAATCGTTATCGTTTTAGGTTGAATAATGGATTGGATATTTTCTTTTTCCTGTGTACTGGTGGCGTGGATATGGCAATATTCTAAAAGGTGTTTTCCAATCAGGCGATGAAAAAGACTTTTGATACTGGCATGTCGGTTATTTTGACTGTAATTGGTGAGCATTCCTCTAGGTGAAAGCACTACAGGAATATTGTACCACTTAGCAATAAGGCAACTTAATACTGAAACCAGATTCCACCAGGCGTGAATATGAATAATGATTTGTTCGTTTTTTTGCTGAGCCTGTTTAAGTGCTTTTTGTAGGCCTAACAATAAGTCGGGAGAAAAATGACTGTGGTCTTTTGTCCATCTTTCAAAATAGGTTACCCTAACTCCATCAATCATTAGCGGTTTCTTTGTTTCTACAGGAAGTTCATTTTTACCATTAGCGGTTGTGGTGAAAACTTCCAGATCGATATGCTGTTGATGTGTATCCGAAATGGTGGCTTCACAGAGTTTTCCTACACTTTGGATCGGTCCTCCATAAATATAGGCGGGTTTGTAGGAAGCTGTGATGTGAATAATTTTCAACAGGCTAATTGGTTTTATAAAGGATTGCTTTAGCTTTGAAAACCATTTGAAAAATCATCATGGTGATTAAACTCCAGAAAACAGCATTAGCGAGAAACTCAAAACTGTTTCCCCGCCACAGAATTTGAAATAGCCCCGCAAACATCACCGCCGTTCCCATAAAATAGCCACCAAACATTCGTTCTGCAAGTGCAGAAATATGCTGGGCTACATATCCATATAAAAACAGGCCAATCCAGATGCCAATACCTCCGTAAGAAAGATAACAATCTACAATGAAAGCTGGCTTGGCAGAAACAATACTTTCTCTGTCTACTACCCGTGCAGCATACACCCTATCCATTACCAACTGTTCCACATCAGGTTTTCCAGGCCAGAATGCTCTTGGAATAATGGTTTGTAGTGCGTTTTTGATCAGGTTTGTTTTGTAATAGGGGATATAATAAGGGGTAGACTGTGTATATTTAATAAACATATTGATCTCAGACAACCTACCAGTTAAAAAGACCCAGTTATCTTCCTGCAAATCATCCGTTAGGTTATCATTATTTAAGATTCTATCAATACTTTTATTTCTGGCCACGGTGGCATCAGCCCCTTCAGATGAGAGTTCCCTAAAGTTTCCTATAAAGGTAGGCAATACAAAAAATAATAAGATCAAGACTGGAATCAGCACAGGCAGTACCTTTTTGCCATAAACAGGTAGGAGAAAAACGCCCAGGAGCAATACGCAAACAATTATAGGTTCTTTAAAACCAGAACTTAGGGCCGACATCATGTTTAATATAAATAGTCCGGTTGATGCGAGAAGGTTAACTCTTTTATTTTCCCGAATCGCAAAGGCAAGTGCAATACTACCGGCTACAAAACTTAATCCATTTAATTGAATACTAAATTGGTTTAAGCCGCCCATTTTAGAGAATAAATAGCCTAAGGGTAAGCATATTACGGAGATACCCAATAACAAATTACTCATAGATGGTGCGTAAATACGGTATTTCTTTTCTTGTGGGTAATTCATTCCTGCAAGAATACCATGAATCAGTGCGGCATGCCCCAGTACATAATAACGCTGGCAGAGGGCAACCGATTTATAAACATCATCCGATAAAAAATCATTATTCCCAACATAGCTGAAATATTCATAGCCGAGTGCATTAACATAATAAAATATGGAGGTACATGCCATATAACCAGCAAATATTACATGCAAAAAAAATACTGGTCTTAATAGTTGTTCAAATAGGGGTAAGTCATTTGGAAGTTTTTTAATAATTCCCTTAAAACACACCCAAAAGATAAAGAATGATCCAAACCATGCAATGAGATAGGAGCTATGTGGTGATGAACGCAGGGCTACACTAAGCAGGTAGGGTATATATAACAGAATGTAGTAGATGTGCTTAGTCATTTAATGTTTTAATCAATACGTTAACCTGTTGTTCAAATGTCCAGTTCTCAATAATTTCTTTACTTACCAGTCCCATAGCAAGTAAACTTTCCCGATGTTTACATAAAAACTGGAGTTTATTTTTTAGGTCAGTTAAATCTCCGGAAGTGAATGTATCTCCATTTTTATTTTTTAAGATAAGGTCTGTTGCACTGCCTACTTTATCTGAAGCCAAAATGGCTTTCCCGGCAGCCATGGCTTCATTAATGGCTAAACCCCAGGTTTCTCCTGGTCCTTGCGAAGGTAAACAGAATAAATCGCAAGCCTGGTAAACTGCGGGCATTTGGCTTTGATTCTGAAAATCCATGAAATGAACCTTCTGCAATTTATCTTTTTTATGATGCAACTGCGCACTTGCTTTTAATTGCACTTCCAGTTCTCCATTTCCAACAAATAATAGGTGCGTGTTTGCTAATGTAATTTCAGCAAATGCTTTCAGTAGGAGCAACGGATTTTTTTTAGATTCCAATTTGCCCGCAAAGAGAATTAATACTTCATCATTTTTTATGTTGAGATGTTCTCTGATGTTTTCTGAGGCTTGTTTTGGTGCAGTTGAAAATCTTTCATTATCTACGGCATGGGGTGCAAAAACAAGTTTTGTTTCATTCAAACCGAAGGCTTTATAATAAGCCTTGTTGGCACTGGCCACATAAAATGCCAAATCAATGTGCTGATATACCCAAATTAAGAATAATTTCCTTAGTATTTTGCGTACCCTGCTGGTTTCATCTAAAAGGTTGGAATCTCCTCTGAACCAGATTGGGATTTTACCTTTAAAATACCGCATTGCAGCCAAATGGCTTTGATAAGCCCAGCCGTAAATTAAAATCGCATCAGGCTGAAAGGCTTTAATGTTTTCAATCAATTTTGGGTTAACGATGCCTTTATAATGGTGTGATCCTGGATCTTTTGCGGTATTTTCCTGAAATTCGAAAGGATAGCCTTCCAATAATGGAATATCCCATTGAATATGCTTGTTAAAATCTGGATCGTATTTTGATGCTGCGCCTTTCTCTCCCCATGTATAAAATACTCTTAATCGGCATGCTTTTGCCAGTTGCTGATAAACGGGTACGTAATATTGGATAGGGTGGGTGACGATGATGGCTAGCGACTTCAATTAATATTATGTTTTTTGATTAGCAATCACCCTATTAAACAAATCACACTGCTTTGTGGTCAGATTTTTAGCTGTATACAGTTCAAATGCAGACCAATCAGTGGCTGAATTTTTCTTTCCTGAAAGAATCAAATATAATTCATGGCTAATTTTATCAATTGTTAAATCTTCATCGCTTAACGAAAACACCACTCCAGCTTCACATTCTTTAATGATATTGGCAGCACTGCTTTCTGGATGGAAAAATGCCAATAAAGGTTTTTCTGCTAAAATATAAGGATATAATTTTGATGCGGTATATTGTTGATCATTCGACCCAATCACAACCAAACCATCTGCATTTAAAAGAGTGAAAATACCTTGAAAATAGGGGATGCGGTCTGTTTGTTCTTCCACATATGCCGAAATACCCATGGCATCGGCTATGGGCATGATCGTTTGAATGCCGGTACCGAAAGGAGCATAACTTGTGCCAATAAAATGAAACCTAAGCTTGCTGAAATGCTCGTATTGATCTGCCAAACCTTTTTTAAAGCCTTTGAATAATAAAGTTAAGGCTTCTTTCATATCGTTACCACCTCTGCCTACATAAACCAAATGCGTTAGACCATCTGTTTTACGAAATGGCAACTCAAACTTATACTGTTTTTTTTGAACCAGCTCGAAGTCTTTTTGGCAAGCACCAAAGGTAATCACTTGTTGGGGCAATGATTTTAATCGTGGATAACGTTTATTCAATGTATCCAGATAAGCCTGTGAAACACTAATTAAACCATCAACATGGTTCATTGCGATAGGTTCCAGATTTTTGTCTAAACGAGATGAAAACCAATATTTTGCAGGCCTTTCTGCTTTTGGCTTATCTTCATAATACATAGAATACCAAGGGTCTTGCATATCCACAACGTATGGAATACTAAATTTTTTCTTCCAATAGGCACCGAGAATTAATACAGGGAATTGTGTAGTGCTAAAATAGATGAGGTCGAATTTTTCTGCCTTAAGGATTTGATTAACTTTTTTCTTGTATAACCATAGCGAGCGCAATGCAATGCTTCCTAAGCCAAATTTGCTCGTCAACTTTTTTGATAATGCCTTTACCTGATGGATTTTTACATTTGAGGGTATATTCGCACTTAAAAGCACATCAGTTTGAAGATCCGTATATTTCTGGGCTACCATCACCACAGTGGGTTCCCACCCAAATTCAGCAAAATAAGGCACGCTCATCCTAATTCTTTGCATATCTGCTGCATTAACTGGAGCAAAATAAGGGGAGATAATAAGGAGTTTTTTCAATTATTTAAAGATTCTTGAAAAGAATTTAGGGTACGTCCCTCTAATTAAATGGAGGCCATAAGCATTGGAAATTTTAGTCTTGTTTTTATTTGAAAAAGGAGACAATAAGCTTGCATAATAACTTAATCTATAGGTTTTGCTACTCATCCATTTATACCAACCTTGATCATTAATAAAATAGTCTAATATTGGTTGATAATTCCATTTGTAACTTAATTCATATATTCTTTCCTCTCTGAAAACAATATCATTGAGTATTCCTTGATCGTGAGGTCCCCATATCCCTTTTCCGCTGCCATCTTCGCATCTGTAAGGATATTCACCTTTTTCATATGCTTTATCCAATAAATGAAGACCACTCTTGTCTACAACAATAAAACCAGTGTTTGCTGTCCATAAAACATGATTGGCCTCGGTGTGCCTTTGCTCAGCATCTTTACATAAACCAATAAAGCCGTCAGGAACTTGTTCCATTTCAGGTGCATTTGTACTCATCAGAAGATCATCATCAATAATGATATATTTATCGAAGTTTGGAAGTATTTTGTGAACTTGTAATTTATTGAAATGTGGAGCTCGATCTAATGGGTTATAACCTGTTTTTAATAAAATACTGCTATAATTGAATTTAGTAGCCCATTCAGCAAGCCTTGGGAATGTGAAGTTAGTTAGGCTAGTTCTATCGCCTATAGATACCATTACAACTATCGTATTGGAGACTTTCATTTATCTTTAGTTTTATCAGATATTAAAATTTATGTGAAGAAGATATCGTTCTTTTCAATTAATAACCAAATTAATATTTGTCAAAATTTTTTGCTGTTCCATCTCCCAGTTATATTTTGATTTAGCTAGAAAATATGCATTTTTTCGATAATTATTTAACAACGCTCTGTCGTTAAATAATCGGGATATAACATGTGCCAATGCATTCACATTTCCTATTGGATATAGCTCACCGATATGTTTATTTTCTTCTAAAAATTGGTGCTGTGCTTTAGTATTGGAAGCAATGATTGCAAGACCAGCGATAAGGTAAGTGAAGATTTTATTAGTTAAACAGATATCTCTATTTATTGGTGTATTTAGTTCCAGCGCTAGTCCTAAATCAAATTTAGCTGCTAATTTAAATATCTGGTCTGCAGATATGGGTTCATAGTATTTAATTTCAAAATTAGCAAACTTATCAAAGTAATTTGCATCTTCAGTTGCTAGATTACCTAATAAATGTAACTCAACTAAGGGATTATTTATCTGATTTAGAGCTTTGATCACATCCTCCAAACCTCGATTTTTGCCTATCGTTTGTGAGAACCAAAACAGTCGTAGTTTTGAGTTTATATTATTATTAAATTCAGGCTGATATTTGATCTCAAACACATTATTAATTACGATAGGATATAAACCTTGGTATAGTTGTTTATAGGCCTCACTAATTAGGGGACTTGCTGTGGTGATATAATCTGCTTTATTTAAATATTCGTCTTCAATAGATTTTTTTAATCTGACATCAGCATCATTTTGATTATCAGTAACCTCATGTCTGTGGAAATCTTCTGCATCGAAGCCGCATTTCATTTGATTCTTTTTTGCTGCGTTTACAGCGACAGGTAAAGCACCTAAGTTATGAGCAATGTACAGATCTGCGTTAGCTTTTATTGCTACTTTGAGTTGCCAGACATAGTTTCGGTTGATCAGAAGATTTGTGGTTTTGATTATAGGATTAATCCATTTGGCAAACCTTTGGATTATGGCTGTTTTAAGCTTTAACGTTTTATTTATTGGTGTCCATAATAATTGATCGTATGTCCAATTAGGGTGTGCATCTAAAATCTTCCTGTCTTCTGCTATCAAGTATTCCATATACTGAGTAAAAACAATATGAACCTGGTATCCGGCATTGCTTAATGAAGTTGCCTCTTTTATTAATCTTGGATTAGAAGAAATATGCCCGGGAGTAATTAGACAGACTTTTTTAGATTGCATTATAACTTTTTGCGGTTCACTTTATATAACGCATTTACTTTTTGATTGAGCAGGTAGCGGTAATCAGGCCATTGCCAACGATGAGCGCTCAATAATGCTGCAGCACTTATTTTATCTAACTCAACACCGTCGTTTACAATTGCTTTCATTTGGCCAATCAAGGCATTCAAATCACCGGCAGGTATGATCCAGCCATTTTTATCATGCTCAATGATATCAGGTCCTGCGCTATTTTCTGTGGTGATTACTGGAGTACCCTGCGACATAGATTCCGTAATGACCATGCCAAATCCATCTGCCAGTGTTGGTAGAACAAAAATATCTGCTTCACTATATAGTGCCAGAAGTTCATCATGTGGAATGGTATTTTTTATTACTACTTTCCCTGGTAAATTCATTCTCAATTGTTCCGGAAGCTGCATTTTCCCAACCAACCATAATTCAGCTTCAACTGCTTTGAAGTCGCAGATTTTCCAGGCTTCATATAATATGTGACTACCTTTCCTCAATGATTGATTTCCAGCGTACAAGAACTTTATCGGTTCGTTATTATTTCTATTTCTAATTCTGTCTATCGGTATGGGAAAGGCCAGTGGTATGACGGTTATTTTTTCTTCTTTAATTCCAGCGAGTATCAGTGTCTTTTTAGTGAAAGAAGAATTACAGAGAATTGTATCAGCAAGTCTAAGTTCTTCATCTCTTCTTTTATTTCTTTGCATTGCTTTACCGTTGACCAATATACTGGTATCCTCATTTTTAAGATCTGGATAACTCGAAAACTGCTGATGTGCAATGCTGGTAAAAAAAGTATGGTGCTGGCTAAGTTGTTCATAAATTGTATAAATTCCATGTTCTTTAGCCTTTTTTAAAGTAGCTAGCGCACAATGTTCATAAGTATGAATGATATCTATTTTTTTTACATCTATTTTTCTAGCCACCCACCGATCAAATGATAATTCTGCATAGTGCCAGATGGCATCTGTTATTTTTGTATTCAGTTTTCTGGCAGATATACTTCTTACTATTTCGGGTAGCGGTTTACTTTCAAAGTACGCTATTGGTATGTTATTGAATGATCTCTTTTTTATCTCTTTCTTCAACCCTGGAATCTTCGATAACAAGATAGAGAGTTTGTTTACTGGATGTGAAAAGAAAGTAGTGTAAAAAGTAGTTAAATGCCCATTCTCAAAGTAGGCCGTGACATTCTGTTTAACATGCGGTGCTACTGACGGGTTAGCTATTGAAATCTTCATTATTGATAAGTTTGGAATAAAGACTCAAGTATTGGCTAATAATTACCTGAGCGGAAAATCTTTGCTCAGCATCATTACGAACTGTTTTTCGATCAATTGTTTCTACAGATTTAACAGCCATGATCATTTCTTCTAATGTATCACATTTAAATCCATTTACACCGTTAATGATCACTTCAGGTACTGAGCCTTTATTAAAACCAATTACTGGTGTACCACAAGCCATGGCTTCTGCCATTACTATACCAAAAGGTTCATTCCATTCTATGGGCATGAGAAACGCCAGCGCAGCGCCTAAAAGATTATTTTTTTGTTCATCATTCACAGGTCCGATGTAGGTAATTTTTTCAGATAAATGGGGTTTGATCTTTAGTTCGAAATAATCGCTGTACTCATCAGGAACATTTCCTGCGATAACTAGCTTTTTTTCAGTAGCCAGTGCCAATTGGATTGCAATATGAGTTCCTTTAATAGGTTCTATTCTACCTAAAAAAACCAATGGTGCATCTGCTGAAATCTCATCGTTAAAATGATAAACTGCTAAATTTACACCATTAAAAACGGTATAGGCAGGGGAATAGGGTGATATTTGATTACTAATGTAAGCGCTACAACCTGTAAAAGCTAACGAATTATGTCGCGACAATTTTTTTGCCTTTTTTACCTGGCTAATGGTAGGCTCTCTTTGATAACTCATTATTTTAAGTGTACGAAAAGGCAATTGTGGTAAAAGATAAATCAGCCTTCCAAAACTGTGGATCACATCATATCTATTACTGAATAGTTCCCTATTGATTAAAAATGAGTTCTTCAAAATGTCTGAAAAACGCGTACAGGTTTCCCCCCTATAGGCAAAAAGTTTCGCTGATGTCTTGGAATCGGCATGTGCAAACAAACTTACCTCATGGCCTAAGTTGACATAGCCTTCTATTAACATCGCAATAATCCGCTCAATACCGCCATACAGAAGGGGTGGAACGGGCAGTTCCGGATCGGCTATTAAGGCTATTTTAAGCGGCGTGGTTTTGGGCATATTTAATTTTTTTTGAAAAGCTGATCGCTGGCTTTTCAAAAATCAGGTAGAAAAAATGTGCAAATAATATTGACAATGTAAATGCGATCAAAAACAAAAAGTATCGACTTAATTCCGTGTGAAAGAATCTTAAACCTAAATTGATTATTTTGCCTCCAATTGTAACATGTGTTAAATAAAGCGAAAAAGAAATATTAGAGAAAAATTTTATAACTGCATTTATTTTAGTCCAGAAAAGCAGTATTAAAAAACAAATAGAACTTGCAAGCAACACAGCTGTCCCTAAGAAAATATATATATGAAGTAAGGTGATGGTGCTGAGTAGAAAAAAGACTTTTAAGCTTATAAGTTGCTTTTTTTTATAAAAAAAAGTTATTATACCAATTGCAAATACGGATAAATTCGGAAAAATAATATCCATATTGTTAATTTTTGGTAATGAACTTAAGATCAATAATATTATAAGATAAAAAACAACTTTGTAGGTGTTTTTTATATACATGAAGCTTATTGCAATTAATAAATAAAATTGTATTTCTAACCCCAGAGTCCAATAAACTACATTCAAATAATTACCTAATCCTAGATTAGTAAGGAAGAAAATATTTGCAAATAGATCAATAATACTCAAATGATTTTCAATATCAGTAATGTAATGAGAGATTGAATTAAGTATAACTACCAGCAATATCGAAATCAGATATGCTGGATAAATTCTTACAACTCGCTTAGCTAAAAATGATTTAATATTAAAATAATTATAATTAGGAGGCAATGAATAACATATGACATATCCTGACAATATGAAAAAAATTTCTACACCTAAATATCCAAAACTAGTTATTGTCGTAAACACCGATTTATTAACTAATAAAGCCTGATTACCAAGAGATAAATGAAAAATAGTAACAGAAACCGCAGCAAAAGCACGCATTAAATGAACTTCATTTAAATCTTTATTATTGACTTTCAATTGTAGATAAAGTTATCTTATAGATATTTATGCTTAAAATTCTTAATCTTCTGAATTAGGAAAGCAAGACTTCTTTTTGGAATTTGTTTAACTAATGTACACTGCAGTCTTTTTCTAAAAAAAATAGCTTCTTGATAATTAAGTATTTCAATCGCTTGTGGATTTATAAATCTACTTTTGGAATAGCCATCTCTAACACTTGGCCATCTGTATTTTGCAATAATATGCTCAGATTGAGGTTTCAAAAATTCAAATTGCCATGGTGAATTAATTTTCGCTTCGCTAGCCAATTGGCAAAGTTTTATTAAATAAGACACATTAATTAACCCTGCACCTATTTGAGTAAAATATTTATAGTCTCTTTCTGTTTTCCTAAAGAGTTCTGAATTAATTTTTAAATTGTAATCATATTCATTATCATAATGGGGGAAATATAAATATTTCCATTTTTCCATCAGAAAAGCCATTTCGATTTTTTTTATTTTTTGCTCATCAATTTTTGTTAGCGGTAAAAGATCATCTAATATCAAATAAACGTAATCAATTTCTGGGTTATTTTTTTTAAATGATAGAATTCCTTCATGAAGTATCTTTATCCATGAATAGTGAGCAGGAAATCTGTAAATCTCTTTTGCGAAGGCATTAATTTTTTTGCTTTGTAGTTTATCATCACTAATAATATAAATATTTCCATGATTGGGCCAAGTATAGGATAATAATTCTATTGAAGATGTAAGTAAAGATTCCATCTTGTGAAATGTTGGAATCAAAATTGGAATCTTATTAGATTCTGATGTCATTTTAAACCGATCAAATTTTTACTAAATTTTACTAATTTCCATCCAAAAAAAATAATAAGTATCTTAGTTTTACCGCCAGCTGGAAATGGAAAATTGGCACCTCCAAGCTGTTTAATTTTGATTTTTGCTTCTGTTATTAGTACTGAATGGTGTGGATATGTTTCATAAATAAAACTCATTAACAAATTTGCACAAGCTTTATTGACTGAAATATCATCAGGATATTTAGTTAGTGCTAAATCAATACCGAATGTTAGACTTCTATAGAGAGAGATGTAAGCTAATTTTCCCTTTCGAGAAGATAATCCATTAATTCCTGATCTGTAATGAAAAGTACTCAAGTCATTATACCTGATGAAGTTGCATTGGCTGAAGATTTGTGAAAAAAATTGGAAATCATCATTTAGTGATAGTGATTCATCCCACTTAATAGAATGGTTTATTAAGTTTCTGGGGATTAATATTCTACCAGGGCATGTCATAGAATTATTATTATCCCAATAGTTTAAAATCCATTCTCTAAAATCTAGATCTTTCTGTATTTGTTGTTGATTGATTTCTATCTCAATGACATCATTATTAATAAATCTCCCCCATTTACAAACCACAACATCAGTTTCTGAATTTAACTTACTAAGTTGGGTTTCTAAAAAATTGGTTGGAATCCAATCATCAGCATCAAAGAAGATAATGTATTTTCCTATTGCTAACGATAATGCCTGATTTCTTGCAGCAGCAGCGCCTTGGTGATCGGCATGTATTAAACAAATTCTTTGATCTTGAATTTGTTTAATAATGTTAATAGTTTGATCGGTAGAATGATCATCAACAATAATAATTTCAAAATTCGAATAAGCTTGATTTAATATGGATTCAATCGTGAATCTGATGAAAGGTTCAGCATTATAAGCAGGAATGCAAAAAGAAACTAGTTCCAAATTGTATAGAAATAATTGAATTTTTGTTTAACAAAGTCAGTGGTTAGTGAAAATACGCTTAAATGCATTAGACAAAAAGCTATGTTATAGTATTAGCCTATGTATGATGAAAATCTAAATGTTTCCATGCTTCCGTGAAATATTCTCTCTTTGATAAGTCAACATAATGCCCCAATATTTTTAGTTGTTCTTTCCCATGTTCTGGATTCACAAGATAACTTTCAGGATTCAGAATCGATCTTTTCTGTTTGGCAATAATCATCGCAGATAAAGCCTGCTCTAAGAAGTAAGACGCACCTTCAGTTTCTTCTAACGTTTTAGCCCAATGTTCTAAGGCCATCCAGTTGATTGCATTCGAATTCATACCGATAGCACCAACATTAACCAGTTCTGGTATTTCTACCTGGCAAAGCGACTCCATTAGTTGCCTAGTAAATCCATAAGATTCTTCGCAATCAATCATATATAAGCTGCCAACCGGATCTTTTAGCCAACTGATTATTTCTATAGGGTCGTTCCAGAATAGCATATCAGAATCTAAAACCAATTTGTAGGGGTTATCAACAATGGTATGAATATCAGTTAGTTTTTTAAGGTGTGGATACACTTTCCGCTTGTAGTGCAAATAAGGAAAATCTTTAATAGGTAACTTCGATTCCAGGTTGATATCTACTTCTTCTTTGGTTATAATTTTTACACCAGGCATTTGTTTATTTGCCTGATCAGTTAATTCCTGATCAAAGCTTCCATCATCTATTAATATAAACTGAAAAGGGTTTTTTGAAATTTTAGTCAAAGAAAGTGCACAAAATAAAGTCTGGTAAAGATAATTCTGGCCAGTTAAAAAATAAATTTTATACCCTCCAGATGTTGAAATAACATGAGGAAGGTAAAGGCTGGCTTTGATCATTTCTTTCTTCCCTGCCAACATTTTTCTATAACTTACTATTCCACCGAAACGTTGAATTGTCTTCAATTTTGATATAGGGTGGCGGTATAAGTAATTAATGATGTTTTGAATCATACTATGCTAAAACTGAGATTTACTCAGATAATAAGATTTCTTCGAGTCTTTTATGAGTAATCTGAGGATCAAAGACTTCTTCTTTTAAGTATCTTACTTGTTTTATAATATCGCTGTTTGTGGAGACCTGATCTAATAAGTTCTTAATTATTTCAAAATCGTAAACATTGGAATAAAGTATCCATTTGTTTACTATACACCATTTTCCTATTGCAGAATCATGTGGAGCAATAATAATTGTTGGCATATCAAGCATACAATACTGGATGAATTTGCTAGGAAAGCAGGTTTTTATCCAAGGCATTTCAATAGTTTGCTCTGGATACGCAATTAAGCAAATGTTACAATTCGATATTAAATATTCATTTGCCTCTTCAGCTGTATTAAATAATGGCAAACAGGTTAAATCATTGTACTTATTTGCCAGCTGGAAAGTTTTTTCATTATTTCCAATAATTGTTAAATCGGAGTTTAGTCTTGCCAAATAGTTAGAAAATTTATCTAAAGCGGGTAAGATTTCATTATAAACAGTACCGGAGTAACCTATTTTATGATTTGTAAGATTAAGTGTTTGTATTCTAGCCTTCTTATTATGAGCTGGAATTGGATAGAGTAATAAAAATTTATGAGAAAATTTCTGCCAGTTATCTTTAAAGACCTCAGATGCAATTAAAACTTTGGAACTTGCATTTAAAACTTCAATTGTATTATTGTTAATGGACTTGGCACCTGTTCCGAAATTAAGTTCGTTTGTATCGTCATGAAAAAAACTGATTAAGGGAAGCCGAGATTTTTTTTGGACATAAGCTGAAAATGTTGTCAGGAAATTTCCGTGTATAAAACCGATAAGTTTGTCAATTTTTTGTTCAGCTATTATTTTTCTCGTGTAAGAGTTATAGTATCCATAAAAACGAATCTTTTTTAAGATACCGTAAGGTTTAAAAGGTAAATAATACCATATTCTATTGGGTAAAATATGTAAATGAAATTGATCTAATAAATCTTTTTTTCTATTAGTAAAAGAATTTTGGTCTGTTAAAATGTGAACATTATGTCCATTTTCTACTAGTAATTTAAAATGTCTGTAGAATACAACTTCACTTGCATAGGTGTCGATAGGTAGGTGTTCAGAAATAAACAAAAAATTCATACTATTATTGAAGTAATCTTCTTTTTTATTCGGGCTAAAATTGAATGATTGTGTTTTTTAAGTTTTGAATAAATCCCGTTGTAATAATTAAATGACTTATAATTAGTCATATTAAACTGCAATAAATCATTTAAATAATCAGCATATAAATCGATCATTTCGCTGCGAGTATTAAAGTTATATCTTGCATTATCCGTAGGTATTAACTGCTTTAACTTGACATCGAAACTGCTGAAGTGGTAGAAGTAAAGATCTTTTGTTTTATTTACTAGTGCAGTACCATTTTTAAATTCAATAGAGCGATCATGTAAATTCCAATATGCAGCATTAAAACCAGGGTGTTCTATCACACAAACATCTTTAAATAAGAGCGGAACTAAAGTGAGCCATATTTGATCTGTAAAATATCCTTCCTTGAGGTCAATAATACATTTATGCGCTAATCTTTGATTCCACCAGTTTAAGAAGTCTTCAGTTACTTCCGAGCGTTTCAAACCTAAAAAACCTAGATTATAAACGCCATGGTTTAGAAACAAATTTTCCCCTGGAAAAAGTCCATCAAATGGTATTGGAGATAAAATATGTGGGGTAAGAAGTATAGACTTATTATTCCAATATCTATTAAACAATTCTAATGGTTGATAAATTTTTATATCTGGGTCAAAATAATATATAATGTCTTCTTTTGTCTTTGAAAATAAATATTTAAATGCTGGTCCCTTCAATGCAGTGTTAAATTCAATAATATTATAGTTTTCTAATTGCCATTGTAAATTTTCTATCTCTAATTGTTCAGGAATAACTACTTCATCAAAGCCTAATAAACTGTAATCAATATTGTCAGACTTACAATCTGCCAAAAATAAATAAACAGGGGTGTTTTCTTTTGATTTAATAGATTTTAATAGTACACAAGCTTTGTCTAGATAATTATTAGAGCATATGGTGAAGGCTATCATTTTGTTTCTTCTTTTATGACTTTCAAAAATTCAGTACCCCACTTTCTACAAGGTTCTAAATGGTTTCCTTCTGCCCACTCATTCCACGCATTAATAAATATAAAATTTTCATCACTATCTTTTTTGGTTTGTGTATTTATAATATGTCTTAGCCAAGTTCTAAATATTTCTGGGTTAGCTTTATCTAGTATTAAAGCCCCTTTTTTAACCCTCGGACTATTATCCCATCCTGGAGTAATTCCGGGAAATACATTTCCAGAAACAGTGTGGTTATATTTCAAAACTCTTGAAACATAGTCTTCATAAAGTTGATAGTGATTATTCATTAAAAAGGACTTTCTAATTTTTAATCTGTTTAAAACTCTACCAAAAATATTTTCAGGAACCTTTTTTAGATACCTGTGGTCTGGCTGAAAGTGTATGCTGCCGTGAAAACCCAATGTTAAAGCATCTTTTGTGATGAAGTTATCCATACACAGAAAATAGATAGAAGGAAAATTATATTCTTGGGCAATTATGTTCGCATTAGTAATAAAGTTTCTAACATTTGGAATAATTGAGGCTTTATAAATAACAAATACTGGAGAGCCTGCAATTTTAATATATCTTTCGTCTTTAAAAACCTTCTTGCATAAAAATTTAATGTGTTCGGTGTGGTCTTTATCGCTATAATCTTGTTTAATTAATATTTCATTTTCCTGCCCATCCCATCTTTTTGTCCAATTTTCATTAGCCCAACAAAACATAAAAGGAAAATCTTCCTTTTCATTTTTCAACATCCTATCCAAAGGCTCATGCATTAAACGTTTCCCATTAAACCAATAATGATAATAACAGAAACCATATATTCCAAATTCTTTAGCTAAGGCTATTTGTGCTAATCTTGCTTCTTCTAATCTTAAATCATAAAACCCAAGATCAGCAGGTAAATGTGGTTGATGATGCCCCTTAAATTGGGGTTTAGCTTTCGTTACGTTTGTCCACTCTGTAAAACCTTTACCCCACCATTTGTCATTTTCTTCAAAAGGATGGAATTGTGGTAGATGAATGGCAATGGGTTTAATTGGCATTATGATTATTATTAGGCTATCTGTGTATAATCTTGCTAACAAGTGTTACCACTTTGAAAAACAAGTAATGAAATTTATACTTTTTTTTAATATGAGTTAAAAAAAAACTCTTTGAGAAATGATCATTTTCGTCGTATTTAATTCTATCAGTTAAAGTAATGCCTATTTGCTGATCAGGATGTATCCTGTATTTTATTAAACACGAATCCAAGAAAAAAAGAGCATTATTTCCTGATGCATGAAGTGCCAACCATGCATCATGCCAATAATCTATTGGTAAAATAAAAGGAAAAATTTCTTTTTTTAATGTATCTCTAAATACAATTGTTGCCCCTGTAACCTTATTATTATTATTAATTAAATCATCAAATGCGAAAAAGTTGTTTTTCCATTTCATTTTCATTTTTTTATTAAATCCCCACTTATCCCATAATTTACCATCAAGTGGATTATCATTACTATCTATTAATAGGCCATTAGTAAAGAGCATCATCATATCTGGATTTTTATTAAAGGCATTTATACACATTTCAACCTTTACATTTTCCCACAAATCATCTTGATCTGACAGGAAATAAAAATCAGAATTACATAATTTTATAGCAGCTTCAAAATTTTTTTTTGTACCCAGTCTCTTTTCGTTTTGATAAATGGTAATAAGATGTGGATAATTGTTTGCAAATCTTTCTAAAATATGATATGTTTTGTCTTCAGACTTATCATCATATATTTTAATTTCATTTACTGGTAAACTTTGATTTATTATACTAAGAAGTTGCTTTTCAATATATTTCTCTCCATTACAAGTACAGATAAGTACTGATAATTTCATTTTCTGAATAAATTTTTAAAGAACCTAAAAGGTCGTATTATGAACTCGCCAGCTTTCCATGTATATGTATTTTTGAGACTTTCTGAAACTTCCCTACGTGTCGATTCTAAAACATTTTCATTATAGAAAAAACTTGGTTTTGGTTCAGCAAAAACCTGATCTGAAGCTATTGCTAAATTATAAATTGGATTAATACTTATATCAACATTTAGATTGTCATAATATCCTGAATAAAAATTAAAGCCGTTACCATTAACTTCAGGTAATAAAATAGAACCGCTTATATATTTTTGGTTATAAAATGTTGTATACTTAAAAAAACTATTTACTAATAATTTAAATTCATCTTTATATAATTCCTTTATATGAAATTCGTTATTATGGCCTGTTTCTTCCGAGTAATATTTTTTATCTGGGGATGATATTATCAAAATCCCGTTAGTTTTTAATACTCTTTTTATCTCGGAAAGCATCTGTTCATGTTTATCATGGTGCTCTATAGTTTCAAAACTTATAACTATGTCAATAGAATTGCTAGGTATTGGAATACTATCTGTAGCGCCAACTTGAAATTCTAAATTTTGATAGTTGTATTTAATATATGCTTTTTCAATTGTCTTATAATCTATGTCTACTCCATATACTTTTTTAGCTTTTTTAGCCATCAGATTACTCCCATACCCTTCTCCACATGCAATATCTAAGATGACTTTATTTTCAATAAATTGCATTGCAAAAGCATATCGATGCAAATGTTCCGACATATTTTCAGAATAAATATGTGTTTCTAATCGCTCACCTGTCCAGAATTTATTATTTTTCATAGGTCCAATTTAAAAGAGGCCTTAATAAACCAGCAAACTTACCTGTTGTCAAGCCTCTTGCAGATATAATATCTGTTCTTAATTTATCAATTATATTAATTGCAATTATGTTTTTTGTATGAAGATGGATTTCATGCCTCTTATGATTGAAAATTGCGACACCTATAATGATCTTACCCTCGTTAAGGAAATTTCCAGGTATCCAAGCAGTGGTTGTAAATGTGCCGATCGGATGAATTTCATTGTACCACTTAGAATTTACATTGTGTGAATCAAAGAGGTTATTTTCAAATTCATCATAAAAGTTTAGACCGTGCCACAAAATGTGATTTGATTCTAAAACCTCATATTGGATCTCAATACCAATTTTATCTGTAACATCAAATTCTCTATTTTTATTCTTATTTTCATCTATTGCTTTAATAGACAATAATTTCACAATATGATCTCCAGGTCCGCTATTGCTATGCCATTCTTGGTAATGATTGATTTTAAAGTTTGTTTCTTCATATTTTCTTAAAACACTTTCAGTTTTATTGATCATCTCAATTTTGCCATTATTTAATAGCATACAATTATTACAAAATCCTACTATGCTTTTCATATTATGGCTCACAAACAACACCGTCCGTCCTTCACCTTTGCTTACTTCACCCATTTTGCCCAAACACTTTTTCTGAAATTCTGCATCGCCCACGGCTAATACTTCATCCACAATCAGGATTTCAGATTCGAGGTGTGCGGCAACGGCAAAAGCCAACCGTACATACATACCAGATGAATAGCGTTTTACGGGCGTGTCTAGGTAACGTTCAATTCCAGCGAAATCTACAATTTCATCCAGTTTACGCTGAATTTCCCTTTTACGCATACCCAGGATGGCACCATTCAGGAAGATATTTTCACGGCCGCTTAATTCTGGGTGGAAACCGGTTCCTACTTCCAGCAAACTTGCAATCCGGCCTTTGCCCGAAATCCTGCCGGTAGTAGGGGCGGTAACTTTACTTAAAATTTTGAGCAGTGTACTTTTACCTGCACCATTGCGCCCGATAATGCCGACAGCATCGCCCTGTTCAATCTCGAAATTTATGTCTTTTAAGCTCCATACTACATCACTTTCACTTTTAGTATGCTGGTTATTGCTTTCTCCAATCTGCAGAAAAGGATCTTCTTTTCCACGCATCCTTGCATACCAGCGCTCCAGATCACGGCTAATGGTTCCGGTACCGATTTGACCCAGTTGATAGGCTTTGGAGAGGTTTTCTACTTTAATAGCAACGTTGTTTGACAAGAGGTAGGGTAGTTTAGTGGGTTATTGTAGGTTATTAGGTTATTGTGGGTTATTAGGTTAGTGTATTAGGTGTTGGCTAGTTGTATTAAAATAGTATTATTAATTCTTACTGTTGAGTTGTGAATTTCGTAAATTAGTTAGCTTAATGGTAATCGTTTCTATTTGATTTCTACAAGAAAGATAATCTTCCTGGTTAATATAGTTCAAATCTACAGCTGCAATCAAATGATTTAAAGTTTCTAGCGTTGTGGAGTAGGCCATATTGGTATAGTGAGCTTTATCTTTTGAAGTAATCTTTCCTGATCCTTCAGCCAAACAAGCTCCAATGCTACTTACTGACCTTTTAATCTGACTGATTAATCCGAAAGTTTCATCTTTTGGAAATTTAGTGGTTAAACGATAAATGTCTTTTCTAAATGACATTGACAATTGCCATACTTCCAGTTTCTCGAATGAATAAACGTGCATAATCTTTATTTAATAGCTAATTAATAAATAAAGGATGATTATCTAAATATACAATTTTATTCATCTAACCTTCTAACCTCTTCTCTAACCCTATAACCAACTTCCTAACTAACCAACTATCCATCTCTCCAACTTCCCCTCCTATACCGTATCCACAAAGTTCCGTTCCACCTTATTGAAAATGATCATCCCGAAGAAGAGGAGGGTAGTGGTGATGGCGATAGCATAGCTTAAACTACCCCAGCTAAAAGTTCCTTCACCCAGAAAGCCATACCTGAAGGTTTCTATAATGGGCGTCATGGGGTTATATTGAATGATCCAGGCATAAGCAGGATATTTTTTTAAAGCTTCAGATAGTGGGTAAATCACTGTGGTGGCGTACATTAAAAGCTGAACACCAAAAGTAACCAGGAAGGCCAAATCACGGTATTTTGTGGTCATGGCAGAAATGATCATTCCGGCACCCAATCCCAATAGCGCCATCAGTATTACAATAACAGGGAAGAGTGAAATGGCCCAGGTGATGTGAAAGGGTGCGCCTGTAAAATAGTAATAAACCATCATTAAAATGAAGAGCAACATCTGCACACCGAAACGAACAAGATTGCTCACCACAATGCTTAAAGGCATAATGAGTCTGGGAAAGTATACTTTTCCGAAGATGCCTGCATTATCTTTAAATACGGTAGATGTTTTAGTCAGACAATCTGCAAAGTAATTCCAGGCGGTAATTCCCGCCATGTAAAATAAGGGTTTAGGCAAACCATCGGTAGAAATCCCTGCCAGATTCCCAAAAATAAAAGTAAAGATGATGGTGGTGAACAAGGGTTGAATAAAAAACCACAATGGACCTAAAATAGTCTGTTTGTAAAAAGAAACAAAATCACGGCGAACCAGGAGCCATAGTAAATCGCGATAGGCCCAGATTTCACTAAATTTCAGATCGAAAAGTGAAGCTTTTGCTTCAATTGTCCAGCTGTATTCTTCTTTATGCTCCATAAATGATAGAGAATTGAACGGCTCCCTTTTTTGGGGAAGTGTAAGGTAAAGCTTTGAAAAACTGGCTATTATAATTCATCTAGTTGAATAAGAGATGGAGAAAGTTTGTTTTGTATTGCTCAAAGCTAAAAGCAGCTAAACATTGCTGCTGTAACTGTTTCGTATTAACTGCAGACTTAGGATAGGCCAAATGTTTGGCTATAGTTGTGCTAATTTCTTTCACACTTTGTGGATCAACAAGGTCTCCTAGTTTTCCATTGAGCAGTGCATCCCGACTGCCATCTGTATTGCCTGCAATGGAAACCAGGCCGCAGGCTGCTGCTTCAATAAAGGCAATGCCGAAGCCTTCGCCTTTGCTGGGCATCACAAACAAATCAGCCAAAAGAAAATATTCCTGAACTTCAGCCTCTGCCAAAAAACCTGTTAAAATAACCCGATGGGTTAAGTCGTGTTGCTCAATCAGGTTTAATACACTTGCCATTTCTTTTTCATCAGCTTTACCTGCCAAAATATAAACAACTTCCTCGGGCAAATCTTTAAGTGCCAAAATCACCTGTTGGTACCCTTTATATTGCTCTTGTGAGGAAAGACGGGTTAAAGTAAAAAGTATTTTATTTGATGTGGAAAGCTGATACTGGCTAAGGAGGTGATCTGGCTTTTCAAAATGGGCTGGTATCCGGAAAAAAGGATCAAGGCCGTTGTGAAGTACTTTAATTCGAGAGGGTTGCAGCTGATGTGATTTTTCTATTTGTTGTGCAGTGAAATGGCTTACTGCCCATACTTCGGTATGTCTACGTAAAAAATCTGTTTTCCATTTAGGGAGTTTTCCCCAAATTTCGATACCGTGAGCCAGCAACACGATTCGCTTTCCAGGTTGAATCTTTTTTAAAATCCAAGCAAACAGCAAAAGGTTGATATGACTCAGTATGATGGTGTTGGCCATCCAGCCTGTTTTGGCGGTATTTAATAGAAAGGCTATACGGTTTCCCTTAAAGCCTCTAAAACTTTCGGTATCTACATAATTAAAATCTGGCTGATCATCATAAAGACTCATCAACTGATGCTTACTTTTTGAAGTATGATTCAAATCACTTAAGATTTTGCTGATACATCTACATACTTTTTCTATGCCGCCCGTTAGGCTGAAGCTGTGTAAACTTAAGAACAACACCTTTTCATGTTTCAATTTGCTATCTCTTTTTCTCTATTTTCCATTTCCCAACCAAAACCTTAATCTTCTTTACAAACCTGGTAAAGCGCAAAAGCTTTGGACCAATGCAGCTTACCTGATTTAAATTTTTCAATTAATTTTACTGCAAACTCATTATTCTTATAAAATTGCTCCTGAGAGATTTGTCCGCCTTTTAAAAACCATTGTTGAAGGGGGAAACTAAAACCCATTTTAGGCCTGTTCCATATCGCTTCCGGGAGTATTTTTTTAAAGGCCTGGATCAATAAGCCTTTCTTCTGTGCCGGAAAGCGTTGAGTGCTAGCGATGCCATTGATGGTTGCTAAGAAATGCTGATCAAGAAAAGGCACACGAACTTCTATACCATGACTCATGCTCATAAAGTCGGTATCTTTAAGCAATTGGTTTTGCATATAAATAGAAGTTTCCAACCAGGATGCTCTTTCTGCACCTTGTAATATATTTATTTCATCACCTATCGGAAAAGCTTCGAATAACTGATCAATTTCTTTTTTACTGATCTTTAATATTTTGGCAATGGTTTCCGGGATAAAGAACCCCCTGAGGAAAAGATATTCGCCGATTGGATTTTTATAGCTGAGGTAGTAAATTCTTTTCAGTTTTTCTGAAGGCAATCGTTCACAAAACCTTAAGATAAAAGCAGGTAACTTTTGAAGTGTTCTGATTAAACCCATTCGGCTGAATGATGGGTATCCACCAAGTAATTCATCGGCGCCAATTCCAGATAAAACGGCTTTTAAGTTATTTTCCTTTGCATATTTATTTACAAACCATGAATTGATCCCATCATTGGTAGGTTGATCCATGGCTGTCATGATTTCTTCAAAACCCGCATTAAAATCCTGTTCATTTACCAGATAAGTTTGGTGTATACCGCCTGTTTTCTCGGTAACCAGTTTTTGATATTGCTCTTCAGAAAAAGTTGGATCTGCAAAGTTTATCGATAAACTTTTAAGGTTTTTGCCCGTGTGTTGATTGGCCAGTAGAGTGATAATGCTGGAATCTATCCCACCGCTTAAAAAAACGCCAATGGGCGCATCAGCAATTAAATGGCGTTGAACGGCATTTTCCAGGCTTTTACCTAAGTTTTCAGCAGCTTGCAAGGGCGATGTAATTGGAGCTGAAAGTGGCAACGGTTTAAATGAAATGATTTCATGGGCCTGATATTCATGATCCCATTTCAGGTAATGCCCGGGTTTTAATGAAAATACATCCTGCAATGTGGTAAAAGGTTGGGGGATATGGCCAAAAGCCAGGAAGTACGTTTTCCAGTTTTTGTTTTTTACGAAGGTATAACTGGTTTTTTTAAAAGCCTTCACCTCTGATGAAAATATTAACTGTTTATTTTGAACGGAATAGTACAAGGGTTTAATGCCAGCCTGATCACGAACGAGGTAAGTAAGCTGTTGAGATTGATCGTGAAGCGCAAAAGCAAACATTCCATTAAATTTGCGGAAACTGCTTACACCCCAGGTGTGGTAGGCTGCTAAAATCACCTCGGTATCGCTTTGTGTGCGAAAGGGGTAGCCCGTTGCTGATAATTCCTTTTTTAATTCTTGAAAATTATAAATTTCACCGTTAAAGGTAATGGCTAATTTTTCTTCCACTGCTAACATTGGCTGATGTCCACCAGCGGTGAGGTCGATTAATGCCAGTCTGCGATGGCCAAATTGTAAACCGATGGTATCGTCAGCATAAAAACCTTCATCATCAGGGCCTCCATGCTTCATGGCATTACACATGTACTTTACATCGTTCAGAATTTGCACTGAATTTGCTTTTCTATCTATAATTCCGGCAATTCTACACACCTGTTACTTGTTTAAATGTAACCCATTTTGAGGTGGTCAGCCTGTATTTTGAAGATAAATGATTTTTCGTAGAAGTCATTTGAATGCTGGTCTGGCACAGCTTCGCCCCTTCAGTCACATTTTATTTTTTAAAAATGAACTGATGTGTGGTTTTAAATATTATACCTGGAGTTTAAATTCCAGGCGGTTCAATTTACAAAACTAAGCATTAAGGATGTTAACAATTAATGCTTGAACTCTTTTGCTGATATAGTTTTGAAAATGTTACTGATGAATTCTATTTCCTATTCCCTCAAATATGCTAAATCTATATGTAAACTAAGGGATAGGAAAAAAGTATTTAAGTAGGTATATGATTTTTGAGTTGAAGCTGTTCATTTAAAATGCTACATTCTTCTATATCGGTTCTACAAAGGCAATGGAAGTATTAATATCAATGGAGTAGCCAATATAAGCCAAACGTAAAATGATACGCTGTTTGTTTTTTAAGGAGATCAGTTCTGCCACCATATCCTTAAAGGGGCCAGCCTTTACCAAAACCCTTTGACCTGGTTTGATATCATAGTCAAAAACTTCTAACTCATGCTCAGTAGCCAATAGCCTTTTTAAATGTTCAATTTGTTGTTCAGGCATTGATGCTATTTGACCTGAAAAATAAAGAAATCTTGCAATGCCATTTGTCATGAGTACTTCTGCATGTTCTTTGCTGGAAATATACACAAAAAGATATGATTTTAAGAGGGGCTCTTCTATAAATTTTTTACGGTCGCTCCATTGTTTGAGGGTTTTATGAAGCGGTAGATAAGCTGTTATTCCTTTTCTAATTAACTCATCATATGCTTTCTTTTCAGCCCGAGAACGTGTGTAAACAGGATACCAACGATAACTATTGTCGATCATATTATTAATTAATCTTTAAGGAGTTGATTCAGGGGATGTTATGTCAATTTTCCTATTGATCTTTTTAATAAAATAAAGGGCATAGCTTTTAAAGCAAGTCATCTTATATAATATAGTTAGCAGCGGGGATGCTTGCAAAAATACTCAATTAACGGTATTCTGGTATATTTTTTACGGTTTTTTGTTGCGATAAGTCAATGGCCGCCTATCGGCACCTTTCCCCTGGAAAGGAAAGGGCAAAAGAAAATAGATTCCTGGCTATAGAAATTTCGTCCTTCCGACCGCAGTGGAGGAATCATTGAAATCGTAAATTAGATCAATAAAGCCTGTTTCAAAGATCTCTCCGTTTCGCTGCTGCCTGAAAAAAGCAGGCGCTACAGTCGAGAGGACGATCTCGGTATTAAAAGGCGGGTAGTTTAAATGCTTAGAAAAGCCCGTCGGACCGCAGTGGAGGAATTTTTGAACTTTCTTGGAGTTGCAATTCCAGTTTGTAATCAGGGTTTGTTTGCTCTAAAGTCTAAAGTTTATTTCTTTCTCCAGAACATCCACCACTTGCGGTTTTCATCATCATAGTAACCTGATCCTGAATAACCACTGTAATCAGAATAGTAATAAGTACTATTGCCACCTCCGCGAGAATAATCTGTAGTATAATAGTTGGCATGAAGTGCATCATCACCAAATGCATTCAGGATAATGGCCAGATTGCTTAAACCGTATTCTCTTGATAAACGTTCGGGAATGTTTGCGGCTCTTTGCTGTGAAATACCTGAACGGATAACAAATAGGTTGATATCAGCAGTTCTGATCAGCGGAATGGCATCCGATACGAGTCCCACTGGTGCGGTATCTACTAAAACATAATCATACTCTTGTTCAAGCTTGGCCAAAAGGTCTTTCATTGCTGCGGTATGTAGCAGTTCTGAAGGGTTAGGTGGCACCGGGCCTGATGGAATAAAATCAATATGGTGCACATCATCATGAATCCTCACCTGATCCAAAGTGGCCTGTCCGGATAGTAAAGAACTAAGTCCTTTTTTGTTTTCACTGCCAAAGGCTTTATGTAATTTAGATTTTCTTAAATCGGCGGCAACCAGAATCACCCGCTTTTCGATCAGCGCCAGTGTACTGGCCAGGTTAATGGTTACAAATGATTTTCCTTCTCCGGATACTTCTGAAGTAATGCAAATTACTTTACTTTCTTTATGGCTGGCTAAAAAACTGAGGTTTGTTCGCACAGAGCGGACAGATTCTGCAAATACCGACTTTGGTTTTGATAGTGACAAAGCCTGTCTGCTGTCTTGATCAATATAATCAGGAAATTTACGGATAACACCGATAATAGGGGTGTGGGTTAAACCTTCAACGGTTTCCTTATCATAAATGTAGGGGTTAAGGAATCGGACTAATAAAATCAAACCAAATCCGGAAGCTAATCCGATCATTAATGCCATGCTGTAGGCTTTACTGCTGTTTGGCGAAATAGCATAATAGGAGGGGTAGGCCGGGTTTACAATGGATGCACCAGGTACAATAGCGGCGGCATTCATTTCTGCTTCCAGTTTTTTCTCTGACAGATAGGAACGAACTTTATTGTTTACCTCAAAGTTGGTTTGCAATTTTACAAAGTTTTGCTCTTTTTTAGGAATTGAACTCATGCTCTGTGTCACACCAGCAATCTGGCTGTCGATGTAACGAATGGTTTGTTCATTCTTGCGGAGCATACTGGCCACCGCATTTCTAATACTGGCCTTAACGTTGGATATTTGTTGCTCAATTTGTTTAATGGGTTGTGAATCGCTGTTAAACTGGCTGAGTTTTGCTTCCCGGCTGGCAAGTAGATTATTTAGTTGTGTAACCATGGTGCCCATGCCCGAATTGATTTCCCCTTCGATATCCATGCCAATTTCTACCTTCGATTTATTGCTGTTTACCTGCTCTTGAAGTTGTTTAATTCCGAGTTGTTTTAAATTAAGTTCAGTTTTTTGTTTTTCAAAATCGGTGAGTTTTCCTACGGTCATGGAAGTTGAGGAACTCATATCTACCATACTGTTCTGGCTTTTATAATTGGCGAGGATATTGCCTGATTTCCCTGCCGCTGTATCGATAAATCCAAGTTGGCTGTTAATAAAATCAACGGTTTGTCTGGCTGATCGCCTTCTTTGAATCACATCATACTTCACATATTCCTTCATGATGGCATTAAGCATATCGGCAGCAAAAACAGCATTTCCATCAGTTTGATTCAGGCCCATTACATTGGTGAAACGTGCTGCTTCGCCAATATTTAAACCGCCCATCGCCCTGCCGATAAAATCTTCCTGACTGTTAAATTTAAACTGATAGGTGCCATTTGCCGGAATTTTATTCATAATCCGAAAAGACATATTACCGATATTTATGATCTGCTTATACTGGTAGGTAGATTTATTTTTTTCATCCTCAGCTGTATACAACTCAAAATGCTCGTTATCTTTGCCTGTAACAGTATAAAGGGAACGGCTGAAATTAACACTGTCTTGCTTGATGATTTCAATAACAAAAGGCACATTGGGATAAAGTTCTGTAGTGCGTACACGGCCTTTAAGGTAATAGCTGATTTTATAATCCAGTGTTTTTACGGCATTTGCAATAACTTCATTGCTGCGGATGGTAAAACTTTCTGCCTGAATTTTATCGGTGTAATTGTAGCTTTGCGCAGCCATCTGGCCGCTACCAGTTCCTAAGCTAGGATTACTGTCTTCTAACTTCAGTGATGCACCAGTCTGGTAAATCGGAGGTGTATACCAAAGATAAAGCCAGGCACCTGAAAGCGCTATGACTACTGCTCCGGCTATCCAGTACCAACGACTTAAGAATACCCTGAATATTTTATAAAAATCAATACTCTGGCTAACAGCCCTTTGCTCATGCGCTAATTCTGTCAATGTTTTTTGTTTTTGAAGTTTGGGAACAATCAATTAAAGGATAAAGATAAGTCTATTTTTAAAAGAAATGATTTTATTGGAAATGTTTATGCTTTAAATAGGAAATACCCCCCCCCGATCCGCCTGACAACAATACAAAAATCCGTTCTTGCGAAAAAGAAGGGTTGGATTTAGTGCTGGAGTGAAGCAATCTACTGTGAAAAATCTATAAAGGAGATTGCTTCGTTGGCTGAAAGGCCGTCTCGCAAAGGACGGCAATACGAATATCCGTCCTTGCGAACTGAAGGGTGGGGCTGTGTAATGGAGTGAAGCAATCTGATTCGTTTAAACAGATTGCTTCACTGGCTGAAAGGCCGCCTCGCAATGAAGAGAATGTAAAAATCTGCTTCGCATCCGATAGCTACCGGATGATGGGTTTTGAAGAGAATTGTTAATTATGATGGCAATACGAAATCTTAAAAAAACTACTCATAGCTTTTACTCCTGGTTAGGGTTTTTAAGGCATCTAGGTCATGAACAGGGCGCTCGATATCAAAAGGAATTTCCCTTTTGCTGAAGGTTTGGAAATACAACAGACAAGCATCCTTCCAGATTTGTGCATCGCGGTTTTGCGTGCGTAATTTAGATTGTACTGCAGTGAAACGTTCTTCATCTATGAGTCCGTGTATTTTATCCCAGGTTTTTTGAAAATTACGCACCTGTTGTACACCGGTATCATAACGGTAACAAAGTTCAGTCCAGAGGTCTTTACCATTTTTGAGCTTGTAAGTCCAGGGTACATGATGAAACCACAGCAGGTATTCTTCCGGGCAGGTGCTTAGGTTATCAAATTTGGATCGGAGTGGTTCATGGTATTGTTCTACAGAATTGCTTCCGGTATGGCTTCGGTTAAAACCGAGGCCTATGCTATCTGCCTTGTGGTAATAGACAGAAGTCCAATCGGCCCGGATTTTAGTATTGGCAAACCAGGGAGCAGGGCCATAATGATGTCCTTCAGCGAAAATATGGTGAAGGCCGAGCGGCATCATGTAATTCACGATTGCTTCTCGACTTTCGAGCATCATCTCCTTAACGGGTTTCACAAATGCCTGATCTTTAGCTTTCTCCCGGGCATCCAAAAATGTTTGTCTGATCCATTCATCAGCAATGTCTTCACTTTTAAGCTGATTGTTCCAGGCCAGTCTGCCAAAGGCATACCAGTTGGATTGTGCAAAGAGATGGCCTGTCCAGTTTTGGTCTGATCCAATATTGGCTACGCCGGCAATGGCTGTTAAAGGATTTTTACTGAGTGTACCATCAGTACAGGCGGCTACGGTACTACCTTTTCCTTTTTTGTAAGTATCACTGTTCAAACATTCTTCCCAAAGGGTAGAGAGGAAGGCCAGTTGCTTCGATTGGCCCAGGTATTCCTGTGTAATCTGAAATTCTGGCATCACCGGAGTTTGATTCATGGCACCAAATAAAGCGCTGAAAGGTTCGCGGGGCTGAAAATCCAATGGTCCGTTTTTTACCTGGAGGATCACGTTTTTTTTAAATTGACCATCGTAACGTAGAAACTCATTATAAGCTTGTTTAGTACGGTCTTGTTCACTGGTTTGATAAACAAAGGCCCGCCACATTACGATTCCGTTGAAAGGCGATACCGCATCAGCCATCATGTTGGCACCATCTACATGCGTGCGGCCAAAATCTTGCGGACCAGGCTGCCCTTCACTATTGGCCTTCACCAGAAATCCACCAAAATCAGGGATGAGCTGGTAAATTTCTTTTGCTTTAGCTGCCCACCATTTCTTGACCGATGGATCAAGCGGATCGGCGGTTTTCAGTTTTCCGATGGTAACCGGAGAGGAGAAATTAACAGACAAATAAACTTTTAAACCATAGGGCCGTAAAATCCCGGCAATGGCCTGCACCTTTTTGAGGTAGGGGGCAGTTAGTATTTTTGCTGAAGCATTTACATTGTTCAGTACGGTGCCATTTATGCCGATGGAGGCGTTGGCTCTGCCATATAAATGATAAAGTGCTTCATCGGCTTGACTGATGGTTAAATCCTGGTCGTTTCGCCAGAAGATGGATTGCCCGGCATAGCCACGCTCTACTGATCCATCGAGGTTATCCCAATGGTTTAAGATTCTACGTGAATAGGAGGGGTTGGAACTGAAGTTTTCATCGGCTTTGCCCAGGTATTGCCTTCTAAGCAGTTCATAAGTCCCGTATAGGATGCCGAGATCGGTTTTGGCCTTGATGGTGGAGCGTTCCAGTCGAAAGCCATCACCTTTGATGGAAGCATCCTGGCTAAATTCAAATTTCAGACCGGCATTGTCTTTACCTAACCAGCCCTTTTTAAGTTCATCCAGAGCAATGGCCAAAACCGCAGATTTTCTGTTGCTTTGTACATGAACATTTGTGGTAGATTGATGACGCAGCCAAAGCTCATGGCCGTCTTCTGCCTTTGCAAAATAGGTACAGGTGAGCATAGCCAGTAGCAGGAATGTGGTCTTTTTCATATTAGTTGATGTTGAGCGTTTGGCTTAAAATATTTCCGCTGGTTTTTAAGGTTTCATCGGGCTGACTGCCGCCTACAGAAAGACTAATTTTTCCGGTAAGTGGTTTCTTCTTTCCGTTCTGATCAGTATAAGTCAGATCGCCAGGTTGCAAGTTAAAACTAATCAGCTGACTTTTACCTGGTGCCAGGCTAATCCGCTGGAAACCTTTTAGTGCCTTTCTGGCGGTTTTAATGTTTGGATCGCGATGCGTTACATAAAGCTGCACCACTTCATCGCCCTGCATTTTTCCGGTATTGGTAATTTTTACGGAAAGTTTGGTGCCTTTACCCGCTTTGATGTTAACGGGTGTGGTCATGCCTTCATAGCGAAAAGTAGTGTAACTTAAACCATAGCCAAAACCGAAAAGTGGTTTCCCTTTGAAATAGCGGTAGGTACGGTTTTCCATGCTGTAATTATTGAAGCTGGCCAGATCCTGATCACTCTTGTAGAAAGTAACCGGGAGCCTGCCGGATGGATTATAATCACCAAAAAGCAGATCGGCCACAGCAGTGCCAGCCGATTGACCGCCATACCAGGCATTAACAATAGCCGGGATATTTTCTGCCTCCCAGGGGATCGCAATCGCACTTCCCGTCATCATGACAAAAACAATTGGTTTGCCACTGTTTTTTAAGGCTTTCATTAACTCCGTTTGTGCCTGCGGAAGCAAGATGGAGGTTCTGTCGCCGCCGCTAAAACCAGGCAAATCCACTTTCATTTCTTCACCTTCCAGCTGAGGGGAGATGCCACCTACAAAAATAAAGGCATCGGCATCCTGGTGCCGTTTAACCAAGGCATTAAAATCGGTGCGCATAAACGCACCTCCTGAAAAACGGATTTTAGCCGACCCTTCGCCCTGCCAGTATTCCACTACTATTTTGTACGTACTGTCTTTAACGGTTTCCAGTTTATAGGTTTGCGCTCCCCAACGGTTTCTGGTCCAGGCATCCAACACTTTTTTTCCATTGATAAACAGCCGGTAACCATCATCTCCTTCCAGTTCGAAAGTCATGCTGCCGGTTTTTGCAGATTTATAATTGGTAGCATAGCGGGCAGAAAAGTGATTGGCAGTGAGGCCTCCTTCCATTTGCTGGCCTTCCTGCCACTCGTGTTTAAGGCTGTTTTCCATCTGGCTGAACACAGGTGTGCCTTCCAGGTTTTGACCTTTAAAATACTCAGCTTTAAACCCTGGTTTTCCGTCAATGGCAAGTTGTTGATCCATGTTCAGGTAATTTAAAAGCGTATCGTTGGTGAAAGATACGGCTTGCTCATAAACCACTTGCGTGTTTTGCCCAACCTTGTTTTTTATCCCTTCCAGAACGGTGGTAATTTTAGAGGGCGTACCGTTATAGTTTCCCAACACCGCAATGGCATTATCTGCATTCGGACCAAGCACCACTATTTTTTTTAAGCCTTTCTTTAATGGAAGGATATTGGCCTCGTTTCGAAGCAATACCATAGATTCGCGGGCCATTTTTAAGGAATGGGCTTTGTGATCATCGCTTTCCAATACGGTGATGGGGGTATTGGCATATTTAACCATCGCTACCGGATCAAACATGCCCAACCTGAAACGGATCATAAACAACCGCTTGATGGAAACATCGATATCTTTTTCGGTAATGATGCCATTTTTAACAGCGGTAAGCAAAGCTTTGTAGGCTTCGGTGCCGCAATCGATATCGGTGCCATGAAAAACGGCATCAGCAGATGCTGCAGCGGCATCTTTATGTGTTTTGTGATTTTTATAGAAATCATCTATCGCCCAACAATCTGAAGTGACATAACCTGTAAATTTCCATTGCCTGCGCAGGATATCCGTCATCAGTAAATCGCTTGCACAGCAAGGTTGCCCCTGAAAGGCATTATAGGCACACATTACACCTGCTACTTTCGATTGGGTAACCAGTTTTTCAAATGCAGGAAGATAAGTATCCCAAAGATCGAATTGACTTACATCAGCATTAAATACATGTCGCAAAGGTTCAGGGCCACTGTGTACTGCGTAGTGTTTGGCACAGGCAGCGGCTTTTAGGTATTTTGGATCATCGCCTTGCAGGCCCCGAACAAAAGCATCGCCTAATGTTGCGGTTAAATAAGGATCTTCTCCATAGGTTTCCTGACCTCTTCCCCAGCGGGGATCACGAAAAATATTGATGTTGGGTGTCCAGTAGGTTAAACCGAGGTAACGTTCATTCGTTCTGCCCAATTCCACCGCTTTGTTGTAAATGGCACGTCCTTCCAGCGCAGAATAATCAGCCATTTTAAACAACGCATCCGAATCAAAGGTAGCGGCCATGGCAATGGCTTGTGGAAACACGGTCACTTTAAAAGGCGTTCGCGCCACACCGTGGAGGGTTTCGTTCCACCAATCATAAGCGGGAATTTTTAATCTTGGAATGGCAGGGGCGGAGTTGAGCATCTGAAAGACTTTTTCTTCCAGTGTCAGGCGTGAAACCAGGTCGTCAACTCTCCGTTCAAATGGTAGCTTATAATCTTGAAAAGGGTACTGCTGTGACTTCACTGAACTGAAGCAAGTCAAAAGTAAAATGGTGATTAAGATTTTTAAAGGTTGGGTTTTTCTCATAAGTTTTGGTAAGCAATCACCAATGATCATGGCGAATTAATCGTTTTAGCAAGTAGTTAATTGTAAATTAAGATCTAAGTTTTAAAACTTAGTGACTTCGTAGAATGCTTTTTTAGGTTTGAGTTCGGTATCAAATAAGAGCGGATAATTTTTTTTGCCGCGGCCGTCTAGCCAGGTGTATCGGTCAGACAGGTTCCAGAAGGTAACACCTGTGATGTTTTTCTTGTATTTTCTCAATACCTCGAAGATCATTTTATATTGTTCCATCTGGCGAGATTCCATTTCGGGTGTAAATTCTGCCTTTGCCTTTTGCGCTGCATTCTGAATGAGCTGACCACCCTGGTTTCCTGCATAAACAGAAACATCCAACTCGGTAATTTGTACGTCTAAACCTAAACCAGCAAATAAAGAGATTGATTTTTCCAGTTCCGAACGGCTGGGATTGCTTACCGACCAATGTCCCTGTAAACCAATTCCATGAATGGGTACACCTTTGGCCAATAAGGCTTTGAGCATTTTATAAATCTTATCTCGCTTTTTAGGCTGTTCGGTATTGTAATCATTGTAAAATAAACGGGCTTTGGGATCGGCTTCATGGGCATAGCGAAAGGCCATTTCCACAAAATCTTCTCCGGCAATTTTATACAATTGCGAATTTCGGAAATAAGTAGAATCATCTGCAATTACTTCATTTACCACATCCCAGGCATAAATATCTTTTTTGTAATGATTGACTACGGTTTGAATGTGGTCTTTTAATCTTCCGAGCAATACTTCCTTCGTTACCGTATTGCCTTGCTCATCTTTAAAGAACCATCGGGGCGTTTGGCTATGCCATACCAGGCAATGCCCTCTCATTTTTAAATGATTATTCCTGGCGAAGGCAGCTATTGAATCGCCTATTTTCCAATTATACTCATTTTCAACCGGATGAATAGGCCCCATTTTCATGGCATTTTCTGCTGTAATGCTGTTGAATTGGTGAATAATCAATTCCTTGTTTGCTCCAGTTAGATCATATGGTGTAATGGCAACACCAATGGGGAAATATTTCTGATAGTAGTCTTTTAAGCCTTTTGATTTTATAGTCAAGGGTTTGAAAGCGGTAATCGTTATGCAAATGGTTAGCAATAATGTAATGCCAATCATGATCACATTCCTTTTTGTCATATCTGTTTTTTTTTAGGATTTGCAAATTCGCCACATTAAGATCTTTTATAGTGCTCTTATGGATAAAAATAGGAAACAAATGTTTGAAGATCGTCAGTTTATAAACAAGTGCTAACGTAGTTGAAAACCTTATTAACGCCTTTTTAAACTATTTAAGCATAAAAATTGAACATCTGTTATAGTACTTTTGACAATAATCACACTTCATTAATTTCATTTACCCTACTTTAGCCCATCGTTGATGCTAATTGATTGATCAAATACACATCAGTGAAATTAATAACCAAATATGATGTACTACATAAAATTGCAGCGGTATACCAACATCGAGCTGGTAACCTAGCTGTTGAACACAAACAAAGCACCATTTTATAAACCAACGCATTTTTTTCGTTGAACCCGACCTAAATGAGTGCTCGTTTTACTAAATAAATATTTGTTTCGCTGTACCATTAAATTTTATATAAATTGGTGGCTTTAACCAAATCATCTCACAATAGGCTGTTTAACCGCAACACTTATTTGCAATGGATAGCTGTATAGCAAAAGAATTTAACTGGATTTTGTATTCTTAGTAACCAGAGTAAAAATATTGAACTAATCACCATGCTGAACCGCGTTGTTTTAAATACTGTTTTCTGTATTCTCTTTTTCATCTTTTCAGCCAGACCGGGACTGGCTCAGGGGCAAAAAATAAATTTCACTTCCCTTCAAATCAGAGACGGACTTTCTTCTAATACAGTGAATGCTATTCTTAAAGACCATTATGGCTTAATGTGGTTTGCTACTGAAGATGGATTAAATAAGTTTGATGGAAGCAACTTTACGGTGTACCGGCATAAATCAGATGACTCTACCGGTATCCAGTCGAATGATATCAGAACCTTACATGAAGATCAATCAGGCAATCTTTGGATCGGGACTTCGGGTGGTTCGCTTAGCCTGTATAACCGCAAGAAAAATACATTTATTACTTATCCTGCCAATCAGGCGAACACCCTCAGTAGTGATATTATCCGGTCTATTTGCAATGATTATACTGGCAAGGTATGGATTGCAACCTTTAATGGCTTGGATGAGCTCGATCCCAAAAGCGGTAAAATTAAAAATCACCTGCGCCAGTTTAATCCCAAAGGGTCTTTTCCTGCACTCACCTTTAACTGCCTGATTGAAGATAGTAAACGTAGAATCTGGGTAGGTTCCAGCAATGGCATTTATTTATACCAAAGGGCAACCAATTCTTTTAAATTATTTCAGCATCAAGCTGCAGATCCTACCAGCCTGTGTGATAATTCGGTATCATCAATTGTGGAAGACAAATCCGGAAACATATGGTTTGGAACCAAAAACGGCCTGAGCATGTTGCTTCCAGAAGGAAAAGGATTTAAATCATTAAAAAGTAAAAGGGGTGATTTTAATGCGTTGATGAATGATGGCATTAGAAGCTTGGCCGTTGATCAGAATAATCAACTCTGGATTGGAACTGAAGACGGGTTGAGTATTCTGGATATTAAAAGCGGTCAGATGTCTAGATACAAACCTGACTCGAGAGATAATTATAGCCTGACTGGCAAATCCATCAGTTGCATATATGTAGATAATGCTGGGATTTACTGGCTTGGGCCTTACCATGGTGGTATCTGTAAATACGATACCAACCTAAATCTTTTTCACCTTAAGCAAAGCAATATTCTCGATCAGAATGGTTTAAATGGATCCGTAGTCACTTCATTCGCAGCGTATAAAGATGGCATATTTGTAGGTACAGATGGCGGAGGGTTAAATTTGTTTAACCGAAAAACAGAACTGGTGCAACGTTTTAATGCTGGCCTTGCCGATGGAAGTGCCTTAAATAACATTTCCATTATGGCGATGGAACTTACCCGACAGAAGAAACTATACCTGGGTACTTATTCCAACGGTTTGGTGGTAATGAATCTGACTAACCAAAACTTGCAGCAATACAAGCAGAGTGCCCGTGCCGATGCGCTAAATTCAAACGATATTTTTTGTATTAAAGAAGATCGTACAGGTAAAATCTGGGTAGGTACAAATGGTGGTGGTGTAAATGTATTGGATGCAGACAATAAAGCCATCATTAAATATTGTAAAAATCCAAGAGGTCTCAACGAAGTAGATTATCCGGGAAATAATTTCATCCGTTGCATAGAGGAAGATGTTACGGGTGACATCTGGATTGGTTCATATGGATCTGGAATAGCCGTTTTTAATCAAGCCGAAAAGAAATTCAGCGTATTGAATAAAGCTGAAAATAAATTACCAAATGATCTGACCTTATCCATATTAAAAGACCATGCTGGTGATTTATGGGTGGGAACTTTTAGCGGAGGATTAAGCCTATATAATCGAACCACCAAACAATTTACGACTTATGGTGAAAAAGAAGGCTTAAATAATTCTACAGTTTACGCCATAGAAGAAGATAAAAAGGGGCAGATTTGGGTGAGTACAAATAAAGGCATCAGTAGCTTTGATCGGAGAACACATGCATTTACTAACTATACCGTTTACAACGGCGTTCAGAACAATAATTTTGTAGTGGGAGCAGGTCTAAGTACCACAAATGGTGAAATCTACTTCGGTGGTGCCGATGGTTTTAATTATTTCAATCCTCAGTATTTTAAAAAGAATAAAAATCTGCCTCCCGTCCTTTTTACCGATCTAAAAATATCCAATGCTTCCGTTCTTCCTGTAGAAGACGGACCCATTCAGGAAGATATATCGGTTGCGAAAGATATTTATCTGGATTACAAACAAAGCTTTACGTTGAGTTATGTAAGTGTAAATTATACCGCACCCGAGCAAAACCGCTATTCCTATCGTTTAGAGGGTTTTGATAATGAGTGGATTAATGCTGGCTCGACAAAATCAGTTTCTTATACCAATCTTGATCCGGGCGACTATGTTTTTCATGTAAGAGCAAGCAATAATGATGGACTGTGGAATACTGCCGAAACTTCTATTCGGATCCATGTGAGGCCGCCTTTCTGGCGAACTATTTATGCCTATATTTTTTATGTTGTTCTGGTTGCTGGAACATTGCTTTTCATCCGCCATCGTGGCATTTTAAAATTAAAAAGAGAATTTGCTTTAGTACAGGAGAAAATGAAAGCCGATCAGCGTAGGGTGCAGGAGAGGCAGGAGGCAGAGCGGTTAAGGGAACTGGATAAATTGAAAATTAAGTTCCTTACTAACCTAAGCCATGAGTTCCGCACACCGCTCTCCCTCATTATGGGGCCGGTAGATAAACTGATTACAGAGGAAAAAGACAGTAAAATAGCAGCTCCACTGGGGATGATTAAACGCAATACCAAACGTTTACTTAACCTGGTGAACCAGATTCTTGATTTTAGAAAAATTGAAGATCATGAATTGAGGTTAGACCGTTCAGAGACCGATATTGTAGCCTTTATTAAGGATGTGCTGGAATCATTTAACGACCTGAGTGAGCGGAAGCAAATTCAGCTTATTTTTAAGAGTCAGCTGCGGTATTTTAATGCCGCTTTTGATCAGGATAAGATAGAACGCGTACTGTTTAACCTGTTGTCGAATGCCTTTAAGTTTACTTCGCTTGGTGGAACCATCTCCGTAGAACTGGAAAAGAAGGAATCTTCACCTGTTAACGGGCAATCGGCCCTGATCATTAAAGTTGCAGATACTGGTATTGGCATCACTGAATCCGATCAGCAAAAAATCTTTGAACGTTTCTTTCAGGCGGATGGCATTGCACCGATCTTAAATCAGGGGAGCGGGATTGGTTTATCCATTGCCAAAGAATTTGTAAAACTGCATGGCGGCGACATTACAGTACAAAGCGAGCCTGGAACGGGTAGTACCTTCATCATTGAACTGCCTTTCGCTGAAACTGAATTTTCAGAAGAGTTGACAATAGATTTTTCTGATCCTGCTGCTGCGGTGGAGGTTATGGAAGAAAAGCCCGAAGATGCGAGTATTCAAAATCCTGGATCGGAAATTCCTTCTATTCTGTTGGTAGAAGATAATGAGGATTTTAGGTTTTACCTGAAGGATGGATTGAAATCATCTTTCAAAGTGCATGAGGCTTGTAATGGTCAGGAAGGTTGGCAAAAAGCATTGGCTAATCATCCGCAAATCATTGTGAGCGACATCAATATGCCATATATGAATGGTATTGAATTGTGCAAAAAATTGAAATCAGACAAACGTACCAATCATATTCCAGTCATTTTATTAACGGCTTTAACAGGTGAAGAAGAACAGATTAAAGGATTGGAAACCGGTGCAAATGATTACCTCACCAAGCCATTCAATTTCGAAATCCTGCATGCGAAGATTAAAAACCTATTGGCCTTAAACAAGAGATTGCGTGATACTTACACTAAGCAGATTAAGGTTCAGGCACCTGAGGTACTGATCGAATCACATAGTAACCGTTTACTAAATAAGGTTGCGCTGTATATTGAGGAAAACCTGAATAACCCAAAGCTATCAGTAGAAGATTTGAGTAAACACGTAGGGATGAGCAGGGGTTCGCTTTACCATAAGATTTTAGAATTAACAGGGCTTTCACCAGTAGAATATATTCGGTCGGTGAAACTGGATAAAGCAACCGTATTGTTGGAGAAAAGCGATCTGAACGTATCTCAGATTGCTTATATGGTGGGTTTTGCCACCCCAAATTACTTCGCGAAATCTTTCAAGGCCAAATACAATATGCAACCTTCTGAATACATGAATTTGAAAAGGAAGTTAGAGGATCATATGATAAAGGATAAATAAGGGTTATCTAAATCAATGCCTTGCGATAAAATCGCAGAACTATAATGCGCTCGTTGGGAAACGAGCGCAGGCACGGATAACAAAACTGTATAGAGCGGTCGTCATTCCGACTGAAGCACCTGCCCCTTTCAGGCAGTGTGAAACGGAGAGATCTTTGTAAATAGATGTCTACTCCATATTTAATTTGTAAAAAGCAAGGTCCAAGGATTCCTCCACTGCGGTCGGAACGACGATCATCGTATTTTCGTCAACGGTCGTCCTTTCGACTGGAGCGTAGCGAAACGGAGAAATCTTTTTAAAAAGGTTTTATTGATAAAATTTACAAAGTCCCGCTCACGCTCGTTTCTAACGAGCGTGGAAATAGGTAAGCGTTTTAAAAGGTTGTAAGTAATATGCATATCTTATTATTTAGTTAGTACCTTGTGATAAAATCATAGAACTATTATGCACTCGTTTGGAAACGAGCGCAGGCTTAATTTTGAGGAAGGATTTTTTTTAGCCCCTTCATTTTCAACGGAACGGTGCCGACAGGCGGATAAGGATTAACTTAAACATTTATCACACCTTTTTATTCAAATCTGCTTCAATGGCTTTTTTATTTGAATTAGATTTGTGCGATTAACCAGATACCCCATGAGCCTGATCAAGCACATTTTATTATCGCTATACCTTGTTTTTTGTTTCGCTCTGGTGGGAAATGCCCAGATCAGATTACCGCATATCATTTGCGACAGCATGATCCTGCAAAGGAATTTGCCTTTGACAATATGGGGTTGGGCTTCGCCAGGGGAACAGGTTGTGCTGCGATTCAATGGAAAAAAATGGAGTGCCAAAACCGGGCCAGATGAAAAGTGGCTCATCAAACTTCCGGCAGTAAAAGCTGGCGGGCCTTATACCATGGAATTTTCTGGTAAAAATAAAGTGGTGCTTAAAGATATTCTTTTTGGCGATGTATGGCTCTGCGCCGGGCAATCCAATATGGTACACCAGTTGAGGATACATAATATTACTTACGCCAAAGACATTGCTGCTGCAAATTACCCGCAAATCAGGCAATTCTGGGTGCCCACCGCCACCAATTTAAACGGACCATCCAAAGACTTACCCAAAAGCAATTGGAAACCAGCTACCCAAGAGGGTATCAATGATTTCTCTGCTGTGGCTTATTTCTTCGCCCGTAAAATATATGAAGAACAAAGAATACCCATTGGCATCATCAATTCAAGTGTGGGTGGAACCACAATAGAAGCTTGGACCGGCGAAGACGGACTGAAGGAAATGGAAGAGCTGCGTAAGATCATCGAGCGCAATAAAGATACGGCAGCCGTTAACAAAATAAACAGGCTTGCGGATGCGAATCAAGTCCCGCCAGCAGCAAGTGCTGACAAAGGTTTGCTCGAACCGGTGAAATGGTTCGAACCACAATACCAGCCTAAAGGATGGCGTAAATTTGATATTCCAGGTTTTTGGGAAGATCAAGGAATGCGTGATCTTGATGGTGTGGTTTGGTTCAGAAGGGAAATAGAAGTGCCTGAAGCCATGGCGGGTGTTCCTGCTTTTATCCAGATGGGAAGAATTGTAGATGCTGATCGCTTTTACATCAACGGAACAGTTGTAGGTTCAACCGGCTATCAATATCCGCAAAGAAGATATACTGTTCCAGCTGGAGTATTAAAACCGGGTAAAAATATCCTGGTGGTTCGGGTAGAAAATTCAAATGGAAAGGGTGGTTTTGTACCTGATAAACCATACTCACTGGAAGCCAATCAACAACCTATTGACTTAAAGGGTGAATGGCAGTATAAGGTAGGAGAAGCCTATCGTCCGGTATTTAGAAAAGGTCCCTTCCGGATTCAGGAACAGGCGCAACCTACTGCACTTTATAACGCGATGATTGCGCCCATTGTTCAGTATGGCATAAAAGGCATATTGTGGTATCAAGGGGAAAGTAATGTAGGAAATCCGCTCGCCTATAAAAAGTTATTGCCTGCGCTTATTCAGTATTGGAGACAAAAATTTGAAATGCCTGATCTTCCTTTTTATTATGTGCAGTTACCCAATTATGGCGATATGCGCTACCAGCCTGGTGAAAGTGCCTGGGCTTTGTTAAGGGAAGCTGCACTGGAAACCCTTAAAATACCCCATACTGGGATGGCGGTTACCATTGATCTGGGCGAATGGAACGACATCCATCCAGATAATAAGAAGGATGTTGGGGAACGCCTGGCGCTGATTGCCAAAAGATGGAGTTACGGAGAAAAAAATCTCGTTTATTCAGGCCCGATTTATAAGTCCTCAGCGGTCGATGGAAATCAGATCATTGTGAATTTTGATCATATCGGTTCAGGATTAAAAACAATCGATGGGGAAGCCCTTTCACAGTTTGAGATTGCCGGGGCAGATCGAAAATTTGTATGGGCAGATGCGGAAATTAAAGGCGATCAGGTCATTGTTCATTCACCACAAATTGAAAAGCCGATGTATGTACGTTATGCATGGGCAGATAATCCTGTTAACCCAAATTTATATAACCCGGAAAATCTTCCGGCTTCGCCATTTCGCACGGACCGTTAACCTAAAATTATTCGTTGCCTTTTCTTTATTGGTGCCAGGCCCTGTTATTGTATCTAAAGCGTTACCTCCTGCAATAGCCGGTAAACATATTTTCTATAATAATCATCAAAACTTCCCGTTCAGCATACGCATAACTCCTAGTTTTATACTGCGGTGTTCCTGATTGCATCATCATTAATTATGAAGGTTCAATAAAAGGTATGCCCACTTGAATACAAATTTATGAGGATGAATTACAAAAAACTACTAACCAAAATTTTATCTCCTGTTCATTTAAAAACGATCAGTGTAGCTGCACTGTTTTTTTTAACAGTACCATTTGCCTCCTTTGCACAAGACCCGAATTTTCACATTTACCTGTGTCTTGGCCAATCGAACATGGAAGGGAATGCCCGTTTTGAACCACAGGATACTGTTCAGGTTGATCCACGTTTCCAGGTGTTGCAGGCAGTGAATTGTCCGGATTTAAAGCGTGAAATGAATCAATGGTATACCGCGGTTCCGCCGTTGACCCGTTGTAATACCGGCTTAACGCCTGTGGATTATTTCGGTCGTACACTGGTTGCTGAACTTCCTAAAAAAGTACGCGTTGCAGTAATCATAGTTGCGGTTGGCGGATGCAAAATCGAACTATTTGATAAAGACAATTACCCCTCTTATACCGCTACGGCACCAGAATGGATGAAAGGCATGCTTCAGCAATATGATGGCAATCCTTATGGCCGTTTGTTAAGTCTTGCAAAAGAGGCCCAGAAAAAAGGTGTTATTAAAGGAATCTTGCTCCACCAGGGGGAATCCAACACTGGCGATAGTTTATGGGTAAATAAGGTAAAAGGTGTATATGATAACTTGCTGAAAGACCTCAATCTAAAAGCCAATGATGTGCCTTTACTTGCCGGCGAGGTGGTGAATGCAGATCAGGGTGGTGTTTGCGCAAGCATGAACAACATTATCGCTAAGCTGCCTCAAACCATTCCAGGCGCACATGTCATTTCCTCAAAAGGTTGTACGGTAGCGGCTGATAAACTCCATTTTAATGCAGCAGGCTACCGGGAGCTGGGTAAACGATACGCAGCACAAATGCTTTCGCTGTTAAAAAGAAAGACTAAAGCTCTGTAGCTGAATATTAAACTAACCAAATACCAATCATATGAAACCTTCTTGCCTCGTGCTGCTGATTGCGGTGATCTGCTCCGTACAAAGTAATTTAAAGGCGCAGAATCCCATTATTAAAAACATTTTCACTGCCGATCCCGCACCAATCGTTTATAAAAATACAGTTTATCTTTATATAGGCCATGATACGGCTACCGTAAAAGATACCAACTATAAAATGCCCGACTGGCATGTATTTTCCTCGGATAATATGGTCGACTGGAAAGATCATGGCACCTTGCTTTCGCCCAAAACATTTTCATGGGCAGGCGGAGATGCTTATGCTGCCCAATGCATTTACCGCGATGGTAAATTTTATTGGTATGTTTCCACAGGGCACCAGAAAAATGCAGAAAGTGGTGGCGGAATGGCCATTGGCGTGGCGGTATCGGATAGTCCAACAGGGCCATTTAAAGATGCCATTGGAAAGGCATTGATCACCAATGAAATGACAACAGATAAGAAACATGGATGGGATGATATTGATCCAACTGTATTTATTGACGATGACGGACAGGCTTATCTTTTCTGGGGAAATGGCAGTTGCAAAAGTGTTAAACTCAAAAAAAACATGACGGAACTGGATGGTCCGATTACGGTGTTGGATATTAAAAACTATATTGAAGGACCCTGGGTTTATAAAAGAAAGGGTAATTATTACCTGGTTTATGCAGGAGCAGGTACAAAGCCTGAAATGATTGAATATTGTATGGCGAAAAGTCCGCAGGGACCCTGGGTATACAAAGGTATTATCCAGGAAAATGTGCCCAATAGTTTCACTACCCATCCAGGAATTGTAGATTTCAAAGGAAAATCGTATTTTTTCTACCATAACGGCACATTGCCAACAGGTGGAAGCTACAGAAGATCAATTTGTATCGACTATATTCACTATAATCCGGATGGTACGATTCAGAAAATTGTACAAACCACTGAAGGTGTTGCCGCAGTGGGTAAACGCTAAAATGAAGCAACGGTACCTATACCCTTAAATTAACACAACCAAATATGATTAAAAGAATCAGACCTTCTCAACTGCATATCGCCTTGCTAATTAGCGTTTCAGCGCTATTTACCTTTCCGGTGTTTTCACAAGGCATTATAACACCTGGCCCTCCAGAGTTTGATGTAGAAAAACCCAATATCCCACATGGGAAAATTGATACCCTTACTTATGCTTCCAAAACAGTTGGAAACAATCGCAGGGCGCTAGTCTATACCCCGCCGGGTTATGTGAGAAATAAAAAATACCCTGTTTTATACCTGCTACATGGCATCGGAGGCGATGAAAAGGAATGGTTCAGAGGTGGGAAACCACAGGTGATCCTTGATAACCTTTACGCTGAAGGCAAAATTGAACCGATGATCGTGGTAATGCCAAACGGACGGGCCATGAAAGATGACCGGGCAACAGGAAACATTATGGCGAAAGACAAGGTGGAAGCTTTTGCCAACTTTGAAAAAGATTTGCTGAATGATCTCATCCCGTATGTGGAGAAGAAATTGAGCGTCTACAAAGACCGCGAGCACAGGGCAATTGCAGGTTTGTCAATGGGCGGAGGCCAGTCTTTAAACTTTGGTTTGGGCAATCTGAATAAATTTGCCTGGGTAGGTGGATTTTCTTCTGCACCAAATACCAAATCACCACAGGAACTGATGCCTAATCCGAAAAAAGCAAAAGAAATGCTGAAGTTATTGTTTATTTCCTGTGGGGCAAGTGATAACCTGATCAGTTTCAGCAAGCGCACACATGATTACCTGCAAAAAAATGATGTACCGCATATTTATTTTATCGAGCCAGGTGTACATGATTTCAAAGTTTGGAAAGATGGTTTATATATGTTTTCACAGTTGATTTTCAAACCTGTAGATACGACCACTTTTTCTAAATATCCCGTAGCAGGTGCGCCCGCTTCGACCAATATCGGGTCAAACAAATATCCGCAGATTTTAGATGACCACCGTGTGATGTTCAGTGTTGCTGCACCAGATGCCCAAAAGGTACAAGTCGATTTAGGAAAAAAATATGATATGGTAAAAGATAATCAGGGCAAATGGACAGCTACTACTGATTCAATTGGTGAAGGCTTTCATTATTATTCACTGATTATTGACGGTATTCCCGTAGCTGATCCGGCAAGTAAAACGTATTATGGAATGGGCAGGATGGCCAGCGGCATTGAAATTCCTTTTGCAGGCGGTGCTTATTATGCCTTGAAAGATGTACCCCATGGTGATATCCGCATTAAAAAGTATTTTTCCAGGATCACCAATTCATGGCGACAGTTTTATGTGTACACGCCACCAGGCTATGATACCAATATCAATGAAAAATATCCGGTACTTTATATTCTCCACGGAGGAGGTGAGGACGAAACGGGATGGGCAAACCAGGGAAAGACCGATCTAATTCTAGACAATCTCATTGCTGCACAGAAAGCCAAACCCATGCTCATTGTTATGCCTGATGCCAATGTAGGCGGATCGGCCTTTGCGGAAAGCGGATTAAAAACATTTGAATCTGAACTTAAGGAAGTGATCATCCCGCTGGTAGAAAAAACGTATCGTACTAAAACCGATGCGGCAAACCGGGCTTTGGCAGGTTTATCAATGGGCGGAATGCATACGCTTTATACCGGCGTTAGAAATACAGACAATTTCGCCTATCTGGGGGTGTTCAGTTCGGGTTGGATCGTAGGCAGACAGAATGAGGTAGCCGACGTACAATACGATTTTATGAAAAACAACCGTGAAAAGATCAACACCAACCTGAAACAATTCTGGATTGCCATGGGCGGCAAAGAAGATATTGCCTATAATAACTGCCAGATCATGATGGATAAGCTTAAAAAGCTGGATATTAAATATACTTACCAAGAGTATCAGGGCGGCCACACCTGGCCAGTGTGGCGAAATAATTTGTACCAGTTTTCCGCATTATTGTTTAAGTAATGGGGTTCCATTTATTACGTATGATGATTAAATCCACAGTCAAAACCAATACTGTACTGGTTTTGACTGTGATTTTATGCATGATGCTCACTTCGGCTTCACGGGCCCAAAAGACTAAAACATCTCATTTAAAGCTGTGGTATGATCAGCCAGCAGGAAAGGTTTGGGAAAATGCCCTTCCGCTTGGCAATGGCATGCTTGGTGCAATGGTTTATGGTAACGTAGAAAAGGAAACGATCAAACTCAATGAACATACCCTTTGGAGTGGAGGCCCGTATCAGAATGATGTACCGGAAACCCTTGATGCGTTGCCAGAAATCAGACAGTTAATTTTTGATGGAAAGCACAAAACAGCAGAAAACCTTGCCAATAAAGTGATGTTTGGCAAAAAATCTTCTGGCCAAATCTTCCAGCCGGCAGGTAATCTTGAAATTAGTTTTCCTGGTCAAAAGGAATACAAAAACTATCATCGGGAATTGGATCTGGAAAAGGCCATCGCCAAAACCAGTTATATGGTGGATGGTGTAACTTACACACGGACAGCCTTTGCAGCCTTTGGCAATCGTGTCATCGTGATGCGCCTGACAGGAGATCAACCCGGGCAGATTTCCTTTACAGCAAATTATAGTACACCGCATAAAAAGTTTTCCATTCACTCATCGGCCAAAGACCTGATTCTTGATGGTATTTCCAGTGACCATGAAGGGATTAAAGGCATGGTGAAATACCAGGTCATGAGTCGGTTTAAAAATGAGGGTGGCAACATCAGTACTTCAGATAGCAGCATTACTGTTAATGGTGCCAACGCAGTAACCATTTATATTTCCATCTCTACCAATTTTAACAACTATCTAGATGTTATTGGCGATGCCGCTGCCCGTGCTGCTGATGAGTTGGAAAAAGCAACCGCTAAATCTTATGAAAACCTGTTCAGTACGCATGTTGCTACATATCAGAAATATTTTAACCGCGTGCAACTAGATTTGGGAACAACCAAAGCTGTTGCATTGCCCACCGATCAGCGGTTGGCCAATTTCAGGAATTCGGATGACCCTGCTTTTGTAACGCTTTATTATCAATTTGGGCGTTATTTATTGATCAGTTCTTCGCAACCTGGCGGGCAGCCGGCAAATCTACAAGGCATCTGGAATGATAAGCTTTATCCGGCTTGGGACAGTAAATACACCATCAACATCAATGCGCAGATGAATTACTGGCCTGCAGAACCTACTAATCTGGCAGAATTGCACGAGCCCTTTCTCAAAATGGTCAAAGAACTTTCAGCAACAGGTGCAATTACCGCAAAAAACATGTATGGTGCAAGGGGATGGGTGGCCCATCACAATACCGATATCTGGAGAAGTACAGGCCCGGTTGATGGTGCTTTCTGGGGCATCTGGAATGCAGGTGGAGGGTGGACAAGTCAGCATTTATGGCAACATTACCTCTACAATGGAGATAAAAATTATCTTAGAACCGTTTATCCCATTTTGAAGGGTGCAGCCCTCTTTTATAAAGATTTCCTGGTAATTCATCCCAAATATAAATGGCTGGTGGTTAATCCGGGAACCTCTCCCGAAAATGCGCCAAAAGCACATGGCGGCTCTTCTATTGATGCCGGAACAACCATGGATAATCAAATCGTATTTGATGTTTTCTCATCCGTTATTCAAGCTGCAAAAATTCTGAATGTAGATCAGACTTTCAGTGATAGCCTATTTAAAATGCGGGCGCAATTGCCGCCGATGCACATCGGTAAATATGGGCAGTTGCAAGAGTGGCTGGATGATATTGATAGTCCAGATGATAAACATCGCCATATTTCGCATCTGTATGGATTGTTTCCTTCCAATCAAATTTCACCATACCGCACGCCCTTACTTTTTTCGGCAGCCAGGAATACGCTGTTGCAGCGAGGCGATGTATCTACCGGATGGAGCATGGGCTGGAAAATCAACTGGTGGGCCAGGATGCAGGATGGGAACCACGCCTATCAACTCATTCAGAACCAGCTGACACCATTGGGTGTTAATCCGGGCGGTGGCGGCACCTACAACAATCTTTTTGATGCACATCCACCATTTCAGATTGATGGAAATTTTGGCTGTACCTCTGGCATTACCGAAATGCTGATGCAAAGTGCAGATGAAGCCTTGCATCTGCTCCCCGCACTTCCTGATGTATGGAAAAAGAAAGGAAGGGTAAAAGGCCTTCGGGCAAGGGGAGGTTTTGAAGTGCAGGAAATGGTATGGGGAGATGGCAAATTGAATAAAGTGGTGATCAGATCTACCATCGGTGGCAACCTGCGCATCCGAGTAGCTGATCAACTGAAAGGCAAAGGCTTTATTCTGAAACCTGCAAAAGGCATCAACCCGAATACATTTTATACGGTTGCCAAAACACCAGATGCCCTGCTTTCTGAAAATGCAATAACTGATGATCCGATTTTGCAGAAAACATTTTTATATGATATTCCGACGGTTGCGGGAAAATCATATACATTGATATTAAAATGATCTCCACTTAAATACCGAATATAGAAAATGAAAAATATTATCGTCTGCCTGCTTTTTATCGCTTTAATAAATAATCAGGCATTTGCCCAGCAAAATGCACAAAATCCAATCATTTATGCAGATGTGCCCGATCTTTCTATGGTTCGTGTAGGCGATACGTATTATATGAGCAGTACCACGATGCACATGAGTCCGGGTTTGCCTATCATGAAATCAAAAGACCTGGTAAACTGGAAAATGGTAGGTTATGCCTACGATACGCTGGCCAATGTGGATGCGCTCAATCTGGTTAATGGTCAAAATGCGTATGGTAAAGGTTCCTGGGCGAGCAGCCTGCGTTACCATGAGGGTACTTTTTATGTAAGCACCTTTGCCCAAACTACCGGAAAAACAACCATCTTTAGGACCAAAGACATCGAAAAAGGAGATTGGAAGCGGATCGATTTCAAACCCAGTTTGCACGATCATTCTTTATTTTTCGACAATGGAAAGGCCTACATGGTGTATGGCAGTGGTAAAATTAAATTGGTTGAGCTGAAGGCCGATCTGAGCGGCATCAATCCCGATGTGCCCGAACAGGTGTTGATTGAAGATGCCGGATTACCCTCTGGCAATACAGGTGGTTTGCCTGCCGAAGGATCGCAATTATTTAAAGTGAAAGGCAAATATTACCTCTTTAACATTACCTGGCCAAGGGGTGGAATGCGTACGGTAGTCATTCATCGTTCAGATCATTTAACTGGGCCATATGAGGGAAGAGTAGCACTGCAAGATAAAGGTGTGGCACAAGGCGGCCTGATTGATACCCCGGATGGAAATTGGTTTGCTTATTTATTTCGCGACAATGGCGCCGTTGGCCGGATTCCTTATTTGGTGCCGCTGAAATGGGAAAAGGACTGGCCAGTGCTGGGGATTGATGGTAAAGTACCTGAAATGCTGGATTTGCCAGTGAGTAAAGGAATGATTCCGGCCATTGCTGCAGCTGATGAATTTACGCGCTCGAAAAATGACCGCGATTTGCCGCTGGTTTGGCAATGGAACCATAATCCTGATCCTAAGTATTGGTCGGTTCGCCAGAGAAAGGGTTTTTTAAGGTTAACAACAGGCCGTATTGATACCAGCTTTTTATCTGCCCGGAATACCCTTACGCAAAGAACCATCGGGCCATTTTCATCAGGTTGTACCACACTGGATCTCGCCAACATGAAAAACGGTGATTTTGCAGGTATGGCGATCCTGCAGAAAAATTATGGACAAATTGGTGTAAAGCTCGAAAATGGAAAGAAGTCCATTATTTTTATCAATGCTTCTGGCGGAAAGGCCAAATCATCAACAGCTATTCCGCTGTTGCAAAACAAAATATATTTGAGGGTAGATTGCGATTTTGCGGAAAGAAAAGACCTGGCTACATTCTTTTATAGCCTGGATGGAAAGGACTGGAAAAACATTGGCGATCCCGTAAAAATGAGTTATACCATTCCTCATTTTATGGGTTACCGATTTGCACTTTTTAATTATGCAACAAAGGAAACAGGTGGCTTTGCAGATTTCGATTATTTCCATTTGTCGGAAAAACCAGCTATTCAAAAATAAGGAGGAAAAACGAAAATCATTCTCAGCAAGATTGAACAATAATGCTAACATTTTAATCAATAGTTCAATGCCAGCGCAGGTTATAGGCCTATCTTCGGGATTTATAAAGGTGTTGAATGTACTATTTTGAATCCATTCATCACCATCAATAACCAATATATAACCGATTTATGAACAATCCCATTCAGAACTTATTTTTACACAAGAGAAATTTTCGAGCGCAAGGCTTTTCTAAAAAGCTATTGCTTGCCATTTCTCTCACTTGCTCCTTATTTTTCTTAATTACAGCTTTTACACAGGATGATCCTGGTGTTAAACCAGCACCAACGGCTACCCCCTTATTCAGCAATTATATTTACCAGGGTGATGATGATATTTATAAAAAATACCCTTTAAAGGCAGATGAGTTTTACTCTCCAATCCTTCAGGGCTGCTATCCTGATCCCAGCATCACCAAAAAAGGAGATGATTATTACCTGGTCGTATCTTCTTTCGCATTTTTTCCAGGAGTTCCTATTTTTCATTCTAAAGACCTGGTAAACTGGAAACAATTGGGACATGTGTTAGACCGCACTTCACAACTTAAAGTGGAGCGTTCTGGCATGAGTGCCGGTATTTATGCTCCGTCTATTTTATACAATAAACTGAACGATACTTTCTATATGATCACTACCCAGATTGCGGGTGGAATGGGCAATATGGTAGTGAAAACTAAAGATCCGGCCAAAGGTTGGAGTGAACCTTATAAACTTAAATTCGACGGAATTGACCCTTCTCTATTCTTTGATGATAACGGCAAAGCTTATGTCGTGCATAATGATGCACCTGAAAAAGAGCTTTATACCGGACACCGTGCCATCAAAATCTGGGAATATGATTTGGTGAACGACCAAATTATTCCAGGTACGGATAAAATTATTGTGAATGGGGGTGTAGATTTAAGCAAACATCCTATCTGGATTGAAGCCCCGCACATCTATAAAAAGAACAATAAATATTACCTGATGTGTGCCGAAGGTGGAACCGGAGGAGCACATAGCGAAGTGGTTTTTATCAGCGATAACGCTAAAGGGCCTTATGTTCCTGCACCTAAAAATCCGATCTTAAGTCAGCGTCATCTACCTGCAAAACGGGTGGATAAAGTAGACTGGGCTGGTCATGCGGATCTGGTAGAAGGACCGGGCGGTCAGTATTACGGGGTGTTTTTAGGTATCAGGCCTAATGAAAAAGATCGGGTGAACACTGGTCGCGAAACATATATGTTACCTGTAGACTGGAGCGGTGAATTTCCAATTTTCGAAGGAGGGTTAGAACCTCTGAAAGCAAAATTGAAAATGCCTGCAGGCGTTAAAAATAATACCGGAAAGCAAGGATTCTTCCCAAATGGTAACTTTACTTTTAAAGATAGTTTTACAGCCGGGAAATTAGATTACCGTTGGATTGGACTTAGAGGGCCACGAGAAGGTTTTGCTACCGCAACGACTAAAGGGCTATTGGTGAAACCTTATGCGGTAGATGTTAAATCGGTTGAACCCATTTCTGCACTTTTTCAACGCCAGCAGCATAATAATTTTTCTGCTACGGTAACCATGAATTATAAACCAGGATCTGAAAAGGATCTGGCTGGAATTGTTTGTTTGCAAAAAGAAAGTTATCACTATGTTTTCGGTGTAACTAAAAAGGATGATGCCTATTATCTTTTATTGCAACGTACAGAAGATAATGTATCAACCATATTGGCAAAAGTGAAAATTGATGTGAACCGGCCTATCGATTTGAAGGTAGCTGCAAAGGGAGATGATTACACTTTCAGTTATGCTTTGGGAGATAAGAAATTTACCAATCTCGGTGGTACAGTTTCGGGTGATATTCTTTCAACCAATGTGGCAAAAGGATTCACAGGTGCCTTAATCGGACTTTATTCAACTTCGGCGAGCCAGGTTAAATTATAACCGGCCGTTAAAAGAAGAACTTTAAATCATGCGCCCTGGTTTGTGGAAACACTGACCAGGGCTTTTTGTTGATAAAGCTCGGCGATGAAGTTTAGCTATCGAATCACCATATCGTTTTAAGATTGCTCCCTTGGCTGAAGGGGCCTTTTTGTAATGATGATGTGATGATCTGAAAAATAATTACACATATCGCTCTATCTGTTTTCTGACTAATAGATCATACATCATTTTAGTCATTCAGGCTATTTTTACTTTTATGGTGTTTTGCTTTCCTTTTAAAACACTTCCATTGTAAATTCTAAGATAGTTCTTTTGTATTTTTTTAACTAAAATACACTAAGTCTGTGAAATATTCTTTGTAAAGAAAAATAAGTGAAAATAATTTTCTGTGATAAAATGCTTCTGGATGCTTATGGGGCTGTTTTTTAGCTGCCTATGCTAGTTCTGAACATGAATCCTATAAATTTAAACAATTGTGCTATTGATAAATAAGACACGATCCTAAATTTATCTCAACCAAATATAACCCATGTCGCCTGTTAAACAGGTGCAAAACTAATCAAACTACGAATGAACAGGAACCTTGATCCATTTAATTCCAGGGGTAGAAAATTTTCTCCTCATAGCCTTGAATTATATTTTAAGCCTATAGCCAAACACCAGCATTAAAAACTTATTAAGCGCAATAACTGATCGCTATTAAACATTTAAAACCGGAAAAATAATCATGAAATTAATTACTTAACTCTGGCAGCAGTGAGACTGAGCTGCTAGGAAACTGTGTATCCTCATCTTCAAAGATGGCGTGACTATATTGCTTTTATAGCCTTCAAAAATAGCTGAACTAAACAACATCTGGCCTTAAGGTCAGGTTAATAAAGTACTAACCAAATTAAACATTCATGAGCAATAAAATAACAAATCTGCAAAATGATCTGCTGTAGGGAGTCATCACTTTTGTTGGCCTGATCATCCAGAATAGATGAATCAGCATTTTTTAAACCTTTCCATTCATAATATCCTAACCAAATAAACGATGATAAGAGAATTACCCAAAATCCAAATGGGAGGCACCAATCCCTTTAAATACATTTCAAAAGAAATGAAAAATTCCAACACTTCATGTGGAAACAGATGCCATCAATTTTACCCAACATTCTTCATAAATGATCTTCAAAAATGAAAAGAATTACGCTATTGCATTGGGCAGGGAATAACCTGGTTCCAAAGAGGCAAATATTTAAGGGCTGCTGTTTAACTGTTTTATTATTCCTGTTGATGTTCAAGATCACATTTGCCCAAACAAAAGTAACCGGAACCGTTGTAGACAATAAGCAGAATCCCTTAATTGGTGCTACAGTAACCATTAAAGGCACCAATATCCGTACACAAACTGATGTTGATGGTCGTTTTTCCATTGGCACAAATGGCGACAAAACCATACTGGTAATCGGTTATGTGGGGATGTTGAACAAAGAGGTTGCATTAAACGGTAAAGACAATTTAAAGATTGTACTTACAGATGATCAGTCGCAGCTTAATGATGTGGTGGTTATTGGCTATGGCACACAGAAAAAAGCCAGTGTAGTTGCAGCCATTGCACAAACTACCGGTAAAGTATTGGAACGTGCCGGTGGTGTATCCAGCATTGGTGCAGCATTAACTGGTAATGTACCTGGTGTGGTAACAACGGCCAGTACCGGGATGCCCGGTGAAGAAGACCCTGAAATTTTAATCCGTGGTCGCAGTACCTGGAACAACACCAGTCCGCTAATATTAGTAGATGGAATTGAACGCCAGATGAGCAGTGTGGATATTGGATCGGTAGAAACCGTATCCATCCTGAAAGATGCATCGGCAACAGCTGTATTTGGGGTAAGGGGTGCTAATGGCGTGATCCTGATCACCACCAAACGTGGCCGTGAAGGACAGGCTTCCATCAGAGGAACCATCAACAATGTGGTGAAATCTCCATCAAGGTTGCCGGGTAAATATGACTCTTACGATGCACTCACCATAAAAAATCAGGCCATTGAAAATGAACTGTCACTCAAGCCAGAGAGCTGGGCAGATTATCTTCCGCAGGCCACCATTTACAAATATCGTTATCCAGCCAATTTAACTGAATCAGAACGGTATCCAAATGTAAATTGGGATGATGTGTTATTTAAAGATTATGCCCTTTCGCACAATTTAAACCTGAACATATCAGGAGGTACATCCAAGGTAAAATATTTCGCCAATGCAGATTATCTTTATGAAGGAGATTTATTCCGGACTTTTGAAAACGACAGGGGATATACGCCTGGTTATGGTTTCAGCAGATTAAATGTAAGAAGTAACCTCGATTTTCAACTCAGCAAATCAACTTTGTTTAAGGTTAACCTTTCTGGTTCACGCGGCGTGAAGAAAAGTCCGTGGGGTAACTCCAATAGTGATTATTCTTTCTGGATTTCAGCCTATTCAACCGCACCTGACGTATTTATGCCACAATATTCGGATGGTACCTGGGGCTATTATGCACCAAATGTACAGCGTGGATTAAACTCTGCCAGAAACCTGGCCATCAGCGGTGTGGGTTATACCACCACGAGCAGAATTACCACCGATTTTACCCTCGATCAGGATCTGGCATCTTTGGTGAAGGGATTAAATTTTAAAGCAACCATTGCTCTTGACAATACTTTTGTAGAAGGTAACAGGGGAATAAGTGATCTGTACAATGGCGTGCAGAGTAAATGGATCGATCCGAAAACAGGCCTCACCACTTACGAACAGGCATTTGACGGAACCAACCGTTTCGATTTTCAGAACGGAATTAACTGGACCACCAATGGCGGTGTTGTTCAGGACTGGTCTACCCAGCGGAGATTATTTTATCAGGGGCAATTAAATTATGCCCTGAAGCTGGGTACCAACCACAACTTTACCGCAATGGGGCTTTTTAACCGTAATGAATTGGCCACCGGAAGTGAAATTCCCAATTACAGGGAAGACTGGGTTTTCCGTACCACCTACAATTATGCCAATAAATATATGATTGAGTACAATGGTGCCTATAACGGATCAGAGAAGTTTAGCGCTAAAAACCGCTTTGCTTTCTTCTCATCAGGAGGTATCGGCTGGATGCTCAGTGAAGAGAAATTTATGAAAAGCCTCAAATTTATTGACATGTTAAAATTGAGGGCTTCCTATGGTGCCATCGGTGATGATAATGTAAGCGGCCGCTGGTTGTACCTTACACAATGGGCTTATGGCGATCAGGCGAAGCTTGGCGTAACCGGAGAAGGATCAGAACTCAGTCCTTACACCTGGTATAAAATTTCTGCACTTGGTAACCCTGATGTACACTGGGAAAAAGTGAAGAAAACCAATTTTGGTGCAGATTTCAGTTTTCTTAAAGGCATGTTTACCGGAAAGGTAGATGTTTTCAGGGAGAGACGTACGGACATTCTTATTGTTGGTGGCAATAGGGCCATTCCATCATATTTCGGCGTAAATGCACCAGTAGCCAACCTGGGTATTGTAGAAAATAAAGGATATGAACTTGAACTGGCCTTTAGTAAAAAATTAGGACAAAACTGGCGCATCTGGTCAAACCTAAACTATACTCATGCTAAAGATAAGGTAATAGATGCTGATGATGCCGAGTTATTGCCTGAATATCAGAAAAGGGCGAACAAGCAAATCAGCCAGAATTATTCTTATGTGAGTGCAGGAAACTACAATAACTGGGATGAATTATATGGAAGTACGATTCATGATAATAATGACGGACAAAAACTACCGGGCAATTACTATATTATCGATTACAATGGCGATGGAGTCATTGATTCGAAAGATAATATTCCTTATGGTTTCCCAAGCAGTCCGCAAAATACCTATAACGCTACGTTTGGTGTAGATTGGAAGGGTTTCAGTTTGTTTGTTCAGCTCTATGGCGTAAATAACGTTACCCGCCAGGTGGTGTTTAGCAGTTTGGCCGGACAGAATCACCTGGTATATGATGAGGGTTCTTACTGGACGAAGGATAATCCTGGTGCTGATGTACCGCTTCCAAGATGGTTATCTACAGCAAGTGGCTATACTTCCGGCAACCGGTATTTTTATGATGGTTCTTACCTCAGGTTAAAAAATGCAGAGATTGCTTATACCTTTCAAAAAGACAGAAGTTTTATTAAACATATTGGGATGCAGTCGCTTCGCCTCTATGTTAACGGCAATAATTTATATGTGTGGACCAAAATGCCCGATGACCGTGAATCAAATTTTGCAGGAACAGGGTGGGCATCTCAGGGAGCCTATCCAACAGTGAAAAGGTTTAACATTGGCGCCAACATTATCTTTTAATTCTACGATTATGAAACAATATCTAAGAACCATATTATGTTGCGCCATTATATGGTCAACAGTAGCCCTTTCTTCTTGTGAGAAATACCTGGATAAAGCTGATGAAACCGTTATATCAGAAAAGGAGGCTTTCAAAAATTTTGTTAATTTTCAGGGTTACACTGAAGAACTTTACAACTGTATCGTAAACTTCAGTACCAATTACTGGACCAATTCCTGGAACTGGGGAGAAGATGAAATCACCTCCACTGCTGGCAATTTTCACTTTATTCATAAAATAGACGATGGAAATTTCTGGGGCTGGCAGTCTGAATTTGATGGCTGGGGTTCAGGCTGGATGAACCATTCTAACTTCAGTACCAATAACGACCGTTTCAACAAAGACTTGTGGAAAGCAGCCTGGTATGGCATCAGCAAGGTTAATGTAGGCCTCGCCAACATGGATAAAATGACTGATGCAACTGATGAGGAACGAAACCTGATCAAAGGGCAGCTGCTCTTTTTTAGAGGCTGGTTTCACCACAGGCTGATGGAGTATTTCGGAGGTCTTCCTTATATCGATATCGTTTTACCAACAGATTCGAAACTAAACTTACCCAGGTTAAGCTATAAAGCTTGCGCAGAAAAGGCTGCTGCTGATTTTAGGGCTGCGGCAGATATTTTGCCTATTAACTGGGACAATACCACTGCAGGTAAGCGTACTTTAGGCAAGAACCAGTTGCGGATCAACAAAATCATGGCCCTGGGCTATCTGGGTAAAAATTACCTTTGGGCAGGTAGTCCGTTGATGAATTTTGAATCAACAGGAAGTAAAACCTACAATGCCGATTTCTGTAAAAAAGCCGCTGCTGCATTTGGTGAGCTTTTAGCCCTTACCGAAAGTGGAAGTACACAATATGCCCTGGTAGATTTCAAAAATTATTACCGTAATTTTTATACTACCGGACAGAACTGGGATTTACCAGGTAGCACAGAGTCCATCTTCCGCGGCCCATTTTTCAGTGCCAATGCTTCAAACTGGGGAACCAGCAAGCAATACACCCCGGTAATTATTTCGGAGGGCGACCTTAAATTTACACCAACCGCCAATTATGTAAATTATTATGGTATGGCGAACGGACTACCTATTCCTGATGCCACCAAGGCTGATGGTGAATCAGGTTATAACCCTGAATATCCATGGAAAGGAAGAGATCCGAGATTTTACAATGATATCGTGTTCGATGGAGTGAAGTTTGTTCAGGGTGCCATGGGTGCTAGTGAAGAGAAGAACCGCTATGCCAATCTTTATACCAATGGGAGCTATCGTGATGTAAGTACTGGCAGCCGTACAGGATATGTGTTGCGCAAATTTATTCCCATTACCGCCAATAAATATGATAATGGTTATGCTTACGGAAACAGCCTGCACATTTATATTCCGTATATGCGTCTGGCCGATGTGTACCTGATGTATGCAGAGGCTGCACTGATGGGATATAATTCACCAACAGGAAAAGACGCCGGATTTTCTAAAACGGCTATTGATGCCATAAATGTGATCCGGGCAAGGGCAGGGGTTGCGGCTGTTGCGCCTAAATTTCTCACTTCTGTTGAAGGATTTTTAGGTGAAGTGAGACGGGAACGTGCGGTAGAGCTATCTTTCGAAGGTCACCGTTTTAACGATCTTCGCCGCTGGTTATTGCTTATTGAAAAGCCTTATACCCTTAAAACCTCTTTGGAATTTGACAGGAGCGGAACTTTCAGTACCACAGATCCCACTGCAAACCGGGTGGTTAACCTGAAAGAAGTGGTGATCCTTGAACGTAAGTTTAGCCAAAAGCACTATTGGCTGCCCTTAAAAAATGCCGATGTAAACATGTATGCTGATTTTAAGCAAAATCCAGGCTGGTAATGCGCTCACTATTTTAAATTGAATTAAATGAAACAGATAAAGATAATATCAGCGATATGCTTGTTCATTGCATCCCTGCTCCCGGCAATGGGATGGGCACAATCGGCCAGGCAGATCAAAAAAGGAACAACATTGGCTCCGAAAGGCGGGGAGCGCCAACAAGAAGACACCGTTTTTGTAAAACCCCGTGTAGATTCTGTGCAGGTAGCTTTCAGGAAGGTAGCACAGCGGGACCTACCGGGTGGTATATCCGTACTGAACCTGTCGCAACTGATGGAGAAAAATTATTCTACTTCTAGCTTAGAGAATCTTGATGCGCTGTTGCCAGGCTTCACCGGAAACATATGGGGAATGAGTGGATACCTGGTTTTGGTAGATGGTATCCCAAGAGATGCCAATAACATTATGCCTACAGAAATCGATCAGGTTACCGTACTTAAAGGTGTTAATGCCGTTGCCCTTTATGGAAGCCGTGCAGCCAAAGGTGTATTGTACATCACCACTAAAAGAGGTGGTGATTTTGCCCAGAAAGTTAGCGTGCGTGCCAATACTGGATTAAATGTTCCTAAAAGCTACCCGCAATACCTGGGTTCTGCAGAGTACATGACGCTTTATAATGAAGCACGCAGAAATGATGGTTTACCAGAGTTGTATAGCCAGCAAACCATTTATAATTACGCATCAGGCAGTAATCCATACCGTTACCCAAATGTGGATTATTATTCATCAGATTACCTGAAAAATAGCTATGGCCGCAATGATTTTACAGCCGAGATTTCTGGTGGTAACGCAAGAACCCACTATTATACCAACCTGGGCTATTGGTCTGTAGGTTCATTGCTGAACTTTGGTGAGGCAGAAAAAAACAATGGTGCTAACCGCTTTAATGTAAGGGGAAATATTGATGTGAAGCTGAATAAAATGATTTCGCTTAATGTTGATGCGACAGCCAGTTTTTACACGGGCAAGGGCGTAAATGCCGATTACTGGGGAAGTGCGGCAACGGTTCGCCCATATCGTTTTGCACCACTTATTCCCATTAATATGATCGAGCCGGGTGATGCAGCATCTTTAGCACAAGCCAATAACAGCAGCAATATCATTAACGGAGGCTATTTGCTTGGCGGAAGTCAGCTGGATCAAAGCAACGCCTTCGCAGGCATTTATGCCGGGGGATTTAACAAAAATGTTTCCCGCCAGTTTCAGTTCAATACCGGGATAAATTTCGATTTAAATTCACTGATGCAGGGGCTTACTTTCAAAACCATGCTTGCTGTAGATTATTCCAGCGCTTTTAATCAATCCTATAACAATACCTATTCTGTTTATGAAGCCGCCTGGAATAATTATGCAGGCATTGATCAGATTTCAAGCCTTACCAAATATGGTAACGATGCGCGGTCTGGTGTACAGAATGTAAGTGGAAGTGCCTACAGGCAAACCATTTCTTTTTCAGGGCAGTTTAATTATAACCGTACCTTTAAAGAGAAACATAACGTTACCGGTACTTTATTGGGTTATGGGTTTAACATCAGTGAATCATCTGTTTATCACGCCACCAATAATGCCAACCTGGGCCTTCAGTTAGGCTATAATTATGATCACCGTTACTATGCAGATTTTAGTAGTGCCTATGTATATTCGGCTAAACTTCCCTTAGCAAATCGTGGGGCATTTTCGCCAACATTATCACTGGGCTGGCGCCTGAGCGAAGAAGCTTTCTTAAAAGGTTCGGCAGTGGTAGATAATTTAAAGATCACTGCATCAGCCGGGATTTTGAATACCGATCTCGATATCAACAATTATAATCTTTATCAAGGTTACTATACTTATAACGATGCCGCCTGGTACAGCTGGCGCGATGGTGGCTTGGTACATACTTTCGATAAAAGAAGAGGGGATAATCCAGACCTTAAGTATCCACAAAGAAGGGAAATCAACCTTGGCATCGAAGGATCACTTTATAAGAACCTGATTAATTTTACCGCTTCCCTGTTCTTTGATCAAACCAAAGGTAATGTGGTACAGCCGGGTATCCTTTATCCATCCTATCTTACCACAGGCTGGCCGGTGTATTCTGATATTCCTTTTGCAAATTACGATAATGACCAACGCCAGGGAGCAGATTTTGGCATTAAAATGAATAAGAAAATTGGTGGTATCGACTGGAGTTTAGGTCTTAACGGAACCTACTACGAAACAAAGGCTACTAAACGGGCAGAATCTTATGAGTTTGCTTACCTGAACCGGGCAGGCAAACCACTTGATGCCATCTGGGGATTAGAAAATCTGGGTTTCTTCAGCAGTACTGCAGATATCGCCAGTTCTCCGGCACAGTCTTTTGGAGAAGTAAAGCCTGGAGATTTGAAATACAAAGATCAGAATGGTGATGGCATTATTGATACCCGTGATGAAGTATATCTGGGCAAAGGCGGATGGCTGGGTGCACCGCTTACCTTTGGGGTAAACCTCACGGCCAAATGGAAAAACTTAACGCTTTTTGTATTGGGTACAGGCAGGTATGGCGCCAAAGCCATGAGAAATAGCAGCTATTTCTGGGTAGATGGAGAAGATAAATATTCCATTGTAGTGAGAGACCGTTGGACACCACAAACGCAGTCTACAGCATTATATCCAAGACTAACTACGGCCAATAGTGATAATAATTTCCGTTCATCAGATTTCTGGTTATACAGTACCAGCCGTTTCGATCTGTCTAAAGTGCAGTTATCTTACCAGTTTCCGGCAAGCTTATTTCAGAAAGGATTTGTAAGAGAGTTGGGCATGTATGTAAGCGGAATGAACCTCCTAACCATAGCGCCTGAACGTGAAATTCTGGAACTCAACATCAGTTCATCCCCTCAAACGCGGTTCTACAACCTCGGTGTAAAGGCAATGTTTTAACAATTGATAATTATATTGATATGAAAAAATTACAACTTCTTATTTGCATGGCCGCATTACTCTTCTCTGCTGGCTGCAAGGATATGTTGGAACCGGAGATTGAGAATAACCTTGATCTGGAAAGTACCTATAACAATGCTACCTATGCCCAAGGTTTGCTGCTTAATGGCTATACACGCATTCCAACCAATAGCTGGTCATTTAATGATGTCGCTACTGATGATGCGGTAACCAATGATAAAAATAATGCTTACCTGAAAATTGCCACCGGGCAATGGACAGCAATCAATAATCCGCTATCTCAATGGACGAATGCCAGGGCTGCTATTCAATACCTGAATTTATTCTTATCCATAACTGATCAGGTAAAATGGACGGTAGATCCGGCTATCAATAAAATGTTTAATGACCGGATGAAAGGAGAGGGCTATGCACTCCGGGCCATGTTTAATTATTACCTGTTGCAGGCACATGCGGGAAAAGGAAGCAACGGACAGCTTTTAGGTATCCCGATTGTGCTTCAGCCTGAAAAGCTTGATGCAGATTTTAATCAGCCAAGGGCAACCTTTGATGCCTGCATGGAGCAGATTTACAAGGACCTTGACCTGGCCGAACAATTGCTGCCAACTGATTTTGAAGATGTGGCCAGCGAAGCGCAGGTGCCTGCTAAATATGCCGGTGTAGGTAAAGATAATTACAACCGCGTTTTTGGTTATTATTTCAGAGGTCGTGTTACTGCAAGAATTGCAAAGGCCATCAGGGCAAAAGCTTCTTTACTGGCCGCAAGCCCTGCTTTTAATCCTTCGGCAGTTTCGAAATGGGAAAAGGCCGCAAATGATGCTGCTACAGTAATTGATCTTAAGGGCGGACTGGTGAATCTGAACGTTAACGACATTAAATGGTATGATAAAGATTCAGGTATTGAAGGACTTGCTTCAGGTGTAAATCCTTCGGAAATCCTATGGCGAAGTGATGTAGGTAGCAGTAACGACCTGGAAAGAAATAACTTTCCACCAACACTTTTTGGAAGTGGAAGGGTAAATCCCACTCAAAATCTGGTTAATGCTTTTCCTATGGCAAATGGTTATCCAATAACGGAAGCGAACAGTGGTTTTGCAGCGGCAAGTCCTTATGATAATCGTGATCCCAGATTAAAACTTTATATCCTGGTTAATGGTGGTACCGCCGGAACTGCTGGAACTGCAATCAATACCACTGCAAACGGCCCAACCAATGATGCCTTGAATAAAGTAGAAACCTCTACCCGAACTGGTTATTACATGCGGAAGCTTTTAAGACAGGATGTTAACCTAAATCCTTCTTCAACCACCAACCAAAGGCATTATAACCCACGGATTCGGTATACCGAAATCTACCTGGCTTATGCTGAAGCGGCAAATGAGGCTTGGGGGCCTTTAGCAGGTGGCACCCATAGCTATTCAGCTTATGATGTGATCAAAGCCATCCGCAGAAGGGCAGGTGTGGGCACCACCAATAACGATCCTTACCTGGAAACCATTAAATCAGACAAGGGAAAAATGAGAGAACTGATTAGAAATGAACGGAGACTGGAATTGTGTTTTGAAGGTTTCAGGTTCTGGGATCTTCGCCGCTGGAATGCCAACCTGAATGAAGTTGCCCAGGGTGTAAGCATTACAGGTACAGCTTTTACGATAATTAATGTAGAAAACAGGGCTTACCAAAGTCATATGGTTTATGGCCCGGTGCCTTACAGTGAAATTTTAAAATATAATAACCTTATCCAAAATGCAGGATGGTAGCCATCTATCATGCATATAAAGTTTAAAAACTGAAGAAAGATGAAAAAGAGAATGATATTTTTACTGGCCATTTCCGCATTTCTGGGATCATGTAAAAACCAGGAATGGGAGTTTCCGGATTATGGTAGCCAGTCCGTATATTTTGCCTATCAGAGTCCGGTTCGTACCATTACCCTTGGTGAAGATTTATATGATACTTCAATGGATAATCTCCACAAGTGTGAAATTATGGCTACCACAGGCGGTGTTTATGAAGTGAAGAACGATGTTAGCATAGGTGTGGCGATTGATAATTCACTGGCCAGCGGACTTAGCTTTGGTGGTTCTGGAGATGTAATGGCAATGCCGGCAAACTATTATAGTCTGCAGGGTAATTCGATTACCATTGCTAAAGGCAAAATTGCAGGGGGCGTTCAGGTGCAGCTTACCGATGCTTTCTTTGCTGATCCGCTGGCGCTGAAAAACACGTATGTGATTCCGTTACGGATGACCTCCGTACAAAATGCAGATAAGATTCTGGAATCAAAAAACTATACCCTTTATGCCATTAAGTATATTAATACCTGGCATGGCTTTTACCTGCGTAGGGGTAAGGATATCATTTTAGGTAAAAACGGAAATGCCAGTCTGAATCAAACCGTTTCCAGGCACATGCCATTTGTAGAAAATGATCAGGTAAATCAGGTGGTAACGACTTCGCTGAAGACCAATACTTTTGATGCCGTATTTAAAGATAAGGATAACCGCAACATTACCTGCAAACTCCTCCTCACATTTGATGATGCAGGAAACTGTACCGTTTCTGCTGCAGATAACAGCTTTACTGCAAGCGGAAGTGGAAAATTTGTGAAAAAAGGAGAGAAGAACAGCTGGGGAAATACCGATAGAGATGCCCTATATCTCAACTACAACATTAACCTCGCCAATATATCTGTAACCACTACAGATACACTTGTGATGCGCAACCGTGGTGTAACCATGGAGACTTTCAACCCGGTAAAAAAGTAACACGCTTAGCCAAAATAAAAAATGAAAAATATTTATAAAATGGCCTTTATCATCGGTATTCCGGTTTTATTGGCTTCCTGTAAAAAGCATGAAGCATTGGATTTTTCGGTTGAAAAGCCTGCTACTATTGCGGCACAGGAACAAATTAATGCTTATAAAGAACTCAAATCCTATTTTAACTGGTCAAATTCGCCAAATTTTAAACTGGGGGTAGCCACTTCCCTTACAGATTATAACAGTAAGGGCGTATTGTACCGATTGGCAAACAGTAATTTTAACCAGATTGTGATCGGGTATGAAATGAAACATGGTGCCGTAGTTAAAAATGACGGGAGCCTGGACCTGGATAACGTTAAAAAACTACTGGAAACGGCTAAGGCTGCAGGGATGGAAGTTTACGGACATACGCTTTGCTGGTATGCCAACCAAAATGCCACCTACCTGAATGGACTGATTGCGCCGACAATTATTCGCGGAACCAGCGGCCCGGCGCTGGAAGATAACTTAATCGCTAACCCTGAATTTGAATCAGGGAACATTACAGGTTGGTTTGGCTGGGGCAATGGCTCAGTTAGAGAAGTATCAGCCAAAGGTGATGGATATGGTGGTTCTGGTTATGCGCTTACCATGTCTAACCCCACAAAGGTAAATTCATGGGAAGCACAAACGGCATATGATTTTACCACGCCATTAAAAAGTGGGTCAACCTATAAGCTTAGCTTTTATGTAAAGGCTAGCGTTGCAGGTTCTATGTCTGTAGCGGCACAGGAAACCAAAAGTTACGGTGCAGATGATTTTGGATCTTTTAACCTCACCACCGACTGGAAACTGGTACAGATGGAAAAAACCATTACAGCCGGAGACCGGACGCGCTTCCTTTTTAGCTTTGGTGCATATGCCGGAAAAGTTTATATGGACAAGATTTCATTGAACCGGGTTAACCCAAATGGTGGCGACAAGATCATCGAAAAAACTGCAGACGAGAAGAAGGTCATTCTAACAGCTGCGCTGGATAAGTGGATGTCTGGAATGCTGGGTGCCAGTAAAGCTTATGTAAAGGCATGGGATGTGGTTAATGAGCCCATGTCTGATTATCCGGATCCAACCCAGTTAAGAACAGGTGTTGGCAAAACGACCATAGCTGCTGATGAATTTCATTGGGCTGACTATTTGGGGAAAGATTATGCCGTAACAGCTTTTAAATTGGCCAGACAGTACGGTAATGCATCTGATATCCACTTTATTAATGATTATGGATTGGAAAGTAGCCTGGTGAAGTGTAAAGGATTAATCGATTACGTTCAATATATAGAAAGCAAGGGCGCTAAGGTAGATGGGATAGGTACACAAATGCATATGGGTACCGAAACTGATAAGGCAAAAATTACTGAAATGTTTAAAATGCTGGCGGCTACAGGTAAGCTCATTAAGGTCTCTGAACTTGATCTTGGTGTGTCCAACAAGAAAACTGCAGCCGTAACCAGTGCAGAATACTTGGCCCAGGCAGATATGTACCGTTACGTGATCGAAAAATACTTTGAAATCATTCCGGCAGCTCAACGCTATGGAATAACCATCTGGAGCCCTTTAGATAGTCCTTCCGGTTCATTTTGGAGGGCCGGAGAACCGATTGGCCTCTGGACAGAAGGTTTTATTCGTAAGCCTGCTTATACTGGTGTAGCAGAAGCTTTAAAAGGAAAGTAAACACTATACAAATATCATTGTCATTGTGCTGATAATTTCCAGAATGATTTTTAGGGACAGGTTAGCAAACCTGTCCCTCATTTCCATAAACATGGAAAAAAATGATCTTGAATCGTTGGTAATGTATGATTAAATAGCCTAAAATAATTTCGTTTTATAGGATACAAATGTTGATTTTTTGATTAAAATTTATAAAACACTAAAAATACAATCGATTGCATTTTTCATGTTCTGTTTTTTGGTTTATTTTAAAAATATGGCCTGAAAGGCTGTATTTGATAAAAAATGAAATTTTCTTGCACATTTCTACCATAAAAATGTACAATTGAATCATTGTAGAAAGGTTGATCTAAATACCTTTACCTTCATACAGGCTTAACAGCATTTAGCAGTCATTAGGTTTTGCGTTGATTTATGTCTTTACTGACAGGATCTATCAATTTCCTTTTACTTCTGATCGTCTGCTAAAACTCGTTTTTTTTAACCATTATAAACTGTTTTTATGAGAAATGAAATTTTACGATTTATTGTAAGACCTCATTGGAGATTTTCTATAAGTCTCCCCAAAATTGCACTTGCAGCAATTTTAATGATCTTCACGCTGGCCGCACAGGCGCAAACCCAGATTAAGGGGCGTGTGTTAGATGATCAGGGAAAACCCTTACCTGGAGTAAGTATTCTGGTGAAGGGAACATCCACGAGTACAACTGCATCCAACACCGGAAACTTCAGTATTTCAGTACCCTCTACCAGTTCGGTATTGGTGTTCTCTTATATCGGTTTTACCAGTAAGGAAATTCCGGTACGAAACCAAACAGAGATCAATGTAACTTTATTACCAAGTGCAGCAGAACTGGAGCAGGTGGTGGTAGTGGGTTATGGTACACAACGTAAAGAAGCCGTAACCGGATCAGTAGCCAATATATCTGGCGAAAAGGTTCGTGAAGTTCCTGCACCTAATATTGCCCAGGCCATTCAGGGACGTATAGCAGGTGTTAATATTTCACAAACTTCAACCAAACCTGGTGCAACCATGCAGATTCTCATTCGTGGAGCGCGTTCACTTTCTGCCAGCAATGATCCGTTGGTGGTATTGGATGGGATTCCTTTTCCAGGTTCAATCGGTGATATTAATCCAAATGATATTAAGAGTATAGATATCCTTAAAGATGCATCAGCAACCGCGATTTATGGATCGAGGGGTGCAAATGGTGTAATCTTATTAACCACCAACCGGGGCCAACAGGGTGCGCCTGCTCAGGTAACGTATAACTCATATACGGGTTTACAAACACTTTTCGCAAAATATCCGATGATGAATTCGGAAGAATTTATTGCCCTCCGTAAAGCGGCAGGTTTATTTACCACTAACGGGGTAGATGAATCTAACGACACCAATACGGATTGGCAGGATTTATTCTATAACAAATCAGCGGTGGTAACCAGTCATGATATAGGTGTATCAGGGGGGTCTGCTACAGGTAGCTATAGTTTTGGTGGAGGTTATTATAAGAATCAAAGTTTAATTCCTACACAGCAATATACCAGGTATTCGATGAAAGCCTCCTTGGATCAGCAAATTGGTAAGCTTTTCCGCATAGGTTTCACCAGTAACAATAACTATAACCTAAGTGAGGGCAGCCAGGTAGGTGTTTATGGTGTGCTGAGTAATACACCAATTTCAAACCCTTATAATGCGGATGGAAGTTTAAAAAGAACCATCAGAATGCCTCAAGATGAATCCTGGATTTACACCAATCAATCTACTAAAGATTTGAGTGATAAATGGTTAAATGAAACACGTGGTTTTGCTACGTACAACTCCGTTTATGGAGAGGTTAAAATTCCATGGGTGGAAGGATTAAAATACAGAGCCAACCTTGGTCTTGATTTTATTCAGAGTAATAATGGTTATTATACGGGCGTAGGAGTTGGAAGTGCTACCGCTACCACGGTGTCTACAGCAGGTGTGGGCAACCAACAAACTTACCATTGGACACTTGAAAATTTATTAACATACGACCGTACCTTTTCAGAAAAACACAATATTAATGTAGTGGCATTATATTCTGCTGAGCAGAACAAATTTAATTCCTCTTCCATGTCAGCACGTGATATTCCTTCAGATGCTTTCCAGTTCTATAATCTTGGTCAGGCCAATGGCGAATTAACCATAGGCAATGGAAATTATTACTTAAGCGGATTAATGTCATACATGGGAAGGGTAATGTATTCATATGATAACCGTTATTTAATCAGTGCCACCCTCAGATCTGATGCCTCATCACGCTTGGCACCAGGACATAAATGGAATACTTATCCTGCTGTTTCAGTAGGCTGGAACCTGATGAATGAACCTTTCATGAAAGGCATTACCGCTATTGACAGGTTAAAGATCAGAGTAGGTTACGGACAAACATCAAACCAATCCGTAAATCCTTACCAAACATTAGGTTTATTAAGTACAAGGCCATATAATTTTGGCGATACTAACTATGCTATAGGCTACTATGTTTCACAACTTCCAAGTCCTAATTTAGGCTGGGAATATTCACAAACCTGGAATTATGGTTTAGATTTCTCTGTACTGAAAAACAGAATCAACGGTACATTTGAATATTATGTAACCAACACCAATGATATTTTATTGGGTATTGCCTTGCCTCCAACTTCAGGTGTGGGAAGTTATACGGCAAACATCGGACAAACACAGAATAAAGGTTGGGAACTAAGCGTTAACGGTAACATCTTCAATAATAAAGATGGTTGGTCATGGGATGTAGGTTTTAACCTTTCTGCAAACCGTAACAAACTGGTTTCACTTGCTTCGGGACAAACCAGAGATGAAGGAAATGCCTGGTTTGTAGGTTATAACATCAATGCCATTTATGATTACGAGAAAATAGGATTATGGCAGGCTGGAGATCCTAACCTGAATGTTTTGGAACCAGGAGGTAATGTAGGTATGATTAAGGTTAAATATACAGGTGATTATGATGCCACAGGGAAGCCTACACGTGCTATTGGTGCCGCTGACAGACAAATTATGAATGTTGATCCAAAATTATCCGGAGGTTTTAATACCCGGGTAGCCTACAAAGGCTTTGACCTGAATGTGGTTGGTTTATTCAAAGATGGCGGTATACTGATCAGTACCTTGTATGGTTCTTCAGGTTACCTGAATTTATTATCAGGAAGAAGAAATAATGTTAAAGTAGATTACTGGACACCAGATAATACGGGTGCAAAATATCCGAAACCAGGTGGTATTGCCAGTGGCGATAATCCAAAATACGGCAGTACATTGGGTTATTTCGATGCGTCATTCTTAAAAATCCGTACCATTTCTTTGGGTTATGATTTTAACCGCGACTTAATTAAGGATTCGAAAGTGAGACTTAGAATGTACTTAACTGTTCAAAATCCATTTGTAATGTTCTCTCCATATCACAGAGAATCAGGTATGGATCCGGAGACTAACTCATACGGAGATGAAAATGCTGCGGTAACCAATACATACCAGAGAAGGTTTTTAACTGTAGGTACCAATACGCCTTCTACGCGTAATTATGTTGCAGGCCTTAACTTAACTTTTTAATTTACCAATATGAAACGTATACACTTCAATATAACTTTAGGGGTTTGGCTAGGGATGGTCATGTTCTCTGGCTGTAAAAAAATTCTTGAGGAAGAACCTCGTAGTATTTTTACTCCTGATTATTTTAAAACTGTAACTGGTGTAAATGGCGGACTTACCGCAATGTATGGTCACTTGCGTAACATTTACGGACAGGCCTATTACTACAATTCATTAATTACCGGTACGGATGAAGCCACCTGGGGTAAAGATGCTGATGGCAACTTTAAGGATATGGATTGTTCAGGCGTAGGATCTATTCTTTCTACAAGTTATCCAAGCAGCGTATTGTGGAGCGAAGCTTTTCCAAATATCAACACCGCCAGTGGTGTGATAGAAAATGCAAGTGCTGCGGGCATCTCCAGTGCATTGGTTGCAGAGGCCAGATTTTTCCGTGCGTTCGATTATTTTATGCTCGTACAAACCTTTGGAGGTGTACCTCTTGATTTAGGTGCAGGTGATCTTAAATTTAACATTAACCCGGTAAGAACTTCGGTTCGGAACACTGTGCCAGTAGTTTATACAAAGGCGGTATTTCCAGACCTGGTACAGGCCATTGCCGATTTGCCTGCTACGCCACGGGTTATTGGTGGTGTAACCAAAACTACAGCAAGGCTCTTTTTATCTAAAGCATATTTAACTTATGGATGGTGGTTACAAAACCCAAATAATATCCCAACCTACCCAACAACCAACAGAACTGATCCTGACGGGCATGATGCAACCTGGTATTTTCAGCAGGCTTATGATATAGCTACAACTGGTATCGAAAACCCTGGATCTAATGGATTGGTAGATACTTATTATGACGTTAATTTAGGTTCAAATGATCGCAATAAAGAAATGTTGCTTTATGCTGATCACACGCAAAGCAGTGAGCGGTTTAACGGTGGTAGCTTAACTTATGGAAGTGGTGGTGCACCAGATAACTTTTCTGGCTGGATGATGACCTGGAATTACACCAACCTTAGAAGTGGTGGTATCAGTTCAGTTCAACGGGAAGCAGAGCAACACCTTGGTCGCCCATGGAACCGTATGGCCCCAACCATTGAAGTGCTTAAAAATACCTTTGCCGATAAAACACTTGATTCTCGTTACGACGGAACTTTTACCACTGTTTATCGTGGTAACTGGCCAAAAGGTTATAATCCGCCAGAATCTGCACCTGCTTCATTAACCAATGCCAACGGCATATCAATTGTTCCGGGCAATGCCGTGTTAAGCTTTTTAGATACAGACAATAGTGCAATTGCTTACCCAACTGGTGCCGGAGCCAGCAACGTTGGTGCAGGTACTTTGCCAGGAAGATCTGATTATGTGATTGCACCTGGTGGCATCAGTAGAATTGTTTATCCTGGGCTTTGGAAACTTGGCCCTTACCGTACCGATAACGGAACTGGGCTTGGACAGCCAAATGCCGGTAGTACACGTCCTTATCCAATTGCTAAATTCTCTGAACTGTATTTTGTTGCTGCAGAGGCTGCTGTAAAAGGTGCTACTGCAAAAGCGGGCAAAAGTGCACGTGAATTGATTAATGTAATCCGTGCACGCGCCGGAAAATGGCGTTGGGATAATAATGGAAATGTAGCCAAAGTTGCAGATAACAGTGCAGCGATGACTGCTGCGACGCCAGCGACCATTGATATTAACTACATACTTGCAGAACGTTCACGTGAATATTATGGTGAGGGGTACAGAAGATTTGATTTAATCAGAACTCAGAAATGGGCTGAATTGTCAACTACTTTTAGCATTGCAGGTACCAATTATGGTGATCATACACCAGTAACGGTAACCAGAACCATTACACCAGCTTTATATCTGCGCCCGATTCCTCAGGATCAGATTGACAAAATGCAAATGTCGGATGCTGATAAAAAAGCATATCAGAATCCAGGATACTAACCTTTAAAAATCAGGCAGATTGTTCTACGGAATAATCTGCCTTTTTTTATGTAGATTTTTTGGAAAACAGGTTTAATCCATTCACCACCATAAAAATATCAATCTTCAGATACAGGAAACCTGAGATTAAATCATTTTAAGAAATTCAATGAAACCATTTCTAATAAAGCTGATGCTGTGCGTGATTTTTTATTTACCGCTCAAAGTTATCGCTCAAAATCCTATCGTGCAAAGCCATTACACGGCAGATCCTGCACCTCTGGTTTATAACGGAAAACTTTATTTATACACGAGCCATGATGAAGATAATTCTACCTGGTTTGTGATGAACAACTGGAAATTATACACTACAGACGATATGGTGAACTGGACCGACCACGGAGCAGTAGCTTCATATGAAACTTTTGGTTGGGCAATTGGTGATGCCTGGGCCATTCAGGTGGTAGAAAGAAAAGGTAAATTTTATTTGTATGCACCGGTAAAATCTCGTGATAAAAAACGTTCAGCCATTGGTGTAGCAGTTGCCGACAACCCATACGGGCCATTTTATGATCCCTTAGGAAAACCTTTAATTAGTGTTAGTGATGGTGATATCGATCCAACCGTATTCATCGATAAAGATGGAAAAGCTTATCTCTATTGGGGAAATCCCGATTGCTATTATGCAGAACTGAATGAGGATATGATCTCGCTAAAGGGTGAAGCCGTTCAACTTCCCATGACGGTGGCATCCTTCGGTAAACGTGAAGCCAACGAGCGCCGTCCTACCTTATATGAAGAAGGACCATGGTTATATCAGCGAAGCAGTTTGTATTATTTGTTTTGGGCAGGTGGGCCGATACCTGAACACCTGGGCTATTCTACTAGTAAAAATCCTACAGGCCCCTGGAAATATAATGGTACTTTAATGCCTCCAGAAGGTAAAAGTTTTACCAATCATCCCGGTGTGGTTGATTATAAGGGAAAAACTTATCTCTTTTACCACTCGGGTGCCTTGCCTGGCGGGAATGGTTTTAACCGTTCTGTTGCCGTGCAAGAAATTAACTTTAAGAAAGATGGCAGTATAGCGCCAATGAAAATGACTGATGGAATTGCTCAACCCCTGCAAAGTTTAAATCCTTATCAAAAAGTTGAAGCTGAAACCATTGCCTGGTCTGAAAACGTAAAAGCTTCTGAAAATAAAAATGTAGGTGTTTTTGTGACGGCGAAGAAGAATCTGGCCTATACCAAAGTTAAATCTGTAGACTTTGGGGCTGCGGGTGCTTTAAAATTTACAGCCAGGGTTGGTACCACACACAATTCTGATGTAAGCATGGAAGTACATGCTGATGGTTTGAACGGACCTTTGCTCAGCACCATTAAAGTCCCTTTAACTGGAGGCAATAACCGCTGGGCTGTTGTTTCAAACACTGCAAGCGAAATCACTGGCATTCATGATCTCTATTTTGTTTTCAAAGGCAAAGTAGAAACAGATCTTGCCTTTTTTGATTACTGGATGTTTACGAAATAAGTTGAAAATACCTAAAGAAAGCTTGAAAGCCGCTAAAATTTATCATAAAGCACTTTATTACACTAAAATTTACGCACATCATGAACAGCATAAAATTATTTTTCTTTACCTTTTTAATATTGATATCGGCTGGAAGTTGCTGGGCACAGACTTCAACTGGTGAACAGACCATATGGCTTGATCTGCTGGATTTAACATCGGCCACTCAGGGGTATGGCGCACCGCAAAAAAATAAAACGGTTGATGGTAAAGTAATGACTATTGCAGGTACAACTTTCGATCGTGGATTTGGAACACATGCAGAAAGTTCCTTACTGATTTTACTGAATGGAAAGGCCAGCTCATTTTCAGCACAGGTAGGGATAGATGATGAAATAACCGGGCATGAACCCGCTGCCGAATTTATACTGGTAGCAGATGGTAAAAAAATATGGTCAAGCGGGGTGATGCGCCTGGGCGATAAAGCCAGGCAATGTGAGGTCTCACTTATAGGCGTGCAAAAACTTGAGTTGGTTGTGGCGGATGGTGGTAACGGAAATTATTACGATCATGCAAACTGGGCGGATGCACAGTTCAAAGCAACGGGTGTAAGCACCTTTGCTACGATTAATCCGATTCCGGGCACACCTTATATTCTTACACCCAAAACTTCTCTGTTACCCAAAATCAATAGTGCCAGTGTTTTCGGCGTAAGGCCAGGTTCGCCATTTCAGTTTATGGTGGCGGCAACGGGAGAAAGGCCAATGAAATTTTCTGCCAGCGGATTACCAGCCGGATTAAAATTAGATTCAAACACAGGCATTATTATAGGGTACTTAAAGGAAAAGGGCACATTTTCGGTGATCTTAAATGCAGTAAATGCCAAAGGAAAAGCTAAAAAAAACATGCGCATTATTTGTGGAGATCAAATTGCCCTTACGCCGCCCATGGGCTGGAATAGCTGGAATTGTTTTGCTGATCAGGTTTCTGCTGATAAGGTAAAGCGTGCAGCCAATGCAATGATCAGTAGCGGATTGGTAAATCATGGCTGGACTTATATCAATATCGACGATTTTTGGCAAAATAATAAAGATGCTAAAGATCCTTCCATCAGGGGTGAACTTCGTGATCAGGCAGGAAATATTGTACCCAATTCACGTTTCAAGGATATGAAGGGGCTAGCAGATAACGTTCATGCAATGGGCCTAAAAATTGGTTTGTATTCTAGTCCGGGGCCCTGGACTTGTGGCAGTTGCACAGGAAGTTATGGGCATGAAAAACTAGATGCAGATACTTATGGGAAATGGGGTTTTGATTACCTCAAGTATGACTGGTGTAGTTATGGTCATGTCATCAATGGCATGCCTGGTAACGATCCTTACAAAATTGGAGCATTATCCTACAAAGGAGGAGATGACCTGGCTACCGCAATGAAACCTTTTCAATTAATGGGCGATGCGCTTAAAACACAACCCAGAGATATTGTTTTTAGTCTCTGTCAGTACGGAATGTCTGATGTTTGGAAATGGGGTAATGCTGTTGGAGGTACATCCTGGCGCACCACCAATGACATTACAGATACCTGGACAAGTGTGAAAAATATTGCGCTGCAACAAGATCAGGCAGCAGCATGGGCTAAACCCGGCAACTGGAATGATCCCGATATGTTAGTAGTAGGTACTGTGGGATGGGGCAATCCGCATCCAAGTAAACTCAGGCCAGATGAACAATACCTCCACTTTAGTTTGTGGTGCCTTTTCTCTGCTCCTTTATTGATTGGCTGCGATATGGAAAAATTAGATGATTTTACCATGAATCTGCTTACCAATGATGAAGTGATTGCCATCAATCAGGATCCACTTGGCAAACAAGCTACCTGTGTGCAAACCATTGGCGATGTCCGCATTTATGTGAAACAGTTAGAAGATGGAAGCCACGCGGTTGGATTTACCAATTTTGGTCAGGAGAAAATGGTATTGAACTATAGCGATTTTAAAAAGTTAGGTCTGAAAGGAAATTTAAAGGTTCGCGATTTATGGCGTCAAAAGGATCTGGTGTCAATAAATATCGAAAAAGATAAACTTCCGTTGAGTATACCTGCACATGGTGTATTGCTGTATAGGTTTGCTGAGAAATAGTGAGGTGTGCATTAATGAATTGCTTTTTTTCAAGGTGAGATTTGATAATTATTAATTGATTTTAACACCCAGTGTGCCCAAAGGGTGGGGTGGTTAAAACAAAAATACCCCATTTATAGCGTATTCAAATGAAGATAATTAATCAAACTCAGTTTTAACACGCAACATAACCATAAATACCTTTTCGTTTCTATTAGAATAAAAAGAATATGATCCCCTTTTTAAATTAAAGCAATTTACCAGATGACATTTTTAGAATTAAGTGGTCATTACAAAGTCTGATTCCTTCTCATTGTACTTTATCAGCTTATTTTTAGGTACATTACTCCTGAAAGGTATATTTACTTAAGCAGCAGGTTAATGCAAAATAAAAATTCAAAGATTAGTGAACTGATAGAGCTTAATGATGAGTTAGAGAATTATTTTCGCAATACCATCATTCCCCAGCTTTTTGTTGATGCCAATTTAGTGCTGCGTAAATTTACACCGCCTGCCATGAAGCAATTTAAGCTTCATCAAAATGACATCGGGAAATCCATTACTGAAGTGAAAGATAATTTTCGCTTTCCCAGCATTGTAGATAATATTGAACAGGTAATTCATACAGGTGAACTTTTAGAGAAAGAAATTCAAACAGTTGATATGCGCTGGTTTCAGATGAATATTCTGCCATACATTGTGATGCAGGAAAATAAAACCAATGGCGTAATTATTACTTTTATTGATATTACTTCCAGAATCCGGGACCTTAAGGAGCAGGAAAAATTAATTATGGAGCATGAGTTGTTACTGGATACCATTTCTCATGATATTAAAACACCCTTAACCAGCTTAGGTTTAACGATTGAGATGCTGAAGAAGGTGCCTGAAAAGGGAATGGAAAAATTCCCGGTTTTACTGGAGAAAATTGAGACGGGGCTTTTAAAAATTAAGGGAATTATTGTAGATCTGACGGATGCCAGAAAAACTGAGCACCATTATAAGGCGATAGAAGAACTATTGGATATTGAACAGATTGTGGAAGATGTTCGACTTACACTGGCTTCTCAGATACTGGAGTCTAATGCGATTATAAAATGGGAAGTTGCGCATTCAGAAATTGTTTTTGTTCGCCGCAAGCTCAGAAGTGTGCTTTATAACCTGATTAACAATTCAATTAAATACAAGCGTGCCGGCCGTGCACCCGAAATACTGATTAAAACCTATATTGAGGGCGATTACTTTGTGCTAAGTGTTGCTGATAACGGCAGGGGAATAGCAGAGGATAATCTGGAAAAGATATTTAAAAAATACGAGCGCATTGCTAACGATGTGGAGGGAACGGGTGTTGGGCTTCACCTGGTTAAAGAGATTGTCAATTTATCTGGTGGAAAAATCGAGGTTGAAAGTAAACTGGATAAGGGTACGGTTTTCAGGATTTACCTGAAAAACCAGAACCCAAATATTAGCGATGGTGCAGAGGGTTCATCCAATAAGGCGTAAAAATTTAAGGATGCTCTGTTAAATGCTTTTTACCTGAAGGATAAATCAACCTTAATCTTTTTCACAATGTTGCCTCAATTGCTTTGGTCCCTGTGGCCATATAAATGCAGTGGTTTGTTTTTTCCACCCCATACTTTTATAAAAATCATCTGCCCCAGGCGCCGCACTTAAATTCACAAAATGGTAATTATCCAATTGATTATTTAGGGTGGTTACTATGTACTTACCCAAGCCTTGTCCCTGGTAATCAGGGTCTACTACCACATCAGCCAGCATGGCGTAATAACGGCCATCTCCAACCACTCTTCCAAAAGCGATAATTACCTCTTCGTGGTATATAAATAGGGTATGGGTACTTAATTTAAAGGCACTTTCTATTTCTGTTGCCACGCGGTGCTTCCAGTTAATTTTTTGAAATAAACGCAGTACATGTGTCCAGTCTATACTGGTTAAATCCGGATTAATTTGAGTGGGATATGTTGGGTTAACCATAGTGGTCATCATGATTTTTTTTTAATTAAGCGCGTAAAGTTGAACATTTTTTATGAGCCTGGCGGGCCCATTATTTATAAATATGGTTTAACTAAGGTCATGGCATCTTCAATGGCCTCAGCATATGGCAGATATAAATTTCTTGCATGTGGGTTAAGTGCATCGGCATCCCATAAGCCTGAGTGGTGCCAGTAATGCAAATGATCCCAGTCTGGCCTGTCAATGATGGGGTAGAGGCAAATGCCTTTTAACGGGATCCCCAGTTTTAAAGTTTTTACACACTCTTTAGCAATAAGTTCTATCCAGTTTGGGCGATGCTCACCGGGATGGCTGGTTTCAGTTAATACAATTGGTTTACCATAGCGCAGGTAAGCTTCCTCAAATAAAGAAGAAAGTCCTCTCCATCGTGGATCAGGATCAAGATTTGCCCAGGGTAAGCCAGAAAAATCACTCGCCACCCACTGATTGTTATAGTAAAAGTTAAACCCCAGGTAATCGATCAGTTCTGGTGCACCACCGAGTTCAGGGCAGATTTTTCCGGTGAGCATATCAGTTACCTGGTATTGGAGATCATGATCCTGTTTGGCCTGCATCACCATTTCCATTGTGGCATCCAGTGATGGTACAATATTAACAATGGGTTCAGTCGTCATTATCCAGGCATCCGGATCAATTTCTTTAATGGCTTTAATGGCTTGAATATAGGCCCGAACAAGTGCATATTTTACATCCCATCCCATTCCTCTGGCATAAGGGGTAGTGCTGGCATGATCGCCACCCAGCCATGATATGAAACCCACTTCATTAATCGGGGTAACAATCAGCTGTTGGCCTGGGCAATAATTTTTATAGAAAGTGGCAAATGCCGAGCAAACATCTACAAAACGCATCAGGAAATGGGGGTGTAGCGGGCTCAAATCTACCGGATATCCAAAATGGCAGATATCCCAGATTTGTTGGATACCGGTATCCCTTGCTGCATCAATCATTAGCGCTACAGCAGAAAAATCATATTCGTATGGTTTGGTTTCAATATGGCTCCAGCGGATACCTTCCCTTACGGTATTGATATCCATGCCTAACAAACGCTGGTAATCTTCCTTTACCTGAACAATGTGCCCAGTTTCGGTTAATAGGTCTACGCGGTTGCCATAATGGTTGAGCTGATCAGAACATTCATAACCGGCCATCCAAAATGACCGGAAAGGATAAATATCTTTCATTAGCTGGCCAATAGTTTATCGGTTTCAAAAAGGGTCCACAACATTTTTTTCTTCATATCCTCAAAGGTATTATCCCATGATTTATCTTCCAGAAAAGTATCAACCTGTGCTAACCACTCATCCTGATCAGCTGCGAGTAGTGCTTGTTCAATGGCTAAAATAAATTCATCAGGATCAGAGGCGATATTTACCATTCCTGAAATTCCATAGGGCTTAACCACATCACGGATGGGAGTAGATACCACTCTCTTACCAGCAGAAAGATATTCGGGTGTTTTAGTCGGACTGATAAAGCGGGTAGATTGATTAATGGCAAATGGAATAAGGGCAACATTCCAGCCGGAGAGATATGCAGGGAGTTGCTGATATGTTTTTTGGCCAAGGTAATGGATGTTATTGGCCTTAGGAAGCTGTTCCATAGAAACTTTAACCACGGGGCCCAATAAGACAATTTGCCATTCGGGTCTTTTTAAGGCCAGCTGGCGAATCAGTTCCGCATCAAAACGTTCATCAATAACACCAAAAAAACCGAGTTTAATACCTCTTATAGCTGCCTGATCCGTAGGTTCAAGTGCCGTTGTACGGGCTAATGCAAAGTGTGCCTTATCAATACTGCTGGGGAAAACATGAATGTTATTGTGGTGTTCTTTTTTAGCTTCGTGAAGGGAATGACCTCCGGTAAAAACTATATCTGCTGTTTTTAGCAGCATTTTTTCCATGGCCAGAAGCGCTGGTGGTGCAAAGTCGAATGCCGATAATTCATCCATACAATCAAACACAGTGAGTGCGGGAGTGTACTGATCAGAAAACTGTAGTGCCATGGGTGTGTAGTACCAAAAAATCCAGTTGGCAAGATCTTGTTCGCTAAAAAAATCACTCAGCAGATTGCGCATGGCTGTTTTTTGTTCATCTACATCTGTTCCTGGCCTAAGGTGAGGTACTAAAATAACCAATTGGTCGGTCCGCTGATCAAAAGACAGGTGGTTTATTTCTTCTGCATCAAATACAGGTTCTTCCAGTACAAATACATTAATTTGATCTGAAAAACGGCTCATGAGGTGTTGGGGTCGCTGGAAAACAAAATCCCACCTTAAATGGGAAAAGCATAAAAGGTTTTGTGGCAATAGCTGTTCTGTAATGATCATTTAAATAGTAGATTTAGGTTGAATAGGGGGATTAAAATGAACATTTACGGCCTTTAATGCGGCACCAATAACCTGGTGCATATCATAATATTGGTAGGTGGCTAGCCGACCACCGAAGATGACCTTGTCTTGAGTCTGTCCGAGGGATTTATATTTTGCGAAGAGTTCATTATTTCGCTGATCGTTAATGGGGTAGTAAGCTTCTTTTTCGGGTGTCCAATCTTCCGGAAACTCTTTGGTGACCACCGTTTTTTGCTGGGTGCCAAATTCAAAATGTTTATGTTCAATGATTCTGGTATAAGGCACTTCATGCTCCGTATAATTAATTACAGCATTTCCCTGATAATTTTCCTGATCCATTAACTGGTGCTCAAACCTTAAGCTCCGGTATTCTAATCTGCCAAACCTATAATCATAAAACTGATCGATATGACCGGTAAACACCACCTGATCAGCAATATTATCCCAGTGCTTCCTGTCCTGAAAATAGTCTGTATCCAGCCTTACTTCAGAACCTTCCAATAGCGCATCTGTTAATTTATTATAACCACCTATCGGGATGCCCTGATATTTATCGTTGAAATAATTATTGTCATAAGTGAAACGAATGGGCAATCTTTTGATAATAAAAGCAGGAAGCTCAGTAGCTGGCCGGCCCCACTGTTTTTCGGTATAGCCTTTAATCAGTTTCTCAAAAATATCTTTTCCAACCAGGGAAAGGGCTTGTTCTTGCAGGTTAGCAGGTACGCCAATTTGTGCCTGATCAATCTGCGACTGGATCTTTTCTTTAGCTTCATCGGGAGTTTTTACACCCCATAACTGGTAAAAGGTATTCATGTTGAATGGTAGATTATAAAGCTGACCTTTATAATTAGCCATAGGACTATTGGTATACCGGTTAAACTCTACGAAAGAATTAACATAATCCCAGATTTGCTTATCATTGGTGTGGAAAATATGTGCGCCATATTGATGAACGTTTATGCCTTCTATATTCTCGCAGAATACATTGCCACCTGGATGGCTCCTTTTATCAATTAGCAAACACTTTTTGCCAAGTTTGGTTGCTTCGTGGGCGAAAACGGATCCAAATAATCCGCTCCCAACAATTAAATAATCGTATTCTTTAATCATATGGTCTATCTATTGACCAAGCTGTGGTATTTAAGCTCATAGTATTAAATTTAAGCATCGCCTTAAAATCGTCTTGGTTTGAAAGAGATCGTTTATCATATTAGCATGGTGCTAATATTAGAGATAGGTATGACTGTTTAGATAACCTTTAATTTATGTGTCTGGTTTAGCTAATCTAATCAAAACTACCGTTATGTGTGATTTATCCGTATTTCTACGGTAAATTAATTATAAAAGTCATCATCATTGGAAAATTGGGTGAAAAATTGAGGTTTTTTTTATTAAAACTGACGAAGTTTGCGCCGCTTTAGGCCTATGAAACTTCGTAAGTTGGTTGATGTTTTATTCAAGTTCCTGATGTTTTTTGCCCCATTTTTCAAGTTGCTGAATGATTGGGTTTAATTCATAACCAATGGGTGTAAGCTCATATTCTACTTTAGGTGGCACTTCTGCATATACTTTTCGGGTTAAAATTTTATTTTCTTCCAGTTTCCGAAGTTGCAGGGTAAGCATACGTTCTGTGATATTTGGCAGCAGTTTTTTTAATTCACCAAATCTCAGTTTTCCACTCATTAACCAGGAGCAAATCACCAAAGCCCATTGTCCGCCTATAATATTGGTGGTGTAGGCTTCCGGACATTCTGCTGCCAATGCTTTTTTGTTGGCGAAATTGGTTGATGTTTCTTTGATCTTCGACATTACTTACATTTTTTATAGTACATAACAATGGGACGCTAACTACCCTAAATTAGGTTACTTGCTATATGTTTGCAACAGAAAATTTAAAATTTATGAATATGAAAACACTGGTTATTGTGATTCATCCTGATCTTCAAGGTGCTGTAGTTAATAAAAGATGGGTAGAAGAACTGAAGAAATTTCCTGATCAATATGTGATCCACCAATTGCATGAGCGTTATCCTGATGGGGTAATTGATGTAGCTTATGAGCAGCAGCTGGTAGAACAGTATGATCAAATTGTATTTCAATTTCCTTACTACTGGTTTAATTGCCCATGGTTATTCAAAAAGTGGTTAGATGAGGTGCTTATTCATGGCTGGGCTTATGGAAGTGAAAGTGGGTATAAAGTTTCCGGTAAAAAAATAGCCCTCGCTATTAGCCTGGGGGTAGATGAGGTTGACTATCAGCCTACAGGGATTTACCACTATCCATTGGCTGAGTTACTGCGTCCGTTTGAACTTTCTTTTGAATATGTTAAGGCCAATTACCTGCCTCCTTTTGCCTATTATGGAATAGACTATAATACTTCTGAAGAGTGGATAGAAAAAAGCGTACAACCTTATCTGGATTTTTTAAATGCTTTGTAATTTTATGAGGTGGTTTAACATGTGTTTTTTACAGTCATGCGCTGGCGTTTATTTTTGATCAGTTTTTTTAAAAAAAGTAATTTCTTATCACACATCAAGATGAGTCTGGCGAAACATAGCGATTTTAGCTACTTAAACTTAGAATAAAATGTCAAAGATTCTTCATGTAATTTCAAGCCCAAGAGGCGAAGCATCCAATAGTATTAAATTGGCAAATGCAATTATAGATCAGTTAAGAGCACAGGATCCTGCTGCAGTTGTTGCGGTTAAGGATTTAACTAAAGCTCCATTTCCACACCTGGAAGAAGCGCATTTAAATGCATTCTTTACACCGATAGAACACCACACTGAAGAAAACAAAGCGGCTATCAGCCACTCTAATCAGGCCATTCAGGAAATTATGGATGCAGATGTGTTGGTGATCGGTGCACCGATGTACAACTTTAGTATTCCTTCTGTTTTAAAAGCATGGTTTGATCATATCGCTCGTGCCGGGATTACTTTTAAATATGGTGCAAATGGTCCGGAAGGTTTAGTTACTGGAAAAAAAGCATATATCGCTGTTTCCACTGGCGGAATTTATAGCTCTGGTGAGGCTGCTGGTTATGACTTTGTTGTTCCTTATATCAAAGCTTATTTGGGTTTTATCGGCATTACTGATGTAACCGTTGTTAGGGCAGAAGGTTTCGCCATCCCTGGTGTACAGGAAACTGCATTGGATAAAGCAATTGATAGTATTGTTTTGTAGATAATTCACATCAAACCTATAAGGTTTTTAAAACCTTATAGGTTTGTTTTATCGAAACTCAGTTATCAAATTTAAGATTGTGCAACATGCCACTCACATGCAACTATCATGCAATAGGGGTGCAATAGGAAGGCAATAGGGACGGGGGATAGAAGCGGATGATGTTTTATCAATATTGATTCTTTTTTAGGTTTTATTCTACACAACAAAACCCGGGGACTTTGGGTGTTATTTGTTTTTTAATTACCGGTTACAATCAAACCAAGTGATTGATATTGTCAGACAGATTTTTCTGATCAATTCCAGGTCTATACCTTAATTATCTGCATATTCTCGAAGTGTGATAAATTGATCTTTATGCTTGTTCAATAGCAGTTTGAAGTTTCTTAGCACTCTTTGTGATTGTGCAACACTTTTGCCTGTTAATAGACTAACATCTTTTGGATAGATACATACTCTTCTTATGATTAGTTTAAGGTTACCGCAACAGCGCCAGGCTGGTATGTAATTCATTTAGCGCTGAAAAACTGACTTCCCCAGGCTGGTGCAAAGAATTAGGTTTATTTTGGTGTAAGATCCTGAAAAATAAAAATAATTTCAAATACAAAAAACTAATCATACACGCGTAACCTAACAAATGCTATTATAAACTGCATAACCTTTCTTTTGCAACTTTACTGTTTAATTTCTTTTCACCTTTGTAACCAGATGTTAAATCATATTATTATGGCACGTCAGGAAGGAATTATCAAATTAAATGGCCAAATCGGGGATTTGTCCTTTTACAAAACAAAAAACGGTTACCAGGCAAGGGAGAAAAGTGGTGTAAGTGGAAGCCGCATTGCCAGCGACGCTAATTTTCAGCGTACAAGGGAAAACATGGCTGAATTTAGCCGAGCGACAAAAGCTGGAAAGTTTATGCGTACTGCTTTTAAAACTCTTACCAGCCAGCTTGCTGACAATCGGGTAAGTAACAGGTTAATGAAGGAGATGTTTAAAGTAATCAAAGCAGACTCGGTTAATGGGCGTGGGCAGCGGATGGTGCTTGATGCGGAAACAGAACTTTTAACGGGTTTTGAATTTAATATTAATGCGCCTATCAGCACTACTGTAAGTACTACTTATAAGACGGAGATAGACAGGGCTACAGGAAAATTATCCATTGAGCTGCCGGACTTTAGCGCAAGGGATCTTATTACTTCACCACAGGGTGCCACTCATTTTAAGTTTAGTGCCGCAGCAGCGTCTATCCTCTTTGAAGCTGAAACGTTTGAATTGAATCTTCAGGAAAGTCCGATGATTGGCATTACGGATGTTTTGGTATATGTATTGCTAAACTGCCAGCTTAAGCCAGCGAGTACGGGCCCATTATTTCTTTTATTTGGTATTGGTTTCTATCAGGAGGTGAATGGAACCTATTATTCATTAAGCAATGGTGCTTATAATGGTTTAACCATTTCACAAATACAAGGTGTGTAGTGGAACTTTTCTTATGCCGAACTTATTTGAAAGGTGGCACAAATGGAAAAATCTATTATCAACATGGGTTAATTTGTGAGCGTATCGAATTGCCATGGCGGAATAATAAGCGAAGTATTAGTTGCATACCTGAAGCCGCTATCTGCTTATTAAACGTAACCATCCAAAACACGGATTACATTTAAATCCAGATTACATATATAACAATGGTTGCGTTATCGATTAAATGCTATTAATTCCGATAAGTGTAGATCATTTTATACTTAGAAGATAGATTCAGGGTAAATCGCTAATCTTTTATCAGCTGCCCAATGACATGTCTATTGATTTCTTCCTGAACTACGATATTGCATAAGATAACATCTTTATTATCAAATACCTCAAAATCAAAAAGCCTTGTTAGAACTTTAAATATAACGGCCTTTTTCTCGAACGTAGTATTTGGACCGTTGCCCTTTAAGGTCCTATCGACTTTAAACCCTATATAATCTTCAGGAATTGGTAAATCACTAATGCTATCTGCATGATAACCCTCATCTGTAAGATCCTCTTCATAAGGTCTTCCATTTCCATTTGGGTTATATTCTTGAAATCTAATCCATATTGATTTTTAATCCTGGAACTTTAATCCATTTGCTGCTTTAATCGCCATAAGTTTTTTTAGCAATTACTAAACATGTTTTACCAGACCAAGAGCATCATAACATTCACATATAAACATTGATTAAATCCGTGGATATATAAAGATCTCTAGACGGCAACAAAGAAATAGCACACAGGATTGATTTATACTCAAAAAAAAGCTGCCTCATTTTTTTGAGACAGCTTCTTAAGATTTTTATTTATGTACCAGAACTATGCATGATTTAGTTTATAGTTCTCTCATTAGATTCTTTTAATACAAAATCTACAACTAAAGAATCACCCTTTACTAAGTTAAGCGATTTGGTTGATGAAAGCAAATAGCCAATGTAAGAAGCACGTAAAACAAATTTTCCTGGTTTGAGTTCTAATTTGTACTGACCACTCCGATCGGTTCGTGTCAAAAATGTAGTATCAGTAGATTTTATGGCCACACCTGGTAAAGTTCGATTATTCCTTTCTGTGTCATACACAGTTCCAGTAATAAATACTTTATCGCTTTTGGTTTTAAATAAAGAATGACTATAGGTGCCTTGACGGTTTATCGAACAGCCAACTAAACCAATGTATATTATTGTTATAAACAAAAATTCTTTTTTCATAATTATTTTATTTAAATGCTTAACAACCTGATGGAGTCCCCTTACCTGCCTGAGGTGTTCCAGTTCTATCTGTACCATACTGCTCAGCAACTATAGTATCCAGAATTCTATTTTGATCCGAAACACTAAGGCTCTTATATGCCGGCGTTTGTTCTAATCCTCCCCAGGCCATATCACTATAGAATTGATTCTTCTCTTCAGGACTGGAGAAACTATAATTATGCAGATCACCATATTCTCTCAAACCAGCAGCTATATCGTTTTTGAATTCAATCGTCATTTCAATATGCTGCACATCATTTAGAGTTGGGTGTTTTTGTTTTTCCCATTCTACTAACATATCTGGATAACTTAGTTGAGCAAGAGCTGGATTATTTGCAAAATAGGATACAAGATAAGCATGTACTGCTTCATGAAGCAAAGTCCTAGCTAATGCTAGATCAGTACCATTTTTATATTTAGCTATATCTATTATAGTACTGGCCCCCCCGGTGGTTTTGTTTGTAGAACCATTTACATAATCAGGTAAGGTTCCATTTTTTAAATTCCAAGTATATCCTGGCACCTCGCCAGAAAATTTTTGAATCATTGCCACTACCGATCCTTGGCTTTGGTACATAAGTGAACTTAATACTGAGGAAGCACAGGGACTTAGTTCATCCAAGTTAATTCTCTGATTGAATTCCTCGGTTGTTGTTCCTGAATCTCCACCACCACCAGTACCTCCGCCGTTGTCTCCAGGGTCTGTAGGTGGATCTGGAAACCATTGATCTTCACATACAGTAACCTCGCTGGAATCAATTAAACTATAATTACCTCCACAATTTCCTTGTGGCCAATGACAATCAGGGCTATAAATAATATGAACTGTACCCGAATTACAATTAGTTGGTCCATCGGAAGCGAATTTACAGAATTTTAGTTCTGTTCGACATATACTTTCCCAATATGAAATACTACCTGGTTTAGAGATAGATTGTTTATTCAATGCAAGCATTTTTTTCTTTTGGTAACCTTGACTGACCTTTCCGTCGACGTAATCTAACAAATAACTTTTTCCATTTTCGAAATTTGTTAAAAGGAGATTACCGGTAAAGTTATCGATAGCCAACTCAGATGTTTCTTTACTGGCAGGAGAGATAGACTGATAGTAAAATGCTTTATAAAATTCCTTTTCATTTTTTACCATTAAGTAATTTGCAGATCTGAGCTCACTTATCTTTTTTGGTTTATTATTTTCTGTTACATATGTTACGAGTGGGAAAAACACATAGGAAACTGTATCATTTACAATTTGTGACCTAGGGTGTTCCCAATCTGGTATCCATGAGTATTTCTGATTAACATTAGCTATTAGCTTTTGATCAAATTTAAAGCTATAATACTTTTCTTTAATTGCACTAAGCCTTTTCAAATAGTCTGGCGAATTTTTAGATAGGACGGTATTATTTTCATTCACTGGTGCTAACCCTTTATCTTTCTTACAGGATATAACGATAAGTGTTAACATTGACATTAGGAATAAGTAACGCCTCCATTCCGATAATAATAGTGTTTTTTTCTTATATATAGATTTAAGGTTAAGTTAAAAGAAGATAGTATCGATGCGTCAGATATTTACATAAATAATTAGTATGATGATACAAATTGTATATTTATATTACATATTTTCATGTAAATATACATACTTAATTAGTATATGAAGTTGAAGATTATTAGTGTGAAAATTTATTGTATAACCTCAGTATCATGAACCGGTGGATTTGTAATAGGTCAAAAAATCTATAGCGTAAATTTCGTCTCACAAAACGAAGAGTTAAGTTCATTAAAAATATTTTAAAGGATTTGTGATATTTTTTATAGATTTATTGAAATTAACATTAAATTATGTTTCTCTTAAGAATTGGAACCCCTGAGATTTTAATTTTCATTACAGGATTTGCTGTCCTTGTAATATTATTCTATTTAATTAAAGGCATTATTGGGTTCATTCGTGAAGTTCGTGGATAGAAAAATTTTGCATTTCATAAGAAAAGATTTAGTCATTGAAAACTGAAGAAATCTTTCGAATACAAATTTTCTCTCAGCTGTAAATTCCCATTTACGCTAATCACGGCAAAGTGTACAGCGGTCTCAAGAAAAGAAAGTTTCGAGAAAGTATGAGCGTATGAAAATTTTTAATTTTGCTGGAAATTGCGAATGTGATTATATTCTTTCCTACTTAATCAATAAAAATAGCCGTTAAAAGATGAGAATAATATCAGTAAGAGATAAACCAGAGTATAAAGACATCGCAATTAAATATCTACAACAAAGCTGGTCTGAAATTTCGCCCATTATTTATGAAAATTGCATATCAAATTGTATAAACGCAAGCCAGTTTTTGCCTCAATGGTATTTATTGGAAAAGAATCAAGAAATAATTGGCTGCGCGGGGTTAATAACAAATGACTTTATAAGCAGAATGGATTTATATCCTTGGATTTGTGCAATATATGTGGCGGAAAACCATAGAGGAAATGCTTGCGGATCAATGTTGATCGAAAAAGCAATAGCGGACACCAAAGAAGCCGGATTTAAGCATCTAAATTTATGTACGGACCACATCGGTTATTATGAGAAATACGGATTCAAGTACATTGGAAAGGGTTATCATCCATGGGAGGAAGAATCGAGAATTTATCAGGTAGAAGTATAATTAAATGAGTGACAATTTTGAATTGAATCGCCTCATAAAACGAATAATTTAAAAAATATGAACATAACATTACAATACACTTTACTCGGATTTAGCCTTAATTCCATAATTGATAGAAGAGAGGTACTTGATATCCATGAAACAAGAAAAGCCATAAATGAAGAAAGAATCTTCCCTTGGTTAAAAGATAAATATGGCCAAGATGTAGATATAAGCTTATATAGCGATTCTGATTTAAGAGAGATTAATGATCTGTTTGCGAATCTTAATAATGTAGTTGATGCTGAAAGTAAATTCGGGATAAAGAGGAATGGACTGTGCCTATTATTAGCTTATTGTATAGAGGGGATTCAAAATGAAGTCAAAATCTGATAAAAAAATAATCTTTACGTTATACTTAAAAGAAGTAAGTCTCAATAACAGCTACAGTTAAAACATGATAGCAAGTCAAAACCTGGTCAACGTTTGGCCAACCAAAATTTGATAGCAAATAGATAAAATAATCTAAAATAAATGAAGCTTTTACTAATTAGCGATTACAACCCTCTTATCATTTTAGAAAATAATTACCTTTTGAAAAGAGAAAACTATCTTCCACCAATAGAGTACGAAGTGTCAACGATAGCGAACTTTATACTGCTTCGCAGGAAGATCAAACCACTAGGTCAGCAAGTATTGGCGATATTATTCAACTAAAGGAAGTGATATTATTTATTATTGCTCTCGTGGGATATAGAAAGGTAGTATGGGGGGACATAATTGATTTTACTGTTGCAAATAATGATTAATCGAATCTCAATTAACGATCGGAATGGTATAAACAACATTTTAATTAATCTCAAAAAACAATATTCAATTGCTCCAAATGAATTTACTCAATTACTTCCTGAAGTTCAGGATGCTCTAAAATTTCTAAGTATAACTGTAGCCAGCGGTATATTAGGAAATCGTGCAGATGCTTGGTCTATGAATCTCTATTACCATCAGAAACAAAGGTTGTTGAAGTGGGTGAATGCCTGGAAACTATCTGATGAAGATCGTAGAGTAATTGATCAGGACGAAAATGTTAGAATTCTTTTCAGTCAAGTTACCTCAACTGTAGCAGATGAAATATTTGATAAAAAATTATTGCTCTGGCCTATTATTACTGAGTCCTTATTAAGGAATAAAAATTTCGAATTTAACGAAAAACAATATTTTATTAAAGAATTTACGAAGTTAGATCCATTTGGAATCGACTTTCTAGCAAACTGAAATTTAATGGTCCAATAAACACTAAACTGGTATTTCCTGCAAATAAACCTGACAATAGGCCAGAGTTGGGTAGTAAAGATTTTTCACTTTATTTAGGACAATTACAAAATGCTTCCAATGGCTTTATGGCATTTATTACTGTGGATAATACAACCTATATTAGAATATCAGAATTTGGCAGCAAGTTTATTGATTTCATATCAAATTCAAGTCTTGAGAGAATTAAAGAGATGGCGGAATAGGTAACACAACCATTTAATCAAATTATGAAGAACATAGCACAGCATATGCTACTATACTTAGAAATAAAGTTTATTAATAATTGGTCGTTTGGCGTGAATTATCAGCTTTAAATCTCAAAAACGAATAACTTAAAAGTAGTATCAAAAAACGAAGGAATCCATCCTACTCCAGTCTTTCTGAATTTTTTTTCTTTAGTTACAGCAAAGAGAAAAATCTGGCTGAGGTCAAATATTTATTACCCTCAAATTTTATCATTTGCTCATTATCAAAAACTGAATATTTCGTTTAATTAATGTAATAGGTTTATGAGAATAAGGGGAAAAAGTCAAGTTTGTGCAGAATCGTTAAGGGGCGGTTTGAGTTATTGGAGAAAAAATTTAAGTTACACCACTGAAACTAATTAAATAACAAGGGAATAATGATTCATAAATATTGTTACGAATGCACTTATTTCAAAATACCTATTTCATCAAAAATGAAATTGGAAATTTCAGTACGAGCATTATTGAAGTCTGAATTTTTTTCTGTTGTTTGGATGCAATTTGAAAAATAAAATACATTGTCTTTAGTCGTCACATAACCGACATACCACCCAATATACTTACCATCTTGCTTGCCAGAGCCAGTTTTTGCACGTATAACGTACTTTGATTTATTATCAACGATCATTATATCTTTTAAAATATCCATTGATGATTTAGAAAATGGGAGTTTGCCGCTTTGCAACTTTCTTAAAAACTCGATTTGTTGATTTGGTGATACTCTAAGACCACCTGTTAACCAGAAGGCATCAAGACCGCCACTTATGTCATAGTTTCCATAATGAGCCTTTTCAATCAATTCTTTCATTCGTTTTTCTCCGACTCTTCTCGCCAATTCCTGATAGAACCAAACAGTTGAATTTTTAAAAGCATCTCGCATATTGGTGTCATGGTTCCATGCGGAATTTTGGCGTTCTTTACCATCCCATTTGATAACTACATTTTCATCATCAATAACTTTGCTATCAAGTGAAATTAATGTATTACAAATCTTGAAGGTCGATGCAGGAGTAAACGGTTGAGAAGTTTGTTCCTTGTTATAGTAAGTGTACGCATCTTTATTCTGATCATAAATTACAAATGAACCCTGTACATTAAATTTATCATAGAACTTCTTAAAATCGTTCCTGACTACTTCCTTTGGCAAATCATTAAAGGAACTAGTAGATATCAGAATTAATAAAAGTACTAAGATTGGTAGCTGCTTTTTTTTCATATGTAGTATTGTGAGGGGACATAGATGAATAGTAAATCTAAGGTAAAAAATTATTAGTTGACCTTTAATGTTATCGACAGATATGATACAGAAATCGTTTATCATTTAACTGTCGATTTTTGATAAGACCAAGGAGGTTTTTATTATAAATTTTTCGTCTCACAAAACGAACATTCAAATGAAAATCCTAAAAAAGGTGAATTATCTTCTATCAGTATACTTCACTAAATACATCTGGTGTTACTAGTTTTTTCCTAGATTTCGTACTATCAAGACAATAGCGGCAAAAAATACAATTGAATAAAGGATTGCAGGTCCGGGGCTTTCGAACGTATAAGTCTCAAAGTTGAATTTCTTTAAGAGAGCTAACCCTAAAATATGCTATTATACCAAAGAAAATACCGACCTTCTTTTTTCCTTTTCCATGGCTAATGTTTTATAAGGGCATCAATTGTAACTCCAATCAGGATTGCAGTTATTGTGAAACCGATCATTCCCAGGCAATAAGCTACAAATGCTTTGAAATAACTCATTGGCTTTTTTTTATCGAAAAATTGACCGATTGCCCAAGTCATATAGACTATTCCGAAGGCTCCGGCAACAGACATAAGCTTAAAGTGGCTGATCCCCTCAATAAGTGCGAAGAATGCAAAGATTAACATACCCATACCCATTACGAAGCATAAGAGTATGATAATCTCAAAAAAATTATAGTCGCACTTTCTAAAAAATAACTTCAACCAGAAGGCAATAAAAACGCCTATAATGATATTAGAATAGCCATAATGATCATTTATCCATTTTAGAAATATAGCTGACGTCGATTCTTTTGTAATATCAAAATTTACATACCCATCTTCAAGATGGAAAAAGTGATTTATAATACTATAGATTAACGAAGTAATGATGATAAAAACAATCGGCTTAACAAGCCGACTTCTGTTCTCTTTTATAAAGTGATTAATATTAATGCCCGGTCTTATTGCTAATTCACGGATGGTATACAGAATTCCTTTTTCAAAATGCAGTATATGCTCAATTTCATGAATAATGTAATGACTATTTATTCTTTTTATCAAGGCCGCTTGCCCACATTTAGGGCAGTAATTTTGATTTACTTCTGTGGAACAGTTTGTACAGTTCATATCTTTCTTTCAGGCATAATCTTACAGGCATTAGGGTTGTGGAACCTATTTTCAAATATAGAAAATTGACCTGAGTAGGTAAAATTGTTTTATGTTATTTAAAGGGAAATCTGTGCTGATATTAATCATTATAGCAATAATTGCCCTTTTTAATTTACTAATGTGAAGTAGTTTTTGTAAAAGAAGGTACCCATCTCCTATTTGATATCTTCTTTCAGCTGTCAGTTTATATGCGCTAGCTACTTACAAAGGGAAAAAAGTATAAAAAATCGAAAATATGACGTGATTGGTGAGAAATCATTAGTTTAATATATTTGAAATTATAAATATTGTAACTCTTCCTAGATGTCGAACTGCTTTAAAAGGTGAAATTACAAAATAGAGTTATAACAAGTACTATACCTCCTTCCAAAGGATAAACATAGTCTTAAAAAACGAAGGAATTATAATATTATCAATAAGGATAATAGCTTTTGTACAAACCTAATCCAAACCATAAAATGATCAAACTTATGGATAAAGCAACGTAAGTGGCCGAATGCTATCGATCATTCTTCAACTGATTCAATCTACTATCTATTTATCACTAAGCTATTGTAAAACTATTGGTTAAAAAAACTGTTATTTACCTAACTACGAGTTTTGATTTGAGCTTCAACAAAAAATGAGTGCGTTTAAATGAAATTTAATACACCAATAATTGCTTATTAACGATAATTGAACTTACAACAGGAATTGGGATTAAATTAATTTGTATTATTAATTAAAATCTAAATTTCTTCAGGTTACACACTATTTATTAAATCATCATCTATTAAAAAATTAAAGAAATGAGACTATTTTTATTTTGCGCTATTTTTTGCTTAGCCACCCCTTTTTATACAAAGGCACAAACAACTGCCGATATTGTAGAAACACTTGAACAAAAATATAATTGGTCAAGGGCTAAGGTGATACAAGAAAGCGTCACTATTAATGGTCCATCGGAAATGTTTACCAGGATTATGTCTGATAAGCGCTCTTTTGACATTTCAACTTTTTCTTATTTAAGTTCATATTTAGGCAAATATTTTGATAAAGTTTATGGCACTGATATATTAAATTCAGCAGAAAAAACATCTGTAAATACCACAGCTGAACAAAAAGCTGCATGTGCTAAAGAAATTGCCAAAATTAAGGGCAAATTACATATCACATTAAATGCAAATGGTGTTAAATTAACAGATAATAGCTACGAACTCAGCATGACAACTTTAACTACCATTGGAGAATTCTTGAATCCGGAAAGAGGTGTCGGGGTTGCGTTAGGATGGAGACCGATTGCGAATAAAGTTGCTATTACGATTAATACGCTAAACAAAACCGGGCAACCTATAGTTAAGTGGAGTAAGGACTTCAGTACTTGTACAATAGACCTGCCTATAGTAGGAGACACTAATTATTCAAGTATAATCTTGGCGGGTTTGAAGAAGGGCGGAAAAATCTAGCAGACTTGCTCTGCTACGCGGTAAATAAGTCTCTATGTGAATACACCTTTACGGATATAAATGGGCCGCCATCAGGAACTTGTACCGGTATTTAGCATGTCTTAAATAAATATTTCATATCTTTCGTAGCTAGCGTTCACACCCCACAGCCCTTGTAAGATGGATAGTACTAATTGATTATCCCTTGAGTTTATCTTTCGCGTGGTATCATCAGGACATGAAGAAGCACCACCAGTTATAATCAATAGACTGATGGTGCTTATCTTTTAATGTAAATCTACTTTCTTAAAAATTTTACAAAATTGTAGATGGATTTTCCTTGAATTAATATTACCGGGATCAAAGCATTTAATACCATCCAGTAAAACCTTAAATCACTTATATCATTTGTTTTATAAGGTGAGAAAAGCATTTGTACAATCAGAGAAAAGAAAAAAGTCACCAAGTAACTATCTATTTGATGCCATATATATTTTCTTCTTGCAATTTTATTTTCTAAGTTTTCCATTCTTAATATTTTACCTTCCACATGTTAATAGCAATTCTCCAACAACACCTACGGCAGCTGAAGTAACAAAACCCGATGCAAAGCCTGCCATAAAACCACTTACAGCACCGGTTACTGTTCCAATTCCAGGAACCACAACGGTACCGGCTACTGCTCCAGCCTTTGCTGCAATAGAACCACTTACCAATCCACCCAAAATGCCTGCCATCATTACATTTCTGGCGCTAACTTTACATCCTTGCCTTTTTATATTACCTCTATAAGGCGGCCCCATTATTTTGCCATTTATACCACCAATTTTTGTTGACATAATAATGTTATTTTTTGTAATTGAACTACTCATCTGTGCATCATCTTCTAAAGGAGCATATAAATCTACCCAATAATCAAAATTTGTTTCAATATCCGTAGCAAACTGTTTTAAAAGTTCAATTTCGGAATAAATTAAAACCTTATCATCTGAAGTTACATTTGGTGCATTTAATAAATCAGTAGAAATCCCATTAAGCATCATTATAAAAGTTGGAAGACTCTCATATTGTTCTACAGCATATAAATATTGGCTTCTATATGCATCGCCAAGTAGCCCCTGAAGAGGATCTATTTCTGGCGTAACCCCTGGACCTGGACCGACAGGGGTTGTAGAACTTATCTTTTTAGCTTTAATTCTGGCTATTACATCGTCTATAGTTTTAGGTTTTGTGACTTTCGTTGATACATTTTTAAAATTTGATAGGCCATAATATTCATTGATCTTGATGTTATCTAATGAAATTTCACTTTCTGAAATTCTTGAAATGGTGGAAGGTAAGATAGCTTTTAAGTTCTTGAGGTCAAGCTTTACCTTATTAGCAATTTCTAACTTTTTCTTTTCCCAATCGATAGTGTTTGATGACACCTGAGTTTTTTTGCACCCAACAAAAAATAAAATACCAAATAATACTAAACATAATAAATTAAAGCTTTTGAGGATCTTAGCCGCGTTTTTAGATTTATACATAAATTTAAGATTGTTAATTTCCTGAAAAATAAAAAAAATAACGGAAATATTTTGTTTTAACTGTAATATTTAAAATTTGATTTAAACCATAACTTATTCAAATAGAATAGAAGGCAACTCAGCACTGAAATGCATTTATGTGTGAAAATTGATGATCAATAAACGGTGGTATTATAAGATTCTTAAATCTGTCTAGACTAAACCATATTTTACAACCTGACTTTCCCAAAAACTTAGACCACAAAACAAAGTTTATTATATTTATCCTTGAAGGTTTTAATGATACAATAATGAAAATCGGATACGCCCGAGTTTCTACCAAATAACAAAATTTCAATTTGCAAATTGAAGCGCTCTAAAAGGGGTGAAATCATTTTTAAAGAAACAATTTCCGGAGCAAAAATGGTTCGTCCAGAACTTAGTAAGATGATTGAACAATTTCGACAAGGTGTTGAATTAGTGGTTTGGAGATTGGACCGTTTAGGAAGAAGCTTAAAATACATTATCGATTTGGTGATAAAACACCGAAAGAAATTTATAAAGGACTTCAATTAAACAAGGCAACATTTTATAGATATGCCAAAATACTCGATACTCATACTAATGACGAAATAAAAAAATGCAGAACAATAAAAAATCTTCAAAGATGAAACATATATTATATATATTGTATGTATAATATATTTTATATATTTACTTTAATAAAATTATTGAAATGAAAAAGAACATTGATATTGACGAAAGTCTTTTAACTAAATTAAAAATATTGTCTGTTTTTGAAGAGGTAAGTGTTAAATCAGTTATGGAAAAGGCTGTTTCTTTTTACGTAGAATATAAAGAAAAAGAACGCTTGAAGACATTGTCTGAAGAAGATAAAGAGGATTTGGGTTTACTATTACTTATGCAACAAGCAGATAGAAATGATGTAGTAAGTCATGAGGAATTAATGAAGGTTTTGGACTAATGGAAATTATTGTTTTACGAAGCTTTATAAATGATATTAAGAAACTCAACGATAAAAAATTAAAAGATAAAATCAAAGAATTGATTATAGAGATTGAAAATGCTGAAAGCTTAGAAGAGCTTGAAAATATTAAAAAAATGAAAGGTTTCTCTACAGCTTATCGTTGGAGAGTTGGGGATTATCGATTGGGATTTTATAAAGATGAAAACACTATTGAGTTAGCCCGATTTGTAAAAAGAAACGACATATACAAGGTATTTCCTTGATCGCAATTAAATAATATAAGGTCTCAAAAACGATAATTATCGAGATTGCGCTTACAAAAAGTAAAAAACTTAATGAACTTTAATTAGATAATGGGATACCTTATGCAAAGATTTGTAAGTTAAATTCGTACCATATCTTGATCGTACTATTCATATTTTGGGCATTTTAGCAAAAATGGCCGCCCATTTCGCGTTTAAGCTGTCACCTCATTTCGCTTCAAAGCAACCAACTTTTCCTGGTTAAATTGGCCATTCTGATCTTTCGATCAGCTTTTTTCCAACTAGCATTCGGGAATAAATTGAGATAAATCCGGCAGTAGGATGGATTAACCGAGAAGTCCTGAGAAAAATAGATTTAGATCCGAAGTGTATATTTGTTCAGAAGGAAAGAAACTTAGATGTGCATCATCCGGTAATCAAATTGGTGGCCATTTTGGTCCGAACAGAGGGGCACTTTCAATGAAATACACAGGTTCATTTGTGAATAGAAAAATTTAGCATTTCGTAAAAATATAGATAAGTTTGTGGATTTAATACCGTTAAAGTAGTAAGGATTTGAGCATTTATCTCTGTTATAGATAAGTCCCGCCAACCTTAACGAACAACCTATTTACTTTAAACAGTCTGACAAAAAAACAAAAATTAAATGCCGGAAAAAAGCAGGAAAAATATACCTACTAACTCAATGACTGACTATTTCAGCCAGGGCATTTCTATTGAAAGAATCAGCTTCGAAAAATCTGACTTTGAAACGGCAGAACTGTACGAAATAGCAAGAAATTCGCATCGAGACGAGGGACATACTTTTCATTTCATTGAAAAAGGGACTGTTGATATTGAAATAGATTTTCAAAAATATAAAATTACAGCACCTGCAGTTGTATATATGCATCCCAATCAAGTGCACCGCATTTTAGACTTCACGGATATGACCGTTTGTGCTTTATCAATTAACAATGAAAAATTAAATCCTGATTACCGTAATTTTTTGGAAGAAATTGCACCTGCGAAGCCATTGTTGTTGACGGAAAATATACATACAGACATTTTTAAAACTTTTTCGCTTTGCCTAAACTTTTCAAAACAAAAAAGCAATAAATTATATCACTTACTGTTAAAGGACGGTTGTAATACCTTAGTTGCTCTGCTGACTTCAGCATTTTTAAATCAAAATACACCATTAAACAGCCTTCCAAGATTTGAGGTAATTGCTAAGTCTTTCAATCAACTTTTAGAGAGGAATTACCTTACACTCAAACGACCAGCTGCGTATGCCCGACAACTAAATGTTTCAACCCATTATTTGAATGAAAGCATAAAAAACGCCACAGGCTTATCCGTTTCGCAACAGATTCAAGAGCGAATTATTTTAGAAGCCAAGCGCTTACTGTATCATTCTGATAAATCTGTAAAAGAAATTGCTTTTGAATTGGGTTATGAAGACTATCCTTATTTTTCAAGGCTTTTCACTAAAGTTGTTGGTGTGACAGCTTTGACTTTTCGTAGCAAAAAGTACGATTAGTCCAATACCTACTACGATTAGTAACCTCCTGCCTTTATTCTACTCAATATCTTTGCATTGTCAATTTAAAAGAGTAAAAAAATGGAACAAAATAAAAATGTACTTATATCAGGTGCAAGTTTTGCAGGCCTAACCACTGCGTACTGGATGAACAAAATGGGCTACAAAGTAACTATTGTAGAAGTGGGCAGTTATCTTAAAAAAGGAGGAACACCAGTAGATATAAAAGATAGTACCGTTGATATTGTAAAGCGAATGGGGCTTTTTGAACAGATAAAAGCGAACAGATTAACATTGGAAAAATGGGAGTTTAAAAATGCGGAAGATTTAACGGGACACAAAATGTTATTGAGACAGCCTGGTGAAGAAATGCCAGACGACGAGTTTGAAATAGAACGGGATACCTTATTGAATATGATGTACGAAACCGTTAAAGATGATGTGACCTTTATTTTCAACAACAGCATTACAGCTTTAAATGAAACAGAAGATAGTATAGAAGCCACTTTCAAAGACGGCTCACAAAATCGATTCGAGTATATATTTGGTTGTGATGGCATGCATTCAGTAGTACGCAGACTTTGGTTTGGGAACGAAGCAGAATATTCACATTTTTTAGGACAGTATTTTTCCATTGCTATTGTAAACAAATTATTAATAGAGGAAAGTACCTTGCAACTATATGCAGAACCAAATAAAGCTTTTATGCTTAATGCTTACAATGGTAAAACAGACATTGTTTTTACCTTCCGGCCAGAAAAAGAAATACCTTATGATTTCCGCAACCAAGAGCAAATAAAGAAAATAATTTATGACCAAATGCAGGGTATGAGCTGGAGAGTGTCTGAATTAAAAGAAGAATTATTGAATTCAGATTCTTTGTACTTTGATAAGTTTTGCCAGATAAAAATGCCGTCGTGGACAAAAAGCAGAGTAGCATTAGTTGGTGATGCAGGTTATTGTGCTTCGCCAGCAGCAGGTATGGGTGGCTCGTTAGCCATCATTGGCGCAACAGCTTTGGTAGATGCTTTTGCAAAAAACAATGGTAATTTTGAATTGGCTTTTGCAGCTTACAATAAAGACTTACGCCCGTTTATAGAAGAAGTACAAGAAAGTGTAATCGGAAATTTAGAAGTCTTACTTCCACGAACTGAAGAAGCTGTTAGTAAACAATATGCAGAAGGTATTAGTTTTTAGAAGTATTTACGAAACAAAATTGTCGACAGAAAATGGCGAATGATAATAGGGATTCTTGCTAACATGGACCTGACATACAAAGGTTCTAGTTCCATTTTCCAATTTGTGTTTAATATGAGGAGTAGGGTGAAGTGTTTAAATTTCTCCACTTCAGCAAATCATAAATTTTTCAAATATCCTATAGCGTAAATGTGGATCTTAATCTTTTTGTAAGTGTATTTCTATTATTTTTAAACGGGTGAATTCGGTATGGAATTTAATTGACATCAGGAATTAAACCTTATCGGTTTTTTAAAACCTATAAGGTTTGGTAACTGTTAAAATCAGATTTGATCAAAATCCGGCTATCATTTGATATTTTAATGCTGATCGTTTATCGTTTTTTTAGCCTAATTAGATATACATTTGTTTTGTAATTGGTAGCGGAACTAAAAAAGCGATTTAATAAGCTGAAACAGGGTTAGCGGGTTATCAAAGAGTAGTCTACCCTGGTATTAAGTAATTGGCTTGAATCAATTTTATGGTTTTGCTAAACGGGAATTTTATTCCGGATAGTTTCTAGCTTTGCTCAGAAACTGCCATGCGAAAAAAAGAATATTCATTTAGACCAAATATTATCAGTTTTTACAATGCTAAATCACTTTAAGGTTTTATTTCTTTTTGTTACCTTTTTGGCATTTAATTTTAGTTTGTCTAATGCTCAAACACCTTTTGGTTCTCTTAAATATCTGGGTGTAGAAAATGGTTTATCAAATAATTCAGTCAATTCATTGTATCTGGATCATTTTGGTTTTATGTGGATGGGTACTTATGATGGTTTAAATCGTTATGATGGTTACCATTTTAAAATTTTCAGGAGTGGTTGGGGAGATAAAAGTAATTTAGTTAATAACCACATCACAGTATTAAATGGCGATGGGAAGAACCGGATCTGGGTAGGCACTCAAAAAGGCATTTCTTACTATGATTATGCCGATTCTAAATTTCATCAGTTACTATATCTCGAAAATAAAAAGCAAAAAGATATTAGCTATGCCATCAACGCCATTGCTGTAGCTCAAAATGCGGTATACATGGCAACAGATGAAAAGGGGTTGTTTGTATTGAAGAACAACCGTGAAAAGGCAGAAAGAATTGCTTTTAAAGGAAATAAGGATTTTACCGTAAAAGCCATTTGTACAGATGGGCAACAGCATCTCTGGGTTTTTATTAAAGATGCAGGTTTATGCCAGCTGGATATGAAAACCAATACCATTAGGCTAATTAATACAGATGTCCGTTCGGTAACCAGTGTCATTAAAGGCCTGGGTGAAGATATTTGGATTGGAACAGAAAGAGGACTATTTGTTTATCATACGCTGAATAAAAAGCTCGAAAAATGTAAACAATTGCCAGGAAATGAAAATATAATGCGCCTGATGCTGGATCGTCAGCATAAATTATGGCTGGCTACTGATGGTGGTGGCACTATTGTTTATGATTTAAAAAAGGAGGCGGTTAGTTATCTCTCCGCAGGAAGAGAAAAGGGATTGTTGAGCAGTAATTCTGTTGCACAGATTTATGAAGACCGGGAATCAAGAAAATGGATTGCAACGTTACGTGGCGGCATAAACATCATCGATCCAGAGCAAGGCCAATTCAAAACCATCAGGCGTAATCCGCTAAAAGCTAATTCGCTGATCAATAATTTTATTCTTTCTTTTAGTGAGGATAAGTACCATAACATCTGGATTGGTACTGATGGTGGAGGTTTGAGTGTTTGGAACAGGAAGAAAGATACTTTTACCAATTACACGAAAACTGGTCATACGGGTGCTTTAAGCAGCAATTTTGTAACCAGCATTTTAAATGATGCAGATAACAATATCTGGGTGGCAACTTTTAGTGGTGGTATTGATCGGTTTGATCAGGCTAAGGGCAATTTTATTCATTATCGATGTCATAATTCAGTTAAAGGGGTTGATGAAGATAATCTCTGGAAACTGTACGAGGATCAACAGAAAAATATTTGGGCGGGTACCACAAAGGGAGGCGCACTTTACCGGTATAATAAGGCACTGGATAAATTTGAACTTTTTGACCATCGCCTTAAAGATATTCATACCCTTTTTCAAGATAGTAAAGGACGTTTATGGGCTGGAAATTATAGCCAGATCATCAAGATTGATCCGGTAGGAAAAAAACATGAATATGTGAAGATAAATGCTGCTATTCGTGCCATACAGGAGGCTTCAGGTCATCAGATCTGGATTGGTACTGAAGGAGGAGGCTTACTGCTTTTTGATCCGGAAACTAAAAATATTAAGCGTTACCTGGAAAGTGATGGCTTGCCGAGTAATTCTATTTTAAATATTTTAAAAGATAAAGCTGGTAACTTGTGGTCGAGCACTTATAATGGCTTATCCAGGTTTGATGTGCAGCATAATACCTTTAAAAATTACTTTGCCAATGATGGTTTACAAAGCAACCAATTTAACTATAACGCGGCTTTAAAATTATCAAATGGCGATTTTTTGTTTGGTGGTATCGGAGGATTTAATCTTTTCTCGCCAGATAGCATCAAAAAGAATAAGCGAATACCTAAAATAATCCTCACAGATTTTAAAGTGAATAATATTTCGCTTGATCAGGATTCTACCTATCAGCATACATCGGTGGTTAACCTGGAAAAAATCTCCATTCCATACCAGTCGGCAGTCATTTCTGTTAACTATGCCGCTATTGAATTTTCATTTCAGGATCAGATTTCTTATGCCTATTACCTGGAGGGCTGGGACCGGAACTGGAACTATGTGAATAAATTAAGCACTGCATATTACTCCCGCTTAGATGCAGGAACCTATAAGCTGCATATTAAAAGTACGGATACAGAAGGTGTTTGGGCTAATAACGAAAAGGTGATTACTATCGTTATTTTGCCATCCTGGTACCGTACCTGGTGGGCTTATATTATTTATTTACTTATTGGTTCGGCATTGTTTTACCTCTTTCAAATCTATCGCAACCGCCAACGCAGGTTAAAACACGAAATAGAAAGTGCAAACCTTGAAATAGAACGGGAGAAAGATTTAAATGAGAAAAAACTTAATTTCTTTACCAATATCTCGCATGAACTCAGAACGCCACTTACCTTAATTGTAAACCCCATTAAGGATATTTTAAACCAGAAGGAAGCTGGCACGGAGAAAAATAACCTCAATGTGGTATACCGCAATTCCAGAAGGTTATTAAGTCTGGTTGATCAGCTCCTGCTTTTCAGGAAGACGGAAAGTGAAAATGATGCCCTGAAAATTGTTAAGATTAACCTGTATAGTTTTGCTAAGGAGATTTTCCTGTGCTTTAATTATCTGGCTCAACAGCATCACATCCAATATACCTTTGAGTGTGAAGAGGAAGAATTATATATCTATGCTGATAAAGATAAAATGGAGATCGTTTTATTCAATTTATTATCTAATGCACTAAAATTCACGCCAAAGGGTGGTTATGTTAAATTGGGCATTCAGCAGGTAAATTGTAGTGTAAAAATAGAGGTGAGTGATAGTGGTCCGGGAATACCAGAACATGTGGGTGAAAAGCTTTTTGATAAGTTTTATAAAGTGATGTCTAATGAATCACTTAAAATGGGTTTCGGTATCGGACTCTACCTGGCGAAGAATTTTGTGGAACTGCATCAGGGAAAAATAAGTTTTATTTCTCCTGGGGTAGGTACTGTCTTTTCAATTGAACTCCCAATAGGTGATGCTGGTAGAAACGAAGCCGGAATGGCTTATCAAAGTGAGCTCACCTACGTAAATGAACTTATTGCACAAGAAGAAGATAACGAAGAGAAAAGTAACGACGAAAGTATTGGTAACCTGGAGCTGTTGATCTCTGATCTTCATACCATATTAATTATTGATGATAATGCGGAGATCATTGATTACATCAGGCAGATTTTTAAAGAAAACTTTAGGATTTATACCGCTGCTGATGGTTTGGAAGGATTTAGGTGTTGTAAAGAATACCTGCCTGATATTGTTATTTCTGATGTTAATATGGATGGGCTAAATGGAATTGAGCTGTGTAAGGCGATAAAGGAAGATTCTGCATTGAGCCATATTCCGGTGATTTTACTTACAGCTGATCCAAGCGCAGAAATTAAACTAAAAGGAATTGAGGTAGGGGCGTATGATTTTATCAGTAAGCCTTTTGATAAGGAACTTTTTACAGCGAAGATTAATGGAATTATTAAAAACCGAACCAATCTACAATCGTATTTCTTTAATGAAATTACCCTGAAATCTGATACCCATAAAGTTTCACAAGAGGATAAAGGCTTTCTGCAGAAGTGTATTACCATTATTGAAGACAACCTGATGGAAAATAGTTTTAATGTGAAAATACTCGCTGCTGATTTGGGGATGAGTCATTCTAATCTTTATAAAAAAATAAAGGCAACATCAGGCCAGTCCATTAATAGTTTTATTCGTTTTATCAGGTTACGTAAAGCAGCAGAATTATTAATTAATACCAATCTAAATATTAACGAAGCAGCTTTTAGAGTTGGAATTAACGACACAAAATATTTCAGGGAGCAATTTCAAAAACTTTTTAAGCTTACCCCATCCGAGTTTATTAAAAAACACCGCAAAAGCTTTAACAAATATTATAACATCAATGCTACAGGATAACAGGCAACATATCAAAATGCCCCCCCTAAAGTGTGATTTAACCCCCTGTTTAAATCCATAAATAATCGGTACTTTGAACTTTAACCAAATGATGAAAGTCGAGCAGTTTAATTTCCAAATGCATTTACTGATTAAAAACACACTGATTATTGCGGTATGCTGTATGCTGAGTTTGGCTTGTGTAGCCCAGCGTAATATCAGTACCATTGCAACTAATGGCTGGTCTAACAATTCTGTTAATACGGTAATTTTCAGGAAAAATGCTTTGGTTAGTTTTCGTCACATTCAATATGCAGCATATTATGATGCGGATCAATTTTTAGTGCTTGCCAAAAGGAAACTGAATTCTCCAACCTGGGAAACTTTAAGAACCTCTTATAAAGGTGATGCAGCCGATGCACATAAATCCATCAGTATTATGGTAGATGGAGATGGAATTTTACATGTGGCATGGAGCCAGCATAACAATGCCTTAAATTATGCGCATGCGCTAAGTGCAGGCAGCCTGGTTTTAACTGAGAAAAAACCGATGTTGGCTGATCAGGAGGGCAAGGTGAGTTATCCCGAATTTTATAAACTGGCTAATGGCGATTTATTATTCTTTTATCGGGATGGAGGATCTGGTAACGGCAATCTGGTGATTAATCGCTATGCGATAAAAACAAAAAAATGGAGCAGAATCCAGAATAATCTAATTGATGGCGAAGGGCATAGAAATGCCTATTGGCAGGTTGCAATCGATAAAAAAGGCGTAATCCATATTTCATGGGTGTGGCGTGAAAACCCTGATGTGGCCAGCAACCACGATTTATGTTATGCGAAATCTGCCGATGGCGGGGTCACCTGGCAAAAATCTGATGGTGCACCTTATCAATTGCCTATTCATGCGGGTAATGCCGAATATGCCTTAAAAATTCCGCAAAAAAGTGAGCTCATTAATCAGACTTCTATGTTTGCAGATGCCAATGGCAAAGTGTTTATAGCAAGTTATTGGCGTGAGGAGGGTGAAAGCATTCCGCAATATCATCTGGTTTATAAAACTGATGACGATTGGAAAGTACATCACTTAAATTTTAGAAAAACCGCATTCAGTTTGAGTGGTGGTGGAACCAAGCAGATTCCCATCGCCAGGCCCCAGATTATCGTGTGGAAAAAAGGGAAAAGTTATGCTGCGGGCCTGATCTTTAGAGACAAAGAAAGGGGAAGTAAAGCTTCAATTGCCTTGAATAACGATCTGCAAACAAAGAACTGGACAATAGCGGATTTAACGGCCCAAAGTGTTGGCGATTGGGAGCCCAGTTATGATACCGAATTGTGGAAAAATAGAAAAGTGTTAAGTTTGTTTTTGCAGGATGTAAAACAGATAGACGGCGAAGGAAAAGCCAGTCAGCAACCTACTGCCGTTCAGGTATTGAATTGGGAACCTAAAAAAAATGATTAAGTAAAATTGATATGAATAAAAATAAGACAAAAGCAAGTATACTCGTGTTTTTCGCCATATTTACTTTAAATTTTGGCGTACAGGCACAAGGTAAAAAGCAAATTGGTAACAGTGCTTACTTGTTTGCCTATTTTACTGGGAACGATAAAGCAGAAGAATCTATTCGGTTTGCCATTAGTGAAGATGGCTATCATTATAAAGCCTTAAATAATAATCGGCCAGTTATCTCATCAGAAAAAATTAGTTCAACAGGCGGTGTTCGCGATCCTCATATTTTACGTGGTGCCGATGGAAAGCATTTTTACATGGTGGCAACTGATATGGTATCGGCAAAAGGTTGGGACAGTAACCGGGCAATGGTGTTATTGAAATCGAATGACTTAATTACCTGGAAATCCAGTATTGTTAATATTCAAAAAAAATATCCAAATCAGGAGAATTTGAAACGGGTGTGGGCACCACAAACCATTTATGATCCGGCTGTTAAAAAATACATGGTGTATTGGTCTATGAAACATGGCAATGATCCTGATAAAATTTATTATGCTTATGCCAATGCAGATTTTAGTGACCTGGAGGGAACGCCAAAACAACTGTTTTTTAGTCCCACAAATGGATCCTGTATTGATGGAGATATTATTTACGATAAAGGAAAATACAACCTGTTTTTTAAAACGGAGGGTAATGGAAACGGAATTAAAAAAGCAGTATCAAATGAATTAACTAAGGGCTATGTGTTGGGAGACCGATATTTACAACAAACCACTGATGCGGTTGAGGGTGCCGGGGTTTTTAAGCTAAATGGTTCTGAAGACTATATTTTAATGTATGATGTTTACATGAAAGGACGCTATCAGTTTACCAAATCTAAGGACCTGAACACTTTCAAAATCATTGATGAAGAAGTAACAATGGATTTTCATCCCCGCCATGGAACGGTGATGTCAATCAGTAAAGAAGAAGAAAATCGTTTGTTGAGCAAGTGGTATAGCGCTTCATCAGTATTGCAGGGTGCAAGCAATCCATCCATCAAGCAGAATAACATTGTACTGGATACTGTGGCCAAAACAGTTTATTTGCCTGTTAATGATGGTACGAATCTGAAAGCATTCGATCCGCAATTTTCAAAATTTTCTGGTGTGAGTATTAAGCCTGAAGGAAAGGTTGATTTCTCTAAAGGACCTTTAAATTATAGCCTTAAAATTGGAAGCCAGGCAGCGCAAACTTATGCGGTATCTGTCGCAGTTAATCGCAATCCTGTATTAAATGGCTATTACGCTGACCCTGAAATTTTATATTCAAACAAAACTTCAAAATTTTATTTATATCCTACCAGTGATGGCTTTACCGGCTGGAGTGGCACCTATTTTAAAACTTTTTCATCTGCAGATCTAGTAAACTGGAAAGATGAAGGGGTGATTGTAGATTTAAATAAAGATGTTTCATGGGCAAAGAAAAATGCATGGGCTCCAACAGCAATTGAGAAAAAGATAAACGGTGCATACCAATATTTTTACTATTTCACTGCTGCACAGAAAGTCGGGGTAGCCGTTGCTGATCATCCTGCCGGCCCATTTAAAGATAGCGGGAAACCATTAATTGCCAAAAGACCTGCGGGTATAAAGGGCGGGCAAGAAATTGACCCTGATGTATTCACCGATCCAAAAACCGGAAAAAGTTATTTGTATTGGGGTAATGGATACATGGCTGTTGCAGAATTAAATGACGATATGATCTCCATTGATTCTAATTCCATTAAAATTATTACACCTGATGATAGCTTTCGTGAGGGGACAGAAGTTTTTTATAGAAATGGGAAATACTATTTTTTATGGTCAGAGAATGATACCAGAAGTCCTGATTATGGGGTGAGATATGGCTTTTCTGATTCACCTACCGGAAAAATTACCATTCCCGCAAATAATTTAATTTTATCAAAAAGGCCTGATCAGGGGATTTATGGTACCGGGCATAACAGTGTGATTCAAATTCCGGGTAAAGATGAATGGTACATGGTTTATCACCGTTTTAACAGGCCAAAAGGGATAACCATGGGTGATGCCGCAGGCTACAACCGAGAAGTTTGCATAGATCAAATGAAATTTGATGAAAATGGTCATATTAATAAAGTTACGCCCACATTGGAAGGCATAAACCCGATTCGTAAATGAGAACAATAAAATTATTTTCAATGGCATTTCTTTTAATCTTGTTTTATGGGTTAACAGAAGTACATGCTCAGACAAAGGAAGCTGTACTGGATCAGCTTAATTTAGCCAATCAATACTGGCAGGCTAAAAACAAACCACAGGTTCGTGCTTTTTGGGATCATGCCGCCTACCATACCGGCAATATGGAGCTTTATCAAATCACTAAGAATGAAGCTTACCGCAAATATGCTGAGGATTGGGCGGAACACAACCAATGGATGGGAGCGAAATCTGCCAACAAATCTGAATGGAAATATAACTACGGTGAAACAGATGATCATGTGCTTTTTGGCGACTGGCAAATCTGCTTTCAAACCTATATCGATCTTTACCATATACAACCTGCTGAATACAAAGTGGCTCGTGCAAAAGACGTGATGCAATATGAAATGAGTACACCCAATCATGATTATTGGTGGTGGGCAGATGGTTTGTATATGGTGATGCCGGTAATGACGAAACTTTACAAGTTGACGGGCGATCAAAAATATTCGGATAAGCTTTATGAATATTTTATGTATGCCAATAGCATTATGTATGATCAGGAAGCGAAGCTTTATTACCGCGATGCCAAATATGTTTATCCCAAACATAAAAGTACCAATGGCAAAAAAGATTTCTGGGCGAGGGGTGATGGATGGGTTTTCGCAGGTTTAGCTAAAGTGTTAAAAGATCTTCCTAAAAATGACCCACACCGGGCAGAATACCTTAGCAAATACCAAAACATGGCGAAGGCTATTGCAAAATCTCAGCAAAAAGAAGGCTATTGGACACGGAGTATTCTAGATCCTGAACATGCGCCTGGCGCAGAAACCAGCGGAACTGCTTTTTTTACGTATGGCTTGATTTGGGGCATTAACAATGGCTACTTAAAAGAGAAAACATATCTTCCTGCAGCAAAAAAGGCATGGAAATATTTATCAGAAACGGCCTTGCAAAAGGATGGAAAAGTGGGATATGTACAACCGATTGGTGAAAAAGCCATTCCCGGACAAGTAGTAGATGCAAATTCAACAGCCAATTTTGGTGTAGGTGCTTTTTTGTTGGCAGGCTGTGAAATGTATCGTTATTTATCAAATCAAAAATAAAGCTCAATTCAATGAAAGTAAAAAATATTGCTCTTGCTTTTTTAATGCTGATGTGCCTTGGCGGATCGGCAATTGCACAGAAAGTAAAAAGTAAAAAAAGTGCAATGCTTAACGACAGGCAATTCTGGATCCAGCAGATGGATAAAATGGTTCGCCCGGTGTTACAGAATTTAGCCAATGATAGCTTGCGGATTGCGATGCCAAAAGTAACCTCAGTTCATGTTGATAATAAAGAACACCGGATTAAAGTACAATACGTAGAAGTTTTAGGTCGGGTGTTAAGTGGCATTGCGCCATGGTTACAATTGGAAGGTGGTGCTGTGGAAGAGGTCGCTTTAAGGAAGCAATATCGCGAATGGGCATTAAGCGGATTAAAGAATGCATTGGATTCTAATGCCAAAGATTTTATGAATTTTGATATTGGCGGGCAACAATTGGTTGATGCTTCCTATGTGGCGCTGGCCGTGGTGCGTGCGCCCTGGTTATGGGAAAACCTGGACAAGAAAAACCAAACCTTATTGATGAAATCCATTGTCACTACCCGAAAATTTAAGCCTGTATTTTCTAACTGGCTATTGTTTTCTGCAATGAATGAGGCCTTTTTAGCCAAATTTGGTTATGACTGGGATCCCATGCGTGTAGATTATGCACTCCAGCAAATGGAGCAATGGTATACTGGTGACGGGATGTATACTGATGGCACCTCATTCGCTTTTGACTATTACAATAGTTACGTAATTCATCCTTACCTGGCGGCGCTTTCAGAAATTATTGGCAAAAAAACCAATGCCTATAAAGATATGTTCGAGAAGATTAAGAAACGTAATGAAAGATATGCCATCATTCAGGAACGATTAATTAATGCAGATGGAACATATCCTGCAACTGGTCGCTCGATCATTTATCGTGGTGCTGCATTTCATCATTTAGCGGATATGGCTTTTCGAAAAGCATTGCCAAAGCAGTTATCTGCTGAACAGGTTCGCTGTGCATTGACTGCCGTGATCAAAAAAACATTAGAAAGCCCTACCACCTATAAAAAAGGTTGGTTAACCATCGGTTTATATGGTGAGCAACCGGAGTTGGGCGATTTTTATAATAACCAGGGTAGTCCTTATATTGCTTCAAATATTTTTCTACCGCTAGGCTTGCCCGCCAGTGACCCATTTTGGGCAAATCTACCAGCAAAATGGAGTGCACAGAAAATTTGGAGTGGTGAAAATTTTAAAAATGACCACAGCGAAAATTTAAAGTAAAAACCAAAAAGTAAGTGTTTATTAACTCATTCACTTTTAATTAAACCAAACAAATTAGTTATGAATAAGAAGATCAATTTTATCTTATGCTTTTTAACCCTCTCTTTATTTACCTATCAGTTTGCTTCTGCTCAGCAAAAATACACTTCATTTACGCCGGGCAAAATATGGAAGGATGATAAAGGCGTACACATTAATGCGCATGGTGGTGGTATTGTTGAACATAAAGGCACCTATTATTGGTTTGGTGAACATAAAATTGAAGGTGAAAAGGGAAATACCGCACAGGTTGGGGTTCATTGCTATTCTTCGAAAGATTTATATAACTGGAAAGATGAAGGTATTGCGCTATCGGTTTCTGATGACCTAAAAAGTGATATTGCAAGAGGCTGTATTTTAGAGAGACCAAAGGTAGTTTACAATAAGAAAACAAAGAAATTTGTAATGTGGTTCCACCTGGAGCTTCTAGGTAAAAGTTATGAAGCTGCCCGGAGTGGTGTGGCTGTAGCAGATAGACCTAATGGTCCGTATACTTTTATCAAAAGTTATCGTCCAAATGCGGGTAAGATGCCATTTTATGCTGCTGGAACACCTGAAGCTGAAAAGGTAAATTGTGAAAATCCGGCTAATAAAAGCGATGGCTTTTTCTGCAGGGATTTACCTGGCGGACAGATGGCAAGAGATATGACTGTTTTTGTTGATGATGATGGCAAGGCTTATCACGTTTTTTCTTCTGAAGAGAATTTTACCTTACACTTAGCCGAATTAAGCCCGGATTATTTGAGTCATACTGGTAAGTTCATCAGAATTTATGTAGGACATCAAACAGAGGCACCAGCTTTATTCAAGAAAAATGGCATCTATTATATGGTGGGGTCTGGTTGCACAGGTTGGGCTCCTAATCCGGCCAGATGGTTTAAGGCCAGTTCCATTTGGGGACCATGGACCTATATGGGGAACCCTTGTCAGGGGCCTGGTGCAAACATTACTTACGGTGGGCAAAGCACCCACATTCTTCCTGCTCCCGGAAAGAAAGGAGATTTTATTTTTATGGCAGATAAATGGGAACCTAAAAACGCCATTGACGGTCGTTACCTATGGTTGCCGATTAAATTTGAAGGCGATAAGCTCACTATAAACTGGCAGGATGAGTGGAATTTGAGTACGTTTAGTAAATAAGAACTTAACATATTTCCAATAAACTTACGAAGTTCTCCCAGGCTTCCGGCCTTTGAAACTTCGTAAGTTGGCTAATTGACTTACGAAGTTTTGATGGGATTGTGCGCAGGCAAACTTCGTCAGTCTAAACACTTAATAATTTACTTATCTAAACTTGAGTTTCATTTTTGATCTCTATTAAACTGACGAAGTTCTGCCCCGCTTTTGGCTTTTAAAACTTCGTAAGCTGGCTAATTGATTGACGAAGTTTTGATGGGAGGGTGTGCAGGAGGAACTTCGCCAGTCTACATTAATTGAACACTTAATCATCTTGCTCTATTTGTTTAAACTTGAGTTTCATTTCTGATCTCTAATAAACTGACGAAGTTCTGCCACCCTTTAGGCCTTTAAAACTTCGTAAGTTGGCTAATTGATTGACGAAGTTTTGATGGGAGGGTGTGCAGGAGGAACTTCGTCAGTCTAAATTAACTGAACACTTAATCGCCTTACTCTTCTTATTTAAACTTGAGTTTCATTCTAGAACTCCAATAAACTGACGAAGTTCTGCCCCGCTTTTGGCCTTTGAAACTTCGTAAGCTGGCTAATTGATTGATGAAGTTTTGTTGGGAGGGTGTGTAGGGAGAACTTCGTCAGTCTGAATTAACAGCTAATCTTTTCTTATCTAAACTTGGGTTTCATCCATGATCTCTATTAAACTGACGAAGTTCTTCCCTGCTTTTGGCTTTTAAAACTTCGTAAGTTGGCCAATTGACTGACGAAGTTTTGCCCCGATTTGAACTTTTAAACTTCATAAATTCCTATACTCGAAAAGCTTTTTAAATCATATTGTCAGAGAATAAATTCGTAAATATAAAAAGTCTTATTTTAATTTTAAGGTGCATTGATTTTTAATCCAAAACAATAGGTGTCAAAAAGCAATTAATCCTTTAGGTAAATCGCTATTGAAATACAAACATTTTTCTAAATAAATAAACGTTATCGTAACGATTAAAACATCAATAAATCACAAAAAGCACCTTTAATAGGTGAAAAATAACAATTCAACCCCTAAATATTACTGTTATACCCCTCACTACGGGTATGATTTTAATGGTTAATTTGTTAAATACTAATCATAACCAAATATTAAAAGCAAATTTCTGAGTACAATATATTTTACATCATCGTAATTGTGTAACTGCTTTTACGGTAAAATATAATGATCTATCTACATCCAGGCCAGATGATAGATGGGCGTGCTCAGAAGCAACTAATCAAACAACTAATAACTAACCAAAACCAAACAATGAAAAAAACCTACAAAAGAAAGGTCCAGGATTCGGGCTGCTTATTTTTCCGTGGAAGTGTATTTCGAAGGCTATTGGGCATACTGTTGCTCACAATGCTTTATTTCTCTGCTTTTGCTCAAAATGAAGTTAGCGTTAAGGGAGTAGTAAAAGATACCGTTGGCGGTTTGCCCGGTGTGAATGTTAAGGTCTCCGGAACGAATAGAGGGATATCTACAGATGATATGGGGAGATATAACATTAAAGTTGCACGCTCTGGGAAATTGCTTTTTTCACTGATTGGTTATAAACCCGTAACCAAAACAGTGGCTGATTATGAACGTGGAAGCGATGGTGTTTACACCATTAACATCGTCTTGAAATCGGATGCCAACTCACTGGAGGATGTGGCGATTGTAGGTTTTGGAACACAAAAGAAAACCAGTGTAATCAGCTCCATCACCTCTATTAATCCTAAAGAACTTAAGGGGCCAACCAGTAACCTAACAACCATGTTAGCGGGTAGAGTAGCGGGTATGATCTCTTCTCAGCGAAGTGGTGAGCCTGGAGCAGATAATGCTCAGTTTTTTATTCGGGGTTTGGGAACTTTTGGTGCGGGTAAGCAAGATCCGTTAATTTTAATTGACGGAATTGAATCCAGCAGCAATGATATGGCCCGATTGCAGGCCGATGATATTTCATCTTTTAATGTTTTAAAGGACGCAACGGCGTCAGCAGTTTATGGTGCGCGTGGTGCAAATGGTGTTATATTAATCCTAACCAAATCAGGAGAGGCTGGTTTAACCAAGTTTAGTTTCAGGGCAGAAAGTTCTATCTCAGCCAATACCAATAATTTTAAGTTTGCAGATAATGTAACTTATATGAAAATGGCTAATGAAGCAGCGCTTACACGTAATCCATTGGCCATATTACCCTATGTACAAACCAAAATTGATGCAACTGCAGCCGGAGAAAACCCATTATTATATCCCAATAACAACTGGATCGATCAGCTGATTAAAAAATATACCATTAATAACCGGTATAACCTGAATATATCAGGCGGTGGGTCTAAAGTGATCTACTACATTGCCGGTACTTACAATATTGATAATGGTGTGTTAAAGGTCGATAATCTGAATAACTTCAATAACAATATTAAACTCAAAAATTATTCTGTACGTTCAAACATTAACATCAATCTGACACCAACGCTTGAAGGAATTGTGAGGGTATATGGCCAGTTTGATGACTACAGCGGACCTATTGGTGGTTTTGATGATAATGGAAATAGAATAAATGGTGGGCAAAAAATATTTAATCAGGCCATCTGGTCTAATCCGGTAATGTTCCCTGCAGTATATCCTTCTAGCTATTCTCCATTTACCAACCATCCGCTATTTGGTAATGCATTATCTCCAACTGGTGGACTTTACACTAACCCGTACGCAGAAATGGTTAAAGGGTATGAAGATCAGAATGCTTCTACCCTGCAAACCCAGCTGGAATTAAAGCAAGATCTAAAATTTCTCACTCCTGGATTGAATGCAAGGTTAATGACCTATGCCAGGCGATATTCTTATTTTAATATCACCCGCCAGTATAACCCCTTTTATTATAATGCACAAGAGCAGCCTGATGGATCATTATCACTTAATCTAATGAATAGTGGTACTGCGCCAACCATAGGTACACCGGGAAGAGAATATTTAGATTATGCTGAAGGCAGGAAAGATTTAAATTCTACCTTTTACGTGGAAGCAGCATTAAACTACAGCAGGATATTTAAGGAAAAACACGCTGTAAGCGGAATGCTCATTACCACCATGCGTAATTATTTAGCGGGTAATCCGGGTAGTTTACAACTTTCTTTACCATCACGAAACCAAGGTGTATCAGGTAGGGCAACCTACGGTTATGACAATAAATATTTAGCAGAATTTAACTTTGGTTATAACGGATCTGAACGTTTTGCAGCTAATAATCGCTTCGGATTCTTCCCGTCCTTTGGTTTAGGTTATGTGGTATCTAATGAAAACTTTTTTAAGCCCCTACTCAACGTAGTCAATAGCTTAAAATTAAGGGCCACTTACGGCTTGGTTGGTAATGACCAGATTGGAGCAGCAGCAGATCGTTTTTTCTATATGTCGGAGGTTAATATGAACAATCCTAATTATGGGGCGGCATTTGGAGACGATTGGCTTGGTAATTATAAAAACGGTATCTCTATTTCCCGATATGCAAATCCATTGATTACCTGGGAAACTTCTAAGCAAATTAATTTGGGTTTAGATTTAAGAGTCTTGAATGCACTGGATATTAACGTGGATGTTTATCAGGCCAAACGCTCAGGCATTTTATCATCCAGAGCCTACATTCCAAGTACCATGGGCTTACAGGCAAATATTCAGGCCAATACCAATAAAGCAGAAAGTAAGGGCGTAGATGTAGCCATGAACTATAACAAATCATTTGGCAACAGTATGTTTCTTCAATTAAGGGGGAACTTTACCTATGCTGCCAATAAATTTGTAGTATATGATGAAACCAATTATAGTCCAAATGAAACTTACCGTTACCACGTTGGCCAGCCTATTAAACAAACCTTTGGCTATATAGCAGAACGGTTATTTGTGGATGATGCAGAGGCGAAAAATTCTCCGCGACAATTATCAGGCACACCTGGAGTTACTTATGGCGGTGGTGATATTAAATACCGTGATATTAATGGAGATGGTTTAATTAGTGAGGCAGATCAGGTTCCGATCGGGCTGCCAACTTCTCCTGAGATTATTTATGGTTTTGGAGGCACCTTTGGCTACAAAGGGTTTGATATTTCCGCTTTCTTTCAGGGCTCTGCCCGTTCTTCATTTTTCATTAATCCTCAAAACATTGCCCCTTTTGTTCAAAATGGTGGATCACAAAATGGCTTGTTAAGTCAGGTGGCCAGTAGCTATTGGTCTGAAGAAAACCGGAACAGTTACGCTTTCTGGCCACGTTTAAGCTCAAATTTTGTCGATAACAATAATCAGGTATCTACCTGGTGGATGCGGAATGGCTCATTTTTAAGATTAAAAAGTATTGAATTGGGTTATACGCTAAACAATAGCACCTTATCAAGATTAGGCCTCAAAAATTTCAGGGCCTACGTTAATAGCACCAACCTTGCCATGATTAGCAGCTTTAAATTATGGGATACTGAAATGGGTGGAAACGGATTAGGCTATCCCATTCAGATGGTCTATAATTTAGGTTTAAGCGTATCATTCTAAGGTGGTCATTTTAAAAAATACAAACATGAACTTAAAAAATATCTTAACTCACAATATAGTAAATGGCGTAAGAAAAGCACTTTTGCCAATTATTTTAGGGGCAGTTTTGCTGGTTGCGCCATCTTGTAAAAAATATCTTGATGTCATACCAGATAACGTTGCAACTATTGATAATGCTTTCGCATTAAGAAATGAAGCAGAGAGGTACCTCTACACTTGCTATTCATTTTTACCTCAAAACGGAAATCCATTGTATAATGTTGGATACATGTCTGGCGATGAAGTTTGGACCCCGCTTGATGAAAGAGAATTTATTTCCTATGGTTTTCGAAGTGCCCGTGGCGGGCAAAGTGCAGCCAACCCATATCTTGATGCCTGGAATGGAAATAATCAAGGCGGTGGTTCGGGAAGTAATTATGGCTTGTTTAAAGCTATCAGAAATTGTAATCTTTTTTTGGAGAATGTATCAGATGAAACTAAGGTTAGAGATCTTAGGCTCGATGAGCGAAAACGATGGATAGCCGAAGTGAAATTTTTAAAGGCCTACTATAATTTTTACCTGTTAAGGATGTATGGCCCTATTCCATTAATAGATAAAAATCTGGATATCAGTGCACCAGAAGAGGCAGTTAGGGTGAAACGAATGCCTTTTGATGATTGCGTAAACTATATCTCTAACTTATTGGATGAGGCAGCGGCCGATTTACCCCTTACCATTGCAGAAAAAAGTACACAGCTGGGAAGAGCAACAAAACCTATCGCATTAGCGGTTAAAGCTAAGTTACTGCTTACTGCAGCAAGCCCGTTATTTAATGGGAATACCGATTATTCAAATTTTAAAGATAAACAGGGTATCTCGCTGATGAATACGGCTTATGATGCAAATAAGTGGAAAAAGGCAGCTACTGCGGCAAAGGCGGCTATTGATGCGTGTAGTGCTGCCGGATTTAAACTTTATGAATTTCCTGGCTCTACTTTTAAACTATCAGATACGACCAAAAGACAGCTTACCATTAAAGGTGCACTGACGGAAAGATTTGGTTTAAATACAGAACACGTGTGGGCCAATCCAAACAGTACGACATCATTTTTACAACGGGCATCTATGGCAAGATTGGTCACAGCGGTTACTACCAATGATGCCAGAGAACAGCTTGCTGCGCCAATTAAAATTGCAGAAATGTTCTATACCAAAAACGGAGTGCCAATAAATGAAGATAAAACTTTAAACTTTAATAACCGGTATGCGGTAAGAACTGCTGTTAACAGTGAACGTTTTTACATTAAACCAGGTTACCAGACAGCCCGTTTAAACTATGATCGGGAGCCAAGGTTTTACGCTGACTTAGGTTTTGACGGCGGTGTATGGTATAAGTATGATAGTCCAACCAATTCTGATGAAGGCACTTTTGTATTGGAAGGTAAATCTACGCAATTGGCTGGAGCCAGTAATTTTGGCTGGTATAATGAAACAGGTTACTACATAAAAAAGGTAGTAGACTGGAATATGATTAATGGTACTAATGGTGCAACATTCAGAGAATATCCCTGGCCAGAAATTCGTTTGGCAGATCTTTATTTAATGTATGCAGAAGCACTTAACGAAACTTCGGCTTCGCCAGATGCAGATGTGTATACTTATATTAACCTGATTAGAGCCCGTGCCGGATTGGGTACCGTTCAAGATTCATGGACCACCTATTCCAACAATCCAGGTAAATACACTACCCAGGCTGGCATGCGTGAAATTATCCACCAGGAACGCTTAATTGAACTTGCTTTTGAAGGCAATCGCTACTGGGATATCAGGCGCTGGAAACAAGCAGCAGAAGTATTCAACCAATCTATAACCGGATGGAGCGTTTTTCAGCCTACAACTTCTGAATACTACCGCGTGAGGACCATTTTTGCCCAAAATTTTATTGCGCCACGTGATTATTTATGGCCGTTGAGAACTTATGATTTAACTGTTAATCCTAACCTGGTTCAAAACCCGGGCTGGTAAGTATTATTAATCAAAAATAATTTAGACATGAAAAAAAATAGATTAACCCTATATACCTTACTGTTTGGTTTAACGGTAATATTTGCTGGTTGTAAACAGGATAAGCTGGAGCCATTGGAAACGAGTACAAACCCACCCGGAACGGTTTCAAACGTTGTCGTAGAAAACGGGGCAGGATTTGCAAAATTAAGTTATGTACTTCCGACAGATAAAAATCTCCTGTATGTTAAGGCTGTATATTCTTTAGCAAATGGCCGTGTAATGGAGGTAAAATCTTCTTACTACAACAGTACATTAACCGTTGAAGGTTTTGGAGATACCAACACCCATGAAGTTAAACTTTATGCGGTAAATAGAAGTGAGGTTCCTTCTGCAGCGGTTTCTGTAAGTGTTAAGCCGTTGGAAAATCCAATATGGGATGTATATAGAAGCTTAAAAGTAATTCCAGATTTTGGGGGACTGAAGTTTACTGCCGCTAACCTGTTGAAAGCCGATTTATCTATTGAGATTATGAAGCAGGATAATGGAAAATACCAGCCTACAGCAAAAAATATTTATACTTCTGCAGCAGATATTAACCAATCTGTTAGGGGCCTTGATACCATTGCACAAAAATTTGCCATTACCATAAGAGATCGATGGCTGAATTATACAGATACCCTTTATACTACCTTAAAACCATTATACGAAACGGCCATTCCGAAATCTGGTTACAGGGCTGTAAATTTACCAACTGATGTTGGGCAGGAATATTCGGGTACAGGCATAGATAAAATGTGGGATAAAGACATCATTAACTGGCCAAATATATCACTCACAAAGCCTGGGGTGCTTACTCCACAATGGGTAACTTTTGATATCGGGAAATTGGTCAATTTAAGCAGGATTGTAATCTGGGGCTATCCAGAATATTTAAATTCCGGAAGAGCATATTATTACGGCGGTAACCTGAAAGATTTTGAAGTTTGGGGATCGGATAACCCACCGAGCGATGGTAGCTTTAACAATTGGGTTAAGCTGGGCACCTTTACTACAGTTAAACCTTCAGGTAGTGCTTATGGCATACAAACCAGCGAAGATTATAATTATGCTAACGCAGGTATCAGTTACAGCTTCGATATTAAGTCTCAAAAATTCAGGTATATCAGAATTAAAAGTATTAAAAACTTTCAGGGATCAACATTTATGTCGGTTGCCGAACTTCAGGTTTATGGCGATCCGAGATAATCGTTAATTTATAAAAAGGGTATTTGTCACATCAAAAATTAATGTCGCCAACGATATTTTAAAGTTATATCACATGAAAAATATTATAAAAAAGATTAAAGGGCTGCAATGGCTTGCGCTCTCTTTAATGGTTACCGGTTTTATTTCATCTTGCTCTAAAATGGATGATTATAAAAAGTTTTTAGCCAATGGAGAAATATCTTATACGGGTAAGCTAGACTCTATTAAAATCATGTCTGGCAATTCACGTGTCCTACTAAAAGGTTTATTCTTATCCGATCCTAAAATTACGCAGTGTAAAGTGTATTGGAATAACATGGCCGATTCTGTAATCATTCCTGTAACCAGAAAAAATGCTGTAGATAGTCTGAGTTTTTCCATAAATAACATGAAGGAAGGTATTCAGAATTTCACCATTTATACCGTAGATAATATAGGTAACAAGTCGATTCCGGTATATAAAACAGGTAGGGTTTATGGGAGCCGCTACCAATCTTCATTAAGTAACCGTGTAGTTTCATCGGCCCTTACACTACAGAATGGAGATACCAGAATTATTTTTGAGGGTATGGACAGATTAACAGGTGTATTTGCAACTGATGTAACCTATACCAATAATGCAAATTTGGTTAAAACCATGCGTGTTTCTATAAACACAGATACCGCTGTTATCAAAAACTTCAAATTAAGCAGCAATATCAATTATCGCACCCTGTTTTTACCGGATACGGTTAGCGTTGATACTTTTAAATCTGACATTGCCAGTTTATATGTTCCACGTTACATTGAACAAGATATCACGGCTACTTATTTAAAAAATACGGGTCCGTTTACCAGGGCTGCCTATGATGGATCAAGATGGGGAACCTTAGCGGATTGGATTACTAATGCTGCTGCGAAAAACATTGCTAATAACCAGTACGGAGGTTACGAATTTAAAGGTGGTGTAGGCGTATTATCATTTGAATCTGGATGGGGGATCAATACACCTGTTACCAATGGTTTAATTTACCAAACCATTACTCTGCTTGCGGGGAGCTATGCTTTCCAGCTTTATGGCGTCGATCAGAATACTGGTGGTACCAGATACATGGCCGTAGCTGAAGGTAATACACTTCCAAACATCAGTGATATCGTGTCGAAGGCAATTGCCTATACTAATATTTCTAATGGTGTATTGAAATTTACGCTGAATAAGCAGACAACTGTTTCTGTAGGCTTTGCCGTTTCTATAGCCAATACAGGGCAATACATTAAAGTTGGCAGTGTAAAACTATTTAGCCAGTCTTACCAATAAGGATTCAGAAACCATAAATACTTATGAAAGAATACGTGTTTCTTACACTTAATTAATATTTTCTAACCTTTAAACTATCTAAAATGAAAAAACAATTTAAAAATTATTTCGTATTAAGTTATGCGATTATTGCCATGTTTACCGCATGCAAAAAAAATGAAAATGCAGAAATTTCGCACCCATCTAAAACCGAGTTGACAGGTAAGCCAGCTACCATTAGCGCTGCATCAAGCGCTGACAGTGTCACATTTAAATTCCCTCCCTTGCATATTGTGGGCTCAACAGTGGTAGCAGCAGATATAGAGGTGCTTACTGATGGTGGTAACGCCGTAATTGAAAGAGGCATGGTTTGGGGCACAGCACCGAATCCTTCGGTCACAAATAGTAAAGTAAAGCATGGTAATGCGGGTCTGGGAAAATTTAGAATAATGCTTAAGGGGCTTACGCCAAAAACCACCTATTATGCCAGGGCTTATGCCATTAATGGGAATGGGGTGAGTTACAGCACTCAGGTTACTTTCAAAACCATAGCAAAAGGTAATATCACTTATACCTTTAATAAATCTGCAAACCCAACAGCGCAAGAACTTGCAGCTTATGGCAGGTTGCAGGTGGCTATTGATAGTGCGGTTTGGTACCTTGAAAATTACACATCTGCAACTAAACACCTCTACTTAAATTATGATAGTGGAGTACCAACTGCAGATGCAAATAATGAGGGTTGGATGAGATTTGGAAGCAATTCTTCCTATCAGAACCTGCGGACTATGCTCCATGAATCTGATCATTCATTAGGCACAGGAACTTCATCATGGTGGTCAAATCATATTGTAAGCGGTAAACTTGAGGCACCTAGCGTAACATCACTATTGCGGATTATATTAAATGATAGTACCGCAAAGCTTAGTGGCGATTCGCAACACTGGTGGCCATATGGTCTCAATCAAAATTCTGAAGTTTCATCTAGCTGGGATTATGTGTACAATTGTTTAATTCTCGAAGCCATGCGTAAAGATGGTTTAACCGAATTCAGTGGTGCGTATAACCCGTAGTCATTACTTCTAAATTTAATTACTCATGCAGCCGTTAACAGCAGGTGCATGAGTAATTATTTCTGATAACCATATGCGTCTTTTAAGCTTTCCTTTAAAAGATGATTTATCTTCTTAAAAATTTTGATTCCCCTATCTCAGGTTGCTAATCTTTCGCAACTTATAATAGAATATAATATCAGTATTCACATACCAAAAGGATAATATACTCCTATTTTACTGCATGCTCAACTCAACTTCATTCTTTAAATAAACGTTAGTTGGACGATTAATTTTATGCAATCAGGGTGAAATGTGCCTTTTTTAAATAAAAATAACACTTTAACCCCTAAATATTACGATTATACCCCTCCTTCATATCCCGTTTTTAGTAGTTCTTTGAAACAACCAAGTCATAAGGGATAAGGATAACACACAACCAACAACTGATCTAACTAAATAATTAAGGCCATCAATCTATCCTAGTTTGATGAATGTCAGTTAATAGTTTGATGAACACTTTTTTCCTTTTGACTGCATTTTTTCAACAAACAATTTATTCTAACTAATCAAACAAATTTAAGATGGCTAAAAGTTTACTAAACATGCAAAAATGCATTTTTATGTTTCTGGTTACCATAATTCTTAACGGAATTTATGTGGAAACATCAAATGCACAAACCACTAAGGTGCCAGTGAGTGGGAGGGTATCAGATAATAAGGGAGTGTCTATTCCTGGGGCAACCATAAAAGAAAAAGGTACAAGCAATGTGACCATTAGTGATGCAGATGGTCATTACAAAATCAACGTAAGCAAAGGTTCTACACTAGAATATACCTTTGTTGGTTATGCACCTAAAAGCATGAGTGTAGGTGAACAAACCAAGATAAACATTACACTGCTTGATGATGAGGGGCAGGGACTTGAAGAGTTAGTTGTGGTGGGTTTTGGGAAGCAGAAAAAAGTAAATCTGACTGGTGCCGTGGGAACAGTAGATGCCAAAGCTTTAGAAAACCGTCCTGTTCAGAATGTATCTCAGGCTTTGCAGGGCTTAGTACCGGGATTAAATATTTCACAAAATAATGGTTCGTTAGAAAGTACGCCAAGTATTAATATCAGGGGTACCGGAACCATTGGTAATTCATCATCAAATCCATTGATTTTAATTGATGGAATGGAAGGGTCTTTAAATGCCTTAAATCCACAAGATGTTGAAAGTATATCGGTATTAAAAGATGCATCAGCATCATCTATATATGGTTCAAGAGCTGCCTTTGGTGTGATCTTAGTGACTACTAAAAGAGGTAAGGCAGGTAAGGTTCAGGTTAATTACAACAATAGTTTCCGCCAAACCCGTCCGGTTTTATTACCTGAAATGATGGATTCGTACACCTTTGCCTTATACTTTAATGATGCCAGTACAAATGGTGGCAGTGCCCCTCATTTTGATGCATCTGCTTTACAACGGATTAAAGACTATCAGGATGGGAAAATTACCAGTTCTACTATTCCTAGTCCAAATAATAAGCAATTCTGGGCTGATGGTTATGCTTATGGAAATGATAATATCGACTGGTATAAAGCGATGTATATGGACCATAGTTTTTCTCAGGAACATAATCTAAGCCTTACCGGTGGAACTGAAGCGACATCTTATTATTTATCAGGAAATTTATTAGACCAAACTGGTATGATGCGCTTTAACCAGGATGGTTATGGCCGTTATGGTGCAACGGTTAAAGTAAATACAAAAATTTCAGATTTCTTAACCGCTAATTACAGCAATCGTTTTTTAAGAGAAACCTATCACCGTCCGTCTGCCTTAACTGACGGTTTTTATGAAGCCATAGGCCGCCAGGGTTGGCCGACTTTACCTTTGTATGATCCTAACGGATATTTATTTAGCTCTCCATCACCAGCATTGGAAATGGCTCAGGGTGGAGAAGATAATCAGGTAAAAGACTGGATGTATCAGCAATTTCAATTGGTTTTGGAGCCAATTAAAGGATGGAAAACCTTTGGAGAAGCGAATTATCGTACCCAAACACAATTTCGTCACTGGGATTCTCAACAAACCTATAACCACGATGTGAATGGAGTACCATATTTATATAAACGGAGCTCAAACGTTTATGAATATGGTTTTAAAGAAAATTATTTTAATACGAATATCTATTCTGAATATTCAAAAAATTTCGCAAAGCATAACTTTAAAATTATGGCTGGTTTTCAATATGAAGATACCAGATACCGGAGTATGAGTGCCCAGCGAAATGGTATCATTGTTTCAGATATTGCCACCCTAAATACCACTTCAGGCTTAGATGCGGATGGTAAAGTACTTGCTCCGGTTGTTTCTGGTCAGTATCAGAACTGGGCTACACAAGGTTTCTTTAGTCGGTTAAATTATGATTACGATGGAATTTACTTGTTTGAAGCAAACCTTCGTTATGATGGATCATCACGTTTCCGATCTGATAAACGTTGGGGCTGGTTTCCATCAGTTTCTGCCGGATGGAATATTGCCAGAGAAGAATTCTTTAAAGACAGGTTTGCATTTGTGAATACCTTTAAGTTAAGAGGATCATATGGTAACCTGGGAAATCAGAATACGAACGACTGGTACCCAACTTATCTTACCATGCCTATAGGAACAGCAAACGGATCATGGTTAATTAATGGTGGCCGACCAAATACGGCAAGTGCTCCAGGCATAGTAAGTTCTACTTTAACTTGGGAAACGATAAAAAGTTATAATGCAGGTTTAGATTTTAGTTTCTTGAAAAATCGCCTAACCGGATCTTTTGATTGGTATAACCGCAAAACGTTAAACATGGTTGGGCCAGCTCCTGAATTGCCTGTTACCCTAGGTACAGCCGTACCAAGCACTAACAATACGGATTTAAAATCGATGGGTTTTGAGTTCGAAATTGGTTGGAATGATCGTTTGAAAAATAATCTCGGTTATGGTGTTAAATTCTTACTGTCTGATTATAAAACCACTGTTACCCGCTACCCAAATGCCACCATGTCTTTAAATACTTATAGAGAGGGGCAAACATTAGGTGAAATTTGGGGCTATACTACCATTGGAATCGCTAAAACCCAGGCGGAGATGGATGCGCATTTAGCCACCTTAAGTAATGGTCAGTCTGCATTTGGATCGCAGTGGTCTGCAGGTGATATTATGTATGCGGATTACAACAAAGACGGTAAACTGGATTGGGGAAGCTGGACACAAGGTAATTCTGGTGATGCACACCTGATTGGTAACAGTACCCCTCGTTACAGAGTGGGTTTAGACATTAATTTAGATTATAAAGGATTTGACTTCAGAGCCTTCTTCCAGGGGGTATTAAAAAGAGATTACTTTCAAAACAGTTATTTTTTCTGGGGAGCTACAGCTGATAAATGGTGGTCAGCAGGTTTAGTTCAACATGCTGATTATTTTAGAAATGATCCAAACAGTCCGCTGGGTTTAAACTTAGATTCCTATTATCCAAGACCAACTTTTGGAACCAGTAAAAACCAACAAACACAAACAGGTTATTTACAGGATGCATCTTATATCAGATTGAAAAATGTTCAGTTAGGTTATACTTTCCCTCAGCAGCTTACTAAAAAGTTTGGTGCGCAGAAATTTAGAATTTTTGCATCAGGTGAAAACCTCGTTACCTGGACCAAACTGGCCAAAATGTTTGATCCGGAAACCATTGATGGGGGTGCAAATGGAAGTGTGTATCCACTTTCTAAAGTGCTATCAGTTGGTTTAAGTTTAACTTTTTAATTAAATAGACATGAATTTCTCGAAGTTTATCACAAATAGTTGCCTGGCAACATTAATCATCATCACTTTGGTAACTGGTGCTTGTAAAAAAGCATTGGATAAAGAACCAATGTCAAATATCACACCCGAAAAGTATTTACAGGAGGAAGGTCAGCTTGCTGCTTATGCTATTGCCAGGTATCCTGACATTTTACCTTCTCACGGCAACTGGTCTTTTGGTACTTTTGGTACCGATGGTAACACCGACAATATGATTGTGCCCGTACTCGATAATAAATTCATTCCTGGTTTGTGGCGCGTAGATGCTACAGGTGGAGATTGGAATTTTGGTAATATCTACCAGGTAAATTATTTTTTAAGTAATGTCATCCCAAGGTGGAAAGCGGGGGGAATTGTTGGTAATGCCGATAATATTAAACAATACATTGGCGAAATGTACTTTTTAAGGGCTTTTGAATATTTTAAAAAATTGCAGGCACTGGGTGATTTTCCGATCATCAAAACAGTTTACCCTGATGAAAAGGAAATTTTAACTCAAGTGAGTAAAAGACAGCCACGTAATGAAGTAGCCAGATTTATCATTTCTGATTTAGATTCTGCCGCATTGTTATTAAAAACATCACCAGACGGAACAAAAAACAGAATTTCTAAAGCTTGTGCCCAATTGATAAAATCGCGTGTTGCCTTGTATGAAGGAACATGGCTTAAGTATTTTAAAGGTACTGCATTTGTTCCAAATGGACCAAATTGGCCAGGTAAATCAAAAGATTACAATGCCAATTATCAATTTTCAACAGGAAATATCGATGCCGAAATACAGTACTTTTTAGGCGAAGCCATGTCTGCCGCAAAGAGTGTGGCGGATGCCGTGCCATTGGTTGCGAACACCGGAATTATAGAATCTCCGAATAATGAGAATCCTTATTTCAGTATGTTTAGTGCCGTTAATATGTCTGGTTATAGTGAGGTTTTGTTATGGAGACAATATGGTGCTGGCTTGGTTACCCATAATGTTCCGGTGTATGCGCAATCTGGAAACTATGCTGTTGGTTTATCCAGAAGTATGGTAGAAAGTTTCTTAATGGCAAATGGATTACCAATTTATGCTAATGGAAGTAATTATGTGGGCGATGATTATATTGCTGATGTTCGAAAAAATAGAGATGGAAGGTTAAATTTATTTTTAAAAGAGCCTGGGCAAAAAAATGTTTTGATTAATGCTACTCAGGGAACACATGCTACACTTGTTGAGCCAACACCAAAAATTTGGGAATCAAGCTACGATCAAAAATATACTACAGGCTACACCATTAGAAAGGGATTAAGTTATGATGGCGCACAAGCCAATAATGGACAAGGTTATACCGGAAGTATTACTTTCAGAGCGAGCGAAGCTTACCTGAATTATATTGAAGCCAGTTATGAAAAGAATGGATCAATAGATGCTGATGCAACTAAATACTGGCAGCAACTCAGAACAAGGGCCAAAGTAAATACAGATTTTCAACAAACCATAGCAGCGACTGAAATGTCAAAAGAAACCCAGGATTGGGGGGCATATTCTGCTAACACACTGGTTTCTCCAACGCTTTACAACATTCGCCGCGAAAGAAGGAATGAGTTAATGGCAGAAGGCTTAAGGTATATGGATTTAAAAAGATGGAGAGCAATGGATCAGATGATCTCAACGCCATACCATTTTGAAGGTTTTAAACTTTGGGGACCTATGAAAAGCTGGTTTACTGCATCTCAAATTGTTTTTGGCGCTGGCAATTCAGCATCAGTTGTTTCAGATCCTGCATTAAGTGTTTATTTACGCCCGCAGGAAATCCGTTCAAATGCTGATTCTTACAAGGGAGCTAAATGGACAATGGCACATTATTTAAGCCCAATTGCTACACAACACTTTAATATTACATCTGCAAATGGTGATTTTAGTAGCTCACCCATTTACCAAAATCCAGGCTGGCTAACAACAGGAGGCTCAGCACCAACATTATAGTCTTTCTTTTCGGTTGCAGGTATGCTCAGATGAAGGTGTACCTGCAACCAAAAAACATTATTTTTAGCTTATGAAATTCAAAACGATCCTTTCCGTAACTTTTCTTGCGATCCTGTTTTCCCACCAGGTTGATGCTCAAAACAACGATTGGGAAAATCCAAAACTGGTAGATCAGGGGAAGGAAAAAGCCCATGTTACCTTTATGTTATTTGATGAAAAGAATGATGTAATCGACGATGATTATACAAAATCTCCCTATTATAAATCCTTAAATGGGCAATGGAAATTTAACTATGTAGATAAACATGCCGATCGTCCGCAAGATTTTTATCAAACCAGTTTCAATGATGGTGGTTGGGCCAATTTAACTGTTCCATCCAATTGGGAATTAAATGGTTTCGGCATTCCAATTTATACCAATATCACTTATCCTCATCCTAAAAATCCGCCTTTTATTGGTGAGAACAATCCGGTAGGAACTTATAGGAAAACCTTCACCGTACCAGAGAGCTGGGCAGAAAGAGAAACCTTAATTCATTTTGGTTCTATTTCTGGTTGTGCCTTTATTTACTTGAATGGTAAAAAAGTGGGGATGACTAAAGCATCAAAAACACCGGCAGAATTTGATCTTACGCCTTACTTAAAAACAGGAACAAATGTATTGGCCGTTCAGGTTTTTCGCTGGTCTGATGGAAGTTATTTAGAAGATCAAGATTTCTGGCGGTTAAGTGGCATTGAACGTAATGTGTATTTGTACTCCATGCCAAAACAAACCGTTTGGGATTTCTTTTTAAAGGGTGATTTAACACCAAATTATACCGATGGATTTTTCAGTGCTGATGTGGATATCCGCAAGTTTGCCGGGCAAAATATTGGTGGTGGTTCTGTACATGTTTCACTTCAGGATCAAAATGGTAAAATCGTTTTCAATAAAACGCAAACTTTTAACGGTTCTGCAGAGGCTATCCAGACTGTTAAATTTAACGGTACCATAAAAAATCCTTTAAAATGGAATGCTGAGCAACCAAATTTATATGATTGTATCATTACGTTGGTAGATGCAAAAGGTAAACAAGTTGCGGTTACAGGAACCAAAGTTGGTTTCAGAAAAGTGGAAATTAAAAACGCACAACTGTTAATTAATGGGGTTGCCACTTACGTTCATGGGGTAAACCGCCATGAGCATGATGATGTAACCGGACATACCACTACCAAAGAATTGATGCTGAAGGATATTCGCTTAATGAAGGAATTTAACATCAACGCTGTTCGTTTATCACACTATCCAAATGATCCGCTCTGGTATAAATTATGTGATCAGTATGGGTTATACCTGGTTGATGAGGCCAATATAGAAACACATGGCATGGGGGCAGAGTTGCAGGGTTCATTCGATAAATCGAAGCACCCTGCATACTTGCCGGAATGGGCTGCGGCACACGTAGACCGCACCGTTCGGATGGTAGAACGTGATAAAAATCATGCTTCAATCATCATCTGGTCACTAGGCAACGAATGCGGCAATGGTCCGGTTTTTCATGATAATTATAAATGGATTAAGCAACGGGATAATAGTCGCCCGGTTCAGTTTGAGCAGGCTGGCGAAGATTGGAATACCGATATCGTTTGCCCAATGTATCCAAGCATTGGCGCAATGAAAAAGTACGCCAGCGACGCTACCAAAACCAGACCTTATATTATGTGTGAATATGCACATGCGATGGGCAACAGCAACGGCAACTTTAAAGAGTACTTTGATATTATTCGCGGCAGCAAACATATGCAGGGTGGCTTCATTTGGGATTGGGTAGATCAAGGCATCAAAACAAAGGATGCCAATGGAAAAACTTTTTGGGCTTACGGCGGTGATTTAGGTGGCTTTTACTGGCAGAATGATGAAAATGGCGTAGCCGATGGAATCATCAGTGCAGACCGGACACCAGATCCGGGCGCTTATGAAATCAGAAAAATTTATCAGAATATCTTATTTACTTCCACAGCTATTTCCAAAGGCAACCTGACAGTTGAAAACCTTTTTGACTTTACCAATCTGGATCAATATAACTTTAAGTGGGTGTTGTTGAGCAATGGTAAAGCCATTAAAGAAGGCACTTTTGAAGTTAGCCTTGATCCGCATACCAAAAAGGATCTCAAATTAAACCTTCCAACATTTAAATCTGTTGCCGGTACCGAATATTTTTTAAATGTTTACGCTTATCGTAAAAAAGCCAGTGCCATGTTGCCTGCAGGTTTTGAAGTGGCCAATGAGCAATTTTATTATGGAGGAAATTACTTTGAAAAAGCAAACCAATCGAATACCAGGTTAACTATAAAAACGGAAGACAATAAACTTTCTTTTACCGCAGGTGATGTAAACGGAGAATTTAATACGAAGACTGGTAGATTCATCAGCTACAACAAAGGCAACAGCAGGGGCTTAAACCGTTTCCCTGAACCCTATTTCTGGAGAGCACCTACCGATAATGATTTCGGAAATGATATGCCACAGCGTTTAGGCATCTGGCGTTCTGCACATGAAAATAAAAAATTGCTTACGGTAAACGTATCGAAACAAACAGACAGTGGCTTATTCATTCAAGTTAATTACATCCTAAATAGTGTTGCTGTTCCTTATACTGTTGGTTATTTAATTCAAAATGATGGATCAATAAAGGTTACTGCTACGATGGATAGGACTGGAAGAGACTTGCCAGAACTACCAAGATTTGGTATGCGTACGGAATTACCGGAAGCTTATCAAAATTTAACATATTATGGAAGAGGGCCATATGAAAATTATAGCGACCGTAATTTTGCATCTTTTATAGGGCTTTATGAGGATAAAGTAGAAAATCAGTACTATAAAGGTTATATCCGCCCGCAAGAAAGCGGAAATAAAACAGATGTACGCTGGTTGAGTTTGACAGCAGATGATGGAAGCGGAATCATGATTGAAGGCATTCAACCACTTTCCTTCACAGCGATTAATCATTCAACGGAAGATTTAGATCCTGGTTTAACTAAAAAACAGCAGCATCCTACTGATCTTCCGGTTCGCCATAACGTTTTCCTGAATATTGATCTTAAGCAACGAGGTGTTGGCGGAGATGATAGCTGGGGCGCTTATCCACATGCACCATATCGCTTAACTGATCAAAAATATTCATACAGTTATACCATTAAACTTTTGAATAACGACACATCAAATGCGAAATAGACTTCAATACAGCTTTTATTTGTTATTGACTTTAGCAAGTTCATCCTGTGCCCTTAACAAGGCACAGGATTTTTCACGTTCAAAGTATTTGAATGAAGGTTATCATTTGGTTTGGGCGGATGAATTTAATGAGAATAGTCTGCCAGATCCTAAAAACTGGACTTATGAAAAAGGCTTTGTTCGCAATAATGAACTTCAGTGGTACCAACCAGAAAATGCTTACTGTAAAAATGGATTGCTGATCATTAAGGCAAAGCAGGAACAAAAACCAAATCCAGATTTTATTTTGGATAGCAAAGATTGGCGCAAGAATAGAACAGATATTAACTACACTTCGGCCTGTTTAATTACTAAAGGCTTGCAAAGTTGGCAATATGGTCGTTTTGAAATGCGGGGTAAGATAGACATCAGCGCAGGCTTATGGCCAGCCTTTTGGACTTTAGGCATTGAGGGTGATTGGCCAGCCAATGGTGAGATTGATATTATGGAATATTATCAGCAAAAGTTACTGGCTAACATTGCCAGTTCTGGAAAGAATGGAAAACCAAAGTGGTTTAGCCAAACGAAATCCATTACAGGACTGGGTGGAAAGGCATGGGCAGAAAAATTTCATATCTGGAGGATGGATTGGGATAGCCACTCCATTAGTTTATATGTTGATGATCTATTGCTGAATAAAACGCCGTTAGCAGATTTGGATAACGATCATCAGAAAGGTACACATCCATTTAAGCAAAAACATTATATTTTACTGGATTTAGCAATCGGTGGGATGAATGGGGGAGACCCGCTAAACACTAAATTTCCAAACCAGTTTGAAGTTGATTATGTGCGGGTTTATCAAAAATAACACCAATCAATTTTACCTTCCGTGATCATCATTCTATTTCTTTGGTAATCTGTATATTTGCTCTGAACGATCTTCAAAATCGAACCAAATATTTTGTCTTTAACCTTAACGCTTTTACGGTTTCCATCAGGAAACATAAATTACCATTATGAGTCGAATCCTATTTTTGCTATTGATCTCCATCTTTTCTTTACGTGCAACTGCACAAACCAAATTGCAAGCCTTTAAATTAAAAGATGTCCGTCTGCTATCAAGTCCGTTTCTTAAGGCTGAAGAAACAGATCAAACCTATATGCTTTCGCTTAATCCCGATCGATTATTGGCGCCATATTTAAAGGAAGCAGGTTTAACTCCAAAAGCAGAATCTTACGGCAATTGGGAAAATACGGGATTGGATGGACATATAGGTGGTCATTATGTGTCAGCACTTTCACTGATGTATGCTTCAACTGGTGATGCAAAAGTTAAAGAAAGGCTGGATTATATGCTTGATGAACTGGAAAGATGTCAACTCAAAAATGGAAATGGTTATTTATCAGGTGTTCCGGGAGGCAAAGAAATATGGGCGCAAATTAAATCCGGCAACATCAAGTCTGCCAGTTTTTCCTTGAATGGCAGATGGGTGCCTTTGTACAATATTCACAAAACTTTTGCCGGTTTGCATGATGCTTATGCCATTGCAGGTAATGAAAAAGCCAAACAAATGCTGATTAAGTTAACCGATTGGTGTATTGATTTGGTTGCTGGCTTATCTGATCAACAAATTCAGGAATTGCTTAAAAGTGAACATGGAGGATTAAATGAAGTATTTGCTGATGTATATGAAATTACAGGTGATAAAAAATATTTAAAACTGGCCCGGCAATTTTCTGATCAATCGGTTTTGAAACCCCTGTTATTACAAAAAGATGCTTTAAATGGTATGCATGCCAATACGCAAATTCCAAAGGTCATCGGGTTTGAACAAATTGCATTGGTAGATCAGGATACGAGCTGGGGTAAGGCAGCAGATTTCTTTTGGCAAACGGTGGTGAATCATAGAACGGTTGCCATTGGAGGAAATAGTGTAAGAGAGCACTTTCATCCCGCAAATGATTTTTCTTCTATGCTGGAGTCCAGAGAAGGGCCTGAGACCTGCAATTCTTATAACATGCTTAAGCTCACCAAACAGTTATTTCTTGATGCCCCTTCTATAAAATATTTAGATTATTATGAAAGGACCCTATACAATCACATTTTAACTTCGCAAAGAGCCAGTGGCGGTTTTGTTTATTTTACTCCCATGCGCCCGGGGCATTACCGAACATATTCAAATCCCCAGGAAAGTTTTTGGTGCTGTGTAGGGTCGGGATTAGAAAATCATGGGAAGTACGGCGAATTGATTTATGCACATGATGATCAGAATCTTTATGTAAATCTCTTTATTCCATCCGTTGTAAACTGGACAGAAAAAGGCATAACCCTCACTCAGGAAAATAATTTTCCAAAGCAAGAATTTACGCAGTTAAAATTGAAATTATCAGGCACAAAACGTTTTTCCATGCGTTTACGTCAACCATCATGGGTTGCGGCAGGGCAAATGACTATCCTGGTGAATGGTAAAAAGACGATGGCAAAGGCATTGGGTAATGGCTATGTCAGTATTGATCGGGTTTGGTCATCAGGTGATGTGATTAAGGTTTTATTACCCATGCACAACACTACCGAATTCATGCCTGATGGATCAGATTGGGTAGCTTTTCTTCATGGGCCAATCGTTTTGGCTGCGGAACTGGATACCTTAGCGCAACCCAATTTAACTGCAGATGGCAGCAGGATGGGGCATATTGCTTCAGGAGCATTATTCCCGGTGAGTGAGGCTCCATTGGTATTTGGTCAGAAACAAGATCTGGCAGCGCAGCTCATACCCGTGAAAAATCAGTCTCTTACCTTCAGTGCTGAAAAGGCAATTTATCAGCCCAGATATAAAAACCTTAAACTCGTTCCTTTTTACGAGTTGGCAGAAAAGCGCTATGTGGTCTATTTCCCTTATACCCATCCGGAAAACCTGGAAGCAAAAGCTAAAGCCATTAAATTGGCTGAAACTGAAAAAATTAAGTTAGAACAAGAAACGGTTGATGTTGTGCGTACGGGAGAGCAGCAGCCAGAATCAGATCATGGTTTTAAAGGTGAAAATACAGATAATGGAATTTTTCAGGATCGCCATTTCAGAAATGGAAAGGGTTGGTTTAGTTATAATCTAAACAATAAAGCTTTGAACGGCAGAAGAATCAGGCTTACCCTTTATGGAAATGAAAAGAATAAAGCATTTTCAATTCTCGTTAACCAAGTCATTATTGCGCAGGTTAAGCTTGATGGAAGTAAAGGAAATGTTTTTTACACACAAGATTTCGAGATTCCGGAAACCTTGTTAAAACCGCAGCTTGAATTAAAATTGCAGGCCGATGTTGGTTCTGAAATTGCAAATATATTTGAAGTGAGGCTGGTGAAATAGGGATTTGCCTGGCGATTGAGTTATCTAAGTCTTAATGGTCGATTTTGTAAAAAGCTTATTGGTGGCGACAGTAAAATTGCCAATGGAAAAAAATAAAAGCTCAAAAGTACTTTTTTAATTCCAAAGCATTATTTTTACGCCAATTATGGAAAACGACAAAAAAGAAATATTCGATAGCGTTGCGCAAAGATTAAAAATTGAAGGTTTTAATGTAGTAAACCGCGATGAAACACGTCCATGGGGTGGTTTTTTTGTAATTGATGAGGCACAAGCTCAACAATTTGCAGATACTTATTTTGATGGATTAGATGTGGAGAGTTTAAAAATTGGCGGTAAATTAAGTCCGAAGATTTTAATCGTAGCACCAAACACACGCCTGTCCTGGCAATATCATCACCGCAGAGCTGAAATATGGCAAGTGGTAACCGGTACTGTTGGCATCAAAACCAGTGCAACAGATGAAGAGGGTGAAGTGAAAAAATATGCACCTAAAGATCAGATCAAATTACAACAAGGTGAGCGTCACCGCTTAATTGGGTTAGATGATTGGGGCGTAGTAGCCGAAATATGGCAACATACAGATGCTTCAAACCCATCAGATGAAAGTGATATCGTAAGAGTTCAAGACGATTTCGGTAGATAAAAATTTAAAAAAAGATTATTAAAAAGGCATGAAGGATTGATCCTATTGCCTTTTTTAAACATTTCAAATATTCATTAAACCCACGAATATTTGCGTACGGAAAGATATCGAAAACTAAAAGTCGAGAAATTCCGTTTATTAAGCATACACATTATACATGATTATCCTCATTTTTTTTCTTTGCCATTGGTTTCTATCACTTTTCAGCCAAACTTTTTTCCTCCACCGTTACTCATCACATAAAATGTTTAAAATGGAACCCTTCTGGGAACGATTTTTTTATCTTATTTTGTTGATTTCTCAAGGTTCATCATTTTTAAATCCGAGGGCTTACGCCATTTTGCACCGCATGCATCATGCTTATAGCGATACAGAAAAAGATCCGCATTCTCCGCATTTCTTCAAAGATGTATTTGGGATGATGATTGCGACTAAAAATATGTATATGAATTATCTTCATTTTAAGATTCAGCCAGAACCAGCCTTTCAAGGGAATTATCCAGAATGGCCTTTGGTAGATCGGATTGGTAATTCATGGTTATGGAGAATTGGATGTGGCTTGTTTTATATAGGATTCTACATTGCTTTTGCCAACCATTGGTGGTTGTTTATTTTGTTGCCCGTACACTTTTTAATGGGACCATTACACGGTGCCATTGTAAACTGGTGTGGACATAAATACGGTTATTCAAATCATGATAATGAAGATCACAGTAAAAATTCATTGCCTTGGGATTTCTTGTTAATGGGCGAGTTGTTTCAGAATAACCACCATAAAAAACCAAATAGTCCAAACTTTGCTTCTAAATGGTGGGAGTTTGATCCAACTTATCCGGTGATGAAGGTATTGCATTGGATGAAGATTATTAAAATTAGGAAGGTTTAATATTTTTAATAGTAGATAATATTTGATAAGGGCTGATGAAATAAAATTCATCAGCCCTTATTTTTTTGTTCGTTATTTTAAGTTTTGGATAAGGAAAGTTTAACCTTTTCTCTTGTCTATCTGTATTTTACCGATAAAAGTTGCACCTTTGCCGACTAAATTAACGTAGTGGCGTAAAAACTATTCAAAAGCATTGTAACAAAATGCAATTTGCGCAGACTAATAAACCAAAGACTAACAAATTATAATGAAAAAAATTTTACTCTCACTCCTGATCCTGGGAACATTTGTAACGGTTAAAGCCCAATTTCCTGCTGGAGGTTTCGGTGGAGGTGCAAAAAAGCCTACAGTTTTCGGTCGTGTAACGGCAACTATTTTAGATTCTGTAACCAAGCAGCCTATAGATTACGCAACGGTATCCTTAATTAATGTTAAAGATAATAAATCGGTAAATGGTGGTGTAACTGATCCGAAAGGAAAGTTATCGCTGCAAAATGTGGCTCCGGATACTTATAAACTAATGATTGGATTTATGGGTTACAAAACCAAATCCATCAGCGTAACCACTACACCGGCTAAGCCAGATCAGAATTTAGGAACCATTTATATCTCATCTACAGAAAATTCTTTGGCTGATGTGCAGGTGCAGGGTACCAAAGCCGTAATCGAAAATAAAATTGATAGAATGGTTTACAATGCCGAGGCTGACGGAACCAATGCAGGCGGTGATGCCACGGATGTGATGCGTAAAGTGCCGATGCTTTCAGTAGATGTGGATGGTAACGTTCAGCTACGCGGTGGTGCGGTTAGGGTTTTAATCAACGGCAAACCATCGGGAACAATGGCCAGTAGTGTGGCCGATGCTTTAAAAATGATTCCGGCAGAGCAGATTAAAAGTGTGGAAGTAATTACCAGTCCGTCTGCTAAGTATGATGCAGAAGGTTCAGGAGGGATTATTAACATCATTACCAAAAAATCAAATGCTCAAGGGGTAAGTGGAAGTGTAAATGCATCTGCAGGAACCAGACAAAATAATGGTGCCTTTAACTTAACTGCAAAAACAGGTAGGTTAAGTGTAAATACAAGTTTAGGGACCAATTTAGCTTATGCTCAAGACTCACGTATATTATTTGAGAATAATACCCGCACAGATTCTGCCGGTTTATCTCGTGTAACCACTATCCTTCAGGATGGCGTTTCTAAATGGAGCCGCCAAGGTTACAACGGAAGCTTCGGTGCGGATTACGATTTTAATGCTTACAATAATGTGAGCTCCACTATTAAATACAATAACTTCTCTAATGGCGGACCAGGAAGTGCTGATTATATTTTAAATGGTGTTCCACTTAAAAACATTAGTGACATGGATATGGGTTTCAATAACTTTGACTGGAATGTAGATTATAAACATACCACTAAAAAGGAAGGTGAAGAATTTACGGTTTCGGGTCAGGTGTCATCAGGAAGAAACACTACAGATTTCCAAAACGAAATTATTGGCAGCTCATTTCCTCAGGTAAATAATAGCAATACTGGTAAAAATAAAGAATACACTGCACAAACAGATTATACTTACCCATTCAGCAAATCGACAATATTAGAAGTGGGTGCTAAAGGTATTTTCAGGAACATTAACAGTGAGTTTTCTAACAATTCAGCACAAGATTTTGAATATAATCAGGATGTGGCATCAGCCTATGGGGTTATTAGTTTTAAGCTAAGTAAAAAATATAATTTCAAAGGTGGGTTAAGGTCAGAATATACCAGCATAGATTTTAATACCATACAAGGTGGTACGCAAAAAAATGATTACTTCAATTTATTTCCAAGTGCTATTCTTTCCCGTACTTTAAAAGGAAATGCGACGCTAAAACTAAGTTATAACAGAAGGGTACAAAGACCAAGTTTAACTTATTTAAACCCATTCCGTAATGAAAGTGATCAGTTTAATATCCGCCAGGGAGAGCCAACATTAAACCCTGAATTAAGTGATAACCTTGAACTGGGCTACTCTACTTTTATTAAAGGATCAGTAATTAATGCTTCCGTATTTTACCGCCGTACCGGAGGTGTGATTGAAAGCTCAATTATGCCAATTAGCGAGGGAGGATTTGAAAAAACCTTAACTACCTATATTAACGTAGGTACAGCGCAAACTTATGGAGCCAACTTATTTGCTTCTTATAACCCAAAACCCAAATGGACATTAATGACTAACCTTGGAGTGAATACTTATGAAGTGAGCAATTCACAAACAGGAGTAAGCACAGGAACGTTCTTAAATTATAATATTTTTGGCCGCTCAGCTTATGGTTTTGGTAAAGGCTATAACTTCGAATTGTTTGGTGTGGTTAACTCACCACGTAGAACTTATCAAGGAAAAACAGATGCCATGTTAATTTATGGTGCATCATTAAAAAAAGAGATCTGGAATAAAAAAGGTTCTATCGGTATTAATACCTTAAACCCTTTTACCCGTGATTTACACATTAAAACAGTAAATAACTCGGTTACTACTGTAGGAAATAAAGTAAGTACACTTTTCCAAAGTACTAACGTTTATTATCCATTACGCTCGTTTGGTGTAAACTTTAGCTATTCATTTGGTAAGTTGAAGTTTACCGAAAAGAAAAAAATTAAAAACGACGATATAAAACAAGATCAGCAGCAAGGTGGCGGAATGGGTGGAGGGTTGCAACAGTAAAACCCCATTTAAATAGGTTTTTTAAGAGCTTTCAGTTAAATCTGAAAGCTCTTTTTTTTGCGGTTAAGATTATAGTGTATAAAATACACCAAGAAGAAGTTTTTTTTAGTGCTGATTTAGTTTTTCTTGCCTGTTTTTGCTACCTTTTATGTTGTATTTGTTATGCGATGCGGTTTTTTGCGTATTCATTGAAATTTTCTGCATCTTTTTTATGCTAAAAGCCTATCTTGCATATGCTAACAATCAACAACCTAAATTCTTGATATATGAAAAAAGTCTTTACCTCGCTTTTTTTTCTATGTATTTTACTTGCCGGGCTATCTTCCTTTGCCCAGGTAAAAACCATTACAGGGAAAATTACTGCTACAGATGACGGTGGGCCATTGCCTGGAGCAAGTATAAAACTTAAAGGTACCACCACCGGAACATCTACTGATGGAAACGGTGCTTTCACTATTCAGGTTCCTTCTACTGCTGCTATTCTACAAATTAGTTTAGTGGGTTATAAAATGCAGGAAATTACTGTAGGCGAGAGAACTACCATTACTGTAGCCCTTTCTTCTGATTCTCAACAGCTTCAGGAAGTGACCGTTTCAACGGCATTAGGGATTACCAGGCAGGCGAAATCATTAGGTTATGCGGCACAAACTGTAGGTGAGAAGGATCTTAATTTTAACCATCAGCCCAACTTAATTAATGCTTTACAGGGTAAAGTTGCTGGAGCCACCATATCAAGCACAGGTGGTGGCCCGGGGCAAGGCGCCAGCATTAGGATTAGAGGGGTAAATTCCATAGATCCGAACAGATCTGGCGATCCGCTTTATGTGATTGATGGTGTTCAGATTGATAACACTACTTCAACCCAGGGTGCAAACCCCAGTGGAAATGCTTATGGTTCAAGAGGGGTAACCAACAGGGCATCAGATATTAATCCGGAAGATATTGAGACCATTAATATTTTAAAAGGTGGGGCTGCAACGGCACTTTATGGTTTGCGAGGCGCAAATGGAGTGGTAGTTATCACCACAAAAAGAGGTAAGCAAAATGGAATCCAAATTAACCTTAACAGCAGTTATGGTTTTGATGAAGTGTTAATTAGTCCGAAAGTGCAAACGGAATATACGCAGGGTGTGCTTGGCGTGTACACTAATCCACCTGGTGGCATCGGGCCTGCCTGGGGGCCAACCATTGCAGAAGCTAAACTGATTGACCCAACTCACCCGGATAAGCTTTATAATAATTACGATCAGGCTTTTGGTACTGGTCAGCAAATTAAAAACTCCATTTCTTTAACCGGAGGAAGTGATGTAGTCAAGTTTTTCTCTTCTGTTTCTCAATTATACCAAAAAGGTATGATGCCGAATACTGATAACAGAAACCTCTCCGGGCGACTGAATACCGACTTCATTATTAGTCCGAAATTAAAGGCTTCTGTGAATATGAACTTTACCAATTCTGGAGGTTATACCTACAGTGCCGATCGATTTGGCGAGGGTTTGGCTTATTTTTCGCCAAGATATGATGTGGCAGATTACCAGAATGCAGATGGCTCACAAAAATACCTCGGCACTAATAACCCAATATGGGGTACGGCCAATAATAAACTGAAAGGGGATGTGAATCGTTACATTGCGGGAGCAAGTTTAACATATGATCCAACCAAATGGTTAAACTTTTCTTATCGTTTTGGAGTGGATACCTATAATGAAAACCGGGTAAGAACCGCCCGTGGGCCGATGTATACCGGAGAGGCCATGTATGATAATGATCAGGGTTACTATGGAGAATATAATTCGAAGTTTAGAACATTGAACAGCACATTTGTGGCTACACTCTCTACAAAATTAGGTGAAGATATTACCGGAACTTTAAGATTGGGGCAGGAACTATTTGATAGAAGAATTAAAGAAACCGGAACATTAGGGAGTATTTTAGGGATTTACAACTTCTTCAGCCTGGAGAATGCGAGCGTGCTGACGCCAAGCCAGGCCACAAGAGAGAAACGTTTAGTTGGCTATTTTGGAGAGGCCACTTTTGATTATAAAAATTTCCTTTTCTTAAGCGTTACAGGGAGAAATGATATCAGCTCTACCTTACCAAAAGAGAACAGATCTTTCTTTTATCCATCGGCCAGTTTAAGTTATGTATTTTCTGATCAGTTTAAATTGCCAACAGTCATTAGTCAGGCCAAACTAAGGTTATCATATGCCCGCATTGGGAAGGATGCAGCGGAGTATTCTACCTTTACTGGTTATACCCCATACCTTAATTTACCATCAGGAACTGGTGGTTTAACGATCGGTTCTAATTTAGGGAATCCTGATTTACTGCCAGAGTTTACCAATACTTATGAAGCAGGTTTAGAGATGTCTTTCTTTAAAAATCGATTAGGTTTTGATTTAACCTATTATTACTCATTGAGTACAGATCAGATTATCCAAACACAGGTGTCTTCTGCTGTGGGTTACGTCACCAAATCAATCAATGCAGGTGATATCAGAAATCGGGGGGTAGAAATGGTCATTAATGGTAAGCCCATTGTTGGAAAAGATTTTAACTGGGGCGTAAACCTTAATCTTTCTGCAAACCGCAACAAGGTGCTTTCTATGCCAAATGGCGTTACTGAAATTGTTTATGGTGCAGCAAGGGGTTATGGCAATGCAGGCGTAACCATGAAATTGATTGAAGGCCAGTCATATGGTAATATTTATGGAAGTTATTTTAACAGGTACTATGGAACGCAGGCAGAAGATCCGACGATTTTAGATAAAAATCTGCCCTTGCTTATTGGTGCCAATGGGTTTCCAAGTATTTCAGGAGGGAAGCAAAAACTTTTAGGTAACTCACAGCCAGATTATATTATTGGTTTCGGTAATAACTTCAGTTATAAGAATTTTAGCTTAAATGTATTATTTGATGCCCGCTTAGGTTTCGAAAAATACAACTGGCTGGAAGATTTCTATTCTGCTTTTGGCCTTCCGGATTATACGGCAGATAGAAGAACCACCAAAGTTTTTGATGGGGTGCTGGCTAATGGACAACCCAATACCAAGCCTGTTTATATGGGGCAGGGTTTGGGCCCAGATAATGTAAACTACGGTGAAGGTTACTATCGTATTCTGTATAGAAACGTTTCAGAACCTTTTGTTTCTGATGCTTCATGGGTTCGTTTACGTTCGGCTAGTTTAAGTTACAGATTCCCTCAACAATGGCTGCCAGCGAAAGCCATTAAAAACGCATCCTTATCTGTAACAGGAAATAATTTATGGTTGTGGACTAAATATTATGGCGTAGATCCAGAATCGAGTTCTTATGACTCGGGCAGTAACAATGATGGCTCTGCAGGTTTTACCTATCCATCAGCACGCACAATCATGTTTACCCTTAATGTTGGTTTTTAAAAAGAATTAAGATGCAAAAGATTATAAAATATACTTTGTTATCAGCTATTGTTGCAACATTAAGTTTGCAGGGCTGTAAAGATAGCTACTTTGATAAACTATCTGATAATCCAAACCAGGTGGCCACACCAAGTTTAAATGCTTTGCTGGCTACTTCAACCTATAAAGCCGGTTTTAATAATTATAGTGTGGCCAGTATTATTCTTCCATACGTGCAATACACGGCTAACCCTGCGGCCAATGGTGCCGGAGATACCTATCAGGCTATTGATTTCAGTGCAACCTGGGATTTGCTTTATTATGCTATGGCTGATGCCAATGAAATGAAGAAACTGGCCGTAACACAAAATTCAAGTGAATATAAAGGTGTAGCCGATGTATTAATTGCTTATAACCTGATAATGGTCAATGATCTTTGGGGCGATGCACCTTTCTCCGAAGCGTTCAACATTAACAACCTGGTGCCAAAATATGATAAGCAGCAAGATGTTTATACGTCAACTTTAGCACTGGTAGATGAGGCCATTACAGAACTGTCTAAAACTAATTCTGCGATCAAACTCGCTGCAGCCAGCGATTTAATTTATGGCACAACAGCTTCTACTGAAAGGGCAAACTGGTTAAAAATGGCTTATGCACTAAAGGCCCGTTTGCTGAATAAGGTGAGCAAGTCCAGCACTTATAATCCTTCAGCAGTGTTAGATGCTGTAAGTAAATCATTTGCCAGTAATGACGATGATGCCAGAATGCAGACCTTTAGAGAACGCAGTCCGTGGGCAACAGTAGCCTTGAATAACGAACAACAATCACTTGGTGGCTGGCTTTCAGAGCAGTTGATCGACGCTTTAAATGGAACAACCTATGGTGTATTTGATCCGCGTTTGCCAAAAATTACAGATTTAACGGTAGATGGGAAATATATTGGGACAATTAATGGTGCAGGAAACCGGGCTCCGGGTGCCAATACCCGAAAAGATGAAAACTACATCTCACGCAATTCTCCATGGAGTGGAAATACGTCGCCAATTTTTATCGTGACTTATGCAGAATTAAAATTTATTGAAGCTGAAGCTGCATTTAATACTGATCGGGCCAGATCATATGCCGCCTATTTAGCAGCCATCCGGGCAAATATGGATAAATTCCAGGTTTCAACAACAGATAAAGAAGCGTATATGGCACAACCAACGGTGGCAGTTGGTGCAGCTGCATTAACGAAAGACTTAATTTTTAAAGAAAAATACATAGCCACTTATTTAAATCCGGAAGCCTGGAATGATGCCCGCCGTTTTGATTATAAGTACAAGGATTTCACCATGCCGGTAAATGCTGCATTGCCAACTTTCATACGTCGACTGGATTATCCTCAGGGCGAAAGAAGTAAAAACAGTGCGAATGTGCCGGTTGATGTTCCGAGAACAACCAGATTGTGGTGGGATCAATAAGGTTTTAATTTTATCGGTTGGATCTCATCGGCAGATAAAATCTTAGCTGGTTGGTGAGACACCAACCATTAAGGGCTTTGCGTAAAATCTTTCGGTTGGTATCTCATTGGCAGAAATCCTAAATGAAATTTTCTGAATATTTATGGTCTCCCACCAACCAGTAGGTGAAGGTGTATAGGTATAAATAAGTTTCTTGATCTATCTACTAACTTATGAAAAATTAATTCTTCTTTATGTTTTTTAAAATCATTAAGCTTAAAGCATTAAAAGCATATCCGCTGATGTTGTTTTGAAGCATTACTACAGATTGATCATAAAACAAGGGAACTACCGGCGAATAATCCATAACCAGCTGATCCATTTTTCGGTAAAGTTCGAAACGTTTGTCGGCATTGGTTTCATAATAGCTTTGTTCAAACAGCTGGTCAAATTCTTTATTGTAAAAGGCAAAATAATTTGGTCCGTTGGGTACTTTGTTTTTGGAATAAAACATCGAGAGGAAATTCTCGCCATCAGCATAATCAGCCAGCCAGGAGCCTCGAAAAAAGTTTACATTGTTTTTGGACATCAGGTCTCTTAAACTTGCACTCGGACTCACATCAATTTTAACCTTCATTCCAATATTGGTCAATTCGCCCTGTATAAATTCAATTAAATCTTTGTAGGTGGTTGTGGTGTTTAATGTAATTTCAGGCAACCCCTTTCCTTCAGGAAAACCAGCTTCTCTTAATAATCTGGCGGATAAAACAGGGTTGTAAGTATAACCCCTAACAGCTAAACTATCAAAACCAGGCATTCCTTTTGGGATAAATCCGGATGTGGCCGCTATGCCAATTCCATTTCTTAAATACCGGATTAATTTATCACGGTCGATAGCGTAATTAATGGCCTGCCTGATCTTTTTTATTCTTAATGGCGATTTCTTTACAATGGCCAAATTGGTATCGACTAAAATACCTACATACTCCGTGCATAGATAGGGGCTTTTGGTTAAGGTGAATTTGCCTTTATATTTAGAAACCATTTTGCCACTCTTGGTTAGAATGTCATCGCGGTAGCTGCCATCCACATTGTAATAAAAGTCTAAATCCTTTTTCAGGAAACTCATAAAGCCACTTTGCTTATCAGTAATAAATGTCGCCTTTACCGCATCCAGGTAGGGCAGCTTGGTTCCTTTTTGATCATGCTCAAAATAATGCTCATTTTTTAATAAAACCAGGATCTCACCTTCTTTCCAGTACTTAAATTTAAAGGGGCCAGTGCCAATCGGGTGGCTTCTGAAATCTTTTCCATAATGTTCAACAACTTCCTTTGGCACCACGGAACAGTATTGAGTGGTGAGCAAATTCATGAGTGGAGGAAAGGGCTTTACGAGTTTAATTTGAAAGGTAGAATCATTTAAGGCGACAAAATTATGCTGATCTTTTACCTTATCGCTAAAAATCCATCCACCAGAAGAAGCTACTTTAGGATCGATTAACCGGTAAAAACTGTAAGCGAAATCTCTGGCGATTACTTTTCTGCCTTTGCCATTTTTAAAAGTCGGATCATCATGAAAGTAAACATCGTTACGCAGATTAAAGGTGTAAGTTAAGGCATCATCAGATATTTTCCAGCTTTTAGCGATGCATGGTGCACTTTGAAGATTAGAATCGATTTGTACCAGGCCATTAAAAATTTGATTGGTCATCCAGATGGCATTCTGGTTGCGGGCAAAAGCCGGATCAATTGATGTTAAACCTTGGTCAAGATTAATATTAAATGTTTTTTTGTCGCCATTTTCGGCATCCTGATGACATGAAGTGAAAATAATGCTAATGAAAATCCAAAATATATAATTAAATGAGGCTCGCATGAAATAAGGATTGTTATTTTTGCACAAATTAATAAATTTAATGCAGATGTCTTTTTTAAACGATTTATTTATCGGCCTTGATGCCACAATTCGGGAAGATTTACAAGAACGATTGGATATTGTGGAGCACAAAATTAAATTTATGGAAAAGGTGCCGGTGGCCGTGCTTGATGTAAGCAATACCCCTGGCTATTATTTTACAGAAGAAATTGCCTTCGCTGGTGGAATGATAGAAGCCGATATCATGAGTGCAGTATTTATTATTTACTATCAGCCTGAAAAGACTCTGACGGATTTAATGCGGGAAGTGCCATCCCTTTTAAGTTCAGATTGGCAGGCAGTGAAAAACAATCGGATTATCTTGCTTAATGATGATGTTAATCGGGAAAAATCTGCTGAAAACGTAGTGTCTTTAATTGAAGATATGGCTGAAATGTTACACCCTGGCTCTTTTATTTTTGGTCATGAAGGTGATAAGTGGATTCGTTTTGGCGCGTAACAAAGGCCGAAGTAGCGGACTGGTTGTGGCCAAAAACAACCAATAAGCCTACATCATCTAAATGCATTAAATTCAATTTCGTTATGAAAAAACTTATCTTAATCGTTATTCTTTTCTTTTCATCCTTGTTAGTTCGTGCACAAGTTGTTCCAACATTAACAGCAGATGTGGCTGATCAACTTTCAAAGATGCCTTTGGGATGCATTGGTCAGGAATTTCCAAATAAAACATCTCATGTGGCCAACACCGCGGTGGATGGCCGATTGTTGCCTAGTGAATTGCACCCTGCATTTTATGGTTGTTTAGATTGGCATAGCTCTGTTCACGGTCACTGGATGCTGATTCGGTTGCTGAAAACCATTCCAGATTTAAAAAATAAACCAGAAATTGTTGCCCAGCTCAACAAAACCTTTACTCCTGAAAAAATGAAGGCTGAGGCGGAATATTTTACGAAATACCAGGTAGCCAATACCTATGAACGGACTTACGGATGGGCGTGGTTATTAAAGCTTGATCAGGAATTATATACGTGGGATAATCCTGATGCAAAGAAATGGTACGCAGCTTTGCAACCGCTAACGCAACAAATATTGAAACTCTGGAAGTCTTATCTGCCTAAACAAACCTATCCAAACCGGACGGGTGTTCATCCCAATACGGCATTTGGTTTAGTTTTCGCCTTAGATTGGGCCAAGACTTTTAAAGATGTTGATTTTGAAAAGCAAATTGATGAGAAGGCCAAAGCTTTTTATCTGGATAATACCGCAACACCTGCATATCTCGAACCGGATGGATCAGATTTCTTTTCACCAAGCCTGGAAATAGCCGACTTAATGAGGCGGGTATTGCCAAATAAAGAATTTGTAAAGTGGTTAAATAAATTCTATGAAGAGAAAAGTATTAAACGCATCAGTGATTTGCCGATAATTAGCGATATAAATGATTACCAGGGTGTTCATCTGGTTGGTTTATCATTTACCAGGGCATGGTGTATGAAGGGAATCGCTAAAGAATTACCACAAAACCATAAACTAAAAAAGCATTTTGAAGCAACAGCCGATCGGTTTTTAGCCAATGCCCTACCACTTGTTTTTGCTGGTAATTATGGTGGAGATCATTGGTTGGCGTCTTTTGCTGTTTATGCATTAGAAAAATAGTTGTTGCATATTAACATCTTTCTTTTTAGTAGATATTAACGATTGAATCGTTAGACTGTTATGCGCTCGTTTGGAAACGAGCGCAGGCGCGAAAAATAGTTGTTGCATATTAACATCTTTCTTTTTAGTAGATATTAACGATTGAATCGTTAAACTGTTATGTACTCGTTTGGAAATGAGCGCAGGCGCGAAAAATAGTTGTTGCATATTAACATCTTTCTTTTTAATAGATATCAACGATTGAATCGTTAGACTGTTATGCGCTCGTTTGGAAACGAGCGCAGGCGCGTATGATTGAATTTTCTATCTATCTATCTATCTATCTATCTATCTATCTATCTATCTATCTATCATGATCCTTAAATCCTGGAAATCTCTTTAATCCTGGCCTAAAAACGAAGAAATTTATCAATCTGTTCATTTGTAAACTTAATCGTATCTTCCTGAATTAAGTTTCCTGATGAATCTAATTCCTGTTTAATATTTGGAATATGAATGCGAAGTGGCAACACATTAAGGTGGATGTAATGGCAAACACCAGTAAAGTGATCCACACCCCTGATATTTCCATATTTGCCTGAAGAAATTCCAACCAGGCAAGCCTTCTTGTCATAAAAACTACCAGGGAAATCACAAGCATCAATGAGTACTTTTAATACGCCAGGGAAGCTGCCATTGTATTCAGGAATGATAAAAAGAAACTTAGTTGTTTGTGTAATCAAATCCTGTATTTTTTGAAAAGCTATCGAGCGTTTGCCAAACATGTCTGTATTTAATACGTCTACAGGTAAATGCTCCAGGTTAAGCATATTTGCTTCCTGCCCCCTTAAATTCAATTGTGATTGATAATAATTGGCAATTTTTAACGTATTGCTATTGGGTCTGTTGGTGGCTGCTATTATGGTAATCATGGATGAATTGTTAATAAGATGTTCAAAACCCGAAAGTCCCGATTGCTAAAATTGCTATATAGTTTGTATCTTAGCTGATTGATAAAAAGGGCGTAATTAACGCAAAAATAGAACTTTTTGCCAATTAATCGGCATAAATAAACAGCGCCCAAATAAACGTTAAGTAAATTTCGGATAGATAGATGAGCAAAATTATTGCATTAGCAAATCAAAAAGGTGGTGTTGGTAAAACAACTTCATCTATAAACCTGGCTGCCAGTTTAGCCGTATTAGAATACAAAACTTTATTGGTAGATGCTGATCCTCAGGCAAATTCAACATCAGGTATCGGTTTCGATCCCCGGAATATTAAAGACAGTATCTACGAATGTATCATCAATGACATTGATCCTGCTCAGGCAATTCAGAAAACCGATACGCCAAATCTGGATTTATTACCAGCGCATATTGATCTGGTAGGTGCCGAAATTGAGATGATTAACCTCAATAATCGTGAATACAAAATGAAGGCGGTTTTAGAGAAGATTAAAGATCAGTATGATTTTATTATTATTGACTGTTCTCCATCATTGGGCTTAATTACCATTAATGCTTTAACAGCGGCCGATTCAGTAATTATTCCGGTTCAATGTGAGTATTTTGCACTTGAAGGTTTAGGGAAATTACTAAATACTATAAAAATTGTGCAAAACCGTTTAAATCCTGATCTGGAAATAGAAGGTATTTTGCTTACTATGTATGATGTGCGCTTACGCTTATCAAATCAGGTGGTGGAAGAAGTAAGAACACACTTCCATGAATTGGTTTTTGATACTATTATTCAGCGTAATACACGATTGAGTGAGGCGCCAAGTTATGGTGTTTCTGTAATTATGCATGATGCAAACTGCAAAGGAGCCATTAATTACCTCAACCTGGCCAGAGAGATAGTGAAGAAAAATGGCCTGTTAAAGGAAGAAGAAAATATAGATACCGCAACTTTATAAATTATAGATGACATCTTTTCAGCGAAAAACAGGTTTAGGAAGAGGGTTAAGTGCGCTTTTAGATGATAGCGAATCTGCTCATCCACCAAAGCAGCAGGTAAATGCGGTAAGCGAAACTGAACAAATCGGCAACATCAGTCATGTTAGTTTAACTGAAGTTGAAACCAACCCATACCAGCCACGTACAGAATTTGATCAGGTTGCTTTAAACGAACTGGCAGATTCCATCAAGGTTCAGGGCTTAATTCAACCCATCACCGTAAGGAAACTCGGTGCAAACAAGTATCAGTTAATATCTGGCGAGCGTAGGTTCAGGGCTTCTAAACTAGCAGGTTTAACACAAATCCCGGCTTATATCCGCAGTGCTAACGATCAGCAGATGCTGGAAATGGCATTGATCGAAAATATCCAAAGGGAGAATTTAAACTCCATTGAGGTGGCTTTGAGTTTCCAAAGAATGATTGATGAGGTAGGTTTAAAACAAGAACAACTGGGCGAGCGTGTAGGGAAAAACCGAACAACGGTAACCAATTACCTCCGCTTACTGAAACTTCCACCAGCCATTCAAGCTTCTATCCGCGATCAAAAAATTTCAATGGGCCATGCAAGGGCACTAATTAATGTTGATGGTGTTGATAAACAGTTATTTATCCATCAGAAAATTTTAGAAAAAGGTTTATCCGTTCGTAAGGTAGAAGAATTGGTTAGAAACCTGCATCATGCGCCTTTAAAAGTAGAAGAGAAACCCAAAGCAAAAGGGGCTTCCTTGCAGTATCAGAAATTGCAGGATGATTTAGCCTCTAAATTTGCCACCCGGGTAAAATTGAAAGTAAGTCAGAATGGTAAAGGAGCAATTGAAATTCCTTTCATGAGTGATGATGATTTAAATCGAATATTAGAATTATTAGACTGGTAATGCGCATTCACAAGCTTTTAATTCTGGTTTCTTTCTTTACATTTTTTCTTATAAGCCTGGCTTCTGCCCAGGTAAGAGATAGCTTGTTAAAGCAAACAGATACGCTAAAAAGCCGTAAAGGTAAACCTGTAAAAGTAGATTCGCCAAAAGTGATGTCCCGACGGGATTCTGCAAAAGCAAAGTATGTTAATCCAGGTAAGGTTGCTGGTCGCAAGGCTGTTTTCAGATCGATGATTATTCCGGGATGGGGGCAGTTATACAATATGCAATTGCTTAATGATGGGTATGGAACCAGAGCAGGAAAAAGCCAGACGCTTCAGAAAATCTATACTTCGGGTAAAATAGTAGCCATTTATGGTGGTTTCACTGCGCTTACTTTATCATATATCGAAAGCAGAAAAAATTACAACCGTTTTTTGGATGAGGCTCAATACCGTGAACTTAATCCTAACAAAAAGCTAGACTTAACCCAATACTCCGACCAAGGTGTATTAGATGGAAAAAGTCTTTATAAAAGAAATTCCCAGATTGTGATTTTCTCTTATGGTTTACTGTATGCCGCCAATATAGTGGATGCTTACGTAGCAGCCCGGTTACACTTTTTTAATATTGATGATAACCTGACTTTTCAGGTTCATCCAACAGTGATCAATACAAATACCATGTATGGTTTAAATGCGACACCAGCATTAAAACTATCATTAACATTTTAATGAATATGAAACCATCAGGATCTTTCAGAATTATACCACAAAATAATTAAGATCATGATCGCTTCATCACTTTTAACAATAAAATAATACAGATGAAAATAGCGCTTTTAGGTTATGGCAAAATGGGGCAGATTATTGAAAAATTTGCGCAGGAACGTGGTCATGAAATCGTGTTAAAAATATCAGTTGATAATCTTGAAGATTTAACGAGGCAAAATTTAAAAAGTGCCGATGTAGCCATCGATTTCAGTACGCCTGATTCGGTGTTAGGTAACATAGATGCATGTTTTGATGCCAATGTTCCGGTAGTGGTGGGTACAACTGGTTGGTACGGAAAATTGCAGGATGTAAAAAATGATTGCGATAGCAGTAACAATACCCTGTTGTATGGTTCTAACTTTAGTATAGGTGTAAATTTATTCTTTAAGCTTAATCAGGCCTTAGCAAAGCTGATGAACAATTATCCGGCTTATGAAGTGCAGGTAGAAGAGATTCACCATACCCAAAAATTAGATGCGCCAAGTGGTACAGCCATCACCATCGCTGAAGGAATTGTTGATCATTTAGAACGTAAATCGGAATGGTTAAATGAAGTGGTAGGAACTGATGTTGAATTGTTTCCAAAGGCAGACCAATTACTGATCGAATCTCACCGGATTGAAAATATACCAGGAACACATACGGTGATTTATAGCAGTGAGGTGGATGAGATTGAAATTAAACATACCGCACATAGCAGAGCGGGTTTTGCTTTGGGTGCGGTGGTTGCTGCAGAATGGTTAAAAGATAAGAAAGGATTTTTCAGTATTACCGATATATTTGAATAGAGCTAAATGTTTAAATACTGAATTGTTATTGATCTGAGTAATCTTCAATCTGAGTATTAACCGACGAGGTGATAAACAGATCAATAAAAAACAGTATAATTATAAATAATGCAGATAATAGTTACCGGATTTACCGTTAACCAACAGATAAAAATATGAACTACAAATTCTGGCAGAAAAAAAATGATGCCACAAAGAAGAAAAAAACCAAAACCCGCGAGTGGGTAGATGCCATTGTTTTTGCAGTAGTGGCTGCCACCATTATTCGTGTTTTCTTTATCGAGGCTTATACCATTCCATCCGGATCAATGGAGCGCTCTTTATTAATCGGCGATTTTCTTTTTGTAAGTAAGGTAAATTATGGTGCTCGTATCCCGATGACGCCAGTGGCTTTTCCATTTGCACATCATACCATGCCACTAACCACATCTACCAAGGCCTATTGGGATGGCGTTCAATGGAAATACCGTCGTTTGCCAGGTTTATCAGATATTAAAAGAAATGATGTAGTGGTTTTTAACTTTCCAGAAGGCGATACCGTCGCTGTGGAGAAACAAGATGCCAGTTATTATGATCTGGTTAGGATGAGTGGACGTGAGCAGGTTAGAAATACCTATACCATTATAGACAGACCTGTTGATAAGCGTGAGAATTACATTAAGAGATGTATTGGTATAGCAGGCGATGTGGTGTCTATGTCTGCCGGTGTAGTGAGTGTAAATGGTAAGCCTGAGCCTATCAAAAGTACAGGGATGATGCCATACCGTATTGAGTTTAAAACCATGGATTTTAACTACTCAGCCTTAGATGAGTACAAACTTGATTTGGGAAGTAGTCCGGCGATAGCCGCAAATACCTATGTAGTCAATGCATCACCAGAGATTGTAGAGAAACTTAAAACTTTAGATTTTGTAAAATCAGTTGTGATGAATCCTGATCCTGTTGGTGAAGAAGCTGGCGGTATATTTCCTCATGATCCAAACAGACAATGGAACAGAGATAATTTTGGTCCGATTAAAATACCGGCAAAGGGATGGACGGTTAAGATTGACAGCAATACCATGCCACTTTATTACCGTGCCATTAGAACATATGAAGGCAATAAGGTAGAACAGAAAGGTGGGGTTTGGTACATTAATGATAAAGTAGCCACTACTTATACCTTTAAAATGAATTATTACTGGATGATGGGTGATAATCGCCATAATTCTGCAGATTCACGTTATTGGGGGTTTGTGCCAGAAGATCACGTAGTAGGAAAGGCTTTATTTATCTGGATGAGCTTTGATGGTGAAGGTTCATTCCTGCATAAAATACGCTGGAGCAGATTATTCAGCGGGATTCACTAATAAATAGAATAAAATTTTAGAAGCGTTTTGATGTAAATCAAAGCGCTTTTTTTATTGGTTCTAATGGTAAAAGGCCACACTATTCGCCTAATGGCACCTTTCTCCGGAAGGGAAAGGGCGTGGAATACGTATTATACGTGACTTGTGTTAGATTTGGTTCGGTAATAATGAAGTTGGTGGTTAAAAATCGCAGGGATTCTTCGCTACGCTCTGAATGACAATATGGTCGAATTAAAAGATAAATCAGGTTATTACTACCCTGCTATCCGACATCAGATCAAAGCCCTGGACTTTTGTTACTTTTGGTCCAAGCCAAAAGTAAAAGCCATTCGGCGGCTGACCTGCACCGATTTTTCATCGGTAGCCGAGGCAAGCCAACGCAGGGGGAAATAGCTACATCACTATACCTCCTGTAACAAAAAACCTTTCTCTTCATCTAAAACCCACAATATCAATCATTAAGATGAACTGGAAAATCTGGAAGAAGAAAAATGATCATAAAAAGAAGAAGAGCAAAACCAGGGAATGGGTAGATGCGATTGTTTTTGCAGTAGTGGCAGCAACCATTATTCGTGTTTTCTTTATTGAAGCTTATACCATTCCTTCAGGATCGATGGAAAGATCGCTTTTGATTGGCGACTACCTTTTTGTAAGTAAGGTGAATTATGGTGCCCGAATCCCAATGACACCCGTGGCATTTCCTTTTGCGCATCATACCATGCCCTTAACTGGTACCAAGGCATATTGGGATGGCATTCAATGGAAATATTATCGTTTACCGGGTTTATCTGAAATCAAGCGGAATGATGTGGTGGTTTTTAACTTACCTGTAGGCGATACGGTTGCTCTTGAAAATCAGGAACCCAGTTATTATAATTTGATCCGTCAGTCTGATTGGAAAACTGTAAACAGCCAATATACCGTTACCAGCAGGCCGGTAGATAAAAGAGAGAATATCATTAAAAGGTGTATTGGCATCCCCGGAGATGTTGTTCGTATGCAAAATGGAATAGTCAGCATCAATGGTAAATCTGAGCCCTTAAAAAACACAGGTCAAATGCCTTATAAAATTCATTTAACCACCGCTAATGTTAATCTTGAAGTATTTAGCAATTTAGGATTTAAGGTGAATGAAATGCAACAGCTTGATGGAGAAACGTACATCGCTAATGCAACATCAGAAATGATTCAGAAATTAAAACAATTTGATTTTGTAAAATCTGTTGAATTATCTGTATCACCACCCTCTACTAACGATGGCAATCTTTTTCCATTGGACCCCAATAGAAAATGGAATGTAGATAATTTTGGACCAGTCAAAATCCCTGCAAAAGGCTGGACGGTAAAAATTGATAGTAATACCATGCCACTTTATTATAGGGCCATCAGAACTTACGAGGGAAATAAAGTTGAACAAAAAGAAGGTAAATGGTACATCAACGATCAGCCGGCTACTACTTATACTTTTAAAATGAACTACTACTGGATGATGGGAGATAATCGCCATAATTCTACAGATTCAAGGTATTGGGGCTTTGTTCCGGAAGATCATGTGGTTGGAAAGGCATTGTTTATCTGGATGAGTTTCGATCGTGATGCTTCATTCTTCCATAAAATTAGATGGAGCAGATTACTTAAAGGAATAAATTAACTCGAAGTCAAACCAAACAAAAAAAGGCCTGAATTCCATCAGGCCTTTTTTTGTTTGGAAAAATACTTTTGAAAAAAATTAATAAGTCGGTTAATGTTTTAAAAATATTTATTAAGTTTGTTGATAAACCAAATAAAAATGTCGGTAATTATTGAGAAAGGTCAGCGACTTCGTGCTGATATTATCAAACATCTTTATTATAAAGGGGCTTTATCCTTAACAGACTTAAGTAAACTCACTAAAAAAAGTTTGCCTTTGGTTACTGCTATTGTAAATGGTTTAATTACAGAAGGCTATATTCTTGAGCAGGGGCTTGCGCCTTCAACAGGAGGCAGACGAGCATCAATCTACCTATTAAATCCTAATCACCGTAAATATATTGTTGCAGTTGCAATGGATCAGCTCATTACCAGGCTAACCATTTACGACTTATCCAGGCAGGTTGTTTTACCCATAGAACATCTCGATCTGAATATGTCTGATTCTTTTACAGATGTAGATATACTGGCTGATTTTATTAATGAAAGCATTAAAAAGTCTAAAATTGACCGCAATGATATTATAGGTGTCGGGATTGGCATGCCTGGTTTTGTTAATACTGAAAAGGGTATTAATTCATCATTTCTGTTTATACAAAGTGGCGAAACATTAAGAGATTATCTTTCTGATAAAATAAATTTACCCATCTCATTAGACAATGATTCCAGTTTAATAGCCCTTGCAGAACTTAACTTCGGTGAGGCGATAGACTTAAAAGATGTGATGGTCGTAAATATCGGCTGGGGTACAGGATTGGGCATGATTGTGAACGGACAACTTTACCGCGGCAGTCGTGGTTATGCAGGAGAATTCAGTCACATCCCTTTATCTGATAGCAATAATTTATGTGCTTGCGGTAAGAGAGGTTGTTTAGAGGTAGACACTTCATTGCTCATTATGGCTGAAAAGGCTGAACGGGCATTGGAAGAAGGCGCAGAATCGAGCATGAAAGTTTTATTTAAGGATAAAACCAAGCATGCCAGAGATCATTTTTTGGATGCTGTTGAAGCTCAGGATCCATTGGCTATATCTATTCTTTCCAAAGCGGCATTTCAAATTGGAAAAGGTTTATCCACCTTAATGCATATTTTAAACCCAGAGTGTATTGTGTTGAGCGGAAGAGGAGCGAAAGTAGGCAAAATGTTTCTGCCATCTATCCAGCAGGCCATTAATCAGTTTTGCATGCCACGTATTGCAGAACTTACAACCATAAAATTATCTACCCTGACTGATGAGGCTGAGCTTTTAGCTGCGGCAAGTTTAATGGTAGAAAATAGTCAATTCGAATAAAATAAAACTAGCCACATGAAGTAATAGAAAAATAGAGTAAATAAATAACTTATCAAATCAACTACAACCTAAACAACAAAGAATTATGAAAAAAATGTACTTAATGTGCCTAAGTATATTGTTGTTATCCCTGTTAACAATAACATCTTACGCACAAACAAACATCACCGGAACGGTGAAAGATGCATCTGGTCCTCTTCCTGGGGTCAGTATTTCCATCAAAGGCACATCCAAAGTTACCCAGACAGATGGGAACGGAAAGTTCTCTATTGCAGTAAATGCTAAAGAAACACTGGTTTTCACTGCTATTGGATATGCTAAACAAGAAATTGTTTATGGCAGTCAAACCACATTGAGCGTAACACTTAAGGAAAGTTCCAATCAATTGGATGAAGTGAATGTGGTAACGACTGCGCTGGGTATCAAGAGACAAGAAAAATCTCTCGGATATGCCGTAAGTACAGTAACTGCCAAACAATTAACAGAAGCCGGTAACACCAATTTTGCATCAGCATTATATGGTAAAGCCGCAGGTGTTAAAATTACCACTGCACCTGGTGGTGCCAGCAGTGCGGTAAATGTTCAGATTCGTGGTATCAACTCCATTAATTATAACCAGCAACCTTTATATGTAGTGGATGGTGTAATGATTAGAAATGATGGACAGAATGGTGCTACAGGTGCAAACAATAACAACTATTGGGATGATCAACGTGTACGGGGTAACGGTATTTTAGATATCAATCCGGCAGATATTGAAAGTTTAACTGTTTTAAAGGGCGCAAGTGCATCAGCATTATATGGTTCTGATGCGGCTAGTGGTGTGGTGGTTATTACGACTAAAAAAGGATCTAAAAACCGCGGACTAGGAATTGATTTCAATTACCAGGGATCGGTAGACCAGGTTGCTTTTTTACCTAATTTCCAAAATACCTATGGTCCAGGTTATGACAGAGAAACAAACGTTGCTAATGGTGCTACAGAAGAAGGTTGGATTGCGGATGCAACTTCTCCAAGTGGTTACAGGCCATATTTCAGGGCTTATGCTAATTTTGGTCCAAAAATGGAAGGCCAGCAGGTAAGATGGTGGGATGGTTCAATCCGTTCTTATTCACCTCAGCCAAATAATTACAGAGATGTTTATCAGGATGGATATACATCTAATGCAAATGTTGCCATTTCTAACCAGACTGATGCATTGAATTATCGTTTTTCTGCATCACGATTAGATTATAAAGGAACGCAACCAGGCAATACAGGGTCAAAAAATTCATTTAACTTAAATTCAACAATCAAATTAGCACCAAAATTATCTGCTGATGTAATTGTGAGTTATGTAAATACCAAGACCATTAACAGACCTTATCAATTAGGGCAGGTTTTGGGCTCATTCGGTGGTTTCTTTAGCCGAGCAGAGGATATGGATTTAATGAAACAAAAATATCAAACCAGTAATGGCTACAAATATTCTACTTTTGATCAAGTAGCACGTCCGGAACCATTTGTTTATAATATCAGAGCTACAAACTTATTGGATTTCTACTGGCAACAGTTAAAAAATCAGTATACTGAAAATGAAAACAGGTTATTATCAAGTTTTACCTTAAATTATGATTTTGCCAAAAATTTAAAATTTAGGGGGCGTATTGGTAATGATTATACCAGCTTAAAAGCGGAAAACAGACAGTTCACAGAAATTCCTAGTGCGCTAAATGGCAACACCAGTACCGGTGCTTATACCACAAACCAAGGTCAGTATGCTATATTGTATGGCGATGCATTAGTAACTTACTCCAATAAAATTGGCGAGGACTTCGGACTTTCATTAAGCGGTGGTTACCAAGGTAGAAAAGAAAGCTATAAAGATTTAAAATCAAATACAAGAGATGGATTGGTAACAGAAAATTTCTTCGCTTTATCAAATTCATTTAATGTTGCAGAGACTATAGAAACAAGAAAAGAGCAATTAAAATATGCTTATTTAGGGATAGCAAATTTTAGCTATAAAGATTTCCTTTTTGTAGAAGCAACCGGCAGGAGAGAGTATGTTTCTACTTTGCCTCCAGGTAATAATCAATATTCTTACTATTCCGTAAATAGTGGTTTTGTATTTAGTGATGTTGTGAAGTTACCCTCTTTTTGGGATTATGGTAAATTAAGAGCGTCATATGGTGTGGTAGGTAATGCGCCTCCAATGTATGAAGCCAATATTGCATATACTCAAAACTCTTTACAAACCATCAATGGTTCTGTTCCATCAATAGTTTCTGCCCGTGCATATGGTAATAAAGGATTGATGCCCGAAAAGAAACATGAAGCTGAATTCGGTTTAGAAACTCGTTTTCTAAAAGGAAGATTAGGATTAGATGTAAGTTATTATGATAATAAAATCAAAAACCAGATTTTACCACTAGATGTGTCATCTACAAATGGTGCGCAAAGTCAAATTGTGAACGTTGGAGAGATTGGAAATAAAGGTTGGGAAATTGCTTTAAATGCAACACCTTTAACTGGTAAATTTAGATGGGATACGCGCTTAAATTTCTCTACGAACAAATCCAGAGTGAATTCTTTAATAGATGCTAACTCAGAAATTAATTTCTATAATTCAGATCAGGCAACAGCTAAAATTGTAGCAAGAGCAGGTGAAGATCTTGGAAACATTTATATTCGCCCACGTAAGACTGATGCAAATGGTAACTATGTGATTAATGATGATGGCTTTTACGTAATGGATAATTCTGTTTACGTCAAAGTTGGAAATATTATGCCAAAAGCTGTAGGTGGTTTTTCAAACACATTCAGTTATGGTAACTTCTCCTTAGATTTCACTATTGATTACCGTTTCGGTGGCAAAATGATTGCACCAAACTTAAAATTCATGCGTGGAGCAGGGATGTTAGAAAATTCGATGGAATTTAGAGATGCGGCAAGTGGCGGCTTAACATACACTGCCAATGGCAAAACCTACAATGATGGTGTTTTACTTCAAGGCGTAAACGAAACTACCGGGCAGCCTAATACAAAGATTCTTTCTGCAGCTGATTATTATATTACCACTTACAATTGGGGTGAAGGTTCATTAACTGAAGCAGAAATCTTCAAAAATAACTTCATCAAGATGAGAGAAATTACTTTGGGTTACAAAATACCATCAACTTTAACAAAAAAAATTGGAATTAGTAATATGAGATTCGCTTTAATCGGCCGTAATTTATTCTACATCCACCGTACACTAAAAGATTTGGATCCTGAGGCACCACTAGGTAACAAATGGTGGTCGCAGGGTGTAGATGTAGGTTCTACCGCTGCATCAAGAAACTTTGGTTTCTCATTAAATGCAAACTTTTAATCAGCTAATAAAAGAATTATGAAAAAGTTAATCATAAAAGCAAGCTGTCTTTTAATTGCAATAACCACAGTAGTTGGTTGCAAAAAGGAGCTTGATGAAAAATTTAATAATCAAGAGAAAGTTCTTGATGCCAATGTAGCAGGCTTGTTTACAGGTATGTTAAATAATGATAGAGTTGCTGCAAAATACTGGAATGTACGCACCTTTTTAACACAAATGCCAGGAGTATATGCACAAACTAGCTATATTGGTAATGGAAATACAATATACCAGCAAAATGAGGGTTACTCTCAACAATATTGGGATGATTTCTATAGCACTGGCGGTAATGGTAGTGGTCCCTTAGCACTTTTTAGGGCAATGGAAAGAAAGTTCAACAGTCTGTCTGCTACCGATCAGGCCAATCAAAAAGTTATTTTTCAAGCAGCTAAGGTCGTATTGATTGAACAAGCAGCAAAAATGGTTGATCTATGGGGTGATATTCCTTATTCCACTGCGGGTAGCTTAACATCAACCGATGTAATTGGCAATCCTAAATATGATGAACAAAAAGCATTGTATACATCCTTTATTGCTGATTTAGATGCATTAGGAACCTATTTTAATACTAATACTACTACTGCTGCATTTTCAAAATCTGATATTTTATTGAAAGGAAATATGAATATGTGGGCCCGTTATGCTAATTCTCTACGCTTAAGGTTATTAATGCGCATATCCAGAACAGATGAAACTACTGCAAAAACTGCAATTTTAGCCATGTTAGCTAATCAAAGCAATTATCCTTTAGTAGATGGTGGTAATATCGGAACTTATAATCCAGGCACTTCTGATATTTTGTTACAACCTTTAACCAATAGCACGAGTGATTTACATGATGCATTTTTTGAGGGAAGCTGGTATGCTACAGATTACGCTTTAAATACCGTGATGTTACCTGCCAATGATCCTCGCATCCCTGTTATCTACGATAAATTCGGACGTGGTTCTGGAACATCATTTGTGCAAAATGCTGAATATAAAGCTATGCCTATCACCTTTACTGCTGCACAACAAGAAGCTAGCTTTGCGGATTACTCTGTATTGGATTCTGCAACGTTTTTGTATAACCAAAAATTACCTGGAATCATCATTACTGCGTCTGAGGTGAATTTTATCAAAGCTGAAGCTTTTGAAAGGTGGGGAAGTTCTACAGATGCAAAAACGGCGTATGATAATGCATTAAGGCAATCGGTAACTTTCTATCATTACTTAAACAATTTAAACCAAGGTGGTGGCTTCAAAAATGTAGCTGCTCCTGCAACTTCAGTTATAGATACCTGGGTTAATTCATCAACGGCTACTTATACAGGTTCGTCAGCTGCAAAACTTACTCAGATTTACACCCAAAAATGGTTACACTATGGTGTATTACAATCAACGGAAGCATGGTCTGAATATAGACGGACGGGTTTCCCTGTATTAACATTTCCAACAACAGGAAAGTTATCCGGATTTGATACACCTCCAACAAGATTAATTTATCCTGCGAAGGAAAAAACACTTAATAGTGAAAATTATCAGGCAGTAGCTTCAAAAGATACCCGGAAAACCAAAATATTCTGGATGCCTTAGTTAAATGATTCACTAATCCCAGTCACTAAAATGGCTGGGATTTTTATATTTACACATGAATAAAAAATTACTTTTAGTTCTTGCTTTCGGGTTTTGTGCCAATCTTCTTTATGCCCAACGCAATGATATTGTAAAAGAATCTACCACTTATGAATGGCCTAAAGATCCATTGGTAAAAGAAAAGCTGGATCACTGGCAAGATAAAAAGTTCGGTATGATTATACACTGGGGTTTGTACGCCATTCCGGGAATTATCGAATCCTGGTCCATTTGCTCTGAAGACTGGATTGAAAGAGACACCACCATTTCTTATGAAGATTACAAAAAGGCTTACTGGGATTACAGCAAGCAATTTAATCCTACCAAATTTAATCCAGAACAATGGTCGGCGGCTGGCAAGGCGGCAGGGATGAAATACCTGGTTTTTACCACCAAGCACCATGATGGTTTCGCCATGTTTGATACCAAACAAAGTGACTTTAGTATTGCCAAAGGTCCTTTTGCCAATAACCCCAAAGCCGATGTAGCGAAATATGTTTTTGATGCCTTTAGAAAAGATGGCTTTATGATCGGTGCCTACTTTTCTAAACCAGACTGGCACTCGCAATATTACTGGTGGCAAAAATATGCTACGTCAGATCGAAATAATAATTACGATATCAAGAAATACCCATGGCGCTGGAATATGTTCAAAAAATTCACTTATAACCAGATCGGTGAATTAATGAATAACTATGGAGGTATTGATATTCTTTGGCTGGATGGTGGCTGGGTTCGCCCGCTGGAAACGGTAAATGAGGAAGTGCTTTCCTGGGGTGCACCAATTCCTAAATGGAGCCAGGATATTGATATGCCGAAAATAGCCACTATGGCGAGAAAAGCACAGCCAGGCTTGCTAATGGTAGACCGAACGGTTCATGGACCTTATGAAAACTATCAGACACCTGAACAAAAAATTCCGGATACACAATTGGATCATCCTTGGGAAAGTTGTATGACCTTGGGTGGTGCCTGGGGTTTTGTACCGGGCGATCAATATAAACCAGCTGCCGAAGTGGTACATAAATTGGTGGAAATTGTAGCTAAAGGAGGTAGTCTGCTTCTGGGGATAGGTCCGAAACCCGATGGAACATTACCAAATGAAGTCACTCAAAAATTAAGTGAAATCGGGAAATGGACTTCCAAAAATGGTCAGGCCATTTACAATACCCGAATCACCAAAAACTATCATGACGGACAAACCTGGTTTACTCAAAGCAAGGATGCGAAAAAGCGTTTTGCCATTTATTGTGTTAAAGCAGATGAGGCTGATCCAAGTGTAATAAAATGGCATAATAATACACCCAAAAAAGGTTCTGATATTCTTCTTTTATCGACAGGTAAAAAAGTGAAATGGCAAAATGTAGGTGGCGAAATCATTTTATCATTACCGAAGCTTGAAAAAAGTGCAGCACTGGCTTTTGAATTTATTCCGCAGTAAACAATTATCATCCCATGAGATTAAAAACAATCATTTGTGGCGCGGTGATAAGCGTTCAGGCATTTACCATCCAAACCACATTTGCACAACATAAACCTGCTTTAAAAAGTGCAAAGCAGATGATTTATAAAAATCCCCGTGCTAAAATTGACGATCGGGTAAAAGATCTGATGGCCAGAATGACCCCCGAAGAGAAATTTTGGCAATTGTTTATGATTCCGGGAGATGTAACTGCAGAAAACAAGGAATTATTTAAGCACGGTATTTTTGGTTTGCAAGTAAGCGCAGCTGCTCAGGGTACTGGAAATGCACAGCAAATGTTGACCTATAATACCACTGAAGATGCCCTTTCTTTGGCCCGTAAAATAAACAAAACTCAAAAATATTTCATAGAAGAAACCCGTTTGGGGATTCCGATTATCCCATTTGATGAAGCTTTACATGGCTTGGTTAGGCAAGGTGCAACAGCTTTTCCGCAATCCATTGGTTTAGCTGCAACTTTCGATACTACATTGATGGCACGTATAGGGAATGCCATTGCAGTAGAAGCAAGGGTTAGGGGCTTACGTGATTTGCTGGCGCCAGTAATAAATATCGCTACAGATGTGAGATGGGGCAGGGTGGAAGAAACTTATGGTGAAGATCCGTATCTCACTACAGTAATGGGGCACGCATTTATGCATGCCATTGAGGCAAACAATATCATTGTTACACCCAAACATTTTATTGCCAATGTGGGTGATGGCGGCAGGGACAGTTATCCAATAGAATGGGATAAACACTATCTTGAAGAAATCCATTTTCCGCCATTTAAAGATGCAGTAAAGAATATAGGCATACGTTCCTTAATGACTTCCTATAACAGTGTTTATGGGGTACCAGCAACTGCAAATCCATGGTTATTGACACAAAAGCTGAAAAACCAATGGGGCTTTAAAGGCTTTGTGATTTCTGATGCCGGAGCTGTAGGTGGTGCCAATGTATTGCATTTCACCGCAAAAAATTATCATGATGCCACTGCCCAGGCCATCAATGCAGGGTTGGATGTGATCTTCCAGGTGGATTATCAGCACTATAAATTGTTTTTGCCAGCATTTCTGAACGGAAGTATCCCCCAATCCAGAATTGATGATGCTCTTGCACGGGTATTAAAGGCGAAATTTGAATTGGGTTTATTTGAACATCCATATGTAGATGAAAAGAAGGCTGAACAGTCATTATTAGATGATACGCACCGCCAACTGGCTAAAGAGGCTGCTTTAAAATCATTTGTATTGTTAAAAAATGATCATCAGGTTTTGCCTTTAACTCATGGGAAGAAAATTCTGGTGCTTGGTGAAGATGCGACTGAAGCCAGGCTAGGTGGTTACAGTGGTTCTGGAAATAAGAAAGTAAGCATTCTTCAAGGTATAAAAGATATAGCAGGTGCAAATGATCAAATCAGTTACCTGAAAGGGAGTAGCAGAGCATTAAATGATCATGTTGTAGTTGATAGCATGTTCCTTTCTTCAATGGATGGTAAGGAGCTGGCGGGTTCTTATTTCAAGGGGATTAATCTTACAGGAACTCCTGCTAAAATTAAAAGAGATCAGGTGATTGATTTCAGCTGGACTTTATACCCTCCGGATGCAGCACTTCCATTAGATGATTATTCCGTGCGTTGGGAAGGTAAAATTACCTCACCAACAAATGCTGATCTTAACATTGGCCTGGAAGGAAATGACGGTTTCAAATTGTTTTTAGATGGTAAGCTGGTTATTGATCAATGGGATAAGCGATCATATCATCTGCAAACGGTTCCATTTCACTTTGAGAAAAATAGGGCCTATGATATTAAAGTCGAATTTTTTGAAGCCAAGGGGAATGGAAAGGTGAAATTGGTTTGGGATTATGGTATTCAAAAATCTGATGAGCTTGAAAAAGCTGTAAAAGCAGCTAAATCAAGTGATGTAATCGTGATCGTGGCAGGAATAAAAGAAGGTGAATTTTTGGATCGGGCCATGCTTAATCTGCCCGGCAACCAGGAAGAATTGATTCATGAACTGGCTCAAATAGGTAAGCCAATGGTGGTGGTTCTAACGGGTGGCAGCGCCATTAATATGCAAAACTGGTACCACAATGTATCTGCCATTCTGAATGTCTGGTATCCAGGAGAAGCTGGTGGAACTGCTGTTGCCGAAACACTTTTCGGAAAGTCCAATCCATCAGGAAAACTACCCATTACGTATCCGGTTCATGAAGCACAACTGCCTTTGGTGTATAACCATAAACCTACCGGCCGTGGCGATGATTACAATAATTTAAGTGGTGAGCCTATATTTCCCTTTGGATACGGCCTAAGTTATACACAATTCAGTTACAGTAACCTTAAAATTGATCGCAAAAATATTTCGAAAAATGAAACTGCCCGGGTAAGTTTCGAACTAAAAAACACTGGTAATTATGATGGAGATGAAGTGGTGCAATTATATATGCGACCATTGCTAAGTGATTTAGCTCAGCCTGTTTTGGCATTGAGGGCTTTTGAAAGAGTGCACTTAAAAGTGGGTGAAAGCAAAGTAGTTTCTTTTAAGGTAGATCAAGAAGTGCTTCAAACTTTAAACACTGAAAATGTTTGGCGTGTGGCTTCAGGCGAATACCGGATCATGATTGGTTCATCCAGCAAAGCGCTTTATTTGAAGGAGAATATTGCTGTAAAGCCTTAATGATGAATACGTATGCTAAGCTAGAGGAGAATCGATATTGCTTCAGCAGATTTTCTTCTGCTGAAGCAATCCTTTATAGATTTCGCAAAGTAGATTATCCTAAGTATGCGCCCAATTTAGTGTTCTTTGCATTTTATCTTTGCGTCCTTTGCAGTTCAATGAGGATTAATCTAACCCTTCAATTCCTAATTTAATTGCCAGCTCGTTTAAATCTTTAACCACTACGTCAATTAAAGGAATACCACTAACTTTTCTTTCTAATTCGAATTCATGCTCAGGTTCACCTGGAATAATTACTTTTTTATCAGGATCAATGGTTTCAGCACTCTTGAAGCGTTCGATCCAGTTATCCAAATGATTTTTAAAATCAGCAGCCGGACGAAAGCCATCTACCCGCATTGCCCCTAGAAAATGTCCGAGGCCCTCACCAACCGGATTTGCCGATGGTTCTAAGAAAGCTACAAAAGGGGGTACCCATGGACCGTAATTAGCACCCGAAAGCACAGCAGATAAAATATCAACAGTAGCACTCAGTCCGTAACCTTTATGGCTTCCATGATCTTTATCACTACCCAGAGGTAAAAGCGAACCACCACTTTTTAATTCATTTGGATTGGTAGAATTTTCTCCGTTTTTATCTTGCACCCAGCCATCAGGAATAGTTTTGTTTGCTCTTTGGGCAATTTCGAGTTTCCCATTCGCTGCTGCTGCGGTGGCCATATCTACAATAACGGGAGGATATTGGCCTGCCGGGAAAGCATAACACATGGGGTTAGTGCCCAATAACCTTTCGTTTGAATAAGTGGGCGCCACCAAGGGACTTGCATTTGTCATGCTGATGCCGATCATATCTTTTTCAACCGCCATTAAAGCATGATAACCTGCAATACCAAAGTGATTGGAGTTTTTTACAGATACCCAACCACTACCATATTTTTCAGCCTTTTCTATCGCTACTTGCATAGCAAAGGGTGCCACCACCAAACCTAAACCTGCATCGCCATCAATGGTAGCCGTTGTTGGTGTTTCATGAACAATTTTGATATCAGGTGTAGCATTGATTCTATTTTTCTCCCATAAACGTACATAGCCACTTAATCTGGCCACGCCATGCGAATCTATTCCACGTAAATCTGAACGGATTAATACATCTGTAGCTAAAGTAGCATGTTCATCAGAACAGCCCATTCTTTTAAAAACGCTATAGGTAAAAGTTCGGAGTTTGGTTTCGGTAAAGGTGATGAAGTTCATTTTTAGTAGCAAGTATTATGTAGCAAGTAGCAAGTATTAAGTATCAAGTAGCAAGTATCAAGATAGTTTTATTGAGTACTTTGGCTTTCGTCTTTTAGCTTTACGCTTTAATTTTTTAAGGCAATAGCAAAGTAAAATCTCCGCCCAATGGTTCAAAATTCTCAATGCAGGTTGAAAGAAAATCTTCGCCATAGTTTACATACATGGACGCAATGTTTAAAGTTCTTTCCTGCATGGTTCCATTTGGAAAAAGTCTTTTCTTAACGTTTTCAATTTGAATTAAAGCCATTTCATGCTTGCGCTTTTCAGCCCTGAATAATTTCTTTTCCAGGTTGGCCAGTAAATGGTTGCTTTTCTGCTTTGCTGTATCTGCAGAAACGGAGAGTGTTTTATCAATTTTATAAGCATTCAGTTTGATCTGATCAAAAATGCTGTTAATGGCCCGGGTTTCATCTGCTAAACTTAATTGAGCGGTGGTATTTTTCTTAACCCACTCATTTTTTAATTCTTCAACTGGCAGAAAGATATCTTCCAGTGAAAAACCTAATTTATATAAGTTTTCTGCACTTCTTTTATCAATTAATAAGGCTGAGTTACGCAGTAATAGTACCGGGAAATCAACTTTATAATAATCAAAATTAGCCTTTAACTGCATCCAGTAAGCCACTTCAGCACCCCCGCCAATGTAGGCTATGTTCGGCAGGATAACTTCTTCATACATCGGGCGCATCACCACATTCGGACTAAAACGTTCCGGATGGGCATCAATTTCAGCTTTAAGTGCTTCTTCAGTAAAACTGATTTTAGTATTTTTAACTAGATATGTACCTTTTTCAAAAATTAAACGCTCACGTAAGTCATCCTTTAGGTAGAAAAAATTAATATCACGACCATTCACCTGCGTTTTATAGCCAAGATCTTCCAATGCTTTTGAACTACTGTCAATATTTTTTGCGCTGTTTTGTGCTGTAATATCAGCGGTGATGATAGGTTTAAATAGGTTTTTCAGAGCAGCATCATCTGCATTAATAATGACCAACCCATATTTTTCAAACAGTTTGTTTACCAGATAACGTGTAGCATCGGCCAGATTATCATGTTCCAGATAAGCCTTTTCAACTAATCTGGCAATGTGTTTGCCATTTTTCGAAATACCAAGATATCCTTTGTAAGCGGTAACAGCAGCAGCAACAGTTTTGGTACTCAATCTGCCTGTAGCGCCATTGGTATTCTGGATCCAGCTAATGTTTTTTTCATCAACGCTAACATGGTTAATTTCTTCAAAGTCATGATCTTCTGTCGCCATCCAATAAACCGGAACGAAGTTTTTTTCAGGATGTGCCATCTTTAGCTCGATGGCCAGGTTGATGGCTGTTACAATTTTGTAGATGAAATAAAGCGGGCCGGTAAACAAGTTTAACTGGTGACCAGTGGTTACCGTAAAAGTATTTTCATTGGCCAGCAGTTCAATATTTTTGGATACCGATTGATTTGTCTTTAAGTTTTGATATTGCGATTTTAAAACATCAACCAGGATATTTCGATCACCTAAAAAATTGCGCTTCTTAATGGCTTCGGCTAAACCATCCATATCAGGGCGGTAACTATAAAAGGCTTTGAGTGCTTCTTTGTTATTGATATAATCCAAAACCAGTTTCGAAAATGAACCGGTTTCCTGATAGGAGATATATTTTGCCTGCATAATTAAGCGAAAGTACTGCAATTTAGGGATATTCATAAAGACAAACCACTATTTTACAATTGTTAAATAATTTAAACTCAATTACACTAATACTTGCATTCTACACTAGCAAAGAGAGATTATTGATTTCGTAACTAAAAAGTTAATCTCTATCAGATTAATAGACTATGTATGTAAATTCATACCTTTGTCTCAACTAAAAATTATAAGTATGCATAAGAAACTCTACTTCATTATTATCTTTATCGGTTTATCATTCAGTTCACAAGCGCAGATCATTACCGGAACCGTGCGAGATTCTCTTCAAACCATTATAGGAGCAACCATAACCGTAAGTGGAAAAGGTTTAAAAGCAGGAACCAACGCCCAGGGAATTTATCAGATACAATTACCTGCCGGCGGTACATTTACCTTATCAGCTAGTTATCTCGGTTATCAAACACAGCAAAAGCAGGTTACCGTAGCTGCAGGCGAAACGAAACAGCTTAACTTTACATTGGTTGAAAATAAGAATGAGCTTGATGGAATTGTGGTCATTGGTTCAAGAAGTGCGCCGCGTTCTCAACTGGAAACCGCTGTTCCGGTAGATTTAGTGGATGTGCAAAAAGTGGCACAAAATTCACCACAGGTTTCGTTAGCACAGATTTTAAACTATGTTGCGCCTTCGTTTACTTCTAATGTTGTGAGTTTAACCGATGGAACAGATCACATAGATCCGGCATCATTACGTGGTTTGGGTCCGGATCAGGTATTGGTGTTAATTAATGGTAAAAGAAGGCACACCACCTCATTAATCAATATTAATGGAAGTTTAGGTAAAGGATCTGTAGGTACAGATTTAAACGCCATTCCAACCGCTGCCATTAGCAGAATAGAAGTGTTGCGAGACGGCGCTGCTGCTCAATATGGATCTGATGCGATTGCCGGGGTGATTAATATTATTTTGAAAGAAGATGTAAATAAACTTTCTGCAAGCATTACTGCCGGAGGCTTTGCCGGAAAACATTCTGATGGATTAGATGGAGAAACAGCGCAGGCCAACGTAAATTATGGTGTGAAGTTGAATGATAAGGGTGGTTTTTTAAATTTATCGGGTTCTTTTGATTATCGTGATTATGCATCCAGAACAACACCATATCGCGGCGTAATTTTTACAGATTATAATAATTCGTCTTTATATCCAACTCCAACCGGTGTAGATATTACTGATGCCGAACTGGCCAGGAGAGGCCTTACAAGAGGTGATTTCGTTCCGAATATTGGTCAGAGCAAAAATCGTGGGGGAGCACTGTTTTTAAATTCTGTAATTCCGTTGGCCGATCATGCTGAAATTTATGCTTTTGGAGGGTTAAACTTTCGTAATGGTACATCAACAGCTTTTTATAGAACACCTCGCCAGTTAACACAAACCAATGCAACTATCTATCCAAATGGATTTTTGCCGCAAATTGTTACTGATAATAATGATCAGTCATTATCTGTAGGGATTCGTGGTAAATTAGGCGAATGGAAAACTGACTTTAGTAATACCTATGGGCGCAACCAGATTAACTTTACCACCGCCAATACCTTAAATGCATCTATGCTTACCTCATCACCAACTTCTTTTGATGATGGCGGTTATGATTTTATTCAAAATACCACGAATCTGGATTTTTCCCGTTTTTTTGAAAATACCTTGAGTGGTATTAACGTGGCTTTTGGGGCAGAGCACCGCTATGAAAATTATAAAATTATTGCGGGTGAAGAGGCATCTTATGCAAATTATGGTAATGCCATTAATGTAGGTACAACCGCAAACCCTATTTTAATTCCTAATTTAAAAGGTAATATTTCTACCAGATTTGCACCGAACGGAGCCGCTTATGTAGGTGGTGCGCAAGGCTTTGGTGGTTTTAGTCCGGATAATGCCATTAATGTAGGCCGGTCATCAGTTGCAGCATACGGCGATGTAGAGGTTAATTTTACAGATAAACTTTTATTGGATGGAGCATTACGGTTTGAAAATTATTCAGACTTCGGATCGACACTTAACTTTAAGTTGGCAGGCCGCTATAAGTTTTCTGACAAATTTGTTTTGCGTGGTGCTGCAAGTACAGGTTTTAGAGCACCCTCTTTGCAACAACGTTATTTCAATGCTACATCAACCGTATTTATTGACGGTAATTTTGTAGAATCAGGTACTTTCTCTAATGATAGCAGGGTAGCACAGTTATTGGGTATTCCGAAATTGAAAGAAGAAACTTCTAAGAGTTTCAGTGCTGGTTTTACTTCTAATTTGGGTAAAGTTAAAATTACGGTTGATGGTTATTTAGTGAGAATTGATGACCGTGTGATTTACACTGGCCAGTTTAGTGGAAGTAATGCAGCTAATGCATCTGCTCAGGATAGAGAAATTTATACCCTCTTACGCCAGGCGAATGCCAGTACTGCCCGGTTCTTTGCTAATGCCGTAAATACTGAAACTAAAGGCATTGATGCTGTAATTTCATATTCTACTGGCTTAGGTAAAGGAACTTTAAGAACTGATTTAGCGGGAACAATTTCTAAAACTTCATTGGTAGGTGGCATCAATACATCTCCACTTTTGGCAGGTAAAGAAAGTATATATCTGGATGAGGCAAGTGTAATTTTATTAACTAAAGTGGTACCCAGGTTAAAAGGTAACTTAACTTTTGATTATACCCTGGATAAGTTTAACGTGTTTTTACGTAATGTTTATTTTGGCAAAGTATCGCAACCTACTAACGTGATTGCTAACCGACAAGAATTACCCGGACGTGTAATTACGGATTTAGGTTTAGGTTACAACTTAACCAAAACTTTAAAATTAACTGTGGGCGCCAACAACATTTTCGACGTTTACCCAGCAGAGCTTTTACCAGGGAGCCAAGGTACATCAGGGATTTTGTATCCCAATCAGGCACCGCAATTTGGTTTCTTAGGGAGATATGTATTTACCAGATTGAACCTGAATTTCTAGGTCAATTGATTTTTTTTATTCTGCGTCCTGCTGAATTCATTTCAGCATCTATTCTGATAATTAAATAGATTCTAAATCAAGAAGGATTTTTTACTATGCATCTTGCTGAATTCATTTCAAAAACTCACAATAAAAAAGCCGTTCCGATTTAATCGGAACGGCTTGTAAAATATTTGGTTTAGTGATCTACCATTTTTTTCTGCGTTCGCCGCTTCCACCTTCACGATTTCCACCTTCTCTGCGTCCGCTACCACCAGTGTTTCCACCTTTTTCATCACGGCTACGACCAGAGAAATCTCTGAAACCGCCACCGCTTGTTCCACCTTCACGACTTCCGCCTTCGCGTCTGCCACTACCGCCAGAACTTCTGCGCTCACCGCCGCCATTTCCACCACGGTAACCACCGCCACCGCCGCTTCTGCGTTCGCCACCGAAACCACCGCTACGTCTTTCACCGCCACCGCGTCTTTCGCCACCGCCTTCACGACCACCATCTCCGCTTTTTTCAATACGAACCTGGCGACCATTAAATTCAACAGATTTAAAACCTTCGAATACGGTATCAGCTACAGCATCTTCTACTTCAAAGAAAGAGAAAACACCTTTTAAATCAATTTTACCAACGCTTTTGCCACCAATTTTTCCGTTGTTACAGATAAATGATAACATGTCGCCACGGGTAAATTCATCTACAGAACCTAAGTTAATGAATAAACGGGTATAGCCTTCGCTACCACGTCCGCGTCCGCCACGTTCACCTCTTTCTCCACGATCATCACCAGCTGCAGCATTCAAATCTGGTGCTTTAGCATAATAATCCAAGAAACGATTAAACTCTAATGAAGCAAAACGTTTGATCACTTCTTCTTTAGAAAGTTCAGCAAATTCATCCATGATACGAGGAATGTACTGATCAATCTGTTCTACGTTAACCTCTACGTTATGTACTTTATGTACTAAAGAGAATAATTGTTTTTCACAAACATCAAATCCTGTAGGAAGTTCAGCTTTAGTAAATTGTTTACCAATAATGCGTTCCAGCTGACGGATTTTTCCAATTTCTTTAGAGTTGATGATACAGATTGAAATACCAGTTTTACCAGCACGACCAGTACGGCCAGAACGGTGGGTATAACTTTCAATTTCATCAGGTAAAGAATAGTTAATTACGTGAGTTACATTATTTACATCGATACCACGGGCAGCAACATCTGTAGCAATTAATAATTGCATGTTACGCTCACGGAAACGTTGCATTACTTTATCACGTTGTTGTTGCGATAAATCGCCGTGTAAAGCATCAGCATTGTAGCCATCTTTAATTAAGTGCTCTGCAACGTCTTGTGTATCCAGTTTGGTTTTACAAAATACTACTGCAAAAATTTCAGGGTTGAAATCTACAATACGTTTTAAGGCTGCGTATTTATCTCTGGCACGAACAATATAATATTCGTGTTCGATGTTTACGTTACCTGTGTTTTTGGTGCCCATGGTTAATTCAACAGGCTCGTTCATGTATTTTTTAGCAATACGGCGAACTTCTGCCGGCATGGTAGCCGAGAATAACCAGGTTTTTTTGTCATCAGGTGTAGTTGATAAAATGTCGTTAATGTCATCTTGGAAACCCATGTTTAACATTTCGTCAGCTTCATCAAGCACAACATATTTAACTGAAGAAAAATCAATGGCTTTACGGCCAATAATATCCAACATACGGCCGGGCGTGGCCACTACGATTTGAACGCCTTGGCGTATTTCGCGTAGTTGTTGCATAATGTTCGCGCCACCGTAAACGGCAACAACGTGGGCATTAGCAACGTTTTTAGAAAAGTTTTTAAGGTCGTTAGCGATCTGCAAGCATAATTCACGGGTAGGGCATAAAATTAATGCCTGTGGTTTATTAACTTTAAAATCGATTAGTTCTAACAGCGGCAAACCAAATGCGGCTGTTTTTCCTGTTCCTGTTTGGGCCAAACCAACAAAATCATTAGTGCCTTCTAACAGTACAGGAATACTTTGCTCCTGAATAGGCGTTGGAGTTTCAAATCCAAGGTCCTTTACGGCATTAACGACGTCATCACTTATCCCCAATAATTGAAATGGGTTTGTCATTCGTCTTTTATTTTTAATTGAGCCGCAAAGGTAAGGTTAATATTTCGTATTTCACAGATAATCAAGTAAATAGTTTTTTAAGCTAAATATTTGAAAATTAGGAAGAAACGAAAGATGTAAAAGTCGAAACGGCAAGTGATTGATTTTTTCAAACCTATAATGTTTCAAAAACCTTGTAGGTTTATTCTCGCGAATTTAATAATTGGTAATTAACTCAACTATTAACGGTGATGACTAAATAACCACATCGGGAGCTCCATATTTAAAATGGCTGGAGCAAATATATCATTATGTGATAGCTTATCGAACTCCCAAAATCTGGTTTTGTTGCCATTTAATTCTTTAAAAAATTGCGCATCACTGTCGAAAGGATTTTCCATATCCATATTTCCATGAATCAGCCAAATGGGTATGTTTGCCAGTTCATTAATACGATCAAATTGTGGTATGCCAGAAATGCTGATGCCTGCAGCAAATAAATCAGGTTTTAAAGATAAAGCGTTGATCACAGAAGAAGCACCCATTGAAAACCCGATGACATAGATTCTTTTTTGATCAATATTTAACGTGTTTTTTAAACTATCGATCAATTGTATTGCGGTTTGCAAACAGGGTTGTGGTACTGAAGTTAAGACATTTCTATTTTGATCAAGCGTATAATTTGATGATCTGGCAGGAAATTGTGGTGCTAAAATAAAAGCAGGGTACTTAGCCTGTATTTCATTCATGGCGAATAATTTAGCCAAAATTCCCAGCTGACTGTTGTTATCATTTCCAATGGCATTTGAGCCATGAAAATAAACCACTAGCGGAAGGTTCTTCTTAATGTTGGAGCCTTCAGGTTTAAATAAGCGATAAACAATTGATGTGTCGGTATTACCTTTAAAAGTGCCCTTTGAAAAATAGCTGGCATTAAACCCTTTTATTTCAGCTATTCTTTTCTTAAGATAAGCGGAATCAGTGCTTTTGGATACAATGGTCTTTCCGAAAGTATGAACACGTTTGCTACATGATAACATTCCACAAAACAAAACTAATGACAGGATATAAGTTATAGGTCTTGTATTCGGCATGCAGGAAATTATTTTAGTGGTTTCAAGCAGAATGTTTAATGTAGCTACTGATGAGGTTAGGATTATCTTAACCTTTCAGCTGAGCGAATCAAACGTTCATCCTTATTAATACCAAAAATGGCCAAAACAAGAAACAAAATGGCTACGGCAGGTAAATATGCTCCCGCTCCAAAATGTGCACCTTCTATGCCGCCAGGTAATTGTTTCGCATAAACACTACACCAAAAGGCAAAACCAATAATTAATAAGATCGAAACAATCGTAAAACGTTTTTGAAAACTACGGTTTCTAAAATTAAAAATGTTAATGAAACAGATTATGGCTAACGCAATATTTGCGATTAATAAAGGCAAGTTCATATTAGTTTTGCCAAATGCAGTCACTTTTGTACCGAAGGTATAAATTGATTGTTCTAAACCTGTATTTCCTAATTTTGAGGTTGCAAAAGGAAATAAGAGCATTAATATGAGAGCCAATGCTGCTAAAAACAGCCAGATTGATTGTATTCTTTGTATCATGTTAATTTAAACTATTTTGGGCAAATTTAACTTTTTTATTGGTAGGATAAAAAAGATCTCAAACATGAAACATCTGTTTATTGTTTCACCAACCACCTAACCACCCTAAGCTCTTCACTAATCCCTTTGCCCTTTGCTACCTAAAACGTATTTTTGCAGCACTTTGAATAAGAAAAGGTATTTTATACAAATTGCATATGATGGCAGCTTATACCATGGCTGGCAAATTCAACCCAATGCAATCACTGTTCAGGAACTATTGGATAAGGCACTTTCAACTGTTTTTAGACAAGCTGTTGAAACCTTAGGCTGTGGAAGAACGGATACAGGTGTACACGCAAAAGATTTTTATGCACATTTTGATCTTGAAAATCTGGAAGAAAACAAAGTGTTAAACTCAATTTCAGGTATCAATGCACTTTTACCCTATCAAATCGCGGCAAAACAGATTATTCCTGTTCATCATGATGCACACGCCCGTTTTGATGCCACTTACCGTGCTTATCAATATTTTATTCATTTTGAAAAAGACCCCTTTAAACTAAACAGGTCATGGTTAATTAAAGATCAATTGGATATATTGGCAATGAATGATGCTGCAGCGTTATTGTTTGATTATACTGATTTTTCTTGTTTTAGTAAATCTAATACCCAAACATTCACCAATAATTGTAAAATTGTTCAAGCGTTTTTTGCTAAGATAGATGGTGGTTTGGTGTTTACCATTCAAGCCGATCGTTTTTTGCGGAACATGGTAAGGGCAATTATGGGCACACTGGTAAGAATTGGGAAAAATGAAATTAAACTAGCCGATTTTAAAGCAATTATTGAAAGTAAAAATCGTAGCAACGCCGGGCAATCCGTACCTGCCTGCGGTTTGTATTTAGTGAAAATAGAATATCCGTATATAAAAAATGTTTGAAGTATAGAATGGTTGAATTAAAGAATTATAGAGTGATTGAATTATAGAATGGCAAAACTCACTCATTCAAAATTATTTAAGTATAGAATGATTGAATTATCGAATGGTCACTCATTCATTCAAAATTTAAAAAGATGGCAGTAACAGGCGAAGTATATAACACAGGATTGCTTAAACGTATTTTTCAATATGTAAAGCCTTATCGTGCTGTTTTTATTTGGTCGGTAATATTAACCATTTTATTAGCGGTAATTTCACCAGTCCGGCCTTTTTTAATTAAATATACACTTGATCATTACATTTTAGCGGGCAAATATGCTGGCCTGGTAAACATGACCATGTTGATGGTTTTTATGCTGATTCTACAAACGCTAATTCAATATAATCATACACTTTTAACGAATACCCTTGGTCAGTCCGTAATACGTGATTTAAGGATTAATGTCTTTAATCACATTACCAAACTTCGGCTTAAATTCTTCGATCAAACACCCATCGGACAATTAATTACCAGAACAGTATCCGATTTAGAAACTATTGCCGATATATTCTCCGAAGGATTGATTTCTATGATTGGCGATTCACTGCAGGTGGTTGTGATTGTGGGCGTGATGCTATATACAGATTGGGAATTAAGCATTGTAGTGCTTCTTCCTATACCACTTCTGATCATGGCGACCAGGAAATTTCAAAAAGCCATCAAGATTGCATTTCAGGAAATTAGAAATGAAGTTTCCAATCTAAATACCTTCTTACAGGAACATATTACTGGCGTTTCCATCGTACAGTATTTTGCCAGAGAAAGGCAGGAGTATAAAAAGTTTTACGCCATTAATAAACGCTATCGCGACGCGAATATTCGCTCCAACTGGTATTATTCTATTTTTTTTCCAGTAGTGGAATTAATTTCGGCGATGTCTTTAGGATTGTTAATCTGGTATGGTGCAAAGAGTATTTTGGCTAAGCCATTGGATGTAACCCCAGGAACAATTACCCAATTTATTATGTATCTGGGGATGGTTTTTACCCCAATTCGTCAACTGGCCGATAAATTTAATACCCTTCAAATGGGGATGGTGGGTGCAGAACGTGTATTTAAGGTGTTGGATACCAAAGACACTACGCCAAACGACGGACATCAGAAACCTAAAGCATTAGCAGGTAATATCGAATTTAAAAACGTTTGGCTCGCTTACAACGAAGATCAATATGTTTTGAAAGATTTAACTTTTGAAGTGAAAGCCGGCGAAACGGTAGCGCTTGTAGGGGCTACAGGAGCAGGGAAATCATCAACAATAAATATTCTAAACCGCTTTTATGAAATAGCAAAGGGAAAGATTACTGTAGATGGGATAGATATAAACGATTTTGATATAGATTACCTGAGAAGTCACATTGCTACGGTGCTGCAAGATGTTTTCTTATTTTCTGATACGATTTTAAATAACATTACACTTAACAATTCTAATATCACTATTGAAGAGGTTGTTGATGCTGCAAAAAAGATTGGTGCAAATGAATTTATTGAGCGGTTACCAGGTGGCTATCAATATAATGTGATGGAAAGGGGAGCAACACTTTCTGCCGGACAGGCACAGTTAATCTCATTTATTCGTGCTTTGGTGCATAATCCTGCCATTCTGGTTCTGGATGAAGCCACCTCATCAGTGGATACTGAAACAGAATTGTTGATTCAAAAAGCCATCGATAATTTAATGGAAGGCAGAACTTCAATTGTGATTGCTCACCGTTTATCTACCATTCAAAAGGCCAATCAGATTATTGTATTAGACAAGGGCGAAATCAAAGAAAAAGGTACTCATCAGGAACTATTGAAATTGGATGGTTACTACAAAAAACTTTATGACCTGCAGTTTTCTTCAAAAGGGATCGCCAAGGTTTAATATGACCTTGTTTGGATAGAATTTCTTAATTTAACCTTTTTAAATCTGAAAAATGAAAATATCTAAATTATTTGCCATTATCCTGATCTCATTATTTACTTTAAATGTTGCCGCACAGCAGAAAAAATATGTAATGGTGATTCATGGCGGCGCCGGAACTATTCTAAAAAAGAACATGACGCCTGAGAAAGAGGCCGATTATATTGCTGTTTTAACTAAAGCTTTGCAGGCTGGTTATGCGCAAATAAAAAACGGTAAAACAAGTCTTGATGCTGTGGAAGCAACGATTCATGTGCTGGAGGATGATCCACATTTTAATGCCGGGAAAGGGGCTGTTTTTACGCATGATGGTAAAAATGAACTGGATGCTGCCATTATGGATGGAAAAACTTTAATGGCAGGCGCCGTTGCAGGCGTTACTACTGTCAAAAACCCAATTTCAGCAGCAAGAGCAGTAATGGAAAAATCGGAGCATGTAATGATGGTTGGTGCTGGTGCAGATCAGTTTGCGAAAGAAGCAGGGCTTGAAATTGTAGATCCAAAATACTTTTGGACGAAAGAACGATGGGATGGTTTGCAGCAAGCTATTAAAGAAGATTCTACCAAGGCTGTGTTGGATCATGGTAGTAAAAAGTCTGATCTATTGGGGACTAAAAACCACGATTATAAATTTGGTACCGTAGGTTGTGTTGCTTTAGATCAGGCCGGTAATCTGGCTGCCGGAACTTCAACAGGAGGGATGACGAATAAGAAATATGGTCGCGTGGGCGATGCGCCTATTATTGGTGCAGGTACCTATTGCAATAATGAAACTGCAGGTATCTCTTGTACAGGCTGGGGTGAGTTTTATATCCGTAATGTGGTGGCAAAAACCATTTCGGATTTAATGGAATACAAAGGTTTATCAGTTGTTGAAGCATCAAAAATTGCTTTAGATAAAGTAGGGAAAATGGGCGGCGATGGTGGTTTGATTGCCATGGATAGAAAAGGGAATATTACCATGCCGTTTAATACAGAAGGAATGTACAGAGGCGCCATTACTGCTGATGGTAAAATTGAAGTGAGCATTTATAAATAATGAAAAAGCTGTTTTTATTGCTGGCAATGGCTGGTTTTTCCATAGTTGTACATGCCCAAAACAAAGGTAATTTGTTCATTATCGGTGGTGGAAATCGTTCTGATGATTTGATGAAACAAATGTTGAATACTTCTGATTTAAAAGCAAAGGATTATATTATCGTTTTGCCTATGGCGAGTGAAATCCCGGATTCTGGCTATAAAACACTTTCTCTGCAACTGAAAAAGCTGGATCAGCACCCGATCAGGAACTTTAATTTTAACAAGCACGATGTAAATGATAAAAGTTGGATTGATTCACTTGCAGGAGCGAAGCTGATCTATATTTTAGGTGGCGATCAAAGCCGGTTTATGAAGTCGTTTTAAATACGCCCATTTATACCGCCATACACAAAGCCTATAAAAATGGTTCCACTATTGCTGGTACAAGCGCCGGAGCGGCTGTAATGAGTAAATATATGATTACTGGCAAACAGCTTTTAGATACAGTTTACAAAGAAACTTTCAATAAACTTTGGGATCACAATATCGAATTTCCAGAAGGACTGGGCTTGTTACAGAATACCATTATTGATCAGCATTTCTTAAAACGGAATCGATATAACCGATTAATTTCTGCCCTGGCTGCACATCCTGATTTGGTTTGTGTTGGCATTGATGAAGGTACAGCAATTATTGTTCATGGCCATCAGGCAACTGTAGCTGGAGAAAGTCAGGTGATTCGTTTGGCAAATCTAAAAGCACTTCATCATACAGATAAAGGTTTGTTGAAATTTGATCAGGCAGCGTTTGGTATTTTCACTGCGGGAGACTTAATCGATATTAAGCCATAACATAGGATTTAATAATGCGTTGGCTTTTATGTAAAAGAAAACTCCAAGTAATTAAGCTATCTTTGCAGCAGAAACATGCACACAGCTTGTTTAATTAAACCAGATCACATTGGCTCAAGAAGAACAAAATAACCGCAAAGAAAAAAGCGAGTTACATCCACGCAACAAACACCGTTCGCGTTACAATTTCAAACAACTTATCTCTACTTCAAAAGAATTAAAGCGTTTCGTTTTCAAAAATGAACATAACGATGATTCGATTGATTTTGCTGACCAAAATGCGGTAAAAGCATTAAACAGGGCATTACTGAAATATTTTTACAATATCTCTCAATGGGATATTCCTCAGGATTTTCTTTGTCCGCCTATTCCAGGCAGGGCAGATTATATCCATTACGTTGCAGATCTTTTAGGTTCTAGCGCTAAAGGAAAAATTCCGAAAGGAAATAAGCTAAACGTGCTCGATATTGGTGTAGGTGCCAATTGTATTTATCCAATTGTTGGTCATCAGGAGTATGGCTGGAACTTTGTTGGTTCAGAGATTGATCCGCTGTCTGTAGATTCGGCCAAGCGTATTGTGGAGGCCAATAAGGAATTGCAGGGTAAAATTGAAATCCGTCAGCAATCATCAAAAATGGGTATTTTCAGAGGCATTGTGGGTGCTAAAGAACGTTTCGATGCTGTGGTTTGTAATCCACCATTTCATTCTTCCTTAAAAGAAGCAGAACAGGGTACACGACAGAAATGGCGTAATTTGGGTGGAACAGAAAAAGAAGTAAAACATGTTTTAAATTTTGGAGGTAACAAAGCTGAGCTTTGGTGCCCAGGTGGTGAACGTGCATTTGTAGAGCAAATGATTGTTCAGAGTGCACAAATTAAAAACCAGGTATTGTGGTTTACTTCTTTAGTGTCTAAAAGTGCAAACTTAAAAAGTATTTATAGTGCTTTGGTAAAAGCAGATGCTTTTGAGGTACGTACCGTTCAGATGAGCCAGGGACAAAAAATAAGTCGTTTTGTGGCCTGGACTTTCCAAGATGGTGAAGCGCAGGCTGAATGGGCAAAAGGATGGAAATAAGTCTTAAGTCCGGAGTCGTAAGTCTTTAGTGGATTAGCGATTTTTTCAAAATAAAACAAAGCCGGATTAATTTTTTTAGTCTGGCTTTTTATTTCCTTTCATAAATGATCAAAATCACCAAATCATTATCTTTATTTGGAGCAATACCATGTGAACTTCCGGGGCGGGTTAAAATGGCATCACCAGGTTTTACAGGGAAACTTTTTCCATTCATCTGCATATTGCCATTTCCGCTGATGACATAATAAATCTCATCTTCTTTTTGCAAATGGTATCCTATGGAGGAACCGGGCTTTAATATTCTTTTTTTAAAAGTTGTTTTAAGATTTCCAGCATCGTTGAAAAAATTAAAGCCTATGGTTTCACCACCTCCCTGATGTGTTCCAGGTTCTTTTTTAGCAACATTTGTATCATTTTGTAATATATACCTGGCAGTGTCATTAGTTTGTGCCTTAGCACCATAAGCCAGTATGATCCATAAAATGAGCATGAGATATGTTCCGTTTTTCATTATATGAATATCTGTTTTAAAACTTGTTAATTAAAATTTTATTAAAACCATAAGGTTTTTAAAACCCCATAGTTTTGAAAAAGATTAAGATGTAAAGAAGAACTGTGCCTGCGATAAATGAATTACTTACCTTTTCCAGAAAAAAATGGGCTAAATAATCTATTTTTAGGCTTGACTTTCCAGTCAATAATATTAGCTTTGCACAAAAAAAATAGATACATGAGCGTTTTAGTAAATAAAGATTCTAAGGTTATCGTTCAGGGTTTTACCGGAAACGAAGGAACTTACCATGCAGAGCAGATGCTGGCGTATGGTACAAACGTAGTTGGTGGTGTAACGCCTGGCAAAGGTGGGCAATTACATTTAGAAAAGCCTGTTTTTAATACGGTTAAAGATGCTGTTGATCAAACAGGAGCAAATGTATCTATCATTTTCGTGCCACCTGCTTTTGCCGCTGATGCCATTATGGAAGCTGCAGAAGGTGGTATTAAAGTTATTGTTTGTATTACTGAAGGTATCCCAACTAAGGATATGATTCAGGTTAAAGAATATATTTCAGACCGTGATGTAACTTTGATTGGCCCTAACTGCCCAGGTATTATCACTGCTGATGAAGCTAAAATTGGTATTATGCCAGGTTTTATCTTCAAGAAAGGTAATGTAGGTGTGGTTTCTAAATCAGGAACTTTAACTTATGAAGCAGTAGATCAAGTGGTTAAAGCTGGTTTAGGTATTACTACAGCGATTGGTATTGGTGGTGACCCAATTATCGGAACACCAACAGTAGAAGCAGTTAAATTATTAATGAACGATCCTGAAACACATGGTATCATCATGATTGGTGAGATTGGTGGTGGAATGGAAGCTGAAGCTGCCCGTTGGATTAAAGAACATGGTACTAAACCAGTTGTAGGTTTCATCGCTGGTCAAACTGCGCCTCCTGGACGTAGAATGGGTCACGCAGGTGCAATTGTTGGTGGTGCTGATGATACTGCAGCAGCTAAAATGAAAATTATGGCTGAATGTGGTATCCGTGTGGTAGAAAGTCCTGCTGAAATCGGTGCTGCAATGGCAGAAGAATTAGCAAAATAAGATTTAAGAATCTCATTATAGGAAAGCGTTTCGATTAGGTTCGAGGCGCTTTTTTTTTGCCTCACCCTATTAAAGTTTGTGATGGGGCCAGCTTTGTGCTGTCCCTCTCCTGAAAGAGAGGGATTTGGGGTTCGGTGGGTGGAAGCATGATGTATATAGGCCCCACCCTGTCGAAGGTTATGATCCGGCTTGCTTTGTGCTTTCCCTATTATGAAATAGAGAGGGGGGGGGTGGTGGGTGGAAGCATGATGTATATAGGCCTCACCCTATTAAAGTTTGTGATTGGGCCAGCTTTGAGTATAACCCAACTGATTACTTATTGATAAACCTTAGTATGGGGGTGATTTTATCCTTAAAGACCGCTTTATAATAACATAATGTTTTTATTTGCATTAGGTTCAAACCACTACCTTCTATTTCCCTCTCCAGTAGAGGGATGTGCAGAAAAAGAACATACTGCCTAAACTTTGTCAGGGAGAGGTGTATGTATCCAAAACTCAAAACTCCCAGCCAACTAACTCCAAACCAAAATACATTTATCATTATTCTGTAAATAGAAAATGATTCTTTTAAACCAGCAAACCAAATCAAAATCAATAGCGTATATTGATACATGAACACGATGTTAAATAAACTATTTTTGATCTCTGCTGTTGTTTTAACAACGAGTCTTTCTGCCTGTGCACAAAAGCAGGAAAAGAAAGAAGAAAAGCGAACACAGCAATCAGAAAATATCATACCGAAAAAGAAAATGAACTGGAATCCATTAACCCCCGAAGAAGAAAGAGTAATTGTTAATAAAGGAACGGAATATCCTGGTACAGGTAAATATGAACATACTACCGAAAAGGGTACTTATACTTGCAAACGTTGTAATGCAGCGTTATATAGATCAGAAAGTAAATTTGATGCGCATTGTGGATGGCCTGCATTTGATGATGAAATAAAAGGTGCCGTTAAGCGTATTCCTGATGCTGACGGATCACGTACAGAAATAGTTTGCGCCAACTGCGGAGCGCATTTAGGTCACGTATTTTTAGGTGAAGGATTTACCAATAAAGACACACGTCATTGTGTAAATTCAATCTCTATGAACTTCGTGCCGGATAAAAAATAAGGTGGGTATAGTTGGGTTAGGTTTAGGCGTATAGCGATAAGTTATACGCCTTTTTTGATGCTCAAAATTTGGCTGTTTTTCCACAAATTGTTGATTATAAACTAAATGCTTATATTTGCACGCTCGACAAAGAAAATTTAGCCTATGAAGTATCTGCTGTTATTAAGTTTTTGTTTCCTGTTTTTAAAAGGTAAAGCACAAAATTCTGGTTCATCAAATGAGCCTGATAGTATCAAAAAAACAGTTCTGGCAACTTACTACCACAGAAAATTTGAAGGCCGCCGAACCACCAGCGGGGTAAAATACAGGGCAAAAAAATTAACTGCCGCACACCGCACTTTACCAATGGGAACCTTAATTACAGTGACCAATCCTGACAACGGAAAATCAGTTGTGGTGAAGGTTAATGACCGGGGTCCGTTTTCTAAAAAACTAGCTATAGATTTATCTGAAAGTGCTGCAAAGCAGATCGGCATATTCCGCCAGGGAATAGCCAAAGTTAACCTCAGTTATACCTTAGAATAATATTCCTTTTAGCTCTATTTTGTAAAGGTTATATGCCTTAAATTTAAGTTATTAACACTTATTTTTGTTTGCTAGCCCCTTGAAACTAAACAATTAGCTTTTTTTTCGCCTGAAAATGATATTTAGCTGATGCGTTTATTCACCTAAATGCCAATGGTGTTAACAACTTTGATTCAAAAAACAAGCCCTCTGTATCTATATTTGTTTCAACAAAGTTCTTCAACTTCTTGCACTTGAAAACAAATATAAAAGCTTAATTTTTAGTGATTTATAAGCATTCTCTCTGATTGCCAATTTAAATTTACAGTGCTAAAAATGCGGTTGTTTGCCAAGAGGCGAGGGTTAGCACTTTCACGACAGCGTTTTGATCAAGATAGCACAATCATCATATAAAATTGGTGGATGCATGTCTTTGTCGGCTCTGATTAGAAATAAGTAAAATAAAGTATCAGTTATGGAACAGGAATTATTACTACAAGAAAACAAAGATAGGTTTGTGCTTTTGCCGATAAAATATCCGGCGATTTGGGAAATGTATAAAAAAACCGAAGCCAGTTTTTGGACAGCAGAAGAGATTGATCTTTCTGATGACCAGAAACACTGGGATAATTTAAATGATGGAGAACGACATTTTATCTCCCATATCCTTGCCTTCTTTTCTGCTAGTGATGGTATTGTAAATGAAAATTTAGCTGTAAACTTCATGAGCGAGGTTCAACTGCCTGAAGCCCGTTGTTTTTATGGCTTTCAGATCATGATGGAAAACATTCATGCTGAAACCTATGCTTTGTTAATTGACACTTATATTAAAGATCCGGAAGAAAAAGACCGTTTGTTTCATGCTATTGATACCGTGCCTGCGGTAAAAAGAAAAGCTGAATGGGCACTTCGCTGGATTGAAAACGGAACTTTTGCAGAACGTTTGGTGGCATTTGCTGCGGTTGAGGGTATTTTCTTCAGCGGAAGTTTCTGCTCTATTTTCTGGTTAAAGAAACGTGGCTTAATGCCTGGTTTAACCTTCAGTAATGAGTTAATTTCAAGAGATGAAGGTTCTCACTGTGAATTTGCCTGCTTACTATACAGTATGCTAAGCAATAAGTTGAGTGAAGAAGCCGTTCATGGCATTATTAAAGATGCTGTAGAAATAGAAAAAGAATTCATTACAGATGCATTACCAGTAGCTTTAATTGGTATGAATGCTAAATTAATGAGTCAGTACATTGAGTTTGTGGCCGACAGATGGTTGCAGGAACTTGGTTACAAGAAGATTTACAATGCAACTAACCCATTCGATTTCATGGAAATGATTTCACTACAGGGAAAAACTAACTTCTTCGAAAAACGTGTTGGAGATTATCAAAAAAGTGGTGTATTAACTTCTGCCGATAATAATAAACAAGCGTTTTCTTTAGATGAAGACTTTTAATAAAGCTTAAAGCAAAAAGATTAAAGCTGAAAGCTTGTCCTCTTAATGCTATATAAAATATACACAAACTATAAATGCGAAGGGTTAAGTCTTGATACTTGATACTCGCCACTTGATAAAGAATTAAAAACATGCCTTTAAAAACCCTCCCTCTGGTGAGGGTTGGGAGGGGCTTAAAAAATCTCATCACCTATGTTCGTACTAAAAAGAGATGGCCGCAAAGAGCCCGTGCAATTCGACAAAATCACAGCTCGTATTCAAAAGTTGTGCTACAGTTTAAATTCAGATCTTGTAGATCCAATTGATGTTGCTAAAAAGGTAATCGAAGGTTTATATGATGGTGTTACCACATCAGAGTTGGATAACCTTGCTGCAGAAACAGCTGCATCCTTAACCACGAAACACCCTGATTATGCCTTATTAGCATCGCGTATTGCGGTTTCTAACTTGCATAAAAACACTACCAAATCGTTTTCGGGTACAATGAAAATGTTGTACGAATATTTCGACCCTAAAGCACAGAAAGCAGCACCATTAATTGCAGATGATGTTTTTGAAATTATCGAAAAAAACAAGGATATCTTAGATAGTTCTATCATTTACGATCGTGATTTTGGTTTTGACTATTTTGGTTTCAAAACTTTAGAAAAATCATACCTTTTAAAAGTAAACGGTCAGATTGTAGAACGCCCGCAACATTTATTTATGCGTGTTTCGGTGGGTATTCACAAAGAGGATATTGAGAGTGCCATTAAAACGTATAACCTAATGAGTGAGCGTTGGTTTACACATGCTACGCCAACATTATTTAATGCCGCTACTCCAAAACCTCAAATGTCATCATGTTTCTTGCTTACTATGCAGGATGATAGCATTGAAGGAATTTACGATACTTTAAAACAAACTGCTAAAATTTCTCAAAGCGCCGGTGGTATTGGGCTAAGTATTCATAACATCCGTGCAACAGGATCTTATATCGGTGGTACAAATGGTACAAGTAATGGTATTATTCCAATGCTACGTGTATTTAATGATACTGCCCGTTACGTAGATCAGGGTGGAGGTAAACGTAAAGGTGCCTTCGCTATTTACCTGGAGCCTTGGCATGCTGATGTTTTCGAATTTTTAGATCTGCGTAAAAACCACGGTAAAGAAGAAATGCGTGCCCGTGATTTATTTTATGCCCTTTGGATAAACGATTTGTTTATGCAACGTGTTAAAGATAATGGAGACTGGACATTATTCTGCCCGCATGAAGCACCAGGTTTAGCTGATTGCTTTGGTAAAGAATTCGAAACTTTGTATGCAAAGTACGAAGCTGAAGGCCGCGGTAGAAGAACCATTAAAGCACAGGAACTTTGGTTTGCTATTTTAGATTCGCAAATTGAAACCGGTACGCCATATATGTTGTTTAAAGACGCTGCAAACAGCAAATCTAACCAGCAGAATTTAGGAACCATTAAAAGTTCTAATCTGTGTACAGAGATTATCGAATACACATCAAAAGATGAAGTTGCCGTTTGTAACTTAGCTTCTTTAGCATTGCCCCGTTTTGTAATCAATGGCCAGTTTGACCATGATAAATTATATGAAGTAACTTATCAGGCTACTTTAAACCTGAATAAAATTATTGATCATAATTATTATCCTGTTCAGGAAGCTGAAAACTCTAACATGCGTCACCGTCCGGTTGGTTTGGGTGTACAAGGTTTAGCTGATGCATTTATCTTATTGCGTTTACCTTTCGAAAGTGATGAAGCAAAACGTTTAAATAAAGATATTTTCGAAACGATTTATTTCGCATCAATGACAGCCTCTCATGATTTGGCTGTAGAAAATGGTCCATATCAAACCTTTGCAGGATCTCCTTTATCAAAAGGTCAGTTTCAGTTTGATTTATGGAACGTAACACCAGATAGTGGTCGTTGGAATTGGGAAACCTTACGTAGTAAAGTAGTGAAAGATGGTGTTTACAACTCTTTATTGGTTGCACCAATGCCAACTGCGTCTACCTCTCAAATTCTAGGTAACAACGAATGTTTCGAACCCTATACTTCAAATATCTATACCCGTCGTGTATTAAGTGGAGAATTTGTAGTGGTGAATAAACACTTATTGAAAGACTTAGTTGCTTTAGGTTTATGGAACAACGATATGAAAAATCAAATCATATTGGCTAACGGTTCAATTCAAGGCATTGCATCTATCCCTGATTACATTAAAGAATTGTATAAAACGGTTTGGGAAATTAAGATGCGTAACATCATTGATATGGCTGCCGATCGTGGTGCATATATCTGTCAATCACAATCACTAAACTTGTTTGTAAATGCGCCAAATACTTCAAAATTAACTTCAATGCACTTCTATGCATGGGAGAAAGGATTGAAAACTGGTATGTATTACCTACGTACACAAGCTGCTAACCAGGCGGTTCAGTTTACAGTAGAAAATCAAGGTGGTAAAGCAATTGAAGCGGTTATTCCTGCTCAAATGTCAGCAGATCAGGTTGCAGAAGAAATTGTAGACGGACCAGTTTGTTCAATGGAAGAAGGTTGTATCAGCTGTTCAGGTTAAGCTAAGAGACGAAAGCTGAAAGATTAAAGCGAAAAACTTACCGTCTTGCCGTCATTGCTAGGCTGGATTTGAGCGGGCTGAAGCAATCTTAAAGCGGTCGTCGTGCTGAATTTATTTTAGCATCTCATTAAAGAGACCCTGAAACAAGTTCCGGGTGAAGAATCTAATCATATCGTAAGGTTTTGGGCAAATGCTCAAAACCTTATTTTTTTGTCCTTACTTTTGCTTTTTAGTTCAATAGTTCATTAGCCATTGGTACATTAGTTTTTAATGCGCCAAGTACCAATGAACTAATGACCAATAAACCAATGAACACTACTAAACATAGCAAACACGAGATTATTCCCTGCGAAAGATGCGGAACGGCTATTGAATGCAAGGCAAATTCGTACACAAAATGCCAATGCAGTGTGGTTCAATTGAGCATCAACGAAGTTCAATATATCTCAGAATTGTACGATGGTTGTTTGTGTGCTAAATGCCTTTTCGAATTACAACAAGAGTATAGGGAAGAAATTGGCGTATAATTTAACTTACCAAGTTTAGCTGGCTTGTGCGATGGGAAACTTCGCCAGTTTAAATGTGCTAAATTATTTAAAAATCTTCCGGGCTTATCCTATTCTTTTCCAGAAAACATTTAAGCAAATATGCCGTTCTACTTTTAAACAAAATATTAACTTTGACGGAAATTTGAATGAATGAATTTTGAATGAGTGAATGAGGCATAAGCTAGACATTCTATTATTCTATCATTCACTAACTCATTTACATAAGATGAAGAAAGTAAACGTTGGCCTGGTACAGATGAGTTGTACTCAGGATAAGCAAGAAAATTTAAATAAAGCAATTGCTAAAGTAAGAGAGGCTGCCGCAAAAGGTGCACAGATTGTATGTTTGCAAGAACTCTTTACCTCATTGTATTTCTGCGATGTAGAAGATTATGATAATTTTGATTTAGCTGAAGCTATTCCTGGGCCATCAACAGATGCTTTACAAGTGGTAGCGAAAGAGTTGGGCGTGGTTATTATCGCATCTTTATTTGAAAAACGTGCTGAAGGTTTATACCATAACACTACTGCAGTTTTAGACGCTGATGGATCGTATTTAGGTAAATATCGTAAAATGCATATTCCTGATGATCCGGCGTTTTATGAAAAATTCTATTTTACACCGGGTGATTTAGGTTACAAAGTTTTTGAAACAAAATTCGCAAAGATTGGTATTCTGATTTGCTGGGATCAATGGTATCCTGAAGCATCACGTATAACGGCCTTAATGGGTGCAGATATTATGTTTTATCCTACTGCCATTGGCTGGGCAACTGATCAGGATGAAGAAACCAATCAAGACCAGTATAATGCATGGCAAACCATTCAGCGTTCACACTCAGTAGCCAATGGCGTACCAGTAGTGAGTGTTAATCGGGTAGGTTTTGAACAAGATGGTGCCATGAAGTTCTGGGGTGGCAGTTTCGCTACAAATGCTCAGGGAAAATTACTTTATCTGGCATCTCACGATCAGGAAGAAACAGAAGTGGTAGAATTAGACCTGGATCAAAGTGATTTCATGCGTAAACACTGGCCATTTCTAAGAGATAGGAGGATTGATTCTTATCAACCGATTACTAAAAGGTATATTGATGGAGATTAATCTGAAAGGTTAAAAACGAAACCTATAAAAAAAAAGGTCTCATGCCCAGAGATAATTAATTCCCTAAATTAATAAGGCACTCGTCCTTGCGAGGTACAAAGCAATCTCATTCGATAAATAGAATAGATTGTTTCGTGGCCTCGCAATGAAGAAGAATAACAACGCGAGAATAACACCAAACGAAATGTCAAATTTTCCTCCAAGAAAAGAATTAAATATCAATCAATTTGATTATTCACCAAAACAACAGGGTTATTCATTCCCTGCTGAGTGGGCAAAGCATGAAGCAACCTGGTTAAGCTGGCCGCACAAAGAGGCAAGCTGGCCAGGCAAAATTGAAACGATTTATAAACCATATTGTCAATTTATAAAAGCCGTTGCTGAAGGGGAGACAGTGCGTATTAATGTTCGGGATGAAGAGATGAAAGCATTTGCAACGGCTGAATTAATAAAAGTTGATGCAGATTTAAGTCAGATTGAATTTTATTTTAATGAAACCAATGATGCATGGTGCCGCGATCATGGGCCAGCATTTTTGCTTAAAGAAAATGAAAAGGCAGTAGTAGATTGGGGATACAATGCATGGGGTGGAAAATATCCGCCATTTGATTTGGATGATGTAGTTCCGACTAAAATTGCCAAACATTTTAATTTGCCATTGTTTACACCTGATATCGTAATGGAAGGTGGTTCGGTAGAATTTAACGGTGCAGGAACAATTTTAACTACAACAGCTTGTTTGTTAAACGAAAATAGAAATCCATACCTAACTAAAGAAGAAATAGAAAAATACCTTCTGGAGTATTACGGACAAGAGCAAGTTTTATGGCTTGGTGATGGAATTGTAGGGGATGATACTGATGGACACATTGATGATATCACCCGCTTTGTAAATGAAGATACAGTTTTGACCGTTGTAGAAAGCAATCCGCTGGATGAAAACTATGTCTTGCTGCAGGAGAATTTGGAAGCATTAAAAATAATGAAACTGCATGACGGTCGGTCGCTTAATATTGTGGAGTTACCGATGCCATCACCGATTATCTATGATGATACCCGTTTACCTGCTTCATATGCTAACTTTTATATTGCTAATGCAGCTGTGATTGTACCAGTTTTTAATGATGTAAATGATCAGAAAGCTTTAGATATTATTCAGGGATGTTTTCCAGATCGAAAAGTGATCGGTATTAACTCAATAGATATTATTTGGGGATTGGGAAGTTTCCATTGTTTAAGTCAGCAAGAACCAACGCCCTAGCCCCCTGAAGGGGAAACACCTATTGTGTTAAACAATTCACAATTAATATTAACTTTACCACAATTAAATTTTTATACATTATATAAAAGTCCACTTTAGGGGATTTAGGGGTTATGAAATTACTAGAAGGAAAAACGGCATTAATTACAGGCGCATCTAAAGGTATTGGTCGTAAAATAGCTGAAAAATTTGCAGAGCAAGGTGCTAATGTAGCTTTTACATACTTATCATCAGTAGAAAAAGGCGAAGCATTAGAGCAAGAATTGCAAAGTTTTGGAACAAAGGTTAAAGGTTATCGCTCTGATGCATCAAAATTTGATCAGGCAGAACAATTAATTAGTGATGTTGTGGCAGAATTTGAAACGATTGATATCGTGGTAAACAATGCGGGGATTACTAAAGATGGTTTGTTAATGCGGATGAGTGAAGAAAATTGGGATGATGTGATTAACATCAACTTAAAATCTATTTTCAATGTAACTAAAGCAGCATCTAAAGTTATGATGAAAGCACGTAAAGGTGTTTTTATCAATATGAGTTCAGTTGTTGGTGTTACAGGTAATGCAGGTCAAGCCAATTACGCGGCGTCTAAAGCAGGTATTATTGGTTTCACAAAATCTGTTGCTAAAGAGTTGGGTTCGAGAAATATTCGTGCTAACGTTGTGGCTCCGGGTTTCATTCGTACGGAAATGACCGAGGTTTTAGATCCAGCAGTTGTTGCAGGTTGGGAAAAAGATATTCCATTAAAACGTGCTGGTGAAACGGAAGATATAGCTAATGTTTGCGTGTTCCTGGCATCAGATATGAGCGCTTATGTAACGGGCCAAACATTATCGGTTTGTGGTGGAATGCTGTAATATAAGCTGAAAGCTAAAGACAAAAGTTTAAAACCTGCTAGATATAAAATACGAGCAGGTTTTTTATTTTACAAGATATTGCCCATTAAATTCCTCAACCTCTATTTGTTTTTTATTCTTCTCAAAAGCTAAATAACCAGGTTGCATTGTTTTCCAAAAACTGACTTGTACGGGAAACTGCGTGAAATATTTCTTCATATTTTCATTTGTCATTTTGAAGGGATAAATGTTAACCGGAATTTTCTCCTGTCCGGCATTGCTCGCTTCTACGGCTAAAATATAAACTTCTTTAATCTTCTCATCGGTTAATGGGATGCAACCAACAGTAACGCAATTGCCATGAATGTAAATGTCATTACCTGGCTTTCTACTATTTCCTGTTCTAAATAAGTCGACAGCATTTGGATAATTAATGCCAAGAGATAAATGATAAGTACTCATCGGATTAAAAACATTGATATAATAAAATCCTTCTGGTGTTTGTTTGTCACCTTCCATTACTTTAGGTCCTAGAATGCCAGAATGGGCACAAAAATCATAAGTTCTAAATAATGAATATTTCTGATCGGTATTGCCCTTTAGCCAAATCTCCAGTTTACCTTCAGCCTTGTAAGCATTGATGATCATAGAAAAATGATCCTTATAACCAGCTAAATTTAGCGACTGATTTAAACTTCCCCACTTTTCTTGATAGGCTTTTTCTACCCTTTCGAATTTAATTTGTGCTGCCTTGAAATTATTTTGTGCTTTGGTCATTATACTGACTGTTATTAGAAGCGTTAAACAGATTAATTTCATGATCTTTAGTTTGGTTAAAGCTAATACTTTAACTGTAAAGATCGCTAAGCAGGACTCAAAATTTGTTGATCTATATATCTGAAGATTGTGCTGAGAACGCTTTGCAATTCTTTGTTAATGCTGTATTTGAAATCATAATCTTTACGTTATTCTCGTAAATTCTTCGCTTCCTTTGCGTTTAATAACAAAATTAGCATCTTTATAAAATATGAACAGCTTTTTTGCCGGTACTTCTATTCTATATTTTCTAGGTTGTGTGGCGCTGGCTGTTCTATATGCCTGGTTGCTTTATCAAGGAGATAAAAACCTTAGTAAAAAAATGCGTTATTGCCTTGCTGTACTTAGGATTATAGGAGTAACCGCTATTGCCTGGCTTTTATTTGCACCACTCATTAAAACCCTTAATTATACTTTAGATAAACCTATAATCATCATTGGGCAAGATAATTCCCTTTCAATTGGTCAGATAAAAGCAGCTGGTTTTGATCAAAAAAGCTACGAAAAGCATTTGAAAAATTTGCAGGATAAACTTTCTGATCAATATGAAGTAAAAACCTACCACTTTTCTGATAGCGTAAAAGAGGGGCTGGATTTCAAAAATCAGGGCAAACTCACTGATGCAGCAAGTTTCTTTCAGAAAATCAAGAATGAATATGCCAACAGAAATGTTGGCGCTATTGTATTGGCTACAGATGGAATTTTTAATCACGGCGAAAATCCCTTATATCGTATTAATCAAATTAATGCACCCGTTTACACTATTGCTCTAGGCGATAGCATTCCCAAACGCGATGTATTGATCTCAAATATAAACTATAACAATATTGTTTATTTAGATGACGATTTTACCATTGAAGTTCAGGTACAGGCATTTCAGAGTGAAGGAGAAAATACGATATTAAGTGTTAGCCAAAATGGGTCAAAGATTCAACAGCTAAATGTTGCTATCAATGGAAATTCTTTTGTGAAAACGATTCCGGTTAAAATTCATGCTGGCAAAATTGGTGTACAAAAATATACTATTCAATTAGGGGTTTTATCAAATGAAATCACGACTAAAAATAATACACAAACCTTTTATGTAGAAGTGATTGATGGCCGCCAAAAAGTATTGCTCGCCGCTGTTGCACCACATCCGGATTTGGGGGTTATCAAAGAAGCAATAGCACAAAATAAGCATTATGATGCTAAACTGGGTTTGGCCGATGATCTAAATACCGTCGACCCATCAAAATTTGATTTGATCGTTTTATATCAATTACCAGATGCACAAAACATTTCGGTAAACTTCTTAGAAAAGTTAAAATCGGTTAAAAAACCCATATGGTATATTCTAGGGGCAAATAGTGGTATTAGTTCTTTTAACAAAATTCAGAATCAGGTAAATTTGAGCTCTTCTAATGGCCAGGTTCAGGAAATCTATCCTACTTTAGTAAAAGATTTTACCAGTTTTAATTTAAATGAGGCAGATAGGCAGATATTTGCAGCATTTGATCCGTTGCTTTCGCTTTTTGGGCGATTGACTGTAAATGCTAATGTTGCATCAGTTTTGAACCAGCGTATAGGGCAAATCAATACACAGCAGCCATTATGGTTCTTTACTAATGATAATGGATTAAAGGCAGGTTATTTGATGGGGGAGGGCTTATGGCGATGGAAACTTTCGGAAGCTAAGAATGAGGTCAATACATCTGGCTTAAGTGACCTTATTTCTAAGACTATTCAGTACCTCTCCGTAAAAGATGATAAGCGAAGATTTAAAGTCTTTACATCCAAGTCTGCTTATGATGAAAATGAAACCATTCAATTTAATGCTACCCTTTATAATGATAGTTATCAGGCCGTTAACGATCCGGAAGTAACTTTGCAAGTCAAAAATGAAGCTGGGAAAATCTTCAATTATACTTTTTCAAAAACAGAAAATGCCTATCAACTGGATGCCGGAACAATGCCAGCAGGTAACTATTCCTATTTATCCAGTACATCTATGGGCGGAAAACGGTTTGTGGCCTCAGGAAGTTTTTATATCAACGCCGTAATTGCAGAATATCAACAAACTACAGCAAATCACCAATTGCTTAATACAATCTCTAAACAAAGCAACGGCAAACTTTTTATGCCTGCAGATTTATTGAAGATAGCAGATGAAATTCTTAAAAATGAAAACATCAAAACTATTAGCTATGAAGATCGTAAATATGATGAACTGATTAATATGAAATGGTTGTTTGCCCTGATTTTGGCAATGTTGAGTATGGAGTGGTTCTTAAGAAAAAGAAATGGAGCGCTATAACATTTCTACCTACGAGATTATTGAAGCATTGGGTGCCATTGCTTTTGCGATATCGGGTACTTTTACAGCAATGCAACGCAAACTTGATCCATTTGGTGTGCTAATTATTGCATTTGTTACAGCAATTGGAGGCGGTACAGTAAGAGACTTATTAATTGGAGATACTCCTGTGGCTTGGATGCGGGACATGCAAACCTGTTTAATTATTTTATTTACAGCATTGGCAACCATGTTTTTTAAAACACATGTGCAAAAAATGAAAATCACGCTGTTTTTATTTGATAGTTTAGGTTTAGGATTATTTACAATTTTGGGATTAGCTAAAGGGATCGCCTTTGGTTTAAACCCTGGGATTTGTATTGCGTTAGGTACAATTACAGGCTGCTTTGGAGGGATTATCAGAGATACCTTACTTAATACCATCCCACTAGTGTTCAGACGGGAAATTTATGCTACAGCGTGTATAATGGGAGGGATGTTTTACTTCTTATTATTAGAAATAAATGTTGGAACTGTGATAGCAAAATTTTTAGCGATAGCCTTTATTTTTGTCATGCGCATTATTGCTGTAAAGTTTAAACTTTCCTTACCTAAATTTGAATATTAGGTTATAAAATAACTAGGGTTTAGGCAATGTCTTGACTACTTATATATCTTATGGCGGTTTACATTTTTACAATAAATTAGATCTATTGTAGCTGAATATTAATCCTTCTTCTCTTCGCGGATGATTACAAACACATCCTCATTATCTTTTTTCATGAAATACTTTTCACGGGCAAACTTTTCAGCGGTATTCAAATTGGTATTCAGCTCATTTAAATCTTTTTTAACCTGCGCAGTTTCCTTCTCGAAATACTCTTTTTCCTCCTGCAATTTATTTGCTTGACTGCGGTATTCGTATTGCGACATCATATCATTTTTATCGAAAAACAGCATCCACATGGCAAACGCAACCGTTGCAAGGAAATATTTATTGCGGAAAAGGTCTATTAAACGTTTCATAGGTTCTCAAAATCGTCATTGCGAGGCACGAAGCAGTCTGCTTAGTAAGAATGCTTCATGTCTCGCAATCACGTAAATGTATAAAAAAACATCCGAAGATTTAAAATCTCCGGATGTTTTGCAAATTAGTTTTTCAACTTCTTAACACTCCTCTCTGCCTTAAGGCATCTCTCCTAAAGGAGATAAAAGAAGTTCCCCCTTAGGGTTATTTCTTAGCGTATTTGAATTTTGAACCAATGAAACGAGCGTTTTCACCTAATTCTTCTTCAATACGTAACAATTGATTGTATTTTGCAATTCTGTCAGAACGTGATGCTGAACCAGTTTTAATCTGGCCACAGTTTAATGCAACAGCTAAATCAGCAATCGTTACATCTTCGGTTTCACCTGAACGGTGACTCATTACCGAAGTATAACCACTGTTTTGAGCAAGTGTTACAGCATTGATGGTTTCAGTTAAAGAACCAATCTGGTTAACTTTTACTAAAATAGAATTAGCGGTATCTTCATCAATACCACGTTGTAAACGCGTAACATTCGTTACAAATAAATCATCACCAACCAATTGAACATGGTCGCCAATTTTATCAGTTAAGCTTTTCCAGCCAGTCCAATCGTTTTCGTCCATACCATCTTCGATAGAGATAATTGGATATTTTGCAGAAAGGTCTGCTAAATATTGCGCTTGTTCTTCGCTTGAACGAATTACACCAGTAGCACCTTCAAATTTTGTATAATCGTATTTACCATCTTTATAGAACTCAGATGAAGCACAATCTAAAGCTAAACAGATCTGGGAACCAGGTTGGTAACCAGCAGTTTCAATTGCTTTTAAAACAGTTTCAATTGCATCTTCAGTACCATCAAAAGTAGGGGCAAAACCACCTTCATCACCTACAGCTGTAGATAATCCTCTATCATGAAGAATTTTTTTCAAGCTATGGAAAACTTCAGTTCCCCAACGTAAAGCCTCAGAGAAAGAAGGCGCACCAACTGGCATGATCATAAACTCTTGAAAAGCGATAGGCGCATCAGAGTGAGAACCACCGTTAATGATATTCATCATTGGGATAGGTAAAGTATTGGCATTAACACCACCAATGTAGCGGTATAAAGGCTGGCCAATTTCATCTGCAGCAGCTTTAGCAACTGCTAAAGAAACACCTAAAATAGCATTAGCACCTAAGTTACCTTTGTTTTCTGTGCCATCAAGAGATAGCATTAATTTATCAATTGCGTTTTGCTCGAAAACATCAATACCTCTTAATGCATCAGCAATTTTAGTATTTACATTTTCTACAGCTTTCAAAACACCTTTACCTAAGTATGTAGATTTATCTCCGTCACGTAATTCAACAGCCTCATATTGCCCGGTAGATGCACCGCTTGGTACAGCTGCACGGCCAAAAGCGCCTGCTTCTGTAACTACTTCTACTTCTACTGTTGGATTGCCTCTTGAATCGAGGATTTGTCTGGCATGGACATTAACGATTATGCTCATTTTTATTTGATTTTTTGTTACTTTTTAATCTGCTTAGTGTATAAAGTACAATTACTAAGCCTAACATCAAAGTTAGTATAATTTTTTAAATAAATAAAGCGTTTTCGGGCGTAATGTTACTATCATTATAAAGCCTAATGATCTGTTAATTTTAATTTAATATAGAAGGTTTGTAATGAGCTACCATTCATTAATAGTCTAATTATGGTGTAATAAAATTATAGAATGATGGAAATTCCCGGTGCCAAAACCATTCTGTATGTTTTCCGTCCTCACACTCATAAAAAACAATTTTTTTATTGCATCCATCAGGATTTAAGATTGAGTATATCTTTTCTACATTGTTTACCATTTCTGTTCCTTCTTTATCTCCGGCAACTAAAAAGATCTTATTGCTTTTTAAACCTGCTAAACGATCAGTAATATCTTTATAAATTTCTGGTGCCAGCCAAAATGCGGGACTAAATATCCCTGCTGAACCAAAAATATCAGGGTATTCTGCAATTGCATACATAGAAATCAACCCACCTAATGAACTTCCGGCGATTGCTGTGTTACCAGCATCGGTTAGTGTTTGGTATTGCTGATTTATAAATGGCATAAGTGTTTCCACCAGAAACTGGATATATGCTTTTCCCTCACCTTTACCATATTTACTATCATAAGGATTATATTCTTTCAATCGGTCGGCTTCACCATGATCGATGCCCACAATAATCATTTCGTGAGCACCTTCCCGGATTAAATTATCTACAATCGTATCAACTGCCCATTCGTCATTTCGTGCGGGTGTAGCATGAAATAAGTGTTGCCCATCTTGCATGTAAAGAACAGGATATTTCTTAGTGGAGTTTTTATAGCTTTTTGGCAGATAAATCCAAATCTTTCGATGCTTATTCAGTTGAGGCATGTAAAATGCAGAATCTACCATATGCACATGGTCTCCAAACTGGTAATCCGGTTTCTCTTCTTTAAGGTGATCGATCCAGTTTTCAATTCTTACATCCATGTCAGATCAACATTTTTAACCAGAATTAGGTTTTACGATGAATTTATTTTGTAAAAACTTTATATTGTTTTTGACCAGTTGTATCAAAACATTAATGTTTATTGATCGAACGGTTGAAATTAAAATGAAATATAGATATTAAATATTGGCGAATACAAAATTCAGTCTGTTCAGCTCAGTTTTGATTTGGTTCATCCCAATTAAACCTCCGGAAATACCACTTGATTGCTGAAATACATTTACGGTAAGTTCATTTTCAGTATTTGGAGTCATTGTTAAACTAAATTTATAATACTTTACGAAGGCACCTAATAAAAGTCTTGCAGTGCGGTTACCCTTTTCTAAAATCAAATTTCCAAATTGTTGATCAATGACTTTGTATCCTTGCATCTCAAAGATATCTGTAATTTTTTTAGTCATCTCAGGTATAGTAATGTCTTTGTATAAATTAGAAATTAGTCCATCAACGGTTTGAATGTTTTTGACAAAGTGTAGCATAACGTTTAGTTTTAAGGTTAATTTATTTTAGTTCATCCAGTACTTTGAATAATTTTTTATTGATTCCACTTCCGCTGTAATTATTAATATTGATTACGATCACATATTTATTTCCAGCAGCGTCAGTGTGGTATCCGGCAAATGCCGAAATATCATTTATAGTGCCACTTTTTATTCTCATTCCATTATATTCGGGCAAAGCTTTATAAAAATCTGGAAACCAGTTTTCATTTTGAATCTTGAACAATATATTGGCCATAGTAGCGGTTGTGATTCTATTTCCCGGAGAAAGTCCGCTGCCATCAATAATATTCAACGCCGATTGATCAATGCCTTTAGCGGTCCAAAAATTAATTTCTGTTTCTGCCCCTTTATTAGTGGTTGCAGGTTTGCCAGATTTTAAAGCAATAGTTTTTAGTAAAGTTTCCCCATAGAGATTAATACTTTTCTTTAAAAACCAATAGGTCATTTCGCTCAAGGTGGGTGAAGTAACTGTACTGATCTTTTGCGTAACTGTTGGAACGGATTGTTTATTCAGTTTCAGTAATCTGGCTGTAGTGGCTTCCTGTGTAATTTGAATGCCTAATCTTTTTAAAGTGTCCTGTAAGCGGTAAGCACAATCAAAAGCCGGATCGGGCAGGGCTACCGAAATACCTGGTTTTCCAATTCCCATACCCCAGGTACCACGTAAATAAGCAATGTTTGAATAGGGTGGAAGGAAGGCATAACTTCTATCTCCACTACCCGCTGAGCCAGTTTTTAATTCATTTTCAATTTGAATATATGGTGTAGGCGGAACTGTTTTTGTTATTTGCACTGCTGTCGCTGTACTTGATCCAGGACGCAATTGTATATCGAACTGGTTCTCTCTCCATGCTAATCCGGATGTTCCGGCACCATAATAATTGCCAATATCTTGCCATACCCAACCTTCGGGTGTAGTTTGTGTGCCAAATATTTGATCATCACCTATAATTGAGCCTTCAATTTTCTTAATTCCCGCAGATTTTATTGCCTCCACCCATTTAGTTAAAACGCTATGCTCACTATTTTGATATCGTGATGAACCAAGTGTAGGATCGCCACTACCCGTAATGATGATATGGCCTTTTAAAGTTCCTGCTGGTCTAATTTCACCAGAATAGGCTAATGTAGTTTGAAACTGAAAATCTTTACCTAAGATACTGAAAGCAGTTGCAGCAGTAATGGTTTTTAAAGTTGATGCTGTCGCCAGGCCTATCTGTTCATTTCTGGCGAACAGTATTTTTCCGGTACGTGCATCTAAAACACAAACGGATGTTATGGCATGTTTGGTCTGCTCGTCGCCCAGTAAAACATTAAATGCTTTTTCCAGATTTTGGATTCTATTCTGAGCAAAGCAGTTGATGTAAAATAGGGTGTAAAAAAGGATGATTAAAGACTTTTTCATATGAATATAGCTTAAAGCTGCTAAACCAATAAATCGGTATAATTTTTTTTATTAATAACCTTGGTTTGTACGTTTTGATAAACATTGGTAAATGTTGTCGGGAATTTAACTTTCTTGTTTTCGTTCCATTTAATTTCGTATGCCTTTAAATTTCCTTCGAATTCCTTTATCAAATCTATTTCTTGCTGCTGGAAACTTCTCCAGAAGAAATGTTTGGCATGTTTAATTTGATTACTATTGGCTTTTATAAATTCAGATACCATATAATTTTCGAAAAGTTGCCCGGTATCTTGACGTAAACTCAGCGGACTAAAATTCTGGATTACGGCATTGCGTATGCCATTGTCGTAGAAATAGATCTTTTTTCCCTTTTTTACCTCATTTCTGAGGTTTTTGCTATAGGCACCCAGTCTGAATACCACAAAACATTGTTCAAGTAAATCTATATATCGTTCAACGGTGAGCTTATCGGCTTCTATCATTTGTCCAAGTTCATTATATGAGATCTCGTTTCCAATCTGCAGCGCCAGCGCCTGTACTAACTTTTCCAATTGAACTGGTTTTCTGATGCCTGATAGCGCTAGTATATCTTTAAATAGGTAGCTGTTTGTTAGATTTAATAAAAGTTCCTTTTCTTCACCCGGATAGTTTATTGCATCTGGGTAGCTACCAAAAATTAATCTTTTCTCTAATGATTGTTCTTCAGTAAGGATATTGGTATGTTTTACAAGTTCTGCAACAGAAAAAGGAAAAAGATGGTACTCGAATTTTCTACCTGTTAAACTTTCCTTTGTACCAGCTGCTAAATCTAAGGATGAAGAACCCGTAACTAAAAGTTGTACTTCAGGAAAGTTATCTACAATAAGCTTTAATGTTAAACCAATATTTGTAACCCTTTGTGCTTCATCAATTAACAGGATTTTATGCGTTCCAATTATAGATTTTAAACGTTCAATACTGATATCTTCCAGTGTTATACGCACATTAGATTCATCACAATTAAGAAAAACGAAAGATTGTTCTTTTTTCTTAGCCAGTTTTTTTAGCATAGTTGTTTTACCTACCTGCCTGGCGCCGGTAATGATGATTGCCTTTCCCTTAAAAAATTTAGATTCAATGTAACTTTCTAATGCTCTTTCAATCATATCTTTATAACTCCATCTCTAACAAATATAACTAATTTATATATAATTTGAATATCGTAATCACTAAATTATTTATAATTTGAATATTGTAATCACCAAATTATATATAATTTAGTGATTAGTATTTTTAATTCTTCCGTAGAAATATCTAAACCTCTTGTTAAAATTTCATCAAATACAACCACATAAATAACATGGAATAGATTATGATGATAGTAATATTTTATTATGGAGCAAGCATAAAAAAGCCCGTGTTTGTGGCACGGGCTTAAGTTTTATCTTTATAAAAAATTAAACTAATTCTTTCCGAATCAAGTATTCTGCTATCTGAACAGCATTAGTTGCTGCACCTTTACGTAAGTTATCGGCAACAATCCAAAGGTTTAAAGCTTTAGGTGCTGATTCATCTCTGCGAATACGACCAACAAAAACTTCATCTTTTTCATGAGCATCCTTAGGCATTGGATATTTTAAATTCGCAACATCATCAACAACAATGATACCTGGCGATTTTTCTAAAATACTGCGTACTTCAGCTAAATCAAAGTCATTTTCAAATTCGATATTTACAGATTCAGAGTGGCCACCCATTACCGGAATACGAACTGTAGTCGCAGTAACTTTAATACTGTCATCACTCATGATCTTATTGGTTTCTTTAACCATTTTCATTTCTTCTTTGGTATATCCATTTTCCATGAAAACATCAATATGTGGAAGAACATTTAAGTCAATTTCATATGGATAGGCTTTTGGTCCATCAATACCTTTACGCTCATTCATTAATTGCTCAACCGCTTTAACACCTGTTCCGGTAACGGATTGGTAAGTAGAAACCACTACACGTTTAATTTTATATTTATCGTGTAAAGGTTTTAAAACCACAACCATTTGAATGGTAGAGCAGTTTGGGTTAGCAATAATTTTATTATCAATAGAAAGTTCATGTGCATTTACTTCCGGTACAATTAATTTAATCGCCGGATCCATTCTCCAGGCTGATGAATTATCAATCACAGTTGTTCCAGCTTCTTTGAAACGTGGTGCATGCTCTAAGGATGTATTTCCACCAGCAGAAAACAAGGCAATATCTGGTCTCATGCCAATTGCAGTATCCATGCTAACGATTGGGAACTTCTTACCCTTAAAAGTAATTTCCTTACCAACGCTCTTTTCTGATGCTACGGGAATTAACTCTGTTAAAGGGAAATTTCTTTCCTCCAATACTTTTAACATTACGGTTCCAACCAATCCGGTTGCACCTACAACTGCTACTTTCATTTTAAATTTTTAATTATTATATTTATTAAACATTTGATATAAGTCCAAATATGCTAAAAATTAAGCTTATATCCCTATTGTTACCCATTAAAATTGCGGCGATTATTTTTAATCCTGATCCGGTCAGAAATGAAGGGACTAAAAATATAACCGAACACATCCCCAAAACAAATATCATAGCTAATGCTTTGCGAAATAGGGGAAGGCCTGCGGCTGCGAGTTTTATTGTATCACAGGGTGATGTTTTAATTTCTGAGGTTTTATTTAATCCCCGGTCTGGTGGTGTTGATTTTGTTGAGATCTACAATAACTCAGGGCATGATATTGATTTAAAAGAATTAAAAATTGCCAATATAAGCAAGACTGGTAAAATCGCTAATATTAAAAGTGTATCAACAAAAAAGCTGATAATGGCTGCTAGTACATATTGGGTAATTACGACAAACCAAAACAATATCAAATTGAATTATACAGTCAGATTTCCAAATCAATTTGCTCAAATCCGAACTTTGCCTGCTTATAATAATGATAAGGGAACTGTAATATTATTAAGTAATAACCAGCTATTGGATCGGTTAGATTATAATGCAAAAATTCATCATCCATTAATTCAGGATGAGGATGGAATTTCGCTAGAGAGGGTATCCTTTAATATACCATCAAATGATCCTGGTAATTTTAAATCTGCTGCTGCGACTGCTGGATTTGCTACCCCTACTGATCGAAACTCTCAAAGTTTGATAGATGGTAATAACGAAGTACATCTGCTATCTAAAACCTTTTCACCAGATGGTGATAACTTTGAAGACATTTTAAAATTGACTTACCAGATTACTCAAAACGCTAGTTTAGCAACTGTTAGTGTTTATTCTGATAAAGGAAGGCTGATCAGGAAATTAGTCAAGAATCAAACCATTGGAACATCAGGCATTTTAACCTGGGATGGTTTGGATGACCGTGGCAATATGGCAAACGTTGGTATTTATATTATTTTATTTGATGTTTTTGATCTACAGGGAAATACAAAACGGTTTAAAAATACTTGTGTTTTGGCTGGGAAGTTGAATTAAACCGTTAACACACTTTTAATTTAGTGTTGAGTAGATTTAAATAAAAATCACGAAGTTTAATGGCCAAAACTGGCAAAACTTCGTGATTTTTATGGTATTCTGATTACAGAATATTTTTCTTGATGTAAGCGCAACTTGCTGCTACAGATTCAATCGGATTAGGCTTATAATTGGTTTCATGTTCCACAAAGAAATGCTTCATGCCTGATAATTTAGCATCAGCAAAGATTGTTTTCCAATCAATACTTCCTGTACCAACTTCTGCATTTAACGCAGGGTTGGTCTTATCCATATCTTTTACATGCCACATGGTAAAACGACCAGGGTTAGCCTTAAAAAGTTTTATTGGATCATTTCCAGAACGTACAGCCCAGTATAAATCCAGTTCAAAGTCAACTAATTTCTTATCCGTTTCATTTAAAAGAATTTGATAGCCTGTGGTTTCTCCTTGTTTTTGAAATTCAAAATCATGGTTGTGATAAGCCAGGCGTAAACCTGCATCTTTACACATTTTACCAGCAATATTTATTTTTGCTGCAAGTTTTTTATAATCTTCAGCATTTTTTCTGATGCTCGCATCTAAATAAGGAATAGTAACATACTCACTGCCTAAAACTTTTGCAGCGGCAATAGCAGCTTTAAGTTCATCAGTGTTACCATCTGCTAAATAAGTGCCCAAACCATAATGGCCGCTCACTGCCTTAAGTCCATTTGAGCTAAGTAATTTTTTAAATTCAACTGGAGTTAAGCCCCAAAACTGACCTTTAATAGAAAAACCATAAGTTTCAACTTCTGTAAAGCCAGCCTTTGCAACCTTTTCAATTGTTCCTTTTAAATCTTTTGGCAGGTCTTCTCTTAATGAATAGAGTTGTATGCCAACTGCTTTTTTCTGGGCTACACATGCAACTGACGGAGCCAAAAGTAATGTTGCTATAGCTAAGCAACTGTTGATGATAAAGCTTTTTCTTGATAACATAATCATTAATTAAATGTCGCAGATTTCAACGGCTTTCTTTAGTGAAGCTATTTTATCTGCGTTTTTTGGTATAAATTCTTGTGCAACGAAACCTTTAAAGCCGGTTTCTATAATGGCTTTCATAATTGCAGGGTAATAAAGTTCCTGTGTATCATCAATTTCATTTCGCCCTGGAACACCAGCGGTGTGATAATGAGCAATATATTTATGATGATCACGAATGGTATGAATCACATCACCTTCGTCTATCTGCATATGATAAATATCATAAAGCAGTTTAAAATTTTCTGAACCTAAACGTTTACAAAGTTCAACACCCCAGGCAGTTTTATCACACTGATAATCGGCATGGTTGATTTTACTGTTCAATAATTCCATTACCAGTACCACACCATGTTTTTCTGCTAATGGCATCAACTGTTTTAATCCTTCCACACAGTTATTCCACCCTGTTTCATCATCCTTGCCTCTACGGTTCCCACTAAAGCAGATTAAATTTTTGTAACCTGCGGCAGCAACTAATGGAATCATCGCAGAATAATTTTTAATTAACGTTTCATGAAACTTTTTATCATTAAATCCATCAACCAGGTTAATTTCTGCACCATTGCACATGGTTGATTCTAAACCGTGCTTTTTAAGAATTGGCCAATCCTTAGGGCCAACCAAATCAATACCTCTTATGCCAATTTTTTTTGCTTCTACGCATAGTGTATCTACATCTAGTGTACTAAAACACCAACGGCAAACGGAGTGGTTAATATTACCTTTAAGTTTTTGAGATGGTTTTGGCTGATCCATAGCAAAGGATGAAATACTTGATGAAACACCAATTGCGGCAGTACCTGCAATGATGTTTTTTAACGCATTTCTTCTATTTAAATTTGATGACATTTTCTTAATGGGCTTTAGCTTCTATTTCAGATTTTGTTTTATCATTAAAGAGAACTGCAAAAAGAAGAAAAACAACTGCAGCAATACCTGCAGGAATGATCCAAACCATTTTCCAATCGATTGCTCCATCGGCCGCTTTATAAGTGTCGGTGATTTTTCCGGCAACTTCAAAGCCAATTAACATTCCTACACCATAAGTGGCAAGCGTAATTAAGCCTTGAGCAGAGCTTTTGTATTTTTCTCCTGCTTTAGAGTTGGTATAAATTTGTCCTGATACAAAAAAGAAATCATAACAAACACCGTGTAAAGCAATACCGATAATTAACATCCAGCTTAATTCTGCTCCATTTCCGTAGGCAAATAAAGCATAGCGAACTGCCCAGGCGAGCATACCAACCAGTATGGTTTTCTTAAAGCCAAAACGTGCAAAGAATACCGGAATAAAAAGTAAGAATAGTGCTTCAGATATTTGTCCGATGGCCATTTTTCCAGTCGGATTTTCAACGCCAACGTTTGTTAAAAACGGATGTGCATTTTGATAATAAAAAGCTAAAGGAATACAAATCAATATGGATGAAATAAAGAAAATGGCAAAATTCTTATCTTTCAATAATTTAAGTGCGTCAAGACCAATTAAATCACCAATTTTAATTTTTTCAGATGAAGAAACTTTTGGAGGTGTTTTAGGCAAAGTGAAGCTAAATAAGCCTAATACTGCCGAAGCAATTCCAGCTAAAAGAAAAGTATTTTTTAACAAGCCTTGCGTAACACCTTCAGGTGAATCCCAATGGAAAACAAAGCTAATGGCTAAACCAGCTAAAATCCATCCGATGGTTCCAAAAACGCGAATGTTTGCAAATTCCTTTTCAGGATCTTTCATTTGATTAAATGAAACTGAATTTACCAATGCTAACGTTGGCATGAATAAAATCATATACCCTAAAACATAAGGATAAAATACACTTACATCAGTAGCATTGTACATCTGATACATCAATATAGCACCAATGATATGTAAAACACCAAGAATTTTTTCTGCGTTAAAATATCTGTCGGCAATTAAACCAACAATAAAAGGGGCAATAATTGCACCCCATGATTGAGTGGAGAAAACTGCTCCTGTTTCTCCACCAGTTGCTTTTAAGTTATTCCCTAAAAATGTGCCTAGTGTTACAAACCAGGATCCCCAAATAAAAAATTCGAGGAACATCATGGCAGAGAGTTTAAAGCGGGTAGTACTGTTCATTTGGTTTATATAAGGTTATTAGGTATAAGGTTTAAGGCGTAAGGTTCAAGAAAGGAATATAAACCCCTCAATTTTTTACCTTATGCCTTTAGCCTAATTTTAGTAAGGTTAATATGTTTAAGGTGTAATGTTAGAGCGAGAAAGGAAATCCTCAAGCCTTTACCTTACGCCTTAAACCTCAGTTATAATTCTTTAATAGTGATGTTTTTGTACCAAACTTCGTCTCCATGATCTTGTAAGGCAATTTTCCCTGAAGTGTAAGTCCCCCAGTTTTCCCATGTAGCAAATTTACTTCCTGCAACCAACTTCTTCCAGTTCTCATTCCATAAAGTCGTTTTCACTACCTCAACACCATTTAAAATTAAGGTTAAATTTCCTTTTTTGCTAATAATTTCTGCTTTGTTCCAATCACCTACTGGTTTAACAGGTTCTGATGAACTTTTAATTAAGTCGTATAAATCTCCAGCACGGTGTTTGGTGATTTTTCCATCAGGATGACCATCATTATCCAATACCTGCATTTCTAAGCCAGTAGAGTAGGTTGCATGGTATTTTGGTTCTTCATGAACGTAGAAAATTAAACCACTATTTGCTTTTGGTGCTACTTTCCACTCATACTTTAAATGAAAGTCTTTATATTCTTTATTGGTAACCAGGTCACCGCCACCATCTTTACCTTTAGTTTTTGGATCAAGATGCAGTGCACCTTCCTGAACTTGCCAGGCGCTGCCAACGGCTGTTTTATTGTAAGTATGCCAGCCGGTAGTTGTTTTACCATCAAACAAGGGTTTGAAACCTTTTTGTGCTTGGGATATTTGTGTAACTGCCAACATAATGCAGGCAGAAAGGATAATTTTTTTCATTTTATTTTGGTTTCAGTTATAGCAAAGAACAAAGCAATTTTTGTGAATTAATTGCTTTGTTCCTGGCCATAACAAGTGTTTTATTATAAAGTTAAATCGTTCCAGCCTTTGCGGTATTCGCGTTTTACAAACTGGTTTGCCTCATCAAAATTGGTGATTTTCATGTTGTCATTATCCCAAAGCATTTTCATGTACCTGCCTGGGTAAGTCACTTTACCATTTACCGTTTTTTGAATATCAAAACTTCTGATGGCTAAATTAGCCATTAATAAAGCCTCAGTTAAAGGACCTGCAATTTCGAAAGGAGAACTTACTTCCTGTTTACCGTAACCGGCAATTGCTGCTTCAACCCACTGCGCATAATGGCCATCAGCACCACCTTTCACACGGGCATATTTTTCTTTTACTTTAATATCTTTGTTTCTGCTAAGCGGTAATAATTTTGGATTTGCACTATAGGTTTCAGACATCATCTTACCTTTAGTTCCAATAAATAAGGTGCCATTACCACCATCACCAAAGGTTTCATTGGCTTCTAATTCCTCAGGACGCTCGGGCTGAATACCACCATCCATCCAATGTAGCGTTACATCGCCTTTTGTTTTCTCTGTTTTAGGGAATTTTAGGGTAACATGACTTGATGGAGGACAACTCTCAGGGAAATATCCACGCTTAAATTCATCCACGTAAACTGATCCTACACTGGCTTCAACTTCTTTAGCATATTTTAAATTTAGCACACTGAAAGGAGCTTCAATTAGGTGGCAGCCCATATCACCAAGTGCACCTGTGCCATAATCCCACCAGCCACGCCAGTTAAATGGCACCAATTTATCTACATAGTCTTTTTCAGGTGCAGTACCTAACCATAAGTTCCAGTCGAGCTCTTTTGGAATCTCAGCTTTTTTATCTGGCCATGGAATTCCCTGTGGCCAAACCGGGCGGTTAGTCCAGGCATAAACCGTATGTACATCACCAATTAAGCCTGCTTCATACCATTCTTTCATTTGGCGTGGACCATCATTTGATGCACCCTGATTACCCATTTGCGTAACCACCTTATATTTTTTTGCCGCAGCGGTTAAGATACGGGCTTCATGAATATCGTGTGTAAGCGGTTTCTGTACATAAACATGCTTACCCAATTGCATGGCTGCAAGTGCTTGGATGGCATGATTGTGATCGGGAGTAGAAATGGATACCGCATCAAAATTTTTATGCTCTTTATCAAGCATTTCGCGATAATCTTTGTAATATTTCGCTTTTGGAAATGCTTTTACACTTGCTGCAGCACGGCGATCATCCACATCGCATAAAAAAGCAATATCAGCCTTACCACTTTTGGCAAACATGGCAATATCACTTTGTCCTTTACCGCCTGCGCCAATACCCGCAATGAGTAAACGATCGCTAGGTGCTAAAAAACCTGGCCCACCTAAAACATGACGGGGAACGATCATAAATGCAGCGGCAGCGATGGCGCTCGTTTTAATAAAATCACGGCGGTTACTCGTATTTTTATTTTCTTGCTCTGTTTTCATTAGAATAGTTTAAGGTTTAAATGAAGTACTCTTTATTTCTTCTTCAATGATAAAATATACTTAACCATCAATTTAGCATCTGCAGGTTTTAAGGTAGAGTGAGCTGTCATTGGCATAGTTCCCCAAACACCTGTACCACCTTTAATAATCTTATCAGCTAAATAATTGATGTTTTTTTCTGTAGCAGGATATTTTTTAGCGATATCCACATATGCAGGGCCGATAATTTTATTCACTTTATTATGGCAACCGATACAGTCTGATTTGTTAATCAGCTTTTCGCCAGCGCTCATTTGCATCGCGTGGTTTGATAACGTAGCGGTTGCAACTACTGTTTTCTCTTTCGCTAAATCTGCTTTGGTAAAAGAGGCCATAAATATTACTATAGCGCCTAAACCTAATAATGTTTTTTTCATGTGTGTGTGTGTTTAATAACATATCAAGCCTGCAGGTTTTGATGATCTGATATTGAAAACCATGCAGGTTTTAATGTCGGTGTTGTTAGTCTTGTAAACCTAATATTTTTTTGTTGAAAGCGCTATCACTACCTGATGCAGCAAAATCATCAAATGCTTTATCAGTTACTTTAATAATATGATTTTTAATAAATTCTGCACCTTCACGTGCACCATCTTCCTGATTTTTAATACAACATTCCCATTCCATAACTGCCCAACCTTTAAAGTCATATTGTGCAAGCTTACTAAATATAGTTTTAAAATCTACCTGGCCATCTCCGGGAGAGCGATACCTGCCGGCTCTGTTTGCCCAGCTTTGATAACCACCAAATGTACCTTGTTTACCAGTTGGATTAAACTCTGCATCTTTTACGTGGAAAGCTTTAATTCTTTCGTGGTAAATATCAATGTATTGAATATAATCTAATTGTTGTAGCACAAAGTGTGATGGATCATACAATAAGCATGCCCTGTTATGTTGATTAACAGCATCCAGGAACATTTCATAAGTTTGTCCATCAAATAAATCTTCTCCTGGGTGAATCTCATAGCAAACATCCACACCGCAATGATCAAATTCATTTAGAATTGGCATCCAGCGCTTTCCAAGTTCTGCAAAGCCTTCTTCTACTAAACCTGCCGGACGTTGCGGCCATGGATGAAAATATTGCCAAAGCAATGAACCGCTAAAAGTTGCATGTGCGTTTAACCCTAAATTTTGAGATGCTTTTGCAGCATATTTCATTTGTTGCACAGCCCACTCTGTTCTGGCTTTTGGATTTTTATGAAGTTCTTTTGGTGCAAAGGCATCAAATAAATCATCGTAAGCAGGGTGAACAGCAACCAGTTGCCCTTGTAGGTGGGTAGATAATTCTGTGATTTCTAAACCATAAGAAGCAATAGTGCCTTTTAACTCGTCTGCATAGGTTTTGCTCTCTGCAGCCTTTTGTAAATCGATAAACCGCTTATCCAAAGTAGGCATTTGGATTCCTTTAAAACCTAAGCCTGCTGCCCATTTACATATATTATCCAGCGAATTAAATGGTGCTTCGTCACTAATAAACTGTGCTAAAAATACGGCTGGTCCTTTAATTGTTGTCATGCTAGTATTTAAATTTTATAATCCCACCATTTTTGGTCTGATTGGTTGGAATTCACTACGTTTTCAATGAATGCCATTCCGCGAATACCATCATCAGCTGTAGGGAAATCTAACATTTCTGGTGAAGGTTGTTCCTGATTAAGTTTTGCATTAACCGTTAATGCAAAGTTTTTATAAATATTGGCAAATGCTTCCAGGTATCCTTCTGGATGGCCTCCCGGTGTGCGGGTATTGTGTTTAGCGAAGCTTCCCATATATCCATTACCTGTTCTGTAGATTTGAGCTGGTGCATCAGGCCATTTGGCAATAAGCGAATTTGGCTCCATCTGGTGCCATTCTAATCCACCCTTTTCACCATACACCTTAATTTTTAAGGCATTTTCTTCTCCTGCAGCAATTTGAGATGCAATGAGTACACCATTTGATCCATTATCAAATTTTAGAAGTACGTTTCCATCATCATCAATAGCTCTTCCGGGAACCACTATATTCAGATCTGCACAAATTTTAGATATTTTTAAACCAGAAATATATTCTGCCAGGTGTGCTGCATGCGTTCCAATATCTCCCATGCTACCACTTTTGCCGGTTTTTGATGGATCCGTACGCCAGGCGGCCTGTGCGTTTCCCTCACGTTCAGACAGGGTACTTAACCAGCCTTGTGGGTATTCAACAATAATTTTTCTGATGGCACCCAGCAGGCCTTCACTAACCATTTGCCTGGCTTGTTTAACCATTGGATAACCAGAATAGGTGTGCGTTAAACAAAGGGTTAATCCTGTTTCTTCTACTTTTGCTTTTAACAATTTAGCTTCTTCTAAGGTAAGTGTCATTGGTTTTTCGATCACGACATTAAAGCCATGTTCCAAAGCCAGCATAGCGGGAGCAAAGTGAGCAAAATTAGGGGTAACAATGGTTACGAAATCTATTTTTTCATCAGCAGGCAATTCACTTTCCTTTTGAATCATTTCTTCGTAACTTTTATATATTCGGTTGTCAGGGAGGAAGAGTAGTTTTCCAGATTCATAACCAACTTCAGGATTCACACTTAGTGCACCTGCGGTTAGTTCTATTAAACCATCCATGTTAGCTGCAAGGCGATGTACTGCTCCAATGAAGGCGTCTTTTCCACCGCCTATCATACCCATTTTTAATTTTCTTTTCATACAGGTTTAGGGTTTAAGGTATAAGGTATAAGGCTTTGGACTCCTAACCCTATACCTTAAACCTCATCCCTTTTACCTATTTATTAAATGTTGTTTTTCTTTAATTCTTTTACGGCATAATCTGCTGCACGAGCAGTTAAAGCCATAAATGTCAATGATGGATTTTGGCACGCGATTGAAGGCATACAGGCACCGTCTGTTACAAACACGTTGTTAACTTCATGCATTTGATTCCATTTATTGAGAACTGAAGTTTTTGGATCATTACCCATTCTTGCCGTTCCCATTTCATGGATTGCCATACCTGGATAACAACCAGCATCATAGGTTCTGATGTTTTTCATGCCTGCTTTTTCGAGCATTTCTGCAGCATCATTCATCATATCTACCCGCATTTTTTTCTCATTTTCTTTGTACTCGCAATCAATTGCCAATACTGGCTGGCCCCATTTATCTTTTTTGGTTTTATCAATGTAAACCTTGTTTTCGTAGTAAGGTAACATTTCTCCAAAACCACCAAGACCCATGGTCCAGTTTCCTGGCTTGGTCATTTTTTCTTTCAAGCCAGAACCAAATGATAATTCGGCTACATCGCTTTGCCAGTTTGATCTGCTTGCACCACCCTGATAACCAAAACCACGAAGGTAATCACGTTTGTCATTTCCAACGTTTTGGTATCGAGGTACGTAAATGCCGTTTGCACGACGTCCGTAGGTGTATCGGTCATCAAAACCTTCAGCATCTCCGGATGCTCCGCAACGGAAATGGTGATCCATTAAGTTATGACCCAATTGTCCACTGCCATTACCTAATCCATTTGGATGCGCATCAGATGTAGAGTTTAATAGAATAAATGTAGAACCTAAAGTGGAGCCGTTTACAAAAATAATTTTGGCATAAAACTCCATTGTTTTATTGGTTTCAGCATCAATTACCATTACACCTTTTGCTTTTTTAGTATCCTTATCGTAAATAATATGGTTTACAATAGAATATGGCCTTAACGTTAAACGTTTAGTTGCCATTGCCGCAGGTAGGGTAGAAGATTGTGTACTGAAGTATGCTCCGAACGGACAACCACGGCTACATAAGTTACGGTATTGACAGTTACCACGACCTTTGTGAGGAACTGTTAAATTAGCCACACGGCCAATCATCATGATTCGCTCTCTTTTGTAGTGCTCTTCAATCCGGGCTTTTACAGATTTTTCAACAATGTTCAAATCCATTGGAGGTAAAAATTCCCCATCTGGGCAGGTCGACCAGTTTTCTTTCGAACCACTAATTCCTGCAAAACGCTCTGCATAATCATACCATGGAGAAAGTTCTTTGTAACGAATCGGCCAATCACTACCGTGTCCGTCTTTTGCATTGTCTTCAAAGTTATGATCACTTAAGCGGTAACTTTGACGGCCCCACATTAAAGACTTACCTCCAACATGAAAACCACGATACCAGTCGAAACGTTTATCTTCGGTATATGGACATTCCAAATCGTTTACCCACCATTTTTCATTGGCTTCGCTATACGGATAATCTCTTTTTTGTACAGGGTGTGTACGTTTTTGTTCTTCTGTTAGTTTACCGGCATGTTCAAAATCCCATGGGTTTTTCATGGCAGTTTCATAACCTGTAATGTGCTCAATGTTCATTCCTCTTTCGAGCATAAGTACGCGTAAGCCCTTCTCAGTAAGTTCTTTTGCAGCCCAGCCGCCACTAATCCCCGATCCTATAACAATAGCATCGTAAGTATTTTCTGCTTTTAAATTTGTATTTAAATTCATGATGTTTTGTAGTTGTGATTTAGAAATTAGGTTGCCCAGGATTTTTGTCCAGGTTTTAGCTTGGTGTTGCCATCAAATCTGCCGGGAACAAGAACATATTCCCGTGCTTTGGTGCATCCAATTTCTGAAGAATAGTAGCCCAATAAGGTAAGGTCTCTTGCAGTAACAAAAAAGTAAACCAGATCTTTATTTTCTTCTGATTTGGTGTCTTTTTGCGCAATAGACATCAGCCTTAAATCCACCATTAATTTGGTTCGCTCCGGAACGGTTAAGGAGACGTAGTTTTTCTTATAATCTTGCATTGACTTATCCTGAAGTTGTTTAAACCCTCTTGCAAATGAGGTTTGCATTTCTTTTGGATAACAGTCTTGCATCATCATAGGAATGAATTTGCCTAACCCAGCCGCTTTAGCGCCTGCGGATGATTTTGTTGTAGGAACAATAATGTCGGCAAATTCGGCGAAAATTTTTTGATCCTGTACAGAAAAAGAAACAAAATTCTTTTCATTTTCAGGAAGCGTAAAACTTTCAAATAAAACGCCCATTGTGCTTGCTGAGATGGCTCCTCCCAGTAAAAATGCAACGTTTTTGAGTGCTTCTCTTCTATGCATTGTTTTGTTATATTTATATATTGGTTATGTTTGCGTTGAATAAGTAATATTAGAAAAAAAAGGCATAATAATCAAATGCCAAATCTTTAAATTAGGCATAATCAATGCGATTGTTACTAAGTAGAATTGTTCTAAATAAGATTTAAATTACCGTCTTAAGCACGTTTATTATTGGTTTTTAATTGTCGATTACTTCGTGTACAAACTACATTAACTCGGTGTAAATCTGTTTTTTACTCGTGAGTGCCCCCTATGCTAGTGTGAGGCTATTTTTAATACATCAATAGCATTTTCATTCGTTACTTCATCAAAGAGACATCGGTTTAAACTTATAGTTTTATTCCCATTATCTTTACATGTTAAATAGCTCCTGCTATTTTTATCTTATCTCTAATGTTAAAAAAAATAAAAATTATTTCAATGATGGTCTTGATTGTAAATAATTTATAGCCCATTTGTCTCATTTTTTTACCTTTGCACATTCTCAAAAAAAATATGCAGGAAAAAATTATTGTTTTAGGCTCTAACGGGCAAATTGGTACGGAGCTGGTAACCATGTTACGTAAAATATATGGCGATGATCATGTAGTAGCCTGCGATATTCGCAGACCTGATTATGATATTAAAAACTCTGCTCCATTTGAGTTCGTAAATGTGCTGGATAAGGAGATGATTAATGGTATTTTTAAAAAGTATAAGCCTACGCAAGTTTATCTTTTAGCTGCATTACTTTCCGCAACAGGAGAGCAGAATCCTAAATTAGCCTGGGATTTAAACATGAATGGTCTTTTGAACGTATTGGATTTGGCACTGGAATATCATGTAGCTAAAGTTTACTGGCCAAGCTCAATTGCCGTTTTCGGACCAAATTCTCCCAAAGACAGTACTTCACAATATTGCGTGATGGATCCAAACACGGTTTATGGTATTAGTAAGCTTGCGGGTGAGCGTTGGTGTGAGTATTACAATCAAAAATATGGTTTAGATGTACGCAGTATTCGCTATCCTGGATTAATTAGCTGGAAGGCCGCCCCAGGTGGTGGTACAACAGATTATGCCATTCATATTTTTCATGAGGCTTTAAAAAAGGGCAGTTATCAAAGCTTTTTAAGTGCTGAAACGGAACTCCCGATGATGTATATGGATGATGCCATCCGCGGCACTATTGAACTGATGGATGCTCCTGCTGATCAGATTTCGGTACGCAGTAGCTATAATTTTAGTGGTGTAAGTTTTACTCCAGAGGTTTTAGCTACTGAAATCAGAAAACATATTCCTAATTTTACCCTAACTTACGCAGATAATGATCCCCGCCAGCAAATTGCAAACAGCTGGCCACGTTCAATTGATGATCATTTCGCAGCGAACGATTGGGGATGGAAACCAGAATTTGATCTAGCAAAATTGACGACAGATATGTTAAATAATTTAAAGAAAAGCTAAGAAAGCAGAGCTGAAAGGCTAAAGCTGAAAGACCAAAGAGCAAAGCTGAAAGACTAAAGTAAGGAATAAGTCGAAAAATAAATAATTAGGTTGAGGGTTGAAGGAGTAGGATTTATCTTATCGTCTTGATACTTGAGACTAAATACTTGATACTATAAAATGGGAAGAGCATTCGAATTTAGAAAAGAAAGAAAATTTAAGCGTTGGGCCAAAATGGCGGTTCAGTTTACGCGTATTGGAAAAGATATTGTAATGGCCGTTAAGGAATCTGGACCTCATCCGGAAACCAACTCTCGCTTACGTACAGCGATGCAAAATGCCAAGGCAGTAAATATGCCAAAAGATAGGGTGGAAGCAGCAATTAAGCGTGCATCTGATAAGTCTATGGCTAACTATGAGGAAATTGTATATGAAGGTTATGCGCCTCACGGTGTTGCGGTTTTAATTGAAACTGCTACCGACAATACTAACAGAACCGTAGCCAATGTTCGCAGTTATTTTAATAAAACTGATGGATCTTTAGGTAAAACCGGATCTTTGGATTTTGTGTTTAACCGAAAATCTGTTTTTCGTTTTACACCAGCTGAAGGTTTAGATTTGGAAGAGCTAGAATTTGAATTGATTGATGCAGGTTTAGAGGAACTTTATGTAGAAGCTGATGAGGAAGGAAATGACGTTGCAGTTGCACAGGGTGCTTTTGAAAACTTTGGTCCTTTACAAAAAGCTTTGGAAGAAAAAGGCATTGAGCTGAAAAGTTCAAAATTGGAGCGAATTGCTTTATCGCATCACGAAGTTACTGAAGAACAAGCTGCTGATGTCTTAAAACTGATTGATAAGTTAGAAGAGGATGATGACGTTCAGGCGGTTTACCATAATATGGCTGATTAATAATTAATTATTAAGGCCTTATAGGTTTTTAAAACCTGTAAGGTCTATTTATTTATCTCTTATGCCCAAATAACCAGGGCAATAAACCTGGCTCTGCGAATGCACTATCCCAACTGTTATGGTTATCATTAGGATAAAGTGTAAATTTAACTTCATCTCCAACGGTTTTAAGCCTTTCGGCTATGGCCATAGAAAATGCCGGATCTACAATATCATCCTTTCCGCCATGAAAAATCCATAGGGGAACAGTTTGGTATTTTTTAATGTTATTGGTATTGTCTCCACCACAGATCGCAAATGCGGCCGCAAAAGTTTTACGCTGTCTCCTGAGCAATTCATAAGTACCCATTCCACCCATTGAAAGGCCCCCTACATAAACCTGCTGCTTATCTACGAATGGTTTTTTAAGGAAGTCTTTAACCATTCCCTGTAGGGCATGCATTGCTTTAGTCGGTTTACCACCTTCTACAAAACTAAAATTTCTCTTCCCTTTGGTATTGGTAGTAATATTTACATTTGCCCAATAACTTTCTACAGCACATTGGGGAAAAACGACTATGGCTGGGAAATTTTGTCTCACCTCATCTTTAAGAAATAATGTGGCACCATGGGTTAACTGTTTTTCATTATCCTTTCCACTTTCGCCCCGGCCGTGCAACACGAATACTATTGGATATTTTTGTGTGGGATTAAAGTTTTCAGGGAAGAGTATTCTATAATAAATGGAATCACTTCTTTTAATAAAACTTCCGTAATCATATTTTTTGAGATCCTGGGCATTTAAAAACGTAAAGCTGAAAAATAAAAAAACGGATAGCACAATCTTTTTCATTTGACAAAAATAAAAAAACCCTGACCATTTTGCAATGGGTCAGGGTTTAGTAAGCATTTGATTTCTTTATTTTAATGTAAAGGCAGCCTCTTTTACATCCCTTGAATTGGTGCCGATAAACACCTGAAAATCTCCAGGTTCAGCAACAAATTTTAGTTCTGAATTGTAAAACTTAAGGTCATTTTCTGAGATATTGAAACTGATGGTTTTGCTTTCTCCAGCTTTCAGACTCACCTTTTGGAAACCTTTTAATTCTTTAACCGGGCGGGTAATGCTACCCACCAAATCGCGGATGTACAATTGAACTACTTCTTTTCCGTCGTATTTACCGGTATTACTTAAGGTAACTGATGCGGTGATCGATTTTCCTTTTGTTAAAGTATTAGCACTCAATTTAACATCACTATAATTAAAATTAGTGTAGCTTAAACCAAAACCAAATGGATATAATGGATCGTTACTTACATCTAAATAATTTGATCGGAATTTCTCAAACCATTTACCTTCTGCCAACGGGCGACCAGTGTTTTTATGGGCGTAATATAACGGCACCTGACCAACGTTTTGAGGAAATGTAGTACTCAATTTTCCCGAAGGGTTAACTTTTCCGAACAATACATCGGCAATTGAATTGCCAGCTTCACTTCCCGGGAACCACACATTTAAGATGGCAGGAATATTTTCCTCTTCCCATTTCAATGCCAGTGGGCGGCCAGTGAACAGCACCAAAACAATCGGTTTTCCTGTTTTGGCTAAGGCTTTAAGTAAGTTCTTTTGTGTTTCCGGAATTTGGATATCCGTAACACTACTGCTTTCCCCTGTAAATTCAGAACCTTCGCCAAGAGTGGCAACAATGACATCAGATTTTTCTGCAACTTTTAAAGCTTCTTTTATCATGTCTTCTTCACTGCGCTGATCACGTTTATAGGTAGGATTGTGAACATTTACATAGCGATGTTCCATAGCTGAATCGGCCAGAAAATTAGAACCACGAGCGGTTAAAATCTTGGCATCGTTGCCTAAAGCATTTTTTAATCCTTGTAATACGGTAACAGACTTATCAAACAAGGCAGCAACGCTCCAGGTTCCATACATATTCGCCGTATTATCTGCCAGTGGACCAATTAAACCAATGGTGCCTGATTTTTTTAGTGGCAAAATGCTGTTGTTATTTTTAAGTAACACAAAGCTTTCAGCCGAGATTTCACGTGCTACCTGACGGTTTTCTGCATTAAACACCTCTTTTTCTGCTCTTTCTGTACTTAAGAACTTATAAGGATCGGTAAATAAACCTAATTTATATTTTGCCTGAAGAATTAAACGGCAGGCCCTGTTAATTTCATTAATGCTAACTTTTTTCTCTGCCAATGATTTCTTTAATGTGCCAAGAAAACCTTCACCAACCATATCCATATCAATGCCAGCGTTCATGGCCAATGCTGATACGGTTTGCAAATCGCCCATACCATGTGCGATCATTTCCGGAATTCCGGTATAATCGGTCACTACGAAACCTTTGAAACCCCATTGGTTACGCAAAACATCCGTCATTAACCATTTGCTTCCAGTAGCAGGGATGCCATCAACTTCGTTAAATGAAGCCATGATGCTTGCTGCACCAGCATCTACAGCGGCTTTATAAGGCGGGAAATATTCATTATACATCCTTACTTTGCTCATATCGGTGGTATTGTAATCTCTACCGGCCTCAGCTGCTCCATATAAGGCGTAGTGCTTTACACAAGCTAAAATTTCATTGTTGGCTTGTAATCTACCCTGATAACCTTTTACCATGGCCGTTGCAATTTTTGAACCGAGGTAAGGATCTTCTCCGCTACCTTCTGAAATTCTACCCCAGCGCGGATCGCGGGAAATATCTACCATAGGGGAGAAGGTCCAGTTGATACCGCTTGCACTTGCCTCAATCGCCGCAACTCTAGCTGATTTTTGAACCAGATCCATATCCCAGATGCAACTTACACCCAATGGAATCGGGAAAACAGTATTATAACCATGAATTACATCCATACCAAAAAGTAGTGGAATTTTCATTCTGCTTTTTTCTACTGCAACCTTTTGTACGGCTTTGATTTTCTCTACACCTTTAATGTTGAACAAACCGCCAACTTGCCCTGCTTCGATTTTCTTGCCGATGTCGCTGCTGTTGGCTTGTCCGGTGGTAATATCTCCAGAACTGGGTAAATTCAGCTGACCAATCTTTTCATCGACCGTCATTTTAGCCATAAGGTTGCTGATGAAGATGTTCATCTTTGCCTCTTCGGACGATACTATTTTTTTGTTTTGTGCTGATGCGTTCAGTGCAAAGGATGTTAATAAAATAATCAGGATTTTCGCTCTATTCATTATATGTGTGTTTTTATTCTTTTAAAATTTTAATCTACTTTCTTTACCGCTGTTTTTTCTGAAACGCCATTTTCATTGATCGCTTCAATTGAAAAATAGTAGGCTTTCTGGCTATCCATTGCCTTAAACCAATATTCATTAAAATCATGAATCATGATGCAGTTATACAGTTTATCTGGCGCTGTTCCATAATATAGGTTGTATGCAAAAGCATTGTCAACAGGTTCCCATTTAATGTAGGCACTGCGTTTATCTTTTTCAGTTCTTAATACCATTAGATTTTCAACTGCTGCTGGTTTTTCACCGTTTCCATTTCCGAAAACACGCAAACCACTTATAGCAAACTTTCCTGTGGGCATATGGATATTCACCATTTTGATAAACCTGGTTTTAACTGGCTTTTCTAACTCAATATAATCATGAGGAACATCGGTTTTGTTCTTACTTTTATCAACTAAGATTGTCCATTTCTTTCCATCAGTTGAAGACAGTATTTTATACTGGTGATAGATACCAATCTGTTTACCAATAAATTCAGCATCCTGATCGGCATAATTGATCTGAATGGCATTAACCGTGGCTAAACTGCCTAAGTCCGTTTGAATCCATTCGCCATTATTGCCTGTTTTTGCGCTCCAATAAGTTTTAATACTTTCATCAACTGCATTGTTGGCATAAAAGCTTCCTAGCGTGGAGGAAACGGTTACAGGCTTTTTATAATTGATCAACATCCAGCCTGGTCCGGCGGGTCCATTTTCTTTTCTTTCTGACGGAAGATATAGTGGGTAATCTCCAAATGCTGTATTGGTCCACATCACATCATCTTCGTCAAACCCTGTTGGCCAGATGCCCATCCGGCGTTCCCAGGTGTTTTTTACACAGATAATGCTGGTTGAAATGTGCCAGTAATTTTTCGCATTATCCTGAAAGGTTGCCCCATGACCTGCACCACGTGAAAACCCTCCGCCTTTATAACTTAAGGGATCAGATTGTGGTGTAAACTCTGTGTCGTAGAATAAGGGTTTGCTCCCTACAACCACACCATCAGAGTACCCGCTAAATTCGGTGCCGGGCGCACCATATTGAAAATAATACTTGCCATTATGCTTGGTCATCCAGGCACCTTCTGCAAAAGGATCGAGAAAGGTATTATCCATATACTCCCCAAAACGTTGCCAGCCATAACGCCAGCTTTCTAGTAAATACATGGGGGTTCGAGTTCCTTTTGGCTTAAAAGTTTTCCGATCTAATTCTACTCCATACATAGGGTAGTTATTGCTACTGCCGTTGTACATGTAAAATTTACCATCGTCATCAGTAAAAAAGGAAGGATCCCATCCGCCAATTTCAAGTGAATCTACTAATGGAAACCACTTATTACCTTTTGGGTCTGTACTTCCCCATAAGGTGAAGTTTTTGGTGTAGGTACTGCCGAAGACGACCATGGTATCACCTACAATACCTACGCCTGGTGCACATAATTCATCTTTTGTTTTATTCCATGGGCGAAGAAACTTACGTTCTTCAAATTTCCAGTTTAGCATATCCGGACTGTGCCAGTAACCCCATTGGTTGGTGCTGAAAAGGTAAAAATCACCTTTATAATTAACAATCACAGGATCGGCTGTGGCGCGGTGTTTTCCCCATTTGGTAAAATCTTCAATAGGGGTGTAGCCATAATCAACATTGATGGGATTACAATAGGTTTTTTGTTGGGCCTTAGATCCCATTGCGCTGAAAAATAATAAGATCAATAAAATATTTCTCATTTATAACGCTGCTTATTTAATTTAAAACCAGTTGCTTGTAACCGTAGATTAATTATACTATTAAAAATCTTGAATAAATGTTTAGCCATTATTCTGTTATAATTAATTAAAAATATTTATTCTTGCGCAGCTCGAGCATCCAATTGCCATTCCACTTACGCTTAATCCGGTAACGTGTGTCCGGTGTTCCCAGTAAACCCACATATCATGAGCGCCACCGGTTGAGGTTAGCTTTACTGTATAAATGTCTCCGTTTTCTGGAATTTGTCCAATGATGGTTCCGTTTGGAGAATTTGGTGGGATAAAAAATGAATAGCTACCACCACTGGTAGTATTTTCTAATTGTACATATACACCATCACTGGTTGAATTTGTGGCGGTTACATTTACAGTAGCAAATTTTGCTTTTATTGTTTTATGTTTAGCCTTTGGTATGGTTGTAAAACTTGATTGAAGGATTACTAATCCCATCATTGCTGTTAAAATTAAAATTATTCTTTTCATGGTTCTTAGATTTAAGTGTATGATGGCTAAACATTTATTTTCAATAAATACTATGGCTTAAATTGAAAGTCTAATTTTGTTAGCCCTTTCTGTACATCTGGATTACTCATGAATAATTTCCATAATAAACCTGATCTGTAATTTTCAATCATTACTACTATTGGTCCCTGATCGATACCTAAATATCTTTTTGGGTACCAATGATCACTTTCAGAAAAAGCGTCATAAAAACCATATTTTCCCCATACTTTATCACCTAAATCTTCATAAAGATGGCGGATAACCTTCATTGATTCTTTTGGCGTATATGGAATAGAAGAAATGGCTGCAGTGGGAGAAATTACACCGAAATCTTCCTGAGGATTGTGTGCAGCATAGCCTTTTACGGAGTAGCTTGCAGTTAAGCCCCAGCTGTTTTCGCCATAACCTTTAAATTTCTTTGGATTGGCCACACAATAATCATGTATGGCAAGGGTATGATTCACATTGTTTTCCCAGTAATCCGCATAGCGGTCTTTCAAACCATTCGGATTTAAGCCCAGATAAGAATAATGCGCCCAAAATAAAGGGCCCACGGAATTTTTTTGTCCCTGATATTTCAATTTAAATGGATGACCGTACACTTCAAAATTAGCTTTGATTGCACCATTATCCGCCCAGCCTTGATGATAAACTGCTGCAGGAACGGTATGTGTAGGCGATGATGCAGCTAAAACATACATAATCAAACATTCATTATAACCTTTAACCGGGAAATTCATTTCCCATTTATATTCTGGCGACCAATGCCAGTATAGTACATTCTGGTTGCCATTGCGGTACCAGTTGAAATCAATATCCTTCCAGAGTTTGTCTGCTTTTTTCGCAAGGGCTTTATCTTCAGCAGATCCATTTTTGTAATAAGCATTAATACAAATCAGCGCTTGTGCTACAAACGAAGTTTCCACCAAATCACCACCATTGTCTTTTTGGCCGAAAGGGCGAACTTTACCTGTTTCACCATAAATCCAGTGTGGCCATACTCCATGAAAACGATCAGCTTTGGCCAGGAAATCAAGTATTTTGTTCAGCCGTTTTAAACCATCCTCTTTGCTTACGTAGCCTCTGTCAATTCCACTTAAAATAGCCATTAAACCAAAACCCGTAGCTCCGGTTGCAACTGTGCTCTTATCATTTTCAGGATAAATATTATCTTCATGAAAGCGCTCTCTTCCAGCTCCTGATGTAGGTTCGGCACCATCCCAGAAATATTGGAAGGTTTGTTTTTGAACGAGGTCTAAAAGTTGCTCATCAGAAAGATTTTTTTTGATGGTCAGCTTAGCACTATCATTAGTATTTTCTTTTTGTGCACATGATGAAAGTGAAACCAGGAGGAGTAGCGAGAAAATTAAGATGTGACGAATAGGGTAAGTTTTTAACATAGCGACTTTAAAAAAAAAGGTTGCCAGATCATCTGGCAACCTTTATCAAAATTTTTATTAGTAACCAGGATTTTGCGTTAGCAAGCCCCCGCTTAATTCAATTTCTGTTTGTGGGATTGGCCATACTTCATTTTTATTAGCCTTCCAACCTTTAACACCAAATACTTCAACACCTCTGCCTTGACGGATCACATCAAAATACCTGTCATTCTCTAAAGCTAATTCAACTTTTCTTTCGTTATATATCGCCGAACGAAGTAATGCTTTATCTGTAGTGACGACATCCGGAAGAATTCCGGATAAAGTACCTCTTGCACGAGCACGTACTTTATTTAGAGATGTTAAGGCTAAAGAAGGGTTTCCTAATTCATTTGCTGCTTCAGCATTCATAAGCAAGACATCAGCGAATCTTAACGCTCTAAAATTTTGTTGAGATCCTTGATTTCCAGCGATGAACATACTGAAAGGAACATATGACTTTTGATTATAGCCAATGTTAACTATATTGGTTTTAATAAAATCTCCTTGTGGAGTCGTTTCACCTGGGAAAAGAATAGTCGCATCTCTTCTTGGGTCACCTGTTTCAAAACCATCAATCAAGGCCTGAGAAGGTGTATTAAATCCCCAGCCTCCAGCTGGTTCTCCAGCCACACCTTGTACCTGACTATATTGTGAATTAGATGCATCTAAGTTTGTAGGATAATATTCACATTGAACCTCAAATAATGATTCTACATTATTTTCATTCTGAGTACGAAATCCCTTTTCAAAATCTGGAAATAGAGAGTAACCCATCGAAATTACCTGATTGGTTAACGATAATACATCACTCCATTTTTGTTGATACATAGCCACTTTAGCATGCATACCAAGAGCTGCGCCTTTTGTAGCTCTACCTAAATCTGAAGCACCGTAAGATGCAGGTAATGCCGCAGCAGCTTCGTTTAAATCTTTTTCGATCTGAGCATAAACTGCTGCTTTATCTGCTCGTGGGATATTATATTCAGATGCATCTGCCGGAACTTTTAATCTAAGTGGCACACCACCGTAAGCTCTGACTAATCTAAAATATGAATAAGCCCTTACAAATTTCGCTTCAGCCAGATAACGCGATTTTAAACTTTCATCCATAGAAATAGAAGGAACGTTATCTAGTACCTGGTTACAAAGATTAATATTTCTGTACTGACCAGTCCAAAAACTTTGTAAAGAACCTTCTGTAGAGGTAACAGTAAAAGTATCATATAAATTAAAGAAGGTAGCATCAACAGGTGTGCTGCCTTTATCAGCTTCGTCAGATCCAGTGCTTTCTATCGCTATAGCTGGAAAGGCCAGGTTTTCCCACGTACGTAAGTTTCCATAAATTGCGTTAACGGCTTTAGTTGCATCATCTTGGGTTTTCCAGAACTGTTGGGCAGCCTGTTGTCCTTGAGGATCTACATCTAGAAAGCTTTTTTTACAAGAAGATGCGAGTACTAAGGTGGATAAAACACCAACTACACACCATTTTTGTAATTTTATGTTCATATATGTTTTCATTTTCAAATCAATTAAAAGGTTAAGTTTACACCGATATTATAGGTAGCAAACATTGGATATACATTGAGATCAATACCTGCACTGGTCGGTACTCCACCAACTTCAGGAGTAAAGCCACGGTATCCAAATAAATTAACTGCGTTTTGTGCATTTGCAAACACGCGTAATTTTTGTATTTTCCATTTGGAAGTTAATTTTTGTGGTAAATTATAACCCAATTGAATATTTCTTAACCTAATGTATGCACCACTTTCTACATAAAATGAGTTGGTTTGATTGTTATTTCCGCCAGCTAAATTTGCTGAAGGATAAGTGTTGGTAGATCCGGCACCAGTCCAGCGGTTATCATAAAACTCTTTAGTGTAGTTTTCATTACCTAACCTGTTACCTAAGTTCGCATTATATACATCTACATCAGCAACACCTTGAATGTCAAGAGTTAGATCGAAATTTTTGTATGCGAAATTTGTATTTACACCATAGGTATATTTAGGATTTGGATTTCCAAGAAAGGTTTTATCCCTTTGGTCAATAGTACCGTCTCCGTTTAGATCAGCATATTTGAAATCTCCGGGTTTAGCTCCTGATAAACCAGAAGTTGCAGCTTCTTGAGCAGTTTGTATAATGCCGGTTACCTCATAACCAAAAAATGATCCTATTGGTTGCCCAACTACAGTTCTGGTTGGTACTACTGCGTTATTTAATCCATTACCACCAGCGTCTATTGGATTAGAGCCAGAGGTTACATTCAGAACTTTATTATTGTTGATGCCTATATTTCCACTGATAGAATAGGTTAAACCACCATCAGTTTTATCAGACCAAGTAGCAGAAAGTTCAAATCCTCTATTTCTAAAATCGGCCTGGTTGCCTAGTAACAAACTGTTAGATGTACCTAATGAACCTAAAATAGGGATATTAAAGATTGCCTGTTCTGTCTTTTTACTGTAGTAATCCGCTTCAATTGATAGTTTGTTGTTAAAGAAACCCATTTCTAAACCAATATCAGTTCCTGCACTGCGCTCCCAAAAAAGTGCTGAAGGAACAATGCTGGTTACACTTGCGCCAGTATTCGCAATCCCATTATAGAATGCTATTAAACCAGCACTTTGATCTACTGTTAATGTTGTAGGATTTATAGGTACACCTGCGTTACCTACTTTACCCCAGCTACCTCTTAACTTTAAATTGCTGAAGATCTTTTGATCTTTCATAAAATCTTCATTGGTTATTACCCAACCCGCACCAACTGAAGGAAAATATCCCCATAAATCACTTCCGCCGAAAAACTGTGATGCAGCATCTGCTCTTAATGAAGCATTTAATAAGTACTTGTTTTTAAAACCATAGTTTACTCTTCCAAAATAGGATGTAGCCGTATTTAATGAGCCACTATCTTCAATCTTCCTTCCATCGGCATTACCTAAACGCAGGTAAAGATCTCCTTCAGATTGATATGGAACATTCTGGGCGGTTCCTGTTGTAGTGTAAGATTTATAACGTTGTGCAGTTTGACCTGCTAATACGGTTAAACTGTGATCGTTCCACTTATTGTCATAGGTTAATGTATTTTCCAAAATCCAATTTCTTGTTTCAACCCTGCCAATAGAGAGTGTACTTATATTAGCGTTTTGTGCGGTTGTAGCCTTGTATTTTGGGGTATAATTGGTGTTTTCTTCCTGGCCGAAATCTCCACCAGCGCTGGTTTTGAACGTGAAATGTTTCGCGAATTTTAACTCTGCATAAACATTTCCGGTTATTCTGTATTTTGAAGTTCTGCTATTGTTAAAATCAAGTGTAGCCTGAGGATTCACGTTACTTCCATTTCCTAAATCTACAGTACCATTTCCAACAGGTACTTTAGTCGGATCTCCGTATGAACCATCTGCATTAAAAACCGATAGAACCGGAGCAGCGGTATATAAAGCACGGTATATTGATGCAGGAGCATTTTTAGAGATACTAGAGCTACCTGTAACATTATACCCTATTTTAAGGTCTTTCTTTACCTGAAAATCGTTTGATAAACGTGCTGTATATCTCTTATAATTATTGGTTTTTATAATACCATCCTGATCTACATAACCCAATGAAAAATTATAACTGGATTTCTCTGTTGCACCATTAATGGAAAGCTGATGGTTTGTAATGATCGCATTTCTTAATGCCTGATCGTACCAGTCTGTACCTTCTCCAAGATTTGTATTTGTAAACAAAGGGCTGGAACCATTTATAGCATATGCTTCATTTACTACAGTTGCATATTCACTTGCATTAGTCATTTCAACCGCATTCGTTACACTTTGCACACCAACAGTACCGTTATAGTTGATGGTAGCATTACCTGTCTTACCTTTAACAGTAGTAACCAATACCACACCATTTGCAGCACGGATACCATAAATGGATTGTGAAGAGGCATCTTTCAGAATATTAATGCTAGCAATATCTGCAGGATTCAAAAATGTAATGTCATCATACCAAACACCATCTACCACATATAATGGTCCTGTGTTACCATAAATAGTTCCCGTTCCACGAATGGTAATTTGAGGCGACGATCCAGGTGTAGCGTTATTGCTGATAGAAACCCCTGCAACTTTACCTTGTAAGCCACTAATTGGATTGGTAGATGGTTGTTTTGAAATATCCTCGCCCTTAACACTGGCTACAGATCCGGTAACATCAATTTTTCTTTGTGTACCATAACCCACAACTACAACCTGCTCGAGTTGTTGTGTTGATGAAGCTAAAGCTACATTAATAGTTGTGCGGTTAGCAACAACCTGCTCCTGGGCGGTGTAACCTACAAAATTGAATACTAAAGTTGCATCAGCAGGTGCGCTGATTGAATAATTTCCGTCTGCATCTGTCTGCGTTCCGCCTTGTGCTCCTTTTATAACAATGGTTACGCCTGGGAGAGATGTCTTATCACCTCCATCAGTTACCTTACCTTTAATGGTAATGTTTTGCGCAAATGCTACGTTAATGGTTAGCAAGCAAAATGCAGCGAGAACAGAAATTCTTGTAAAGATTCTTTTCATGCTATTATTAAAATTTAGTTTAATTGTTAATATAAAAGTGAGGTTGTTTATTCGCTTGTGCAAGTGAATTTACCTCAACATCATTACATCATGAGAGCCGGATTGCTATGTGAAAGAATAGAACCAAATGCTATTTCAGACCAAAAACGCAGTTTTTAGCTTTTTAACATTATTTTAACATTAGGCTAAGTGTGAAAAGTACACGAAGGTTTTTGTGGGGTGTAATTTTAGCTTGTGAGAGGTAATGATGTAGTCGAAAAACAAGGTGTAATGGAGTTTCAGGCAAAAATTGCCAATTCATGAGATCGTTCCCCGCAGTTTTTGTAAAGCCTGATCTACAATTCCATTAAGAATTCGGTAAGGTTTTTATCGTGAGGTACTTCTAATTTTTTACGTAAACGGTATCTTCGGATTTCAACTCCTCTCAAGCTAATATTCAAAAGTGATGACATTTCTTTGCTGCTCATATTCATTCTTAGATATGCACAAAGTTTGAGGTCATTAGGAACTAAATCAGGATGCTGTGCCTTTAACTTTTTGAAGAAACTTTCATGTGCTTCGTTAAAACTATTTTCAAATAAATGCCAGTCCCTTTCATCATTCATTCCATCATTAATTACCTTTTGAATTTTACGGGTCTGATCTTCAGAAAGCTTTTTGCCATTCTCATCTTTTAACTTTGCAATCTCGTCACTTAGCTTTTGCAATAACTCGTTTTTATAAACTAATGTCATGGCAGAATTGGCCAGCTCCCTATTTTTAGAAGCCAATTCTGCCTGAAGTTTTTCCGTTTGAAGCTTATTGATTTGTTTTTCATTTGCTTCAGCTTCCTTCCTTAAAATTTCATCTCGTTCAGCCTTTAAACGGGCACTTATTGCCAGACTATCCTTCTTTAGTTTTCTTTCATAGATCTTCTTTCCAAAAATTAATATCACTGCAAAAAGCAAAGAATATACAAGCAGTGCCCAGTTATTTAAATACCATGGCCTTAAAATTGTGAATTTAAATGTAGTAACATCTGTAACGGATGAATCATTTAGCTTGGCCCGAAGTTTAAACTTATAGCTTCCACTAGCCAGATTGGTAAAATCTTTATCCGTTGCATCGCTCCACTCTGACCAATCCTTCGAGTAACCTTCTAAAAAATACTGGTATTTAACTTTCGCCTGCCTGTAATAGGGGAGGGAAAAAGAAATTCTGATATTATTTCTACGATATGGAATTTCCATATCATTTCCTGTTTCACTAAGTGTATAATATTTATCAGTAATGTCGTCAATACGTCTGATTAGTATTCTAGGAAGCTTGTTCCTATCATTTGATTGATTTTGTTGCGTATGATAAATAACAAAGCCATCATCTACACTAATTAAATAAATAGAATTACTGATTTTGCTGATGTTCTCATAATATTGAACCATTCGTCCATCCAGTAGACTAAATTGGTTAGAGTCTATTTCTATTTTGCCTGGTTCGGTAAAATTGACCAATGATGTTTTACCATGATTGATGAACCAGTATTTTTTTTCACCTGCCTTGATGATGTTATTAGAGGAAGCGAAAGAACCTAACTTCTTATTTAATACCTCGTATCTTGTAAATTTATTGCTCAGTTCATCATAGGTGTAGAAGCCATGGTCAGTTGAAAAGACAATTCTATTTTCTAAATTGAAAATATTAATGTTGTAATTTCCCGGCAATCCATTTCTTTCATCAAAATATTTTGTCGAGACAACTTTAGTATAATCTGAATTTAGCGTAAGCTTATAAAGGCCCTTGTAGGCATGTCCGACCCAAATATCACCCTTATTGTCCTGTTCAATAAATCGTGATGGCGCATCAAAACCTGAAATCTGTGTAATAAATTTCAACCCGGTGCCAGGTGTTTTTTGATAAAGAGATAGCCCTACGTAAGTGCCCTGAATTAGGTAATTTGGATTGGAGTTTAACTTTTTAATAGTCCAGCCACCACTTGTTCTGGAGATCCATTCTATCCGATCGCCTAAAACCTTAAATGTGCCGCTATTATGGCCACAAACCAATTCATTATCAATGATGTTTAATTCCCATACCTGCCCTTGAGAGCCTTGAATCAGTTTAAAGTTTAAGTTCGATGCTGTATTTGGTGACCATTCACTATAAAACAAACCTTGATTAGTACCGAGATAGATTTTATTATTGAAAATTATGCTGGAGTAAACTGTACCAAACTGACCCGTTTTATCAAAATAAAAATATAGTGGTGAATTTAATTCAATCCTGTCAATACCATTGTCTAAACCTGCCCATAAATTTTGTTCATCATCAGCATATAAACTTAATACGGTATTATTTTGAAGTCCACTTGATTTATTAATTTTCTGTACGATGTTACCATTTTCATCAATAATGATTAAACCATTCAAAATTGTACCATAAGCGTAATACTTGCCAAGTAATTGAACACCATTATTAAGCTGATAGGTTTTTAGGAAAGCATTGGCAGGTGTATTTAGTGGATTGAAATTTTTTCCATCATAAATAAAAAGGCCGTTTTTACTGGTTCCAATTAAAAGTCCTCCATTTTTATAGGGCAGTATAGATAGAATGCCCTGCTTACCCAACTGATCACTTTGCGGCAGATAAACCAACTTATCGCCAACAAGTTCATGTAATCCGTTTTCTAAAATTTCTACAAAAAACCTTTTATTTACCTTATGTAGAAAAAGTAATGATTTTGATGATGAAACGACTGAAATTTTTTGATTTTGATAAATTAAGATTTTGGAGAATGACTGGAAAATTACCCTGTCTTGATCAATATAAATTTTCCAGATTTCATCTGTAATTTTCGATCCCTTTGGTAACAGGGAGGTGAGGGAATGGTAGGTTAATTTATTATTTTTGATGGCCCAGTAGCCAAATTCTCCAAAACATCCGGTATAAATTTTTCCTTTATTATCTGTTGCTACAGATCTCACAATTTGCCCGTTAGGCATTTTATGCTTTTGCCAGTACTTTCCATCAAAAGTGAGTAAACCTTCGGCGTTGCCATAGTACATAATACCATGATTATCTTTGGCTATGCTCCAATTTTGATTACCCGCACCATAAATAGATTTAGAATAATTTTCGATATATGGAACACCTATACTCTTAATATCAGATGCAAAAGTAGAATGGGATAACAGTAAGAATAATAATAACAGACGTAAAACGCTAAACATATAATGGAATGTAATTAAGCCATCGCTTTACAAAGTAAATGAAAAACATTGGATGCTTGTTAGTTGATGGTTTTATTATTAAACTAATTGGTCAATAGTCCATAGCTATCACCCCATAATGAAGATTAATAAATTAAAAATTATAATGAACTCTTCAACTTAGATATCATTTTGCAAAGTTGTTCATATTCACTATAAATTCTCTTAAATTCAGCTTAAGTGATATAACTCCGAGATGAGGACATAAATAAACAAATTGCAACTTCTAGTCCAGATCGAACAGAATGTGTCAAAAATCTGGAGAATTCAGCTTTCGATTGCCCCATACAGCCTTCTGCAATATTTAGCTAAGCTATCAGGAACTAACTATTAACTATCAACTCCATCATATCATTTCTACTTTCTTCGCAACAGGTTGAGGAACTTTTACATAATAACCTGTTCCATCGTATGGGCGTTTCCGTGGATTGGTGGTACAAGCTGTAGAACAACATCCCTGCAATTCCACTCCGCAATCATCGCATTGTGTAATGTGTTCATTGCACTCTGGGTTGGCGCAATTAATCATTTTTGGAGTGGTTTTACCGCAATTATAACAAACGGATACAATAGTAGGATTAACCTGATTAACATCTACGGCAATGCGGTTATCAAAAACGTAACATTTACCTTCAAAGTCTTTACCTCCTGCTTCCTTTCCGTATTTAATAATGCCGCCATGCAATTGGTAAACATCATTAAAACCATGATGTAAAAGCAGTGCAGAAGCTTTTTCACACTTGATGCCTCCGGTGCAGTAAGTTAAAATTTTCTTGTCTTTATATTGAGCAAGCTGATTTATCTGCTCAGGAAAATCACGGAAATTTTCAATATCTAGCGTAATGGCATTTTTAAATTTACCCAGGTTGTGCTCATAATTAGATCGTACATCTAAAATAATCACATCCTCATCATCCTTCATCGCCATGAAGTCAGTTGGTTCTAAATGTTTGCCGGTTTTTTCATTTGGATTGATAATCGAGGTATCCCTCAAACCAGAATGAACAATTTCTGACTTATAGCGACAGTGCATTTTTAAAAAGGATGGTTCTTCAACATCATCAATTTTAAATTCCGTCTTAGCGAAACGTTCATCAGCATGTATAGCTTTCATGTAGGCATCGCAAGATTCTTGAGTGCCTGAAACCGTTCCGTTTAAACCTTCATCAGCCACAATAATGCGGCCAACTAAATTTAAAGATTTACAAAATTTTAAGTGATCGGCAGCAAATTGTTCTGCATCTGCTATGTAACTATAGCAATAATAAAGTAGTGTCTGATATTTTTTCATAACGCTGTTGATACCGTTGCAAACGGCGTTTAAAGCGGTGCAAAGATAATAAAAAAGATGTATGCAAGAAGAGTTTAGGTAAAGGTTTTTAGTTTAGAGGGTTAGTGTTTAGGTATTTAAATAGGGATGACTTTGTAGCTTAGTGGTAACTTTCTAGCTGAAAAGTAATCTATTTTCATAAATTGTATTTTTATACCTGCTATTTACAAGTAAAAGATTTAGTAATAGGCCTAACCCTTCTAGCCCCTAACCAATCTAACCTTTAATCTCAATTAAAACCCATAGCTGATCCTAAATCCTTGAGTCAACTTTTGTGCACCATCATAGGCAAAGCCGTAACTTGCTCTTAATACCAATCGTTGAATACCAAAGTAAAACTCTTTATAATTTCTTTTTTCTGGTGAAGATAAATACCCTCCACCTATAAATTCTTCTAATCTAGCCTTACGTAAAATTGGAACTTTATTTAAGAAAAAGCCTGCAAAATTATGTTCAAGGTGTGCTTCAAAATATTGTTGGTTGGTACTGAACTGATAAAAATCAAGGAATTGAAACTTTCTGAGGTTAGGAGGGAAGATGGTAGAAATGTTACCTTGGAAGTGTTTATAATCCAGATAATACATTTTGCTGTTATTTAAAAACTTTCCAGCACCAACCAATAGCGAAGTATATCCCCATAAACCTAATCCGATTCTATCCTGAGAAACTTCTACTTTTACAAAGTCATAATCGATATCACTTCCCAATACGCCATTCAAACCTTTTTTATACAATACAGTTATTTTTGGATACCTCGATTCAGTGTAAAACTTGCCATCCGGTCTGGTGATGTATTTTTGTCCGATGGTATAAGTTAAACTTGCAGTCGCACATACAGAAGTGTAAGTTGGAAATAATGGTGTCTCCACATTGGGGCTAAATGGATTGTTTGAGGTAAATTCCCGATCTTTATTATCAAAAAATTTAAAATCAGTGCTATTGGTGAGATAATGATTTTTGTTATAATCAAAAGCTAAGCTACCTTGTAAACCTGTAGCGAGCTCTCTAGTGGTATTAATATTAACAAAACTTTTTTCGTAGTATTTCGCAAAATTCTTTTCGTACAACAGCGAATTAATGGTGTTGCCAATTGCGGTCATGGAACCTAAATTATTCATATCAAAAATTCCATTGCCAAAAGAGGCACTAACACTGGCTCTTTTTAATGGATTATAAAGGTAGTTACCAGTTAAACTCGCCGTTAATTTTTGATTAGCAAAACCATACCTTACTTCAGGTCTGATACTATAAGAAGCATTATCATCAAAAACCTTTTTATAAGTAACCCCATATCTGATTACAAGACCTTCTACCGTATTGTAAAAAATAGATCTTCTGATAGGATCAAACGAATAATATTCTTTATCATAGCGGTCGTTAACGCTATGGCCTTCCATAAAAAGTTTACCCAATCCAAACTTGTTATTCTCTCTTTCCAGAGAATCTAGATATTTTTTAGATTCTTTAAGCTTGGCAATACTATCTTTTTTAACATAGTTTAATTTTTCATCAGGCGTTAAAGGAATGGGACGATTACTGCTCCAGTAGATAGAATCCTTTTTATTAACCATTTGGGTAACTTTCAGGATTTCGCCATTAAAAAAGCTTTTTGGAAATTTTGGATCAAGGTTATAGTTACTATATACCCCCACAAAATACCCGGCAAATTTAAAACCTAAGATATTTCCATTAAACTGAAAGTTAACGCTGGTAGGCATGTACACATCTTTTACCTTTGTAAATTGTTGGTTAATGTTTAAGGTATCAATAAAATTGATTCCTGCATTTTTGGTCAGGTAAAGATCAGTGTTGTAAATTCTCCAGCTTTCATCAATAATGTATATAATTCCCCTAAATACGGGGTCATTTTCTCTCCGTGGAATAACTTCTATCTTATGAACGAGTGTGCCATTCTCTTTCGAATCACCCAAAGATTTATATTTATAATAAAACATGGCATTATCAGCAATTGGAGATATGAAACCTCTAGCGCTTAATTTATTCTCTAACAGGTAATTATCATAAAAATCAATAATTAAATCTGAAGCCTTATTAAAGCTGAAGGCACTGTTTGTACCTGCTACTTTAGAAGAAATCATCTCCTCACGTATATCATTTGGCCTTTGAAAATTGAATCTGCTTTGCGATTCTGAGAGATAAATAATGCCTTTTCTATTCGTATCCAAATCCATCACCTTTCTGATATCTCTACCCATAAATTTTTTGGGTGCACCTTTTAGCCGTTGAACACCTTTTATGTAAACATCACATGAAAATGCTTTCACTTCCTCCAGGTGTTCTTTTCTTTTTTTAATGGCTTGTCTGATGATTTCATAGGCAGGGTCTTCCGCATTTGCCTTGATGTTTACGTTATCAAGCGTATAACTTTCAGCAGAAAGCTTAACATCTAAAACAATATCTGCAGTGGAGTTTATAATATGATCCTGTTGCTTGTAGCCTACTGCCCTGAAACTAAGTGTAAACTGACCGCTATTCAGCTTAATAGCATACTTTCCATCCACATTGGCTGAAGTGCCTGTGGTGGTATTTTTAATATAAACAGATGCAAATGGTACTGGTTGCCCGCCTGTATCTCTAATGGTTCCTGAAATAATATGTTGTTGTGCAATTGCAAAATTAGCCAAACTACAAAATAGGAGGAGCGCGCAAAATTTTATCATGGTAGTGATTAGTAAGCTATAAATATCGAATAAGTTTTAAGACTATACAGATTTTCAATGTTAAAGTTTGTTAAGTTGAAAAAAAATTAGCTTACAAGCCTTCTTTTTTAATTTTTGCAAGATAATATATGGCATCAACAGGTTAAGCTTGGTTCTCATTTTATTAAAATGGTATTTCAGATTGGAATTTAAAGAGGAGCATAGTTTTTTTTATAACTTTGATGCCGTAATCAACCATAAAAAAAGCCATGTACAAAACCTTACAACCTGTTCTTCAAAAAGAACTTGAAGAAATTGAAAACGCTGGATTATTTAAACGGGAACGCATAATTATTACGCCTCAGGGTGCAGATATTAAAGTGAGTGGCGGTGCGGATGTCATTAACTTTTGTGCAAATAATTATTTAGGCCTTTCCTCTCATCCTAAAGTGATTGAGGCAGCTAAAAAAGCAATTGATGATCATGGTTATGGTATGTCATCAGTAAGGTTTATTTGTGGTACCCAGGATGTGCATAAAGAACTTGAAGCTAAAATATCTAAATTTTTAGGCACTGAAGATACTATTTTGTATGCAGCAGCATTTGACGCAAATGGAGGTGTATTTGAACCCTTATTTAATGCCGAAGATGCCATTATATCAGATGAGCTGAATCATGCATCAATTATTGATGGTGTTCGTTTATGTAAAGCACAGCGCTTCCGTTATAAAAATGCAGATATGGAAGATTTAGAAAAACAGCTGATTGCTGCTAAAGATTGTCGCCATAGAATTATTGTTACCGATGGTGCATTTTCGATGGATGGATCTGTTGCGCCATTAGACAAAATCGCAGATTTAGCTGATAAATACGAAGCATTAATCATGATTGACGAATCGCATTGCTCTGGTTTTATTGGTAAAACCGGACGTGGTACACATGAGCATTTTAATGTGATGGATCGCATTGATATTATTACTGGCACCTTAGGTAAGGCTTTGGGCGGTGCTTCAGGAGGATTTACTTCTGGTAAAAAAGAAATTATTGATATGTTGCGTCAAAGATCACGTCCTTATTTGTTCTCTAACACACTTGCGCCTGCAATTGCCGGAGCATCTATAGCTGTTTTAGACATGTTAAGTGAAACGACTTCGCTTAGAGATAAACTGGAAAGTAATACCAAATATTTCCGTGAAAAAATGACCGAGGCTGGTTTTGATATCAAGCCTGGTTTTCATCCTATTGTACCAGTGATGTTATATGATGCAAAGGTTGCGCAAAATTTTGCTGCCAAAATGCTGGAAGAGGGAATTTATGTGATCGGATTTTTCTATCCGGTTGTTCCGCAAGGCAAGGCCCGCATCCGTGTTCAGCTTTCGGCAGCTCATGAGCAACATCACCTGGATAAAGCTATTGCTGCATTTACAAAGGTTGGAAAAGATTTAGGTGTCATTTAAATTTAACCTAATGGTTGGTGTCTCACCAACCAGTGTATATATTTAGAAAGCCACATCATGTGGCTTTTGTTGTTTTGAGTTCATTTTCTTTTGTGCTGATATTGTAAACAGATTTTTTGAACTCTGTATGTTTAAATTGTTAAGATATTTTGATGTATATTTGAACCCATGTTGCAGGATAAAATTACACAATACAGCCAGGAAATTAATGCTTTTGTAACAGACAAAGCAGATGAATTAGAGCAGTTTCGTATAAAATACTTAGGAAGTAAAGGCGTTATAAAAGAAATTTTCGATGCATTTAAATCTGTTTCTATTGAAGAAAAGAAATCATTAGGTAAGGTTCTGAATGAATTTAAGCAACTTGCCGAATCAAAATTTAACACATTAAAGGAAATTACTGAAAGCAGTGAATCGCAGGCAACTGTGAATGAACTGGATTTAACACTTCCAGGAGAAGGTTTTGAAATTGGTTCTCGCCATCCTTTAGCGCTCGTTAGACGAGAAATTGTAGAGATTTTTGCTAAGCTAGGTTTTACTGTTGCCGAAGGACCAGAAATTGAGGATGACTGGCATAACTTCTCTGCATTAAACTTTCCTGAAGAGCATCCTGCAAGAGACATGCAAGATACTTTCTTCATTAAAAAAGGTGGTGAAAAGGGAGATATTGCTTTGCGTACGCATACCTCATCCGTACAGGTACGCATGATGGAGCAGGGGCAACCACCTTTCAGGGCTATTATGCCGGGCAGGGTATACCGCAACGAAGCTATTTCAGCAAGGGCACATTGCTTCTTTCATCAGATAGAAGGTTTGTATGCTGATGAAAATGTATCGTTTGCAGATTTAAAGCAAACCTTATTTTACTTTGTACAGGAATTGTATGGCGAAGGTACGAAAGTGCGTTTCCGTCCATCTTATTTCCCTTTTACAGAACCATCTGCCGAAATGGATATTTCATGTACCATTTGTAAAGGTGCAGGCTGCCAGTTGTGTAAATACAGTGGTTGGGTAGAAATTTTAGGCTGCGGAATGGTAGATCCTAATGTTTTAGAAAACTGTGGCATAGATTCAAAAAAATACAGTGGTTTTGCTTTTGGAATGGGCATAGAGCGCATAGCCAATTTAAAATATGAGATTAAGGATTTACGTCTGTTTTCAGAAAATGACGCCCGTTTCTTAAGACAGTTTAAATCAGCCTTAATTTAATGCCGCGTCACATATATAGCTTACTTATTGTTTTAGTTTTATTCTGCAGCTGCGGTAAAGAGGAAAACTATGTGCCCGAAGTAGTTGTTAATTACAATGTAACCCTTACGCAATTTAGTTTGCAAGCTAAAAATAATGTATTGTTGGTATCTAACCAAGGTGTTGCCGGATTAATCATTGTTAAAACACCTTTAGGTAGTTTTGTAGCCTTTGATCGTTGCAGCACAGTTAACCCTGAAAAAAAATGTGCCATTGTTCCTGATGATAGTGGTTTAACGGCTACTGATCCATGTTCTGGTGCAAAGTTTTCTTTGCTTGACGGAACGCCACAGAAAGCACCGGCAGAGAAAACACTAAAAATTTATAACATTTCCCTGCAGGGGAATGTCTTATTAAATGTAACTAATTAATGGAAGCTGAAAAGATAAAGGAAACGGTAAAGAAAGCTGCCAAAGAACTTTTTAGAAAGTACGGATACCACAAAACCAGTGTTAACGAAATTGCCAAAAAAGCACGGATAGCAAAAGCCACTATATATAAGTATTTCGAAAGTAAGGAGCAGGTTTTAGATAGTATCCTGATGGATTATTTAGATCAGAATCTCTATGAAATCATCAATAATAAAGTAAGTTACGCTTCTGAAGAGGAACATCTGAAAGCATTGGTGATGAAAACCAGCCGCTTATCGTTCACCGCTTGTAATGAGTTTATTGGTTGGGATTTTGTACGTGAAAATGCAAATTCACAAGAGTTTTTAAAGCATTTGTCTGATCAGTTGGAAGCGTTATTACTTGCCGCTTATCTGGAATTGGATAATTTTAAAAATAATCCAGCCAGGAGAGAAGGTTTAGCTTTTTTACTTAAGGCAAGCAAAAGTATTGTATTTTCATTCGCGTTTACTTCAGTAAGTGATGCTGATGTTAGGAAGAATTTTGTAAGCTTTCAAAAAGAAATCTTGCCGTTTTTGGTTAAAGCAGCATTATAACTCCTTATTGTTCTGCATAGTAATCTTTCGCCTTAAACTTTTGAACTGTTTTTTGCTTTTTTCCGCCAATCATTTTTTGTGTAATTACCGTTACTTCATCTCCGATACTGGAATCTTCAATTACTGATGATACTTCCACTAGACCTTTTTTGCTATCCATGATGTAGCTCGTGGTTTTATGAAAACAGCATCCGCTTTTTTGTTCTGTAGAAATCTGTTTTAGTTTTCGATCTACTAAAAACATTCCTAGATTCTCACTAGCCAGCTGAGTAAGACTTTTATCAAGTACAAATGTTCTGTTCTTTCCCGAAAGATAAACATCATAAGACGGACTACTATATGCGCCGTTGTTTCCATTTCTAACAGCAAGATCTTCAACGCCATCAAAATTAAAATCTCCAAAGATTAATGGACTTTGGTATTTCCCAAGATCAAGCCACCCAATACGGGCATCTTGTTTGTTAGTTAAAGAGAAATCAAGGTCTGCAGAATGGAATGTCTGAATTTCCTCTTCTGAAATCTTATCATAAAGAATGATTGTTGCTTTACCTTCACAATGTCCATCACTGCAATCAGCAACAAATATCTTTGCATTATATTCATTAGAAGTATTGTTAGATAGAAATTTGAATTGTGCTATAGTTCTTAGTGAGATAAATAAGAACACAGCGATGATCAGCAGATTTTTCATTACACAAAAGTACCTGATTCATTTTAAGCAAAAAGTTAAAAAAGGTTAACGTATTCTTTTTCTGTTGATGATATATTCTTTCACAGCCTTTTTAGTGGTTAGCCAATCTTTTCCTTCTTTATGTGCATCAATTTTACCTTGCCTCGCCAATAAGCTTACATATTCTTGGCCGTAAGGAATATCCGGCTCTGCAACAATACTGGCAATAGGCTCGTAATTGCCATAGCTATTGCCAGGTAAAGCGTTAATATACATATTTAACGAGCGTTCAATGGCCTGCAACATCAATAAGCATAACTTGTAATAGCTTCCTTTATTAGCTTGATTAATCGCTTCATAATATTTCTTGCGATCCGTTTTTAAAATAATAGCAGGTGGAAAACCTCGTCTCATTAATAGCAAATTCATAGCCAACCGAACGGTTCTTCCATTGCCATCAAAGAATGGATGAATCCAAACCAGTTTATGGTGGAAAATGGTAGTTAAAATGATTTCATTTAAACCTAGTGGATTATCATTGACAAAATCAATGAGTTCATCAAGTAAATCTGAAACCTTGTTTGCATTTGGTGGTGTAAAATTAGCCCCAACAATACGAACACCTCCATTTCGGATCCGGCCTGCAAAATCATCTTCAATGCTTCTTAACACTAAACCGTGAAGCGATAATATATCAATACCTCGTAACTGATAGTTTTCTTTTACCAGTGTGTATAAATAATCAATAGCTTTTTCATGATTAAATACTTCGAAATGCTCTCTTAGTGATTTTCCTTTAATGGTAATCCCTTCCTGAAGTACCATTTGGGTTTCTTGCAAATTAAGGGTATTGCCTTCTATACTATTTGAATTGTAGGTCCATTCCAGACTTAAATCGGTTTTAATCCGTTGTAGTGCACTATTGGGTAGTGGCCTTGATGAATCAAGATTGGCTTTTTTATCATTCAGCCGATTAATCATGGGATGTAGCTCTTCCAGGTCTCCTAAATCAAATTTCCACATAAAACAAATATATAAATCGGATCGGATATTAAAACACATCAACCGATATTAAAATTTATAATAAAAAGGCCGAACCATTAGTTCAGCCTTTGTTTTTATGTTTTTAATTCATTATTCCCATTTAAAAACTTTCACAGCGATGGCGTAAATTACAATTCCCCAGATAAGCAGAATCATGATCTGAAACTTTACATCCCATAAGCCCATCCCTTCAAAAGCTACTTTACGCATAGCATCATTTAAATAAGTTAAAGGCAAAGCCCTGCTAATGGGTTGTAGCCAGGTTGGAAAAGCCTCTATAGAAAAGAAAGTACCAGATAATAAAAATTGTGGCAACGTTACAATATTTGAAATAGGGGGCACCATACTTTCACTTTTAGCAATACCCGAAATAATGAAACCGAAGCCCATGAAAACGATAATTCCCATAATGGCAAGCAATAACATATTTGCAACCGTGACGGCTCCGTGAACGAGTGTAAAACCGAAGAAAAAGTGCCCGATAAGAATAATAAATAAAGCGCCAATTAAAGCAAAACCTATTCGGGCAATTCCTTCACCAATTACAATGCTTGATCTTTTTACAGGGGTAGCAAAAAAACGTTTAATCACCAGTGTTTGACGTAAGCTCAGAAAAACAAAAGCAGTTCCAAAAACCCCTGTACTTAATAATGAGAAACCCAGTTGGCCAGGTAAAATAAAATCAATTGTTTTGTATTCCCTGCCCTTCACACTGCTTTCTTTGATCTCTGCTATTGTTGGTTTTAAGGTTTTATCATAGAATAAGTTATTTAAAACTGATTTTAAAATTCCGCCTTTATCTCTTGAAGCTGAGGTGTAAATTACGTTAACGGAATAGGCTGCGGTATTTACCTTTCTATGCACATCTATCATGGCATCCACATTACCTTTTTCCAGTAATTTGTTAAACTCATCATTAGATTTATCTTTAACCAATCTAATCATACCAGTTTTTTGGAGCATACCAATAACAGGATTATTGATGTCTGATCCAGGTGTAATTCCAACATCTATCCGAGTGCCACCACCACCTAAAAAGCCAAATACTAAAATGAATATAAGGGGGAAAGCAAGGGTAAATACAACTGCGGAAGGGCTCCGCATAATAGATCGGAAACTTGCTTTAGCCAAGGCTAATGTTGCTGTAGTATTGCTATATGACCCCGAGCGCCTGGAAGGAGCTTTATCCGTTCCATTGTTAATGTCTTTTTGCATAAATATATTGCTGAAATCTTTTGAATTGATGTTAATGCATTAGTTTTAAAAGTTTCTTTTTAAAGGGATTAAGGGCTATTCCCTCCATTCTTTACCCGTCATGCTAATGAATACATCTTCCAGGTTTGCTTTTTTTACTTCCTTTTTGCGTTCAAAACCACTACTGATCAATTGATCGATGAGGTTATCAGGAGTATCCACAGCAATGATTTTTCCGCGTTCTACAAAAGCAACACGATCACAAAGTTGCTCAGCTTCATCCATATAATGCGTTGTAATTACAACAGTGGTACCGGCATTTCTAATTTCTATAATTAAATCCCATAAATTTCTTCTCGCCTGCGGATCTAAACCAGTTGTAGGTTCATCCAGAAAAATAATTTTTGGCTGGTTGATTAGTGTAGTAGCTATGGAGAAACGCTGTTTTTGTCCACCAGATAGCGCTTTGTATTTTGCTTTAGCTTTATCCTGAAGATTAACTTTTTCAAGCATTTCCATTGGCTTGATTTTAGCACCATATAAACCCGCAAAGAGCTCAATCAATTCGATCAGATTTAAGTTAGGATAATAGCCGGCTGCCTGCAATTGCACACCGATGATCTGTTTAATTGAGTTTGGGTGTTTATCCACTGAAAAGCCATCAACGATAATTTCTCCTGAAGTTTTCTCTCTGAGTGTTTCAATAATTTCGAGTGTAGTTGTTTTTCCGGCACCATTAGGCCCCAGTAAACCGAAAATTTCATTTTCATAAACTTCAAAACTTAAATCCTGAACGGCAATGAAATCATCATACTTTTTAATCAGATTTTTGACGCTGATAATGGCTTTATTTGTTTCCATGTGTTGAAGATAGGGAGCTTTAAATGAATTGAAAGTGAATTTAATCAGAAAAAAGGGAAAAATGACGCTGAAATAAAAATGCGAATCGATTTGGATTCGCATTTTTTTGGTTAAAGGTTGAAAGTTAACAGTTGAAAGTCTGGGTGCATAACCCTTAAGCCGAACTTTTAAAGGTTTAATACAGGTTTATAGTATATAACACATCACCTGTAACTCACAACTTGTAACTTACAACCTGTACCCGATTACCAAACCAATTCGCCCTTCATTACATTCACGAAATCATCAAATAAATAACGAGAATCATGAGGACCTGGAGAAGACTCTGGGTGATATTGAACAGAAAAGGCTTTTTTGCCCTTTACACGAATACCTTCGATAGATTTATCGTTCAGGTTAACATGGGTAATTTCAACTTTATCAGAACTTCTAACTTCATCCGGAATAACTCCAAAACCATGATTTTGTGAAGTAACCTCACAGTGGTTTTTAATAATGTTTTTTACCGGATGGTTAAGGCCGCGGTGGCCATTAAACATTTTCATAGTGCCAATACCATTTGCTTCTGCTAATAACTGGTGGCCTAAACAAATACCGAATAAGGGTTTGTCTTCTTCCATGATTTCTTTAATGGTTTCTACAGCATAAGGCATCACAGATGGATCACCAGGGCCATTAGAAATAAAATAACCATCCGGACCAAACTCTTCCATTTCGGCAAACTTTGTTTTTGCAGGGAAAACTTTCACATAAATATCTCGGTTTTCGAAACTGCGTAGAATGTTTTTCTTTATCCCTAAATCCAGTGCTGCAACTTTTAAGCTTGCATCAGGGTTTCCATAAAAATAAGGTTCAGTTGTACTTACTTTTGATGATAATTCTAAACCTTCCATTGAAGGAACTTCCGCAAGTTTTTGTTTCAATTCATCAATATCCGTAATTTCTGAAGAAATGATGGCATTCATGGCACCCTTATCTCTAATATGACGCACTAAGGCACGGGTATCAATATCAGAAATAGCAACCAGGTTATCATTCTGAAAATAATCCTGAATAGATTCTGTTGCTTGTTTGCGGCTGTAAACTATATTGTAGTTTTTACAAACTAAGCCTGCAATCTTAATTGAATCCGATTCAATTTCTTCTTTCTGGATTCCGTAATTACCGATGTGAGAGTTGGTTGTAACCATTATTTGTCCAAAATAACTTGGATCGGTAAAGATTTCCTGGTAACCCGTCATCCCGGTATTAAAACAAATTTCGCCAGTAGTGGTTCCAATTTTTCCAGCTGCTTTGCCGTGAAAAATAGTGCCATCGGCCAGTAATAAAATCGCAGGTAACTTGGTGTAGTTAGTCATGGTAATTACAATATGGATTTTGAGTTGAAAAAGACTTGAAAAAAGGGTTTATCTCAGCATTTAAGCTGTTTTTGCAGGGTGCAAAAAAAGATGAATATATCCCTTCCATTTCGGGGTACAAAGATATGGTTTAAGAATGGAAATGTAAAGAAAAAAGTGAAATAAGCTGTGAGGTAAAATCGAAAATACTTTGGCATTTATAGTGTTTTGAATAATTATCCTTTAAAAAATTTGCTTTGGTCTTTTAGCTTTGCCCTTTCCGCTTATTTAAGGAAAAAACAATACTTTTGGGGCAACAAAATAAAACCCATGTCGGTACATAAAGAAATTAAAAGAATAACCACACACATTTTGCAGGAAATGAAACAACGTGGTGAAAAAATATCCATGCTTACGGCTTATGATTATTCAATGGCTACCATTTTAGATGATGCCGGATTGGATGTTTTGCTCGTTGGCGATTCTGCTTCAAATGTTATGGCAGGCCATGAAACAACTTTGCCTATCACTTTAGATCAAATGATTTATCATGCGGCATCTGTGATCAGAGCGGTAAAACGTGCATTTGTAGTGGTCGATCTTCCTTTTGGTTCTTACCAGGGAAATTCAAAAGAAGCCTTAAACTCTGCCATCAGAATTATGAAAGAATCTGGTGCACATGGCGTAAAGTTAGAAGGTGGCGAGGAGATTATAGAATCTGTACAGCGCATTATTACAGCAGGTATTCCGGTAATGGGACACCTCGGCTTAACACCACAATCTATTTATAAATTTGGTACTTATACGGTTCGTGCTAAAGAAGAAGAAGAAGCCAACAAATTAAAAACTGATGTTTTGGCTTTGCAGGCCGCTGGCTGTTTTGCGATTGTACTGGAGAAAATTCCTGCTGCGCTTGGTAAAGAAGTAACCGATAGTTTAGATATTCCTACTATTGGTATTGGTGCAGGAAATGGCTGCGACGGACAGGTTTTAGTTGTAAATGATATGATCGGATTAACAAAAGGTTTTAAACCCAGGTTCTTACGTCAGTACATTAATTTATATGATGATATTTTGGGAGCAGCACAATCCTACATTAGGGATGTTAAAAGCAATGACTTCCCAAGCGAAAAAGAACAGTATTAAGTTTAGAGTTGTGAGTTTGGAGTTTTCAGTTCTGAGTCTTTAGTCAGAAGTCTATTAACTCGACAACCTTTTAACCTAACTAGACCAATAAACCCTATGCCCATTACGGATAAAGATATACTTTTTGAGGATAACCATTTAATTGCCATTAATAAAAGAGCAGGAGATATTGTACAGGTTGATGAAACCGGTGATGAACCGTTAGATGAACAGGTGAAAAAATACATTGCCCAAAAATATAATAAACCAAACGGGGCATTTTTAGGTGTAGTACATCGTTTAGATCGTCCGGTAAGCGGTGTGATTTTGTTTGCAAAAACAAGCAAGGCTTTAGAGCGGATGAATGCAGCCTTTAAAAATCGTGAGGTTAAAAAAACCTATTGGGCAGTGGCAAAGAACAAACCCGAAAATGAGTCAGGAACATTGATCCATTGGTTGATTAAAAATCCTCAGAAAAATGTAGTAACCTATTATAAGTCTGAAGTTCAGGGCTCTCAACGGGCAGAATTATCTTATCGTTTACTCTCAAAAGTAGGAGATTATTATCTTATTGAGGTTGATCCGCTTACTGGTCGGTCGCATCAGATTAGGGTTCAGCTTTCTTCTATGGGTTGTCCTATAGTTGGAGATAATAAATATGGCTATCCACGCGGAAGCAGAAAGGGGAGTATTTGCTTACATGCCCGCAGACTCCAGTTTCTGCATCCGGTAAAGAAAGAACCTGTTAATATTTTTGCCAAATTGCCTATAGATGGCTTTTGGGAAAGGTTTGAAAATACTTAATACCTGATTTTAACAACAACATAATTGGAGATTTATTTACAAACGATCGGCTTGAAAACCATCGATTGATCAAAACGAAGATTAGAGGTGTTTTTAAATTTCATTTTACCTTTCACTTCTTCTGTGTCTCCAAATCCTTCAACTAAGTCGTCATTTTTCTTTAACCATACTACTTCACGAGTTGATGTAGTGCCTTCTGATTGGAAAGTATAATCTGCGATAATGGTGTCTCCTTTAACAATACCGGTAATGGTGCCGTTATTTTTATCCTTTTCAAACAGGTTATAACTTAATGTACCATTCACTTTATCATCTTTGATCACTAAGCTTAAAGAGGCCGTATCTTTTTTGTTAATGTATTTAAAGCATTGGTTGGAATTTGTATCTGTTTCAGCAACTTTAGCATCTGTTGCCGTACTTTTTGTGCTGTTGCCCTGACAGGCAACCATAGTAGATGTAAAAATAGCGAGTATTGGAATGATGTTTCTCATAATTTTAGTTTTAATTGACCTAACATCAAAGCCCTTGCCAGAAATGAGCACTAGCTTTTATACTCTTCAATTTTTTAAAAACCTTCTTAAAAGGAAAAGCCCCGCATTTGCGAGGCCATCCTGACAATTAAACTAAGTTTATCACCAAACATAAGTGGCAACAGCACCCTGATCCAGGCTGCTAGTCATTATTTTTCCTTTATATTTAATATTGAAGTTGGTCGTGGTGCTATTGTTATTGCAAACAATCAGTACATTTTTCCCATCTGGAGTTTTAAAAGCCACGTTCTGCAAATTATTGGTCAAATTGGATGCAATTCGAACTGATCCTGCCGGAACAAATTTAGAAGCATGGCCAATGACATAATAAGCTACGTTTCTGTTTATTGCAGGTGCAATGGTAATTGCGCCTAAACATGATGTACAACCGCCTTTATCAGTATGTGGATTATAATTTTGATCTGCAGCCAGATTCCATTCCAATACATTTCTGCTCCAATTTCTGGTAGCACCAATAATTAAAGTAGATACATGCCATTTCAAATCTTCTGCAAAATTACTGGGTCCGCCAACCCACTGCTCAGTGAAATAAACATTTTTATCAGGGTGTGCATCATGCACTTTAGATAAAGCTGTAATTGGACCAGCATATAAGTGAAAGGCAGAACCATCCACATATTTTTTCGCCTCAGCATCATTCAAAATAGTGATTGGATATTCAGGTTTATCTGCATTATGATCGTAGATGATGATTTTGGTTTTAATACCACTATTTTTAAATACAGGACCTAAAGCTGTTTTAATAAAGTTTGCCTGATCAACAGCTGTCATGTACATACTTGGATTATTCCCTGGGTGTAGAGGCTCGTTTTGAGGAGTAATGGCATCAATTACAATTCCCTCAGCCTTCATGGCCTGGATGTATTTGACCAGGTATTTGGCATAGGTTTGATAATATTCTGGTTTCAAACTTCCTCCAATAAAGCTTTTATTCGTTTTCATCCAGGTTGGAGCTGTCCACGGTGAACCTAAAATCTTGATAGCTGGATTAATGGCTACAATTTTCTTTAAAATCGGAATCAAATCTGCCTGCTCTTTTGCAATTGAAAATTTAGCGAGTTCCTTATCGGTTTCTCCTTCTGCCAAATCGTTATAAGTAAAAGGAGTTGCGCTCAAATCAGAAGCTCCAATACTTATCCTGATGTAGTTAATACGGATGGCACGATCGGTAGCCGAAAAAAGCTCATTCAGTAAATTTTCTTTTTCCGTTGCAGGCAAGGCATTAATTAGAGCTGCACTTCCACCTGTTAAAGTATATCCAAAACCATCAATGGTTTGAAATTTAGTCTCCGGATCAACTTCAATAGTTGGATTTGAATTAGTTCCATCGGAGAAGTTTAGCGAGATATTTTGTTTTTGAAGCAATTGAGATTGATCACCTTTGGTTAACCAGAAGCCCACTTCATTTTTAGCTGAGTTAGGAGCAACTTTTTGATTGGCTTCATTGCCTAAATTTACATTTCTACTGGCGCAGGCAGATAATAGCAGACTAGCAACAAAACAAATATTATAAATGAATTTCATAGGGAGATAAAAGTTTTAAAATCGAAACCTTAGTTTTAAAAGGTTCGGGATTGCAATAAGTTTTATCCCGAACCTGAAGGTTTATTTGGTGTGTTAATATTATCTGATACTTGGATTTCTGTCTAGCTCTGCCTGTGGAATCGGAAACAATAATTTCGAAGCCGTAACATTATAATTTAGGTTTGCACCATTGCCGTTTTTCTGAGCATTCATTACTACGATCGCTCTATTGGTTCTTAATAAATCAAACCAACGATGACCTTCAAAAGCCAGTTCTAAACGGCGCTCTTTTTCTATAGCCAGACGCATGGATGGCTGATCATTCGCCGGAGTTGCGGACAGATTTACGCGACGACGGATTTCATTTACTACAGGGGCAGCTGCCGACCAGCCTGAGGTACTTAGTTCGTTTAAAGCTTCTGCCTTAAGTAACTTAATATCGGCCAAACGAAGAATATATGAATTAGCTAAATCATCATTGCGGTATTTATTAATGAACGGATAATTAGATTTAGACCAATAATCATCAGACCATCCTTCTGTGCTTACGTTTTTAAAGCTTACACTAGAGTTTTTACGGATTACATCACCTTCTGCATCAAAGGCAGCAATCAAATCATTTGTTGGCGTGCAAAAACGCTTCCATCCAGTACCTACAATTACGCCAGTCATCCAATTTCCACGGCCATTCGGGCCACCCCAGCCATCATATTGCATTTCCCAGATAGATTCACTGTTATTTTTATGTGCGCCATCAAACAACTGATCAAAAGATCCCATTAGATTATAACCACCATTTATAGTGGCATCAGCATATTGTTGTACTTTGCTCCAGTCTGGATTAGGTTTTGATGCATAAACTTTTGCTAAAAGCGCATTAACAATTCCTTTGGTAATAATGCCTTTATTTGAGGCTGTGGCACGAACATTTGGTAAAGCATATTCTAAATCTTTAATGATTTGTGCATAAACCTCATCCACAGATGAACGGGATTTTTGCATTTCTTCTAAAGAGGTTGGTGAGGTTAAAACTAAAGGTACACCACCATACAACCTCACCAGGTGGAAATAAAAGTAAGCCCTTAACGTAGAAGCTTCTCCTAAAATCTGATTTCTCCGGCCGGTGGCGTCCAATGCAGGATCCTGAATATTCGGAACATTTTCCAAAACCTCATTTGCATTTTTAATATTAGAATAAAGTCCGGTCCAATCACGGCCAACATTTCCATTTGTTGAATTGGTGGTGAAAAGATCAATTTGGATATTGGCTGGGTTATCACCTCCTGCATAGGCATTATCTGCCGTAACATCACCGTTAACCATATAATCCCAAATGTGATAGTCGTTGTACATACCACCGTAAACGCCAGCCATTAATTTCTCTGCTGCAGCAGCTGTTGTAAAGGCTACATCTGCTGTAACCTGATTGAAAGGCTGTTTTTCAAGGAAATCTTTTTTGCATCCGCTTTGCAAAGTAATCGCTAATGCTGCGGTTGCCACTAATGAATATATTTTTAATTTCATTTTCTTAATCTTTAAAATCCAACATTAATACCAAACAATAAACTTCTTGATTGTGGATAAGTGCCATAATCAACGCCCATTGACGGGCCATTTGCTGAATTCATGTTCACTTCAGGATCCAGACCTGAGTATTTTGTAAATGTTAATAAGTTATACCCGGTAGCAAATAAAGTGAGCTTGCTCATTTTTAGTTTTTCCAATACCGATGATCCGAAACTGTAAGAAAGCGTAGCGGTTTTTAAGCGCAGATAAGAGGCATCTTCTACAAAACGGCTGGAAGTAAGGGAATTTTCTGAACTACTTCTTAGCGCTTTAGGAATGTTAGTGATTTGACCTGGAGTAGTCCATCTGTTTAATACGGCTGCTGATTGATTTTTCGAATCAAACATCCCTTCGATATCAATTCTTGATGCATTAAATAATTCATTACCCTGAACACCCTGGAAGAAGAAATTTAATCCCCAGTTCCCATAAGTGAAATTATTGGTGATGCCATAGGTAAATTTCGGTTGTGCTGAACCAATGAATGTTCTATCGCCCGGATCTGCCGAGCCTGTAATGCCATTGCCATTGGTATCTGCATATTGTGCCGCTCCGTTAGCTGGATTTACACCGGTAAATACATAGCCGTAGAAACTTCCAAGCGGCTTGCCTGCTACTACACGAACGGCATCATCACGTTCGTAAATGCCAGCAAAGTTTAATGATTGTGTAGTGGCACCTAAATCAGTTACTTTATTCCGGTTGATGGAGAAATTCAAATCTGTAGTCCATTTGAATTGATCACGATCAAAGTTTTTAGTTGACAAAACAAACTCCAAGCCTTTGTTTTCCATGGCACCAACGTTATAGGCCTGACTTCCAAAGCCTGATGATGGAGGTAACTGTACGTTAATTAAAAGATCATTTGTCTTTTTTAGATAAGCATCAGCAGTGAAGGTAATGCGGCTATTGAACATGGTTAAATCCAAACCAATATTGGTTTGTGTAGTTTTTTCCCAGGAAAGGTTATCATTTGCAGGGTTTTGAAGGTTATATTCGCCTTGTGCATTTACGTTGTAAAGTTTTAAGTAAGCGTAATCCCCAATACCTTCATCGTTACCTACTTTACCCCAGCTACCACGTAATTTTAAATCATTAATGGTCTTGCTGTCCTTCATAAAGTTCTCTCCAGAAATTCTCCAACCTGCTGAAAAGGACGGGAAATAACCAAAACGGTTTTCTTTCGCAAATCTAGATGAACCATCAGCTCTAAAGTTTGAACTAAATAAATACTTGCTATCGTAAGCATAAGTAATCCTGGCTAGGTAAGATTGTTTACTCCACTGTGCCCTTTGTGGCACTGTTAAAGCTACTGATGGTGCCGTTGGATTGCCAGATACATCATAAAAACGAGTCAATTCGTTGTTTTTATATTGGTAATCTGAAGATTGAATGGTGTAGCCGCCTGTTGCCGTAAAAGCATTTTTACCTACATTTTTGGTGTAATTCAAAATGTTTTCATTTAACCAAACATGGTCATTAGTAGTGTTATCCCTGTAAACACCTCTTTCCTGACGGCCATAAGTGGTTAAGAAATTATCAGTATGATACTGGTAAAATTTTCTATTCGAATTGGTACTGATGGTAGATTTGAAGAACAAATCTTTAGTAAAGCTCACCTGAGCGCCGAAAGCACCAATGAATCTGAAATTACGTGTTTTATTGTTTGATCCGAAAGCTAAAGCTAAAGGATTATCCCAGCCACCTGCATTCGGAATAGTAGTATACTGACCATTTGGCTCAAAAATACCAATAGTAGGAGGGGTAGTTAGTGCGCCAAGGATTACGCCACCACGCGAAACACTGCTGTTATCTCCAACATCGATAGAATTACTTGATGTTAACACGGCATTACCCGTAAGCTTTAACCAAGACGTGATGTTTTGTGATCCGTTGAAGTTTGCTGTGATACGATCCAGTTTAGCTGGCGCAACAACACCTTTATCTTGCTGATAACCAGTAGAAAAATAATACTGACCGCCTTTTACACCACCTGAGATGGATGCCTGATATTGGTTTTGTGTTCCGGTGCCAAAAGTCTCTTTTTGCCAGTCAGTATTGTTATTTCCACCGAAAGTGGTGTAACCTAGTTCCTTCATTAAACCAATATATTGCTCATTGTTCAATACATCTTGTTTTTGCCAGAAGTTAGAAAAACCTGTAAAGGCGTTGAAAGCTACTTTTAATTTGCCTGCTGATCCCTTTTTAGTGGTAATTAAAACCACTCCATTCGCACCACTTGAACCATAAATAGCTGCTGCGGATGCATCTTTCAAAATCGTCATCGATTCAATATCGTTGGCATTTAAAAAGCTGGCATCTCTGGAAGTCACTCCATCAATCACATAAAGCGGACTATTAGATGCGGTGATTGATGTATTACCACGGATACTGATCGAAATGCCTGCACCCGGTTTACCAGATTGTGAACTCACTTGTACACCTGCTGCTCTACCTTGGATAGCTTGTAGCGGGTTAGTGATCGGCTGATTCTCTAAATCTTTTGAAGAGACTGAAACCACCGATGTTGTGAGGTCTTTTTTAGTTGTTGTGCCGTAACCAATTACAACCACCTCATTAAGCTGTTGGTTATCATCAGATAGGGTAACGTTAATACTGGTTCTGTTGTTTACAGATTCCTCTATCGGTTTAAATCCAATAAAAGAAAATTCCAGTATCGCATTCTGTGGTGTAGAAATGGTAAAAGTTCCGTTGTCTGCCGTTGATGCACCCAGGTTTGAGCCTTTCACTTTAACGGAAACACCAGGTAGAGGCAGACCTTTCTGATCTTTTACCTGGCCAGTTACGGTAATGTTTTGTGCCATACTCCAAGAGATAGCGCCAAGAAAAAATACCATAAGCAATGTAAATTTTTTTCTCATAATTTTTGCTTTGTTAATATTATATGAGGTAAAGTTACTATGCAATTCATGTTAAAAGCAAGTTTTATTAAAGTTAATTTTAGTGTAAATAATTGATTTATAGTGTTTTATAAAAATTATGATACGCTTTAGTACCGCAGTTATTTAAACACACTTTACCCTGATTATCAGCTGCTAAGTACTTAGAAAGGATAAGGCTTCGGAGCGATCTTGATACGCTTAAATACCAGTCAAATTATTTTGCTGATGATGGGTAAATCACAAAAATGTGACTAATTAATGCCATGAATTATTCAATTACCAGTTGGCTCCAACCATTTTTGCCGCTTTTTTTAAGCGTTTTCTTGCGGTCTTCCATCACTTTTTTAATTCGTGATCCGAAGGTCCAGCAAGTGCTTTGTCTGATAGTTAATAACTCTGAAAGTTTATGTGATGAGATTTTTCCCTTTGATGAATAAATCAGAAAAATCATATAGAAGGCTTTATTAATTGGAATTCTTGTATTGTGAAAAATGGTGTAAGTAGTAACTGATTCTTCATAACCGCACTTACTGCAACGGCGGCTATGTAAGATGTGGCCACTAAAATAATGATCATTACTGCATTTTCTACAATGGTAACCATTCTTCCATTTAAGTTCTGCTAAAAATTCATAACAGGTTTCTTTATCAGGGTAAATTTTACTAAACTCCTCAAAATCTACCTCAGTATTCATTACCCTATCTCGGGTTATTTTTTCAACATTGGTTTGCAGTTCTTCGTTGTCCTGCTCCAATAACACATTCATTCTTGAAATCTCTTCAGCCTGCTTCTGCAATAAAATATTAGCTTCTTCTAATGCCTGGTTCTTACTTTCAATAATTAACGATTTGTGAAAAACATCACGTGTACGCTCTTCTACTTTACTTTCCAGTTCACGGTTTATTGTATCTTTCAATTGTGCGTTAACTGCCATTTGGCGAATGATCTTCTTTTGTGCCTTATCCCTGTTTAATTTCAAAATCCTTACCTTATCACCAATGGCGAAGGATAAGAAAACCATTTCCATAATAAAACAAAAACTAAGACTGTAATAACTGATGACACCAAAGTTTAACCAGTTGATGCCCATCATAATTAAGAACTTAAGCACAAAGCCTATAAATAGAAAACTGTAGCCCAGTACAAAAAAGCGGGCAGGTTTGTAGCCATTCTTGTAAATATAAATTCCGGTGAAGAAAGCGACTGATAGCGGGACAGCCTCTATAAATTTAAAACTGAATAAAGTTTGATCAAAAAGATAACAATATATAAAAAAGGCAATTCTTAATGTAAGTACACCAGTAATTAATTTGTTTATTTTAGGTGCTTTTGATTTAATTAGTAATAGTTCTCTGGTGAAAAGCAATGCAAATACACTTGTAGTACAAAGCGCAAATGCATAAGCAATCTGATTCCAGGCTGGTGCATTTGGCCACAGATATTGATAGGCAATACCATCTGTACTCATTTCGAAAAATCCAACACTCAGGTTATATAGAACATAATACAGGTATTGTTTCTGCCTGATGGAAATATACATAATCAGGTTATAGAAACTGAATACCAGAATCATCCCGTAAAAAATTCCAAAATAGAAGTATTCATCCAGTGCATATGAAATGAACCATTCGGCAGACCTTAGTACAATAATGATATCAGAGATTTGAGATGATTTTATCTTGAAATAGTATGTCTGAATATCATTGTTATTATTTTTAATAGGAATTTCAAAGTTTTTATGGTTGATTAGTCTTTTACTAAAATTCTGTGTGTCGCCTAATGATTCAATATGGTAAGTACCATCAGCTTGTGGAATGAAAGCTGTAATGTGATCGATGGTTTGATCAAAAAACTCCAGCAAAAATGGTTTTTCTATTTTTTCATTTCCCCTGATTTTTACTCGGAACCAATAAGTTTGATTAAGATTTTTAGTCTGTGGCGTGCTGGTGATGCTGGCCTTGAATAAATGTTCAAATGCCTTACTGCTTATTTGATTGAATTTATATTGATCTGCAGAATCTTCCAGAACCTCAATTTCTTTAAAAGTAAAAATATGCTGGGGAATAGAATCCTGTATTTGTACCACTTTTTGAGCCATCAAATCTGGTACAAGCCATAGTAAAAAGCCGATAACGAGCAGAAAAACTTTCTTAATAAATAGTGGCATTGGCATGTAGCTCCAAAGGTACGAATTTGAAATAGATGAAATTAATAGGTGATTAACCTGGATAGGTCTAAAAAATTAGAGAAATGCTGGTACCTAATTGTTCTACAGATTTAATTTCAATATCAATTTTATGAAAAATGGCTATACTTTGAACAATGGCCAAACCTAAACCAAATCCATTTTCTTCCGTATTTCCTCTTTTAAAACGATCAAAAGCATTTTCCACCAGTTCTTCACTCATACCAAATCCGTTATCTGATATGGTAAGTATATATTTGTGATTAACGAAATTGCCGGTTATAGATATTTGCCCACCATCACGGTTATATTTTATGGCGTTATTAATCACGTTCATCAGTAGTGTATGCATAAGTGCTTTATTACCAATGAACCTGTAATCATCTCGGATATCAATGTGATAGCTAATATTTTTATCAGCTATTCTATCTTCCAGATCTTCATAAATATCAGTAAGTTTTTCCCGAAGGTCTATCTCTTCTGTTTTCAGGTATTGGTTATTTTCAACTTTTGAAATTAAAAGCAGACTATTAATAATCACCTTCAGCCGATTTAGTGTTTTAATCGACGCATAAATTTTATTCTCATGCTCTACCGGAATTTCTGGCGTATTTAACATATTTTCAAAGCGCGTGCTTAAAATAGAAATAGGGGTTAGTAATTCATGCGAAACATTAGCGATAAACTGTTTTTCTAAGGCAAAAAGAGTGTTTATTTTTCGCATCAAGGTATTTACGCTATTGTCTAGCATTTTAAAATCCTCAGTAGTGGTAGGAATATTCTGATAATTATAATGTAGTGGATCATCAACCTTATTAATTTTTTTATCGATGATCATATAAAAAGGTTTGAGCAAATAGTTTGAAAAAGCGTAATCAGCCACTAGAGTGATCAAGAGGGCAATAACCAATACGATGAGTGTATAAAAACGAATAGAGTTTTTAATTGACTGTAGGGTAGTCATGGTTTCACCAATTTCCAGGTTATACCAGTTGGTGTGGTAAGAGAACTTATAATTTAAGATGCGATAGACTTCAATATTGCCTTCAATTTCACGTCTCTCTGTATAAACAATCGCTGAAGAATCCTTTTGATTGTCGGGAATATCTTGTAAAACGATAAACTCTTCTTTTAAAATGTTATAATCGGTGAAGGAATCCTGATTATTCAGTAAACTATCAATTTCGCTATCTGTCAGGTTTTTGATAATCTTATTCTTTTTCTTGATCAGTCTATTATCCAGTTGATTATAGGCAAGCTTTTCCAAAGAAAATAAGATTGCAGCTCCTAATAGTAATATAATAGCAATTTTAGTTACCGCATTATATAAAGAAAACTTAACCTGTAATTTCATGCTGAAGGATTTGGTTGGTTATTATGGTTTAGAAGGTTAGGGGTTTAGCCGTATAGGTGGATTGGATATTGAGTTAGAGGGTTAGTATGGGTTAGAAGTTTAGAGGATTAGATTGATAAGATATCGAATTGTTTAGGTCTTTGAGTGTCAAAAAAGATAAATTTTAAGAATTAAATGTTTTGTAATCATAATAATCAATCAGCCGACTTCTTTACCTTCCCATTTTAAAACCGCAAACTGTTAATTAAAAACTATTATTTGGCTCTGTAAATACTAAACTTCTAACCCTTTAACCGATTCTTCAATCTCTCAGCTCTTCTCTTAACAATTAATCCTGTATCCAATACTCCTTACGGTTTCAAACCAGTCAATAGGCGTGGTTGCGGCCAGTTTTTTACGTAAATTTTTAACGTGTACATCTACAAAGTTGGAGTCAGAATTAACTTCTAAAATATCACCCCAAACATGTTCAGTTAAACTCATTCTAGACACTACGCGATTTTTGTTTAATACAAGGTAATTAAAGATTTCGAATTCTTTTTTAGTTAAATTCAGTCGTTCTTCTCCAAAAGAAACAGTTCTGTTTTGAATGTTTAACAAGAAGTTATGAACATTAACTTCATTTTTTTCAAGCTTATGTTTCCTTCTGATAATGGCATGCATACGTGCTAAAAGTTCATTTAAGGAGAACGGTTTTGGTAAATAATCATCTGCACCTTCATCTAGACCCTTAATGCGATCATCAACTGCACTTCTGGCGGTTAAAATGATCACAGCATCATCACGATCCTTCATGGCTTTGAGTTGTTTTAATACCTCAAAACCATCACCATCAGGTAGGCCTAAATCAAGTAAAATGAAATCGTAATTGTTAACGAATATTTTTTCTTCAGCAGATGATTTTTTCCAGGCATGCTCAACTATAAATCCTTCTTTGCTTAAAAATTCATCCATTTCAAGCGCCAGGCTTTTTTCATCTTCAACTATAAGTACGTTCATTTTGCTATTTATTTATATACTTTGAGCTTTTAATCTTTAGTATGTCACTTTGCTTTAGTCTTTCAGCTTTAATCTTTCCGCTTTATTCTTTCTGCTCTAGTCTTTCAGCTTCCCTTCAACAACTAAGTTAATATTTTTCAGGATAATGTTGCAGGCCTCCTCAATTTCTGTTTTAGTGATAATGAGGGGAGGAGCAATACGCATGGAATTGCTGCAATGCAAAAACCAATCTGACAGTACACCATCTAAGATACAGGCATCAATGATTTTCTTGTTGATCTCAAAATTTTCAAATTCAACAGCCAGCATCAAGCCTTTCCCTCTGATTTCTTTAATTGCAGGATGTTTTAAAAGCGACTTAAAGAGTTGCCCTTTTTCTTCCACTTCATCCACAATCTTATTATCCACCAAAGTTCTCAAGGTGGCTAAACCGGCTGCGCAACAAACCGGATGACCACCAAAAGTGGTCATGTGGCCCAAGATTGGGGTATGCGATAGAACGGACATAATTTCAAGCGAACTGATGAAAGCACCGATGGGCATTCCGCCACCAATTCCCTTCGCCAGTAGCAGAACGTCTGGTACTATATTATAATGCTCGAAGGCAAACATCTTACCACTTCGCCCAAAACCTGATTGTATTTCATCGAAAATTAAGAGTGTTCCCGTTTCCTGGCATTTTGCTTTTAAGGCTTGCATATAAGCCAGGTCTGCTACCCTAATTCCGGCTTCACCCTGAATCGGTTCAATAAAAACAGCTGCAATTTCATCCGTAATTTTATTTAAGTCAGCAGTATCATTATGTTGAATAAAACTCACATGAGGTAAAAACGGACCATAACCTGACGAATAAAAATCGCTTTCCATCAAACTTTCTGCACCTTGCGTACTCCCGTGATAGGCATTTTTACAGGCAATGAAACCTTTTCTTCCTGTATAACGTTTCGCCAGTTTCATGGCACCTTCAACGGCTTCGGTGCCCGAATTTAAGAAGTAAGTGCAGCTTAAACTTTCTGGTAAAATATCAGCCAGGGCTTTTGCAAAGTTTACCTGAGGTGTTTGCACATATTCGCCATAAACCATTAAATGCATGTAAGTTTCGGCCTGTTCTTGTATGGCCTTAACAACTGCCGGATGGCAATGGCCAACGTTGCTTACGCCGATACCGGCTATAAGATCTAAATGTTTTTTGTCTGATGAATCATAGATGTAAACGCCCTTAGCCCTTACAAATTCGAGCATAAGTGGTTCGGGAGAGGTTTGTGCATTGTGTTGTAAAAATAATTGACGTTGGGTAAGCATAGCACAAAAGTACGGAAAAGGCGTGATTCTAATTCTTATTCGTCATCTTATGATAAAAATAAAGGTACTTCCTCCCGATATTGATTCTGATATCATTGTTCAAGATGATATAAGATCTTTCCAATGTTTTTACCTGATTATCCCCAACAATAAATGACCGATGTACCTGGGAAAAACCTTTTTCTGAAGATAATAAAGCTAAAGCTTCGGCAAAACTTGAATTGGAAAGAATGGTTTCCTGTTCTAAATGAACTTTGATTACGCGTTCTTGGGCTTCTATAGCATAAATTTGGTCCAGCTTTATTTTAACAAACCTGTTTCTTTGTTCGATACTCTTTAATAATATAAAATCTTCAGTTTTGTTGGTTTGAGTTGAAGTTGTTGTGGAAAATATTTTTTTTATGATTTGATCGAACTTTGCCTGTGAAAATGGTTTTAACAAAAAAGCATCTGCTTCCAACTCATAAGCATTTATGGCATAAGCAGCATGGGCGGTGGTAAATACCAGTTTATTGGTTTTGTGCTTGATCAGTTTAGCTAGTTCTAGGCCATTTATGCTTGGCATTTCAATATCAAGAAAAATTATATCAACCGGTTTTCTAAGGTTTTCGATTTCTTTAAGCGCATTTTCAACAACACTGTATGATTTCAGCAATTTTAACTTTGGCTGTGCAGCAATATAATCTGTAATAATTTCTAAAGCAAAAGATTCATCATCAATAGCAATGCAAGTATACATTTTCCTAAATATTTATAGTAACTAATTATTCTATTTTGGAATAATTTAGACTAAAGTAATAGTTATGTTACATATTTCCAAGTGCCAAAAAACTTGAAATATAAAAATGGTCATTTATGTGATCTGGATGGTTGTTCATGTCGATTAGATGGTAGTTGGTGCAGAAAATTTTATTTTATTTTTTTTAAATACAATTTTGAGGTAATTAATTAAATATGAAAAATATATAATCATTTTGTGGGATTGAAGTATTAGTGGGAGAAAAATTAATTTCTACAGTTTATGTAAGAAAACTTGCTAATTCAGAATCCTATGATTCATCACACAATCATTATGAATCAAAGAAACATGATACCTCAACAAGTGATGACCTGAGTATATCAATGGATTTCTTTATATACACAGATTTTTGATATCGGCAATTGATAATAGTGACTTAATTAGTATTGTAAAACCACCACGATTTTATTATGTATTTCTTTGATAGATTTAAACTTAGGTTTTGAGCATGATGAAAAATCCTTTCCCATTTATCGACTTTAATAAGATAAAATTCCCAATTTAAAATATGCTTAAGCTGCCTGTAACCCGTATTTCGTTAAAGTATTTGCTCATCATTATCTGTTTGGTAGGATTTCTTCGTGTAAATGCTCAAGAAAAAAAGGTAATATTGAAAGGGAAAATCAGTGATGTAGCAAATGTTGGGGTAGCGGGTGCAAAGGTTAGTCTTTTGACGAGTGATTCTGTTATTGTAAGAACTTCGGGCAGCGACGAAAATGGCAGATTTAAAATGCTAGATTTACCTACAGGAAGTTACACTTTGTTGGTTTCATCATTAAATTTTATCAACAGTGAGAAAAAAATCACATTAACCAATGATACACAAACAGAAATTATACTCGGAGAAAAAGTACTTGCCTTAAACGATGTTGTAGTTAATGGAAAAGCGCCAATGTTCGAAAGAAAAATAGACCGGATGGTTTTTAATGTAGGAACAAGCGAAATAGCAAAAGGAAACACGCTTAATAATGTGCTACAGCTATTGCCGGGTGTTGTAATAGGTACTGGAGGAAATATACAACTTAACGGTAAAAACGGACTTAGTTTTATGGTAAATGGTAGACTGCTTAAAATGACAAGGGAGCAGCTTGCAGCCTTTCTTAAATCAACCCCATCTAACAATATTGACCTTATAGAGCTGATCACTTCACCATCGGCAAAATATGATGCACAAGGAACCGCAGGACTGATTAACATCAAACTTAAAAAGAACAGACAGTTTGGTCTCAGTACCGATATTTACACGGATTATACACAGGGAATTTATGGTAATGGTACAGCAGGTATAAATATAAGCTATAAAACAGGTGTCGTGAATACTTTTATTAATTATAGCCATAATAAAAGTAACTATCTGGCTGATGAAGAGAGAGAACGAAATTTTTTGGATAACGTAAACAGTTACCGTTATTTTTCCAAGACATTTGGGAGGTCTACAACCAGACAGAATTTTATTAACGCAGGTTCAGATTTTTATATTGGCAAGAAAAATATAATTGGCTTAATGGTTGATGCGGGCCATAATAACAATAACGACCGTTCACCATCATCCACCTATATCTACAAAAATCTTTCATCGTCTCCCGATTCTCTTACCATTATTGGAAGCGAATTGCTGAAAAAGATTAATGACCTGAATACAAATTTGAATTATACTTTGCTAACAGATACTTCAGGGTCAAGCTTTAAATTTAATGTTGATTATAACCTGAATAGGGATCTTATGGAGTACCAGAGCAGTTCTACCACCTTTGACCATTTATCATCCGCACCAGGGCTTTCTTTCCTGATCAACTATAATAGCCCCACTAATATCCGTATACTCACCGTAAGGGGTGACTATAAGGCTTTACTCAAAAACAAGGACTATCTTGAATTTGGATCGAAATACAGTAAGGTTGGAACAGATAATAGCATATCCTATAGTACCATTTCAACAGTAAACAACAGTAATATTTTTAGTTATAACGAAAAGGTCACCGCTGCCTATGTTTCCTGGACGAGAGAGGAAGGAAAAAGATGGAATTTCAATGCAGGGCTGCGTCTTGAAAATACACATACTAGGGGAATTCTTAACAATGGAGAATCAGATATCACCAAAAACTATACTGATCTTTTTCCAACGATTGCCATTCAACATAATATCAACGAAAAGAATCAATTGAATGTTTCCTACAATAGGCGTATCAATAGACCAAATTATTCAGATCTTAATCCTTTTATTATCTATACGGATAGATATAATTTCTCAAAGGGAAATCCATACCTAAGTCCGATGTATTCTCATACAGTAGAACTAAGCTATATGCTCCTAAACAAATACTACCTTACGGTTTCTGCTGCAAAAACCAATAATGCATATGCTACCGTTCCGGTACAAAACGATCAGTCCAAGATAACGGCAGTTGAATACCAGAACCTCAATCGGTTTCTAAACTATAATATCGGGCTGACTATACCCATTACTTTTGCGAAATGGTTTTCGTCCAATATCAATTTATCTTATTATTTGAACAGGTATACCACCGTACTCACTTCTGGAAACGGATTCCGTTCGAGCCAGAGTTCTATAGATATCAATATATATAACAGCATCAAACTGCCACATGGTATTAATCTTGATATTTCTGGATTCTATGTTTCTCCCCATACCTCAGGCGTCGAGTTGATTAAACATAAAAGTAGCGTTTCCGTAGGAGCAAGCAAGTCGTTTTTAAAAGACAATGCCTCTATCTCACTCAGAGGAAGCGATATTTTTTACACCAACCAAGAAAATACGCTCATTAATTTTCTCAACCAAAACACAACATCACACTTCAAACAGGATAGTAGGCAGATCAGCCTTTCTGTATCATATCGTTTTTTTAAAGGTAAACCGTTTGAAGAACGCAAACGCGAAAAGGGAAACAAACAAGAGAGTCAAAGGATAAAGCAGTAATTTTTAAATAAGAAACTACATAGGCCGTGTATAGGGGAAGCTGAAAACCTAGCAGAGTAAGCAATAAAAATCTAAAGAAAAAAAATGAAAAAAGAACTTTTAAGCTTGAACCAGTTCGAGTCAATGAATGAAGAAACATTGTTAATGTCTACTTATGGAGGTACTTTAGCAGCACTTGCATCAAAAGATCATGATAATTCGAATGATCATGATAATTCGAACAATCATGATACATCAAACAACTACGATACGAGTTCAAATAACGACTAGTAAAAATTAAAAATCAACCTGCTTGAATTTTCAGGTAGGTTGATATATAACTATGGTACTAATACTCTCTTTTAAAAAATTTGAACAGGGAACTGATCCTATAATTGACTGGCTGATACATTTTAATGTAAGATTTTTAAAACTAACTATTGATGATTTTGTAAGTTCCACTTCGAGGCTAAAGTTTAATATGGACTTGGGAGCGGTTTATTATGGCGATATCGATTTGGTGAAAGAAGTAAATGTGATCTGCTATAGAAGACTTTTCCAAAGTGTTGAACATGTTGGGGAAGATGAGTTTTTTTTTCGTCAACTTAATAATGAACTCGGACAGGAGGCCAAATACCTTGCTGAATATTTCTTTTTTTTACTGCGCGAAAAAACCTGGATGCCAAAACCACATGTTCTTCAGGTAAACAAACTTGAATTATTGAGCATCGCAAAATCAAATGGGATGAATGTTCCCGCATCAGTTGTAGTAAATAGAAGGAAAGAACTAGGAAGCTTCCTTGAGCGATGTCCAAACGGAGTCATTTTTAAACCTGTTAATCACTCATCTTATTTCATAACAAAAGAGCACACTCATTTTATGTACGTAAAAGGGATTTCAAAAAAAGACCTTGAGCATTTACCAGAAGAGTTTGGTCTGACTTTATTTCAGGAGAGGATTGTTGCCGATTTTGAAATAAGGAGTTTCTATCTCGATGGAGAATTTTATTCTTCTGCGGTGCTCCTCTCAGGTCAGTCAGAAAGTATAGATATTAAAGAGAGTGCATCACTGGATACTACACATTGGGTGCCCTATATACTCCCGAACGATATTAAAGAAAAACTCCATCTAACCCTGTTCCAAGTAGGCCTAAATACGGGGTCTATCGACATAATTAAAGACAAAGATGGAGTATATTATTTTATTGAGGTTAATCCTGTAGGTCAGTATGGTGCAGGTTCATACAGGAATAATTATTTTATTGAAAAAAAAATTGCGGAATGGATAAAATCTAAAGATATCATTTATGAACATACAAGATAACAAAGAAATAATTTTTTCAGCCGAGACTATAAAAAAATTACCACTTGGCTATCGGTTTCTAACCAAAATGTCAACCGATCATGTCCCTGAACTCCGCATTGGCGCCAAATATAGTCAGAGCAAAAGGCATGGTGCAGATGCCTATTTGACCTTCGACATAGAGAAACCAATTTCCAATATTTACCTTGACATTCCCATTATCAATGATACCCAACAATTCTAACAATCATTATCTCAGAATATATGCCGATTGTGTTCCAGTTTTAGGGAAAGAACGGAGTGCGCTTTATAATCTGTCGCTTGGATTTATAAAGCTCATTCCAAATGCGATGTATGAGTTGATAAAAGAATTACAACTTGAACCTGTTTCAAGTATTAGGAAAAGTTATCATCATTGTAGAGAAACCTTTGAAGAGTATCTTACCTTTCTATTGGAACACAATTGGGCCTTCATTACCGATACTCCAAAAGATTTTCCGCAAATAGAAGATCATTATTATAAACCATCTGTTATTTCAAATGCTGTAATAGAATATGGTGAACCTCAAGGGTATGATATCTTAGCCTTATTTGACAATCTAGATCAGATGAACTGCAAGCAGATCGAACTTCGTTTTGATGATAACAATGTATCAATAGAACACATGCATAAAGTATTAGGCTATTGTGAAGGTACTACTACACGCTATATTTGCCTTTTGGTCAGATACAATATAGGTATGAAGATCAATGAATTGGAATCCTTGATGACGCGATATAACAAACTTGGGCAATTGATTGTTTATGGTTCCGAATCTTTATCGCAAAGCTCGGCTGATAATCGGATCATCTTAACCCATGAAGACATCAGTAAGACACTGTTTTATAAACCATATCCCAAAAACAAGTATTTCGTAAATATGAACTTTTTCTATGAAGCACTTAATGCAAACCCTTATTATAATGGGAAAGTAGCTATAAATAAGTTTGGACATATTAAAAACTGCTTGCTTCATCCTAATTCCTTCGGTAATGTAAATCATAATCAGCTTACTGAGATTATTTCAACAGAATCTTTCCAACGTCTTTGGAAAGCAAAACCTGATCTTATAGAAGATATCAGGGATTCTGAATTAAGGTATTGTATGTTTATAACCGATCGATTGGTAGAAGCAGGAAATAATACTTTCCAGATTTTCCAAAATGGTGATGGAGTATGTTAAAAAAACGGTTCAGATTTTTCAGGCAGCTCGACATGATGGACTGTGGTCCTACGTGCTTAAAGATGATTTGCAATTTTTACGGAAAAAAAGTTTCCCTTGAATATTTAAGAGAACTATGTAATAATACTCGTCAGGGTGTAAATCTCGGTGGGTTAAAGGAGGCCGCACTTTCTTTAGGTATGAATGCTGTTGCAACAGAAATCAGTATTGATCAATTGGTTAACAATACCGCTCCCCCAAGTATACTTTTTTGGCGTCAGAATCATTTTGTTGTTCTGAAGAAAATCAGGCGTATCCATTTTGTCATAAAACTGTTGAAGATTGACTTCTGTTACGAAAGATTTGTTGTAGCAGATCCTGCCTATGGGATAATCAGCCTTTCACAAGAAACGATAATGCGAAACTGGACGGCAGGATCAGATTCAAAAAAAGGGATAGTCCTTTTGCTAGAAAAGAATGAAAATTTTAATGTGATGGAATTAGCTGTCAGCAATAACAAAACTCAGAAAAAAAAAGGTCTCCAGTTTATAATCAGTTATGTTAAAGATTATAAGAATAACCTCTTTGCACTTGTAGTGTGTATGATTCTGGGATCTGTCCTTAATTTGCTGTTTCCTATTCTTAATCAACGGATTGTAGACACTGGGATAGCTTTTTCAGATGTTAATTTTATCTTCGTTATCCTTATCGCCCAACTATTTGTTTTTTTTGGTTCTACTGTTTTAGAGCTACTTAAAAGCTGGATATTGCTTTTTGTTAATAGTAGGGTAAGTATTACACTTACCTCTGATTTCATCATCAAGATGATGAAATTACCTATGAAATATTTTGATGTGAAGTTAATAACAGATATTATCCAAAGGTTAAACGATAATAACAGGATACAACGTTTTCTTACCGTTTCTACATTGGAGGCTTTTTTTGCACTGGGTAATTTTACACTATTTTCTATTCTCTTAGCTTCATACAGTTTAAAGATCTTCCTCATTTTTTTTTCCGGCAGTATTTTCTCTGTTAGTTGGATACTGTTGTTCATGAAAAGAAGAGCATCATTAGACTATAGTAAATTCGATATTGCCTCTGAAAATAGTAACAATATACTTGAACTCGTTTCGGGAATGTCTGAAATTAAACTTCATAATGCGGAAGATGCGATGCGTTGGAGATGGGAAGATATCCAGGTCAGATTGTTTTCATTAACCTCAAAAGGACTTCAACTCGAGCAATACCAGACGATAGGAAATGGCTTTTTTACGCAACTTAAAAACATAGCAATTACCTTTATTGCCGCCAGGGCAGTTATTTATGGCACACTTTCGCTCGGCGAAATGCTCAGCATTTCCTATATTATCGGCCAAATGAATGCTCCGATATCTCAGCTTATTTCTTTTGTTGGTTCAGTTCAAGATGCGAAAATCAGCTTAGATAGGCTTAATGAAATAAACAACAGAGATGATGAGGACGCCTCTGTTTATGAGTATATTGATACACATTTGGATCATGGAGCTAATTCTGCTGATATTATTGTCTCAAATGCGTCTTTCAAATATGATGGAACAAATGTAGTTGTCCTTAATAACCTGTCGCTACACATCCCAGAAGGTAAGATTACTGCTATTGTAGGGACAAGTGGAAGCGGAAAAACAACATTGATGAAGATTCTACTGAAATTTTATAAACTTGATAAAGGGGAAATAAAAATAGGCGAAAAAAATTTCAATGCTCTATATGCCGGTAAGTGGAGGAAGAGATGCGGGGTGGTTATGCAGGATGGTTATATCTTTTCTACAACCATAGAAAATAATATTGCCCTTGGAGAAAGTAATATTGATCAAGATAGACTTAAAATTGCTGTGAGGATGGCAAATATTCAAGACTACATAGAACTCCTACCCCTCAAGTATAAAACTGTTATTGGAAATGCAGGCAGTAACATTAGCTTGGGACAAAAACAGCGTATATTGATTGCCAGAGCGGTTTATCAAAATCCTAAATTTCTATTCTTTGATGAGGCTACAAGTTCTTTAGATGCTAACAATGAAAAAGTCATTATGGAAAATCTTAACGAATATTTTAAGGGACGTACCGTTGTGGTAATCGCTCATCGACTCAGTACCGTAAAAAACGCACATCAGATACTTGTTCTCGATAAAGGAGAAATCGTTGAACAGGGAAGCCATAAAGAACTAGTCAATCTTAAAGGTCAGTATTATAATTTGGTCAGAAATCAGCTCGAGCTCGGTTATTGATATGGAAACTTTCAAAAGAAGTCTGGAATTTCAAAAAATACTAAAGAAGAAGCCATCTTTTGTAACGAAGTGGGGTGTATACCTGCTTACTTTTATAGTCGTGGCACTAGTCTTATCCTCTAAAAGTGTTAGTTATCCAATATTCATTCCCGGAAAGATAGTTAATGTTCCTAAAAAAATGCTGTACTTCGATAAACGGTATGATAATTTGTTATCAAAGTTTATTGGCAAAGAAATTCGGTTAGCAAATATAAAAACTACTAATCAACAGTATATATTTAGGATAACAAAGATAATTGAGAAAAATAATGGAATAATGGTGCTAATGGATAGAATTAATGAAGAGCACTTCTGTTCTTGGCAAGGAGATATACAACTCTTAACTCATTTAACGTTATATGAATATATTTTTCAAAAATAGTTTTACAATTTAATCTATGATCACCGATTAAATATTTGAATTTTTTATCTTTCGATAAAAAGATGAACAGTCAGAACTTTAAGTTGATCAATACAATCTTACAAAAGGGAACTTTAAATCATTCAGGTGAAAAACTTAGCAAATCTTAAAAGCTTGTACCAATTTAAATATTAGTTAAGTGTTTATTCAAAAAATACCCCGAAGCTCTGCTTCGGCGGTCACAGCTGAAAGTTTGAAAACAAAGAGTTTTCATCGGGTTGGGTGATAAAATAAGTATTTTTGTTTATGAGTGATCATATTCACAAGAGTCATAACAAAAGTTTGCTGCTTTATCATTTGGTCTGTCCGATT
>NZ_JCKI01000007.1 GCF_000708265.2 Pedobacter sp. R20-19
CTTCAGAATACAAAATGTAAGCATAGAACATTCTTAAAGATATAAAAAAGCATATAACAAAAAAGCCTCTCAGTTTCCTGAAAGGCTTAGTGTGGGAAATGAGGGGTTCGAACCCCCGACCCCCTCGGTGTAAACGAGGTGCTCTGAACCAGCTGAGCTAATTTCCCTTTTTTAAAGGCTTTTAATATAATGATCTTTCAAATCCTTGAAAGTTGTGTGGGAAATGAGGGGTTCGAACCCCCGACCCCCTCGGTGTAAACGAGGTGCTCTGAACCAGCTGAGCTAATTTCCCTTTATTTCAATTTGTCAACTTTTTAGTTCCCCGACCCTCCCGACTGATAACGTCGGGATGCTCTGAACCAGCTGAGCTAATTTCCCTTTCCTTTTGGGAATGCAAATATAGCGCTATAATCTTGTTTCGCAAATCTTTTTTGTTTTTTTTCAGCTTAACAATGTTTCTAAAATTTTATGTGATTGCACTTCACCAAATGACGCCGTATGTAAGGTATAGAAAACCAATATCTTATCAAGAAGAAACCTTCTTCGGACATTACTCATTTTTAATTCAGAAATTTTTTCAAGTGGTGTATTAAATAAGGAAATAAAGCTTAGCGCATCCTCTAGCTGGAGATAATTTAAATGAATAGGCAAACGGGAAACAAATTCTCCTTCCTGCAAATCAAAATAAATCTGATCCGTTCTTTTCTTCTCATTTGGTGAAAAGCCTAAAAACCTTGTCAGTTTCAACAAAAATGACAAGTGAAAGTTTGGATTAATTTCTTCCACTTCATCAAACCAGGCAATGGAATTAAAAAGATAATCGAACAGGCTCTCGTCTGCTGATTGTTGCCTGATACTCTTATAAAGTACTTCGTTTAAAAAGATAACAATGCTGGTTTTAACAATATCGTAAGGAATGGTTTTAAACACCGGGGTTTGCCGAAGCTCAGAAATGCGTTGAATATTGGTATTTGCTTTATGATATACTACCATATCTAAAAGATGAAGAGATTGGAGCATATTCATCTTAATCTTCGCCTTTGGTTTTTTTACACCATTAATTAAGTATGATTGCATTCCAAATTTATCTGTAAGAACCTGTACAATTACACTGGTTTCGCTATAATTAGTGGTTTTTAAAACTATACCCCTCACTTTGTGCAACATCTTATGGAATCATTTTTTCAAAAGTATGTTATTTGTGCAAATTTAATTGCACTAAAAGTGATTACGATTTGTAAATAAGATTAGTTTTGTCGTTATCATTAAAATTTAAACCAGACAACACAATGTGGGTGAAGCTATCAAGGTTTATTCTTCAGAATCGAATTGCAATCATTGTTTTTTTCGTATTAGGCACCATTTTCATGGCTTACCAGGCCAAGAATGTAAAACTCTCTTATACAGGTAGTAAAATTTTACCAGTTACTGATAGTGCATTTGTAAAATACAATGCATTCAAAAAAACTTTTGGTGAAGACGGCAGTGTAATGGTTATAGGCATTCAGTCTCCTGACATATTCAGGAAGGATATTTATAACCAATGGGTTCAACTTTCTAACGAAATTCAAAAATTAAAAGGGATTAAACAAGTTTTGTCATCCGGTCGGATTTTTCAGTTGGAAAAAGATACCATAAATCAAAAGTTCACCTTAAAAGCAATTCCAGGTGGATTGGTAACTACAGATGCAGAAATGGATTCAATCAAGAATACCATATATAATACGCCATTTTTTGAAGGCCTGGTTTACAATAAACAGAATGCCACGCTAATGGCCATTACTTTCGATACAAAAATATTAAATACAGCTGCACGTAATCCCATTTTAAAGCAAATTGAGGAAAAGGCAAAAACCTTTCAGAAAAAAACCAACATCCAAGTTCATATCTCAGGATTGCCATACATCAGAACTGCCGTAAGTAAATTAGTAAGTAATGAATTTGTGCTTTTTCTTGGCCTGTCTATTTTAGTTTCAGCAGCAATTCTATTATTCTTTTTCAAAAGATTTTATGCAGTCTTCTTTCCCATTCTGGTTGTAATTATGGGGGTTATCTGGAGTATCGGAACACTGGTTTTATTTGGATTTGAACTCACCATTTTAACGGGATTAATTCCACCTCTTATCGTTATTATTGGTATTCCGAATAGCATTTTACTGCTAAATAAATACCAGAATGAATTACGAAAGGATGGAGACAAACAGAGGGCATTAAGTATTACCATTGAAAGAATTGCGGTAACTACACTCATTGCAAACATTACGGCTGCTATTGGTTTTGGCGTGCTATATTTTACAGGAAGTGAATTGTTGATGCAATTTGGAAGTGTGGCATCTATTAACGTGATGATTACCTGGTTAATGTGCCTATGTTTAATTCCGATTATTTTCAGCTACTTGCCAGCACCGAAACTGAAGGCACAAACACATGTTGAAGAGGGCTTTCTACATCAATTATTAATTAAGACCGATCACCTGGTGCAACAGAAAAGCAGCGTGATTTACATGGGTACCATCTTAATTTCCATCATCGCAATAATTGGGGTATTGAAAATTAATGTAAATGGTTATGTGGTTGATGATTTGCCTAAAAATTCTGAAATCTTAACCGATTTAAAGTTTTTTGAGAAAAATTTTGAAGGAATTTTGCCTTTAGAAGTAAGTGTTGACACCAAAAAAAAGAATGGTGTATTTAATCTAACCAACCTGAAAAGAATGGAGAAAATGGAAAAAATGATTTCCGCCTACCCAGAGTTCTCTAGATCTATTTCCGTTAATATGGGTTTAAAATATGCTACTCAGGCTTTTTACAATAATGATTCAACTTTTTTCCTATTGCCAGATAACCTGGAGAAAAACTTCATTCTGGCGTACATTGCAAATGGTGGAAAAGGAAATTCAAATTTACTAACCAATTTTATCAGCAAAGGCAATCAAAGCACCAGAATCAGTTTTCAAATGGCAGATGTAGGCTCTAAACGCCTTGATGCTATCATGGCTGAATTAAAACCACGTATTGATAGTATTTTACCACCTGATAAATTTGATGTAGAGCTTACTGGCTCAAGCGTAATTTTTTCGAAAGGAACAGATTATATGTTGAAACACCTCTTTGAAAGTATTGGCTTGGCGATTATTTTAATTTCTCTCTTACGTCTTGCGCAATTTAAGAGCTTAGGTATTATGTTTATTTCATTGCTCCCAAACATTGTTCCTTTGATTATAACCGCAGGCATTATGGGTTACTTTGGAATTTCTTTAAAGCCATCAACGATTTTAATTTTTACCATTGCATTCGGACTGGCTTCAGATCAAACTATCTATTTCCTCACCCGGTATCAACAAGAAATCAACCTGACTAATTTTTCTGTTCCGAAGGTGATTAAAGATACCATCACCGAAACTGGGGTGAGCATGACACATATCGCACTAATTTTATTTTTCGGTTTCGGAATCTTCACCGCTTCAACCTTTGGAGGAACCGTAATTTTAGGTCTCTTACTATCCATTACTTTGTTTGTTTCATTGATATTTAACCTGACCCTTTTGCCTGCTTTGGTGCTCTGGTTAGATAAAAAGAAAGTAAGAAACGATTTAAACCTATAAGGTTTTAAAAACCTTATAGGTTTGGTAAATCAATATCTGTAAAATGTTCCGCTTTATGAAACTCGATAAATTCTTCAATTCCACCAAACCAATCGAATACAGCATTTCTTTCTAACTTAGAATTTTTATTTATAGATATGATTGAATTATAAGAGGAGTAGTTCCAGTCTTCTACAGATTTACAAAACTGATGATGAACAGGGTTTAGATGAATATAATTTATTAATGTAGAAAAATAAATTTCATCTTTAATTTCAATTCTCTTTGTAAAGTCTAAAAAGAGTGCGCCTCTTCTATTATTTCGTTTATTAAATGCTTTAGCATAGCCATTCAGAAAGTTGCTGAATTGTTGCATGATAAATCTGTGAAAATCAAAATCTTCATCTTTTTTTTTGCTAATTCCCTAATTCCATTCTCAGGCCTGATTTGTATTAAAACATGAAAATGGTTGGGCATTAAGCAATAACAAAATGTCTTTGCAATAGGAGATATATATTTATCAAATTTTGAAAGAAAGAAAATATAATTATCATGGTTCTTGAAAAGGTTCTCTTTTCCAACAGCGTGATTAAAAATATGATAAAAATTGTCGGGATGAAATTTATCAAAATATTTCATGGCAATTTTTTTCTTAAATATACCATTTAACCCTATAAAGTTTAAAACCCTATAGGTTTTTTTCCTCTTCCTCGTCTACTGGCACTTCTACCGTAGGGTCAGTTAAAATTTCTGCATTTCCATCATGATCTTTTTTAGCAAAAAGAATGGGATATAACATCCATAATGCGCCAATCATCACTAAAATACCTGCAATCATTTGTAGATATCTGGCGCCATTAACATCGGAAGCATCTAAAACGAGATAAAGAATATAAGAGATCACGCCAGCAATAAGTACTAGAACAGCTTTCTGTAATTTTAATAGTTTAATCATCAGGACTTGTTTTTTAGCTTAATAATATAAAATAAAACGCAAATAATTCCTATTAGTTCTAAAAGTCCATAAAAATAAAAACTATAAATGTTTAATTTACTTGCTACCGCCAGTGTTAGCATAGGCAAGACAAGTTACAGCAGTAACCATTAAGATTAATCCAATATTAAACCATTTCGCTTTAAAGTATTTACATCAAAACTACCGAATTTGAGTGAAAAACTTTAACTTTGCATCCTTAATTTTTTGAGGTACTTGATTGATGTATAGCGAATTTAAACAATTGGAACTGGCCAAAATAGGACAGGAAATACTGGATTTCTGGAAAAAAGAAAACATCTTTGAGAAGAGCATTTCTTCACGTCCGAAGTCTAATCCGTTTACCTTTTACGAGGGGCCACCGTCTGCCAATGGCATGCCGGGGATTCACCACGTGATGGCACGTGCAATTAAGGATATTTTTTGTCGCTATAAAACCTTAAAAGGCTATCAGGTTAAACGTAAAGGTGGTTGGGATACACATGGTTTACCAATTGAACTTGCCGTAGAAAAAAAACTAGGAATCACTAAAGAAGATATTGGCAAGAAAATCAGCGTTGATGAATACAATGCAGCTTGCCGTACTGAAGTGATGAGATATACTGATGTTTGGAACGACCTAACCGAAAAAATGGGTTATTGGGTTGATCTGGAAAATCCTTATATCACTTACGAAAACGATTATATTGAAACCCTTTGGTGGATCTTAAAGCAACTATATAACAAAGGATATTTATATAAAGGCTATACCGTTCAGCCCTACTCGCCAGCTGCTGGTACAGGTTTAAGCTCGCATGAGTTGAACCAACCGGGTACATATAAAGATGTGAGCGATACCACAATTGTAGCTCAGTTTAAAGCCATTGAATCAACTTTACCAGAAACTTTAAAAGGTTTTGGCACGGTTCACTTTTTAGCCTGGACAACAACGCCATGGACATTGCCAAGTAATACAGCATTAACCGTAGGGCCAAAAATCGACTATGTATTGGTTAAAACGTTCAATCAATATACATTTGAACCCATTCAGGTAGTTTTAGCTAAAGCACTAATAGGGAAACAATTTGCCGGGAAATACTTTTTATCAGAAAGTGGTGAGGATTTCAATAACTTCAAAGCTGACGACAAAAAAATTCCTTATACCATATTAGGCGAATTTGTTGGGGCAGATCTAGTTGGCATTAAATACGAACAATTATTGCCTTATGCATTGCCGTACCAAAACTCAGAAAATGCTTTTCGCGTAATATCAGGAGATTTCGTTACTACCGAAGATGGTACAGGTATTGTACACACGGCACCGACATTTGGTGCTGATGATGCCCGTGTTGCTAAACTGGCTACCCCTGAAGTACCACCAATGCTGGTATTGGATGAAAAGGGAAATGCTGTTCCATTAGTGGATTTGCAAGGAAAGTTTATTGCTTCTTTAGGTGGTAACTATGGCGGTAAATACGTCAAAAATGAATACTATAAAGATGGCGAAGCCCCGGAAAAATCTGTTGATGTGGAATTAGCTATCCAGCTAAAAGAAGAAAACAAAGCTTTTAAGGTAGAAAAATACGTCCACACTTATCCGCACTGCTGGAGAACTGATAAACCAGTTTTATACTATCCTTTGGATAGCTGGTTCATCAAAACCACTGCTGTAAAAGATAAAATGGTGGAACTAAATAAAACCATCAACTGGAAACCAGAATCTACCGGAACAGGTCGTTTTGGCAATTGGTTAGAGAATTTAGTTGACTGGAATTTATCCCGCTCCCGTTATTGGGGAACTCCCCTACCTATCTGGCGCACGGCCGATGGTTTAGAAGAGAAATGTATCGGTTCTATTGCAGAATTAAATACAGAAATTGCAAAATCTATTGAAGCTGGATTTATGCCCGCAGGTTTTGAATTGAAAGATATGCACCGCCCATATGTAGATGATGTGATTCTAACTTCATCAGCAGGCGAAAAAATGACTCGCGAAACCGACCTAATCGATGTTTGGTTTGATAGTGGTGCCATGCCTTATGCACAATGGCATTTCCCTTTTGAAAATAAAGATGAATTTGCAAATGCTTATGCTGCCGATTTCATTGCAGAAGGTGTTGATCAAACCAGAGGCTGGTTCTTTACTTTACATGCGCTTGCTGTAATGTTGAGTGAAGCCAGTGAAGAGATTAAGGAAGTAAATGCTAAAACAGGTAATCCTGGTGTTGCTTTTAAAAACGTGGTTTCAAATGGATTGGTACTGGATAAAAATGGCAACAAAATGTCTAAGCGATTAGGCAATGCAGTTGATCCTTTCAGCACCATTGAAACTTATAGTGCTGATGCTACACGCTGGTACATGATTAGCAATGCCTCCCCTTGGGATAACCTGAAGTTCAGTTTGGAAGGATTAGACGAAGTGCGCCGTAAATTCTTTGGAACGCTCTATAACACTTATGCCTTTTTTGCTTTGTATGCCAACATCGATAAATTTGAAATCGACAAAAATAACCTGAGCAAAGTTGCTGACAGAACAGAGCTAGACCGTTGGATTTTATCACTATTGCAAAACTTAATTAGCGAAGTAGATGAAGCATATAATACTTATGAACCTACTAAAGCATCAAGAGCTATCCAAACTTTCGTAGATGAACATTTAAGCAACTGGTATATCAGGTTAAGTCGCCGCCGTTTTTGGAAAGGCGAAATGACAGATGATAAACGTGCTGCCTATGAAACACTTTACACCTGTTTAGAAACTTTATCGCAATTGATGAGCCCCGTAGCCCCATTCTTTGCAGATTGGTTGTACAGAAACCTTACCGTTACTGATGCATATGCAGAACAATCTGTTCATTTAACCATATGGAATGAGGCAGATCAAAGCTTAATTGATCATGATTTAAATGAACGCATGGTTTACGCCCAGGATATCTCTTCAATGGTTTTATCATTACGCAAAAAATCAAGCATTAATGTTCGTCAGCCACTGGAGAAGATCTTAATCCCATCATTAAATGGAGATTTTGAACGTAAAATATCAAAAGTTGCTGATTATATCCTTTCTGAAACCAATGTGAAGCATATCGAATTCATTACCGATACACATGGCATTGTGAAGAAAAAGTTAAAGCCCAACTTTAAATCGCTAGGCAAAAAAGTAGGTAAGGATATGAGCGTTGTTAAAGCTGCTTTAGAAAATATGACGCAGGATGATATCCAACGCCTGGAAGTTGATGGCTACCTGAATGTTTTCGGTAGTGATAATATTCAGCATGCGATCGATTTAAACGATGATGTAGAAGTTTTTGCAGAAGACATTCCGGGATGGCAGGTAACTAACCTAGGCAACTTAACGGTGGCTTTAGATGTGACCATTTCTGAAGAATTGAAACAAGAAGGACTCTCTCGCGAACTGGTCAATAGAATCCAGAATTTGCGCAAAGAGTTAAACTTTGAAGTAACGGACCGGATTAAAGTGGCTTTACAAAATAATAACCTTATTGCTACAGCAGTTGCTAAAAACAAGGCCTACATTTGCGCTGAAATTTTAGCCGATGAATTTGAATTAACGGATACTGGTTTAGATGCAAACAAAATCACTATAGATGATGTTGAATTAAGCATTTCAGTAACTAAAATATAAATCCATATATTAGAAAACTAAATTAAAAACATGGAAAACAGTAACAAAACACGCTACTCAGACAGTGAACTTCAAGAATTTAAAGAACTTATTCAAGATAAATTACGCAGTTCTAAAGAAGAACTTAATGCACTAACGTCCTCATTGAGCAATCCTAATGCAAACGGTACTGAAGATACTTCTGGAGCCTATAAAACATTGGAAGATGGTTCTGCAACAATGGAAAAAGAACAAATCAATCAGTTAGCTGCCCGTCAGAAAAAGTTTATTGATAACCTGGAAAATGCATTGGTTCGGATTGAAAACAAAACTTATGGTATTTGCCGTGAAACAGGTAAATTAATTCAAAAAGAACGTTTACGTGCGGTTCCACATGCAACATTAAGCATGGAAGCCAAATTAAAACAAAGTTAATGAAAGGCTATACAAAACCTTTACTTGTTATCTTTCTGGTTTTAATTGCAGACCAGTTGCTTAAAACCTGGATTAAAACCAATATGTACCTTGGCCAGGAGTTTAATATTATTGGTAAATGGTTCATTATCCATTTTACTGAAAATAATGGTATGGCCTTCGGGATGGAGTTTGGAGGAGAATTTGGTAAGCTTGCCTTATCATTATTTCGTATTGCTGCCGTTGCTGGTATTGGATATGGACTTCATTATTTGATTAAACACAAATATCACCGTGGTTTAATCTTAAATGTTGCACTGATTTTTGCAGGTGCATTAGGAAACATTATTGATTCAGTTTTTTATGGAAAGATTTATGGCTACGAAACCTGGTTTCACGGACGTGTGGTAGACATGCTTTATTTTCCAATTGCTGAAGGACATTTCCCTAGCTGGATTCCTATTTGGGGAGGAGATGAGTTTGTTTTCTTCAGACCTGTTTTTAATCTCGCTGATGCTGCCATTTCGCTTGGCGTAATACTTATCCTGGTTTTCCAGAAAAACTACTTCAAAGAAGATGTTAAGGATGAAGTAAGCATTAATAGTGAAATTGTAGAAGATTAAGCAAATTACGATTGTAGATTTACGGATTACAATTGAAAATTATAGTAAGGATAGCACTTAGCTTTAAATAATTACAGGCCCATTTCTTTACCGAAATGGGCTTTTTTGTTTTATTAATTTAGGTTTTAAAAGTTGATAACTTTAATAGCACAATAGAAAAGAAAGTTGTCAACTTTAAATCTGGAAATAGTACCAAAAAAATGATCAATTTTCTTAACCTATCTTACTTAAAATCAGGAAATCCAAAGCAACAAAGTGCTTATCAGATTTTAATCAGGAATAGTATATTAGAGAAGCTGGTGGAGTTTACGCCAATTTTGGTGGGAACCATCCCGATTAACATCGATATAGAAAGTAGCGATTTGGATATCATTTGTTATGTTCATGATAAAGAAAAATTTAAGCATTCTTTATTGAATCATTTTCAACAGGAGAAAGGCTTTAGAATTTCAGAAAATCAAACTTTAAATGCGCTTAAGGCAAATTTCTTTATAGAAGATTTTGAAATCGAAATCTTTGGTCAGAATATCCCCACTAAAGAACAAAATGCCTATCGCCACATGGTAATTGAACATCGATTACTGCTAGAGAAAGGTGAGGAGTTTAGGTTACAAATCATTAATTTAAAGAAGCAAGGATACAAAACGGAATTGGCCTTTGCAAAGTTACTGGGCTTGAATGGAGATGCTTATGAGGCACTTTTAAACTTGTGGTAAAGTACTACAAGATTATAAGCGATCCTTATTAAAGAGATTGCTTCGTCTTACCTCCTCGCAAAGACGACCTGTCGTAGTTATTTAGAATACCAACATTAAAAAATCTGGTTGTAGCGTCTCGCCATGACTAAACGAATAAAGCGGAATCAAATTAAGATTGCTTCGTCATGCCCCCTCGCAAAGACGACCGTTCATAGTTGGCGTGTTCAATACCCGGGTACCTCAACAAAAAAGCCTTCGATTTTTCAATCGAAGGCTCCTTATATATCAGTTACCTGTTAGGGAATTTTAGGGTTAAACACCCAATAATAATCTAGCTGGATCTTCTAATAATTGTTTCACCCGAACAAGGAAACCTACAGACTCACGTCCATCGATAATTCTATGATCATAAGATAATGCAACATACATCATTGGACGAATAACCACCTCACCTTTTTCAGCAACGGGACGCTCAACAATGTTATGCATACCTAAAATAGCAGATTGTGGGGCATTAATAATCGGAGTTGACATCATTGAACCAAATACACCACCATTAGTGATGGTGAAAGTTCCACCAGTCATTTCTTCGATTGTTAATTTACTATCGCGGGCCTTTAAAGCTAATGTCAGAACTGATTTCTCAATTTCTGCAAGAGACATACTTTCTGCATTGCGGATAACCGGAACTACTAAGCCTTTTGGAGCCGAAACAGCGATAGAAATATCTGCAAAATCATTGTAGATTAACTCTTCACCTTCTATACGACCATTTACAGCCGGAAACTCTTTTAATGCTACTGTAACAGCTTTAGTAAAAAAGCTCATGAAGCCTAAACCTACACCAAACTTTTCTTTAAACTGATCTTTATATTTTCCGCGTAAATCCATAATTGGTTTCATGTTTACCTCATTGAAAGTGGTTAACATTGCGGTTTCATTTTTAACGGCAACTAAACGTTTTGCAACAGTTCTGCGAAGTGGAGACATTTTCTCACGACGCTCGCCACGGCTACCCGCAGGAGCAACAGCTGCAACCGGAGCGCCAGCCGCTTTAGGTGCTTCAGCTTTTTTACCGGCTTCTGCTTTTACTGCATCTTCTTTAGTAATGCGTCCATCAACACCTGTACCTTTTACAGCACCAGAATCAATTCCTTTTTCTGCAAGAATTTTTCCTGCAGCAGGTGAAGGAGTACCTGTGGCATAAGAGTCTTTAGAAACAGGTTCTGTGCCTTGAGCCTTTGGTGCTTCATCCTGTGCTGGTGCATCAGACTTAGGGCTTTCAACTTCTGGCTTAGGACTGGTAGCAGCACCACCATCTTCAATATTACAAACTACTGCGCCTATGGCTAATGTATCACCTTCAGCAGCTATGGTTTTTAAAGTTCCAGCTTGTTCTGCGGTTAATTCGAAAGTAGCTTTGTCTGATTCTAATTCAGCAATAACTTCGTCCATCTCAACAACGTCACCATCGTTCTTTATCCAACGTGATAAAACAACTTCTGTTATCGACTCACCAACTGGTGGAACTTTGATCTCTAAACTCATATTTTTAAAATTGGTAATTTTTGTTGTTATATGTTTTAAGATTCAAAAGTTGCAATGTTCCGGCCCTTAAACCTAAACCCATTACTTTCGAATCTTTAATTTAAAATTAATCCGCCTCAGCTAATTTCTTACGGGCCTTTTTAGTTTCATCTTTAACTTCTTCTTCCTTAACAGAAACTTCTAAAGCCTTCGCTAAAATATAGGTTTGTTGGTTAGCATGTTGTTTAGCGAAACCTGTAGCAGTACTGCTGCTTTCTTTTCTCGAAATTACATCAATACCTTTTAAGCCTGTTTTGTATAATTTGCGGAAAAGGTATGGCCATGCACCCATGTTTTCTGGTTCTTCCTGTAGCCAGAAAATTTCGTTTGCATTTTTATATTTTGCCTTAATGGCTTCCATCTGGTCAACTGGTGTTGGGTATAATTGCTCAACACGAACTACAGCAACATGTTTTACCTGATCTGCCTGCTGTTTTTCTAATAATTCGTAATAAATTTTACCACTACAGAAAACAATCCGGCTAACCTCATCAACATTTACGTTTACGTCATCAATAACCTCTTTAAAGCCACCATCGGTAAACTCTTCTAATTTGGATACGCAAGATGGATGACGCAATAAACTCTTAGGAGAGAAAACCACCAAAGGTTTACGGAAATCACGTTTAAACTGGCGACGTAATACGTGGAAAAAGTTAGCAGGAGTAGTACAGTTTACCACTTGCATGTTGTAATCAGCACAAAGCTCCATAAAACGCTCAATACGTGCTGATGAATGCTCAGGTCCCTGACCTTCATAACCATGTGGCAATAACATCACCAAACCATTTTCGCGTTGCCATTTGGTTTCAGCGCTGGCAATATATTGATCGACAACAATTTGCGCTCCGTTAAAGAAATCGCCAAATTGTGCTTCCCAAATGGTTAAAGCATTAGGGTTTGCCATGGCATAACCATACTCAAAACCTAAAACGCCATATTCTGATAAGTGAGAATTGTAAATATCAAATGGAGCCTGCTGATCTGAAATATTTGCTAATGGTACATATTCTTCCTCGCTATCTTCTAAAGTTAATACAGCATGACGGTGAGAAAAAGTACCACGTTCTACATCCTGACCGCTTAAACGAATACGTTTACCTTCTGATAATAAAGTACCATAAGCCAGTTGCTCGCCCATTGCCCAATCAAAAACATTGGTTTCATTAACCATTTTTGTACGCTCAGCAAAAAGTTTTTCAATTTTTTTGAAGAACTTTTTATCCGATGGTAAAGTGGTGATGCGCTTACCGATTTCTAATAACGTAGATTTTTTTACAGCCGTCACAGGAGAGGTTTCAAAATCTTTTGGTGTCGCCATCCGCAAATCTGCCCAGGCACCACCAAATTTAACTTCATCCTTACTTGCAACAAATTCTTTAGCTTCGTTTAATCGCTCCTGTAAAATTCCACGGAAATCTTTTTCCATTTCTTTTGCCAGTCCAGCTTCCAGTTTACCTTCTTTAGTTAACTGGTCGATATATATTTCCCTTGGGTTAGGGTGTTTTTCGATGGTTTTGTACAATAACGGCTGGGTGAATTTAGGTTCATCAGACTCATTATGACCGAAACGACGGTAACACAAAATATCAATAAAAACATCATTTTTATATTTCTGACGATATTCCATAGCCAGATTAATGGCGTAAACCAATGCTTCAGGATCATCTCCATTTACATGAAAAACTGGTGATAAGGTCACCTTAGCAATATCCGTACAGTAGGTACTTGTACGTGCATCTTTATAGTTGGTGGTAAAGCCGATCTGGTTATTAATGACCAGGTGAATAGTTCCACCTGTTTTATAACCTTCAAGACCTGCCATCTGAATTACTTCATATACAATTCCCTGGCCAGCTACAGAAGCATCACCATGAATTAAGATCGGTGCCAAACGGCTGTTGTCTCCACCATATTTAAAGTCAATCTTCGAACGGCTCATTCCTTCTACCACACCGTCAACTGTTTCCAGGTGTGATGGGTTTGGGCAAAGACTTAAGTGAACACTTTTTCCGGTAACGGTAGTAACATCTGTAGAGTAACCTAAGTGATATTTTACGTCACCACCAAATGGCGTATCAGGATTATAGCTTTTACCTTCAAACTCGGCAAATATATCTTTATAGGTTTTCTGCATGATATTCGCCAGTACGTTTAAACGACCGCGATGCGCCATACCGATTACAAATTCTTCAATCCCTAAATCTGCTCCTTTTTCAATAACAGAATCCAATGCAGGAATTAATGCCTCTGCTCCTTCTAAAGAAAACCGTTTCTGTCCTAAAAACTTGGTTCCAAGAAAGTTTTCAAAACTTACCGCTTCATTTAATTTTTTCAAAATACGTTTCTTCTCATCAATAGAGAAACTTGGCGTATTACGGGCACTTTCCATCTTTTGCTGAATCCAGTTCAAGACCTCTGGTGTACGTAAAAATTTATATTCAGCACCAATTGAACTGGTGTAAGTTTGTTTTAGAAAAGCAACAATATCTTTCAGTTTTGCTGCACCGATACCAATTTCAACACCTGAGTTAAAAACTGTTTCCAAATCGGCATCAGAAAGGCCAAAGTTTGAAAGATCTAAAGTTGGTAAATGTTTACGTCTTTCTCGAACAGGATTGGTATGTGTAAATAAGTGACCCCGACTTCTATAACCGTCAATCAGGTTTAAAACACTAACCTCCTTTAAAAATTGTTCAGGGGTTTCTACATTTACTACTGAGGTCTCAGAATTTCTTCCAAAATCAAAACCTTCAAAAAACTTTTGCCAACCAAACTCAACTGATTCAGGATCTTGCTGATACGACTGATATAAAGAATCTACATATTCGGCGTTAGCGCCGTTGAGATAAGATAAACTATCCATTATTAACTGTTTACTATAAGCATTACAAAAGTAGAATTTTACCTTATATAATTGGCAAAAAACTGGATTAATTGCACAAAAAAATTATTTAGAAACATTCTGACATTCAGCAAAATTGAGGCTGCATGAAATAAAGAATTTTTTGATTAAAAGTTAGAGCAAAACCCAGGCCAGTATTTATAATTGAAGGAGAGACTGAGTGAATGAGAGATTTAATGAATGATACATGGCACAATCCGAAACCCATTCACTAACTCAATAATTCTTTAATTTAATCATTCTATTCTGAAAACTAAATGAGAGAATGATTAAATGATATGATCTGCAAACTCATTCAATAATTTAATCGATCAATAACTCTTTTACTCAATCATTTATTAAGAAGTCCAGGTTAAGGCATAATTTCCTTTTGGATCTAAGTTTTTAATATTCTTATCCATATCAATTACGCCTTTTGATTTCTGATCATTTCCTACTCCTGCTATATTGGCCCAGTTACCCCAATTACTTGCCGGATTATAATCAATAAGTTTCTCTTCAAAATAGGCAGCTCCGAATACCCAGCTTACCTCAAGATTATTAACAAGGTAGAGTGCAGTGGTTTGCCTGGCAATATTAGATATGAATCCAGTTTGGTTCAACTCTGTCATCACGGCATCTACTACGGCAAATCCCGTCTGACCAGTTCTCCATTTATTGAAATTTTCCTGCTCATTTTCGATGTCTACCAAACCCTGGCTTCCAAAACCATTTGGATTAAAAAAGGTATTGCCATATTTTTTGAACATAAAACGGAAATAGTCCCGCCAAAGCAAGCCCAATAAAATATGATTAAACATGGCCTTTGTATTGGGCATGCCTTCTATTTTCTTAATCTCCCAATATACCTTACGTGGAGAAAGGCAACCCATGGCCAGCCAGGCAGAAAGTTTAGAAACTAAAATGAGATTTTTAGATGTTGCAGCTTGTTGCATAGCCACAATAACCTTTTGTAAATGCACCAATCCTTCGGCCTCACCGCCTTCAAACTCGAAATCAGCTCTTTGATCTTTTTGCTGGTGAAGCAAGCCAAGTTCTTCCAAAGTAGGCAGCGTTCCCCAATCAATTACCTCAGCTACGTTAATTCGATCTGGTGAAGGGAAACAGGGTTTGATAATGGAATCACGCTCGATTTTTTTCTTAAACTGATTAAAAGCATCAGGTATATCTTTGATTGGAAAAGGTAGATCTTCTTTATTGTATAAGGTGTGACCAATAAAATGTTTAAGGTTGATGCGTAATTTCCAGAGGGCATTTTCTACCAGTGTAGATACATGTGTTTCCTCTCTGGCTACCTCCCGGTGATGATATACTTCGGTAATTTCGTATTCCTGAATCAACTGTGGAATAATTTCTTCAGGGTTACCGGTAGCAATCAATAAATTTCCTCCTATCTGCTTCAGCGCACTTCGTAGCCCGAGTACACTTTCTAATAAAAAATGTGCCCTGATGCTCCCAGTTTTTAATGTCCCATACTTTGTTTCTCCAAACTGACGGGGATCTAAAATATAAACGGGTAAAATTGAATCTGACTTAGCAATCGCCTCCACAAGCAATTCATTATCATGCAAACGGAGATCATTTCTAAACCATACTAAAATTTTTTTGAACATCTTTTTCTCGGAAATGAATTATTGAGGATAAACACAAATTTATCTTATTTTTCTCTGGCATCAAAAACAAGCAAAATTCTTTACACACAGTAAACAATATGATTGGTGAGTTATGGAATGTTGGCAAATCATTCATCTTTCATTTAAATGTAGAATCCAACACACCTCAAAAATCAGCATAATGAAACGAATTCTAATCACACTATTATTTCCATTAAGTGTTTTCGCCCAGCAACAAATTAAAACCAAAGCAAATTTAGAAAGTGTAACTGTTTACAACAACGGTGCACAACTTACACACTCAGGAAGGGTTAACCTTCCCGCCGGGACATCCGAAATCGTGATTAATAACATTTCCGGTCGGGTAAATGAAAACTCTATTCAAGTAGGCGTTTCTTCAGGCGTGACTATTTTATCCGTTCAGTTTAACCGCGATTTCCTGAACACGGATGCCGCAAATCCAGAAATTAAAAAGTTAACAGACAGTATTAAATTAATTTCAGCCGATTTAATTAAAACCAAAAACTCAAAAACTATTGAAGAACAAACACTGGCCTTATTGGATGAAAATAGAAAATCTGGCGGAACTACTTCGGGCACCAATGTGACTGAATTAATGAAACTGACTGAATATTATCGCCTGAAAAATGCTGAAGTGAGAAATGCAATAGCCGCACTCAGCGTTATAGAAGATAAACAAAATCAGAAACTGAGTGCGTTACAACAACAAATAGCAGAACTTAGAAATCATCCTAATCAGCAACTTGGTCAATTGGTTTTACAACTCATGGCGAAAACCAATATAGATGCCAATTATGATCTATCTTACATAACACCAAATGCAAGCTGGTTAGCCAGTTACGATATTAAATCCTCCAGTACCTCCAAGCCGCTTGAAATAGTTTACAAAGCGGCAATTACACAAAATACGGGCTTGGACTGGAAAAAAGTGAAGCTTTCTTTATCAACCGGAAATCCAAATTACAATATTACGGCACCAACCTTAAATCCATGGTTTGTTTCTACCTATAATCAAATGCAAAAAGCTTTAATGGGTAGAGTATCCAGCATGGAAATTGAAGACAATAAACTTAATGAAATTGTTATAAGAGGAACAAATAGCCTCCAAAAACAAGCCATGCCCGCACCTTCTACGGTTAACAACTATACTTCTGTTAACGAAACTCAACTGGGTGTAACTTTTGATATTGACATTCCTTATGATGTAAATAGCGACAATAAGCCACATACAGTTTCTTTTAAAGAATATGAAGTGCCAGCGAAATATAAATATTATGCCGCACCAAAATTAAGCACTGATGCCTATTTATTGGCTGATGTGATTAATTGGGAAAAGTTAAACCTTCAAGCAGGAAATGCGAACATTATCTTTGAAGGGACATATACAGGCAAATCATACATCAACCCGGCCAATATTCAGGATACGTTAAGTCTGAGTATGGGTAAGGATAAGAAAATCATTATTTCGAAAGAGAAACAGGAAGATTTTAGCAGCACTAAATTTATTGGTGCGAACAAAAAGCAATTGTTCACATATCTAATCATAATTAGAAATACCAAGAAAGAAGCGATTGATTTATCACTAAAAGATCAATATCCCTTATCAACTGAAAGTGATATCGAAATTGAATTATTAGACAGTTCGGGCGCCGAAGTTAACAAGGAAACAGGAATGCTTACCTGGCAGTTAAAAATAGCACCCAATGAAACCAAAACTATTAAGTTGAGTTATGCTATAAAGGCTCCAAAAAACAAAGTTATTTCTGGTTTGTAAAAAAAAACAATAGTATCTAATGAATACAGGCAATGCATTGATATTCATCAGATACTATTATGTTTAGTCTTTAAAAAAACCGTTTTGCATGTTTGGTGTTTTAAAACCATGGCAAAAAAGATTCTGATTACAGGCGCTACGGGACTTGTTGGAACTGAACTCAAAAAACAATTGTTGAATCAAGGTTATGAGGTCAATACACTGTCTCGTAAAGATAATAGTGATCCAAATAATTATCTTTGGGATGTTTACAAAGGTGATATTGATGCTAATTGTTTAAGTGGTGTTGATGCGATAATCCATTTAGCAGGAGAACCAGTAGCTGAAAAAAAATGGACTGATGAACGTAAAAAGCAAATTATAGACAGTCGTGTAAAATCTACAGAATTACTTTTTAAAGCCATAAAACTTAAAACCGAACATCAGGTAAAATCTTTCATTTCTGCTTCAGCGGTCGGCTACTATGGCGATTGCGGCGATGAGATTTTAACAGAAGAGAGCCAAAACGGCTATGGCTTTTTAGCAGAATGTTGTAAGTTATGGGAAGATGCTATTGATCAAGGGAAAAAATTAAGTCTACGCATTGTAAAGCTCCGTACCGGAATTGTTTTAAGTACAAAAGGTGGCGCTTTACCACAACTGGATCAACCTGTGCGTTTATTTGCCGGTGCTGCTTTAGGAACTGGCAAGCAATGGACACCGTGGCTTCATATTGATGATATGGTAGCGATGTATATCTATGCGTTAGAAAACTTCAATATGGAAAATAGCTATAACGCCTGTGCGCCATTCCCTGTTACAAATGAAGGATTAACCAAAGCCATTGCCAAACACTTACATCGCCCGTTTTGGCCAATTAAAGTCCCTAGAAAAGCAATAGAGCTGCTGATGGGTGAGCGAACGGAAGCCGTAATGATGAGCAATAACACCTCTGCACAAAAAATATTAGATGCCGGTTTTAAATTTAAATTTACCCATCTGGATGATGCATTGGCCAATTTATACCAGCATAAATAGTTTGAAAAAAGCCGATATCATAATTCAAATTAGATGAAGAAAACAATTAGTATCTTTTGGTTACGACGTGATTTACGCCTGGAAGATAATGCCGCTTTATACCATGCACTGAAAGGCGAACATCCGGTTTTACCATTGTTCATTTTTGATCAAAATATTTTAGAAAAACTAACAAAGGATGATGCCAGGGTTACATTTATTTATCAAGCTATTGAAGATTTAAAGACCACACTTCAAAAACATGGATCGGATGTATTGGTGAAATATGGCAAGCCAGAAAAAGTATGGCCAGAGGTATTAAAAGAATATGATGTTGCTGAAGTATATACCAATCATGATTATGAGCCTTACGCACGTGAACGGGATGATGATATGGCTGAGTTTTTAACCAGTGAGAAAATTGAATTTAAGACTTTTAAAGATCAGGTTATTTTTGAAAAAGGAGAGATTTTAAAGGCTGATCAAACGCCTTATACCGTTTTCACCCCATTTTATAAACAGTGGCACGCCAAACTGAATGATTTTTATACGAAAGCTTACCCAACTAAAAAATATTTTAAAAATTTTTTAGAGACCAAACACCTGCCTTTGCCCAGCCTGAAAGAAATGGGTTTTGAAAAAAGCAACCTACAATTCCCTAAAATTGAATATAAAAGTAAACTTGATGATTATGCAAAAGAACGGGATTATCCAGCTATCGCCGGAACTACCCGCATTGGCTTGCATTTGCGTTTTGGAACCATCAGCATTCGCAAATTGGTTAAAGATGCGATAGCGGCAAAATCTAATGTTTGGCTTTCAGAACTGGCCTGGAGAGAATTTTACATGATGATTTTATGGCATTTCCCTTATTCAGCGCACGATTCTTTTAAAAAACAATACGATAAAATTAAATGGCGCAATAACGAAAAGGAATTTAAGGCCTGGTGCGAAGGAAATACAGGATATCCAATTGTTGATGCGGGGATGAGACAACTTAATGAAATTGGATGGATGCACAACCGTGTGCGCATGGTTACCGCAAGTTTTTTATCAAAGCACCTCTTAATTGATTGGCGTTGGGGTGAAGCTTATTTCGCCAATAAACTATTGGATTATGAAATGGCGAGTAACGTAGGTGGATGGCAGTGGGCGGCAGGCTCTGGTAATGATGCAGCACCTTATTTTAGAGTCTTTAATCCTGAACTACAAACCAAAAGATTTGATCCTAAATTCGAATACATTAAAAAGTGGGTGTCAGAGTTTGGGACAAAAAAATATGCCCAACCAATAGTTGAGCATAAATTTGCAAGGGAAAGGGTTTTAAAAGTTTTTAAAGAGGCTTTGGCTAATTCGTAACGCTTACGATTTCGATATCAAAATCTAAAACTGCATTACTAGGAATTCTACCATCAGACACACCTGATGAATTTACACTACCTGTTTTACCATATGCTAAATCAGAAGGAATCAATATCCTAACTTTCGTTCCTGCTTTAAAATTCTTTAATATTCCCCAGCCAGATATTACACTAGATAATGAGGTAGAATAGGTTCCGTCTGTGCTCGAATCAAAAGAAGTGCCATCTAAAAATCTTCCAGTGTACTTCAACACCAAAGTACTTCCATCATTAATTACATCAGTACCTGTGCCAACATTGCTTACTATATACCTTACTCTAGAAGGATCTTTTACTGCAGTTAATCCTTTTGAAGCTATAAAATTGTCTAATTTAAATTCATCTAATTGCCACTGTTTTCTAAAAGGATATGTCTTAACAATGAGATCAATATTTTCATTGGATGGTATTGCGTTATAGCCGTTTTTGCCGAAAGCTAAATATGATGGCAAAAGAATTCTTGCGGAGCCTCCTGGGCTTAAAGCTAGTATAGATGTCCTAATTGCTGGAAAATTAAATGACGAAAGAACCGCAGTACTATATCCTACATATGTGCCCAAATTACCATTTACGGGTGATTGAGAATAAATAGTTCCATTATTAAGTGATTTAATCGTAATATCATATAAAACTGAATCTGGATTTTTAAATAGATCTCCTGTTCCTGGCATAGTAACCTGATAATAAAACCCTGTTTTATCTGGGTCTTGAATCATAGAGCTTGTTAAATTATTTTTAGTGATATAAGATTGAATAGTAGCATCATCAACCGTTTCGATTGAATCATATTCTTTTTCGCAAGCGCTGAAAAGTATTGTAGCCAATAAACCTAAGCAAAGGCCAAGTTTGGTAAATTTGTTCATCTAATTTGAAACTTCTGTAAGTGTGATATTAAAATCGAGTATAGCATTAGCAGGAATACTGGTACCCTGTGCTACATTTCCATAACCATAATAGGAAGGTATAATTAACCTGATTTTTCCTCCCTTTTGTATTTTCGGAATTCCTATTTGCCATCCGGCAATGATCCCGCCTAACGTAAATGTAATTGGATTTCCTTTTGAGCTATCAAAAACAGTCCCGTTAAGTAGTCTACCTTCATAATCAGCTGTAACTTTGGTATTACTAGTATAGCTGATACTTCCCGTTCCCGGTTCAATAATCTGATAAAAAACGCCAGATTGATCTTTAACAGCCTGAATGTTATTGGCCTTTATAAAAGCCCTGATAGCTGTAGTATCTATGGTAAACTGCGGCGCAGGATCATAAGTTTCGAAAGCCTCGTTTTTATTACAAGCAGCAAGGCAACCTGTAAGGCAAACCAACATTACAATATATCTGAACTTTAGCATCATTGGCAAAAATAAGCTTTTAATACGGTTGCGCCAATTTTTAACCAATTTTAACATTCCAGATAAAATTCAGTCATCGTACTAAAGTTATTTAGCATCTGATAGTTGAATCGTGAAATCCAATACAGAATTCCCCGGAATCGGACCAGCAGCACTGCTTCCATATCCAAGGCCCGGCGGTATAATTAACCTGATCTCGCCACCTTTCTGAATTTTCGGAATGCCGATTCTCCAGCCTTGAATTAATTGTGAAAGCATAAAATTTTGTTCTTTACCATCACCATTGTCAAATACACTACCATCCAGCAGTCTGCCTTCGTATTTGATTGTGATACTTGTATTCGCCGGATAGGTAAAGCTTCCGGTGCCTGGTTTGATGATTTGATAATATAATCCAGAAGCATCTTTAGTGGCTGGGATATTATTCTTCTCAATAAAATTGGTAATTTGCTTATCTGAATCTTCATCCTTCTTACAGGAATTTAGCACCAAAGCCAGGAAAAACAAAATAGTGAGTTGTTTAAATTTAAGCATCCGTAAAAATAGGATTTAAATGCATAACTCTACCTATTTAAGAATGGATTGATCTACCAAAATGAATGCTCCGACTAAACTTCAGGAAATTATATTACAAAATAAAAAAGGTTTAGCGGAGCGGATTTTTGCACCTCTACGCTAAACCTTCAAATGCTAATTAAAAGCATTAAAAAATATATTTGTTCGCTTCAATTAACTGTTGTGCCACTCTTTGGCGGGCATCTTTTACATTAAACGGCTCTACTTTTGTAAACCTGCGTAAGCCTACTAGCATCATCCGTTGCTCATCACCTTCTGCAAAAGCCCAAAGTGCTTCTTTACCGGCTTTGGCTATGCCATCCACCGCTTCAACCATATAAATTCTAAGTAAATCTAACTGACCTGCTGTCGCTTCCTCACCTTTTGTTGCCACCAATTTCTCTGTTCTGAGCAAAGCAGATTCCAACACATAAACGTAACCCGCCATATCTGCAATATTCATCAAGATTTCCTGCTCTTTGCTTAAAGTCATCATGAGCTTTTGAACGGCAGCACCAGCAACCATTAAAGTTGCTTTCTTAAGATTGGCCAACACCTTTTTCTCTGCAGCAAATAAGGTAGTATCTTCTTCTCCAAAATCAGGAATGCTCATTAATTCTGCTGCCACTGCTGTTGCTGGTCCCATCAAATCAAGCTCCCCTTTCATGGCACGCTTTAACATCATATCAACTGTTAGCAGTCGATTGATTTCGTTTGTCCCCTCAAAGATTCTATTAATCCGGGCATCACGATAAGCCCTATCCATCGGTGCATCGGCGCTAAACCCCATACCTCCGTAAATCTGAACACCTTCATCAACGGTATAATCCAACGCTTCGGAACCCCAAACTTTTAAAATCGCACATTCAACCGCAAACTGTTCTACAGATTTTAATCTTGCTTTGCCAGATTCCATTCCGCTAGCAACTAATTGGTCATAAGTATCATCGATATTCTGTCCGGCCCTGTAATTTGCCGCATCAACAGCATATAATTTTGATGCAATCTCTGCAATTTTGAAACGAATGGCTCCGTATTTTGAAATCGGGCGGCCAAACTGACTGCGTTCATTTGAATAATTAATGGCTGTATTTAGTGTTGCTTTAGAAGCACCAATTGCTGCGGCAGATAATTTGATCCGGCCTATATTTAAAATATTTACTGCGATTTTAAAACCATTTTCCCGATCGCTCAGCATATTCTCTACAGGCACAGGACAATCATTAAAGAAAACCTGACGGGTTGATGAACCCTTAATTCCCATTTTATGCTCTTCAGGGTTCATGGTGATGCCACCAAAATCTTTCTCCACAATAAACGCAGTTAGATTTTTATCATCATCTATCTTGGCAAAAACAATAAAAATATCTGCAAAACCACCATTGGTAATCCACATTTTTTGACCATTGATGATGTAATGTTTACCATCTTCACTCAACTTGGCCTTAGTTTTTCCAGAGTTTGCATCCGAACCTGAATTTGGTTCAGTTAAACAATAAGCAGCTTTCCATTCACCAGAACCTAACTTTGGAATGTATTTCGCTTTTTGCGCTTCATTACCATAATAAAGAATTGGCAAAGTACCTATTCCCGTATGTGCAGAAAGTGCCACAGCAAAAGAGTGACCTGCTCCCACAACATCAGCAACCAACATCGAAGTGTTGAAATTTTTACCAAACCCGCCATACTCTTCCGGAACAGAAACTCCTAAAATTCCAAGCTCACCGGCTTTGGTTAAAAGTGTTGGCATTAATTCAGGATCTTCCTGCTTATCAATTTTATCTAAATTGGGATAAACTTCAGCATTCAGGAAATCACGACAAGTTTGCGCAATCATCTGCTGCTCTTCATCAAATTCTTCTGGGATAAATACGTCCTGATAAACGGTTTCTTTAATTAAGAATTCACCGCCTTTAATTGTTTTTTTTTCAGTTGTTTCCATTGTTTTAGTATCTAGTAGTGAGTATCAAGTATCAAGATTGGGCTCGAAAACTGGACATCACTAGTTTTATTGTTTAATAACGAGTATCAAGTATCAAAACTGGGCTCGAAAACTGGATGTCGCTAGGTTTAGGCGTTTAGTAGCGAGTATCAGGTATTAAGACTGGGCTCGAAAACTGGATGTCGCTAGGTTTAAGTATTTAGTAACGATTATCAGGTATCAAGATTGGGCTCGAAGACCGTATGTAACTGAATGTTAATATCTAGTAGCAAGTATCAAGACCGGGTTCAAAACTGGAATCTTGATACTTTCTTTATCTTTTAATACTCTTATCTAATGCATAAATCATTTTTTGTATCTCAGTTGTTTTTTCAATCAAACTTGTCGATAAATTATCATCAAGTAATTCTAGTCGATTCGAAATAATTAGCTGTGCTTCTAATTCAAAAGCTGAACCTTGGCTTATATTCAAGAAATATTTGAATTGAGCACTACTTCCTCTCCCGGAGCCTTCAGCAATATTCGAAGAAACCGAAGCGGAGCACCTCTTCATTTGTGATATCAAACCATACTTTTCATCATTTGGTAAAAGTGAAGTCGCTTTGTAAACTTCAACTGCCAAATCAATCGATTTTTGCCAAACTTTTAAATCTTTAAAATTGTGCATACGTTTTAGTATTTAAGTCATGTGTACAAATATGTTCAGGATGATTTTTTGCAATTGCTTTTACGCTCGCTATTCAATCTTGATACTTGCTACTCATATCTTGATACTAATTTACAATAATTCAAAAATCCCCGCTGCACCTTGTCCGGTACCTACGCACATCGTAACCATACCATATTTTTTACTTTGTCTTTTTAACTCATTCATCATCTGTACAGTTAGCTTTGCTCCGGTACAGCCCAGTGGGTGCCCTAAAGCAATAGCACCACCATTTACGTTAATAATGTCTGGATTTAAATCCAATGTTCTGATAATGGCTAAAGATTGTGAAGAGAAAGCCTCGTTCAACTCAATTAAATCGATATCAGCTTGTTGTAATCCAGCTTGTTTCAATGCCTTTGGAATGGCCTCAATTGGACCTATCCCCATAATTCTTGGAGGTACACCGGCAACACTATAACTCACTAACCTCGCGATCGGCTCTGCATTTAATTCCTTCATTTTCTTTTCAGAAACCACTAAAACAAATGCGGCTCCATCAGAAGTTTGAGATGAATTACCCGCAGTTACACTTCCAACAGCATCAAATACAGGCTTCAATTTTGCCAGTTTTTCTAATGTAGTATCAGCACGTGGCCCTTCATCAGTATCTACTACATAAGAACGTGTTTTCTTTTTCAAGTTTTCATCCAGGTAATTTTCATTTATGGTGATGGGCAAAACACCATCTTTTAAATGTCCGTTTTTAATGGCATGAATGGCCTTTTCGTGAGATTTAAGTGCAAAGGCATCCTGATCTTCACGACTAACCTTATATTCTTTGGCTACAGCTTCAGCAGTTAGTCCCATCCCCCAATACCAGTCTGGATTATTTTTTGCTACCTCAGCATTTGGAACAAGTTTCCAGCCACCAAATGGCATTCCGCTCATTACTTCCACGCCACCAGCAATGATACAATCTGCCATTCCTGCCTTAATTTTCGCTACAGCAGTAGCAATGGTATCTAGTCCGGATGCACAGTAACGGTTTACGGTAACTCCGGGAACTTTATCTGTATCTAAACCCATCAGTGAAATCATCCTGGCAATGTTTAAGCCCTGTTCTGCTTCTGGTGTGGCATTACCTACAATAACATCATCTATTTGTTCCTTATCTAAATTTGGAACTGATGCCACCAAGGCCCTGATCACTTCTGCAGCAAGGTCATCTGCCCTAGTAAAACGGAATACGCCACGTGGTGCTTTACCTACTGCTGTACGATATCCGGCTATAATATATGCTTCCATTTTATTGAAGATTAGAGATTTGAGAAACTAGATGTGAGACCTGCTCAAGCTATTACTCAAATCATAAAATTTATTTTTTAATTTTCTTTTCCAACATTTGCTGAAAACCGTAAGTCATTTTTTGTAATTCATCAATTTGAGTAAGTAAAGGTTCAAGCTTTTCTGTTTCAAGCATTCCAAGTTTATTAGCGATTGCTAATTGAGTTTGTAATTCATATGATGAGCCATTTGCTATTCCTAAAAAATTATTGAATTCCTTAAGAGAATTTCTTCCAGCACCTTCTGCAATATTTGATGGAATTGAAACAGCTGCTCTTCGTGACTGACTTGTCAAGCCAAACCGTTCATCTATTGGATACCTTGATGTTGCATCGTAAACCTCAACAGCTAAATCTATGGCTCTATTCCAGATTTTCAATTCCTTTAAATTATTCATTTCTGTAACTTGTCTTTAGTTAGTCGTGAAGAATGCACCTGTCTCAAATCTAATGTCTCTTATCTCAAGTCTAGTTCCTCAACGGTTTCCCTTTTGTTATAATCGATTGAATCCGCTCTAATGATTTCCTTTCACCCGCAAGAGATAAAAATGCTTCCCTTTCCAAATCCAATAGATATTGTTCACTTACTTCTGTAGGAGACGATAAATCGCCGCCACACATCACGTAACCTAGTTTTTCGGAGATTTTTTTATCATGTTCAGAAATATAATGACCGGCATACATACTATTTGCACCTGCATAAACAATTCCTAAACCTTGCTTACCAAGTACTTTAATATCTGTTCTTTGTACAGGTTTGGTATATCCGGCATCTGCCAGCTCAATTGCTTTCGCCTTAGCATCAGCCAGTAAGCGATTGCGGTTCATGGAGATGGAAAATTTATCTTTTTGCAAATAACCTAATTCAAAGGCTTCATAACCAGAAGTGGAAACTTTTGCCATTCCGATGGTTAAAAAGCGCTCTTTCAAAGCATTCTGAACGATTTGATCATCCTTATATTCATCAGAAGCGCGTAAGGCAAACTCTTTTGTTCCGCCACCGCCAGGAATTACACCAACCCCAAATTCAACTAAACCCATATAAGTTTCAGCTGATAACTGAACGTGATCGGCATGTAAGCTAAATTCGCAACCACCACCTAAAGTTAAATTATGCGGTGCTACTACAACCGGAATAGAAGAGTAACGAATGCGCATAGAGGTATTCTGAAACATGCGAATGGCCATATTTAATTCATCCCATTCCTGCTCTACCGCCATCATGAAAATCATCCCAACATTTGCACCTGCAGAGAAATTTGCACCATCGTTACCAATCACCAGACCTCGATAGTCTTTTTCCGCCATATCGATAGCCTTATTGATACCTGAAATCACATCACCGCCAATGGTATTCATTTTGGTATGGAATTCAACATTTAATATGCCATCACCCAAATCAATTATAGAAACGCCTGAATTTTTCCAAAGGGTTTTATTTTCACGGATATTATCCAGAATGATAAACTCATCTGTTCCAGGTAATGCTTGATAAGATTTGGTAGGGATATCATAATACTTCTTAATGCCTGCTTCAACTTTATAAAATGAAGTGAAACCAGCATCAAGCATTTCATGCACCCAAGCTGCTGCTTGATTTCCATATTGCTCCATCCCTTCTACGCCTTCTTTTACACCAATAGCATCCCAAAGTTCAAACGGCCCCAATTCCCAACCGAAACCAGCACGCATCGCATCATCAATACGGTACAATTCATCGGAAATTTCGGGGATACGATCTGAAACATATTCAAACAACCCAAAAGAAGAATGGCGGAATAATTCTCCTGCCTTGTCTTTTCCTTTGGCAAAAATCTTCATGCGATCCTGAAGATTTTCAACAGGTTTGGTCATTTCTAATGTTGCTGATTTGACCTTTTCCTGAGGTTTATATTCCAAAGTTTTCAAATCCAGCGCAAGAATCTCTGTTTTTCCTTCTGCAGTTTTAGTTTTTTTATAGAAACCTTGCTTGGTTTTATCACCCAGCCATTTATTTTCTTCCATTTTCTGCACATAGGCAGGAAGTTTAAATAAATCGTGTGCTTTATCGTCAGGGCAATTATCATATAAGCCTTTTGCCACCTTAATCATGGTATCTAAGCCCACAACATCAGAGGTACGGAAAGTAGCCGACTTTGGTCTGCCCAATGCAGGACCTGTAAATTTATCAACCTCTTCTACTGTTAAATCAAGTTTATCAACCAGATGAAGCAAGGCCATAATGGAATAAACGCCCACGCGATTGGCAATAAATGCAGGCGTATCCTTACATAAAACAGTCGTTTTACCTAAAAATTTATCACCGTAATGCATGAGAAAGTCAACAATTTCTGGTTTGGTATGTGGTGTTGGAATCACCTCCAATAATTTTAAATACCGTGGCGGATTAAAAAAGTGTGTTCCACAGAAATGTGCTTTAAAATCTTCACTTCTACCTTCAGCCATTAAATGAATGGGAATGCCTGAGGTATTAGAGGTAACTAATGTACCTGGTTTACGAAATTGTTCTATCTGCTCGAAAACCTTTTTCTTAATGTCTAAATTCTCTACCACTACTTCGATCACCCAATCGAAACCAGCAATTTTCGACATATCATCATCGAAGTTTCCAGTTTTGATTTTATTCAATACTTTCTTAGTATATACAGGTGATGGGTTTGTTTTCACAGCAGTTTGCAAAGCCGTATTAACAATTCGGTTCTTTACTGCTGGCTTATCTAAAGTCAATCCTTTTGCCTGTTCATCTGCAGTCAGTTCTTTAGGTGCAATATCCAAAAGCAAAACCTCTACACCAATATTGGCAAAGTGGCATGCAATTCTTGAACCCATGATACCCGAACCCAGAACGGCAACTTTATTAATGCTTCGTTTCATCAGTTTCTATTTATTATTTTATTGATCTGATCAACCTTGCAGTAAAAGTTTAAATAATTTATGCTGCTTTGGTTCATCATTATTCTAAATTTTTATTTCTGTAATATATTTAACTACCTCTGGCAATTAAAAAACCATTAAAAATTTTCACTATCAAATAGTTAATCAACAGTATAAGCTACGGTAATGTCATTCAATTTGATTAACAGATTGATAAAGGTTTCTTTTTCTTTTTTGGAGAAATGTTCATCCAGATATTCATTAAACTTTCGCACAACACCCTTAGCTAGCTGCTTTTTCTCCTTACCAAAGTCAGTTAGAAAAACCTTTACCGATCGCTTATCTCCTGCAGAAGCTTCCCGATAAATTAATTTCGCCTCTTCCATGTTATTCAACATTCTGGATAAACTGGTTGCCTTTACACCAAGCAAGCCTGCCAGGTTAGAAACAGCAGTACCTTCTTCATCATTAATATTGATCAGCATATAACCAATCGCCTGGGTAATTCCAAAACCAGACGCCATTTGATTGTATTTGTTAAACATATTTTGCCATGCAAATTTCACATGGTAATCAATAGTTTGCTGTTGTTTCATTTCACTAATTTATTATGCTTGCATAACAAAGCTAATGAATGTATTTTGTTATTGCAATAGAAAATTTCAAAATAATTGTTAAAAGATTCTTATAATAGAGGGATACAAATTATACCCTAAGTATTATGCTTTTTAAGAAAAGAAATCTAGTCATATATTTAATGATGCTACCTGGCTTATCCTCCCTGGCACAAACATCATATTTTGGAAATGTAGCAACCAACACTGAAAAAATAGAGAAATTTAAGAAAACGACTACCTTATTTACGCTACCCTATTCTGGATATAAAGACATTGAAAAATATAATGAGGCGATAAAAAAGGTCTGGACAATTACCCCTTACAAAATTATTAAACCTGAAGAATTGGCAACCTATCAGCGCGCTGCAGATTATTCTTTTTTTTATCTTGATTCCTACCGTGAACAGATCGATACCGTTAAAAATCTAAACCTGGTTTACGCACTAAAGGTAACTTCACCATCACAAAAACCCAATCTGATGGAAGAAACTACGCTGGCTACAGTAACGTTATTTCCTGATGCAATTACCAACCTGCAAATGATGCTTATTGAGCAGTCTTATTCTAAAAGAGCTGCAAAATCAAAACAATTAAGTTTTCTTTATAATCAGGCTACTTTCTTCAATTGGTCTCCTGGTTTTCTATCCGGTTATTTAAAGCAGATTAACGACGGATTGTTATCGAACCAAATACGTGGATTAGATTATTCGTTTTACAACACTAAAAGACTTCCAAAACTGGTTAATGAAACATTGTATGTTCCTGAATATATTAGGGAAGTGTTCTCTTCACAAACCGCTCCTTTGACACAAGACACTCCAGCGGAGGAACAATATCGTTATAAATTGAAATTCGTATCAAACGCAACACTGGATAGCTTGATCCTGACCAAAGATTCGAACATTAAATACTTGATTTATACTAAGCGATCGAATGATAAAATCATCAGCATTTATGATAGCACAGACGGATTATTGATCTATCAGATATTCTCCTTTCAATCACCCAATTTTAGCATGAGCGATTTGAATAATATAAAAAAGACAATCAAATTGATTCAATAATCGTATTTTCCAATTTACGGTAAAAAAGTTATACCAAAAAAAAAGCTCCCGATTTTCATCGGGAGCTTTTTTATTATAATTTTCTATCGACTAGTAAAGTGTAAATTCTACACGACGGTTTTGTTGACGACCAGCTGCAGTTTTGTTTGTTGCAATTGGTTGACCCATTCCGTAACCTGTAGCCTCAATACGTGATGCATTTGCACCTTGAGATACTAAGTAAGCTTTTACAGATTCAGCTCTTTCTTTAGATAAACGTAAGTTCAATTCTTTTGAACCAGTGTTATCTGTATGACCAGCTAATTTTAAGCTGAAGTTTTTCTGTACTAATAATGCAGCAACTCTATTTAGTGAAGCATAAGATTTAGAACGGATAGTAGCTTTACCTAAATCAAACTCTAAGTTTTTAATGGCTTCGCTTACTACTCTACGATCTTCTTCAGTAATTACAGTTACCTGAGGTTTTGGAGTTACTAATGGACAACCTGAACCATCTACTACAGTTCCTGATGGAGTATCTGGACATTTATCTAATTTATCAGCAACACCGTCACCATCAGAATCTTTTAAAATGTCAGCCATATCTGCACGCAATTTTGCGTTTTCAGCTTTTTGAGCATCAAGATCACCTTTTAAAGCATCAGCAGTTTGTTTTGCTTTTAATGCCTCATCATAAGTTAAAGCAACCGGATTGTGGAAAGCCAATTGTTTTCCGCTTCCTAAAGCAAATTCTAAACCAGCATAAGCATAGTTATATTTATCATTGCTTCCCCTGTAATAACCATCTAAGTTATCGCCATCAACAAAGTTGATTGTCCAACCTAAATCGAAGTTAACCGCATCAGAGATTTTAAATTTAGCGCCAAGACCTACCGGGATAATTAATTCACTGATTGTTTTATCACCAGCATATAATGAAGTACCGCTAGCAGTTGTAATTGTTGGCTTGTAACCAGCTAAACCTGCACCAGCAGATACATAAAGCTGTAAAGCATTTTCTTTTTTGAACATATCGATGTTAAACATGTTCACTACAGCATTTAAACTACCCGAATATTCCAATTGAGTATCAAAAGCTTTAACAGTAGAGTTATTTGTTACGCCACTGTCATAAGCCTCGGTATTATCACCCTTTAGTTTACCTCTTACCCCGTCTAAACGTAAAGAGAAATAAGGTGTAAATTGTTTCTTAATGTAAAGGCCATAACCAAAACTAGTTTTGTTGTTGCTAAAATCATTTTTACCACCTAACGGAGAAAGTGGAGTTAGAGCACCAGCATTAACACCGATAGACCAAGTTCTGAAAGGTGTAGTTGAGGTAACCGGCTCCTGTGCCGAAGCTGCAGTTCCGATGAACAAACCGGCCAATGCTACCGGTAAAGTCTTAAATAGATTTAATTTCATGTTTGTTATATTAATTTTTAAGCGTTAGCCATGATAAGCAATTGCCATACCAAAAATAACATTTTAAGAAAATTTTAACCAATTGAATCCTAATACCCAATGGCTTTATCATCACCACGTGGATCTGCTCCTCCCTGATAACTTCCATTTTTGGTTTTCAGTATAGCATCTACTCTACCAATAGCTCCCCGAGGCACGATTTTATATCCTTTTAATTTTAGTTTTTCTAGTGATACACTATCAATTGCATCCTTTTCTACATACACTTCATCTGGTAACCATTGGTGGTGAAATTTCTTTGCAGACACAGCCTGTTGCATATTCATGTTAAAATCAATCACATTAATAATGGTTTGAAAAACGGAAGTAATGATGGTTGAACCGCCAGGTGTACCTACCACCATAAATAAATTTCCATTTTTCTCTACAATGCTTGGGGTCATAGAACTTAACATCCGTTTATTAGCCGCAATGGCATTGGCCTCTCCACCAACCAGCCCATACATATTAGGTGAACCTGGTTTTACGGAAAAATCATCCATTTCATTATTTAAGAGAAAACCAGCGCCTTTCACCACAACCAGCGATCCATAAGAACCATTAAGCGTAGTGGTGATGGAAACAGCATTCCCATCATGATCTACAATAGAAAAGTGTGTCGTTTCTTCATGTTCAGCACCGTTGATTTCTCCAGCCATAACCTGGCTACTTGGTGTAGCAGCAGCCCAACTAAAATTAGCCATACGTTTCTTATTATAGGTTTCGCTAAGCAACTGGCTTTGCGGAACATGGTAAAAATCAGGATCACCAAGATGTGTTGCACGATCTGCATAAACCCTTCTTTCTGCTTCTACAATTACTCGAATTGTAGAATCTTGATTGTAACCCCATTTTTTTAGGGGAAAAGGTTCTACACTTTTTAACAATTGGATTAATGCAATCCCTCCACTAGAAGTTGGCGGCATGGTAATAATTTTGTAACCCCGATAATCACCTGTAATAGGCTTGCGCCATTTGGCATGGTAATTTTGTAAATCCTCTTTCGTAATTAACCCTTTTCCACCTTGCATTTCTGCCACAATAGAATCAGCAACAGCCCCCTCATAAAAACCTGCTCTACCTTTTTCCTGAATGAGTTTTAGTGTATTTGCCAGTTCATTCTGCACAAGCAAATCATTTTCTTTCCAGGTACTTTCTAGATTTACAAATGCCGTTCCCTTAGGATTAAACATCATAAGTTTTTGATGTAAACCATTCAATTCTCCTGCCTGGCGCTTTGTAATTTTGAAACCGTTATGAGCTAAGTCTACTGCAGGCTGTAATACCTGTGCCCAGGTTAACTTACCATATTTGCGATGGGCTTCTACCATCCCATCAACAGATCCCGGAACACCAGCAGCCAAATGTCCATATAAGCTTTTGTCTACAATAGGATTTCCTGATGCATCCAGATACATATCCCTGCTTGCACCTGCAGCAGCTTTTTCTCTAAAATCTAATGCATTGATTTCGCCCTTTGCAGAACGATAAACCATAAAACCACCGCCACCAATATTGCCTGCATTCGGGTACACTACAGCTAATGCAAACTGAACGGCTACCGCAGCATCAACTGCATTTCCTCCTTTTTTTAGGATATCTATCCCTACCTGTGAAGCTTCCGGATGAGCAGACACCACCATTCCATTTTTATATTCACCACTATTGTTTTTACCAAGTTGCCCGGTTACACATCCTGAAATAATGATAGCAATGGTGATAAAAACCGTTGAGAATTTAATGAGCGGCTTTATAGTTTTCTGCATCCTTATATATTTTTTCAATTATATCAATATTTTTTTCTGTAATCACTTTTCGTTTTAAGCTTAATTTAGGGGTTAGCTCCCCACCATCAATGCTCCATTCTTTTGGCAGTAAAGCGAATCTTTTAACCTGCTCCCACTTACCAAAATCAACACTTAATGATTCAATAACTTCATTATACTTAACTAGAACCTGCTTGTTTTTAATTAGTTCTTCTTGGGTAGTAAAGGCGATCCCCTTCTTCATTGCCCAGGATTTAAGGGTTTCAAAATTAGGAACAATTAAAGCTGATGGAAATTTTCTATTCTCCCCTAAAACCATAATCTGCTCAATAAAAATAGATTCTTTATATTTATTCTCCAGCATTTGCGGAGCTACATATTTACCACCTGCCGTTTTAAACATTTCTTTTTTGCGATCGGTAATCTTTAAAAATCTACCATCTATTAATTCGCCGATATCACCAGTATGGAACCATCCATCCTGATCAAGTGCTTCATCTGTTAAATCAGGGCGTTTGTAGTAACCTTTCATTACCTGATGACCTCTGGTTAACACTTCACCATCTTGCGCAATTTTAACTTCCACACCTGTAATTACTTCACCAACGGTTCCAAACATGGTGCCGCCAAAACGATTGACCGTAATTACCGGAGAGGTTTCTGTTAAGCCATAACCTTCGAAAACAGGCATACCCGCAGCCCAAAAAATTCGTGCCAGGCGTGGATTTAATGCCGCACCTCCCGATACGATAACGACAATGTCCCCACCTAAGGCTTCCTGCCATTTTTTAAATACTAATTTTCTGGCTATCCATAATTGGAAATTATACCAGGTTCCTGCATCAATCGTGTATCGCTCTGCCAATGCAACCGACCAAAAGAAAAGTCCTTTTTTAATGCCTGTTAATGACTTGCCCTTTTCCATGATTTTATCATATACCTTTTCCAGCAACCGGGGTACTGTAGAAAATGCATTGGGTTTTACATGTTGAATATCTGCTACAATAGTTTCCATACTTTCTGCATAATAAACTGCCGTATGGTTATATAAATACAGATAAATAATCATCCGCTCAAAAATGTGTGACAATGGCAAAAAGCTTAATCCCTTTTCTACACCTTTGGGCATAACCACTAATGAATTAACAAAATTGGAAACCAGGTTACTGTGCGTTAACATTACACCTTTAGGCGTTCCTGTTGTACCTGAAGTATAAATCAGCGTGAGAATATCTTCTGGCTCTACTTTATCGCGGTATTCATCCAGATGAATATCAATTGCAGATTTCCCCAAATCAGTTAAAATTTTCCAATTCTCAACACCTTCAACCTCATTAAAACTGTATATTCTAATAGCAGGATTGATCTCCTGAACACATGGCTTTACCTTCTCATATAGTTCCTGATCGGCAACAAAAATGATGGAAATTTCGGCGTCTTTTAAAATGAACTGAATATCATGTGCAGCTAAAGTTGGATATAATGGAATTTGATAAGCACCGATCTGATTAACCGCAAAATCAACAATATTCCATTCTGGCCTGTTGTGAGACATTACCCCCACCCTACTGTCTTTCGCCATTCCAACGTTGATTAATCCGCGGCTCAGGTCATCAACAGCACTGCAGAATTCTGTTGTACTGTAATTGACCCACTTTCCTTTAATTTTCCCACTAACAAATTCTTGCTTAGGTTTTTCCAAGCTGTATTTTAATAGATCGAAAACTCGTTTAATTTCTGCAGCCATATCATTCAATAATATTTGGTTAAGTTAAAAAAATCAACATAAAAGATATCACATCTATATATGTTTCCCTTCGAATAATTTTGCCTGAAGCGAATAAGCCAGAACAAATTTATCATTCAAAAATATTTGACTAAACTTAAGAATTACATAATTACTATGCAAGCATTGTTTTTTATCTTTATCATTTTGACTCAAAAAACATAATCGGCATTAAAGTTGCTAGGCAGATCTTAATTAAGAAAATTATTAATTTAAAAGATCAATTATGAAGAAGTTGTTTACAATTTTAGGATGCATTGCTTTATTTACAGTTGCTACAACAACCGTTAAAGCTCAAAATTACAAAAACGCAATTGGTGGTCGTTTTGGAAGTTACAATGGTGTTTCTTTTAAAACAGGCTTAAGCAAAGGTGCTATGTTAGAGTTAATTGGAAATTTTAGAAGTAACAATAGTTTTAGCTGGGTACAATTAACAGGCTTATATGAAGTTTATAATCCAATTAAAGGTGCTGACGGCTTAAATTGGTACTACGGTGGTGGTGCAAGTGTTGGCTCTGTGAAAAATAAATTTAGTGATCAAAGCGACATTTATTTGGGTGTAAATGGTGTTTTAGGTTTAGATTATAAATTTAAAGGTGCTCCAATCAATTTATCTTTAGACTGGATTCCTACTTTAAGATTAACACCAGATACTGATTTTTATAGTGGTGATGTTGGTTTAGGTGTACGTTTCACTTTCTAAAAAATATTTTTTTTTTACAAAAAAGTCCTGCTAGATTCATTTCTTGCAGGAATTTTTTATTGACTATAAAATCACATCCCAGCTTTTCTTCTTTATAATAGTTACCAAAGTAACCTTTTAAGAAAATATTTGAATTATAGATAAAAACAACGGAGGTGGGTTAAGTATATTTTTAATCAGCCCATCAAAATTAAACCACTCTCTAAACAACCGTTGCTATTCTCTGGCTTGTCTGATTCTTCAATCTTATCAAATAGCTGAATGTAAATTATTTCATTTTCCAGCTCTTTAATTTCTACAGCATACGGAAATTCTAGCAACCGCTCTTTTGAAACCAACGAAAAATGGCTTACCAAACCACATTTTCCATTTATCCTTATCAGCAATAAAATTTTCAAAATCTTTTTTAATTTTTTAGAGTGTTATATTTTTCCATTTTTAATATACTACAATATCAAATTTTTCAGCATCATAAGTGCTTTTTAATAAGTCTAATTTTTCTATCATACTTACATTGGCTCCATCAAATAAATGCCACTCTATTTTATAAAGAATAAATCATCTCACCGAGAGGTTTACGAAGACCTTCATTCTCTACAAAGTAAAGCCATACATCTGGGCAAATTCTTGGACTATCATCATTACCTCCCCAGCCAAGAATAATAGGCAAGCCATACTTCATCTTTCTTGAACTTACCAATAGACCAAAAAACTCCAACAATATTTATAACAGCCTCTCTATATATATAAATACATATTCACGCATTGTACGATCTTTCTTATATAAATTTTCAATTTTATTTATTTCATCTTTGGAAAAAGAATATTTATTTCTTCCTAATTTTTTTAAAAATTCATTTAGTTTTTCATCTTTAGTTTCTAAGAATAAATTCATCTTATTTTGTAATTCCTTATTTAATTTAATTTCCATTGAATTAATATTTTATTATTGTAAAATCACTTTCCTTAAGGCCTGCTTTTTTAATTTCATCTTTCACGTTTTCAATAAAACTATTATCAACTTCATCAAAACAATGAATTAAACTTTAATTACTCTTTTGACTATCCCAGATATCCCTTCTTTCAATCTCCCATTTCTTAATAAACCAAACCAATCAGCCATTGGGCATAATCTCATTTTGTTTTTATTTAGTTCTAAAATAATTGGTAAATGATAGGCAGGGTCTTTATTAAGTTTCCCTATCGCCCACTCACCCTCAATATAATTTAAAATAATTTCTCCTATATATATTGTATAGGAAACAAAATTTTACATCATATAGTAACTTACTCGCACTAGTCTCAATTGATTCTAGTTCTTCGAGTTAATTCCTTAAATTTATTTTCAGTTATAGTACCTTTCTCTCTATTCTTAAATAACGTTCTATACTTTTCCTCCCATTTTTCCTTACTCAATTTACCTTTATATCTTCCAAAGGCATCTTCTAACTTTTTAAGAAAATCTGGGGTTTTCATCAATTCCTCAACCTCGTCCAATTTTTTCCTTATGGCATCTTTTATTTTTTCTTTCGCTTGGGAAAAAGTTCACAAAAAACACTATCAATCTTTTTTTGAAAATCATTCATATAAGTTATGTTTTCAATAAAATGATTTTCATCATTTTTTTCAAACATACCCCATATCCATTCTGAAGGAGACATTCTCATACCTTCTCCTTCATAATTAGTTATTACAGGTTCATTAATTGCCCAACTATCTGATTTTAATCCCGTAAAGACCCAATTTCCTCCAAAATGTTGCTTAAAAAATTCTCCCACATAAACTACTAATATTCTTTTCAATTTATTATCAAATAACTCATCTTTATTAAAATCGATAAATAAATTTGAAACTTCTTTAACTTCCTCTTCACTAAAATTAAGTTGAGATTTGCCAATTAATTGACATAAGTTTTTAATTTCATTTGGGATTTCAATGATAAAACTTTCATAATCCCTTTTATTTTTCAAAGTATTATATTTTTCCATCTTTAATATATTATAAAATCAAATTTATCCTTGCCAAAAGTATTTCTTAATACATCTAATTTTTCAATCATATTCTTGTCTACTCCTCCAAATAAATGCCATTCTATTCTTTCTATAGGTACTCCTTGCTGTTTTAACATCATCAAATCTTTCCTTAGCTGATTATCAATAAATTCAGAACCTTTCAATGTTCCAGACTTTATTTCTTTTGCAGTAGTTCCTAAAACATTATCAACTCTTCTTACTTCATTTTGAAATTTAAATACTTTTGGAACACCTCCTTCAAGTTCTTGGAAAGTTTTTTCTGTAATTTTACCTATTTCCCTGTTTTTATACAATGTTTTAAAACGTTGCTCATATGCATTTTGTAATTCTTTCAATTCCTGTTCGCTAAAGTTTTCAGTGAATTTTTTCTTATACCTTTCAAAAGCATCCGTCATCCGTTTCTTAAACCAATCTTCTGCCATATCTTTTTCTAAATCTTTCGTCTTTTTCTCTATAGCATCCTTAATTTTCTCTCCTGTATCTTTTACACCATTTTCAAGGGCATCTTTACCTTTGCTGATAAAACCAGCACCCATCATGGTTGTTACTACGGTAACGCCATCTTTGCCTATTTCATGGTAGCCGAGATATGGTTTGTCGGAGAAATTGTATTTGGCAATTTTGTCCTTAACACCGCTTTCAGCCATGCTCAAAACCGAACCTGGTGTTATATTTTTAACGGCTGTCCATATTCCCTTTCTTACTTCTTGTTTTGTGGCAACATCATAACCCAGTTTTACGAGTTGCGGATAATCGGATACTTCGTTGATAACGCCATCACTAACGCCGGCTAAAGTTGGTGGAATATGTATAGGGGAGTTTGCGAAGTCTTTGTCTTTATTCCAGTAGCCTTCTGGCAATGCCGCATTTTCCCAAACATTGCTACCTAAATCGCAGATGGTTTTTACCCACGCTGCACCGTTCATATCTTTTACAAAAAACTCGCCCGCATCTTCGGTTTCTTCTACTCTGCTACCCGTTTTTTTATTATTAGGCCCGCCAAGTTCATTTAACTTTTCGGTAGCTAAATCACTCATCTGCGTTTCAAACGCTTCGGTACTTTGCTTTACCTTCTCGTTTTTTTGCAGTTTAGCATCCAGTTTTACCTTAACCTTCCACTTCTTGGTAGCCTCCTCATAATCGATCTTTGCGGTATAGCTTTCTGATAAGTTTACCTCCTGAGGTTTATTATCATTGCGTTTGCAGTTACCTGCACCCTTTACCTTGGCAAAAACATTGGCATCCGTTTTATAATTCAGTTCAATGGTATTTCCGTTCAGGTTTTTAACATTGATCTGGTCTGCCTGTATGTTGGAGGTATTTTCTACGAACCAATATTCATCATCTCCGTTTTCTTCCTCGGTAAACTGATGGTGCACGTAAGTAACCGACTGCTCTCCGGTTTTATACGTATTGTCATCCGTATAAATTTCAGCATCATATTTCCCTAGCGTAACTTTATAATAACCGTTGAACCGGCCTCCCTGAATATCATTTGGTTTAAACTGGTATTGATTACCGTTGGGAAGCGTAAACCCATAAACGGCTCCGTTGCCAAAATGCGAATCATCTAAGCAATAAAACCATATCCTGGTGCTTTTGGGTAGTGTAAATATTTTGCCTGCAGGACTTAGGAATGTTATCGCTTTTTCTATTTGATAAGCATTTCCAACCTGCTCTAGTGCCAATTGGCTTCCGGATTTTGATGAAGCGGCACTTTGCGTAAAATTACTGACCAGCGATTTCTTTATCACTTCATCATTCTTTCCACTCGCTATATCAGCCCTTGCCTGTTCCACGGCCTTGACAGCAGCAGCTTTCAAGCTTCCATCGGCTATCTTTTCTTTTATGGCTTTTTTATCTTCTTCGGATATTTTGTTGGCTGGGTCATCCACTGCTTTTTCAAATTCCTTTATCCATTTGGAAGCAATTACATCATTCTCAATATTGGTTTTGATATCGGTGTAGATATCGTTTACAATTGTTCCAACTGCTTTGCCTAAAGCAGCGAGGTCTTTCTTTATGGTGTCAACATCCGCTATCTGCTCTTCTTTTGGATTAAAGCTTGTCTCCACCACACCGACAAAAAGTTGTCTTTCGGTATTGACCTGGATATTGCTGAAGCGAACCTTGATGTTTGCATAGCCCAGCATAGGGACGGTTACATAACCCTCGCCGTTGAAACTACCACTGCCGCTTACTCTGGTTATTTTAACCGGAAATTTTCCGGCGGTGAAAAGTTCACCCGCATTTAAACTTTGTATTGGTGTGCGGTTGATGATGGTGGTTTCGGGGCTAATCATCCCACAGTTAATAGTCGAGGTATCACCCCGACCCGGCATTTCCATTGTCAGCAAATCAGAATAGGTCGCCAGGTTAGTACCGATGCCGATATTGCCCGCCACACAGCTGCTGCCCACCCGGTACTCATAAGTTTTTCCGGGCTTTAAATCATAAAGCATAGCCCTGTTTTCCAGGGTGTTCAGGCTATACCACTTCGATCCACTTAAACTTCTTTCGCGGTACTGCAAACTGTAACCGCCTGCAGGAATGCCTCCGTTTGATGGATCGGCTGTCCAATTAATAGTCGCCCGGCCACTGCTTACACTAGAATTAATGGCGAGTGGCGGTTTACAATCGCTTTGGTAGGTAAACCAGTAAATTTCGCTAAATCCATTGTTTCTATAACTATCGGCCTGCTCGCCAGTTGGCGAAGTGCTTACGGCCCTTACCCGCCAGGCATAACGCTTGCCCGGAATCAGCTGCGGTTCGGCTGGCCCCATCAATAAGGTAGTTGACCTTAACGTAACCTGATAAAGCGGTTGACTGCTTTCAAAACCTGCTTCGGGCGCAATGCCGGTATCCCAAAGTTCTTTTAAAGTAAATTCATATTCGGTATTAAAAGCGCCGTTCGGGCTACCCAAATTCCTTGGTGTCCATTGGAAAATGATGTTCTGTACCTCACGGCTGGCGATGCTTTCTCCTTTAACGGGCAGGTTTAACAATGGCGGGTCTGATAGTGTAATGTAGGCCATGCTACAACTTTTGCGACTTAGTACTTTTCCTGTATTTACCTCTATTGCCTCAAAACAGAAAGAATAAAACCCTTCGGGTAGCTTGCCTTTTTGGGCGTACATGGCCCTGGTAATGCCAGAAAAGTTCAGGTTATCGATATTAAAATAAGGTGCCAATTCACCCAGGCTGATGCGTTGTGGAATACCCGCATCGAGCGTAATGGTAGGGTAGTAAACGCCATCTTTACTTTGCAATTTAGCCCCCTGACTCTCTATATACATCCGTAGGCGTACGCTCAATGCCGGCTTCTGTAAATCGGTATTGGTAAGTACCACAACAAGCTTTTCAGCTGTACCATTATAATAATCGCTGGTATTTAGCGAATATGGCGGAACCAAAACAGGCATCACCTGCACGGGATAGATTTGGGCTTTAGTGGTTAGGCTAAAAGCCAAAAAACTGCATAGCGCAATCAGATTTAATATGCAGAATTTAAGGTTTAAGACATCATATTTTTTGATCATTCTATTTTATTGAAATCCATGAATAGTTTAATTTCGGGATGTTCAATAAATTGGGAAGGAATGCTAATATATTAAATTATCATATTACATCACTAATATTTAGCATAAAAAAGTCCTGCTAGATTCATTTCTTGCAGGACTTTTTTATTGACTTCAAACTCCAAACTCACCACTCGAAACTTATTTCCCTGTCCATTTAGCAAATACCGCTTTCTGTTCAGGTGTGGCATTATCATTAATAGTAGCTTTTAAACGCACACTCGGATTTTCCTTTAATGTTAAAGAGATTTGTTTTTCCAAACCATCACGCATTACTTTTAACTTCAACACATCACCTATTTTTTTATTGGTTACTAAAGGCAAAGTTTCCAGCGAAAGCATTGGACTTCTTAACTTGATTGATTCCAATGCATCATTAACGCTTTTATCATCCAATGAAACAATTTCGTCGTTAACATTTAAGCCAGCATCCCATGCGGCAGAGTTTCGTGCAATTGAAGTTACATTGATGGTTCCGGCATTGGTTAGCTGACCATTCACTCCACTCACTGGTTTTTCTGGCGTAGCATTTTCTGTAGTAACATCCACACCAGCCAGCTTAAAATATTTCTGATATTCTACATCATCTACTCCATTCACATATTTTGCCCAGAAATTTGTAAAGCTGATTCCGGCAACTTTTTCTACCATTGCCTTAAACTCCGCATCTGTATAACCACGTTTAAGGGTTTTGCATTGCAGGTACATGGCTTTCATTACATCATCAAGACTTTTGGCTCCTTTGGTAGCATTAATAATTTCCAGGTCCATTAAAATACCAACTACCTCACCTTTATTGTAATAAGAGATGGAATTATTCCTGGAGTTTTCATTCGGGCGATAGCCAATAATCCAGGCATCATAACTGGATGAAGCTGCAGATTGATACTTGGCTCCGGGTGTATTCACTACTGTACCCACAGCACCTGCTAAATCATTTACAAATTTGGCTGCATCATTAAAGCCAGCCCTGTGCATATATTTATTTTCATAATAGGAAGTAAAACCTTCTGCTACCCAAAGATTAGTAGTATAGTTTTCATTATCATAATCAAATGGTCCCAAGGCTACCGGGCGTAAGCGCTTAACATTCCAGAGGTGATGATATTCATGAGAAACAAGTGCCAGGAAACCTTTATAACCAGCTTCCGTATTGTAGGCATTTCTAGTGGCGCCCAATGTGGTAGAGTTTAAATGCTCCAGGCCACCACCACCTCTTAAAAAGTTATGAACGATAAAAACGTAATGTTTGTTTGGATTTTCTCCATACACCTTAGTAGGCTCTTCTACAATTTTAGCCATATCTACTTTAAGTTTTTCCTTATCGTAGTTTCCGCCGCCATACATGGCTACTTCATGACGAACACCTGCTGCCATAAACTCGAAAACATCCTGGTTACCAACTTCAATTGGGCTATCATATAAAATATCAAAATCTGTAGCATGATAAGTAAACTGCTGCCCGGCAACAGGCTCCAATCCTGTAGATACTTTACTCCAGGTATTGAAAGGAATAATTTTCACTGTACTTGGCGACTTAATCATCCCATCAGGATGCATAAAGATTCCTGTTGGAGATAAAAAAGCATGAGATTCATCAATGAATGGTGTACGCACAGAAATCTCAAATGCATAAACACGATAATTTATTTTAATATGAGCAGCTTTTGCTGAGAAAATTCGCCAGGTATTTTTTCTCACCTTTTCTACCTTAACGGCTTTGCCAGATGCAGTTGCTTTAAATTCTTCCACGCTTTTTTCAAACTCACGGATCAAATAAGAACCTGGTGTCCAAACGGGCATTTTAACATCTACATAATCTTTTGCCAAGCCAGAAATATCCATCTGAACTTCAGCATAATGTGCTTGTGGTTCTTTAAAAGAAACTTCAAAGCCAATTTTCACCTGCGCCTTCGCTTCCATAATACACGTTAGTACTAAAACTAAACCTAAAATTGATTTTTTAATAAACATATTTAAATGTGATTTGCTACAAATTTATATTTATTGCTTATGTTTTCGAATTAAAAACCATAAAGGGCTGTAAAATAGTTGTGAGCCTTGAGTTTTAAGTATTGAGTGGATAGTTATTAGTCTAAAGTTTTAAATTCAAAATTCATAGGATAAAATGAATTATTAGTGCATAATGCCACACTCATGCCTGTAGATCATTGACTGAAGACTCAGAACTTAAGACTTCCGCCTCCAAACTAGCCTAAGTAACATCCTTAGTACAACAAATTTAACACTAAACTATTTGAATATTTTTACACTCTAATATCAGGCGTTATTCTATTTTAATTTTAACGATCAGATAAGCACGACACAAATATAAACATGAAGAAAAGGTATATCATTTATGCTGTTTTGGCTATTGGCTTGGCCTACCTCGTATATTACAGAATTAATGCCAATAAAAAGATAGAAGGTAAAGGGGCAGGTAGTGCCCAGGTAAAAGGCAGTGATGGGGCAAAAGGAGGTGGCGCAGGCGCACCAATGGTTGTTGAAGGCGTTGTGGTGAAACTTACATCGTTTGATAACGATTTAGAAGTAACCGGAGCCATTGATGCCAATGAATCAGTTGTTTTAAAAAGTGAAATCTCCGGTTTGGTAACGGGCATTTATTTCAAAGAAGGAACAAACGTAACCAAAGGAAGTGTATTGGTTAAAATCAATGACAGAGATATTCAAGCGCAATTACAGGAAGCCATCACCAAACAGAAACTTTCTGCAACGAATGAAAACCGTGCAAAACAACTATTGGCAAAGGGCGCTATCAGTCAGGAAGAATATGATACCTCTTTAGCTGATTTCAGGTCATTACAATCGCAATCTCAACTAGTTAGAGCGCAATTGGCTAAAGCAACCATCAGGGCACCATTTTCTGGAAGAATTGGTTTGCGCAGCATTTCTGAAGGCACTTATTTAACACCAGCAACAGTGATTGCCAATTTGGTGAGTACCAATCCCATTAAAATTACCTTTTCCATTCCGGAGAAATATGCCGGTCAAATTAAATCCGGTTCAACCATTACCTTTACAACAGATGGATCAACAAAGGAAAACACCGGAAAAATATATGCCATAGAGCCTGGAATTAATGCCACTACCAGAACATTACAAATCAGGGCATTGGCACCAAATGCAGATAATGCCTTGCTTCCAGGATCATTCGCTAAAATAAAGCTGGCGCTGAACACTTTACAAGATGCGATATTGATTCCAAACCAGGCAGTAGTACCGGTTTTAAAAGGAAAAATTGTATACATCCAGAAAAATGGAAAAGCACAGGAAGTTAAAGTAGAAGCCGGCACACGTACAGATGAAAACATTGTGATTACATCCGGATTAAAGGCTGGCGACACGGTATTAACAACCGGATCAATGGCTTTGAAAAAAGATGCTCCCGTAAAAGTAAACCTGGTTAAACAATAATTATGAGTATCTCTACTACGAGTATAAAAAGGCCTGTTCTAGCCATCGTAATGAACTTGTTGATCGTGCTTTTTGGCATCATCGGTTACACCTTTTTGGGCGTAAGGGAATATCCTTCCATTGACCCTACAGTGGTATCCGTTAGAACCTCCTACCCTGGTGCCAATTCTGATATTATTGAATCGCAGATTACAGAGCCCTTAGAAAAATCAATCAACTCTATTGATGGCATCCGGAACATCTCTTCTTCCAGTAATCAAGGTACCAGTAACATCACTATTGAATTCAACCTGGACAAAAATATCGAAGAGGCGGCGAATGATGTTCGTGATAAGGTTTCGCAGGCAGGCAGAACGTTACCAAAAGATATTGATGGATTACCGGTGGTGAGCAAAGCAGATGCAAACTCCGATCCCATTTTATCCATGACCATTCAGAGTGATAAAAGAAACACACTGGAATTGAGTGACTTTGCTGAAAACGTGATTGCCGATCGGATTCAAACTATTCCAGGTGTAAGTAGTGTGCAGATTCAAGGTCAGCGGAAGTATGCCATGCGGATTTGGATGGATCCAAATAAATTAAGTGCGTACGGCCTTACCTCACAAGATATTGTAACAGCTCTTGATAATGAAAACGTAGAGTTGCCCTCTGGAAAAATTACAGGAGCCACTACGGAATTAACGGTTAAAACTTTAGGAAAATTAACCAACGAAACTCAGTTTAATAACCTGATTCTAAAATCAGACAGTAACCAGGTGATCAAATTAAAAGATGTGGGCTATGCTGTTCTAGGTCCTGAAAACGAAGAAACTATTTTAAGGGAGTCAGGCAAGCCAATGGTTGCAGTGGCTATCATTCCGCAGCCAGGCGCCAATTACCTCGACATCAGTAATGAATTTTATAAACGTTTTGATAAATTAAAGGCAGATATCCCGAAGGATATTAAGCTAAAAGTTGCGCTAGACAATACGCTTTTCATCAAGCGTTCGGTAACAGAAGTAGCCGAAACGATTGGTTTATCGCTCGTGCTGGTAATTCTGATTATTTATCTGTTTTTCAGAGATTGGGCAATTGCTTTCAGGCCCCTTATTGATATCCCGGTATCGTTGGTTTTTACTTTTTTTATTATGTATGCCTTTGGCTTTTCAATCAATGTTTTGAGTTTACTGGCTATTGTACTGGCCACCGGGCTGGTGGTAGATGATGGTATTGTAGTGACTGAAAACATTTTTAAGAAAGTTGAAGAAGGCATGTCGCCTTTTGAAGCAGCAATTAAAGGCTCAAATGAAATTTTCTTTGCTGTAATTTCTATTTCCATTACATTGGCAGCCGTTTTTTTACCTGTTATTTTTTTGCAGGGCTTTGTTGGGCGATTGTTCAGGGAGTTTGGTGTAGTAATTGGCGCAGCTGTTTTAATTTCAGCATTCGTATCGCTTACCCTTACCCCAATGTTAAATGCTTATTTAATGAAACCGGGTGGACATAAGCCTTCGAGATTTTACAACTGGACAGAGCCTTATTTTGTTAAGTTAAATGATTCTTATGCATCTAATCTGAATAAATTTTTAGATCGCCGCTGGCTTTCTATTCCCATCATTGTGGTTTGTATGGGCCTGATATTTCTATTCTGGAAATTACTACCCAAAGAAACAGCTCCTTATGATGATAGAAGTGCCATTAACATCAGTGCAACTACTCCTGAAGGTGCCTCATTTGCTTACACAGATCAATTTATCCTGAAATTAAATCAACTGGTGATTGATTCTGTTCCAGAGAAGAACGTGAACATTACCATTACTTCTCCTGGTTTTGGAGGCTCTGGTTCTGTAAACTCAGGTTTTGTAAGAATGGGATTGGTTAATCCGGAAGACCGGGAACGATCGCAGAAAGACATCGCTGATATGCTGACCCGAATTACCAAAAAATACAGCGAAGGAAAAACAATTGTTAATCAGCAACCTACCATTTCTGTAGGCCGTAGAGGTGGCTTACCCATCAGTTATATCATTCAGGCACAAAATTTCGAGAAACTGCGGGAGAAAATCCCTTTGTTTATGGATGCAGTGGCGAAAGACCCAACCTTTACCGTTTCTGATGTTAACCTAAAATTTAATAAGCCTGAGATTAACCTTACCATTGATAGAGATAAGGCAAAAAATCTTGGGGTTTCCATCTCCGCCATTGCGCAAACCTTAAACTTAGGTTTAAGCGGACAACGCTTTTCGTACTTTTTTATGAACGGCAAGCAATACCAGGTAATTGGTCAGTTTGATCGTGGCGACCGTAAAGATCCATTAGATTTAAGTTCGGTTTATGTACGTAGTGATAAAGGTGAATTGGTTCAGCTGGATAATCTGGTAACGGCAAAAGAAGAAAGTAGTCCGCCGCAGTTATACCGCAACAACCGTTTTATTGCCGCTACGGTTTCTGCAGGCTTGGCACCAGGTAAAAGTATAGGTGAAGGAATTGATGCGATGGATGCCATTTCATCAAAAATTCTGGATGAAACTTTTTCAACGGATTTAAGTGGTGAATCCCGCGATTTTAAAGAAAGCTCTTCGAATACCTTTTTTGCTTTTGGCTTAGCTTTATTATTGGTTTACCTCATTCTTTCAGCACAGTTTGAAAGTTTCAAAGATCCGATTATCATTATCTTAACCGTACCCATGGCTGTTGCAGGTGCATTTCTATCCCTGTGGTTATGCGGCCAAAGCTGGAATATTTTTAGTCAGATTGGAACCATTATGTTAATTGGTCTGGTGACGAAAAACGGCATCCTGATTGTGGAATTTGCGAATCAGTTGAAAGAAAAAGGAATTCCTATTCCGGAAGCGATCCGTGAAGCATCTGTTTCGCGTTTACGCCCTATTTTAATGACGAGTTTAGCCATTGCTATTGGCGCCCTTCCTATTGCTTTGGCTTTAGGTGCGGCGGCGAAAAGTAGAATGAGTATGGGAACAGTAATTGTAGGTGGTACCATGTTTTCATTAGTCCTTACCCTGTTTGTTATTCCAGCCATCTATTCTTATTGGGCAAAACCTTATAAACCAAATAAACAATTAAAAGATGCGCATCGCTTCGAAGAAGAAGCCTTAAACACAGCACATTAAGATGAGCATAAAGATCAAAACATTAATTATACTTTTAAGCCTGTCTATCTCCGGATTTGCACAGGAAAAACTTAGTTTGCAGGAAGCCATTACCGTTGCTTTACAAAACAATTATGATATCAAAATCAGCAAGAATGATTTATCAATTGCACGCAACAATGCAAATATTGGTAATGCAGGTATGTTGCCAACTGTAGCCGGAACATATAGTAACGGTGGAAGCATTCAGAATACCCGCCAAACCCCGGTTACTGGTGAAGACCGGGTAATTCGTGGTGCCAGAAGTACCAATAATGATTTAGGTGCAGATCTAAACTGGACCATTTTTGATGGTTTTACCATGTTTGCCAATTATGATCGTTTAAAAGAACTGCAAAAACAAGGCGAAATTACCGCCAGACTTAACGTTTTAACTACGGTTTCGGATGTGATTACAGCCTATTATGATGTAGTAAGGCAGCAACAGTTAATGGTAGCCGCTGATAGTGCCATTGATGTTTCTGTTTTGCGCACCAATATTGCGAACACTAAACTGCAGCTCGGCCGTGGATCAAAACTTGATGTTTTAACGGCACAGGTAGATTATAATACAGATACCTCTAACTTTTTACAGATTAAAAATGCTTTGCAGGTAGCCAAGGTTCGTTTAAACCAGCTCATGGTTAGAGATATTAGCAGTCAATTTTCAGTAGTGAATGATATTGATGTTAACACCGGCATTCTATTTAGCAAACAAGCTGAAATTGCGGCAAAGCAAAACCCCGAGTTACAAAATGCATTTATCAATCAAAAAATAGCATCCTTAAATCTGAAAGCCGTTCGCGGGGCAAGATATCCAGTTGTGAGTTTAAACTCAGGCTATAGTCGAACAAACAGCACCAGTCCAACAGGTTTTAACCAAAAATTCGCGGCGAATGGATTTACTTACGGCGTAACGGCAAGCCTCAATATTTTTAACGGATTTTTACAACGCCAAAATGAACGGAATGCAAAAATCAACATCGAAACTTCAAAACTCAACTTCGAAAAAACAAAGCTTGATGTTAATTCACAGTTATTAACGGCCTATCAAAACTACAGCACCTATTTAGATTTGATTAAGTTAGAGCAACGAAACGTAGATCTGGCTAAAGAAAATTTAGACATTACCCTGGCCAAATATCGTTTAGGAAGTATTGCCCCGCTCGAATTACGAGAGGCCCAACGCAATGCCATCGAAGCACAAAACCGATTTATTGAAATGCAGTTTCAGGCCAAGTTAGCAGAAACTACACTAAAAGAAATTAGCGGAAATATTGATTTGTCGAATTAATTTAAACTAACAAATTCAATGCAAAAATCATTTGCGATTGTTAATGTATGGAGTACAAGATTTTCAGTTTTTATTGTTAGTATTTCCACAAAATTATTCTTCAAATGATAATAGCATATATGCTAAATAATCAATCGCAAATCCGAAACCATAGTCTCTAATTCTTTATAACCTAAATTCCTTTATTAATTGATTTTAACACCCAGGTTGTGACCTTCTAAAATAGGTGAATTACCTTTTTTTCGTCCTTTCCCTTTCAGGGGAAAGGTGCCGATAGGCGGATAGGGGTTTAAATAGTATAGTAAGACATATGATTAATCGAACGCCCAGGTTATAGAAAGTAATTTAATTATTCTCCCTATATTTATGATATTAAATCCCGGACAGGCAAATTCCATGAGCGTGTTAAATCGTGGAAACTTCTTTACCCCGCCTTCACCCCACCTTTACTCCACTTCAAGTCCACCTTCTAGCCACACTTACCTTGTACTTAACTTTAGTTTACCTGTTGATTGAAGCGATGATAACTGGTTAATATCCGCTATCCAGTAATGAGGTAATCACTAAGAACCCTCCAATTTATTCTCGGCACATCCGTATCAAACCATCTTTTATCATGGGTTCCACCCATAACAGAAAAACCAGAGAAAATTTTCCATTTTTGGATCTTCCACCAGGCATTCACAAAATGAAGCTTAAAGCCGTAAAACCATTCTATTGTAGATTTTCCAAATCGGCAATACCCTTAAATATGCTATTTGCCTTGACACCTTTGTTCTTATAAACCCCTATCGGTATGGAGCCTAAAAAGAATACCCATACAAGAGCCTGAAAAACAAGCTTTAAGAAATATAGTTAAAGGCAAAATTACGCTTCGGCTAAGTGCTATGAATTGGTTATAATATACAGTTTTGAGAAAATCATCTCGCAGATGCCACTGTACGTAGAAGATATAGTAATACTTAAAACATTTAAAACCGCTGATTTGAAACAAAAGCAAGATACTCATCACTTCGCTATAGGGCATCGTAGGTCTACGTCGAAAAGGCTTCCCTGAAATGAAGTTTTTATTGTTTTTATCAAAGTTCTTGCAAAATTTGTCAACTTTATTGAATGTAATCATACATCTATTTACCAGCATGGATTATAATTTTTAATTGACTTAATTACAGAACTCAGGTAACAGAAAAAACTATTACTACTTAAAGTTGTGTATTTGTATAATTTATTTTTAAATTTAATAACCAAATATACTTATCATGACTACTGATTTAGTGCATGCTATCAGAGCCAACCTGGCCATACTACAAAACCAGCCTTTATCTGGCGGTATTGTAGCCAAAAATCTTCATATTAGTGATAATGGAAGTGGCGAATTAACTTTATATGGAGATTTTATCATCACCCTGAAAGTGTTAGACCTTACTACAAATGGCGCACCTAACTTAAACAGCTTAATGACTTTTACCCAACAGGTGATTACAACAAAATTAAGGGGTGGGGGTTATAAAAATGGAGTAATTATACATAAATATAATTCTGCTAGAAAAATTTTCGATAAAACTAAAACCTGGACCTATTCTATCCGCTATAATTTTAATTTCGCGGTAAACGTTATACAGATCAATATGCTAACTCAGATTAAGGGCAATGATTTTGTATTAGCCGTTGTAGATAGCATTGGCCATCAATTTACGGATAAATATGGCAGAAGGCAAAGTTCAGGGGGGCTTACTCAGGGTGAGGGGGGACCAGCAACAGTTAGTTATAATAGTTGGCAAAAAAATAAATACATAGGTGTACATGAGTTTTTTCATACCCTAAGTTTAGATGATATTGAAGATTCAGATAAAAAAAGCAGATTAATGTATCACTTAGCCGATAATTCCGGTCAAACAATATCGGACACAGAAAGAGGAGATATGATGAAATTTATTATGGTCAATATTAATGACATAACAAAAATTAACAGCACAAATATTAACCTCAATACATTAAGCAGATTAAGGACATTCTTAAATAATCCAACAAATGGTTTCAAATTTAATAAAACTAAGTTTAGGTAGTTTGCTTTCCATATTGCTATTCGCATGTCAAAATGTGAAAGAAAATATAGTTAAAAACTCGATAGATACCTGTAGGTTTTCAAGGTATGATGTTGGTCAACTTATATCTAATTTTGGCTGTAAAAATTGCCATATCGCCTCGATTGAAGAAAGAATTGATAGTAAGGGTTCGATTACATTTAGAGGCTTAGCTGCTTTAGATAGCCTAAAGCTAATTGATTATACATTTACTAAAAAACATAAAGGGTGGTACAGTAAAAATGGAGACCTTAAAGCGGCAAGGATGGACACGCTCAGCGATTGTGAAATAAGAAATATAATCCGTTACATTAAAGATGCAGGTAGAGATATACCAATGCCCAGCCAATAATGCCAATAGTTTCAAATTTAATAAAGCTAAGTTTAGGTAGTCTTTTGGTTTTTCTAATATTCGCATGTACAAATGAGACTAAAAGTATTAAACAGGTAAGTACAGAAATAATGGATACCTGTAAATATTATAAATCTGATGCCCGTAAAGTCGTATCCAGTTTGAGTTGTTATACTTGCCATGTTAAAGCTGAGGTAAGGGTAAATAATATGCCAACATTCAGTGAAATCTCTTCGATGGACAGTTTAAAAATAATAAACTTTGCATTTATCAAAAAACATAACGGTTGGTTTAGTAATACAGGAGTATATAAAAGTGCTAGAATGGATACATTAAATGATTGTGAAATAAAAAGTGTGATCCGTTATATCAAAGATTATAATCGGGATACACCACCTATGTCTAGCCAATAACAATTATGGCATCAAATTTAACAAAGCTAAGTTTAGGTAGTTTATCAATCTTTTTATTTTTAAGTTGCCAAAATGCAACCGAATATAAAAATAGTGTAGGTAATAAAACTTCAGATACCTGTAGATATTACAGGTATGATGCAGGCCAAATTATTTCCAACCTTGGATGTAAAAATTGTCATGTTTCGTTTAATGTAGATAAAATTGATGTTTATGGCATAACAACATGGAGAGGCTTGGCAGCTATGGATAGCCTAAAGCTAATTGATTATGCATTTACTAAAAAACATAAAGGTTGGTGTAGCAAAAATGGAGATTTTAAAACAGCAAAGATGGATACTTTAAGTGATTGCGAAATAAGAAGTGTGATTCGATATATTAAAGACTTTGGTAGAGATATACCAATGCCCAGCCAATGATGCCAATTGTTTTAAATACAATAAAGCTAAGTTTAGGTAGTTTGTTTTTTGCAATATTTTTTTCATGCGTAAATAAGCCTAAAAGCATAGAAAACATTGCTATTAATCAAAATCGTTTAGATACATGTATTTATGATAAGCATATAGGACGTCAAATAATGTCTGGCTTGGGCTGTGATAATTGTCATACTAAATTAGGATCGAATAGATATAAAGATATTCCAACTTTTGATGATATTTCTATTTTAGATAGTCTGAAGATATTAGAATTTTCTTTCATAAAAAGACATAATGGTTGGTATAATAAAAATGGGGATCTTAAATCGGCAAGGATGGATACTTTAAGTGATTGCGAAATAAAAAGCGTGATCCGTTATATCAAAGATTATAATCGTGATACACCACCTATGCCTAGCCAATAATGCCAATGGTTTCAAATTTAATAAAACTAAGTTTAGGTAGTTTGGTGTGCTTCTTTATAATGGCATGCATATCTAAACCTCAAAACACGGCAGGCTCGCAAACAATAATGATAGATACCTGTAAATATTATAAATATAATTCACATCAGGTTATATCAAATCTTGGTTGCTATAATTGCCATGTGAGAGCGGGCGATAGGTGGTATGACATGCCAACTTTTAGTGAATTATCCCAAATGGATAGCCTAATGCTAATTGATTACGCTTTTACTAAAAAGCATAAAGGTTTGTATAGTAAAACAGGAACATTTAAAGCTTCCCGAATGGACACCTTAAGTGATTGTGAAATAAAAAGTGTGATACGTTACATTAAAGACTTTGGCAGAGATATCCCGATGGCTGCCCATAAATATTAAAGTTTATCAGTATAACGATCAAATAATATTGGGCAAACCTATATTAATTCAACTCTATTTACAAGTAACGAAATTATTGCAAGTATAATATTCTCTAATTAATATTTATATTTATTGCCATGATACTTGTTGCAGATAGTGGCTCATCAAAAACCGATTGGATGGGTTATCTTAATGGCGAAACCATAAGATTTAATACCACTGGAATAAACCCCTATTTTTTAAGTGAGCAGGACATTTCGAAGTTAATTTCGAAAAATGAAACGGTAATACAATATGCCGATCAGGTAAAGGAAATTTACTTTTTTGGCGCTGGTTGCTCCTCTCCAGATAAGCATGAAGTAGTTTCTAACGGATTATCTGAAGTTTTTCAAAACGCTTTCATTTCTGTAGATCACGATTTGCTGGGCTCGGTATATGCTACATGTGGCAATGCCGAAGGCCTAAATTGCATTTTAGGAACAGGATCTAACATTTGTTATTTTGATGGCAAAAAAATCCACGATGGTCATCATGGCCTGGGTTACGTTTTAGGTGATGAAGGTTCTGGTACTTTCTTCGGCAAAAAGGTATTATTGGCTTATTTATACAATAAAATGCCTACAAGCCTGGCTGCAGAATTTAAGAAAGCTTTCCCTGCAGATAAGGAGCAAATTATCACCAATGTTTACCAGAAACCCTTCCCTAACATTTATCTGGCCGGTTTTAGTCGTTTTATGGCCAACCATCGCGACCATCCCTTTATTCAGGACATATTAAGAACCGGATTTCAGGAGTTTGTAGACTCTAACGTTAGAGATTATCCAAAATACAAAGATGTTCCATGCCATTTTGTAGGTTCCATTGCTTATTATTACCAGGAAACCCTCATTGAAGTATTAGAGAAGAACGGAATTGAGGTAGGAAAAATATTACAGAAACCCATCGAGGAACTCTTCAATTTTATTCTTCAGAAAGAAGGAATTGTTCAACAAGCCAGTTAATTTTCTTCAAAAATCTTTCGATATAAATTAATTGTTAAAATATTCTTAAGATTGTAAACTTAACAAGATACATTTTGTTATAATTTTAACAGCAATTAAATGGCTCATAGCATATGAAAAGAATCCTGGTAGTAGATGATGATATTGAGGTTTTAGAAACCATACAATTAATACTGGAAATCGGTGGCTTCAAAGTATCGTCACTTAATGATGGTGAAGAAGTATTTAACAGAATTGAAAGTTTCAAACCAGATTTGATTTTACTTGATATTTCACTTGGTCATATTGATGGGCGTGTTTTATGTGAGCAGTTAAAATCAATTGAAAGTACTTCAAAGATTCCAATTTTGTTAATCTCCGGCTTATATAATCCTAAAGATTTTACTACTTTAAATTATGGTCAGGATGATTTTCTTTCAAAACCATTTCAAATGGATGTATTGTTAAAAAAGATCACTAAAATTCTTTCTTTAGAAGAAGACAAGCCAAGTTTTCACCTGAATTAAAATATACAGACTTTATTGAAAGCCAAAAGACTTAACCGTTTTTTGGCTTTTTTAATTTACTCATTTATCAAAGGCAAACATAAGATCGGAATCTATTGGTTGATTATTACTTGATAAGGAGATTACTGCACCTTTCCTTGTAACAATAACGACTAGGCTAACGGCTGTCATTTTGGCAAATAAAACCCTTTGGAACAAGCATTGATATGCAAGTGTAGATTAAACAATTATTTACATATGAGCATACAAGAAAAAGGAAACATCTCGATACATACCGAGAACATCTTCCCGATAATTAAAAAGTTTTTATACTCCGATAACGAGATTTTTCTCCGTGAGTTGGTTTCAAACGCAGTAGATGCAGTTCAGAAAATCAAAAGACTAGGTTCATTAGGTCAGTTTAATGGAGAAGTAGGTCAACCTTTAGTAAAAGTAGCGGTCGATAAAGAAGCAAAAACCATTACCATCAGCGATAATGGTTTAGGAATGACCGCCGAAGAAATTAAAAAATACATCAATCAGGTTGCATTTTCTGGCGCTAGCGAATTTGTAGAAAAATTTAAAGACGCTAAAGATGCCAATGAAATCATCGGTAAATTTGGTTTAGGTTTTTACTCTGCATTTATGGTTGCAGATTTGGTTGAAATTCAAACCCTATCTTATCAGGATGGTGCTGAACCTGCACGTTGGGTTTGTGATGGTAGTACAGAATTTGAAATTACTGAAGGCACAAAAACCACCCGCGGTACAGATATTATTCTTCATGTAAATAAAGATTCTGAAGAGTTTTTAGAAGAGTCAAAATTGCAGGAAATCCTGAATAAATATGCTAAATTTTTACCTGTTCCCATTCAGTTTGGTACAAAAACCGAATCGATAGAAGACGGTGAAGATGAGGAAGGAAAGAAAAAGTATAAAGATATTGAAGTTGACAACATCATCAATACGACAAATCCAATCTGGACAAAAGCACCTGCAGATTTGTCAGACGAAGATTACTTAAACTTCTATCGTGAATTGTACCCTTTTAGTGAGGAACCATTATTCTGGATTCACTTAAATGTAGATTATCCATTTAACTTAACCGGTGTATTGTATTTCCCGAAATTGAAAAACGATTTCGAAATGCAACGCAACAAAATCAAATTATATTCACGCCAGGTATTCATTACCGATGAGGTTAAAGATATTGTTCCAGAATTTTTAATGTTGCTTCATGGTGTAATTGATTCACCAGATATTCCTTTAAACGTATCTCGTAGTTTCTTACAGGCCGATAGTAATGTTAAAAAAATAAACAATTACATCACTAAAAAGGTGGCCGATAAATTAGCTGAACTATTTACCAAGGATAGAAAAGCTTTTGAAGATAAGTGGAAAGACATTGGTTTATTCGTGAAATACGGAATGATCAGTGAAGACAAATTCTATGATAAGGCAAAAGACTTCGCTTTAGTTGGAAACACTAAAAATGAACTTTTCACCTTAAATGAGTACAAAGAGAAGGTTGCACCTTTACAAACAGATAAAAACGGAACGGTAGTTTATCTATATTCAAATGATGCAGCAAAACAAGATGCATTTATTCAATCAGCTAATAAAAAAGATTATGATGTTTTGGTGTTAGATTCACCAATTGATAATCACTTTATTAATCAAATGGAGCAAAAATTGGAAAAAACATCTATCAAACGTGTTGATTCTAGTGTTGCTGATAAGTTGATTGAGAAAGATGAAGTGAATGAGCATGTATTATCTGAAGATCAGGTTAAGGAAGTTACAGCAATCTTTGAAAAAGCAATTACTAAACCTGGTATGCAGGTAGAAGTTATTGCATTAAATCCTGATGAATTGCCTGTAACTATTACCATGGATGAATTTATGCGCCGGATGAAAGATATGGCTGCCATGGGTGGCGGAATGGGCTTTTATGGCCAGATGCCTGATAATTATAAAGTGGCAATTAATGGAAACCACAAATTGGTTAGTAAAATTTTAAATGCTGAAGGTGAAGAACAAAGTAACCTGGCTAAACAAGCAGTAGATTTGGCTTTATTAGCTCAAGGTATGTTAACTGGTGCTGAATTAACAGCTTTTGTAAGCAGAAGCGTAGCGTTAATATAAATAGGTTTAAACCTGTGAAAATAGAAAGAGAGAAATCGAATGATTTCTCCCTTTTTTTGTTTTAATCAACAAGCATAAAAAAAGCCCTAATAAATTAGGACTTAATTTCTGTAGAATTTTTCGGGAACGTTAAACTATTAATAAGTTATTAGCTTGCTACATTTTTTTGATCAACATTAAAATAATCTTTATGTTCTTCGATCATTTTAGCAATTGTAGCTGCTTTTGTATCAGTTAATTTAAATTCAAATAAAGGCTCCTGGTTTTTCTTTGACCTTACCATTTTCTCCGTATAGAAGCGATAAACCAAACCATTTGTTAATAGACCATATTTGGCTTTTGTTTTACGGAAATATTTAGATAAACGCGAATCATGAATATCCAGACTATCTTCGTGATGCTTACATTCTACCAATATTGTTGGTTCACCATCTTTCATAATGGTATAATCAACTTTTTTGCTTTTCTTCACACCAAAGTCTAAAACTGCTTCAGATTGAACCTCTGAAGGATCAAAGCCTAGAATTTGAATGAAAGGTAAAACCAACGCATTTCTCGTTAAGTCTTCTGTTTGAACTTGTGGGAGCATTTTTTTGATCCTGACAGCAAATTGCCCTATTTCGTCTTTAAGTTCCATGATAGTATGTTTGTTTTTAGAGGTATCAAGTTTTATAGTATTGTGAAATACCATATTCGTTTATCTATCTATAACTGTATCCAGTTCATCCGTTTGCTTACCAAACACCCCTTAATTTTTTGCTAAACCCTGTATTGTGTGGCCTGTTTAAAATGCTTTTTAACAGGCTACACAAATTTGGGCAGGCAGATGTTAGGTTAATTAAAATGATAAACCATAAGAGATTAGGCATCTTAATTATTTGTTTTTGGCAAACATCTTAAAGATTAGAATAATATCTTGAGCGAGAGATTTTTTTACATGAACCTACCAGTTTATTACACGAAACCCGTAGTTTTTTAGACGAAACACATGTTAAGTTTTTTTTAATACAGGAAGCTAAATACAACCTATTTTTTATTTAACTTGCATAGAAATCATTTTAAGCAATATTATTATAACTATCATGAATCTAAAATGCGTTGTTATTGACGACGAACAACATGCTATTGAGGTGATTACCGATCATATAGCAGAGATGCCCGGTTTAACTATTTTTAAAACCTTTACCAGTCCTGTTCAGGCATTAACAGAACTTAGCTTAAATGATGATATAGATTTATTATTCATGGATATTGACATGCCTGGCATTAATGGGTTGGAATTAGCCAAAAACATCAGGGAAAAGGCAAAGTATCTTATCTTTACCACCGCACACCCTGATTATGCACTTCAGGCTTTTGATGTACAATCTGACCAATACCTGCTTAAACCCATTTCATTTGCAAAATTTGCTTTAGGCATTGATCGAATTCTAAAAAAGGAAGCCAATAATGCCAGAGCCACAAAGGAAACTGATCATAATGCTGCCCTCTATATCAAAGGAGATCATAAATATGCTTTTTCTAATATTGCAATTGATGAAATACTTTACATCAAATCCCTTCAGAATTATATTCAGATCATTACCAAAGCAGAATCCCACACCACTTACCTCACCTTAAAAGAAATAGACAAAGCTTTAGAACGACATCCGTTTATTCGAGTAAACAAATCAAATATTGTGGCTAAAGCGGCAATCAAAAAGGTCGATGGTAATATCATCCGCCTGGTTAATAATGAAGTTATTCAGATTGGTGAAGGCTACAAAGAAGCTTTCTTTAACTATGTCCAAAATAGCTTACTCAAATCAAACCGAAATCAGTAAACTTCAGATTAAATATTTTAACTATTGTAAGGTTCTTGCTTCAATCAAAAAGGTAAAAGATCGTTTTAAATTCAAATTTTATCTTTAACAATTGCTTTCAGAACCTAAATAGCTTTTTCATTAAGGAAGTATATTAATCTGCAGAATAAATTGATCCACCATTAGTTGGCTACTATAAAGCTAGTGGCAATACTGTGGCTCATATCTCCAGTTGGATGAGTAGAAAAATTATCTTGTACCTTTACAGCTTTGTAAATAAAAACAGTTTTTTTTGTAATTTTAGATTGGCCTTGTGGTTTCATAATCGTATAATTTAATTTAATTAATTGTTCTTATTATTTATGTAAAGGTGCATCGTAAACTTTCGGGCAACCACTTTTTTACACAAAACCATAGTTTTAGAAGATAAAATCCATACTTTAATAGATTAACAAACCAAAAATGACCTCTTTTAACCTCAAAACATATTATAAAAACTACAGACTTCACCTATTAATTTGGAGTATTTATGTTTTTTATGACGTATTTATTTTAGGTTTTATATCCAAATTTCGAGAGCCAGGGGTTTATGTTATCGTCTACATTATCAACATTTTTACTTTTTATTTGCAAGCTTATCTCTTAAAAAAAATATTAAATAATAAAAATAGTTCGGTTAAAGTGGTAAAAATCTTATTACTAGATACTTTGATCGTATTGATCTATATCATTTCTACACAGTTACTGGTGATTGCTTTTGAACAATTTAAATTAATTGACGCTGACACTTTAAGCATTTTTGACAGGAGTTTTATTCTATCTTGCATTTACAGATCATTACTTTTCATCGGCTTTTCTACCGGATATGTATACATTTTAAAATCATTTGAAGACCAAAAAAAGGTGGAGAAATTAGAGCGTCAAAACCTGATCAGTCAGCTTGAAAAGCAGAGTCTGGAAAATGATTTGGTTCAATCACAGAACAACTTTCTAAGAAGCCAGATTAATCCGCACTTCTTATTTAACACATTAAACTTTATTTATAATGATACCCGCAAAAAAGCGCCATTAGCTGCAGATGCCATTATGAATTTATCCGAAATGATGCGATATGCCTTAAAACTACCCGAAGCCTCTGAACTGGTACCGCTACGTGAAGAGGTAGAACAAATAGAACATTTAATCAATCTACACAAACTGCGTACTGCCAATACCATTAATTTATCACTTGAGGTAAACGGAGATTTGTTTGGCTTGCGGTTTCCACCCCTAATTCTGCTTACACTGGTAGAAAACATTTTTAAGCATGGAAATGTATCGCACTCTACCCAGCCTGCCATTATTAGGATAGATTATAGCTTAAATACTTTAATGATCAGCACCATTAATATGGTAAATGACAATAGAGGCAGACATGAGAGTCATCATGTAGGGCTTGAAAATGTAGCCAACCGATTAAAAAGTTTTTATAAGGAAGACTACGTTTTCAAACATTATACTGATCCCCTGAACCGATATGTAACCGAAATCTGCATAAATGTGATCAACCCATTGGCTAAGCTTAATGTGACTCAATAGTTTTGTTTCGTTGAAAATCTTTTAATAGAAAATAATACATCACCATTTCATGTGTTCGTTGATTTTTATTAAAAAGACGGTTCACATGCATGTGCATTAAATCAGTAAACAATCTGGTCTTTCGATTAGGCGGCAAGTCTTTCAGTAATGCAACCATTGATTGCACCAGCACTGTAAAATATTTCAGCTGATCTTCCCCTAATGGCGCCACCGTATGGCTCTTGTAAGATTGATATTGCTGATTCAGTTTTTTAAAATTGGCTGCTTCTAAATGATGTTCCTGGTTAAATGAGTCTGATGCAAGTTTGATTATCTGCCTGATCTCTTCGCCTTCAAAAACCCCATGTTTCAATAATTGCGATACAATCTCAGCGCAAAAGCTGTATTTACTAAATGAATCTGTTTGAACCTGAAGCATGGACAATACAAAGTTACTATCAACACTAAAATGCATTTCTACTTGTGCAATTAAATCGCTACCATATCTTTCTATCTCCCGCCTATAGGCTCTGGAATGGAAATCAGACACCAAACCAGATACAAAATAAGGAGAAAGATAGTCAGCAAAAGAGGCACTTAACTTTTGTCCATCCGCTGCACGGTTAAGATTGGCCCGAAACCTTAAATGATTACCATTTTCATTGTATCTGATAAAAAACCACGACTTGATTTCCTGAGCATGTACTTGCAAGAATGGATGAATTACACCCATCAAAATTTCATCGGCACGTTGCTGGTGGCAAAAAATTTCAAAATAAAGCCATTCTTTTCCAGGCATAAAAATCTGTGGTAGGTTGCCTGTGCTATCTGCGTTTATGGATGAAGCCCCATGATAAATACATTCGTGATGTGTAACGCTAACCACAAATTGAGCGAGGTAGGGTTTTGCTTTTTCATCAGCCACTGCATTTTGTGTTGGCAAAATTACTTCTTCCAGATAGATGCTTTTCTGCTTATAAATAAACTGCATTAAGGCATTTAGATCTTCATCACTGGATAGGTTAAAGCATAAAGTCTGATCGGATAAACCTGTCTTAAAGTATCTGGATACTCCAGTTTCAGTAAGAAACTGACGGCAGGCATCAACAGAGAGCTGTACTTTAGCAGGAAAAAAAGTTTCCTTATCTACCCGCCATTTTTGAGTGTTCAATACCATATTCTGATACTGTAACCTTGGGTAATAATTTAAATCTGGAAAGATCCCATCTAAAGGGAGTGATAAACTACCTTGTATTCCCTGATGCTGTAAATCACAAAGCAAACGGAATACAGCAAGATCCGATCTGGTGTAGTTATACGCCGATGCCATCCGTGGCATCAAGCGTTTGTTTAATGATTTGGAACGTAGAACTACCTGATCGTTTCTAACAGAAATCTGAATATCATTTAATAAAAGCGGATTTGCCGATGTGTCATAATTAAGAATAGATAGCTGATGGCTGTAAACCAGTTTCCTGCGATTAATATTATCTACATTGGCTTCAACCATGTAGGCTACATCAAAAAACAATACTTCCGGATTAGCACTTTCTTCCAGACCGGAAATTTCTTTACAAAAATCCGTTATGTCATCACTAGCCATCGAAAAACGCCCGGCCAATGCATTAGCCGTTACCCCTCCTATCTGATCAATCAGAATTAGATCATCAGCAATATGAATTAAAATACTAAGTGAATTGGGCAAGGGAACAGGTTTTTCATTTAAATCCAGATGGAGTTGATTAAGGAAAAGTGTTTTTCCCCGTTCAAAATTTTCTAATGATAAAGCCTTTTTTAACCCAGCTTTAAAATCAGTGCTGGTTTTGTGATCCTTTTTTTTGTTGTTAAACTGAATGATAAAATCATCCCCTTCGCTACTTTGCTCCAGTTCATCATAGCCTATGCCTATCTCCGGATCAAGTGCCATAAGAAGCGAAACTTCACGCTGTTCAAACTTCTTTTTAAACTGCCTGATGAATGTAGTTAATGCAGTCTTTTCTTCCTTTGGTATGATTTTCCCCAGCAAATCCAGTAGGTTTGGAATAGCTTTTAGCAGGCTTTGATCAATACATCCGTTGTATGCTTTACGTTCTGCAATCAGGTATTCAGGTATATTTTTTTCAATCCCTTTACCCGTTCTTTCAAAAAAATCTTCACCGATAATGTTTGGGTCCTGATCTGTAAAAAGCAGCTGAAGATCATGCATGTCATTTAAAAGGGTAAACAAATCTGATTTACGATCCTGCTCCAATTGAAGTTTTAAGATTAAATCCTTTAGCCGGATCGGCTGCTCGCAGGCATTCAGAATTTGCACTATAAAATCATCATGATCAATTTCAGAAAGTTCAAAAACACCATCTGAACAGGCAATATACCTGATCCCGTTTAGGGTGGCATAAAAACTACTGTTACTAAAAAGGAACCCGTTTTGCTGTATGGTAAGTTCAAAATCAAATTCAAGTTGATTGCGATATGGCCAATCAATCAGGCGATGTATAATTTGTTCTTCACTAACCTGCACCTTAGACTCAGTTTGCTTTATGGCATTTTTTAAAATGCCAAAACTTGCAAATGTACCATAAGGTGTAGCGCGATATCTCGCCCTGTTAAAATATTTCCATATTGTAAATTGAATTCTCGGTGGCAAATCAACCAAATCTTCCACCTCAACATCCTTAATCGTTTCATAAAAATCGCCAGATGAAATAGCAATGGCATTTTTCAATTCTTCCCAACAATCCTTCAAATTAGATTGATACGAAAAAATTGGTGTTCTAAAAATAAGTGTCGGATGCAGGTTAAGTTTCATAAAGAAGTATAGACAGCGAAAATTACAAAGATTAATGATAAAATCGCCATCTACATTCAATTAAAAAAGCCACTTCCATCGCAATGAAAGTGACCGTCAACGGGGGCAAAAGATGAGCGTCTATTTTTTAGTTACCTTAAATTCAGTCCTTCTGTTTTTAGCTCTCCCATCTGGATTGTCTTTTTTTCTCTTTCCCCTGCCGATCTCGTTTGGTGCAATCGGCGTCGACTCTCCATAGCCTTTAGAGGTCATTCTGCTTGCAGCAATTCCCTTACTTGCCAGGTAATCTACACAAGATTGTGCCCTTTTATTGGATAAATCCAGGTTGTATTCATCCGTACCAACGTTATCTGTATGTGAACCCAGTTCAATTTCCATTTCAGGATTATCTTCCATAATGGGAATCAGATTATCCAACACATTTTTAGAAGGGTCTGTAAGTTCTGCACTGTTAAATTCATAATAAACGTTATCCAGGGCAATTGGAATACCCAATTTAAATGGACTTAGGCAATAATCTTTATAAATCATGGTATCGGCTTTTGCCAATTCCTCATAAAGGTAGTTTTTAGTGATAGAAAAATAGTTTTCTTTAGCGAATAAGAGCTTTACAGGTCGCTTGGAATCTGTTTGAAAGTGATATTTTCCATCGCTACCGGTTACTACTTTTTGCGTGCCTTCTACATTGGTAAAAACTACTGCCGCATCTGCCATTGGTAATTTTGTTTTGCAATCGGTAAGCAGGCCATCCACTGAAAAGAATTCCTTTTTAACTTCAAATACCTCGAGGCAGCATGAAGATTCACGGTCAGAACTGATATACCCCCTAGTGCCAGCGGCATTAATAGCGGTGAAATATAAATCGTCTTTTGATGAATTGAACGGATAACCCAGATTTTTAGGTTCTGACCAGGAAATGAGATCGCCATCCGATTCAAAAAAATCTAAGCCACCTAAACCTATTCTACCATCCGTGCTAAACATTAATTTTTTGGTTACCGGATTATAATAAGGTGCACGTTCGTCATCTTCAGTATTAATTGTTGGCCCCAGGTTAACAGGTTGTCCGAGCGATCCATCGCTGCGAATGGCACAATACCACAGATCCAGTTTACCATAACCGCCAGTACGATCTGATGCGAAGATCAGAAATTTACCATCTCTGGTTACAAATGGCTGCAAGGAATTAAAATCCTTACTATTAACTTCAAGCCCTACCGGCTGAGGTTCTGACCATTTATCGTCATTTTTTTTTGAAGTGTAGATGGAGTATTGCGATTTTTCTTTCCATCCGGTAAAATATACCGTATTGCCATCAGGCGAGAAACTTGCGGCAGCTACTTCCATATTCTTTGGTAAATTCAGGTTCATCATTTTGACCGAAATTTCATTTGCCGTGAGTTCATTTTTAGCCGTGTAAAGTGTATTTAAAAATGGATTGGCCTTGGTTGAAACCTGTACCTCACCTGTTTCTGTTTTTACCACATCTCGTTTGCCAGCGATGTTGAGAGGCCTTGATGAGGTAAAATAAAAATTTTGGTTCATATTTACCGGCGCATAATTAGAACCTAATCCATTTACATTTGTGGGCATCTTTTTCACCTGAACCATCCTCGGGAAACGCATTTCTTCTATTGCAAATTTGCAGGAAGAGATTTCTTTACGGGCATCTTTAACCAAAATATCATTAGGGTTTTTGCTCATAAATGACTCAAACGCTTCAATTGCCTGATTGAATTTTTTATTTGCTCTTAAGCTTTCTGCATAATAAAAAAGTGCTTTTCTATACCTTGTATTAGTAAAAGTAATAGCAATGGCGTAATATTTTTCAGCCTCGGCAAATTCGCGGTACATGCGGCTTGATTCTGCCAGGTTATAAATTGACCCTTCATAATCTTCAATCACCTTTTCTTCTGAGGTGCCCTTACGCTCTTTACCATAAGGCAGAATGGCCTGAGTACTGTCACCCGTAATTCTCAATGCCTTTTTATAAAAGGTAGATGCAGCGTAATAATCCCTGTTTTCAAAGTAGGTATCAGCCACTTTTTTGTAATTTACTACATACTGCGCTTGAGCTAAACCTCCAACTGCCAATAATAAAAACAATAATATCTTTCTCATCTGATGATCAGTTATAAGCGTGGACAAAAGAAATTCGGACCAATAATTCCATTGCGACCGATTAAAGAAATGGAGAGTTCTATACCTCCATTACTGTTGGATGCACGGTTAAAGGTGGAAGTATTCACATCATAACTTAACCCAAATACCATATTATTGAGTTGTAAACCCACAAATGCAATTGCAGCATCCTTAACACGGTAATTACCGCCGAATAAAATATTTGAAGATTGACTCACATTAAGCTGGGCATAGGCTCCAACAGAAACTTCACTGGTATTTCCCTGATACATGACCAATGCATTTGGAACAAGATCTAAAAAATCTGAAGCCTTAACTCTGGCTCCTCCGTGCCCTGTTAACCGAATCGGAATTCTGGATTCAGTTCCGGTAAACCGGTCTATTGGCCGGGTTAAATGTGCAGCACTTGCCCCAATAAAAACATTTACATTCTGGTTTGGATTACCATCAAAATACATCACCCCAAAGTTAACATCGGGTACCAATGTAGATTGCGACTGGAAAGTTTCACCACTAATTAAACCACCATCATAACCAGTAATTGGGTTAAACTGGTTGCCAAACCTAGCTTGCGAATAATCAAAACTCCTGTTAATGATACCTGCCTGCAAACCAAAATTTATGGTTTGCAAACCTTCACGACCAAATCTTAAACGATATGAACCCGATACCAAAGCGGTGAGATAATTAAAATCAAGTTCACCTGCCCGCTGATTGAGGATGGTGCCCCCAAATGCAAAGTTTTTCTTCGGTGCCAGGTCAAAGGATGCTCCTCCAGTTAAAAAGGAACTGTTTAAAGCACCCCATTGCTGTTTAAAATTGACTGATGCCCGATAATCACCATCAATAACACCTGTTAGCGCAGGATTTAACCAAAGCGGATAGGCATAATATTGAGAAAAATGCGGATCAGTTTGTGCAAATAACCCTGATGTACAGAGTAGCAAGCTGAGCATTGCCACCAATGATTTTAAAGACGATGGTATTTTCATGGTATTAAATTTTATCTGTTTATAATTTATCCTGCTCATCACTATCTAATTAAGGTTATTGTTCCTTTTTTCATGGTGCTGGTACCATCTGCAAAATCAACCTCTACCATGTATACGTATACGCCCACTGGCTGATTAATACCTTTAAATGTTCCATCCCAGCCATTAGCCATATTATCAGACTGGAATATTAATTGACCCCACTGGGTAAATACGGTCATTCTGGCTGATGCGATGGTTGTTCCATAAATCAGGAAGGTATCATTCTTACCATCATTATTTGGAGTAAATGCATTCGGAATATAAATCTGATTGCCGAGTGGATTGGTAGCTTTCCCAGTTACCGGACTTGAATTGGCACTGGTTTGGCAAGCCAACTGACCTTTAGCCCTTACAATAATGGTAACACTTTGATCTGGTTTTAAACCCGCAGCCAGGTAACTCGTTCCTGCCGTGGCTTGCCAGGTTAATCCGTTATCAGTAGAAATCTCATAACCTAATGCACCATTTATGGCTACCCATGCAAATGTTACACTATTAGGAGTGGTGGATTGTACCACAACCGAAGGCGTAGCCAACACAGGGAGAACCGTTACCATAACTGGTGTCCTCGTTGCACTTGCACAACCACCAACGGCAATACTTTCTACATAAAAGATGGTTGTTGCGGTGATGTTTGGCGTAGTAAACGTAACCCCTTCACCTAACACATTTCCATTAGCACTTACATTGTACCATCTGTAAATGATTCCCGGTACCGGATTATTTACAGTTAATATGGTATTGCTGCCTGCGCAGATTATTCCATTAGCTGGCGTTGCTGATGCTGGCGCGGCTGGCACAGGTAAGGCCACTACATTTACCGGAGTTCTTGATGCTGAAGTACAAGATCCATTTGCTCCTTCAACGTAATAGGTTACATTGGTTGTGATGGTTGGTGTGGTAAATGAAATACCTGTTCCTGCAAGGGTGCCACCAGTTGCCGAAGTATACCAGTTATAAACTGCACCTGCTTGTGGATTAGTTACCGTTAGGATGGCTGCATTTCCTATACACACATTTACATTGGTAGCATTAACAACCGGAACTGCAGGTTTTTGATTTACAGTAACCGTAACTTTCACTCTACCACCATTGTTATTACAGCCTCCGGCATTTACTGCTGCCACATAATAATCGGTAGTAGCGGTTAAGGCTGGGGTATTGTAGGTTGAGCCCGTGAATAATAAGTTTCCACCTACGGCAGCACTGTACCATTCGTATGTAACGCCAGTTTGTGCATTGCTGATGACCAATTGTGTAGCTTCTCCAGAACAAATGCTTGTTCCGGTATTGGCAACTACCGGATTATTTGGTGCACTGTTTACCATAACGGCTATTGCTAAACCATTACCCGAAGCATTTTCGCATTTATTATCGCCTTTAACACTTACATAATAGGTGGTATTGGCTGTTAAAACTGGAGTAGTAAACACGCTGCCAACAAATACTGGTGAGGTTAATGCAACATCACTGTACCAGGTAAATACTGGGTTGGTTACAGTATTCGTACTTGCTGTTAATACTGCAGCAACATTTCCGCAAACAGATCTGTTTCCACTTACGGTAACATCAGCCTGCACCGCTCTTGGGTTTACGGTAACGGTAATGGCTTTGGCATTAGCAGCCGAATTTTCACATTTGTTGGTGCCTTTAACCGTTACATAATAAGTAGTGTTAGCCGTTAATGCTGGTGTATTAAAGATTGGACCAACAAAGGCAACACTGGTTAATGAAGCATCATTATACCAGGTAAATACCGGATTGGTAACCGTAGTAGAACTGGCATTGATAGTTGCAGTTCCTGAACCACATATTACTGTTGGTGCAGATAACGCAATACCTGCTGCTGTTGCCGCTTCATTTACATTTACAGTGATTACCCTGGCTGTAGATGCAGAACTCTCGCATCTGTTGTCTCCTTTAACCGTCAGGTAATATCTAGTGGTTGCGTTTAATGATGGTGTATTAAATGTTGCACCAACAAAGGCTACAGAGGTTAGGGCTGCATCAGTGTACCAGGTAAATACCGGATTAGTTACTGTTGTGGTTGTTGCAATGAGTGTAGCACCCGATCCCGCACAAATGGTCGCATCACTTGCTGAAACATCTGCAGCACCTGCAATTGGCGTAACGGTAAGCGCTACTGCTAATGCACTTCCTGATGCATTTTCACATTTATTATCGCCCCTAACCGTTACATAGTAAGTAGTATTGGTGGTTAATACCGGAGTAGTAAACACACTACCTGTAAACACTACTGATGTTAAAGCGGCATCACTATACCAGGTAAACACCGGATTGGTTACCGTAGTACTACCTGCGGTTAACACAGTTGCTACGTTTCCGCATATTGATTTTGATCCATTCACGGTAATATCTGCTTGTACCGCCCGTGGATTGATGGTTACTGTAACTGGTTTAGCATTTGCAGCCGAATTTTCACATTTGTTAGTGCCTTTTACCGTCACATAATAAGTGGTGCTTGCTGTGAGCAATGGGGTATTAAAAATCGGACCAACAAAGGCAACACTGGTCAGCGAAGCATCATTATACCAGGTAAATACCGGATTGGTTACCGTAGTTGAACTGGCGTTGATGGTTGCGTTTCCTGAACCACATATTACTGCTGGAGCAGATAGCGTAATATCTGCCGCAGTTGCTGCATCATTAACATTTACAACAATTACCCTCGCTGTAGCTGCTGAACTTTCACATCTGTTATCTCCTTTAACCGTTAGGTAATATCTAGTGGTTACATTTAATGCAGGTGTATTGAATGTTGCACCTACAAAAGCAACAGAAGTTAGGGCTGCATCAGTATACCAGGTATATGTTGGGTTGGTAACTGTTGTTGTATTGGCCACGAGAACTGCTGATGTACCCTGGCAAATAGTTGCATCATTTGCAGTCACATCTGCAGCACCTGCAACTGGCGTAATGGTGATGGTTACCGGTTTACCCGTATTTGCAGCATTCTCACATTTATTATCACCTCGAACAGTTACATAATAAGTGGTTGTTGCATTTAAAACAGGTGTGGTGAAAACACTGCCAATAAAATTGATGTTGGTTAAGGCTGCATCACTATACCAGGTAAATACCGGGTTGGTTACCGTTGGAGAGCTTGCGGTTAAAGTTGCACCTACGCCTGAACAGGTATTGGTATTACCATTCACAATCACATCGGTTGTAGTAGCCAGCGGATTAACCGTTACCACAACGGCCTTCGCATCAGCTGCCGTGTTTTCACATTTATTTGCCCCTTTAACAGTTAAGTAATACGTTGTCGTTGTGGTTAACCCATTCACCGTAAATGTTGGTCCTACAAATGCCACACTGGTTAAGGATGCATCATTGTACCAGGTAAATACAGGTTGAGTTACGGTTAAGCTCGATGCCATTAACATCGTTGTAGAACCAGCACAGATTTGAGTGTTTGCCACCGCAATATCTGCTGCTGTGGCATATGGTTTTACAGTTACTGTAACTACAGCAACCGCATTTGCCAGATTCTCACATTTATTATCACCTTTTACCGTTACATAATAACTTGTTGTATTGGTTAATACTGGTGTAGTAAATGATGCACCAACATAAGCTACTGAAGTTAAGGCGGCATCACTGTACCAGGTGTAAACCGGGTTAGTTACGGTAGTGCTTGATGCCGATAGCTGGGTGGTAGCCCCCTGACAAATCGAAGTGATTCCATTCAGGTTAATATCTGCGGCAGTGGCAAAAGGATTTACCGTTATGGTTATTGCCCGAGCCAATGCTGCAGTGTTCTCACACCTGTTATCACCCTTAACTGTTACATAAAAGGTAGTGGTAGTGGTTAATACAGGCGTTGTAAATTGAGCCGTTGTGTTTACCGGAATGGTTAAAGCGGCATCGCTATACCAGGTAAATACCGGATTAATAACAGTTGTGCTACTGGCTGATAAGGTTACAGTTGAACCTCCACAAATAGATGTTGGTCCTGCCAGATTCAGATCGGATGGTGATGCTACCGGATTAGTGGTAATCGTTACTTCCTGTGCATTTCCCGGTGTATTGGCACATTTGTTATCGCCCCTAACGGTTACATAATATTTAGTTGTACCAGTAATGGTTGGTGTAGTAAATGCAGCAGAATTACTCACTACCTGGGTTAAACCGGCATCACTATACCAGGTAAACACCGGGTTAGTAACGCTTGTGCTCGAAGCAGTTATTGTAGTGGTTGCTGAAACACATAATGCCGTATTTCCTGTAACCGTGATATCAGATGCTAATGCAGCTGGAAGCACTGTAATAGATGCTTTTGTTCTGGTTGGATTGCTACAGCCATTTGCATTTACAGCTTCTACATAGTAATCATAAGTTCCGGCAGGTAAACTGGCAGACGTTACAAAACTACTGTTATTGGTAACCAACATATTGCCATTTACAGGGGCATCATACCAGTTATAAGTATTGCCCGCTACAGGAATAACGGTTAGCGTAGCTGATGAATTGATACAAGTACTTGCCGGATTGGTTGAAGAAAGTACCGGTGGCGCTGGAGGAGCCAAAATGGTTACCGTAACTTTTACTTTAATGCTTTCGCAACCATTGGCATTGGCACTTACGGCATATTCGTGGGTACCTGCCGCCAATACCGGATCAGTTATAAATGTTGCTCCATCCTTACCGGTTTGATATACGCCACCCAAATACCATTTATAAATAATTCCTGGCTGAGGATTTTGTACACTCAACGTAGCTGAAGCGCCCTGACAGGCACTACCCGTGGTGGAAGTTACCGTTGGTGCCAGAATACTTCTTTGTGCATAATCAAAATTCACAGAATTTAACGCACCGAGTAAGCCAGAACCTAATCTCAATTCTACACCGTCAAATCGACTAGCTGGCACGAAAGTAAGTATGGCAGAATTTCCTCCGTTCAGTAAATTCAGACTAATTAATGGATTAGAGATGGCTACGCCATCGTTATTTGAAGCATTGCCCTGATACGTTGTTAAGGTTAAGTTTGATAGTAATCCAACAGAAATTAATTGGCCTGGAGTGGTAATTTTTACCCTTAACGTATCGCCAACATTTGATAATGTAGGAAAACCCAATTGCTGAAATACAGACGAACCCAATAAGCCAACCGGAATCACCAGACTTGATCCCGTATTAACATCACCATCAATTGCCTGAATTGGATTAATGACACCTGCACCAATGGTAATTCCACCAGCTACACCATTGGTTTGAGTAGTTGCTGCCCCGCAAGGTGTTGGTACCGGAGTACCATTAGGAATTACAGTCACCACAACTTCTGCTCTCGCAATGGCAGTACATCCGCCAGGGATAGTAGCCTCTACATAGAAGGTTGTAGTGGTTGATAATGGATCTGTTACATAATTTTCTCCTGTAAAAATTGGAGTGGTTCCGTTTGCTGTAGTATACCAATTAATGGTGGCACCTGCAGTACTTGATGTTGCTCTTAATGCGGCCACAGCACCTTGAGAAATGGTAACGGCAGATGGAGTAATTACCGGAATATCTATATTACCAATGGCAATGGTTGCAGTTGCTCTTGCAGATGCCGCACCACAACTATTAACAGCTTCTACAGTATAAGTGGTGTTACTGGTTACATTAGCAATGGTAAATGTTGCACCGTCTAATCCTGCCTGGTATATATTTGCGGCATCATACCATTTATAAATAGTGCCTGCAACAGGATTTTTGACTTGCAATACCACACCAGTATTGATACAGGTATTCACATCCGGATTTAATAATTCTGGCGTAACCGGCGCTGGATTAGTGATTACGTTGACCACTGTTTTAGCGCTTACACAGCCTGATGCTGATACCGCAGCTACAAAAAAACGGGTATCGCCGGTTAAAACCGGAGTGGTAAAAATAATCCCGTCGTTACCTGTTAAATAAGTTCCCGCAGCATCATACCACCTGTAAGTTAAGCTTGACGATGGATTGTTAACCACCAGCTGCGTGGTTTGACCCACACATGCAGTTACATTTGATGAAACCACCGCTGGTGCCACCAAAATGCGTTGGGCATAATTAAAGTTAATTGAGGTAAGCACACCCAAAGCGCCACCATTTAAACGTACTTCAACAGCATCAAAGCTTGTTGCAGGTACGAATGTAACAAGCGCTTGTGTATCGCCATTTAATAATTGAACATTTAAAAGGTTGTTATTTAAAAATCTTGAATCACCATTACTGTTGGTTCCAAGGTAACTGGTGATTTGTGCATTACCCAATAAGCTAAGTGAAAGCAGCCTTCCTGGTGAAGAAACCAGTACCCGAACCGTATCGCCTGCATTTGAAACAGTACCAAAGCTTGCTCTCTGGTAAACCGAAGCACCTAATGCTCCTACTGGTAGCACCAACGAAGAAGCTGTTTGTGTATCATTATCAATCGCCAATGCGGGATTAAATACGCCTGCCAGCAATGCTACTCCGGTAACGCCATTGGTTTGTGCAACAGCTGCCTCACAAGGAACAACATTCGGAGTATTGTTCCCATCTACATTAATGGTTACCTGAATCCTGCTGGCTGAGGTACATCCGTTAGCCGATACGGTTTCTACAAAATAACTGGTTGTGGTGGTTAATGGTGGCGTTACATAAGTAGCACCCGTGTAAATTGGTGTAGTTGCATTTGCCGAATTGTACCAATTAAAGGTAACCGAAGGATCGGTAGAAGTTGCCGTTAAAATAACGGTTTGACCAGGTGCAACGGTTGATGCGCTTGCAGTAACGACAGGCAAGGCCGGACGTGGATTTACAGTTACAGCTACAGTTGCCCGGGTGGCACTTGTGCAACTTCCCTGAGCAGCTTCTACATAATAAATAGCATTAGCGTTTAATACTGGTGTGGTCACCACTGCCCCGGTAAACAATAAGTTTCCTCCGGTTGGAGCATCATACCAGTTATAAGTAATACCAGCAAGCGGATTGGTAACAGATAGTGTGGCAGCATTACCAGCACAATAAGTAGCTACTGTTGACACTATTGGCGTAGCCAGCGCAGGTGTTACAGTTATCGTTACCGGAATGCGTAAAGTGTTAGGGCAATTACCTTTAGATACCTGTATGTAATAAGTGGTAGTTGCGGTTAAGGCCGGCGTGGTAAAAGTTCCACCAGTTGCCAGTTGGGTACCTCCTGTTGGCGCATTATACCAGGCTAAAGTGGTACCAGCACTTGCGGTAGCTGCAAGTGTAGCAGTACTACCAGCACAAATGGTTTGCGCACCAGCGGTAACAGTTGGATTAGGATACACCATTGTTGCCCCGTAAATATCTAAGCTGGTTACGGCAGAAACCAAGGCACCAATTCTAACTTCAACCCGATCAAAAGTACCACCAGCAGCTAAGGTTGCAGCAAAACGGCTTCCGCTCAGTAACTGAAGATTTAATAAAGAAGAACCCAGTTGAACCGTTCTAACTACTGTTGTTCCATTCAGGATATTAACAGTTACATTGTTCAGCAACTGAAGATCCAACAATCCACCCGGCAAAGCCAGATCTAATCGGACGCTATCTGTAGCAGAACCAGCTGTTGGGAAAATTAATTGCTGATACCCTGTTGAAGCCACACCGGCACCTAAAGTAATCCGGGTGAAATTTGTCGCATCGTTATCTGTTGAATTACCCGCACCAGTTATTCCGCATAACAGACATAAACCAGTGATACCGCTGTTTTGAGTATTTGCTGCATTACAGGCAGTCCCTGTTCCGCCCGGAATTACAGTAACCGTTACCGGAACACGACTTGCACTCACGCAGCCGGCCTGATTGGTGGTTTCAACATAATAGGTAGTGCTGGCATTAAGAACAGGTGTAACGAAAGAAGTTCCGGTACCTACCTGTGTACCACCTGTTGGCGCATCAAACCAGGCAATGGTATTTCCTGCATCAACAGTTGCCAATAAGATAGTAGACTGTTCGGCATTAATGACCTGACTGTTCGTAGTTACCGTAGCCAGTGTTGCAGATGGATTAACAGAAACTGTTACCGCCGTTCTGGTGCTTACTGCTGTACCAGATACCGCTTCCACATAGAATACGGTTTCAGCAGTAACCGCCGGTGTAACAAACACACCAGTATTATTGGCAGCTAACGGTGTATTTCCAGTAGATGCATACCAGTTATAAGTAACGCCTGATTGGATATTACTAACGGTTAATGTGACTGATGAACCTGCACAAACGGTAGCCGCAGCCACAATTGGTGCCCTTACGGTTACTGTTAGGCTATAACCTGTGGTCGCCTTATTGCCATTTGCATCGGTAGCTGTTAAGGAAACGGTAAACGTTCCACCTACAGTTGGCGTACCCGTTATTTCTCTCGTAGTGGTATTAAAGGATAATCCTGCCGGAAGATTTGTAGCCAGATAAGTATATGGCCCTGTGCCACCTGTTACCGCAGGAAGTGCTACCGCCGGATAGCTATCTCCAACCACGCCATTTGGCAAGGTTGCGCTTGGTAAATTTAAAGCACCAATTACCGTAAGGTTATAATTATTTGATGCTGTTCTATTCTGGCTATCCGTAACAGTTACCGAAACAACATAATTACCGGCCTGTGTTGGCGTACCTGTGATGTTTCTGGTTACCGGATCAAATGATAAGCCCGCAGGAAGATTGGTGGCAACATAACTGTATGGCCCTACTCCACCAAGAGCAGCCGGAATATTCTGAACAGGATAAGCCACGTTTTCATTGCCATCAGCCAGGCTAACCGGTGGCAATACCAACGGATCAATAATTGAAATGCTGTAATTGGTCGTTGCTGTTTTACCAGTAGCATCAGTTACGGTAACCGGAATACTGAAGGTCCCAGACTCACCGGGCGTACCTGTAATTTCTCTGGTAGTGCTGTTAAAAGTTAAACCCAAAGGAAGGCCTGTGGCCGAATAGGTATATGGAGTTGTTCCACCTGTTGCCGACGGAATACTTTGAGCAGGATAAACAGATCCTTTGGTTCCACTGGCTAAAGTAGCAGGTGGCAAAACTAATGGATCATTAACCTTAAGTGTATAATTAGCGGTAAAGGTAATTCCATTTGCATCAGTTACTGTTACTGGAATAGTATAGTTGCCAATTTGTGTTGGAGTACCAGAAATTTCTCTTGTTGTCGGATCAAAAATTAATCCCGGAGGAAGACTGTTCGCTGTATAAGTATAAGGACCAGTTCCTCCTGCTGCGGCTGGAAGGGTTTGAGGAACATAAACTGCTCCGGTAACACCATCTGGCAATGTCCCTGCAGCCAATGATAAGGCTGGCGTTACAGTTAAGTTGAATGTTGCCGTTACACTACAATTTTTAGTATCTGTAACCACTACGGAGAACGTAGGTGCACCTGTTGCTGTTGGTGTTCCGCTGATTAAACCTGTTGAGGATAAAGTTAATCCGGCTGGAAGCGTACTTCCTGATGCCAGCGCATAAGTAAACCCAGGTGTTCCGCCTGTTGCTACCGGAAGTGGTTTGCTGTATGGCGATGCAATCGTTGCATTAGTAAGTGTCGTTCCATTAAAAACAATAGCCGGATTTACCGTAACCACAACAGGAATACGTGTAGTATTCGCACAATTTGCCTTATTGATCTGAATGTAATAAGTAGTGGTAGCAGTAATTGCCGGAGTGGTGAAGGTTTCACCTGCACCTAATTGTGTTCCTCCAGTTGGGGCATTAAACCAGGTTAAAGTTGTACCTCCATTTGCTGTTGCCGTTAAAGTAGCCGTGCCACCAGCGCAAATTGACTGTGCACCGGATGTGATGGTTGGATGTGGATAGATAACCGTTGTGCCATAAATATCTAAGCTACTTAATGCTGATACCAATGCACCAAAGCTCACCTGAACACGATCATAAACACCGCCTGCTAATACGGTAGCAGCAAATCTGTTTCCACCTAATAGTGTGAGATTTAATAAGTTTCCATTAATTTGAACAGTTCTGACAACGTTGGCTCCGTTTAATACACTTACCGTAATATTATTTAGAAGGCTAACATCTGCAAGACCTCCAGGCAAGCCCAGGTCTAAACGGATACTATCCGTTGCAGCACCAGCGGCAGGGAAAATCAATTGTTGATAGCCTGTGGCACCCACGCCAACAGCCAGTGAAATTCTGGTAAAATTATTAACATCGGCATCAGTAGAGTTGCCTGCACCATTAACTGAACATAATAAACAAGTGCCATTTATGCCTGTATTCTGACTGCTAGCCGCATTACATGCCGTATTTCCTCCACCTGTGATAACGATAACTAAAACAGGAACACGCGTAGCATTGATACAACCTGTGGCACTTGTGGTTTGCACATAATAGGTTGTGCTGGTTTGTAAAGTTGGTGTTGTAAATGAAGTACCTACGCCAACCTGATTTCCACCAGTGGCCGCATCATACCAGGCAATTGTATTGCCAGAATCAGCAGTAGCGGTTAAAGTGGTAGTTTGACCAGCATTAATGACCTGGTTGCTGGTAGTTACCGTAGCTAAAGTAGCTGGTGGATTAACAGAAACCGTAACAGAAGTTCTGGAACTCACCGCGGTACCCGAAAATGCTTCCACAAAAAAAGTAGTTTGAGAAGTAACTGCCGGAGTGGCAAAGGTACCTGATGAACTGGTTTGTAAAACGGAGTTTCCTGCTGGCCCATATAACCTGTAAGAAACATTTGGCAATACATTACTAACGGTTAAGGAAGCAACCGAACCGGAGCAAACTGTTGCAGACGCCACCACCGGAGCATTTACATCTACTGTTATGCTATAAGATGTGGTGGCTTTATTGTTGTTGGCATCTGTTGCCGTAACCTGAACATTAAAAGTACCCCCTACAGATGGTGTCCCGGTGATAACTCTTGTTGATGGATCAAAGGTTAAACCTGGAGGCAGGTTTACCGCTGCATAAGTATATGGTGCAGTTCCGCCATTTACAGCGGGTATAGTTTGAGCTGGGTACCCGGTTCCAACAATTCCATTTGGTAAAGTAGATGATGGTAAGCTAAGTGTACCAATTACTTTAATTGGATAAGTATTAGTTGCTATTCTGCCTTCGCTGTCGGTTGCGGTTATCGATATAGAATAATTACCTGCCTGAGTAGGCGTCCCGGTTAATTGTCTGTTTATTGGATTATAGCTTAATCCAGCTGGAAGATTAGCAGCTACATAAGTATATGGCCCTACACCTCCAGTTGCTTGTGGAAGTGTTTGTGTGGCATAAAATACATTTTCCGTACCATCAGGAAGTGCAGCAGATGGCAACACCAGGGGATTAATTACAGTAAGTGCATAATTTGTGGCAGCTGTTTTTCCATCTGCATCAGTGGCCGTAACAGCTACTGTAAAAGAACCATCAACAGTTGGTGTACCAGTAATTGCCCGGGTAACCGGATTAAAAGCTAAACCTGCAGGCAAACCTGTAGCCACATAGGTATAAGGTGTTGTTCCGCCTGTTGCGGATGGAATAAACTGTGGCGTATATACCATTCCTTTGGTTCCCATGGCAAGCGTTGCAGGAGGCAATACAAATGGATCGGTAATTTTAATGCTGTAATTTGCAGTGATGGTATTTCCATTGGCATCCGCTACTGTAACCGGAATGGTATAACTGCCTGGTGTTGTAGGTGTACCTGTGATTGCTCTTGTTGCCGGATTAAATGTTAAACCAGACGGAAGGGGATTTGCAACAGTATAGGTGTAAGGCCCGGTTCCGCCTGCAGCCGCAGGAATAATTTGCGTTGGATAAGTAGTACCTGTGATGCCTTCGGGCAAGTTTCCTGACTGTAATGTTAGGGCAGCGGTAACAGTAACTGTGTATGCAGCGGTAACGGTACAACCTTTTAAATCTGTTGCAACGATAGAAAAGTTATATAAGTTAGGTACTGTTGGCGTACCACTGATCGTTCCATTGGCAGAAAGTGATAATCCGGTTGGTAAAGTACTGCCTGAGGCTAAAGTGTAGTTAAAACCTGTCGTACCGCCAGTTGCTGGGGTAATTTGCTGGTTGTAAGCGAACTGACTGGTCGCATTTACTAAGGTAGCCCCTGCAAATGTAATTTGTGGGTTTACAGTAATGACTACAGGAACCCGTACCGATTCAGTGGTACAATTTAAACGTCTTGCTGCTACATAATAAATTTTATTGGCCGTTAAAGCTGGTGTGGTAAATCCACCATTATAAGCAACTGTGGCTAAAGAAGTACCCCCTTGCAAAGCATCATACCAAATTAATTCATTTGTATTGGCGGTGGTAGCCGTTAAAACTACCGGAGCATTGTAACAGGCAGCTACCGCATTACTTGCCGGAGCGGTAAAGGTAGGTCTTCCGGCAGATCGTGTTAATCCGTAAACATCAATCGTTTGTGTTAAATTTGCATTTACAAGTGATGATAGCGTAACTTTTACCCGATCGAAAGATCTCCCGGGTGAGAATGGGACGGAAACAATTGATCCGTTATTAAGTAGCGTAAGCAACTCCAAATTTAGTAACGCAGGATCTAGTGTTTGGGTGAAAACTTCATCAATTCCATTGTAAGCTGTAACCCTGATATTATTTAAGAGACCTAGTGTTAAAAGTGCAGGTGACGTTTTAAACCTCAAATTAAAATCATCAGTCGCATTGGATGGTGTGGTAAAATAAAAATTCTGACTGGCTGTTCCAGCAACAGCGGCAACTCCAAGGCTAATTTGTGAAAAGTTATTTTGATCTGTGTCTATTGCCCGTTCACTATTGATCACACCTGAATTTCCCAAACGCAAAGCGTCCAGGGTAATACCTGTTCCTTCAAAACTGGTAGCAAAGGCTTGTGCACAAGGATCCGTTCCTGAAGTATAGAAGGCATAGTAAACTTTAGTATTGTTATTTACGCCCAGTAAAGCAGCATTGGTAATATCCCGGATGAGCACCCGGTCATAAATCTGGTTCGGCGTAATCGCTACATAAAACCTTCCTAAACCATCTTTTACCAAACGTAGGTTATTATTGGTAAACTGTCCGCTACTGGCTCCATCCGTAATAATGCTACCTGCAGCATTTTTAGCTGCAATGTAGAAACTATGATTTCCTAAAACTACGTTCCCCAAAACGTTAGCCAGCAAACCGCCCAAATTACCGCCTAAAAGTGCGTTTAATAAATCAGGATCGGAATCTATCCTGATATAAGTGGTCGTATTTGCAGGAATGTTAGATGGAAACTTTAATTCGAGTTCACCGTTGTAAGCTAAAATATTTAAAGCAATACCACCAGATGATTTTACTGTTGCAAAGGTATTCTCATCATTAGTGATCGCGTTTATAGCATTATCTACCGTAGTAACAGAACATGCACCTAAACCCAATGGGCCACAACCTGTAAGACTGGTGGCATTGCCTGAGGCCGTTACCGAATTTGCATAAATTTTTGTTTGTGCATACGATTTGGAATACAAGAGCGTTATTAAAACGATGACCACAAATTTTAACAAATTGCGGATTATCCCAGTTAAGGATATTGTAGTAGAGGTTTTCATCATTCCAGGCGTTATTTAGGGTGACATTGTACAATTAAATTCCGTAGTACTTTGGCAACAAATCTACATTCCGGACAATAACCTGTCTTATCCATTACTATTCATTGTTTGGCTTTCCTATTCCATTCATTTCATTCATACTCGCATTTGTTACTCAAATCATTTCTGCTATTGTTAAAATTTAATGACATTAGCGTAGTCATCATCTCTATAATTAATGAACTCAAATGAACTCCTTATTGAACTCAGGAAGTTTGTACTTACAAAATCTGGATTACGAAATATTGATCCGGCTCATTGTAAGGTAATTTCTGAGTACGTATTCCAGGAAACCAAAAACTATGTTAGTGAAACCACTATCAAGCGTTTTTTTGGTTTTGCAAATACGTTGCATAAATTTTCTTTGTTTACATTGAACAGCTTGTCTCAATATGTTGGCTATTCCGATTGGGATGCTTTCATGAGAGACAAAAAGGATCATGTATCTGTTACCCAAAGCTTATGGCAAACCTTAAAACTAAAGGCAAGGGCGATTACAGATACCTCTCTGGTAATCAAAAAAAACAATTCAGGTGTACCATTTGAGTCTACTTCAAAGCGAAGTTTTTATTATCCCGATTTCGATTACTTTTTAAAAAATAATTATCAGTTTGCTACGGTGAGTGCGCAACCAGGGCATGGCAAATCCATACTAATGGCTCATTTGGTAGAGCATTTTTTTAATTCAGAACAAGCTCCCTATAAAAATGATATTGTTTTACTGATCAATTCAGAAGTGATCATGTCGACTATTCAGGCTGGATTATCATTAAATGAATGGTTTTTTAAGGAATTTAATTTTCCCAGTGTGAGTGATATGATCATTCATTTTAAAAATAATCCAAATCAAAAAGAAGGGCGGTTCATTATTATTATTGATGGCATAGATGATTACCTGTCAAGCAATATTAGATTTAAATTATTTATAGATTTTCTATATAGTATTGAGGAAAACAACTTTTTTAAAACGGTAATTAGTGTTAGAACCCATACCTGGATAAATCTTCAACCGGCTTTAACAGGATCTGCTTTTTTAACAAAATCCTGGTATACAGGCGTATTCTATGATGAGGAAACGATGAGCAATGTTCCACCGCTCAGTGTTAAAGAAATTTTATATACCCTAAGTCATATTGAAAAAAAGCCCATTACCATAAGCGATATCAGTCAGCCATTAATTACACAGTTTAAAACTCCTTTCTGGCTACAGGTTTACTTTAAACTTTCTACTGAGTTTATAAGTCTGGAACTGGAAGATCCATTGTTATGCTATGAGTTAATTAATTACTTTCTCGAGAAAAAAATCTTTCTTGCTAAAAAAAGTACTGAAAAAATCTTCTTGCTGAAAAAAATTACTGAGCACATTTCTCAGGGAAACAAAGGTTTACGGGTGGCAAAGGAGAATATACTCAGCTATATTGACAGTTACCCTGATGCATATGAAGAATTGTTATACACCGGGATTTTAATTGAAGAAAAGCGATTTAGCACCGTTGTACCAACAGAAATAATTCGTTTTCTAAACGATGATATTTATATATATTTTTTATTCATACAAATCACAGAGATTTTTAAATATAAGTCTAGCAAGGCATTTTTCGAATACATATTACAAAACTTCTCGCCCAAAACAGTATTAAGAAACAACATCCTAAACTGGTCTGTAAGGTTTTGTGTGAACAGAAATGAGATAGCCGAGCTTAAAAACATATTAATGCTCCCATTTACCAATGAAGAAAAGAACAAAGCTTTTGATTTCATTTGTAGTGTTGCAAAATATGAGCTGAATAAACCCAATTCGATGTTTAATAAACAAAGCATCGGGCAGGATTTTATTGATCTGATGGCTTCTGGCAGAACCATGAGCAAATTGTATAAGGAAACGATTAAGAATATTTCTGATAATGTATTAAATCAGGATATACAAATCATGCTGCACATCATTGAATGTAACATCCTGCTGATCGATATTGATAAGGCTTCTTTGGTAAATACCATGCAATTATTAAAGCGGAATTATAAGAGGCTAAATGAACTTTTCCCCATCAATCCGTATGATTTAATCTTATATTTTTATAATAATTTAATCAATAAGCCAAATGAAGGCCGCTCGCTCGAAGATAAAATCATTAAGCTTTGCCATTTCATAGACCAAAGCCCACCATTACGCAATGAAGCACTTACCAGTGCTGAAATACTTTGCTATCGCCTGGTATTGCTTACTCTGTTTGCACAAAAAAATTATGCAGAATGCCATCGGTTTATTATGGCAATCCTAAACAAATACCCAAACATTTTTTATATCAGAAACTCTGTATTCTCACCATTTTTATTAATTCATTTAGGTCATACCTATCTTAAACTAAATTATTATAAAAAGGCACAAAGAATTGTTGATTTTCTTGATAAAATAATCAAATGTGATTACACTTATTATACACCGTTCATTTCAGTTGGTTTTTTTATCTTCAAAGCCAGTTTTTACAATTGCATTCACCATTATGAACAGTCCATTATTGAAAGCAGTAAAGGTTTAGAAATTGCAGAAAGAGAAGATTTTAAAATGCTGGAGGTAGCGCTATACCTATTAAAAATAGATTCACTTAAACATACTGATGTACCCGAAGAAGTATCAAATATCATTAAGGAACTGTTAAACTTTTTATCCCACCATAAAATCTCCATGCCTGATTATACCAATTTAAATGGAGGAGACTTTGAGCAAACATTTAAAGTATTAAAATCATATCGAAAATAAAAGAGCCAGTATCATAAATCCGAAATGTTATCATGGGTCTGTTGAAGAACTCGTAAAAAATCTCATTAACAGTGTTTCGACAAGCTCAACGTGACAAATCCTGATATAACTGAAATAAATTAATACTTACCAATACAGCACCCAATCCTTTTATTTGATGAGGTTGTAAAGTTCATCCAGCTTCGGCGACAGTACAATTTCTATTCTTCTGTTTTTGCTTCTACTTTCAGCAGTGGTATTAGCGCCTAATGGCTGAAATTCACCCTTTCCTGTAGCTGTCATCCTTACACTTTCTACCTTCTCATTTTCAGTTAAATAGCGCACAACAGATGTTGCTCTTAATACACTCAAATCCCAGTTATCTTTAATTTGCCCCAGGTTATTAATTTTTTGATTATCCGTATGACCTTCCACTGCGATATTGATTTCTGGTTGTTGCTTTAACACATTAGCCAGCTGGGTTAAAGCTTGCTTACCTTTTTCATCAATGATGATACTTCCCGAAGGAAATAAAAGTTTATCTGTTAAGGAAACGTATACCTTACCATTTTTAATTTCTACAGTTAAGCCACTTTTCGTAAAGCCTAATAAAGCCTGTTGTAATTTTTCTTTTAATGAATTGGTAGCCTCATCACGTTTACGCAATACCTCTTCAACTTCTTTTAACCGCTTTTCCCTCGCGGCTAAATCGCCTGATAATTTGGTTATTTCGCTACTAGAATTGTTTTTAAGTTTCTTGTAATTGGCATCAATTTCATTATAGTTATTTTGAATATCTCTTAACTCTTCAGCCATCATTGTCGTATCCTTTTTTAGTCTCGATACTTCTTTTTCCAGATTTTCTATTTTAACCAGGCCTTCATTAAAAGCAGTATATAAAGAATCTTTGCTTCCTAACAATGCCTTATACTTTTTGGGCGATAGAACTACACATGATGTTAGTGATGAAATGAACAATAGAAGTGCAAAAGCTAAAAAGGTATTTTTCATTTTTAAGTATTGAGATTTAGGTTATTAACGATTATTGAGTGTTAAGCCTTTTTAGGGCTATTGTTCAATAGCATTCCGTAAAAATGCAACTAATGGTTGAACAGTTGCAAAAGAACTTATCAACTTATTAACGAGTTCTGACTTAAAAAATTCTTCATCATCCAATTTCATCGTTGCTTCGAAACTTTTGAGTTTTAAATATTCAATGTTTGGATCAGAAGGATCATAACCCTTGGGTGCATTTTTTAAAGCATTTGAAGTGCCTAACTTAAAGTTGCTTTTAAAATTTTTATCGTTAATAATCTCTTCAAAATCATTGATATTATAATCAATCTCCTGTCTGATCAGTTTAAGATCTGGTGCATCAGGCATCCAGTAACCACCAGCTATAAAGCTATTACCAGGCTGAATATGCAGGTAATAGCCTGGTCCGTTTCCTCCCTTGCCTTTTGCAGAGAACCAGATGCCAAAGTTATTTTTATAAGGGTCTTTATTTTTGCTAAAACGAACATCGCGGTAAATGCGCATTAAACTTTTTTTGGGATCAGTATCTGCAGAAATCAGCGGATCTACTTTAGCAAGTTCGGGTATAAGCGCAGCAACCATATTTAAAACGTCTTGCCTGGCATCTTCATATTTTGATTTATTTTCGGCAAACCATTCCCGGTTATTGTGGCTGGCCACATCTTTTATAAATTTTAAGGTCTCTTTCTTTAACATAGATGAGGTATTAATCTGTTAAGCTATCAAGTTGGTAAGGTGTGAAGTTGATCATCTGGTTAGGTGGCAAGCTGGATTTAGCTGATTAAATAATAAGCTATCAACATTTCACCAGATCTCTACCTAACTTTTGCCATCCTTACTTATCATAATATGGCTTATACTTGATGTTGGGTGATAAAACATGCAGCAATATTATTCGCGAATACCGGTAATTAAAAGGATATAGAATAAAGCATCCGGCAAAAATTACAATCAGATAATGCCAGAAGGTTGCATCAGTTAAGGGGCCAAAAATGAGATAAGTTACAAAACTCGCAAGGAGCATTTCAATCACATTCATAGCATAACTTACGTACATGGCCGCGTAAAAATAGCCAGGTTCTATTTCTATCCTTTGCGCACAATGACCGCAAACTATTTTGGTATGCTGAATATTCCACCCATACATGCTACCTGTAAAAACATCACCTCTGCGGCAATGCGGACATTTACAATGCACAATGGCATAAAGTTTAGAGGTTGTTTGTTCAGCCATGAGTTAATTCATATGAAATGGCTCTTTTTTCATTTCCAGATGAATATTTTTCTTCCGATATTTTTTATACCAAACCACGCCAACAACAATAGCCATTAAATATGGAATAGCTAAGAGATAAAGTACACCAGTATTTAAACCGGCAGAAACAGTGTTGCCATTTTTATTACCCTGCTCTGCATTAATGCTGCACATGGCACACTGCGCATTCACCTGTAACACGGTTACAAAGTTTAGTAACGCTAGAAATAAGACGAAAATAATTTTCCTTTTCATGTTCACAAATATACAGATTTAACGAATGGAGCAGGTTAAAAATTATGTCATAAAAAACGTGCTTTTAAAGGTTTTAAAGTTGGGGTATGGCTATAATAATCATAAAATTAAAAAGTTGTTTTCCCATCATTCTCTGCAACCAGGTTAATACTCAGTTTCTTAATTTTTTGTTCACAAAATCCTTTTGCAAACAAAATAGTTCACCTTTTAAACGTTAAAACGATGGTTGATTTTCTATAATCACGAACATTTATCCCCAAGCTGTCAAATCAAAAATTAAAAAAAAGGGTTATCGTCAAACCCTGCACTTTTATACAAAATCCTAAAAGTGTCTTTACCTTTTGGAATATAAAGGTATAATTTGTAAATATATATATTTGGATCTTCATATTGACCCTTAATTTCTCCCCATATTGGAGATCTTTTCAAAAATTTTCTATCCTCATTTTTCTGTTCCAGGCATACAATTTTACCATTGCCATAAAGCTTCATACGATAATTTTCCATGGGTTTAATTTTAAACCCTGGAAATAAGAAAAGTTCTTTCTCTTCCTCCCTTTTGGCTTCCAAAGTTTCTTTATCCATATACAAAGACAATACTTCGGCTATATCGCTTTTAAATCCAAGTCTAGCGTAATCATTAATTTTTTTATCCCGAATCAATTCCCAATAATAGTGGTAAGCTTTTTCCGTTTTGGCCAACAATAATTTTTGGTCTAATTTGCGAAGGTCTTCACTATCTGTATCATCATGAATGGTATATGGAACCTCAGCATCAAAAGTGATGGTATATTCATAAATATCTTTACCAGAAGCTATAAATGTTTTTCCGTCAGCTTTTATGGCAGACTTATGGCTGAAAATATGTTTTTCGTTTTTATAAGCGTTTATCCTGTCTGATTCATTACGCCCAACTAATTCAATTTTTATGCTGGTAGCATCGGCAAGTTGCTTAGCGCTGTCTTTATCTGATTTTTTCGGGTATAAACGATAGGTAAATGACTGCTTGCCAGATTTACTGATATATGGATTTATGCAAACTGGATAGCCTACCGCAGCCTCATCATCAAAACTAAAAACAGGTATATCATTTACCAAAAACTCATAGGAGCATTCATTATTGGTGACACTAAAATAATATTGTATTCCTTCTAAAGCAGGTTTTATAAATGCTGCTTCTTTTTGTATATAGTTCTGTGCTGTAATTTTATCAAGATTAGCATCAGTAATAGGAGGTTGTTCAACAGTATTCCTATTGCCATCACAGTTAAGCAGCAAGCATGCAACTAAACAAAAAAACAGTGTTCTCATCATCGTTATTAAATTTTAAATGTATTTCTGCTTTAGGGATATCAGCAATATTTAACTTATCACATTTTTTCTGTAGGGATGATAGGTAAATAATATCAAACTTCATTTTACTCTTAGAAAATCTCAAATTATTAGAAATTCATTTGCTTTTAGAGACATGAAGATAGAATTTGGTAAAATCATGTCTGCCTTGCCTATTTTATGAATATAAGTTGATTTCAAGCATAAAATATTTATGCTATTCTTTTTGTTTTTACTTCAAGAAGAGCGCCTTTTTCGTTAAAAATTTTTACACCTTTTTGATTCGAGCGTTCGCAAATAATAGTTTCATTTGAAAATGTTATATGATCGTATTCTAATGGAATGATAAGTTTCCCCGTCTCACTATCTGCAACTCCTAATTTATCTATTGTTCCGCCATCTGCCTGCCGAATTGGTTTTCCTACAATTATCAGCCTGGGGTGGTCCCGCTGTAAAGTATAGGAATTTAGTTCATAATTAGATTTCACTAACCGCTTATTTTTCTTATCTACCCAATAGAGGGTATTTGCAGATTCGTTTTCATTTAATGCTACCTCCACATAATTTTTTACAAAATTATGCTGACTAATGTCATGATAAATGGGTTTTACCAACCATTTACCATTCCAATCAACGATCCCTTTTTTTCCAGTTTTTGCATCTTCGCAAATTACATAACCTGTTTCTTTGTACCTGCCCATTTTAAATTTTGGGATAGAATAGGTATGTACACTTTCTACAGATTTATCATTTTGGGCGACAGAAACAATTATCTTACTTATTGTTGCAGAAAAATAGATTGATTTGGTTATGAATCCGTTAGATTGTGAATCGCTTTGCATTGGTTCAGATTCCAAGAATTTTAGCAGTTCGTTTTCCGAATTAATTTTGCCCTCCGAAATTTTATCTTTAGCATTCTTTAAAGCTTTCTCCAACTCTTCAAGTTGTTTCATTTGTTGCGTGGACTCAAATGTCTGTGATCCTTTGGTTGTTAAATATTTACCATTTTTGTAAAGTGCATTTATTTCTATTTTTTCTGCTAGTGTAGCGGGTACATTATAGGTAAATTCATTATTTTTAAATTCAAGAATTTTGATATCGCCCTTATCTGTTTTTATTATTTTTTGGTTTTTTTCCAAATAATAATCCTTTGTACTCGTAAAATTGGTAATTACTTTTGCTTCTATTCCTACTATAGGTTTGCTGTTGCGTTGAAAAAAATATAATCCGCTATTTATCATTTTATCATTTTCAAAATATGGTATTTTCTTTGCGTTTGATTTATTAAGGATTGCGGTTGAAGCATTTTCGTTCGTGCCGTCTGCATACATTACCCTTTGAATTTCGAATTTCGGTTTGCGATTTGGATTATGATTAAAATAAAAATTATCAAAACCTAATAATCTAACTAATTCAAATTCATCATAATCAATCAAAAAGAAACTATTTGGAAATCTACTAGTTGTTTCTATTTCCAATGAATCGAAAAATGAGGAATTGTAACTACTTTTATCTTTAAAAGCAGTAATATCTGTACTTAATTCCTTTTCGGGAATGGGTTCAACCGAAATTTTAATAGAATTAAGCTTAATAGCACTATCTAATTCAGCAATTTTATCGTCTACTTTTTTCAGCAATTCTTTATTTTTTCCATTACAAGACACGATCAAGAGTAACAGTATTGCGAATAAAAGTTTTTGGATTTTGAGGTTATTAGTTAAGCTATTAATCATTTTTGTTCTTACTTTACAACTTTTTTTTAAAAGGAATTGGTTTTATATATGAAATACGTTTTGACTTTCCGAATATGCAGATAAAACCTTGAACTATACCTCTTACGCTACCATAATCATCAGTATATTTGACATATCTCCTAAATATTACAAAATTTCAAAAGTATCTTTCCCTTTTGGGATGTGAAGGTATAATTTATTAAATCTGACTCTTGTTTCACCTTCTGACGTTTTATATTTTCCCCAAATAGGCGTTTTATTTTTTAGCCTTAAATCTTCACTTGTTTGTTCCAAACAAACTATTTTTCCATTTCCATATAGGTGCATTTTGTAATTATTCAAAGGTTCAAGTCTGAATGTAGGCTCACTAAAAATAAATTTATCTTCTGGTGCACTTTGAATAATCATTTCTTTACTCATATAGGTAGAAATTGCCTCTGATATATAACCCCTAAATCTTAATCTAAAATAATCATCCATTCTCTTATCCTTAATCAAATTCCAATAATATCGATAGGCCTCCTCTGTTTTTGACAGCAATTCTTTCTGATCCATTTTACTTAGGTTTTTACTATTTTCCCAACCCTCTAATTGATATAGAACTTTGGCATCGAAATCAAAGCTGAATTCGTAATAATCTTTGCCATCACCTATAAATGTTTTTCCATCTGTCTTGGTGGCAGAACGATGAGTTAATAATAATTTTTGGTGTTCAAAACCATTTACAGTATCAGCATTGTTTCTTTCATATAATTCAATTTTAATACTGGTATATTCTGTAAGGTGATTTAGTCCCTTTGTAGTTTGAGGATACAAGCGATAAGTAATAGTTTGTTTTCCAGAACGGTTAATATAGTTGTTTAAGTTTATCGGGGTCATTATAGATCCTTCTTCAAAATATTGAAATCTTGGAACGTCATTTACTAAAATTTCGAAAAAGCACTGCTCATGATTGACATATATATAATATAATGGTTCATTTGAAGAGGGCTTAATATATTTTACTTGTTCTTCCAAATAATTTTGTGCGGTTATTTTTTCCTTGTTGGAGTCAGTAATGAGCGGTTTATTGTTATCCATAGTTTTGTTATCGTCTTGAGTGCAAGCTCCTAAACTTAGGAGGAATAAAAATATTGTTAACTTAATTTTCATTATTAATTATTGGTTTTATAAAATAGATTAATTTTTGCCATGGTAAAGTTTTTATCTTTAAATAAATGAAATTTGGTATCAATGAGATTATGTTCATCTTTTTTATCCCAGGAAGCATCTCCATCTACATTTTCTCTACTCACGCTTAGCTTAACCATTCCCTTAATCCCAGAAAAATAAATTTCATCCTGATAAAATAGGCCTTCAGCTTCGTTTGCGCCATAGGTGCGGGTGTGTATGAAATGCGATTCAAGATTTGCTTGTAACTTAGCATCAATCGGTGCTACAAAGCGACCAAGAAAGTTACTTACACTAAATGGTACAAAAGGTACGCAGTTTACCAATTGAATCCGTCCTTTCGCCATCAGTTGTCCTTCCAATTTAATGGCGTTTTCTCCAATTACTTTCCCGGCACTATTGCTAAAGGATTGTTTTAAGGTATTCGCGATATTAACCTTACCAGCAAACTGTTCGTGAGGAGCCGGAGAAGAAATTTTAATTTTATATTCCTGGTTAATACTACCACTAAACATAATCCTGAGTTTTGCATCAACTCCAGCCTTATCTAAAAGGTTTTGCAATCCTTCTCCCATCTGCCCTTCCGCCTGTTTTTTAGCAAAGTTTCTGGATGCTTTCTCAAAATTATTTTTTAACGGATCCTTATCATCTATTTTTTCCCTTTTAAGATCTTTAAAATCATCGTTATACTCGTATTCTTCCTTGCCTTCTTTATTTGTTACTTTCTCTTTGGTAAGTGCTCTTTGTATCAGGTCTTTTAAACTAAGCGTTTTATCAAACTTTATACCAATTACCGGTTCAGCTTTTACATTAAACTCTGTAACATAATGCACCAAATCTTTATACTTTTCTAAATAGGTGCCGTAGGTAAAGGCAACTTTTGGAAATATAAAATCGAAGCCCAGATCTCCAACCTCTTTTTTTACTTCTTCAACTTTTTTAAGCAGTCTGATCGCTTTTTTAAGTTTAGGCAATTTGGTAGCAGCAGATTCGCCCATGGTCAATACAGCAATAATTAACTCCACCACCATAACCAAAACAGTGAGGGTTAAAATTCCTTTTTCTACCAGATCTCGGTTAGCATCTGTATAGTTTTGTATTTTACTAAATTTGCCACCCACATAATTCCATTTTTTTGCGTAGCCTATTCCATACATTTCTGCTTCTGAAACAAAATAATCAAAAGCCAGGTTTACCATTGTTTCATAACTACTGCCCATAGGAAAGTATTTCATAACGGACATGTACTTATCAATGTAAAACTTTGCCCTTTCTGCCAGTTGTTTAATTCCTTTAATAACTGATATGGATTCTGGCTTGTTTCTATATACAATAGGATAATCCCCATCAAAATCGTAAGTGGCCTGTAAAATCCATAAAGCATCAGTAAAGGCATTGATAACCAATGTGGCCTTATTTGGATTCTGAAAATAGGCACAAGAATGAATACCCAATTCATACCTGTTCGGCTTTAATCCAATTGCCGTTGGAAACATATCCCCTTCAAACGAAAATATTTTCAAGTCTGCTTTTCTACTTTTTTCATCGCCATTAAGCGGGATTTCATTGGTAGGCTCAAAATTATTAAGGTTTACTAAAACATTGCTCTTAATCTGGGTATGGTCATGTCGTTGTTTTTTATCATCCCCCATCATACAACCTTCTGTTACATAATTTTTTACAAAAATGGCAAGATCAACTGCATCTTCTATGTTGGGGGTAATGGTGTTGTAAAAAACAGTATTTAAGTTATTTACCTTAAAGGTGAGTACTGTTTTACGGTTTATTTTATGGATCGGCCGGTCTTCATTGGTGACATAGTCAAACTGCTTTGCTTTCCGTTCACCATATGAAAATGCAGTGAGTTTATTTTGGACCCCATGGGTATAGAAATAGCTCAAAATTGCATTTGCTCTTTTCTCGGTCAAATCATCATTATAAGCATAATCCTTTCTAATATCTGCATATGATTCTATCAATACTTCTACCCTTGAATTTATTTTTAGGTACTTTATAACGTTATTTAGCATTTGCTTATTAGCTGCAGGAACCTCATATTGATCGGTATCATAAAAAATATTTAAGCCGAATGAAAATGGTTCTATGAAACGCACATTTTATGCGGATCCAGACTGTCAAACACTGTTTTAACCGTCTCTCTGTCATGGATATTAATCTGAGAAAAAGAACAAGGATCATATTTAATCGGTTTTTTTTCTTCTTCGCCAATAACAATTGGCTTGTTACCTTTCGGTAAGGGCACTACTTTACTAATTAATTTACCGAAACTGTTTTTTATGTACAAATGCGTTGCATGTTTTAAATCACCTTTCGGGGTAGTATCTTTAACGTAGCCTTTAGCACCATCTACACTTAATTGGATGTAAAATTGTTCTAAAGGTTTCTCGGCACCTATTTCTTTTCTCCATTGTAAAAAATCCTGGACACTGATCTGAACATCCAGGACGCCATTTATATATTTCTGAGTATAGGTTACTTATTTTATGGTTACGATTACTAATTATACAGCTTTTGTAATTAACGCTTCACTATTATATAAGTCTCTAACAGATTTCTGAAATGCCTCAATTAAAAAACAACGAAATCACTTTCACCATTTGGCAAACAAAACCAAATATCGAGTATTAATTCTTCGCTTGTTTTGCTATTTGAAAATGCTAACGCTGAGTTTCCGTCTGTTCTAATAAGCCGAACCAATTTGCCATTACCTGCATAAGATAAAACTTGGTCACCTTCCAAATCCATTATTTCAAATCCGTCATTTATATCATCCAAAATACTTTTTATACGCTGCTTAGTTTCTTGCTCACTTAAGTACATGGTCTTTGAATTTCTAGCTTCAACGATTTTAATAACTTCAATAAGTGGTTTATAATCGCCTTCCTTCGCCTTTGTAATCAAACGTTGATATGCCTTGATTAAAAAGGGTTTAATATCCGTTTTCAAATCTTTGATATAACGCAAAGTATTCCAACTTTGTAATTCATAAGGTACTTCAGCAATAAAGTTAGTAGTATGATAAATAAATGGTTCTCCTACTTTGACTTTCGGTGTTTGATATTTTTCTGAGCCTTTGACAAACATAAACTGCCCATTTTCTACATTTTGCTCTACGATCTTATATCTGATATAAGCTTCTGGATTTAGAATTTTTGTGCCGTCCAAAGGATAACCTTTAACCTCTATTTTTTGTAAGCCACTTCCAAAAACAGCTGCATTAATAGGAATATCTGTGGCAGTCTGCCCATCCAAATTCATTGACAAAATTTCGATATCGTTTACTTTAATTTGGAATTTACATGATGATGCACTAAAATCTAATTGATAATATGGTTGTTTCATCGTTTTATTGCTAATTTGTTTTTGAAAGGTTCTTTTTAATTGCTGCCTTATGTCATATAAAGCATTATCTTTTTGTATTAAATTAACATAGGTTGTGTTGAAGTTTTGGAATTTTCTTTTTTCGAAGTTATAACCATAATCTATTTTATGTATTGTATCAATTGTAAATTGAAGATTATGCTTGGATTGCAGGCTGCTAACTATTGTTTTCGCATCCTGATCATTTACCAGCTGCAGTGAAAACCCAATTACCTTTTTAGGCTTCTGTATCTCTAGTATCACTATCCGATTACGTTCTTTATGCCTGTGGAAATCAATTTCAGTATCAGGAAAAGGTTTACGGTGTAATCTTGCTCAAATGGCAAAAGGTAATAATTAATTCCGTCAATAGTTGTTTTTTGATAGCTGCTTAAATCAATTTTTTTTAGATTACTAATATGATCTATTTGTATGGGCTTTGAGGTATTACATCCCATTGATATACAAATAAGAGCACAAATAATTTTAATAATTAATTCCCGCCAAAAAAACATTCTTTAAAATTAAAATTAATCTGATGAAATCCTTGTTAAAGCACTATTTCATTGAGATATTAATTAATATTTTATTCTAAGATTTAGCAAACAAAATTTAAAGTGATATTTTTTTACAAAGTTTATTTAAGTAAATTCGGGTAACCCATTTTATAGTCATCATAAATTGTATTTATGGTTGTATCAGCAGAGTTCTCAATCCTTGTTCCCTTTTTTACAAATATAAAATTGGTGCTAAAAAAATTATTGCCACTTTTATCAACCGAAATTCCTTGACTGGTAAAAATCCAAGCATTAATTTTGGGGATATCCCAAAAATACGAGTCACCTCTGCCTCTCGTATCACTCTGATTATAATTTGGATATATTTTTTTTAAATAGTTAATAATATATTTAGTTTCTTCTTGATTAACAGAGTTATATTTAAATCCTATATAATTATCTTTATTCTTATTGGTAACAAATATGGATAGGTTATTATAATCAGCAATATTTCCGTTAGGAAAGGAATAAGTAGTAAGTTTAATTTCGCCTATATAATAATTGTCTAGTTTACTCGTAGTGTAGCATATTAACCCAAGATTAGGGTCTTGATTTTTTTTAAGTTGTTTATCATTTTGGATAATGCTTGAAAGATCTGCATCAAATTTTAAGGATAGAAGATTGGTTTTGGTTTGTGATTGACAGGAGATGATCGTCATTCCCATCAAGATAAAAAATAAGTATTTCATAATTTAATTTTTGATTAACGGTATGTTGGCACTTGTTTCAAATAATTTTTCTAAATGTTCTATTATGTCGAATTTTGGAATTACTTCAGGATAATTACCTTCAGCAATTACAACCTTACTATTTTCATCCTGTTTTATTTTGGTTTTATCAATAACAATTTTTTTTGCGAGGCCAACAGATATTGATACAATATATTTGGCATTCAAGCCATCAAAGCCTAAAATCGGTCGATAATATAACCCTTTCTCATCATAAATAATTTTATGTCCAAACGTTATAGATGCATCACCGGAAGCCGAGGCTTCAAAATAAGCATAGGCTTTAACTACAACCATGGATACTTCGCCCTTAACCTTAACACCTACTTTTAACTCAATCTTGAGTTTAGCTTCGGTACAAACTTTCAATCTGGAATCAGACGGCTTACCAACAGTGTTAAATTCAAAATCAGATTTAATTGTAATATCACTGCTAATGATTAAGTCCATATAAACATTAACACTTGCTTTAAAGCCAATGTTATCATTTCCAACATTAATTCCAGTACGCAATTTATCTTGAATTTCATTATATAGTAGTTTCACACCAGGTGCTGCGGCACCACCACTTATTAATCCAGAAGCTCCAACAATTATTGCTGCCAGTAAATCTATAGTAACTTCAAGGCCTATTAAAGGGTTTGCGTTTAGTGTAATCTTTACATCTGTTCCTACTTCTGGTAAATTACTGGAATTTAATACTTTCTTCAAAAACCATTCGCCAGTTAAGGAAAGATTTGGCGGTTTAACCACAAAAGACGCTGGTACTCCAGGTATCGCCTTTTTAACTGCTCCCTTAGTAACACTTGTTATACCATCTGCAATTGATCCGATAGATGAAAAAATATTATAAAGCTTCTTGAATTTACCTTCATATTCTGCTTTTAATTCTGCATCTTCACCGTAAACCGTACCTGATTTATCCCACTGTGCTTTTAAACCAAAATTAAAAGTAGCATCTTTTTGTTTCCAGCGCCGTTCAGCACCAATTTTTCCTGCTTTGCTTTGAAATTCTTTATGTTGTTCTGGAGATAAATTTTGCCACTTAACACTTAGGTCATTATTTAAATTTAGCATGAAATCTAGATTCCATTTAATATCTGGGTATACCTTAACCTTTATTGTCGGATTGTTCCGAACAGAAAAATATCTACAACTATGAATATGAACTGAATAGTCATTAGCAGAACTAAACGAACCAAATTCGGTAAGGTTATTCATAGGCCAGATATAATTTAATGGCATTGGATGATCCTTGCTCATAGTTGATATTGCCGGAATAGTAATACTGCCTACGCTACTAGTTTTAAGGTTAACATTGCTAAGCGTAATATTCTTAGTGTGTTGAGGCCGTTCAAAGCATGCCTTTGTTTCAAATTTAACTGGCTCTATTTTTATATTTCGTGGAGTTGGGCCTCCAATAGACTGATAAATAATTGTTTCTGCATTATGTCCATAATATTGAAAAGAAATATCAACTCGTCGATTGCCCTTATAACTTGCCTCATCCTTGTATTTAATGTTATCACGTCCCATTTTATCATCGGTTGGATTAACTTCTCCATGACCAGAAGTTACCATCCTGACAGGATCAAGTTTACCTTTGACAAAAAATTCCCTCACTGTCTTAGCCCTATTCTCAGATAAGATATTATTATAATTTTGTTTACCTATTACGCAGGCAAAACCATCCAAATGAATGATACTATGCTTATGCTCTAAAAGAAATTGAAGAATATTGTTAAGTTTTTTTAAACTCTCAGACGATAGTTCAGTACTATTAAAGTTAAAAATTATAGGTTCAACAACATCTTCTTTTCTATTAAGAATATTTTTAACACCTGCACCATTGTCAAATACCAGTTCAGGTTTACTGCCTTCCTCTGTAACTGTAATCTGTTCAAATTTGCATAATTCAAATCTAGCGGCATTTTTATCAGGCTCATATATGGTTACGGGAGTTCTGTTTTGTGGTATTTCTACCACTTGAGACACCGTTTTATCTTTTATCCTTAAAAAACGAGCGTGCGCCGTATCACCACTACCAAAATTATCCTGGATGTACTGGCCGGTTACTGGATGTACAACACGAATGTAAAATTCTTCTACACTTGATACATCTTTCATGGATTGGCGCCATAAATAAGTATTAGGGATTTTAAGGTTAATTTCGCCACGGATTACTTCAACAAAATAGATTTTTCTTGTAACTTCATCATCCTTTGGCAATAGTCCAAATGCAGATCTTAATTTCCTAAAAACGCGAACCTCAACATTTTTATAGCCATTTAATCCTTCTGTAAACAGCCTTAACCAAATCAATTCTCCGTAAGAGAATTGGTAGGTTTTGCGTACATCTGCACCACCCTCATTTCTTGACCATCTACTATCATTTATTCTTGCAGGCGATTCACCACGAATTTTCAAACCCGATTTTCCATCAAAATTACCGGTTAAAGAGGCTTCAATATAATAAGTATAAGGTCCACAAAGTGGTTTTGGAATCTTATATCCATATTTGAAGTTACCGGGAATAGTCCTTTGATGATCAATGTAACCCTTATCGTTAAATATTGCCCATTTAACGTCTTTTGTTTTTTCTTGTTCAGTTGTTCCTTCTAACCATTCCCCTACTTTAAACCAAACAAAATCACCAGCCGCCAAAACCAAGAGATGATTAGCTATAGATCCCTTTTTTAATACTCTGCCTTCTCCAGTCCAAATAATTTTCTTTACTCCCTTTGCCATATATTATGATTTTATATCAACTTCAGTGCCTTCAAAGTTTGTTACAGATTCTATTACAGCTTCTGACATAGGATTGAGTTGTGTTAAAACATTTTTGTCTGAATTATCGAAGTTTTGCTTTGAAGGTTCAGACTTTTGTCCATGTTGTACAATTTCTATACAATCAGTTCCCCCCACAGGACAGGTTGCCTTGCTATCTTCAAGCAAAATTTTACCACCATTGGTAAGTATAGTATGTTCATAAAACCCTGACCATTTAGTAACCACAGCTTTGCAAGGCTTGTTGTTCATTTTAGAACATGCACCGAACATATTCTTTTCAAAAGTTGCACCAATATCAACTGTTGTTACGATAGGCTTTGTACTCGCCACCTGATCATTTGCATACTCTTTTGTATGTGTTAGAACTTTTAATTTATCAGGGGCCGAACCAAATTTACACATGCATTGTGCACCTTGAACTACGATATGTTTTTCTGCCATGGTTTTAAAAATTTAATAAACGTTCCCAAAAACTTTTCTGTGGAGGTCCATCCAGTATAACTGATCGAGAGCTTATAGTATTATTTTCATCAAAAGTTGAAAGAAAATCATAATCGAAATCCCTTCCATCTTCGGGAACCATAAAAATTCTAACCTTTACTTTAGCATTTATATACCGACTAATTGAAAAATCAGACATCAAAGAAATGATATATTTATATTTAGGATGCAGGAAATATCTACCTTGATAATTACCAAAAGCCTGTTCAAAATTATCTGTGTTTTCCAACTCAATATTCCCTTCATGAAGTACCTCAATTACCCCAAAACTATTGGGATTCTTATCAAATTTTTCGGCAATCAAATAGTTATCAACATTAGAATTGTTCAGTATTGGGAAGGCCATTTTTTCAATTTTATCTTTTTGATAAACTTTATATAGGGGCTTAAAAAAAGTATTTATCAACCAATCATTCTTGCCAAAAACATTGGTAACATTAAGGGGTATGGCCAACAGTTTTTCCATATTTGCAATATAATAATCAGTCATCTCACCATCGAAGTTACTTAGTAATTTAGATTTAATTTTTGGCCATCTTTTAATAATCTCTTCATGATTATAAACCCTTTCAAACCCTCCATTGTTATCCACTGAAATTACAAGTGGATAAAAAACCTTACCAGCTTCATAAGCCAATCTATCCGCAACAAGTTCAGGGATACCTTCATTTACAAATACCTCACTCGTCCGCTCAATTAGAAATAATGGTTCATTATTACTGCCTGGTTTCAAACGGGAAACCTTAACTTCATACTTAACTTCATTTACACTATTTTCATTTTCGAAGGTGATACATACACCATAGCTAACGGATCGATCAGGAATCCATTTTAACCTCAAAGCTTGTTGGGCTGAATGTTTTTCGATGGGTTTTCCAGCATTCATTTACTTCATTTGTTTAACTAACTTTAATACCTCTGCCTGAGACATATCTGCTTTTTTAACTGCTTGAATATCTCTTCTCATTAGGGTAGTAACCAGGTCCGTCTGAACATTCTTACCTGTTTCTAATACCTGGTCTGTCCATTTTATTACGCCAGTTTGTTGAGGATTAAAAGTCATCTTTCGATCCGTAATCTGCCGGTCTTCTATATTTTGATGCACTTTAATGGCAATCCCTCCGGTGTTGTAGGTTACCGTTTTATAAAAACGCACCTCCTGACCTGAAGAAGCTTTAACAAAAACGATTTTTCCAGCCTGATTATAATTATAAATGCAAGCCCAGGTATCTGTAATTTCATCAGATTGACTTCTTGGTGTAATAATCTTCGCCTGTTTAATCTGCTTGCTAAATTTATCCTGTTTGGAAACCATTATCAATGGGAGCATACTTTCGATTGGATAATTACCAATATTATCTTCCAATAATTTCAACAAACTCAAAACCTGATGTTGATGATTGACCTGCTGTTTAAAGGTACTGTAGTTTGCAGGAAATAAAACATATTGATCAGTTTTACCCACTAAAACCATGTGTTTGCGATCATCAAATGTAATATGAAGACTATCTGTTTCATCCTGATTTGAAAACAGCCTGTTAGCAATAAAGAAAAGACCATTTTTAGTATTAACCATCTTGTAACTGATCGCTTCAGAAACCGAACCATCTGCTATTGAATAGGCAAAATATTCATCACCCGATGGCGTGGAGGTATACAAAATTTTACTAACACTACGTTCATTTTCGTTCGGAGATTTTGATACAACGGTTTTTGTAATTAAAACAGCACGATGCTGGCTGCCAGGCATTTTAATTTGTTGCCCCGCGCAACTCAAAATAATGAGTACGTTTAATATAAATATGTTTACGAGTTTAATCATCTTATGGTGTTACAGGTGTTTCTGAAGTTAAACGTGTAGGGGTTATTTTCCAGAAAATACTCTTACCTGCGGTGATGGTTGCAGAAATACCGTTTGTAGCTTTAGCGCCTGTATTATAATAGAAACTTCCGCTCGTCCAGTATTGTTGATCGTTAAAATCTGCCGCGGGAATTGAATAACGTATCTTCGATTTTTCATTTCCTTTTTTGTCTTTTACCTTTATATGTTCGTGGGTTCCGGCATCATTTTTCAAGTCATGATTACCTGAATCTCCATAGGTTGTGGTTGTTGTACCCTGAGCGGCTACAAAATCATCATAAATACCCTTTGGTATTTCGATAAACTTATACTCATCAAATTTATTCTGGCCAAGTTTATTATATGGATTTTGTTCAGAATTTCCCCAGGCTAAAAAGTCAGTACCATCCCAGAACTCAGCACCATCAGTAAGGTCTTCAATTCCGCGTAAAACATCAATTACAGCATACCTGGCTAGTTTAGATTTATTTTCATTCTTATCCGGAAGTTCTTTTTTATTAGGTACAGAAGAATAGCTGGATGCCATCAGTTCCCGCCAGGTTTTCTTTTTAGAAACCGAGCGGTTATAACTTGCAAAAGCCACACATCTTAGCTCCTTAATGTCTTCATCGCCAGACTCATGACTAACCACATAAGCGATATAGCGAAAATCAGCATGCATAATTGCTTTTTCATTATATTTTAGCAATTGCGTTTCGTCGTTTACAGTTTCAAAATTTTTTGCTGCACTAGCCTGATCGTATTTTTCTTTCGTAGTGATATAAATTTTAGCACTTCCGGCTATGCCGCCAAGATATTCGCCTTCCCGGGTGTAATACACATACTGAACCGAATCTTTAGGTTCTTCCGATGGACTATAATTTCCAAATTCTACGTTCGCCATGTTTAACTTGATTTTCCACCTTGCCCAACAACTTTCTTATTACTGGCTAATATTAAATTATTCCGCCTCGCTTCTATATTAACTTTGCCAGCTACTTTCTGCATATTTCCCGTAACGGTTAACTCATAGGCAGATTTAACCCGGATGCTCATATTTGTACTTGTTTTCTGAATAGCCATGTTTAAAACATTTTGGATTTTTCTGCACTGTTTACCTCTACCGTTTTACCACTTTGTAAGGTCATATTTTCAGACTGACTAAAAATACTAATGGCACTAGCCAGTTCATTTGAGGTATCGGATTGGCGAACAAAGTCTTTGGAAACAAATTCTTTTCTGTGATCAGAATTCTCCTGAATATCTCCGGCAGCACTTAATGAATAATTATTTCCTGCCGTGGTATTTATATCCTTACTTACTGAAATGGTTTGATTGTTCCCGATACTTACACTTTGATCTTTCCCCACCTGCATATCCATATTCTCGCCTACATTAATCTGCATATTCTTGCAATTCAGCGTCATGTTTTCCAGCGCGGTTATGGTAATGTTGTTGCCCTTGGTATCAATATAGATAATGTTCTGGTGCATATCGGTCAGCTTAATCCCTTGTGTACCCTCACTATCATCAAATTCTAGTAAATGCCCGCTTCTGGTAATGATACTTTTGAGGTGATTTTTAATCAACGGGCTGCTATCCACACTCGAACTGTGGTAAACGCTGCCCATCACAACAGGCCGGGCGATGTTACCTTCTTCAAAGGCGATCATCACCTGGTCATTAATCTCTGGAATGGCAAAATAACCCCGGTTACTGCCTCGTTCACCTGTTCCGGCGCTAGGCGTAACAACACGCAACCATTCGGTAACATCATTGGTTAAACATTCCCACTTAAACCTTACTTTAATCCGTCCCTGCCCTTGCGGGTCATTGTTGTCAATCACATCTGCCAGTTGCATATCCGGCTGTGGCTTTTCGAAATTTTTAACCAGAATACGTTCAGTGGTAGCTATCCTTCCCTCAAAAGTATGGTGGTATTTACCATTTTCATTGATGTGGTGATTGATGCTCGTGATCAGGAATTTTCCTAAACTTTCGGTGGTAAATGCCAATTCTTTACGAAGACTCATTGTAATCTCGGCAATGCTGCCAATGCTCAGTTCTGCATTGTCACCTCTGGCGGTAACTTTTAATAGTTCACTGGTATTGGCTTTTTCCTCATTTTCGACCAGCTTTTTAATATCGTTCGAATTATCTACCCGGATTAAAGCGGGTTGATTAAAGGTTTTGCTATAAGTGAGGTTTGATGCTTTGATGGCATGTGATAAATCTGGTGTCGATCCATCCGTTTTTCCTGTGCTTTCACCCTGGAGCATTTCATTCTGATTTGGACTATAGGAGAACCGTTTATTTTTGATCGGCCCGATTTCCATCGCATACTGCATTTCCTGAACATCCCTCCCGTAAAATAAAGAGATTTCGTTTTGTACGTCGGGCTTGCCGAAATTGAGTTGTTTGCCATCATAGAAAAACCACTCATGGTACTCTGCCGAAAGGCGGTTAAGAAAGGCGAAGTCACTTTCTTTGTATTGGATCAGGTAGTCGATTGATGAATCTCTGTCTGCATTGGCCACCACTTTTAAATCGTTGGCCGGCGTATCTTTGGTGGCCAGTTTTACAATCTCATTTAAATCTTTATCTAAATAAGAGCCCAGGTCTGGTCCACGGTCTATTAAAACCGTTGGGCTATAGCCGCTTACAATTAACACCCCGTGGTAGCCGTGGCTCTGCGAGAGTTCTACTTTGGCAACAATCCCTATAAAATGCTGCATCCCTTCTTGCGAATGGCCAAAAGATGCAGTAAGGGATTTGCCTACAAAATCGCGGCTATCATCTAAACTGATCAAGCCGGGCGCACCCATATGGTCGTGGTTAAAACGAAGTTCGAAATGATGGTGATCATTAAAAGCCTGTTTTAAACTGAAGGAAGCAAAGTGTGTTATTTCTTTGCCTTCAATATTGATTTCTGCAAGGAGTTTCTTTTCCATATTGGAGATAAATCAGTGGTTCAACAATTACTTGAAACTTATTCAGAAAGGAATGTGGTGTTCTTTTTAAGAACTAATTTAATTCACGTGCCGTGTTTAAATAAATGTTGGTTTAAGTTTGATGTCCAACGTATAACCGTTAAAATGAATGTTTTGCCATCGCAGATAGGATTAGCTGCAATAACAAAACTTCAATTTTTGATATTACATCGATGAGATATCAAAATAACGAATAATTTAAATGGACTGTTCTGTTAAAAATAAAATTGGATAGCGAAAAGCGACTGGTTTCTACCAATCGCTTTGACTATATTATTTTGTGTCTGAAGCAGACTATGCCTTCGGCCAATCGTTTTCATGTTCTGCATTACCTAATTTTAGTTTTCTGGCTGATACCACAAAAGTAAGTGTCATAGGCGTATTATCGTTTACCGCGATACCTTCACTATATTGAACGATGTAACCATCTTCGAAAGTTAGTTCTTTCATTTTAGCATCCTCTTCGCCTTTTTTGAAAGTAATGGTTCCTGATTGTGGTTTATATTGGTTATTTACCATCGATTCGATTACTGAAGTATCTTCAGTAGATTCGATTTCGATGTTGATCGTTCCACCGTATACACCTGATGACGGACGGCCTTTAGCATCTACATCTCTGTTTAATGAAAAGCTGCACTGTAATACATCAAATTCTTTTGAACCTAATGTTAATCTGGTTTTAAATGCCATTTTGGTAAGTTTTAAATGTTTTTTTTTTAAAAAATGAATTGTGGTTAGATGGGTTAGGTGTTTAAGCGGTTAGTTGGTAAGAACCTGGAAAATGTTTAGATGGGTTATAAGTTTAGATGGGTTAGACTAATATTAAAACAACACAAATTCTAAAATCTGTTTAGATGGTTATAAGGTTAGGAGGTTAGACTATATATTAAATATTATAACTAACCACAAAACGCTAAACTATACTAAACCCTAAACAATACTAAACCAATTAAAGGCACTAAACCCTAAACAATCACCCCGTCTACGCTTTAGGCCAATCGTTTAGATGCTCTGCATTTCCGAGTTTCAGCTTTCTGGCCGAGATCTGGAATTTCAGTGTCATCGGATGATCGCCTACAATGTTAATTCCTTCAGAATATTTAACAATGTATCCATCTTCGAAATCTACTTCTTTCATTTTAGCATCTTCTTCAGTTTTCTTAATCAGAAGTGTCCCCGTAATGGGTTTGTATTGATTGTTGACCATTGCTTCGATAATTGAGGTGTCTTCGGTTGACTCGATCTCAATGTCAATGGTACCGCCGTAAACTCCAGAAGAAGGTCTTCCTTTAGCGTCTACATCGCGGTTTAATGCATAGGCGCAATGAAGCACATCGTACTCCTTGCCCGAAAAATTCAATCTAGCTTTGAAAGCCATAGTTTTAGGGTTTTGGTTAAAAATTGGTTCCTTATAGCATACGCTATTAAACCATAACCAAATATCAAGCCATCAGTACTTTAAGTGAGAAATAAAAAAGTAGAATTTTAAAAAAAAATGTTGGAAACGCAAAACAATCATCTCTCTGAACTTGGAAAACAAAATATTTATAATAAAAATGTGGAAAATTTTTACTTAAACCTTTGGTACAATGTATACATGAATACAATAATAAACACACAAAACTGTAGTAATTCTCCACAACTTGTAGAAATTTAGGCCACATTTAACGATTGGAGCAGGTTAAAAATTATGTCATAAAAAAACCCCCGCTGATGAGGCGAGGGTTGAAAGCATAAATTTAATTTACTGTAAAGAGCCGGAGAATGTAAAATTTGGATGTTCTACACTTTTAAACTGACCTAAGATCTCACCCGTTGTTGGATTTGTAAAATATGCCAGAGTGAAAGTATCTGCATTAATCCGTTGTGTAGTGAGTGGTGCCATTTGTGTTACAATTAAAGCAGCATTCCCTGTTGGTGCTGTTCCTGTAAATTTGTACACACCTGCTGTAGTTTTAGTAAAAGTATACGGAAAATCTGCAACAAACCTGTTTGCACCCTGATAAATATCAGCACTTAACAACATGGTGTTATTTATGGTATTAAAATTAAAGACCATTCGATCTAGTCTTAAATTATATCCTGATGTAAGTGTACCTGCTGCTGCGGCTGCTCTCCGGGTAACAAATTCTGTTCCCCATCCCGGGTAATTTGTACCGTTCGGAACGATAATTCCAGAATATTGGATACCTAAAAGTAAGTGTAAAGGATAAATTGAAGTTGTTGAAGAAACGATTTCCAGTCTTACTCCGCCTACTGTGGTAAAATATACCTGCTTAGCTGGATCCCAGGTGAATTCGCTAATGGCTTTATCTTTATATATTAAAGGTTCCTTAAATCTTATTCCGGTTAAGGTAAAAGCAAAGCCAGTTGAAGTTGTAGTTACGCCACCATTACCGTTATCCCAAATAAATGTAACCACCTTTTGGAAGTAATTGATAGAGGTTTGAACCTTTACAGCATCTACCAGCGTAAAATAGAGATTGCTGTTAGCATCAATATAATCTACAGATGTTAGGATAGCATTTAATAAACCCTTTTCATTATAAAGCTTTTTTTCTGCTGCTGTTGCCTTTACCAAAACCAACTTGCTTTTTAAAAGCTTACCTGAAAGCATAATCGAATCGCCAACTGCTTTATCAAATGTAAATTCAAAATCTGAAAAAAGACCCCAGCCAGCAGCACCTCCAAAAGTATTTGGATCAGGATCAGCCAGAATATGCATATAACTGTAGGTATCAAATGATAACGTTGGGTTTTGGAGTGCCTTGATTCGATAGGTACTTTCCATGCTTTCGCTGGCAGGATCAGAATCCAAATCAGCGTACATGCTTACCTTATTATCTTTTGTGAAAGTAAAATAAAAGGAATAGCCACCGCCACCTTCAGGATATAAAAATGCTTTCCAGCCGTTTGTACTCCCGGTTAATTCATCATTATACTTTGTTACGGCAGTAGAAACCCTTTCTTCAGGTCTTTCGCCATCAATCAATACCTCTTCCTTTTTACAACCCGTAAATAAGGCAAGAGAAAAAAGTGTATATATTAATATTTTTTTCATGTTGATTTCTCTTAAATTATTGTCCCATTGTTCCATAAAAATAGGAGTTAGCATTTGTGGTTTTATAAAATGCGCCTAATGAACCTAAGTATCCAATTTCGCCGGGTATAATTTGATTAATCCAGTTAGCCCTGAATGACCCTGTTGAAAAGTAACTATTCACACCTGCCATCCTAGCATTAATTACCCCCATGTTACCATATGTGGTTGAAGTCGGCTGAGTCGCCATTAAGGTAAATGTAGTTAAGCCTGTATTTGCATTTAGCGCTAAAGTATAATCGGCATCAGCCATATACGTTGTAGTTCCTGCAGCATTAGTAAATGTATACCTCAATGTCATTACATTATTTGCTTTAAAAGTCATTAAGAAATCTTTTAAGATAAATCCTCCAGCCTGCATTGATGCTTTGGCCGCGTTCCACAAACCTAAAAATTCAGCAGATTGATTTGGATCCGTGGTAGGATTCGAATATAGGCTAGTATAGCCTACTCCATAACCTGTTAACCTCGATAAAACAGGAGGAGACACCTTAAATAATGCCTTCTGAACTTCCTTCTGTAACTGATAGAAATCAATATTAAATGCAGTCTTAAAATAGTCTACCACATATTGTTCTTTTTTCTTCAGTTTAACCTGAGCATCTGCAGGTGTTGTGGCTACAATGGCATTATATTGTACCCTCCCCAACATCAACATATTGGATGACTGCTCGGCAAAATCTTCCAGTGGCGACACCCTGGCATATTGTGTAATAAAACCCAAAGAATATGCCTCTGAAAGTGGCCGTTGAGTCCAGTTTGCTTCATAACCACCACGAGATACGGTTTGATATTCCGGAGAAAAATCTACCGTTTGATTTAAAATATGTGTGTATTCATGTTGAATTACCTGGATCATCTGTTTCACAGAATTGATATTCGTTTTATCAAATGAATTAATTACATAAAGAACAATTTTACGCCCGCCTTCTGCTGTACCTAAAGTGATAGAACCATTGCTGTTATATTCTGCACTACCAGCTAAAACAAATTGTTTTGGTGAGATTTTTTTAATAAAATCTCCTCCACCAGCAACTTCATATGGTCTGATCCACACATCACGAACCATTTCCATTGCAGGAATTACCTGTTCTACAGCGGGAGGAGTGATATTCTTTCCTGAGGCCAATTCAAAACGGTCAAACCGATATTTGGTTTCAATATTATACGGATTCAAAAAGTTTTGATCTAACCAGATATCAGTAGAATTTTTATCTTTTATTATATTTTGGTCTATCGCATCCAGATTAGCATTTAGCTTAGATTCCTTTTTACAGGATGCGAGGATTGTAAACATGGCTAATGCAACCAATCCATATTTAAATGTTTTTTTCATAGTTATCTTGGATTTTGGTTAATACCAGAAAGTGTAACTTGTGTAGGGAGTTGAAATAATCTTCTTGGATCGTTAGCAGTAAGTTCCATAGTAGTAAATGAACCATTTACAGCGTAAACACGATGTGCTACGGGTATTTTGTATCTTAAAATGTCAAACCACCGCAAACCTTCCTGAGTAAATTCTTTTTTCTTAAAATCAAGGATAGTTGCAATTAATCCTTCTTTCGGATCAGTAATACCATAGTAAGCAGCAATTTTAGCCAATGTTACCGCATGGATAGTAGCACTATAATTTAAAATCCTGGTACTGGCATATGTATTTAAATCCTGTAATGCCAGTGTATTTTGTCCTGATGATGCATAAGCTTCTGCCCTATTTAATAACGTCTCATCTGCTGTAAGTACAGGAACTATCGTATATGGTTCTCCAATGGTGGCATTAGGGCTTGTTTTCACAAAATATTCCTTCCATTTTAGCATACTGTAGTGTGGTTGCCCATAATAAGCCGATTTATACGACCAACGGGCTCCAGTAACATTATTGGTAAAAACCTCATTATTAATCACCTGGCCATAACCAAAACGCGGAGTCAGGGTTCTAGCCCAAGAAGAGGCCGTTTCAATTAACAATAAAGTAGAAGGCTCCGAAGCTTGTGTAAAATACAGGTACATCTCATCAAGGGTATAAGTGTTATATCGAGTATTCCACGGCCTCAAAATGTTTGCAAATGAATTTCCCGGAGATACGGCACTTGCATACTGAATTACTTTATCGTAATCTTTTTTAAACAAAAAGAATCTGGCGGCAAATGCGTTACCTGCTGAAATATTAAAGTGATATTTGGGAATTTTATAGGCCGTATTCCTTAAAAGAGGCAACCCTTCTGTTAAGTCTTTTTCTATATTCGCATATACGGATGCAACAGTACCTCTGGAATATTGACCAACTACAACCTTCTCTGGTGAGGTTACATACGGAATTCCAGGAGAATCATTAGCGGTACCAGCTTCATACGTTTTGGAGAAAAGCGTAACCAACATAAAGTGAGCATAAGCCCGGGCAAGCAACGCTTCGCCTTTATACGGTAAATAAGCCGTTTGATCAGGTGCCTTACCAATGGCTTCTAGTGCGGCGTTAGCGGCTGCAATTGCAGTATAACAGGCATTCCAGTAATTAGTAGGCGTATCTTCGGTATAATTGTCGTTATCCCTCCAATAGTAAGGAAAAACAATTTCCCTATTTTCATCACCTATACCCGGACCTTTATCTTCTACATTATCTGATGATGTTTCCGTAAAAGCAATATAATTCCCTTCCGGATAAGCACTCGTTAATAATTCTGCTACTTTATCAACTGAATTTAATTGCGTTCTTTGATCTGGAGATTGCTCTAAAAACTTCTTACATCCCAGGTTTGAAAGAAGTGAAAGGGCAACAATAGATATAAATATTTTTTTCATGATTTTTTATTTAGAATCCTACTTTTAAAGACAATGTGAACTGACGCGGTATCGGCAATGCAACACCACCCGATCCGAAGAATTCTGGATCTTGCCCATTCAACTTTTTATCTGAGTAAATCAAGAATAAGTTGTTACCTACAGCACTTATCGAAGAATTGGTTAACCCAAGCTTCTTCGTATATTTTGATGGAATATTATAGCTTAGAATAACTTGTTTCATTCTTACAAAGCCCCCATCTGCCACACGTTCTGTAGAATAGTTATAATTATTATAGGCATAAATACTTCTAAAGTCAATTGCTTCAAGTGCATCCAAAATAGAAGGCACATTGGTTTTAAGTTCATCTCCTTGCATTTCCCAACGGCTTAAAAAAGCTTTAGGCATAGCATCCAAATCGGTATAGCTCGTTTTAAAAGCTGGAGAAAGGCGTACTTTATTTCCTGCAGCAAAAGTAACCAGTGTAGAAAGTGTAAAATCTTTATACTTAAATGTATTGGAGAAACCACCAGTATATTTCGGATCAATTGGTCCTTCATATTTTAAATACTTAACCACATTGCTCTGCAAATAAACATCGCCACTAACCACACCTTCATTATTCAGAAATTTTGGAGAACCGTTTAACGGATCTAGTCCCTTGAAATCGATAGAGAACAAACCGCGTTGGGCATATCCTTCTAAGGCACCCCCATCTGGCCCAATTAAGTCAAAAATTAATGGTTGGTTCTTGAGGTTTGTGATTTCATTTTTATTGTATCCAAAAATGAGTTGTGATGACCAGCTAAAGTTACCTGTTTTTAAAATACGAGCGCCAAGAGATGCTTCTATACCATGTGATTTCATATCAGCATAATTGGCTTGCTTTACTGCTTCGCCACCTATGCCGCCATTTCTAAATTCGCCAATTAAATCAAAACTCTTTCTTTGATAGGCATCTACAGTAAGCGTTAACCGATCACTAAACAAGCCTAAATCTAAGCCGAGATTTAACTCATTAAGTTTTTCAAATGTTAACTCAGAATTTTCCAGTCCATCGATATATAATTTGGTCTCCTTTTCCGGGATGTAAGGCCTGCGTGTGGCCATACTTCTCAATACAAGGCTAGAATTTTGTGCAGTACCCATACTTGCTACTAGACCATAAGTAGCGCGAAGTGTAGCCCGGTTAACGATCTTTTTAATCCGCTCAGATTGCATAAAATTTTCTGTATCAATATTCCATGCACCAGATACATTCCAGGTAGGCAACCATCTTGCCGTAGGTGATTCACCTAAAAGATTTGATCCATCGTAACGCCCTGTAGCGTTAATACTGTACTTGCCTTTATAGGAATATGCACCTCTTAATGAATAGTTTAAGTAACGTTCGTAACGATAGCCCATACTATAATAATTAAAACCACCCTCCACATTTGATTTTACAATATTAGGATCGATAAACGGAATACCGCCTTTTTCATATTGGTAACCATAACCATCAAATACTTTATTCTGACGGTTGATATACCTCATCTCCTGGGTAGCAAAAAAGTTAACCAGGTGGTCTACATTAAAAGTTTTGTCATACTCCAAACTGTTTCTAACATAATAATTTACGATATTATCATCATTGGTTTTATAGAAGCCTCCATATGGCAAAACACTAACCGGTAATGCATTCGGATCATCAGGATTGCGGTATAAAAATTTATTATTCGATCTAACTGTTGCATCATTTGGACTTATACCAGCACGGTAAGCCTCGGCCATATTGGAGTTTTCGGTAATTTTATGTTCCTGACTGGTTTTAGCATAACGGTAGGCACCATCAAATGAATATTTTAAATCTTTCGTGATTTTATATCTTACCCCACCCTGAACCTTAAAATCAATTAAATTAAGCTCTAAAGTATTGTTTTCAAGCTCATGTAAAATATTGAACGGCGCATAGTTCTGCGTAAAAAATTCTCGATTTCCATTTGCATCAAAGGCGGTTAGTGCACGACTGGTATTAAGTGAATAACTGAAGGGGTTAATATCAAAATCACGATCATATGTTCCATAAACCGGATTACCATTTCTACCCAATGTACCTGGGGCTTTTTGGTCACGGATTGATCCCTGGGTAATGAGTTCAATACTTAATCTGTCATTAATTTCAAAGTTTCCTCGAACATTGCCTGTAAAACGTTTCACATTATCGCCAACAGTCCAACCATTATCCTGCAAATAACTGGTTGATGCATAAATTTTTGATTTTTCAGTACCTGATGAAATCCCTATGGAATGTTCTTGCATGAAAGACTGTTTGAATAGGATATCAAACCAATCTGTATTGGCATCTGCATAACGTTGCAAATATTGTTTTTGACTAAGCGCATCATTTTTTAATCCATATGTTCCGGTTGCAGCATCGTATTTATACATTTCATTGTACATCTTAGTAAACACACCTCCATTTGCACTACGTGATGAACTAGAATGATTTAGCCAACCTTTATTTTGCATTTCCAGGTATACGTTCATCTGATCTGCAGAATTCAAAATATCAAAATTATCATATGAAGGTTTCATGTAGCTAGAGAAGTTACCTGTATAAGAAATAACAGGTTTTCCTTGCGTATTTCTACCCTTTTTAGTGGTAATGATCACCACACCATTCATTGCTCTTGCACCGTATTGGGCTGTAGCGGCTGCATCCTTTAAAATATTGAAACTTTCAATATCATCAGGGTTTAGCCCGGCTACAGAAGATCCAACCAAAGTTGAAGGATCACCAGTGGATAATTGCTCATTGGAAATGTTTACAACATCTTCAAGGATAATCCCATCTACTACCCATAATGGCTTATTATCTCCGGAAATGGAGGTTGCACCACGAACCCGGATTTTTGGCGCAGCGCCAAACGTACCTGATACGTTTTGTACAGAAACCCCAGCAACCCGCCCCTCCAGCATTCGGCTCACATCATTTATACCATCTCTTTTCACATCAGATGCCTTAAGCGAAGTGGCAGCACCTGTAAATAACTTTTTATTCAGGTCCTGATAACCAGTTGAAACTACATTTACTTCACTAAGTTGTTCAGCATCCTCTGTTAAAGTTACATTTACGATGGTTTTATTTCCAATTTCAATTTCTGTTGATTTATATCCAACATAGCTAAAAACGAGTATAGCTCCTTCTTTTACGGTGATGGTATAATCTCCTGATGAAGTAGTAGAAACCGCATTTGATACACCTTTTTCTCTAACACTTACGCCAGGAAGCGCATTGCCGCTTTTGTCTTTAACCTTACCCGTTATCTTTACAGCTACAAAATAATCAACTACTTTATCTAAGATTGATTTATCTTTTGGTTTAATTAAGATCGTTTTATCTTCAATAGAATAGCTTAAATCTCTGCCAGCAATGATCTTCGTCATCACTTCTGTTATGTTTGATTGATTAAAATTAGCATTAAACGTAGTGGTACTTTTAATCTTATTGGTTGATAATAAAACATCGTAACCAGATTGCTTTCTAATTTCTTTAATCATTCTTTCCAGCGTTACGTTTTTTTCATTCAACGTAATCAGTTGTCCAAACGAAGCTGCACTAACCTGCATCAGGGAGGCCAGTAATATGACCGTAATTAACTTCATCATCAATAGCAATTTAGGTATGTAGCGGCGATGCGTACATAAAATTCTTATATAAATTTTGTACATTTAATAGTCTGTTTTTTATCGATACACACTTATTGTTTAAGCGCATCATGTGGTATCGTGGTTTATTCAGGAAATAATTGATTTTTGATCGATTCCGGTTTACCGAAATAGCCAGACAGCAAAATTAAAGGGGTGTTGCAAGCACTCCTTTTTTATTTTGTTGGCTTCTGAATGTTAGTAGTGTTGTCGAAGTTTGTACATAGTTTTTTGGTTTAGGTTAAGGTTGATAGTTAGTAATATTTTTATAGATAAGGGTTAGTTACGTCCTCATCTTTATGCTTTAATCTTTGTAAACGATAAGCTTATTGCCTTGCATCTCAAAACGAACCTCACCGGTTTGTTCAAATTTGTGTAATACCTGAGAAATTTTATCAAATCTGCTTACTGTTCCGTAGTACATTACATCCTTTGCTTCTTCGTCTGCGTATTCCACTTTGATGTTGTACCACCTCGATATTTTACGGAGGATACTTTCCTGCTTCTCATTATTAAACATAAAATACCCTTTTTTCCAGGCAACAGATTCATCAGTATCTACCGTATTGATTTTAATTCCCTGAGCTGATAATACAGATTGTTCACCAGGCTTTAAAATTTCATATTCTGCTAAATTAGTGCGTGAGGAAATGCGAACACTACCTTCTAATAACGTTGTTCTGGTTGTGCGTTCATCTGCATAGCTATTAATATTAAAGTGGGTACCTAATACTTCTAATTTTTGCTTTTCTGTTTCTACAACAAATGGATGAGCGCTATCTTTAGCCACTTCAAAATATGCTTCCCCTTTTAATCTCACACTTCGTATAGAGGCTTTGCCCATATTTAATGGATATTCCAGTGAGGATGCTGCATTTAACCAGATATCACTGCCATCTGGCAAGTGTATTTGCCATTCGCCTCCGTTTGGTGTTGTAATGGTATTGGTTTCATTACCACCTGTAGACTGATCCTCATTCATCACATGGTAAACCAAATGACCATCAGCTGTTTTTGAAATGGAAAGGCCAGCTTCTTTAATCACATTTCCATTAGCCACATCACTTAGTGAGATTTTTTTCCCGTTAGCCAGGGTAAGTATTGCCTTGTTTCCACCTGGTGCAATATCAGTTGTAAAAACAGGTAACTTTTCTCGTATTTTATAAATGAATATGGAAGTTAAAGCCAGAATTAAGATAGCCGCTGCCGCCCATTTATAATAAAGGGAGATGGAGCTTTTTCGCTGATATTTTAAATGATCTACAGATACAATTTTCTGGAGAATTGAATCCCATTTATGATGATTAATCTGTATTTCATCATCATTGGTATCCAGTGAATCATGTGCCATGAGTAAATTCAAAATTTCTTCACTAACAGCGTCAGGATGATCTTCTATGAAGAGAAGTAATTCAGTCTTTTCAGCTTCCACCATTTGGCCAGACTGAAACTTATTTATCAGAAATAATACTCTTTCTTCCATAGATCTGATACTAAGAAGCACAAAAGACAAATCAGGACTATCGAAAAATTATTTTTTTTATTTTTAATGAATCCCCTTGATCAAATAAATCAAAAAAAGAGATATTCCATGTTTAACTAAGCTTTCCCGAACACTTCTTAAAGCAATAACAAGTGCATTTTTAACGGTACTGGCAGATAGATCTAAAATTTCGGCTATTTCAGGAATACTTTTACCTTCCACCCTACTTAATTCATAAATTTTTCGTCGTTGGTTTGGTAATTTAGAGACTGTTGCAGTAATAATACGATTTATTTCGTTGAGATGGATGACGTCAAGGGTCACATTTTCCTGATCGGCATGATGAATTTTTAAAAAGCCTATGGCTTTTTCTTCCTTAATTTTTTTTCTGAGAAAGCTTAAGCATTCATTTGATACATATTTATATAGATAGGCTTTTACATTATCAACGTGTTCAAGTTTATCTCGGTTTAGCCATATACGCAGAAAAGCATCTTGAATGACCTCTTCTGCAGCATGCTCCGATTTGGTAAATTTGAGCGCAAAAGACTGCAAAACAGAAAGATAATTAAAAAATAGAATAGAAAATGCCTTCTCGCTTCCTCCAACAATTGCCATAAGCAGTTCCCGCTCTTTTTCACTATCCTTAAAGGCCATATATCAATTGGTCATCATTCGTTTTCGTTAATTAAAATCACGAGGGATATCAAAAGAGATATATTTATTCATCCGTATCAGGATGTCATAAACATGTACCAATAATACATAATATTGGCTAATGTTTCACTAAAAATAAGCTAAAAATTAAAATCGTATCAATATTGATAATATGGAGAGATCATCAAATATACCACTACACCAGTAATGGCCACATAAAGCCATAAGGGAAAAGTGATCCTGGCAATTTTGCGGTGTCTGTCAAATCGTTCAGCTAGTGCCCTTACATAGGTAACCAATACCAAAGGAATAATGGCTATAGACAACAGAATATGTGTTAACAAAATAAAGAAATAAACATATTTGATGGCTCCATCCCCTCCAAACTTAGTGGAAGGCGTTGTCATATGGTAGGCAATATACATCACCAGAAACAATAAAGAACAACCGATGGCCGATTTCATCAGGTTTTGATGCAAAGTGATTTTACCATTTTTAATAGCCCAAACGGCTATCACCAATAACGCAGCGGTAATACCATTAATGGTGGCATAAATAGGTGGTAAAAAAGGAAGAGTTGGCGCATCTATACCTAAATCCTTTAGCTTAACCACAAATAAAAACGCAACAGCTACAGGTATAAAGATCGAAAGAATGATGATCCACTTGCTATACTTTTTTTCAATTGAACTATTTTCCATGAATATTTTAAATCTCTTTATTATTTGTTAATGTAATTAATCCCGATTTTACACTAGCGACTAAAGACTCCCCTACCTGCCGTCATTAACAGTCCTTAAATACTCTGCTATAAGTACCTTTATCTCATCTTCAAGCTTTGCGGTAGCATCCGGACTATCTGTTTCATATATCCCTCTAATGCGATGTTGAACATCAATTAATAAGATTTTATTTCCAAAAATGAAGTGTGGCTTATCTTTTCTATCATCTTCAATAACATCAAGTAATAAACCTCTTCTAATTAATGGATAAGTGACAGCCGTATCACCAGCCAGAAAATTCCATTGATTAGATTTTGCGTTTAAGCTAGCTGCATAACCTTTAATTTTGTTTTGATCAGATGGATCTACCGAAAGACTTACAAATCTAACTAGCGGCTTCTTTTCGTAACCTTCAGATAATTGTTTGATGTAGTTTGTAACACTGGTATTATTTGATTCCGTATAGAATAAGTTTAATACCACGATCTTATTTTTTAAAGATGCCCAGGAAACAGTATCACCCGATTGATTAACCAGTTTAAAATCCGGAATCTGATGATAAATAGTATCTGGTATTTTTTTTCCCTTTACAGTATGAAAAGTGGATGAAACAACTTTCTTTCCATATATAGGAAGACTTTTATACCTATTCTTTGCAAACTGTGGTAATAAGTAAAAAAACAAAAATCCCGGTACAGCTAGAATGCTTACCAGGATTAAAAGTTTTTTGATGGAGTTACCTTTCATTAATGACTCATCATGTGGAGATTTAAAAATCCTCCTTCAATTAACATTAAAACAATAAAGTACATAATGAAAATGAACGATACGGTTAGTGAAAGCTGTAAGCCTAATTTCTCATATTTTAAGTGCATAAAATAGGCTACAATATAAAATGCTTTGACTAATGTTAAGGCAATATAAACGAAGTTACCAATAGAATGAGACATGTAACCATTTGGCAAAACCCAAAGGGCAACAATAAACTCTATAACCGTGATTAATAAAAGAATTCCAAAAACCTGCCAGATTTTACCTTTAGATAAACCTGCATGCTCTTCGTGTCCTTCTGTATGTGCGTGATGTTCTGACATGATAATATTTTTAAAGATGATAGATTAAACCAAATAGAAGAATGTAAATACAAACACCCACACTAAATCAACAAAGTGCCAGTATAAACCAACTTTTTCAACCATTAAATAATGACCTCTTCTTTCAAAAGTACCATTGATCGTCATAATTAAAATGATAATGTTAATGACCACTCCACTAAATACGTGAAATCCGTGGAAACCTGTAATGGTAAAAAATAAGTTTGCAAACTGTTGTGCAGCAACTAAAGATACATCACCGGTAAATAAGTGCTTTAATTCTTCAGCACTTGGAATTTGACCCCACCAGAAACCTTCATGATGTAAGTGTGTCCATTCTAATGCCTGGCAACCTAAGAACATGAAACCACCAATGATGGTAGCAACCATCCACCAGATTACTTCTTTTTTAGCACGACGATGACCTGCTTCAACAGCTAAAACCATTGTTACAGAACTCATGATCAAGATGAAAGTCATGATACCCACAAACACTAATGGTGCACCAGTATCTTTAATACCTGGGATTGATTGGAAAACCAAATCAGGATCTGGCCATGTTAATTTAGAAAAGCGTTGTGCGCCGTAATAGATCAATAAAGAGGAGAAAGTAAAAGCATCTGATAATAGGAAAAACCACATCATGATTTTACCATATTCTACCGACCACGGAGAACGGCCACCATTCCATGGCCCGGTTTTAACTTGATCTAATTGTGATACTGAATTCATTTGGAAATAGTATAATAGTTTGTTAACAAATTTAACGGTTCAAAAGTAAAAAAACATACAGATATATCCATAATATATCTATAAAATGCCAGAAAATAGAAGCAATTTCCATTCTATAATTGCTTTTAGCAGGAGAAATATTTTTGTAGCTCCCTACTAACGCATTAATAATCAATCCAACACCACCAATAATGTGTAACAAGTGTAATCCTGAAACCACATAAATAAACGAAATTGCAGCATTATTACCCACTAAAGTAGCACCGGTTTTGACCATACTACTCCAGGCGCTAAACTGCATAACACCAAATGCTACCGCTAAAATAACCGTTAGCCAAAGCATATTTCGCTGAAGACTAAAGTTTAGCTTACGCATGGCTTTTGAGGCCAATACAAGTGTAATGCTACTGGCAATAATAACTAAACTGCTGTAGATAAAAGCATCAGGCAAAACTAAACCATGCCCCTTGCCTTTTGATGCAGCAAATACCAGATAATAACTGGTAAACCCACCAAACATAATCGTTGATGATACCACAAACAACCAGACAATAAATTTTCTGGGTTTGGGGTCAAATGTATCTTGGATCTTTTCCATTGTTAGAACCATAAAATTATTGGGCTATAAAATTTAATAATAAACCCAGCTGTACAGCTGGTATGTAAAAAAACGAACAAAACATCACCTTCTTAGCATCAGCAAGTTCCCTGTTCATTAATAATTTAAAGGCAAGCCAGCTAAATATTAAACCTGCAATTAATGATAAACCACCCACATAATAACCACCGAAACCATATAATGTTGGTAATAAGCTTACCGGAATTAAAATTAATGTGGTTAAAAATGTAAGCAATGCTGACGTTTTATCCCTTTTTTTAGTGGGTAGTAATCTAAAACCTGCTTTTTTATAATCATCATCCAATACCCAGGCAATCGCCCAAAAGTGTGGAAATTGCCATACAAATTGAATCAAAAATAAAATTCCGGCAATGTAATAGTCAATCTCATGAAACATTTCAGCTTTCAAACTTCCAAAAGCAGCCATATAACCGATCAGTGGTGGTAATGCACCAGGTATAGCCCCTACAAAAACAGCTATTGGTGATTTTCTCTTTAAAGGAGTGTAAGCAAAAGCATATAACAAAATTGAAAAGACAGAAAGTAAGCCCGTTTCTAGATTTAGTTTACCCAATAACCAGGTACCTAAAAATGCCATAAAAACACCTAAAATTAATCCTTGTCCGGTAGTCATTCTACCAGCCGGCATCGGACGGTCCTTTGTTCTGGACATTAACTTGTCAAGGTCTTTCTCTATAATTTCATTAAAGCAATTGGCTGCAGCAGTAACTAAAAAACCACCGACAATTAATATCAACCAGTTCCCCCAGTCTATAGATGGAATATGATTTCTCCCTACCTGCATTTTCTGTCCGATCAGAAAAGATATAGACGCAGAAAAAACGACCGTAAAAGACAGTCTGAATTTGATGAGCTTAGAAAAATCTGAAAAAACTTGTTTCAACTTCCTTAAATATTATTGCTTATAAGTACTTGTCCGGTAAACCAACAAGTAGAGATAAAACTGTAAACTAAATAATAACGTAGAAAACAAAATATGCACGGCCTGCGCTGCTGGCGGAAAGGCTAAATATGCTAATGCAAATCCACTTAATAATTGTATGAGAAGCGTAACTAAAATAAATCTGGCAGTTAATAAAGGTGCCGCCTTACCACTAAAACGATCTATCACCATCTTATATACAATCCCATTGCAAATGATTACCAAAATGGCTAAATCTCTGTGATAAGAAAATATAGCACCTAATTTTGAAATCCAGGTATCTCTTAAACCCGTGGCCAATGACTTAGCAACAACATCAACAGATTCCCTTACTTCTGTACCCAACACAATCTGAAGGATACTAATTAATACTGTAAACAACAAAAATCCTTTAAGCCAAAGTATCCGGTACATAATTACCGAAGGTGTTTTGTTTAGCTGTTTAGCATAGTTGTAAGTATAAATTGAAATCGCTAAAATAACCAATGCCAGTAACATGTGTACCGTAACGACCCACTGAGCCAGATTGGTAGAAACAACGATTGATCCTAGCCAAGCCTGATATCCAACAACAAAGATATTTAACAGACTCAATACGATAATGCGCTTTGCACTTTTTTTGTAAATAAAAGAATAAGCAAAAGTGAGTAGCAAAAAGAAACCCGCTAAAACTCCTACTAACCTGTTTACATATTCAACCCAGGTTTTGGTTGGATTAAACTCTTCAGGAATAGTGATGCTTTTATCATGTCTGATGCGATCAGCCAGTTCGGCTTTACCCATACTTTCCAGATACTTGGCAAACTTTTCATTCTTTTTTAACCTGCCTTCAACATATTTCTGTTTGTAATTTGCCGGAAGCTGTGAAATATCTGTAGGCGGAATATACCGATCAAAGCATTTCGGCCAATCAGGGCAACCCATACCAGACCCTGTACTTCTTACAATACCGCCGGCAAATATCACCATTAAAGTAACTATAACGGTAATAAAATTAATCCTGATAAATCGTTGTTCTGATCTGCTGATCATATACCTTTTTATGTGAAAAGGGTATCTGGATAAGCAGAAACTTAATCAGATACCCCTTTTAAATTGTATAGAAGACTATTAATTAGCCTTTGTTTTCTTCAACAGGGTTAGCTAATTCCCAATCCTGCTGTATTTTTTCTGCTTCTGCGTTTCCTTCAAAGTCATGAGGTAAATTAGAACTCATGGTTTGAGAGAAAGGAACCGTTTGTGGAATAAAGTCTTCATCATGACCAGGTTTGCTATAATCATATGGCCATCTGTAAACTGTTGGGATTTCTCCTGGCCAGTTTCCATGAATATGTTCTACCGGAGCAGTCCATTCTAATGTATTGGCTTCCCAAGGATTTTGAGGTGCTACCTTACCTTTAAATATAGAATAGAAAAAGTTGAATAAAAACGCAACTTGTGCCAATGCAGCCATAATAGCAGCCCAGGTAACAAACACGTTTACAGTTAACCATTTCTTCATAAATTCAAATTCAGTAAAGGCATAATAACGACGAGGTACACCATCCAAACCTAAAAAGTGAAGTGGGAAGAATACTAAGTAAGCTGCAATAAAGGTTAACCAGAAATGCAGGTATCCTAATTTCGCATTCATCATTTTACCAAACATTCTTGGAAACCAGTGATAAACACCCGCAAGCATACCAAATATAGCCGCAGAACCCATTACCAGGTGAAAGTGAGCTACTACAAAATAAGTATCGTGTAAGTTAATATCTAAAGATGCATTACCTAAGAAGATACCGGTTAAACCACCAGAGATAAAGAATGAAACTAAACCAATAGCAAATAACATTGCAGGTGTAAAACGAATATTACCACGCCATAAAGTAGCTAGATAATTAAAGGTTTTTACAGCTGATGGTACGGCAATAATCAAAGTAGTAATCATGAATACACCACCCAATAATGGATTCATCCCGGTTACAAACATGTGGTGACCCCATACAATAAATGAAAGTACAGTAATACCAATTAGTGAATAAACCATGGCATGGTAACCAAAAATTGGTTTACGTGAGTTAACCGAGATTACTTCTGATGAAATACCCAATGCTGGCATAATTACAATATATACCTCAGGGTGACCTAAGAACCAGAATAAGTGTTGCCATAAAATTGGAGAACCACCTTCATTTGGTAATATGGTTGTACCCATTACGATATCAGAAAGATAGAAACTGGTACCAAAACTACGATCAAATACCATCAATACCACACCTGCTACAAGAACGGGGAAAGATAAAATACCTAAAATAGCGGTTAAAAAGAAAGCCCAGATTGGTAATGGCATTTTCCACAAGTCCATTCCTTTAGTACGCATGTTTAAAATCGTACTTACATAGTTGATACCACCCATTAAAGAGGATGCCACAAAAAGTACCATACTGATTAACCATAAGGTCATCCCCATACCAGATCCAGGCATTGCCTTAGCAACAACAGAAAGCGGAGGATAAACCGTCCAGCCACCAGATGCAGGTCCTGTTTGAATAAAGAATGAAGACATCATGATCACACAAGCGGTGAAAAAGAACCAGTATGAAAGCATATTTAAGAATGGCGATGCCATATCTCTCGCTCCGATTTGAAGTGGAATTAATAAGTTACTAAATGTACCACTCAAACCCGCAGTTAATACGAAGAATACCATAATGGTACCATGAATCGTAACCAGCGCTAAATAAAAGTCTGGTTTAATACGTCCACCTTCAGCCCATTTACCTAAAAATGTTTCCAGGAAAGGGAAGTTTTGATCTGGCCATGCCAATTGAATACGGAATAATATTGATAAGCCCATCGCAATAACTGCCATGATAATACCCGTGATTAGGAATTGCTTAGCAATCATTTTGTGATCCATGCTGAAGATATACTTGGAAATCAAGGTTTCCTTGTGGTGTCCATGATCAGCGTGATCGTGATTGTGTTCGTCGTGTAATGCTATTGTTGACATAATTCTTTCGCTCTGCGGTAATATTATTTATTTAAAGCCATTTGGTTAGTTTTCACAGCTGCCGAATCTTTAGCTGTTGAATCTGATGCTGCTTTAGGAGCAGCAGGAGCAACCGGCAAATTAAATTGTTTTCTTAAATCATCATTTAAGTATGTTTTCTGTTCAGCTATCCACGTTTTGTATTCAGCATCAGAAACTACCCTTACAACTTTTTGCATATTGTAGTGACCTGATCCACAGATTTTAGCACACAAAATAATGAACTTAAAGTTAGGATCATTCGTTTCTTGCTGCATCTCAGCAGTAGTTTTAGTTGGCGTAAATTCAAAGAAAGTTTTCATACCAGGAACAGTATTCAACTGTACCCTGAAATGCGGCATATAAAAACTATGAATCACATCTTTACTCGTTAAAATCAACTTTACTGGCTTACCAACCGGAAGAACCATTTCATCAGCCATTTCATCATCACGTGAGTTAATGTCTTTGAAATCGATACCCAATTGATTGGTAGCGGTGGTTAATTTATAGTTTTTAGTCCCTACAATACCATCAGCTCCAGGATAACGGATAGACCATTTGAACTGCTCTGAAGTAACCTCAATCTGTAAAGGCTTATGATTTGGATCTTCAACTTTGAAGAAAATTGATCTCCAGGTTAAGAAACCCATTAATACCAATACCGTTAAAACTAAAGCAGGAACAATTGTCCAGATTTTTTCAATGGTATTATTATGTGGATAGTAGTAAGCTTTTCTTTTAGCAGAGTATCTGTAGATATAAGAAAATCCGAATAATAAAATGTGTGTAGCAATAAATACAATGGTAGTGATGATCAATGTTAAATTAAACATTTCATCAATTTTCTTACCATGCTCAGAAGCTGCAGCCGGTAACAACATTGAACCATGAACGGTATATTCCCAATACACACCATATAAACCTAAAACAAGGAACAAGGCAAATAAACTTGCATGAACTCTGTTCCAGTTGATTCCTACAGGCTTACCTTGTGCTTCGCGGCTTAACTCATATACCTTTATTGATTTACCAATAATTGCAATGAACAAACATACGGCCAGGAAAATCAGAATATAAAAAATTACTGATTTATAAATCTCACCCATATCAACCTTCGGTGCCGCTGCAGCACCTGCTGCTGCCTCTTGCGCAAATGCGCTCGTGTTTGCGAAAACAGTAAGTAGTACTGCTAAAGCTGCGGTCGTTTTATTCGTGATAAACTTTCTTAAACTCATTTTCTTAAAAGTAGTACGCTGTACTGCTAATTATAATAATAATATAAATATTTGCCCTTATAATGTCACCCGCTATAGTTGGTGATGCAAACTTTCTTGTAATAATGGATGATTTTTTGCAATCAAAGGTTTTTTACTCAACGATGTTAAGACCGTAAAGGTAAACAATCCTACGAAACCTATTGCAGTTCCGATTTCAACAATACCAAATCCATTATGCCCATCTTCTACTGCGCCTGGCATAATCATCTGATAATAATCAACCCAGTGACCCAACAACACTACAATTGATACGAACAATAATTTCACATCAGTTCTTTTATTATCCCTGTCCATTAATAATAATACCGGAGCAAGGAAGTTCATAGCCAGGTTTAAGAAGAACCAGAATTTGTAATATTCAAAGCGTTTGTAGAAATAAACAGTTTCTTCAGGCATGTTTGCATAGTAGATCAGTAAGAACTGTGCAAACCATACATAAGTCCAGAAAATAGAGAAACCAAAGATAAACTGACCTAAGTTATGCAAATGACTGTTGTTAACCCATTGCATATAACCAGCTCTTCTTAATAAGATAAGAATAATGGCGATAGTGGCTAAACTGCTTACCCACATGGCTGCGAAGTTATACCAACCAAACATGGTAGAGAACCAGTGTGCCTCTAATGACATAATGGTATCAAAAGCAAAAATTGGGGTGGTAAAACCGTAGATTACTAAGAAGATACAAGCATTTTTAAATCCTTTTCTATATGATTCCAGGCCACCTGCTAAATCTTCATTATAGGAAAGTTTAACAAAAAGCATAGCGAAAATGCTATACACCCCTAAAAATACAACCTGACGACCTAAAAAGAAAGGTACGTTTAAGAAAACGGATTTCCCTGCAATCAGTGAATCATAGTTAGGGCTATTTGGATCCGTTAATCCATCAGCATGCCAGTGATGATAGAGATTATGTGTATATAAACCTGCTGAAATAATTACAACTAGTATTACAGCTGCAATTGGCAAAGTTTTAGCCATTGCTTGCGGTACACGTAAAATAGATGCAGACCAACCAGCCTGAGCTACGTATTGAACAGCCAGGAAAAACATACCCGACATACAAACGCATGCAAAGTAGTATCCCATAAGCAACAGGTTGGCAAAAGTACGCTCATGCATTACTTTATCTCCAGCAATAAAACCATAAGCAACAGCAGCGATACCTAAAGCGATACCGACTATACTTAAAGTTTTTACTTTTCCTGTAAACTCAAATTGTTCACTAAAATTAATATTGTGAGTTCCCATTTATATTCTGCTTTACTATTGTCCTTTTTGTAATTGTTGAACATACATCACTACTTTCCAACGATCTGTTGGCGTAATTTGTGAAGCATGCGAGCCCATGTTATTTACACCATAAGTAATGGTGTGATAAATTTTACCAGCGGTAAGATCTACCATGTTGCCTCCTCTTGAAGAAGCACCAGTTTGATAAGCAGGAACACCACTAAATTTCTCAATTTTTACTAAGTGTCCTTGTCCATCTCCTTTATCACCGTGGCAAGGGCTACAAAAAACGGTGAACAAATGTTTACCAGCTGCCAGGTTAAGGGTATCAACAGGTAATGGATTTACCATACTCACACCTGCTGCTTCATATCCCTCTTTTGTATTTGGATACTCATCGTATTCTGTAAAACCAACAGGTTTCGTGTTTGCAGGTGGTAACTGAGCCGCATGACCTTTAAAACTAGGTACGTGAGCCGTATCAACTGGCTGATCCGGATTTAAAGCAATCGGATCATACATATTCCTGGCATATTCTAAACCAGTACTGCGTTTATCTTTACAAGCGGTGAAGGTAGTTGCAAAAGCAATAGCTAAAAGCGCTGTATAAACAAATTTATTCTTATTCATAGCTAATGTACTTCCTTTCATTATACTTTACTTCTAAAGCACCGGCATCTTTTAATAATCCATCAATTACAGTATGTGCTGCATTATCTTTTGCATCAATTGCGATCACGAAACGATCATCAGTTGCACGAAGATCCATTACTCTTGGAGCTCTTCCTGGAAACAAATGCGTAGATGCATAATAGGTTAATACCATACCGAAAGCACAAAATAGTACCGTTAGCTCGAACATTATCGGAATAAAATCTGGCAAGGCAAAAGATGGTTTACCACCGATATTTACTTTCCAGTCAATCACTGCACAGAAATAAATCAATGCAAATGCTGCACAAGTTCCGGTAATACCAAAGCAAAACGCTGCGATATCAATCCTAGATCTTTTAATTCCCAATTTGGCTTCTATTCCGTGGATAGGCATTGGGGTATATACATCATGAATACTGATGTTATTTTCCTGAAGCTTTTCGATGCCATGCATCATTTCATCAGGATCGCCAAAACTGCCTAAAATATATTTGATATTACTCATTGTTATATTTTTGCGTAATCTTCTTGTTTAACACTATCAAATTTCTGTAAAGACTCTACGTATTCAGCAACGTACTCCTTATTCTCATGACCTTCTTTAATCTGTTTCATTTTAGCTTGCTCACTTGCAGATTTTAATAACAATTTAACCTCTGCAATAGCAATTGAAGGTAATACCCTTAAGAACAACAAGAATAAAGTAAAGAATAAGCCGATTGAACCCACGAATACACTTACATCAACCCAGGTTGGATAAAACATTGCCCAACTTGACGGGATATAATCGCGGTGTAATGAGGTTACGATAATTACGAAACGTTCAAACCACATACCAATGTTTACTACTATTGATAAGATCCAGGTTGCACGAATGCTTAAACGGATCTTTTTGAACCAAAGTAACTGTGGAGAAATAACGTTACAAGTCATCATCATCCAATATGCCCACCAGTAAGGACCAGTAGATCTGTTGATGAAGGCGTACTGCTCATATTCAGATCCTGAATACCAGGCAATAAAAAATTCTGTTAAGTATGCAACACCTACAATTGATCCTGTTAAGATAATGATTTTATTCATCGACTCAATGTGGAACATCGTGATGTAGTTTTCAAGTCCTAATACTTTACGGGCAACCAATAATAAGGTTAATACCATCGCAAATCCTGAGAAAATCGCTCCAGCTACAAAGTATGGAGGGAAGATGGTGGTGTGCCATCCCGGAATTACCGATGTTGCAAAGTCCATTGATACAATCGTGTGTACCGAAAGTACCAGTGGTGTAGAGATACCTGCTAAGATTAATGATACCGCTTCGAAACGTTGCCATGTTTTAACACTTCCACTCCATCCAAAAGAGAAGATAGAATAGATTTTTCTACGGGTACCCACTGCACGGTCACGAATGGTTGCAATATCTGGTAGTAAACCTGTGTACCAGAATAATAATGATACAGAGAAGTAAGTAGAGATGGCAAACATATCCCATACCAATGGTGAGTTAAAGTTTACCCAAAGTGAACCGAATTGGTTTGGCAATGGTAAAACCCAGTATGCTAACCATGGACGGCCCATGTGTGATACTACATAAGTGGCGGCACAGATAACGGCGAAAATGGTCATCGCCTCTGCAGAACGGTTAATGGAGTTACGCCAGTTTTGACGGAAAAGTAATAGTACCGCTGAGATTAATGTTCCAGCGTGACCGATACCAACCCACCATACGAAACCGGTGATATCCCAAGCCCATCCAACAGTTTTATTTAAACCCCATGCACCGATACCGTTCCAAAAAGTGTAGCTTACTGCTACAACCCAAAGTAAAGCACCTAATGAGGCAAAAATGAACCCAATCCACCAGGCTTTATTTGGCTTATTTTCTACCGGTCCTAAAATATCATCCGTAATTTTAGCATACGTGATATTATCGCCGGTAATTAATGGTTCTCTAAGTATTGATTCGTTATGTCCTGACATAATTTGTATTTTCTTTATGCTAAAGCTTACGCTTGTACTGATGGATCTGTATTTCTAATTTTAGTCATATATCCGATACCTGGTTTCACGTTGATTTCTTCTAATACGTAGTAGATACGCTCAGAACGTAAAGCTTTTGAAACTTCTGAATTAGGATCGTTTGCATCACCAAATACAATTGCATTTGCTGAACATGCTTCTTGACAAGCCATTTTAATATCGCCATCTTTTAATGGACGTTTCTGTATTTTAGCTGCTAGTTTTCCTGCTTGAATACGTTGGATACACATCGAGCATTTTTCCATTACACCACGTGAACGTGTAGTTACATCAGGATTTAAAACCAATTGTGTAAACTCGTTATTTAAGTAGTTATCAAAACGTGAATCATTCCAGTAGTTGAACCAGTTGAAGCGACGAACTTTATACGGACAGTTATTTGCACAATAACGGGTACCTACACAACGGTTGTAAGCCATTTGGTTTAAACCATCAGATGAGTGAACCGTTGCCAATACCGGACAAACTGTTTCACAAGGTGCATGGTCACAGTGCTGACATAACATCGGCTGGTGAACAACAGAAACATGATCAAGGTCTTCCAACTTTGCAATTTCCTTTTCCCTGGTTACATCACCATCTTTTGTTTCGTAACTGTAATAACGGTCAATACGAATCCAGTGCATCTCACGGCGACGGCGAACCTCATCACGACCTACAACAGGAATATTATTTTCAACATTACAAGCTACCACACAAGAACCACAACCTGTACAGGCATTCAAATCAATTGCCATTACCCAGTTATTTCCTGGTTTCTCGTATTGATCCCAAAGATCATAATCTTTGTGTTCGCCTTTTTCGTTACCGGCAGCAGGATCTTTTAAGAACTCTTTGAAAGTAGCTTCTTTAATTACTGCACGACCTTCGAAAGAATGGTGTGTTTGTGTTTGTGCCAATTCATAATAACCGCCTGTTGGGGTGATGGTTACTGAACTTGCATACTGCATGGTACCATTTACAAAAGAAACAAAAGGGAAAGCATTTTTACCAACATCATTACCCGCCTTACCAACTTTAGTACGGCCATAACCTAATGCAATAGATGCTGTTCCTTGTGCTTGTCCTGGCTGGATCAATACAGGTAGATCTACCGAATATCCGTTTGCTCCTTTTACAGAAACAACATCAAATTCTTTAATATTTAATTTCTCAGCGTACTTTGGAGCAAGGGCTACATAATTATCCCAGGTTACTTTAGAAACCGGGTCAGGTAATTCCTGTAAAAATGCATTATTAGCATTTTTACCATCACGCATTGGGATGTTTTCATAAACCTGTAATTCAACCTGGTTACCACCTTTTCCTAGTTCTTTACTACGGTTTAGAATAGAAGCCGCAACTGGTGCTACAGATTGTGTAAACGAATATGCTGCAGCAGTTTTAGGCGCCACATTGATAACACCTTTTTCTAAAACATCATTCCATTTTAATCCCAGAGCTGGTAACATTTTAGTTTCCCAGTTGCTGCGAACAAACTGATAATAGTTTTTAACGGTAGCATCTGCCCAGATTAACATGCTTTCCTCTGCCTGACGGCTATTGAAAACAGGGTTAATAGTTGGTTGCACGATTGAGTAGTAACCTTCGTAAGCGTTTGCATCACCCCAAGATTCTAAATAATTGTGGTTAATGGCAATAGCATCACAAAGTGAAGCCGTTTCATCAGCTCTGTCTGCAAATGAAATTTTTGCAGGAACATTTTTTAATGCTGCCTCAAATTTCTTAATATCAAGAGAATCATAAGCCGGGTTGCTGTTTAAGAATAAAACTGCTCCTACTTCTCCACGACTCATTTCAGCAACTAAGCCATTAAATTCAGCATCGTTACCAGCATATAAGTAGCACGGATTATCTAAATCAATGGTGGTACCATAACTGCCGATTGCAGCATTGATTGCATTAACCAGAATTTGAGTTGAAACATCGTTCGAACCACAAACCACAAGGCCTTTACCTTTATTTTGTGATAATTCTTTTGCTGCTAACTTAATTACTTTATCAGCAGTAGTGTTATTACCTAATATTCCGCCTGGTAAAGATTGACCAGTAATCGCATTATATAAAGCAATTAATGCAGGCCCTTCTTCTGATAATTTAACCGGAACACGTGTATCTGCATTCGTACCTGTTAAACTCATCCCACTTTCAAACTGAATGTGGCGACTCATTTTTTTGCTCGCTAATGATTTGTAGTTACGGTTAGCAGTATATTGAGCAGTAAACTCTTCTCCGCTAATCCACGTACCAAGAAAATCAGCACTGAAACTTACAATTAAATCAGCCTTATCAAAATTGTATTTTGGTAAAACAGCTTTTCCGAAACTATTTTGATTGGCCTGAATAATTCCTGTGTAAGAAACCGCATCATACTGAACCAATTTAGCTGCCGGATATTTAGCAACAAATTGCGCAATAACCGCATTGGTAGAAGGACTGTTTACAGTAGAAGCTACTAAACGGATTTTCTTGCCAGAAGCTTGTGCTTTAGCCAGTTCAGTTTTAACAAAACCATCTAATTTAGCCCACGTAGTTTCTTCTTTTTTAAGAACAGGTGCCTTTAATTTAGATACATCATATAAATCTAAAACTGAAGCTTGTGCTCTCGCATCTGTTCCGCAATTGAACTCACCTGCATTAGGATTTGGTTCAATTTTAATCGGACGACCTTCTCTTGTTTTAACTAAGATACTCTGGCCATTAAAGCTCGACGTATAATAGTTAGGAATACCCGGCGTAACCTCTTCAGGTTTTACCAGGTAAGGAATAGATTTATGAATCGGGGCTGTTTGACATGCCGCTAAAGTAACTGCTCCTAAACCAAAACCTAACGCCTTTAAAAAGTCGCGGCGTGGGGTAACGGTGCTTAACCCTGCTTCATTTAAAACATCTTCTATTGGAAGTGGCTCGGCGAATTCGTTTTTGTTATTCTTAACAAAATCGGGTGTATTGTTATACTCCTCTAAGCCTTTCCAGTATTTTTTATTGCTTTCCATTTAAGCTATATTACTGTTTATCGAACGTTCTTACTAAAACTCTAATTATTAATAGTGGCATTTACCACACTCTAAACCACCCAATAACGCTGGTGTGATTTTCTCGCCTTTTTTAATTTTCTCATGCGCTTCGATAACCTTAGCGTAGAAAGCATTATTTTTCTGACCAGAAATATCAGTTTCCTTGTGGCAGTTAATACACCATTTCATGGTTAATGGAGAATATTGATAAATTTCTTCCATTGTATTAACCGGACCATGACAAGCGAAACATACTGGTTCATTTGGCTGTAAACCTTTTGCTTTACGAATCGCATCCTCAGCAACCACTACGTGTTGAGAGTGATTGAAGTAAGCAAAATCAGGAAGGTTGTGTACACGTACCCACTCCATTGGTTTTGATTTACTTTCATCATACTTCTGCGTTTCAGGATCGTAACCTAAAGCATTATAAATCTTTTTGATTTCCGGAGAAATTTCACCATCATACTTATCTCTCGCCTGTACCGCTTTATGGCAGTTCATACAAACGTTTAAAGATGGAATGGTAGCATTTTTAGATTTAAAAGCACCGTTGTGACAATACTGACAATCGATTTGATTGATCCCCGCATGTAATTCATGAGAGAATTTAATAGGTTGTACTGGCTGATAACCGGTGTGAACACCTGTATTCCACATACCCATCCAACCGAATGAACCCAATGCAATGATTAAACACAAGATGAAGAACATTACGAACTTCTTGTTTTTGAACATCTTGCGGATACCCACATTCAATGGCACATCTTCTTCGATTTCGATACCTTGTTTCTGAAGAATTAAGCGCTCCAGTAATTTGCTGGCACGACCTAAAATAACCAAAATCACAATTGCGATAGCCACAATAGCAACGATACCTGCAATAGATAAACCCGAAGTACCCTCATCTTTAGCTGAAGCACCTGCTGCACCTTCAGTACCTGCAGCCGGTTTTGGCTCACCTTCCTGAATGTACGCTAAGATATCTTTAACCTTAGTTTCGTCCAATTCAGGGAAAGAAGTCATGGCCACTTTTCCGTTATCATTGAACAATTTAACGGCTTCTGGATTTCCAGATGCAATTAATGCCTGAGAATTAGGAATCCATTTTAAAAGGAATTCTTCTGAATGGCGATCGGTTACTCCGGTTAAGGCCGGACCGACTAGTTTCGCATCTAAGGCGTGGCATGACGAACATTTAGCTCTGAAAAGTGTTCTCCCCTCTTTAGCATCCTGCGCGTTAACAGTCGAAACCGCTATTACAGAAATTGCTGAAAATACGAATAACGACTTCCAAACGCTTTTTAAAATCATCGAGATATCTCTCATAATGAACACTTTATACTTATTTAATTTACTTTTTGTTGTGAAATTGATGCCTGAGCTAAGGTAGCCCCATCAAAACTTGAACAAAAGTATAACTTATTAATAAATCCCATGACATAATAGTGACTGGAAATACAATTTATAATCATTCTAAACAAATGTCGATTCTGGCCATTCAGGCAAGAAAAATGCCCATTTTTGATCATTATCTCCAATGGGCATTACCAAATCAATTTGCAAAAATCGATTTTACTTATTATTGTTTTAATATCCAGGCGAACATTAGTGGTGCAACGATCGTTGCATCGCTTTCTACAATGAATTTTGGTGTATGGATATCCAATTTACCCCAGGTAATTTTTTCATTTGGTACCGCACCGGAATAAGATCCGTATGAAGTGGTAGAATCTGAAATTTGACAGAAATAACTCCAGAAAGGAATATTTTCCATTTCCATATCCTGATACAACATTGGCACAACACAAATTGGGAAGTCACCCGCAATACCACCACCAATCTGGAAGAAACCAATTCCTTTGCCACCGCTGTTGGCTATATACCAATCAGCTAACCAACCCATATATTCGATTCCACCTTTAACAGTGGTTGCAGTAAGCTCTTTTTTCATCACATAAGAGGCGAAAATGTTACCCATGGTAGAATCTTCCCATCCTGGTACAACAATTGGCAAATTTTTTTCAGCTGCAGCCAGCATCCATGAATTTTTCGGATCAATTTCATAATATTGTTCCAAATCACCACTTAAAAGCATTTTGTACATAAATTCATGTGGAAAATAGCGTTCGCCAGCAGCTTCTGCATCCATCCAGATTTTCTGAATGTGCTTTTGTAAACGACGGAAAGCCTCTTCTTCCGGAATACAAGTATCTGTAACGCGGTTGTAATGGTTTTCTAAAAGATCCCATTCATCCTGCGGACTTAAATCACGATAATGAGGCACACGTTTATAATGTGAGTGGGCAACCAGGTTCATGATATCTTCTTCCAGGTTGGCGCCAGTACAAGAAATAATAGCCACCTTATCCTGACGAATCATTTCTGCAAGTGAAATACCCAATTCTGCAGTACTCATTGCACCAGCAAGTGTGATCATCATTTTACCACCTTCATCCAAATGCGTTTCGTAACCTTTAGCCGCATCCATCATTGCTGCAGCATTAAAATGGAGGTAATTACGCTCCATAAACTGAGATATAGGTCCTCTTGTATTGCTCATTTTGTTTTGTCTTATTTGGCGCAAAAATAGGTATTTAGCTTGAAATTTAACCGCAAAGGCCACAAAGTTTTTCGCAAAGCAAGCAAAGTAAAATTTTCTGATCTCAATAACAGCCACCCCAGTCATCAATAACCGTCGAGCAAATCAACAATGAACCGGGAAGTAATGACCAATGAACCGATAAATCTTAAATAAAAATTCAGTTAATTTGCGGCAATGAAAAAATACTACCTAATCATTGTTCTGGCCTTAATTTCTGTAAGCTCATTCGCACAAATGAAATTAATTAAAAAGCTACTATCTAATGAGAAAGATACTTTACGCAAAGCCAGCTTTTTACCCCTCCCCTCTTTCGGGTATGCGCAAGAAACGGGCTTTCAATTTGGTATTGGAGCCATTGTAGGTTTTTATACTGATCGGGCAGATACTACAAACCGCCCTTCCTCTTTAACCTTGAATTTAAATTATTCCACGTTGAAAGCATACAACATGAGTTCAATGATTGATATCTGGGGAAAAGGCAACAAACTACATTATATTGGTGAGTTACGTTTTAAGCGGATGCCATTTAATTTTTATGGCATCGGCAATAGTACAGAAGAAGCGAATGAAGATAAATTGATTCAACAACAGATTAAAGTATTGCTTCAGGCAGAAAAACAATTGTTACCAAAAGCCTATACTGGTGTTTCTATAGGCTTCGAGAATTATAAATACCGTGATTTAGTAGCCGATGGCATTTTTAGTCGAGACGCTTACTACAATAACAGAACAGGAAGTGTTTTTTATGTAGGTGTTTCACAAAGCTATGATTCGAGGAATAATAATAACTATACCACTAAAGGCTTTTTTATAAGGGGAACTTACCAATATGCTCCACCTGTTTTCTCTGCAGAAAATTTTACAGGTAGTCAGATTAAAATCGATGCACGAAACTTCTGGAAGTTAAATAAAAGTTTTGCCATAGGCGTTCAAGGATTATACAATACTATTATCGGAAAAAACACACCTATTTACCTCCTTCCACAAATGGGCAATGACGAAATGATGCGGGGTTACTATGGCGGCCGATACAGAGATGAGAATTTATTAGCTTTTCAGGCCGAATTGCGTTATCGTTACAGCAATCGTTTTGGAGCAACTGCTTTTGGCGGAGCTGGAACTGTTTGGGGAATTGATCGTTTTTCTGCACGTTCATTTAAGCCCAATTATGGCGCAGGTTTAAGGTATTTCTTTGACCCTGAGAAAGGTATCAGCGTACGTTTAGATTATGGTATTGGCGAAAAGAATCTGAATGAAAAACGCCAGAGCGGATTTTACATTAGTATAGCGGAAGCTTTTTAAGATTGTGAGACAACGATTACTTATATTAGCATAATTGAAAAAGCTCACCTATCTTGTATATCAATTTGGTTATTGATTTCTTACTCCACCTTTACCCCACCTCAAGCCCGCATTAAATCCACCTTTCAGCCAGTTATGCTTCATACCTGCTCTGCTTGTTCCTAACACAAGTCTGGGTATTAATCAATAAGGTATAGCACTCATAATGATATATCTAAAGACATCAAATGTCTAGGATTGCTATAATTCGCTAATTCTTAGCGAGGTGGTTCAATTGGCATTTGGCTAAGGTTAATAAGCAGAATTTCTTCTTTGTACATAAAACATTCGTGGATAATCCTGTAATCTCAATAACCTGAATTCGATAATTATGAATTAATTATAACACCCCAGTCTGCGACCAATCCTATGAAATGCTATCGTATGGACACATCTTTTGGACGTGGTTTTTTATACATTTTGCTAGCTAACTTTAATAAACATAAGCTTTACCGAAGAATGCCGTCAATCCCAAGGGCCCAGAGAAATCAAAAAACAGTTGTACAATAGTATATATAGCACTAACAAACCTTAAACGCAGTGGTTTTGTGTTCATAATTGCAGGTTTAAAGCTTAAAAGAATACTGAACACAAAACGAAGTGACCGCTGTTTTTTGATGTGTATGGGATTTGTGAAAGGCCCCTAGTTGGATTGACAAAGCGCTTTGGGTACTTTGGTGCTCCAAAATGCGCAGCATTCTTGAACACCGCTAAAAACAATATTAACTGTGAAAAATTACCATGCCTCCGCGGCAAAGAGCGGACAAAAAATCTTTACAAATTAATGGTGTCCACATGATAGTCTGAAATAGGGTATTACCTTTTTTACGCCCTTTCCTTTCAGGGGAAAGGTGCCGATAGGCGGATAGGGGTTTAATAGCGAAACCTCTAAATAGTATTTTAAGGTCCATTATTAAACTCAGGTAAATAGGAATATTTTCAGAGAATATCTTGATCTGATGGGCCATGCCAAGTGAGAAAACTTACTTTCCTAACCCTGCCAATGCATTTATAGTTAACGCCACAATAACCGTATTAAATACAAAGGCAATTAAACTATGAAGCAACGAAAGCCTACGAATGGTTCTCGAGGAAATTTCAACATCAGAAACCTGAAAAGTCATGCCGAGTACAAAAGAAAAATAAGCGAAATCAATGAAATCAGGAGCTTCGTTCCCTGGGAAATCCAATCCTGAGCCTTTTTTCTCCTCATCAGTCCGATCAATATTTTCATAATAAAGGTGAGCATAACGCATACTAAAGGTGGTATGCACCAGAAACCATGATAAAAACATTCCAGAAATGGCAATGATCAGATCGAATGGCTTAATATCCTGATCAATTAATAATAAAACCACTGCAAGCAGACCTGCAAAGGTAGAAACGACTACAATAGCAAAAATCTCTCCCCTGGTTTCATCCTGCTTAACCGCTTTTAAATGGGTTTCAGCAACAGAAGTATTAAAAAACATATACCAATGCAGGATAATCAAAACCAGGCAAAAGATATCCCAGCCAAACATAATGTGTGTTAAAGTTCCGAATTGAAGCGGCATAGCACCAAAGTAGCCAATGACACCTATAAGAAGACTAATCAGCAATATATATAAAGCAGATAACTTTTGAATGCCTTTTAATTTCGGTTCTATTTTCACTGTTTAAATTTTAGTTTAAAATGTTCTTTAGCCTGCCCTTTTTTAAAATAAACCAACCCGATCCAGAATAAATCTATGGTAACGGTAACATCCTGATGGCTTTTAATTTCTTCCCAGGCTTCTTTCATGCCTTGGCTCCAATAAATATCATCAAAAATAAGCAATGAGTTTTCAGTTACTTTTGGCAAACACCACTTAAAATAATTTAGTGTTGCGTCCTTTCTATGATTGCCATCGATGTAAACGAAATCCAGACTAGGTTGTTTACCAATAATGTCGGGCAAAATGAGATCAAAATTTCCAACATGAAGTTCTATATTTTGCAGATCAAGATCTTTAAAGTTTTGTTGAGCCACTTCAGCTGTTTGCGGACAACCTTCAATGGTAATGATTTCAGCTTCCGGACAAGCTTTTGATAAATAAGACGTGGTGATACCTAAACAAGTTCCCAGTTCAATGGCTGTTTTAGGTTGGGTATCTTTTGCCAAACGATAAATCAATTTGGCTAAACGTGGGCTTTTTAAGGCGTTCTTCGCAATCTCACTGATTTTCTTCGTGCGATTTTTATTCAGATGAGACCCGGCACCTAAATCTGTAACGGTTATGGTAGATTCGTCAGAAAAAAGTTTTTTTCTTTGCGCTTCGATTGTTTTGTATTCAGATTTGTCTGTAAAATCGTAAATTACCTCATCGGCAAGCTTGTACACAAATGGTGAGTGTGTCCCGTGTCTGGTTTTCGCTGTTAATCGGTGTTTAAGATAATCGGTGATAAATTGAAATAGCATATTGCAAAAGTAATTAATCGCCGCATACAGGTTATATGTTTTATGGAAAATATCACAGAGATAAGTGCTTTAGTTAAATTACTTGACGATCCTGATGAGGAAGTTTATCATCATGTTGAAAAAAAATTACTCGAATACGGTGGTGAGGTAATCCATTACCTTGAAAATGCCTGGGAGCAGTCTTTTGATGGGCTTTTACAAGAACGTATCGAAAATATTGTACATCAAATTCAATTTAGTACAGTAAAAGAAGATTTAAACCTCTGGTATTTAAGTGGTGCGTTCGATTTGCTTCAAGGCGCCATGATTATCAACCGCTACCAATATCCTGATCTGGATGAACAGAAAATCATCATTCAGATGGAAGAAATTAAACGCGATATCTGGCTGGGGTTACAATATGAGATGAGTTCTGTAGAAAAGGTTAAACTCATCAACCACGTATTTTATCAGCAATATGGCTTTGGTGGCAACACGAAAAACCACCATGATCCTCAAAACTCTTATTTAAACCAGGTTTTAGAAAGTAAAAAAGGCAATCAGATTTCGTTGGCTATCATCTATTCTACCTTGGCTCAGAAACTGGATTTGCCTGTTTACGGTATTAATTTGCCCCAACATTTTATTTTAGGCTATATTGATGATAGCAAACAGGAAGGAACGGATTATAGCGTTTTATTCTATATCAACGCATTTAACCGTGGCAATATTTTTGGTAAGCATGATGTTGACCAATTTCTTCGTCAGCTAAATTTAGAACCGCTCCCCGAATATTACAAGCCTTGCAGTAACACAGATATCATTCGCAGGGTAATCAGAAACCTGATTTCTGCTTATGAAAATGCTGGTGCAACAGAAAAGGTAGCAGAACTAAACGAATTACAAGAAATTCTTAAAGAAGAGCCCAATACAAATTAAAATTCCCCAAGATGCAGATTAAACCACATTTTTTTTACTTTCTTGTTTTCGCCGCTATATTTTTGAGCACTCATCTCTTTGCTCAAAAACCATCCAAACCTAATGTAATTGCCTATTACACTGGCAATGGAACAGTGATCGATAGCTTCCCAATTGAAAAGATTAGTCACCTGATTTATAGTTTTGGCCATTTAAAAGGCGATAGTATGCATATCAGTTCAGCTAAAGATTCTGCATTAATTACCAGAATGGTAGGCTTAAAAAAGAGAAATCCCAATTTAAAAGTAATGATTGCCATGGGCGGCTGGAGTGCCTGCCCCAATTGTTCCGAAGTTTTTAGCAGGCCAGATGGTAGAAAGACATTCGCTAAAACAACCAAGTCGCTCTTGGATTACTTTAAAGCTGATGGAATCGATATCGACTGGGAATACCCGGCAGTTGAAGGCTATCCAGGCCACAAGTATATGGAGGCTGACAAACAAAATTTCACCTTGCTGATTAAAGCATTAAGAGATCAACTAGGCAAGAAAGCTGAAATCAGTTTCGCTGCTGGTGGCTCCAAAAACTGTCTGGATTCATGCTTTGAATGGAAGAAAGTAATGCCTTTGGTTGATCGTGTTAATTTAATGAGTTACGATCTGGTAGGTGGCTATGCAAAAACCAGCGGTCACCATACACCACTTTATTCTACTCCACAGCAACAGTCATCTGCAGATTATGCCATTAAAGAAATGCTTAAATATGGTGTTCCAGCTAATAAAATTGCCTTAGGTGCGGCATTTTATGGGAGAATATTTGAAAATACCACAGATGCTAATCATGGTTTGTATCAGCCTACTAAATTTCTGGATGGCGTTTCTTCCAGAGATTACAAAACCTTTTTTAGTAAGGAAAGTGGCTATCAATACTATTGGGATGATGTAGCTAAAGCGCCATATTATTACAATGCCACCACTAAACGTTTGGTAACATTTGATGATGAGAAATCTATTGCACTAAAAACCAGATATGTTATCGATCAAAAACTAAACGGGATCATGTTTTGGGAATTGAATGATGATCCTTATAAAAATGGATTGCTTGATGTTATTGACGCAGAACTGGAAAAAATAAACCCGCAATGAAAAACTGCAGCTTTAAAATGTCTTCCTATTTACAATTATAGGTAAATTCATACTTATCAATTGAAGTATCAGTTGTACCTACAACACCACCATTATAAAATGTACTCGTACTTGTTATATTGATTGCCGTTGCGTTACCTTTTGCATCAAACTGATAAGCATATGCGGAATTATCTATTAAATAAGGATTTCCACTTGGATCAAGTGTTGTCGAAAATTCTGCTGCCAGGAAATTTTTTGATGGTTTACCAAAATAGCTACCGGTATAATAATCTACAATTTTAGTAAGTGGATCCATTGCCCAGGAAATATTAACAGCCGTCTCGCTTCTGTATCTAAATGTTGTAGTGCTTAGCATATCACCAGTTGATGCGTCAGTAGCTACAGATTTAACTAAATTACCATCAGAATAGGTTAATACAGTGGTACTGATTAAGATATCATTTTCATAACCTCTAACCTGAGTAAGGTATCCATCTGCATTATAATCATATTTTTTAGTCCGTTCAAATTTTAAGATTCCGGCTGTTATGATCCCACCGCTACCGCTGGATATCACCTTTCCATTTGATAAAATAAGCTCATCTACGATCCCATCCTGATCAGTTGCCGTAATTTTATTGGTGGTATATACAGTGGAATATGTATCACCATCTGAATTAGTTTCTTTAATTACCCGACCAATGGCATCATATTCAAAATTAAGCGCAAGTTCCCCAGAACCGCTGGTTACTTTCCAGCTCTTTAACTGGCATCCATTACTGTTTGGATCACTATAATCAATTTCTTTTTTACAACTTGCAATTGAAATAATGGCAACGAAAGCCACCATGATGTATTTGATTTGGTTATTCATTTTTATAAACTGAGGCGTAAACGACTGGCCGCAAATATATTAAAAATTAACACAAATAATCACGTGCATACATTGCAATCATAAATTCAAAGCTTTATCAATTGCCAAATGTCAATACTTTTGTTTTTTAAGCCAATTTACCATCAAATTAAACCAATCCACATCTGAAGTTTTATTGATCAGGCCAAAACCATGACCACCTTTTTCATAAAGATAAACTTCGAAAGATACATTATTGGTCTTCAAAGCATCACTCATTAAAATGCTATTGGCATAAGGAACCGCATTGTCATCTTTTGCATGAACGAAAAATACTGGTGGCGATTTCCGGTTTACGTTTTTATTGGCCGAGAAATAATGTTTTAAACTATCTGTAGGGTTATCGCCTAGTAAGTTTTTCATTGTACCCGTATGAACAGATTCTTCAAAGCTAATCACCGGATAAACCAGCACAGCAAAATTTGGACGGAGATCTATTTTTTCTGGATCAGCAATTTTTAAATCATTATAGTGAGTAATCAATGTGGAAGCAAAATGCCCTCCTGCTGAGAACCCCATGATACCAATTTTATTCTTTTTAATGCCATATTTCCTGGCATTTTTCCTCACCAGATAAATAGCTTGTTGCGCATCCTGTAATGGCCCATAAGTTTTATCCACCATAATCTGATCACTTGGCAAACGGTATTTCAACACAAAAGCGGTAACACCAATGGCATTGAAACGTTTGGCTACATCAATGCCTTCATGGCTAAAAGCCAAAGCACCATAACCACCACCCGGACAAATGATTACGGCCGTACCTGTAGCTATATTTTTTGGCGCTTCGAAAACCGTAAGTGTGGGTACAGAAACTTTGGTAATACTTAAAGTACCATTCGCACGCGTTTCGGTATTTTCTACATAATCTGATGGAGTTGGTTTTGAACCAGGAATATTTCCTACATAAAGGGGAATAATTTCCTGGGCTTTTGAAAATACAGAAACCATAAGCAACACTGTGATGAGAATTGATGTTTTAACCATTTTATTGATGTTAAAATTCCATTAAATAAGCTTTCAAAAAGTCGTTGATATCACCATTTAATACTGCGTCAGGATTTGAGGTCTGGTAGTTCGTACGGTGATCTTTAACCCGCCTGTCATCCAACACATAACTTCTGATTTGCGAACCCCATTCTATTTTTTTCTTAGACCCTTCTACCGCTGCAATGGCTTCATTACGTTTACGTTCCTCTACCTCATATAACTGCGATTTCAATAATCGAATGGCGTTTTCTTTATTTTGTAATTGCGATCTTGACTCCTGATTTTTAATAATAATGCCAGATGGTTTGTGGTATAAACGAACAGCAGTTTCTACTTTGTTTACGTTTTGTCCGCCTGCACCACCTGCCCTAAAGGTTTCAAATTCAATATCTGCCGGATTAATGTCGATCTGAATCGTATCATCTACCAAAGGATAAACATATACCGAAGCAAAAGAGGTATGTCTGCGGGCATTAGAATCGAAAGGTGAAATCCTCACCAAACGATGAACGCCATTTTCGCCTTTCAGGTATCCATAAGAAAAATCACCATCGAATTGGAGGGTAACCGATTTGATTCCGGCAATCTCCCCTTCCTGACTATCTTGTTCCGTTATTTTGTATCCATTTTTCTCACCCCACATGATATACATCCTCATGAGCATATAAGCCCAATCGCAACTTTCCGTTCCACCAGCACCTGCCGTAATTTGCATCACCGCAGAAAGCTGATCTTCCTTGTTGCGCAGCATGTTTTTCAGCTCCAGTTCTTCAACAGCTTTGGTGCTGGCTTCGAACTGTTCTTTCATTTCTGCTTCTGAAGCATCGCCGGCCTGGAAAAACTCCAGCATTACCGCAGCATCTTCCACAGCATTATGGGTATCATTGAAACCATCTGTCCATTTTTTCTTAGAACTGATTTCAGCAAGAATTTTTTCTGCTTTTTTTGGATCATCCCAGAAATCGGGTGCCATGGTTAATTTTTCTTCTTCGCGAATAGCGTAAAGGAGCTCATCAACGTCAAAGATGCCTCCTCAGGGACGTTACTCTATCCCTTAAATCCTGCAAGTTTTCTTTTGTCATACCCGCAAATATATAAAATCGAACTGAGCATCATGCATGGCAAAAGCGCTAAAACATTGATATCAGCATTTTCACCTACTTCTTCATCGCCATGTAATCAAGCGTTAAGTTAGAAAGCAATTTTACACCCAATACAAAACCACTTTCATCCAGATAAAAATCTGGAGTATGATGTGAGGGCGCTTTCAAAGGATCTTTACCTTTAGGCATTCCACCTAAAAACACAAACAAGCCTGGAATTTTTTCCTGGAAGAAAGAAAAATCTTCTGCTCCAGTAACGGGCGGCCTTAATAGCACATGATCTTTTCCAGCTGTCATCTGCATACTGGAAAGCATTTTTTCTGTAAGTGCCACGTTATTGAAAGTAACCGGATAATGGTTACTGTAAGGTATCTTTACATCAGCAGTTGCACCATTTGCCTCCGCTGTTTTAATGGCAATAGTTTTAATTCGCTCAATAAACATCGCTTCATCTTCCTTACTGAAATTACGCACAGTGCCTAACATCTCTACCTTTTCTGGAATAATATTGGATCGAATCCCACCATTTATAGCACCAATAGTAACTACACCAGGATTTTCAGTTACATTCAGGTTTCGGCTTACAATGGTTTGAAGATTATTGATAATCTGAGCTGAAGTCACGATCGGATCAATGCTGCTCCATGGGTAAGCACCATGTGCCTGACGACCTGTAACCGTAATTTTCATATCGTTTACCGCTGCCATTGTTCCACCCGGGCGGTAAGTGACATTTCCAACTTCAGTTTGAGAGTTGATGTGCAAGCCAAAAATCACATCAACTTTTGGGTTTTCCAAAACACCTTCCTTAATCATTAATGCTGCTCCACCTTCTTCACCGGCAGGTACGCCTTCTTCAGCAGGTTGAAAAATAAACTTCACTGTTCCGGGAATATCTTTTTTCATTGCACTTAGCACTTCTGCTACCCCCATGAGTATCGCCACATGGCTGTCATGACCGCAGGCATGCATCACACCAACTTCCTGCCCGTTATATTGTGTTTTGACCTTTGAAGCAAAGGGAACATCAACCCTTTCGATTACAGGTAAACCATCCATATCAGCCCGTAAAGCAACAACTGGCCCGGGTTTACCACCCTTTAAAACACCAACTACGCCTGTTTTAGCAACTCCCGTTGTAACCTGAATACCTAAAGATTTTAAGTATTGAGCAATAATTCCTGCAGTACGAACTTCCTGATTGCCCAGTTCTGGGTGCTCATGAAAATCTCTTCTCCAGGTAATTACCTTTTGTTCAATAGCATCAGCTTTTCTAGAAACTCCTTCCCTTAAAGGTGATTTTTGAGCAAATAAGCCAATGGAAATGAAAGATAAGCCAGCGAGGTAGATGTATTTCATGAAAAGGGATTGAAGTTTAGTTTAAGATAACCTAAGCTATGCATTTCAATGCAAAATTGCAATAACCAATATCCTTATGATCATAAACTTACTTAGCTATGGAATGACGAATCAAATCATTAAGAAATCATAATGATTTTTGAACATTAAAAAGACCATTTTAAATTTTTGCTTTATTACTTTTACAAAAAACAAAGATTATGTTACCAAAAATAAATTTTACAGAAACAGCGGCCTACAAGTATTTGGCCGATCATTTTATTGATATTAACCAGAAAAGCATTAAAGATCTTTTTGCTGAAGATGCAGATCGTTTCAACAAGTTTTCTGTTTTTTTTGAAGATATTTTATTAGACTATAGCAAGAACCGCATTAGCGATGAAACATTAGCATTGTTGATGCAACTGGCCCGTGAGTGTAAAATGGATGAAGCCATAAAATCGATGTATGCTGGTGATAAAATTAACGAAACTGAAGATCGTTCAGTTCTTCATATCGCCTTGCGAAATTTGAGTAACACCCCAATCCTGGTAGATGGTAAAGATGTAATGCCGGATGTAAATGCAGTATTGGCCAAGATGGAAAAGTTTAGCAACAGCATAATTAGTGGCGAATGGAAGGGTTACACCGGCAAAGCCATTACAGATGTGGTAAACATTGGTATTGGTGGATCAGATTTAGGCCCGGTAATGGTGACTGAAGCTTTGAAGCACTATAAAAATCATTTAAATATACATTTCGTTTCCAATATCGATGGAACGCATATTGCGGAAACCTTATCCGGATTAGATGCCGAAACCACCTTGTTTTTAGTGGCATCAAAAACTTTTACTACCCAGGAAACCATGACTAACGCACATTCTGCCCGTTCATGGTTTTTAGAAAAAGGCGGACAGGAAAGTGATATTGCCAAACACTTCGCTGCATTATCTACCAATGCAAAAGATGTATCTGCTTTTGGTATAGACACTGAAAATATGTTTGAATTTTGGGATTGGGTTGGCGGTCGTTACTCTTTATGGAGCGCCATTGGTCTATCCATTTCATTAAGCATCGGCTTTGATAATTTTAAGGAACTATTAGCTGGTGCACATGCCACTGACAATCACTTTAAAACTGCAGAATTTGAAAACAACTTGCCTGTAATTTTAGGTTTATTGGGTGTTTGGTACATCAATTTTTATAATGCAGAAACACAGGTAATTCTACCTTATGATCAATACATGCATCGGTTTGCTGCTTATTTCCAACAGGGAGATATGGAAAGCAATGGTAAACATGTAGATAGAAATGGTAATGAGGTGGATTATGAAACCGGACCAATTATTTGGGGTGAGCCGGGCACAAATGGCCAGCATGCTTTTTATCAATTGATTCACCAGGGAACCAGAATTATCCCTGCTGATTTTATTGCCCCAGCACAAAGCTTAAATCCGCTTGGTGATCACCACCCAATTTTACTTTCTAACTTCTTTGCGCAAACAGAGGCGCTCATGAATGGCAAAACAGAAGAAGAGGTTACCGAAGAATTGAAAAAAGATGGCAAATCAGCAGATGAAATGACTAAAATTGCACCTTTTAAAGTGTTTGAAGGTAACCGCCCTACCAATTCTATACTATTAAAAAAAGTAACACCTTATACCTTAGGCAGCTTAGTAGCCATGTACGAACATAAAATATTTGTTCAAGGCGTTATCTGGAATATTTTTAGTTTTGACCAGTGGGGAGTTGAACTCGGAAAACAGCTGGCTAAGAAAATTCTTCCTGAATTGGATGGAAACGAATCAGTTTCCAGTCATGATAGTTCAACCAATGGCTTAATTAATCAATACAAAGCCTGGAGATAACACAAATTCTTTAAGGATATTATTTATAAAGCCATCGCCTTGCAAAATGCGATGGCTTTTTTATTTGTGTAACTTTAAATTATAATGATAACAGGGTTATGGAATCTTTGAAACTCATACATCTTTAAATTGTTATATCATTAAGAAACAGCAATATGAAACATTTAAAATGGGTATTCGGTATGGCTTTAGTTGTAAGCAGTTTACAACTGTTAGCACAAACAAATAAAGAAACTACTGTAAAAATATTGAGTGAAAAAAATTACACCTTCGTAGCCAATTCAGCCATGCCTATGGCGAACATGGATGTTTCCAGGATTTTATCCAGCATGCCCGGTAATCAAGGTGGAGGAACAATCAATTTAACAGGTAGTCAATACGATTTAAAGGTAACAAAAGATAGCGTGGTTGCTTATTTACCCTATTATGGACGCTCATTTAGTGCACCGATGAATCCGAGTGAAGGTGGCATTAAGTTTACCTCAAAAGATTTCAGCTATAAGGAATCGAAAAATAAAAAGGGTGCATATACCATTCAGATTAGCACGAAAGATGTTTCACGAGAAAATTTCAGACTTACTTTAAACGTAACCGAAAATGGCTATGCAAACTTAATTGCCAGTGGCAATAATAAACAACCCATTAACTTTAATGGTTATTTAAGTGAAACAAAGAAAAAAGACAAAGATTAAAAAAGCCAGAACTAAATCTGGCTTTTTCATTGAGTAGTGCACTGAAATATTTTATTGCTTTGATAATTTAATTTCAAAAATGTGCGGCCATTTTTTGCCTGTTACATAAAGTTTTTTGGTAGCATGATCATAAGCTATTCCATTCAATACGTTATTTGCTTTTTCATCATCAGTTTTAAAATAATCATCTGCCAATAAACCACTGAGGTTGATTTTGCCTTCAACAGCACCAGTTTCCGGGTTAATGATTAAGATATGATTTGTAGTATAAACATTGGCATAAATTTTTCCATCAATATATTCCAATTCATTTAGTTGTTGAATCGCTCCTTTATTGTCAAAAACATCAATCTCGCCAATTGTTTTATAGGTGTTTTTATCTAAAAAGAATATGGTATTGGAACCATCGGTTTTTAAGATTTTTTGTCCATCGAAGTTTAATCCCCAACCCTCCTGCGTGCCTTCATTATAGGTAAATTCTGATAATTTTTTGAAAGTCTTTCTATCATAAACAAATCCGGTTTTTTCACGGTAGGTTAACTGAACAATTTTATCTCCAACCACCGTCATTCCTTCTCCAAAATACTGCTTATCAAGATCGGCTTTTAACACAACCTTTCCTGTAGCAGGTTCTACCTTCCGTAAACTAGAATGACCATAATCGCCAGCACTTTCATAGAAAAAACCATCATGATATTCTAAACCTTCTACATATGAGGAAGTATCATGGGGAAGTGTTTTGATTATTTTATAGCTATATTCTACCGGAGCCTGAGCAGCCAATATGTTAACATTTGAGGTAAGATCTTCTGATTTTCCATCGCCGTAAATTCTAGCCGTAATTAAATGATTGCCCAATTTCAAACCAACAGTTTTCATTTTAATGGCCATTGTATCGGTTTTGGCTGCAACCTTGGCGCTATCCATCAGGTAAATTACAGAATCTACCTTTCCTTCCTTACCAAACAGGGCTTTAACCTCAAAATCATTTCCTGATGCAACGTTAAGTCCCATCATTGGTGAAATCAAAGACCGATAAGTTTTTGGAGCATCGTCTTTACAAGAACCTAAAAAGGCAATCGTAACTCCAATAAGTATAAATGTGCTGATTTGTTTAGTCTTCAGGCCAAAAAGCATCTTCAATATGGTTTAATGTGTAAATATTATTTTTTGTAAAGGTAATGGCAATAATATCAAAACGAATATCATTTTGATGGTTCATGATTTCTATATATTCCGCAGAGGCCAGTTCCATCTGTTTTTGTTTGGCTTCGTTCACAAAATCTTCAGGTTGACCAAATGCTACTGATGTTCTGGCTTTAACCTCCACGAAAACCATAATTTTATTTTTGTAAGCTATTAAATCTATTTCAGACTTTCCATATGTCCAGTTTTCATCCAAAATCTCATAACCATTCTCCTCGAGATAATTTTTGGCAATTGCTTCACCATGTTTACCTAAATCGTTATGTATAGCCATGAGTAGAGAATTGAGAGTAAGTTATGGGTTGCAAGTTAAAAGTTATGAGGCAAAACGAATGTAAATTAATAATCGTGTTATATGTTACTAAGTTGAATGTTAAGTCGAAGTACATGTAAGATATATATGATTAAAAGACCTAACTTTAAATAAATACCCCAACTCGTAATTTAGAACCTGAAATTTTTAACCTATTTAACAATTACTGAACCTAAAAATTTGTTAATCTCTCTTTCTACACCTTTAATTACACTATATCTCTGCATTAGAATCATTTGATTATCGGCATCCTTTTCCTCCTTAATTTCTTTCAAAAGGTTGGTTAAAATCCTATCGACTTTCCTTTTCTTCAGGTGGAAGATCCCCCCCAAAATAGTGGCTTTGAGATTCATGGATTCATCCTTTACATAAATTAAGTGCTTATTTAGCCAATTTTCACTTAATGCATATTCTGATGTCGATAAGGTAATGGCCAAATCAGCAATACTGTGATCTTCATGTTTGATAAAATGATTGGCTGTTGGTAACCTGCCATCATCAATTTCTGACTTATAGTAATCAATAATGCTTTTACAAAGTTGATTTTCAAATTCAACATCGGCCAGATTTTGCATTACAAATGAGCCAATGTACATGTCATCGATATTATCCCAGTTCACAAATTCGTGTCCGTAGGCAAGCAGCAACCTTACTATTTCTTTCTCCTGGATCTCATCAGTATCAACTTTTGGTTCTCCATATCCAGATGGCCCGGCATTATCATCCCATAAATCATCGGGAGGCCCAAGTGGTTCTGGTGCACCTGATGAATAGGATTGCGGTTGACTACTTTGCGCATTAGCCCTTTGGTTGCTCTCAAAATTCTTTTTAACCTTTCCAGAGCGTATTTTGTTCAATTCTGAAAGCAAAACGCTTTCTTCAATCTGTAGCAAACTGCTGCTCTCTCTAATAAAAACAGAAGCTTTAATCTGATCTGGAATTTTAGCAATACTTTCTACAATGTCTCGAATAATGCCAGCCCGTTTAATAGGGTCGTCACCAGCATCCTTCAGTAAAACATTTGCCTTGTAAAGGATAAAATCCTTCCGGTTATTTTCCAGGTAAGTTTTAAATGCCCCTGCCCCTACATGGTGCATGTACGAATCCGGATCATGCCCATCGGGGAAGGAAACAATTTTAACATTGAGCCCCTCTTCCAAAATCATATCCAGACCACGGAGTGAAGCCTTTATTCCGGCTGCATCTCCATCAAACAGGATGGTAATGTTTTGCGTAAAACGACCAATCAGCTTAATCTGTTCTACGGTTAATGAAGTACCCGAAGAGGCTACTACATTTTCTATTCCGGCTTGGTGAACGGAGAGCACATCTGCATAACCTTCTGCCAGGTAGCAGTTGTCTAAATCACGAATGGCTTTCTTGGCATGAAACAAGCCATATAAAACATTTGATTTATGGTAAATCTCACTTTCGGGCGAGTTTACATATTTCGGAACATTTTTATCGGTTTTTAAAGTTCTGCCACCAAAGCCAATAATTCTACCAGTAAAATTATGAATGGGAAACATCACCCGGCCGCGAAAACGATCGTAAATTTTCCCGTTATCATTCTTGATGGATAAACCAGTTGATTCTAAAAATTCAAGTTTATGGCCAGCATTGGTAGCGTTTTGTGTTAAAGCATCCCAAACATCCGGAGAATAGCCGACTTCAAACTTCTTTAATATATCTTCTCTAAATCCACGTTCTTTGAAGTAGCTTAAGCCAATCCCTTTACCTTCATCTGTTTCCCAAAGTTGTTTCACAAAAAAAGCCGCAGCGTACTGAGATACGATGTAGAGACTTTCTTTTGCACTTTGCGCTTCCGCTGCCTCTGGAGAAAGTTCGGCTTCCTCTACTTCAATGTTATATTTATTGGCTAAAAATTTAAGTGCTTCCGGATAAGAGTATTTCTCATGATCCATAATAAAACGCACCGAATCGCCTCCCTTGCCGCAACCGAAACATTTATAAATGCCTTTGGTTACAGATACGTGAAAGGAAGGTGTTTTCTCGCCATGAAAAGGACAGTTACCAATTAAACTGGTTCCACGTTTTTTTAAGTGCACAAAATCCCCTACTACCTCCTCTATCCGGGCGGTATCCATTATCTTATCTATCGTTTCGCGGTTGATCATAACCCCAAACCCCTAAAAGGGCTTTTACCTTTCTTTAATATAAAATATTTTCTTCTATCCGCAGCAATACAAAATCGTCATTGCGAGAAGGCTTTATCAGCCAAGGAAGCAATCTTTTTTGCTATTCATTCATTTTCAAACCATTAAAGCTTTGCAGGTATAGATTGCTTCACTCCATGGCACATTCCCTTCCTTCAGTTCGCAATGACTAATATGTTCTATTTAACCAATGGCAATAACTGATCAGCTACTAATTTATTACCGGTTTCATTCAGGTGTACTCTATCAACGGTTAAAATCCCTTTTTCATTATCTTCAGGATTATTTTGTGCCTCGTAATCAGCAAAAATCTTTCTCAAATCACAAACTGGTAAATTGTTCTTTGCTGCCAGTTCTCTTATTCCAGCGGCATATTTATTTAGGTCGGCATCCATTTCATTCGTTCCATCCTTTTTTTCACCAATTACAGAAGGCGTGCACAGTGCCACCTTACTTCCAATACCCTGAATTTTATTAATCAATGCCTGATAAAATTTTAAATACTTATCATAATCCGTTCCGGTATGCGAAGATTGTTTATGCCACACATCATTAATGCCTACATAAATCACCACCAAATCTGGTTTCTTATTTAATACATCATCCTCTAAACGTAAATATAAATCGTAGATTTTATTACCACCGATGCCTGCACCAATTACTTCATATTTTGTAGAATCCAGCCTTTTTTTGAGTAAGGTAATATACCCGTTTTTAGATACGCCTTGTTGAGTAATTGAATCACCGAAAAAAATTATTCGTTTTGGTTTTAACGTCATTGATGTGAAAATCACCAGGCAAAAGCCTATTAAAATTAAAGTGCTAAACAGGTTTCTCATAATTTTTTATCGGTTAGGGTTTCTTTTTAAAATCAAGGTCTTGAAAATCGAAACTAAAGTCAGTTAGCGGAGAAATGGCTTCTATTTTAAATCCATCCGCAACGGCGTTATTATTCAAGCTAAAATTGACAAATGCATCAGCATCTAAACTTCTATCGTACCATTTCACAATAAATGTATTCCCTTTATAATAAGTCATATCACCTCGCAATTTTGGTGCATTCTTCGCCTGAAAATGCATTTTACCATTTACTTCGCTTATGGTTACTTCTCCAAACCATGCATCATTAAACGTTCCGTAATAGCTTTTAGCATCAGGTTTTGAAGAAACTGCTTTTTGCTGTGCAGCAATATCAGCCCAAACTTTAGTCACTATTTCCCTGGCCTCTTTCTCATTGGCCAGGCGGCTATCATTAGACAACTTAATTCTATCCTTTCCCTTTATGCCCAAATAACCGTCTTTAATGGAATTGGTAATGGCGTTAAATGCTGCACCAGATTGTTGATTGGTTAAAACAATGATTCCTAATTTTAATTCTGGTAAAATCGTTACTTGCGTTACAATTCCAGACAAGCCACCAGTGTGGGTAGCCTGGAACTTACCATTCACGTTACTCAAAAACCAACCCAATCCATAGCTATTAAAGCTGCCCTGATTGCCAGCTGCGATAATGGTTTGAGGTGTCCATAGTTCGCGGGCTACAGCATCGCTAAATAATTTCTGATCAAGTTTTTCGCCATATTTACCGCCACTAATCATCGCCTGAACCCATTTACTCATATCTGTTACACTCGAATAAATACCGCCTGCAGCGTTTGCTACCTCACCAAAACTTAACCCAACAGGCAATAACTTTCCTTCATAGGGCGCATGGCCATCAATTACATTTGATTTATCTTTTAACCGATACCATGAAGCAGCAGTTTTAGTCATTCCTAAAGGTTTGATAATTTTGCTTTCAATAAAATTTTCATAAGTCATTCCCGAAACCCTGGCCACCACATCACCTGCAACAATATACATCAGGTTATCGTAATCGTATTTGGTACGGAAAGAAGATACAGGTTTTAAATAACGGAGATTATGAATCAGTTGATTTTTATTTACCGTAGAAGAATCAGGCCAGATCATTAAATCGCCTGCTCCGAGGCCTAAGCCACTGCGGTGTGTTAATAAATCACGGATGGTAAATTCACTGGTTACATAGGCATCATACATTTTAAATTCTGGAATCACGTCAGTAACTTTTGTATCCCAGGTAATTTTTTTCTCATCAACCAGCATGCCTATCGCAGCTGCGGTGAAAGCCTTTGTATTAGATGCTACGCCAAACAGTGTATTTTCATCTACTTTTTTATTGGTTTTTATAGAGCGAACGCCATAACCTTTCAAATGAATTATCTTACCATCTTTAATCACAGAAACGGCTATTCCAGGAACATTAAATGTAGTTAAGGTCTTTTCAACCAAACTATCAATTTGAATGGAAGATAGGATTTGAGCCTGTAAGCTAACGCCACTGCAAAGTAACAGGGCAATAAGAATTTTAAATTTAAGAAGGGAAGGAAGTTTCATTTTTACGGGTTTGAATAATGGCTTAAAGATAATAAATCTTTTACGCAAGCCATTCTTACTTCCCTTTTTCCAACTTATAATCTTTATGTACAATAAGGAAACTCGCCCGCTCCTCTTTTTTAAACGGATAGTCCCAATTTCCCTGATAGGTGATTTTAGTAGGTAATTTATCTTCACCAAAATAGCCCATTTCAATATTCATCTGTACATTAAAATCAAATAACATATTGCCATACTTCATATCGACATATCTTCCAAGAATATTAAAATTCCGCTTATCAAATATGGTAACCAGTTCTTTGATCATGATACCATCCTTGGTCCAGCTACTTAAATCTGGTTTTACTGAAACTTTAAAACGATACACCGGAATAGAATCCAGGTAAGTACCACTGGTGAAAGCATAATCATAATACTGACGCATATTTGCAGTAAAAATTTCAGTTTTACTTCCAATAAAAGGTACTTTAACGGGCCTGCCAGGGTTAAAGATCAGGGTTTTCAACTTGTCTTTATAACCTTCATTAGTTCCTCCTTTACCATCGCCTGTTGGCGCATTTGGTACGAAGTCGGTATTATAGGCATTCATAAAAATGTAATCAAACATCTCAACGGTATACAACTGATACTTTCCGTTTTTCTTGTAAACCTTGCCAGTATCCTGCTTCACCAGGTATTCCATTTTGTAAGGGCCGCTATTGTTGTGTTTAATTTTACGATAAATCTTTCCGTCAACCTTATTTTTCTTATCATAAGTGTAAATCCTATTTTCAGCAATGAAACTATAACGTTTCATGTTTCTAAAGGATTGATAAAATGACGTATCATTGATTACCTTATTAATGAACGTTTCAATATTCAGCTTTTCGGCTTTAATATTAACGGTAGAATCCAGCGTAATGGTTTTAATCGTATCAGGATTGAAACGAGGAATTTCCTGTGTAAAACCTGTAAAATAGAATGCGGTAATCACCAGGATTAAAAATATTTTCTTCATGCTTGTGTTGCTTGGCAAAAACGATGCCTTAATTAATTTAAGAAACATTAATTAAAGGCGACATTTAATTTAGTTGCCTAGTTGTTTTAATGCAATGTATGCCATTAATCCCGTAGAAATTTTCAAGGCATCTTCATCGATATCAAATTTTGGAGTATGCACAGAATATTGCGTATCCTTGGCGACATTTCCTGTACCTAAACGGTAAAAGCAGGCATCTGTTATCTGTGAATAGAATGAAAAATCTTCTGCAGCCATCCAGATATCCAAATCAACAACATTTTCTTTGCCTAAAAAATCTTCAGCAAAAGATTTAGCATTTGCGGTTAGCTTTTCCTCATTAATTAAAAACGGATAACCCTTGTGGATATCGAAATCACAGCTTCCCCCCATGCTTTCGGCAATACCTTCAGCCATTTTTTTCATGCGTACGTGCGCCTCAGCTCTCCACTCCTCATCAAGGGTTCTGAATGTACCTTCAATTTTAACATCGTTCGGGATAATATTTGTAGCACCATTGGCTGTTACCTTACCAAAGGATAAAACAGAAGGTATCCGTGGATCTGCATTACGACTTACGATTTGTTGCAGCGCAATAATGATATGTGAGGCAATAACCACCGGATCGATATTTTGATGTGGCTGAGCACCGTGTCCGCCTTTTCCGGTTACGGTAACATATAACTCATCAGTTGATGCCATGTAAATTCCCGATCGGAAACCTACCTTGCCAGCATCTATTAAAGGCATTACATGCTGACCAACAATATAAGCTGGTTTTGGGTTTTCCAGAACACCTTCCTTAATCATGATACTTGCTCCTCCTGGAAGCAATTCTTCTGCAGGCTGAAAGATAAACTTAATGGTACCGGCAAATTCACTTTTCAGTTGATTTAAAATATATGCAGTTCCTAAAAGGGATGAAGTATGTACATCATGTCCACAGGCATGCATCACGCCGGGATTTTTAGAGGCATAAGGTTTATCACTTACTTCTGTAATTGGCAAGGCATCCATATCACCACGCAAAGCAATTACCTGATCAGATGGCAAATCTCCTTTTAACAAGGCCACAACACCTGTATTGGCACAACTGGTAAACTCAATTCCCCATTGTGTTAACTTGTCTTTAACGAATGCAGCGGTTTCAAATTCATGGTAAGACAATTCTGGGTTTGCATGTAAATGCTGACGATAGCCTACTACATCATCAAAAATGGTTGCCGCTAAATTCTTAATTTTATCTTTGATCATCAGTAGTCATATCTAATTGTGGTGCATTAATTTTTTCCCTAAAAATAAATAATGTTGGGAAGGTTGGTCTGATTTCGCTTATTAATCGCTGGGCTTCTAATCTTGTTCTAAAATCGCCAACCCGAACATAATAGTTTGGTTCTTTATAAATCAGGTAAGTATTTAGCCTTGGATATAATGTTTTAAAGCGTGCCTGTTGATTAAAAACCTCTCGCCGATCGGAACCATAGAAAATTTGAACACGGTATCCATATGATGAAACAATAGGTTTCCCGGTTTTTACCTCACCTGATGTCCGGTATACATCTACTCTTTTGGCAATCAAACTATCAATTAAGGGATCTTTTATAACTATAACCTCTCCCTTTTGAGCAAAAGCGATATTGAAAAAAAAGAAACTGAAGATTAGTGTATAAAATATTTTCATGATGATATGACAGTAGACAAACGAAAATTGTTTTAAAAACAAGAATGCCGAATTCCCCGCAAAATTCGGCATTCTTTATGGGTTGTGCAAATGGTAGTTTTCAAGAGAAATTCATTTGGAATTTCTTAAGTTTTTAATGCTGAAATGCAGAATATTTCCTGTTATTAAATTGCATTTCTTAAAAAATGTTAAAACATATAGGAATTATCGATAGAAACCGTTCATCTACCGATATTTTAATTGGAATAGTTGGCAGGCTGTTAAATTTATTGCCAATTATGATTAGAAAAATACTCTTTCCCTTTGCATTTACTTTTATTTTCCTACATTTTGCCCATGCACAGCAACGGCTTCAAAGCGACATAAAAATAAATGGCTTTTACACGACCACTTTAGATGTGGTTTTGGATTCGCTGATCAGACAGCATCAGTTGAAAATTATATTTGATCGCAATCTGGCCGAAAAAAAACTCATCTCAGAGCGCTTTAATGATGTCCCCCTTAAATTAGCCTTAAAAACCTTATGTAAGTCGGCAGAATTAAATTACTGGGTAGAATCTAGCGGAACCATTTATGTTGTGCGCACACCAGATGAAGTAAGAAGTTTGCAAAGATCAGAGCTGAACAAGCAAAAAACTGCTAGCCAAATTTTGAAAACCGTTACTACCGAAAAAATTGACACGATCAAAAGGGGCGGAAAAGTCAGCCAAAAAGCCTTTAAACTTACAGGTCAGGTGATAGACCAGATGAATGGCGAATCGCTACCAGGAGCTGTTGTACATATCGAAAATACAACCATAAGGGCCACTACTAATGCTGATGGTTTTTTCACCCTGAATAATATCCCGGCAGATACCTGTGTCATTTCAACTTCTTATGTAGGTTATTTAACAGACAGGCGTGCTTTAACCTCAATTGATCCGAACAAAATCTTAATCCTTAGTTTAACCATTACCAGAAATAACCTGGAGGAGATCACCATTAAAGGCAACAAAAATGATGGCATTATGAGTACAGATAAGCGCAAAGTAAGTGTTTTGCAAATATCACCAGCCAAACTTGCCGAACTTCCTAATTTAGGAGAAAAAGATATTTTACGCTCTTTTCAGTTAATGCCTGGGGTAAGTGCGAGTAATGAATCATCGTCAGGAGCTTATGTACGTGGAGGCACCCCCGATCAGAACTTAGTATTATTTGATGGCTTCACTGTGTATCAGGTAGATCACCTTTATGGATTTTTCAGTGCCTTTAACAGTAATGCCATAAAAGACGTACAACTTTTTAAGGGTGGCTTTTCAGCTAAATACGGTGGTCGTTTATCTAGTGTTACAGAAATTACAGGTAAAGAAGGAACCAAAAAAGATTGGAATGTAGGCGGTGATTTAAGTTTACTTTCTGCTAACATTTACTTTGAAACACCAGTTAAAAAGAATGGATCATTTTTATTTGCGGCCCGTAAATCATATCAGGGACCGCTTTATAACAAAATATTTAGTCAGTTTAACAAAACAAGCGAAGTAACCACTGGTATGGGCGGTGGCAGAGGTTTTGGTGGTAGTGCGCAGGCAGCAACTACGCCAACTTCTTTTTTCTATGATTTAAATGCAAAATATACAGTTAACGTAGGTAAAAAAGACTTGCTGGCTTTGAGCGTTTACCAGGGTGATGACGATACTGATAACAGCAGAACCATTAGCATACCATCGTTTATTAGTACAAGCAGTTCATCGATCAGTCCAACCATTACAGATAAAACAACTTACGGCAATTTAGGATCAAGCCTGAAATGGTCTAGGAGATGGAACAGTGATTTATATTCCAATACATTAGTCAGCTATTCCAGCTACCACAGCGATAGAAACCGAACCAACACCATCGGTGTAACGAATGCTGATGGAACTGAAACCGAAGTGAGTACCGGCACCATTGAGCGCAACCGACTGAAAGACTGGAGTTTCAAATCGGATTGGGAATATCAGATTAACAATAAAGTGAAGTTTTTATTTGGCGCTTATGGATCTGCACAAAATGTAGTTTACAAATACAGTCAGAACGATACCAGCACCTTGATTGATCAATCTAAAGACGCTAAAACCGCCACCGCTTATGCAGAAGGTGAATTTAGTCCGTGGGAAAAGCTACAGTTTAAGGGTGGTGTTCGTGAAACTTATTATTCCCCTACCGGAAAAACATATTTTGAGCCACGTTTTTCAGGAACATACACTTTAACAGATCGCTTCACATTAAAAGCGGCCACAGGTAAATTCTATCAGTTTATTAACCGCGTTGTGCGTGAGGATATCCTTTCAGGCAGCCGGGATTTCTGGGTATTAGCCAATGGAACAAGTATTCCGGTTGGAAGCGCAAACCATTATATAGCGGGCTTCAGTTATGAAACCGATAAATACTTATTCGATGTTGAAGGCTATTATAAAACGCTGAATGGCTTAACTGAATACTCACAACGCTTAACTGGCAATCTCATGTCTTCTACTTTAGAAGAACATTTTTATAACGGCCGTGGCTATACTTCCGGAATTGAATTTCTGGTGCAAAAGAAAGCTGGAAGATATACCGGTTGGATCAGTTATACGATGGCCATTGCCCGCAATCAGTTTGATGATTATGGTGCAAGTTATTACTCTGCCAATCAGGATGCCCGTAATGAATTTAAATCTGTTAACATGTACAAGCTTGGCAACTGGACATTCTCTGCCACCTGGATTTTTGCAACAGGCAAACCTTACACTGCACCAATAGCCAGTTATACGTTTGATAACGCCAGCGGAAACAATCAAACCTATTTAACCATCAGCGGAAAAAATACAGAAAGAATGCCAGCCTATCACCGCTTAGACCTTGCAGCAACACTGGATTTAATTAAAATCGACAATAGAAAAACAGGCAGTATCAGTTTCTCTCTCTTTAATGTGTACAACAGAACCAATGTTTGGTATAAGGAATATACCATTTACAACAATCAGGTCATTACTACAAATGTAAATTATCTGGGCTTTACACCTAACATTACCTTCAGCTTAAAATGGAAATAACAACTACTCTAAAAAAAATATTCTTCTATCTGGTTCTTGTAATTGTTTCGTCTTCCTGTAAAAAGGATGGCGGAGACAATGCCATAGCAGATGGTCCGGTAATAGAATCTTACCTCACCAATGGGAAAGCGGTAAGCCTTAAAGTATACGAGCAAAAAGGACTGCTGGATACGGCGAAGTACGGTGCCGCCATTTCAGGATTAGCGATCACCTTTAATAATGGCGTTAAGAATATAACACTCCAGGAATCTTCTAAAGGTACTTACACCAGCTCAGAAACGGATTTGATCATTGCAGGCAATACCTGTTCCTTTAATTTCGCTTATAATGGAAAAACAACATCAGGAGAAACTTCAGTTCCAAGCACACCGGTTTCTTTTACAGCTTCCGCTCTTCAGCAGGGCGTACCTAATCCTGATCCGGACTCGACTTCAACAACTTTTGTACCTGTTGATTTTTCGTGGAATAACAATGAGAAAGGCTATTACCTGATGGTTTTTGAAAATCACGATAAAACACCCAACAGGATAGGAAGTGGTTTTGGCCGCCGTAATGGGTATCAAGACAGAGAAGAATATTTGGGTCAGGTTTCTACCTACAAAACGCAAAGCAGAAGTTTTGAATTTTCTGGTTATTACAATGTTTACCTGTACCACATTAATATAGAATACAATAACATTGTGAACAGCAGTTCTACCAGCTCATTGAATTTAACAAATCCGCCAACCAATATTAAAAATGGTTTAGGGATATTTACCGCAATGAGCAGATCATCGTTAGTGTTATATGTTTATGAGCAATAAAACTTTAGAGTAGCTCTATAAATAAAAAGCGGCAATTTTCGTAACAAAAATTGCCGCTTTTTATGAATGATATTTATTTCTATTATTTTTTAGGATCCAACTTTAATTCATAAACCTTAGGATCATATTTCATCATGGCGCCAGTAGCGGCATCAACTCCCCAACCAATCAGCCCAAATAAATTTAATACTGCAACAGGATTGAATGCTGGCGTTGGCTGAAAGGTTTTGGTTTCATAACAATCAAGTTTTAAGCTAACCATTGGCCCTGAAAATCCTTTTTTCAATGGAACTGCCATTGGTGTAACACCTACTTTAACACCATCAACTTCAATATCAGCAGCTGGGGGGGTAGAATTAATCTGAACGTTTTGTTTTGTTCCGGTGAAGATGGTTGCGCAGCTCGAAAGCAGCAATGTTGCCGAGATGGCAACAAGGGTAAATACTTTTTTCATTTTGTGTGTGTGTGTTGTGTGTCCCTACTCTTATGGCTTTTCAGTTCCGCCCTGTTTACGGTTCAGCTCCGCTTTTATATTAACAGCATAAAGAAGTTGCCTACCAACTTCGAAATTGATCAATAGCTTGTAAATACGTTTAAGGATTGTGTTGATTAGAACAAGTAGATGAGTTAAAGTCTACGTCAATAAATATAGTATTAAATCTGAGCATTAAAAACCTATTTGTACAAAAAAGGCCTTGACGAAAGTCAAGGCCTCAATAATGTGCTATATAATTTATCTTACAAATTTGCGCCGTGGCAGTTTTTGTATTTTTTACCACTTCCGCAAGGGCACAGTTCATTTCTGCCTACTGTTGCTTCTTTACGGATAGGTTGTTGTGGAACAGCTTCACGGGTATCACCAAATTCAATGCCTGGTTCTTCTCTGCCAAACTCTTGTTTGGTGGTTTGTAACTTAGGTTGTTTTACTGGTGCTGGTGCTTCTCTCAAGTCTTCAGCTTCTTGCTGAACCGGGATACCACCTTTATATAAGAAACTTACAACCTCTTTGTTTACTGCATTAAGCATGTTTTTGAATAGGTTAAAAGCTTCCATTTTATAGATTACCAATGGATCTTTCTGCTCATACACTGCATTTTGAACTGATTGTTTCAAATCATCCATTTCACGTAAGTGCTCTTTCCAGCTGTCATCAATTAAGGCCAGAACGATTGTTTTCTCGAATGAACGAACAATCTCTTTTCCTTTATTATCGATAGCTTTCTTCAAATCTACAGCAACCTGAATCCCACGAATACCATCTGTGAATGGAACAACAATTTGCTCAATATGCTCACCACGCTCTTCGTAAACCTGGGTTAAAACAGGTAAAGACTGCTGAATTACTGCTTCTGATTTACGGGCATAGAAAGCCTCTGCTTCATCAAATAGTTTTTCAGTAAGCTGCGCAATATTGGTTGATGCAAATTCTTTCTCGGTAATGGCGGTATCTAAAGAGAAGTTTTTAATTACTTCCAGTTTAAAACCGTCATAGTTAGCTTCTTCTTTGTATTCTGTTACAATATCTTCAGCAACATCGAAAACCATGTTGTTCATATCCACGTCTAAACGTTCGCCAAATAAAGCATTTTTACGTTTAGCATAAATTACAGTACGTTGAGAGTTCATCACATCATCGTACTCCAATAAACGTTTACGAATACCAAAGTTATTTTCTTCTACTTTTTTCTGAGCACGCTCAATAGATTTGGTAATCATCGAATGTTGAATTACTTCACCATCTTCAATACCCATCCGCACCATAATACCAGAGATTCTTTCAGAACCAAATAAACGCATTAAGTTATCTTCAAGGGAAACGAAGAACTGTGAAGAACCCGGATCACCCTGACGACCAGCACGACCGCGTAACTGCCTGTCAACACGACGCGATTCATGGCGCTCGGTACCCACAATGGCTAAACCGCCTGCTTCTTTCACACCTGCACCTAATTTAATATCCGTACCACGACCAGCCATGTTGGTTGCAATGGTAACTGTTCCTGCCTGACCAGCTTCGGCAACAATATCTGCCTCCCTCTGGTGCATTTTAGCATTTAATACATTGTGTTTAATTCCACGAAGTTTAAGCATACGACTTAACAATTCCGAAATCTCAACTGAAGTTGTACCAACTAATACCGGACGACCAGCCTGTGTTAACTTCACAATTTCATCGGCAACTGCATTGTACTTTTCACGAACCGTACGGTAAACATAATCCTGATGATCTTGTCTGGAAATATTTCTGTTTGTTGGAATTTCAACAACATCCAGTTTATAGATAGACCAAAACTCACCAGCTTCAGTAGTCGCCGTACCCGTCATACCACAGAGCTTATGATACATACGGAAATAATTTTGCAAAGTTACGGTAGCATAAGTTTGGGTTGCATCTTCAACCTTAACGTTTTCCTTCGCCTCAATCGCCTGGTGTAATCCGTCAGAATAACGACGGCCATCCATGATACGACCAGTTTGCTCATCAACAATTTTGATCTTTCCTTCATCGATGATATATTCTACATCAATTTCGAAAAGGGTATATGCTTTTAACAATTGATTTACAGAGTGAATGCGTTCTGCTTTCACAGAGTAATCACGCATCAGGGCATCTTTGGTAGATACTTTTTCTTCTAAAGGCAAGTCTGATTTTTCAAGCTCTGCTACTTCTGTACCTACATCTGGCAAAACAAAGAAGTGAGGATCTTCACCTGATTGGGTAATTAACTCAATACCTTTTTCTGTTAATTCTACCTGGTTATTTTTTTCATCAATATAGAAGAACAATTCAGAATCTACCTTAGGCATATTCTTAGATTGATCTGCCATATAGTAGTTTTCTGTTTTTAACAATAAACCACGAACACCACTTTCACTTAAGAACTTAATTAAAGCTTTGTTTTTTGGCAAACCACGATAAGCACGTAATAGTGCTAAACCACCTTCACCTTCTTCCGTTCCGCTGTTACCTGCATTAATTAATTTTTTAGCTTCATTTAAAGCTTGAGAAACATATGCTTTTTGCGCATTTACCAAACGCTCAATGCGTGGTTTTAACTCATAAAATTCATGTTGATCTCCATGAGGGATCGGGCCTGAAATAATTAATGGTGTACGGGCATCATCAATTAATACTGAATCGACCTCATCCACCATGGCAAAGTGTTGCTTGCGCTGAACCAATTGATCTGGAGTTTGCGACATATTGTCACGCAGGTAATCGAAACCGAACTCGTTATTAGTTCCATATGTAATATCTGCAGCATAAGCTTTTCTTCTTTCTTCAGAGTTTGGCTCATGTTTATCAATACAATCTACACTTAAACCATGAAATTCAAATAAAGGACCATTCCATTCACTATCTCTACGGGCCAGGTAATCATTCACAGTTACAATGTGAACACCTTGTCCGGCAAGTGCATTTAAATATGCAGGCAAAGTACTCACTAAGGTTTTACCCTCACCTGTAGCCATTTCGGCAATTTTACCACTATGCAGAACAATACCACCTATTAACTGTACATCGTAGTGAACCATGTTCCATACCACTTCAGTTCCGGCAGCATCCCAACGGTTTGCCCATTGAGCTTTATCGCCTACAATTTTAACGTTACTTTTGCGTGCGGCATAATCCCTATCAAATTGTGTTGCAGTAACTTCCAGGTAATCATTTTCACTTAAACGGCGTGATGTTTCTTTTACCACGGCAAAAGCTTCTGGAAGAATTTCCAAGAGAACTTTTTCCAATTCAGTATCGCGATCTTTCCCTAAAGCATCAACCTGATCGTAAATGGCAGTTTTTTGATGAAGATCCAGCGCTTCGCTTTCTGCGTCAGCTTTTAAAGCAGAGATCTTACCATCTATTTCGGTTAAAAAAGCAGATATCCTACCTTTAAATTCTATTGTTTTACCACGCAACTCATCGTTGCTGAGCGCTGAAAGTTTGCTGTACTGTTCATTGATTTTAACAACCAATGGCTGAATAGCCTTAATATCTCTTTCTGATTTACTTCCGAAAACCTTCGCTAAAAATCCTAACATTATGTTTTAAATCGTATTTATTTTAAAAAATGGTGTGTTACAACAACCAAGCCATTGTATTGTGCTAGTCAGTTTGGCAGTTATTAGTGGCTAAAATTAAGGATATATTCTAAAATATCAGTTATATTGCTAGTGATAAATCAAATCATCTACAGAAAACTTTATATTATCGATACAATTCGTTTTTTTATTTAGTTTATTTTCTATTTGCAGCATGTCTAAGAAAGCGGTCTTTCAAATTTTAATAGAGTTTATTGCGGCATTGTTTATACTGTCGCTACCACTTTTAATGCTATCCAGACAAGATTCATTATTAGTTGGCCAAGCAGATTTATTAGTGCCCCATCTGCTATTTTGCTTTTGCATTATAGGGATATACTTCTTACATGCTTATTTGTTATTCCCAAAACTTTATCTTCAGAAAAAATATTTATTATACTTTTCAAGCCTGATTGTTATTTTAATTTTTCTTATGGTAACAAGACCATTTGATACCTTCATGCTGCGCAAAAACAGATTGCAGCCCCCCAGAGAAATGCCACCTCCACCATGGAATTTTCAAAAGAAAGGTATTCCTCCCCCAATGAAACCCAGAGCTGATATCATCAGTGTTTTTCTTTACCTTTTAATTATTGTGATCAGTGTAATTAAAGAAACCAATAAGAAATTACAGGAAACCACTAAAAGAGCCTTACAGGCAGAAGCAGAGAAGGCACAGGCAGAATTGTCATTTTTAAAGGCTCAGGTAAATCCGCATTTCCTGTACAATACGCTAAATAATATTTACACATTAGCCATTATTAAAGATGATCACACCGGGCCATCTATTATGAAGTTATCCAATATTATGCGGTACATTACTGATGAGGCTAATCATGATTTTGTGAGTTTACAAAATGAAATTGACTGCATTACCGATTTTATCAGTTTACAGAAATTACGCCTAACCAAAAAAACCACACTGGAATATCGGTTGGAAGGATTAATAGGAAACCAGCAGATTGCGCCTTTAATATTAATGGCATTTGTAGAAAATGTATTTAAATATGGCATTAGCAACCATAAATGTGGCGATCTAGTGATTCATATTAACATAACGGATACTTCAATAAATTTTTATTGCAAAAATGTGCTCTATCCCGATAAGAAAAATACAGAGCGAACAGGAATTGGCTTAGAGAATACTAAAAAGCGTTTACAATATATTTATCCTGATAAACATGTATTAAACGTTTCTGATCATGATGGCTTTTTTACCGTAAACCTTACTATCCACCTTTAAAAAATGATGCGTTTAAGATGTATTGCAGTTGATGACGAACCTCTGGCACTATCCCTGATTCAGAGTTATATTATGGCTAATGAAAACCTTGAATTGGTACAGGTTTTTGAAGATGCCATCGCCGCATCTGAATATTTAACTCACACTTCTGTTGATTTATTGTTTTTAGACATCAACATGCCTGATATCACGGGCATTAATCTATATAAATCATTGATTCAGAAACCTATGGTTATTTTTACTACCGCTTATAAGAATTTTGCTTTTGAAGGATTTGAACTGAACGCTATAGATTATCTCCTTAAACCAATAGAATACCTGCGCTTTAAAAAGGCGATTAATAAAACAATCGATTTTTATCAATATCAGCAAACTAACCAAAAGGAAGTTGTGGAACAAAGTATTTTTGTGCACTCCGAATACAGATTGGTTAAAATTGACTTAAAAGACATTTTGTATATTGAAAGTTTGGAAGACTATGTAAAAATACATATCCAAAACAGCAAAATGATCTTAAGTTTAATGCCCTTAAAAAGGTTACTGGAAAAATTACCTGAAGACAAATTTAAACGCATTCACCGGAGCTATGTAGTACCAGTAAGCAAGGTAAAATCTATACTAAACCGAAAAGCCCAACTTTTAAATGGCGAAATCCTTCCCATCAGCAATACTTATGCATCTTTTATTGAGGATTGGCAACAATTGCAAAGTTAAACCTTAACAATTTTTAACAGGTTTTTCATTTACCGATACTTCCATTTAGCTAATCGACACATGTTTGATTGTTGCTACCATATTAAGCACTTTTATTGAACTAACAAAAACATCATTTAAAGGCTATGGAAAGAAAGAATTTTATCAGGAGTTTAATGATTGGGGCAATCTCCACTCCTGTTATTATTGATGCCTGCAAAAAAACCAGTACAGATGGCAGCACAACATCTGGTTCAGGCACTGCGGGAACAACAACCAGTACAAACGGATCTTGCACGGTGGCACCTACAGAAACCGAAGGACCATTTCCGACCAAAACTCCGGCTTCGTTTGTACGCAGTGATATTACCGATGGCAAAACAGGTTATAAATTGACCACTAAAATCGCTATTGGAAATATTAATAACAGTTGTGCTGCATTGGCTGGGGCAATTGTAGATATCTGGCATTGCGATGCAGAAGGCAATTATTCTGAATATGGTGGCTCAGGGATGCAATCAACCAACTATCAATCCGTCCATTTTTTACGTGGCAGGCAAACTACTGATGCTAACGGATTGGTTACCTTTACTTCAATTTTTCCAGGCTGGTATAGCGGCAGGGCTACGCACATTCACGTACACATTTACAATACCGCCGGAACATCATTGAGTATTACACAAATTGCTTTCCCAGAAGGCTCTGGTACTGCTTTAGCCTTGGTAAATGGCTATAGTAAGGGAATGAATGGATATACCTATAATAATGCTGATAATGTTTTTAGTGATGATAAAACAGGTATTGAAATTGCTACTGTAACAGGTTCTTTAACGGCAGGTTTCGAATTAAATTTTAAGTTAAATGTTAAAGCATAATGGCTTTAAACCCTTTATTTTGTTCAGACGTTGGGAACTCCCGGCGTCTTTTTTAATTTTATGCCATGCCACAAAAAGTAATTACCTTATGTTATCGAAAAATTATCGATTCAACAGCCACAAATCCATGGGATAAATTTATTTATGAGGATAGTTTTACCGAGCTGAAAATGCAATCGCAGTTCTATAATCAGGAAGGAAAATACAGCACTTTTGCCGAGATCATTTTAAATGTACCCGGTTCAGAAAAACTTCATTTCCTGGTTAGCGCCTCAATTATGGGCTATCTGCAGCAGCTTAATGGAATTATTCCAGATGTACTGGATAATCTTGGCAGACGTTTTCTTACTTTTGAAAACTTTAAATTTGAAATTATCAATTCAGATTTTAATCAAATTGATAAACACAAGGTGGCAATAAATTTCTTTTCCAGGCCCTTATTATGGCACGATAGCATTGATCAATACCTGCTGGTTTCACCATTTAAAGAAATAACTGCAGAGGAAACTTTTACCAATCTGTTTCAGATTCAACCATTTGTTAGCATTCATGCGATCAAAAACATCTCATAATTATGGACATCACTTCGGGAAAAATATATCTTGCTGATCAAAGGGGGCTTATAGAAACCTCAATTGCGAAAAGATACAGTACTTTTAACTTCGAAAAGTATTACAATGAACACAAGCAAGCTTCAGGAGCGCTGTTTATGTGTAATGATGAATCTATTTCCGGAAACAAACTTACCTTTTTTCTATCCAGAGAAGATTCTTACCAGCTATTTTTTCCGGTTACCGGTGGATTGGATATTGTGCAGAATGGCAAAGAATTTTCCATTGAAACTGGCCAGGTACAGGTTTTAAATCTAGGGAAAGGCGAGGTTTTGGAAATCAGTAATCCCTATGCAGATGATACAGTGAATTATATACAGATTGGGCTTAATACAGATCTGTTTTTACTCCGGGCGAGCGAGATGCTGTTCAATTTTGATTTCCAAAAACATCCAAATCAGCTGATAGAAATCATTTCCAGCCCGAAATTATCATTTAAATTAAGTGCAGGGATTTTTGCCGGACGAGAAGAAACTACCTATCAACTTCAAAACCTGGAAAACAAATTCTTCTGCTTTATTATTGATGGTGCTTTCGAAGTTGAAGGCAGGCTATTACATGCCCGAGATGGTTTGTCACTTTGGGATGTAGCACAAGTAGAATTTGAAGCCTTGAGCAATCATGCGATTATTTTTATTTTAGAACATTTGTAGCTTCGGTTCAATTATATATTTCCTATTATCTACTCCATACTATCTATTCCCTACTCCCTACTATCTATTTCCTACTATCTACTATCTATTTCCTACTATCTATTCCCCATCCTTCAATTTCTACTATAATCTTTCTGCTTCACGTCCAAATATGACATCACACTTAAATTAATGCAAATCGAAACTTTTATCTTCGATAAATCGTTAATACAAGCACATGAGAGGTTTCCGTTTTTCTGATTATAAGCCTGGCGATACGCCAAAGGGTGGGTTTGATGAGTTGTTAAAATTATTTAGCGAATTGTTGAATTACACAGCGGGTGATGCGGGAGAAGCTTTAAGCTGGCTCAACGAACTCGATAAACAATATAAATTAACCAATAATGATTATGGTATCGGGAATTTTATTGATGACCTGAAAGATAAAGGCTATCTAACAGAAGACAATCAATCCGGGGAATTTAAAATTACGGCTAAAACTGAGCAAACCATTCGCAAATCTGCCTTAGATGAAATTTTTGGCAAGCTCAAAAAATCAGGCCGTGGAAATCACAACAGCAATCAATCTGGTATTGGTGAAGAAAAAAATGCCGATCGCCGCGAATATAACTTCGGTGATAGTTTAGACCAGATTGATATGACGGCATCGATTCAGAATGCACAAATCAACCATGGTATAGGTGATTTCACTTTAACCGACCGTGATCTGGAAGTAGAAGAAAAGGATTTTAAAACCTTAACTTCTACAGTGTTAATGATAGATATTTCGCACTCTATGATTTTGTATGGCGAAGACCGGATTACGCCTGCTAAAAAAGTAGCAATGGCTTTAGCAGAATTGATTAAAACCAAGTACCCAAAAGATACACTCGATATTGTGGTTTTTGGAAATGATGCCTGGCCAATTACCGTTAAGGATTTACCTTACCTCCAGGTGGGGCCTTACCATACCAATACTTTTGCTGGTTTAGAACTGGCGACAGATTTACTCCGCCGCCGGAAAACACATAATAAGCAAATTTTCATGATTACGGATGGGAAACCTACCTGTTTGAAAGAAAATGGAAAGTACTATAAAAACAGCATGGGGCTGGATAGAAAGGTAATTAACAAAACCCTAAATATGGCGGCCCAATGCAAACGATTAAAAATCCCAATTACGACTTTCATGATTGCCAAAGACCCTTATCTGCAACAATTTGTACGTCAGTTTACCGAAATAAATGGTGGCCGGGCGTTTTATAGTTCATTAAACGGATTGGGTGAATACATTTTTGAAGATTACATTAAGAATAGAAGAAAAACAGTAAAATAGAGTTAAGGGTTATAAGTTATGGGTTACGAGGTGAGTTGCAGACATCTATTATGCTCCTAAATTTAACCAATTTCACATTTAACTTGTAACTCATAACACGTAACATAACTATATGCAAAACACCACATTAGGCGAATTAAAAACCACAGGATATCAATCAAGATCAGTAAAGGAAGAATTGAGAGAAAACCTGATTAAAGTTTTAAGAGATAAAAAAACAGAATTTGAAGGCATAATTGGTTACGATGAAACCGTAATTCCAGAATTACAAACGGCCATTCTTTCCCGCCACAACATTCTGCTTTTGGGCTTACGCGGACAAGCCAAAACACGGATAGCACGTTTAATGGTTAATTTATTGGATGAATATGTGCCATATGTAGCCGGTAGCGAAATATTCGATGATCCATTAAATCCTATTTCCTGGTATGCCAAAAATGAAATTGCCACTAAAGGTGATGCTACAGAAATTGCCTGGTTACACCGCAGCGAACGCTATACAGAAAAACTGGCTACACCTGATGTTACCGTTGCAGATTTAATTGGTGATGTTGATCCGATTAAAGCAGCAACTTTAAAATTAACTTATAACGATGAGCGTGTAATTCACTTTGGATTGATCCCAAGGGCCCACAGAAGTATCTTTGTGATTAATGAGTTGCCCGATTTGCAAGCCAGGATTCAGGTAGCTTTGTTTAACATGCTGCAAGAAAAGGATATCCAAATCCGTGGATTTAAATTACGCTTACCTTTAGATATTCAGTTTGTATTTACTGCAAACCCGGAAGATTATACCAACCGTGGTAGTATTGTAACGCCTCTGAAAGATAGGATTGAAAGTCAGATTTTAACCCACTATCCGAAAAGTATTGAAATTTCACGCAAAATTACTTTTCAGGAAGCTAAACTGACTGAAGCTCAGAGAACGACTATTGAAGCAGATGGTTTGTTAAAAGACCTGATCGAACAAATTGCATTCGAGGCACGTAAAAGTGAATACATTGATCAGAAATCTGGTGTTTCAGCAAGGCTGACCATCTCAGCTTATGAAAATTTAATCAGTACTGCTGAACGCAGAATGCTTATCTCTGGCGAGAAAAACACATTTGTTCGCTTATCAGATTTAGCTGGAATAATTCCTGCCATTACCGGAAAGATAGAACTGGTTTACGAAGGTGAATTGGAAGGTCCTGCACATGTGGCAACAACTTTAATTGGTAAAGCTGTTAAAACTTTATTTGCCCGCTATTTTCCTGATCCTGAGAAAGCCAAGAAAACAAAGACAGCCAATCCATACACTGAAATTACAGAGTGGTTTACAGAGGGAAATAATGTAGATGTAACAGATAGCTTAGGCAATGCACAATATAAAAAAGCCTTAATGCTGGTACCGGGTTTGTATGATACCGTTAAAAAATTCCATCCAAAATTAAGTGAAAATCAAACCTTACTGCTAATGGAATTTGTATTACATGGTTTAGCAGAATACTCTCAACTGAGTAAAAATTACCTAAATGGTGGCTTTGGTTTTTCTGATATGTTTGGCAGCTTATTTAATGCCGAATTTGATGAGGAAGAAGATGAAGATGATTTCAGATAATTTTAATCTATAATTTTTTAGCTTTGACAAATTCTTTCCACTGAGAGAGAATTTATCAAAGCTTTTTCTTTATCAAATTTTTCTCATGGGAAGATTACCTTTTATCATAGCTGCCTGCATTTTCATCATCATTTTCGATATTTATTGTTTCAGGGCAATTATTGCTGTTTTTAAAAAGTGGAAGCCTACCACTAAAAAAATCTTTTCCATTTTATACTGGGCCTATAGCATTCTACTTATTATAGGGGTTTTTGCAGGCATTTACCTCAATCTCTTTCTCACCCTCAGGGCAATCATTTTGGTGGCGTTCTTTTTAACAGTTGCCTGCAAAATGGCTATGCTACCTTTTTTAGTGCTGGATGATTTACGCAGGCTCTTTATCAAAGTTTTTAGAAAAAAAACAATAGTTAAAGATCAGCCTATCAGCGAAACTGATCAGATTTCACGATCAGAATTTTTGGTTAAGGCAGGTTTAGTTGCAGCGGCCGTTCCACTTACATCTTTAAGCTGGGGCATTATTTCTGGCGCATATGATTACCAAATCAGGAAAGTAAACTTGATTTTACCTAACCTCCCGAAAGCTTTTGATGGTATTACCATGGCGCAGATTTCTGATATCCATTCTGGCAGTTTCTACAACAAGACTGCTGTAAAAGGTGGCGTAGAGTTACTGTTGGCAGAAAAACCTGATTTTGTATTTTTTACTGGCGATTTAGTGAACAACCTTACTAATGAGGTTCGGGATTATCAGGATATTTTCTCAAAGGTTAAAGCGCCTCTTGGGGTTTATTCTTCCCTTGGAAATCATGATTATGGTGATTATTATTTTGGGAAGGAGTCATCTCCGGCGAAAGTAAAAAACCTGAAAGACATGGTAGATGTACACAAAATCATGGGCTATGATTTGTTGATGAATGATCACCGCCGACTTAAAGTTGATGGTGAAGAAATTGGGATTCTGGGCATAGAGAACTGGGGAATGGGGCGTTTTCCAAAATATGGAAAAATGGAATTAGCCGTTCAAAACACCGATGACTTACCTGTAAAACTGTTATTAAGTCACGATCCTTCACACTGGCGTGGCGAGGTATTACAAAAGTATCCGCAAATTGATGCCATGTTTAGCGGGCATACTCATGGAATGCAGTTTGGCGTTCGCCTTAAAGAATATCAGTGGAGCCCGGTACAATATATTTATAAAGAATGGGCAGGATTGTATCAGGAGCAAAAACAACAGCTTTACGTTAATGTTGGCTATGGCTTTTTAGGCTATCCTGGAAGGGTTGGAATTTTGCCAGAGATTACGGTATTCACCTTGAAAAGAGCTTAATAGGAGAATGATTGAAGAAATAAATGAGGGAATGGCTGAGTTAGTAAATGACTGAATGAAGGAATGATTGATTGAAGGAATGATTGATTGAATGGAAAGGTATTACGCCAAAACATTCAATCATTCAAACCTCAATCATTCACTCATTAAACTTACCCCGCATTAAAGCGATAGCCAACACCTCTAACGGTTTGCAATAACTGAGGGTTATCAGGATTTAATTCTATCTTTTTACGTAAGCGAACAATGTGCATATCCAGTGTTCTGGTGTTCACATCAGAGTTGTAACCCCAAACCACCAGCATTAATTCATCACGGTTGATTACTTTTCCAGGGTTGCGCAAAAAGTACAGTAAAATACGGTTTTCCAATATGGTAAGCTCAATTTTCTTTCCATCTCTAAATAAGGTATGAATGTTGGGATGGTGCTCCATATTGCCGAAACGATGAATTTCAGCGGTATCTTTATTTACAATAAACTTCACCTTACTTTCCAGCATGGCAACTAATACATCCATGTTAAAAGGCTTGGTGATATAATCAGAAGCGCCGAAATTATACGCATCAATTTTATCTACATCCTGGGCTTTTGCCGTCATCATTATAATCAGGTTCTCGAAGCCTTGTTTACGAACATTTTCGCATACTTCGGCACCTTGTTTACCTGGCATCATCCAATCCAATAGTACAATATCAGGTTGGTCGGCAATAATAATCCGCTCACCAGATTCTCCATCATTTGCTTCTAAAACGGTGTAGCCTTCGGCTTTTAAACGGTGTGCAACTAAAAAACGAAGATTTTCATCATCTTCTACAATTAATATTTTTACTTCTTTAGACATCTATGTGTGATTAAGGTGGTAATGTTTAAATGCTTTGAGGTTGCTACTGGCAACATGATCACATTTTAATTTTACAACATTCAATTTTTAACTATTATAGGGCAATACGATTTTAAATTCTGTACCCAAACCAACTTTACTTTTAACAGAGATTTCTCCCTCCATAAAGTTAACCAGTTCCTTGCAAAAAGCCAAACCAAGGCCAACACTTCCCATTTGATTATATTCGTTCTGTATTCTAAAAAACTTTTTAAAGATATTATTCAATTCCCCTGAAGCAATCCCAATTCCCTTATCAGCAAAACGGAATACCAAAACTCCTTTTATAAGTTTGGCACTCATATGTAACTTTTTATTTTCAGGTTTCGAGTATTTATATGCGTTCTCTGCCAGGTTATCAAACAAACTACCTAATAACACGGGATCGGTGATGAAGGTTTTAAAACCCACCACTTCGTAGGTCATCTTAAAATCCGGATGCTTTAACGTATGCGATTCAATGGTACTTTCAATAAAATCGCGAATATTAACCGTTTCCTGGTTAAGTTTTATGGCTTTATTTTCAATTTGCGTAAAAGCAAGGAGCTTATTCATTAAACCATTCAGTTTATCGGCTTCCTCATCCAGTATTTTACCATAAAGTTGTTGCTCTTTCTGGCTTAGCGCAGTGGCGCTTTTAATATTATTACCTGCAATTTTAATCACGCTTACCGGAGTTTTAAACTCATGTGTAAGGTTATTTACAAAATCATACTGCAGCTTAAACATTTTACTGTTGATGTTTAAGTTACGGTAAATTAAAAAGGCAACCAAAAGAAGCACACCATATACTAGGAGCAAAACAAGGGCAATAGGCATAAAGTATATAAATATTTCCCTTTTAATGTAAGATTTAGAACTGGTAAGGTATAACTTGAAATCAGAAAAAGCGCCTGGTAACGCAATTTCAGTGGTCATGTTTTCTTCTGAAGTATCAATTGGATCATATGTTAACGGCTCTACCTGAATTTTCTGATACAGCAGCGGCCTGGTATTGATCACCTTGATTTTATTTGGATTGAGCTGAAAAACGAGCATATCCTGCTGGTAAACCGGTGAAGGATTTAACCTGCGCCGCATCATATCCTTATAAACTTTTAAGTCTTCTCTCCTTGGAATATTCAGGTAGGTAATTTTATTGGAATTAACGACAGAAAAGTTAGTAAACAGTTCTTCTTGTGTAGGCACAGCAAGGGTATCCAGCTGATCAACAAAAGTAACCAGTTTATAAGCCATCGCATTAAAATCGTCACCAACTTTAAAAGATTTTGTATCAGATTCAGAAAACAACCTGATAGAATCAGGAGCTACATTTTTGCCAAACTGAAAGATAGATTTAGGCCCGATTGATAACTTCCCTACATTCATACCATCTTTTACAGGTACGTTTTTAACTTCGGTATCATAAAAAGTTACCCTTGATACAAATGGATATTTAAGTGTTATGGTATCTACAAATTTGGATGCAGTAGCAGAATCCAGAAACCCGTTGTAATAAGAGATTTCAGGCATTTTGTTCTGAAAAAAATCATTATAAGGCTTAATGCTTTGTTCCAGCACATTTACCTTTTCTGATACAAATTCATTCTCTATAGATTTCTTACTGAAGTTAAAAGCCAGAAAAAGAGACAGTACAAACAGGATCGAAATGAGTACGATAAAGGTAACACCCAGTGAGAAATTTTTGCGATAGCCACTCTTCTTATCCAGTGCCATAACTTATTTCCTGCTGATATTATTTTTTAAAAACTCTTCCAATGCTTTATACAAGGCGGTTCTACCTTGTTGCCTCTTAATTGGATTTGGTCCCTCCTCTTTTTCAATATAAGTCACAGGAACATTTCTCTTTTTAAGTTCTTTAATAAATTGCACACCTTCGGCTACATTTACCCGTGGATCTTTTGGATTTTGAGCAATGAAAAGGGGTAATTTAAATCTGTCCGCATGAAAAACAGGCGAAGCCGAACGCAGGTAGTCGGTATTGGTTACCGGGTTACCAATAATCTCGTAATACATTTGTAGATTAGACTTTAAAAATGGCGGAATCCCTTTCAGGTAACTAAATAAATTAATCACCCCAGAATTTGATCCTCCACAACTATAAAGATCGGCATTTTTATATAAACAATTCAGCGCAATATAGCCTCCAAAGCCATTGCCATAAATGGCTATTTTTTTTGGATTAGCAATTTTATTTGCAATCAGCCAGCGAACACCATCGTTTACATCCTCCTGTATTTTATCATCCCACTCTTTAAAACCCGCAGCATAAAAAGATTTTCCGTAACCATTTGAGCCACGATAGTTCACTTGCAATACCGCATAACCCCGATTGGCCAAAAATTGTACTTCGGCATTATACCCCCATGAATTTCTTCCTCCCGGACCATTGTGCGGCAAAACGACTACCGGCAAATTGGTCTTCTTTTTACCCTTCGGAAGGGTTAAATAGCCATTAATGGTTAAACTATCAGAACTTTTAAAACTAATGGGTTTCATAGCGCTCATTGATTCTCCTTTAATAGAGGAGTTGATATCAGTGAGTTTCTTTAGTTTATTTTCGCTCACCGTATACAAATAATAAGAGCCAGGATTTTTATCAGTGAAGGTTCTAACCACAAAAACGTTATCCATTTTATCGTTATCCATAATCCGCCATTCGGTACCTGGTAAAAGCTGGTCTATTTTACCATAAGTAAGCTTTGTTGCATTATCCAGGTAATATTTTTGCTTTTTCCAGGTCTCACAGGTAACAAACATAATTTTATTTTGGATTCTGGAATACCTGGTTTCCGTAACGTTCAAGGTATCGTTAGCAAAAAGCACCTTTTTTTCTTTACCCGTATTTAAATCCAGCGCCACCAGAGCATTTTTATCCCTGTTTACGCTAGAAATTGCATATAACACATTTGGCTCATTTTCAGGAAAGGCTACAGGCTGAAAAGTAGTTTCAAAGTTATTGGTAATTACAGGGAGAAAAGGTTTACTTTCATTCTCCCGGTAAAGCAACGTTTCATTTACGCCATCACTCGCCACCGCAATCTTTAGAATTCCCTTATTATCCGTCATCCATTCGGTAATATTGCCCGGGTTTTTTGCGGCAATTTCCATTTTCCCATTCCGAACGTTTAACCGATAAACATCAAAAACGGTCGAATCTCTTTTATTCGAAGCAACAATAATATATTTATCATCAATTAACTGATCTTCAATTACGCGAACCCTGGTTTTTTCATTTGAACTCAGTTGCACTTGTTTACTTCCATCCTTATTGATGACAAACAGATCGGATCTTCGTTCTTTAGTATCATCTTCGGTGTAATAAATCAATTCGTTATTACTGGTCCAGAAATGAAAGCTGATTGATTTTTCTGTGAGGTGTGTGAGCTGAACACTTTTTCCAGTGGCCAGGTTTTCTACAAACAGATCAAGTTTTTTATCCTGAAGTTTAAGATAAGACAGGCTTTTACCATCAGGCGAGATGCGGTAGTAGGCTTTATCCTGCGTTTTAAAGAAATCATCAACAGGTATAATGCCTACATTACCTGAGCGCTTACAAGCACAGATTGCAGCAATAAAAACCAATAAAACAATCCTTTTCAACATAAATAATTTCTCGCCGGGATGACAAAAATAGGCATCTCAACCACTTAACTCTAGTTTACACTAACAATGTTACTTTAATAACAGATCTTAGCCTGCGCCCAATTTAGTATTTATTCAGAATCTGAGAAAACAAATGCTACAATAAGCCTGCTCAAAATTTCAAGTAATAAAGCATGCAGTTACACTAAATCAATTTAGTTATTCTTTAACACTAAATCTTTTACCTTTCGCGTCTTTTTATTACATTTAAAATTTACAAAATAGGATTATGAATCGTTTAATCACCTTCGCATTTTTCATTTTAAGCTTTAATGTTCAGGCGCAGATTATCAATAATAATTCATCTTTTTTATCAGAAGATAACAATTTAGCCATCCAATATTACCGGGATGGCGATTATGAAAAGGCTGTTGTCTTGCTAGAGAAAATGTTTGCTAATCCCAATAATGAAGGTTATTTCGACGTCTATTTTAATAGCTTGTTGAAGCTGAAACGTTATGACGTAGCTGAAAAAGTAGTTAAAAAAGTGATGAAACAGCATCAGGAAAATGATGCTTATCCAATTGCACTCGGTAAACTTTATCAGGAAAAAGGTGATGTACAAGCTGCCAATAAAATATTTAACGATATCATCGCCAAACTCCCAAAAGATGAATTTAAGATCCGGAATTTAGCAAATAATTTTTATCGTTTCGAAAACTACGATTTGGCAGTTCAAACCTTTAAACAAGGAAGAAAAATTCTCGCAAATGAACAATTGTTTACTTATGAATTATTGAACATCTATCGGTATAAAAAAGATAAACCCATGCTAATGCAGGAATATCTGGACATATTACCTTCCACCCCACAATTACTGCCACAAGCTGAGAATGTACTTTCAATGATTTTTGAGGATAAAAGTGACTACCAAAATTTTCAGGCGGCCATACTCAGGAAGATCCAAAAAGCGCCAGATGCAGAAATTTACATCCAGCTTTTAACTTGGAATTATATCCAGCAACAGGAATTTGATGCAGCATTGCGCCAGCTTATTGCCTTTGATAAACGTACAAAAGCTGATGGTGGAACTTTATTTAATGCCACCTATATATTTATAGATAATGACGCTTATGAAACTGCTATAAAAGCTTATGAATACCTGTTAACTAAGGGAAAGGAAAACCAATATTACCTGCCATCGAAAATTGAAATGTTAAATACCCGGTATAATCTCCAAACATCAGGAAAATATACAGCAGCAGACTTGAATTTACTGGCTAAGGATTATCAAGGTTTGCTTGATGAAAATGGAAAAAACAGGAATACGTTATTTGCCATTAAAAAACTGGCGAACCTGCAGGCATACTATTTAAATGAACCGGGTAAGGCCGAAAAAGGCCTGGAAGAAGCTCTGCAGATGCCCGGAATCAGTGCAGCGGATCTTGGACAGTTAAAATTGGATTTAGGTGATGTTTATATCCTGACCAATCAACCCTGGGAAGCATTTCTGGTTTATGAACAAGTAAGTAAGCAATTTGAAAGTCAGCCAATTGGAAATGAAGCCCGTTTTAGAAGTGCCAAACTTTCTTTCTACCAGGGAAATTTTGATTACAGTAATGGACAGTGCCAGGTACTTAAAGCAGCAACCTCGCAGCTTATTGCCAATGACGCCCTTAACTTAAGCCTGCTGATTTCTGATAACATTCAAACGCCAACTGATAGTAATGCGTTAAAAATGTATGCTGATGCAGAAATGTTGGTGTTCCGAAACCTACCTGCTCAAGCTGTAAAAAAATTAGATAGCATTGGCATTTCCTATCCGCAAAATGGTTTGGCCGATGCCATATTAATGAGCAAAGCTAAAATATTTATCAAATCAGCTGATTTTCAGAAGGCTGCAGAAATGCTTAAAAATATTGCAGATAACTTTAAAGATGGCATCTGGACTGATGATGCTTTGTTTACCCTGGGCGATTTATATGAAAAGAAACTCAATGATATTGCACAAGCCAAAAGCTATTTCCAAAAATTAATTACAGATTATCCGGGTAGTATGTTCAGTGCAGAAGCAAGAAAAAGGTTTAGAAATTTAAGAGGTGATGGGGTTTCATGATTAGTTCCCATATTTTATTGTTAAGGTTAATCAACTAGTAGCCCTAATGCCTGGCACTAAACGCCAGGTAGAGCTACTCTTTCCAATCCCATACGACTACATTCCAGGCCACACCTGCAACATCTGTGTAAGTATAAATGGTTTTGAAGCCTATCCTTTCATGCGCTTTCATAGACCTCAGATTAATACAGGCAATTTCTGTAATCGCAAAATCATAACAGGAAGCAAAATGATTTTTATACGCTTCATAACACTGATCAAATAAACCTTGCCCGCGGTAATTCTTATCTACACAAACTTGCCCAACTACAATATAATGATAATCACCAACAGGCATTCCTTTGAATTGGATATGATCAAAACTTTCATACAATTCTACCAACCTGGGGATGTCATTCTTCGATTGCTCGGTCATTCCCAACACATAGGCAATAACCTGCTCACCATCTTTAGCAATGATATTTTTTTCATGAAGATGCATTTTCTTCAGATCATCAAGTGTATGCGAAACCGTTACAAATCCCTGCTCTTTAATTTCTAAAGGAGATAAATCCGTTTTTAGATTTTTCTTTTGAAGGGTTATAATTCCTTCCAGGTCAGAAGAAGTATTAGATGTGATTATTTCAATCATATTATTGGTAATTATTGACCACTAAATATAAGTAATCTATTCGTTCCCATATTTTCTTCCTTATCTTTGCCACATGCTTTTATATAATGTTACGCTAATTTTAGAAGATTCTGCTGCAGCCGAATGGTTACAATGGATGGAGGAAACCCACATCCCTGCAGTTATGGCTACCGGAATGTTTGTTTCTCACCGTTTATTAAAAGTGCTGGATTCTCCAAACGAAGGTGTTACCTATTGCACACAATACGTTGCTGAAAATCAGGAAAACTACAATCAATACCAACAGGTATATGCACCAGCTTTGCAGGAAGATTTGAATGAAAAGTTTAAAAATCGTTTTGTAGCTTATAGAACACTGATGGAGTTTGTACCCCCAACCCCCTAGATGGGGCTTTGAAAGGCTCAGATTTATGCAAGCGATTAAAAAAATAAATTAGTTCTTCTTACATAAACGATAGGCAGGCAAGTCTCCTTTAGGGGATTTACGGGTTCAACTTCTCATTATTCCGGTGTCTGTCTGCATCACGGATGCTTTTCTTTTCCAGGTTTTTGGTAAAGGCTTCTGTTAGATTGATACCGGTTTGGTTGGCCAGGCAAATCAATACAAACATCACATCAGCCATTTCATCGGCCAGGTTTACCGCCTCATCACTTTTTTTAAAAGATTGTTCACCGTATTGACGGGCCATAATCCGGGCCACCTCCCCAACCTCTTCCATTAAAATTGCAGTATTGGTAAGCTCGTTAAAATAACGGATTCCCGTAGTTTTTATCCATTGGTCTACAGTTTCTTGTGCTTCGTTAATGGTCATTTTTTTCTTTTATTTTTTAGTGGGTTAAATTTCATAATTTAGGCTGATATAAATTTATATTCCGAAATAAAAACGCTAAATAATCTAAATTAATCTTATGAATACGCTCTTCAGTGAAAAACAACAAAAAGCAATTGAATCTATTTGGATCTTGGGTGTCATTATCGCCGTTTTGCAAATCAGCTGTTACTTCATCGATAGCTATGGACCTGATAATGTACTATATGACTATTTGTGGAGCGTACAAACCTGGTTTCTGGAGAGTCTAATCTTTGCATGGTATTTTTATAAAAATAAAATATTATTGAAAGGTTTAATCATTCAATTATTATTTTCTCCTTATTATATATTTAAGAAAGATTGGCCCAGTTTTATAGATTATCATTTCAATTTTGACAATAGTGCATTAATTTATCAGGTAATTGATGTGCTTTCTTTTCTAACACCAATCCTCCTATTTGCAGTTTTTTATTTCAAGGCTGAAGCTAAACCTAATAACATTTCAAAAATTAAGGCTACTCTTATTCAAATGATCTTCATCTTAATTTTTAGTGTAACCATCTCTTCAGATCCTGATTCCTTATATAGCGTTATAGGTAGCTTTAGCACCAGCAACCTTTATCTAAAAGATGCCATCGTATCCATCATATTTATGATCGTATCACTCAAAATGATTTCGGTTTTAGTTGGCTTTTTCTATCTGTCTAACAGAATCTATCAGGTGAAGCAGATTTTGAATCCTTTAGATGAACAGTCTGTATCAACCAGTTTTTTCAAATTGAGCTTTTTAATTAGCTATCCTATTTTACTGCTTTCAGTATTGGATATGGGTTCTTCGGCACTGAAGGTTTCATTCTCTTTTTCATCTATAGCATTTTCTACATTATTTTACATTACCGCTAATTTATTGGTACTTTTTATCTGTGGAAGGTTTTTCGCCACGTTAATTCAATATAGAAACTTCACGTTAAAACGTTATTTCGGCGTAGTAAATACATTAGCAATTTTACCGATCATCAATCTGGCTTCCTTTTTCAGCTTACTTTTATTTAAAAAAAACCTAGAAACGACCAACAGTTATATTGATAAATTAAAACAGAACAGAAATGTGCATTTGATCATTTATGTGGCTTTGCTCATTTTATATTACACTTATCATTATTTTTCCTTAAAACCAGATTACAGAACTTTTGAACCTCTTTATAAATTGCTGGTATTTATGATATCAGTTATATTATTGGCAAGATTTAAATGGAGCACGAAGGTTATTCCATTTTTAGCTGTGGTTATTTTATATTATGCTGACTTGAAAGCATTTTTTGACTTTGCAGATGGCCTTTGGCCCTTCATTCAGAAAAAACTAATCTCCTTTGTATGGATCGGAACCCTGGCTACTTTTATTATCTATTATATCATCGATTACTTTCTTCATAAGTGCTTTTACACACCTTATTTTGAAAAGCAAAACCGTGAGGATTTCGAAACTTATATTGATAAATTTCAATAGTTTTCTAAGATTTCCGTAATACTATAGATAATTTATTTCCAAAAAAACTACTTTGATTGGAGCGTTCAGTAAGCTTAAAATCAAAAGAATATTTACCATCTTTTGGTACGGTAAACTTCTTGCTTTCCGTTTCATACTCATGTACGGTATAATAAATGGTGCTATCACCTTCAGAGCTGCTTTCATTGTTAGATTCCTTTGTTTTTTTAGAATTGATTACATGATCCTGAGCATCCACATTTAAACTATCAAAAAGAATGGACTGGCCTTTATTTTCAATATTATATTTCACTCTAAATGTTGATCCTTCACCTTTACTACTTTTCAAAACTTTAGACCAAATGGTTACCACATCGCCTTTTTTCAGGCTTATGTTTTCTGCCGATGCAATTTCACCTAGTGTTAACTCCAATACGGTTAATTCCTTACCTATAGGATTACAAGAACTTAAGCCTAAAATAAATAAGGCTGAAAACAGATAATTTCTATACATTTTTCTGGGCGGTTATGGGTTAGCTGTTGTATTTAGGGTGTAGTGTTTACTAAAATAGCTGAACATTTTTACAAAAAAATCAGCATCGGATGGAGATAGGTCTTTATCAGTTTTAAGTATAAAAGTTTTTCCCTTATAATCAACAGGACAAAACACAGTTGTTTCCTTACGTGATATGCTTCCATCATCATTTTTCGAACTCGCTATAACCACATAACAGCCCATCTCTTCCTTTAACTGATAAGAAAACTGGCTGTCCAAACGAAGAATTTCAGGCCTGGAATAATAATCCGTTTCACTGATTTTATTGGCTTTAAGCTGATCTACACCTTTATAGAAACTGAGCAGTTCATCAGGTGATGGCCTGAATAACTTAACAAAAGTATAGTTGCCTGGTGTTCTTGGCGAAGACTGTTCATTAGGTTCCAGAAAAAATTTAAGTTCTTTCTCAATCTTACTAAACATACCATTTATCCAATTTATTTCTAAAACGGGCATATGCTGAACGTAATCGTTCCAAGATGTAAATTTTACAGGTGGATAATCCATTGCCGTTAAGCTTTTTGCATGTTTTACAAGGAGTAAAGAAAGTGCTAGCTTTTGCTTTTTAGGATACTTCTGTGTCCAGCTGATTTCTCCCTTATAAAAAATGAAGCACTTTTTCATGTCATCATAATGGATACTATAAGTAAAGAAAGTATCGCCCTGAACATAAATAACACTATTTTCATCTTCATAATAAACAGCATCTATCCTTTCATTGCTCGCTTTTAAATCATCGATCGAAAATTGCTTTGGATCGTTTCCAGGAACAATGTAAACCTCTTCCGAATAAAGCCCTTCACTTCTGGTAAAAAAATTATTTAAACTAACATTTAAGAAGCTCGAATCAATTTTTGTAAGGTCTATATCCCCCAATACGATTTCTTTTGAACTCATCTTACTCACTTCAAAATCGCTGTTTTCCGGAATGGTGATGGAATAGCGCTGATCAACTAAAACTGTTTTCAAAGGCACTTTTATATTCATCATCTGCTGGTATTCAGCCTTGGAAACTTCCTCGATATCATCAGCAGATGAAACTTCATCTAGGTCTGTTTTCACCACCCTTTTACAAGACGTCAAAAACAGGACAGACAGAAGACCAAATAACAATAGATTTTTAAAGAAACTGGAGCGTAAATTCATCATAATTGTTTTGAAGATAATCAAATATAGAATAAACCTGTTAATTACGCCTTATCTTTATGTCAATCAGTATTGCAAACAATTCATTGTTTAATGAAGCAATCTTAATAGGGTTCTAAGCATCTAACTTTCATTTTTTTGCGTATGGTGCGTGCCGATATTATCAAATCTATGCCTCAAAAATTTAATACGTGCTTAATTATATTCTTTCTCTTCTTCTATTTCCTGATTAATCAGTTCATTTATATCGATTTTAGCGCCTTCCAGTAAGAAAACACTTGCGCCAAATTCTCTTGAAAATGGATTTTTTACTTCCCCAATTTTAGTGATCTTTTCAAAAAGGGGTTGCTCCTTCTTCCTTTCTGGATCTTCATCATAAGTACCCTGAATTAAAATTACATCTTTAATTGGCTTATCCATTTTAAACCAATAGAGATAATCAGCATTGTATGATACCGCATTTGTATTTTTAAATTTAGAGTAATAATTAATAGCACCAGCTTGCCCATAGTTATCTGCACGCACCAGTAGTGCTGATTTATCCTTAACCTTTGCATAGGCAATATCTGTTAAGGCAGCCATTTCTTTCCAACCCTGCATATCTGCATAATCTTGTGGTAATTGATGATTTTTTCCATCTTCCCAGTGTAACAATCCAACTCTTTCAAAACGATCGTGATTTGCAATAATCTGTTCAGGAGAATAGATTGGCATGATTAAAGGCAATGCATAAATAAACAACCCAATGTTAAAAGCCAGAAGCAAAGCAATCCATACATAGCGTTTGTAAAGAATAATCCCAAAATAAGTTGCTCCGAAGGCGAGTAATACAGGATATAAACCCAAAGCATAATAATCTTTAGCCCTGAAATAGCTAAAAATAACCATGGTGAAAAGGTAAGTTAAAATCACCCATCGGTACTTGGCAAATGGCTTATAAAAAATCAATGCACCTATTCCACCAAGTAGAATAAAAATACTGGTGGCAAAAAACAGCAATTGATTGATAAAGAAATCGACCCGATTAACGTGAATGAGCTGGGTTTTCTCCAGTAACTTCATATGAGTAAGTACTGGAAAATCATGGGTAATCTGCCATATTATATTCGGAGAAATGATCATCAAGGCGATCATAATTGCTAAATACAAATGCTTATTGGCAAATATTTTTTTATTCGGGCTGATGATTATTGCAGGCAACATGCCCATAATCAAAAAAAGAATATTGTATTTATTTAAGAAACCAAGTGCAAATGAAATTGCAAAATAATATAAATACTTAGGTGCCGTTTGATCAAAATACTTAATCAAATAATAAAAACAAGCTGTCCAGGCCAGCACATCAAAAGAATTGGGTTGATAGAGTGTATTCAGCCTTAAAAGTAAAGAGCATATGCAAGCAACAGCAACGAAACATTTGGCTAACAGATTTCCTTTAAAATGTGCTACAATTCTCCAGCTAAAAAAAATAGTTAGTGCCCCAAATAAAGCAGGGAAAAATTTCACCCAAAACAGGCCATTACCCAACCACTTAATCATTAAAGAAAACAATGAAGTTAACGGCGGTACAGAAGTAAAACCAGCAGCCAGATGGTTGGCCTGATCAAGATGCAAAAACTCATCACGCTGAAGTTCATAAACTGAATTAACCAATACAAAAGATAAAACGATCTTTAAAAGCAAGAAAAAAGTAAGGGCACTATATTCTATCAGTCGGTTCGGACTTTTACCTTCCATATTCATTTAGGGCAATAATTTATTGAAACAGATTAATTACCACTTTGACAGATAATAGCATAACTAGTTACGATTGTAACGTTTAAATCTAATTTATTCCTTGTTCTTCGTGTCGATAATAATGGTAACGGGTCCATCATTTAATAAGGCAATTTTCATATCAGCGCCAAAAACTCCGGTTTTCACTTTTTTACCAAGCAACGCTGATAGCTTTACAATCATTTTTTCATACAATGGAATAGCCACATCAGGTCTGGCCGCTCTGGTAAATCCAGGTCGGTTTCCTTTTTTAGTTGAAGAGAAGAGGGTAAACTGACTAATCAACAGAATGTCTCCATCGATATCTGCTAATGCCTTATTCATCATTCCATTTTCATCACCAAAAACACGCATGCCAATGATTTTCTGTGCCAACCAATCTAAATCTTCTAAAGTATCAGTTTCCTCAATACCCAATAAAACTAGAAACCCGTAATCTATTGCCCCTGTAATTTCTTCATCAACTGTGCAACTTGCCTGTGTAACTCTTTGTAAAACTGCCCGCATTTTATATACTTTTGCTCAATAAATTGATATGCGCAAGATAAGTATTTTAGTGATTTTTGTATTTCTCATCTTCGGCTGTAAACGAAAATCAATCGTTCATCCAACCTTTTATTATTGGAGAACTGATTATCAAAACCAGAAAGACGAAACCAGTTATCTTGATCAATTTAAATCAAAATCTTTGTATGTGAGGATCATGGATGTAGATTATAATACAGATCTGCAACAGCCTGTACCCATATCACCAATTAAATTTTCTAATCCCTTACCTCAGCAGGTAAATATTATTCCGGTTGTTTTTTTGGTTAATAATATATTCAATCATTTAGATTCTAGCCAAAACAAATGGCTGGCCGATCGGATTGCCAATTTTGTAGATGCCAAAGTAAAACAAGCCGGAAAACAAAATTACGCAGAGCTTCAAATCGATTGCGATTGGACAAAAAATACCAGGGACAGGTATTTTAATTTTCTTAAAAAATTAGCCGCCCATCCCCTTTTAAAAGGTAAAAACATTTCGGTTACACTACGTTTGCATCAGGTAAAAAACGTGATTACCAGTGGCATTCCACCCGTTAAAAAAGCCATGCTGATGTGTTACAATATGGGCAATCTGAGGAAGTATGGTAACCAAAATTCCATTCTTGATCAGCGTGAAATGGATCTCTACCTGAAAGATGATCTGGAAAATTATCCACTAAAATTAGATGTTGCTTTGCCTTTATTTGAATGGGCTGTGGTATTCAGAAAAAAAGAATATGCAGGAATTTCTAAGCGAATAAGCAAAACACAGATCAAGAATAAAAGATTATTTAAGCAAAGGGGAAAATCTATTTTGTATGATTTGTTAACAGATTATCCTGCAGCAGGATTAAAACGCGGCGATGTCATCCGATGGGAAGAAATTTCTGCCAATGATTTACTTTCAACATCTGATTTTTTATCCCGACATTTAAAACCAGAAGAACGAAACCTGGTTTTCTATCATCTAGATTCCGATCTTTTAAAACATTTTACGAATGAAGACTTTTACAAAATCATCAATAATTTTTAGCATTTTCTTGCTTACTTTTTTTGGAGAAATCGCCGTTAACATTGCCTGTGGTCCGGAGGCCGATCCCTATGACTATTACGTAAGTTATTTCCATAATAACATTCAGGGCGACACCTACAAACCCTTTTCCTATAATGCCAATGTATATTTATATGATGATAATGAAGTGGAAGATGAAACGCAGATAAACAGCCAAGAATGGGCAAAATACACAGGTGCCTCAGTAGAAGATGTATACCGCATCATGTATCAAACGGACAGCCTTACAGAAACCCAACTTCAGCAATTTGCTAGTAAAACCCTACGAAAACTGCCTGATAGTTTATATAAAAACACATTCATTAAAGCTTTACTTAAGAATAAGCTGGCAATGAAATATTTTTTATTTGCTAAAAGCTGCGAACCATTGACCGTTATTCATTATAACCTGTGGGATCCAATGCCGCGAGATACAGCAGCCATGGATAAAAAAGCAAATGAAGCGATAACCTTTATTAAAAAAGTAAAACGAGATGAGTTTTTAAAATTGCGTTACGCCTATCAGGCAGAACGTTTATTCCATTATGCCGCAAATGAGGAGCAGAGTATCAATGTTTATGAAAATTACATTAAAACAAGCCAGGTTAATTCTGCTGTTAAAAACTGGGGGCTGGCAGTTTATGCAGGTGCCATTCGGCATTCTGGTAAACCTATAGAGGCAGCATACCTTTTTGCAAAGGTTTTCGAGCAAAGTCCGGAACGAAGAATTCAGGCTTACAAAAATTATTTTTATACCAGCAGCAAAATAGAAGATGTGCTTAAACTTGCACAAAATGATCAGGATAGGGCTACTATTTATGCCATTAATTCTTTTGGAAATTCCGATATCAACATTAAAAACCTGGAGAAGATTTACCAGCTTGAGCCTGCAAGTTTATTAAACGGAGCCCTCTTGGTTAGGGAAGTGAATAAACTGGAAGAGCGCTTAAATAACTCCAGCGACATTTCAAGAGGTTATTATGGAAGTTATTTCAGTCGATATAATGATCTTGACAACGACAGCTTAAGGAAAAAAAATATTAAAAACTTAACGGATGTGAAGCAGTTTGCTTTAAAGCTGGCTGCCGAAAAGAAATATCCGCAGCCGGAGTTGGGCACCATTACCGCGGCCTATCTTTCCTGGATGGAGGATCGAAACGATTTGGCTGCAGAATACCTCAATCAGCTTAATCCCAATCAATTGCCCGAAAGGTTAAGTGATCAATATCGGATTACAGACTTACTAGTTAGATCTAAAAACATCAGCAAGGGCAATGCTTTTAATAATGATCCTGACTTGGTAGCTACTTTAAAATGGTTAGATGAAAAGCGCTATGCTGAAAACAAAGAAGACTCTACTGAAAAACGTATTAGCGATAGAGAAAGTACAGATCAACGCTTTACCATCACCACCAGAAATTTTTATCAGCAGGTTATGGCACCAGCCTATTTAAAAATGGGCGATACTGCCCTTGCTGCGCTGGCAATGGTTAAGGCAGATATCAATACCGCATCGGCAATAAACGCCATATCATTTAACAACATAAGCTATCAAGCCACCGCATTCTGGCAGAATTATTTAACACCAAAAAGTATGGCTGCTCTGGCTAATTACAAAGTAAAAAATAGTAACACAGGCTTAACAGGCATGCTTACCCAAGCATTAAACCATATGGCAAATGATGATTTCTACGAGCTTTATGGCACCACCTATTTAAGAACCCATCAGTATGAGAAAGCACTGATTTACTTTAAAAAAGTTTCAGCTAGCTACCAGTATTTTTCACCTGATGATTGGTATGCCGATGATAGCGAAGCCAGGCTGGTTGCCAATCCCTTCATAGAAACTGTAAATGATTACCCCAAAAAATATGCTTCAAATAATCAGCGATTTAATAAAGTAATTTTCGCCAGGGAAATGGCCCGTTTACAGAAATTAATTGTAACCGATAAAAAGAATGCAGCCCGTTATTATTATCGCATGGCAAATGCTGTTTACCAAACCGGCTATTATGGCAATTCATGGTTTTTGATTAGTTATGATTGGAGCACTTATGCCAATGAACAAAAACCACAATACAATTATGATGTAGATTATAAGTTGGCTAAAACAGCTGCCGTATGGTATGCAAAGGCAATGGCTTTAAGTACAAATCCAGATTTTAAAGCTAAATGCACTTTTATGCTTGCCAAATGTGCCCAAAAGCAAATTATCAGTAATGCTGACTATTCTGCTTACAGTTATTATGACACCAAAAGCAAAGCCTATAAGGATTTTATAGCAGCTAATTATAACAATCCCTATTTTAAAGAACTGAAAACAAAGTACGCGAAAACACCTTTTTATAGAATCGCAGTAAATGAATGTAGCTATCTGGAAGATTTTATTGCTGGGAAGTAAGCGTAAAAGCTAAAAGGCAAAAGCAGAAAAGTTAATGCAGAATTGGAAAGTCAAAGCAAGATAATGAGCATGATGCTATCTTCACTTTAACCTTTCTGCTTTAAATTTAACTAAAGATTCTACCATCTGATTAATGCACTCGCCCAGGTGAAACCAGATCCAAAGGCAGCAAGGCAAACCAGATCGCCATTTTTGATTTTTCCCGCTTCCCAAGCTTCGCATAAAGCAATCGGAACTGATGCAGCTGTGGTATTTCCGTACTTCTGGATGTTATTGAAAACCTGGTCGTCATTTAAGCCTAATAGATTCTGCACATACTGACTGATGCGAAGATTTGCCTGATGTGGTACCAGCAGATTGATATCTTTTTCGGTAAGATTATTAGCGACCAAAGCCTCACGAATTACCTCAGGAAATTTAACCACAGCTTTTTTAAACACTGATGGGCCATCCATATATGGCAAAACAGCACCACTCGCTAAAATTTCTGTTGTCATAAATAAACCACCCAATTCCTGATCAGGAAAAGCTGGTTTATCTTTCATCCATTTATTAGCATGTGATCCTGGATAATGCATTGCTAAAATTTCTGCATCAGCACCATCACTATGTAGATGCGTACTCAAAATACCCTTATCTGTTTCATCTGTAGGCTGCAATACGACTGCACCTGCCCCATCACCAAAAATCACAGATACATTTCGGCTTCTGGTTTCAAAATCCATGGCGAATGAATGTTTCTCACTCCCCACTACCAAAACATTTTTATACATCCCGGTTTTAACAAACTGATCAGCTACTGAAAGGGCATAAACGAAACCCGAACACTGGTTACGAATATCCAATGCACCAATTTCCCCCATACCCATTTCACGTTGTAATAAAACCCCGCAACCAGGAAAATAATAATCAGGACTTAAGGTAGCAAAAACAATAAAATCAACATCCTTTGCGGTAATGCCAGCACGTTCAATAGCAATTTTTGCTGCTTCAACTCCCATTGTAGTAGTGGTTTCTTCGTAACGATCAGCAAAACGACGTTCCTGAATACCGGTGCGTTCCTGAATCCACTCATCATTGGTATCCATAAAACGACTTAAATCAGTATTGGTATAAACATTTTTCGGAACGTAGTAACCAATTCCGCCTATTTTAGATTGATGCATGTGTTATTGATCATTTGTGTAAAACAAAGTTAATCATTTATTGCCTAAGCCATTATTATTCGCAAAGGAACAAAATCTTGATACTTGATACCAAATACTTGATACTAATGTTTATTTTTGCCCCATGTCTACAGAAACCAAAGAAGAGACCTTTACGCTCGAAGAAATTTTAACTTCCTTAAAAACCGTACACCGCCTTATTTTGTGGAATGATGATATCAATACTTTCGATCATGTAATCTATTGCATGATGAAGTATTTGGATTATAATGAGGCTCAATCTGAAAAAATAGCCTGGAAAGTACATAATGATGGTAAATGCCCTGTTTTGGAAGGTTCTTTTACAGAAATGGAAGTGTATCGCAAAATTTTGCAGCAAGAAGGATTGACGGTTTCAGTGGATTAATCTTCATATTATAAAAGAGGAGTCGTCATTGCGAGGAGGAACGACGAAGCAATCTTTCCTACTCGTGATAAAGATTGCTTCAGCCAATTAAAAATCGGCTTCGCAATGACGATTTTCAGAAAAGATATGCTGTATAAGCTATTACCTTATAATAATCCTTTCAAAAGCCTGGTCAACTCAGCTTGCGTACTTTGCGTTTTATCTTTCGCATACCAGCCATGCAGTTTTTCGGCCAGAACTGGCATCTCAGTTGTTTCCTTTTTCCATTCTTTTAAAAGTTCCTGTAAAATCTGTGGTCTCGGTGCCCAAGTAGCTAAAACCTGATCGGCTGCTTCATTCAACACAATTAAAACTGGAATCGCTCTGCCACCATTAGTCAAATGTGCATCAATTAATGGTAGATTTTTATCTCGCAACACAAATTTCAAATCAATTCTACCTAAAGATGCAGTCGCGGTTTTATTGAACACTGGAACAATTTGAGCAGCATCACCACACCAGCCTTCAGTAATCACCAAGAACTTATAATTACCTTTTAAATGATTAATGGTAGAAGTTAAATCATCAGTTAAACTAACGGTTTTATCAACCCGATTCATGCGCTGCACATTCATTTTAGTGTAATGCAGGTCATAACTAGCCTCACTAGTAGATTTACCTTCTAATAAAAGTTGGTCTACCAAAGCACGATAGGTTTGATAATCCATTCCCTGCTCACTAAAAATTTCGCTATAATTAATCATGGTGTCTTTCAATTACAGCGCAAAGGAAAGGAGAAATTTAACGAAAATAATCACGGATTTGCAAGAAATCTCTCAGTGGATAATTACAAAATTTTGGGATTACGCAGGTGTTTTTTCAATGACAAAAAAAACTAAACTGCCATCAATTTACTTAGATGCTGTGTTAGTACCACAAAATCATCAACGGTTAATTGTTCGGCACGTTTCTCAAAATAAATATGATCATCCATTTTATCTTTCGGCATTACAGCAGACACTGCATTACGCAATGTTTTTCTTCGTTGATTGAAGCCTGCTTTAACTACACGCCAGAACAGTTTTTCATCGCAATCCAGCGTTTCCGTTTCATTTCTGGTTAAGCGAATAACGGCTGAATTAACCTTTGGTGGTGGATTAAAAGTACCTGGCTTTACGGTAAAAAGGTATTCAATTTTATAATAAGCCTGAAGAAAAACACTTAGGATTCCATAATCTTTTGTACCTGCAGGCGAAGCACATCGTTGTGCAACTTCTTTTTGAAACATACCAACCATCTCCACAACCTTATGGCGGTTATCCAAAATCTTAAATAAAATCTGAGAAGAAATATTATAAGGAAAGTTACCGATAATGGCAAACTGACCTGGAAAAATGGCATCAAAATCTAATTTCAGAAAATCACCATTGATTAAACGTTCACCCAATTGTGGATACTTCTCATTCAGGAAATGGTAAGATTCCGTATCAATATCAATTAAATAAGTTTGTAAATCTTCACGTTTCAACAAAAAATCAGAAAGAATTCCCATTCCCGGACCAACTTCTAAAACCTGATGATACTTATCGGTATTCACCAAAGCTTCAACAATGCGGTTAGCAATGCCCTTATCAGTTAAAAAATGCTGACCTAAATGTTTTTTTGCTTTTACTAAACTCATAAACCCAAACCCCAAAAAGGGCTTTTAAAAATTAAAATGATTAGCAAAGATAGACTTAATATTCCTTCGCGGATAACTTAGTGCGCTATGCGCTTTCATTTTTTTTAAAGTCTTTAATCGAAAATCAGTATTTTGCGCTAAAATTTTCCAGTAATTATGAGCGATAAACTTAAAATAGGTATTAGTATAGGCGACGTGAACGGTATTGGTTTAGAGGTAATTATCAAAACGTTATCCAATCCAGCTATTTTAAATTATTGTATTCCAATTGTTTACGGACACACAAAAGTTTCATCTTTTCACAGAAAGGCAAATAACCTTGGTGATTTCAGTTTTAATGTAATCAATCATGCCAACCAGGCACAGGTAAAAAAGGCAAACATGATTAATTGCTGGGAAGAAGATGTAAAAATTGAACTTGGCCAGGTAACTGCAACAGGTGGAAAATATGCGCTTTTATCGCTTGAAAGAGCAACCGCAGATTTAGTAGCTGGCGAAATTGATGCTTTGGTTACTGCACCAATCAACAAACATAACATCCAATCAGAAACCTTTGCATTTCCAGGTCATACGGAATATTTACAAGAAAAAAGTGGTAGTAAAGATGTGCTGATGTTCTTAATCAGCGAAAATTTACGCGTAGGTGTAGTTACCGGACATATTCCGGTTAAAGATGTGCCAACTTCTATAACTAAAGATAAAATCTTAAGTAAATTAAAGCTGATTAATGAGAGTTTAAAAAAGGATTTCTGGATTGAAAAACCAAAAATTGCGGTGCTCGGTTTAAACCCACATGCCAGTGATAATGGCCTATTAGGCGCAGAAGAGGCTGAAATTATTACACCAGCCATTCAGGAAGCATATGATAAAGGAATGATGGTTTTCGGCCCCTACCCTGCAGATGGTTTTTTCGGAAATGGCAGTTACAAAAAATTTGATGCTGTTCTGGCCATGTACCACGATCAGGGATTAATTCCTTTTAAAACTTTAGCTTTTCACAACGGCGTAAATTATACAGCAGGTTTAAACTTTGTTCGTACTTCTCCAGATCATGGAACCGGTTATGATATAGCTGGAAAAGATCTTGCAGATTCTACTTCATTTACAGAGGCTTTATTTTCAGCTATTCATATTGTAAAAAATCGTAGAGAACAAGAAGAAATGTTAAGTGGCCAGTTGCGTTCTGGAGGTAAAATTGTGGAAACGCAGTTTGATATTAAAGATGATGCGTCTTAAACGGAAAGAGAAAAGCTAAAAGTGGAAAATCAAAGTGCAGGATACCGCATTTTGCCATAAATATGAACATATAAGTCTGATGGTTTGAGTATAATTAACAGATAACCCCATGTCAACATTAGCCCCGATTATAAAACCCGAAGATCTGATCCGTATAAATCAGGATAAAGAAATTGTATTGATAGATGCCAGTGCCGGTTCGAAAGCCCGATACGATGAACAACATTTAACAGGTGCACTTTTTGCAGATATAAACGAAGACCTGGCCAATATCGGCGACTTTGCAAAAGGCGGCCGTCATCCATTACCTGATGTTAAACAATTTGCTCAGGTATTACAAAAATTTGGCATCACTAAAAATACGCATGTCATCGTATATGATGATAAGAATGCAGGTAATGCAGCCGCAAGATTATGGTGGATGCTGAGATCAATCGGGCATGAAAAAGTTCAGGTAATTGATGGGGGATTTCAAGCAGCTATAAAAGCTGGCTTCCCTACTACCAATCAAACAGAAACTCCTAAATCAGCTGGTAAATACACAATATCATCCTGGAGTTTGCCATTGTCTGATATTAATGAGGTGGAAGACGTGGCAAAGCATCAGGAGTATATGGTTATTGATGTTCGCGATGCTAACCGTTACGCTGGCCTTACTGAACCAATTGATACCATAGCTGGTCATATTCCAGGAGCCGTTAATATTCCGTTTACAGAAAATCTAAATGAGGAAGGGCGATTTTTATCACCTGATGTACTAAAAGAAAAATATACTGCTGCATTAGCTACTGTAAAACCTGAAAATGTGATTGTACACTGTGGATCTGGCATTACAGCCTGCCACACACTTTTAGCGATGGATTACGCCGGCTTAACTATTCCAAAACTTTACGTTGGCTCGTGGAGTGAGTGGAGCAGAAACAATAAAAAAATGATTTTAAAAAGCTAAACCTATGGGTTTTTTAAAACCTCATTGGTTTTTTAAATAGATAACAATTTTAAAAAACATTTTTAATCTAATTATTTTATCCATACATTTGCAGGCTAAAATTTTACAGTACTTTGAACCCACTAAAACAATTTTCTATACCGTTTACCGGACTAAAATTGGGAACTCATCAGTTTGATTATGAGCTTGATGACCGTTTTTTTAGTGCTTTTGAATATTCGTTAATTAAAAGTGGCAATTTGAAGGTTAATCTTGAACTTGATAAGCAAGAGACCATGTTGCTTTTAAAATTTAAAGTTGCGGGAACATTAAATTTAGATTGCGATAAATGTTTATCGGAATTTGCATACCCGGTTAACCTATACGAAAGACAGATTGTAAAATTTGCAGGAGATGAACTGGAAAGCAATGATGAAGAAATCATTTCGCTAAGCCGTAAAGATTCTGAGATTGATATATCAGGTCCATTATATGAAATGATAAACGTTTCAGTACCATATATCAAAAATTGTGAGCAGGCAGGTAAAGATTGTGATCAGGAAATGATTGATCGCTTAGAACAACTCTCTATCGATAAGCAGGCAGAAGAAAATGAACAAACAAGCGACCCACGTTGGGAAGCCCTTAATAAGTTAAAAAAATAATTAGATTATACACCAATGGCACATCCAAAACGGAAAATCTCGAAACAGAGAAAAAATAAAAGAAGAACACACTACAAAGCAGTGACACCTTCTTTGGCAACTTGCGCAGCAACAGGTGCTATTCACGTACCTCACCGTGCATACAACGTTGATGGTAACCTATACTATAACGGTAAATTGGTTATCGAAAATACTCAAATCGGGTAATTTTCTTAAGAAATTGTTTGTGTTTTCAGCGGCTTTAGTCATACCTTAGTCCACTGAAAATTTAGGATTTAACCTAACTTAACACAAACAGATTTTTTCGATGAAAATAGGCCTCGACATAATGGGCGGAGACTATGCTCCCAAAGCAATTGTTTTGGGAGCAATAGCAGCTCATCAATCGCTAAACGCCGGAGAACATATTGTTCTTATCGGTGATACCGAACAGATTAAACCCATTCTCGCAGAAGAGGGTTTTAATCCGGATCATTTTGAATACGTTCATACTGATGAAGTTATTGGTATGGGCGAACATCCCACTAAAGCAATCGTTCAGAAACCAAATTCGAGCATTGCGGTTGGTTTTAATCTTCTTAAAGAGGGTAAAATCGATTCATTCGCAAGTGCAGGTAATTCTGGTGCCATGTTAGTTGGCGCTGTATTTAGCGTTAAAACTATTCCAGGCATTATTCGTCCCTGTTTATGTTCCATTCTTCCAAAGCTTAAAGGCGGTACAGGTTTATTATTAGACGTGGGTGCCAATGCAGATTGCAAACCAGATATTCTATTACAATTTGGTGTTTTAGGCAGCTTGTATGCAGAAAACCTATTTAAAATAGATAACCCAAGAGTTGCTTTAATGAATATTGGTGAAGAGGATGAAAAAGGAAATATGCTCAGTATGGCAACTTTCCCTTTAATGAAAGAAACAGATCTGTTTAATTTTGTGGGTAATGTAGAAGGTAGGGATCTTTTTAATGATAAATCTGATGTAATTGTTTGCGATGGTTTTACTGGAAATGTAATGCTTAAATTAGCAGAATCTTTCTACGTAATTACAATCAAAAAAGGATTAAAAGATGAGTTTTTTGATCGCTTTAACTACGAACAGTATGGTGGAAGTCCGGTTTTAGGCGTTAACGCTCCTGTTGTTATCGGACATGGAATTTCAAGTCCGCTAGCTGTTAAAAATATGGTTCTTCAATCCAGAGAAATGATTACTACAGGATTGGTAGAAAAAATTAGAATGGCATTTAAAAATTAACAAAAATTCTTAAAATGAGTAAAATTCATGCTGCTATTACGGCAGTAAATGGTTACGTCCCCGACTATGTGCTTACCAACGCAGAGTTAGAAACCATGGTTGATACTTCTGATGAATGGATTACCAGCAGAACGGGCATTAAAGAACGTAGAATTTTAAAAGGTGAAGGTTTAGGCACATCAGATATGGCAGTTCATGCTGTAAACGGCTTGCTTAAAAAGAGAGGAATAGATGCGAAAGAAATTGAGCTCATTATTTTTTGTACCACTACCCCAGACTTTACTTTTCCAGCGACAGCCAATGTACTAGCAGATAAAATTGGAGCCACTAACGCCTGGGGTTACGATTTACAGGCAGCATGTTCTGGTTTTATCTTCGGTTTAGCAACTGGTGCATCTTTCGTAGAATCCGGAAGGCATAAAAAAGTTTTGGTTGTTGGTGGTGATAAAATGTCATCCATCATCAATTATGAAGACCGCACTACCTGCATTATTTTTGGCGACGGTTGCGGTTGTGCTTTATTAGAGCCAAATGAAGAAGGCCTGGGTGTTCAGGATTCTATCCTAAGAACTGACGGTGCAGGCCGAAATTTCCTGGGCATGAAAGGTGGTGGTTCAGTTCAGCCGGCCACTCATGAAAGCATTGATGCAAAATTACATTATGCCCATCAGGAAGGCCCAACAGTATTTAAGTTCGCGGTAACCAATATGGCAGATGTTGCTGCTGAAATTATGGAACGCAACAATCTTACTTCTAATGATGTAGCCTGGTTAGTGCCACATCAAGCCAATAAACGCATTATTGATGCCACGGCAAATCGGATGGGTGTAACATTGGATAAAGTAATGATCAATATCGAACGTTACGGAAATACCACTAACGGAACCATTCCACTGTGTTTATGGGAATGGGAAAGTAAATTAAAAAAAGGTGATAACATTGTATTGGCTGCTTTTGGTGGCGGTTTTACATGGGGTTCAATTTACCTTAAGTGGGCATACGATTCAAATTAGCCCACAGTCGGAAGTCGAAAGTCTTCAGTCTGTTAACTATAAAATTTAAAACAAAAAAAGTATAACTTAGTTAATTCATTTATACACTATTTTTTACATAACAAGGATTAAAAAATGGATATCAAACAAATACAGGAACTGATTAAATTTGTTTCTCGTTCTGGAGTAAACGAAGTTGCTATTGAGCAAGAAAACTTCAAGATTACGATTAAAACAAACCAGGCACCAACAGTTGTGCATGCTACCGTACCACAAGCGCCGCTTGTACAGGCCGCTGCTCCGGTTGCTACAGCTCCTACTGCTCCAGTTGCAGCAACACCTGCTGTTCCAGCTGCTGAAGAAGATGCATCAAAATACATTACTATTAAATCTCCAATGATTGGTACTTTTTACCGTTCTGCAAGTCCGGAAAAACCAATGTTTGTAAATGTTGGCGATGAGATTGGCGTTGGTAAGGTTGTATGTATCATTGAGGCAATGAAGCTTTTTAATGAAATTGAAAGTGAAGTTTCAGGTCGTATCGTTAAAATTCTGGTTGATAATGCATCTCCGGTAGAATATGATCAACCATTATTTTTAGTAGAACCTATTTAATTATAAACATTTACGTCACCCTGAATTTATTTCAGGGTCTTCTTTTTTAAATAGATGCCGGATTTAATTCAGCATGACGATTATTTTAAAACAGAGACGAAAAGGAAAAATTATGTTTAAAAAAATACTGATTGCCAATAGAGGGGAAATTGCATTACGCATTATCCGTACCTGTAAGGAAATGGGCATCAAAACAGTTGCTGTTTACTCTACCGCCGATCGCGAAAGTTTACATGTACGTTTTGCTGATGAGGCTGTTTGTATTGGTCCTCCACCAAGTAAAGATTCTTATTTAAATATTCCAAATATTATATCGGCAGCAGAATTAACCAATGCTGATGCCATACATCCGGGTTACGGTTTCTTATCAGAAAATGCTAAGTTTTCTAACATTTGCCGTGAATACAACATCAAATTTATTGGTGCCACACCAGAGCAAATTAATGGTATGGGCGATAAAGCTTCTGCAAAAGAAACGATGAAAATTGCAGGTGTTCCTACCATTCCTGGATCAGAAGGCTTACTTACCAGCGTTAAAGAAGGTATTGCTATTGCCAACGAAATGGGATATCCGGTTATTTTAAAAGCTACTGCTGGTGGCGGTGGCCGTGGAATGCGGGTAGTTTGGAAAGATGAAGATTTTGAAAATGCATGGGATAGTGCCCGTCAGGAATCTGGAGCTGCATTTGGTAATGATGGTTTATATTTAGAAAAATATATCGAAGATCCCCGACACATTGAAATCCAGATTATAGGTGATCAGTTTGGTAAGGCGTGTCATTTATCAGAACGTGACTGTTCTATTCAACGCCGTCACCAAAAATTAGTGGAGGAATCTCCATCACCTTTTATGACTGACGAACTTCGTGTTAGAATGGGTGAAGCGGCCATTAAAGGTGCACAAGCTGTAAATTACGAAGGTGCCGGAACAATCGAATTTTTGGTTGATAAACACCGTAACTTCTATTTTATGGAAATGAATACCCGTATTCAGGTAGAGCATCCGGTAACTGAAGAAGTAATTAACTTCGATTTAATTAAAGAACAAATTAAAGTAGCTGCCGGGATTCCAATTTCAGGTAAAAATTATTTCCCTGACATGCATGCTATTGAATGTCGTATCAATGCTGAAGATCCGGCAAATAACTTCCGCCCTTCACCAGGAAGAATTACGAATTTCCACTCACCAGGTGGACATGGTGTTCGGGTAGATACCCACGTTTACGCGGGTTATTCCATTCCATCAAATTACGACTCAATGATTGCAAAGTTGATTTGTGTGGCGCAAACCCGCGAAGAAGCCATTTGTACCATGGAGCGTGCTTTAGGTGAATTTGTAATTGAAGGAATTAAAACGACTATTCCCTTCCATTTACAATTGATGAAAGATCCTAATTTCAGAGCAGGAAATTTCACCACTAAGTTTATGGAAACATTTGAATTTTCAGAATAAAATCTTACTAATTGACAATATTAATCCCATTTTGGTAAAACCAAAATGGGATTTTTGCTTATTTAAATTTTGGAATTATTTTATTAAATTTGATTATGGAAACATTAATTGTACATCCCGAAAAATAAGGCTCAATTGAATGCTATAAAACAAGTTTTAAAAGCGATGAAAATTTCTTTTGAAAAAGAGGAAAAAGCATATAATCCTGAGTTTGTGGCAAAGATTAAAGAATCGGATCAAAATTACAAGGATGGCAAATTTAAAACTATAAAAGTAGAGGATTTATGGAAATAGCCTTTGATGAAGTTGCAGAGAATGATCTCCTCTTTTGGAAAAACTGGCAATAAGGCTATTCAAAATAAAATTCAAGAATTAATACAATCGATTGCTATTTCTCCTTTCAAGGGAATCGGAAAGCCAGAGGCTTTAAAATATAATCTCGCGGGAAAATGGTCAAGAAGAATAAATTCTGAACATAGAATTATTTAAGAGGTTTTAGAAGAGGAACAGATCATTAAAATACATTCTTTAAAAGGCCATTACAATTAATATTGAAATCAGCACCTGAAATTTTTAATAAAAGCATAAACTATTTCTATATTTAACACGTAAATACCATTCTATTCATTTAGAATGGTATTTTTGTTTTCAACATGAGCGACACTACAGAAAAAACATCCCTACGAAAAGCAATCGGACAAAAAGGAACAACTTTAGAGGCAGAAATGTCTTTTTTTGATCATCTTGATGTACTCCGCAAGCATTTAATCAGAGCCGTAATTGCCATAGGTGTATTTACAGGTATTGCCTTTTACTTTAATGAAGAGATTTTAGATAAAGTTATTTTCGGCCCTAAAAAACCTGATTTCTGGACTTACAGGATGATGTGCAAACTGGTTGAAAATTTTCCATCACTAGGTAAAGATATGTGTATCACCAAAATTAATGGTGAAATCATCAATACTGAAATGGCTGGTCAGTTCAACCTGCAGCTTAATGTGTGCGTAATGTGTGGCATTATTGCAGGCTTCCCCTATCTGCTTTGGGAAATCTGGCGTTTTATTAAACCTGCATTACATGATAACGAACGTAAATCTGCCAGCGGCTTTGTCTTTTTCGCCTCAATCTTATTCATCATCGGTATCCTTTTCGGATACTTCGTTGTTTGCCCGCTTTCAGTTAATTTCCTAACAGGTTATACTGTAAGTGCAGAAATAAAAAACACTTTTACAGTAGATTCTTATCTTTCTTCTGTAGCCACATTAACCTTAGGAACAGGTATCATTTTCGAACTGCCGGTAATTATTTTCATCTTATCAAAATTAGGATTAATGACACCTAAACTGATGAGATCAAGCAGAAGATACGCGGCCGTAATTATCTTAATTATAGCAGCCATAGTAACACCAACGCCTGATATTATGACCATGCTGATTGTGGCCACGCCTTTATTCCTATTGTATGAATTGAGTATTTTCGTGTCCGCATATATCGAAAGAAAGAAGAAAAAAGCAGATGCTGCTTTCTACGCTAACTAACAAAAACATTACGAACAGATTTTATAATTGTGTATACATTTGAACATGTCTGAGACTAAAATAAAAATCGCTATTGGCGGAGATCATGCAGGCTTTGAATACAAGGAAGTGTTAAAGAATTTCCTAAAAAATTACGAAGTAAAAGATTTTGGACCGCATTCTTCAGCCTCAGTAGATTATCCAGACTTTGCACACTCAGTGGCTTCAGCTGTAGAAAATGGTGAATTTACTTTTGGCATACTACTTTGCGGATCTGCTAATGGTGTAGCCATTACAGCCAATAAACATAGCGGAATCAGAGCTGGCCTTTGTTGGGAAAACGAAGTTGCAGCATTGGTTCGGAAACATAATGATGCTAATATTTTATGTATTCCGGCAAGGTTTGTATCAGAAGAACTGGCAAAAGAAATTACAACCACTTTTTTAAATACCACATTTGAAGGTGGCCGTCATCAAATTAGAGTTGATAAAATTTCGTGTTAACTAAAAACTAATCTAACTATTCAATAATGAACAAAAAAATTTTAAGTCTTGGCTTAGCGTCTTTCCTATCTTTAGGTTGCTTTGCGCAAATTAAACCACTAATACCAAATAAAGATGCCATGCGTTTTAGCAAGGCAATTAATAAAGATAATGCCTATAAACATCTTTCAGTGCTGGCATCTGATGCATTTGAAGGTCGCGAGACCGGAAAAAAAGGTGCCTGGATGGCTGCAGATTATATTCGTGATTATTTTAAATCTTTAGGTTTGAAAGGACCTGTTGATGGCAGTTATTTTCAAAAAATTGATTTGGTAAATTATGCATTAAGCGAAAGCATGTTAACCATTAACGGCCAGCCGAAGGTAGCCTACAAAGACTTTGTTATTGCCAGCAATGCTGTAGGGCTAAAAGGCTTTACTTTTAGCAGTGATGATTTAATTTTTGCAGGTTATGGCGTATCCAATGATAGTTATAATGATTACAATGGACTAGATGTAGCTGGAAAAATTGTGATGATCTTCGTAAATGGCGATCCAACAAAAACAACAGATCCAAATGATCGCCGTGCGATGATGATGGCAAGATCAAGAAAAATAAATTACCTGGCCCAAAATAAAGCAAAGGCTGTAATTTTAATTGACCCTGCTTTAGATAATCTTTCCGAAGAACGCAAAGCAGCTTATCTTTCTGGTCAAATGGTGATGAAATCAAAAGAAACCGTAGAAAGGATGGAGAAAATGAATCCTTTTACCTCCATTTCAATATCTACTGCCACAGCAGATGAAATTCTAAAAGTAGGCAGCACTTCAGTTTCAGCTGTTCAAAATAAAATTGCAGATACCAGGCAACCAGCTTCTCAAACTATTAATGTTGCCATTTCTGCCAGCGCAATGAAAAAAGAAACACCACTTCGCTGTGAGAATGTTTTAGGGTTTTTAGAAGGTTCTGATCCTAAATTGAAAAAAGAAGTTTTGGTTTTAACTGGACACTATGATCACATCGGTATCACTCCAGAAGCTCCAGGTGCAGATAAAATTAATAATGGTGCCGATGATGACGGTTCAGGAACTACAGGCGTGTTACTTATGGCCAAAGCATTTACAGATGCTAAAAAAGCCGGTAAAGGTCCGAAACGTAGCATTCTATTTATGACTGTGGTTGGTGAAGAAAAAGGACTTTGGGGATCTGATTGGTATTCAGAGCATCCTGTTTTCCCGGTTGAAAACACAATTGCAGATTTAAATACCGATATGATTGGCCGTATTGGTGAAGAATACCTGGGTAAACCTGATTCTGCTAATTATATCTATTCTGTAGGTTCAAAAATGTTAAGTTCAGAACTGGGTAGACTGAGTGAGCAGGTAAATGCAACTTATACTAAAATGATTCTGGATTATAAATATGACGATCCAAAAGATACTCAACGCATTTATTACCGTTCAGATCACTATAACTTTGCTAAGCTCGGCATTCCGATTATCTTCTATTATGATGGCATGTTGGAACAAGATTATCACCAGCCTGGAGACGAAGTAAGTAAAATTAACTTTCCGCTATTGGCAAAAAGAGCGCAGTTAACTTACTATACAGCATGGGAATTAGCCAATGGTGCTAAGCGACCGACAGTAGATTTGGATGGAAAAGGTAATCCAAAGAAATAAGAAAGTCATAAAACGAGCCCCTTGATTATTCAGGGGGCTTTTTTATGCACATAGTTTTCGTCAGCAACAGAAATTCATATCTTTGAAATATGATGAAGACTGCCGAGGAATTTTTAGAAAAATCTGATGAAAAAGCTTTCGATTTACCGCATCGTAAAACCATCAATTATAACATTGGTAAATACAATACGGCAGTAGAGCGTGGCTTATCAAAATTCGAAAATCTCGAAGCTTCTAAAAAGAAGGCGCATGTGATCAAATGGCGTGTAATGGAAAATTTAGATAAATTCTTACCAGAATTTGAATCGAATTTTCAACGTCGTGGTGGTAAAGTGATCTGGGCAAACGACTCAGCAGAAGCCCAAAGAGAAATCTTAAACATCATTCAAAAAAACAATGGTAAAACGGTAATCAAATCAAAATCGATGACCACCGAAGAAATCCATTTGAATGATTTTCTGGAAAGTAATCAAATTGAATCTTTAGAAAGTGATTTAGGCGAATATATTGTTCAATTGCTTGGGCAGGCACCTTACCATATTGTTACGCCAGCCATGCATTTAAGTGCAACGGATATTGCAAAATTATTTCACGATAAGTTTGGAACGCCTATTGACGCAACACCGCCACAACTGGTTCAAAAGGCAAGAGAATTACTTCGTGATAAATATTTAAAGGCAGACATTGGTATTAGTGGTGGAAATTTTCTTATTGCTGATACCGGCAGTATTGCACTTACTGAAAATGAAGGGAATGCCCGGTTAAGTACCACTTTCCCAAAAATACATATTGCTATTGTAGGTATTGAAAAAGTAATCCCATCTATAGCAGACCTGGACTTATTCTGGCCACTATTGGCTTCGCATGGTACCGGGCAAAATTTAACTGTTTATAATACTATTTTGAGTGGTCCGCGTCAGCCAAATGAAACTGATGGACCGGAAGAGATGTATGTAATTCTTTTGGATAATGGCCGTACCAATCTATTGGCGCAAAAAGACCAGCGCCAAGGATTGTATTGCATCCGTTGCGGTGCTTGTTTAAATGCTTGCCCGGTATATAAAAATATAGGAGGACATACCTACAATACAACTTATAGTGGTCCTATTGGTTCGGTAATTACGCCACACCTTAAAGGCATGGAAGAGTTTAAGCATTTAAGCTATGCCTCCAGCCTATGCGGAAAATGCTCTGAAGTTTGTCCGGTTAAAATTGATATTCATAAAATGTTATTGCTGAACCGCCGGGATGCTGCTGCTACACACGAAAATGGCAAAGTGGAAGAGTTGGGCTGGGGAATGTTCAACCGGATGATGCAGAAACGCAAATGGATGGATTTTTTCGGTGGAAAGTTTAAAAATTTTATGCTGAAATCTTTCTTCAAAAAAAGCTGGGGTAAATACCGTGAAATGCCAAAGGTTGCCGATAAATCTTTCGCAAAACAATGGGAGGAGTTGAAGAAAAGTAAGGAGTCTTGAGTCCAGAGTCATTAGTCAAAATAACCAGATATGCAATTTCACAGAGGAGATAAAGACGACAAATTCTTACTGAATTTATATAAAAGGCTGCTTTATCCCCGATTGGTTGAAGAGAAAATGCTAAAACTATTGCGCCAGGGCAGAATTGGCAAATGGTTTTCAGGCATTGGTCAGGAAGCCATTGCAGTTGGCAGTACCCTAGCCATGCAGAATGATGAATATATTTTGCCCATGCACCGTAACCTGGGTGTTTTTACCTCACGCGATATTCCACTAAAAAAATTAATGGCCCAATGGCAGGGCAAAATTACTGGCTTTACCAAAGGTCGCGATCGGTCATTCCACTTCGGCACACAAGATTATAAAATTATTGGTATGATCTCCCATCTTGGCCCGCAAATGGCCCTAGCTGATGGCATAGCGCTGGCCGATGTTTTGCACAAGCAGCCTAAAGCTACCTTGGTTTATACCGGAGAAGGCGCAACCAGCGAAGGTGATTTTCATGAAGCGGTTAATGTAGCTGCAGTTTGGAATCTTCCCGTTATTTTCCTGATTGAGAATAATGGCTACGGATTATCTACACCAAAATCAGAACAATTTAGATGCAAAAATTTAGTTGACAAAGCAATAGGTTATGGAATAGAAGGGGTTCAAATTGATGGCAACAATATTCTTGAAGTTTATCATACCATTGATCAGTTGGCAAATGAAATCAGGAAAGACCCACGACCGGTTCTTGTAGAATGTCTAACTTTCAGAATGCGTGGGCACGAAGAAGCATCAGGTACCAAATACGTTCCACAAGAATTATTTAATGAATGGGAAAAGAAAGACCCCTTAAGTAATTATGAATCCTATTTAATTGAGCAAGGTGTTTTAACGCCTGATTTAGTTATTGATTTTAAAATTCAGTTTAAAACAGATATTGAGTTAGCTGTTGAAGAAGCCTTCAATGAACCGGAACCAGAGGCAGGTGCCAATCATGAACAAGCTGATATGTATTTCCCCTACACTCAACAGATTACAGAATCGGGAAAATCATCAACAGAAATGCGATATCTGGATGCGATAAGCGAAGGACTGGATTTAGCCATGCAAAAATATCCAAATCTGGTTTTAATGGGACAAGACATTGCAGATTATGGAGGAGCCTTTAAAATTACAGATGGCTTTACTACAAAATATGGTAAGGAAAGGGTAAGGAATACACCAATCTGTGAATCTGCCATTGTTGGTGCGGGCTTAGGTCTTTCCATTAATGGTTATAAAGCCGTAGTAGAAATGCAATTTGCAGATTTTGTTACGGTTGGCTTTAATCAGATTGTAAATAACCTGGCCAAAACACATTACCGATGGGGCGAAAAAGCGGATGTGGTGGTACGTATGCCTACAGGGGCTGGAACGGGTGCTGGTCCTTTTCACTCACAAAGCAATGAAGCCTGGTTTACTAAAACACCTGGTTTAAAAATTGTATATCCAGCTTTTCCGGCAGATGCAAAAGGATTACTGCTGGCTGCAATTGAAGATCCAAATCCAATACTCTATTTCGAGCATAAGTATTTATATAGAAGTTTAACTGCTCCTGTTCCGGATGGTTATTATACTACAGCAATTGGAAAGGCGGTTACACTAGCCAGTGGAAATAAATTTACCATTATCACCTATGGTTTGGGTGTGCATTGGGCTTTAGATTACATCAAAAACAATCCTTTTAGTGATATGACCCTAATTGATTTAAGAACCTTGCAACCCTGGGATAAAGAAACAGTTGCTAGTGCAGTAAAAACCACTGGAAGAGTTTTAATTTTACATGAAGATACGCTTACCAGCGGTTTTGGTGCAGAAATTTCAGCCTGGATTGGCGAACATTGCTTTTCGGATTTAGATGCACCTGTTATACGCTGTGCCAGTTTAGATACCGCCATTCCCATGAGCAAAGTGTTAGAAGAAGATTTTTTAGCAAAGGCAAGGTTAGCGAAAACAATAGATAAATTATTAAAATATTAAAAAGTATTTCTTGCCGTATCGTCATGCAAACCTGTAGCGAAGCGGAAAGCTACGAAGTAAATCTATTTCAGCATCTGAATTGCCTTTGATCCTGAAATGAATTCTGGCTGACGACCGTGCAAAACAAATTACATAAAAATGAGCAATTTTAAAGTTGAAGGAAACATAGTTGACATCACAAAGCGAAAAATTTTCTTTGGTGAAGTGTTGGTTGAAGAAGGTAAGATAAAATCGGTTATAGAAATTTCTGAACAGAAAGAAGATGCTCATTTTATTACACCAGGTTTTATTGATAGCCATGTACATATTGAAAGTAGCATGCTTATTCCTAGTGAATTTGCACGGTTAGCAGTTAATCATGGAACAGTCGCCACCATTAGCGACCCTCACGAAATTGCCAATGTTTGCGGCATAGAAGGTGTTGAGTTCATGATAAATAATGGCAATACGGTACCATTCAAGTTTAACTTTGGTGCGCCAAGCTGCGTGCCTGCTACCATTTTTGAAACTGCAGGTGCCGAGCTCAATCATGATGATGTAAAAGCGCTCTTAATGCGTCCGGAAATAAAATACCTCAGTGAAATGATGAATTTTCCGGGTGTACTTTATAAAGATGAAGAAGTTTTAATGAAAATTGCCGCAGCGCTTGAACTTGACAAACCTGTAGATGGACACGCACCTGGCTTACGTGGCGATGCTGTTCAACAATATATTGATGCTGGTATATCTACAGATCATGAATGTTTTACAGCCGAAGAAGCATTAGATAAATTACAGCGTGGAATGAAAATCCTCATCCGTGAGGGAAGTGCTGCTAAAAATTTTGACGCATTGATTGATCTATTAAATGAATGGCCGGAAATGATGATGTTTTGTAGCGATGACAAACATCCTGATAGTCTGGTCGAAAATCATATCAATGCCCTATGTGCGAGAGCTGTTGCCAAAGGAATTAATATCTTCAACATTCTGCAGGCTGCGTGTATTAATCCAATTATCCATTACAAACTGGATGTTGGCCAGCTACAGGTGGGTGATTTTGCTGATTTTATTGTTATTGAAGATTTAAAAAACTTCCACGTTAAACAAACCTACATTGATGGGAATTTGCTTGCTGAAAACGGAAAAATGATTGGTGATTGGATAAAGCAGACACCAAACCAAGAATCCGTAAATCACTTTAAGTGTAGCCTCAAAAAAATTGAGGATTTTAAATTTCCTTTCACCGATCAGACAGAAATTGCAGTAATTGAGGCTTTAGATGGCCAGTTAATTACGAATAGGCTTTCAGCAAAACCCCATGTTTTGGAGCAAAATATCGTTAGTGATGTAGAAAATGATGTATTGAAAATGGTGGTGGTTAACCGTTATCAGGATGCACCAATCGCAATTTCATTTGTAAAAAACTTTGGTTTAAAAAATGGTGCAACCGCTTCAAGTGTGGCACATGACAGTCATAATATTATTGCAGTTGGTGTAGATGACAAAAGCATTTGCGAAGCCGTTAATCTGGTAATCAAAGAAACTGGCGGAGTAGCTGCCATAGGCCTTGGAAAGGAAATAGTTCTGGCTTTGCCAGTCGCAGGTTTGATGAGTCATCAAAATGGGTATCAGGTAGCTGAAAGTTATACTTTAATAGATCAGTTTGCGAAAGATTTGGGTTCTACGCTTCTCGCTCCGTTCATGACCCTTTCTTTTATGGCTTTACTTGTTATTCCACGTTTAAAATTAAGTGATAAAGGATTATTTGATGGTGATAAGTTTGAGTTTGTTTAAAATAATTCGTTATTGCATTTAGTTTACCAAAGGCAATGACGAATTCACGCGTTTATTCTTATTCTACCACAAAAACCTCAGCCAAAGGATTAAATAAGTATAGCCGTTTATCATCTAAACAGATACAACGGTACCGTTTTCTGATTTGTTCGCCTTTGGTAAAGCGTCTGCCATCTTTAATTCTAAATTTGGTATTAATGGGTATTTGCTCTAAATGCAGTGTTTCGGTTTTATTCGTATCATACTTTTTTAAAGCACGTGATAAATTCAGATCAGAACAACTGGAAGCAGCAGGGTTTGACATGTAATTATTGATGGCCAGATGAATATCTACAGGAAAAACCTTCATTTCAAAAAACGGAACCATCATCCTTTGGAAGTTCTTTTTCCATTCTGAGCCATGAGGTTTTACCTTGTTTTTAAAGTCGTTCCAGGTTAAAAGATGCGCAAATTCATGAACAGTAGTAACCAAAAAAGCATAATGGTTAAGATTGAAATTTACAGAAATGCGATGTCCCTTATCCCGAAAAGGGTGACGGTAATCGCCTAGTTTTGTAGTGCGTGTTTTAGCGATTTTAAACTCACACTGAAAATAATCAATCCACTTTGCAATTAGCGGTGCGGCCTCGGCAGGCATGTATTGCGCTAATAAATCAATTTTCTTCACGAATGCTAAGGTAAGTATTTTAGTATTTCTTACCACAGAGGGCACAAAGATTTACTTAGAAAACATAATTTTACAATAGATAAACCACAGAGCACACGGAGTTTACACAGAGAAAACACAGGCTTTTAATAACTATTTATGCCATTCTTTAATTTAACCACAGAGCACGCCGAGTTTTCACAGAGAAAATATAGCCAATTTAATAACCATTTACAACACGTTTGATTCTATCCTTTACTCTTAAAACATTAAAATTCATTAACAACCCAAATCTATAGCCACCTAATTTCATATAAGTTAAGGTTTGTGCCAAATGAATATCAGTCAAACGCTCTACGCTTTTCAACTCTAAAACCAACCTATTCTCTACTAAAATATCAATCCGATAACCACAATCCAATCTTACATCTTCAAAATGCAAAGGCATTATTTTTTCTTTTTCAACTTGAAAGCCTGCCTTGTCAATCTTATAGAATAAACATTCCTTATAAGCACTCTCCAGCAATCCTGGCCCAAGAGCTGTATGTACATCTATTGCCAGCCCAATGATGGTTCTTGTTAATAAATCTTCTTCCATAAAACTTTATGCTCTCTGTGCCTTAACTCTGTTTCTCTGTGGTAAAATGAAATAACATTCTTTGCGGTTAAATCGTTACTCTTCCGATGGGAACAAAGAAGCCAATACCATTTTGATCTCGCCAAAAGAATAATCTTTCCCTAGAAATTCCCGTATCGTAGCCATCGATTTTGTTTTCTGACTTTCTACCGCATCCGTAATGTTTCTGATTTTATTAGGCTTAACGAGCTTTGTAACATCCAGTTGTTGCGTGGAAACATAGTATGCCAAATGACCTTCAATTGTACCAACTGAAAAGCCACGTTCTTTTGCAATCTCTCCTAAGCTTTTTCCTTGTTCATAAAGTTCAAAACTAACTAGTTTAGTATCAATCTTTGGTTCTTTCTTTTTCTTTTCAACTGCAGATTTCACTTTCAGTGTTTCACCTTTTAATTGAATGGCCTTTTGCAATTGTTGATTCCGCTCTGAAGTATTTAATAGCGCCTCTGTATCTGCTTTGCTAAATTCTTTCCCCGCAATAAGCGCCTGTAATAAAGCCTTGCTTTTATGCATTTTCTTGAGCTGTTCATACACCAGAATCTCCAGTTCAAGCAGTTCGGTTACATAGGTTTTAATTTGTTTTTCTTCTTTTACAGCTTCAATTTGAGCCAGAAAACGATCTGAAATTTCCTTAACTAAAGGATTAAAATACTTTAATGCAGCCTCTACCCTTTTTGATACATTAAATAAAGTGTATTCCGTTTGCTCAGAAAAAAGATTTTTAAGCTGATTCACAAATGTATCGGCAGTAGCTGTAATTTTCTGAAAGTCAGCATATACTGTATTTGTCCAATCTTCATGCTTTTGCTTGGCAGATTTATTTTCACTTTTATCAAAAGTTTGACTGTGTTCCTTTAAATAATACCGGATCAGGTTTAAATCAAATGCTGCAAAAAGATAACTCCTGATAAAAGTATAACTCTCTACACTGATCTGCTCATGCAGTACTTCTGATGGCTGCTTAGTTTTAGAAAAATAGTGCACATTCTGATCTTGCTGCAAACCACTATCCCGAAGGTGAGAGGTTAAAACTAAACCATTTAAAGAACGTAAACGTGATAGTGCAACATAGGCCTGACCCGGAGCGAAGGCATCGCCAACATCAATAATGGCTTTATCAAAAGTTAAACCCTGACTTTTATGCACCGTAATGGCCCAGGTGAGTTTTATAGGATATTGAATAAATGAACCTGCAACGTTTTCTTTAATTTCATTGGTTGCTTCATCCAATTTATATTTCACATTTTCCCAGGTATATGGCGAAATCTGAATCACCACTTTATCTTCAGGAAGTTCAATTTCTATTATATCTTTTTCGATATGATGTACAACACCAATTTTACCATTATAATAACGCTTTTCGGCTGTCATATCATTTTTAATGAACATCACCTGTGCACCAACCTTTAATTCTAAGCTTTTATCATTTGGGTATGCATATTCATTAAATTCACCCTGAACCTTTGCTTCAAAAAAATAAGATTTAGTTTTGAGTTGTGTTAACCTTTCGCGATTAATACTATCTGCCTTATTGTTATGCGTGGTTAAGGTAATATAATTATCATCAGCCGAAGGTTTAAAATCCTGTTTAAAATGCTGTCTCAATAAAGCGGTATCTTCTGGTGTGATTTTATTATTCCGCAGGTTGTTCAATAAATCTATAAAAACGGCATCATCCTGACGGTAAATCTTATCAAGTTCGATATAAACCGGCGGATTATTTTGTAAGGCCAGCGCATCGAAAAAATAAATGCTTTTATAAAATTTAGCCATAATGCGCCACTCGTCATTTTTAACAACAGGAGGCAACTGGTGTAAATCTCCTATAAATAGCAATTGTACCCCACCAAATGGAAGATTTCTGTTCCGACGCACATAGCGCAAAGCGAAATCGATGGCATCAAGCATATCTGCCCGCAACATACTTACTTCATCAATTACCAATAATTCCAATTCTTGCAACATGCGGCGTTTATTCCCCTGCATATTCATGTGCTTTACCAGTGTTTTGGATGTATTGAAGTTGAAATTAATATTTTCATTAATCAAGGCACCTGCCGCATCTGGCAGGTAAGCACCAAAAGGAAGTTGAAAAAGCGAATGAATGGTTACCCCCGATGCATTGATGGCGGCTATACCTGTTGGTGCAACAATTAAGGCCTTTTTATGGGTAAGTTTAATTAGCTTACGTAAAAAAGTGGTTTTACCAGTACCTGCTTTTCCGGTTAAGAAAACATGTTTTGAGGTATAATTCACAAATTTAGCCGCAATTTCTGCAGGCATAGAAGTTTCTTCTAAAATGGACATCGGCAGTAAAATTTTTGTCAGCAATAATCGGAGGGATGAATAAAGCTAAACATTTTAGCACAAAACTAAACAATGATTGCTTAGAAATTTTAAATATTAGCGATAATTTTAAGTTAATACCAGTGGAAACTAATTTGAAAAAACTTGCTTTTCAATTTTAAAAAACTGCAATCTGTTTTCAATTAAACAGTTAACCAAATCACTCATCTTTTTCTTATCTTTGCCGCCTGATGAAACAACAATATCAACTTCTTATCGCTGTTAAATTCCTTTAACAAGGTTTCATCACCCTTTACATCCAAAATTTTATTATGCTTAACCCTGAAATAGAAAAACGTAAAACCTTTGCCATTATTAGTCACCCCGATGCAGGCAAAACCACATTAACAGAAAAATTTCTGCTTTTTGGTGGTGCCATTAACACTGCTGGTGCAGTAAAAAGGAACAAAGCGAATCAAAGCAACACTTCCGATTTTATGGAGATTGAAAAGCAACGTGGAATCTCAGTTGCAACATCGGTAATGGGTTTCGAATATAGTGGCAAGCGCATTAATATTTTAGATACACCTGGTCACAAAGATTTTGCGGAAGATACTTACCGAACCTTATCAGCGGTGGATAGCGTTATCCTGGTGGTTGATTGTGTGAAAGGTGTGGAAGAGCAGACCGAAAAACTCATGTCGGTTTGCCGTATGCGAAATACACCGGTTATCATCTTCATTAACAAAATGGATCGTGAAGGTAAAGAGGCTTACGATTTATTAGATGAAATTGAAGAAAAACTAAGTATCAGCCTTTGTCCGCTTTCATGGCCAATTGGTCAAGGCCATACTTTTAAAGGCGTATACAGCATTTATAACAAACACCTAAATTTATTTAATTCTGATAAAACCAAAGTAACCGATTCGGTTGTAGCGGCCAATGATTTAAATGATCCTTCTTTATTGAATTACCTGAAAGAAAACGAGATCAATACGTTGAAAGACGATGTGGAACTCGTTGACGGTATCTATGGTAAAATTGATAAAGATTTATATACCGATGGTTTGGTTGCACCTGTGTTTTTTGGGAGTGCGATCAATAATTTCGGGATAAAAGAACTCTTAGATACTTTTATTGATATCGCTCCAAGCCCTCGACATAGAGAAGCTGAAGAGCGTGACGTATTGGTTGAAGAGAAAAATTTCAGTGGATTTGTATTTAAGATCCATGCCAACTTAGACCCAAAACACCGCGACAGGATTGCTTTCTTAAGAATCTGCTCTGGCAAATTTGAGCGCAATAAATTCTACTACCATACCCGTCAGGATAAGAAATTAAAATTCTCTAATCCGATGGATTTTATGGCCAATGAGAAAAGTATTGTTGAAGAGGCCTGGCCAGGTGACGTGGTAGGTTTATACGATAGTGGAAACTTTAAAATCGGTGATACTTTAACCGAAGGTGAAAAACTGCAGTTCAAAGGAATCCCTAGTTTCTCTCCATCTATCTTTAAAGAAGTAGAAAACATGGATCCTATGCGAACCAAACAATTGGAAAAAGGTATTGAGCAGTTAACGGATGAAGGTGTGGCACAATTGTTCGTGATGCAGCCGGGAAACAGGAAAGTGATCGGCGCCGTTGGTGAGCTTCAGTTCGAGGTAATCAATTTTAGGTTAGAGCATGAATATGGTGCAAAATGTCGCTTCCGTACATTGAGTTATACCCGCTCAAGCTGGGTTACTTCTACCGACAGAAAAAAACTGGATGAATTTGTGAAGCGTAAGCAACAACATATTGGATTTGATAAGGAAGCCAATCCAGTTTATTTAGCGGATAGTGAATACATGATCAATTTAACCAAACAAGATTATCCTGATATTGAATTCCATAAAACGAGTGAGTTTAAGAGTTAATATGGAATGAAAGAATTATAGATTGATTGAATGAAAGAATGAGTGAATAACAGCGTTATTAAATGAAAGAATTTTGAATGAGAGAATGCCTGCATAGCTGCCTATATTCTCTCATTCAATCATTCAAAATGCAATCATTATTTAGTTTCATACTGTTTAAAATTCTGCCCCAGCCGTCTTTTCACTTTAGAAATTAATAATCTTGGCGACAGTACTTTAACACACTCCCCAAAACCCAATATTTCACGTTCCAGTTCAAAGTTTAATACCACATCAATTCTAAAAGTAGTCGTTTTCTCATTTTTACTTAATACAACTTGCGAGGAATGCAAAGGTTTTGTAAGTACATAGGGCGCATGATCATTTGTAAACTCTAAAACTACCTTTTGTGCCCGATCCCTTTCACTTTTGGTTACACCAATTAAATCATCATAATATCGATCGAAATCTATCCCTTGGTATGCAACAAATTCTTCATTGGGTAGCTCTTGAAACTCAATAATCCGATCCAAAGCCAGATTCAAAATTCCCTGACGTTTTTTGGCTTTACAGATAAGAAACCACCTGTTTCTATATTCCTTTAATAGATAAGGGTAATAAATGCCTTGTTGAGCCTGCTGCGCCTTGAAAGACTTATATTCGATCAATAGCGATCGTTTATTCAAAACCGCCTGATATAAGGATGGAATGCATTCCAGGCCTTTTACCAGTTTATTACTTTCCAATTGGATGTGATTACCACTTTGTTTGGTCGATTTGTTCAAATTATTTTCCAAACGAGCAATCATATCACTCATCTCGTCAAAATAATTAAATGCATTAAACTGTTTCAGTACACCAACAATTTCCTTCATCTTATCGACATCAGCATTATTGATCGGCGCTTTGGTAATACTGAAATTTGAATCTTCATAAGCATAAAAGCGTTTATCTTTCACTACGATCGGTGCATTATATCCAAGCTTATCACTCCGCATCAGCTGAATATCTGCCTGAATGGTGCGTTTACTTACACCAGTGGTTATCCCTTCCAGTTCATAAAGCGTTTCAGATACCTTTTCGATAAGATCTTCCAATGTCCATTTCCGGAAACGGTTTTTCAGGCAATCGTCGATAGTTTTGTAACGAATGAGTGCTAATTTATTTACTGCCATTTTTTAAACAATTTGGGTTTCACGCTAACAATCTGATCGTAAAGCTTAATTAAATATAGCAAAGTGTTCTTCATCTACGCAATACAATTGCGCAATTGGACGATAAAAGAAAAAATATAATGGAAAAATTAAATTTATTTACCTAATTATCAGATAATTAATTCTTTTATATCAAAATAATTTTTACTGCGCAAATCAGCCGCATAGTGGTGGTGGCATCTTTGTAATGTCAGAATGGCAAAGAAATTTGCACTGATTAAATAAAAGTTTAAACACTTAATTCAACGATTATGAGATTCAATTTCTTTAACAAAAACATACAGGTAACAACAAATCATGAGGGTGCAAAAGCATATATCATGAGTCCTGAAATGGAACTGTATACTGCAGTTGTGACTACAGGATTGAACGATTCGTTTTATGAAGCTGGCAACAGCAGGTTAGAAAGAATTAAGGCTTTGATTGAAAAATGCAATCCGGAATTCGTTGCAAGATTGGCTGTTTATGCCAGGACGGAGATGAATTTGAGATCAATCCCAATGGTTTTATCGGTAGAGTTGGCCAGAAAAACTTCAGGTAATTCAATCGTGAGCAAAACAGTAAACAGGGTTGTTTTACGTGCTGATGAGATCACCGAAATGTTGGCTTACTATCAGATTGCAAATGAGCGGACGCAAACCAAAAAACTGAATAAACTTTCTAAACAGATACAAAAAGGTTTGGTAGCATCTTTTAACAATTTTGATGAGTATCAATTCGCGAAATACAATAGAAACGCGGAGGTAAAATTAAAAGATGCTTTGTTTTTGGTACACCCTAAAGCTAAAGATGCCAATCAACAGTTGATATTTAATAAAATAGCATCAGATAGTTTAGCAACGCCCTACACCTGGGAAACGGAGTTTTCGGCTTTGGGTAAAAACAGATTTGAAAATGAATCTGCCAAAGCATTGGCCTTTACCCAAAAATGGGAAGAAATGATCGAAAGCAAAAAAATCGGTTATATGGCCCTTTTGAGAAACCTGCGCAACATTTTGGAAGCTAATGTATCCGGTAACCATATTGAAATGATCTGTAGTTATTTGTCAAACGAAAAAGCAGTTTTAAGCTCAAAGCAATTGCCATTCAGGTTTTTATCAGCTTACCGTGAGATCAAAGTGATGAAATCGAAATACACTTCGGTTATATTAGACGCTCTGGAAGATGCAGTAATGTGCTGTGCAAAAAACATTAAAGGTTTTGGCATTAATACTTCGGTAGTGATTGCCTGCGATGTATCAGGTTCAATGCAACATGCCATTTCGCCAAAAAGCTCGATATTTTTATATGATATTGGATTAATGTTGGCGATGTTACTACAATCGCAATGCAAAAATGTAGTATCAGGCATGTTCGGTGATACCTGGAAAATAATCAATATGCCGAAAAGAAATGTTTTAGCAAATGTGATGGAATATTACAGAAGAGAGGGTGAGGTTGGTTACTCCACAAACGGGCATCTGGTTATTGAAAGCCTGGTCAAAAATAAAGAAGTAGTTGATAAAGTGATGTTATTTACCGATACACAAATGTGGAACAGTAATCATACCAGTCATTCATTTGCCAAATCATGGACTAATTATAAAAAAATTGCTCCCGATGCAAAATTATTCTTATTTGATCTTTCTGGTTATGGTAAAGTACCTTTAGATATACAAAAAAATGATGTCTATCTTTTGGCAGGATGGTCGGATAAAATTTTCGATATCCTTTCGGCAATGGAAGATACCAAATTTGCTTTAGAAAAAATAAATCAGATTACATTGTAAACCCCTCCCGCAATATTTAGTTGCGGGAGTTTAAAAGAAATTAAAGAAAAGCAAGTGTCGTAAAAAAGAGTTACTTCGTATTTAGGGATACCCGGGTTGTAGGTTCGAGTCCTACTTCTTATAAAATAGAATAGCTCAATTGGTTAGAGCAGGAAACAGTCTCCTTTTGCTTTTCACCTTGCTTAATTAAAATAACACAGAATGCCGTAAACAAGAGTTACTTCGTCACAATTGAGGGGAGGAATAATGAAGCTGTAAAACCAGCAAGATTATCCGGTTCGACTCCGGCAACGACTTGCCCCATAAACTTTTGTTGCTTTTTGCTTCTGTTAATTAAAAAATTAAGATGCCGTTGTTTAAGTGTTACTTCGATTGGTTGAATATAGTGCAGGTTCGAATCCTGCTAGTAAATACACACTTGCCAGTTTTGCTCTTAAATATTAAACACGCTCAAAAAATGAGTGCCGTAGCTAAATGTTACTTCGTCCAAAAATTGATACATTTTGCACCTTTTGCCTCATTAATTAAAATAAATTAAATTTAGAACCCTTCGGTTAGGCGAATGTTGCTTGCCGAGGATTATTAGAATAGTGTAGTTGATTCATATGACATCAATACGCAATTAAATAGAATATGAATACAAATAAAATATGGTTCACGTCCGACAATCATTTCGGGCACAAGAACATCATTGAATTTTCGAAAAGACCCTTTGCAAATGGAGATGAAATGAATGCCGAGATGATAAAACGATGGAACGAAAAAATTAGAAAAGATGATATTGTTTATCATTTAGGTGACTTTGCCTTGATGTCTGCAAATAGAACTCGGCAGATCAGAGAACAATTAAACGGGAAAATATATTTGATAAAAGGAAATCATGAAAGCGCAGCCTTAGAATGCGCTGATTGTTTCGAATGGATAAAAGATTATTTTGAATTAAAGGTTAATGATAACGATTCAGAAAACAAAGGACCAAGGCTTATAGTCTTGAGTCATTACGCAATGAAGGTTTGGAACGCTAGTCATCACGGAACTTGGCATTTATATGGCCATTCACATGGTAGTTTACCAGATGACGAAACTTCTTTGTCATTTGATGTCGGCGTAGACTGTCACAACTTTTATCCACTATCTTATCGGGATATAAAAAACATTATGATAAAAAAGAAATGGATGCCACCATTTGGACCTAGAAATAAGTGATACGAAATAGCAATGAACAACAACATAACAGGGAATAACCTCATAGAAATAGGTTATTCCGAAGGAAAAATAGTAGGCCTAACTTTAGGTATCCTGAGAGAAAATTTCACGGATATAGAAGAAAAAGAATTACTGGCCTTATTTAAAAAAGTGAAAGATTACCCGGAAAGTTTTTTGGATGACGAAGTCTTAAATGTATTGGCCACAGCGATTATTGAAGAGTCGAATCCAAAATCGGATGGCACAATCGAGCTGGTTAAAAATGCAAAAGACTATTCCATTTTCGGTGCTGATTATATAGAAGAAGGCGCTAGAAATCAAATGAATATTGCCATGAAACTGCCTGTTTCGGTAGCTGGTGCACTAATGCCTGATGCCCACCAAGGTTACGGTTTGCCGATTGGTGGTGTTTTGGCGACTAGAAATGCAATTATTCCGTATGGCGTAGGTGTAGATATCGGATGCCGTATGGCTTTGAGTATTTTCGATATCCCAGAAAAACATTATTTCGGGAAGGATGCCATGTACAAACGAGAACTGATTGCTTTTACCAAATTTGGTGCCGGACAAAACTTCAAAAGTGACGAAAGGGCAGATCATGAAGTTTTAGAAAATGAAGCGTTTAATTCCACTCCATTTCTTAAAAATTTACATGGAAAGGCCTGGGCGCAATTGGGTACTTCGGGCGGTGGAAATCACTTTGTGGAATGGGGTATTATTGATTTCGCCGAACGCGATGAAATTTTAAATATCGATAGAGGCCGTTACGTGGCTTTGTTAACACACTCTGGTTCTCGTGGCCTTGGAGCAACCATTGCAGGTCATTACACCAAACTGGCGAAAGAAATCTGTAAACTCCCTAAAGAGGCTGCAAACCTGGCTTATTTGGATTTAAACTCGGCGGAAGGGCAAGAATATTGGATTGCCATGAATTTGGCCGGCGATTACGCCTCTGCTTGTCATGAGGTTATCCATAAAAGATTAACCAAAGCCATTGGTGCTAAAGTTTTAGCCAAGGTAGAAAACCATCATAATTTTGCCTGGAAAGAAATGCTTGATGGCGAAGAAGTAATTGTTCACCGAAAAGGTGCAACACCAGCTGGTAAAGGTGTGATGGGAATTATCCCGGGAAGCATGACTGCACCAGGATTTCTGGTGAGAGGAAAAGGCGAAGTAAATGCAATCAATTCAGCTTCGCATGGTGCGGGTAGACAAATGAGCCGAACAAAGGCGATTCAATCGATTACTAAATCGGATATGAAAGCCATTTTGAAAGATCACAACGTTACCTTAATTGGAGCTGGCTTAGATGAGGCACCAATGGCCTATAAAGACATTAACAAAGTAATGGCCGCACAAACAGAACTGGTTGATGTAATAGCCAAATTTGAACCAAAAATGGTGAGAATGGCTGATGATGGAAGCAGGGAGGATTAGTTTGGAGTTCAGAGCTGGGAGTCTTGAGTCCCAAGTCCTTAGTCTAAAGTCAAATCGTCACCCTGAATTCATTTCAGAATCTATCTTGCAAGAAAGATGCTGAAATAAATTCAGCATGACGATCAATCAAAAAACCCTCTTCAAAATTAATTGAAGAGGGTTTCTTATACGCTTATAATCTTATTTTAACTTACTCAAAGCCACTTTAATCCTTGGCAGCATATCTTTAATATCTTGCAAAGTACATGCACCTACTGATGCCCTGAACCAAGGCATGCTATCTGCATTTCCGAAGGCTGAAAAAGGAACCAAAGCAGCACCTGCTTCTTTGATCAGGTAGAAATTCACGTCTGCACTGTCTTTTAAAAGCTGACCATCTTCGGTAGTTTTTCCGATGTAATCGATTTTGATGGTTAAATAAATGGCCCCCATTGGTTCAACAGCCTCTACGTTAAATCCCTCATTTTTTAATTCGTTAAAGCCATTATAAAGCGCATTCAAACTATCCTGAATCTGACTTTTAAAACTGGTTAAGAAAGAATCAACCTGTGCTTTATCATTAAAATAATTTGACATGGCTACCTGCTCTGCTTTTGGTGCCCAGGCGCCCATGTGGCCAACCAAAGCCTTCATCCTATTGATAATATCTTCCGGACCAAAACCCCAACCTACACGTACACCAGTTGCAGCTAAACACTTAGAACTTCCATCCACAAATACCGTAAACTCACGCATCGCCGGACGCAATGAAACTGGGTTTACATGTTCTTTTCCAAATGTCAAAAGTGAATAAATCTGATCGTACATTAAATACAATGGCTTTTCGTCAGCTCCACGACTTGCATTTTCTTCTAAAACAACATCACATATTTCAGCTAAAGAATCACCATCGAACATGGTTCCTGTTGGATTTAAGGGAGAGCAAAGTGCTAATAACGTGGCACCTTTTAAGTGCGGTTTTAATTGCGCCGCAGTTGGCATGAAGTTGTGCGCTGCATCGGTTTCTACAGCAACAGCTTCTGCAGAAGTTAAGTGGCAATAATGATTGTTATTCCATGATGGTGCAGGGAAAACAACGGTATCTCCCGGATCAATTAAGGCTAAATAAGTAGCATAAATTAACGGACGAGAGCCACCGGAAACTAAAATACTATTGGTATTATATTCCAATCCGAACCTATCTTTTAATAGTTCAGAAACAGTTTCTCTTAAGGATAAAACCCCATCTGCAGGTGGATAATTGGTTTGATTAGCATGATACGCATCTACGATCCCAGCTTTCAATTCGGTTGGAATCGGGTAGATGTTCGCATCAAAATCGCCTATGGTTAAATTAGCGATTGAAGCACCTTTGCGCTTCATTTCGTTAACTTCGTTACCGATTTTTATAATTTCTGAGCCGATTAATGAACTGGCCAATACTGAAACTTTCATCTGTTTATATTTTATTTGTAGGGTGATGAAGCTATCATGACTTATTAATTATTCCTGATGGAAAATCATGATGGTTTCATAAATATATATTAATCTGCTATTAGCAGATTTATAATGCTTTAATTATTTTCTGAAGTTCTTTTTTATCAATAGTACTTTCTTCTGATTTATCATAGAGGGTCAACATATTGATAATGATTCCATCAGGGGTATTTGAAATTAAATAAGTTATTATCCTAAATCCTCCGCTTTTACCTTTTCCTTTGCTTTTTACAGCAAGTCTAATTTTGTACAAACCTGCACCCAGATCATTACCTTGGTGCGGATTTTCAAGAAGTTTTTCTTCGAGTTCGTAGAGATCTTCTACTAAAGAGATATATTTCTTTTTATAGACTTTGGCTTTTTTGATAAAAACGTCTGAATAAATAACTTCATTAGCCATTAAATATCTTTTAGGCTTAAAGGCTTACGTTTTCCTTGCTGCATCTCATTAATTTCTTTTAAAGCCTGAGCAATTTCAGAAGTAATCTGACTTGTTGGTTCTACTTTAACTTTAGCACCAATTTTGCTGAGGAACTCTTTTACGAAACCTGCGTCTTTATCCTTAATTTCTATTGTTAAAGTTGTCATAATTACAAAATTAGCAAAATTTATTTAACCAAATCTTCAATAGCTTTATTCACTTTTCCGAAACCAAATTGCGATAAAACATCATGCATTACTGCAGAAATTTGCTCATTACAAAGGTTGCCGATGCTTCCTTCGTGTGTATGGTGTATTTGGCTCGATGGTGCAAAGGTACCATTTTCAATCTGTTCACCTACAATTTTGTATGCTTCTCTGAATGGAACGCCTTGTAGCGCCAGTTCATTAACCACCTCTACACTAAACAGGTAGTCGTATTTCTTTTCTTTCAGAATATCATCCTTAATGGTGATGTTTTGAAACATAAACGTAGCGATCTCCAAACATTCATTCAAGGAAGTAATTGCGGGGAAAAGATTTTCCTTTAGCAATTGTAAATCACGGTGATAACCTGATGGCAAATTGGTGATCATCATGGCAATTTCATTCGGTAAAGCCTGGATTTTATTGCAACGTGAACGAATCAACTCAAAAACATCTGGGTTTTTCTTGTGCGGCATAATACTTGAACCTGTAGTCAGTTCTGCCGGAAAACTAATGAAACTAAAATTCTGGTTGATGAACAAACAAACATCCATTGCCATTTTGGCTAAAGTAGCTGCAATGGAACTCATCGCTTGGGCTAAAATTCTTTCCGTTTTTCCACGTCCCATCTGCGCATAAACCACATTATAGTTTAAGCTTTCGAATCCTAATAATTCAGTGGTTAAAGTTCTGTTTAATGGAAAGGAAGAACCATAACCAGCAGCTGAACCCAATGGATTTTTATTGGTAATTTTCCATGCAGCGAGCATGAGTTCCAGATCATCGGCAAGGCTTTCTGCATAGGCACCAAACCATAGTCCGAATGATGATGGCATGGCAATCTGCAAATGCGTATAGCCTGGCATAAACTTATCTTTGTGCGTATTACTTAATTCGATTAATTGGTTAAACAAGGCTGATGTTTGGCTCACCATATCTTCAATACAAGCCCTGAAGAATAATTTTAAATCAACTAAAACCTGATCATTACGTGAACGCCCGCTGTGAATTTTTTTTCCTGCCTCACCAATGCGCTGCGTAAGCAACCATTCTACCTGCGAGTGAACATCCTCTACTGTATCTTCAATAGTGAAATTTCCAGACTCAATTTCTGCGTAGATGTTTTTCAGTTCTTTTTGAATGGTTTTCAATTCATCTGCGGTTAGCAAATTAATCGTTTCTAACATTTCTGTATGAGCCAAGGAACCCAAAACATCAAACTTTGCCATCTGCAGGTCCAGTTCGCGGTCTTTTCCAACCGTAAAGGTTTCTACAAATTTATTTACGTCTATATTTTTTTGCCAAATCTTCATTCTTACTTACGATTTTAAAATTACGATTTACGATTTTTGAACTACGAAATCGTAATTCATCAATCTAAAATCTAAAATAGGATAACTGGTTTCAGCATATTTACATATCCTTCCACACCTTCTGCAACCTCGCGTACATATAAGAACTCATCAGCCATGTGCGAGCGGCCAGAAAAACCTGGTCCACATTTTACGGAAGGAATATCCAACAAAGCTTGATCGGATGTAGTTGGAGAGCCATAAGTGGTTTTTCCCAATGCTACTCCGGCCTGAACAACCGGATGGTTCTTATCTATGGATGATGGTTTCAACCTAATGGAACGTGGGGTTACCTCACAATCTACATTTGCCCGGATGATTTCCAGAACTTCTTCGTTTGTATATGCATCAGTTACCCGAACATCTACAGTAAAAGTACAATTTGCCGGAACCACATTATGCTGTGAACCTGCATTGATAATCGTAACTGTCATTTTCAGCGGACCAAAAACTTCAGAGACTTTCGGGAACTGATAATTCCTGAACCATTCAATGTCTTTCAAAGCTTTGTAAATGGCATTTTCGCCTTCTTCACGTGCCGCATGACCAGCCTTACCATGAGACACACAATCCAATACCAATAATCCACGTTCAGCAATGGCCAAATTCATTTCTGTCGGTTCACCTACAATTCCGAATTCCAGCTCACCTAAATCGGGCAGAACCAATTCTAATCCATTGTTACCAGAAATTTCTTCTTCTGCCGTTGCAGCCAGACAGATGTTATATTTTAAATTTTCTTGTTCGTAATAATACAAAAATGCACCAATTAGTGAAACCAGACAACCACCAGCATCATTACTGCCCAAACCAAACAATTTATCTCCTTCAATGGCTGCATCATATGGGTCGCGGGTGTAACCTGAATTTGGCTTTACCGTATCATGATGTGAATTTAGAAGCAATGTTGGCTTAGCCGCATCAAAATGTTTGTTGTAAGTCCAAACGTTATTCATTTTACGCTGGATCTTAACCCCTCTCTCCTCCAAAAACTGCGCAATTAAATTCGCCGTCCGGTCTTCTTCTTTGCTAAAAGACTGGATACGAATCAACTGCCGCAATAAGTCCAGGCTTTCTTTTTGTATATTTTCTAGTAACATAGTATCAAGTAATTGGTAATAAGTATCAAGATAAATTTCATCTTGATTTGCTACTTTTATTTGCTTTAAGCTTTAGTCTTTCTGCTTTTAGCTTTCTTTGGTATACAAATTTCCTGCTTTTAAAGCTGAAAGTTTAATTCCTTTTATGAGTGATGAGCTAAAACCATTGTGTTCCATTTCGTTTAAACCGGCAATGGTACAACCTTTTGGCGAAGTTACTTTATCTATTTCTGATTCCGGGTGTGTACCATGCAATAAAAGTAAATCGGCTGCTCCCTTTGCCGTTTGAACAGCCATTTTAAGTGCTTCATCGGCATGAAAACCAATTTCAACACCGCCCTGTGATGCTGCCCGGATTGCCCTTAGAAAGAATGCGATGCCGCATGCACAAAGTGCTGTAGCGGAAGTCATTAAATCTTCGTTTATTTTAACTACCGAACCTACCGTTTCGAACATTTTGGTCACATCCGCAATATTTTCTGCTGAGGCATTATCGCTGGCCATGCAAGTCATAGATTGTCCGATGGCGATTGCAGTGTTTGGCATTACCCGGATTACCTCTACATCTTCTCCTAATTTTTCTCGAACGGCAGCGCAGCTGACACCAGAAATCACCGAAATAACCAGGTGTTTAGCCGGAACAATAGAAGTCTGAATTTCATCCAAAACTGTATTTAATTGTTGTGGCAATACGGCAAGGATTACAACATCAGCTTTGGCAACCGCTTCTTTATTATTGTTGCTCACTACAAATCCAGCATCGGCGAAAGGTTTTAAATGATCGATATTTCTCCGGGTAAGCGTGATGTCGATGGCTTTGGCAAAATCGGCTTTCACCAGGCCTTTCGCTAAAGATAAACCGATATTTCCGCTTCCAATGATGGCTATTTTTTTATTCATTTGATTACACAGATTTTAGTGATTTCACCGATTTTAATCAATTAATATTTATTTGAAAAGCAGTTTCAGTAATACTATTAATGTTAGTCCTGCTATTCACTGCAATCTTTTTTAAACTCATTGTCATGCTGAGGCGCGAGGCAATCTTAGGCTGCATTATTACATTATAACTAACACCCCGCCCTGCGGGCACCCCTCTAAAAGAGGGGAATTGCAAAACGCTTAAGCGCAATGACAAGTCCCCTTTAGGGGATTTAGGGGTTCATCTTCGTTCCAAAAGTTCCATCAGCTAGTTCTGCCAATTCATCGGCTTTACCGATATAAACAGCTGAAACACCTTTTTTAATCGCTTCAAATGCATTATGCAATTTTGGGATCATTCCGCCCTGCACTGTTCCATCAGCTTTTAAACCTTCAAATTCATCTGCTTTGATTTCTCGAACTACAGAATCATCATCGTTCACATCTTTCAGCACTCCTTTTTTCTCAAAGCAATATACCAAACGTGTTTCATATAAAGCAGACATGGCTACAGCAACTGATGATGCAATGGTGTCGGCATTGGTATTTAACAGCTGGGTTTCTCCATCATGTGTAATGGCACACAAAACAGGAACTAATCCGGCTTGCAATAATTTATTTAAGGTTTCGGCAGAAACAGATTCTTCATCCAAATCACCTACAAAACCATAATCGATCTCTTTTACAGGACGTTTTTTTGCCTGAATGATATTTCCATCTGCACCGGTTAAACCAATGGCATTGCTGCCCTTGGCTTGCAACTGGGCAACCATATTTTTATTAATTAACCCTGCATAAACCATGGTGACGATTCGCAAGGTTTCAATATCTGTAATTCGGCGGCCATCCACCATTTTCGCTTCGATGCCTAAGCTTTCACCCAGTTCTGTTGCGATTTTACCACCACCATGAACCAATATTTTATCGCCAGGCAAAGCTGTAAAATCCAGCAAAAACTGATGTAAGTTTGCTGAGTTATCGATTACGTTTCCACCAATTTTGATGATGGTAAGTTGCTTATTGTTCATTTCTATAAAAAATTTCAGAAAGTTGATGCAATTTTTCTGCGAGCAGTTTTTTGTCTATCAACTTGGTTTCATAATCGGCAATTAGTGCCGGTGATACATTTCTGGATAGTGCATATTCTACCACTTCTTCATCCTTGCCTTTACATAATAAAACACCAATACTTGGATTTTCATGTGGCCTTTTTACATCACGATCCAAGGCTTCAAGATAAAAATTTAGCTTACCTAAAAATTCCGGTTGAAATTCTTCAATTTTAAGCTCAAATAAAACCATGCATTGTAAATCACGATGGTAAAATAATAAATCGGTATAATAGTCTTTATTCCCTACCTGCAAACGGTATTCACTCCCCATATAAGTAAACCCTTTACCCATTTCTAAAATGAAATTTTGAAGATTTTTAATCAGCGCTTGCTGCAAATCACTTTCAGAATGAATTTCTGGTAGGGCTAAAAATTCAAAAATATAAGGATCTTTAAAAATGCCTGCAGGTAATTTTGAAGTAACTGCCGTACTAAATTTATTGCCAAGCATTGTTCGTTCAAAAGTAGCTGAATTTAACTGGCGTTCGAGTTCTCGGGTAGATAATTTATCTTTTATACTCTGATAAAGGTAAAATAGTTTTTCTTCGCTTGTTTTTGTTTTAGCCAAAATTAGTAAATGGTTTGTCCAACTAATTTGTGTCAGCAGTGCTGACACAAATTTATATCGCTCATTTACAGCATCTTGAAATTGTGTCATCAGTGGTGACACAATTTCCGAATCGCTATAAACTTCATAAAATTGTTTCATTCTATAAAGTCCGCGGCGATTAAATCCTTTTAAAAGGGGTTGCCTTTCAGCAATATAATCTGCTAAATCGTTTACCGTTCCATCTCCCCAATTTCCCGCTAAAACTTTTTCTGAAACAATTTTTCCAATATTAAAATACAACATCACCAATTCGGCATTTGCCTTACTGTAAACCCGATTCCGGGCATCGTTGATCATGATGATCACTTGCTCGAAATCGGATAAAGTATTTTTAATTGGGTTAATCATATATAAAAATTGTATTTAATGATCGTATTGTATCAACACGAACCAAGGCATTTTGCTATTTCAATTCTTCTAGCATGGCTTTGATTACGGCTTGTGCTGCCCATAAACGATTGCCCGCCTCATGGATGACCAATGAATTTGGTCCATCTAATATTTCAGAAGATAATTCCAGATCTCTGCGAACCGGTAAACAATGCATTACTTTCGCATCATTAGTGAATTTTAACTTTTCATTGTCCATCATCCAGCCTTCAGGATAATTTAATACTTTACCATATTCCTGATAACTACTCCAGTTTTTCACATATACATAATCAGCTCCAGCCAATGCCTCCTCAATATTATACTGAATATCGGCACCGTTAGTAAAATCTACTGAAAGTTCATAGCCTTCAGGTTGAGCAATGGTAAAATCAATCATTCCTTCCTCCTGTGCTTTACACATCCATTCGGCAAATGAGTTTGGAACAGCTTGTGGCAATGCTTTTACATGAGGTGCCCAGGCCAAAACCACCTTTGGTTTGTGTCCATCTAATTTCTTCGTCCAGGTCTCGTGAATGGTAATGATATCAGCAAAGCTCTGTAAAGGATGGCGTGTTGCACTTTCTAAACTAACTACCGGAACAGCACAATATTTAACAAATTTATTGAAGAAATCTTCACTGTAATCTTCCTCACGGTTGTCCAACTTTGGAAAAGAACGCAATCCTAAAATATCGCAATATTGCCCCATAACGGCGGCGGCTTCACGAATATGCTCAACAGTTGAGCCATTCATGACTACACCATCCTGTGTTTCTAATGCCCAACCTTCTTTATCCATATTCATCACCATCACATTCATCCCTAAATTTAAAGCAGCCTTTTGGGTACTTAAACGAGTACGCAGACTTGGGTTCATGAATACCAATCCAAGGGTTTTGTTTTTACCTAAATCCTGGTGCGCATATGGATTCGCCTTTAATTCAAGCGCATCTTCTACAAATTGTTTGATGCTTGGAACATCGTGTACGGAAGTGAAAAGTTTCATTTTGTTGAGCTTAAAGGTTAAAGCGTAAGGATAAAAGCTTTTGCCAAATGCAAAAAACTAATTGCCAAATCTTTAACTAAATTATTTTCTTAATCGCTTCAGCAAGCCTATCAGCATTGCTTTAACTTCATTAGTTTTATTATTTATTTCCTGATGCTTTTCTTCATTCAAGTATCTCAAATCTTTTGCAAGCAGGCAAGCGTATTCAGCATCATGGCAAGAACCTAATGCCATATCCAAAAATCTTGCGAAATCCATATCTGAATTTCTTCCAGCGCCTTCCGCAATATTTAAAGGAACTGAATATGCAGCCCTTTTTACCTGGCTATACAAATCATACTTTTCTGACAGCGGAAATAATGGAAGTACATCTGAATAAACAAATAGTACCATCAAATGCGCTTTTTTCCAAACTTCCAATTTTTGATAATCTCTCATTTTCGTTTAAGCTTAATCGTTAAGCAGAAAGACCAAAGTTCCTCCAATTGAAAATAGGGATTCTTTAAAATTAGTTTTTTGTCATCATATAAGCTAATCGCAGTCTGCTTTCAGCTTTAATCTTTTAGCTTTCCGCTAATAAACAAGTTTACCAAATGCCTCCAAAAATTCATCAGCATGTGCCTTTGTTAAATTCAAGGCTGGCAATAAGCGGATCACATTCGGTTTTGCTTCGCCAGTGAAAATATGGTAAGTGAATAATAACTCTTTTTTAACGTGAGCAAGCTCCGCTGGCAATTCAATACCAATCATTAATCCACGACCGCGAACTTCAACTACCTGTTCAAATTTTTTCAATTCTGTAATTAAGTAATTTCCGATTTCTTCAGCATTTTTCATGAGATTATCTTGCTCCATTATCTCTAAAACAGCCAATGCTGCAGCACAGGCCAAATGATTACCACCGAAAGTAGTACCTAATTCGCCATGCCAAGGCTTAAATTTAGGTGCAATTGAAATTCCAGCTATTGGAAATCCATTACCCATTCCTTTGGCCATGGTGTAAACATCAGCTTCAACACCTGCATAATCATGCGAGTAGAATAAACCTGTACGACCATAACCGCACTGAACGGAATCAGCAATGTAAACCGAATTGTATTCATCGCACAGTGTTCGGATTTTCTGCAAGAAACTTTTTGAAGCTTCTTTAATTCCACCCACACCTTGAATACCTTCAATAATTACCGCTGAAATGTCATTGCCTTGCGCTTTGAAAGTTTCTTCTAAAGCAACCTCATTGTTAAAAGGTAAAAAGATTACGTTTTCGGTCTGGTTAACCGGCGCTACAATTTTTGGATTATCGGTTACCGCAACAGCCAATGATGTACGCCCGTGGAAAGCACCCGTGAAAGCGATTACTTTCTTTCTGCCATTGTAAAATGAGGCCAATTTTAGCGCATTCTCATTGGCTTCTGCTCCTGAGTTCACCAAAAACAACTGGTAATCTTTCTTCCCAGAAACCTGACCTAATTTCTCGGCCAACTGTACTTGCAGAGGAATTTTAACTGAATTAGAGTAAAAACCAACTTTATTTAACTGCTCAGTTAAGCGATTAACATAATGCGGATGGGTGTGACCAATGGAAATCACGGCATGGCCACCATATAAATCTAAATATTTTTGTTCGTTAGCATCCCAAACATTGCTGCCTGATGCTTTAGTAATTTCTATATCGTTAAGAGGATAAACGTCGAATAAGTTCATTTTTTTTGAGCTTAAAGACTAAAGCTAAAGGCTTAAAGCTTCCTGCGAATTTCATTCTGGTCGCTATCCTTGGGCTTTAGTCTAATTAAATATTAGTTGTTTCTTCAGGCGGTATGCTGTTTTGCTTTAGCTTTTGGGCTTTCCACTTTAAGCTTAAATTAAAAATTGGCTGCCTTTAGTTTCAAACCTGCTGTTTCGTCTAAGCCAAACATTAGGTTCATATTCTGAACCGCTTGTCCGCTGGCACCTTTTAAGAGGTTATCAATAATGCTGATGATAAATAATTTATCGCCGTGTTTCTCTACATGGACCAGCGCTTTATTGGTATTGACAACCTGTTTTAAATCGATATTTCGCCGGCTTACATGTGTGAAAGGATGGCTACTGTAATATTCTTCAAAAATGCTTTGTGCTTCTTCCAAAGTTAAATCGCTTTCTAAATATATAGCAGCTAAAATACCTCTGGTAAATGCGCCACGTTGCGGAATAAAACTTAAACTATCTTTTAGTGATGGCTGCAACTGCAATAAACTTTCGCCAATCTCATTCAGGTGTTGATGCTCAAAAGCTTTATAGATAGAGAGATTATTATTTCTCCAGCTAAAGTGTGAAGTAGCATTTAAGCCTTGTCCGGCTCCTGTTGAACCAGTTGTCGCGTTAATGTGAACTTCACTTTTAATTAAACCTTTTGCAGCTAAAGGCAATAAACCTAATTGGATACAAGTAGCAAAACATCCTGGGTTTGCAATGTTGCTGGCAGATTTTATTGCTTCGCGATTTAACTCCGGCAGGCCATAGATAAACTTACGATTTTCGAACTCATCATTTGCAGTTAATCTAAAATCCTGAGATAAATCAATGATTTTAATACTTTCCTTGATGGGATTGGCTGCTAAAAACTTTTTTGCATCACCATGGCCAACACATAAAAACAATACGTCAATATCTTGCGGAATATCACTTACAAATTTTAGATCTGTATCTCCGATTAAATCAGTGTGTACATCAGAAACTAAGTTTCCGGCATTGCTGGTACTATTTACAAAAGCAATTTCAACATTAGGATGATTAACCAAAATACGAAGCATTTCACCACCTGTGTAACCCGCTCCGCCAATTATTCCTGCTTTAATTTTATCACTCATAATCTGTTCTATCAATATAGATGGATATGAAAATTAGATTTTAATACTCCTTCGACAAGCTCAGGATGACAACACTTTGGGGATTGCTTCGTCGTGCCTCCTCGCAATGACGAGATGCATAAAGGTAGCTTTCCGCTTTAGTCTTTCAGCCTTAAGCTTCTTCTCCGTTTACCTTATGCCAAATCATCACCTGGTTACCAAAAATTTTAGAGAAACCTTTTACATCTTCTCCACTCCAGGCATTGTTCATTTCGCCGTAGCTACCAAATTTGTTGCTCATTAAATCATGCTTAGATTCAATACCGATAATCTGGAAACGATAAGGCAACAACTCAATAAATACTTTTCCGCTAACTACTTTTTGGGTATCAGCTAAAAAGGCTTCGATGTTCCGCATGATCGGGTCGTGGAATTGACCTTCATGCAACCAGTTGCCATAGAAAGAAGACAATTGCTCTTTCCAGCTTAACTGCCATTTGGTTAAAGTGTGCTTCTCTAAAGTATGGTGAGCTTTAATAATTAATACTGGTGCCGCAGCTTCGAAACCCACCCGGCCTTTAATTCCGATGATGGTATCACCAACATGAATGTCACGACCAATTCCAAAGGGTTGAGCAATGGCCTGTAATTTTTGAATGGCGTTAACCGGCGCTAGCGTTTCACCATCAATGGCAACCAATTCACCTTCCTCAAAGGTTAATTCGATTTTACGTGCTTCCGTTTCTGAAACCTGCGTTGGCCAGGCACTTTCTGGTAAGGTTTCGTGAGAAGTTAAAGTTTCTTTTCCACCTACTGATGTTCCCCATAAGCCTTTATTAATAGAATATCTGGCTTTTTCTGCACTATATTCAACACCATGTTCAGCTAAATATTCTATTTCCGCTTCGCGGGATAATTTTAAATCTCTAATGGGTGTGATGATTTCAACACCTGGAATCAGGATATTAAAAATCATATCAAAACGTACCTGATCATTACCAGCACCAGTACTTCCGTGAGCAACATAATCGGCACCTACCTTTTTAACATAATTGGCAATTGCAGTAGCCTGGCTTACACGCTCTGCACTCACAGAAAGCGGATAAGTAGCATTTTTAAGTACATTACCGAAAATCAGGTATTTAATGCAATCATCGTAATAACTTTTAGTTTCATCTACTACAGCATGTGAAGCTACACCTAAGGCATAAGCTCTTTTTTCAATCTCCTGCAATTCTTCATTAGAAAAGCCACCCGTATTTACAATTACTGAATGAACTTCTAATCCACGATCTTGTGCTAAATAAATACAACAAAATGAGGTATCAAGACCTCCGCTAAAGGCTAAAACAACTTTCTTCTTCATTATTTATGAAATAATAGGGTAAATAAAAACATTAATGCCTTTAAACCAGATTTTGGCTTAGGCTTTACAACTAAATGCTGCTTTATGCGCATAAAGCGTTCGTATAATCTAGGTTTCTTCTGTAATTCTTCTGCGAATTTCTTTGCGGCATCATGCTTTTGAGTAGCCGGATCATATAACATGGCAGTACACATGCAGTTTTTACGTTCCTTCATTTTCAAAATATCGAAATTGACGCAGCTTTGGCAGCCTTTCCAGAATTCCTCATCCTGTGTCAGTTCAGAATAGGTAACAGGCTCATAACCCAAGTCGGAGTTAATTTTCATTACTGCCAAACCAGTTGTTAAACCAAAAATTTTCGCCTTGGGATATAAACTTCTGGAAAGATCGAAAACTTTCTCTTTGATGGCGTGGGCTAAACCAGCCTTTCTAAATTTAGGAGAAACGATTAATCCGGAGTTAGCCACAAACTGACCATGGCTCCAGGTTTCAATATAGCAAAAGCCAGCCCATGTACCATCTTTATGGAAAGCGATAACCGCTTTACCTTCGATCATTTTACCAGCAACATAATCTGGAGAACGTTTTGCAATACCTGTACCGCGTGCCTTCGCAGATTCGGCCATCTCGGTTACAATTTCTTCTGCAAATACACGATGTTCAGGAAGTGCAACCTGCACTATAAATTCGTTAATATCCATTCGTTTTCTAACGAAAAATTATAAGTATTCTTGTTAATTGGGTTTTTAGAGAGGATCAATTCCTCATTACGCTTAGTGGGAGTACTAAATACGTGGCGTGAAATTTTGCCGGCTTGTGGGATAATAAAATACGGGTTGGAAACGATTAATAAACAAACTCTTTCCGAACGCCAGTTGCGCGGAGAAAGCAGAAAGTTTATGTAAAAATTGTTTAATCATTTCTTGCGTATTAAAACGGCTATAACTCTATTGAGGTGCAAAGGTTTAAATAATAATTGAGTTCCACAATATTTTTTGAATTTTTTACAAATTTCACAAAAATATTATACGGTTAAACATGTCTTTTGATGAGCCTGCCATAAGAGGCAACTTTTAATACATCTAAACTGATACTAGTTAATCTGGATCTGTCTTTAATCATTTGAAGAACTTTAGTGCTTAACAAAAGTATGAATGCTATTGGTATTTAATGTTAAGATTTCTGAAAGGTTAAGTAAACACATTTAACATTCCTTAACAAGATTTAACAATCACTGATGATATTAAAACACAATATTTGTGCTATTGTAGCGCTTGCCAACCGGTAAACGTTTAACTTCAGACTACATTTATTAATTAAAAATTTAAAAACTTATGAAAATGTTTACTCTAAAACAGCTTAGTTATTACTCTTTCCTAACACTTATCATTTCTATGGGATTTATTTCCTGTAAAAAAACAGAAGCTGTTGATTCGACATTATCAAGTTTAAGGGTAATCAATATTTCACCTACACTTAGTACATACAATGTATATTTGGATGGAACAGCGCTAAATACAGCAGCCCTCCCATTTGCCGGATCAACAGCCTACACCACTAAAACCTCGGGTGCTTATACTTTAAAATTTACGACCGAAAGTTCTATCGAAAGTGTGTTAACGAAATCGGTTAACCTAAATGCCAGCACTTATCAATCCTTTTACTTAATTAATAAAACCTCAGCGCTGGATGTGTTAGCCTTAACAGATGATTTAACTGTATCATCAACAGATAAAGCATACATTCGCTTTATTAATTTATCTCCCGATGCTTCCGCTATGGATTTGGCAAAAACGGGTAGCACCAGTAGCTATACCACCGCAAAAGCTTATAAAAGTGCAAGTGGTTTTATCGCAATAGACCCAGGAACGTTTACACTGGATTTAAAAGAAACAAGTTCTGGCACAATCAAGGCAGTTTCTGAAAGCAGTACCTTTACTGCGGCCTATCACTACGATATTATTGCCGGAGGGGTAGTTTCACCTGCTAATGACACAGAAAGATCACTTAGTTTGCGCGTAGTAGCAATTAAATAGTCTTGTTACATGATATAGGTTTTCTATTCTTATCAAAGATCAATCAGAAAACCCATATCTGTCTCACCATCTCCGAACAACTTAAATGTTAAATTTTTTCAATAAAAAATGACATTAACCATTCATTATCAATTATTTAACAGATAACCACACCTATACAAAAAACCTCTTATTTAGAATTATTACTAATTATTTGGATTATAAAAAATTCTACCGTTATTTTGCGGTTGTTTAGAATTAATCCAAATAAATCAACATGTTTAAACTTAGACTATTTAGTTCAATATTTCTACTCTTATTTTTTACTTCAATTGCCTTCGCTCAGCAAACATCAACCATCAAAGGGATAGTGACCACCTCAGATGGCAAACCTGCACCTTTCATTTCTGTTGGCCTTAAAGGCAAAGGTATCGGAAATACCACTGCAGAAGACGGAACTTATACTTTAGATCGGGTTAAACCAGGAACTTATATTATTCGCACCTCCGGGGTTGGTTTAATTTCAGAAGAAAAAAGTATTTCAGTCTCATCAGGCCAATCACTTACGGTAAATTTTGTGCTGAAAGAAAATGCAGATCAACTTAAAGAGGTTAATATTAGTAGTAATAAACGAAATAAATTTGCTACCAAACCCAGCAATTACGTAGCTAAGCTGCCTTTGAAGAACCTGGAAAACCCTCAGGTTTATGTAACCATATCAAAGGAATTAATGGAAGAACAAATTGCCACAGATTTTAGCGCTGTCTTAAAAAATTCTCCGGGGCTCGATAAACTATGGACCTCAACCGGCCGGAGTGGCGATGGTGCAGCTTATTATAACCTACGCGGTTTTGTAACACAAGTATCTATGATTGATGGTATTGCCGGGCAAACCAACGGTGATCTGGATCCCGCAAATATCGAAACTGTTGAAGTGATAAAAGGACCCTCAGGCGCTTTATACGGTGGCGCACTCACCAACTTTGGGGGTTTAATTAATGTAGTAACCAAGAAACCTGTAGATACCACAGGCGGGTCTGTTTCTTATTACACCGGAAGTTTCGGGTTAAACAGGTTAACTGCTGATGTTTATGGCCCCGTTAACAAAGCTAAGAACCTCTTATTTAGGGTTAATGCAGCATACAACAAGCAAAATAGCTGGCAAGATGCCGGTTTTAACAAATCTACTTTCCTCTCTCCTGCTTTAGAGTACAGGGTTAATGATAAATTAAAATTAAATTTAGCTGCCGATTTCTATAGCTATGAAGGCACTAACCCTTTAATGGTTTTTCTAAATAGAAGCAGACCATTAATTGCCCGCACCCCTGATGAATTAAATTTTGATTTTGGTAAGTCTTACACCAGTAATGATTTAACTGTTAAAACACCTACTACCAATGTACGCGGCCAGGTAACTTATAAAATTTCTGATGCGTGGACCGCACAAACAAATTTCTCTCAAAACACACGTAAATCTGACGGATTTTACCAGTACGTAATGTATCTCGGTGCCACTGATGATGTACTTTCCAGGTATATCAACATCCAGAATTCAACCAGTAACGGAGCCAATATTCAGCAAAATTTTATTGGAGATTTTAAAATCGGAGGGATTAGAAACCGGGTAATCATCGGCTTGGATTATTTATCTCAAAAAACCAATAACAGCAATTCTCCATATGTATTGTTTGATTTAGTAAATAGCATAGGTACACCTGCAAACTATGCGAGTATTACCCGTAGTGCTGTAGAAGCTAAAATCGCCGCAGCTTCTGGCCCGGCGAAAACATCAACATTAAATAAAGTATATAGTGCTTATGTATCTGATGTAGTGAACATCACTGATGAGTTAGGTGCTATGCTTAGCTTAAGGGTTGATCGATTTGACAATAAGGGAACTTATAATATTGCAACTGGTGTATCAACTGGTAAATATTTACAAACGGCGCTTTCTCCTAAATTTGGCTTAACTTATAATATTGTAAAAGATCAGGTGGCATTGTTTGCCAATTACATGAACGGTTTTAAAAACCTTGCTCCTGTTATTCAGCCATTGGCAGATATTAATGGCACGTTTAAGCCTCAGCAAGCCAATCAGATTGAAGGAGGTGTTAAGGCTGATTTATTTCGCAACAAACTAAATATTACTGCCAGTTATTTCGACATCAAAGTAGATAACATTATAAGGGCTGAATCCATCAACAGAAACGGAACCAATTATAACATTAGCGTTCAGGATGGAACACAAAGGAATAAAGGTGTAGAAATCAGCTTAAATGCCAATCCTATTGAGGGCTTGAATTTAGTTGCAGGTTATAGCCATATAGATAGTAAGTTAACCAAAGCTGCTCCATCAGTAGAAGGCAGAAGACCTGTTGATGCAGGACCGAAAAATATGATCAACGGCTGGATTAGCTATACCCTTACCACCGGAAGTTTAAATGGCCTGGGTCTTGGTTTTGGCGGTAATTATAATAGTGATAACGTGATCACAAATAATTCAGCTACAGGAACCTTTACCCTTCCGGCATTTACTGTTTTAAATACCACTGTTTTCTATAATAAAAGCAGGTATAGACTTGGGGTTAAACTGGACAATATTACCAATAAGCGATATTATAAAGGCTGGACCACCATCGAACCTCAAATGCCTAGAAATTTAGTAGCAAACCTCACTTATAAATTTTAATTCCATCCTTAAAATGAGATTATTAACACTAACAGCAGCGATGCTGATGATCAGTCTGATTACTTTTGCGCAACAAGTTGCCACCATTAAGGGAAAAGTAAGCACCTCAAACGGTCGCCCTGCACCTTTTATTACCATAGGCTTGAAGGATAAAGGTCAGGGTACCACTTCAGATGATGCCGGTAACTTTACCATTCACCGGGTAAAACCAGGAACATATACGATTGTGGCCTCTGCCGTAGGCATCAAAGCATCAGAACAATCCATAACGATAACCGCCGGAGATAGTAAGGTGGTTAACTTTACATTGGTAGAAACCGATCAGGCTTTGGAAGAAGTTACCGTTGCTGGTAAAAACAATAGATACAAGATAGGTTTACCTTCTGCTTCCTTACGTTTAAATGAGCCACTTTTAGAAGCCCCTCAAAACATACAAACCGTAAGTGATCAGGTAATCAAAGACCAGCAAATCATCAGCATGAGCGATGGTTTAATTAGAAATGTAAGTGGTGCTACCCGAATAGAACATTGGGGTGATATGTATACCAATATTACCATGCGTGGTTCACAAATTCAGGCCATGAGAAATGGCTTTAATGTAGTATCATCATTTTGGGGACCATTAACTGAAGATATGAGCTTTGTTGATCATATTTATTTTGTTAAAGGCCCGGCAGGTTTTATGCTAGGAAATGGTGATCCAAGTGGCATGTATAATGTAGTGACTAAAAAACCTACAGGTTTTAACCGTGGTGAGGTTTCCTTTACATTAGGAAGTTACGATTTATACCGCACCGCAATTGATTTCGACCGCAAGTTAACGAATGACGGAAAACTGTTATTCAGATTAAATGGTGCAGTACAAAATAAAAGATCTTTCAGGCCTTATGAGCAAAACGATCGCTACAGTATTGCTCCGGTATTGAGTTATCAGATAACAAACCGCACCAAAATTACGGCAGAATATACTTTTCAAAATGCGAAGATGACTGAGGTGGGATCATACTATATTTTCTCGCCAAATGGTTATGCAACCTATCCTAGGGAGCGAACCATGACACAGCCTGGAATACCTCCAACGCGTATTAATGACCAGAGTTTATTTTTAAACCTACAGCACAATTTTGATGATAACTGGAAATTAACGGCACAGGCAGCATATTTTAAGTATAACCAGGTAGGCTACAGTTCTTGGCCATCTGCCGTGAATGCCAATGGTACAGTCATTAGAAATGTGGCCATTTGGGATGCGGAAAGCAGCATGAAACTGGCTCAATTATTCATCAATGGAAAGGTAAAAACCGGTGGCATTAACCACCGCATTTTGGCAGGTTTTGATGGTGGAAAAAAGAATTACATGGCTGATTGGGGTCAATCGCATAATTTAGATTTACCTACGGCTCCATTTGATTTAAATAATCCAAACTATGGTTTTCCTTTAAATGGTTATCCGGCATTTGATCGCACAACTCCATTAACACAAAGAGCCATCAACGCTGGTGGGTTAATGGATTCAAAATATTTAAGTGGTTATGCACAAGATGAGCTAGGTTTTTTCAATAATAAAGTACGTTTAACATTGGCTGGTCGCTATACTTATGTAAATCAATCAGCATGGGGCGGCGAAGCTTATTCGGCTAAAAAAGTAACTCCTAGAGTGGGCTTAAGTGTATCCATTGATAAAAATACAGCAGTATATGCTGTTTATGATGAAGCCTTCACCCCACAAAGTGGCTTAATCCGCGATGGTGGTAAGGTACAACCGATTACCGGTACGAATAATGAAATTGGTATTAAGAAAGATTGGTTTGACGGCAAATGGAATACTACCCTTTCGGTTTATCGCATTCTTAAACAAAATGAGCTAACAGCTGATCCTACAAATACACCTGGAACAAACTTCAGTGTTGTTTTAGGCGAGAAAAGATCTCAGGGTGTTGAGTTTGATCTAAGAGGTAAACTTACAGATGGTTTGACGTTAATTGCCAATTATGCCTACACAGATTCTAAAGTAACTGAGGTTACACCAGGCGTTGCAGGCATTAATGTGGGAGACGTTGTTCCGGGTTTTGCCAAACACGTTTCAAACGGTTGGTTAACTTATACCTTACAAGATGGCGCACTAAAAGGCTCAGGAATTTCTGCTGGCTTTACTTACCTTGCTGGCCGTGCAACCGATACCTGGAGCGTGGGTTTACAAAAATTACCCAATTACTTTAAATTAGATGGCGGATTGTTTTATGAACGCTCGAAATTTAAAATCACCGGAAATGTATTTAACATTCTGGATAAATATTTATACAGTGGTTCCTATTACCAATATTTAAACGCCTATTACTACCAGGCAGAAGCACCAAGAAATTACAGAGTAAGTATAGCCTATAAATTTTAATCAATCAGCAAGTAGAAATTGGTCAGATAGTTTCTGCTTGCTTTTACCTAAAACCGAAATACGATGAAAACGAAATTATCACTATTACTTTTTTTCTTAGCCTTTAACCTATCAAATGTATTTTCACATGCCATATGGATTGAAACTGCATCCACAGGAAAAAAAGGTCAATCCCAGGAAGTAAAAATCTTTTTTGGGGAATACGAAGCTAACGAGCCTGATTCAACAGCAAAATGGTTCAGTAATTTAAAGGATTTTAAACTGGTGTTGATTGCACCTAACGGAACAACAAAAGTATTAACGGCTTCACCAGATTTACATTTCTATAAAGCCAGCTTCACTCCAGATCAAAATGGCACTTATAAATTATCGGTGGTACACGAAGTAGCCGATATTTACGAAAAAGGCAAATTGATGTATTATGCATTTGCTGATGTTGCTATAGGCACCAAGAAACTAAACAATGGTTTTCCGGCCAATGCAGCATTAACCATCAGGCCAGATCAATCTGTGCTTAAAGTAGGCGAATCATCTACTAATCAGCTTATTTACGACAAAAAACCTTTTGCCAAACAAAAATTAACACTGGTTAATCCCGAAAGAAAAGTTATCCCTACAGAAACTGATGCTGACGGAAAATTCATCTTTAAGCCAGAAGCAAAAGGAAATTATTTCATTGAAGCATTTACGGAAGATAAAACTGCCGGAAAGCTGAATGGAAAAGATTATGAAAAAGTTTGGCACCTGGTTACTTATACTACTCAGATCAATTAAAAACGAATGCAACATTTACAACCCATTAGCAGCATAAAACCTGCAATGGGTTAATTTATTAAAATATTGATGGCACCAACCAAACCAGTACAGAGGAAACCAACAAAATCCCGGATTCGAAAAATCAGTGATTGGCTACACTTATGGCTTGGCATCGCATCGGGACTGGTCGTTTTCCACCTGGGCATAACTGGATGTATCTTTGCATTTCAAAAAGAAATCACTGAATGGATTCATCGGAAAGAAATTTTTGTTGATGTTCCTGCTAACAGGCAAACTGTTCCACTTAGTGTTTTAAAACAAACAGCGGAGAAAGCTTTAGGTAGCAACAAACAAATTTCCTTTATTTCTACTTACCAAGAAGCAGATCGTGCCTGGGAATTTGGCACTTTTAAAGCAGGGGACCCAAAAGCTTTCTGGTATTTCGATTCTATAGACTATTACGATCTGGTACTGATTAATCCTTATACCGGAAAGGTAACAATGGTTGCCGATCACAAATATGAATTCTTTGCCATTGTTAAAATGCTCCATTGGAGTTTTCTGATCAATCATCCTATTGGTCAGCAGATTATTGGTTGGGCTACCATCATTTTTGTATTCTTACTGATTTCCGGAATAGTAATGTGGTGGCCTAAAAACCTTAAAAAATCAAATTTTGATAAAAGTTTCAAAATTAAATGGCGTGCAAAATTTAAACGGGTAAATTATGATTTACATAACGTACTGGGTTTTTATGTGATGATCATATGCCTGGCGCTGGCCCTAACCGGTATGGTTTGGGCTTTTAAATGGTTCCAAACTACGGTATATGTGGTTGCATCAAGAAGCATCACCCCTCCGGTACAGGCTGATGTGAAGTCAGATTCTACAAAAAAAATCAAAGCAAATCCGTTCGATATCGCTTTTAAAAAAGCAAAACAAACTTTTAAAGATTTCGATCGAATCGGCATGTCTCCGGCAGGAGGTGGAACAGCAACCATTTATGCCACCGGATATCACGGCAGTGAAACCTACTGGAATTTTGATGTCTTACAGTTCGATCAGTATACGGGAAAATTGTTGCATCGCAAAAAGCAAAGCGATAAAAATGCCGGCGAAGCACTCATTGGAATGAATTACGATATCCACGTGGGTGCAATACTCGGCTTACCTGGAAAAACCCTGGCCTTTTTTGCCAGTTTAATTGCCGCAAGTTTACCCATTACAGGTTTCATCATCTGGTGGGGAAAAAAGAAAAAAAAGAAAAATCCCGCAGTTGCGGATTCGTAAACCTTAACCTAAAATATAAAATGAAAATTCTGAATCTCTTAACAGTATTCATTGTACTGGTAACGGCTAATACCCATGCTCAGGATAAATTTGAGCAAGATAGAAAAGCGATTAAGTCATTAGCAGGTTTCTATAAAGTGAATTTTAACTATGCCGAAGTTACTTCTCCAAACCCTGAATATCAGTTTAGTAAACCTTACCGCAGCCATGGAAATGAGTGGGCAGAAATTATTGTTGATGAACCTAAACGAATTGTGATTCAACACATGTTAGCCATTAATGATTCTACAGTAATTAAACACTGGCGGCAGGACTGGACCTATGAGGATACTGATATAATGCATTATACACAGGATAATGCCTGGAAGAAAACTACTTTAACACCTGCTGAGGTGAAAGGAAAATGGACACAGAAAGTTTACCAGGTTGATGATAGTCCACGGTACCAGGGTTATGGAACCTGGAGCCATGTTGGCGGTCATGATGCCTGGCAAAGCGAAACAGATTCTCCACTTCCAAGAAGGGAATCAACCGTTCGGAATGACTATAATGTTTTGAACCGTGGCAGCAGAATTTATATTACAAAAGAGGGCTGGATGTTTGAGCAAGACAATAAAAAAGTTTTGCGCACGCCAAAAGGTGATCAGTTACTAGCGGTAGAAAAAGGATATGAAGAATTTACTAAAATTGACCCAAATAAATTTGAATATGCGCAAAAATGGTGGGATAGCCAAAAATCGTATTGGGCAGATGTTCGCGAAGTGTGGACGGATTTAACAAAAGCCTCACCAACGGATTTCAAAGTTAAAACCAAAGTAAATGATAAATTATTATATGAAGCACTATTTACATTAGGTGATCAATCGATTACAGATAAATGGACTTCAGCTCAAAATAAAGAAAAAATTAAAGCGTCATTACAACCCTATTTAGCCAAGTAGCATTTACCAAAACCCTATTTATAAAAGCCATTTGATTTAAAAATTAAATGGCTTTTTGCATGATTTTGTTTAGCATTTAAAAGGATATTTAACGTTTTTATCATTTAATAAGAATTTCCGCTTAGCTTTACCTGTCATGTTTTTTTTTATGAAAAAGATCTTCACGCTATTATTAATTCTTTCCAACATCGCCTGCTTCGCACAGGATTCTCTTTATGTGCGTAAAATGGTTAATACCTTAGCATCTGCTACTTTTTGGGGGCGTGGCTATACTCAAGATGGCATGAAGAAAGCTTCAGATTTCTTATCAGCAGAATATAAAAAAATAGGCTTGCTACCTATGGGAACAGACTTTAAGCAGGAATTTGCTTATCCGGTAAATACTTTTCCTGGTAAAATGTTTGTAGCCATTAACGGTAAAAAATTGATTCCAGGTAAAGACTTTATCATTAACAATGAAAGTACTGGTATCAAACAAAAAGGGAGTTTGCTAAAAATTGACAGTTTAAATTTCGTAGCAAATCCAAACCTGCATGTTCAATTAAAAGATAAGTTAACATGGTCTGTTGCTACAGCAATTGCTAATGAAACAACCGTTGAGATCAACCGTAAAAACTTCAAAGAAATACCACGTGAGATCAGCATTGATATAGAAAACAAATTTGTAGAAAACTTTATGGCAGCCAATATTTGCGGTTGGATAAAGGGAACCAAACAACCAGATTCAGTATTAATGATCACCGCACACTATGATCACTTAGGCGGAATGGGTGCAGAAACCTATTTCCCTGGCGCGAATGATAATGCTGCAGGTGTGGCCACTTTGTTAAGCCTGGCAAAATATTATAAAACGCATCCTCAGCCCTACTCTATTGGGTTTATCTGTTTTGCAGGTGAAGAAGCCGGTTTGCTCGGATCAAGATACTTCGTTGAAAATCCATTGATTCCTTTAAGCAAAATTAAATTTCTAATTAACCTGGATTTAGTTGGAACGGGTGAAAGCGGAATGACGGTTGTAAATGCAAGTGTTTACCCCAAAGCATTTTCTTTATTAAACAAAGTTAATCAGGAAAAAAAATTAATCAGTAAAATTAACTCCAGAGGGAAAGCAGCCAACAGTGATCATTATTTTTTTACCGAAAAAGGTGTTCCAGCTTTCTTCATCTACACACAGGGAGGCCCTGCAGCTTATCATGATATTTTCGACAAAGCTGAAACCTTACCACTAACCGAGTACCGTGATTTATTTAAGTTGATTGTTTGTTTCAATCAAAGGATCATGGAATAAGAAAATGCATATATTCAGTTTTATTTTTCTATCTCTTCGTTCAATTTCGAAAACTAAGCCGATTACGAATCTTTTCTAAACCGAAAACTTAACCTGTAGAAGAAAATTCCCATAGCCTGTCTGTAACTTTCTTGCATCATTTGAAATCTGTTCAGGAATAATCCTAAGTTTAACTAAACCTATAGTTGTTTTGTTGCTTGTGTTCAATTCAATCTTTGAACGCAAAAATGCTGACATGATATGTCCATCACATTTTATAAGACATTCATCACATTTTTTAAAAAGGCAAGAGTACCATTTATAATTTCAGACTTCCTAATCAGCTATTAATATGAAGAAATTCTTACTTTCTGCAATTTTATGTTTTACTTTTTTTAATCTCTTTGCACAGAAAAATGGAAGCATAACTGGCATTTTAGTAGATAGTGCTAATCATAAAAACACACTAAATTATGCTACTATTTCCGTTTATAAAGTTGGAGACAGCATTTTAACAACTTATAAACTTTCTGATGATCATGGCGTTTTTAAAATCAATGGCCTGGCAACCGGAATAAAATATCGCTTGGTTATAACAGCCTGGCAATATAGAACTTACAGAAAGGATGTAGAACTTACCGCAGATAAACCCATTTTAGATTTGGGCACACTTTATCTCTCCACAAAATCTAACGACCTCAATGAAGTGATAATTACCGCAGAAAGACCTCCTGTTATTGTCCGGAAGGATACTATTGAATTTAATGCAGAATCATTTAAAACACTTCCATCGGCTGTGGTGGAAGATCTATTAAAAAAATTGCCGGGTATACAAATCGCTGCTGATGGCTCCATCATGGTGAATGGTAAAACAGTTAGTAAAATTCTGGTGGATGGAAAGGAATTTTTTGGTGGAGACCAGCAAATTGCGACCAAGAATTTGCCTGCTAATATTATAGACAAAGTTCAGGTAGTTGATGATAAACAGGCAAAAAGACGTAATCCTGATTTAACGGCTGCTGAAATTCCTCAGGTCATCAACATGAAACTTAAAAAAGCTATTAAAAAAGGTGCCTTTGGAAAATTATATGCGGGTGGAGGCACTAAAAACCTATATCAAGCTGGTGGCCTGATAAACTTTTTCAGAGATACTACACAGGTAAGTGTATTGGCCTACGGAAATAATATCAATCAACCTGGTTTTAATCCAAATGATGTGCAAAGAATTGGCGGTTTCAACCGAAGCGGTGTAAATTCTATGATGATGAGCTCTGGTGGATATTTTGAATTTAACGGAATTAGCTTTGGCGGAAGTTACAGCGGAATTCAAAAGTCATCTGGAGGAGGTTTCAACTTTAATACATTAACTAAAAAAGGAATAAAGATAAACACACAGTATTTCTTCGGCAGAAATGATAATTTACTGGAGAGACTAACCAATACCAACCAAACCCTGGGAGAGGATAGGTTAGTAACCAATGCAAATGAAAATACCGGTTCACTAACATTAAAACATAATATTGCCGGGAAAATTGATTGGCAGATAGACTCACTAACCCAGTTAACCATTGAGCCTTTTCTGGTATTGAACTCCAATAATTCCGTAAGCAGAAATTATTCAACCAATACCAATGCTGCGGGACAATTGCTCAATACCCTTCAAAACTTAAATAACATCAATTCATCTAACAATAAATATCAGCTGGTAGCCGATCTAAGTAAAGATTTTAAGAAAGCTGGAAGATCATTTAATATCGGATTTGATATATCCACCAAACCCAACCCTAATTTAAACTATAATCAAAGTAGGAATATCATCTTTTTAACGCCTTCTACAACTGAAATAGATCAATTGAGAAACAATCAAATCGAAAATTTCAGAACGTATATTTATACGAATTACAGCGAACCCATTAGTAAAAAACTTAGCTTTAAGATTGATTTAAGTGGCAATATCATCAATAATGAGAATGCGCTTAGCACTTTTTATAAAAACCAGGCCAATCAGTTATATGATATTGTTATTCCGAATCTAAGCCAAATGGTTGAACAAACAGGCTTTAAAACAAACACAAATGTGAGCTTGAATTATAAAATCACCAAAGATTTTAATTTGCAGCCTGGAGTGGTACACAATTATATTTCCCTTAACAACCGTTTTAGCAATTCAAACTACCTTAACCAACGCTATCATTTCATTTGGCCAACATTTCAATTAAAGTATAAAATATTCCGCATCAATTATTCGGCACAGTTTACAGAACCTAATGTAAGCTATTTACAGCCCGTAGCAGATAATACAAATGCCTTGTATATCCGCAATGGTAATCCAAATTTATTACCTGCCCGAACACAAAATTTAAGTTTAAATATGTACAAATACGATCCACAACACCTAATCAATTATAATGTATACGGTTATGGAAACTTTACTAAAAACGGAATTGTAAACACCGTAAACATCAGCAATGGTATACAAACGGTAACCCCGATTAATGCAAGTGGGATATATAGTTTTAATGGAGGGGCCAATGGCGCCAAAGATTTCAAATTCAATAAAACAAGCTTAAAGCTAGGCTTAGGTTTCTGGGCTAATTTTAATCACATGCCAGTTATTGTAAATAATATCAGAAGTAATGCTAATGTATTTTATGTAGGGCCAAATGGAAGCATTCGCCTTAATCTGAATGATTTGGTAGAAATCAACCAATCGTATTCTATTAATTTAAACCGCAGTCGTTACCAGGATAATTTCTACACTAACTTAAGCTACAACACACAAAACAGTACTTCTGAACTCATTATCAGATATCCTAAAAAAATTGTTCTTGAAACCAATTTTGCCCTGACTGCAAATACGCAACAAATTGCAGGCTATAACAACAACATCAAACTTTGGAATGCAGCCATCACCTATCTTTTTATGAAGAATGATAAGCTTCAGCTGAAACTTGCAGTGAATGACATATTGCAGAGCAATGTGCGTCGGTCTATTGAAATTACAGGAAACAGTGTAGTGGATTATCAAACCAATAATTTAGGCAGATACGGTATGTTAACCCTAACTTATAATATCCAGAACTTTGGGCAGAAAGTTGGTGGCAGGCAAACCATGTTTAGTTTTTAAATTTGTCAGATCTTTATTATCAGGTACAAAGTAATCTCATTTGCGATTAAGATTGCTTCGTGCTTCGCCTTGACGAATTTATGCTAATGTTAATTTCACCAGGTACTGGTCTTCACCATCATCAAAAATCATTTCACAATTCCAGCCAGTTTCCTTTGCAATGGCTTTGATCGTTTCTTCATCGATATAAACCCAATTAAACCAACCGCCTTTTTTGCCTTGATATTCATATTGATAGGAAACCTCACCAAAATAATGATAAAGCGGCTTAGCCAAACCTTCATATAAATACGAAATATCAGATGAATCGAAAATCACTTGTCCGCCCGGATTGAGCAGGTCTTTTATTTTGATCAGGAAATCTTTAAAGCCAGAAAGTGTTCCGGTTAAGCCAATGCCATTCATTAACATTAAGATGGTATCAAACTTTTCGTGGTAAGTGAAGACATCCTGAAGCATGGCTTTTTCTACGCCACGATCTTTCATAATATCAACCGCAGCTGCTGATACATCAATAGCGGTTATATCAATATTAAAAGCCTGTAAGAGTAAAGCATGACTCCCTACCCCTGCACCAATATCTAAAACTTTTCCAGTACACATATGCAGTGCTTGTAACTCTAAAACCGGCATTTCTTCATCATCACGAAAGAAAAATTCGAGTGGCATTTCTTCCGGTTCGCCATAAGAATTGTGTAACCAAAGTGTATCGGCTTCGCCGGTTTTATAAATATCAGTAAGTGCCTGACCAAAAACATCCATGATACAAAGATAGGAAGAAAGGCGAGAGGAAATTAAATTATAAATACTGATTCCTTTATGATATTTAAGATCAAACATACTTCAAGAATGATCGAAATAATTTGTATTCCGAGTAAATCCCTGCCTTATTTAATAAACATATATTTTTTACATTAAATTATTTAGAATAAAACTAAATAATCTAATTTGCTATATTTGTATATTATTTAAAAATACAAAATTTGTAATAAAAAAATATTCTCAAACTATTTTATCACATCTTTAAAAACTAAAAACTTATGAAAAAAGCTAATTTAAAATTGATTATCCTGTTTCTGATCCTTTGCGTAGGGATATATGGCTGCAGAAAGGATGAAGAGACAACTACAAATAATGAATTTACCGTCAGTAAAGCAAAAGAATATTATATTGAAAATAAAAAAACTTATTTTAAAAGTAGTTTATTATTTTCCGAGGGGGATTTTAATGAGAACACTGAGGATACTATAATGTGGGAAAAAGGTCAAATCAATACCATTTCCGAATACAGTGTAGTAGAAGTTCCCGTTGCAAATAAACATAGATCAGTTATGTTGTATAATCTTGGTTTTACAAATGGGCAGATTGATGATATCCGGATAGAGAATTCATTTTCTAGACTTATGATATACCAAGATAAAATAGGAAAGACAATAGAATCAAAAATTATTACTTATATCCCTGATGAAAGCTTTGTAAGAAGCTACAAGTCAAACAATAACAACATCTCCCTTGATACAAAAAAATCTAGTTTTACAGGTTTTATTGAATATAGGGAGCTGAATAGAAAAACCATTTCACTCTTTCGTATAGAGAATGGTAAACAAAAGGAAAATTTTTCTCTTGATCAAAAAGAAACAAATACAGCCATTAGAGAAAAATTAAATCAAAAAGGGAGTGAAAAAACAGCTAGTGTAAATAAACTTTCCGTGGCAACGGGCTGTACATCCATATGTACGCCAAGATATGGAACGGTTTGTGCTGGACCAGGCGGAGGCAATGGGCCTCAAGATAAAGATAGATTCTGTAAAACCGAGCTTTTAGGCATGACATGTATACCAGTATGTTCTGGATCAGGTCCTAGCGGGCCTGTACCTGGTGCAGGAAATGGAAGTGTTAATATAAATGATGGAGATACATTTGTTACAAATAACAATATAGATAAAACAAAAGCTAAAAAGTTCTCTTCAGTTAAAGAGCTTAACGATTATGTAAATAAGATTCGCGAAGAAATATCAAAAAATATAGTAGCAGAAAAAACAGGAAGAATTAGATATAATGTAGATGGCATTTCCGGTATTGACGTTAATGTTAAACTAAGCAATACGGAAAACTCAATCTATAAAGTTGAAAACGTTACTTCTGGAATTTGGGGTTTAGCGCCTTTTATGGACTGGAGTCAAAGTGATTTTAGCCAAAATGTAAATGCAGATAATATTACAAGATTAGAAGTACTAGGATATTTAAGTATGAATTTTATTTTAGAAGACATTGGACGGATATATAGTATGAGAATAACATTTACCATTGATATAAATAATCGATCGGGTGAATTTGTAGCTACTAAAGTAAAATAATATATCAAAATGTTATGAAAGACCTGGAAACAACGCATTTTATATGGCAGATCTTAGCGCTTAAGATAGCCATTACAATTATTTTCGTAGTTGTAATATATTTTATAGTGAAATATATAAAAAGATATTTTCGTAATTAATTTGTATCAATAAAATTATTTAGGCAAGTATATTTGACTATATATACTTGCCTGAATTAATAAATAATTTAGAAAAATGTATCTAATAATCCCTTCTCATTTTGGTAGAACTTGAAAAGTCAGCCTATAAATCAAATTCCTGGTGATACTCCGGAATGGCTACATGCTTAAACCCATGATCTTTTAAACGCGCTGCAAAGCTTTGTTGCACTTCATATTCTCCATGAACCAGAAACAATTGCTTCACTTTTGCAGGGTCCTGACAGGAAAGAAATTTCAATAAATCATCGTAATCGCCATGCGCACTCATCGATTTAATGGATTGAATTTCTGCTTTCACATCATACTCATCCTTGAAAATTTCTACTACTTTTTTACCTGCAATTAATTGTCCACCCAATGAATTGGGCTCACAGTAGCCTACCATCAAAATGGTGTTTTTATGGTTTCCTATATTGTTTCTGATGTGGTGCTTTACACGTCCCGCATCAGCCATACCCGAAGCAGAAATAATCACGCAAGGTCTTGGGTCTTCATTTAAGGCTTTAGATTCCTCTACACTTTCAATAAACCGCAATCCTTTGAAACCAAAAATATCATGATCTACTTTTAAAATCTCCTTTACACCATTATTATAAACTTCTGGATGATTCCTTAAAATTTCAGTCGCTTTTGAGGATAGTGGACTATCTACATAATAGGGAACATCTGGTAACTTACCTTTTAATTCCAGACCATTTAATGCATAAAGCAATTCCTGCGTTCTTCCTACAGCAAAAGCAGGAATAATCACTTTTCCTTTTTTAACCTCGCAGGTGTTCTGGATAATTTCCAGGAGCATATTTTCAATTGGATCGAGGTCTTTGTGTAAAGAATCGCCATAGGTAGATTCCATTAAAATATAGTCTGCCTGATCAAAATGTTGCGGACTTTTTAGCAACAAATCGCCATAGCGGCCCACATCACCAGAAAAGGTTATACGTGTAGATTTGCCATTTTCTTTAATGGTTAAATGAACGGCTGCACTGCCTAAGATATGACCATCATCAGTTAATCGGAGGCGAATGTTTTCATCAATTTCAAAATCCTCTTCGTAGTCTACAATCTTCATCAGGCTTAATGTTTTCGCAACATCTTCATCCGTATAAAGTGCTTCTTCCATTTCTTCCCCTTCCCGGCGATGGCGATTAGAAAATTCAGCATCCTGCATTTGAATTTTAGCAGAATCCATCATTAAAATTCGTCCTAAATCCATTGTAGCAGCCGTACAGAAAATCTTTCCATTAAAGCCATCTGCTACCAGTTTAGGTAATAAGCCACAATGGTCTATATGTGCATGAGATAGAATTACATAATTAACTGATTTAACATCGAAACCAAAAAAGTCATTTAGCCTTTCAGTTACATGCCCCATTCCCTGGAACAGGCCGCAATCTAATAGTATTTGGGTATTATTATCTAATGTAATGAGGTGTTTACTACCTGTAACCGTACGGGCAGCACCATGAAAGGCAATCTTCATTAAGGTGTGGTTAGAAATACAAAAAGAAAATGCCGGAATATCCGGCATTTTAATATTAAGCTTTTACTTCTGATATTTTATCTTTCACCTTGTCAGCCACATCTGATGCTCTATCGGCTAAACCTGCTAATTTATCTTTTGAAGCATCTAATAGATCAGCAAAAAAGTCTGATAATTTACCTTTAAGATCGTTAGAAGAATCTGAAGATAATGCCAATGCGATTGTTGCGCCTAATGCTGCTCCTGCTAACACGCCTACTATGATTTTCGTCTCTTTTTTCATGGTTTTAGTTATTTATCTAATTAAACATATTTAACGATAAGGTGTTTTATTTTTTTTATCTTACAAAAACCAATCCACAATGAAGCAGATATTTTTTATAGACCTGGACAATACCATATACTTTACCAAACCTAACGAAGAACAGTTGATGAGTGCTTTGTACCAATTTCTGGACGAGCAGCATCTGGGCATTTCCGCAGCACAATATCAGGCGGCAAAAAACGAAATGCTACGCACTCCATTCCAAAAGGTGGCAGAGAAATACGGTTTCAGGCCCGAAGCCATGGAAAATATTATTGCATTTTTAAATTCAAGGGAAGTAACCAAACCCTTAAAACCTTCAGATGATTATCATTTGATAAAAGCATTAAAGGGAAGAAAATTTATAGTAACGGCTGGCTTTTACAAGCAGCAAACCTCGAAGGTAAAAATGCTTGGAATTGCCAATGATTTTGAAGAAGTATGTGTGGTAGATGTAACCGTTTCTAATAAAAAAGAGGCCTTTCAAAAACTGATAGACCAACATAAATTAAATAAAGCAGAAATTTTAATTATTGGCGATGATGCCGATTCGGAAATTAAATTTGGCCTTGAACTTGGAATAGAAACTTTTTTGTTAGACCCGGAAAATCGATTTCCTAATGCAGAAACTACCTATAAAGGTACTGACTTGAGTAATCTAAAATTAGCAGCCGGCCAGTAAGTATAAAAAAGGTCCCGATGAAAATCGGGACCTTATAATTTTATCCTCTACCTCCTCTGGATGGTCTTCCTCCTTCACCACCACTTCTTTCACCACCTCCTCTTTGTTGTTGTTGTTGTTGCGGAGCAGACTCTGTTCTTCTTTGCTCCTGTCTTTGTTGCATTTGCTGCGAACGTTGTTGTTCCATCTGTTGATTACGTTGTTGCTGCATTTGCTCATTACGCTGAGCTCTTTGCTGTTCCATCTGCTGTGAACGTTGTTGCTGCATCTGCTCATTACGTTGAGCCCTTTCTTGTTGCTGCGCCTGTAACTGCTGATTTCTTTGCTGTTCTACCTGCTGTGAACGTTGTTGCTGCATTTGCTCATTGCGTTGAGCTCTTTGTTGTTCCATTTGTTGTGAACGCTGCTGCTGTTCAAGCTGACCGCGTTGTTGCTGAACCTGAATATCACGTTGAGCACGTTGCTGATCCATATTCATGCGATCTTGTTGCGCACGTTGCTGACGGATTTGATCTGTTTGCTGTTGAACTTGACCTCTGCTTATGTTTTCCTGCGCATTTCTTTGATCAATTCCATTAGTATTTCCACGCCCGATTCTGCCATTGGCATTTCGATCATAAGCTTCACCTCTATTGGGTTGATTAACCGTATTGCCCTGGCCAGCATCATTACCTCTGTTTGGCCTTACATTGCGATTATCATTGTTTACCCCAACACGGTTATTCCCATTTTGGTCATTGTTCGTTCCACCACGTTGATCGCGATTAACCAATCCTTCATTTCTTCCGCCACGACCAATTCCTGCATTTCCTTGTTCAAATCTTCTTGGTGCAGCGTTGCGGTTATCTACAGCATTACGCTCTGGTCTTGGTCTGTAAATCGACACTTCCCTGCCACCAATTCTACTAGCTCCTGGTCTGCTGCTTTGATCAAAGCGATAAACAGTTACGTCACGATTAGTGGCACGTCTGATGTCTTCCACCCTTGGACCACCGTAATAACTTCTTCTATTATAAACATAAGTATTATTAATGATGGTAGTGTTACGGATGTACACGTTATTTCTGCCATAATCATATCTCGGAAAAGTATTTATATAGATATTGCGTTGTGGAATAAAGTTCCAGCAAAATTCTGGTACTGAATACCTACGTCCAAAGCTTAAATTAATATTAATGCTAGGTGCCATAGGTGCCCAGCCATAATAGCCATCACCACTTCTCCAATCTACCCATGCCGGCCCCCAATTGGTATCAGGTAACCAAATCCACTGGCGATAGCTGTTAATTACCCAGCGGCCATAGTGGAAAGGTGCCCATCCCCAATCATAATTGGAAACCCAGGTATTACCATATTCTGTCATCGCCCAGCGTCCATTGGTATAATATGGACGGAATTCATTTTGATCTACATCCGGACGCCATACATAACCATATTGCGGATCCTGAATCCAGGTTCCATAAGGTGTAAGTTCATCGTAAAAGGTTTGCAAAGAAACGTTACCAGTGCTGTAACCCTCATTCTGGTAATCATTTTGATAGTCCTGTGCCCTGACTAAGGTGGTGGTTCCGGCGAGGAGCGTGAAAAGCCCCAGCACAATTGCCGATTTTTTCAGTGTTTTCATTTGTGTGTTTATTTAATAACCTAACTTGTGTGTATCAATTAGAGCACCAAAAACGCTCATGGTTTAATATGCTAGCATAGTTTCCCTATTTTCTTTGAAATATGAATATTAAGACCATATTTAACACTTATTTAACGTTTTACACCTGACATAATTGTGCTGAAAACCAGTCATTTTGAAATAAAATTTGCTACACCATTGTTTATAAAAAAGATTATACGGCAGGCATCGCAAATTTTAGAACTTAAATCCTATTTATTGTAAGTATTTTTGTGCTATGCAAAACGGCACATTATATCTTATTCCTGTTCCTCTGGCAGAAGAGGCAGCACATAAAACCTTTACTCCTTTTTTGGTTGACACCATTAACCAAATTGACACTTATATTGTTGAAAATAGTAAAACGGCCCGTCGGTTTTTAAAAGAAGCTGGCTTAAAAACACCTCAAAAAGATTTAATCGTTCATGATTACGGAAAACATAACCGTACCGATTTAGGCCAGTTTTTTGTAGAGCTCGTTGCAGGGAAAGATGTTGGCCTGATGAGTGAAGCAGGTTGCCCAGGCATTGCAGACCCGGGCGCAGATATTGTGGCCGAAGCACATAAACGTGGAATTAAAGTGGTGCCATTGGTTGGTCCAAGCTCAATTCTATTGGCTTTAATGGCTTCGGGTTTTAACGGCCAGAGTTTTGCTTTCTGGGGATATTTACCAATTGATAAAGAACAACGCACCAAGCGCATTAAAGATTTAGATTTATCTGCCAGTCGCTATAAGCAAACGCAAATCTTTATCGAAACACCCTTTCGCAATAATCAATTATTTGAAGAGGTATTAAAAAGCTGTAAACCAAATACACAGGTTTGCGTAGCAAGCAATTTAACTTCAGAAGATGAATATATTAAAACTCAAAGCGTTTACAACTGGCGGAAAGAAGAAATAGACCTTCATAAAAAGCCTACTATATTTTTATTGTATTAAATCATTAATGGTCTGTGTCTCACAGACCATTTTTTCCATTAAGTTACCTGAAACTGTACGCCAAAATATTCTTATCATACCGGCCTAAAAACAATCGTAAGAAAGATCTCTAAAAAACGAGACCAACTATGATGATGTATTTCAGTTGCTTTTTAAATCAAAAAAGATAAGTATTCTAAAAATTTTCCCACACTTTTCGGTGGAAAACTTGATCTTAAAAATCCTTAAATCCCGCAAATCCTGACTAGCTTTGCTCCCTTTAAATTTTAAAAAAGAATATGTTAGCTCATCATAAAATAATAGCTGCTGAATTAAAAATCGCAGAAAAACAAGTAACCGCTACGTTAAATTTATTAGATGAAGGTGCCACTGTACCTTTCATTTCCCGATACCGGAAAGAATTAACAGGAAGCTTGGATGAAGTTGAAGTTGCCGCTATCCGTGACAGGGCATTGCAATTACGTGATCTGGATAAGCGCCGTGAAGCGATTTTAAAATCAATGACGGAACTTGGAAAGCTAACACCGGAACTGGAGAAAAAAATTAATGAAGCAGAAACCATTTCACTTTTAGAAGACATCTATCTTCCTTTTAAACCGAAGCGCAAAACTCGTGCTTCAGTGGCCAGAGAAAAAGGTTTGGAACCTTTGGCTTTGCAAATTTTTGATCAGGAACATTTCGATCTGGATGCTGAAGCCAACAAATTTATTGATGCGGAAAAAGGTGTAAATACACTGGATGAAGCCCTGGCCGGAGCAAGAGATATTATAGCTGAAATGATTTCGGAAAATGTGGAAGCCAGAACTAAAATGCGTTCTTATTTTCAGGAAAAAGCGGTATTTAAAGCAGAAGTGATTAAAGGGAAAGAAGAGGAAGGCATTAAATACAAAGATTATTTCGAATGGAATGAACCTGTTAAAACTGCTGCTTCACATCGGGTGTTAGCCATGCGCCGGGGAGAAAAAGAGTCAATTTTAAGGTTAGATGCTTTACCTCCAGCTGAAGATGCTTTAGTTATCCTGGAGAATCAATTTGTAACTGGCAAAAATACCGCATCGAAACAAGTTCAGCAAGCATTAGAAGATGGTTATAAAAGATTGCTGGAACCAGCCATGGAAACTGAACTTCGGGTGCTAACTAAACAAAAAGCCGATGAAGAAGCCATTAAAGTTTTTGCGGAAAATGCACGTCAACTTTTGTTGGCTGCCCCAATGGGACAAAAAAATGTATTGGCCATCGACCCAGGTTTTCGTACCGGCTGTAAGGTAGTGTGTTTGGATAAACAAGGTCAGCTTTTAGAAAACACGGCCATTTATCCGCACACCGGACAAGGCAATGTAAAAAATGCAGAAGCCACCATCAAACAGCTTTGCGAAAAACATCATATTGAAGCCATTGCTATCGGTAATGGAACGGCAGGTAGAGAAACAGAATCATTTATTCGTGGTTTAAATATCCCAAATGCTACCATTGTAATGGTCAATGAAAGCGGTGCATCTATTTACTCTGCATCAGAAGTGGCAAGAGAAGAGTTCCCTACCCAAGACATTACCGTTCGGGGAGCGGTTTCTATTGGTCGCCGCTTGATGGATCCATTAGCTGAATTGGTAAAGATCGATCCAAAATCAATTGGTGTAGGCCAGTATCAGCATGATGTAGACCAGAGCAAGCTGCAAGCCAGCTTAGATGATACCGTAATTAGTGCAGTGAATGCTGTTGGCGTGGAATTAAATACAGCATCAAAACAAATTCTGGCTTATGTTTCTGGCCTCGGACCAACACTGGCGCAAAATATTGTAGATTATAGGAACACAAATGGTGCTTTTAAAAACCGGGCAAGCTTGAAAAAAGTTCCCCGTTTGGGCGATAAAGCTTATGAACAAGCAGCGGGTTTCTTACGTATTCGCAACGCCGAAAATGTTTTAGATACTAGTGGTGTTCACCCTGAACGTTATGCGGTTGTAGATCAAATGGCTAAAGATTTAGGTACTTCGGTTTCGGCATTAATGAAAGATCCGCAATTGCAAAAGCAGATTAAGCCACAACAATATGTTACGGATGAAATCGGTTTACCCACCTTGAATGATATCTTAAAGGAATTGGCTAAACCAGGTCGCGACCCAAGAGAGCAGTTTGAGGCTTTCAGCTTTACTGAAGGGGTAAATGAAATTGCCGATTTAAGAGTGGGCATGAAGTTACCGGGAATTGTAACCAACATTACTAATTTCGGCGCATTTGTAGATATTGGCGTCCACCAGGATGGCTTGGTGCATACCAGTCAATTAGCGAATCGTTTTGTGGCTAATCCAAATGATATTGTTAAAGTTCATCAAAAAGTAGAAGTAACTGTAATGGAGGTTGATACAGCCCGCAAACGCATTTCCTTATCGATGAAAACTGAGGTTGGTCAAAAGTCTGAAGTCAGGAGTCCGAAGTCTAAAGAGCAAAAGCCAAAACAAGATTTTAAGCCTCAGGCAGGAAAATCAACTTTCAAACCAAAGCAAGAAAAAAAAGATGCTGATGGTGATTTGCAGGAAAAATTAGCAAAATTGAAAGGAATGTTTAAATAATTTTTTACCACCTAAGTTAACGCAAAGGTTTCTTAGGTATAAATTAAAAGCTGTCAAATATTTCTAAAGTAAAATGGAGATATAAGTAAGCAACCAGATAAACTGAAAAGCATGTTCAAATAATTTTTACTACCTAAGACATCTTCGTTATCCAAAGGTGTCTTAGATGGTAAAATTACAAACCTGCAAATTTATCTTTGTACTCCAACCTTGTTTTCGGAAGGCTTTCCGGGTAATTATTTTGAATGAAAGTAATCATCGCTTCCCTTACGTTACAGCGCAAATCGAAAGCCCTTGAGGAATTTGATGCACTCATTAAAAACCTGATTTCGATGGAACCATCTTTATTGGTATCCGTTACCTGCACCACATTTACCCTTTTATCCCACAGCGGATTGCTGGTTAAAAGCCTGGTCAGTTCTTGCCGTAGTGGTTCAATTGGAATGGTATAATCCATATATAGAAAAACCGTTCCAAGCAAATCTGCTGATACACGGGTCCAGTTTTGAAAAGGTTTTTCTATAAAATAGGTAATGGGTAAAATCAACCTTCGCTGATCCCAGATACTCACCACAACATAAGTGAGTGTGATTTCTTCTACTCTCCCCCATTCGCCTTCTACAATTAACACATCATCAATGCGTATGGGTTGAGTAAAGGCAATCTGGAAACCTGCCAGCAAATTTCCCAGTGACTTCTGAGCAGCAAAACCAATAATAATTCCACCAATACCCACCCCGGTAAGTAAGCCTGCACCTATTTTACGCATACTTTCAAAACTCAATAAAATAATAGCAGCGGTGACGATAATGATTAGCGAAACAATAAATTTCCTGATAAATTGTAATTGCGTACGAATCTTTCTTTCCTTTAAATTATTCTCCTTGTTAAGATCGTATTTTAAAAACAAAAAGTCTTCAAGTACATTAATCAACCTGATCAGTATGAGCGCAAAGGTTGCCGTTAATGCTATTTCTAAGGTTTTATCTATATGTATCCGTAGCGAAGTGGGCATTATCATTAAATCCAGCGAAGAATTAAGGCACAACAGCGGTATAAAAACAGCGATGGGATTACGCAGATGCTTAATTGTCGATTTTATAATAATAGAATCCCACCAGCGTGAAAGTAAAATAAAGATTTTGTGAATAATGAATTTGATGAGTATGCCCAATAATATGGCAACAATACCAACAATTAAATTCTTAACAAAAACAGGAATAGGGTAACCGAAAATATAGTCAAGATATTGCATAAAAATTTGTTGGTTAATTTGAACCGAGGTTCTCTAAATTAACAACAAGCTTTAGCGATTGTTTGCGTCATCTTCATCGGATGAATATAGCGCACTTACTAGTATTCATCCGATGAAGATTTTTAAATTTGCGCTACAAAATCCTTTATTGCTGCTCCCGGATCATTCGTTTTCATAAAGTTTTCACCAATTAAAAAGCCGTTAAAGCCAGCGTTCTTTAAGTCTTTAATTATTTTTGGATCGCTGATAGCACTTTCAGAAATTTTCAAAAACTCCGAAGGAATTTCATTCACCAAATTAAAAGAAGTTTGAATATTAACAGTAAAATCTGCCAGGTTGCGGTTATTTACACCAATGGCATCCAGATTAGGAGAAATACTTCTTTCCAATTCTTCAAGATTATGCACTTCCAATAACACGTTTAAACCCAGATCATGTGCAAATTTGCCGAAATCATTAATTTGTTTTGGGGTTAAAATGGCAGCAATTAAAAGTATGATATCTGCGCCCCAGGCTTTGGCTTCCAAAATCTGATATTCATCAATCATAAAATCCTTTCGTAAGATGGGGATATTATTCGCAGCCCTGGCCGCTAAAATATCATCGGTTTTACCTCCGAAGAAATCTACATCAGTTAGCACAGAAAGTGCAGAAGCTCCAGCTTCATTGTAGGCCTTTGTTACCTCGGCCACATCAGCGGTACCATTAATTAAACCTTTGGATGGTGAGCGACGCTTAAATTCTGAAATAATACCTGTTCGATCTTCAGCCAGCAAAAAATCTTTAAAAGAATAAGGCGTTCTTTTAAAGTGATCCGCTTTCTCCAAATCCTGTATAGAAATCAATTGCTTTGCATCAGCAACCTCTTCTTTTTTTCTTAATACGATTTTATCTAAAATATTCATGATTATCTATTCGTTGTCATTGCTTCGTGCTTCACAATGAAGATATGTTTAAGAAGTTAACCAATTCTCCAGCATTTGTTTGCCATGTTCAGTTAACACACTTTCCGGATGAAACTGCACCCCACGAACATCTAGTGTTTCATGTCTTAACGCCATTATTTCACTTTTATGGTCTCTCGCCGTAATTTTTAAACACGACGGAAAGTTTTCTTTGTTTACCACCCAACTGTGGTAGCGGCCAACATTAATCGTTTGCGGACATTCCCAAAATAAAGGTTCATCACCATCTACAACCGTTACAGGTGTTGCTATACCATGCATTGGTCTGCCCAAGTTTAACAGTGTACCACCAAAGGCCTCAGCTATAGCCTGCTGCCCTAAACAGACGCCAAAAATACTTTTCGTAGGTGCATAGGTTTTAATTACATCGAGTAATAAACCCGCCTCTTCTGGGATTCCCGGACCTGGTGAAAGTAAAATTTTATTATATTTATCTACATCTGCTAAATCGAATTTATCGTTTCTCCAAACTTCGGCTTCATAACCAACTTCGTTAATTAAGTGAACCAGATTGTAAGTGAAACTATCGTAGTTATCAATTACCAGAACTTTATTATTTGTTTCCATTTTCGGTATTCCAATTTTTTATTTCCTCACTGATAAAATAGTTTACCAGATCTCTGTATACTTTTTCTATAACATCAGGATTCAAACCTTCTATCCTTGCCCAATCCCGTCTTTTTAAAAGCATATTTTTAAATCTTTCAGGAGCTTTAACAGCCTCTTCGTTTAATTTAAATTTAGAAGCAGCCTTTACATATTTAAATCTTTTTCCAATCAATTGAATAACCTGTAAATCGATAGCATCAATTACAGATCGGATCTCATCTATGTTTTTACAGCTTTCTGGTGAACTTATCATTTTCTCCTTCAGTTAAATCCCCTCTGCCATCTGCACCGCTTTACGCAATGCTGCAATTTTATTATTCACTTCCTGCATTTCCATTTCAGGAACAGAATCAGCTACAATGCCAGCACCTGCGCGGTAATGTAGTTCATTGTTTTTGCTCATAAAAGTTCTGATCATAATGGCATGGTTAAAATCTTCTTTAAAACCCATAAACCCAATGGCACCAGCATAAAAATTCCGTCCTAATTTCTCATTTTCATCAATGAGTTGCATGGCCTTGTATTTTGGGGCACCACTTAATGTTCCGGCCGGATACGTATCTGCAACAACCTTAAATGCACTCACATTTTCCTGCAATTGCCCGGTTACCTTACTCACCAAGTGAATTAAATGTGAATAATATTGAACTTCCTTAAATGATTTTACCTCTACCCGGTTACAATGCCTGCTCAAATCGTTCCGAGCTAAATCAACCAGCATCACATGTTCTGCACTTTCTTTTGGATCCTGCTCTAATTTTCTCGCTTGTTCCGCATCTTCAATATCGTTTCCACTCCGTTTAAAGGTACCGGCAATTGGAAAAATATTTGCAGCATTGTTTTTGATGGTAATTTGTGCTTCAGGTGATGAGCCAAAAAGCTTGAAATTGCCATAATCAAAATAAAATAAATAAGGCGATGGATTGATGGAACGCAGGCAGCGGTAAACATTAAATTCATCTCCAGAGAAAGCTTGCTTAAATGCACGGGAAGGAACAATTTGAAATACATCCCCCCGAAAAATATGCTTTTGAAGTTTTTCAACTAAACTCATAAAGCCCTCATCAGTTAAGTTAGATGATTCTTCACCTCTGATCTGAAACTTATATTCAGGGTAATTTTTATTTTGGATGAGGTATTCCATTTTTTCAAGACCGCTCTCCTCCTCCCCTTCAAAAGTATTTTTGAAGAGTGTAATTTCATTTTTAAAATGATCAATTGCAATTAGATAGCGATACAAATGATACTGCATTTCCGGAATCTCTTCTCTCTCCGGAGTTTCAGAAACGAATTTAATATCTTCAAAATGCTGCACCGCATTCCACGTAAAATAACCGAATAAACCACTTGAAATAAATTTAATCTCAGGCAAATCTGTTTCTTTAAATTTATCCTTAAAATCGGCTATTTCCTCGATGAGGTTTTTACTTTCCTTTATTTCAACAGATCCATCAGGAAAATAAGTTTCTAACCTTGATCCTTTCAAAATGATTCCGGCCACTGGATCTGCACAAACAAAACTCATTGAGTTCTCCCGACTATGATAATCAGAACTTTCTAGTAATATACTATTCGGATATACATCGCGTAAGCGCAAATAAATGCTCACAGGCGTTGTGGTATCAGCAAGCATTTTTTTATAAGTGGTATTAATTTTATACATGTTCTTTTTTCATTGTGAGGAAATACAAGGAAGCAATCTCCTCTTTATATTTTTTTTAAAAAGTAAAAGCCCGGCGTGTGGTTCTACGCCGGGCTTTAATGGTTCTTTTAAGGTTTAGGTTGATAAACTATATTTTTCTCATACGCAGCCAGCGCAATCCGTTTTCGAATTACTTTGCCAAAGCCATGTATGTATATTGCTGATCATGAGGAGCAAAAATATAAAGAATTTTGAAAAATGGAAATTTTTATGAAAATAAATTAAAAATAGATTTAACAATGAAGTTCACCAAGATCATTAAGCATGATAACATTTAACCACAAGGAACACCAAGTTTAAAATGTTTAACCACAGAGATCACGAAGTAAAGGCTTAGCTTACACCAAGTTTTTTACTTCGCCTCTATGTTCTCTGTAAAAATCTTTGTGCGCTCGGTGGTAAAAAACCTTTGCGCCACTTTGCGAAAACCTTGCTCTCTTTGCGGTTAAAACCAACTAAGAAACCCCGAAAAATGATCTGCCCGGAACACTTTTAGTCATCATTAAGATTGATACGATAATAATAACCAATGCCAGGCCAAAGAAAATAGCAATGGTGCGGTGTTTTGCAACAGCATCAGTCACTTTTTTTGATTTAGCATTACCTACTGTAATTAAAATAATAGCAATAAGCATCATAGAAGTGTGCTCTGCTTTGAAATATCTACCAATAGTATCACTCATTGGCAATTTAGTTAAGGGACTTAAAAAGAATAGTACTAACCCTAATAAAAATTGGATGTGTGCACTAATGAGTGTAAATACATTCAACTTACGATTACCTTCAGTATACGTTTTTTTACCTAACCAGCCAGATAATGCATTGATAACAGCCACCAATAATAAAATTAATACGATGTAGCGCCATCCGGAGTGCGCAGATTTTAAGATACTATACATTTTAATTCAAATATGTTTCTTCAAAAATAGACATTAATTGTAAAAAATAGGTTATTGAACATAATCAACGCTTATTTATATTAGTTTTAAACAAAATAAACCAACTAAACTATTATGAAGAAAATTTTACTCGCCATTGGGCTGGTATTTTCTACTACATTCGTATTTGCACAGCAAACCTCCTTTCCCGTAAATGGTTCATACGATACCAGGCCTGGAATGTTTGCCTTTACCAACGCAACAATCGTAGTTAATGCCAACCAAACTTTAACAAATGCTACACTTTTAATTAAAGGCCAAACCATTCAGGCTGTAGGCGCCGGATTATCAGTGCCAAAAGGATACGTGATTGTAGATTTGAAAGGAAAATTTATTTATCCTTCATTAATTGATGCCTTTTCAAGCTATGGCATTACAGAAGCACCTGCCCAGGCTCGCGGTTTCGGCGGACAGCGACAATCTATATTTGTTTCGACTAAAAAAGGGGCTTATGGATGGAATGAAGCCATCAGGCCTGAAACTTATGTTAAGAATGTTTTTTCTGCTGACAGCAAAAAGGCTGATGAATTACGCAAAGTAGGCTTCGGCAGTGTTAACGTCATCAACCGTGATGGGATTGCCAGAGGTGTTTCTGCAGCCGTAACCTTAAATGAAGATGCAGACAACAGCTTAATTTTAAAAGATCAAACCGCAGCAAATTATTCTTTCAATAAAGGAACATCATCAAATGATTACCCAACTTCTTTAATGGGTTCAATTGCATTACTGCGCCAAACCTATTATGATTCGCAGTGGTACAGCAAGCAAAAAGAAGAATACAACATTTCTTTAGATGAGTTCGCTAAACAGCAAACCCTTCCACAATTATTTGAGGTAGATGGTTGGGCAAACGTACTAAGAGCAGATAAAATTGGAAAAGAATTTGGCAAAAAGTACATCATTAAATCCGGAGGAGACGAATATCAACGCATTAATGAGGTAAAAGCAACAGGTGCAAGTTTAATTATCCCACTGGCTTTCCCTAAAGCTTATGATGTGGAAGATCCTGCTGAAGCCAGAAATTTAACTTTATCTCAAATGAAAGGCTGGGAACTGGCACCTACTAACCCGGCAGCTTTAGAAAAAGCGGGCGTTAAATTTGCCTTAACCGCATTTGGATTAGAAAACAGCCGTGATTTCTGGGCGAATATCCGCACAGCGATAGAAAATGGCTTAACTGAAAAACAAGCGCTACTAGCGGTAACCACTGTTCCTGCCGAACTTTTAGGCATCAACGATAAAGTTGGCTCATTAGAAAAAGGCAAAGTGGCCAACTTTTTAATCTCATCAGATAACCTTTTCAAAAACGGAAACATCATATTTGAAAACTGGGTACAGGGCAAACGTTTTATTGTGAATAAAATGGATGTAAGTGATGTTCGTGGAACTTATAATCTGAATGTTGATGGCGTGGGTGCCTTAACCTTAAAAATAACCGGAACTGGCGGTGGATCAACCGCAGCCATAGAGAGAATTGGTACAGACAGTGTTAAAACTACAGCCACTTTCACTAGAAATGGCGATTGGGTCAGCATCAATTTCAATTTAAAGAAAAATCCTAAAGGCGATGTTCGTTTAAGTGGATACATTACTTCTGCAAATCCAATTACTATTAAAGGTGAATCTGCATTGGCTGATGGATCAACAGGGAAATTTACGGCTACTTATAAAGAGGCGGGCAAAGAGATGCCAAAGAAAGATGAGCCTAAACCAAGCCTTGCTGTCGGTTCGGTAATTTATCCTTTTGGAGCCTTTGGTGCTACAGCATTGCCTAAACAAGAAACTGTTTTAATTAAGAATGGTACCGTTTGGACCAATGAAAAAGACGGTATTCTTCAAAATGCCGATGTACTTTTAGAAAACGGAAAAATCAAGGCAGTAGGTAAAAATCTTTCTGCTGGTGGTGCAAAAGTAATCGATGCCACAGGCAAACACATCACGGCGGGCATTATTGATGAACACTCACACATTGCTGGCAGTGGCGGGATTAATGAAGGCGCCCAATCGGTATCTGCAGAAGTTCGCATTGCCGACATCATCAACTCTGAAGATGTAAATATTTATCGCCAGCTGGCTGGTGGTGTAACCACTTCACATATTTTACATGGCTCGGCAAACCCGATTGGTGGTCAATCACAATTAATTAAACTTCGCTGGGGTAAATCACCTGAAGAATTAAAATTTGCCGGTGCTGATGGCTTCATCAAGTTCGCTTTGGGTGAAAACGTAAAGCAAAGTAACTTCGGTACAGGTGCCCGTTTCCCGGTTACGCGGATGGGTGTAGAACAAACTTTCGTTGATGAATTTACCCGAGCTAAAGAGTACGCAAAAGCAATGTCGGTTAAAGGCAATAGCGTTCGCAGAGATTTGGAATTGGATGCGATTGTAGAAATATTGAACAACAAACGTTTTATTACCTGTCACTCTTACGTACAAAGCGAAATTAATATGTTAATTCATGTTGCCGATAGTTTAGGATTCAAAATCAACACGTTTACGCATATTTTGGAAGGTTACAAAGTGGCCGACAAAATGAAGGCACATGGTATTGCAGGCTCTACTTTCTCAGATTGGTGGGCTTATAAAAATGAGGTTGCAGAAGCTATTCCTTACAATGGAAAAATTATGCACAATGTTGGTGTAACCACGGCTTTCAACTCTGATGATGCAGAGATGGCACGTCACTTAAATCAGGAAGCCGGAAAATCAGTTTTATACGGTAACGTTCCGGAAGAAGATGCTTTGAAATTTGTGACCTTGAACCCGGCAAAAATGCTTCATATTGATGATCAAGTAGGCAGCTTAAAGGTAGGCAAAGATGCAGATGTGGTGATCTGGACGGCTAATCCACTTTCTATTTATGCCAAAGCAGAAAAAACCTTTGTAGATGGGATTGCTTACTGGGACATTGAAAAAGATGCACAGATCATTAAATCTCAACAGTCTGAAAAAGCACGTTTAATCCAGAAAATGCTGGAAAGTAAAAGTAAAGGCGGAAAAATGCAACGCCCTACAGGTGATGCCCCACGCTTATACAATTGCGAAACATTAGAAAATTATTCAGCAGAACTAACCGAGAACGAACATGCACACTAATATGAAAACCTATTTATTAAGTCTGACTTTTTCGGCTACAAGCCTGATGTGTTTTGCGCAGGCAAACATTTCGCCAGCTAAAAAACAAAGCAAAACCATTACTATTTCAGGTGCAACTGTACATGTTGGCAATGGAACCGTCATCGAAAATGGAACCATTATTTTTAGTAACGGAAAAATTGTTTCTGTTGCAGCCAACGGGCAAATACCACAAGGTGATGTCACTAAGATTTCTGCCACTGGAAAACATATATATCCCGGTTTTATAGCTGCTACCACCAATTTAGGATTAACAGAAATTGAAGCTGTGAAAGCAACCCTTGATTTTCAGGAAATAGGAGATTTCAATTCACACATCCGCGCTATTGTGGCATACAATACCGATTCTAAAGTGCCTGCAACTTTAAGGAGCAATGGTGTTTTAATGGCGCAACCCACTCCGCAAGGCGGAATCATTTCTGGAAGTTCATCCGTAGTACAATTAGATGCCTGGAACTGGGAGGATGCAGCCCTGAGAAAAGATGATGCCATGCACATGACCTGGCCAGTTACGCCACGTTTTAGAGGTGGTTTTGGTGGCTTCGGCAGACCGCAAATGTCGCCTGAAGCACTGGCAGAAAGAACGGCAAATTCCATTAATCAGTTAAATTCTTTCTTCGCTGAAGCAAAGGCTTATGCAGACATGGGTAAGCCTGAAGTAATTAATACTCGTTTCGAAGCCATGAGAAGGGTTTTTTCTGGTGAGGAAAAATTATTTATCACGGCTGATAGTCAGAAGGATATTGTAGCGGCAGTAAACTTTGCCAAGAAATACGGCATTACACCCGTAATCACAGGTGCTGATGAAGCCTATCTGATTATCGATTTCTTAAAAGAGAATAACATCAGTTTAGTGGTTAAACAACCGCATGCCCTACCAAACAACAATGATGATGATGTAAACATGCCATATAAAAATGCAGCCATTTTGGCTAACGCAGGTTTAAATGTAGCTTTAAGCATCGATGGTTACTGGCAACAACGCAACCTGCCTTTCATGGCTGGTACGGTTACCGCCTGGGGACTGGATAAAGAAAAGGCATTATCTACCATTACCTTAAACGCCGCAAAGGTAATGGGGGTTGATAAAACTACTGGAAGTATCGAAACAGGAAAAGATGCTACTTTCTTTATTTCTGCTGGCGATGCTTTGGATATGAGAACAAACAAAGTAGAGCAAGCTTTTATTCAGGGCAGAGATATTAATCTAGATAATTTGCACAAGCAACTGGATAAGAAGTTTAGCGATAAATATGCTGCTGAGAAAAAGTAATATGCCTTTAGTTAATGAAAACTTTTTTTACACTGTTCATGAACGGTAGTCACCCTGAATTTATTTTTGGGCCTATTAACAAACAAAAACTACTTGTATAAGTCGCAACAAAAAGATGCTGAAATAAATTCAACATGACAACATTGCGAAAAAGCAGCCAATATTAGTTTATTGGCTGCTTTTTGTTTTAAAAAGAGCATAACTATTGCTGAGGTATTTATCCCGCAGATTCAGGAAATTTCCGCAGAAGCAAGTAGCAAAATCTGCGAAATTTGGTTTGATCTGCGGGACAAAGCCTTGCATTTTGTTAAGTCATTTTGTTTTGGTTGGTGAGACACCAACCAATAGATTAAACTTTTCCCTTTCGGTTGGTGTCTCGCCAACCGAAATATTAAAGAGATGCTCCTGTTGACTGGGAGGAAGAGTTCCCCATACCCGTATCATTCCTATCGGTTGGTGTCTCACCAACCGAAATATTAGAAGTTTAGCGATAAGGTATACTGCTGAGATGAAGTAATGTGCATTTAATCCATGTTGACTTTTGCACACTGGTCATAAACGATCGTCACCCTGAATTTATTTCAGGGCCTTATTAAAAACATCTTATATAAGTCGCAACAAAAAGATGCTGAAATAAATTCAGCATGACGACATTTTTTCCCTATTGGTTGGTGTCTCACCAACCAAAATATTAACCTGAAAAATCCTATATTGCTTTTATCGTCCCTGCAACCTAAAAAAATATTATGAGTATATTTCACAAAAGACAGGGACAAATGGATTATAATTATCCATATTTCTACACAGACACTATATGCCATTTTGATCACTTATTGGCAGATGATCATTTTAAGATGATTGTTATTAATTCTCTTCAGTATCTAACTCAACAGAAATTAATAGAGATTTATGGCTATGTTATTATGCCTAATCATATTCATCTCATCTGGAATATGTTAAAGCTAAATGGGAAAGAAAGTCCTGCGGCAAGTTTCACAAAATTTACCGCCCATCAATTTAGAAAACATTTAATAACTCATTCACCAAATTTACTTGAGAAATATAGATCAATAAAAGAAGATCGTAGCTATCAGTTTTGGAAACGAGACCCTTTGGCTATCCCCTTAAGTTCTGAAGGTATATTAATTCAGAAATTAGATTATATACATGAAAATCCAACTAAGGAGAAATGGAATCTATGCGAATCAGTAGAAGATTATATTTGGAGTAGTGCTAGTTTTTATGAAACCGGGATTGATAATTTTAAAATACTTACTCATTTTAGAGATTAATTGAGACTGGGTGTTGTATGATTGATTAGGTTTCGGTTAGTGGGACACCAACCGATAGAGAGAAGATTGTTAGCAAGTGAACATGAGAAAGTTGAAATATTGAAGAATAAATAAATCTCTTCCTAATTTTTGCACACTGGTCATGAACGATCGTCACCCTGAATTTATTTCAGGGCCTTATTAACAAAAACATCTTATATAAGTCGCAACAAAAAGATGCTGAAATAAATTCAGCATGACGACATTGCTAACAAAGCAGCCAATATTAGTTTATTGGCTGCTTTTAGTTTTAAAAAGATAATAACTATTCCTGAAATATTCATCCCGCAGACTCAGGAGATTTTCGCAGAAGCAAGTAGCAAAATCTGCGAAATTTGCTCTGATCTGCGGGACAAAGCCTTGTATTATGTTAAGTCATTTACCTATCCGTTGGAGTCTCACCAGCCGATAAAACCTACTTTATTACTGTATGATACGGCTTACTGCATAGCTTATGTTGCTTCCCCTATCGGTTGGTGTCTCACCAACCGAAATATCCAACCACCCATTCTTGATACACCCACCGAAATATCCTCCTACATATCCGTAAACCTCAACTAAAATATTAATCAATCAGAAATCTTTAATTTAACATCTATTCAAAAATTGAACAATTTCTAAACCATTTCATAACATAAAACCTAAATCGGCTTAACACTACAATAACACCTTTGCATCATAAAAAATCAGAACTAATCATGATGAAAAATTTACTTATTGCAGTGATGCTGTTTTTATGCTATGCCACCAATTCGGCCATGGCACAAACCACACAAGCATCAATTTCAGGAATTGTAACGGATGATCTAAAGAAACCCATTCCAGGTGTTTCCGTACAGATTAAAAACAACTCAACTGGTTTTACCACCAGAACATCTACTAATGCTCAAGGAGAATACACTTTTAAAGAATTGCCTTTAGGTGGTCCTTATACCGTTAAGGCAGCTTACATTGGCTATTCTGAACAAAATAGAACAGGCTTTATGCTTAACCAGGGCGATGCAGTATCAGTAGCCATTAACATGCAAGAAACTTCCCAAAACTTAGGTGGAGTAGAAGTTAACGGGTCTTCATTAAGAAATAAAGTGCAGCAATTTGGGGCATCTACAGAGATTTCATCAAAAACAATGAACTTACTACCAGTAAACGGACGTAATTTCTCCAGCTTAACAGATTTATCTCCATTATCTGGTCCAGGTGGAATCTCCGGTCAGTTAGGCTCTTCCACTAACTTTACTATTGATGGTATGACGGCAAAAAACCCTACATCAGCGGGCAGTACAACCAGCCGTAGTGGTGCGCCATATTCCATCTCGATAGAAAGTGTACGAGAGTTTAAAGTGGTAACTAACCAATACGACGTAAGTTTAGGTCGTTCAGGTGGTGGTACCATCAGTGCGGTAACAAAATCAGGAACGAACGAAATTACAGGTAGTGCATTTGCTTATAACCGGGCTGATTTCTTGGCAAGCAAATATGACATCAGAGGGAATAAAAGAGTTAACGATTTCTCTACTTACCAATATGGTTTTAGCTTAGGTGGTCCAATCATAAAAGATAAATTACATTACTTTGCCGCTTGGGATCATCAGAGAGATTCTCGCCCATTAATTATTGCTGATATTAACTCGGATGCGGATGTAGCCCGTTTCAACATTACGAACACCACATTAAATAATTTTTTAGCTGTTGCCAGAAACAAATATGGTGTAGCCAATACGCCTCAGTATGGTTCTTTTGATAAAAAAAGAGGAACTGATGCCGGTTTCCTTCGTTTAGATTGGCAAATTGATGATAAAAATTTATTAACGGTTAGGGATAATTATACCAACGATAGAAACCCATTGGGATTAGCTGACAATACGGCCATCAACTTTTATGAAAGTTATGGAAATGATAAAAACGTGGATAATAGCTTATTGGCTACGTTACGTTCTACCATCAGCAGCAAAGTTACCAATGAATTAAAGTTGCAGCATTTGTACACCTACCAAGCCAGTACGCAAAATGACGAATTAGGTTTTGCCATCCCAAGAGCGGTTGTTTCTAACTTACAATCTACTACCCCAACTGGCAGTTTATTAACAGCTGTTCAAATTGGTGGACACCGCTTCGGACAAGAAGGTTTTACCAATAATGTGTTGCAATTGGTAGATAATTTTTACTATAACACAGATAAAATTAAATACACTTTTGGTGTAGATATCATGTACACCCATGCAAAATCATTGTATGGCAGTGAAGTAAATGGTCGTTTTACTTTTAACAGATCAGGTACAGGAACAAACGATCCAACTGCTCTACAAAATTTCGATAATTTAATACCAATCAGTTATTATAGAGAAGTTCCTTTAGTTGCTGATCCAACTGTTGTTGGCAAGTTATGGAATACTGCAATTTATGGCCAAATGCAAACTAAACTGGGTAAAGGTTTAGATTTTACGGGTGGTTTACGCTTGGATTATAGCAAGTACCCAACGTCACCATTAAATCAGCAATTATTTGATGCCATCGGTGTAAGAACAGATCACAAATTAAAGCAATTTTTGATTCAACCACGTATCCAGTTTAATTGGGATGTGAACGAAAACCATACCGATTACGTTCGTCTAGGCGCCGGAATTTTTGGCTCAGATGTAAACAATTATGTAACCATTAATAACTTAACATTTGATGGTAAACATTTTGCAACTGTTGATGTTACAGGTACAGGAGTGCCTACTCCTAACTTTATTGGCTACAGAAACGGAACTGCTTCAGCACCAACGCTACCAGCACAACAAATCCCTACTATTAATACTTATGCTGACGATGCTAAAATACCAGTAGTATATAAAGCAAACTTATCTTATAACAAATTAATAAATGATAGAATAAGAGTTGGTATTACGGGTTATGCAACATTGGCACGGAATAATTATATGTATGTAGACAGAAATATGGTTGCCGATCCTTTTTTCAGATTATCAAATGAAGGAAACAGGGGAGTTTATGTACCTGCAAACAGTATCATCACTGGTAATGGAACTACCGATTGGAAAAGAGGTCGTTTAACTAATCAGTTTGGTAGAGTATTGGAAATGAACAGTAAAGGGAAGGTAAATCAATTTGCGGTTGTTGTAGATGGAACCTGGAGATACTTTAAAGACGGAGAGATTTCGGCCAGTTTTACCTGGAATGATACAAAAGATAACACATCATACAATGGTAATGTGGCCAACTCAGCTACATTATCATTACCAGTTATAGATGATCCGAGAAATTTGAACAACATGACTTATTCAAATGGTCAATTTAGAAACAAAGTGGTAGTTTATGGAACCTTACCATCATTTTATGGAATTAAAGCCGGTATTCGCTATTCGGGCATTGGCGGCACAAGATATAGTTTACTATCTGGTGGAAATACCAATGGTGATTTCGTAGCAACAAACGATTTGGCTTACATCTTTAACAGATCAAATACAAATGTACCTGCGGCACTTAGAACAGGTTTACAAACCTTATTAGATAATGGTGCTGCAAGCCAAAGTTTGAAAGATTATATCACTAAGTACGAAGGTACATTTGCTGAGCGTAATGGCGGTATAAATGGTTTCTATGGCACAATTGATTTAAGATTAGCTTATCAGATTAAATTCGGACGCGGTAAAAAACAAAGCATTGAAATTTCTGGCGATTTGTTTAACGTAGCCAATTTATTTAAGAAAACCTGGGGTATTACAGAAACTCTAGGTACGCAGGCATTATATGCTGTTACCGGCTTTGACGCTGCAACTTCTAATTACAATTACCGCGTAAACAACACTGGTATTGTAACGCCATCAGGTAACCCTTGGCAAGCACAAATCGGTTTGAGATACGGATTTTAGTTATTGAAAGATACCCTGTATCTTTCTAAAAAGTCATAAAAAAAGGGAATGGATTTTAATCCGTTCCCTTTTTTTATGTTTGTACAATAAACAACAAAACTTTAATGGGATTATTATTAGACTACCTGAAAAACCACAAGTGGATTGTGACTTTGGCTTTATTGCTGGCGGGTTTCAATATTGGCTTTTCACTTTTAGATCCATATATCACCGGAAGAATTTTAGATCGCTTCATCAACCAAAAAGATAAATTAACCTATGCCCAATACCTTTGGGGCTCACTGGGCTTAATTGGTTTAGCCATTGGGGCAGCTATGGTTTCGCGTATTGCCAAAAACTTTCAGGATTACTTTACCAGTGTAATCGTACAAAAAGTTGGCGCAAAAATGTATGCCGATGGTTTGCAGCATTCTTTGAAACTGCCTTACCAGGTTTTTGAAGATCAGCGAAGTGGTGAAACACTGGGGATTTTACAGAAAGTCCGCTTAGATTCTGAAAAGTTTATCACATCTTTCATCAGTATCTTATTTGTAAGCTTAATCGGGATGATCTTTGTAATCGTTTATTCCGTTTCCATCAGTTATAAGGTTACTTTGGTTTATTTTACAGCCATTCCAATTATTAGTTTTGTAAGCTGGTATTTAAGTCGGAAAATTAAAACCATTCAACGCTCTATTGTTGGCGAAACCACAGCGCTTGCAGGTTCTACTACAGAATCTTTGAGAAACATCGAGCTGGTAAAAAGTTTAGGCTTGGCCGATCAGGAAATTGAAAGATTAAACAAAACCACGTACAAAATTTTAGGACTGGAACTTAAGAAAGTAAAATATGTGCGGAGCATGAGTTTCGTACAAGGTACCACAGTAAACTTAGTAAGAAGCACCATGATTTTGGTTTTATTATTACTTATCTTCGATAACGCCATTACTGCCGGACAATATTTAACTTTCTTATTTTACTCTTTCTTCCTCTTCGGGCCATTGCAGGAATTGGGAAATGTAATTTTAGCCTGGCGTGAAGCTGAAGTTTCTTTAGGAAATTTCAAAAATATTTTAAGTACACCTATTGATAAAAAACCTGATAATCCCATTTCTATCCATAAGATTAAAGATTTAACCTTCAGTAATGTTGGTTTCAAACATCAAACGGCTAACAGAAATGCTTTAGAAAATATTTCATTCAAAACTTTTAACGGACAAACCATTGCTTTTGTTGGGCCATCAGGTTCTGGCAAAACAACTTTAGTTAAATTGTTGGTAGGCCTCTATCAGCCAAAAGATGGCGAAATTTTATATAATGGCACACCAAGCAATAACATTGATTTAGATGCCCTGCGAGAAAAAATTGGTTTTGTAACACAAGACACTCAACTTTTTTCAGGTACAATCAGAGAGAATTTACTTTTTGTTAACCCAACGGCAACTGATGAAGAATGCTTTAAGGTGTTAAATCAGGCGGCTTGCCAAACTTTACTGGCCAGGGCAGATAAAGGATTGGATTCATTAATTGGTGAAGGTGGAGTGAAGGTTTCCGGTGGTGAAAAGCAACGTTTATCAATCGCCAGAGCATTATTACGCCAACCTGATATTTTGGTATTTGATGAAGCCACCTCTTCATTGGATTCTATTACAGAAGAAGAAATTACTAAAACGATTCGTTCAGTTTCAATTTTAACAGATCACATTACCATTCTAATTGCCCACCGGTTATCAACCATTAAACATGCTGATGTGATTTACGTTTTAGAGAAAGGCCATATCATTGAACAAGGCAAACATGAAGAACTAATTGCACAAAACGGTTTATACCAGGCCATGTGGCGCCAACAAATTGGCGAAAGGATTGTTGAAGTTTAATAAATCTTCATTACATGTTATTAGCACAAATAGAAAGCAATCAGATTGCAATCATTATTATTATTGCCGCAATACTGTGGTTGGCATTTATAATCATAACCTTATATCACTTATCAAGAAATACCAATATGCTTTTTCCTGTTAAAGTACTTTGGTTTATTATCATCCTGTTCGCTCCTTTCATAGGATCAATCGCTTACTTAGTTTGGGGCAAGAACAGAAAGTTTTAATTTTTTTTTGCGATTGATTTCAAGAGGCTGTATTATTAATTTGAAATGTTATACCGAGCCTGTTGAAGGACTTATGAAAAACGTCTTTAATAGTGTTTCGACAAGCTATCATTGACGTAACTGCTGAAATAAATTATCCCTCAACATAGCGAGAAGTCATAGCAATTGCCTTAGTCTCCCTACAAGGCCAAACCACTGTTTCCTCGTTCTGCTCTTAGACCGGCATGGTCAATTTTTCGGGATGGCACTGATCAAGCCCACCTACTGACTTCCACAGAAAAATTGCGAGACGGCACTTTTGTTTCTTTTGGTGCCAAAAGAAAATGAGCCCGTCCGGCCAGGACAAAATAAAATTGAAATTTTAGAAACCTCGGATATGATGTCATTCGATAATTGATCGTTCAAAATTTTATAGCTTGCAGATACTTCGTGCTTCAGCATGGTATCAGTTGTCTCTAGCGATAGCATTAAGATTGCTTCTTACCTCGCAATGACGGAAATGGATCAAAATACCCTAATATAATTATTGGATTTCATTAAATATGGCATGAATTAGTTAAGGTAACTACCATTGACGTGATTATCAAAACAACCAAAAGTCAATTAATTATAAAAACATAACGTACATTGATTTTTATGAAATAAATTATCCCTCAACATTACAAGTCTTGATATAATACAGTCTTTCAAAAACTAAGCTGCATTTGCAGTTTGTTCATTAATATCCTGCAAACTCAACTTCGTTAATGATTTCGTTTTTAACCACGTGATAAATGCGATTCCAATCGTCATGCTGCCACCAAAAACAACTGCAGGAACCAGCGTTAATAACTTGGCTGACAAACCAGATTCAAATTCACCAATTTCATTAGATGAACCAATAAACATACTGTTTACCGCAGAAACCCTTCCACGCATCTCATCAGGTGTAAGTAACTGCATAATGGTTTGACGGATGATTACGCTTACGCTATCAAATGAGCCTTCTAAAAACAAGAAAAAGAGTGTTAAGTAGAAGTTTCTTGAAAGTCCGTAACAAATAATGCTGAGGCCAAATCCGGTAACAGCAATCAACAAATTACGCCAGGGTTTTCCCATAGGCGAAAATCTGGTCATCAGAAGCATGGTAATTACTGCCCCTGAAGATGCCGCACCACGCATCATCCCCAGACCAAATGATCCTAAATGAAATACATCTTTAGCAAAAATCGGTAACAGGGCTACTGCACCACCAAAAAACACAGAGAAAAGATCAAGACTCATCGCCCAAACCATCATCTTGGTTTTAAACACAAATTGGATTCCCTCTTTTAAACTATGAAAAATATTTTCCTTTGGAATATATTTTGAAGGATGTTTTTTTAATGTGAAGATGCAAATTAAGGAGATAGAAACCAGGATAACAATTACACTATATGCAGCCGTAATACCCCATAACCAATTAACCAAACCTCCTGTTAACGGACCAATAATAGTGGCTAACTGCCAGGTACTACTGCTCCAGGTACTTGAATTGGGGTACAATTTCTTAGGTACAATTTCCGCCATTAATGAAAATGTTGCCGGGCCAAAAAAACCTCGTGCAATACCAATGCAGAATACAAGACCATACATCACGAGCACAATCAAATCCTCTTTAAGGTGAAGGTATTGGCTGGTAATAATCAACATTAAAACCGATGCAAGCCAAACGCCAGAGAATATTTTAATCAGTAAGCCACGCTTTTCACTTTTATCTGCGATGTAACCACCGTAAAGTGCTATTCCTATAGCCGGTATGGCTTCGCATAACCCAACCAACCCCAACTTTAACGGATCATGGGTTAAATCATAAATATGATATCCGATCACTACCGCCTGCATTTGATAAGCAAGGGTAAAGAAAAACCTCATCCCTAAAAAGGAACGAAATTCTTTATACCGCAACGCTGCGAATGGATCTTGTTTAACGATTACGGAGTTGGAATCTGAATTTGCCACTTAAAAGAGTTTATCTGCAAAATTAAGCTTTGAAAATTAATAATAGGAATAGATAAATACTTAAGATGGATTATTTGGTAAGTTGGTGAGGCGAAAAGCTGATGAGTTGTTGGATAAGTTTAGAATAGGTGAGGTAAATATGAGTGAGACGGGCAATTAAATCTCTAATTATGTAAATTCAAATAACGGTATTAATTACTAATTTAATACAGATCGCTACCTTAACAACTCTCCCCTATAAACCTAAACGCCTAACCCTCTAAACTCCTAACCATTTTGCCTTCTTACCAAATCACCAACTTACCGCCTAAATACCTAATCCGCTAAACCACTAACCTTTTCACCTTCCCAAACAAAAAACCCGATGGATAGCATTACACCATCCATCGGGTCAAATTTTAGATCACACTCCTAGTATCCCGGATTTTGCTCAAGTAAATTATTTTTATTTACCTCATCGCGGCTAAATGGCCTGAAATAAAGTTTATTGTCCCAACTGCGGTTTTCCTGCGCATTTTCTGTAATTGGAGTATAAGCGTAATCGTATACCGTAGCATCATAATGGTAAGGAGCAGACATGGTTTTACCTGCCTTAAATTTGCCGGTAACTTTAATATAGGTAACTTTTCTACCCAATGTTTCTTCTGCAATTAACCATCGGCGGGTATCATGATAGCGTTGTTCCTCGTAAGCCATTTCAATACGGCGCTCATGACGGTAAGCCGTTCTTAAATCTGCCTGACTTGTTGCGGTTACAGCAGGCATTCCAGCCCTAAAACGGATTCTATTTAACCAAGTAGTAGCATTGGTTAGTTCACCAAGTTCAATACTAGCCTCAATATAATTAAATACAGCTTCGGTGTACCTGAAAAATGGCCATGGAATGGTTTGAGGAGCAGATGCATCTACAATGTTTGGATCCGGATCAATAAATTTATGGTAATAATAACCCGTCCAGCTACCGTTCCAGTTTTCAATTGAACTCGCTCTGGTATCTAAACCCTTAAAATCGGTTACACTACCATTACTCAATAAATCGTATACGCCAGTTTGAATCTGATTTGCCGGATCTACATTACCTGATGCTTTATCACGTGGTTTCCAGCCAGCACCATCATATAAGATTGTGGCATAAAAGCGTGGATCTCTATTTTGATAAGGGTTTGCTTTTTGTGCAGCATTGTTCCAGCTAAATTTACTTCCATCACTCATTTCGTAATCATCAACCAACAAACCAATTGGGGTATTGCCCGCCCAGTTGTGGTAACCGTTAGGCCCATTCTGCTGTGCATGCCTGTTATTACTCAAGGTGATAAAATACCTTCCAAAAATTAACTCGGAAGCGGCAGAGGCATCAATACCTGGTGCCTTACTACCACCACCCATGGCAATACTTTTAAAGTTTAACTGTCCGTCAGTAGCCGGTGCAGAAAGTGTTAGTTTGTAACCTGTACCCGCATCCAACACTGCTTTGGCAGCTGTTTGTGCCAAACGATAACGCTCTGTTTGATTACCTGATGCATAGGATAGAAAATCTAATTTCTGGGCCGGTATTCCACTAATTTTTGCTGTAATCTTTGCCCGGTCATGAAGGTCGCTTGCCGCATAGATTAATACCCTGGATTTTAACGCAAGAGCAGCTAAAGCATTTGTACGGCCCTTATCCAATGTTTTTCCAGTCAGTAATTTACTGGCTTCATCACAATCCTTAACAATGAAGTTAACACACTCTTCATAGGTATTACGTTTAACATTGAAATCATCACTCAAACCGTAGGTTTTTGTAATAATGGCTACAGAACCATAATAACGTAATAGTTGTTGGTAAAAATAAGCCCTCAAAAAGTAAGCTTCACCCAATAACTGATCTTTTAAACTTTGGCTACTCAATCCGTTATCTCCACCAGTAATTCTTTCAATAGTGATATTACAGGCTCTGATCCGATTATACATTTGTTTATACCCCCAGGTATCATCTACCCAACCTAATGTAGAAGGATTTATGGTTGCATTATTAACCAGATCAATACCACGGGTGGGGTGTGTAAACAGTGCCTCATCTGATACCGATGCCAGCATTTGCTCAGAAAAGCCACCATTACTTAAACCATTGTAGATATCATTAACAAAGGCCTGGGCAAGCGCCGGATCTTTCCATACCAGATCAGCAGATATTTTATCTGGCGGAGTTACATCCATAAAATCTTTTTTACAAGACATTGCAAAAAAGGTGATCAAAACTAATATATATAAAGTTTTATATTGAATTATTGCTTTCATATTTTTCATGATTATTGATAAACAGTATAACTAAAAAGAGGCTTTAATACCCATGTTAATTACCCTTGCCTGAGGATAATACTGTCCACTTGAATTCGTTGATTCAGGATCCCAAACTTTAACCTTGTCAAGGGTAGCCAGGTTAAGTCCATTGGCATACACCCTTACGGCATTTAATCCAATTTTTTCGACCAGCTTGTTTGGTAAAGTATAACCCAGCTCCACATTTTTAAGCCTGATGTAATTATTGCTTCTTAACCAATAGGTATTGTTTAAAGCATTGTTGCTATCTGTATAATAGCTAGATCCTCTGTTTGATAAGCGTGGATCTACTGAACTTGGGTTATCAATACTCCAACGGTTTTGATAAGACCATTCTAAGAAATTCCCTATATCACCAGATTCCGTTACACCTACAATTTGCATCCCACCTGTAGCACCCTGAATAAGCATCGATAAGTCGAAACCTTTATATTGAAGGTTTAAATTAAAACCACCGGTAAACGTAGGCGTTCCATTCTTATCTAAACGAATTTTATCATCAGCATTAATTTTTCCATCTCCGTTAATATCTTTAAATTTCATATCGCCCGGGCGCAGATTATTAGTTAATGCACTATAATTAAGCGTATTCGCATTAATTTCTGCCTGATCTCTAAATACGCCGTCATAATCATATACCAACCAGGCATTGGTTACTCTCCCAGTCGTGCGTTGCCATTCCGGAGCACCTGGTGTTTCATCCCAAAAAATAATTTTGTTTTTGGCATAACCGCCATTTACACTTACACCAAAATTTAAATCACCTACCTGATCATTGTAACTTAATTTAAATTCGAAACCTTTATTATTTACTTTCCCTAAATTAACAGGAGGCAACTGATCCGTAATACCCGAACTTTCTGGAACGGAGCTACCTCGACTAATTAAAATATTTGTTCTTTTGTTATAGAAATAGTCAAACTCCAACGCTAATTTATTATCTAAAAAAGACGCATCTAAACCAATATTGGTATTATTCGCAACCTCCCATCCAAAGTCTAGATTTGGGACTTTGCCTTCATAAATAGATTTGGTAACTGCATCATTAAAAATATAACTTCCAAAATTCATTAAACTCAGATACTGGTATTCTTGCAGGGCATCGCCGAAGTAAGCCTCAGCCCCCATTTGACCATACGAAGCCCTTATTTTTAAGTTATTAATGAAGCTCACATTGTTTTTAAAAAAGTCTTCTTCTGATAAACGCCAACCTACTGATACACCAGGGAAGAAACCAAATCGCCTGTTAGTTGGAAATATATAAGAACCATCTACACGCCATAGAAATTCTGCCAGGTATTTTTCTTTGTAATTATATCCTGCTCTTCCAAAATAACTTAAACGAGCCCTATTGTACAAATTATTTGGATCGCCAGGATTATTCCCTAACGACTGCTCCTTTTCATCACCGCCTAATAACTGCTCAATGGCTGAGGAAAGAAAATATCTCCTGAAAGCTGTAAAACCATCGTTCGCAACTTGTTCTCGTGTTGTACCCGCCATTAAACCAATGGTATGCTCGCCTATTTTCTTATCATAGTTAATCATTCCAGTTAAGTTAGTAGCGAGCTGGCCACCTGCAGTTTCCCTTAATCTGGGGTCAGTATATTGAGAACGAACCGATCCGGTTAAAACAGGAGTTACCCCATCAGCCTCAAATGTTTTCTTGTCCCAATCGTAAAGGGTCCATGGCAATTGCCAGTTTTTCTGTCTTCCTGAATATTTATCAATCGCAGCAGTTCCGGTTACTTTTAAACCATCCACTCCAGGTATTTTGATTTCTACCTTTCCTGTAGTCTGAAAGTAATCCCTTACATCTTTGTTGTATCCTGTTAAATCTGTAGTAGACACCACCGGATTATAGCCATACTCAATATCTCTGCCTGGCAATCCGTTAGGCCATACGGCAATTTCTGTAGGTCTACCCCGCATTAAAAACCTAAAGATATCACCTGCACTAACCGTTGGAAAGTTTCGGTTTTCCTCTCGTGCGGTTACGCCTAATGTCGTAGTGATGTATTTATTTAATTTAGCTTCCAGGTTAAAGCGCATATCATATTGCTTATAACCTGTAGCAGAATTTTTATAGTAACCATCCTGATTAAGATAACCTAATGAAACCAGGTATTTCACGTTTTCTGTACCGCCGTTAATCTGAACGTTATGCCTTTGTTGCGGAGACCATTTTTGAAAAGTAGTATCAAACCAATCGGTATTAGGATAACGCAAAGGATCTGAACCATCACCAAATTTTCGAATTTCATCAGGTTTGTAAGTTGCATTGATGGTTTTTCCTGAAGGAGATTGATAAGTACCTGTTGATTTAAAACTATTCCAGGCAGCCGACCATTCATTTGGGTTAAGATCAGAGCCGAAAATATTCAGTTCATTTAATATCTCAGCATATTGTGTGGAATTGGCCATTTTTGGAATCCGTGTAGGTTGTTGCAAACCATAGCTAAAATCATAAGAAAACTGTGGCTTTCCTGATTTTCCTAACCTGGTGGTAATGAGAATTACCCCATTTGCAGCCTGTGAACCATAAATAGCTGCAGATGCATCTTTCAAAACAGATACACTTTCGATATCATTGGGGTTAATCCGTTCAATTCCACCAGCCCGGTTAGGAATCCCATCAATAACGATAAGCGCATTATTATTTCCTAATGAATTAATCCCCCGAATACGGATGGTAGACCCATCATATCCTGGCTCACCACTGCCCTGCAAAGCAGTTACACCAGGTAAACGCCCGGCTAATGAGTTTGATAAGTTTACAGATGATGATTTGGCAAGTTCCGTACCTTTTACGGATGCTACGGCTCCGGAAACAACAGCTTTCTTTTGTGTTCCATATCCTACAACAATCACCTCTGATAAGTTTTGATTGTTTTCTAATAAACGAACGGTAATACTGGTTTGATTTTTAACCTGCACTTCCTGATCTGTGTAACCTACGTAGCTAAAGATCAAGGTGGCATCTTCAGGAACTTTGATACTAAATTTACCGGCACCGTCTGTTACCGTAGCTGCGGTTCCTCCCTTTAATTTAACACTTACGCCTGGAATAGGCCCTTTGGCATCATTAACCTGCCCTTTCACAACAATATCCTGAAGTTGAGGCTTATAAAAGAGAGATCTTTTTCCTGGCAATGCTTCAGCAGAAAAGGTCACAAATGGTAAAAAAACGAAACAGCTACCATACGCAAGAAACATGCTTTTTCTGGCAAAATTCTTCCATAGATTTTTTTTCATGGGATTTGATTTATTTGGTTAGGGATTAGTTACAACGCAATCTATTATGAATGACTTGTTATTAAGCTATTTGCTATTATAACTAACTGATATAATTACTTACATCACACTACCAAAAAATAAGGCCCCCTATCGAATTATATCAATAATCATTCAACCAATATGATTTATTTGCAGACAGCTTTAAGCTGTATTTTGGGTAGGAAAGAAGATAAATACGTTGGTATTTACATCAAATTACCGACTAATAGTTCATATTTGGTTTAATGCAAGATAAACATATTATATATAAAACCGAGATAGAAATCGTAACTATTTTGCTAAGAAATAAGAATGGGGAATCACGATAAAAAATGATCAAATTAATCATACACAGAAACTTAATTATGTAAAATAGTGCCCAAGAATAGAATAACTGGTGATAATTTATTAACTAATCTTATCAAAGGAAATGCCCCTCTCCAACTTTTGCAAATGAGTTTTCAGGATGGTATTTTCTGGCTTTTCTAATTTTGGATCAGCTTCAAAAAGTTCGATAACCGTATTTCTTGCTTCAGCCAGGATAGCCTGATCTGTTGCCAAATCTGCTAATTTTAAATCAAGAACCCCACTCTGCTGTGTTCCTGTAATATCGCCGGGGCCACGAAGTTGTAAATCAATTTCTGAAATTTCGAAACCATTATTGGTTCTTACCATGGTTTCTAAACGGACCTTACCTTCTTTACTTAACTTGTTTCCACTCATTAAAATACAGAAAGATTGCTCCGCTCCGCGACCTACACGACCACGTAACTGATGTAGTTGAGAAAGCCCGAAGCGCTCTGCATTTTCAATCACCATTACCGAGGCATTAGGAACATTTACCCCAACTTCAATAACTGTTGTAGCAACCATGATCTGACTTTTACCATCAATAAATTGCTGCATTTCAAATTGCTTGTCGGCATTAGGCATCTGTCCATGTACAATACTGATCTGATAATCTGGCCGGGGAAACTGATAGCTGAGCTGCTCCACTCCAGCCTCAAGATGTAGTAAATCAAGCTTCTCGCTTTCTTTAATTAAGGGGTAAACAATATAAACCTGACGGCCTTTAGCAATTTCCTGCTTCATAAAGCCAAACATACGGAGCCGTTGCCCTTCAAAAAGGTGACGTGTTTCAATAGGCTTTCTTCCTGCTGGAAGTTCATCAATCACAGAAACATCCAGATCACCATATAACGTCATCGCCAGCGTACGAGGAATCGGTGTAGCAGTCATCACTAAAATATGTGGCGGGATAATATTTTTTCGCCACAACTTAGCCCGTTGTTCCACCCCAAAACGATGCTGCTCATCTATGACCACCAAGCCTAAATTATTGAATTTAACATTGTCTTCAATTAAAGCATGCGTACCAATTAAGATATCGATTTCGCCATTTTCTAATTGCTCATGTAAAATAATCCGCTCTTTCTTTTTTGTATTTCCAGTGAGGATGGCAACCTTAACCAAATCATCAGTAACCAATTCGATTATAGACGCATAATGTTGGCGGGCCAAAATTTCTGTTGGCGCCATCATACAGGCTTGATAACCATTATCATTCGCCAGGAGCATACTCATCAATGCAACTGCAGTTTTTCCACTGCCAACGTCGCCCTGAACCAACCTGTTCATTTGAACGGCTCTTTGCGTATCTATTCGAATTTCCTTAATTACCCTTTTCTGAGCATTTGTAAGTTCGAATGGAAGAAACTCCTTATAAAACCGGTTTACCTTTTCTCCTACTTTTCCGAAACTGGCGCCTTTAAATTTCAACTGGCGAAGTTGCTTATTGTGCAATAACTGAAGCTGAATAAAAAACAATTCTTCAAACTTCAGTCTTCTTTCCGCATCATTTAATTCCTGCTGGTTTTTGGGGAAATGAATATTCAGCAAAGCCCTTCTTTTATCAGTCAGTTGATATTTATCGATAATATAGGTTGGTAAGTTTTCCTGAACCTGGGGAATCACTTGATCCAGCAATCCGGCAATAAGCCTTTGGATACCTTTAGAATCTAGTGTAAATTTTTTAAGCTTTTCTGTAGAGTGATAAACGGGTTGTAAGGTGAGGTTACCCCTGCCGACAGTTTTATGCTGATACAGTTCCATTTCAGGATGTGAAATGCTGAATGTTCCATTAAACAGTGTTGGCTTGCCAAAGGCTACATAAGCTGTCCCTACGATAATATTTTCATCCACCCATTTTAAGCTCTGAAACCAAACCAGTTCCATGATTCCGGTTTCATCTTTAAAAGCTGCCACAATCCGTTTGGCTCGTTTATCGCCAATTACCTTTTTATTAATCACCCGCCCAATAATTTGAATATAGGAGGAGTCGGGATTAATCTGGTTGATTTTAAAATACTTTGTACGGTCAATATAGCGAAAAGGATAGTGCGACAGCATATCCTGAAAAGTGAACAGACCAAGGTCTTTTTTCAAAACATCTGCCCGACTTGGCCCTACGCCTTTTATAAACTCAATAGGTGTATCTAAGATCGGATTCGACAAAATTTTTATACTTTTTTAGCGATCATGCCTTTTAACAAATGTGCATTAAAAATAACAATCGATAAGAGTAAAAGCAAATAAGCAAAAAGCTGATGGATATCTATATTCTCCTTGAAATAAAAAAATGCCACAGCAAATGCAACGATAGGATTAATATAGATTAAAATACCCAATGCAGATGAGGGCATCCCTACCAGTGCATAAGCATTTAAAAAAAGTGGAATAATGGTAAACACTATTGCAATAAGAAAAATATGCAACCAAAAGGATGTTACTATCGGAAATGGTCCCGAACTCATCAGGTATCCTGGTAAAATAATCGCACCAGATAAAATAAGCTGAATCCCTAATAAGTTAAATTTATCTACATCCTTAATAACCTTCAGTAAGATAATATATACCGCATAAAATGAAGCGATCAATATTGCCCATAAAACTTCATATAAAGAACCTGTTGCCAGCAAAATGATGCTGATTAGCGCAATAGCAAGCGCTATGATTTTAATTTTTGTAAGTTGTTCCTTTAACAAAACAAAACCACATAGTGCAGTAATAAGCGGGCAAACCATATAAGCAAATGCCGCAGCTTTTAAACTCACACTATTTACTGCATAGATATAAGTAAACCAATTCCCGGTAATTAAAAAAGCGGAGAGAATAGTTAAGAGTAATAGTCTCTTTTTTTTGCCAGATGGCAGCACTTTGAAATGCACAAAATCTTTTTGCAGCTGTTCTTTTCTAAACAACAATATGCTTGCCCATACCACAATGATAGAAGCAAATATTCTATAGTATAAGATTTCCTGCGGAGGGAATCCCTTAAGGTTACGTAGAGGGATAGACATTGTTCCCCATATGATATAGGGAACAATACCTGCTATAAAAAATTTGCTTTTGCCTTTTTCCAATTATTCTACGATGGCAATAACTGAGATTTCTACATTTACATTTTTAGGCAATACCGATACTTGTACCGTTTCACGTGCAGGAAAATCTGCTGTAAAATATTGACCATAAATTTCGTTTACCTGTGCAAAGGTGCCCATATCACTTAAGAAGATGGTTGATTTAACCACATGATCAAAATTTAAGCCTGCTTCTAATAAAACAGCTTTAAGATTCCGCATTACCTGATGGGTTTCATCCTCAATATTTCCGATATTTAATTCACCGTTCTCAGGGTTGATGGCTACCTGGCCAGAAACAAAAAGAAAGTTTCCTGCTTTTACAGCCTGACTATATGGCCCGATTGGTGCAGGCGCATTGGTTGTTGTAATAATTTGTTTCATAAAATAGATTTATTTAGCAAGCCATTGTATAAGCTTGTAGATGATTCCTGCAAGGAAGATGATGATGGCCAGTGCATTAATAAAATGCATAATCCTGATATTAATATTGTCAGGTCGGTTTGGATCTTTTTTCCGGAAGAAGTACATGACACAAACTTAATTAAAAAGCCTAACATCAAAAACTAAAAGGCACAAAAAAAGTCCCGATTTGCATCGGGACTTTTTTTAAACTTTATATTGAAAGACTAGTTTCTAGCAGTTTCAACACGACGGTTTTGGATACGACCTTCTTCAGTATCGTTAGAAGCAATTGGATTAGCTTCGCCTAAACCTTTAGTAGCAACTTGACTAGCGTTAACACCAGAGTTTACTAAGTAAGTTTTAACAGAATTTGCTCTGTCTTTAGATAATTTCATGTTATATGCAGCAGTACCTTCGCTTGAAGCATAACCGTTTACAGTTACTTTACCACCGTTTTCACGTAACACTGAAGATAATTTATCTAAAGTTGGATAAGATTCAGTTTTTAATACAGATGAGTTAAAATCGAAACCGATTTTTTCGAAACCTGTTACGTTAGTGTTAGTTGAATCAGCAGTGAATTTAGGAAGTGGACATCCTGAACCATCAACAGCAGTACCTGCAGGAGTTCCTGGGCATTTGTCGAATTGATCAGCAACACCATCACCATCAGTATCTTTTTTCAAATCTTCAACAGATTTTTCTACGTTAGATACACGGTTTTTCAAAGCTTCAACTTCTTGACGCAAAGTTGGATCTTTTAATTCATCATACATTGTAGCTAATGGGTTAGACCACTCTAAGCTTGGTTTTGCAGAAGAACCTAAAGAGAACTCTAAACCAGCATAACCGTAAGAGAATTTATCTTTAGTAGTACCTTTTGCGTAAACTCCATCAAAGTTATCAGCATCAACAAAGTTCATAGTGTAACCTAAGTTAAAGTTAACACGCTCAGAAACTTTGAATTTAACACCAGCACCTACTGGAATGTAGAAACCTTTTACGTAATCTTTAGCTTCGTGTCTATCACCTACTGGTCCGATAGCACTACCTTTCCAGTCAATAGTTTGACCACCAGTAGTTACTTTTGGAGCATAAGCTAAGTAACCAGCACCAGCTGTTAAGAAGAAACCTACAGCGTTTTCACGACGTAAGAAATCAATAGAACCTAAGTTAACAACACCACGTAAATCTACAGCATATTGTAATTCAGTTTCGAATTCGCTAGCAGTTGAAGCTACTGGTCCAGCAGTTGCATCATTTGAACCTGAAACTTTACCACGTACACCAGCTAACTCTAATGAGAAAGAGTGACCTAATTGTTTACGGATGTTTAAACCGTAACCTAAGTTAACGTCCCATTTGTTGAAGTCATTAGAACCGCCAATTGCAACTACTGGAGCTAATACACCAGCGTTAACACCAATTGACCAAGTTCTGTACTGTCCTCTTCCACCAAATACCTTGGTTGAAGAAGTAGTTGCAGGAGCATCCTGAGCGACAGCAAGAGAAGCAACTCCTGTTAATGCCACTAAAGAAAGCGCAACACTTTTCTTTAAAGTAGAATAATTCATAATCTTTTTTTCTTTTTTAAGGGTTAAACAATTTAATTGATTAATTTTTTGTAACCGCAAAATTAAACAAATTTTTAAATTTTCAAACATTTACACAAACTCCGTTCCAAACTTCAGGAGAAAAAGGGATTTTATTACATTTGATCCCTATATAATTATAAAGGCACAAATTATGAAATATCCCCAAATTGATCAATCCCTTTTCATATTAAACAGAAAAGAATTCAATAAACACTTAAAAAACAACTCTTTAGCTATTTTTAATGCCAATGATGAATTCCCTAGAAGTGGTGATCAAAACTTCGTCTTTAAGCAAAATCCAGACTTATTTTATTTATCCGGAATTGACCAGGAGCAAACAATCCTGATCATTTATCCGGATTGTCCTAATCCTTTGTATAGAGAAGTCCTGTTTTTAAGACAGACCAATGATTATATCAAAGTTTGGGAAGGATACAAATACACAAAAGACCAGGCGAAATCTGCATCTGGCATCACCAGCATTTACTGGCTCAAAGATTTTGATAATATACTGCACAGCATTGTACATTATGCAGATCATATTTACCTCAATTCTAATGAAAATGATCGCTATGCCCATACGGTGCCACATCGCGACCTGAGGTTTATTGATCAAATGCGTTCTAAATATCCTTTACATCACTACGAACGTTCTGCTCCAATTATGCGGAACTTAAGAGCCCATAAATCTGATGTTGAAATTGAGCTAACCAAAAGAGCTTGTGCAATTACACGGGATGCTTTTGTTAGGGTATTAAAGTTCACAAAGCCTGGTGTAAAGGAATATGAAATAGAAGCAGAAATTATTCATGAATTTATTCGTCAGGGAGCAACCGGCCATGCTTATACCCCAATTATTGCATCCGGACACAATGCCAATATTCTGCACTACAATGATAATAACCAAACTTGTAACGCAGGCGATGTTATTCTTTTTGATTTTGGTGCGGAATATGCCAACTACAATGCAGATATGAGCCGTTCAATTCCGGTAAGTGGCCGTTTTACCGCCAGGCAAAAAGATGTTTACAATGCTGTTTTACATGTGATGAAGGAGGCTACAAAATTATTACGCACAGGTACTGTATGGAACACTTACCATGAAGTGGTTGGCGAGTTAATGACCGAACAATTGATTAATTTGAAATTAATCTCTATTGATGATGTAAAAAATCAAAGCACCTCTTACCCTGCATACAAAAAATACTTTATGCACGGAACTTCTCATCATTTGGGTATAGACGTACATGATTTTGCAGGAAGATACACGCCATTTGCCGAAGGAAATATTTTAACGGTAGAGCCAGGTATTTATATTCCTGAGGAAGGTTTAGGTATTCGTTTAGAAAACAATATCTTAATAACGGCTAATGGAAACATTGACTTAATGGGAGACATTCCATTAGAAGCAGCAGAAATAGAAGACATTATGAATTCATAATTCATTTATGGGCTATAGATTAACATGCTTCTTGCTGAAGAAATCAAATCATTAGCTTTTAAATGCATTGATCCTTAATTAATCAGCCATCAAGCACAATGCTAGTAAAAAACAAAAGCCGTTCTGAAAATCAATTTCAGAACGGCTTTATATTTAATCAATCTGGCAGATTATTGCGCCGGAAAGCTAAAGTTAAATGTACCTTGCCCGGTTACTCCTGACATATAAACCATACCATTTCTAGTTTGAGGTAAGGCTTTCTGAACATCAGTTACGCTGTTTACAGGCTGTCCATTCACTTTCGTAATGATTAAACCTTTCTCTACACCAATGTTATCAAAAGCTTTTCCTGTGGTAACAGAAGTAACTACTACCCCACTATTAATTCCTAGTTTAGATTTCTGAGCCGGAGTTGCAGGCACGAACGTTGCCCCAAGTTTTGATACCTCTGCTGATTTTGTAGCAGCGGTATTCGCATTAGGATTTATACTTGCCTCTCCTTTTAAAGTAACAGTATAATCCTTTAATGCACCATCTCTTAATACCGTTAATTTAACTTTATCACCAGGATTTAAACGACCAACTCTTTCCTGTAAGTCTGGAGAATCATTGATAACTATGCCATCAACTTTTTTAATTACATCACCAGATTTTAAACCAGCAGCCTCTGCAGCACCTTTTGCCACAACATCATTCACATATAGGCCACTTACTTCGCTGGTTTTAATTCCTTCTGGTTTTTCATCACCACTTAGCGGAACAAAGTTTACACCAATATAGCCACGTTTAACTGAACCGTATTTCATAAAATCATCTACAATTTTACGTGCCAGGTTAACCGGAATAGCAAAACCATAACCTTGGTTATAACCACTTTGAGAAGCAATAGCAGAATTGATACCTACCAATTCGCCGTTAGCATTTACCAATGCACCACCACTGTTACCCGGATTAATCGCCGCATCTGTTTGAATAAAAGATTCGATACTGGTATTTGCCGGACGCTCAGGTCTTTTACCTGTACGTTGATATTCTCTATATTCTTCTTCAGTTATTTCGTTTCCTTGTTGTTCTCTACCTATAATACCAATGCTACGGTTTTTCGCGCTCACAATCCCTGCGGTTACTGTAGTCTGTAAATCTAGCGGGAAACCAACAGCTAAAACCCATTCTCCAACCTGCACATTATCAGAGTTACCCATTTTTACAACAGGTAAACCTGTGGCATTTACTTTAATTAATGCCAAATCTGTATTAGGATCGCGACCGATTACCTTGGCCTCAACTTTACGTCGATCAGTTAAAACCACTTCAACTTTCTCTGCATTTTCAACCACGTGATTATTAGTTACAATATAACCATCCTGACTAATAATCACACCTGATCCTGATGCCGCTCTGGGTTGACGTTGCATCTGGCGACCGCCACCTCCAAAGAAATCTTCCATCATATCAAACGGAGAAGAACTTCCCTCACTTTTCCCCGATGTTGAGTAGGTTGTTTTAATGTGAACTACACCTGGGGCAACAGCAGCTGCCGCTTGTGTAAAATCTGCTGCACCGGCTGAAGTTACCTTCAGCGGATTATTTGCAAAATATAAATTTTGTTTTTCTGAAATAGTGTTTCCAGTTTGGTTACGCTCAAAGAGCTTATAACCTCCAATCGCTGCTGCTCCACCTATAAAAGCAGCTAACACGGTAATCCCTAATATTTTTTTCATGTGTTTGTATATTGTTTTTTAATGGTTGTGAAACTATTAAAAGCTAAGCTAATTTACATATACAGGCTTTTAATGATTTCATGTGTTTGTATATTATTTTTATTGTCTACACAACTGTGATTATAAGTTCCATTGCCGGCAAATTGTTTGGTATACTTACAAACCCTTTGTGTTTTTTATTTGACAGGAGCGCTGTATTTTCTTTGTTTAAGCAGAACGCTCCAGCAGTTATTTATCTGCTTAAATTTTCTTTTATAAGTTTATTCAAATTTAATACCATATCAACGATATTTGCATCACTAAAGCATCTACATTGGTGTTAAAAAATGTTAAAAACAATTTACACCAGGAGACTTACAAGCATCTGCAATTCAAATATTGCATTAAATAATGAAGATCCAATGAAAATTAATTTCTTTAAGTATCAGGGCGCAGGTAATGATTTTATTTTAATAGACCATACTGCAAAACCATTAGAAAACATTGATAATGAATTGATTGAGCAACTTTGTCACCGCAGGTTTGGTATAGGGGCTGATGGATTAATGTTTGTAACCAAACACCAGGATTATGATTTTGAAATGCATTACTTTAATGCAGATGGTAAATTAGGTAGTATGTGTGGTAATGGCGGTCGGTGTATCGTTGCATTTGCTAAACACCTGGGTATCATCAACAAAGAAACTAACTTTTTGGCAGTAGATGGCCCACATTATGCCAGAATTTCAGAAGATGGCGAATGGATTGATCTTCAAATGATTGATGTAGAGTTGGTAACCCGTGATGGCGATGCATATGTTTTGAATACCGGATCTCCACATTATGTAAAGACGCAAGAAAACCTGAAAGATTTTGATGTATTTAATGAGGGTAAAAATATTCGTTATAATGAAACTTATAGTGAGAAGGGTATCAATATAAATTTTGTAGAAGATTTTGGCGATCATCTGTTTGTTCGTACTTATGAGCGAGGTGTAGAAGATGAAACTTTTGCATGTGGTACCGGTGTAACAGCCGTGGCTATGGCTATGGCCAAACATAAAAATCAAAGTGGTCATATCAAAACCAACATTAAAGTTTTAGGTGGAGATATTAAAATTGAATTTGATTATGATGAAAAAAGCTTCACCAATGTATTTTTATGTGGCCCGGCAAAACTGGTTTTTGAAGGGGAAGTAAATTAACATCTCTTAAAATCAGTCAGCTTCTCTATCATCAAGAGTATGCTATATGTTATAGAATATAATGTGATCTTCATTCTTTCGGCATTTTCAGTAGCGACAAGTGTACATGATTAGTACAGCCAAAAATTTTAATGTATTTAGCATGTGTATTTTTCACACTATCTTTTTAGTAAAATGGCTATTTTTTAAAACATTTCATGAGATTTGAACAGTCATATTAACGATTTTTAACATCTGTCTCAATTAATTTACACACTATTTTTAAGCCAATAATAACTAACAAACCCCTCTTATATAGTCATTTAAGGACAAATGAGACAATTTCGAGATCAAAAATAAATCAATCGATTGATTAAATGACAGAATTTGGACAGATTTATTTTTTTTTAGGCGCTATTTTTGGGCATAAATCGCGAAATCAAAATCCAAATTTGATGGCGATTTAACCCGGAATAATTTTAAACACACACATACGAATACTCCATGAGAAAAGTAACAACTCTCTTTTTTAGCATGAGCATTGGAATGCTTTTAGCATCCTGCGGAAATAATGATGATGCAAAAAAGGCGGCAGCAGCTGCAGCGGCTGGTCCTCAAGCCTATCCAGTTTTCACAGTTAAAACACAAACCACAGAATTAAATTCAGATTACCCTGCAACTATTGAGGGAATTCAAAATATTGATATCCGCCCTAAGGTTGATGGCTTTATTGACAAAATACTGGTAGATGAGGGCGCTGTTGTAAAAAAGGGTCAATTACTTTTTACCATCATGGCACCACAATATGAGCAGGAAGTTAGAACAGCAAGAGCTGCAATCAGCAGTGCAGAAGCTGATGTAAATGCTGCTCAATTGCAGGTAAATAAAACTAAACCGCTGGTAGAAAAAGACATCATAAGTAAATATGATTTAGACGCCGCTCAGCTTACACTTCAAAGCAGAAAAGCAGCTTTAGCACAGGCAAAAGCTACTTTAGCAAATGCACAGGTAAATTTAGGCTATACTTCTATTACCAGCCCTGTTAATGGTATTGTAGGTAGCATTCCATTTAGAAATGGAAGCTTAGTAAGCAGCTCTAGCACAGAACCGCTAACCACCATTGCCAACACCTCTAAAGTTTATGCTTACTTCTCTTTAAATGAAAAGCAGCTTCTGGATTTCTCCAAAACCTATAAAGGCAATACACTGGCGCAACAAATGGCTAACATTCCGGCTGTAAGTTTAGTATTGGCCGACGGTACTGTTTATGCTCAAAATGGTAAAATTGAATCTATTAATAGTCAGATTAATACCAACACAGGTTCAGCTAGTTTAAGAGCAACTTTCCCTAACCCTATCGCCTTATTAAAATCTGGTGGTAGTGCATCAGTCAGGATTCCACAAAAAGTTGAAAATGCTATTTTGGTTCCTCAAAAATCAACTATTGATTTGCAGGGGAAGAAATTCGTGTATGTTTTGGGCGATTCGGCTAAAATTATCAGTACTGAAATTCAGATTATGGATTTAGCGAAAGATAAATTCTATGTAGTAACCAAAGGCCTGAAAGCTGGTGATAAAATCGTGTTGGAAGGTTTCCAGTCATTAAAAGATGGTGTTAAAATCAAACCTGAAGAAAAGAGTGCTGATTCAGTTTACGCAGAGATTAAATAATAATAACTTGAGCAGTGTAATTACACCTCTCATCAGGTAATCAATATTAATTATGTTTAAGAAATTCATAGAAAGACCGGTTTTATCAACGGTAATATCCATTATTATCGTTATTCTCGGTATTTTAGGTTTAGTTACTTTACCGATTTCCCAATATCCTGAAATTGCACCACCTACTGTGCAGGTTTCAACTTCATACCAGGGTGCAAATGCCGATGTGGTTATGAATAGCGTAGTTGTTCCGCTGGAAGAACAAATAAATGGTGTGGAAGATATGACTTACATGACTTCCACTGCCAGTAATGATGGATCAGCGACCATTACGGTTAACTTTAAATTGGGTACTAATCCCGATTTAGCTGCAGTAAATGTTCAAAACAGGGTAGCCAGAGCAACCAGTCTGTTACCAGCAGAAGTAACAAAATCTGGTGTAATTACGGCAAAGAGACAAGCCAGTAACGTTTTGATATTTAGTTTGTATAGTGATGATCCATCTTACGATCAAAAGTTTTTACAGAATTATGCCAACATTAACATAATTCCACAAATTAAGCGGATTAACGGAGTAGGTGATGCAAGTGCTTTCGGAACTTTGGATTATACCATGCGCCTTTGGTTAAAGCCAGATGTAATGGCAACCTATGGTTTGGTACCAAGTGATGTGAACGCAGCTCTTGCCGATCAGAATGTGGAGGCAGCGCCGGGTCAGTTTGGAGAACAGGGAGATCAGGCATTTCAATATACTTTAAAATATACAGGTCGGTTAAAAGATGAAGCACAATTTGGCAACATCATTATTAAAACAGCAGATAATGGGCAGATTCTTCGTTTAAAAGACATTGCGAGAATTGAATTAGGTGCTCAAAGTTATGCCAGTTCAGTAAGTTTTAATGGTAAGCCGGCATTAGGTATCGCCATTAATCAAACTGCTGGCTCAAATGCTAGTGAAGTTATTTCCAACTCGATTAAAACTTTAGATGAGGCACAAAAGGTGTTTCCAAAAGGCGTTCATTATTCTACATTGGTGAACGTAAACGATTTTCTTGATGCGTCTATCGAAAAAGTAATTCATACGTTAATAGAAGCTTTCATTCTGGTATTCTTAGTGGTTTTCATTTTCTTACAGGATTTCCGTTCCACTTTAATTCCAGCAATTAGTGTTCCCGTAGCCATTATTGGTACCTTCTTTTTCTTAAGCTTGTTTGGTTTTACCATAAATTTATTAACCCTGTTTGCGTTGGTACTGGCCATTGGTATTGTGGTAGATGATGCAATTGTGGTGGTGGAAGCCGTCCATGCGAAATTGGACGAAGGTTATACGGATGCAAAGAAGGCGACTATAGATGCCATGGATGATATTAGCGGTGCGATTATTTCCATTACACTGGTTATGGCTGCGGTATTTATCCCGGTAAGTTTTATTCAGGGTTCATCAGGCGTATTCTATAAGCAATTTGGTTTAACACTGGCGATTTCCATTATCTTGTCTGCAGTTAATGCGTTAACATTAAGTCCCGCATTATGTGCGTTATTTCTTAAACCACATACTGATGATCATGGAAAAAAGAAAAACTTCCTGGATCGTTTTTATATCGCTTTTAACACCTCATTTGATACTGTAACCAATAAATATAAAAAATCAGTTAGTTTCTTATCTCATAAAAAATGGATAGTTGGACTGGGTGTTTTATTTTTCACGATTGTTTTGGTTTGGATGATGAATACCACACCAAAAGGTTTTGTTCCGAATGAAGATTTAGGAACTGTTTTCTCAGATATTTCATTGCCTGCAGGAACATCACAGGAAGAAACTAACGTAGTGATTTCACAAATTGACAGCATTGCGCACACCATTCCTGAAATTAAAAATTCTTTGAGGGTAGTAGGCCGAAGTTTAATTAGTGGTTCTGGCAGTTCTTATGGGATGGTTATTGGAAGGTTAATTCCCTGGGATGAACGAAAACGTGATGTTAAAGCCATTATTGGTGAACTTTTTGCCAAAACAGCTAATATTAAGGGTGCTAAAATTATTTTCTTCGCGCCTCCAACCATCCAGGGTTTTGGAACAAGTGGTGGTTTTGAATTTCAATTACAGGATAAAACCGGTGGAGATATTAAAAGATTCAATGAGATTGGAAATGGATTCTTAGCTGCCCTAAGTAAAAGGCCGGAAATTCAATATGCCTCAACCTCCTTTAACCCAAATTTCCCACAGTATCAAATTGATGTGAATGTGGCGAAGGTAAAACAGGCTGGCTTAACCGTTGCTGATGTTTTAGGCGTAATGCAAGGTTATTATGGTGGTGTATATGCTTCCAACTTCAATAAGTTTGGTAAGCAATTCAGGGTAATGTATCAGGCAGATGCCCAATACCGTTCAAATGAGCAAACCCTAACCAGAATCTTCGTTAGAAATGGTAGCGGACAAATGGCACCTGTATCTGAATTTATTACCTTAACGAAGGTTTATGGACCGCAGGCCATCTCTCGTTTCAACTTGTTTACTTCGATTTCAGTTACTGGTAACCCGAATCCTGGCTTTAGTTCTGGTGATGCATTAAAAGCCGTACAAGAAGTTGCCGCACAAACTTTACCAGCAGGTTATGGCTATGAATTCTCAGGTTTATCAAGGGAAGAAATCAGTGGCGGAAGTCAAACTGTGTTTATCTTTTTACTTTGTATCATCTTCGTTTATTTCTTATTGGCAGCACAATACGAAAGTTATATTTTGCCTTTGGCTGTATTAATTTCATTGCCTATTGGTTTAGCTGGTGTGTTTGTTTTTGATAAGATTTTTGGTGTAGATAATAACATTTATACACAAATTACGCTGATTATGCTTGTGGGTTTACTGGCAAAGAATGCCATCCTGATTGTGGAATATGCGGTTGACCGACGAAAAAGAGGCATGAGTATTATCAATGCCGCCATCGATGGAGCTACAGCTCGTTTACGCCCTATTTTAATGACATCATTTGCTTTCATCCTTGGTTTATTACCGCTGATGTTGTCATCAGGTGTTGGTGCTTCAGGTAATAAATCTATTGGTACTGGTGCCGTAGGCGGAATGTTAATTGGAACCATATTTGGTTTATTTGTAATCCCCGCGTTATTTATCATTTTCCAAAGTTTGCAGGAAAGGATTAGTAACAAATCACCTTTTAATGAAGGAGTTGAAAAGGAACAAACACCAGAAGAATATAAGTTAGCTACCAGTAAAAGCAAACACTAATTGTTAAGAATATATGAAACTCAGATATAAGTATTCCATTTTAATCGGCTTTACCATATTAACCTTGAGCGCTTGCGTAACTAAAAAATACGAACGCCCGCAGGTTAAAAATGAAGGATTGTACCGAGATATTAATACCTCCGATACCACAACTATGGCAGATTTGCCATGGAAAACGTTGTTCTCTGATACAACGCTTCAATCATTAATTCAAAAAGGGATTAATGAGAATTTAGACTTAAAACAAGCCATTGAGCGAATTAAAATTTCAGAGGCTACCTTAAGACAAAGTCGTGCAGCATTTTTGCCGAGTTTACAGGCAGATGTTTCAGTTACAGATGCCAAACAGGCACAGGCAGCTTTAAATTTTCCTTCTGGCATCAATATTAATCTAGAAACGCAAACCTATAAGGCACAATTAAGTACGTCTTGGGAAGCCGATATCTGGGGCAAATTGAGTAGCGCAAAAAAAGCAGCATATGCCACTTTATTGCAAAGTGATGCGACTAGACGAGCAGTTCAAACGCAATTAATCGCAACTATTGCCAATAGCTATTATACGCTGCTGGCCTTAGATAAACAACTGGCCATTACTGAACAAACTATTCAAATCAGAATGCAGGATGTTGAAACCATGAAAGCACTAAAAGAAGGTGCCGTTGTAAATGGTGCTGCTGTGGTACAAAGTGAGGCGAATTTATATGCAGCTCAAGTAACTTTACCAGATTTAAAAAGAAGCATTAAGGAAGCTGAAAATGCTTTGAATATTGCATTAGCGCAGGCTCCTGGAACGGTTAATAGAACAACATTGGATCAACAAGTTCCTTATGCAGACTTAAAGACTGGGGTTTCTGCTCAGTTATTACAAAATCGCCCGGATGTTATTGCGGCTGAATTTGGCTTCCGTTCTGCATTTGAGAATACCAATGTAGCTAAAACATACTTCTATCCGGCCCTAACCTTAACAGCTGCCGGGGGCTTAACCAGTTTACAGTTAAGTAACTTTTTCGACAATTCTATTTTCTACAATTTAGTTGGTGGATTAACCCAGCCTATCTTTGCTAAAGGTGCTAATAAAGCACGTTTAACCACCGCTCAGGCAAACCAACAAATTGCATTTTACACTTTCCAGCAAGCACTTTTAACTGGCGGACAAGAGGTCTCAAATGCCTTGTATGCTTATCAAACAGCTGAAGAGAAGGAAACAACCAGGGCAAAACAGATTGCATCATTAACCAAAGCGGTAGACTTCACCAAAGAATTGCTACGCTACAGTTCAGCAACTAATTATACTGATGTATTAACCTCTGAACAGAGTTTATTAACAGCTCAATTAAACGGGATTAATGACAGGTTACAAAAATTGCAGTCAGTTGTAAATTTATATCGTGCCCTGGGTGGCGGATGGAAATAATATAATTTTTATTATCATAAAAAAGCATCTTGATTTTATTCAAGATGCTTTTTTTTATTGATCGAAAGTTTCTACTTATACATGCCCTTGCTGTCAATAAAAGCAATTACCTTTTCAGGCAGAAAAAACTGAATGTTTTGATTCTCTTTAATTGATTTACGAATAAACGTTGAAGATATTTCCATTAAAGGGGTGTTAGTAAATGTGATTGCCGGGTGATTGGCCCACTCACTCACATCAGCACCTGGACGAGGGTAAACATAAATCTGATAGTTTTTTAGCAGCACATCATAATTCTTCCACTTTTTAAAAGAGACGAGATTATCTGCTCCCATAATTAACACAAACTCTTTAGCAGGAAATCGCTCTTGTAAATAGGTTAAGGTATCAATAGTATATGATGGCTTTGGCAAGGAGAATTCAATATCGCTCACCCTAATATTTTCAGTGTTTTCTGTAGCCAGATTTGCCATCTCTAAGCGATCGTACATATTGGCTAGACCGCTTTTTTCTTTTAGCGGATTATGGGGTGAAACCACTAACCAAACTTCATCCAGCTCAGTATAGTTTGCCATGTAATTGGCAATAATTAAATGCCCCGTATGAATGGGGTTATAAGAGCCAAAGAAAAGACCTGTTTTCAGTTTACGGTTTTCAGTATTATTGATCGTCATTGCTAGGCTGGATTAAGGGAGCTGAAGCAATCTATTTTGCGAGAAAGATTGCTTCACCCTTGTGCGCTTTTCCGTCGCTGCGGTTCGCAATGACGAATTTATTTATTAAATCAACTCCAAAAAGTTATTTTTTCAAGAAATCCCCTACCAACTGCTCTGCTTCTGCACAGGCTTTATCCAGATCATAATTTTTTAAAATCACATCAAACTTATCTGCATAAAGCAATTCCTTTTCAGCTTTGATAAAACGTTCCTGAAGTTTTTCCTGGCTATCCGTTCCTCTACCACTTAAGCGTTCCTTTAAAACCTCTAAAGATGGTGGCTGAACAAAAATAGCCAAAGCATCTTCTTCATATTTTCTTTTTAAACGAATGCCACCTTCCACATCAATATCAAAAATAACGTGTTGGTTGTTTTCCCAGATACGTTCTATTTCCGAACGCAAGGTGCCGTAAAAAGTTCCATTATAAACTTCTTCAAACTCAACAAATTCCTGGTGGGCTACTTTATGTAAAAACTCTTCCTTTGTAATGAAATAATAATCATTTTCGTGGGTTTCATCACCTCTTAGCTCTCTCGTGGTAGCAGAAATTGAAAAGCTCAGTTCCGGAAACTTTTTTAAGAGATGATGTACAATTGTAGTTTTACCAGCGCCTGATGGTGCCGAAAATATGATTAATTTACCTTGTTTCATTTTTTTAAGACTAAAGACCAAAGCCGAAAGATCAAAGCTTTAGTCTTTGAGCTTTAAGCTTTAAGCTTTCTATAACACGTTCAGTAATTGTTCTTTAATTTTTTCTAATTCTTCTTTCATACCTACCACAAATTGTTGCATCTGGGCATCATTGGCTTTTGCACCCATGGTATTAATTTCCCGTCCAATCTCCTGAGAGATAAACCCTAATTTTTTACCATTGGCCTCCTTACTGGTTAATGTTTGAAGAAAATAATCACAATGACTTTTCAACCTGGTTTTTTCTTCTGTAATATCAATTTTATCGATATAATAGATTAACTCCTGCTCAAACCTGTTTTGATCAATATTTACCTTACCAACGGCATCATCCAGAAACTGCGCAAATTTATCACGAATGACAGTAATCCTTTTAGGCTCTAATTCCTCAACAGATTTGAAGTAACCTAAAATATTTTTTATTCTAAGTTCAAGATCTGCCTTTAAAACAGCACCTTCATCTTCTCTAAATCTATTAAAATTGGTTAAGGCGGTGATAAATATCTGGTACAAATGATTCCATTCATCTTCACTTACGCTTTCCTCTTTATAGCTAATTACTTCAGGAAAAGTTAACGCAGTTTGAAGTAAATTACTACTTCCGGCATTTAATTCATCATTAACTGCTACGAGTTGATTGTAATAATGGCTCAGTAATGCGGTATTAATGGTTGCGCCGGTTACCTCTCCACCTGCACGTTCTACATTAATGCTCAAGCTTACTTTTCCTCGCTCAATATCTTTACTGCACACATTGCGTAAAACCAATTCCTTATCTGAAAAAGCTTTTGGATATTTTAAATTGAGTTCAAGAAACTTACTGTTGAGCGATTTGATTTCGACACTATACTTTGCATTTGCATAATCGGCTGTAGCTAAGCCGTATCCTGTCATGGATTTTATCATGCGCAAAGATAGAAAAATTAGTTTAGAGTTTGCAGACAGCTATCCGATGTTTGCGAACAGTAAATTATAAGCTTAACAAATTGTATGGCATACCTTAACGTTATTTAACAATTAAGAAGGTTAACAAATATTAATTTTATAGAAAAAATAAATACGCGTTGAGTATAGCATAATGTGCGCTAAAGCCGTTATTTAATATGGAAACATATTCTTACCAATGAGCATTGAAAACAATGTTCATCATTAGCTATCTGTTACAAGTAAATATATACCTTAAAAAAACAAGAAAATTTATCTGTTGTTAGATTAGAACACTGAAAGAAAACATACTTTTACGGCAAATCATCTGGATTTAGGCATTTTACTGATTCTATTGAAGCCTCAAAAGAATTTTTAGAAGTCGAAAACACTTATGATAAATTTGAACTGTAAATAAACATACCTAATGAAAATTTTTAAACTGTCATTGCTACTTCTTTTGCTTATGCTTACTGGTAATATGCTAAAAGCGCAAGACCTGATTATCAAAGGTGTTGTTTTTGAGAAGGGAACAAATATCAGGGTTGCGTTGGCAGAAATTACCAACCAAAGAACACAAATGGGCGTGGGCAGTAATGATTTGGGCTTTTTTCAGATTCAGGCACGAGTAGGTGATACACTTTTAATTACCAAAAGGAGTTTAAATGATCAGCAGATTGTTGTTCATGGTACACAAGATATTTTGATCTATCTGGTAAGGGGCAGTACCATGCTCGATGAAGTAACCATTGTTGGAAGTACTAAAAAGCAAGACCTGGAAGATTTAAAAAGAGATTTTAGAAATAAAGGTGTTTATAACGGAGGGAAATCTTCCGTTCTGTCTTCCGTTTTTCATCCTTTAAATGGTCTTTATAATTTAATTGGTAAAGATCCAAAGAATGCCCGCAGGTTTAACCGGTATGCGGATAATGAATTAAAGCAAACGCAAATTGATCAATATTTTAATGGCACTATTATCCAGAATAATACAGATTTAAGGGGAAAAGACCTGGAAACGTTTATGCTCAATTATCGCCCCGATTTTGAAAAAGCACAACATTGGAACGTTTATGACTACATTAAATACATTAAGGAATCTGCAAAGAAATTTGAAGAAAACCCGGTAAAGGCGAACGATTTAAAGCCTTAATTAGATAGATAAAGCTTCGCAGGCTTTCTCTGCTGCTAGCTTTTCAGCATTTTTCTTATTGTAATCTCTTCCTGTACCAAATTTCTCACCTTCTACCAGGGCGCTAATGGTAAAAAGCTTTGCACTTTCACCTTCACCATTTTGAACCAATTCAAACATCACATCTTTACCGTGGCGTTGGCACCACTCAATCAATTTACTTTTAAAATTGGTTTCAGTAAGTTCTAAGGTATGGATATCAATATGTGGCTTTACAATTCTGCGCAATAAGAACTCTTTGGTAAAATTATACCCTTTATCCATGTAGATTGCGCCAATAATTGCCTCAAAAGCATCACCCAACATAGAGTTATGTTTGGTTTGGATGCTCACAGATCTTTGATCAAATTGAATCATCTTATCAAAACCTATCTTTTTTGCCAGCTGATTTAGGTTTGCCCGGTTTACGATCTTTGATCGCATTTCGGTTAAGAAACCTTCTTCTTTATAAGGATAATGCTTGAAAAGCAATTCAGCGATTACTGATCCGAGCACGGCATCGCCCAGAAACTCCAGACGTTCATTGCTGCTTCTGCTACCATTTTTTAAAACTTTGGCTACAGAGCGATGCCTGAACGCCATTTTATAAAGGGTGACATTACCAGGTACGAAGCCTAAAATGTTTCGCAGCTTTTTAACAAACTCCTTTTCGGGAGAGAGATAAAGTTTATATAATTTTAATATCGGCATTAAATAAATAACACAATTAATGGGCTAATGAGCATATTTAACTAAGTTATCTATTTTTACTTAGCATACAAAATTATATAACAAGGCTATTTTAATTAATCTTCGTATTTTTTGAAGATAACTGAAGCATTGTGGCCACCAAAACCAAAAGTATTACTTAGTGCTGCCCTAACTTCACGTTTCTGAGCTTTATTAAAAGTAAAATTTAATTTCGGATCAAAAGCAGGATCATCTGTAAAGTGATTGATTGTTGGAGGAACAATATCATTTTTTACAGCTAAAATTGCTGCAATAGCTTCAACAGCCCCAGCGGCTCCTAAAAGGTGCCCTGTCATTGATTTGGTAGAACTGATGTTTAATCGATAAGCATCTTCACCAAATAATGTACCTATGGCTTTGGTTTCACTAATATCACCGAGTGGTGTAGAAGTACCATGCACATTGATATAGTCTATATCAGCGGTAGTCATACCTGCATCTTTAAGTGCATTTGTCATCACCATTCTGGCACCTAAACCTTCAGGATGTGGTGCAGTGATGTGATTCGCATCAGCACTCATTCCACCACCTACCAGTTCGGCATAAATTTTTGCACCTCTGGCTTTAGCATGTTCAAGTTCTTCCAGGATAATGGTTCCTGCACCCTCTCCTGCTACAAAGCCATCACGATCTTTATCAAAAGGACGGGAAGCTGTTGCAGGATCATCATTACGTGTTGAAAGTGCATGCATGGCGTTAAAGCCACCCATTCCTGCTTCATTAATAATGGCTTCAGAGCCTCCACTAATAATGACATCAGCCATACCCAAACGGATATAGTTAAAGGCATCAATCATCGCGTTGGTTGATGAAGCACAAGCAGAAACAGTTGCAAAATTTGGCCCACGTAAGCCATACTTAATTGAGATATGCCCTGGGGCAATATCTATAATCATTTTAGGAATAAAAAATGGATTGTATCTTGGCGTACCATCTCCTTTTGCAAAATTAGAGATTTCATCCAGGAAAGTTTTTAATCCACCTATGCCAGCACCCCAGATTACGCCAATTCGGTTGGTATCCAATTTTTCAAAATCAAAACCACCGTCCTTCACAGCCTCATCTGTAGCTACTAAAGCATATTGTACAAATGGATCAAGCTTACGAGCTTCCTTTTTCTCCAGAAAATCTTCCGGATTAAAGTTTTTTACTTCGCATGCAAATTTCGTCTTGAACTTTTCAGTATCAAAACCTTTAATAGGAGCAGCGCCACTCACCCCGTTAGTCAATCCTTCCCAAAATTCAGGAACATTATTGCCTATAGGAGTGAGCGCACCCAACCCTGTTACTACTACTCTTTTTAATTCCATTTATACTGAAAAAGCGTAATTCTATTTAACGTTTTTTTCCAAATAAGCAATTGCTTGACCAACTGTACCGATGGTTTCAGCCTGATCATCAGGAATAGCTACATTAAATTCTTTTTCAAATTCCATAATCAATTCTACGGTATCTAAAGAATCTGCACCCAAATCGTTGGTGAATGAAGCCTCTGGCGTAACTTCGCTTTCGTCAACACCTAGTTTTTCTACGATAATAGCCTTAACTCTTGAAGCAATATCAGACATAATTTTATAATTTAATGGTTAAATAATTCTGTGCAAAGAAAAATAAATTCTTACAATTTTCAAATGTTTTTATTTCACTACCTTAATTTGGCTCTGAAATAACAAGCGAATATAGAATTAGTTTTTTAATTTCGTTCTGTAAATAATTTATTTCGATTTGAACAGAACTTACCTAAAATTAACCTTAGACCTTGATTTCATACTCATTGCGATTACAGCACCACTGAAAGACTACGTGTTATGCCACAAAATTAATACGCGATTGAACACGCAATTCGAAAAAATAGAAGACCATGAAATATTTTTTAACATCGATCAACCTGCCTGGGCTTTCTCTAAATATTACTTTTTTGTTGAGCAAGGTGAGATAGAATACTATTTAATTAGCAACAGAAGCAGCGACGGGCTGCTCATTCCAGAGATGGGAAATGTTGATTTTTTCATCATTATAAAAGAATTTATTGACCAGGAAGATTTGAATTATTTAATTAACGGGCTCAACAAACTCCCTGATATACAGGTAGCTGCAAAAATTGATCCCACCAAGTTAAAGAGTAAAGAGAATTTGGTAATATAAAAATTATATACTTGGTGTATTAAATACACTATATTTGAGGGTTATAAACGACGAAACAAAGAACAAAATATATAAAACTTAATGCAGTTTAATTATTTTTGATAATAATTAGCGCTACAATTAACTGCATTGTTAAAATCAATTAATTAAATGAAACCTTTTCATTCGAGAACCAAAATTGTTGCCACGCTTGGGCCCGCATCAGCAAAACCAGATGTATTATACAGTATGTTTAACGCGGGTTTAGACGTTTGCCGTTTAAACTTTTCACATGGATCTCAGGCAGATCACCAGGCCGTTTTAGATACCATTAAAGATCTGAACAAAAAATACGACTATAATGTTGGTATCCTTGCCGATTTACAAGGCCCAAAAATTCGTATTGGTTTAGTAAAAGAAGGTGGTATTAACCTGATTAATGGTAAAACTACTGTAATTACCACCAACGAATGTATTGGTAATGAGGAACGCATTTATATTACTTATCAAAGTTTTCCTCAGGATGTGCAGGCTGGCGAGATTATCCTTTTGGATGATGGCAAGCTGCAAATGAAAGTAGTTTCTACTAATTTAAAAGACGAAGTAGTTTGTGAAATCGTTCATGGAGGTATTTTAACTTCAAGAAAAGGTGTAAACCTTCCTAATACAAAAGTTTCTATTCCATCATTAACTCCGGAAGATCGGGAGAACTTAGAATTTGTTCTTGAAAATGATGTGGAGTGGATTGGTTTATCATTTGTTCGTAAAGCAGATGATATTATCGAGCTTAAAAAAATCATTGCTGAACGTGGTAAAACTGCCCGTGTAATTGCTAAAATTGAAAAACCAGAAGCAATTGCGAATATTGATGAAATTATTGCTGTTTCTGATGGTATTATGGTTGCACGTGGTGATTTGGGTGTTGAATGTCCGATGGAAGAAGTGCCATTGTTACAAAAAATGATTGTAGCTAAATGTAGAGCGGCTTCTAAACCTGTAATTGTAGCTACTCAAATGTTAGAAAGCATGATTACTACTCCTCGCCCTACCCGTGCGGAAGTGAATGATGTGGCTAACTCGGTTTTGGATGGCGCAGATGCGGTTATGTTAAGTGGTGAAACATCTGTTGGAGAGTTTCCGTTAATCGTAATTGAAACGATGCAGAAAATTATTCAGAACATTGAACAAAACAACTATCCATTTAACCCTGATAAATTTTTAAAGCCAAAATCACCATCATTCTTAAGTGATGCGATTTGTGATTCTGCTTGTTTCTTAGCTAAACAGACTAACGCTGTTGGTATTGTTTCTATGACTTTAAGCGGTTATACTGCGTTTGAAATTTCAAGTCACAGACCAGAAGCTTTAACATTTATTTTTACCAGCAACAGATCTTTATTAAATGCAGTTAGTTTACTTTGGGGTGTTAGAGGTTTCTACTATGATAAATGGGAGAGCACAGATAACACCATCATTGAGGTTAATGAGTTCTTAAAAAGCAAGAAACTGGTTAAACAAGGTGATATTATTATTAATACTGCTGCGATTCCAATTGACGCAAAGGGCAAAACGAATATGTTAAAAATCACAGTGATTGATTAATCATTAAATATTTAAAAAAAAACGCCTTGTACTGCAAGGCGTTTTTTTTTAATATTTTATTTTTTAAGGAAAGCTATCATCAATATTCTTTAATTTTTAGAATACTCGACTATTAGTTATTGATTCTTTAAATTATTAATGTAAATCTCAATAAAAACTATATTTTTGCACTCCACTAAAAAACGGAGAGGTGTCAGAGTGGTCGATCGAGCACGCTTGGAAAGCGTGTGTACTGCAAGGTACCGCGGGTTCGAATCCCGCCCTCTCCGCGAATAAAAATACCTTAAAGCCTGCAAATCAAAAGATTGCAGGCTTTTGTTTTGGCGACTAAAATGGTAGATTATCTACCATTTAGCAACAAAAATGTGGTGTATTTCGTTGCATGGATTTAAGAAAACAACCAATGCCCGAATTGGTTACAACTATCTATAATCAGCATTTCCAGCAACAGGGCATCTGTTTAAAAACCTCCTGTAAGCTTAATTTTGTTTCACTTTAAACCCCTACTAACAAGCGTCCAACACTGTCATCGCTTTGGCCAATACGGAAATGCATTTTCTAATTCCCTTTATTAAAATGATATTTTTTAGATCCCCTTGTAAAAAGGCATATCTTTCATCCAGTAAAGCTGTTCTGATCGAATCTTGGTCTTTAGCTTTTCAGCAAGTACTTTTATTTCTGGCAAGTGTTTCTTTAATCGATAATTCCATGTATCTATATCATCAGCTCCCCTAATTTCGTCAGTATTATAGATTGTAACTGGGATATCGACCCCGTGAATGGCCATGGAATTTTCCAGATTGGAGAGCAGTGCACATCTAAAAGAAAATCTAGGCTTGCCTTTGATTAGTTCCGTAAATTCTATATTACTTTCCAGAAGCTCCACTACCTTGCCGATGCTGTACAGGGTGCACAGTCCAGCCAGTTTATTCTGAATATTACACAGCACGGTATCAGATGGATGGTTTTCGAGTGCTCTATTAATTTCTGCATCGAAGCGTTTTTCAGCATCAGGATCGTTCATACCCAAAAGGGTATAATTCAGTATCTCCTTCCAGTAATCATTTCCTGATTCATACCATTTTCTAACGGTTTCATAACTCTCTGGATAAGGCAGCATGACAAAGAAACTCGGATCTGGAATTTCATTTACTTTTACATGCACAGGTTTTTTCCCTTTGAGGTATCGGCTGTATTCATTTACATCCAGCCACTTCATAAAATAGGGTTTTAATAGCGAATCCTGATACAGTGCCTTAAAATCCATATTGTAATAGTTAGCCCTATAGATTCTTTCCTTAACCTCAAAAGGTTTATAGGTCTTAAAAAGACGAAGTATGGAATCTGGCTTTAAGGGTTCTTTACGCTGTCCAAAGGCAGCGCTAATATTCAGAACCAAAAGTAGCAGCAATATTTTTTTCATATCTTGTTATACTGGGTATGTAGTTATAATCTTTTAGCTATTTTACTGATGCACCAAATCTTTAGGATAATACTGACAGTCTCTAAAGCTAGCGTCGTCCAACCCCATAATCTTCACAACCGCGGCAGTTTCAAAACTCCAGTAACCAAAGTAGGTATCATGTTTGCTTTTATGGCTGTTGTACCAGCCAGCATCTTTATGGTTCTTACACCAATCTTTTGTAACAAATTCTTTCACTAATTTTTCGGCGTTTGCTTTATCTGTTTCATTAATGGCTTGGCGTAACTTTTCAAATATTTCAGGCACTCCAAAAAACTCCACATAGCTTTCTTGTGAAATCGGTTGCCTATCTTTTAACTTGGCTCGTATGATAAACTCAAACAAATAATCCTTTACGCCATCACGATCTATTACAGCTACCAGCTTTTTAAAGTCTGCCTCATCTATATTTAGCAAATATCCTAAGGATAACATCCATAGCATTTCATCATAACCTGACAATCCGTATTGATTTAATTTTTTACCATTATGATCAATAAGCCAAAAGCCGTCCCAACTTTCAGAAATCAATTTTAAACCAATAGGTATTTGCAATTTAATATCAGATATAGGACTGCCTCCAGAATACAAAGAATTTATAATATTGAATGAATCGCTATTCGTTTCATGAAATTAACTCTATCTGGTGCTGTTTTTCCACTTACAATCATACTCTCAATTTCTTGTATGCTATCCTTAAAAACAGAAACTTGCTTATCGAAATAAGTCTTATCTTTTAATTTATCTCTCATGGTTTAAAAACTCCGATTACAGATGCGTTAGCATCTAACTCTTTATAAATAATTGTTCCGTCAGGTGCTATTTCTGCCAGTAGTCTTCTGTAATTATTAGCAATTTTATTTCTCAAACTTGTATTTCCATTCACAGCATCCAAAATGCGAGGTCCAATCCAAACATCACTCATTTGTTTAGTTCCATCAGTTAAAGTACTTAAAGTAGCCGTACCACTATTTAGATTCAACAATAAAATATTCATTTCCCTTCTTAAACACGCCATCAATACCCTGTCTCGCTGGTGTATCAATACTTTTGCAAGATTAGCTGAACTTATTCCAATAGCTCTTTACCTCATTTCAACACAAAAGAACCTTTGTATAAGAATAATATTTGCAATAGACGAACTCAGTTGGCATATCATTTATGGTGAATTTAAACACTCTGTTTTCAAAGATGGCGTTAAATTCTTCTTCAGCATATAAAAATGAATTTCTGCATCCAGAATAAACATTTTTATATTGTCATTAATTTTCTATCATTTTTTCATCTATTATTCCTGTCCCATCTACTAATAGCAATGCGCCTAAATGTTTTGCCATTTCAACAAAGATTTTTAAATCTTCTAATTTTGGAGTTCGCTCAAAACCAATGCTTATCCAGTTATTTCGAGAGCTAAAACCACAGTTAATATTATAGTACCCTTTCTTTTCATCAAACTCTTTAAAACAACTGACTTTATTTAAACTAGCCACAACTCCTTCTTTAAAATCTTCTGGTACTTTGTCAATGTTTGCAGCTGCCTCCAATCCACTTTTTGTTTTTTCATACCAAATAAATTCGCTTTGGTTTCTATTAACAAAATCAACCCACTTCTCATAGTTTAATGGCTGAATCTTTTTAAAAACTGAATCCATTATGTTTGTGGCAATATAAAAATGTGTACTTCTGTTAAACTTCATAATACTTATTGAATAAAATCTTCTAATGCTTTAATCTCAAATTTAATTTTAGGATCTACAATATTTAATTTGTTCATCCAAGTAGTTTTTAGTGATTCAGTTATGTTTACCTTCGGCATATAAATATGAATTTCTGCATTGGTGATCACCATTTTTTTACCATTACTTAACAAACCTTTTGAAAAATCTAAACCATCTTTTAAAAATCTAATATTCTTTTGTATTGGAGCAGAAGCCAACCAAGTATCCACATTGGTAGTAATGGTGGTTTTCATAGATACTGCTGTATTTGCAAATATTTGGTCGCCTACTGCATTCCCTTTATAAAAATCAACTCCTTTAAAAAAATCAGAAATATCGCCAGTATGTTCCCATCCATAAGATTTAGTGTAACGATACTGCCCCATAATATCCTCAAAAAAGCTTCTACCTTCAAGCATTTCTTGCACAGGATATTTGGTATTCCAAATACTTTTTATGTACTCTAGTTTCTGTGCAAGTGTTTTATTTACAAACGAAAGTAAGTCATTCCCTGATCCAACAACTAAATTATCAGCCAGTCCTTCAATCCCTTTCGACCTTTCAAGCAGTTCAGCTCCCGCCTTTTCTACATTGCTTGCAGACTTTCCAAGGTACTCTTCAAAAGTAATAATTTTTCTTGCGCTGTTGGCCTCACCTGTACCGATAAACAGCGTGGCCAAGTCTGCGACCAGCTTTCCCTGTTTGTAGCGGGCAATTTCATCGGTTTTGGTGATCTGTTTTAAATAAGCCTCCAGACGCTTTGCAATCGATGCCGAAGCGGTAGCCAGTTTTTCGCTGTTGCTGACCACTTCATAAAGCTTGGTAATGGTTTCCTCTGAATCGTCCCTTACCTTTTCGGATGCCAGGCAGGCCAGGATCTTATCCGCCTTGTTTCTGGCCACATACCGGTTGACGGAGTTCTTAATCGCCGCCCAGAAACCGTCTTCTTTTTCCAGCTGTTTTATCCTTTCCTGCAAACGCTCATAGCTCTGGTAATCATCCAGCAGGTTGTCGCATTCCAGTAGGCCAACGCCATAAGCATCAATGAGTTTTTCAAAGTTTTTATGGATGTCGTACAATCCTTTGACCTGACCATAGGCTCCATCAATTACTCCAGAGGTATAGGGCCTGTCGGTCAGGTAATAGTAACTGCTTTCTGCTGTGCCAGCATTTCGCCAGAAACAGTAAGGCACAATCCCGTTATCCTCATAGGGCTTCCACTGTTCTTCACTGCATTGCTCATAATAGCTGTAAATACTATATATTTTTTGCAGAGTCGAGATAAATTCCGTCCCGTGCTCATCAAAATAGGTATCGATACATTTCAGGGTGATGCTTTCCTTCAACTGGGCACCCTGGATTGCAGGAATCTCCCTTTTTAGGTTCGGATAGTCTATCCAGACCGAATACAGCTCTGCCTTGCAGTCCAGTTTCTTGAGCAGCAGTACTTCTATCTTTCCCTTTGCAGGTATTTTGCCACTGGCATAGCTTGCCCCATCTGCAGTTTTGTAGCTGCTGTCTGCCGGACTAAATTTATAAACTGTTCCATCAGAAAGAGTAAAGCCTGCCAGAACACCCGTGGTATTGTTGCAGCTATAGGTTACTACATCGGCTCTTTTCAGGTAGACCGGTGCGCCCATAGGCGATAGAAATGCGGTCAGCTCGTCCGTAGTTTTCTGCGCAGGCCCGGTATATATGGTGGCAAGATCCTGTTGATAGCCCAGTGCACCTGCCTTTTTGGCCTCGGCAGCCGAAGCCTTCTCCGCGTATTCCTTTAACTTGGTCGCTTCCGCAATCTTTTTCTTAAAGCAGTCGACATCCCGGTATTGCTCAAAATCAACATTCGGCCCTTTTTTGGGCACGATCTCATTTCCCTGGCAGTCCTTGTCGCCTGCGAGCCCATAGTAACCCTCCTTTTTGCTGGCCTGTTCGGCCTTTAGTTCTGTTTTTTCACTCTCAGAAAGATTTGGGCTTTTAAGGAGCGCTTCATAGGCTTTGTCTTCTTCCTTGTTTCTGTCCTCAGCCTCTTTTTTGTCTTTTGCTGTTCCGCTGTAAGCATCGAGGTAGCCTGTTCTTTTTTTGAGCAAATCAGTGATCTCCTGGACGAGCTGTTTGATATCGTTATAGATGGTATTTACATCCGATAGCTGTTCTTCTTTAGGGTTATAGCTGGTTTCTACCACGCCTGCAAAAAGCTGCCTGTCGGTATTCACCTGGATATTGCTGAAGCGAACCTTGATGTTCGCATAGCCCAGCATGGTAATGGTTACATAACCGTCGCCACTGAAACTTCCCCCACCCGATACCCTGGTCAGCTTTACCGGGAATTTTCCGGCGGTAAAAAGTTCACCAGCATTTAAGCTTTTTATTGGTGTTCGGTTGGTGATGGCGATTTCCGGGCTGATCATCCCACAGTTTACCGTGGAAGTATCACCCTTTCCAGCCATTTCTAAAGTCAGGATATCCGAATAGGTCGCCATATCCAACCCATAGCCAAAATCGCCCACTACACAGGTTGCACCCACCCGGTATTCGTAAGTTTTTCCTGGTTTCAGGTCATAGAGCATGGCCCGGGTGTTCAGCGTGCGTGCACTGTACCACTTGTTGTCGTTCAGCCGCTTTTCACGGTACTGAACCGTGTAGCCGCCCGCGGGTGTCCCGCCACTGATAGCATCGGCCATCCAGTTAATGGTTGCCCTGTCAGAGCTTATACTGGAATTTATCCCAACCGGAGGCTTACAATTGTCCTGATAGGTAAAGGAATAGATCTCGCTGTAGCCGTTGTTGCGATAACTATCAGCCTGCTCACCCGTAGGCGAGGTGCTTACGGCCCTTACCCGCCAGGCATAACGCTTGCCCGGAATCAGCTGTGGTTCGGCTGGCCCCATCAATAAGGTAGTTGGCCTTAACGTAACCTGATAAAGCGGTTGACTGCTTTCAAAACCTGCTTCGGGCGCAATGCCGGTATCCCAAAGTTCTTTTAAAGTAAATTCATATTCGGTATTGAAAGCGCCGTTCGGGCTGCCCAAGTTGCGGGGTGTCCACTGAAAAACCACATTCTGGACTTCCCTGCTGGCAATGCGCTTACCCTTAACGGGCAGGTTCAGCAGTGGTGGGTCAGATAGGGTGATGTAGGCCCATGCTGCACTGCTTCCGGCTCAGCACCCGTCCTTGTGTTTACCTCTATCGCCTCAAAACAGAAACTGTAGTTTCCCTCGGGAAGTTTGCCGTTCTGGGCGTACATAGCCCGGGTAATGCCCGAAAAATTGAGGTTGTCGATATTAAAGTATGGGGCAAGGTCGCCCAGTATTACCTGATGGGGAATTCCTGCATCCAAGTTGATGGTCGGATAATAGACACCGTCTCTGCTCTGCAGTTTGGCTCCCTGGCTCTCAATAGACATCCTAAGCCTAACGCTCAGCATGGGTTTCTGGATGTCAGTATTGATTAGGGTAACGATGAGCCTGGCAACTGTTCCATTGTAATAATCGCTGGTATTCAGCGAATACGGCATGGGCATCTGCACATTGACCGTTACCGGATAGATCTGGGCATTTGAGCCAAAGGAAAAAAGGAAAAGTGCAGTTAAGAGGCAGAAGGAATAAAATCGGGATGCCCGGCCATTGGACTGCACTTGTTTTTTTTGGCGTAAACTTATTATCATTGATATTTATTAAAAAATCCTATTGGGTACTGCAAACAAAAAAATAGAGATGATTCAATAAATTATCCTGCGATAACAGTAGCTAAAATATCAAAATTTGTTGACAATCAAAATGCGTCGAGAAAATATCTGATTCAAAAAAAGCATCGGTGCGAATAATCTTTTTAAATTTACCAATAAAATTTAAGCTGTAAGTATTGTATATATACCGATCACAAAATGTTGGTTATCAAGCATATTTAAGAGGATTTCGAATCCCGCCCTCTCCGCACTATTAAGCTGATTATTTAACTTGAATTTTATGTGCTGTTAAATTATTCACAATAACAATCAATGAGTTATAAAATATCAGCTAAAAAAATGATTAGTTATGCAAATAAAAGAGATATAGTTTCTATGTTTGCATCCTCGAAAGAGAAGAGGTTCAACTTTAAACTGAACAAAAGGAGTGGTAGTTCAGCTGGTTAGAATGCCTGCCTGTCACGCAGGAGGTCGCGGGTTCGAGTCCCGTCCATTCCGCGAAAATAGTTTTAAATTTAACTAAAAGCCTGTAAATTAAATATTTACAGGCTTTTTCGTTTTCTCATTTTTTAAATATAACATTTTTTACAAACCAGTCGAATTTCTGTTTGTAGGCTGAACTAACATTCAACTCCTTCCCATTAGACATTAAGATTTTATAACTTGATACCGACTTTATATGATTGGCAGATATGATATTAGACTTATTAATTCGTAAAAAATAGGGATGATCTTTGAGGTCTTCGTCGATTACTGATATTTTATAGTAAGGTACGTAGGTTCGAGCTATCGTATGTATTTGGATATAATTCGATGCACCTTCGATAAAGATGATTTCGTCTGTGTAAATTTTGGCCATATCATTCTTTGCGCCAAGTTTCATCATAATAAATGGCTTATCAGTTATAAATCTTTGAATTACAGAATGGACCAGTTTGCTAAATTTTTTAAAGTCAAATGGCTTAGTCAAAAATTGCTTTGCCTCTAGTGAATAACCCTCTGGGGCATATTTAACATGGGCACTAACTAATATCAGATTTTTAAACTTAGAAAGGATTTGTTTTGATAATTCTAGCCCATTCAACTTAGGCATTTCTATATCAGTAAAAAGAAAGTCTACCTGACCATTAATTTTTTTTATTTCTGTTAAAGCCTCGACGGAATCATTAAAACAATATAAAAGTTTGAGAGCTGGTGTGTACGAAATATACTCCTTAAGCTGTTCAGTAGAATAATGGTCGTCATCAACAATAATGCAAGTGAAAGTGTTCAAAAAGAATAAATAAAGGAGTTAGCAATCGTTAAATTTTAGAATAAGGAGATCGATGTAAAGATAAAGGTTTGTTTATTTAAATAAAGCGTGTTTTTCTTCGTTCACATAATATTTTGTGGAGGCTTACATAATAAATGTACTTCATTCATGAAAAAGCTACACCTTTATGCTCACAGTTTGCACCTTTTCGATATTGTGTAATTGTGTAGAAGATTCTGCTTCGACAAAAATCAGCCTAAAACGAGATTTAAAAACAAACAAAAAAGAATGGAAAAGAAACTTTCAAAATTAACACTCAACAAGGAGACCATTGAAACACTTAATGTTGCTGAAATGGCGCAGACCAATGGTGGTTTTACTTACTCATTGTCATGGGGAGAAATCTGTAGAAGGTCAAAAGAGCTTGGAGCTTCAAATGCTTTTGAATGCGGGCAAAAGGAACCAGTAGAGGAGGAAGTCGATCCGGAAACAGCTTACGCTTAGTTAATGCTATGTGTTTATTGACTCTAAGGGGCTCTTCTACATAATCAAGGAATTCTGTAGATGTAGTGGGCTACGGTGTAACAATGATCGCAACACGAAGGGATTAAAATTTAAATTAACAAAAATGAAAAAAATGATTTCAAAACTATCATTAAACAAAGAGACTATTGAAACTTTGGATGCTCAGGAAATGAATGCAGCCAACGGTGGATTCACTTACTCTTTATCCTTAGGTACGGTTTGCAAACAATCAAAATACCTTGGAGCTGAAAATGCCTACGAATGTGGAAAACTGACACCTTCTGTTGAAGAAGAAGTTGAAGAAGACAACAATTAAATCAAAAATTAACTTTCAAAAATCATTATGAGAAATAACCTATCAAAACTTGCGCTTAATAAGGAAACAATTGAAACTTTAGATAACGCAGAAATGAATCAAACTACAGGTGGGTTTACTTACTCACTTTCTTTGGGCGCTGTATGTAAACAATCAAAGTCTTTAGGTGCAGACAATGCCTTTGAGTGTGGTAAATTGTCTGCCGAAGAGGAAGATCCAATCTACAATGAGGGCTAAAAGTAAGATAAACAAATTGGATATGAGAAATAAAATTTCGAAGCTTGTTTTAAATAAGGAAACAATAGAAACGTTGGATAGTATTCAAATGGGACAAACTAATGGAGGTTTCACTTACAGTCTTTCATTAGGTTCCTATTGCAAAAACTCCAAATCATTTGGTGCAGAGACAGCTGAAGAATGTTCCGCACACCCACCTCATGTAGTTGACGAACAGGAATCTATTGAACCATAAGAATAGTTCTTGGAATTTTAGGCCGAAGAATATTTCTTTGCAGAATCTTAATACCCCATTTGCAATAAGGCAAATGGGGCTTTTGTATCACATGAGGTATCAAAATTTGCAGCGTACAATTAAAATTTGCTTTCTCCTATCTTTGCTACTAACTTTTAACGTAGTTCATGCTCAGGTACGCCAAATTCAAAGTATTGACCCGGATAACAAAGAATACAGTGATCTGAACTTCCTTAGACAAGAGCTTAGTGATAAAACCGTTGTAATGCTTGGAGAACCAAGCCATCGGGAGGGAAATGTTTTCTCGGCTAAGATTAGGATGATAAAATTCCTACATGAACAAATGGGCTTCAATGTGATTGCTTTCGAAAGTGGTTTCTTTGAAGTTCAGCAGGCACAGCAAAAAATCAACGGTGGTGGAGATGTCGTGGAAGCACTTGATCTTGCCCTTTTTCCGATATGGACGAGAAGCGCTGAGTTTCGCCCTTTGATGGAATATATTAAAGCGCAAAAGAATAGTTTGAAAATAATGGGTTTTGATCCCCAGATCAATCAACAAGTAGTTAACGATTTTCTCCCTGCCCTAAAAAAATATGTAGTAGATCGCAGAGTAAGCTACAACCTTAACGATATGCTACTTTCAGAGGTGTTGGAATCCCTTAGTGAGGGAGTGTTCCCTGATGGCATAACTTTTCCTGCATTTACTGCAGAATTAAAGAAGGCAAAGGAGATATTGAAAAATCTCTCTGCTTCTGATTCAAAATCAGCAGGGTTTTGGCTTCAGAATTTGAAAAGTCTGGAAGCACTCGCAACAGATTACTATAGAAACAGACCTAGTGAAAAGTCTGCTGAAGATTTTAAAGCATCGGATAGCAATCCTAGAGATTTGCAAATGGCTGATAACTTATCCTACTATATCAGGCAGTATCCAAATGAAAAAATCATTTGTTGGGGAGCAGCACTTCACTTTGCTATGCAACCCAGCACTTTAGAAAACAATGAGCTTAAGTCATACAAACCAATGGGCCAATCGGTAAGAGAGGTAGTTGGAAATGACCGGGTTTATACCTTAGCCACAACATCGGCTGCAGGAACCTATGCAAGCTGGTTTGACACAGATTCTAAACCTGTACCTAAAGCCGCGACGGGCTCTCTTGAAGAAATGTTCGTGGAAAATAACTTGGGAGATTATCAGTATATGGATGCAAAAACGCTAAATGGAATAGGCGTGAGGGAATCGACTATGTTCGACTATATACCGCTTAGGGGCGATTGGTCTAAAGTTGTTAACGGAATACTATACTTTAAAACATATGCTCCGGTTCTGCCAGTTCTTCAGAAAACTTCGGATCAGGATGTTCCACAAGGTAATGAGCCATTAAAAAATATCAATAGGTTAATGCCTGATAGCAAAAGCTTATTGAAAATCAGAAAATCTGGTGCATTCGTCACCAGTGGGAATATAACCGATGCTGAGGATGGACAACCAATCGCATCTGCAACTCTCAAATTTCTTCTTACTAAAGAAAGCGCAATCAGTGATCTTCAAGGCAATTTTGTTTTTTCCAGTAATACAGTTACTAAAGGTGCAATGATTAGTGTTAGCAGTATTGGTTACATGGATACTACAATAAAGATTGGAGATACCCCCTTGTCTATTAAGCTAAAAAAGGCCAGTATAGACTTAGAAGATATCCAGATCAGACCAAGCGATGAAAATGCTGTTCAGATTATAAAAAAAACATTTGCAGCGATAGATACCCATCTGAACCAAGATGCATATGGTATGGCTTTTTATGTCGATACAAAGGTAGCAGATTTGGACAGCACGACATATCACCTGGAATATACGGGCACATTTTATAAACAGAAAAAAAGCCGAGATAAATATTTATCTAAGGTACTTGAATTGCATTGGCTTAAAAAAAGTAAATCCTCTGATCAACAAATAAGAAATAGTATCCGCTATCTGGATGGATATCAGCACATCAATGGTGGCAATGTAGTTTTGCAGCACCCTATGTTCGATACAAAAGTGGTTGGGAAGTATCGCTATGAAATACTTGAGGATACTGGTGAAAATTATATTATTGGCTTTGAGAGCAGGACACGTGCTCATAGCGTCACCAATGGTTACTACCTAAAGCGTTTTTCGGGTTCGATTATTATTAGCAAGGCAGATTATGCCATCATGGAAACTACTTTGAATTATCAACTAGATACCACAACTTTAAATCGTTTTGCAAGAAATTTTGATAAAAGGAAAGGCGATAATGCTTCAATTTTCCTAAATATTTTAGATAATGATGAAGTTACTATTAAGACCGCATATAATAAATATCGTGATGGATATTATTATCCTGCTCAAACAACGGTAATTAGGAATCAAAAAGGCGTAGATATCGATACAGCTAAACCGATTCTTCTAAAGTCAGAAACAAGGGTTTATTTCATGGATGCAAAACCAGAAGATGCCAGTATTGATAACTTCCAAAAAGTCATAAACTTCAATCAAGTTAAATACAACATTTCCTTTTGGAAGGGATTTCGAAGACCAGTTTAATATGAATAACGACGCTCTCAAAAGCAAAATCAGTATGTCTGATTCAAATACTGATATTAAAAAACGCATAAGCGACATATTACCAAGAATTTCAACTTTGCTTTCTGAATATCATGCTACCTACACAAAGACAGGTTTGTTTGAAGGTGAATTAGGTGCAGCTCTATATCAAAGCCATTATTATGTTATAACAAAGGATGAGAAAGTACTTAATCTTATCTATGAGCATCTAGGCCGGTCGATACACGCATTCAATAACGCTTCTCAATCATTTAATCTGGCTGATGGAATAGCAGGAATGATGTGGATATTTGCTCATTTAAAGAATCTTGGGATACTTTCAGCAGAGGAAATGGATGTCTTTGATGCTGATATGGGAAATGCATTTAAGCGGTCGCTTGATATTGATATCAAAAGAAATAATTATGACTTGCTATATGGTTACATAGGAAAAATAATTGCGCTAATTGAAATAGGTAGTCAAGATGCCGGACAAATAGAAAGGGCAATTGATATACTATGCCAAACTGCTATTTGGGAAGATGATGGGTGTTACTGGATTGATCCAGACTACAAAAAAGAAGGAATTGTAAATCTTGGTCTTGCACATGGACTGCCTGGGATATTAGTTTTCTTGTTGAAATGGACCACAGAAAATCAGAAACAGTCAAATAAAATGTCTGTGTCAATTGCAAATTGGATAGCGTCTTCTGCTAGCGAAAGCTATTATTCACGTTTTTCTACCAGTGTAAGGCCTGGCGCAGAAACAACAGCTGGAAGCAGACTCGCATGGTGTTATGGCGATTTAGGAGTTACCTTGGCATTTCTAGCCATTGATCAAGTATATCCGAACAAAAAATGGAAGCATGAAATTTATTTAACAATAAATGCACTAAAAAAGCGCACAGTGCATAATTCTGGGATTGCTATTAATAAAAATACAGGCTTGATGGATATCGGTTTTTGTCACGGCACAAGTGGTATAGCACATCAGTTTAATAAAATCTATCATTTAACTGGGGAGATAGAGATGTTTAATCAAATGCATTACTGGATAGAACATACGATCATCAATGTTGAAGCAAATCTCACCATTTATGATAAATTGAATAAATCAGAGCTTACAGAAGTAGATCTTGGTTTACTAAACGGAATTGTCGGGGCAGGTCTAGTATTGCTCTCCTTCCTCGAGCCAGAAGGACAAGATTGGGATAGAATTTTTCTTTTAAATTAAGAGTACAATAGAATGAGTAAATTAAAGTATAATGGTTTCTTTTTGATGAGAAGTCCATTATTACCATATGAGAGCATCCAAAATCTTGGCGCAACCGAAATTAATACCCTGGTCAAAAAACATGATTTACTTAGGGAGGCTATTTTTTTATCTTCTCCAGATTTCTATGAGAGAATGTTAAAGTGGCTTGAAGGAAACTGCAGTATATCAGATAGTGATAAAGTTTTGGACACAATGCGAAAATACATCAGTAGGATGTCCTATAGATCCACTCCGTTCGGCATAAGCGCTGGAGTTAGTCATGGTACTTATTGTGACCGAACCCAAACAGAGTTTAAAACACATGGTGCTGATAAAAGATTTTGCAGGCTTGATACGACTTTTTTAAATCGTTATGTCGAGTTTTTATTAGGGGAAGGAAAGGTTAACCAATTTTTAAAATTCTTTTCCAACAATACCCGAAGCGAACTTGGAAATAAACTACGTTATTTAGAATACATTAACTTAGGTAGTGGTCGAAATCATGAATTGGTTAGTGTCGACAGGACGGAGTTTTTAGATGAGATAATTTTAAAAGCTGAGAAGGGAATTTGTTATGGATCCATATGCGAAACTCTTACTGAAAGTGGAATCGATGTGGATGAGGCAACGGAATATGTGGACGAGCTTATTCGAGCAAAGATACTGATAAGCGAGTTAGAACTTTCTCCAGAAAGTGAAAATGAACTAAACCGGATTGCTGCTATTCTAAAACAAGCCAAGCACCCGCATTTTCAAATTATTCATCGTATTGTGTCTTTACTGACTGATATCAACGGATCATCATTAGAGTCATTTGATGCGGTTCCCTATTACAAGAAGTTGATGTTAGAAGTTGAAAGCTTGGAGATAGAAATAGACAAAAGATTTATTTTCCAGGTAGATATGTTGCGGGACTTTGAGCAGCTTCAAATAGATCGTGATGTACCCGAAGCACTTTTTGAGGCATTGAGTTTTTTGGAAAAAATTAAAACAAAGCCTGAAAAATCTGAACTTGAAAGATTCGCTAGTGTTTTTTTTGACAGATATGAATATGGTGAGGTTCCTCTGTTAGAGGCACTGGATTCTGAAATGGGGATTGGCTATCCATATCGCATAGATTTGAGTCAAGATGCCAGTGAATTACTCTCGGGCATACCTTCTACTACTATTACTCAACATTATCCCACCTTTAAATGGACTCCATGGCAGAAGAAGCTACTTGAAAAGTACACGGAAGCTATAAAAAATGGCGATCAGGTTATAGAACTTACTGAATCAGATGCACTACCAAATGCTGGCTATATTAATAAATTACCACAAACAGCTTATTCAGTATGTAAACTGTTTCACGGGCCAAACCAGAATCTTGATAGGAAGAACTTTAAGTTGCTACACGTACTAACAAGCGGTCCATCTTCTATAGATCTCATCAGTCGGTTTTGCTATCTGGAAAAGCAAATTAGAGAAGATGCGATCAAAGCTGTTGAGGTGGAAAGGGCAGACGAAAATGTTATTTTCGCTGAAATACTTCATATTAATCAGCCTCGTGCTGGTAATATCTCAAAACACCCGCGTTTTTATGATTACAATATTCCAATTTTGTCCTCCAATATTGCTGGTGGAGAACAAATTCCGTTAAGGGATTTGATGCTTTCGGTTGTAAATGGAAAACTTTTGATACGTTCGAAAAAGTACGGAAAAAGAGTGATCCCACGACTTAGTACGGCTCATAATTACACCCAAAATACGATTTCCTATTATCGATTTCTTTGTGATCTGCAATATCAAGGGAGTAGTGGTGATCTCTATTGGGACTGGGGTTTTCTTGGAAGTATGTCATATTTACCAAGAGTTGAGTACGGAAACGTTATACTGTCAAGGGAAAGTTGGGGTTTAGAGAAATCTGATCTCCAAGTATTAACAGAGGCAAGAAATGTTTCAATGAACCATGTTAGCAATTTTTTCGATGAGCGAAAAATACCGCGCTATGTTACCATACGTGAAGAAGATTACGAAATGCCTATCGATTTACTAAACGAGTATTCATTGGAAATTTTATTGCAGCTGACTAAAAAAAAATCTTCGGTTCGTCTAGAAGAAAATTTATTTCATAAGGAAGGATTTCTACTTTCAAAGGCCAAGTCCTGTTTTACCAATGATTTGATAATACCTTTTTACAAAAATGGAAAAACTGAGTTCTCTTTTGAAAAGAAAATCAACATCGCGGTAAATAAACGGAACTTTATACCTGGAAGTGAATGGATGTATTTTAAGCTTTATTGTTCGCCGAAGATTTCGAACAAAATACTTGGACACATCTTACGTCCGCTGACGGAAAAGTTAATAAAAACTGGTGTTATTGACTATTGGTTTTTTATTCGCTACAACGATCCGGAATATCATTTAAGACTTAGATTTCATATTGTTGGTGATCAACATGGTGTAGCGCTTCGTGCCTTATCAGTGGCGGTAGAAGAATATTTGGAAGCAGGAAAGTTAAGATCTTTTAAAATAGATACTTACAATCGCGAGTTAGAAAGGTACAGTTATGGGGCGATAGAGGGGTCTGAGCGTTTGTTTTTCGAAGATAGCTCACTGGTCACGGAGTGTCTAGCGAAAGGTATTAAGGATTGGGTTGTAGCAATAAAGGGGGTGGACAAACTTTTGGAAGATTTTGGAATTAGTTTGGAAAAACGGATGAGTCTGACAGATAGTTGGCAGCAGGCTTTCAAGTTAGAATTTGGTATAAAAAAAAATCAAACCGATGCTTTCAAAATAAAATACAGGAAGCTCCGCTCGGAAATAGAACAAATACTAGAAGAGGAGACTCTGAATCTTCCTGAGCCTCTTTTTCGGAATAGAAGCATTCAAGTTGCGAAACTTCTTGAATCCGTTGTTTTATCAAGCGATTTTGATTATCAGATTAATAGCTACATCCATATGTTTTTGAACAGATTGTTTATGAACAATCAACGAAAAAAGGAAATGGTCGTTTATGACTTGTTACATCAACATTATAAAAGCAAGTTGGCTAGATTAAGATTTTTAAATAAAGAAATAAAGTGAGATACCCCTACTATATACAGCATGATTTGATGGACTGTGGTCCAACCTGCCTGAGAATGATCAGCAAGTTTTACGGCAAACGATACAGTTTACAGTTTTTAAGAGGCCTAAGTTCGATTAATAAGGCTGGCGTCTCACTGTTAGGGTTAAGCCAGGCTGCAGAGAAGATTGGTTTTCAAACCCAAGGCGTTCGTATTAGCTTTGAACAATTGAAAGAAATCCCTTTACCGTGCATCGTACACTGGCAACAGAAGCACTTTGTTGTGGTTTATGAAATAAAGAAAAATGAAAAGGTACTTATTGCAGATCCCGTAATAGGCCTCATTACTCATAGTAAAGATGATTTTGTTGACAGCTGGATTGGGAAAGACGAAGGAAGGCAAAAAGGGCTTTCCCTTGTAATGAAACCTACACCATTATTTTATGAGCAGGAGGATGACAAAATTGTAAAATCCAATTTTAGTTTTTTTTTCAGATATCTCTATTTGTATAGACGATTAGTCATCCAACTTTTGGTTGGACTTGGGGTGGGAAGTCTTTTACAACTTATATTACCCTTTCTAACGCAATCGATAGTTGATGTTGGAATAAACACAAGAAACTTAAATTTTATATATGTAATCCTAATCGCGCAAATCATGCTTTTCATCGGCAGGACCAGTGTTGATTTTATTCGGTCATGGATATTATTACATATAAGTACCCGAATCAATATTTCTATACTGACCGATTTCTTAATCAAACTGATGAAACTTCCCGTTTCTTTCTTTGATACTAAAATGACCGGAGATATTCTTCAACGTATGAACGATCAGAAGCGTATTGAGAGTTTTCTAACGGGTTCGACGCTTAATACGGTGTTTTCAATGTTTAACTTTGTGATTTTTGGCGCAGTTTTAGCATTTTATGACTATACTATCTTTATCGTATTTGCAGTAAGTAGTATTTTATATGGAATTTGGATTGTTCTTTTTCTCCGTCGTAGACGGGAGTTGGATTTCAAGAGGTTTGATATCTCCGCTAAAAACCAAAGTCTTGTTGTTCAGCTGATTAGTGGTATGCAAGAAATCAAATTGAATAATTGTGAACAACAGAAGCGTTGGGAATGGGAAAGGTTGCAGACAGGGCTGTTTCGGTTTAGTGTAAAAAGCCTTTCACTTGGTCAAATACAGCAGGCTGGATCATCATTTATTAACGAAGGTAAAAATATATTAATCACCTTTATCGTTGCAAAGGCGGTAATTGAGGGACAGCTGACTTTGGGAGCCATGATGGCAATTCAGTATGTTGTGGGCCAGCTTAACAGTCCCATTGAGCAATTGGTGGGATTTATTCAGCAGCTACAGGATGCAAAGATTAGTATTGAACGACTAAATGAGATTCACGCAATGGACGATGAAGAGCCATTAGGAATAGAGTTTATCCATGAACTACCATTCGAGAAGGGAATAAGCCTCTCGAAATTGAATTTTTCTTACCCTAGTGCAGCCAATGAAAATGTGCTGACAGACATTAATATTTATATTCCAGAAGGAAAAACAACTGCTATTGTAGGTATGAGCGGTAGTGGAAAAACCACTATCCTTAAGCTGCTTTTACGATTTTATTCACCATCGAATGGTGAGTTAAGAGTGGGGAATATGCCTCTTGAAAATATCAGTTTTAAGATGTGGAGGAGTCTTTGTGGTGTAGTTATGCAAGACGGATTTATTTTTTCTGACACCATTGCAAAAAATATTGCAGTTGGTGATGAATATCCTGACGTGACCAAACTTCAGAATGCTGTTATGGTAGCCAATATATCTGATTTTATTGAAGGTTTACCCATGGGATTGAATACCAAGATTGGACCAGAGGGGAACGGGATAAGCCAAGGGCAGCGTCAGCGTATACTAATTGCTCGTGCGGTGTATAAAAATCCTGAATACATTTTCTTCGATGAGGCTACCAATGCTTTAGATGCTAATAATGAAAAGGTAATTATGGAAAATCTTGAAACCTTTTTTAAAGGGAGAACAGTAGTTGTGGTCGCTCACAGATTAAGTACAGTTAAGAATGCTGACAATATAATTGTTTTGGAAAAAGGCAGGGTAATTGAACAAGGGACTCATGCAGAACTCACGCAGAACAGGGGGGATTATTTCAGACTTGTGCAGAATCAACTGGAACTGGGAGCATAATTTAAGACGCTAAATAACAATAAAATAGAGAATAACATGCCATCACAAAACTTTAGTGAACAGATCAATAGTGAAGAAGTACATGAGATCATCACTGCGGTGCCTTCATGGATATTACGCTGGGGAATTACGCTGGTTTTTTCAATATTACTAGGTGTTGTTATCTTTTCTGGATTTTTAAAATATCCTGATGTAGTTACAACAAATCTCAAAATCAATTCGCTTAATGCGCCGAAAACGGTAATAGCCAGACAAAATGGAAAATTAGTTCGTTTACTCGTTACAGAGGGGCAAATGGTTAAGGTAGGTCAACCACTTGCTTATTTGGAAAGCACCGCAAATCCAGATGATATTCGTTTTATCAGCAATTATTTAAGAGATCTCAAAAAGAAGCTGCTTGCCAACATTCAAATTACAGAGACTATTCCATCCACCTTGAATTTGGGAGAGGTCCAGGCTAGCTATCAAGATCTTTTTCAAGAAAGTATGAATTATTTTTCTACGCTCAAAGGGGGATATCATCAGGATAAAATGGATTATCTTAAAAAGGATCTGTTAAATATCAATTTGCAAAAACAGCCCATATTGGCACAAAAAGAAATCAAAAAGCTGGAATATATAAATCAAGAACAGGAGTATCAAGCCTATAAACAGCTATATAAAAATAAAGTCATCTCTAGAAGTGAGTTTTTAGCCCAGGAGAACAAATTCCTAAGTTCAAAATCTCCATTGGAAGATGTTGAGAGCTCGATCTTAATTAATAACTCAAATTACAATTCAAAAAAGAAGGAGTTGCTTGAAATACAGCATGTTATTTTGGATGAGAAGTCAAAGTTTCTTCAAAGTGTCAATCGCCTTATTAATGAAACCGATAACTGGATGATGCAACATATACTTTCGTCTTCAATCTCAGGAAAGCTTAGCTTCGCAGGAATTATTCAGCAGAATCAGAACGTGGCCTTAAATCAAGAAGTTTTCATAATTAATCCAGGAAATAGCATTTTTTTTGGCGAGGTGGAAATTCCGCAATATAATATGGGGAAAATTCGTAAAGGTGAACGGGCATTGATTAAGCTTAAAAGTTTTCCATATCAGGAATATGGATTGATTAGAGGGCATCTCAGCTATATATCAGATGTTGCGTATAGAGATAGTGTCTTTATCGGAAAAATTTCTTTTGACCAAATTGAAAATAAACACCCTGTACAAAAGATTTTACTGAAAAATGGAATGCAGGCAGAGGCAGATATAATTACAGAGGAAAGCTCTTTGTTGAAGAGACTATTTAATAAGCTTTACAAGATGACAGGGAGCGATTTGAACTAGCCAATTATGGAGAACTGATTATTTTACTGTTAGCTGTTTATATTAATATTTATTAATGAGCGAACTTTAAAAATTTAGAAGTTTTAATTTTGGTAACGGATATTGGAATTTCATTAGCTCAAATAGATGGATATTTCAGGTGAAATGGTCGCTCGTTCGACTTCTAAACAACTGTCCAACCTGAATTTACTTATAGTTTGGTCTGATACGTTTTTCTCTTTCCTATTAGTTGCCCGGGAATCACCTTGGTGACTAATATTAATTAGAAATATCGGAGCTTTCCATGTCTAGCATATATACTAGCTGAAAATAAATAAATTATGCAAATTAATCCCTATCTTTAGGATAGTCAATTACAGTCAAATGGTTGCAAAAAAATGGTGAGCATGTGGTGAGCATTTTTAATCATTTTATTTTAATACTCTTACAATCAAAGATATATGTTGGACGTTCGAGTCCCGTCCATTCCGCAACAAAAGCCTTAACTTGAAAAAGTTGAGGCTTTTTTGTTTATAAAAACTTCATAGTCTTATTCAGATTAGCCCTAAAACTATCTGATACAGGAATCAAATTTTTATCTAGAATTAATGTCTTACCTTCAATACCATCTATTTTATTTAAGTTGATGATAAAAGAACGGTGCACCCTCAAGAAAATTTGTTGAGGCAACTTATTTTCGATATTCTTCAATGAGGAATGAATAGAATAATCAATATTTCCTACCAATTGAATTCTAACATAGTCGCCAATCGCTTCAAAATATAAAATATCCGTAACTTTTACCCTTCGTACAGTATTAGAAGCTCTGATAAATATGAATTCAGGAAAATGCGTATCACTACTCTTTTGTTGTTTATGATTAGCTGATTTAGCTTTTTCAATAGACTTTAAAAATCTTGCCGGCGAAATTGGCTTCAGCAAAAAATCAACTACATTTAGGCTAAAAGCCTCAACGGCATGTTCTGCCACAGATGTAGTAAAAATAATTAGCGGTGGCTTATCTTCCAGAATTTTTGCCAGCTCCAGTCCACTCATACCGGGCATCATAATGTCAAGAAAAATGATATCAACCTGATTGTTCATAATATGATGATGCGCTTCCATTGCATTTTCACATTCTGCAACAAGTACAAGTGAACTATCCATGGCTATTAATTTTTTAAGTAGCAGTCTAAAAACCTGGTTATCATCAACAATTAAGCAATTCATTAAATACATATTATACTAACATACATAATACGGTTACAACGAAAGAATATCTTCATCATAAATCTATCTTACAGCCATAATACCTTCAACACTATATCTAGCTTTTTATATTAGCCTTTAATGATGAGCTAAAAATAAGCTTGGTTTACCAGAACTGTAACCATCCATTTATAGCTGATAAACTAACTTCTAAAGCAAGGAATTTATCCCGAACTTATGGTCTTGTAACTCACCTTAGGCATTGATTTAATGCATAGTGTTTTATAAAAATACCTTAATATTTTACGATCTTAAATTCGGTCCTTCTATTTGCCTGATGTTCAGCTACAGAGCATGCAACCCCATTCTTACATCTGTTTAACAATTGAGTTTCGCCATAACCTTTGGCCTTCATCCTACTTCTGTCAATACCCCGACTCACTAAATAGTTCACGGCAGATTGTGCCCTTCTTTGTGAAAGATCTATGTTGTAAATATCTACGCCTCTACTATCTGTATGCGATCCCATTTCAATTTCCAGCGTGGGATTGTCTCTCATGATCCTAACCGTTTCATCTAAAATTTTAGCAGCATCTGGCCTGATATTGTCTTTATCAAAATCATAATGAATATTTTTAATTTCGATCTTCGTTCCTACCACAAAAAGTGGCTGTAAATAGAGGTTCACTTCTAATGTATCTGATTTTATTAAACCAACTGTAGTTATACTCGCAGAATCACTATAATATTTAGTTTTTTGCCCAAGCAAGGTATAATTCATATTTTGATCCAGTTCAAAAAAGTACTTGCCAGAATCTGCCGTTAATTGTTTGCCAACAACCCGTCGTGCATCGGCCATAAGTGTTACATCGGTAAGCGGAAGTGTGGCTCTCGTGGTTTTATCAAATGTAATTCCCTTTAAAGCCAGAATGATTTTAGGTTTTTGAATACCAAAACTGTAAATATCATCATTACCTTTCCCCCCCTTACGGTTAGAAGACAGGTAACCTGTTCCCAAATTCGCCGAAGGAAGAGACATTTTTATAAAGGCAAAATCATCACCTGGTGAATTAATAGGATAATGCAGATTGATGGGGGTAGTCCAGCTATGTTGTTCGCCTTTGGCAACGAATATATCCAAGCCGCCCATGCCCGGTAAACCATTACTGGAATAATATAACTGGCCATCTACACCCATCTCTGGAAACATCTCGCTGCCACTGGTATTTATATCTTTACCTGCATTTTCTGGCTTACTCCAGCCGCCATCTCTATGTAAAGTACTGTACCAGATATCTGTACCTCCCATTGTGCCTGGCATATCAGAAGAAAAATATAAAGTCTTCTCATCCAGGCTCAGACAAGCCTGCCCAAGTGAATATTTGGATACATTATTATATGGAAAAGGTTTCATTTCCCATTGGTCACCTTTTTTTGTATAAATAAAGAGCTCTATATTATTTGTTCTAAACTTTCTATTTCCAACCTTCTCAATTTCGCTATCCTTTTTACCTACATACGTACGGGATACAAAAAGCATATCTCCAGCCCTATTACTGGCAACAGGACCAATATGATAAGTTCCTATATTATAAGAAGCAGCATCAAGAGCTGGCATACTTAGTGTACTGTTCTCAGCCATTTCTGCTTTAAAAATACGCAAATAAGGATTGCCGGTTCTTCCTGATATTTTAATAGACTCACTGGTTTCTGCCTCTCCGGTATAGTAAGCATTTCCAACCATTGGAAATACACTGAACTCAGCGTTTGCTGTATTCACTGCAGCTTCATTCCTGATCATATGAGCTGTAGGCTTAGATAACCATACTTGAGCTGAATCACATCCCATTATATCGTTAAGCACCTTTTTATGATCACCAGTTTTTTGCGCATAACTTTCAAACACCTTTTTTGCTTCCTTGTAACGAAGATTTGATTTAAGTACAGAACCGTAAGTTAGTAGATTTTCATCTTTACTTTCCGGAAAGGTAACTAATCGGGAAAACCAATTTTCAGCCGCTTCGTAATCGTTGATCTGATCATAACAATAAGCGAGTTTTTCAATATCAGCCATTTTCGGATTTTTTACATCCACCAGTTTAAGATAGGCTGGAATGGCTTGAGCATAATCGTAACTGTCATACTTAAGTTTTGCCCGATCCCTCAAAGAAAGCTGCTCCTGTGTTTTACCTTCATTATAAAAAAACATTGCAGTAAAAAGAGGAAGTAAGATGTATTTTAAATTTATATTCATGACTTATACTGGTTATGATACTGAATTAGAAGAAGCGTGGGCTAAGCAAACGGTTTAACTTTGATGGAAAGGTTAAGCCAAGGGTGATTTCATGTGAACCATTTTGTACACTACTCAACCCACTGGTGATATAGTCATATGAATAGCCTATCCTAAATCGATTAGAAGCATAGAATTGTACAATCCCTGATAGAGAATTAGAATTGCTCAATGTTTGTCCTTGTCTGAAAGCTTTATCCCAAAGGTTAACACCTGTACGTATTCCACCACCAATCCAGAATTTATCAGCAAACACGAACATGGCATTAAGATCCAAACTGCTGGGCCCCTTAAAGTCCTCTTTCCATAACAAACTTGGTCTGAGCTTTAATCCTTCTGATAGTTCAAACAGCGCGCCTGTCATGATATAATAATGGCGTTTTCGCTTGATGTTTTGTTGTGTTGCGGTGTCCCAGTTAAATATATCATTTGATGCATCACCAGAAAACAAATCCATTACAGATGCCCCGACATAATATCGGGGACTACTATAATAGACACCAAATCGGGCATCAGGGATAAAACTACTAAGGTTGCCACTGGTAACCGTAGGATCATCCGACTCAACAGGACGAAGAGATTCACCGTCAATAGCATAGTTGGTTACACCCGCGCCTAAGCCAAAGCTTAGCCGCTTAGTATCATCACTGTTTAATCTTATCCGGTAGGCATAATTTAAATAAATGGAATTGGCCGTTTGTGAGCCAAGCTTATCTGCCGTAATCTGAACACCTAAGCCCACATTTTTCTTAGTGCTTTCCGTTACACCATCCAAAGAAAGTTGCCCCGTTTGCGGTGCGCCTTTTAATCCAGCCCATTGTGTACGGAGTGCAAGTTGAGCAAAGAGTTCTTCTTTATAACCTGCATAAGCCGGGTTTACACTCAGTGAATTGAATATATATTGTGAAAACTGGATATTTTGCTGTGCCATTGCGGGTAGCTTTAGCAATACAATTATTGCTAAAGCAAGTAAGGCTTTTTTTATAACAGGCTTCTTCATCGTTGATTCTGTTTAATATTATCTTTTTAATAAAACTGGTCCGGCAACGGTTTGTGAAGTACCACCTTTTTTAAGTGTGATCTTATAGAAGTAAGTACCTTCATTTAAGCCATAACCTGTCCAGTCATTTTTATATCCCTTCATTCTGTAAACCTGATTACCCCAACGATTATAGATTTCGAGGTCTACTGAATCATAAGCCTCCAGCCCGACAATGAAGAATGTATCATTCTTACCATCGCCATTCGGTGTGAATACATTTGGAATAAAGAACCCTTCTATGGTGATGGTTCCTATAGCCTCATTCGTAAAGTTTCCTAGGGCATCTTTAACACGATAGATAAAAGTATCTACTCCTGTAAAGCCTGGATTAGGGGTATACACTACCGTACCATCCGTATTTACTTTTACGCTACCATTTTTCGGCTGGGTAATAATCTGGATCGTACTTCGGTCTATTGTAGACCCATCTCCTTTGTCATTTCCTAATATATCTATTTGTACAGGTGTATTAAATCCTGTTGTAGTCACATCATTCACTGCAACCGGTTTTGTACCTATTACAGTGATATTGGCTGTTGCAGGGCTGGATATTACACCAGATTGGTCTTTCACCGTATAAACAAAGCTATCTGGTCCGCTATAATTAGGATCCGGAATGTAAGTAACCGTTCCATCTTTATTAATGGTTAAAGTACCATGCGACGGAGGCGTAATAATTACTATTGTAAGCGGGTCAAGCGGCGTACTTCCAGGTTTATCATTGGTTAATATTGGAATGTTAACTGGAACACCCTGGTTGGTAGTCGCATTATCATTTGTAGCAATTGGTGGTTGCTCCAGTTTAGTAACTGTTGGATTATCGTTACTTACACCTGATCCGGAAACATCACTAACCGTTCTACCTTGGCCATCTTTTGAAGTCACAGTTGCCGTATTCGTCACGTTTCCACGATTAATATCTGTAGAGGTAACTAAGTATGTACGTTTAACTGTTACAGCAGCACCTGGAGCTAACACTCCAGGTATATTAATTGCTGCACTTGTTATGATTGGGTCATTCAAAACGATGTTACTTAAAATGGTAGTTCCGGTATTGGTCACTGTAAATGAATATTCAATGCTATTTCCGAGCACAAAACTTCCATTCAAACCAGTACCTGTGTTGGTTACTGTTTTAACCAACGCTATACTGCTCACTTGAGGCAATGGTGTTACCGTACAAGTCGGACAAGCCGGGGTAGCCGGGTTGTTCGGATCGGCAGGGTTACCGCTTTCTGAATCATCACTTACCGGGTTGCCTTTAGGGTCTTTACCCGTAGCGTAACGTTGTTTCCTTTTGGATCTTTACCCGTAGCAGTAGCTAGGTTGTCCACTCTTCCTGCATCCACATCGGCTTGTGTAATCGTATAAGCAGCTGTGAAAGTGGCATTATCTGTTGCACCAGGGGCCAAAGTGATTGGGCCACCTGTTACCGTAACTTTGGTATCGGTGATGTTTAGGTCGCTTACCGTTACGTTACCCGTGTTCTCTACCTTGAAGGTATAGTTGATCGTCTCGCCTACTTCAGCCTTGCCGTTGTTGTTCGCATCAGCGAATGATCCGGTTTTGGTTAAACGGATGGCAGG
>NZ_JCKI01000008.1 GCF_000708265.2 Pedobacter sp. R20-19
TTACGTTTATCTAAAGAAAGAGCTGAATCTGTAAAAGCTTATTTAGTATCTCAAGGTGCTAATGCTTCTAGAATCGAAGCTACTGGTTACGGTCCTGATCAACCTATTTCTTCTAACAAAACTGCGACTGGTCGTCAAGAAAACCGTCGTGTAGAATTTACATTATACTAATCTTTATTGAAGCGATCTTAGCTAATTTTAAGATCACCTCCATAAATAAATGCAGTTAAAAAATATCTTAACTGCATTTATTTTATCAGATGGTCTGGCGAAAGCAAAACTCTTCTAAAAAAACCCACCATGAAAAAAGAATTCCCATTTTACATTAAAGCGCCAGTAATTATGCTTGGCCTGGTTATCGCTGTGTTTATCCTCAGCGTACTTCGGGATATTCTGGTTCCCTTGGCTTTCGCAACACTCATCGCCATATTATTGAATCCCCTATCCGTAAGGCTGGAAAGAAAATTACCAAAAATCCTTTCCATATTAATTTCGATGATCGTTGCATTATTGGTTGTAGTTGGAATCGCTTATTTTTTATCATCGCAAATTGCACACTTCTTTGATAATGTTGATGCCATGAAGCAGAAGTTTACAGAATTGCTTTACACCACACAGGCCTGGCTGGAAAAAACTTTTGGTATTGGCTCTAAAAAACAGGTGCAGATGATTAAAGAGGCGGCTAATAATAGTAAAGCAGTGATCGGACAAACCTTGAGTGGCGCATTAGGCATACTCAGCGTAGTTTTCCTGATTCCTGTTTATACCTTCCTCATCATGCTTTACAAAACTTTGATCCTCAATTTTTTCTACGAAGTTTTCTCTACCGAGAATCAGCAAAAAGTTGGTGAAATTCTTGCAGAAACCAAAGCAGCCATCCAGAGTTATATTGTTGGTCTGTTAATAGAAACTGGCATAGTTGCGGTGATGAATTCTTGTGCATTATTAATTCTGGGCGTACCAAACGCTATTTTAATTGGTGTGATTGGAGCAATCTTAAACCTGCTACCGTATATAGGCGGAATCATAGCCATTGCATTGCCTGTATTAATGGCGACCGTATCTTTTGATGGGTATACCACTCAACTACTAATTATTGCAGCCTATGCGCTCATCCAGTTCATTGATAATAATTTACTAGTTCCAAAAATTGTTTCATCTAAGGTACAGATCAATGCATTGGTATCTATCGTTATTGTACTTATGGGTGCGGCTGTATGGGGCGTACCAGGCATGTTTTTGTCTATACCTTTTATAGCAGTACTTAAAATTATATTCGACAGAATTGATGAATTAAAACCTTGGGGGAAATTACTTGGTGATAATATTCCTACCGAACACCTTGGTCAGTTAAAAAGGCTGAGAAGAGGTAAAACGCCATTGGTAAAAAACACTTAAGATAAATTAAAGACAAAAATAACATGACAGCTGGAAAAAAAATTATATCAATTGTAGTCGCAATCGCTTTATTGGTGATTGGAGGATTAATCTATTACAATTATTTCTTTGTATTTGGAGAAGGTGTTAAAGCTGGTGAATTAAACTATATCGTTAAAAAAGGGTATGTATTTAAGTCATATGAAGGAAAGCTCATTCAAAGCGGCATCAAATCAAGGCAGACGGGGACCCTACAAAATAATGAATTTGAGTTTTCGGTTGGCGACAAACAAATTGCAGAGCGCATGATGGGCAACAGTGGAAAGTTTTATGAACTGCATTATAAAGAATATAAAGGCAGCTTACCTTGGCGAGGTTATAGCCGGTATGTTGTAGATAGCATTTATTCTGTAAAAGATCTACCACAGTAGCAATGCCTTACGTATAAAATCAATCCGAACCAACCTTATGTTAGTTCGGATTTTTTTTGCATTAGTCCGGAAAATTTTTCCGGACGATGATAACTATGGATTTATAATCCATCTTAAGAATCAACAATTAGGTTTGTTTACAATTTCTTTTTCTGCTGAATCCTTAAGAAGATTAAAAATTTTAAGGAAAAATCCTGACCAACTCACCTTCCCATCACTGCTCAATATAGTTAAATTCTCTTTTGCATGGCTATCATCATAATTATTCATTTTGCCAGAATTCAAAAATAAAAGGAAATGCTTTCCCGCATTCAAGTCAAATATTTAGTACATTTATAAACATTATAATTGAAAAATTGTATATTAATATATCATTATAAGATATTAGTATACAATTTTAATCATCACTAAATGAGGTTTCAGCATCAAAATATTTTGGTCATAGGAGGCAGTTCAGGCATAGGTCTAGATCTGATTAAATTATTAACCAGTGAAGGCGCTAATATCTACGCCGCCTCCAGAAGCCGCTCAGAAGAGTGGCCAGCAACTATAAATTACCAGGAAATGGATGTGCTGCAAGGTGTTGAATCATTGGCTTCATTCATACCTGATGAACTGCATGGCCTGGTATATTGCGTAGGAAATATTAACCTTAAACCATTTAACAGAATCTCTGAGCGAGATTTGGTTGATGATTTCAGATTAAATGTTGTAGGTGCAGCCTTGTCTATACAACAGGCATTAAAATCTTTAAAAAATGTTCCGTCAGCATCCATTGTACTGATAAGTTCTGTTGCTGCTAAAACAGGCATGGGTTTTCATTCCAGTATCGCTGCTTCTAAAGCTGCTGTTGAAGGACTGGCCCTCTCATTAGCAGCTGAACTAAGCAGTAACCAAATTAGGGTGAATGTGGTTTCTCCTTCCTTAACCAATACACCCTTAGCTGCTAAACTACTTAACACACCCGAAAAAATGGAGGCATCTGCAAAAAGACACCCGATTGGAAAACATGGAGAACCAAAAGATATCAGTGCCGCAATTGCTTTTTTGCTTTCACAAGACAGCAGCTGGATTACTGGCCAAATTATTCCGGTTGATGGGGGCATAAGCAATTTAAAAACCAATTTTTAACAAAACCTAATGATGTACAACCTGATTAATGAATTGGTAACCCTGGTTAAAGAATATGAAGGCAGTGCAGTAAATCCTGCAGAAAATCTTTATGCCTTCCGCAAATGGTTAAATATCCACTTTGAAGATAAACATTCCTCATCAACGTTCGAACCAGATTGGGCGGGAAAAGTTAATGGCCGATCTCCAGATAGCGTAATCAATACTTCACTGGTTCATTTATACAGGTATGCCAAGATCCACGCCAAAGCTGCTATTACCAATAGTGCATTCTCCACGCCTGATGAATTTATTTACCTGATTAGCCTGGCTTCTGGCGGAAGCATGAGTAAAACGGAACTGATAAAACAGAACATACACGATAAGCCGGCAGGATCACTGATCATTAAAAGACTGCTGGACAAAGGATTAATTGAACAGCAATCTTCAGATTTGGATAAGAGAAGTAGAATGGTACAAATAACTGCCGAAGGAAGTGATCATTTGAAACAAAGCATGGATAAGATCAGACTTGCCTCAGCTCATGTAACAGAACCGCTTTCTTCAAATGAGAAAATGGACCTGATTACCTTATTACTCAAAATGGAAGAATTTCATCAGGCACAGCTGGTAGAAAAAATTTAACATTTATGGTCATAATTCATTTTGAACGACACTTTTTACGATTATTTAATTTTTGCTTCAGCCCATCCATTTAGAAAAAATGAAAACCATCTTTGATAAAGTATCTGCAGAATGCAGTAAAATAGTAACTAAAAGTTATAGCACCAGTTTTTCATTGGGCATTCAGTTTCTTGGCGAAAAGCTTCGGAATCCTATTTATGCCATATATGGTTTTGTAAGGCTAGCCGATGAAATTGTAGATAGTTTTCATGATTACGATAAGGTGGCACTACTTACTAAATTTAAGAGAGATTGTTACGAAGCCATCAACGATCGCATCAGCCTGAACCCTGTACTAAATGCTTTTCAGGAGGTAGTAAACACCTATAAAATAGATGTTGAGCTGATCGATCTTTTCCTTCAAAGCATGGAAATGGATCTTCAAAAAGAAGTTTATACGCCTGAAAAATATGAGCAATATATCCTGGGCTCAGCACAGGTAGTAGGCCTGATGTGCCTCCATGTTTTTACAGAAGGCAATAAAATAACCTATGAACGCTTAAAGGAATCAGCTATGAAACTGGGCTCTGCCTTTCAAAAAGTAAATTTTTTAAGAGATGTAAATGCAGATTTTTATGTATTAAGCCGAACCTATTTCCCCAATGTAGATTTATCCGAATTCACTACATCAGAAAAAAACCTTATTGAACAAGAAATTAGTGCCGAATTTGACGCTGCCCTAGCCGGTATCAGGCAGTTGCCTGCTTCATCAAGAAAGGGTGTATATCTGGCTTATATTTATTATAGAAGACTTTTTGATAAAATCAGGAAGAAAACAGCCACACAGATTATGGCCGAACGGGTCAGAATTTCCAATGTTCAGAAATTTACGTTAATGTTTGGCTCTGTGCTAAGAAGCAGATACAACCGGATATGAACAAGCGGAAAAAAGTGGTGCAGAAAACTTAAAATGAACAAATTAACTTAAAAAAGATTGATAATGATCAATACCCATACATTTTCCATTACAGAGATAGATCGGATCATGGAGATGGCCTGGGAAGACCGGACCACCTTTGATGCCATTGAGGCACAATTTGGATTAAAGCACCAGGAAGTGATTGCTTTCATGAGAAAACAAATGAAGGCCAGTAGTTTTAAAATGTGGCGGAAAAGAATGGGAAACAGATCAACCAAACATGCCGCATTAAGAAGCCCAAATATCAGCCGTTTTAAATGCGACCGGCAAAGAAGCATCAGCCATAATAAGATCAGCAAAAGATAGCATATGTCAGCGATCCGCTTCACTACAGATTATACTTCTATTTTAAAGAAAATTAAGGAAATAGATCCTTTGCAATATGCAAAAACGAGAAATTTCATTAATGGATCGGTGAGTTACCTTTCTCCGTATATTTCGAGAGGAGTAATCAGCTTGAAACAGGTACAGCAGGAAGTAATTAATAAAGGCTTTGGATTAGAAATTACCCAAAAGTTTTTTCAGGAATTGGCCTGGCGTGAATATTATCAACGCCTTTGGCAAGCGAAAAAAGATTTAATCTGGGAAGATCTGAAACAACCACAACCTGATTTTTTACATCATGAGCTAATGGCTTCAGTGATAAATGCCGAAACAGGCATCAATGCAGTTGATCAGCAAATTAAAAACCTATACCATTCAGGCTACATGCACAACCATGTTAGAATGTACGTAGCTTCCATAGTATGCAATATCGGTAAAACCCATTGGTTACAGCCTTCAAAATGGTTATATTATCATTTACTGGATGGAGATATTGCCAGTAATACGGCCAGCTGGCAGTGGGTATCCGGTGCTTTTGCATCAAAAAAATATTATTGCAATCAAGAAAACATCAATAAATACACTGGCAGCGATCAACTTAATACATTTTTAGACAAATCTTACGAAGAACTGCCAACAATACCTGTTCCTGATGAATTAAAGGAACGTTTTAGGTTACAGTTGAAAACTCCTTTGCCCGAAACACCATTTCCAAGTATTGATTTGAATAAGCCAACCCTTATTTACAACAGCTACAATCTTGATCCTGTTTGGAGATCAGATCAAAATGTAAATCGGATACTGTTATTAGAACCATCGCATTTCTCAAAATACCCGGTTAGTGAGCAGGTAATTAAGTTCATTGTAGATCTTTCAAAAAACATCCTGGGGATTCAAATCTATACCGGCGAGATTTCGGACTTAACATCCTTGTACGAAAACAGTCAGCAATCATTAAATGAATCTTTTATTTCCAAGGCGCATCCTGCATTTAGCCATTATCCGGGTGTTAAAGAAAGTTACGATTGGATGTTTCCTGAAGTAACGGGTGAATACCATTCTTTTTTTAAATACTGGAAAAAATGCAAGCCCTACCTTGACCAAATGATGTGAGAAAGCCAATCACTTTAATCATGATCAAAGAAACCGGTAAAACACTGGCCACGTATATTATAGTTCATAATTTAAGCCTCTATTAATATGCGGCAACCATCCCTATATTCATGAAGAAAAGATATCATACCCTCCGGCTTATTTTTGGCGATCAACTTAACCTAAAACATTCATGGTTTTTAAAAGCTGATCCATCTGTCCTTCATGTCATGATGGAAGTAAAAACCGAGACTGACTATGTTTGGCACCATATTCAAAAGGCCTGTGCTTTTTTTGCAGCGATGGAAGATTTTGCTGAAACCATCAACAGCAAAGGATTTGATACGCTTTACCTCCACCTGGATCATCCTGAAAACAAACAAAGTTTTTCAGAAAACCTCAGTGAATTGATTAAAAAGTATGGTATTGAAGCATTTCATTATCAGCTTCCAGATGAGTACAGACTGGATCAGGAGATGAATGATTTTTGCCATAACCTTGATATTCCCTGGCGTAGTTTCGATAGTGAACACTTCTATACCAGCAGAACTGAACTGGCAGATTTTTTCTCGGGAAAGAAAGAACTGATTATGGAAAGCTTTTATCGGGCCATGCGGGTGAAACATCAGATTTTAATTAATGATAATCATGATCCGGAAGCAGGGAAATGGAATTTTGATGTAGAAAATCGAAAAAAGCTGCCAAAAAACCACAAACCCAATCCACCATTACTGTTTGATAACGATGTAAGAAAGCCTTACGATAGGATCACAAAGGCAAAGGTTAAAACCATTGGCCATATTGAACCCGAATATTTACAATGGCCAATTACCAGGACACAATCGCTTAAACTTTTGCACTATTTCTGTGAGAACTGCCTGCCCCTGTTTGGTACTTTTCAGGATGCAATGCACACAGATGAATGGTCACTCTATCATTCCCGCCTTTCATTTAGCATGAATACTAAATTAATTTCGCCTTCAGAAGTAGTAAATACTGCTTTGGCTACCTGGGAAAAAGATAAAAGATCCATCACTTTGAATCAGATTGAGGGCTTCATTAGGCAAATTTTAGGCTGGCGCGAATATATGCGGGGTATTTACTGGATGAAGATGCCAGAATTTGAAACACTCAATCACTTTAATTACAACAGAAAACTTCCGTCATGGTATTGGACAGGCGAAACCAAAATGAACTGTTTAAAACATTCCATTTCTCAATCATTGCAGTACGCTTATGCTCACCATATACAGCGCTTAATGATTACCGGAAATTTTGCATTGCTAGCAGGCATTAATCCCGATGAAGTGGATTTTTGGTATTTGGGTATTTATATCGATGCCATACAATGGGTAGAAATCACCAACACGCGAGGTATGAGTCAGTATGCCGATGGTGGCATTGTAGGATCGAAGCCCTACACCGCATCGGCAAACTATATCCACAAAATGAGTAATTACTGTGAAAGTTGTAAATATAACCGTAATGATAAAGTAGGAGAAAATGCATGCCCCTTTAACAGTTTATACTGGGATTTCCACGACCGCCATAGAGAAAAACTTCAGCATAACCACCGCCTTTCAATGGTGTATCGCCTTTGGGATAAAATGAACCCTGAACTTAAATCAGCAGTTTTACAGCGAGCGAATGATTGTTTGGAAAATCTGGATAATTTATAGAAAGATTAGTATATCCTATCAACACGATGCAAAGACAACATATGATGTAATTCATAATATGATCGTTTAAACAAGCAATAATAAAATCTTCATCATTGACTCAAAAACAGAAAAAGCGGTAAATGCCGCTTTTTCTGTTTTGACCATCCATAAGTGATCTTGCAAATTTATTTTAATGCATAGTTCAGGTAACCGCCATCAGCTATAATCTCTGTTCCGGTAATAAAGCTTGCGGCATCAGATGCCAGGAATAATACTGTTTTTGCTATTTCATCAGGATTACCCAACCTTTGCAAAGCTGTAGCAGCAGCTAAAAAATCTTTTGCTTCTGAAGGTACGGCATTTTCTAAACCGGGTGTTGCTATAGGTCCAGGGCTAACAATGTTGACACGAATTTTTCTTTCTGCCAACTCATTTGCTGCAATCTGGGCAATTTTATTTAATGCTCCTTTAGTTGCAGAATATACACTTGCACCCAAATTTGCAGCGGTTGCTACCGTTGAAGAAGTGAACAATACCGCTGCACCATCTGCAAGGTGAGGAAGTAAACTTTGCAAGGTGAAAAAATGTCCTTTTACATTGGTATTAAATTGTGCATCAAAATTAGCTTCGCTAACTTTTTCTATAGATTCAAATGTTGCAATGCCTGCATTCAGAAAAAGAACATCTACTTTACTTCCACTTTCAGCAATTGTTTTTTCTAAGATAGCAATGTCTGGAAGTTTAGATGTGTCACATAACACGGTATTCAATTTAGGATTATTTATTTCTGCAGATGCCTTTTGGAGATTTTCAGTATTTCTACCGGTTATCCAAACGGTGGCACCTGCGTTAATAAATGCTTTTGCTGTTGCCAATCCAATTCCGGTAGTTCCTCCGCTAATAACGACGTTTTTATTTGTAAAGTCCATAATTATCTTTAATTGTTTAAGCTGTAAAGGTATCATGAATCAATTTATTTCAGTTACTTTGTAACCGAAAGTAACAGTAACTTTCGAGTAACTAAGTAACTTATGACTGAAGATCACTGTCAATTAGGACACAAAAAAGAGATCATGGCTGTCCATGATGCAATGGACGTACTGAATGGGAAATGGAAAATATCCATCATCTCATCCATTTGCTATTATAACAAAAGAAGATTTTCTGATATTTTGAATGATGTACAAGGCATATCAAATAAAATGCTGAGTAAGGAATTAAAAGAGTTGGAGATTAATAAATTGGTAAAGCGAACGGTACTGGAAACGCAGCCTATATCGGTTCAATATCAATTAACAGAATATGGCATGACATTAAAAACCATCATTAATGACCTAACTGAATGGGGATTAGCTCACCGCAAAGTAATTGTTGGTAAATAAATTTGATCCTGTATTAGTCTTTATCAGATGATTGGCAATAAGCACTAGAATCGAGTTAATACATTTTAGCTTAAGAATGGAATTCGGTAGAGATATTTATGCTGCTCAAACAATCTTTTGCCTCATATTAAAAAGCCCCACTCGGACGGAGTGGGGCTAACTGATAAGAATCAGCTCCCTCTGCTGGGCTCGAACCAGCGACCCTCTGATTAACAGTCAGATGCTCTAACCAGCTGAGCTAAGAAGGAATATTTATTCTGGTTGGTACTATATGTTTTGCTAAAATCATTTAGCAAGTTTGTCATAAAAAATCCCCACATTACTGTGAGGATTTTGCTCCCTCTGCTGGGCTCGAACCAGCGACCCTCTGATTAACAGTCAGATGCTCTAACCAGCTGAGCTAAGAAGGAGTGCTGGTTGTTTCCCAAATCGAAGTTTTAATGCTTTTAAGCTTACAAACCCTTGTTCGTTTTGGGAATGCAATATTAGGGCTTTTAAATTATTTATGCAATATTTGCAGTGAAAAATTTTTAAAAAAATTCAAATTAAAATATATGAGCCTGATAATCATAGGTACTGTAGCGTTCGATGCTATTGAAACTCCATTCGGAAAAACAGATAAAATTGTTGGTGGCGCTGCAACATACGCCAGTTTAGCTGCATCTTACTTCTATAATCAAGCAAAAATTGTTGCGGTAGTAGGTGATGATTTTCAAAAAGCAGATATAGATACCTTTACCAAACATGGAATAGATACTGAAGGTTTGCAGATTAAGGTTGGCGAAAAATCGTTTTTCTGGTCAGGTAAGTACCATAATGATATGAATAGCCGGGATACGCTAATTACAGAATTAAACGTATTGGAAAATTTCGATCCAATCATCCCGGAAAGCTACCAGGATTGTGAATTTCTGATGTTAGGCAACCTTACCCCACAAGTACAACAAACCGTGATTAAACGCCTTAAAAATCGCCCTAAGCTAATCGTAATGGACACGATGAACTTCTGGATGGACATTATGATGGATGATTTACTGGAAACCATTAAAATGGTAGATGTTTTAACCATTAATGATGCAGAAGCACGTCAGCTTTCAGGCGAATATTCATTGGTTAAAGCTGCCAAAAAAATCCTGACCATGGGGCCTAAGTATTTAATCATCAAAAAAGGTGAGCATGGCGCTTTGTTATTTCACGAAGATCAGATTTTCTCTGCACCAGCATTGCCTTTGGCAGAAGTTTTCGATCCGACAGGAGCAGGCGATACCTTTGCAGGTGGATTTATTGGTTATCTGGCCAAAGTTGGTACCATTAACTTTAATAACATGAAAAATGCCATTATTTATGGATCAGCACTTGCATCATTCTGTGTAGAAAAATTTGGAACGGAAAGGTTATTAAATTTAACTGATAAAGAAGTTGCAGATAGAATTCAGGAATTTGTAAGCTTGAGCGCCTTCACCATTGAAGCTTAAGCCATTCAAATAGCAGCTGGAAAATTTCCAGTCTTAAATGATTGCCGCAGATTTGCAAATTTTAATGATTTGTAAATCTGTGGCATTCTTATTTATATCATTTTTGCAATTGGAGTAAACTTTTCAAAAACGGCTTCAGTATGAGGTGCATCTGGCAGCTCATCGGTTAGGTCCTGCCCTGCCCAATGCTCATAGTGCTTTCCATTACGCCATAAGCGACTATCAGTCATGTCATATATAAAACCCTTGTAAGCCACCCAAATCTGAGGTTTATCCTGTCCGTTTCGCAAAGCGAGTTGCTGCTTGGTATATACGGGCAATTCCATTATTTAATCGCCCTGCTTTTAAACCATTCGTATAAATAAATATTCATTAGCAACAAACTCATTAAATAGAAATGATCTTCAAAAGGAATAGTACCGACTCTAAAACTTAAATTTTCCTTATTATTATAAATCACCACAGGTATTGCAGTTAAAAACCCATTCACGATATAAAATGGAATCAAAGCCACTAAATAAGCCCGGTAAAACCGATACATAAAGCGAAGCTTTGCATTAATATATTCTACATAGGCCAGCACTACAAACAGAAATCCAAAATTAATAACCGTATACCAATAGCGATAACCAAAGAAAAGAATGGCGATACATAAACCTAGAAAAAGGTTACTCAGCGCAAGGCTATACTTCTGTAATCCATTTTTTGGAAAATAAACATTTAAGCATTCATAGATGAAAACACAGGCATAAGGAACGGTTAAGAAAAAAAGAATTTCTTCTAACGGCAATCCCCACAACTTAATTCCTGTTATGTAATCTGGATTGAAAGACCATACGTTTAGCTTCACAAAGAGTAAATCCCAGATCAGGAAAACAATGCCGGTAATTAATATTGCCGGAACAATAAATTTCCATTTACTAAAAAAATGAACCTTCTTATCAAATGACAATACGAGCGGGAAGAAAATTACGGCAACATTGATGAGTAAATAAATGTAGTTCATTTAAACGTATTTTTTTAGGATTTTAACTTCTTCGGGCGTACAACGTTTGCTATCAATCATGAACTTGGCCACATTTTTAATAAGCGCCTGATCAGCATTGCCAAAATTATCATGCTGATAGTGTTTAACAATTTGCTTGCGATCAAAATTTAAATTTTTACTAAATCCCAGAAAGGATGGCGTAAAGTGTTCAATAGAAAAACGCATAAAACGGATTTCCAAATTTTCTTTATCCATATTAACAGCTTGTTGCATTGCTTTCTGCGATGCCTTTACATATTTTATCTTACTGTATGGATTCCAGGCATGTTTTGCTTTTAGTGCTTCCAGCGTTCCTATATAAGCAGTTGTTAAAGCCGTTTTACCACTTAACTTATTCAATTTAACGAATAATGAATCGGTTAACTTAGCATCTTCTACCGCCTTTACCAAATCATTTTTAAGTACGGAAATTTCTTTCGGAGATAACTGCGCATAACAGAAATTTATGCTAATGGTCAATAGAAAAATTAAAAGTTTAAGTTTAGGCATGTTTAGATGCAAATGTAATAAAAGGAATGTAAATACATTGGTAGATCACTGGTTAGTCGTCATCGGATGCATACCTAAATGGTAATTTTATTTTATTTAAGGTTTAGTGAAGAATCTGTAACCTATAAAACACTGACTATTAATAAAACACAGAACCATCTGAAACAATTGTTATTCAGAGCGCCAGCGAAGAATCTGCAACCTATAAAACACTGACTATTAATAAAACACAGAACAGATAGCCAGATAAAAAAATTAAACCGCAGTACCCTGTAGCTTAGGGATTCTTCGCTACGCTCTGAATGACAGACATGGAAGAAAGTTAATCAAACTGCTTAGCCACCCAGCTTAAAGATTTTCACAAACACTCCGAATGAACAGGTAGTATAATAACCTACCAGCTTTAGAATAAAAGAAATGCATCATTATTATCCAAACAAAATCCCATAAAATCCTTTTATTTACATTATGGATAAAAAACCACAGATTGTAGTTATTGGCGCTGGTTTCGCGGGGCTTTCTGCCGCAGCTTTATTAGCTAAACATGGCTGCGAGGTTACTGTAATTGAAAAGAATGAGATGGCTGGTGGAAGGGCCAGAATCTGGCAGAAGGATGGCTTTACATTTGATATGGGTCCAAGCTGGTATTGGATGCCTGATGTTTTTGAGAACTTCTATCAATTGTTTAATAAAACCACTTCTGATTTTTACGAGCTGAAAAGACTAAACCCCTCCTACCGAATTTATTTCAATAAAGAAGACACGCTAAATGTACCAGCTACAACGGAAAAATTATATGCACTGTTCGAGGAATTAGAACCCGGAAGTAGTAAGAATCTTGATATCTTTCTTCAGCAAGCGAAATACAAATACGATGTCGGCATGAATGAATATGTATTTAAACCGTCGCATAGCGTAATGGAGTATTTTGATCCACGATTAGCCGTAAGTGGTATTAAATTACAGTTGCTCGGCAATATGCGCAAACATGTATACAAACTCTTTAAAAATGAAAAACTAAGAAAACTGCTTGAATTTCCTGTATTGTTTCTTGGCGCAACGCCTCAAAACACACCAGCTCTCTATAGCCTGATGAATTATGCTGATCTTATTATGGGCACCTGGTACCCGATGGGTGGCATGCATGAAATTGTTTTGGCTATGCAAACCATTGCCGAGCAGCAAGGTGTTAAGTTTTTATTTAACACTACGGTATCCAAAATTGAAGTAAAAGATAAGATAGCGAAAACAATCATAACCGACAAAGGTAATTTTGATGTAGATTATGTGGTAGGAAACGCTGACTATCACCACATAGAGCAACATTTATTAGATAAACCATACCGAAATTACAATGAAAAATACTGGGAAGGCCGAACTATGGCCCCATCAAGTCTACTGTTTTACATTGCTTTAAACAAGAAATTAAAAAATATTCTTCACCATAATTTATTTTTCGATCAGAATTTTGATCAGCATGCGGAAGAAATATATACTAATCCGATGTGGCCATCTAAACCATTATTCTATGCTTGCTGCCCATCTGTAACTGATAATAGTGTGGCTCCTGAAGGCTGTGAAAATCTTTTCTTTCTGATTCCTGTTGCGCCAGGCCTGGAAGATAGCGAAATCAAAAGAGCAGAATACTTTGAAATTCTGGCAGATAGGTTCAAAGAATTAACGGGCAATGAAATCCGCAATGCTATTATTTTTAAGAGAAGTTACGCCATGAATGATTTCGTAAGTGATTACAACGCATTCAAAGGAAATGCATATGGCTTAGCAAACACATTGAAACAGACTGCTTTTTTAAAACCAAAGATGAAAAGCAAAGTAACAAACATGTTATACACCGGACAATTAACGATTCCAGGCCCTGGAGTGCCCCCTGCTATCATATCCGGACAAGTGGTAGCAAAAGAAATAATAAAAAAGTTAAAAAAAGCTTGACAAATTTAAAATTTCCCTTATCTTTATATCCACAAAACAAAAACACTGCAAATAACCTTTTAAACGCAATATTGTTCAAGGTTTGCATTTGTTTCGAAACGAAAGAGAAGGCGAATTGTTGAAAGTAAACATAAGAATCAACTAACCAAATATATGATAAGCAAATAAGGCCTGGTTTTTTTCCGGGCCTTTTGCTTTTTAGTAATAAATCATTCTACTTTCTATTCTTACTGTTTATCTCTTCTATATGATGCTAATTTTGGCTGATGAAAAATTCAGAATAGCTTTGGCTACTAAATCAAGAATTAAACGCATTAAATTTTAATTAAAAAAAAAAATCCCTAAAAATAAGGCAAAAAAAAGTCCCGATTTAAATCGAGACCTAATTAATAAGTAGATGCACTTTAAGCCAATTCTGCAATGGCGATGTCTTTTGAGTATGTTTTTAAATATTTTTTCAAGATTCCTCTAGCTACATGAATACGCGTTTTAACAGTTCCAATTGGAATTTCTAGCATATCAGCAATTTCATGATATTTATATCCTTCAAAATAACGGATAAATGGAACATAGTATTCTTGAGGCAATTGTGAAAGTGCTTTATCAATATCACCTAATACAAACTTACTTTCTGCTTGATTTTTAGTAGCACTGTAAGAAAGATTTGCAGAGGAAATATCTTCACTTTGAGTAATTAAAGTATTCGTTTTTACTAAACGGCGATAATTATTGATAAAGGTATTTTTCATAATAGTAAACAACCAACCCTTTAAGTTTGTTCCTTCTTTAAACTTGTTGTAATAAGTGATTGCTTTAAGCATCGTATCTTGAACAAGATCATTTGCATCTTCCGCATCTTTAGTAAAATTCAAAGCGTAAGATCTAAGTGAAACAGAGTGATGGTTAACCAGATGGTTGAATTCAAATTTTGTCATGATATTTAGCTTTAGGAGATTAAAACAAATGAATTGATGTTCATTTGCCATTATACAATCAAACTTAATACCAAAAATTATTGATGCCGCTATAACATCCTAAAACTATAAAAAAGTGCATTTTCGTCACAGAATATTTACTTCCCGTTCTAGAGTGACTCCAAAAGTGGACTTTACACTGTCTATAATCTGTTCAGAAAATTGATATACTTCCGTGCCAGAAGCATGTCCATGATTAACTAAAACTAAAGCCTGGTTTTTCCAGGTACCTGTGTCACCAACCCTTTTACCTTTCCAACCACATTGCTCAATCAACCAGCCGGCAGCTAATTTAACTCTACCATCTGCAGTAGGGTAGTGCACCACATCAGGATGCTGAGCGACTACATCTGCAAACTCATGCTTTTCTATAATGGGATTTTTGAAAAAACTTCCGGCATTGCCAATTGTTGAAGGATCTGGCAACTTACTTACGCGAATGTGAGCAACAGCAGCTGAAACATCTGCTATACCAGGGCTTTCAATACCACGATTTAGCAACTCAGCCTCTATTGCACCGTAACTGGTGTTTAGCTGAGGCTGCGATGATAAGCGAAAAGTAACTTTAGTAATAATATATTGCCCTTTAAACGCTCCTTTAAAAATGCTTTCTCGATAACCAAACTGGCAATCTTCAAAATTAAAAGTTTTAAGCTGACCGGTTTTAATTTCAAAAGCAGCACAGCTTTCAAATACATCTTTAAGTTCTACACCGTATGCACCTATATTCTGAATAGGTGATGCCCCAACAGTTCCTGGAATTAAACTCAGGTTTTCGACACCAGCAAAATTATTGATCACACAATAGTTTACAAAATCATTCCAAACCTCTCCAGATCCTGCTGTTACCAACACCTGATCTCCTTCGATTTTAGATTCAATTCCTTTGATGCTCATTTTCACCACTAAGCCATCAAAATCCTGCGTAAACAAAATATTGCTTCCACCACCAATGATTAATCGTTTTTGATTACTGAAAAGTGGATTTTGAAACAGCTCATTCAAATCATTTTCTGTTTCTATTTCAGCAAAGTAGTGTGCGTTAACATCAATAGCGAATGAGTTGTAAGGCTTTAATGAAACGTTTTCTAAAATCTGAGGCATGGCATTGGGTGTTAAGCTGCAAAAGTAAAATAAAAATTAACTATGTTAGAAATGCCTGGATAATAATAGAAAAAGCTATTTCACTAAACTTTTTTTAACAAACAACAATCCAAATGCCTTCCCCTTTTCCTTGTACTGATTTTTATGGTGAATTTTGTGCGCCTTTCTAACCATTTGCAGGTAAGTATTATTGCTTTTAAAAGTTTTAAATCTTCGGTGTACAAACCAATCGTGAATTACAAAATAAATAACGCCATATATAGTAATACCCAAACCAATAAAAAAGCGATAACCATAGTTTTTTCGATCCAGATACATAAGGTATAATGAGAGCGCTGCAAAAAGCAGGGCGAATAAATCGTTCCACTCCAAAAAGGAATGCGATTTTTCATGATGACTTTTATGCATGAACCACAACGGGCCATGAAATAAGTACTTATGGATAAACCAGGACAAACATTCCATCACAATCAACGTAGACAATGTGATTAGAATACCAAATATAACATGCATCATTCTTAAGTTATTGGTTTGTAAAGATATATAAATCATTTAAAACACAAATTGATTGTCATCCATGTGTCAGTTGTCGATTGTAATTTTGGTCTGCTGATTAAGAAATGAAAATTTAAATCTAACTTTGACTAAAATATAAAAAAAGTCAGAAAGTAAAAAAGTAAAATGATTGTAGCTGATAAAAAAAGAGAACAAATTATTGACGGGGCGATCAAACGTTTCAGCCATTTTGGGATAGGTAAAACAACCATGAATGATATTGCTGAAGATCTTTCCGTATCTAAACCCTCTCTTTATTATTATTTCCCAGATAAGAAAAGTTTGATAGTTGGTGTAATTGAAAAGGTATTTACAGATTATTTCGACTTATTAAAAAAGAAATATAATCCAGATGCACCTTTAGAAACTGTTTTATTTCAAACCATAGAGATTAGAAACACCTTTTTCATGAAATATTTTATGTTAAGAATTTCAGAAGGACTACCTGATATTTTTAATGATGACTCCATGAAGAAAAAACTAACGGCACTAAAAGATTCGGAAAAAGTTTTTTATGCAGAGATTTTTGAAAGAGCACAGCAGAAGGGTGAGATTAAACATGAAAACATGTCGCACGTTGCAGAACTCTATCTGGAAAGTTTAATGGGTTTAACCAATATGTGCATTATTGAGCTGGGTAAAGATTTACTTCCTGATAAAAAAGCAGTAAATAAAATGAAACAGAAACAGAAAGATCTCTCTTCAATTTTTGCTAAAGGCTTAGGTTGTTGAGAAAGGAGCGGAAAGCTGAAAGACTAAAGCAGAAAGCTAAAAGGCGACACGATAGGCTTAGCACTTAATAATAAAATTGAGGCGATTAAATAATTGGTTTTATTATACCAAAGTAAAAAAATAGTAACAGATAAGGAACCCCTAAAAAACACAATACATTATGCTTAGAGTAAAAATGGTAAAATTGATGCTCGTCCTGATGATCGGCATGGCTTTACCACAGTTGGTGTCTGCTCAGCAGCAGATTACCCTTAAAGAGGCGCTAACCTATGCGCTTCAGAACAATACCAATGTTCGTAAATCAAAATTGGATATTGAAAATGGAAAATACAAGGTTCAGGAAGTAAGGGCACAAGCTTTACCACAAATTACAGGCAATGCAGGCTTAACCTACAACCCAATTATTGGCCAGTTAGTTGCAAACTTTGGTGGTCAAACACAAGCGATTAAATTAGGGCAGAACTGGAATTCTTCTGCTGGCGTACAATTTTCGCAACAGTTATTTAACCAACAGGTTTTTACCGGCTTACAAGCCGCCCGATCAAGTGAGGAATACTATAACCTGACTTCTCAATTAACAGAAGAACAGATTATAGAATTAGTTGCTAACAATTATTATCAGGTATTGGTAAACAGAGAGCAATTGAGTGTGATTGATACCAATATTAAAAATGTTAAAGTGGTAGAAAAAATTGTATCCAATCAATATCAAAATGGCTTAGCCAGAAAAATTGATGTAGACCGGATTAATGTTAACCTCACCAACTTAACTACGCAACGCGAACAAACAGTTAATGCCATAACACAATTAGAAAATCAGTTAAAATTTTCAATGGGCATGCCTGTTACCACTCCTATTGAGTTACCAAAAGCAGAATTAACAAATGTTTCTCAATTGCCTGAATTTGCAGAAACCATTGATTTTGGCAACCGGACGGAAGTGAAATTATTAGATACACAAGATAAGCTTTTATCGCTTCAACGAAAAGCTTATGTGGCTGAATACTACCCTAGCCTATCCTTAACTGGAAATTATACTTATTCCAGCCAAAGTGATGGCTTTGATTTCCTTTCCTCAAATGCGGCCTCTATTGGCTACGGCGCATCTGCGATTGGTTTAACCTTAAAAGTCCCAATATTTAATGGCTTTCTAACCCGTTCAAAAGTCCGTCAGGCAGATGTAGAGATCAGAAAAGCAAAAGAAGATAGAAAAGAATCTACCAATTCGCTAAATTTAGCTTATGAGAATGCAAAGATTCAACTTCGTAATAACTTAAACACAATCGTTTCTCAACGTAAAAATGCCGAACTGGCACAGGAAATTTATAAAAGCACACAGAATAACTACAATAATGGCTTAGCGACTTTAACTGATTTGCTGGATACAGAAAACTCCCTCACTCAGGCACAGAATAGCTACAACCAGGCACTATTAAACTATAAAGTTGCCGAAATTCAATTAATCAAATCAAACGGAAATATTAAATCGCTAGTACAATAGAAATGAAAAGAATAATTACCATAATTGTCATTATTGTTGTTGCCCTGGGTGCAATAGCCTATGTTTTAACCAACAATAAGAAAAAGAACGAGGCCAAAACGGCTTACATTGCTGAAGGTGGTGGTGCAGTTGCTGTACGTGTGGCTACTGTAGAGAAAAAAGTTGTTGATGTAGATTTTGTGGCGAACGGAAACTTCGCACCGAAACAAGAATTAAACTTCTTATCAGAAAATGCAGGTCGTGTAACTAAGATCTATGTAGATGAGGGTGATAGAGTAACTAAAGGCCAGCCATTGGCACGCCTTGATGCCGAAATCATTAATACAGATAGAGAAACTGCTGAAGCTACTTATCAAAATGCCGTTAGAGATGAAGCCAGATACCAAAGCTCATTTCAAACCGGTGGTGTAACTCAACAACAATTGGATCAGGCTAAGCTAGCCACCAGAAATGCAAAATTACGCCTGCAGGCTTCACAAAGAAAATTAAGTGATGCAAATATTAAATCTCCAATCAATGGTATTGTAAATAAAAGATACATTGAGGTTGGTGCATTTGTTACCGCACAAGGCACACAGTTATTTGAACTGGTTGATGTTTCTAAATTGAAACTTAAAGTAAGCGTAAATGAATCTCAGGTTGCAAATATTAAAATTGGTGATCAGATCAGTATAAAATCAACCATTTTCCCTAATGAGAAATTTTCTGGTAAAATTACCTTTATTGCTCCAAAAGCTGATGCTACATTAAATTTCCCAATCGAAATTGAGGTAACCAACAACACTAAAAATAGCTTAAGAGCAGGTATGTACGGAACAGCTGTATTTAACTTCCCTAAACAAGCACCAAGTATCCTGATCCCACGTACTTCTTTCGTAGGTAGTGTAAGTAGCAATCAGGTATTTGTTTATGATAAATCCAACAACACAGCTAAGGTACGCAAAGTAGTTTCAGGACGTATTTTAGGCGATAATGTGGAAATTATTGAAGGCTTAAACGAAGGTGAAACTGTAATTACCAGTGGCCAGATCAATTTAGCTGAAGGTACTGCCGTAAGCATTGTTAAATAAGCTGAAAGTCTAAAGTCATTAGTCAGAAAACGCGGTGGCTAAACCACCAGTATAAAAAATAAAAATGAAAATAACAGACATTTCTATAAGAAGGCCCTCGCTGGTAATTGTGGTTTTTACCGCACTTACGCTTCTGGGGCTATTAAGTTACTTTTCGTTGGGTTATGAATTATTACCAAAATTCTCAAACAACGTAGTATCCATCTCAACCATCTATCCGGGTGCCTCTCCTGCCGAAGTAGAAAATACCGTAACCAAGAAAATTGAGGATGCGGTATCTTCAATGGAAAATATTAAAAAAATCAATGCCGTATCATTTGAAAGTTTATCAACAGTAACTATTACCTTAACAGATGCGGCGAATATTGATATTTCCTTAAATGATGCACAGCGTAAGGTAAACGCCATTCTTTCGGATTTGCCAGAGGATGTTAAAACACCATCATTGAGTAAATTCTCGCTGGATGATTTACCGGTTATCACCATGACTGCATCTGCAAATATGGATGATGTGTCTTTCTACGATTTAATTGATCAAAGGATTGCCCCGGTAATTTCAAGGGTAACCGGTGTTGCACAAGTAAATTTGGTTGGGGGTTCAGAAAGAGAAATTAGAGTAATGCTTGATGCGAATAAATTGCAGGGATATAGCCTTGCTGTTCCGCAGGTGCAACAAATGATTTTAAGCTCTAACTTAGACTTTCCTACCGGAAGTGTTAAAACCGAAAATCAAGATGTTTTAATTCGTTTATCTGGTAAATACAGGAGCATAGAAGAGCTTCGCAATTTAGTATTAACTACATCCAAAGATGGCACTCAAATTCGTTTGGGCGATGTAGCCGATGTACAGGATTCAAAAAAAGAAACCGAAAAATTAGCACGTATTAACCGTCAGTCATCAATTGCTATTCAGATCATTAAACAAAGTGATGCAAATGCGGTAGAAGTAAGTGAAGGTACACATGCCATTATCGAAAAGTTAAAAGCAGAATATGCAGCGAATAAATTAGATATTAAAATTGTGAACGATAGCTCTATTTTCACTTTAGAATCTGCTGACGCCGTTATTCACGATTTAATTTTAGCCGTTATTTTAGTGGCATTTGTAATGCTTTTCTTCCTGCACAGTTTCCGTAATGCATTAATTGTAATGGTTTCCATTCCGGTATCCTTAATTGCTACATTTATAGGTATTAACTTATTTGGCTTTACCTTAAACCTGATGTCATTACTGGGATTATCGCTCGTAGTGGGTATTCTGGTGGATGATGCGATTGTGGTATTGGAAAATATCCAGCGCCACATGGAGATGGGTAAAAATAAAGTTAGGGCTGCTTCTGATGCTACACGAGAGATTGGTTTTACTGTTGTATCCATTACCTTCGTAATTGTAGTGGTATTCTTCCCGATTGCAGTAAGTAGCGGACTGGTATCAAACATCCTGCGTCAGTTTTGTATTGTGGTTATCATTGCCACATTGTTATCATTGGTTGCATCCTTTACTATTGTTCCTTTACTCTTCTCCAGATATGGTAAATTAGAGCACATTGAAGGTAAAAATCTGTTTGGCAGATTTATCCTTTGGTTTGAGAAGCAGCTGAAAAAATTTACCCTTTGGATTACAAGCATCTTAAACTGGTCATTAAATCATAAAGCTTTAACACTCATTATTGTATTTGTGATGTTCCTAAGCTCATGTGGTTTATTAGGTGCAGGTTTTATTGGTTCAGAGTTTTTCCCAAAATCAGATAAGGGAGAGTTTTTGGTGCAAATCGAATTACCTAAAGATGCACCATTAGAACAGACTAACTTTTTTACACAAAGAGCCGAAGCTTACTTAAGCAAACAGCCAGAAATTACTCAGTTGATTACAACCGTTGGTCAGGCCAGTGGTGATATGGGCGGTACGCAGGCTACAGCATATAAATCTGAGATAAACGTAAAACTGGTTGACCGGAAAGAGCGTGAAGGTGTTTCATCAGATGTATTTGCAACGAAAATGAGTCGTGCCTTAGCCAAACAACTGGTTGGTGCCAAGGTAAAAACTGTACCGATTAGTATTTTAGGTATTGCCGAAAATGCACCGATCAGTTTGGTTGTAATGGGCTCAAACTTAGATAGTGCATTAAAATATGCTGAAGGTGCACAAAATGTGCTTAAAACAATTCCTGGTGCTACCGAGATTAAACTATCAGTAGAGAAAGGTACTCCAGAAATTAATGTTCAGGTAGATCGTGATAAGATGTCTGCTGTAGGTTTAACCTTATCTACAGTAGGTTCTACCATGCAAACAGCCTTTGCAGGTAACACAGATGGTAAATATAGAAAAGGCGAATACGAATACGACATTAATATCCAGTATCAGGATTTTAACAGAAAAAATATTGATGACGTTCGTAATTTAATTTTCGTTAACGATAAGGGTGCGCAAATAAAGTTATCACAGTTTGCTGAGATTACAGAAGGTTCAGGCCCAAGTCAGTTAGAGCGTTTAAATAAATCTACCTCGGTATCTGTTCAGGCACAATCAATTGGTCGTCCTACTGGAACGATTGTAGCAGAATTTCAGGAGAAACTGGAACAAATGCAAGCTAACGGCAAACTTAAAGCGCCTGTAGGTGTAAGTTATACCTGGGCGGGAGATCAGGAAAACCAATCAGAAGGTTTCGGAACATTAGGAATCGCTTTATTGGCTTCTTTAATTTTGGTTTACCTCATCATGGTTGCACTTTATGATAGCTTTGTTTACCCACTGGTGGTGATGTTTTCACTTCCGCTGGCTGTAATTGGGGCATTACTCGCATTGGCTTTAACTAATAACTCTATTGGTATTTTCACCATCTTAGGTTTGATTATGTTAATGGGTTTAGTGGCCAAGAATGCAATTATCCTGGTCGATTTCACTAACCAACTGAAAGCTGAAGGTAAAGAAACAAAAGAAGCGCTTGTACTGGCTAACCATGCACGTTTACGTCCCATTTTAATGACCACTATCGCCATGGTTTTCGGTATGCTTCCAATTGCACTGGCAAGTGGCGCAGGTGCTGAATGGAAAAATGGTTTAGCATGGGTTATTGTTGGTGGTTTAACGAGTTCGTTATTCTTAACTTTAATTGTTGTACCGGTAATCTATCTGATATTTGATAGAATTCTTGATAGATTCGGATTCAACAAAAAAGGAAAAACCATTGATGAATTAATGGTTGAACCATATGACCATAAAGATGTATTGGAATACGATTTAGATGCCAAACATTAAAAATAAAGACTAACAATTAATTTAAGGTCGCCTCAAAAAGGCGACCTTTTTTATGCGCTCAAACCAGAGATGGAATGAATTATTTACCTCTATCAAATTCTGGTACAAATGATTATCCCAATCTGGAAATTCGGGATAAATGATCTCGCATCAAACAAAATATTATTCAACATTGTATATTAGTGATATGTTTAAAATTGCCCTATCCCTTATTTTAATCAGCGCTTCATTTATAGTCAAAGCTCAACATCCACCAGTTTTTGATGCAATGACCAGCGACTCTTCATTTGTTAAAGTATCTGATCTTGATATTTCATTGGTGAAATACAGCTATAAACCCAATGGTGTAAAATTTTTAGTGGTCCATGACAATGAAGATACTGGCGTAAAGGCAGGTTTTGATTATATCCGCTGGTATGGCGGAGAACTGATTGATAGTCAATATGGTGGCGTTAGAGATTATACCTTTACCTATATGGATGATCCTTATCGCATAGATCCAAATGCCATCTATACTGAAACTGGTGTAAAAACCCGTTTAAAAAAAGATGCATACAGTTCCAATGAGGTAGAAAAACTTATTCTTAATGCAGGTAAGCAAATTGTTGACTTCTATAATCCAAAGGCAACTGGTTATTTTTTAACCTTACATAATAATGCTGATGGTGGCTTTGGAATTTCATCTTACCTACCTGGCTATGATTTATCCAGCACAGCAGATTCTGTTTTCATTAACTTTGAAATGGATGGTGATGACCTCTTATATGTAACTGAGCCTAGATTATTCACCAGTTTAAAGAAGGCAAACGTAAACGTGATTTTACAATCAAAATTTGCCGAAAATGATGGATCATTATCAGTTTACGCTATGATCAATCACATTCCTTATATTAATGTAGAAGTTCAGCATGGGCACTTGGATGAAAACTTACGATTGATAGAAATTGCCGTTGCTACCCTTAAAGAACATGGTTTAATTAAGAAGGATTACCTGCCAGTACAAAAAGATACTTTGGGGAAAACCACTACTCAATAGCCTTCATTTTGGTGACTAAAAAGCTCACCAGTAAACCGAAAATACCAATTACGGCGTATGAATACCTTAAGCTGGATAGTGCAGAAATGTAACCAATAAGCGGCGGCCCCATTAAAAAACCGAAATAACTTACACTGGAAACCATTGCGATGGCAATTCCGGGCGCTACTTTTCCATTTTTACCGGCTACACTGTAAACTGTAGGTACGATACTAGAAACACCTATACCTACCAACATAAATCCAATAGTTGCCGTTACCACATAAGGCATAAATACAGAAATGAACATTCCTGTGGAGATAATTAAACCACTGATTTGAATGGTTTTTTTCCTGCCAAGCTTTGCTATGATTTTATCACCTATAAAACGGCCTGTAGCCATCATAATCATAAATGAAGCATAACCCAGAATAACCAGTGAGGTTGGTGCTTTCACAATTTCTTTAAAATAAACACCACTCCAATCAAACATTGCCCCCTCAGTTGCCATACTGCAAAAACCAATAATACCCAACTGTAGGAGCGAGCCTTCCGGCATGGTAAATAGTTTCGGTTTGCGCGTTGTTTGGGCGCCTTTGCCAGGTACCAGATGTTTATGGTTTAAAAACACATTAACCCAGATGAGTACAGTAATGATCCAAAAATGATAATAAGGAATCAGGTGCAGGTTAACCATTAATAAACCAACTAAGGCACCCGTAAAACCGGCGATACTCCACGCACCATGAAAGGAAGTCATAATTGGTCGGCCGAAAAGTTTTTCTGCCTCAGAACCTTGTGTATTAACCGCAATATTGCACATATTACCAACAATACCAAACATAAAAAGAAACACTGCTAAATGCCAGGGTGCGGTAGCCAAACCTAAATTACCTAATGCCAGTACGTATAAAGGTGCCGTGATGGTTAATATTTTCTTACTCCCATACCTGGTAACCAATCTACCTGAAATGGGCATGGTAACTAACTGACCTAAGGGTAAGGCGAGTAAAATACTGCCAAGCTGACCATCTGATAAATTCAGTGAATGCTTAATATCCGGAATACGGCTTGCCCAGGATGCAAAAGCAATTCCCTGACCAAAGTAAAAAAGCGAAACGGCTAATCGAATTCTATTTGGAGAGCTTTTGGCTAATACAGGCTGATCATCTATCTGAATATTTTCCTGACTTGCTTTAATTTCTTCCAAATTACTAATTTTTATATGAACGGGTAATACTACTGCAAAGTTCCTTAAATCAATTGAAAAAGTAAAGAAATATTATCATATAGATATCAATTAAACCAAAAAACCCACCAAATGGTGGGTTTTTAATAGACAAGATGGATGTGATTATATCTTATTCGGCTGATAGAACTTAACCATTCCATCACCTTCACTGGCTACAATAAGCATGCTTCTACCATTCGGACTATCTTTTGGTTTTACAAATAACACTCCTTCCGGCGCATCGCCAGTAGTTAATAATTTCACAAATACTGGAGATGTTGGTGTAGTAATATCATAAACTGCAATCAGATCTACTCTTTCCATCCCAATAAAAGCAAGTGTTTTCCCATTCACAACAGCAACAGTTACACCCTCAACTTCTACCCCTTTGTTATCCGAACGTTCATCATCATATTTACCTGCATCAATTACATGTTGCTCTAAATCTTTACCAATATTGGCAACTAACGCACCAGTACTGGCATTCAAAATGCTCAAACTTCTTCCACCAGTGGCATAAAGTTCATCATAATCTCCATCGCCGTCGGTATCACCAAAAGCTTTGGTTACCGTTAGCCTTCCTAAATTTGCATCTAGCTGAAGTGTTGCCGCTGTTGGAAATTTAGTTGGATCAAGCTTTAAACTTTTAACTCTTGCTTCTTCGTCATATCCTTTCCAGGCCCTGGTATCACCTTCATTAGCCAAAGCCAGATAAGAAGTTCCGCCAGTAGTGAAATAGGAAATGGCATCAGGAAGATAGAATGCCTTAATTGGCCAAGTTCCTAAAGCGATTTTACCATCTTTATCACTCACATCAAAAGCATTTTCAGCTAAACTAATATCTCTGGTTCCTAACGGATTGATTTTGGTGATAACGCCTGAAACGATATCCACTTCAGCTACGCCATTATTTTCCTGAAGGGTTACATAGGCTTTTTTTGAATCCGTACTCACGGCAATATATTCTGGTTCAATATCCTGGGCAAAACTTGCATTAGGTCCGTAGATTCTAAAACCACCAGCTACCAGGCTTGCTTTCTGTGATTCGAAAGCAGAAAAATCTAATGTTTTAACGGAATAATTGTCTTTGATATTAACGATGGAAATGGTTCCCTTTGGATCAACTTTATAGTCATCACTCGGCTCTCCTTCGTTTGCAGAAAGGATATAATTTCCATCCGGACTAAACGTAACCATATCTGGCATGGCACCAACAGTGATTTTTTTAACTTCAGATAAGTCTGTTGTTTTCAAAACCACCACATCTCCATTCCCTTGTTTATCAGTACCATCTAATGCAATAGCTAATAAACCATTATTAACGGCAACACTATTGATCCCTGCATTGTTACTGAAACTAAGGGTTTTTAATTTTGTTACTGTTGGATAATTGCTTAGGTCTACCACTTCTACCTTCGCGCCACCTTCATTACTTACTACAAATAGTTTTTTGGTTGATGGATCATAGGCTGAAATTTCTGCTGATGTTTCTCCACCTAAATCAATAGAAGCGATTTCCTTAAAACTGGCTATATCTTCTGCAACAATTGGTTCTTCTATATCTATTGGTTGTGAGGTTTTTTTACAGGCAGTGATTGCCATCGTAGCCATTAATAGCGCTACGAAGAGTTTTTTACAGTTCATGGTTTATTTTTATCTGATCTGCAAAAATAATGGCGAATCAAACGCAAATAAATCATTGCATGTTATGATATTATTAAATTAAACACATAAAAAACCTGCGAGGTTTGGAAAACCTGTGATTACAAGTTTTACATTTGATTTATAAATCTAAAAAATCAGTAACTTATGCGATTTGTTTTTGATGCCAATAAAATCTGTCAACGCATTGTTAATGGTATGGGCAGCACTTCCAGTGTATACTTAAAGATAAGTATTTTTCCGTTTAAAACCTACAGCAACGGCACTTTTTTGAGATTAATTTTTATCTTTAAGCATGGAAGTAATCTGCTTTGAAGACCGGGCGTTTTACGCAATAGTCGATAAACTGGATACCTATATTGATAGCAAAAAACCCCAACTGCCAAGCACCGATAAATGGATATGCCTCCATTGCCAGTTATATCCCTAACCACTCTATCTGCATCTTCTTTACTTGAGGCATAATTTACAACAACCTTTCAGATACCTATTTTCACGTTCTGAGATCTAAATATTTATTTGTTGCCGATATACAACATTGGGTTGACAAACTTGTCATAATAATTAGTGCTATGAAAGTATTCCGCTAGGGTACATAAATTATTATAAAATCAATTAAATGAAAAAGTGTATTTTAATTCTAAATTCAATGTTTTTAACATTACTAATCCTTACATCTTGTAAGAAGGAAATTAGCAAAGATGATCTGTTGGTAAAATCAGCTAATGTGTCATCAAAACAGTCTACAAAAATTTCTAAGAAAGATTATGAATTACTCAAATCTAATCCAGACAACATTAAGTTATTTGATAGCCTAATGAAGGCCAATAAATTAAAAGTTAATAAATTGGCTAGTACCTCATCAGTAGCAAATGCTGATGATGATTCCGGACTTTACGAGGACGGTGATGACGATGTTTATTATCTTTTCGATAATCCTGGCTATCTTTATTTTGCAAGCGAGGCTATGGGAGTGAGGTATGATGTTACTGCAGACTTTGCTTTTGTTAAACGGAGAAATACACTTATTACAAAAATACCACTTACGTATAGTATGAAAATGAGTGACCTTAACCCAATGGTGAGTGGTCCTGTGGTTGCTTACTTAATCGGCCCAGCGGTAGGTGAAATAGAAAGACCTGCTCAGCCATATGCAAATGTTTCTCAACCATCATTTGGAAGATTAAAAGGCAATGCTGCTGGTGATATATTGGAGAAAAGAACTATAATCAGAACAACAGACGGTAAAACCTTAGTTAAAGGCGGCTTGAAGGCTGACACCTATGAAGCAGGCACCGAAATATCACTCGGTATTTCAGTAGAGTGGGCACGTAATTCAGTTTCTTTGTATCGTTTTGACCTTAATTTTGATATTGATTTTGATCAGGATATGAATGGCGCTAATCCAAGAACCCGATTAAATGGTACGGCTGTATGTCAAGGTCTTCAAGCAAATTAAAATGATAAGATATATATTAACCATATTCTTCACTTTTGTCATTTGTAAAGGAACATATGGCCAGGTCTCGGCACCATATCTTTCTATGAGTTTGGAAGCTAGTGACAAGAGAGCCAAATGGCAACCTATGCATAAAATGCCGGCTGGCGATTTCACCTTGGAATGGTTAAAATCTGGTGACATTATTGTTTCGTATAATCGAAATGAACCCCCAATGAAATACTTAAAGGAAACTAATTTTAGTGCGAAAGATTTAAAAAAAGTTGACAAAAATATTTTAGGTTTTAGCTTGAAGGGGATTTATCTAGATCCTGAGCAGCCACCGGAATTTTATTATGTAATCTATTTTAATCCGAAAATGAAAAACTCGATTTTACTTGAACTTCATGCCTTACTTGGCCATGTTGTCTCTGCTACTTATTACTCAGATAAGAAGATAAATCCATTTCAGAACAGGATCTATAGCACTCTTAAATAAACAACACTCTGGCGGAGTATTAGTATTGAGAATGCCACTAAAAATGGTTGTTACCCGCTTTTGGTGTTTAAGTATGTATTTCAGTGGCGGTGCCTGTTGTAAATCAAATTTAGTTTGATAACCGCTGGTGACCATTTATTAAATTTTAAAATGATTTGCAACTCTGGCTAATTCCTGCAAATCAGATAAGAAAAATTTGTTCATTTGCCCAGTCAAGGCTACACTGAAAATCAGAACTTTAGCAACAAAAAGCTAAAAGTCTTTTTGTTCAAATCTAGTTTACTCAAACAATACGCAAACATTTTCAATCATCACTCAGCTTTTTTCATTGTTTTAAAATGACTTTCATAATCTATAAGATATGCAGCTTAAAATCGTAATTAGAAACCATGCTGCAATTTTTAAGTAAAAATTGTGCGAAAAATTTCTGTGAAGTATCTTCGGCGTGATAAAGAATCTTGCTATTTTTTGAAACAAAAACCAATTTATTCTAATGAGAAGCGTCATTTTTATTACGTTAATCACAATTAAATAAATATCTTAGATGCATAAAAACGTCTAAAATGAACGCCATGTCTCTAAAATTTTACCCACTATCTTTACTGATTTTTCTATTTACTATCTTTGGCATTTCCTATTCTTGGGGACGGCAAAAGATAGATTAAATAATTCTAAAGTCTTGAGATTAGCAAAACGTTTTCCTTAAAGCTGGCAATATCTTCGGCAACGATCGGTTCTTCTATATCTATTGGTTCTGAGGTTTTTTTACAGGCAGTGATTGCCATCGTAGCCATTAATAGCACTACGAAGAGTTTTTTACAGTTCATGGTTTATTTTATCTGATCAGCAAAAATAATGGCGAATCAAACGCAAATAAATCATTGCATGTTATCATATTATTAAATTAAACATAAAAAAACCTTCGCAGGTTTTGAAAGCCTTATTATAAAGATGCTGAAATAAATTCAGCATGACAGCACCTCAAATATAAATTACCCTATCGGTTGGTGTCTCACCTAAGTTGTTCGGAATATAAATAATAATTTATATGATACAGCTATGAGGAGAAATCCCTCCTAATTTAGGAAGGGCGGGGTGGTTAACCATCAGTAACAGTTTGCCTGCGCTCGTTTCTAACGAGCGCATAATAGTTTTCCGATTGTATCGTAAAATGCTAAAAAACTAAAATACCGATTGATAGCATGTAACCGTAAAATATGGTTAATTATTAACACACTTGTTAGAAACGAGCATGGGCATGGATATTATCATTATTAAATTAAACACATAAAAAAACCTCACAGGTTTTGAAACCTGCGAGGTTTGGAAAGTCTTATCAAAAAGATGCTGAAATAAATTCAGCTTGACGAGCATTTTAAATATGAATTGCTCTGTTTTCAGTTGCAGCTAAAGCAGCTTCTTTTAACGCTTCTGTATAAGTAGGGTGAGCATGGCACGTACGGGCAATATCTTCAGCTGATGCACGGAATTCCATCGCAATCACAGCTTCAGCAATCACATCCGCAACACGAGGACCAATCATATGTACACCTAAAACTTCATCCGTTGCTGCATCAGCTAATACCTTAATAAAGCCATCTGTATCCATGCTGGCTTTTGCACGGCCACTGGCTTTGAAAGGGAATGAACCCGCTTTATATTTGGTTCCTTTTTCTTTTAATTGCTCTTCTGTCAAACCAACAGAGGCAACTTCAGGCCAGGTATAAACCACCCCTGGAATTAAATTATAATTTATATGTGGTTTTTGTCCGGCAATGGTTTCAGCAACATAGGTTCCTTCATCTTCAGCCTTGTGTGCCAGCATTGCACCAGTAATCACATCACCAATGGCATAAACACCTTTAACCGAAGTTTCTAAATGTTCATTTACAGGAACTTTTTTACCTCTTTCTTCTATTGTGATGCCAATTTTATCTAAACCTAAACCCTCAGTATAAGCGGTACGGCCAACGGCAACAATACAATAATCAGCATCAAGTGAGATGGTTTCACCTTTTGGAGTTTCAGCAGTAACCGTTACGGTTTCACCATTATTGGTTGCACCTGTAACTTTATGCCCCATATAAAACTCCATGCCCAGGTTTTTCTTTAAAACACGTTGAAGTTCTTTACCCAAACCAGCATCCATAGTGGCAATGATAGAGGGTAAAAATTCTACAACAGAAACTTTTGTACCTAAACGGGCATATACAGAACCTAATTCTAAACCAATTACGCCACCACCAATTACAACCATTGATTTTGGAACTTCTTTGATGTTCAAAGCTTCAGTTGAGGTGATGATACGTTTTTTATCAATCGGTAAAAATGGCAATGCTGTTGGTTTTGAACCAGTAGCTATAATCACATTTTTAGCAGATAATGTTTCAGTAGAACCATCAGCTTTAGTGATTAAAATGGTGTTTTTATCTACAAAAGAACCTACTCCTTCAAAAGAATCTATTTTGTTCTTTTTAAACAGGTAAGTGATGCCAGCAGTATTTTGTGCAACCACATCATCTTTACGGGCAATCATCTGAGGCATATCAACCTGTAAATCTTTCAGGTTAATACCATGTGTAGTAAAGGTATGTGCAGCATTATGAAAATGCTCTGATGAATCTAATAATGCTTTAGACGGAATACAACCTACATTTAAGCAAGTACCTCCAAATGTTTTATATTTTTCAATAACTGCAGTTTTTAAACCTAACTGAGCACAACGGATTGCGCCAACATAACCGCCCGGCCCTGAACCGATAACAACGACATCGTATTGCATAATTTCTTTAAAATTTTGATTGTTCAAATGTAGGGAAAAAAGGCGGAAAGCTGAAAGTTCATTGGGGATAGTCAGTGGTTTCTAAGTCATTAAATCGTCGGTTTTAATTCAAAGTTCACAGCAGATGATGTAATTTCACGAATAATTAAATCAACATGGCATGATTTTCTGATATTAATAAATAGCTTGCCCAAAGGTGAGTAAATTGCTATTAGGATCAAGCATTGAAAATTCTTTTTGCCCCCAGGGTTTGGTTTGTAAACTTCCATCTGGATGAATCTCTTGCCGCGTATCTAATAAAGATTGATAATAGCCATCAATATCATCTGTACGAATATATAACTGACCATAATTTTCTTTCGGATCAAGTGCTTCAAATAGAAAAAAGTGAATCTGTACCTGATCTTTTTTCACCATCAGGTAGTCTTTAAAATCGGCACTTCCAATATCTGTAAAGCCTAATCTGTTTACATAAAAATTTCTGGTGATGGTTTTATCACGCATCGGTAGTTTGGGGTTAACTTCTGTAAGCATATCTTTTTTATTTCAAAAATGAATTATTTTTTCAAGACATGCACTTGATCCAAATCAGGAAATTCAATAATTTGCCCTCACCCTGCTCAGGGTTTCAGGAGAAATCTTCAGGAACGATGCAATCATTTTAACCGGAAAAACCTGTACAACAAAAGGCTTTATATTTTTCAGGTATTCATATTTTTGTAATGGATTTAATGCACTATCAAACAGATAAGTTCTATGCTTGGTTTGATCAAAAAGGCTACCCAAAGATAAGAAAGCGGGTGAGCGGGCAATAAGGCTATGTAATTGGTGCAAACTTAGCGCCATAACCTGGGCGGGTTCAAATGCCTTAATGATCGTATCTGAAGGTTTTTGTTCAATTAAACTGGAATGATTGTACATCCATTCTTTAGGTAAATGCAGGTCGATTACTTTTTCGGAGATTCCATCCTGCTGAAACTGATAAAACGATCCTGATAAAATGAAATAAACGGATTGGCAAATTTGCCCACTGTTCAGTAATACTTCGTTCTTCCTGAAAGACTTGTGCACCACATGCTGTTCAAAAATATGAAGATCATGGGATGAAAATAATCCGATACTATTGAGCATTTCCTGAGCTGACATATCTAGTTAAATCAATTGCTGTTGTACTATAAACTCCTTCGCATTGGCAAAGCTAAGGAATAACTCATCAGCTATTTTAAGTTTAAGGTGTGCCCTCACATTATTTTGAATGGCGTAACAGGTAATTCCGGCGGCCATTGCTGATTTAACACCATTTACTGTATCTTCAAAAACCAGGCATTCATCTTTCTGTAAACCAAGCCGCTCTACACAAACATTATAACTTTCGGGATCTGGTTTGCTTTTATTTACATCTGTTCGGGTAATAAATAATTTAAAGTATTTTGCCAAACCGTTGCGTTCGAAAACAGCTTCTACATCTACTCTCGGACTGGCCGTTACCACTGCAAGTGTAAGCCCCTTTTCATAAAAAAACTGAACAAATTCCAATGCAAAAGGCATAAGGGTAATATCTTTTGTTTTAAATTCTTCATAAGTTAATTGCTCACGTTTGGCAATAAAGTCGGCTAAATCTGTATCAATTTTATATCGTTCTACTAAAGTTTTTGCATTTTGAGGCAGTGGAATCCCAGCGTAATTGGTTAGCCAGTCTTTAAGTTCAAGTGTTACACCATAAGGATGTAAAAACTCATTCCAGCAATCGAAATGAAACTTTTCAGAATCTATTAATGTCCCATCTAAATCAAACAACAACGCTTTTATTTTACTCATTTTATTTTTATTAACTTATTTTTCTTATCATTTAATGAAGTGATAACAGCGTGGCCGTCTTTTCGAGAAGGAACGACAGCCCGCCCCGAATTTTCGGGGAAGCGATCATTCACATCAGCATCCTAATGTAAAGATTGCTTCATCCAATAAAAAAAATTGGTTTAGCAATAACGATTTCTCGCACGCTATAATTACTACAATGTTTTCTCAAAGCTGACTTCTTGAGTTATTACACCTATGGTTGGATTTTACTTCGAATTATGGCATCACTTCGAACAGAAAAAACTGTTGGATCTGTGCTTTACCAAAATTGTTATCTACACAAAAAATCAAACTCTGATGTCCGTTTGATAATTTAGGCCCAAATGTTACCCCTTCTATATTATCGATATGCATATTTAACGTATCAAAATCAAAAAGCAATTTCTTCGTTAAAGGTTTTGGTGGAGATTTTACAAAGGATGGATTACGGATCACATTTTCTGCCTGATTTAAATCAACCAGATAAAGCTTAACAAAAGAATGATCATCTCGCCCTTTCGCCCAGGCCCTTTCCATAACCATTAGTATATGATCGTTTATGGCTAAAATTTCTGAGATGCCGTTAATATTCCAATCGCTATCTACAGTGGGTTGAATAGGCAATGCATCAAGGTTATACGCATACTGCGCTACGTTCTTTTTGCTTTCTACATCAAATTTAAGTATTCTGGTTAAAGCTTTATTATAGCCAAAATGAGATTGTTCTCCATCTTGATAAAGAGGCTCTTCCAGGCTGGCATATAAAGTTTTAAAATGATCTGCATAAGTTAAGCCTTCAAAAAAGGCATTTTTCCGTACCCCATATTCCTGCTTGCTAAAGTGAAAGCCAGAAGGCAAGGGCACAGTATCCAAAAATTTCCCTGTAGTAGAGATGAAAGTCAGGCCCGGCTGAACCAGAGTAGTATCGGTTTTACGGAACAACCTTTCCCCTTCATTACTCCAAACCAACGTATTTTTTAAAGGATTGTAACGAACAGATTCTCCATCAGCTTTGATGTTCGTGCCATATTGATATTTAGGATATACGGAGCCATCTGCCCGAAGGTTAAAGATAACATTAGTAAATTTGATGGTGTCTATTTTATCGTTTTGAATATCAATTTTGGCCGTATAAATCCTGGCCGGACTAAATTGTGAAGGATCATCACTGATGACGTAATACTGATTGTTTTTGACATCGTAATCTATCCCTGATAAACCGCCAATAATGGTGTTTTTGAAAGTATCATTAAGCGGCAAAATATATTCATTCAGAAATTTGATGGATGAAATCGACTGATTTTTGTGATCATCAAATAAAATTCTATTTGCCGTACAGGAAGATAGCCCTGCGATAATAGAAAGGTACAAAATGAAAAATCTTAAGGATAGTGTTTTCAAACTGGAATAAGTTACGCGTAAAAGTATATAAAAGGAGTTAATAAATTCAATCAGCAATACGATTATGAATCACCTTTTACTATTTAGAAATTAGTAATTAAAAAATAAAGCCGCTTCAATGAAGATTGAAACGGCTTTATACAATATATTTCCCTTAAAACAACTTACCAATTACCCGGTAAGTAATGTGATTACCATCCACTACTTCTTCGTAATAAATATCATCAGGAGAAACAAAATACTTTTCATTTTTAATGTTTACTTCCCGGCAACCTTCAGGGAGCTGATCCATAATATCGCCAATCTGATGCGAATCAACGGTACCATTTGGTGTGTTCAATACACCATCTTTACCAGCTACAATATAAACCGTTTTGCCATCAGCATTTTGTGACCGTGTGTAATAAACCCCTTTATACTCATAATAATCAATCCCATTAATGGCCACCAATTTTGCTTCTTCAGGCAAGTTTGGAACCTCTGCACCTACCGGCGGAACAACCACTTCATATTGATTATTATTTTGCTGATAAAATAGCCCACCAGAATAATAAAACTGGTTTGCACCAAAATAGAACGGATAATAACCGTAAGGCAAAACGCCTATTCTAAAACCGATAAATGGCCTGTAGTAATTGTAGTAACTGAAATAAGGGCGATAATACGGTCTGCCATAGGCATAATGATAGCCAAAACCAGGTCTATAGCCCCTAAATCCTACACCACCTCTATAAACCGATCTGTTATATACATAGGTAGAGCGATTTGATCTAAAGCTGTTATTTGTACGTGGAGAAAATGAACCCCTGCCCGCCCCGGCAGACTGCCTTGAAAATGACCCACCCCCTCTTGAGCCGGAGAACGAACCCGATCTGCCACCGCCATGAAAGCCACCACCGCCCCTTCCTGACCTTTGCGCAGAAGCATATTCTGTGCTAACTAATGCGATCATCGCTGCTACAGCGAAGACAACAAAACCTTTGTTTAATAACCTTTTCATCTTATGTTGATTCAATTACTGATATGACGATGAAAAGAAGTAAAAGATTATCCCCAAATACATTTTAACTAAATTTTGATAAAGTGATGACGAATCCTCTTTTTTTTAATATTAACAAACTATTTACCGGATGTTTTTTCTAATCAATTTCTAATCCTCTATATTTAAATTTTATTCCTTAAAAACACTTAAATGAACTTTCCCAGATTTTTATGCCTCTTATTTTTTCTCTTTATTTCCAATAAATTACTAGCCCAGACCGATTCTGCATACGTTAGAGAAAACTACACTAAAATAGAGCGACAAATCCCAATGCGGGATGGAGTTAAACTTTTTACTTCCATCTACATCCCCAAAAATCAGAGCAAAAAATATCCTTTTCTAATTAACAGAACACCCTATACAGTTGCGCCTTATGGGGCAGACCAATATAAACTAAGTTTGGGTAATTTTCCGGCCATGATGCGTGAAGGATTTATCTTTGTTTATCAAGATGTTCGCGGTCGCTGGATGAGCGAAGGAACTTTTGCTGATATTCGTCCACAAACCACCAAAAAAGGAAAAAAAGATATTGATGAAAGCACCGATACTTACGATACCATCGACTGGTTACTGAAAAATGTTAAAGGCAATAACGGCAATGCTGGAATTTATGGGATTTCTTATCCGGGGTTTTATTCTACCGCTGCATTACCCAATTCACATCCAGCCCTAAAAGCGGTATCACCACAGGCACCGGTAACCGATTGGTTTATGGGCGATGATTTCCATCACCGTGGCACCCTATTTTTAATGGATGCTTTCAGCTTTATGAGTGGTTTTGGAGTGCCCCGTCCGCAGCCCATCACGCCAGATAAAGGCCCTAAAGGTTTTAGGTTTCCTATTCAGGATAATTACCGCTTTTACCTGGAAGCAGGCTCAGTTAAAAACCTAAAGGATAAATATTTTGCGGATAGCATTGTTTTCTGGAATGACCTCTTTAAACACCCCAATCTAGACACTTTCTGGAAAGCAAGATTGATTACCCCTCACCTAACCCATGTTAAACCTGCCGTAATGGTGGTTGGCGGTTTCTTTGATGCTGAAGATGCCTATGGAACCTTCGCCACTTATAAAGCCATCGAAAAACAAAATCCTGGAGCCAATAATATTCTGGTTGCAGGCCCCTGGTACCATGGTGGATGGGTGCGTAGCGATGGATCATCTTTGGGAGATATTTCATTTAAAAAAAAGACCAGTATTGATTATCAGCAACAATACGAATTACCATTTTTTAAACACTATTTAAAGGGAGAAGGCGACTTCAATCCTGCTGAGGCTAATATTTTTGTAACCGGTTCAAACGAATGGAAAAAATTTGCCAGCTGGCCGCCAAAAGATACCGAAAACAAGATTCTATATTTACAACCCAATGGAAAACTGAGTTTTGAAAAAGTAGGCAGAACCGATAGTTGGGATGAATATGTAAGTGACCCAAACCACCCTGTACCCTATCAGGATGGCATTCAGGCGAGACGAACAAGAGAATACATGATTGATGACCAACGTTTTGCAGCGCGCAGGCCTGATGTTAAAACCTATCAAACCGATACACTTACAGAAGATATCACCATTACAGGCCCGGTTCTGGCCAATCTGGTGGTTTCCACTACCGGAACTGATGCAGATTACGTGGTTAAATTGATTGATGTTTATCCTGAAGATTCACCAAACCCTGAACCAAACCCAAAAAATTTAATGATGGGTGGCTATGAAATGTTGGTTCGAGGTGAAATTATGCGGGGGAAATACCGCAATAGTTTTGAGAAGCCTGAGCCTTTTACTCCAGATGCTATTACCAAGGTGAATTATCCACTACCGGATGTGGCACATACCTTTAAAAAAGGACATAAAATCATGATTCAGATTCAAAATTCCTGGTTTCCATTGGCAGATCGCAATCCACAGAAATTTATGGATATTTATCAGGCTGAACCAGCCGATTTCCAAAAGGCCACACACAGAATTTATCATGACGTACACAATAGTTCATTTATTACCGTTTCAGTATTAAAATAACACATCATGAAATACTTTAAGTTCATCATATTACTCCTTTCCGCATCAACCACCTTTGCACAAGGCGATGCGAATTATGCCAAAACCCATTATTCAAAGAAAGAAGTATATATCCCAATGCGTGATGGCACAAAACTTTTTACCGCCATCTATACCCCAAAAGATGCCGCAGCGGGTAAAAAATATCCGATGATTATGCAGCGCACCTGTTACAGTGTTGCGCCCTATGGTGAAGATCAGATCCCAGCCCGTTTAGGCCCATCAGATTTGATGATGAAAGATGGCTATATTGTGGTGATGCAGGATGTGCGTGGCCGTTGGAAAAGTGAAGGCACCTGGACCAATATGACGCCAGTAATCGATGATAAAAAAACGAAAAAAGATGTGGATGAAGGATCTGACACTTACGATACCATTGACTGGCTGGTTAAAAATGTAGCCTACAATAATGGTAAAGTAGGTCAGTGGGGAATTTCCTATCCCGGCTTTTATACTGCCGCTGGTATTTTAAGTAATCACCCGGCACTAAAAGCATCTTCTCCGCAAGCGCCAATTTCAGATTTCTTTTTCGACGATTTTCACCACAACGGCGCTTTCCTGCAAAGCTATTTTTCTACCTTTCCTTTGTTTGGTGTACAGAAAAAAGATACTACTTCCAGGCCATGGTACAATAATCAAATGATCAATCCGAAAACCAAAGATGGTTATCAGTTTGCTTTAGATTTAGGCCCATTAACCAATGCAGATAAATATTATAAAGACAATTTTTTCTGGCAGGAAACCATAAACCATCCAAATTATGATGAGTTCTGGCAAAAACGAGGTTTACTAAAACACTACGGCACCATTAAACCAGCGGTGATGGTGGTTGGAGGCTGGTACGATGCAGAAGATTTATCCGGCCCGCTAAACATTTATAAAAGTATTGAGAAGAAAAATCCAAATGCCTACAATACCATTGTGATGGGGCCGTTTGGGCATGGCCGATGGAGCCGCGAAACAGGCCATACCATGCACAGCAATGTTTATTTTGGAGATAGTATTGCTACCTTCTATCAAAAGGAAATTGAATTGAAATTCTTCAACCACTTTCTAAAAGGGAATGGCGATAAAAATGCTGGTTTGCCAGAAGCTTATATGTTTGATACAGGCAAAAAAGAATGGGAAACCTTTACAAAATGGCCAGCTGAAAAAGCCACCAAGCAAAAATTATATCTAGGTGCAGATGGTAAACTCAGCATGACTGCTCCCGCCACCGCAGGATCTGTAGATTACATCAGTGATCCTGCCAAACCCGTTCCTTATACTGAAGATTTAACCACTACGTTGGGTTTCACACCACATAATTACATGAGTGAAGATCAACGTTTTGCTGGCCGCAGACCAGATGTACTGGTATTTCAGACAGATATTCTGGAAAATGACATCACACTTGGCGGAGAAATCATGTCGCACCTTAAAATTGCCACTACCGGAACGGATGCAGATTTTATTGTGAAACTGATTGATGTTTACCCTGCTGATGAACAGAACAATCCGTACATGCCCAATAAAAATATCATCTTAAGTAATTACTGGCAAATGGTTCGTTCAGAGATTATGCCTGCCCGTTTCCGCAATAGTTTTGAAAAGCCCGAAGCCTTAGTGGCCAACCAGAAAACAGATGTAAATTTCCGCTTGCAAGACGTGTTGCATACTTTCAAAAAGGGACACCGATTGATGATTCAGGTGCAGAGTACAGCTTTTCCTTTATTTGCCCGTAACCCACAAAAATTTGTTGAAAACCCTTATAAGGCTACAGAAGCTGATTATATTAAAGCCACTCAAACGATTTTTAATGACAGTTTTGTAGAGGTTGATGTGATCAAATGATGAATTAAAATATAAATTAAAAGCACTACCAACTCCCCTCTTATTTAGAGATGGCCGGGGGTGGTAAATAAAACACAAAATGAAAAAACTATTTATTCTTTTTGCGCTGGCACTCTGTCTAGGTAGTGCAAATGCCCAAATGCTGGGAAAAAACCAGGTAAACGCCCGTGCAGATACCCTTCGCGGAAAACTCACCCCTTTACGCACCTGCTATGATATCAATTACTACCATTTGGATGTTAAAATCGATATTGATCAAAAATCTGTAGCCGGAAGTAATGAATTTGCTTTTACAGCCACTCAGGATTTTACCAAACTTCAATTCGATCTTTTCTCCAATTTAAAAGTTGAAAAAGTAATTTATAAGGGAAAGGAACTGCCATTTACCCGTGAATACAATGCCGTTTTTGTAACCTTCCCGAAGGCTGTTAAGAAAGGCAGTAAAGATAGGTTTACCGTATTTTATTCAGGAAATCCGGTAGTGGCTAAAAATGCACCTTGGGATGGCGGATTTATTTTTAAAAAAGATGCTGCTGGTAATCCATTTGTTTCAGTAGCCTGCCAGGGCTTAGGAGCGAGTGTATGGTGGCCAAATAAAGACCACCAGAGTGATGAAGTAGACAGCATGCTCATCAGCATCAGCGTTCCTAAAACCTTACAAGAAATATCCAATGGAAGATTAAGGAATACTGTTGATCAGCCCGATGGCTACAAACAATATAACTGGTTCGTCAGTAACCCCATCAACAATTATGATGTTACATTTTACATTGGTAAATATGCACATTGGCAAGATAGCTATGCCGGTGAAAACGGAAATTTAAGCATCGATTACTGGGCTTTACAAGTAGATAGCGCTAAAGCACGGCCACATTGGGATGCCGATGTAAAACCCATGCTCAAATGTTTCGAGTATTGGTTTGGCCCCTACCCCTGGTATAAAGATGGCTATAAACTGGTTCAGGCACCGCATTTAGGTATGGAACATCAAAGCGCTGTAGCTTATGGAAATCAATTTAAAAACGGCTATTTGGGCAGAGATTTAAGTGGAACCGGTCATGGTTTAAAATGGGATTTTATCACCATCCACGAAAGTGGCCATGAATGGTTTGGAAATAACATCACCTCAAAAGATATTGCCGACATGTGGATTCATGAAGGTTTTACCAATTATTCGGAAACCCTTTTTACAGAATGTACGGATAGCAAAAAATCTGGCGAGGAGTATGTAATAGGAATCAGAAGAGGGATTGAAAATGACAGTCCTATAATTGGCCCTTATGGTGTAAATAAAGAGGGATCTAGCGATATGTACCCTAAAAGTGCTAACCTGATCCATACCATCCGCCAGTTAATCAATGATGATGAAAAGTTCAGACAAATTTTAAGAGGCCTAAATAAAACCTTCTATCATAAAACAGTAACTACTGCTGATATAGAAAACTATATAGCTAAGCAAAGCGGATTAAAGCTTGATAAAGTTTTTGACCAATATCTTCGTCACTCAGCCATTCCGGTTTTGGCCTATAAAATTAATGATGGTGTGCTATCTTATCGTTGGATAACCGATGTAAAAGGCTTCGATATGCCTGTTAAGGTAACTTTAAAAGCGGATGAATATACTTTAATCAAACCATCAAATGATTGGAAAACGATCAAAGTTGATCCAAGTATAACGGCAGATAATTTTAAAAGCGATCCTCAGTTTTATATCAAAACTAAAAAAGAGTAATCGAAAAATAAATTAACCAATACTCAGAAAATTCAAAAACCCGTTGTAACTGCAATGGGTTTTTCTTTAAAAATCTGATCCGCTGTGCAACTTTTTTATATTTCTACCGTCTTATAAACAAAAACGCATTCATATCTTTTATAAGTGGCATTTTAATAAACTAAAGATTCATATCAATGAAAAAATTATTCACCCTTTTATTTGCAACACTTACTTTAACAGCAAGTATAAATGCAATCGCCAAAAATCCAACCAGTATTACATCCTCTAAATACAGCGATGATGAAAGAGAAGTAGAAAACTTTAATGGTATTGCCGCAGCCGGGCCAATTAATGTTGTGGTTACCTTAGGCAGTAAAGAAAGCTGCCGTTTAGAGGGAGATGCTGAAGCTATTGCCTCCATCATCACTGAAGTAAAAGGAAATATATTAATCATCCGCCCAAAAAATAGCGTTACCAGCTGGTCTAGAAAATACGAAGGAAAACAAATTACGGCTTATGTTTCTGCTCATGAAATCGCTAGCCTAACCATGAGTGGTTCTGGAAACATGGTGGTGAATGGCAAAATCAGCACTGGTGATTTAACCACCACATTAAGCGGATCTGGAAGCATCAAAGCAAATGCTGATGTAGATAACTACAATGGCGTAATTAGTGGTTCTGGCTCATTAAATATCACGGGCAGTACAGATCGTGCTAAAATTGTGATCAGTAGTTCAGGAGCATTTGAAGGAAAAAGTTTTTCATCGCATACTTTAACCACTACAATAAGTGGCTCAGGAACAGTGAATATAAAAACGGATCAATCCATTAAGGCAGTGATTAGCGGATCAGGCAGCGTAAATTATTCAGGTAATGCAACCGTTGATAAAACCATCATCGGATCAGGAAGAGTAAGAAAAATATAACCAAAAATATTTGGAAAGAAAACGCTTGTAAGAAATTACAGGCGTTTTTTTTAACCATTATTTAAAATCCCGATTAAAAACTTTATTCTATCTTGCTAAAACCTAATTACAGTTAGCAATTTTTACATTATGTTAATAGAAACCATAAAGCTACTTTTCGAAAGAGACCTTAACAGACTTAAAATCGAAATTGAATCCTATAAGGATGAATCTAAAATTTGGCTGGTAGCGCCAAACATTGCTAATGCCGCAGGTAACCTATGCCTTCACTTAATAGGAAACCTCAATACATACATCGGTGCAACATTAGGTGGCACCAACTATGTTAGAAACCGCGAACTTGAATTTTCTTTAAAAAATATTCCTCAAAAAGAACTTATTAAAAAAATTGAAGAAACAATAACTGTAGTTAACGAATCATTAAACAGCATTACGCAGGAAGAAATTGAAGCCGAATATCCAATATTGGTATTAGCAGAAAAAACTTCAACAGCATTTTTTCTTGTTCACCTAACCACACATCTAGCCTATCATTTAGGCCAGATTAATTACCACCGAAGATTGTTAGATAATGCATAAAGCCTATAATTCCAAGCATGGAGCAATTGCACTACAGATGCTAACTTAAGCTGGTCATCCTGAGTGTGGCGTCACCCTGAATTTTATTTCAGCAAGGTGCTGATTTTTGATTTAGGAAACTTGTATAATGTTACCTAATTAGCTAACTTTGTTTCCGTGCAAGAAAAATTTATAAGGGAAATATTTTATTACAAGAATTATTACCTAGACTTCTTTGAAACACTCAAGCCAGAAGTAAAGAGGAAAATGAACTGGACTTTACAGCTCATTTCCACTATCGACAGAGTTCCGAAGAAATATTTTGACCACATGACAGGCACATCAGGAATTTTCGAAATCCGTGTAGAAGTCGGTTCAGATATATTCAGAGTGTTTTCATTTTTCGACAAAGGAAAACTAATAATCCTTTTGAATGGGTTTCAGAAGAAAACGCAGAAAACTCCAAAAAATGAATTAGAACTTGCAGAAAAGCTTAAAAAACAATATTTCGATGAAAAAGACAAACAGTAATCTAACTTCCTTTGCTGACCATTTAGACGAACAATATGGCAAATCAGGAACTACGATCAGAGAAGCTTATGAAGAAGGTTTTGAAGCATTTAAATTAGGTGTTATGATTCAAGAACTTCGTAAAGAACAAGGTTTAACACAGGAACAATTAGCCGAAAAATGTGGTACAACAAAGACTTACATTTCCAGAATTGAAAACAACGCCAGTGACATTAGACTATCAACTTTAATGCGAATTTTTCGTGAGGGTTTAGGTAGAAATCTTAGACTTAGCGTAGATATTTAAAAATGACAAACAGCAATACCAAATCAGTGTTTTCAACTTTGATGGCCTATTGATAGGAAAGTTGACAACATGATTTAAGCTATTTATCGTGAGTGTATCGTCACCCTAATCTAGCGTCATTAAATGTAGCGTCACCCTGAATTTATTTCAGGGCCTATTTCAAAGATGCTTAAGCATACCGATATCAGAACAACACAGCATTACGCAAACTTCAGGAAACAAAAAATAGCCAGAAAAATGACTGTGGCAGTTGAGATCGCCGATATATATTCCACCAACAAAGTTTGCCTCAATAAGGCTTGCTTCTTTCAGTTCCTAGCCGATAACGAATTTAAAAACTTGATGTTCAAAAAGAAAAAATCTGATTGGGCTGCGTATTTTAAACCTTAACATGATGGATATTTTAATGAATAAGCAACATCACCGATAATCTCAAAATATTGACTATCTTCTTCTGCGATTTATTCAAAAATTATCTCTTTTTTGCAGACACCAACAAATCCCTTGCTTCCATATCTAGATATAGAGCTATCTCAAATAATTTCTTAATTGAGGGTTGCGCTGAATTTGTACACCAACTGGAAACGGTTTCTGGTGCTATCTTTAAAGCATTGGCCAAATCCTTATTTGTTTTACCTTTTTCGGCTAGTACCGCTTTGATTCGGTTATAGATTATTTTACTCATGTCGTTTGATGTAAAACAAATATAATATTTGAAAAACAATCGAATTCACTACTTAATGAATGCATTTAGTAAATATAAAATGTTTTTAATAACAATTCACTCAGGAAAAAACTCCCTCATGGAACACCCTAAAATTTCTGCAATCTTTTTTAAGTGATTGATATTATATTTATCGTCTGTCTTAGAACGTTCAACGTTTCCAACAAATTTAGGATTAAGATCAATGGCAACAGACAATACTGCTTGAGTTAATCCAGCTTGAATCCTCTTCTCTCTAACCCTATCAATAACATATTGTTCTATCTCGGTAAGCTTACCCATACACAGGCTAAGTAAGGAATAAATAAAAATTATTTACCGTGCTATAGCACTCTTTTGCGTTTTTTATTTATATTCGTATAAAGAAAATAAGAATAACAATTTTTAAGAGTCTTGCGGTTACAAAATCTGAAGCCGTCAACGCAAGACAGCAGAAAAACACCATATCTATGGCTGGATGTGCTATATTTGTATATCCGCATAGGTGTGGGATCTGCTGTAAATCCATGTTGACGTAAGGCTTCAGAAACTTTTTATGTAACCATGGTTGGCAGATCCCATATTTATGTTTCTGTTCATCCTGAGACTCATTTAATAGAATTAAAATGAGATCAATGGAATCATCAAAATTATCACCAGAAGCCGAACACGCTGTCTATTTCAGGGAGTTTATCCAACAGCTCGCACAGAAGTTTGAACCACTCCAGATCTTCAGCTTTTCGCAGAACAGCTACACCCATCATTCACAAGGATGCTTTAATAACAATCAAAGCTATTTTAAATGTAACCATTGCCTGTTGGTAGTTACCGAAACGGCAACCCGAGTTGATTATGAGATGCAAGATTTTGCCAACAGCTATGATCAGCATGGAACAATCACCATAATCTGCCACGGCAGGCAATCTGTTATGGATGCAGTACAGCAAAACAGCCGCTTTTTTATCAGCGTGCTTACCTATGGCAAACAACTCTACAGTAAAAATGGACTGCTAAACAACGATCCAATTTCTACGTTTATACCCACCAAGGGCGCAATCAAAGCAATAAAACATTATAATCATCGCATACCACTGGCAGATGGCTTTCTGATGTGCGCATCAAAATGTTTGGAGAAAGAACAATTCGAGATTTGTGCCTTTATGCTCCATCAAGCCGTAGAACAAGCATGTATCTGTTTGGTGAGGGTTCACATTGCCTACCGTTCCGAATTTCATAACCTTTACCGCCTGCTCCGTCTGTGTATTTGCTTTTCCGAGCGGCCCTTTCAACTTTTCCTATCTACTCCAGAAGATGAAAGGCTGTTTGAAATAATGGCAAAAAGTTATGCTGGTTCACGTTATAAAGATGATTTTACAGTTTCCCGCCAAGATGCGGCGCATCTTTATCAACGCGTGGCATCCTTTCTTTTGTTGGCAAAGGCCATGTGCAACGAAAAAATAGAACGGCTTGCCAAATCGGCATCAGATGATGCCATCTTAAAAAACGCCGATCAGGTACAGATCTAAAAAATATTGTAACCAGCATGTAAGACTATAAAACCATCATGAGCAAACGCTAGCAAACAGAAATGAATATTGCTCATGATAGCTTCATTACCGATAAAAACAAATTATATACCAATGAAAAAGCAAACAACAACTACATCAAATAACAGGATCGTTTATCTTAACCATGATGAAACAACAGAACCAATAAAAGTAATACACGATTTTTTTACTCACTCCAGGTTGCCCAATCATTTAAAAATGCTAAAACGCTGGCGAAACGATGCCGCGTTTGAATCACAAGAATCAAAAAAATGTAGCCCAGAGTTCCTTGTTTATAACTACGAACTTACCCTAAAGCTAATAGAGGCCGCCTGGCTCTTAAAGAAACACAAACTTGGCAAACTTAACTTTGATAACAAACAGGAAATTGATATTGCAAAATGCTACATTAAAACAGAAAAGAAGAAGCTACAAAACTATCCTAAAAACCTAACCACTCGGGAGATTGTAAAGCCTTCGGTTGTATTAAAGAAAATGTTCAGGATTTATAAACTAGATGGGTATAAAAAAATCCTGAACATATGGCTTCACGATGCGCTGAGTACCTCCTTTATGGAAGAAAGCCTTTCCAAATCTGAAGTAATTAAAGTTTACGAACAATTAATTAAACTGTTCGAGGCCACGTGGCTAATCAGCGAGCGTATAAAAGATGACAATTAAAACTTTATTTTACGTCTCCACTGAACGAACGGCCTCACAGAAAGATTAGGCAAACGCCAAATCTTTTCCTTACACACCAGCGCAAAAACATCGAGGCTGTATGGGCTGGTTATTTATTAGACACATAAATTTTATTTCTTTAAAGTTATTTTGACCTTTTCACTAGTATGTTTTACCTTTTAGCAGGTTAATTTATACTAAAAGGAAGTTTGATTAATATTCTTTAAACTGTAGTTTATGTTTTAACAAGTGTGCTTGTACTTATTACAACTGCATTTATACTTCTTTAAAAAGCATTTATAGTTTTTCCATTTGCTATTGTACTTCTTTAAAGATATATTTATCAACTCCAATCCTGCATTGCGGTTTTACAACCCGCAATACATATTGTCAAATCATCCCCGATAATTGAACATCCTTTTTGATCACTTAAACGGTTAACAATATGTTATTTCTAAACGTACTATCTATTTTTAGTGCCAGAGGTATCGATAGGCCCTCTACCTTTCTTATTAAAGCAGGCTTTAGCGCACATTCAGCCCATTATATTTTACATGGCAAAACCCGCTCCATCAGGTTAGATCATATCGAAAGCCTATGCAAGCTACTCATCTGCGAACCCAGCGATCTTTTTACCTGGAAGCCAGATCAAAATGAAAACCTTCCGGCATCACAACCCATCACAAAACTCAGAAAACACGAAACACAACAAAGTATTCAAAACCTCATTACAGATATGCCCTTTAAACAAATCAAAGAAATTGCAGCCGTAATTAAAGAAAAGAAAGAAGAAGCCATTACCCTTAAAACAAAAAATGAGGCTTAAGCCTCATTTCATATCTTTTTAAAACTGAACCCCAATTACCCACATATTCTCCAGGTAATTAATTTTCTGACTAGCCTTATCATATTCATCCCAGCCTGTGGTATGAATGGTTTTCAAATTTGTGGTACCCACTTTAGTGGTATTCTGAAGATAAACATTTTTCCAGACATAAAATTTCAAGCCAACCTTAGCTGATACACCATAACCGGCAACATTCCAATGGTTGTTTCTGCCAAGGCCAAATAAACGAACATCAGAACGCGGAACAATTAACCCACCGCCCAATCCGGTTTCTAAAGTTAAAGAAGTGTTTCCACCCGGCGCTACCCATATATCATCATAACGCTCCACTTCAACATTTGCATAATTAAAGCCATCTGTATGCTCAAAAGTTAACATGCTCTCTTTAACATTAATGCTTTGGCCATTGTAAGTACCCGCCAAAGCGCCTGTTGGTGTATTCTCTGGCGTAATGTTGGCACCAATATAACCGGTAACAGCCACCGTTTGCGGAATATCCATTACATACTTCATGTGGTCCCAACCAATAGAAACACTATAATTATCTTTAATGAAATAACCAACACGAATATTATATTGAGGAACTGTAATTAAACCAGGGTTAAGGTAATCCCAGCTTAACTTAGATTGCCTGTCGTGCGCCACAACATCCTTTAAAGTAAAATCATAATTCGGTCCCTGAAACTGGATATCGCTCTTTCCATACCACGAATGGTTATACCCCCAATGAAAGTAAAAATCTCCCTTTCGAGAAGAATTTCGCTTATGTTCCGGATTAAAAATGCTTTTCGAACTTGGAGTATTGGGATTTGGGGAGTCTTGGTTCTCTTGTGCCTGCATCCGCCTTGCAAACAAGAGTGTAATAACCAATATAAAATATTTCTTCACGCCACAAATTGAGCAAAAAGGAATTTAATTTACAATAATTTTAACACATCGATATTACCAATTTATAAAAAATGACTTTAAGATATTAAAATCAAATTAGAATCTGGTGTACACAGCCAGCTGGATAATATTGTTGTTGGTATGATTACTTATATTTTTCACAGCCTGATTCATATATCCCACTTCAAGATCTATTTTTTTAGAAAAACGGTACCCGGTGGCCAGATAAAGTCTGTTCTGATCAAAAAAACTGTTATTGAGCTGATGTTTGTTTTGGATATTTAAGAAAATTTCGTTTTGCAATGCCACAAATACCCCATTTGTAAAGGCTGCTTCTGTTTTTTTAATGGGTTGGATGAACCTAAAAAAATAACGGAATCGCTGTGAAAATACATCATCATCATTCGCCCGACCTATAAAACGCTGTTCTAACCTGAACCTATGACTGGCATAGATGGATTTTAATCTGTGGTTAAAAATATACTGTTCAAAAATGCGATGTTCATGTAAGAAATTATTTGAATTCCCATTAAGTCGATTTTGGGTGGTTTGCCATAAATAACCTAGCGCAACATTATTTTGATCGTTAATAAAATATTGAATTGCAGGTCGTACCAGTGTATTTCTTACATTACTCCAATCATCCACCGAGCGCACTTGAAGGTCAAACTGTAAGCCCCATTTATCATTAAACTTTGTATTGTTTAAAAACATGAACCAACCTGTATTCTGATGCTGCGTTTGTGCCGAAAGTTTTCCGTTTAGAATAAAGAGTAGAAAGGAAAATAATAAAAAGTTTCTCATGAATGATAGATGTGCATTGTGATGACTTAATAAAAGGTGTAAAGCTAAGCAGTTTACCTTAAATTAATTTAACTAAAATTTCGAATTAGTTTTGGGTTATACAATTGCTTTATTTGAATTTCATTTAATGTTACGCAATTAAAAATTTATCTTCGTTGAAGAATGAGGACATCGATATTAGCATAATTCCTAAGATTGATCCTTTTTTTAAGCATTACTAAAACGTAAAATAAGAGCAAAATGATTATTGAACCAAGAATGAGGGGCTTTATTTGTTTAACTGCACATCCTGAAGGTTGTGCACAAAACGTAAAGAATCAAATTGAATATGTGAAATCTAAAGGTGCCATCAATGGCCCAAAAAAAGTATTGGTAATTGGCGCATCTACAGGTTTTGGTCTGGCTTCACGCATTACCTCAGCCTACGGATCTAATGCGGCTACGATTGGTGTATTTTTTGAAAAGGCACCAGCAGCAGGTAAAACTGCTTCGCCAGGATGGTATAACACGGCAGCATTTGAAAAGGAAGCACATGCAGCAGGTTTATATGCCAAAAGCATTAACGGTGATGCATTTTCAAAAGAAATTAAGCAAAAAACCATCGATTTAATTAAAGCAGATTTGGGTCAGGTTGATTTAGTGATCTATAGCCTTGCTTCTCCTCTAAGAAAACACCCTGAAACGGAGGTTTTACACCGCTCTACTTTAAAGCCAATTGGTAGTACTTACACCAATAAAACAGTTGATTTCCATACAGGCAATGTAACTGATATTTCCATAGAACCAGCAACCGAAGAAGATATTACCAACACGGTGGCGGTAATGGGTGGTGAAGACTGGACCATGTGGATTGATGCCTTAAAAGCAGAGAACCTATTGGCTGAAGGCGCTACAACAGTTGCTTATTCATATATCGGCCCTGCTTTAACTGAGCCGGTTTATCGTAAAGGAACTATCGGCAAGGCTAAAGATGATTTAGAAGCTACTGCATTTAAGATTGGTGATCAATTGAAAGATATTAATGGTAAAGCTTTCGTTTCTGTAAATAAAGCCTTGGTAACACAGGCGAGTTCAGCAATTCCTGTAATTCCGCTTTATATTTCTTTATTGTATAAAATTATGAAAGAGGAAGGTATACATGAAGGAACAATAGAGCAAATTCAACGATTGTATGCAGAAAGATTGTATACAGGTGCTGAAGTTCCGGTTGATGAAAAAGGAAGAATCAGAATTGATGATTTAGAGATGCGTGAAGATGTTCAGGCTAAAGTTGCGAAGCTTTGGGATGAAGCTACAACTGAAACCTTACCTACATTAGGAGATTTACCGGGCTATCGTTCTGATTTTTTAAGCCTTTTCGGTTTTGAGGTCGATCAGGTTGATTATCAAAAAGACACCAATGAAATGGTTAAAATTGACGGATTGGTAGAATAATAAACATTCTACATCTCTACTGAGGTAGAAGCGATTATATATCATGAATAATATCTAAATGGCTGGCTTTTGCCAGCCATTTGCATTAATAAATAAAAATGAATTTCGATATACAGCCTACATTAGAAGATAATTTAATAAAAGTAGTTCCATTAAAAGAAACTGATTTTGAAAATCTTTATGCGGTAGCTGCTGATCCGCTGGTATGGGAGCAACATCCAAATAAAGACCGCTTTAAAAGAGAAGTTTTTGAGATTTTTTTCAAAGGGGCAATAGATTCAAAAGGAGCATTTATCATTTATGATCAGGCTACTGGTGAGGTAGTTGGCAGCTCAAGATATTATGAGTTGAATGAAGAAGAAAAATCCGTTACAGTTGGTTATACTTTTATACGACGTAAGTTTTGGGGTAAGGGTTATAACACTGCACTGAAGAAACTGATGTTCGATTATGCTTTTCAATTTACAAACCAGATCATTCTTTATATTGGCGCAACCAATTTCCGATCACAAAAGGCAATAGAAAAATTAGGTGCAATTAAAACGGCCGAGATTGAGGTTGCTTATTATGGCGAACCTTTAAAATGGAACTTCCTTTATCAAATTAATAAAATAGCATGGAATAGCAGATAGCTGATTTATACCTCGGGCATTAATGGACATCAATTAGACCCATATACAAATTAACCAGAATCGCTATTTGAATCTTTGTGACAACAAATATTGAACAACAATCAGTTATGTACACTCATGTTGCCAGGAATAAAATCGTATTTCTGATTTAGTATTCTTATATTTGTATAAATCTCAATTCCACTCACCTTATTTAAAAAAACAAAACAATTATATATTTATGGCTAAATCTCAGGCAACATACAGTAAAAAAGAGAACGAAAAAAAACGATTAAAGAAACAAAAAGACAAACAAGAGAAAAAAGAAGAGCGTCAGTCTAATGCAAAAAAAGGTTTAGCGCTTGAAGACATGATGGCTTACGTTGATGAAAACGGAAACATCTCTTCTACTCCACCAGATCCAAAAAAGAAGAAAGTATTCAATATTGAGGATGTTCAAATCGGCATCACCAGACAAGAAGACATTATCGACGAAAATCCGGTTAAAAAAGGTACTGTTACTTTCTTTAATGATAGTAAAGGTTACGGCTTTATCAAAAACACCGAAACTCAGGATAGTATTTTCGTACACGCAAATGGCTTAGTTACTCAAATTAAAGAGGGTGATAAAGTTACTTTTGAAGTAGAAATGGGTCAAAAAGGTCCAACAGCTGTTAAGGTATCTAAAATCTAATCGTTGTTAAACGCTCCAATTGCTTTCTCAACAGCAATAAGATAAAAATCTGCAGATCAAATTCTGCTGCGCCAGGTTTTATAAACATTTATATTTCCGTCTATTTAGCATAAAACCTAGCGCATTTTTTATTTCTCTAATCAGGCACAATTTAATTTTTGTTCCAATCTCATTTTACGAAAGCATTCAAATTATATTCGAACCTAAAGTTTGGATTAATGCTTTAATGAAATTCTTTGTTTTTTTTTAAAAATCAATCTGCTTGTATTAGATAAACGTTATCTGCTTGTTTTATATTTGGTTAACTTCAATAATTAGGCTGATTGCATTAAATAAAAAACGAGATATTTACCTCGCATAAAAAAAAACATCAATCTCGGTGTGGAATTTGCTTTGAATTTACATCATTACAGTACACACAAAGACATATAACTTATGAAAAAATTAATCGCAATTGCACTCGTTGCATTTTTAGGCTTATCTTCAGCCATGGCTCAACAAATAGATTTACGTAGAAAAATCAGTGTTAGCGGTAACGCAGAAACAGAGGTAACTCCTGATATCATTTACATTGGAATCTCCTTAAAGGAATATTTAAACGGAAAGAAAAAAGTAGAGATTACTGAACTGGAAAAACAACTTTACGCTGCGGTACAAAAAGCTGGTATTGCGAAAGAAAATTTAACGGTTAGTAATTTAAGCAGCTGGAACGACAATACTTCAAAAAAGAAAAATCCTGATTTTTTAGCCAGTAAACAATATCGTTTAAAGGTGAATGATTTAAATAAATTTAATGCCATCCTTGATGAGCTGGATGCTAAAGGGATTGCGAATACTAATATTGAAAATTATTCTTACTCCAAAATTGAAAGCCTAAAGAAAGACTTAAAAATTAAGGCCCTGTTAGCTGCAAAAGAAAAAGCGACTTACATGGTTGAAGCACTAAATGGTAAATTAGGTGCAGCAATTGAAATTCAGGACGGTGGAGACAATATTATACAACCTGTTTACAGAAATTTCATGGTTCAGTCTGCAATGGCCGAAACTTCTGCAGATACAGCGCCTGAAATCGACTTTAAAAAAATCAAGTTAAACTTCACTGTTAATGTAGTTTTCGAAATTAAGTAATATTATAAAATTAAAAATCGCTTTTCAAAACCTACCAGAACATTTTGGTAGGTTTTTTGTTTAGTAGACATCGAACACTAAAAAATTTAATATTATGAAAAAATTCATTTACACTTTAGCCCTAATTTTCTCTTTAGGCATTAGTTTCAATTCAGTACAAGCTGCTGATAAACCAGCAAAAAACCCTACAGAATTAACCGCTGAGCAAACACTAAAGTTAGAAAAAATTAAAACCCGTGTGGAAGAGATCAGAGACATGGATAAGTCTAACTTAACTAGAGCAGAGCGCAAAGCTTTACGCAGTGAGTTAAGAGAATTAAAAGGTCAGGCACGTGCAGTATCAGGTGGTGTTTATCTTTCGGTTGGTGCGATTATCATCATCATCTTATTATTGATCCTGATTTTATAATAAAAAACAACATCTATCTATAAAAACAAAAAAAGCTTTGCAGCAATGCAAAGCTTTTTTTGTGTGGAATAATATCGTTAAATCTAGTTTTAGCGTATCAAAATTTGGTTGTAGCGTCTCGCTACGATCCAACTCATATAGCGATAGCATTAAGATTGTTTCGTGCCTCGCAATGACGATTTATCTAAGTTTAATCAATAAAATCGAAACCTGTATATTTCACTAATGCTTCTGGAATTTTAATCCCATTTTCAGTTTGATAGTTTTCTAAAATTGATGCTACAATACGTGGCAAGGCTAAAGCACTTCCATTTAGTGTATGTACCAATTGCGTTTTACCTGTAGCGCCTTTAAAACGAATTTTTGATCGGTTACTTTGGAAAGTTTCAACATTTGAAACAGAAGAAACTTCCAGCCATCTTCCTTGCGCTCCACTCCAAGCTTCCATATCATAAGTCATGGCAGAACCAAAGCCCATATCACCACCGCATAATAATAAAACACGATAGTGCAATCCTAATTTTTGCAATAGTGATTGAACATAAGAGCTCATATCTTCAAGGGTTTGATAAGATTGATCTGGATGTGTGATTTGTACCAATTCTACTTTATCAAACTGATGTAAGCGATTTAAACCACGAACATGTGCGCCATAAGAGCCAGCTTCTCTACGAAAGCATGGCGTATAAGCCGTATTTTTTATAGGCAAATCTTCCTCCTTAAGAATCACATCGCGGTATAAATTGGTAACCGGAACTTCAGCTGTAGGGATTAAATATAAATCATCAACAGTAGAATGGTACATCTGTCCTTCTTTATCAGGCAACTGACCTGTACCAAAACCAGATGCTGCATTTACCAAATGAGGCACCTGCACTTCATTGTATCCCGCTTCAATAGCCTGATCTAAAAAGAAATTGATTAATGCCCTTTGTAATCTTGCACCTTTGCCCTTATATACCGGGAAGCCAGCACCTGTAATTTTCACACCCAGTTCAAAATCAATGATATCGTATTTGGCTGCAAGTTCCCAGTGTGGCAAAGCCTGAGCAGGTAATTCAGCTGGCTCGCCAAAAGTATAAACGGTTTTATTTTCTTCTGGTGTAGTACCTTCCGGCACCATATCATGTGGTAAATTTGGTAACTGAACAAGTAAGTTAAACTGCGCCGCTTCCAGTTCAGCCAACTTCTCCCCTATATTTTTTATATTTTCTTTGTGAGATGCGGTTTGTGCTTTAATTGCCTCAGCTTCTTCTTTTTTACCCGTACGCATTAAATCACCAATTTGCTTGGCAGCTGCATTGGCCTCCGCAGAAATTGCATCTAAAGAAGTTTGAGTGGAACGACGCTCTTCATCAATTTTAATGATTTCATCTACCAGCTCTGGTTGTTTAAAGTTACGTACACTTAAACGATCTAAAACTTTCTCTCTATTTTCGCGGATATAATTAACTTGCAGCATTATTTTATTTTTTTCACAAAGATAGAAAGAGTTTTCAGTTTTCAGTTTGCAGTTTTCAATCATGCACATCTTAACACTTAATTCTTGATACATTTAAACTATGGATGGCAAACTTTTCCTCGTACCTACACCAATAGGGAATTTAGAAGACATGACTTTTAGAGCCATAAGGATCTTAAAAGAATGTGATTTAATCCTGGCGGAGGATACCCGTACCAGCGCACCAATGCTTAAGCACTTTGGCATTGATAAACGCGTTTTCTCTCATCACCAGCACAACGAACATAAAGCTACTTCAGAAATTATTAAATTTTTAAATGAGGGGCAAAAAATAGCTTTAATCTCTGATGCGGGTACGCCTGCCATTTCCGATCCTGGGTTTTTCTTAGTTCGTGAGGCGATTAAAAATGATATTGCTGTAGAATGCCTGCCTGGAGCCACTGCTTTTGTACCCGCTTTGGTTAATTCAGGTTTACCTGCTGACGCCTTTACCTTTGAAGGATTTCTTCCTGTAAAAAAAGGACGCCAAACGAAGTTTAAAAAACTGGCTGATGAAGAACGTACAATTATCCTATACGAAAGTCCACACCGTTTATTAAAGACACTAGAAGACTTTGCACAATACTTAGGAGAAGATAGACAGGCATCAGTAAGCCGCGAACTAACCAAAATGTTTGAAGAAACAGTTCGGGGCACATTAGTAGAAATAAAATCACACTTTGAAAACAATACTTTAAAGGGAGAATTTGTAATTTGCATAGCAGGAAAACCTGTAACAAAAAGTAAGAACAAATATGAAGATGCTGAATAGCATGGCAAACTTATACAATATATGAATAGCATAGATAGATTCCTTAGTGACGAACAAGATCCTAAGACTGTAGAAAAAGTTATTGGAAAATTAAATGACCTTTTAACCACAGGAGAAGAACTGTTGTACCTGGCGGTACAGAAAAAACCAGCTGTTAACTTGCTTCCGGATAGCATTGCCATTTCAAATAAAAGAATTTTTTATTGCGAACCGGGCAACTTGGGTTTGACCATGAATTTTAAAGATATTTCCTGGAAAAGCATTAAGGAAGTATCATTCAAAGAAGAACTTTTTGGTTCGAAATTTATCTGTGTTCCGCAATATGGTGAAAATATTGTAACGGAGTTTATACCAAAAATACAAGCAAGAAAATTACACCAGGCAGCCAATCAGCAATTAGAAGAATATAAAGAACTGCTACATCAGCAAAAGCTGGAAGAAAATCGTGCTACGGCATCAGCAATAAACATGAGCGCACAGCCAGTCGCAGAATTACCAATCGAAGAACCTAAAACTTCTGAATTCATTCAGATTGCTGAAGTGGTGGAAGAGCCAGAAGATGAAACGACTTTGAAGTTGCGCAAACTAAAAACTTTGTATGACAAACACTTGATCACACAGGAAGAATATGAAGCTAAAAAAGCAAATATTTTAGATAGCTTTTAATTTTTAGAAGAAATTAAGGAATAGTAATAGAGAATGGGCAGTAGAGAATAGAAACTGGAAATAGATGGTGAAAGATGATAAATTTAAAATCATCTATTTCCTATTCCTTACTACCTATCGCTAAGCCTATTCTCTATTTCCTAAAACCTATTCCCCAATTACAATCAGCTATCCATATGCCTCTTCTCTATCCCTTCACCCTTCCATACAGCAATGGCTAAAAAACAAACTTACCTCCTTGCCTTAATAAGTGCATTTTTGCTTTGGCTAGCCTGGCCACCCATTCCCTTTACAACCCCATTGTTATTGGTTGCATGGGTTCCTTTATTAATAGCAATTGATGAGATCGCTAAGGATAATCTGAAGAAGCAAGGTAAACGTATTTTTTTAACGGCTGGTTTAACGTTTTTGGCATGGAATTCTGCATCAATTTATTGGGTATATAATGCCATCAGCGCTTATAACGGAGCAATTGTGGCCATTCCGGTATCGTTAATTCCATTTGGTTTAGGTGCGCTCCTCATGACCTTTGCCTTTTGGTTATATTATCGCCTGGGTAAATATGTAAACAAAAAGATTGCCTACCTGGGACTAATTTCCTTTTACATCGCACTGGAGTATTTACAACAAACTTGGGATTTAGCTTTCCCATGGATGACACTTGGCAACGGATTAGCGGGGATGCACCAATTGGCACAATGGTATGATTATACTGGTATTTATGGCGGTTCGCTTTGGATTATTACGAGTAATATCCTTGCCTTTGAAGCATACAAAAAGTTAAAATCAGCATCAGGATATTTAAAATTCAGACCAGTTCTTATCTGGGCCCTGGTAGTTATTATTCCTGTTTCCATATCACTAACAAAATATTTTACAGCAACAGAAAAAGGCACACCCAGCAACGTAGTAGTGGTGCAACCCAATATTGATCCTTATTTAAAGCTGAGTGCAATTCCTCCCGCAGCGCAAATTAAAATTCTTACTCAATTATCAGATTCGATTGCACAATCCAATACGGAATATTTTATCTGGCCAGAAACGGCAATTCCTAATTATGCGGATGAAGATCATATTCGGAGCAGCGAAGATTTTATCACGCTACAAAACTTTTTAGGTAAATACAAAAACGGCACATTAATTACTGGTATAGAAAGCATTAAAGTTTATGCCACAAAAAAAACGATTACATCAAAATATGATGAACGCCAGGGGCTGTATTTCGACAATTTCAATACAGCTATGCAGGTAGAAAACTCAGCAAATGTTCAGTTTTATCATAAATCGAAATTGGTTCCGGGTGTAGAGAAAATGCCTTTCCCGAAATTATTTTCCTTCCTTGATGGTGTTTTTGCTCAATTAGGCGGAACAGTTGGCGGATGGGGTTGGCAAGAAAAACCTAGTGTATTATATGCACAAAGTGGAATCGGCGCAGCACCTGTAGTATGCTATGAAAGCTTGTGGGGTGATTGGATAGGACAGCAAGTTAAGGAGGGGGCACAATTTATTGCAATCATCACCAATGATGGTTGGTGGGGTAACACTTCGGGAAAAGACCAACATGCCATGTATGCCAAACTTCGGGCCATTGAAACACATCGCGATATTGCAAGATCTGCCAACACCGGGATTTCCTGCTTCATTAATCAACGTGGCGATGTAACCCAAAGCACCAAATGGTGGACAAGAACAGCACTAAAAGGCAATATCTACCTGAATGATGAAATTACGTTTTATGTAAAAAGTGGTGATATTATTGCAAAAATTTTAAGTTTTATGGCAATTTTATTGGTATTGATTATACCATATAAAAAATGGGTAAAGAAATAATAATTCTTTGTATAGTTGTTTTATGCTTTGACTGTTCAACTGAAAATACACAAATACATTAGGATAGTTTGTCGGTTATTCCACCCATGCAAATAACTAATGATTCTTATTAAAAACATATGCAGTACCATAAAAACTTTACCAGATTTTCCCTTATCGTTTTCCTAATCTTAAATATTGCAGTAGATCAGATTTCAAAATTCATTGTAAGATTGGAGATTTCTGATTACGAACACATTGCATTGATAAAAAATATTTTTACGCTTACAAGGGTTGAAAACAGTGGTGCTTTTTTAAGTTTAGGCGATAACATGCCTTATATTTTCAGGCTAATTATCTTAACAGGATTGCCGCTTTTATTTCTGGGTTATGGCTTATACTATCTATTTTCAAAACCTAACCTGCCAGGTAGTATGCAAATTGCATTATGTTTTTTAATCGGTGGCGGCATTGGTAATTTATACGACCGGATTGTACATGGATCAGTTACTGATTTTATGCATTTGGATTTTCATATTTTTCAAACAGGCGTATTTAATTTCGCCGATATTTTCATCATGATTGGCGTAGGGATTTTACTTTTACTATCCATTACTGCAAATATGATCAAAAAGAAAACTGAATAGTTTAGGAGTTTTTATCGTTTGGCTTTAAATACATCAGAAATATCGCAGTAAAATTAATATATACAGCTTTGTATTTTTTATACTATATTTACGATAGTAATACACGTCATTACGATAAACTAAAAGCTAAACTATGAAGACTCTAATTAAAAACCTCGCATCAATTGCGATACTCTCTATTTTCATTATTTCCTGTTCTAAAAAGAATGAAATGCCTCAAGATCCTCAAACTGAAACCACTCAACCGAATAAGGTTTTGGCCTACATTAAAAAGCTTGGATTTTCAGATGCACAAATTGTGGATAAAGGAGACAATTATATTGTTGACGGAGATATGGTATTCAGCAAAAACATGGAAGTTCCTGCAGATAAGGGAAATCAGATAACCGAGCAGTATTATAATGGATATATTGTAACTAACAGTAGAAATATACGTGTTAAAATCGATCCTTCAATAACCAGTATGACCAGTGAAATCAATGGTGCAATTAATCAATGGAATACAGTACCCAACGCTAATCTTAGATTTGTAATTACCACAGGTAGCGTTTACGATATTCTGATTAAAGTAGATAATACCATTGGAAGTTCTACATGCGGACAGGCTTATCTGTCAACATCTAACGGCTTGGCAGGCAATACCGTTTGGATTAATCAGGCATTGATTCAAAACAATTCAGCTGCACAACGTCAGAGAACAATAGCACATGAATTTGGGCATACCATTTCCTTCAGACATACCAACCAATCTACAACAGTTAATGTACCTGGAGTTGGAGGAACAGATGCTCAATCATTAATGAATGGCGGACAATGTGGAAGTGGCGCTACTGTTTTATCAACAAAAGATAAACAGGCTACGGCAGCATTATACCCATTGTAATTAAAAAATCAGATAAGTAACCTAAAAGATCGTAATGACATGGAAGCTGTTTCTTTGAGACAGCTTTTTCTTTTAAGAATATGATTACCTCGGGGCTTGAAGCTGAATTAACTTCAGGTTTCTTAACATAGAATTGTCACCCTTAAACAAACATATATTTATATTTAGGTGTTAAACAATCTAGAAATAATCAAAAAAAACCAATCATGAAAAGAAATGCAACAGCCGTATGGCAAGGTTCAATAAAAGAAGGAGCTGGTCACATTACCACACAGAGTACCACGCTAAATAATACGCAATATTCATTCAACTCACGCTTCGCTGAAGGTGTTGGTACTAATCCAGAAGAGTTAATAGCTGCAGCGCACTCAGGTTGTTTCACCATGAAACTATCAGCCAATCTAGCCGAAGCTGGATTTACAGCAGATAAGCTGGAAACTAAATGCGACATCAATTTAGATCCTTCAAAAGGTGAAATTGTTGAATCTCACCTAACTTTAACCGCAACTGTTCCAGGTTTATCTCAGGAAAAATTTGATGAATTGGTTGCCGATGCAGAGAAAAACTGCCCGATATCAAAGTTGCTTAACACATCAATTAAAGTTGATGCAACATTAGCTTAAATTTCCATAAAACGTTGACAACTTTAATAAGCTTTATGCCCAAAAAGTTGTCAAAGTTTTTAGTTATATGCTAACATACTTATATGCGTATGTTTTATATTACAGCATGTATTTTCCAACGATTGGCATTCTTCTTCCCATTCCAAACGCTTTTGATGAAACCCTTAAAATTGGTGGCGTTTGGTAGCGTTTAAATTCTGCTATATTAACCATCTTCAAGATCCGTTGAACTAAAGCCTCATCAAAACCCTGTGCAATGATAGACTTCGAGCCTTGTTTCTCTTCAATGTGGTGATACAAAATTTTATCTAAAACATCATATTCAGGCAATGAATCTGAATCTTTTTGATCTGGACGAAGTTCTGCAGATGGTGGCTTAACAATAGTATTCACGGGTATCAATTCTCTTTCCTTATTGATGTATTTTGCCAGTTCAAAAACCTGGGTTTTATAAACATCGCCAATTACGCCTATTGCACCGCACATATCGCCATATAAGGTACCATAACCTACCGCACATTCACTTTTATTGGAAGTGTTTAGCAAAATATAACCAAATTTATTGCTCATAGCCATTACAATGGTACCACGGGTTCTGGCCTGGATATTTTCTTCTGTCAGATTAAAAGGCAAGCCCTTAAATGCTGGTGATAAAACAGAATCAAATGCACTTGCTACTTCCTTAATCGGGATGATTTCATGCATACAGCCAAAATTATTCACCAAATCAATTGCATCCTGAACAGAATGATCAGAAGAAAATTTAGATGGCATTAAAACAGCCATTACATTTTCTGCCCCTAATGCACGGCAAGCCAGCGCACAAACTACAGCAGAATCAATTCCGCCAGATAAGCCCAGTACAGCTTTGGTAAAACCGGATTTTTTAAAATAATCCTGAATACCAAGCACCAATGCATCATGTATTTGCTCGATATCCGTTAAACGTTCCGGCTGCGGATATTTATTGCGGACGTTTTCAATTTCTTCCAGATCGAAAACCTGAAGATCTTCTTCAAAGTATTTCATTTCTGCCTTTATCGCACCATCTGCATCAAAAACGAGAGAGCCTCCGTCGAAAATAATTTCTGTTTGTGCCCCTACCTGATTCACATAAAAAACAGGAAGATGATACTTTTTTGCATTATCAGACAGTACTTTTATGCGCTCATCATCATGGGTATATGAAAAAGGTGAGGCTGCAATATTAATCATTACATCGGGTTCCTCTTTAATCAACTCATCCATTGGGTTTGAAACATACAGTGGATTATCATTGATATTCCAAAGGTCTTCACAAATAGTTAAAGCAATTTTCTTTCCGTTAAAATCGATACAATTAAAAGTTCTTGATGGTTCGAAATATCGGTACTCATCAAAAATATCATAGGTAGGTAACAATGCCTTTTTTGCAATCGCTTTAACTTGCCCTTTTTCGATAAAATAAGCTGCATTATACAAATCCTTTCCTTGTAAAATATGATTTTTAACAGGTAGGCCTACAATACAGGCAATTCTTGTACAATGTGTCGCAATTTCTAATGCTGCCGCCTCACACAAGGATATAAATTCATCAAATTCTAAAAAGTCTCTTGGTGGATAGCCACAGATTGCAAGTTCTGCAAATACAACAAGATCAGCTCCTTTATCTTCTGCGAGTTTAATATGATCTATGATTTTTTGCGTGTTCGCCTCAAAGTTTCCAATGTGATAATTAAGTTGAGCTAATGCTATTTTCATATTTGTTTTGTCAGGTAGCGGGTATTAGAAAATGATCTATTAATTAAAAGAATACACCAAAGTTTAAGGCCAGATAATGATTTCTTACATCCCTATTTTTATCAGTAGTAATATTAGTAAAACCATTATTAAAGGTTAAACCGGCAACAATGCTTGTATTTTCTGAAATATCAAATTCACCACCTCCACCAATTACCAGCCCTGCACGATAAAATTTAGTATCATCTGTAATTTTAACATTATCTAATTTAATGGTGCTACTGACAGCATCCTGTTTAGCACTAAGCAAAAATGAATTCGACAGACCAAATTGCCCATAATATCTCCGGCCATTATCTTTTACCGTTTTTAATTTTATGGTTAATGGCAACTCCAGGTATTGAACTTTATATTTCAAGTCATATGCCACAGGAATGCTTTTGTTGGCGCCAAGATCTAGGCTTTTGATATATGTAGGATCAACCTCTGTACTTTTTCCATTCATGGAAGTAATGGTTAATGCCGTAGAAAAGCTGTAATTAGGTGCAAAGTTAAAGTCACCTATCAATCCATAAGAGAACCCTAAAGCTATCCCATCGCTTTTGCCTTGTTCAGGCTTAACCCAGCCAATGGTTGGTGATGCCGTTAAACCTAAGCGGAAGCCATAACTGGTTAGTTGTGGAAGTTTTGGGATTTGTGCAAAGGCACTAATACTAAAAAGAGATAAAATAAAAATCGTTGATATTTTTTTCATGCTGATGTGTTTATATTTGTTGAACATGATTGATAACGTAAAACACAGACAAATTTATCTAATTTTTCTCTTTGCTATCGCATTTATTTCTTGCAAACAAGATAACAGGCCGGATGTGAGTCATATAAACCTGGATATTAAAATTGATCGTTTCGATAAATCCTTGTATGCAGATAAATCAAAAAATCCGTCGGAGGTTAATATGCAGATGGCAAAAAGTTACGGTTTGTTTTATGATGATTATATCCACCGCATGATTGGCTCTCCGGAATACAGCAATGATGAAGTACTAAAAACTTTATTTAAAGATCAGGCTTATAAGGATTTAACTAAAGATGTTGACAGTGTTTTCCCTAACCTGAAATTACAGGAAGCTGGTTTAACAGAAACATTTAAATACATTAAATACTACTATCCGAAGGCTAAAATTCCAAAATTCATTTCATTTGTATCTGGCTTTGCCTATCAAATGCCTGTGGGCGACGACTATCTTGGAATTGGTTTAGATATGTTTTTAGGGAAAGACAGTAAGTTTTATAAAGCTATTGTTCAAAGTGTTCCGCTGTATCTGTCCAGACGTTTTACACCTGAATATATTGTACCTCGTGTTGCCGAAACCTATGCGCATGAAGAACTTTTTGAGGAGCCAGATGAAAACCATACGCTGCTCTCAAAAATGATCTTCCAGGGAAAAATTCTCTATTTTCTTGATCAGGTTTTGCCAGAAAGCACCTCAGATTCTATTAAAATTGGATATAGTAACGAACAGCTAGAATGGGCCAAGCAATTTGAGGGCGACATCTGGGCATATTTTTTAGAGAATAATTATCTTTATGAAACCGACTATCAGAAAATTCAGGTCTTTTTATCCGAAGGGCCATTTACGCCTGGTTTAGGTGAAAATAGAAATTCGGCTCCAAAATTAGGCACTTGGACAGGCTGGCAGATTGTACGAAAATACATGGAGGAAAATCCAAACGTTACTTTACAACAATTAATGGCTGATCAGGATGCACAGAAAATTCTTAATCAGTCGAAATATAAACCCAAGCAGAAATAGCATGCTAAGTTGGTGAAACAATAAACATTTTAAATAAAGCTAGATGCTTATCGCAACAATTATTCAATTTAGCCATCTAACTATCTATTAATCTTATCATTTTATGAAAGTCGGCATTGTTTTATCAGGAGGAGGAATAAGAGGTATTGCTCATTTAGGTGTTTTAAAGGCCTTTAGCAACTTGGGGATTACCTTTAGCCACATTAGCGGAACAAGTGCTGGTGCAATTGCAGGTGCATTCTTTGCTGCAGGAATTGACCCTGAAGAGGGATTAAGTATTTTTCTTAAAACTAAATTATGGCGCTTTGTAAGGCCTGCTGTTGGCTCTCTGGGTTTAATTAATATCGAAAATACAGCTATGATTTTGAAGGAATACTTTCCTGAAAATACCATTGAAAAACTAAAAATACCATTAACTATTGCAGCTGTAAATTTTAGTGAGGGCCGTTTGGTTTATTTTACCAAAGGACCATTAATTAGGGCAATACATGCATCAAGCTGTATTCCTGGTATTTTTAAACCGATTATGATTGATGGGCAAATGTACGTTGATGGCGGCATTTTAAATAATTTCCCTGTTGAACCTTTAATGGAAGATTGTGATTTTATTATCGGTTCATCATGTAATCACCTCAAGCCGGTAGATAAAATTACGGGGATCACCAATTTAATGGGACGGGCTGGAATTATGTCTATTAACCATGATATGGAAAGAAAAGCAAAGTTTTGCAATGTCTTGATCGAGCCGAAAGGCTTAGGTGCTATTAGTACTTTTGATATGAAACGTGCTGAAGATATTTATTGGTTAGCGCATGAAGAAGCTTTGATAACCATCAAAAACAACCCGATAATTTCTCAACTAATCACAAAATAAATTGGCCATCATTTATAAATGAAACAGCTCTACTAAAGTTAATCTGATAGAGCTGTTTAATCTCTATGCATTTAAAGCGATTAGCTTTTCACCTACTAATACAGGGATTGCCTCACAAATATTCATTTGTAAACAGAAAACAACATCTTCTTCTATATTAAGCTGAGCCAGGCGATTGCTATGAGATGATTTGTGTAAGTATTTCCTTAAATCATCTTTTGCTAAAGCATACAAATCTTCAGCGGCTACACTAGAATCATCAAAGTGATTAAAATGCTGGCGGAGTTGACCTACCACCGCCCCAGCAAATAAAGTATCTTCTAGATTAAACTGATCCTTCCAGCCAGCACATAATAACAACACATTTTTATCCTGACTTTTTAAATAGGTGCAAAGTGAATCCAGATTAAGGAATGAACCAATTACAACCTGATAGGCACGTTTTTGTGCCAGGTAAAGTGCTTTGGTTCCATTAGTTGTCGTCAATACAACCGTTTTGCCTCCTACTTTTTCTTTTGTATAAGAAAAAGGTGAGTTCCCGAAATCATAGCCTGTTACCACTTCCCCATTCCGTTCTGCAGCTAGCAAATAACCTTTATTGGCATAAGTTAAACAATCTTCCACATTGGCTACCGGAATAATGGCTTCGGCACCATTGCTTATACCGTAAGTTATAGATGATGTAGCTCTTAAAATATCAATTACCACAACAATACTTTCTTCAATATCGTATAAATCGATTAAGGCCGGTGTTAAACAAACTTCTATTTTTTTAGACATATTCTGAGTATCGAGTCTTAAGTATCAAGTATCAAGATGATTGTCTCGATACTTGATACTCACTTCTTGCATCTATTTATAAAAAGGAAACTTAACCACTTGAGCTTTGATTGGCGTATTCCTGATGTTGATAAAAATCTCTGTTCCTTCTTTTGAAAAATCTTTTGTAACGTAGCCCATGCCTATTGCCTTTTGCAAAGAAGGTGCTTGCGTTCCGGAAGTCACTTTACCAATAATATTTCCTTCAGCATCGGCTATTTCATAATCATGACGTGGAATACCACGGTCGATCATTTCAAAACCTACCAGTTTCTTTTGAATACCTGCCTCTTTCTGTGCTTGCAAAGCTTCAGAATTGGTAAAAGATTTAGAGAATTTAGTAATCCAGCCCAAACCGGCTTCAATTGGCGAAGTGGTATCATCGATATCATTTCCATATAAGCAGAAACCCATTTCTAACCTTAAAGTATCACGTGCACCTAAACCAATTGGTTTGATGTTGTATGATTGGCCAGCTTCAAAAATAGCATCCCAGATTTTGTCTGCATGTTCGTTTTCAAAGTAAATTTCAAAACCACCAGCGCCTGTATAACCCGTTGCTGAGATCACTACATTATCAACACCTGCAAATGTTCCCTTAACGAAAGTATAATACTCCATTGATGCTAAATCTACATCCGTTAAAGTTTGTAATGCATCAGCAGCTTTCGGGCCCTGAATAGCCAGTAAAGAGGTTTGATCAGATATATTATGCATTTCAACACCATTGGTATTAAACTGCTGAATCCAGTTCCAATCCTTTTCTATATTTGATGCATTTACCACCAGCATATAGGTTTTTTCATCTATACGATAAACTAAAAGATCATCAACAATTCCACCATCACGGTTAGGTAAACATGAGTATTGAACTTTTCCATCATATAATTTTGAGGCATCATTACTGGTTACCCGTTGAATTAAGTCTAAAGCATTTTCACCTTTTAAAATGAATTCACCCATGTGGCTTACATCGAAAACACCAACTCCGTTACGCACAGTTGCGTGTTCTGCGTTAATGCCTTCGTAAGTAACAGGCATATTATAGCCTGCGAATGGAACCATTTTAGCGCCTAAAGCGATATGTTTTTCTGTTAATGCCGTATTGTTCATGCTTAATCTTTATTTGCCGCAAAAGTACTAAGAAAACACCAATGTTTAATGTCTAATTTAGGGAGATGGATAGCTGCTGTTATAGATGAATTTACCCATGGAACAAGTTGTAAAGAGCAAACCAGCTGGTTATTTAAAAACTTAGTACAAAAACAATCTTCAAAATAAAATCAGATTGCTAAACATGTAAATTTCTTATGTAAATTCAACATCAATATAAGCGCCTATTATTATGAGTACTGGAACAAAATTAACACCAGAGGAAACGGTAACACTGATCAATATATTAAAAAACCGTTTCACTGCAAACATGAACCGCCATGCGGATTTAAAATGGGCTGATATAGAAAACAGATTAAGTAAAAATCTACAAAAGTTATGGTCGCTGAATATGATGGAAGAAACGGGCGGTGAACCAGATGTGGTTTTGTTCGATACCGCCTCAGATGAATACCATTTTATGGATTGCTCGCCTGAAAGTCCAAAAGGACGCAGAAGCCTATGTTATGACCGTGAAGCACTGGATGCCAGAAAAGAAAACAAGCCGCAAAACAATGCGGTTGATTTAGCTTTAGAAATAGGAATTGAACTTTTAACGGAAGAACAATATCGATATTTACAAACACTTGGCAAATTTGATAAGAAAACATCAAGCTGGATTAAAACGCCAGAACAGATCAGGATACTTGGTGGTGCAATTTTTGCAGATTTTAGATATGATACTGTGTTTGTTTACCACAATGGTGCACAATCTTATTATGCCACCAGAGCATTTCGAGGTTTAATTAAAATTTAACGAAATTTAAGATATGCCTTTACGTACTGATTAACTCTTTATAAATTTCCATCATTTTTGATGAAATTAAATAAACGCCATGATCAGTTTCTACCGTTTTACGGGCATTTTCACCAATTTCCATCCAACGCTTAGGGTTAATGATACATTGTAGAATAGAACGATAAAATTCGTCTGCAGAATCTGCAATCAGAATATCATATCCATGCTTATAGTTTATACCCTCTGCTGCGGTTGTGGTAGCTATAATGCATTTTTTCATCGCCATGCCTTCAATAATTTTCACACGCATTCCTGTTCCGGAAATTAAGGGTACAATCATAATCGCCTTCGAATTCATAAAATCCACGGCATCAAATACTTCGCCTTCTACAATCAGGTTTTCAGAATCATATTCAAAGAAATGCCTTTGCATATTTTTTCCGGCAATATAAAAGCGTAAATCCTTATTTAACTTTTCAATATCAGGCCAGATATCATCAAGAAACCACTCTAAACCTTCCTGATTTGGCCGCCAATCCATTGCGCCAAGGTGAAATAATGTCGGAAAGCTTGTCTTTGTTTTATCAACCTTATACCGATCCAAATCAATGGCCACAGGAAAAACAGTCATAGGTACTTCGCAGCCGAACCGAAGAATACTCTGCCTGTCGGGCTCACTGATCGCAAAAATCTGATGAAAGCGATTTATTTGGTCCGTTTCATAAGCCTTTAACCGCTGTGAAAGGAAGGCAAGATATTTTCTGCGCAATAAAAAAGTTTCAGAATGAGCTAAACGCTCCCACAAAGTAAACTCAATATTATGGGCCCTGTAAATAAGTTTCGCGGCACTGTTTGCTTTAACAATATCCAGATACGGAACTACAAAAAGGCCTTCAAACTGAATGATATCAAAAACATTTTCACGAAGAATATTTTCGAGTTGACGGCCAGCCTCATCACTATAAAACCTGGAAACGTTATAAGATTGATTGGTAAAAATATTAAAAAAGGCAGACCAGACATTTACATCTGTATCTAAATCAACTGTATGATGCTTGATCTTTTCAAAAACGGGATCATAAATATCCTCAATATCAATCTTTCCTTTTGATGGATTTAAACTAAACAAAGTAATCTCTGCACCAAGATGTAGCAGACCTTTTATGGTATTGTAAACCACAATTGGATAACCACTATTTGGCGGAAAAGGAACCCGCTTAGTTATTAGTAAAATCTTCACAATGCTGTGAAAATACTAAATTTTAAACGTTTTTTGAAAACAAATCTAATTGCGGATCGCGAACATTAAATGTTTTGCGGTGAAAAGGAGAAAGCCCAATTTCCATTACTGCCTTTCGGTGTGCAATGGTAGGGTAGCCTTTATTTTTTTGCCAGTTGTAATGCGGATAATCAACATGTAAATTGGTCATAAATTCATCGCGATGCGTTTTTGCCAATATAGAAGCCGCTGCAATATTTAAATATTTACCATCGCCTTTTATTATGCAGCAATGTGGAATTTGAGGATAAGCTTTAAAACGGTTTCCATCAATAACCAGGTATTGTGGTGGCGTATGTAATTTCCCTATGGCGCGGTGCATTGCTAAAAAAGATGCATTCAGTATATTAATCTGATCAATCTCTTCATGATCACAAGAAGCGACTGCCCAAGCCAAGGCTTCCCTTTCAATAATTGGGCGTAACAAATCACGTTGATTGTGGCTTAACTGCTTAGAATCATTTAACCCTTCCAAACAAAAACCTTTCGGGAGAATAACTGCTGCGGCAAATACCGGACCAGCTAAGCAACCTCTACCGGCTTCATCACACCCCGCTTCTAAAAATTCTTCCTGATAGCAACTTAATAACATCTACTGTGATTATTATGATTTAATGAGTACTATGATTAAACAACACCTACTATGATTAGTATGATTTAATGAATACTATGATTAAATAATACCTATTATGATTAGTATGATTCAATTAGCAATATTATAGATCTCAATTATTATACAAAGATAACTCCTAAAGATAAATACCTGTAATATTTTATCTAATTTGTAGTTGACTATACTTTAAAAGTGATGATTGATACTCAATATGCTGAAAGCGAATTGACTGGAAGAATAATCGGTTGTGCAATGGAAGTATAAAGCTTTGGGTAATGGCTTTCAGGAAAAGATTTATCAGAAAGCTTTTGCAATAGAATTAAATAATCAGCGTATAAATTTTGTACAAGAACATGAAATGAGCATATACTATAAAGGCCACTTTCTCGGTAAACGGAGGGTTGATATGTTCATTGAAAATAAAATTATGGTTGAATTAAAGGCCGTAATTTTACTGGATGATGCTCACTTAGCGCAAGCAATAAATTACTTAGAAGCATCCGGTTTTAAAATTGGCTTGTTAATTAATTTCGGTAGCAGGAGTTTGCAGTTTAAACGGGTGATGAAACCAGGTACAAAACTATAATTTAGAAAGCTATATGATATAAACTAATAGAATTATTGAATCATAGTAATCTAATAAAAAAAAATTGGAATCTATCCTATCCTCAAAAATCATAGCCAATCATTTAATCATGAAAATCATAGTCTTACACTGTAACATTCTGCCCTTTCACATCAAAAGCATCTCTTAAGCCAATGGCTAAAACATTAAAGGCATAAACCGTAAGCATGATGGCTAAGCCTGGCAAAACAGCTAAATAGGCTGCATCCATAATAATATAACCATAATGTTCTTTAATCATGCCACCCCAGCTCGGCATTGGCGGCTGTGCACCAAAACCTAAAAAGCTTAAGCCGGTTTCAAGTAAAATTGCTGATGCAAAATTTGATGAGGCTACTACAAGAATTGGTCCGGCAATATTGGGTAAAATATGTTTAATAATTGTTCTGCCTGTACTAAAGCCAAGGGCCCTGGCAGCCTCTACAAACTCTACCTCTTTTAAGGCCATTACCTGACCACGAACAAGCCTGGCCACATCTACCCAGGTGGATAAACCAACGGCAATAAAAATCTGCCAGAAACCTTTCCCTAAAGCAAAAGAAATAGCAATAACCAACAATAATGAAGGCAAAGACCAAACCACATTCATGAACCAGCTAATGGAATCATCAACTTTACCCCCAAAGTAACCAGCAATGGCACCTAAACTTATTCCGATAAAAAGAGAGATAAATACGGCCATCAACCCTACAGATAAAGAGACCCGAATCCCTAAAATTAACCGACTTAATAAATCACGACCATATATATCTGTACCCAATAAAAAGGTTTGCTCATAGATATGGTGCTTTTCAAAAACTTGTTTAACAGTTTCCAACTTATCTAATGATGAACAATCATGGCAAAGTTCATTCAATTGATAAATTGATTCTTTACTGGTTTCTTCCTTTCCAATATACTCATGAACCAAAACCTGATTCTTGATAATTTTGTAAGATGTTATCGGGATGCTTTTAAATTGTGGCTTTTGCCCATAAAGCATTTTTTGTAAAAAATTAACTTTTTCTACATTTGGATATTTTTGGATAATCAGAAAGGTGAATTTACTTCCCGGAGGCACTTTGCTGATTTGAACCATTTGCGTATTGGCATCGGGAGAATCAACTGGTGTAATGAGGTATCCTAAAATGCCCATCGCCATTAATAATAGAATAAAGATCAATCCTGCGAATGCAAACTTATTCCGTTTAAATTTTAACCAGACTTTTCTCGAGGGGCTGTTATCCATTACCTAACCATTCTACCTTTCCAATTGTATTTACCACTATTTCCTGCAATGCCGATATAAACCATATAAAAAATATGTACAACAGTTAAAATCGGCGTTAACAAAAGCAGGCTCCGTCTCCTTGCGAAGCCAGTAACATCCCATAAAAATAAGCTTTCTAAAACCAATTTAATGACCAACTGAGAACAGGTGATTAATAAAAGTTCTGGAATAAATAAGCCTGCAATAAAATTCGCTAAAATACTTACGTTAAAAACCCATACAAAAACGCCTAAAACAATAATGGCTTTATTTTTATACCGGGTACTTTTTGATGCCCATCTTTTCCGCTGTTGTAGAAACGAGTAGAGATTCTCCTTTGCATGGGTATACACAATCGCATCTCTGTTTTTCAAAAAGCCTATTCGATCTGGATATTTTGCAGCAATTTTATGAAGCAACAGTTCATCATCACCAGATGCCAGATCATCGATTCCCTGAAAACCACCAACCTCATAAAAACTTTTTTTCTCATATGCTAAATTAGCACCATTACATGTTGACGGCTGCTTATTCCCTATTGTTGATGCGCCTAAGCCAATCAAGTAAAGAAACTCCAGAGATTGCAACCGTTCAAAGAAGCTTTTTTCTTCAAAATAGGCCACCGGAGAAGAGATCATTTTATAATGCTTCGTTTCGTAATAATTTACAATAGTAGCCAACCAGTTTTCGCCCATCCGGCAATCTGCATCGGTAGTAATAATAAAATCGCCTGAACAGGTACCTATAGCAGTTTGAATAGCTTTTTTCTTGTAAGAATTAAGTGCCCGGTTTTCATTAAGCATGATTAATCTCACTCCCTGATCTGCATAGCTTAAAACAATCTCTGCTGTTCGATCGGTTGAATGATCATCAATAAAAATAATTTCTGTTAAATGTTTAGGATAACGTTGTGCAACCAGGTCTTCAATTGTTCTGGTGATATTTTGTTCTTCATCTCGTGCAGCAACAATAATCGACACCTTTGTTTTAGGGGTGCTTTTATTCGGACGAAAATTGACTAATTCATGCCAGCCTCTTAAAAAGGTGAGTACAAGAAAACCATAAACCAAGGTTAATATAGCGGATAATAGATTAGTGAGATTTAGAAATTCCAAAAAAATTGAGTTTAAAAACGAAATATGTGCCTAATATAGCAGGAATAATAATATTTATCAGCCAAATACTTGCTGTGCAAGCAATCACTGCCACGTGTTGATCTGTAATGTGCTTAAATAATTCTACCGCAGTAATACTTCTGATCCCCACATCAAAGAGATCCAAAGAAGGTAATGCAGATTGAATAAAGAACAACAAACAAGTCATCATTACAATATCCAGATAATGTAAGCCAGGAATAAGCCACGCAAAGAGAATAAAATATTGTGAGCTAAAAACCGCATAACGTGCCAGACAAAAAAGTATTATTTTAAAAAGCTCTGCCTTTCTGTACCGACCTAAAATACTATAGAACTTTTTATATTTCCTGGTAAATTTAAAGGATAACAATATTCCATTTAACCAATGAATATTGAAATAAAAGACGATAAAAAACAGGCAAAAAACTGAAGCGAGTACAACAAAGGCTGTGAAAACCAAGTAATCTATCGGCACAAACTGATAAACGAAAAAGCACGCTGCAATAGCACCAAAAACATTGGTAAGTACCAATTGACCGATATTTCCAACTGTCATAGCTACAATACCCACAATCCGTCTTTTTGGAGAAAGAAAGAAAACACGTCCCCCATATTCTCCTAAACGATTTGGCGTAAATATAGCCAGTGTTAAACCACAGAATACTGATTCTATTGCTCGATAAAAACTAATCCTTTCAATATGATTCATCAGTCTTTTCCACTTGGCCGCTTCCAATAACCAATTCACCAGCATCAGCAATAATACCAAGCCAATGATAACAATGATTTCTATCTGCGAGATACCAGTTAAAAGTGTTTTAAAATTGCTTAGGTTTTTATTGGCCACGAGCTTATGGTAAATAAACCAGAAAGCAAAAACAACAATGGCCGCTTTAATTACAATAGATAATGTTTTTTTATTCTTGTCTGTCAAGATTATCATTTTAGTTTGCAAATATGCTTAATATTGCTGTAATGTTGAATGAAAAAAAGGAACGGGTAATTATGGGCATAGATCCCGGCACGGCGGTGATGGGTTATGGGATCATTTTAGAAAAAGGAAATAAAACAGAATTAATCAGCATGGGTGTTGTAAAAATGACACATCTTGATGATCCATTTCTTAAGCTTCAGCGCATTTTCGAAAAAACCGTTGTACTGATTGATCAATATAAGCCAGATGTTTTAGCTATAGAGGCACCATTCTATGGCAAAAATATACAAGTGCTTTTAAAACTCGGCCGGGCGCAGGGAACAGCCATTGCAGCAGCACTCTCCAGAAATATTTCGGTTACCGAATATTCGCCACGAAAAATTAAACAATCCATTACCGGAAGTGGTAACGCAAGCAAAGAGCAAGTAGCAGCCATGTTACAGCGCTTACTTAACTTTAAAGAAACACCAGAATTTTTAGATGCTACAGATGGGTTAGCCGTAGCTGTTTGTCATTCATTTCAAAAAATTTCTACAGGTGGAAAATCTAAAACCTATTCAGGCTGGGAATCTTTTGTAACGGATAATAAAACAAAAGTGAAGGGTTTAGCTGTAAAAACAAAGAAGTAAATTCTTTATCGGTCGACGTAGTTTCTTAGTTGTTCTAAAGATTTTAATTTGTCGATTATACTCCCAACAGAAAGCTAACTGCCCCCACTAAATTGGAGAGGGCAGTTAGCTGTATATAATACTGATTGGTCTTCCAAAGAAACTATGCTATAATATCAACCGATCCATAAAAAAGCAATAAAAAGATTATTGAGCAAGCTGCTTGTTAAATTAAGCGAGTTTAATTTCTCAACTTTGGTGATTAACCAAACTTCTGGTGGCATTTGCGATCTTAATTTTATCCTTTCTAATAAAATGTCTGATGAGGAAAAATGCGCCAATTCCTAATAAAATTAATGCCCAAACATTAGCCAAACCAATAATTAGCTCTTTAAAGATCGTCCATCCATTGATGATACCCATCCATAATCGATTTCCAAAAGCTGGCTTGTAATCATAAATATCATCATTAGCCACAATGGTTGTTTTAATGGTATTGTCCTGATAAAATTTAAGTGTTATGGTGCTATACTTCACCCGATTATCTATAGATAGGTTTTGCATTTTTTTATCTACATAATCATCTTTAAAATTAAGGGAAGTTTCTACATTTGAGCTTTTCTTGCCTGCAATATTATTCATCTGACTTGCAGCTTCTATCCTATTGTTTGCCTTCATTCTATTCCCCAAATAGGTCAAACTCTGGTCATCCAGCTTTAAATATTGGTTATCAACAAATACAGCCATTTTCGCAACTGTGTTGGTAAACTCATCTAATTTTTCGGATGGAACTTTTGCAACAAGATACCCTTCTGTACGATATGAGGTAATTTCTTTAAGGGAATCAACAGATTGTTTGATTTTTTGAGATTCCTGAATAATGCTTTCAATTGAAAACTCAGCAACTGTGCCACCTTGTGCTGTAATGGTTTGACTTAACTGCTCTTTGGTATTTTGAACGTTTTTTACACGAAAACGCATATCAGCAGTTTTGATAATTTTAGGTTCGGCTAACGTAGCTACTGTATCAGTTGCTATTATTAATTCTTTAGCTTCAGCACTTTCATTGTTTTTATTTGCGTTGTTGCAGCCGAATATTGTTAAAATAATGGCAATAGCAATTATATTCCTTTTCATGATTTTTTGGTTCTAATAAATTAATCATTTTAAATATTTGCTTCAAATGGCCATTTAAAGTTTCGACGTTTTTGGTTAGTCAGTTACATCGTATTTTCTCTTTATACAAAAAATAGATTAAGGTAACCCAACTGGTAAAAGCGTTTATTTACTGATGATTTTTTTAAGAAAATTCCATAAAGCTATTGAAACTACATTTCGGTTTTCAAATTAATTGTTAATCAAACCCTTTTCAACAAAAAAGCCAATTATGTATTTAACATAATTGGCTCTTGTATTTAGAGAGAAAATATTTTATGCGTCTAATATTTTGAATACACCTTTAATGGCAATAATTGCACCAATAAACAAGATAATCCATGAAACCAAAGATAAAACCCAAGAGTCGAAAGCGAAACGTAAGTAAGTACCTAATATGGCAACAAGTACACCAAAAATCATTAGTTTATAAATTCCCGGCTGATTTGCCGTTTTCATACTCTCTGTATTATGCTTTAATTCGTTGTTCTCCATAATGTTTATTTCTATGATGCAGCAAAAGTAATATATATTGCCGAATAAATTATAATTTTAATAACTTTTTAATCGTTCTAAACGTTGTTTTGCTTTATCCTGATCACTTGATTTTTCTCCCTGATAGAGCGGCTTTTCCCAATCGCCATACATTGGATTTGGCAATACAATATATTTAACTCCAAATAAGGTTTGATTTGCGTCAACCTGCTCAATGATACTTTTATTTTCCCGGTAAAAAACATTACTGAAATCACTTAAATTATCACCACACAGCATTAAAATATTATGGGTATCTGCAATTTTTTGTCTACGCGGTTCTTTATCTGATGTTCCTTTCGAAACCACTAAATGGGCATCATTGGCATAAGGAAAACCAAAGGTCTGAAGGTTTTTTAATGTAGCAGCATAATCCTTTTCATTGCGGTTACTGACATAAAAAGTTTCGATATTTTTTGATGCGGCGAATTTTAAGAAAGCCAATGCGCCTGGAACAGTATCGGCACGAGCCAAGCTTGTCCATTCGGTCCAATCTGCTGCATTATAACTCAGACCTTTTTTAATTTCATGCCCTTGAAAGGCAGAATTATCCAAAACCGTTTCATCAATATCAACAATAATGCAGTTTGGCTTTTTACTGGTATCAGCCCATAAAGCTTCTTTTAATGATAGGCGAGCAAAATTATAAGCTTGAAAGCATAGTGCCCTATACTCACCTGAAGTTTGTTGCCAAAGCACGGCATTGGTATAATCTCTGGCAGGGTTTTGAGCATTTGCTAAAAATGGAATCAACGCGAGCAATGTAAATATGTATTTTTTCATTTTTTTTAATTAAATAACAAATGTATTAACTCCTTTTTAAGCATAGTGAATTTATTATGATTTAAATCAATTCGTTATCAACCCTTTACACTTAAGACACAAATTAATTACACGAATAAGCAAGCTTTTAATTTTTTAACATAGAGGTTTTACTATTTTTAAACACACACAAATAAAATCATTAATATGAAAATCAAAAATTTACTTGGACTTGCTATGGCCTTAATGTGCCTTATTGCCTGCAAGAAAGAAAACCCCGTAAAAGAGCCAACTGAACCTCCAACCGTTCAGAAACCAGACCCTTTAGAATTATTGAAAGATTCAATATCATACATCATTGATGGGAATCAAATGATACAAATGGAAAGTATAAACAAGGGATTAATTAACGCAGAGCCAAATAAAAAATTAGATTCTTTAGTTAAGCAAAAAGAATACACATCAGGAGACAGAGACTCTGTTATGTTTGGAAGATTTTTTAAATTTTCAGATCAGAACAGAAGTGGAATCACAATATCTTTCTTAAAAAAATACCATAAAAATCAAGCCCAGCCAGCCAATAATCAAACTTCTTTGTTTATGCCTGTGAATAAACTTGAATTATTTACTGTAGGCGAACGTAAATTTGCATTGGATTTTCAAAGAAACAATTCACAAAATGGAATCGTTTTAGAATTACAGGGGGATAATTATGGATTCCAAACAAATGGATATCCAAGTTTAGTTTACCATGCGCTTTTAAAACCAGAACTACAAAGTCAATCTAAATTTGAGATAACCAATTTGCAAAAGCTAAAATCGGGCAAATATATCCTTGAAGCAAAATTTAATGCGTCAGTATATTGGGGAGACGGTACTCACCCTAGAAAAATAGATAACGGTTATATTAGGATAAAGATCAATCCAGAAAGCATTTATTTTTAAATTAATAAAGCCCGTTTCAACGTTGAAATGGGTTTTATTGTTGAGCAATCTAATTGTTTAAAAAACCTCCTCTATCTACTTTAGACAAGATCAATGTTTCCGCTTCTGGATAAGCCTGAGTAAATGTAGTTGGTATTTTATTTTTACTTCTTTCATTCCATTTAAATTCAACAGCCAAAAGTTGATTAGCGCTTTTTTCAATGTAATCTATTTCCTGCTGTTGTGTTGTGCGCCAAAAAAAGCAATCAGCCTCCATTTGATTTTGGTGTAAAAATTTAATGCGTTCTGCAATCATGTAATTTTCAAATAAGGCACCCACGTCGTTTCTATTGGTTAATGGATTGAAATTTCTGGTAATGGCATTTACGATTCCAGTATCATAGAAATAAATTTTCTTATTTTTTTTAATCTCATTACGTACGTTACCTGAAAAGGCAGGCAAAGTAAAAACTACAAAAGATTTTTCGAGCAGACTAATATATTTATCAACTGTTTTCTGATCGGCTTTAACCAATTGAGCCAATTCTGAAAAATTAACTTCGCTTCCTATTTGCAAGGCCAAAGCCTTTACAATTTTCTCGAAAAGCAGTGGCTTTTTTACCTCTTCGAGTGCAAATAAATCTTTATATAAATAACTATCTGCCAATAACTTTAAATGTTCTTCAGCATTTTTAGGATCATTAATGACTTCGGGATAAGACCCATAAATTAAACGCTGCTCTATTGATCGCTCTTCTGTGATGAAATCTGTAGCATTTACCAATTCTGCATAGGAAAAAGGCAATAGCATCATTTCATATTTACGCCCCGTTAAAGGCTCATTAATTTTACCTGATAATTCAAAGGCTGATGAACCAGTAGCAATTACCTGAACACCTTTAAAACGATCTACAATAATCTTTATGAGTAACCCAACATCATTTATGCGCTGGGCTTCATCTAAAAAAAGTACTTCATAATCTCCAAGCATTTTTGCAATCTGGCTTGCATTGGGTTTAGCCAATGTTTCTCTAACATCCGCATCATCGCCATTTAGATATAATGTTCTTTTATTTACTCTTGCTAATAACTGTTCTACAAAAGTGGTTTTTCCAGTTTGCCTCGGTCCAAAAATGATAAAGGCTTTGCCTTTAAAAAGTCTGTCGATGGCATAATTTAATTGGCTCCTTACAATCATGTTTAATAGGTATTATACAAATATATAATAATTCTGGATTACAATCCATAAAAAACATAATAATTTTGGATTAAAATCCATAAAAAATATAATAATTTTGGATTATAATAAATTTAAATATTAAAAAAGCTCATTTCAATTAAGAAATGAGCTTTGTATTTAATCCCTGGATAAACTCAGGATGACAATTTAGATTATCCGTTCAATGCTGCTGCACCGCTTACAATCTCAGTTAATTCAGTTGTAATGGCTGCCTGACGGGCTTGGTTATAAGAAAGTTTTAAGGCTTTCAATAATTCACCTGCATTTTCTGTTGCTTTATCCATTGAAGTCATACGTGCGCCATGCTCAGATGCATGAGAATCCAATACTGCTTTGTACAATTGTATTTTAATTGATTTAGGAATCAATTGCTCAACGATTTCTTCTTGAGAAGGCTCTAGAATATAATCAACGTTAGAAGCTTTGGTAAGCTCTTTAGCGGGCTCCTCAGCCTTTGGTAAAGGAAGTAATTGCTCTGTTGTGATAAATTGCACTGCAGCATTTCTAAAACGGTTATAAACTACCTCAACCTTATCGAAATCGCCTTTAATAAAACCAGCCATAATCAAATCAGTAATTTTGGTAACATTTTCGAATGTTAAGGCTGCATATACTTCATTATTGTTTCCAATAACGTTGTATTTACGTTTCTCATAAAAATCCTGAGTTTTCTTACCAATAGAAATAATACTTACATTACCGTTTTTCAATTGCTCACTATATTTTTCAGCAATTAAATTATTGGCCGCTTTAATCACGTTCATGTTAAATGCACCTGCCAAACCACGGTTGGAAGATACAGTTACAATTAAAACTTTATTGGGCTCACGCTCCTGAATAAAAGGTGATGAAGATCCTTCTAAACTTGCTGAAAGATTTTCTAAAATCTCTTTAAGTTTAGTTGCATAAGGACGTAAAGCGATAATTGCATTAGTAGCACGCTTCAACTTCGCAGCCGAAACCATTTTCATAGCTTTCGTAATTTGCTGTGTTGATTGTACCGATGCAATACGGTTTCTTACTTCTTTTAAATTAGCCATTTTTTATTTCGTGAGTATCAAGAATCGAGTATCAAGTATTAAGATAAAGTTCACACTTAATCTTAATACTTGATACTAACTACTTTGATACTTATTAATATTTACTTGAAATTTCTTTTGCTACTGTATCTAAAACGCCAGTGATGTTATCATCAAATTTACCAGCTTTTAGTGCTGCTAAAGTATCTGCATGACGCATTTCAAGTTGAGTTAAAAATTCAGTTTCAAATTCTTTAACCTTGTTAACTGGTACATTACGCATTAAGTTTTTGGTACCAGCATAAACAATTGCAACTTGCTTTTCTACGCTGAATGGAGAAAACTGTGCTTGTTTTAGCATTTCTACGTTACGTGCACCTTTATCTAAAACAGATTTTGTTGCAGCATCTAAGTCAGATCCAAATTTAGAGAAAGCCTCTAATTCGCGGTATTGAGCCTGGTCTAACTTTAGAGTACCTGCTACTTTTTTCATCGACTTAATCTGAGCATTACCACCTACACGTGATACCGAAATACCTACGTTAATTGCCGGACGAATACCAGAGTTGAATAAATTCGACTCTAAGAAAATCTGACCATCAGTAATTGAAATTACGTTAGTTGGAATATATGCAGAAACATCACCTGCCTGAGTTTCGATAATTGGTAAAGCTGTTAATGAACCACCACCTTTAACGATATGTTTAATCGATTCTGGTAAATCATTCATGTTTTTAGCGATATCATCATTCGCATTGATTTTAGCAGCTCTTTCTAACAAACGACTGTGTAAGTAGAAAACATCACCTGGATATGCCTCACGGCCCGGTGGACGACGAAGTAATAAAGATACTTCACGATAAGCTACAGCTTGTTTAGATAAATCATCATAAACAATTAAAGCTGGTCTACCTGTATCACGGAAAAATTCACCAATTGCAGCACCTGCGAAAGGAGCATAGAATTGCATTGGAGCAGGATCTGCAGCCGAAGCAGCAACTACTACAGTATATGGTAAAGCACCGTTTTCTTCTAGTGTACGTACAATGTTAGCAACGGTAGAGTTTTTCTGACCAATAGCTACATAAATACAGAACACAGGCTGGCCTGCTTCATAAAATTCTTTCTGGTTAATAATGGTATCAATACAAACAGCAGTTTTACCAATCTGACGGTCACCAATAACCAACTCACGTTGACCACGACCGATTGGAATCATGGCATCAATAGCTTTGATACCAGTTTGTAAAGGCTCATTTACCGGCTGACGATAAATTACACCTGGTGCTTTACGCTCTAAAGGCATTTCGTAAGTTTCACCTAAGATTGGACCTTTACCATCTAAAGGTTCTCCTAATGTGTTCACTACGCGGCCAAGCATACCTTCACCAACTTTAATAGAGGCAATTTTTTTGGTACGTTTAATGGTATCACCTTCTTTGATTTCGTCTGAAGCACCCAAAAGCACCACACCCACGTTGTCTTCTTCAAGGTTTAATACAATGCCTTGGAGGCCGTTGGCAAATTCAACCAACTCTCCCGATTGAACTTTAGTTAAACCGTAAACACGGGCAATACCGTCGCCCACTTGCAACACGGTACCAACTTCTTCCAGTTCGGTTTCTGATTTGAAGCCCGCCAATTGCTGTCTGATAATTGCCGATACTTCGTCTGGTCTTACCTCTACCATAATTTTACTTTATCTCTTTTTGTAAATGTTTAGTGCTTGGCGCATGGCGGTTGGCGTTCAATGCCACACGCTTAGCGCATCCTTATTTATTATAGCCATTAATAATTAGTTATTATACTGCTTACCTGGCAAATTATGTTCTGTTTTTCCGGTTTGGCTTGCTATTAACGCTTAATGCACTAATGCGCCAATTCTTTTTTAAGCTTATTTAAACTGCTGGCAATACTGGCATCAAATTGCTTATCTCCAACTTTTAAAATGAAGCCACCAATTAATTTATCATTAACTTTTTCATTAAAGATAACTTCTTTAGCACCAAGTTCTCTTTTTACGGTAGCAACAATTTCTTCTTTTGCTTCATTACTCAATGGCGTGGCGCTAATTACATCAGCAGTAACGATTCCTTTAATTAGGTTATATTGTTGAACAAATTGCTTGGCTGTAGCAAATAGTATAGATGAACGACCTTTGCTCACTACAACTTTGAAAAAAGTAAGGGTTAACTTGCTCACCTTATCTGTAAAGATACCATTCAAAATACCTATTTTTTTATCAAGAGGTACAATTGGGTTTTTAAGTATCGCTTCCAGTTCAGGGGTTTCATCAACCACTTTTTCAAACAAAACCATATCATTATAAGATTCAGCTAAAGCGTTGTTTTCAACGGATAGATCGATTAATGATTTGGCATACCTGCCTGCAACTTTAATTTCTGACATATTTTTAGGTGTGAGACGTGAGATGTGAGATGGAAGACGTGAGACAAATCTCAAATCTAATATCTAATGTCTCCAATCTATTTTCTCAAAACTAGTTTAATTCAACGTCCTTTAACAAATTAGCTACCAAAGCTTCTTGCTTCGCTTTATCATCTAATTGATTACGCAGTATACGTTCGGCAATTTCTAATGATAATGTAGAAACCTGACCTTTAACTTCTGCTAAAGCAACTTTCTTTTGGTTTTCAATTTCGATTTTAGCTTTTTCAATCAATTTAGCACCTTCTATCTGAGCTTGTTTTTTAGCTTCGTTTAGAATACTATCTTTAAGCGTTTTAGCTTCCTTCAAAATTTCATCACGTTCAGCACGTGCCTGTTGCATTAAATCTTGATTCTGCGCAGTCAAACGCGTCATTTCCTGCTTAGCCAATTCAGCCTTGTTAAGGGCTTCATCAATACTCTGCTCACGATCGTGGATGGCACCTAAAATAGGTTTCCATGCCAGTTTTCTAAGTAATACTAATAAGCAGATGAATGCAAGTGCCGTCCAGAAAACTAATCCAATGCTTGGGGTTACTAATTCCATTTTATATATTTTTTTACTTAATTTCTTATTAAAACCGGGAAAATAACCAATCGTTAAATTCCCGGTTTATAATTCTGAATTGCTATTATACGCCTAAGCCTAATAAAGCAACTACTACACCGAATAAAGCAGCACCCTCAATAAGGGCTGCAGCGATAATCATTGCAGTTTGAATTTTTGATGCAGCCTCTGGTTGACGAGCAATACCTTCCATTGCTTTACCACCTACATGACCGATACCGATACCTGCACCAATTACTGCTAAACCGGCACCAATTGCCGCGATTGAACCTACCATAACTAATTTAATTATATAATTTGTAAAAAATAGTTTTCCGTTAATGATGCTCTTCTACCGCCATTCCGATAAACAAAGCAGATAATAATGTAAAAATAAAGGCTTGTAAAAATGCTACCAGTAATTCAAGCACATCCATAAATAAAACGAATGCTACTGAAACTGGCGCAATAGCCAATGTTTTAAAAATAAATATTAATGATATTAAACTTAATACGATAATGTGACCTGCGGTAATATTGGCGAACAAACGAACCATTAAAGCGAATGGCTTTGAGATAATACCAATTAACTCCACCGGAATCATAATTGGATATAACCACCAAGGCACATCTGGGGTAAGAATGTGTTTCCAATAATATTTATTACCATTTAAGTTTACCACTAACATGGTTGCAGTAGCCATTACAAATGTTAAAGCAATATTACCGGTTACATTTGCACTTCCTGGAAATATTGGAACTAAACCTAATAAATTGTTAAATAAAATAAAAAAGAATATCGTTAATAAATACGGCATGAACTTAGCATAAGTATGGCCAATATTTGGCTTGGCGATATCATCTCTAACGAAGATAATTACTGGCTCAAAAAACGATTGTAAACCTTTAGGTGCTTTACCAACACGTTTCTTATAACCAGCCGCAACAGCTGAAAAAACAATCACAATTAAAGCTATGGCAATAAACATGGCAGCAACGTTTTTAGTAATCGAAAAATCAATTACGGTATCTGATGCCGCTTCATCAATTTGACCATCAGCGCCAACTACTTTAATGTTCTTGTTGAACATATCTTTAGTCATGCTTTGTTTCAAACCAGTAACCAGGCGATATTTATTATATTTACCTTGATAATCATGCTCTCCATGATGAAAATTAGCTGAAGAGAAAACTTCCAAACCACCTGATGTATATAAAATAACCGGAAGAGGAATAGAAGTATGTCCCCATAAATGCCACACATGCGAATCAGCAATGTGTTCCATAATCACTTTAGTCGGCTCAAATTTCTCTTCTCCATGCTCAGTCGCACCGTGTTCACCTGAAACAGCATGAGCTGATTCTGCAACAACACTATCAGGAGAAACAGCACTTTCAACTTGAGCAAAAGTATCATTTCTGATAGATAAAAACGCGATTAAAAGCGTAAAAACAAAGATTACCTTCTTAACTTTCAACACAAAAACTTGGTTACAATCCATTTATTGGCAGTTTTTTACTTTAAATTTTGGTGGCGCAAGTTACGTAACAAACAGTATATTTCAAAGGCAGTAAACAATAAATACACAGAAAAAAAATTAAGTGCAAAAAGCAACCCTTGTCCCTTTGCTTTTATACTGTAAACCAGCACAAAAGCCATACAAAAAATCATCTTTACAGCAATCGATCCCATTATTGCCATTACTCCAACCTCAGGATCCCTTTTTATTCCAATATCCACCAACATGTATGCGATGTAGGTAATCCCAGCCATGAAACCGAATAACACCCAAAAATTCTTTACAAATAGTTGTTGTGCCGGAAATATGAATGGCAAAAATGCTACAATAGCGATTAAGATACCAACAAAAATGAAATAGATGCTTGTAAATTTGGTTAGCGTCAATGGAACAATTTCTTTACGAATAAAAACTTTTGCAAACATAAGGTTTTTGGCATCAAGTATCTAGTCTGCAGGAGAATTATTGTTGGATTTGTTTATGGATTAACTTACAGAAATTGCTCTATTGTGGATGATTAAATTGTTATCAACCTGCTAAATTTGTAACCAGAATATATTGTTTAATTTCTTGTTTTCACACCAGAATCGAAAACTTAAAAAAATAACTACTTCATTATTAAATAGTTAATTGTTTAAAGAAATTTATTAATTCTTCTACCTATCTCGTCACTTGTTTAATAGCCTGATAAAGGGCAATGCCAACACCTACAAGTGCAAAAGCTGCTGTAATGATTTTGCTTTTACTGTTTCGGTGTTCATCAATCTTATAACCAATAAAAGTTAATAACCCTATTGTGGCAATCATCTGGAAGCCTATAGCCGAATATTTTGCTGCTGCATTAACCTTTTGACCTGGATTTTCTTCTTTAGGATTTTCCATTATTTAATAAGATAATTAAATTAACTTTGAATAATTAAAATTTGTTGCCAAATAAATATTTTTCTATATATATTGTTTACGATATCAACTTAAAGAGATTTAGCATAATTGAAAAAAAACGCAAACAAAAACTTAAATCCCTTCATCCTACTTTTTAGCTCACTTCTTATTTATGGCTGTGTTGCAAATAAAGATACCACAATAGACCGCAAGTTTCAAAACTTAACGGCAAGGTATAACTATATCTATAATTCAAAAGTTTTGCTTAATGAACATAATGAAAGTTTATTACAAAATTATACCGATAATTACGAAAAAATCCTACCTGTTTATCTTGATCCAGAGCCACAGGTAAATTTAGTGCTTACACCGGGCGTTGCCAACAAACAGCTCGACGAAGTAATTACAAAAGGTCAAACGATCATCAATGATAAAAGTTTTAGTAATTATATTGATGATGCCTACATGCTTTTGGGTAAAGCAAACTACCTTAAAGGAAACTATTTCATCGCATCAGAATATTTTGATTACACGGCTAAAACATACAGCAATGATCTGAAAACTTTCATCATGGCCATGAATTGGAAAGCGCGTAGCCAGATGGAACTTAATAATATGGTATTTGCAGATAAAATTCTGGACACCATGTTGCGTGCCGAAGACTTACTAAAAAAAGATCTGGCAGAGCCTTTGGCCACGACTGCCCAAATGAGGATTTACCAGAAAAGAAATAAAGAGGCGATTTTACTTCTTGAAAACGCAGTTAGAATTGGAGATGATAAACAATTGCGCATTCGCTGGAGATACATTTTAGCGCAGCTGCAGGAACAGGAAAACGATCTCCAAAATGCTTTCACCAATTATACCAAAGTTGAAAATAGCAATGCCCCTTTTGAAATGTACTTCCATGCCAATCTTCAGCGCATCAAGTTAAAGGCGTTAATTAGTGGTTATAAAGTTGATGAAGATGCCGCATTACTAGCGCTATTAAAAGATGATAAAAACTTTGACTACACCGATCAAATATATTATCAGGTTGGAGAGCTATTTTCAAAAGAAGGCAACTTCACTAAAGCAGAAGAAAATTATTTAAAGTCGATACAGAAAAGCACTAAAAATCAAACGCAAAAAGCGTTATCATATTTAAAGGTTGCAGATTTAAATTTTAAAAAGTTCAACAACTACATTAAAGCCAAGCTTTATTATGATAGTACAGTAACCATATTGCCTAAAAACTTCCTTGATTACGACAACATTGTTAAAAAAGCAAATAATTTACAGTATCTGACTGATCGATTCACCATTATCTCCAGAGAGGATACTGCACAAGCCTTTGCTAAACTTCCTTTGAATGAAAGGGAGGCTAGAGTGAAAGCGCATTTCACTAAAAAAGTAGAAGTAGCCACAGCATCAACAACTGGTAATCAATTTTTAGACAATCCGGATTTCCCTAATCAGTCTTTAAATTCGGCCATAAGTAGCACTGGAAATACTTTTTATTTCAATAACAATGCAGCCATCAGTAATGGTTTTTCAGATTTTAAAAAACGTTGGGGAAACAGGCAGCTGGAAGATAACTGGAGACAAAGCACCCGATCATCAGCTCAGGAAAATAACCAGGTAATGTCTGGTGGTAAAGTTGCCAATGAAATTACGCCAGCAAATGAAGCCAACACGCAAACCGATCAGGACCAAACTTCTTTAGAAAAACAGTTCCTGAGTGCTTTACCAACCACTCCTGAACTTATGCTGGCTTCAGATCAAAAAATAATTGATGCCTATTTTGAAATCGCCAGCTTTTATCAGCAAGAATTAAATGATAAAGCAGAAGCAAATAAAATTTATTTAATCTTACTAGCCAGATATCCGGAAAATAATCACCTGGCTGCCATTTATTATAGTTTATACCTTAATTTCCGTGGGATTGATGAAAACAAATCCAATGAATACAAACAATTGGTGCTGACTAAATATCCACAAACCAATTTTGCTAAGATTCTTCTTGATCCTTCCTATTCTGCTAAACAAAGCGAACTTGAAAATATTTCCATTAACAATTACAATGTTACGTTCGATGCTTATGCAAGAAAAGATTATCCAACGGTGATCAATCAGGCAAACGTTAACATTTCAGCATCACCAGAGAATGGACTGGCACCACAATATGCTTACCTTAAAGCAATTGCCATTGGACGAACATCAAAGTTAGATGCTTTATTGAAGGAGTTTAATTCGATCAATACGAATTATCCGAACGATATGATCATTACCCCACTGGTACGTGATCACTTAAAATATATTGAAGCAAACCTGGAAGAATTTAAACAAAGACCAGTGGCATTAATCGATTTTGATTCTAAAGAACCGCGTTTTGTGAGTCAGGCCAAACCTATTGCCGTTCCAGCCAAGCCGTTAAATACAGATGTAAATGCTGCCATACCAGCTATAGAGAAGCCAAAGGTTAATGATGCCGAAAAAACAACGGAAGTCAAACCTGCTGATGTAAATAAGCCGGCAAGTATCTTCAGTGATGCAAAATCTGAAGAATATTATTATGTGATTGATGTGGCAGATGCCACTTTAACGCTTAGCTCTTCACGCTTTGGAATAGGCCAATTTAACCGGGGTAATTATCCCGACAATGATTTGGCGCATAAATTGATTGAGTTGGATAACGATCAGTTAATCTATGTGACTAGCTTTATTGATTTGGAAGACGCCAAACTATATGAATCAAGCATTTCAGGCCAATTGAAGAACATTATGAAAGTTCCGGCCAGTCTTTATAAAGGATTCATTATCAGCAAGGAAAATTTCGAAAAGCTTACCAATAGGCAACGTATCAGTGAATATCTGGAGTTTTTAAAAGACAGTTATAAATAGAACCTTTCAGCTTAATAATAAGCAGAAGGTTCATTTCTTTAAAAATTAATAAATTTGCAGCTTAAAATCGGCCTGGCATCAAGTCTGTTTTGAACTAATTATAACACAAAATGAATAAATCCCTTTCTGAACAAGAAACAAAAAAATATAGTTTAATCATCTGGAAAATACTCATCACAGGAATAGCCCTATTTGCTATTTTTATTTCCATGATTGGTTTAGGTCTTTTCGGTGAACTACCTTCTTTCCGAGATATTGAGCATCCAAAAAGCAATCAGGCATCAGAAATTATTGCTGAAGACGGCCGTCCACTCGGAACTTATTTCGTACAAAACCGATCAAATGTTACCTATAAAGACATTTCTGAAAACGTAATTAATGGATTGATCGCTACAGAAGATACGCGTTTTAAAGAACACTCCGGAATTGACTTTAAACGTACATTCACCATTATTGGTTATAACCTCATTGGCAAAAAACAAGGTGCTAGTACCATCACTCAACAGTTAGCAAAAAACCTTTTTCCGAGAGAGTCTAACCTTAACTTTTTTTCATTGGTACTCACCAAATTTAAGGAGTGGATTGTTGCTGTTAAACTGGAGAGAAATTACACCAAAGAAGAGATTATCACCATGTATTTAAATACAGTTGATTTTGGTAACCAGGCCTATGGAATAAAATCAGCTGCGAGAGTTTATTTTAACACTACCCCTGATAAACTGACTTTAACTCAAGCTGCTACCCTTGTTGGGATGCAAAAGGGAATTACGATGTACTCTCCTACCCGGCATCCGGAGCGATCAAGAGATCGTAGAAATACCGTAATGGCCATGATGGTGAAATCAGAATTATTGACTCAGCAGGAATTTGAAGAACAAAAAGATAAACCTCTGGGCTTAAAATTTAACGCAGCCACTGTTAACGATGGCATTGCACCTTATTTCAGGTCCGTTTTAAAAAATGATATTAAAAACATCTTTCAGGAGCAAGGCATTACCAAGCCTGATGGATCAGCATATGATTTGGATCGCGATGGATTAAAGATTTATACCACGATTAATTACGATATGCAAAAATATGCTGAAGAGGCACAAAAAGAATACATGAAAGTTTTGCAGGCACAGTTTTTAGCAAGTTGGAAAGGTAGAAATCCTTTTAAAGGCAAAGATTTACAAATTCAGCAAGGTATCAAGAGGTCTGACCGATATAAATCTTTAAAGCTGGAAGGTAAATCTGATGACGAAATTAAGGATGACTTCAACACCAAAACAGAGATGACCATCTTTACCTGGAAAGGTAATGTAGATACGGTAATGAAGCCAATTGACTCTGTTCGTTATTATAAAATGTTATTGCGTAATGCCATGATGACCATGGATCCAACCAATGGCCATGTTAAAGCCTGGGTTGGTGGAATTAATTATGAGCACTTTAAGTATGATCAGGTTAAAATGGGAACAAGGCAGGTAGGCTCTACCGCTAAACCATTTACTTATGCAGTGGCTATTGAAAACGGATATTCGCCATGTTTTACAGTTGCAAACGTTCCGGTAACTATTGATGGTTATGGCGAACCCTGGACACCAAAATCTTCAGGAAAACCACTTGCAGGTACCATTACACTCCAAAAAGCATTGGCGTTTTCTCAAAACTATGTTACTGCATACTTAATGAAACAGGTTGGTCCGGTTGCGGTTTCTACTTTAGCCACCAAAATGGGCATTCCGAATGTTCCGGCTTATCCTTCCATTGCATTGGGAACCTTCGATTCATCGATTTATAATATGGTTGGCGCTTATGGCGCATTTGCAAATAAAGGCGTGTATACCAAACCTATTTATCTGCTTAAAATTGAAGATAAGAATGGCGTAGTTTTATTTTCGCAAAAAGAAATACCTAAGCCTATTATGAGTGAAGAGGTAGCTTATGTGATGACGAGAATGCTTAAAGGTGTTGTTTCTGGCGGTACAGGTTCCAGGTTAAACTATAAATATAAAGTTAATGCACCAATAGGCGGAAAAACAGGCACCACACAAAACAACTCAGATGGTTGGTTTATGGCCATTACGCCTCAGCTGGTAACTGGTGTTTGGACAGGCTGTGAAGACCGTGCCTTTCACTTTATTAGTACCAGCCAGGGTGAAGGTGCCAATACAGCACTACCAATTTTTGCAGGCTTTATCAAACGGGTTTACGCCAATCCTGCTTTAAAAATAAGTCATGCAGATTTTGATGTACCTAAATCGGGTGTTTCTATTACTTATGATTGTAACCAGTATCAGCAACAACAGGAAGAAACAAACCCTGAACTGGATGAAAAATTAGGTTTTTAACGCCTCACTGTGTATGCGTTTAAAGTATTAATAAATGCTATAATTGCCGAACAAAATTAATTCCTAATCCGTTTTTAGGTAAAGTTTTCCCTTTAACTCTATTATTGAAAGCATGAGCAGTTTCGACCATAAAACAGCATTAATGGCTATTCCTCATAAACCAGGTGTTTACCAATACTGGGATGTGGATGGGAAGTTAATGTACATTGGTAAAGCAAAAGATCTCCGAAACCGTGTTGGCTCCTACTTTAATAGCGACAAGCAACAGTTTAACGGGAAAACGAGGGTGTTGGTTTCTAAAATCAGGAAGATCACCTTTACCATTGTTGATACTGAAATTGATGCCTGGTTATTGGAAAACAGCTTAATTAAAAAGCATCAGCCAAAATTTAATATCAATTTAAAGGATGACAAGACTTATCCATGGATTATTGTTAAAAACGAACCATATCCTAGAATCTACTGGACTAGAAAAGTAATCAAGGATGGGTCTACCTATTTTGGACCTTACGGATCAATTGGAATGATGCATACCATTTTAGATCTGATTAAAGAAACCTATCCGCTAAGAACATGTACCCTGCCTTTAAACGATAAAAATATTGCTGAGGGAAAATTTAAAGTTTGTTTAGAATACCAGATCGGGAATTGTAAAGGACCTTGTCAGGCTTATCAAACAGAATCTGATTATGATAAAAACATTGGTGAGATTAAAGAAATTCTGAATGGAAAAATAGGCAATGTGATCCGTGATGTTAAAGGAATTATTAAATCTGCATCTGAAGATTTAAATTTCGAACTAGCACATCAATACTCCAGGAGGCTACAAGTTTTAGAAAAATACCAAAGTAAATCGACCGTTGTAAACAGTGCCATTACCAATGTGGATGTAGTGAGTATTGCTTCCGATGAACGATATGCTTTTGTCAATTATCTGAAGGTAATGAATGGGACTATTATTCAAACCCAAACCATTGAAATTAAGAAATTGCTGGATGAAAGCGATGATGAATTATTAATTACGGCGATGCTGGAATTCAGGACAAAGTTTAACAGCACATCCAAAGAAATCATTGTCCCGTTTGAGCTTTCATTAGAGGATGAAAACTTAAAATTTACGGTACCCAAGCTGGGAGAAAAAAAGAAGTTGTTGGAACTTTCTCAAAAGAATGTGCTGTTCTTCAAAAAGGAAAAGCTAAATCAATATGAAAAGCTAAATCCGGATTTAAGGACTGACCGTATTCTCACCACCATGCAAAATGATTTACGGTTAACCCAACTACCAAAACATATTGAGTGTTTTGATAATTCCAACTTCCAGGGCAAATATCCGGTTTCTGCAATTGTGGTATTTAAAGATGCCAAACCATCCAAAAAAGATTACCGCCATTTTAACGTGAAAACGGTTGAAGGTCCAAATGATTTTGCAACGATGGAAGAGGCCGTTTTTAGGCGTTACAGAAGAATGTTGGAAGAAGATCAACCCTTGCCACAATTAATCATCATTGATGGTGGTAAAGGCCAGCTCTCATCTGCTGTAAAAAGCCTTAAATTGTTAGGAATAGAAAATAAAGTTACCGTGATCGGTATCGCTAAAAGACTAGAGGAATTATTCTATCCTGGAGATTCCTATCCCTTATATTTAGATAAAAAATCGGAAACCTTAAAAGTTATTCAACAGCTTCGTGATGAAGCACACAGGTTTGGCATCACCTTTCACCGCAAGAAACGGGATCAGGGCACTTTGAAAACAGAACTCGAGCAGATTGATGGTATCGGCAAGACAACCGCAGATAGGTTATTAACTCATTTCAAATCAGTAAAAAAAATAAGAGAGGCTACAGAAAAAGAGCTGTCAGAAATTCTGAATAAAAAGCAAGTTATTACTTTGTTAAATCACTTTAAGGAAGCATAAATTTAAACTGTAAACCACAATGTCTCTGAGCTAAAGATTAACACAATCTTAATCTTACCTTGGTTTCACTTCCATATTTTTTCTTTAAATTAGGCTTGTTAATATCAGTAAACATCATCCCTAATTTTACATGAATAACAACATCCTGGCTATAATGACCAAACTTTTATTGGGTGCATTATACTTTACTGAAACGGAAAGTCCTTTTACAGTGGCCGACTGGGGCAAAATTCCTCCTACAGAATTATTATCAAAAGTTGCCACACATTACCATGCTGATCTTGCTAACTTAAAAGAGGTTCAACCAACTGATTTTTTCGACCATTTAATTTCTAAGGTGGATCCATCTGATGCACCCATGGTTGAAAATGCAAAAAAAATTCAGACCATCTATACCCTCTTAGAACAAAATCTATCCAGCCTTAAAGTAATCAGAATAGAAGGCGCCAGCAGAATTCCTGTTTTAATTACCGGCTATTTGCCAGATGGCACTTGCGTGGTCATTGAAACCCTCGCAGTAGAAACCTAAGAAATCAATTCCATCCAAAACATATCCCAAACAAAATGAAAGCACTAAAAAAATTAAGCTTAATGGCCGTATTGTGCCTTGGCCTGGCTGCCTGTAAAAAAGAAAATCAAATTCAGCCAGAAACAACTCTATTTGAACAAAAATTAAACAACAAAGCAGCTACAGGCAGTGCTCAGGCAATTGCTACTGGTTTTCCGGAAGATTTTGAATCCGGTTCAAAAACAAGCTACACAACAGCATCAATCACTTTAAGTAGCGGAAGCTGGAGCCTTAATGATGCCTTAATCGGTAACCTGGCTGCAGACGCAAAGAATGGTAGTCAATCAGTTCGCATCCGGAATACTGGCATACTAAGTATGAATTTCGATGTAAATGGTGCTGATGTAGTGAGTGTTGCCCATGCTAAATATGGTACAGATGCAACCAGTACCTGGCAGCTTTGGTATTCAACAAACAGTGGTTCCAGTTGGCAACAATCTGGCAGCACAGTTACCAGTAGTGCCACAACACTGTCTACGATAACCTTTAACACGGCAATCTCTGGTAATGTCCGTTTTCAAATTCGTAAAATTAGCGGAGGTACAGCACGCATTAACATAGATGATTTCAGTATTTCCACTGGTGGCGGCACAACTACCCCCCCTACTACTACAACCCCTGGAGATAATAGCCATCTTTTACTGGGAAATCCAAGCAATGCGGTTGCCAGTACCTCTTACCCTGAGAATTATTTAATGGAACGCACTTATTATACCAGTTCTTACAGCAAAAGCAGGGCTACACCAAACTGGGTGAGCTGGCATATCGGGTCATCTGATTTGGGTTCCGCATCTCGTCAGGATGATTTCCGCGCTGATAACACTTTACCCTCAGGCTGGTACCAGGTATCAAACAGCAGCTATTCAGGTTCTGGTTTTGATCGTGGCCATAACTGTCCTTCGGCAGATAGAACATCTTCAGTTACCGCAAATTCTTCTACTTTTTTAATGAGCAATATGATGCCACAGGCACCTAATAATAACCAGGGTCCATGGGCTGATCTGGAAAATTATACCCGTTCATTGGTAACAGCAGGCAATGAGGTTTATGTTATTTGTGGTTCTTACGGATCAGGCGGTACAGGAAGCAATGGCGGAACTACTTATACCATTGATAATGGACGGGTTAATGTGCCTTCCAACACCTGGAAAGTTATTGTAGTATTACCGAATGGCAACAATGATTTAAACCGAATAACGTCTGCCACAAGGGTAATTACCGTAAATATGCCAAATACAAATGGCTTAAATACAAACTGGAAAACTTATCGTACAAGTGTTAATTCGATAGAAACTGCAACAGGTTATGATCTTTTATCAAATGTGCCTGTGGCTATCCAAAATGCAATTGAATCTATAACTGATAATCAATAGCAATCTTTAAGGATCAGAAAAATGAAAGCATATCAATTATGCAAACAAATAAATTCATTTCTATTCACTGAGTTTTATCTCAAAACGAGATAAGAGTGCAACAAAAAAGGCTTCGAAAATTTCCGAAGCCTTTTTTGTTTAGTATTCCCAAAGTCCCTGTTCGTAATCCAGAACAGACTTTTTAATTCTTTCAGACTCGTATAACCTTTGTTTCGGATCTGCAATAATATCTCTGAGCTTGTTATCGCCAGGATTAGATTCTTTAACAATGTAACTGCTAAATAAACGGCGAATAAAAAAATCATCAAAACTTAAGGTAGAAGCATCATTGTTGGTGTTTACCAAACGTTTCTTGGTTAAAATTTCTCTTGCTTCAGGATAATAAATCCAGAATACTGGTTGCCATTGTTTGGAAGATTCAATGAATTTCATTGGAGCAATACCCACAATACGAGGCTCGAAAATAGAACGCTTCACATCGAAAATCCAATCTTCTTTGATTCTAAACTTTAAAAAAGATTCAGGATTAAGATCATTAGCAACTGTGGTAACTGTACCTGCCTTTGAATCCGTAACCTCTACAGTTCCCGCGGCCTGCATCATTGCTGAATCTGCTGCTAAAGGATTTGTAAAGGCATCATCCTCATTATTTACGCTGTCAAAAGGAGAATAGGCTGTAAGCTCTTCTGCTTTAACTGCAGCAATGATCACATCTATTAACCGTGATTTTGGGGATCTTAATGCAGAATTTACGGTATCACGTAAATCAATTTCTCTCCAGATGCGTTTAGCATAAAAAACATCCTCTTCACGTACATCAGCTAAAGGCACCATTTCCGTACTGTCTATATCCTTACGGGCATAAAAACCATCTTTAGGTGGAACCTTTAGTTTTTTCTTTGCCGTTTTTACAGGTGCTTTTACTGTATCTGCTACATTTACAGCAGCTACAGGAGCAGCTTTTTTTGGCGCTAGTTTAGTTGGTTTCTTTTGTGCAAAAGCCAGTGTTGTAAACAGCGCAAAAACAGCAATAATTAAAATCCTTTTCATCTTATTCTTATTTAACCGTAAATGCCAATGAAGGTAACACATTCTGACGACCATCTGGACCTACAGAAACAATATCTTCAAAAAATACTCTTGTTCCTGGTGTAATAGAATTTATTGCAGCTCTAACCGGACCAGCAAAACTTCCGCCACTGCCTGAAATTGTAATCGCATCCGAACGTGGTTTAATAATTGTTAACTTATAACGTTGAATTTTAAACTTCACATCAAAAGGAAAATCATCAAGGTCTGCTTCAATTTCGCTTTCACTTTTCAACTGAACTGATGCCACATCACCACCCGATCTTCCACCAACTTTTGCAATTGGTTTTGGAATGGCCTTAACTCTGAATTTTTGAGAACCCAGACTAACGGTCTTACCTGCATTAGAAGCACTTACATTAATTGAAACTTCCTGACCAACCTGGCTACCCGCAAGATTAACGTTATAATTTCCGTTTGAACCAGACATTGAACCAGATGAGATCGATGCCTTAATACTTTCTAAAGGGAAACCTGCTGCCGAAACCGTAAATGGATTCGGAATACCAGCATAAATCACATTCATTTTTGTAGATGATACCGTTGCAGATGGTTTCGCTACCTGATATTTTTGAGGTTGCGTTTTGTATTCTTTCACTTGTCCATCAGTTTGACGAACACGAACCGTACCCACCCACGTAAATTCACCAACACTTCCTGTTCCACCTGAATAAGTTCCTTTTCCTTCTTTAACAGACAATTTGTTTCCATTTACAGTGATATCTGGTGTAGACCTGGAATCACTGGCAGTTAAAAACACTTCAGCTGTATAAGGTTGCCCCTGGATAACATATGAGGTTGGTGCCACGGCAACTGCTGCGAACTGATCAAGATTAACCTGAGCCTTATCCATATTTCCGAATAACTTTTTAACCACTTCAGCTTCCGCATTTTTAGTATCAGCCTGAAGTTTAGTTAAAACAGTCATTGCTGCTGTTAAAGGTGTACCTTCTCCAAAATAAGTGGCCTGCCAGTTACCCTTTCTTTTTCTTTCCGGATCTTTTGCTTCCAGTGAAAAAGCAACATTGGCTCTATCAGCCGGATCAAGCAAAGAGATTAATTTCTCACGTGTAGCATTAATTTTTGCTTTTAATTTATCCGCTTCACCCTTATTGATCATGATATCCTGAGCAATATCCAGGTTATCTCTGTTAACAAGGTCACCGGTTTCTGGATTAATACCATCACCAGCTACTGTAAATTGTTTTTTAATTCCTTCAATATAATTATTCAACTCATCTGCAGCAACCTTAGCTTGTTGAGCCTTTTCATAAATAGGCTGTGCACGTGCTGGCTCTTCTTTCAATTTTGAATTTTCAAAAGCTGAGAAAAGTTGATTAATACTAGAGTTTACATTGTTTTTTGACGTGTCCAAACTATCATTGATATTTTTGAATGCATCTAAAACAGTATCTGATACGTTTAAGGCCAGCATAGCCAACAATACCAAATACATGATATTGATCATCCGCTGCCTGGTTGTTTCTTTTCCGCCTGCCATATTGGTGTAGCTTTTTCTTTAAGATTAAAAACTAAACAAATTATAGACGTGGGCCATTCATAGCCGATAGCATATTGCCATAAATTGCATTTAATGATGACAGGTTTTTAGCCAGCTTGTTCACTTCTTCTTTGAACTGTTTAGAATCTTCCATTGATTCATTAAAGTTCTGCATGGTTAGTGATAAGTTGGAATAAAATTTATTCATTGATTTTAAATGAGCGCTAGAATCCTGTAATTCTAATTCATAAACGGCATTTAAAGCTGATAAATTTTTAGATAAGTTATTTACCTGTTCATGATAAGCCTGAGAATCTACATTACTCTCGCCCATTGCTTTCAAGTTAGCCGTAGCTTTTTCGAAAGATGCACTTAAGTTGTCGAAACCAGCAGAAGCTGTTTTTACTTTGCTTGTAAATTCATTCGTTGCGGTAGAGGCATCAGCAACATTGGATATTGCGGCCACCTTATCCCCAAATGTACGCAAACCATTACCTAAGCTTTCGATTAATTCAGGTCCAACTTTAGCATCAGATAACATTTTATCTAGCGCAGCAGTATTTGCTGGACCAGAAACTGTAGCTACTGGCCTGGCCGATGCTTTTGGCAATTCTCCAGTAAAATCTGTTCTTAACTCTGGATAAACCCTTTCCCACGCTGGTTCTGGCTCTGGTGGAAAAAACCCTGTTAAAAAGAATAAAATTGCTTCAATACCTAGCCCTATTCCAATCATGTAACTACCGAAGATTCCACCGATGTGCAAAATCTTAAATAATGCGCCAACGATTACAATACTTGCTCCCCATGAAATCGCTACGTGTAACCACCCCGGTTGTTTTTTTGCTGCCATAAAATTGATGTTTTTCTTTAAGTATTAGTTTGTTTGGTTTAGTTTCTTAAATCGGTACCAGGGTAAGATGAAACGCATCTGAAACCGATATATGATCGTTGTGTATCCTGATATTCATAAGTAGATACTGCATTTTGAAGAAAATAGCCTGTATCTTTCCATGAACCACCTTTTACTACTTTTCTTTTCAGGTATTTACTATCATTAGGTCCCGCAACATAGGTAAAGTTCGGGTTTAAATCATGTAAAAGCGGTGCGGCACTCTTGTTGTAAGCTGTTAGTGTCCATTCGGAAACATTTCCAGACATATTATATAGGCCATAATCATTTGGGAAATAAGATTTTACGCCTACAGTGTAAATACCACCATCACTAGAATAATCTCCACGTCCGGGTTTAAAATTGGCCTGCAAGCATCCTTTAGTATTTCTGATATAAGGGCCTCCCCAAGGATATTTTGTTTTAGTATTTCCACCTCTTGCAGCATATTCAAATTCCGTTTCTGCAGGTAATCTATAATCAGATCTTGATCCGGCAGGCATTTTCCTAGATTGCGCAACACCATCGTATAACCTTGTTCTCCAGTGAGAAAAGGCTTTAGCCTGTTCCCAGCTTACCCCAACTACCGGATAATCATCATATGAAGGATGGTTATAATAACCACGTACCATCGGATCGTTTTGAGAATAAGAATAATCTGTTTTCCAAACCATGGTATCAGGATAAATGGCAATGTTATAACGATCAATATAATCCTGACGTTTGCTATTTGGATTTTTATGTCCTAAAGCGGCCTTATCCATATTTAGTTCCGCATAGTTGTATTCAAATTTACGGACATCAAATTCTTTTCTTCCAGGTAATGCATCTAAACCGGAATAATACATTCCATCTAACTGAGCAGTTTCTGCACCAGCACCTTTACCTTTATTACGCCAAATATTAGCTCCATTTACGCCAACAGCCTTCCAATTGATATATTTCTCGCCACCAAGCGCATCAGCTGCACCTTTTCCTTTTGGATTCATCATGAATTTTTGAGGATTTCCCATCATCGAAATGGCAATAGAATCTCTTACCCAGTTGGTAAACTGACGATACTCTGCATTAGAAATTTCGGTTTGATCCATAAAGAATGCACTTATCGTTGTCATTCTGCTTGGCCCATTCTGAGAAAAAGTAATATCTTCATCCGAACCTCCAAGTGGGGTATGGCCTGGTGGGATATAAACCATTCCCAAAGGAATTCGGTTATTTTTAAATTTTCGGTTGTAAGCGCCCACTAACTCGCCCTGGCCTCCATGACCACAACTCGCAAGAAACACTGTTACACCAACAATGGCCAGAAGGTAGATTTTCTTCATACTTTTTATAGCGTGCAGAGCACAATTAGGAGCAATTTTATCAAAAATCACTACAATAATCAACAAATGCAAATATTTAGTTAAATAGTTTATACTAAAGTTTACAACCCAATAAATTGTGCTTAAAACCTTATTATACCTACTAGGATAGAGATGTAACTTTTGCTATAACTGAAAAGTTATATATTTATTGTGAGAACTTTAAAAAAAATAAATTTTCTTATTTATTAGATGTTTTAATATAGTTTTCGATAGCCATGGTCATGGATGGAACACCAGGAGTAGGCGCCGCAATATCAACAATTAAACCCATATCTACACAAGCTTTACTCGTATTTATTCCGAAAGCTGCGATCCGGGTATTATTTTGTTTAAAATCCGGGAAATTTTTAAACAATGACTGAATACTTGATGGACTGAAAAAAGCAATCACATCATAGAAAACTTCAGCCAAATCTGATAAATCACTTACCACTGTTTTGAAAAGAACCGCAGGTGTAAAATCATAACCACTTTTTTCTAAAAACTTCATAGTATCTTCCGTAGCAACATCAGAACACGGATACAAAAACTTTTCATTGGCATGTTTTTTCAAAACCTCTGCCAAGTCTGCAGCAGTTTGTTTACCAAAGAATATTTTTCGCTTTCTGTATTGAATGTATTTTTGAAGATATAACGCAATCGTTTCAGAAAGACAGAAATATTTTAAATCAACAGGAACATCATAACGCATTTCTTCACAAATTCTGAAGAAGTGATCTGCTGCATTTCGGCTGGTAAAAATTACTGCAGTAAAATCGCCCAAATTGATTTTATCTTTTCTAAAGTCTCTGGCTGGCACGCCTTCAACATGTATAAAAGACCTGAAATCAACTTTTAGATTGTGTTTTTTAGCCAAATCATAATAAGGAGATTTTTCTGATTCAGGTTTTGGTAGTGTAACCAAAATACTTTTCACTTTGCGAATTCTAGAGTCGTTCTTTTCTTGCATTTTCGTTGTTCGTGCTACAATCCTATCGTCTTAATTAGTATTAAAATAGGACATATTTCGAGGGCGCAAAAGTACAGAATTAAATGCATTTTAGAAAACTTATTATTAGAAAGTATGGTAACCCCTGCCCTAAGCAACTGAAATGCAAAGATTACGCCTAAAAGCAAAAAAGCCAATGCAATATAAACTACTCCATATTTTAGTGGCGATAATGCAAAGGCTACAACCAAAGGAATGAACAATAAAGATGCATTAAAATAACTGAGATACAGAATAGAGATATATTCACCAACGGGTTTTTGAACATTAAAGAGGTAACCTATAAATCGTAATATCAATAGTTTTAAAGCGTAAAACACAATAATGGTAATCGATATAGTGAAAAAAAACTTAAATCCATGTTTGGCCTGATACATATCATAATATTGCGCCACCAGGAAAAAGAACATCCCTAAAATGAACCCAAACTGAATAAATAATAGCAAGAACGGCCATGAACTGAAAAGGTTATCTTCTTTGTTGATATTATTCAGTATCCGGTTGCTAAAAAATGATTGTACAATAGCTGAAAGCTGCTTTGAAAAGGCATTTTTTAGAATGGCAAAGATGATCAGCATAGCAAAAATAAACCCCAGCAAACCCACATTTCCTTTTGGAATTTGCTTACCCAACTGATATGGATTGGCTTTCTTTTTAAATTTTGCGTATTTCTTTTGCCAGCCTAACAAATCAAGTTTAGGAAACAAAAATGCTTTCTGAACACTATCCATCATCGCATTTTTATTAATCATGCTATCCGGTATAATCCAGGTATTTCGAAGAATAGAATCAGTAACCGTCTTTTGCCTCGCAAGCGTAGCTGAATCCAAGCGGTAACGTTTGAATTTATACGGATTAACCACTTTTGCACTATCAATAGCAGCAGGAATTTCTTGTGCCGAAGCAAAGTTTGCTAGCCAAATGATGGTAAAAAAAGTGAGAATAAATTTCGGCATGCTGTACATCAAAGCTTATGGATGCAAAAGTAGCTGAATAATCATTGTTTACCTAAAGAAAATAATTGCATTTGGAATATGCTGTATCTTTGCTGCTATGTCCGGTATTTATATCCATATCCCATTTTGCAAAAAGGCTTGTCATTATTGTGATTTTCATTTCAGCACTTCATTGAAATATCAGACTGAAATGGTTGATGCCATATGTAGGGAAATTAAGATGAAACAAGATCGAATATCTGGTCAGGTGGGTAGTATTTACTTAGGCGGTGGAACACCTTCAATTTTACCGGAAAGTGCTTTACAGCAGATTTTTGACACCATTAATCATACCTTTTCTGTTGATGCACATGCAGAAATTACCATCGAAGCTAATCCTGATGACCTGACTGCTGAAAAACTAAAAACCTTAAGACAACTTCCCATAAATAGATTTAGTGTGGGGATTCAGTCCTTTTTTGATGAAGATTTAATTTGGATGAACCGTGCTCATCATGCGATGGAAGCGGAAGATTGTATTAAAAGAAGTCAGGATGCAGGTTTTGAAAATCTTAGCCTCGATCTTATTTATGGCTATCCGCTGCTGAGCGATTCAAAATGGCTTTACAATATCCAAAAAGCAATAACATTACAAGTACCACATATATCCGCTTATGCACTAACTGTAGAACCAAAAACAGCATTGGCACATGCCATCAAAAACAAGAAACAAGCGCCAGTAAGCGACCATCAAAGCGCTGCCCAGTTTGTCATGCTAATGAATGAATTGGTAACTGCGGGCTTTGAGCATTATGAAATTTCTAATTTTGCTAAGCCAGATCACTATGCGGTACACAATACCAATTACTGGCGAGGAATAGAATACATTGGCATTGGCCCATCTGCACATGGTTTTGATGGACAAAACAGGTATATGAATCCTGCTAACAATGCTCAATACATGGAAGTGTTGGCGCAGAACAAACTCCCGGAAATAGTGGAAGAATTATCATTGAATGATCGGTTTAATGAATATATAATGACTTCATTACGAACCATGTGGGGTACAGATTTAAAAAAGATCGAATCAGATTTTGGCTCGGAGTTTTTAGCAGAAACCAATTATAATTTGAAAGCTTTTGAAGATAAGGATTGGTTGATTATCCAGAATGAGCAAATTAAACTAAGTGAAAGCGGTAAACTTTTCGCTGATCATATTGCTTCTGAATTTTTTATAGTAGAAAATGAAGGATTGAATTAATGAATTAGAGATTGATTGAATTAAAGATTGAGTGAATTAAAGATTGAGTGAATTAAAGATTGAGTGAATTAAAGATTGAGTGAATTAGAGATGAATTGATTTTGCGGGTTAAAATAACATTTAAACATTCAAAACTCATCATTCTACACTTCTATCATTCAAAATTAATTAAATAATATATGTCAAAAATAGTATGGATTACGGGTGCATCATCTGGAATTGGAGAAGCCCTGGTTTACGAACATTTTAAAGCAGGTGATAAACTTATTATTTCCGGCCGTAACCGTGATGAACTGTTTAGGGTGAAAGGAAATTGTCAAAATTCTTTTAATGTTCATGTGCTGCCATTTGATTTAAGTGAAACAGAAATATTGACAGCAAAAACAGATGATGCCATTCGCATTTTTGGAACTATAGACCTTTTAATCAATGCCGGAGGTATTAGTCAACGTGGATTAGCACTTGCCACAAGCTTAGAAACTGAACAGCAGATTATGAATACCAATTTCTGGGGAACTGTAATTTTAAGCAAAGCAGTTTTACAGTTAATGATTAAAAATGGCAATGGTCAAATTGTTGTGATCAGCAGCCTGGTTGGGAAATTTGGAACCAAATTACGTTCAGCCTATGCAGCATCTAAGCATGCTTTGCATGGATATTTTGATTCTTTAAGATCAGAAATTAAAAATCCGAATATTCACATTACCATTGTTTGCCCAGGTTTTATTAAAACCAATGTTTCTGTTAATGCTTTAACAGCAAATGGTAGTAACCAGGGAACTATGGACGATGCGCAAGCAAACGGAATGAGCGCAGCAGAATGTGCCAAACAAATTGTAATGGCGGTTAAAGCAAAAAAAGAAGAAGTATATATTGGCGGCAAAGAAACCAAAGCCATTTTTTTAAAACGGTTTTTCCCATCCTATTTTTCAAAAAAAATTAAAAATGCAAAGGTAACGTAGTCAAAAAAACAATTCATTTACAATAAATTTACCACCTATAGTTGTAGAATAATTATCAATTTTTCTACAATCATTTCGAAAAAAAAACAATTTTAAATAACTATAAATCAGTACTTTAATATAAATTTTCAGATTTTAAAAAACCAAGTATCTGTGATGTGTCGTAAATGAAGGCAAATAACAAAAACTTAAAATTTAAAATAATGAAAAAATTAATCTTATCGGCAATTGCAGTAGTTACTATGGCAGTTACCACTCAGGTTTACGCACAAAAAAATCCTATGGTTGGTGGTGCGGCAATGTATCCAACTAAAGACATTGTAGACAATGCGGTAAATTCTAAAGACCACACTACTTTGGTTGCAGCAGTTAAAGCAGCAGGTTTAGTAGAAACATTAAAAGGCGCTGGTCCGTTTACTGTTTTTGCACCAACAAATGCAGCATTTGATAAACTTCCTGCAGGCACTGTTGCCAATTTAGTGAAACCAGAAAATAAAGCAACCTTAACAAAAATTTTAACTTACCACGTTGTAGCAGGTAAATTAGACAGCAAAGCAATTGCTGCAGCCATCAAAGCTGGTGGTGGTAAAGCAGAACTTACAACGGTAGAAGGTGGTAAACTTTGGGCCTGGATGGAAGGTAAAAAATTGGTTTTGAAAGATGAAAAAGGTGGAATGAGTACTGTTACAATTGCTAATGTGTATCAAAAAAATGGTGTTATCCACGTAGTTGATTCAGTTTTAATGCCAAAATAAAACATAGTTAAAATTGAATATTAAAAATGCTTTTGCTACGGCAGAGGCATTTTTTTTATCCTTTTTTTGCCTTTAGACCTTCATTGCATTATTCTATTTTTAGTAAATAATTTGTCAGCCGTTTTTCAGGATTTTGATTTTTAGAGAGTTGTCGAGAATTACTGCTTAATTTTATCGCAAATTTACAAATGAAAGCGGGGCTAAAAATTTTGGTATGGCAAGTTGTTGATTGCACTTACTTACCTGTCGATCATTCAAATATGAAAACATGCATCCTAATATTTTAAAAATCAAGGAAAACATTGAACCGCTTAGAAAGCAGATTATAAACCATAAGGTATATAACGCCATTAGTGAAATAGAAGATTTGCAAATTTTTATGGAGCATCACATCTACGCCGTTTGGGATTTTATGTCGCTGCTTAAATCTTTGCAAATCAATTTAACCTGTACCACATTACCCTGGTTTCCGGTAGGTGATGCAGTTACACGCCAACTCATTAATGAAATTGTGGCTGGTGAGGAAAGTGATATTGATGCAACTGGGAATGTTAAAAGCCATTTCGAACTGTATTTAGATGCGATGGAGCAATGTGGTGCAAACGTAGATCAAATAAACAATTTCTTAATTTCATTAAGAAATGGAAGAGATTTTAACATGGCTTACGAGTCAGCTAAAGTTCCTCAGGCTGCCAGAGATTTTATGAATGCTACATTCGAAACTATTAATAGCGGCAAAACGCACTTACAGGCTGCCAGTTTCACATTTGGCAGAGAAGATTTAATTCCGAATATGTTCTTTAGTATGGTGAATGATTTAAATAGTACTCAACCAGACAAGGTTTCGATTTTTAAATATTACCTGGAACGTCATATTGAGGTAGACGGCGACCACCATAGCCATTTGGCTTTAGCCATGACAGAAAAGTTATGTGAAAAGGAAGATCACTTTTGGGCAGAAGCTGAAGAAACAACTAAAAAGGCTTTACAAAACCGGATAGATTTGTGGGATGCTGCTTATGCTGAAATTGTTAAAAGCAAAGTTCTGTCTTAGATGATCAAATTGTTATCATCCTGTTAAATTCAAATACGTGATTTAAGTCACATTTAATCCATAAACTACTTTTTGTAAAATATAATTTACATTTTTGTTGTTCGGCACAAATAACCGATTTTAAACGCATGAGTTTCATTCTAAAACCTGTTGATATCGTGGAGAGCATTACTCCTGAAGATTTCAAAAAAAATTATTTGAAAACGAAACGTCCACTTGTCATTAAAGGTCTTACCAAAGACTGGCCGGCAAGAGAAAAATGGACTACAGAATACTTAAAAGAAATCGGTGGGGAACTTGAAGTTCCATTGTATGATAACTCCAAAGCAGATCCATCTAAACCAATAAATGCGGCAACTGCTCACATGAAGTTTGGTGATTACCTTGATTTAATTAAACGTGAACCAACAGAATTAAGAATCTTTTTCTTTAATTTATTTAAGAAAGTTCCAAGTTTAATTCATGATGTAAAAATTCCGAAAGATTTAATGGGCGGCTTTATAGAAAGCATGCCTGCGATGTTTTTTGGTGGATCAAACTCAGTTACCTTTTTACACTACGATATCGATTTACCTCATATTTTCCACACGCATTTTGGTGGTAGAAAGCACATTATTCTTTTTGATAATAAATGGAAAGACAGATTGTATTGCCTGCCGAACGCCACTTATGCATTAGAAGATTACCAGGTAGATCATCCTGATTTTGAAAAATTTCCTGCCTTAAAAGGTGTTGAAGGTTATGAAGTGTTTTTAGAACACGGCGATACTTTATTTATGCCAACAGGAATGTGGCACTGGATGAAATATCTTGATGGTTCATTCTCTTTAAGCTTACGTGCCTGGGATCAATCCATTAGCAGAAAAGTAGCCAGTGTTTGGAGTTTATTTACACATGGTGCAATTGATAGTTTAATCAAAATGACTTTCAAAGAAAAATATGCCAACTGGAGAGAGAAAAAAGCAGTGAAGATTGCTGAACGCGCTTTAGCTAAAGGCAGACCGTAACATATTAATAAATACATTGCAACGGGGCGTCGGTTACGATTAGCCCCGTATTTTTTTAAATTTAAAATTTATGGATATCAACCTACTTACCGAGAAACAAAAAATGCTGGCGGGTAAAGCTTACCAGGCTGGGGATGGAGATCTAGCTAAAGACAGATTAAAGGCACGGGAAGTTGTGTTTGAATTTAATAACCTTGCGCCAAAATTCGTTAAGCAGCGTAAAGAATTAATTAAAAAGCTGTTTGGTAAAACAGAGCGCATGTTTTATATCGAACCACCCTTTCGTTGTGATTATGGCTACAACATAGAAATTGGTGATAATTTTTATGCAAACTTTAATCTGGTCATTTTAGATTGCGCTAAGGTATCCATCGGGAACAGTGTTTTTATTGCACCCAATGTGGCCATTTACACAGCAGGCCACCCTATCCATGCGCATCTCCGAGATCAGGAGTATGAATGGGCACAAGAAATAACCATTGGAAACAGTGTTTGGATTGGCGGAAATGTAGTAATTAATCCAGGGGTACAAATTGGCTCAAATGTAGTAATTGGCTCAGGAAGTATTGTTACCCGCGATATTCCAGATAATGTTTTCGCTGCCGGAAACCCTTGCAGAGTGATCCGCCAGCTTACCGATGAGGATAAGGATTATTATTATAAAGATTTTAAATTGGGCGAATAGTTTTTAACCAATAAGTTATCGCAGATCGTCATTTCGTCCGAAGTAGAGAAATCTTTTTAACGGGATGAGCTTTCTGTTCAGCTGTGATCCAATATAAATAAATATTTATCACAGAACGTCATTTGCAGCAAAGCAGAAAAATGATGTTGTATTAGTTCAGAGATTTCTCCATTACGCTGCGCTCCAATCGAAATGACGATAAACACGATATTTATTTTTTAGCTGGAGTGGTCTACAAAGATTTTCCACTCGCCATTTAATTTCTTAAACAATAAAGTAAAATATCCTTTGGGTTCATCCTTTTCTCTTTTCAAATGCCAGCTTCCCAACACAAATGCTACATCCTGATTTAAGAAATCTACTTTCTTTATTACGAAAGTAAGCATACCCATCCCCGCTTTACCAGAATAAGTTTTTTTGTAATTATCCAATGTTTTTTGCCAGCCATAAGTGGGCCCACTACTTCCAACAAAGAGTAAGCTATCACTTTTAACATAACCTTGCATAAAAGCCTCTAAATTCCCTTTATTCCATTCCGTTCGTTGCATTTCCAACACATCGAGAATAGCCTGTTTATCCTTTGGAGACTGTGCAAATGCACTTACTGAGCATATCATTAATATGGTTAATATTTTTATCTTCATTGTTTTCTGGTCTTATAGTAAAGATATGAAACAAATTATTCCAATCCATGTATAAAAATTGTTTCTTTACGTCACAAATAATCAGGCATGAAAAAAACGGTAATTTCAATAGGCGAAATATTGTGGGATGTTTTCCCTGAAGGAAAAAAAGCAGGTGGATCAAGTATGAATGTGGCTTTGAATCTTCACAAACAAGGGATCAACAGTAAATTTATCAGTGCGGTTGGAGAAGATGAATCAGGAAAAGAGCTGATTGAATTTTTAAAGGATCAAAACTTTGAATCAGATTTAATTCAAATTAATAACCTGCCAACCAGTACAGTTGAAGTAAAATTAGATGAATCTCACCAGGCAACTTACACCATTATAGAACCTGTAGCCTGGGATGCAATAAGCCTGAATGAACATGCGCTTGAAGCGGTAAAACAAGCAGATGCCTTTGTTTACTGCAGCTTAACCTGCCGAAATGAAAAAAGCAAAGACACCATTCTGGCTTTACTGAAACAGGCGAAACTTAAAATCTTCGATATTAATCTTCGTCCGCCATTTTACAACATAGAAACCTTAAAAACCTTATTAGGTGAGGCCGATATTTTAAAAGTAAACGAACATGAACTGATTTACCTGAAAGATGAACTTGCCTTAACCGGAAATAACGATGAACAACTACTAAAGCAGATTAGCCTCAACTTCAATATTGAAATTATTTGCTTAACCGTAGGTGAGAAAGGTGCATACGTACTTCAGGATGGTCATTTATATCATCACAAAGGCTACCAGGTTGAAGTTGCAGACACAGTTGGTGCCGGCGATTCATTCTTAGCTACCTTTATTTCTAGTTATCTCAACGGCTACCCAATTAATACAGTTTTAGACAGGGCCTGCAAAGTTGGTGCCTTTGTCGCCTCGCAACATGGAGCAAACCCTGACTATGGAGATGAGGTTTTCAGTTAACAGTTTTAAGTTCACAGGTAACAAATGAACCAATGACTATTGAACTAATGAACCAAGATTACTTAAAAACCACTTCTGTTGCGCCGTAGCCAAATTTTTCTTTACGGGCATCCATATAGGTTTTAATGTGTGGGTTTTTACTGATTAGCTTATGAATTTTATCTCTCAAGGTACCATTTCCTGAGCCATGAATAAAAACCATCTTATCAAAATGGTGAACAATCGCTGCATCGAGTGAGTTTTGGAAATGATTTAATTGAATCTGAAGAATTTCATCTGGTTCCAAAAAGTGATGATCATCTCTTAATTTTTCAATATGGAGATCAATTTCTTTAGCTGGTGCATCTACTGTTTTCTTCTCAGCAGGTGATTTGAAAAAGCTTTCTTTTAACTTTTGAGCATCAATAGTTATAGGTGCCAAATCATCCAGACGAATTAACCAGCCCTTGTTTTTAGCTATGGGCAGTTCCTTTTGTTCAGAAGAAAAATCTTTCGCCCTGAATTTCTTACGAATGACTAAAGGGTCAACAGGCTTTACATCCGTTTTAGCAGAAATTAGAATCTGGAAGCTAAATTCTGGCCATAAATCAAGATCTGCTAATGAGGCAGAATAGACTAATGCAGATTGGTAAGCTTCAATTATACCATGAAAAGCACCAGCGTATTTCTCTTTCCTTTCAGTAGTTAAACTTACCAAAAGAACACCTGGAGATTGATTTTGCAAATGAAAGTGAACCACATTTCCCGCCTTATTATCGGTGGCAACGGCAACATAAATTCCATTTTCTATTTTACTTATTAATGGAACATTTACCTGAACGGGCTTAGGGGCATCATGTTCCTCTGCAACTGCACCATGGCCATGTACAGAAGTTAAATTACTAATGGCTACAGGAATTTCAAAACCATCCTCATCCGTTACTCCCAATGTTTGTGCATCAATTATCTTCGTTACATAACCCTCACGTTTTTCATCGACAAAACGAACAAAATCTCCTAATTTGAATTTCATATGTACCCCCAACCCCCTGAAGGGGGCTTTTGACTTTCTATAGTTTAAACAAAACGTTATTTTTTTTCACTCTGCAGCAAGCTTTTCCACCTAGCCTTTCAACTCCCCCTTCAGGGAGCTGGGGGGCTAATGCCTGGTATCGTTGCCATGATAAATACTCAGGTAACTTTCATACCTTGAAACGGCTATTTCATCATTATTTACTGCTTCAATTACAGCACAGCCTGGCTCATTCACGTGTCGACAATTATTGAAACGGCACTGATGTGAAGTTTTAAAAATTTCTCTAAAGAAATGCCCTAATTCTTCCTTTTCGATATCAATTACACCAAGTTCCCGAATGCCAGGAGTATCTACTATAAAACCACCCTGAGGTAACTCAAACATTTCTGCAAAGGTTGTAGTATGCTGCCCTTTGTCGCTCCAGTCAGAAACTTCGCCTGTACGCAAATCCCGGTCGGGCAAAAGTGCATTAATTAAACTTGATTTTCCTACACCTGAATGGCCGGAGATTAAAGTGATTTTATCTGTAATTAATTCCTGAATAATTGGAATATTGATGCCCTTCAAAGCAGAAACCTCATAAGTAGCATAACCAATATTTTCATATATATCTTTAAACTCCTGAAGAATTTCCAATCCCTCTTTACTGAATAGATCTAGTTTATTAAACACGAGAACAGTAGGTACATCATAAGCTTCGGCAGTTACCAAAAACCGATCAATAAATCCTAATGAAGTTCTTGGTGAGGCTAAGGTTACTACCAAAATGGCCATATCCAGGTTGGCAGCAAGAATTTGGGCTTGTTTACTCAGGTTAATAGATTTACGGATAATATAATTTTTCCGAGGCAACAGTTCATCGATGATTCCCTGGTTGCTGTCACGCTCAAGATCAAACTTCACACGGTCTCCAACAGCAATTGGGTTGGTGGTTTTGATTCCCTTCATCCTGAACTTACCCACAATACGACAGTCGTAACGTTCGCCATTATCGCCTAACACACTGTACCAGCTCCCTGTAGATTTTATAACTAATCCTTGCATACTTTGTACAAAGGTAAGCATAAGGGATGGGAAAATGGATAATGGAAGCTCATGCATTTTCTAAAAAATAGAAGCTAAAAGTTATTCAACAAACAATATCTTCGTTTAAAATCTAAATGATGGAAAACTTCAAGATAATCGGGATATCGGTTCAAACAACCAATCAAAACAATCAGGCGGCTACAGATTTAGGACAGCTTTGGGGCAGGTTCTATCAGGAGGAAATTAGCAAACAAATCTCCAATAAAGAGAGTGATGATATTTATGCCGTTTATACTGATTACGAAAGTGATTATACAGGAAGCTACACCGCCATTATTGGTCATCGTGTAAGTGCGCTGGATATTATCCCTGATGGTTTAACAGGACTGGAAGTTAAAAATGAAAAATTGTTAAGGTATATCGCCAAAGGTGAAATGCCAAATGCTGTTGTTGAAACCTGGAAAGAAATTTGGGCCAATGACATTGCCTTATACCGTACCTATCATGCTGATTTTGAGGTTTATGGTGAAAAATCGCAACAAAGTGGAGATTCAGAAGTGGAGATTTATATTGGCGTGAGGTAAGTTAAATAACCAACTCGCCTGTGAGCACCCTTCCTTTAAAAAGAAGGGGAGTTGAAAACCAATAACAGCACTTTGTACATCGATCTGAATTTTCAAAACAAAGTATAGAATTTATCACGCCCTCACATTCCTTAAATCTAACTAACAATAGAAGCACGATGCGATAAATAAAACCCACTCGGTTTCCAGTTCAAAAAATGCTTTTATTTCATTCACTTAAACGTTTTATTAAAAATTAAGAAAGAAAATTTAAAAAACATTTGCATTTTAAAAAAATAATCTTCTACTTTACGGTGTACAAAGTACACGAAGAACACATGAATTTTACATCATCAATTATTACAACGATTATTATTACCACCGGGATAAACCAGCGGGGCTAATTTGTTGTAAATTGAATTAACATAAAAACACAGAAAGCGTCCCGACAAAAATCGGGACGCTTTTTTTTTAAACCCAAACCACTTAAACTGTACTAAAACAAAACAATTAACAAGCAAAAATGCAGTTTTAGCTAAAACCAGAACTAATGAAAGTACTTAAATTCGGCGGCACATCCGTAGGTTCGGCCGAGAACATTAAAACGCTACTGAATATAGTAGCCAAAGAAAAATTACAAAGCAATCCGGTAGTTGTATTATCGGCAATGAGTGGTGTAACCAACCTGCTTACCGATATGGCAGAACGGGCTGAACGCGGAGAAGATTATGACGCTTCTTTAAAAGAAATAGAAGCAAAACATTTTGCAGTAATCCGTTCGCTTTTGCCAGCAGCAGCGCAAAACCCGGTATTTACCCGTTTAAAGATCTTCTTTAATGAACTGGAAGATTTATTACAGGCCGTTAGCAATTTGCGGGAATTAAGTTTACAAACAAAAGATCAGATTCTGAGTTATGGCGAACGTTGTTCTTCATTTATGATTGCACATATTGCTGCTCAAAATATCAGTAATGCAGTTTACGTAAACGGTGCTGAGTTAATTAAAACCGATAATAATTTCGGGCAAGCTAAGGTAGACACCGATTTAACGGAAATATTAATTAATGATTTCTATCAGGCCAATAAAGACAAGGTACTTTTTGTTACCGGATTCATCGCAAGCAATACTGCAGGAAGGGTAACTACCTTGGGCCGTGGCGGTTCTGATTATACGGCTGCCGTTTGGGGTTCAGCCTTAAATGCAGAAGAAATTGAAATCTGGACGGATGTTAATGGTATGATGACTGCTGACCCACGGATTGTTAAAAAGGCATTTTCTTTACCAGAACTGAGTTATACTGAAGCAATGGAACTGAGTTATTTTGGCGCAAAGGTAATTTATCCGCCAACGATGATTCCTGCCTTCATGAAGAAAATCCCCATTGTCATTAAAAATACTTTCGAGCCTGATTTCGGTGGAACTTATATTAAAAGTGATGTCAAAACATCCAGTCTGCCTATAAAAGGCATTTCATCTATTGATCACATCAGCATCATCAATCTTACCGGTAGTGGAATGGTTGGAAAAGCTGGCTTTAGTGGACGCTTATTTTCCCTGCTTTCCCGTGAACAGATTAATGTGGTGTTGATTACCCAATCATCATCTGAACATAGTATCACTTTTGCTGTTAAACCAACTGATGCTGGCCAGGCGATTGCCTTAATTAAAAAAGAATTTGAGCTGGAATTAGATGCTAATAAACTGGCTTTACCAGAAGTAGAAAACAACCTGGCAGTTTTGGCCATTGTAGGTGAAAACATGAAACATACGCCAGGGATGAGCGGTCGTTTATTTGGAGCTTTAGGCCGTAACGGAATTAATGTAAGGGCAATAGCCCAAGGATCTTCCGAATACAATATTTCAGTAATCATCAGCGCCGCTGATTTATCTAAAGCGGTTAATGCTGTTCATGATGCTTTCTTTACCGATCTAAAAAGAACACTGAATATTTTCTGCCTGGGAACAGGGAATATTGGCAAAACGTTATTTAACCAGCTGAAGGAACAAATGCCTTTTCTTGCTGAAAATAATGATTTGCAGGTTAAAGTTACCGGCATTTGTAATACCCGTAAAATGGTGTTTAATGCAGATGGCTTGTCACTTGAAAATTGGGAAGATGATTTAAATCAAAATGGCGAACAGGCAGATCTGGCTGGCTTTGTTGCTGAAATGAAGGCAATGAATTTGCCAAACTGTGTGTTTGTAGACAATACCGCAGCAGAAACACCTATTGAATTTTACCAGGGTGTTTTTGAAAGCAGCATTTCTGTAGTTACTTGTAATAAAAAAGGAAATTCTGCAGATTTTGCCCAATACAAATCATTTAAAGATACCGCCCGTAAGTTTGGCGTAGATTTTTATTACGAAACCAACGTTGGCGCAGGTTTACCTATTATTAGAACCTTAAAAGAGCTGATGATGAGTGGTGATAAAGTAGCGCGTATTGAAGCCATATTATCTGGAACAATCTCTTACATCTTTAATAATTTTAAAGGTGAGGCTGGTTTTTATGAAACCGTTAAAGAAGCACAAGAGTTAGGTTATACTGAGCCTGATCCACGGGATGATTTGAACGGAAAAGATTTTATGCGTAAAATGTTAATTCTTGCCCGTGATGCAGGTTATCCATTAGAAGCAGCCGATGTAAAAATTGATAATATTTTACCAGAGGCTTGTCTAAATGCCACATCTGTAGAAGATTTTTATGCTGAATTACAGAAGAACGCAGCCTATTTTGAAGATTTAAAAAATCAGGCAGCCAACACTGGAAAGGTTTTACGTTATATTGGAAAACTGGAAGATGGGAATGTAGAAATTAGCTTGCAAATGGTTGATGAAAGTCACCCTTTCTATATGCTTTCCGGAAGCGATAATATCATTTCATTCACAACAGATCGGTATAAATCCCGTCCATTGGTGGTGAAAGGGCCAGGCGCTGGTGCAGAAGTTACTGCTGCAGGGGTTTTTGCAGATATTATAAATGTAGGTAGCTTAAGCTGAAAGCGAAAAGCTTAAAGACTAAAGTGGTTTTAAAAAAAAAGATAGCAGTAGGAAAGCTAGAGATTTGGTCTTGATGCTCACTATTTGATACAAAAAAAATGAAAGATAGTATAAAAGTTTTCGCTCCGGCAACCGTAGCCAATGTGGTATGTGGCTTTGATGTACTGGGTTTCGCTGTAAATGAACCTGGTGATGAAGTTGAAATGTGCTTAACAGATACGCCTGGCGTAATCATTAAAAGCATTAGCGGTGATGATGGCCGTTTGCCATTGGATGCTGCAAAAAATACGGTAAGTGCCAGTGTGCAACATTATTTGCAACATGTAAACCGTTTAGATGTTGGTGTTGAAATTGAATTGCACAAAAAAATGCCCATTGGGAGCGGGTTGGGCTCTAGCTCAGCCAGTACTGTTGCCGGTTTATATGCCATCAATAAATTAATGGGTGATTTGCTAACGGCAAAAGAACTGGTTCCTTTTGCTATGAAGGGTGAAGAACTTGCCTGCGGCTATGGCCATGCGGATAATGTTGCACCAGCGATTTTAGGTGGTTTTGTACTGATAAGAAGTTACGAACCACTTGATGTGATTTCCTTACCAACTCCAGCCGGAATGTATGCCGCCATTGTTTACCCAGAAGTAGACGTGCCCACTAAAGATGCCCGTCAGATGATTCGCAGTAAGGTATTTTTAAAAGATGCCGTAACCCAATGGGGAAATGTAGCCGGTTTGGTTAGTGGTTTATTTATGAATGATTTTGACTTAATCGGCCGCAGCATGAAGGATGTTTTGGTTGAGCCTACCCGCTCTATTTTAATCCCAGGTTTTGAAGAAATGAGAGCCATTGCAATGGAAAATGGAGCTATTGGATTTGGAATCTCCGGCTCAGGCCCATCTGTATTTGCCCTGACCAAAGATGAGGAAACTGCAAAGAAAATCACCAAAGCACAGCAACAATATCTACATAAAATTAATATCAATAGCAAAGCCTACGTTTCTTCTGTTAATGCCGAAGGACCAAGAGTAATGTAAGAAAGGCGTAAGATTCAAGGTAAAAGGCGTAAGGTTAATGCGCCCGAACCTCTAGACCCTAAGCCCTAAACCCTAAACCACCAATGAAACTATATTCAACCAACAATAAAGATTTACGTGTTTCCTTTAAAGATGCTGTTTTTAATAGCATGCCTCAAGATAAAGGTTTATATATGCCTGTTGAAATCCCTAAACTGGATGCAGATTTCATAGCGAATATCGAGAATTATTCCCTGCCAGAAATTGCTTTTAAAGTTGCCTCTACATTACTAAAGGATGAAATTCCAGCCGAAGATTTAAAGGCTTTAATTGAAGACGCCATTAATTTTGATGCACCTGCCGTAAAACTTGATGATAAAACTTTTGTACTAGAGCTTTTTCACGGACCATCATTGGCTTTTAAAGATTTTGGTGCCCGTTTTATGAGCCGGGTAATGGCCTATTTCCTGAAAGATGGAGAGCAATTGCTGGACGTACTGGTAGCCACCTCTGGCGACACAGGTGGCGCCGTTGCTTTGGGCTTTTTAGGTGTACCTAATACAAGAGTTACTATTCTCTACCCAGAGGGAAAAGTAAGTCCAATTCAGGAGCTACAGCTCACCACCAACGGACAAAACATCAGAGCAATTGAAATTAAAGGAACTTTTGATGATTGTCAGGCTTTGGTTAAACAGGCATTTGCTGATCCGGAACTTAATCGTAAATTCAGATTAACATCTGCTAACTCCATTAATATTTCAAGATTAATTCCTCAAACCTTTTATTATTTCAATACTTATGCACAATTGAAAAGAAAAGGGATACAGGATGTTATTTTCTCTGTTCCAAGTGGAAATTTTGGTAACATTGGCGCTGGCTTATTGGCTTATAAACTGGGGCTACCTGTTAAACAGTTTATCGCAGCAACTAATATCAATGATACCGTTCCCCGTTTCCTTGAAAGTGGTGTTTATGAAACGAAACCTTCAACACAAACCTATTCTAATGCGATGGATGTAGGGGCACCAAGTAACTGGATTCGTATCATGGATTTATTTAATCAGGATATAGATATACTAAAAAAAGTGGTTACTTCTTATCGTTTTAATGATGAGGAAACCCTTGCTGGCATTAAAGACATTTATGCTAAATTTAATTATGTTGCTTGCCCGCATACGGCAATTGCTTATTTAGCTATTGAAAAATACAGGCAGGAAAAACCAGCTGACCATAGTGCTGCTGTATTTTTATCTACTGCTCATGCTTGTAAATTCCCTGATATTTTCCCTGCAGATATTGCATCCAGAATAGAAATACCTGAACAGGTTACAGCCTTAACAGGAAGACCAAAACAGGCTGATCAGTTAAGTATAAATTTTAGCGATTTTAAACATTATTTGCTGAATGGGTTGATTGTGGATTAGAAATCCACAGATAGACAAGTCCGGAAAATATTTCCGGACTAACTTTACGTTGGTCGGGATCTATAATCCCGACCAATCTTCCTAAGGATTTTTAATCCTTAATTAACCCTTAAAATCAAATTTATCAAGTCTTTATTTTAATCTAAACCGATCAATAAAGCAGTGGATTAGAAATCCACAGATACATAAGTTCGAAAAGTATTTCCGTACTAACTTTACGTTGGTCGGGATCTATGATCCCAACCAATCTTTCTAAGGATTTTTAATCCTTAAAAGAATATTTTATATTTATTAATGGGTTCTAAATATAAGGTAGCCGATGATAACGGCATTTATTTCATAACAACTACAGTTGTCAATTGGATTGATGTTTTCACCAGAAAATAACTTGCAGAAGTAGTGATAGAAAGTCTTAAATATTGCCAGAAAGAGAAAGGATTACTTATTTACGCATGGTGCTTAATGCCTAGTCATTTACATATGATGGTGAGTGCTGATGAAGGAAAGAAGCTTCCGGATATCATACGTGATTTTAAAAAATTTACTTTCAGGAAAATCACTTCAAGTATTAAAGAAATTAATGAAAGCAGAAATTGGTTGTTAAACAAATTTTCATTTGCTGCCAAAATTCATGCTAAAAGTGATGAATTTAAGTTTTGGCAAGATGGCTATCACCCCATTTCCGTAGAAACTAACTTATTTAAAAATCAAAAACTTAACTACATCCATCATAACCCTGTGGAAGCTGGGATTGTTTATGAGCCAGAACATTATGTATACAGCTCTGCCATTAATTATAGTGATGCAATGGGCCTGATCGAAGTCGTTTATCTATAGGCTTAACATAAGAAAGTCCGGAAATATTTTCCGGACTTTCTTATAAAATATTTAAAATTTCAGCAAATATTAATGTCCGCCTTTAACACTTGTTTGTTCAATTCCTTTTAAATGCTTAGTGCAATAGATGCCAAAGTATAGTATGAATAAATAACAGATTAATGGAAGTATAAAAGAGTAATGTACGCCAATCTGATCAGCTACAGCTCCCTGAACTAAAGGCAAAACTGCTCCACCCAGAATAGCCATTACTAATAATGAAGATCCCTGACTGGTATAAACACCTAATTTTGCAATCGACAGCGTGTAGATGTTAGAAAACATAATGGAGTTGAAAATTCCAATACCCAAAACACTGTACATCGCTAACTCACCCTTATTAATCATTACCGAAATTAAAAGCAGTACATTAATGGTAGAGAAGATGGCCAAAGTTCTTGCAGGAGCTGATTTCCCAACCAGGAAGCCAATAAAGTTTAACACAATAAAAACAAGGAAGAAACTAATCTGTGCGAAGGTTAAATTTACAATACTAAAAATCAGGGCAAATACCAAGATTGCCGTTCCCAGCATATAAATAATCTTTTTGGTCTGACTTAATGAATGATTTAGAGAGATTGCACCTAAAAAACGACCTATCATTGCACCACCCCAATATAATGAAAGGTAATTTTTACTCACGGCTTCTTCCAGCCCGCTAATTTCTGGAAGGTGTAAAAAACTGATAATGAAACTACCTACAGCTACCTCAGCACCTACATAACAAAAAAGCGCTACAATACCTCTTGTTAAATGCGGAAATTTAAGCACACCTAAACCTTTCGCCTGCTCCTCTTCTTCCGGTTTGAAAGATGGTAACTTAACAAAAAAAATGAGTAAACCAACCAAAAGCAATATTGCTCCAAAAATCAAATAAGGAATCCGGGTAGCTGAAGCGCTGAAGCTTCCATCAGCTTCAGAAAAAAACTCGAAGATTAAATGACCACCTAAAATAGGCGCAATCGTAGTACCAAAAGCATTAAAGGCCTGCGTTAAATTTAGCCTGCTAGAAGCGCTGTCTTCCGGACCTAGTAAAGAAACATAAGCATTAGCCGTGATTTGTAGAACAGTAAACCCCAATCCCAAAACAAATAGTGCACCTAAAAACAATGGATAGATCGAATAGGTTGCTGCCGGAAAGAAAAGTATACACCCAATAGCCGCGAGCACAATACCAAATAAAATTCCTTTTTTATAACCCACTTTGTTAATCGGATCACCTTTGGTGTAAGAAATTAAAAAGTAAATGAGTGAGCCCACAAAATAAGCACCGAAGAAACTGAACTGAACCAGCATGGATTCAAAAAAAGTCAAACTGAAAAGCTTCTTCAGGTAAGGGATTAGAATATCGTTCATGCAGGTGATGAATCCCCACATAAAAAACAAAAGGGTAATGGTAATAAGCGGAACGGTGTAATTAGATTTTGGTTTCGTTTCTGAAAATTTGATGTCCATTGAATATATAAGAATTAGCAACTTAGAAATGCAGATACCATTGATAGATGCCTGATCTCAATGTATCAAAGAAACGGAATTTTCGTTTTTTAAAATGCTGTATTACATGGATGGTACAACCGTCATCAAGACGTGTATTCTTCCGTTTAAACGACTGAAAAAACTAACAATCAATCGATTAAGGTAAATCGATTTACAAATACCCTTAAGAGCATAGAAGCGAATGATTTAAAATATGACTTTCAAATTTCATATGATAGTTTTTTTTTGAAGAACAGGCTTTAAAATAAACAGTAAAGGCCCCGATTTTCATCGGAGCCTTTACTCGTTTTTACTTGGCACTGCCAGACTTAAGTGATTGTATTTCTTGTCTTAAAGCGTCAATCTGCTGTTGTTGTTCTTTAATACTTCCAACTAAAAGCGGAACCAGGCTTTCATAATCTACTTTAGTTATCGTAGCAGATCTATAAGCATTTTTACCCGCCGCGTAATCTTTAGCCTGTACAGTTACTAATTCAGGAACATGAGTTTTGGCATCCGCTCCAACAAAACCATATTGTGGTCTTGCAGATATTTTTAATTTTTCTGCCCAGGTTTTATCATAGTTAAAACTAACAGGTTGAAGTTTTGAAACCATTTCAAGTGAATTATTAACTGGCTTTACATTATTTTGTATTACCTCTTGTGCACGAATTTGTGATGATGTGACAATTAAAAATGCCGCAAACGAAAATAAAATTGCTCGTTTCATATGATTATAAATTTAGATTAAAAGAAAATTTCTGCATCGCCAGAAAGCGATGCTAATTAAAAACTAGAATAAAGTAAGATTATACCAATGGTGGTGGTGTTAATACCTTAGGGAAATAGGTCATTTTAAAGGAATGATCGGGAATAATGACCTTCTTATCTGTTTTAAAGAATAAGCCAGCATGTGGATTGGAATAAAAGTGATGGATCAGATATTCAGATTCTATTTTTTTTTCCTCTTTTTCTGTAGCATCATCATTAACAGATGAATACGCTGTTTCAGCATTTGAATATCTTAAATACGATACCGCATTGCTCACTTTAAGAAATAAAGTAGCAGCTATGCAGATGATTAGTAGATATTTAAAACTGATTAAATTCATTGCTACAAATATAAGTTGTACAATCTGTTTAACAATTTATTGGCGTTAAAGTTCTGTCAGAATTTTGTTAACCACATAGTAGTCCTTTTAAAAAATTGCCTTTGCTATCTGCTTTGTTTGTTCTGGCCTGCCCATGGTGTAAAAATGCAATACTGGTGCACCAAAATCCATCAATTCTTTACACTGTTTAATCATCGCTGCCGTTCCAATTTCCTTTGCCTCTGCATTGTTCTTTGCATGCGATAAGGCATCTGTTAATTCATCTGGCAAATCAATATGGAAAATTTTAGGTAATACATTTAATTGTGTTAAAGTACTTATAGGCTTTAAACCCGGAATAATAGGTACATTGATATCATTTTCTCTGCATTTCTTCACAAAGTCGAAATACTTCTGATTATCAAAAAACATTTGAGTAACGATAAATTCTGCACCCATATCTACCTTTTTTTTCAGGTATTTAAAGTCGGCATTTAAATTTGGAGCCTCAAAATGTTTTTCCGGATAGCCAGCTACGCCGATGCAAAAATCACTTTTAAAGGTTTCAATATCTTCATGTAAAAATTTGCCATCATTGTGGTTTTTAATATGCTGAATAAGATCTGTAGCATAACAATGACCACCCTTTGTAGGGATAAACGAATGATCGGCAGCACGGGCATCACCACGAAGGGCCAAAACATTATCAATACCTAAAAATTGCAGATCAATTAATGCATTTTCAGTTTCTTCCTTAGTAAAACCACCACAAATTAAATGTGGTACCGCATCAATTTTATATTTATGAATAATTGCTGCACAAATGGCAATAGTACCAGGCCTTTTCCGGTAAGATACTTTTTGTAACAAACCATTTTCCTGCTCTTTATAGATATAATCTTCTCTTAAGGAGGTAACATCAATAAAAGGCGGATTAAATTCTAGCAAAGGGTCAATAGCATCATAAATCCATTGGATACTCTGGCCTTTAATGGGTGGTAATAATTCGAAAGAAAATAAGGTTTTACCCTTCGCATTTTTGATATGGTCTATAATCTTCATTAGGAGTTAAAAGTTGCAGGTTAAAAGTTAAAAGTCTGGATGCTTATAGAATATTGCAGATTAAAAGTTCGGATGCTTTATTTAATTAGCGTTTGGTAATAATTTATAAACCCATTTAATAATTTCCGTGTGGTTTCCAGTTTCATTAATATGGCTTTTAAATCCAATTCAGTTATAAAATCTAAGTCATAAGATAGATACAACTGACTTTCAACTTCATAAATAGAACCTCTAGCTATATAGAAGAATTGAATACTACCTTTAGGATAATTTCTTCCACAGCCTTCTGCAATATTTGATGGAATTGACACTGCGGCTCGTCTGATTTGACTCGTTAAGCCAAATCTTTCGTCCTTAGGGAATTGAGAAGATGCCAGATATATTTCTTTTGATAAAATCCTTGCTTGCTTCCAAACCTCTAAATCAATATAGTTTTTCTTTTGTTTTTCCATTTAAACCTCTTATATAGATTATTATGTTTTAATATCCCAGACCAATAACCTTTAACTTTTAACCTGTCACTTTAATAAGCCAAATTAGGACTCAACCACCTTTCCACTTCTTCTATTGACATATTTTTACGTAGGGCATAATCTTCAATCTGGTCTTTGGTAATCTTTCCTAGTCCAAAATACCTGGATTCAGGATGTGCAAAATAAAAACCACTTACCGCAGCTGTTGGATACATGGCATAACTTTCTGTAAGGCGTAAGCCAATTTTATTTTCAGCATCTAACAATTCAAACAAAGTACCTTTTTCGGTATGTTCCGGGCAGGCAGGATATCCCGGTGCCGGACGAATACCAGCATATTCTTCTTTAATTAATTCGGTATTGCTTAAATTTTCATCTTTGGCATAACCCCAGTATTCTTTTCTTACACGTTCATGCATCCGTTCTGCAAAAGCCTCAGCCAAACGATCGGCCAATGCCTTTGCCATAATGCTGTTATAATCATCATGATTGGATTCGAATTCTTCTACCAAAGCATCTATTCCAATACCTGTAGTTACAGCAAAACCACCAAAATAATCCTGAATACCACTTTCTTTAGGTGCAATAAAATCAGATAAGGCGTAATAAGGTTGCCCATCTACTTTTTCTGCCTGCTGGCGAAGGGTGTGTATGGTTACCATTTTGGGGTTTGGAGTTTGGAGTTTGGAGTTTCCCAACTCTGTACGCTCAACTCTCAACTCAATATCGTCTCCAACTGCATTAGCCGGCCAGAAACCAATCACCCCCCGGGCGGTCAGTAATTTTTCATCCAAAATTCTTTTCAATAATTTTTGGGCATCATCGAAAAGCTTTCTGGCTTCATCACCAACATTTTTATCATCGAAAATTTTCGGATAGCTTCCACGCAATTCCCAGGTATGGAAAAATGGCGTCCAGTCGATATAAGGAACCAATTCTTCCAATGGATAATTATCAAACACCCTTGTTCCGGTAAATTCCGGTATGGGAAGATCAGGTTTAAAATCAATCTTAAATTTGTGTTCACGCGCTTGCTCCAGTGTTTTAAAGCGCTTGTCAGAACGTTTATTTAAATGTGCTTCACGGGCCTTTTCATACTCTGCCTTAATTCCAGCAACATAATCATCCTTTGTTTCAGGATTCATTAGCGTGCTGCAAACCGTTACACTTCTGGAAGCATCCAATACATGAATTGCCGGACCAGAGTAGTTTGGCGCTACCTTAACAGCGGCATGAATTCTTGATGTAGTTGCGCCACCAATAATCAATGGAATAGTAAAACCCTCACGTTCCATTTCCTTAGCAAAGTGAACCATTTCATCCAATGATGGCGTAATTAATCCACTTAAACCAATAATATCAGCATTTATTTCTTTGGCCTTTTTAATGATTTCCTGTGCCGGAACCATTACGCCCATATCTACAATTTCAAAGTTATTACAAGCCAATACCACGCCTACAATGTTTTTACCTATATCGTGCACATCGCCCTTTACAGTAGCCATAAGCACCTTTCCAGCTGAAGAACTTTGATTTTGATCCGGGTTATCTAATTTTTCCTGTTCGATAAAGGGCAATAAATAGGCTACTGCTTTTTTCATTACACGGGCAGATTTTACTACCTGTGGCAAAAACATTTTTCCTGCTCCGAACAGATCCCCAACAATGTTCATCCCATCCATTAAAGGGCCTTCAATCACCTGAATTGGTCGGGCATATTTCTGACGTGCTTCTTCCACATCATCATCTAAGTATTCTACAATTCCTTTTACCAAAGAGTGAGATAACCGATCTTCAACAGGCCCTTTTCTCCACTCCTCATCTTTTACCACTTCCTTACCCTTTGATTTTACGGTATCGGCATACTCTACTAAACGCTCTGTTGCATCATCTCTCCGGTTCAGCAATACATCTTCTACCCTTTCTAAGAGTTCTGGTGGAATCTCTTGGTAAACTTCCAGCATCCCGGCGTTTACAATTCCCATATCCAAACCCGCCTGTATGGCGTGGTAAAGAAAAGCAGAATGCATCGCCTCACGAACGGTATTATTCCCCCTGAATGAGAAGGAAATATTGGAAACTCCTCCACTTACTTTTGCGTGTGGCAGGTTTTCTTTGATCCAACGGGTAGCATTAATAAAATCGACCGCATAATTATTATGCTCTTCTAATCCCGTTGCGACTGTTAAAATATTAGGGTCGAAGATGATATCTTCAGCAGGAAATCCTATTTCATTTACTAAAATATCATAACTTCTTTTACAGATTTCTTTTCTCCGTTCGTAATTATCTGCCTGCCCCTGTTCATCAAAAGCCATTACTACAACCGCAGCGCCATATTGCATAATCTTCCGGGCACTTTCACGGAATTTATCTTCTCCTTCTTTTAAGGAAATCGAATTCACGATTCCTTTTCCCTGCAAACATTTTAAACCATTTTCAATTACAGACCACTTTGATGAATCGACCATGATGGGCAATTTCGCGATGTCAGGTTCAGAAGCAATCAGGTTTAGAAATTTAGTCATGGCCGCTTCCGAATCCAACATTCCTTCATCCATGTTTACATCAATGACCTGTGCACCGCCTTCAACTTGTTGAAGGGCTACGGCCAGGGCAGCTTCGTAATCTCCACCTAAAATTAATTTTGAAAACTTAGGCGATCCGGTAATATTGGTTCTTTCGCCAACATTAACAAAAATACTTTCAGGTGTGATGGTTACAGGTTCCAAACCACTTAAACGCATATAAGGTTGAATCACCGGGATTTTTCTTGGCAATGCCTTTCTGGCATTCGCTGCAATGCAGCCGATGTGTTCTGGAGTGGTACCACAGCAACCACCCACAATGTTTACAAAGCCAGAAGCAATAAAATCATCTACCAAATGCGCTGTCTCATGGGGTTGCTCATCATAAGCGCCAAATTCATTCGGTAAGCCTGCATTTGGATAAGCGGAAACATAACATCCTGCTTTTGCGGCCAGTTCTTCAATGTGTGGCCGCATTTCTTTAGCTCCAAGCGCACAATTAAAACCAATACTTAATGGCTTCGCATGCATTACCGAGTTTAAAAAAGCTTCCGCTGTTTGTCCGGATAATGTTCGACCGGAGGCATCGGTAATGGTTCCGGAGATCATAATCTCCAGTTTGCGACCGATTACTTCTTCATATTTTTTTATGGCTACAATAGCAACTTTTGCGTTCAGGGTATCGAAAATAGTTTCAATTAAAAGCACATCTGAACCGCCATCTACCAAGCCACGAACTTGCTCATAATAAGCGGCTTCTAATTCATCGAAATAAACCGCCCGATAGCCAGGATCATTTACATTGGGAGACATGGATAGGGTTCTGTTGGTTGGGCCAATAGCACCTGCAACAAAACACTTGCGATCAGGGTGAGCCGCCATAAACTCATCGGCAGCTTCTTTGGCCACCCGGGCACCTTCAAAACTTAATTCATACGACAAATCTTCCATCTGGTAGTCAGCCATGGAAATTCTTTGTGTACTGAAGGTATTGGTCTCAATAATATCAGCTCCTGCGCCTAAATATTCAAGATGTATGGCTTTAATAATATCCGGACGGGTGATGTTAAGCAAATCATTATTTCCTTTTACATCGCAAGGGTGATCTTTAAACCGTTCACCTCTAAAATCCTCTTCCGTTAAAGTATAACGCTGAATCATCGTGCCCATAGCACCATCAATCACCAAAATACGTTTTTCTAATTCTTCTCTTATGCTCATTGTTGTTTAGTAGCAAGTAGTTAGTATCGGATATCAAGATATGCTTGATGAACGACCTAACCCCAGATATAAGCAAAAAGTATAGTTATTATCTTTATTGATACTTACTGCTTTATACCTGATACTTAAAAAAGGCTTATTCAAAAAGTTGGCACATGGATCGTACTTTCTAAACTTATCTTTCTCCCGGTTAACCGAAATTAGAATGTAGCACCTTGTTGGCACAGGTTGCTAAGACTTCGTTGGGTCTAATCCCTCCGTCTTTCTTAATAAGCATACAAAAATGCAACAAAGCAACATCATTTCCAAAAATTATCGCTTTGCCGCCAAATAAAATTACAAAGGCCATGCAAAAATGCACGGCCTTTAAAATAATGTTTTGTGGTTAACCTTAAATCATTAAAATTTGATGACCAGGTTTTATTGAATTATCTTCTGTTTCCGAAAAGACGTAGTAGTGAAACAAATAAGTTAATGAAGGTGATATAAAGTGATAAGGCACCCATTATGGCTAATTTTTTGCTATCGGCCAATGCAATTTCATTCCCGCTCTCATCCAAACCTTCGCCAATTCTTTTAATTTCCTGAACTTTGTACGCCGTAAGTGCTGTAAAAATTGCCACACCAACAAAGCCTAAAATATAGTTTAAAGTTTCGCTGCCGATAAAGAAGTTGATCAGACTTACGATCACTAAGCCAATTACACCAGCCATCAGGATTGGTCCGAATTTACTTAAATCAACATCTGTTGTATATCCCATTATGGCCATAACAGCAAAAATAACTGCTGCTGCAACGAAGCAAATTGCGACAGATATAGAAGTATAAATTAAAAGAATAAAACCTAGCATAACACCCGTTAACAAAGAATATAGCAGAAAAACCCCCACTAATGCAGGGAAAGATAATCTTTGCATTGCGGCACCCATCAGCATCACTAAACCCAGTGGTGCAAAAATGGTAATGTATCCAAATATGGTAAATCCTTTTTCACCGACTAAGTAGGATAAAATTCCTGGCGAATTTGCCAATACAAACGCAGAAACGCTTGATACCAACAGCGCAACGAACATCCATAAGAATACGCTGGCAAAGAATTTTTTAGACACCGAGTTTTCCTGTACGAAAACACTATTGCCTTGATATTGATAATTTTGTTGTTCCATTTTTATTTGTGTATTTAAATGATTTTAAAAATAATACTTTAATTCAGTCTTTTTGTCAGCATTTCTTCAACTTTCTTAAAGAACTGTAACGGTTTTAATGTACGCCAGGGCAGGTTATCAAAAGCGCCACCAAAGTTGATATAATAATCAATGTTGTTATCTCTAAACTCACTGATTACATGTTCCTGAAAGTTTACCCCAACAATCCAGCCATCTTCTACCTCCTGAAACCATTCTTCATAATAACTGTCATCTGAGGAATGAAAATTCAGCACATTTTCGCCAATTAAAATGAATTTGTTAATTCCTTCATCCATCATTAGCTCCAGAATATCGCGCTTAAGCAACATGATATCATTGTTAATGGCATCGTTCCACTCTCCGATAAATTCTATAATGGCATAGCTGTGATCATAATCAGCATACAATACTTTCATGTATAATGTATTAGAGCCAAACTCATCCCACTGTGGGTGAAGCAAAAAATTATAGATTTGCTTATCAAAGTATAGCTCAGAATATTCGGTATTATAAAATGGCGAACGCTCATCTTCTGCCGAGATATAATCATCTCTCCACTGGTAATACGGCTCTATCTCGTGCATGCTCTTTTTTTAATTATTGAATGAGAGAATTTTGAATGAGTTAATGAATGTTGAGTGAGTGAATAATTGAATAAATGTATAAGTTTAAAATCTATGAATTACCTAATACCAGCGCTAAATTCAATCATTCTCTAATTCTGTTATTCTGTTATTCTCCAATTCTATCATTCTCTAACTCAATCCTTCTATCCTTCTCACATTCAGTCATTTCTAATGTTGTCCGGCTTCTACAGCTTTTCTAACACTTCCATGTTGTGTTAATAAGTCTGCGGCTTCATCATAAGCGATATTTAATTCATCGGCCACCATTTGTGTACCACGATCTACCAACTTATGATTAGTTAACTGCATATCTACCATTTTGTTTCCAACTACACGGCCCAATTGAACCATTACAGTGGTACTCAGCATATTTAAAACCAATTTTTGTGCCGTGCCAGATTTCATGCGTGTTGAACCCGTAATAAATTCCGGGCCAACCACCACTTCTACAGGAAAATCAGATGCTGCAGCAATTGGTCCGCCAGCGTTACACACGATGCAACCTGTTAAAATGCCATGTTTACGGGCGGTGCTTAAACCACCTACTACATATGGCGTAGTACCTGATGCGGCTAAACCAACCAGACAATCTTTCTCATTGATATCAAACTCCTGCAAATCCTTCCAGGCCTGTACGGCATCATCTTCGGCAAATTCTACAGCTTTTCTAATGGCCGTATCGCCACCAGCAATAATGCCGACTACCCAATCAAAAGGAACACCATAAGTGGGCGGACATTCAGAGGCATCTACAACACCTAAACGGCCACTGGTGCCAGCACCAATATAAAAAAGACGACCACCTTTTTTCATTCTATCAGCAACGGCCGAAGTTAATTTTTCAATCTGAGGCAAAGATTTTTCAACAGCAAAGGCAACAGTTTTATCTTCATTATTGATCCCCTGCAAAACTTCCATTACCGACATCTGATCAATGTGGCTATAGTTTGATTCTTGCTCGGTAACTCTATTCATAAATTTATTTTTGATAAAATTCGGTAAATCTTTTCTAAAATCTACCCTAAAAAATTAAAAATATAGATCATCTCACTTTGACCCATCAGTTGAACCGTTAATTTATGTGAAATATTATAAACAAAAGACAAGAAATTGCAGTTAAAAATATATCAACCCGCTTATTTTCATAAATTTGCCTAACGCCAATGAAAAAGAATACCCGTAAAAACATACTGATTGCCATAAGCTATTCTGTCATTTTGATAGCAGGCATGTATCTGGGTATTAAGTTCATTAAAGATCAGGGATTTGGCGTGATCAGAAGACCTCAGCTGGCCAGCAACAGTGACGAAAAACTGGAAGAAATTCTGCATATCATCAATAAAAATTATGTGGATGATATCAATACCGATTCATTACAAAACTTACCTATTGATAGTGTGCTTCACCAATTAGATCCACACAGTGTTTATTTGCCTCCAACGGATGCTCAGGACATGACTGATAACCTGGAAGGAAACTTTGAAGGTGTTGGCATTGAGTATTACATGCTCAATGATACCATGATGGTTACCGGCGTGGTGAAGGATGGACCGGCATACCAGGCAGGCATTAAATTAGGTGATAAAATTCTGGCTATTGATACCACTATAGTAAGTGGCAGAAATTTACCCAAAGAACAATTAACCGGAAGATTCAGAGGAAAAGCAGGAAGCGGTGTTGGTGTAACCCTTTTACGCAGTGGTACACAGGTTCAAAGCCGTTTAATGGTCACCCGTGGTAAAGTAAACATTAGCAGTATCGATGCTTCTTACATGATTAACCCGGAAACTGGCTATGTTAGGATTAGTAAATTTGGCGCCAATACAGACAGCGATTTTGCCATTGCAGCTGCAAATCTCAAAGCAAAAGGCATGAAAAAGCTGATTCTGGATTTACGCGATAATGGTGGTGGTTATTTTTCTGCAGCTACGGGTTTGGCCGATCAGTTTCTACCCGAAAATAAATTAATTGTTTACACTCAGGGTAAACACGAACCTAGAACAGATTATTATTCTACCGGAACTGGGGCCTTTCAGAATGGCAAGCTGGCGATATTAATTAATGAAAATACGGCATCGGCGAGTGAAATTGTTGCCGGAGCCATTCAGGATCTGGGTCGTGGAATTATAGTTGGCCGCCGGTCTTTCGGTAAAGGACTTGTACAAGAGCAATTTGCTTTTGGAGATGGCTCAGCATTAAACTTAACCATTGCCCGGTATTACACACCTTCAGGACGCAGTATTCAAAAATCATATAAAAAAGGGTATGATGCTTACAAACATGAACTTGATGAACGCATGATTGATGGAGAGTTAACGGGCGACCATACTTCCTTTCAAGATTCAATAGAGAAAAGTGAAGGCGTAAACCTTCAGCAGCATAAACGGGTCAAAACCATTGGCGGGATTCAGCCTGATATATTTGTAAAGCTGGACACTACCGGATACAATAAATTCTACGCGAATCTGGTGAGCAAAAAAGTATTGTCTGATTACGTTTTTAATGTATTAACCAATCGATATAATGCTGGCTTTATAGAACAGAATATTAATAATTTTACATTGGGTGATAATGACTTTAAAGATTTTATCGGTTACCTCCAACGTAAAAATGTAACCATAGACCGCATGCAACTTTACGGATCAAAATCAGTGATTTTAAATGATTTGAAAGCATTATTATGCCGCTATTACCTGGGTGATGTTGGCTATTACCGCTCTATAAATCAAACTGATAACGCAGTAAAACAGGCGCTAGCCAATCTTCAATAATTAGAAGCCCCGCTCCTATTAAATTTTGATTTCAAATAAGCTTAGGCTTATTCCCTCATAATGCTTTGGTAAACCATCTGTTTTTTCCATTGTAACTACACCAACATAATCAAAGCCGCAGCCAGTATAATACTCCAATAGCTTTTCATTATCTGCCCAGGTATCCATTCTGATATACTTAAGGTCATTTTCTGATGCAAAAGCGCTAGCCCACTTAATAATTTCCTTAACAAAGGACAGGCCTCTAAAATCCGGATGCGTAACGATCCGATGAATGTAGATGGCATCATGATCCCGATCGCCCCAAATAAGTTGATCGTTAAACGTGACTGCAAAAACACAAGCAACTTCATCATTAACCAAAATTTTATACTGGCGATTTTCAGCTATTTCAGTTTCCACCAATTTTTTACTGAAACCTTGCCAGTGTTTATTGAAAACTTTTTTCTGATGGGCAACAGCCATATCATAGAATTTGAAAATCATATCCAGATCTGATGGCTGGCTGTTGGCTACTTGGATTTGCATGCTGCAAAGGTAATAGAATCTTCTTTTAGTGATTGGATGAATATCAGCAGGGTATTCAAATTCATCCAAAGGCTATTTCAGCAAAAAAGCAGGTTTGCAAATAAATGCCAACCTGCTTTCGAATGATAAGTTTATAAATTTCGATCTTTATTGCCTGACCTATTTTTGTCTGAAGAAAATCTGAATCGGCGCACCGGAGAAATTAAAATGCTCTCTCAATTTATTTTCAATAAAACGTTTGTATGGATCTTTAATATATTGAGGTAAGTTACAGAAGAAAGCAAACATAGGTGATGTTCCGTTGATTTGCGTAATGTATTTAATCTTGATGTGCTTTCCTTTTAATGCCGGTGGTGGGAATTTCTCAATCAGCGGTAACATTACATCATTTAATTTTGATGTAGGAATTTTCTTACTTCTGTTTTTAGCTACCTCTAAAGCAGCCTCTATCGCTTTAAAAATTCGCTGTTTATTTAATACAGATGTAAATACAATAGGCACATCAGTGAATGGACGAATACGCTCATGAATCTGCTCTTCAAAAGCCTTCATCGTTTGTGTATTTTTTTCAATCAAATCCCATTTATTTACCAGAATAACAATACCTTTTTTATTTTTTTCTGCTAAGTGAAATATATTGATATCCTGGCTTTCGATTCCTTCTTGTGCATCAATCATTAACACCACTACATCAGCTTCTTCCAAAGCCTTAATGGTACGCATAACCGAGTAAAATTCCAGATTCTCTTTAACCTTGGTTTTTTTACGTAAACCAGCAGTATCGATCAACATAAATTCATGACCAAACTGGTTGTAATGAATTTTGATTGAATCGCGGGTAGTACCAGCATTCGCCGTTACAATGTTTCTTTCTTTACCAATCAGTGCATTAACCAAAGATGATTTACCTACATTCGGGCGACCAGCAATAGTAATTTTTGGCAATTGATTTTCTTCTTCTGGAATATCTTCGAAGTGTTTAACCACATCATCCAATAATTCTCCAGTGCCAGAACCAGTCATGGAAGAAAGGGGATAAATTTCACCCAATCCAAAACCATAAAAAGTACTGATTTCACTATATAAAGCGGTGTTATCTACTTTATTGGCACATACAAAAACAGGTTTATTACTGCGGCGAAGCACCTGAGCAATATCATCATCTAAATCGGTGATACCTGTGGTTACATCTACCATAAAAACCAAAACACTGGCTTCTTCAATAGCGATCATCACTTGCTCGCGGATAGCAGCTTCATAAACATCTTCAGAGTTGGCTACATAACCACCTGTATCAATCACTGTGAATTGTCTGTTCGTCCACTCCCCTACACCATAATGCCTGTCGCGGGTTACACCGCTAACATCATCTACAATGGCTTTACGACTTTCAGTTAATCTATTAAAAAGGGTGCTTTTGCCTACGTTTGGCCTGCCTACGATGGCGATAATATTACTCATGGGTGTTCAATTGATAGTTAATGGCTTATAGTTAACGGTCATGGTGCTTAAGCAAGCTGCTTAAACTATTTGGCTATCAGCCATTGACTATCAACTACTAACCGATTTATTTCGGGCTGCAAAGGTACGGTTAATTATCGTAACCAAAGCTTTTTAAGTAGTTCTTTTTACTTCTCCAATCTGGAATCACTTTAACAAACAGTTCCAGAAACACTTTGGAATCTAAAAATTTCTCAATTTCTATCCGTGCTTCTGTACCCACTTTTTTCAGCATGCTGCCGCCCGTGCCAATGAGAATATTTTTTTGTGAATCGCGTTCAACCACAATTTCAGCACTAATCCTCACCATTTGGCCTTTGCCATTTTTAAGCTCTTCATGTTTAAAACTCTTCACAATCACCTCGGTGCTATAAGGAATTTCCTTTTGATAATTCAGGAAGATTTTTTCCCGAATAATTTCCGAAACAAAGAAACGCTCAGAACGATCTGTTAAATCTTCTTTATCATAATATGGTGGATGCTCTGGTAACATTTCTAAAACGCGCTCCAATAAGCCATCAACGTTATGCTTATGCAAAGCCGATATGGCATAAATGGAAACAGGATTTAACTTTTCCTGCCAGTAAGCAATTTTCTCATCAACCTGCTCCTGTAATGCTTTATCTATTTTATTAATCAGTACAATGGTTGGAATATCTCTGTTCAAGATTTTATCAAGCACATCGTCTTCATCATGCGTCTCATTGATATCTGTTACAAATAAAAGTACATCTGCATCGGTTAAAGAACCATTTACAAAGCTCATCATACTCTCCTGCAAGCTGTATTTTGGTTTAATGATACCAGGTGTATCAGAAAAAACAATTTGATATTCTTCCTCATTTACGATACCCAGAATACGATGCCTTGTGGTTTGCGCTTTAGGGGTAATAATGCTAAGTCGCTCGCCTACAAGCACATTCATGAGGGTGGATTTACCTACATTTGGTTTACCTATTATACTAACAAAACCTGCTTTATGCGCCATTAAAATATTTTTTAAAAAAAATTTGCAGCACAAAGAAACGAATTATATCTTTGCATTCCAATTCGGAAACAGAGTTAAGGATTTAATTCACAGAAAAAACGAATTGTATATAATGCGGGGTGGAGCAGTTGGTAGCTCGTCGGGCTCATAACCCGAAGGTCGCACGTTCGAGTCGTGTCCCCGCTACCAAAAGGTAGTCTAAAGTCGTCAGTACCAAGTCCAAAGTCATTAGACTCCAGACTAAGAACTAAAGACTCAGGACTTATTTTAATGGCCCGTTCGTCTAGGGGTGAGGACGCCAGATTTTCATTCTGGAAACAGGGGTTCGATTCCCCTACGGGCTACACTAATAATAGAAAGTTGATTTGAAGCGATAACGCCGACGATCAACTTTTTTTCGTTTATTGGTATTTGTGCATTTAAGAACTTTTATCCTATGACATCTATCCTTCCAAAGCGAACTAGTATAACATCAAGCTATTCTAAATTTACTGAAAACTTTAAAGCGTTACTAGATTTGAGATGATGGATGCTTCAATCAATAGACATCTTTAGAAACAGAGAAATTAGATTTTCTACCCAGTAAAGCAATAATCTATTTTGTAGTGCCTGATTTACCCACACCTCAATTTTGATGCGGGTAAACAGGGCTTTCAATCAACATAACTAACCAAAAATTATAATAGACTGTGACATTAGCTTAAAAAAATAAAAAATGTAAAATTATTATTATTTAGACTAATTATAAACAAAATAACGGATTGAAGATTATTATTCCAAAAATTTAGAGGTAAAATTGATTTTGATCCAAGGATAAGCATACAAAATACTGATAATCAATTATAAGATCATTTCTTAAAAGTTCTTCAAAGATTCAGATTTTAAAAGACTGAAGACACCTATCAAAAATATTTTAAAATTTCTTGGTGTATGATTTGCAAGTATCAAAACAATTCATACCTTTGCACTCCTTCAAACAAAGAAAATTTGAAGATATAGAGTGCGGGGTGGAGCAGTTGGTAGCTCGTCGGGCTCATAACCCGAAGGTCGCACGTTCGAGTCGTGTCCCCGCTACCAAATTAAGCTGGAAGCTTAAGGCAAGAAGTGTAAAGCTGTGGTCTTTTAGCTTTAAGCTTAGAAAAATGGCCCGTTCGTCTAGGGGTGAGGACGCCAGATTTTCATTCTGGAAACAGGGGTTCGATTCCCCTACGGGCTACAAAAATCAATGTCAAATGATGTCAAAAACCTGCAAATCAAACATTTGCAGGTTTTTTTTATTAATATCAAAAACCTGCCTTATTCATTTCTGATTGTAAATTGTCACCTCGGTGGCACGGGCAGATTAATAGGTGTTGCTTCATTCATCAAACTCAGCGCATCTACCTTATTGGATGCAATCTAACGATAAGCAAAACGGTCGAAATTCGACATCATTGGCTGCACGCTGTGCTGATTAAAACTTACGAGCCAGCAACAAGCTTTTTTTTCATACCTGTAACTATTGGTTGATAAGTGCCATCGCTTTTAAAGCGGCTTTGTCGCCGTTAAAAAGATCCAGGTCTACCTGACCGGCCACGCCCGTTACCGTCCCGGCTCCAGAATATTGCCAGATGCGATACTCCTGCCATGAACCAAATAATCCCGGCGGGTTTGATTGATAAGATGGCACCCATAACGGGTAATTTGGAAAAGAAACGCCGTTAAAATATTCAGACCAGAACGATTTTGCGGTATAGATCATCGGTGTGCGACCAGTTGCAGATGAAAGTTGGCTGAGGCAGTCCTGAATCAGCTGCACGCAGGCGTTCTTATTGTTCAGGATGTACTGGTTCATGGCCTGGCTCTGCGCATCATTAGATCCGACCTGCCATTCGATATCCAGCACCGGCGGTAAAGTACCCGTGACAGTAAAATCAATGCCGCAGGATAAAAAATTCTGCATCTGTGTGGCGGCAGAATCCTGAAAGGTTAAAAAATGATAGCCGCCAAATATCAGTCCCTGCTGCCTGATGGTTGCCATATATTGCGCCAGTGTAGGGTCTTTAAAGCCTGCACCCTGACTAGCTTTGCAATAAATAAACTGGATATGCGGCGATAACTGGCTCCAGTTGATGTTGCCTGTAAAATGGCTGATATCCATGCCTTGCGGCACCAGCTCATCCAGCATGGCCCAGGTTGCCGGCCCGGCAATGCCGTCGGCACTCAACTGATGGTCCTGTTGAAATTGTGTAACGGCGGCCTGCGTACCCGGGCCAAAGTTGCCATCGATAGAGAGTGAATAATGGAGAAACGAGAGTGCTCTCTGTAGCATAAAAACCTCGCTTCCTGATGAGCCGATTGAAAGTGTTTGCATAAGATAAGATTTAGATGAATAATATATTAAGTTTTAACAGGTTGCAACAGCTATCCATAAAATGCATTGCCGCCGCTATTGGCATAAGCCTGTTGGGGAGGGGCTTGCGAAGCCGGGGGAGGCTGATATGGATGAATTGGAGATGCTGGCGCCGGCACAGTTGGCTGATCGGCAACAAGGGTTTTTGTTGCCGCCCCGGGATCATTTTCTTTTGACTGGATGGCTACAAAGGTGGCACTACTGATGCCCATGAGTGCAAGCAGTGTATTACTCAATTCGGGCATGACGCAACTTGTTTTAATTTCCCCCATTTGATACAGGTATGCAATGATGCCAACAAGGGTCCATACCACATGCTGAAACCGGTGAATGCTGATGCCTAGATCATCTGACAAGATATCGGCAAAGAAGCCCCTCGAAGGGGTATTCTGGTGCCTGGGCCGCTGGTCTTTTATTTCACGTTTATCAATAATCTTTGAGCTCACCGCAGTGCCCGAGAAAATGCCTAAAAGCACCAGTGCCGTTTGGTTAATTTCGGTATCTGCACAAGCACCTTTAAACAGTGCCAGGTAAAGATAAGAGGATGATATCACCATTGTCCATACACCCAGCTGCACTTTGGACAGGCTGAAAGGAGATGCCGGGCTTACTGGTTTGCTCAGTTTAAGTTCCTCCTGTTGCCGCTTATTGTGAAATTCCTGGTGATTACTGATCTCTTCCCGCAGCAGCGATGTCCATGCAGCTAAACAGATAAAGATGATTAAGGTTAGCACCATAAAACCGACCGGAACAAGCACCGGGTAAACGGTTGCATTTAGCAGGAAACAAATCGGGCTCATCATAATGATTGATAAATTTATTAAAAAGTGAAGGGATTAATCTGCTTGTCTTACATCCTCGATCATCTGATTGTACTCCAGATCTTCAATGGTATAATTTTTTGTCTAATTTGGCGCTGATGAATGGGCTTAAGAAACGACGATCAGAAGAATTCCAAGCCCGCTATCTTGATAATAGCCTGCTTTGCCGGGATGCTCTTCCGAATATACTTTCATTTGGGCTTTAGCCGCTATACTAAAGCCTATGCCGACTACATATTTTGACAATTTCACGTCGCTTCCTTTTACCTCATAATAGGCTATTTTAGCCACATCTTTTAAGATGCGATCCATAAAGGGCTTAGTTTTGGTTGCACTCTCCACTTTCATCTCAATAGCATAATATTCCTGATTATGGCCGATGGTTATATCAAGACGGGATCTATCCCATGGCGAAGGGTAAGGTAATTCACGGGCACCGCTGTATCCCTGCCCTGCCGCTCTTACTGCAAGAATTAATTCTACTTGAAGCCAAATTTCCCAACCCGCCCCGGTGCTAATTGCGTTAACGATTTGCGGTGCTTTTGATTTAAAAAAAATAAATAATTCATCTGCTGTCATAAGTTTTAGTTTAAGGTTAAGGATAATTAAGTCGAAAACATTGATGATGATGTGCTCAAAGGATTAGGGGCAAATGGACCAAGTGATGTAGACGCTCCAAATGATGGTCCTACTTCCATCTGGGTGTATATGTACTGTGCCCATAGCTGTACTTCTCCATCCCCTGCAGTTGTAACACAATTTAAACCAGCAGCCTCAAGTGACGATTGAACTTCGGGCGCGAAATTAATTGCAATGACAACCGTTTGACATCCTCGGTTATCCATCGATATATTCTCCTGCTTTAATTTACGTTGGTCTTTCTGAATCCCCGCTATAAACTTTTTCAATTCAGTACCTGGGCTTTTAACATTTAATATGCCGCCTGATAAGCATTTAATCTCAACAGCTATTCTTTTTCGAGGGTTTGGCGCATCTCCGTTAACCAGCCAATCAACTCTTTTTTTCGGGTCCGTATAAATTTTCTTTTCACGATAAAGCGTTACTTGAGGTGCATTGTGTTGTAAATACGCGGCAAAATCAACCTGAACCCAGCCTTCCCAGCCGCCGTTGAGTGGCCAGTAGTATTTAAATTCATTATAGCGTAATTCGCACCAGTTTTTAAGTGCTGACTCGAAAGTTTGATAATCTATTTCCATAACTTTTTGAATTAGTTTCCGGCGTTTTGCTGCGCTGGATTGTTTATAATACTTTCGGCATTTTGTACACTTTGCTGGGCAGCCAGCATGGCCGCATCAACATTGGTGTTTACAGTATTTATGGCTTGCTGAATAGGGTTGATTACGGGTGGTGCCACCGGTGTAACAGCTGCTGCGGCTTGAGGCTGTGCCTGGTCATTAACCATTTGCAAACTACTTGCGGCCAGTGCCTGGAAACTACTATCAACCTGCGATTGCATCGCTTGTATAGCCTGTTGTTGAATGGTGGCAATCTGCGATTTAAGATCGCTGATTTGTTGCTGCATGACCTGATGAGGCGACATTGATGGTGCCGCGGCTGGCTGATTATCGGGCACAACTGGTGTGCCCCCTATATTAGGAGAATCGCTTTGCTCTTGCATAGTAATGTTTTTTAAGTGATTGGAATGAGGACAGCACCTGTTTATGGTGCCGCCCCCTTTAACCATTTCCGTTCCTTTTGGATCCGGTGTAAAGACGGCTTAAGAGCCGAAAATTTGTTTGGTACCCACGGCATCAGATGCCGTATCGATTGAATACAACATGGTTACACCCATAGTAGTAGCTGCCTGTGCGGTAATATTACTCTGTTGCTGGCTGCTGGTGGCATTGTGCGCCGCATTGGCCAATGCCTGTGCGGTGGCCTGGTATAAATTGCCCATTGCAATGGCCGGAGCATCACCCAATACTTTGGTGTTTGCCTGGGTTACAGAGTCGGTGATCTGATCGTTTACTGAAGTTGGAAAAGCCATGATAAAGTTGTTTTAAATAATTAATTCGTTTTGGTTTTATTGCCCAAGTACTTTACCCGGAGCATAGATTTTTTTGGTACCCACGGCATCAGAAGCGGTGTCGATAGAATACAGGGTGGTTACGCCCATGGTGGTTGCCGCTTGCGCCGTAATATTACTTTGCTGCTGACTGCTGGTGGCATTGTGTGCCGCATTGGCCAAAGCCTGCGAGGTAGCCTGGAAAAAATTGCCCATCGCGATAGCTGCCGCATCACCCAATACTTTGGTGTTGGCCTGGGTCACCGAATCGGTGATCTGACTGTTTACTGCTGTTGGAAAAGCCATAACTGTTTAGATTTAAGGTTAAATTATTGATAAATCATATGGGTGCCCACGGCATCTGATGAAGTATCGATCGAATAAAGGGTGGTTACTGCCGAGGTGGTAGAGGCCTGCGAGGTCATGTTCGTTTGCTGCTGACTGCTGGTAGCATTATGCGCCGCATTGGATAATGCCTGTGAGGTAGCCATAAAGAGATTGCCCATTGCCATGGCCGGCGCATCGCCCAGTACCTTGGTGTTGACTTCGGATACCGAATCGGTGATTTGACTGTTTACTGCTGTTGGAAAAGCCATAACGGTTTAGTTTTAAGGTTAAAGACTGGATTATTGATAAATTTTACGGGTACCTACCGCATCCGATGAAGTATCTATCGAATACAGGGTGGTAATGCCCGATGTGGTGGCCGCCTGTGCCGTAATGTTGGTTTGCTGCTGACTGCTGGTGGCATTGTGTGCCGCATTGGATAATGCCTGCGAGGTAGCCATAAAAAGGTTACCCATTGCCATTGCCGGCGAATCACCCAAAACCTTGGTGTTAACTTGCGATACCGAGTCGGTGATCTGGTCGTTTACTGCTGTTGGAAAAGCCATTTTTGTTTGAATTTAAGTGTGAATTTATGGTTGATTATTTTTAAGCGAATATCTGTTTCGTACCTACCGCATCAGAAGCGGTGTCTATTGAATACAAAGTAGTTACACCCATGGTGGTTGCCGCCTGCGCCGTAATATTACTTTGCTGCTGACTGGTTGTGGCATTATGCGCTGCGTTTGCCAGTGCCTGTGCGGTTGCCTGAAAAAGATTGGCCATTGCGCTCGCCGGAGCAACGCCTAATAACTGTGTGTTTGCCTGGGTCACCGAATCGGTGATCTGACTGTTTACTGCTGTTGGAAAAGCCATAATTGTTGTTTTTTATTGTTATTAATGATTAAATTTTGATGGAATATATAAGTGCCACACCCTGGGCAGTTACCGCCTGCCCCAGAATATTGGCCTGCTGCTGTGCTACCGTTGCATTATGAGCCGCATTGGCCAAAGCCTGTGCTGTTGCCTGATAAAAATTGCCGATAGCAATAGACGGCGCACTGCCAATAACCTCAAGGCTTGATTCGGTGATGGAATCGGTTACCTGACTATTTACTGTTTCTGCCATTTTGGGGTTAAGCTTATCTTAAAATCTTAATTGCTGGTATGGTTAGGATCAGCAGGTGTTCCACTTTCGGATGCTGTTGATGCGTTTGTTGTTGCTCCCGTTGTCAGCGCCCCGGGCGTTGCTTGCGGTGATGTTGACGGATCAGTGCCCGCTGCAGGAGTTGGCACAGTAGCCGGAGGAGACGTTGATGTTTCTCCACCAGTGCTGGCAGCTGACGGGCCTGGTGCAGGCGGTGGTGCAGGTGCAGGAGGTTTCGCCCCCATCACAGATAGTATACGTGCGCAGGTAGATGTAGTGGTTGCCGAATTAAGCATTTGCGCATTATGCTGTGCGGTGACCGCGTTATGCATGGCCATGCCTATGGTTTCTGCCATTACATTATTCAACATCGCTATTGATTGCGAGTCAGCGTTACCCTTGAGCAGTTGCTGCACATCTGTTACCGAAGAAAGAATATAATCATTTGCCATCATTTAATATTTAATTTAGGTGAGTAATCTTGGTATCTGGCAGCAGGTACACAGTACCTTCTCGATCAACGCCAACATCTGCAATGCCCTGGCCGGATTGAAATTTGAATGAAGCAGTGGCACCATCCTGAGATAAGTTATTGGCCGTTACCGGCGTAAAGCTGATGAGGTTCTTCACGGCAGCCAGGTAATTGTTGATCGTCATGGTCAAGCCACCTGCAGCGAGGTCGTTAAAGGCAATATTTTTTATCAGGTTAAGCATTGCAGAACTGGCCGTAGTATAACCAACAAAATTATTTGCCCTTGCCAACTCCTGAACGGATTGCGCCAGGTTTCCGCCCTCGGCTGTCATATCTGCTGAAGGTGTGAATAAATAGGGCTGCACCGCTGCTTCAAGCTGCGCATAAAGGGCCTGTATTTCGCTGTTTTGAGTTTGAGGGATCAGGTTGTCGCCCAACAAGTTTTGTTGTGCATGCTGAAAGAAAAGCGACAGGTTAACAAAATCAGATACAGTTGCCGCGTTTGTGTTTGCAAATGCAGCCGATTGTGCCTGCAATTCAGGGCTGACATCGGCTTGTGTCGTAACAAAATCAGTGAGTATCAGCATTTCTTCGAAGGAGATAACCTGAAAAAGATCCGGCCGCTTTTGAACGAGCTGGGCAATTATATCGGCCGTTTTAGCCATATCTCCATAACTGAGCATGTTATTTTGCTGTAGCAATGCCGCCAGGTTAGACTCATTATCATTTGCACTACACTGAATATCAGACATTTGGGCAATATCCGGTTCAGGTAAAGACAGTATTTTATTAATAGCCGCCCTGAATGTATTGAAACGGATATAGCTATCGCCTGTTAAGCCGTTTTGTATCATTTTAAGCAGCTGATTTTCGCTGGCAGCGTTGATGTTGGTAAGGTTTGTATCAGCCATGCATAAGCTTAACCACTTCTGCCCTCCGGTGATCATAGAAAGTACCGCTTGCGATTTAGTGCTTAGCCCGCCAATAGAATGGAGTAGTTGTCCGTTGAGATAAATCATCTGATCTTAAATTTGGTTAAAGAATTTATTTTGATGGAAAGCCGTTCAGTATTGTTGCAGCGTTTTGCCCCACCACCAGAAAGTTGGCAGCTGCAGTAGTGGCCAAAGCCTGGGCAGCAGTTACAATCGGTGTATATTGTACAGCATCAGCCGGCACTGCCAGCATTTGCGCCATGGCAACACCAATGGCGGTAGAACTGATGGTATTAACGTTTCTGAGATTATCAACCGCATCCTGTACAGCGAGTGCTGTAGATTGAGCAATTGATTGAAAGGCCTTAACTGTCCCTTCGTCTTGCATAATTTGCGGGGTAATGCTACCGTCTGATGTTGTTAAACTTGTATTAGGCATAATAATTTATTTTAATTGTGCTATCCGTTTACCAGGTGATGATTAAGCCAGCTAAAGCTTTAATAATGAAAATCAGCTTTTCCCTGGGCTTTCCAGTATTTGTTTGCAGCAAACAGACAGGCAGGCCGTGGCGATAAGTTGTCCGCTTCGCTGATTGGTGCTGGCATTGTGCATGGCGATCCCCATAGATACGGCCATGCTTTGAAATACGATCTGTAAAGAATCCATGTCTTATTATTTATTACAAATATAATCACTATAAATATACTTGACTTGTATAAAAAAGGCAATCATTTAACAATTTTATCTGTCAACTTTTCTCTCAGCCATGACACTGGCATTTCATCCATATTTGTCTGCTTAAATGATGATGGGAATGTTCCAAAAACAGTTTTAAAACAACGGCAAAAATGCGAATGATCGAAAAAACCGGCGGTTACTGCAACCGCTGTAATCGTTTCCGAACTGCCAAGTAATTCAGAAGCGTACTGTAACCTTAAATCCCGTACAAACCTGGCCGGTGTGATGAGATACAACGTTTTTAACTTACGGTTTAAAGTTGAAGGGGTGATATTTAATAACTTTGCAAGCTGAGGAATCGATTCTGCATGATGAAAATTTTCTGCTAAAGCATAGTCAAGGAGCCTTTGCAGCCATTGATGCTGCATGGCCTGGTTTAATAAAATTTTAGCTTCGAACATATTTATAGGTATTTTCCAACAGGTTGCTGAATGCTGGTGAACATCTTGGCTTTCCCGGTATGTAGACGGGCTTATTTTGTATAATTTTATAAAACTTCTGCAAAAGTTGGTCTGGGATTGAAAACCTGTCAGCCATGCAATACTTTTAATTTGTTCATTGCTTTTTGATAGTAAATAGCAGGCCATACCCAAGCGGTAATGAAGTATAAGTTTAGCGGGTGTATGCCCGGTAAATTCAAATACCTTTCGGGTTAACTGTTGTACGGTCGTATTCATTAACCTGGCGAGTTCAGCTACGCAGAAATTTACATCCTGATAATTTGATTTCATACAGTTTTTTATCGAATCGATAAACTCCTGTTGCGTTTGTACCATTATCGTAGCCATAGAAGCAATCGGAGAAAGACGTTTTGAGCGTGGCGCAGGATTTAAATTCATGAGTGCTGTTAATGAATTGATATAACTGATATTCTATATCAAAGAAAGGTTATCATTAAACCCTTATAAAGAGCGTAAACATGTGTTTTTGTAAATGAGGGTTAAACCTTCACTACCAAGGGCAAACCCTTGGTAGCCGTTTCAGAATTGTTTCTGTAAAATTTAGGAGACAATACCTTGATTCGTTATTGCACAGCATATTTATCTATATATGAAGACGCTTATGCAACGACAAATTTGTATTTTCGATAATTATTGGAGGAGTATGATTTAACGTAACAATGCCTGCAGCCATTCCCATAAAAACGATTATCACATAAAAATAAATTTTCATTTACCTGTTTTTATTATTTACATAATGAACAATCACCATTACCAGTCCAATACTGCGGGCTTAGAAGATTTTTATACTATTTCAGAGCTCCAGTTTCTCGAATATACGCTCAATTGGACCAAACAGGTCTCAGGTACTGAAATGTCATGGAAAGTTTTTACTGATGAGCATAGTATTGTTGAACAGATATTGGTACAGGTTTACTTTAACGATGCCACCATACAAAGTTTATTGTCTAGTGTTGGGGTTAAGCACATTCATGCAAGATTTGCGATCGTTCATGACTATCATCCTTACAAAATCAAGTTACCCACTTTTACGATCATACTATATGCTACTGATCACCTGGGGCAAAAGTGTTCGGCTTATCATATCGGTAAGCCACAGTATCATGACACCATTACTGTGGCTAACAGCAAGCCCTTAGAAGGTATAGGAAACTTTATTTCGAGCCGACTCGCACAGGAATGGATAAGCGAATGGAAAGCGGTATGTGATAATATAAAAATACCAGCATTGTTAAGCAAGATGTTTCTGACAAACTATGGATACCTTACCGGGTATAACTACATCATGTCGGACTTTATGTATTCGTTGTTCCCACCAGGAACGCGCAAAGAATGTTATGATGTGGTTATATTGCCGGTCATACATAAACATGTTGCTGATCACCTCCATACACAGCGAACCTGGAACCGTACCTTCGGCCTGGTTTTAGCCGGCGTTCAACTCATCACAAAGGGTAGAACAGGAGATGAGGATGAAGAGGTAAACTCCTTTTACGATCTTTCTCTTCCAACACCACCTACCCACGGTGCATTTTAATCTCGGGATACTTAAATATTCTGGTAATCTACGTACAAAGCAACTGCTGGAATAAAATTTTGAATAAAGATCCAATGATGCATTTTTATGAATGGTGCTTCTCAAACCTTTTTAATCTATTCCTCTGTTGTGGTAATCGTACCCTTTTTATTCGCTGTTATGCGATTTAAAAAAATGGAACAGGCATGGCGGTCTCTGGCATTATTAATTTTTTTTGATTTCTTAGTAGAAGTCATTAGCCATGTTTTATACTTTTTGGAAATCAGCAATCATTTTTTGTGGCCAATTTTTATACTGATTGAATTTACACTGCTGGCCAGGATTTATAAATCCGAGTTTAAAAACATGGCAATTGGACGTTTCATACCTACTGTAACACTATTGTTTATCACTTATGTAATTGCTGACTGGTTGATGGCGCCCAAAGACGACCTGAGTGCTATTCCTCATTTTATTGAAGGCGTGCTGATATTGTTGCTAGTGCTATGTTATTACTATAAAAACCTGAACTCACTTATAGATACACAGTTGGAACGTCAACCTATGTTTTGGTTATCCACCGGTCTTTTTATTTATTTCTCGGCCAATTCAGTGATCTTCATTTTCAGTAATTATATTCAAATGTTATCACTGCAATTCTTTAATCTCATCTGGTTTACCCATTCCATATTTAATATACTTTTATACATTTTTTATACTTTAACGGTGTGTCTGATCCCAAAGAAACTGAATTACAACATCTGATATTTGGAAGTGTTTTGGTCATGCTACTGCTAGCTATTGCGATCATTACTTTTTTCATTGTATATCAAAAACGGCTACTTAAAGAGCAAAGGCGTTTACAAAAAGTGAAGGATGACTACCAAAGACAATTACTTAGTTTCAGCATTAGTATTCAGGAAAAAGAACGGGTAAGGATAGGGCAAGATATGCACGACGAAATAGGATCCGCTCTTTCAGCTATTAAAATGCTCGTAAATCAGCTTCCATACACCGATGTTGAAAGCAATCAGTTGATTTCGGGTATTAAAAATGGATTGAGCAATACGATAAGTGATGTAAGAACGATTGCGAACAACCTGTTCCCGTCTGTATTGGCAAAATTCGGATTAGCTGATGCGTTACATCACCAGGTAAAGGTATTATCTGTCAGCAATACCTTAAAGATTGACATGATGATAGACGCAAAATTTGAGCTTAACTATGAATATGAACTAGCCATCTATCGTATTATGCAGGAGTTAATCAACAATGTCATCAATCATGCAGATGCAAAAAACCTGTTAATCATATTGAATCAAACCACTGATTGTATATTAGCTACCGTTAAAGATGATGGCTGTGGTTTTGACGCTGATATAATAGAAGATTTGATACAGACGGGGATAGGTATTAAGAGTATCCAAACACGGGTAGCAGCAATGCAAGCTACTTTAAAAATAACCTCCAAAAAAAATGCCGGTACATTAATTGAAATACATATCCCTTTAAACGATGGAAAAGATCAAAAATAGGCTAAGCAACCTACCTTCAAACCGAATTAAAATAGGTATAGTTGATGATCACAAACTGTTTAGACATGGACTAATGCAAATTTTAGGAAAGATTAAACACTTCTATCCTATTTTTGAAGTAGGTAATTATCAGCAATTAGTAAGAGAATTGGAACTGCAAGTGCCCGATATTATCCTGATGGATATTGAAATGCCTGGAACAGACGGAATAGACGGATGTAAACTAATTATAGAAAAATTTCCGGATGCAAAAATAATTGCCATATCCATGCATACCGCTGATAATTTTATTTTTTATATGATGAAAGCCGGTGCACGGAGTTATTTACCTAAAGATATAGATGAAGAAATATTATATAAAGCCATTGAAACAGTGCACGCAAATGGATTCTATTTTACCGATGCTGTTGCCGCTGCCATGTTAAACGGCGTTAAAGATAATTATAGCAGAAGGTCGACTTCAAAGCATGGTGAGAGCCCACTTACCAAAAGAGAGCTTGAAGTATTGACGCTCATTTGTAATGGCTTAACTACGGTAGAAATTGCACAGAAATTATTCATCAGTGTAAAAACTGTGGAGGGTCATCGCAAAAATTTATTGGAAAAATCAGGTATGTCCAATGCAGTGAGCCTGGCAGTATATGCCGTTAAAAGCGGAATTCTCGATGAACGATAATAATAAAACAAAAAAACCTCGACTTTTCCAAGTTAATGCTTTTGTTGCGGAATGGAGAGAAAACTCGTCAGATAGCTACTTGTTAGCCAAAAACTAATACTGATAAAATATCGACAAAAAGCATGTTTCGGCATTTTATGGATTAACTGAATAGAACAAAATGTAATCGGTCGACAGTCTGTCACTCGCAATATTGGTTGCCGGAATATATCAGCTTGTTTTACATGTTTAAAATAATGGTTTCACTTTTTGTGGAATTGACCTGAACAGTAGCCATAGAAAAAATGAAATTACTAAAGCTATGCATCAAATCATTTAGTGGTCTTTCAAGAAATTAAGATCAACACATTCATTTCAATCACCATCATTTTAACGCATATTTGGGTGTAGTTCAGCGTGGAGCCTATTGGAGTCCTAGTGCAGTCCTAAGGAAGGATAGTTGCATTTTAATGCATGTTTAGTTTAATATTATAACCTGGTAAATGTATTTTTTTAAGTTTTGATAAATAGCCAGAAACTTACTATCTAATTTAATGTTTCCTATATTAATTAGAATATTTAATCATAGCACAATATTAAAATAGTCTGACTATTTTAATAAAAATTAAACCCGATGATCAACAATTACCGGTGTTTTACCCGTAGTTTCGTTAGTATAAAGTTGGAGATCGGCACCAGCTAAAACCGCTAAATTTTTCACTTCATAACCAAATATTTCATAGAGTTTTTGGAGCTTTAGTTCAACGTATTCTTCCTTTTCCATATTTGTTAAATCGGTAATTAACAAAAACTTCAATATGGTATGCCCTTCATATGGCATGATTTGGATTTGAAACCTTTCTACATCTGCTAAAATAATACTAAAATCATCCAGCTCATAGTTGCACTCATTAAACATGAAAGATTTCTTTTCCCTCCCCTTTAATTCAAGATAAGGTATTCCGTCGATTTTAACCCACCTACCCACATCACCAGTGTTGTACCTAAAAACAGGAAAACGCTTACGGAATAAATTGCTCACTAAAAGACTGCCATAGCCATCGTTATCAGGCATATTTACTTCAACAACCAAACCATCAATCACCCTGAATAAAGAAGGAGACTGACTGTAGTCACACCAAGCCCATATCCCTGTTTCTGCTGAGCCATACAGCGAATAAATTTGCTGGGTCCCAAATATTTTCTCAAATACATCAATGTGCGATACTGGTAAAAATTCACCTCCAAACAAAAGATTTTCTATAGATAAACTAAGTTTATTTTTCTTAAGATATAATGCAAACAGATATAACTTGGAAGGCGTACCCAATAATAAATTAGGTTTAAAATTTTGAGCCATATGATAGGCATCTTCATAAGGTAAGCTGGCGCTGGCCACCAAAGTAGTTGCACTACATCTTTCCAGAAGGTCATCCATAATTGCAGCAGTGCGATACATATCCATGTAGCCAAACATGTTCAGCGCAATGGTTTTCGGGGTGAATACTCCGGCCTGTTTTAACGCGACAGACAATACGGCTCGTTGCTCCAGGTTTTCGGCAATATCTACTGGAAAAACCAGCGGCTTTTGGGTAGACCCTCCAGAACGCACTAAATAAACACCACTTTTCTCGCGATGCAAATCAAAGTGATCATTTAACTGACTGATTAATTCTTTTTTGCCCATAAGCGGCGCATTTTTATAATCTTCATAATCCTGATAGAAGAATTTGAAAAGTTCCGACTGCCGGACAATCTGATAGTACTGTTGAAGAAGCGTATCGATCATGACCTAACATTCATTTTAAGGAGCAGATAACCCAGATAAGTTGTCAAAAACCGGCGATGATGCCACATGAAGTGTAATTTTTGATGATTAGAGGTCAAATTTTGTAAGGCATGTTTGTACCAGCGTTCACCAATCATCCCCATCAGTAAACGATCATGCATATCGTTACTCTTGATATACCTTGAAATTACAGGTGGCAATTCGATCTGTTTGAAATGGGTATAGTTTTTTCTAGATAAACTACCAGGTACTTCATTAACATAAAGATAACCACCGGTTTGAAGTGCAATTTTTCCAGGCACGTCATTCATAATTCCTTTAAGCACCCTATACCAGAAATCAATACCTTCGTTTAGTTGTGCTTCAGCAATATATTCGTGACCGATAATCCATTTTCTTCTGGTAATGACATTACTCCCCACCCCCATAATAAAATGTGGCGAACTCACGGCACTTAAAGGGTTTTTAATCAGGTAAAGATCAGCAACAATGGGTTCAAGGTATTTTTTCAAGGATTTCAGATCTGGATATACTTCCCGGCAGGGCATAAAAGTAATATCGAGCACCATAAAATCAAGATCGTGATTGCTGAATGCCTCGGCAGCAATTTCAAGCAAGCTCGGGTGATATTCATCATCTGCATCAAGAAAGCTAATTAGCTCACAACTGCTGGCAGCGAAACCAATGTTACGTGCATTGCCCGGACCTTTATTTTCACTCAGTTCAATCACTTGTATCCTGCAATGTCCAAATTCAGCTGCATGATTACGCAAAAATTCATGAGTAATGGAAAGGCTGTGATCCGTACTGGCATCGTCAACAATAATCAACTCCTCCGGCATTTTGTGCTGACGGAGGAGTGAATGAAGCGTTTGAGCAATATAACTTGCTTTATTAAATAAGGGGATGATAACGGTATGCGTCATGTTACGATTCAGACATCATGGCTGGAAAAATTACCCCCCTCCCCTGGTGAACGTTAACTACATGCTCTGCCGATCCACGGAATAATCCCGGACCATAAGATTGATCATTATAGCACAATAACATGCCTACCAGATTAATTAGTGAACCTTCCAAGCCATTGTCATGCTTAAACCAGCGTTGTGGTACATATTGCTGCACCATATATTCCGCCCATTGTTTCGTAATAATATCAATCCATAAGGAAGCCTCACAATCACTTTTGACATACATATCAATCCCACGGCCACCACTATTGCGTTTTAACACCCAGTTTAATGGCGAGTGACTTACTTCTACTCGTCTTTCTGAAGTATGCAAGGCATAAGTTGGAATCAGAAAAGATCGTAAAAAAGAGTATTCCTCTTCAGAAAGATAGTTTCTCATGATTTCCTCATTGTACAAAACAGCCAGTATGCGTTTGTCATGAACCAGAATCAGGGTGCGCACATCATTAAAGTAGTTCCCTTTGCAGATGATCAGCTTCAATACTTCAGGATCAAAATTGCGTAGTTCTTCCCGATCCATTTCCAGAATAAAATGACTCACAGGCTTACCGTTTAACATGACTTCACCATTTTGATGAGTGAATTGCGCCGGACTTGCAGAAACATAATCCAAACCCCGCTTACCAAACTCATTTAATAAGTAAAAGACCTCGGTACCTTTTTCTTTTTCATGTACCAATACAATAGGCTCACTACTATTAAAACGATTGAAAATAGTTTCAATGAAATCTTGTTGAGCAGGAACAGCTTCCAATGACGGTGAAGCTATTGTTTCATTCTCCTTAGTAATCACATTCAGGTAATAGCTGATCATCCATCCGTTAATGGGATACCTGGCCCCTATTTCACAAATTTTGATTCCGCCATCTTCCGCCTGTAAAAAATCAGGCCGATACATGCCCACCTCATAAGGTTGTGCTTGTGCCATGCCTAATATGCGGTTTAAATCTTCATCGAAGTTATAAATGGAACGGATGCTTTCATCATTAAAATAGGCATTTACAACACTGGCTAATGCTTTGTTTAACACTTGGCATAACTTTTCCATTCTGGCGATTTCCTTCCGTTCCACCACAACAGGTACCGGCGAAAAAGAATCTGCACCGTTGCAGGGGATTTCGCCCAGATATTTCAATAGCAATTCATTCAGCACATCCTTACTACAGATGGGATGTGCTTCTATAAGCTCACCCGTCATCGTTATTGGAATTCTTCAGCCATAACCGGATCCAAACCAGCACTAATTACTTCCATTACCGATGCTTTTTTACTTAAATAATCAGCAACAATTTCACTAAGGTCGTAATCAGCCAGGTTTACATTCATGGCTTTTACATAGTGATTGATGGCATTAACGGCATAAAAGAAATGGTTTTTTTCTGTTGGACCGCAATGTACGGTAATCCATGCCAAAGTATGTTTTAAGGTATCTTTATCAAAACCATAGTCATCTTCCAGCCAGCGTGTAAACTTAGGCAGGATAAATTCCACTTCGCCGTGTGTATAAATTTCATGCACCAATGTAGTTAAAAGACCAATTAACAGATCTTTGTTGCGCAATGAATTTTGGTCTTTCCAATATTTAAAGGCCCGGGCGCTTGGATCAAGGTATTGTCTTAACAACCAACCATCATCACCACAAGTATTAGTCGCCATGGTATAAAAGAGATCAGAATGCAATACTCTTCCCACAACAGCCAAATCTTCATCAACGATTCTATTCAGGTTTGCTACCGATCTGAACAGTTCGGCTTCATCCGGCACGAATGTATTTTTATGGATCAGCATTGTCATGCGATTACTTAATCCGGCAACAGTAACAGCGCTATTATTGGTTTGGCTCCAGCTATGAAAAAAGGGCTTAAGCTGATCTCTGTCGTGAGGGATTGCCGTTAGCTTGGTAAAACTTTTTTCTACTGTAGCAAAGTGTTCTGCCTGTTGCGGAAAGTACGCTAAGAGTTGGTGCTTGAGTGGCGATTCTTCCATTCCTTCAAGCACCGGAAGGATAATTGATAGTAAATTTTTCACAATTGATTGAGTTAAATTAGAAATAAAAAAAAATAGATAACTATATAAACTAGAAGATCTTATTTTATCTGAAAGCAATAAACCTAAACGAAAAGCAGCTTATTATTAAAGTATAAATCGATTGTATATCAAGATTAATCGGTTATGATCCATAACGAAAATCAAATAACAAATAACCAACAAACAGAATCTTACGTAACAACAAGATAAAAGTAACTTGAATGCATTTTTGGAGCTGGTGAAGAGTGAGCGTGTTGCATGGAGTGTGAGCGTTTAATTTGAGTTACAAATAGATTTGTTACACATATTTACGAACTTATTTGGAAATAACAAAATATTTACAAAAAATGTAAGTAAAATTAAGATTTGAATGTATAGCTAATTTTATAGATTTATTCTATTTACCTGGTTAGGCAATTTATAGAAATAAGCGTAATCAAACTAAAAAGGCATCTTTTTAGTTTGTTGCTAACCAAATCTTTCACTAATAACCTGTTCACACAATCCAAAAGATAAGGTCATGCCATTACCACCTAAACCATTAATGATGGTAACCCCTGTTTCTGGTTGGAGGATAAGTTCTGTTTCTCCGTTTTTCATTTTAGGGTAAATGCCATTCCAGGTTTGGATAATACTAGTATCTTTAAAATCGGTAAAAGTTTTAAGGTATTTGATAATCATCTGGTTGATGAAATCTTTGTCGAAAGGATCGTGAACCAATCCATACTCATGTGAATCGCCTATGGTAATTTCTCCGGTATGGTTTTGAGCAGCCATCACGTGGATTCCCCATTTCAGATATTCGGCATATTCTTCTTCATAACGTTTACGCAAGTCAGATAGAGATGGTGTGGCATGAAAGCCAGGATAATGAATCATACTTAAACTTCCGCAAAGCGCAGGTCCAATCCGCCAACCGTTGGGCTGACTAATGATGCGTAACATTTGCAATTTGCATTTGGTAATTTCCTGCCTGATAAAAAGTTCGGGGTATAGGGTTTCAAATTCGGCACCACTACAAATGAAAATTTCATCAGCCTGCCAGCTTCGTGAACCGGATTTTACGGTTGAATTTTCTACCTGACTGATGGCAGTATTCCAGTAAAAATCTACCGCATGCCTTTCTTCCAGGTAGCTGGCTATTTTACCAATGGCCACGCGGGCTTCTACAATCATTTCAGTTCCACTCCATAAGGCACCCTTCAATTCAGCAGGATTTACACCGCTTGATTTGGCTAAAGCTTGCTTCGGCGTGAGTAATGAACATTTGCGATAAGCCTGATTCATTTCTACGTATTCGGTCATCACCGCAAGTTCATCATCGCTATTGGCAATGTGCAAGGAACCTACCTCATCGTGCCAGATATCGGCCTCCTGGCAAATTTGCTTCCAGATACTGCGAGATAACATTGCACGTTCAAAAAGTGGCCCGGTTGGCTGCCCTATTGGCCACACCATACCAAAGTTGCGGATTGATGCACCAACAGCACGTTCGTTACGTTCAAACACAGTTACTTTAAATCCCCTTATGGCGAGTGCCCGGGCAGTTGCCAAACCCACAATACCCGCTCCGATTATAATGGCAGATGGTTTATTCATATAGTAGAAAATTTTAATGGTGTTGCCGCAGCAGTATTTCCTTTGCGTGCAGACTGGAAAAAATAAATTAAGGATAAGATGCCGCAAAGGCCACCAATTACGGCCACCAATATGACGCCCTCTCTAAAAAAATTACCCCAGCTAATATCTGGCTTCCCAAATTCTTTAACGATTAATACACTTACACTAGCCAGATAACCAAGAGAATCGGCCAAATACATCACAAAGCCTACATTACTTTTATAATGGAATGTGGCGATCATACGTTCAAAAAAGATAGCGTTATAAGGTACATAGCCCAGGTAAAGTCCTAAACCAGCTATAGTCATCCAGGTCACAGGGCTAATCATATGATAACTAAACAATAGGGTAGATACTCCAATTAAAATGCACCCACCGATAATTAACAAGTGGATAATACTGAAGGCTCTTAAATTTCTTTTGATCAGAAAAAGTAAGCTCATTGCAATAAGTACAATGATGGAAATGCGGCTATCTATCTTTGCATAAATATTCTTATCGGTAATACCGAGGCTATTCCAGATTTCTACTTCAAAGTTATCACGCACATCACGCATTACAGTAAGCAATACATAAATCACTAAAGTCAGGATGATTCCAGGCAAAAACCGACTGATAAATTGTTTTCTCTCCAAAGCCGTCATGGGCTTACGTTCGGTGCGCATGAGCTGATCCTTTTCTGTAGGTGGCGGCATGAGTTCAAGCAGCAAAACAAAAAACATGATCGGGATTACAAATAATGCACCCGTTAAAAACGGCATCATATATTCATTTACATGGTAGGAATGTAGGAGCGTTTGACCAACCGTTTTTACGAAACCTGAACCAAAAATAAGGCTAATGGATAATACAGCAGCCATAAACTCGGTAGAACGGCGACCTTCCAGATAGCCAAATACCAGGCCCCATATTAAACCCAACGGGAAACCGTTTATAAATAAAAACACCATATTGTATGGTGCCGGAACGAGCGCAAAGCCCAGCAAAGCCAGCCAGGAAATGCCCACAAGCAGAAATATGGTTGCTCCCCTACGCTTCCCTTTAAGTTCTGCAATAAAACGGATGCCATAAAATTTGCTTAACGTGTAACCCACAATCTGAAAAATAACCAGCCAAACTTTATAATCTATATGTAGATATTGTTGGCCGGAATAAGTACCCGCAGCAAAGGCTTTGCGGAAAGCATACATAGAGGAGTAGGCACCAAAAGCAGCTAAAGCCGAGATTACAGCAGTTAAGGCATAAGGCCAATTGGCTATTTTTGCCTTTAATTTTATTGCTAAGCCCATAGCCATTATCTATAAAACGATGTTCAGCACTTCAGCGATGTTATCAATAATATGTGTTGGGTGATAGGGTTCCAGCTCAGCACGCGTGAAAGCGCCTGTGGTTACTGCAATCACATATTTACAACCTGCATTTTGTCCTTCACGGATATCAACCTCTGTATCGCCAACCTTTGCCACTTCATCAGCTTCAGAAATACTGGCCAACTGTCTCAGTCGGTTAATCATCCCTGGATTAGGCCGCCCTTCGGCTACTTCATCCGAACAAACCAGATAATCAAACACACCTTTCTCCCGCCATTCCAGTCTTTTAATAATAACTTCGGCAATGTCTTTTGAAAAGCCAGTATTGATACCAATCTGAATGCCTGCCTTCTTTAAGGCTAACAGAGTAGACTCTGCATTTGGTAAGGCTTCCAAAAAATCAGCCTGCTGATAATATTCAATCATCAGGGTTACAAAGGTTTCATGAATCTGATCAATAAGATGTGGTGTAATCTTTAATGCATCAGCTTCATACAAGTGGAGCATTTTAGTAATCGCCACTATTTTTTTATAGCCCATTAAAGGATTAATGATGTGGTCAGGAACATCATAACCATGCTTTTTTAAGGCATTTTTAAAAGTTTGCGTAACTTTATTTTCATCTTTGACCGTGGTACCGGCCATATCGAACACTACGAGTTTAATGGACATTGCTAAATCTTTTGTTTAGCAAAATTAAACTTAGTTTATTATTACAAAACTACCTTAATGTTAAGATAAATTTAATTTTAGCTATTTTCTTCAAAGAAATAAATCACCAGCATGCTGGCTTTATCCTTTCCTGAATTTGTTGGAGTATGTGGCATGCGGCCATCGAACAACATTGAATCACCTTGCTTTAAGTGATATACCTCATCTCCGAAATAATAGTCGATGGCACCATTTAAAATAAATTTATACTCAAAGGCTTCAGTTTGAATCTGTGGCCTTTGCGCATTAGGTTCAAGTTCGAGAATCACCACATCTACAGTAGATTTTTTAATGGATTGTGTAAATATACGTTGGTAACTAAAACCCGCAGCATCTTCTTTTTCAAAATGCTCGTAATCTTCCTTTCTGCGGATGAGAAGCGGAAAATTCCTGCCATTGTATTTAATATCTTTAAAAAATACATTTAAGTCAATCTCTAAAGATTTAATAATATCAATTAGTACAATTAAGGATGGTACGGTACGGCTATTTTCAATTTGCGAAATTAATCCCTTACTTACATTCGCCCTGGAGGCCAATTCCTGCACCGTAATGTTCTTCTCACGTCGCCTGTCTTTAATCCGGTTACTGATCTGTATCAGTACATCATCTTCCATTGATCTGATTTTTGTTAAAGGCGGAAATTAGAGAATAAATTTTAGCGTGGCAAGGCTTTTAGCATATTTTAGAGATTAGCAAGAAGATCACAAAAACTTAATTCTGACCTAACATGAATTACTTTTATTTGCATTTTTTTAAGATCACATAATGGAAAAATCCTTAAGTCCGCAACTTATTGTTGATGAAGTGTTCGCTTTATATGAGGCACATGGAAATGATGATTACATTGGAGAACCCGTTTCCCAGCTTGAGCACATGTCTCAGGCAGCAAACCTTGCTCTTGCAGAAGGCTATGATGATGAAGTAATACTTGCAGCATTCTTTCATGATATTGGACATTTATGTGCAGCTGGTTCAGCAGTTGGCAGCATGGATGGAATGGGCAATTTGAATCACGAACAGATCGGAGCAGATTACCTGCTGGCACGTGGTTTCTCCACCCGTGTAGCCAAACTGGTAAACGGACACGTGATTGCAAAACGCTATCTTACCTATAAATACCCTGAATATTTTGATAAGCTTTCTCCGGCCAGCCGCGTAACTTTAGGGTTTCAGGGCGGACCCATGAACGCTTTGGAAGCAGCAGCATTTGAAACCGACCCTGATCTTGATATCACCATCCGCATGCGCTTTTGGGATGATGAAGCTAAATTAACAGAGATACCAGTAGACAACATGAATCAGCTCAAGGCTATTGCTATAGCACATTTGAGCAATCACGAATAGGCATTATTGCTTTCATGTTAAATCATTTTAATTTAATTGTATTGATTTAGTTACCAAAACTAAAAACTGTTAATAATCAGTAAACATATTTTTAAAGTTTAAATAACCTAAAATTAGTTTACAAATAATAAACAAAGTTTAGTATTGCCAAATAATCTTAACTCAAATTATTTGGCAATTATGGATGCTTTTTACCCCAATTTAAAAAGGATTGCACTCCTGGTGATGTGCTTCCTTTCTCCGCTAATTTTACTGGCACAAACCAAGATTTCCGGCGTCGTTAATGATGAGGCTAATCAGCCGCTTCCCGGTGTAAGTGTAATGATCAAAGGTTCTAAAACCGGAACAACCACTGATAATTACGGACGCTTTATCCTATCAGCAAATATCGGGCAAACACTCCAGTTTCAGTTTGTAGGCTTCATCAGCCAGGAAGCTACCATTGATCAAAATATCAACCCGATTACCATTACTTTGAAAGGGAACAATGAAACACTTAACGAAGTAGTGGTAACTGCTTTAGGTGTAAAAAAGGATAACCGCAAAATTGGCTACGCCGTTTCTACCGTACAGGGAGATGACCTTACCTTAGCCCGTGATCCCAATCCGGTAACAGGGCTCATTGGGAAAGTAGCCGGATTATCAGTAGGTCCCTCTGCCGAATTATTGGGGGCACCGAATGTAGCCATTCGTGGAAATACCATCTCTTTATATGTAGTAGATGGTTTTCCGATCAATACAGATACCTATAATATAAGTCCGGATGATATTGAAACCTATACCGTATTAAAAGGCCCTGCAGCAGCTGCGCTTTATGGAAACAGGGCATCTTATGGTGCCATTCTGATTACCACAAAAAAAGGTAACAAAAACAAAAAAGGCTTAACTATTGATGTAAATAGCAGTACTGTCATTAACAAAGGTTTTTTAGCTTTTCCAAGAGTACAGCATGCTTATGGAGCAGGTGAAAATACTTTTTATCAGTTTGTTGATGGTAAAGGTGGTGCACCGGGTGGTGTAGATGCTGATTATGATATTTGGGGGCCATACTTTAACGGACAACTAATTGCCCAGTATGATAGTCCTATTGTGAATGGTGTACGTCAGCCAACTCCCTATACAGCGCGAGGTGCAAATAATTTAACTAACTTTTTACGCACAGGGGTTCAAACGAACAACAACATCGCCTTAACCTCCAACGGCGAAAATCATACCATCCGCTTTTCTGCTTCGCAACAACACCAGGACAGTTATATTCCTGAGCAATACCTGGATATTGCCAATGCCAATATGTATGCTTCATTTAACCCAAGCCCACGCTGGAAATTTGAAGGTAACATTAACTTCAACCGTCAAACCACCGATAATTTTCCAGATGTACAATACGGACCAAACAGTTTGATTTACAACCTGGCCATTTGGACAGGTGCAGACTGGGATGTTAATGCACCAGATATTAAAGCCATCTGGCAACCTGGCAAAGAAGGGATTCAACAGCAATTTGCAGAGTATACCCGTTATCACAACCCATGGTTTATGGTGAAAGAATGGACCCGTGGTCACTATAAAACCAATACAACAGGATACCTTTTAGCGAATTACAAAATTAATACAAACCTGAATGCCACCTTACGCTCGCAGGTTGATACCTACAATATCCTGCGTACCGAGAAAATGCCTTTTTCTGCTCACCCTTACGGACGTGAAGGCAATGAGGGCGATTATCGTGAAGATCGACGCGATTTATTCGACAACAACACAGAGTTAATGTTAAATTACGATTATACCGTTAAAAAATTCATCAACATTTCTGGTTTGATCGGTGGAAACATGCGTAACATGTCTTATAATTCCAGCTGGACTTCAACCGATTACCTGAATGTTCCTGAAGTTTATGCTTTCAGTAACTCTAAAAATCCAATCCAGTCTACCAGTTTCAATTCTGGCATGCGCGTATTAAGTGCCTATTACTCATTGGATTTAAGCTTAGGCAAATATGCAACCATTTCAAGCACAGGCCGTTTAGATAAATCTTCTGCTTTTCAGGTTCCAACAACCTATTATTATCCAAGCTTATCAGTGGCAACCGTAATATCCGATTATGTTAAAATGCCAGCGTTTATCAGCTTTTTAAAAGCAAGGGCATCGTATTCTAATATTCGTTCTGATGCCACTTCTACAACCATAGGCCCTGCCCCTTTCAGTTCAATTACAGCTTTAGGTGGTAGCACTGGTGCTTCACTTTTTAATAATCCATTGGGCTATGGCACTACTTATAGTTCTCCATACAATGGCCCGGATTATTCACTAAATACTTCTTACGCTACCAGCAAACCTTATAACAGTCAAACCGCAGGTTATGCTTCTGATTATTTATATCAGAATGGGATTAAAACATCAACCCGGGTAAATTATGAGGAAGGTTTTGACATCAGGTTTCTTAAAAACAGATTAACCTTTAGCGGAACAGCTTTCCAGTATATTGATGGTCCAAGAATTTTACCAAATGCCATTTCAACGGCTACAGGTTACACCATCGAATACCTGAATGCACTTAAAACTAAGAAAACAGGATACGAAGGTTCATTAAGTGGTGATGTTTTTAAAAGAGCAGACGGCTTTAGCTGGAATATCTTAACCAATATTTCTACTTACAAAGAAGTTTACAAAGAGCTTCCTCAAGGTCAAAGCATTTATGCCACATTCTTTAAAGCAGGAGACCGTACAGATAAATTATACGGAAGCGCGTTTGTGAGAACACCTGATGGAAAAATTATCAATGATGCGGCAGGTAAACCACTGGTTAACCCAACAGCGCAGTTTCTGGGTAACGAAATTGGTAGATTTAACTGGAGTATTTACAATAAATTCCAATATAAAAACCTGAGTTTGGGAATACAGTTTGATGGTAATGTAGGTGGTGTAATTGTTGATTATATGCACAACAAAACCATGCGTGGTGGTTCTAATGCAGAAACCGCAGAAGGTGCTTTAGGTGCTGCCAGATATCAGGATTGGTCTAATTTTGGAAAGACAGGTTATAATGGAAGCTATGTTGGAGAAGGTGTTGTAATTGCAAACGGAACTTCAATTAACTACGATTCTAACACGGGCGCCGTGCTTAATTATGCTGCCTTACAATATGCTCCGAATACCCAAGTAGCCTTTGTACAGGATTATGTAAGTAAATACTATGGAGTAGATGAAGCTAACCTGATGAGTAAAACATTTACCAAGCTACGCGAAGTAACCCTTGGATATGAGTTTTCTAAAGAATTACTGGAAAAAACCTTTATCAGAAAAGCTTCATTATCCATTTATGGCAGAAATTTATTGTACTTCTACAAAGATAAACGCTTTAAGGATGTAGATCTTGATCAGTACAATTATGCAACGTCATCAACTGGTTTGCAATCGCCAACTATCCGCAGTTTTGGTATTAACCTAAACGCTTCTTTCTAACCTTGATAACACAAAAAAGATCATGAAAAAAACAGCCCATATATTCCTGCTGCCTCTGGTGCTCATCACCTTGGTAACAGGCTGTAAAAAAAGCTTTGAAGAGCTAACTCAAAACACCAATAAACCAAATGCCGTTTCTGCAGCCCTTTTGTTAAATGGCGTATTAAATAATTTACCAGACCTGCCAGATGGCTCAAAAGAAACCTATAGCCAATATTACCTGAACAATTATGATTACTATGGCAATAACCGTTATGATTTAGGTGGCGGCGATGACTATTACACTACACTTAAAAACGTAGTAGAGATGGAGCAACGTGCTGCAGCTACCGGTGGTGCCAGCATAAACCCTTATGAGGCTTTGGGTAAATTTTTTAAAGCTTACTTCTTCAGTAAAATGAGTTTAGAAATGGGCGATATCCCAATGACCCAGGCATTAAAGGGACTGGATGCATTAGAGCCTGTGTATGATTCGCAAAAAACGGTTATGCAGCAATCGCTGGCCTGGCTGGAAAGCGCCAACAGCGATCTGGATCAGTTAATTAAAAACCCGGCTAATTTTGGTACCGGTGCTGGCGCAACACTCAGTAACGATATCTATTTCAACAATGACTTAAGCAAATGGCAAAAGACGGTAAATGCATTAAGAATCAGACTATTGCTTCAGTTAAGCAAAAAAACAGGTGATACTGATTTGAATGTGGTTACGCAATTTGCAAGTATTATCGGCAACCCTACTAAGTATCCCTTAATGACGAGTAGTACAGATAACTTACAATATACTTTTGTTGCCCCAAATAATTACTATCCTCAAAACCCAAATAATTTCGGACAAAGTGGATCCAGAAAAAATTCATCAGCAACTTATATCAGTTTACTTACCCGTTTAAAAGACCCTAGGGTTTATGCCACTGCCGAACCAGCTAGAGATTTAGTGGATAATGCGAAGCAAAGCGCTACAGATTTTGCTTCTTTCGTGGGTGCAGATGCAGGCCTGGATTTAGGTGTAATGTACAATAATGCAGGTTTGCAAAAATATTCCTTCATCAACCGTAAACGTTTTTATTCTACTTATACCGGTGAGCCAAGTATACAAATCGGTTATGCAGAACTTATGTTTAACATTGCCGAAGGCATTAACAGAGGATGGGCAGCCGGAAATGCTGAAACCTATTATATTGCAGGTATAAAAGCCTCGATGAATGCTTATGGCATTCCTGAAACTGGCAACTATACGGCCTATTTTTACCGCCCGGGATCAACAGATGTAACCAACTCATCTAATTATGATACCTTCATCATCCCGGTAGATTTTAACACTTATTATAACCAGGCTACAGTAAAGTATACCGCTGGCACTACAGGCATCACACAGATTTTGCAACAGAAATACCTGGCCTTGTTCAGACATTCTGGTTTAGAATCTTACTTCACCTACCGCCGTACAGGAATCCCAACCTTTACAACGGGCCCCGGAACCGGAAATGGAAACCGAATTGCCCAACGATTTAAATATCCTTCGGCAGAACGCACCGCAAATGCTAAAAATTATCAGGCAGCCATTACCGCACAGTTTAATGGCAATGATGACATCAATGGCATCATGTGGATTTTAAAATAATAGCTGTTCAGGCAAGGCCCAACCATTGGCCTTGCCTTTACCCTCCCAACCCATCATATGAAAAAGTTAATATTAATTATTGTCTTAACCATAAGTGCAACATATTCCTTTGCACAAGCCAGAAAAACAAAAAACCTGTTGATTGTTACCCTTGATGGAATGCGCTGGCAGGAAGTATTTAGAGGGGCTGATTCTGCTATGATCAACTCCAAATACACTGAAGATAAAGATGAAGTGAGAAAAAAATACTGGACTGCCACTCTGGAAGACCGAAGAAAACTACTTTTTCCTTTTTTATGGAATACCGTAGCAAAAGATGGGCAAGTTTATGGCAACCGAGATCTAGGCAATAAAGAGGAGCTATCAAATCCTTATCGTTTTTCATACCCAGGATACAATGAAATTTTCACAGGTTTCCCTGATGTGAGGATGAATACCAATGATGCCATTGCCAATCCCAATATGAATGTGCTTGAATTTCTGAATAAACAAAAAGGCTTTGAAGGTAAAGTCATTACGTTTTCATCATGGGAACGTTTTCCACAAATTCTAAATACCGGCCGCTCTGGTCTGCCAGTATACTCTGGCTATGCAGATTTGAAAAACAATGATGCAAATGCACGATTAAAATATCTGAACGAATTTCAACATCATGTTCCGCATTATCTTGGTGATTCTACCAGATTGGATTTTATTACTTATGAATTTAGTAAGGAATATATCAAACAGTATAAACCTAGGGTCATGTATATGGCTTTTGATGAAACAGATGACATGGCACATGCGGGCAATTATAAATTTTATCTCGACCGGGCCAAACAGGAAGATGGCTATATTAAAACCCTATGGGAAATGATACAGGCAGATCCGTTTTACAAAAACAACACTACATTACTTGTCACCTGCGATCATGGTCGTGGAGATGTACCAATGGATCAATGGCGTGACCATGGCGCAAATGTTAAAGGTGCTGAAAATACCTGGTTTGCCATTCTGGGACCAGACACACCTGCAACCGGAGAATTAAAAACATCTACAACGATTTACCATAAACAACTGGCACAAACGATTTCTAATTTGTTAGGTTTTGATTTTAGAGCCGTAGCCGGACATGAGGTTGGAGATGCCATCAAAACAGTGTTTAGATAAGCGGATAGTCATCGGATGACTATGCACTAAATGCGGTGCTAAATCTTTAACCAAATAATCAAGACTTTGAACTGATGTTGAATAAAATCGTTAAACTTCATCCGATGTCGGTCCTATGTTTAAAACCTGATTGAATAAACTTCTCCGGTTTACTTCCGAACATTTCCTTAAGATTGATGGTTATGATGATGTACTAACCGAATACAGATCATGGCAAAAGAAAAGAAGAAAAAAACAACAAAGAAAAAAGGTGGCAAAAAGAAAGATAAAAAGAAAAAAGGCAGCACTAAGAAGAATAAACTTGGTGTAAAAAACTCCCTGGTAAATAATATCAATGCACGCAAAAAGAAGGGAAAATCCCGTTCGAAGAAAAAATCGAAAGTTAGCAGAAAGGCCTACAAAAAAATGAAAGAGGGCTGGAAGAAAAAATAAGCTAATTGATTGTGTTATCTTAAGCTCACGCAGAAGATAATACACCAAAGAACGATGAGATTAAATCATCACACCGACTAAAAATTTGAGATATCAAAAGGTCAATTAAAACGTAAAAACTGATAATGATTATTTTAGGCTATCTTTGTAGAAAATAAATTCGATGGCGGTATTACATAAAAAAGAAGAAAAAATTCAGGCAGTGCTGGGTAGGTTGCCTAAAAAATATACAGATGAACAATTTGTTGAAATGTTTATCAGACTGTACTCTAAAGATTGGGGTAAAATCAAATCCGCTTATATTAAACAATCTCAGGATAAAGAACCTGGATCTATAATAAATATGCCAAAGCCAGAAATTTATTTGAAACAGATTTTGGCTAACTATTTACAAAATGCAGATTCCCCAAAGGCAGCTGAAGTTAAAAAAGAAGAAGCTAAAGAACCTGTTGATGAAGTAAAAAAATCTAAAACAGCAGCAAAAAATAAGGTTGAAGTCGTAGAAGAAATTGCTGAACCTGAAAAAGTAAAGGCTCCAGCGAAAAAGAAAGCTAATGCTACAGCCGAGCCAGTTGCAGAGGTAAAGAAAACAAAAGCCCCGGCTAAGAAAAAAGTTGAGACTGCAGATGAGCCAACAGCCGAAGTAAAAAAAACTAAAACGCCGGCTAAAAAGAAAGTTGAAAAAGTAGAAAATGCCTCAACTGAAACCAAGCCAAAATCAGCAAGCAAGAAGCCTGCAGAAAAAAAATAAAAAAAATTTTCACTCACATATACTAAATCATCCTTTTGATTGTTTATGTATATGAGAGCGTTAATTTAGATTACGGGGATAGGTCGGTATGATTTATCCCCGTTCTTTTACGTTAGGATTTAAACATTCCCATAACTGTTGGATTGCCCACCATCAATAGCTATAGTTTGGCCATTCAAATAGCTGCAATCTTTACTTAATAAAAAGCAAACCACTTTAGCTACTTCCTCCGGCAATCCAAGCCTTTTAGTAGGATTTGCCTGTGCATACTCCTTCTCTGCTGCTTTGGGATCATCAGGATTTATTTGCTTAAAAGCTCCTGCAACCATTGGGGTAAGTATGGCTCCCGGTGCTATAGCGTTTGAGGTAATTCCATGCCTTGCATATTCTAAAGCAGTGTTTTTGGTCATACCAGAAACTGCATGTTTACTAGCCACATAAGGCATTTGATTCATTACGCCACGAATGCCTCCAACAGATGCCACATTAACAATTCTACCATAATTTTTTTCCTGCATATGTGGTAACACATAGCGTAAGCCGTAATAAACGCCAAGTAAATTAATATCGATCACCTTTTTAAATACATCAACATCATATTCTGTAATGGGTGCTTGTTTGCCTTCAATACCAGCATTATTATAGAACCCATCTATCTGTCCAAATTTTTCAATGGTTTCAGTTACATAAGCTTCAACCTCTTCTTCTTTTGATACATCAGCTTTAATGGTTAAAATTTCAACCTCAGGATAGTCATTTAATAAATCAGACTTTGTTTTTTGCAGGGCCTCTTCATTATAATCAACCAGCACCAGCTTTGCCCCTAAAGCAGCAGCTTCCATTGCCGTTGCCAATCCTAAACCCATTCCCGCTCCTGTAATCAGGATTACATTTTTTTCTAAAGTTTTCATGTTCTTTATTTTATAATTATAATCAAATCAATCCGCATTGCAGATTCATCTATGATCAATAAACGCTTGCTTAACGAACGCAGGGCGATGGCTAATGTTTGTCAGTAAATTTTAATAAACCGGAAAATATAGAACATCCAATTGTAACTTTCTACATTATAATTGGTATATCGGGAAAAGTCGATATATATTTGCTTTATGGATCAAGTAGAAATCTTTAAAGCCTTATCAAACAAAACCCGTTTACAGATTTTAAATTGGCTTAAAGAACCTGCCGTGAATTTTCCAGAACAACTAAATCCCGATTTTGAAAATACTGGCGTTTGTGTAGGTCAGATTCAAATGAAGGCCGGTTTATCTCAAAGTACCATTTCCGAATACCTTTCCATTTTACAGCGTGCAAATTTAGTTACCGCCACACGTGTTGGCCAATGGACATACTACAAACGCAGTGAAGAAGGAATCAAAATGTTAAATAAAATTATTAGTACAGAATTATAAAACAGAAATATATGAACACAGATAGTTTATTTAAGCCTTTTGGCTTAAAAACATTAAACACAAAAAATAGAATTGTAATGGCCCCGATGACGAGGTCTTTTTCTCCTGATGGCGTTCCAACTGATGCCGTTGCAGCATATTACGCCAAACGGGCAGCCGGAGAAGTGGGATTAATTTTATCTGAAGGAACAGTAATTAATCGCCCGTCATCGTCTGCAGATCCAAATATTCCACATTTTTATGGCGATCAGGCATTGGCTGGCTGGCAAAAAGTGATTAATGACGTTCATGCCGCTGGCGCACAAATGGGACCTCAGATCTGGCACCAGGGCATCATGGAGAACCATGCATCAGGCTGGACACCTAGTACACCTTTCGAAGGCCCGTCTGCTTTACAAAGAGCTGGTTTTGAAAACGGTGTTCCTATGACTGATGCTGCAATTGCAGATACCATCGCCGCTTTTGGTCAGGCTGCAGCTGATGCCAAGGCTTTAGGTTTTGATACGGTAGAGATTCATGGTGCACACCAATACTTAATTGATCAGTTTTTCTGGGATGCCACCAATAACCGTACAGATATTTATGGGGGTAAAACCCTTGCTGAACGTACGCGTTTCGCTGTTGAAGTAATTAAGGAAGTTCGTAAACGCGTAGGTGAAGATTTTGCTTTAATTATTCGTTTATCACAATTTAAACCTGCTGCTTATGATTTCAAATTAGCCAAGAATGAAGCCGAAATGGAGCAATGGTTAACGCCATTAGTAGATGCCGGAGTTGACATTTTGCATTGTTCACAACGTCGTTTCTGGGAACCAGAATTTGAAGGATCTGATTTAAACTTTGCCGGATGGGCGAAAAAAATAACCGGTAAAACCACTATATCAGTAGGTTCTGTTGGTTTAGATGGTGATTTCTTTGGTGCATTTGCCGGACAAAGTTCTCAACCAAGCTCATTAGATGAATTGGTCCGCAGAATGGATCGTGGCGATTTTGATTTAATTGCTGTTGGCCGTCCATTATTATCCGATGCAAACTGGGTAGAGAAAATAAAAAATAACCGTACAGATGAATTGAAGGGCTTTAGTAAAGAGGCTTTAGCTCAATTGGTATAAGTTCTTCTATTATAAGGCAGAAAGCACCTCAGAAACGGGGTGCTTTTTTATTTTATTGTCATTGCGAGGCACGAAGCAACTGTTAGTGAGATTGCTTCGTGCGTCGCAATGACGACTCTTTTAAAGATTTTTATTAAATTCACTTCTCAAAATCAAGCATCTCATCATGTCAAATATCTCCCTAATAATAGAAGAACGTCCGGCCAATATTGGCAATTTTATGGTGGGCAGGTTATTGCCATTTAGAGAAAAGCGAATGGTTGGCCCTTTTGCATTCATCGACCATATGGGACCAGTAGCCATGAGCGATCATGAAAATTTAGATGTACCACCACATCCACACATTGGTTTATCTACACTCACCTTTCTTTTTGAAGGGGAGATTGAACACCGCGATAGCATGGGTACAGATGTCATCATTAAACCTGGTCAGGTAAACTGGATGACATCTGGAAGCGGCATCGTACATTCTGAAAGAACACCCGCATATCTTCGCCAGACGGACAAAATGCTTCATGGCTTACAAATTTGGGTGGCCTTGCCCAAAGGGCTGGAACAAATGGAGCCAGAATTTTTTCATGTGGAAGAAACCGACATCCCGAGTTGGGAGCAGGATGGTGTAAATATAAAATTGATCGCTGGAGAAGCATTTGGTAAAAAATCGCCAGTTCCGGTTTATTCTCCACTTTATTTTATCGAAATCAAAAGCAATAAAAGGCAAAAGCTGAATATCGGAGATAATTTATTTGGTGAAAGTGCTCTTTATATTTTAGAAGGCGGTATTGAAAGCGATGGACATTTATTTGAACCACGACTTATTTTAATTGCCAACGATGCTAAACTTTGTGAGTTTACCATGCTGGAGAATACGACGGTTTACATTTTTGGCGGTGAGCCTTTTCCTGAAGAAAGATTTATTTACTGGAATTTTGTGGCTTCGGACAAAGCTTTAATTGAACAGGCAAAGCACAATTGGTTAGACCAAAACTTTAAACCTGTTCCCGGTGAAACCGAATTTGTTCCTTTACCCAATCAAAATCCCTATTTGAAAAAATAACTTACGGAAATCCTTTTATAGCCGTCCTCCTGAATTCATTTCAGGATCTTCTTTTGAAGAGATTAGGACGAGAGATTGCTTCCCCGAAAGGTCGGGGCAGGCTGTCGTGCCTCCTCGCAATAATGACAATTCATTTGATCGTCCTCCTGAACTTGATTCAGGATCTTTTTTTTGAAGAGTTTATGTAGGGGATTGCTGCGTTATTCCTCCCCGCAATGAGGATAGATCATCTGATATTATTCTTCCAACAAAGCCTGTCTGATTTTTTCAGCAGCTTCAGCCAGCTCTTCCTGAGTTGGGCTTAATTTTTCTTTACTAAAGTTCATATCGCTCACATTATTCATGGGAATCAAATGAATATGCGCATGTGGAACTTCCAAACCGATTACCGAAACGCCTACTTTTTTACAAGGAAAGGCTGTTTTCACACCTTTTGCTACAATTTTAGCGAACATCCAAAGACCAACAAAAAGGTCTTCATCCATATCAAAAATGTAATCCACTTCAATTTTTGGAATCACTAAAACATGGCCAGCAGTTAAAGGCTGAACATCCAGAAACGCTAAATACTCTACTGTTTCAGCTACAACATGTGCGTTGATTTCGCCAGCAACGATTTTTGAAAAGACGGTCATAAGTAAGTTGTAGGTTGTGAGTTATAAGTTACAGGTCTGGTCTTACAACCTGCAACCTATAACTCGTAACATTTTTATCTTGATATTTCTAAAACTTCAAACTGCATTTTACCTGCAGGCACTTCAATTTCAGCAAATTCACCAACAGATTTACCCAATAAACCTTGAGCTATTGGAGATTTCACGGAAATTTTTCCAGTTTTTAAATCTGCTTCAGTTTCAGCAACTAATTGATAAGTCATGGTTGCACCATTCTTTACATTTTTGATCTTTACGATAGACAGTGCCAATACTTTTGTTAAATCTAGTTTTGATTCATCAATTAAACGGGCATTCGCCAGTGTATTTTTTAATTTGGAAATTTTCGCTTCATGCAAACCCTGAGCCTCTTTTGCGGCATCATATTCTGCATTCTCCGATAAATCACCTTTATCTCTTGCTTCAGCAATTGCTTTAGATATTAGCTGACGCCCTGTGGTTGTTAGATAATGAACTTCCTCTTTTAATTTATCTAACCCCTCTTGTGTATAGTACGTTACCTCTGTCATTGCTCTATTAATTTTTTTTCAAACGCTATAAAAAACAAACAAGACTACATAGTTGGTTACTACATAGTCTTGCTTCAATTATAACGAAGATAAAATCTGAAAATTACAAATGCAAATAAATGCACATGATTTTTGTGATTTAACGATTTACAAGATGCTGTTATGACGTTGATAACATATTTGAGCAACATATCGCATATTTGAATCTAAGCATTCTTTCATTCAATAATTCATCCATTATTTTTTACTTTTAGCTCAAATTATTCAAAAAATGAAAAAGTTATTCTCACTAGCCCTCTTATGGGGTATAAGCTGTTACACCATTTCTGCCCAAGAGCTTTATATGCCAAGAAATATCAAGGCTGCTTATCAAAAAGGAACACGGTCTATTACTGGCCAACCAGGCCCTAATTACTGGCAAAACCATGGTCAGTACAATATGGATATCAAGGTAGATGCAGAAACGAAAATAGTAAGCGGACAGGAGGAGATATTATATAGTAACAACAGTACTGATACGTTAAATGTGTTAGCTATTCGTTTCGTAAATAATCTGCACAAACCTACCTCACCAAGAAGCGGTGCGGTTAGCGAAGATTTTTTATCCAGCGGTTTAAATATTACCTCTTTTGTTGTTGATGGAGAAACTTATAAGGTAGACAGTAAAAGCTGGGGAACAGTTGGAAACGTAAAATTGAAAAAGCCATTAAACCCCAAATCGAAAATTACCGTAAAAATTCAGTGGGATTACCCGTTATCAAAAGAAAGCGGCCGTGAGGGACAAATTGACCCGAATTCATTTTTCGTAGCCTACAGTTATCCCCGTATTTCGGTATATGATGATTACAATGGCTGGGATCGGATTCCCCACACAGACAGGGCAGAGTTTTACAATGATTTTAATGATTATATTTTTTCTGTTAAAGCACCAAAGAATTATGTTGTCTATGCCACTGGCGATTTTTTAAATCCTGATGAAGTGCTTCAGCCAGAAATTGCTGCACGTTTAAAAAAATCATACGACACGGATGAAGTGGTACATATTGCTACCGCAGAAGAACTAAAAGATGGAAAAGTAACTGCTCAAAAAGATTGGAACACCTGGAAATTTAAAGCTGATCATATTACTGATGTTACATTTGCATTGAGCAATCATTATGTTTGGGATGGCGGAAGCGTAATTGTTGATACCAAAACAGGCCGCAGAGCCAGTGCGCAGGCAGCTTACAACCCAACTACCGGCAAAGATTTTATAAATTCGGTAAAATACAACATTAATGCCCTATCGTGGTTTTCGAATAACTGGCCTGGCATTCCATATCCTTATTTAAAAACCATCGCTTTCCAGGGCTTTGCGGACATGGAGTTTCCAATGATGGTGAATGATTCCAACTTTGGCGATCCGGTTTTTGCCCAATTGGTTCAGGATCATGAAGTGGCACACACCTATTTCCCTTTCTACATGGGCATTAATGAAACCCGCTACGCTTACATGGATGAAGGTTGGGCAACTACCTTTGAATATTTGATTGGCATTGCAGAACATGGGAAACAGGCGGCAGATGATTTTTACAAAAAGTTCAGGGTAAATAACTACATCAATGACAAATCAGCGGAAGAAGATCAGCCCGTAATTTCTATGTCTGATCAGGTTTCAGGCGCAGGATATGGTAATAATTCTTACGGCAAGGCATCATTATCTTACCTGGCATTAAAAGATATGCTGGGTGATGTTCTTTTTAAGAAAGCATTGCACCATTATATGAATACCTGGAATGGTAAACATCCTATTCCATGGGATTATTTTAATTCGATGAATGCAGGCGCTGGTCAAAACTTAAATTGGTTTTTCCAAAATTGGTTTTTCACCAACAATTATTTGGATTTAGCTATTGGAAAAGTTGCCGCAGCTAAAGGAAAATCGTTGGTTACTGTTAAAAATGTTGGGGGCTTTGCCATTCCTTTTGATGTAGTGGTAATTTATGCTGATGGTAAAAAAGAAACCCTTCATCAAACACCTGCTGTATGGAAAGTCAATCAAAAAGAAGCGGTGATCAATATCCCGTCAGCAAAGAAAATTACATCGGTTACTTTAGATAATGGTATTTATGTAGATGCAACACCAAAAGATAATGTTTATGTTGTAAAATAGTTGACAATTAAGGTTGGCAGTTTTCAATTTGCAAACTGCCAACTTTCTATTCTCTATTTCCTGTTCCCTATTCTCTGTTTAAAGGTTAACCGTTCTCCGCTTTAAAAGTCGCTTCGTGTTTAACAGGAAAATTAAGTGAATTGGCGATGAAACACATTTTATTGGCTTCTTGATGTAATGATTCTGCAAGTTCAAAATGAGCCTTATCGGCAATTAAAACCTGAGGATTTAAGGTTACTTCTTTAAACTTCCCACTCCCATCTACCAGTTCCTCCATGGTTCCAACGGCCTTATCCTTATAATCTATTACTACAATTTCATTTTTCGAGCACAGGTGCAAATACCAAAGCATATGGCAACTGGAAATGGAAGATAAAAGCAGATCTTCAGGATTATATTTGGCCTTATCACCCAGAAAGGCAGAATCTGATGAACCTAAAATATCGGCTTTGCCATCAACTGATATAGTATAATCGCGATCGTATGATCTATAATCCATTGTTCCGGAACCTTTATTTCCAGTCCATGTAATTGTTGTTGAATATAAATGATCTTTCGGCATGATATAATTTATTTAGATTTTATAACTCAATTTATGAATTTTGGTCTGAATTCTTGAACAAGAATCCAAACTGTTTTTAATATGTATATTGATCTCATTTGTAATCAGTATGAGAGAAAACAGCAATTTTATCGTCTCAACTATTACCTTACTTCAAATCTACTTACGAAAACCCCTGCAACTTATCTGCAAGTACTTCCGAAATCTTCCGGTAAGAATCAAAAGTCCATCCGCCTACATGCGGAGTTAAAATAATCTTTTCATTCGCTTTTAATTCATCATACCAATCTTGTTCGCCTAATGCAGGAAACTTTTCTGTTTGCAACACATCTAAACCAGCGCCTAAAATTTTACCAGATTTAATGGCATTTAAAACAGCTTTTGTACTTACTATCTCTCCCCTCGCCGTATTGATAAAAAAAATTGGTTTTTTAAAATGGAAAAAATATTCATCATCAACCATTTGCCTGGTTTCTGCAGTGAGTGGAATGTGCAAGCTTAACACATCACTATGTTTTACAATCTCTTCCATACTTACCTCACGAGCAAAAGCATCACTAAAGCCTGTTTTATATTTATCATAAGCCATTACATCTACTTCAAAGCCTGCAAGTTTTTTAGCAAAACTTTGCCCCATAAAGCCATAACCTATAATCCCTACCTTTTTACCCTTCAACTCATAACCCCGATTGCCTTCACGATCCCAAATTCCATTTCTAATTTCCTGATCAGCCTTGCGGAAATTATTCATTAATGATAATAACAATCCGGTAGCATGTTCTCCAACAGCATCACAATTTCCTTCAGGAGCATTAATCAGTTCAATATTTCTTTCAAATGCGATTTTATCATCAATATTATCTAAACCAGCACCTGCTCTGGCCACAAACTTTAAATTGGGCGCAGCCGCAAAAACCTCAGCATCAATTCTAAACTTGGTACGCACGGCAATACCTACATAATCCTTAATTTTCTCTAACGTTTGCTGCCGTGTAATTTGCGGCTCATCATCAACCACATAACCCATTGCAATAGCCCGCTCCTTAAAAACAGGATGTAAATCATCAACGATTAATATTTTCTTCATTTGTAAATTTTATTTTCGACGTTTTGGAGATCAAACAAAAGTAACATTTTATAAAAGGCTTCCGCATCTCAAAATCCCTTATTTATTTAAGTTTGCCAGCATCATTAAGACTCACAAAAATATTACTATAAAACCGCTGTAATAAAATAGTTACGCCATGCTTATTAAACTTAGTTGCTGTTACTTTGTCTCCCTTTACAACACACACACAAATTTTAATTTTTAATGAGACTTTTACAATTACGAACATTACCTATAATCCTCCTCCTTTTAAGTTTAACTTTTAATCTTTTTGCCCAAACTGGTAGCAAAGCAAAAATTATCGGCGTATTAAAAGATGCCAAAACTCAAGAAACCATCCCTTTTGCCACGGCTGTTTTAATAGACAAGACAACAGCAAAGAACGTGAAGATAGCACAGACCGATCTGAACGGAGCTTTTGTAATGTCCGATTTACCTAAAGGAAATTTTACCTTTAAAATCAGCTTCGTTGGCTATCAAACTATGGTGAGAGACAATATTGCCATTACCGCAGCAACAGGCACTTTAAACTTCGGCGACATTAAAATGAATGCAGCCAAAGGCAATATTTTAAGTGAGGTGACCGTAACAGGCCAGAAACAGGGTATGCAGATGGGAATTGACAAGAAAATATTTTCAGTAGATCAGAGTGTGATTAGTGAAGGTGGTTCAGCTACTGATTTATTGCAAAATGTTCCCTCCGTTTCTACTGATATGGATGGCAATGTGAGTTTACGTGGTTCTACAGGTGTAAAGGTTTTAATTGATGGTAAACCTTCACTAATTGCAGGCGGAAATGTAGCGCAGATTTTAGCTTCCATTCCGGCAAGTTCAATAGAAAGTGTAGAGGTAATCACTAATCCTTCAGCTAAATATGATGCAGAAGGTCAGTCGGGCATTATCAACATTGTTTTAAAGAAAAACACCAAATTAGGTTTTAATGGTTCAGCAGCCATTACTGCAGGTAACCGTGATAATTATAATGCCAATACCAATTTAAGTTTTCAAAACAGTAAAGTTAACATTTATGGAAACTACAGTTATCGTTATGGAAACCGTGTTGGAGGAGGTTATCAGGACATTACCTATAAATCAGACTCGGCAAGAACGGCCTTTACCAATCAGGCAACCACTTCAAATACTTTGGAGAAAGGGCATAATGCCAAGGCTGGGTTAGATTATTATCTGGCGCCTAAAAGCGTGATCAGTTTATCAGGTGGTTTCAATTCAAGAGAAAACGAGCGAAATGAATTATTGGATATCAGACAATTGAACCGTGTACAAACACCTGTTTCTTTGAGCAACAGAACCAATTTAAATGATGGCTATGGAAGTAGTTATGATTTAAATTTGGATTACGTACAGAAGTTTAAAAAACCTAAAGAAGAATTGACTTTTAATTTTGGTTATTCAAACGGAGATAACAATAATGATCAAACTTATAGTACCACTACAACCAATAGAAACAATGTTCCGATTAACGAAAACTTAAGCTTGCAACGTGTTTTTAATAGGGGTGATAACTCCAACTATAATATCCAAACAGATTATAGCGTACCTGTTGGCAAAGTGGGTAAAGTGGAAGTAGGCTACCGCAGCCAGATTCGCTTAGCTGACAACAACCAATACGCAGATTCTATTTTAACAAACACCAGCGTTTATATAGAAAACAACAAACTAATCAATAATTTTAATAGCAAAGACCAGGTGCATGCCCTTTATGTGAACTATCAGAATCAAATTAAAGATTTTGGGTATCAATTGGGTTTAAGAGCAGAAGATGCCCGTTTGGATACGCATTTAGATGGCTACACCAATAATGTACTAACTTCAAGCGAAGGAAATATTCACTATAAAAGATTATATCCAAGTGTATTTTTAACGCAAAAGCTAAAAGGTGATAACCAGGTTCAGCTCAGCTATACCCGCCGTGTAAATCGTCCACGCCCATGGGATACCAATCCATTTTTGGATGTATCAGATCCATTTAACTACAGAGGTGGTAATCCGAATTTATTACCGGAAGACGTACATTCCTTTGAGTTAGGCTACAGCAAATACTGGAAAAAAGTAACCTTAACATCCAGCTTATATTTCCGCCAAACCAATGATGTGATTCAACGGGTAAGAAGCTCACCGGTTAATGGTATTATCACTTCAACGCCTCAAAACTTATCACGCCAGATTAACAGCGGTTTAGAATTAATTGGTCGTTTTGATTTGGTAAAGGCCTTAAACTTCACCACCAACGTAAACCTTTACCAGGCAAAATTTGATGGAGATGCCCGATTTGACATCCCCACCAGCAGTGGCTTTAGCTGGAATGCCAATTTAACAGCAAACTTAACGGTTGTTAAAAATTTATCAGTACAGGTTCGTGGTGATTATCGTGCACCGGAAGTAATGGCACAAGGTAAACGTAACGCCATGTATGGCATTGATGGTGGTGCGAAATATGACTTCCCGAACAAAAAATCATCATTGAGTTTTAACGTGAGAGACATATTTAATACCAGAAGATGGAGCATGACTACTGAAGACAAATTTACAATTGTAGATTTTCAGCGCCAGATGCAGGGAACAATGGGAAATTTAACCTACTCTTACCGATTTGGAAAAACTACATTTAGCAATGTAAAAAAACAGAAAAAAGATGAACAGCAGGATAACCGACCTGATGAAGGTTCATTCTAAATAATAGCAAGGCGTTTCGAATATCGGAACGCCTTTTTTGTTTAATTACATCTTGTAAAAATGATATTCATTATCTTGCGCTATGGAAGATCAAAACCCCTGGAAAACACTTGACAGTGAAGTAAAATACGATAACAACTGGATCAGGGTTACAGAACATCAGGTCATTAATCCATCTGGCGGTTCAGGAATTTACGGCGAGGTCCATTTTAAAAATTTTGCCATCGGTATTTTACCACTTGATGGAGAAAAAAACACGTGGTTGGTTGGACAATATCGTTTCCCACTTCAAGCTTATAGCTGGGAAATTCCGGAAGGCGGTGGTCCTTTTAATGAAGACAACCTGGAAAGTGCAAGACGTGAGCTATTGGAGGAAACAGGATTAAGTGCTAAAAACTGGAAAGAGATTCAGCGGATGCATCTTTCCAATTCAGTAAGTGATGAACTGGCCATTATTTATCTGGCAACCGATCTTATTCATGGCATAGCCATGCCGGAGGAAACAGAGCAACTGGTTATTAAAAAAGTACCTTTTGAAGCCGCCTATCAAATGGTTATCAATGGCGAAATAACCGATTCGATGAGTGTCGCAGCTATTTTAAAGGCAAAACTGATGCTGTTAAATGGCGAATTATAATCATATCTTAACAAACCTAACAGTTAACAAAAACCTGCCGGGTTTATCTAAGTCTTATTATCTTTGCGAACTATTTAAATCAATATGAGCAAGCTTTTTGGCTATATTTTAAGCCCTGTTTTCTACTTTTTCTTTGGATTGACACTTTGCATTTTTCATCCCATTCAGTGGATCTGTTATCGCTTTTTTGGATACAAGGCACATAAAGTTTCTGTTGATATCCTCAACTTTTTTTTAACTTATTGCCAAATATTTTTATTTAATTCTGTTCGCTTTAAAAACGATTATCAGCTTCCTACCGATAGGCCAATTATCTTCACTGCTAACCATCAAAGCATGTATGATATTCCTGCTATGATCTGGTTTTTAAGAAAACACAGTGCGAAATTTATCTCGAAAATAGAACTCACTAAAGGCATCCCATCCATTTCCATTAACCTAAGATTAGGTGGTGGCGCAAACATCAACAGAAAAGATAATAAACAGGCCATCTCCGAAATTATTAATCTTGGCCGTAGAATGAAACAAAACAACTGGAGTACCGTAATTTTTCCTGAAGGTACGCGGGCAAAAGACGGACAGGTTAAAACCTTCCAATTTGGTGGAATTGCGACTTTATTAAAGGTTGTTCCAAATGCATTGGTTGTACCTATTGCAATAGAAAACTCCTGGAAAATTGTGCGTTTCGGCATGTTTCCGCTCACTACAGGCCTAGCCTTAAAATGGACCGTATTAAAACCAATAGAACCTGAAGGAAAAACGGCAAACGACATTACTCTTGAAGCCGAAACAGAAATTAGAAAGGTGCTTGGGCAATAGAAGTATTAAAAGATTAGTATCAAGATGGAAATATCAGGTATCAAGACTAACGTATTAGGTATCGAGACCTATTGTGATTCTAGACTTTTGACTTGATACTTGATACTCATAACTATGGACTAAAGACTCCAAACTAAATATTCTTATTCCCGATTACCTTAAAAAACTCATCTCGATAAGTATCTCCAACCGGAATGATTTTCTGATTGATAGTGATCCTGCTTCGCTCAATACTTTCAATTTTATCTACCGCTATAATGTATGATTTGTGTACCCGAATGAATTGACTTTGTGGCAAAGCTTCTTCCATTTTCTTCATGCTTTGAAGCGTAATTACCCGTTCGGTTTTGGTAAAGATAGAAATGTAGTCTTTCAAACCCTCAATGAACAGAATATCATGTAAATAAATCTTCTGGATTTTATGTTCCGTTTTTACGAAAATATAATCCTGAACAGGATTTGCAGGAGCTGAAAAGGGTGCAGGTGTTACAATTGGCTGGGCCACACTTGCCGGTGCCTCAACGGGTTTAAATTGGTTATGAACTTTTTCTACTGCCTTATAAAAACGATCAAATGCAATTGGTTTCAAAAGATAGTCTGATACATTAAGATCATAACTTTCCAAAGCATATTGTGGATAAGCGGTTGTTAAAATATAATGGCATTTGTTTCCGGCAATTTTTAAAAATTGAATTCCGGTGAGTTCTGGCATTTGAATATCCAGGAAAACCAGGTCTATACCACCAGCCTGAACAATCTGCAAAGCTTCAATTGGATTTTCGCACCTTTTAACAAAATTTAAAAAAGGTACTTTTGAGATATAATCTTGTAGAATATCAAGCGCCAATGGCTCATCATCAACAACAATACAATTTAAGTTCATTTTAGCTTTTAGTTTAATTCATGATTTCTATAACATCCGCCAGTATTTGGATTTTCGGATTATATATCAATCATCAGTTCGCAGGTATAGTGAGTAGCCGAATTTACAACATTTAATTTATATCTGTCAGGATAAACCAATTGTAATCTTCTTTCTACATTGGTTAAACCAACCCCACCTTGCGCATCTTTATTCTGATTATTTTTCTTATTGATTACACTAAAATGAAGGATTTTTTGGTTGGCAATGATATTAATTTTCACTGGGTGTTCGGGATCATTTACCACGCCATGTTTAAATGCATTTTCTACAAAAGAGATCAACATTAGCGGAACAATTTTCTGATCGTCTATTTCTCCATTTAAAGTCAATTCAATATATGCACCATCCTTAAACCTGATTTTCTGTAAATCGATATAATTCGTTAAATAATCAACTTCTTTGCTTAAAGCTACCGTTGGCGTATTGCTTTCATAAATCATGTATCGCATAATTTCCGAAAGCTTCATGATGGCATCAGCCGTTTTATCTGACTTCTGGTAAGCAAGTGAATAAATGTTATTCAGTGAATTAAATAAGAAATGTGGATTTAATTGCGATTTCAGAAATTGTAATTCCATTTCACGGCGTTCACTCTCAAGATTTCGCTGAATGCGTTCATTGGCAAACCAATCTGCCGCAAATTTGATCAGGCAACTGGAAACCAGAAAGAAACCACAAAGAAACAATTGTGCGAAGAAATATTGGTCTACAGATATTGTTTTTCGCTTGCCTTCATTCATATACTCCATCATCTCTTTCGGATTTAACACTGCAATTGCAGTTTTAATAAATGCAGCTACGCCAAGAAGGATAATAAAAATGAAAATATAAAGAAAGTATTTTTTTTTCTTTTTAATGAATTGAGGAATGAGGATCAGGTAGTTAATATAAAACAGCGAAACATTTATAATCCCGAACAATACAAGCGATAATAAAAAGTGCTTTATATTTTTTGTATCAGAATCAAAAAAGGCACTCAATGCAATGATGATTAATATAACCGCCCAGTACAACGCATGCAATATAATAGGGCCTTTGCTTTTTGTCATTATTCTCCGCTTATTACAAATCGTATTTATCTTTCGATTTGAGCATCCAAAGTAAAAAAACTTTCCTTTCTAATCCAACACAATCTACCAACTGGCTTTTTTTTTCTACGAACGGCCAAAACGTTAAAATTTATCGACCAACGCCAAAATTAACCCGTTGATCTATAATCTTGAACACTTGGTATAATAGATTTTAACAGCCAGTTTTCATTCTGTTCCTTTGAATCATCAAAACGAAACAACCATGAAAAATTCAGCAGCAATCAACTTCACTAATCAAACAGTAATTACTAATGATGCTTTCACAACCTCTCATATTAAATTAAACGTTATGAAAAAATTAGCCAATACCTCGCCATTTTTACTTTTATTATTACCGGTTTTTATGATGATCATATTAACGCTTACCGTTAATACCAATCAAAATGATGCTGAAATAGTAGTTAAACCCGCTAAGGCACCTACTTCAATAGTGAAACAAGCTACGGCTATTTTTAAGTAGTGTAATGAGCACTTTTGCAATAGAAACCGTAGGACTAAATTTTAACTTTGGTCAACAGGCAATTTTAAATAACTTAGCCCTACAGGTTCCCAAAGGTAGCATTTATGGTTTTCTTGGACCAAATGGAGCTGGAAAAACCACTACAATAAAAATTCTGCTTAACCTCTTAAAATCTCCATCTGATCAGGTTTTTATTTTCGGAAAAGAGATTAACAATAACCGCATTGCCATATTAAAGCGAGTGGGTGCGCTGGTAGAGCAACCCGCTATTTATGGGCATCTTACTGGAAAAGAAAACCTGGTTAACAGGTGTTTACTTTTGGGTATTAAAAGAAGTAAAGCTGATGAAATGCTGGCGATTGTTGGCTTAACTGAAGCTGCAAATAAAAAATCAAATCAATATTCTCTAGGGATGAAACAGCGGCTGGGTATTGCCCTCGCTTTAGTTTCCGACCCCGAGCTCTTGCTTTTAGATGAGCCAACAAATGGCCTTGATCCAAACGGCATCATCGAGATCAGAAACCTGATGATTGAGCTGACTACAAAACACCACAAAACCATTCTGGTATCCAGCCATCTTTTAGCTGAAATAGAAAGAACTGCAACCCACGTCGGCATCATTAATAAAGGAGAATTACTTTTTCAGGGCACCATTCAGGAGCTTCAGTTACTTAATAAGCCTTTGCTTGAAATTGATGTGAATGATATTGATGGGGCATCAATGCTGCTCACAGAAAATGGATATGAAATTGCAACCAAAACGGATGCAAAAATTTGGATTCCATTTGTATCTCAAACAGAAAGTGGAATAATAAATACTTTATTGATACAAAACGGCTTTACAGTAACCAGTCTTTCACTGCAAAGAAAAGATTTGGAAAACCTATTTCTGGATATTACTAAAACAAACTAAAAATGCGCTCTTTATACATTTCAATATACTCAGAATTTTATAAATCCAAAAAAACACTTGCATTTTGGGCATCTATTTTATTGCCGCTAATTATTTGTAGTTTAATCACTTTTGGCTTTTATAGCAGTTCAGAAAAGATTTTAAATCTTCACCAGCCACCAATGATTCTTTGGCTGCGTTACATAGGTGCAGCCCTTGGTGTAATGGGCATACTGATTTTGCCATTTTATGTGATTTTTATGGCATTTTCAGTAAATAACATCGAACACAAAAACGACACATGGAAATCTCTCTTTGCTCAACCACTTAATAAATTCTCTATTTACGCAGCAAAGTATATTTTTGCCATCATCCTCATATTTTTATCACTGTTCCTGTTTTGCAGTCTTACTTTTGCATTCGGACATTTATTGCAGCTCCTGGTGCCAAAATTTAATTTTAATCAATATGATCCTTCAATGATTCTCATTAAATTTTATGTTAAACTCTTTTTATCCTCACTGGGAATCTTGTCTATCCAGTTTATTTTAAGTTTGCTTTGGGGAGATTTTTTGAAACCAATGGGGATTGGTTTTGTGGGTACTATTATGGGCATTATTGCAGGCAATGTGGGTTGGAAATATGCTTATTTAATCCCTTATAGTCATCCATCATTGGTTTTAAGTGGCAGTAAGGCTGCAGCAAATCCTTTAAATTTCCCCATTTTCACACCTGAAATTTACAGCAGTTTAATTTATGCCTCCATCCTTTTCATACTGGGTTATTTCATCGTCATGAAAAAAAGTATTAAATAACCTTGCGTTTCAATTGCTGCAATAAAATCCCCATCACCTTCTGGTAATTAAAAGCAGATCTTATAATCATACAAAAGCCTGCTTTTTTGATCATTTCTGATCAAAAGGCAGGCTTTGTTGTTTAGAGAGAGAGATGCGTTAAATGGAGAGCGTTATTCCTTTGCTAAAAGGACAAAATTCTTTGTTTAAATGCCCAAACTATGAGCTGATAAGAGTTGCGTAAATCAAGTTTTCTTACCATATTTCTTCTATGTGTATTTACAGTATGCTCACTGATAAAGAGCATATCGCCAATTTCCTTACTGTTATAACCTTTTGATAAAAGACGTACAATGTCTATTTCCCGTTCAGTTATCAAACTATTATTTTCATTAACTAAAACATCGTTTATCATTTCAAAAAATAAATGTGGTGAACAATAGAATCTATATTTCGTTTGTTTCTATAATCAAAAGTACATGCATCTACTGATTTATGAGTAGCATAAAACACCCTAAATAAAAAGGTGATTTTACGGTATTAAAAAAAACGTTCGCTCTTGCCTGCCATCATCTAAATTCCGACTTTAGGGATCTAAATCATTTATAAATACTAATATGGAAAAAGTAAACAAATCGCAGCCTATTGATAAAGATATAGCGCAAAAAATGGTTAATGCTTATAGTGAAGAGGCTACAAGCCTTAACTCCAGGTCATATACAAAGGCAGTATGGTTCCCCGCAGAACAGATTCTGGCAATGGCAAAAAAAATTAGTGAGGGTAAACATGATGGTTTGAGAATATACTTTGCTCAATATATATCTGAATCTTTAGAAGGTTTACCTGAAGATCATAAAGGGCGGAATACGGTACTGTTAGTGCCTACTTATGCAGCTGGCGAGACCAATGCACGTGGTGAGGTAACCAATCCGCATGAGGATGATATAGATGATATAGAAAACAGAGGCGAGCTTTGTCCGACCATGTGTGATGGAGTAGAATTGTAATTTATGAATTTTTTTACCCCTATTGTTATAGCAGAACTAATCTGTCTGATCACAGCTGTATTTTTTTTATTTAAGGATAACATTTCATTCTGGAAAATTAATATTGCTTATCTGTTGATTGCATTATCTGCGGAAGCGAGAGGATCATTTCTTGCTGCTCACCATCACCATAACGTGGGGTTGTTTAATACATTCGTTTTATTTGAAATTGCATTTATTTCTTATGGGATGTATTATTGTTTAAAAAAATACACCAATCCAAGGCCTGTAATATTTACGGGCCTTGGTATTTGTTACCTGATCTTTACCTTCTTTACAGTTAAAAACGGCATACGCGCTTATAATGATGTATTCAATGACATTACGGTAAGTATAATGTCTGTAATATTTGTATTATATTGCCTTTATTACTATTACAAGCTTTTGAATGATGAAGAGGTTCTTGATCTAAAATATCATCCGGAATTTTGGTGGGTAAATGGGGTTTTATTCTATTATTTTGGCGGCACAGCCATTAATCTCTTTTATGGCCTGTTTAATATCCGCATATTTGAGCATATTCCTCTTCGGTTATTTATTTACAATATCATTAACATTATCCTTTATAGTAATTGGATATACAGTTACCTATGCAGAGCCAAGCAACGCAAATTGCAATCTTAATCTTGATTACAACATTTATATTCCTGCTCATGCCTTTATTTCTGATTATTTATATCAGATCATATACCAGGCATAAGAAAAATCACTTGTTGGAAAAAGAGCATATGCGTCAAAAATTCGAATCAGAAATTTTGCATGCGAGGATCGAGGTACAAGATCAAACCATGCAAACCATCGCCACAGAACTGCATGATAATATTGGTCAGCTCCTTAGTCTGACCACTTTAACACTTAATTCTGTAAACCTGGATGATAGTGAAAAAGCAGGAAAAAAAATTGGCAATTCTTTATCACTGATTAATAAATCAATCAAAGAGCTGAGGGAGCTGGCAAAGCTCTTGCATGGAGAACAAGTTGTTGAAAATGGAATCGGTTATGCTCTTGATCAGGAAATAAACTGGTTAAACAAAACGGGCGCTTACGAAATAGAAATAAACAATAGCCTGGTTGATCTGACAGAAAAATCACCAGATAAAGACCTGATCATTTTACGGTTATTGCAAGAAATCATCAACAATATTATTAAGCATGCCAATGCTACAGCAATTACTTTTAATGCTCATTATGAAGATAAGATTCTTCATTTGCAGATTAAGGAAAATGGAATTGGCTTCAATTATGAACAAGCTGCAGTTGCACCATCGGGAATGGGTTTAAATTCTATCCACAAAAGAATAGAAATGATCAATGGAAAATTAATATTAAATTCGTCACCTAGTAACGGTACAAATATTTTAATTGAAATTCCCTATCCCTAAAACATGCCTGCCCTATCCATCTCTATTGCTATCGTTGATGATCATACACTTTTTCGTTCAGGTTTGGCGAGTTTGTTAGATGAGTTTGATGAAATTAAAGTATTGTTTGAGGGCATTAACGGCTTGGATCTTCAAAACAAAATCAAAAATCATCCTGATTTGCAGCTTATTTTAATGGATATAAATATGCCTGTAATGGATGGATATGCAGCTACAAAATGGGTTAAAGAAAACTATCCTAATATAAATATACTGGCACTAAGCATGCTGGAGGATGAGAAAGCCATTATCGGAATGCTGAAAGCTGGTGCAGGCGGCTACATGCTTAAAGAATCTACACCGATAGATCTCCTAAATGCCATCAAAGCCATTACAGAAAAAGGATTTTATGTTAATGACCTGGTGTCTGGCCGATTGTTGGTGGCACTTAAAGATGGTGATGCTAAGCCGATTTTTAGTGCACGTGAATTAACATTTCTCCAACACTGTAGTAGTGAGCTCACCTATAGAGAGATTGCAGATCTTATGAATGTTAGTCCGCGGACAGTAGATAATTATCGGGAATCTCTATTTGCCAAACTAAATATCAAATCTCGTACTGGCCTGGTGGTTTATGCCATTAAAAATAACCTGATTAAGATATAACTTCTTAATTTTCTAGACATTAATTTCTAATATAATTTGGATAACTAAGTAATTAGTTTTAACTTTAGTTATGACAACATTTTGTTGTTCATCCTTATTGTAATAATTTATCATGGAAATTAAAGATTTAACTAAAGCCGAAGAACAGATTATGCAGGTTTTATGGCAACTGGAAAAAGCGTTTGTTAAAGAAGTTATAGACCAACTTCCTGTACCTAAACCCGCATACAATACAGTTTCAACAATTATCAGGATTTTGGAAACGAAAGGCTTTATTGGTCATGAGGCTTTTGGAAAGGCACATCAGTATTATCCCCTAATCAGTAAAGAGGAATATAAGCGCCATGCTACAGAAAAACTCCTGGGAAATTACTTCGAAAATTCTGTAGAAAGCATGTTTTCCTTTTTTGTAAAAGAAGAGAAACTGGATTTAAGTGATGTAGATGAAATTTTAAAAATGATAAATAAAATTAAACGCAGTCCAAAATGAGTTTCGCCCACTACCTGCTGCAGGTAAACTTATACCTGATTGTTTTCTATAGCTTTTATAAATTACTGTTAGATAAGGAGACCTATTTCTTACTCAATCGGATCTATTTAGTGGTTTCGGGTATGTTATCTTTATGCATACCCTTTATACGACTGGAATGGATTACCCGGCAGGAAGCTGCGCAAAAGGTTTACACCACGGTAAACTGGGAAGCCCTTTTAGAAAAGGCAACAATAGTCCCTGATCATCAAACAGGTTTGGGCTGGGCAAGTGTTCTTGCCTTCATCTATTTTACAGGTATATTGTTCTTTTTTGGTAAACTAATAATTAATTTATTGGTGGTTAAAAATCTGATCAACTATGCGAGAGCTGGTTCAGCATTTTCATTTTTCAGCAGAAAAGTAATAGACAAAAACCTGCCTTTATCAAATGTAATTGATGTACATGAGGATGCACATGTTAAGCAATGGCATACGCTGGATATTTTATTTTTTGAGGTATTGGGTATTTTAACCTGGGTAAACCCATGTATATATCTCTATAAAAAATCAATCAAAAATATACATGAATTTTTAGCTGATCAGCAGGCTGCAGAATTTCAAGGTGATAAGGCAGACTATGCTATGCTGATTCTGAGCCAATCTTTTGGAGTATCTCCAAATAGCTTAACGAATGGTTTTTTTGAAAAATCACTCATTAAGAAAAGAATCTTCATGCTTCAAAAAGAAAGATCTAAAAAGGTAGCCATTATGAAATATGGCTTTTTTATCCCCCTGTTTGCTATTTTAATCATCTTTTCTTCAGCTACAGTTCGGAAGAATAAGAAACTGATGGCCCTTTCGGATCAGATTCCTTTAGAAAAACCTATCGAAATTATGCAGGATATGGTGGATCCAAAAAATGAACTTTCAAATGAAACATTATCCAAAAAAGTGATTTTTCCTTCAGTAGAGAAAATAGATGTAAACTGGGCTGGATTTTATCGTTTCATGGCCAAAACAATAAAATATCCGTCAGAAGCTCATCAAAATAATTTACAAGGCAATACCCAGATTAAATTTACACTTCAAAATAATAAAGTAACTCAAATAAGTAGTGTTGTAGATTTAGGTGATGGTTGTGATGAGGAAGTAATGAAAGCAATACTCTCATACAGAAGTTTTAAAAATATACCGAATGGTAAATATACTTTAGCGGTTGGATTCAGATTAGCTGATCGCAAATCGGCCACTAAAAACAAAAATTTTATTGCTGTACCCTCCTACCAAAAATTATCTACCATTAATATTGTTGGCTATTCTGCTACACAAAAAGATAATCTTCACCATGAAAAAGTATTCGATTTCGTGTCCATTGATCAACAGCCTGAATTTCCCGGAGGAATTGCTAAGTTTTATGAATATTTAGGAAAAAGTATTAAATATCCTGCACAAGCAATACAAAATAATGTTCAGGGAAAAGTGTTTTTATCTTTTATTGTGGAAAGAGATGGCAAGCTATCCGATATAAATATCACACGTGGATTAGGTAGCGGAACAGATGAAGAAGCAGTAAGAGTAGTTAGTGGATCACCCAGATGGAATCCTGGTATTGCAGACGGAAGACCGGTTCGTGTAAAATACAACCTTAATGTAAATTTTAAAATGAACGCGAATGACGAGCCATCAGTTCCTTCGAAAATACAAAGTCTCACTTTTAGATCAGATCAAAACCTGACTTCTATTCATTTAAATGAGGATACATTTAAGGGGATGATTTTTATTGATGGGACTAAAATAGCAGATAAGAAGGTTTTAAATACAATGAATCAAAAGAATATTGAATCTGTAAATGTATTAAAAGGCAATGCTGCGACCAGCTTATATGGTTCAGAAGCAAGAGAAGGTGTAATACTAATCACTACTAAAAAGGGAAAGACTAACTTATTTAGAGATCTGAATCAAAAAGAAATTACGATTGACAGGAATACGACTGTAGACTATTTACCTAAAAAATTCTAACCTAAATCAATGATATGAAAAAGATATTAATTTTAATTATTGTACTGGGCTTTGGTTTGCAAGTTTACGCACAACAAGCAGATACAGTTAAAACACAATCCAGCATATCATTCCCTGGTTTGTCTAAATCAGACAGTAAGGAACCGTTAATTATTATTGATGGAAACAAGCAATATTTAAGAGGTACTACACCACTAAAAGATATGAATCCAAATAATATTGAATCCATAAATATTTTGAAAGATAGCGCTGCAATGCGTAAATATGAATTTGATGGCAGTGCGGGTGTAATTGAGATTACAACCAAAAATAGCCAGGCAGGATTTTATAACAAAGCCATCGATACAGATCATATAATTTTAAACGGTAAAATCAAGCCAGGCTTTCGGTCGACACATCCACCAAAGGTTATCATTAGAAACTTATTACAAAAAGACCTAGATCCTAAGGCTAAACCCATGTATGTTGTAGATGGTGAAGAGGTTCAGGATATTAAAAATCTAGATCCAGGCACCATAGCCGCTGTTAGTGTGATTAAAGATGCTGCAGGAAAATCATCATATGGTGATAAAGGAAGAAATGGAGTTGTTATAATTACCACAATAAAAGCTAACAAAAAGTCTGAAAAGAAAAACTAAATAAAACCTTAATAAAATTTAATGATGAGAAAGCTAATGATTTTAGCCCTAATGGGCATCGCCATGTTTGTTAATGCTGTAAAGGCACAGAAAATTTATGATTTTGTATCTGTAGAGAAGCAACCAATTTTTCCTGGTGGTATTGCAAAATTTTATGAATACCTCGGTAAGGAAATTAAATATCCGGAGGTAGCAAAAAAGAATAAAACACAGGGAAAGGTATTTGTAAGCTTTACTGTTGAGCAGAATGGAAAATTAAGTAATGTTAATGTAACTAAAGGCCTGTCTGCAGAAACTGATGCGGAGGCACTTAGAGTACTTAAAAACTCCCCTAACTGGAACCCCGGCATATTAAATGGTAAGCCAGTAAGGGTAAAGTATAATATTAACGTTAATTTTAATCTCTCAACAAAAACAGAGAAAATGACAGCGGTTAAATCTGGCATACAACCAGAATATCCAGGAGGCACAAGTAAACTTTATAGTTATTTGGCAAAGCATATTAAATATCCTGCTCAGGCCAAAAAAGATAAAGTAAAAGGGAAAGTATTTTTAGCTTTTAATGTAGAACAGGACGGCACATTATCAGATTTGCAGGTTACAAAGGGGCTCTCAAAGGAAACCGATGCAGAAGCCTTAAGAGTCATGCAATCTGCTCCAAGATGGAATCCTGCGATTGATGCAGATGGTCATCCAGTTAAAGTTAAATACCAAATGGCGATCAACTTTACCATGATTTAATTAGATCCAATTTAAAAACACAAAAGCCCTGCTAAAAAATAGCCGGGCTTTTGTGTTTTCTCTCCTGTCTCGGAAGTTTAAATCTATAAATTTTTTAGGGTTTATACAAACTTTACAGAATATAATTTTTAATAGTAAAATTTTTAATATGCTAACATAGAATTATTTACGTTTTACAAACTTATATTTTGTTGCATTTGATTTCAAAAGCATTCAGCTAAAACTAAAAAGCCCCAAACTAGGTTTGAGGCTTAAGATTCAACTTTTCAGCTGAATGCACAGTATATTTTTAAACTGTTTCTTCCGAAACAAATTTTGCACTGGCAAAGTCGCGATTCATGCGTGCTATATTTTCCAGAGAAATCCCTTTAGGACATTCCGCCTCGCAAGCACCCGTATTGGTACAGTTACCAAAACCTTCAGCATCCATTTGTGCAACCATGCTTTGTACACGACGATAGCGCTCTGGCTGACCTTGTGGTAATAACGCCAATTGAGAAATCTTAGCGGATACAAATAGCATTGCTGAAGCATTCTTACAAGTGGCCACACAAGCACCACAACCAATGCACGCCGCAGCCTCAAATGCTGCATCAGCCTGCATTTTCGGAATTGGAAGGTTGTTGGCATCCTGCGCATTACCAGTATTCACAGAAATGAAGCCACCTGCTGCAATAACCCTATCAAATGCAGAACGATCTACAGTTAGATCTTTTACTACCGGAAAAGCAGCTGCTCTCCATGGCTCTACCACAATAGTATCACCATCTTTAAAAGAACGCATGTGTAACTGGCAAGTGGTAACTAGGTCTTTCGGTCCGTGAGGGCGGCCATTAATGAACATGGAGCACATACCACAAATACCTTCACGGCAATCATGATCAAATACCACTGGTTCTTCACCTTTCGTAATCAGATCTTCGTTTAACACATCGAACATCTCCAAGAAAGACATATCTGGTGATATACCAGCTAGTTTATAATCTACCAAAGCACCTTTGGTATTGTTATTTTTTTGACGCCAAACTTTTAGCGTTAAGTTCATATTTCCTGTACTCATGATATTGAGATTTTGGACATCAGACAGGAGAAATTAGATTTGAGATTTGAGACATTATTGCCCTTCTCACATCTTACATCTCACATCTCATATCTATTTATAACTTCTTTGTGCTACTTTAATATTTTCAAACTTCAATTCTTCTTTGTGAAGTTCGAAGTTTACACCTTCTTTAAATTCCCATGCTGCAACATATGCAAAGCCTTCATCATCCCTTAAGGCTTCACCTTCTTCCGTTTGATATTCTTCACGGAAGTGACCGCCACAACTTTCATTACGGTTTAAAGCATCGATACACATTAACTCACCTAATTCAATGAAATCGGCTACGCGACCAGCTTTCTCCAGTTCAGGGTTTAATTCTTCAGCAATTCCGGGTACCCGAACATTACTCCAGAACTCAGCACGTAAGGCCCTTATTTCTTCTATAGCTTCTTTTAAACCCTTCTCATTACGGGCCATACCACATTTTTCCCACATAATGTGACCTAAACGCTTATGGAAATGATCTACAGATTTAGTACCTTTTATATTAATCAAGGTATTTAATATGCCTTTTGCTCTTTCCTCTGCCTCTACAAATGCAGGATGATCCGTTGGAATGGCTTTTACTGAAATTTCTTTTGATAAATAAGCACCAATAGTATAAGGAAGAACGAAATAACCATCAGCCAAACCTTGCATCAAAGCAGATGCACCTAAGCGGTTTGCACCGTGATCAGAGAAGTTCGCCTCACCTGTACAATATAAACCAGGAACAGATGTCATTAAGTTATAATCCACCCATAGTCCACCCATAGTATAGTGTACTGCCGGATAAATCCGCATTGGTGTTTCATAAGGATTTTCGCCTGTGATTTGCGCATACATATCAAACAGGTTTCCGTATTTTGCTTTAATTACCTCAGTACCTAAGCGCATACAAGTTTCTTTATCCGGATTGTGAATACCTGATTTAGAGGCTTCAATTTTACCGTAACGTTCTGTATTTGCTTTGAAATCAAGATATACCGCTAATTTAGAAGCTCCTACGCCATAACCAGCATCACAACGTTCTTTTGCAGCACGTGAGGCCACATCACGAGGAACCAGGTTACCAAAAGCAGGGTAACGACGCTCTAAATAATAATCTCTTTCATCTTCAGGAATTTCTGAAGCTTTACGGTTATCATCTTTCTTTTTCGGAACCCAGATCCGTCCATCATTACGTAATGATTCAGACATTAGGGTTAGTTTAGACTGGTGATCTCCGGAAACCGGAATACAAGTCGGGTGAATTTGCGTATAGCAAGGGTTTGCAAAGTAAGCACCTTGTTTATGTGCCTTCCATGCTGCTGTAACATTACTTCCCATGGCATTGGTAGAAAGGTAAAATACGTTTCCATAACCACCTGTACCTAATACTACTGCATGACCAAAGTGACGTTCAATTTCGCCAGTAATTAAATTGCGGGCAATAATACCACGTGCTTTACCATCAATTTTTACCACCTCTAGCATTTCATGGCGGGTATACATCTCTACTTTACCCATGCCAATCTGGCGTTCTAAAGCAGAATATGCACCTAATAATAATTGCTGACCTGTTTGGCCGGCTGCGTAAAAAGTACGTTGTACCTGAGTACCACCAAATGAACGGTTATCTAACAGGCCACCATATTCACGTGCTAATGGCACACCCTGAGCCACACATTGATCTATAATGTTGGCACTTACTTCTGCCAAACGATGCACATTGGCTTCGCGGGCACGATAGTCACCACCTTTAATGGTATCATAGAAAAGACGGTAAACACTATCACCATCATTTTGATAATTTTTTGCTGCATTAATTCCACCCTGAGCTGCAATAGAGTGCGCTCTACGAGGAGAATCCTGAAAACAAAAACATTTTACTTTATAACCCATTTCAGCTAAGGTAGCTGCTGCAGAGGCACCTGCCAAACCTGAACCTACTATAATTACTTCAATCGTTCTTTTGTTCGATGGGTTAACCAAAGGCACAGAAGACTTATATTTAGTCCATTTATTGGTTAATTCACCTTCTGGAATATTTGAATTAATATCTGACATATCTCTTTTGTGCTAAAAACTAATTAATTAAACCGGTATAAACTGCTATTGGCATCAATGCGAAAACGATCGAAATGATAATTGAGTACCAAACACTAGCTCCCTTAATTATTCCATTATATTTTGAATGATTCCAACCCATTGTTTGGAAAGCAGAAGCAAAACCATGTAATAAATGATAACATAATGAAATCATTAGTAATACGTAAGCTGCAACTCTAACAGGATCCTGAAATTTTTCCCTCATCACCGCATACAAATCTTCATGTCCGTTAGCATCAACAGTTGGAATACCTGTAAAGCGAGATACTACCCAAAAGTCTTTTAAGTGAATTACCAAGAAGATCAGTAATAGGGTACCTAATAAGCCCATGGAACGGCTGTACCACTTACTGTTCGCACTACCATTATAAACTGCATAAGTTTGTGGCCTTGCTTTTTTATTCTGAATAGTTAGGTTTATAGCTTGGTAAATGTGTACCAATAACCCTAAAAACAAAATGTATTCACCAGCCCTGATGATCCAGTTGGTTGCCATAAAATGAGCTCCAACATTGAATGTTAAACCATTATCATCAAGAAAAATTAACGAGTTAATACCCGCATGTACTATTAAAAAGAGTATCAGGAATATTCCTGTAACACCCATCACGTATTTTCTTCCTATTGATGAAGAAAGTGCATTTCCAAAACCGCTCATTTGATTAGGATTTATATCTAAATTTCTTGCAAAAGTATCTAATTATGAGTTTAATTTATAAACGATTATGACAAAACGGCGATAAAACATTTATTTAGAAACATTCTAAGTCAGAAACGAAAGAAATTGAAAGATTTTGCTTTAATCTAAATTTAGGAGGTATCAAAAGTGAATTGGAACATAAGATTTTTTTAATGGTTCAAAAAGGTATTAATGAAATAATAGGGTGCAATAAAAGGTTAAGCGTTAAGTACAATAAGATCAACACCATTTAATTAGCATGCTAACTAACATAATTTTTAAAACTTAATGTATCAACGGTTCAAAAACAATAATAGAAAAGGAGGTAAAGTATTTTATGATATCATTGGCTGCGTCATTCGCGTACACAAGCACCGGGAAATAGCCTATAAGAAAGTGTTTATGAAAAATGCCTGAGCTATGAATTAGAGAAAATGAATATTAGGTTATTAGCAAGCAATTTTTCCAGTCGAATATGACGACTTATTCATAGACGTAGGATTATGAATGGACTTAATTGGTAGATAATAATATTATCACCGTGGAACTTAAAACTGTTGAACATACAACATCTTAAAGGATGAGCACTTACACCATCCAAATATTTAGGCACAAAAAAAGTCCCGATTTGCATCGGGACTTTCAACGATTTATGTGTTCGAGTTTTCTTAAGCTACTTTTACATTTACCGCGTTAAGGCCTTTTCTACCTTCTTCTACATCGTAGTTTACGGTATCATTCTCACGAATGTTGTCAATTAAGCCTGAAGCATGAACAAAAATTTCGGCATCGCCATTAGATGGAGTGATAAATCCGAAACCTTTAGTTTCATTAAAAAATTTTACTGTTCCTTGTTGCATTATATTGTATTTTAATTTGCACCAAAGATAGGCTTAAATACCTATAAACCAATTTTTTATTTTAAAACAATAAAATTGGTTTGAAAATACTGGCTGATTGGCCGTTAAACGCTATTTATTTGATGAATTAAATTCAGAAATACTTTCAAAATCCGGAAATTAGATCATATTTTGAGCACTAAATCATAATCCTCAGGCTATAATGTGCCTAAAATTGTTCTTTATTAATGATGCTTAATCGCTTTAGTCAGTCGATATATGATATGTCTATTACTCACCAGAGATACAATCATTAAGCAAGTTTTAAGTTTTTATCATAATTTACGACTAAATCATCTGTCAGTTTAACCATAAATATTTCATTAAAACTATCTTTTGAATGATAACTTAGAATTAAATAGTCGTCGATAGTTTTATGCAAAATCATTTTCGGACTTGTATAGGTTATCTCCACAACGTGAGCGGCCTTATTCAATAGGTCTGAGGAAAGGATATGAAGTTCAGCCCAATCGAAAAGAATTGATTGCCCTTGCAAATCAATCAAGTCAGGCATTTTATTTTTTAAAGAAATCAATATATCCATTACAGATGATTCCAGTTTTTGATGCAAAGAATAGGCTTTCGCATTTTCTTTCAACATTTGAGAAAAGGTATGTGAACTTTTACCCTGGTTATAAGGCTTAGACTTTTTTTGAAATTCGCGATAGGTACTGTGAAATATGTTTCGTTCAAAATCCGTTCTGCACATGAAGTTAATGTATTGTTTTGAACTGAGGTTAACGTAAGCTAAAGCCATATAACTGTTTTATTATTGATCCAAATACGAATAATTGACTATTAAGTTCACCTTTACTAGCCAATCGATAAACGATTAAATAACACGCATATTATAAACATGCGGTTAACATCGTTTTTAATTAAAACGTTCAATCTTGGCAATTCGCTTCAATAACAGAAAAATTAAATAGATGCTGTAACAGTCAGCTAATTATTATCCATTAATGAAGTGATCTGCAAAACGATAAATATTAAAATCTGCTTGTTTTAACGCCTTCTGAATATCCTTTATAAGCTTCTTTTTGTCAACATTACGCATTTTATTGTTTTGAATCAGCTTCCAGGCCTTCTCGGCAAAAAGAAATTCCTGTCGATGACTGGTATTGAAAATTGGTTCCATAATCCAGCGCCCTAACTCATCAATGCCTATATCTTTATCTGCTACTGTTTTTAAAACCGGAATTAATTTCACCCCTTGATGAACCATTTTTTTTAGATTATTAGCAAAAGTATCGGCCCCTTCACGATCGGCTTTGTTCACAACAAAACAGTCAGCAATTTCCATCAATCCTGATTTAATATGCTGAACATCATCTCCTGATTCGGGAACTAAAACTACAATCGTTTTGTCGGCTAAACCAGCAATTTCCACTTCAGATTGCCCAACACCTACTGTTTCAATCAGAATAAGATCAAAATTTGATGCCTTTAAAACATCCACCATTTCAATTGTTTTTGCAGAAATGCCACCTAATGCACCTCTAGTAGCTAAAGATCTTATAAAAACATTAGGATTATTAAACTGTCCGGCCATCCTGATTCGGTCGCCAAGTAACGAACCAAAATTAAATGGAGAGGTTGGATCAATCGCCAGAATGGCAATTCTTTTATTTTTAAGGGTAAAAAAATTCGTTATGGCATTTACCAGTGTACTTTTTCCTGCGCCAGGGGGGCCTGTAATACCAATAACGGGAGTTCCTGAACGACTATCCAGATTTTTGAGAATAGAATCCGCTGGCGAAACATCATTTTCAACAAGCGTTAATGTCCGGGCTAAAACCCTGTAATTACCTTGTTTAACTTCGCTTAAAATGGATAGAGGGGTATTATTCATCAATAAAACTATCTTTGTACAAATTAACAAAATAATACCAACCAAGCGCAAAACAATGTAGACAGAATGAAACCATTATGATTTACCAGAACCTATAGGGAAATTATAAACAAATCATGATCACATCATTACCGTTAAAACATATTTAAACCGATGAAAGTTACCGGCTTTACCTTCTTAAGAAATGCAGTTGCTAATGATTATCCGGCAAAGGAAGCCATACTTTCAGTTCTCCCTTTATGTGATGAATTTATAGTGGCATTGGGTAATTGTACTGATGAAACAGCCTATTTAATTAAGAGCATTGACTCAAAAAAGATCATCATTATTGATACCATTTGGGATGAATCCATCCGTGAGGGGGGACGTGTTTTTGCTGATGAAACCAATAAGGCACTGGCAGCAATTTCAAAAGATACGGATTGGATGATTTATATTCAAGGTGATGAAGCTATCCACGAAGACTATCTTCCACTGATTAAAAAGGAGATGGAACTGGAGCTCAAGAATAATCGGGTTGAGGCCCTGCTATTAAAATATAAACATTTTTATGCCTCTTATGATTACCTAGCAGAATCAAGACGATGGTACAGAAGGGAAGTTAGAATCTTAAAAAATTTACCAGGGATTCATTCTTATCGGGATGCACAAGGGTTTAGAATTAACAACAGGAAATTGAATGTTAAATTAATTGATGCCTATATTTATCATTATGGTTGGGTAAAACCACCAAAAGGTTTACAGGGAAAAGTTCGAAATTTTAATCAATTCTATCAGACAGAAGAATGGATTGAACAAAATTATCCCATTCAGGAAACGTTTGATATGCATAATGCAGATCGGTTAGTGCATTTTAAAGGCACACACCCTAAAGTGATGGAACAGAGAATTGCTGCTGCGAACTGGAAATTTGATCAGGATTTAACCAAAGTAACCCCAGAAATGAATTTCAGAAGAAAGCTCTTGCAAAAAATTGAAGATTTGACAGGGCTGCGTATTTTTGAATATCGTAATTATAAAATTGTGAAGTAAATGCAAAAAAGCGTTTCTATTGTCATCCCCAATTATAATGGCAAACATTTGCTGGAAAAATATCTGCCTTCTGTTTTTGTTGCAGCACAGAATGCCGAAACAGATTTCGAAGTGATCGTGATTGATGATGGCTCAAAGGATGATAGCATCAACTTCATTAAACAGCATTATCAAAATATCAAACTTCTGATTAACGATAAAAACAGAGGCTTTTCTTATACCTGCAACCATGGCATCAGTGAATCTAAACATGAGCTAATTTTATTATTAAATTCAGATGTAAAGCTAGATCCTGATTATTTTAAGCATCAATGGAAATATTTCAGCAAAACTGATACATTCGGCGTAATGGCCAGAATTATGAGTTTTGATAAAACCAGAATAGAAGATGCTGCCCGATTACTTTACTATTCAGGTTGCCGGGTAAAGGCGAATAAATTCTATTATAGCGAGAACACTGAAGATGAAAATGTTTATACGGCTTATCTTTCTGGTGCTAATGCATTAGTTGATGCAAAAAAGCTCAAAGAATTAGGGGGCTTTGATGAAATTTTTTCTCCTTTTTCATCAGAAGATTTTGATTTGAGCCTACGTGCATGGCAATTGGGATGGAAATGTTATTATGAACATCGATCTTTTTGTTTTCATCATGTTAGCGGAAGTACTAAAACACAAATCAAATCAAATTTTATTAAGAAAGTATATTACCGAAACAGATTTATCTTACAGCGCATTCACCTGAAAGGTATTCGATTGAGTTTACTCCCCTTTTATTTATTATTCGCAGAAGTTATTCCTAAAATTTTAGCAGGAAAATTTTGGATCTGGGATGCTTACAAACAATATTTAGCCTCCTTTACAGCAATTAACTACAGTCGTGATCAATTGACTAATTTAAAAGAGAAATATCATTCTGCCACAAGTATTGCTGATGTAATAGAAATTATTAACAAATCTATAAAAGATAAAAACATAAAACGATTGTAATTTTATGACTCGCAAAGATTCAGAATTTAAAGGTCTGTATGAAAACCGTACATTTGCTAAGTTTTATTTAGATTTTTAAGGAGAAATTTTAGACTGTTCTCTAGACTTATTATATACATTTTTCATAAATGAAAATTTACTTTCGCTTATTATCGTTTGCAAAACCAATTGAGAAGTTCGCTATTCCCTATGTCATTGCCACATTATTATCTATTCTGTTTGGAACATTTAACTTGGCCCTTCTATCGCCTTTATTTGAAACTTTATTAAACGCAAATAAACCTGCGGCTAAAACACCTACACTTACTGATAAAGCTACTGAATCATTCAGTTTGCTAGGAAAACTTAGAGAACTGGTTACCGATTCAATAGCCAAAAATTCGATTGAAAAAACCTTACTTTACGTATGCGCCATCATCGTGATATCTGTTCTATTATCGAATCTATTCAGGTACTTTTCTCAACGTTACATGGAAGATTTAAGGGTACATACCTTACTAAATTTCAGGAAAAGGGTATTTGATAATGTGATGAATTTGCATGTAGGTTTTTTTAGTAATGAGCGCAAAGGCGATATCATTTCAAAAGTAGCTTCTGATGTTCAGGTGGTGCAATTCACCGTAACCAATACATTGCAGGTAGTTTTTAAAGAGCCTGTTACTTTAATTGTATATGTAGTTCTACTATTTAATATTTCTGCGAAGCTTACATTATTCTCGCTTTTAGTAATTCCGATCTCTGCTTTTATCATTAGTAAAATTGTGAAAAGATTAAAACAACAAGCAAAGGAAGCTCATGAGTCTTTTGCAAAAATGATTGGTTTTTTAGATGAAGCTTTAAGCGGTATAAAAATAATTAAAGCTTTTAATGCAACAGAAAGGACAAAGGATAAATTCAATAATGAAAATATCTTCTATTCTAATTTAAATCGGAAAATGGTAAGAAGACAGCAATTAGGTTCCCCGGTTTCTGAATTTTTAGGTGTATTAATGATCGCTATTATTGTTTGGTATGGTGGAAGTTTAATATTGCATAACGATAAAAATGCACTCGCAGCAGCCGATTTCATAGCCTACATTGCTATTTTTTCTCAAGTGATGCGCCCGGCTAAAGCATTAACGGATTCGTTTAGTGGTATTCATTCTGGAATTGCTGCCGGAGAACGCGTTTTAGAATTGATCGATACTAAACCAGAAATGGTTAATAAAATTGATGCAATAAGTATTGCTACGTTTAATAAGGCATTAGTTTTCGATAATGTTGCTTTTAGTTACGGAGAGAAACAAATTTTAAAGAATATAAATCTTGAAATAAACAAAGGTCAAACGATTGCTTTAGTTGGTCCTTCTGGTGGTGGAAAAAGCACATTAATGGATCTAATTCCTAGGTTTCATGACCCTAAATCTGGAGCAATCAAAATTGATGGCTTAGATTATAGAGATGTAAAAGTTGAAGATCTCCGTTCACAAATGGGTACGGTTAATCAAGAGTCTTTTTTATTTAATGACACTATTTTTAATAACATCGCATTTGCCAAACCGAATGCAACTGAAGCGGAAGTTATAGCAGCCGCAAAGATTGCCAATGCACACGAGTTCATTTTGAATACAGAAAATGGTTATCAATCTTCAGTAGGAGATCGTGGTAATAAATTATCTGGTGGGCAAAGACAGCGTGTGTGTATAGCCAGGGCTGTTCTGGCAAATCCGCCAATTATGTTATTGGATGAAGCAACCTCTGCGTTAGATACGGAATCAGAGAAGCTGGTTCAGGATGCATTGAACAATTTAATGAAGAACCGCACATCAATCGTAATTGCTCACCGTTTAAGTACCATACAACATGCAGATAAAATTTTGGTGATTGATAAAGGCGAGGTGGTAGAAACCGGAAGCCATGCTGAATTGATGGGTAAAAATGGATTGTATAAAAGGTTAATTGACATGCAGACTTTTACGGATTAATAGATGAGTTTAGCTTTAAATATTGCTCGTTCTGTTACTGTACCAATATATGAGTATGAATATTCAATTTGTACACTCGTAACACGCAAAGCAGAATATAATGAAATGCTCAGCTCGTTTTTGCAAAAAGGCTTTGATGAGCAGAGTTGTGAATATTTATTTATAGATAATTCAGAAAAATGTACATTCGAGGCATTCAGTGGATTGAACCATTTTCTCCAACAAGCTAAAGGGAAGTATATCATTCTATGCCATCAAGATATTATCATACACGATCATGACCGAAAACATCTGGATGCAAAAATTGCAGAGATTGAAAGAAATGATCCAAATTGGGCATTACTGGCAAATGCAGGCGGAATTAATTTTAAGTGGATTGCTACCAATTTAACACAGGGATCTGGGAATAGGATTAAAGAAAAACGTTTGCCACTACTTACTAAAACTGTTGATGAAAACCTTATGATTGTAAAAAATAGTGCTAACCTTGCACTTTCTCATAATTTGTCTGGCTTTCACTTGTATGGAACTGATTTATGTCTTGTTGCTGATGTTTTAGGCTTTAATGCCTACATCATTGATTTTAATATCATTCATAAAAGTGACGGTAATGCAGATCATAGTTTTTATAAGTTGCGGAAAGAATTTATACATAAATATGAGTACGCCTTTCGAAGCAGATTTTTAACTACTACTATCACTCGTTTTTATCTATCCGGTAATTGGTTCACAGCCAGGTTTTACAATCTGCAACCTGTGAAATTCTTTGTTAGACAATACTATAAGGTCTTCTTGCATAAAAAAAAGTATTTATTAAAAGATAACACAACAAATCAGGCCAATTAAGCTTTTTTTTTGAAAAGAAAATATTTGTAGATATAATAACTTAACTTGTAAAATAACATACTCGGAATTTTGCCCTGTCTGTAGTATTTAAGAAGCAGTTCTTGGATGAAATTTATACTGTAATCCATATTAACCAATTTTTCTATAAATAAGCGAAAAGCTCTTTTCTCTATCTGGTATAATTCATCTTCTTCGATAGCTACAGTGCTCAAAGGCAAGATGCCCATAAACTTATCATGCACCTTTATGGTATCTTCAACCCATCCTCTAGTATAAGTTCCTTCAGAAAAATGTTCCATAAGTATACTAAAGGTAACAGCGATATCATGTTTTCTTCCTGCCGATAAGCAAAAATCAATATCGTAGCAATGAAATCCTGTTAATAATTTTTCATCAAATGGATTATCTCTTGCCACTTGTCTAGTCGTACAAATCCACATCCCATCTACAGTTACTACATTAGCCAAATCTGTATTGGTTGGGTTATAATAGATCAGTTCGGAGGCCTTATTCAAGTGTTTGTAAGATTGAATATAGTTTGAGAACTTTACTAAATTCATTTTAGATTCAGCACCCCATCCTGATGGAGAGATTGATTTATATGCACTGCCTACAACGCCAAGTACGCCAATTTTATTATTTTTTTTGAATATATCTATAACGATTAAGCCCCAATCTTGAGTAAGTATTTTGAGGTCTTCATGCATGTAGCATAAAATTTCAAACTTTGCATTTTTAGCACCCTCATTATATATCCTACAAATTCCGCTTTCTCCTTTGCTGTTATCAACAGATATGATTTCGAAGGGAACACCAATTGTCTGATTTATATTTTGATTAATATCTGTTAAATATTTGTCGTTTGCAGAAGATATAATAATTGAAATCATAGTTCAAATGAGTATTCAAAGATACCAAAATGTTTAACTTTGACCCCCAGCATCATTTTCTCATCTTAAGTAATATTTATATGACCAGGTTTATCATATCTAAAGTTTATCACACTTCTCTGTAACAATTGTTTATTTTTGAAACCATTGTAAACCTTGCAAATGCAATTTAGTTTAGATTCCAAGATATATATATTTTGCCCGGCGAACTTTGCAACCGGTGGCCCTGAAGCATTACATCAACTAGGATATTGCTTAAAATCTTTAGGGTATGATGTTTATATGCATTATTTTTACTTAGATAAAGGAGATCCTGTGCATGAAAGTTATAAAAAATATAATTTACCATATACCAATGAACCGTTAAATAGTAAGGGAAATTACATCATCACCCCAGAAACATATTTAGATCCTATATTTAAGAAGGAATATGCTTTTTTGATAAAAATCGTTTGGTGGCTTAGTGTTACAAACTATAATATCACGCTGGGTTATGCAATAGATGAAGTTAAGCATAAGAAATTTTATAATTTAAAATCTCTTCTTAATCCAAAAAAGTATAAGCCTTTACCAACCATTTCATCACTTAAAAAGAAAGGCATTTTAAGCTTGGCCCATTCCTATTTCTCTTTGGATTTTCTGAAGAAAAATAAGATGAACATCCTTGGGAAAATATCTGATTACATGAGTGATTCCTTTTATGAAAGAGTGAATATGGCAACTGTTAAAGAAGATATCTTACTATATAATCCTAAAAAAAATGGTGAGTATTTAGAATTGCTTAAGGCAAAAAGTCCTCATTTAAATTGGAAAGCTTTAATAGATATGTCCCCAGATGAAGTTGCCTATTGGATGAATAAGAGTAAATTATACATAGATTTTGGCTACCATCCTGGACAAGAGCGAATGCCAAGGGAGGCGGTTTTAATGGGATGTTGTGTCATTACGGGGAGTAAAGGTTCTGCTGCTTATCACGATGATGTACCTTTACCAGATGGATTTAAATTTGATGAGGATAAAGATTTACCAGAAAAGGTCTTTTGTCTGATCGAAGAGGTATTGATTAATTTTGATACGAATATCAAGCTCTTTGAAAATTATAAGAAAACAATACTAGCTGAGAAAGAAAATTTCGATAAAGCAGTACGAAATGTATTTGGAGGCGAAAAAAAAATAAAAAATGATTAATCAGAAAACTTCAAAAATTAATTACGATTTTATTGATTCATTAAGGTTTATTTCCATGTTTGGAATTGTAATGGAGCATAGCTCATTTTTTTTTGGCGCAAAGTTCAAGTCATTTGATGAAAAGATAGTTCAAATTTTTAGTCTTCAGTTTTTCAAATTTGGAACCATTATATTCTTTCTTCTTGCCGGATTTTTAATAGGAGATAAGTTTAATAGGTATAGTACGAAAGAATATTTAAAAAGAAGAATCGACAATACGGTAAAGCCCTGGTTTTTTTGGGTAGTACTATTATTTATTCTTAATTATATAGATGTAGCAGTTCGAAATCTAAAATCAGGCGAATCAATTTTTATGGGAAAGACTCTTGTAAACATTCTAGTTGATTTTGGAGATATCGTTTTTAATACAAGTTTTTGGTTTATACCTAACTTTCTTATTTGTATAGCTATTTTACTATTGTTTAGGAAATATTTATACAATAAGTTCTTTGGTATATTTTTGCTTTGTCTATCTTTATTTTACTCCATTAATCTTTATTTTGATATTTTTCCAACTTCACATACAACAGCTTTATTCGGTTTTATATTTTATTTATGGCTTGGCGTTCAAATCAATAAACATTATGAAAATTTTAAAGAGTTAATTCGGAAAACTTCTCTTTTACTTTTAGTAACGTTTACTATTGTAACATTCATTCTATCGAGTTTAGAAAGTTATTACCTCTTGGTAAAACTTCCAATAGATCCTTTTAATACTTTAAGAATCTCTAATATCATTTATTCTCTTATATGCTTTTCATTATTATATAAGCTAGGTGATAAAATTGCAATTAAGCGATTTAACTCTAGTACATTGACATTTGGAATTTATTTGGTTCACCAGCTATTAATTTTTAGATTAATGCCTCTTATTTTCAGACCGCTTCATATTGACTTCGAAAATAAATCTGCATATTACTTTTTAATCATTCAGTTATTCACTTTTGCCATTGTTTATACAGTAAGTGTTTTAATCGTTTATTTAATTAATAAAAACTCAAAAATTAAGTGGGTCATTGGTAGATAAACCGCTCAAAGAAATTACAATTTAACATAAATGATGCCTTTGATGTATTAATAAATTGAAGTTTGATTTGTAGTATTTCGCATGCTATAAATATTTCCCATTTTAGTTAAATAATTAACTTCAAAAAATAGCCTCAATAATTAATTGAAGCTATTTTAATATTTATTTAGCTGACATACATAGATATCTATGATATATCAGACGCTTAATTTAAAAAGTAATAATAATATCTACTACTGAACGTAGAATGCAATTCCTTCATATTGCCAATCCCGAACGCCAGCCAATTCACCAGCATCTCTAGTATAAACTCGGTCACCACTTTTTGAATTATAATACTTATAAACTGCCTTAGTGTCATTGCCAGATGAAATAAGAACATATCCTGCTATTCCTTCACTATCATACCCGGGAGGAGGAGTTGGGTTATTTGGTTGAAATACATGATCATCAGCACGAGGTCTATAAAACCTATATAGTGGAACATAAGAACCTTCTTGTACAACTTTAATAAGTCCGTAATCACCTTCAGATTGCCATCCTATTTTCAATAGTTCTCTTTTTTCCTTTACTGAAGCAGTAATCATATGCCGCCCCCCACTTGGATTGAAAATACGAGTTAGAAGCATCATATTTGAAGATGGAACAAGCATAATCGGCATAGAAAAATTAGTTGAGTTATCGTTTGATTCACCTTCAGCACGAAATTTTAGTCTTATATTACCAGTTGTAAAGCCTGCTGGTAAAGTAAAATTAAAGCTGCCTTGATAAAGTCTTGCAGCGCCCATAGCGAACAACGGAAGGTTAATAGGATTGTTTATAGGAGTATCTGTACCATCATCAGCATGGTGATATAGTATTACTTCAATTGATCTTGGAGCAGCTTGTTCTATTGAAAAGAAATTAAGGGAGGCAGTGAATGGTGTTGGCGTAGAAGCTACAACAGGTAGCTTATCATAGAGTATAGAACCATTTGAAATTTCGATAGTCAGTGGTCTTACAAGAGCTTTTGTTGCTAAATTTATTGAAAACAAAAACAATAATGATAGTAATAGTATTTTCTTCATTTTACTTTCCCTCACTTTCATATTCAGCTTGATAAACATTTGAATTATTATAAAGATTCTCTATCATTTCACGTTCAAAATGATTGCTTCCAAAAACATATTGATTAGAAGTTGGATTAAATTTTACATTGTCAAAAGGAACTTCTGATATTATAGAGATAAACTTTCGAACTTTTAAAATCTTAACAGATTCTTGAGTATTAACAACCTTAGGTAATTTACTAACTTGTTGTAAATCTTTTTTACAACCCAGCATAAGTAATATTGATGCTAATGTAATTGACATGCAACAATAACGAAGAATATTTTTTTTCATATATTTTTTTTTAAAATTAGCAATGAAAAATATAAAGTATGACAACTATTAGTTGTCATACTTTATATTTTTCATACATCATTGAATAGTTAAAAACTATCTTTTAGAGATGACAGTTTACGTGAGAATAGTTATTATATTGAAAAAATTTCTTTTGTATCTCTATTCTCCTGCAGCTTGCAAAGGCAAATGATAATAAAAAAAATATAGTAGCATATTTATATCTATACCAATCTTTTGTTGTGATGTGAATTTCCAAATCTTAACTCTTAAATAATCAATCGATTACAGCAATACTAATAAAAGACGTTAATGCAATATTTAAGACACAAATTAAGCCATTTAAATTATTAATATTGATAATCTTTACATATTAATATTTACTTATTATACCTACATTTGCACACTAGAAAAACTAATTATTATCAGTTCTTAGCATGTTAGATATAGGAAATACCTTAAGAAGATATAGAGATGAACGCAAATATACCCAGCAATACGTAGCCAATATCATAGGGATAAGCAGAGTAGCCTATAGAAAATGGGAAAACAATGAAGTTGATTTTGCCCTCTCCCAATTAAAGAAAATAGCCGATTTGTATGAGATTCACATTCATGAAATCATTATCCAATCGAAATTTAATAAGAATCAAATAATTCCAATACAACAAAAAGGGCATCAATATTATTGATGCCCTTGGTATATCTATTTACTAGCTAATTACAATTTTCTAGCTACTTCTACTTGTTCGTAAGCTTCTACAATATCACCTACTTCAATGTTGTTAAAGTTCTGGATGTTCAGACCACATTCGTAGCCTTTAACCACTTCTTTTACATCATCTTTAAAGCGTTTCAATGATGCTAATTCACCAGTGTAAACGACAACCCCGTCTCTAACGATACGGATTTTGCTGTTACGGGTAATCTTACCATCCAACACCATACAACCTGCAATGGTACCCACTTTAGTGATTTTGAAAGTCTCGCGAATTTCAACGTTAGCCACAATTTTCTCTTCAAATTCTGGATCCAACATACCTTCCATCGCAGATTTAATCTCATTAATGGCATCATATATGATAGAATATAAACGAATATCGATTTGCTCTTGCTCAGCTAATTTACGTGCACCAGTCGATGGACGAACCTGGAAACCAATAATAATCGCATCAGAAGCAGAAGCTAACAATACATCAGACTCTGAAATCTGACCAACACCTTTGCTGATGATATTAATTTGGATTTGCTCAGTTGAAAGTTTCAATAATGAATCGGCTAATGCTTCAATTGAACCATCAACATCACCTTTAACAATGATATTAAGTTCTTTAAAGTTACCAATAGCCAAACGACGACCAATCTCATCCAATGTAATGTGTTTCTGTGTACGTAATCCCTGCTCACGTTGTAATTGCATTCTTTTGTTTGCAATATCACGTGCCTCAGTTTCACTTTCCAATGCATTGAAACGATCACCTGCTGTAGGTGCACCTTGCATACCCAATACTTGTACTGGTTGTGATGGACCTGCTGAATCTACTTTAGCACCACGCTCATTAGTTAATGCCTTAACACGTCCGCTAAAGCTACCCGCTAAGATCGGATCACCAACTCTTAATGTACCCGCCTGAACCAATACTGTAGTTACAATACCTCGACCTTTATCTAATGCAGATTCAATAACTGAACCTGTAGCTCTTTTATTAGGGTTAGCTTTAAGTTCTAATAACTCAGCTTCTAGTAATACTTTATCTAAAAGTAAATCAACATTTAATCCACTTTTGCTTGAGATTTCCTGTGATTGATATTTACCACCCCAGTCTTCAACCAAAATGTTCATTACCGATAATTGCTCACGAACCTTATCTGCATTTGCACCAGGTTTATCCACTTTAGTAAAAGCGAATACCAAAGGTACACCTGCAGCTTGTGCATGATTAATAGCCTCTTTTGTTTGAGGCATCACTGCATCATCCGCAGCAATAACAATAATTGCAATATCGGCAACCTTCGCACCACGGGCACGCATCGCTGTAAATGCTTCGTGACCAGGTGTATCTAAGAAAGTTACTTTTTTACCAGTTGGTGTTGTTACCATATAAGCACCGATGTGCTGGGTAATACCACCTGCTTCACCAGCAACTACATTTGCTTTACGGATATAATCCAGCAATGAAGTTTTACCGTGATCGACGTGCCCCATAATTGTAACAACCGGAGCTCTTTCAATTAAATCAGCTTCGTTATCTTCTTCCTCAATTACGTTTTCTTCATCTTCGTCTGGTTTAACGAATTGAATTTCATAACCAAATTCATCAGCAACAATGGTTAATGTTTCAGCATCTAAACGCTGGTTGATGGAAACAAACATACCCAAGCTCATACATGTACCAATAATTTTGGTTACCTGTACATCCATCATACTTGCTAACTCATTAGCCGTAACAAATTCTGTTACCTTTAATATTTTAGATTGAGATTCAAGTTCATTTGCTGCTTCTTCTGCATTAAAGGCAACATCATCACGTTTCTGACGACGCAATTTAGCACGTTGAGCAAATTTACCAGACTTACCAGCTCCACTTAAACGAGCAAGTGTTGCCTTAATCTGATCTTGAATTTCTTTCTCAGTAGGCTCTTCTTTAGGTCCGCTTGGTGTAGCATTTCTATTTTGGAAACCTGGTCTGTTATTATTTCTATTTCCTTGATAAGGTGTACCACCTTGTCCGGCAGGGCGGTTACCTTGATAAGGCGTACCTCCACCTGGCCTGTTACCTTGATATGGTGTACGTGGCGTACCTGATGCACCTGGCTGACCCTGACCTGCAGGATTTTGTCCTTGCTGACCTTGGCCACCATGTTGACCTGGCTGCCCTGGGGCTCCCGGAGTTTTTTTACGCTTACGTTTACGCTTGGCAGCTTCACTATCGCTAGATGATGCTACCGGACCATTTCTTCTATCAGGAGTGGTAGGTAAAACAATCTTACCAATAATATTTGGGCCTGTTAATTTTACAGTACGGGCTTTGATTACTTCTGGCTCGTTGCTCACTGGCTTAACCTCTGGTTTTGCTTCTACAGGTTTTTCTTCCGCTTTTGGCTGCTCAACAGGTTTTACCGGTTCAGGTGCTTTTGCAACTGATGAAGGTGTAGGCGCAGTAGTAACTGGAGTTTCCTCTTTCTTAACCTCTACAGGTTTTTCTTCAACTTTAGGCTGTTCTACAGGCTTAACTGGCTCAGGTGCTTTTGCAACTGGCGCAGGTGTAGGTGCCGGAGCAGCAGGAGTTTCCTCTTTCTTAGCAGGGCGTGTTTTTGAATTAAGATCGTTTAAATCAATCTTTCCTACAATTTTAACGCCTGGTAATCCACTCTCTTCAGCTTTATCTTCTGCCTTATTTGCAGCTACTGGTTCTGCTGCCGCAGGAGTCGGTGCCGGCGTTTCAACCTTCGGCGTTTCAACAACCTTAGGTTTTTCTACCGGAGGTGTAAATGTTTGAGTATTCTTGATCAGAATCTCTTCATTTTTCTCAAAATCGGTATTTTTCTTCGGCGCTTCTACTGGCTTTTCAGTCTCAGGCTCGTCACGACGTATTTTACCAATCACTATTTGCTTGGCTTCTTCTCTTACGATCTTATCTCCCTGATACTCTTTCAATAAGGCACTATACATGTCTCCCGTAAGTTTAAACATAGGGCTCTTCTCGGCAGAGAATCCCTTTTTGTTTAAAAACTCAACGGCCGTACCCATGCCTATATTAAGTTCCTTAATAGCTTTAATTAAAATGATTGGTTTGTCGTCTGACATTTAGCTCCTGTTATTTTTTAATATAATACAAAAGTAGTGTTTATTTGGCAATTACACCACTTATTCAAATTCTGACTGTAAAATCTGAACCACTTCTTTAATGGTTTCTTCTTCTAAGTCTGTGCGTTTTACCAAATCTTCTACTGTAAGTGCCAAAACACTCTTAGCAGTATCGCACCCGATAGCCTTCAATTCATCAATAATCCAGCTATCAATCTCATCTGAGAATTCTTCCAAATCCACATCTTCGTCACTTTCTTCTCCAGCTTCACGGTAAACATCAATTTCATAACCAGTTAATTTACCAGCTAATTTAATGTTATGTCCGCCACGTCCAATTGCTAATGAAACCTGATCTGGTTTTAAATAAACCGAAGCATGTTTAGTCTCATCATCTAATTTAATAGAAGTGATTTTTGCCGGGCTTAGCGCACGGGTGATATATAATGAGATATTATTGGTGAAATTAATCACATCAATATTTTCGTTTTTCAATTCGCGAACGATACCATGGATACGAGATCCTTTCATACCCACACAAGCACCTACCGGATCAATACGATCATCGTAAGATTCTACAGCAACTTTAGCACGTTCTCCTGGTTCACGAACAATTTTCTTCACGGTAATTAAACCGTCAAAAATCTCTGGAACCTCCAATTCGAACAAACGTTGTAAAAACTCAGGCGCTGTTCTTGAAATAATAATTTTTGGATTCGCATTAATCATTTCTACTTTAGAAATTACAGCTCTCACCGAATCCCCTTTTTTGAAATAATCTGCAGGAATCTGCTCTGTTTTAGGCAATAAAAGTTCATTACCTTCATCATCCAAAACCAAAGTTTCTTTTTTCCAAACCTGATAAACCTCGCCTGTGATAATTTCACCTACACGATCTTTATATTTTTTAAAGATCTCATCCTTTTCTAATTCCAATACTTTAGAAACCAAAGTCTGGCGGGCAGCTAAAATCGCTCTCCGACCAAAGCTTTCTAAAGTAATTTGTTCAATATAGTCGTCACCAACTTCTAAACTTGGGTCAATTTTATTCACTTCAGCAAGTTCAATCTCTAAATCATCATCTTCAGAAAACCCATCTTCCATTACTTTTCTGGTTCTCCAGATCTCTAAATCTCCATTATCCGGGTTCACAATTACATCACAGTTTTCGTCTGTCCCGTATTTTTTACGTAACATACTACGAAAAACTTCTTCCAACACACTGATCACCGTTGGGCGATCTATATTTTTAAAATCTTTAAACTCCTGAAAAGAGTCGATTAAATTGATTGTTGTAGTACTCATTTTTATTTAAATGAAATTAACACACTTGTTTCTAATATATCATTAAACGGCACAGTTGTTTGAACATTTACCGCTTTTTTTCCTTTTTCTTTTACCGATTCTTCCAGCAACAAGTTCTCTTCTGTAACCTCCAGAAGCTTTCCTTCTTTTTTTCGCCCATCCTTTAATTTTACACTTAAGGTACGGCCAACATTCTTAATATACTGGCGATTCAACTTCAGTGGTTCACCTACACCAGGAGATGACACTTCTAAATTATAAGCCTGCTCGATTACATTTTCTTCTTCTAAATGAAATCCCACATGCCTGCTTATGGCAACACAATCTTGTATACTAATACCTTCATCGCCATCAACATGAATAATTAATTTATGGTTTGGCAACATTTTCACTTCTACCAGAAAAAGCTCTGGCCGATCTGCTATCTTTTCCTCAACAAGAACTGCAACTCTCTTTTCTACCTGCATATTTTAACCTAATTTCATAGAAAAAGGGGACATTGTCCCCTTCTCTTTTCTTCGATTACAATGCAAATGTAGGTATATTTTCTATAAAATCAAATACCAGCCTTAATTATTATGCTGATTATTACCGTTTAAGTGTTTGCCGTTGGGGCTGCAGGCTTTGTTTAACCTGACTTAAAATTAATTTTTCTACCGTTGCAAATTCAACACCTATTAAACTTTCAACTACATAATCCTTTCCTTTTACAAAAGGTAAATCTGGCTTAAAAACAATAGAATCTCCAATTAATTTAATTTTACCATGAACTAAAGTTTCATCCTGCAGACTATCCTGTTCACCAGGTTTAATTAAAACAGTAAATAGCTGATTAGAATCTGCATCTATCGCATACGCGTCTCTAACCTTTAATAAGCTTGCCTTATCCAGATTTTTAATTACTATTGATGCACTATCCTGTGAAAACTTAATGATTGGTTTTTTGTTTGTACCAGAACAAGAAATCAATAACAGTGCGAATAGTGCAACTATTAAAAATTTATATAAGCTTTTAAACATTAACAAATTTAACATTATGAGATTAATTATTGAAGTTCTTTTGATGGGACTTGCCTTTTTTATCGGGGCCAAACTTGTACCTGGTGTAGAAGTTACAGGATTTATGAGCGCACTTGGGGCAGCCGTATTAATCGCACTAGCTAATGCAACGATTGGCTTTATTTTGAGGCTACTAACCTTCCCAATCAACTTTTTAACATTAGGCCTGGTATCATTTATCATCACTGTCTTAATGATTCTTTTGGTAGACAGCATGATGACCTCTTTCAATACTTCAGGATTTTTCGCTGCTGCATTTTTAGCGATCATAGTAGCCTTGATCAAAGCAATTTTTGGTGCTGTTGCAGGAGAGAAAGAATAGTGGGGAGTTTGGAGTCTTTAGTCGAGGGTTCATAGTTCAAAATCGTAAGTCTAAAGGCTTCTTCGATAAAACAAAAAAGACTGTAGTCTTGAGTCAGTTGGACTCATGACTACAGTCTTTCAACTTCAGACTAAATTTAGCGAATCACCTCTCTAGAAATAACCATTTTTTGAATTTCTGATGTACCTTCATAAATCTGCGTAATTTTAGCATCACGCATTAAACGTTCAACATGGTATTCCTTTACAAATCCATAACCACCATGCACCTGAACGGCTTCAATAGTTACATCCATAGCTACTTTCGAGGCAAATAATTTCGCCATTGAGCCAGCTTGTGTATATGGCAACCCTTGATCCTTTAACCATGCCGCTTTATAAACGAGTAATCTGGCAGCTTCAATTTGCGTGGCCATATCAGCCAATTTAAATGCGATGGCCTGATGTTCTGAGATAGGTTTCCCAAAAGATTTCCTTTCTTTGGCATATTGTGTTGCCAATTCGAACGCACCCTGAGCAATACCTAAAGCCTGTGCTGCAATTCCAATTCGGCCACCTTCCAATGTTTTCATGGCGAATTTAAACCCAAAGCCATCTTCTCCTATTCTATTTTCTTTAGGCACTTTAACATCATTGAACATTAAAGAATGGGTATCAGATCCACGAATTCCTAATTTATTTTCTTTTGGACCAATAGTGAAGCCCTCCATGCCTTTTTCTATGATAAAAGCATTGATTCCTTTATGCCGTAATTCCGGATGAGTTTGTGCTATAACTAAATATGTAGATGCAGAATTTCCATTAGTGATCCAGTTCTTGGTTCCATTTAGTAAATAATAATCGCCCTTATCTTCGGCAGTTGTACTTTGAGAGGTAGCATCAGATCCTGCCTCCGGCTCTGAAAGGCAAAATGCCCCAATCTTTTCACCAGAGGCTAAAGGTTTCAGGTATTTTTCTTTTTGCTCTTCGGTTCCATAAGCTTCTAAACCATAGCAAACCAGAGAATTGTTTACAGAAACTACAACTGATGCAGATGCATCAATTTTGGAAAGTTCTTCCATTACCAAAACATAAGAAATGGCATCAAGTCCACTCCCATTATATTTTTCGCTGACCATCATCCCCAGGAAACCTAGTTCTCCTAGTTTCTTCACTTGCTCTGCAGGAAACTTTTGATGCTCATCGCGCTCAATTACACCTGGTTTCAACTCCTGCTGCGCAAAATCGCGAGCCGCTTGTTGAATCATCAATTGCTCTTCACTTAATTCAAAATGCATAACATTTATGTATAAAAGGTTTAAACCAAATGTAGCATTTCTAAATGAAAATTACTATGGCTGCATAGTAATTTTTTATTCAAAAAACTTTCATAAAATAAAAATATGATTGCTTTATGTGTTTAAGTAGCTTAAGAAATTAATTAAGTTGGACACTCTCAATCTTCAATGAATGAATGAATAATAAGTTATCGATGGTTAGTTTCGAGTTTCTTTTTAGAAGCCATGATAACTTTGAACAAGCTTAAACCACCTAAAATAAGGATGATCAATACCTGAGATGAATGAATGATTGTGGCATAAGCCAGTCCATCTTTAAAAGAAATTGAATATAAAGCTAAAGATTGACCAACCATCCAGTGAAAAACCCCTATTCCGCCTTGTACCGGTGCAGCCATAGCAAATCCTGAAAATACGAGTGCGGTAAAAGCAGCATCAAATTGCAAATTCCTGGTAACGGCAAGGGCAGAAAAGCAAAAATACATGGAAAGCAGATAAAGACTCCAAATTCCAATGGTATATAGTAAAAATGTGCGTTTTCTTTTCATTTTGCTATACGACCCAAATCCTTGCCTGAGGCTTACAAAAATTCTTAAAAATTTCTTACCAACCTTTCTACGCAGTATATAAATTGAAATGCCAATACAGAAAATCAACAATGCACCTAATATGAATAACCATCTATAATTTATCTGATTAAATTTTTCTCGAATATGGTGATAAATGATATTTTGAAGAAAATGAGATACGAGGTCATATTGAAAAATTAATAATGCTAACCCAGCTAAAAGCAGCACTAAAACATCAAAAAGTCTTTCTGTGATCACAGTACCAAGAGATGCAAAGAGAGGAACTTTAGTTGATTTATGAATCGCTGAACAGCGAACAATTTCACCAAAGCGAGGCAAAGCAAGATTAGCCAGATAGCCTATCATTACGGCATGGTAAGCGGTAGAGAAATTTACCTCATAATGAATAGACCTATAAAGCATCTGCCATCTTAATGCCCTAAGCACATAAGCAAGCCATGCTGAGAGCGATGAAACTGCTACATAATAAAGATTAGCCGCTTTAATCTCCTGCCAAATCTTCATTAAATCCTGCCCCTGAAACGCTAAGTATAAAATCCCCATTCCAATCAAAAACATGATGAGGTATTTTACTGCCGCTTTGAGGTCGAATGTCACAATTTATTTCAGCAAATGATTGTTATCGTCAGGAAAAACAAGAATAGGATTATATTTTTTCGCATCTTCTATTGGAAGGCTACCATATGACATGATGATTAATACATCACCCAATTGAGCCAAACGGGCTGTTGCGCCATTTAAACAAATTGTTCCTGTACCACGCTCTCCTTTAATCACATAAGTTTCGAAACGTGCCCCATTATTATTATTAACAATCTGCACCTTCTCGTTAGCGATAATATTTGCCGCATCCATCAAATCTTCATCTATCGTAATACTGCCAACATAGTTTAGTTCAGCCTGTGTAACTTTAACGCGGTGTATTTTCGATTTTAATATTGTGATAACCATTTGGCAAAGTTAGTAATAATGTTAGAATGAATTAGTGAATGATAGAATTATTGGACGATGGAAGGATTGAATAACTGAATTGGTAAATGATCGAATTAGTGGATGATCAAATGATTGAATAACGGAATTAGTGAATGATTGAATTAGTAAATCTAGCTTTGGGAACAATAACATTCAATCATTCATTCATTTTAAAATTCAATTATTATTTAATAATCATATTATCGATTAATCTCGTTGATCCTACTTTTGCGGCAACTAGTACCACCAGATTTTCTTCCTCTTTTGAAGCAGCTGGCTCTAAGGTACGTCCATTAGCGATGGTAAAATAATCCAGTTCAACACCTTCTATATTTTCATAAAAGGCTTTTGCCTTTGCTTCCAGTTCATTAATTGAGTATTCATTAAAATGTTCCATTACAAACTGAAGTGATTTATTTAATACCAGTGAATGCTTGCGATCTTCTGCAGATAAATGGATATTCCGGCTACTCATGGCCAGGCCATCATCCTCACGAATAATAGGACAAGTAACAATCTGAATAGGAAGATCAAAATACTTAACCATATTTCCAATCATTAGTACTTGCTGAAAATCTTTCTGACCAAACATTGCTACATCTGGTTCAACGGCATCAAAAAGCTTCTTTACAATTTGTGTAACACCCTGATAATGGCCTTTTCTAAATTCACCCTCCAGTAAAAATTCTGCTTTACCCAAATCAATGTGCCAATGATCATTTTCACCAACCGGATACATTTCTTTTACATTAGGCATTAACACACCAGTACAACCAGCATTTTGAAGCATGGCTAAATCGTGCTCAATGGGGCGTGGATATTTCTCCAGATCTTTAGGGTCTGTAAATTGGGTTGGATTTACAAAAATGCTACAGATAATAACGTCAGCGTATTGCTGAGCCAGTTTGATTAAAGAAATATGGCCGTTATGCAGTGCACCCATAGTAGGTACGAGAGCGATTTTTTTACCAGATTCTTTTAATGGTTTTAAGAAGGCCTTAAGCTTAGCCTTGGTTTTAAATATTTCCAATTCGGTCTATCTAAATTAAAGCCGTAAAGGTGTAAATTAATCTAAACGAAACCAAACAAATGCTTGCTATATTGATAAATAGTATTATTATGCTTACCTTTGCAGCTCATTATCTTTTATTTAACTTAATATTTTCTTATCATATGGAGATGGCAAAAACGAAGCTGCTGATTGTTACACACGAGATGTCGCCTTTCCTCGAGCTTACTAAAATTTCTGAAATTACGCGTCAACTACCACAAGCCATGCAAGAAAAAGGATTCGAAATCCGCATCTTGATGCCTAAGTTTGGTAACATCAACGAAAGAAGAAATCGTTTACACGAAGTAATCCGCTTATCTGGAATGAACATCATTATTGATGACAATGACAATCCTTTAATTATCAAGGTAGCATCCATCCCAGCTGCACGTATGCAGGTTTATTTTCTAGACAACGAAGAATATTTTCAACGTAAGCAAGTCTTCAGAGATGCAAGTGGAAAATTCTTTGACGATAATGACGAACGTACAATTTTCTTTTGCAAAGGCGCATTAGAAACGGTTAAAAAATTAGGCTGGGCACCAGATATCGTTCATTGCCATGGTTGGATGAGTGCTTTAGTTCCTGCATACATCAAAACTACTTATAAAAACGATCCTACATTCAAAAACTCTAAGGTGGTATATTCCATTTACGAAGATGGTTTTACAGAAAATCTAAACACTAAATTTGCCACTAAAGCTGTAATGGCTAACATGACAGAAGAAGATACTAAAGCTTTTGCTGCTGCAGATTGCAATAGCATGCATATAGGTGCTGTAACACACGCTGATGCAGTAGTTTTAGCAGACGAAAATCTTGATTCTGCTGTGTTAAAATTTGTTAAAGATTCTAATAAACCAACATTAGCTTTTAACTTAACCGATAATTTTGAAAACTTCTATACTTTTTATGAAGAAATTTCAAATGATGAATTGGTTTCAGTTGCTTAATCAGGTATTATTATTTTAAATATGAAATTTACAAAACAAGACTTATTAACCCTGTTGATAAGTCTTTTTCTTTTTGCATCGTGTAAAAACCCAGGTGCTGTTGGCTTAGATGTTGATCCTAATGCAGCTATTGAGGGTACTTTAGTAAATAGTGAGCGCATCACCTCACAAACTATTAAAGAAAACGACATTGCCACCAACGCTTTAACTCAACATCCAATAGGCTACATGATTGATCCAACCTTTGGAAAAACAGAGGCTAGCCTGGCTATGACAGTAAATCCTCCTACCTCGTTAACACAGGATTTCGGCACAAACTCTACCCTTGATTCTGCAGTACTGGTTTTGAATATTGGCACTCAGTTTTACGGTGACACTACTACTTCTAAATACAGTATTGATGTTTATCAGCTAACCAATAGAATTACAAATTATAAAAGCTCTGATGTGCAGGCACACAATAGCACTTTATTGGGTAATTTTAACAGCAAGATATTCCCTAAAACACCCATCAAAATCACTGATGTTGTTGCTTCGGGTAAGGATACAGTGAAAACAGTAAAAGCACAGATCAGAATTCCTTTAAATAAAGCATTTATTCAGAATACTATTTTAGCTCAACCAGCAGCTACATTTACAACTAATGCAAAATTTGCAGAATACTTTAAAGGTTTATATGCAGAGATTAATAAAACTTCTTCCACCATTGCCGGCGGGGGTATGGCTTTTATAGATTTCGCTGCATCAAATTCTTATGTGCAGATGGTTTATAAAAAACCAAATACTTCTAATGGTATTGATACGGTTTCAGTAAATTTCCCGATTTCAACTGCAAGTTCTGCTGTTACAGCCAATATTAAACATGATTATACGGGTACGGATATTCAAACACAAATAAGCAATCCGGCGATACAATATAATGTAACTTATTTACAGGCATTGGCTGGGGTAAAAACTAAAATATCTTTTCCTGATCTGGCGAACTTCTCTAATACTTATGGGAAAGTAGTTGTAAATAAAGCAGAACTGGTAGTAGACTTAAGTACGGGATCTGTTACAAATCCTTTTGCCCCGGCAGAAAAAATAAGTTTATACCGTTGGGATATTGCACAACAACCTGCAGATTTACCAGATTATACTAACCTGGCAACTTCTGGAGGATCTTCTCTATTTGGAGGTACATTTGATTCAACCAATAACAGGTATATATTTAGTGTTACTTCTTATGTACAGGGTTTAATTGATAAAACGATAACTGATTACGGAACATTTTTAGCGCCAACTTCTACAAGTGAATTCCAGATTACACCTTCAGGTACGTCTGCAGGAAGATCTGTTATTGGATCGTTTGGTAACACAACAAATAAAATAAAGCTGAATATTTATTACACGAAAATAAATTAACAGGTTTTAATCTTATAATGAACCTCAGCATTTTACTGCTGAGGTTTTTTTATGCCAAAAAAATATTTTAATACTAAACAAAAGTTTGTTTAGTATATTCGTCCACTTTAGAAATATCCTAAAATTATGTGCGGAATAGTAGGTTACATCGGCTATAGAGAAGCCTGGCCAATTGTATTGAAAGGCCTGAAAAGACTAGAATACAGGGGTTATGACAGTGCTGGAATAGCATTGATAAATGAGAACGGACAAAGTATTTATAAAAAAGCAGGGAAGGTTGCCGTTTTGGAAGATTATGCTGCAGACCAAGACCGCAAAGGTACCATTGGAATGGGACATACCAGATGGGCAACCCATGGTGTACCATCAGACCGAAACTCTCATCCACATACTTCAGCTAATGAAAAACTATCGATTATTCATAATGGTATCATCGAAAATTATGCTACGCTCAAAGAAGAATTAATTGGCCGCGGACATGAATTTAAAAGCGATACAGATACAGAAGTACTGATCCATTTAATTGAAGAAATACAAAAAATTGAAAAAATAGATTTGCTGGAAGCGGTTCGCCTGGCCTTGCATGAGGTTAGCGGCGCTTATGCCATCGTAATTATGGATAAAGATCACCCAGATCGCTTAATTGCAGCGAGAAAGGGCAGTCCGATGGTAATTGGCGTAGGTAAAGGCGAATATTTTATCGCCTCTGATGCTACGCCTATTATTGAGTACACTAAAAATGTAATTTATTTAAAAGATGGTGAGATTGCTTTAGTTACTAAGGATGATTTATTGGTAAAGCAATTGGATAACATTGTTCAGACTCCCCTCATTCAGGAACTTGAGCTTAAACTGGAAATGCTGGAAAAAGGTGGCTTTGAGCATTTCATGTTGAAAGAAATCTACGAACAACCCCGATCGATTAAAGATTGTATGCGAGGACGCATTTATCCCGGGGAAGGAAAGGTTCAGTTGGGCGGGATTAAAGAGTTTGCAGAAAAACTAAAAAATATTGATAGAATCATTATTGTAGCCTGCGGAACTTCATGGCATGCTGGTTTAGTTGGAGAATACCTGATTGAAGAATACGCCCGGATACCTGTAGAAGTAGAGTATGCTTCTGAATTCAGGTACAGAAATCCGATTATTACGGAAAAGGATGTGGTTATTGCCATTTCCCAATCGGGAGAAACTGCAGATACGATGGCGGCTATAGAAATGGCTAAAGAACGTGGTGCCACTATATTTGGAATATGCAATGTAGCAGGCGCATCTATTCCACGCCTTACACATGCGGGGGTTTACACGCATGCAGGCCCCGAAATTGGTGTAGCATCTACAAAAGCATTTACTGCTCAGGTTACCGTTTTAACTTTAATGGCTTTTTACATGGCACAGCAAAAAGGTACCATTACCGAATCGAAAATGATCGAGCTTTTAACCGAGCTGGATCACATTCCTGAAAAAATCCAGAAAGCGCTTGAATCAAATGACATCATTAAAGAAGTTGCAGAAAAAATCAAAGATTCAAGGAACTGCCTGTTTTTAGGTCGTGGAAGTGGCTTCCCTGTAGCCCTTGAAGGCGCATTGAAGCTAAAGGAAATTTCATATATCCATGCAGAAGGTTATCCTGCTGCCGAAATGAAGCATGGTCCTATCGCATTAATTGATGAAGAAATGCCAGTGGTTTTTATTGCCACTCAGAATTCATCTTATGAAAAGGTAATCAGCAACATTCAGGAAGTTAAAGCCAGAAAAGGAAAAGTGATTGCCATTGTTACCGAAGGCGACACCGAAGTAAAGAAAATGGCAGATTATTGTATTGAGATTCCGGATGCGAATGAAGCATTTTTACCACTTCTAGCTACCATACCACTACAATTATTATCCTATCATATTGCGGTAATGAGAGGCTGTAATATTGATCAACCCAGAAATTTGGCAAAATCGGTAACGGTTGAATAGATATACTTAAACAACGAAAGCTACTTTTCAAGTAGCTTTCATTGTTTAATCAGGATTTAAAAAGGTAAATCGCCATTTTCATCTGATGGTCCGATTGTAAATTCATCCTCAATTTTATTCTCAGTTGAACTCTGGTGAACCGGAGCAGCAGGACTTTGCTCAAAATCGCTTTTTCTACCTAACATGGTAAAGTTTTCAGCAACAATTTCAGTTACATATTTTTTAACTTTTTCTTTATCTTCAAAAGATCTTGTTCTTAATTTCCCTTCAATATAAACAAGCTTACCTTTCTGTAAATACTTTGAAGCCACTTCAGCAAGCCCCCTCCACAATACAATATTGTGCCATTCTGTTTGTTCTACACGTTTTCCATCTTTGTTGTAGGTTTCTGAAGTAGCAAGCGGAAAACTTGCAACGGTAACGCCACCATCTAAATGACGTACTTCTGGGTCTTTACCCAGATGGCCTACTAAAATCACTTTGTTAATGCCAGACATAAATATTTTTTGGTTAGATTTTTTTAATTCTAAATGATTTTCACAAAATGGTTAGTTAGTCCATCCTTTTTATAAAAGATAATCAGTGATGAAATCATGAATAACTTTTGGCTGTGGCAATTCATCTAATTCTATTAAAGAAACCCACTTAAGTTCCTTTTGTTTACTAAAGTTAAATATATAATTTTTTAAAGAGAAAAAATGCAAATGGATAATTTGGTGAGTTAAAATATGTTTTTTACTCGCCAGAAGAGTAAACTCTGTTTCTTTCCCAAAGGTATCACAAACTTTTTGTGCAAATGAAACACTGTTTAAATCTACCTCTTCTGAAGTTTCAATGGATGGAAAATCAAAAAGATGTTGCCATATGTCTCCTGCTTGCCGCTCACGGATCAAAACCCCTTGCTCACTTTCGCAAATAAAGTAGTTTATATAACGGTGCTTTTGCGCTGCCTTGCGTATTTTAACTGGCAATAAATTTACTTGCTGGTGCATAAAAGCATAACAAGTTTGATTTAGCGGGCATATGCTACAATTTGGAGATTTAGGCTTGCACTGAATGGCTCCAAATTCCATAATCGATTGATTATAGGTAGCTGGATCATCCAGATCAAGCAGTTCATTTGCCAGCTTATAAAATTCCTTTTTGCCAACCGGAGAATTGATTGGCGTTGAAATTCCAAAGTACCTGGCTAAAACCCTAAATACATTTCCATCAACAACTGCCCTTGCCTCGCCAGAAGAAAAAGATGAAATAGCCGCCGCCGTATATTCTCCTATACCCTTTAATTTGATGAGCTCATCATGGTTAACCGGAAAGATTCCATTATGATCATTTAATACAGCCTGAGCAGTTGCATGCATATTTCTACCCCTGGAATAATAGCCCAATCCCTGCCAAAGCTTAAGTACCTTCGTTTCAGTAGCCGATGCAAAATCACTTACTGTAGGGAAATTTTCTAAGAATTTATTGAAATAGGGCAAGCCTTGTTCTACCCTTGTTTGCTGAAGTATAATCTCTGATAACCAAATGATATAAGCATCATTTGTGTGCCTCCAGGGCAGATCTCTTTTGTTATTTTGATACCAATTTATCAGTTCAGCTTGGAATGTCATTGGTGCAAATTACGGCGTATTTATTGGATTAAAAAAAAACTTGCATTTAGCTGATATCTTAACTGATAAAAAAATCATCTTTTATTTCCCTATCTCATTAAAAAGCAATACTTTTGCAACCCCAAAACAGTTATAATATTAAAACACAATATATATAAAATCAGTAAATATGACTAAGGCAGATATTATTTCAGAAATATCAACAAAAACCGGAATTGAGAAGGTTGATGTACAGGAAACGGTTGAGGCATTTTTCAAAGTTATCAAAACAAGTATGATTGGCGGTGAAAATGTATATGTAAGAGGCTTCGGAAGCTTTGTTGTTAAAAAGAGAGCACAAAAAACTGCTAGAAACATCTCTAAAAACACTGCAATAATTATCCCAGAACACTTTGTACCTAGCTTTAAACCAGCAAAAGTTTTTGTTGATAAAGTTAAAAGTAACTCCAAAAAAATTAGCGTAGAAGCTTAAGTCTTATTACATGAATAGCAGCATCAGATCAAAACAAATCATCATTATCGGAGCAGTTTTATTGCTTGTTGCTTTTTTATTTACAAGAGACATTAAAGGCTTGGTTAAGCCAACAGAAGAGAATGGCAAGATGCCTGAAAAAGGCCAGATGGCTGGAACAGAATCAACACCATCAACTGCAGTACTCAGTATCGAAACTACATCTACAGCTGCTAAAAATGTACTAAACAAAAATTTGGCTACAGATATTACGGCATTAGAAAATAGTTATAAAGGTGCAAAGGGTGCAGAAAAAATTGAATTAGCAAAGCAACTGGCTCAGAAATGGGACGATGTGGAGCAAATTACACCTTCAGCACTTTATTTAGAAATGATTGCTCAGGAAGAACCATCATCAAAAGCATGGTTAGCCGCAGGTAATCAATTTATGAAAGCGTTTGAAAGTACTCAAGATAGTTTAGCACAACCTGCATTATTGCAGAAAGCAAATACATCTTACAAAAAAGTATTGGAGAAGGATGCTACAAACATTGAAGCTAAAACAGGATTAGGCGTAACCATAGTAAATGGCTTAGGCGCACCAATGCAAGGTATTGCAATGTTGCTTGAAGTTGTTGCTAAGGAACCAAAAAATGTAAAAGCGAATATGAATTTAGGAATCTTCTCTATAAAATCAGGTCAGTTCGATAAAGCAATTCCACGTTTTAATACCGTAATTGCAATAGCGCCTACACCTGAAGCCTATTTTTATTTGGGAACAGCCCTTGAAAATTTAGGCAAAAATAAAGAAGCAGTTGATGCTTATTTATCAAGCAAAAAATTAGCAGCTAATCCTACCTTATCTTCATTTATTGATAAGAAGGTTACAGAGCTAAAGAATAAAAATTAATTAACGGATTAATAAAAACATTTAAAACTTAAAACTATGCCAAGCGGTAAAAAAAGAAAAAGACATAAAATGGCTACCCACAAACGTAAAAAACGTTTAAGAAAAAACAGACATAAGAAAAAATAGATTCTTATTTTGATAAAGCCTAATAAACCTCATAGTGAAAACTGTGAGGTTTAAAGTATTTATATGATTTTTTTTAATTGCATAGGTATTCGGCTAAATCAAGTTTTTTCTCGTTTACTATCCATTTGTTAATAGGCGAAAGCCTTAAATCTGTAGCTGTTGGTAAAAGAATTAATTATCAATTCGACTCCTGCCGGAGTTACCATAGCATTGATTGAAGACAAACAACTTGTTGAGCTTCACAAAGAACAAATCAATAATAACTACGCTGTAGGCGATATTTATTTAGGCCGCATTAAAAAAATTATGCCCGGCCTGAATGCTGCTTTCGTGGACGTAGGTTATGAAAAAGATGCCTTTTTGCATTATTTTGATTTGGGGCCTCAGGTACAATCTTTAATCAAGCTAACTAAAATCAAGCGTAATGGCTCGGTTACAGGCACATTATTAGATCATTTAAAGCTGGAAGCCGACATTAATAAGGCAGGCAAAATCTCTGATGTGCTGGCAAAAAACATGCTTCTTCCTGTACAAATTGCGAAAGAACCAATTTCTACAAAAGGACCACGTTTGAGTTCCGACATTTCAATTGCCGGCAGGTATGTGGTACTGGTGCCCTTCTCCAATACCATATCTGTATCAAAAAAAATTAAAAGTAATACCGAACGTAATCGTTTAAAGAAGATTATTGAAAGTATTAAACCTCAAAATTTTGGGGTAATTATCAGAACTGTTTCTGAAGGCCGAGGAGTTGCCGAAATGCAAAAAGATTTATTAGATCTAATTGCAAAATGGGAAAATTTCATTAAAAAGGTACCTTCTACCGAACCTTCAAAAAGGGTTTGGGGAGAAATGGACAGATCATCTACGTTAATTCGTGATATTCTGAATCCTGATTTTACAAACGTTTACGTGAGCGCGCCAGAGCTGTTCGATGATATTCGTTCTTATGTACATGATATTTCTCCTGAAATGGAAAAAATCGTGAAACTGTACAAACAGAAAGAGCCTATATTTGATCACTTCGGAATAGAAAAGCAGATTAAAAATGCTTTCGGAAAAACAGTAAACTTACCAGGTGGTGCTTATTTAGTAGTAGAGCACACCGAAGCACTTCACGTAATAGATGTGAATAGTGGAAACCGTACGGCCAGTAAAGAAAACCAGGAGGAAAATGCTTTACAGGTAAATAAAGAGGCGGCAAAAGAAATTGCCCGACAGTTGCGCTTGCGTGATATGGGCGGCATTGTGGTCATCGATTTCATCGATATGCACAAGCCAACAAACCGTAAAATACTATTCGATTATTTGCGTGAGCTGATGTTATTGGATAGAGCCAAACACACTATTTTGCCTCCAAGCAAATTTGGTTTGGTACAAATCACCAGACAACGTGTTCGTCCGGAGATGAATATTGTTACGGTAGAAAAATGTCCGGCTTGTGGTGGAACCGGAGAAATTAAAGCAAGTATTGTTTTAATGGATGATATTGAGAATAACCTTAATTATATTTTACGTGAGCAAAATGAAAAAGGAGTAACATTAAGTGTGCACCCTTACATTGAAGCTTACATTACTAAAGGAATCTTCAACTTACAACGCCGCTGGTTCTTTAAATATGGCCAGTGGATTAAAGTTAAAGCACAATCATCATACTATCTAAATGAGTTTCATTTTATCTCATCAAAAGATGAAGAAATAAAATTATAAACTTGAAAACACACCTTCAACAAAAGCCTGAATCTAAAAAATTCAGGCTTTTTGCTTTTGAAGTGGTTTCATCTGCATACCATATTAATGTAGAAATACCTTTTAATAGCAGCGACATTGAATATGCTGTCATGCTGAGGCATAAAGCATCTGCAAACGATGAAACAGATTCTTCGTGCCTCAGAATGACAAAAGTTTTTCAAAAAGATGTAACCAAATGCGGAACCGAAGCTAAATAGTTCAACTTTTTTCCATTCAACTATTTGATAATAAAAGTTTTCTATCTATCTTTGCAGTCCCAATTTTAATGGGAATAATAAATTGTTTAATAAATTAAATACAAGCAAGTGAATACGTTAAGTTACAAAACTGTCTCGGCCAATGCGAAAACTGTTAACAAACAGTGGATTGTTGTTGATGCGCAAGGCGAGATTTTGGGGCGCTTGTCATCGAAGATCGCTATGATCATCCGTGGTAAAAACAAGCCTGAGTACACCCCACACGTAGATTGCGGAGATAACGTAATTGTTATCAATGCAGACAAGGTTAAATTGACAGGAAACAAATTCAGCGAAAAGCAATATGTTTCTTATACTGGTTATCCAGGTGGTCAACGTTTTATCTCTCCAAAAGAGTTAATGGCGAAACACCCTCAACGTGTAATCGAGAAAGCGGTACGTGGTATGTTACCGAAAACTAAATTGGGTAAAAAATTATACACTAATCTTTTTGTGTATGCAGGTGAAAACCACCCACATTCAGCTCAATCTCCAAAAACCATTAAACTTTAAGAAATGTCAGTTACTAACACTTCAGGAAGAAGAAAAACAGCTGTTGCACGTATCTACTTAAAAGATGGTGCTGGCGAAATTACCGTTAACGGTAAAGACCACAAAGTATATTTCCCAACTTTACCGTTGCAATATATCGTAAACCAAAGTTTAGAAGTTTCTGAACTTACTGGTCGTTATGATATCACTGTAAATGTACAAGGTGGTGGAGTAAAAGGACAAGCAGAAGCTGTTCGTTTAGCTATTGCTAAAGCGATTGTTGAACTAGATGCGGAGAAAAAACCTGCATTACGTGCTAAAGGCCTAATGACGCGTGATATGCGTATGGTTGAGCGTAAAAAACCAGGACGTGCAAAAGCCCGTAAGAAATTCCAATTCAGTAAACGTTAATCACAGGAGGCAAAGACAATGGCAAGAACAACTTATCAAGACTTATTGGATGCAGGTGTACACTTTGGTCACCTTACCCGTAAATGGAATCCAAAAATGGCTCCTTACATTTTCATGGAGCGTAATGGAATTCACATTATAGATTTAAATAAAACATTAACTAAAACTGAAGAAGCTGCGGCTGCGATTAAACAAATCGTAAAATCAGGACGTAAAGTTTTATTTGTTTCAACAAAAAAACAAGCAAAAGGAATCGTAGCTGAACAAGCTAAGAAAGTAAATATGCCTTTCGTAACCGAGCGTTGGTTAGGTGGTATGTTAACCAACTTTGCTACTGTTCGTAAGTCAATCAAAAAGATGTCTAACATCGATAAAATGACTAAAGACGGTACTTATTCTATCTTATCTAAGAAAGAACGTTTGATGATTCAACGTGAACGTATTAAATTGGAATCACTTTTAGGTGGTATTGCTGATTTAAACCGTTTACCTGCAGCTTTATTCTTAATTGACGTTAAGAAAGAACACATCGCAGTTACTGAAGCGTTAAAATTAAACATCCCTACTTTTGCGATGGTTGATACTAACTCTGATCCTTCAAACATCGATTTCCCTATTCCAGCGAATGATGATGCAACTAAATCAATCTCTTTAATTACTGATGTAATTATCAAAGCAATTGAAGAAGGTTTAGATGAACGCAAACGTGAGAAAGATGACGAAGCAGAAAAAGAAGCAGTAGCGGCTAAAGCTGCAGCTGATGCGCCAGAGGTTAAAGAACCAAGACGTAAAAAAACTGCTGAAGCTGAAGTTGAAGCATCTTCATCAGAAGAAACTAAAACAGAAGAATAACCCCCAACCCCTAAAGGGGAGTAAAAGGTTACAAATTCAAAATTCATAAAATTATTTAATCACTCGCAAGCCCCCTTCAGGGGGTTTGGGGGTAAAAAGGAAATAAAATGTCTACAGTACAAATTACTGCCGCTGATGTAAACAAATTGCGCCAACAAACTGGTGCAGGTATGATGGATTGCAAAAAAGCTTTAGTAGAAGCTAATGGCGATTTCGAAGCAGCTGTTGATTTATTGCGCAAAAAAGGTCAAAAAGTATCTGCCGCTCGTTCTGGTAATGCAACTTCTGAAGGTCTGGTATCAATCAATGTTTCAGCAGATGGCACAAATGGTAAATTAGTTGCTTTAGCTTGTGAAACTGAACCAGTTTCTAAAGTTGAAGATTTCCGTAATCTAGCTCAGGCTGTTTTAGCTGCAGCAGTTGCTAACAATCCTTCTACTACTGAAGAATTATCAGCAATTACTTTGGAAGATGGACGTACAGTTGCTGAAACCATAACTGAACTAACCGGTAAAATCGGAGAGAAAATCGTTATTCAGGAGTACGCAAATGTATCTGGCGAAAAAATCGTTTCTTATATCCATTCTAATGGTAAAATGGGCGTTTTAGTAGTATTTGAAGGTGCTAATGGCGCAGATATTACTGAAGCTGGTAAAGATGTTGCAATGCAAATTGCTGCAATGAACCCAGTTGCTGTTGATAAAGACGGTGTTGATCCTGCTACTATTCAACGTGAAATTGAAATTGCTAAAGATGTAATCCGTCAAGAAGGCAAACCAGAAGAAATGGTTGAAAAAATTGCTGCTGGTAAATTGAACAAATTCTATAAAGACAGTACTTTATTAAACCAGGAGTTTGTTAAAGACAGTTCAGTAGATGTTCGTAAATTCTTAGATAATACATCTAAAGGTTTAACAGTATCTGCTTTCAAACGTGTTCAATTAGGTGCATAAGCATTTGAAATAATATAAAATCCGGTTAGCTAAAAAGTTAACCGGATTTTTTTTTGTCCAAATTATTCCAGCAATTTAGTTAACATAGTATTACAATTAAAGCATAAAACTTAAATTCAGCGGTCAACTTAGTAACTTAGACGAGTAAAAACAAAATCTTATGCTCAACATTCCTAATGCTAAATTTTATGCTGATGATATTTTACAAAAAGAACAAAGCATCAGTATCCATAATGGTAAAATTTCATCAATCGAAAAATCAGTTTCTAACTTAACGGATGAATATGTTCTTCCAGGATTGATTGACCTTCAGATTTACGGAGCAGGGGGAAAACTGTTTTCTGCAGAACCTACAGTAGAATCGCTGAAAATTATAGAAGACAATCTGCTAAAAAAAGGTACTACAGGTTTCCTCGCTTGTATGGCCACTAACGCTCCAGAAGTTTTTAAAGCCTGTATCACGGCTGCAAAGGAATATCGTTCATCTGCCAGAAACTTATTAGGCTTGCACCTAGAAGGACCTTTCTTAAATCCAAAACGTTTGGGTGCACACGTACCTGCCTTTGTAAGAAAGGCTACCTTAGATGAAATAAAATCGCTCCTGGATTTTGGTGACGGTGTGATTAAAATGATGACCATCGCACCTGAAATAAATGATGACGAAGTAATCCAATATCTTTTAGATCATGATGTGGTGGTTTCATTAGGGCACAGCAATGCTACCTTTGCCGAAGCCACTGAAGCATATAACCAAGGTATCCAAACCACTACACACCTTTTTAATGCCATGACGCCAATTCATCATCGTGAGCCCGGGATTCCAACCGCCTTCTTTAATCATGATCAGGCCATGGCGAGTATTATTGTAGATGGTAAACATGTAGATTTTGAAGTTGTAAAGTGGGCACATAAGCTCGCTGGTGACAGATTGTTTTTAATTACAGATGCCGTTACCCCTTGTACAACGGGTCCTTATCAACACATTGAAAAAGATGATAAATTTGTAATGCCTGACGGAACACTTTCAGGATCATCCTTAACCATGTTACAAGCCATTAAAAACTGTGTCAATTATTGTGGCATCAACCTGGCTGATGCCATAAAAATGGCCAGCCAATACCCTGCAAAATTAATAGGCTTAGAAAATTTTACAGGAAAGATTGAAGCAGGATGTCAGGCTGACTTGCTTATTTTAGATGAGAATTTAAATTTAAAGAATGTAATCTTCAAGGGAGCGTTACAATAAATCAATTCAAACCCATAACGATGTTAAAAAAGCACAGCCTGATTTTAATGCTTTTACTAGTGATCTCCATCAACGCCTGGTCACAGAAAAAGGATTATACCTTTAAAATCATACCGCTAGGTGTAAAAGGTGGCGATGATGAAAGTAATTTATCATCATACATGCTGGCTCCAAATGGCAGCAATCATTTTATTTGCCTGGATGCAGGAACCATTAATGCGGGCATTCAGAAAGCCATAGACAATAAAACATTAAAAGGCATTAGTGAAGACATTCAACGCAGACAAATTAAGGGCTATTTAATATCGCATGCACATTTAGATCATGTTGCCGGGCTCATTATAAATTCTCCTGCAGATACAACCAAGAATATTTATGGAATATCATCCGTTTTAAATATCCTCAGAGATAAATACTTTACCTGGGATGCCTGGGCAAATTTCGGAAACGAAGGTGAAAAACCTCAACTTAAAAAATATACTTATAACACTTTAGAAGAAGGACTTACTTATCCACTGGCTGAAACTGAAATGAAAGTTCGTGCTTTTGAACTCAGCCATGGTAAGCCTTATAAAAGTACTGCATTTTTAATTCAGGCAAAAGATAACTACGTTTTATATCTGGGTGATACTGGTGCAGATGAAATAGAAAAATCTGACAAACTTTCAAAGTTATGGCAGGAAGTGGCTCCTCTTATTATTACTGGTAAACTGAAGGCAATATTTCTGGAAGTTTCTTTTCCAAATGATCAACCTGACAACCAATTATTTGGCCATCTTACTCCCCGGCTATTCTTTAATGAGTTTGCAAAATTGCAAAATGTAACAAGTCTTGAAGCGATGAAAAAGGTATCTTTCATTGTTACACATAGGAAACCTCCGCAAAAAAATATACTTAAAATAAAAGAGCAATTACTGATGCTTAATACGGCTGGATTTAAATTAATATTCCCCGATCAAGGAAAGCTATTAACAATATATTAACATAAGTAACATATTGGATACAGAAAGTGAATGTACTTTTGTGAAAAAAAATTCATGAAAAAAACCTTACTTTTATTTATTCCATTTATATTTTTAATTTTTTTAAAGATAGATGCAGTAGCTCAAAATGAAACAACGGCGTCTATAAATGGTACCGTAGCAGATACCAAAGGACCAATCAGCGGTGCTACGGTAATTGCCATTCACGAACCTTCTGGTTCTCGTTATGCTACATCTACCCGATCTGATGGTCGCTATAATTTACCTGCCATGCGTATTGGTGGCCCCTATTCTATTACCGTATCTTTTATTGGTTTTAAAAATCAGGTACAACGTATAGAGAAATTAGCACTTGGACAAAGCTCTACCTTAGACATCATCTTAAGTGAAGATGCAAATAATCTATCAGAGGTAATGGTATCTGGTAAGCAGAGTAAAATTTTCAATTCAGGCAGAACAGGTGCATCACAAAACATCTCCAGAACGGCAATTCAAAATTTACCAACCTTAAATAGAAGCTTTACAGATTTTGTGAAGCTTACACCCCAGTTTTCTTTACAATTTGGTAGTCCGAGTATTGCCGGGAGAAGTAATCTCGCCAATAATTTTACTGTAGATGGTGCATTATTTAATAACGCATTTGGTTTACAAGGTACAATTGGTAGCCAAACTGGCTCTCAACCCATTAACATGGATGCCTTCGAAGAAATTACAGTAAATATTGCTCCATATGATATCCGCCAAAGTGGATTTACTGGTGCAGCCATAAATGCAGTAACCAGAAGTGGTACCAATGAATTTCAAGGCTCATTGAACACATATTACAGAAATCAAGACCTGGTGAGTGACTACAACTATGCAAACCTTAAAGTGCCGGTAACCAATTTCAACTTAAAAGGTTATGGATTTACTTTTGGTGGCCCTATTATTAAAAACAAATTATTTTTCTTCGCAAGTGGTGAATTAGAAAGAAGATCAGATCCTGGAACAGGCTTTACAGCATCAAGAGGTGGAAGTACGGGCCCAAATATTTCGCAGGCTAAAGGAGAAGACCTGGATAAATTGAGTACTTTCTTAAAAACATTGGGCTATGATGCTGGTGGATATGAAAATTACGCATTGAAAACAAGAAGCGACAAATTATCTGCCAAATTGGATTATAATATTGATGACAAAAATACCCTAAGTTTAAAATATTTTTATTTCAGGTCATACAAAGATATTTTACCAAGCAACAGTGGAGCACCAAAAAACAACCGTCAACCATCACAACTTGGGCTTCCATTTCAGTCTGCAGGATATGGCATCAACAATAATATGGATAATGTTAACCTGGAGTTTAGAACACGTTTCAATAATAAATTCTCTAACCAGTTAACAGTGGGTTATAATAACATGAACGATTTCAGGGAATCTAAAGGGAACAAACCTTTTCCGCTGGTTGATATTATGAACCCTGATGGAAGTTCTTACACTGCTTTTGGTTACGAACCATTTACTGCATTTAACAGTTTAAAAACCAAAGTTTATCAGGTTACAGATAACTTTAACATTTATGCCGGCCGTCATGAAATTACACTCGGAGCCAACTATGAAGGATATAGAACCAGCAATGGTTTTGCGCCAAACTACTATGGTACTTATACTTTCAAAAGTTTAGATGATTTTTACAATAGTGCCAACAATGGTGTCTCCAACGCCACACGTTATCAGGTTCAGTATTCTGTATTGCCTGATGGATCATTTCCTTATGCAGAAATTCAATCCAATATGTATGGCTTATATGCACAAGATGCTTTTACGGTTAGTGATCAATTAAAATTAACAGCTGGCTTACGTGCAGATTTAACAAATGTTTCTTCCTCATCTTTAATAAGCAATCCAAACGTAGAAAAGTTAACTTTTGAAAACGGCCAGAAAATTGATGTTGGCAGATTTCCTAAAAATGCCATATTATGGTCGCCACGTGTGGGCTTTAACTGGAATGTAAACAATACAGGAAAAACTCAGGTTAGAGGTGGAACTGGTTTATTTACAGGGCGACCTCCTTTGGTTTGGATTTCGAATCAAGCAAGTAATAATGGTGTTCAGTTTGGTTCAGAATCTATAGCTAATCCAACAAACAGACCTTTTACGCCCAATGTTGATGCTTACCGCAATTTAAACAAATCTACCGCAGCAAATAATACCGCATACAATCTTGCTGTCGCTGATCAGAATTTTAAATTCATGCAGGTTTGGCGTTCCAATTTAGCCATTGATCAAAAATTACCCGCAGGCTTTACCGGAACACTTGAAGCCTTATATTCAAAAGATATCAACTCTGTTTATTTTCGCAATGCGAATTTAAATACGTCTGCATATACACTCCTACAAGGTGCTGATAATCGTCCAAGGTATACCGCTTCAAGAATTTATGGTTCAGCTACCCCAACACCTGCAAACCCAAATATATCTGATGCCATTGTGATGACCAATACCAATAAAGGCCATAGTTTATCCCTTACCGGAACCATATCGAAGGAATTTGCCGGAGGATTGTTTACAACAGCGGGTTATACTTATACAGATTCGAGATCGGTTAATGATGGCGGCTCTATTGCCCAATCCATGTGGAGAGATCGTCAGGTTTCTGGCAGCCCGAATACAGATGCGCTTTCTTATTCAAGCTACATGGTTAAAAACCGCTTTATTGCCTCTGTTGTGTATAGAAAAGAATATATCAACCATTTAGGAACAACATTTTCTATGTTTTATCAGCTGCAAGATGGCTTCAGGTATTCGTACACTTATGGTAATGATTTAAATAATGATGGTTTAAGTGGTAATGATTTAATTTTTGTTCCGGCAAATAAATCTGACATTGTTTTGGTGCCAGAAAATTCCGGAGATACGAGAACCACAGATCAATTATGGTCACAATTAAACAGTTACATTACTCAGGATAGCTATTTAAATCAAAGAAGAGGACAATATGCAGAAAGAAATGGCCTAGTTGGTAATGTTATCGGAACATTAGATATCCGCATTGCTCAAGATTTATTTGGAAGTTTGAAGGGTAAAAAACATTCATTACAGCTTACTTTTGATGTTTTTAATTTTGGAAACATGATCAATAAAACATGGGGTGTTCCAAAGTTTGCAAACAGGGCAAATGGTTTGCTTAACTTTAAAGGGATTGATGCTACTGGTAAGCCTACATTCTCTTTCCCATATCTAAATGCAGATAATAACACACCTTTAGTAAATACCTTCTCAAGCAGTGTTGATGAAACCGCACGCTGGCGGATTCAATTTGGTTTGAGATACAGGTTTAATCAATAATTTTAATTTTATCATTAATGGCTGGGTTACAACATTAACCCAGCCATTTTTTATTTAAGAAAAACCGATAATGCTATCCGTATAATTTCTCTTACTAAAAATTTACATCAATTATCTGAAAGCATAGCCAGGTATTAAAAAAATGTTAATATTTTTGAGGTCATGAGATACAAACGCATCCTGCTAAAGCTTAGCGGCGAATCGCTAATGGGCGATAAACAATATGGCATTGATAATGAACGCGTTAAGCAATACGCAGAAGATATCAAAGCGGTTCACGATAAAGGTTTGGAAATCGCAATCGTTATTGGTGGTGGAAATATTTTTAGGGGTTTAAGTGCGGAGAAGAGTGGAATGGACAGGGCACAGGCCGATTATATGGGGATGCTGGCCACAGTGATCAACTCTATGGCTTTGCAAGATGCATTAGAGAAAGTAGGCATTAAAACCCGTTTACTTACAGCGATTAAAATGGAACAGATTTGTGAGCCATTTATCCGCAGAAGGGCAGTACGCCACTTAGAAAAAGGCCGTGTGGTTATTTTTGGAGCAGGCACTGGAAATCCTTATTTTACTACAGATTCTGCTGCTGCGCTACGTGCGATAGAAATTAAGGCAGATGTTGTTTTAAAAGGAACACGTGTAGATGGTATTTATACTGCTGATCCTGAAAAAGATCCTTCTGCTACTAAATACGAAGAAATCTCATTTAGAGAAGTTTATGATAAAGGATTAAACGTAATGGATATGACGGCTTTTACCCTTTGTGAAGAAAACCAAGTGCCCATTATTGTGTTTGACATGAATAAACATGGTAACTTTATGAAAATAGCCAATGGCGAATCTATTGGTACTTTAGTAAAATAAACTATAAAAATTATTACATTTTTAGATATACACACATTATGAACGAACTCATACAGTTACAATTGATGGATGCTGAATCTGCTATGGAGAGAGCAATCGATCATTGTGAGTCAGAATTAACTAAAATCAGAGCAGGTAAAGCATCAGCAGGAATGCTTGATGGTATTTTTGTAGATTATTATGGTGCTTCTACAGCATTATCACAAGTATCCAGCATCAATACACCTGATGCCAGAACCATCGTTATTCAGCCATGGGAAAAATCACTTTTGGTACCGATTGAAAAAGCTATTCAAGTAGCAAATATCGGCATCAATCCTCAAAATGATGGTATTGTAATCCGTTTGGTAGTGCCTCCGCTAACTGAAGAACGCAGAAAAGACTTGGTAAAAAAGGTAAAAGAAGAAGCTGAACGCGGAAGAATTACTGTTCGTAATATCCGTAAAGATGCCAACACCAAAATTCAGAAACTGAAAGGCGATGGTGTTTCAGATGATGAAATTAAAACTGGTGAGGCAGAAGTTCAAAAGTTAACTGATGCTTACATCATTAAAGTTGATAAGCACGCTGAAGCAAAGGAAAAAGATGTAATGACTGTTTAGTCAGCCTTGAAAAAAATCTATAAAGGGGATCGATGAATAATTGATCCCCTTTTTTATGATTGAACCTTGTTACTGGATTCTCTAATATTAAATACAGTTGGCACTACAACTTCTTTATATTTTTTATCTGTAGTATTTACTTTTAGCCTATCCATTAATATTTTCATAATATTTTCGGCAATTGCTTCTAACGGTTGTGCGATAGCCGTTACTGGTGGATCACAAAACTCCAAAATTTCAAAATCATCAAATGATACTACAGCAAGATCCTTTTGAATGCGCAAGCCCATCGCTCTAAATGTTCTTAAACCATCAAGACTGATGTAGTTGGCACCGAAAATAACAGCATCAAGATTTTTATTTGAATTGAAAAATTCCGTAATCTCTTTTATGGTAGTTGCAGATGTATTGTAATTTATTTTCTTAACAAATGAGTTTAATTTGTGCCGGGATATGGTTTCTTCATATCCAGAAAGCCGATCCAGCATTTGCTGCTGATCAGTATCAATGGTAATAAAGGCTATATTTTTAAAGCCATTGGTAATTAAATGTTCAGTTGCCTGAGCAGTGCTATGTTTATTATTTATGATTACATAGTCAGCTTTCACGTCTTGTACGTACCGATCAAACAGTACAACCGGAGCATCTGTTAAAATTAACTTCTTCACTTCATCTTCAAGGCCTTCAGGCAATGCCATGATATAACCATCCACATGTCTGTCTTTGAAAATCTGAAGTAGCTCAATTGCCTTTTTTGTATCATTTCGCGTACTGCTAAATAAAATCTTATAACCCAGCTCTGATGCAATTTCATCAATACGTTTTGCAATCCCAGAAAAAAAAGGCTCTGATATATCATCAACTAAAAACCCAATAATTCGTGTTTTTCCAGTCCTTAAACTGGTTGCAAGAGAGTTGGGCTGATAATTTAGTTCTGCTACAAGATCTAATACTTTTTTTGTTAATGCATCACTGATATTTTTTTCCTTTGCTCGTCCATTAATCACAAAAGATACAGATGTAATTGAAATATTTAATTGTTTGGCTATGTCTTTAATTGAAACTCTTTTCATTACGGGAACTACAAAATATTTGGTACTATTGAGGGGTAATATAGTAATAAGTGATGTAATATTTTAGTGATAGTTCAGAAGTTTATAAAAAGAAAAAAGAGCAACCTATCCAGGATTGCTCAATTAACTAACTTATTATTCATAAAAAATGCTGTTGGGGAAGGAGTCGAACCTTCAAGGGGTAGTTAGCTACAGTTCAAAAAATTAATTGTGGTCAACCCAATAAACTGCGTTTGTCCCATTATTCCCCACCACCGAGACAAGGAGGCGTGTCTGCCAATTTCACCACCCAACATTTTCGTCCTTAGTCCAAAGTCTGCAGTCGTAAGTCTACTAAAGACTATGGACTCTTGACTTAGAAACTAAGCCGCTGTAGGGGAAGGAATCGAACCTCCAAGGAGTGGTTAGCCATTGCTGGTATTCCCATTATTCTCCGCCACCGAGACAAGGAGGTGTGTCTGCCTGTTTCACCACCCTACAGTATGTTTAGCAATTGCTTTAAAGAACGTTCCTTTTTGTTAATTGCTTGATACAAATGTAATGGAACATGCAATACCTTGCAAATTTTTTAAACATTTAATTTTATTTTTATAATATTGATAAATATTTGTAAATTCGCTTATCATAATTCAAAAATATGCTTAAAAAAGACAATTCCAATTTAGAAATTGACAACCTCGATATTGATATATTGAAACAACTGATGCAGGACGCTACCAAGCCTTATACTGAAATTGCAAAGGATTTGATTGTTTCGGGTGGTACAATACACGTTAGAATGAAGAAGCTCCATGAAATGGGGATTATTAAGGGGTCACACCTTATCATCGATCCTCAAAAGGCAGGCTATGATATCTGTGCCTTTTTAGGTATTTACCTCGAAAAAGGTATTCAATATAAAGATGCTGTTGCCCAGCTAAGTAAAATAAAAGAAGTGGTAGAACTTCATTACACCACTGGCGCATACAGTATGTTTGCAAAGATTATATGTAGAGATACTAATCACTTGCGTCATGTACTAAATGAAGAAATTCAAGCTGTAAATGGTATTCAGCGCACGGAAACTTTAATTTCTCTTGAAGAAAGTATTAAAAGGCAAATTGAGTTGGGATAGTTTTTAGTCGGAAGTAGGGGGCTCTGGGCGATTGTTTTAAGTTGAAAAGTTGTAGGTTAAAAGTTCAAATAGCATAAAAAATAACAGGTGGAAATTCTAGCACGAACAAAAACCGCAAGTGTTATTTAGCAATTGTCTTGATACCTGACACTTACTACTTGATACTGCTTCTTACTACCTCAGCAACTGATAGGCAATAAGGGCGGCAAAATAAGCCATGGCTGTCATGTAGGTTAATTGAATTACTGGCCATTTCCAGCCTTTAGTTTCGCGGTAAACAATTGCTACGGTACTCATACATTGCATGGCGAAAGCGTAAAACAACATCAATGAAATACCTGTGGCAAAGGTGTATACTGGCAAACCAGTACGGCTATTTACTGATGAAGACATGCGTGTTCTGATTGTTGAAGTATCTTCATCACCACCATCTACACTATAAATGGTAGCCATGGTACCAACGAAAGCCTCTCGTGCAGCAAATGAAGTGATTAGTCCTATACCAATCTTCCAATCATAACCCAGTGGGCGAATAGCAGGCTCAATCCAATGACCTAAAATACCAACGTAAGAATTTTCAAGCTTTTCTGTCGCAATAAGCGTTTCAATATGAGTTGTATTTTTTGTCGTATCTGCCAACGCCGATGCATATTTCTGATCAATGCGCTCAAAACGGTTACCTGGTCCAAAAGTGGCCATTACCCAAAGAATAATAGAAATGGCAATAATTACTTTACCTGCTTCAAAAACAAAAGTTTTAGATTTTTCGTACATGGTATAAAGCACATTTTTCCACCTTGGCATTCGGTAAATGGGCAATTCCATGATGAAATAGGCTCTTTCTTTGGTTTTAATTAAAAACTTCATTACCCAAGCCACAAACACGGCTGCAATTACACCTACTAAATACATCACCATTAAAGCCAGGCCCTGCAGGTTAAAAACACCTAGTATATTTTTCGATGGAATAATTAATGAAATAATTAAAATATAAACCGGAAGCCTGGCTGAACAACTTACCAATGGCGTTACCATGATGGTAATCATTCTGTCTTTCCAGTTTTCAATATTTCTGGCGGCCATAATGGATGGTACTGCACAAGCCAGACCGCCAATCATCGGCACGACAGATTTACCGTTCAAACCGACTTTACTCATGATTTTATCCATCATAAAAGTAACCCTGGCCATGTAGCCGGTATCTTCTAAAATAGATATGAAAGCAAATAAAATAGCTATTTGAGGGATAAAAACAAAAATTCCGCCTAAACCAGCAACAATACCATCTAATACCAAATTTGTTAGCATACCTGCTGGCAAATATTCGTGACCTGCTTCGGTTATAAAACCAAAGCCAGCCTCAATCCATTGCATCGGGTAGGATGACCAGGCGAAAATGGCATTAAATATGACAAAGAGTATCAATAAAAAAATGGCAAAGCCCCAAATTTTATGGGTTAAGATGGTATCAAGCTTATCACTGAACGAAAATTTCTTAGCGGAATCGTTTTCTGTTACTACATCAGACAGGATCAAACTTAATTTCTTATACCTTAAAATGGTTTCAGCTGCCTGCGTTTTTGATGATTCAAAATGATGTGATTGTTCTATAGCCTCAATTTCATCTTGTTCTCTATCCGTAAAGAATTTAAGATATTCATGTTGATGCAATACCTGTAAGGCATAATAATCATTATCAGAATTTAACTTAGATTTGATGGCGTTAATTGCTGCTGGTGCAAGACTATTTACGTCAACATCCTGAAACTGCGTAGCGATTTTATTGGTATTGGCAATCGCAGATTTTAATTGATCAATTCCAATGTTGTTGCGGGCCGAAATAGATACTACCTGAACACCTAATTTTTCAGCAAGCTTATCCAGATCAATCTGAATCCCCTGTTTTTCAGAAAGATCAATCATATTTAAGGCGAGTACCATCGGAATCCCTAAATCGGCAACCTGCGAATATAAAAGCATATTGCGTTTAAGATTAGAGGCATCAACAATTAATACGATCACATCAGGATAACTATTATTTTTTGAATCCGCTAAAACCTGAAAAACAATACTTTCATCACTGCTTTTGGGATACAAACTATATGTTCCAGGTAAATCAATAATTTCAGCCCCCTTACCATTGGCAAGCTTCATAAAACCTGTTTTCTTATCAACAGTTATCCCCGGAAAATTTCCGATTTTTTGATTTAATCCTGTTAAACGATTAAAAAGAGTAGACTTACCTGTATTGGGATTACCAACTAACGCAACTTTAATATCCAAATCAGCTTATTTATTGATGATAATGACTTCTGCCTCGCTCTTACGTAAGCAAAGCTGATAACCCGCAACACGAATGGCCATTGGATCACCCAGTGGGGCAAAACGTTCTACTTCCACCACCTCTCCTGGCAAACACCCCATTTCCATTAATTTAACAGAAAGATCAAGATCTGTAAATGAAAGGATGGTTCCTTTTTCTCCAACTTTTAAATTCGAAAGTTTCATCTGTATTTGTTTTATGCTCAGATGGGGCCTCCGTGATTAAAATAATATTTAATCGCTTCGGGTTCATGTGCTAAATTGCACGCAAGTTAACCTTTCTTTAGATTTATTCCAAATAGAGATTTTTTATCCTAAACAGGTATGACTCATCAATGATTAATTTATTGCTGTCAACCAGGCTTAATCTATCTTTTCAAAATTCTATAAACACAGAAGACCCGTTTTCTAACGAGCCTTCTGTTTAATATCATTCTATCTTATTACATCCTGAAACGTTGTCCGCCGCCTTGCCCTGGCGTTGGCATTTGCATATCGCCACTCATATTTCTTCCACCCATGCGGGTTAATGAATAGGTAAATGATAACATATAATATCTCTTCAATACATTGTAATTTAAATCGGTAATGGTATTATTTGTTGCCGTTCTGCTAATTCCCTGATTCTGGTTAAAAGCATCATTCACTGCGATTTTAAAAGTACCCCTATTTTTAAAGAACTGACGGCTGATGTAAGAATTTACCAAAGTAAACTCCGTGTTGTAGCCCTCTCCCCTACCTGTATTTTTAATATAATCCAGATCTATAGCTAAACGAATGTTTCCTGGAAACAAGTAGCTGATATCGAAACTTGGATTTAAAGTATAAAAATTAGTGGTCGCATTAGGCTGGGCAGAATACGTTGCCCGGTTATAAGTTCCGGAAATGCCTCCGGTTAAATCAAACTTATCAAAGTTAGTTACAAAATTATACCGATTTGTAATCCCAATAGTATTGGTTATATTTCTGACCAAATCATTTGGATTATCATTGCCTGTTGTGAAGTTCACATTTCGGTTATAGTTGGCATTTAAAGATGCATTTAAGGTAAGCTTCCTTTCCGGCAATAGTGGAATACCCATATTTACACTACCGTTTCCTGAATATACACCATCCACATTAACATATGTTGTTCTTATTTTTCCAAAATCTACATCATTCCGGTCAGTAATTAACTGGCTGCTATTTCCAATGGCGTTAAATGTCTGACTTAAACTTAAAAAAGCGAAAAACATTCTGCCCTTTGCAATATCAAAATTATTATAATTGATATTTAAATTGTTATTAAAAGAGGGTTTTAACGTAGGGTTACCAATAAAAACACTTTGTGTATTAGTGTTATCAGGTATTGGCTGGATTTGACTGATGCTGGGTTGTTGTGTATTTCCTCTGTAGCGAATATTTAATCTTCTTGAATTACTAAAATTATACCTGAAGTTTGCTGATGGGGTAAGGTTGATGAAATTTTGACTGCGGACTAATCCTGTGGTTAGATTAGTATTCACACGATTAGTTTGTTGTGCCGCTAAACCAATATTCCAGTTATATTTCTTTTCATTGGTGGTAAAACTCACTCCTCCAGCATTCGTTAAAGTCTGATTTTCATAGGTATTGGTGTAATCAACATTAACCAAATCATACTGGCCACTTGCTGAATTAAAATCCAATACCTGCCGGCCTTGATTATCATGGCTATAACCATTCTGGTAATTAAATTCCAGGCTTGTGGTTTTAGATAATGGCTCGGTATAAACCAATCTGGAAGTGTTATTAATTGAATTGGTGTTTACCTTATTCAGCTGATCTGTAATGGTTGATGTTACTGTACTATTGATTGTATTATCTTCGGAGATATAATTATAGTTATCTGCATCATTATTATTGATAGAGGTATTTACGTTTAATGACAAAGTTCTGCCCCGTCTTTTAAATTTCTTCCTCACCAATAGGTTATTGGTAATATTTGGAGTTGAGCTATGGCTAATGTATCGTTGCAAACCCGTTGTTTGTGACTGGATTAAATTCCTGTCATAGTTACTCAGGTTTGTGGCATCGCTTTCGGTATATGAAACATTAGGCTGAATTTTAATTGTAGTAGTGGAATCCAACTTGGTATCAATCATGAAATTAAACCTATGGTTGATGCGATCAGTGTTATTATCTGCATTATTCGCAACAGTTGTAACACTGTTACCTAATAAATTTTGCGTAAAACTCTGCTGTTGATTAGATACATCAGATCGGTTAAAAAAGTAACTTCCCTGAATTTGGGTTCCATCTTTATAGGTATCTGAAAAGTTTAAGCCCCCTGCATTGGTATTGGTAATTCCACCGCTTCCAGCACCACTACCACCGCCGCCAAAGTTACCTCTACCGCCACCACCAAAACCATTTCCAACACCATTACCTTGTCCAAAATTTTGCTTATTTACATTATTAAACTGACCGATTACACTGAATTGCTGATCATTATCAAACTTATTTACATTTATACTGGCATCATATCGATCCTGAGTACCGTATCCTACCGTACTGTTTCCAAAATATCCTTTTTTCATTCCAGCTTTAGTAGTGATGTTTAAGATTTTAGTTCTGGTTCCGTCGTCTACACCTGTAAATTGCGATTGCTCAGATAATTCATCAATTACCTGAATTTTATCTACCATATCAGCTGGTAAATTTTTGGTAGCGAGTAAAGGATCCGTACCGAAAAACTCCTTTCCATCCACCTTAACCTTTGTAACCGTTTCTCCCTGCGCCTTTATGCTACCATCTTTTGCAACTTCAACACCGGGAAGTTTTTTTAATACATCTTCTACAACGGCATTTTCACGAACTTTGATCGTTTTCGCATCAAATTCTAACGTATCTGTTTTAACAACCACAGGGATAGTCGCTGTTACATTTACCGTATTTAAATCTACACCATCATCCATCATGGCAATTTCTCCTGCATCAACAGCAGCTTTAGAAACTTCCACATCTTTGGTTGTTGTTTTCAAGCCTAAAAAGGCCGCGTAAACTCTATATTTTCCAGGTGCTATGGCTTTAAAACTGAAGGTTCCATCTGGCGCTGTTTGCCCTGATGCTACTACGACTGAATCTTTTAGATTTCTAATGGCAATAGTAGCAAAATCAACAGGCTTTTTATCTTTAGCATTAATAACCTTTCCGTTTATTGAGCCAGGATTTTGTGCCTGAGCCATGTAACCACAAAATATAAGAACAATGAAGATTGCCCTTTGAACGTTCCTTTTCATTAAAAAAATTTAGATTATATGTACAAAACTAAGCTATCAGACTATCCGTATGCCTAAAGGTTTGTTGCTAAACAGGAAAAGATTGGTAACATTTTAAATACAGCAGATTGCTGGAGCTGTAACATCATTTGGGAATGATGATGTTTAATGGTTGTTTGGTGAGGGATAGCTTTTGTAATAGACCTTCGGACAGTTACAGTCTTTTTTAAAGATACTGCATCCGCTTAAGGATAAAACTGCAATTACAACCAATAAATTAATTATTTTTTTCATCGAAATTCAATTTATGGAGCAATATATAACTGAAAACTGCCATACAGGCACCTAACATATCACAACCGAGATCCCACCATTCTGCAGATCTATAAGTGAAAACTTTCCATTGCAACAATTCGATACTTCCACCAATAATGAAGTTGATTAAAAGAATTTTAAAAATGGTTAGCGTTCTGAAACCGTAACTGTGCTGATATTTTATTTTTCCATAAAACAGAAAAACGGTAAGTACAAAGAAAAATCCAAGATGCGTCATCTTATCAAATCCTGTAAAGAAAAATCCTTCTCCTTCTGTATCAGGTAACTTTATATTACAAAGCACTAAAACGATTAGTGTCCAGAATATGGCCCATTTTTGTTGCTTTAGTGCTTTGTACAAAATACAATAAGATTAAGCGCCAACTAAGGCTTGGTAAGCGTCTGCAGTTAATAAATCTTCAATTTCAGCAACTTCAGATAGGGATACTTTTACCATCCATCCTTCTCCATATGGATCAGAATTTACCAATTCCGGATTGTCATTTAACGCTGAATTGATTTCCAACACGGTACCAGTTACAGGCATAAATAAATCAGAAACTGTTTTTACGGCTTCAACTGTACCAAAAACTTCTTCTTTTGCCACTTCATCACCCACTGAGTTAATATCTACATAAACAATATCACCCAATTCGCGTTGAGCAAAATCTGTAATACCGATGTAAGCTTCATTACCTTCAACCTTTACCCACTCGTGGTCTTTAGTGTATTTTAATTCTGATGGAAAATTCATTTTATTTTAACTTATTGATTATGAATATTATATATTAGTAGTATTCTTGATGTTAAACACGTAATTGCAAACATTATTTGTTTGCCCCTCAAAAATACAATTAAGTTTAATATATAGCAATGTCAAGCGTATTAACTTAGAAAGAAATGCGTTAATCTTATTTCCCAATCGATTTTAATAATTCTGGCTCTTATAAAGTATAACTTGACCATTTCTTTATAGTACGGTATGCTCGCTTGTAAAATTTTCTTAAAATTTCAAGTTTTCTTTCAATTATGTATGTCTCTAATAAATTTAATCTGAAAAAATATAATGACCTCCAGCACAACACTCAAAAGCCACTTATTATCCAATATCCCTTAGATTGAGGAGATATCTAGCGTCATTAGGGAGATTAAAGTAGATGTTAAGAAAATACATGAGCAAAATATGGCAGAAATTTTAGCGCAATTTTATCAAACAAAAAAGATAAGGTCAATAAATTAAAAAAGCCATACATTTCTGCATGGCTTAACATTTTTTCTTCAAAATCTACAAAACATATCCGATAATTCCTTCGTACTGCCAAGTTGAATTACCATTTCCCAACTCGTTAAAATCTTTAGTATAAAGTCTATCAAAATCTCCGCGTTTTTTAAAATATGAATAAAGGGGTTTACTTAAGGGCACGAAAGTAGGCGACATATAACCAACTATACCTTCTGAAACATAGTATAGTGGTGGGTTTGGAGAATTTGAGTAGTAATGATCTCCTGTGTTTCTATAGTACCGATACAATGGTGCGGTAAAACTACCTGTAGCATTTTGTTGCAATCCGCACGCAGTTGCTTCTAATACCCAATTATTCATCGGAAAAGGCCCTCCTGCATTTGTCATCTGGGCCAATAAGATATTAGCTTCCTGACCCAAAGCAAAAAAATGTTTTTGTTCATAGGGCGAAAATAAGCGATAGAAGTTAACTACTCCTGATACAGCACCGACAGGGACAGTCGTAGCTAGTTTATTACTACGTAAACCATTACTGTCAAGAGAAAAACTGGTTAAACTGTCAGGAGAAACTGCAGTCTTTTCTTTTAGTGCAAGTGAATCTGTTTGGGCTGTCTCATCCTTTTTGCAGCTTGCAAGAGCGCCAATTAATAATAGCGCTAAAAATAGATTTTTGATCTTCATAAAAAAATATCGTGTCTTTTAAATATTCACAAAAATACATATAAATAAATAAAAGCACTATGACATATGTAATAAGTTAGATACTAACTCATAATTAAAAATGTACATTCTATATTTTAAAAATACTATTTAAATCAAATTAGATTTAGCATAATACGTCATTTAGAATATCCTTAACGGATTTAAAATTCCTAAGCCTTATAAGGCGATTAAACGCCGCGTTAATATCATTATGAATAAGATTAGAAAAATACAATAGTAATAAGAATCATATTGCACTCATAATTAGCCAAATAAAAGTTACGAGCTAAGTTGTAAAGACTAATAAGTCATACGTTATTTTATCATATAATTTAAATAATCTTATATAAAGAAAAGTCTAAAAACAATGTTGTTTCTAATAGATTTTACTAATTCTTGCTTTTGATATCTTCCACTCCAAAAAATCCATTGTTCTAGATATAGACAAAACAGATGTTGGAATGTTGATGTGATAATTGTGATTCTACCTTTAGAAAAATTAATTCAGCGTAAACCTCAAACTAAAACCAAAATTACTGAATGAGGTATTAAACGTTTGCGAAGTATATGGCTTGGTAATGTTCGAATCATAAAACAGCTTCACATTAAATTTCTGGTTTAATATATAATCAACACTCGGCCTTAAGGTAATATTTTTTGCACCTGATGAAACTTCAGCTTCTTCCACATCTGCTCTGTAAATAACCGTCTTATTATCACGGATCGCAACATCCAGTTTAAAATCCATATTGTTATCCATTTTCAAACTTTTGAACCAGCCAAACGGAAACCGGAACTTATTTGTTCTGTAGCCCATCCCCAGAACAACATTGTTTTCTGATAACTGCGCAAGCTGACTATTAGAAAGACTTAAACCTAGCAATCGAGATCTGTTCAATTCAAATGTAGCACTCAGGTTATTTTTGAACCTGGTATCCACGCCTATTAATGGAGAAAAATATTCTGAGATGGTAACTTGTGCAAACTGAAATTCAGGAAGGAAGTTATTATTCGCATCGCGGTTTACAGAGAACCCATTGCTTTCCTGATACCTCAATAATGAATTAAAGCCATTGATGTTATAAGCCGACCGATAACCATGCCTGATATCAATTGAAGAAAAACGGTCTGCAATGAAAGGAATTTTCGTCAATCCATTATAGGTAAGTGTCCAGTTTGGAAGTGGAATTCGGGGGAAAGCATTCATACTCGTTTTACCCGCATCCTTACCAGAATAAGCAGCCATAAATGCAGAGATAAGTACATCCTGACTTTCTTTACCATAACCATCAGCATAACCACTTGCCTGACCAGATGAATTTGGATTTTGCGCACCTAACCTTCTTGAAATAATAATCCGATTGGCCATAAACTGATTAAACAGCGAAGAGATTACACTTGAGTTTTTCTCTTTAAAGGCGGTACCGAGCGCAATGTATGAGATACTATAATCACCTGTGGTAATTGCACTTAAATTTTCAAAGGAAGAAACACTGGCCACGTATCTGTAATTGGAAGAGAAATTTCTGGTCTGCGACTTATTCGCCCTGATCGTGATTCTTAAATCACGAAATGGCTCTATCTGACCAGTAAACTGTAGATCTTCACGAAGTGTATTCACATACAGTTGGGTTTGCAGGGTATCTGTAGTTAACCAACCATTATTAAGTGCCATATCTCTAATATCTCTCTGACTGCCAAATACAAATCCTAAACCAGGAGCTCCGGTAACATTATCTACCCCGAAATATTTAGTCGTTGGTAAATACCCAGGCAAAAAGATCCCTTTGGTTTGCACATAATTTGCACTTACATTTTTAACACTGGTTAATAAGTTGATAAAAAAGTTTTTTAATTTATCTCCGGTCTCTTCACCGTTGCTGGCATTTCTAATGAAACCAAATTTATTGTATAAAGTGGTCATGTTCAGTGCCGGGTTAACCTGAATATTTCTACTGTTTTGAACGGTATTTCCTAAATTGATGTTTGGATCTTGTAAAGTAGATAGTGGTTCAGTTTGCCAGTTAAAGTTTGTACCATACCTTGTTTTTACAGTTACCCAGTTAAAACCTGGTATTTTATCAATTGGTAAGGTATAGGTAACATTTAAATTATGGTTATAATCTGTTGTACGACCTAAACGCTTAAGATTTTGCCATACAGTATCACGCTTCATACCATCAATCCGGCCATCTGGTTCATCAATAATAGAATAGTTTGTGGCATTGAAATCCAACTGAAGTGAGCGGGTTAAATTCCAGGCTATTCCATAAATTCGGCTCATTCTAAAGTTTTTGTTAAAAGTAGTCCCAAATCCATTCTGATAGATGGGAATGGAATTCGCCGGATCATTATTCCTCAACGTATTTTCAGAATAAAGGCGGTCTACATCTATTCTAAAGTTAATGGCACTCGGAAAAATACTAAAGTTAAAATCCTTCAACAAGGCCAGCATATTTGATTTAATAATCTTCTCAAAAGGGGCAAATGTTTTAGCTTCTTTTGCATAGCTATATTGCAAAGAAGCCCTATAGGTATTTTGAATACTGCTCTGGTTAATAAAATCCCTATGGTTGTATTGGGTAAAAGCATAACTGGCAGCAAAGTTTTCAATATCCCAAAGCTGAACAGGCTTGCTGTTGTTTGTTCTTTCTTTACGCACATTGGTAAAATTAATTCCCCTGCGTACGGTATAATCCTGTGCGAAATTTAAAATAGAATCCTTTTGTTCCTTGGTTGATTGATCGAGCGCATTTTTTAACTCGATATCAGGTGTACGGGGATTATATTGTGGGGTTGAAACTTGTTTTGAATAGTTTACAAACATTGGAATTTTAACACCCGATTTTTGAGGCAAAAATTTGCCCAGCTCAACAGCTGATGAAACATCTAATAAAACATTATCAGCACGGTTACGTTCACTTACCTTTGAATCAATTGATCCAAAACCTATGGTTGATTTACTTCCTGAAATGTTGACATCAGCAAAATCAGCCAGTTTTAAATTTAACCTTCCCGTAGCAGCCCAACCTCCCTTTTCGTCAAATTCAGTTAACCTAAGTTCGTTAAACCAAACCAAAACATTTTTATCCATACCATCATCTATTTCAGTGGTGGTATTATTACGCAAAGGGTTTTTTACGCCAAGCATATACACCCTCACTTTACTCATATCTGGCTGCCCCTTAACAATAATTGTTCTGTTGCCGTCCGTGTAAGTGAAAGGAACATTGATCGGCCACGGCTGCCCGTTAGCCTGCTTAGCCACATTACGGGCAAGTTTGGCATTCTGGAATAAAAGTAAATCAATATCCATCCGGTTTGCTTCAGGCCAAATGGCATCAGCATCTCTCGTACCCGGAGTAGTAATTTTTAAAGGCATTAAATATTCATAGTAGTTATCCTGATTATCGGTTCCGATTCTTAAAAAGGCATCTACATCTCCATCACCTAAAACTTGATTATTAATGGCCTCTGCATGGATAAACATTTCCAAATGTTTATAAGAACGGAAATCACTATATGCTGTTTTAAATGCTGCCCTTCCATAACCATCACGGAGATTTTTAACGGTAACAGATAAAGACTGTTCATTCAAACGGGTATCTCCACGATAATTACTAAAATCACGCTCACGCAAAATTCCAGGGGGAGTAACATAAGGTATTGGTGTTTTTCTACCATTCTCCTCAATATTAACAGTTGATACTTCGATGGTTGAATTATCTGGTGTTAAGGCAGGCAAACTTGGGTCTACAATAACCTGATCTGCCGTATTTTTAGCATTAAATTCCCTCCACTCGCCTCTAATCAATTGTAACTTTGCAAAACGCATAATGGCTGTATCTGCAAAGTTGGTCATAAACATCCTAAAGAATCGGATGGATTTAAAATCCTGAATATTACCTACTTTCTTCTCGTATTGCGTTATTGGAATTCTGAATTGATACCAGGTAACAGCTTGCGTGTTTCCGTTCGCCAATTTTACCTGTGACGTTACTTTATCGGTAATAAATTGGGTTTGGCCAACATCCATTCCCGGCCGCATAGTTACCTTGTATTGATAGTATTCATCGCTTTGCGTCATGTTATTATCGCGATTAATATCTTCGCCATCTGGAAGTGAGGTAGATGCAGAATTTTCCAAACCTAACTCTGCCTGTGATTGCTGAGCGGTTTTAGAGTTTCCCTCCGGACCGTTATATTTTTCATAACGTTTTAAAATGCCCGCATTGATTTGATCTAAAGCCGGACCTCTGAAATAAGAATAATTATCTGATGAAGGATCCTGATCAATTTCTGCTGCAGCTATAGCATTTAACTGAGACTTAATCTGATTTATAGCCGTAGCAAATTTTTGTTTTTCATTCGCATCGGATAAACCATCTAAACCAACATCCTGTGCTCTTCTTGCATCAGGGTCATTATCAAAAGCCTGAATAACGGGTTGTAATTTCGGAACGCGTCCCCATGTGGTTTCATCATATTTACTGGGATCATCTGTAGCGGGTAATCCGTTTTCCAGAGATTTTCGTCCATCTTTTAAAATATCTTCAGAAATATTACCCAGGTTAAAATAGATATCACCTCCCTGAGAATTTCTATTGTAAATAAATGGATCCATTACCCAAAATTCAATAAAGCCAACATTCAAGGCTTCAAAATCATTGGTTTCAATTTTACGTTGGAAACCACCCCAACGCTGCCGCGGGTTAGTTAACTTTCCATCGGCAGAGAAACCGGTAGTGGAATAATTATAAGGCCCACGTACCGTTGGATAATAAGCAACATCTAAGGTGGTGATATTTAAAGCCTGCCCTGTCGCGGTTTCTTTAAATGGAAAAACCTCCTGTTCTATCACCTGCCTTACATAATGGTTAGAAAGTTCATTTCTATTGTTTCTGATATTGGATGGTGTAGTGGTAGCGTTTGAATTGTAAAAAGTCGGATCAATATTATAGTACGCTATCCGGGCCCGGTTATAACCATAAGTAAGATCGTTAACCAATTGCGACTCTGAAAAATCTTGTGGCGTTCCGGATAACTGCCAGGAGATCGCACTTTTTAAATCAATTACAGATCTCGAAGCCTCAAAATCATCCAAATAACTTACTCCATTTTTACTACCTGCAAAGTTTAATGCCCGCGGATGTCCCGGAACCAATTGTGCAAATTCACCATAAAAGTTAACACTTGAAGGTGCCTTGGTGGAAATGAATGGAAGTTTATCAACAAGTTTTGTTAAAAATCTGGATGAAGAACTATAATTAATATCACCACCCCAAATGGTATTTGAAATGGGTTCTTCACCAATATTTACTTTTTGAGTAAGCGGTTTCTCTGTTAGGTTCATAAATGTACCTCCCAGATTTAGCTTGTTATTCACTCGATAATCCAAACGTGTTCCAAATAATGACCGTTGCTGCAAACCAAAGAGTTCATTATTTTCAGTAGTAATACGAATAGGCTGACCAGAGGTTAATAATGCCTGATTGATGATACTCACCCTTCCACCCTGGTAATCTACCGTAAAGTCTACACCTTCTTGTAATGGCATCGTTCCGGCAAAAACTTTTACAGACCCTTCTGGTACATTAATGGCATTCAAGCTAAATTCAGAAGATACTTCTGATTGATAATGACCTTTGATTACATATCTGTTTTTATTTTGAAACAGCTGTTTTGCAATCATTTGGGTCGAGTCATATAGCGCTGTAAAGGTGTATTTATCAATTAAGGCCTGCTCACTCGGTAGGAATTTATTCGCCAGATCCTGTCCAAATGGTTCAATAATTGGAAAGATAATCCTGCCATTAGCAGGGTCTATAGTGATGTAACCTGAATTGGTATTATTAATCAGTGAAGTTAATCCACTAAGTGACAAATTAGACCCGAAAGTGCTGTTAGCAGATGAGCTGTTTGAAAAGTAAGAACCGAAAGCATTATTAGAGGCCACAAAATCAAAAATACCATCAGGCTTCTTTTCATTTTGTTGATTCAACCGGTCAAATTCAGTTAAAGAGATCCATTGCTTATTCGCGGTATTCTGTCCCTCGGTCATAATCGGTTTTTCTACTCCGGTTTCATTATCGATCCTAAAAATATCAAGTTTAAAATTTATCGGACTGATTTGATAACCACCTATAGAATAAATATTTTTCATCATCAAATCCCAGGTTGGGAGATTGATTTTTGTGGTTTCGTTTTTTAAAAGTTTTGCATAAAGTACTTTAGGGTTTGCGGCATCGAAAGTAACATCTGTAGAAAACTCCCCCACCTGATATTCTACACCATTATAGGTATAGCGATAAGCAACAGCTAAAACCTCATCCGCATTAAGTGGATTATTTAAAGAGATATACCCCAACTGCGGTTGAAAGGTAAACTCACGCTCGGTTAGTTTTCTGGCATAGGTAAGTTTGGCATACTGATCCGTTGCTCCATTGGCCTGAAAGAAAGAGATGATAGAATTCGAATTTGTAAATCGGGCATCGGCGGGCAAGCTTGCCAATAAATTATTTGATTGCTGCGGAAATCCTGTTGCCGTTGTACCTGCAGGAAGTACCGAACTGCCACCAGCCACTGCACCAGGATTGAAAGGCTGATTTTCTCCCAGATTCAGGAAACCTAAAACATCTCTGGAATCGGTAGTATTGCCAGCTTTATTGGTAATCCAGACTTCTATCTTGGTAATTTGAATGGGCGAAGTAATAATTGGAGCATTAGCCAAATGCTTATTATAATTATTTCGAAAATATTGAGCCAGGAAATAATGTTTATTGGCTTCATAACTGTCGGCTGTAACCGAAAATTCATTTTGTTGCGCACCATTAGAAATACGGAGTTCTCTGGACTCTGATTTTTGCTGGGTATAAACACTGGTTACATTTAGCTTTCCAAATTGCAATTGGGTTTTAATACCAAACAAAGCCTGCGTACCCGTAATCAAGCTGGTATTTAAAGGTAAACTTACGTTACCAGCCTCAATTTTCTTAATAATATCATCAGCACCGCCCGTATAATCCAGTTTAATCTGGTTTTCAAAATCGAATTGCGCTTCCGTGTTATAATTACTCTTAATTTTAAGTTTTGTACCAATATTTCCAACTAAATCCATTTGAATCCGCTGATTGAAATCAAAATTAGTTTGAACCCTTTGTCGCTCATTGAATAAAGGATTTTCATTTTTATTTCTACGGCCTAAAAAAGTAAGTTCTGCCTCTCCGCGGGGTTGAATATCAATGGTGGTTCCTCCGAAAAGCTTCTCAAAAGCCTTACTATTCACCTGGATTTTTGGAATAACGCCTGTGTTTCTATAATCACCAACTTCAGAATTGGAAATACTTCGCCAGTTGTCACGTTTTACTTCACTGTTAATCAATCGGGTATATTCCTCGATGGTTAAATATTGTGTTTGCGTAACATACCGATCACCAATCAGATCCTTTACAATGTATCTTTTATTTTTTGCATCATACTCCACCACTTGCTTAAGATTATTAGGCAGCGGCGAGAACGGATTTCGCGATGGTCTAATCCCCATGCGCTGTTTTTCCTTTAAACCAAAGTTATTTTTTGACGTAACGGTATCTGTCTTACTCTGAACAACTTGTGAGAAGGTTTTTTGGGATATAAACAAGAAAAGTGGGATGAGAAATAGGAGTGTAAATATTCTCTTCAAGGGCGTTAGTTTTCTATAGTTTCTTTAATGCTTGTTTAATTAATTGTTCTACAGTAAGATTTTCTTCTGTAAGTTTTAATATTTGGTCGATAGTTTTTTCGGCTGTTTGTTTGGCAAATCCGAGCATTACCAATGCTGATAACGCTTCATCTTTAATTGTATTGTGCTGAGGCATAGAAATTAACGAATCTACACCCTCTTTTTTAAGTTTGTCCTGTAATTCCAAAACCAGGCGTTGTGCAGTTTTAGCACCCAAACCTTTTATTCTTTGAATGAGTGGTAAATCTGCTTTCACAATTGCAGTTTGAATTTCCTCCGGTGTGATCGAAGATAAAATCATTCTACCTGTATTTGGTCCTATTCCAGATACAGATATCAAGTGTAAAAATAAACGGCGTTCGCCCTCATCGGCGAACCCGTATAAGGTATGTGCATCTTCCTTAACGTACAGCCAGGTGTATAATTTACACCTTTCTGCATCGCCCAATGCACTATAGGTATTCAATGAAATGTTTATATGGTAGCCTATACCTCCGGCTTCAACCACAACAAACGCTGGGTTTTTGGATGTTAATTTACCATCGATATAGGCGTACATGGAGTATTATTTCTTAGTTGTTTTTGTAAATATACCTTTTCGTTTCGAAGTTTCAGCAATTTCTTCTTTTGCCTGAACATCTACTACTGCAATAGTAACCATATTTACGATCTCTCTCACCGAACTTCCTAATTGAACAATATGAACAGGCTTATTTAATCCTAATAAAATCGGACCAACAGCTTCAGCTCCACCCAACTCCTGTAATAACTTATAAGCAATATTGCCCGATTCCAGATTAGGAAAAATTAAGGTATTTGCCGGTTCATCTGCCAGCGTACTGAACGGGAAATTATCTTTCAACAGTTCATTATTGATGGCAAAGTTTCCTTGCATTTCTCCATCTACAACCACTTCAGGATGATTTTTATGAAGAATTCTAACCGTTTCTCTTACCTTATTTGGTGTGATACCATCATTCGAACCAAAGTTTGAATAAGATAACAATGCAATACGCGGTTTAATGTTAAACTGTTTAACAGACTTATCTAAAAGCAAGGTGATATCAACCAATTCTTCTGCCGTTGGATCAACATTCACCGTGGTATCGCCAAAGAAAACGGGGCCCTTTTTAGTCATCATCATGTACATACCTGCCACACGCTTTACCCCTGGCTCTACACCAATCACCTGTAAGGCTGGTTTAATGGTATCACCATAATTTTTAGTCAAACCTGATATCATGGCATCTGCCTCACCAAATTCTACCATTGATGCACCATAATAATTACGATCTCTCAACAATTTCGTTGCATCATTAATGGATACACCCTTACGTTGGCGTTTTTTATATAGTGCTGCTGCGTATTGTTTGGTTTTTGCCGGATTCTGCATTTGGTCAATAATCTCCACACCATGGAGTTCCAATGCATGCTCATCAATAATGGCCTGAATCTTTTCACGGTTACCTAAAAGAATCGGAATGGCAATATTCTCATCCTTAACAATTTGAGCAGCCTTTAAAATTTTATAATTATCAGCTTCTGCAAAAACAACTCGTTTAGGATCTGTTTTGGCTTTAGTGGTGATGGAACGCATAATGGCATCATCCAAGCCTAAACGCTTTCTTAATTCTTCTGAATAGGCATCCCAATCGGTAATTATCTTACGTGCTACGCCGCTCTCTATAGCGGCCTTCGCTACCGCAATAGAAACTTCAGTAATTAGCCTGAAATCTACTGGTTTAGGAATAATATAATCTCTACCAAATTTAAGGTTACGGGCATTATAAGCCAGGTTCACTGCTTCTGGTACAGATCTTTTTGCCAATTCTGCAATGGCTTTAACGGCAGCAATTTTCATGGCTTCATTGATGGTTGTTGCCCGTACATCTAGCGCACCACGAAATATATAAGGGAAACCCAATACATTATTCACCTGGTTTGGATAATCAGAACGCCCGGTAGCCATAATCAAATCCTTACGGGTTTTGATCGCCAGCTCATAAGCAATTTCAGGATTTGGATTAGCCATGGCGAAAACAATCGGGTTTTTTGCCATACCCATCAGCATCTCTGGTTGAATTACATTTCCTGCCGAAAGACCAATAAATACATCGGCACCTTTCATGGCTTCACCAATAGTACCAATATCTTTTCTGTTGGTGGCAAAATACATCCGCATATCATCCAGATCGGTCCTTTCCATGTTGATCAATCCATTGATGTCAAACATCACCAGATTTTCTTTTTTTACACCTAAGGAAAGGTACATCTTCGAACAGGAAACCGCAGCAGCACCTGCTCCACTAACAACAACCTTAATTTTATCTATTTTCTTTTTCTGAATTTCACAGGCATTTAATAGCGCTGCTCCAGAAATAATGGCTGTACCATGCTGGTCATCATGCATTACAGGAATATTCATTTCCTGTTTCAAGCGGGTTTCTATTTCAAAACACTCTGGCGCTTTAATATCTTCCAGGTTCACCCCGCCAAAAGTTGGCTCCAGGGCTTTAACAATTTTCACAAAATCGTCTATGTTTTTAGTATCTAATTCTAAATCGAAGACATCGATATCAGCAAAGATTTTAAACAATAACCCCTTACCTTCCATTACTGGTTTACTGGCTTCCGGACCAATATTCCCCAAGCCTAAAACAGCCGTTCCATTGCTGATTACTGCAACAAGATTACCTTTTGCGGTATACTTATAAACATCATCAGTATTATCTGCTATTTTTAAACATGGTTCTGCCACACCTGGCGAGTAAGCCATCGTTAAATCACGTTGTGAAGTGGTTGGTTTTGTAGGTACTACCTGTATTTTTCCTGGCCGCCCTTGCGAGTGGTAATCGAGCGCATCTTGCTTTCTATTGATATTACTCATTAAGTAACTTATTAGTGACGGGCAAAGGTACGATTCTTTAAAAGAATTAAAAAACCCCAAAGGCTTTTAAAACCTTTGGGGTGTAATTGTCTTATTGATATTTAAGCGAATAGCCTAACAACCGCCTAGCCTTTACTAATCTTGAGAATCATTCCGGTTCTTAAGCCTGCTTTTGAAAGTTTATTATCCCGTTTTATACTTTGAACCGTAACTCCGTTAAATTTTTCTGCAATTTCTGATAAAGTATCACCTGCTTTAACAGTATAATTGGCATAAGAGACAGGAGCTTTTAAGTGGTTAACATTTTTAGCAAATATTTTAAGCTGTTGGCCTGGTACAATTGTTTTACTCTTTAATCCATTCCAAACCCTTAAATCCTGTACCTCAACACCATATTTATTGGCTACCATAGCAAGTGATTGCCCGGCACTAACTTTATGAAAAACAACGGCGCGGCTGGATACAGATTTCGCTCTTGATTTCCGGAGATCTCTCACATCATCGGTACTGGCCTGTACCACCCTCATATTCATATCTTGCTCACTATTATTTAACACTTCATAAACACTGGCATAATCAATATCCCTGAGTTTGGGCATAATAATACGCTTGGGCTCCTCGTCTGTACCATTTACTATTTTTTTCTTATAAGAAGGATTTAGGGCAAAAAGGGCAGTTTCATCAACATTTAGCGCTTTTGCCAAACTGGCCAATGACACAAACCGATTGGTTTGAACCGTATCTGTTTTTAAAAACAGGCTACAGGCCTGAGGTGAAATCTGGTGTTTACCAGAATAATTCATCACATAAACAGCAGCGATAAAAGCCGGCACATAATTTCTGGTTTCTTTAGGAAGGAATTGCCTGATTGCCCAAAAATCCCGTGATTCAGCTTTTGCCATTGCACGGGTTACAGCACCCTTACCACAATTATAGGCAGCAATAGCCAATAACCAATCGCCCAACTCTTCATAAGCATCCTTAAAATATTGTGCTGCTGCATAACTTGCCTGAATGGGATCTTTCCGCTCATCTACAAAATTATCCATTTTTAATCCGTAAGCTTTTCCGGTTCCAAACATAAACTGCCAGATCCCTGTGGCCCCAACCCTGGAAATAGCATGTGGGTTCATTTGCGATTCTACAATAGTTAAATATTTTATTTCCTGAGGAATATTGAAATCTTTAAGCGCTTTATCAAAAATAGGGAAATAGTAATTTGATAAACCCATCATCTTGCCAAATAGATCTTTCCGTTTGGCATAAATATCGATGTATTGCTGAACGTATTCGTTATAGGGAAGCGGAACGGTTTTAGTGATTGAATCTAAGCGGAGTTTATAAATATAGTTTTGCCCCATTAATAAGGGATTTTCATAAATTAACGGCACTGAAATGGTGTCGGTATTGATAAAAATGTTTTCCTGAAATTTCGGTAGACTATCAGTTTTGACTTTCTGCTGCGCAACGGAAAAAGAAATACATCCGATGAAGGCACATACACTGGTAAAAAGTAGTTTTCTTATCATGGGCAATTCGGTTTGTTCAGCGCTATTTTCCGGTTATCCTTCCGGAATCTTCAAAAGAATGTTTTACCGTTGCAGACGGAAAAACACAATAAACGCTAAGCACATTATTAAAAATATGCTTATTTTAAAAATGCCTGGGAGAAAGCAAGCAGCTTATCTTCCTCAAAATGTTTGGCTGTAAATTGAATACTTAACGGCAAACCCGCTTCATTATTGCCTAAAGGCAAAGCAATAGCCGGATTTCCGCTTAATGATGGCAATACGGTAAAAATATCTGCCATGTACATCATCAATGCATCCTGTACATTATCACCTATTTTAAATGCAGCAGTTGGAGCCACAGGCGATAAAAGCAAATCATAATCCTGGAATAAATGATCCATTTTTTCTCTAATCAAACGGCGTACTTGCTGCGCTTTCTGATAGTAGGCATCATAATAACCTGCACTTAGCACAAAGGTTCCTAAAAGGATGCGTTTCTTAACTTCTTCTCCAAAACCTTCTGCACGAGATTTTTTATAAAGTTCGGTCAAAGATTTTGCGTCGGTGTTCCGGTGTCCATAATGCACGCCATCATACCTGGATAGATTTGAAGAGGCTTCTGCTGTGGTTAAGATATAATAAGTTGGGACAAGATATTCCAAAAGATCGAAAGAAACATAATCAACCTGATGGCCATTTTCTTTCAAATCTTCAATCGATTTTAAAATAGCGGATTTTATTTCCGGATCTAGCGCATCACTTTCAATTGTTTCTTGAAGAACGGCGATCCGTTGTTTTTTTTGTTCATTTAACTGTGCAGGGTAATCAGGAACGGCTACATCAGAAACTGTTGAATCATTTTCATCCGCTCCGGCCAAAACCTGAAGCAATAAGGCTGCGTCTTCAACGGAGGAAGTAATTGGCCCCACTTGATCGAATGAAGATGCATAAGCAATCACACCATACCGTGAAACCCTCCCATAAGTTGGTTTTAAACCTATCTGACCGCAAAAAGCAGCTGGTTGCCTTACTGATCCACCGGTATCAGTACCTAGTGTTGCTAAACACATGTCTGCCTGAACAGCCACTGCAGATCCGCCTGATGATCCACCCGGCACCAGTTCGTGATTAGCTGCATTTTTAACAGGGCCGAAGTGCGAGGTTTCATTAGAGCCACCCATTGCAAATTCATCACAATTTAAACGACCGATGATTACGGCATCTTCTTGTAATAAACGTTTAACCACAGTAGATGAATAAGGCGATACGAAGCCATCAAGCATTTTTGAAGATGCGGTGACTACATGATCTTGATAACAGATATTATCTTTAATACCAATAACCATCCCCGCAAGCTTGCCTGCGGTTCCCTGTATAATTTTTTCTTGTACCGCTTTCGCTTGAACTTCAGCCGAATAAAAAAACACCTCATTAAATGCATTGAGGTGTTCATTATCTGAAATTTGCTTAAAATAATAAGCCAATAAATCGGGTAAAGTTAATTGCTTTTGCGAAATGAGTGCCTGGATCTCTTTTAGAGCGCTGTATTTCTTCAAAACTTAAAATTATAGCAATTAAACGGTTTTGTCTCTGTTGGATGGATCAACCTGTTCTCCATCAACGCCATCTTTACCATCCTTAAATTCTTTAACACCTTTACCCAAACCTCTCATCAGCTCAGGAATTTTTTTACCACCAAATAATAAAAGTACCACTACAGCGATAATGATAATTTCTGGCGTTCCAAGCATTGCTGCTATTGTTGTATTTAACATAATTTTTTGTTTAAACTTTTTGACTGTCAGTTACAATATTGTGATCGATGGGTGTGCTTGACGGATGATTTGCCGCTGGTGCTACTTTTTCATCTACCGGAGCGGTTTCTTCAGTTGAATGTTGAGGCTGATTATTGTTATTGGCCACTTTTTCTTCAGCTTCTTCCTTATCTAAATCCATTGCATTAATATTTCTATGGATCTCACGCTTCACTCCATCAGAGGCATCTTTAAATTCTCTGATTCCTTTTCCTAAGCCTCTTGCTAATTCAGGCAATTTTTTACCTCCGAACAACAAAAGAACCACTACTAATATGAGTACGATCTCCGATCCACCCATATTTAAAAACTCTAATAACGTGCCTTGATACATCACTAATCTATTTTATACAAATATAAACATTTTACAACTCTGTTCGCTCTTATTTACTAATCCACGCTTCCGGATTTAAAGCGCCCTGCCCTCTTCTAATTTGAAATTTTAAAATGGCATCATCACCAGTATTTGCAACGGTACCAATGGTTTGCTTGGTATCTACAGAATTACCTACACTTACACTCACTCCTCTTAAATTCTGGTAAACTGTAAAATATTCGCCATGATTAATTACTACAGCCGTTCTACCCATTATATTTTGAACCATTACAACTTTCCCTGCAAATACAGCTCTTACGGCAGCACCATCTGCGGTGGTAATGTCTACACCATCATTAGAATATGAAGCCTGATCCACCTTATGCAATCCAAACCTTTCAGTAATGGTTCCATTGGCTACCGGCCATGGCAGTCTTCCCCTGTTATTTTCAAATCCTGCAGAAAGCCTTGCTGCTTCAGGTGTTGCGGTTAACAATTCTGAAGTACTTTTCTCCCGTGTTGCAGGTGCAGTACTGGTTGCCGGAGCAGGTTTATTTTCTGCCTTTGCTTTTGCTGCCGCAGCACGTTCTTCAGCCAAACGTTTAGCTGCTGCTATACGGGCCTCTTCTGCTGCCTTCCTTCTGGCTTCTTCAATAGCTCTTTGAATGGCTGCTGCAATTGCCCTGTTAATTTGTGCCTGCTCTTTTTTCTTCGCGTTAATATCCTGCTTAAATTGTCGCTCTTGCTTGGTGAGGTTATTTAAAGCCACCGACTGCTGTTTTTTATCTTGCCCCAAACGGTCTTGCTCTCTTTCCTGTTCTTTTAACAGATTACTTTTCTCTCTCAGGGTTTTATCCAACACCTTGATTTTTCCGTTTAAATCTTGCTGGGTATTTTCAATGTATCCGGCCTGCTTTTTACGATATTGGCTAAATTGCTGTAGATATTTGATTCTTTTATAAGCCTGATTAAAATCTCTTGCCGCAAAAATAAACATCATCTTTTCATAGGCATTTCTATTCCGCTGTGCAAAACGGATCATACCTGCATATTCCTTTTTAAGATCGCCAAGCTGGCCTTGTAATGTATGTACGGTATTTGTGTTCTGAGAGATTTGGTTATCCAGATTTTTTATTTCCGAATTAATGGTTCCAATCTTATCCTGACGAAGACGGATTTGCGCATTAATGGCATTAATTTGCTGCAAGGTTAATTTTTTACCATTGGCAGTTTTATTTAAATTCTTTTGTAGCTGTTCAATTTCACGCTGTATAGCTTCTTTTTTCCTTCTTAACTGACTTTCGGTTTGTGCACTGGCTGAAAAGGCAAAAACGCTTAAAAACAGGATAAATATGATCTTATGTAGCTTCATTAATTCAAAAGTATAAAAATTTTATAGTAAAAGACATTAAAATTTAGATACTAAAGCCTTTACAAATAATCTTCACCTCATCTTCATCAGAGAATTTTTCTTCATTACAAAAACAGTCACCAAATAAGACGCTAAAAATTTAACCTCATAATTTGATGACTGCTTTAAAGGTATATCCTGCCGTGGCAGAAGATATTACTTCACTAACTTATAACTGCCTGGAACTTTAAATGGAAACTCTAGCGGAATATTTCCATCGATTTTCACAAATTGCAAATCAATATTTATTTTTTTCATTCCTGAAAGTGTATTGATTTTAAGGGCACTAGGAAATAATGATTCATTTAATTTCTGGTAATCGGTATAATTTACTTTTAAAGCCTGCCCGGATTTTACATCATTTAAATTGGTTTCCTCTACCTTTAAAAGTGTATTAAAAAGCAATCTATAATCTAATCCCTCTCTAGCTCCCGATACTACCCATACACCATTTTCCTGCTTTAAATCTGATTCAGTTGTTAAGAAATCACCCATTGCATTACCTGTTAATATGGCTTGAAGTGTATTAAAATTAATTTGCTTATTGGTAAAGTTGTAGATGTAACTAAAAGGCTTGCTAAGGTATTCACCTTTTTGCCGATTCATAATTTTAATACTATCTGGTGTTATTAATGCCCTTGCTGGCTCATAAGCTCCTCCCAATGCGGTAATACTCACCCATATCATTTCCTTATCCTTCATCCGGAAATTCATGGTCACATCGTTTGCATTACCCGCAATATCCAATGTTGCTTTTGCCTTAAGAGAGAGGGTAGTAAATTTAAGCTGCTTACTATTTAACAAAGCTAAGGCTTCTGCCTTGGTGTTATCTGTTTTCACTTCTGTAGTTACCGGAGGGGCAATAACAATTGCTTTTTTAGGCTTACAGGCCGATATAGAAATAACAGTTCCTATTAATAGCAAGCTATTTAAAATACTTCTTCTCATTAATTTTTTTGTTTAATACTTCTGATGTGTTTCCAGCTTCTTTTGCTTTTTGCCACTGCTTCAGCGCAGTTTCCTTATCGCCTTTCATAAACAGGATATCACCATAATGCTCTAAATAAACACCATTCTTATTTGTATTGTTTTGCAATGCTTTTTCAATCCAAACCTTAGCCAAATCATATTTATGCTGCTTAAACAAGATATAGGCATAGGTATCTGTAATAGATGAATTAGCAGGCATTGCATTGGCAGCAGTTTCTGAATACTGAGCGGCTTTTACCAGATCATCATTTTTTAGCGCCAGATAATACGCATAGTTGTTCATGATAAAATAGTTATCCGGTTCTATTGCAATAGCCTTTTCGAAGGCTGTTTTTGCCGATGCAAAATTATTCTGATTAATATAAATATCGCCTTGAAGCGCGAAAACCTGTGCCTGCAAACTTTTATTATCTACCTCTAACTGTAATGCCGTTTTCAAATTGCTTTGGGCCTGATCTAGCTTACCGGTTTTAAATAAAGCATATGCAGTATAATAATATAAGCTGGCCTGGTTAGGATAAACGGTTAAAGCCTCATCACCTGTTTTCACGGCATCTGCATAGTGCCCCAATAGCGTTTGAATATTTACAATTTGCTCCCAAACAGCATAAATCTGCTCATTTAATTTTAGAGCAGCCTGGTATTGAACCAATGCTTCATTTAATTTATTCTGCTGGTATAACACATCCCCATAAAGTGCAAGTACTTTGGCATCAGTATTATTTTTTTCTGCCAGTAGCTTACTTAATAGCGTAACATTTTCTGCAACTATCGGTTCTCTTAATTTAGGAAATAGTGCCGCAATGATTTTAATTTTTTCGTTTAAAGGCATTTCTGCACTTTCAAAAGCCAACTTTAATGATTTGAATGCCAAATCATCGTTTTTTTGTTTCCTGTAAAGATCTGCAAGTGCCAGATTAACTTCAAAATGATCAGGCTCTACCTGCTGTGCCTTTAATAGCACTTTCATTGCTTCAGTATCATTTCCTTTCTGAAGAAGCAATCCTGCAGCATACAAGTAGTTTTTAATATCAGCCTGATTACCTTCTAAAAGTTTCACGATATCACTTTCAGTTGCACCTTTATTTCCCTGCAATCGCCTTTTTGCCGCCAGCAATTCGCTTGATTCTCCAAATTTAGCCAAAATCTCATCATAGGTTTGATGAGCAGCTTCGGTTTGATTGGATAAAAACTGGGCATTGGCTTTATCAAAGTAATAAGCATCATTTTCAGGATCTATGCGAATCAGCTGATTAAATACTTCAATCAATTCAGGCATTTTATTGGTTCGTTTATCAACCTCTGCCAACAAACGCAGATACCATTTATTATTAGGTTTAAGTTTTATCGCTTGTCTGATATTTGATTCAGCTTCTGATAAGCGTTCTAACCGCAGGTTTGCATTCGCCAGTTCAAAATAAGCAGCATCGTTATTTACATCTGCACTAATAACCTTATTGAAACTGGTTATGGCTGCAGTATAATTTTCAGTCATTTTATCACGCAGGCCGGCAAAAAACAATTGTTTTACCATATTGCTATCACGAGCAGTAGCCATAACAGGAACCTGGGCGAAAGTTTTTCCGCCAAAGGTTAACAGTGCAAGAAAAATGTACCTTTTTATCATATATCAAAAAATGAAGGATTGAATTAGTGAAGGGTAAAAATATTTAAGGTTTTAAAATTCAAAATTCTTTCATTTAAAACTCAATCACTCTTTCATTCAAAATGCCCTCATTCAAAATTCTATCTATCTCTCATTCAAACTTAACTTTTCCCGGTGTGGCCATACCCGCCTTCGCCCCTGGCCGTCTCTTCAAGCGTTTCTACAGCCAGCCACTGCACGGTTTCATGTTTTGCAACAACCATCTGTGCAATGCGATCTCCATCTACAATTTTAAAATCTGTATCTGATAAGTTTACCAGAAGCACCTTCAATTCTCCACGATAATCTGCATCAATGGTGCCTGGCGCATTTACAATGCTGATACCATGCTTATATGCCAAACCACTTCTTGGTCTGATCTGCGCTTCATAACCAATTGGTAATTCAATAAATAGACCTGTAGAAATCAGTTGACGCTGTAGTGGTTTAAGTATAATTTCTTCGTTGATAGAGGCCCTTAAATCCATTCCCGCAGCATGAGCCGTTTCATATTGTGGTAATGGATGTTCTGATTTATTAATGATTTTGATTTCCATTGATGTGAGAAGAATAATTTTAAAGATTAACTGACAAATAAAACCTTACCGCTTCAAAATTTTCATTAAATCGTTCTTTTCAAAATAAGCAACACCGCAAACAAAAGCTACCAGCATGGCATTTCCGATGTAGATATTTTTATTAAAAATAAAGAACGATGAAAATACGATAATTGTCGAAACAATTAAATAGGCTAAGATCTTTTTCAGGTTATAAGGAATAGGATAATACTTTTGTCCTAAAACATAAGAGATAACCATCATGGTACCATAAGTAGCCATTGAAACCCAGGCAGAGCCCATGTAACTATATTTCGGAATCAGAATTACATTAAAAACAATAGTGATTGCCGCTCCAACTAAAGAAATATACAAGCCAAATCGTGTTTGATCAGACAATCGGTACCAAATGGAAAGGTTCATATAAATCCCTAAACAAACGTATCCTACCAGGAGATAAGGAACAGCAGGTAATCCTACCCAGTATTCTGCCAGATGTGCTTTATCTCTACTGATAAAGTATTTTAAAATTTCAATGTTTGCCGTTAAAGCCACAAAAAGAATTGAAAGTGCAATAACAAAGTACTCCAGTATTTTAGCATAAGTAACCTTTGCATTTTCATTTTTAGCATAGCTAAAGAAAAAAGGTTCTGCACCCAGGCGAAAAGCCATATTGAAAATACTGAGAAAAATAGCCAGTTTGCATACTGCCCCATAAATACCTACCTGCGCTTCGGTTGTATATCGATCCAGCAAGATTTTATCTAAATTCTCATTAACAATGAAAGATAAATTTGCAACAAGAACAGGCCAGCTATACGACAGCATATTTTTAAACAGTACGCCATCAAATTTGAACTGCACTTTTAAAAACTCCGGCACTAATAATAGAAAAGTGACGGCACTGGCAATCAGGTTTGAGATGAATACGTAACCTACCCATTTATCTCTAAACCAACTTTGAAAAAATTCATGCCCGGGTAAGTCATGCTTAATAATTAAGGGAATACCATAGATAAAAAACAAGCTTAGCAGTACGTAACTCAAGATATTTACGAACTTAATAATGCTGTACCTGAAAGGTTTCCCATCGGCCCTGATTCTTGCAAAAGGGATTACGCAAATGGCATCAGAAAACAATAACCAAAGAAAGTATTGCACATATCTTTTTTGATCCTGATAATGTGACATATGATTATTTAAGAGCCATTTGGTAATGGGTTCAGTAAAAACAAGCCCCGTAACTAAAAATAACACAGAAATAAATGCAACAATTAAAAATGAATTATTGTAAACCTGATCCTTCCTGTTTTCATACTTATTTAAATAACGAAAGAAGGTGGTTTCCATACCGAACGCAAGAATAGCATTCGTCATAGAAGCATAGGCATACATTTTTGTGAATACGCCTAAAGCTGCTGCGCCATAACTTCTGGTAAATATTGGCGTTAAAATAAAGTTCAATAATCTTGAAGCTATGGTACTGATACCATAAACCATTGTTTGCCCAAGAAACTTTTTATATACAGACAATTGATTTTAGATTTTAGATTTTAGATTTTAGTTTGAAGGTTATTCAGCATGCTAAAATTAAAATCGATTTAATAATAATGAGATTTTAAGTTTTAATTGTAATTCTTTCAACTAAAATCATCAGGTATTTTTACCAGAGCAAGTTCTTTTTGACCACTTCGAAATTGCGAAAATCTTTAGGAGCTCCATCACTCACCTCAACATTTTCTACAACAGATTTATCTGGCCCTTCCTTACACCAATCTACAAATGCATCCAGAATATACTGTTCAGCTTCGGCCTCAATGTATACTGAACCATCTTTTTCATTCTTTACAAAGCCTTTTATACCCATTTGGTCGGCCACAGCTTTTGTACTGGCCCTGAAAAACACCCCCTGCACTTTACCCGTTACTTTGATATCGATATGTTTCATCATAAGGCAAAGTTAATGCTTTTGAGTCAGGTTAAAATTGTTTTTTAAGTGCTAACCGCCCAAATAAAACCAAAGCAAAAAGCACCGCGAATATAGCATATAGGATAAATGGTATAATGAGGATGGAAGCATCGGTATGTTTTAAAAAATATTTGGCTATCGCTAATCCTCCGACCACAAAATGCAAGGTATTTCCCAATGAAACCGGTTTACTGTAGATCCCGCCAATCAGGTTGGCTTTTGCTGTCCAGTTTAAAAAAGCAAAGGCAATATAAAGTGCGCCAAGCAAGTGGATGATCATAGCCAATAACGCATTGTTTTCAAAAGAAAAATATTTTAAAACATTTTCAGGTGCAAATGAGCAAACTACACCTGCAAGCCCCAGAAAGATACTACTGGCCATCATTAAGTATTTGGTATTCATGATAATTTTAAATGAGATAAGCGATTTTTTTGATTGATGAAATCCTTCCAGATTTCATCCAGAATTTGGGCGGCGGGTTTAATTTCATTGAGCATTGCAGAAACCTGACCAATTTCCAATTCTCCATTTTCCAGATCACCTTCAAACATACCCAGTTTTGCCCTTGCTTTCCCTAAAAGTGTCATTAATTTTGTTCGGTCAGCGCCTTCAGCTTCTGCCTGCGCAACAACATCTGCAAATTCATTTTTGAGCAATCGCACGGGCACCAGCTTCTTCATGGCTAGCCGGGTATCACCTTCAACAGCCGAAATAATTTTATTTTTAAATGCTATATGAGCCGATGATTCTTCGGCAACCGCAAAGGCAGAACCAATTTGTACCGCATCAGCACCCAGCGCAAAAGCAGCAAGCATCGATTTACCACTGGCAATGCCACCCGCAGCTATAACCGGAATCTGTACAGCTTCCTTAATCATAGGAATTAAACACATGGTGGTGGTTTCTTCTCTGCCGTTATGTCCTCCAGCTTCAAAACCTTCGGCTACAATCGCATCTACACCGGCTTCCTGTGCTTTTCTTGCAAACTTAATGTTGGCAATCACATGCACAACCGTAATTCCTTTTTGTTTTAAATGGCTTGTCCAGGTAGCAGGATTACCTGCAGAGGTAAAAACGATTTTTACTTCCTCCTTGATTGTGATATCAATAATTTCCTGAATGTTTGGGTACAATAAAGGAATGTTTACGGCAAAGGGTTGATAGGTAGCCAATTTGCATTTTTGAATATGTGTTCTTAAAACCTCAGGATACATGGAACCTGCACCAATAATGCCTAAGCCTCCGGCATTAGAAACTGCAGCAGCCAGTTTCCATCCGCTGCACCATACCATACCCGCCTGAATAATGGGATATTTGATATGGAAGAGTTTGCAGATAGAGTTCATAAGCGATGCTGATCAATGATAATGTCCACGAAGGGAGTGAAAGATTATCATTTCTGATTGAACTTCACAGATTAAACGGTGTTCTCGATTTATTCTTCTAGACCAGTTTCCTGATTGTTCGTATTTGAGTGCTTCTGGTTTGCCAATTCCATCGAATGGTGTTGCCTGAATATTCTCTAAAAGACTTCGGATTTTTTTTAGAATAGCCTGATTGCCTGATTTTTTAAAATAGTTTAAATCATCAAGAGCAATAAGTGTAAATTCTATTTCCATACCTCATCCAAATTCACCTTAACAGTTTTACCTTCTTTAGCCTGTTGTTTGCTAACTTTCATTTTCGCTGTGAACTCAGCATTGTATGGTTGCTTATTTTCCTCAAACGAAATATTAAAAGCTTTCATAAAAGCTTTAAGCGCTGAAAGTTGCTCTTTGTTTTCAAGATGTACGATCAATGTTCCCATATATTCAAAATTACGTAAAACTTATTGTGGAACAAATAGATCAAATTTTTAGTTTATTAAGCTAATTTTATAATCTGATCACTTTGAATAATAAAATCTTCCGATAACTGGATCAGATTTAATCCGGGTCTTTTACCCGGTTCTACTGTACCTAATTGTGCATTCAATCCAAGAAATTCAGCGCCATTAATCGTTGCCCATTGCAAAAGCTTTTCAAAAGCTACTTTTTTGTGTTCTTGTAAAGTTTTCATTTCGGCTAAAATATTCAGCTGATGATTACTGGCCAAACTATCGGTTCCCAAGGTAATTTTTAAATTTTCCCGAACGAGTAAATCAACATCCGGTAATGAATTTTCGATATATAAATTAGCCTGCGGACATAAACACCAATATAAATTGTGGTGGTTTCGTTTTGCAAAGGTGATGTCGTCCAGATCTGAAACCGTATTATGAACCAATAGTGTTTTTTGTTTTTTAATATAGGGCAACCAGGTTTGCAGGGAAGTTTTCTCTGACGGCATAAAAAAGGAAATATCTAATCCGAGAAACTTATAAAGGTCCAGGAAACCACCTGACTTATTTTCAAAAAACAAATTTTCATCAGTAGTTTCCTGATTATGAATACTCAAAAGGGCATTATCTTGTTCTGCGGCTTCATTAATTAATTTAAAAAGTTCTGGCGATACCGAATAGGGCGCATGTGGCACCACTGAGGCAGACAAAGGCGAAAACTGATTTTTGATCTCATTTGCATCATTCATTGTAGCATTTGCTCGTTCAGGGTTAAAGCTTAAAGCCTCAATAAAAGTATGATAATGAATTTTGCTTTGCTGCTTAACTCCTTTTGATGTGATTTGATTGGAAATATCACCTACTGCTACAATGCCATTATCGAACATCTGCTGATCAGCAGCTTGCATTGACATTTCAATTTGTTCAGCCTCGGCAAACCTGCTTTTAATAATACTTTGAACAAAGTTCACTAAACCAGTTTGCTCCGGAATTTGCCCGATCATATGGGATAATTCCAAATGACAATGGGTATTTATGAAACCTGGAACAATGGCTCCTGTGTATTTCTGATGTGTTACATTAAGTTCACTTATCTGTTCGGCAGTGTAGATGCCGATAACTGTTCCATTTTCATCCATTGAAATGCCACCATTTTTTAAAGGCGGTGAGCTTACAGGAAAGATCCAATCGGCTGAAAAATATCTTAGCATAAAGCGAATTTAGGATTTGTAATTTTAACGAATAGTAAAATGCCGGAAGAAAATTTTGGCTTTTGAAATAATTTAAAATTGTAAAATCTACAATCGTAAATAAAAAAGAGCCTCCTATCGGAATCGAACCAATGACCTACTGATTACAAGTCAGTTGCTCTACCAGCTGAGCTAAGGAGGCTTTTATCGGGCTGCAATGATAGAAAAAAATATTCTTCGGAGGAAATTTATTTTAAATTTTTATAGTGTTTAACTGCTGAAGCTGCTATGCAGAAACGAATATAAGAGGAGCTAATCTAATAAGAAGTCCATACAGTAGACTCTTGTACAGTAATAACAAACTCTCGTCATTGTCCGAAGCAATCTATTTAGCAAAAGAGATTGCTTCACTCCAGCGCTAAATCCCACCTTCAGTTCGCAATGACAATACCTAAGGGATCGTCCTCCTGAACTTGATTTCAGGATCTTATCAAAATAGTTGCTGAACTAAATTTAATCCGTAGCTTTCCGCTGCGCTACAGGTCAGAATGACGAATGGGTTGAGGAATTCCCTCAAAAACCGTCATTGCGAAGCAAATTCTTCATTTGCTGAAGCAATCTACATCGAAGATTGCTTGTAAAGCAGATTGCTTCTTCATGCCACCTTACAATGATGAATCACAAAACCAACTTGTAGTCAATACCCACAACTTGTGGAGAAATTCCACAATAAATATTTTTTGGCATAAACATAAATAACTGACAAACAAATACTTAAATATTAACCCTTACTTTGGCATCATTATGAAACATTAGCAAGTATTGTTACACATATTAAATATTAAAATTTATATACTATGAAAAAGTTCATTTTATCAGCTACATTCTTAGCGTTCGCAGGGTTCTCAGCAGTACAAGCAAGTGAAGTAAATACAATTAAAAATCCTGCAATTGTTGCAGTTCAAGATAGTGCAGTAAAAACTCCAGTTAAAATAGAAGAGCTTCCAGAACCAGTAACTACAGCATTAAAGTCAGATGCTTATAAAGGATGGACAGCTACTGAAGCATGGGCAGTTAAAGAAGGTGCAAAAGAGTATTTCTTAATCAATGTTAAGAAAGAAGCAGAAACCGGATCAGTAAAAATTGACAAAGAAGGTAAACCAGTTCAATAATTAAATTGCCAGAAGGTATAATCAACCATAAGCGTAGCCTGAGGGCTACGCTCAACTAAAACGAATCACGAAACTATTAAATAGTTTCATCAACCTAAAATTTTAAAAAGATGAAAAAGTTAATTTTATCAGCTGCGTTCTTAGCCTTTGCAGGATTCTCAGCAGTACAAGCAAGTGAAGTAAATACAATGAAGAATGCTGCAATTGTTGCAGTTCAAGATAGCGCAGTGAAAACGCCAATTAAATTGGAAGAATTACCAGAGCCAGTAACTACAGCATTAAAATCTGATACTTACAAAGGCTGGACAGCTACAGAAGCTTTCGCAGTTAAAGATGGTACGAAGGAATATTTCGTGATCAATGTAAAAAAAGAAGCTGAAACTGGTTCGATTAAAATCGATAAAGACGGTAAACCAGTTGAATAATCCCTAAATATTACATCTACCTATTATAAGAAAGCCAGTTTTTAACTGGCTTTTCTTATTTTTGTTGTATGGCGAAAATCCTGATTTTAGAAGACGATACAACATTTGCACAATTGCTGGAAGGTTTTTTGACTAAACATGGGCATGAAATCACCCTGGCAACACATATCAAACCTTCTTTCAAATTAATTGAGAATGAAACATTTGATTTATTTTTAACTGATTACCGCCTACCTGATGGAATTGGTTTTGAAGTAATTACGCACACCCGAGATCTGGGTATTTCTACACCCATTATCATCATGACCAGCTTTAATGATGTACGCACAGCAGTAAAATCTATGCAGATGGGTGCTTTTGATTACATTACAAAACCAGTTAACCCGGATGAACTTTTAATGGTAATTAAAAATTCATTGGTAAAAAAAGAATCAAAAGATATTAAAATTGAAACTGCGGATGCAGATCTGATTAAAGGTAAAAGTGCCATTGCCGATAGGTTATATGAACACATTGACCTGGTTGCACCCACAGACATGTCTGTTATTATTCAGGGTGAAAGTGGTACAGGAAAAGAATTTGCAGCCAGAACACTACATCAGCAGAGCAAACGGGCAGGTAAGCCTTTTGTAGCTATTGATTGTGGTGCTTTATCAAAAGATTTAGCGGCAAGCGAATTGTTCGGGCACGTTAAAGGCGCCTTTACAGGTGCATTAAATGATAAAAAGGGCCAGTTTGAAGCAGCAAATGGTGGCACTTTATTTTTAGATGAGGTGGGAAATCTGAGTTATGAAGTACAGATTAAGTTGCTTCGGGCCCTGCAAGAGCGGGTGATTCAACCTCTAGGAAGCACTAAACAAGTTTCCGTTGATGTTCGGATCATTACAGCCACCAATGACGATTTATTAAACAGCATTTCCAGTGGCGAATTTAGAGAAGATTTATACCATCGCCTAAACGAATTTAAAATTCAGTTACCCCCACTGCGCAACAGGGGCAGTGATTTAGAATTATTTATCAATCATTTTGTACAACTATCCAATCGTGACCTGGAAAGAAATGTGAAAAGTATTTCTGCAGAAGCAAAATCTCTATTGCTAAATTATGATTGGCCGGGAAATTTAAGAGAGCTTAGTAATGTAATTAAACGCATGGTATTATTAACGCCTGGCGAAGTAGCCCAGGTTAATGCCTTGCCAGATGAAATGATGATTTCTGTTAACCAGCAAACTATGCCGGGAAATGCTTCAGATTTAAAGGCTGTAAATGAGCAGAATGAAAAAACTTTAATCGCCGAAACCTTAATTAAGGTAAAGCATAACAAATCTAAAGCGGCTAAAATGCTTAATATTGATCGAAAAACGCTTTATTCAAAAATGGAGCGATACGGAATTGAGTAAGCTAACCATCAAATAAGACACGCAAACACTTACGATGTCTCGCCAGCTGTTTCCATTTCCTTTAATACCACAACTAGCGCATCCAGCTTGGTCAGTTGATTCAATACTTCTGCCTTAATTTGCTGGTTCAAACCATTATCTGCAATTTCTATTTCAAGTTGTCGCAATGCCTGCGACAGTGTTTTGGAACCCATTTGTGCAGTTCTCCCAGCAATGCGGTGAACAATTAGCCTGCTTTTATCCTGATCGTTTTCGTCCAGGTGCATTTTTAATTCTGCAGAATCACTGATACAGTCCTGTTTAAATCTTGATAATATTTTTTCAAGCATCTGCTGATCGCCGAAAGTCATTTTTTCTATTGATGAAAAATCAAATTCAGGCGGTTTACTTTCAATCTTTTTCTTATCAAAAATAGACAGTAAATCTACTGCGCGGAAAGGCTTCATAATTAATCCGTCAAACCCTTCACTTAAAACCATTTCCCGCTCCTCTGGCAATACCTGGGCAGTAATGGCATAGAATTTAACCTCATTTGGTAGTTTTTTCTTCAGGATATGACAGAGTTCCAGCCCGGTCATTTCAGGCAATCGCATATCCACTAACACATATTTTAGTTGAGAATCAGCTTCCTCATGAAGGATATCAGCAACTTGGTTAAAACTTTTGAAGGGAATATGATTCTTTTCAAAAATTAATCCGCAGAGGTCAAGAATTAACCTATCATCATCAATCACCCAAACCATTCCCGGATCCACGATAGCATAGTGTTCCAAATCAAGCGGATCAATCATTTTTTCTGAAGTTTCGAGATAGGTAAGGTAAATATTAAAGGTAGTACCTACTCCAGGTTTACTCTTCACATGGATTCTTCCGCCTTGCGCATCAATTAATGCTTTTACGATAGGCAAACCTAGGCCCGTTCCGGTTTGATTAAGCACGTATTGTTCCGGCGATTCAATCTGTTCAAATTCATTAAAAATTTTAGGAATATCCTTTTCATCAAAACCTATTCCCGTATCTTTTATCGTAAAATTAAAGTGAAGATTTCCATTTTGCTTTTTGCAAGATACATTAAGCGTTATTGCTCCCTTCAAGGTAAACTTTACTGCATTTCCAAGTAAATTAAAGAGAATCTGCTTTAGCCGGAAAGCGTCTCCGCTAACAAATTCAACATCACCTAAATCTAAATTGATCACCAATTGCAGTAATTTCTGCTCGGCCAGTGGACGAATTACTGAAGTGACTTCTCCTAAAATTTTCTTGATATCAAAAACCTGGTTATTAAAGCTAAACTCACCAGAAATGATGCGGTTATAATCCAACACTTCGTTTACAATTTGAAGCAAATGAATAGAGGATTGATAGATGGCCTCAACATCTTTTTTCTCTGGATGGTTTTGTTGTGAAATTAACTCAGCATAACCCAAAATAGACTGTAAGGGAGTTCTGATCTCATGACTCATATTCGATAGAAACCGTTGCTTCGCCTTGCCGTGGTATTCAGCCAGGTCTTTAGCTTCTTCTAATGCTTTACGGTATTTATTGCTTTTTGTAATATCTGTAAGAATAAGGTAAAGCAAGATGACGGTGAGGAAAAAGAAAATGATAATAATTACAGTAATCTGGGTGATCCCATCATTTACAACTTCCTTCGCCTGAATGCCGTTCAAATCTACCTGTGCTACCGCTTCACTTTCAACTTCCCTTAAAATCTGGAGCATTTGATTAGTAAGGGCATTACTTGCATTAGACAGATCTGCTTCACGTTTTAAAAATTTCTGGCTCTTCTGACGTTGCTCCAGCTCGATATTTTTTAAAGAGCCAGTCATACTTTTCATAATACTGTCTTCAGCTTTAGCATTCAGCGTATCACGTTTTACTTTAAACTCTTCGTTAATGATTTTATAAACGTCAGCTTTCTTTTTTCCAAAAAGTTTACTCAAAAAACCTCTTGATTTCTCTTCTTCTTCAGGCGCAACAGTAGTGGTTGAGGTAGTGGTTTCTGTAGTTAAAACAGCGCTATCAGTTTGCCGCGAACGTGTAGCCACCAATTCATTAAGTTTCTGCACTTCGTTAGAAAAAGACTTGGTATTCACCAAAGTTTCGCGAACTTTTAAATAAGCAATAAACTGTTTGTCGCGTTCTACCAGCAAGCGCTTAATGGATTTAATCCTGGTGAGCTGTAAGGAATCTCCCGTGTAAAGTTTACGAAGGGTATCTAAACTCGACCTCAGTTTTCTTGATTCGCGCAAAAAGCTATTATTGCCTTGCTTGTTGAAAGCTTCGTCTCTTTGCAATTGGTCAAGCCGGGCAATTTTATGCGACAAGTCATTTACAATTCGGAGCCTGTCATTCGGAGCAGAAATTTCTTCAACTGTATTCAGCATTCTGGTGAAGGCAAACTTGCTGATCCCCCAGGCCAACAGCAAGGCAAAACAAGCGAATAAAAATCCGATGATGACTTTACTTTTTACTGCCCGGAAAAAACGCTTCTGAATTGCGGCTGCCATGAACTGTAGATTTGTGTCTTCATATTTAACGAAATTTTCGTTCAAAAGACATATCGAACAATATAATACAATTGTACCCCCAAAAGGTTTAAATTATTTACTTAGTTTTGTTTTAAGCCTGAAAAACATGAACCGCATTGATCGCCTTTTCGGAATTTTAATCCTACTGCAATCTACAAAACACATTACTGCAGAGAAGATTGCACAGCGTTTTGATATGAGTGTACGCACTGTTTACCGGGATATAAAAGCCTTGGGCGAGCAGGGCATTCCAATTAGTTTTGAGCAAAGCAAAGGCTATTTTCTGGTGCAGGGCTATTTTCTACCACCTGTATCTTTTAATATGGATGAAGCAAGTGCCTTGCTTTTAGTAGAAAGCCTGGTTAATGGTTTTACAGATCATTCCATCCGTTCTCATTATTCTGCAGCACTTACAAAAGTAAAAGCGGTTTTAAAATCTGCACAAAAAGAGAAGTTAGAATCACTGAATCAACACATCAAACTACAGATTCCAGAACGCTTAACTTTCAACTACACTTACCTTTCCCTTATTCAGCATGCCATTTCTGAAAAAAATTTAATTGAGCTCGATTATAAAAATGCAAAGGAAATAGCAAGCAAAAGAACTGTTGAACCCATTGGACTAATTTTTTATGCGTTCGGCTGGCACTTAATCGCCTGGTGCCATTTCAGAAATGAATACCGTGATTTTAATTTACTGCGCATTGCTTGTTTAAAAAATCTGGGAACACCTTTTATCAAACGAGATCACATGCCACTTAGCGATTACATGAGCCTGTTACCGGTTAATTTTTGATTCTTCATTGGAATAAGGCACTTGTCTTATCATCGCAATTCCAGTTTTCCTGCCTTTAGTTTCCTAACAATAACACATCTGTTAAAATTATTTTTTTGGCACTGCCATAGGGTTGTCAGTAGCCCTTATTTTCTTTGTACAAACAAAAGAAAAAACGATGAGCTTCGCAGACTTATTACTAATCGAATTACAATCAATTGAAAAATCAAAACAAAAAAATATGGACACTATTAAAGCATTATTATTAAAAGAATTAGCATCAGAATTTAACACCACCAAAAAATTTCTGGCATTGGTACCAACAGATAAATTTGACTGGGCACCACATGCAAAAAGCATGAAATTGAAATCGCTGGCCAGCCACATTGCAGAGCTACCAGAATGGATTAGCCTGGCTATCCATACCGATGGATTGAATTTTGCTACCACCCCTTATGAGGAAAAGCAAATAGAAAATAATGATGATTTACTGAAACTGCTGGAAGATAGTTATGAAAAAGGCACATCAGAATTGATGCAGGCGAATGTAGAAAATTTCGACAAGCCATGGGTGTTGCGCAATGGTGAAATGATTTTAGGCGAATGGACCAAATATGAAACGATTCGCGTTTCGATAAGCCAAACCATTCATCACAGGGCACAGTTGGGTGTCTATCTGCGCCTTTTAAACATTCCCATTCCAGGAAGTTACGGTCCAAGCGCAGATGAGCAGTGGTTTTAATCAACAGGAAAAATTAGAAAAAATAAAACCCTGGCCATCCGGCTCAGGGTTTTTCAATTGTCCCCAGTGACACACTATAAAAAAGTGTTTCTTTATTATACTGGATGAGCCATCCATATAAACCGCTCAGTGTTTACGATACACAAAGCGCTTCATTACGAACAGCCATTTTAGAAGCGTTTATTTGTTGTAAATAATCCCGATAGGCCAAAAGCACGCCTTCATCTAAACCTACTTTAGGTTGCCAACCGGTATTTTTAATCTTTGAAACATCAAGCAGTTTTCGAGGTGTTCCATCAGGTTTAGACACATCAAAAATTAAATTTCCATCATACTCCAAAGCCTTTGAAATAGAGGTAGCAAGTTCTTTAATAGTAAGGTCTTCGCCAGTACCAATATTTACAATATCACTGCTGTTATATACTTTCATCAGATGAATGCAGGCTTCTGCCAAATCATCTGCATAAAGAAATTCTCTTTTAGGCGTTCCGGTACCCCAAACGGTTACTTCAGCTGCTCCGGAGTCCTTTGCCTCATGTATTTTACGAATTAAGGCTGGTAAAACATGTGAATTTTCAAGATGATAATTATCATTTTTACCGTATAAATTAGTCGGCATTGCATTAATAAAGTTCACCCCATATTGCTTTGTATAGGCCTGGCACATTTTAATGCCACAGATTTTAGCAATCGCATAAGCATCGTTGGTAGCTTCTAATTCGCCAGTTAATAAGTACTCTTCTTTTATGGGCTGCGGTGCATGTTTTGGATAAATGCATGATGAACCCAGAAATAAAAGTTTCTTTACCTTATTTACAAATGATGCGTGGATTACATTATTCTGAATGTTAATATTCTGGAATAAAAAATCAGCAGGATAGGTATTGTTCGCCAATATCCCACCTACTTTGGCCGCAGCTAAGAAAACGTATTCAGGCTTTTCTGTAGCAAAGAAATGATCTACCTCTAACTTATCTGTAAGATCCAGTTGCTTTGATGTTCTTTTAACAATATTTGTATAACCCTGCTGGGTTAAGGCTCTTTCTATAGCAGAGCCCACCATTCCCTTATGGCCTGCGACATAAATCTTAGCCTCTAAATTTTTTAAATCCGTCTGTTCTATCTTATTCATATTGATTTTTTATGGTGTAACCCGATTCTTTAAGCAATTGATCTTTTCTAAAAAGCTGAATATCGGCTTCAACCATTTCGCTTACCAACATTTGCAAATTGTATTTGGGTGTCCAGTTAAGCAATTCATTTGATTTTTTTGGATCGCCAACCAAAAGGTCTACCTCCGTAGGTCTGAAATATTTTGGATCAACAGCCACCACTTCTCTTCCAATTTCCAATTGATAATCTGGATGATTACAATACACCACAAATCCTTTTTCCTCTACACCTGTTCCAGAGAAACCGATTTCTATACCAATTTCGGCAAAAGCCAACTTTACAAATTCACGTACCGGCGTGGTGATCCCAGTAGCAATCACAAAATCTGAAGGAGATTCTTGCTGAAGAATTAAATACATGGCTTCAACATAATCTTTCGCATGGCCCCAATCTCTTCTGGCATCAAGATTTCCTAAATAAAGCATATCCTGAAGACCCAAACCAATTTTAGCTACACCTCTTGTAATCTTTCTGGTTACAAAAGTTTCTCCTCTAAGCGGGCTTTCATGATTAAATAAAATACCGTTACAAGCATACATGCCATATGCTTCTCTATAATTTACAGTAATCCAGTAAGCATACATTTTAGCTACTGCATATGGCGATCTAGGGTAAAAAGGAGTGGTTTCACTTTGTGGAACGGCCTGTACCAAGCCATAAAGTTCTGAAGTAGAAGCCTGGTAAATTCTGGTTTTCTTTTGTAAGCCTAAAATTCTGATGGCTTCTAAGATTCTCAATGTTCCAATCCCATCTGCATTAGCCGTATATTCCGGAACATCAAAACTTACCTGTACATGAGACATTGCGCCAAGGTTATAAATCTCATCAGGTTGAACTTGCTGAATGATCCTGATTAAATTGGTAGAATCTGTTAAATCGCCATAATGAAGAACCAAACTTCTGTTTTCTACTTCCGGCCCTTGATACAAGTGATCAATCCTGTCAGTATTAAACTGTGAACTCCTTCTTTTTATGCCGTGTACTTCATAACCCTTTTCCAATAAAAGTTCAGTTAGGTATGCACCATCCTGTCCGGTTATGCCTGTAATTAATGCCTTTTTTTTCATTGCCTTTTTTATTTATAAAATGTTTTTATGTTCCTTTTAAAATGCGTTTTCATGCCCCCTCAAAACCTGCCTGGCGGTGAGCATAATAATTTTTAGATCGAGTTTATTTGACCAGTTTTCTAAATACCAGATATCATGTTTTACCCGGTTCTCCATCATTTCATTTCCTGTAGTATTTCCTCTAAAGCCTTTTACCTGTGCCCAACCTGTAATACCCGGTTTAATACTGTGGCGTACCATAAAATTATCAATGGTTGCACGGTACTCTTCAGTATGCTTTAACATATGTGGCCGTGGTCCAACTACACTCATGGTACCCATCAGCACATTAAAAAATTGTGGCAGTTCATCTAAACTGGATTTTCTTAAAAAGCGACCAATGGCAGTAATTCTGACATCATTTTTCTGTGCATGATTGGTGTGTGCATCATCATTAACCACCATGGTTCGAAATTTATAGCACCAAAATGCCTGATCATCTTTGCCTGTACGTTTTTGCTTAAATATAACTTTACCCCGGCTATCTGATCGGATCAGAATGGCGATAAGCACATAAACCCAGCTAAAGGCAAATAACACCGTTAAACTAAACAGAATATCAAAAACCCTTTTCAATTGTTGCTGATATACATATGAGCTGTCTGTCATTTCCAATAACGGATTCGATATCAGCTGATCATTTAAATTCCCTGTCAATTCTGTTTGGTAAGAATTTATAATCGAGTCGTCTTGTAGATTTATATTATTCATTTTCAGTTATTGTAAAGACTTAATTATGATTACTAAAAACCAACTCTGTTTTAATTTCTTTAGCCTTTGGCACCAGTGTTTTTAATGCTACTCCGGTTTCTAATTCAGAAAATAAGCGTTTTAGAATCACCTCCCGGTTAAGCTCCCGCATGGCATATGCCCTGGCATTGAGGGTTCTCGCCTGATGATCGCCAGAACAACAGGCCAGAATGGTGCTGGCAAGAAGACTTTCATCCTCACAATTAATTACCACACCCATATTATGTTCTCTGATGATTTTATGAAGCGTGCTTCCTCTTTCTGCCGTAACCAATGCCAAACCTCCTGAAGAAAGTATCCCTGCCAATTTAGAAGGCATCATTAAATCGCAGGCGTTTTTCTTTTGTAACACCAGGTGAACGTCACTCATATTTAAGAATTCATTAAAAATATGGAGCGGTTGTAGGGGTAAAAAGCTAATGTTAAAAAGCTTTTTATCACTGGCCATTTGCTGTAATTTGTTACGGTATGGTCCGTTTCCACAAATGATAAACTGAATGGAAGTATGATGCTGAAAATCATTGGCAATTGAAATCAAACTTTCTAAACCTTGTTTTTCTCCAATACTTCCAGAGTACAACACAATTTTATCAGCAGGCGTAAAACCCCATTGTTTTTTTAATTCATCTCTTTTGTTAATAGGATGAAATTCTTCTACATCTACCCAGTTCGGAAACATTAAAATTTTCTTATCCGTTTTTAAGGCTACCTTTTCTAACATTCCTTCCGAAATCGTCGAAACGTATGAAGCTCTTTTCATAATGAACTTCTCCATTTTGAGCATAACTGCGAATAACGACTGGTTTTTAATTACCCCAAGATCACGGGCAGCCTCTATCTGCAAATCCTGAATATGGTAAACCATTTTACTACCTTTTAAAAAGCAGTATAATGCACTTAAAAAACCAAGGTGAAAGGGTGGTGCCACACAAAAAACGTAATCACTTTTTGGTTTAAAAAGCAAATAGATCATCATTAGTAATGAAGTGAAGAAAAAGCTGATGTCATGTAAAATCCTCTTCTTCCCAGTTGGTACAGACGGCACATAGAGCGGACATCGGTATACCCTTAAGTCTCCGGTCTCGTTTACTTCTTTTTTATAAAATAGACCTCTGTAAGGCTTTTGAACACTCCAGTTTGGGTAATACGGAAATGAGGTGACCACTGTACAGTCATACCCATTCTTAATTAACCAGTCAACCATCTCTCCAGAATATTTTCCAATGCCCGTAAGTTCAGGCGAAAAATTGATGCCAAGCAATAAGATGCGCTTTTTTGCGATGTTGATTTGTTCCATAAAATTATTTTTGAGCGAGCACATCCAAACATCAATGTGTATTGACATGCTTACGGGTGATGAAAGAGGCAAAGTTTAGTGGGATCAGCAACTGAAAACATCAGCAACGGGTGATGTCTACAACTGAAACAATATGTAGTTAAGCTGATGGTTTATCCTGGTAAAAACCAGGATGGATTAGTTGATGATTTTTCTATCACGGATATAGACAGCTGGATTGCCCGAATAAATTTTTCGTGCTTCCAGGTTTTTAGTGGCTACCGAATTTACAGTAAGGATAGCGTGTGATAAACAAGTTATCCCCGGGCACACAACTGATTTTGCACCAATCCAAACACCATCTTCCAATATGATGGTGCCTAAACGGTAAGGAAAATCAAACTTATTGTAATCATGATTTCCGGTAAGCAACATCGCCCCCTGTGAAATACAAACGTTATTGCCAAGTGCAACATCATCCAGGTTATCAATCCATACAGCTTCACCAATCCAGCAATTATCCCCAATGGTTAACTTCTGGGGGTTTTTAATAATAACTCTTGGTTTGATAATTAAGCCTGCTCCGATGTTGGCACCAAATAGTCGAAGTAGCCATGATTTAAATGAATTAGGCCAGGGTATACTGCTGTTAAAAATAAAGTAGTTGATAGGATACCACAGCACAATTTTCCATTTGGTACCACCATTATAATCTCCGATGCTAAACTTCGAAAGATCAGAAGCTATCAAGTTTGAGGTTTCCATGCTGGTTTAGTTCTGGTTAGAAATTGCATCTACAAACCGGGTTGTTGCTGGCGTAGTAGAAAAGTTTTTAGTAAAAGAATAAAAGGCATTTTTCGACATCATTTTCTTTGTTTTATAAGAACTTTGCCCCCATGATTCCAATAGCTTACGGGTACCATCAATGGTATTGTTAAAAACATAACAACCACCATCTTCGTTAATTTCCCGCCAGATATTTACCTGATTGGAAATTAAAACGGGTTTTGCACATCCTAAGGCTTCCACAACTGCAATTCCAAAATTTTCCTGATGGCTGGGAAGGATAAATGCTTCACAGCCATAAAATGCCCCCCATTTAGAAAGCCCTGAAAGCATGCCTGTAAAAATGACCGATTTTCTAAGCAAGTGATTACTGTTAACCTGGCTTTGAATCTTCTTGCCAAATTCGCTTTCCAGATCCGGCCCGGCAATAACCAGTTTTGGTAACAAGCCTGCAAGCCCTGAACGGGGATTTTCCTCCATAGATTCTACAATCGACTGGTAGGCATCTAACAACAAATCAACACCCTTTTTTTCATTTATCCTGCTCAGAAAAAGAAGATAAGGTGCATGATCCAACTGAGGGCAACGGCTTTCAAATTCAACCTTCATTTCCGCTACAAATGCCGGCGGATGCTCTACACCCAAACCAGTGATATATGTTTTCTTCGGATGGTAAGGCTTAAAGGGCAATTTTGCCAATGCCGCCTCCTCCTCGCAGGTAAATAATATTCCGTCGGCGCGGTTAATCAGTTTATGTTCAATAAATTTCCAGTAAAAAACATTTCTTAAAGCTTTTAGTTTTCTGCCCGCAGCACGCTGAAAATAAGGATCAAGCATCCCATGGGGCATTATAAAAACCTTTGGAATTTTTTCTTCTTTTGTTGATGATAAAGCTTTGATTGCTTTCTGCAGTGAAAAACCCATGTAAGTCCAAAGTCCGTGTACAATTACCTTATCGAAATAAGATAAATTGGTTACAAACCATGAGGTAAGTCTTTTATTATATCTCCACGGTCCTTTTCCACGCCCAAGGGCATGTACCGTAAACTGATCAGCTTTAAAAAAAAATGATTCTGCATTATCTAAACTCACCACCTCACTGTAAATATTGCGGGTAGTTAAACCCTTAATAATTGTTCTTACAGCCTGACATACACCGCCCTCTTTAGGGTCCATAGATGATACGATATGAAGAATCTTTTGCACTGGCTCTTGGCTCATTAGTATTATAAATTTATATTTTAGGTTAAATTGTCTTTAACCAGTTCATTAATTTGGTTTATCGCCTGCTGATGGTGGAAATGCTGATGAACCATTTGGTAATTTTTTTCTACAATCGTGCTGTATTCTTCCGGATAATCAAGGATATGCCTAATCTGTTCAACAGGTTTTCCCCAGTCTATTTCAATTACAGGATTATAATCAAACAATTGAGTAATCTCTTTCGGAGCCGCACCAATAATCACACATTTCGAAGCCATGGCCTGCAAATAGCGGATTGTTAGCGTAGAAACATCTCCAGCCAATGCCGGATGCGTAACACAACGTGGAAAACAGATGCAGATTTTGGAATCGGCAAGGCCCGCTGTAAAATCCGCAGTAGTTGGAAACTGAAGTTTCTTCTTTAAACCATGAACGGCAACATCATGTGTTGCAGAACGCTCCTGGTACTGGTAATTAATATGATGTTCATTACAACCCTCTACAATTACTTCATGGTACTGTTGCCATGAACGACCAAAAGAAAGTATATCAATTGATTTTTCTGACCATTCTTTATACTGATAGGCGTGTACATCAATGGTCTCTGGTACCCAATGAACCTTACAGTTTGTTAAATTCAGTTTTTTAAAGTGTGCTGTAGCCTGATAAGAAGAAAGCAATAAAAGATTTATTTTACTCTTTTTAACAAGTTGTTCCACTCGATCAAAATCAGGTGCCCAAACATCATAAGTCCATAGTACCCTCAAATCGCAATCGCTCCCAAAGTATGGGAATGTTTTTGCAGTGAGGTAATGGTAATAAGGAAGGCCCAATGAAAGTACGGCACCTTTAATTTTAATGCGTTTTAAAAGGGGCTTTAAAAGGGTTTGAATACCGGAAAAAAACCGGAGTGAAAATGATCGGGGGTTAAAAAGTTTCGGACCTTGTTTAATCGTCCAGCTGCTATTATCCTGACAATAATCTTCAAATGCAATTAAATGTGAAATATCCGGACTTGATTTCGGAATTTGCGATGTAATTAAAGTAACCATAACAATATTTAAGCAGGTTCTAATGTGTTTAACCTTACAATGCGATCATAAACCTGTTCAAAGTCATCCATTGCTTTTTGTTTATTAAACCGCTTGGCATTTTCTAAAGATTTTAAAATTACCGCTTCCTGATTGGGCATATTTAAAACTTCTTCCACCACAAACGCTGCATCAGTAGCCCATTGGCGTGGATTTTCTTCATTTCTTAAAGGGATCAGAAAACCAGCATCACTCACCACCTCAGTCATCGGGGGCTCATTACTGGTAATTACCGGGCATCCACAGGCCATGGCTTCGGCACTTGGCCAGCCAAAGCCTTCCGCAAATGAGGGAAAAAGAAATAGTGATGCACCTGCATAAATCTGGCTGACTACTTCATCAGTTTGACCAATAAGAAAATGAATATCATTACGGTATGATGAATCCTTCTGGCATTTGGCTATAAAATCATCAGGAGGCGGCCCCACCAATAACAATGGCATCCTTTTTTTAGTCATAGATCGCCATGCATTGTAAATTTCAATTACACCTTTTCTGTTTTTATACCAGTGGTTACCACCAACATGAAGGATATAACCGTTATTCAGGTTAACACCCAGCGCTGGCGATAAAGTCTCTCTCACTTTATTTTTATCCAATGGTTTATAGAATGCCTCCAATCCATTATAGATCATATAAGTATTCATTTTTGCTTCTGGCAAAAGCTTCTTTAAATCAGTATCCGTTTTATAAGAACTCGTAATGAAGTTTTTACCCTTTTTAAAGCCATCACGAATAAATTTCTGATACATTTTACCAGTCATCCCTACTTCCTGCCCTTTAATTTTGCCCAGGGCAGACCACTGTGCCAGAAAATCATGGCAATGCATCACATGGTTTCGGTTTTGAACCAACGGCATCCATGGCCCCTGTGCCTGATCCGTAAAAACAAAAATGGTTTCCTGACTAACTTTTTTAAGCCGTCTTTTTACCTGAATCGGGAACAATAAATACTGGTCAATATAACCCATCCACTTTCTCATTTTTGAAGGAAAAGGCAGATCAAAGCAGGTAGAATTTGGTGTCCATACGCTCACTTCATGTGATTTATCCCTCATGCCTTCAACAAGCATATTGGTAAAACGTGGCATACTCGAAAACGCTGGCCTTTTCTCTGATCCAAAGAAATCAGGATTTGAAAAAAATATTATTTGCATAGTAATTTAGGTTGAGAAAGTTTAAAGGCTTAGCTGGCTAAGGCGCAATCAAATTTTCTTCTTTGTGTAGCAAGCGCCACAATATGATTTGAAAGTTGTAAGGCACATTGTTTATCAATTATGCGTAAACGATCTTTAATATTGAGGTTGACTTTGTTGGCTATTTTACTTTTTGTAATAACTGAGCAACCTGCTGATAAGGCAGATTTTATTGCAATTAAGCCTGTTTCATTATCTTCTAAAACAATAAGCACATCAATTGCATCATAATGGCTGGATAAATCATGTTGATTATCAACACCAACATAATGTAAAGGCACGCCATGATTGGTGAACGACTTAAATCCGAGATCGGTAAACTGATTGGCAGAATCTCCGGAATCAATTCCATATAAATGAATTTTAGACCGGATATGATCTGGCAACTCCCCCAGCATTGAATAAATTAAACTAAACAATTCTGGCCTGATGCAATAATCATTAATCGCAATCACAATCGCCGAAGCATCTATCCGTGCTTCAAACCGCTTGCGGTGCCGCCTTTGTCTTTGTTTATCCCTTTCATTGAGCATATAATTTTAACAGTTAAATAGTGTTTGATAATCCTTTTTCAAGAATGAGTTTACAGATATCTTCATTACCCAGTTTCAGCCCACGCACTTTCTTCATTCCAGCTTTCTTAATGCTTTCGAGTTGATCTCCTGCCAGAAGCGCTTTACAAATTGTAGCACATTCATGCGCATCATTCCAAAAAACCGCTTCAGTACCATCATGATAAAGTGCTATATGTTCGCTGGTACGTTCGGCACAAAGTAAACCGCCCGCATACGGTACTTCCATAGATCGGGTAGTATGTAAATCCCGGTTCCCTTTAGAAAGAAGGCCAAGACAAATCTTTGCCCCTTGTATAGCTGCGATATAATCTTTACCTCCAAGATTAGGTCCGCGATAATATGGTTTGAGCAATTCAAAATATCGGCTCTTTATCCATCGATCACCCCAAATGGAAACGGAGATCCCAGCTTCGATCAAAACTTTAATAAATTCATCACGATTTTCATTCCGCATCCATGTACCAATAAATGCTACATCAGATTTAAATGCTGCAGGTATCTCATCGTCATGAAGATAAGGTGCATGTGCAATTTCATCGTAACCCATCATTACCCTGATTACTTTTTTAACACCCATCGCTTTAAAATCTTCAGCAGCCTGGCTTCTCACTACCACAATAACATCGTATAATTTTACCGTACCCAGCAAACGATCAAAGCGATGCCCGTCTCTTTTTCCGGTCGGATCATCAATGCTGTATAGTATCACCGGACAATTAAATTGCTTCAAAAGCTGAAGACATTTCTTGCCAAAAAATTCACCATTATCTACCCAAATCACATCAGGCTTAATCCCTGAACGCAGAATTTCTTTTAATTGACGTTGAACAGCGGGTTGAACAAGGCGATAACCGCTCCGGAAATTTATGGCCTTCATTAAGGTAGACCTGAAAAATTTTGAAAGATTTTCTTCAATATGATAATGTATTACCCGATGCCCAATTCTTTCTAAAGCCTTTGCACGGTGAAAAGCTGTTGAGAAATTCCAGTTATCACCAAAATATAATATGTTAAGCATGAAATTATCCAAAATGAGTTTGAAAAATTGTTAGCCTTTAAATGGTTTTAACCTTTTAAAAGCTGATGCAATAAGCATCAGGTAAGTGCAAGCAGATCGCAAATATTGAATTAGATCTCGATGGACATTCCTTTTTCAAGAATCAGTTTACAAATATCTTCATTACCCAGTTTCAAGTCACGCACTTTCTTCATTCCGGCTTTCTTAATATGTTCGAGTTGATCTCCCGCTAAAAGTTTTTTACAAAGCGCAGCACATTCATGCGCATCACTCCAAAAAACAGCTTCCTCACCGTCAATATAAAGTTCTGTATGTTCGCTGGTACGTTCGGCGCAAAGCATTCCGCCTGCATAGGGTACTTCCATAGATCGGGTGGTATGTAAATCCCGGTTCCCTTTAGAAAGAAGGCCAAGACAAATCTTTGCACCTTGTATAGCTGCAATGTAATCTTTACCACCCAGGTTTGATCCGCGATAATGTGGTTTCAGTAATTCAAAATGTTGACTCTTTGGCCATCGATCACCCCAAATGGAAACCGAAATCCCAGCTTCAATCAAAACCTTTATAAATTCATCACGATTTTCATTGCGCATCCATGTACCAATAAATGCTACATCCGATTTAAAATTTAGCGGTATTTCAGCTGCGTTTTTATAAGGCGCATGTGCCACCTCATCATAGCTTCTCATTACCCTAAGCACTTGTTTAGCACCAAGTAATTTGCACTCTTCTTCTGTTTCTTTTCTAACTACAGCAATTAAGTCGTATAATTTTATTGCGGATAAGAAACTGTCAAACCTTCGCCCATCTCTTTTTCCGGTAGGATCATCAATGCTGTACAAGATGATTGGGCAATTAAATTGTCTCAAAATCTGAAGGCATTTCTTCCCGAAAAACTCTCCGTTATCTACCCAAATTACATCTGGTCTGATACCCGATTGAACAATTTTTTCCAGGTCTTGCTGCACATGTCGCTGCAATAAACGGTAGCCACTGCGAAAATTAATGGCACTCATTACAGCAGATTTAAAATAGCCTGGTAAAGTTTGTTCCGGATTATGATAGCGCAAAATCTTGTGACCAATTCTTTCCAGCGCTTTCGCACGATGAAAAGCAGTTGAAAAATGGCGGTGATCGCCGAAATATAATATGTTAAGCATTACCTGCGATTAAAATTTAAGATGATTTTAGAAATCAATCCTGTCATCTGCTGGATTTAACGAATAAACCAGAAAACTTAAATAGGATAAAATATAGAAACAGGCTTTGAATGTATCCCCTGATTAAAAAAGTAAATGGCCCGGCAACACTTTCTGTAGGTAAATACTGAAAAATAGAAGTAAGTGCCAGTAAACCACATACACTAAAAATAATATTATGCTCCACTTTACCATGAAGCCTGTATTTTAAAGATCCCCTGATGATAAATTTATCAAATAACATAAACACCGGAATCATCACTAAACCCAGAATGACCAGGTACCAATATCCAAATGCAGCCATACCAGTGCCAGACATGTTGCCTAACCGGTAACCACCGAAGGTAGAATTACCTGCACCAGCCAGATTATAAATATAATCTCCGAAAGATTGGGCATACAAACTCTCCTTATCAATTTCCGGTTTAATTATCCGAAGTACAGGATCAGGAAGTGCCCCCCAAACATAGTTTATAGTATGCGATCGCATTTGCGGATTATTTTCACCCACTTTTTCTGCCTGTACCAGGCTGGCATCGCTGTATTTGATGGTGGCAAAACGAGATGCAAATGCATTGTCGAGATAACGTTCATCCCAGTCGCTTTCAAGCTGCCTGTCTTCTAACCGGCGCAAAGCAATGGCCCGGTCGTCTTTCATCGCCATCCAGGTTTTTTCAATCAGTTCTTTCTTACTGATGTCTGAACGTTCAGAGCGAACCAGCAACATGGCTGTTCCTAAATTTCCAAGCGGGCCGTTAACAAACCAAATTCCAAAAATCGCCAGCACAACTATTTTATAATTCACTTTAGGAATGCGGAAAATACCGATGAGCAAGCCTAAAAAGTAAGCGAAACCAATAGACGCGAAACCAATCATGAACACACCACGGCTATTTCTCGCAATACTAACGATGAACAACATAATCGTAAAGGCAACTAAAAGATAAATGGTAGATTTTTTAACCTTGCCCACACCACCAAACAGCCCTTTAAAAGGAATAAAGTATGGTGCATAGGCGAAAGGAAATAATGCCTGAATGGCCTTTCCAGAAGCATCACCACTAATTTCTGTAGCTAAAGATTGATTAAATACCAATACATAAATATTGGCCAAAAACCCGATTAATCCCATAATCCATAACTGCAAATTCTCAGGAGTTTCAAAGAAACCAAGTCGCTTCAGAATAGAAGATTCACGATCCCTTTGTAAGGGTAACCAGCGGTAAATATAATGTGAAATAAACAGCACAATTAATACCAGGCTTGCATGAAAAAAAACATCCTGTGGTTTCTCTAAATTATAAACCACTGGCTTAAACTCCAGTGAAGTAAACAGAAGCGGAAAATAAAACTGGGTGGAAGCAAAGCCAATCACAATAAATAACGACAATGGATATTTCCTGATCATATCATCCGTAATAATAAACTCTGTTACAATTAACCAAACAATCGCAATATTTGCAATGGCAATGATGTTATCAGTGGTCCAGAAAAAATAGCACTGAAAAAATAACGCGATAAGCAGGATTACCCTCGAATAAAATTTGGCCTGCCCCAAAAATGTAGAGCCCACCATCACTTTAACCAATGGTATGGTTTTCCTATTTGGATATGATTTATCTTTTTGATATGCCGAAATATTCATGATATAATTTAGTTTTTATGTCCGAAAACATTTAAAATGGCTTTTGCTTTGATGACCGCTAATTGTGGTAGTGTTAGCCAGTAACGATAGAGGTTAACAGCCAGAAGCAATAAAGCTATAGTGAGAATTAAATGTTCATAATCTGGTAAAACGATCATTAAAACTACCCCAACACTGGTAAATGCTACTGATAACATGGCTACATTAAAACCTTGATGAGGCCATTCCAAACCCGCACTTCGCAACCACTTCTCTGCAATTTTTGTAAAAGCCACTGATGCTGCAATTTCTGATAGCAATAAAGCCATACCAGCACCTTTAATACCCAATACCGGAACAAGGATTAATATACCTACCACGGCGATAACCGCACTCATCATTGAAATTAACAATTGTGGCCTCAACAAATTGTTCCCTTTTACCACCGCAATACTGGGTTGAGATAGTGCATAAACCAATACACCAAGCGATAGCAAGGCAAATAACCAGGGATCAAAACTTAGTTTACCCCGTGTCCAGGCATTATAAATAACCGGGATAAAGGTTTGAACTACGAGTAAGCACGGTGCAATAATGGCAATGGTTACGAGCCAAAGTGTACTAAATGCAACCTCAGTTTTTTCCTGATCACGTTTGTGCAAGAAATTCATCAGTTCAGGCATAAGTGGATTAATAATGGTTCTTAAACCTTGCAATGCTACGTTAGATCCGGTTCTAATGGTCGAAAACACAGCAATTCCAGCAGCACCCATAATAGGCGACATAATTAACCTTGCACCCTGCTGGCGAACATTTTCCAAAAATCCTGTTACAGAAAGATTGGTAGATTTACGAAAACTGGTCCACCCCAATGCAAAAGATGGCTTAATCACTTTCACATGATGTTTCTTCAACAGCCTTAACATATCAACCCAAACCGGTATGTCAAAAGCAACTTTAGCAATGGCCATTACCATTCCAGCAGTTAAAAGGTTTGCCCCAAAAACAACTGAGATAGCTGGCGATAGAAGTAAAACAGTATTGGTTAAAACACTCCACCATGCCATCCGGGGGAAGTAACCAAACGTGGCCATAATCCGGTTTAATAAACCACCAACCGTATTGCAAAGCAGCCAGATGATGGACTGAATGAACAGGATATAAAATGCCTGGATGGCTTTGGCCTGGAGTGCCGACCCTAGATCTTTAAAAATCATAGGCAGAATATCCAGCCAATAAATCAGCAAGACCACAATGATCTGAATCAAGCCTAAAATTAAGGCTACCATCATGCCTGAAGAAAGTAATTTACTTATCTGCTTTGGTACACGACTGCCCAGTTTTAAAAACTCATAAGCCATATATTCCTGAAAGCCCAAATCGAAGGCACTGAGTAAGCTCGAAAAAGACAATACAGCAAGCCATAACCCATAGGTAGACGCATCCCAGTAACTTAAATATAAGGGCACCAATAATATTTGCGCCAGCATCGCCACTGCGATTTGTACCCAGGAGGCAATGGTACCCGAAAGGATTCTTTTTGAAGCCGACATGAAATTGCTTATAATTAAATTCGAATGGTGAAAAATTAGAATCTTAATGCAAGATCTGTAAAAGCACCTGAAACCAGATTCTTATTGCTCTTTTCACTATAGTAACCGTAATCCAGCGCATAACCATATCTGCTATCCATATAGATGCCGTTAAAAACGATAAACATATTTCTCACCTTTTCTTCCTGATACAATTTTTCAATAAAATTAAGTTCCGATTTGGCCGTGTGATTATGCCTTACCATGTATAAACAAACATCTGCAAACTGCGATAGTATTAATCCATCCGTTACCAGATGCATAGGCGGTGAATCGATGATAATATGATCGTACTCCGCTCTTAACTGTAAAATTAAATCAGCCATCCGGTCATCCTCCAATAATTCAGACGGATGCATGGGAATTGGCCCGGCGCCAATAATAGATAGATTTTCATTAAAAACTGAAGGCTCAATAATGGCATTCAAATCCGTTTTACCTTCTAAAAAGCTACTTAATCCAAGAGATGAATTTTTAGCCCTGAATATTTTTGCAATCCGTGGCTTACGCAAATCCAATTCAAGAATAATGGTTTTCTTACCAGTGGCCGCTAATGACAAGGCAAAATTGCTGGCTACAAAACTTTTTCCTTCACCTGCTACACTCGAACCAAATAGGATTACCTGGTTATTGGAAGCACTGGTTTGTTGTAATATATTGGTTCTCAGGTTGCGGATTTGCTCAGTGATGGCAAAAGCACCCTTTTTTAACATTACCAATTCATTTTTACCACTTTCATGAATCAATTCGGCAATAACAGGTACTGATGTACCCAGCTGAATATCATTAACCGTTAAAACCCTGTTTCTCAAGTTTTTCCTAAAAGACAATAACCCTACAGGGAAAATCATGCCCAGTAAAATGGCTACCGTTAAAGGTCCCTTTTTCTTCGATTCTGGTTTTCCGGCATAGGCATTTTCTACAATCCGTGCATCCTTAAGCGTTGAGGCATAACTCAATGCTACTTCTTCTCTTTTTTGTAAGAGGTAAATATAAAGACCTTGCTTTATATCCATCTGGCGTTTAAAACTCACATATTGTCTTTCCTGTACCGGAATATCCTTAATGGAACTTTCAAAACCAGAGCTAATTTTCCGCAACTCCCGATTGGTCGATACAAGAGAGGATTTGATATTACTAATTGAACTTTTGATTGCCGCTTTGGTGCTTTTAATCTGAGAATTAAGCGGATAAAATATCGGGTTACTTTCAGGCGCAGTAGCCAATAGCTGGTCTTTCTCCAATAGTAAGGCACTTAATTTACCTACCAGGGCCACTAATCCCGGATCTTCTATCCCAATTGTTGCCGGTGGGCTCGAAGCATTCTTTTCAGAATTTACATAACGCTCAATGCCATTGATGATATTTAACTGAACACTTACGGCACCAAGTTTTCCATCATTCGATTGTGCATTATCTAAATAATACTGACTTTTAGAAGAAATATCAGTTAGCCCTACGCTGCTTTTATAACCTTCAACTGTTTTTTCTGCCTGTGATAATTCGCCACGTAAAGATGCCAGCCGATCATCAATAAACTTTAATGTAGTAAGCGTTTCCTTATTCTTGTTTTGAATATTGGAACTTTTATATACACTGATTAAAGTATTCAAAGTTCTGATTCCCCTCAATGGCACCTGATCTTCGATATTAAGCTCAACCATTGGAGCGGTTTTATTAAAGCTGGTTGATATTTTTTCCTGATAGGCCGTAACAGCTGTTTCCAACGGCACTATATTTACCTTAACCGTTTCACCCTGATAATTTTTTAACTTATCAGTTGCCAGTAAAGTAAAGTTTCCAAAACTGGTTTTCACGGGTACACCGAAATAACCATTAATTTCTTCATCATTATGCGTAATCTGAAACTGTTTACCATCAATAATTTTCACTTCGAAATTCTGCGTAAACAGTGATGTTTTTGGCTTAATTAATTTCAGCCGAAAAGGTGAAGAAGTATAAATATCAACAGTTTTAAGCCTTTGCTCAATGCTGTAATTTACCCAAAGTTGCAAAGAGTCAACCACGTTTCTAATTAAAGGTCGTGATTTAATAATTTCCACTTCACTTTCTACCAGTTTACTGCCGGTAGATAATGATAGCTGTTCCATAGCCGCTTCCTTTACATTCGTTTCCTTATTTTTATTATCATTAATGGAAATTTTAGCTTTTACATTATAAACCGCATTGGTTGAACTGATGTAAACAAAGGCAAGTATGATAGCAATAACCAAACTCAGTATTACCAATGGCCAGTGGTAAAGTAAATTATTCACCACGCCCGATATTTTATTTTGCTTTACCTCCGCCTGTTCTACAAATGGAGTGTAAATAAATTGTTCATTATTATTTTTCATGACTTATCTTAATGAATTCGAAAGAACGATTGCAACAATAGACAGCGCCGAAAGTACCAGACTAACTGTCCGGTAACCTCCGTCTACTGATGCATATTTGGTTTTGTCTGGTTGTACATAAAGAACATCGTTATTCTTTAGATAATAATATGGAGAAGTAAAAAGCTTGGCCGAAGTAATGTCTATCGGAATAAATTCCCTTTTACCATCAACTTCCCTAATGAGCAAAATATTTTTTCTTTTAGCCGTGATATTTAAATCACCAGCCATTGTTAATGCTTCCGTAACCGTTACCCGTTCACTCACAATCTTATATACATCCGGTTTTAAAACATCTCCCATTACCGATACTTTAAAATTGAGCATTCTTACCGTTACAGCAGGTTCCCTTAAATAGGTTTTCAATTTTTCTTGTATCTGATCAGCCAGAACACCAGTAGTTAACCCTTCTGCAGGAATTTTACCGATGAGCGGTAGTCTGATTTCACCATGCTGATCTACCAGGTAACCCGAAAGCCTGGCACTAGAATCGCTGTAGGCTTTTGGATTAAGGCTGCTAACAGTAATCGATAGAATATCAGATTTTTGAATAGTCAGCGGACTAAAGTTTTTAATCTCTTCCGAACTTTGCTTGCTCTTATCCAAATCCTGGAAATAAGGTACATTCTTGTAAGCATTACATGCCGAAAGCAATAGCACAGCCGTTATGGCATAAAGCAATAAAATTTTGTTTTTCATAATATAGTAAATTACACTGGGGGGTATAGCTTCGCCATTTCACTTACAGTGATCCTTTTCGACGAAATTGAATGCTCAGAAAATTTGTGAATCGCATTCAAAAAGCTTCTGCGAAAGTATGGTGTATTTAATTCTATAAAAACATTTCTGATTGGATGGTTAGCAGAATGTGGTGTTTTGGGAACATTACACGATCAAAATATTGCACAAAAGAGAAATTGTGTTTACTTCTGGAAACTTACATTGAGCAAAACCACTTCTAAACATCCATTTAAACATAAAAAGAGTATAAAGAACTAATTATCAAAGAAATGAGTTTACATAAGTTCACATTATGATATACATATGTAATCTTTATACGACGTTAACCACAGATTTTCGGTTATTTTACATTGTCATTCCTAATAATTATGAATTTAGCTACCATCTCGCTTCACCAGGCGAGAAAAAGAAAATGGAAAGTGGTATATACACGATCCAATTATGAGAAAAAAGCACATGAGTTACTCAATCAGTGTGGCTTGCACAGTTTATGTCCGGTTATCACCACCAGAAGCAAATGGGCAGATCGATTTAAGATTATTGAAAAACCACTTTTCCCTTCTTACTTATTTGTTTATGTAAACCCTACAGAAGAGCAAAAGGTACTTACCATAACAGGTATTTTAAATTATGTGAATTTTGGTGGTAAACCGGCTATAATGCCAGATGAAGATATCACCAGGATTAATGATATCCTATCCAGGTATCAAGATATAGAAACGATTAGCAGCAGGCAACTCGCAATCGGAGATCAGGTAATGATTAATAAAGGTTTTAAGGCTGGTACAAAGGCAGAGATTTTGGAAGTTCAAGAAAAAACGGTATTGCTAATCCTCAATCAACTTGATTGTGCCTTAGTGGCAAAGGTTCGCGTAGATATTTCCAATATCATCATGCCTTCCGCCAAAACAATTTTATCTAATCCTTAAATCGAACACTAATCCCAGTTTATTACCCAATATGGAACTTCATCACGGCCAAACAGTAGAAAGAATTATCAGAAGAAACGGATATAGCATAGCAGAATTAGCTAGAATTATTAAGGTTAACCGCCGATCTGTATACAATTGGTTTAATCAAAGACACCTTAAGCCCGAAATTATTTTCCGAATAGGATCTGTTTTAAATCACGATTTCTCATCAGAATTTCCTTCATTATTTGTAAAAGGAGAAACAATTGGCAAAAGCACACTGCACTATGCAGAATCTGCAGAAAACTCTTCTGGTATAGAGGATTCCAACTGGAAAGATAAATACATTGATCTGCTTGAGAAATATAATGAGCTTCTACAATTTTGCATCAAGAATAAAGGTATTGTACTATTTACTCTGTCGCTGCAATACTTACTATATTTTTAAGGAAAAAACCAAGTTCTTTAAGCAGCTTGATTTGAGGCCTGATTTCACCTATTGGTGTATTGGCATCTGCACAATTGATTAATCTTTCTGAAATGGAATCGAGTACCATTTCAAAGTTTTCTTTATCTACAGACATAAAGTCTTCACAATGATTTAAGAAACTCACGTATTCTTGTGCATTGAAAGTATATGTAATTTCTTTTACCTTAAATAAGGGTGATGTAACAGGTACTTCAGCGGGCATAGAATTTAAAATTATGGATTTGATGTAATTTATATTCTTAGAATTTGTAATGAATATGCTTTCTAACTTAAGTTACGCTTTTTCATTATATCATACTTCGAACCAATTAAAATGAATAGTTTGAATGCTCGTATTTAATTCATATTTGATTAAATGAATGAATCTGATTACCGTAATTGATTGATCAAAAATAAAACAATTATCTGTATTTATAGTCCACATTGTTGGATTCTTTTATACGAATAAACACCATAATGTGTGAAAATTTGAGCATCTAACCCTAATCTCTTGTCAGGCTAATCCTATAATCACTCTAAAGCCCACTCTATGGAAATAAACTTTTCACCATACATGGAACAGACATGGTTTAGAAAAGGGATTATTTCCGTAAAATTGCAGTATGATTAATAACCCAGCCACCCGATTAAATAAATTCATCAGTGAAAGTGGATTGTGCTCCCGCCGGGAGGCAGATCGGTTTATTGAAAAGGGCAATGTTTTCATCAATGGCAAACGGGCTAAAATAGGCGACCAGGTTTTTGCCGGAGATAGGGTAATGGTAAATGGACACAATATTGAGCCTAAAGAAGATAGCAGTTTTATTCTTTTGGCCTTCAATAAACCAACCGGAGTTACCAGCACTACAGAATCAAACGTTCGCGATAACATTGTGGATTATATCAATCATAGTGAACGTATTTTTCCCATTGGCCGTTTAGACAAAGATTCATCAGGGTTGATTTTCTTAACCAATAACGGCGACCTGGTTAACAAGATTTTGAGGGCCGGCAATAAACATGAAAAAGAATATGTAGTCACCGTTAATAAACCAATTACCGACGATTTCATTTTTGAAATGAGTAACGGTGTTCCCATTCTGGGTGTTAATACCCGTAAGTGTAAGGTTAGGCAGGTGAGTACATTCGTCTTCAATATTATTTTAATTCAGGGATTAAACCGGCAGATCAGAAGAATGTGTGAACATTTTGGATATGAAGTAACCAAATTAGAACGCACACGGATTATGAACATTAATCTTAAGGGCATTCCTACGGGAGAATTCAGAGAACTAACTGAAGAGGAAATGGCTGGAATCATGAAAAGCGTCGAAAAATCATCGTCAGAAGCTGGCCCAAAAACAAAAAGTTCAATTAAAAAGAAATTGAATGCTTATGAAGAGATTTCTGAGTCAAAACAGGATCAATCTAAAAAATTCAAATCAACAAAGCCTTTCGCAAAATCAGGAGGAGCAAAAAAGACAGGCTCAAATTCATCATCAAAACCCACCAATAAAAACAGTTCATCTGGTAAAAATTCCAGACCAGCAAAAGGTAAGCCTGCAGGAAAATCAAATACCAGAACAAGAGGAAGATAGCTTGTTAATTGTAAAATTCTGAATCACAACAATTTGCTTTCTGCTTTCGCCTTTCAGCTTAAGTGCTTTTTAAGTACCTTTGCAGCAAATGGTAACAGCAAAAAAGATAGATATCCGCTCACTTGATTTAGCACAATTGCAACAGCACTTAGTGGCTATGCAACAACCTGCCTTTAGAGCAAAGCAGATTTATCAGTGGCTATGGGAGAAATCGGCCATCAACTTCGATGAAATGAGTAATCTTTCTAAAGATTTACGCAAATCTTTGGATGAAAACTTCGCCATAAACGCTGTTAAGGTTAACAATTCACAATTTAGTAGCGATCATACCATTAAAAATACCTTCCGCTTAGCTGATGGTAATATTGTGGAAGGAGTTCTAATTCCCTTAGAAGATCGTATGACAGCTTGTGTAAGTTCTCAGGTAGGTTGCAGCTTAACCTGTAAATTCTGCGCAACAGGTTATATGGACCGGAAAAGGAATTTAAATGCTGATGAAATTTATGATCAGGTCGTATTAATTGATAAACAGGCCAAACAAAATTACAATAACCCTTTAACCAATATTGTATATATGGGCATGGGCGAACCATTGCTAAATTACGCCAATGTATTAAAATCTATCGAACGCATTACCGCACCCGATGGCTTAAATATGAGTTACAAGCGCATTACAGTTTCAACTGCCGGCATTGCTAAAATGATTAAAAAATTAGGTGATGATGGCGTTAAATTTAACCTGGCACTTTCACTTCATGCAGCCGATGATAAAAAGCGAAATGAGATCATGCCGATTAACGAGGCAAACTCATTAAAGTCACTATCCGAAGCACTTAAATATTATTTTGCAAAAACCAAAAATCCGGTAACTTACGAATACATTGTTTTCAATCACTTTAATGATGAAATTACTGATGCAATGGATTTGGCTAAATTTTGCAAGCACATTCCATGTAAGGTAAATTTGATTGAATACAATCCTATTTCCTTCGCTGATTTTACCAATGCCGAAGGCGATAAAATTGATGCCTTTGCCAGTTATCTAAAATCACAAGGTATCACCACTAACATTCGCCGAAGCCGCGGAAAAGATATTGATGCAGCCTGCGGTCAGTTAGCGGTAAAAGAAAGTTAAATTAAATTTTGACTTTTTATTTCGGCTAAAATAGATTCAATCTCTTCAAAACCTGGTCTATCTCCCACATCTGGCAAATGGCAAGATTCTTCTAATGCACGCAATGCAGAATAAAAAGTATCTTGCTCTGCTGATGCATATAATGATAATAGATCGTCGACTAAATACCCAAAAGCACTTACTTCTATTCGCTCCATTGCATTTGAGAAAGTCGAATGATCCCGCTCATACCGGGTTGCTGCACCAAAATCGCCGAATAACGTCTTCCCATCCTCATCAATCAACATATTGTGAGCATATAAATCACCATGCATAATACCCTTTTGGTGCAAATGATTGGCAACCGAAGAAATAGAAGTTAAAATGTTGATCACCTGCAATGCAGAAAGTTGGGTATCAGGTTCAAATACGTCCCTCGTACATGTTTTTAGCGATGGTGGATTTCCAAGATTTATATAATGCTGCGGAATGAGTTCCATTACCAGCCCTGTTTTAGATTCAGACGAATCATTAGTTTTACCAATGATTTTCACTAACGCCTCATGGTCACCAGCTTCAATGCTGGAATGCATTTCATCCTCCGGAAAACCATCACTGGTAACATCGCCTTTAAATACCTTCACTGCCACATCCTGCAACATTTCTTCACTCAATGCACGGTAAATTGTACCAGAGGCTCCCTCACCAAGCTTATTCCGAATTTTTAAACGATCATAAGAAATCAATGGTGCCTCTATTTCTGAATTGGGTGTTCTACTGCAAGGATTTCCAGAAAATGCTAGCCAAGATAGTTTAGGTAAGGATAGTAACCAGTCAGGTAAAATTTCAATTTTATTTGCAGAAAGTCTCAAAAGTGCTAATGATCTACAATGCTGCAATTCTTCGGGTAACGCTGTTAATCTATTACCTGCAAGCATCAGCTTCTCCAGCCGATAACAATCACCAATGGAAGCAGGTAATGCAGAGATCATATTATTAGTTAAAATTAACCACCTCAAATTTTTGCCTATGGCCCGGTCACCAACATGGCCAATATGATTTGCTTTAAAGCCTACAATATCTAATAACGGACAATCACTTAAAACTTCAGGATAAATAGTAAATTCATTATTAGAGCAGAAGAAAACCTTAAGCTTTTGGAGTTTACTAAAATCTGCAGGTAATTCAGATAAGCGGTTGGCAGATAAATCAAGATATTCAAGTGTATCAGCTAGATCTAAAATCTCCATAGGAAAAGTCTCTATTTCAGCTGAAAGTTTTAACGAAGTACAACCATTCAGTTCACCACGTTTCAATTGCTCTAATGTTTGCACAATATTTAGGTTTTTGCAAAGATAAATTTATAGTATAACATAATAGAACGATACCCCTATATGTTGACTCATTTGAGCATCGTTGGATTATAATTTACTATTCAATTACGAATACATTAAGGTTGCATTAGCATTCTTATAACAGTAGATATTTATCTGTCATTTTTTATTTATTAATTCGATGAATAAGAAATTTAGCCAGGTTGCTATCATGCTGAGGTACGAAGCATCTCCAGTCGATAGAAACCTGTCCGTTAATAACGAATAAACTGATACCATATTTAACTATTCTTTGAGCCTTCCTGGTATTGATCCAATACTACTAAAAAAATATCCTGGATCAAGCTGAGGAAGACGATCGAAGAGTGTTCGATGAATAATAAACCTAACCTGATTGCTGTCATGCTGAGGCACGAAGCATCTACAGGCGATGGAAACCTGTCCATTAGTACCGTACAAACTGATATCCAGTATTTAGCTATTCTTTTAGCCTTGCTGGTATTAATCCAATACTACTAAAAAAATATCCTGGATCAAGTTCAGGAAGACGATCGAGGGGTGTTCGATGAATAATAAACCTAACCTGATTGCTGTCATGCTGAGGCACGAAGCATCTCCAGGCGATGGAAACCTGTCCATCAATAACCGGATAAACTGCTATTACGGTATCTCTGCCTGTTAACCACCCCTCCACGGGAGGGAATGGCATTACGCCTAAAAGGTTATACGCCATGCAGGCGCTTTGGTCTTTCAGCTTTAGCCTTTACGCTTTTTTATTATAAACGCAGAAACCCCTGCAGTTGTTACTGCAAGGGTCCTGGTTAAACGCCGCTTAAGGCTTTTAAGATTTGGCACCGACCTACTCTCCCACGTGTTACCGCAGTACCATCGGCTCTGGTGGGCTTAACTTCTCTGTTCGGAATGGGAAGAGGTGGACACCACCGATATAGGCACCTAAATATTTTTATTTGAACTGAAAGGATAAAGATCAAAGCTTAAAGCTACTAAAAAATATTTCGCTTTACTCTTTTGTCTTTTAGCTTTCCGCTTAAATGACATATTATTGAAAGAAGTTAAGTTTTGAAGAACAAACAACAGTTCTGTTTGCTTTGAAAGCTTCGGATGATTAGTACTACTCGACTGTGCTGTCGCCAGCTTTACATCTGTAGCCTATCAACGTAGTAGTCTGCTACGGTCCTATATGGAATTCTCATCTCGTGGCTAGTTTCGCACTTAGATGCTTTCAGCGCTTATCTATTCCCAGCGTAGCTACTCTGCAATGCCCCTGGCGGAACAACAGATTCACTAGAGGCTAGTCCAACCCGGTCCTCTCGTACTAAGGTCAGCCCCACTCAAAATTCCTACGCCCACAACAGATAGGGACCGAACTGTCTCGCGACGTTCTGAACCCAGCTCGCGTGCCACTTTAATCGGCGAACAGCCGAACCCTTGGGACCTTCTCCAGCCCCAGGATGTGACGAGCCGACATCGAGGTGCCAAACCTCCCCGTCGATATGAGCTCTTGGGGGAGATCAGCCTGTTATCCCCAGCGTACCTTTTATCCTTTGAGCGATGGCCCTTCCATGCAGAACCACCGGATCACTATATCCGTCTTTCGACCCTGATCGACCTGTATGTCTCACAGTCAAGCAAGCTTATGCTATTGCACTCCGCGTACGGTTACCAAGCGTACTGAGCTTACCTTTGAAAGCCTCCGTTACCTTTTTGGAGGCGACCACCCCAGTCAAACTACCCATCAAACAATGTCTCCCGCTTAGCGGGATTAGACACCGAATACAGAAAGGGTGGTATTTCAACGTTGGCTCCACGACGCCTAGCGACGCCGCTTCAAAGCCTCCCACCTATCCTACACATCCTGTATCCAATGTCAATGTTAAATTGTAGTGAAGGTGCATGGGGTCTTTCCGTCCCGTTGCGGGTACCCGGCGTCTTCACCGGGACCACAATTTCACCGAGCTCATGGCTGAGACAGCGCCCAGATCGTTACACCATTCGTGCAGGTCGGAACTTACCCGACAAGGAATTTCGCTACCTTAGGACCGTTATAGTTACGGCCGCCGTTTACTGGGGCTTCGATTCAATGCTTCTCCTTACAGATGACATCCCCTCTTAACCTTCCAGCACCGGGCAGGTGTCAGGCCTTATACTTCATCTTTCGATTTTGCAAAGCCATGTGTTTTTGTTAAACAGTCGCCTGGGCCTTTTCACTGCGGCTGACATTGCTGCCAGCGCCCCTTCTCCCGAAGTTACAGGGCCATTTTGCCGAGTTCCTTAGCCATGATTCACTCGAGCACCTTAGAATCCTCTTCCCGGATACCTGTGTCGGTTTGCGGTACGGGTTTTTATAACCTGAAGCTTAGCGGTTTTTCTTGGAAGTCTGATTACCTGCGCTATCAATTCACCCGAAGGTTTATTGTACTATCAGCTTTCAGCAAGACTGGCGGATTTGCCTACCAGTCCTATACCTACGGCCTTTAACGATCTATTCCGTCAGATCGCGGCAGTGTCACTACTCCGTCCCCACATCGCAGTTATAAAAAGTACTGGAATATTAACCAGTTGTCCATCGAATTTCCCCTTCGGGTTCTCCTTAGGTCCCGACTAACCCTGATCCGATTAGCGTTGATCAGGAAACCTTATCCTTTCGGTGGGCGGGTTTCTCTCCCGCCTTATCGTTACTTATGCCTACATTTGCTTTTCTATACGCTCCAGCACCCATTACCAGATACCTTCACCGCATATAGAATGCTCCCCTACCGATATATTTCAATCCCATAGCTTCGGTGTACAATTTAATGCCCGTTTATTATCCATGCCCGATCGCTCGACTAGTGAGCTGTTACGCACTCTTTAAATGAATGGCTGCTTCCAAGCCAACATCCTAGCTGTCTGTGCAATCGGACCTCGTTAGTTCAACTTAACTGTAACTTGGGGACCTTAGCTGATGGTCTGGGTTCTTTCCCTCTCGGCGCGTGACCTTAGCACCCCGCGCCTCACTGCAGATCATATTTAATAGCATTCGGAGTTTGTCTGGATTTGGTAGGATTTGACTCCCCCGCACCCAATCAGTAGCTCTACCTCTATTAAACTTAATATCCACGCTGTTCCTAAAAACATTTCGGGGAGTACGAGCTATTTCCCAGTTTGATTAGCCTTTCACCCCTACCCACAGATCATCCGGAAACTTTTCAACGTTTATCGGTTCGGTCCTCCAGTACGTGTTACCGCACCTTCAACCTGTCCATGGGTAGATCACAAGGTTTCGCGTCTACCTCCTCTGACTATACGCCCTATTCAGACTCGCTTTCGCTTCGGATCCGTGCCTGAAGCACTTAACCTTGCCAGAGAAGAGTAACTCGTAGGCTCATTATGCAAAAGGCACGCCGTCACGCCACCTGGACGCTCCGACCGCTTGTAAGTACACGGTTTCAGGTTCTATTTCACTCCCCTGTTCGGGGTTCTTTTCACCTTTCCCTCACGGTACTGGTTCACTATCGGTCTCTCAGGAGTATTTAGCCTTACCGGATGGTGCCGGCAGATTCCCACAAGGCGTCTCCGACCTCGCGGTACTCAGGATACTACTAGACTGGTATTCTATACGTGTACTGGGCTATCACCATGTATCGCCGGGCTTCCCATCCCGTTCCACTTCTGTTTACCAATGCCACATCGTAGTCCTACAACCCCACTAATGCCGTAACATTAATGGTTTGGGCTCTTTCCCTTTCGCTCGCCACTACTTAGGAAATCATTGTTATTTTCTCTTCCTCTGCTTACTTAGATGTTTCAGTTCGGCAGGTTTGCTCATTATATGTGACTAGTCTTCAACTAGCCGGGTTGCCCCATTCGGAAATCTTCGGATCTATTCCTATTTGCAAATACCCGAAGCTTATCGCAGCTTATCACGTCCTTCATCGCCTCTGAGAGCCAAGGCATCCCCCGTGTACTCTTTATTACTTTCTTCTACTCATATGCCTTTTGCGCCATATGGTATGCTTTTTTTGCTCTTGTCATGATGTCTCATTCCCGACGTAAAGCCGGGAGAGCACAAACACAACAGTCGCCTATTGTTGTTTGCTCTTCTTTTTTAACTTCTTCCAATATGTCAAAGAACTTTACTGAAGCTGATGGCCGAAGGTATAAAGGTATAGGGTGTCATGTGCCCCAACCTAAGCCTCGTTTCAGCTTCGTTAGTTAAAAACCGCGGTCTCGAACCGTTCCATACTTTTTTTGTATGTGCCCCAATGGCGTTTTCTTCTTGTCTTAATCTTTATGTCAATGTAGTTTACCAATCCTGGTAACGCTTTCTTTATTATTCCGTTTTTTAAAAGCTTTCTGCTTTGGCCTTTAAGCTTTTCAGCTTAAATAGTGGAGAATAACGGTCCCGATAGCTATCGGGACGAACCGTTGACCGGTTGCCACTCTTCATGGTGGAGAATAACGGAGTCGAACCGTTGACCTCCTGCGTGCAAGGCAGGCGCTCTAGCCAGCTGAGCTAATCCCCCAGATTTATAGTCTTGAGTTTGGAGTCATTAGTTTGGAGTATTCATAACTCCCAACCCTATTCTCTTTACTCCCAACTTTAATGGTAGTCCCGTCCAGATTTGAACTGGAGACCCCTACATTATCAGTGTAGTGCTCTAACCAGGCTGAGCTACGGGACTTCTTGATTTAAGGTCAGCTATACGTATGCAGTATATAGTATCTTACCGCTACTGCTTATCCTTTGGCTTTCCCCATCTTATTGTTCCGTGGCGCTATACCTTTATAGTATGCCCACCGTTTCCTCTGGGTGTTTCTTTTGTGTTTTCTCTTTTTTAAAGTAGTATAGTGTAAAGTATCAAGATGTTTGCCTTTCAGCTTTAGTCTTTATGCTTTAACCTATATAACTTATTATGAAATATCATGTTGCGAAAGCTGAGTAGGTGATGCTACTCCAGAAAGGAGGTATTCCAGCCGCACCTTCCGGTACGGCTACCTTGTTACGACTTAGCCCCAGTTATCGGTTTTACCCTAGGACGCTCCTTGCGGTTACATACTTTAGGTACCCCCAACTTCCATGGCTTGACGGGCGGTGTGTACAAGGCCCGGGAACGTATTCACCGCGTCATTGCTGATACGCGATTACTAGCGAATCCAACTTCATGGGGTCGAGTTGCAGACCCCAATCCGAACTGTGAATGGCTTTGTGAGATTCGCATCATATTGCTATGTAGCTGCCCTCTGTACCATCCATTGTAGCACGTGTGTAGCCCCGGACGTAAGGGCCATGATGACTTGACGTCGTCCCCTCCTTCCTCTCTGTTTGCACAGGCAGTCTGTTTAGAGTCCCCACCTTAACGTGCTGGCAACTAAACATAGGGGTTGCGCTCGTTGCGGGACTTAACCCAACACCTCACGGCACGAGCTGACGACAGCCATGCAGCACCTAGTTTCGTGTGATTGCTCACTCATTTATCTCTAAATGATTCACTAACTTTCAAGCCCGGGTAAGGTTCCTCGCGTATCATCGAATTAAACCACATGCTCCTCCGCTTGTGCGGGCCCCCGTCAATTCCTTTGAGTTTCAATCTTGCGACCGTACTCCCCAGGTGGAACACTTAACGCTTTCGCTTAGCCGCTGACTGTGTATCGCCAACAGCGAGTGTTCATCGTTTAGGGCGTGGACTACCAGGGTATCTAATCCTGTTTGATCCCCACGCTTTCGTGCCTCAGCGTCAATTAAACCATAGTAAGCTGCCTTCGCAATCGGTGTTCTGAGACATATCTATGCATTTCACCGCTACTTGTCTCATTCCGCCTACCTCTAGTTCATTCAAGCCCATCAGTATCAAAGGCACTGCGATAGTTGAGCTACCGTCTTTCACCCCTGACTTAACAGGCCGCCTACGCACCCTTTAAACCCAATAAATCCGGATAACGCTTGGATCCTCCGTATTACCGCGGCTGCTGGCACGGAGTTAGCCGATCCTTATTCTTCCGGTACATTCAGCACAATACACGTATTGTGGTTTATTCCCGGATAAAAGCAGTTTACAACCCATAGGGCAGTCTTCCTGCACGCGGCATGGCTGGTTCAGAGTTGCCTCCATTGACCAATATTCCTTACTGCTGCCTCCCGTAGGAGTCTGGTCCGTGTCTCAGTACCAGTGTGGGGGGTCATCCTCTCAGATCCCCTAGTCATCGTCGCCTTGGTGGGCCGTTACCCCGCCAACTAGCTAATGACACGCATGCCCATCTCTATCCCATTAATGTTTGATCATTGAATAATGCCATTCTGTGATTTTATGCGGTATTAATCCGGATTTCTCCGGGCTATCCCCCAGATAAAGGTAGGTTGCATACGCGTTACGCACCCGTGCGCCGGTCTCAAGTAAGCAAGCCTACTCTACCCCTCGACTTGCATGTATTAGGCCTGCCGCTAGCGTTCATCCTGAGCCAGGATCAAACTCTCCATTGTAAAATGTTGTTGTTTAATTCTGACCAGTTTTAACTATTGTTAAAAATAGTCTTCTTTTGTTTTGTCTGTTAGACATCACCTTTAAAATAAAGCTACTTAATCATGTACTTCGATCAGTACTCCATTAAACCCGCTTTCGCTACATTGACATCTCTTTTAAGAACTTTCTCGGCTTATTACCTCACGGTCGCCTTTATATATCTTCAGGTATTTGGTTTCGGCTCGTCTTATTCATCCAGCCTGTGTTTTCTTCCTGTTTCAATCTTGTTTTCTAATCGCCATGACATCCGCCACTTGATTCTTTTTTTCCTTCCCTCTCGGTTGGGAGTGCAAAGGTAGAAATCTTTTCTGAACTTCCAAATAAAATAATTTTATTTTTTCCGTCCTTCTTTTCTTTCCAACACTTCAATCTGCCAGTCTTTAAAACCAACTTCCCGTTCCTTCCAAACCGGGCTGCAAAGGTAATGATCTTTTTCGCTTCAGCAAATTTTATTTGAAATAAATTTTGCCGCCTTTCTAACCTCAACACATCATTAACACGCTTTTCAGCACCAGCCCTTTCCTCCGAAGCGGGTTGCAAAGGTAGCAAAAATTAATACCCCTGCAAACGCATCGGCCCTCTTTTATTCCCAAAAATCATAAGACCCTGTAAATCATCACAAAAAAATTCAAATAAATAAAACATTTTCTAATAATAGGTGTTTGCAAGAATTTTTAATAAGGTAAAGGGGGAAGATTTGCTCAAATAATTTTAAACCATATAGGCATAGAGAACATATAGGCGATAGGAATAATTTACCATTATTAGTTTAAAAGAGGGCTATCATCAATTAAAATATCTTTCTAGATAATTTTAACCACTAAGTAAATAAGTGTTGTATATAAATAAGAGGTATACTATCTATATATGAGTAGAACCCAGATTAAAATAATTTAATTGAGCATTTATTGAGATAGCAGCGCGATAATGCTTATTAGGCTAAAAAAGCAAATACTTTCTAAAATCCTATTCAATATTATAAGAACTATATGTAATGTTAAAATTTGTTAACTATATATAGGTACTGATTTGCTTTGCATAGCTTAGCGGCGAATTGTTTTTATTGATGTTATCGTATTATTAATTATCTTTGCAGAATGTTTAAAGTTAAACACTTAATTATTTTAGTATTTGTTGCCGCATTAGGCTTTGCGGGCTGTAAAAGTCGTTTTGAGAAATTGAGGGCAAGTAATGATGTGGCCAAAAAGTATCAAGAGGCTCTTCGTTTATATAATAAGAGGGATTATAGCAAGGCATTGGTGCTTTTTGAAGATCTTTCTCAAAAATATCGAGGTCGTGCAGAAGCTGAAGATCTAAACTATTATTATGCTTATACTTTATATAGATTGAGTGATTATACTACTGCAAGATACCAATTTAAAAGTTTTGCAGATACCTATCCAGCAAGTAAAAACGCAGAAGAGGCCAGGTATATGGGTGCTTATTGCTACTATCTGGAATCGCCAAGTTTTTCTCTAGATCAGGAAAACACTTATAAGGCGATTGATGCACTACAATTATTTATTAACTTATACCCTTCCAGCGACAGAGCGGCAGCTGCAGGAAAATACATTACTGATTTAAGAGGAAAACTTGAAGACAAAGCTTTTGAAAATGCAAAGATGTATTTAACTACAGGACCAAGTAATGTTGACAATTACAGGGCAGCAGTTATTGCTTTGAGAAATGCTCAACGAGATTATCCAGACATTAAGTACGCTGAAGAAATGGATTACTTAATGATCAAAGCGCAATATCTATATGCTAAAAACAGTTATGTTATTCGCCAGGAAGATCGTTACAATGAAGCTTTAGCTTTATATACTGAATTTACAGAGAATCATCCGGATAGTAAATTTACTAAAGATGCTAAACTTGTTAAATCAGATGTGGAAGCAGGAATTGTAGCTACTAAACAGGAACTTGCCTTATACGCTGCCGATCAGGAAAAATACAAGCAGATGCTGATTAAAACAGGTAAATTAAAAGATACCGTTTCTACAAAACCAACTAACGCAGATAATACAGATATTAAAAATTAAGCAATACATGAATACTAACAAACCTGCTGTACCAAATACTACAGTTACCAGAAACGTACACGATTTAGATAAAACTACAGATAACTTATACGAATCTTTAGTGGTGATTGCAAAAAGAGCCAATCAAATTTCGAACAACGTTAAAGAAGAGCTACATGGTAAATTAGCAGAATTTGCTTCGAGCAATGATAACCTGGAAGAGATTTTTGAAAATCGTGAGCAAATTGAAATCAGCAAGCATTATGAACGCATGCCTAAACCTGTTTTAGTTGCGATAGATGAATTTTTAAACGATAAAATTTATCATAGAAATCCTGCTAAAGAACAAAAGTAATATTGGCATAATGCATAGCGTTTTGTGCATATTGTACTTTGCTTATGCTTTAAACGCTTTGCATAATGCTTAAAAATAGAAATATAATCCTTGGCGTTTGCGGAAGTATTGCTGCTTATAAATCGGCTTTTTTAGTTCGGTTATTGGTTAAAGCTGGTGCAAACGTTAAGGTTATCCTTACTCCTGATGGCGCAAATTTTATTACGCCCCTTACCCTTGCTACGCTTTCTAAAAATCCAGTTTACACACAGTATTTTGAAAAAGAAACTGGTGTTTGGAGCAACCACGTAGAATTAGGTCTTTGGGCAGATCTCATTATCATTGCCCCCATCAGCGCAAATACACTGGCCAAACTCGCGAACGGAATTTGTGATAACCTGCTTACCGCCGTATATCTCTCTGCAAAATGTACTGTTTATGTAGCTCCAGCAATGGATTTAGACATGTGGAAGCATGAAACTGCACAAAACAATATTCAAAAGATTAAAAGTTTTGGAAATATTGTAATTGAGCCTGGTAATGGAGAATTGGCTAGCGGACTTTATGGTGCTGGAAGGATGGCAGAACCTGAAGAAATTATTGCTTTCCTGCATGATTCTATTAAACAGACCATGCCTTTTTTTGGTAAAAAAGTAATGGTTACTGCTGGTCCGACTTATGAGGCTATTGATCCGGTACGTTTCATTGGAAATCACTCTTCTGGTAAAATGGGCTTTGCCCTGGCTAACGAACTTGCTCAATTGGGTGCAGATGTAACCTTAATTACAGGTCCTACAGCACAAAAGGAAAATCAAGATTTATTGCGAATTGATGTTGTAAGCGCACAACAAATGCTAGATGCCTGTACGTCCAGATTCTCTGAAATGGATATTACAATCATGTGTGCAGCTGTTGCGGATTATCGTCCGAAAGAGATTGCCAATCAGAAAATCAAAAAGCAAGCGGATAGCTTGGTTCTGGAATTAGAAAAAACCGTTGATATTTTAGCAACACTGGGAAGAGATAAAAAAGAGAATCAAATTTTGGTTGGTTTTGCTTTGGAAACCCATGATGAAGAAAATTATGCCAAAGGAAAGTTAGAGAAAAAAAACCTTGATTTAGTGGTGTTAAATTCACTTAACGATAATGGTGCTGGTTTTAAATCAGATACCAATAAAATTACTATTTTTAACAAAGCATTAGAACGTACCATTTTTGAAATGAAGTCTAAAACGGAAGTGGCTAAAGATATTTGTATGGCTATTTTAAAAATCTGAAAATAATGAAGAAAATTCTATGGATATTGTTATTGGCTGGCTTTGGTAAATTACAGGCCCAGGAATTAAATGCCAGAGTGACTATTTTAGCTCCACAGGTTTCTAATATCAGCAAACCAACCATAGATGTACTCCAACGAACCATCCGTGATTTTCTAAATAATAATAAGTTCAGCACGGAGAACTATAAACCAACCGAACGGATCGACTGTAGTTTTGTGATCACTATAAATTCATGGGATGGTGGATCTGGATATACCGCTGAAGCACAAATCCAAAGTAGCCGACCTGTTTTTAATAGCTCATATAATAGTACTCTATTAAATATGAGCGATAAAAACTTCGATTTTAGCTACAATGATGGTGCTACCATTGATTTTTCAGACCAAAATTATATCTCCAACATCAGTGCACTCCTATCCTATTATGCTTATACCATTATTGGTTTGGATAAAGATAGTTTCGCCCGTATGGGTGGGACCACTTATTTTAAGAAAGCTCAGAATATTATTAACCTGGCGCAAGCTTCGGGTAATGCTGGATGGAAAGCAGCAGATGGTTTAAGAAATAGATTCTGGTTTAATGAAAATGTACTTAATCCCGTTTTCAGTGAACTTCGTGCGTTTATCTACAGTTATCACCTGAATGGTTTGGACCAATTAACCGATAATGATAAGGGCCTCACCGCAATTGTTGCCGCCCTGCCTGCTTTGCAGCAAATGGATAAACAAAAGTTAGGTTCAATTTTCCCTAATGTATACTTTGCTTCCAAAGCAGAGGAAGTTACAAATGTACTTGCCAAATTAAATATGCAAGAACGCTTAAAAGCCTATAATATGCTAGCAGAAATAGATCCGGCTAATATTGGAAAATATGAAGGTTTAAAACAATAAGCTATAATAGCTATCTTGAGTTGAGGCAAGATATAACCACTGTATAAAAGTTAAATAAAACTGTACCCAATTCAAAAAACATCTCCATCCCCATCTTCTATAATTCGTTTCATCATTACAACCAAAATAGCGGATTTAAGCTTGATCATAATACTGTTGACCTCTAGCACAAAAGCGCTCAGCATTAACTTAATTCGTTTTTTTACTAAACTTCACAAATAATTAAAAAATATTTTTTTAATACGAATATATTCGTAGATTTGAATACGAAATAATTCGTATATCTTGTAACATATGATTAATAATAATATCAAACCAACTGAAGGCGAAATGGAAATTCTTCAAGTGTTGTGGCAAAATGGCCGGGCAACAGTAAGAGAAGTGCATGAAGCGCTAAATAAAAAAGATTCTGGTTATACTACCACATTAAAGTTGATGCAGATCATGCATGAAAAAGGCCTGGTAGAAAGGGATACGAACCAGAAGACACATATTTATAAAGCTTTGGTTAACCAGGATAAAACAGAAAAGCATTTGGTAAGCAAAATGATTAACAACGTTTTTAATGGATCAGCCGCACGCTTGGTTATGCAAGCATTGGGTAATCATAAAGCAAGTGCCGATGAAATTGATGAGATTAAAAAATATCTGGACAGTATGAAGTAGTCATTAGTCATTAGTCATTAGTCATTAGTCATTAGTCATTAGTCATTAGTGACAACAACTGAATTATAATCAAGATTATTATTTGTTTAAATAAACCATTCATATGGAACCATTAGTACAACAATTTATCAAAGCATTTGGCTGGAGCATTTTAAATTCACTTTGGCAAAGTGCCATCATTTATGGTATACTATTAGTTGTGATGTTAACTTTACCGAAGTTGCCATCGAAACACAGACATAACATTGCTTTCTTTTCTGTGATTTTAATGTTTATTTCCTTTAGTTATAATTTGGGTGAACAACTCATGCTCAATAAACCAAACCACCATACAGTTGGCCAGGTTCAGCCAATACAATTCAATCAATATTTAAATGATTTGCCTCAAAGCTTCACCAGTAAAGTAGAGCATTACTTTCCAATAATCGTTGTTCTTTACATCATCGGCATCCTATTTCAATTATTCATTATCGCAAAAGGATATTATCAGCTTTCTATACTAAAAAAAGAAAGTTTAAGCGCTATTCCGGAAGATTGGAAGTTAATATTTCAACATATAAAATCTTCTTTAGGGATTCAAAAAGATATCCGATTTGATTTATCCTCCATAGTGAATGTTCCTTTAGTGATTGGCTATTTAAAACCAGTAGTGTTATTTCCGGTTGCATTGGTAAATCAATTGGATCATGATCAGGTGGAAGCGATCTTAATTCACGAACTCTCTCATATCAGGAGGAATGATTTTTTGCTAAATCTGATTAAAACAGCCATTGAAACCCTCCTATTTTATAATCCTTTTGTATGGGTGGCTGGAAGGTTTATTCATATTGAACGTGAACATGCCTGCGATGATCTAGTGGTAAAAATAACAGGTAAGCCTTTAAATTATGCGCATGCCTTACTTAAACTTGAATTACTTAAAGATAATAAAAGTCCGGCTTATGCCTTGGCAGCCACCGGTCAAAATCAAAATTTGTATCAACGCATCAAAAGAATCACCAATATGAAAACAAATTATTTAAATGCCAAACAACAAATGGCAGCATTAACACTGGGTATAGCCTGCCTATTCTCTATTGCCTGGATTAACCCAAGCGAAAAAAAGAAAGAGATCAACAAAGTAATAAAAACACAAATGGCTAGCTTAAGTAAGGCTATAGAAAGCATTACAATGCCTCAGGATACGACCAAAAAGCGTAAAATTAAAATTGTAACTGTTGATGCGAATGGGAAAAGAACTGAATACAATTCAATAAAGGAGGTACCTGATAGTCTGAAAAAAAGCATCTATGCTGATGAATTTGCAGGTGTTAGAAATTTAATCAGCTTAAACAGGGATAGCACATTTACTTACGGTGATTCTACTTTTAAAGCGAAATTATATAAAGAATTTCAATCACCCGAAGCGCAGAAAAAGTGGAAAAAATTTGGAGATGATATCGCCCGTGAATACAATTCTCCACAGGCAAAAGCTAAATGGAAAAAGATGAGTGATGAAATGCAAAAGAAAATGAATTCTCCTGAAGAACAGGCAAAATGGAGAAAATTTGCAGAAGATGTACGAAAAGAATACGGATCGCCTGAAGCGCAGGAAAAGTGGAAAAAAATGGGTGAAGAAATGTCCCATAAAATGAACTCTCCGGAGGAGCAGGCAAAGTGGAAAAAATTTGGTGAAGATATTGCGAAAGAATATGGATCACCTGAAGCACAAGAAAAGTGGAAAAAAATGGGTGAAGATATGGCGGCTAAAATGAGTACCAGTATATTCAGCCTAGGAACTGATCTGGACCAAACAAAGTATCCGGATGCCAAAAGATTCCCCAAGTTACCAGGCATCAATGCTGATTCATTAACCAAAGGCCGGAGCATGGTGATTACAAATGGTTCAGTATATTACTTAGATGATCAAACCAATAATAAAGTAAAACAGACTGAAGAATATAAAAAGTTGAAAGAAAAATTTGATAAAGATTTTAAGGAATTGAAAGCGAAAATAGAAAAGGAAAAAACAGAAAAACCTAAAACCAACTAACTAAACAAACAATGGCAAAACAGCGAAGAATAATCTTCGCTGTTTTTGTTTGGAATGGCTTGCTTGAAATAACTTTTTAGTATTTTCGCTGTAGTTATGCTACAAAAAATTTCTATACGTAATTACGCATTAATTGATAGTCTCGACATTGAATTTGATAAAGGCTTAAACATTATCACAGGAGAAACAGGTGCCGGAAAATCAATTATTTTAGGTGCAGTTTCACTCATTTTAGGGCAAAGGGCAGAAAGTAAGTACTTTTTCAGTCAGGATAAAAAATGTGTAATAGAAGGTAATTTTATTTTAGCAGATCAAAAATTACTGGAAATTTTCGAAGAAAATGATCTTGATTTTTCAAATGACACAATTCTTCGCCGGGAAATATCAATTGACGGAAAAACACGGTCGTTTATTAACGATACGCCTGTTAATCTTTCTATATTAAAACAAATTGGAGAAAGGCTGATTGATATTCATTCTCAGCATGCCACACAGGAAATTAATGATGTAGATTTTCAGCTCCTTATTGTAGATGCGCTTGCCAACCACCAAACACTTTTATTTGAATATCGAAATGGCTTCAAGCGATTAAAACAGGAAAGTAATCGATTAAAAAACCTGATTAATGACGCTGCTGAAGCTCGAAGCAGACAAGATTATGAACAATTCTTATTTAACGAACTGGAGCAGGCAAACTTAAAAGAAGGGGAACAGGAAGAACTCGAAATAGAGTTAGAGCGCCTCACGCATGCAGAAACGATTAAAAGGGCTTTACTTACAGCTGCCGGACTATTAAATGAGGGAGAGCCTTCAGGTTTGCAGATGCTGAAAGAAGCTTCTTTGCAATTACAGAGTATTGAGAAATTTGACCCCAATATTAACATCCTGTTCGAGCGCCTGCGTTCTTCCATTATTGAAATTAAAGATATTGCAGATGAGCTTTCTGCTATGGAAGAAAATACCTTGCATAGTGTAGATCGTTTAGAAATCATTAATCAGCGTTTAGACTTATTTTATTCTTTACAGCAGAAACACCGGGTAGCCAGCAATACCGAATTATTAGAAATGCAAATGCAGCTGGAAAACAACCTTAATCAGCTTCTATCATCAGATGAAAATATTGAAGGGCTACAAAAACAGATTGAAGGGCTAAAAAAAGAGCTGAACAAAAAAGCCGATCAATTAAGTGCTAACCGTAAAAAAGCAATTAAAGTAGTAGAACTGGAAACAGGTAGCACTTTAAGAAAAGTGGGGATGCCTAATGCAAAATTAGTACTTAATCAAGAGAAACTGACTGAATTAAATAAGGATGGTCTCGATGAAATTAACTTATTATTTAGTGCTAACGCCGGACAGTTACCTGCACCTGTTAACAAAGTAGCATCTGGTGGAGAACTTTCTCGTCTTATGCTTGCCATAAAAGCTTTACTAGCCAAACATACCTCATTACCGACGATCATTTTTGATGAGATTGATACCGGAATTTCGGGTGAAACAGCCTTAAAAGTAGGTGAAGTAATATCAGCATTGGGTGAGAATATGCAGGTGATTTCCATCACCCATTTACCTCAAATTGCAGCAAAAGGCCAGTCTCATTATTTTGTTTATAAAAATGATGAGAAAGGAAAAACCACTACCGGAATTAGAAAACTGAAGCAAGAAGAAAGAGTAGGTATTATTGCCGAAATGTTAAGTGGAAAAAACCCTGGATCTTCGGCAATAGAAAACGCAAAAGAATTGTTGGGATAAATTAAGGACGCATAGATTTGTTATTTTAAAACTAAAAGATTAGTTTTAAAACATGAAATTGACTTATCTTTTCCTTTTCTTACTTTTTATATCCTTAACTAGCTTTAGTCAACAGTTTACCTTATCGGGAACTATCACAGATGGACAAGGTGAAGCACTTCCTGGTGCAGGAATTTACGTAAGTGGTTATCAGATGGCGACCGTTTCTGGTAACGATGGTAAGTTCAGTTTAAGATTAAAGCCAGGCAATTATGATCTGCTGGTCCAATTAATTGGCTTTACAACATTGAACAAAAACATAGTAATTGCAGATAAATCGATCAGCATTAATTTAACATTAAAGGAAAGTTTTACACAATTAGCTGAAGTAACCATCAAGCCAGACCCAAACCGTGAACATTATATCAACATGTTTAAGGATTTCTTTATTGGTACAACGCCCAATGCTAAACAATGTAAATTAATTAATCCCAATGTATTACTTGTTGATTATGACAAGGATGAATCCGTATTAACGGTTAAAACCAATCAATTCTTAATCATTGAGAATAGAGCGTTGGGTTATAATATAAAATATTTATTAAATCTCTTTCAGTTTGACAGTAAATCACACATCATTTACTATGAAGGCTTTCCATATTATGAAGATTTAAAAGGTACTTCACGTCAGAAAAAGAGTTGGGGAAAGAAACGTTTAACTGCTTATCTAGGTTCTCCACAACATTTTTTTAAATCACTATATCAAGGCAGCGCTACGGAACAAGGATTTGTAATTAATAAGATGATCCTGCAACCTAATATGAACAGACCACCAGATAGTTTGATCCAGGCCAATATAAAACGCCTGACGAAAAAGAAACTTAATATGGAAAAATCATTTTACTTTGCCAAAGATGATTCACTTACGTATTGGATGAGGAAAAAAAATCTACCAGCTGAGATTGCAATTTTAAACAGGGCAAATATCTTACAGGATACATTGGTTAAAACCGTAAATTCAAGCATCAAGAAAATAAATTTCACCGACAAACTATTTATTGCTTATACTAAAGAGAAGGAAAATCCACTGTTTAGCAACAGTATTGGCTTATCGATACCTAGACCGATGGACATGGGAGATGACCAGATTTCTACAGTTACTTTACAAATTAGCCCTGTTTATTTTTATGAAAATGGAGGCATTTACAATACCAGAAGTATGTTATTTGCAGGATATTGGGCATGGGAGAAGATTGCAGATAGTGTACCGATGGATTATCTTCCACCTTTACCATAAATAGTTAAAAATGTTAAAATAGTTTTCTGATATAGGCAATATTATCGCTTTTGTTTACATTCGCTTCTATGATCAAAAGCTTGTTGACAACGCTTATATTCTTTTTTGCTTGTACCCACGTCATCGCTCAAACCACATTTTCGATTAGTGGAATTGTTAGAGATCATAAAGATGGCTTACCTGGTGCCAGCATCTATTTAAGTGGCTATAAAATTGCAACGGTGGCAGATAATGACGGGCGATTTAAACTCACAAATTTAAAACCTGGAAGTTATGATTTATTGGTTCAGATTGTAGGTTACCTTCCCTACTCTAAAAGCGTGATTATCTCTGATCAATCGGTTCAGGTAGACCTGGTTTTGAAAGAAAATGTTGCACAACTTGATGAGGTAACCGTTCGGGCTGATCCTAACCGTCAAAAATACATTAACCAATTTAAAGAATTTTTTATCGGGAAAACGCCAAATGCTTTACAATGTAAAATATTAAACCCTCAAGTTTTAAACGTTGATTTCGACATCACCAAAAGTACGCTTACCGTATCAACAACCGAATTTTTGGTCGTAGAAAATAAAGCTTTGGGTTATCGTTTAAAATATATGCTTGATCACTTCGAATTTAATTCCAGAACACATATTATTTATTATTCTGGCCATCCTTTTTTTGAAGAACTTAAAGCTTCTGCAGCAAAAAGAAAAAAATACATTGCTGCCAGAGAAATTGCTTATTATGGATCATCGCAACATTTCTTTAGATCACTCTATGCAAACAAAACTAAAGAAGAAGGTTTTATCATTAACAAAATGATAAAAATACCAAACCCGAACCGCTACCCCGAATACGTTATTAATACCAACCTGGAAAAGATAAAAACGATTGCTGAAAAAACAGGCATTAGAAAAAATGCTGGTAAAATAGATACGGCTCTTTTATCCTTCTGGACCAAGCAAAGGGATATGCCTAAAACTATTGATAAATTTTCAAGAGCAGAAGTGTTAACAGATACTTTAGTACATCCTTTTAATGAAAACCTAAAATACATCAGTTACACAGATGCCCTGCTCATTCAATACACCAAAGAAAAAGAATCACTAGCCTATTCCAAAACCGGTTTTTGGATTTTCAGACCGCTTGACGTTCCTGAAAATGAAATTTCTGTAGCGAACTTGATGGGAGAAGGAGTACGTTTTTACGAGAATGGTGGCATTTACGATTCCAGATCTTTGCTATTTGAAGGTTATTGGGCCTATGAGAAAGTAGCGGATATGGTACCAATGGATTATATTCCACTGCAAAAGTAGCTTCTTTAAATCACTAACATTTTATCCACATAAGGGCTGAATTACTAATATTTTTAGTAATTTTAAATTATGGCTGATGAAGAAGAAAAACAATATTTTAAGGGTAGAGGTGCTCAGCTTAATCCACATAACAAATTTTTAAAGGATGTTTATGTGAAAGAGCATGATGAAGGAATTGATGATTGGGAGGAAACTGATCGTAAAACTTCATTCATATTTGAAAATTCTAAAACGATTGTCAATAAGGTGGATAGTCCTGATGTTGGAATGGCTTATTCTCTAAACCCCTATCAAGGCTGTGAGCATGGCTGCACTTATTGCTATGCTCGTAATTCTCATCAATATTGGGGTTACAGTGCAGGATTAGAGTTTGAAAGGAAGATTATCGTGAAAAAGGATGCTCCTGCCCTCTTCAAAAAATTTCTGGAAAAGAAAGGATGGGATGCATCTACTATTTCATTATCTGGCAATACAGATTGTTATCAACCGGCTGAACGAAAGTTTAAACTAACCAGACAACTGCTCGAAATTGCTTTGGAATATAAGCAACCCATCGGCATGATTACCAAAAATTCGTTAATTTTAAGAGATCAGGACATTTTGCAAGAAATGGCTCGGCAAAATTTATGCATGGTGTATGTATCCATTAACAGTTTGAATGAAGAGCTGCGACAAGTGATGGAACCGAGAACCACTACAGCGAAACAGCGTTTTAAAGTAGTAGAACAGTTAAGCAAAGTCGGCATACCTGTAGGTGTAATGGTTGCGCCTCTTATTCCTGGATTGAGTGATCATGAAATTCCGAAAATATTAAAATCTGTAGCAGATGCTGGGGCGATTAAAGCTGGTTATACTATTGTAAGATTGAATGGTGCCATTGCCCAAATATTTGAAGACTGGCTGCATAAAAATTTTCCAGATCGTTTTGAGAAAGTCTGGCACATGATCCAAAGTTGCCACGGCGGTAATGTAAATGATAGTAGATTTGGCGATCGGATGCGCGGAGATGGAAATATTGCAAAAATGATCAAAGACAGTTTCAAACTACATTGCAGGTTAAACGGTCTCAACACCAATGAAATTATTCTTGATCATTCGCTATTTAAAGTACCCAGCGATCAAATGTCTTTATTTTAATTTTTTGCCGTTTAAGGATATAAGTTTAGTTTTGAAAATGAATATTGCATTGGTAACCTATCAGGATAAAGGGGCTTACGATAGTCAAACCGTTGAGACCGAAGATGAACGCCTTTTAATTTTTCTTCAGGCTAAAGGTTTAAATATTGAACTGGTAATCTGGAATGATCGTCAAATAAATTGGGAAAATTACCAATTGGCTATATTAAAATCTCCTTGGGATTATTTTGATTTAATTAATGATTTCCATACCTGGCTCAATCATCTGGAAGAGAAAAAAGTAAAATTGCTCAATCCGATAGATATTGTTAGATGGAATACCGATAAACAATATTTAAAAGAAGTAGAAAATGCGGAGCTAGCGATTACACCCTGCGTATTTGTGAGTAAGGATACACAAATAAATCTAAAAGATTTTTTCAGCATTTTTAATACGGATAGGTTAATCGTAAAACCTTGTGTTAGCGGCGGGGCAAAAAATACATTTAGTATTACAGCAAACAATGTGGAGGTGATAAATAAGGAACTCCATCGTTTAATTCAAAAGGAAAACTTTATTGTTCAGCCCTTTTTAAAAGAAATCATTGAAAATGGGGAGTGGTCATTCATTTTCTTTAATGGCGTTTATAGCCATAGCTTGATAAAAAAAGCAAAAGCAGGTGACTTTAGGGTCCAACCTGCACATGGGGGTTCCATTCATGCACAAAATCCCAATGAAGAAATGATTGCTACAGTGTCAGAATACGTAAAAGTTTTCGCAAAAAATTGTCTTTATGCACGTGTAGACGGAACTTTTGTAAACAATAAGTTTTTGCTAATGGAGCTGGAATTGATTGAACCGTTTCTGTTTTTAAATACCGATCCTCAAAACTACGATAGATATTACAACGCTTTGAAAGAATTAATTTAAGTAAGGTGTTAGAAAATTACTGTTAGCAACATGCATTAGAAAGATGCTATGGCGCTATCTAGCTTCTGTACTGGAATTATTTACTTAACTGAGTTTTCGTCTCCTTTTCTAGAATCTGGCAGTAGAAATCCCAGTCTATTTTCGGTTGCTTCCACTTTGTTAAGCTTAATTCAATTGATGCTGCATTTTGGTCATCCTTTGAAAATTTATTAATCTCGCTAATGGTATTTTTTATGTTTTTCAATACGGAGAAAAACTGACGGTCGTTATTAAACGCTAAAGAAGTGTTCTTTTCGCCAGCTAAATACTCTTGATTAGAACGCTCACAGTAAGCAAATTGCATCTTATCTAATACCATCAAACGCTCATTAATCATGTTTAGCGCTGCTTTTGATAAAATTACTTCTTGTATACCTACAATAGTTTTATCCTGTACAATAAAATTTAAACCTTCTATATTAATCATATGCGAACCTTTTTGATTAAAAATATATTTCGGCTGAGGTAAAATCGCTGTTTTAATTGTACGTGATTTAATCAGGGATTTATTAAAGTTTATTCGTGTATCTGCAAGTTTCTGAATAGAAACGTAGCTGTTGCTGCTGGCAACGGAAAGATTACTTTGTGCTTTTAAATTTATTGACGTTGTGAATAAAAATATGAGCAAAAGAGCATATGTGGTTCTCATGTCACAAATATAAATTTAAAAATCAACAAAACAATTAATTTTGTATGATAAATAATACACATTGTTTATAAGTTTGATCAATTCATATTGATATAGATCAATAAGTACCTCATATCACCTCTTATTACATTTAATATTACTACAAATATAAAAATGAATAGACATTATAATTCTACAATATTATCCATGTTATATAATTAAAATAGAGCTTGCGATAGGAGATTGAGGTATCCAGATAGAAATTATTCTTCTGTTAATAGTAGGATATTTAGCTTAATTATTTAATAAGATGATTTTTAATCAAATCACTAATCATATTAGCACATATAGAAATAAAAAAACTCCTGATTTTCATCAGGAGTTTTAAAATTATTTGCTTGAAGAATCTTCTTCTTTTTTAGGCTCTTCTTTTTTCTTTTCGCCTTTTTTATGATTGACTGAAATTAATTCTGTGGTTTTATCATAATCAATTTCCAATGTATCACCTTCCGTTAATTCACCTTTAAGAATTTCTTCCGCAATTGGATCTTCCAGGTATTTTTGAATGGCACGTTTTAAAGGACGGGCACCAAAATTACTATCAAAACCTTTATCAGCAATGTAATCTTTTGCATTTTCTGTTAATGCAATTTCATAACCTAAAGTGTGAACTCTACCGAATAAAGCTTTTAGTTCAATATCAATAATTCTGAAAATTTCATCCTTACCTAAACTATTAAACACCACTACATCATCTACACGGTTTAAAAATTCTGGCGCAAAAGCACGTTTTAAAGCACTTTCAATTACACCACGACTATGAGATTCTGCCTGATTTGTTTTTGCTGACGTTGAGAAACCAACACCCTGACCGAAATCTTTTAACTGACGGGCACCAATGTTTGAAGTCATGATGATGATGGTATTTCTAAAATCAACTTTGCGACCTAAACTATCTGTTAACTGGCCTTCATCTAAAACCTGTAATAAGATGTTAAATACATCGGGATGTGCTTTTTCAATCTCATCTAGTAAAATTACTGCATAAGGTTTTCTTCTAACTTTCTCGGTTAATTGTCCACCTTCTTCATAACCCACATAGCCCGGAGGCGCTCCCACTAAGCGTGATACAGCAAATTTCTCCATGTATTCACTCATATCAATTTGAATTAGTGAATCATCACTATCAAACATAAAACGAGCAAGTTCTTTAGCCAATTCTGTTTTACCTACTCCGGTTGGACCTAAGAAAATAAAGGAACCAATTGGCTTTTTAGGATCTTTTAACCCAGCCCTTGTGCGTTGAATGGCTTTGGTTAATTTTTTAATGGCATCATCCTGACCTATAATTTTCTCAGCAACTTTATCGTACATGTTTAAGAGCTTTTGGCTATCAGTCTGTCCAACACGTTGTACCGGAATACCAGTCATCATAGCTACAACCTCAGCTACATTATCTTCTGAAACCTCGTAACGTTTAGTTTTAGTTTCAGCTTCCCATTCCGCTTTGGCTTTATCTAATTCTTCAATCAGATTTTTCTCTGTATCACGAAGTTTTGCAGCTTCTTCATACTTCTGACTGCGAACAACTTTGTTTTTCTCTAATTTGATATCTTCAATTTTAGCTTCGATATCAATAATGTTCTGAGGTACATGAATATTGGTTAAATGCACTCTCGAACCTGCTTCGTCTAAAGCATCGATTGCTTTATCAGGTAAAAAACGATCAGAAATATAACGGCTCGTTAAAGTAACGCAAGCTAAAATCGCTTCGTCTGTATAAGTAACACCATGGTGTTCTTCATATTTGTCTTTAATTCTGGTTAAAATTTCAACAGTTTCATCAGGAGTAGCTGGCTCAACCATTACTTTCTGGAAACGACGATCTAATGCACCATCTTTCTCAATATACTGGCGATATTCATCTAAAGTGGTAGCACCAATACATTGAATTTCCCCTCTTGCTAAAGCAGGTTTAAACATATTTGAAGCATCAAGTGAACCAGATGCACCGCCAGCCCCTACAATCGTATGGATCTCATCAATAAAAAGGATGACATCTGTAGACTTTTCCAGCTCATTCATAACGGCCTTCATCCGTTCTTCAAACTGACCACGATATTTTGTACCAGCCACTAAAGATGCCAAATCAAGTGTAACTACCCGTTTACCAAAAAGTACACGCGATACTTTACGTTGAACAATACGTAAGGCTAAACCTTCTGCAATAGCTGATTTACCCACACCCGGTTCTCCAATTAAAATTGGGTTGTTCTTTTTTCTACGGGATAGAATTTGTGATACCCTTTCGATTTCTTTCTCACGGCCAACAATTGGATCTAAACGACCTTCTTCTGCAGCCTTGGTTAAATCACGACCGAAGTTATCCAGAACCGGCGTTTTAGATTTGATATCTGAAACTTTTTTAGGTGTACTAAAACTTTCTTCTTCACGATAATCATCATCTCCTCCGGTAGAGGCACTGTTTGAGATGTCATCTCTGAAACCATTTTTATTCACTTCAACCTCCTGTTTAAAAACATCATAGGTAACACCATATTGTAGTAAGATTTGTGAGGCAATATTATCATCATCTCTCAAAACCGACAATAACAAATGTTCGGTACCAATTAAATCGCTTTTGAATATTTTAGCTTCTAAATAAGTAATTTTTAAAACTTTTTCTGCCTGTTTTGTTAAAGGAATGTTACCTAAATTTACGGTAACACTCGAAGTACCGCGAACAGCATCTTCAATTGAGCGGCGCAATTTACCTGTATCAACTCCTAACGACCTTAAAATTTTAATAGCCATACCATCGCCTTCGCGGATGAGGCCCAATAATAAATGCTCGGTTCCAATGTAATCGTGCCCTAAACGGAGCGCTTCCTCCCTACTAAAAGAGATTACATCTTTAACCTGCGGTGAAAATTTTGCTTCCATAATACCTTTCTTAACAGCTACGTCCCTAAACTATAAAATTAATTATAAAAGAGATGGTGCCGTTTTCTTTATTTTATCAACAATTGCGCCATGTGGGTAGATAAACAGCGTTTTAAACTAATGCGAAACCTAAAATTTATGTAAGAATATTGTTGCCTCCAGGAGGCTTATTTGATATGTATCTACGTAATATCTGTTTAAAAGGTTTTAAAAGTACTTTTAAATGGAGTACTTCCTTACCATAAAATCTTTGTCGGTTTAGTGTAAGGATTTTTTCGATAGGCAAAACTGACAAATTGTTTCATTTAACTCATGCAATTTACAAGTTTTGACAGAAAAACAAAGCGTTATGACATCCTTTTACAAATAATCGCCAAAATTATTTTTTGAATTTAAAATCCCTCTAAAACTATATATCTATGTAGAATAACCTTATTTAAAATGAATTTGTTTTGCAAAAGCAATTTCATTTGACCGATTACTTATTAACCTGTTTTCAATCATTTTCAAAGATCTGCCAAAATAATTTAAAACTGATTCTATGGTATTTACGTAAATGCTTTCAAATCGGAAAAAATTGCTGTTTATATGACTTTACTTTACCAAAGGTTTTTCATTATATTGATTTTGCTTACTGTTTTTACAGGCAGAATTTTTATAAGTGCTATGCCTTTGGTGAAAATTTCTAAAGAGATTTATAAAAGTGATGCAAATGATGATTCTGAAAAATCTGAGTCTTCTGAAAAGCAAAATCAACTGGAGGAGAAGGATAAACCTGCTGACTTATTATTTACAGGCATTAATAACTTTGACTTTGGTTATTTTCATAACTCAGAGAAAGGCCAATTCTCTGGCAGATTTAATTTAGTTCATTGCCATGTTCAGATTCCTGAACAACCTCCTAAATAGCAGTACCTGCTTCCATCTTTTAAAAAAATTATTCCTTTATTAAACATTAAAAAACATGATTAAAATTAAACATTTAATCGTTGTAGCCCTATGTGCTATAATGACGCCTATTGTATTCACAGCTTGTAAGAAAGACAGAAATGTGAATGAAGAAGTATTTACTCCCGGACCAGATGTTAACTTTTATGCGCTAACCGCAGATAGTAAATTACACTTCATTAATACTAAAAATTCTGCCACTATTATTTCTACCTTTAATATTTCAGGCTTGCAAAACGGTGAAAGCCTTTTAGGGATTGATTTTCGCCCGGCTACCGGACAACTTTATGGCTTAGGAAGTACCAGTCGTTTATACGTTATTGATCAAAAAACGGGCGTAGCGAGATCCATCTCTTCAGCGCCATTTTCTCCAGCATTGACCGGAACTATGGCTGGTTTTGATTTTAATCCAACAGTAGACCGCATAAGGGTAGTGACCAATTCGGGGCAAAATCTTCGTTTAAATCCTGAAACAGGTACGGTTGCCGCAGCAGATGGCGCTATCAATGGTGTTACCAATGCAAAAGTTTCTTCTGTAGCTTATACACAAAATAAGGCTGGTGCCACCACAACCGTACTTTTCGATATTGATGCCGCAACAGATAAATTATATAAACAAGATCCACCTAATGATGGGAAATTAGTGGAAGTGGGTAGCCTTGGATTTGATGTTGATGAAATGGGTGGTTTCGACATCAATCCAGATGGTACTGCAGCAATCGCTGCATTAAGTGTAGGTGGTGTTTCAGGATTGTATACTATAGATACCAATTCTGGTAAAGCAGCCAAAGTAGGCAATTTACCACTTAACATCACAGGTTTGGCCATTCCCACAGAAACGGTAGCTTATGCAGTATCAAATAATAATGAATTATTAATTTTCAACCCATTGGCTACAACTCCTGCCATCAGCGTTAAAAACATAAGTGGGATTCAGGCTGGTGAAAGTATTTTAGGTGTTGATTTTCGTCCGCTGAACGGACAGCTTTATGCATTGGGAAGCAGTAGCCGTATTTATACGCTAAATACATCCAACGGTGCTGCAACAATAGTGGGCACTACTCCCCTTTCTACTTTACTGGCTGGAACACAGTTTGGATTTGATTTTAATCCTACTGTAGACAGAATCAGGATTGTAAGTAATACGGGCCAGAATTTAAGGTTTAATCCACTTGACGGTAGTGTTATTCCTGATGGAAATCTTAACCCTGCATCTACGGGCATCACTGGTGCAGCTTATACCAATAATTTTGCTGGAGCAACCAGTACCGTGCTATTTGATATTGATTCAAATACGGATAAACTGGTTCGGCAAGATAACCCCAATTTGGGCACTTTAGTTGAGATTGGCGCTTTAGGCATTAATGTAGAATCTAATAATGGTTTTGATATTGGCGGAACCAGCGGCATGGCTTATGGCTTATTTACCGTTGGTGGCGTACAGAAAATCTATAACATAAACTTAACAACCGGTGTTGCTACAGCTGGCGCTACAATTGCCAACTCAGCAAGGAGTTTTGCCTTGGGTTTAGGTTTTTAAATCAAGCACAATAAGTTGAAGTAAAATGGCCACGGTTAAATATCGTGGCCATTTTCAATTTTATGGTTTAATGATGACTGTGCTATTATCTGCATGAAGAGTATGGATTAAAAGTATCTTTTCTTGCTTTTGAAATTCCTATAAAGGCTTTATCACTATTTTTATCTGGCGCAACAGTTATATTGGTATTAAATAATTTCATTAATTTGCAAGTGTCATGATTTGCTTCTCTAAATTAAACCTCAACATTAACGTTCATTTGCTACAGAATGAATTGAACGATCTATTAACGGGCAATAAATGGATGCCTCACTACAACACTGCCGATTATACTGGCAATTGGCATGTTTTGCCTTTGCGTACCCCCGGTGGAAATAGTGATAACCCCTTTGCTGACCTTCTTAGCCACAAGCATTTTGAAAATACCGCATTATTAAATACGCTTCCGCAAACTTGCATATTATTAGAAAAGCTTAAATGCGAAATATTTTCTGTTCGGCTGCTCAACCTACAGGCGGGATCAATCATAAAAGCACACCGAGACATAGAACTTGCCTTTGAACAGGGCGAGGCCCGCTTACATATCCCCATATTTACCAATCCGGATGTTGAGTTTTATGTAGATGAAGACCGTGTTGTGATGAACGAAGGTGACTGCTGGTACATCAATGCCAATATAAAACATCGTGTAACTAACAAAGGCAAGACTGACAGAATACACCTGGTGATTGACTGTAAGGTGAATGACTGGTTAACGAAAGTGATTATTGAAGGCGAGAAGAAAACAATTTTTATAAAAAAGGATCCGGATGCTACAAACCAGATCGTTACAAGCCTTAGAATGGCAAATACAACTTCTTCAAATGAATTGGCAAATCAGATGGAAAAGGAATTAAACAATAATCTGTTGATTGCGAAACTTCTTGATTTTATTTCTGAGATAGGTTTGCATTACCAATTAGAAAAAATAACTGAAGAGACCTTTTTGCCTGGTATTAAACTCAGAAATGGGGTATTAATTGTTGACACTGAAAAACTGCTATACCCAGGTGATATTTTACATGAAGCGGGACATCTTGCTTGCATGCCATCAGAAATACGCATGAATATGAGTGATGCTTTACCGAATGATAATTTGAATGAAGGTGGTGAACTAATGGCTATTGCATGGTCATATGCTGCAACCGTACATCTTGACATTGATCCTAACCTTGTGTTTCATGATAACGGATACAAAGGAGGCGGCCAAAGCCTTACTGAGAACTTTGCCCAAGGTAGGTTTTTCGGTGTTCCCCTGCTGCAATGGAATGGGATGACCTATCCACCAGATCATCATACAAATTTATCATTTCCTAAAATGGTGAACTGGACTTGTAGACAAAATAGGTATACCAGTGATACAATAGAAGAATAAAGATGACTACAGACTTTACATTATCACCATCAATACAAACCAGCTCTTTAGGCCTGATGCATTTGAAGCGTTTTTGGAGCAAGGTAATGCTGAAGAGAACAAACCAGCTTAATGAAGGGATATGGGAACAAGAGTGGCAACTGGATAAGACTTTATTAAGTGTGTTGGGCCTTGGCCTTGAACAAACGCTAACCTATGTATTTCAGTATGCTCCCGCATTTGAAGAATTTGAAAAATGGATCCTTGCTACTTCTGGCATCCCGCCATTAGAGCAAGTTCATCAGTTTAATAGTTTACTGAATAATATCCCTGCAATTAACCAATCCATACCAACCGTACTTAGCAATGAGGAGATTGCCTTTTGGGAAGAAAATGGTTATTTAGTTCTTAAAAATGCTGTTCCTGAAGCAGACTGCGAAGCCACTGTTGATGTGATTTGTGATTTTCTGAATATTAAACTCAATGATGCTAATACCTGGTATGGGCCTCATACTTCACGCCAAGGTATTATGGTACAGTTATTTCAGCATCCACTATTACAAAAGAACAGGCAGTCAGCATTTATTAGAATGGCTTATGAACAATTATGGCAACGCTCTGATCTTTGGGTAAGTACAGACCGGGTGGGTTTTAACCCTCCGGAAACCGATACCTGGAAATTTCCTGGCCCCGACTTACATTGGGATTGTAATCTGGATCAGCCTATTCCCTTTAATCTACAGGGTATACTTTATCTGGTTGACACTGCACCAGACCAAGGCGCTTTTACATTAGTTCCAGGTTTTCATAACCGTATTACGGAGTGGCTTCTCTCCCTTCCTGAAGGCACCAACCCAAGAACAGAAAACCTGCATGCCCTCGGCAGTTTGCCTATTGCTGCAAATGCAGGAGATTTTATTATCTGGCATCAGGCTTTGCCTCATGGAAGCCGCCCAAATACGTCATTAAAGCCCCGCTTTGTTCAGTACATTAACTATCAACCGGCTGATTTAAAATATTAGAATATTTTTCGTTTTGTTGTTATCAATTAAAACATCAAAATTAACTTTCATTATTGATAAGTTACCAAAGGTTTCACTCATAAAATTTTTCTTACCCTTTTATTTTTTACTAAAAATGAAAGGTTATATTTGAATCACCTGGCATAAATGAAAATTTATTGAATAGGGATTTTCAAATCCTCATTTTTAAAAACAGGTCGTTAACGCTCTCAACAATCTTTAATTTTTGATTATAGTCATCATTTGGTGATGTATCAGGAGCATTGACGTATGGATAATAAAAGTTAAACTTAATGATATCTACATATGGCAATTTTCAATTCAGCATTTCAAATTACAATGGGTAACGAAGGTGGTTATGCAAATAACCCCGCTGATAGTGGCGGTGAAACCTACAAAGGCATTGCAAAAAACTACTGGCCAAACTGGGAGGGTTGGACTGCGGTAGATCAAGCTATTTCAACCCATCCACAAAACATCAATACTACGCTTGCAGCGAATAATGAATTACAAGCTCAGGTACAAGCTTTTTACAAACAGAATTTCTGGGATACCATTAGCCTGGATCATTTAAACGGGCAACAGTTGGCTAACCAGCTATTTGATACGGCTGTAAATATGGGCGTTGGTATCGCTACACGTACTTTACAGCAGGCAGTAAATAATATCATTCCAGATAAACTTACAGTTGATGGCAGAATTGGTCCGGAAACCCTCGCTGCGGTAAATGGCCTCCCGCAAGAAGAAGTTTATAATCAGGTTATATCACTGAGAAAACAACGTTATATCAATATCATCAAACAACACCCTACTCAGGAACAGTTTCGAAATTCTTGGTTTAGCCGTTTAACCCCATTCAACCCGCAATTGCCATAATTAGTGTAATATTTATTGCAAAAGAATTTCGAGCCTGTTATTCCCTAATCATTATAAGGCTTGTAACAGGCTTAAAGGAAATGATCAAATCGAAAGTTTTGTTTGCCTCTTCATTGTGCCTATGCATATTACCGTAACAACAATAATAAGCTGATATTTCTTTTGGCCAAAAGGATAACCACAAGCCACTATTATCAAAATGTATGTTTTTCGAAAGCACATAAGAGCTATAATAATGCATGCTAGAAGTAGTCAAGCACCATTAACCAATAGGTAACAATAGATATACTTAACAAACCATTTTGTTATGGTCTCGTTGTTTCTATCTTTGTACCCGGTTTCAGCACCCGTTTTCGTTTCAGAATGATGATCAAACTTATTGGTTAAAATTTCCTGAAAAAAACAAATTAGCTTTTAAACACTCTAATACAAGAATATATATGTCTGACGAAAAAATAATCTTTTCTATGGCGGGAGTAAATAAAATTTACCCTCCACAAAAACAGGTTTTAAAAAATATCTATCTCTCCTTCTTCTACGGTGCAAAAATCGGAGTAATCGGTTTAAACGGTTCCGGTAAATCATCCTTACTAAAAATTATTGCAGGCCTTGATAAATCATACCAAGGTGAAGTGGTTTTCTCTCCGGGTTATTCGGTTGGTTATTTGGCTCAGGAGCCGATACTAGATCCAGAAAAAACCGTTCGTGAAATAGTTGAAGAAGGTGTTGCGAACGTAATTGCCACTTTAAAAGAATACGAAGAGGTTAATGAGGCTTTCGGATTGGAAGAAAACTATTCTGATCCTGATGCGATGGATAAACTCATGGCCAGACAAGGTGAACTACAGGATAAAATTGACGCAATGGGTGCGTGGGAGCTTGATTCTAAATTGGAAAGAGCAATGGATGCATTACGTTGTCCAGATCCTGAAACTAAAATTGGTGTACTTTCTGGCGGTGAACGCCGCCGGGTGGCCATGTGCCGTTTATTGTTACAAAAACCTGATGTACTCTTATTGGATGAGCCAACCAATCACCTGGATGCTGAAAGTATCGACTGGTTAGAACAGTTCTTGCAAAACTACGAAGGAACTGTTATTGCGGTAACCCACGATAGGTATTTCTTAGATAACGTAGCAGGTTGGATTCTGGAATTAGATCGTGGTGAAGGTATACCATGGAAAGGAAATTACAGCAGCTGGTTAGATCAAAAGGCCAAACGTTTATCTCAGGAAGAAAAAACCGAAAGCAAGCGTCAGAAAACACTAGAACGTGAGTTGGAATGGGTACGTATGGCACCAAAAGCACGCCATGCGAAATCTAAAGCCCGTTTAGCAAACTATGATAAATTAGCTTCTGAGGATGGCAAAGAAAGAGAAGACAAACTCGAACTGTTTATTCCAGCTGGCCCACGTTTAGGGAACGTTGTAATTGAAGCGACTAATGTAACCAAAGCCTACGGCGATAAAATCTTATTTGATAACCTCAACTTCTCGCTACCTCCAGCAGGAATTGTAGGAATCATTGGCCCGAATGGTGCTGGTAAAACCACACTGTTTCGTTTAATTACAGGTCAGGAAGAAGCTGATGCCGGAACTTTCCGTGTAGGAGAAACTGTAGAACTGGGTTATGTAGATCAGATGCACAATGATTTAAATGCAGACAAGACAGTTTACGAAAATATTACCGATGGGTTGGATAATATTCAGTTGGGTACAAAGGCCGTAAATGGCCGTGCTTATGTTTCAAAATTCAACTTTAATGGTGGCGATCAACAGAAAAAGGTTGGGGTATTATCTGGTGGTGAACGAAATCGTGTTCACTTAGCCATTACCTTAAAAAAAGGTGCAAACGTACTTTTACTGGATGAGCCAACTAATGATATTGATGTGAATACACTACGTGCTTTAGAAGAAGCTTTAGAAAATTTTGGTGGTTGCGCCGTGGTGATTAGTCACGACAGATGGTTTCTGGATAGAATTTGTACGCACATCCTTGCCTTCGAAGGTAACTCAGAAGTATATTTCTTTGAAGGAAACTATTCTGATTATGAAGAAAACCGTAAAAAACGCTTGGGTGATGTTACGCCAAAACGAATCAGATATAAAAAATTAGATTAATTGAGGTAATAAGTATAAGCCCTATTTCATATTAACGTTAAGCTTTGACAACTTTCTTTAGCATTTAGCCAGGAAGCTGTCAAAGCTTTTTTTGTTTACTGCCCTACAAAAGTTGGAGGGAATGACTCAGGTTTTAAAGGTTGATTCGATTTTCTTTTACCCCTAAAAAAGAGATAAAGATTAAGAAATAACATGATGCCCAAATAAATAGAAAATCCACCTATTTTGGTTCCTAAAGCCTCTACCAAGTGCTGGTAACTGTTTAAACTAGCAGTAATTTTCATAATTAACAAGGCAAACCCAATATTCAACAAGTAAAAACCGGTTTCAAAAAGTTTGTTTGTCGCGTTAGCGATTTCTTGCCGTCCTTTAAAAATATCAAGCATATATATTTTACTATTTTTAAATAATGTTCTTGAAACATAAAGGGTTAAAGAAAGCACTATTGGAAGATAAATAGCATAGCCGATTAAAATTTTTGAAGTTTCCATGATTAAATTTTTAGATTGTTATTTAATTAATTTATGAATGGCATTAGTAAGCAAGAAAATATTGATATAGTGAAGACCTGATAATAAGCATATAATAATAGCCAACTTCATCACCAATATTTCAATCAACTGCAAAGGCGAAGTAATTATCTCCCAGTTGGCAAGTGTCATCACGCAGTAGCCTATATTTACCAGGTAATAGCAAATTAAAAGTGTCTTATTGATTTGCGCACACAAATCTAAATGGTGAGGAATGAGTGCTCCGACAAATATATTCCCATTTCTATAGCAGATCTTCCCTACGATAACGATGATCAAAACAATAACCGTTATAAAAATGCCGTATCCTATTAAATTATAACTCATTTCGAGAAGATTTAATCAATTGAATTTTATAGCATAAGATCAAATTGATGAACTGCCAATGAGTTTACACCTTACTTAATCTCTTTCACGAAGTAAAGATAAACACAACTTATTGTATTTTCAAATATTATTGAAAGTTTTGTTTAAAAAATAACCCATAATTCAATTTGTGGGTATTAAGGCTATCATTTTCTTTTCAAAGCCTCATTAATGGCTTTTTCTGTTACGGCTTCCATGATCTTATATCCTGCTAAATTTGGATGTACGCCATCAACTGTTAATTCTGCCCGCTGCCCTTTTTTATCATCAACTAATGGTGTCCAATAATCTAAAATGGCAAATTTATTTTCTTTGGCATAAATTTCAATGAGTTGATTCAGTGCTACAATTTTCTCTGCGGGCTGAATGTCTTTGTTCCACGGATAGGCATAAATAGGTAAGTATTTACATAGGATTACTTTAATATGATGAAGCTTTGCCAACTCTGCCATTGATTTAATATGATCCATAATTTTATCGTTGGTCACATGGCCAGTATTTCCTGCGATATCATTGCTACCTGCCAAGATAATTACTGCTGCTGGTTTCAGATTAATGACATCCTGCCTGAAGCGCACAAGCAACTGCGGAGAAATCTGTCCACTTATTCCCCTGCAGATATAAGGATTACTGCTAAAATATTCAGGGCTTTTTTGTTTCCAGAATTCAAATATTGAACTACCTATAAACACAACACTATTTTCTTTTATACCTTGAGCCAGCAAAAGTTCATTTTCTTTTTGATACTTATTCAGTGCAGCCCAGTCATCGGCAAAATTTTCCTTTTTAGATGTTTCTTTTACATCTTTAATTTTTGAGTCCTCTGTAAGAAAACGACAGGTAGAAATGAATAAAATAAAGAATAGTATGGTACTTTTCATAAGTGTAAATTAAACCCTCAAATAAATGCCAAAATAACAATTATATAATTAATAGGATTCTTCTCTGTCATCAACATTAAACGTTCCTGATCTGCTTTTTTTATTTCCAAACTGGCTCAGGTTATAAATCAACGTAGCCTGTACAAAACGACTGATGAAACGTGTTCTATTTTCTGATATGGAATTATTGGTAATACTCGTGCTGAAAAGTGCACCCTGATTAAACAAGTCATTAGCCTGAACAGAAAAGACCAGCTTATTACTTTTAAGGAATGACGTGTTAACACCCATATTAACCAGCAAAGGATTTCCGGCATATAAACTATAGCCAAAATTCAAGCTTTTAGAAGCTGATGCATTTACTCTGAAACGTTTAGTTGGAATCCAGCTGGCGCTGCCATTTAAAGCCAGTACCTGAATATTTTTAATATTCTGATTCATAACGGAATACGTATTGGAACTAAAACTATAAGATACACTGGTATTAAAAGCATATTTTTTCTCATTTAAGTTAAATCTGAATGCGTTTGAAATATTGATTCCACTGCTGCGGTTTAATACATTATCTGTGTAAAAAACATTGCGGTTGTAGGCCACATTCCCGTTAACAGATAAAGAAAGTTTATTAGTGAGTAATCTTTTATTAAATGAGTAATTTCCGCCCAGGTTATACACACCGTTAACGTTCTCATAGGTAGTTTGCTGTTTTAAACTGCTTAATGTATCTCTGAGAAAAACCGTATTACTCACCACACTGTTAATGGCAAAAGTTCCGGTTAAACCAACCATAATACTCAGACCAGATTTAACTCCGAATTTATTGTAGCTTAAATCTGCAGTGTGGTTGGAAGTGGCCTTTAAATCCGGATTACCAATGATGAGGTTTTGAACATCATTATTGTTTCTGATGGGCTGCAGCTTATTAAAATCAGGAGCATTGGTTGCACCACTATATCCGAAACTCAGGTTACCCTCATTCTTCAGTTGGTAACTGAGATTAGCAGACGGAGCATAATTAAACTGATACTTTCTTAATTCCAGTCCGGTATTGCGATACCTGCCCAGAATGATACTTGGTGTAAAATTAAGGCCAAAATTATAACTGATTAGTTTGTTATTCATGTTATAGCTCACACCAAAGTTTTGATTAATAAAGCTAGATACATAATCCTGTCCAAGTGAATCTACTACAAAATTATTTCCAGGCAGATTGGTAACAGTGGTGGCCTGTGCATGCTGGCTTCTGTTAACAGAGAAACGATAAGTGAGATTCAAATAACCTGCTCCTGTACTATCTGTTGCTTTTTTAAGTACATCAGAAAACTGGATGTTACCACCTAAATCAGCGTTTGAAGTATTGTTATTAACCAACCTGTTTAGAAGTGAATCTTTAACCAAAATATTAGTGGTTTCATTATAATAACGGATGATATCTTTAATGGTACTACTGGAATTACCCTTTCCAGTTCCAAAATTAAACCCAATAGATAAAGATTGCTTAGGGTTGGCCAGGCGCCTGGACCAATTTACATTACCACTTAAGTTTGCATTGTTATTTTTTGAAGCAGCATCCGAGATCAGATCTTGCCTGATGTAACCGGTTTTATTGGAATTAATAATGGCCTCGTTCCGCGTATCTGTTATGGTACCGGTAAGTGAAGCATTAAAATAATTTTTCTTTGTAGTGCCATTTAAGCCAAGATTGATATTATTATTAAGAGAATTAGCATGATTATCACTTTGTCTTAAATCATAAATAGTGCCTTGCGGGTTATAGGTTTCCAGGTAATTACTTTGAAGAGATTGATTGCTTCCCCTACTCAGGCTATATCCGCCATTGTAACTGAGGGCTTTGGAAACTTTTTCCCTGATATTACCGTTTAGTGCCCCATTATCCGTTTTGGTAAATTCATTATCTGTGATCCCATAGCGACTGCCAAAACCTATCTGTTTTGTCTTATTCCACACATTGCCATTTACACCGATATTATTGGCATTATTGGTGGCAGAGCTGGCATTAGCATTCCCAAAAATGCCTTTATCCTTCCCTGGCTTAGTTACCAGATTTAACATTTTGATAGGTGTTCCGGTCTTGATTCCCGTAAAATTAGCCTGATCGCCATAATCATCAATAACCTGAAGTTTGGCTATGATGTCAGCAGGCAACTGCCTGATATAATCTTCCACATTATTGGTAAAAAAATCCTCACCGTTAACCCGGAGTTTAGTCATTTTTTTGCCCATAGCAGTTACGCTACCTTTATCATCAACCTCAATCCCTTGCAACTGCTTCAGCAAATCTTCCACCTTATCATTTTCTCTAATGGTGTAAGCACCAGCATTGTATTCAATCGTATCTTTTTTGATTTTGATGGGATCTACTTTTACTTTTACCTCTACATCTTCCAGATGGATGGTTTCTGTTTTAAGCAAAATAGGCTCCAGAATTAAACCCTTTTTTGATTGTTGAGCTTCGTAAACAGATGCAAAGGATTTATAACCCAATGCTGTAATGGAGAGATAAAATTTAGAAGGTATAACTTTTGAAAAAGCAAAATTCCCTTTGGCATCAGAGTTTGTACGAAGGGTATCTTCATCCATAATTAAGCGGATAGCAGCACCTTCAATAGGATTTTTTAGGGAATCAATTATTTGTCCGCTGATTTTTATCGGCGACTGAGCGAAAGCGTTAAGAGAGAAAGTAAGAAATAAAAAAAATATTAAAAAGCATAAATTATTGCTTTTTCTCATCCCTCGGACCTCTTTTGTAAATTACCAAACCATTTAAAAAATTACGCAGAATCTGGTCGCCACAAGGTTTAAAATTCTCGTGATCTTCATTTCTAAAAATATCACCCAACTCTGCCTTGGTCACTTTAAAACCAACCAGGTCACAGATGGTGATGATATCATCTGTTTTTAATGATAATGCTACTCTAAGTTTTTTTAATATATCGTTGTTACTCATGTTTTTTATTGTTGAAGGATTTAATTAATGAATGTTTGAATGATAAAAAGATTGAATGTTTAAAGGCAGTAAAATTACAATGAACTATTGAAAAAAGTATCAATTTTAACTTTTAGCTTTTAGCTTTTAGCTTTTAGCTTTTAGCTTTTAAAAAAACCTCAACTCGCTATTTCCAGTTTAAGTTTTTTCCCTTTAATTTTCTCATTACTCAAAACCTTTAGCAAGTTTTCAACTTTGTTACGCTTTACGGCGATATAACTGGCAGAATCTTTCACCTCTATTAATCCTAAATCATCTTTCTCTAATTCTCCTTTTTTAAGAAAAACACCTACAATGTCGATCTTATTAATTTTATCCTTTTTACCATTTGGTATATATAGCGTAACCCAATCACTGGCTTCAGGCAATTTATAATGCTGTGATAAGTCTTCTTCTTCAACATTTTCTGGCAGGTATTTATAATTTTCTTCAGGTGTAAGCACTAAATATGCTGTACCTTTTGCATTCATCCGTGCCGTTCTTCCATTTCTATGAATGTAAGAATCTTCGGTGTATGGCAATTGATAATGTACAATATATTCTACCTCTGGAATATCTAATCCTCTTGCCGCCAAATCTGTGGTGATTAAAATTTTATGACTGCCATTTCTGAATTTAAGCAATGCTTTTTCCCGATCAAATTGTTCCATCCCACCATGGAAAACATCGTGTCCTAAACCATTATTAAAAAGCAAATCACTAATCCGGTCAACCGTTTCCCGGTGATTACAAAACACAAGTGTATTCTTACTTCCTATTTTACTTAGAAGTTTAAATAAAGCATCCAGTTTATCTGGTGCCGGCACTGTTATTTTTTTTAGCTTTAAATCTGGCTTAACCTGAATATTCTTTGAAAAATCAATTTCAACGGGTTTGTTCAACTTCACAAAGGCCGGAATTTCTTCCATTTTGGTAGCTGAAGTCAGCACCCGTTGTTTTAAGGAGTATAATGATCCGATGATGTACGACATATCCTTTTCAAAACCAAATTCTAAAGACTTGTCGAATTCATCTAAAATAAGTGTTTCTATAAATGATTCATCAAAATTATGATGTTCAAGGTGGTAAGCAATTCGCCCAGGTGTTCCTATTAAAACGGCTGGTGGATGAGCCAGGTTATTTTTTTCAACCCGCACCGCATGCCCACCGTAACAGCAATTTACCTTAAAGGGCGTACCCATTTGCTTAAAAACTTGTTCTATTTGCAAAGCAAGTTCTCTGGAAGGCACCAGAATCAGCGATTGTACGCCCTTTACATCGGCTTTTAAACTGGCAATCAATGGAAGTAGAAATGCCAGGGTTTTGCCAGAGCCGGTTGGTGCGATTAATAAAATATCACTACCTAATTTTCCTTGCTTAAGGGCTATTTCCTGCATTTCATTAAGTGCAGCAATGTTTAATCTTTTTAAGGCATTGTCTATCATTAAGCCAAAGATAAACATTTCTCTGCCTCCCGGAAGTTACAAGGCCTTAGAACTTGAAAAACTTATTTTTAAATCTTTTTAAAAGAGAAAAATTTAACCTCTTTTCCAACAGCAGTAACATATTCCCCCTCATGGAAATAGACGAATTTACTTTTTCTGTAACCAGATCTACAGATGACTTAAATCTATCAGTTAATTCATCTGCAAATTTGTTAGCTCTACTATTTTGCAACATTTGAAATTCTTGAATGAGTTCAGCTTTCATAATATTAAATTTTTAGTGAGATATTATAATATTAACGACGCGTTGAAATATTTGTTTCAAAATCCTGCAACGATTCTAAACAAAACTAACTAACCTGTTGATAACTAATATTTTGTTAGCAAATAAACAACCTAACTTTAACACACATTTAATTTAAAGCAGTTAAATTTATAAAAAGCTGATTACCATTTATTAACCTTAATAAAACTGTGTATGACCTGGAAAAAATTTAGTGGTGAAATTATTCAATCCTCTATCCATGAGGAAATAGAAAAATCTATTATCAGAGAAACCGAAAAAGGTTTTAAGCTTAAAGTTTGTATCGGAACCGATTCACAGGTTAAAGGCGCCATCACCGATTTTGCAACAGTAATTGTGTTGCTGCGAGAGCACCATGGAGGTTTTATGTATATCCACCAGGAAAAGAGTACGCAACAGATTAGCATTAAGGAAAGAATGCTGGTAGAGGTTCAAAAATCTATTGAAACAGCCTACTCCATCTGTGATTTACTGGATGTTTATGATGTAGCGCTGGAAGTACATGCAGACATTAATACCAACCCGCTTTTCAAATCTAACAAAGCCTTGAATGATGCCATGGGATATATTATGAGTATGGGTTTTATTTTTAAAGCTAAACCTGAAGCTTTTGCCAGTTCTACCTGTGCCGATAAAATGGTGCATTAGAGATCTAGACATTAATAGCTTTCACAAACTTTAATGACCTAATTGCATTTGCAACTTTACTTAGCAAACTTTGTGGTTAGTGAAATAATATAAATATCAACGGCTTCTCCTTCCATCATTTCCTAGGCCGGATAGCAGGATGGCAATAGCACGATTGTCATCCTGAGGCACGAAGGATATCTGCGCTTCTACCTACCAATTTCGTTCAATACCGAACCTTTTTTTCATTTGAATGAACGGTGGATTAAAGCAGTCGTCATCTTAGTAACTTGATTTAGTACCTAACGAAAAAACCTTCATTGTAGGGGCTTCATCCATTGAAGCAATCTCATCGAAGAATCTTCAAAATAGATTACTTCCCCGAAAGATCGGGGCAGGCTGTCGTGCCTCCTCGCAATGACAATCCCCCTATAATAAATTAATTGTCCATACAACCAGCTTTGCGTTCTTTGCAACTTTACTTAGCGAACTTTGCGGTTAAAGCCCATAAATAATCTAGATTATCCTCAACAAAATGTCTTCTCTGCTGTTATGTTCTAAAATAAAAACTTGAAAACATACCGATTAGAATTTGAACAAAAATTGCCGGTTGATTTAGATACCGCCTGGGATTTCTTTTCTTCTCCCTTAAATCTGGCAGAGATTACGCCAAAAGATATGACTTTTGATGTGACTTCCCCCAATATGGAAAAAACAAAGATGTATCCTGGGATGATCATCACCTATAAAGTTTCGCCACTGCTTGGCATTAAACTAGATTGGATGACTGAGATTACCCATGTGGTTGACAAGAAATACTTTGTTGATGAGCAGCGCTTTGGTCCCTTTGCATTCTGGCATCACCAACATCATTTTAGCCAGATTGAGAATGGAATTTTAATGCAAGATATTTTGCATTACGCTATAGGTTATGGTCCAATTGGTAAAATCGCTAACGCAGTTACCGTGCATAAAAAGATTAATTCTATTTTCGATTTTAGATTTAAAAAGGTAGAGGAACTCTTTGGTAAGCTTTCTTAATTGAAATTGTTTACCACTTTTTAGTAGAAATGGTTTCTGCAGGTTTTGATGTTTTTTTAACTGTTGCATCAGTAGCTAAAAACTTCTTTAGGCTTTCTACCAGCTTTGCAACTTTAAGGTAAGCTGCAGCTTGAATATCCTTCCATTCGCCTGCAGTAAGTTTATCCACTTTTTTCTCTAAAGGTGAGCCTATATTGGTTACAGCAACAAAATTACCATAGCGATCTCTTTGGTATGGAATAAATTTAAAGTCTGTAAGCCAAAATCTGTATTTATTATCTCTGGCCTCAAAAGTTAGGTTATACATGATTTCTCCACTAGGATGCCCCACTACTAAAACTGTTTTATCAATAATTAATTTTCCTTTTGCAACTATAGATGAATCGGTTTGACTTTCAGTTTGAATTGTCTTTTTCTGTGTGGCGACGAAATCCTGAGCACGTTTTAACAGTACATCCTTACTTATCTTTTGAGAATCAATCACCTTATAATAGATAAACTTACCATCATCAGCTGTGGCAAACTGTTTCTGCTGTGCAAATAAGGTAATGGAAAATAAAGTGATAATCAGAAGTAAGCCGTATTTCATTGAGTTAAATTAATAAACAGTGTAATATTTAAAGGTAACAAAAAGCCGCCAGTTTGATGCTGGCGGCTAATATTAAAAACAACTAAATTCTAAAAAGCATATACTGCGGCTAGAGAAAACTGACCAGCATTTGGTGCCGCCATTCCATTTTCTTTTACAAAAGGCTTATTGCCGCTGTGGTCTAATCTAACCTCCGGGATAAAAGTTAATCCTCCAGATTTGATATTAGCAGTAAAGGTTACCGCTGTGTATTTATCACCAGCTACTCCAGCCACTTCTTTGTATTTAAAATACTCCCCTCTTAATCCTAATGTTACAGCGTCTGCAACAGCCAATTGCGGATAAAGTGCTGCTCCTGCATAACCACCACCATCATTATCGATATCATAATTAGCAGCATTTAAACCTAATTTAAATTTGCTGGTAATCTGATATGATGTGGTCAGGTCTTCTATCGTTCCATAGCCACCACCACCAGCACCAGATAATACATTCAGATAAGCCGTCCAGCCTTCAACCGGAGCAATCATTAACTGCCCGCCAACGCTTGAAACACCACGCGTAGCCGTGTAAACATTCCAATCGTTAAATAAACCAGCCATTAAACTTACTTTATCAGAGAATTTATAAGTTGCCTTGATTCCTGCGTTCTGGAATGGGCCATTGGTGAATAAATAAGAAGTAGAATAGTTAAAGTTACCTACCGGCGAAATCACTTCATAACCGATAAATGTACCCATATAACCTGCTGTCATTGAAAATTTATCCGTAAAATCATAATTCACATAAAGGTTTTGAATATGGAAGGAAGAAACATCTTCAGCAGCATTAGGAATAGACTGCGCTTGCCCACGGGGACCAAAAGAAAGCTCTCCCACAAATGAAGCTTTACCTGTTTTCTTTTTAAGTACCAAATCAATCATTCCTAATGAGACCGAATTATGATCTGAAGCAAATGAAGTTTTAATATTTGGTTTCTTGGCAAAATCATATTTAAAATAGGTATCAACTGACCCTGAAATTTCAAGAGGTGATGTTGGTGTCTCTTGAGCAAAGGCACACGTAGTGCTGGCCATAGTAAATACAGCAGTTAAAAATTTCTTCATGTTTGAGCTTTTGGGGTTTAGATATAAGTTTTCTGGTTAAGAAATGGATTCGGTTAACGGACTGTTTCTTTCGATATAAATCGCTCTTTCCTCAACCAATAAGGTTCCTTGAGAGTATTTCTCATTATGTTGTGATTCATCAAGGCCCATTTCTTCTTCCTCTTCAGATACACGAATAGGCTGAATCAGGTTGATAAATTTGAAAATTACGAATGATACCACAAAACTAAACACAATAACAATGGCCGCACCCTTCAACTGTGTAAAGAAGAATTCTGGATTGCCGTAAAACAAACCGTCATTACCAAGGCTATTAACTGTTTTTGTCGCAAATACTCCTGTTAAAATCATACCTACAATACCACCTACTCCATGACAAGGAAATACATCTAAAGTATCATCTAAACTTGTTTTTTGTTTCCATGAAACAACCAGATTAGAAATCACCGCAGCAATAACCCCTATAAATATACTGGATGGAATACTGACGAAACCTGCACCTGGCGTAATGGCAACTAAACCAACTACTGCACCAATACAGAAACCTAAAACTGAAGGTTTTTTACCTCTTGCTACATCAAAAAACATCCATGATAAACCAGCAGCACCAGCAGCAGTATTGGTGGTTAAGAAAGCAGAAACGGCTAAACTACTTGCCCCCAATGCAGAACCTGCATTAAAACCGAACCAACCAAACCATAGTAAACCTGTACCAATTAATACATATGGAATATTTGCAGGTGGAACTTCTTTATGCTCCATGTGCGATTTTCTACGTTTCAAAACCAAGGCTCCGGCCAAAGCCGCCATACCCGCAGAGATATGCACTACCGTTCCACCAGCAAAGTCTAACACACCCATTTTTAATAAGAAACCTTCTGGGTGCCATGTCCAATGTGCCAATGGCGAATAAACAAATACGGCGAATAATACAATGAATAAGATATATGATGTAAAACGAATCCGCTCGGCTACTGCGCCAACTACCAAACCAGGTGTAATGATGGCAAACATTAATTGAAATACCGCAAATAAGGAAAGCGGAATAGTTAAGTCTGATCCCCCTTGTAAATGTGGTGCACCAGAATTTACATTTTTAAAGAATAAAAAGGTTGATGGATTTCCAATAAAACCACCAATGGTATCGCCAAATGCCAAGCTGAAACCTACAACAATCCATAGTACAGTAATTACACCTGCAGCTACTACACTTTTAATCATAGTAGATAGTACATTTTTTCTATGTACCATACCGCCGTAGAAAAATGCCAGACCTGGTGTCATTAAAAAAACCAATGCCGCAGCGATTAGAATAAACGCCATATCCGGACCACTGTATTTTCCTTCATCAAAATTTGGAAGAAGCGGAATAAATAAGGCTAGAATTGCGACAATCATCAAGATCACGAATGGCGCATACTGTTTTAGAGAAAGTTTAGTCATCTTTTTTAGTTTGTTTTGCTTGTTTATATAAATAGTTCAATTATTTGATAATTATTTTCATAAAAATACAACATATCACATCTTCTACACCATAAAATGATATTTTTCTAACAAAAAAATAAAATTTTTGTAAAACAATGAGAATTACACAACATTAAATACGAATTCATAAAAAATGGACTCATTTTAATAGTACTTTTTAATAAAATTAAAACGTCATTTTTCACACAATTCACTCGCATCTTGATATATATTCCAAATCTCAATAAAAAAAATATCCTATAAACGAAAAAACCCATGAAAAATCACAGGTTTTTTATAAAAACTATTAAGAATTTTAGATATTAAGGTAAATATAGAGATCCCTGCACAATACCTCTTCTTTCTAATTCTTTGTCCATATATGTTTGAATTGCAGATTTATTTAAACCCCAGTTTGGTGCAATTAATAAATCCCAATCAGATATTCCAAATAATCTTTGAATAACAATATCCGGACGCAACATGGGAATTAACTCACAAAGTAAATCAGTATATTCTTCTAACGTAAATAGTTTAAAAGGCTCCTTTTTATATTTAGCACCCATAATAGAACCTTCTACTACATGCAAATGATGAAATTTAACAAACTTAATCTGCGGAAAACGGTTGATTTCATGAATATAGCCATACATCTGTTCCTTGGTTTCCCAGGGAAAACCAAAAATGGTATGCACGCATAGATCTAATTTACTGTCTTTCAATAATTCTACCGCAGCTACAAATTCACCATGGCTACAACCTCTATTAATCTGATTGAGTGTTTCATCGTAAATAGATTCCATTCCCATTTCCAAATCAACATCAAAACGATCGGCATAACTTTCCAGTAATGCCACCTTTTCAGCATCAATACAATCTGGTCGGGTACCCACAGAAAAACCAACAATATCTTCGGTATTTACAGATAAAGCCTCATCATACATCATCTTTAAATAATGTACTGGCGCATAGGTATTGGTATTAGGTTGAAAGTACACTATATACTTATCTGCACGGTAAGATGTTTTGGCCCTTGTCATGCCCTCAATCAGCTGATCTTTGATCTTGGGGTTTTGCCTGGAAGGCTCTGGTGTAAAAGAATCAACATTACAATAGGTACAACCACCAAAACCTTTGCTTCCATCTCGGTTGGGGCAAGTGAAACCTCCATCTACAATTACTTTAAATACACGCTGCCCTTTATATTTCTCACGTAAATATGTACCGTAATTCCTATATCCCTTTATGCCTAAATCTACCAGTGTTCCCATTGGCTGCAAAAATACGCTTTTTGAACGAAACCTGGAATTAGACTGAGAGGTGAGAAATGAGATGTGAGATTAGGCATACATTTAGCTGGTGGTAACGAACAACCGTATATGAATCGTTGAGGAAGCAGCCTTTAGAATTAAAGTAATCCCCAAAACAATTACTCCGAAGGTAATCGTCACGAAAGACAGCTTAAAGTTTATTCCCATCAAAAAATAATATAACCAAAAGGAAACAGCTACAACCGATAATACGACTGTATTTATGGCTAATGGCTTTAATGTAATAAGTTCTTTAAATTCAAAGTCTTTATTGTTTTCCTGTTTCATAGTATAGATGATCGATCTTAGCTATATTAATAAAAAAATCATTCTAACTTGGAATACCAGCATGCTCCCAGTTTTTGAATTGACCTCAGACTATTTTTAGTTACTAAAGAAAAGTTTAACTCCTTTTTTGCCGTAATTAAAAATCTTCTTAAGAGCTCTGCTTTTTCTTTATCTATAGTTTGCGATGTACTCGTATCTGTTAAATTGATATTTTTCCCATTACTTAAATTGATTTGGATAGAGATAAACGACTTTTCTACCCGTTCATAATCGTAACTGTAAAAGCCTGAAATATCCGTTTTCTTATACTTTTTCAGTTCTTTTTTCTTTTCTTCTATATATAAAAAAACTTGATCAAAATAAACTATTATAGTTTTTGTCATAAAAAAATTTATAAGTAAAAGCATGATTATACCAAAAACAAAGAACGTAAAAATTAACCCATACGTCCCGAAATAACGGAAACCTGTTTCTCCATATATAACAAACAAGGGTACCCCAACTACAAACCCTAAGATATAATTTACATAATGTGGAAGCGTGGTCACTGGCCTTAAAATAAATTTTTCATATTTATGATTTTGCATACTTTCCAGCTATTTTAATTTGCATACCAACTTGAAGGGGCATTACTGAAGGCACGAAATTTACTCTTTCTCATTAGCTTAAAATTTAATTTGGTTAATAAGGCTTTAAGAAAAGCCCTGAACATCACATTTTTTTCCTTATCATACTTTTCCGCCATAAAAAGCGCTGAATACTCACTTGCCTCGAATACCTTTCCATTTCTATAGTATATTGTTATAGACGAAGCGAGGCCTTTTTTAGTTAAATCTGAATGGTTAATAGCTGCCTCATCATGAAAGTAAAATCCATTAATTTCATTTAGTTTAATCAAAGTTGTTTTTTTTCTATCGCTGATAATTAAATTATCACCTACAATATTTAATTCTAGATTCTTGCTAATTAAAAAACTTCCCCAAATATAAACTAAGAGAACAATAGCTAAGCAGATCATAAGCCCTGAAGGTTTAACATAAAAGAACTCACTATAGAAAAAGAATATAGATGCAGCCAGGATTAAAATAAAAAAATAGGAAAAATATGGTTTATGAGTAATAACATTCTTTAAATTAATTTTGCTTTTCATAATCAATTCTTTTAATCTATTTTTTTCAAATCAAATTGGGTTATGAATTGATAGTTATATTTAACTTCTTCCTTTAAATTCGCTTTTGCACTTAGGATTAAGGCCTTTTTTTTTCGATTACTCTCCTTACAATATATTCATAATTATATTCAGTAAAGTCATACTCTATCATTGGTTTATAGAATTTATTATATTGTTCTTCTAAAATCTGATTATTTAATCTATCCTTTAAAAGTTTACCAACAGTCATTATCTCCACTGTTTCACCATTATCGTCGATGATTCCATGTGTCAATTCAATTTCAATTGGAACATCGACAAATATCTGAGAATTGAATTTTAACTCAGACGTATGGTATCACAATTTTTTGAATACGTTTGTATGTAGGGCTTTCCATTGTTTATCCGAGTATCAGGATTGTCTATCATGTTTACAATCCATCTTCCCAAATATTTATCGAAAAATAAACCTATACCCAATGCGCCTATTGCAACATACTTTAAAATATTTTTCATTTATATTATTTCTACAAACTATTTAGAATGGGTTATTTGTAGAATGTAAGCTCCATCTACTCTACTTTTGCTCAAACCGCTTTTTAAACTCTTCTTTCGGCATAATGTAGGTTAAGTACTGTTCAACATTATATTTAAATTGATTTTCAGTAACATCAACATTCCATCCGTCCTCTGGATCCCTTGTTTTACTGATTGAATCAGGAAGGTCTTCTCTTACTTTAAAAATAGGTATTGGATTTTTGGGGGAACCATAATTATTACTATTTAGTTCATCTTTATTGACTGTTATTATTATTTTCTTGCCCCGTAAAGAAGTTGGAAAAGCAAGTCCTTTATCATCTGGGTAATTAAAAAAAGTAATCTCTAGATACTTGTTTATCGATTTTTCCCTGAAAAAAATTTTGTAAATACTTTCTTCTGGAGATAATAAAGATGTTTTATATTGAGTATCTCTAAAATCAAGCTGATTAGGAAATAAAATACTTAGTTCTACACAATTATCAATATATATAGGAATCGCACTTTTTGAATTATTATCTTTTTTTTTGAAAAGATAGTTAATCCCATAAATTATTAAAGGGAATATAATTAATACACCTACTGCCCAGCTAAGGGCTTGTGAGATTTGCTTATTCATCTACAGACTGAGAAACTATTATTTCTTTTCAAACCTCTCATTAAACTCGTCTTTTGACATAATGTAAATAAAATACCATTTGTTTTACACCCCAGAGTTTAACATTTACTTAAGATTAGCTTTTGCATCCTTACTTCCCAATATGGCTGCTTTTTGCCAGAATATTTTAGCACCATTTATATTATTTCGTTTTGCCAGAACAATACCAAGTTCATTATAAATTATCCTTTGATTTTTTTGATTATATAAATGAATTGAATCTACTGCCTTTTGTAGGTATTTCTCTGCGTTGTTTAGCTCTCCTTTCTTTAGATAATAACTACCAAGTGGTGCCACCGCCTTGTAAAAACCTAAACCATAAGAAGTTTCTAATTCTCTTTTAGCGCTTTCTAAGTCAGAGTCAAGTAACTTAATACCTCTATCATATTGTATCTTCCCATTTACAATTTGATATTCTTCCATATTTGTACTAAGGCTTTTTCTGGATATAACCATTATGATAAATACTGCTAAAACAATACATAAAGAGCCAATAATTACTTTGATTTTCATAGATGTCATATGATTAGAACTTCAATTGTTAGTCTGAGGATTAGGAAAAAATAAAACTCTTTAGGGAGATAAATCGCATAAGGGGTAAATTTTAAAACGATAAATAAACATAAAAATAGTATTGTAAAAAATATGATCGTTCTTGTTGAGGTATGATATGCAAATAAATCCCAGCGTAGTTTTCCTACATTTGGTTTATGATTTGTTACGTTAAATGCCACAATATTCTTGTCGTCATTATCCTTTGTGTAAGGCTTTTCCATTATGTGGAAGTAAATAATATCTCCTGGTTTAGGTATGTTTTGCATCCACCATCGCAGATTTGGCTTAAAGGAAGAAGTTGTTTCAATAACTTTATTTTCTGAACATTGAACCTTTAAATGAAGTGTGGATTTATGATATCCAGTATTTTTTTTTATACATATTATTCTACCAAATAATAATTGAGTTTTTAAACTTTTGGTTACTGTAAAAAGTGAGAACAAATCTATTAATACCCAAAGCAAAATTATCAATATAATAAGTATCTTTATCATAATCAAATATCAGTTTCAATAACGTTTATTGAATTTCTTGCAGCTGCCTCACCTTCTAAAGAAGCTTCAAAATCCTTAATAGGTATTGTAAGTAACATATTAGTTAATATATTGTATGCTTCTATACCAAGTTCTAAAGGTGACGGTAAGGCGTTTTTCAATGATGTTAATCCTTTACTTCTGGCTTGAGATAAATTGGTTCTATCCAACTGGCTACCTTCTTCTAAATCATATCTTTCTGTGTTATAGTAACTACCCGAAGCATCACCTTGATGCTGTACATTGGAAGTTGAAGTGCGAGCTGGATTTCTTTCTTGTATTGAATTAGGATTACGATTTGTTGATCTATCCAATTCTGTTTCTTCTATAACACTACCATCTGGGTTTGTATGTATTCCAGTTCTTCTTTCATATTCCAAATCATAATAATTTGAAATATTTGGATCATGATCTTTTATGAGAATATCCGAAGCATCTGCAACGTAGTCCGTCTCTCCTGCTGCATTCGGAACATCAAAAAAAGGCTCGTCAGATTGAGTAAGCTTATCGGCATTTTCTAACGTCTTACCATCGGCATAATCTGCCATAGGATATGAACTATTATCCTGTACGCCTTGATAAACTTCCCCTTTTACCCAATCAAATCCCTGACTGGCTCCATAGCCTGACAATAGCCAAGCTGCGCCCTCGCCAGCATAGATAAATGCTCCCTTCGTACCGAATGTTCCATTTATCATTTTTATATTAGCAAAGAACGACGAACCGGCGGTAAATACTGTTGCTACACCTGCACTTAATAATGCTGAGCCAAGTATTATGCCACCAACATGGGTTAAAGTTGAAGCTACCTTTAAGTCCGTAAATTCATCAGCTGCTGCTTCGGAATAAAAAATCATAACATTACCGCCTAATAAACACGTGATTTTCGATTGCTCAATTAAAGCCTTTTGATTTTCTAATTTAACTTTCGGATGAACCGGCATCCAATCACTTCCACTAGTTAACAAGGAACAAATACTAGGTGTCAACGCTGCTCCGGCACCTGCAACAGCTCCGCCAGCAGCAGCACCAGCACCAATAGCCATGGCTAATCCGACTCCAACTGCCCCACCACTTAAAATTGTAGCAGCAATAACAACTGCTGCTATTATTGCTCCAATAATTGCACCAGCAATAACCATTTTAGCACAAAAGAAATTACCGCTAAAACGATCATTAATTGTCGCTGCAAGTTTCCCATTGGCTATTTTTATCGTACTCTGACTTTTTACGAGCATCTGAGATTTTTTCATCCCATCCGTACATACTAAAAAAACTTCATTTGGAACATATCTTTGAGCCATAATAATCCTATTTAATTAATTCAATTTGATATTGTAAAATATGAAACAAAGCATTATTAGCTTTTTCCTCCATTCTTGCGGTAGTCTTTTCTAAATATCCCTCTTTAGCTTCATAAATAGATGTTGCATTACAACCATAACTATAAGAAAAATTGTCGCCAGTAATTACCTTATAGTCTTTTTCATATAGTTTTTTAAGATTTGAAAAGTCAGTCATTTTTTGCAGAAAACTATCATTTACATTTATTTTATCATCATTCTTATTTATTGATTGAGAATGATTAAAATCTATAAAATTACCTTGAAAAAGTTTTGAGTTAGTTTTAAATGTATGTTTATTGGAAATATTATTTTCTATTTCTTTGTTATAAACATCATTAAAGAAGAGTGTATAAAGAATATTTTGCTGTAATACTTTTAATGAGGAGGAAAATTCTAAATCTCCTGCTGTAAATATCCCTTTCATACTCATATCATCGCGATATTTTAATAGCTCATTCTTTTTTAACTGTCTCCATTTATCGAATATTTCATTTTGGTTCATAATATCCTCTATACCACCATATTTATTCAATTTGAGACGTATATACTCTAAAGGAATATTGAAAATCAAACTGAAATTTAAAAGATCGGTACTATCGGGAGTTGTGTTCAAAACTTTATTTTGCTCTGTTTTTATAGCTACGATTATATTCTCAGAAGTTACATCTTCGACTATCAAAGACCATATGATATGAGTTCTACTATTCACAAAATTTCTGCCATTGACATTAAGATTCTGAGATACAAGAATGTTATAACGTAATTTACCTAGTGGATATGTCAAAATAAATTTAGAACTTTGAACACTGTCCTTAGTATTTTCTTCATCAAAAAATTTAAATCTACTACTCATAATTAATTTATATCTACTTGACTACCTGTTATTGTTTGTACACCTCCTGAAGTTTGTGAAATAGTGGCATCCGAGCAAACGACAATAGTTCCCTGCGATTCCAAATTATAAGTTTTACTACCAACGTTTACCGCAGTTGTCCCAACTGTACCAATATTTACCGCTGTGCCTGGCATTTTACCTGCATTAGCATTAATCGCATCCGTACCCTGAATATTAATAATTTTTCCGACAATATCAATTGTTCCGTCTTTTTTTAAGGTGATGCTGCTATCCCCCGTCCGGATTACAATTGTTTCAGCAGATTCTGCCGTAATTTGTCCCGGACCGTTTTCAACCTTAACAAAATTAGCACCGTTTGTACCCAGGTTCAGTGCATGGTTTAAATCATCAAAAGTTAACGCACTTCCCTTTCTGGAGGTTAACCCTTTAGTGTTACTATTTTTAAATCCCTTGCTATCGCCACTCTTCCCATGGTACACACTACCAATCACCACTGGCCGGGCAACGTTACCTTCTTCGAAAGCAATCACCACCTGATCACCTTTTTCCGGAATCACATGAAAACCACGGTTTTTACCGGTATCCCCACTACCCGCATTCGGGCTCACTACCCTTAACCATTCTGTAGGATCATTAGTTTGGCATTCCCACTTAAACCGCACCTTAATCCGGCCCTGCCCTTGCGGATCATCATTATCCAGTACATCTGCCAGTTGCATATCCGGACTTGGTTTATCATAATTCTTAACCAGTAAACGCTCTGTGGTAGAAACCAAACCTTCAAAAGTATTGCTGTATTTTCCGGTCCCGTCAAGCGTATGGTTAATACTCGTGATTAAAAACTTACCCAGGCTTTCCGTTGCAAAAGTAATTTCCTGCCTGATGCTCATCGTAATTTCTGCAATAGTACCAATACCCAGTTGCGTATTATCGCCACTGCCATTTACTTTTAACAGTTCACTGATGTGTGCCTTTTCCTCATTTTCTACATGACTCTTAATGTCGCTACCATTATCTACCCTGATCAGCGAGGGTTGATTAAAGGTTTTGCTGAACATGTTGTTCGAAGCTTTGATCGCGTGAGCCAGATCTGGATGGCCATCGGCCTTGCCACTACTTTCGCTGTGCAACATTTCATCCTGTTTAGGATTATAGGCAAAACGCTTGTTTTTAATAGGAGCCACCTCCATAGCATATTGCAGGTTATGTACATCGCGTCCGTAAAATAAGGATACATCTTTTTGCTCATCCGGCTTTCCGAAATTCAGCTGCAAGCCATCATAATACAACCATTCATGGTACTCTCCTGATAAGCGGTTCATAAATTCCCAGTCGCTTTCTTTATATTGAATCAGGTAATCTATACTTGACTGGCGGCTGGCATTGGCAACAATTTTTAAATCATTTACCGGTGTATCTTTTGTGGCCAGTTTTACAATATCGTCTAAATCTTTATCCAGGTAAGATCCTAAATCCTGACCACGATCTATTAAAATAGTCGGGCTGTAACCACTTACAATCAACACCCCATGGTAACCATGGCTTTGCGAAAGTTCTACCTTGGTAACCAGACCAGAAAAATGTTGCATTTGTTCTGGCGAATGGCCAAAAGATGCAGTTAAGGTTTTTCCAACAAAATCCCGGCTGTCATCTAAATTGATTAAGCCCGGAGTTCCTAATTGGTCGTGGTTAAAGTGCAGCTCAAAGTAATGGTGCTGATTAAAGGCCTGTGTCAGATTAAATGATGAAAAATGGGCTATTGGTGTATCTTCTATGTTGATTTCTACTATAAGTTTGTTTTCCATAATATTGATTTATTGTGGGTAAGCAGATTAATTTATATTGATTTATAGATGGCAATTTTATACAGGCCAGGATAAAAATGTACTTCAAAGGGTAAGCCTGCCGCATTTCGCTTGAGCGAAGAATCTATCGCTTTCTTTGTATACGGATGAACCTCTACGGTATTCCCTTTCTTTAAATAACCATTGCCGATCATGGTATCTATATCATTCGGTTTAACATGAATACAGCCATGTGATTCTCCCAACTGAAATATTTTTCTCCTTGCTGTTGCAGCTTCATCTGTAGGTGTTGTATGAATGAAATCGCCCATTACATATTCCTTACCATTCATTTTACGATCAAGGTTAACGTCCTTGAAATATTTAACAGATACATGACCAAAATCATTAAACAGCCATTTCGTAGGGATGGGAGAATTTGGGTAGAGCTCACGTTGATATTTAAGTACTGCATTGGTAACGCCTTTCTGGTCATTTTTATATTGCCCCCATTGTGCGTTCACATCTGTTAATTTTTTCCAGACTCCATTGTACTTAACCATTACAATATCTCCAGTAATTTTAACTTCAGTTCCCCAGGCTATACCAGACCATGCAGCATATTTACCATAGCTAACATGTTTCTCGATACTTTTAATCACAAACCTACCAACAGTTGTAGATGTTTGTGAATGTCCATCGCCACCCATCTTTACGTTTACAGGGCCACCATGTGCATCAAATTCCTTTATCTTTAAAAGCGTATTCATCTATAGCTAGTTATATTTTAAAACCTCCACCATAATCACATGAGCCTGGTCTAATTTCTCATGGCTATTAAAAGTCAGTTTAATGGTTGTACTTTCCGAGACTTTAATCTTTACGGGGAGGGGTTGCGCCGTTATACCAATCAAGGGCTTTTCTTCTTTAATACTTCCAAAATAGCTTGCAAAATCAGCAACGGGTAAAGAATCTGAGATCGACTCAGGTATAAGGCATATCACACCTGCCTTTACCATACTCACTTTCTCTTCATTCTTGTAGTATTGTACCACAATGCTTTTTTCCGCATCATTTTTTTCATCATTATAAATTTCAACCATAAGCTTCGAAGAGAATGTTTTATTTAATGATTGAATATGCGCTTCATTAAACTGAGCTAATGGAAGTTTTGCCAGCGAATCAATGTAAGTGAGAAATAAATGTGTAGTGCTGACTTTATGATCATTTACAGGCTGAAGTCTACCCCCTTTTTTTTGATCTTGAGCTTGATTTCCACTACAGCCCAAAAAACAATTGATGAGAAAGGTGAAAATAACGGCATACCCTATTTTAGAACTAAAAGATAAGATTTTCATTTAAGGTTGGTTATGGTTAGATGAATTATACGGCTGGCCGATTAATTAGAAAATCATGGTTAATAAGATATTGAAACCATAATCTTTTAAATGGTACAGTTGATTTAAAAAACTTAATCCTTAAATCTATACTGCAAAATTTATAAATACCTAATCGCTGGAAGAGACTTCTTCTTAGCCTGTAAAGGAAGATTTAAAGTAAATGTATGAGTACGAAATTGTATGGTATACAATTGGTCAGAGAAATTCAATTTAGCTTTGAAAGCCATATCATTTGGATTTAGCGTTTATAAATTTGGTTAAAGCAGCCGAGAACTACTAAGTTCGACGTAAATCCAAATATCAGGCCAACTTAATACTTGATCAGTTGTTAATAAGTAACATAGCGATACAAAAACACTAAAAAGGAGTAAAAAAGGCCTTTGCAACTATTAAAAATGAATTATCAGCGGCAATAATATGTTTAAAAATTATGCCATTTGAATTTAAACACTTACAATATTGTAGAGAAAATGTTCAAAAAACAGACACCAACACGGCATGTATATACCTTAAATGGCATACAAATTTGCATGATCGGGCTGAAGAAAATCTGAATGGAGGAACGTCATCAACATGAATTTAAAAAGAATGGATAGCATTTGCTTATGCTACCTATTATAAAAGTGATATAAATTTCCGAATTAATTCACAGATGATCATATCATCTAAAATACTTTTCTAAATTTTCGCAGTTAAAGCTTCGCATCCTTTCGGTTGATTAAAAAGTAAACAGGAACGCCCAGTAAAACAATGATGAGACCAGGCCAGGTGTATTGCTGTTTATAAATAAGAAGCAAGATGCAAAATGCTGCACCGATCAACAGGTAAATGATTGGCGTAACCGGATAAAGCCAGGTTTTGTAAGGCCTTTTCAAATCAGGCTTTTTAAACCTTAAATAAATCACACCAAATACCGTAATCATATAAAATAATACAATTACAAAAGAAATCATATCTAAAAGATTGCCATACTGACCACTTAAACATAATAAAGATGCCCAAATTCCCTGCATCCAAAGTGATCTTTCAGGAACACCATTTTTATTATTTTTAATAGCCGCTTTAAAGAACATCCCATCCTGTGCCATGGTTTGAAAAACCCTTGCACCCGCCATTACGAGTCCGTTTACGCAGCCAAAAGTAGAAATCATCACCAAAACAGCCATTATTATGGTACCTGCTCCGTTGCCAAATATTTGCGCAGAAGCCACTACAGCAACTCTATCGTTCGGTGCAAAAGCAATGCTATCTCTACCTAAAGTGTTGAGGTAAACAAAATTGACCAATAAATACAATATCATCACTGCTGAAGTGCCTAAAACCATCGATCGAACCACATTTTTTTTAGGGTTTTCAATCTCTCCCGAAACAAAAGTTACATTTTCCCAGGCTACACTAGAAAATACCGAACCAACCATTGCAGCAGCAATTCCACCCATGATGGTCATTCCGGAAATAGATTCCCAACCGGTTTTCATGAAATTTCCACTTGAATCAGTCTTGAGATTATTGAAAGCATCCCAGCCAAATTTCATATTATCAGCCCAAAAACTATTTTTCACTAAGAAAAACCCTAATATGATTAAACCAATTAAAGCGACAATTTTAGATCCCGTAAAAATATTCTGTAACACTTTACCACTCTCAACACCTTTTGTGTTAATATAAGTGAGCAGAAGAATAACTGCAATAGCCAAAATTTGTATCCAGGTTATTTTATAACCCCCACTTTGAAAAATCGGTGCTGCATCATTTAAAGCTGGTATTAAATAGGCAGTAAACTTACCAAAAGCCACTGCAACAGCTGCGATCGTACCAGTTTGAATGACTGTAAAAAGCCCCCAACCATAAAGAAATCCCATCATTTTACCAAAAATCTCTTTTAGATAGGTGTATTGCCCACCTGCCTTTGGAAACATAGCAGAAAGTTCACCATAAGAAATAGCAGCCGCTATTGTCATTACAGCAGTGATTACCCACACTACAACTAACCAGTAACCTGAGCCTAAATTTCTCATAATATCGGCACTCACAATAAAAATACCACTACCGATCATTGAACCCATTACCAGCATAGCCGCATCAAAAAGACCTAGTTTTCTTTTAGAAGCCTTTGCTTCATGTAGTTTTTCCATTTTAGTTGTTTGGTGTTTAGCTTTAGTTTGTGGCTAAATTATTTAAAAAAAAGAAAAACTAACTTGTTCACATGTATCATTTTAATCGCATTATAAAATATGTTGCTGGCTTTATTTAATAGTTAATCCCTAAAATAAATTATTATATTGCTAATTAATAACCAAATCTAAGATCAGTGTTTGTTACGGATGAGCGTAACGTTAGAAAACTGATTGCTGTAAACCACTAACCAAATATTAATTATGATTTTTTTTCAAGAAAATTTAATCTACTGCATTCCGGCATTGGGCCTTGTTGGAATAATTGTGATGATGATTAAAAGTGCCTGGGTAAATAAACAGGATGCAGGTGATAAAAACATGCAGGAACTTGCCGGCTACATTGCCGATGGTGCAATGGCTTTTCTTAAAGCAGAATGGCGGGTGTTAAGCATCTTCGCTGTTTTTACAGCAGCACTGCTGGCATATTCAGGAACCATAACTGAGATTAATGGTGTTCCAATGCATTCCAGCTGGATCATCTCCATCTCTTTTATTATTGGTGCTGTATTTTCGGCAACTGCAGGCTATATCGGAATGAAATCGGCAACTAAGGCCAATGTAAGAACAACTCAAGCGGCAAGAACCAGTTTAAAGCAGGCACTTAAGGTTTCGTTTACGGGCGGAACGGTAATGGGCTTGGGCGTTGCCGGATTAGCCGTGTTAGGCCTGGGTGGCTTATTTATTGTATTTCTTCAATTGTTCCATGTAACCAGTGCCAATAGTGTGGAGATGAGAACAGCCATTGAAGTTTTAACCGGTTTTTCGTTAGGTGCAGAATCCATCGCTTTATTCGCACGTGTAGGTGGGGGGATTTATACCAAAGCCGCAGATGTTGGCGCAGATCTGGTTGGAAAGGTTGAAGCTGGAATACCCGAAGATGATGTTCGCAACCCGGCTACCATTGCCGATAATGTGGGTGATAATGTAGGAGACGTGGCGGGCATGGGTGCCGATTTATTCGGATCATATGTGGCTACCATTCTGGCAACAATGGTTTTAGGTCAGGAAATCACGGTTATAGATCAATTTGGTGGCATGTCTCCCATTCTGCTTCCCATGGTGATTTGTGGATTAGGTATTATATTTTCCATTATAGGCACCTGGTTTGTGACCATTAAAGATGAAAAATCTAATGTACAAACCGCACTGAACCTCGGTAACTGGTCATCCATTATCATTACAGCCGTAGCATCTTTCTTTATTGTGAAATGGATGCTACCAGAAACGTTAAGCCTTCGCGGATATTCATTTACCAGCATTAATGTTTTCTATGCCATTATTGTTGGTTTAGTAGTAGGCACCATTATGAGCATAGTAACTGAATATTTTACCGCGATGGGAAAAGGTCCTGTAAATTCAATTATCCAACAATCCTCTACCGGCCATGCCACTAATATTATTGCAGGTTTATCTGTAGGAATGAAATCAACTGTTATTCCGATTTTGGTTTTGGCAGGTGGAATTATGGCATCCTATCATTTTGCCGGATTATATGGCGTTGCTATTGCGGCTGCAGGTATGATGGCCACCACAGCGATGCAACTGGCAATCGATGCATTTGGACCGATTGCGGATAATGCCGGCGGAATAGCAGAGATGAGTCAACTTCCGCCAGAGGTGAGAGAACGTACTGATAATCTTGATGCGGTAGGTAATACCACGGCTGCAACAGGTAAGGGCTTTGCCATTGCATCTGCAGCATTAACATCATTAGCTTTATTTGCCGCCTTTGTTGGCATTGCCGGAATTACAGCGATTGATATTTATAAAGCCCCAGTACTGGCTGGATTATTTGTTGGCGGAATGATTCCATTTATTTTTTCGGCACTTTGTATTCAGGCGGTGGGTAAGGCAGCGATGGATATGGTGCAGGAAGTGCGTCGTCAGTTTCGCGAGATTCCTGGAATTATGGAATATAAAGCCAAACCAGAATACGATAAATGCGTTGCCATATCTACCAAAGCTTCCATTCGTGAAATGATGATGCCGGGTGCAATTGCGCTTATTACACCTATTATTGTCGGTTTTACTTTTGGTCCTGAAGTTTTAGGAGGATTATTAGCCGGAGTTACTGTAACAGGTGTTTTAATGGGTATTTTCCAAAGCAATGCTGGCGGTGCCTGGGATAATGCTAAAAAATCTTTCGAACAAGGTGTAATGATTAATGGAGAAATGTTCTATAAAAAATCAGAGCCACATAAAGCTTCTGTAACTGGTGATACTGTCGGCGATCCTTTTAAAGACACTTCAGGACCTTCAATGAATATTTTAATCAAATTAATGTCTATTGTATCCCTTGTTATTGCACCATATATCGCAGTTAAGGCCATTAATACAGAACATCAGCTAGAAGTTCGCAAAGAAATTAAGATTCAGCAAAAAACAGATCGCAACGGCAACACAATTACAGATACTTTAACAAATGTTACCGACACTTTAAGTCGGTAGTTGTAAAAACATAGATATAAAATAGCAAGGAAGGGGATTTTAACACAATCCCTTTTACTTTTTGGTAATTTTTATTTAGGTTTACCGCTTATTATCATAAAATCAACAAACATAAAAGACTAAACAACTTATGAATCTAAAAAAGCCTATTGATGTGCTGATAGCAGAGTCTGCTGAAAGTGGCGAGGGCACACTCAAACGTACGCTGAGCAGTACGAGTCTTGTCGCTCTGGGTATTGGAGCAATTATTGGGGCAGGTTTATTTTCTTTAACTGGTATCGCAGCAGCAGATCACGCTGGCCCTGCAGTAACCTTATCATTTGTACTGGCTGCCGTAGGTTGCGCATTTGCTGGTTTATGCTATGCAGAATTTGCATCTATGATTCCGGTTGCCGGAAGTGCCTACACCTATTCATATGCTACTATGGGTGAGTTTATGGCCTGGGTAATTGGATGGGATTTAGTATTAGAATATGCTTTAGGTGCTGCAACAGTAGGTGTTTCATGGTCTGGATACTTTAATAAGTTACTTCATGAATTTGGCCTCGAAATGCCACTCTATTTAACCAAATCATTCGCAGAAGTTGATGGTGGAGGAATAAACTTTCCAGCGGTCGTAATTGTTTCATTACTCTCTTTAATGTTAATACGAGGCACCAAAGAATCTGCAAGCCTTAATAATATTCTGGTAATTGTAAAAGTTACTGTAGTGATCGTTTTCATTGCGCTTGGATGGAAATTCATCAATCCTGCTAACCATACACCTTATATCCCTGAAAACACAGGTGTAAAAGGTGAATTTGGTATTTCTGGAATTGCAGCAGGTGCAGCATTGGTATTCTTTGCTTTTATTGGTTTTGATGCAGTTTCTACTGCTGCTCAGGAAGCTAAAAACCCACAAAAAGGAATGCCAATCGGTATTTTAGGTTCATTAGTGGTGTGTACTATACTTTACGTTTTGTTCGCTCACGTAATGACGGGTTTAGTGCCTTATAGTGTATTTAAAGGTGATGCTTCCCCAGCTGCAACAGCATTTAAAGTAACTGGATATAGCTGGTTACAAATGGGGTTAATTATTGCCATTCTAGCGGGTTATACATCTGTTATATTGGTGATGTTAATGGGACAATCCCGGGTATTTTATACCATGTCTAAAGATGGGTTATTGCCTAAGTTTTTCAGCAACATCCACTCAAAATTCAGAACACCTTTTAAAACAAACTTATTTTTCATGGTGTTCGTAAGCATCTTCGCTGGATTTGTTCCGGTAACAGATTTAGGTCACATGGTATCAATAGGTACATTATTTGCATTCTCCCTGGTTTGTATCGGTGTTTTATTATTACGTAAAACCGATCCTGACAGACCTAGACCTTTCAGAACACCATTGGTTCCTTTCGTGCCAATTATGGGTGTAATCGTTTGCGTTTATTTAATGTCGTCATTACCAATTGAGGCATGGATCAGGTTAGCCATCTGGATGGCTTTAGGTACGGCCATCTATTTCTTCTACGGAAAGAATAATTCTGTATTAAGAAATAAAGGAAAAGTGGTTAAACCTGTTGATCCTCCAAAACCTGGTTTATAACCAAAACAAAATATGAGTTCAAATCCCCGACCAAAAGTCGGGGATTTTTTTTGTGTTAAATAATTGTTAATAAATTAACTTTGCAAAAAAATCAGATACATTACAATGGTTCCACTTCAAAACAAGCATTATGCAATACTTGTGCTTTTGCTGTTATTTTCCTTTCAAACTTATGCCCAACGTACCATTAATGATATAATGGATTCTACCACGGTAAACCATTTATTAATTATTTCAAAAAAGTATGGATCACTATCCTTTAGTGGTTACCTCCAGCCCCAATTTCAAGTGGCCCAATCAAACGGTACACAGGCAGAATATCAGGGAGGGAATTTTGGAGAATATACCAACAACCGCTTTAGGTTAAGACGTGGGCGGTTACGTGCTGATTATATGTTATTGGATGACAATAATAATCCTTCCACCTATTTTGTACTTCAGTTTGATGGCACTGAACAAGGTGTAAATGTGAGAGATTTCTGGGGCCGCTATTATGAAAATAAATGGAAATTAATTCATGTAACACTAGGGTTATCCGGCAGGCCATTCGGGAACGAATTACAACTCTCTTCAGCGGGGAGAGAAGCACCCGAACGCGGACGTATGTCGCAAATTTTAATGAAGACCGAGCGGGATTTAGGTGTAACATTTACTTTTAATCCACGATGGAAAAATGCCAGACTCAAAAATGTAGTGTTGGATCTTGGGGTATATAATGGTCAGGGATTAGCAGGGCCTGCAGAATTTGACAACAGCAAGGATGTGATCGCCCGCTTAAGTCATAAAAACTATACCTTTAAAAATTTAGGGCTTTCAGTTGCAGGAGGAATCAGCACCTTACAAGGTGGACTCAACCATCGCTTACCAGTAAGCTATAAAATGGAACGTAGCAATAATCTATGGCAAATGGTTAAAGATTCTTCTGCCAACACCTTAAATACTGTAGCACCACGAAGATATTACGGTGCAGATATCCAATTGGCTACTGCAACTAAAAGCTGGAAATCAGAACTTCGGGCAGAGGTCATATCCGGACTTCAAACCGGAACATCTACCACATCAACCACTCCAGGCTCATATCCGTTAGATGACAAGTCTGATCTACTGCCATACTACACCCGAAATTTTAATGGTGCCTATTTTACATTTGTTCAAACATTAAACAGTACAGACAATCAGATCATTTTAAAATATGATTGGTATGATCCTAATTCAAAAGTAAAGGGCATGGATATTTCTTCAGCAAGAGGGTTATCAGCAGCTGATGTTCGATTTGATACTTTTGGCTTTGGCTTTTTACACCATTTTAATCCACATTTTAAAGCAGTGCTTTATTATGACATCATTAAAAATGAGTCTACCGCAATATCTGGTTATACGGATGATAGAAAAGATAACGTATTCACCTTACGAACTCAATTCTATTTCTAAGAAAAATTAAGGTAAGTAAAGTTTTAGCACAAATTCCGCTACCTTTGATCAAAATTGCGCCATATGAACTTCGATTTTATGAAATTCGATTTAAATCAGATCCTCACCACTACGATGGTTATCTTTGCTATCATCGATATTTTAGGTTCTATTCCGGTTGTTATTCAACTGAGAAAGAAGGCTGGCCATATTGAGTCTGAAAAAGCATCAATTGTTGCCACAGGATTAATGATTTTATTTCTTTTTTTAGGTGAATCATTGCTTAAAGTTATTGGTCTGGATGTTGAATCTTTCGCGATTGCAGGTTCTATCGTCATATTTTGTATTGCGATGGAAATGGTTCTTGGACTTACTATTTTTAAAGAAGAAGCGCCTGAAACCGTATCAATTGTACCTTTGGCTTTCCCTTTAATAGCTGGTGCGGGCACCATGACAACACTACTCTCTCTGAAAACTGAATATCAAACACAAAATATCCTGGTTGGAATTATACTAAATATGCTCTTCGTTTATTTCGTACTAAAAAACACCGAGCGCTTAGAGCGACTATTTGGTAAAACAGGTTTGAACATTCTGCGAAAAGCATTTGGTGTAATTTTGTTAGCCATTGCCATTAAGCTATTCCGCAATAATACAGGGCTTTAAATCTTGCTTATAATCTTAATGATAATTACCTTCTTGTATTAGAATGGTGAAGATTCGCCTGCGCTTAGTCCTTTAAAACTTTGTCAATCTGCTGGTGTTGTAACAAAAATTGGTTATATTGATCTTAATATCAAGCTAACCAAAAATGAAAAGCTTTGAAGAATATACTGTAATTATTGGAGCCATTGCAATTTTGATTGAGGCAGTGAAATACCTTAAAAGAAACATGAAGGAATGGCTCGAAAATATCTAGCTACTACAACAAAGAATATTTTGAGTTAGGCTGAGATTGTATTTACCTTCCACTATTCTTCGGGAGTTAATAAGACACACGTAATTGAATTAAGATTTAATCTCTTTCTTACTAGCACAATACACCCTTCGTCACTACTGAGGACGCACGACAGCATGTCCCGACCTTTCGGGAAAGCAATCTTTACTCACTGAGATCATTTTTTAATTAACCTGGCAACAAACATGGTATCGGCATGATGCTCATAACCTTTAATCAATTCCATTTTCTCTAATTGGAGAGGCAAATTATCCAGCATATAATTCACCATATTTTCGTTCTCCTCCTTAAATGCGGAGCAGGTAATATAAATAAGTGGCTTTCCAGGTTTCAGATACTTTACAATGTTCTGTACAATTCCTTTTTGGATCGTAGCAAACTGATTAATTTTGCGTTCTTCAAAAAATGTCAACACTTCAGGTGTCCTTCCCCAGGTTCCTGAACCTGTACAAGGCGCATCTAAAATAATTCCATCAAATTGATAATGATGAAGAATCTGATCGTTGTTTTTCAAAAGATCCAGTTCCTTTTTATGATACTTTTTAATTCCAGCCAGGCGAAATCTTTCATCCAGATTTTGGAGAATGCTTTCCCGCAAGTCAGTTACTAATAATTCAATTACGGGCTCCAAACTATATAGAAGCAAAGTTTTTCCACCAGATGCGGCGCAACAATCCCACCATTTATCCCATTTATTTGGCTTAAAGTAATTACCTGTATACTGTGATGAAAGGTCCTGAACCTGGTAACTTCCTTCCGCTAGAACTGTTTCGAGTTTCGTTCCGTTTGGCAAAGATAATGCGGTTTCATTTATTACTTCCGCCTGAATTTCTGCCTTTTGCAGCCTGGCTAAAATTTCCTGCTGTGCTGTGGCACCAACACGAATAAAAAGGTCAGGCTGTTTAAAAAATGAAGTCAAGAATTCAATTTTATTTACTTCTTCCGACAAATGCAGATGAAATGGATAAACATCCTCCAGATTAAAATCAGGATATAACGTTTTTATAAAACCTATCTTTTCTGGTAGCGGAAGTAAAATTTGGTTATCCCAATCCGGAAATTTGTGCGCAACAACCGGACTTAGCGTTTCATGACATAGAAAATCGGCAATACATAAACGCTCCTCGTTATTCAGGATTCTTAAAGCATTACCTAATCTAAAAAAACTATAAAGGTGTCGGGTTGCCCATCTCCTATCGGATGAACCCATCTGCTTATTTTGTTTAAAATAGGTAGGTAAGAAACGATGCAAAGGCAAAGTTCCATCATAACTATTTAAAATTTGCTCAAAGGCTCTCAGCTGGTGAATGGCTTTCATAAACGAATGGTCGACTAGTCTACAATTTCTAATGCAAAGTTTTTATATTTCAAAAGCATTAAACTGGTGTTAATGTAGCCTAATTTTTCATCATAAATGAAAGAAAATGTGTTATGCAAGCCTTTGTATTTGTCTTTTGTAAGGTATTCACGATAGTCGTCACCGTGATTGCTTAATAGTTTCCCGAAATAGTAACCTACATCAAAACCTTTAAAGGCATATTCGCCAGGCTCAAAGCCATATCTGTAGCGGTATTTTTTAATAAAACTAACTACTGCAGTGTTTTTATAATCTATTTTATAAGATGAACTGATGATGGTATTTAAAGCTTGAATCTTATCAGTAGGATAATTTTGTTTTACCCAATTCGGGTGTCCAAATAAGTTAATCACATAGCCTCCTGAAGCCAGATTTTTAAGCTTATAAAGTTTATCAATTGTTGGCAAAACGAATGCACGATCGGCAGAAGTAATGATCACTGCATAATGTTTGCCTTTTTGCATTTTAGTTTCAAATGTATACGCTGATGCATATTCCTGAACTAAAAATTTACCACTAGCTTTTAAATAATCCCTAACGGGAGCAGCGAAAGCTTCATCATCTGTTTTCTTCGGATTGATGATCACTACAATCGTAGTGGATGGATTAAAGTTTTTTGAAATATAAGTTGCAATTCGTTGACCATGTAATTCTATATTATTTACAATGGATACCAAATTGGGATTATTAAATTCTGCCGGATTGGTTGCTGCAAGTGGTGATACAATGGTAGCATTATTTTCTTTTGAGTAATTGGAAATATATTTTAATCCGGCAGGAAAAACAGGGCCAATAATTAAGTTACTCTGCTTAAAACGTTCGTTTTTATAAAGAAGCGCAATGTGGGCATTGTCATCCTGAGTATCGAAAACGTTAAGTTTGAAGTTTAATCCCGATGCCGCTGCAGAATCTAACCCGAGTTTAAAGCCCTGATAATAATCAATAGGCATCGCAAACTTCTCAATATCAGCTTTGTTTGCCGTTTTTAAATTCAGTTCATCCAATTTAAAAGGAACTAATAGGGAAACATTTGCCTGCGTAAACTTTTTGGTTGTTTTTTTCTCTTCCGGCTTTTCCTTCTCTTTTTCTTTAGCAGTATCTTTTTTCGATGTTCTTACTTTTGGAGAACAGGCCGCAAAAAGCAAAGCAAAAAAGATAAAAAACCAATAATTCCCTTTTAAATTCATATGTGTATTTTAACAAAATATGCTGGCAAATGTTTAATCTGCCAGCATAATCCTATTATTCTTTAAATTGAGTCCCGAATTAGGACTCAATACGCTGAACTAATATTATTCCCATTCAATGGTTGCAGGTGGCTTTGAACTAATATCATAAACTACCCTGTTAATTCCTTTAACCTTATTAATAATTTCATTCGAAATCTTAGCTAGCACAGGATATGGCAAATGGCACCAGTCTGCAGTCATGCCATCAAGCGATTCAACGGCTCTTAAGGCAATTACATTTTCGTAAGTACGCTCATCGCCCATTACACCTACAGATCTCACAGGAAGAAAAATTGCACCAGCCTGCCAAACCTGATCATATAGGCCTGCTTCTTTCAAATTGTCAATATAAATCTTATCTGCATCCTGCAAAATCGCTACCTTCTCTGCCGTAACTTCGCCAATAATTCGAATCCCTAAACCAGGGCCCGGAAAAGGGTGTCGGCCTAAAATGAAAGTTTCCAAACCTAAAGCCTTACCTACTCTTCTTACTTCGTCTTTAAACAAAGTTTTAAGCGGCTCTACTACCTTAAGTTTCATAAAATCTGGTAAACCACCAACATTATGATGCGATTTGATGGTTGCTGACGGCCCGTTGACAGATACAGACTCAATAATATCTGGATAAATCGTTCCTTGTGCCAACCATTTCACATCTTGAATTAAGTGCGATTCTTCATCGAAAACTTCGATGAACACACGACCGATAATTTTACGTTTTTGTTCAGGATCTTCTACTCCGGCCAATTGACCTAAAAATTTATCTTTAGCATCAACCCCCTTAATATTGAGTCCGAAATCTTTATATTGTTCTAAAACACTTTCGTATTCATTTTTGCGCAATAAACCGTTATCTACGAATATACAATGAAGGTTTTTTCCAATAGCTTTATGCAATAAAACTGCCGCAACACTACTATCAACCCCGCCGGAAAGTGCTAAAACAACTTTATCATTACCAACAGTAGCCTTGATATCAGCAATAGTGGTATCAACAAAGGCTGTTGAAGTCCAATCCTGACTACATCCACAAATATCAACAAGGAAGTTTTCTAACAGCACCTTTCCATCAATACTGTGCGTTACTTCAGGGTGAAACTGGATAGCATAAGTATTTGAATCTTTAATGTGGTAAGCTGCAACTTTAACACTATCAGTACTGGCGATTAACTCAAAATGATCAGGAATGCTGGTAATGGTATCACCATGACTCATCCAAACCTGAGAATCAATATTGATTCCCTTAAATAATTTATTCTCCTGATTAACAAAACTTAGGTTTGCACGGCCATACTCACGAGTGGAAGATGGTCGAACGTCGCCACCAGAATGTTGAGCAATATATTGAGCACCGTAACATACAGCCAATAAAGGATATTTGGTATGGTATTTTGATAAGTCTATTTGAGGCGCATCATCCTGACGTACAGAGTATGGGCTACCTGAAAAGATAACACCTTTTACATCATCTGTAATCTCAGGAAGATTGTTGAATGGATATATTTCACAGTAAATATTTAGTTCGCGAACTCTACGGGCGATGAGTTGTGTAAACTGCGAACCAAAATCGACAATAATGATTTTTTCTTGCATCCGCAAAGCTACCAATTAGATACGAGATTTGAGAGAGGATTTAAGATTTTTAAAGGAAAAAGTCTAGAGCCGATAGTCCAAAGTGGATTCATCGATTTAAACAACTAAACGATCAACCCTCACGCTTCAATCATTGAACAAATGCATTAAGTGAGTAAGAGGTTCACCAAATCACTTTTAACCCTACCGACCTGTATTTGGAGATATTTTCATCTTTGGATATTAAAGTAATACCCTGCTGGATTGCTTGCCAGATTAACATTCTATCAAACGGGTCTTTATGCCAATCTGCATTTAATTTATGATAATTGGCCGCCGATTCTGGCATAAGAGGTAACAGATCAAAACCTAAATCTTTTGCTTGACTCATTAATTCATTGGGTTCTAAACCTATAAGACTAAGCTTCCCTAAGGCATATTTTAGTGATATTTCCCAAAGACTGATCGCACTTACGAGAATTGCATTCTCATTATCTTCAATAACGAAGGCCGCTTTTTCTGAAAGTTTTTTCGGATCAATTATTGTCCACAAAAACACGTGAGTATCTAAAAGGTAAGTCATAACCCTAGTAATTCCTCTTCGGTCATGGCAAAATCATCATGAAAAATTACCTGGGCTTTGCCTTTTAATGGACCTAATTTCCTTTTACCCTTGCCCTTACCCGATTCAGGAAGAAAGTAACCAATTATCTCCTTTTTTCTACCATAAGTTACAGCTATGCCTATACCTGCCTTAACGCCTTCAAGTACTTCAGAAAAATGGGCTTTAAACTCACCAACTGTCATTGTTTTCATAACTAAAAGTCTATAATCAAATATAAACAAAACTTGTCAAGTTGTCAAGAAAAAAATAGTTAATTTCGATTTTAAAATTCAATCAAAATTTTCAGCATAGGCTTCAGTTAAACAACTGAAACAATTAACCTCCCTTAAGATTCAATCAAAACCACCTCTACCCCAAATTTTCTCAAAAAATCAACACCTTCATCACTAGGTAAACCTTTATAGGCTGCATAGGATTTAGAATAATAAACTAACTTAATACCTGAAGATAAGATGAGCCTTGCACAGGCAATACACGGAGACAAAGTGGTATACAAAGTACATCCTTCTATTTTAGAACCATTTTTTGATGCATAAAGAATTGCATTTTCTTCTGCGTGCAAGGCTAAAGAACAACTTCCCTTACTGTCTCTGGCACAACCATGTTCTGGCCATTCTTCATCGCAGTTATGCGTTCCGGCAGGCGGGCCATTATAACCTATAGAGATAATTCGGGTATCTTTAGTTAAAACTGCACCTACATGAGCACGAACACAATGCGAACGAGCTGATAGATCGGTAGCCAGATTCATAAAGATGGTGTCAAAACTTAATTTATCAGTCATTGAAAATCATTAAAAAAGCCACAGTGAATGATCACTGTGGCTGTAAAATTACTTTATTAAATATTAATGTCCGCCTTCTGCAGTAATATTTTCTACATCAATACCTTGTTTCTTCAGCTCACCGCTTACCTTCCATGCAAAGAAAATCAGGTATGCGAATCCAAGAACGGGAATAATATAAGAATGGTGAATGCCAGCGCTATCAGCTAATTCTCCCTGAATTGGCGGAATAATTGATCCACCTAAAATCATCATGATTAAAAATGAAGAACCTTGTGATGTATATTTGCCAAGGCCGGTAATTGACAATGAAAATATAGATGGCCACATAATGGAACAACATAAACCACCACTTACAAAGGCAAAAATAGCCACATGGCCTGTAGTGAATAATCCAACAAGCATCGCAACCGCACCCAAAGTACCAAAGATGGCAAGTGTTTTAGCTGGCTTTTCCTGGCCAATAAATACTGCAGCCACCATTACGGCTACGCAAATTGCATAAACATATAGGTTGCCAACATCAGTACCAGTTGCATGGTTAACACCCAAAATAATACCAAAAGCCACGAAAGGAACAATTACAGTTAAAATATTTTTCACTGTTTTACTTAGGTTAAAAGCACTCACTGCGCCAGCCCACCTGCCAATCATCATACTTCCCCAATATAAAGAGATATATGGTTTGATACCCGCATCATTTAAGCCTCCAAAATCGGGAAGTTTCAGCAATGCCCCCAGGTTACTTTGAATCGTTACCTCAGTACCCACGTACATAAAGATAGCAAGCATTCCTAAAACCAATTGTGGATATTGCATAGCACCCCAGCTTGCAGCGTTGTCTTTTTTTGTAAAATAGCCAAATAATAAAGCGCCTAAGATGATTACAAAGGATGAATAAACGAAAATAGATGCGCTAACACCCGTTAAGTTAGCAAGAGGACTTGCCGCAGCCACCATCAGGAAACCAATAATCATCACAACTAATGGCCCCGTAGGTTTACTACTGGCTTCAATCTTCTCCGTACTGGTTACATCTGGAAGTTTGGAAACAGCAAAAAATATGGCTACCGCTAAAAACAATCCGGCAAGAATGTAATAAAGATTATTGATGGATGAAATTTCTACTGCCTTGGCCACTGCATCATTTGCCGTACCAAAAAGGACAACACTTACAATAACTGGCCCCATTAAGCCACCGAAGTTATTAACACCTCCCGCCAGATTTAAACGATGGGCACCACTTTCTGGTGCGCCTAATGCCACAACAAATGGATTCGCAGCCGTTTGTTGTAATGAAAACCCAAGGGCGATTACAAAAAAGGCAAATAAAATAAATAGGAATGAACCTGAATGAACAGCAGGAACCATTAATAATGCGCCTCCGGCAGAAATAATTAAGCCCGCGATAATGCCTTTTTTGTATCCAATTTTGTTGAGGATATCAACTTTACTGGCTTGTGAAGCTAAGTAAAGGATAAGCGAGCCAATAAAATAACCACCATAAAAGGTAAAATCTATAAGTTGAGATTCAAATTGCGTTAATTTAAAATGAGTTTTACAAAAGGGAATAAATATACCGTTTGACGCGGCAACAAAGCCCCAAAAAAAGAATACAGTGATAATTGTATACAACGCTGTACCATAATTTTTTGTAGTTTCTTTTGACATCTGAATTTTAATTGTTTTAGTTTTAGTGCGGATAAACATAAATAAAAAAAAATTAATAAACCGTATTTTTTGAAGTCGTACCTAACAAAAATAAATGTTACATGTTTAGGTATAAAATTGCATATTCGCATATTATAAACAATACAATGCATGTTTGAAGCCATATTATTAGGTATTGGAGCAGGGATTATTTCGTCGTTTTTAACAGGTCCGGTATTCTTTGCAATGATAAAAACCAGTATAGAAAGAGGCTTTATGGCAGGGTTTTCTTTAGCTATTGGAGTTATAATTAGTGATATCATATTAATTGTTCTTGTACTTTTTGGAAGCCAGTTCTTCGACTACAAAGCAAGTTTTGATAAATACGTGGGCACCATAGGCGGGATATTTTTGCTCGCCGTCGGAATCTACTATCTGGTCTCTAAAATCAAAGTTCATTACGATAGTGCCACCCTTCAAAAAGTAAGTAAGAGGAGTTATGTATTAAAGGGATTTTTGATGTGCATACTTACCCCATCTACATTAATGTTTTGGATTATTGTAAGTGGCATTATTTCCGTTAAGCTAAACAACATGCTGAATGAGAAGCTGGTATGCTTTTTTATTGCCATGGCTACTCAGTTGAGTATAGACGCTACAAAAAGCTTTTATTCCAGCAAACTGCGCTATAAAATTAAAGAGGATGCGCTTAAAACGCTGAATAAAATTGCCGGAGTTATTATAATATTTTTCGCTTTCTGGCTGATCTATAAAACTTATATTCAATTTTACGCTTAGTACTTTAATTCCGCAGTAAGGGCACGAAGAATCGTCCTTGCGAAGCCAATTTTTCATTGGATGAAGTAATCTATCCAGTTTTTTGCGGGGATGTACCAAACGAATCGTCATGCTGACCTGTAGCGCGGCGGAAAGCTACGGAGTAAATTTAGTTCAGCATCTATTTAGATCCGATCCTGAATCAAGTTCAGCAAGACGATTCTCTAGCAAAATCGTCATTGCGAAGCCAATTTTTCATTGGATGAAGCAATCTATCCAGTTTTTCCGTGGGGTGCTTGTGATGCAGAAACAAAGCTTTAACGAATTTATCCGACATCAGTTCCAATCCTTGAGTTATTCACAAGTTGTTTATTTTTTATAGGTATTCATGAGCTCGCAGAAAAGCTCGGTTTTGCTTCTTTGTCAAGAAAAAAGAAGAAAGTTCTTCGGCGGCAGACCTGTACCGTAACCGAGGCAAGCCAAGAGGGCGAACGCTTTAACCCACCGTTTATGGAATGAGGTACTAAAAAAAATTCGGTGTTAACTGAAGGCAGTATACCAAAACGTAGGGATTCTTCGCTGCGCTCTAAATGACAATATCGCTATTACCACCCTACTCACTAGCCCAGGAAATAATGGAAAAAGGAACATTACGTTTCGATCACAAATTCCCTATAAATAAAATGGCCCATATTTTCATATGAGCCATCCAATATTATAGTTTAACCTTCGCTTAGTAAGCCCTTTGATTATTTCCTTCTTTCCAGTTCACAAAAGCTTTATTAACTACTTTGTTACCACCTGGTGTTGGATAGTTACCTGAGAAATACCAGTCGCCCTTGTTCTTCGGACAAGCCTCATGTAAGTTTTCTAAACTTTGATAAATCACTTCTACCTCCGCAACGGTACCTTTTGGCGTAATAATCTGTGCAATTTTCGCAGAGATTTCTTCCGGAGAAAAGGGTTTATAAATCTCTTTAACGTGATTTACAATCTCTTCTTTAGGCAATAATAATGAAGCTTTACATTTCGTGTAAACATCCTCAATTACCTGCCACATTCCCCTTTCAGTAAGTAATTGTATTGCTGCATCAAAGGCAACAAACTGCCCCATTCTGCTCATATCAATACCATAACAATCAGGGTAGCGAATTTGTGGTGCAGAAGAAACAATGATGATTTTCTTTGGATGTAAACGATCAACAATCTTAATGATACTTTGCTTTAAAGTTGTACCACGAACAATAGAATCATCAAGTGCCACTAAAGTATCCTGGTGATTATTGATGATACCATAAGTGGTATCATAAACGTGTGCTACCATTTCACTCCTGTCGGCATCCTGCGTAATAAATGTTCTTAATTTCACATCCTTTACAGCTAGTTTTTCAACTCTTGGGGCTAGCGACAACAGTTCCTCCAATTGCTCATCACTTAATGACTCTTTCTTGTGTAGTAGTATATCTTTTTGGTGCCTGCGAACATATTGTTGTACACCATCTACCATCCCAAAAAATGCAACTTCTGCCGTATTTGGGATGAAAGAGAATACTGTATTTTTCAAATCGTAATTAACGGCCTGAAGTATTTTTTCACTCAATAAACGACCTAACTGCTTACGTTCACGGTAGATTTCAACATCACTTCCTTTAGAGAAATAAATTCTTTCAAAAGAACAGGAAAGTCTTTCGGTAGGCTCACGGAATTGCTCCATACTTACTTCACCGTTCTTCTTGATAATTAGCGCATGCCCCGGATCAATTTCTTTTACATCTTTAAACTGAATATTAAATGCAGTTTGCAAAGCTGGTCTTTCTGATGCCGCTACCACGATTTCATCATCATAATAGTAGTAAGCCGGGCGAATTCCTGCCGGATCACGCATGATGAATGAATCACCGTTACCAACCATTCCGCAGATAGAGTAACCACCATCCCAGGTTTTAGCCGAGCGACGGAGGATATTTGCAATGTCTAAATGGTCTGAAATTTTGTGCGTGATGGCCACATTATCATGTCCTTCTTTTTTGTATTGATCAAAAAGCTCCTGATTTTCATCATCTAAGAAGTGACCGATTTTTTCCAACACGGTTACCGTATCAGCTTTTTCTTTCGGATGCTGCCCTAATTCATACAATTGCTCCAATAATTCATCAACATTTGTCATGTTGAAGTTACCGGCAATGACCAGGTTACGCGTCATCCAGTTGTTTTGCCTTAAAAAAGGGTGGCAATTTTCGATACTGTTTTTACCATGCGTACCATAACGCAAATGGCCCATTAACACTTCGCCGATAAAGCTTACGTTGTCTTTGAGCCACTCTGTATCCTGCATTAATTCAGGCGTATTTTCTTGAATATCAACAAATTTGTTTTGAACATATTCGAAGATATCTGCTACCGCATTCGAAGCCATGCTCCGGTATCGGCTAATGTACCTACTGCCTGGTTTCATATCCAGTTTAATGGTAGCTATACCTGCGCCATCCTGGCCCCGGTTATGCTGTTTTTCCATTAAAAGGTATAATTTGTTAAGGCCGTAAAGTGCTGTACCGTACTTTTGCTGGTAGTAAGAAAGTGGTTTTAACAGGCGAATAAAAGCGATTCCGCATTCGTGTTTTATCTGATCACTCATTGTGTGGGTTTGAAGCCGCAAAGTTATCTTTTTATATACTTACAACCTAAACAAAAGTGTTTTCTTTTGTCACGAAGAGGTTAATTTGAAATAGACTGAAAATGAAGTAATTGTAAAACTAAAAAGAAAAATTATCTAGAATCTTTCTAAATAATTTTGTTAGTTAGTGTATTTTTTACACATTTGCGCTCTTATTAAGATTTAGTCTAAATTGAAGAAACTATACACCTCCTTATTTTTCTTTTTGATTTGCTTTACTACAATGGCACAAATCAAGAATGTGGTTACCGGAAAAGTGGTCGACCCTCAAAACAAACCTTTAGAACTTGTAAACCTTAAAGTTGTAGAAACCAACCAATATGCTGTTACAGATAAAAATGGATTGTTCAGGATCAATGGATCGGAAACGAACAATATCCTAACTCTGGAATTTTCGTACATTGGTTTTCAAAAGTTAAGATTACCCATAACCATTAATGCCGGAGAAACCAATCTAGGCAATATTATTTTAAAGGTCTTGGATTTAAGTTTAGAAAACATTGAGATTAATGCAAAAAGGAATTACTCGGGTTCTACAAACTCTTCGTTAATTATTACGAGAGATTTAATAGAACAGACCCCTGCATTGAGTGTTAACGATTTGTTGAATCAAATTCCAAACCGTAAAATTACAGCTCCATCTTTACAAAGTGTCCAAAACATTAATTTAAGAGCAACTTATGAACCTACAACCAATGGTAAAGGTGCATTCGAATTGAATAATGCTTTTGGGGTGGCCATCATTATGGATGGAAATACTATCAGTAATAATGCAAACATGCAAAGTTATAATCCTGGGCGATCCCAAGGTGTTGGTGGCTCATTTATATCAGGATCTTACACCAGTTTACGTGGTGCAAATAGGCCATCACTAAATGGAAATGAACTAACCTCTTATTCCGGAGATTATACTTTCGGCGGCACCGATTTACGACAAATACCTGCTGATAATATTGAAAGTATTGAGGTAATTGCAGGTGTTGCGCCTGCTAAATATGGCGATTTAACAGATGGTGCTGTAATTATAGAACGCCAGGCAGGTAAAGCACCAGCTTATGTACGTATGCAGTTAAGAGATAATGCTACTAATTATGGTTTTTCTAAAGGTTTTGAATTGAGCCCGAAATTAGGTGCCCTGAATGTGGGCGTAAATTATGTTAATTCCTTTCAGGATAACCGTGATAAATTAAAAGCTTACCGCAGAGTTAACACCAATGCCATGTGGACCAATACTTACGGAAAAGCCAGGCAACTCAAAAATACTTTTAGTGTAGATTATGGCAGAAACCTGGATGGTATAAAACAAGATGCAGATGATCCTGTAAGTACAAAAACAAGGTTCGATAGCTGGAATGTAAGTGTGGCCAATAGAAGTAATTATCGCATGGAAAAAGGTTTCTTAAAAAATATTAGTTTAAATTTAAGGTATGCTGAAGGCCATCAGGTGAGTTATGAAGAGCAACTGGTTAACGAAGCTTATGTACTATACAGTACAGCCACTACCACTGGCATACATGAAGGAACTTACGATTCGGGTGTCTACACCGCAAAATCATTAATTGATGGCCGGCCAATAACCGCTTCGGCTTTACTTGATTTCACTGGTGGCTTTCGTACCGGCAATCTTATCCATAACCTTTCTTTTGGCACAAGTTTTAGTTATAGTGCCAATAAAGGCCTGGGCCAAACCATCAATCCAAATGAACCAAGATCAGGCACAAAAGTTGCAAATACTTCTTTAGGCTCATCAAGTTCTGAGCGTTATTATGATTTTAGTTTAGCACTGGCGCAAAAGGATTTAGGTTTTTATCTGGAGGACGTATTCACGACGAAAGTATTTGGAAAACCATTAAACGTTAGAGCCGGCATTCGTTCTGATATCCAGAACAGTTATGCTTCCTTATCGCCAAGAACGAATTTGAATTATGAGCTGAACAAGAATCTACGAATCGGTCTTGCCTATGGTTTATCCTATAAAGCGCCAGGTTTGGCACAACGTTCTCCAGGACCAACATTTTTCGAAATCCCCTTATTAAATGCCTATAACGGTAAGGTAAATGAAAGCACCTATCTGGTTTATGTAGAAAGATACGTACCTACAAATGAAGGACTGAAACCTTCCAGAAGCGAAAGTTTAGAATTATCTGCACAAATTAAAATCGATAAATTCAACTTATCACTATCCGCATTTAGTAAGAAATCAAGAGACGGAATTAATACTGTTCAAAGCCTGAAAAGCATTGAATTACCTGTCTATAGTGCTACATTAAACACCGGGGCTAAGCCAACTGTTGTACAAAACGGTACCAGACCATATCCAATAAACTACTCTGTTTTTAAGAATGATTTATCATCAGATAACCTGGGATTTGAAGTCATATTAAATACTCCTGAAGTTGAAGCAATCAAAACATCATTTAACATCAGTGGTGGTTTATTTAAAACTACTTATGGATCAATATCAAATACTTTAAGCAGTGACGTTCCTGCAACTATACCAACTGATCCAAATTACGCGTATATAGGAGTTTATGAACCCCTTAACAAAAAATCTTACTTCAGTAATAGTCGCGTTACAAGTGTAACACACATTCCTAAATTAAGTCTGGTGGTATCATTTATTGCCGAGTTCGATCTCCTGAATAAAAATGTTACCAATCCCAATGCTAAAATTCCAATTGGTTATTACAATAGGTTTAATCAATATACAGCAATTAAAGATTTCGACGTAAACAATACTTCTTACGGCCATTTACTGATATCTCCACAAGAGTTATCTGTAAATGATCTTCCACGTGTAATCGCAAATTATCACTTAAACATTGCTAAAGAGATCAAAAAACGTTTCAAGTTTGCCTTTAATGTTTACAATGTATTTAGTCATCAGCCTTATTACACCACATCGGCGGGCACTTACAAATACCCGAATAATGCACCAACATTCGGGGCAGAATTATCTATCAAATTATAGCATATGAAAAAATTATTAATCGCATTTACACTTGTCACTTTAACACTAAGTGCTTGCAAGAAATATCAGGGGGATACAACTGAAATTCATCCGGTAAAACTTTTAATTCAGACTTCGTATGCGTCCAATGATCTCGCTAAATTATTGCCAAAGGCGCAAGTGAAAATCACGTTAAAAAATAATAAGAACAATAATGAAAATATCTACTACACTAAGGCAGATGGAACTTTCTCATTAGATTCCATCTCTCCCGGAAATTACGATATATCGGCTTCAATAGAAATAAACCCAGCAGATTATACTAAGCTAACCGGCGAAATAGTAAATAAAAATATTGTTTTTAACGCATCAGAAAAAGCCAGAACAATTACTATTAAAGACAATCAAAGCATAAATCTTAAGTTACTATCAGGCCCAACAGGTCCGTGGGTAATTAAACAAATCTACTTTGCAGGCTCAAATGCTACTACAGGCGCATTATTCAGAGATCAGTTTATAGAAATATACAATAATTCTGATTCAGTTTTATATGCGGATAGCCTTTACATTGCAGAAGCATTAGGGATTCAAAATTTTACGTCTACAAATATTTACCGTCAGCCAAACAGTCAATACGACTGGAGCAAATCACAAGGAATGCCATCCAATATAGATGCCAATAACGACTATATTTACGCGAGAACACTCCTCATGATTCCTGGTAGTGGAAGGCAATATCCAGTGCAGCCAGGGAGCAGTATCATTCTGGCGCAAACTGCAATTAATCATAAGTCACCGTTTACAGGCGCTGATGGCAAAACTATTTCAGTAAGGGACCCGTCACTAACCATTGATTTAAGTGGTGCAGACTTCGAAGCCTATTATGCTCCCTTCTTACCTCGTCCACTAGCATCAGATATTGATAATCCATCAGTACCAAATGTTGATGTTTTATCCTATAACGGTACCGATTTGGTTCTTGAAACGAGTGGTAGAATGGGTTATGTTATATTTAAAAATAAAGGAACAGTAGATGTCAAAAATTTTCCGCGATATCCTTTTCCTACTGTAGCACCACCGAGCGCCAATACGGATAGATACTACCAGGTCCCGGTTTCATATATTATTGATGGCGTAGAATGCCAAACGAATGTAGCCAATTCAAGAGTGCCAAAAAAATTAGTTACGTCCTTAGATGCCCTTTACACTTCTGTACCAAATGGCATCTACTCTTCACAATCCGTAATCAGAAAAACGGAAAGTATTATAAACGGCCGAAGAATTTTAAAAGACACCAATAACTCGGCAGAAGATTTTGACTATTTACCGCTGGCTATTCCGAGAGGATTTAAATAATTATAATACCGTCAAAATACCGAACAAAAAATGAAGAATATCATTCTAAATATAATCCTTGCTTTAACTTTAGGTACTGTATCAGCTCAAACAACTGACACAATTAATACAAGTCTGAAAAACAAACTTTTTACTGTTGATTCAGCACAATTTAGTGCTTATAATTTTGCAAAATCAAGTCCCTTTTACATTAAGAAATTAATGCCAGCTAAATTTAATAATTTAATTGTTGGGCAAAATTTTGAAAAGGGCCATTTGATTAGAGCGCAGGAAGCTGATAAAGTAAACAGTACTTTTTTTAGTACAGAAGGAGTATCTCAATTAAAGTCAATAACTCTTTGGGGCCAGTTCTCTTATAACAGAACAGTAGAAGACAGTACATCATTTTCACATCAAACCAGAAATAATCTGGCTAATCCTTACTATTTTGGTTCAGTAAAAAATTTAAATTATCAGAGAACAGTATATAATTTGAAGGCTTTAGCAAACAGAAATTTTATTCAAAACAATCTTCCAATTGGTTTAGGTGTTGATTACAGAATTGGTAATCATTATTCAACGAACGATCCTCGGGGAGAAATCAGCGATTATCAATTAAATCTTATAGGTTCGATAGGATACAATTTAACTAAAGAATTTGCTGTTGGTATTGCCTATAGGTATGGCTATGGCCTTGAAAAAGTTAATGTAGGTTATAAAAACACCAGTCTTTCTCAAGGTAGAGTAATACCTGAGTTCACAAATTACTTAATAAACGGTTATGGGGAAGCTGAGGAATACAATGTAAAAAGGGATTATCAAAATAACCAAAGCAGAAACGGATTAGATGCCTACCTAACTTATGAGAATAATGATTTGGGAAATTTCAACTTCATTTTTCAAAATATAAAAGACAAGCAAAAATTTGATTACCGATCTGGTGCTGGCATTCTCGAATTCATTCAATTTAATTTAGTAAGTGAAAATTATCAGCTATTCTGGATAAAGAAAAATAGTTCAAATACCATAACTGCTCATTTAAATTATACTACTAATAACGGAGATAATTATTTGAATAATTATTTAGCGAATAGCTATTTATTTAAAAATAAAGCCCTTTCAGCAAAAGTGCTCTATACCTGGTTCAACAAAAAATTAACTCATAATTTAGGCTTTGGTTTAAAGAAATACGAAGAACGCAAAATAGATGGTGTTGCAGGTAATGATATCCGCTTTAACCAACTTAATTATTCCCTTAGCTATGGCATTAATCATCAGAATAAAAACAATCACAACTGGGGTCTAAACCTTACAGGGCTCTACAACCAATACCTTGATTCTGATTTCAGTGTACTTTTAGCTAATGAGGGTGTTTTTACCAGAAATGTGATCTATTACGATTACGCTTACAATACAACCTCAAAATTTGGGGCTAATCTGACAGGAGATTACAGTATTCCGATTTTTAAGCAAATACAAGCTGGAATTAAGGTTGGATTTAACTACTGGAGAAGAGATGACTTGAGAGAATTTGGGAGAACGATGACAAAAACACCCGGCAAAGATCGCTTTTCTTCTAATATCAGCCTAAACCTCTATTTTTAACCCATGAATAAAATTTTTGCCACCCTTTTTTTAATCCTCACAGGATTAATCTTATTTTCTTTTCAATCTGCTAACTTTAATGAAGACGATAATTTGAGCATAGACAGTTTACGCAAAGTATATTCAAAACCTACCAATCAGTGGCCAAAACCTACTATAGATAAAGGTGCTGTTTTTCAGGAATTAGGAGAACTGCCACCCTCGCCTATCGATTTAAAAAATGATTCAGTTAAGAAGGTCGTGGAGTTGGGTAAAATTTTATTTTTCGACCCTCGCTTATCAGGTTCGAATCAAATTTCATGTTCAAGCTGCCACGCACCAGATTTACACTGGGCAGATGGCCGCCAGGTTTCTGTGGGTCACGACCATTTAAATAATATTAGAAATGCCCCATCATTAGAAAATGTGTGGTTTTACAAACGCCTTTTCTGGGATGGCAGAGCAAATAGCTTAGAAGAACAGGCAGGTAGCCCTGTTGCAGCGCACAATGAAATGCACCAGGACATTAAGACCTTGCCAAAAAAACTGTCTAAAATAAAAGGTTATCAGCCTTTATTTAAAGATGCCTTCGGATCAAAAGAGGTGACTAACAAAAGAATTTTCGAAAGTTTGGCCACTTTTCAGCGCAGTATTGTAAGCAGGAGAACACCATTTGATAGATTCCTCGCAAAAGACAAAAAAGCACTTACAGATCAACAATTAATGGGTTTACATTTATTTCGTACTAAAGCCCGTTGCATCAACTGCCATAATGGACCATTGTTTACTGATAATGAATTTCACAACGATGGCTTAACCTATTATGGACGTAAGTACGAAGATTTAGGTTTATATAATGTAACCAAAAAACCAGAAGACGTGGGCAAATTCAAAACACCAGGTTTAAGAAATGTAATGAAAACTGCCCCATGGTTTCACAATGGCTTATTCCCTAATATGGATGGTGTAATGAATATGTACAATATAGGTATGCCTATTCAACGGGTAAAGCCAGAACAGGTAAATGATCCGCTCTTACCTAAAAATGATAAATTGTTAAAAGGATTAATGCTAAGTAACGCTGAAAAAGATGCGGTAGTTTCATTCTTAGATGCACTAACAGCTCCTTCGATTTTAATCAGGGTAGAGAAATTACCTCAATAAATTTATCATAAATTAGAGCTTCGCAGTCCACCCCACCTCTATCCCATACAAAGCCCATACCTAAGGCATGTTAATGGCATTTAAAGGCATATCTTATGCTTGCATAATAACCTTTTTACATACTACTGGATTCTACGTCCTCACCAAAGAAAATGGAAGCATGTTCATCAAATGCTATAGCATCGCCACTAGTATAAAAATACTTTTTTCCATTTTTAGCAAGTTTTTCTTCCAATTCCGAATGCCTTTCCAAATAATTAACCAAACTATTGGCAACAATTTCGCCTTGTGTCAAAATTTTAATATAATCAGGCAATGCATTTTTAAGTTTAGGTAATAATAGCGGATAATGTGTACAGGCCAATAAAACACAATCAATATCTTCGGATTGTTGCATCAAACTGCTGCAATACTCATTGATAAAAAAGTCAGCACCACTTTGCAAATGTTCATTGTTTTCAATCAATGGAACCCACATCGGACAGCTTTGCTGATAAACCTTAATCTCAGGGAAAAATTTACTGATCTCTAAAAAATAGGATTGAGAATTAACCGTACCTCTTGTTCCCATTATCCCTACCGATTTGGTACTTGTATAATCATTAATTACCTCTGCTGTGGGCCTTATTACCCCAAGCACCCGCCTATCAGGATACTTAGCAGGAAGATCTATCTGCTGGATGGTCCTGAGCGCTTTTGCCGATGCCGTATTACAGGCCAGGATAACCAAATGGCATCCTTTTGCAAAAAGCCATTCTACGCATTCTAAAGTATATCTATAAATGGTCTCAAAAGAATGATCGCCATAGGGCGAACGGGCATTATCACCTAAATAAATATAATTGTAATCGGGCAATTTATCGGCAATAGAACGAAAAACTGTTAAACCACCGTAACCTGAATCGAAAATACCTATTGGCGAAGCCTGCATTGTGTTGGAAGTTGAAATGTTAGAAAGTTGTAAAGTTAGTTGAAAATTGGAATGTTACTGTTAGTTATCATGATGTAAACTTGAAATGTTTAGTGCCATTATATAAAAACTTCCAACAAGAAAGTCGTCATTTCCAGCGGAGTGCAACGTAATCGAGAACCCAAAGGCTCTGCGATGCAAAATCTATCAAGTAAAGATCTCTCCATTTCGCTGCGCTTCAGTCGAAATGACGACAGTCTAAATAAGTCCTTAATTGGTAAATCCTTTAAAACCAAAAAAGCGGAACTAAGTTAAACTTAATTCCGCCTTATCTTGAACTGGTTAGGAGACTTACGACTCCGAACTCACGACTATTTCTTAGGTGCAGGTGCTTTAGTAGCAGTTGCTGAAATACCTAATTTAGTTTTAACTGAAGCAGTGATATCATCACCACCTTCCCAGAAAACCAGGTTATTACCACCTTGACCGTTTGCAATGTCAAAAACATAAGCTAAACCTTTTTCTTTAGCTACAGCAGAAATTGCAGTGGCAACTTTAGCCTGAATTGGTTGGAATAACTCACCTTGTTTAGCACCAATATCTTGTGAAGCTTTTGTGCGGGCATCAGTGATACGTTTCTCTAGATCCTGTAATTCTTGACCAACAGTTTGTAATTGTTTGCCTACAGCTTCTTTGTTAGCTTCGCTTATCGTTTTCTCTAAACTTTGGGCACTTGTCATTTTAGTCTGATATTCTTTGATCATTGCATCAATATCAGCCTGTTTTTGTTTTCCTAATGTTTCTAAAGTAGTTTGAGCCGTTTTAGCTTCAGGAAGGTTTGCGAAAACTTCTTCTGAATTAATGTGACCCAATTTTTGTTGCGCACTTGCCATATTCGCTGTAAACACTAATCCTGCTGCTACAAAGAATACGTTAATTAACTTTCTCATCTTTCTATTTTACTTTTTTATTTTTTCTAATTGTTTTCGAAATTCAACGGGCGAATATACTAATTATTTGCAGTTCCTGGTTTGTAACCTAACTTAACAACAACATCATTACTAAGATCGTAACTGCTGCTTGCATAAATCATCATGGTTGCTTCACTGCTTTTATCAAAGATAAAATCAAGGTATTTTGCTTTGGCAATTTGTTTAATGGCATCAGCAACTTTATCCTGAATAGGCTTAATTAATTTCGCTCTGCTTTGAAAAAGATCTCCATCAGGCCCAAATTTCTGACGTTGAAATTCTTTAGCCTGTTTTTCTTTTTCAATAATTTCATTTTCTCTACGCTTGCGCATATCATCGGTTAATAAAACCTGATCAGCCTGATAGGCTTTATACATTCTGTCAATTTCAGAAAAGTTCTGATCAACTTGTTGTTGCCATTGTTTTGAAGCTACCTCTAGCTGGCTCAATGCAGATTTATATTCTGGCATTTGCTTCAAAATGTATTCTGTATCAACATAAGCAAACTTCTGTGCAAAGGCACCAAAAGATGCGCAAAGTAAGAATGCGATTAAAAAATATTTTTTCATTGTGTGTGTAAATTTGTATTCAAAGGTAATGAAGCTATTATGATTTCAAAAGCGATTAAGCTTTTATATATACAACCATTATGGTTTCATTTTTCTGTTAATGATTTTATCTAATTAGCGATGTGATGTAAATTATAGTAGACTTGTTTATATGAAAACATAATCTTCACAAAGATACTATCAAATAGTTAAAGCCAAAGCAAACTTAAGCATTTAACTTTTTTTAACAATTGGAGTTCATTCAATTGTTGTCCACTTAAAAATTATAAAAAAAGGGGACGTTTATTAAACATCCCCTTGATCTCATAAAAATCTATATTTTAAAATCCACCCAATTGCTGCGCAATACTGAAAGTAAAGTTTTGTTTACCACCATCGCTAACACCAGGTATGGTATCAAATGCATGACCATAATCTATACCAAGTAAACCAAATATTGGCAAGAAAATTCTGGCACCAATACCTGCAGATCTTCTGATATTGAATGGATTAAAATCACCAAACCTATCCCAGGTGTTACCGCCCTCTGCAAAAGCCAGAACGAATGCTGTAGCCTGCTGACTTGAGATTACCGGATAACGAACTTCTAGTACATATTTGGTGTAAATTGGACTACCAGATGTTTGTGCCGTAGTAGGATTAGAGCCATTTGGTATAACTGCATTGTTTGCATAACCACGCATAGCGATGATTTCTGAACCCTGTAAGAAATCAAATCCCTGCATACCATCACCACCCAATTTGAAACGCTCAAATGCAGATTGACCAACAGCTTTACTGTACTGACCTAAGAAACCAAATTGTGCCTGTGCTTTAACCACTAAGTTTCCAGCTACACGTTGGTACCATTGCGAATCAAATTTCCATTTATGGTACTCAGTAAAGCGATATTTATCCTTATCAGATGCCGTTGCATAATTCACTTTGTTAAACAATGAATATGGTGGCGTTGCCTGAATGGTAAATCGAAGGAAAGATCCCGATTTAGGGAAGATAGGTGAATCTCTTGAATCACGGCTAATCTCCTGCGATAGGTTAAAGTTATATGATGTACCAGTAGAGAATTTAAATCCACTGTAATTATTTAAAATATACTGTTGGAAACTTACCGCATGGCTTAATTGAAAATAGTTATCAGGCCAGTTTAATCTTCTACCCAAACTCACAGTAACACCATTTAAACGAATTTTCTGAAATGCCGCATTGTCTGAGCTATATCCATTAGATTGCAGTGAAGTAAATGCACTTACACCAAAACTTACCGGTTTCTCACCGCCGAACCAAGGTTGAGAGAAAGAGAAACTATATGATTGGTAATACTTACCGTTCGTTTGTCCACGTAAGCTTAATTTCTGTCCATCTCCTTTTGGAAGAGGTTTATAAGCTTTAAGGTTAAAAAGGTTACGTAATGAAAAGTTATTGAAGGTTAGCCCCAAGGTACCAATGATCCGGCCACCACCAAAACCACCAGATAATTCAATCTGATCTGAAGGTTTTTCTTCAACAGCATACTCAATATCAACGGTACCATCTGCCGGGTTAGGGCGAGGTGTAGGAACTGTTTTAGATTCGTCAAAGTTACCCAACTGTCCAATCTCACGAATAGTACGGATTAAATCACTCTTATTAAATTTCTGCCCAGGTTTGGTACGAATCTCACGTAATACTACCTTATCATTGGTAATGGTGTTACCTTTCAATGTAATCCTGTTGTTTACATATTGAGGACCTTCATACATGCGCATTTCTACATCTACCGTATCACCGTAAATTTTCGTTTGAACAGGATCGATATTGAAAGTCAGGTAACCATTATCGGTATACATACTGTTAATATCTCCACCGTTTTCTCCACCACCATTCAACTTTTTGTTTAATCTTTCTTCACTGAATACATCACCTTTTTCAATCGTTAGTACTTTGCTTAAAATACTGTCAGGATAAATGGCGTTACCCGCCCAGGTGATATTTCCGAAGTAATATTTTTTCCCTTCGTAAAGGTCCATCTTAATATTGACCTTCTTTTTATTGTGTTGATAAATGCTGTCTTTTAAAAGGGTCGCATCACGGTATCCCTTTTCCTGCATTTTACCAATCATTTTTAATTTATTCTCTTCATATTTCTCTTTAGAGAATTTTCCCGAACCCCAGAAACGCCACCATGCAAATTGCTTAGGGCTTTTTAAATATTTTCTAAGTTTGGCAGCTTTAAAATCTTTGTTTCCGGTAAAGTCTATGTGCTGAACCTTAACACGGCTTCCTTTATTGATGTAAGCTTCTAAGACAACACTGTTTTCGGCATTAGGATCTTTACGGGTTTTATAATCAATGGCCGTAAAGAAATAACCCTTATCCAACATATATTTTTTTATAATGCCCGAAGTGGTATTATATAAATTATCATTAACGATTTTGCCAGTTTTATCATTCAACTTTTCCTGAATGGCTGTTCTTTGTGATTTGCTGATTCCCTTTAAATCAATAGAACTTAAGCGGGGACGCTCTACTACTTCGATTTCGAAATAAACAGAATCCTGAACAAATTTTTCAATATTAATCTTCACATCATCAAACAATCCTTGTGCCCAAAGCGTTTTAATTGCATCTGATGTTGCTTCACCTGGAAGAACAACTTTATCGCCCTTGGTTAATTTAGACAAAGTGATTAAAACATCCTTATCCAGATACTGCGTACCGGATACGGTTGTACCGCCGATAATGTATTCTTTCGGACTAAAATAATCGAGATCTAAGCCTCCAACTTTTAAAGATGGGGTTACCGGCGTCTGACCTTGTGGACGTATTTGAGCAAAGGCCGGAGCGGCTAAAACGAGTAGGATTAAAACTTGAAATATTCTTTTCATTAAAGTAATTTGTTCAGTAATGGCCACGAAGGTTTTGGTTTTTAAAGCAAAAATTACTTTATCCAGTTTCCCTTTTAATGGTTACATTTATCGTATAAAAGTGGCGCTAAGTTAGTTTAAACGCTTGTTAAAAAGTGTTAAAAGAAAAATTAGTTTAATTGTTCACTAATTTTACCGAAACGTCGTTCGCGTTTTTGATAGTCAACTATCGCCTCGAAAAGATCTTCACGTCTGAAATCAGGCCAAAGCACATCAGTAAAATAAAACTCTGTGTAAGCCATTTGCCAAAGTAAATAATTACTAATCCGGTGTTCTCCACTGGTTCTGATCATTAATTCAGGATCGGGCATATTAACCGTAGTTAACTTAGAAGAAAATAAATCCTCGTTTATATCATCTATGGAAATGGCATCTTCTTTTACAGCAGAAGCAATTTGCTTCACAGCATCTAAAATCTCCCATTTTGAACTGTAACTTAACGCAAGGGTTAGGGTACATTTTTCATTATGTGCCGTTTTAGCCATTGCCTCATGCAAATCACTGATACATTGCTGCGGCAAAGTGGCTATATTACCAATGGCATTTAACCTCACATGGTGTTTATTCAGTGTTTCAGTTTCGTTATTGATGGTAGAAATCAGGATTTCCATTAATGCATCAACCTCTTCTTTTGGTCTGTTCCAGTTTTCAGTAGAAAAGGCATAAAGCGTTAAGTACTCAATACCTACGTCTACGCAACCTTCCACAATATCTTTTACAGAAAGTACGCCTTGTTCGTGACCGAATACGCGTACTTTTCCCTGGCCTTTTGCCCATCTTCCATTACCATCCATAATGACAGCAATGTGCTTTGGCAGGCGATTATAGTCTATTTGTTCTTTAAATCCCATTAATTATGTCAAAATCAGCTTAAAACGAGTAGCATTTTGAGGATACAAAGGTAAAAGATATGCCAACACTAACAAATAGATAAGTGTCCCTTTTTCTTAAATCTCCTCTTTGGGTACCAGGAATTCCAATATTTGGATAGTTTGGGTTGGATGGATCTGCAGGATTTGAAAGATTAAAAGGTGGATTTCCCACTATTACCTGCTTTTGAATTTCTGGATATTTCCCACTCACATCATCAATATAATCTGTCATGGGTGTTCTATACCCAATTTCTGAAAAAACACTCCAGGTATCTTTATAATTATACCTTATCCCTATACCGTATGGAATGGTAAGCGCTACATTGCTATAAGCATTCTCCTGCCCTTCTGTAGACATTCTATCCAAACGGTATTTTTCTCCACCATACTTAATTGTAGGTTCAAAAATAACCGCACCAGCACCTGCAAAAATATAAGGTGAAAACAACCTGCTACCACCGCCCAGTTTAAAATTGAATAGGTTGAAATCTAATATGGTGCTAACTTCACTCAAGCTGGTTTTGAAACTTAAATTTCTATCTCTAAACTGCGCATTGCTTGATTCTGAATCTTTAGCCTCAATCTGCCCGTAAGTGTAATTCAAACGCACACCCAGGTATTGATTAAAATTTCTTTTCCCAAAGATACCCGCTGAAAAACCACTTATTTTTAACGGATTATTCTGATTTAAATCACCCATGTAACCTGCGCCCCCAGCCATTATCCCCAATTCCCAATTGCCACCTTCTTGTCCACGTGATATTTGTGTACTGAAAGCAAAAAAAAGAAGAATAAAAAACAGTCTGTTTGGCACCATATCTAGTAGTTACGGGTATCAATTCCCCATAATAATTTATTCCTTAACGTATTCAGGTAGGTTTCATTGTTAAGCCGAATCAGATTAAGGCAAAAGTCTGCCTTTTTTATAGAAATTTTAACTGATCTTTCTACCGTTACCGTTCTACTGTCGCATGAAACTAAAAATTTAGATTCACGGGCTTCCACTTCAAATGATAGTTTACGATCATCTGGTAAAACTACCGGCCTCACATTAAGATTATGTGGAGCGATTGGTGTAACCACAAAATTCCTGGAATCAGGATAAATAATTGGGCCACCACAGCTTAGTGAATAGGCTGTAGAACCTGTTGGTGTGGCAATAATCAATCCATCAGCCCAGTAAGAGTTAATAAAGTCTTCATTCATCTTGGCATGAATAATCATCATGGCAGAATTGTCGCGGCGATGAATGGTAATATCATTAAGCGCAAAATTCTCCTCACCAAACAATTTATTATCCGATTCTAACACCAGAAGTGAACGACAATCTAAAGTATATTCTCCGTGAATTACGGCCTTCAATGCCGATTCTATTTCATTTTTATTGATACTGGCTAGAAAACCCAATCGTCCAAAATTGATTCCGATAACTGGGATATTAGAATTCCGGATTAATGAAAGTGTATCTAACAATGTACCGTCACCACCCAAGCTAATTAAAATATCTGCACGTTCTTTTAGCTCTGCGTGATTATGGAAGATCACCGTATTTTTTGGCAAATTAATTTTTCCATGCAGCGATGTTTTAAACTTGGAGTACAAAACGGGCTGAACATCATAATTGGCTAAATGATTAAAAACCTCCTGAACATAGGGCAAAACTGTATCATTAAAGTCTCTCCCGTAAATGGCTATCCTCATCATTGGTTTTTAAACATTTAAATAGTTCATGAAAGAATCGTATCGTTCCTGCGATCCATCATCAACCTGCGTATTGTTATATACTTCTTTTACCTGATAATCATAGCGTTCTAAAGATGCTACTAAAGAAGTAAGTTCTGTTTTATTTACTTTTAAGGTTACCTCAAGCCTTGTAGAATCTTCAAATGAATTTACATAAGAAGATAGAATCTGAGCGTTATCTGCTTCTACAATTTGCGCAATATGTGCTAAAGAATTATCTCGGTTGCTAATTTCCAAAACAATTATCCCTCCGGGTTCGTTTACAGCATATTGTTCTGCCACAGCGTCAACCATCTCATTTATTGAGATTAAACCCAGATAGTTTCTTTGCTGATCAACAACCGGAACTGCACTGAGTTGCAACTGGCTCAATAACCGAATCACATCGTAAGTGTGTGCATCATTAAGCACGAAAGCACTCAACAAATGAACAGAAGCATCATTTAAAGGCGTATCGTGATTGTGAATATTAAGTAAATCATCCTCCGAAACCAACCCCAAAAACACACTATCATTTACAACAGGCAAATGCTTTAGCTTAAAATCGTTTAAGCGATCTAAAGCCTTTTGCACTGAGTCATTGATGTTCAGTGTTGGAATGTCGTTCGATATGATTTCTTCAGCAAACATTATTTAAGTAGTATTCTATCTAAGAATTTCTCCAGGTAATCATTAAATACTTCAGGCTGCTCCATCATTGGCGCATGACCACATTTATCCACCCAGTTCAGCTCAGAATTCGGTAATAACTGATGAAATTCCTGTGCCACTTCCGGAGGGGTAACTTTATCATTTTTACCCCAGATTAAAGAAACAGGAATGGTAATCTTAGATAGTTCTTTAGCCATGTTATGGCGAATTGCCGATTTAGCCATGGTTAAAATTCTAATTACGCGTGATCTATCGTTAACGGTTTTAAAAACATCATCAACAAGTTCTTTGGTTGCGGTAGCCGGATCGTAAAAGGTGAACTCTACCTTTTCTTTAATATAATCATAACTTTCCCGGCGTGGAAAAGAACCACCGAAAGCATTTTCATATAAACCTGAACTTCCGGTTAATACCAATGCCTTTACAAATTCCTGATGTGCAACAGTAAATACTAAACCTACGTGCCCACCTAAAGAGTTGCCGACCAATACCACCTGATTTAGCGATTTAAACTTTAAGAAACGATGAAGGTATCTTGATAAAGCCTTAACACCTAAGGTTAAAATGGGTAGATCGTATATGGGAAGAATTGGAATAATAACATGATAACGATCTTTAAAACGCTCAATTACCAGTTCCCAATTGCTAAGTTCACCCATTAGGCCATGTAGCAATACCAGTGTCTGGCCCTTTCCAGCTTCAATGTATTTAAATCCTTCTTCTTCTATTACCTGGTATGTCATATGTATTCTAGATGGTATTGTGCACTAAGTTAGTAGAGTAAAATTAATTTTTCGCATTTCTATGCCATTTTTCTGAAATAAAAACGAAAACGGTATAAAAACCTATTTATAAGTGTCAAGAAGCAAGTAAACAGTATCAAGATACATGTTTTGCTATCAGCTTTCAGCTTTAGTCTTTTTGCTTTGAGCTCTACTAAGCTAGTTTTTCTTTAACAATTTCAGCAATCAATTTACCATCTGCTTTACCTGCAAGTGCTTTGTTTGCCAGGCCCATTACCTTACCCATATCTTTAACCGATGTGGCACCAGATTGTTTGATCACGTCTGCAATAATCGAAGCAACTTCTTCACGATCCAACTGCTTTGGCAAAAACTGATTAATTACGGCAATTTCTTCTTCTTCAACCTGATATAAATCTTCACGATTTTGTGATTTATAAATATCTGCTGATTCGCGGCGCTGCTTAATCAATTTCTGAAGAATCTTCAATTCAGCTTCTTCTGTAATTTCTTCTGAAGAACCTTTTTCTGTTTTGGCAAGAAGCAAAGCGGCTTTTATAGCTCTTAAACCTCTTAACTGTGCCTGATCTTTAGCCAACATGGCTTTTTTAATTTCCTGATTTATAGTATCTGATATCATATGTTATGGGTTATGGGTTATGGGTTATAGGTCATGACATTCAACTTTTAACTCGTAACTAATTTTAATCTCTTTTTATAATCGTTGCTGTTGCCTGTACCGTTGGCATAATCAACATGTCATTGATATTTACATGTTTCGGACGACTCACCACATACCAAATGGCATCGGCAATATCATCTGCAATTAGTGGTTCCAAATTTTCATATACTTTCTTTGCCCGATCTTCATCTCCTTTAAAACGCACCACTGAAAATTCAGTTTCAACCATACCTGGATTAATTTCAGTTACTTTAATGCCATGAGGTAAAAGGTCTATTCGCATACCTTTACTTAAAGCATCAACAGCATGTTTGGTTGCACAATATACGTTTCCATTAGGATACACCTCCTTACCCGCAATTGATCCTATATTTACAATATGCCCAGATTTGTGAGGAATCATCCAGTTGGATACAATTTTGGTGATGTAAAGCAAACCTTTAACATTGGTATCAATCATGGTGTCCCAATCATCTGTATTGCCCTGATCTATTGGATCTAAACCCTGACTTAAGCCAGCGTTATTTACCAACACATCAACTTTTTTCCAATCAGCGGGTAAAACTTCCAGCGCAGTAGAAAGGCTGTTTTTATCTTGCACATCAGCCAGAACCTGTTTAATTTCTATTCCGTATTTATCGCCCAGATGATGTACAATTTTGGTTAAACGATCTTCTCGGCGGGCCAGTAAAATTAACTGATAACCTTGCTGTGCAAACGTATGGGCACAGGCTTCACCAATACCAGATGTTGCGCCTGTAATTAAAGCAATTTTAGACATTTATGTAATTTTAAGTCTCGATAAATCTCCGATATAAAACTAAGGCCGATGATTTATCGCTATGGGCAAAGGTAAGTTTTTTTGATTTGCGCAGCTATTGAAAAATTAAACTGAACGTTAATTGACGCAATTTCAACTTATCTATTGGATTGGCAAATGCAGTATCGTCATGTTGTAGGATATCATTTGTAGAATATGACAATTTAATCTCAGGCGACATTTTAAAATATTCAAAATATAAATCAAAGCCAATTCCTGTTTCATAAGAGAGGTAATTGCGCTGATTTTTTAACAGCTTATTAATGGCGGCTTCACCTTCATCAAAGGTTTTCTTTTTAGATGCAATATCAATAGAATATTTGGCCCCTCCTAACCAATAGGCCCGGAAGTTATTTAATCGGTTTGATTTTATTTTTAGTCCGAGTGGGAACTCAAACATCGTAGCCTGCACTTTTTTATCAATGATGCTTTGGAAGTTTTTGGTTTGTCCGTTACCTAAATCAATTGATTCCATTGGCTCGTATTCGTAACGAACGATTCGATCACTAAAAATTAAAGATGGTGTGGCACGAAGATCAAAGTTATCAGAAATGTTTCTATTGATCACAAAGCCCAATCCGAAACCTTGAGATGGCGGACTTGAAATGGAAGTTAAACGGCCCGTAACCGGAATTCCAGAGTTTGGATCATAAGAAACACCAAAAGAATTGGAGACCTCATAAAAGGGACGCTGCCAATTCTCTATTTTTAGGATTTTATATTCTGCGGAAATGTATTGAAAATTAAACCCAAAACTCCAATCTTCATCATCAATCCCCCCGCCCCAATTTTGAGCAAAGGAAGTGCTGTAAATAAAAAATAGGGGGAGAATGAGGCTTAATTTTTTTATCATTTAGTTCCGACGTAAATTGAACTTATTCCAAACGTTAAAATTCTTTGTTTGGTACTTTTAAAACCAACTTTCTCCATTAAGGTGGTAAAATCTTTTCCATCAGGAAAAGCGGCTACTGATTCAGGCAAGTAAGTATAGGCTTTGGCATCTTTTGAAAATAGTTTCCCAAAAAATGGTGTAATATGTAAAAAGTAAAAGTTGTATAACTGCTTTACCGGAAATACACGGGGTTTTGAAAATTCCAGAATCACCATTTTACCATTTGGTTTTAATACCCGGTACATATCAGCCAAACCTTTTTCGAGGTTTTCAAAGTTCCGTACGCCATAAGCGCAGGTAATGGCATCAAAGGTATCCTGTTCAAAGTGCAACCCTTCTGAATCGCCCATTTGAACCGTGAACACTTCATGCAGACTCCGCTCATTAATTTTTTTCTTAGCTACTTCTAACATGCCTTCAGAAATATCTACACCGATTACTTTTTCGGGATGCAGTTTTTTTATTGCCTCAAATGCAAAATCACCTGTTCCGGTGGCTACATCAAGTAAATTTCTCGGCTGGATAGAAACCAACTCCTTAATGGCTTTTTTGCGCCAAAGGATATCAATGCCTAAAGAAAGGAAGTGATTTAAAAAATCGTATGTGCCTGAAATGTTGTTAAACATGGTTGCAACCTGCTCTTTTTTAGTTGCATCTGTTATTTGATATGGAGTGATATTCTGATTCATGATAAGTAGCAAAGATAAGTAAAAAGTCGGGAGTCTTTAGTCGAGAGTCTGAAGTCTGGGATGCAATAATTGTACTACAACTTAAAGTTTACATTTCCACTAGATTAATCACTTTCGACTTCGGACTTCAGACTTCGGACTTCCGACTCAAAACCCTACCTTTGCCATATGGTTATCAAAACGGCAACATTTGTTTGCAGCAACACCCAAATCTCGGCATTACCAGCACCATTAATGCCTGAGTATGCCTTTATAGGTCGCTCTAATGTAGGAAAATCCTCTTTAATTAATATGTTAGTGAATCAGCATGGATTGGCTAAAACTTCGCAACGTCCCGGTAAAACACAACTGATTAATCATTTTTTAATTAATGAGAAATGGTATATCGTCGATCTTCCCGGTTACGGTTATGCAAAAGTTTCAAAAACCAGCAGAGAGAAATGGGAGAAATTTATTCGTGCCTATATTACTAAGAGAGAAAGCCTACAATGTATTTTTGTACTGATTGATAGTCGTTTAGATCCTCAGCAAATTGATATTGAATTTTGCTACTGGTTAGGTGAAAAGCAAATTCCATTTTCATTGATATTTACTAAGGCGGATAAGCAAGGGATGACAACGACACAAAAGAATGTAGCAGCATTTAGAAAAAAACTGGGCGATTTCTTTGAAGAAATTCCTGCAACGTTTATCACATCTGCAGAAAAAGGAAATGGAAAAGATGATGTGCTGCAATTTATCAGTGAAGTAAATAAAGATTTCGTCGTTCCAACAGATTATAAGAAATTTTAAATTATTTAGTCGATGGTTTATGGTTTATAGTCCAACCAAGCCATTGACCATCATCTTTAAAAAATGAAAAAATACTTTTCACTCGTATTATTCGCTCACTCCGTTTTTGCATTGCCATTTGCCATGATTGGCTTTTTTTTGGGTGTAACCACAACTGACAACCCCTTTGAATGGCATAAACTGATTTTAGTTTTGCTGTGTATGGTATTTGCCAGGAATGCTGCCATGGCATTTAACCGCTATCTGGATAGAGATATCGATGCAAAAAATCCCCGTACGCAAATGCGTGATATTCCCGCCGGAAAAGTTTCGGCCAATGAAGCATTAACCTTTGTGATCATCAACTGCGTGTTGCTAATCGCTAGCACATACTTCATTAATCCGCTGTGCTTCTATTTATCACCTGTAGCCTTATTTGTAGTATTGTTTTACAGTTACACTAAAAGGTTCACAGCATTGTGTCACCTGGTTCTGGGACTTGGACTCGCGCTCGCTCCTATTGGTGCTTATATTGCAGTTACAGGTCATTTTGCCGTTGTACCAGTTTTATATTCCTTTACTGTATTTTTTTGGGTAAGCGGTTTCGATATCATTTATGCTTTACAGGATGAGGCCTTTGATCGTGAAGAAAAATTACATTCCATTCCTTCTGCACTTGGCATAAAAAATGCGCTGAATGTATCGGTTTTACTGCATGTACTTTCAGCAACGTGCGTAATCCTACCTGTATTTTTTACTGAATTTAGTTGGGTATATTACGTTGGCATTGTGTTTTTCTGCTCCATGCTCGTTTATCAGCATTTACTCGTTAAACCAAATGACATTAGTAAAGTAAACAGAGCGTTTCAAACTTTGAATGGCTATGCCTCAGTGGTATTTGCCGTTTGCTTTTTAATTGATGCTTATATAAGAACAAAATAATAGAATGAATAAATTTTGAAGGATTGAGTTTGAAGAGCAACTTGAATGAGAGAGTTTGGCAATTTTCAATATCATTCAGTCATTCTCTAATTCAATCTTTCACTAATTTTCTAATTAAATATGATGATAATAGAAAAAAAAACCAGAACATATATTCCGCAGGATCTCACGATTACATGGGAAAGCCTTGAACCACTTTTTACTGAATTGCAAAACAGGGAAATTACTGGTGTTGAAGAATTAGAACAGTGGTTGAAAGACCGTTCTGAACTGGAAGCAGCACTTGAAGAGGATTTTGCATGGAGGTACATCAAAATGAGCTGCGATACAGCCAATGAAGAACTGGTTAAAAACTTTCAATATTTTGCTGAAGAGATTGAGCCAAAAATTTCACCATTGGCTAACGAATTGAATAAAAAATTTGTAGAAAGTCCCTTTATGGATGATCTTGATAAAGAAAAATTCTTTGTTTACAGCCGGGCAATTAAAAAAGCGCTGGAAATTTATCGTGAAGAAAACATTGAATTGTTTACACAATTGCAAGTTAAACAGCAAAAATATCAGAGCATTACCGGTGCAATGAGTGTGGAAATTAATGGGCAGGAATATACATTAGAACAAGCATCAATTTTTATTAAAGATTTAAATCGTGAAGTTCGTGAACATGCCTGGAAAACCATTCAACAACGGCGTTTAATTGATAAGGACGATCTGAATATTTTATTTGATGAATTAATCAAAATGAGAAACCAAGTTGCTTTAAATGCAGGTTTTGAAAACTATCGTGATTATATGTTCCAGGCATTAGGTCGTTTTGATTATACTCCTCAAGATTGTTATGACTTTGCAAATGCAATTGAAAAAGAAATTGTTCCTATTTTAAAAGAGCAGGCAGAGAAACGCCGTGAATCTTTAGGTCTAGAAACTTTAAAACCTTGGGATTTAGAGGTGAGCATTAGTGGCAAACCTGCGTTGAAACCCTTTAACAATGGTGAAGAACTGATTGATAAAAGTATTGCCTGTTTTAACGCCATTGATGAAAAACTGGGTGTAAAACTTGCGACGATGAAGGCCAACCATCTTTTCGATGTGGAAAGCAGAAAAGGTAAGGCTCCGGGTGGTTATAACTATCCACTGGCGGAAACTGGGGCACCATTCATTTTTATGAATTCAGCAAACTCACTTCGCGATTTAACCACAATGGTTCATGAAGGTGGTCATGCCATCCATACCTTCTTAACCGCTAACCTGGAATTAAATGATTTTAAACATTGCCCGTCTGAAGTAGCCGAATTGGCTTCCATGAGCATGGAACTCATATCTATGGACAACTGGCATGTTTATTTCGATAACGAAGAAGATTTAATCCGTGCTAAAAAAGAACAGTTGGCAGATGTACTTAAAACTCTGCCCTGGGTTGCCGTTATCGATCAGTTTCAGCATTGGATTTACACTAATCCTGAACATACAGCTGCAGACCGGGAGGAAACCTTTAAGCAAATTTATAATCGGTTTGGCGCTGGTTTTGCAGATTGGACTGACTTAGAACAACAGTTTGGCAACGTTTGGCAGAAACAGCTTCATTTGTTTGAAGTTCCTTTTTATTACATCGAATATGCCATTGCACAGTTGGGCGCTATTGCCGTTTGGAAAAATTATAAAGAAAATCCAGATCAAGCATTAGATCAATACTTAGCCGCACTTTCTTTAGGCTATACAAAGCCAATTAATGAAATTTATGAAACCGCAGGAATTAAATTTGATTTCAGCGCAGATTATGTAAAGGAATTGGCCAAGTTTGTTAAAGATGAATTAGAGAAATTAGGATAATCAATAAACCTATATTCTTAAGAAGTCGCGGTTAATCCCCGCGACTTTTCCATTTAAAAAAAGAACATTTATGCGTGCTCTGAAAACAATATTAATCATGTTAAGCTTTGCAGGCATTTGCCATGCACAGCAAAATAGTACTATACAGAAATATACTTTAACTGGCTTTATCAATAAAAAAATCCCTGTTGAATTAAATATTTCCATTTCCAATCAGCTTATTTTAGGCAACATCAGGTATTTAAACACCAAATTAAAAAAGCCTATTAAAATTATTGGTCGTGTAGAAGATCAAAATCAGTATTCGCTGCATGAATTTGAAAAAGATGGAAATATTAGCGGAAGTATTTATGCCACATTTAAAGATAATAAACTGGAAGGCAACTGGTCGGCAACTAAAGCTGACACCAGTTATGCTACGTCACTGATTGTTAAAGCCAATCCAAATCTTAAGCCAGAAATATTTTCTCCTTTTCAAACAGATCAACTCGCAGGTGAATATTCGTATCAATATGGAGAGAAAGGCTATCAGGGAAATATTTCGATCAAGAAATTAAGTGGCAACATTTACACTTATGATATTGGTTCGGTAACTCATGACCCTGGAAGAAATATTGCCGACGCATCAGGTAAGGCTATTTTAAAAAACAATCAGCTGATTATTCAGGTAAACAAATCTTGCAAATTCAGCGTTAAATTCTATCACGGTTTCTTAATGATAACTCAGGAAAGTCCAGGTCAATTAAATGATTGCGAATTTGGATTTAATGCAACACTGGAAGGTACTTATTTGAAGGTGAAATAATACTAGCTGTTTTGTAATCAAATAGACCTAACCATAGCCTACCATCACCTGCGTTTCGTCTAAATGATCTATTGGCTATGTTAAATCGTTACTTCATCTTTTTTCCTCGTTTTCATAATTACAAACATCACCAATACCGAAATTAAAATCATTACCAAATAGCTGTAACTCAAGTTACGCTCATCTTTTGCCGGAAAAAGATTAACAACGCTATAGCTGAGGAAAGAAACAATCACATAGGTAATTCCTCCTGTTAAACCACCTGCAATACCTGCATTTTTCGGGAATTTGCTTAAACAAAAAGTAAAGTAATTATTAAAAGTATAGCCAGCACCGATATGAATGATAAAGGCGAAAAAAATCAAAGAATATAAATTACTAATCAGGCTTAAGCTCAAAATCATTAAGGTTACAAATAGAAGTTGCAATGCAGAATTAATGGCAAGGCGTCTAAAAAACGGACGGTTAATAGTTGCTTTACCAATAAAACCGCCAACCATCCAGGCAAAACCTAAAACCAGTGAGCTGTAACCTGCAATTACAGGAGAAAATTTTAATTCATGTTCAATAATAAAAGGTCCCGTCATATTATAAACCATTACCATACAATAGGCCAGGCCCAACATCACAATACCTAATGTAAAGCTGGTGGTTTTAATCATGCTAACATAAATACCGACAATCTTTTTAAGCTGGAAATCAGTAAAAAACCTCAATGTTTCTCCGCTGAAAAGAAATTCAAGTAAAGCAAAAACAAGGGCAAAACCAGCTAGAAAGTAAAAGTTAGATTCCCATCCAAAAGCCAACTGCAAATATCCTCCAACAAAAGGTGCAATGATTGGCCCGGTTGACCAAATAATCGAGAACAAACTCAAGTAGTGTTTCAACTGATCGCCTTCGAATAAATCGACGAAATAAGCACGTTTTGCTACAACAATACACCCAACGGTTAAGCCATGAATTACCCGCATGAAATAAATCAGATAGATATTATGGGTAACCGCAATTACAATACTGGCCGCAGCAAAAATTAACAATGCAAACAGGCAAATTTTATACCGCCCAAAACTATCTAAAATACTGCCAATAAATAATTGGGAGATACCATAACTGATTAGAAATATGCTTAAGGTAAGTTGCACCTGAATACTGCTCACCTGCATCTCCCCTGCCATAGTGGGCAGCGAAGGAATATAAATATCTGTAGCAAAACCTGAAAGCGGAATTAAAGCAAAAGCAAGGAAGGTGGCTATTTTTTGATTTTTATCTTTTATATAGGTGATATTGTTGGTAACCGTTTGCATTCGAATAAATATTATAATCAAACAATTTTAATCCATAAAAATTGACCTGATTGATTTGAGTTGACAAAAATATCATTTTAGTGCGTGGATAAATTATGCAAATCAAATAAAGGTTAATGCTTTTCAAACATTCATAAATTTTTACATTTCGCAAATAATGTCTCCATTTTTAAACTTTTATGTACATAAAACAGCACTGACTAGAAAATTATATCTTGCTTTAAACGTTTTTAACTGATATTTTTATAAGTTTGAAGAATACAACAAGCAAATTAAGATGTTCGAAAAGCTATTCAGGAAGAAATCTATTTCAAAGATATTAAAAGATGCAGCAGGCGGCTATGGCGATCATGAAAATACACTTCACAAAACACTTGGCGTACGTGATTTAACTGCCTTTGGTATTGCAGCAATCATTGGTGCCGGAATTTTCAGTACAATTGGCAAAGCCAGTGCAGATGGCGGACCTGCAGTAATCTTTCTTTTCATCTTTACAGCTGTAGCTTGTAGTTTCGCAGCTTTTGCTTATGCAGAATTTGCCTCAATGGTTCCGGTTTCTGGCAGTGCCTACACCTACTCGTATGTTGCCTTCGGCGAATTAGTAGCCTGGATCATTGGCTGGTCGCTTATCATGGAATATTCAATCGGGAATATCACTGTGGCAATTTCATGGTCGGATTATTTTACAGGTTTACTCTCTACCATCAAAATACCCTTTCTTGGCATCAACGGCATCCATGTTCCAGATTGGGCGACGATGGATTACCTAAGTGCCTATAACGGACACGAACATGCGGAAGCATTACGAGCAGCCGGTAAGAATATAGCTGCACTAGATCCCGCTACTGCCTTAGCAAATAATGCCTGGCTTACGGCACCCCAAATTGGAGGTTTTCACCTGGTGGCTGATCTCCCGGCACTAGGCATTATCATATTAATTACCTGGTTAATTTACCGGGGCATGAAAGAAAGCCGAAATGCCAGTAATGCAATGGTAGTAGTTAAACTAGCCGTTATTTTATTGGTTTTAGCAGTTGGAATATTTTATGTTGATACCAAAAACTGGAATCCTTTTGCACCTAATGGCGTATCGGGAATTTTAAAAGGCGTATCTGCCGTATTCTTTGCATATATTGGATTTGATGCCATCTCAACCACCGCTGAAGAATGTAAAAATCCACAGCGAGATTTACCACGCGGCATGATGTGGGCCATTATTATCTGCACTATTCTTTATGTGGCTATTGCACTGGTTTTAACCGGTATTGTAAAATCAGATACGCTTGCTGTAGGTGATCCCCTAGCCTTTGTTTTTGATCAGATCAATTTAAAATTAATGAGTGGAATTATCGCTGTTAGTGCGGTATTTGCAATGGCCAGTGTACTCCTGGTTTTTCAAATGGGACAACCTCGGATCTGGATGAGTATGAGCAGGGATGGTTTATTACCAAAATCTTTCTCAAAAATTCACCCCAAATACAAAACACCATCCTTTGCAACTATTGTGGTTGGTTTTGTGGTGGCCGTTCCTTCGCTTTTCATGAATTTGACCATCGTAACCGATCTTTGTTCTATCGGTACTTTATTTGCCTTTGTATTGGTATGCGCCGGTGTACTGGTATTACAAAACCGCCCCGATGTACAACGTGGTAAATTCAAAATCCCATATCTTAACAGTAAATTTATTGTGCCTGTTGCACTTATTGCATCATTGATATTTGCTTTTGTTCAATTTCAGAAGGAAACCAAAGCCTTCTTTTTTAACACGCCAAAAACGATTACTACCGTAAATTTCGTAACTTCTTTAAAAGGTGATGAACTCAAAATCGTAAAGGAAGAAATTGTTAAAGATGCTGCACCACAAATTATCCTTGCTGAAAAAGTAGATGCTGAATCATACCTGAGCGCTTTACCTGGCGATCGTTATGAGCAGTTTATTGCCGCGTCAAAGGTTTCTTTTGATAAGAAATATGAAACCGGCTGGAGCTTGTTCAAGCATAAAATCCCCATGTGGATTTTTCTGATTATCTGCGTGGTCATCTCTTATTATTGCATCACTAAAAACCTATCACTGATCCCGGTTTTAGGGTTGATCAGCTGCTTGTATATGATGTGCGAACTTGGAATTTCTAACTGGATTGGTTTCGGAATCTGGCTGGTAGTCGGCTTGATTGTTTACTTTGCATATGGTTACAGACATAGTAAGTTAGCAAATCCTGAAGTTTAATTTCTTTCAATAAAATACTGACTGATGAGGTAGTTTCCGCTATCGGATTACAACTCAGGATCAGATATATTCTTATCGGTCGGTGGAAACACACGACCGATAAGAAAATCCCCTATTAGTTAACCTTTACCATTCGGTTGGGTGTGATCACCAATCTACATGTAACTAGTTAGTTTTGAGTTATCTACTACGTTTTTTGAACACAAAAATAGTGAGTATAATCAGCCCTATTCCGGAAAGAATAAGATAATATTCACTATGTGGTAAACCATTTACCTTGGCTGCAGGCCCTGCGATAAATAATAAAACAGCAAATACTATTAATAAGTTCCTGATCATTATACGGCCAATCTATTCAACTCAATATCGTCAGGTGTAACGAAAATTAAAGGAACCTTTTCAACATCTACGTAACTGCTATCCAACCCGAAACTGCGCTCCTCTGATAAACTTAGCTTTTTGAGGATAAAATAATAATCCATAATCTGACGTTCGTAGAAACTCAGTTTGGTAAATTTAGACAGGTGTTTTTCCAACAATACAAATCTGAAATCACCTGCAATTTTATGTCTATTCAAAGATTTATACTGACTGGTGATGTCTATTTCTCCGTTTTTAACCAATTCTTCAACCACTTTACGGTAGAGTAGGTTTACACGTTGTTCAACTCTGAAACCTAATCTAAAGTCAATTCGGATTAACTTCCCTGGGATTAAAAATTCTACCTTATAATCCATTGTATATGGCTCATCCATTACATCAACGTGAACCAACCAATATACATCAGCTCGTTTAGGTTCTTTCTGGATAATGGAGTAAATAATCTTGGATTCTATCTCAGTTTTGAAATTTGCACTGGTTAAATAAACCAGTTGTGAAGAATATTTCGGAACAGATTCATCGCTACTTAATTCACTTAAAATCTGATAATAATCTTCAATCTCCACATATTTTACAAAACGGTTTTTGATTTTTCTGGCTACAAACCAGCTCCACATAATGGTAAATAGTAATGATCCAATTAATACCGTTACCCAGCCACCATGTACAAATTTAGTTAGGTTACTCACTAAAAATGTTCCTTCGATTACAATATAAGTCAGGAAGAAAATTAAAATGGAATATTTAGGAAATCTTCTGCTTCGCAGGTAATAACTCACCAGAATAGTTGTCATTAACATGGCTATGGTGATGGATAAACCATAGGCCGCGTCCATTCGTTCAGATTCTTTAAATAATAATACGATACCGCAGCAACCAATCCACAACATCCAGTTAATAGATGGAACATATAACTGGCCTTTTGAAACTGTAGGATAAACAATTCGGATTTTTGGCCAAAGATTTAAACGTACAGCTTCTGATATTAAGGTAAATGATCCACTAATCAATGCTTGAGAAGCAATAATTGCCGCCATGGTAGCCAAAATAACCATGCCAATTTGAAACTGTTCAGGCACAATCATAAAGAAAGGATTCATTTTTGCACCAGGTACAAAATTACCAGAGTTTTGTAATATCCAAACGCCCTGACCCAAATAATTAAGAATTAAAGTAAGCTTTACAAAAATCCAGCTGATTCTGATATTATTTCTTCCGCAGTGACCAAGATCCGAGTATAATGCCTCAGCTCCTGTGGTACATAAGAACACACCACCCAAAATATAAAATGCGTTGTGATTGGTGACCAATAAATGCATAGCATAATATGGATTCAAAGCCCTTAAAATACTAAAGTCTTTAATGATAAAGGAAACGCCTATAACCCCTAAAATAGCAAACCATACAAACATTACAGGTCCGAAGAGTTTTCCAACCAGATTGGTACCAAACTGCTGAATAATAAACAGCATGGATAGAATGGTTAAAACAATTGGTATAACCGGAACATCAAATTTACTGGTTAAACCCTCAATTGCCGAAGTTACCGTAATACTCGGTGTAATAATTCCATCTGCTAATAAAGCACAGCCACCAACAATGGCAGGAACAACAAGCCATTTAGCTTTTTTTCGCACTAAAGAGAACAATGAAAAAATACCACCCTCTCCCTTATTATCAGCCCTCAAGGTAATAATAACGTATTTGATCGTTGTTTGAAGTGTCAAAGTCCATATGATACAGGAAAGTACGCCTAAAACAACATCAGGCGTTATGGCACCCGGATGTGAAACTACACCATCTCTTACACCCAGAATAATTTTAAAAATGGCGTTGAGCGTGTATAGCGGCGATGTACCAATATCTCCAAATACGATTCCTAAACTAATCAGAACCCCACCGGCGGTTAATGCATTAACATTTTTATGATTTGACACTTTATGTTTTTTTAGTGGGGCAAAAGTAAACTAAGTATAACAAATTAACAACCAAATTATTGTGTATTTTTAACACGATTGAAATGAGGTATTTTTGTTAAATTGTGTTAAAATATCGCTTTCAAACAAAATGTTTAATTTCTTTGTTTAAAATTAATACATTTGCTTCACCAATTTGATGAAACTCTACACTAGGATAACGTTACTCACCAAAATTCTATGCACATTGTGTATGGTTTTGCTGTGTAGTTTAAGTTCCTGGTCACAACAAGCCGATAGTATTCATATCAGTTTAAAGAATAAATCAAAAAAAGCGATCAGAATTCCTGAAATAAAGGCAAACATCGAATCTTATAAACCGATGTTTGGTACCTTTGGTTATTCGGGAGTATACAATTCCTATTCAAGCGTTACAAAAAGTGTTACCGTTGCACCAGTCAAAGACAAATTGTTAACGGTGGTAAAAATTTATCCAAATCCTGTTGAAGATCAATTAAACATCATTTTATCTATAGGTAAAGATGGCACCCAAACTACTATAAAAATTATAGATTTATTAGGTAATGAAGTGGTTACACTTTCAAATGAGCGCTTAAATGCTGGTGAGCAAACCAAAAGCTTCAATATTCCGAGCCGTTTAAATGCAGGCATTTACTTTTTAAGAGTAACAGCAGGGTCAGAAAGCCAGGTAAAACGAATCTCAGTTTTATAAAATCATTTTCTTTTCTATTTTTGGAAAGGTATGAGCGATCTCATATCCATACTCTATACCCATTAAGAAATGAAAATTATAGCCATAGGCCGCAATTACGCTGAACACGCTAAAGAACTAAATAACCCCGTTCCAACTACTCCGGTAATTTTTATGAAGCCAGATACGGCTTTATTAAAAGATAACAAACCTTTTTACCTTCCCGATTTTTCTGATGATATTCATTATGAACTCGAAGTGGTTTTAAAAATATGCAAGGAAGGAAAGCACATTGCCGAAAAATTTGCTTCAAATTATTATGATGAGATTGGCCTAGGGATTGATTTTACAGCCCGCGACATCCAAAGCAAACACAAAGAAAAAGGCCTGCCTTGGGAATTGGCCAAAGGCTTTGATCATTCTGCACCAGTAAGTATCTTTTTGCCTAAGAGCGATTTCGAAGATTTATACCTTTTGGACTTTGAATTGCAAATTAATGGCGAAACACGTCAGCATGGTCATACTAAAGATCTATTGTTCTCTTTCGAGAAGATTATCAGTTTTGTATCGCAATATATCACTTTAAAAAAGGGTGATTTGATTTTTACGGGTACCCCAGAAGGGGTTGGCCGTGTTAATCAAGGTGACAAATTAGCTGCCTGGCTAAATGGAAAACAACTTTTAAATTTTGAGGTTAAATAAGGAATGATTAAAAAACCGATCCTGCATCTATTTAACATCTCACTTTTTATTTGTTGTTCTATAACCGTTAATGTACTTCATGCGCAGCAGATATTCAGCAACAATAAATATCCCATTACGGATTTCAGGCAACCGCTAGACATTACACCTCCGGCCCTTGCAGGTTCATTTGGCGAAATAAGGGGCAATCACTTTCACTCAGGTGTAGATTTCAGAACCAACCAAAGAGAGGGCTATCCGGTTTATGCCGTTGCAGACGGCTACATTTCCAGGTTAAGGGTTCAAAACAGTGGCTTCGGACAAGCACTTTATATTAATCATCCAAACGGTTTTACTACAGTATATGGGCACCTACAGCGTTTTGCACCAAAAATTGCCACTGTTGTAAAAAATCTGGAATATGAGAAAAAATCATTTGAAATTGATGAATTTCCCGATGCAACACTTATTCCTGTACACAAAGGTGAAGTAATTGCCTGGTCTGGTAACCGCGGAAGTTCTGGCGGCCCGCACTTACATTTTGAAATCAGGGATACCAAAACAGAAGAGACCATTAATCCACAGTTTTTTGGGATTATCATCCCGGATAACATCCCACCCGTTATTCATGGTTTATATGTTTACCGTTTAAATGGCAAAACATTTAATGAATTTATACCCAAACAGGCTATCGGTATTACAGGAGCGAATGGGAATTATAAAGCTGTTGCGCCCATTAGTTTAACGGGTGAAGTTGGTTTTGGGGTAGTTACCACAGATCGCCATAATGGTGCATCAGGCACAAATGGCGTGTATTCTATTCAACTGGAACTGGATGGAAAGATGATTTATACTTCCGCACTGGAGCGTTTTGCTTTCGAAAACAGTAAAGCGATTAATTCACATATTGATTATCCAACATACCTCAATACTAAAAGAAGTATTCAGAAGAGTTTTGTTGATCCCGGAAACCCTTTAAAAATTTATAGCGGACTGGTGAATAGTGGAAAAATTAATTTCAACGATGGTGCTACACATCAGCTTCGGTATATTATTACAGATTCTAAAGGAAATTCTTCCATTTTACCTTTTACCGTAAATGCAGGAAGTTCACCATCCATCACACCAATTATTCCATCTGGCCTGATCTATCCGTATAATAAAGTAAATGAATTTAATACAGAGGATATTAAAGTAGTGTTTCCAAAAGGAACTTTGTATAATGATTTAAACTTTGTTTATAAAAAGCTTCCGAAGCCAGCAGGAAATGCATGGTCTGCTATTCATCAGATTCATAACCGCTATACCCCACTTCACGTTGGTTTTGATTTATGGATTAAGGCCGATCAGCTTCCAGAGAATTTAAGATCAAAAGCACTTATCGTAAATTCAAATGGCGCTACACAAGGTGGATCTTATGATAACGGTTTCGTAAAAGCAACACCAAGAAACTTCGGCAGTTTTTACATCGCTGTTGATACGATTGCCCCACGGATTTCACCAATCAATATTGCGGAAGGGAAAAGCATGGCTGGTTTATCAAAAATGATTTTTAAAATCAGTGATAACTTATCGGGCATTAAAAGTTTTAATGGCTACCTGGATGGCAAATGGATATTAATGGAATTTGATGCGAAAACTGCAACACTCTGGCACAGCTTTGATGAGCGAACTACATCAGGCAAGCATTCACTTGAACTTGTGGTTACCGATATGAAAGAAAACACAAGACGATATTCGATACATTTTTCCAAATAACAGGTAAAAATGTTTTAAAATGTCATCTTTTAAATCACTGCGAACAGGATAGTAATTTAAACTGTTTACATTGCAGCATTAATTAATAGATCCATGAACATCAAAATTCAATCATTTTATATATGGCAGAATTAAAAGAAGGTGACCCGGCACCTGCAATTACATCAAAAGATCAAAGCGGAAATGAAGTTTCGCTAAATGATTATAAAGGTAAAACCGTAGTGCTGTATTTTTACCCTAAAGATGATACTCCTGGCTGTACGGCTGAAGCTTGCGATTTCAGAGATAATTATCAAGGCTTGCAAGCTAAAGGAATTGTGGTTTTAGGAGTAAGTGTAGATGATGAAAAATCACATCAGAAATTTATTACCAAACACAATCTGCCCTTTACTTTACTGGCAGATACCGACCAGAAAATTGTAAATGATTATGGCGTATGGGCAGAAAAAAACATGTACGGAAAAAAATATATGGGTACCGTTCGTACAACGTTTATTATAGATGGTGAGGGTAAAATTGCCCACATCATTAAAAAAGTTGACACTAAAAACTCAACGAAACAGGTACTCGATTTAATCAATAACTAATTATGATATAGCAAGTAAAATATTAACTTTGCTATGTAACAACAACCTCATATTTAATGAAACATACAATTAAAGAGCTAGAAGATATTGCCTCGCAAATCAGAAGAGATATTGTAAGAATGGTTCACGGATGTCAGTCCGGACACCCAGGCGCTTCGCTTGGATGTGCTGATTTCTTTACGGCTTTATATTTTGAAGTATTGAACCACAAAACAGATTTTACCATGGAAGGTGCCGGAGAAGATTTATTCTTCTTATCTAACGGACATATATCTCCGGTATGGTACAGTACACTGGCCCATGCAGGCTATTTTGATAAAAGCGAATTGGCTACCTTCCGTAAATTAAACTCCAGATTACAAGGACACCCAACCACACACGAACATTTACCAGGAATCCGTATTGCATCGGGATCCTTGGGTCAAGGATTATCGGTTGCTATTGGTGCAGCTTTAGCAAAAAAATTAAACGGTGATCAGTCTCATGTTTTCGCTTTGCTTGGTGATGGAGAATTACAGGAAGGGCAAAACTGGGAAGCAGCTATGTTCGCACCTTTTAATAAAGTAGACCATTTAATTGCATCAGTAGATTATAACGGGCAACAAATTGATGGACCGACTAGTAAAGTACTAGCATTAGATGATTTGCAAGCAAAATTTGAAGCTTTTGGATGGCATGTAATCAATACCGATGGTAATGATATGCAGGCTATTGTAGAAGGTTTACATTATGCTAAAACATTGACTGGAAAAGGTAAGCCAATTTTGAATTTAATGAGTACGCAAATGGGTGCCGGTGTTGATTATATGGTTGGTTCTCATAAATGGCATGGTACCGCACCAAATGACGAGCAATTGGCTTCAGCATTGGCGCAGTTACCAGAAACTTTAGGGGACTATTAAACTAGATTTGAGACTAATTGTCGCATGATCTCATGTCTAAAATCTCATATCTAAAAACAAAATGAAAACCTGCGAAGCAAGCTTGAACGCAGTTAATTAAAAATATAAAAACGTGAAAAAATACGAATATACAGAGAAAAAAGATACACGTTCGGGATTTGGTGCTGGCTTACATGAAGCTGGAAAGAAAAACGAAAACGTTGTGGCATTATGTGCTGATTTAGTTGGGTCGCTTAAAATGGATGCTTTTATTAAAGATTTTCCGGAGCGTTTTACTCAAGTAGGTATAGCAGAAGCCAATATGATTGGTATTGCAGCGGGAATGACTATTAATGGAAAAATTCCTTTTACGGGAACTTTTGCAAACTTTTCTACAGGTCGTGTTTACGATCAGATTCGTCAATCAGTAGCCTATTCCAATAAAAACGTGAAAATTTGTGCTTCTCACGCAGGTTTGACACTTGGTGAAGATGGTGCAACTCACCAGATTTTGGAGGATATCGGCTTAATGAAAATGTTGCCAGGAATGGTGGTGATTAATCCATGTGATTATAATCAAACCAAAGCTGCAACCATGGCCATTGCAGAATATGAAGGTCCGGTTTATTTACGTTTTGGACGCCCGGTAATTCCAGTATTTACAGATCCTGATCAAAAATTTGAGATAGGTAAGGCTTGGATGGTAAATGAAGGAACTGATGTAACCATTATTGCAACCGGCCATATGGTTTGGAAAGCAATTGAAGCAGGAGAGCAATTGGCAGAGTTGGGTATTGATGCAGAAATTATCAATATCCACACCATCAAACCTTTGGATGATGAAGCCATTTTGAAATCAGTTAAAAAAACAGGTTGCGTAGTTACCTGTGAGGAACATAACAAATTTGGCGGTTTAGGTGAAAGTGTTGCACGTTTACTAACAACTGAGTTACCTACTCCACAAGAATTTGTAGCTACTAATGATACTTTTGGTGAAAGCGGTACACCTGATCAATTAATGTCTAAATACGGCTTAGATGCGGTAAACATTGTGGAAGCAGTTCAAAAGGTAATCGGCAGAAAAAAAGCATAATTAAATAACTTTAAAGGCACGAAGCACACTAATAAAAACTTGGTGGTCTTGGTGCCTTTTTGGTAATCAATACTAATATTCCTCGATGAAACCAATTGAAGATTCGCAAATTCTTGAAATGTTTGCCATCGAGAAAACCCGCGATGAAGCTTTCAATTTACTTTTAAAAAAATATCAGCAGAAAATTTACTGGCACATCAGGCGATTGGTACTCAACCATGATGACTGTGACGATTTGCTACAGGAGGTATTTGTAAAAGTGTGGAAAAATCTTGATAAATTTAGAAACGACTCGCAACTGTATACCTGGATTTATCGCATTGCGACAAACGAATCCATTACTTTCCTCAATAAACAAAAACTAAAAAACAATACCCCTCTTGATGATGTCTCATTAGAACTGGCTGAAAATCTGGTAGCTTCATCTTATTTTAATGGGGATAAATTAGAATTAAAGCTGCAAAAAGCCATTCTTACCCTTCCTGAAAAGCAACGCCTGATCTTTAATATGAAATATTTTGGAGATATGAAATATGAAGAAATTTCGCAGGTACTGGGAACATCAGTAGGCGCTTTAAAAGCATCGTTCCATATTGCTGCAAAAAAAATTGAAGCTTTTATTACAAATGATGAAATAGATTATTAAACCTTTTCACTCAAATTGTATCCTATATCTGTGATGAATGAAAATATAGAAAATAACGATTGGAAAAAGGATGCTCCTGTACTGGCAGCAATGCAGAAAAGCAATCCATTCAATATTCCAAATGGATATTTCGAAAGTGTAGACGATAGAGTGAAATCTGCTATCTTCATAGCTGGTTTAAACAAAGAATTGAATAGTGATAGTTTTGAGGTTCCACAAAATTATTTTGAAAACCTAACTGAACGCATTGAAACAAATATCAGGTTATCAGCGCTGCCAAAAGCCGAGCATTCATTTTCAGTTCCTGAACATTATTTTGATGACTTAAAGCATAGAATAACTGAAAGAATAGCTGCTGAACAACCTATAAAAACTGCAAAAATTATTCCTCTTTGGAGACGAAACATTTTAAAGTATGCTAGTGCAGCCTGTTTCGTTTTGATGGCATCATTTGGAGCTTATTTCTATCAAAACGATTCATCATCAATACCTGCGCAAACCCAATCTGCAGAGCTTTCGAGCGAACAAATGCTATATGATATTGATGAAAGTACCATTATAGAGCATTTAGAGTCACAAAATACCACATCAGCAAATAATACTTCTGCGTCAGATACAGAAATGGAAAACTATTTATTGAGCAATTTCTCTTCGAGTGATTTATCTCATGAATTAAATAACTAATAATGAAAAACTTACTATTCAGCACCTTAATATTCCTATTACCCATCACGCTTTTGGCGCAAAGACCAAAAAGTGAAGAAATAGAATCACTTAAAATAGCTTATTTTACGCAAAAACTTAATTTATCCCCAGATGAAGCTAAGGTCTTCTGGCCGATATATAATGATATGCAGAGCGAGCAAAATGCCCTACGCAAAGAACGCATGCAAAAAATGATTTCTTTTAGAAAAGTAAATGAAATAGATAATCTTACTGATGCTCAGGTTCAAAGTTTAATTACCAGTGAATTTGATTTTAAACAAAGAGATCTTAATCTTGATAAAAAGTATTATAGTAAATTAAAAGCCAAGCTCCCCATTAAAATCGTTGGAAAATTTTATCGGGCGCAAGAAGGATTTAAGCGTGAATTGCTTAATAAATTTAGAGGCGGACAGAAAAATTAAGCTAAAGACTTGCAGAGATGCAGGTCTTTTTTGTTTTAAAGCAAACTGACTACTTTATTGACATTGATACATTTAACTTAAATAGCTACCCAAAATGGAAAATGAATGAATGACCCCGAAGCAGAGCTATCGGGGTATCGCATAATTTAAAGACTCAAGCTCAACTGATTTCTATTCAACATCTTGTAAGATGATTTATCCTCTCCCTGATTTTGAATATATTTCATAATAACTGTTTCATTTGCATATTGCCCAACAGTATTGACATAATAACCAGCAGTCCAAAAATTTCCTCCCCAAAGTTGTTGCTTAACTTCTGGGTGAAGACGGAAAAGCTCCTTGGCTGTAATGCTCTTTACTGCCTGAACAATACTTTTTACCGATAGCATTGGAACGCTTTGTATCAAAAAATGAACATGGTTATCATCAGCCCCAATCTCAACAAAATGAATTTCATATCGCTTGGAGATATCTTCACAAACCAAAACTAAACTCTCTTCAACGGAGGTAGACAGAATACTTCGTCGATATTTAATCGGACAGACCAAATGATAAAGCAGCAAACTTTTGTTATGACTCTTGTGAATATGATCACTCATAAACAAAAATACTTATTTTATCACCCAACCCGATGAAAACTCTTTGTTTTCAAACTTTCAGCTGTGACCGCCGAAGCAGAGCTTCGGGGTATTTTTTGAATAAATCCAACCTCTTGCTCATTGCCACCATATTCGGTGGCTTGCTGTTCAACTTCTTATTCTGGAAAGAAAGACTAGCCTTTAATTTATTGATATACAGCATCTTTATCCTGACCATAACCTATTTAAATACAGACATAATGAAGAGCACAAAATTTAAAATTTTTGGCTTAGCACATCTTATGTCTGCTATTTTAGTCGTGATTAATAATACTGACTTATCTATAGCGACCTATTACATCAGCTTATTGGTGTTTATTGGAATCAGTCATAATCAACAGATTAGAACTTTATTTGCAGCTGGGCTGGCGGCAATTCTTCAGATGATCACTACACCCTACAATGCCATTACTAACCTGAGTAAAATAAGCATAGGCAACTTTAACCTGAAACCTGTTTTTAGATTAATCAAATACATCGTCATCCCCTTCATCGCAGTTATCTTTTTTACTTGCCTTTATGCTGCCGCTAACGAATTATTTGCGCATTACCTACAGACCATTTTAACCAGCATTTTTAATTTTTTTAAAGGTATTCTCCGATTCTTTTTTGAAGACCTGGATATTGAACGCTTCTTTTATTTCTGCTTCGGATTATTGCTGACCAGTGGTTTATTGTTACCCTTACTGAACAAAAGACTTGAAAATGAAGAACTAAAAGCCAGTGAACAATTAAAAAGAATCAGAAGGGGATCGTCACAAAAGACACTATGGTATTTAGTTATGGAAACGTTTGCCGGAAATTTGTTGTCACGCAAAATGGCGCTCAAAACTGAATATATTATCGGTGCAATTATGTTTGTGGCACTCAATATTCTACTGCTCTTATTAAACACCATCGATATCACTACGCTTTGGTTTGGCTATAAACCAGCAGGTAATTTCTCTGGAGCACTCCATGAAGGCACAAATTCCTTGATTTTCAGTATCATTATGGCAATGGCTGTAATCGCCTACTTCTTCCGTGGGAATTTAAATTTTTATAGCAAAAGCAAAATACTTAAAACGCTTGCCTTCACTTGGATTGTTCAAAATATTATTCTCATTATTTCAGTTTTGATCAGAGATGGATACTACATCGAATTTTATGGTCTTACCCATAAAAGAATTGGGGTGTTGGTATTTGCACTGCTCTGCATGGTTGGTTTAACGACCGTTTACTTAAAAGTAGCCAAACAAAAAACATTATTTTATCTCCTCAAAATTAACGGAAACATTTGGTTTATGCTGTTATTGGCTTTCAGCACCATAAACTGGGATGTGGCCATCGCAAAATATAACCTGGCACAAAGTGAAAAAATTTCTTTGGATGTAGATTATCTGCTCTCACTTTCGGATAAGACTTTGCCTTTACTGGATCAGAACAGGGCGAAACTACATTATACGCCAGCCAAGGTGCTTGATGAAAGGGAAATTGCCAAACCTCAAAACGCAGATTACTACAGAAACCAACTGGATGAACGAATTGGCTATTTTAAGGAACGTTATGAGGAAGAAAGCTGGCTATCATGGAACATGCAAGATTGGAACTCAGCCCAGTATTTTGGGATTAAGCGATCAAATTAAATCGCCCACATTATAAATAGTTATAAAATTCACTTAATTTAATACACCATGACAAATCAACAAACACTTAACTCATCAAAACTAAGAATCCGGATTATTCTGGTTAGCACTGCTTTAATTCTAAGTATTCCCCTAATAGCCATGCAGTTTACAAAAGAAGTGAGTTGGACAGTTTCAGATTTTTTAACCGCAGCGGTGTTACTCCTGGGCACAGGTTTAGCAATAGAATTAGTCATCAGGTATGTAAAAACCAGTTTATGGAGAACCATACTCCTGATTATTATTTTATTAATTTTATTTTTAACCTGGGCAGAACTGGCGGTAGGAATATTCGGTACTTCTTTTGCCGGGAGTTAGTGTTTAAAACTACCATTTCTTTTAAAACCTAAGGTGTTTATACGAAAAGATGATGGAAGAACCAGAACTGCTTTTGCTGATTCACATAAAACCTTCATTTTCTTTAAAAAATCGGAAAATTCTATTTGTTTAAAGGCTTTAGAATTGTAGCTTTGGGCAAATTTTGTAGCAAATGAATATTCACGAATACCAGGGTAAACAAATATTAAAAAGTTTCGGTGTTAACGTTCAAGAAGGAATTGTTGCCGATACTCCGGAGCAAGCTGTTGAAGCGGCCAAGCAATTGAAGATCGATTACAACTCTGATTGGGTAGTAATTAAGGCGCAAATCCACGCTGGTGGACGCGGTAAAGGTGGCGGTGTTAAATTAGCTAAAAACCTTGATGAAGTTAAACAACGCGCTACCGATATTATTGGTATGCAATTGGTTACACCTCAAACCGGACCTGAAGGTAAATTGGTGAGTAAGATTTTGGTAGCTCAGGATGTTTATTATCCAGGTGCTTCAGAAACTAAGGAATTCTATATCTCCGTATTGTTAGATCGTGCTGCAGGCCGCAACATCATCATGTACAGTACTGAAGGGGGTATGGATATTGAAGAAGTTGCTGAACATACACCACACTTAATCTTCAAAGAGGAAATCGATCCTAAGGTTGGTTTACAAGGTTTTCAGGCACGTAAAATTGCTTTCAACTTAGGTGTTAGCGGTGGTGCTTTTAAAGAGATGGTTAAATTTGTAACGGCTTTATACAAAGCTTACGAAGCAACTGATTCTTCCATGTTCGAAATTAACCCGGTATTAAAAACTTCTGATGATAAAGTAATCGCTGTTGATGCTAAAGTTAATTTAGATGAAAACGCTTTATTCCGTCATGCAGATTATGCAGCCATGCGTGATGTTACAGAAGAAGATCCAATGGAAGTTGAAGCCAGTGCTTCTAACCTAAATTTTGTTAATCTTGATGGTAACGTTGGCTGTATGGTAAACGGTGCTGGTTTGGCTATGGCCACTATGGATATTATCAAATTAGCTGGTGGTGAGCCTGCTAACTTCTTAGATGTTGGTGGAACTGCAAACGCACAAACAGTTAAAGCGGCTTTCAACATTATTTTGAAAGATCCAAATGTTAAAGCAATTTTAATTAACATTTTTGGTGGTATTGTTCGTTGTGACCGGGTTGCTCAGGGTGTTATTGATGCTTATCAGGAAATCGGAAATATCCCAGTGCCAATTATTTGTCGCTTACAAGGTACAAACGCAGAAGAAGCTAAAAAATTAATTGATGAGTCTGGCTTACAGGTTTACTCAGCAATTGCTTTGAAAGAAGCTGCAGATTTAGTTACTAAAGTACTTGCTGAAGAAGCATAAAAATCGAAAGATTAAAAGCTAAAAGACTAAAGCAGAAAGCTAAGTTATATTTAGCATCATTATATTAAACAGCCTGTTCATCAATGATGAACAGGCTGTTTTGGTTTTACGTCTTTATGAGTTTTGGTTGGTGAGACACTAGATTGATAGGTGGAAAGTATCTTACCTGTAAGGTTTAACCTACTGGTTGGTTTCTCACCAAAAAGCCTAAGTTTGATCTTGTAAATCTATTGAAGCTATTAAATTTAAGTTTTTGGTAGTTTAGACATCAACCAATAGATGAAACATACTCTTAAAAGTACTTATCCCCTACTACAATACTGATTGACCCTATCTTTGTACTACTTTTTTCTAGTTTCTATATTCGGTAGAAATCCTGTAAGTAAACCAATCAACGGGAGAAAAGCACAAACATTAAATACATACTCTATTCCTTTCGAATCTGCCAATTTACCCAATAAGGCAGAACCGATTCCACCCATCCCGAAAGCAAAGCCAAAGAATAAGCCAGCTACGAGACCCACTTTCCCTGGAATCAATTCCTGAGCATAAACTAAAATGGCAGAAAATGCTGAAGCTAAAATCATCCCAATGGGAACGATAAGTACACCTATCCAAAATAAATTGGCATGAGGCAATAGCAATGCAAAAGGTGCTGTTCCTAAAATCGAAGCCCAGATTACATACTTTCTTCCGATCTTATCCCCTATTGGCCCTCCCAACAATGTACCAGCAGCTACAGAAAATAGAAACACAAATAAATAAATCTGAGAGGTCTGAACAGATACCTGAAATTTATGAATTAGATAAAAGGTAAAATAATTAGTTAAACTCGCCATATAAAAATATTTCGAGAAGATTAAAAGCAATAAAATAACGACAGAAAAAATCACCTTGCTACGTGAGAATCGGCTCACTTCAGTTTGAATAACTGCCTTCTTACTCCTGGCAATCATAAAGCCTTTATACCAATTGCCAACATAACTTAATATTACAATAGCCAAAAGGGCAATTGCTGAAAACCAGATCACACTAAACTGGCCATAAGGAACAATAATCCATGCTGCCAGTAATGGCCCTAAAGAACTACCGGCATTTCCCCCCAATTGAAATACAGATTGTGCTAAACCTCTTTTCCCTCCTGATGCTGCATGCGCCATTCGGGAAGCCTCTGGGTGGAATATGGATGAGCCAATACCAATAAAGGCAACAGAGATGAGCATGGTATAAAAATGAGCTGATTGAGAAAGTGTAATCAATCCAATAAGCGTGAAACCCATTCCTACGGCTAAAGAATAAGGTTGAGGTTTTTTGTCGGTATATAAGCCTACAAAAGGTTGAAGTAAAGATGCAGCCATTTGAAAGGTAAGCGTAATTAATCCAATCTGTGAAAAGCTTAAGCCATAACTCGACTTGATCACAGGATAAATGGCAGGGATTAAGGACTGAATAGTATCATTTAACAAATGAGAGAAACTCAAGGCAAACAAAATGGGGAAAACAGTTTTTTCAATGATCGGAGAAACGCTATTATTTTCGGGCATAAGTATTTAAATAAAGTATTAGTTGGCTGCTATTAATCTTAAATAGTGGTGTGCACATAATAAAGAAAAAAACTTTTATACGCAATGTCCGTTTAATGAATATGGAAAAAAATAAAAAAATAATCGGCTTGTGCGGGAGCCTTCGAAAAGGTTCCTATAATGAAATGTTGTTAAAAGTAGCAGGTGGCTTGTTACCTGAAGGTGTTGATTTCGAAATTGTAAGATATGATGAGATCCCGGTTTATAACGAGGATCATGATACGCCAAAGGCAAATGAACGCCCAGCTAGTGTAACTAAGTTCAGGGAATTGCTGGAAGCTGCTGACGCTTTTATTATAGCATCGCCAGAATATAATTATTCCATTCCTGGTGGATTGAAAAATGCTATTGATTGGGCCAGTAGAGGAAAAGATAGTCCGCTGATGCATAAACCTGTTGCCGTTATGGGTGCTACGCAAGGTCTTTGGGGTACAGTAAGAATGCAGGCTGCATTTCTTCCGGTATTTACCTTCCTGAATATGAATCCGGTTTTACAGCCAGAAGTTTTAATTGCCCAGGCTCAAAATAAATTCGATGAAGCTGGCCAACTAAACGATGAAATGGCATTGGGCTTAATTAAAAAGAAATTGGAGCATTTGGTTTCTGCAAGCAACGTCTAAAAACAAAACAATATTCCCCAAAGCGCTGCCATAATAACAGCGAAAAAACCTGACATTTATGCCTAAAAAGTCAGAATGTCAACTTCTTTAAATTAAAAAATTAATCAATTGATTGATTTTTAGTCACACAAAAATAATAATGATTTAACACCTATTTTATATATCGTTATCAATTAAGCAGTTAATATAAAACTGATTTTTTGATGACGATATGATATTTTATTGGCATCGATATTGACTTTTAACCAAATATAGTCAGAAATTAAAAAAGTAAAATTGACTATATTTTTAATAACAAATAAATAATAAAACGATGAAAAAATTATTATTATCATTAGTTGCAGTTGCAGGTTTAGTTTACAGTGCAAATGCACAAACTGAAAAAGGTAAAGTGATGTTGGGCGGTAGCATTGGTTTCAATTCTACAAAAGTAGAAGGCGCTGCAAAATCTGATGTAAGCTTTAACATTGTACCAAATGTTGGTTATTTTGTAAGTGATAACTTTGCTATTGGTACAGGTGTTGGTTATACATCTGATAAAGAAGTTAGTAGAAACAACATCAATCAGGCATTTAGAGTAGCACCTTTCGGTCGTTACTATGTTAACTTATCAGATCAATTTAAATTCTTCGGTCAGTTATCTGTACCAATGGAATTTGGAAACAATAAATTTGTAGATAACAATGGCGATACTGGAGCAAAAATTGGAAAAACGACAGAGATTGGCGTTAACCTTGCACCAGGTTTTGCTTTCTTCCCAACTAAAAGAATTGGTATCGAAGTTTCTGTTAACGGTTTAGGCTACAATAACCTAAAAGTTAAAAATGAAGTTACAGGCAATGAAATCACCACTAATTCTTTTGGCTTAGAGGCAAGTACTTTAGCACCAAAATTAGGCGTACAATTTCACTTTTAGTGTTTAGTGCTTAGCACTAAAATAATTAACCTTTTTTATAGCGCGTCCCGACTTAAAGCCGGGACGCGTTTTTTTATTTCTTTTCTCTTATGGCTTTAAATTCTGAGCCCGCTTTCCATTTTGGATAAGCGTCTTCATTGCTCAGGCGATAACCCAAATCAAAAACCAATCTTACATCTTCCACAATTCCAGATAAATCCCAGGTTTTTGCATCAAAATTATCCTGAGGAGAATGATATCTGAATTTGGTAAAGTCTGCTACTTGTTTTAATCCCCACTCTCTTCCATTTTTGATATTATCTACACCAGAACCTGTAAATAGAGACGGCACCCCCACTTTAGCCAGGTTAAAATGATCAGACCGATAATACAAACCTGAAGATGGAACGGGATCTGGAACGACTACCCTTCCCTGTTTTTTGGCAGATGTTATAGCATAATCTTCCAATTCTGACTGGCCAAAACCATACACCACGATATCTTTCGTTTTGCCAGCTATGCCCATCATATCCATATTAATGTTTGCTACTGTTTTAGCTAATGGGAAAACCGGATGTTTGGCATAGTACTCAGATCCTAAAAGCCCCTGCTCTTCAGCAGTATAAGAAATAAACAAAATGCTTCGTCCTGGTTTATTTGGTAACTTTTTAAATGCCGTTGCCAGTTCTAATAAAGAAGCAACTCCTGTGGCATTATCCACCGCACCATTATAAATGGAGTCGCCCTTTACCTTTTCACCAATACCTAAATGATCCCAATGGGCAGAATAGATAATGGCCTCATCCTTATGCTTATCTCCTGGAACCTTTGCCAGCACATTATAGGACACCGATTTTTTGATCTTATTTTTAACGGTTAAAGAAGTAGTTAAACCTAAATCAACAGCCTTAAAGCCTTTTCTCTTTGCCATAGCCATTAAATCATCACTTTTCCCCGCCATTTTAAAAAGTGATTTTGCTTTGTCTAAACTGATCCAGCCCTCAATCACAGTTCTATTCATGCCATTATCTGCAGATTGGAGGTTGAGTTTTGATTTAGACCAACCACTTCTTACCACACTCCAGGGATATGCAGCAGGCTCAGTATCATGAATGATCAGTACTCCAGCTGCGCCCTGCCTGGATGCCTCTTCAAATTTATAAGTCCACCGACCATAATAAGTCATGTTTTTGCCTTTAAACAAAGTAGAATCTGCAAAACCTGGATCATTAATCATCACCACCACAGTTTTACCTTTTACATCCAAACCTTCGTAATCGTTCCAGCCATATTCTGGTGCCACGATTCCAAAGCCTGCAAATACCAAAGGAGAATTAGCGATACTAACCTGGTCTTGTAACCGTCTTGATCCGGCAACAAAATCAGTTAGGTAATTTAAGCTTAAAGAACCAGATTTACCTTTAACTAACATCTGATCTTCTGGTACCGATTTTATCTCTACCATAGGTACTTCCTGAAAATAACTATCGCCGTTTCCTGGCTCGAGACGTAATTTTTCGAACTCAGTTTTTAAGTAGTTTATGGTTTTGGTTTCGCCATTGGTAAAGGGTTTTCTCCCCTCTAAACTATCTGCGGCAATAACAGAAAGGTAGTGGGTTAGGCTAGAATCATTAATCGCTTTTACTGAAAGTGAATCAGGAGAAGTGCTGCTTTTTTCGCTTGCCTGTTTGCATGATGCGAGCAAAAGAAGTGCACAACCTGATAAAAATATTGCTGTTTTTATCTTAATCATGTTTTGAAATTACAAAGAAATTAGCAAAAGCCAGAACATTCTCGTAGCAACACTTTTAAAGATCTAAAAAAGTAGAACGATTTAATGCGCTGTTACCTTTCAAATGATTTTGCCAATAGCGAAGAATGGCTTTTAAATGAGACACCAATCACTAGGATAGACGCAGGTCAGAATGATCAGCGCAGATTTTAAATTTCGCTTCTGCGGAAATAATCAAAATCTGCGGGAAAATTATTGCTTCATCCTGATTCGATTTATTGTACCCATATCTATAAATTTAATGGATTAACAGAGACACTACCTAATAGGATAAAAACTTATTCTTAACTATTTTAACAGCTATCTTTTAATTAGTTTAATTTTCTTTACCTGTTCTCCATTTTTATTAATTACGCCTACATAAACGCCAGTAGCCAATGCAGATAAATTAAAGCGGTTGGTACTTGCGGCCTTTTCTTCAAAAACTTTCTGTCCAAGAATATTAAATATAGTAAGACTATAATCTTCGAACGAACCACTTAAAATGGTTAAATAATCCGTCACCGGATTTGGATAGAATGAAAATTCATTTTCTTTAAGAAAAGTAGCAGAAACCAAATCACTTATTACATTTCCGGCTGTCGTTTCAAATGTTACCCGGTAAAACTGAATCCCCTGTTTGGGTTTATCATCAAATATGGTATAATCAAGCACATTACTGCCAGGTTTAGTTTGCTGCAAAGCAGTATATGTATTCACGCCTGTTTGTTTTTCCCAAATGATATTTTTGATACCGAGCGTCGTGCCGATATTCAGATCGATTTTAATCTTATCGTCAGATGTGGTGCTTGCAAAGAGACTCCTTATATAACAGGAAACCCCTTGTTGAGTATAATCTATGGTATAGCTTTTTAAACCCGTAAAATTGCTTCCATTTGCGGCAACAGCAAAATATTTTCCAGTGATAATACCCATGTCTAGCTTAACCAAAGTGTCGGTTACCGTTAAAATGGGAGAAAGTACATTATTGATTATACTGTAAACAGTATAATCTTTAGCCCCTATTTGAGGATTCCAATTCAAAACCACTCCGTCTTTACATACGTAGCCCACTTTTAAGGTTCTGGGTGCAGAAATCACAAAGCTTTGACTGGATACTACATTCCCTGCTACTTCCATTTTGATGATGGCCTTAGAAAATAAATCTGGTGCACCCCAGTTGTAAAAACCTTTAGCCAGATCTACATCTGATGCAATTGTTTTCCAGCTCACACCATCATCATAACTAACAGATAGTTTGCCCGTCTTCACATTGTATGTATTTTCCCAGCGGATATAATTATCTTCATTGGCAAAAAAGAAAACATCTTTTCCGGGTGTGATAAAAGAAAACGTGTTTTTAAACTGATAAGAATAAGCCAAAGCAAACCGCTGTTGTGCACCTTGAGTAATCCGGCCTCCGTTAACATGAATTTTAAAGTTTCCGGCTTCCGGATGAGCTATGCTGATCTGCTGGATATTATTAATGAGGTCAATTTTTCGCAGAGCGGGTTGTGCAATGGAATCTAAACTAGAAGCGCTGTTTAATACCCATGGTAATGTTATTTGTCCGGCTGGACTTTCTAAACTTAGATCCAGGCCATTAACCAGACTTTGCGCCGCATTCACCGCAGCAGCAGGATCATTCCATGCAATGGTTAGTTTTATTTCGGCAACATTATCCGGAATAACCAAAGGAATTTCAAGGTCTTGTCCTTTATTTACCTGATATAATGTAGCGCGGTTTTCATCAAGGGTTTTCAAGGATTGGGTTACATTCAGTTTTCCATAGCCGAATACATAATCTACATGTGGTGTTCCCAAATCATCAGCAGAATTAATTAAAACGGCCTTAACGAGTGAGGCTGACGGTGCTTTACCAAATTTCTGATGATAAAATTGCTCTAACAAAGCGATTGACCCACTACTGATGGCAGCAGAGCCCGAAGTACCATCTTCGCCTAAGGCTACCAGTTCGGGTTTTACCCGCCCGTCATACGCCGGGCCTTTACTACTTAGATTTTCAGAAACATTTTCACGGTTTATCCCTCCAATTACCAATAGGTTTTTGGCTTGTTTGAAATTCCCTGTCAAATTTGCCCTGGCAGTGAGTCCCTGATAAAAACCATTCGACGGGGTAAGTGTACCACTGTTTCCGGCAGAAAAAACATGTATTAAAGTATCTGTTTCAAAAATCTGCTGATCATATGCCGCCGCTTCAATGCCATAATTATTATCAATTCCGGTTCCATAAGAATGATTCTGTACACGAATTTGAAGTCGGTTTAATTCAGTGGTCAGATCTGGTAGTAAGCGATCAAAGCTTGAAAATGCTAGTTTTGCATTTGGTGCGGCACCCAAACCACGAACAAATGAATTGCCATTTCCTAAAGCTAGCGTAGCCATGGTGGTGGCATGAGACGTTGCAGAACCTATTGTAACTCCACCCGGAATGGTTTTGCCCAAGAGATCAAGATCAGTTATATCATACATTCCTTCTTTAAACGAGATATTAATCCCTGTCCCATCTATACCTGGAAAAAAGTTTCGGACATTGCTGATCTGGTTCAGGCCAAGATCTAATCCATTGATCACCACTTCTGGTTTAGCCAAAGAGATAATATCTGCATATAAAATATCATCAAGCGCCAATACATTGAGCAAATCATCAGGTAAAATATTAATGGTATAAACCGCATTCTGCTGATCTATTGATTTTACACTTAACCCTTTAAAGAATTCCGAATGTTCATTAATATTCTTTACCGCAAGCCTTACCAGGATAGAATCATTCTTTTTACCATTTTTATTGATCAGATTCATTAAACCATCGCTGGCTTTCCATAAGCCATTTGCCCGGGCCTGATAAATGACACTTTTAGATAGGCTGGAAACATCCTTTTGATCTATAATGAAATAATCGGCAGTAAGTTGCTTTCTGGGTCGCAGGTTTTGGATTTCTTTTGCGGTTAACTGATGATCAAACCTGATCACTAATACATCATTAGCCCGAAATTCATTCCCATTTCCATTGGCGGAAATAAATTTTTTAATTTTTTTCTCCACCCCACCAGGTTGTGCATATGCGTTTAAACCAAATACGCAAAGAAAAAAACATATAATTAAATATACAGTATTGACTTTCAAAAAATATTTTATTGTAAAATTTTGTTTACATCACAATTGTTCTCTAAATTAGCATTTATAAGGTAATTCACAAATTATATTAACTAACTTATCAAATAGTCCCCAATTAAAACTAAACTAAAATGAAAAGAACCAAATTTTTATCAGTTGCAGCAGCATGTTTATTGTTCACAACTATTTACTCTTGTAAGAGTAATGAGACAGAAAATGTTGCCGAAAATAAGGCTGATATTTCTACCAGTACCTTAGAAAAAGTTAAATCACTAGGCTTCAGCACAGAAAATATCCGCAAAATTAACGGTGGTTATTTAGTAGAAGGAGATATCCTTTTAACAGAAGCTAATTTATCTGAATCTGAAACAGGTGCTAAATTAAATATTGCTGAAACTGAGCAGTACAGAACCACCAATACAGTTAAATCATTACCCCGTGTAATTACCGTATCTGTAACTAATTTACCTCAGGTTTATAGTGATGCCGTAAATACGATGATCTCCAGATATAATTCTTTGGGATTAAGAATCACTTTCCAAAGAGCCAGTGCTGGCACTACAGGTAACATCAATGTTGTTGGTTTTAATGAAGCAGCAAGTGGCGGTTTTATTACTTTAGGCTCAGCAGGTTTCCCTACATCATCAGGAAATCCTTATAATGAGATCAGAATGAATACCAATTCTGCAGCTTACGGTTCTAACCCTAATCAATTGTATCTTGCTTCTGTGATCCAGCACGAAGTAGGTCACTGCATAGGTTTCCGTCATACAGATTATATGAACCGTGCATTTAGCTGTGGATCAAGTGGCGCAGGAAATGAAGGTGCATCTAACGTTGGCGCTGTGTTAATTCCAGGAACGCCTTCTACCCCAGATGCAGCATCTTTTATGTTGGCTTGTTCTAACGGAGGTAACCGTACATTTAACTCAAATGATGTTGTTGCATTAAATTACATTTACTAAAAACCATTATCGAATTACCTTATCATAAAAAGAGCCGCTTCATCATTAACCCATGAGGCGGCTCTTTTTCTTTTTAAAAAATTCTGACTTTAACAGTGCTATTCAAATTTCATCAGGAAACTAGGTTTAATAATAACAATTAAAAAATCGATAATTTATTTACCTGTTTTTTCAATATCTCTATCCATTTCAACCAGGTCTACATCACTGGGTTCAGAAAAATCGCCGATTAAATATTTATTAAAGTGATCTGCTAATTTCCAGAACGCGTATTCTGTCATATCACCAAAGCCATGTCGTTGGCCTGGAATAATCAGAAAATCAAAGCGTTTTCCGGCTTTCATCAATGCATTGGCTACCCTAATGGAATTAGCCGGATGAACATTATTATCAACATCACCATGCATCAGCAATAAATGCCCTTTTAGATTTTTGGCTAAATCAGGATTTTTATCAATACTATACTTAAATGAAGTATCTCCCTTTAATGAAATCGTTTCTTTCACACCATGGTGCTTTTCGCTCCACCAACGATTATAAATGCTGTTATCATGGTTACCTGCATTGGAAACAGCTACTTTAAAGAAATCAGGGTAGACCAACATGGCCGCAGTTGACATGAATCCTCCACCAGAGTGCCCCGTAATACCAACTTTTGATTCATCGATGAAGGCATATTTAGCTGCCAACTGTTCAATAGCGGTTTTCTTATCTGCCAAACCATAATCACGAAGGTTACCATAGCCATAAGTATGATACCATTTAGAACGTGATGGATTGCCTCCACGATTGCCAACAGTAATTACAATATATCCGAATTGCGCCAAGCGCTCTGTACGATCCATACTTTTACTAAATGTCTTGTTTACGGCTTCGGTTTGTGGACCCGGATAAACGTATTCAATGATCGGATATTTCTTTTTCGGATCGAAATCAAATGGCTTATACATTACACCATACAAATCTGTAATGCCATCATCGGCCTTTACTTTAAATGGCTCAGGATATTGATAACCAGCAGCCATTAATAAAGAAAGATCAGTGGTTTCCAACTCCATTACTTTTCTGCCATTCCGATCATAGAGCGTAGACTTTGGCGCCGTATTTACCCTAGAGTAGTTATCTACAAAAAAGGTATTGTTATCATTCATAAATGCTGCATGATCAAAATCGCCCGCATTAAGCAGCTTCATATTTGAACCATCAAAGTTAATGCTATACAAATGCAGGTAATATGGATCTTCTTTCCCCTCTCTCCCATTGGCTGTAAAATATAACACACGGTTCTTTTCATCTATATTAACGATGCTCTCGCAGTGGAACGCGCCCTTGGTAATTTGATTTTTAAGTTTTCCATTCTCATCAAAAAGATAGAAATGTGCCCATCCATCACGCTCACTCCAATGGATGAGTTCTTTGCCATCGTTCACCAATCCCGGACGATTTACCTCTACATAGGTATTAAAACGTTCGTCGATTATTGGTGTTACCTTTCCTGTAGCAATATCAATGGTTCCTATGTCAATTCTTTTTAAATCACGACTGGTGCGTGAAAAATAGAAGCGACTGTTATTTCCCAGCCAAATGGAAGGCCGGAACTCATTGTCACGGTCTTTAGCTAAAACCGGCTTGCTCCATACGGATACACTTTGATCTTTAAAAGCTGAAACATTTAATTTTTTATAACTTTTTGCCGCGAAATCAAAAAGCAAAACTTCATCCTGCGGTGCCTCCGTTTCCCCCGGCATCTGATATTTATAGGTTTCGAGTGTTGGGCGACCCGGAGTAACACTATTAATCACCCAGAGATCTTTAACCTTGCGGGAATCGGTTCGATCTAAAACAAAATATTTAGAATTTGGTGACCAAAGCACATAAGCAGCTCTTCTCTTTTTATTGTTTTTCTCGTTTTCAACATTGTTTTCGCCATCTCCATCACTCCCATAAGAATAAAACTTAACGCCATCCTTGGTTAGCTGATGTTCTACAATGGTGCTGTCTTCATCATTTTTAACCGCCTTTTTATAATTTTCTTTATCCATCCAGTAGAGGTTATAGTTACGCGAAAATATAATGGCTGATGAATCTGGTGCAACTGAACCCCAATCTGGCTTTGGCTTGGGCTTACTAAAATTGGGCACTTCTGTTAATTTTGATGAAGCCAGTTCATACTTAAAGGAATAAACTTTTTTCTGCATTGAATCAGCAGCTTTTTTGTCTTTACGATCTTTTTTAAGCTCATCTACAGAACTTTTAACTTCGAAAGAAATACTTTTTTCATCTGCGGCAAATTTTAGATTATCCAGTGGCAAATGTTCCGCATCAAATGGATCACGAACAATTAATGTGATGTCTGCAGCAAGCTTCGCATTATCAAATAACTGCTTTTTGGTTTTGGAGGCAGGATCTACCAAATACCAGAATTTACCCTTCGGACTTTCAAAAGTGTACCAAAAGCGATTGCTCAATTTTAACCAATGTGGATCAACAGCAGTTGAATACACCATTTTTTTTAGCTTATTCGGCGAAAAGCGAGATGCTAGTTGATAATTTGCCTTTGGTTGTGACTGAATATTTTCAGTGATGGTAAAAGTTTTGGTTTGTGCAAGAACAGTTAGCGACAGAAACTGTGCACAAAAGACTAATTTGTAAATTTTATTCATTAAGAAAGGTTTGGAACGGCTAAATTATTTAATAAAAGCCAATTATATTGGTCACAATTTGTAATAAATGCGTTATTGACGAGAAATTTATGCTGTAAATATTTTATTAACAAGCCATCATTTGATGGGTAAATAATTGTTAGAATTTATAGTTTTGCATCAATATACTATAACTATGAAAAACGGCGTACTAACCGCAATAACAGCTGGCGTAATTTTGCTGGCAAGCTGCCAATCCAAATCTACAGCAGAAACTTCAAAAACTGCAGATTCTACCGAAAATACAAATGTTAATGCTGCTAAAACAGCCACACCTATTGACGTATCCAAAATCAAAGTGGCTGATGCTAAAACCATACTGGCCCGGAAACAGGTGCCGATTTTGTGCTACCACCAGGTAAGAAACTGGAAACCGACAGATGGCAAGGTTGGAAAGGATTACATTGTTGAAATTCAGAACTTCAAAGACCAAATGAAAATGCTCGCCGATAGTGGGTACCATACCATCCTACCGGATCAGCTCTATGCCTATTTGAATACTGGCGCGGCATTACCAAGCAAACCCATCATGCTTACTTTTGATGATACCGACCTGGATCAGTTTACGATTGTAAATCCAACCTTGAAAAAGCTAGGTTACAAAGCGGTGTATTTTATCATGACTGTTTCTATTGGTAGAAAAGGAAAATTTGTTGATTATATGAGCAGCGATCAGATTAAGCAACTTTCAGATGAAGGAAACATCATTGGCTCACATACTTATGACCACAAAAACTTCAAAAAATATGCAGGTAAAGATTGGGAAGAGCAATTAGATAAACCTACAAAAAGGCTGGAAGAAATTACGGGTAAAAAAATGACAGAGTTTGCTTATCCGTTTGGGCTATGGAATGCAGAAGGTATTCCAGAATTGAAAAAACGTGGTTTCAGAATGGCTTTTCAACTATCAACCAAACGTGATGAAAAAGATCCTTTATTTACCATCCGCAGAATTATTGCCAGTGGTTACTGGAGTCCGAAAACATTAAGTAACAGCATTAAAAATAGTTTCTAATTTTTAACCTCGGCATTAGCCGGGGTTTTAATTTTTTACTAAAATTATTATCAGTGAAAAAGAGATTAAAACCAGCACCAGGGCTTTACCCCTTAATTTTAGCTTTATTTACAACTTTACTTTCTACTGCCTGCAGTAATTCACCAAATAAGGAAAAAACCACTAAAAATACTTTTACCACTGAAGTTAAAGAAGATACTGCTAAGCAAAAGCCTGCAGATGCCAAAGCCATTATGGCTAAACGTGAAGTCCCGGTTTTGTGCTACCATCAAATCAGGAATAACCTGGCTAGCGACAGCAAAAGGGCACACGATGATATTATTTCACCAGATAAATTTCGTGAACACATCAAAATGCTGGCAGATAGTGGCTACCATACTATTTTACCAGATCAATTATACAATTACCTGGTTTTTCATGCCAAACTTCCTGAAAAGCCCATCATGATTACTTTTGATGATACGGACATGGATCAATTCACTGTGGGCAATTCTACGCTAAAAAAATATGGCTTTAAGGGTGTATATTTTATCATGACGGTATCCATAGGCCGCAAAGGCCGGATCAATTATATGACCAAAGAAAACATCAAACAGCTATCAGACGAAGGAAATACCATTGCCAGCCATACTTACGATCATAAAAATTTTGCACAATTTACAGATGAAGACTGGAAAACCCAAATTGACGAACCAACCAAAAAACTCGAACAAATTACAGGGAAAAAAGTAGAATATTTCGCTTATCCATATGGTATTTATAAAGCATCAACTTTACATAAACTAAAGGAACATGGCTTTAAAGCTGCCTTTATACTTTCTACCACCAGAGATGAAAATTATCCGCTTTACACCATTCGCAGAATAATAGATCCTGGAAGATATACCGCCAAAAACCTATATTATAGTATTAATAAGAGTTTCAACAAAACAAAATCATAAGTTCAACTGTCAATTCTATTAATTGCGACTAACCGAACCTATGAAAAAGTACTTATTATTTTGCCTTCTGCTAACAGCTATTATTTATGCATGTAATAACAATGAAAATAAATCTGGCCATCAGGAAAATCAAGATTCCGCTAAACCAATTGAAAAGCAGGAATTAAAAGGTAACTTCTACAAAAGATTGGAGGGCACAATTGCCGGGAAACCAGTGGTAATGAATCTTCAGCGATTAGATGGGGATTTAGATGGAAATTATTATTACGATGGTTCTTGGTTAAATTTATCAACTGATACCATAATCTCCCAAGATAGCCTGATCTTATCAGAATACAGTTTTTACACTTCATATTTTGATCAAAATTCTAAGGAGCCTCATCTGCATTTAAAATGGACTGGTAAAGGCTTTAAAGGGACATGGAAAAGTGGTGATGGAAGTAAAAGTTTTCCAATCATCCTGGAAGAAAAATATCCTGAAGGCAGTTATCAATTTACCACGGGTATTTACCAGGATTCAGTTGTTGCGTTTACCAATAAATCAAATTCTCCAACAGCAGAAATTACTTTTGAATACCTGAAAGCTAATGGTACAGATGATTCGGGAAACTGGTTAAATGAGCAGTTAAAAAAAATAGACGGTTTAGCAACATCAGCTGATCGGGAAGTTAGTTTTAAATCTATTGCTGCTGAATACTTTAGAGATTATAAATCTCAAATAGCCGAGCTGCAGAAAGAAAGTAAAAATGATAACTACGAAAGATGGATGAATTACACCAGCAGTAGTCAGCAAACGGTGTTATATAATGAGAAAGGTTATGTTGTAGTAGATTTTCTAGCTGATGCCTATACTGGAGGCGCACATGGAAACTACAGTAGCTCCATGTATTGCCTGGATGTTAAAAACAAAAAACAACTGATATTGAGTGACGTTGTTAAAATAGATTCGAATAATCTCCAAAAATTATTGGAAAAGAATTTAAGAAGACAATATAACATTAAACCAAATGATGCAATCAGTACTGTTTTATTTGATGACTATCTTAAGCCAAATAAAAACTTTTATTTTAATTCAAAAGGCTTGGCGTTCATGTATAATCCTTATGAAGTAGCCAGTTACGCACAAGGGCAAATTGTTGTTTTCATTCCTTTCAACGAATTGAAAGTATATTTGGTTCCATCTTTCGCTGAAAGAATTGGCGCAAAATAATTCAACTTGCGAAGTTTATAAGGCCTGGTGCAAAGAAAACTTCGCAAGTTTCAATAAAAACTCTTTCAAAACTAACGAAATTCTTCAACCACACCGTCCAGCTAAATTTCGTAAGTCGATGTCCTAACTTGCGAAGTTTATAGGCCTAAGCGAAGGAAAACTTCGCCTGTCTAAATAAAAAACCTATGTGAGACTGACGAAATTCTCCCAGCCACACCGTCCAGCTAAATTTCGTAAGATGATTGGTCTAACTTGCGAAGTTTATAGGCCTAAGCGAAGGAAAACTTCGCCAGTTTAAATAAAAAACCAATGTGAGACTGACAAAATTCTCCCAGCCACACAAACTATTTAAATTTCGTAAGTCGGCTTAACTAAAGAATCTCCTTTAACAAATATTTCTTACCGTTAAAATTTAACACGTCCCCTGCTTTTTTCCCGATGAAAAGTTTACCAATCGGCGCTGCCTGAGAAACGGCAAAGAACTTATGCCCATCTAAGTTAAGTTCGCCTGCACTGATGCTGATATAAAAGTTTCCTTCTGATGTAAAAACCAAACTGCCATTTTTAACTTCTATTGAAACATCAACACTTTCAATTTGCTGTAAAGCAATTTTTTGCTGGCCAGCCTCATAGAGCAGTTTACTATTGCGATCCATTTCCTGTTGCATCATTTCACGGGTGGTTTCGTACTTATCACCAGCGCTACTTTTGGTATCATCATTTGATGCCTGGCGTGCCTGCTGCAATGAATATTCAATATTTTCTATACGGTTTTGAATAAAAGTAAGACACAGCTGATAAAGCTGAGATTTTATAGAAGACATATTTTGATGTAAAATGGATAAAGGAAAGAAAGTAATATTTTCGAAATTCGTCATTTCGATGCTAAAGAAGAAATGTTCACCAATCGATTAAATGATTTTTCAAACTCATCGTCACTTCGTTGTGCACCAGTCGAAATGACAAATACGCCAAATTAATCTTCAATCCAGCGAACTTTATCAGCCATCGGCGTACGGTTTGGCGCCCAGGGCGTTTCATTATGATAGCCCATATAAAACAATCCGATGCATTTTTCATTTTCTTTTAACCCAAGAAAATCACTTAAACTTTCAATTAATGGTGGAGAACTCCAATAAGCACCAACATTTAAACTTTCGGCTGTTAATGCCATGTTTTGAACTGCACAAGATACTGCAGCCAGTTCTTCCCATTCCGGAATTTTACCACTAACTGCCATGTTGATCGAGATAATGCAATCAGATTGACTTGTTTTTTCGGCAAAGCTATCATACTTTTTTTGAAGAAACTGATGCGACGGAACAAGGTCTTTATATAATCTGCCTAGCTCCTCGCCCAACTTTGCTAAGCCAGCTTTTCTAATCACGGTGAAGCGCCAGGGTTGTGTTAATTTATGTGTAGGTGCGTAGTTTGCGGTTTCTAATATTTGATCAATTACCTCTACAGGGATTTCTTTTTTAATATAACTAGCCGGAAAAATACTACGGCGTTCTTTAATTACTTTTGAAATGATTTCATATGTTGTACTCATTTGGTAAAAATAGTAAAAAGGTAAAGATTAAAGAGAATGGTTAATCTATTTTAAAGTTACTAATGCTAAAGAAACTGGATATTGTTCCGATGACGAGTCAGGTTTTTGGCTGCCAAAAGCACAAGACTGATTAACCTAAACCCGATTGAACGAAAATACTTTTTATGCTTTTCACAGTTAGTAACATTAATGAGAGAAACGCTGATAGGGTTATTAACTTTATTTAAAAAGATTGCAGTGAAAGCGGGGTTGCACACGCAATAATTGCTAAACTTTCATTTTCAAATTACTAATCTTAAACCTTCTACCTTTTTACCCTCAACCTTTTTCCCTATCTTTGCGGCTTATTTTATTTGTTTATGATTTCAGTTTCTAATTTATCCTTACGATACGGCAAACGCACATTATTTGAAGATGTTAACTTAAAATTCACTCACGGCAATTGCTATGGTGTTATTGGGGCTAACGGAGCAGGTAAATCTACTTTCCTGAAAATTTTATCAGGAGAAGTTAACCAAACTTCGGGTAGTGTTGCTTTTACTCCAGGCGAAAGAATGGCGGTTTTAAAACAAAACCACTACGAATTTGATGAAGTTTCCGTACTTGAAACCGTAATGATTGGTCATAAAGAACTTTATGCCATCATGAAAGAGAAAGATGCCATTTACATGAAGGAAGATTTCTCAGAGAAAGATGGTGAACGTGCAGGAGAATTAGAAAACATCTTCGCTGAAATGGATGGATGGAATATGGAAAGCAATGCAGCAACCATGCTGAGCAATCTTGGCATTACGGAAGATAACCACTATAAATTATTAAAAGAGTTAGACAATACCCAAAAAGTTAGGGTGTTGCTGGCACAGGCCTTATTTGGTAATCCGGATATCTTATTACTGGATGAGCCAACCAACGATTTGGACATTGAAACCATTGCCTGGTTAGAAAACTTCTTAGCCGATTATCAGAATATTGTTTTAGTGGTAAGTCACGACAGGCACTTTCTAGATGCAGTTTGTACACACATTGTAGATATCGATTTTGCTAAAATGAGTATCTACACTGGTAACTATACTTTCTGGTATGAATCTAGTCAGCTGGCTTTAAAACAACGTAGCGACCAGAATAAAAAGATGGAAGATAAGGTGAAGGAGCTGCAGGAATTTATCAGAAGGTTTAGTGCAAATGCATCGAAATCAAAGCAGGCTACCTCACGTAAAAAGGCTTTAGATAAAATTGACATCACTGAAATTAAAGCTTCCAGCCGTAAATATCCCGCTATTATTTTCAATAACACTGGTCGTGAAGCGGGCGATCAGATCTTACAGGTAGAGAATTTAGGTAAATCCGGAAATGATGGCATTTTGTTCGACAAAATTACTTTCATGGTAAATAAGGGTGATAAAATTGCTGTATTATCTCAAAATAGTTTAGCAACCGCAGCTTTTTATGATGTTTTAACAGGAAGAGATAATGATCATAAAGGTGAATTTAAGTGGGGTGTAACCATCAGCACAGCAGATATCCCTAATGATAACTCTGAATATTTTGCAGGTAAAGATGAAAACCTGGTTGACTGGTTACGCGAATATTCAGGAACCGATGCTGATGAGCAATTTGTAAGAAGCTTTTTAGGCCGGATGTTATTCTCTGGTGAAGAGGTTTTAAAGAATGTAAAAGTGCTCTCAGGAGGTGAAAAAATGCGTTGCATGTTCTCTAGAATGATGTTACAACAGGCTAATCTTTTAATGTTTGATGAACCTACAAATCACTTGGATCTGGAATCTATCGAAGCATTAAACAATGGTATGAAAGACTTTAAAGGTGCCATATTGTTTACTTCAAGGGATCACCAGTTAACAGAAACCGTGGCAAACAGAATTATTGAAATTACGCCTAAGGGTACAATTGATAAGTTAATGACATACGATGAATACATTAACAGTGCCGATGTTGCCAAACTCCGTGAGGAAATGTATGCATAATCCTTAATAAAAATATAACATTGAAAGAGTTTTGATATCACGTCAAAACTCTTTTTCTTTATATAGCTATGAAGACATTATTAACCGCTATACTTTTAACCTTTACTTTAAGTGCCTTCGCACAGAAAAGTGATTCAACAACTTTCCGTACGACCAACATCCATGAGAAATTTATAGAACGTTACACCGTAATAAAATCTAATAAGAACATCAAAAATGGATTCGCGGAGGTCTTGTTCAACCAAAAACAAATTGCTTCAGGTTATTATCAAAATAATGAAAGGGTAAACCAATGGAAATTTTATTTATTAAATGGTGTGCTGGAACAGGTTTATAATTATAGCACTAAAAAAGTGGAGTTTGAAATGGAGGATAAATCCACTACCTATCATTTAGAAAATGCAAAAGAAGGAGATACAATTATTCGCCCAGTTAAAATTGGCGGCAATTTCAGTGCTATTTTAATATTAAATAGAATCCTTTATCCTGACATGAATCTCAGAAAAAGAAACGGGACTTACACGGTAAGCTATACCTATTTTTTAGATGAATTGGGCAAGATTATGAAACTAGAACGAAACGTTATTGGTTCTAATTTTAATGAAACCAAAAGCATTGACCAAAATTTATTCAGATCGGAAGAACTGGCTTGTAATCCTGGTTATGTGAATGGTAAGCCGGTAAAAAGTACGATAACCATTTCTCATCACTTAACAGTAAATTAAATTTTTGCTATTGTAGCGTTTTCATTTGCTTAATCGTTTTATCATCAAAAGCGTTAATGGCCATTAACCAATTTTGTTAAAAGATTGATTTAAATACATTATGAAAACTAAAAACTACTTAGGCTTAAGCACTAAAATAATATGCGCATTATTTGCGATCACACTCACTTTTTCTGCCTGTAAAAAAGATTGGAATGACGATCCGATTGAGGCTGCTGGTATAGGCTTTGTACATGCTTCTCCGGGAACTGCGGCTTTAGATTATATCCTTGACAATCAAAAAATTGGAAGTTTTAGCTATACCAATGACCGCGGATATTTTGCGGCCTACCCTGGCACCAGAATTGTAGGTGTTTCTAAGAAAGACTCGCTTAAATATTTAACCAATGGAACAGCTGCTTTAAAAGGTGGTTCATTTTATTCTGTATTTGTAGTAGATACCTTAAAATCAACTAAACTTTTATTGGTTGAAGATGATTTGAAGGCACCTGAAACGGATAAGGCAAAAATTCGTTTTATTAATTTAAGTCCGGGTTCTTCACCTTTAGATTTAGCATTGGACGGAAACGCTACAGCATTATTTACCTCAAAAGCATTTAAAGAATATACGGCTTTCACCTCAATTAATCCATCAGAGAATTATACTTTCCAGGTGAAGCAGGCCGGAACAGTTAGGGCTACCTTACCCGCAATAAAAATTGAAAAAGGTAAAATCTACACCATTTGGGCAAAGGGTTTAAGCAATGCAACTGATAGTACTAAATTTGGTTTAGCTATCATGACTAATAAATAACATCTACCAATTGAATTTAACACCATTCGGTAAAATGGATGGTGTTATTTTTTAATTTTGAAATAAATAAGCATTAAAACTAATCAAACCCTAAACAGGCTTTTACAGCGTGATCAAAAAAATACTCAGATTTGAGGAGATTTTAAAAGGCTGTGTAAAAAACGACAATAGCTGTAAAGAAATGATGTATAAATCATTTTATGGCTATTTAATGGGTATAATTTTAAGGTATACCAAGAATACTTCAGACAGTGAAGAACTTGTAAATGATACCTTTATCAAGATATTTAAACATGTTGCGGGGTTTAAGCCACCAGCAAATCCTGAAGAGTTACAGAGATCTTTCAGGGGCTGGATTGCGCAAATTGCTTCAAGAACGGCAATAGATAAAATCAGAAGTTCGAAAGCTCATTTTTATGTGGATGAATTAAATGAAGATCAACATCCGGTTACCCAGGTCTCAATAGCATCCGAACTTCATGTGAGTGATATTATGAATTTATTGAATCATTTGCCAGATACGCAACGACTGGTATTTAACTTATATGAGATTGAAGGCTTTGCACATGAGGAAATTTCAAAAATGCTAAACATTCCGGAAAGTTCAAGTCGTGTTTATTTAACCCGATCAAAAAATAAGTTGCGTACACTTTACACCAACACATTAGTTGGTACATATAAAAAAAATGGATAAGGAATTAATTGAACATATCACTACCCAGTTACAAAATCACGAGGAGAATTACGCTCCTGGTGCCTGGGAGCGCTTTTCTAAAAAGGAGGAAGATAAGCGTAGGGGTTTTGTTTTATGGCCGTTATGGACGGCTGCAGCCATTATTTTCATTATTTCAGGCATATTTTTTATTCATCGTAGCGAAGAATCACAACAACCTATTGTGGTAAAATCAAAAGTTCAAAATACAGAGTCGCCAATAGCTAGAAAGGTAGAAGAAAATGATCACTCAAATGAGTCGTTCAATCAAGTTACAACATCGACAGAAATCAACCAGATAGAAAAACAAGTCTATATTCCATCCTATTTTAAATCATTAGACAGCAACCTAAATCTTCATCCTAAACAGGATGTTATTGCACAAACTTATCAGCCAATGGAAGAATTGATAACAGATAAGACCAATGATTTTATTGCTAAGCCAGCTGATATTAAAACTGTTGATGCCAACCCAGTTACTACAATTGTTCAGGCTGAGAAGCAAAAAACAGAAACGAATAAAAAGTTATCTTTTGAAGATTTGTTAGCCGTTGATAGCAAAGTAAACCAGCAACATCCAACCTATAGTAAAACTGATCAGCATTCTAAATGGCAGCCAGACGTGTATGTGGCGCCATCAATGGGTAATGACAATAAGTTAAACATGAATTATGGATTCTCTTTATCTTATGCCATTGCCAATAAGTTATCCATCAGCTCTGGCGTTTCTTATGCTTCCATTAGTTCTACAGAATCGCAGAATGCTGCCGCACCTCAATCGTTATCTGGCAAAAACCTGGAATCTATCAATGCAAAAGTACAGGGAATTAATGTGCCATTAGAAGTGCGTTATAATATTTCAGACAAGTTATATACGGGCATTGGCGTTTCTGCCCTTGCTGTTTTAAACAATTCGCAACAAAACACCTATCTGGTTAATCAAGTCCAAACCCTGTCATCTCCATTAGCCAACGGCACGATGGATTCTAAAAGTTTTATTGTGGCAGAAAAAAAAAGTGAGCCACAGCCAACATCTAGCATCGACCCGGATAAATATATTGGTTTTTACAATTTCTCTTTAGGCTATAAACAAAAGATATCCAAAAAGAATAATATTGCCATTGAGCCCTTTTTAAGGCTACCGATGAAAACTTTTTCAAGAGAAAACTTAAATCTTACCAATGGTGGCTTACGTTTAAAGGTAGATTTTTAAAAAAGTGTACTAAATCCTTTACCTGATCACCATCATCTCTTTTTGTATATTTGCTTTTCAGATAAAATTCAGATGAGATTATTAACTTTTTTATTGTTCATTTTTATTGGTTTTTCGGCCAGTGCACAGCATGATCCCAGCGATCAGATGGATTCGCCCAATTGGGATATTATTGGTGGGGTTAAAATTAAAACAGTAAAGCCTACAGAAACCTATGCCATTTATAATGCAGGAATCCAGAAGTATGAAAGTAAACCATTTGAGCTATCGGGCTATATCGTACCAATAAAGGATGGCATGAAGCAAACCAAATTTATGCTTTCTACCTTACCTATAAACCAGTGTTTTTACTGCGGAAAAAATGGAATTCCCATTATGGTGTTGGTAGAAATGGCTGAGCCTATTAAATTTACTTATCAACCAATTACCGTGAAAGGGGTTTTGAAGCTGAACAAGGGAAATGCCATGAATAACCCTCCGGTTGAACTGATTACAGCTAAATTATTATAAAAAAATCCCGATATTCATCGGGATTTTTTAGTTTTATCAATTTGAATTTACGATTTTTTGATCAATCTAGTGATCCGCATGTCCATCTGCGCCGTGTGCATGACCGTGAGCCAATTCATCCTGAGTAGCTTCACGAACGTTTAAAATAGTACCTGCAAATAATAAATTTTTACCTGCCATCGGGTGGTTCAAATCTACCGCAACCGTCTCTTCATGAACAGCTGTTACACCTGCTCTGAATTGGTTACCATTGTTATCTTGCAAAGGAATTACATCACCAACAGCCGGAACTTCGCCACCTGCTTCAGTAAACATGGTTTTTGGCAAATCAGCAAAAGCTCCTGGATCAAGTTCTCCGTAACCATCAGCTGCAGATAACTCAAAGCTATACTCATCACCGGTTTTTAAGCCGGCCAAGTGCTCTTCGAATTTTGGCAACATCATGCCTACGCCATATAAAAATACTAAAGGATTTTGCTCATCAGCTTTTTCAACAAAAACTTGTTGTCCTTCTTCGTTTGTAGTGTGCAATTCATAAGTTACTGCGACTACTGAGTTTGGTGAAATATTCATTCAGATTTTTTTTATTGTAAATACACTAATGCTTCCTCAACAGTATTAACCGGTAACTGGCACACATTATTTCGGCAAATATAAACTTTTGTTTCATTGCTTTGCTTCCCTTTTAACAGGGGTAGGTTACTTTTTGTTCCGCCTAAAGTAATTTTATTGGGAATATAATGATTGCTTAACTGCAGTTTAACCAAATCTGTTTCTAAACCAGTAATTGCAATTTCATTGATGCCGTAAATTTCATTCAGCAGTAAAATAGCCCAATTAGAATAAGCTGAACCATATGTTTTGATTTTGGGATGTACCGCAGCAAGCATTTCTACTGCCTTATCGTGATAATGCCCGAAATCAAATAATAAACCAAGTTTCTTCAAATTTAGCGCCATGGTAGAGTTTGCAGCAGGAATCACATTATCCATTACCTCATGTTTACGGGCAATAAGGTCTTCACTTTCTGCCGAAGTATAAAACAACATCGGTGAATGATCATCGCTAAATTTATTTAAAACATAATCTGCGAATGATTTTGCTTCAATCAGCCATTTCTCATCAAAATCATATTCATAAAGTGCTATTAAAGCTTCAATTAGGAAGGCATAATCATCTAAAAAACCAGTGATAGATGCTTTACCATTTTTATAATTACGATACAAGCCACCTGCTTCCGATTTCATATTTGTCAAGATGAAATTTGCAGCCGCAGATGCTTTCTGATAATAGAAATCATGGCCCAAAACCTGTGCAGCATCTGCCAGTGCTTTAATCATCATACCGTTCCAGGCCGTTAAACATTTATCATCCAACCCTGGGCGAATCCGTTTATTTCTAACCTCAAGTAACTTTGCTTTTGCCTGGTTTACCTGATCAAATAAATCATCAGCAGTAATTCCATATTTTGCCAAAAGGCTGTCATCCTCAATTGTTTTTCTTAAAATATTGGTATGTTCTTCTTCCCAGTTGCCCTCTTCGGTAACGTTATAATATTCTGCCAGCAGTGTAGCATCATCTCCTAAAATCTGGTTAAATTCAGTTTTATCCCAAACATAAAATTTACCTTCAACCCCTTCGCTATCTGCATCTAAAGCTGAATAAAACAACCCTTCTGGTGAAGTCATTTCATTAAAAACCCATTCAATGCTCTCGACAGCCGTACGTTTAAATGAATCAAATTTGGTGCATTGATAAGCCTCTATATATAAACTGATTAACTGTGCATTATCATAAAGCATCTTTTCGAAATGTGGCACATGCCATTTATCATCAACCGAGTAACGGGCAAAACCACCAGCAAGCTGATCATAGATTCCTCCCCTGCTCATCTCTTCCAGTGTATGGCAAACCGGTGTAAAAATTGATTCATCATCGTTCAGAAATCCATATCGCAATAAGAAAACCCAATTATTGGGTAGCGGAAATTTTGGGGCACGATTATAGCCTCCATAGCCTATATCGAAATGGCGTTTCCATGGATCAATAATTTCAGTTAAATGATCTTGAGTATAATCTTCTTTACGTTCAACAGCAATGATTTTTTCACTATCATTTATACCAGCAGTTAGTCTTGCCGCGTATTCAATTGCCTTATCTGGTTCATTTGTCCAAAGTGCAGCAACATTTTCCAGTACATTAATCCAATCTGTTTTACGGAAGTATGTGCCACCATAAATCGGGCGCTGATCTGGCAGACAAATACAATTCAATGGCCAGCCTCCGCTACCAGTCATGAGCTGGATGGCATACATATAAATCTGATCAATATCCGGACGTTCCTCCCGATCTACCTTGATGCAAACGAAATGCTGATTCATTACTTCTGCCACCTCATGGTTTTCAAAACATTCTCGTTCCATTACATGGCACCAGTGGCAGGCCGAATAGCCAATACTAACTAAAATCAGCTTATTTTCTGCCTTCGCCTTTTCCAGAGCTTCTGTGCCCCATTCATACCAATGCACTGGATTATAAGCATGTTGTAACAGGTAGGGCGAAGATGCGTTAATTAAATTATTGGGTTCGGAATGTGTATTTGACATGAAATAAATGAATTATAATATTAAACAAGTAAAGCTATAAATTATCTACAATGCTGCTCCCTTTTAGTTTTGTTTTTCTAATTTAGATGTCGATCAATTTTTGATTATGGAATTAGCTAAAAACGATTTCTCAATATTGTTAAGGAAATCATTATTCAGTCTCGTCTGAAAGTTTACCGGGCTGCAAATTCTGAATTACTTGAATCTTACTGGCAAATTGGTAAGTTGATTGTTGAGGATGAACAGCAAGGTAAAGCCCGGGCAGATTATGGCAAAAGTACGTTAAAGAATTTATCGCAACAGCTTACGCTTGAGTTTGGAAAAGGATTTGATGAAAGTAATTTGAGAAATATCAGAAGTTTCTTTAAAGCTTTTCCAATTCGTGACGCATTGCGTCACGAATTGAGTTGGACGCATTACCGGCTGCTTTCCTGATTAGATTAGAAAAAAAATAGAAAATGAAAATCACGCATACCGAAATATATCGCTTTAGTATCCCGATGGAACCCTTTGTAATTGCAACCGGAACCATGCATTTCGCACAGAATGTATTGATTAGAATTTATACGGATGCGGGCATCCACGGCATTGGTGAATGCTCAGCTTTCCCGATGATTGTGGGCGAAACACAGGATACCTGTATTGCGATGGCCAAAGACTTTGCCGCCATTTTAAAAGGTAAAGATCCATTGGAAATTCCTGAAAGAATGAATGATCTTCTGTCTTATGCCGATCATAACAGTACCATAAAAAGTGCTTTTGATATGGCTTTGTTTGATATTGCAGCTAAGCATGCCGGACAGCCGCTCTATAAATTTCTAGGCGGAACAAGGAGAACCATAGAAACCGATATGACAATTGGTATTGATTCACCTGCAGGAATGGCTATAACAGCATTAAAATATAAAAGTCTGGGTTGCCGGATTTTAAAAATCAAATTAGGGAAGAACATTCAGGATGATATTGAACGGGTTAAACAAATCCGTGACGCGGTTGGTACTGAAATCACCTTGCGCCTGGATGCCAATCAGGGATGGAGTTTTGATGAGGCGCTATTTGCGCTTAGTGAATTGGAACAATATAATATCGAATTTTGTGAACAGCCCATGCGTACCTGGTATGATGACCGACTCCCAGAACTGAATATCAACTCTCCTATTAAACTCATGGCTGACGAAAGCTGTTATAACCACCACGATGCCAGAAAGCTGATCAATAGCCAATCGACCACTTACCTAAACATCAAATTTTCAAAATCTGGCGGCATTTTAGAGGCTCAAAAAATTCATGAGGAAGCCTTAAAAAAAGGCATAAAATGCATGATTGGCAGCATGCTGGAAAGCCGGATTGCCTTAAGTGCTAATCTTCATTTCGCACTTGCTAGCCCAAACGTAGCGTTTTTTGATTTAGATACCGCGTTACTTGGTCGCCTGGTAGATCCTGTTGTGGGCGGATTGACTTATAATGGTTATTTCCTTGATGTACCTGAAGAAGTTGGGATTGGTGCAGAGGCTGATGAATTTTTCCTGGAAAAATGCGAAAGTTGGACAGTATAGTTCATTGATGTATTGGAGTCATAAGTTCAATAGTTTTATGGCTTGATGACACCTTACCCAATGTACTAATGACAAATGAACTATTTCACCAGCATATTTGCAAGTGAAGTACTATCACCATTAAATGCATTAAAATCAACCACATGGCCGATGCCATTTATTTTGGCTTTGTCTGAATGTTGCCAAAATTTCCAGCGGCTTTTATCCAATCTTAATTTGGGTTGATAATAATGTGCAATCCATAAAGGATATTCATCTAATTTTCCTTCGAGATGATCTTCATAAAACTTTAAACCTGTGTAAATGATCGGGCGGACACCCGTTTTCATTTCTATATAAGTGAGAAAATCTGAAAGCTCCAGCCTCATTCTAAGCGGAGAAACACCGTCTAAAGTTTCAATATCCACAACAGGTGGTAAATCGCCCTTTTCAATATTTACCACTTGTAAGAAAAATTTTGCCTGTGCCCGCCCACTTTTTTTTGGTCTAAAAAAATGATAAGCACCACAAATAATTCCAGCCTTTGGTGCTTCACGCCAATTGCGTTGAAAATATGGATCAACTTGTAAAATACCTTCAGTAGCTTTAATAAAGGCAAAGCTGACTTTAACCTCATCTTCTTTCATTGCCTTTACTTTCTGCCAGTTAATTTTACCCTGGTAGTATGAAACATCAATACCATGCACCGTATATTTCTTCGGAATTTTAATATTAAAGCTTTTGTACGTACGATAATTTGGGTCTTGTCCCCAATCTTTAATCCACCGCCAAGTGGCTACAAAACCATTTAAAACATAACCATAATAAAGTGGTGAAAGTAAAATCAATAATAAGCCTGCCAGCGCAATTTTCATCTGTATAGAAAGCACAGCTGGCTTTTTCTTATTTAGCGCAGGCTTTCTGGTAGTTTGCTTTCTGGCAACAGGCTTTCGTTTTTCTGGCGGCATAAATGTTTTATGTCGCTAAGTTGAGGAAAATGTAGTGAAATAAAAAAGGGATTGCCGGATTAGATTAATCTATATTCTTACTAAATGGTTTTTAAATTCGACAACAATATATCTGAATGAATAAATTATCGACGGTGTATTTAATAACTATCAATAAATTATAAACTCACCTTTTCGCCAGCGTAAACAATGAAACCAGGCTTTCCGGCTGCATTATATTTAAAGATAAGGTCATCCGTAGTCTGATGTTCCAATTTTACTTTTTCCAATAAATTCAGGGAAGAATCTTCATAACCTAAAAAATTATCCCTATATATCTTCAGCTCAGTAGAATAGTAAAGATTAACAGGATCAATGTTATTAATGTTTACTTTTATTTCATCGAAAGTCCATTCCTGATTTTCAGAACGATCGATAATCTCTTTCATTTTATCTACATTAAAATTGATCAGTGTTTTAAGCTTCGTTGGCTTATTTTCACTTCTCTTCTTTGCGCACAGGTTTACCGTAATTTCCTCTGGTAGATAAACCACCCCTTCGCCTAACTGACTAGCCAGATTCAACATAATAAAAACCTGTGGCTCTGTAATGAGGGCTCTGTTTAGCGTTTCACTGATCACAATATCTACATCAATATCTTGCAAAACATAATTGGTTGCATCAGCAATTTCAATAGATTTCACATAACTATTCAAATCGAAGGCTGTAATTACATCCAATAATTTGTGGTAACTGTTCTCATTAATTTCGAGTAAGGTAAACTGCACTTCTGCAGGACTAAACTGCACCATTATCGGAAGTGCCAATGCGGCAAAGGGACCTGTACCAGCATAAAGAACATGTATGGGGCCATCTCCTTGCAGCAACTTATCTTTAATGGCTAAATGTAATCCCCTCACAAAACGTTGGGTTCTAAATACTTCTTTCACACAGTTAGCTGCCCAAAATGTACCAATGGCACTGCCAAACTTTGATCGAATATCTGTTCTGTCGGATATTTCATCAGCCTTTATTTCGCCAAGTTCAAATAAAAGTTGAGTATAAGAAGTAATGGCAGGTACCAGTTTATCATGAAAATCTTGAGGTAGAAGCAAATCATTGCTGATGTTAACCAGTTTATCTTTCAGGTTTTGAGATGGAAGCATTAATTTGAAGAGATTAGATTGTTAAATAAAGAATGCTGAAAGATAAAAAAGAATACAATTACTTACACCCTATCTGAAAGATTTTCTAATAAAATCGATGTCCGATCTAATAGGTAAAACTATCTTTTTATTTTAATATTAAATCGGCGGGGCTTTATTACTTTTGTGCGCTGGAAAAATTAATATGCTCAAACTGATCTTAAATACCTATAAATCATCCTTTAGTGGCCTGAGTCGTGAGACCTGGTTGCTGAGTATTGTCATGATGTTTAACCGTTGTGGTAGCATGGCCGTGCCTTTTATGGGATTATACGTCACTCAGAGTTTGCATAGAACAGAGATGGATGCGGGTTTAATCATTACACTTTTTGGTGTGGGTTCTATTTTAGGTTCGGCAACGGGCGGAAAGTTGACTGATATAATTGGTTTCAGACCAGTACAAATTTTATCCTCCATTATCGGCGGACTGCTTTTTATCGTATTCTCAACCATTACGCACTTTTCTACACTTTGTATTTTGGCTGTTGTGATTAGTTTTTTCTCTGAAGCATTTAGACCTGCAAATTTTACGGCAGTAGCGCACTATGCAAAAACAGATACCATTACCCGTTCTTACTCACTAAACAGATTAGCCGTAAATATTGGTTGGTCAGTTGGAATTAGCATGGCAGGTATTATTGCCTCCATTAATTACAAACTACTTTTTATTGTAGAAGGCTCGGTAAGCATTTTGGTGGGTATAGCCATTATGGCTTTACTCCCTAAAGTGCAGGATTTTAGGAAAAAGGCTAAAGAAAACCGTATAAACATGGTGATTATAAAACCCTGGCAAGATGCTTTTTATGTTAAATTTATTTTGCTTACCACTCTTTTTATTACCTGCGCATTCTTGATGTTTAGGGTTGTTCCAGTATTTTTTAAGGAGGAATGGCATATTGATGAATTTGCCATTGGCATTATTATCGGATTAAACGGCGCAATTATAGCATTGTTCGAAATGATCATGATTAATAAAATAGAGAAAAAAAGATCACCCATGTTTTTCATCATCATTGGTTCCATTTTCTTTGCTGTATCTTATTTATTATTAAGTGCTCCAATTATTTTTCATATCATCACGGCAGTGTTAACCATTGTTACTTTTACTATTGGTGAAATGTTCGTTTTACCTTTTATCAATACTGTTGTCATTAGCCGGAGTAACGAGCATAATCGTGGCTTATATGCAGCGGGCTACACATTAAGCTGGTCTTGTGCTCAGGTTATCGGACCTTTTGGCGGATTTTTTATTGCCCGTCATATGGGCTATAACTGGCTTTGGTTTGGGCTAGCTTGTGTATTACTGGTATGCGCTTATGGTTTTAGCCTGCTTGATAAAAAACAGCAGAAAGCTATTCTCGAAGCAAATTAGTTTCATATTCAGCTATAAAGCTGAATATGAAACCAAAATTTATTTTACTTTTTGAGCCTTTACACCTTCATTGGTAATTACAACCGGCAGAATCATTCCGTTGGCATCAAATTTCATTTCATCAATACAAGTAACACGATGGTTTCCATCAGTTTCTGTTAATGGGCGACGGTGGTAAACAATATGATAAGTACCCTTTTTCTCATTAATAATAACAGAATGATGCCCGGCTCCAGTTGCAATTGATGGATCTTGTTTTAATATCTTGCCAATCCTTTTAAATGGTCCGAAAGGGGAATCACCTACTGCATAAGCGACAGAATAATCAGGGCCAGTCCATCCGCCTTCACTCCACATAAAATAATATTTTCCATTTCTGATGAACATGTATGGTCCCTCAACATAATTGTCTGGCGTAATTTCCTTAAAAATCTTTCCGTCTTCAAATGGCAGAAAACCACTAAAATCCTTATTGAGTTTAGCGATATTACAGTGTTTCCAGCCACCATAAATCAAGTAATACTGACCGTCTTTATCCTTAAATACAAATTGATCAATGGGCTGTGCACCATTATGAAATTTATCTACCAGGGGTTTTCCAAGATGATCTTTATATGGTCCTTCCGGCCGATCAGCTACGGCTACACCAATGCCTCCAATTTCCTGATCGCTCTGGATATCGTTGGCTCCAAAAAATAAATAATACTTTTTATCCTTTTGAACAATAGCCGGAGCCCACATGGCTTTATTTGCCCATTTAACCGCTGAGGTATCTAAAATATGATCATGTTTTTTCCAGGAGATTAAATCATCTGATGAAAATGCATCCAGAAAAACCTGCTCTTTATACTTGGCAGAATAAGTTGGATAGATCCAGTATTTATTATTAAAAATAGCGGCGTCAGGATCTGCATACCAACCCTTAAAAATTGGATTACCTGATTGCTTAATCGTTTTAGTAGATTGAGCAAAAGAAGCAAAGCCTGCTAAAAGTAAAAGAGATGAGATTGAATATTTCATGAGCACAATGTAAAAAATATTTATGTGGAAATGATTAAAAGTGAAATATTTTCGAGAGTAATTCAGACTAAGGCAACAGAACTGGTTGAAAAATAAAAGGTGGAAGTTATTCATGTTATTGAATGCCCTCCACCTCTTAATTGATTCAAATTATTTACTTAACTCAGCAAAATATTTGTGAAATAAAGGTAGCGTCTCTATACCTTTATAGTAGTTATAAATATCATATTTTTCATTTGGAGAATGCAATGCATCGCTATCTAAACCAAAACCAAAAAGTACTGATTTAATACCCAATACATCTTCAAATAAGGCAACAATTGGAATACTTCCACCACCACGTGTTGGAATGGCTTTTTTATCGAAACTATCTTCTATTGCTTTTTCTGCAGCCTGATAAGCGATGCTATCCGTTGGCGTAACAACAGGTTCGCCGCCATGGTGAGGCGTAACTTTAACCTTTACATTTTTAGGGGCAATGCTTTCAAAGTGTTTAGTAAAAATATCGGCTATTTCTTCTGAACTTTGATTAGGCACCAAACGCATAGAAATTTTAGCATTGGCTTTGCTTGGTAACACTGTTTTTGCACCTTCACCAATATAACCACTCCATATTCCATTTACTTCTAACGTTGGGCGTGTACCTGTTCGTTCTAAAGTAGAATATCCTTTTTCACCCCAAACTTCTGCAATATCAAGATCCTTTGTATATTCTGCTTCATCGTAAGGTGCTGAATTTAAAGCTTGTTTTTCTTCAGCTGTCAATTCTACCACCTGATCATAGAATGCAGGAATGGTGATGTGATTATTTTCATCATGCAGGGAAGCAATCATTTTACAAAGAATAGTTGCCGGGTTAGCTACAGCGCCACCGTAAACGCCTGAGTGTAAATCTCTATTCGGACCAACTACCTCCACTTCCATGTAAGCCAAACCACGCAAACCAGTTTCAATAGATGGGTGTTCCATGCTGATCATTGAAGTATCAGAAATTAAAACGACATCTGCTTTTAAACGATCTGCATTTTCTTTCACAAAAATACCAAGATTTGCAGAACCAACTTCCTCTTCACCTTCAATCATAAACTTAACATTGCAGGCCAGTGTATTGGTTTCCATCATTAATTCAAAGGCTTTTACATGCATATAGAATTGCCCCTTATCATCGCAGGCTCCACGGGCATAAATTTTGCCATCTCGAACGGTTGGTTCAAATGGTGGTGTATGCCAAAGTTCTAAGGGATCTGCAGGTTGTACATCATAGTGGCCATAAATTAAAACCGTTGGCAATGAAGAATCAATTATTTTTTCGCCATATACTATCGGATAGCCAGCTGTAGCACAAATTTCTACGTTTTCTGCACCCGCATCCTTTAATTTCTGAGCTACATAATCGGCAGTTTTCAAAACATCACCTTTATATTTTGGGTCGGCACTTACCGATGGGAAACGCAACAATTCAAACAACTCATCTAAAAAGCGTTGCTTGTGCGTTTCTACATAATTTTTAATCTCTTGCATAACAAAATTAATTTGGACAAATATAAGGTTTTAACATAAAAGGCATATTCAATAATATCCGACTAATAGCTTTATTAAATTATGAAGAAAAAGACTACATTATTAATCGTCTAGGAGTCAATTTAGAAGAGCAAAAGCTTATATCTTTTCACCTGATAAAATTTTATATTCATAAATCGTTTTAATCATTTTTTTGTAAATTGCAGCCTTAATAGACATCTTAAAAATCAACCAGAATGATCATTTGTAATGAAATTTAACGCAAGATTAATTTCTTTTCTGCTGTTGTTTTTTTCTTTAGCTATTTCCGGTGTTGCATTTTCACAAACCCCACCTCGCGTAAGTTGCCCTGAAGCTGCCCAATTTTATGCTAAAGATAGTATCAATATTGTAACGTTCGGTGCCAGTACAGTTGAAGGTGTTGGCGGGGTAGGTTTTCAGAATATGCTCAAAAATAATTTTGAAAACTGCTATGTTAATAAGGTTGTAGACATTACCAATCAAGGTATTGGTGGGCAGACTACCTTTCAAGGATTACTCAGAATAGATAATGCAATTAAAGACCGCACTGGTTTTATTGTAATTTCGATGGGTATTAATGATGCTCTTGCAATTAGCAACGGTAAGGGAAGTTTAGCAGAATCTGAAGCTAACATGCGGCAGTTAATAACCATTAGCTTAAAACAAAAACTCGTTCCCATTTTATGTACTCTACAAAATGTAGACGACAGGAACAATTCGCCTTTGGTTACAACAAATGCAAATATCAGAGCCTTAAATGCAATCTACCGCCGTTTAGTAACTGAATATAAGATTTATCTAGCGGATGTAAACGCAGCGATGAGACGAGACTTTACACTGTATCAGGATGCTTTTCACCCCAATGCACGAGGTTACAGGCTAATTAGTTATGTGATTTTTGATGCAATTAACAAGGCAATCTTTGATAAGTTTTTGATGTTTGTAGTCACACAAAATTATCCAAACCCAGCTGCTTCGCTAACCTATTTAGATATTGTTTTACCTGAAACAGATAAAATTAACCTGCAGGTTTTTGATTTAATGGGGCGTTTGGTTAAAACCGTGATAAACGAATATTTAAACACAGGGAAACATACGCTGGAAATTAATACCTCATCTTTTGTTCCGGGTGTTTATTTTTTTAAAATTACGTCAGATTCAGGCCAGTATAATGTGGCTAAAAAGTTTATCGTTGCGCGTTAAGTGCACCTATCAATTACACTCGCCCAAAATCAAAACGTTAGAGTGCCATAATGCCTTTAATAGTTGCCGATTGTTTATAGATTGAAATAACCTCATCTGCGTTTTGCATTTGTTTTTTTACAGTTATGGATACATATTTACCTGTTTTCGAAGAGTGTTCAATAAATTCATCATCAGGTAGTATCTTGCGCAATTCATCTACTTTATCTAGCCCGCCTGTTATAATAAATTTAAAATTATATATACCTGGAAACGGCTGCACACTTTCTAATTTTTCCTTTAAATTGGCATAAATATCTATAGACTCTCCTTCTGGTACATCAGTTAACTCAATGTTTTTATTAATTTTCTTCTCGTTCATAGCGAAAACATATCAAATTCTATTCCTAAATAAGAATATATTTATTAGTTACAATTTATTTTACAAAGTAAGTAAAATGAGATTATAGATAAGCTTTATGAGCTTATATTTTATTACATTCCAGAATAGTAGATTAATTGTAGAAAGCTAGACGATTATCAACTTATTTTAATAACACATAAGAAATATAAGATTCATTTAAGCCCCATGAGCTTATGTTTTCTTACATTCCTTAAATGGTAAATTAATAATGGAAACTGGACTATTATCAATTTATTTTAACACATAAGATCTATCAACTTATATTTTCTTACATCCTTTATAGTATATTAATAAATTTTATACTAAAATCTACTAAAATGGTGCATAACCGTGAATGATGAACTAATTACCAACACCTCTCCAAAAAAGAAATGAAATTGTTATTTTTGAACTTCAAAAAAACAGGAGCCGATTTGGATTATTTAGAAGGATTAAACCCCCAGCAAAGAGCAGCAGTAGAAAACACTAAAGGACCAGTAATGATTGTTGCTGGTGCCGGATCTGGCAAAACCAGGGTGATCACGTTTAGGGTTGCTCATTTAATTCAAACAGGAACCGATCCTTTTAACATCCTGGTTTTAACCTTTACCAACAAAGCCAGTAAAGATATGCGTGAGCGAATCAGCAAGGTAGTTGGTGCAGAGGCTAAAAACATTTGGATGGGTACTTTTCACTCCGTTTTTGCCAAGATTTTACGTGTAGAGGCTGAAAAGATAGGTTATCCAAGTAATTTCACCATTTACGATACGGATGATAGTAAAAGTGTTATCCGTGCCATTTTGAAAGAAATGCAGCTGGATGATAAGTTATACGCCGCTAATTTCGTTTTTGGCAGAATTTCATCAGCAAAAAACAACCTTATTTCCTGGGGCGAATACCAGGCCAATGATCAGATTCAGGCAGAAGATATTCAAAATAAACGTCCGCTGATTGGTCAGATTTATGAACAATATGCCAAGCGTTGTTTCCGTGCAGGTGCCATGGATTTTGACGATTTACTTTTCAAAACCAATATTCTTTTGAAAGAACATACTGAAGTTTTGAACAAATACCAGCAAAAATTCAGGTATTTGATGGTAGATGAGTATCAGGATACAAACTTTTCGCAATATACCATTGTAAAAAAACTGGCTGCAGCCTATCAGAATATCTGTGTGGTTGGTGATGATGCACAGAGTATTTATGCTTTTCGTGGGGCAAACATTCAAAATATTTTGAATTTTGAACGTGATTATCCGGATTTAAAAGTTTATAAATTAGAGCAAAACTACCGTTCAACACAAAATATAGTTGATGCTGCAAGTAGCATCATCGCCAATAATAAAAATCAGCTGGAAAAAAATGTTTTTTCCGAGAATGCTGAAGGCGACAGGATTAAAGTTTCCCGTGCTTTTACAGATAATGAAGAGGGTAAACTGGTGGCAGAATCCATTATCCAGGAACGCGGTTTAAAAGGCTATAAACATAGTGATTTTGCCATTTTATACCGCACAAATGCGCAAAGCAGGGCGATGGAGGAAGGTTTGCGAAAGCTGAATATTCCATATAAAATTTATGGTGGACAATCTTTTTACCAACGTAAAGAAGTTAAAGATTTAATCGCCTACTTCCGGTTAACCTTTAATCCGAAGGATGAAGAAGCCATTAAAAGGGTGATTAACTATCCAAAACGTGGAATTGGAGATACTTCTATTGATAAAATTATTGTAGCTGCCGCTCAGAATAATGTGACGATGTGGGATGTCATTTCCAATGCACATCAATACGTAGATGGACGTTTAGCCAACCAGCTGAATGATTTCTCTATGATGATTCAAAGTTTTCAGGCTGAAGCTAAAAAATTAGATGCATATGATTCTGCTTTGTTTATCGCGCAACATGCCGGAATTTTAAAGGAACTGTATACGGATGACAGTGTAGAAGGCCGCTCCAGATATGAGAACATCCAGGAGTTGTTGAATGGGATAAAAGAGTTTGCTGAACGTGAAGATATAGAAGAAAAAGGTCTGGATATTTTTATGCAGGATGTGGCGCTCTTAACCAATGATGATAAAGACGGCGATAAAAATAAGGATACTGTTTCATTGATGACGATTCACTCAGCAAAGGGGCTGGAGTTTAAAAATGTATTTATTGTTGGTTTGGAGGAAAACCTTTTCCCATCTCAAATGTCGGTAAACTCCCGCTCTGACCTGGAAGAAGAGCGACGCTTATTTTATGTAGCCATCACACGTGCAGAAGTAAAATTGACCATCACCTATGCAACATCCCGATATCGTTGGGGAACATTGACCAATTGTGAGCCAAGTCGTTTTATCAATGAAATTAATCCAAGATTTTTAGAATTAGATGTTAAACCAGCCAAAAGCAATGTTTTGGAAGGTAATTTTGATGATGAGCGTAAAACATGGACTTCGCAACCGCGTGATTTCTTTAGTAAACCAAAGCCAGCAAGTACTACTTCTGCCCCACCACCCCGCCCGAAAACGACTTCGCTATTGGCTAAAGCTCACGTGCCTACGCCAGGATTTACCCCCTCTCAACCGCATGAATTTCAAGGAGGTATGGAGGTAGAACATGAAAAATTTGGTTTCGGAAAAATCATCAGTCTGGAAGGTGCTTTACCAGATGTTAAGGCTACAGTATTTTTTCAAGGATTAGGTAATAAACAATTGTTATTGAAGTTTGCTAAGTTGATGATAGTGAGGTAAAAAAACCTCACTCTGTTAAAGTCTGTGATTTGGTTTCTGAAATTTAATCCCTCTCTGGGAAAGAGGAGGAAACTGAGGTTAGTGGCTTGAACCTATTGGTTTAAAGTAAAGCCCCTTAAAACTTTCTCTTCTGGAGAGGGAGGCTACAATAGCTGCCTAAATTCTGCCTGAGGCTCTACCCTTTTCTCTGTGAAAATCTCTGTGCACTCTGTGGTTAAAACCCATAAACTTCCGCTTGAAAAACCCCAAAATTATCCTTATTATTGAGTTCGGTACGCCCGATTCAAAACCATGCAACTTACCAGATTAGAAATTAAGGGTTTCAAGAGCTTTGGCGACAAAGTAACCATCAATTTTAATGAGGGTGTTACGGCTATCGTTGGTCCGAATGGTTGTGGGAAATCTAACGTAATTGATGCCATGCGCTGGGTTTTAGGCGAGCAAAGCACTAAAGCTTTACGCTCCGAAAAGATGGAAAACATCATCTTCAATGGAACAAAAAATCGTAAACAGGCACAACTGGCCGAGGTTTCATTAAGTTTTGACAACACAAAAAATATCCTTCCTACAGCTTACTCTCAGGTTACTGTTACCAGAAAATTGTACCGAAACGGTGATAGTGAATATCGCCTGAATGATGTTCAATGCCGTTTAAAAGATATTACTGATTTATTTTTGGATACCGGAATTGGGTCAGACAGCTATTCGATTATTGAGCTGAAAATGGTAGATGAGATTATTACCAATAAGGAGCATAGCCGCCGGTCTTTGTTTGAAGAGGCATCTGGCATTTCCAAATACAAGTTACGTAAAAAACAAACGTTCAATAAGTTAAAAGATACTGAAGCCGATTTAGAACGCGTGGAAGATTTGCTTTTTGAAATTGAAAAGAATTTAAAAACACTAGAAAGTCAGGCCAGAAAAGCAGAGCGTTATTATAAGTTAAAAGAACAGTATCGTGAATTGAGCATTCAATTGGCGACCCATAGAATTGCCTTTTTCCGCACAGACCTTGATGCATTAGAAAGCCAGGAAAAAAATCAGCAAGTAAACAGATCAGAACTGAGTACCAAAATCGATCAGCAGGAAGCCGAATTGCAAAAGCTTAAATTAGGCAGCATTAATCAAGAGAAAAATCTTTCCATACAACAAAAGGCAACCAATGAACTGATCTCCAAAATTCGTAATTACGAAAGTGAAAAGAAGGTAAAGAATGAGCAAATGCGGTTCTTGCAGGAAAAAGAAACCCGTTTAGCTGGAGAACTTGAAAAAGACAAAAATCAACTTAATCATATCAAATACAATATTAAGCGTTTAAATGAAGAGGTTTTAATAGAAACAGAGGTCTTTAATCGCTTAGAAGCTGATTTAAAATTATTAAAGTCAACACTTGACACGCTAAGGGAACAGCAACAAACCGAGAAAAACAGGACTGATCGTCTGATTAAATCGCTAAATGATTTGCAAAATCAGGTTTACCAATCGCAAAAAGAAATAGACATCCTCAATATTCAAAAAGATGCTTTGGTTCAGGAAACCAATAGAAATGAGGGGGATGCAGAAACTAAAACACTGGAGTTGAAGTCCTTTGACCACGCTCTGGCAGAACTTGACGTTAAGGTTTTGGAAAAGCAGCGCAACATCAAACAGTTTAAAGAAGCTGAAGAAATTCTCAAAGAAAAACTAGCGGCATCAGAAATTACCATAGCTTCAACCAAAGAAAAACTTACAGCCGAGAACCGTAAAAAAGACGCTAAACAAAATGAATATAACCTAACCAAATCACTTGTAGATAGTTTAGAAGGGTATCCAGAATCGATTCGTTTTCTGAAAAAAAACAACAACTTTTCAAAGAGTGCCCTACTCCTATCTGATATCTTGTTTTGTAATGAAGATTATCGAATAGCGATTGAAAATTATCTGGAGCCGGTAATGAACCATTATGTGGTTGATCAATATATAGATGCTGTTCAGGCTATTAATTTGTTAACAGATTCCAGTCGCGGTCGTGCAAACTTTTTTATATTGGAAAACATCCCCAACAAAAAACCGGTTTTGATACCACATGAAGGATTAGTTCCGGCACTTTCAGTTATCGATGTAGATAAAAAGTACCAAAATCTTTGCAACCTGCTGTTACAAAATGTATATCTGGCTGTTGCAGAGCAGGAACAAATTTTTAGAGAAAGCCCAGCTGAAAGCCTGACTATTCTCGCAAAAAATGGAAAATATGCACAAAGCAGGTTCACATTATCTGGTGGATCTGTCGGTTTATTTGAAGGAAAGCGTATTGGGCGTGTTAAAAACCTGGAGAATTTAGCCAAAGAAATTAAGGCTTCTGAATCACTAATCAATCGGTATACAGAAGTCATCAAAGCAGATACGGATCAGATTTTCAATCTTAAAGAAGCTTCAAAAGTTAATGAAATTAATACTTTGCAGCAGGAATTGAATCGTTTAAGCAATGAACAAATTTCTGTGCAAACCCGGCGAGACCAATATCAGGAATTTATTACCACTAGCGAAAACCGGAAAACAGATATCGCACAAAAAATCGCTTCTATAGAAAATTCGCTTCAAGAAAAGTTACCTGCACTAGTTGAATTACAGCAAAAACAACAACAGGAACACCTTAACTTGCAGGAACAGCAATTAAATTATCAGGAACTTGCCGATCAGGTAAACGAGTCTGCAGGCAAATATAATCAGGATAATATCCGCTTTCATCAACAGCAAAACAAGCTGGCTGGCCTTGAAAAAGATTTAGATTACCGCTTTGTGCAGGAAGAAGCACTGGATAAAAGAATAGCACAAAATGATCAGGAACTGCAGGAAACATTAGCACAAATTACAGCCACTTTACAACATACTGATCTAAGTGATGATACACTTTTAGAGATGTATCAACAGCGTGAAGATCTGGAAAAAGGCCTTGCTGACATTGAGAAAGAATATTTTGAAAGTAAAGGAACCATCAATGATTTGGAAGGAAACATTACCGTTATTCGTAAAAACCGGGAAGAGACTGATTTTTTATTAACGGAAATCAAGGATAAAAAAAATACCTTGAAGATAGATCTAAATTCATTAAAGGAGCGATTAGCCGTAGAATTTAACATTGACATCAATGATCTCCTAGAAACGGAAATTGGAGTAGAAACATTGGAAAGTGAATTTGAAATCAGGCAGAAAGTAGAAAAAATGAAACGCCAGCTGGATGAATTTGGAGCTATAAATTCGATGGCAATGGAAGCATTTAAAGAAATGGAAGAACGTTATGTCTTTATTCAAAATCAGAAAAAAGATTTAAATACGGCTAAAACAGATCTTCTGCAAACCATTAAAGAAATTGACGATACAGCCAAAGAAAAATTCATGCAGGCCTTCACTCAGGCTCGCGAGCATTTTATAGTTGTTTTTCGTTCGCTGTTTAATGAAGAAGACAGTTGCGATTTGATTTTATCTGACATCAATAATCCATTAGAGGCTGATATTGATATTATTGCCCGTCCAAAAGGAAAAAGACCCTTATCCATCAATCAGTTATCAGGTGGTGAAAAAACCCTTACTGCAACAGCACTGTTGTTTTCCCTCTATCTTTTAAAACCTGCTCCCTTCTGTATTTTCGATGAGGTAGATGCGCCTTTAGATGATACGAACATCGATAAATTCAACAATATTATCCGCAAATTTTCAGATCAGTCGCAGTTCATTATTGTTTCGCATAACAAACGTACCATTGCCAGTACGGATATCATTTACGGGGTAACCATGGTCGAACAAGGCGTTTCTAGGGTTGTAGCGGTAGATTTGAGGGAAGTTGCAGCTTAATAAAAATCCTTTTTTCAAACCTATAAGGTTTTTTTAAAAACAATATTATAATTTAAATACCTTTATACTTCTTGGCTTTAATTACAAAAAGAACAACTATGAAAATCCTATATATTATTCCTTTAGCCATGATGCTCAGCTGCTGTTCATCGGTTAAAAATCAAACCACAACCGGCTCAGGAAAATTAGATGCACAATTACTTAAAGATGTAGAAATCCTGTCATCTAATGCCTATCAAGGTAGAAAAACAGGCACCAAAGGTGCAGAAATGGCAAGAGCTTATATCATTGATCGTTTTCAGAAACTAGGATTAAAATCCTACCCTCAAAATGTTAACTACGCACAGGAATTTACCTTTAATTCCAGAAGCGGAGCAAAGATCAATGGTACCAATGTAATTGGCTATATTCCTGGAAAAGGCAAAAACGTAATCGTGGTTTCTGCTCATTATGATCACTTGGGTGTGATTAAAGATGAAGTTTTTAATGGTGCTGATGATAATGCTTCGGGAACCGCAGGATTGCTTAAGATTGCAGCATATTTTTCAAAAAACAAACCCAATAGCACCATCATATTTGCCTCATTTGATGCAGAGGAAATGGGATTGCAAGGTGCCAAAGCTTTTGTAGCCAATCCATCTGTACCACTCGGATCAATTGCTGTAAATTTAAATATGGATATGATTGGACATAGTGAGAAAGGTGAACTTTATGTTTGTGGTACATTCAGGTATCCCACACTAAAAAAATATGTTGATACAACCAGAAAAGACATTAAAGTTATTTTAGGTCATGATGACCCGAAACTTGGCCACGATGACTGGACAAATCAAAGCGATCAAGGCGCATTCAATGCTAAAAATATTCCATTTCTTTACTTCGGCGTGGAAGATCATAAAGATTACCACAAGGCAACAGATGAGTATTCAACAATTACAAAGCAATTCTTTAGCGATGCCGCAAATACGGTGTTAGATGTAGTCAAAAATGTTGATGCACAATCAGGCCTTCAACAATCGTTAAAAGATAAAATGATTATGATGGATAATCCTAAAAAGAGAGAAAGGCTTTAATCCTTATTGCGGTACGTAAACCACATATTTGGTTTCAAAAAAATCTTCCTCAAAATAAGCTGAAAGCGGATATAATTCTGCTTTCAGTTTTGATTCTTTGATCTCATCATTCAAATCACCACCCTTTAAGTACAAAATTCCATTTGGAATGGCGTTTATCACCTCCTTCTTAAACTTTCCCTGAATCCATGGATAAAATTCTCCTAAACGGGTAACCGCCCTTGAAACCACGAAGTTGAACTTTTCTTTGATTTGCTCTGCTCTCAAATGCTCCGCCCTTAAATTTTCTAAACCCAAAGCAGAAGCTACTTCTTTCACCACCTTAATCTTCTTACCAATAGAATCTACCAGATAAAACTGTGTATCAGGAAACAAAATGGCTAATGGAATGCCTGGAAAGCCTCCACCAGTGCCTACATCTAAAACAGATTCGCCAGCTCTAAAAGTGCAAACCTTTGCTATTCCCAGAGAATGCAAAACATGGCGTTCATAAAGCTCTTCAATATCCTTTCTTGAAATCACATTAATTTGAGCGTTCCAATAAACATAAAGATCAAATAATTGCGAAAACTGATCGATCTGTTTCGCCGTTAAATCAGGAAAATATTTTAAAATGAGATCTGGTTTTACATCAGCCATATGATAATTTTTTATATTTAATATCTATTTCCAATTCACTTTTTTCTTGCCAAACATGGCTACAAATCCGTTTAAGGTTAAAAACAAGAACAAAAGTATATCTAATATTGGGAACCACCAACGCAAATCCCCATAGTTTAGTCGTTTCAATAACTTTGGATAAATTAAACTCCTAATGATAATGCTCAATAAAAGTATACCCCCTGCTATATATTGTGCTTCCCGGCTTAAAAACATACCTGCTACAAAAAAGCCATAAAATAAAAATTGAAAAATAATTTGCAGGCTTAAAATAAACTTATGTTTTGACTTATACATTTTACCTGCCCCAAAATGGCGCTTTTTCTGTTTAAGGTATCCGCCCCAGGTACGATTTGGTTCGCTCCATACATGGCTATCCTGATGAATGCGAATTGCTGTATTAAATCGGTTTGCATTGGCATTTACGAACAAGTCATCATCACCAGAAGGGATATGCATGTGCGCTGCAAATCCTTTATTTTTAAAAAACAGGGCCTTTTTGTAAGCCATATTCCGGCCAACGCCCATGTAAGGCATTCCTTTTAAGGCAAATGAAAGATAGTTTACAGCAGTAAAAAAAGTCTCGAAACGAATCAGGGCATTTAGTAAACCACGTTTTTTCAAGTAAGGAGAATAGCCTAAAACAATTTCAATATTTTCATTTTCAGGTTGTTGCATATCCATCAACCATTGATCTGATCCTGGAGTACAATCTGCATCTGTAAAAACAAGCCATTCATATTTGGCTGCCTTTATGCCCATGGTTACTGCGAATTTTTTTCCAGCCAAAAATTTATCGTTATCCAAAACTTTAACCACTTTCAAGTTGTGGTATACTTTCTCCATTTCCTCCAGAAACTCTTCTGTTCCATCCCAGGAGCGATCATTAACTACCACCACTTCATATTCAGGATAGTTTTGAGTCATTAAAGTGGGTAAGTATTCCCTTAGATTTTTAATTTCATTTCTCGCACAAACAATCACGCTTAGCGGCTTTCTGGCTATAAATGGTATTTCTTCTACCACAGCATTGGCCAGTTTTAAGTGCACAAATAAGACAAAATAAAGCTGAACTAAAAGGCAAAAAGCCAATATGGAAAGCAGAATAATTTCAGGTAAGGTTAAGATCACGATGATAAAATAAATAGGCGCAAATTTCTTATTTTAAATCTGCAATATGCCTGATGTTGAAAAAAACATTCCAAATATTATTTCAGTACAACAGAAGTTATGTGAATAACCTTCACTTTAGATTTTTAATACAGAAAATCTGGCTAATATTATTGTTTAATTTAAGCCATTAAACTAAGCAACAATATATATAGCTGTGGTAAATTTGTTACTTTTGCATCCTATATGAAATTTACTTTACAGGCAAACGATCCTTTATCAAAAGCCAGAGCCGGGACTGTTACCACTGCCCATGGCGAAATACAAACTCCTATTTTTATGCCTGTAGGCACGGCAGGAACAGTAAAAGCTGTTCACCAGCGCGAGCTTAAGGATGATATAGATGCCAAAATTATTTTAGGTAACACCTATCATTTATACCTGAGACCAGGTTTAGATATATTAGAAGCAGCCGGTGGCTTGCATAAATTTATTGGCTGGGATCGCCCGATTTTAACTGATAGCGGTGGTTATCAGGTATATTCTTTAAGTAAAGTGCGTAAAATTAAAGAAGAAGGTGTTACTTTTCATTCGCATATAGACGGATCGAAACATCTTTTTACGCCTGAATATGCAATGGACATCCAGCGCACCATCGGAGCAGATATTATCATGGCTTTTGATGAGTGTACGCCTTACCCGTGCGATTATACCTATGCGGCACAGTCTATTAAAATGACCCACCGCTGGTTGAAACGTTGTTGTACACATTTTGACAATACTGAACCTAAATATGGTTTTGATCAAACCTTGTTCCCTATTGTGCAAGGTTCGGTATACAAAGACCTGAGAATCAAATCTGCTGAGTTTATAGCCAGCATGAACAGAGAAGGAAATGCCATTGGAGGCTTATCTGTTGGTGAGCCTGCTGAAGAAATGTATGCCATGACGGAAGTGGTATGCGATATCCTTCCATATGAAAAACCACGCTATTTAATGGGAGTTGGAACACCGATTAATATCCTCGAAAACATTGCCTTAGGTGTTGATATGTTTGATTGTGTAATGCCAACCCGAAATGCTAGAAATGGAATGCTTTTCACCAGAAATGGTATTATTAATATCAGAAATAAGAAATGGGAAAATGACTTTTCTCCGCTGGATGCTGAAAGTGACCTACATGCCGATCTGGTAACCAGTAAAGCTTATTTAAGACATTTAGTGCATAGCAAAGAAATGCTTGGCGCACAAATTGCGACATTACATAACCTACATTTCTATTTATGGCTGGTAAAACAAGCCAGAGAGAAAATTATTTTGGGCGAATTTTACGAATGGAAGAATAAAATGGTCAAGGTTTTAGGAAATAAATTATAAGAATGAGTCTGTTAAAAGGAAAGATAAAAATCATTGACCAATACATTATCGGTAAATACCTGGGTACATTTATATATACTCTTGCTATTTTCGTAATCATCATTGTCGTATTTGATCTGTCCGAAAAAATGGATGACTTTATGAAAAGTGGTCTCAGTTTTTGGGGCATTCTTTCTAAATATTATGCCGGTTCCATTCCCTTTTATGTGAACATGCTATCGCCACTGATTAACTTTATTGCCGTTATTTTCTTTACGGCTAAGATGGCCGATCAAACTGAGATTGTACCCATTTTAAGTGGAGGCGTTAGTTTCAACAGGTTCCTATTGCCTTATTTCGTTTCTGCAACGGTTATATTTGCAGCTAATCTGGGTTCCAACCTTTATGTTTTACCCTATACCAATACCTTAAAAAATAGTTTCGAAAACACTTACGTAAAGCGTAATGACCCTTCTACGAAAACAAATATCCACATGAAACTGGATGACAAAACTTACATTTATATTGAAAGTTTTGACAACAAAACCAATTACGGATATAGATTTTCTTTAGACAATTTTAATGGTGATGTGTTGGTTAAAAAAATTGTTGCTGACAACATCAAATGGGATTCTACGAAAAGGAAATGGCAACTGAGTAATTACTCTATTCGTAAAATTGATGGCTTAAAAGAATCCATGATTTATGGAAATGGAAAACTTAAGGACACCATTTTAGATATGCGTCCTGATGACTTTTCAGCATACGCAAATGTGGTTCAAAATCTCTCAACTAGTGAGTTGGCAGACAAAATCCGGAAGGAAAAAGTCAGGGGAACAGGTATCATGAACGACCTGGAGTTTGAGCAATATAAACGCTTCTTACATCCACTTTCTGCCTACATTTTAACCTTAATTGGCGTAGCTTTATCATCACGAAAAGTACGTGGTGGTGTTGGCGTTTCGTTAGGGATTGGCATTTTTATTAGCTTCGCCTACATTGTATTTAATCAGTTCACACAAATGTTTTCTACCAAAGGTGGATTACCGCCGGTGATTGCTGTCATATCGCCCACTATTGCATTTGGTTTACTCGGTATCTACCTGTTAAAACGGGCGCCAAAATAGGAATGGATCAAACCAAGAAAAACTTACTTATTCTTCATTTTACCGTACTCATCTGGGGCTTTACCGGCGTGCTTGGCAAAGTAATTTCTATCGATGCAGTACCATTGGTCTGGTACAGGGTTTTAATAGCAACCTCAACACTTTTTGCATGGTTTCTGATTACAAAAAAGAATATTAAAATTTCTAAAATACAATTTTTACAGTTCTTTTTTACGGGTGCAATTGTGGCTATTCACTGGATATTTTTCTTCCATGCCATTAAGGTTTCTACAGTTTCTGTTACCTTAGTATGCCTCTCTTCCTTCACTTTATTTACCGCAATTTTAGAACCTTTAATTAAAAAGCAGCCCATTCAAATAGGTGATATTTTAATCGGACTGATCATTATTTTGGGCATCTATATGATCTTTAAATTTGAAAGTCAGTATACTTTAGGGATTATTTTCGGATTACTTGCAGCCGTTGCTTCGAGTCTTTTCTCCACCATTAATTCAACCTTGGTTCAAAAAAGTGAGCCATCTATTATTGGTTTTTATGAATTGGTTGGTGGACTTTTCTGGATCACCTTGTACCGCTTACATGATGGATCACTGATCAATTCTTCCTTCAACCTGAATATAAATGACTGGTTTTATATTGGTATTTTAGGCACACTTTGCACCTCTGTTGCTTATGTCGCAGGCGTATCTGTCATGAGAACATTATCAGCTTTCAGAGTGGCTTTGGTTACTAATCTTGAACCTGTATATGGCATTCTTTTAGCCTTTATTTTCTTTAAAGATAGAGAGCAAATGACAGCTGGATTTTACGTTGGTGCAGCGATTATTTTAAGTGCTATTTTTCTATATCCAATCTACAAAAAAAGGAAAAATAAACTTTAATTTTTAGACATCAAATTCAAGATAAAATTGGTACTAATCGCCAATATCATCCACACCAATTTGCCCCATTTATTTTGTAATAAATTGAGCTTTCTTACAATAGATTATATTGCATTAATACCTTGATAAAACAACCTATTTCAGGTGCCTTAAAACCAGAACTTCATACTTAAAATAATCTTAAAAAAGATAAGGTTATCAGTGGTAATTGAGCATATAAAATATGTTTCAAAACGATTAGCAGGACGCTATTTTCTTCGCGTTTGGTGGGTGATAATTATAGATAAGCATCACCAATTTAACATAAATAATCCGTTAGCGATCGTACAATTTATATCCTTCTACAGTTGAAATAGGAATTATTTAGTGATAATCGCTGTATCATAATTTATTTCCCTAGCACAAAATACACCACCCATCTACACAATATAAAATACTGATTAAAAGGTACTTAACATACAATAAAACACATAAGTTATAATTTATCATAAAAAATAAAAATTTATAAAAGATAGGCGAATATCCTCAGGAAATACAATTATAAGACTAAAATAGTGCCTCGTATTGGATGATTTCTGATCAAATTCATACAAAATTGCCACATAAATGATGATGCTATCAAAGAATAATTCTTAAGTTAAAACCAAAAAATGCACTTCATTATTCAATATTTTAGCCAGAGATCAAATGAAAAGCCTGGTACTTAACTTTTTAATATTATAGGTATTGATCAACGCTAATCAAAACGTGTGTGATCGGATCAACGAATACACCAAAACCAAATATGCCATAATGACACTAATTTTAAATATTGATGTTGCTGCTGGTTTCTTCAGTACTTTGTTTAAAATGAAAGATTATTTTTCCATTAGGATTAATAAATGCTCAATGGCTATACGCACAAACCCCTAACTATTTAGCTTACGTTAATATTCAAAAACTGATTAAAAATGTTTTTACTCATAATTTTCATAGCACTAAATCCATAAAATCTAAGTCCAGTTTTTTATTGTTCTATATAAATAAATATTAATTGTGTGCACATCACTCACTCTGAAAATAAAAACCGGAAAAAATCTTACCCTTAAATGGATTAATAAGTGTAATTTAAGGCACTAAATTAAGTGTTACGAAAAAGCTGAAATTCAAGTAAATAAATCCTCTCATAAAATTGATTAAGAATCATAAATCCATAAAATATTAGATTTAAATAAATATCATAACAAACTGAAAATCAATAAAAATAAAACCAAAACGTAAAGTCATAATAAATCAAAAATAACAATTAGAAAAACTATAAAACTAATTATTTTAGCAAAGTACTTTAATGACCTTTTATAAATCAAACAAAATACTAATTATCAGATACTTAACATCAATATCATTAAGTATCATTTCATATCCTGTTTTTGGACAAATCTTCAGTACTGCACAGAACCCACTTAGTGTACATTGGAACTATATCCAGGCAGGGGGTTTTAAAATTATCTATCCAAAGGAATTGGAAAAGGAAGCGCAACGAATGGCCAATACTTTGCCTTTCATTTATCCGAAGGTTGGCTTAGGGTTAAATCAACAAAATACTGCTATCTCCTTACTTCTTCAAAACCAGGGAACCATAGCCAATGGCTTTGTTCAGCTGGGACCGAAGAAATCTGAATTTTATACTACACCTCCGCAATATTTCGACAGTCAGGATTGGCTTAATAATTTAGCAGTTCATGAGTTACTACACATCGCTCAATTTGACAAATTGACAGGTAATAAAAAATTTCCATTTCCAGAATTGGTTTACTTTGCTTATTTCGGGGCGAGCATTCCTACATGGTTTTTTGAAGGTGATGCAGTAGTTAATGAAACAGCATTAACTGAATCTGGCCGCGGCCGCCAACCCAATTGGATCATGCCTTACCGGGCTACAATTTTGGAAGGCAAAAAATACTCTTATAGTAAAGCCTATTTTGGTTCTAATAAGGATGTCACTCCCGGATATTATCAAACCGGATATTTGATGGTAGCAGACATGAAAGAAAAATTTGGTCAGTTCATTTCTGATAGCCTACTTTCAGATATCAGAAAGCGCCCGATAAGGCTCTATCCTTTTTCAAAAAGTTTAAAAAAATATACCGGTAAAAACACAAAAAAATACTTTGAGGATACTCAAGAAAAATTAGAGAAAAAATGGATCACTCAGCAAGATTTTTTATCTACAGAAAACTATGCATCACTTAATAAAAAAACATCGCTGGCTACACATTATTTTCTTCCTGCAAGATTGAATAAAAATCAAGTTTTAGCGCTTAAAGAAAGCAAGCAGGAAGCGAGACATTTTGTGGTAATCAATCAAGATCAATCTGAACAAAAATTATTTGGAATTGGCTACCAGGAACAGCCTTGGTTTAGTTTAAAAAACAACACCTTGGTTTGGGACGAAATCCGTTACGATCCAAGGTATAAACAAAGGAGTTATAGTGTAATTTGCACTTATAATATGGCAACCAGAAAGTTCAAAAAACTGAGCAGTCAAAGTCGCCTCTTCTCCCCCACCCTTTCTAATGATGGAAAGAAAATCATAGCGGTAAAAGTTGAACTGAACAATCAATTCAATCTTGTTGAAATTGATGCCCGTTCAGGAAAGATTTTAAAATCAATCCCGAACCCAGATAATGAAATTCTGCAGACACCTTGCTTTGATCAAACCGGAAATCAGATTGCTTACATTAGTGTTACTGAAAAAGGAAAAAGCCTTTGGGTAATAGATGGTGAGAAAAAGAAACCGCTCATTTTAAATAGCAGGCAGCAGTTGAGCAGACCAATTTTTATTGATCGTAAAATTGCCTTCAATGCACACTTTAATGGCATAGATAATATTTACACAATAGACACTGCTACAAAAAAAATTAATGCATTAAGCGCATCTAAATATGGTGCTTTTAATCCAACAGAAAGTGGTGACGGAAAAATCATTTTTAATGATTACAAAATCAATGGATATGAAATTGCAGAACAAATGATTTCTGAAAAACCCGTTGGAGAAAATGGGTTTATAGATTTCTCTACTGAAGCACAAAAACAGGAAAATATTGGTAATGTTTTTAATCACATTCCTGATAACACCTTCCAATCCAAACGCTACAAGCAAGGATTAAATCTTTTCAGCTTCCATAGTGTGATTCCGGTTATTGATAATGAATATGTTTTCGGTTTAGAATTGCAATCTAACAATTTGTTAAACACTATGGACTTTTATACAGGCGCAAAATACCACCGGGATTTAAAGCGTTTTGAATACTCGGCAGATATTAGCTATAAAGCACTTTACCCTGTATTTAGTGCGTTGTATCGAAACCGACCAAAAAGAACGTTCTATCGATCTAAAAATACTATTCAGCAAGGTGATTGGAGAGAGAATTATATCAAGCTTAATGCATCACTTCCATTATCATTTAATGCAAGGAATCAAAACTACTCTTTTACACTAAATGCGGCTACGAGTTTTACCAAACGTTATCTACCAGAAAATATGCCTGACAATTTTATAACGGCATTAAAATTTCCGATGGAATACAACTTTACCTTTAATCATAGCGCAAGAACTACCGAAAGAGACATTGCACCGAAGTGGGCACAGATCTTAAGGGCAACCTACAACCACCAGCCCTTTGATAAAAATCTTGGTGGTGAAATTATGGCTCTAGAAAGTTTCTTCTATTTTCCAGGCTTTGCAAAAAACCACTCCTTCCTCGCTAGTTTCAATTATCAAAAAGCAACTGGCGTAAACCAATATGCAACAGAAATTGCAACGGTTTATGGCTATAATAATATCCTTGCAAAAAGTAAACTACAAAACAGTATGCTTTTTAATTATAGATTTCCCTTTGCCTTTCCAGATTGGGAATTAGGACCATTAGCTTATATCAGAAATTTTAGAGCCGGCATATTTTCTCATTATGAAAATATTGGTAAAGACACGAATATTGGCGAACCAAAAACTTATGGCATAGAATTGAATAGTAGTTTAAACATTTTACGGTATCAACCTGTTGTTGATGTTGGAGCAAGGTTGGTTTTTGTTAATAAGATTTACAATCAAAATCCGATATTAGAGTTTTCATTTAATTATAGCTTTTAACCCATGAGCGGAAAAACCATATTTATTATCATCCTAACAGCATTACTTACTGCTTTTTTATTTTTAAACAGCGATGAAGTAGCATTCAATTTTATAGTGGTAGATGGCGTATTTGTCTCCAAACTACTGGTAATAGGCATTTGTGTCATCATCGGTTTTATCATTGGCTTTATTGTTGGCCGACCTAAAAAAACGATAAGTAGCTATGATAATGAAATTGAAAGAAATCAGCAAACTGCGAATAAAAAAGAATTGAGCGACGAAGATAGGGAGTACATCTCCTAGAATTTATCAGGGTTGCAGGATATTGAGATTTAAGTAGCTAAGCTTTGATCTCTTAATATGTTGTACTTTGATATTTTTTTCATAGAACATCAGATGCGCTATAAAAAAAAACTCTAATACTTCTGGATTATGAATTAGCTAAGCGCAGTCATAATTTCTCCATACAACAAACCACTTCCACCACCATAGTGCTGAATGATCTTGATACCTGGTTTAATTGCTTCTAATTTTAACTTCAAAGCTTGCTCACATTCCTGATCAATACCATTACCAAGTAATACCAGATCAACAGTCTGTTCTTTAAACACTGAAACGGCTTCTTCATCTGTACAAACACAAATCCCTTTCCATTCTGGTCGAGCGTTAAGTAAGCGATTCATGACGATGGTAATTTCTGTATCTCTGCCGATGTAAAGTATGGTCGTTTGCATATTTTTTTTTAAGTTAAGAGTTACGTGTTAAAAGTCGCAAGCCAAGGTTATAGACCTGTAACCCACAACTTTCAACATATAACTTAAATTATAATTCCATCGGAACATCCATCAGCAATACTTCGGCATCAGCTGTATTTGCTTTAAAACTGATGTGATCTGTATCCCAGATACCAATGGCATCTCTCTTGCTTAATATTTGCCCATTAATCGTTACTTCACCACTAATCACAAAAGCGTAAACACCGTTGCCTGCTTTTTTGATTTTATATTCAGTTTCAAAACTTTCATCAAATTTACCTAATGAAAACCAGGCATCCTGATGAATCCACACATTATCATCTTCACTATTTGGAGATAAAATCTGCTGGAAGTTATTATGGCGGGCAGTAACATCTAAAGCCCTTTGATCATAACGCGGTGTTACATTCTTTTTATTTGGGAATAACCAGATTTGCAATAAGTTTAACTGCACATCAGGTAAAGCATTAAATTCACTATGACTCACCCCTGTACCTGCACTCATCACCTGAATTTCACCAGCTTTAATTTCTGCAGTATTGCCCATACTATCTTTATGCGCAATAGCGCCTGCTAATGGAATGGTAATGATCTCCATGTTATCATGTGGATGTGCGCCGAAACCCATTCCACCGTCAATTAAGTCATCATTTAAAACTCTTAAAACGCCAAAATGCATTCTCTCAGGATTATAATAGTTCGCAAAGCTGAATGAGTGGTGAGCGTCTAACCATCCATGATTGGCATGGCCTCTGGTGTTTTCTTTGTACAAAATAAATTGTGACATAAATTTCCTTTCTTGTTTATGATACAAATTTACATCAGGCCTGGCAGCTGTGCATTGATGTAGGGTAAGAAAGATTTCAGTCTGGAGTCCATAGCTTTTATAAAATTCAGCAACAAAAAAAGCGGCATAAATATAAATTTATACCGCTTTGATTATTTTAATCAGCCATTATGCTTCCAGAGCCTGTTCAATATCAGCTAAAATATCATTTATATGCTCTAAACCTATTGACAAGCGAATAGATCCCTGCTCAATACCAACTATATTCCTTTCTTCCTCAGTCAATTTGCTGTGTGTACTCGTAGCTGGATGTGTAGCAATGGAACGGGTATCTGCAAGGTTTGCAGAGATTGAAAACATTTTTAGTTTATCCATAAAATTACGTGCACCTTCTACACCACCATCAACAACAATGGTTACAATACCTCCGCCCTGCTTCATTTGCTTTTTGGCTATTTCATATTGTGGATGCGACGGTAGAAAAGGATATTTAACCAATTTGATTTTTGGATGTTTCTCTAAATATTCGGCAACTTTCAAAGCATTTTCGCAATGACGATCCATCCGTACAGCTAACGTTTCTAAGCTTTTAGATAAAATCCAGGCATTAAATGGTGATAAAGCCGGACCACTGTGCCGTGCGAACCCTATAACTTCTGCAATCAGTTCCTTATAGCCTAATATGATACCACCCAATACACGTCCCTGTCCATCAATGTATTTTGTAGCCGAATGGATAGAAATATGTGCACCTAATGCAATTGGCTGTTGTAAATAAGGCGTAGCAAAACAGTTATCAACCACCAGAAGCTGATTGTGCTTTTTAGCTAAACCGCCTAAAAAGGCCAGGTCGATAATATCAATACCTGGATTAGATGGTGTTTCCACAAAAATCATTTTGGTATTTGGCTTAATTAAGCTTTCCCAATCTTGTGGCTTATCTAAATCAGCATAATCAAAGGTTACCCCCCATTTAGAAAAAACATTGGTTAACAACTGGTGTGTAGATCCAAAAACAGAACGACTGGAAACAATATGATCGCCAGCTTTTAAGAAAGCACCAAATGTGGTGAAAATAGCCGCCATGCCCGTTGCCGTAGCAAAACCATCTTCTGCACCTTCCAGCAGACACATTTTTTCTATAAACTCCGAAGTGTTCGGGTTAGAGTATCGGCTATAAACATTCCCTTCTTTTTCATTGGCGAATAATGCCCGCATTTCTTCAGCATCATCAAACTTATAACTGGAAGTAAGATAAATTGGTGCCGAATGCTCCTTATGTAAACTTCGTTCAGTTTGTGTGCGGATGGCTATGGTTTCAAAATTTTCTGATTTCATTTTTTGTTAGTATCAAGATTTTAGTATTGATTTTGGGTATCGAAATTTTAGTATCAAGTATTAAGATTTTAGTATCAAGATTTTGTATGGAGTATAGATTTGATATCACGCATTTTCGGCTTTCGTACTTGATACTCGCTACTTGATACTCGCTGCTCTATACTCACCTCTCACTATTTGTTTATTACGTATGTAAAGTTAATTTTTGCTGAACGGCCTAAAATATTAGAAACAGAGCAATACTTTTCAAAAGTAAGGGCTAAAGCACGTTCTACTTTAGCTGTGCTTAAATTGCCATATAAATCAAAATGAATATTGATCTCATCAAAAATAGGCGGCATCTCTTCGTCTTTTCTGGTTGCGTTGATGGCAATTTTAATGTCGTCTAAAGGTTCTTTCTGCTTCGTTAATACATTTACCATATCAATTCCACTGCAACCTCCAAGGCCAACCAATAACATTTCCATTGGCCTAAACCCTTTGCCCTGGCCACCAATTGCAGCTTTTGCATCTAACTCTACGGTAAAACCGCTCTCGTTTTCTGCCTCAAAATTAAATTTCCCGCTCTTGCGTATCAGATTTATGTTCATTTGTTAGTATCAAGTAGTTAGTATCAAGTATCGAGACTTAAAACTAAACATGTAAATTTATTTTTTTAGTATCGAGTATTAAGACCAATTTGCTTTAGTCTTTTACCTTTACTTTAAGCTCTATTTAAATATTATAATAAACTAAGTTATTTTTTTCCAGTTCTTGTAGTTTAACAGGTTTGTTAAAAATGGCAAATACAGATGAGCCGCTACCACTCATTAAAGCGAATGTTGCGCCTGCATTGTATAAACTGGTTTTTATTTGATGAATTTGGGGATACTTTGCGAATACCGATGGCTCGAAATCGTTGATAACCTTATCTTTCCATGTTGTTGGAGACAAATGTATGATTTCTTTTAAAGATTGCAAAGGCTTTTGAGGTTTTACCAGGGCATAAGCATCAGCAGTACTGACATGTATAGGTGGTTTTACTAAAACTTTAAACCAGTTTGATAAATCAACCTCACACTGTTTAAATTCATCACCCTTATTAAAAGCATAGACAGGTTTATTCTCAATAAAAAAAGCACAATCAGCGCCCAACCTGCGGGCATAATTCTCCATTTGATTAACAGATAAACCCAAATTAAACTTTTCGTTCATCAGTTTAATAACAAAGGCACAATCTGCAGAACCACCACCCAAGCCTGCGCCTATAGGAATATTTTTTAAAAGATTAATCTGCTGCGCAGGAATAGCATAATCATTTCTAATTAATTGATAAGCCTTGAAACAGAGATTATCGTTCGCATCTCCGGGAATATCTATGCCATGAATTTTGCATGATGTTTCTGTGGCATCTACAATTTCTACAGCGTCTTTAATATCAATCGGATAAAAAACAGTTTCGAGATTATGATAACCATCGGCGCGTTTCTCGGTGATATTTAAACCTAAGTTAATTTTTGCGTTTGGAAAGGATAACATTCGGATTTGAGATTTGAGATTTGAGATTTTCCCTCAAAGCTAAATAAGTTCTGATGCAAACATACAAAAGTCAGGCTTGTTTAAAAATCTGTTATTGTAGAAAACTAAAAGATTTCGGGATTAAGATTTTTCACATATTTGTACCTAATAATTTATTCACGTTTAAAAGCCTACTTGGGTTTAGGGTATATGAAACAATATTTAGATTTAATGCAGCATGTGCTGGATAACGGTGCTCAAAAGCATGATCGTACAGGAACTGGAACCATCAGTGTTTTTGGTTATCAAATGCGTTTTAACCTGCAGGAGGGTTTTCCGATGGTTACCACAAAAAAGCTGCACTTAAAATCGATTATTCATGAATTGATCTGGTTTTTAACGGGAGATACCAATATTAAATATTTAAAAGATAATGGTGTTCGCATCTGGGATGAATGGGCAGATGCAGATGGAAACCTGGGGCCGGTTTACGGTTCACAATGGAGAAGCTGGCCAACGCCTGATGGACAACACATTGATCAGATCACCAATATCATCAACACCATTAAAAACAATCCTGATTCCCGGAGGATTATTGTTTCCGCCTGGAATGTAGCGGAGATTGAAAATATGGCGCTTCCGCCTTGCCATGCCTTCTTCCAATTTTACGTAGCTGACGGGAAGTTAAGTTGTCAGTTATACCAACGCAGTGCCGATATCTTTCTTGGCGTTCCTTTTAATATTGCATCTTATGCGCTGTTAACGATGATGGTTGCACAGGTTTGCAATTTAGAAGCAGGTGATTTCGTACATACTTTAGGCGATGCACACTTATACAATAACCACATCGAACAAGCCAATCTTCAATTAAGCAGAGAACCAAAACAGTTGCCCACCATGAAAATCAATCCAGATGTAAAAAGCATCTTTGATTTTAAATTTGAGGATTTTAAATTGGAAAATTACGAAGCACATCCTCATATTAAAGGGATTGTGGCAGTATAATCAATACAAACAATTAATGGTTAAAAGAATTATTATATTTGTATATGGAAACTTTTTCAATTAGTGTACCCGATAAAAAAAGCAGTTTAGTGAAACAGCTTTTAAAGGAATTAGGTGTAGTAATTAATACTGAATCAGCTAAAAGCCCGAATAAAACCACACGCACATCTATGGCCAAAACAAGCAAGGGTGAAGGTCTTACAAAATCTTCGAGCCATGAAGATTTAATGCAGAAGTTAAATTCATAGTATGTACGAAATATCTTTTTCAAATCAATTTAAAAAAGATTATAAACGTTGCATCAAAAGAAATTATGATATTTCTCTTTTAGAGGTAACTCTGAAAATATTGAGAGAAACTGGCAAGCTACCATCAAACTATAAGCCACATATTCTAAGTGGAGATTATAATGGCTTTTGGGAGTGTCATATAAAAGGAGACTGGCTAATGACCTGGCTCCAGGATGATGTCAAAAAAGAAATTTACTTAGATAGATTAGGATCTCACTCCGATTTATTTTAATCTCCCCACAATTTATTATCATTAATGAGCAAAATATATATAGTTGTAGCAATAGGCGAGAACTTCGCAATCGGAAAAAACAATCAGTTGTTATGGCACATGCCAGCTGATTTAAAGTTTTTTAAGCAAACCACATCCGGACATACTGTGGTGATGGGGCGTAAAACATTTGCTTCTGTCGGAAAGCCACTTCCAAATCGAAGAAACATTGTGATTACCAGAGATACAGACCTTAAAATAGAGGGCGCTGAAGTAGTAAATAGTTTAGATGAAGCTTTAGAGATTACTAAAACTGAAGAAAAGCCAGTTTTCATCATAGGAGGTGCGGAAATTTATCGCCAGGCTTTACCAAAAACTGATACACTTTATTTAACAACCATTCACCATAATTTTGATGCAGATACTTTTTTTCCTGAAATTAATCGAAATGAATGGGATGTGGTGAGTTCAGATTCACACAAGGCAGATGAAAAAAACAAGTACGATTATACTTTTGAGGTTTTGAAAAGGAAGTAATTCTATCAACTACAGGGAGAACAGAGATTTTCACAAAGATTGCTGAGTCTACTTAGCTGGAAATAGAAATACTTTCCCTGCCAACCTAAACCCGACATAAGCGGCAGCCCCGGTTTTTCTAACGGGTTACAACATCTGTTGGGACGGAACCCAAATCAAATGCTCCTGCTCTTGCTTTTAAATGAATCTGCTAGTATAATTTAAACATTAAAATGGATTCAACGTAACGATTGCATCGGTATTACTCCTTCTTGGAAATTAATCTTAATAAATTATCAGTTAAGGGGTTCTATAATTTAAAAATTTAATTAGATTTGCCGACTTGTTAAAAAACAGCGAAAGACAAATTATTTTAAACAAACAATGCAAGGAAAAGGTTTTATTAAGTTTATAGCGATAGTATTAGCTATCGTTTGTGCGTATGCGCTCTCTTTTACTTTGGTAGCATCCAATGTAGAAAAAGCCGCCAAAGACTATGCGAAGGGTGATTTAGCTAAAGAAAAAGCTTATCTAGATTCAATGAGCACCGAAAAAGTTTATCCGGTTGTTGGATTTACTTATGGTGAAGTTAAAGCTAAAGAGATTAATTTAGGTTTAGACTTAAAAGGCGGAATGAACGTAACGATGGAGATATCGTTAGCGGAGTTGGTTAAATCTTTAGCGGGCAACCCTACTGATGCTAACTTTAACAAAGCAGTTCAAAATGCACAGATTCAATTAAACGCTGGCGGTAAAGATTACATCAAAATTTTTGTTGATGAATTCGAAAAATTAAGCCCAGGTGTTAAACTTGCAGATTATTTTTCTAATCAAGATAATGCATCTCAGTTAAAACCTAGCGCAAGCAATAACGAAGTTGAATCTTTCCTCGAAAAGGAAGCAACTAGTGCTATTGACCGCTCATTTACTGTTTTACGTTCGCGTATTGATGGTTTTGGTGTGGTGAGTCCGAACATGCAAAAACAAGAAGGCAGCAATCGTATCCTAATCGAAATGCCAGGCGTTCAGGACAAAGAACGTATCGCTAAGCTTTTACAAGGTTCTGCTGAATTACAATTCTGGCAAGTATACCAGGTACAAGAAGTTGTTCCTTTATTAGAAAACATCAATAAAACATTAGCAGTTACTTTAAAAGCTGATGCTCCGGCAACCGCTAAAGATACTACAGCTGCTCCTGCAGGTGGTAAATTAGCTGGCTTAGAAAAAGCAGCTGCGAAAGATACCACTGCTAAAGGTGGCAAACTTGCAGGTTTAGGTAAAAAAGATTCTACTGCTGTAAAAGCAGAACTAGCCAAATCAAATCCATTATATGCTGTGCTTAGCCTTCCTGTTTATCAGGGAGAAAACGGACAGCAACAATTGATGCCGGGTGCTGTTGTTGGGATGTCTTTACAAAAAGATACTGCTAAAGTTAATTCATATTTAAGATTGCCTGAGGTTGCTGCCGCGATTCCATCTACGATGAAATTTATGTGGAGCGTTAAACCTAGAGAAGGTTCTAAAGTTTTCGAACTTTATGCAATTAAAGCGGTAAGTGCTGATGGTAAACCTGATTTAGGTGGTGATGCAATCAGCGATTCTAAAGATGATTTCGATCAAAAAGGTAAGCCAGAAGTAACCATGTACATGACCAGCGAAGGTGCTGCGAAATGGAAAAAAATTACTGCTGAAGCTGCTGCTGATGCGAACAATAAAAAATCGATCGCCATTGTATTAGATAACCAGGTTTACTCTGCTCCTACTGTTCAGAATGAAATTGCCGGTGGTGTGTCTTCCATTACTGGTAACTTTACTCAGGCAGATACTAAAGATTTATCAAATATCTTAAAAGCAGGTAAATTACCAGCTCCGGCACGTATTGCAGGAAGCTATGTAGTTGGTCCTACTTTAGGTGCACAAGCGATTCACGATGGTTTAATCTCTTTCGTAATTGCGTTTATTGTGATCTTAATCTTCATGGCGCTATATTATCACCGTGCAGGTTGGGTGGCTAACTTTGCTTTATTGATTAACTTATTCTTTGTTATCGGTATCCTGGTTTCATTAGGAGCTGTATTAACATTGCCGGGTATTGCGGGTATCGTTTTAACAATCGGTTTATCGGTTGATGCAAACATCCTGATTTTCGAACGTGTTCGGGAAGAGCTTGCACATGGCAAAACAGTAGCCAATGCAATTAAAGAAGGTTTCAAGCATGCAATGCCTTCTATCATCGATTCAAACGTTACCTTATTTATATTAGGTGCTATTTTATACGTATTCGGTAGCGGTCCTGTTCAGGGTTTTGCAACCACGTTATGTATTGGTATCCTTTCTTCATTATTTGCTGCAGTTGCCATTTCGAGAGTGGTATTTGATTCATTATTGTCTCGTAAAATCGAGGTTAACTTTGATAATAACTTAACGCGTAATGCATTCAAAAACTTAGCATTCAACTTTGTTGGCCGTCGTAAAATCTACTATATCATTTCCACAATAATTATTGTTGCCGGTATTGGTATGTACTTCAAAAATGGTGGTTTAAACTTAGGTGTAGATTTTAAGGGTGGTAGAACTTATCTTGTTCACTTTGATAAAGCTGTTAATACTGAAGATTTAAAATCAAAATTAGCACCAGTTTTTGATAATGAAACACCAGAGGTTAAAACTGCAGGAGAAGATAGCCAAGTTAAAATTACCACTACTTTCCACATCGAAGATCAGGACATTAGAACTGATAAAGTTGTTGAAGATGCTTTGAATAAAGGTTTAGCTGGTTCTAAGTACGAGATTGTAAGTTCTCAGAAAGTTACGCCGATCATTGCAAGTGATATTGTTAATGGTGCGTTTTACGCAGTATTGATTTCATGTATCTTCATGTTTATCTACATTGTTGTCCGCTTTAAAAAATGGCAGTATGGTTTAGGTGCGGTAATTGCATTGGCACATGATGTTTTGATGGTTTTATCTTTCTACACCATCTTAGACGGAGTAATGCCTTTCTCTTTAGAAATTGGACAAGATTTTATTGCAGCTATTTTAACGGTAATGGGTTACACCATGACTGAAACAGTTGTGGTATTCGATCGTATCCGTGAGAAATTAAAAGAATCTGGTAAAGAAGATTTACATGGTGAAGAACGAAATCAATTAATTAATTTCGCGTTAAACAGTACATTAAGTCGTACCATCCTAACTTCATTAACGGTATTCTTCGTGTTATTGGTGATCTTTATTTTTGGTGGAGATAGTATCCGTGGATTTATCTTCGCCTTATTGATTGGTCGTATCATTGGTACTTATTCATCATTATGCATCTCTACCCCTATCGTAATTGACTTGGGTAGTTCAGCAGAAAAAAAATAAGATTTTAAAATCTTGAATATACGAGCGCTCCGATTATCGGAGTGCTTTTTTTGTACCATCTTTTCAATATCATATTCATTGATATGTCTGTCAAAACTTCATTACTTAAACCTTTTGGGCCTCTTTTTGTTAGATTAGCAAAACAAAAAAGCATAGAGAATGGATTTACAACTTCCTAAAAGTGAATACCCAAGAGTAGTAATTATTGGTGGTGGATTTGGCGGAATTGAGCTGGCTAAACGACTGAAAAACAAACCCTTTCAAGTGGTGATGCTCGATAAACATAATTACCACACCTTTCAGCCACTGCTTTATCAAGTGGCTACTGGCGGACTTGAAGCTGAGTCTATTGCTTTTCCACTCCGAAAAATATTTAAAGGACAGAAAAACCTGATTTTCAGGGTAGCAAAAGTTACCGAAATAAATGCCGTAAAAAATTGCCTTAAAACAGATATCGGCGAAATCAGTTACGATTATTTGGTTCTAGCTACCGGATCTACCAGTAATTTTTTTGGCAATACAGAAATTGAACAAAATTCGATGCCAATGAAATCCATTCCAGAGGCACTGGATTTAAGAAGTTTGATTTTGCAGAATTTTGAAAAGTCGTTGATAGAAACTGATTTTGATAAGAAAAGTGCATTACTTAATTTCGTTGTAGTAGGTGGTGGTCCAACAGGTGTGGAAACTTCCGGTGCAATTGCCGAGCTTAAAAAACATGTAATCCCAAATGATTATCCAGAAATGGATTTAAATCAGGTTAATATTTATTTAATTGAAAATTCACCCGAACTATTAGGCCCGATGTCGCCTCAGGCCCAGGTTAAATCAAAAGAGTTTTTAACTAAAATGGGTGTTCAAGTGATGAATGAGACCAGGGTATTAGGCTATGATGGATTTACGCTTACTTTACAAGATAAAGCGCCAGTTTTAAGTTCTACTGTAATCTGGAGTGCTGGTGTTAAAGGTCAGTTGATCCCAGGCTTAGATTTGGCGGAAGTTGTACGAGGAGGCAGATTAAAAACGGATTCACAAAACCTGATTGTAGGCTATCAAAATATCTATGCCATTGGTGATGTGGCCTCAATTATTGATGAGGATACCCCAAACGGACATCCGGGCGTGGCACCAGTTGCCATTCAACAGGGTCATCATTTAGCAAAAAACCTGGTTAATATCATTGAAAACAAACCCGTAGAAAAATTTAAGTATTTCGATAAGGGTTCAATGGCTACTGTAGGTAGAAACAAGGCTGTTGTAGATATAGGTAAAATTCGTTTTCAGGGCGTCTTTGCATGGTTCACCTGGATGTTTGTCCACCTGATGACGCTAGTAGGTTTTAGAAATAAAATTATCGTTTTTGTGAATTGGCTATGGAGTTATTTTAGTTATGATAGAGGAACCCGGTTAATCATCAGAACTTTTGCTAAAGACAGAAGTGTGGATTATAGAACAGAGACTGCTCAGGTGAAAGATGAAGTTAGTCATTAGTGAAAACTTTTAGTACAAGAAACTGTTTGCTTACTTCTTTTCTTGGCGATAAACTTTGTGCACTTTGCGGTTAAATAACCTGAAAAACCATGAGCTTAAAAAATATTAAATTAGTGGAATGTCCGCGTGATGCCATGCAGGGTTTGCATAGTTTCATTCCGACTGAACTGAAATTGTCATATTTAAACACATTGCTTCAGGTTGGTTTTGACACCCTTGATTTTGGCAGTTTTGTTTCACCAAAAGCCATTCCGCAAATGGCAGATACGGAGCAGGTATTAGAAAACTTAGATTTATCTTTTACTTCAACTAAACTTCTTGCCATTGTAGCCAATTTGAGGGGGGTAGAAAGCGCTGTAAAACATAAAGCAATTGATTATCTTGGTTTTCCGTTTTCTATCTCAGAAACCTTTCAACAGCGAAATACCAATTCAAGTATCTTACAGTCTTTAAACACGGTTGAAGATATGCTGGCTTTATGTGCCATAAACAATAAAAAAGCAGTTGTATATCTATCAATGGGCTTTGGCAACCCTTATGGTGATGAATGGAACTACGAAATTGTAGAAAAATGGGCAGATGTTCTGGTTGATAAAGGTGTAGAAATTTTGTCGCTGGCTGATACAGTGGGTATTTCAACTCCTGAAAAAATAAATCATATCCTACCGAAGTTAATTTCAAGGTATAGCCAGACGGAAATTGGTATTCATTTGCACTCCACTCCTACTGAAAGGTTTGAAAAAATTGAAGCTGCATATAATTCTGGTGTAAAACGAATTGATTCTGCTTTAAAAGGTTTTGGAGGCTGTCCAATGGCTGCTGACGATTTAACCGGCAATCTCGCTACAGAAGAAGTGATTGGCTTTTTAAATTCTAAAGGAGAGAACTTAAATCTGAATATGGATAAATGGGATGAAGCAATGGTTTTATCTGGAAAAATATTTGGGTGATTTTCAGCTTTGACGTATAGCTAAGCACGAAGTAATCTATTGGTGGGTAAATTAATTAAAATCTAGTAGCCGTATTAAGATTGCTTCGTGCCTTTCAATGACGATTCTGCGCCAAATTTCGTCCTCCTAAACTTGATTCAGGATCTTTTCAAGATAAATGCTGAACTAAATCCGATAATTGTCGGATCAGCATGACGATTCGACGAGTGCCGTCGATTCAAAAGATCTCCATGGAAAACACTAAAAAGAGATTGCTTTGTGCCTCGCAATGACGAGTTCTATTTTTTATCTTAAACCTTCTTCACCATTTTAAAATGCTGGATTCCAGCTTCCTCAAATTGTTCTCCTTCTGCAACAAAACCAAATTTCGCATATAAACTCATGGCATCAAGCTGCGAGTTCAAGTAAATATAATGGGCATCTTCAGGTAAATCAGATAAAGCTTCGGCAATTAATGCCCGTCCTACCCCTTGTCCCCTAAAATCTTTCAGTACAGCAAAACGTTCCAATTTATAACCTGCATCGGTTTTTCTCCAACGGCAGGCGCCACAGGGTTGACCATTATGTGTAGCTAAAAAATGTATTGATTCATCTTCATGCTCCCACTCCAGTTCTGGTGGGCAATTCTGTTCATCTACGAACACAATTTTACGTATAGCAAATACTTTATCCAGATCTTCAGGATGAATAACTTTTTGAACTTGCAGACTCATTATTTATGTTGTTTAAAGTGTTTATTCTTATCTAATTTCGCTTCATTCAATGCCTCAGCCACATCGATAGAGTGTGAGCAGTGAATATCAGCCTCTTTTTTGGCAAGTGCAGCAATCGTAACATAAAATTTATGCAACTGATCTAGTTCTCGCTCACTTAAATCCTCAATATCAACCATTCGGTTACTGGCTCCTTGTTGGGCAGCTATCAGTTCATTTAATTTTAATTGAATAGCCTTTCCGTCTTTATTCTGTGCTTTCTGGATAAGAAACACCATCAAAAAGGTAATGATGGTTGTTCCGGTATTGATAACTAACTGCCAGGTTTCAGAATAATGAAAAACCGGACCTGTTACTGCCCATAAAATTACAATTGCTGTTGCTGCAATAAAAGCAACTGAACTGCCTGTAAATTTCGTTGCAGCATTGGCAAATTTCTCAAAAAAGTTATTTTCCTTTTTATCGCTTTTAGATTTTTTCATCAGATAATGTTTGCTTAAAAGTAATTATAAAAACAAACAAAAGCGCCATCAGTTTTTAAACCAATGGCGCTTTCTTGTTATAGAAATGTTAAAGTTTAACCTTCCTACAATTTATCATTTGCATTAATACAATTCAAATCTTCAAATGCAGTAGTTAAACGCTTAACAAATGTCTCTTCGCCTTTACGTAACCAAACGCGTGGATCATAATATTTTTTATTTGGTTTATCATCTCCATCAGGATTACCAATCTGACCTTGAAGAAAAGCTTCATTCTTTTTGTAATATTCTAAAATACCTTCCCAAAATGCCCATTGCATATCAGTATCAATATTCATTTTAATAGCACCATAAGAAATTGCTTCTCTGATTTCTTCCTTAGAAGAACCAGAACCACCATGGAATACAAAGTTAATTGGTTTCTCAGCAGTTAATGCAAATTTCTCTTTCACATAATCCTGAGAATTTTTCAAAATAACTGGTTGTAATTTCACGTTACCTGGTTTGTATACACCATGAACGTTACCAAACGCTGCCGCAACTGTAAAACGTGGCGATACTTTGCTTAATTCTTCGTAAGCATAAGCAACTTCGCTTGGCTGAGTATATAATTTTGAACTATCAACATCACTGTTATCTACACCGTCTTCTTCACCTCCGGTAACACCCAATTCAATTTCGATCGTCATGTTCATTTTCGACATGCGTTCCAGGTATTTCGCAGAAATTTCCATGTTCTCTTCGATCGATTCTTCAGAAAGATCTAACATATGTGAAGAAAACAAAGGCTTACCTGTTTCAGCGAAGAATTTCTCACCATGATCTAAAAGGCCATCAATCCAAGGCAATAATTTTTTAGCGGCGTGGTCTGTATGTAAAACCACGGCAACACCATAATGTTCTGCCAATAAATGTACATGCTTAGCTGCAGATACTGCACCTAAAATACATGCCTGTAATTTCTCATTATCTAAAGATTTACCTGCGTAAAATTGCGCACCGCCATTAGACAATTGAATCATAACAGGCGAATTTACTGCCTTAGCAGTTTCCAATACCGCATTAACCGTATTTGTACCGGTTACGTTAACTGCTGGTAAAGCAAACTGATGTTTTTTAGCCTGCTCAAACAATTCTTGAACGGCATCTCCGTAAATTACGCCTTTGTAGCCTTTTAAACTCATCTCTTGTTAATTTTATTAAGTCCGAAGTTATAAAAAAAAATAACATTACAAGCTTTTGTAACAACAGAATTATTTGCCCCACAATGAAATAAGGCCTCTTTGGTGTATAAAACACATTATCCTTAGTGTAAAAAACACACACAGCTATCTACAATAAGTTACCGATAATAACCGAGGCCATGTTTTGGATGAATCAATAAATTCATTGATTATTGACAATTGACTATAAACCAATGTAGCAAAGACTATTTTTAGTTTCAATAAGGTCTGACTTTATTATATTTTTCGTTTCTTTGCAATCCAATTCTTTAAAAAATTATATGGCTTGGTTTAAGAGAGAAAATAAAGGTATCATTACCACAACAGAAGAGAAGAAAGAGGCACCTGATGGCGTGTGGAATAAGTGTCCAAATTGTAAAAAACCACTACATCAAACAGAATTACAAGAAAACAAATACGTTTGTCATTACTGTAATTACCATTTGAGAGTAGGTTCTAAAGAATATTTTGAAGTTTTATTCGATAACAACGAGTTTAAAGAGCTTTTTGCCAACCTTACTTCTGGCGATCCTTTAAACTTTAACGACAATAAACCTTATACAGATAGAATTGTAGAAAGTCAGGCAAAAACCGGGCTTAAAGATGCTATTCGGGCTGGTGTAGGTAAAATTGATGGACAGGAACTGGTCATTGCCTGTATGGATTTTGCATTTATTGGTGGTTCTATGGGATCCGTTGTTGGCGAAAAAATTGCCCGTTCTATTGATTATTCTATCAAACATAAAATTCCCTTCCTGATGATTTCAAAGTCTGGTGGTGCCCGAATGATGGAAGCTGCATTTTCATTGATGCAGATGGCCAAAACATCAGCAAAACTTGCCTTGTTAAGCCAGGCAAAAATTCCATACATTTCTTTATTAACAGATCCAACTACTGGTGGCGTAACTGCCTCATATGCCATGCTTGGCGATATCAATATTGCAGAACCAGGTGCTTTAATCGGCTTTGCCGGCCCAAGGGTAATTAAAGAAACCATTAAAAAGGATTTACCAAAAGGCTTTCAAACTTCAGAATTTGTGCTGGAACATGGTTTCCTTGACTTTATCGTAGATAGAAGAGCGATGAAAGCTAAAATAGGCGCCTTTATTAAAATGATGAATAATTAAGGTCGTTCAATAGTTCATTGGTCATTATTTCATTTTGCAAATCGACTAATTAACAATTAAAACATTATACTAAAAGCAGGGCTTGAATAACTTCGGTTGATTCAGTCCTGCTTTTTGTTTCTATAATAAACCTATAAGGTTTTAAAAACCTAATAGGTTTATTATGTGCTATCTGCAACATTTCCATTAACATCCATTTCCATAGTCCTTATTCATTAAATTAGCGGATCATTAACTAACCCTATTATGAATAAAAAACTACTCTTACCCACCTTGCTTCTATTTACCTCTTCTTTTGCTTTTGCGCAAGACAAAAAAGTGATCGATAATATTGTAAAAGAGGTAAATGAAAATTCACAACTAGAAAAACTTGCACACGAACTTTTAGATGTTGTTGGACCACGTTTAGTCGGGTCTCCACAAATGAAGCAAGCCAACGATTGGGCAGTAAAAAAATATAGCGACTGGGGAATCTCTGCGAAGAATGAAAAATGGGGTGAATGGGCAGGCTGGGAACGTGGCATTACGCATATTGATTTGGTAAGCCCACGGTTAAGAACACTGGAAGGAACTCAATTGGCCTGGAGTCCGTCTACAAATGGACAACCAATTAATGCTGAAGCAATTATTCTTCCTGCCATTACTGATTCTGTTGCTTTCCAGAAATGGCTACCAAGCGTTAAAGGTAAAGTGGTGTTAATTTCTTTCAATCAACTGTCTGGCCGACCAGAAAAAAACTGGGAAGAATTCGCGACGAAAGATCTATTCGAAAAATTCAAGAAAGAAAAAACCGAAGCTTTGAAATCTTGGACGGCAAGTATGACAAAAACAGGTTACAATGCCAAAACGCTTCCTGTGGCTTTAGAAAATGCCGGGGCAGTTGCAATTGTGATAAATAACTGGTCACAAGGTTTTGGTGTAGATAAAATCTTTGGTGCCAATACTACAAAAGTACCCACTTTAGATTTATCTGTGGAAGATTATGGATTGGTTTATCGTTTGGCTTTAAACGGTAATAAACCAATGCTTAAAATAGAATCCGAATCTAAAAAATTAGGTAATGTACCAACCTTTAATACGATTGCTGAAATTAAAGGAAAGCAAAAACCGAAAGAATATGTAATGCTGTCCGCTCACTTTGATTCATGGGACGGAGCAAGTGGCGCAACGGACAATGGCTCTGGAACCATTATGATGATGGAAGCCATGCGTATTCTGAAAAAGTTTTATCCTAACCCAAAACGCACGATTTTAGTTGGGCATTGGGGAAGTGAAGAACAGGGATTAAATGGCTCCAGGGCTTTTGTTGAAGATCATCCGGAAATTGTTAACAACCTGCAAGCTTTATTTAACCAGGATAACGGAACAGGCCGGGTAGTGAATATTGGCGGTCAAGGTTTTGCCAAATCTAAAGATTATATTACCCGTTGGTTAAATGCAGTACCAGATACCATTAAAAATCAAATCAAAACCATTTTCCCTGGCATGCCTGGGGCAGGTGGATCAGACTTTGCATCCTTCGTGGCTGCTGGTGCTTTGGGTTATTCATTAAGTTCTACCAGTTGGGATTATGGAACATATACCTGGCATACCAATCGCGATAGCTATGACAAACTGGTTTTTGATGAAATCCGTAGCAACGTCATTTTAGCAGCAATTATGGTTTATATGGCTTGTGAAGATGCTGAAAAAACATCAACAGAAAAAGCTACAGATTTGCCGGTTAATGAACGTACCGGAAAACCTGCCACTTGGCCGGAACAAAGAAAAGCGACCAGAAAAGGTGGTCTTTAAATAAGGATTAAATATTTTTAAAAGGGGCATTTGGAAACAGATGCCCTTTTTTCTTGCAGTAACTTTGAATATGCTGTCATGCTGAGGCACGAAGCATCTGTTTCATTGGTTGCAGATGCTTCGTGCCTCAGCATGACAACAAGCGGCATTATTCCTCCTTCTTCTGAAACTTATAAAACAAATACCCAAGAAAAGGAAGAATCAAAACACTGCCTAACAACAAAGCCAAACCTAAACTATAAATGGTTTTCTGCGGACCTATCGTTTCGAAGAGCGAAATGGCATCTCCATTTTTTAAGCGAATAAAATTAGGAAAGTGTGCATAACTGATGGCTACCAGGATCATCGTTACCTGAAAGCCTGCCAAAATGCGTAGAATCTGTGTTTTACCTCTAATTAAAAAATACCACAACAAAACCAATGATAAACTGGCAAGAATAATGGCTATTAAGCCTACGGGATTTTTAAAAACCCAATCAATTAAAGGAATTTTATCAAAATGTGCAGCAATAAAAACCATTGCACCAAATAATACTGCAGCGATGTTCATATATTCGGCTTTCTTAATAAAGCGCCGTTTATCCAGTTCATCTTCCGTTTCACCAATCAGGTAAATAGCGGCCAGAAATCCACATAGGGCAACTGTAAATAGACCTACAGCAATAGAAAACCAGTTTAACCAACTATAGATATATGCAGATTGGAAATCTTTTGCTTCTGTATCAATATGTCCTGAAATTACACTTCCAGCAATAATCCCTAAAAAAAGGGGTGTAATGAAACTAGAATACCTGAAAATCCGATTATAAAGCCATTGCATATCATCTTTTATGGCATCATAATGCCGAAAAACGAAGGCTGTTCCTCGGGCAATAATACCAATAAGCATAATGAGTAAGGGTATATGCAGGTAAACCGACATGGTGGTGTAGATGTGCGGAAAACCAACAAAAAGAATCACAATGGCAATAATGAGCCACATGTGGTTGGCCTCCCAAACCGGGCCAATAGCCTGATACATGGTTTTACGGGTACGACTCCTGTTTTTAGTTGAAGTAAAAAGTTCAATAATTCCGGCACCGAAATCTGCTCCTCCAAGTAAAAAGTATAACAGTATGCCCAAACATAAAAAGGTAATTACAACATATTCCATAATTAATGATTAGCAGTTTTAGATGGAGAATTGTTGTATAATACAGGAACCATTTTAATTTGCCGGTAAAGCAAAAAGGTTACAATAACACTCAGAGATAAATAAATAGCTGAAAAGATGTAAAATGAATAAGCGATTCCTGGCATTGGTGTTACGGCATCTTTGGTACGCATAATGCCATAAATAATCCATGGCTGACGCCCAACTTCTGTAACTACCCAACCAGCTTCCAGCGCTACATAACCCAAAGGAATGGCAAGTACAAATAATTTAAGTAGCCAGCGTTTCTCTAACAGCGATTTCTTTCTAAGCAAATGAATAAAATAAACCAGTGAAATCAATGCCAGCAGGGTTCCTATTCCTACCATCATCTGGAAGGCATAATGGGTGATTGCAACTGGTGGTTGCTCATCTTTAGGAATTTGATCAAGGCCTTTTACCTCTGCCTTAAAATCACCATGAGCCAAAAAGCTTAAGGCTCCGGGGATTTTTATTGCTCCTTTTACCGTTCTCTCCTTTTCATTTACAATTCCACCAATAAGCAGCGGTGCGGGCTTTTCGGTTTGATAAAGCGCTTCCATAGCGGCGAGCTTCGCCGGTTGCCGTTTAGCCACATCTTTAGCAGATATATCGCCACTTAATGGCTGTAGCAAAGCACCTATACAGGCAAATACCGCAGCAATCTTAAATGCCTGTAAATGAAATTCCTTGTTTTGATTCCTCAAAATCATTAAAGCGTGAACGCCTGCTACAGCAAATCCGGTAGCGGTAAATGCAGCCAAACACATATGTAAGGCTTGAGAAAACCAGGCCTTATTAAACATGGCCTGTATAGGATCAACATTAAGGTATTGACCATTTATAAAATCAAAGCCCGCCGGACTATTCATCCAGGCATTTGCAGCCACAACTAAGATTCCAGAGGCTAATCCACTCACCCCTACCACCATTCCGGTAAACCAGTGAAACCATTTATTTAATTTGTCCCATCCATATAGAAAGAAGCCCAAGGCTATCGCTTCGATAAAAAAAGCCGTTCCTTCAAGCGAAAAGGGCATCCCAAAAATTGGGCCTGCATGTTCCATGAATTTGGGCCATAATAAACCCAATTCAAATGATAGCATGGTACCAGATACTGCGCCAGTAGCAAAAAAAATCGCAACGCCTTTACTCCAGGCCTTCGTAAGGTTTTTGTATACCTCATCATTTGTTTTTAACCATTTATAATGCGATACAGCCATAAAAAATGGCATTACCATACCAATGCAGGAAAAAACAATGTGGAAGCCTAATGATAAGGCCATTTGGGAGCGGGCAGCTAAAAAATCATCCATATCTGAAATTGGATTTGGTGTATTGCAAATATAGAAGATATGGGTTGAGTTGATGTTAATTTAACCGGGCTGGTTAGATTTATTTTAAATATAGAATGTTTATAAATTGAAAAAAGATTTTGCCCCATACAACCACAGTTTAGCAAATTAGTTTAAAATCAATTTGCTAACCTGTTGCCATAATTTAAGCGCCCTTTAATTCATCATAAGCGGCTGACAGACTTCTTTGAATCCCCTCACCCTGCCATTCTTGAGCGTTTGGAATAGACGTAGCTTTTAGAATATTATCTTTAGTTTTTCCAGCCTTAATTTCACTACTAACAAATGTGAGCAAATTTTGAAGATAATTTTGAAAGGCCTTTACGTCAGCTTTGTTCCCTGTTATTTTTTCAGGCTCACGACTATGCCCAAAGATAAACATCGTATCATGATCAAATTGACGATAAATTTTATCCAGAGCAGTGATCCAATTGCCAATATGTGCACCATTTTCTCTATCGATATATGGATATTTCCGATTAGAAACCAAATCACCTACATGAACGATATTAGCATTTTCAAAATGATAAATGGCATCACCATTGGTATGCCCTGAACCATAATAATAAGAACTGATCTTTTCATCACCAACGGGTGCTTTCCAACCTGTTCCAAAAGTGGTATCTGGCAGCAACTGCTGATCTAAGCTATTGGCCTTCTCAGCAGCTCTCTTTTGATTTACTAGAGAATTTTGATGCGCTACTACTTTTTCTGCTAAGCCTTTGAAGGCAATGTTACCCGCCGTGTGATCGCCATGATGATGCGTATTAAGAAGGTATTTAAATGGCTTTTCTCCAAGTTTTTTTAACTCCTCAATTACATGTGGAGCCGAAGCAGGAAATTGCGCATCAACCACCACAAATCCACTTGAAGAATTTAACCAGCCAATTGTTCCACCCTGTTATGTAAAAACACCTACATTGTTTCTAAGTGTTTTGAAATTGTAACTCAACACTTGCTTTGCAAAAACATCTGTTTTGTAAACTGAAAGCAAGGCCATGGCTAATGCAGAGCTTTTGATAAAATTTCTTCTTTCCATTTTGAACGGTATAAAAAAGCCACAACATTTTTGCTGTGGCTTAAATTTAATTATTCTTTCAGAAAATTAAGTTTTAAATTCCTGATCCTGGAGTAGTTCCCGGCTCATGGCCCGGACCAAATGAATTATTTTTACGACCTTTATCTTTGTCAAATAAGTTGGTTGCAACTTTTGATGATTTGTTATCATCTAAATTCCTGTTCTCCTTAATATCTTCAGCTGTTTTATCTAGCAAATCATTCTCAATGATTTTGCCTTTTTCTTTATTATTTTCCATAGTGGTTTTTAAATTGATGTATTATAGGAACACATGAGAAATAATATTGTTTTAATAGCAATATTCACCAATGGTGACTTACTTAATACAAGAAAAAAGAACAAATAAAAAAAGTCCCGAATTACTTCGAGACTGTTCCTATTTGGTTAATGATATTTTAGGCTAAAGCATTTTGCTTCACCACCATTTTAACTTTCTCTATCACGTAGTCCAATTCTTCTTTCGTAGTATATTTACTAAAAGAAAAACGTACCGAAGGGCGATTTGGATCAGCTTTGATACCATTCAACACGTGTGAGCCAATATTAGAACCAGACGAGCAGGCACTACCACCGGAAGCACAAATCCCGTTAATATCCAAATTAAACAGCAACATATCGCCCATATCCATTTCAGGGAAAGAAACATTTAGTACCGTATAAAGGCTTTTATCTGCATCAGTTTCTCCGTTAAAACCAATTCCTGGAATTTCTGCAATCAATTGAGCCTTCATATAATCTTTTAAACCTTGAATATGATTCTGATGCTCTTCCATTTCTGCATAGGCAATTTCCAAAGCCTTTGCTAAACCTACTATCCCATAAACATTTTCAGTTCCTCCACGCATGTTACGCTCTTGTGCACCACCATAAATCATTGGTGGGATTTTAATATTGCTGTTTACGTATAAGAAACCTACACCCTTAGGTCCGTGGAGTTTATGTGCAGCACATACAATAAAATGCGCTTTCAGTTCACGTACATGATGAAAATAGTGTCCCATCGTTTGAACGGTATCGGCATGGTAAATGGCATTATATTTTTCACAGATATCACCCACTTTTATCATATCCGTTAGGGTACCCAATTCATTATTGGCATGCATTAAGGAGACAAAAGTACGCTCGTTATTTTGCAAAAGCTCCTCTAGGTGTGCATAATCAACATTACCCTTCTCATCAATATTTACAAAACTCAGTTTATCTATCTCACCATTTTTCAACATCATATTTAAAGTATGTTCTACCGCATGATGTTCAATTTTAGAGGTAATGGCATGTTTAATTCCATAAGCTGAAATGCCGCAACGAATAGCTGTATTGTCAGCCTCAGTTCCACCAGAAGTAAAAAATATTTCAGAAGGTGATGCACCTAAAAGATTAGCGACAGTTTTCCGGGCTTTTTCTACCAAAGTTCTTACCTCACGCCCCAGCGCATGAATGGCTGATGGATTACCATAATAGTTTTCCATCACGTTACTCATTTCGGCAATTACTTGTTTATCTAATGGTGTGGTAGCCGCGTTGTCTAAATAAATCCTTTTCATATTGTGATTATCACCTTTTAAATGATTTCATCTTTTGGGATGACCTCATGAATTAATTTTACTCTTTAATTATTGCCTCTATTTTAGTTACAAATGCAATATTTCCTTGATATCTGAAATAATTTTATTTGCCAGACTTTCCGCAATGGTTTCATTTTCTGCTTCGCTATAAATACGGATAATCGGTTCGGTATTAGAACGGCGCAAGTGCACCCATGTTTTATCGAACTCTATTTTTAATCCATCAATGATGCTGTAAGGCTGTTTTTTGTATTTCTCTTCAACTTGCTTCAACAAATTGTCAATATCCATTTCTGCTGTAAGAGTAATTTTATTTTTAGAGATATAATATTGAGGATAGCTTGCTCGTAGTACGGAAATAGATTTTCCAAATTTAGCCAAATGCGTTAAGAATAAAGCGATCCCCACCAAAGCATCTCTACCGTAATGCGATTCAGGATAAATGATTCCACCGTTTCCTTCACCACCAATAATGGCGTTGCTTTCTTTCATTTTATTCACCACATTTACTTCACCAACCGCTGAAGCATGATATTCAGAGCCTGCTTTTTCAGTTACATCACGGAGGGCCCTGGTTGACGAAAGATTAGAAACCGTATTGCCTGGTGTATTTTTTAATACATAATCGGCTACAGCAACCAAAGTATATTCTTCTCCAAACATACTTCCATCTTCATTTACAAAACACAAACGGTCTACATCAGGATCTACCACAATACCTAAATCTGCATTTTGTTTTTGAACCTCCTTGGAAATCTCTGTCAGGTTTTCTGGAAGCGGTTCAGGATTATGAGGAAAATGACCATCAGGGGTACAATACAATTCTGTAACCCTGGTTACCCCTAATGCTTTCAGCAAGGCCGGGATAAAAATACCACCAGTTGAGTTAACAGCATCTATTACCACCTTAAAATCAGCTTTCTTAATTGCTTCAACATCTACCAATGGCAATGCCAAAACTTTATCAATGTGCTTTTGCAGGTAAGTATCATTTTGAATAACCTTTCCTAATTTATCTACATCGGCAAATTCAAACGCAGCGCTTTCGGCAAGTTCCAAAACTTCTATTCCATTAGCATCACTGATGAATTCACCATCTGCATTAAGTAATTTTAGTGCATTCCACTGTTTTGGATTATGACTTGCAGTTAAAATGATCCCACCGCCAGCCTTTTCATCAGGCACGGCAATTTCAACTGTTGGTGTAGTAGATAAACCTAAATCGATTACCTCTATGCCCAGGCCTTGTAAAGTACCTATAACCAAATGGTTAACCATCTCACCCGAAATACGGGCGTCGCGACCTAATACGATTCTTTTAATCCCTGTTTTTTGAACTACCCAGCTTCCAAAAGCAGCTGTGAATTTCACAATATCAATTGGTGTTAAGCCATTTCCAGCTTGTCCACCTATGGTTCCTCTTATTCCTGAAATCGATTTTATTAAAGTCACTTATTGTATCTAATAATGAGCACCAAAAATAAGAAAAAAAACAAGATAGCGGGCATCCTAAAGGCTTCTCAAAAGTTAATTTACATTAAGTTTATATCTATTTATACGATGTATTTAGTGGGCATATGATCATTTTTTAAAATAAATGGTCATCCGTTTGGTTCATTAATTACTTATTATAAATTAACTGATTAAAATATATTTGCAATATTGTTGCAAAAAACAACACACTATACAACAGGCAATAGTAAAATCTTATATTTGCAGAAATTTGATAATTAAATGATTACAGAACATCCTATTAATGGCTTTGGCAATAAATTAATGTGCGGTGTTTAATCCAATTTTATCTAAGTTTGCATCCTTTTAATAAACAAACAGCTTTTTTATGCAGCGCAAATGGTTTCAATATTGGTTTAATTCACCATATTATCATATTCTTTATCAACAAAGAAATGACGCTGAAGCTGAATTTTTTATTGATCAGCTAACTCATTTTCTGCATCCAAAACCTGATTCTAAGGCCCTTGACATTGCCTGCGGAAAAGGAAGACACTCCATCTACCTCAATAAAAAAGGATTAGATGTTACTGGGATAGATTTATCAGAACAAAGTATAAAGTATGCCCGGCAATTTGAGAACCATAAACTGCATTTTCTGGTGCATGATATGCGAAAACTCTTTTACATCAATTATTTTGATATTGCCTTAAATCTTTTCACCAGTTTCGGTTATTTTGATACTGAAAAAGAACATGTTGATGCTTTAAAAACATTCAGGAAATGTCTTAAGCATGATGGAGTTTTGGTTTTGGATTATTTTAATACTGAAAAAATCCTGAGAAATCTTAATTCCTGCGAAGTGAAATCCCTTGATGGAATTGCATTTAATATTTCTAAAAATGTGATCGAGGGAAAAATTATCAAAAAAATCAATTTTGAAGATAAAGGGAAGACCTATAGTTTTGAAGAGCGTGTTCAGGCTTTTAGTTTTGAAGATTTTGAGCGGATGATTTTAAAAGCCGGAATGACTATCCATCACACATTCGGCAATTATGAATTGGAAGATTTTAATCAAAACACATCAGACCGGTTAATTTTAATCTGTAAAAAAGCATGATAGAAAGCATACAGCAATTTGATCTGGCTTTATTTCTAAAAATCCACCAGGGGCTCTCCAATGGCTTTTTAGACTGGCTGATGCCCCTCATGCGCAATCGGTTTTTCTGGTCGCCACTTTATGTTTTTATTTTAATTTTTTGCATTAAACAATACAAGAAACAGGGATATTATATCATTGGAATGATTCTGTTTACATTTGCTTCAGCTGATTTAATTTCTTCCAGATTAATCAAACCATGGATTTCAAGGGTTCGGCCATGCAATGATCTAACCATAGCCAATGAAATTATTCACCGTGTACCTTGCGGAAGCGGTTTAAGCTTTCCTTCGGCACATGCAACCAATCACTTTGCTATTGCCGTATTTTTAATTTGCGTTTTTTACAGTAGATGGAAACCCATTTTGCCACTCGGCTTGTTCTGGGCCTTTATTATTAGTTTTGCACAAGTATATGTCGGCGTTCATTACCCTATTGATGTTACTGCAGGCGCACTGTTAGGAACCTTAATTGGTTTCATCTGTTCAAGAATGTTTAAAAAATTACAACCTGATTTTTAAGCTATGGAAATCTGGAAACTCTGCGTGCTTTTCTTCTGTGCCTTTTTAGGTGGAACAGCTATATTTTTGGTTAAAAGTGACAAATCTAAGTTGCTAAAACTGATCCTATCTTTTAGTGGGGCCTATTTATTTGCTATAACCGTATTGCATTTAATACCCGATGCCTTTAGCGGGCCTGACAAAAGTGAAATCGGGATTTTTATTCTCGTGGGTTTTCTTTTGCAGGTATTTCTGGAACAATTCTCTGAAGGTGTGGAACATGGCCATATCCACAAGCATCACGATGGGCAGGTATTTCCGTTCGGCATCATGATTAGTTTGTGTTTACACGCATTTTTAGAAGGAATGCCTTTGGCAAAAGAACAACATAACGAATTAATTTTTGGCATTTCCTTACACCATATCCCTGCGGCATTTGCTTTAGGAAGCATTTTAATGCAAAATCATTTCAAAAAAGGAAGTATCATTCTATATCTGATCATTTTTGCAATTATGGCTCCTTTAGGCTTTTATGTAAGTATGGGCTTAAGTAATGGCAGTATTGGAGGCGTAGAGGCTTATTTTAATAAAATTATGGGTGTGGTGATTGGAATATTCCTTCATATATCTACAACCATTTTATTCGAATCCAGTGCCGATCATAAAATTAACCTGCGTAAAATGATCGCTGTTTTATTGGGAATAGGTGTCGCTCTAATTGGTTTCTTTGCGGGGCATCACTGATTAGGAAGACAACCAAAATTTATTTTCATCATACCCATATTTTGACTAACTTACTGTATGGATGAAATTGTAAATGAGCCTGCCGTAGAATATAAAAAAAGGAAGTATAGTGTTCAGGAATACCTGGAAATGGAAAATGCTTCACAGGAAAAGCATGAATATTTTGAGGGAGAGATATTCCCACTTCACAGGGAATTTAGGGCTATAGGTGTAACGTCTATATCTGGAGCACTTAGTCACAACTTTATATTCTCCAATACTTTTGGTTTTCTTAGTCGTAAATTATATGGATCAAAGTGCATTCCTTTTGGCAGTGATATGAGAATGAACATCCCTGAAAACTCACTTTTCACCTATTCTGATATATCTATTTACTGCAATGAAATCAAACACCTGGAAGAAGATGAAAATACGGTACTCCTGCCAACCGTTATCATTGAGATTCTTTCTCCTTCTACAAAAGATTATGATAGGGGTAGTAAATTTAAACTGTATAGAGATATTCCGTCATTGAAAGAATATATCATGATCGATTCCACAGCCATTTCAGTTGAAGCCTTTCATATTAATGAGCATCAAAACTGGGAATTGAAAGAATATAGTAATATGGATGAAAGTCTGAATTTTTATAGCTTTGGCTTTGATATTCAATTAAGGTGCATTTATCAGCATGTTAAATTTTAGATAATTGAAACGGAAAACTCGAATAGTGAATTAACTATTTCTTCACCTTCTTTTTACCATATCCCCAAGGGCAATGTTTACATTTATTTTTACAGCAATAACCTCGCTTTAAGTGGTAGGTTTCGGTAAACACCATCAATCCATCTTCATTAAAATAAAAATCTTCCCCTTCTTTCATATTGAATTTTGAATGATTGAGTTTTGAATGGGTGAATAATTGAATGAATAAAAACTTTACTTTTACTTATGCTAAAATTCTCAAATCTACAAAATCTTGTAAAATTCAGTTAATTAGTTCAATATCTTCACCTCTAACCTATCTTTAAAATATTCTTTTAACTTTTTTCCATCTCCATGCAAGGTCCAAATTTGTTTGGGTTGTACATTTTCGATAGTTTCCAGTATCGCATCCCAATCTGCATGATCAGAAATATAAAGCGAAATACCATTTTGTTGCTGCAGATTTTTCCATCCTGAAGCAAAAGCCCTCACCACATTAATGGCTTTATGATAACTATGGAAAACCATCGGTGGTACAATATAAACCTGATGTTGCTGGTTATTCTTCATCACTTTACGATCGTACATTTTGTACCTGCCCAACGCTATGCCGTAATCTTCGTAGATTTTAACAAATGGCATGATGCTATGATGCACCATAATATTTTTAGTTGGACAGTGATGATTTAGCAGTTGGATGATCCTTTGACTTTTACCTAATGCATAAGCACCAAGCATGATATTTGAATTGGTATCATTCAATTTCTCTATCTCTGTAACTGGAGAGGGATGTTTAGTTTCGGGATTAGCAAACGTACTTTCCGTAATTAATACATCAGCCTTTACAAACTCAAAAGGTTCACAAGTTGTATCCGGTTCTATTTTATAATCTCCGGTATACAGATATTTAACACCCTGATACTCCATTAAAACCTGTGCAGAACCTAATATATGCCCGGCTGAATAAAAGGTAATGGAAACCTCCTTGATCTTAAATGATTCGTGATAAGCTTTAACATAAAAATCTACAGCGGCAAACTTACGGTAACGGTGTTTCATAAAAGATTCGGTAGCAGCCGTACAATATACATGCTCACTACCGCCAATAGCATGGTCGCCATGTGCATGAGAAACCACAGCCTCTTTTACAGGTTGCTGGGGATCTAAATAAAAATCGCCATAAACACAATATAAACCAATTGGCGTAATGGTAATGAAATCGTCTAAAATCATTTATAAGATTTAAGGATTAGACAGGATTTTGGAATATAAAAACACATCTTATTTAGGTTAAGTAGTATTGAAAGTCTAATATGCCTTTGCAGCTATTAAAAACTGTTTATGTAGCGTTAGAACTTGATCAATGATTGAATTCTTTTCGTCGTTCAAAACAAAATGATCTGCCATTCTTGTCTTTTCTTCATCGCTCATTTGCTTGTCCATTCTTGCCTTTACCTGATCTGCAGAAACCTGATCACGATGCATTACCCTGGCTAACTTTAAATCATGTGGAGCTGTTACCAGAATAGAAGTATCACACATTTTATAAGAGTCACTTTCAAAAAGCAAAGCTGCTTCCTTCAATATGTAGGACACCTTTTGATCAATTTGCTTTACCCATTCTTCAAAAGCCCTAAATACTGCCGGATGAACCAAGGCATTCAATTTAACCAATTCTGCTTCATTGTTAAATACAATACCGGCCAGGTGCTTTTTGTTGAGTTCCCCATCTGGTGTATAGCTTTCTTCGCCAAAGGTAGCGATCACACCATCAACCAGCAATTGATCTGATACCATAATTTCTTTTGCTACGGTATCTGCATAAAAAACCGGAATGCCTAAAACTTCAAAGACCTTACAAACGGTTGTTTTTCCACTGCCTATTCCACCTGTGATGCCTATTTTATACATTATTTTTCTACTACAAAATCTACTTTAGATGGATTGATATTGATTAATTTACAGTAATCCGGAAACTCCGTAATTTTTACTGTAAACTGCTTGTGTGCTAAATCCTGCCACTCATTAACATCAACAGTGGCGGTAATGAAGTTATCATTTACCTGACTATAATTACCCAACGCAACTAAAAATGTTACCTTAATTTTCTTGGGATAAAGTTTTATGCTGTTGTAATTTTTATTGTTAATGATCTTTAAAGGCACCTCAATTGTTTTTTCTGTAAATTCATCAACCGGAAGCTTTACTTCTACCGATGAAGGATAAATACTTACATTTTTTTGAGGACTATGCTGCAAACCAATCCTCACCGTAGTACTTCCCTGAATCTTACTTAGCTTTAAAGTATCCGTGGGCCAGATGGTAATTTTACTTAATTCTTCTGCCGGGCCAGCTACCTTTACATATTGAGGATTTAAGATGATATCACTTGATATTCCGTACTGATTGATGAAATCCAGTTTGCTAACCAATTGAATCGATACCTTTTTTACTGTTCTTTTGGTGAAATCAAAATATAAGGTATCTGGCTTTACAGAAATCACTTTTTGCGTGCTTTCGAGTTGCCTGTTAACATTGTATAACTGATCTGAAAAAGTTATAAAATCCTTCGTGTTGAGCTGACTTAAGCTTACGGATATGGATGGCGGGCTGATACGCAGACGGGAAAAGATCAATTGCCATCCGGTTCCTTCTACCTGTAAATCAACTGTGTCTGATTGTAATGGATAAAATGCCCGCTTAGTGGGTGTATTTTTGAAAACCAGCACTGTTTTAGCGGTATAGATATACTTGTTGTTCAGTGCCATAAAAAGCCATGCTGCTATTGCCAGAAACAAACAAGCCAAGAGCGTAAAAACACGTCTTTTCTCTATTTGGGTTAATCTAATAAACGGCATATTTAACGATCTAAATGACAATGGGACAATGATCCACTATTAACAATATCGCCAAATGTAGTAAAACTAAACAGGTGCTCAAATAGAAATAGTACAAAGAAATGAAAGAAGCGTTGTTTAAGCTTTTAAAACTGACTAAAAACAAAAAACCGTCGATCTGTAGATGCGACGGTTTTTAAAAGTCTTATTAATTTAAACTTTAGCAGGTGTAGTTACTGCTTTTGTAGCATCTAATGATACTGCAGATTTATCGAAACGAATTTTAACGCCACCTTCTACTTCAATTAAAAAGGTAGTATCATTTAAGTCTGCAATACGTCCGTGGATGCCTGCAGTTGTGATAATTTTATCACCTTTTTTCAATTCTGCTACTAATTTTTTATGTTCTTTAGCTTTTTTAACTTGTGGACGAATCATGAAAAAGTAGAAAACCACCATGATTAATACCATAGGAACAATTGTACTGAGCATACTGCTACTTCCACCTGCTGCCTGTAAAATTACTGTTAATGTCATTTCTTATTGATTTGATTTATTTAATTAATATTTAATCAGCTAATTGCTTAGCTGCTGAGTTATTTTTTCACCCTTACATCACCCACCAGGTGTACTGTAGATATAGCTGGGTTCGCATTTGAGTTGACAGTGATTACTTTATCTTGCATACCTTCTTTACCTGCGCTATTGAAAACCACTTTAATAACGCCTTCTTTACCAGGTAGAATTGGTTCTGTTGGCACTACCGGAACAGTACAGCCACAAGTTGCCGTTGCATTTGAAATAATTAAAGGGCTTTTACCCGTATTTTTGAACTTAAATTCATGTGTAACTTTTTCACCCTGATCTATTTTTTCAAAATCAAATATTTCTCTTTCAAACACAATTACTGGTGCATCTGCTGATGCAACTGTATTACTCTTTGAGCCAGTTGCTTGATCAGTTGAGTTATTTGCATTGCGACATGCTGTAAAAGAAAGTGCAGCAATCGCCAGGATAAATATCTTTTTCATCATTATTCTTCTATTAATCCGCGACCGATTTTCTTAATGGTATTATTTTTCTTTAAGTCGCCTAAAATTTTGTCCAAAATACCATTTATAAACGAATTACTTTTCGGTGTACTGTAATCTTTTGACAGTTCCAAATATTCATTAATGGTTACTTTAACAGGAATGGATGGGAAATTTAGCAATTCGCAGATAGCCATTTTCATTAGAATCGTATCCATTAAGGCAATACGCTCCGATTCCCAATTTTTAGTTCTTTCTGCAATCATTTCCTGGTACTTCACGTCATTTTGCAAGGTATGAACAAATAAATCCTGTACAAACTTACTGTCTTCAACCCAGTCTGCGCTAATTTCAGTTAATTTGTTTTTGAATGGATCATCGAAGGTAAAATTCTTTAAAGTTTTAGCTACCATTCCTTTCATCACTTCGTGATCTACCTGCCAGTTGATAAATTTCTCTTCAAAAACCTGTAAAATAGCCTGGTTTTTTAAGATGATTTTCCTGAAAATATATTTGATGATGTCTTTTGATGATTCTAAGCTTTCATTTGGATCTGCAAGATAATCTGCATATTCTTTAGATGCTTTTAAAGAATTAAAAACCGTTTTACGAATTTCCGGATCAAAACCCCAATCTACTTTGTACTTTTTAACCGCCGATACGTATTCAGGGTTTTGCTGCATTAAAACACTAAACTTATTGTGAAGCAGTTTTAAGTTTGGATTTAAATCCTCTGCTGTTTTTAGATGTTTATTTGCACGCTCTGCGGCATCGTTGGCCGTAAATTCGGTTACTTCTACCATCAGTGATAACATCCAGATGTACATTTCGTACACGCTATCGATGCTTTGCATTAAAAGTTTTAGGTCTCCTTTAATGTCTTTTTTGTCTGCCATGTGCCATGCAAAAATATTTTGCAAAGCTTTGATCCTTAAGTGCCTTCTGTTTAACATGAATGTAAGAACGAGTGCGGTTTTTAAAACCTGTTTTTAATAATTATTAATATGATGATTTGATTTTTTTAATGTCGGCAATCCGTTTCTCAGCGATTCGGTTAGCGGCAATATTTGTTGATATTTTTTCTGATTTGCTTAGCTTGATGACACTCCTCGTAGCATCGTAAATATTTTCAGTGAGCTGCACTGTCCGCTTTTTTCCAAACCCTGTCCATTCAGAATAACAGGCAATTAATCCGCCTGCATTGATAAGGTAATCAGGGGCAAACAAAATTCCTTTTTTAGAGAGTAATTCACTATCCAAAACTTCATCTTTAAGCTGATTGTTCGCAGAACCTGCAATTATAGCAAATTTCATACGCTCAATGGTTTTGTTATTAACCGTAGCACCCATAGCGCAAGGTGCATACACATCAGCATCAATACCAAAAATTTTATCGGCCTCTATAGGTTTTGCCTTATATTTACGGGCTACGTAAGTGAGTTGCTCCTGGTTAATATCGCTGATTAAAACTTCGGCATTTTCCTTTCTTAACAAGGCCACGAGGTGTTCACCAACATTACCAATTCCTTGTACTACAATGGTTCTACCTGCAAGCATATCCGTACCAAAAACTTCCTTTACACTGGCTTTAATTCCCAAATAAACACCCTGAGCAGTAAAAGGAGCTGGATTTCCTGCACCACCAATTGATTCGGGAACGCCGGTAACGTAATTGGTTTCCATGCGAATATATTCCATATCCCTGGTATTGGTTCCCATTTCCTCTGCCGTAATAAACTCGCCATTTAGATTTTTAATAAATCTTCCATAGCTACGCATTAAAGTTTCGGTTTTGTCTTTTCTGGAATCGCCAATAATTACGCCTTTTCCACCGCCCAGGTTTAAACCGGTAATAGCAGCTTTGTAGGTCATTCCTCTAGATAAACGTAAGGCATCTTCCAAAGCCTCGCCCTCAGTAGCGTAACTCCACATCCGGGTTCCGCCTAAAGCAGGACCTAACGTGGTATCATGAATGGCAATAATTGCTTTTAAACCAGTATCCGGATCATTACAAAAAACCAATTTTTTGTGCCCATAGGCACTCAATTGAGCTAAAATGGATGAATCGGATGGAGAATTTGCTGGCATATTTAACGATCGGCTAACTTCCTGCAAAATTAAAATAAAAAAACCATTAATACATCTATTTAACTTAACTATAACAAAATTAATTTCGCTCTAATCTTCTATTAATCCCCAAAGGTTTTAAAAACCTATACAATTAACGCTATAATTTTTAGGGTTGAGATAATGAAATTACCTAAGTTTGTACCACATGAAACATCTGCGCAGGTTAAATAAGTATTTTCTAAAATATAAATGGTGGATTATCCCCGGAAGTATTTTCGTAGTCATATCTAATATTTTTGGCGTTGTTCCTGCTCAGGTAATTGGCTATGCGGTAGATTTAATTACTGAAAATATACAAATCTACAACCTCTTTAATGGTTTTGATCGGCAAGAAATCGTTTATAGCATATTTAGCAGCAACCTTCTTTACTTTGGAATTTTAGTGATCATACTTTATGTTTTGAGGGGATTATTCCTGTTTTTCATGCGTCAAACCATCATTCTTATGTCCAGACATATTGAATTCGACATGAAGAACGATATCTACCAACATTATCAGGAATTAAGTTTAGGTTTTTACAGGAGAAACAATACCGGCGACCTGATGAATAGGGCTACGGAAGACGTGAATCGGGTGAGAATGTATGTTGGTCCGGCCATTATGTATACCATTAATACCTTTGTTTTATCCGTGTTGATTGTATGGTCAATGTTTGATGTAAACTCCAGACTAGCCATTTATTGCCTTTTGCCCCTCCCCTTCCTGGTGGTGATTATCTATTATGTAAACACATTGATTTTTAAAAAAAGTGGTAAAATCCAGGAAAGGCTTTCTGCCCTATCTAGTTTTGTACAGGAGCGTTTTTCAGGCATCAGGATTATTAAATCATATGTGAGGGAAGATTATACCAGAAACATGTTTGAAATTCAAAGTAATGATTACAAGAAAGATTCGATGAGTCTGGTAAAGGTTTCTGCCCTGTTTTACCCAACAATGATGCTCTTGATTGGGCTTAGTACCATTCTTACCATTTACATTGGTGGCATTCAGGTAATGAATGGCAGCATCACCGCTGGTAACATTGCAGAATTTATCATCTATATTAATCAGCTTACGTTTCCAGTTACTATGCTGGGCTGGGTAACTTCATTAATCCAAAGGGCGGCGGCCTCACAAAAAAGAATAAATGAATTTTTAGATATTCCATCCGATATCCAATCTACAGAACTTAATGATAGGGAAATCAATGGACACTTAACATTCGAAAATGTAAGTTTTACCTATCCGGATACAGGCATTGAAGCGTTGAAAAATTTAAATTTTGAAATTAAAGCTGGAGAATTTGTAGCCATAATTGGCAAAACCGGTTCAGGAAAATCTACTTTAGCCAACTTAATGATGCGCATGTATGATGTTCAGGGTGGATCTATTTCAGTTGATGGAAATGATTTAAAATCTCTAAATCTAAAAAACTACCGCAGCCAGATTGGCTTCGTACCACAAGAAGTTTTCTTATTTTCTGATACGATACGAAATAATATTGCCTTTGGTTTAGATCAGGTTACGGACGATGAAATTTATGATGCCGCTAAAAATGCCTCCGTATATCACAACATTATTGATTTTGATGAAAAATTTGAAACGATGCTTGGTGAACGTGGAATAACATTGTCTGGCGGGCAAAAACAACGTGTTTCTATTGCCAGAGCTTTAATCAAATCGCCAAAAATTTTAATATTTGATGATTGTCTTTCTGCCGTAGATACCAAAACAGAAGAAGAAATTTTAAATAATCTGGGTAAAATGATGAATGGCAAAACCAGTATTTTAATCGCACATCGAATTTCTACAATTAAAAATGCAGATAAGATTCTGGTACTTGATAATGGAGAAATCATAGAGCAAGGCACACACAGCGAATTACTTAGCTTAAATGGGAGTTATACAGAACTTTATAATAATCAACTTTTAGAAGAAGAATCACGAAGTATTTAATTTTATTTTGAACTTTAAATATTTGCTTTATATTTACCGAAACCAAAAACCAACATCAATACCAACCATGGGAGAATTCGACAACAAGGAAAGAGAAGAAGTTTTTTCAAAGAAAGTAAGAGCAGGCAAGAGAACTTATTTCTTCGACGTGAAGGCTACTCGCTCAGGTGATTATTATTTAACAGTTACCGAGAGCAAGAAAAGATTAGAAGACGGTGTATTCGTTAAACATAAGATTTTCTTGTATAAAGAGGACTTTGAGAAATTTACAGAAGGCTTAAATGAAACTGTTGATTACATTAAATCTCATCAGGATGTGGTTGAAAAACGTTATGAATATTCTGAAAATGGAGAACATAGCACCAAAACATCTGACGATTTTTCGTTTTAATTTAAATATATAAGAAAGCCTTTGCGAAAACAAAGGCTTTTTTTATGCATTAAATTTTCAGTAATCTAGAATTGATAAACAGTGTTTATGCTACAGCTAGTCCTGCTCCTACTAAAAATATTAATAAAAAGTAGCCAACAATTACAGTAATTGTAATGATTCCCCAAAATTTAAACAACGATTTTACATTTTGCATTGCGGTGTTTAAACTTTCCTGATTTCCAAATAGCACGCCTTGTTTTCCATTGTTGGAGATTCTAAACAGTAACAAGCTTGGATAGAAATAAAACAGCCCTAAAATTAGATAAACAATGGTTATAGCGGTTGAACTTCCTTGCCCTAAAGTACCTAATTGTTTGGCCAGCATTGGATTGCTTGCAATCATTGATGGGATCGAAAACGAAATTAAAACCAGCAGTGCTGAAAACACAAATCCAACAATCGATAAAAATTTCGCCCATTTGGTGATATCATAAAGGTAACTACGCATTTCTTCTGTTACCACTAATTTCACTTCCTGAGGTACACCCTCCTCTAAATCTTCCATATTAATAATTGTAATTTTGGATAAACTTAGATAAAATATCCATCTGCTACAAATAACCTGCTTTAATTAAAGAGTTTAAAAGCTTATCTTTGCCGCCTGAAAAAGGTGAAAGGTGAAAGGTGAAAGGTGAAAGGTGAAAGGTGAAAGGTGAAAGGTGAAAGCGTAAATCGTAAATTAAAAAATATAAATGGCATTACAATGTGGTATAGTTGGTCTACCAAACGTAGGTAAATCGACGCTTTTTAACTGTTTATCCAATGCAAAGGCGCAAGCTGCAAACTTCCCTTTTTGTACTATAGAACCCAATGTTGGTGTAATTACGGTACCGGATGACAGGCTAACCAAACTGGCCGAGCTGGTTAAACCTAACAAAGTACAGCCTAATACTATTGAAATTGTAGATATTGCAGGTTTAGTTAAGGGAGCATCGAAGGGTGAAGGTTTAGGTAACCAGTTTTTAGGAAATATACGGGCTACAAATGCGATCATTCATGTTTTACGTTGTTTTGATGATGGTAATGTGATCCATGTTGATGGTTCAGTTGATCCTATCCGTGATAAAGAAATTATTGATACAGAATTACAGCTAAAGGATTTGGATACGGTTGACAAGCGCATCCAGAAGGTAGAAAAAATGGCTAAAACTGGTGGTGATAAGGATGCAAAACGCACTTATGAAATATTATCAGTTGTAAAAACACACTTAGAAAATGGCAAATCTATCCGTACTGCTTCTTTAGCACAAGAAGATTTCGACTATATTGAAGACTTGGGCTTATTAACTCAAAAGCCAGTAATGTACGTTTGTAATGTAGATGAAGCTTCTGTAGTAACCGGAAACAAATACGTTGATCTGGTAAAAGCAAGCGTAGCTGATGAGCGTGCCGAAGTGTTGGTTATCTCTGCAAAAATTGAATCTGAAATTGCAGAATTGGATAGCTATGAAGAACGTCAGGAGTTTTTAGCTGATTTAGGCTTGGATGAATCTGGCGTAAATAAATTAATTCGTACAGCCTATAAATTATTAAACCTTTATACTTATTTCACTGCAGGTGTTCAGGAAGTTCGTGCATGGACCATTACCAAAGGTTTTACTGCTCCTCAGGCTGCAGGTGTAATCCACACTGATTTCGAAAAAGGCTTTATTCGTGCAGAAGTAATTAAATATAATGATTTCGTTACTTTAGGTTCAGAAAATGCTTGTAAAGATGCTGGTAAACTAGGTGTTGAAGGCAAAACTTACGTGGTAGAAGATGGAGATATTATGCACTTCAGGTTTAACGTTTAATAATCAAGAGTTAGTGACTTTAATAATCAAAAGTTACTAACTTTTATTGTCAACCGACTGGGAAAATTAGTAACTCTATCTTTAATAATCAAGAGTTACTAACTTTTACTGTCAACCAATTTGGAAAGTTAGTAACTCTAATGTCTAAATATTCCTCGACATTAACAATTCAAATACTGGCCTAAATCTCCAATCCATAAGCCGCAAGCTGCACCTTAGTATCTTCATAACTGGTATGATAAATCCCTTGCAATCCTAAACCTTCAGCTACCTGAACAAAAAGCATCCGGTCATCAATATATAAACTGGTCGCAACATCACTTTGCGAAATATCTATCGCAACTTTGAAAATATCAGCATCGGGTTTACGGAAGTGTACAAAACTGGATGATACAAAGAAATCTACAAATTCATTCAATTTAAAGGTATTGATTCGGTATTGATTAAGTTCTCTGCCCTCATTGCTGATTACTGCAACCTTTAAATTGTATTTCCTCTTCAAATCGCAGATTAACTGAATCATTTCTGGATAGGGCAATGATTTTTTGAACATAAATTCTTTAAAATCATCATAAGTAAAGTTCCGTGGTTTAAAAAATACGATCCGTTCCAGATATTCATCAAGTGTTAATTTTCCAACCTCGTAAGTATCAAAGGTTAAATGGTGACGTTCTTCTAAATCAACTGAATCTAAATCAAAAAGCACTGAGGCTTCTCCCCTGGCGTGCCTGTCCCAACCATTGGTAAGCAATACGCCACCAATATCTGTAAAAAGTGTGGTTATTTTCTTTTCCATCATTCTGTTTATAATAAAACTCCTTTTAAAATTAATACGGCTACGCTAAAGTAGATAACAATACCGGTTACATCCACCATGGTTGCCACAAATGGTGCTGATGAGGTTGCCGGATCGAGCTTAAGCTTTTTAAGAATAATGGGCATCATAGAACCGATTAAACTCCCCCATAATACAATACCAACCAGTGTAAAAAATATGGTGGAAGCGATTAAGAAAAAATGTGGCCCGTAATCATATAGGTGAAGTTGTTGCCAGGTGATGATGCGGATGAAGCCTATTGTTCCTAATATTACGCCAAGCATGGTTCCAGAAATCAGCTCGCGGCGCATTACACGCCACCATTCTGCAATAGTTACTTCTCCAAGTGCCATCGCCTGTATAATCAATGTTGAAGCCTGCGAACCACTATTACCACCACTACTCATAATTAAGGGAATAAATAATGAAAGTACTACAGCCTTTTCGAGTTCTATTTCAAAGTGCTGCATCGCTGTTGCGGTTAACATCTCCCCTAAAAAGAGTACAATTAACCACCCTGCACGTTTCTTTACCAATTTTAAAATCGGAATATCTAAGTAGGGTTCATCCAAAGCTTCTGTACCACCAATCTTGTGCATATCTTCAGTATACTCTTCATTAGCAATCCAAAGGATATCATCAACTGTTACAATCCCCAAAAGGATATTATTTTCATCCACAACAGGTAAAGCAACCCGATTATTCATCCTAAAAATGTTAATGGCATCTTCCTGTGGATCATTTGCCTTTAAAGCGATAAAACGTTTGTCGGTTAATTCCCCAATTATCGAATCCGGATCTGCCAGTAAAACTTCACGAATTCTGATATCATCCAGCAATACGCCATCTTTATCGATTACATATACCACATCAATAGTTTCGGAGTTTTTTCCATAACGACGGATATGAGATAGCACCCTTGCTACAGACCATTCTGGTTTTACAGCAATATAATCTGGCGTCATTAACCGGCCAATACTATATTCGTTATAACCTAAAAGCGCAAGTGATTCTTTACGCTCTTCGGATGGTAAAAGAGAAATCATTTTCTTTACCACATCACCTTTCATCTCGCCAAAAAGTGCGGTACGATCATCAGGTGGTAAATCTTTTATAATTTGATTTAACTTATTACCTGAAAGCTTTTTAATGATCCGTTCCTGGGTAGGAAAATCGAGAATACGGAATACGTTTACAGCCCTGTTGAGGGAAATGGTTTCAATGAATTTGGCTGCACATTGTGGAAGTTCATCAATCAATTCTTCTACATCAGAGATATTCAGCCCATCAAGATATTTCTTTAAGGCAATATCGTCTTGTTTTTCAAGTAGTTCCTGAACCTCTTCTACAACCATTTCTTCCATAAACAACTATTTAATTTAATACATGCCAAAACCTCTGTTAGCGGTTCGCAAAGGTGCATTTTTATTTTTTAAAAAGCCAATGGTGCATCTTTTAATTCATGATGTATGTGGTCTAAATAATCGCTAAAAGCCTTTAAATGAAATGATATTGATCTTCAAACATGAGGATTTAATAATTCTTTAATATTATGGACATACCGATATCGCCGCCTCAAAAATTTGGAACTACTTTTCATTTTCTACTTCACCATTAAAGTATGGTTTTGATTTTTCAGGCAAAAAAAATTATAGATCGTATTACCATGTTAAAAGTGTAAGCTTCATTGTTGAGAATGCTGAAATTATGAAATTAAGGATTAATAGGAGTTCATTATTGTACACATTTTATACTTCCATCCGATGCTTTTAACATTTGCGTAACATTCTTGTTAAATTATGGTTAATACCTGATAAAATCCTCAAATGATCTGGATTGTAAGTCACTTAAATTTGAGCAGACTAACAACCAAACTACATGATAACCAAACTCAAAACTGCCTTTCTTGCAGTAGCTATGCTCTGTTTTATACAGTTGCAAGCTCAAACGTCTCTCATTAGTGGTACAATTACAACTGCTGATGGAATGCCCATACCCGGCATTTCAGTTAAGGTAAAAGGTACATCCCAGGGCGTATCAACAGATGCTCAAGGAAAATTTTCTATTAAGAGCGCTAATCCATCTGTACTCATCATTAGCGGAATAGGCTACCAGACCAGAGAATTTGCCTATACCGGGCAAAGTACGTTGTCCATTGAGCTCAAAGATGATCAGCAGAACCTAAACGAAGTAGTGGTTACCGCATTGGGCGTTAGGCGTGAAAAACGTAACCTTACTTACAGTTCGCAAGAGGTAAAAGGAGAACAACTCACCCAAACTAAAGAACCCAATCTAGTAAATGCACTGGCGGGTAAAGTTTCAGGCGTACAAATTACCAGTTCATCCGGTACACCAGGCAGCTCATCCAGAATTGTAATTAGGGGTGCCAATTCCCTTTACGGAAATAATGAAGCTTTAATGGTAATCGATGGTATTCCTGTAAACAATGATGAAACAGGAAACCTGAATTCAGGTCCGGGAACGAATAGAATAGCAGATTTGGATCCTAATATTATTGAAAGTATCAACGTTTTAAAAGGAGGAGCAGCCACGGCACTTTATGGTTCTGATGGTGCAAAAGGTGTCATAATTATCACTACAAAGACCGGAATGCAAAACAAGAAACCTACATTAAGTTTTTCATCTTCATTCTCTCTAGAGACACCATTGTTACCGGAGATTCAGAATAAATATTCGCTAGGATCAAACGGGGTGTACTTTGATGGCGTAAATCAAAAAACAAGTACCTCTTGGGGAGCAAGAATGGATACCCTCAAAATAAACGGGCAACCGGCAAAGGTTTATGATCAATCAGATTTATTCTTCAGAACCGGCAAAACCTATACCAATACCATCGGCCTAAATGGTGGTGGTGCATCAGGTACTTATTTCCTATCCTATACCAATCTTTCGCAAGATGGTACGGTACCACAAACCTCCTTTGACAGAAATACGGTTTTTGGAAAATTCAGCACACAAATACTTAAAAACCTTGACGTTACTTTTTCTCTTAATTATGCCAACACTAAAAACAATAGATTACCTGAAGGTTATGCTTTAGAGAGTCCGGTTTGGACAATCTTTACCGCACCAGTCTCTTATGACCTTCAACCTTCACTTAATTCAGACGGGACACAACGGTTATACCGTTTTTCAAGAAACAATCCGTACTGGGTATTGGATAATATTAGCAACACATCAGTAGTTAATCGGTTTTTACCCACTTTTAATGCCAACTATAAGCCATTGAGCTGGTTAACCATTACAGAACGTTTTGGTGCTGATGTATATACCGAACAAGGGAAGTATCATGAATCTTTACTTTCTGTATCAAATCCCAATGGTAGGATAGTAAACAGTAATTCAAATTTCAGACAATATAACAATGACTTAATTATCGGAGCCAATCACAGCTTTGGCGATTTTAATATCGATGCCATTTTAGGTAATAATATCATCTCTACCTATTATGAAAATGCTTATGCCAACGGACTTGGGATTACTGTTCCCGGATTTGATAACATAGGATCTACTTCTACGGTTAAATTTACGGAAACCAGCTACTTAAGTAGAAAAATAGGATTTTATCTACAATCTAATATCGATTATAAAAGGTTCCTGATTCTTTCTCTTACCGGACGGTATGACGGAACTTCTGTATTGGCCAAAAACAATAGCTTTTATCCTTATGGATCTGCAGCTACAAGTTTTATTTTCTCTAATTTCTTTTCAAAAGAAGTTTCCGATATCATGAGTTTTGGAAAGTTAAGGGTATCATATAGTACCGTTGGAAATGCCAGTATTGGCCCATATAGCCTGCTTACACCTTATGAATCACAAACAGTAAGAAACATCGCCTTTCCATATCAAGGTCAATCGGGCTTTTTGATTAGTACGGTATTAAGTGATCCTAACTTAAAAAATGAACGGATTAACGAATTTGAGGTAGGCCTGGAAACTGGTTTCTTTAAAAACCGTATAGGTTTGGAAGTAACTTATTTCGATAAAAAGACCGTAAACGGAATTATTCCTAACGTAGCACTTGCGCCTTCAACAGGATTTAATTCAACCAGTGTAAATACCGCATCCATGCGCAACAGAGGCATAGAAGTACTTTTAAATGCTAAACCCATTAAAACAGAAAATTTTAGCTGGGATTTGACATTAAATTATAGCAGAATCAGAAATAAAGTATTGTCTATCTATAATAACCTGAACCAGATTGGTAATGGTTTTACCTTTATTCTGGCCAATCAACCTTATGGTGTAATTTATGGAACCCGTTATGCCAGAAACAGTGAGGGCAAATTATCCATAGGTGATGATGGATTACCATTCGCAGCAGATGAGCAAGGCATCATTGGTAACATTAATCCGGATTGGATGGGCGGCATTATCAATAACTTTAAGTACAAGCAATTTACCTTAAGTTTCTCTTTTGATATGAAAAAAGGTGGTGATATTCAGAATAATGTTGATGGCTATGGCTATTTTTACGGTACACCAAAAGTAACTGAAAACCGTGAACCACGCGTAGTAGAAGGCGTTAATGCCACCACCGGGTTACCCAATACAGTGTCAGTTTCTGGCCAGGCTTATTACCAAAGAATTAATAGTATCCTCGAATCCGTAATTCAGGATGGTACTTACGTTAAATTAAGAAATGTAAGTTTTGGATATAATTTCAAACCAACCTGGCTTCAAAAAACACCATTTAAAACGATGGGCATACAGGTTACAGGTAGAAATTTATGGATTTACGCACCACACTTTACTGGTGGAGACCCTGAGGTAAGTTCATTTGGCTCTTCCAATGGTTCGCAGGGAATTTATTCCTTCTCTACCCCTACTTCTAGATCAGTAGATTTTAGTTTGAAGTTAACACTGTAAGCACCACATAGCAATAATCAACATGAAAAAGATATATTATATTCTAAGTTTTGCATTGATCACAGCTTTTGCTGGCTGCAAAAAATATATAGATGTGAATAATGACCCGAACAGGCCAATTGATGTTAAGGAATCGTTAATGCTTCCCCCTATTCAAATGCTTATTTCGCAAAACATAAATGCATCTGGTGATGGAAACCTGAGTGTGATTCTTCAGCAATACCTGCAGGTGATGGCCCTAAACCAGGTGGCTCCTAATTTTGGCACTTATCAAATGTATAATGTAGATATGGATGGCGATTGGAATAGCATATACGTTCGTACCTTAAATAACCTCAATTTGTTGGGTACAAAAGCAACCACCAATGGTAATTTAAATTATGCCGCGATTTCGAAAATACTCAGTGCCTATACTTTAGGTTATACCACAGATGCTTTTGGCGATATTCCCTACAGTCAGGCTTTTAAAGGAAAAGAAATACTTACCCCTGTATACGATTCGCAACAGCAGATTTACATACAAATACAGCAGTTATTGGATGAAGGCATTGCAGATATAGACAAAAAGGCGGGTTTAGCTCCTGGCGCAGATGACCTTATCTATCTTGGCAATATGGCGAAATGGAAAAAGCTGGCCTATACCCTAAAAGCACGCTACTACATGCACCTTACCAAGGCACCAGGTACAACTGCAGCAGCACAGGCACAACTTGCTTTAACAGCACTGAGCAATGGTATGCAAAGTAACGACGACGATTTTAAAATAGCATTCAGTGGTGCTGCAGGTGCTGAAAATCCATGGCAGCAGAATTTTCTACCAAGCAGTACATTCGTTCTGGCAAATACTTTTGTTGATCAGCTTAAATTGAGAAATGACCCCAGACTCAGCAAAATGGTTAAACCTGCCGTTCAAACGGGTTTATACACCGGCAGGCAGATTGGACTTGAAGAAATCGGCAGTTTGGAATCCTATTCTATTCCGGCAGATTTTTATGCCGGCGCCAGTGCAAGTAACTATCTGGTTAATTATACGGAGGCTGCTTTCTTAAAAGCTGAAGCTACTTTGATCATTTCAGGAGCCAATGCCGCACAACCATTTTATGTGGAGGGTGTTCAGCGCCATATGGAAAAATTAGGTATAAATACAACTGACATCAACAATTATTTGGCTACAAGAGGATCACTAAATGCTAGCAATGCCATAAAATTAATTATGGAGGAAAAATCTGTGTCTAATTTTCTAAATCCAGAAAACTACACAGACTGGCGTCGTACCGGATTCCCTGTTTTATCAAAAGTAAAAAATGCATTATCAGAAATTCCGAGGAGGGTTTTGTATCCAAATTCTGAAATCATCTCCAATCCTCAACCGCAGCAAAAAGCTAAAATTACAGATCGCCTATGGTGGGATATTAATTAAAAATATTTTTTAACCAATTATTATGGAGGTTGCGTCATTGATAAAATGATCAACCTCTTTTTTTAGTAGAAAATAAATATTGGTCTAGCTAACTTTAAATAAGTTATTTTCCTCATGAAAACAGGATAAGAAGTAGCAATTAAAAATAATCAGCAGTGATTGACTTGGAAAAAGAAAGGGAGACCAGCTGATCTCCCATCTATATTTTACAACTAAAAGTTATAGTGTTCCCAGAGGGATTCGAACCCCCATCGGTGGTACCGGAAACCACAATTCTATCCATTGAACTATGGGAACTTTGAGCGGCAAAGATATAACTTGCCATCCAATTTTGATCTATTTTTGAAAAAAAATTAGTCTGATGTTATTTTCCATCAACCTTTATTGGCATTTTAAGCCCATCTCCTCAAATGTTTATACCTTATGTACCTACTGTGTTCGTCATAACCAAGATAAATCAATATTTTTACTGGCTTATAAATCAGAAACTGAATTGTGCTGGTGCTTCATAACATTAGTATAATTTGAAGAAAACAGACAGATACATAAAACAAATAATAAATGGCTGAAAACAAAAATTACGATTCACAATTCTGCGGAAACCTCGCCATACACCAGACGAATTCTATACAGGATTATGGCTATTTGTTAGTGATAGATCAGGCAAACCTTGAAATTATCCAAGGCAGTGAAAATATAGAACACATTTTAAAAAAGAAAATACAGGATTTACTGGGAGAGACTTTAGCCGCATTTCTAAATACGGAAGACCTGGCACACCTGAAAGCAGAAATCAGCAAAGGTGAACGGAGTAGATTGCCATTTCATTTCAAATTAAATCTGCCTACGGGTGCAATACCTTTGCACATACTGGCACATGTTAAAAAAGAATTTATCATTCTGGAGATAGAACAAGAAGCTGATGCTGCTGAAAAGAGTTTTACAGAAGTTTTTCAGGAAGTTCGTTCATTTATTTCTACCATAGAAAAAACGGCTAGTGTTCGTGAAATTTGTGAAGCCAGTATCAAGGAGATCAGACGTATTTCTGGCTTTGATGGCATTCGCATGTATAGCTTTGATAAAAATTGGAACGGTACAGTCATCGCAGAAGAAATTACCGGCGAGCTGGAGCATTATATCGGACAAACTTTCCCTGCATCTGATGTACCTAAGCAAGCCCGTGCACTTTATATCAAAAACCCTTACAGACTTATTCCAAACAGGCTATATCAATCATACCGCTTATACCCGGTGATTAATCCGATATCAAATGGTTTTTTAGACCTTTCTGATTGCAACCTGCGCAGTATTGCTGGTGTGCACCTCGAATATATGGCTAACATGCGGGTTACTGCTTCCATGTCTATCCGTGTAATGGTAGATGGAAACTTATGGGGGCTTATCTCCTGCCACCATCAAACCCCAAAATACCTGAGTGTAGAAAACAGATCCATATTTGAGTGGTTAAGTATGGAAATTTCGCATCGGATATCATCTGTAATTATGCAGGAATCGCTCACTTATTCCACAGAATTGCTAAAGAAGAAAGCCCAAATCACAGAAAATATTTTCTCAAAAGGCAGTATTGTTAGAGGATTAACTGAAGATCAAAACCAAAATCTGCTCTCTTTGTTTAACGCTACAGGATTTTTGGTTCACTTTAACGGATTAATATCTAAAGTAGGTGTGGTACCTGCAAATGAAGCATTAGACAACCTGATTCTGTGGATTGAGGGAAAATCATTTGTAAATGTATTCGCTACTAATAACCTTAGTGATGTATATGAAGATGCCAACCATTATTCTGATATTGCCAGCGGATTACTTGTTATACCGATTAATCCGAGTCAGGGAGATTTTATCGTTTGTTTCAGACCCGAAGTAGTTAAACGCATAAAGTGGGGTGGCGACCCCAACCAGGCCATAAACTTTGAAAAAGATGGCAAAAGTTACCATCCGCGAAATTCATTTAAGCTTTGGCTGGAAACGGTTCATGGCCAATCTGAAGAATGGTTGGAACAGGAAATGGAAACGGCAGAATCATTAAGGAATTTCCTTTTTGAATTTGGTGCTACACAGCTATACAATTAGTGCACAATGACTGAAGAGAAAACAAAAGAAGGTTTAAAAAGATACGATAAATACATTGTTGCCATTGGAGCATCTGCAGGCGGATTAGAAGCTATTCATGAGTTTTTTGATCACATGCCGGCTAATGCGAGTTTCTCCTTTGTGGTGATTCAGCATTTATCATCAGATTATAAAAGCCTATTAGTAGAGCTTGTGGGTAAGCACACCCACATGAAGGTATTCGAAGCAGCAAATGATATGACCATTCAACAAGATTGTGTATATATCATCCCCAATAATAAGCTCATGACCGTAAGTCATGGCAAATTAAGACTTGCTGATAAATCGCTGATTAAAGCACCTAATACCGCAATCGATCATTTCTTGTATACCCTGGCTAAAGATAAAAAAGAAAAAGCCATTGCCATAATCCTTTCTGGAACCGGAACTGATGGAACTAAAGGGATACAGGCCATTAAAGAAAATGGAGGAATGGTAATTGTTCAGGACCCTGCCTCAGCGAAATTTGATGGAATGCCCAATAGCGCCATCTCCTCTGGAAATGCAGATTTTATTCTTTCTCCTCCCGAAATGAGCCAGGAGCTCTTCAACTATGTAAATGAAGAACCGGTTAATGTGCTGGAGAATGGAAAAATAAATGAACAGTTATTAGAAGATATATTTAAAATCGTTCATCAACAGAGTGGTAACGATTTTAACCTCTATAAAACGCCAACCATCATCCGGAGAATTGGCCGGAGAATGAATGAAAATAGGATTAAATCGCTGGATGATTATGTTGAATTTTTAAAAACAAATAAAAAAGAACCCGGAATCCTGGCTCAGGATTTCCTGATTGGCGTAACTAAATTTTTTAGAGATGATAAGGCTTTTGAAGCCTTTAGCGAACAGCTGAACAACCTTATCGAAAAAAAGAGCAATGGCGATAACTTAAAAATATGGGTTTGTGCCTGCAGTACCGGCCAAGAGGCTTACACCGTAGCGATCCTGGCCAATGAGCTTGTAGAAAAATCAGGAAAAAAGATCGACATTAAAATTTTCGCAACAGATATTGATGACAAGAGTATCGAAATTGCCGCTAAAAATCAATATCCTGAAAGTATAAGCAAGGAAATCCCTGCTCAATATTTCAAAAAGTATTTCATTCAGGATGGAAAGTTTTATGGTGTTCTTCCATTGGTACGTAAAATGGTGGTTTTTGCTAAACATGATGTAATTAAATCACCACCATTCATCAAAAATGATATGGTTACCTGCAGGAATATGTTGATTTATGTGAACAATATCCTTCAGGAAAAGATATTATCAGTATTTCATTTTTCACTGATCAAGGGTGGCTATTTGTTTCTGGGCTCAAGTGAAACTGCTTCCTCGTTAAAGGATGGTTTTACAGAAATATCTGGCAAATGGAAGATCTACCAAAAAACAGGAAACATCAATTACGCCAGTTATAACACATACAATACAGGTACCAGATCTCAGCTGGAAAAGGATAAGAAGAAAAATATTGCGGCAGACTTTGCAATGAGTCCGATAGAAAAAAGTTTTAGCAACTTTTTAACTAAAGACCTTGGCTATGCCGGAATATATGTAGATAAATCTTACATCATGCAGGATGCCATTGGCGATTATCGCCAATACCTTTCCTTACCCGAAGAGAAAATAGAATTAAATATTTTAAAAATGGTGCCCAAAGAGGTATCCATTATTCTAAATACAGCCCTCCGCAAAGCATGGAAAGATCATATTCCTACACATTTAAAAAGGGTTCGTTTTAATAAAAAAGACCACGAAACTTATTTAAACATCTCCATTCAACCACCAGAATTAGACAATAGCCTTAGCTTTACGCTAATTATTTTTGGTGAAAGTACAATGGAAACCATTCCTGAAAAGGATGATCATGGTATGTTTGAAACCCATGATGGAAACCAAAACGAATATATTTTTGAACTTGAAGCCGAATTAAACGAAACCCGAAATAACCTTCAAATGGCTGTAGAAGAAATGGAAACCACTAATGAGGAACTCCAGTCTACCAATGAAGAATTGCTTTCGGCCAATGAGGAACTTCAATCCAGCAATGAAGAACTTCAATCTCTGAATGAAGAATTACATACCCTAAATACAGAACACCAGATTAAGATCAAAGACCTGGTAGACCTGAATGATGATCTGGATAACTATTTCAGGAGTACAGATATCGGACAGATTTTCGTTGATGCGGGCATGTTCATTAGAAAATTTAATGGTGCAGCTATTGGTATGGTTAACCTGATTGAGGCTGATATTGGCCGTTCGATAGCACATATTTCTAACAATATTAAAGCGCAAAATCTCAATCAAGATATCCAACAGGTACTAAAAGATGGGCATGTAATCGAAAAGGAAGTGCAAACGCATAATGGACACAGTTGCCTCATGCGCATTATGCCCTATATCAGAAAGGATAGAAAAACAGATGGCGTAGTGATCACTTTCGTTGATATTTCTAAACTAACTGAACTAAATAATATTATCAGCGGTGTATTTAATGCCAGTTTGAACGGGGTATTGGCTTTCAAAGCGGTGCGGAACAAGCAACATTTTATTACCGATTTTGAATGTATTTCCTTTAATCAGGCTTCGCTTCATATTCTAAAAAGAACGCACGAGTCTTTATACCAATCAAAAATACTCGAGAACCTGCCAGAGCTTTCTGGCAGTAACCTCATGGATAAATATATTGGCGTTGTAGAAAAGGGAATTACGCTGCAAATGCAGTTTAAATTAAATGATCAGACCTGGCTTGAACTTGTGGCGGTTAAAATGTCTGATGGTTTTGCAGCAACCCTAACAGATATTACCAAGCAAAAAGTTGCAGAAGAAAAACTGAAAAGAAACTACAATGAGCTGCTTGGAACCCGAGAAAACCTGAAATATTTAAACGCTGCATTGGAACAGAAGGTACAGGAAAGAACCATGCGCCTATCAGAAAGTGAAACCCGTTTTAACCTTGTTGCCCAGGCCACCAATGATACCATTTGGGATTGGAACCTTGCCGACAACACCATGTGGCGAAGCCAGAATTTCACCAGGATGTTTGGTTATGAAAATGTACCTGAAAATCAAAACATTTCTTTCTATTTTGATATCATTCATCCTGATGACAGACAAAGCGTTAAGGATAGTGTTTACAGTGCGGTAAATCAAGGAACCGAGCAATGGACTGCCCAGTATAGGTTAAAAAAGGCCGATGGCAGTTTTGCCACTATTTTAGATAGAGGAAGCATTTTACTGGATGAAAATCAGGTACCTTACCGAATGGTGGGTTCTATACTGGATATCTCGGTTTTGGCGGATACTGAAACAAAATTAAGTTCTACAGAGCGAAAGTTCAGAAAGATATTCGATTCTAATGTAATTGGTATGATGTTCTCGAATGTTGATTCAGGAAAAATTGAAACAGCAAACCGAAGCTTTTTAGAAATGCTGGGTTACACTGCTGAAGATTTTGCACAAGGTAATATCAACTGGAAATCACTTACACCGGATGACTACATGCCGATCAGCAAAATTTCGGCAGAATTATTAAAATCTAAAGGTTTTTGCCCTCCATTTGAAAAACAATACCTCACCAAAAGCGGGAAGAAATTAGATGTATTAATAGGCTCTGCTATTCTGGATGATGAAAACCGGAGTGATGCCGTAACCTATATCATTGATATTAGCAAGCAAAAACATAATGAGAAAAGACGGAATGAACTTCAACACCTGATCAAAAAACAGCAGGATGAGTTTTACAGTATTTTCAAAAAAGCCCCGGCTTTAATTAGTATTCGCCGGGGTAAAAACCTGGTGTTCGAATTTGTGAATGAATCTTTTGCAAACTTTGATGGTGGCGAAAGTTACATTGGCGAAACCATGAAACCCGATTCACAATTTGCCAACCCCGAGCTTAAAGCCATAGAGCAACAGGTAATGGCAACAGGTAAAACATTTATTGCCAATGCTTATTTACTTCAGCTAAAAGATAAGGCATCAGGAAAAGTAACAGACAGTTGGTTTGATTTAATCCTTAATCCGGTATTTTCTGCAGATGGTGTAATTGATGGTATATCTTTCTTTGGCTTTGAGGTAACCGATTTAATCATTGCACAAAGAACCACCAGGGCCCTCATGAATAAAAAGGATGAATTTATGAGTATAGCCAGTCATGAATTAAAAACACCAATTACCAGTATAAAGGGCTATCTTCAATTTGCGATGAAAATGGCAAAAGAAGAGAAATTTGGCCACATTCTGGAATTTGTAAGTAAAGCCAACCGGCAAATTGGTAAACTAACCAGGTTAGTTGATGATTTGCTTGATGTAACTAAAATTCAGGCAGGTAAACTTACCTTTACCATCTCTACTTTTAATATTGAAGAGGTTGTTGCAGAAGCTGTTGATGGCGTACAGGGAAATCTTGGTAAACAAACCATCTTTACAGATATAGATGATGTATTAATCTCTGCTGATAAGAACAGAATAGAACAGGTAATATCAAATTTTCTTTCTAATGCGCTAAAATATTCGCCAGATGGAAAAGAAATCAGAATCGCTGCGAAATCAAACGGAAAAATCCTTAGGCTCTCTGTAAAAGATCAGGGAATTGGTATTCCAAAAGATAAGGCAGAATTAATTTTCGATCGCTTTTTCAGGGTTGATGAGTCTTCCAATCATTTCTCCGGACTTGGCCTTGGTCTCTACATTTCTGCACAGATTATAGAGCGGCACGCCGGGAAAATTGGAGTAAACAGTGAAATTAACTCCGGTTCTGAATTTTGGTTTGAGATTCCGTTAAAGCACCCATCAGCATGATAAAAATTAAATAATGATAAAATAATATTTTATAAATCAATCCATAGCATTTGCTGTTATTTAGGATAGGTTTCATCCAATTATGATTAAAAGAACAAACCTTACCAAATACAGTATGCAAAAAATATTATGGGTTAACATCCTTTTGCCACAGTTAAGAATAAGCAAACCATTTAAAATTGCTTATTGCAGCTAATGGATATTTTAAGCAGAAATTATTTTAATGTATCAAATCTTAAAAAACTTGATGAAACCAACAACATAGCGTTTGTTAAACCCACCAATTGTGACTATAAATTAGATCGCAGTATCTGGCTGCTCCTCGCCTTTTTTGGCTTGTTAAAATTTAGTATCCACTTATCTGGCATTTCCAATTATGGTCTTCATGCAGATGAGTTGTATTACATTTCACTCAGTGAAAAGTTTGCCTGGGGCTTTCTGGATATTTCTCCATTCGTTACCTGGATCGCAAAAGCCTCATCTGCTCTATTTGGATCTTCGATTATTGCATGGAGAATCATTCCTTGTATGTTCGCCTCGGCAACCGTTATGCTCACTGGTTTAATGGCGCATTACTTGGGCGGCAAAAAGCTAGGCATTACCATTGCCTGCTCTGCTATTATTTGTTCACCTGCGTTTCTTGCTACGTCATACCTTTTACAACCTGTTGTTTTTGATGAATTTTTCTGGGCGCTTCTGGCCTTTTCCATACTGAGGTATCAGCAAACTCAAAAAACAATGTTCTTATACTTCACCGCCTTAACATTGGGTTTTGGAATGCTTAACAAGTATACCATTGGCATGTACCTTGTCGCTATTTTACTGGGGTGCATAATGGTATACGCCAAGAATTTAAAAATGAACTGGCGCATCCTTCCTGGCCCGCTTTTGCTTTTCATATTGATAATGATGCCTAACCTGGTTTGGCAGTGGGCATACGACTTTCCTATTTTCGGTTACCTAACGTTGGTGGGTACAAAAGCACTTTCATTTGATGTATTGGATTACATCTTTCAATTGTTTTTCTTTCATGGTGCTGGTGTAGCCGTATGGACAGCTGGATTTCTCTTTCTTTTAATGAAGAAAAATGAAAGTAAGTTTAATTTAGTATGGCCCATTACACTGGTGATCCTCGTTATTTTACTTGCATTTTTAAAAGGTAAACTTTATTACGGATTGGGGATGTTTCCTGTTTTATTTGCTGCCGGGGGCTGCTGCTGGGAAATGATTCTTTCAGCTAAAAAGCAAGCAAAATTTATATTTGTAGCCACTATTTATTTGTTTGGTTTGCTTTGCTTGCCGCTGGTGATTCCCATTTTGCCGATTTCGATTTGCAGGCAATACATCAAAAAAATGGTTTCTTATACGGCCTTCTCCCGACCTCTAGTTTGGGAAGATGGAACAAGTGGTACCATTCCTCAATTTTTTGCTGATATGTCTGGATGGGAAAGCCTGTCTGGCGATATCAACAAGGTTTCGGGTAAAGAACAGAATAGAAAACCCATTGCTGTACTAACCAACAGTTATGCGATTGCAGGCGCACTGAAATATTATTCAAAGTTATTAGCCCCGCAAGTAATCTCGGCCAATAATAGCTTCATGCTCGAATCTCCAAATAATCTTCCTTCTGGCACCATCCTTTACCTATCCAGAGATGCTAAAGAAATGGTAGCTAAAATGGCTCGTCACGTATCACTCTACAAGCAATTAAAATTGGAAAACTCACATTTGAAAGGAGTCAATATTTATATCCTATCTGATGTAAATGAAGTCTTCAGAAAAAAATATACACAAGACAGGAGGCAATTTTTTCATTCCGAAGAATTGATAAATCCTAATAAAACATCTACACTTTTATCAAACCTTATAGGTTTTAAAAATCGGTAAGTCTACTTATTCATAGCGATAAATAAGAGATAACCATTTTGCTCTAATTAGTTGAAATATTTATAAGTTTTTTTAAGGATTTCAAATAGTTCTATCGGCTCTTCGTTTACCATAGAGGCTTCATAGATACTTTCTTGCAAATCTAGCCTATCCTGGTTTAGTATAAATTTGACAGCATAATAAATCGCCATTGAGGCTCTTGCCTTGGAGAAGTATAAAAGAGCTTCCTGAGTATTACCTCTTTCATCCAAATCATAATATTTTTCATCAAATTCCTGGGCTATATCAAGAATTTTTAGCATATCTGGTATTTCGAATGTTGAATTTATTTCTATTTTTTCTATAACCTGCGACATAAACACATGATATTCCAAATGGGCAGCATGATATGAATAATTACACGTTAGGATCATTATTTTGTTAAGCTGATTTACATTCACTTTTGTGATGTCATTCGCAAGTTCAATATTTATATTTTCTAATCTCTCCATTATGATACAGCCTCTGCAAAAAAAAATGTTTAAGACATCATATAAACTACTATTTCATTTCTCAATATTTTCTCCTAATGCGAATTAAGTCTAATCTTAAAAAATAATTTATAGTTCTTAGCGGTAAAAATCACACGATCGAAGCTATCTCGAGAATCGCACACATAAGCTAGGCTAAAGCACATCAATAAAATCCTTTTTAGATAGTTTATCATTTAATTCTAAATTAAATGAATAATTTTCATCATAAAATATAATGTGAGCAGTTGATGGCATAAATTCCCTACAATAAAGCGAGCATTTATAAAGCAATAGATAGTCTTCAGATTCGAGCATAAATGTACTGCCATCTTTATCTAATTTTCCTTCTAATACATCTTTATCATTTTGAGTTATAGACCAAGTAAAAGAATATTTTCTGCTTTCATCTTCAATTTTATTTATAATAACTTCCTTCCAATTTGTTCTCAAAGCCTCAATAAATACATCTTTATCAACAGCCCAATCTGGTTTTGCTAATGGTGAAATAAATATCTTCATTTTTTATTTTAATAAAATATAAAAAATTACTGTAATCGTCCTACAACTTATAATTAGCAGAATACTAATAGCATAAACAAGTGGTTATAATTAGTGATAGTATGATTTTAAGTCACAGAACTTCTCAACGGGTTCAAATAATTTAACTGTTTTATTTCAAATAATTCTTCTAATTTCTCTATTCCAAAATTCCATCTATAATTTCGCTCTTCTAAAGTAATCGGGATCAGCCAAAAAAATGAAATTAATTCACCATGTAACTCAACTTCTTCAAACTCCTGCCCATCAAGATATGGTCTAGAGATAAGTCCATGATCGCAAATTGAATTTGGTTGCCATGGTCTTCCAAAGTTAACAGTGTCATCTAAACCTAACGGCTTAGATGTGATATTATAATAAGCAATGGCAGTAAGAATTTCAGCGATTTCATTGTTTTCAGTTAGGAAAAATAAATGTAGTTCTATGGGTGATTTTGCATTAACTGACATTCCAACTGTTGCATATGTCCACATACTTCTATTTGCATTTGGAGGTATAACCATTATAGTAAATTTTGGATTTTCTAAAATTATTGGTCACTTTTCCAGGGTAATAAAGTATTCATTTTCAACTGCCCATTTATTATAATATTGTTCTGTAATATTTTTTAACCAGTTCATATTTTTTATCAATTTAATCGAGGCCTAATTCCTTCTTCTTTTCAGTATATTTTATTACGCTCTCTAATCTTTCCATATGATTTATATTTATGGTTTTAACTTCCAACAAAATCGCCAAGGGTTTATTTAGCACTAAAATCAAAAGCACAAACGTTTGCTTGTGCTTTTAATATTAATCAAAAAATTATTTATTTTTTTTAATCTAACAAACTCCAGTTATTGCCTTTTTTAGCAGGCGGGATGACATCTAATCCAAACGTTAAACCCGGGTTATCATTTACTAATTTTGCCTTACATTTTAAAACCAGTTCATCTTCCTCGAAGGGGATAATGGCATCTGGCAATTGGTTAATCTCCAAGCGCATTAAATCATGTTTAGCTTCATAAGCAGGCAAACCCAATTGCTTTCTAATGGCCAGCCAGGTTAAAATCTCTACCGGAAAAATGAAATAATCAGAACTAGAAAATTCTGGTCCATCCTCTCCTCCATATTCATCCATAGTTACATCCTCATCAGATTGTTTAATATGAAAATCACAGAGCTGATTGATCAAATTAGCTAATATATTAATATCAGCAGTGTCCCAATCATCCATTGCTGCCTGGTAAACACCCATATCTTCAGGATAGTGCAGTTTACTTTTATCTAGAACGATATCTTGCCATTTGCAAAACAGCATTAAAATAAACCAAGGATGTTTTGCCCAGGCATTTCCGCCTGTGTAATGTTTACTGTATAGCATTTTAATTAAGAAATTGCCATAGGCCTTGGCCTGATCGACCCAGCCCAAATACATCAATTGCCCCAAATGCATGGTGCTATATTGAAATAGTACAGCAGAATGATAAGTTGGAGAGGTACTGCCTAAAGCATAATGCCAATTATTCGCTTCCACAGTAAGACTAGTATTCTTAGAAATTAAATTAAAATTTAATTTCTTTGTCTGTATATAATTATCTAAAAATTGCCACAAGTAAAAACTGGCAAGTCTTTCAAAATTCAACCCTACAGAACTTCTGTGCTTTTTATCTTTTAAATATCCTTCGAGGTCTTCTAAAGGCTCTTCAAAATGAGAGTCTAAGCTTTTCTTAATCTGAAATTCTTTCTTTTTTTTTGTGTAGGCTATTGCTTTTACTAAATCATCCATAATCGTTATACTATATTCTAAAATTAAGGTTTTAACCAGTCTCTTTTTTCCGTACCTAAAAGATTACCATCTTTATCAACATATACATCATGTTTCTCCACATCAATTGATTTGCCCTGTCTTTTGGCTTGTCTAAGTGCTTCCTGTGCTTCTTCCGCCTCTTTAGAACTTACACCATCGGTATAACCATCATCTTCTCTTGCCGCACGATTTAACCTATCATTGGTATAATCTTCACCACCCATTTCCCGTTGTGGCTTTGATAACGGTATATCCTTTCTAGCACCATCTGCCCAAAGGCGTTCCTGCTGGGTGGTTTTTACCTCTATCTTTTTCATGGCCCCGGTTTCCGAATTACGGGCTACAATGTCTACGCCATTACCAGATTTGTTCTGTACCCTATAAAATTTATCAAAGCCATTCATCGGATGGCTTTGTCACGTAAAGGAATTTTAACAGGAAAATCCTATCATTTTAAATTTACCATTCTATAAGCTTGAAGGGTGATGCTACAAAAATAAAAAGAGGCTGTATCATTTTTTTTTTTTAAAATGATACAGCCTCTTCTAAAAAATTCTGTTTAAGACATCACATTAATTACTATATTCTTCCTCAATATTCTCTCCTAATGCAAGTTTGAGTATAATCTCAAAAAATAATTCATTATCGTCCGTAGAGAAAATAACATCTTCGAAACGTTCTCGGGATCGATAGCTAAAGCTTTCATCGCTTAACGACTGTACAAACAAATACATCTCCGATTCTGCGTAAAATAAATAATCAACAAAATCATGCCATTCTTCATTTGCTTCTATTAAACCATAAACAAACCGATTTTGATAGCCTTCAACAGGTAGTGTTTTAGTCCCATACAGCACAATACCATCATTATCGATTCCGTTTGTTTGTGTTAATATTTTCTTGTATGCTTCAGCTAATTCCACTTTAAACATTTGCCTTATCTTACTTTCTAAATCATTGATTTCTTCAGTAGTTGCAGGTGATTGAAGCTGATCGCCATATTTTAAATGCTGTTCCTTTATCGCAGAAATAATATTTTCTAATTTTTTCATAATATTAAATTATAAAACAAACTAATTATAATAAGCTCCTAAAAGTAAAAGCTCCATTAGGAGCTTTTAGATATTTGTTATGAACATTCTTACACTTTCGGAGCAGGTGTGGTTTCTAATATTTTTAAGAAATCAGCAAAAGACTCCGCAATGAAATAAGTATTTAATTCATCAGTAGATTCTTTAAAAAAATATGTATGGTCATAATACCATATGCCGTCATTCTCCCCGTCAAATACCAGTAATAAAAAGCCTGAACCAATATCATTTCCTATTAAAAAAGATGACTCTGCTATATCATCTCCATACTCTTTATTAATTCTGACTATATCTGCGGCCTTTTCTTTTGTATCTATGCCAAAAAAATAGCCCATTGGTATTGCTTGATTTATTTCTTTGACATAAAAAAATCCGTTTTCAATATCAGCTCCATTGTTCTCAATTAAAAAATTTCTATAATCAACTGGTAACTCAATTGAAAATTCATCTTCCAGATAAGCTATGTTTTTTGGATCACCATTTTGAAATTTAATCACTTCCATAATCTTTTTTTTTAAATATATTATTTTTTTCCAAAAGCCACTTTTTTTCCATTTGCCACACCACCTTGATGTGTAAATCTATCGTGTATAGTACGATCAACCTCCTGCATCGTTTTGCCATCTTCATGATGATGCCATACAGTTTCTTTTTTATCTAATTTAGGCGGTTTTTTGTTTGATAATTTTTCAGCATCTGAATAATCAGTGGTATAATTTCCTTTTTGTTCTCCTATATCGACAGATTGTCTTGAATGAGGACCAAAATCTGGAGAGCCATTGATATAACGTACTTTATTTCCTTCCCAATCAATGTATCTCCAAGTTCCATCATCTAGCACCTCAATTTTTCCTCCTTTTCCAAACCATTTGGTAATATCTGGTGAATGCAATGGCTTCTTTAATTTTAAGATATCATCCATAAGATTTGTAATAACCTTTGGTCTGCTCCCCACCTTAAAAATCCCTTTCACTTTACCTGCCAAAGCTTCCAGCTTCATAGCACTCTGCAATTTAGCGATTGCCGCGGTTATTCCTGCCATTCTATCGGCACCCAGAACAAATTTACCTGCAGAGGTTACCCCCTTTACGGCAGCGCCCGCACCTTTAGTACCCACTACTGCTTCCAGCACACCTTCATAAACTTCGCCAACCACCTCACTGCGTTCTTCGGTGGTACCATTTACCACCTTCTTATCCCATCCGTCAGCTATGGCATCGCCAATGGCCTCATGCGTGGGCGCCAGATCAGTACCAAAAACCGAATCAAAATCTTTCAGCCGTTGATCAGGTGTAGACATTTGCCCTACAGGAGATTGTGTGCCATAACCCACTACCGCTATGCCTACCATTTTAGTTAGCCCCTTTGCGGTTTCTACCGGATGGCTTACCATTTGCACCAAACCATTCCATGTGCCCTTTAATCCTTGCCTAAAGCCACGGCCAACGCCTTGTGTTACATCTGCGCCACCATCGGTAAACAGATCCAGTATAGGGCCAATAGGCGAGGTTAAGGCTGCGCCCAATATCCCATCCAGCAGTGGGATGCCATCTACCCTACTTTCTTTATCGTTTTCCAATGCAGCCATTGCTTCATCTACGCTAGGAAATATTTCTATGGTACCCCCCGCCTGGCATTTGCAATACGAAGAAAACAACAGTGGTGCCTGCCCCAATACTTTTTGTGCGCCATCGTGTGCTTTTAGCCAATTCGGGGCTACCGGCATGCAGGCACTCCCGGTAATGGAACATACCCCAAAGCTGGGAATATTCACCACCGGAATATTATCAGTTACAGTGGCTATTTGTAGTTTACTTACCGCATGTTTTTTCGGGGTAGTAAGCAAGGGTAAAACAGTTGCCCCCTTATCACACTTTAAGATTACGCCATGAAAGGCATACAAATCATCCTTAGCCATGTGTTACCTCCTTTTCTGTTGCAGAAATAATCACCTCTTCTTCCTTATACCAACCTTTGGCTACTATGGTTTCCAGGTAACTGTTTGCATAAGTTAAATGGGTTACCTTAAGCGCATCTGCAGTTTTAAAACGGTATTGCTCAGCAAAATCTACTTTTAAGCTATCATCGCTATCAAAATTCCCGTTCAGGGTATGCATCCAATTGCTTAAATGCTGCTTTTGATACATTGCTTCATCTAATCCGCCCAGCCGTAACCAAGCCAAATCACTACCGCTATCCTGTGCAGGTTTGTACAACCAGCAAGCCTTTAAGGGCAAAACGGCTTTATTGCCAAAATAACCGGGTATGTGAAGCGGTTCTGCAAGCTGATTAAAGCCGGGCTGGCTGTTGTGAAGGTTAGCAGCCTTATAAGCACTGATGATGGTTCTGATTACCGCGTTATGTGGGATTATTTTTTGTAAGAAAAGCGTATTTGAAAGATTTCTTTCAAAAAAACGCTGGAGGTTTGCAGCCTGCTTTTTATCTTTTACGTGTGTAGATATTTGTTTTTTCTTCTCTTTTAAAAACAGTGACTGGCTAATGGGATAAAGTGTATCCAGTACATGGCCCTGCTCATCCATATAAATTTCGATTCTTTTGATACAATTGAAAAACAGGTAAATTTCTGGCAGACAGTTTAACGACCAATCGCATTGAACGTTGTTCATTAAAATACTCCACTTTTGGATTTTGGAATGCTCCAACTGTACACCAATGGCAATATCACCTGTAATATGGTGCGTTACATCACGGTTTGCCAGCCAGTGTTTATGCTTATATGTGAAATTAAAAAGTTGTTTATCAGTGCCAATAACCGGCGGAAAAGCTTCTGAATCCAGTTCAGCGTTGCTTTTACCTATTCCTAAGAAATCATTTAACCAGCTCATTATTAATTCGAGTTAATAATTTTTGAACTCAGGTTAATTTCTTCCGCACCATCTATATTAACTGTTTTGCCCTTCATATTGGTAAGGCCTTCGGCATCTTTACCTAAATCAACCAGGGGCGCCGTATTTTCGATGCTTTCTTCTCCTTCTACCGTAATTTTTTTCCCTTTAATGTCGATGGTTTGCGTAGCAGCAGCGGTTTGTTCTGGAGTAGCACCTTCTGCCGGAGCCAGATTCCCCATGGTAATTTTTGGCGATTGAATATCGATACTAGCCCGCCCATTGATGCTGATGTTCTCGCCACTGATGGCAATATTCCCCTCCTTATCAAGGGTGATGGTACTTTTGCCACTTTGGATCACAATTTTATTTCCCGCCTGTGCGGTAAGTAAAGCCTGTCCGTTTTTAATATTCACAAAATTAGCCGCACTGGTGCCCATATTCAGCGCATGGTTTAAATCATCAAAAGTTAAAGCACTGCCTTTTCTCGAAGTTAAACCCTTCGTATTACTGTTCTTAAAACCACTACTATCGCCACTTTTGCCATGGTAGACACTGCCCATCACTACAGGACGTGCTACGTTTCCTTCTTCAAAGGCAATCACCACCTGGTCGCCTATTTCGGGGATGATATGAAATCCACGATTTTTTCCGGTATCACCACTCCCCGCATTTGGGCTTAATACCCGTAGCCATTCGGTAGGATCGTTGATTTGACATGCCCATTTAAACTTCACCTTAATCCGACCCTGTCCCTGCGGATCATCATTAGCCAATACATCAGCTAGCTGCATATCCGGATAGGGCTTTTCATAATTTTTCACCAGGATCCGTTCAGTATCAGCTACCACCCCTTCAAACGTATTGTGATATTTCCCTGTCCCATCAAAGTTATGGGTAACGCTGGTAATTAAAAACCGACCCAGGCTTTCTGTTAAAAAAGCAACCTCCTGCCTGATGCTCATGGTAATTTCGGCGATGGTACCGATACCCAATGCTGCATTATCACCACTAGCATTTACCTTTAAAAGGTCGCTGATGTGTGCCTTTTCTTCATTCTCTACATGCCTTTTAATATCGCTGCTATTATCCACCCTGATGAGCGATGGCTGATTAAAGGTTTTGCTGTACATCAGGTTAGAAGCTTTGATGGCATGTGCCAGATCGGGATTGCCGTCCGACTGTCCAGTGCTTTCGCTTTCCAGCATTTCATCCTGTTTAGGGTTATAGGCAAAGCGTTTGTTCCTGATAGGGGCAACTTCCATGGCATATTGCAGGTTATGCACATCGCGGCCATAAAATAAGGCAATGTCTTTCTGCACATCGGGTTTACCAAAATTCAGTTGGTGCCCATCATAATACAGCCATTCGTGGTATTCGCCTGATAGGCGGTTTAAAAATTCCCAGTCACTTTCTTTGTACTGGATCAGGTAATCTATGCTGGCCTCTCGGCTGGCATTCGCTACAATTTTTAAATCATTAGCGGGAGTATCAATAGTGGCTAGTTTTACAATTTCATTTAAATCTTTATCCAGGTAAGATCCCAAATCTTCGCCCCTGTCTATTAAAATGGTTGGGCTATAGCCACTCACAATTAATACCCCATGGTAGCCATGGCTTTGGGCCAGTTCTACACGGGTAACCAAACCAGAAAATTGCTGCATCTGTTCAGCTAAATAGCCAAAGGAGGCTGTCAGGGTTTTACCGACGAAATCACGACTATCATCCAGGTTAATCAAACCCGGCGCACCCATCTGGTCGTGGTTAAACCGCAGCTCAAAATAATGATGACTATTAAAGGCTTGCTGTAAACTAAAAGAGGCAAAATGAGTTATTGCCTGGTCTTCTATATTAATTTCGGTGATGAGTTGGTTTTCCATATGATTTAGATATTCATCCATTCAACTTTAACATATCCTCAGCATTTTATATTAAATTATTTTATTGAAAATGAATGAGTTGCTGCTAAAATTAAAATTGATTATTTGGTTATGCTATAATTAAGCCTCGACCAAATATTAAGCCAATGATCATCTATATCGCTCATATATAAGCGCTAACTCATACATCTGTTTTAAAAATATTTATTGAAATGCATTTAAATGCAGATTTTAAAAAAGTAAAGGGATTGTATTTATTTTAAAATAATTTTAGTATTACTTATCATACAATTTACCAGCTTAAATATTGTGGAACTTTTGGGGCATTGTGTTGCACTTTCTCCACAACATCCGGTAATTATAAGCTCAAATCATCTGTACCATTACAGAAAATTTGCAGTTGGCCTGTTTTGAAAAATTAACCTTGCAATAGCTGGTAATTTACAAGAACTGAAAACAAGCGATAAAAGATAGTGCCTATTAGAATATTTTACTGTAAAAATACCTTACAGCAAGATTATTGATCAATCTGAACTAAAGAAATCATCCGCTTAACTATAAACGATCTCTCTAAGCTATAGACCATTCTACTAAATTATTTTGTAGATTAGATTATAGTTATTATCTTGCCTCCGCAGAATAATAACTAATATAATTTTCACTTAAAACAGAGTTCCAATCAATTAAATTTATTTACAATATTCCTGGGTGAGCGGTTTGGAGCCGTATCTTACATTATCTCTGTAAAGAGTTAGTTGTTGTTCTGCAGCACCCAGGTTTACTATTTTACAAAGTTATGCAGAACGACAACGGTAAAAAACAAATTAAACAGTTCCCAAATCAGGTTGTAGCTGTAAATGAATTTAGGAAATTTATCGAATCCTATTTTGAGATGAATAGTTTATCAGAAGTTAACAGAATGCTTATTGAAATGCTAAGCGCATCCACCGGACCTGACCCTCGATCGGGTAAACACACACCAATTAATATTGCTAACGCACTTTATGATGTTAATAATATTATAAACCTGGTAACGCATACAAAACCTTTGGCTAATGAAAAAGCCTTTCAGCATTACGCCAAAAACATCAGTTATGAACTACAAGCAGTTGGTAATTTTGATATTGCACACCTCTCTGAATGGTTGTATTTTGGATTAAATGCTTATATCTTTCAGGATGAAGATTTTGAAGGGATTTCTTTAGCCTTTGCTAATGAAATTATTTCGGCTTATAAAAAGCTTTATGATTGGTTTAATGATGCCCATGAATGGATAAATTCTTAATAAATAAGCCTTATAGGTTTTAAAAATCTATAAGGCTTATAGATAATGGTAAAAATTTATTTAGCGTTTTCATTAACCGGGGCTGGGATAGGTTCATCTTGCTGGCCCTGTTTAAATTCTTTAATTCCTTTTCCTAAGCCTTTCATCAGTTCAGGAATTTTCTTTCCGCCGAACAATAGTAATATGGCTACGCCAAGGATAATCATTTCCGGGCCACCCAGTAATGCAGCGATAGTGAAATCTTTCATAGGTTCTATGTTTTAGTATTTTAATATACGCTAGAAATTCACTTTCGGTTTTTTAACCTGTAATTGTATTTTCGGGGTAAATATAATATTGATCATTTAAACCCCAATTTTTCGAGAACATAAGTTCTTTAAAAAAGAAGCGTTATAGCTATAATCGGAATTTTGTATGTTTGATTGGAACACTAAACTTCATCCCAAAAACTAAGAAAAAATGAACATCAGCAAAAACATTTTATTTACTACACTCATCGCATTATCAACATTAAGCATTTATTCATGCAAAACAAAAAAACTGGCAGCCAAACCAGCACCTGCACCAGTAGCTAAACCAGCTCCACCGGTAGAAGAGAAAAAACCAGCACCTGCCACAGAGAAAGAACCAGAAGCAGCGCCATCTGACAAACCTAATTTCAACTTAGATAACATCCAGTTCGAATTTAATTCCTTCGTACTAAAAACTTCATCTTTTTCTATTTTAGACAAAGCAGTTGCAGAAATGAAAAAAGCGCCAAACACCCAGTTTATATTAAATGGCCATTCTTCTGCCGAAGGCTCTCCTGAGCATAACATGTCTCTTTCGATAGATCGTGCCAATGCCGTTAAATCATATTTTGTTAATGCAGGTTTAAATGCCGATCGTTTTACTATCGTTGGCCATGGCGAAAAAGAACCCATTAGCACCAATAATAACGAAGAAGGCAGAACTTTAAACAGAAGAACAGAAATCAGAATTAAAAATTAGTTTATTTAGCGCTTATTCTCTTCTAAAAATAATGTTAAACAGGCAATATGTTATGCGCCAAAACTGCATAACTATTGCTTGTTTTATTATCTTTTTATATATTCATTTCAAATACAAACATAAAGAGCTAAGAACTTTATCTGCTGGATAAAAAGTTTAGATTATTGTTTTCAAAAATTTAGTGGCATCAGCCTTTGCCATTTTCATAATATCTTCCACCTTCCTTAATATTATTGCTAATTCATTTTGCGATAAACTTTGATGTTCAATCATTTTTAAAGGCCTTTCTAATAGCTTATTTAAACCCATAACATAAATAGTAGAAAGCGCATAATGTGCAGTTGCTTTAAGCTTATCTATATGGCCCAGATTTAAATGATGCTTTAAATCTACTATATGTTCATTAATAAGTATTAAAAATTTTTCAGTTATTTCCTTTTCAAACCTAATGTCACCCTGACTAATGTCTTTAAGAATAGTTAAATCTATCACAGTATATGACTTATTTAGTTTTGAATCAATAGATAAAGAATTAACCATCTGTTTACAAATTATGTTATGATTGCGGCCATTTCTACACGATTTACAGGTTTGGAAAGGGGAGAATTTAATCTAAAAATTCCTTAAACTCCCTCTATGTATTGATTAGGTAGTTCATTTTATTTTAGAATAAGCTAAGCTAAACATACTTTATCACGAATAATTAATCATACATATAATGAATAAAATGAATAAATTTAATACTTTTTAAAAACCATGTTGTTCACAAATTCGTACATAAGCGCGTTCAATGATAATTATGCCCATCTGGCGCTTTTGGCTATAAATCAGTTGAATGAACAGTTAATTATGAATATAAACACACAAAACAAATGAACACTATCAAAAAAATTGCCCTTCTCTCTTTAATTATCTTTTCTGCATTGGCCAGTAATGCACAAAATGGCATGCATGAGCCCATTAATTATTCGTTAAAAAATGGTATGAAAATTATCATATCAGAAAATGTAAAATCTCAAGGTGCTTTTTCTAGCTTTACCTTAAATACAAAAGCATTTCAAAATAAAAAAGATGGTATTGTAGAATTACTCAATGCTACTTTAAATGAAAGCGTTTCAAAAAATGATCAAATTTTATTTAAAGATAACAGCGGTAGGTTAGCGACTAATAATGCCCAGCTAGAAAAAGGATTAACAGAAATGGCTACCATTATCCAACATACTGATATTAACCAAAAAACATTTGATAGCGGCAAAGCTGCGTTACTGGCAAGCTTGAAAAAACAAGATTACGATTATGATCAAACGGTAAATGAAAATTCCATAAATGCTATATCTCTTTCAGATTTAAACGCTTTTTATAACGAAATTTCACCTGAAAAAACATTTTTAACCATTGCTGGTAATGTTGAGATGGATACCGCAAAAGCAGCCGTAAAAAAAGCTTTTGGTAACTGGAAAAAGGCTGAAAAGCAAGAAACTGCTGCAATAGCGAAATAATTTGATCACTTCAAAAGAAGCTTCCTGGTTTAAATCAGGAAGCTTTTTTTATGCTCAAAATGTTACATGATTTCATCCTGATCCAGTTTAAATTGATTAAACATTCAATATCTTAGCGCATCAATCATCTCACTATGAAAAAGACTTACGCCATACTATTATTCTCCTTTTTAATCACTTCTATTCATGCGCAAACAATTGTTAGCCGCAATAAAGACATTGATGAAATGGTTAAATCTGTCAGTCAGGATTCACTGAAATCATATATTGCTAAAATGGTTTCTTTTGGTACCAGAAACACTTTGAGCGATATTAAAAGTAAAACGAAAGGAATTGGAGCAGCAAGAAATTGGGTAGTAGGTAAGTTTAATCAATTTGCAAAACAAGGTGATGGCAGACTCACTGCATATTTAGATACCATTACTTTTAAACCTGATGGAAAACGGGTAGACCAACCTACGCTATTGGGAAATGCAGTTGCTATACTAAAAGGAACCGATCCAAATGATAAAAGGGTTTATGTGGTAAGCGGCCATTTGGATAGTCGTGTTACAGATGTAATGAACCGAACCAGTAATGCTCCCGGAGCAAATGATGATGGTAGCGGTGTGGCTGGTGTAATAGAGGCGGCAAGAATTATGAGCCAGTATAAGTTCCCTGCAACAATCATTTTTGTAGCCGTTAGCGGTGAAGAGCAGTCTTTATTAGGTTCTGGATTTATGGCTGATAAGGCTAAAAGAGAAGGTTGGAATGTAGATGCCATGCTAAATAATGATATGATTGGCAGCAACAATAGTAGTGAAACACAAATTATAGACAATACCAGGCTACGTGTATTTAGCGAAGGCTTGCCTGCTTATGAACTGGATAAAAATGCGAAAAGCATCAGACAGTTTGGATTGGAAAATGATGGCAAAAGCCGTCAGCTGGCCAGATACGTTAAAGAAGTTGGCGAGCGCTATGTAGATCAGCTGGAAGTTAAACTCATTTACAGAAATGACCGCTTTTTGAGAGGTGGCGATCATACTCCTTTTGTAGAGAATGGTTTCACTGCCGTAAGAATCACCGAAATGAATGAAAATTTCGACCATCAACATCAGGATTTAAGAACTGAAAATGGTATTAAATATGGCGATTTACAAGAATTTATGGATTTTGAATACCTTAGAAAAAATACTGGTGTAAATATCGCAGTCTTGGCTAATTTAGCCAAAGCACCTTCAGCCCCCTTAGAAGTTAAAATAGATGTTAAAAACCTAAGCAATGCTTCACAATTATATTGGAAAGCACCAGTAAGTGGCAATTTAAAAGGTTATTATGTGCTCATGCGTGAAACCAGCAGCCCGGTTTGGGAAAAGAAATTCTTTACCTCTGCCACTAAAATAACACTACCCTACAGTAAAGATAATTATTTATTTGCAGTACAAAGTGTTGGCAATGAAGATAATGAAAGTTTGCCAGTTGTTCCTGGCATTGGCCGTTAGAATACCTTTAAGCATTAACTCAAACTTTAACCTTAATTTTATGCCATGAGATTTAAGCCTTTAGCATTTATATTGAGCATCCTGATTACTTTAAGTATTGGTGCCCTTGGTGGTTTTGCCACTGCCCAATCTGTTAAAACCTGGTATCCCTTATTAAATAAGCCTTCTTTTAATCCGCCAAACTGGCTCTTTGCTCCGGTTTGGACTAGCCTTTATATCCTAATTGGAATTGCAGCCTACCTGGTTTGGGTAAAACGTGATCAAGTTCAGCACTTTCCCAGAACGGTAGCTATATATTTCATTCAGCTTATTCTAAACCTGGCCTGGTCTTTTATTTTCTTTTACCTGCATGAAATTGGTTTCGCACTCGCAGAAATTATTGTGCTACTCATTGTTGTGATTCTGAATGCAGTGATGTTTTATAAAATTGATAAATGGGCAGGTTTACTATTTATCCCTTACATCCTTTGGGTAAGTTTTGCATCATTTTTAACTTATAACCTATTCATATTGAATTAATTTTAAAAGAAAATCTTATTTTAGAAGAGTGGTAGCTTTTAAAAGAATTTTGCTGATACTCTTCGTTTTATGCTATACCCAATTGCATGCGCAAAAGGTGGGCCTTGTTTTTAGTGGTGGTGGCGCAAAAGGTTTAGCACATATTGGTACTTTAAAAGCCCTGGAAGAAAATCATATCCCCATAGATTATATTACCGGAACATCAATGGGTGGCATTGTTGGTGCCATGTATGCCGCAGGCTATTCACCATTGGAAATTGAGAAAATAGCTTTAAGTGATGATTTTCAGAACTGGGTAAATGGTCGTTATACAAGTGATTATACCTACTATTTTCAAAAAAATGCACCAAATGCATCTATGCTTACAGCTAAGGTAGCGATAGATACAGGCTTCCATTTTAGTTTTCGCTCCAACCTGATTAATGATATTCCTTTAAACTTTGCCTTTCTTGAACTTTTTTCACAGGCATCGGCTGTATCTAAAGATGATTTTAATAAGCTTTTTATCCCCTACCGCTGTATGGTGGCCGATGTACTTTCTCAAAAAAGCATTACCGTAAGCAAAGGAAGTTTAGCCGAAGCCGTTCGCGCCACAATGACGGTTCCTATTATTTACAGGCCCATTAAGTTGGATGGAAAATATGTTTTTGATGGTGGTTTGTATAATAATTTTCCGGCAGATGTAATGGAAAAAGAATTCAAGCCAGATTACATGATTGGTGCCAATGTATCATCCAAAACCTATAATGAATATCCTAAAAATACCGACGATCGATTAATGAACCGATTTTTGGTTTATATGTTTCTTTCCAAATCAGATTCTACCATCATAGGTAAAAATGGTGTTTACATTCAACCTGAACTTGCAGAATACACCGCTACTAATTTTGCTCCTGTTAAAGAGCTTATTAAAAGAGGGTATGATGCAACGATGGCAGATATGCCCCGAATAAAACAATTAATTAGCAGAAGAGTAAGTGATGAAGAACTGGCCCGTAAAAGAGCCGTATTTAATTCAAAGAAACCCGATTTTAAGTTCAGTAGCGTCTCAGTATCTGGTGTAAATAACCAGCAGAAAAAATATATCGAACGGCTGTTTAAGAGCGATCAACTGACCTTCAATCTCCAAGATATCAAACGTGGATATTATAAATTAGTTGCCGATCAAACCTTTGAAACCGTTTACCCTAAAATATCCTACCAGGCGGCTACGGATAGTTACACTTTTGAGGTAGTGGCTCAACCCAAAAAGAGCTTTAAAATGGAATTGGGTGGCAACATCTCTACACGTCCCATTAGCAATGTTTTCCTGGGTGCCGAATACAATTACCTAAACCGAAAAGCTTATACCTTTGGAACAAGTTTCTACTCCGGACGCTTTTATGAGTCGGTACAATTAAATGGCCGGATAGATTATCCTACGAAATTGCCGTTATTTCTGGCGGCAGAAATGACTTATAACCACTGGAACTTTTACAATACCAGCCAGATTTTTATCGAAAATCCACGCCCCATTTATATCGAACAATCTGACCGCAAGATTGATCTGATGATGGGTGTTCCTTTAAATTATAATACTAAAATTGTACTGCATTCTACCTTTATTAATAACAACGATCGGTACAGCCCGAATAATACTTTTGCTGTGGGCGATTTACTCGATCAAACCATTTTTAATGGCTTCAGGGGCTCACTTAATTTGGAGAAAAACTCTCTAAACAGAAAACAATATGCCACCAACGGACAAAACTTTTCTTTAAGCTTTAATTACACCACCGGCAGAGAGAACTATACGCCTGGTAATATTTTCCGCAATACACTAGGTTATGTTAAATCACCGGAAGTGAGCCGATTGCATCATTGGGCGAGTATTAAGATCACACAGGAGAACTATTTTCTGCACCTGAAAAAATATACACTGGGTTACATTGTAGAAGGTGTTATTTCAAATCAACCCTTGTTTAACAATTATTATTCAACTTTATTGGTCTCTCCTGCTTTCTACCCACTGCAGGATAGCCGTTCACTTTTTCTGGATAGATTCAGGGCTACCACTTATGCCGCCGGTGGGATTAAAAATATTTACAGCCTAAAAAAGAATATTGATTTGAGAGCTGAAGCCTATTTATTTTTACCACATAAAGAATTTGAACGCGTTGGCTTACAAGATGTTGATTATGCAAAGGCCATTACAAAAATTCGCTATTCTGCAACAGCTGGGGTAGTTTATCATACGCCACTTGGCCCGGTAAGCTTAAGTTATAATTTATATAATGATGCAGTTAAAAGAAATGGTGTATTATTGCATATCGGTTATTTAATTTACAATAAACGTTCTATCGAATGAAACAATTTATCTTATTTTGCTCGCTCTGTTTAGTTGCTTTGATCAGCTCTGCACAAACCGCAACCATTAACAATTTCCTGGTGAAGGAAAATTTAATAAAAAACAATAAGCTTGCCATAATAGCTGCCGATTCGCTTAACGTTCCGAATGAGAACATTAATGGAACCTATACCTTTAGCGTAAGTGGTTTTACCCAAATTCTTAAATTTAATGATGGCATTGCGGTATTGCCACTGCCTATAGATAAATCTACTTTTGTTTACATTAAACACCAAAACGATTTTGGTACGCATAGCAAACTCGTATATGTATACAAAAAAGATAATGACCTGAATCCATATACCATCAATAGTTTATGGCTATTCATTATTCCGATAGCACTCGTAATTATTGCCTTTGCTTTTAGAAAACTCATCATTTTTGTGGTGATTGCATTTCTGGTTTTTGTGTATTTCAATCACAGTTCAGGTTTAAATATCTCTACATTCTTTGAAAGCATATTTGATGGATTAAAAAATCTGGTGTGAAATTAAATTTAAGTATTTTCTAACTTGTACAGTTTTTGACAACTTTACTTTAAGGCTGCCATTAAAAGTTGTTAAGCGTACATATATCAACACAATTTATTAAATATGCGTATAGCGGTTATTGATATGGGCACCAATACCTTTCACCTGCTGATTGCAGAAATCAGCGATCATAGTTTTAAGGTGCTTTATAAAACCAATGTTCCGGTTAAATTGGGCGAAGGCCGTATCAATGACAACATCATTATTCCAGAGGCCTTTGACAGGGGAATTAACTGTCTTAAAAACTTTAAGGAAACCATCCTAAATTTCTACGTAGAAAAAGTAAAAGCCATGGCTACATCAGCAGTTCGTAGCGCTGGCAATGGAAAAGATTTTGTTCATTCCGTAAAAGAACAGGTTGGAATAGAGATAGACATTTTATCCGGTGATGAAGAAGCTTTGTTAATTTATAAAGGCGTAAAATTAAGCGGTGCGATAAATGATTTATCCTTAATTATGGATATTGGTGGCGGTAGTGTGGAGTTCATCTTATGTGATACAGAAAAATTAATTTGGAAGAAAAGCTATAATATTGGTGCCGCCCGCTTGATGCAAAAGTTTTTTAAGTCTGATCCTATTTCTGATGAAGATAAAAATAACATCCTCACTCACATACAACATGAATTAACTGATCTGTTCGAAATCTGCAAGCAGTACCAACCTAAAACACTAATCGGATCAGCGGGTGCTTTTGAAACCTTTGCCGAGCTGATGAGCAGCGCTAAAAAATCCGTTATTAATTTAGATACCCTCAAATCTTATCAGTTCGATTTTGATGAATATATTAACCTCTCTATTAAGTTGATTAACTCTACGCATCAACAGCGGGTAGAAATGCCGGGTATCATTCCGTTACGTGTAGATTTAATTGTGATCGCCACATTAATCACCAATTATGTTCTGGGCAGACTTAAAATTAACCAGCTTAAACTATCTACTTACGATTTGAAATTTGGGATTCTTGCAATAGCATTTATTTAAGGGTTAATTTTTTAGCTGGCATAATTACCTTTCCCATAATGATTGAAGCTTGTTGTAACGTTAAATCATTTTGTTTAACCTTATTGTAATCAAGTGTCATTGTCGCAGAAAAGCGTGCGCTCTCTACAGAAAGCACATTGCTTTTAAGATCTAAACCATATTTAAAAATGAATTCATATCTACCCTCTTCATCTGTTATTGCATGATATTTGGTATTCAAAATAACCACACGAATTCCAGACATTGGCTTTTTATCTAAACCTAAAACTACTCCTGATATCCTGTTCACAGTATTTGGCTTTTTATCATCTTTTTTACCTGCAGTCTGTACTACAATTTCAGTAGCCACAAGTGGAAGAGCAGCACTGGCATCTTGAGCAAAAATTGATACACCAATGGCCAATACACCTAAGTATTTCATCCAGTTTCTATTTGCTGGCTTAACTAATAAATAATGATTTAACTGATTAAGTTGTGTAACCGTTAAACGACCACATATCGAAGTGCTGGCCTGAGTTAATACAGAAATAATTTCTGCATTGGTATAATTTGTAAAGTCGATCACGTTTTTTGAACAAGCTGTACAGAAACCGAAATCTGATCTTTTTTCCATCTTGTCCCAATTCTGAGTACAGTGTTCTGCAATGGTAACTTGTGCTGTTGAGTTTTTCATGTTGATTGATTTGTAAACATGATGAAAAAGAAATCAGGATTCCATAAGTTATTTAAAATGATTTAATCGTTTTGCAATTAGAAAAATAATACAGATATTTGTAACTATAATTTAGTTACAATATTGAGCAAAATAGAAAAGCTTATTGCCAGATTCTTATCAAAACCTAAAGATTTAACTTGGGAAGAATTAATTATAGTACTTAGATTTTATGGTTTCGAAGAATTGCCAACAGGAAAAACAAGTGGTTCCAGAAGAAAATTTACTGATAAAAATAAAGACATTATAAGTTTACACAAGCCTCATCCAAAGCCTATTGTAAAATATTATTTAATTGAACAAGTATTGGAATATCTAAAAGAAAAAGGGAAACTTTAAAAATGATCGATAATTTAAAATATAAAGATTATACCGCAACTGTTCATTATAGTGCTGACGACGAAGTCTTTTTCGGCAAAGTTGTGGGCATAAATGATCTCCTTACTTTTGAAGGTTCATCAGTTAGCGAACTTAAAGCTAGCTTTGCGGAAGCTATTGAAGATTATTTGGAAACCTGTCAAGCATTAGGCAAATCGCCAGACAAAACTTATAAAGGCGTGTTTAATGTTAGGGTACCTTCAAGTCTGCATAAACAAGTTGCGCTTTCTGCATCACAATACAAAATGACCTTAAATGATTTTGTTAAAACAGCCTTATCTTATGCTGTTAACCATAAAAGCGATGTAGTGGCTGAGTCAACAAAATAAAAAATGAGTAGGTTTAATTTGATAATTTAATTTTTATTCAAATAAAGGATTAGCATTTATAAACCTAAGAAGTTTTGGAGTTCTTGATATAATTTTTCAGTAGGCAAACCCATTATATTGGTGTAAGAACCTTCAATTCGCTGTACCACAACTAATCCCCACCAGTCCTGCACACCATAACTTCCTGCTTTATCATAAGGTTGATAGTGATCAATATAAAAATCAATTTCTTCACTGGTAACTGGTTTACAATAAACTTCAGTCCGGTCATAAAAAGAATATACCTTATCGCCCTGAACTAAAGTTACACCGGTATAAACTTCATGTTTGCTTCCTGATAACTTAGCCAGCATTTCCTGAGCATGTGCACGATCTGTTGGTTTACCCAAAATTTCGCCATTTAAGGCCACAATGGTATCAGCAGTAATCACAACTTCTTCAGCAGCATCAAAGGCTTTTGCTTTCTGCGCTGCAATATACACTGCAATTTCGGCTGGTTCTAAGCCTTCTGGATAGCTTTCATCTACATCTTTAAGTAAGACTTCAAAGTTTAAGCCCATTAAGGTTAGAAGCTGTTGCCTGCGTGGAGATTTTGATGCGAGTATAAGGGGTGGAAATGTAATTGCCATAGCTTATTTTTCTGCTAAAATAATAAAAGCGACTAAAAGCCGCTTTTATTATTAAATGTTTTTAACAGATTAATTACTTCCACCCTGCATGCGTTTTTGCATTTCAGCACGCTGCTCTTTCTGCCAGGCCTCATAAGTTTTTTTCTGATCATCTGTTAATACCGCCGAAACTTTGGTATCGTTATCAGCACGAAATTTCTGCATCTTCTCTCTCATTGCATCGCGATCAGCTCCTTGCATTTCTTCACGCATTTTCTTCATGGCCTCAGCCTGCTCCGTAAAAACAGTGGTTAGCTTTGTTTTCTGGTCATCACTAAGCTTTAATTTTTCATCTAATTGTTTTACCCGCTCTTCAGGTTTCATCATCATCACACCTCTACCCTGGCCACCACCTTGTTGGGCCTGAGCAAAACCAGCTATCCCCAGCATTAATCCACAGATCATCAATAATTTTTTCATCTCGTTGTTTTTTGAAGTTTATACAGGTTGGAGTATTGACAGGGATCAAAGTTTAATCGAAGGATGTAACTTCAATGTTGCAAATAAAACAGATCAATCTTTTAAGTGCAATTCTGCCACAGACAATGGATTAGATTAAATTTTCGTCATTGAGAGGAGGAACGACAGCCTGCCCCGAACTTTAGGGGAAGCAATCTATTTAACAAAGGAAGATTGCTTCACGCCATCATTAAGCCCAGCCCTTCAGTTCGCAAGGATAGGTTTACCCTAATGATGGTATTTACCTACCAGAATCAGCGGCATTTGGATTTTCATCAAACCATTTGCCCTGTACTTTCATTACTTTTTCTATAATATCACGTGCGGCAGTTTTACCGCCATTATAAGGCGAAATGAATGTTGAAAGGGCCTTAATTTCCTCTACCGCATCAGCAGGACAAGTTGGAAGGCCAACCAGCCGCATCACTTTTAAATCAGGAATGTCATCACCCATATAAAGCACCTCTCCAGCAGTGATATTTTTACTTTTCAGGTATTGATTGAATACGGAAACTTTATCGCCAGCACTCAAAAAGATATCGGTAATGCCCAAATTGAAAAAACGCTTCCTCATGGCAATACCATCTCCGCCAGATATAATGCAAAAATTATAACCCTTCTTTACTGCGAGTTGCATGGCATAGCCATCTTTAATATTGAAAGTACGCAGGGATTCACCGCTATCTGTTACCTGCACAGATCCATCGGTTAATACGCCATCAACATCAAAGATGAAGGTGGTAATTTCTTTTAATTTTTGGAGAAACATTTCAGTTACAGATTATGGGTTACGAGTTGAAGGTCTAGGCCTAAACCTTCAACTGGTAACTGGTAACTTAATTTTGATTATCTCTCCATTCGTAAACCCAGGCAGATTGAATTTGCTCTAAATGTCCTTCGCTGCTTTCTTCACGGGTTCCTTTAAAGTTTGGCAATTCCAAAACCCATTCTAAAAGCTCGGTAAAACGAATGCGATAGATTTTCGCTTCAGAAAAATCGTCGCCAAATTTTTCATATAAAGACATGGCAATATCTTCATAATCATTCCAGTAAAAAGGTAAGGCAAATTTATCGTTGTTCATGTTGTTTTAAGGTTAAAAGTTAAGGGTTGAAAGTTAAAAGTTTAGAGTTACGAGTTATAGGTCTGGAGTATTGCATCTATAGCTTCATCATTTTCAAAAGAATTCTGCAGACTCGAGACTAACGACTATTGACTCAGACTAATCTAATGTCCCATAAAGCCAGATTGATCTGGAATGGTTACTTCAATATCTCCATTGATGACTACGCACTGGCAACCCAGACGGGAAGTAATTTTAGGGCGAACGGCTCTATCGATGAAATCTTCTTCTTTATCAGAAATTTCCTCAATATTATCCATACCCTTTGTTACGTAAACATGGCAGGTACTGCATCCGCAAACGCCTCCGCAATTGTGCTGAAGGTCAATTCCATGATCCAGACAAACATCTAAAACTGATTCCCCCGCAGCTATAGGCAATTCTATAGACTCGTGATCAGCTTCTTCAAAATTTATTTTTAGTTTAAAAATGCTCATAATTATATTGCAAAAATAGTAAGCTAAAGCGGTAAATATGCTATTTAAGCATTAATTTTATGCTATCGCTTAAAGTTTGATAAATGTGCTGCAATTCTGGCATATTGTTTAACATGCTAAAATGCTTGTTTAATGTAGTTTCATCTGCTCTTACTGCCGGACCAGTTTGCACTTTCTCAGGCAAATTAACCATCACTTTATCAGCAGTTTCTTTAATTAACGGTCTGATGATTTCGAAATCCAAATCGTTTTGCTGAAGCAACTGATGAGCCAATGTATACATATGGTTGGTAAAATTACAGGCAAACACGGCTGCGAGATGTAATAACTTTCTTTTCTCTCCACCCAAATGATGTACCTTTTGGCTTAATTTTGAAGCCAGGTTTTGTAAAACGCTTAAATCAGATGCATTTGTAGCTTCAATACATAACGGAATCTCTTCAAAAGAAACTGCCTTTGTTTTAGAGAAAGTTTGTAAAGGATATAAAACGCCTGCACGTTTAACTTTCGAAGATAATGCCTGAATATCTGTTGTGCCAGAGGTATGAACGACAAGCCCATTTACAGTCCTTAATTGATCAGCAATACTTTCAATGGCATCATCTTTAACTGCTATAATGTATAAATCAGCATCCGTTTTAATCGCCTTTAAATCATTGACAGATTCACATTGAATAAAATCAGCTAATAATTGAGCATGATTCAGGCGCTGGCTATAAATCTGAACAATCTCTTCATCCTTGCTTTTTAATGCCTGGGCAAGATGAGTCGCTACATTTCCCGAACCTAATAAAACAATCTTCATGATTTATGCGATTTTCGCTTCTTTTCTTCTTCTGAAAATGGAAAGCAGAAACCCAATCACCATTACAATGGTACCCGCCCAGTATAAATTAATAAATGGAAATTCAATCGCTTTAAATACTACCCAATCCTTGGCTTGCTGAGGTTTTTCAAAAATCTGTAATTCTACCTTTTTCTCGTCAGGTAAAACTTTAGAGAAACGGAATTTAAGATCTAAACCCTCTACTTTACGTGCAAAATCGAAAGTATTGTTCCCTTTGATTAAGAACATCGGCTCTGCGGTATAAATTTTTCCAGCAGAATTAATTTCTAAAGGCAAACCTACAGCATAATCTCCCTGTGCCAATACCAGGTCTTTAGCCACTGGTTTATTATTTAAAGCTTTTACGGTAACTATACCACTAGAGGTATGGATGGTATCACCAACAGAAACTTTTACAATTCTTGGTTCCTTATAGTTTTCATCATCAGAATGACCTTCATGATCGGCATGATTAGACTGCTTGATTGCAGCACTTGTAATGTGTGTGTACACATCATAAGTTAAATAATGTTTGGTATCAGGTGAAGCAATTAATCCCATTTTTTCATTATCCTGTACGTGAGGATGTAAATTAAAATCTTCTTTAACCTTTCCTGTTTCTTTATCTAAAACTTTAAAATTAAGGGTATAAATCGTATTTGGTGCCTGGGTAGTATCACTCACATAAGTTACCGTGTACTTGCCCATTTCTTTGGGCTCGTTTTTGTATAACATGATGTTTTCACCTGGCTTCTCTGTTTTTTCAAAGTCTTTTACCGGAATAAAATTATTGGCATTGATAGACAGTGGCTTATTGGTTGCTGCAGAAATTAATGCCCCTAAAATTAAAAAGGCAAAACCGATGTGTGCCACAGCTGAACCAGCAAGTTTAGCTTTACCACCAAATGCCTGATACAAGATTGCCGAATTAGACAATACTGCAAATAAACAGCTAAAGGTGATCAGAATATACATGGTGTTGGTGTAGATGTCTGCTACCCAAACCAAACCTGCAGTTAACACCAATGAAAATAAAATAGCCGAAACCAGGCTGCTATAGAACTTACGTGGATCAGTCCGTTTATATTTTAAATATTGAGAAAAGCCAGAAATTAACGTAATGAGTACGGCAAATGGTGCCTGCCATTGATTATAGTATTTCACTGCATCAATTGGCGGAGAAAAATTGGTTCCGAAAGCCTTATTAAATACGGGAACTGAAGTAGAGAAAATGATCTGAATACAGGCAACAGTAACCACTAAGGCACCAATAAACATCCAGAATTCTCTAGAATAGGTCTCTTCATCTTTAGTAGTGATGGGTAATTCTTTCCACCTCACTATAATAAGGGCTATCGCAATTACTGCAAATACCACATTATAAAGAATTAGGTGACCAAACATGCCCATGTCTGTAAATGAGTGAACAGAGGTATCACCTAAAATCCCACTTCTAGTTAAGAACGATGCATAAAGCACCAATAAGAAACTTAAGAATACTAATGCAATAGCAGTGAAATAAGCATGACCAGTATTTTTATAGGCGATCATTACGTGTACTGCACCTATCAGCGTTAGCCAAGGAATTATAGAGGCATTTTCTACCGGATCCCAAGCCCAGAAACCACCAAAGTTTAAAGCTTCATAAGCCCAAAATGAACCCATGATGATACCTGTTCCTAAAATCATGACAGCAAAAAGCGTCCATGGCATTGCAGGCTTAATCCATTCTTTATATCTTTTTTGCCAAAGGGCAGCAATACCATAAGCAAAAGGAACCACCATACTCGCAAAACCTAAAAACAGCGTTGGCGGGTGAATCACCATCCAATAGTTTTGAAGCAATGGATTTAATCCTCTTCCATCGGTAATAAATTTTAAATAATTGGCAAAATTCTCTGGATTGGCGAAAACCACAGGAGCCATTGCTTTCAAATCAAGAGAATCTCTTAAAAGGATAAATGGCGAACTTCCGATCCGCTCACCTAAAATTTCGACACCCAATAGCATGGATGTTAAAAACACTTGTGAAAATGCTACGACTGTCATTACCGGTCGCTCCCATGATTTGGCTTTCCAAATCAGCAATGCACCTAAAAGAGATTGCCAAAAGGCCCAAAGCCAGAAACTTCCCTCCTGACCTTCCCAAAAGGCAGATACAATATAATAAATAGGTAATTCTTTAGATGAATGCCAATAAACATAACTATATTCATTGTAGTGACCTAAAATCAGATAGAACAACGTTGCTCCAATACCAATGATACTGGCCCAGTTAATTAAGAATCCAATTCTTCCTAAATTGCGCCAGGAATGATCTGCTAAATCTTTAGAGCGGGTAGCGAGGAAATATGATATGGTTGAAAGTAATGATGCACTAAATGCCAGCACAATAAAAAACTGTCCGATTTTACCCGGCAGCAGGTTCTCACCTACAAATTGAATATCCATTAAAATTAATTATATTTTTTCTCGCCGTACTTACCCACTTCTTTAACCTTACCATCCTGATTTATTTCGACCAGGTTATCATTATACTTTGATGGACACTTCATTAGAATTTTTGAAGCGTAAAATTTATCACCATCCATTTTACCAATTAACACCAATTTTTCTGATTTTTCGAAATCCTGTGGCTTGGTGCCATTGTAAACAACTTCTCTGATTTCGCCTTTTTCATCTTTCATGTGAAAAGCAAAATGATTGGCATCCTTAACAGCATCATAATACATCCCTTTAGATTTTTCCCAATAGCCCATTACGTGTTCTTCTTTTTGAGAACTAGCGGCCTCTTTAAAATTTGAGTAAGTATCTGTATTGGCATTTAAGCTAAAAAGAATCCCCACAGAAATTGCAATAGTAATTAATCCAATGATTGCACTTTTTTTCATGTTGTGTTATTGTAGTAAAAGCTGGCAACAAAGATAGAAAAATAGCCATAGCGAACATTCTTTTACCGTTTTCGTGTCGTTATATTGACAATTAACTGATGATATTATAAGATCACTTAAAATCTTAGAAATTATCAGGCGATCATGATTTTGGTATGATATTAATTACAATATGTGGAGTTGAAATTATCTTTAACCTTCGAATAGTTGCTCATAAAATTCAGTTAAATGTTTATGTTTGGCGATCAGATAATTGTTATTTTTAAATTTCAGGTAATCCAAATCATTACTTCTATGAATCTCAGGCAGTTCTATAAACTTTTATTATTTGTTCTATTGATTCCTGCATTAAGCTCCTGTTTCGAAATTGTAGAGGAAATAAACATGCGTAATAACGGAACTGGCGATGTAACACTTACCATTAACCTTAGCCAGAGTAAAACTAAAGTGGCATCTGTAATGCTGCTGGATAGTATTCAAGGATATAAGGTTCCCAGTAAGCAAAAGATCCAATCAGAACTGGCAGAAGCCGTTGCTTATCTAAAGAAAAGTGAAGGAATTTCGAACGTAAAGAGCAGCAGTAATTTCACCAATTACATTGCCACCATCAGCTTTACCTTTAAAGATGTATCTAACATCAATAACATTACTAAAAACATCCTGGCCAAGCAAAAAATAAAAGCCACCAATACATCCTCCTATAGTTTTAATAAAGCGACTAAAGTATTTTCAAGGAAGTACCAACCGGTGGCTAATGCAAAATCTGAATTTAACAAACTTAAAAATCAGGATAAAGCGGTTTTTAATGGTGCCATGTACACCAGTATCTATCGTTTTGAGTCTCCTGTAACAAATGTAACCAATCCGGCATCAAACCTGTCAAAATCAAAAAAGGCGGTGATGTTAAAAAGCAGTATCATAAACTTAATCAATGGAAAAGTTAACGTTTCCAATCAAATACAACTCCTAAAATAATCTAAAAAACCTCCATGATTTCAAACTCTTTACATAAAAGAAAATATATCATCATGACAGGTTGCTCACCTTTGAAAACAAATTTATATAAATGAAAAAACTTCTCCTTGCACTCTCCCTCCTATTCCTTTCCAGTTTAACTTATGCTCAGGATTTGGTTAAAAAAATTCCCGCAAATGCCTTTACTGTGGCTACTATAAAAGGTGATAATGTATTTAAACTGATGTTTGTAAAAGATTTTAATGAATCTTTTGTAGGTAAAAAACTATTAACAGAGACCTCAAAATCGCTTGATAAAAATTTCACCAGTGTAGAAGACTTTGGAATTAACCTGGAGAAAAATATGTATTATTTTAATCAGCTGAGTGATAGCATTACTTATAATTGCTTCCTGATTCCGCTTAAAGATGCCTCACGATTTGAGAACCTGATTACAGATAAAGAGAAAAAAATTAAAGTTGATGGCGAGATCAGAACCATGATTTTACCTGATAGCACAAGCGTAATCAAATGGAACAACAACATGATGTACTTCGTTACAGGAAGCATCAATAGCTCTTTTTTTGCTGATTCAGTAAAATCTGCACGCTATGGTATTAAAGATATTCGCTATCAAGACGAAATTTCAATGGCTGATAGCACCATGGCGGCAACAGACTCAACCTATGTCACCACAGAAGCGCCAATGGTAGAAGAAGTGATTGCACCGCCTGTTTTAAAAGAAAAAGTGCAGAAAAAAACAGCAAAGAAAAGCACTGCTAAAAATAAATCGGTAAAGAGAAAAAAGGGCGTTAAATCTAAAAAAGCACCAAAAAAGGTTAAACATAATGAATATGATTCAGCTGAATATGCAGTAACCGATTCAGTTGGAATGGCTTCGCTTCCAGCTACAGATGACCAATATGATCAATATCAACAGGAACGAGCGGAACAGGAAGCAAAGAAAAAACAACTGGCACTTGAATGGATTACTGTTCAAGCAAATCAAATTTTCAATGGCAATTACGAATCTATTGAAAGTAATAAATCATATGCTGCAAGTCTGGATAAAAATGCCATTGCAGAAGTTTGGGTTTCAAGCTTGCAGGATGTTTATAATTCCCTCTCCCCTGCATTTGGTAGCTATGGTAAAGCTGGAGTAATGAAGGGTTACGGAAGTTTAACTGCCAAACTATTTATGGATAAAAAAAGCTTCCGCATTTCTACAGGTCTGGAATTAGCAAAAGAGCAGGCTGATTCGTACAAAAAAATCATGAACAGGAAATTGAATAAAAAATTTCTGAAATATGTAGATAGTGAAAAGGCAATTGGCTTTATGGGATATGCCATTGATACGAAAGCTTACTTAGAGGAATTACCGAAATTGATGCAACAAACCTATGGCTCATTTTTAGGCACTAATAAAATGGACGAAGAAATTGCACTGGGTTCAGAATTATTTTCACTCCTACTGGATGAAGAAGCCGTAAGCAAAGTAGTAAAAGGCGATGCTTTATTTATAATTAATGGCCTAAACAGTCGTGATGTGAGTTACACTACATATGATTACGATGAAGATTATAATCAAACAGAGGTAACCAAAACTAAAAAAGAAACCCTTCCTGATTTTCTTTTTATGTTTTCATCGGAAGACCAGCGTTTAATGAATAAGCTCATTAAATACGGAATAAATAAAAACAAGGTTAGTGTGAGCAATAACATCTATAAAATTGAAGAAAAGAAAAGTCCGATAGATATTTACTTCATGATTAAGGATGGCATTGTGTTTTTTGGAAATTCATTAACCGAAATGCAAAGCATTAATGATAACAGTTTCCGTGCAAGCATTAGCAACACGCATAAAGCTTTATTAACCAAGAATAATTTTAGTTTCTTATTTAATGCAAAGAACCTGGTTGGTAAAGTACCAAATGAGGAAATAGGTGTTGAAGAAACAGCAAAAAAGTTTAATGAAACACTGGGCAAAATGGGTAACGTTTATATGAAGTCGAACCCAATTAAAGGAAACCTGGTTTCAGCAGATATTAGTGCTGAAATTCCTAACGGACATGAAAACGCTTTGAGATATTTGTTTACTTTAATTGAAAATGCCGCAAAATAGACCAATGGCGTTTTTAGTTGGCTGAAACCAATAAAAGAATGACAGATGAACGAATGAACCATTCTCTATGAAGAAATTTCTAAAAATAACAGCAGCAATATTTTTATTGCTGCTTATTTTTTTTGTTGGCTTGTTTAAATACAGGCAATATAACGCCAATCAGATTTATGTTCCAAAAGAAGCTACTGCAATCATTAAAATTAGTATTGATGAGATCTATAAAAGTCTTGCCACAAATATGCTTCTGAATATTGGATATTATTTGAAATCAGACACCAATAAAAAACCAGAGATAAGCAAAGGCAACTTTAACCATGGATTAAAAATACCTGCAAGTATATACTTTTACACGATTAAGGATCAACCAGAAATGGCACTATTTTCCCATTTTAAAATTAAGCAATTTAACGATTTTGAGACTTTTATTAAAGACAAGTTTGGGTTTAAAATCCTGAAGAAAAAAGATGGAATTACCTTCGCAGGATCAAGATTAAGGAATGTAATGGTTTGCTATGATATGAACAGTGTTGCTGTAGTTATCTCTGCTGAAGTAAGGGATTTTAATGCTGTACTTGTAGATGTTTTGAAGGAAAAAAACTTTCAAAAAATAGGCAATGGTAAATTTAAATCCATAACAGAATCAACCCATCATATTACCTATTTTGATAAAGAAAACAATTTCACAACTGATTTCAATCATGGAGAAATAAATATTGAGGCTGCTATGGCTAATCAGGTAATTATTCCGGCTAGCAAACCTTTGCATAAGAAGTTCAACAGGGAAAGTACGGCCACGGCCTGGCTAAATGCTGATTTTGTTAAAGCACCAAATAAAAAAATACAACTTAAAAACAGCACTTTAGAACGAGATAGCTTGTTGAAATATTACAAAGGTTATCTTGATTTTGAATGGACAAATACCATAACACAAACTGATTCTATTATTACCTATGAATACAATGATGATTTTGAAAAAACAGCTAAAGTAACCTTACAGAAACGTAGCGTACCTAACCTTATACTCAACATCGAAGCAAATCAAAATCTTTTAAACAAATATCTTAGTGAAAAACAGGTAATCAACCTGGATAGTGGAACAATAAGCAACACGGTATTTCCGCTCTATAAAGTTTTTGTAGGTGGAGATCAAAATCAGCTTCAACTGACAACCAAAAAAAATAATAAAAGGGATAGTATTAAAGTCCCTGCGAATGAATTCTTTTCATTAAACGTTGATTTTGTAAAATTAAATGCATCCTCAAGTATTCCAGGTTTAAGGCAACACTTAAAGCTTTTTAAACACCTGGAATTAAATGGAACATCAATTGCCACGAAACAGATAAAATTGAATGGAAAAATCACGTTAATAAATACGCAGGTAAATGCGCTATATCAGCTGATCAAAAACTTCTAAATATGCGCCTGCTTTTTTTACTTTCCAACTTCTTTTATATTTAATTAAATTTAGGTTAATATCTCCTTTACATGCTGCACGATAATTTAATTCTCATCCTGGTTTTATTGCTCGGGGTAACCCTTCTGGTTATGATTGGCCAGAAAATTAAGATTTCATATCCCATTTTTTTAGTTCTCGCGGGTTTATTTATTGGCTTTATTCCAGGAATGCCCCATATCAAAATAGATCCAGACCTCGTATTCTTACTATTTCTTCCACCACTGCTTTACGAAGCAGCCTGGTTTACTTCATGGAAAGCATTCTGGGAATATAAGGGTGCTATTTTCCTGATGGCAGTTGGTTTGGTATTTATCACATCAGTAGCTGTAGCTTACGCATCTGTGGCCTTTATCCCCGGGTTTACCTTAGCGTTGGGCTTTTTACTGGGCGGTATCGTTTCACCACCTGATGCTGTTGCTGCCGCCGCTGTACTTAAAGGGATGAAATTGCCTAAAACCGTTACCGCACTTTTAGAAGGAGAAAGTTTAGTGAATGATGCATCTAGTTTAATTGTGTTCAAATTTGCACTAGCTACAGTAACTACCGGAACTTTCATTTTACAGGATGCAGCTGTTAACTTTGTTTCTGTTGCAGGATTGGGTATCGTAATTGGGGTAGCCATAGGTGGAATATTCTATGCCATTCACCGCTGGTTGCCAACCACCGAAAACATCGATACCGTACTTACTATGCTCACCCCCTATTTTATGTATATCGTTGCTGAGCATTTTGAAGCCTCTGGCGTTATGGCTGTCGTTTCGGGTGGGCTATTGCTTTCCAGCCAGTCGCATGTGATTCTCACTTCTAACTCCAGAATAAAAACAGTTTCGGTTTGGTCTGCACTTATTTTTTTACTCAATGGCGTGGTGTTTATTCTGATTGGTTTAGCATTACCAGACATTGTTGGCGGTTTAGGTCCGGATTACCCCATTACAAAAGCAATAGGTTATGGGTTTGGCATCAGCTTTTTAGCACTTGTAGTTCGTTTTATCTGGCTATTTTCAACAGCAAGAATTACTAGTTTTTTCAATAAAAGAACCAGGGTACGTTATCAGGATTTGACCTGGCACTCATCATTGGTAATTGTGTATGCAGGTATGAGGGGCGTTGTATCATTAGCGGCAGCACTTTCTATTCCAGTCTTGATTTCTGACCAGACAGCTTTCCCATTAAGGAACCTGATCTTATTCATCACTTTTGTAGTCATCTTTGTTACACTGGTGGTACAGGGATTAACACTTCCCTTTTTTATTAAGTTATTGAAAATACCAGAGCCTAAACATAAACTTTCTGAACAGGAACAAACCAACCAAATCAAGCTAAAGTTAATTGATCTTTCAATGGAAAAATTAGTGGCAGATTATCAATACCAGTGTACGCACAATGAATTGATGGTTAATTTAAAGGCTGAATTACAACATTCTTTAAACGAAAAGAAAGATACACTTCAGGCATATAGAAAAGGTGAAATAAATAAGCAGGATTTAAAAGCTTATAAAGAAATTTTACTTGCTTTGATTCAGGTTCAGCGGGATGAACTACATCATTTAAAAAGCAATAAAAACTATGATGATGATATTATAAGGAAGGAAGAATGGAGACTTGATCTCGAGGAATTGAGTATTACTTCGTAAGTGTAGTATTTCTTTTTATACTTTGCGAAAATATGCTCTAATCCTTCATCAGTAGTATTCGGGCAATCTCTCATGTGGGTCTTTATTTGCAATGAGATTGCTTCGTGCTTTGCTGCAAAGACGATCTCTCATAAGTCTCTGCTACAAAAAACAGAACCACACATTTCCAAAATAAAAAATCCTTGCAAATGATACATCTGCAAGGATTTTCAGCTTTTAGCTTTAAACCTTATTAAGGCCAAACGCCTAAGTTCATGTATGAAACAGCAATTTTATCAATTGAATTAACAAAGGCAGCTGTTCTCAACGTTTCTGTACCAGGTTTTACTTTTAAGGTTTCACGAATTTCATGATAAGAATGAATCATGGTATCTTCTAAACCAGAGTTTACCAATTCCATTTCTGAAGCACCTTTAACAATCATTAAACGGTGTTCAGGAAGAATGGTTTTCCCTGTTAAATTTTCTAAAGTTGCAATCAGGTTAGCGTTAGAATTAGCCGCATAACGGTTTTCCATACGTCCGAAGGCTACGTGAGAAAGGTTTTTTAACCACTCGAAATAAGAAACCGTAACACCACCTGCATTACAATACATATCAGGGATAATGATCCCTCCCATTTCAGTAAAAATCACCTCAGCTTCTGGAGTAGTTGGGCCATTTGCACCTTCAGCAATAATTTTTGCTTTAATGTTACGGATGTTCAATTCAGTAAACTGATTTTCTAAAGCAGCAGGTACAATGATATCACATTCCTGCTCTAAACCTTCCATAGAATTTCTAAAATCTGTAGCACCTGGAAAGCCTAAAATGGAACCTGTGTTTTTACGGTGTGCAAAAACCTCATCCACATTTAAACCGTTTGCATTGTAAATAGCACCCTCGTACTCGCACAAACCAACAATAGTCGCACCAAACTCAGCAAGGAATTTGGCAGAATGATAACCTACATTACCTAAACCTTGTACAACTACTCTTTTATCACCTAAACCAGCTTTTAAACCAATTTTTGCCATATCTTCTGCAACGTCTACACATTCGCGAACGGCATAAGCAACTCCACGTCCGGTAGCTTCTTTACGGCCACGAATACCATGTAACGCAATTGGTTTACCTGTTACACAACCTAAAGCATCCAGCTGACCCGGATTCATCGTCATGTAGGTATCCGCAATCCAGCTCATTTCGCGCTCACCAGATCCATAATCCGGAGCTGGAACATCAATGCCAGGACCAATAAAATTCTTTTTGATTAATTCGGTTGTGTAACGACGGGTGATGGTTTCTAATTCAGCTACACTATATTGTTTGGTGTTGATTTTGATACCACCTTTTGCGCCACCGAATGGCACATTTACGATGGCACATTTGTATGTCATCAAGGCTGCAAGTGCCATCACTTCATCCTCATTAACCATCTCGCTATAACGAATACCACCTTTGGTTGGACTCATATGATGCGAGTGCTCTACACGCCAGGCATCAATTACTTCAAAACCGTTTCCTCTGCGAATAGGAAATTGGAAACGATACACACTATTACATGCTTTAATCTGGTTCAATAAACCTTCGGGGTGATTGGTGAATTGAGCCGCACTGTCAAAGTTCTTACAAACATCTGCAAAGAACTTGTTCTCGTCTGCTAGATTAGCCATTATTTATCTTTTATGAATTAAGTATGCCGCAAAATTGCCTAAAAAAACAGCATATATCCAAATGAAAAAAGACTTAGTGTATAGCAAACACCAATTGCAAATGGCTAAAAAAACAGCTTTAAACTGTTTAAACTTAGTTTTTACCCGTATTTTCTTTTTCTATTTTTTTTAATCTTTTATCAATGGAAAAAAGATAAGCCAATAAACCGACTAAAATGATCACAATACAGGTAACCACTACATAGATTTTACCATCGCTGCGCAGTCGATCTGCCATTTCCACACCATTATCCTGAGCAAATAATTGTATTGCGGTTAGCATCAATGTCAGGGATAAAAATATCTTCTTCATGTTAATTGTGTTGTTGTTTAGTTTCTATGGAACGTATTCTAAAACGGATAGTGTATATCCAGTAACCGATCAAAATCCAGCCTAAACATGCAGGATAAAATACCATGCGCATACGGCTGTCTAAATCATAGCTATTAAAACCTGGATTACCACCGTTACCAGGGTGTAATGAATCTTTTAAACGTGGTAGCACAAAAAGTAAAACCACCATCATTGGAAAGGCAAAAATGTTATAAATGGCTGAAATTTTAGCTCGCTTTTGCTCTTCATCTATGGCATTACGAAGAATGAGATAAGCGAAATAAAGCAATACAGAAATGGCTGCAAAATTTTGTTTAGGATCGAAACTCCAGAATTGCCCCCAGGTATATTTCGCCCAAATGGCACCTGTAACCAAGCCTAAAAGCCCAAAGATAATACCAGCATTAACACTTTCTACTGCTTTAATATCATCGATTTCGCTTTTCGAACTTAAAGATTTTATACTGTAAAAAACTGAAATGGAGAACAAAACGATCATGGCAAACCACATGGGTACATGGAAATACAAATTTCTAATCGATTCATTTATAATAGGCAAACGCGGTACGCCCATCAATATACCTGCAATTGCAGTATAGATGACGAGCACCGAACCTAATATTTTCCACCAAGTTTTATACATATCTTTTTATAATTTTTATGAGTGAGTTCTGAATGAGTGAATGTTAGTTAAGAGCAATTAAATTGTTCTATAATTCAATCATTCTCTCATTTTTTAACTTAATTTTTAATGAGTGAGTTTTGAATGAATGAATGTTAGCCATGTAGCAATCAATCATTCCATCATTTGATTATTCATTCATTCTATTTTAATCCCGCCAAAGGTAAGGAAATAACAATAAAGAGGTGGCAACGGTAAGCACATTTACCAACAACAGCATGCCAATTTCATCATAACTATTTTCCCAGGGCAAGCCATCTACCGCATTTTTAGCCAGTTTGATTAAAAGAATCAATACAGGAATGATAATCGGAAAACTGAGAATCGCCATGAGCATCCCCCCATTACCCGCTTTACTGGCAATGGCTGAAACCATGGTAAAAACCGTAGAAAAACTGATACTTCCCATCATTACAGCCACATAATAAAGCAATAAATCAGGTGGTGTAAATGTATCAAAAACCATCGTGTAAAATCCCAATGCAATAGTGGTTAAAATCAACATCAATAAGGTATTATACACCGTTTTAGAAATTAATATTGCTGCAGGACTTGCCAGAATATAGTTATACAATTGCTGGCCTTTACTTTCCTGCAGAAAGCTTTTGGAAACACCGTTTATAGAAGCAAAAAGTATAATGATCCAAAACAATGCATTCCAGGCAAGCTTATCGCCAAGGCTTACAAAAGATAGGTAACAGGTAAAAATAGTGGAAACTACATATAACAATATGCCATTGATGGTATATTTGGATCGCCACTCTAACAGTACTTCCTTTTGTATCAAATATTTAACCTCTTTGGCCAGTTGCATAACCGCAAAGATACTTTTATTGATAAATATTGAATATTTTAATTGTTGGATTGTTGTAATTTTGTCTAAATTTTTAGTTGCAGATTCACAGTTGATAATTATTCATATTCTTTAGCAACTTAAACCAAAATCTGTGGGCTTAAATAATGGAAAACCACTATGCATCAGTTATAGAATCGCCAATAGGCAAATTAACCATCCTGGCCGATGATGAATTTGTGCATGCCGTTATCTTTACTGAAACGGATATTAGAGACTTAACAGAAAATGAATTGACATCAAAAGTAGCTTTACAGTTTGAAGATTATTTTAAAGGTAAATTAAAGGATTTCGATTTCCCTATTAAGCAAAAAGGTACAGATTTTCAACAACAGGTTTGGCAAAACTTAATTGCAATCCCTTATGGAGAAACTACATCATACGCGAAGTTTTCTAAACATCATCCATTGGCCATCCGAGCCATTGCCGCAGCCAATGGTAAAAATAACATTGCAATTGCGGTTCCATGCCATAGGGTTATTGGAAGCAATGGCAAACTGGTTGGTTATGCAGGTGGTTTATGGAGAAAGCAATGGCTCTTGCAACATGAAAGGGAAGTAGCGCAGAAGGGACAAACCACACTTAAATTTTAATCAGATAATTTGAAGATGACATTACAAAAAGCCGAAACCAATAATTATTTAAAAGCCATAAGATTGATCAATCTGGATAATGATGATTGTACTTTTGAAAGCGGAAAAATTCCAGTACAACAACACATTAATGCCAGTTATTTTTTCGCCAAAACGGATGTTTCAAGTTTGGAAGGTATTCCCCATCCCGCGCCTCGCCGTCAATATGTGATTACCTTAAAAGGAAAATTAAAATTTGGCGTAACGAATGGAGAATCTTTTATCATTGAGCCCGGAATCATTTTAATTGCCAATGACACAAGAGGAATCGGACATACCTGGAAAATTATAGAAGGTGAGGAATGGGAAAGAATTTATATTCCATTGGAAGACGATACCGACGATTTATTTATTACAGACTAATCTTCCAGATTTTTATCATTGTAGCAAATCCAAAACCTCATATTCACCATGAGGTTTTGGATTTGCAGATTATGGCTTATGATAAGGTGCTATTAAATGAATGACCCCGAAGCAGAGCTATCGGGGTATCGCATAATTTAAAGACTCAAGCTCAACTGATTTCTATTCAACATCTTGTAAGATGATTTATCCTCTCCCTGATTTTGAATATATTTCATAATAACTGTTTCATTTGCATATTGCCCAACAGTATTGACATAATAAC
>NZ_JCKI01000009.1 GCF_000708265.2 Pedobacter sp. R20-19
TTATTATGTCAATACTGTTGGGCAATATGCAAATGAAACAGTTATTATGAAATATATTCAAAATCAGGGAGAGGATAAATCATCTTACAAGATGTTGAATAGAAATCAGTTGAGCTTGAGTCTTTAAATTATGCGATACCCCGATAGCTCTGCTTCGGGGTCATTCATTTTTCATAATTGTGTGATTAACTGGTGTTATTTTAATTAATTACTATGGTTAGGTATAATATGCTTAGCGGAATATTGAGTAATACACAAATGATTGTTACCGCAATATTTTTCCAATGTGCTGTGTGTAAGAAAAGTGCTGCAATTAAGGCTAGTAAAATGATCGTATTCATGATGAAAGCAAGCATTACATAATTTAAACCTATCGCTATCAATAAATTTTGCTTGCTGATTAGAAAAGCGAGCAGAAGAAATGTCCCAATGGCGGCCGAGTAAGGGCTGCCTTTTTTCCAATTCTTATAATCAGTGGTTCCATTACGTTTTTTCGTTTTTAAAAGTGCTTTGTATTTCAAAGTAAATAGTCAAAAAAAATAGCTTATAGCTTTTTTATCATTTTTTCAAGTGCATCCAAATGTGCTTTAAAGGCTTGTTTGCCTAAAACCGTGATGGAGTAGGTGGTACTGGTTTTTCTACCAATGAAACCTTTGTGTACCTTGATAAATTCAGCCTGCTCCAAAGTATTCAAATGCGAAGCTAAATTACCATCAGTAAGTTCTAGCATTTGTTTCAGGTCGTTAAAACTAATTTCATTGTTTACCACAAGCATAGACATTACGCCCAGTCTGATCCTGCTATCGAAAATTTTATTTAAATCTGCTATCGGATTTTTCATCTTAAGCGCCTCTTTCGTATTTAAAATACATCACCAGGCCATAAATAATGTGGAGTACACCAAATCCAAATGCCCAGAAGAATAAGCCATATCCAACATAAAACATGCAGATTAAACCCAATATTACTTCCAGATAACCCAGATACCGGATGTCGCTAAGGGTATATTTACTTGCATTAATGAGTGCAAGACCATAAAAGATTAAACAAGTTGGGGCAATAATGCTGTAGGTATCCGGATGATTAACCAGCAAACCGATGATAAATAAACCACCGGCAATCAGGGGAATCATCAAATTAAATAATAAGGCTTTAGATGTTTTATCCCAGATGGGTAGGTTATTTTGCTGACTTTTTCTATAAGTAAATAAAATACCACCAGCCAATGCCACAAACAATACAATTAATCCGAGTTTGATTAAGTTAAATTCCAAGTCCATTTCGCCTTCCACACCATAACTGTAACCTCTTTTGGCAAAGAATTTTTCTATTTCTTCATGTGCAAAATAAGCGCCAATTATGGCTATTCCTCCTGCAAAAACGCCAGATAAGCCACTCAAAGAAATAAAACGGGATGACCTGTCCATCATTTGTCTGATATCCTTAAGGGTATTAAGTTGTTCTTCTTGATTGCTCATTTCGAAAGTGCTTTGTTTTTCAAAGTTAATTAAGAAATTGATAATTGCAAAATTTATTTTTTTCCAGATTGAGGTATTAAAAGAATTTGGTCTTCAGCTTTAGCCTTGTAGCTTTAATCTTTCAACTTTGATCTTTCAGCTTTAGTCTATCTGCTTTAGTCTTTCCGCTTTGGTCTTTCAGCTTTAGTCTTTCTGCTTTGGTCTTTCAGCTTTAGTCTTTCCGCTTTGGTCTTTCAGCTTTAATCTTTCCGCTTTAGTCTCTAGTCTTTCCTTTAAAACATTCCTTAACATTTGCAACTTTTAACTATTTTTACGGCATGCTAAAAGCCACCGGAGTAAAAAAGTCATATGGGAATCTTCAAATCCTTAAAGGGGTAAATTTTGAAGTACAAAAAGGAGAGATTGTGAGCATCATAGGGCCATCTGGTGCCGGCAAAAGTACATTGCTGCATATTTTAGGTACATTAGATAAACCAGATGAGGGTGATGTAGAATTAAAAGGATCGGTGATTAGCAAACTTCATGGCGATTTACTGAGCACGTTTAGAAATCAGAATATTGGTTTTGTGTTTCAATTTCATCACTTGTTACCAGAGTTTAGCGCCATTGAGAATATTTGCATTCCGGCATTTATTGCCAAAACCAATAAAAAACAGGCAGAAACAAGGGCCTTGGAATTGTTGGATTTATTTGGTCTTAAAAATAGGGCCAATCACAAGCCTAATCAACTATCTGGTGGTGAACAACAGCGTATTGCAATTGCCCGGGCTTTGATTAACAATCCATCTATTATTCTGGCTGATGAACCCTCTGGAAATCTGGACTCTGAAAATGCATCAGCCTTGCATCAGCTTTTTGTGAGTTTGAGGGATAATTTTCAACAAACATTTGTGATTGTTACCCACAATGAACATTTGGCGAAAACCAGTGATCGAGTGGTAACCATGAAGGATGGATTAATTGTATAAAACCAACTGAATTATGGATTTGGAAGAATAAGTTCAATTTTACAATTCTACCATTCATGCAATCATTTTTTCATTCATTCACTCACTCAATAATTCACTAACTTATTCATTCATTAATTCAATCTTACTTATAAATTTTGAAAATACTGATCACCGGCGGAAACAGTGCTAAAGCGTTAAAGCTTTTAAAAGCTTTTCCTAGCCATTTTATTTTATTGGCAGATTATGGAGATGTGCCAGGCGTTATTACTGAAAATTATGCTTTTACTTCCCTAGGTTTACTTAATAAGGATAGTATTGCACACCTTTTACTCAATTTTTGTATTACAGAATCAATTGATAGTATTATTCCGTTGCATGATTATGAGGTGGAGCCACTGGCAAAGTCTGCGGTATTATTTGGGGAATATGGCATTCAGGTTTTAACGCCGCAACCAGAGTTAATTAATTTTTTCCGCTCTGATGAGAAAAATACCTTTAAAAACTTTGCCGTATTTATTCATGGTGAATGTGTTTATTCGAGTGGGGGAGAAATTTTTATTCGTCGTGAAGATGAATTAAATGGTGTGTTCGGTTATAACTCTCCTGATGATGAATTAAAACTTTTTACAGTTTAGCAAATGATGGATATCGCAGCAATTTTAAAAAACAAAGAAGCTGTATTCTTTGAATTGGATGATGTTTTGTTTCCAGAAAAAGATTATCTGCTACAGGTATATTATCTGTTTGCTCAATTTATAGAATACACCGAGCAAAAGGATGCGGGGGCTACTTTAGCCTTTTTACGGGCAGAGTTTGAACAAAACGGAGTTGAAGAACTTTGTAATAAAACAGCTGCCCAATTTGGAATTGACGCTAAATACAGATATAACTTCGAGTTGCTACATCAAAATGCCCGTTTACCTTTAAAATTATTATTGTATCAAACCATGTTGAATTTGATGCAGGAACTGGTGGTGAACAGGAAAAAAATCTTTATTGTAACCGCCGGTAATCCGGAACAGCAACTGAACAAAATTAAGCAAACAGAATGGAATGGACTCGAGCAATACCTCACCGTTTATTTCACTGATGAATTGAAACTACAGAAGGCAGAAATTTTTCAGAACATCCTAAACGACAATAATTTATTGGCTGATGAGGTGTTAGTTATTGGTGCAAATAATTTTGATGAGCAACAGGCTAAAATTGTTAATTTGCAGTATATTAGCTCACTAGAAATTTTCAAATAAGTATGCTGAAAAAAGTTTATTCGCAAAAAAATATTTTGTGTTTTCTGATGATGTCCTTCGGGTTAATCACCTCTTGTAAAAAAAACAACTCTGTAGATGAATCGCCGAGTCAAACCACTGAATCCAATACCCTTCAAACGCCCACAACCAACCGGGCAGAGTTAACCAAAGATTCAATTTTCTTGTATGCAAAGCAAACCTATTTTTGGAATATCGGGATGCCTTCCTATGATGGTTTCAATCCTAGAAAGTACAGCAGCAATGAGCAGGTTTTAACCGCTTTAAAGGCATTACCCAGCACGGGTGGAAAGGATAAATATTCTTTCATTGATGATGGTACAGTTGCCGGCGAACTTGGTGGGGTAAGTGGCGATTATGGATTTTCAGTCAATTATGATGGGGCTAACATCCTACGTGTAAAATATGTTTATGCAACCTCTCCGGCAGCAGTTGCAGGATTAAAAAGAGGAGATATTGTCACCAAAGTTAACGGTCGGACTACTTTGAGAACAAGCCAATCTGATATCGATAATATTAATGATGGCGTTTTTGGAAATAATGCTTCGGTTACATTAACCATCACAAAGGCAGATCAAAGCATTCAAAATCTGGTTATTAACCGGGGTTCGTACAACATCAACCCTATATTGTTTAGCAATACTTATATTGTTGGGGCAAAAAAGATAGGTTACGTGGTATTTAATAGTTTTACTACAAACTCTGTTCCTTTGCTTGATGCCGCGTTCAGTAAATTTGCAACAGACGGAATTACGGAACTGGTTGTTGATCTGCGGTATAATGGGGGCGGTTCTGTTGCTACCTCTGAAGCATTTACCAATCTAATCGCACCATCTGCACAAAATGGGAAAATTATGTACACTACATATTGGACCAAAACCATGCAGGATAAACAAGCTACCATCCTTCAAAATCAAAAGTTTTACCAAACCACTTCAGACGGTGTAAAGCGTTTGTATTCTATGTTTGATTATGATTATAAGCCTATTGCAGCTGCAGGAAATCAGGAGTTTTTTAAAAAGCGGGGATCGCTTAATGGGATCTCAAGAGTGTATTTTCTGGTAACTGGTGGAACGGCTTCTGCCAGTGAATTATTAATTAATAATTTAAAGCCAGTAATGGATGTGAAATTAATTGGTCGCAAAACTTATGGAAAACCTGTAGGTTTCTTTTCTATTCGTATAGATAAGAATGATCTGTACATTCCTCAGTTTCAGACCAAAAATCAGGCAGACTTTGGTGATTACTTTGATGGGATGATCGTTGATAAGGATATTGCTGACGATTTAACGAAGGATTTTGGTGATCCATCAGAAAGCTTACTTGCGCAAGCCCTCAATTATTCGGCTACGGGAAGTTTTACTTCATTTTTAAAGGAAAATACATTGAGTAGTACATCTGGTGCTTCAAGAGTATTGATTGATCAAACGAATGAGAAGTTAGATCATGAATTTAAAGGAATGGTGGAAACCAGGAAGATGAAATTGAATTAAAAATCATTTAATAAATGCAGGCAGTATCATTTTTTATAAATATGATACTGCCTTTTTTATAGATAACTTTCTTAATGCTTTTGCCCTTTATTAACTTTGAAAAGATGCAGGATTTGTGGGAATAATGCATCCATATATTCTTCCACACCATTTTTAGATCCGGGGAAAGTTAATACTAGCGTATCACCAATAAAGCCAGCTACACCTCTGGATAGCATTGCATAAGGCATGCGATCCTGGCCGTAGTTTCTTGCGGTTTCCATAATTCCATCAATTTTGCGTTCAATGAGTGGACTGATGGCCTCAGGAGTGACGTCTCGTGGTGACAAGCCTGTTCCTCCGGTTAAAATCAGCAGATTAATCTCATTGCTCACGAGTTCCGCAGTTGTATTCTGGATCACTTCAACTTCATCAGGTACAATGGTGTATTCTTTTGTAACAATGCCAAATTGTTCCAGTCGGCTTATAATGGCCTTACCAGAATAATCTTTGGCTGTTTTTTCAAAAACAGAATCTGAGCACACCACAACGGCAGCCTTGATTTCAGGAAACTTTAAGTGTTTTAAATCTGATTTGCCACCAGACTTTTGAAGTAAACGGATATTTTGTATTTCTACACCTTTGTCGATAGGTTTTAACATGTCATACATTGTTAACGCCGTAACGGAAGCACCATGCATGGCCTCAACTTCCACTCCGGTTTTATAAATGGTATGCACTTCTACTTTAATCAGAATCGTTAAATCCACAATTTCATAAGTGATGGATGTAAATTCAATGGGTAAAGGATGACAATCAGGAATAACATCACTGGTTTTTTTTACACCAAATAAACCTGCAGCACGTGCAAATTCAAAAACATCACCTTTAGGAATTTTTCTCTGTACAATGGCATCAATTGTTTCCTGTTTTGAAACTTTTACTGTTGCACTCGCCACCGCAATCCGCAAGGAGTTTGATTTTTTAGTAATATTAACCATATTAAATATTTTCTTTCCACTGATGGGTATCGTCTTCAAATATTTCTTTACCCCAAATCGGAAGTTCAGCCTTAATTCGCTCTACCAATTCATTACAAGCTTCTATTGCAGGTTTACGGTGAGCAGATGAAGTGAATACAAATAAACAGATTTCTCCTGCATTTATCGATCCTAAACTATGGTAAACGTGCATGCAGTTCAGTGGATACTTCATAAAAATCTCCTCCCTAATTTCGTTCATTTTTGTGAGCGCCAATTCTTCATAAGCAGTATAATCAATAGCGGCTACAAATTTACCGTTTACTTCATCTCTTCGAATTTGCCCCATGAAAATGCTGTGACCACCAATAGCCGTTTTTGTGGCATGCCTGGAAATGCTTTCAGCTATAAACGAAGGGCTTATCGCCCCGTTCACAAAGATGTTTTTTATTTTCTTTTCACTCATTTTATCTTTTTAGAAAATGATTTCTCCATTTTGCAATGCCCCCCTTTAAGCTATAAATTTTCTTTTTATCGCCATATTTTTCCTGAAGCAATTCTGCAGCGGCAACACTTCTAATGCCATGCTGGCAAAGCAATACAATGCTTTCTGCATCAATATTGTTTTGCATAAAGGTATTAAATTCAGACATTGGTACTTGCAGAAACACATCCTGATCCAATATGGGAAATTCATGTTTTTCCCTTACATCAATTAACAAGGCCAAATCTTGCTTCCTCAACAGTAGCATTTGCGTAAGGTCTATTTCTTCGTAGGCAGGTGCAATAAAATGCGATTGGTTATCTTCCATTAATAAAAAGTCAGCTTTGCTTTTGGGTAAAACATAATCATTACCTACAGAAATATTTAGAGTGTATTGTGTTTGGTTGAGCAAATTGTAATGAAGCAATGTATTAATTAGCGGCTGGCCAACTCCGGCAATCAGTTTAATGGCTTCTGCTGCAGCCATTGTACCTATAATTCCAGGGAGTACACCCAATATGCCATTCTCGGCGCAGTTTTGAATTTCACCAGGTGCAGGCGGAATAGGGAAGATGTCGCGGTAATTGGTTGCAATATTATTTTTATCTTTTACATTAAAAATGGCCAGCTGGCCTTCAAAACCAGATACAGCTGCAAAAATTAAGGGCTTTTGGAGAAATGCACAGGCATCGTTAATGAGGTATCTAGAATCGAAATTGTCGGTGCCATCGATCACGATATCATAATGTTCTATAACGCTGAATATATTGCCTTTATTCAGCCGAAATGGATGTTCTACAATCGAAATTTCCGGATTCATTAACCGCAATCTTTCAGCAGCAACTTTTACCTTAGGCTGGCCGAGGTCTTCTGATGTGAAAAGAATTTGCCTATGCAGATTGGAAAGTGAAATGGTGTCATTATCCACTATTCCGATTGTGCCGATACCGGCTGCGGCAAGATACTGTATTATCGGACAGCCCAAACCACCTGCTCCAACTACCAGTATGCTTGAATTGATAAGTTTGTTTTGTGCTATAGCTCCAAAGCCTTTTAAAACCAGTTGCCTGCTGTAACGTTCATGATCTATCACGTATTAACCTCCAGAAAATGGCGGCATAATGGCCACTACATCTTGATTTTTAAGGGATTGATTGGACTGTATGATGTTTTGATTGACGGCCAGTTTGTACTTCATGTCCGCTAATTCAGGAAATGATGTTTCCAGATAACTTTTAAGCTGATCAGTATTCGTAACATTTGAAATCTCCACCTGCTGATGGTGGATAAATTCAGAAATTTTACCAAAACTGATGATCTCTAATTTCATATCAATTTACTTTTTGAATATTTATTTTATTCAGACCTTTTACAAACCTTCTGCCTGTTGCTACATCAGTCGTCGTAATCATGGCAATATTACCCTTTTCCGCTTTCGCAGGATCAGCAACGAAATCGGTTAAAATTAAAATGTTGTTCTCCGATTTTGTATTGAAAACCTCATTCCATGAAAAAACCACTTTATAGTTATCGGTAGCAGAACATACCAGGTAATATTCACTTAATTTTTTAGGCGATGATTCGTTAATCTCCACCTGACTTAAAATCTCTTTCAAAGGTACACCTTTAATGTTTTTAATACTGCTTTTTCGCTGCAAGAGGTGATTCAAAATGGTTATGCTGTCAATACTAACTTTTTTATAAGTGGAAAGTGATGCCAGATTGATGGTTAGCTTTTGCTTTACATCGCCTTCAATTGTAAATTGTTTGCTTTCTTGTGCCTGGCTTTTCATGCCAAATAAAAATAAAATGGCAAATAGGTATTTAATCATTTTTTTTAAAAAAAAATATTGGTTTAGGGTTAGTTATGGGGTAACAATAGTACGGTTACTTTTTCTCCAGCCATAAAATGCTGCTGATCTTCCTTCAAACGAATGAGACAATTTGAATGCGCAAATGAACTCAAACGAAATGACTCTTGCGCATTTAATGGCTTTGCTTTACCATTTGCGTAAACTCCTTTTAAAAAGTGGGTTAAACCAGGTGGCTTTTCATAATCAGTTTCCAGTTCTGCTTCCACTTCAGCAACACTGTTTGGTAAATTTGATAAAAGCTTAATGGCTGGTAAAACATAATTGTAATAACAACTTAATACAGAAGACGGATTTCCGGGCAACCCAAAAACAAGTTTACGGTTTTGCGTGCCGAAAAACAGGGGTTTACCTGGCTTTTGTTTAATCTTATGAAATTTTTGTGCTATCCCACATTTTTCTGCAGCAGCAATTACAAAATCATAATCACCAACACTTACGCCTCCGGTTAAAAGCACAACATCACTTTGATTTAGTGCTACATGCAGTGTTTCTATAAGTGATTCCAGGTTATCATTTACCCAAAGCACTTCAATGTGCTGAATGCCTTCCAGTTTTAAAGCTGCTGATAAGGAATAAGAATTAGATTCGTAAACCTGACCAAATGCCAGTGGTTTTCCAGGTTGCTGTAACTCATTTCCAGTAAGTACAATGGTTACTTTGGGCATTGGAAAAACTTCAACGGTACTGATACCTATTCCTGCCAGAAAGCCTATTGCAGCAGGTGTGAGTAAACTTCCAATCTGCATGGCTAATGCTCCGGCTTTAATTTCAGCACCTTTTTCTCGTACATTTAAACCTTTAGCAATTTTTGGGTCTTCCAAAGTAATTTGATTTGCAGAAAGTTGAATTTTTTCCTGCATCACTACAGTGTCAGCACCTTCGGGTAATGGGGCACCAGTAAAAATCCGGCTGGTTTCTCCGTGAGCAATCGCGATGGATTGAGTAGTTCCGGCAGCCATTTCTCCAACCAGTGTATAGGTTTTTAATGCTGACTCAAATTTTATTGCATAGCCATCCATAGATGACTGTCTGAATGCAGGAATATCAACTAAGGCATAAATATCTGCAGCTAGAACATGCCCTAAAGTATCTTGTAATGGGATTTCTCGCGGATCTAAAAGGGTAATATTATCACGAATAATTTGTTTCGCCTGGTCTACCGTAATCATTTTATCCTCCGATTGTGATCATACTTCGATTCTTAATAGCATCTGCATCTAACGATTCAAAATGCGAAACAAGTTGACCACCGAGCGCTTTCTTTTTATCCCAAATGGAAGCCATAATTAAAGGAAGCACATCTTCATCATTTCTCAGGGCCGTTAGTAAATCTGTTTCACCGTTAGAGAACAGGCAATTCTTCAACTTTCCATCAGCGGTTAGTCGCATTCTATTGCAGGTACTACAGAAGGGAGCCGTCATGGTACTGATAATGGCGAAAGAACCTTCATGGCCTGGAATCATAAAATGTTTGGCTGTATCATGTGGAGCACCTTCAACAGGTAATACCGTAAAATCTTTTTCAACCGTTGTTAAAATTTCCTGCAGGGAAAACATTTTATTGCTGGTCCATTTGTTGCCACTAAAGGGCATAAATTCAATAAACCTGATTTGTATCGGATTGTGTTTCGTCCAGTCTATAAAATCTTTAATTTCGCTATCATTAAGTCCTTTCATCACCACCATATTAATTTTGACGGTTATTTTTTCATGTAATAGTAACTCAATATTGCTGCGTACCTGATGGAAAACATCACGACGGGTAATGAGCATAAATTTCTCTGCCTGAAGTGTATCCAAACTAATATTAATGGTTTTTATTCCGGCCTCTTTCAATACCGGAAGCATTTCTGCGATCCGGGTTCCGTTAGTGGTGATAACCAGTTCAACAGGGAGTTTGCCTAATGCTGAAATAATGGCAGCAGCATCTTTCCTCACCAGAGGTTCACCACCAGTAAGCCTGATCTTTTTTACACCCTGATTAACAAATATGGTAGCCAATTTGATAATTTCATCCGTTTGCATCAATCTGGAAGCAGGTGTAAAATCGTATTCTTCTTCTGGCATGCAATAAAAGCAGCGGAAGTTGCAGTTATCCGTTAAAGATATCCGCAAGTAATCATGAACTCTTCCAAATGAATCTGCTATCATTATTGCTTAATTAAATTATCGTAATCGGTTTCGGTATCAATATCAATATTACCCAGCGCAAATGCAATAGTTGCCACATCATTACCATGTAATTTTAACATTGATTTTGCACCATTATTTCCAGTTAAGGATAAAAGTTGAGGGAAGTATTGTTTATTGAACAGCACAGGTGTACCAGTTGTTTTGGCATAAGTGCTAGCAACGATACCTTTTTTGGTACTGATTTGTTTCTGCTTTAATGCTTGGAAGATTTCAGCGGTGATAAATGCCTGATCTGAAACCGCAATAATAATATTTTCGATCATTGGCGATTGTTTAATGAGTGCTGCTACCCCGGCAGTAATACTGGAAGACATTCCTGCTGACCAGTTATTGTTAATTACTAAATTAACTTCAGCAGGCAGTTTTTCCTGAATCTCCTTTGCATAAGCGCCCAGTACCACAATGATCGGTTGAAAATTTGCTTGCCAGGCTGCTTTGATAGTGTGCTCAATAAGTGTTGTTTGCTTAAACGCCAATAACTGTTTCGGTTGGCCTAAACGACTAGAATTTCCTGCTGCCAGAATCACAATACCTGTATCCATTAGTTAGTTCTAATATGATGAACGTGGATGGGCGCAATTTTTTCCTTCAACCTACCGGCTGAAGCACCGGATAAAACGGCCTTGATTTCTGCAATAATTGAAATGGCAATTTCTTCAGCTGTTTCTGCACCAATATCCAACCCTATCGGACCATGTACCCTGGATTGATTTTCAGCTGTATTCAGGTTGAGTTCATCCAGCATTCTGATTAATTTCTTTTTAGGCCCTAAAGAACCAATATAGGGCGCATTGGTTAACAGAAGGAGGTGTAACAACTCCAGGTCGTAATTGTAATTGTGGGTCATTAATACAAAAGCGGTATGATCATCTATGGTAATCTGCGGCAAAAGTTGCCCCGGTTTGGTAACTAAAATTTGATTGGCTTTAGGAAAGCGCTGACTCGTGGCATGGGTTTGTCGTCCGTCGGCTATAGTGACGTTCCAGCCCAGTACATCTGCAATATTGGCGAGTGGTTGCGCATCATTGCCGGCACCCGCAATAATTAGCGCAATAGGTGGACTTATAAATTCCAGAAATGCAGTGATTAGTTCTTTACCTGCATTATAATCTAAAAACGTTGATTTTTTTTCTGCTAAAACCTTTTGAAGATCATCAAAAAGTGAGGGGAAGTAGTCATTTTCTTTATTTTTAAATTGATCATGTTGCCTTAGCAACATGTATGTACCAATCTGTTTTTTACCTTCCAAAGAAAATAATACGGCCAATGCTGCATTTTTGCGTTTACTTTCCAGTTCAGCTAAAATGGTAATTGGGTTTACCTCTTGGTCATCAAAAATAGGTTCGAAAAGAATGTAAACAATTCCATTGCATCCCAGCTGTACACCAAATTTAGCATCATCCTCATCCATAGAATCATAAGTGACCAACTTATTTTCCTGCTGATGGATAGCACTTAATGCCTTTCTTAAAGCATCACCTTCCAGGCAGCCACCACTAATGGCTCCCGTTAAGATGCCATCTTCCGTAATCAGCATTCGGGCGCCGGGTCTGCGATAAGATGATCCCTCCACTTTGACCACGGTTGCCAAAGCTGTTTTTTTTCCATCTTTCCTGGCCTGGGCATGTGCTTTTATAATGTCTGCAATTTCTTTCATTGGGCGATTTTCAAATGAAGCAATGTAACCACTATGTTTTGAAATCGGTTATTTGCTATTTAATTAAAACAATGTTTAGCGTCAATGTTTTTATTTTTCAGCGGAATTTGAATTTTAAATAAGCAACACGCTAAATGCTTTTTTGATCATCACCAAAACCCTCTAGCCAATTACCTGTTAATTTAGCTAAATTAGCCATTTGAAATTGGCATCACTTATTTTCATTCATGAAAAAAAAACCTACATTTAGAATTTTAATTTTAACGCTATTATTTTGCTTAGCCGGTAATGCACAGCTTTCTGCACAGGTTTTGCGGATTGCTGTTGCGGCAAATGCGCAGCAACTGATTAAAAGACTACAGAAAGATTTTGAGCGGAAAACCGGAATAAAATCTGAGGCAATAGTGGGTGCATCAGGGAAACTGACAACCCAAATTATGAATGGCGCACCCTATGATGTTTTTCTTTCAGCAGATACTGAGTTTCCACAAAAATTGTATGCGAAACAATTCGGATTGCAACCCCCAAAAATTTATGCATTGGGCAGTTTGATTATTTGCGGCAAAACCAATCTTGATTTAAAGAACTGGCCTAAAATACTATCTGGTAATAAAGCCAGACGAATTGCCATTGCCAATCCAAAAACTGCACCCTATGGAAAAGCTGCAGAAGAGGCGCTGAAATATTATCAATTAAAAGATAAGATCAGCTCCAACCTAGTTTATGCGGAAAGTATTTCGCAGGTAAATACCTATATCCAAACGGGAGCGGTAGAATTAGGTTTTACCACAGAATCTTTTCTATATGAGCATAACGATAAATCAAAATTGAAATGGGCCAGGGTAGATGCTGGAAGTTATGGTGAAATTGAGCAAGGTGCCATCTTACTGGCTTATGCCAAAAAAGGAAAACTTAAGGAAGCAACTCAATTTTTTGATTATCTTTCTTCTTCTGCTGCACAACAAATTATCAGGAAAAGTGGCTATCATTTACCCATAGTAAAGAAAGGTTAAATGGATTTTGAACCAATTTATCTCAGCCTCAAACTTGCGCTCATTACTACAGTAATACTGCTTTTGATTGGAATTCCGGTGGCCTACTGGCTTTCTGGTAAAAGTACCATGGCGAAAATTATCCTGGAGGCTTTAATTACTATGCCCCTGGTATTGCCACCCTCTGTTTTAGGATTTTATCTACTTCTGGCGTTTAGTCCAAACAATGGTTTTGGTAAATGGCTGCATGAGCACTTAAACCTTCAACTTGTTTTTTCATTTGAAGGATTAGTTTTGGCTTCCATTATTTATAGCCTCCCTTTTATGATTAGTCCGGTAAAATCAGCCTTTGGACATTTGCCTAAAACGCTGGCACAAGCTTCTTATACAATGGGTAAAAGCAGGTGGCAAACATTTATCTACGTTTTGCTCCCTAATATAAAAGCTTCCGTTTATACGGCTGCGGTACTTACATTTGCCCATACCTTGGGTGAATTTGGAGTGGTATTAATGATTGGCGGTAATATTCCGGGAGTAACCAAAGTGGCTTCGATTGCCATTTATGATGCGGTAGAAACCATGGATTACCATGCTGCTAATCAGTATGCATTCATTCTTTTTGCCATTACCTTTGCTATTGTACTGGCCGTGTTCATCTTTAATAAAAAAGCAGTTAAAAATCCATTCGAATGATAGAAGTTGACATCACAAAACGGATTAAAACCTATAGAGGCTGGGAAGATTTAAGGGTGAAAACTCAATTCGAGATGGGGAAGATCACGCGGATTACCGGACCATCTGGTATTGGAAAAACAACATTACTTAAGATTATTGCCGGATTGATTACACCGGAAGTAGGAACGATTAAATTTAATGGCGACACTTGGTTTGATGGGGAAAAGAAATTTTCTAAAAAGATTCAGGACAGAAAGGTGGGTTTTGTTTTCCAGGATTATGCTTTGTTTCCAAATATGACGGCGGAAGCACATTTAGCCTATGGTAGCAATGATGAGAACTATATCAATGAGTTACTCCATTTGGGTGAAATGGAGAATTTTCGTCAACATTTACCCCATCAACTATCTGGTGGACAACAGCAAAGGCTCGCTATTTTAAGGGCCTTATCTACAAAACCTGTGTTGCTGTTAATGGATGAATCGTTTTCTGCGCTTGATAAAGAACTGAAAGTTAAATTAATGGAGAAACTGCATGACTTATTTTTAGTTCAGGGTACAACTGTATTGGTTGTTACACACCATGATGAAGTGTTCTATTCCTCTTCGGCATTATTCAGCCTGGAAAATTGATTAGCTAAAATAAATTAGAAACTGGTGGTGATCATTAACTGCCAAACATTAGTTTTTGCATAATCTTCCTCTTCCTTTTGTGTCCAGAATAGATATCCAAATTCTGTATCTATTTTTTTGCTCCACCGATAACCTAAAGAGATAGAACTACGATTCTGATCGAATACACTGCCATTTACATTATTTTTATTGATAACGTTTAGAAAAAGTTCATTTTGAACGGCGGTATAAAGGCCTCTGCTAAATTCTTCATTAGCCACAATTGGAATCTGTGCAGCCGCAAAAAATCTGGCACGTTGTGAAAAATTGGTTTGCTTTTCTGCTGTGATCAATCGCTGTTCCAACCGAAATCTCAAACTCCATTCTGTACGGCCAATGTCGGTATTGAATAGGTATTGCTGATAAATTCGATTTTCAGGGTTTAACGTTTTGAGACCGAAATCATCCTTTTCCCATTTACCTAAAAAGGCATAGCCAACAGCAACAGCATGGTGTTTATTGAAATTGTAATTTAAGGCAGTCCGCAGGAGCAATGCTGAAAAATCACTTAACTGATCTGACGACCGAAACTGTAGATCGGCAAGGACATCAAATTTCTGATTAATTTTCTGACTGTGCGAAATAAACAGCCACCCTGTATTTTCAGTTTGGGCGGCTGTATGAAATGCAATCAGGCAAAAAGTTGCCATTATCCAATACTTTTTAATGCTCATTTCTAAAAGTTGTTGTTGTGAGCATGCATATGATAGCACTTATAATAACTCATCAAAATGAATAGGTAATTTATTGATACGCTTTCCTGTTGCATGATAAATGGCATTCGAAATGGCAGCAGGCATACCTACAAGTCCAATTTCACCAACGCCTTTTACGCCAAGTTCATTAATTAGCTCATCATTTTCTTCTGCAAAAATCACATCAAGCTGACGGATATCTGCATGAACAGGAATATGATACTCACCCAAATTGGCATTGATGTATTTCCCCAGCTTTTCATCCATAATGGTTTCTTCATGGAGCGCTTTGCTAATTCCCCAAACCATCGATCCATAAATCTGACTTTTAGCTGTTTTAGGATTGATAATTTTTCCTGCCGCAACCGCAGTAACTGCTCTGGTCACGGTCACTGTACCCAGATCTTTATCTACCTCAACCTCTACAAAAGAGGCGCTATGTGTAGCCATGCTGTATTTTTTGAGTTTCAGCATATGCGGCTTTCCCATATTGGTGGTTTTAATGGTTTTACCTTTATTAAAAGCAATAATCTCTTTAAATGATACCGCAACATTTGGATCATGTTTCAAGGCAATTGTACCATTTTTGAAAGTAACCTCGTTATCTTCCACTTTTTTGAATGGAGAATCAGTTATTTCCCTGGCTTTTTTTAGTAACTTTTTTCTAAGCTCTTTTGCGGCTACAACAATGGCGACACCAGTTGAAGAGGTCATTGCTGAGCCACCCTGAAACATGGAAAATGGTTTTTTGCTATCTCCATAGCGGAAATCTACATCCTCCATCGGAAGTCCAAGTTCATCGGCTGCAATTTGTGTCATCACTGTAAATGTTCCGGTGCCGATGTCCGTTACCGCATTATTGAGAATCATTTTTCCATCTGCCGTTATCATGGCTTCCACACGAGAAGGAAACTGAAAGGCATCCCAAATTCCGGTAGCCATTCCATAACCAACCAGTTTATTGCCACGTTCCATACTTCTGGGTTTGGGTGTCCGCTTTTCCCAACCAAATTTCTCTGCAGCTTCCAGATAACACGCTTTCAGGGCTTTACTGGTGTAGGGTTTTTCTGCTGATGGATCCATTTCCGTGTAATTGATTAACCGAAATTCCAGCGGATCAATATCCAGTTTGTAGGCCAGTTCATCCATGGTGCACTCAATAGCATGCAAGGCTGTACTTCCTCCGGGTGCCCGCATATCCATTGGGGTATAAACATCCAGCGGAACGAGTTCTTGTTCAAATAAAGTATTCGGGGCCGGGTAAAGCCTATGGCTCCAGGAGGCTATGGGTTCGAAGTAATCTTCAAATGAAGAAGTTTCACTTTTTGAAGAATGGTTCATCGCCATAAGTTTGCCATCGGTATCGGTTGCAAAGCGCAGGTTTTGTACGGTTGGCGGGCGGTGGGTAAATGAAAACATTTGTTTCCGATCCAATACCACCCGAACATTCCTTTTAAGATGCAGGGCGGCCATCACACATAAAAACAGCTGGTATTGCGGGCGAAGGCCTGAGCCAAATCCACCTCCTACAAATGGAGCTAATACCTGTACATTTTTGTATTTAAGTCCAAATATATTGGCTACATAAAGCTGATTATTAATCGTACCCTGTGTTTTATCATATATGGTTAACTTACCATCGCCTTGATAAATAGTAGTGGTTGCAAACAATTCTATTGGGTTATGGTGTTCGGTGCCATGACGATATTCAGTTTCAACTTTTACAGCAGCATTTTGATAGGCTTTTTCAAAATCACCAGTTGGCGGCGGTGGAGGTGGTTTTAAAGCTGTCGCAAAACCTTTTTTAGCAACCCTGGACGAATCAAGATGATGATCCAGGCAGGTTTGAAAAGGTTCTTCACTATAATCAAAAGTGATTTGTGTGGCTGCATAGCGGGCCATTTCAAAACTCTCCGCTACCACCAGGGCAATTGGCTGGCCGTTGTATAAAATGTTTTCATCATAAAAAGGCTTAAAAACAGTTCCCGGAGGGGCATCCATATCGGTATATTGCAAATCAAACCAGGCCAGTTTGGTTCTGTTTTCATGAGAAAGTACTTCTATTACACCTGGTAAAGCCAGTGCTTTACTCAAATCAATACTTAAAATTTTTCCTTTGGTGATGGTACTGTTTACCACATAGCCATAAAGTAAATTGTGTACATCATATTCTGCAGCATATTTAGCTGTACCAGTTACTTTGAGTTTACCTTCTAAACGGCTAATGGGTTTACCTACAGTTTTATTTGTATCTATTTCCGTATGTTTCATAAAATATTATGCTGATGGCTGTGCGCCGGGTAACTGACTGGCTGGATTTAAAGCCATTAAACCATTTCGAATAATCGCTTTTTTAGAAAGTTCAATTTTAAAATCATTGTAACCAAAGCCTTTAGCATCACGTAAAATAATATCAGCTGCTGCTGAAAAATTTTCTGCGTTTGCTTCCTTATCTTTTAAAAATTCTTCTGCTTCAACACTACGCCAGGGTTTATGGGCAACACCACCTAATGCAATTCGTGCAGATTCGATCATGTTTCCATTAAGCTTTAATGCTGTAGCTACTGATACCAATGCAAATGCGTAGGAGTGGCGGTCTCTCAATTTTAAATAAGAATAGTGATCTGCAAAACCCTCTTCTGGTAAATCGATAGAAGTAATAATTTCTCCGTCGTCTAAGGTATTATCCAGATCAGGTCTGTCACCAGGTAAACGGTGAAATTGTGAAAATGGAATGTTTCGATCGCCATTTGGCCCGCTCACATTTACAGTGGCTTCCAGTGCGGCGAGTGCGATACACATATCCGATGGAAATACTGCGATACAAGCTTCACTCGTACCTAAAATGGCATGCATTCTATTATACCCGTCTTTTGCAGGACAACCAGAGCCTGGCTTGCGTTTATTACAAGGTACATCCGGATCATAAAAATAATAACAACGGGTACGCTGTAACAGATTGCCACCATTGCTGGCCATATTTCTGATTTGTGCAGATGCACCTGCCAGAATGGCTTTAGAAAGTAATGGATATTTTTGAGCAATTAAAGGATGGTATGCCGTATCTGCATTTTTTACGGCAGCACCTAAACGGATATTCCCATTTTCTAAGATTGATATTTCTGCATTTTCATGGAGGTGATTGATATCTACCAAACTGGATGGATTGGTCAGGTTGTACTTCCAAAGATCGATGATGTTTGTACCGCCGGCAACAAATGCAGCTTCAGGCAAATGATTAATTAAATCTATCGCATCCCGGGTATCAGTAGCCTGCTTAAATTCGAAATTATTCATGATTACCTCCATCTTTAACCTGCATAATGGCATCTATAATCCCAATGTTGGCTCCACAGCGGCACAAGTTACCACTCATTAATTCTTGAACTTCTTCACGGGTGTGGGCATGACCTTCCTGCAGCATACCAACTGCACTACAGATTTGTCCGGGTGTGCAATAACCACATTGAAATGCATCGTGATCAATAAAAGCTTGCTGAATGGGGTGGAGGGATTCACCTCCGGCAATGCCTTCGATAGTCGTAATTTCAGAATCATTCTTCATCACGGCCAGGGTTAAACAGCTTATAATTCGTTTGCCATCACAAATAATGGTACATGCGCCGCATTGCCCATGATCGCAACCTTTTTTAGTTCCTGTAAGTTTAAGGTGTTCACGTAAAGCATCAAGTAAAGAAACCCATGGAAGCAGGTTAAGCTCATAACGCTGTTGGTTAACGGTCAGTGTTGTTTTTGTCATTATAAATCTGTTTTGTAGTTCGGAAATACCCTATTACACAACTGACTTCATACAGAAAAGTTTTGCGGGAAATGATTTATACCATATTATTTATACACTGAAAATATCAATACCAATATTGCCTGTTACATAATTTTAACGCTGGCATCCTTAAGCTTTTTTACCAGCTGTTGTAAGAAATCACTTTTAAATTCTGCTTCAACATAAATGTTATTGATCCAAAGCAGCACTTTAATTTCTAAACTATCTGCGGTGATGTTATTGAGCAATACTTCAGGTGGTAATTTTTTGACTGTATTTTCTGCATCATCCAACATCTCTGAGATGATTTTTTTGATTTCTTCGAAATTACTTTCTGCACTCACTTTAAAAAGAAGTTCGGTTTTGATAAAATCATTACCCAATGTCCAGTTCACTAACCTTCCAGAAAGTAAGTCGCCATTCGGAATAATCACTTCCGAACCCTGAGGTGTTAAAAGTTTGCTGGATCGGATTCCAATGTCACGGACTTTTCCTTTTTTATCTGCAAGTTCTACATAATCTCCAATGCGAAAGGGTTTTTCAAAAATCAAAATGATGCCGGAAACGAAATTATTAACAATGTTTTGCATACCTAAACCTATCCCAACACCGAATGCACCCAAAACAACAGTAAGCTTATCCATAGGTAAACCAGAGGCCATTACGGCAAGGAGTAACCCAATTACAATGATAACCAGGCGAACCAGGGCCACCTTCGATCCTTTATGTCCGCTATCTTCATTAAAGGTGATGCGCTCTTCACCAAATAAAAGGGGAACATGTTTTTGCAGTTTATTGGCAATGTAAATAATGGTAATGAAGAAGAAGATGTTTCCTAAACTGAAATGAATGCTTCCAAATGCACGTGGTTTTGAAAGTATTTCGGTCGCCCAACCCCATAAACCACCCAAAATGCTCATGTTGATCATTAATACCATTACCCATAGCACCACGCAAAGGATTGAAAGCATTTTTTTAAGCTTAGCCCTGGTTTTATCATGACTGATTCTCGAAAAAATACCTTTGTTACAGGAGCTTATTTTCATCTGTAGATCAAGTGCATCCAGTATAATCTGCATAAATACACCTAACCCAATGAGTTGAACCAATCCTATTACACCAGTTAAGCTGGTTACTTTTGCCAAATCTACCCTTCCAAATACATTTAGTAGGATGGAGAGTATATTCATAAATATCAGGATATAGAACACCCAACGGACATACTTTTTGGAAAACTCTTTAAAGACTAATTTCCTGGACAGTTGAATACCCATCCATATAAAAAAGATGTTAATAGCCATTAGCACCATGCGAAAGGGCAAACTCTGATCTACAGCTGCATTTCCTAGAATTAACACAGCGTATAAAGAAATGAGGATGATCCAAAACTGAAGTTGCTTCTTTTCCAATACCTTCCAGAGGTGTATTGTCATCACCAATAATAGGAGGAATTGAATGAGCTCAACATATAATGAAGGCGCATCAGGCTCAAAAAGAGGGGTAATGTTAAGCAATACAATAAGTGAAGAAAGAATAGGGAAAGGTTTTAAGTATTCGAATTTTAATTCTCCAATTTGCTTTCTGATTGCTGCCCGCTTAGAACTTTTGAAATTTCGGCGCACCCAAATGAAAAATATAATGGATGTTAATATGGCCAGAAACCGGTTATCCCAGGTGGAGTCTATAAAATATTTAAGAATTTGCTGTTGTCCCTGAAAGGAAGCCTTAATTAAATTATCAGTACTTCGATGTGCAGGATTTTGAAGTGGCGCTTCCCACAGATATGGATCGCGTTTGCTCCAGGCTTGTTTTCCAGAAATTTCTAATCTTTCTGCAGTTTGTGTTTGCAGGTTATTCACCTTAACATTTAAGGCAGATGCACTCGCCAAGAGCGTATTTACCTGATTAAGTTGATCTCCAGTTGTTTTGCCGGCAGACTGCAAGCGTGATTTAATTTCTGTAATCTGAGGTTGATACAATTGAATTTCCTTCGTATTTTGATCGTTTTTTAGCAGGGTATCATTGCTTAAAGCAACTACCTGATCAGACATTTTTTGAAGGTTGTTACTACTTTGAACCAAGATAGCGGTAATACTTTTGAGTTTGGTATCTGCATCCCTTAAAATGAGGTCATAGCTTAACAAGCCTTTGGTATCGAGTTCTTTTTTGGTTTCAAAAGATTTAATCAGAGGTGCTACATTATCCCTGATGGATTCAATTTGTTTCTTAATGGCCTCGGTTTGATAACCTTTTTTATTGGCAACATTAATCTCCGTAATGGCCGATTGGGCTGTCTGCAATTTAAAGAGCAGCGTATCAGGAATGGTTTTAACGGTGGTATCTTTTGATGGTGTTGCTTGATTCTGCGCTTCACAGTGATAACCAGAAAACACAAATGCTAGAATCAGGTTAAAGAAAATACAGTTTTGTTTGACGGTAAATTTCATTATGGATGAAGAAATAAATTTAAAATAGGGAAGTCATGCACAATAATCCTAAAATCGATTATTTTATCTGCTGTTCATTTTTTACTGGATTAATAAAATTAGCAGTTTTTATAGGTGGCCTTGTTGATGGTTTTTTTTGTTGCTGGTTTAATAGCTTTTTTACTCCAAATCTGGCAGCGGCCGAAAGTATGATTCGCTGGAGGAAACCTTTTTTACGAAGTACAGTTGCATTGAGTATTTTTCCAGCCATACGTGGCAAAAATTCTTGCCTCATATTGCCCATTGCTTCAATATCACTTTGCCATGCTGATTTACCAACGTTCAGATTGATTTTTTTTAAATCAACCTTTTTCAATTTACTTGCTGAATGTAACAAATAGCTATTGCTCTTTTCAATTTGTTTTCTTATTGCATTACGCTGCAAATCAAACGTTGCAATATCATTAATATTTCTATTGATTATGGTCTTCATTGCCTCGTGTATTTAAGAACTTTCGAATGGTAAAATTAATGATGACAGACTCTATAAAATTGGTTTTCATCATCGTAACGAATATGGCAACAAGTGCATAAAATAAAGTGAGTCCGCCAAAGCCTAATGCATAACTATTAAATAAATCGGAGAAGAAAAACCCCAAGGTTACTGTTCCAAACAGAAAGGCTAAAAGACCGCAGATTAAGGTGAAAATATTTGTAATTAAATTGGCACTTAACTTTGCTACATAATGTACAGTGTCTAGTTTCAGAAGTGCTACCCGCAGTTCAGCATTCTTTTTTACTTCTTCAAAAATAATTTCTGCTTCCTTTAGTTTTTCATCAATCATAGGCCATTTATTTGAGTTTTATAGGAGGTTGATCTGAATTATATATAAAATAATAAGATAAACCACTTGAGTAAATTCTAATACCTATAGCAACCGATGTAAACTAACATTGTTTTATTTTTATGGAATTATGAACTAACTGATTAGAAGATTTATGGGCTGTCGGATGCTAATCTGTAGGAATTGATCTAAGAACTTTTGCGTCATCCTGATAATGATTAGGCTTATCAGTAAGAATACTGAAATGAAAATGAGTTCATTACAACCAGGCAAAAGCTGATGCAATGAACTCATTATTTACAATATTTGAAATTATAGGATTGTCTTTTCAGGTTTAATCATTGCATACTGCCCAAACCGATACTGAACCGGCATCACATAGAAATTCTCCCCATCCATTTTCATCAATGGTCACCTGTTGTTCTAAGTGTCCTAAACAATCTGTAAAAGTTTTTCCTGCAAATTGAGCACCCATTTCCATACGCTTATTGCCTGCCTCGCCATTTGATAAAACCACAGCCAAACCAGAGCCTTCATGTTCCTCATCGCCTGCTCTTGTCCAACCGATACAGCTTGGATGGTCAAAATAATCACGCTGAAAACCATAAGCTTTGTGTTTTCTTAAGCTTAATAATTGCCCCAATTGCGGAAGTGATTCCATGGTTACTTCATGATCCTTTCCGTCTGTTCCTTTATCTGTATAAGAAGATCCATAAACATCCGAGTAGAATACACATGGATAACCTGCTTCGCGAAGTAAAATAATGGCATAAGCATGCGCCCTGAACCATGGTTCTACAGTTTGTTCTAAGGATTGCAGTGGTTGTGTATCATGGTTTTCTACCAGGGTAACTGCCAGTTCCGGGCGCACCTGTACCAAACTTCCATTTAAGATAGTCGTTAAATCAAATGACTCCCCAGCTTTAGAGGCCTTTGAGAAATTCGCCTGCAGACAAGCATCAAAAAGCGACATGCGTCCTTCGGTAGCATCAATATAATTAAGCATGGACTGCAAATCGTATGGCGACCAATATTCACCTACCGTAAAAAGCTCAGCACCCAATTCTGCACGAAGGTAGTCAAGCCATTCATTAAAGAAAGCATGGGGCATATGTTTGATTGCATCCAGTCTGAAACCATCAAAACCTACGGTTTCATGAAACCATTTTCCCCATCTTTTAAGTTCTTCTCTTACAGCAGGGTTTCTAAAATCTATATCAGTTAACATGAGGTAATCATAGTTGCCGTTTTCATGGTCTATTACCTCTTCCCAACCCTCACCATATTGATTTTGAATGCTATAAACTGCTGTTTCTTGTGTTCTGGCATCATAATCTACACCAGTAAAACATTGATAATCCCACTTAAATTCAGAATATTTTCCATTCCGGCCAGGATAGGTAAATTTGGTATAGGCATCAATTTCAAATGGCTCTGAAATAAATTCGTTCCGGTTTTCAGGATTTACCTTTCTTACCATCACTGGCTCAAAGTCATCAGCACCGCCAAGGTGATTAAGCACAATGTCTACATATACCTGAAGCCCTGCTTCTTTTGCTGCTTTTACAGCTTCAATATATTCTTCTTTAGTTCCGTATTTAGTTGCAACACTACCTTTCTGATCAAATTCGCCCAAATCATAAAGATCATAAGAATCGTATCCAGTAGATTCTGTGCCGTCCATCCCTTTATGGGCTGGGGGTAACCAAATCGAATCTATTCCCATTTCCTTTAATCCATTTGCATCGTCACGAACTTTTCTCCAAAGGCTACCATCTTTAGGGTAATACCATTCGAAGTATTGAAGCATTGTATGATTTTCCATTAATTTTTATTTTTGAATACAACTCTAAAAGTTTGTGTTTGTTTGGGTTATTGCACAAATCTTCTAAAAGGTAATTAATAACCATAACAGGCAAGCTTTTAAGCAGTCTATCGCAAAAATGTTTGATACAATTCTAAAGCTAAGTGCAGATTATATTATGATATTAATCCATTACCTTTTTTTTTGATGATAATATAATCAGTTAAATTCATTAATAGTTGTTGATAAAAATCAAAAGAAATTAAGTTGTCAAGATGCTGTATTTTTCATATAATCAAGGTTATAAGTTTTTTATGACGTTTATGTAAATAATTTGTTTGTTTTAAAAATACCAAATGTATTTTTTACGTTACATGTTAATCATATGAGCTATTGTTTTTTCATCTTAGAAATACTACATTTAAACATTATTTATTGAAGCAGATATAACAATGCTCTCCAACATAAACATCCCGTATGTTTCTGCAATGCGATAAGCTCGTCTTATCGCATTTGCATTTTTTATAAAGCTTTTATAAGTTTGATCACTAGCTCAATATCCATAATCACTGGTTGATGAATACATCCCCATTTTGAAATCAATTAGTTATACGCTGGATCTTACCATTTTCTCCTTTAACCTCTGTAAATCAGCTCTTAAAATATTCTAACCATCAATATTTCTACCCAAAACGAAATGAAAATTCAATACTATGCACAGATTGACCAGTGCAACATATTAATGGATTTAATTACTTTCTTTTCCAGTGCGGAAATTTAAGGCAATCTCTTTATCCATTACCGAACTTTCTATTGGATTAATAGAAGTTTTTAAAGCTGCGAAATTTTCAAAGGTTAGCCTGGGCGCTTTACCTGTAACAAGGAAATGGTTACCTGTAGATCCGCTAAGGGTCAATTTTGACTGATCTGAAATATTAGTATAGAGCGAAGAGGTTTCACTATTTATTTCTACCTGAGACTCGCCCTTCAGGAATATTTGAAGATTTGGAATTTTCAATTTGCCCTGGGTTTTCAAAACAGCATGATCTTCAGCTTCAATTCTATAAAGATCATTAACATAAATGAAGATTTTACTCCTCTCTGTACCTTTGGCTGTAATGCGAAGCAATGGACCAATTTGAATTACATTTACAGATCCAAGGTTATCTTCTGCATAGCTAATACCAATGTCTTTTGTTTGCACCAGTATCACTTCTATATTACCTTTTACTGAAATTTTTCTAAATGAAGCTAACGACTTAATCTCAATAGGATAGGCCTTTACGGCATAGATAAATGTCGGAAAGATGGTGGTTAGAAAAAGGATTGCGATAAATACAGTTGCGATCTTGGTTTTGATAGTGATTTTCATAATTTCTATTTTTAAATGAATAGTGTTTTTATTTTAATTTTGCATGTTAACCAAGGTTATGCCAACGCAAAAAAAACTATTCTAAATAGCTTTAATCAATGGTTTAGAGAAATTGAGGATCAAAGGTGTCCGGTATCGATCAGTTTCTGTTCATATGCGTACAAGAAGACCAGGCTGCCCTTTATACAAACAAAACGGTAAAATTATTAATGCAACAATGTTGCTATAATTTGGATAGTTTCCATTCGGTCAGTACCTTTGAGGCAATTTAGATTTAGTTAATGATAAGCAGGGGAGAGTGGTTCCTTCCTTGCTTTTTTTTTGAATTTAATTGTATCAGCTTTATGATAAATCTAATCTGGTAAAGACCACTCTAGTATTTAATACTTTATTCGATTTAGTAATACGTTAAACGCTAAAAATGCGCTTAGGAGCACTTTTAAGTATGATTAACTAAGTTCATTGAAAAGTCATTACGTACAACAATTTCTACTATTGTATGTTTAATAAGTCCAAAATATGTGTAATTACGTAGTTTTGTGACAATGATTCCTTTTTCTTTTTAGCCGCAAGTAAAATATTCCCTCTTCCCCTTTTTGATGATTTTATGTAAACTAATACATACCCTTTGGGTATTTTATGAAAAAATTTATTTTATTTTTGATATTTATTTTATGCTGTACAAACGAGATGTTTGCACAAAATGCTGTAAGAGGTTGCCTTGTTGATAATGTACTTTATACTGAACCCTCTGGCAGAGGTAATGATTATTTCCTTCGGACACCAGGCAACAGAACATCAACATGTGGTTTTACAAGGGTTGGTAATACCAGTAACTGCAGGCTATATAATAGCGGCGATAAATCTGTTGAAAGCAGTTATACATTATATCCTGATGCTGCCAGTAGTGGTTGGGTTGAAGTTGCAAACTGTCCGGTAGATGGTGATGTATGGATTCTTTTTGTACCGGTATCATTATTAAGTGCGGTGACTATAGCCAGAAGAGGAAATCATTCTTATAAAGAACTTAGCCGGAAAAATTTTGTTGATCAAAAGAATAAACCCACTCGTAACCGTTCATTAGTTTTTAATTACAGCGATGCGCTTCAAATTGATAAAGAAGCTGTCGCTGATTTTAAAGGATGATACATCAAAAATGTTTGATCCTGTTTTATAGCCCATAAATTTAAATACTGGCCTGGCATTTAGTTGCTGATCCTGGTTAATAGATTTTTTTAATAAAATCCTTAGATATTATAAGTCACCTCCAATCCTAAATATGAGAAATTCAACTCAACATCCCCAAAACGAAGCTGATAGGTTAAAAGCACTTAATCGCTATCAAATTCTTGGTACATCAGCTGAAGCCAGTTTTGATCGGTTAGCCGAACTGACTGCCAAAATTTTTGACCTTCCAATTTGTCTGATTTCTTTTGTAGACAAAGACGAGGTATTCTTTAAAGCTAATATTGGATTTGGAAGTCAATCGAAAGTTTACAGTAGGGAAAGCCTTTGTAATGAGGTGATTAAATATGATGATGCAACCGTTATTGAAGATGTTTTTAAAATACCTGAATTGGCAAATAACGTATATAATGTGCGTTTTTATGCAGGCGCACCATTAATTTCTGACAATGGATATCGGATTGGTGCATTGTGCGTAATGGGGTACGAGCCTATGGAATTCGATGAAACAAAACAGGGAATTTTGAAGGGACTTGCCAAAGTGGTGATGGATCTGGCTGGAATGAAGCTGCAAACAGATCATTTAATGATCGAGAACGAGCATATTGTAGCTGATAATGCCGGATTAATCGATTATCAACAGCAAATCGCAAAAGCCAATCGGGATCTGGAAGGCCTTCAGGATCATTTTGAAATTCTGTTTCAGCAGGCGCCTATGGCCATTGGAGTTATTTCAGGAGATGATCATATTTTCGAGCAGGCCAATCAAACTTTGCTGGAAATTTTAAATAAAGATGCTACTGTTATTGGGGAATCACTTTCTACAGTGATTCCGGATTTGGAAGAACAGGATTTTCTGACATTAATTAAAAAGGTTTGGAAAACAGGAATGCCTCAGCAAGGTAAAGAGCTTAGGCTATTGGTATGGAATGATCATCAGTTAAAAAATCTATACATCAATGTAACCATGCAATTGACCAGGGGTATAGAAGATGGATCAAATCATATCATCTTTATACTGGCAGATATTACCGAGCAAGTTATAGCAAAACAATTGAATCAGGAAGCTAACATTGTTCTGATGAGTGCAATTGAAGCCGGAGAAATGGGCTACACTGTAGTTGAATTTGCTACCGGAAAGATGACATCAAATGATCAATTTAAGCGAAACTATGGTTATCAGATAGATGACGAATTTGATTATTCTGATCTTTTCGAGGCCATGTTACCCAAATACAGACAGCAGATAAAAAAGTCTGTTAAAGATGCTATAGACCGTAATGATGTATATCACGCAGAATATGAAGTGAAATGGAAAGATGGATCTATTCATTGGATCCGGGCATTCGGAAAGCCAAGATATGACATGCATGGAAGGGCTTCACACATTATTGGTTTAAATAAAATTATAGAAAAAGCTTAACAGTGAGGATAAAGTTAAGTTGATTGACAAAGTTTTATCAGGAATAAGGTGAGTAAACCTTTTCAATCTGCAAGTGAAAATGGCGAAGTCTTTCTGCCGCACAGGGCTTTCAGACTTCGCAGATTGATTTATGATGATTTAGATTGATCGATCAGTTCATGAATGGTTTTGCGTTCTTCTCCACGATCTGCAGCATTGGCATCACCTGAAAAACCATCCGCATCATTATCTCTTTTTATTAGAGATCCCTTTCGGTCGAAGTGATGATGATCATAAAATAACTTACGATCCAGTTCAGTTATTTTTTCCTCCATTCTTAACGCAGCAGGACTACCAATAACATCTCTGATGGTATCTTCTGTTTGATGGGTAACTTCACCTTTAATGTATAACGGCATGGCATGAAGTTGATCTGTATGAAAGTCTGGCACCACCACATTTTCCTGATCATGCAGATGACCTAAACCAATCGGAATCAGAATAGGCTTTTCATCAGGCTCATTGCCAGTATTTTCCAGGTTAACCACCATATACCTCACGGCAAGGTGCTCCGGGTCAAATAACAGATCCTTTACTTCACCAATTGTAATGCCGCTTTCGTTTCTTACTTTCCACCCTTTTATGTCTTGTTCACCTTCCGTTAACCGATAATCGCTCGTAGAAAGTTCTAGTAAATTGCTGTATATTATTTTGTTTTCTCCCATCATATATATTATTGCTATTATAGCTTTAAGTATTCAATTTCAATACTCAAACAACATCCTATAATAAGCAAAGGTTTTACTGTAAGATGGGCTAATTTTTCAGCGGTGATGTGCAGCAATAATTTTATAAGCTGATTTGTAGGTTATTCACCTCAAAACCTTTGTAACTTAACATCTCGGCATTGTGTGAAACTTCCAGGTTCAGCTCTAGCATTTCAATGATCTCCTTTGCGTGGGTAATATTTCGGTGCATATCATTAATTCCACGAATTTCTATGCCTTTAGGCATCACCTTAAATTTAGAAGGCTCAAATTTATTAATGAATGCCTGAAGATCAGCACTGATTTTTGATGACATGTTTTGCATATTTAGATTCTATTAAATAATCGCAAAGCAAGTAAAGTATCTTTAACTTATTACACAGTTGATGTTATCTTATCAATAACTATTAATCGCATCAGTAATAATGTGAACGCAATAGCAATTCTCTCTTAAAAAATTTAGGTAGTGATTAACTCAAAAATCATCTGTTTTTAAGCTAAAAGGATTTACAACACGGCATAATTTTAATATTCTGTTAAAATAGAGCGCCGTATGTTAACAATAACATAACCCTGACTAACCAAATTCCTAACGCTGTCATTCCATCTTTGTGGCACCTAACAAGCACCTGATTGATGTTTGCCTGAAGGGTTAAAAACCAAACAATCATAACTATTCATTCATGAAATCAAATTACAAATTCATTTCTTTGTCTTTTCTCAAGAGGTGGCAGTGTCTGGCCATGTTAATGCTACTTTTCGCCCTAAATAGCTACTCCCAGAGTAGTAAACTGATTACGGGCAAAGTTATTGACGAAACCAATCAATCTATTCCTGGTGTTACCATCAGAATTAAAGGGGGTAATATTGGTACATCAACCAATTCAGACGGATTTTATAGTATTCAGGCTAAAAGTACCGATATGTTGGTTTTTTCCATGCTTGGAGGAATCACAAGGGAAGTAAATGTTGGTAATCAAACAAAGATTAACGTAACCATCATGCCTGATAACCAAACCTTAAAAGATGTAGTGGTAATTGGTTACGGAACAGCAAATAAAAAAGATTTAACTGGTGCAGTAACTTCTATTAAATCTGAAGAATTTAATCAGGGTGTAATGGTAAATCCGGCACAACTTTTACAAGGAAAGGTAGCCGGACTAAACGTAACTAAAAGCGGTGATCCAAATGCCAAACCCTCTACCATTTTACGTGGCCCATCTACATTAAGAGAAGGTGCGGCGCAGGAGCCATTTTATGTTATTGATGGCGTGCCTGGTGCATCTATTGATTTATTGGCACCATCTGATATTGAAAATATCGACATTCTGAAAGATGCTTCTTCAACAGCAATTTACGGCTCACGCGCAGCCAATGGCGTAATCATCGTCACCACAAAAAGATCTAAAAATGGGCAGTCAAGGCTTTCATACAACGGTTATGCTGCGGTAGAAAAGGTATCAAAAAAATACGATATGCTTTCTGCACCTGAATTGAGACAATACCTTGCAGATAATAAACAGACTTTAAACTCGGTTGATGACGATGGTTCTGATACCAACTGGCAATCTTTATTAGAAAAAACAGGTTATTCACAAAATCATAATGTTTCTTTTGGTGGTTCGGGTCAGGCTTCAGATTATGGCGCCAGCGTAAACTACCTGGATAATCAGGGAATTTTAAAAAACACTTCGTTAAAGCGGACAATTGTAAGGGGATATTTAAACCAAAAATTTTTTAATGATAGGTTGAAGCTCGGTTTAACGGTTACCAATAGCAATTCAAAAAGCTCAGATATTTACCAATCACAGGCTTTATCTAACATGCTGTTTTATTTGCCAACGGTGAGCCCTTTCAATGCTGACGGAACCTATAAAGAAAACTATAACCGTACCGGAAGCGGCACCCGGAATCCTTTATCCATAGTAGATAACAATGATATTGATAACCTGAACAACAAAACGTTGATTAATGGAATGGCACAGCTAAACATTATCGACGGATTAAAATTTACAGCGAGTGTATCATCGCAACGAGATCAGAATAATTATAGCACTTACCTGAATAGCCAATCTGGTTTGGCAAGAGGAGTAAATGGTCAGGCGCAAAAAATCGATGTTTTAAATAAGAGTCAGGTACTGGAAGGCTATTTTAATTACGATAAAACTTTTGGAAAACACAGTCTGAAATTACTAGGTGGTTATTCATGGCAGGAAGATAGAACCAATGATGGATTTGGTGTAACTACACAGAATTTCTCAAATGATAATTTAGGTTATAATAACTTGTTTCTTTCCAATCCTAGTTTACTATCACAGATAGCTTTTAACAATGCGCCCATTTCTACCTTGAGGTTAATTTCTTATTATGGTAGGGTTCAGTATAATTATAACGAAAAATACCTGCTACAGGCTTCTTTAAGGAATGATGGTTCATCTGCCTTTGGAAGAAACAACCGTTGGGGTTTATTCCCGGCTGTTTCTGCAGGATGGAGAATTATAGGTGAAGACTTTATGAAAGCGGTTCCAGTAATCAGTGATTTAAAATTGCGTGCTGGTTATGGGGTATCAGGAAATAGTTTAGGTTTTGATGCTTTTTCTTCATTGCTGATTTACGGAACACTTTCCGGAAGTAACAAGTTCTTAAATAATGGAAACATCAGCAATGCCATTGGCCCGGTTAGAAATGAAAATCCTGATTTAAAATGGGAGAGTACGGCAACCACTAACATTGGTTTAGATTTTGGTTTGTTTAAAGACCGGATTTCGGGCTCGGTTGATTTTTACATCAAGGAAACTTCTGATTTAATTTACGATCGTTATGAAGTGTCTACCACACAATTTTTCTTACCTACTATAACAGCGAACGTAGGTAAAATTAAAAACACAGGTGTGGAGTTTACTTTAAATGCGGTAGCGGTTAAAACAAATAATTTTAAATGGACAACCTCTCCAAACCTTGCCACCAATAAAAATAAGGTTGTTACCTTATCAGATGATTTTTATAAGATAGCAGCCATCCAAACGGCACAGTTGGGTGGTAAAGGCCAATCCGGAAATTTCAGTCAGCTGATTCAGCCAGGTTATGCCTTAGGTACCTTTAACCTATGGAATTACGCTGGTAAAAATGCTGCAGGTGTAAGTACTTATATTAATGCTGCCGGACAAACCATTGCCACACAGCCTTTAACCACTGATGCAAAAATTGCTGGTGATGCACAGCCTAAATTAATTTACGGCTGGGCAAATAGTTTCAACTACAAAAACTGGGATATGAATTTCCTTGTTCGCGGTGTGTTGGGAAATAAAATTTTAAATGCTACAGCAGCATCTTTAAATAACCCGGCCGATGCAAAATTGCAGAATATTCCTCGCAGTACCTTAGGCGAATCTTTCAATGATATTAATGCTTACCTCATTTCCGATCGTTATCTGGAAAGTGGTTCTTACCTGCGTTTGGATAACGCCACGGTAGGATATACCATTAAACCTAAAACACCTTCTATTAAGGCCATCAGGTTATACGTTACCGCAAACAACCTATTTGTTATTACTAATTATACAGGGATAGATCCTGAAATTAACATCGGAGGATTAACTCCGGGAATAGACAACAACAATTATTATCCAAAAACAAGAACATTCAGCTTTGGTGTAAGTGCATCATTCTAAAAATTATAAAAATGAAAAAGTTTATCATCCTATTTAATATTCTTGCTTGCCTGGTGGTTCTGGAATCATGCAGCAAACTAGATGTCGATGTAGAATCTCAATATGTGAAAGATAATTTTCCGGTTACTAATTCTGATTATGCAGCACTTTTTGGAACCATGTATTCTAATTTATCTTCACAGTATGGTGTGCCTTACTGGAGAATGCAGGAGCTTTCTACCGATGCAGCAATCATTCCTGCCCGGGATGGAAATTTTGACGACGGTGGTCAGTATCGCCAGCTTCATTACCACACCTGGACCATCGATCACCCGAATGTTCGAGACATTTGGCAGTGGGGTTTTGGTGGCATTAACAATTGCAACCGTTTAATCAATCTTACCAATGAATCTGCTGTTTCAGCGGCTTCTAAAACAGCAAGTTTAGCTGAAGTGAGAGCCATGAGGGCATTATATTATTACTTCATGATGGATTTGTATGGAAACGTGCCTATTATTGATACTTTCCCGGTAAGTACCCTGCCTGGAAATCAAACCCGTGAAAAAGTTTTTGAATTTATCGAAAAAGAACTTTTAGCCGTTGTGTCACAACTTCCTGTTAAAGATAACAACAATCGTGTACTGGTTTATGGCCGGCCAACGCAGGCGATGGCTTATGCTTTATTGGAAAAAATGTATCTAAACGCAGAAGTTTATACTGGAAAGATACGATATAATGATGCGGTAACCATGGCTGATCAAATTTTGAAAAACAGCAATTATGCACTTGATGCGAAGTATAGCGATATTTTTGATGTAAATAACGGACCACAGGTAAACGAAACCATTTTTGCCATTCCTTACGATCAGCAGATTCCAGGTAACCAAATAACCAGGTTTGGTTTCTATCCGGCATTGGCAGCATCATACGGTATAAACGTAGGTTTTAGTATTGCCATGAGTACCACGCCAGAATATTACAACCGTTTTAATTTAACCAATGATATTCGCAACAGTTTTTGGTTAATCGGTAAGCAATATGCGCCAGATGCAAACCGCAAGCCTGATTTATCAAAACCTGTTTTTGTTGCTGGTACAACTACTCAAATTGAAATTACACCAGATTTAATTCTTAAACCAGGCAAACCGATGGATTTAGGCAATACCGTAGCCGATCAGGCAAAAGGTGTGCGTTCCGTAAAATACTGGCCAGATGTAAATGCTATCCAGGCCACCCGTTTAAATGGAAATGACATGCCGGTTTTACGTTTAGCCGATGTGATGTTGATGAAGGCGGAAGCTATTTTAAGAGGCGCAGCAGCCACTACTGTAAATGGCGAATTGCAAACACCATTGTTGCTGGTAAATAAAATAAGAAGTCGCGCTGGTACCACTGCAGCCACTACGGTAACCTTAAGCACTTTGCTTGATGAAAGAGCCCGTGAATTTAGCTGGGAAGCCTGGAGAAGAAACGATTTAATCCGTTTCGGACAATTTGAAACAGAATATCCGCTCCCGAACGATGTATTATCCATGAACAAAGATTTAACCAGAAGAATTTACCCGATTCCGGCTAATGAGTTAAAGTTAAATACCAATTTGAAACAAAATCCTGGTTATTAATTTACCTATAAACTATAAAAATATGAGACTGGTTACCTGTATTGGCTTATTGATGGTATTGCCTGCAATAGGCTTGATTGCTAAAAAAGAAGACTTACCCATAAATAAAATTCAGGTAATTGGTTCTCATAACAGTTATAAACAGGCCATTAATCCTGCATTGTTTAAGGTATTTAAATCTCAGGATACTATTGCTGCCAATGCATTGGATTATGAACATATCCCGATGCCGGCACAGTTGAATCTGGGCTTAAGAAACTTAGAGATTGATGTGTATGCTGATGAAAAAGGCGGTAAATACGCACATCCTAAAGGTTTTGATCAGGTAAAAGGACAGCCAGCTTTTGATCAGCAAGGAGAAATGAAGACACCAGGTTTTAAAGTTTTACACGTTCCGGATTTGGATTTCAGGTCTTCTGCGCTCACCTTAAAAACTGCTTTGCAACAATTAAAAAAATGGTCGCTGGCCCATCCCGATCATACACCTGTTTTTGTCACTTTAGAGGCAAAAGATGATACGATCAGGAGTAAGGGATTTACTATTCCTGAAGTATTTACAAGTAAAATTTTCGATCAGCTGGATGCTGTTATTCTCGAAAATTTAGGTCATGATAAGGTAATAACACCAGCAGATGTTAAAGGAAAATACAAAACTCTGGAAGAGGCTGTATTGCACCAGAACTGGCCTTTGTTGAGCAAGGCAAAGGGCAAATTTATATTTGTTTTAGATGCTACCGGTAGAAAGCGATCAACCTACATGGCAAATCATCCTTCATTAATCGGACGGGTAATGTTTGCCAATGCAGATCCTGGAACACCAGAAGCTGCACTGATGATTCGAAATAATCCGAAAGATGCCCAGATTCCAGCATTGGTGAAAAAGGGTTATATCATTAGAACCAGGGCTGATCATGATACCAAGCAAGCCAGAAAAAACGACTATAGTGATTTTGAAGCCGCTTGCAAGTCGGGAGCACAAATCATTACTACAGATTACTATCAAAAAAGTACGCATTTCACATCTACATACGCAATCAGCTTTCCGGGCGGAAAGTACTTTAGAAAGAATCCTTTATTTTAAAAGGTAAGAAAAGATATGAATAGAAGATCATTATTAAAAGGAGGTTTGCTCACCGGTTTGGGCTTACCTTTTGTAGGTTTAAAAGATGTGGTAGCCAAACCACTGATAGGCGGTAAAAAAGCTAAAAACATCATTATGATGGTTAGTGATGGGATGAGTATCGGTACGCTGAATATGGCAGATTTATATGCCAATCGCACCTTTGGTAAAAGCAGCAAATGGTTAGGTTTATATCGCGATAATAAGGCCGTTAGGGCTTTAATGGATACCGCTTCTGCCAGCTCTATGGTAACTGATTCTGCTGCGGCAAGCTCCTCATGGGGCGGCGGTATGCGGGTGAAAAATGGTTCGCTAAATGTTGGGATGAATGGTGAAAAGCCACAACCTATTTTACAAAAATTTAAAGCGCAAGGTAAAAAAGTTGGCTGCGTAACTACGGTGCCCATTACCCATGCTACGCCGGCAGGGTTTTGTGTTAATATTGATAACCGTGGCGGGCAGGATATTATTGCTGAAATGTACCTCAGCCTGAAATTTGATGTAATGATGGGTGGCGGGCATAAATACTTTGGCGAAAAAAGAGCAGGCGGTAACCTGATTCCTAAATACCTAACCCAAGGGTACCAGGTTGCAGAAAATCGCACAGAAATGTTAGCCTTTACTTCATCTAAACCGGTTCTGGGCTTATTCGCTGAAGATGGAATGCCATATGAGGTAGATCGCCAACATGATCAGGAACTGATTAAAAGCACCCCAACATTAGCAGAGATGACAGTGAAGGCCATTGATCTAATGAAAAATAATAAAGCTGGTTTTGCACTTCAGGTAGAAGGTGGTAAAGTAGATTGGGCTGCGCATGCGAATGATTTAAGCGGATTAATTTTTGATCAGCTGGCTTTTGATGAAGCCGTTGGAAAAGTAATTGAATTTGCTGAAAAAGATGGCGAAACATTGGTTATTATCACTACAGATCATGGCAATGCAAACCCCGGTTTATTCTATGCAGATGAAGCAAATAAAAAATTTGATACCCTGCAGCGTTTTAAACACAGCAATAGCTGGCTTTTAGCGCAGCTGAATCAATCTTTTAGCGAACAAAAGATTATTGATCTGATCAAAGAAAATCAAGGTTTTGAAATGAAACCTGATGATGTAAAGTCGCTGCTGGTGCATTTTAAAGATATTGTTCCAGGGCAACTTTACAATGAATCTAACCTTCCATTTTATGAATATGGAAAAATTTTGGGGAAATGTACAGATGTACAATGGGCGGGCATGAACCATACCGGAGATTATGTGGAGTTAACCATGTTTGGGCCTGGATCTGAAAACCTGAAACCCTTTGTTAAAAACTATGAGCTTCACAACTTTATGCTGAAAGCAGCAGAAATGCCAGAAGCCTTTTTAGTAAAAGCTTAAACTAAACTACAACCTCATCATCAAAATGCCTGCTTTTGCAGGCATTTTTTCCTATTAATCATCTTTAAAATTAATCATGATATTTAATTTAAAATACATACTGTCAATAGGTTTTGTTATGCTATTGCTCAACCTTAATCAAGCTAACGGACAAGAAAGCAATACACCAAAAACAATTGATTTAGGTTCTGGCATTTGGCTAAAGGGCGATTTACATGTCCATTCAAGGCACAGTACGGAATCTTCAAATAATTCTATCTCTAAAATTATCAACTTTTCGAAAGCTGTAAAAATGGATTATTTATGCATCACCGATCATGATAATCATGTAAACGGCGATGTGGCACACCACACCTGGACTGATCCTGAATTTAAGTCAGATTCTTTGTTGCTGCTTTATGGAGCAGAATGGACCACCACCAGGGGCCATGGAAATGTATTTTCTGCTAAGCCATATGATCATCAGCGACTGTTTGATGTACGAGATCAACGTGATGTAAATATTGGAAAAGTTAAAAAATCACTGAATATCCATTTATCGGCTAACCACCCAAGCGGTAAGGATAATTTTGGTTTTTCTTATGATTTGGTACAGTCGATAGAAGTCTGGAATTCGGCCATGTGGACTAAAAATGCAAATGCCATGATGATTTGGGATGATATGCTTTCTTCAGGCCGAATGATGACGGGTAGAGGAGGAAGTGATACACATCATGGAACGCCAACTGCTGGAGAAAAACCAAGTGAAAATACTTATCAGGCTGCATTTAATTATATTGGAACACCAACTACCTGGGTATACGCAAAAACAAGAAGTTTGAGTGCCATTGTTGATGCCTTAAATCATGGTAGGGTAGCAGTGAGTGCAAACCCTTATTCGCCACGTGTGGAGTTTTATGCAGATGCTAATGGAACGGGTAAGTTCGACCTGATGATGGGTGATAATACCGTTTCAACAGGCAAGCCAGTAAAATTTCAGGTACAGTTGATGGGTAACACGCTTTCAGGTGAAATGTATTCGGTTTCCGTTATTAAAAATGGAAAGACACTAAATACTTATCAGGTTAAGGGCGATGCTCCGGTGATTACCTTTACAGATGTTCCTGATTTGAAGGGACGTACTTATTATCGGGTAATGGTACAGGGTAAGGTTAATGATTATCCTCAGGTTCCAAAATCAATGGCCTTGAGTGAGAAAATGGTGAGCTTGTCTAATCCAATTTACTTTAATTTTGATCCGAAATTTTAAATGCTGTATTAACTGCAGGAACATGACGATTTAAGAATAGTGAAGGGATTTTGAAATATATATCAGATTTTAAATGTATTTTAAATCTTATGGTATTGTATGTATTATTGTTAATTAATAATCTTTGCTTACTGATTACTATCTGCAAGATCATTTCTATAGATATTTACCTCCTTTGGCAACATTGGTTTTATCGTAATTGCTTATATAAATACGATTTTGCCGCTTAAATCATACTAAACATTTGTGCTAGAAAATTATTTAATTGATCCAGTTATCCATAAATGCATTGGGTAATTTTATTTCAATTAATAATTTATCTAACCAAAAATAATTCCAATGAAAAAAAAACTATTCAGTGTTATCGCCATTGCATTGCTTATGGCAGGCTGTTCCAAAAATGAGGTTGACAATGTAAAGCCACAAGGTTTGTCTGATAAAAATAGTTCGGTGCAAACAGATTCTGCAAAAAAAGCTGCGGTGGAAGGAACCGCATCAATTGATGCTTCAACAATTCAGCAAACTATTAAAGGTTTTGGCGGGGCGAATATTGTTGCCTGGACAGGAGATTTAACCAGCGCACAAAGAACTACTGCATTTTCACCAACAAATGGTATAGGTTTAAGTATTGTCCGCGTACGTGTGCCTAATTCCAGTTCAGAGTTTGCCGCAGAAAAGCCTACTATCGATGCTTGTAAATCATTCGGAGGTTCAGCAATTGCATCTGCCTGGTCTGCACCTGCATCTATGAAAACCAACAATAACATTGTGGGTGGCAAAATTAAAACTGCTTCTTATGGTGCTTATGCTGCGCATTTAAGTTCATTTAATTCTGCAGTAGGAGGCCTTGCCGCCATTAGTCCAACCAATGAGCCAGATTATCAGGTAAATTATGAGTCTATGGAACTAACTGCACCAGAAGTGGCTGATTTCGTAGCTGCACAAGGTAGTAATTGTGGTGCGCCAATCATGGCCCCGGAGCCTTTTCAAATGAATCAAACTTATATCAATTCATACCTTAGTAATGCAACGGCAAAATCTAAAACAAGTTTTGTTTGCGGTCATATTTATGGCAAAACACCTTATAATTTGGGTAACGTAGGTAAACCCGTTTGGATGACTGAACACTACACCAACTCCAGTATCAGTGGTGATGATTGGTCTAATGCCATGAATGCTGCAAAAGAAATTCATGATTGTATGAATGCTGGCTGGAGCGCCTATGTATGGTGGTACATCAGAAGAAGTTATGGACCAATGAGTGAAAGTGGAAACATCCAGAAGGTTGGTTATGTAATGGCCCATTATGCACGGTATGTACGCCCTGGATATAGTAAAATTTCTTGTACTTCAAACCCAACAACTGGTGTTTATGTAACAGCTTACAAAAGCGGATCTAAATTGGTAATTGTAATTGTGAATCAGAACAATGCCGTAACCTATCAGCCATTTAGCTATAGCGGGATCACAGTTAGCGGTTTTAACCGTTATTTTACAACCAGTTCTACCAATCTCAGCACCAATAGTATTGCTGTTTCTGGTGGAAGCTTTGGAATTAATCTTGAGCCTTCAAGTGTAACCACCTTGGTGTCATACTAAATAGCCCTGATATTTAACATTGAGTTAAAGGCTGTATCATTTTTTTAGAAAATGATACAACCTTTTTTTCTTAAATGTTACATTAAAAGCATTTATGGGCTTGTTTTTTCTGCTAAAATTTAATAAGCTTGTTTATTATAATTAGTTAGAAGCAGATTATGTCAATAGAGATTGTAGCGAAAGAACATATAGAATATTTAAATATTATTAACGCAAAAGAAGATCATACCACAGACCTGAAAACTAAACTTGATGAAGCGCAGCGACTTGGGAATGAATTTAAATCAAAAGCTGTAATTACATTTAATACCACAATCGGACCAAAACGGGTTGATACTACTGTTTGGTCTGTAACAGAAAAATATATTCAACTTAAAAATAACATTCATATTCCTCTTAAAAGCCTGATTGATATCGAATTTTAGGTTGCTTGTAAAGGAAATAAATCATCCCGCATTTATTAACCTTAACCTAAAATGAATGAGTACGCTCCATAAAATTGCTTTAACGTTTATCAAATCCATTGGTCCGGTAAATGCTAAAAACCTGTTGGCCTATTGCGGAAGTGCCGAAGCTGTATTTTCAGCCAGTCGAAAACAATTACTCCAAATTCCTGGGATAGGAGAGAAAACCGTTGAGGCCATTTTAAAAACCAATGCTTTAAAAAGAGCACAGGAAGAGTTAAATTTTGTAGAAAAGCATGGAATAGAAATTCTATTTTTTTCTGATGAAAATTATCCCAAAAGGTTAAAGAACTGTATTGATTCACCTATTTTACTTTATTTTAAAGGTAAGACTAATTTCAATCATCCACGCATCATTAGTATCGTAGGAACCAGGAATGCAACAGATTATGGGAAGAATTTGTGTAAGCAACTTTGTGAGGTACTCTCTAATTACGATGTGTTAGTAATAAGTGGCTTAGCCTATGGGATTGATGTTACTGCCCATAAAGAATGCCTGGCAAATAATATTGCTACGGTAGGTGTTTTAGGTCATGGATTAGACAGGTTGTACCCGCAAATTCATAAGCCTGTTGCACAGAAAATGGTGCTCAATGGTGGCTTGCTTTCAGAATTTCCTACACTAACCAATCCTGACCGGCCAAATTTTCCGCAGCGCAATCGCATTATTGCTGGTATTGCAGATGCAACTATTGTGGTGGAGGCTTCCATTAAAGGTGGCGCACTGATCACTGCCGAAATTGCCAATTCTTATAATAAAGATGTTTATGCTTTCCCTGGCAGAACCAATGATGCGTTTTCTGAAGGCTGCAATTTTCTCATTAAAACCAACCGTGCCGGATTGATTAATAGCGCTAAAGATTTAATTTATTATCTGGGATGGGATGATGATATAAAGGAAAAGAAGAAACAACCTCAAACTACTTTACAGCTTCACCTCACTGCAAATGAGCAAAAGGTTATTGATTTGCTACAGAATGGCCAGCTGGCTATTGATGAACTCTCTATAGCTACAAATATCCAGCAAAGTAAACTGGCCATTGTTATTCTTACACTAGAAATGCAGGGGATTATCATTTCATTACCTGGAAAGGTTTATAAGTTGGCGTGAAGGTTTATATTTAACTTCAAAGATTTCTTGGCTACGCTCAAAATGAAGATTAATATTCTGAATGATTGTCATTTTTACACTACAAATAATAATGATGTCGTTATCGATGAGATGAGGACTAATACTCCGAGCGATTGTCATTTCACGCTCGAAATGATAGAGAAATCCTTATTGCGAAGCACGAATCAATCTATTTTATCGATTCTTCTATGGAGATTGCTTCATCGGCTGAAAAATCCTCTTCGCAATGACGATTTTTCGTAAGGCGAATCATTAATATTTAATTGCTATATGTCTTTTTACTAAAGTGCAATGGTAGCTTAGAACGCTGTTAACTAGGCTTACTAAGTTCAAAGATTTCTCGGTTACGCTCGAAATGACGATTAAAACGCCGATAATTCACATCGCATAAAAAACCTTAATTGTATTTTACCCAATATTCAACCTATAATGCCTATGTAAATTGTAGTTAATGAAATATAATTCTATTAAATGAATGTTTTTAAAATTATGTTTCAAATAAAATATAGATTATAAAATACTTAATGCCTTTGCTTAAATTTGTTGCATGTGGTATAATAATATTTTAGAAACCATTGGCAATACGCCTTTGGTAAAATTAAATACAATAACGAAGAATGTTCCGGGTACAATCCTGGCCAAAATAGAAACAACTAATCCAGGCAATTCAATCAAAGACCGTATGGCGGTTAAAATGATAGAAGATGCTGAGAAGAGTGGTAAGTTAAAACCGGGTGGAACCATTATTGAAGGAACCTCAGGTAATACAGGAATGGGGCTAGCTATGGCTGCGATTATTAAAGGCTATAAATGTATTTTTACCACCACTGATAAGCAATCAAAAGAAAAGGTTGATGCTTTGCGTGCTTTTGGTGCAGAAGTAATTGTTTGCCCTACCAATGTTGAACCTGAAGATCCACGATCTTATTATTCTGTTTCTTCGCGTTTGGAACGTGAGGTTCCAAATTCATGGAAACCAAATCAATATGATAATTTAGCCAATTCTCAAGCACACTATGAACAAACTGGTCCGGAGATCTGGGAGCAGACCGAAGGTAAAATTACTCACTTAGTGGTAGGTGTAGGTACCGGTGGAACCATCTCCGGAACTGGTAAATATTTAAAGGAAAAAAATCCCAATATCAAAATCTGGGGAATTGATACTTATGGATCAGTTTTTAAAAAATATAAGGAAACTGGGATTTTCGATAAGGATGAAATTTATCCTTATATCACTGAAGGTATTGGAGAAGATTTTTTACCCGCAAATGTGAACTTTGATGTCATCGATTTATTCGAAAAAGTAACAGATAAGGATGCGGCCTTAATGACTCGGGATATTGCCCGTAAAGAGGGGATCTTTGTTGGGAATTCTGCTGGTGCTGCTATCGGAGGTTTAATTCAGTTGAAAGATAAATTAAAACCTGAAGATGTGGTGGTGGTGATTTTTCATGACCACGGAAGTCGTTATATGGGTAAAATGTATAATGAAGACTGGTTACGTGAACGTGGATTTTTGCAAGATGAAAAACTGACAGCAAAATCAATCATTGCAAAAAAAGAATCAACAGAGATTGTTACACTTGATACGCAGAAATCCGTTCTGGAAGCTATCAATACCATTAAATCAATGAATATCTCTCAAATTCCGGTTACACAGCAGGGCATGATTGTAGGTAAAATTGCAGAAAGTGATATTTTAACCGCGTTACTCGAAAATCCAGGATTGAAATCAGCGCCAATTTCTGAAATCATGACGGCTACTTTCCCTTTTGTTGATTTGAACACTTCGATTGATAAAATTTCATCATTAATTAATAAAGAAAACTCTGCTGTTTTGGTTGAAGATGCATCTGGAAAAATTGAGATCATTACGCAATATGATATTATCAATGCTATTTCTGGGTAGAAAGGGTAATGGGAAACAGATAATAGAATGTTGTCAATAGAAAATAGAAATGGTGAAGTCTTATCTCAATTTATTGATTGTATTAAAGGGCTAAATTAATTGCAAACGGAAACGAACTATTATAAATTACAAGAATCAACTCGCTTTATCTTCATTGAGAACCGAAGCGTTTGATGAAGCGAAGGAGTGAAGCAATCTGACTAACAGATTTAACAAAATAGATGGCTTCCCCGAAAATTCGGGGCGGGCTGTCGTGCCTCCTCGCAAGAACGAAAATGTAAATAAAAAACGCCCAGGAAAAATTTTTCCCGGGCGTTTTTACTTTAATGCTCTCTTCGCTTTAAGCGCTAATTTTTCGGCTTTAATCCTTCAGCTTAACCTAGTGGCTTGGCGCATCAGCATTCACACGCTTAATTTGTGCACCTAAGGCACGTAAACGCGTATCAATATCCTGGTAACCACGTTCAATCTGTTCGATGTTATAAATGGTTGATTTACCTTCTGCAGAAAGCGCTGCAATCAATAAAGAAACACCAGCCCTGATATCTGGAGAAGTCATGCTAATTCCACGAAGTTTATATTTTTTATCAATACCATTAACCGTAGCACGGTGTGGATCGCAAAGAATGATTTGTGCACCCATATCAATCAATTTATCCACAAAGAATAAACGGCTTTCGAACATTTTCTGATGGATTAAAACATTGCCTTTCGCTTGCGTAGCCACAACCAAAACGATGCTCAATAAATCTGGCGTAAAACCTGGCCAGGGAGAATCGGCGATGGTTAAAATTGAACCATCTATAAAGGTGTCAATTTCATAATGTTTTTGCGAAGGCACATAAATATCATCACCTCTGCGCTCTAGTTTAATCCCCAGTTTCTTAAAAACTTCAGGTATTACACCAAGTTCATCATAACACACATTTTTGATCGTGATTTCTGATTCTGTCATGGCAGCCATACCAATGAAAGAGCCAATTTCAATCATATCAGGCAGCATTCTATGTTCTGTACCGCCTAAAACTTTAACACCTTCAATAGTTAATAAGTTAGAGCCGATACCAGAGATTTTTGCACCCATTCGGTTCAGCATTTTACAAAGCTGCTGTAAATACGGTTCGCAGGCTGCGTTGTAAATGGTGGTTGTTCCTTTGGCTAAAACTGCGGCCATTACAATGTTGGCTGTTCCCGTTACTGAAGCTTCATCCAATAAAATATAAGCACCTTGCAAGTTGGTTGCATCAACATTAAAGAAAGCTTTTTTGCTATCATAAACGAATTTAGCACCCAATTTTTCAAAGCCAATGAAGTGTGTATCCAACCTTCTGCGGCCGATTTTATCACCGCCTGGTTTAGGAATAGCAGCCTTACCAAAGCGGGCCAACAGTGGGCCGACAATCATAATTGAACCACGTAAACCACCACCTTTAGCTTTAAAAGTTTCAGATTCGAAGAAGTTTAAATTGATGTTCTTAGCCTCAAAAGTGTAAGTGTCTTTATTGATGCGTTCAACCAAAACACCTAAATCGCCCAGTAATTCGATTAATTTATTTACATCTTTAATATCCGGAATATTGCTGATGGTTACCTTTTGTTCGGTAAGCAATACTGCTGATAAAATCTGCAAAGCCTCATTTTTAGCGCCTTGTGGAGTGATTTCGCCTTTTAATTTAATTCCGCCTGTTATTTCAAATGCGTTCATATATTTTTCTTTTACTAACCCGTTCGTCATGCTGATCCGATAGCTATCGGATTTATTTCAGCATCTAATTTTATTGATTCTGAATCAAGTTCAAAATGACGGATGGTTATTAATATTTTGGTTTATTGTTGTTATTTGTCCTTCCGCGGTTATTGTTGTTATTGGTATTATTCTGGCGGTTTTTTCCGTTGTTGTTATTGGTTCTTCCGCGGTTGTTGTTATTGTTATTATTCTGACGCGGATTTTGTGCCCTAAATTCAACCTTTGCCAAATTTACGCCTTCATCCAGTGATAACAAGCCACCAGATAGATATTTTAAATCTTTAATAATAGTATCATCACTCACATTATCCTTATTCCAGGTAACGTAAGCCATTTTCATAAAGTTTGCAATCCCCTGAACCATTACTTTTTTATTTTCAGGATTTTCTTCACGCATGGCTTTCTCAATCAGGTTTTCTACCGTTTTACCATAATGTTTGTAGGTAATTCGCTGCTGCGGATAGGGAAGAGGCTCTGGTTTTTTAAAGGCGTTTTCTGGAAGTGGTTTCGGATATGGACTTTCCACATCGATCTGATAACCAGAAATGATGTGGAGGTGATCCCAAAGCTTGTGTTTAAAATCGGCAACATCACGTAAATGAGGTTGCAAAAATCCCATTAGGTCGATTACGGCCTGTGCATATTTATTGCGTTCTTCAATGGTGGGTAATTCGCAAATATACTTCACCATATTCTGAACATTGCGGCCATATTCTGATAAAATCAGATGACTGCGCGTTGTATTATAATCAAAATTCATGTATAGATAATTTAATGGATAAATCTTCCGGCGATACGAATTATGAAATAACCAAGGGGGGGAGATGAGGTTATGAATTCACCGAAATGTCTATTGCCGGACTTTCGTTATTATATTTTCAAAGATAATAAAATATATTAAAGTTACTAACCCGGAATAAAGTTACTAACCCTAATCAACATATTGCCTGATAGGGTTAGTAACTTTTAATTTTAAACCTCATCACTATTTTTTGGGTAATCGAAAAATACTAAATCTCCGGTACCTTTGCTTACCATTTGCCATGAATCAAAAGGGAAGGAGATCAATACCATGCCGGCAGTAGGAACATTATAAATATCGGCATTGCTTAATTCGTTAGCTAAATCTGTAAAACCAGGATTATGACCGAACATTATAATGCTGTCTGCAGCATCATCAAAACCATTAATTACTTTTAGAAGCGTTTTAGAATTTGCTTCGTAAATTAATTCTTCAAATTGGATTTCATCAACCTGATAGGCTTCAGCGAAATATTTTGCGGTAGATTTCGCCCGTTTTGCCGGACTACTTACCATCAAATCAAATTTGAAACCACGGTTGATCAATCGCTCTGCCATTTCCGGTGCATTTTCTTTACCTCGTTTATTCAGTGGACGATCAAAGTCTGTTAAACCTGCATTTCCCCAGTCAGATTTTCCGTGTCGAACCAATAATAATTGCTTAGCCATTTAAGTTTTCTTTAATTTTGTTTACAATGGTTTGTGGATCAATAATATCCATGCAACTTTCAACACCACACAGGCAGGGTTTGTTTCCATAAATAGAATTTGGCCTGGAGGGATGCTCGATTTGAACACAGTTGCTTTCAGATTGACCATAGCCTAAGAAACCAGCATAAGGATGTGTTGGCCCCCAAATAGAAACCACAGGCACGCCGACCAGAGATGCCATATGCATGCCGGAAGAATCCATGCTTAACATTACATCAAGATTAGAAATAAGGGCAAGTTCTTCCAGAAGATTATACTGGCTTATTAAACTATAAGTATTTGGGAATGTTTTAGCCCATTTTTCTGCCTTTTCCTGCTCTTGCTTGCCTCCCCCAAAAATGAAAATCTCGTAACCCGATTTAGATAAATCTGCTATTACTTTTTCCATTTTTGCAGTAGGATAAACTTTATAGATGTGTTGCGCAAAAGGAGAGATGCCTATCTTTTTTTTCAGCTCATTGGCAAATAAATGCTTGGCCTTTTCCGGTATGATTTGTGGCTTTTGATTTAGCTTATGACTTAATTCAACTTTAAAACCCAATGCTCTGAAAACATCAGCATAACGCTCTACGGTTTGACGCAGCGGCTTAAAAATTTTATTAACAGAACGTGTTAACGCCTTCTTTTCTGCCCTTCCTTTATCAATCCTGTCGATTTTTATTCCTGTAAACCGGAAGAAGGTTGAAACTATCCTGCTGCGGAGATTGTCGTGTAAATCGGCTACAGCGGTAGGCTTATAACTCTGAAGTTCTTTATAAAGTTTGAATAATCCAAAAATGCCTTTATGGGTAGTTTTAGGTTGAATGGCGTGGAAAGTAAGGTTTTCAATTCCTTCAAAGAATGGCTGAAAAGCTCCACGACTAACCATAATGATTTCCGTCTTTGGATTTTGCCGGGAAAATTCTTTCAATACACAAGCGACCATTGCCACATCACCCATGGCTGAAAAGCGTAAAACGATAATTTTTTCTTTTATTAACATTGGCTTTCCGCTTTAACCTTTTAGCTTTAATCTCTCAGCTTTTGGCTTTCTGCTTTAATCTTTCACCTCTAACCTTTATTATACAACACCGGATTCAAACTTGGATCGTTATACATTTTCATCTGTTTATATACTTTCATGTATTTCTTGCCGGCTTCAATATCTGCCAGTAATTCATCAATACTGTTTGATAAATCTTCGCGCTGCGATAATAGAATATTAAGTTTAGTTTGGCATTGTAAACGGTGTTCGGCTGTAGCTGTTACACGTTCTGCTTCCTCCTGCATGTGGTAAATTTTCAGTGCCAGGATCGAAAGCCTGTCAATTGCCCATGCCGGACTTTCCGTATTAATTTTTGCCTCTGGCAAAGCTGTTATTCCCTGGTAAAGATTTAGAAAATAACCATCAATAAATTCAACCATATCCGTACGGACCTGGTTTTGTGCATCTATCCGTCTTTTCCAGCTTAAACCTTCAACCGGATCAATGTTCGGATTGCGAACCACATCTTCCATGTGCCACTGTGCCGTATCAATCCAGTTTTTTACATATAAAAGATGCTCCAGGCTTTCAGCATCATACGGGTTTTCAACTGGGTAGTCAATATCGTCGAATTGATGGTAATCGGTAATAACCTGATTAAATATGCGGTTGGCAATTTCACTGATCATGAGGGCAAAGATATTAAATTTAGGATGATTACACAGATACCTTTGGCATGATTACATTGATTGATGGATGACACAAATTAATTTGAAGAGATTAAAACAAATAAAGAAAGTTTAATTTTTCCCTAAAGCCTAAAGCCTAAAGCCTAAAGCCTAAAGCCTAAAGCCTAAAGCCTAAAGCCTAAAGCCTAAAGCCTAAAGCCTAAAGCCTTTTTCCATCAAAATATGTCGTGATCTCTTCCAAAGAAAAAGCATTTAGGCATTTATCTGCACTTAAGCCCCCTTTCCGGGCAACCAAAATTCCATAACGTGTATCATGAAAACCATCAGTTCGGTGGGCATCTGGATTTACTGAAAGTAGTACACCTTTTTCAAGCGCGTAACGGTGCCAGCGCCAGTCAAGATCCAATCGAAGGGGATTTGCATTAATTTCGATCACCACCTGGTTTGCAGCACAGGCATCAATAATCTTTTTATAATCGATCGGGTAACCCGCACGACTCAATAACAAACGGCCAGTTGGATGGCCTAAAATAGTGGTATAAGAGTTTTCAACCGCTTTTAACAAACGGGCAGTTGCCTTTGCTTCATCCATTCTTAAATTGCTGTGAACTGAAGCCACCACAAAATCAAAAGTTTTTAAAATATCGTCAGAATAATCTAAAGAACCATCACTTAAAATATCACTCTCAATGCCTTTAAATATTTTAAAAGGGGCCAGTTTTTGATTCAATTCGTCTATTTCCTGGTGCTGGCCAAATACCCGCTGTTCATTTAATCCTTTAGCATAAACCGCGGTTTTGGAGTGATCGCAGATACCTAAGTATTCGAGATTTAAAACATCCTTGCAATACACAGCCATTTGTTCTAAAGTATGTACGCCATCGCTCCAGGTAGAGTGATTGTGCAGACTGCCTTTTAAGTCCTTATCGGTTATTAAAACCGGTAGCTGATGGGCTTTAGCCAATTCAATCTCATCAAAATCTTCACGAAGTTCGGGTTCGATAAAAGAGAGTCCTGCTTTAGTGTAAATTTCATTTTCATTTGCAAAAGGACCATCACCAGCAAGTGTAAGTACTTTTTTTGCATGCTCAGGATTTCCTGTAAGCCTAAACCATTCTAAATAAAAATCAGCTTTATTTACCACGAAGATTTTAATTCTTAAACCAGCTTCAGTAGTAGTCATAAAAGCTTCTTCACCAGCAATAAGCGACAACGGTTCAAAAGAGACTAATTGATCTTGAACATGTTCAAGATTTTCTGCTCCGACAACGATTTCAAGCTCGTCTATAATTTCACAGGCCCGGCGGTACTGCCCTGCAAATCCCAGTAATGAGTGGTTATCTATGTTGATCAGCCATTCAGAAATCTGTGTAAACAGCGTATTGGCAAAACCTTCCACCTGTGCAAAAAGAAATCTGCCGTTCGCTGCCAGTTTAAACTCAATGGCATTTTTGATTTCTTCCTGGGTTTTCAAACCAAAACCTTTAGCCTCAATTAAGCGATTTTCGTTACAAGCATAATACAATTCACCAATGCTTTCAATGCCGAGTGTTCTCCATATAATCAGAATTTTTTTTGGTCCGATACCTTTAATACTCAACATTTCTATCACACCATCAGGCGTTTGTTCAATAATATCATTAAGTTCTTTCAGCTCTCCGGTTTGTAGTAACTCTACTATTTTTGCGGCTAAACCTTTGCCTATCCCTTCAATCTGATCAATTTCATTTATGGGCTTATCTTTCAGTGCAAAAGGTAGTTTATCCACTTTAAAATAAGCATTGGCCACTGATTTTATTTTGAAAGGATTCTCTTCATGCAATTCCATTAATTGCGATAAAAAGCGTAAAGTACGGGCGATGGTTTTGTTTTCCATAAGCGGTAAAATTAGAAAATATTGTGCTAAAACTGTTGAGGGTGGTAATTTTTCAAACAGAAATGGTAAGGCATTGTTTTTCAGTGATGAAAGTGGTAAAAATGATCTTATTGGGTTTAAGCCTGAGCTTATCTGCCTGCAAATCAAACCCAAAAACGGATTTAAATGGCAATCAGGCAACAGCAAATGATAACGGTTCCGGTAAAATTTTAGATGAAAAGTTTTTGATTGTTCCGGGCCGATCAGTAGGTGAGATTTCTTTAGGCGATGATATACATATGCTGAATAAACTTTTAGGAAAGCCTGATTTAAGCGACGCTGCAATGGGTAAGGCCTGGGGAATATGGTTCAGCAAAGATTCTGTTGATGGAATGCGTAATGAAATAGCCATTTATTCTGCTTATCGTGATACCAGTATGCGGGTAAAGGAGGTAAAACAAATCCGATTTACTGCCGGTCAATTTAAAACACAAGGTGGGTATTCAACGGGGAGGACTTTAAACGATACCAAATTAAAGTTTCCGGCAATAGAAAAAATTGTTTCTTATTTGAATGAAAAATTAGATACTGTAACCGTATATGATTCAAAGGCTGATGGCATTAGTTTTGAATTTTTGAAACAAAAAAGCATCGCCATAACTATTCATCCCCTCAATCAAGCCATGAATAATACCTATTTTACCTTGCATCCAAATTGGAAGTTAATAGAATAGCCAGCTCCATTAATAAAAGAAACATCAAACAAGTAGTGAAACAAAATCAATAATCAAAGTTTCTTTTGTAAGCTGAAAATTAAATCTCCACCTTGCAAGCCAAATATCATATAATGAAAAAGTACTTTTTAATGCTATGCTGCATATCCGTTATTGATGCCAATGTCTTTGCACAGGCACCAAATCCTATATTTAATCAGGATAGTTTAAAACTTATTTCTTCACAATTCAAGTTTACCGAAGGTGCATCTGTAGATCGGAATGGGAATGTTTTCTTTACCGATCAGCCAAATGATAAGATCTGGAAATATGACATAAATGGAAAACTAAGCTTGTTTATGGAAAAATCGGGCAGGGCCAATGGTACCTATTTTGACAAAAAAGGCAACCTGATTGTTTGCGCTGATGAACACAACGAGATCTGGGCAATTGATCAGCATAAAAAAGTAACTGTTTTATTTTCTGATTTTGAAGGGAAGAAGGTGAATGGTCCGAATGACCTTTGGATAAATGCCAAAGGTGGAATTTATTTTACTGATCCCTATTACCAGCGCGATTACTGGACGAGGAAATCGCCAGAAGTTGATGGAGAAAAGGTGTATTATTTACCTAAAGGGAAAAAGCTTGCAAAAGTAGTAGCAGAGGGGATGGTGCGACCGAATGGTATTGTCGGTACGCCTGATGGTAAATATTTATATGTGGCCGATAGAAATGCCGATGTTACCTATCGGTATGAGATTAATCCTGATGGTTCATTAAGCAATCGAAAACTTATTTTAAAGCAGGGATCTGATGGGATGACATTGGATAGTGCCGGAAACATTTATATTACAGGAAAGGGCGTAGATATTTACCAACCGAACGGAGAAAAAATTGGACATATTAATGTGCCGGAAGATTGGTGTGGAAACATTTGCTTTGGAGGAAAGGATAGAAATGTACTTTTTATCACTGCATCTAAATCGCTATATATGATTAAGACAACTGGGAGAGGTGTCGAATAATAGCGCTGGATGTGTATGTCATATTCTATTCACTAAAGAGTATTAAAATGAATTAATTTTATTTCTGTTCAGTTTATTCAACCCCCTAAAATATTAAATCGATTAATTAGTTTTGGTTTCCTACTTATAGGGATAGACAACTAAAAAAGGCCTTTTCAGGATTGAAAGGCCTTTTTCTTTTTACAGCCCGTTACCTCCATTCTAAAACATGCTTATCAGCTAATTCATAAAAATAAGGTAGCGCATTTCTGTATAAATCTGTAGAAAAGTGTAAACTTAGCTTTACGATTTTTGATCATAATGAGATGCTAATGCTGAATTGCTGACCATCAGCGGTAATTTTGTTTCAAATTGTCTGATTATGAAACGATTGTTATTTTTATTCTTGTTCCTTTTTCTCTTTGCTAAGTTGAATGCACAGCAGAAGCCAAGAGTACTCACTGCAAAAGTGGTATATGATGCAGTTTATCATGCGGAGAAAGGAATGAAAATTTATCCTAAATTTCAAGGAAGTATAAATGATCATGCAGATTTGGTATTTAATACCTGTTTTTATCTCGAAAATGGGAAGGAACTAGAAAGTTTTAATAACTTTTATTGTTGTGAAAGCGGTAAGATAGCCACAGTCGAACATCCAACCGCCCAGAATTTGATTGCAAATGATGGATTATTTATTTTTATACCTTATGCTAAACTCAATCTTAGTCCGAAGAAAGTACATAAAGTTAAATTTGCACTAATGGCATTTGAACAAGACCAGTTGCCAAAATCAAGTGTATATTACCATAGTATTATCAATATGCTATAAAACTGGTTTTCATTCAAAGGCCGATTTAAAACTTAAATTATTTTTCAATAGAACAGGTTACCACAGGATGGTTCGTACCCCTGATTTTTGCATATTTGAACATTAAAATTTAGTTTAGCTCAACGAGATCTCACCCTTGATCAAACATTTCGGAGATTCGTAAATCAACAAGGCATTTTCATGAGTAGCAACGTTTTATCAGTCAATTCAAAAATCTTTATGAATTATAAGTCGCTGTTTCTACTTAAAATATTTTTGTTCGTACTATTTTCGAATGTATCATTTGCACAGCAAACGCATTATAAATTTGATTTTGGTTCTGGTAGAATCGCTAAGGGTTTTCTGAATGTTTCATCTAATACCAGGTTTGAAAATAATGGGAAATATGGTTTCGACTTTAATTCTAAAGTTAAAGATGTAAAGCAGAAGGGTAAAAGTCCGCTATTGACTGATGGCGTAATAAGTAACCAACCTTTCTATTTTTCAGTGGCTGTGCCTGAAGGAAATTACCAGGTAACACTAACCTTTGGAGATGCAAAAGCCGCTACATTAACCACTGTTAAAGCAGAATCTCGGAGGTTAATGCTAGAAAACGTAGAAACAAAAGCCGGAAAGTTTCTGACTAAAACTTTTATTGTAAATATTAAAAATCGAAATATTGCAGGTGGGCAAGTCGTTGTTTTAAAACCTCGTGAACTCACCAAACTGGATTGGGATGATAAGTTAACTCTAGAATTTGATGGACATACTGTGCTGAGGACTATGGAAATCAGTAAAGCAGATAACCAGATTACGGTGTTTTTGGCTGGAAACTCTACGGTGGTCAATCAGGATGACGAACCCTGGGCCTCCTGGGGGCAAATGATTCCCCGTTTTTTTAAACCCGGCGTAGCCATTGCCAATCATGCAGAATCTGGATTAACTTTAGCTTCATTTATCGGAAGCGGGCGTTTAAGCAAAGTCTTGAGTGTTATGAAACCTGGCGATTATTTATTTATCGAATTTGGTCACAATGATCAAAAAGAAAAGGGTGCAAATGATGGTGCTTACCGATCTTATACCGAAAGGCTTAAAATGTTTATTTCTGAAACCAGGAAGAAAGGTGGGATTCCTATAATTGTAACCTCTACCAGCAGAAGATCATTTGATTCTGTAGGTAAAATTCAGAATACTTTAGGTGATTTTCCTGAAGCCGCCAGGAAGGTCGCTCAATCTGAAAATGTTGCTTTAATAGATCTGAATAAGATGACCACCCAACTTTTTAATGCTTTGGGTGAAGAGCCGTCAAAAAAAGCTTTTGTACATTATCCAGCAAACCGTTATCCTGGTCAAAATACGCCTTTAGCTGATAATACTCATTTTAACCCATACGGTGCTTATGAAATTGCAAAATGTGTAGTTCTTGGCATTCAACAGCAAAAGTTAGGCTTAAACAAGTACTTAATCAACAATCGACCGAGTTTTGATCCATCTCAACCAGATGATCCAGCCAGTTGGATTTGGCCTGAAAGTCCTAAAAGTAGTTTAGTTAAACCTGATGGGAATTGACATTTATCCCCGACTTACGAAGTTTCGGTGGCTAGGTGAGAAGAGAAAACTTCGTCAGTCTAAATAAAAAATCACTCTAATGGTTAGTGTCTCACCGACCAGTTTAAATATGTTAGCCTTGAATTTGTATGCACTTTTCTCGGTTGGTGAGACACCAACCGATAGATGAAATAAAAAATCACTCTAATGGTTGGTGTCTCACCGACCAGTTAAATATGTTAGCCTTATTGAATTTTGTATGCACTTTTCTCGGTTGGTGAGACACCAATAGATAGATCAATATATAGATTTCATTTAAACTTGCGAAGTTCTGCCCCGCTCAGGTCTTTAAGACTTCGCAAGTTAGCATTTCGACTTACGAAGTTTCAGCGGCTAGTTGAGAAGGGGAAACTTCGTCAGTCTAAACATTGATTTAAACCAACAGATAGATGAAACATATAAACTGGCGAAGTTCTGCCACGCTTCAGGCCTTTTAAACTTCTCAAGTTGGTTTACTGCTTCAGCAACTCATCAAGTTCTTTCTGTTTGATGGTCAAAATTGTTCCATGTCTTAATCCTTTTGGTAAAGAAATCTGATCAGAAACATCCTTCCAATTTTTTAAATCTGTCGACAAAATAGCGCCATACTGATGATCACGGTATTTATCAAAATAGACGAGCCAACTCTTCCCTATTTTTACAGTAGTCGGTCCTTCTGCCCAATAATTACCAGTTATTGCAGCGCTGGCTTTTGAATAGGGGCCAATGAGTTGATTTGCATAAGCGATTTTAATATTCTTTTGGACTGGCTCCCGGGTTTCATCTTTTAAAAACATGATGAATTTCCTATGATCCTTTACAATGGATGCATCAATTACATTAAATCCTGGCTCATAAAGCAATCTCGTTTCGGAAAAAGTCTTAAAATCCTTCGTTATGATATAATAGATTCTATGGTTATAAGCATCTTCCATTTTTGATGCAGTTTCTATAAACTTACCCGAAACAGTAGAAGCCCAATAAATCATATAGTTTTTGGTACCACTGTCATAAGTAATTTCAGGTGCCCAGGTATTTCGGGCGCCATCTTCTTTAGCCATAACCGGGATAAATTGTTGCGCACTCCAGGTAATTAAATCTTTAGAACTGGCATAGCCAATCCCCTTATCTTTCCAGCTCACTGTCCACACCATATGAAATAATCCATCTGCACCACGAATGATACAAGGATCTCTCATTAACTTATCCTTACTAACAGTAGGTTTTAAAAATGAAGAATCGTTTTTTAAAGCCTTCCATTGATAAGCATTATGGCTATAGGCCAGGTGTAACCCATCTTGTCCGTTATTTTTAAAATAAGCGAATAAATAGACATCCTTCTTTGATTGAGCCTGGGCATCAACTTGGATGAAAAGAAGCCATAAAGCGATATAAAATAGTTTCCTCATTAGCTGACTCTTATTCCATAACGATCACAAATCCGCCGTAGGGTTTCATCGTTATTTTAGTGTTAGCATTTGGTGTTATATCACTTTGAACAAATGAACGATCTTCATTACCATCAAGAATCAACTTTCCTTTTTTACCAAATGTAGTGCTATCGAAGGTAATTTCTTTAGCAGTATTTTCACCGTTGATGCCCGCTATATACCATTTTTTACCCGCCTTTCTGGCCATTACAACAAACTTTCCAGGGTAACCGTCAATCAGTTTGGTATCTGTCCAGCTTGCCGGAAATTCCTGTAAAAAGGTTTTCACATCAGTAGGAACTTTCGCCATTCCTTCGGGGGTTTCTGCCAGGTGTTGAATGCCAGAATGGAAAATAACGGGTAAGGCCAATTCAAAGGTACTGGTGGTTTTAAGGTTAATATTTGGCAATTTATTTAGCGACATTGGTGTAAAATCCATTGGATCGAACACATTTCTGGTAAATGGAATAGTTGTAGCATGAGCAGGTTCCTCGTTGGCATTATCCTGTTCAAAGGTGATGAATTCCATTCCCTTAATCGATTCCATAGTAACCAGGTTTGGATAGGTACGTTGCCAGCCTCTTGGCAAGGTAGCGCCATGGCAATTTACACTTAAACCAAATTTTGCTGCATCTTCAAAAATTTCCAGGTAATATTTAATCATCGATTGCCCATCGCCACCAAAGAAATCTACTTTTATACCTTTAATTCCCATTTTTTGTAACATGGCGAATTCTTCCTGGCGACTTTCCTTATTCGTTAATTTATTTTTTGGCGTGTATTTCACGGTGTTCCAGTCGCCTGCAGAATTATACCACAGGAGCAAACCCACATTTTTAGTTTTTGCATAATCGGCCAGTTCCTGCATCTTTTCATAACCAATTTTTCTATCCCAATCGGCATCAATCAGGCAATATTCCCATTTCATATCGGCAGCAAAATCAATATATCTTTTTTGCACGTCATATACAATGGAATTATCTTTCAAAATAATCCAGCTCCAGGAAGCCTTACCCAACTTAAACTGATCAGGATTAATATTACTTTTTGCCGGATAGGCCAAGTCAGTACCTAAAGTAGATTCTGTTACCGTTTTTAAACTGCCAATGGCAATTATCCGCCAGGGTGTATACCAGGGCAATGAAGATTCAGGATTTACATTTTGTCCGGTAAATGCCTCTCTTTGGTCAGGAAAGCCGATTTGGTAATTGCCGTCCGGAGAATTTTGCTTTAGACGTGTAGCACAGTAATTGCCATCTAAACCCGTTTCGGAAACCAATAACCAGGTATCTTTACATTGAAACAAAGCCGGATAAACCCATCCTGCCTGGGTTGGTGCAGGTGTGCCTACCTTAATTTCTTTTTTATAATTTTCCTCGTAAGATGGGTTGGTACCTTCCCAGCCGGTTTTGGCTACCGACATCGGCTGCATCCATGCTTTTGAATTTTCTAAGAAATGAAAAGAAGTTTTTTCTTCTGATAAAGCTTTAACTTTTGCATCGCGATCGGGGAAATTATAGCGAAAGGCAATACCATCATTCGATACCTGAAAGATCACATCCATTTTCTTTTTAGATTGACTTTCAAGATGGATGATTTTCTTGTTAGCTAAATAATTATTAACCAATCGCTTGGCATTTTTTAGGGTATAAGTGTCTTTTACAGTTTCATTTTTAGAAACAGAAAGCAGTCGGAGTTTTTTGGAAAAATCTTCATCAGATCTCACCAGACCTAATGTTGAAGTGTTTAAAACCTGAGCTCCATTTCTATTTACCGTGTAGAACAGTTGCTGGTCTTTTAAAAAAACATTAACCTTCAATGTTTGATCGGGGCTGCTGATTTCATATTTAGTTTGCGATTTAACGGTTTGTAAAACCGTAAACACAAAAAGGGCAATGGTGATAATTTTATATTTCATGTTGGATTATTTTAATTCCAGAACCACTACAGATTTCGCCGGAAGTTCTACTTTAAGCATATTTCCTGATTTTTTAGCGCCATTAAATTTTGCGTTTACCACTTTATTTGCTACAGAAAATGTATTCACATCTGTTAACTGAGCAGAGGTTAAAATTTGGCCGGTTACGGTTTTCCATTTCAGATCACCCAAATTGGTATTTAAGGCAATTTTATTTTTTGGATCAAGATTCACCAAAGAAATATGAACGGCACCGGTAGAATCCTGTGAAGCTGAAACATTTAAAGCCGCAATCTTTTTATCGCCTAATTTATAATCCGGACTGCTGAAACTAATCGGTAAATACTTCGCATCCATATGTATTTTATATAAATCAAATACATGATAGGTAGGGGTAAGCAGCATTTTATCTTTTTCAGTTAAAATGAGTGCCTGCAAAACATTAATGGTTTGTGCCAGGTTTGCCATTTTAACCCGGTCTGAATGGTTATTGAAAATATTTAGTGTCGTACCTGCAATGAGGGCATCACGCAAGCTATTTTGCTGATAAAGAAATCCAGGGTTTGTACCAGGTTCTACATCTGTCCAGATTCCCCATTCGTCTACCACAAGGGCAACCTTCTTTTTCGGATCATATTTGTCCATAATTGCAGCATGTTTGCTCACAATTTCTTCCATGCGTAAACAATTTTTCATGGTGTTAAAATATTGTTCCTCATCAAATTTTGTTGCCGAACCTTTCGCATTCCAGTTTCCTGTGGGCAAAGTATAATAGTGTAGGGTAAGGCCCCACATTCTGCTGGGACCAATATTTTTCATACAGGTTTCTGTCCAGTTATAATCTTCAGCATTGGCACCACTGGCAATCCGCTTTAATGGAGCGCCTGCATAATCTCTTGCATAAGTGGCATACCTTCTATACTGGTCACTATAATAATCGGCTGTCATGTTACCTCCACAGCCCCAGCTTTCGTTTCCAACACCCCAAAACGCTACTTTCCAGGGTTTATCCATTCCATTTTGCTTGCGAATAGCCGTCATAGGGCTTACCCCATCAAAATTTAAATATTCTACCCATTTGGCCATTTCTTCAACCGTACCACTACCTACATTACCAGCAATGTAAGGTTCGCAATCCAGCATTTTACAAAGATCCAGAAACTCATGTGTACCAAAACTATTGTCTTCAATTACGCCACCCCAGTTTGTATTAACCATTTTCGGGCGCTGATTTCTAGGACCAATGCCATCTCTCCAGTGGTATTCATCTGCAAAGCAACCTCCCGGCCAACGCAAATTGGGTACCTTAATTTTTTTTAAAGCCTCAACCACATCTAGTCTGATTCTCCCTTTATTTGGGATGGTAGAATTTTCATCTACCCAGAAACCATCATAAATACAGCGGCCTAAATGTTCGGAAAAGTGACCATAAATATGTCTGCTTACGGTTTGATCTCCCGCCGGTTTAATGCTGAGGAGGGTTTCTGTTTGCGCATAGGCAAACATAGCACTGCAAAACAGTGCTAAGGAGAGAAGGGTCTTTTTCATTATATTTGGTTAGGATGATTAATTAAAAGGAATCTTGAATACGTTGAATGAATAGGGTTTTAAGTTGGTAATTAGTTTCTTATCTTTAATTTTTACAGCTGATATTTTAGGACTTAAAGCTTCAGGATTCGTGAAAGAATTTAGCTGATCTAAATTCGCACTTGCCAATTCTTCTAAAGTGCCCTTGCTTTGTAATTTTCTTTTTCCTTCCAGATCAAAATCTATTGTTTTTGGCTGATCAGAGCTATTTGAGATTTTAATAATCAATTCCTTTTTCTTCGAATCTATTACAGATGAAGCGTAAAGTCCGTCCTGGCCAATGATATTCTTTCCCTCAAGTGTAATGGAAACAACATCTGTACCTTTATTGGTTGAAAATAGTTTCTGTACATAATAATCTGGAGTTCCGTAAGATTGGAGATTATCTACCCAAATCATATCAGGTGCCCATTGCCAGGCATCAATATGTGCGAAGAGTGGTGCATAAGAAGCCATTTGAACCACATCTGCATTTCGCTCCAAACCAGTCATTAACGAAGCAGAAGCCAATGCACTTTGCCAGTTATTGCGTTTGCTGCCTACATGGCTTTGATCGGCGTGAACGGCATATTCTCCTACAAAAACTTTAGTATCGTTTCTTGGATAAGTATCATAGCGACCTGCATTTTTTAGAAACCAATCAGCGGGGCGATAGTAGTGTTCATCTATAAAATCAGCCTTATTTTCTCTTAATGAAGTATTAAGTAAATCAAAGCGATCACCTTGTGGATCTGTTCCAGAGCTATTGATCAATTTAAAATCAGGATATTTTGCTTTAATGGCTTTGGTAAAAATGGCTAGTCGCTCTAAATACTGTGGTCCCCAGTTCTCGTTTCCAACCCCCATCATCTTTAAATTAAAGGGCTTAGGGTGCCCAAGATCGGCTCTCTTTTTACCCCATTTCGTGTTTACATCCCCATTAGCAAATTCGATCAGATCAAGTGCATCCTGAACATAAGGGCCTAATTCCTCCAGGGAAGCGACTTCACCAGAATTAAACTGACAAGCCATTCCACAATTTAAAATAGGTAATGCATCTGAGCCAATATCTTCTGCCAGTTGGAAATATTCAAAGAAACCCAGTCCAAAACTCTGAAAATAATCAGGAGCGGAACGGTCTGCAAATTCTGTATTCCAACGGTTGATGATTAACTTTCTGTCTTCTATCGGGCCAATGGTATTTTTCCATTGATAGCGATTGGCCAGGTCTGTTCCTTCTACAATACAACCGCCTGGGAAACGGATAAAACCAGGTTTCATATCGGCCAGAAGCTGTACCATATCTGATCTTAAACCTTGTGGACGATTCTTCCAGGTATCACCCGGAAATAAAGAAATCATATCTAAATCGATCTTACCCTTTCCTTCAAAAGTGATGGCAAATTTTGCTTTTGGATCTGTTTGGGTAGCCGTAAAACTGGTCGATTGTTTTTTCCAGTCATTGCCAGTTTCAGCAGGGATAAGTTCGCCCTCACCAATCACCTGATTAGTGGTGTCAAGAAGTTGCAGGTGTAATTTTACTCCTGGTGCCAGCTGACGATACATCACTGAGAAATTATATTTTAAGCCTTTTTTTACACCTATTCCTTTAAAACCCTCATTGGTAATACCGAAAATACCATTTTCATTGTTGATTTGAATATACCTCGGATTGGTAGCCTTAACATCTGCTCGATTGACAACCAAAAGCGATCCCTCATTCGCTTTTTTACGTTGAACTGTCCAGCCCATTAGTGGCTTTGTAAATTCAAAAGACCTGTTTTTGATCAATTCAGCATAGATTCCTCCATCAGCACCAAAATTGATGTCTTCGAAAAAGACACCCCACATATTCGGCTGAACTTTGGCAATAGATTGATCTACCTTAACTTTAATTATTTTAGTCTGTGCTTTTAAAGCAGTTGGGCAAGCAATCATACTGAACGAAGCAGAAATGCATCCGAAAAGTATACTTTTTAATGTCGTACTTGATTTCATTAAATTTAATATTTGGTTGATGATCCAGAAATTGTATAAATTTTGAGTTTTCATCTTGCCTCAATTTATCGAATCTCTCCAAATATGGTTTAAAGATTTTCGACAATTCTAAAGCTAGCCAAGGCCAAAGGATTACTTAAAATTTGATGCAATTTTAAATCGTTTCTAAATGTAAAAGTAAAATATTTCAGATAATAAACGTTACATATACGATTATTTTTTAATTTATGTTTGTGGATTGATCAGGTACTCTGGTAACATTTACCGCTGCCGATTTTATTTTAAGATGGGCTTTAACATGGTTGATAAAACAGGCTATAGCTTTTTAAAACCACTTAAATGGCTAATTTTTATTAAACTGATTGGAACATAGAAATTTGTGAAGGCAGGATGATACAGGATGGAGCTTGTTAATTTACACGTTACATTGAGCATTTGAGATGATATTCATATCAAATATCAGTATCTTTCAATCCCTAAATCAATAAAATTTATGAGACTTATCTCCCTCAATTTACTGGTGTTGATGATTTCCTTTAGCAACACTTTAAGCGCACAACAAGCTGACCGAAGCAAGACGTTATGGTACAATCAGCCAGCCAAAAACTGGAATGAGGCATTGCCCATTGGGAATGGCAGACTAGGGGCTATGGTTTTTGGCCGGATAGAGGATGAATTAATTCAACTTAACGAAGAAACCTTATGGACAGGCGGGCCTGCAGATACTAATCCAAATCCAGATGCGATTAAATATTTGCCGGAAGTTAGAAAACAGCTTTTTAGTGGTAATAATGATCAGGTGGTAAAACTGATGCAGAAAATGCAGGGCCCCAATACCAATATGTATCAACCCATGGCCAATCTTTTATTGAAGCAAAAGATTAATGGAAAAGTCAGTAACTATCTCAGAACCCTAAATATTGCTGATGCAATTGCAACAACATCATTCACCGTAAATGGAATCAATTTTAAGAGAGAAATATTTTCTTCTTTTCCTGATCAGGTGATCATCATGCGTTTATCCGCAAGCCAAAAAAATGCGCTAAATATCGGTTTTAGCCTTGGGCATGAACTTAAACATCAATTGAAGCGCGAAGGAAATAATCAAATTATACTTATGGGGAAAGCCAGAATCACCTCTGATGAACCTGGTAAAACCAAACCTTTAATTTATGCAGATAGCCTTCATCACAATGGAATGCGTTACCAAGCGAGGTTAAAAATTATAAAAACAGATGGGAAATTAAGCCAGGACAGTCTTTTAAATGTTAGCGGTGCTTCAGAAATTCTGGTGATGATTTCGGGTGCGACCAGCTACAACGGATTTGACCAGTATCCGGATCAGAACGGGCTTGATGAAAACAAAAAGGCCATTGGTTTTATTAAAGAAGCAGAAATAAAGCCATTTGAATCCCTAAGAAAGGCACATATCAGTGATTATCAAAACTACTTTAACCGCTTATCAATCAACCTCAATGATGCTGGAAATCTATTAGCAGATGTACCAACAGATGAACGCTTAAAGGCCTATAAAAATGGTCAGACAGATTTTGGATTAGAAGAACTCTATTTTCAATTTGGGCGATACTTACTGATTTCTTGTTCAAGATCCGGCGGAATTGCAGCTAATTTACAAGGCATTTGGAATGCTTCCATCAGGCCACCATGGCGAAGTAATTTCACCACCAACATTAACCTCCAAATGAATTACTGGCCAGCTGAAATGACCAACCTTTCTGAATTAACGGAGCCTTTAATTACCCAGATTAAACACATGGCCATAAATGGCGAAAAAACGGCCAAGAATTATTATGGTGCAAAGGGTTGGGCATTGCATCACAATTCTGATATCTGGGCGCAGACCAATCCGGTTGGAGAAGGAACGGGCGATCCCAAATGGGCTAACTGGGCCTTAGGAAGCCCGTGGATTTCACAGCATCTTTACGAACATTATCTTTTTACAGGAGATAAAAAATACCTGAAAGATACGGCATATCCCTTAATGAAAGGAGCGGCACTCTTTTGCCTGGATTGGCTGGTAGAAAAGGATGGTTACCTGGTTACTGCCCCGTCTACTTCACCTGAAAATAGCTATTTATTGCCAAACGGGAGTAAAGAGGTGGTAACCATTGGTTCTACAATGGATCTGTCTATTATTCGTGATCTTTTCAATAATATCATTGATGCATCTAAAGTTTTAAATACCGATCAAGCTTTTGCAAAGCTTATAAAACAAAAAAGAGATCAGCTTCGTCCGCTGCAAATTGGGAAAAAAGGTAATTTGCAGGAATGGTATGGTGATTTTGAAGATGTAGAACCTCAACACCGCCATGTTTCACATTTATTTGGCTTGCATCCTGGTAGAGAGATTTCGCCACTAATAGATACTGTCTATTCAAATGCCGCCATTAAAACACTTTTATTAAGAGGTGATGAAGGAACAGGCTGGAGTAAGGCCTGGAAAATTAATTTTTGGGCCAGGTTGCTGGATGGAAACCATGCCTACAAAATGTATCAGGAATTGCTTAAAAATTCAACATTAAATAACCTGTTTGATACGCATCCGCCATTTCAGATTGATGGAAATTTTGGTGCAACAGCGGGAATAGCAGAGATGCTTTTGCAGAGTCATTTGGGGAAAGTACAATTGTTACCTGCACTTCCAAATGCCTGGAAAAAGGGGAATGTTAAAGGTTTAGTGGCCCGTGGTGGTTTCATTATAGACCTGTATTGGGATAATGGCCAGCTAACCAAAGCATCCGTCTTATCTAAAAATGGTGGTGCTTTAAACCTTCTTACAAATGTGGATATCAAAGCAAAAGGCAATCAGATTAAAAAGAATGGATATTACAGCAATACGATGGAAACAAGTCCAGGCCAGATTTATGAAATTTCATTTGAGTCCGGTCAATAGCATCAGTTCAATATCCGCATTTATGCAGATTAGATCAAAGTTTATTTTATTAATCATCATACTTTGCTGCACCATAAATGCACTTGCGCAACGCCAGATGGAAAAATTAGGCCGTGGAATTGTCGCCGTTCGGAAAAGTGCAGATTCCGTTTTTGTAAGCTGGCGTATTTTAGGAACCGAGCCAGAAGATATTGCCTTTAACCTTTACCGGAAAACGGGAAACGAAGCTGAAAAAAGGTTGAATGCATTGCCTTTAACTAAAGGCACTTGTTTCTATGATGTTGGTGCGGATCTAAAGAAAGTTAATCGCTATTTCATCAAGCCTATCCTAAATACTCATGAACTGGCAGCCGATAAACCTTTTGTTTTAGCTGTAAATACGCCTATTCGGCAATACCTTACTATACCATTAAGAACGCCAGTGGGCTATACACCAAATGATGCATCGGTTGGCGACCTTGATGGCGATGGAGAATACGAAATTATTTTGCATCAAACAGGTCGAAGTCGCGATAATGCTTCAAATGGAATAACAGATCCACCAATTTTCCAGGCTTATAAGTTAGATGGTACTTTTTTATGGGAAATTAACCTGGGTAAAAACATTCGTGAAGGGGCACATTATACCCAGTTTATGGTATATGATTTAGATGGCGATGGCATTGCAGAATTTGCCTGTAAAACTGCCGATGGTACAGTTGACGGAGCTGGAAAAGTAATAGGCGATGCCACTAAAGATTACCGGGATGAAAATGGAAAAATATTAGAAGGGCCAGAGTTTTTTACCATTTTCAGTGGTAAAACGGGTCGGGCTTTAGCCACTACAAACTATATTCCTTCCCGGGGAAATATCGGTGCCTGGGGCGGCAGGGGTGGGAACGGAAAAAATGATAGCTCGGGTAACCGGGTAGATCGGTTTACGGCCTGTATTGCCTATTTGGATGGCATTCATCCAAGTGTGGTGATGTGCCGTGGTTATTACGGTCGTACGGTAGTGGCAGCGTGGGATTGGCGAAATGGAAAACTAACCTCCCGATGGGTATTTGATACCAAAGACGGGCGCAATCCTTATTCAGGTATGGGAAACCATAATTTAACGGTTGCTGATGTAGATGGCGATGGTAAAGATGAAATTATTTATGGTTCCATGTGCGTGGATGACAATGGCAAGGGTTTATATACCACTGGTTTGAGACATGGGGATGCATTGCATGTTTCTGATCTCGACCCTGAACGGCCTGGTCTGGAAGTTTTTGGCGTGCACGAAATTGAGGAAGGCACGAAAGGACCGGGGGCGGCACTTTATGATGCCAGAACGGGTAAAATTTTATGGCAAGGATCAGAGGATGAAGATGTAGGTAGAGGAGTGGCAGATAATATTGACAATACACGCATAGGTGCACAGATGTGGTGGTCAGGTTCAAATGGTTTGTTCGATATAAAGGGGCATAGAATTGGTGAAGAACCAAGTTCAACAAATTTTTTAATTTATTGGGATGATGATTTTTCACGTGAACTTTTGGATGGCAACCATATTGACAAATACAATGGAAAAAGACTTTTAACCGCTGACGGCGCTATCGCCAATAATGGGACCAAGGCTACACCAACATTGAGTGCAGATATTCTTGGTGATTGGGGTGAAGAGCTTATTCTGAGGTGTTATGATAATCAAAGCCTCCGGATTTATACCACTACCATTCCAACCGATCACAGAAATTATACCTTAATGCATGATCCTCAATATCGTTTGAGTATTGCCTGGCAAAATGTAGGTTATAACCAGCCACCACATACAGGTTTTTATTTTGGAAAAGGAATGAAAAAAGCGCCAAAACCTAATATTGTATTGGTAGAACCTAAAAAATAAGTGTCTCATCAATGAGTGCATAATTTGAAATAATATTAAAATTAAATGAAGTCGCCACAAATAAAAACCCTTCTGGCTGTTGCCTTCCTGCTGGTTACAGCCGCTTTCATTAAGCCAGTTAAACCTACTTTGCATATCATCGGCGATTCTACTGTTCGAAATTTGAATAAGGAAACCTGGGGATGGGGAACGCCAATTGCTTTGCTTTTTGATACAACTAAAATTGAAGTAGAAAACAATGCCATGGCTGGAAGAAGTACCAGAACATATTTATCTGAAGGTAGATGGGATAAAGTTTTAGAAAGCCTAAAGCCCGGTGATTTTGTAACCATGCAATTTGGACATAACGATGGCAGCATACCAGATACCACCAAAGCAGGAAAAAGGGGCGTTTTAAAGGGAATAGACGAAGAAATAAAAGTACTGACCTGGCCAGATGGAAAGGTTGAAACTGTACACACCTACGGTTGGTACATCAGAAAGTTTGTTCGGGATGCGAAAGCCAAGGGTGCTACGCCAATTGTAATCTCGATGATTCCTAGAAATGAATTTAAAAACGGTAGAGTCATTCGGGCTGATCAGGATTTTGGAAAATGGGCGGCAGAAGTGGCACAACAGGAAAATGCTTTCTTTATCGATCTGAATAAGATTGTGGCCGATGAATATGATGCCATGGGACCAGAGAAGGTAAAGTCTTTTTTCCCTGGAGACCATACGCACACCAATCTGGAAGGTGCCAGATTAAATGCAGCATCAGTAGTAAAAGGTATTAAACAATTAAAAGGCTGTAAACTAAAAAACTATCTGCGCTAAAAAACACTAAAATTATATCTTTTAAAAAAGAATTATTTCATGAAATCAATCTCAAACCGTTTAAGCCTCACATTACTGAGCATCTTTATCTTTTGCGCTTCCTGCATCCTGTTGAAACCAAAGCAAAAACCGACTTTATTTTTGATTGGTGATTCTACTGTAAAAAATGGAAAGGGAAATGGTGATGGAGGATTATGGGGTTGGGGAAGTTTCATCAGTGATTTTTTGAATACAGATAAAATCAATGTAGAAAATGAAGCCCTTGGCGGAACAAGCAGCCGAACTTTTCAAACCAATGGTTTGTGGACACCTGTGCTGGCAAAAATTAAAAAGGGTGATTTTGTGATGATGCAGTTCGGACATAATGATAGCAGTCCGCTGGACGATACCGCCCGTGCCCGAGGAACCATTAAAGGCATCGGGATGGAAAGTAAAGCAATTTACAATCCCATCAAGAAAAAGCAGGAAGTGGTTTACACTTATGGCTGGTACATGCGTAAATTTATTGATGATATTAAGGCAAAAGGTGCCACCGCAATAATTTGTTCTTCCATTCCACGCAACCCGGTAAAAGATGGAAAAGTGGTTTTAGTGGATGACTTATACGCCACCTGGGCAAAGGAAGTCGCCAAAGCCGAAAATGTAGGTTTTATTCCTCTGAATCAGCTGATTAAGGATAAATATGCAACCTTATCTGCCGAGCAAGTGCAGGCTTATTTTACAGAGAAAGATCACACACATACCAATGAGGCCGGTGCCAAATTAAATGCATCTCTAGTTGCTGAGGGCGTAAGAGCGCTAAAATCAAACCCGCTTAAAAGGTATTTGAAATGATTTCGTGGGTTAACCGACTTACGAAGTTTCTTTGGGAAAGCGTGCTGGAAAACTTACCTACTGGTTGGTGTCTCACCAACCCAGCTTGATTATTCTGTTAATATTCTTAAATCTATATGTATGATCTTTTCGGTTAGTGAGACACCAACCGATAGATTGGTCTAATATAGAAATCATATGTAAAACTGACGAAGTTCTGCTTCGCTCAGGCCTTTGAAACTTCGCAAGTTGACGCTTCGACTTACGAAGTTTCGTTATCTACTTACCTACTGGTTGGTGTCTCACCAACCAGCTTAAGTATTCTGTTAATATTCTTGAATTTATATTCATGATCTTTTCGGTTGGTGAGACACTAACCGATAGATTGGTCTAAAATAGAAATCATATGTAAAACTGACGAAGTTCTGCTGCGCTCAGCCTTTGAAACTTCGCAAGTTGACGCTTCGACTTACGAAGTTTCGTTATCTACTTACCTACTGGTTGGTGTCTCACCAACCAGCTTAAGTATTCTGTTAATATTCTTGAATTTATACGCATGATCTTTTCGGTTGGTGTCTCACCAACCGATAGATTAGTCTAAAATAGAAATCATATATAAAACTGGCGAAGTTCTGCTTTGCTCAGGCCTTTAAAACTTCGCAAGTTGGCTGTTCGACTTACGAAGTTTCTTTACCTACTGGTTGGTATCTCACCAACCAGCTTAAGTATCTGTTAATATTCTTGAAGAATTTATATGCACGATCTTTTCGGTTGGTGTCTCACCAACCGATAAATTGGTCTAAAATAGAAATCATATATAAAACTGGCGAAGTTCTGCTGCGCTCAGCCTTTAAAATTTCGCAAGTTGGCTGTTCGACTTACGAAGTTTCGTAGGAGGAAGTGTGCTGGGAAACTTACCTACTGGTTGGTGTCTCACCAACCAGCTTAAGTATTCTGTCAATATTCTTGAATTTATATGCATGATCTTTTCGGTTGGTGAGACACCAACCGATAGATGGGCGTGCTGGGAAACTTCGTCAGTCTAAATATAAACCACACACATTCACACCGTCGCAAATATTTTACAGAAGCTATAAACCTTATTGTAACGTTTTTAGGCAACTGATTTCAATAAAGCAGGACACTACAGGTTGCCCCAGCATATTTTTAATCTTATAATAGATGCTTTAACCAAGTATATAGAATGCTTTTGCATTTATTTCGCTTAAAATTATGCAAATAAGAAAATTTTTATTTCCCAGATGGATTTTTGTAGCAATTTGCTTTCTCTCCATATTTTCAATAGAAGTTTCTGCGCAAACAATTTCATTAAAAGGTGAATGGAGATTTAAAATAGATGCCAGCGATGAAGGTATCCCAGCCAAATGGTATTCATCAACCTTGCCTGAAAAGATTACTTTACCCGGTTCAATGGCCGAAAATCTTAAAGGAGATGAAATTAGCCTAAAAACAAAATGGACGGGAAGTATTTATGATAGTTCCTACTTTTTCCATCCCCGATTGGCGAAATACCGCAAACCCGGAAATATCAAAATTCCATTTTGGCTTACGCCAGCCAGGCATTATACTGGTGCCGCCTGGTATCAGAAAGATATCGAAATCCCAGTAAACTGGAAAGATAAAAGAGTGGTTTTATCACTGGAATATCCACACTCAGAAACACGTGTGTGGATCGATGATGTAGAAATAGGCACACAATATACATTTGTAGTCGCACAAAATTTTGAACTCCCATCTAATTTAAAACCTGGAAAACATACCATAACGCTGTTGATTGATAACCGGATTAAGGCGATTAATGTTGGACAGGATTCGCACAGCTTGACCGATCATACACAGGGAAACTGGAATGGTGTAGTGGGTAAAATGTTTTTACAGGCAGGCTCACCGGTTTATTTTGAAGATGTTCAGGTTTATCCAGATTTGAAGGAAAAATCGGTAAAAGTTAAGATCGAGCTAAGAGACAGAAATAAGCTTGCTTCAAATGGTAAGATTATCTTATCTGCCAAAAGCTTCAACACTAAAGATATCTTAAAGGTAAAGTCGGTTACAATTCCTTATCAGCTCATAAATGGAACGGGCATGCTGGAAATTGATTTACCAATGGGCAATAAGATTGCAACATGGGATGAATTTGATCCGGCATTGTATCGTTTAACTGCTACTCTACTTGCTGATGATGGCAAAAAGGATGAAAAACAGATCCAGTTTGGCATGCGTGAATTTAAAGCTGTGGGCAGAAGTTTTGAAATCAATGGTCGACCAGTATTTTTACGTGGAACCGTAAACAACTGTGAATTTCCGCTCACAGGTTATCCATCCATGGATGTCGCAGCCTGGGAAAGAATTTTTAAAATTTCGAAAGCACATGGCCTAAACCACATGCGTTTTCATTCCTGGTGCCCGCCAGAAGCGGCTTTTATTGCTGCTGATTTAACAGGATTTTACTTGCAACCCGAAGGCCCAAGCTGGGCCAATCATGGAACATCTATTGGTGAAGGAAAACCCATCGATCAGTTCATATATGATGAAACCAACCGAATGAGCAAAAATTATGGCAATTATGCTTCGTTTTGTATGATGGCTTACGGCAATGAACCTCGTGGCAGGCAGGTAGAATATTTAACTAAATTTAATAACTATTGGAAAGCGAAAGATTCCCGTCGCTTATACACGGGTGCTTCCGTTGGTGGCAGCTGGCCCGTAATTCCAAACAATGAGTTCATGGTTCGGGCGGGTGCGAGAGGTTTAGACTGGGGCAATAAACCAGAAAGTATTTCTACCTATGTCAAACAGATTGAGCAATTTACTGTACCATTTGTTGCACATGAAATGGGGCAGTATTGTGTTTTTCCAAATTTTGAGGAGATTAAAAAATATACTGGCGTGTACCGGGCAAAGAACTTTGAAATGTTTCAGGAAGATTTAGCCGATCATGATATGGCCGATCAGGCAAAAGATTTCTTAATGGCTTCAGGGAAATTGCAGGCTTTGTGCTATAAAAACGAAATAGAGAAAGCATTAAGAACACCAAACTATAATGGCTTTCAGCTACTCTCATTAAATGATTATCCCGGACAAGGAACTGCTCTGGTTGGTGTTTTGGATGCTTTTTGGGATGAGAAAGGTTACATCACGGCCAAAGAATTTAAACGGTTTTCTAACAGTACAGTTCCGTTGCTTAAGCTTCCAAAATTTGTTTATACTAATAATGAAACCCTCAATGCTACAATTGAAGTGGCTCATTTTGGTAAGGCACCGTTAACGAATGCAAAAATCTCATGGCAAATTAAAGAGGCATCAGGAGTGATTTTAGAAAAAGGAACATTTAATCAAAAATCTCTACCCATAGGCAATTGTATTCAGATTGGAGACATTCGTTTTTCTCTAAATTCGATTCAAAAAGCTACACAGCTAAATTTAGAAGTATCTATCAATGGAACTGAGTTCGCCAATGACTGGAATTTCTGGGTTTATCCCGCAGAACTTCTAAAGTTAAAAACCAGTTTCTACTATACTGATCAGTTGGATGAACAGGCAAAGAAAATACTGGATGAGGGTGGAAATGTATTTTTAAATGCAGCCGGGAAGGTGGTGAAAGGAAAGGAAGTAGTACAAACATTTTTACCTGTTTTCTGGAACACTTCCTGGTTTAAGATGCGTCCGCCACATACTTTGGGCATTCTTTGTGATCCAAAGAATCCAGCGTTTGAAAATTTCCCGACCGAAAATCACAGCGATATGCAATGGTGGGAAATTGTAAATAAAGCACAGGTGATGAACCTCGAAGATTTTCCATCAGGTTTCAGGCCAATTATCCAGCCGATTGATACCTGGTTTTTAAACCGCAGGTTAGCGCTGGTGATGGAAGCGAAAGTGGGCAAGGGAAAGCTTTTGGTTTCCAGTGCCAACCTATCTCCCAATTTAAAAGATGAGCCTGCTGCTCAACAACTGTATTTCAGTTTGCAACAATATATGATGTCTGATAAATTTAACCCAAGATATGAAGTTGCCTTTGAAACGGTGAAAGATATCTTTCAAAGCCCATCCAAAATTCAGTTCAATACCTTTACGAAAGATAGTCCCGACGAGTTAAAACCAAAACCAAACACAAATTGAAAATCAAAAAAATGTCACTGTGAGGAATGAAGCAATCTCAAGGCAGGAGCCAAATTGAGTATGAAGACTTTTTTTATTGCATTGATAACATTAACCAATACATGACCATGAAGAAACTTATATTTTGTGCTGCCTTATTAATAGGGCTATCCACCCAATTGCTTTTTGCTCAGAAACTCCCGAATAAAAGTAAGGTATTAAAGGCATTAAAATCTACCAATGCCTATTTCATGAACAAGTGGCCTGATGCTGGAAAATCCATCATTACCAACAAAGAAAGGCCAAGTAATCTTTGGACGAGAGCAGTTTATTACGAAGGCTTAATGGCTTTGTATCAAATTCATCCAGATCAGACATATTACGATTATGCTGTGCAATGGGGAGAGAAACATCAATGGGGATTGAGAGATGGTGTTAAAACCCGTGACGCCGATAATCAGGCCTGCGGACAAACCTATATTGATTTGTATAACATTGATAAAAAGCCTGAACGCATCAGAGATATTAAAGCCTCAATGGACTTAATGATTTTATCCAATAAAGTAAAAGACTGGACCTGGATCGATGCTTTACAAATGGCCATGCCGGTGTTTGCCAAATTAGGTAAAGTTTATCAAGACACTGTTTATTACGAATACATGTACAAAATGTATCTCCATAGCAAAAATGTTGAAGGTGGTGGTTTGTATAATGCAAACGATGGACTCTGGTGGCGGGATAAGGATTTTGTACCTCCCTATAAAGAACCTAATGGTGCAGATTGTTATTGGTCACGTGGGAATGGTTGGGTAGTTGCGGCCTTGGTACGGGTGATGGAAACGATGCCTAAAAATGCAATTGGCTATGAGGAGTATTTAAAAACCTACCATGAAATGATTAAAGCTTTGGTGCCTTTGCAACGTGCCGATGGTTTCTGGAACGTAAGTTTACATGATCCAAACCATTTTGGCGGCAAGGAAACATCTGGCACAGCTTTATTTGTTTATGGCATGGCTTGGGGTGTAAATCAGGGTATTTTAGATCAAGCAACTTATCTGCCTGTGATTATAAAAGCGTGGAATGCCATGGCGAAAGACGCCGTACATTCAAACGGGGTTTTAGGATATGTGCAAGGAACAGGAAAGGAACCAAAAGATGGACAACCAGTGAACTTCACTCATACACCTGATTTTGAAGATTATGGCTTAGGCTGCTTTTTGTTAGCAGGAACAGAAGTCTACAAATTAAAGAAATAACGCTTCTATTGCTTCTGGTCATTCATAGTGCTGTTGTTATTCAGAACGCAGTGAAGAATCTGCAAGCGATGAAATACAGGCTGTTGAGATTGCAGAAAGCAATTAGTAGTGAATTTTGGTGAACCATACCTCACCATGACGAAGTTAAAATTTAAAAGAAAAAAATGAAAACCGCCTTTAAAATGAAACTCAAACCAGGTTTCGAAGTAGAATATAAAAAGCGACATGATGAAATCTGGCCTGAGCTGTCTGCATTATTAAAAGAAAACGGAGTAAGTGATTATTCCATCTTTTTAGATGAAGAAACCAGTACTTTATTCGCAGTACAGCAACAGAACGGAAATTCATCTCAGGATCTTGGAAGCACGGCTATCGTTCAGAAATGGTGGGCCTATATGGCCGATATCATGGAAACAAATCCAGATCAATCTCCTATATCACAACCCTTAACACTGGTATTTCATCTTGACTAAGTCTGATAAAATGAAAAGATTTATTGCTTCTATTTTAGTTTGCATAGCTTTCTTAAGCAGTGTAGAAGCACAATTGCCTGCAAAAAAAATGGTGGGCTGGCCTAAGGTAGAAAACCAAATGAAACCATGGACCAGGTGGTGGTGGATGGGCAATGCCGTTGATGACCAGAACCTCGATGACATTTTACAAAAATATGCCACTGCTGGTTTAGGTGGGGTAGAAGTAACGCCCATCTACGGCGCTGTTGGCTTCGAAAAACAATATCTGCAATTCCTTTCACCCGCCTGGATGAATGCCCTGCATTACACGGTAAAAAAAGCAAATGCTTTAGGGATGGGTGTGGATATGAATACAGGAACCGGATGGCCATTTGGAGGGCCGCAAATTAAACCAGAATATGCAGCGACCAAACTGATCATTCAGGATTATAAACTGAAGGCTGGTGAGCAATTGTCTGAACCCATAAAGGTGAAAGAAGCAAAGCAGGATTTTGCTACTTTGCAGGGCTTAACGGCTTATGGTCCAAATGGGGTAGTTGAAAACCTTCTTCCTTTACTTCAAAAAGATGGTACTCTGTCTTGGTCGCCTAAATCAGGAGTGTGGAATATTTATGCTGCTTTTTCTGGAAAAACAAGGCAATTAGTCAAGCGTGCGGCTCCGGGAGGAGAAGGTTTTACACTCGATCATCTGGATCAAAAATCTGTTGATGTATATTTGAAGCGGTTTACTGATGCTTTTAATGACCAACCACAAGGCATCAGGTCTTTTTTTAATGATAGCTATGAAGTTTATGGCGCTACCTGGACACCGACTTTTTTCAATGAATTTAAAAAGAACAGGGGTTACGAGCTTGAAATGCACCTCAGAGACCTTGCAAGCCAGGACAGTACGGATGAAAACATTGCCCGTTTAAAATCAGACTACCGGGAAACAATGGATGAGCTGCTGCTGAATAACTTTACTAAAAACTGGACCAACTGGGCGCATGGCTTAAAATCAAAGACAAAAAATCAATCGCATGGTTCACCGGGTAATCTGCTCGATCTTTATGGAGCGGTAGATATCCCGGAAACGGAGACCTTTGGTTCCAGTGCCTTTGATATTCCCGGTTTGCGCCGAGACACTGCCGATATCAGAAATGTAGATCCAGACCCGATTATGAGTAAGTTTGCTTCTTCTGCAGCCCATACCAATGGAAAAACACTGGTGTCTTCAGAAACTTTTACCTGGCTAACCGAGCATTTTAAAACCGCTTATTCACAGTGTAAACCGGAGGCTGAGCAGCTGTTTTTATCGGGTATTAATCATATTTTTTATCATGGCACTACTAACTCTCTAAAGGATATCGCCTGGCCGGGATGGTTATTTTATGCCTCCGTTGAAATGAATCCCAATAACAGCTTATGGCCGCATGCCAATGGACTTAATCAATACATTGCCCGTTGTCAATCCATACTGCAATCAGGAAAACCCGATAACGAACTGCTAATTTACTGGCCAATTTATGATGTATGGAATAAAGCAAAAGGCTTGGATATGCCACTGAAAGTACATGATGTAGATGAGTGGTTACATCCTACGGCATTTTATAAACTGGCAAAAGATTTATCAAAGTCAGGTTATGCATACGATTTTACTTCTGATCGGGTATTAAGCCGTGCGAAGGTTAATGATCATTTACTACAGACATCAGAAAATGCATCATCATACAAAGTACTTATTATTCCGGAAAGTAAACTGATGAGTTTAGAAACCTTGAATCATATTGTAGCGTTGGCAAGCAAAGGCGCAACGGTTATTTTTCAGCAACTGCCAAAAGATGTTCCCGGTTTAAATGATCTGGAGAAGAGGAGGGCGAAACTGAAATCGGTACTAGCCGGTTTAGCCTTTCAGCCAGATGCCAATGGCCTTTCAAGTTTTAAAACTGGAAATGGAGAAATCATTTTAGCCAGTGATATACAGCAGGCACTTACTCAGCGCCATATTAACCGCGAAAAACTTACAGGTGTGGGGCTGGAATTTATCAGGCGAAAAAATAACGGCGACACTTATTACTACCTGGTAAACCATACAGCGAAAGATATCGATACTTATTTAACCATTAATGCTAAGGGAAAAGTGGTGATCATGGATCCGCAAAACGGAGCAATAGGTTTGGGGGCGATGAAAGAAAATCAGGTTAGGGTACAAATTAAATCAGGACAAGCACTTTTCCTGAATGTGCTAAATAAACCTATCCAAAATGGAGTATGGAAGTATCTTAACCAAGCGGCTAAACCTATTTCCATTACCCAGCCATGGACATTGCATTTTACAGCGGGTGGACCAGTGCTTCCAGCTGATCAGCAACTGGATAAATTAATCTCGTGGACAGATTTAAAAGATCCAAAACTTAAGGCTTTCTCCGGAACAGGTTTGTATACCAGCCATTTCACTTTACCTACAAAAACCGCAAAAGAATATTTGCTTAGCCTTGGTCAGGTAGATGAAAGTGCAAAAGTATGGATCAATGGAAAAGAAGTGGGGATTTTGTGGAGCATCCCATTTGAAGCCCGTATTAGCAAGTATTTAAAGCCAGGAACTAATACCATCAAAATAGAGGTGGTTAACCTGATGGCCAACCGCATCCGGGATATGGATATCAGGAAAATTCCATGGCGAAATTATCATGAAATCAATTTTGTAAATATTGATTATAAACCCTTTGATGCTTCGAACTGGTCTGTAATGCCATCCGGATTGATCGGCCCGGTGTTAATTACGCCGTATAACTAAATTAACAAATTATCTTTAAAAATATGATGAAATTATTTTACTTGCTTACTTTACTAATCGTCTTTTTACATCCCGTAAAGGCACAGGATTATGATATTGCCCGTTATGGTGTAAAGACAGATAGCACTATCGTTCAGACGAAAGCGATTCAAAAAGTAATTGATAAAGCCTTTGCAAAAGGTGGTGGAGTGATTGTCATCCCGAAAGGAACTTATTTAACAGGGGCATTGTTTTTTAAACAAAAAACCAGTCTAGTGTTGCAAGAAGGGGCGGTGTTGAAAGGTTCGGATGAAATTAAGAATTATCCTTTTATTCCTTCCCGAATGGAAGGACAGAGTCTGGATTATTATGCAGCCCTGATCAATGCCTATGGTGTAGATGGATTTAGCATTAAAGGGCCCGGTACCATCAACGGCAATGGATTGAAGTTCTGGAAAATCTTTTGGGCACATCGGGAGGAAATGAAGAAATTGGGTAAAGCGTCTACCAATCTCGAAGTCAGCCGACCACGTTTAATCTTTATCTGGAAGAGCGATCATGTTAAAATTCAACAGGTACAGTTGCGCAATTCGGGTTTCTGGACAACTCATTTTTACCAGTGTAATGACGTATTGGTGGAAGATACCAACATTCAATCTCCTTTTAAACCTGTTCCTGCACCCAGTTCTGATGGTATAGATCTGGATGTTTGTAAAGGTGTTACCATCAGAAACTGCTACATCTCCGTAAATGATGATGCCATTGTGATTAAGGGTGGAAAAGGACCTACAGCACATCAATTGCCACAAAATGGAATAGTAGAAGATGTGCTGATTGAGAACTGTACTTTTGGCCCTTCTCATGCCACGCTGACTATGGGAAGTGAATGCATACATGCTAAAAACATTACGATGAGAAATTGTGTGGTAGAGAATGATTGTCCCATTCTGAAATTTAAAATGCGTGGAGATACCTTCCAGTTATTTGAAAATATTACCGTCGATAACATTTCAGGAAATTGTGGGGCTGTGATTGATTTAAACCCTTGGAGCCAGTTTTTTGATTTAGGTGGAAGTGAGGCAAAACCCTTCGGCGTCATTAAAAATATTAAACTCTCCAATATCAAAGTCAAAAGCACAAAATTTGGAGAAATGCAAGGAAATCCACTGGATCAGGTATCGGATTTTAGTTTCAAAAATGTAGAAGTCACGACTCCAAATCCGATACTTAAGAATAAGTATGAAGGCGTGAAATTTGAAAATGTGGTGGTGAATGGAAAGGCGATGGTTCATTAAATACGAAGTATCTAAAGGGCAGGGCGGAGTAAGAATTTTCTATCGGTTGGTATCTCACCAACCGAAAAAAATAGATTTAAACTGATTGGTGAAGCACCAACAATTCATCTATCGGTTGGTGTTTCACCGACCGAAAAAGGGTGCATATAAATTCAATAGGATTAACATATTTTATCTATCGGTTGGTGTCTCACCAACCGAAAAAAATAGGATTAACACATTTAAACTGGTCGTTAAGATACCAATCATTAAATTGATTTTTTATTTAGACTGACGAAGTTCCCCATCGCAAATCCCAGCGAAACTTCGTAAGTGAAATTATCTTACACTCAACAAAGAAACACCTTGTCTGGGTAATTCAAAAACAAACGGACCAGCGCTAGTATCATATTTAATTGCTTTTCCTATAGTTTTCAACTTGCTTGATTTTTCTAGTGTAGCAATTTGTGCAACCGTCGGCTGTTGAGGTGAGCCCATCTTTTTCCAAGCTTCGTACGCATTACTATGTTCATCATCAATGCGAAAATGCTGAATAGTTACTATTTTCTTACCCAGGCCATTTAAGGAGATTGCAACGGTATCTGTTATTCCCTTTTTATCTACATCATGATAATTCCAGATTAAAACAGTAGCCGATTTTTGATCACTTGCTGCCAGCACACCAACATCGGGCGCAGATCTTCTGATACTTGAATCCAGTACAGTTTTAAGTGGATACATGTGGTTACTCTGTACCTCAACACGGTTTCCCTTCATCATGCCGAACATTTTGAAAACATTTAAAACAGGCTTATTGATGCCATTGGTAGCCAGATCCCTGAAACCGGCAAACCAAGGTTGGTTTTCAAATTCAAAAGACCAGCTTACCGCACCTAAAAGATTGATGTTATACTGATCTGTTAATTCATATAACCTGGCAAAAGAAGCTGCGGTATAGCTAGAATACATGGTGCCATTTCGGTATGCATTCTCCGGATTGGTAGACATGCCACAAGCCGCGCAGCCTTCAGGATCAAACTCCCCGATAATGACCGGGATATTTTTTAATTGTGGATATTTGCTGATCACTTTATAGTTGGCCGCTACATTTTGAAGTTCAGCACGAATATTCATCACCACAACGCCATCCACGAATTTAGGTGAGCCTTTGGCATGAAACAAAACGGCATCCAGTGGTGAACCTGTTTTGCCTGTTACATAATTGGTTCCGGTTAGGCAATGGCTGATAAAAGCATCAAGATATTTACTGCCACCACCCGTAACATTTGCCCCACCAATTTTTGCGGTTGGTAATGCCCTTTTTAAACCATCAGCAGCATAATCATATAATTTAAAAAAATCGGCCTGGGTACTTTTCCAGTAAACACCATCAGGCTCATTCCATACTTCCCAGTACCAGCTTTCTACTTCTTTTTGTCCATATCTTTCCACACAATGCTTTACCCATTCATATACCAGATTACCCCATTTCTGATAATCTTTAGGTGGGTAAGACCATCCGGTCATGATTTCCTCATAACGCATTCCTGGTTTCCATTGATGCTGGTAGGGAATGGGTTTTACTGATAAAGCTTCTGGCATAAAGCCAATTTGAGCCAGGGGCTTCATTCCCCGTTTAACATAGGTATCAAAAATGCGGTCTACAATCGTCCAGTTGTAAACTGGATTTCCATTTTTATCTTCAGTATAAGCATTTGAAGAACCCCATTTCAGGGCGGGTGAGCCATCACCAGAGGTTAATAAATTATGGGCACGAACGTAAACAGGAACCGGACTTAAGTTGGAAATATCCGTCAGCAGTTTCTGGCCATCCTTCATATAAGTAAAATTGGGCTCATCGTATCCAAACCAAGCCCATACAGGTTTCATTTCTGCAATTTTTTTATCGAAGTTAACTTTGATATCGGCACGGGTTTGTGCCCAGCCAATGTTAACTATTCCAAAGAGGCCTAAAATTAAAAAAAGTGACTTGAACTGATTTTTCATCATGGGATAGGATCGGTGAAAGGATTTACGTTCATATATTGGTCAGATAAAGTAATCAATCTATGCTAACTAACACACAAAATCTGATTGTAATCAATAATATTTGGTTAAAAATGAATACGATTTTACTCTTTTTATATTTCAGAACGGTCCTGCGCTGTCCTGCAAATTTGCTATAGAGCTGTTACAAGTGAATGGGGTTTTAAATAAAAAGCGCAATCAGCAGATGGCCGATTGCGCTTAAATAAATAAAATGTATCGAATTACCAGCCTGGATTTTGCATGGCTTGCTTTTCAGCAGGACTTAATGCATTACCATTGTTCTTAATCACATCCAGAAAAGATTGCGGAACCGGTCTTAAATAATGTTTACTTTCAATCGGTTTTGCCTCACTGTTAAATGCAGCAGTTCTCGCCACCAATGTTTTGGTACGGGCCAGATCTTCCCATCGTTGTAGTTCACCCATTAATTCTCTTGATCGTTCATTTAATACAAAGGCAATAAATTTATCGCTTTGAGCAGTTGCCCCAATTTTATCAAAAAATTCTCTGTTCGAATTAAAGATATCTCCCTCACTGTTTAAATGCATAGAAGTTAAGGTATTGGCAGTTGTAACCGGAATATTATTGGATTCGAAATAGGTATTTTTATCTGAGTATGATGAAAGGGCTGTAGCATTAGTAGCCGGATTTGTTTTATATGAAATGCCGCCATCAACATAACTCTCCCTGTTTTCACCATCTTTATAAGCAGCCCGGTCCCTTACCTTATTTAAATATGGAATGGCTTGTGCATATTGGCCTAATCGTCCGTAAGCCTCAGCTGCTATGAGATAGGTTTCAGCTAAACGGGCCAAAATACCATCCCGCTGTCCAAATTGTGAAGCCACCAGATTTCTTGATCCATCCATAAATTTAGATAAGGCTACGAACTGGCTCACGCCGTAGTTGCCATGCGCATTTAAATAGCTTTGTGGCTGGCCTGCAAAATACCGCACAAACATACTTGGTTTGCGTCGACCGAGATCTGTTGGAAGTGGGTTAGTGGCATTGGCAACGATTGGGGTATATCGGGTATCACCAGCATCATTCACAATGTACAAAACAGCTTCTTCTCCACCTGCAAATTTAGCCAGGCCAACCTGGGCAGGCGTAGGTGCTGTTGCAGCCGTCCATTTTGGTGCACTCGCCGGATTGTTGGACACATATCTTGTTTTAAAGCTTTTCCAGAATCTGGAATCATTTACCCGGTCAAAAACGTCCAAAGCATAATCTGTAGATTTCAATCGCTGAAATTCACGTCCACCAGCAAGATCACGTACCATTCCTGGAAGCGTTTGATAAACGGATGGATAATATAAGTGAATTTGATTGCCATAACGGCCTTGCGTGGTGATATTATTTGAAAATTGTGCTGCTAAAATCACTTCCTTATTGGTTTCATTGGCACCATCAACTGTGGTGAAGTTCCATAAATCACTGAAATTAGTGGCGAGTGCATAACTGCCACTATTGATTACCAGGTCGGCATATTTAATGGCATTCTGTAAATCAGCTGTTTTGGTGTCGCTATTCCATGAATTGTTGATTTCGCTGGCACGGAAAAGGTATGCCTTTGCTAAAAAGTGTGCAGCTGCCCCTTTAGATATTCTGCCGGTTTCAGTAACAGTTGTCGGCAATAATTCATAAGCTTGGGTAAAATCCTGAATAATTTGTGCATAAACATCTTTTGCAGCACTTCTGGTAAATTCTTCCTGTATGGTTTCAGAGGGTTCTAACTTTAACGGAACTGCTCCAAATTGCTTAACCAGTTTAAAATAATCAAAGGCCCGCATAAAGTAGCCTTCACCCAAACGGGTATTTTTATTGGCACCTTCGTAGTAAACAGGCACATTTTTGATAACGATATTGGCCGAATTAATGCTACCATACATATTGTCCCAAACGGCTGCCACATCCCCCGAAAGTGAATTGAAATTGCCATCGTATGAATTAAACATCTGTTCTGTCCGGTCTCCACCAACCTTAAATTCATCTACGCCATAATTCGTAGTGGTATAAGCCCAGGTATAGTTGAAATGAAACTTTAAACTCTGGTACATACCAATCACTAAGCCATCAAGACCCAGCGCGGTTTGAAAATCGGAGGTATTGTGTGAATTAATGACCTCTTCATCTAAAAAGCTTTTTTTGCAGGATGTCGGTAAAATCATTAATCCGCTTAACAGGGCCATCCCTGATAGTATATTGATAATCTTTTTCATGTTAATTTTGGTTAAAAGCTAGCGTTAATGCCAAAAACAAATCCTCTGTTAAATGTGGAACCACCTAAATCCGGATCAATCCATTTCACTTTTGAATAAATTAAACCAGGGTTAATGGCTTGTGCATAAATTCTTAATCGGGATAAGGTTAATTTCTTCGCAATTTCTGATGCAAAATTGTAGCCTAAAGAGATATTCCTGATTTTAATAAACGAAGCATCCTGATAATTTAAGGCACTTACATATTGGTCACCGCTGGCACTGGCATAATTTGGTGCCGGATAATCATTTGTTGGGTTAGTTGGTGTCCAGTAATCAACCACTCGTTGTGCAAAACGACCTTGGAGTGCTTCTGCTCCGGTTTGAATAAGGAAATTGTAACGTGCAACAATAAAAATAGATAAATCAAATTGTTTGTAGCCAAATGTATTGATTAAACCACCTGTCCAGCTTGGATTATAATGACCCAAAATCTGGCGGTCATTGTTGGCATCTATTTTATAGTCGCCGTTTAAATCTTTAACCTTAATACTGCCGGGACTAAACGTTACGCCATTTAGTTTATACTTTGCAATTTCAGCTAAATCTTCAGGCGTATTCTGCCAGATGCCTTCTTTCACAAAATCATAGGCTACGCCATTTCTTTGTCCAATAAAGAAACGATCAATAACCATATCACCATTGTCTAATTTAACAATCTCATCTTTACTGGTAGAGAAATTCAGAGTAGATTCCCAGGTAAAATCTTTGGTTTTAATATTCACGGTATTTAAGGTCAAATCAAGGCCTTTGTTTTTGGTTGAGCCAATATTATCGTAAGAGGTAGTATAACCATTAACAGAAGCAATTTTTTTAAGCAGAATTAAGTCTGTTGTTTTTGATTTATAAATATCCAGTGATCCACTGATTCTTCCTTTTAAAATATCGAAATCTAAACCCAGGTTATATTGTAAGGTTTTTTCCCAGCTTAACAATTTATTCGGTAACGGAATGGGGTTGGCTAATGAAGCATCTGAAGAAACATAGCCGGTTTGGGCTGAACTGCCATAAGTATAAGTTAAGGGTTGCAACAGGCCAAGGGTGCTGCCAATATCTACTGATGAGTTACCGGTGCTACCTACGCCCAGTCTCAATTTTAACTGATCTACCCATTTAATGTTTTTCATGAAATCTTCCTGCTCCAGTCTCCAGGCTAATGCTGCAGAAGGGAAGAAATCCCATTTGTTTCCTGCCGCAAGCTGTGATGCACCATCCCAGCGTGCTGATGCCGTTAACAGGTATTTGCTGTTAAAACTGTAGTTGGCTCTGGCCATGTAAGAAACCAGGGTTGATTTTCTTAAGTTGGTGTCAAAGGCATCTAAGCCCGTAATGTTTCCGGTATTTAAACCATACCAAAGTGAATTGGGTAAGGAGATCTTGCTTCCGGTTAATGAAGAAGATTCTTCACGGAAGGAAGATGAACTTTGTAATAAGGTTACCCCAAAATTGTGCTTATTGATGGTTTTATCATAATACAATAAATGATCTAGTGTATATGCAAATCTATTGCTCTGATTCAACTGCGCATAGTTGTTGATCGATCCAGGTACTCCGGCATCACGGTTAACAGACTTAGCGTCCTGATACCTGCCATTATAAAAATTTGAAAAATCAGGACCAAAGTTAATACGGTATTTTAAGCCCTTTAATAAGTTTACCTCAGCAAAAATAGAGCCTAAGGTTCTCAAGGTTTTACGAAGGTTAATGTTGTAATCAGCTTCTAAAACCGGATTCTGGATGTTGATATCTCCGCCTGGTAAATTTATTCTGTTGCCATTAGCGTCAAATGGAATGGCTAAAGGCAGCATGCCACGTGCGGCGGCATAAATGTTCCCGGCACCAGACGCACTGGCGGCCTGGAAGCCATAGTTTTGAAGACCATAGGTTGCCGTAAGGTTTGCACCCATTTTAAACCATTTTACCGGGTTTATTTCAACACTCAGTTTGCCACTGTATCTTTCAAAATCCTGGCCCAATTGTGTTCCTGTTTGATTTAAGTAACCAAAAGATCCATAAGCTTTAATTTTATCTGTACCACCACTTACACTCAATACATGATCTTGCGTAACACCAGTTCGGGTTACCAGATCGCCCCAATCAGTTGTGGGTACTAAACTGCCATCAAATACACCATTTACCCATCCTTTATCCAGATTGGTGAGCATGTTTGGATCCTGTTTAAAAATCTCTCTATCGGCTGCTTGAGTGGCAATAACCGGATAATTATAAATAGGTTGGGTATTGGTACCGTTAATGGAGTTCAAATATGCCGTACGGCGGTAAGCATCACGGCGAAACTCAATGTATTCACCAGAATTCATCATATCCATTCGGTCATTCAAAGTTTCGATGGTTGCCGTACCCACATAATCTAAGGTTAATCTTCCGGCCTTACCTTTTTTGGTGGTAACTAAAACCACACCATTAGCACCACGTGATCCGTAAATTGCAGTAGCTGAAGCATCCTTTAAAATATCGATGGATTCAATATCATTGGGGTTAATCGCCTCAATACCGCCAGCTTGCAAGGGGATTCCATCCACCACATATAAAGGCGAATTACTGGCCGTTAGTGATCTTACACCACGAATCAGGATACTTCCGAGTTGCCCCGGGCGCTCATTCGAAGTGATATCCACACCTGCAGCCTTACCTTGAATGGCTTGCAAAGCATTGGTAACTGGTCTTGATCTAATTTCCTCCGCACCAACACTCACCACAGCTCCGGTTAAATCGCTTTTCTTTACCGTGTTGTAGCCCACCACCACAATTTCTTCTAAGTCATTAACGGCATTTTTAATCTGTATGGTAATATTTGTCCGGCCATTTACAGGAACTTCCTGCGTGGTATAACCTACATATGAAATCACCAAAATAGGGTTGGTGGTTCCTGAAGGTATAGTGATGGAAAATGCACCATTTGCATCGGTGGTAGTCACTAAGGTTGTATTCTTAACCTTAACAATTACGCCTACGAGCGTTTCGCCTTTGTCATCTGTAATTTTTCCTTTTACCGTCTCATCAAAATTCTTAATTCCTTTTTTAATGACGAGCGACTCATTTTTAAAAGTAACGGCTGCCTGAGCCGAAGCGCCAACCATCAGCAGTGAAAGAGCAGAGATTCCCATAATCAGGAATTTTTTACCTCCAGATGCATTTTGCCGATGATGTGGCTTTGAATGTAAAGTGAAATACATAGTTTTTGATTATTGATTTGATATATTTAGTTAGTTGGTATTGTATTCTTGCTCTTAGCCAGGCAAAGGTTTTGAACCGGATTAATGTGCTAAGCCTGAACTTCCACGCAATGCATCTTTTTTTGAGGAGTATCTAGTCCTGAATCAATTGAAAATCATGGCAATACCTGATCAATTGTCCTTTATAAATTAATCTTGATAAAAGATTTCCGGAACTTATTTTTTTAACAGAAAATAGTTTTGGTTTGGTTGTTTTGTTTTTTTAGATCTGGTAAGCCATTTTGAATTGAATATCAATGCAAAATTGTTCCATAACCACTCATATTTGGTTTTTTAAGTGTTTAGAATATATCTGGTTAATTGTAGTTACGAGGTTATGACTTTTATTTTGTTAACCCATCCTGATCTATCCTGCTAAAAGGTAAAAATTAACAAATAAGGCATTTCTCTTCCAAAGAAAAGGTGCCGATAGGCGGATAGGGGTCACCACCCCGCCTTTCAGGCGCCCTTCTTAAAAAAAGAGTTGCATATAATTTTACGATTTGGTTTCGAGAAATGTTTTTTTCCAAAGCCTTTTCCTTCAAGGGGAAAGGTGCCGATAGGCGGATAGGGGTTCGCCAACAAAAAGAAAAAAGTCGTAACGGAAGGCTACGACTTGTGTTTTCTGAGCAGAAAATAAATATTTTAATACTGCTGACTTGATCTTTTACATTTGCTTATGCAAAATCAAGCCATAAACTATCCATATGGTAATCACTCACTTCTACCACCTTATTGTTGAATCGAAGGGAAGTAATTAAACTGGCCACTTCTTGTTGCAACATTACGATGCAGTTATCTACCAGTTCTTTTCTAAATCCCTTTTCCGAAAGATCAATTACATAGCCAACACAAATGATTCTGGCTACGATTCTGCCGAGGTCAACCAGTTTTCTTTGGGCCAGCTGTTCATCTGGTGCAAAAGAAAGTTCTGCCTTGAAGTAATCAGCAGATTTTACCGTTAGTGGAAATTCTTTTAAGTACTGGTAAAGCTGAGGCTGCTTTTGCTTTTTCATGCCCTTAATGATCATTTCGCCAATTTGTGCGTAAAGCATTTCATTAGAACCTTCAAAGATTTGGAAAGGGCGACTATCCATAATTCCTCGTCCACCGATGTGGCTGGTGCGGTAACCTTTTGCACCTGATAACTGCACCAATAATTGTGCACTTTCCTGCATCAAATCGGTTACTACAGTTTTCATAGTATTGGCTTCTAATCCTTCGGTAGCTAAGTTGTTTTCTATACCACTAATGGCTGAACTCTTAGCACACATGGCAGAACAAATGGTATAAGCTGCCTGTAACCTTGAAATCTGAAACTTCACATTATCCATCCCAAGCAAATTGCCAACGCCAACCTTTCTGTTGTCACATTGGTGATAGGCTTCATCCAGCATTCTTTTAATGAAACCCATTCCCATTCCTGGAAACTGCATTCTGCTTCGGTGCAGAATATCCAGCATCATTTTAATCCCCGTGGTTTCAGGGATAAGTTTCTGGTTTTTAGGTACGGTAAGATCCAGTTGATTTAATCCGTAAGGAATAAGGTATAAACCGGCATTGTCATAATATTCTTCTACATGGATTTGTTGTGCTGCAATAGCATCTTCACACACAAAAAAATCGATATCTCTGGCTAATGAACCGTCGGCACCTTCATTTCTAGCTGCTACAATCCAATAATTAGCCATTCCGGTAAGTCCCTGCCAATGTTTTGTTCCTTTAATTGTGTAGCCATTTTCAGTTTCTTTGCTGGTGGTTCGCATGTTCAATGCATCACTTCCAAAATTGGGTTCAGTAATCATTAAACCACCCATATTTTGATCTTTCAAAAACTTATCAAAAATTCCTTGTTTAATATCATCATGGCCATATTTGGCTACTGGCTCTAAAAATAAAGCGATATTAATCCCAAAAGTTAATGAAAGTGATAGCGATTCATAAGAAGCTGCCGAAAGAATGCCGAGACATTCTTTAACCTTACATCCTCTGCCTCCAAATGCTGATGGAACAGCTACCGATAACGGAACATGATCCATGATTGCTGTTAGCAGTTCTGGCGGAAGGCCTCTTTGCAAACTTAGCTGATCAATATTATGTTTTTCCTGAAAAAGATGTTTTAGATTTTGTTCAAAGGTTTTTAAAAATTCTGGAAACTCCTGGTTAAAATTATTCATTATTTATGCTTCGTTAAGCTTATTTATATATGTAATGTCAGATCTGTACTCATGATATATCTGACATCTTGATCAGGTTTATTCTTTCAGCTGCTTTATATTCAGCACTTGCAAGCCTAGCTTATTTCATTGAAGGGCAATGTAGTGAAATTAGTTTTACATATACCAACATCGTTTCAAGTAAATACGCTTCAAAAATGGTAATAATTATTTAGAATCTTTCTAATTAGTTAAAAGTTTATCCAACTTATCTTCATTTATGATTTCCAATTTTCTACTTTGAGTTCATCGCCAACATGAATTACGGCAGTGCCCTTATGAAGAAGATTTTGACCAAACATAATTTTTTGATTAAACGTTCGATAGCCAGCTAATGTTTTCAATGGTTCTTTTCCTTTAATACCAGTTTCCTGATTTACGGTAATTAATACACATCTGGCACATGGCTTTACGGCAGAAAAATGTAGGCTACCCAACCAAAAGGTTTTAAAATGATCTTCTGCATGTGCTTCTCCACCAGAAAAAACAAAGTTGGGTCTGAAGCGGTTCATATTCACCGGTTCAGCTAATTTCTCATTCAGCGCATCAAGTGATGACTGGCCAATGAGCAGGGTAGGGTAACCATCCGAAAAGCTTTTAACCTCTCCATTTGCTGCATATTGTGGATCTACCATAATTTTTTCATCAGACATGCGTACCAATCTAACCTCAAATTGCAGGTAAGCTGTAAACCAGTCACTAACTACTTTACTCACTTCCAAACCAACTGAAGCGTCATCCCATACGGTTACTTTAATGCGCTTGCCAGTCGTTTCATCCAGTTTAAAAGAAATTTCAAGTTCCTGGTCTACTTTATGTTTAATATACAGCTGGTCATCTTTAATATCTACCTGCAGCAGAGATAGTTGTGCATATTTGCGCTGGGTGATAAAGGTTCCCTCATGATCCACTAGCATCCAGCGCCTGTCGTACTGAAGTCCTTCATCTTCCATCAAAGCCTCCTCCAATCTGAGTCCGCCAAGTGATTTAATGGGATAAATATAAATGTCGGTGAGAAAAAACTTGTTCATTCAACAAATATAATAAAACAAAAACAGGAAATAACAGGCTAAAGATGCCCATATATTTCCTGTATCATTAATTTACAAGTCTTAAAGGATAGGATCAATTCAACCGAATATCCTGTCGGGTTCCAGCTTTATAATAAAGTTCAGCCAGTGTTTTCTGGTATCCGGAAATCATGCTTTCCTGCTTAATTTTCATGTCGATTAATTTTGTTTCCCTGCTGTTAATCAGAAAGAGAGTACTTTCGCCAAGGTTAAATTTTTGATTCTCGCCTGTTACTAGGATTTGCTGATTTTGAACACTTTGAATTTGAACAGCCAGTTGTGAAGAATAGGCAGTTAGCTCATTATAAGCAGCTGTAATCTCATTGCTGATCGTTCTGCTGGACTGTTGGAGATCATAATTTAATTCTTGTTGCTTAATTTTAACTTCCCTCAATTTTCCACGCTCGGATCTTAAAAAAAGCGGAAAGGCAAATTCAATCCCGATTTTATAATTGCTCCAGTTGAAATCGTAATCACCAGGAATAACGCTGTTTATACCCGTTCTATTTGAAAGTAAATTCCCGGTAACGTTTAGTTTGGGTTTGAGCAATTCTTGCCTATAACTTCTTTCTACCGCCAGTTGAGCGCCTTTAGTTCTCAATTTAATCAATTCAGGATGCTGAGTGGCGGCCTGTCCTAGTAGTGTATCCAAAGTTAGGGGATTGGGTTTGGCCGTTGCTGGATTAGTATTTTGCGGTACGGCGTCAGCTGGCAGTTCAAGCGGATTTCCATCTTCACTCCAGAGGTGATTGGACAAAACCAGCTGAGCATTTTGCAGCTCTATTTTCATTTTTTCTTTTTGAATGATCCTCTCCTGTACTGTAATATAGGCTTCAACTGAATCAATTGCTGGCTTATCACCTATAATGGTTTGCCTGCTCATGGCCGTAAATCTTCGCTGTGCCAGTTCTACGCCCTCATTAATTAAAGCGAACTGCCTGTAAGCATAATACCAGTTCCAGTAATCTTTTGCTACCCCATACCATACCGCATTAATCTGTTTCAGCTGTTCGGCTTCAGCATATTGCACCATAATTTTTGATTGGCGAAGCGTATTTCTTCGGGCATCAATCAAGAGTCCCTGGCCTAAAGGGATACTCAGGCCTACAGCAGATAAACCTTGCGTGTTGGTTTTAGTCTCCGGGTTTACATAGGTGCCCACATTTCGGTCATAACCAATTTTTAAATCAGCACCAGCCAGCCAAAGTGGAATTTTTAATTCACTATTCCATTTGTTATAATATTCGGTATTGCCAAAGAGTTTTCGGGCGAAGCCAGCCTTAAGTTCCGGATCAAAATAACCTAGAGATTGTAGCACACTGGCACGAGCTGATTCACTAAGCAAAGCGGCTTGTTTAACAATAGGATGATACCGGAATACGAGCATCTGAAGATCGTTGATTGAAAAAACTTTTACACTATCGGCTTCAGTTTTAGCCACAGCGGTTTGTTGTGCTTTTACCAACTGTGTGATCACCGTGGAGAAGAAAAGCATTAAAGTGATCAGGAATGCTTTAAAATTATTTTTCATATTGGTTTGTACCTTTATTTTTTATCCTTACTACCACCTGCTGGCTCTTTTTCTAAACTTGGCGGAAAACCATTAAGCTGTCGCCAGATCTCGTACCAAAGCGGTACTGATCTTAAAATAATCCGTCCGTAAACCCCTGAACCCTGACGAAGTTGTACCGGCCAGGGTTCATCTTTTGAAGGAACAGGATGGGTTTGGCTGATCAATAAACGGTATTTTCCACCGGTGCTGCTTACCCGGTCAATAGAAGAAACTTTTCCGGCAAAAGTACCCACTGCTACAGATGGCCAGCCTGAAAACTGAACAGATGGCCAGCCTTCAAATTGTAAACGAACATCACTGGTGTCTAAAATCAAAGGCACATCCATAGCGCTCACATAAAGTTCGGCTGCCACCAATGGCGATTTTGGTTGTAATGTAGCTACAGATTCGCCTTCTTTAATGTTCTCTCCAATCCCTGCTTTAAGCGTTTTCACAACGAATCCGCTCTGAGGAGCCCTCACCACATATAAGCCACGGCGAATACTGATGTTAGAAATGTCGTTTCTTAATTTAGCAATATCTCCCTGTGCACTGGCCCTGCTGGAGATGGCAGAACTCATGTCTGATTGTGCCTTTGCGATTGATTCCTGATATTTTGCCCGGATATTATCCAGTTCGATGCTGGCATTGAGCAGGTTTTGCGTAGAGTTGCTAAGTTTGTTTCGCTGCCCAATTACTTTTGCATTATCTTCCTGAAGCTTTAGCCTGCGGGTTTCAATATCAGTAAGGGAGAAAAGTCCGTTTTTATATCCGGTTTCATAGCGTTCTAACCGGGTTTTGGTGGTTTCGTAAAATTTCTGAACGGCCAATAATTCTGCGCTATCAATGCTAACGTAGTTTCTGGCCTGGCGTACTTTATTTTCTGCAGCTTTCATCTGAAATTTTAAACCATCATTCATAGCCCGCATCTGGCTATTGGTGGCATCTATCTTTTGCAATGCTGCGGTTTCACTTCCACGTTTCGCATCCAATTGCTCATTTAAGCGGGTAGGTAGCTCAGGGTCAAAATATGATTGACTGGTCTCTGAAATGACCAGGATGGTATCACCTTTCTTTACTTCCTGGCCTTCACGTACTGCCCAATGTTCTATCCTTCCGCCAATTTGGTTTTGTACGGTTTGTGGCCGGTCTTCAGGACGCAGCGCAGTGACCGTACCCCGTCCCGGAATGGTTTGGCGGAAAGGAAGGAAGAGCAGGATGGCAAAAAAAACAAAAATAAAAAGAAGTACTCTGCCCAATAGTTTAGGCCCTTTCGCATCCATAATTTTACTGTTGGTATGCACAGATAATTCTTCCCAGTTTTTAAGCTGTGCAAGGTGGTTACTTACTTTACCCATGATTTAAATCTCCTTCCTCCAGTTCAAGATCCGTAACCACAGCAAGCTTTTCACTACCGGTTACCATATCAAATACGGTATTTAAATTGGTCATTAATTTTTCTATAGCATAGCTGATTTGAACAATAATCACTTCAGCGGCAACAAATTGCCCAAAGGTCATTTGTCTTTCTACTACAAAATAAGATCCCAACAACAGCAACGAACCCATTAAAATGGTCCTCATAGCTACAGCACTGATGAAAAATTTCTTTAAAACACTAAAGTGATCATTTCTGGCCTGAATATAGTTTGCGGTAATTTCATCTGTTCGGTTGATGATTTCTTTCCTTTTATCGGCACTGTTTCTGTAAGTATCTAGATCGGCAGCAATTTCTTCCAGGTAGCCAGCCACTTCATATTTATATTCAGACTCTTCAATGCTGGTTTGAACACCACGGCGATAATACAAAATCAGTACAAAGATAATCACCATAAGAACAAACATGCCAAATGCCATAAAAACAGGGTGATAGAAGGAGAGTAGAATAACACTAAAAAAGATCTGAACTGCGGCTGCAACCACATCAACCAATAACTTGGTTAAACCTTTCTGAATGGTTAAAATATCAAAAAAACGGTTGATCAGTTCAGAAGGATTCTCACCTTCCAGCGCTTTCTTTTTAATCCGGGGTAAGCGAAAGGCAAATTCTATAGCCGTTCTGGCAAAAATTTTCTGCTCAATCACTTCAACCAGAGATAGCTGACCAATGAGCAATAATCCGCCAACAACAATGCCGACTAAAATCACTGCAATCAGAATATAGGTTGAGCTATACATGGCTCCATTTGATAGCAGATTGAAAACCGCACTGGTACCCAACGGCAGTGACAGGCCAATAAGACCAATTAACATGGCGTAGATATAAATATAATTGATGGTGCCACGCTCATAATAGAGCAAGCGTACCAGTCTTTGCCATGGCGTGGGCATACCGGCAACATGATGATTTTTCATGGTTATGTAACTTAAAAGAATAAACGAAGAGAAATTGCAGGTAGTTAGATACCAGCATTTAATTACATCATTCATGCCTGCCAATCCACATGGCAAACAATGCCTGGCCATTAGTCAGGCTGATATCAGATCAAATTATGATGCTGTTTGATGAGAAATGGTTAGGGGGTGGTGTAGGGACACTTTTTGGTGGATGTGTACCCATACGCAGGTAATAAGGTTGTGTAGGAAGAGAGAAATGGTTACTTAATAAAAGTTGACCCGTATCCATCACCGATGATTCATAAATCAAAAGTTTCTTTTTGTTTTTATCAAGGGCTTCACCTTCTTTATCTTTATTTTCTTCAGCGTTTTTTTCTATGGAAAATGCATCTCCAGATGGCGAAAAATAAGAAATAGAGAATGAAAAAACTTTAAGTACCAAAACACATAATAGCGCTAAGGCCAAAATGCGTTTGAGTAAATTATTTCTTAATCCTTCCATGATTTGAAATGCAAATATAGGTGCTTTCCAATTTTATGAACCCTGTAGAGGATTGTTTTTTGTTCATGATAACGTCAAATTAATGATGTTAAAAAGTTAAATCAGTCGTTTAGGCTGCCCTTCATTTCCATCCAGATTACTCCGATGCTGATATGCGCTTAAAATCAATTTAACATATTTAAGATACGATCTGCATCAGGTAATTTAATATCGTATATATTTAGCTTTATATTCGTAACCTATTTGATGGCTCTTTATTTTATGTTAAATTTTTAGGTTTTAGATTATCACAATGAAATTGATAAGAACAGTCATCTTATGCTGCTTTCTTTTTTCCAACTATAATATTGCTTTTGCTCAATACATGAATGCTTCTGCCATCACGAAGCAGAATAAGGGCGAGATGAAAACGTATGGTACAAATGATGGGTTGCCCTCAAAAAATACCACGGCAACCCTTCGTGATCGACGTGGGTTTATATGGGTAGGTACCGAAAACGGCTTATGCCGTTTTGATGGTTACACCTTTAAGGTATTTGCCAACCATGCAAGCGATAGTACTTCCATTTCAAACAATTTTATTAATGCTATTGTAGAGGATCATCAGGGAAAAATCTGGGTAGCCACTATGGATGGGCTGAACTTATTAGATCCCCTTACTGAAACCTTTACCCGATTTCTACATCATGATAACAATACTCGCTCTTTAAGCAACAACAAAGTATGGTCTATATTATGTGATAAAAAGGGACTGATGTGGTTTGGTACAGATGATGGTTTTAATCAGTATGTGGCTTCCAGAAAAGATTTTATCGTTTATAAGCCTAATCCGGCATCTAAAAAAAGCATGATGGGGAAATCCGTAAACTCCATTATAGAAGACATAAACGGCAATTTATGGTTGGGCAACTGGAGCGCTGGTTTAAATCGATTTGATAAAAAAAACAGAACGTTCACCAATTATGCTCAAACTCAGCAAGCGGGTGCCAAAAATCCAAATGATGTATGGGCTATAGCTTACGCAGCCGATGGTCATATTTGGGTAGGTACTTACTGGGACGGACTTTTTAATTTTAATCCAAAAACAGGTCAGTTTACTAAAATACAGATTCCAGATCATAATAATTATTCTGTTTTTAGTGTAATGCCTATTGGTCATGATCTTTTGCTGGTAGGTGGTAATAATGGGTTTTACTGGTATCATACCCTTTCCAAAAACTGGGAGAAAATTAACGATACGCCCAATTATTCTTATGGCGATTCCTATCAGGATCGTGATGGAATCATCTGGCTTAACGGCCGTAACGGACTTAGAAAAATAGATCATCAGCAATATAAATTTAAAATTAATTTACTGCCGCTTGGTAACCGTGATGTTAAAAGTATCGCTATCCGTGATGATGTGATGTGGCTGGGTACCAATAATGGATTATTTGCCATTAATCAGCAATCAGGAGGGATTAAAACGTTCATGAAAAGCAATGATCATAATAGCCTTACCAGTAATGAAATTCTAAAACTTTATTTTGATGGCAGAGGTATTTTGTGGGTACTTACCGAAAACGGCTTTGACAGTTATGATCCAAAAAGCAATATTTTTACACATCATTTTCATCATTCAGCCATCGGAAATTTATTTAATGAAGATGTTTTCAGGGATATTCTGGAAGTAGAAGATGGCATTTATATTCTGGCTACCGATGCGGGAATCAAGATTTACGATCGTCGTAAAAATACATTTGAACATTATTATAATCAGCCTAAAAATCCCTTTTCCATCAATAATAACCATACTTATGCGCTTTCAAAAGCGCCTGATGGTCAGATCTGGATTGGAACCTATGGCGGGGGTGTTAATATCTTTAACAGACAGACGAAGCATTTTCGGGCACTTGAAACCTCAAACGGGAATCGTAAAGGTTTAAGCAACAACATTATCAAAGCCATTCATACCGATTCCAGAAAAAACATTTGGGTGTGCACTCAAGACGGCTTAAATAAGTTTTCACCAAAGGGTAATGGTTTTGAAGTGTACAATAAAGCCAATGGATTTTCAAGCAATGTTTTTAATGACATTACGGAAGATGTGGACGGTAAAATCTGGGTGCTGACTGAAAATGGGATTTCCTGTCTGGATCCTTTAAACAAAAAAGTAAGAAACTTTGATGAGGCGGATGGTGTTTTGGTGAATTCTACCATTAAAAAGGATGGGACTTCCATATTGATTGCAGGTAATAAAGGTTATTTTTCTTTTAATCCGAGGCAAATCAGATTCAACCATGTGGCACCGCCTGTTTACCTGACTGATTTTCAAATCTTTAATAAATCGGTGCTTCCTGGGGCGGAAAGTCCTTTAAAAGAGAACCTAAACGTGGCGAAGGAAATTACGTTAAATGATGATCAAAGCGTTTTTTCCCTGGAATTTGTTGCCCTTAATTATGCTTATTCCTGGAAAAATGAATATGCTTATCGATTGGTAGGCTTTGATCAAAAATGGAATTATGTTGGTCACCAGCGAAAGGCAACGTATACCAACTTAAATCCCGGAACATACCGTTTTGAAGTGAAGGCATCTAACAATGATGGGGTTTGGAATCAAACTGGCTATTCTATTGTGATTAAAATTAATCCACCTTGGTACCTTACCTGGTGGGCCTTTTTACTTTACGCCGGATTAATCGGGCTTAGTGCTTATGGCTTTGTTTCTTACCGGAAAAAGCAAGAAAAACTGCGGTATGAAATCAAAATTGCACATATCGAAAGCGAAAAGGAGAAGGAACTGAATGAGCGTAAATTGTCTTTTTTTACCAATATATCGCATGAATTCAGAACACCACTTACCTTAATTATTAATCCGGTGAAGGAGTTGCTTTATCAGGACGATCAAAACATTGATACCAGTAGCATGAATATTGTTTACCGGAATGCCAAGCGTTTATTGAGCCTGGTTGATCAGTTATTGCTTTTTAGAAAGGCTGATGCACAAGGTGATACCCTAAAAGTTTCTCAATTAAACGTCAATGGTTTGGCGAAAGAAGTGTTTCTGTGTTTCTCTCATCAGGCACGGACAAAAAATATACAATATGAATTTCTGGCTGTTTCTGAAATAACGAATATTTATGCAGACCGTGAAAAGCTTGAAATCGCCATTTTTAACCTGCTATCTAACGCCTTTAAATTTACACCAGATGGTGGACGTATTGCGGTATCATTAACTGAGGCCGATCACCATGTTGATATTGTGATTACTGATTCTGGTTGTGGCATCGCAGAAGATTCGACAGAGAAAATTTTTAATCGATTTTATCAGGAACCAGATAAAAACCGATCTTTAGGAAGTGGATTTGGAATTGGCTTATACCTGGTTAAGAATTTTATTGAAATGCACAACGGAACCATTTCCTGTCGCAATAATGAGGGGGAGGGAACTTCATTCCACCTGAAATTATTAAAGGGAAACGAACACATCAACCCAGCTTCCATTGTGTCCGATCGGCAGGAAACCTCTCTGATCCTCAAAGAACTTAGTCAGGATGATCTGATCCAGGAGCCAGCCAGAAATAATGATGTCGCTTTAAGCGATATGATTGCACAGGAGAAGAAGTCAATTCTGATAGTTGATGATAATGAAGAAATTGCCCATTACCTCAGTCAGGTTTTCTCTGAACAATATCAAATTTATCAAGCCCATGATGGTGAAAGTGGATTAGCCATTATTCGGGGTTTTCTGCCCGATATTGTAATCAGTGATGTCATGATGCAAGGCATGGGTGGAATAGAGCTTTGTAGTATTGTAAAAGAAGATGAATCCATTTGCCATATCCCCATTATTTTACTTACTGCCAGTACATCAGCAGAAATTAAATTAAAGGGGGTAGAGAGTGGCGCTGATGATTATATCAGTAAACCCTTTGATAAAGAATTGCTGGTGGCCAGGGTTGCCGGGATTTTAAAAAGTAAAAATAGTCTTCAGAAATACTTTTACAGTGAAATTACTTTAAATCCCAGTACATCTAAAATCTCTGCAGAATATAAAGATTTTCTTAAAAATTGCATCAGTATAGTTGAAAGGCATATGGAAGATCCAAACTTCAACATCAAGGTGCTGGCAGATGAAATTGGCATGTCTAGAGCAAACCTATTCAACAAGATCAAATCTGTTTCAGGACATTCTTCCAACAGTTTCATTCGTTTCATTCGTTTAAGAAAAGCTGCTGAAATTTTCATTAGTACAGATAAAACGATCCTGGAAACCATGTACACGGTTGGCATGAGTGATATCAAATATTTCAGGGAGCAGTTTAAAAAGGTATTTGAAATGAATCCATCAGATTACATTAAAAAATACCGGAAGAATTTTTCCAATAACAAGTCCATCAGTCCAGGTTTAAAAAAGACGAAAACCTAATAACCTATTTCAATTAATGGTATGCCTTATATGCTAATTGATAGCTTATTTATATTTTAACTACCCCGCCCTTTTAGCACCCGTCCAAAGGAGGGGAATGGCGATATAATTCTCATCTTCCAAGAAATAGTCGCAGATTGTAGGTGTCAAAATCAATTAACAATTGCGAATTTCGGTTAGTAAAAAATTATTTTTTCTAAACCTTACTGCACACTGTATTTCAAAAGTACTTGATATTAAAATCTGATATTTTGTATTCCTTAAACTACTTTTTATGCTGAAACGGCCAATTTGAAGGTTTTGGGCGGTTTTTACCCCTCTAATATTAGCTGTTTACCCCCTTTTATTTTAATTGATTTGGTAGAATTTAGCATCGTTTTCAAATGAATTTCCAGCTCACTACAGCTATGATGCAAAGTGAATGAAAGAAATCGAAAGAAAATGGTAATGATTAAATAACCAAATTAAACCAACATGAGAAAAGTTTTACGGCGCAAGGCTGTTCTGTTTTGTCGTAGTGCGAAACAAACGCTATTCATTGTATCCCTCAGTAGTGTTTCCTTGCTGTCTGCCCAAATGGCAATGGCAACCTCACTTTCAGGCACTACAAATCCAGTATCAGTTAAAGATGAAATTACCATAAGTGGTACCGTTTATGATGAAAAGGGAGGCGTACTACCCGGAGTAAGTGTATCAGTTAAAGGAACCTCTATTGTTACGGTCAGTAATGCAGATGGTAAATATTCCATAAAAGTTCCAAATGATAATGCTGTACTGGTATTTACCTATGTAGGGTATAACAAACAAGAAGTACTTACTAAAGGCAAAACCACTGTAAACACACAATTAACCGCTAATGCACAGTCGCTTAATGAGTTGGTGGTAGTAGGGTATGGTACACAAAAGAAATCTACACTTGCGGGTTCAGTTGCTGTAGTTAAAGGTAGCGATTTGGTAAAGAGTCCACAGCCCAATCTTTCCAACTCACTGGCGGGCAGGGTTTCAGGCGTAGTGATCAATAACCGTGGTGGTGAGCCAGGTTATGATGGTTCGAAGATTTTAATCCGTGGTTTAGGAACAACGACCAACTCAGACGTATTGGTGGTGGTAGATGGGATTCCAGGCCAATTGGGCGGTTTAGAAAGGATTGACCCAAATGATGTAGAGAGTATTTCGGTACTAAAAGATGCATCAGCAGCAGTTTATGGTAACCGTGCGGCAAATGGTGTAATCTTAATTACCACTAAGAAAGGTAAAATTGGTAAGCCAACCGTAAACTATAGCTTCAATCAGGGTTTCAGTATGCCAACACGCCTTCCAAAAATGGCAGATGCGGCAACTTATGCACAAATCATGAATGAAATCAATTATGATTCCAACCCTGGTGGCGGCCTTAATCAGTCTTATACAGCTGATCAGATTCAGAAATTCAGAGATGGCTCTGATCCATTATTGTATCCAAATACAGATTGGACCAAAGAAACGTTAAAAGATGTAGCCCTTCAAAATCAACATAGCCTTTCAGTTAGTGGTGGTACTGAAGATGTTAAATATTTTGTTTCCCTTGGGAAAATTTATCAGGATGCGATCTATAAAAATGGGGCTACTAAATATCAGCAGTATAACTTCAGAACAAATATTGATGCTAATATTTCTAAAAGGTTAAAAATCGGATTAGGCGTTTCAGGTAGAGAAGAAGACCGTACTTTCCCAATTTCAGGTGCTGGTGATATCTTCCGTTCTATTTATCGTGCCAAACCTATTGTAAGCGCTTACTATCCAAACGGATTGCCAACAACGGGAATTGAAAATAACAATCCGGCCGTTCAGGTAACTGATTTAGGGGGAACGGCTAAAAACCCAACCCAGGTAATCAATGCCATTTTAAGAGGTAGCTATCAGATTCCGGGCGTAGAGGGACTTTCCGTAGATGGTTTTTTCTCGGTTGACAAAACTTTTAGCTTTAAGAAAAATTTCAATAAACCTTATAACCTGTATTCCTACGATCAATCTACCGGAATCTACAATGCGGTTGTAGTAGGTGGAAGTGGTGGCAAGGCAACTTTATATGAATCGCAGGCCAATACCAGCTTAATTACCTCTAACGTTAAATTAAATTACGATAAGAAATTTGGTAAACATTCCATCAACGCATTTGTAGCTTACGAGCAGAGCAGACAGCGTTATGAAACCTTTGATGCGCAACGCTTAAATTACATTTCAACCAGTCTACCTGAACTCTCACAAGGTGGTTCAGCTGCAACAGATTTAAGAAATTCGGGCAGTAGTACAGACTATCCAAGACAGAGTTATATTGGAAAGGTGACTTACAATTATGATGAAAAGTACATTATTGAGGGCCAAATGCGTGCAGATGGTTCTTCACTCTTCCCCGCGAATAACCGTTTCGGATATTTCCCTTCAGTTTTAGGTGCTTGGAGAGTGAGCAAAGAAAAATGGTTCAGTGATAATGTTTCTTTTATCAATGATTTAAAAATTAGAGGATCTTACGGTTCTTTAGGTAGCGATTTAATTAATCCATATCAATATTTTGATAACTACACATTGGTTTCAAATGGTTTTGTAGCTTCAAATCCTGGAAGCGGTGTAAATGTAATTCAGCCAAACATAAACCTGGTTAAATTAGCTAACGCAAATGTAGGTTGGGAACGGGCAAATAAACTAGATATTGGTATTAATGCAACTTTCCTTAAAAACTTTACTTTAGAAGCCATTTACTTCAATCAAAAAAGAAGCGATATTTTATTAACTAGAAATGCCTCATTACCCGCAACTTCTGGTATTGTAAACCCATATAATTCTGACCCTTTGGTTCCTGCAGAAAATATTGGTAAAATCAACAGTTCAGGTGTAGAGGCCTCATTAGGTTATAACCATTCAAGCGAAAACTTTAGCTGGGGTGCAACCGGAAACATTACTTATGCCAAAAGTAAAATCATCTTCATTGATGAAGCTGCCGGAACATTAGATTATCAACGTCAAACAGGCCGTCCAATTGGTAGTTACCTGTTGTTTAACTCACTTGGTATTTTCCGCACCCAACAAGAATTAGATGCCTATCCTCATGTTACAGGTGCTAAAGTGGGCGATTTAAAATACGAAGATTATAATGGTGATGGCGTAATTGATTTTAAAGACAGAACCAGAAGTAAGTATGGTAACGTTCCGGAGATTACTTACGGATTAAACTTAACCGCCTCATATAAAAATTTCGATGTAGCCGTACTTTTTGCAGGTCAGTCTCGCGTAAGCCAGTATGTGTTGCCAGAATCAGGTAGTGTTGGAAACTTTTATAGCAGCTGGGCAGATAACAGGTATAGTGCGTCAAATCCGAATGGAACTTATCCAAGGGTAACTGAACGTGCTTCAAATGCCATCAGTGGTGGCGCTTATCAGAATAATTTCTGGCTAAACAATGCATCATTTTTCAGGTTAAAGAACATTGAACTGGGTTATAACTTCAATACCAGCCTTTTATCTAAAATTAAAATCTCTGGTGTAAGGTTATATGCCAGTGCATTCAACTTATTCACCATCTCAAAAGTGAAAGATTACGATCCGGAAGGTGATAGTCAAAGTGGACAATTTTACCCTCAGCAAAAAATTATCAACATAGGTGCAAACGTTAAATTTTAACATCATGAAATTATATAAACCATTATATTTTACCCTTGGTGCAGCATTACTGTTTGCATCATGCAAGAAAGATTTTTTAGAAATCACACCCACATCGGTAATTAGTACCTCTTCAGTAGAAACAGATAGTGCCGTATATGAGGCTTTTGTACTGAACCGTTATGTAAGTCCACAGCTTCAGGAAAAAGAAGGTGAAGGTTCTGGTCCGGGTTTTGGCCGCGGTTTTGAATACAGCTTAATGAGTTCCAATACCGACGAATCAATTTATACCAATGATGATGGAACCTGGGCCATGCAACGTGGACAAATCTCGCCAGATAACCTGGGCAGTACAGCCTCTTTCTGGGCTAGAAGTTACCGCAGTATCCGTGAGTGTAATTATGCACTTCAGGTATTAGCCACTATTCCAATGAGTGCAGGCCACAAAAAATTGATTGAAGGTGAACTTAAATTTATCAGGGCCTTTAGGTACCAGGACGTAATCCGTAATTACGGCAGGGCTGTTTTAATAGGCGATAAAGTAACGCAGTTAACTGATAATTTACAGGATGATGCACTATTTAAAAGAGCAACTTTAAAAGAGAGCCTGGATTATGCCATTGCACAACTGGATCAGGCAGCAGCCTTACTTCCGGTAGATAATTCTTCTAACTGGCAATTAGGTCGTGCAACGAAAGGTGCGGCACTGGCCTTAAAATCGAGGTTAACGCTTTACGCTGCCAGTCCATTATATAACGCTGGTACGTGGGCTTCTGCGGTTACAGCTGCTCAAGCCGTAATTAGCCTGAATAAATATGGCATTTACACAGGTGGTTATAATAAAATGTTCCTCATCAATGAATCGAATGAGGTGATTTTTGAAAGGCTATACACCACAAACGCCAGACATGTTTGTTTAGAAATTGCAAACGGACCAAACGGCTATAATGCCTGGGGTGGCAATACACCCATGCAAAACCTGGTTGATGATTATCAAACCACAAGTGGTAAGGCCATTACTGAAGCAGGTTCTGGATACGATCCGGCTAAACCATATGCCAACAGAGACCCTAGATTTGGCTATACCGTTATTTATGATGGCGCAAGTTACCGAGGAAGAAACATGGAAGCTTTTATCCCAGGTGGAAAAGATAGCAAGGACGGAAACTCTAACTGGAATACCACTAAGACAGGCTATTATCTTAAAAAATTCATGAATGATGCCTTCCCGATTGATAACCCTTGGGATGTAGCAGGTTTACAACCATGGATTTACATGCGCTATTCAGAAATACTATTAAACTTTGCTGAAGCGGCGAATGAAGCTTATGGCCCTGATGCAGTTCCGGCCGGATCATCAATGTCTGCCAGAGATGCAGTAAATATGATCAGATCCAGACCAGATGTAAACATGCCGGCATTGGCCAATGGCTTAAGTCAATCGCAAATGAGGGATGCCATCCGTTATGAACGTAGGGTAGAACTGGCTTTTGAAGAACACCGTTATTATGATGTACGCCGTTGGAAAATAGCAAACGTTGTAGAGAACAAAGCGGCTAGCGGAGTCATCATCACTAAAAATGGAAGCAATTTAAGTTATGCAACAAAGGTAGCTTTAGACGGCAAAGTTTTTCAGGATAAACAATATTGGTTACCGATTCCAAGAGCAGAAATTTTATCTTCAAACGGAAAACTGGAACAAAACTCTGGTTACTAAAATTTTATACAGCGATCAGGGATCGCTGTGTTTTTTTTATCCTATTATTATAAACTGATTGTACCATTCCATTAAGGATTTAAAAAATGCTTTTGCTACAATCTACCTACTTATTTTAATCTCCTTATCATGAATTTGCTCCCTCCAAAAGCGCTTGCTTTTCCTTTCCTTCTGCTGCTGGGCATGATTGCTCCGGGAATAACTTCCGCACAAAACCAACGGATCATTAAAGCAAAAGTTAACTATAATGCACTTGCACAAACCATGGAAGGTTTCGGCGCTTCAGATGCGTGGACCTGTCAGTTTGCTGGTTTATGGCCGGATGCAGAAAAAAACAAAATGGCTGACCTGCTTTTCAGTACGCAAATCGATCAGGAAGGCAATCCGCAGGGAATTGGATTAAATTTCTGGCGTTTCGCCATTGGTGGGGGAAGTGCTGAACAAAGCCAGGCCAGTGGAATAAAAGATGAATGGAGAAGACAGGCCGCTTTTTTAAGCTTAAATAAAACTTATAATGAAGATGCCATGCCTGGGCAGGTTTGGTTTATGAATGCTGCAAAAACAAGAGGTGTAAAGCACTTCATTGGTTTTGTAAATAGTCCACACGTTAATTTTACGCGCAATCAAAAGGCATTTTCAAGTAATGGAAAGTGTAACCTTGATTTCAGCAAAGCAGATGCTTTTACACAAGATCTGGCTAAAACGATTCAAATCCTCAAAAAGAAAACAGGTGTTGAGCTGGATTATCTGAGTCCGATAAATGAACCACAGTGGAAATGGAATGAAGGCAATCAGGAAGGATGTCCATATACCAACCGTGAAATTTCGGTGTTAATTAAGAAATTAAGCACCGCATTAAATCAGGCACAGCTGAAAACGAAGATTCAAATCGCTGAAGCGGGTCAGCTGAATTACCTTACCAACCATCCAGATACTGCAAAAAGCAAACAAATAGACTATTTTTTTAATCCCAACTCTCCAGGCTACCTCGGAAACCTGAAAAACTTGGATCAGAGTATTTCTGGGCACAGCTATTTCACCACAAGCCCTGAACAAAAATCTATAGCCATCAGAAGTTTGGTTAAAGATGAAGTGGCTAAATATAAGCTGCTTAGATTTTGGATGTCAGAATATTGTGTACTTGGCGATAGTTTATTAAAAGGAGAGGGGCGAGACTTGGGTATGACGACGGCATTATTTATCGCCAAACTCATCCATCATGATTTAACTTATGCCAATGCTACTTCATGGCAGTGGTGGCTTGCCGTTTCAACAGGCGATTATAAAGATGGCCTCGTATATATAGACAAAAGCAAAACCAGTGGAAAAGTTTACGACAGTAAAACCCTTTGGGCACTGGGTAACTACAGCCGCTTTATAACACCAGGTAGTGTAAGGGTTAATATGACTGTTTCAAATGATCAGGATTTTTATATTTCAGCTTACCTTAAAAATAATAAACTGATTACTGTAGCTGTAAACAATAGCGAAGAAGCCATTCACCTGGAGCTATCTGGGATCGATCAAAAACAAAAAAATCTATCTGTTTATACTACAGCTGAAGGGAGCAATCTTAAGCGATCGGTGGTGACTGCACAACAATTAAATCTTCCACCTAAATCTGTTACCACCATTATTGCCAACAAATAAAAACAGGAATATACGATTGAGCCGTTCCTAAATTTAAATACTATGAAAAAACAAAAGATACTTATTTTTAATGCCATGGTACTGGCCATGATGCTTTTCGGATGTGGAAAAGCAAGCAATGAGCATTCCTTTACCTTAGGAGACAGTACATTTATGCTTGATAACAAGCCTTATCAAATCATTTCCGGAGAAATTCATTATCCCCGTGTGCCCCGTGAAGCCTGGAGAGCAAGAATGAAAATGGCCAAAGCGATGGGTTTGAATACCATCGGAACATACGTTTTCTGGAATTTACATGAACCGGAAAAAGGCAAATTTGATTTTACCGGCAATAATGATATTGCGGAATTTGTAAAAATTGCAAAGGAAGAAGGATTATGGGTAATCCTCAGACCAAGCCCTTATGTTTGTGCCGAATGGGAATTTGGTGGATATCCGTATTGGTTGCAAAATGAAAAAGGCCTTGAAGTAAGAAGCCGTGAAAAACAATACTTGGCCGAATACAAAAAATACATTGATGAGGTAGGCAAGCAATTGGCTCCGCTTCAAATTAACCATGGTGGAAACATCATCATGGTTCAGGTAGAAAACGAATACGGTTCGTATGGATCGGATAAGGTTTACCTGGAAATGAACCGTAAAATGTTTCTTGATGCGGGCTTTGACGGCCTTCTATATACTTGCGATCCGGAAAAGGATATTGTGAAAGGACATTTAAAAGGTTTAATGCCAGCCATTAATGGCCAGGATAACCCGGTAACGGTAAAAAAAGCCATTCGCAGTCTGAATGAAGGAAAAGGTCCGTTTTTTTTAGCTGAATGGTACCCGGCATGGTTCGATTGGTGGGGTACGCCGCACCATAAAGTTCCGGCTGAACAGTATACAGGAAAGTTAGATACCGTATTATCCAGTGGAATTTCCATTAACATGTACATGTTTCATGGCGGAAGTACGCGTGGCTTTATGAATGGCGCAAACTTTAGGGATACCATTCCATTTGAGCCACAAATCAGTAGCTATGATTATGATGCACCGCTTGATGAAGCTGGAAATGCCACGGATAAATTTATGAAATTCAGAGCAGTGATTGAAAAGCATTTGCAAAAGGGACAGAAATTGCCAGAAGTGCCCAAAGCAAAACCTGCAGCAGCAATGGAGCCGATTAAATTCACTAAAGAAATTGGTGTTTTTGATAACCTGGGAACTGGTAAAGAAAGTCAGGATCCCTTAACCTTTGAAGACATGAACCAGGCCTATGGTTACATGCTTTACAAAACTAAAATTAATGGCGGTAAAAAAGCTGAATTGAAAATAGATGGCCTGCGAGATTATGGCATTGTGTTTATTGATGGCCAACGCAAAGGTACGCTGGATAGAAGATTAGGACAGGAAAGCCTGACCCTTGATTTAGCTGCCGGAAGCCATACCCTGGAGATTTTTGTAGAGAATATGGGCAGAATTAATTTTGGACCAAACCTGTTGAAAAACAAAAAAGGCATTGTAGGTCAGGTTTCTTTTGCAGGTACTCCGCTTAAATCATGGACCATGTATTCTTTGCCTTTTGATCAAGTAGAAGCCTCCAAAATTAACACGGTAAAGGCTGCCAGAAATTCTCCGGTATTGAAATCAGGAACATTTAAAGTCACCACACCTGTAGATACCTACCTGGATTTACGGACATGGGGAAAGGGAGTGATTTGGGTAAACGGACATAATCTGGGTAAATACTGGAGCATTGGCCCTCAGCAAACCATTTATCTTCCGGCAGAATGGTTAAAAAAGGGAGATAATGAAATCATTATACTTGAATTAAATAAACCTGAAAATAATGTGCTGACCAGTTTAACTAAGCCGATCCTCGATCAGGTAAATGAGGTGAAATAATATCAAAACCTGAATTTGCTAAATCATCAAAATTAAAATACTATGTTTAGTTATTTTTGTTTCTAATCACTATCGTTTAGCTCCTCCGATGCAAAGGACGAATTACGATCGCCATACTGCTTTTTTAAAGAGGTGATTTCAGATTGGGAGTGTGAAAATTATTAAACGTTGATCCAGTTCAGATTCATCATCTTTAGCCTGATACTGCCCCCAAATTTAGACACTATTTGGGGGCATTTTTATGTATAAAAACATACAGCATAATTCAGGTAGATGCTCATCAAGGAGCAAGTCATCCGTATTCAATTAAAATTGTTGTAGCATAAAGCAACACATTGTCCATAAATTCTACAATTCAGGCAATGTCATCATATTGATACAAAAATAATTCTTATTGAAATACAATTTCTTTATGGTTAAAATCTGCGTTTTAATAGCTTTAAATCAATTTTAAGCTAATTGCATTAGCGCTTACTGGTTAAAAATGAGTGATATATGAAATAATTGGCTTAATTTTTGGTCTAATGCGGTTGTAGCGGAGGCTACAATAAACCTATTATTTAACCTTTAAATTTAAAACTTATGGCTTTCAAAGCTAGATTGAATTTTTCGGGCAAGGAGTACGATGTGCTTCATTGCGCCTATGCGTTAAACCGCGATGTAGATGCTAAAGGAAGACCTTCTTCCGGAGTTTACGGTGGCACCATCGACATTGAGATCGAGTCAACCGAAGACACCTCAATTATCGAAGCGATGGTTAATAACCAGTACAAACCCATTACCGGAACCCTTCTGATTAAGAAATCTGAAGAAGATGCCAAAATGAAAGAAGTTGATTTTGAAGATGGCTACATTGTAAAGTATTCCGAAGGAATCAACATTGTAGGTGATCACCCGATGACACTGAAATTCCAGATCTCAGCAAGGAAGCTGAAACTCGGAAATGCAGAGCATTTAAACGATTGGCCTAAAGCGTAGACGGGGGTGATTGTTTAGGGTTTAGTGCCTTTAATTGGTTTAGTATTGTTTAGGGTTTAGTATAGTTTAGCGTTTTGTGGTTAGTTATAATATTTAATATATAGTCTAACCTCTTAACCTTATAACTATCTAAACAGATTTTAGACTTTGTGTTGTTTTAATATTAGTCTAAACTATCTAACCTCATAACCCATCTAAACAATTTCCAGTTTCTGACTAACTAATCGCCTAAACACCTAACCCATCTAACCACAATTCATTCATTTCAAAAAATTAAAACTTACAACAATGGCATTTAAAACCAGATTAACATTAGGTTCAAAAGAATTTGATGTTTTACAGTGCAGCTTTTCATTAAACAGAGATGTAGACGCTAAGGGTCGTCCATCATCAGGGGTATACGGTGGAACCATCAACATTGAAATCGAATCTACTGAAGATACTTCAGTAATCGAATCAATGGTAAACAACCAGTACAAACCTCAATCAGGAACCATCATCTTCAAAAAAGGCGAAGAAGATGCAAAAATGAAGGAATTAACTTTCGAGGATGGCTACATTATCCAATACAGCGAAGGCATCGCCGTAAATGATAATACGCCAATGACGCTTACGTTCGTCGTATCAGCCAGAAAACTCAAATTGGGTAATGCTGAACACGAAAACGATTGGCCAAAGGCATAGTTCTCCAATTGATATCACCAAAAGTGACGGGTTTACCTGTTGCTTTTGGTGTATCAAACATTCCACAAAACGTGCAAATCTAAATTAGTACGCTGCTAATGCTCCATGATCCAAATCGCTTAAGTATTTATATTTTCAACTTATAAATGGAGTTAGCATATATAAATTAACACCTGCCACTGAAATAAATCTTCACATTTCACCTGGGTAGAAGTTGCAACAACACCTAGATCTTAGGTTCCTCCCGGTTGTTGCCACTAAGCTTGAAATTCATATGGAAAAGAAACTCATCACCGAAATCAATATAGAAGATAAAGCAATTAGCCATTTTGCCTCCTTCAGCCTTCAGCAGGAATTTAACAGTCACCATTATTTTGAACTGCGGTTTAACCATGATCAAATGGGGGCACCAGGTCTGATTAACCTAAATGATAGTCGGGATTTTGTAGGTAAAACCTTAAGCGCATCTTTCGGATATTCGCAAGAACAGCTTCAACATTTTTCTGGTTTGGTTACCCGGGTAGAGCTGGCGCAAAGCCATGGTTATCATGGTGTATTAATTGTAAGTGGTTACAGCCCAACTATATTGATTGATCGTGGCCAGGATCTGGGTTCTTATCTGGATAAAGATTTAAATGATATTGTAAAATTGGCTACAAGTGATACACCGGCCAATGACCTCAAAATAGTAGCGAATGCCAGCAGGCAATCCACTATAGATTACCTCATTCAGTATAAAGAGAGCGACTGGGAGTTTTTAAACCGCCTATCGGGAGAGTATTATGAATGGCTGTACTATGATGGTCTGCAACTGAATTTTGGTAAACCCAATGTGCAAAAAGACGTTGCCTTATTTTATGGTCGCGATGTTCATAACCTGCAATATGCCATGGAAGTTGCGCCGATTAAAAATAAACGTTTTGCTTATAACCCCAAACAGGATGAAATGCTACAAAGCGAAAGCAGTGGCCAGGCCGATGGAAATCCCGATCTGGCGCATGCCATCAAGGCTTCCAACCTGATGTACAGCAAAACCTTTAATCAGCCTTCGCTCATTAGGGTAGATAACAGTAGTGACATTAAAAGTCATGTTGATAATGAAGAAAAGGCACATATCAGTGACCTTTTAAAGGTTAATGCCAGTGGCGATAACGCCGCATTGGGCATTGGTACCATCGCTGAAATTACCATGAGCATTAGGCAGGAGGTTGCTTTTTTAACAGAGAGCCTCGGCCAGTTTTTAATCACCAGTATCACCCACAACCTGGATGGAACGGGCAAATACCACAATACTTTCGAAGGTGTGGTATTCAATACCGAACGCATCCTGGTGAAAAATTATGATAAACCTAATCCAGATATGCAACTGGCTGATGTGATCGACAATGCAGATCCGCAGGGACAGGGCCGGATTAAAGTGAAGTTTAAATGGGCTTGTAAAACCAATGATGTGACCGAATGGCTGAGGGTAATCACCCCAGATGCCGGAAGCAGCGATAAAGTAAGTAAAAACCGCGGCTTTGTTTTTATTCCTGAAATTGGCGATCAGGTTGCGATAGGTTTTGAAGAAGGAAATATTGCCCGACCAATTGTACTCGGCTCAGTTTTTCATGGCAAAAGTGGAAGTGGTGGCAGTGCAAGCAATAACAGCAAAAGTTTGACTTCTAAGAGTGGGCATACTGTTCAGCTAAATGATGGAGGAGGAATTACCATTAAAGATAAAACGGGTGGCAATCACATTGTGGTCGATGGAGAAAATAAAGTCACAGTAACTTCAAGTCAAACGGTTGTGTTAACGAATGGTGCGGCGGCAATTACACTCGAAGGGGATAAAATTACGATCCACGCATCAGAAATAGAGATTGCAAAAAAAGGAGGCAACTCCGCAAAAATTGATATTAAAGGCGATGCCACAAATATTAATGCGAAAGATACTGTCATTACATCGACCAATAATACCATTTCCGGATCAAATAATAAGATAATAGGAACGAATCATGTAACGGGCGGCAATACTAAAATTGATGGTGGCGATGTATTTATAAACTAGACCAATAGTATGATAGCAGATAAAAAAATTTTAATCAGAATGCCGTTTAGTGAGCAATATACTATCACAATAGATTCTGATATTAAAGGTGTGGATGTTTATGTTACGTCAAAAGTTCAGTTGAGGTATGATTTTCATGTCTTGAGAATTGATGATGTGGAGGTTGAAGTGCGGCTAGTTCAACTGGATAATGTTCTTTTAGATGCAAATAACCCGATGATAGCGGAAGTTGCACAAGTAAGCCAGATTTTTGGACGAATGTACAACGAGCTGCACTTGATATTGGATAAATCCGGCAATGTGAAAGAGGTGCTCAATACAGATTTTATTCTTTCTAAATGGAAGCAGACAAAGGCTGAGATGGAGAAACACATCATGGCTAATGAATACTTGCAGAACGCGATTATACTTAACGATGCGATTTTTAACGATCCTGAGAAAATAAAAATTGGGGTGCAGGCGAATGAGTTTATTAAAATTTATTTTGGACAGGTCTTCAATCTAGAGTTGCCTAGTAAGAGTTATGTTAAGGGTACCAATATTTTCAATACCGTTGAGATAGATTGGAAAATGGAAACGGAAAGTTCGCCTGTTTTGCCACCAAGTAGCCAAATAAAAACAGTAGCGATAACCTCGAGGTGCGAACCAAAGAATACACTTAATAAAGAGTTTTATCAAGCTGCCTATAGTCAGTTTGAAAATAAGATAGATATTAAACTATTAAATAGCCAGTTGTTTCAACAAGAAACAAGGATGATAGATTACCTCACCGGGAGGGTACTGGAAGCAGAAGTGAATAAACAGGAAATTGCCGATGAACAAAGGTTGTATAATAAATTAAGTTATACCTTAAAAAGTGATTCAGGAAGCAAGCCTAGAGCAATTGGAGAAAATCAGCATACAGAAATTTCTAAAGAGGAAGCAGAGCAAAACTCAAGTAGATTTAAATTTTTTTAAAAATGATTTACACAGAGAAATACCAATCAGATCATTCAGCTGTTTTAGAAAAAAACCATTGGGAAAAATCAGTGAAGTTGGGTTTTTGCACCATAATTTTCGGTTCGATTAGTGAAATGCAAGCTGAGAGTAAAAGCCGGATGCTGATGGTTAAAATGTTTGGAAAATTACCCGAGCAAAAGGGTGAGCGGAGTACGGTTCTGATGTTAGGTTTCAAAACAATAAGATACGGGCGAAGGATGAAGATAGGGTGGATCAGCCGTAAACAGATTATCGAAAAGGCTTAAGTATGGGAAACAAGATCATCACTGAAAAAGATTTTTGGATATGTAGTTGCGGGGCAGTCCCGGCTCAGTTACAATCACAACAAGAAAGCGTTAAGAAAAAAAGCGGAGAAAAATACATCACTGTAATGGATAAGTCTACCAGTAGTTGGATAGATTTTGGATGTACCCGTTTGATGTTAATCTACGCAATCATTGCCGCTGCTGTAGTGGTAATTGCTGCAATGACTGTAGCCACAGGGGGTGCTGCGCTCATTGCTCTGGGTGCTCTTGCAGGCTTAGCAGGTGCTGCATGGGGCGCAATTGTTGGTAGTCTGTTATGTGGTCAGTTGGCAGCAAAGGCAAGAAAATGGGAGGGAAGCAAAAACGACTACATCATTCAACAAGTTCATGCCATTTCAGGCGCCCATAAAATGACCTGCCCTGTGGGAGGTACCATAACCTTTGCACCAGAAATTAAAAACTGGAGCCAGGCGATAGCGTTAGGTGCTTCTAATTACATAGGTCATTTGATGGAGGGCATGATGGCAGGCGCAGCGATAGGCATGGGTGGTGCTGCTTTAAGCGGTGGCGCAGGTGCCTTTGCAAGTGGAGGAATACGGGGGCTTGGACAGGCTGCTCTTCAATTTGCTAAGAGTGCACCACTTAACGTAATTAAAAATATTGGCGCTACCTTTGGCATTAGCGCGGCTGGTTCAAGTACTACTACTGTGGTAACGACTGCAGCAACTGCCGTTGGTTTACGTAGTCTTACCGCAACTCAGGCTGGCTTACAACATTATGGTTCTACAGGAGAATCTGGATGGGGGGCAGCAGGAAGAGGTGTATTTGGCATGGAAGAGGGCATGTACCATTCTGGTGCAAACATTTTAAGTGGTAATGCCGGCTGGCAGGATGTGGCCGGATTAGCATTGTTGCTTTCGCCCGTTCATAAAGCACCTGAAGAACTTAATGCCAAAAAGAGCGAGCCTGTACAAAATGGTGAGCCAGCTAGAGATGGTGAACAAGGTCAGGATGCTGAACAAAATGTTGCAGACGATGAAAATATAAAACAGGCCAATAATAATCCTGAAGAAACAACTAAAAACGATGGTGAAGGTGATGCTTATGAATATGGTGCAAATGATCCTATTAAACAAGGATTTGATGATTTAGCTGCAAAGAGAGAGGAGTTAGGATTACCTAAAGCAGGTAGTTTAGCAGATGCCGCTACATTATCTAAACTTAAAATTGGAGATACAGAATTTAGTGGCATAAATAGTAAACTTCAAAATCCAAAAACGAAAATAACATTAAAGGCAAATGCACAAACAAAAACACATGCGGAAGCAGAAGCTGTACAAAAGGCAATTGATGCAGGAAAAAAAGGCACAGCCAAAGAAGCGGAGATGTGGACTGATAGGGATGCATGTGACGCATGTGGCAAATATAACGGAATCGGCTCCTTGGCTAGAGAACTTGGTTTAGAAAGAATAATAGTACATTCGCCTAGCGGGACAAAAACATATTATCCACCAAAATAATAAATAACATATGCAACTAGATTTTGATAAATGGAACCACAACGTAAATATTGGAAAATCAATTGATTTAACTAATGCTGATTTCTCAATAGTTTTAGAAAAATTTAATCAATTAGATCAGAAACAATTTACCCAAATCATATTAGGAGGGGATAACGATCACTTGATTGTTGGCGGTGGTAAAGGGAATTATGTCTGCACATTTTCAACAAATAATAACGATGAATTTTATAACTTGATTAATAAAGCTGCTTCTGAAAATGAAGATATAGATATAGTAACAGGTGGGCAGGAGGGAACGTTTCCTGCAACAATAGTTGTAGGGGAAGATGCTGCTTTAAACGCTCTTAAGTATTATTTTGAAAATCAAAAAATGAATCCAGATTTAACTTGGGAAGAATAATAACATTATCTTGGTTTTAAATAGATGCCAGTAGCATCCCAAAATGTAGCATATGAAGAATTTGAAATTTTAATAGGTTTCTTAATTTAGAAATGACCATAAGAAAATATATTTCTTTAAAAATTCATTAATACAATAAAATATTTTAGTGATGATTTTAAATATTATATGCGTGGAATAATTTATTAACTTAACAATATTATTAATAATTTATGTTTACAAAATTTATAGATACATACGGTAATATAGAAAATAACAAGAGAATTCCAGCTGATGATTTATTACGAATAAAAGGTGATTTATCTCCTGAAATATTTGAGTTACTTGAACAAGGGGAAGGAAGTTATATGGACGGATTCCTTTGGGTAGTTAACCCTTTGGAATATACTGATTTAATAAGTGAGGTGTATTTGCCTATAACTTCTCCCTCAATCTGTTTTGCAAGAGATGCTTTCGGTTGTTTATATCTATGGGAGGATGAAAGCATAATTTTTGTTGATATCATACATACCAAACAAGAGTTGGTTGGTCGTAAGGCAAATGTCTTTTTTAATCTTAAAATGACCGATATCGGCTTTCTTAACAAAAAAACTTCATTTAAAAATTATCTGAACGCTAAAGAAAGATTAGGTATGCCAAAAATAGATGAATGCTATGGTTATATTCCTCTTATAGGAATGGGTGGTAGTGAAAATGTAGAGAATTTGGAGAAAGTTAAAATCAAAGAGTATATTTCTATTGTATCTCAGGCACTTGGACAAATCCAATAATTTAGTTTTGATAGCATATTGGTATGATTAAGTAAGTAAACATTAAAATAGATTAGTGAATTTCTTTATGTGTACCTATTGAAAATTCAAAATAATTGCATCAGAATTAAAGGCAAAGTAGCTCATAAATCAGTTAATAAATTTTGTTGAGACAAATATGGAATACGAATTACACAAGCTGGCTATTAAAGGTAGTAAACAAAAACTGGAAGAGTTACTGCTATCAGGCGATAAAGATGTAAATGAGAAAAATAATATTGGTTATAGCCCCTTAGCTTTTGCCATTATAAATGGGCATATTGATGTTGTAAACCTTTTAATCAAATTTGCTGCAGATGTTAACATACAAGATATGGATGGGAGAAGTCCATTACATTATCTAGGTGATAACAATCCAAATAGTGAAGGTAACCAATTAGAGATAGCCAAGTCATTAATTGAAAATGGAGCAAGCGTATCGCTATTAGATAAATATAAAAATAATCCATTAATAGCAATCGTATCATACCCAGGTGAAGATGAAGTCAGGATGCCTTTAGTAAAACTTTTACTAGAAAATGGTGCGGATATTAACCACCAGAATAAATCAGGTATTAGCGCTCTGGGAATTGCAAAGGATGATAATGATGAGAATTTGATTATACTTCTTGAAAAATATGCTAAATAATAATTAAATCTTCGAAAGTATTTAATATACTTATTAAGTAAATTCAGTATGTAATCTTTTAAAGAATGAAGAACATAATATTCTCATTATCTATGGACGGTAAAGTTTATGATTTGGAAAAAGAGCTTAGGAACGATACTGGAGGAATTAATGACAAAGCGGACCTTGATTATTCTCCTTTGGCAATAGCTGTGGCTAGAGGACGTAAAGATGTAGTGGAATTACTTTTAGAAAATGGCGCCACACCCAATACGCAAGATCAAAAAGGTAATACACCGCTACATTACACGGGAGAGTATAATTTCCTAGAGATTGCAAAATTACTGGTTCAGCAAAAAGCTGACCTAAAAATCCAAAATAATTTCGGTAACGAGGCCCTATGGGTAACTGTTTTTAATGTTAGGGGAAACGATGAAAGATATAACTTGGTGAAATTCTTACTTGAATCTGGTTCAGATCCTAATCATAAAAATACTTCAGGAATGTCACCATTAGGATTTGCAGAACAAGTAGAAGACAACAAACTAATCGAAATTTTGAAAGGTAATTTTAATTAGGAGTCTCTTTGGCAAAAAAAGTATGTTTGAACGGCAAGCTCGTCAGCACTTAAGTTGAAACCAATCAATCCCCTTCACTAACCTTCCGATCTAGACTGCATGCCTAGCCCAGTCAAAGCCCAGTCCTAAGGCATGATGGTTGCATTTTATTGCATGTAATTAGTGAAATGGATATTCATGAAAGGTAGCCAAATAAATACAGTCTATTTTCAATCAAAAGTTAAACAGATACCATCATTTTTTAAACGAAAAGTCCCATCATCTAGCGCTTTAGAGAATAAAAGTATTCTTTAATGCCCGATTACAATAATTAATTCTTTGTAACAAAACATTATTATAAAAATGATGTTACGTTCTAGATTTATGAAAAAGCACCACCTCTCCAACAGCCCAACACCCTGGCAGCGGCTCGTCGAAATGCTTCACGCAGAGCGTTCCACAATCAACTATATTTTTATTTATGCCGGACTCATCGGGATGATTGGACTTTCGCTTCCACTAGGAACAGCAGCCGTTTTTAATCTCTTGTCTAATGGTTCCATGTATGGATCTACTTACATTTTAATCGCGGCGATTTTAATCGGAATTATTGTTGGTGGCATCTTGTTGCTGGGGCAGCTCAGCCTGGTAGAATTTCTGGAGCAAAAAATTTTTATCAAGGCCGCACTTGATTTTGCTTACCGGTTACCCAGAATCAAGAAGAAGGAGCTGGAAGGAGAAAATCCACAAGAACTGGTGAACCGTTTCTTCGATGTGTTAACCATACAAAAAGGCCTCACCAAGCTCTTAATCGATATTGTAGCTGCTGCGGTATTGATATTTTTCAGCGCGATACTGCTTTCATTTTATCACCCGGTATTTATCGGATTTGGCATATTTACCATCCTCTGCATCGGCATTATCATCTTTGTTTATTACCGAAGGGGAGTGAACACGAGTATAGAAGAATCAGAGTACAAATATGAAGTAGTGGCCTACCTGGAAAATGTAGCTGCTGATTTAGACGCTTACCGTGGTCGATCAGATAAAATGGATCAGGTGATGACCATCATAGATGAGATTACCTCCAAATATATTAGTGCAAGAAATGATCACTTCAGTATTTTGAAAAGGTTGTTTGCCAGTGCAGTAGTATTGCGAACCATTTTAATGGGCGGTTTGTTGCTGATGGGATCTTATTTTGTGGTGCAACGGCAAATGACTTTTGGTCAGTTTGTGGCTGCCGAGGTAATCATTGTGCAGATTTCTTATGCGGTAGAAAAACTCATGACCAGCTTAAATACCGTATTCGATATGGTTACCGGAAGTGAAAAACTTGCTGTGGTTACTGATCTGGAAATAGAGGAAGGAGCGCAGGAAAATGGTTAATAGAACAAAGAAAATTATCGAAAAAAAGATAGAAGAACATGCTTTATTATCTAAAGCAAAACTCATTTCCTCCAATGGCCCCAGGTTACTAGGCAGGGTGATGATCGGTGTATTGATCCTCTTCATTATCATCTTGCTTTTGCCCTGGAGGCAAACCATATCCGGACGCGGAATCGTTACGGCTTTACGGCCGGAAGATAGGCCACAAACCATCCAAAATCAAATTGGTGGTAGAATAGAACATTGGGCCGTTCGGGAAGGGCAGGAGGTGAAAAAAGGTGATACCATTTTAATTCTTTCAGAAACAAACCAATCCTATTTTAATCCGGATCTTCCAGATAGGTTGAATGAACAACTGGCTGCCAAGAAAGGAAGTGAGATGGCTGCTGAACAAAAAATCTCAGCAACAGACGCACAGATTAGTGCCTTAAGTAATGGTTTAAGGATTCAATTATCTGCCGCTGAAAATAATGTGGTGCAAGCACGTAATACAGTAAGAATAGATAGTGCAGAGCTGGTTGCGGTGAAAAACTATTATCAAACCAGTAAGGCCAGATTAGAACGCTATGAAGTTGGGTATAAAAACGGACTTTTTTCACTCACCGATATTGAAACACGTCGGTTGAAACTTCAGGAAGACAAGGCCAAGGAAGTCAGTCAGGAGAATAAACTCAACAGTTCAAGGCAAAGTTTGGCCAATGCCTATATCGAGTTGGATAACATCCGTGCAAAATACAGCCAGTCGCTGGCATCAGCACAATCAGATAAAAGTTCCGCGCTTTCTGGGAAAGCTTCCGTAAAAGAAGAGATCGCAAAGTTAAGAAACGAAATGTCTAACGTAAACATCAGGCGTGGATTGTACGTGGTCAGGGCACCCCAGGATGGTTACATCGTAAAAACCCTTAAAGCCGGAATCGGAGAGAATATTAAAGAAGGAGAATCGGTTGCAACCCTTCAGCCGCTCTCCCCATTGGTAGCTGCAGAAATATATGTTGATGCCATGGATGTTCCGCTCATTCTGGATAGCAGCAATGTGCGCCTGCAGTTTGAAGGTTGGCCATCGGTACAATTCTCCGGCTGGCCATCAGTTGCCATCGGTACTTTTGCCGGGAAGGTTTCTGTAATTGATCGGGTAAGTACAGATGGTAAATACCGTGTGTTGGTGAGGCAGCCTAATCAAACCCCTAAAAACGACGAACCCTGGCCAATCCAGCTCCGTCAGGGTTCAGGAGTATACGGGAGGGTAATTTTAAGAACAGTTCCGGTTTGGTATGAAATCTGGCGGCAGTTAAATGGCTTTCCCCCGAGTTTGGATAAAGCACCTACAGCAGAAAATATCAATAACAAATGATTGTGGTTTTACTTCATCCATTACTTAAATTTATGTGGGTTAAACAAAGAACCATCAACAAAATCTATTTACCAATTATCCTGTTATGGAGTACGTTCAGTTCAGCTTTTGCACAGGGAAAGGTTGATCTCACCAATCAAAAAACTTTCCTGTTGAAGGATTTGCAGGCACTGGTTTTATTTAACCATCCGATAGTGAAACAGGCTGCATTACTGAGTAGGGAAGCCCAGGCAAGGGTGTTTCAATCACTCGGTAAATTTGATCCGGCTTTGAAGGCCTCATTCGGACGGAAAACTTTTGGTGGTACAGATTATTATAACCACTGGGATAGTGAATTAAAAGTACCACTGTGGCTTGCTGGTGCAGATCTGAACGTGGGTTATGACCGAAACGTTGGTGTGTATAATAATCCGGAAACAAGAACCAGTAGTACCGGACTTTCAGGAGTTGGTCTAACCATTCCATTAGGGCAGGGTTTATTAATTGATGCCCGCCGAAATACCCTCCGCCAGGCTAAAATTATGGTGGGTTACGCTGATGCCGAAAAAGTGGCACAGATTAATGGTGTTTGGTTTGATGTGCAGAAAGATTACTGGAATTGGTACTATGCCTTTCAACAAAGTAGGTTTACGGATGAAGGGGTAGAACTGGCACAAAAACGCTTTCAAGCCATTCGGGCACAGGTAATGATAGGAGACAAACCACCCATTGATTCAGTAGAAGCCGCTATTACGCTTCAGGATAGAAAAATTCAGTTTCAGGAAGCTACCTTAAAACTAATGAACTCCAGGCTTTTATTATCCAATCACTTATGGAGTTCGAATGGGCAACCTCAGGAACTTCCTGCTGAAGCAGTTCCTGAAGATGTAGCAGAAGCAGAAATGGCCCTGGAAAAATTACGTGTAGATACTTTGCTTCAGCAAGCAACTGAAACACATCCCGAAATATTAAAAATTAAGAGCCAAACGGCTAAACTAGATATTGAACAAAAATATCGGCTAGATATGTTAAAGCCTAAGCTTAATATAAAAGGTTCATTCCTCGCCGGGCGAAGAGATTTTTCTGATGTGCCCAATGATTATGATTTTAGATTAGCCAATTATAAGGTGGGCATAGATTTTTCTTTTCCCTTATTTCTTCGGGAGGAACGTGGTAAACTTAGGGAAGTTAAGATTCAGCAAGCTGAAATGGCCTATGGCCTTCAGCAAACCACCCGTGAAATCCAAACGGGCGTAATCACCGCATTTACAGAACTTAAAGCCGTACAGACTCAGGTAAATTTGCTATCCAAAAATGTGGAGAACCAGCGTACATTAGTCAAAGCCGAAGTACAAAAATTTGAACTGGGAGAAAGTAATTTATTCCTCATCAATACCCGTGAAACTAAATTAATGGATATGCAGGTAAAGCGTGCTGAACTGATCTCCAGTTTTCAGAAGGTGATGGCAGATTTATATTATCGTGCCGGAAAACAGAAGCAATATTAGTTGCTGAAAATGAGATTGATACTGCTTCTTTATACCTGATGCCAAAAGAAAACCTGCTTCTTAGCAATCTTAACATGGTTCTGATGTCTAACACGGCATCATCTTTGCATATGCTCCAACTCAAATTTAAAGCAATAATATTTTAAAAAAGATGAAGAACCTACACGTATTTTTCCCGAAACGATTATTATCCTTTTTAGCCTTGGGGCTCCTTTTTTTATCTTCCTGCTCGGAATCACCTACAAAATTTTTTGAGATTACGATTCTGAATACCAATACGATTAAAGACTTTGCCAGTCCGGTTTTGGCTCAACGTCTTGATGCTGAAGCAAAGGAATTTCCAAATATTCCATCAAGTAAGAAAAAGGGTGATGAGGCCGTAAACAGTATAAAAATGAATACTCAATTTTTGGAACAATCATTAGAAAAAATTAAAAAGATATCAGCCTCCGGAGATGACCAGAAAGAAATTCAAAAATTAGCTGTTGATTTATATGAATATGTGATTCCAGTGTATAAAAACGAATATCTGGCTTACGCAAAACTTTGCGATACAAAAGGTGATCAAAGTGCAAAAGATGAGATCATTAAAAATATCGATACCAAATACGGGCCTACTTTTATGCAAAAGCACGATGCTTTAATGGCTAAAGGTAAAGCTTATGCAGAAAAGCACAACATCCAGGTAAGTTGGGGAGAATAGTATAAAGTCACCAGCATTAATCAATGTTGATGAGTGACACCCCAATCGGTATATTCGTCATTGCGAGGCACGAAGCAATCTCATTGCAGCATAGATTAATTCGTGCCTCGCAATGACGATAATTTGAAGGAGGGCTGTTTGAGTAAGATTCTATATTTGTCTTCTGGCTTTCACCTTCTCCTTTTTATTGGTACTTAAAAAACCGAAAATAAAACCAGTAAAAAACTTCGTCTTTTTATGAAGGAAGCAATTTATCAGGTGTAATAGGTAAAGACCTGATTCTCTTACCCGTTGCATTAAAAACTGCATTGGCTATTGCTGCTGCAACGCCCACAATCCCCACTTCACCAATACCTTTTACACCCATTTTATTTGGGATTAAGTCAACTTCATTGATAAACATGGCATCTAACTGTCCAACATCCAGGTTCGCTGGCACATGGTAATCTGCAAAGGAGCGGGTGGCGAAATTTCCGTACCTTGGGTCAATAACTGATTCTTCGGTGAGTGCCATTCCAATGCCCCAGATATTTCCACCTATAATTTGCGACCGGGCTGTTTTCGGATTCAGAATTTTTCCTGCACCGGTTACGGCAAGGAAACGGGTTACTTTTACCATTCCGGTTAATTTGTTGATGCTAACTTCAGCAAAATTCGCATTAAAACTATGTGCAGAATATTGTTCGGCTTCTGCAGGGGCTTTAGAACTCGATTGGGTTTCAAAAGCAACTATCTTTTCTGAGATCATTAAATCATTCGCTGTTGGCCTTACGAAAAATTGTTTATTTGATTTAACCAACAGCTCATCTGTAATTTTAGTGCAGGCATCATTTACTGCATTGGCGAAACTGGAGGCGCCCACTGAGCCTACTGATCCGGCAGCAGGTGGAAGGTCTGAATCGCCAATTTTCATGGTAATACGAGATAGGGGAATGCCCAATCCATCGGCAGCAGTTTGTGCCAGAATGGTATTGGTGCCCGTTCCAAGATCAGACGCTGCAATCTCTACAATGGCATACACCTGGCCAGCCTTCAAGGTAAGTTTAATATTTGCCGAACTGTCTCGCTGGCGGGCCGGGTAAGTACCGCAAGCTACACCGTAACCAATTAAATTTTCTCCGGAGAAATGAGTGCCTGGGATGGCTTTACGTTTTTCCCATCCAAACGCCTTGGCGCCTTCTTCCAAACATTTTACGGTGGTTCGTGAGCTCCATGGTTTGCCATTTGAAGGATCTTTTTTAGGCTCGTTTTTAATCCGCAGAGCAATAGGATCCATTTTTAGTTGATGTGCCAGTTCATCCATTGCACATTCCAGAGCGAAGCTCCCGGTAGATTTGCCTGGCCCACGGGTATAGGTTGGCAGAATCAGATTCATGGGTATTACCCGGTAAGAAATCAAGGAATTGGGTACTTCATACATGATTTTTGAACAATCACCGCAGGGTTCGATATATTCTGAATCTACAGCCGTATGTGAAATGGTTTCATGTGCTAAAGTGGTCAGCATCCCATCTTTGGTGGCACCCAAACTAATCTTCTGTATATTCCTTTGTCGCAAACCCACAGAATTGAACATTTGCTGGCGACTGAGTGCCAGTTTTACCGGGCGCTTAACCATTTGTGAAGCAACAGCCGTAAGTACTAAATTAGCCCATTGTCCGCCCTTTGAACCAAAACCGCCTCCGATATAGGGTGAAACAATCCTTACCTGTTCGGGCTTTAAGTTTAGCGTGGCTGCGGCGGCCGTTTGTGCGCCATTTATAATCTGCGAACCATTATAAAGAATCACATTTTCTCCTTCCCATACGGCCACCGTAGCATGCGGTTCCATGGGATGGTGGTGTTCAATAGGTGTTTCGTATGCTTCTTCAATTTTAACTTCAGCCTGTGCCAGGGCTGATTTTCCTGCACCCCTCACCAGGTCGGCCAATTCTTTTCCCTTGGGCATCTCAGGGTTTTTTGCCAGTTCCTCAAAATCAATTTTCTCTGTTTTATCCTGTTGATATTTAACCTGAATAAGATGTACTGCGGCAGTGGCCTGTTCAAAAGTTTCGGCAACCACCATCCCAATATGCTGGCCATGGAAAGTAATTTCAGGACCTTGTAATAAAGCGCCGCCCCTCAATCCACCTTTAACATTTAATCTTGGCGCATTTTTATGTGTGATCACCTGGATTACGCCTGGAGATTTTTCAGCATCGGCGGTATCAATCTCAACAATTTTTCCGGAGGCGATGGTACTTTTGAAAAGCACGGCATAAGCCATATTTTTAGCAGGGTAATCCGTTGCGTAAGTGGCTTTACCTGTAATCTTCATGATGCCATCGATCCGGTCTATGCCTTTGCCAATGATTTTGTCCGTATTTTCCATAATGTTCCCGATCTCTTAAACTTTTAAAGCAACTTCAAACGCATGGATTAAAGTCTGTTTACCCATTTCTATTTTAAATTTATTGTGAGAAAGCGGTTTTGCCGCACTCATTTCCAGGTCTGCAGCTTTGGTAAAATTCGCAAACGTCGCAGTTTTATCCTTTAAAAATGCTTCTGCCTTTAATGCCCTCCAAGGTTTATGCGCTACGCCACCCATAGCAATATGTGCTGTTTTAATGCTATTACCCTCAAGCTCAAAACCTGCCGCTACTGAAACCAGCGCAAATGCATATGAATTGCGGTCACGAACTTTGATATAGGCAGAATGACCAGCGAAATTATTTTTAGGAAGCTCAATGGAAGTAATCAGTTCACCATGGTTTAAGCTGTTATCCTTCTCAGGATGGTCTTTCGGAAGGAGATGAAAATCAGTAAAAGGAATACTTCTTTCACTGCCATTTTGCTGCATCACTTTAACGCTGGCGTTTAAAGCCGAAAGCGCGATAGCCATGTCTGAAGGGTAAACTGCCACACATTGATCCGACCATCCAAAAATGGCATGCATCCTGTTAAAGCCTTTCATGGCCGCACAACCACTTCCGGGAACCCTTTTATTACAAGGCATGTTGATGTCATAAAAATAACTGCATCGGGTACGTTGCAACAAATTACCACCATTGCTGGCCATATTTCTGATTTGTGCAGATGCACCCGCTAAAATAGCTTTACTCAACATCGGATAATCTTTTCTGATCAGCTGATGATTGGCCGTTTCCGTATTTTTAGCCAGCGCACCAAGACTTATACCTGTGGCAGTTGGCTTAATGGTATTTAAAGGTAAGCGACCCAAATCAATGATTTCACTGGGCTGGGCCACATGTTCCTTCATGAGATCAAGAATATTGGTGCCACCTGCTAAAAATGCTGCATGGGGATGGATTAAACCCAAAGCTTCTGATGGATTTTTTGCTATTGAAAACTTAAATGGTATCATAATCTGATGGTTTGATGTTAACCTGCAAAAAGCCAGTTCTGTTCGATATTTTTTCCGGTTTGTGCCTCTTTAATGGCTGCAACAATATTAGGATAGGCGCCACAACGGCAAATATTGCCAGACATTCGCTCGGCGATCTCCTCATCTGAAAGCATTACTGCACCGGCCTGTTCTCTAATGTTTGACGTAACAAAACTGGCCTGACCTTCCTTCGCTTCTTTCATCAATGCCACTGCAGAACAAATCTGCCCTGGTGTACAAAAACCACATTGAAAGCCATCATGTTTTAAAAATGCCTGTTGCATGGGGTTCAGCTCATTATCTTTTGCCAGCCCTTCAATGGTAATAACGGATTTTCCCTCACAGCTCGCCGCAAGTGTCAGGCAGGAGAGTACACGGTTGCCATCTACAATTACCGTGCAGGCACCGCACTGTCCATGATCACAACCTTTTTTTGAACCTGTAAGACCAATCCGTTCACGCAAGGTATCCAGCAAGGTCATTCGGGAATCAATAAGTACTTTTTTGTTATTGGAATTTACTTTGAAGCTCACGTTGATGCCATTTTCTATTGCGGTAGGAATGAGATCCGGAATCTCATCAAACTCAACCGAGCGGGCAAAAAGCTGCTCGGCACCAACCATATGGCTTACCAGTAAACCGGCAGATGCCAGGCCCATTAATTTTAAAAAATGTCGTCGCTGAAGGCCCGAACTCAATACTTCATTAAGCTCTTCTGGCATAAGGTCGCCGAAAAGCTTTTTTTCTTCAGGGCTCAGTGGTGATTTGTTTTGTTTCATGTAGCTGTTTTTGAGATGACAGGAGTGCAATAGCTGGCTTAAAAGTTATTACCTGTAGAACAACTATAAAAACGCCTGGTTTTGATCAAAACAAAAATGATACGATTACACCTGAAACAGAATCAGGCCATTACGGATGTTTTATAATTAGGCTAAGTGGGTAAAGCACTAAGAATTTTTGCCTAACCCTTGAATATAAGCAGTAGGCGTAACGCCAAATTCCTTTTTAAAGGCCTTCGTGAAATACGATTGTGTTTGAATCCCAATTCGATACATCACTTCAGTCATCAACACATCTTCATTTTTCATTATTTCTATCGCTTTACGAAGTCTGGCTGAACGCACAAATTCGCCGATTGATTGCCCTGTAATTGATTTTAGTTTCTGGTAAAGTTTCGTTCTGCTCATCCCGATTTCTTTACATAAGAAATCAATATCCAGTTCAGGGTTAATCATTTGGGCATCAATAATGGAAAGTAATTTATTCATAAAAAGCTTATCCTTTTCTGAATTAACTAACTCTCTCGGCAGAATCTCTTTGTTTTTTAAATAATGCTCTTTTACTTTTTGTCGTTGTTCAAAAATATTGCGGATGGTGATGTGCAATAAGTTCGTATTTATTGGCTTGGTAAAATAAAGATCTGCGCCAGATTCGGCACCCTCGATTTCAGCCTCCAAACTGTTTTTTGCCGTAAGCATTAAAAATGGAATGTGGCTGGTTTCTATATTTTCTTTAATGATACTACAAAATTCCGTTCCACTCATACCCGGCATCATCACATCACTAATAATGAGGTCGGGAAGGTTTTGCCTGGCTACTTCTACACCTTTAATACCGTCTACAGCCTCCAGAATCAGATACTGATCGGCTAAAGAATCCTTTAAAAAATTACGCAGTTCATCATTATCATCTACAATTAAGATCCTTTGTTTTTCATTTTGATTAGTGGCCACAGCAGGAATGGTTGTTTTGTGATCAGTTTCTACCTGGTACATAATGCTTTCCAGTCTTGTTCCACCTGCTGTATCACTTTGGATAAACAACTCATCCATTTGGTAATCGCCTTTAAGCACCGGAATCCCGATCATGATTTCCGTTCCTTCATTTCTTTGACTTGATACTTTGATCAAGCCTTTGTGAAGTAAGGTCAAACTTTTAACAAAGGCCAGGCCTACTCCAGAACCCAGATGTGATTCTGTTATCCTGTAATAGCGTTCGAACAAGTGCTGGATAGAAGCTTTCGAAATACCAATTCCGTTATCAATAACCCTGAAATAAATATATTCCGTTCCCTTATAATCACTTTCAATGTTCAGTTGGTTGGCAAATAATGGCTTAACACCATCCAAAGAATGAAGTACCTGAATTTTTAATGTACCATTAGCTTTCGTGTATTTTAGTGAATTGTTTACCAGGTTAAGGATGATTTTTTCGATAATTTGTCGGTCGAACCATATTTCAGATGGTAAAGGGTCTTTCTCAACTGTAAATATTATGTTTTTATCGGCGGCCATTTCCTTAAACTCTTCTGCAATTTCATCAATAAAAAGGTTGAGGCTTCCGGCTGTAACGTTTAGTTTTAGCGCACCGGCAGCCGTTTTTCTAAAATCCATCAGCTCATTAATTAACCGGAGCAGGCGGTTGGCATTGCGGTGGATGGTGTTATAATAGATTTGGAAAGATTCCTGTTTATCTTCATTCAGCAAACGCTCAATCGGACCCAGAATCAGAGAAAGTGGCGTACGGAATTCGTGCGAAATATTGGTAAAAAACTGCAGTTGTGTCTGGTGGATTTCCTCACGCTTTTCTTCCTCAATTTTTCTTAGTTCTAGTCTGCGCCTAAAGCTTAAGGCAGAATAAGTGAGGTAAACAGCTGTACCAATTACCAGTAACATGAACCACCAGGTAGCCCAGAAGGGTGGAGCAATGTGTACCTCAATAGAGACTCCAACATGATTCCATACGCCATCATTATTGGATGCCCGAACTTTAAAGGTGTAGGTGCCGGGATCAAGATTGGTGTATACGGCCTGCCGACTATTGCCAATATTAATCCATTCTTTGTCTTCGCCCTCCAACTGGTAGGCATAATTGTTATTTTCGCTTGAAACGTAATTGAGCGCTGCAAAACGGAAGGTTATCGTTGCCTGATCGTAGTCTAACTTGAGCTTTTTAGTATAGCTGATATCACTTTGCAGTATATTTTCATCTGTTTGCGGGGAGATCACCTTATTAAATATTGTTAATTCAGTGAGGTATACCGGAGGCACAAAGCCATTGGTTTTAATATCCTTTGGGAAAAAAGAGTTGAAGCCATTGATTCCGCCAAAAAACATTTCACCACTTTTGGTTTTAAGATAAGCATTGGATTCAAACTCCTGTCCCTGCAAACCATCTGCCATATTGTATTGCTTGAAGGTCTGTTTCTGCGGATGATATTTAGTCAAGCCATTTGCGGTAGAAATCCATAAATTTCCTTGTTCATCTTCTGTAATCCCCTTAATGAAAGCGGTGCTAAGTCCAGCTTTTTGAGTAGCCAGCACAAATTTATTTTTGCTGACATTGAAGCGGTAGAGCCCGGCCTGGCCTATCCATAAATTACCTTTCCGATCCACAAAGATTACCCGTAAATCAGGCTTTTTGCCACTTTCAGTAAAATAGTGACTAAATACTTTCGTTTTGAGGTTATATCGGTTTAAACCACCATCATCTGTTCCAATCCAGAGGTTTTTATTTAAATCTTCGTTAATGGAAACGATGTTATTGCCGGTTAAATGTGTGCCATTTGCACCCGCTGTAAACCTTTTAAATGTGCCTGTTGATGGATCAAACAGGTTCAATCCACCATAGTAGGTACCAATCCAAATGTGGTGTTCACTATCTTCAAAAGATCTTTGAACATAATCTGATGAAATGGAATTAGGCTCGCTATCCTTGTGCTTGTATCGTGTAAATGTACCGTCCGTATTCATTCGGTTTAAACCACCCGCCCAGGTACCAATCAGTAATCCGCCTTTGGTTTTGGTGATGTCTAAGATGGCATCGGCACCTATTGTTTGTGGATCAAAAGGGCTGAATTTATAGTGCTTAAAAACTTTGCTTTTTTTATTATAAATGTCCAGTCCGCCGCCATCCGTACCAATGTAAATTTCTCCATTATCTGCCTCATAAAAAGCCCTGACATCATTATAGCTTAAACTGTTTTTATCAGGTTCCTGCCTGAAGAGATTAAATTTTTCGGCCTGAGGACTATAAAGATTCACGCCTCCACGGTGCGTACCTACCCATAAATTACCCTGTTTATCTACAAAAAGAGCCGAAACGGTTCTTTGAGAAAGGCTGAAAGCATTGCCTGCCTGATTCTGATCATGGGTAAAATTTTCCGTTGAAGGATCGAAATGATTTAACCCGCCATTAATGCCACCTATCCATACCCCGTTTTGATGATCGAATGCAATGGCCCTGACCAAATTACTGCCAATGCTATTGCGGTTTTTCTCTTCATGCAGGTATGTTTTATAGGCATTATTTGCTGCATTAAAATGAATCAGGCCATTTTCTTCGGTCGCCAGCCAGAAGGAATTGTCTTTGGCTTTTTTAATCGTCCTGATTTTAAAATTGTTTAACTTAGGTTTAGCAATACCAGTCGTTGTATTTAAAAGTTCAACACCAGAGTCGCTGGCAATCCAGAGTTGACTACCTGAATCGGTATAAATATCATTGATGAAATCTTTTCTTGTACGAAAATGTGGTGTATTTGCGAAGGCATAGTGACCGAGGTTTTGCTGTTGCTGGTTAACCTTAAAAACACCACCGCCATAAGTACCCACCCAAATGCCCTGTTTATTTTCGGCAATTGCGGTGATAATACTGCTATTCTGCCCGGAACCTGGGTAATAGGTGAACTTACTTTGTTCCGGATTAAATTTATTAAGGCCGTTTGAAGTTCCGATCCAGAGGTTTTTGTCCTTGTCTTCTAAAATACACCTGATGAAGTTATCGCTGATGCTTCCGGCTTTCCCCGTACTTTTAAATGCGGTAATTTCGTTACCATCATAACGGTTCAGGCCGTCTCTTGTACCAAACCAGATAAAGCCACGACTATCTTGAAAAATGCATTCGATGGTGCTGTTTGATAAACCATTTTCTACATTAATGTGCTTAAACTTTAAGTTTTGTCCGTAGCTGTTCAGGGCTAACGTAACACAGAGAAAAGAGAAAATAAGTTTAACAATACGGATCATTCTTGTGCTTCGCCAGACGCAATTTTTTAGAACTCAAATGTAATTCATTTTTTAGCAGCTTGGGTATACTTTACATGGTTTATAGGTAAATAGGGCGATATTATGACGGTTAGCACAAAAAAAATGGACGATAGCACAAATCAAAAACACGGATAAAGGCTTTATTTGTGACCATAATTCTAACCGATATTTCTATGCAGATGATTACAATTTTCTTCAAGAGTAACAAGCGAATGTTTATGCTATTACTATTGATTTTTACCCATGGATATCTTTTCGCTCAACAGGCCACCATTATCGGCGTGGTGAAAACAGCTCCAGATAATTTGGGTATGCCTGGGGTAAGCGTTCGATTAAAAGGAACGGCTACCGCAACTTCAACTGATGGAAACGGAAACTTCACCCTTAAAATTCCATCGAATGGAATTTTAGTATTTACCTCTGTAGGTTACAAAGTACAGGAAGTTCCGGTTTCTAAATCAACCAGTTTAACCATTACCCTGATTGAAGATGCTTCCACCTTAAATGATGTGGTTGTAGTGGGCTATGGTACCACCAGAAAACAAGATTTAACCGGTTCGGTTGCTGTAGTAGGCGTAAAGGACTTTCAGAAAGGAAGCATTACCACGCCAGAGCAAATGCTTTCGGGCAAGGTTTCAGGGGTGGCCATCACTTCTAACAGCGGTCAGCCGGGTGCAGGAAGTACTATCCGGATTCGCGGAGGTTCATCCCTGAATGCCAGTAACGATCCGTTATTTGTGATTGATGGCGTACCCTTAGAAAATGGTGGCGTTTCAGGTGCTTCCAATCCCTTAAGTTTCATCAATCCAAATGATATCGAAAGCTTTACGGTATTAAAAGATGCATCGGCAGCAGCTATTTATGGTGCCAGGGCATCTAACGGGGTAATCATCATCACCACCAAAAAAGGTTTAAGCAATGAGTTGAAAGTGAGTTTCAATTCAGTTAATTCTATTTCTAAAATTGTAAAACAATTGGAGGTATTGAGTGCTGATGAAATCCGTTCCATTGTAAATTCAAAAGGAACCGCTGCACAAAAAGCGCAGTTGGGTAGTTTTAATACCAATTGGCAGGACTTGATTTACCAGGATGGCTTCTCTACTGATAATAACTTAAGCATAAGTGGCGGAATCAAGAAATTACCTTATCGCATATCTGTAGGGTACCAGAATCAAACAGGTTTATTAAGAACCGATCAGCTGGAGAAAACTTCAGCAGCATTGGTACTCAACCCACGCTTTTTTGATAATCATTTAAAGGTAGATTTAAACCTGAAGGGTAGCATGCAAAAAACACGCTTTGCCAACACCGCTGCTATTGGTGGCGCGGTAAGTTTTGATCCTACGCAGGCCACTTATACCAACCGATCAGCATACAATGGCTATTGGGAATGGTTAGATCCAACCAGCCCTACAGGTTTGGTTAATCTGGCGGGCCGCAATCCGGTTGGTTTGCTGGAGCAAAGAGAAGATCGGGCTAAACCTATGAGAAGTATTGGTAATTTACAATTGGATTACCAGTTTCCATTTTTACCGGAATTACATGCTAATTTCAATGCCGCTTATGATGTGGCTACCGGAAAAGGAACTGTTTATGTTGACCCAAACGCAGCCGAATCTATTTTAAGCAATGGGGTAAGCAATCAATATAAAACCAACAGGCAAAATACAGTAGTTGATTTTTACCTGAACTATGTGAAAGATTTTAAATCAATCAAGAGCAGAATTGATGCTACGGCTGGTTATTCTTACAATGATTATTTAACTACGCAATATTTCTATCCGGTTTTTGATGCCCGGGGAAATAAAGTAGCCAATTCAGATCCAGCCTTTCCATTTAATAAACCTCAATATCGCCTCATCTCTTATTTTGGTCGGTTTAACTATAATTACGATGAACGCTTTTTGTTAACAGCAACAGTTCGCCGTGATGGATCATCTCGTTTTGGCCCGGCCTATAAGTATGGTACTTTCCCATCTGTTGCCTTGGCCTGGACCGCTAAAAATGAAACGTTTTTAAAAGATGTTAAAGCCATTTCCAACCTGAAAGTTCGTGCCAGTTATGGTATTACTGGTCAGCAGGATGGAATTGATAACTATGGCTACCTTTCCACTTATGGTTTAAGTTCACTGAATGCACAATATCAGTTTGGCGATACCTTTTACCAGATGTACCGCCCAAGTGCTTACATTTCCAATATTAAATGGGAAGAAACTGCCACCGCCAATGTAGGGTTGGATTTTGGTTTATTTGATAACCGCATTAGTGGTAGTCTGGATTTTTATCAGAAGAAAACCAGTGATCTGTTAAACCGGATTCCACAACCTGCAGGAACCAATTTCGCCGCTACAGCAATTGTAAATGTAGGCGATATGAAGAATGAAGGAGTAGAGATGACCCTGAATTTTAATCCGGTAAAAGAAAAAGATTTTAACTGGGATTTCAGCGTAAATGCTACATACAATAAAAATACCATTACCAATTTAACCGTAGTTCCGAACGATCCTAACTATGCAGGCTTTCCAAGCGGTTCTATAGCAGGCGGTGTAGGCGGACAATTCGTATTTATAAATGCCGTTGGCGGACCAAAAAACACCTTTAACCTTTTTGAACAGGTGTATGATCAGGCTGGAAATCCTATCGAAGGCGTTTATGTAGATCAGAATGGCGATGGTGCCATTACCGCCAGCGATTTAAAGAAAGGTAAACAGGCAGACCCGAAATTGTTCCTCGGTTTCAGCAATAACTTAAGCTATAAAAAATGGAACCTCTCCTTTACCCTGAGGGCTAATTTAGGTGGTTATGTATACAATAATAATTATAGCCAAAGCGGTAACCTGGCACAAATTACAGGTACATCGGTTATCCTGAATGCATCACCAAACTACCTCACTACAAATTTCAAAACACAGCAATTGTTAAGTGATTATTATGTTCAGAACGCATCATTCCTGCGGATGGATAATGTTAACCTGGGTTATGCTTTTGGAAAGTTATTTAAAAGCAAAGCCAATTTGCAGCTAACTGCCAGTGTGCAGAATGTATTTGTAATTACCAAATATAAAGGCCTTGATCCTGAGGTAGCTTCAGGAATAGATAACAACATCTATCCACGGCCTCGTGTGTATTCTATAGGCTTAAATCTTAATTACTAACGATTTATATTGAAACAAGATGAACCGTTTTAATCCAAAATATATGAAACTACGTGTTTTACAATTGTTCCTGCTGGTTTGCATCACCTCATTTTTGATGGTTTCCTGTACCAAACTGGATCTTACACCAACCAATGATTTAATTGCCGATAATGTATATACCAGCGTAAGCGGTTACAAACAATCATTGGCCAAAGTTTATGGTGCCTTTGCACTTACCGGTAATGCCTCTGTTGGCCAGCCAGATATCCCTACTGAAATTATTAAAGATGAGGGTAACTCTGATTTCCTTCGTTTATATTGGAACTTGCAGGAGCTCACCACAGATGAAGCCGTTTGGTCATGGCAAAGTGATGCCGGGATTCAGGGTTTACATGAAATGAGCTGGTCCTCAACCAATTCAATCATCAATGGGTTATATTACCGTTCCTATTTTCAGATTACCTTGTGTAATGATTTCATTAACCAATCATCAGATGATAATTTAAGCAAACGCGGCATTACAGGAGCAGATGCTGTAGAGGTGCGGAAGTTCAGGGCAGAAGCACGTTTCATCAGGGCATTTCAGTATTCGGTTTTAATGGATCTTTATGGAAACGTGCCGATGGTAACTGAGCAAACGCAGATTGGCGGGAAAGATTTGCCCGTGCAGATGCAGCGTAAAGATTTGTTCAATTATGTTGAGTCGGAATTGAAGGCGATAGAACCCGAACTGGCCACTGCAAAAAGCAATGAATATGGTCGTGCAGATCAGGCGGCTGACTGGGCATTGTTGAGCCGGATTTATTTAAATGCTGAAGTATACACTGGCACGCCGAGATATACTGATGCTATTACCTACTGCAATAAAATTACGGGTGCAGGTTATGCTTTACATAACAATTACCGCGAACTAACCATTGCTGATAATCATTTGAATAAAGATGAATTTATTTTAACCATCAACTACGATGGTACCAGTACACAGAATTATGGCGGTACCACTTACCTGATGCATGGTCCGGCTGGAGTACCCGCAGAGGTTTCAGGTTCTAGCGGAACCTGGGGCGGGTTGCGCATTACCCAGCAGTTTGTGAATCTCTTTGCCGATAAAACAGGCGCTACAGATAGCAGGGCGCAGTTTTACATGAGCGGACAAAATTTAGAAGTGAATGATTTGTATACTTCTACTGACGGCTATTCGAGTACCAAATACCGAAACAAAACCCGTTCTGGCGGACCTGCCCCGCACCAGGATGTAGCGAAAGATTTCTCTGATATTGATTTCCCGCTTTTCCGTTTAGGCGAAATATATCTCACTTATGCAGAATCTGTTTTGAGAGGTGGCACTGGCGGAAGTTTAAGTACTGCTTTAGGTTATGTAAATCAATTGCGTACACGAGCATACAATAGAAGTACGGCAGGAAATATTAGTTCAAGTGCCTTAACTACTGATTTCATTCTGGATGAGCGTGGAAGAGAACTTTGGTACGAAGCTTTTAGAAGAACCGATTTGATTCGCTTTGGTAAGTTTACATCAGCTAACTATTTATGGGCATGGAAAGGTGGTACCCGAAATGGAACAGCGGTAAATGCCAGATTCTCATTGTATCCACTGCCTCCTACAGATTTATCTGCCAATCCAAACCTTCGTCAAAATCCTGGCTATTAATTAACGTTTCAGCAAAATGAAAAAAATATTCAACTCCTTATTTACCCTTCTGCTATTAAGCATTTTTATGCTGGGTTGCAAAAAGGAAGAAAGTAATAACGTGGTCATAAATCCATCAGCATCAGCTTTAGCATTTAAAACTTCAACTGCTGCGGTAGTATTAAGTCCTGCTAATGATGCAGCCAATGTGGTAACCTTTAGTTTTAATGCGGCAAATTTTGGGGCAAATGTAGTAACCACTTATTCTTTGGAATTTGATCTGCCTGCAGATACCAGTGGCACCAATGCCTGGGCAAATGCAGTGGTGGTGAAAATTCCTGCAGGCACCTTACAGAAAACATATACCGGTGCTGATTTTAATGCATTAAGCGGTGTGCAACTTACGCTGCCAACAGGTACGGTCAGTACAATCGCTGTAAGGTTAAAAGCAGAAGTAAACCAAAACACGGGAGTGGCCTCTGCCATTAAGCCAGTGTACTCCACCGTAACCATGACGGTAAACCCTTACAAAGCCATTGTAGAATATCCGGCATTGCTCGTTAAAGGAGGCAATTCATGGAAAACACCATCCACTAGAACCAATGGTTTTCTGCTTGCATCTTCCAAGTTTAACAGTAAATATGAAGGTTACCTGAACCTGCCCAACGCAGATGGTTATGGTGGTGATGCTTTTCAACTGGTATCAACCCTTGATGCGAGTAAAGTGTATGGATGGGGCGGAACGGCAACAACCATGAGCTTGAACAGTGGCAATTTATACCTTTCGCCATCACCATCATATATGAAAGTAAATGCTGATATAGAGGCTTTAACTATCACTTATACACCGGTTAAGTTTTTCATCTCTGGAGACGATAATGGCTGGAGTACCTCTGCTACACCATTGAATTACAATGCCACAACCGGAAAACTGGAAGCCGCAAACGTAGCATTAACCGCCGGAAAATCATTTGTATTTACCTGTAATGGTGGTTATGATATTAGCTACAAAGTTGATGCCTCTGGCAATTTGGTCTTTGCGGGTGCACCAGTGTGGGGTGGAATCAATATCCCTATTACCAAAACAGGCGTGTTTACCGTTACCTTAGATTTAAGTGCGGGCGACGGAAACTATACTTATACCATTAAATAAAATGAATATGTTTACAAAATATATAAAAGGCATCAAAGGATTTACTTTGTTGGTGATCATGATCTTAGCCAGCGTTGGCTGCAAGAAGACCATTAAAGGTGAAACGCAATTTTACCCTGAGGCTGATGCGGTAGGTACCTACGCTAAAGGTGCTGATGTAAGCTGGGTAACCGAAATGGAAGCCGTAGGACGGAAGTTTTTCAACAGCGCCGGCGTGCAACAGGATCTGTTCAAAATTCTAAAAGATAAAGGTGTCAACACTATTCGCTTAAGGGTTTGGGTTAATCCAGCTTCGGGATATTGTAATACCGCCGATGTATTGGCCAAAGCAAAACGGGCGAAGGCTGCGAACATGCGTGTGCTGATCGATTTTCATTATAGTGATACTTGGGCAGATCCTGGGCATCAGAACAAACCAGCGGCCTGGGCCAATCAGGATTTTACCACCTTGAAAGCTTCTGTTCGCAGTCATACCGTTGCCGTTTTAACTGCGCTGAAAGGAGAGAATATTATCCCGGAATGGGTGCAGGTGGGGAATGAAACCAATGATGGTATGTTGTGGAATGATGGAAAGGCATCTGTAAGCATGAAAAATTTTGCGGAATTAATTCAGGCAGGTTATGAAGGTGTGAAGGCTGTAGATCCAGCTTCTAAAGTAGTGGTACACATAGCCAATGGATATGATAATAGTTTATTTAGGTGGATCTTTGATGGATTAAAAGCAAATGGTGCCAAATGGGATGTAGTGGGCATGTCGCTTTATCCAACTGCGGCAGATTGGTCTGCAAAAAATACCCAATGTTTAGCCAACATGAATGATATGGTAACACGTTATGGTTCTGAAGTGATGATTTGTGAAGTGGGAATGCCAGTTACGGAAGCTGTAGCTTGCAGGGATTTTATTAAGGATATTATGGCGAAAAATAAATCGCTTGCCAATAACAAAGGCTTAGGCGTTTTTTACTGGGAACCACAATCATACAACAGCTGGAATGGCTACAAGTTAGGCGCATTTGATGATTCAGGCAAACCTACCGTTGCGATGGATGCCTTTTTGCCTTAATTTGCAAGCTATCTAAACCTAAAAAATTCTTCTCCAGTAAAGGGTTCCAAAAGGGTTGGATGGTTATGAAAAAAATACGTTTAATCAAAAACTTCTTCCATGATATTAAATAAACAATATTTATTTATTCTGATCTTTATTTTGATGTCCGGCTTTGTCCGTGCACAAAATAAGCAAGGCATTTATGTAGATGCGAAAGGGGTGATCCGTTGGGAAAAAAATCATCAGGAAGCTGCCTTTTTTGGTGTCAATTACACAGCACCCTTTGCCTATGGCAATCGGGCCATTTTGAAAACGGGAATTAGTGCAGAACAGGCCATTAAAGATGATGTTTATCATTTTTCCCGTTTAGGTTTAGATGCCTTCCGGGTACATGTATGGGATACGGAAATTTCAGATTCATTGGGAAATCTATTGAATAATGAACATTTACGCCTGTTCGATTTTTTACTGGCGGAATTGAAAAAGCGAAAAATTAAAACATTAGTCACACCCATTGCTTTTTGGGGCAATGGATACCCGGAAAAAGATGAGCGTACCGGAAGCTTCTCCAGTAAATACGGTAAACACGATGCGTTAATTAATGAAGCGGCTTTTAAGGCTCAGGAAAACTACCTTAAACAGTTCTTCAAGCATAAAAATCCATATACAGGGTTAACGTATCAGCAAGATGCTGATATTCTGGCAACTGAAGTGAACAATGAACCCCAGCATAGTGGCGCACCTGAACGCACAACAGAATACATCAACAGAATGGTGAGTGCCATCAAAAGTACCGGGTGGAGCAAACCCATTTTTTACAACATCAGCGAATCGCCTAAATACGCGCTAGCTATTGTTAAAGCCGATGTTCAGGGGCATAGTTTTCAGTGGTACCCAACTGGTTTAGTAGCAGGCCATACCTTAAAAGGCAATTTTCTGCCAAATGTAGCTGCTTATCAAATACCATTTGATACCATTCCTGCCTTCGCCAACCGCGCAAAAGTGGTGTACGAATTTGATGCAGGCGATGTGATGACCCCCATTATGTATCCGGCCATGGCGAAAAGTTTCAGGGCAGCAGGTTTTCAATGGGCCACACAATTTGCCTATGATCCAATGGCTACAGCCTATGCCAATACCGAGTACCAAACCCATTATTTAAACATGGTTTACACGCCTTCAAAAGCCATTAGCTTATTAATTGCCTCCAAGGTATTTCATCAGCTTCCCAGGTTATTTAAATCCAATAGTGAAACCAGTTTTGGTGCTTTTAAACTCGATTACAAAAAGGCACTTAGCGAAATGAATACAGAAGAGGCTTTTTATTATACAAATTCAACTGTTTCGAAGCCGGTTAACACCCAAAAAATCAAGCATATTGCAGGTGTAGGAAGTTCTCCCGTAGTTCAATATCAAGGCAATGGTGCTTATTTTATTGATCAGGTTGCCAATGGGATCTGGCGTTTGGAAGTGATGCCTGACGCGATTCCGGTTGCTGATCCTTTTGCAAAAGCTTCGCCTCAAAAAGCGGTCACACAAATTGATTGGAAAAATTCAGCAATGGATATTCAACTGGATGATTTGGGCACAACATTTGAAATTAAAGGCTTAAATGCTGGTAATCAGTATACTGCCCAAACAAAGAATGGTCAATTCAATATTTCGCCTGGAAGTTATTTATTAGTGAAGAAAGGGGTAAAATCATTATGGAAGGCTAAAGATGCCTATCAAAATATCGTTTTGGGCGATTTCGTTGTACCAAAGGCCAGCTTAAAGGGTGTTTTGGTGAAACATCAACCTTTAAAAACTGCGAGTGAAAATGTAGATCTGGCAATTAAAATGGAAATTTTTGGTCTTGATCAAAAAGATTCTGCTTACATAGCATTGAACAATGCGGTCGGCCAATGGAGAAGCATGGGCTTAAATAAAATAGATCCGTACCATTTCACGGCAATAGTTCCTGCCGAAATGGTAAAACCAGGAGTATTAAATTACCAGGTTATTGTTCACCAGGCCACTGGAAAATACCTTACTTTTCCAGGAAATGTTCCAGGTAATCCCGATGCATGGGATAAATTAGAAACGGAAAGCTACCAGACTTATGTAGCGGCGAAAAATGCGCATCTGGAAATCTTTAATCCCGAATCAGACCGGAATAACATCAATATTTATAATCCGGATTGGAAGAATAATAAAATGGAATTTACTTCGTCTGAAAATCCGCTAAACCTGGAATTAAAGCTTTCAATGAATGCGCCAGAAAAGGCAGCGATGATGGGTTTTCAAAGTTTTATTGGCGATTACCTGTCGGGAAGAATGAATGATTTATCAGAAGTTAGAACATTGGTGATCCGAATGAAATCAAACCTTAAAAATACAAAAGTGAAAGTGGGTCTAATTGATGCAGATGCACATTTCTTTTCAAAAGAAATTTCGGCTGACCGGGATTTCCAGGAAATAGAGATTCCGTTAAACCTGTTGAAAGCAGACCAGCAATTGTTATTGCCACGACCATATCCTGGTTTCTTGCCTTTATATTATCAATCATCAACAAAAGCCGGTTTTGATTTAAATCTAATCGAAAAACTAGAAGTTACCTTTGGTTATAGTGACAAAATTCAACCTGTTAACTTAACCATATCATCCGTTTACTTTAAATAAGCTATTACCTCTATTTTAGCTTGATACCTTATTCAATTACATTGATCCTTTATGAAAATTTATTCCTTAAAAAGCACGCTGATCATCCTTTTCCTGCTCACAGTTACATTTACTTCATTTGCGCAAAATCGAACAGAGCAATTGCTTACCGACGGATGGAAGTTTTTTAAAGGTAAAAATGAAGCCGCATTTACAAAAGATTTTAATGACCGGGCCTGGAGAAATGTCACCGTTCCGCATGACTGGGCAATAGAAGGGCCTTTTGATAAGGAAATTGATAAGCAAATGGTGGCTATTGTGCAAAATGGAGAATCAAAGCCGAGTGAGAAAACTGGTCGCACGGGTGCATTGCCTTACATTGGTGAAGCCTGGTATCGCAATACATTTACTCTGCCTGCCAGCGCAAAAAACAAACAGGTAATTTTGCAGTTTGATGGGGCAATGAGTGAACCCAAAGTGTATTTAAACGGTGTTAAAGTGGGTGAATGGAATTACGGTTATAACTACTTTTATATTGATATTACTGATCGTGTACTTGCCGGAACAAATAATGTATTGGCGGTTCACCTGAGTAATCAGCCAAAGTCATCCAGATGGTATCCTGGTGCAGGTTTGTATCGCAACGTTAGGTTAATTACCAAAAATAAAGAAAGTATTAATCAGTGGGGTGTAAGCATTACAACGCCAGAAGTAAGCAAGGATTTCGCTAAGGTGAACATCAAAACCAAACTTTCTGCTGTAGGGGCTAAACTGATTACCAGGATTTTAGATGGCCAGGGAAAATTGGTTGCTACAGATACAGCCAAAACATACTTCGGCAATGAAGCCGATCAAAATATTAAACTATTAAATCCAAATTTATGGAGCCCTGAAACACCTTATCTGTATACCGTTGTTTCAGGCTTATATGATGGGAACAAACTTTTAGATGAAGTAACTACCCGTTTTGGTGTTAGATCAATCAGCTACCTTGCCGGAACTGGCTTCAGTTTAAATGGAAAGGTTAGAAAGTTTAAGGGCGTTTGCCTGCACCATGATTTAGGTCCGCTGGGCACAGCCATTAATATAGCCGCATTGCGCAGACAACTGCTAATTTTAAAAGATATGGGTTGCAATGCCATTCGAAGTTCGCACAATATGCCATCTTTAGAACAACTGGAATTGTGTGATGAACTTGGTTTCATGTTTCTGGCCGAAACTTTTGATGAATGGGCAAAGCCAAAAGTAGAAAATGGTTATCACCGCTTCTTTCAGCAGGATGCGGAAAAAGATATTGTGAATTTAGTTAAAGCCACCAAAAACCATCCCTGCATCGTCATGTGGAGTTCGGGCAATGAAGTACCAGATCAGTTTGGTTCAGAAGGTGTGAAAAGAGCCAAATGGCTACAGGAAATTTTTCACAGAGAAGATCCAACACGTCCGGTAACGGTAGGCATGGATCAGGTAAAAGCCACCATGGCTTCTGGTTTTGGTGCCTTGCTGGATATTCCGGGTTTAAACTATAGGGTGCATTTATACGATGAAGCCTATAAAGCATTTCCTCAGGGAATGTTACTGGGTTCTGAAACAGCTTCAACGGTAAGTTCAAGAGGGATTTATAAGTTCCCTGTTGTAAAAGCTAAGAATAAAACTTACCCTGATTTTCAGAGTTCATCTTACGATCTGGAATGTTGTGACTGGTCTAACGTGCCGGATGATGACTTTGTGATGCAGGACGATAAGCCCTGGGTAATCGGTGAGTTTGTCTGGACAGGTTTTGATTACCTGGGTGAGCCTACACCGTATGATGAAAGCTGGCCTTCAAGAAGTTCTTATTTTGGCATGTGTGATTTAGCCGGGATTCCAAAAGACCGCTATTACCTATACAGAAGCAGATGGAATACAGAAAAGCCAACCTTACACTTGCTCCCACACTGGAATTGGGAGGGTAGAGAAGGGCAAACTACACCCGTTTTTGTTTACACAAATTATGAAAGCGCAGAACTTTTTTTAAATGGCAAAAGCTTAGGCGTGCAAAAGAAAAACAATGCCACGCCTCAAAACCGTTACCGTTTAATGTGGATGGATGTAAAATACGAGCCAGGTACATTGAAAGTGGTAGCCTATGATCAAAATGGTAAAGCTGTTGCAGAAGAAACAAAAATAACCGCAGGTAAACCCTATCGAGTTGTGCTGGATCCAGATCGTAAACAATTAACAGCTGACGGAAAAGACATTTCGTTCATTACTGCAACAGTGGTAGATAAAGATGGAAATCCTTGTCCGACAGCTAGCAACAGATTGGATTTTGAAGTAAAAGGAGAAGGCGTTTTTAAAGCCGTTTGTAATGGTGACGCCACTTCATTAGAAATGTTCGATAAACCAACCATGAAACTTTTTAGCGGAAAGCTGGTCATCTTAGTGCAGTCTACACACAAACAGGGCAGTATGGTTTTAAAAGTTAAGGGTAAATCACTAATCAGTGGAACAGTAGAAATAGCCGCTCAAAAACTGTAATTACGATTAAATACCGCTTAAAAATAAACCTGATTGATGTTCCTTAAAGTCATTGATTTTATGGAACATCAATTATAAATTTGATTAGGATTACTGCCTGAAATGGCTTGATTTTAATTCCTCTTCTTTCCTTAAACTTTGCTTGTGAATGGCATTAAATATTTCAGTTACAAAATCTGGTGATAAATCATGCTTTTTGCCAGCTGCTATATTTTTCTCCAACACCTGCTGAAAGCGTGCGGCCTGTAAAGGTGGGATGTTATTTTTTGCTTTATAAATCCCTATTTCTTTTACTACAAGTTCTCGCTGACCCAATAGCTCAATAAGTTGCTGATCTAATGAATCTATTTTCTTTCTATTATTTTCCAATGGGTTCATGTTAGAAGAAGGAGAAGTTGATTGTGCAAATATGCGGTCGCTGCCAATGATTAATAAGGCTACGAGTAAATATTGTTTAAGTTTCATATCCCATTAACGTCAATTGAACCTCAATTAATATGAAGCGCAACAGTTATTGTTTCATCAAATGCAGGTTGAAGTCAGTTTTAATGTTAAATGAAGAATTGCATATCAATTTTTTAACATAAACGATGATTTCGGTTGATTCATCTACTGATATGATGGTTATATCTATATTCTTATTTTTTTTTTCGAAGAGGTCGTATGTTTGTATCATAGTCTCTATCCCTGATTAAATCCAAACAAAATTGAATGCCGCTACTCATAAATGCCCAAAATGTAAAAATCCTGAAACCTATAGAGTGAAGAGAGGATTTATTTTCGGCACAGTGTTAACATTTGTTCCGGTAAGGCGGTTTAAATGTTACCGTTGTTTCAAAAAGTTCTACATTTTTTAAGTACATAATTTTAGTTTTCTTAGTTCAGCCGATTGTTTAACGACATCGGTTTTTTTGTTAAGGCGATTTTATGTTTTTATCGAATATTTAGAACGTAGAATAAGTGGATTTGTTAAAAATTACAGGAATAATTAATGTCTTTTAATTTAACTGATCAATAAATTAGGGTTATGGATGAAATTATTCTCTATATTTAACGCTCAACTAAAATATCCATAATTTCCAAACAAATTCTCCTGCGCAAATGCCTGCATTTTACGCTTCTATTAGTGACGAAAAGCTATTAGCGATGATAAAGGTCGCTGATAAGGATGCCTTTGCTGAAATTTATAGTCGCTATTGGCCTATTTTATATAGACATGCCTTTAAAATGTTAAAAAATCATGATGAAAGTGAAGATGTAGTTCAGGATGTTTTTGTAAAATTTTGGAAAATAGCAAACGAACTGGATGAAAATATCTCCATAGGAGCTTATTTGTATGCCTCAACCCGAAATAACATTTTAAATATTTTTAACAGAAGTACGGTAAAGGATAATTATTTGGCAGAAATCAGAAGTTTCATGAAAGATGGATACGAAATAGCTGATCATAGGGTAAGAGAAAATATTTTAGCCAAACTCATTGAATCCGAAATTCAAAAACTTCCACCCAGAATGCGTGAAGTATTCGAATTGAAACGCAAGCATAACCTTTCTTATAAAGAGATAGCCAAGAAAATGGATATTTCCGAACTTACTGTTAAAACACAAATGAATAAAGCCATTTCCAGCTTAAGAACTAAATTCGGAAATCACCTCGGCATATTCCTGACTTTTTTGTAATCACTTAATAAATTAATAAAAAAGTAACTTTTTTTTAATGTGCAATACAACATTGCATTGAGCTGCTTGTCATGCTAATATACCACCTATGATAACGCATGAATAATAACAGTAAAAGTCAACCCGTCAGTGATTACCTAAGCAATACATTATCGGCTCAGGAAAGCGCAAGACTGGAAACCTGGTACTTACTAAATGCTGAAGCAGCAACAGATCAGGAAATAGAAATTAATTACCAGGAGGTTGGAAACAACATATGGGCAAAAATCGATCAAAACATTGAATTAGATCAAAGTTCTTTTAAAGGAAATAAAAAAACATCCTTTCTAACATCTTTATCAATGTTCACTAAACTTGGAATTGCGGCATCATTGCTTGTGGTGATGGGGTTGGCCGTTTTTTTAACTAAAAATAGCCTGGAAGCTCAGAATCACTTTGTAATTGCCAAAGGCAATGATATTGCTCCAGGTAAAAATATTGCCCTTTTAACACTGTCAAATGGAAGAAAAATAGATCTCAATCAAATGGTAAATGGTCAGATGCTTAAAGAGGATGGTTTAGAAATAATTAAAACAGCCGACGGTCAGTTGATTTATAAAGTAGCCTCAGATTCGAAAGGTCATTCCGGCTTTAATACCGTATCAACACCCGCGGGAGGGCAGTATACCATCATTTTACCGGATGGATCAACTGTATGGTTAAATGCTGGTTCATCATTAACCTATCCGACCAAATTTGCTTCCAATGAACGAAACGTTACACTTACAGGAGAGGGTTATTTTGAAATAAAGCATATAGAAGGCAAAAACGGAAGATTACCATTTTCCGTGTCAGTGAAAAAAAATGCTGATGAATATGAAAAAGTTCAGGTTTTGGGTACGCATTTTAACATTAATGCCTATTTGGATGAGCCTGCTATCAAAACGACACTGTTGCAGGGAAGTGTGAGGGTTGATGGCGTGAAAGGACAAACCGCTTTGATGAAACCCGGACAACAAGCTGAGGTTTACAAGGGGAAAATGCAGTTGCGGAATGCGGATACAGAGGAAGCGGTGGCCTGGAAAAACGGAGAGTTTATTTTTAGAGAAGATTTACAGAGTGCTATGCGCAAGATAGCCAGATGGTATGATGTAGAAGTAGTTTACGACGAATCTGCACCAAAACAGCTTATGCTGGGCGGATGGATGTCAAGAGCGACTAATATATCAGAAGTATTAAACCATATTCAGTTAACTGGAAAAGTTCATTTTAAATTAGAGGGAAGGAGGATCACCGTTTTTAAATAACCATCCGGTATCAAAAAAAAAACCAGAAGTGCTTGGCGGCACCTCTGGAAATAATTTGGATGCCGATAAATAACTATCAACTATTAACCACATCATGCAAAGCCTTCGAAACGTAAGCATGATGCTAAACCAAACAAACAAATGTATAAAAATTTTACTTCACTCGGGTTGCCCCACAGGCAGCTCAGCAAACTGCTGCTTGTTATGCGACTTACGGCCACGATCTTAATGATTGCTTTTATGCAATTGAGCGCATCAACCAGGGCGCAAAAAGTTTCTATTGTGGAAAAAAATGCGCCTCTGGAACGTATCTTGAAAGAGATCCGCAAGCAAAGTGGCTATGATATTATTTATGATCTCAGCATCGTGCTGGATGCCAGGCCTGTATCCATTAACGTTAACCAGGTTAATGTTTTTGAGGCCATTCAGAAATCACTGGCCGCCCAGCCGCTTACCTTTTCGGTTGATGGTAAAACAATTATCATTAAAGAACAGACTTCAATAGACAAGTTAAAGGATATCGTTAACGATTATGAAGTGAAAATTACGGTTAGGGATTCTTTAAACAGACCATTGCCAGGTGCTAATGTTTATAACAAAACCATCAATAAGATGTACGTTACGGATAAAGCGGGAGAGCTAGTGATTAAAGATATTCCGGCCAATGGCTTTGTTCTTCAGATTACTTATCTAGGCTATAAGGGCGAGGAGATTTTTGTAGATAGAAAAACCGGAAGTTTTTTAGTGAACCTACAGCCAGTATCAGCTGTGCTGGATGAGGTAAGCGTAGTTTCTAACGGTTACCAGAAAATAAGCAAAGAACGGGTTGCCGGAGCATATAGCGTAATTACGGCTAAAGATTTACAGGCAAATCCTGCGGTAAATATTCTGGAACGCCTCGAAGGGCAGGTAGCAGGTGTAAAGTTCAATATTAAAGGCAATACTGTTCAAATTCGTGGGGTAAATAATTACGGCGGCGGTGGTGGTATACCTTTAATCGTCTTGGATGGCTTTCCTCTGATGAATCCGAGTGACCTTGCAACTTTAACCACCCCCGTAAGCGGTAATACATTTGGTAATTCAGTTATTAGCAATGTAAATATTGCAGATATTGAGCAGATTACCTTTTTAAAAGATGCTTCTGCTACATCCATATGGGGCTCTAGGGCAGCAAATGGTGTAATTGTAATTGAAACTAAAAAAGGTAGGAAGATAGCCCCTTCATTGAATGTTGGTTATATTTTTGGGATCTCTAAAAACCCTTCCATTTCAGATTTAAACTGGATGAGCAGTGCGGAGTATATCAATTTAGAACAGGAAATGGTGGATAAAGGATTGATTGTAGATCCTGCTGCTGCCTCACCATCTAACGCCATTTATACAGCAAACAATAGTGAGGCTACGGAATGGATGTTTAGGGTGAAAAGAGGCACTGCTACCGCTGCACAGCGTGATGCAGCCCTGGCTGAAATTGGCTCGAGAGATGGCATGAAGCAGATTGAGGATCATTTATTGCAGAATGCCATAAACCACCAGTATAACCTATCTTATTCTGGCGGTTCAGAAAGTAGCACCTATTACATTTCCGGAAATTATACAAAAGATATTCCCATCTTTAAAAGTAACTACGGCGAAAATGCCTTTGTAAATGCCAATACCTCAACAGATTTTTTCAATAAAAAAATCACATTAAGGGCATTGTTCAACTATCAGTATTCTAAATCTCAGTACAATGCTGCAGCGGTTAATGCGCTTTCGGTAAGTACTACAGCGCTTCGTCCTTATGATCTGTTAATTGATGCCAATGGCAACAGTATTGGGCGAAATATCATTATCCGTGAATCAGTAGCCAACTCAATGGTGGCACAAGGGTATCTTCCATTCACCTATAATACCATGGATGAGTTGAACTATTCTAACTCTATCACAAAAAACAATGTGATTAGAATGAGTGCTGGTTTAAATGGTAAAATTGCGAAATGGTTAAATGCCGATGTTTCAATATCCAATCAACGTCAGTTCTCAAATGGTTATACGCTTGATGAATTAAACAGTTACACAGGTAGATTATTGGTAAATACCTTTACAGTAGTTACAAACGGAAAAGCTGTTAACAATGTAAATTATGGGGGCAGATATGCTACTTATGGCAGCACCGCTACAGAAACTTCATTAAGAGGGCAATTAAATTCTGACTTTAATATTGGTGGCAAACATCAGTTTAATGCAATAGCGGGCGCCGAGATTAGGGAAACCGAATCTGGTAGTACTTCTGAAACCAGATATGGTTACAATGAGGATACCCGAACCATTATAACAGTTAACCCTACGGTGCAATATCCAACCATGTATGGCTATTCACAATCATTAGGTACAAACTTGAGTAGTTTGGTGCGTTACAGGAAACGTTATTTATCCTATTATAGCAACGCATCTTACAGTTACAATGATAAATACTTTGCAACGGGAAGCGTGCGTTTTGATGATTATACACTATTAGGTGTAGACAGAAGCGAAAGAGCAGTTCCATTTTGGTCAGTTGGTTTGAGATGGAATGCAAGCAAAGAAGATTTCTTTCAGCATTTAAACTGGTTAGATCAATTTAGTGTTCGTGCAACAATAGGTACCAGTGGGGTAGTGCCCTCTGCAGGAACTAATGTTCCAATCATTTCAGTATCAGGTACTGATGCAAGAACCGGACAGCCGATTGCAAGTATCGAAACACCTGCAAACTCTGAACTGGGGTGGGAAACCACCAGAATGGCGAACTTAGGGTTTGATTTTGGTTTTATGAAGGGCCGGTTAGGCGGTAGTTTTGATGTTTACACTAAACGTACGACAGGTATTTTAGTGGCATTTCCTTATAATGCAACTTATGGATGGTCTAACCTTTCATTCAATAGTGGAACACTGAGTGGTAGCGGTTATGAATTTTCCCTTAATGGTGAACTGATCAGGGCAGGAAAATTCAGCTGGAAATCGATATTAAATTTTGGTTATAATACCAATAAGGTAACTGAATCCCGTTTGGCTAATAATGCCAGTACCATAGTAGGATCTGGAACCGCTATAGAAGGCATGCCATTAGGATCTTTGTATTTGTACAGATGGGCCGGTCTTGATAGTAAAGGACAATCTCAAATTTACGACCGAAATAATAATATCATTAATAATACCACTAACCTGACCAACGCTTTTACAAAAGATGATCTGGTATATGTTGGAAGACAGTATGCACCTTATACAGCTGGTTTTAATCATAATTTTAAATATGGTCAGCTGGAATTGGGCGTAAGAGTAACCGGTTATTTCGGGCATGTTTTTCTGAAAAATGCAGTAACCAATTATCCAACAACTGCAGACTTTGCTTATAGTGGTGTACTAGGCCGTCAAGGGGAACTGGCTGATCGATGGAGAAAACCTGGTGACGAGGCTTTTACAGATGTACCGGGAATAACTGGTGTGAATTTTAACAGCATTAACCGTTATCGTTTTTCTGATGCTTTGGTTAGAAGCGCTGATAATATTCGTTTACAACAGGTATCATTATCCTACATTGTTCCCCAACGTTTCTTGCCGCGTAATCTTGTAAAATCAATTGCACTTTCTGCAAATGTTAGAAATCTGGGCATTATTTGGCGGGCCAATAAAGATGGAATTGATCCTGAATTCATCAATACAGGAAACTTCGGGAGTGTAACCCCTACACCTAGTTATGTTTTTGGAATAAACGCCACACTATAATCAATATGAAAAAGAGATATTCAATGATATGGTTTGTCCTGGCTATTGCTGTGGCAGGCTGCAGAAAGTATGTAGAAATAGATCAGCTTTCTGTTAGAACACTAAAGTATACTTCAGATTTCAGGTATACCATGAATAATAATAATGTATTGGAGGGTACATTTTCTTATCCGATTCTGTCGGGTGATGATACTGAAATCACCGATGCCACCAGGCAAAATAACCTGGGCGATATTTTAAGCAATGTATATACCTGGGCTCCGAAATATACTTCAGAAAGTCAAAGCGATGCAGATTGGGATAAACAGTATAAAGCCATTTATACCTGTAATGAGGTTCTGCAAGGTGTTTTAGAATCGAAAGATGGCAGTGAAGCTGAAAAGCAGAAAATATATGCCGAAGCCTTGGTACATCGTGCTTATGCTTACCTCATTTTGGTAAACATGTACGGTAAACAATATAACAGTACAACAGCTTCTACTGATTTGGGCGTGCCTTTGCTTACCACACCAAGTTTATATACCAAGCTTAACAGAGCATCTGTAGCTGATGTTTACGATTTGATTTTAAAAGACCTTAAAGCCGCTATCAGTCGTCTTCCGGGATTACCAGAATACAATGTTCGGCCTGCCAAGGTTTCAGTATATGCTTTACTGGCTAAAACCTATTTAAATAGGAGAGATTTTAACAATGCCAGCCTTTATGCAGATAGTACGCTGGCATTGCAAAGTGGCCTGCTCGATTTAAAAACATACGAAAACAACCCAGGTACAATTCCGGTAAGGTTAAGTAATCCGGAGGTGATTTTTTCAAAGATTGCCAATGTGGTTTATACCGCCATTCCGGTAAGCAATAATCTGCTCACTTCCATGGGATCGACAGATTTACGATATAAACTTTTTACAGATGCAAGAAGCCGGTTTGGAACACAGTTAAGTACGGCCTTCACAGGAAGAGCATCATGCCGATACCTGATTAATGAATTTGTGATTAATAACGGGCCATCGGTACCAGAAATGATGTTGATTAAGGCAGAGTGTTTAGCCAGGGCCGGCAGAACTGCCGATGCTATAACACTGGTTAATAATCTCAGAATCAAACGTTTTACAACGGCTAATTATGTGCCCTTAACCGCATCAAGTGCTGGTGATGCCCTTCGTATCGTAATAGAAGAAAAAAGAAAAGAATTTTTTGGTACGGGCATCCGTTGGTTTGATCAGAAAAGGTTAAACCTGGATAATGATTTTGCCCAGGTAAAAACCCGAAATTTTAAAAACCTGGATTATACCCTTCAACCTAATTCCAACCTCTATTTATACCCAATTGGTGATAAATACATATTGCTAAATCCCGAATTGGAACAAAATCCACGATAGTATAAAAATCCCTATGAAGAAACACATTTCAAAAATATGTCTGCTGTTGCTTTGCCCATTTTTTGGGCAGCAACTGGCAGCGCAAAGCTTAAGCTTTACACCTGAAAGGCCCTTACAACAGAAAAAAATCACCTTTAGTTATCAACCTAAAGGAGGCGATTTAGAGTTTAGTGATAATGCGAAAGCCACAATGGCATTTTACAGTGATTTTAAATGGCATACCACAAATGTCATTTTAAAGAGAGCAAAAGATAACTGGGAGGGCGAATACTTGCTGCCAGCAAAGAGTGCTTTTATTGCGCTCAGGTTTTATCAGGGTGATTCTATTAATCCAGAAGCTACAGATAATAACAAGGGCATGGGTTATTTTAGCCGCACCTATTTAGAAAACAAAAAAGACGTTCCAGGTAGTTTTCTGGTTGAAGCTGCTTTTCATAGTGGCCTTACAGGTAACTGGAGCCTAAATAGTTTTTTAAATCCGGTTAAGGATGCTGCAATGGTAGATTCCCTGTTAAAAAAAGATGCTAAGTTTTTGCAAAACAATTTACGTAGCGTTTTATTTACCTATCTGGATCTTAAACGCCTTACCATGTCTGCTACGGATTTTGATGTTTTTGCAGATGAAACGATAAAGAATGAACTCAAAAAAGGGAATCTGAATGAGGACTTGCTTGCCGAAATGCAACGCTATTACCTTAAAATAAAAAACACCAAGGCGGCTGATCTCTTAGCGCAACAGATTGAATTAAACTATCCTAAAAGTGGTACAGCAAGATTGTTGTTATATAAAAAGGTAACTGAAGAGAAGTCTGGCGAAAACTTTCAAGCAGCCGCTGAAGATTACTTGAAAAGATTTCCGTATGTGGAATGGAAGAAAAATCCAGATGAAAAGGGATTTATCTACTACTCACTTTATAGAGGTTTGGCTGCAAACTATTTTGAAAGCGGACAAACAGAAAAGTTTTTGTCGCTTTTTAAAGATATCGATTTCAAAACAGCCAATGAAATCTATCGCTGGAACCTGACGCGAGGTGAAATGGCTGGTAAGGCAGACCGTAAGATGCTGTATGGTTTAAGTCTTAAAATTATACCGTATTTAATTGATCATCAGAAAGACGGATCTTATTTAATCGATTTTGATCATGACCAGCAAAAGGCGCAAGACAATGCCGATAACCAGATGAACGATCGCCTTTTTACTCATATTATCCTGGCAAAAGATCAGCAGGATTATGCTGGGGCCATACCGTATTTTAAATACCTGTCAAAAACAGGCATGTACAGCAATGCAGATTTAAATGCCATGCATGTGTATATTTTGGAAAAGCTAGGTGATGAGAAATCCGTTAAACCACTACTGGAAAACAGTGTAGCTGCGAATGCCGTTACGCCGGCCATGTTTGAAAAATTAAAGCAGGTTTATATGGATGCGCACAATGGCAATGAAAATGGCTATCAGGAATACATTTCAGCGCTGATCCCGGCAGATAAAAAAAATGAGATGCGTATTCATGTGATGTCTAATATGGTGGATTACCCACTCATTCCTTTTAGTTTGGAAGATGCAGATGGTAAGATGGTTCATTCAAAAGATTGGGCTGATCAAATTGTGGTAATTGATTTTTGGGCAACGTGGTGCAGGCCATGCATTGAAGCTTTCCCAGGTATGCAACTTTTGGTTGATCAGTATGCAAAAGATCCGAAAGTTGCCGTATATATGATTGGTACCATGCAGTTTGGTGACTATAAAGCAAAGTCTGTTAAGTATGTACGAGACAATCATTATCGTTTCAATCTCTTGCACGATGCGGTGGGGGCAAAGGGCGAACAGGATCAGGTTTTTAGAAGCTTGACACCATTGTTCAAATCATCTGCTATTCCCCGTAAAATCATCGTTAAAAATGGTAAAGTGCGCTACAGTTCTGAAGGTTATTCAGGAAGTCCAAGTCAGTTGCGCGATGAATTATCCATGGCTATAGAAATATTAAGAGCAGAAAAATAATAAAAATGAAGGGAAAGAAAATATTATGGAGCATGCTGTTGCTATTGATTGGCTACAATGCCCAGGCGCAGATGAATCCAAAAATTAAGTTGCAAGATGCGCTTAAGCTGATACAGGATAATTATGTAGATCCGGTGAATGATGAACAAGTGGTAGATGTGGCTATTAAAGCGATGTTAAGCGATTTGGATCCACATTCCAGCTACATCAGCAGAGAAGAAGTTGAAGCAATGAATGCATCAATGGCTGGTAGTTTTGCTGGGATCGGTATTCAGTTTGCCATGGTAGCCGACAGTACTTTTGTTACGGGCATTAATGCTGATGGACCTGCAGCCAGAGCAGGTTTACAAGTAGGTGATCAGATTACCAAAGTAGATGGAAAGTTAATTTTTGGTGTTGGCCTTAAAAACCAGGATGTGATGAATCGCCTGAGAGGCGAAAAAGGAAAGGCAGTTGAATTAAGTGTTGTTCGCAAATTTCAACCTGCGCCATTAACATTTAATGTAGTAAGGGCGCAAATTGCAGAACTGTCTATCACATCCTGTTACATGGTTAATAAAAATATTGGTTACATCGCCCTATCTATTTTCAGTCAGTCTACACGCCGGGAAATGGATGAAGCCTTAAAAAAATTGAAGGCTCAAGGCATGACTAAACTAATTTTAGATCTACAATCTAACGGAGGCGGTTTGGTAGAAGCAGCAATTGGTGTTGCTGATGAGTTTTTATCTAAAGAGAAAATGGTGTTTTATTCGGTAACCAATAGTGGCGTAAAAGATCACTATTTAACAGGAGGTTTCGGACAATTTAACACGGGAGATTTAGTCGTCTTAATTGATGAATCTACCGCTTCCTCCAGCGAAATCTTAACAGGTGCCTTACAGGATTGGGATCGTGCGGTAATCGTTGGAAGAAGAAGCTTTGGTAAAGGTTTAATGCAAAAAGGGCTGCAACTTGCTGATGGATCAGTTATCCGCTTAACTGCAGCCCGGTATTATACCCCATCTGGCAGATCAATTCAGAAACCCTATGCAAAAGGCAAAACAGATTATTTTGAAGATTTTAACAGAAGAATGGCATCTGGCGAACTCACCGAAGGCGGCCATATAAACTTCCCTGATTCTTTACGATACAGTACACTGGTTAATAAACGCACCGTTTATGGTGGTGGTGGCATTATGCCTGATAAATTTGTAGCTATTGATACAGCGCTTTATAGTGCCTGGTTAAATAAACTAATGAATAGTGGGCTTGTTACTGCTGCTGCATTTAATGATGTGCAACAAAATCGTGAAAGTTTATTAAAAACTTACCCCACTTTCGAATCTTTTAACGAAAGTTTCACCATCAGGAATGCCATGCTTAACCACATTTTTGATTCAGCAACTGCCCGCAAAATAAAACTACCCGCTAAAACAGATGTTGCCGCTCAAAAAGCAATTGCGGTAGAATTAAAAGCAGAAATGGCAGATATGTTATACGTAGGGAAATCTTACGCCATTCAGGTGAGAAATGAAGCGAATAATTCATTTGATACCGCACTCTCGCTGCTAAAATCTCAGGCTGATTATAATGGCCTGCTGGATGGAAAGCAGACAACAAAAACAAAATCTACAGGTAAAATTTCAAAGAAATAAAATATGAAAAAGATAATACTAACAGCTATTACAGCCATGAGCACATTGATGTGCTTTGCGCAAACAGGTTACACTATAAAAGGTCATATTGGTAAATTAGGAAAACCTGCTAAAGCATTTCTATTGATTGATATGGAAGGCAAGCAACAACTGGATTCGGCTGTTTTGGTAAATGGCGCATTTACTTTTAAAGGTACCGTTCCTTCACCCATGCAGGCTACACTTCGCCTTAAGCACGATGCTGCAATTGATACTCCGGGTAGAAGGGTAAAGGTTGATGGAATGGCGATCATCTTAGGTAATGAAAACATCACCATTACCGGAAAAGATTCTTTAAAAAACGCCATTATAAAAGGTTCTACATTAACAGATGAAAGCAAAAAAGTAGATGAATACCTGAAGCCTTTTTATACCAGTTATTATAATCTGAATAAAGAGTATGCAGCACAACCTGAAGCTAAAAAACAAGACCGGGATTATATTCTGGATTTGGAAAAAAGAGCCAGAAAAATCGAACAAGAAATTGTGGATGCTAAGATTGCCTATGTAAAGCAGAATCGAGAAAAGTATATGTCTTTAATGGCATTGAACTCTACGCTAAGCCCCGGTTTTGATGCCATAGCAATGGAAAAAGTATACCTCGGTTTGAGTACTGATTTAAGAAATTCTTATTTTGGAAAGCAGGTAGGTGAACGTATTGCCACTTTCAAGAAAACACAAGAAGGGGTGGAAGCTACAGATTTTACACAACCTGATGTGGATGGTAAACCTGTAAAACTTTCTGATTTTAAAGGTAAATATGTATTGATCGATTTTTGGGCATCATGGTGTGCTCCATGCAGAAGAGAAAACCCAAACCTGGTTAAAGTATATGAGCAATATAAATCTAAAGGATTTGAAATTTTAGGTGTTTCACTGGATAAAGCTACTGACAAAGCTAAATGGATGAAAGCCATTGCTGATGATAAATTAACCTGGAAACAAGTTGGAGATTTAAAAGGGTGGGAAAATGATGCAGCGATGAAATATGAAGTGAAGGCTATTCCGATGAATTTTTTAATTGATCCTTCTGGTAAAATTATTGCAAAAGAACTTCGTGGTGCAGCGCTTGAAGCGAAGATGAAACAAATATTTGAAGCAAAATAATCAGTTTTATAGTTAATGATGACAATGCAGGTTGATGGATGTCGCCTGCATTTTTTGTTTAATCTTTTCAATGTTTGGTTTAATCAAATAAATGAATCTAGTTTCATCTTATTAATTTATACGATTGTATATAAGAAGAAAATGGATGATTGCTTTAAAGATAAGCTGATGATAAAATGGATTATAAGGTAGACGGACGGATATAAGCCTCCAATAGATCTTTTGGTAACTTTTCATCCAATCCAGGATAAATTTCACGGAAATAATTAAACCTTAAGGTGTGATTACACATTCTAAATAGCGTGTTTCTATTATTGGCATCTTGCATCATCTTGAGGTAGATATGTTCGATCATATGTTTTAATATGTATGGGAAATAAAAACCGATTTCTTCCAGCTTCTTCTGACTAATTTCAAGCACTTCAGCATACTCAATGGCTTCAATAACAAATACTTCAGGGATGATTTCCTTAATGTCAGCAGGTTTTATTATACTTCCAAAATGGCCCAGCCAGATATTTATTCTTTCATTTTCTTCCGGGATAAAAAAACCATTCAGTATGCCATAGATTACGAATAGTATTTTGTCATCCTCTTTTTGATGCGTAAAGGAGAGCTGTTCTCCGGGGTTTATTTTGATCAGTTTGGTATGTTTGTATACCTGCTTTAATTCCTGTCGACTCATGTTAAACGCACTAAAAATTCTTAAAAAAGCCCTTGCCTTAGCTATATTCATTTTTACTTCTTTTAAATAAAACATCTTGAATTCTAATTTTTTAATGTTTGAAATGATTCTTATACCCATCAGATTATTGATGAGAACTTCTAGGTTCCATGATTAAAAAAGTAAAGACATAATTTGTCTGTTATGCCGGGTTGCTGAATGATTTGAGAATGATTGTTAGCGTATCTATCTAATAAAATAGCAATTAATAAATAGACCAAAGAGCCATTTGAATTAGCGTAAAAATTGGGAACAAAATCTACAATTGTAGAACAAAATCCCCATTTATTATTAGCGTTCATTATTAAAGATTCGGGATGGACAATTAAAACTTAAAGCTTTCAGGAATAAAAATAGGGATTTTAATCCCTATTATACAATAAATATTTTCTTTTTATTGCGCATGATAATTTTTGCATTAAATTGTGCCAAACTGGTTGATGAAAGGGAAGCATAAACGCAATGAACGGGGGATATCGATTCTAGCTAAAAATATAAGAAGATACAGAAAACTCAAGTCACTTACCATTGAAGAATTATCTAACCTGATTGATGTCGATTATTCCCAAATCAGTAGAATGGAAAGGGGCCTGGTTAACCCTAATATATCAATTATTTTTGATATTGCCGATGCCCTAAATGTTTCTCCCGGTCTACTTTTGGAAGAATGCACTGATTAATTTCAAATATAAATTCTATTTTCTTCACTGGTTTTGATGCGCTACAAAAGGTATTTACCTTTAATAAAAAAGCTTTATTATCGAACGATTTAAGAGCAAATCAGCGTGAATTTATAATTTAAGAAAAAAATTACGACTTGATTGAAGATTATTTTTTTATTGCAATTAATGATCTTTTTTAATAGCATAAAAAAAATATTTAAATAAAAGTATTTTGACCTTTATTTTATGTATGGTTACTTGTAATAATTTTATTTTAATTGTACTACAAGTATCTGTAGGTTGGTATTAAATATATGATTTGTAAAACTTCGTGGATTAGCCTTACTTTCAGATTCAGCATTTAACTTTACGAAGTTCTTGCGACACTCCGTCCCACCGAAACATCGTAAGTCGGGTTGGTAAACTGGCGAAGTTTTAAAGGGCGGGAGTGGGGGCGAAACTTCGCCATTTTAGAAATAAGGTGATTAGCAAGCTGCCACATTCTGCATTTGGACTTACGAAATTCTTCCTGCACACAAGCCACCAAAACTTAGTAAGTCGGGTTGGTAAACTGACGAAGTTCTTCTGGTACTCAAACCTTTTGAAATTTGGTAAGTTGGGTTAGCGAACTTTAATTGATTGCATTAATAAGAAAAATATCTATTTTCTTCCGCTGATATAGATAAAGGGTCTAACCATGTGCTGTCCGTCTTTAGTCATTACCTCTTCTGTCATTTGTATCACTTCAAGATCTCCGAAACCCGCTATCCTGTACATCGTTTTTATTTGGTTCAGCGTGTAAAAAGTAAAGTCAGTCTGCGTCCAGGGAAGATCTTTTCCAAATTTTTGTTCGATAAAAGACAGGTTAAATGTTCCACCTAGACGCAATGTGCGATAAATCTCTTTAAAGGTGCTTAACGGATCACTCCAATAATAGATAGTATTAGCAGTAAAACAGCAATCAAAAAAATCACTTTCAAAATTTAATTTTTCACCTTCTTTAATATTAATGAATTCAGCATGGCCTTCATTTATTTTTAAAGCCTGTACTAAAGGAATTTCATCCATCGGTTTATCTGAAAAGCTAACACCATAATAGCCAATGCCTTTAGCTTGCTGAAAAAGAAAAGGTAAATGTCTGCTGTTGTTACATTCAATTTCCAAGATAAAAGAATGGTTTGTCAGCTTTAGTTCTGCTATAGTTTGGGAGATGATATTTTGATTCTGATGTTGGATTTCAAGATTTTTCTTTCTTTTATTATCGTATTTAAAGTCCTGCCTTTGTTTACTTGTTTTTTTATATTCGATTGATTTATCCATATTGCTTTGTATCCTTTTCTCTAAAAATCTATTAGTGTTAACTTTTAGCATTAATCGTTCGGCAAAGGTGAATAATGACTGGTGAAGGGATTTACACAAAAAGGATTTTTTTTTACAGGAAATGTAAATTTTAATAATCGTTTCGTCAAAATTCCTTTTTTTTCATGATCATTGTTACTATGGGTATTAATGTTGGAAAAGATTATGGGACCTGGAAAAATGTTGGTGGAAGTTTTGAGCAGTTTCCAGATCAGAAACAATTTATTAAGGAAAGTAAAGACCAATACCATTTTTCATTCAGTGATGCTGAATTATTTCAAATAACCACTCCAGATCTTTATATCGTTTACGGAGATATTTTATTTAAACAACAGCAACTATATTTTAGTCCTGCAAATGATGTTCCAGACATGGTGAAGTTGCGTTTTACCCTATCTGGAAATGGAATAATATACAATAAAGTAAACCAACAGCGGTATCACTTTAGTTCAAACCAGCAAAATATAATTTATATGCCTGAACTAGATGGTACAGGAGAATATAATACACAGCAGAATTACCGATTTTTTGAAGTACATTTTGCGAAGGAAAAGTTTTTGCAACTGGCAGAAAACTCCAATAAGGCACTTCAGGTTTTAGCTGATCACCTGGATATTGGGCATTATACACAGGTTGCAGAGCAAGACTTGCCGATTACCTGGGCCATGCAAAGCTGCATTCAGGATATTCTCAATTGTACCTATACAGGTAGATTAAAACTCTTGTATATTGAGTCTAAATGTACAGAATTGCTGGTGCTCCAGGCAGAGTCCTTTGAAAAGGCAATTAATAATCATTGTGTAGCTTTACCATCTGCCTACGATAAAGATTGCATTTTACACGCAAGAGATTACTTGATAGCAAATATTCACCAACCACCATCTGTTGCTGAATTGGCAAAGGTATGTGGTATTAATGAATTTAAGCTTAAACAAGGTTTTAGAAATATGTTCGATAAAAGCGTATTTGGTTATTTAAGTGACCACAAATTAAACCATTCCAAAATGCTTCTTCTTCAGGGTATACCCATAAAATCTGTTGCTTTTCAGATGGGCTATTCCTCTGTTCAGCATTTTAGTAATGCGTTTAAGAATAAGTTTTCGGTTTCACCAGGTATGGTAAAAAATTTGTAGAGAAATTTGATTGTTTTTGTGAAATCTTAAACAATATCCTCAACATCATTTATGTTTAATGGTTCGTTTTGCATCTATATGGGGTTTGCTGTTGCCTTTAAGCAATAGCATGTGGCTAGCTAAACAGCATATAAACCCTACGCAACCCATTAAACTATAAACATATCCCACAGATAGTTTACCTGCAATTAGTGTAAAAAATAAAATCCCTAGAGAAACGATACCACTATCTGAAATCAGTACTGACATTACTTTTCCTCTGATTTCTGATGGGGTGTTGAGCTGAAAGATGCTGCGGCCTGTACTTCTAAATAACTGACTCATTAAGCCCAGGACAAAAAGGGTTAAAAAAACCGCTAACAAAGTATTCGCAAAGCCCAATAAAAATAAAAAGAAGCAAGAAAGCATACCCATCCATGGCCATAGTTTAAGTAATTGATCTTGGGTGATATACTTCAGCAATAGTCCGCCAAGTACCGCACCAAAGGCTTCGGTTGCGCTAATTAATCCAAATGATTTTGCATTCAAATGCAATACATTTTTTACCATTAGCGGAAGCATTGCACCAAATGGGAAAAGAAAAAACATGAGCGTAACACTCAATATCAAGCTATTGCGCAAAACAGGAGATTGCCTGATGTAAGAAATTGCAAAAATGTAGCCTTTACTTGCAAGCTCCTTACTGGTGTCATCTTTGTGAATGGGTATGGCAGGAAGTAAAAATAGGATTAGAAAAGAGGGTATCTGTAAGCAAAAATCTGCAATTAGTAATGGCGTGATGGACACGACTGATAGCAAGTATCCGGCTAAAACCGGAGCAAAAATGGCTGCCAGGTTTAAACTGGAAGCATAAAAACCAACAGCCTTTGCAATGTTTTCTTTTTTAACAATATCTGGCAGTAGCGCATTTCTGATGCTAGGCTCTGCACTGTCAAAAACATTCCTTAAAAAAACAACTGCTACAATATAAATCCAGTGTAAACCAGATAGGTTCCAGATGACTAATATTTGCAAACCTGTAGTAATCATTAACCCGGAATACACACCAATAATCAGCTTTTTACGATCCATTCGGTCAGCAAAATAACCACCAACAAAACTCATGAAAAATCGGGGAACAGTTCTCGCAAAAAATACCCAGCCCAGTACTTCTGCAGATCCAACTGAATCTACAATATACCACCCCAACGCAGACAGTGTCATATAATCACCCAATGCACCAACGAATGAACAGATCAAAAATTTAGGGTAAAACGTACCTGGCAGATCTTGATCTGCCAGGTTGTTTTCTTTTTTTTGCTTTAAAAATAGGGCCATCAGCTAATATTAAACATTGGATTGGGAATGGCCTGGTATAGCGTTTTTTCGGCAATGCGCATGCTCAACAAAGGTTTTATCATTAGTGTAGGACTAAAAAGCAGTTTACAAAAGTCATTTTTTTCCTGCTCTGGCACTTTGCAGCATTGAATAATCCGCATACTTGTCTCTTTGACTTTTCCCCAAATCTGTTGTTCAGGTATTGTATAAGCACTGGCCGTACAACTAACAATTCCACCGATCAGGTTATTGAAAAGTGTATGCATCAATTCGCTAACAGTATCTTTGTAATTCATAAAAGTTGATGCTTCTCCATAAAAAAGGTGTTTCTTTTCACTAAATGACGGGGCAGTATTAACCACTTGTACACTGCCAAGATCCCGGTAAGCGAGTGCACATACCTGGTGAGATTCATCAAAAACAATCAGGGTGTTTTGTCCGTGAAGATCCAGTGCAATACCTTCATAAAGAAATACTTCCAAAGGCATAAGTAAGAGTGTCTCAATCAGCTGGTCAAGGTAAGCTTCAATCGATAATTTAGACTGATCGATAAACTGACAAAGTAGTGGGATTGGATGTAATTTAGTAGCGTGTGTTAAAGCTCCTGCAACCACCACCGTTTCTCCAGGTAAACAATAATTAATAGGATCATTTCTTAGAAGAAAAGACAAGCCAGGATTTGTTTCTCCCTCCATTTTAAAATGCGCCGCACACACATCGCTGATCATTCTCCCTTTTTTATTGACGATAGAAGGAATCTTCTGGGCCATATCCGTAATTAGTTTACTAAATTCAATACCATTATATAAATCACGTAGGGTTAAGGATCTTTTTACACTGGTTGCCTGAATGTTGATGGGAACCTTAATATGATAGAATGGCTGACCTGGAGTTGATGGTAAAAATGCTGTTCTCATGGATAGGGTTGGCAAAACTTCTATAGTTTCATCTTCAAGTTTAAATAAAGCTCCACTATTGATATGTGCTTGATAGGTTTTAGAAATCACATGTTCATACTGCCAGGGATGAACCGGCATAATCAGGTAATCCTCCGCTTGTTGATATGATAACAGTTCTGCACTGTATTTCGTCCAGCTATCTATTTCATTAGAAAATATCAGATTTGACCGGTGAACAGCAAGGAGTTGTAAATTAACCTTTGGCGAAAATTCCGGACTGTAAGCGCTCACATCTTGCCTGGAAAACCCCATTTTGGTTTTAGCACAAACATGAATAGGATGGCCTTTAAAAGGTATGATTTCTGAATATAGTAAAGTTTCCCTTTGTTGAAGAGCAGTTTTTTTTGCTGAAATCAGTGTTTTAACATAGTAGCTAATCTCTTCGTTATGCTCTGTTTCATGATCAAATGCCATAGCCAGATGATGTAAGCAGTTATCGATTTCTGCCCTGATTTTTTCGCTACAGGCATCATCCGTTTTCCATAAATCCAATATACAGTTCAACAGTGCCATCACATCAAGCTCCGTTAAATCACCATCATTTCTAAGTAATACCACGGATAAGTAAATGGTAACATTCTTTTCCTTGGTTTCTATGCAGGTTAAAATTCCACCATTGGAGGGAAGAACAATCCGTCTTACTTTAAACTGATCGTTAACGGTGGTTAAAATACGCTGCCGCTGATCTGAACTTTCATTAATTAGCGCATAGAGCAATCTTTGCATCACTTCCTGATAAGCTTGAGTGTAACCTGTCGTTTCAGTTTGAGGCAAAACAGTGGAGTATGATTGTTGTGCTGAGTTATTCATGATGGGCTTTTTTAAATAAATAGTCAAGGTATTGTGAAACTACCCGTCTGGATTTTCCTTCAGTTGGGTACTCATGATCGACCATGCTGGGCCGGATGTTTACTTCGATTATGGCAAATGCAGACTCGCGATATGATATCGAGATGTCTTCACATCTGAGGTCGATGCCAATAACATCAATGGCTGTTATCTCCGCTATTTCCCTTGCAAGCTGAAGATTATCAGGATGAATATCTTCTGTTTGATCAATGGCCAATGCACCGGCCCAACCATTTCCACAATAGCTGATATAAATTTTTTCACCTTCTTCGGGAATGTATTGAAAGTTTAGCCCCTGCAACGCCAGTGCCCGCGCTACATCTTCCATGGGAACCGGAGAAAGCATTTTAAAATTCCGATCATAAACGGCTGTGCCTTTGGTTTCCCTTTTATTATTTTCAGTTGCGATCAGCTGGTCAAGTTGATCTTTTCCATTGCCGGTTACATAAGCCCATTCGTTTAATAATACGCCAGCAAGTTCATTTCCAATCAGTAATATCCGGTAATCTTTACCTGCTGCCTGCCGCTGAAGAATGGCATGACTACTTACTTGTCTAACCTTTAAAAAAGCCTGTTCCAGTTCTTCTGTATTAGAAACATTCATGTGAATTTCAACCCCTTTATTAGTGTCGAATGGTTTAATTACCAAAGGTTTATGTTTCTCCAGGAAGGAGTTGGCATCGTGCTGAAGATCAGCGCAAAACATAAACTCTGGGATAGGAATCCCGTGGCTTTGAAGCAATGTATTGGTGGCCAACTTGTTTTCTGAAATGGTAGCTGCCATATGGCTGACGATTGGAGAAACGCCGCGGTTAATGAAAATTTTACGGTTTCCTTTTTGAAGCACAAAAATTTCTTCATCTCCAGGCACCAGCAGCTCACAGCTGATGCCTTGTTCTTTACATCTTTCCTGTATCAGAACACTATGTATATTTTTAAATCGCATGTTAATCGGTAGATTGAGGTTTGATTTATCTTTTAGAATTTCATAGCAACAGAACCAATAATTTGTCTCAGCATTTGTGGTTGTGCATCACTGTTCCAATACTTTTGGTTGGATAGGTTATTCATTTTAACGGAAGCAGTCCAGGTTGGTTGGTGATAACTAACAGTTGCATTCAACACTGTATAAGAAGGTATGGTAATGGTATTTGCAGCATCCCAGTATACATCGCTTACATAATTGCCTCCAAAGCCACCACCAAAATTTTTCAATAATCCGCTAACACATTGGTAATTCATCCAAAGGTTAAAAACTTCACCGGGTGCACCGGCAACTTTTTTTCCGATCAGTGAGGACTCACCTGATATAAATTTGTTGCTGTTTCTGGCATATCCGGATAGGATGTAAAAATGGTCAAAAGGCTCTGCATTCAGCTCTGCTTCAAACCCTTTGCTTTTTTGTGTACCACCTTGCAGGCTGAAGTTATTGATGTCGGTATAAGTAGCATGATTAACTTTGATGTCGTAAAAGCTTAAAGTAAAACCTAAATGTTTATTTAACAGATCTGTTTTTACTCCACCTTCCCATTGATTGGCTTGCTTTGGTTTTAGTCTGAGCGTACTTCCATCAGGCTGGGTAACCGGGCCCTGATTTAAAAAACCATTCATGTAATTTCCAAAAACAGAAACTTTCTGATCTACAATTTGATAAATCATTCCGAATTTAGGAGATAAGGCCGTTTGCTGGTAATCATCTTTTACTGGCTGGTTATATTCAATACTGGCTTTATTTACAAACTGATCTAATCGTAAACTTGCCATCACGAGAAGGCGCTCGGTTAGATTAATAACATCAGAAGCATAAAGACTATAATTAGTTTGCGTGTTCTGATAGTAGCCTGGCTTAGTCGCTGCCATCAGCGCATTGGCACGCTGGGCAAATAATGGCGAGAAATTTTTATTTACATTAATGGTATCATAGTTAAAATAAGCATAGTTTAACCGGGTGATGGTACTGGTAAAATCTGCACCAATCACTGCCCGGTTACGCATTTTACCTATTTTAAAATCGCCATTAAAATTCTGTTGAAATTGAATGAAAGATAGTGTACGGGCACTATACATGCCGATATTCCTGGTCATGGTAGAATCTGTGAGCCATCTCGGATAAAGCTGATTGGCATAATCTACATAACCATTACTAAAATTTAAATTGGTAGATGAAACCCATTGATCAGACAATTTGTAAGTTGCCTTGGTAAAGAAATTTGAAATGGTTGTTTTAGAATCCACATCATCACCCCCTATGTATTTCTTGTAATCAATTGGAATATCTTTGAAATTTTTAAAGGTGGTATTAGGTCCAAATGATGGATAGGGTTGCTGTGTTCTGGTTACTGCTGCAAATTCAGCATCAACCAGGAAAGTAAGCCGGTCGTTAATTTTATAAAGAAAACTTGGTGCGGCACTTATGCTTTTATAACGTCCAATATCCTGAAAGCTATCTTCTGCATGATAAGCTGCATTCAGCCTGAATAAGGAAGTTTTTGATGCATTTAATGGAGTGTTAACGTCGGCAGTAATTCGCATCAGGCCATTGCTGCCTGTAAAAACGGCTACCTCAGTTGCTGTAACAGGATTTGGAGTTTTGGTAATTTTATTAATTAAACCACCAAATGATATGGCACTAGAACCGAACAGTGTTCCGGCCGGCCCTTTTATAACTTCAATCCGCTCAATATTAATAGGATCAGATTCTGCCCGATATTGAGTAACCATGCCATTTCGGATGGCATTTCTAGTGTCGAATCCTCTTATCCAGGCACTTACTGTACCAATAGGGGTGTAATAAGCGACCACTCCGGCTGCATTATTAATTACATCCTTACTATTAAGAGACAATTGATTTTTAATAAGTTCTTTTGGAATAACAGTATAAACTTGTGGATTTTCCAGGTTTTTCAATGGAATTCTGGCTACCTGATCACTTTCCTTATCAATATATTTGTGCGCCCTCAGTGCATTCACCGCTACTTCTTCCAGTTCCTTTGTGGTTTCACTGATTACAAAATCCACATTTACGTTTTCGCCATATTTTATCTCAACATTTTTAGACTGACTTTGGATGCCTATAGCAGAAAGTTGAATCATTTGATTTCCTAAAGGGAGATTTTTGATTTTATAATAACCACTTGCATCTGTCAAAGTCCCGAGTGACTTTCCTAAAACAGTTACGGTAATACCGGTGGCAGCATGCCCATCCGTAGTGGTGATTTTTCCTGTAATGGTTGCTGGCTTTTGTGCCTTAACCATCAGTACTGAGATCAACATTAAAAAAAGTACGAGTTTGGTTTTCATATCAATTTAAGCTTAAATAAACACTATAGTTATTTAGACTGAATAAAAATAGTAGCCAAAGTTGTGTAATATTTTTGATAGATCAAAAATAATTTTTGCTGAATATTTACAGCCATACGTCGAGGATTCTATAAACAGGCACATTTCAGAAATCAAAAACATCGTTTTTAAAGTTTTTATTTTTAATCATTCTAAATAAATATTACTTTTACGGCGAGATGTTCAAAATAATTGATAAGGGTATCGCTTTCGAAATGCCATTTGATGAGGAAACATTCAAGGCTGTATTTAAGTGCTTTTGGGAGCGGGTTTTCACCATTTGCCATCACTATACAGCGGATAGGGACGATGCGGCTGATCTGACACAAATGATCTTTCTTGATCTATGGAAAAACCGGATGAATCTGGATACAGATAGTAACCTGGAACATTATTTAAGCAAAGCTGCACGCTATCAATCATTTGCTTATTTGCGTAATAAAAGCACCCGGCAAAAACACATTAAAATCCTCACACCCAAAAGCGAACAGCATGCAGATGCCAATCCTCATACCATTATGGAAACTGCAGATACGCAGGCATGGCTAAATGAAGTAATTGCTCAGTTACCAGAACCATCCAAAACGGTTTTTATGCTTAATCGCTTTGAGCATTTAAGCTACCGTGAAATTGCAGCAAAACGTAATATTACCGAACACACTGTACAATACCATATCTCCAAATCACTTCACTTTATCAAAAAGAAACTTAGCAATATTGGCTATCAATGGTAATTTAATATGCTGTTATTCAGTTTGTTGTGTTTGTTCTACAAAAAAAAATATTTTTTGACTAGCATATCCATTCAATGCCGCTATTATATAGTTGTATGGAGTATATCGACCCAAAATTATTAGAAAAGTATGCTGCCGGCCAATGTAGTGAAAGTGAAATTGTAATGGTAGAAAAATGGCTAAATGATCAACAGGATTTACCTTTGATCGAAGCATCAGCTTTCACGGCAGCGGAGCATCAAGAAACCGAAGCCTTTTTATGGTCGCGGATAGAATCAGGGCGGCGCATCAATAAAAATAAATTCATCATATTTAATAGCGGATTTGGTGCCGCTATTGCGGCATGTATGGTAATGGCTATTGCAGCTATATTTTACCTGACTTACCGCTCAAAATCTAATTCCTCGAATCTGATTACTTTGCAGGCAAAAAGTGCTCACATCGATACACTTATGTTAGCTGATGGTAGTCGGGTTATTCTGAATGCTGGCGCGAAACTGATCTATCCCAAAGAATTTATTGGAGCTTCAAGAGAAATACAATTGCTTGAAGGCGAAGCCTTTTTTGAAGTGCAGAAAAATCCTGCGAAGCCCTTTATCGTTCATACTGATAGTACCGAAGTGAAAGTGTTGGGTACTAAATTCAATATTAATAAATCTAGAAGTAAAATCTCAGTGATTTTAAAGGAAGGGAAAGTCGCTTTCAAAAAAGGAAAAGATGCTGTTATTCTTTTGCCAGGCCAAAGAGCAGTATATAGCAATGCAAATGGTATTTCAACTCCTGATCAGGTTAATCTAAATCAATATTTATCGTGGCGGGCTGGAACACTTTGGTTTGAAGACCGGCCAATGGATGAGGTACTGGATGCTTTGGAAAAAAGATATGACCTTAACTTTGTCGTAAAGCAACCTCATATCAATAAATTATTGTTTACAGGAAAAATAAAGTCAGAAAACGCAGCCGAAGCTTTGAAACTCATTATGCTTAGTTCAAATCTTCGATTTAAGAGTAGTGGCGACCGAACCATAAATGTGTATTAGCACAAACAGATTCATCCAATAGCTAGAAATCAGCTGCGATGATCATCAATGTAAAATTCAATTTCTATTCACAGATTTTATAAAATAAACATCCGGATATGGATAAAATTTGCCAGCATTTAAGGCAAGCCTACAATGCTATTTTCTTTTTCTTCTTATTAATATCTTTCGATGCTAATGCCCAAACACAGCAGATTTCCATCGCAAATAAACCGGCGGGCTTAAAAGAAATCTTCAGTCAGGTAGAAAAACAAACTGAGTTTACCTTTATCTACACCCGGACTAAAGGAACCATTAACCAAACGATTAATCTGAGTAAATCCAACTATACCATAACTGAGCTTTTTCATGAATTGGAAATGCGGTCAGGGATCAGCATTAGAATGAGTGGGAATCATGTTATTGTGAAGGAACAAGCCAGCGGTATATTAAAAGGACTGGTAAAAAATGAGCGTGGAGAAGCTGTACCATTTGCAACACTTGTTGTAGCAGGAAGGATGGTTCAAACGGATGAAAAGGGAAATTTTTTAGTTGTCACTTTGCCCGAAGGCCATCATATTTTAACGGTGTCATACATGGGATATGCAACACAGAATAAGGCATTTGAACTTAAAGCCAATCAAACTGCCTTTCAGGAAATTATATTATTGCCTGATAATAAAGCATTAAATGAAGTCATCGTGAAAGGAAAAACAGAAGCCCAAAAATTTCAGGAGCGGGGATATCATGCCAACATGCTTGATGCCTCTAAGTTTAACAACTCCACCAGAGATTTAAATCAATTATTAAATGCCACCAGCGGCATCCGTATTAGGGAGCAGGGCGGATTGGGATCTAATTTTAATTTTTCCCTAAATGGGCTTTCCGGCAAGGCTGTACGTTTCTTTATCGATGGTATTCCGATGGAAAACTACGGTGTGGGAATGGCTTTTAATAATATTCCTGTTAACCTGGCCAGTAAGCTTGAAGTGTATAAGGGCGTGGTGCCTGTTGAGTTAGGTGCAGATGCTTTGGGCGGCGCCGTTAATATGGTTACTGGAAAAGGGACAGGTAATTATATCGATGCGAGTTACAGTGTTGGGTCTTTTAATACGCATCGTGGTGCCTTAAGCAGTCAATATAGAAATGATTCCACAGGCTTTATCATGAAGTTATCTGGCTTTTATAATTATTCGGATAATAATTATATGATGTATAGCAATCCGAAGTACGATGCCAGTATTTTATTGCCCGATGGTGCTGGTGGCTTTGAAGAAAGAAATGTGAAAAGGTTTCACGATCGTTATCGCTCGGCTATGGTACAGGGAGAATTGGGATATGTTAATAAAAGCTGGGCAGATGTATTTATGGTGGGTTTCCTCTATAATAACCATTATAAGCAGTATCAAACAGGAGCTACACAAGATGTGGTTTATGGGAAGATTGACAGAAGAGGAGATTACATGATGCCATCGCTTCGGTACAAAAAGAGCAACCTGTTGCTGAATGGACTTGATGCTTCGGCTTTTTTAAGCTACGGAATTGATAACTATGCTGTTACAGATACTTCTAAAAGTACTTTTTGGTGGGATGGAAGCCCGTCTAGTATCAACAACAATCATGGTGAATTTGCCGCAAACATTCCTACAACCATTACACATTTCAGAAATGCATTTTTATTAAGCAGGCTCAACCTGGCTTATCAGGTAAATGATCTTAACAGCATTACTTTAAATTACAATTTTAGTAATGCCAATCGCAAAAGCAATGAAGAACTTAGTGCTAAATCCTATGCAGAGGCCGGACAATCAAAGTCTGTTTTAGGAATGGCCTGGAAAAATGTAGCCTTTAACGGCAGGCTAAATACTACGGCATTTGCCAAGTTATTTCATTTTAACCTGAGTATTGCGGAAACAATTGATGCCAGGAATCCAATGGCAGCACAGCATAAAAATTACAACGATTTTGGGTATGGTTTGGCCAGCAGGTATGCGCTAAGTGAACATATTGGCATCCGGGCATCGTATGAACATGCTTATCGGCTGCCCGAGCAGGTAGAAGTTTTGGGTGATGGGGTGAATATTATCGCCAATCTAAACATCCGCCCAGAAAGTAGTCATAATCTTAATCTGGGTTTGGATGTTTCGGCCACACACGAGCAACATTATTACCGGTTTGATCTCTCTGCTTTTTACCGGAATGCCACAGATTTTATTTATTCTATTCCATCCGGAAGCTTCAGTTCTCAATACCTAAATGAAGGAAAAGTAAGGATTTTAGGAGGTGAGGCTGAAGCACAATATAAATTCAGTGATTTGATAGAGTTAACACTCAATGCAAGTTATCAGCGATCTGAACAAACCCAGGAATACATTTATGGTACACAAACCAGGTATGCAACCTATGGCAATATGATTCCCAATCAGCCCTGGTTATTTGGTAATTTATATTTCTCTCTTGGTAAAAACGACTGGCTGGGTAAAGATACACGGATACAATTCGATTGGTCTACCCAATATCTGCATAGCTTCTTTTTAACCTGGGAGGCATGGGGAAGTGCGCAATCCAGAAATGTGATTCCTTCTCAATTGCTCCATAATGCTGGTATTACCTATTCTTTAAAACAAAAGAAGTATAACATTTCCTTTGAATCCAGAAATCTGGGCGATGTGCTGGCTTATGATAACTTCAGACAACAAAAACCAGGTAGATCGTTCAACCTTAAGTTTCGCTATTTCATTCATTAATCAATTATTTACTATTCAATTCAATATTCATGAAAACTAAAACAATCAAGTCTTCTTTAATCATGCTCTCTATTCTTTTTTTGGGGCTGACTTTTCAGTCTTGTAAAAAAAGTACCTCGCCAGATGAGCCAGAAATTATTACCGAAAGCACTTTTGGTATTGGCGGTTTCCTTTTAAATCCATCCAGCACTTACGTATTACAAAATGGCTCACTGAGTACCGGAGAAGCTTCATTTATCGGTAACGGCGCAAATGTAACCAGTGTGGAGCCGGGTTTCCTCGCCTTCATTGCCAAAAACGGAAATTATTATTCTTATAAATCCAGTCAGAATACTTTAACCAAATTCAGCTATGTGAACCAAACCATGCAAAATGTAAAATCGATTCCATTTGTATTAGCAAACGGGTATCGTTATGGCCATTATTGGGTAGATGATAATACGCTATTAATTTATTCACTTGGAGGTGATTATAAAATTCTTAATGTAGAAAGCATGTCTGTTACAAAAGAAGGAAACTTCAATTTGCCAGCTAAAGCAGGATTAACCTTTGCAATGGTAGGTTTCGTTCATGTAAAGGATAATAAAATTCATGTAGGCTATTATTATGGAGATGATAATTACCCTGCCGCAGTAAAAGCGGGTAAAACAAACTGGGCAACGGGTACGGCATATTTTGCTGTTTACGATTATCCCTCAGTAAGTAACCCTGTTTACAGTGAAGATACGCGTTCTACCGTTCCTGGAAATGACCGTAATGGTGTTTTAAAGACTTTTGTTTATAACGATGATCTTTACATTTTAACAGCTCCATTTGAAATGGTTGGGCAAAACTGGGATAGGCCACATGGTATTTATAGAATCAAGAAAGGAACATCGGTTGTGGATCCGACTTACTTTTTAAACCTTTCCGCTCAATTAAATGGTGACCCTATTTTAGGTGGTGGTTATGCTGGTAATGGGAAATTGCTGGTTCGTAGAATTCGCATGGATCTGGCTCCAACCTGGAATTCTTATGGATTTGCCAATACACAAGAGTTTCATATTGTGGATATGGCAACAGGATCAATCACCAAATTGAATGTGCCTTTAGCTAAAAGCCAACCCACTGCTCCAAATATTCTTGCTGATAATGGTAAGATTTACTTTCCGGTAAATACTAAGGATATAGATGGTAACTTTTATCTCTACAATTATGATAGTGCAACAGGGGCTGTTAACAAAGGAATAAAGATTAATGATATAGATGGTGTAAACGGTCTTTACAAAATAAAGTAAACGCTCATCTCATTGCCAGGGAGCGTAATCAGCTCCCTTTTATTTCATGTCGAAAAAAAATAAATCACTTTTTAGAAGAATCAGTAACTGGTTACACCTCTGGTTAGGTCTGTTTTCAGGAATAGTTGTTTTTGTGGTTTGTTTAACCGCTGCAATTTGGGTTTTTAGAGATGAAATGACAGATGCATTTACGCCCGGTCAGAACATCCTTGAGCGGCAAATGGAATTTCTGAAACCATCAAAACTAACGGAAGCCGGAAGAGTATATATTGATAGCATACAGCAAAATCATTCAGCTGTAATCTATAAACTCGAATACCGCACAAGAGATAAAAGCAGCGTTATCGGTTACTTTAGCGAAAAAGATGGTGCATATCAGGAGCTTTTCATTAATCCATATTCGGCAAGCATACTATATCACCGGACGACTGAAACGGGAATTGCCAGCTTTAATAACTTCTTAAGATCAGGGCACCGTTTTTTTTGGCTTCCGAGGCCTTTTGGCAGCTATTTCGTTGGCAGTTGCTGCATTATATTTCTGATTACATTAATCACCGGCCTGATCTGGTGGTACCCATCTAAATGGAATAAATCTACCTTTAATAAAAGTTTTAAAATTAAATGGAATGCCAAATGGAAGCGCCTGAATATTGATTTGCATAATGCGCTGGGTTTTTATAGCCTTATTTTTATCATCATATTAACGGTAACCGGTATCGTATTTACTTTTAAGTGGTTCGATCATGGCTATCACTGGTTGATTACAGGTGGCAACCCAAAAGTAGAATACCCAAAAAAGAGCGTTTCTGATACAACGGTTGTTCAATCAAAATATCTGCACCCGGAAGATGAAATTTGGAAGCACTTCAAAAGCGAAGGTAGAATAAGGATGATGTATCCGCAGGATCGGCAAGATGTTTTTATGATTTATATTCATCCAACAACTGGTCATAATGATTTAACTAAATGGTATGCATTCGACCAAAAAACACTGCAGAAAGTAGGAGAGATGGATTCGTCAAAATTGTCGTTTGGAACTAAGGTTTACAAGGCCAATTTTGATATCCATGTTGGCACTATCGGTGGGATGACCACTAAAATCATTGCAGCGTTGGCATCTTTGGTGGGTGCATCGTTGCCCATAACAGGTTTTATCATCTGGTATAATCGCAAATGGGGCAAGAAAACTAAAAAGCTTTAATTCACAAAATTAAACTTATACATAGAAAATAAAATTCTTTAATTATGAGTATGTGTGCATTTTACGTTCATTATTAAAGAAAAAGGGGAATCATCCAATGGACGATTCCCCTTAAATCTAAATTAACGCTCTCCATATTAAGACGCTTGTGTTAGCCTATTATTGTGTAGGTGATTTAATTTATTTTTATTTATGTAAGTCTGTTTACAAACGCCACCTCCAAAGGAGAGGGCGTTTGGTGAGGCCTCAATAGAAAGTTTTCATCGACAGAAAACTGACGAAGTTCTCCTCATGCACAGTCCATCAAAATTTCGTAAGTCGATTGAGCAAACTTGCGAAGTTTCAAAGGGCATGAGCGGTTGAAAAACTTCGCCAATTTAGGGTAAGGTTTAGTTGTTAATGATTAACCAACTTCATCGCACCTTCACTATAGCGCTCACCAATTATTGGATATTGTTTAATCAGTTCATCAATAGCTTTAAGATCAGCACCTGTTAGGTTAACATCAATCGCACCCACATTTTCTTCCAGGTATTTTCTTTTTTTAGTGCCAGGAATAGGTATGATATTTTCCCCCTGTGCTAAAACCCAGGCAAGGGCAAGTTGAGCGGGTGTGCAATTTTTATTTGCTGCAAGTGCAGAAAATCCGATAACCAGTTTATTGTTATTCTCCATGTTTTCTGGCTGATAGCGAGGCAAGGTCCTTCTGAAATCATCATCGGCAAGGGTGTCAACGTTGAGCGTATTGGTTACCAGACCACGTGCCAGGGGGGAATAGGGCACCAACGAAATGCCAAGTTCATTAACAGTCTGTAAGATTTCCTTTTCCACATCTCTGGTCAATAGCGAATATTCACTTTGCAATGCTGAAATTGGATGTACCGCATGTGCCTTTCTGATGGAAGCGGGAGATGCCTCACTTAGCCCGAGGTAGCGCACCTTACCTTCTTTTACCAATTCTGCCATTGCGCCAACAGTTTCTTCAATCGGGATATTTGGGTCAACTCTGTGCGCATAATAAAGATCAATAGTATCAATCTTAAGTCGTTTCAGGCTTTGTTCAATAGCTATTTTTATCCAGGCAGGAGAGCCGTCGAAATAAGTACCGGTTGCATTGCTCGGGCCAGCAATTCCATCCTTAAAACGAAATCCAAATTTTGTTGCAATAAATATCTTATTGCGATTGGGTACCAGTATTTTAGAAATCAGTTCCTCATTGGCACCGTTCGCATACATATCTGCAGTATCCCAGAAGTTAATACCGACATCAAGTGCTTTTTCTAATGTGGCTAAACTTTCCTTTTCATCTGTAGGGCCATAAGCAAAACTCATTCCCATACAGCCCAGACCAAGTGCTGATAGCTGTTCGCCTGTTTTTCCAAGTGTTCTATATTTCATGATGATTAAATTTTGTTTTTCAAATGTAGGTATGGAAGCAATGTGCTCGCTTATAACGATCAAACCGATCATTATAATATTCAAACCAATTAACGAACCTGAGTAGGAGCTAACCCGGTATGTTTTTTGAAAAACAAAGTAAAGTAAGATGGATACTCAAAACCAAGGCAATAAGCAATATCAGCAATGTTCCAGTCGGTATGTTGCAATAAAGCCCTGGCTTCCATAATAATACGCGCAGCAATATGTGTTGTAGTGGTTTTTCCGGTAATCTCTTTCACCGCCCGGTTGAGGTGATTGATATGAACAGATAAAGATGCGGCGAAATCTGCCGGACTTTTCAGTTTAAGTATAAGTGCAGGAGAATCGATTGGAAATTGCCTTTCCAGTAATTCCAGAAATAAAGCAGAAACCCTGGAGGAGGCATTAGAATAAGTACGAAAATTGGTAGCTGCGTTGTTTTTCATCGCCGCATGAATCAGCAGGTGTAAATAGCTGCGGATAACATCATACTTATGTGGGTAATCTGAAGCCATTTCTGACTGCATTTTTTGAAATAAGATTGAAATTTCATTCAGTTGAGCTTCATCTGGAAAGAATATTGGATTACTGCCTATTTTGAATAATGGAGAATCCCGGAGATTGTTTACCCGCTCGCTATGCTGAATAAAATCTTCCGTAAAAAGGCAATACCAGCCCGACTGCTCCACAGATTCTGCTTCCCAGGAATAAGGTACGATCGGGTTGGTAAATAGCAATGCAGGTCTGTCAATTTGGATCCATTTATCTGCATAAAAGATTTTGCCCTGACCAATAATTAACGAAACCTTATAAAAATCTCGTCGGCTATAAGGACTTACTACTGAACAGGTTTCCCTGCTGAACACATTAATATGGCCAATGCCTGCACTGCCAGACGAAGCATTTGTTGATGCATGGCTTGGTAATCTTTTATAAAAATCACTTACACTCTCCGCTTGTATCATATTGTAAATTTATAAAAATCAAATAATGATTGGAAATTGATACGTGCAAAAATCAAAAGATAACTACGTTTTTCAAAGGCCTATATGAAGCAATAATCGATTTTATTAAAAGAGGGAGGTTTATCTTTACCATGCTATCCGCTTCAGTAAATTTTTTAATCATCCTTTCTATTTCAGATGAAAGGGCCCGATAGGCGGATAGGAATCAAGCCCAGAATGCCCTACTCCCCTTATTCTTTTAAGAAGGGGAGTAGGGATAGAATGGCAGAAGATATTACCTGCTATTAATTTTACCGGTTACAAAATGATATGCAGCGAGCTTAACCTGATAATCAGTAAATGAAGTATTTAAAGTGGTTTCTGCTTGCTGATATGATGCTTGTGCATCTAAAACATCACTGATACTATTCAGGCCTGCTTTATAATTATCTCTGTTTATCTTTAAGTTTTCTGACGCTTGAATCAGGTTATCATTTGCGTAATCAATTTGGGTGAGGGCATCTTTTAAATCATACCAGTATTTCATAATATTAACCTGCAATTGATTGCGCCCGTCGTTAAAATTATTTTGAGAAACTCGCTCACTTATTTTGCGCTGTTTAATCTTCTGGCGATTTGATCCCCATAAATTTTCTGATAGTGGGATACTTAACGTGGCAAATCCGATTGGCAAAAATGAACTTTTAAAAGCCCCGTTAAATGATCCGGCCTGTGATGCACTTAGACCAACAGACAGGCTTGGCAAATTACTTGCCTTTTCTAACCGGGTTTGCAAGGCATTACTTTTTACGTCAAGCGCGAGTAACTGATAGCTGTAAAGATTTGACAGCGTAGTATCAGCCTTACTGGCAGGCAATGTTGGTCGTTTGGTTTTATTCAGGGTGTCTTGCATCACCATTAAAGAATCGTAAGGCAAACCTGTGTATACCGAGAAATCAAACAAGGCAAGCATGCGCCCATTGTCGAGTTTGCTTTTGTTCACCAGTAACTGGCTCAACTGGACTTTAACCCTTAACAAATCATTTTTTGCAATCAGACCAGAAGCGAGTAGGTCTTTTTGAGATTTAAGCAAGCTATTGAGTAATTCCTCATTTGCCCGGATGGTTTTTTGCTGCTCCTGTAAGTTTACTATATTCCAATATTTTTGCTCGGTAAGCAATAATACAGAATCAGCCGATTGCCTGGCAAGAATTTTACTTGCCTGCAACTTAAGTACCGCCAGTTGGTTACTGGTGAGTATCTTACCACCTGCATAAATGCTTTGGGTGGCGGTAACTCCAAGGGTATATACGTTATTAATTCCTTTATCAAGTAGCGATGGAATTGGTGGGATAATATCTTTAAAGCCATATAAGCCTAAAGCCAAACCACTTACGCTAGGCAGGTAATATGATTTGGCAGATTGTACACCTGCTTCTGCAGACCTTATACCCAGTTCGCCATTTTTAATGGCTTTACTATAGGCGTTTGCTGCCTTTAAACTTTGATCAAGTGTAATCACATGCTGTGCCTTTATTACACCATTTGATAAAAATAATATGATAAAAAAAATGAAAATTCTCATGTTAATAATTTTTAATTAGATGAAGGCTGCGTGATTTCTACTTCATTATTTACTTCGTCTTCTTTTCTAAAAAATAACCAGTATAAGGTTGGTAATACAAATAAGGTTAATAGCATGGAGATCATCAGACCAAAACAAATTACAGTACCCAATGGTCCCCATAATGCCGAGCCGCTAATGATCATTGGGGTAACACCAACTGCTGCTGCCGATGAGGTTAAAAAGATTGGTCGCATGCGGCGCTCAGCAGAAAGAATGGCTGCTTCTAAAACGGTTTTGCCTTCATTCCTCAACTCATCTGCATGATCAATCAGTATAATTCCATTTCTAACCACAATTCCACATAATGCCAGCAGACCTAAAAATGAGGTAAACCCAAAAGGATATCCTGTAACTAAAAGACCGAAAGACGCACCCAAAAGTGATAATGGCATTGTGGTAATACTCAATAAGGCATGTTTTAATTTTTTAAAGTGCCATATCAAAATTAAAAAAATCAGTATCACACTCATTCCCAGTGCCGTTCCCATAGGTCCCTGATTTTCGTTTTGCATTTCCAACTCTCCGCCATAACTAATTTCAACATCATTTGGGAGCTTTATTTTTGCAATGTCTTTCTGCATGGTAGCCAGTACGCCATTTGCAACAGCACCATGTGCTATATCCATACGAACGGTAAGTGTGCGGATACTATTCCGGCGTACCAGTTGACCTTCATTCCAGTCTGGCTTAATCTCTGCCACCTGGCGTAGGGGTACGGTTCCCTGAGTTTGCTGCGAGGGGATATTCAGATCCAATAAATCTGATGTATTGGTATTAGATGACTGGGGTCCTTTTACCTTCACATCAATCTGATAATTACCTTCCCAAACACGGGTTGCATCAACGCCATCGGTATTCATTGCAATGGTATTGGCCACATCACTTTTGGTTAGACCTAATCGGGCAAGTTCCTGTGTTTTAACATCTAAATGAATACCTTCCTGCATTTCATCATAATCTGTTCTTACCCAAATGATTTGATTGTTCCTTTTTCCAATGTCTATCACCTTGTTCCCTATATTCTTAAGCGCTGCGATATTGTCTCCAGATATTCTCACTTCTATAGGTGCCGGAACAGAAGCCATGTTAAGCTGCTTCATTCGCACATAGGCCGAAGGAAACTTATTACTGTATTTTTGTGTGTATTCTTTGATAATAGCTACCGTGGCATCTTCTGAGATTGTATTAACCAATATCTGGGCGTAATTCTTGGCTGGCAGATTTGGAGCGTAAACGGTATGAAACCGGGGAGAACTATTGCCGATAAAACTGGTATAGTTAACAATGCGCTCATCCTTTTTCATGATCCTTTCCATGCTTTTAACCACACTGTCGGTTTCTTTCAGGTTATAGCCGGCAGGTAAGTTAATTTCTATCGCAAACTGGTTACGATCTATGGTAGGGAAAAGTTGCTGTGGCAGCATACCCATAAAAATAACGCCTACTATAATAGAGCCTATTCCAAATAAAAAAGTTAGTTTATAGTTCTTAATGGCGTTACCAATATGCTTATTAAAGAAATCCTGTAGATAATCAAGCATTGATTTTTTTGTTTTCTGCTGATTAGGATTATGGAGACCTTTTTTAATAAATAATGTATTGAAATAGGGTACCAGTAACATGGAGATAATCAGCGAAAGAAATAATGCGATGGATATCGTTATCGGAAAAACACTGATAAAATCTTTAGCCGTTCCGGTCATAAAAAACATCAGCGGAAAGAATGTAGCTGATATGGCAAGTGTTGCGGTAAATACTGAAGGGAACAGTTCTTTGGCGCTACCAATGGCCGCATCCCAAACAGACATGCCATGATCAATCTTCTCTACATGATTATCAATAACAACAATCGGATCATCCACTACAATGCCCAGTACCACAATTAGTGCGGCAAGGGTTACAGTATTTAACTCAATGCCAAAGAGGTACATGATGCCTATAGTTGCTGAAATGGTGATTGGAATGGTAGCGGCCGCTACGGCAGCAACCCGGAATGGAAGCAGCAGCAACGCTACAAGCACAACTCCAATTAGCGCAAACCCAAACTCTTTCATGAAATGAGTAATGGAATCGTTTACTACTTCGGGCTGATTGGCAAGCTTTACCAATTTGATATCAGAAGGGAGTCTAGCGCTTACTTTATCCAGTTGCTCTTCCAGCTCTTTACCAAAATTTACAATGTTTTTGCCATTGATCATTTCCAGAGAAATGATGATACTTTTAGTTCCGTTTGCCGTAATGTAACTATCAGGATCGCCATATTCCCGTTTAATGGTAGCCAGATCGCCAAGTTTAATAATATTGCCATTATTATCCTTTCGAATAACCTGTTGGGCCAGGTCGGCTTCTGTTTTATAAAAACTACTGAGGTGAATTGGACGATCAATCGTTTGTCCATCAGCAGTACCAGCTGCACTAATGGCACCCTCATTTTGTAAGGTATTAATCAATGCTCCCGGAGATATTCCATTTTGTAAAAGCTTATTATTATCTACATAAATGGCAATTTGTTCATTTAAATTTCCGGTGTGTGAAATCTTAGCTACATCCTTTACATGCCGAAGCTGAGCTTCAATGTCTTCTACATTTTTCTGGAGTTCCTTATAAGGCCGTGTTTTTGATTCTACGGCAAGGAGCAGGGCTGAGGTATTTCCAAAATCGCTGTTCACCATTATTCCGCGTACCTCTTTAGGTAACTGAGCCTGTAATAGCATTACGCCATTTTTAATCTTATTCCAGAATGCTTTGGTATCCGCACTGTTTACATTTTCTGATACTTCAACAAAAATATACATCATACCATCCCGTGAATAAGAGTAAGTTTTAGTCTTATTTACTTCGTTATTACTAAAAAGATATTCTTCTACTTTTTTGGTTAGCTGTTCTTCTACCTGTGCAGACGATGCGCCAGGATAAATGCCCATAACCACACCCTGCCTGATGGTGAAATCGGGAAATTCATTACGTGGCATATTAAATAACCCTAAAATACCCAGAAGTACCAGAACAAGAGATAGTGTTAGGGGCAGCACTTTATACTGTATGGCCCATTCTATCATGCTGTTTTTTTCTGTTTTCATTTTGCCTGATTTATTTGCTGATAGCAATAGGTGACTGATCAGTTAATTTCTGAAATCCAGATGTAATCAGGCGCTCATTGCTTTCCAAGCCACTTTTTATGGCCATTCCATTAATGTAAAGCTCACCAGTTTTGACCTGTTTTCTTTTGGCTTTGTTGTCTGATCCTGCCACATATACATATTGGTTACCTTTTTCATCTACCTGGACAGCTTGAAAAGGCACTACAATTTCACTGCTACCGGCATGATCATGATGGCTTTTGCTATTAAATACAACTTTGCTTAGCATCCCGGGACGAAGCTTTTGGTTTGGATTATCAAGCTTTACTTTGAGGTTATAGTTAGCGCTGTTATTTAACGACAATACGCCAATTTCAGAAATGCGCCCTTCCAGCTCCTCGTTATTTAAAGCTTCTATTCGCACTGTTGCTTTATCGCCGGTTTGATAACGGTTTACCTCATTTTCGGGAACGGATACCAGGACCTCAACAGATCGGGTATCTAATAACTTAAGTATTGGCTGTCCGGGAGAGGCGGTTGCACCTACTTCAGCATTCTTTTCTCCGATATATCCGCTTTCAGGTGCATACAATTTAGTGTGGGCTATATTCTGATAGGTCGCTTTAGCCATTGCCGCAGCCTGGTCAAAATTAGATTTAGCCTCAAGCATTTTAATTTCTGCAATACTTCCTTTTTCAAAAACAGTTCTGGTGCGCTTGTAATTTTCCTCAGCGAGTTTAGCCTGGGCCGCCTGGGCCTGGTACTGACTGCGGTAAGTTGTTTCATCTATTGCGGCCACTAACTGTCCTTTTTTTACAAAATCACCAGGTTGAACAGCGAGGCTTTTTATGGTTCCGGAGACTTGAAAACTTAAATCAATTGATTTATTGGCTTGAAGTGTTCCGTTATAAACGATGGATTGTGCATTATCTCCAGCAGCTGAACCCAGCTGTATAACTTTTACATTTATGGTGTCTTGAGTTGCTTTATTCTCCTTTTTACTGGAACAACCTACAATACCGGATAGTATGGCAAATGATGCCCCGGTGATTAAATAATTGATTCTATTCATGATTAACATTTAACATATTGTGTATTTTTGTCGATAATTTGAGCAAAAAAAAGTCTATTGAAGGCCTTTATAAAAAATTGAAACCAGCCAGGATAATTTAGCTTCCATTTGGGGAAAACGATCAAATATTAAAATTTCCTGTTCAAAACTTCTGAAAATCATCACTGTTGTTTCCGCTAAAAAAATCCTGTCTTCAACATTTAATGGGAGAATTTCTTTCCGCTCGATGGCATGGTTAATTAAATCATTCAGTATTTTAGTCTCATCTTCAATTACAATCCTCATTTTGGTTAACAATAAGGCTGGGTCTTGCTTCAGATCGATAAGAGCCAGGTGATATTTTCGACTCATGGCCTTAATACCTTCTAGTTTCTTCAATTCATATTTAGAAATATTTACTGCAAGTGTCGATGCTTCAACAATTTCTGCCTTCGCATTTACGAAAACTTGTCCAATTAATTTTTGAACAACCGCATCAAATACTTCAAGCTTATTACGGAAATAATGATACAATGAGCTTCTTCCCATTCCACTGGCCGCAGAGATATCATGCATGGAAACACGATGAAGACCATAGCGCTCAAATACGCTTGTAGCAGCATCAATAATACTATCTCTTACACTTTCATCGGGTGCATTACCTTTCATGTCGACAAAAATACGATATATGTCGAATATTCAAAAAGAAAATAGAATTATTTTATTTCCTTTAAATCAATAGGTAGATCATTTGGCTGCTGAATCTAATTTTTATATGCGCTACGCAATGTTCTTTACTTAATTAATTTATATGCGACCTTTCTTTTTTTAGGCTTTGGTTTATTATACCACATGATAAGGCCCGTTACCGGCATGGAAGCACAGATTAAGGAAATGATAAATGCTAATATTTTAGAAGGAATCCCTGCAAACGCTCCAGTGTGTAAGTCGTAATTCATACTTCTGAATTTTTCGCCACCAATAACATTTCTGTCGTTATAATGCATGAGCATTTTTCCGGTGTTACGGTCAAAATAATACCACTCAAAAAGGTGTGTGCGGTTTTTGGCTAATCTCACCTGCACATCAAGTGGATCAGTTTCTTTTTCTCTGAAGCGGATGGAAAAAAGATCAGCAGTATTATGTTTCTTCAATAAATTACTTACTACATAATTCGTTGATCCAGCGGGATAATTAATGTTTGGTGTTGATTTCGGAATGCTTCTCTTTTTGATGGTTTTAGCACCATTTGCCACATACTGCACCGATTGATCTGCCCATGAAAACGCAAAAACCAGACCTGTAATGCAAATTAGCAAAGCAGGGATTAAGGCATAAAATCCCAATACATTATGTAAATCATAATTGAAGCGCTTTTTTCCTACACCTGGCTGAAGCATAAGCCCTTTTTTGAATCCTTTCTTCGTCCATTTTCTGGGGAACCACAATACAAGGCCAGTCATCAGTAAAACAAAAAAACAGACCACGGCTATTCCAGTAATCATCGTACCAATGGAATCACCTAATAACAAATTCATATGCAAATTCAAGATTAGCTGAAAAAATTCATTTTTGGTATTCTCTACATATATTACTTTGCCTGTGTAAGGATTAATGTATACGCGATAATAATATTTATACTGCTTCCAATAGCCGAAGGCCTTTTTATTGGTCGCAGAAGCCCTAAATACCCAGCTGCGGTTTTTGCCTGGATAAATTTCTGCACGTGATATTTTAATTTTTGGTTTAAGGGCGTGCTGTGCGGCATCCCGAAGTTGAGTGAAACTTAAAAAGCGATCATTTGGTGGGTTTTCGACATATAATCGATCCTTATAGAAAAATTCTTTAAGCTCATCAGAAAAAACATTGATACAGCCTGTTACACTCACAATAAAAACAATCAGACCTGTGATCAGGCCGATCCATTTATGTAACCAAAAGAATGTTTTTCTTAGCATTTCTAAAAGGAATAATTTAGGTTCAAGCTCATGGTTGCACCAATGCCACGAACATATTCTGCATCTATTGCCCGGTATTGGCTCACCACAGGATAATAAGAACTGTTTAGCAGGTTTTCTACGCCTAAACCTGCAGACCATTTCTGACTGAAGCGATAGCCAGCAGAAAGATTAAAAAGACTTACTTCTTTTACATCACCTTCACTATTGGCAAACAGGCCATTTGCCCGAACATTAAACCGATCACGGCTTCCGGTGTAAACCCAGAATAATTTTAAATCAAGTGCTGATACGGGGCGATAAGTTAGATAAGCGGTTGCTTTTGGCGGGGCAATACGCAATCCATTCATATAAACTTTTGTTCCATTGGCTTGTTCGGCTTTTCCTTCCGTATAAGAATAACTGCCTCCAAGTGCCCATTGCGGACTGAAGTTTAAATCTGCCGTAATTTCATAACCCTTTATTTTCTCCGGCTCACGCTGTGGCACTAAAAAGCCGCCCACATCTACCAGGTTTGCGCCTAGTTTTGAAGTGCTGATGAAGTAGGCTGCTGTTACATTCAAAATGCCTAACCTGCTGCTGAAACCAGCTTCATAATTATTGGTGATAATCGGATCAGTGGCAATACTTTCCAGTGTGCTGTTGGTGGCTGTTCTTAAGATTCGACCCAATTCGTTAATGGCAAAGCCCTGCGAAAAACTGACAAAAGGATTGAATATTTCATATTTATTATACCTTAAACCAGCATTATAAGTAGTGGCACGATAAGGGATTTTTCCTCCGGTAACCGGAATACTACCTTGTCCGTTAGGCCCGCGGGCTATGGTATTAAAATCCTTCACTTTAACCGTAGCGTTTTCATAACGGATGCCTGCTTTAAGGATGAAGTTGGTGAAGATATCAAATTTCATTTGTGCATATGGCGCAACATTAAGCATATTCATATCAGGGATATACACCCTACCATCTGTTAAAATTTGATTGGTACGGTCATTTAAAAGATCCAGTCCATAGGTTAATTCACCGTTTCCTAAACTTCCGGCTTTCCATGGGGTGTTTAAGGTTAGCCGGATCCCTTTTTTGAAAGACTGTATTTTTGTTTGACCAGGCCCATACCAGGCTGTTCCCTGTGCAACATAGCGGTTCATGGAAACAAATCCATTGTAATAGGCCGATAAATCAAGACTGCTTGATAAGGGTAAGGCATTGTTGCGATAAGAAATTAAAGCATTATGGTTATATGGTGTACCGGCTGCCTCACCAGGGTCATCACCCTTTTGTCCTATTGAAGGAGTAACACCATATTTGCCTACTACATTAACATAATCGCTGTTTTGAACACTTCTGAAAAGATTATAAGAAGCCACGATTTCGCTATGATCATTCGGTTTGTAAGCAAGTTTAACAAAGGCATTATACAATGAGTTTTCTCCCAAGCCATCAGGTTGCGCAATCACATTGCCTTTGGCATCTTTCTGTACGCCTGTATAATTATAAGTGGCATTAATCACATAAGAAAACTTGTTTAACGTTCCTGAAAAACCTTGGGAGAAACGATAGCCTAAAGTATTGGATGGATGCGCTAAATTGCCACTAATTCCCATGCTTGAGGTACCGCTGAGTGCTTTATCCACAGCAGCTTTTTTAGTGATGAAGTTGATGATACCTCCTGCAGATCCATTTCCATAAATAGAGGTTGCGCCTTTTATTACTTCAATTCTTTCAATAACAGCTGGATCAAGCGTTCTGATATCACGGCTTCCATTCATCAAAGGAGTAGATTGGGGAATGCCATCAATTAAAACTAAAACCTGCCTGCCGCGAAGGGTTTGCCCGGCATTGGTGGCCTTATTGTTTGATGTTCCAAGTCCGGGTACAGTATTACCAAGTATGGCGGTAACAGATGGATTGACGTTTAATTGTTCCTTCACATCACGTGAATTTAGAATGGTCACCGAAGAAGGAACATCTTTTAAACTCTCTGCTTTTCTTCCTGCTGTTACAATGACTTCATTAAGCGAATTTGCAGGCTGAAGCAAGAAAGCGACATTAAGGGTTGAATCATTTGTAAGTACAACATCCTGTCTTAAAGTTTCGTAGCCAATAAGGCTGATGGATATGCTGTATTTACCAGACGATAAAGCGTTTAGAATAAACTTACCGGAGATATCAGTCTGACTCTTTTTTCCATTGTTCATACTTACTGTTGCGTATGGTAATGGTTGCCCGTTTGTATCACTTACTGTGCCCGATAAAATCGCCGTAAGCGAATCCTTTTGCTGTGCGATGGAATGCAGTGGGAAAAGTAAAAACAATATTAAAGAGAGGAGAAGAGTCGATGTGCTAAAACGTAATAAATAGGAACAGTTTCTTTTAAACATTATGAGTAATGGCTTAAATAAGGGAGTTGCTTTGTTAATTAACTTTTTGCAAATATATTCTTATTTAGACTGAATACAAATTGTTTTTGTGAATTACTTTCGCCCTTTCCCTTTCAGGGGAAAGGTGCCGTTAGGCGGATAGGGTAAACTTGCTATCTATAAAAACTGACGAAGTTCTCCCACCAGAAATGGCCTTTGAAACTTCGTAAGTTAATGTTTGATTTTACGATATGGGTCATTTTCGAAAAATGTTATTTTCTTGCGCCCTTTCCCTTCCAGGGGAAAGGTGCCGACAGGCGGATAGGGGCTTATCAATTTGGATGCAAGGTTCAAAGATTCCTCCACTACGGTCGGAATGACGATTTTTCAGAGTTGGATTTATTTTATCGCCCTTTCCCTTTCAGGGGAAAGGTGCCATTAGGCGGATAGGGGTTATTCATCCCTACCAGCCAGATTGGGGTATCGTAACAAAACTGTTTAGCAACACACACTTAATATTGGCTTAATACCCTGTTTGGTAATTTTGTAATACCAATGGTAAGCAATCATAAAACTGACAAACAACTTCTGGAAGCATTATGTCTTGGGGATGAAACAGCTTTTCGTAATCTCTTTAACAGGCATTGGGAAGCATTATTTGCCTTTGTTTGCAGGATGATCGGAGAGGATGAACAAGCCAGAGACATCGTTCAAAATACATTTATTGTGGTTTGGAAAAATAGAAATCAATTAATCATTGGTGATAGTTTAATGCCTTACCTCGTTAAAGTAGCCAGAAACGAAACCATATCCCTTTTTAGAAAAAACAAAGTAAGGTTGGATGGAATGGAGCTGCTGGCCAAAGACTTGCATTCAGTGGAGAATCCTGAAAATCTCTTTATTACCAAAGAACTAAACGCTACCATCGAGGTGGAGATGATCAAAATGCCTATGAGTATGAAAAAATGTTTTCAGCTGAGCAGGTATGAAAACAAATCCATCCGCGATATTGCCAAAGAACTATCACTATCTGAACAAACCGTAAAAAATAATATTTCGGAAGCACTGAACAGGCTTCGAAAACGCATAAAGTTAACGTAATGGTAACTTTATTTTAAAGTACTTTCCGGGTACTTGTGCGCTTTATAGGTGCATGAAATTCAAAGTAAATAAATTCCTTTCGGCGCAGTTCAAAAAATTTCAACAGCACCAGCTTGGGGATAAACAAAGGCAGCTCATTGAAAAATGGTTCAATGAAAAGGAAACTGCACTACATCAACCCCAGGTTTTATTGGATGCTACATCAAAGGCTGAATTAGAGGAATCTCTTTTTACCGAAATACTTGCAGGCATTGAAAAGCAAAATACTATCCATTGGTATCGGCATCGCTATATCAAAATTGCTGCAGTTTTGGTGGTGATCAGCATGGCTTCATTATTAATATTTACCCAAAAACACGCCCAACAACAAAATCAGGTTACCTACCGAATTTACGAAACCCGAAACGGCGAAGTAAAGAAAATTATGCTTCCTGATAGTTCTACGATTTGGATGAATGCCGCAACTGTTATCAAGGTTCCTAAGGGATTTAATACTTCTAATATTCGCAAAATTCAGCTAGAACATGGTGAGGCATTTTTTCAGGTTAAACCTAACGCCAGGAAGCCATTTCAGGTGAAAACCAGAAATTACATCACTACCGTATTAGGTACCTCATTTAACATTCGCAGCTATGCTGGAGAAAATGGCTACCAGGTTGCTGTAAATGCCGGGAAGGTTAGAGTTGAAAAAATGAATGAAAACAGATCTCAGTTGTTGAGTGCCGGACTGATAAAAGGTCAAATTCTGAACTTTAATGAGCAGATGCATGCTATGGTTATTAAAGGTGGAAGTGTGGAAAACCTGATGGCCTGGACTTCTAGAAAAAATCTTCAACTAGAAGATATGGATTTAATTCAGATTGGAAAGGCATTGGAAAGGCAATATGGCATACCCGTGAAAGTACTATTGGGTAATGAAAAGAAACTAAAATATACCATTGCTTTTAATGAACCTGAAATAGGAGACGCCGTTCAAACACTAGCACTAAAAACAGGTATAAACTATCAATTAACAAATCAATCACTAATTATTAAAACAGGCAGATGAGTTAAGCGCTAAAAATTAAGGCCGGACTTCTACTGCAATAGAAACCCGGCCTGGAAAGCACTGAAGCAGTGCAGTCCTTATTAATCAATTCCGAAAAATCAATTAAAGCAATTTAAATATGCAACATTATTACCAGTTTTTTAAAAAAAAGCAAATAAATCTTTTATTATTAATTCTATTGAATGTAATGACATTCTTTTTGGCAACCACAATTAGTTTCAACACCATGGCACAATCTACTGATGCTTCCATATCAGGGAAAGTGGTTAATCAGAATGGGGCCGCCATACCAGGGGCATCTGTTGTGGTTCGCAACGAATCAAACGGATTTCGTGCAGTAGTGTCAACCAATAAAGATGGTTTATACAACCTGATTCAATTGCCACTTGGTAAGCCTTATACGGTAACGGTAAGTTTTATCGGATATCCTAAGCAGGTCAAATCTGATTTTGTCCTGAACCAAGGCGATAATATTGTGGCCAATTTTAAGATGCAGGAATCGAATACCAACCTGGATGATGTGGTGGTAAGTGCCAATTCATTAACGAAACGGATTGATCGGTTGGGCTCCAGTACTGCCATCACCTCACAGAATATTCAACAATTGCCCACACAAAACAGGAACTTTAATAACCTTTCTGCTCTGGCGCCAACCACCAACGGAACCAACATTAGTGGTCAACGTGCTTCATCAACCAATTATGTAATTGATGGAGCCAGTGCCCGGAATAACCTGACTTCAGGAGCTATTGGTAGCGGGCCTTATTCCTTATCACTTGAAGCCATTCGTGAGTTCGAAGTAGCTACAAACGTATACGATGTAAGTAGGGGTAGAGAAGGTGGAGGTACGGTGAGTGCAGTAACCAAATCTGGAACCAATACGCTTACAGGTTCTGTGTTTGATTATTACCGGTCTGATTTTCTCGCCAGTCCGTATGACATCAGGGGAAACAAACGCACGCAGAAATTTACGACCAACCAATATGGCTTTAGTTTAGGTGGTGCAATCATTAAAGATAAACTGCATTTCTTTACTGCACTCGATCGTCAGGATGAAACCATGCCATTTTTTATTGCTGATATTCAAAATAGTGATGATGAAATTTCACTCGGAATCAGCAAGGGTGCTTTGGATAGTGTGGTTAATATCGGCCGAGCAAAATACGGTCTGGGTAGTGGTCCGCAAACTGGTGAGTTTAAACGTAAAACACTCGCCAATACTTTTTTTGCCCGTTTAGACTGGCAGATTAATGATAAACACAGGTTAACCATCCGTAATAATTATAGCGATTGGTTAAACCCGGTAAGTAACAGCGATAACTCCAACATTAACCTTTATGAGGTTTGGGGAGATTTTAAATCAAGGGAAAATACCACACTTGTTGCCTTACGTTCACAATTTACGCCAACATTTTTAAATGAATTTAAGCTCCAATATCAGTCTGCCACCCGTAATTATGTGCCAAACAGTGAGTTGCCAGCTGATAATATTCCAAGAGCGATTGTAACGGTTAGATCAACATTGCCTAACGGAACTTTGGGCAGTAAAACCGTACAACTGGGTGGCCAGCGTTTTTATCCGGAGAATAATCTCGAAAATCAGTTTCAGTTAATTAACACGTCATACCTCACGGTGGATCAATATAAGTTCACCTTTGGTACCGATAATACGCTGACTTATATGGATACTTATATCTCCAGTGAACAAAATGGTCGGTTTATTTTTAACAGCCTGGCCGATTTTAATAACCTGAATGCCTCCAGATATGCGAGGGAAGCACCAATAAATGGGATACCATCTGTGCAGCAATATATTTTGAATGCTTCATTATTCGGACAGGTTGAATTTGACATTAGCAAAAACATCAATGCCATGTTTGGTTTGCGTTATGATGTAACCAGCTTTTTAACACAGGCAGATTATAACCCTGTTGTAGAACGTACTTTGGGCTTAAGAACCGACAGCAAAATCACCGATGCCGGAAAAATTCAACCTCGTATTCAGTTAACTTGGGATATTGCTGGAGAGAAAAAAGATATTATCCGCTTTGGAGGTGGATTGTTCTCTTCTTACCCGGTGAATTATGCGCAGGTAAATAACATCCAGAATAGTGGAACGAAGGTAGCCTCCATCGATGTTTCACGTCCGGCTACAGGTGCAAGCCTGGTACCTATTCCTGATTTTCCTGCCTACCGCAGAAATCCATCTTCTGCGCCGGGGATTATTGCAGGTGTACCGTACGTATCAACCATTAACCTCAATGATCCAAACCTTAAAATGCCATCCATTTTTAAAGCCAATTTAAGTTACAATAAAATCATTGGCGATCGGTTGAGATTAGGGATAAACCTCTTATATTCTTATACGAAAAACAATTATGTTTATCTGGATAGAAACCTGGTAGACAATCCTTACTTTACCCTGGCCAATGAAGAAAACCGTGGTGTTTTTGTTCCGGCAGCTTCTATAACAGCATCAGGTACAACCAATAATGTATTGGGCAGAAAAACAAATGAAGTGGGCAGGGTTTTGATGCTGACCAATGGTGCCGAATTGAAACAGAAAGCCATGATTTTAGATGCCAGTTTCCGCTACCTGAAAGATGGATACCTGAATGTGAGTTATACCTTAAACGATGCGAAGGATAATTCTTCTTATAATGGCAATGTGGCCAATACCTCAACCTTCAGGCCCGTTAAATCTGACCCAAGAGATTTAACCTCAATCGATTATTCAGATAACCAATACCGGAACAAACTGGTGGTTTATGGAATCACGCCAACATGGAAAGGCTTTTCTTTGGGTGCAACTTTTAGAGGGATTGGCGGTACGCGTTACTCCATGACGGTTGATGCCGACCTGAACGGCGATTTCGTTGGTGGACCTGGTAATGATAATGACCTGGCTTTTGTTTTTGATCCGAACAATCCTGCCACCAGTGCATCCGTTAAAGCATCAATGGAAAAAGTTTTAAATAATCCGGATAACAGGGCAAAAGATTATATTCTAAAGAGCCTTGGCAAAATTGCAAACAGAAATGGTGGGGTTAATCCTTTCTCCGGAACCTTCGACCTCAGGTTACAAAAGGATTTTAAAACCTATAAAAACCAAAAGCTGACACTAAGTTTTGATGCCTTCAACTTTGCTAACCTTTTAAATAAAAAATGGGGTGTAAATTACAACCTTGGCGATCAAACCCTGCTATTGGTTACCCGTTTTGATCAGGCTAAAAAACAATATGAATACCGTGTGAATGAAAATGTTGGTGTTACGCAGGCAGCAGGTACGCCGTACCAGATACAACTTGGTGCCAGATACTCGTTTTAAAATAATAAATAAAATATAATGGATACCCGTAGAGATTTTATAAAAAAGGCAGCCCTCCTATCAGGAGGCGCAGCCTTATCAGGTATGTTGCCGCCGGCAATACAAAAGGCACTTGCCATTGATCCTGCTATTGGCAGTACATTTTATGATGCAGAACATATTGTTTTCCTCATGCAGGAAAACCGTTCGTTTGATCATACTTTTGGGATGATGCAAGGGGTAAGGGGGTTTAATGATCCGAGAGCCATTACTTTAGCCAATCAGAATAAGGTTTGGCTTCAATCTAACAAAGAAGGAGAAACCTATGCACCATGGCACCTGAACATTAAGGAAACCAAAATTGCCTGGATGGGTTCTACGCCTCACAACTGGACCGACCAGACAGATGCGAGAAATGGCGGTAAGTATGATAAATGGCTGGATGTTAAAAAGGCATATAAACCTACCTATGCCCATATGCCGCTTACCATTGGCTACTGCAAGCGGGAAGACTTTCCTTTTTACTATGCTTTGGCGGATGCCTTTACCGTTTGCGACCAGAATTTTTGTTCGGTTATTGCAGGAACACATCCCAATCGTTTTTACTGGATGACAGGAACGGTAAGGGAAAGCAATAAGCCAGAAGGTGTAGCGCACTTATGGAATAACAACAATTACGACAAGCCAACTTTAAACTGGAAAACCTTTCCGGAGCGCTTGGAGGAAAATGATGTATCATGGAAAATTTACCAAAATGAATTAACCATGGGCTTTGGTCTTAATGGAGAAGAAAGTTCATGGTTGAGCAATTTCGGTACCAATGTGATGGAATATTTCCAGCAATATAACGTTCGTTTGCACCTTGGAGCAATTGCTAACCTAACTGAAAAGAAAGAGCTGTTGCTGAAACAAATTGCAGATTCTGCCAAAGAGCAACTTACTGATGAGGAGCGGACTAAAGTGGAAGCCATTCGGAAACTGTTGGCAAAAACAGAGGAAGAAATGAAACTGTATACCATGGAAAACCATGCGGCCTTATCTGATCAGGCAAAAAACTTAAATGCTAAAGCTTTTGGAATCAATTCAAATGATCCTGATTTTCACCGTTTAAGCCCCTTGAAATATGATGAAAACGGTGTGGAAAGAGAACTGAATATTCCAAAAGGAGATATTCTTCACCAATTCCGTAAAGATGTGGATAGTGGAACATTGCCTACTGTTTCCTGGTTAATGACACCGGCTAATTTCTCTGATCATCCGGGTGTGCCTTGGTTTGGTTCATGGTTTGTAAGTGAAGTGATGGAAATCCTGACCAAAAATCCTGAACAGTGGAAAAAGACGATTTTTATCATGACTTACGATGAAAATGATGGTTATTTTGATCATGTGCCCCCTTTTGTGCCACCACATCCTTTTAAAGAAAACGCAGGGAAAGTTTCGGAAGGAATTGATACCTTATTGGATTATGCAGCAAAAGATCAGCAAACCAATCCATCTACAAAAGAAAGCAACATCAGAGAAAGCCAGATTGGTTTAGGTTATCGCGTGCCAATGGTAATTGTATCTCCCTGGACCCGTGGCGGCTTTGTATGCTCTGAAGTGTTTGATCATACTTCTTCACTTCAATTTCTGGAAAACTTCCTGGAGAAAAAGTACAATAAAAAAATAATGGAAGAGAATATTAGCCCGTGGAGGAGAACGGTTTGTGGCGATTTAAGTTCGGTGTTCAGACCTTACAACGGAGAAAAGATTACCCAGCCTAAATTAATGGAGAAGAAACCTTTCATGCAAACCATCTATTCTGCTAAATTTAAAGAACTTCCGGATAATTACAGGAAATTAAGTCAGGAAGAAATCAGTGTAATCAATACGGATCATCGCCTTTCGCCTTATTTTCCTCAGCAGGAAAAAGGAATCAGGGCTGCCTGTGCATTGCCTTATGAACTTTATGTTAATGGCACGCTCAAAGGAGATCGTTTTGAACTTCAATTGAATGCTGCCAATACTGCCTTTGCTAAAAAGGCTGCAGGTTCTGCTTTTACTGTTTATGGTATGAAGCCATTTAAAGGAGAACCATTAAAAGTATGGGATTATACCGTAAAAGCTGGTGATGAATTAAAGGATCAATTTGCGCTGGCAGATTTTGAAAATGGGCAGTATCATTTAAAAGTTCATGGTCCAAACGGATTTTTGAGGGAGTTTGCTGGCGATCAACATAACCCTGCAATATTGGTGACTTGTGCTTATGAAAAGCAGGCAGGGAAATTAAGTGGTAATATTGTTTTAACAATCAAAAATACGGGTCGGCAGGCTGTTGCTGTAACGCTTAAGGATTTAAGTTACAAGACTGGAAATAAAGTGATTAAGGTGGCTGCAGAAAGTACAGCGAACCAGCTGGTTGATTTAACAAAAAGTTATAACTGGTATGATTTCAGTATCAGCGTAGAAGGTAAAGATCAATACATGGAACATTTTGCCGGAAGGGTAGAAACTGGTCGTGTTGGCAAAACCGATCCGTTAATGGGTGGTGTGGTATAGCATTTAATTAATGAGGCTGCTGTTTTTTCTGTTATTTCTTTCTATCGGCTGCACTGCGCAGACTACGAGGACGTTTTTGTCTGGAAGAATAGAAGATAAATCAGGGCATGAGATAAGTGGTGCTTCCATCACGCTTATCCATGCACCAACCCATACCATTTATGGCTGTGCAAGCAATTTAGCAGGGGGCTACCTGATGGCTGATATCAGATCAGGTGGCCCTTACTTGCTTGAAGTTAAATCAATTGGTTTTAAGCCTTATCGTTTAGCAGATCTATTTCTTCAACTGGATGAAGGAAAGGTGATCAATATTAAAATGGAAGAAGAGGTAACCATTTTAAATGATTTGGTCATCAGCCTTCCAAAAAGCAACAATGTGCTTAGAACAGGCTCTGCACCTGCTTTATTAAGCCTGGAAAGTAAACAAGTCAGCATGTTGCCAACCATCAAAAGGGGCATCAGTGATTTTACAAGGCTTAGCCCTTTAAGTTTTGGTGCCGCTATAGCCGGAGGAAATTACCGGCAAAATTTCATTACCATAGATGGTTCAGAATTCAATAATAACTTTGGCGTTGGGGATAATATTCCAGGTAATGGTGCACAACCTATTGCACTCGATGCCATTTCAGAAATTGCGGTAAACCCGGCGCCCTACAGTTCCATTTGGGAATCGGGCTTTATCGGCGGATCAATTAATATCGTTAGCCGATTAGGAAGTAATGATATAGAAGCCTCGTTATATACCTATTTCCGCAACCAGCAGAGTTATGGCACATCAGTAGGTTCACAAAAATTAGATAAACACCCGTTAAACTATTTGTTGAATGGATTTAGAATTGGCGGGCAGATCATAAAAAACAAGCTTTTCTATTTCATCAGCTATGAGCAGGAACGCGAAGTTTATCAGCCTCAGGTATTTAAAGCTGCTACAGATGTACAGCCTTATGGCAGTATGACAAATATTGCCAGACCAACTGTTACGGAACTGGATCACATCAGCGATTACCTGCTGCAAACCTACGGTTACCATACGGGACCGTACCAGGATTATGATTTTAAAAATAGAAGCCAAAAATTTCTCCTCCGTGCCGATTGGAATATTGCCAAAAACAATACCCTAAGTATTCGCTATAATCAATTGAATAGTGACAGGCCAGAATTGCTGAACGGATCACGAAGTCCGCTGGTGCCTTTTGCGGCCAGTGCTGGCAGACGAAGCATTAACGCATTGCCATTTTCCAATACAAATTTTACCACCCTTTCAGCATTTTATTCCCTTTCAGTTGAGTGGGATAGCAGGCTCTCTGCATCCTTAAGTAATATGATCAGTGCATCTTATACCGGGCAAATGGAAAAACGGAATGCAAACAGTGAACCATTTCCTTTTGTAGATATTTTAAAAAATGGTGTTCCTTTTACTTCTTTTGGTTATGAGCCATTCTCTTACAACAATAGAAGAAAAGTAGGGCTGTTTTCCATCAATAACATGATGCACTGGAAACCTGGAATAAATAGTTGGGATTTTGGTTTACAGGCCAATTACATCAATACCAAAAACAGTTATATGCCTTTTGGAACAGGCTATTATACCTTTTCTTCATGGGAAGATTTTACATCTGGTAAAAAACCTATCGACTATGCACTAACGTACCCTACCGAAAATCAGGATGCTTTACCGAATTATCATTTTGATTACCTGAACATGGCTGTGTTTTTACAGCATACTTTATCACTGGGTTCAAGGGTTACAATTACCGCAGGCCTAAGAGGCGACCTTTCTATTTTTCCTAAAGCCATTCCTGAAAATATGGCGTTATCTAAATTGGTTTTTGCTGGGGGTGCCACGATTAATACCTCAAAGATGCCAAAACCAGCATTACTCCTGGCGCCAAGATTCTCTTTTCGTTATGATATTTTTGATGACCATTCGCTCTCGTTAAGATTGGGCAGCGGAATCTTTACTGGTCGAATTCCCTCGGTTTGGGTAATCAGCCAGGCTCGATATTCTGGTGTGAAACAGATTAGTCAAACCTGGCAAGGGCAGGCCAATACCCCCTTTGCTTTCAGTCCGGATGATAAAGTGCCTTTGAATAAGGATACAAAAGATGTTCTGCCGTCAGTAAGTAGCGTACTTTCCAGTAATTTTAAGATGCCTCAAAGCTGGAAATCGAGTATTGGTGTTGATGCCAATCTGCCAGGGGGATTTAAGGCCACGCTAGAAACGTTTTATAACAAAGATATCAGAAGCATCTATTTTCAAGATTTGAACTTGATTCAGCCTACACAATTGAGCGTAACGGATTATCCTGATCACAGATTTGTTTACCCACAAAATAATAACAAAAAATTTATCAACCGGCTCAATGCTGCAGGGTTGCCTGATAATGAGGGGAATAACGCATTAAATGTAGTGTCCATTTCAAATGCTTCCGGTGGCTATTATTTTGCTGCCATGGCGGTTATCAGTAAACAATTTAACCATCAGCTGGGCCTGTCATTATCTTACGTTAAAGCAAGATCCAAAAGCTATAATGATGGTGAGGGTGATCAAACATTGTCAGCACTTAACGCCACACCAACGGTAAATGGAATCAATAATCCAGAGTTGGGTTATGCTGGCTATGTTGTTCCGGATAGATTAGTATTCACATTAACCTATCCATTAAAACTAAGTAAAAAATTGGGTTTAAATTTTGGCCTGGTCTACCTGGGAAGTTCAGAAGGACGATTCTCCTATACCTATGCACGTGATTTGGTTGGAGATGGAACCAACCGTTCTTTAATATATGTACCAAAAGATGCATCGGAAATTAGCTTTGCGCCTTTAACACTCGTTCAAAATGGTAAAACAGTGCGTTATACCGGTGCACAGCAAAGCGATTTGTTCTTTGCCTACATTGAACAGGATGAATATCTCCGAACAAGAAGAGGTCGTTATGCAGAAAGAAATGGTGCAGTTTTTCCTTGGCGGCATCAGCTGGATTTGAGACTGGCAGCCCGGTTAGATGTGGGTGCCAATCCGCAAAAACACCATATCGAAATAGGAATTGATCTCATTAATGCAGCAAATCTCTTCAATCCCAACTGGGGATTAAGAAAACTGGTTAATAATGCGGCGATTTTGGTGCCCGTTAACCTGGATCAGATTTCTCCTACTGGAAATGTACAACCTAAATTTAACCTGAGTAGCATTGGAGGAGTGCCTGTTTCTCAAACCTTTAGAAATGATGTGAGTTTAAATTCTACCTATAGTTTGCAGCTAGGCATCAGGTATTTATTTATGTAGTTAAATTGGATGATATTGCTTACCGCTTTTAAAAACCCAATCTATGACCGACCTGCTGAAAGAGTTGAAATATGATCGCTACAATCAAACGATTTTGATTGGCAAGTGTTTATAATAATTAAAAAAGATCAATTTGGAAAACTCACGCCCTCAGGACCTTGCTGTTCTAGTACACGATAAACTCAGGTTAACGAAGCAAAAATTCCCGCTTCCTAATCTGGAAGTACTGGTTGATTTATTCGATTGCCTGTTCTATTCGAGCATGTGCAAAGAAGAAAGCGATTTGATCAGGGTAACCGTAACCTTTATTGATCCCTCAAATCCAGATCCGGCACCTCCAAGCCATATTGTGCCAGAAAGGTGGAGCTGTATTGCCTTTGAGCAGCCTTTAATCATGGATACTAAAACATTGGCCAAGCTTTCCAAGGCTGCCGATCCGGCAAGTTCTTCTCTGGCTGTTTATTATGATGAAAAGGGCAAACTTTATATTTGGGGAATGATCGATCAGGCGATGCATTACCAGAATTTCCTGAATTATGAGTCTGATACCGGTTCAGAACAACCCGGATTGTTTCAGGTATCAGTAAGTGATATCGGAACACTGCATGTGCTTTTTGATTATGAGTTATTGGCTACTTTAAAGCAAAACATACTGGTTAAACGCTATCTGGATGTGCTTACGATTGGCCCGATTTCAAAAATCCTGAGAAAGAATGCAGAATTTTTAAAGGTTAATCTTCGTGAATATTTAGAAAGAGAACATCCCAATGAGCAATATGCCGAGTGGGAAGATTTTTTGGATGGGCTGTGGATCCAGACTTTTTCCAGGTTATTACTTAAGATTCAAAATTACCAGCATGGCGGAGCCATACTGCTTGCAGATGACAGTGCGGACCTTGATGTGAAATACCGGATTCATTATGAGCGACTTACTTTGGCAATGGTTGCACATGCAAAGGCTGCTGTTGATAATTTTGTTTCGGAAAATACAATTGAAGGCGGCATGCATACCGGTAAAAGAACCATTAGCAAAGAACTTTACCTTCGTGAATCGGCATCATTTTACAATAAAAAAGGAACTGCCGATGAAATTAAGGGAGCCATAGACTTTATTGCCTCTCAAAGTTGTGTAGATGGGGTAGTGCTTTTTAACAGGAGCATGGTTACCAATGGTTTTGGTGCAGTGTTAAGAGCCAAGAAAATGCCGAGAAAAATTTTTGTTTCTTCTACCGCAACAGCTACGCCAAAGTCACTCGAAGCGCATGACCCTCGTTATTATGGAACCAGGCACCGGTCTATGATTGCATATTGCTGGAACCATCCAACGGCTTTAGGGCTGGTTATTTCTCAGGATGGTGATATTCGTGCATTTTCAAAGATTGAGGATAAGTTAATCATGTGGGAGAATATCAAAACACAACAATATCTTACAAACAGATCTCAAAATAGAAATAAGTAGTATAACTGATTCTCTTTAAAATCAAGAAGATACCGCAAGCTTATTTTTGTAGATAAATATTGTCAATACAATTTATATCCTTATCAAATATCTTTTGATATTGCAACATTATTGCAATAATTCAATGCATCATTGTTGCGTTTATAAATCTATTTCTATATTTGAAGTGCAGATAGAAACGGGTAGGAGAGCAATTACATTTCAGGTACAAAAACCTGGGTGGGTAGCTTTACCATTTCATTAACCACATATATAGAACAGAATTTCATGGCAGATGTAAAGTATTTTGAAGTAATCATTATTGGCGGAAGTTATGCAGGACTTTCAGCTGCAATGGCATTAGGGCGATCATTAAGAAAAGTTTTAATTATTGATAGTGGCCTACCTTGTAACAGACAAACACCTTATTCGCATAACTTTATTACCCACGATGGGGAAAAACCAAGCGAAATTTCAGAAAAAGCAAAAGCCGAGGTGTTGAAATATCAAACGGTGTCTTTTTTGAAAGATATCGCCACTGGTGCTGAAAAAGTTGATGAAGGTTTTAAAATCATCACCCAATCAGGTAAAGCCTTTCAAGCAAAGAAATTAATTTTTGCAACAGGTATAAAAGATATCATGCCTGATATTAAAGGCTTCGCAGCATGTTGGGGAATTTCAGTAATTCATTGCCCATATTGTCATGGATATGAATTTAAGGATAAGGTTACCGGAATTTTAGCGAATGGTGCGAGGGGTTTTCATTTAGCATCTATGGTCAGTAATCTTACAGATCAGGTTACATTACTAACCAATGGCAAGCCAGATTTTAAGGAAGAGCAAACCTTAAAATTAAAGCAGCATGACATTCAAATAGTCGAAACGGCTGTTAAAACAATCGAGCATGAGGATGGATTTATTCGGCAGGTAATTTTTGCTGATGGAACTTCAAAACCTTTTGAAGCGCTTTATGCAGCTTTACCATTTACGCAGCACTCAAATCTACCCATATCATTGGGCTGTGAACTCACTGAACATGGCCACATAAAGGTTGGATCTTTTCAGGAAACCAATATCAATGGTATATATGCCTGTGGCGACAATACTAATATGATGCGCTCTGTTGCTCTGGCTGTTTCAACAGGTAGCGTGGCCGGGGCGGTAGTAAATGGCAAACTGGTAGAGGAAAATTTTTAAATAGAATGCTTTAATGATCTGATTTATATAGCTTTACTTTTAGTTGCTATTTTGGTTCTAATCTCATCTATGATTTCATTCTTTAAATCCAGATTATAGATTTGTGCTCTTAAGTTATCGTTCCAGTTGATTAGGGCATCTTCTGGGGTATCGCCATAGCCCGTTATTCCACTTTCAAGGTCAGGTCCTAAAACTGCAATATAATTACTTCCTTCCTGAAAAAGGAGCGGTTTAAATAAGGTAACATAGGTAGGCAGGCGAAAACGGCTGAAATCGAAATCTATCTTTTTCTCCTTATTAACAGTCATCTGCTTCATTGCGCCTTAAGATTTGCTCAGTAATGTTTAGATCAAATAGAGATACTTATTTTTCGTGCCTGGTATAAATGTTATGCTTCAGGTTATTTAGATTAGTATCCATCAGAATGTTTAGCTTTTTTGAAATTAACATCAGCTGGTTAAATTTAAAGATGTTGAGAAATTCCATCTGGATATTTCTATGGGTTTGGGCTGCCTGATCTGCAGTTTGAACTTGCTCATATTTCATGTGAAAGGCAATTAAGTCCAAATATAGCCTTAGTATGTTTACACTATATTAGGTTAGCTTAACCACATTGTTAAATGATTGCACCAATGTTGTGGTGCAAATTCATTAAGGATAGCAGTAGAATACTGAGCTGATTGAAAACTCCGCGTTACTTTACCAACTGCTTCATTCATATTTTATTTTTAAATGCCAAAAATTTTCAAGGTTACGTCCGGTTCGTCGTGAAATTTAAGGCGTTTGTCTGAATGTTCCCTGTACTGGTATAATATGCAGATTTTGCCTGCAACTTATCTGAAGTGATGGCGTCTTATTATCAAAAAAACAAAAGGAAAAAACTTAAACATAAAGACATGAAAACTTTAACAAAAACATTATTCGCAGCAGCATTAACAGCAGTAGTATTAACTTCATCAGCCATTTCTACTTTTGCAGCTGAACCAGTTGTATCCGAAACAAAAATTTCTAAATTATCAACCGTAAACCGCATCTGGGTAAGCGGAAATGTAAAAATTGTTTTAACACAAGGTGAAAAACAAAGTGTTGAGGGTACAGAAAATTACAATGCAGCTAAAACTTCTATTTCAACTGATGGTAAAACCTTATTTATCAATTCAGAAGAAAGTAATCAGGTAACCCTTAACATTACTTTGAAAGATTTAGAAAGAATTGAAGCTTACGGACAATCGGTGGTGGTTACCAGCAATAACTTTGATGTTAAAAACTTGCAGTTGTTTATCAATCAAAGTGCCACAGCCAGAATCAAAACCACTACAGCCAGTTTATATACAGTAGTAAAAGAAGATGCAGTTTTGAAATTAAATGGTACTGCAGGCCATAGCACTATGATTGCCAGCAATATGAAAAATGTAAAGCTAACTGATTTCGCCAGTCTAAAATCCGCTTCTTATGCTTCAGAGGCAATTATGCATGCAGAACAATCTGCAATGCTGTCTAAATAATATTAACTCATTTATAAACTTAAAGCGTCCGGATCATCAATGATGATCCGGACGCTTTAGTTTGTACCCTGATATAATCTGCCATTCTCATTGCCTAAATCAAAAGATATTCAATGTTATAGGTGTTTGCTAAATGAACTTTCTAAATAATTTTTCATTTAAAACAGGTGCCAAAGTCATTCATTCTGCTAAGCATTTTATTAAAACAAAATTTAAATACATCGGTTGATCTTATAAGATTTAAAAATTATGAAAGCGACCTGGAACAATCAAACCTTAGCAGAAAGCGATGAGACGATCATCATTGAAAACAATCATTATTTTCCTGCGTCTTCTTTAAAACAAGAATTTTTTCAAACGTCAAACAAACATACTGTTTGCCCTTGGAAAGGAGAAGCATCATACTATACCCTGATGGTTGATGGTCAAAAAAACGAAGATGCTGCCTGGTATTATCCAAACCCAAAGGATGCCGCTAAAGAGATTAAGGGGTATGTAGCGTTCTGGAAAGGGGTGAAGGTTGGATAAACCAATTAGTACATCCATCGTAATGATTCTTTCTCTTTGTAATTAAATTTGTAGTTAAAGTAAAGCTTTACAACCTGGAAAAAAATACCTGGTTGCTTTTCGTGTTATATTAATAATGGAAATTAAGTTTGGTTATTTCTGTATTTCGCGTTAAAAATAAATCTATCTTAAAACATTTATCCCTTCTGGATTGTATTGCAGGTAAGATTAAGATCATTAACCCGAAATTTTATATGAAGCTACTGTTACCAAGGTATTTCCTGTTTTTTGTCCTATCTGCTGCAGCCAGTACACAAGCCCAAACTGCTCCAGATTCATTGAAGCGGCGACCGGATTCCACGGCCAAAGCACCAATTCCGCCAGATCCGGTTCCAAAAGTACAACCCACATCACCTCTGCCTGTTAACGTTCCCCAAACTCCCAATCCTGTAAAAACTGCCGTTCCGGCTTCTGCAGGTCAAAATACACTAACTAAAACTTCACGGCCCAATATCTCTGATACCACTTCAAGAGTTTTGAAAGGTATGGTAAAAGACGAAAAAGGGGTTCCCATTCCTGGAGCTATCGTACAGATAATCGGGAAGCCCAATAAAGTTACCACTGATGCTGATGGCCGCTTTACGATTAATTTACCTGACCGTAATGCTACCATTCAGGTACTGTTTATTGGCTACGCCACCAGAACCATAAAGCCAGGCAACCAGATGGAATTATCAGTTTCTTTAGTTCCATCCAATCAGAAATTAGATGATGTGGTGATTACCGGTTATTCATCCCAGCAAAAGAAAGATCTTACCGGAGCTGTTTCTCAGATCAGGTCGACTGATATTGATAACATGCCTGTAGGCGGTGTAGATCAGGTATTGCAGGGAAAAGCGGCCGGCGTATCGGTTACACAAGGCACTGGCGCTCCTGGCGAAGGCATTGCGGTACGGATTCGTGGTGTAGGTACCATTAACAATAATAATCCGCTTTATGTGATAGATGGCGTACCGAGCACTTCAGGTATTAACCAGATTTCTCCAACAGATATTGAAAGCATCAGTATTTTAAAAGATGCTTCATCTGCTTCCATTTATGGCGCAAGGGCATCGAATGGGGTAGTAGTGATTACCACTAAAAAAGGGAAATCGGGTAAGTCTACGGTTAACCTTTCACAATATACGGGCGTTCAGGTTCATGGCGATTTAATTAAAATGGCCAATACTCCTCAATATGTTGCAGCCTTTAATGCTGCTGCCGCTGCAGATGGACGAACGCAAATTCCTGCTTCCCTGGCTGCAAGTTTGCCTGATGTAAACTGGCAGAAAGAAGTGCTTCAGCCAGCGCTCATTAATAACAGTAACCTTTCAGTAAGTGGTGGAAATGAAAACGGGAATTACCTGGTTGCCGCCAATTATTATAAACAGGATGGACTGATCAATAATAGTGCTTATGATCGGTTTAACCTGCGTACAGCGGTAAACAGTACTTTGTCTAAAATCTTTTCTACCGGATTAAACCTGAATCTTTCCTATGCGAAAACCAAGCAGGTAGGTGCCTCTGGCGATGGTTTTGGAAATGGAAATCAGGGTGCCAGTGTAATGCGTTATGCCCTCTTCCGCACACCAGCAACCCCTGTATTTAAGGCCAATGGCGATTATGTAGATCTTCCGGAAAATTCCAATTTCTTTGGCGATGGATTAAATCCCGTAGGTTATGCAGATAACTTCGACCGGAATAACAACGCCTACAGTGCGCTCGGGAATGTATTTGTAGAGGCTAAAATTATAGAAGGACTAAAATTCCGCACCACTTTGGGCGGAACATTGGTGATTACCGATTTTAAACAGTTCTTCAAAATCTGGGGAGACCGTGCGCAGAACTCGCCAGGTAGTTTGGCTCGTTCCAATGCGAACCAGCTGGATTATAACTGGACCAATACCTTAACCTATAACTTGAAGTTTGGCGAAAAGCATGGACTGAATATCCTTGCGGGAACAGAAAATATTAAAAGCCGTACCAATGGCCTTTCAGCTTCCAGATCAATTTTTCCAAACCAGTCTGAAGATTTTCAATACCTTGATAATGGAATAGGTGTACAACAAAATGGGGAAAATGAATCGCGGTGGGCACTTTTCTCGCTTTTTGGTCGTGCAGATTATCAGTATGCAGATAAATACCTGGCCAGCTTTACCGTACGCAGAGATGGATCTTCCAGGTTAAACCCGGCAAACCGCTATGGTAATTTCTATGCCGGATCAATAGGCTGGAGATTAGATCAGGAAGCATTTCTGAAAAATTTCAAGGCGCTTTCTATGTTGAAATTTAGGGCGAGTATCGGGCAAACCGGTAATCAGGAAATTAGTAACTATGCTTATACTTCACTTAATTCTTTTGTCGGTTTTTATCCCTTCGGCGGAACACCCGTAATAGGCAATTCGCTTACCTCAAGGGGAAATGCGAACATCACCTGGGAAACCAGTACGCAAACCAACTTCGGTTTAGATGCCGGGTTCTTTGATAATAAACTTCAATTCAGTGCAGATTATTTCATCAGAGATAACGCTGATATTCTTTTCGCTAACCCTTTGCCACCAAGTGCAGGCGGCGGTGGAAGTCCATACGTAAATGCAGGTAAAGTGCGTAATCAAGGACTTGAACTTCAAATCTCTTATCGTGATCAGATTTCTGAAAACTGGAGTTATGATGTATCCGGAAATATGGCTACCCTAAAAAACAAAGTGCTTTCGCTTGCCGGATCGCCAATTGTTGGGGGAAGAATTGATAATGAATATTATGCTACACTTACCGCTGTAGGGCAACCCATTGGCGCATTTTATCTGCTGCCAATGGAAGGGATTTTCCAGAATGACCTGGATATTTTTACACATGCTTATCAGGGTACAGGCATTCAGCCAGGTGATGTGATGTATAAAGATAGCAATGGCGATGGCATTATTGATGAAAAAGACCGTGAATTTGCCGGAAGTCCTATCCCCAAACTCACTTACGGCTTTACCGGGAACCTGAAGTTTAAGCAGTTCGACCTGAGTGTTTTCTTCCAGGGCGCATATGGCAATAAGCTGTATAACCAGGTAGCGACAGATATTGAAGGTTTTTATCGTGCCTTTAACATTACCGAAAGAGTGGCCACTGGCAGTTGGAACGGAGAGGGAAGTACCAATCAATTTCCCCGTCTAACCTGGAGTTCTGCTTCTTCTACCAATAATAAAAGACCATCAACCCGATTTCTGGAAGATGGTTCTTATTTAAGATTAAAAAATCTGCAAATCGGCTATAGTTTGAGTCCGAAAGTACTTTCTACTTTGAAAATAGCATCGATGCGTATCTATGTGAGCGGACAAAATCTGCTCACCTTTACAAAATATACAGGTCTTGATCCAGAGATTTACACCAGTAGCAACGGTCAGGGTGATGGCGTAAGGGCTGTTGGTATTGACTGGGGAACCTATCCTTCTGCAAGAGTTTACACGCTTGGTCTTAACCTTAACTTCTAATCCGATGAAAAAATTATATATACTTTCTTTTGCCTTTTGCCTGATTGCTGTAACAGGCTGTAAGAAATTTTTAGATCAGCCAGCACTCGGTTATTATTCAGATGCAGACCTGTTTAGCAATGAAGCTACAGCAAAAACTGCCGTTAACGCAGCTTATATCCCGCTTACGTTTACCGATGCCTCGAGCAATCCTGTTTGGGTTTTGGGCGATGTGGCTACTGATGATGTGATCATTGGTGGCAATGCAGGTGAGCAGGCAGACTATACTGCTATTGATTTGTATAATATTCTGCCGGGAAATGCCGCTGTGCAATCTCTATGGGCGAGGTATTATGATGGCATTAATCGTTGCAACGTAATTACAGACGGGCTTAGGGCTGATAATACCAATGTTACGGAAACAGCCAGAATACAATTGCTCTCACAGGCTAAATTTCTGAGGGCATACTATTATTTCATGCTGACTAATTTTTATGGAAATATTCCACTGCGTTTGAAAGTGATTACATTGGCAGATGCTGCACTGGCTGCTTCAACACAGGCACAGGTATACACCCAGATTGAAAAAGACCTGACGGAAGCTGCCGCTGGTTTGCCGCAAAAATGGGAATCCAATACGGATCAGGGGAGGGCAACCAAAGGAGCTGCATTGGCTTTATTGGCAAAGGCAGCTCTTTTTCAACAAAAATATGCCCAGGCCATTCAATACAGTGAGCAAGTAGAGGCTTTAGGTTATGCCTTAACTGAGCGCTTTGCAGATAATTTCAATGCATCTGCCAAAACCAATAGTGAGGCCATATTTTCGGTGTGGCATGTTCGCGGGGCACAACCTTCACAGGGAAATTCTTTGAATTACTGGTTTGCACCACGTGCTTTAAATGGTGCAGGTACTTTTTTTCCTACGCAAAGTCTGGTGAATAATTTTGAAGCGAATGATCCACGGCTCGATCTTACCATTGCCAGGGCAGGCAAACCTTATTATGATAGTACTTTTGATCCTTCATGGAGCAGCACAGGTTATCTCTCAAAAAAACACATTCAGCCTGTTAGTGAAGTACCCACCACCACTAAAAACGATGGCAATCTGAATTATGAAGCGTTGCGTTTTGCTGATTTGTTGCTCATTAAAGCAGAGGCTCTTAATGAATCTGGTCAATCTGCTTCAGCATTGGTACCATTAAATAAGGTGCGGGAAAGGGCGAGAAAAAATTATGATGGTACGCCTCCGGCTGGTCTGCTTGCTCCGGTATCGGTGGTTAATCAATCAGATTTGAGAGAAATAATCCGTAGGGAAAGACGCTCAGAACTTGCCTTGGAGTTTCAGCGTTTCTTTGATGTCATCCGTTATGGTCAGGCCTATGCCGATGCTGCAATGAAGCCCGGATCACCGAATTTTAATTATACAAATAACCGGTTTTTTCCAATTCCTCAAACGGAATTAAATGCTAACGGTAAACTATAACACTATTAAAATGAATATTAAAAATTATAAATCATCATTGAAATACCCGTTTTGCCTGTTACTGGCCCTCGTCATTTTTGTATCCTGTAAAGATGATGCTCATCTGCCAGATTATGCATCCAATAAATCAAGTCTCACGCAACTTACTGATTCTGTAAAGCAATTGTATACTCAAAGTGCAGAGGGGCATGATATTGGTCAGTACCCTAAACAAGCACGGGTACAGCTTAAATCTGCTCTGGATCTGGCCGGTGCAGTAAGCTCAGGAGCCTACACCCAGGAAGAAGTTAATAATGCTTTAGCCAATTTAAGGCGGTCGGCTACTGCTTTTGGTGCCAGAAAAATTGAAGAAGTTGCCGCATCAAATCTGGTTGCTAAATGGCTTTTTAATGGTAATGCAGCAGATGCTACTGGCAATGGCCATGATGGAACATTAATGACGGGAATTATCGGTACAGCTGATAATCACCGTGATGGTGGAGTTTTGCCAACGGCTACAACTGATCGCTTTGGACAGGCAGGCAATGCTTACGCTTTTGATCAGGGTGCATATATTGAGGTTCCTTATAGTGCAGCACTTAATCCGCAGATACTCAGTATCAGCCTCTGGATTAATGTTAAAGAAGCTTTTGCCGATAATTATCTACTGTCTTTGAATAAATGGAATGGTTTTAAATTTCAGCTTCAATCTGATAATTTTCTGTTTATGACACTGAAAACCCCGGCTGCAACTTATGATCGGGACAGTAATCCAGGAAAAATGGAGGTAGGCGCCTGGCACCATGCGGTGGTTACAGCAGGCAATGGCGCAATTACCTTTTATGTAGATGGTGTGCAAACACGATCTGAAAGTGCTGCGGGTACTGCTTCTACACTGACTAGTCCTGTAAATTTAGCAATCGGGCAAATTCTCCCTAAAGGAATATTAAGTTTTACAGATAAAACCAGTCCGTTTTATTTCTCCAGCGCCGCTTTTTTTAAAGGATCTATGGATGATATCAGGTACTACAATAAGGCTTTAAGCGCAGATGAAGTAACGAAAATCTATAATAATGAAAAGCCGGATTAGTCTGGTTTTGAAGGGTAGGGAAAGCTAGCTTCGTGAATACGGATATGTGGATAATGAATGCTTTGGAACAACTAGACTTAGTCCTTTTTAAACATACAGTTGTGGCAGAATCATGCTGATTAAAAAAAGAATATTTTTTTTTATAAAAAACTTAAAAAGAAAATTTGAATATAAATTTAAGATACAGAAAATATTTAAAAACCTCAATAAAAGACATTTAAAAAAAGACGAAATTCAAAAATCAGAAAAATTGAAATATTTTTTTGATGATTTGCGTATCAGTAGAAATACAGTCGGTTTTGTTTTGCTTAAAATTGGCTTTAAACCGCTTCCAGGTGCATTAAAATTAATATTGTTGGTATATTTTACTGCATAATTTTTATTTACATTCGCTCTTAAGATCCCCAAAAACCATACATTTTTCATTTACGTAAGTAGGTTGATACCGCTGAAAAGGTTATCGACCTGATTGTGTAAAATTGGTTAGAGTGTGTCACACATTTTTAATCAATTTCAGAACCATGTTAGGCGCATAATGGGCTTTCTAATGGTTTGTGTATGATTAAAGCTTTACTACTGTTTTTATTTAACTGTTTAATGGGATTTATATTGCTTGGTGCGGTAAATGTTACTGTTGTGCAATGTAAAACCAAAACAGATTTCAGCTTAAATCGTTTACCTGCTTTATCTCCTTCTGTAACCTTAGATAGTAGAAAAAATTTATCTCCACCCATTTATTCCCTACATTATATTGCCCCTGCACCCTGGCAATACTGGAGCAAGGCGAATGAGATTGTCATTGCATCAGAAAGTGGAACCGTTACAGGAACCATTTCTAAAAGTGATGGTACAGTATTATTTAATTTCACCTGCACGCAGGGAACTCCTTATGTACAGCGCTTTAACGGGTTACCCAAAGATGTGCCTGCATACCAACTGAATACCATAATTAACGCAGCAGGACTAATTGTAAAAGCTACGGGAACAATCTCGGTGAATTTGAGAAATGTAGCTTCTGATAATTTAGGAACCGATGGTAATGATGCAGATATTAAAGGGAATGCATCACTTTTTAGTTTTGGCGATGCAGCAATAGGAACATCTTTTCGGGTAGGTTATTATCGGGATGGGAATCTGGCAGGTTCTGCACACCCGCCGATCTATAGCATCATGGCTATCCAAAATAATACCATTGTTAAAATAGGAGGTGTAGCTAAGACTACATTAAATGCCGGACAAAGTTATTTGTTTAATGCACCTATCGGAACGTTAGTAGAATCTTCACAATCTACCGTAATGAATACTTCGGCAGATCTGGATGCTCCGGGAGGCTGTGGTGATGGTGCGTATAATCCTATTCCACCGATTGCTTCGTTAGGTAAAGAATATGTAGTGGTTAGGGGTGAAGGTAATATGAATGCTGAGCAAACTACAGTAATCGCAACTGAAGCAAATACCAGCATCACGGTTATAAATTTTGATCAAAATGGTATTCAGAAGGAGGTAACAACATACACTTTAGCCCAGGCGGGAGATAAGCAAACCTTTAACCATGGTTATCTGAATGCAGCATATGATCCAGCAAAAAATACCGGTAGATATTCTTCTACCTATATTTCTGCAACTAAAAACATTGGCGTTTTTTCGGGTACGGCAGGTGCTTCAGGTGGCCAAGGTTGTGAAGTAGATGTGGCTACATTAGTTCCGATATCAAGTTGTTCTGGATCTAAAAAGGTGGAAACCACCAAATTTACGGCTTATAATCAAACTAATAACCTGGAGTATTTTGGTTATGTTATTACCGGCAGCACAGATAAAATTTTTCTGACTACAAATGGCAATCCTCCTTACAATAATAGAGACATAGAAACTATAACCGGCATAGCTAAACGTAAAGCATTAGGCAATACTGGCTTATCTTTATTGAGCTTTACGCGTACTGATATTGGAGCGCCAGCTACAATTATAATTAATAGTGCAAGCAGATTAACAGTTTCGATGGTACAGCAAAGTAATGCCTTTTCGATGTCCAACTTTATTTCTCGTTTCCCTGAAAAAGCAGAACAACCTACCATTAGTCAGACAGATTGTACTACTGCAACACTAACTGTTAAAGCAAATGCAGGTCCGTATCAATGGTATCTGAATGGCGAACTTATTAATGGAGCGACCAGCAATACATATGTTGCCACATCATCTGGAAATTACAGTGTAACTACGCAGCTAGAATGTGGTATCAGCGCACCTTCTTTACCCATAAACATCTCACTTTGTAATATCGACCGTTCCATTACTAAAACGGTTAATGTAACCTACCCGGAGTTAAACAGCAATGTGGTATTTACACTTAAGGCTGAAAATCTGGGTAATGGCAATGCGAATGGGGTATCAGTTACTGATTTGCTGCCAAACGGGTTTACGTATGTTTCAAGTATAGCACCACAGGGTACAACTTATGATTCTGCATCAGGGGTATGGACGATAGGTGATTTGGCCAGTAATGCCAGTTTAAGTTTAACCATTACCGCAAAGGTGGTAAAAACAGGCCAGAATGTAAATAATGCTACCATTACAGGTACTCAACCTGACCAGGTAACCAATAATGATCAGAGTTCAGTTACAACCAATACAGGTTCCGGAGATAGGATAGTTTGTGTGGGTACAGTGATGGATGATATTATTTTTGACATCCCTGCAGGTACAACCAATGTCAGCGTTAGTGGCTTACCAGATGGCATAACCGGAACCTATAATAGTACAAGCAAAAAATTAACGATTAGCGGTACGCCCACTACAGAAGGGGCAGCAAGAATTTATACTGTAACCAGCAGCGCCGGAAATCAATTAACAATAACCGGCAATATTACAGTAAACGGAAAGGTGAGCACACCCATTTTTAATAGTGGATTAACCAGTAAACGCTGTATTGGTTCTGGCACAGATACTTATATCGCAACAGCAAGCAACGCTTCTGAAATAATATATTCGCTATTGCCTTTAACAGCTGGTGTTATTGATGCTGCCACTGGTCAGGTGACCTGGAATAATACATTTTCAGGTACTGCAACCATAACTGCTACCGCAAAGGGTTGCGAAGAAAAAAAAACAGATTTTATTATAGAGGTAAGTGCACTGCCAGGTTTAACGTTTGGTGCTGAACCCGAAATTTGCCAGGGCTTTACTACATCATTATTAAGTTATACTAACCCAATAAATAATCCCATAACTTATAGCATTACCTGGAATACAGCCGGCTTTGAGCCTGTTACCAGCCAACCTTTACCCACTGAAAGCATTCCTTTTAATATCCCTGTTAATGCTCCGGTAGGTGAGCATACAGGTATACTAATCTTAAAAAATGAAGCAGGTTGTAGTACGCAAATTAATTTTAACATTAAAATAAATCCAAAACCATCAGCGCCGCATGTGCTGGTACAAACAACATCACAATATTAACTAAAAAAAAATCAGTCCCCATGAAAAATTCTACTACAAAAACCATCCTCGCAGTTATTTTCGTAATCATCTGCACATTATCAAAAGTATCTGCACAGGTACTCCCAACCACCCCTGGGGTGAGCTTATTCTGTAATGGTTCAGACCTTACCCTACCTGCTGCACCAGCCGGAGAAGACTGGATTGTGAAGTACAGTGCAACTCAAACCACTACGCCTAATACAGGTGTTACTTTAGTTTCAGGAAATAAAATCGCAGCAGCTGATTTGAATACCGGCTATTATTATCTAAGTTCTAAATCAACTACAGCAGGTGCCTGTGAATCTGAACTACAGGAAATACCGGTGTATGTACTTAAACCTTTGGTAGTCGATTTTACACCTGCTAATTTTTGTTTAGAAAGCCCTTTGGCACAGGTAGGTTCAGTTACCAACCCAGACGCTACCAATATTCCAAATTTGGCCTACCAATGGTATATTGTTGATGGTACAAATGAAATGGCAATTTCCGGTGCAACATCAAAAGATTACACCCCTTCAGCGCCTGCTACTGTTGGAACAAAAAAACACAGGTTAAAAGTTGGTTATGTAATTGGTGGTAAAAACTATTGTGCGCAGGTTGCTGATCATGATATTACGGTTACGGCAAAACCAACAAAACCAACCATTACACCAGGAACCATTATAGGTACTGCCACTGCGGTTACTTTCTAGGGTAAAAGGTTAAATTTTCTCAAACATCAGGTTTAAATGAAGCGAAGGGTATTCTCCTTTCTGTCATTGGCTATGACGTTGTTTTTTATACAAACAGCGTTGGGTCAGACTGCTTCCGAAGGGCGGCAAACGATTGCGATCTCGCCAGGATCGTCAGTGGTTTTGCGTGCAAATTCGGAAGGGGCCGCTTCGTATATCTGGTACAAGGACAATGTATTGGTTAAAGGCCAAAATAAACAGACACTTATAACTGCAACCGAGGGAATTTATAGAGTAGCTACATGGAATGCACTTGGTTGCTTCTCTGATATTTCTGATGAAATGGAAGTAATTGTGCCACGTAGACCTGTTGCCGATGTAGCCATAACCAAGCGGTCAGAATCAAGAATTGTAGTGGTCGACCAGGTTTTTGATTATTATCTAAACGTAATCAACAACGGTGCTCATGATGCTACTCAACTGGAGATTAAAGATGCGCTTCCAAAAAACTTATTATTGGAACGCCTGGAGCAACCTACAGATGGTCTGGCTACCTTCGATCAATCTAAACAAACCATCACCTGGAATATTCCTTTACTGGCCAATGGAAAATTTGCCGAACTGGTAGTTAAAGTAAGATCTAAACAGCCAGGTATGGTGAGCAATACAGCAATGGTAACGGTTAAAGAATTTGATCCCAACCTGGCTAATAATACATCAACTGATCAAAAAGAGATTTCAGGGTTAAAAATACCAAATGTTTTTACGCCTAATGGGGACGGCAAGAATGACACTTTTTATATTCAGCTCCTGGAATCTTTTGAATCAAATGAAGTTACCATTATTAACCGTTGGGGAAGTACGGTTTACCAATCCAATCACTATCAAAATGATTGGACCGCCCCAGGACTGGCAGATGGAACTTATTTCTATATAGTTAAAGTGAAGAACGGAACATCAGCCTGGCAAGATTACAAAGGCTATGTAACCGTAATACGATAAATATGATAAAATAATACAAACATGAACATTTGGAGAGGGATATTTTTTGTTTTAATCATAATGACATCAACTGTTAAGCTTATGGCACAGCAGGATGCCCAGTTTGGACAATATGTATTTAATGGCATGTACATTAACCCTGCATATGCGGGTTATAAAGAAGAACTGTATCTACAGGCTTTTGCCCGTGCACAATGGACCGGTGTTCGAGGTGCACCACAAACACTTTCCATTTCAGCAGATGAGGCAATTAATGATGAAAGTTTAGGCATTGGCATGATCATCACCAAAGATAAAATAGGTGCACAAAGCAGCTTAAATGCATCTGCAAACTTTGCTTACCGGATAAAATTGGATCGTACGGAAACGAATATACTTGCCTTTGGTTTGGGCGTAGGCGTAATCCAATCATCTTTAAATGGTAATTTACTAGAAGCTATTGAAGAAGGTGATAATCGTATCGTTACGGGAGTGATCAGCCAAACTACGCCTGATGTAAGGGCTGGTGTTCATTATTCTAACGAAAAGTTTTTTATTGGCTTTTCTGCTAACAATCTTCTGGCGAAATCACTTTCGGTATTTAACGATTATAATGCGCTTAATATAAAAGTTCAACCACATTTCTACCTTACTGCAGGCATGGCACTTCCTCTAAATGAAGATTTTGTATTTAAACCCACTTTTTTAATTAAGGATGATTTACATGGCCCGACTTCTCTAGATTTAAATGCCTTTATGTTAATCAAAGAGCGTTTCTGGCTTGGCGCAGTTTACCGAACCTCAGTAAAACTTTACCCTAAAAACAACCTACAGAGCGGTTTGAATAGTAAGGCTGCGGCTGGTTTCATCAGTGAATTTTTTATCCGCTCTAACTTACGTATTGGTTATGGTTATGATTATAGCCTGAATAAGCTGAGTAATTACGATTATGGTTCGCATGAAATATCGGTTGGATATTATATCGAAACTAAAAAGAGCCGGAGACCGAAGTGTTACTTTTAAGCTTTGTGAAACCTATTAACAATCTTTTATCACTCAGGAAATTGGGAATGAATCTATCTCTGATATTTCTTGTATTGCGGTTGTACGCTTCATCGGATTTATTTTGATGAAGTGTTGGTTTTGTACGTAACAGTTTGTCGATCACTTTTCGTCGCTTAGAACTCCTGCGTTAATGACCAGCATTCCTGATCTTAACCCCATATTGATAAAGCTCATTGTAGATATCAAAGAATTTGGCCTCGTCATTTTCCAATAGCGAAGTGTTGAAAAACAGGATAACTGCAACTTCCTTGTTGAGATCAGAAAGCATGAAAGTCCTTACACCGAAGTCGGAGCCGTTGTGCCCGATCCTTTTTCCACCCATCTTGGTAGACCAGAAAATGCCGGAATTCAGTTTGGCTGGTTCTATATTTTCAGGTTTGTGCGCATCATCAAATTGAAACCGGAGCATCTCCTGCACCGTTTTGTCCCGGAGAACCTGTCTGTTTTGAAATTTGCCATTGTTAAGCAAGCAGATAAAGAAGTGGGACAGGTCATTCACCGATGTACGTACTCCACCATCGGGATAAGTAGTCATTCCGTAAAGCGGTATCCGTTTAATACTGCTATCCGCCTGTTTCTGATAAAGCCTGGCATGCTTTTTCAGATTGATCTCGGACAGCAACCAGCCTGTATCATCCATTTTCAATGGCTTGAATAAAAATTCACGGCTGTAGTCGTTCAGCTTTTTACCTGTCCGTACCTCAACGATATAGCCGGCCAGCGCTGTCCCGAGATTAGAATACTCACGAAACGTACCCGGCTTATGATCGAGGAAATTTTCTTTTGAATAATACTTGCCACTAGGTGTAAAATAGTTTTGCAGAAAATCGCCCAGTGCTTCCTGTGAATCTTTCCCGTTAACATACAAAGTGTCGGAGGTATAAAAAGAGAACCTGTCATTCAGGCCGGAGGTATGGGTAGCCAGGTTACGTAAGGTGATCTTCTCTTTCGGAAAAAATGGGTTATGGATCTTAAAGGGCAGATAGGTATTGATATCTTCATCAAGGGAAAGTTTTCCTTGCTCCACAGCTTTCATCATGCAGGCCCCTGTGATTGTTTTCGAAACCGATGCGATGTTCATAATTGTGGATGTGGTAAAAGGTATTTTGTTTTCCCGGTTAGAATACCCATACCCATTAGACCAAACCAGTTGCTTATCAATAATAATGGCCGCACCGAGGCCTACCAGTTGGGCGTCGCTCATTCTTTTCAATATAACACTATCAATTGAAATTTTTGATGTTGTATGGGTTTGATCCGTGCGCTGACCATAGGTTTGCGTACCGATAAAAATGTATATAAACAAGGCTATTGTATTTAAAGGTGCTCTCATTTTGAATGATTTTAAAAAACTTCGTTGAAAATCGAACAAATTTTTCTGCCTTAAACTTGGCCCTGCCATAAAGGTTCGAAGTGATTACAGATACCGGATTAAAATGGTTTTTTCTGTTTCGTCTTCGATTTCGGGCTTTCCAGGAAGGATGTCAAAGGTTTTGTCGTCTTTTATGAGGATAACCTTTCCATAGCTTATATTTGATCATGCCATTAATTGAAAGAATAGTTAAGTTTAGTTTGACTCACCGTTTTCAAACTCACGTGATCTTTTGGCTGATAGTTGCAATGCTTTTTATGAACAGGTACGATATCGAGGAATACAAACAATTAGACAGCATTATATACCGTCAAATTTATTATATATCGGTTACCATGCTGGCCTCTTATTTTTTGGCCTACCTGATTATTTCAAAATTGATGCGGTCAAAGAACTATTTAGAGGTAATCCTTTATTTTGTTGTGGGTTCTTACGTTATCTCTGCTTGCTCTCGTATCGTTGTTATTTACCTTTTGGAACCGCTCATCAGAACGCAACCTTTCGGGCAGGAATCACTCGGGGAAATTCTTACTGACCTGCCCAAATTATTGACCCATTACTTCGCCCTGTCATTTTCTGCTGCCTGGGTATTCGCTTTCGTAAAACTGATTCGCGACCAGTATGTCACTCAGCAGCGTTCTCTTACCCTAGAGAAGGAAAAGGCAGAAACGGAGCTTAAAGCTTTACGAAACCAGCTTAACCCGCATTTTTTATTCAATACGCTGAACAATATTTACTCCTTATCGCTCATGAACTCTCCGGTCACATCAGGCTCTATAGCAGGTCTGTCGGAGATACTGGATTATGTGCTTTACAGGTGTAATACATCTTATGTTCCGCTTTCCGGCGAAATAAAGCTGATCGAAAATTATCTGATTCTGGAAAAGCTTAGATATGACGATCGCCTAAGAATAAGCTTTGATCACGATACCGAAAAAGAGATCGGCATTGCGCCGCTGATCTTATTATCTTTAGTGGAAAATGCGTTTAAACATGGTGCAAGCGTTGATGCCGGTAGTCCTTTTATCGCTATTGACCTCCGTTTGAAACATAACCGCCTTACATTCAAAGTCATTAATAGTTTTGTGGGAGAAGAAGAAACAGCTGGCAACGGAATTGGCTTAAGCAACGTCACACGCCAGCTTGAACTGATCTATCCATCGAGATATAATCTCGATATAAAGAGAATAATTAACATATATGAGGTAGAATTAGAAATTGATTTAGAAGAAGTTTAACAAATTAGCTTGGCTTTATGAAAATAAAATGTCTTTTAGTGGATGACGAACCACTTGCCATTAAACTGATCCAAAACCATATCGCTCAACTAGATGCGTTTGAGGTTTTGGCTACCTGCTCGACTGCGGTAAAAGCAATGGAGATCTTAAGAACTGTTCAGATAGACCTGATGTTCCTGGACATTAAAATGCCTCAGATAACAGGCATCGATTTTTTAAAGAGTTTAAAAGATCCGCCTGCTGTCATAATTACCACTGCGTACCGAGAATTTGCTGTAGATGGCTATGATCTTGATATCATTGATTATCTTCTTAAACCCATTACATTCGAGCGGTTTTTCAAAGCTATTGACCGGTATTTACGGTCCGTTAAACCCGATAACTCTGTCGCCTTAATAGAATCACAAAAGAATTATCTTTTTCTAAAATCCGGGTTGAGAAATCACAGGTTGAATACAGATGATATTCTATATATAGAAAGCCTTAAGGATAATATAGTTGTCGTTTTCGATAATAGCTCTATCACTATAAAATACAAGATCAGCGATTTAGAACCGGATATCGCGACATTACCACTGCTCCGGATTCATCGTTCATTTATTATCAACATGAATAAGATAGCTTCTTTTACCTCAAATGATATTATAATTGGCGGAAAAAGCATTTCCATAGGACCTAATTATAAAGAATATGTAATGAGGAAAATTACAGTATTAAGATGAAAAACACTGACTTAGTAATGATTTTTGTCTTAATGCCTTCCATGATTTTATCTGGATGACTTTTGATATTCTACTCCCTGAATAACGCACCTTTTTTTTAAACTATTCGCTTTTCAGTAAAGATCGTAGTCATATGAATCTAATCAATCGAAGTTCAATTTTTTAAGATTAATTATACAATGTCATTCTTACTTTTTGTAAAAACGAATTTATTTTTGAATTCGAATGATTTTGCAGGATTATTATAGTTTTGTCATTGTCCAAATGCCTTTCTATATAAGTTAAATACCCTGGCCAACCTCCGGTATGATAAACGATTTTGCCATATTTTTTCGAATTCCCTATGAACCACCCAAATCCATAATTAGTCTCTTTTCCATCCTTTGTTTTTACAGAATTAAATATGAGTTCTTTATCTTTTGAATCTATCAATTTATCGGTATAAAGCGCTCTATCCCATTTTAACAGATCCTCTGTTGTAGAGTTTACTGTTCCGTCACCCACAATTCCATCTAGATAATAAGTGTAAAATTCTTTTCCAAAACTATTAGGCAGCACTTTGTAGCCTAAGCTATCTGTAACATAACCCAAAGCATAATTCTCTATTTTTTTTGGTTCAAATCTACTTCTATAGATAAACGTATTTTTCATTTTTAATGGTTGAAAGATGTTTTCACTCAAAAATTGACCAAATGTCTTATCTGATACTTTTTCTATTATCAACCCTAATAGAGTATAACCTGTATCGCTGTACTGGTATTTTTCGCCGGGTTGAAAAATAACTTTTGGTCTGTATATAGCAAAGACATTTACAATATCCTGATTAATAGCGATTTTTGTTTTATCCCACTTTTCTTCAAAAAAATCTATATAATCAGGAAGCCCGCCCGTGTGATTAAGTAAATTTCTTATGCTGATGTCTCCGTAGAAAGCTAGTTCGGGAATGTATTTTGATATTTTGTCGTCATAGTCCAGTTTTCCTTGTTTTTCTAACAAAACAATTCCCATAGCAGTAAATTGTTTGGAAACCGATGCCAACTCAAATATGGTTTGGCTATTAAGTTTTCGCTTGGTTTTCTCATCAGCAAGGCCATAACTTTTTTCAAATATGATTTTCCCTTTGTCTGCAATCAGCACATTTCCATTGAATATTTTTTGCTTAAAAAGAGAATCAACTAAACTGTCAAGTCGCTTATATTGCACTGATTGACCAAATGTGAGATTAAATAATAAGAGTCCAATTGTAATCAGTAAAAATGTTCTTTTCATAGCTTGTTCTTTAGAATTGTCTGTAATGGGTCAGTTATTGCCGAAGTGCGGGATTGATGTCTTGTCATCTTTAAGCCTTAGATCTGACGAAGGAAAGAAGTAGGAGACAAAACGAAATATTTGATATTAAAATCTCGTACAACTATTTTCTATGGTTTATTTTAATTGTTTTAAAATCTCCGCCGCTGCTATCTGCTGTAAAAAGCCCTATTTTTCCTGAAGTACGATTATTGAGTTTTTCAACTATCAGTGAAGCTTGGGATCCATGATTAATATACGCTTTAATAGTGCTGTTGTCAACCACAAGTTTCATCGTAAACCAATCATTGGGATCGGGCGGATCGATGATCTCTTTCTCAAAGACCGCATTTCTTTCCTTTCTCAATTTTTCCCAGGTAAAATTGGGGTGCGAAATGTATTGTACCGCGTGAATTCGCCTGATAGGATCGGATGAAAAAAAATTGAAGGGACGACAATAGACAGCATCATAGGTGGTATCATTGTCACCGTGAAAGGCTATCCCAATGAAACTCCTTTGAAAAACGTCCTTTCCACGCATTTGAATTTCAATCGTACCGTTTTTAAAGTCCTTAAAAGGTAGCCATACGATACCTTCCTTTTTACTTTCCGATACCCTTAGGTAAGCACCAGTGTCACTCGAAATGATCTTGATGTCTCTGTTTACTGTCTTAAGCTTTGCTCTTTTGTACATATCAGCAAGTTCAATGTTTCCCCCCGTTTGCCCAAACAGTGAGCAGGGTAACCACATCAAAATGAACATGTAAATAAATTTGGTTTGTATCAAAATATATTTCATTTTTTAAAAAGACCTGTTTTTTAGGCCTGAACCTATCGAACCTTCTGCTAATTGAAAGTAATTGCGTTTACTCTGATCCTTTTCGATGGTCACAGTTCCGGTAGTATGTATGTTTTTCATTTTCAAAAAATCTGATAGATACCTTCTGAAAGAATGATCGTTGTTTCTTCCTGCTTTTTGTTTTGGTTGACGCGCCTGGCTGCCTCAGCCAGCGTCTTTAACGGCTCGGCCTTGAATCCGGAGTTGGTATTGTTACCCGCCTGGGGATTTAGATATATTTGTTCTGCCTTTAGCCGAAGTAGATTTAAAACGACGAATAAAAGGCAAAGTATAGTATATTTTATCATATTCCATTTTTTTGTAAAATTGAGAATATTGAAACACTGAAAAAAGGTCATTTTATGTTTAAAATGGTCATTTATATTTTTTCCGATACTGATGAGGCGTTATTTGGGTGAATTTTTTGAAGAAACGGTTGAAATTAGATTGATCTGAGAACCCAAATTGGTAGCAAATCTCTTTGGAGGATTTGTTTTGACGCAGTTGTTTCTTTATTTCTGAAATTAACTTATAATGAATCATTTGCTGCGCTGATAATCCGCTGAATTGCCTGCAAATTTTATTAAGAAATCCTGAGCTGATGTTAAGCATTTTACTATAGGCTTCAACAGTCTGGTCTTGTATAAATTTCTTTTCCAGTAAAGACCGGAATCTATAGAAGTCGGGATGAATATACGTATCCCGCTGAGCTTTGTAAACATCTGCATAATAACGATTGAGGACAATAAGAAGCTGATACAAGATCGCTCTGATCAAATGATCGCTATCATTCTGGATCTGTTCAAACTCGTGCTCAATTTCCTGTAAGAGTTCCAGACATTTCCCGAATGATCTTTCAGCTATATGCATTTCGGCAGGATGTAGATACTGATGAAAGTATTGAAGCCGGTATAGAAATAGTTCATCCGAAAAAAACTGATGTAGAAAATCTTTGTCAAAGAATAGGGTGTAACCTTTTACCTTCTCCTCAATTTCCCATCGGCGAATTTGCCCGGGGCTGATGAAAATGATTGCTCGTGGGGCTATCGACATTTTGTTTTCATCCAACGTAAACGCTCCCGATCCATCCTGGATAAAAATGATCTCGTAAAAACTAACTTGATGTAATGTGCTGTCTAATACATAATTTTTCAACTTTTCAATATGCCCGATATCCAATAGCAATTCTAAACCGTATTTATAAGGTAGAAAATGATATGTTCTAACTGGTCGGATTGATCTCATTTTTTTATAATCTATAGCAGTTCAAATTGTACTGATAAAAATACGAATTCTCATGTTCTCTATATTTGCAGACTCGAACAAATTTAATCAACTCTAACTTACTACAAAGTTCCATGGAAACAATTCTTACATGTAGGTTTATTATTTGCATTAGGAAGTTATACGCTAGGAGGCGGAAAGTTTGATGATGTCTGTGAAGATGGGATATTATTGGCAGAGGAAATATCTTTACTTGATTTTTGCGACACTCAGTTACTGGTTTTATCCCGCCTGCGAAACTGTTCTAAAAACTTTTAGACAAGACATCGTTTACAAGAGCTATAATTATGATATACATTGTGTCGCAATACCTAAATATTTAATTAGATATAATGAATAGTTCCAGTAATCTGATTTTGTGGTTTAGAAGGTCGTAATCCCTTAACAATTTGTTTAAATCAATATAGGGGCATTGATCTAAAAGTGAGAAGATTCAAGCAAAGTCTAATTCTCCCAACACAAAAAAGAAAATCTACAGAAAAATCCAGCTTGAAACAGAAGCAGAAAAAGAATAAGCTTTGAATAATTTAATAGGGTTCGAACCCCAACAAAACTGCATATTAAAGCACCAAATTAATTTGGTTTTTGGGTTGAAATCAAACTTATTAAAAAAATATAGACAAACTAAAATATTGATTATAAATATTTTGAAAAAATAAAGGGATTGGTGTTCGACCAATCCCTTCAAGTGGAGCCGAAGGGAGTCGAACCCTTGTCCAGTTGTGAGATAAATTATACCTTCTACATGCTTATTTTTCAATTAATTTTCGAATGATAAACGGGCTGAAAACCGACCTTGTCTATCACCTTAGATACTTGATCTCACTTTAAGTCGCATCTCCTTAAAGCCAGCTTTGTTGTTTCGATGCCCCGGTTTCTAACCCAACAATGCAACAGTTAGAGGGGCAAAAGCTATCTAATTCTAAATTAGGCAGCTAAGGCGTAAGTGTTTTCGCCAACTAAAATGTGATCGTTCACTTTAAGTGCTCTCCGAACAACGCACTGCATGCTAACATAACCTTCGCCACCCTGTCAAATCCAAGAACGGCCCCAGTTTTTATGTCTCAAATCTCAAATCTCAAATCGAAACTGAATCACAAATGTACAAAAAAAATGCCAAATATAGCTGTAAACTCATATCTGGCATTTATTCTAAAAGCGGTGTCAGGAATAATTAACTGCAAATTAAAAACTGCAAGTTAGATTGTTCTTCCTGGATATTGTTTTAAAGCAATTTCTAAACAGTCCATTGCAGTATTCAAATCTGTGGTGTTCAGTACATAAGCCATACGCACTTCTTGTTTTCCAGATCCCTTTGTTGAATAGAATCCCGTAGCCGGTGCCATCATCACCGTTTGGTTCTCATGTGTAAATTCTTCTAATATCCATTGGCAAAATTGATCCGCATCATCAATTGGGAATTTTGCAACCACATAAAAAGCGCCTCCCGGATTAGGACAAAAAACGCCTTCAATCTGATTCAACCGACCTACTAAAGTATCCCGGCGTAAGGTATATTCTTGATTTACCTTTTCGAAATAACTATCTGGCGTATCTACAGCAGCTGCACCAGCTATTTGTTCAACCATACCCGGACTTAACCTGGCTTGGGCAAATTTTAATCCGGAAGCAATAACTGCTTTGTTTTTGGTGATTAAACAACCTAAGCGTGCACCACAAGCACTGTAACGCTTAGAAACAGTATCCATAATCACTACATTTTCCTCCAATCCATCTAAATGCATAGGTGAAATAAATTCCCTTCCGTCGTAACAAAATTCGCGGTAAGCCTCGTCAGAAAATAAAAACAAATCATATTTTTTGCAAAGTGTTTTTAATGCTTCTAATTCTTCTCTTGAATAGAGATAGCCCGTAGGGTTATTTGGATTACAAATAATAATAGCCTTCGTTTTTTCGGTGATCAGTTTTTCGAACTCGGCAATAGGAGGTAAGGCAAATCCATTTTCAATAACAGATAAGATAGGTTTCACCACCACATTACTCATGCAGGCAAAACCATTGTAATTGGCATAAAAAGGCTCTGGAATAATGATTTCATCACCTTCATTCACACAAGTTTGCATGGCAATTGTAATTGCTTCTGAGCCTCCAACAGTTACTAAAATGTCTTCTGGTGTGATGTTATAACCTAATTTATTATAATATTCTGCAAGTTTTAAGCGGTAGGCAAGCGTTCCTTCGGATGGTGTATAGGCCCAAACATTAAAATCAATATTCTTTATGGCATTGAGCATCCCTTCAGGTGTTTCAATATCTGGCTGACCGATATTTAAGTGGTAAACTTTTTTACCATCTTTTTTTGCTTGATCAGCATATGGCGTTAACTTTCTGATTGGCGAAGCTGGCATTTGCTCACCCTTTAGTGAAATCTTTGGCATGGCACAAAAATAAAAAAGTCCCGATGATTATCGGGACTTTGCAAATATTATTTCTAGAAAAATTATTTTGAACTTGCTGCAACTGTTTCACCTTTAATGTAAAGAACTTTTACAGGTGTTTTTGCATTTGAAGTTAAAGTTACTGCTTTAGAAAATGCAGATGGACCTGCAGCTGCATTAAAGGTTACTGAAATTACACCAGTTTCACCTTTTTTAATTGGTGTAGAAGTGTATTTTGGAACAGTACAACCACAACTGGCTTCTGCCTTGGTAATAATTAATGGTTCTTCACCAACATTGGTGTATTTGAAATCATATGTAACTGGCTTACCCATCGGAATTTTACCGAAATCGTGAGTTTCTGATTCAAACTTAAAGTCTGCAGGTTTTGACTGCGCATTGGCAATCACGCCGAAACCCAAAACGAAGGCGAATAATACTAAGATTTTTTTCATGTTATGTGAGAAATTATTTTTTTTAAAAATGCTTAAAACAAATTTAACAATTATGTATCAAAACAAAAACTATTCCAATTATATTTTCTCCGTCCATATATAATTTTACAATTGAAGATTAAGGCAAGCTTTTAATTTTGCATATATTTGCCAGAACCAATATTTGATTATGATGCAGAATGAAAAATTTATAACCAATTCTATTGACAATTCTGAATTAACATTTAACGATTTTAAAACAATCGTAATGAATGATTATAAGATCGCATACGAAAGCAGACAAGCTAGTGTATTAGGTCGCAGAGAGGTGTTAACAGGAAAGGCTAAATTTGGCATTTTTGGAGATGGTAAAGAAGTTCCTCAAGTGGCTATGGCTAAGGCTTTTAAAAATGGCGACTGGCGTTCTGGTTACTATAGGGATCAAACTTTCGCATTTGCAACAGGCATATCAACTATTAAGGAATTCTTTGCGCAGCTATACGCTAATCCTACAAATGGGGCCGATCCTTTTTCTGGCGGTCGACAAATGAACTGTCATTTCGCAACCAAATCGGTTAATGAAGATGGGACCTGGAATGACCTGACGAAAATCAAAAACTGCTCTTCTGATATCTCTCCAACAGGAGGCCAAATGGCTCGTTTGGTTGGCTTGGCTTACGCTTCGAAGCTATTTAGAAACAATAAGGAACTTGATTACCTCAAGCATTTTTCCGTTAATGGTAATGAGGTGGCTTTTGGTACCATTGGTAATGCCTCCACTTCTGAAGGTGTTTTTTTTGAAGCGATAAATGCTGCTGGCGTGTTGCAGATTCCAATGGCTATATCCATTTGGGATGATGCTTATGGAATTTCCGTGCCTGCAAAATACCAAACCACTAAAGAAGATATTTCTGAAGTTTTAAAGGGTTTTCAGCGTAACGCTGATCAGCCCGGATATGAAATTTATAAAGTAAAAGGTTGGGATTACCCTGCCTTGTGTGAAGTTTATGAAAAAGCCATAGCGGTTTGCAGAGAAGAACATGTCCCTGTAATGATTCATGTAACAGAGCTTACACAACCGCAAGGGCATTCTACTTCTGGCTCACACGAAAGGTATAAATCTAAAGACCGCCTCACTTGGGAAAGTGAATACGATTGCTTGCTTAAGATGCGGGAGTGGATGTTAGATTCAGCAATTGCTACGGAAGAAGAAATTACGGAAGTAGAGAAAATAGCTAAAGTTTTTGTACGTAATGCCCAAAAAGAAGCCTGGAATGAGTTTTTAGATAGCATCAAGCCAGAGCAGAAAACAGTAATTGATTTAATAGGAAAATTGGCTAAACACCAACCTGAATTAGCTAAAATAGCCGCACAGTTAGCGGCAACTGCAGATGCACAGCGCCGAGAAGTATTTAGTGCAGCCCGTAAAGCCATTCGCTTATCAGCTAAGTTTGATACTGAAGAAAGGATAGCACTATTAGCATGGTATCAGGATCAGAAAGCATTAAGTTATGACCGTTATAATTCAAAACTTCATACCGATGGGGTAGAAAGTCCAGATAAAATTGACGTGGTTGATGCTGAATATGATGAGCTTTCTAAAATGGTGGATGGGAGAGAAGTACTTAATGCTTGTTTTAATGAGAATTTTGCCCGTGATCAGCGTTTGGTGGCTTTTGGAGAAGACTTAGGGAATATAGGCGATGTTAATCAAGGTTTTGCAGGTTTGCAGGCCAGATTTGGTGAACTAAGGGTAACGGATACGGGTATTAGGGAAATGACCATCATGGGGCAAGGAATTGGCCTTGCTATGCGGGGCTTAAAACCTATCGCTGAAATTCAATATTTAGATTACCTGATCTTTGCCTTAAATGTGCTGAGCGATGATTTAGCTTCCCTATCATACCGAACCAAAGGTATTCAGAAAGCCCCTGTTATTGTTAGAACAAGAGGACATCGTTTAGAGGGGGTGTGGCATTCAGGTTCACCCATCAGTATGTTACTAGGTTCTTTAAGAGGCATGCATTTGTGTGTGCCACGAAATATGACCCAGGCCGCCGGAATGTACAATACGCTTTTCAGGGCTGATGAACCTGCAGTTGTAATCGAATGCCTGAATGGCTATCGCTTAAAAGAAAAATTACCTAATAACATTGGCGATTTTACCGTACCACTTGGAAAGGCAGAGGTATTGGAAGAAGGTTCAGATATTACTGTAGTATCATATGGATCAACTTTAAGACTGGTGCAGGAAGCAGCGGAAGAGTTGGCTAATTTTGGTATTTCGGTAGAGATTGTTGATCCTCAAACTCTTCTACCGTTCGATCTGAATAAAGTTTGCGCAAGCTCACTGGCTAAAACCAATAAACTCCTGGTTGTTGATGAAGACGTTCCGGGAGGTGCTTCAGCTTATATTTTGCAAAAGGTACTGGAAGATCAAAACGGGTATTTTACCTTAGATGGAAAACCCAGAACACTATCTGCCAAGGCACATCGTCCGCCGTTTGGATCTGATGGCGATTATTTTAGTAAGCCTTCTGTTGATGATATTATTGAAACCATTTACGAAATGATGCACGATACCAATCCAGTGCAGTTTCCAGCAATTTATTAATATTGCACTGGCGGATGGTCTTTTATAATATCCCATAAATCCAAGCTCAATTTAAAATATTAAAAATCTTTTAAATTTAATGGTAAAATAGATAACTTAGGTGAGGTTATCTATTATCATCCCATTATGTTTCATGTAATTGCTTTAAGTGATAAAGCCGGTACAATTGTGCCTGTTCCCAACTCTTTCCATTATTTTAATATTTAAGATTTGGAAAATTTGTTTGCTGATTGGGTATATTCCTGCTTGCGGTACGGGAAGCAATGTATTTTCTTTTCTTTGATTTTCACTTTCCTTTTCCACCAGGAAGCGTATGCGCAAAAGAATAATCAATCTCAAAAAGTAGATAGTTTATTAGCGCTCAATCAATTGCACCCACAACAAGATTCTGTTAAGGTAATGTTACTTGAACAGATCTATAAAGGTTATTTGAAATTAAAAGATGCCAATAAGTTTGAAGAATATGTGGATAAAACCGTTGCTCTGGCTCAAAAGTTAAAATTACGGAATATTTCAGGCTTTGCTTTATATCGCCGGGCAAAATTTTATCATGGCAAAACTATTTTTGTAAAATCAGAAAAATACTATTATCTGGCGATTACTGAATTTGAACTGGCCAAAAATCTGGATATGGTTGGCGGAACCTATTTAAACTTAGGCGCTTTATATACTGCAATTCCAGATTATGCAAAGTGTCTTGAAGTCAATCAAAAAGCAATTGCCATTTACGAAAAACTGGGCGATGAATCTGATCTGGCAAGTTGCTATACCAATCTTTCTGCTGTATACCAGAGTCTTGGAGACCATAGCCAATCACTTGTTTACCTGAATATGGCACTAAAAATCTTCGCCAATGAGAACGCACAGTCGAGAGGGGTAGCAGTTGTTAATGAATTGATCGGAACTGCATATTATGAAGCCGATCCTTCGGATTTGGAAAAAATGGGTATTCTTCCGAAAGATCGTTTAAACGTGGCTTTACAATACTATCAAAAATCATTAAAAGTAGCAGATTACTTAAATGATGAAAGCATTATGTCATCCGTAAGGAAGAGTATGGGAGATGTTTATGATACAATGGGTAAAAAAGACCTGGCCTTAAGTACCTATCAAAAAGCCATTCAGATCAGTAAAAATCTTGATGATAAATCAAGTTATGTAGATTGCCTCTATGCCTTGGGTAAGTTTTACCAAAAGCAGAATGATCATACAAATGCTTTGGCGCTATTTAATGATAGCTACAAAATGGCTGATGAAAATAATCTTATTGAACTGAAAAGAAATGCGGCACTTGGCTTGAGCGATTCTTATAGCGAATTAAAAGACTATAACCAATCGCTTAGCTTTTATAAACAATATGTTGCGCTGAGAGATCAGATTTTTAATGAAGATAAGGAAAAGGAAATTACCAGGAGACAGATGCAAATTGATTTTGATTTCAAAGAGAAAGACTATCGCTATAAGCAAAAAATCACTGGAATAGAATTACAAAAACAGGTGCTTCTGGCCAATCAGCAGCAACAAGAGCTCTATTTAAAACAACAACAACTGGCTTTGAGTAACCAGGAAAAAAGTTTACAGCGCCTTACTTTTTTAAAAAAGCAGTTAGATCTGGAAATTGCCCAAAAAAATCAGTCTGGTAAATTTGAACGTGCCAAACTTCAGGCTAAATACGAAACCTCTCTTAGGGATAAGCAAATATCAAAACAAGAGCAACAAATTAAATTCGACTGGCGAATCAAAATTTTTCTCTCCATTGGCCTTGCACTTGTGCTTTTTATCGCTGGCATCATCTATTATAATCAGCGTAAAACCAAGCTGTTAAATAAGGTCATTAACCAACAGAGGCAAGAACTGGAGCAATTGAACAGGGTTAAAGATAAGATTTTCAGTGTTGTGAGTCATGACATGCGTACGCCAGTGAACGCATTAATTTCCTTTATTCAGTTATTGGAAAATGGGAATATTGATCAGGAAAAACTCAGCAGATATGCCGCTACATTAAAGCATAATCTCAGTTACACTTCAGCGATGATGGAGAATCTTTTAAATTGGGCAGCCAGTCAGATGCAGGGATTCTATCCTGATATGGAGACCTTAAATATTCATCAGTTGCTTAATGAGGTGATGAATGCTGTGCTCCATCATGCAGATGCAAAAAACATCGAAATAGAAAATAATACTAACCCAGATATGTTCGTTAAAGCAGATGCCAACATGCTTTCGCTAATTCTTCGTAACCTGATCAGCAATGCGATTAAGTTTACGCCAAGGAACGGGTTAATCACTTTATCCGGTACCAACTCAGACAATGAATTGTTTATTAACATAGCTGATAATGGTATAGGTCTGAGTGATCAGCAATTGACACATTTTAATAAAACTAGTTATAACGGTGCCGGAATCAGTACCCTGGGCACCGAAAAAGAAAAGGGAACTGGTTTAGGTTTAATACTTTGCAGAACATTTATAGACCTTATGGGCGGTAAAATAAGTGCAAGTAAAAACAATCTTAATGGTACAATTTTTACCATTACATTACCTAGATAAATTAATTCTAGCTTCTTTTATCCAGCAGTTATTAGTTTTTACTTAATAAATCTGGATAGGATCTTTTTATCTATGGCGTGCTCAAGCAATTCCTGGCGATTGGCCGCACTAATTGGAACCACAAAATCGTAATTCAGATGCACTTCATGATTGGTTAATGTAACAATATGATTTACATTAATGATATACTGCTTATGTACCCTTGAAAAATAATTCTTCGGAAGCTGCTTTTCTAAATTTTTCAAACTCACCAGAATAATATGCATATCATTTCTGGTAAATATTTTAGAGAAATCGCCCATACTTTCAATGTAAATCACATCATCATATTTGAGCTTCGTGATGCCTTTGGTCTCCTTAAAAAAGAAATGATCGTCTTGATTGGTTGGGGCCTTGTAAACATTTTCGGTTACATGACTCACCTGCTTTTTTAATTCGAGGTATTCTATTGCCTTGTTCGCAGACTTTAGCACCCTTTCAAAAGTTGCAGGCTTTACAATAAAATCAATGGCATCTACCTCATAGCTTTCAGCAGCATATTTGCCATGGGCAGTAATAAATATAAAGAGAGGATGATTCTTGAAGCTTTTTAATAACTCAATTCCAGACAATTCTGGCATGTCAATATCTGAAAATACAATATCAATGCTGTTTCTGGATAATATGTCTGCGGCTTCAATTCCGCTTTTACAAACGGCTATAATTTCTAATGGTGAGATTTTTCGTAGATGCATTTCCAGCGCATCTCTTTCAATCTCATGGTCATCAACAATCAGACATTTATACCGCATTCAGGGAAGTTTATTAAATCAAATATTATGCAGGGATAGCATATTAACAAGCATTAAATATAATTCAAATTCGCAATATCTGTGTGGAATTTAGAAATTATATTATTTATTAAATGTTTGTTAATGATGTAATTGATTGATGAGTGAAAAAAGTTCACTGTATAAAACCTGAGCGTTTTAACTCTTGTGCTTTTTTTCACCCGAATATAATTTTTCACCTGCTTTGACTTCTACTTGAAGATCATTTTCTTCTGGCGGTACAGGACATCGATAACCATCGCTATACGCACAATATGGGTTATAAGCTTTATTAAAATCGACTTCAATTTGATGGTCTTTGATATCCTTTTCTCTTAAATCAATATATCGGCCACCGCCATAGGTTTCTTTTTGGTTTGTTTGATCTGTAAATGGTAAAAAGAGTAAATCTTTGTAAGCCGGATTTGTGGAGAGTGCTACATTTTTATAGAGCGTCATGGTGACTGACGTTCCATTTAAATTGAAACTAATTTTTGCATAACGATAAAATTCTTTGCTGGTACCATCGTAGGTGGGCATTTTAAAAATCTTTTCGTTTTTTAAAATATCTACTTTTGCTATGATTTTGTAGCTGCTATCTATATTATAGAAGTGCAGGTGTTGTAAATCTGCTTCCTTCAAAGGCGAATGATTATCCTTTAGAAAATCTTGTTTATATGCCTCACGGTGTTTGGCAATTTGCTCGGTATAAGATTGAGCGAAAGTATTTAAACTGATGAAAAGAAATAGGATAGGGAGGATTTTCATAGTTTGTTAATTACAAATTAAAATGACCGTCATTGCAAGGTATTAAGCAATTCTCTCACTAAATAAATTGCTTCATACCTTACCATGATGACTTAATATTAGATAACACTTGCCTTATTTCTTAAAAACTGATCAGCTAAAACCAAAGCAGCCATGGCTTCTACAATGACCACTGCTCTTGGTACCACACAAGGATCATGGCGACCTTTACCTTTAATTTCTGAAACTTCTCCTGCCGCATTAATGGTTTGCTGATTATGCATAATGGTAGCAACAGGTTTAAAAGCAACTTTAAAAGTAATGTCCATTCCGTTTGAAATGCCTCCTAAGATGCCACCGGCAAAATTGGTAGTCGTTTTAAAAACTTTTAAATCAGCAGCTTTCGGTTGAGGAATATCATTATGTTGCGAACCTCTTAACTCACTTCCGGCAAAGCCAGAACCATATTCGAAACCATGAACGGCATTAATACTCAACATGGCTTTGCCCAAATCCGCATGTAATTTATCAAAAACAGGCTCGCCTAAACCGGCAGGGCAACCTTTAATTACACAGCTGATTTTACCACCTACGGTATCACCATCTTTTCGGATGGCATCAATAAACTCAATCATTTCATGAGCGGTAGCGGGATCAGCACAGCGAACAATGTTTTCTTCTCTGATATTTAGCAAAGCTGATAAATCATTGCTTTCTAAATTTGGAGCTTCAATGGTTCCTACGGAAGTAACATGGGCAAAAATCTCAATGCCTTGTTGCTTTAAAAATAATTTGGCAATGGCACCTGCAGCAACACGTGCAGCTGTTTCACGGGCTGATGAACGTCCGCCGCCACGATGGTCGCGGATACCGTATTTGGCATCGTAAACATAATCGGCATGACTTGGACGGTAAACATCGACATTATGACCATAATCTTTTGATCGCTGGTCTTCATTAGGAATCAATAATGCTATTGGTGTTCCAGTACTTTTCCCTTCGAAAATGCCAGATAAAATCTGAACAGTATCGCTTTCCTTTCTTTGGGTGGTAATCTTAGATTGACCAGGTTTGCGTTTATCCAATTCTGACTGAATAAAATCCAGATCCAGATCCAATTGCGCCGGACAGCCATCAATAATTACGCCAATGGCTACGCCATGAGATTCGCCAAAAGTGGTAATGCGAAAAAGTTGCCCGAATGAGTTACCTGCCATTTTTATTTTAGATTGGTGATTTTAGATTTACGATTTTTAGTCTTGCTACTTGATACCCGATACTAGCTAATGAACACTAACATCAAACCCTGCCTTTTTCAGATCTTCCCAGAAATGAGGATAAGATTTTTCTACTACCTGCATGTCTTCAATCTCCACTTCGTTAATCAAGAGTGCAAGTGGCGCAAAAGCCATGGCCATTCGGTGATCTTCATAAGTAGCGACAGTCATTTTTTCAGGGAAATGAAGCTTATCTGTATTTAGCGTATACACCAGATTATTTTCTGTTAACGTTACGCCAATTTTGGCTAATTCATTTTGTAAAGCAGCAATGCGATCAGTTTCTTTAATTTTAAGAGTTTCTAAACCTGTTAAAGACATATTTTTTCCCAATGCAGCTGCAATGACAATAATAGTCTGTGCTAAATCAGGACAGGTTTTTAAATCTAATACTTGATCAGTATCTAAGGATAAACCTAAATTGATGATTGAAATTCCTGTTTCTGTTTTACTGGTAGCAACACCAAAAATCTTCATGATTTTTTGAATCTGGCTATCACCTTGAAGGCTTTTTTCTTTCAATGCGGGTAAACTGATTTCAGCTTCATCTGCCAAAGCCGCAATGCCGTACCAGTAAGATGCAGCGCTCCAGTCTGGTTCAACAACAAGGGTTCCTGCTTTAAAAGCTTGCGGCTCAATACTGATTGAATTTTCATTCCAGGTATGTTTAATGCCCACTTCTGCAAGCATATCTAAAGTCATGTCTACATAAGGTCTGGATGTAAGTTCACCTTCAATTTCTAAGGTTAACCCTTTAGGTAGGATAGGCGCAATCATCAGTAATGCAGAAATATACTGACTGCTAATATCACCTTTGATCTTCACTTCTGCGGTTTTCTGATTTAAAGGACCATTGATGTTTAAAGGCGGAAAACCATCCGATTCAGCATAAGAAATATCGGCACCAATGGTTTTTAGCGCCTCTGCTAAAATACCAATCGGGCGTTTTTTCATGCGTTCGGTTCCAGTTAGCAGGAAATTTCCGTTTTTTGCCGATAAGTAAGCAGAGAGAAAACGCATCGCTGTTCCAGCAGGGCCAACGTCTACCAGTCGTGAGTCTTCATTCTTGAGTTCGGAGTCTTCCCTCAAGGAATTTAAAATCCCATCAAGTGTAACAGTATCTGCTGCATTGGATAAATTATCTACCTTAACCAGTTTGTTGCTTAAAGCGCTAATGATTAGGGCTCTATTGCATTCGCTTTTCGAGCCTGTTAGCTGGATTTCCGTATTAATATTCTTGGTTCCTTTAAAAGAAACTAAGGCATTTTTCGACATTTTATTCTGGTTTTATTCTCAAATGGACTTGTCAGATGTTACCGCCTGACAAGTCCATTGTATTTTATTATTATCATTTTGATTTGAAAGCTACCCATGTAAGATTGCTTCGTGCCTCGATATGACGTTGTACTTTAGACCTTGCTTTCGGCTTTAGTCTTTCAGCTTAAAGCTTATTTAGGCTTTAACTTCAGTATGTTGTTCAGCTGCGATTCCTTGTTCAGCTTTACCAGCATTCATAATTTCAGTTTGTTTGCGGATGGATTCACCGTGCATCAATTCTAAGAATTTTTCTGTGAAATTTAAGTCTAACTTTAAGGCTTTAGCAAAGGCATGTCCTTTTTTAATAATCGCATCCCAACGGTTAACCTGTAAAATAGTCACTTGGTTATCACGTTTAAATTCACCAATTTTTTCTACGATAGACATCCGTTCTGCTAATTTCTGTAATAAAATATCATCAATTTTATCAATTGATTTACGTAAATCAGCTAATTTATCTGCGAATGCTTCGTTTGGTGCCTCTGGTTCACGAACCGTTAAACGGTCAACCAATTCTGCTAATGCAGCTGGTGTAACTTGTTGTTTGGCATCTGTCCAGGCTACTGATGGATCAACATGAGATTCGATCATTAACCCTTGCATATCTAAATCCAGTGCTTTTTGAGCAATGTATGGGATTAATTCACGGTTACCGCAAATGTGGCTTGGGTCATTAATGATAGGCAATTCAGGACATAAAGTTTTAAGTTGAATAGCCATTTCCCACATCGGTTCGTTACGGAAAGAACTTTTTTCGAAAGAAGAGAAACCGCGGTGGATAGCTCCAATTTTGGTAATACCTGCGCCATTAATCCGCTCAATAGCGCCAATCCAAAGCTGTAAATCAGGATTAACCGGATTCTTAATTAATACAGGTACATCATGACCTTTTAAAGCATCAGCAATTTCCTGAACAGTGAAAGGATTTACAGTAGAACGTGCACCAATCCAAAGGATATCTACACCTGCTGCCAAAGCCTCTTCCACATGTTTTGCATTTGCCACTTCTACAGCAGTTGGTAAGCCCGTTTCTGCTTTAGCACGTTTTAACCATTCTAAACCAATGCTTCCGATTCCTTCAAATTCTCCCGGACGGGTACGTGGTTTCCAGATACCTGCTCTCAATACTGATACTTTACCAGTTGCAGCCAATAAATGTGCTGTAGTTAATAATTGTTCTTCAGTTTCTGCGCTACATGGACCAGAAATGATCAATGGTTCGTTGTTTACGTTTAACCAGGTGTTTAAGGGCTGAATGTTTAAATTAAGTTTCATGATTTATGGGTTGTAATATTTTATAATTCGATTGTTTAATTGTTCTATTGTTGATTAGTCATTCGTAAATCTAAATTCACTTATACTTTATCATTTTTTAAATATTCTCCGAGGATGTTGAAGTTCGAAGTATACTTTAAGGCTTTTCTAATGGCTTTATCATATTTTTCAGTACTAGGCCATTCCAAATCCACATAAAAGTAATATTCGTTTCTTTTACCCAATACCGGCATAGATTGTATTTTTGTTAAGCTTACCTCTTGCTCTGCAAAAATATTTAGTACGGTTGCCAGTGAACCTGCTTTATGTCCCACCTGAAAACAGATGGATGCTTTGTTAATTTTCTTGCCTTCATCCGTTTTGTCTTTTTTAAGAATCAGGAAACGGGTATAGTTTTTCTTATTTGATTCTACTCTACGCTCCAGGATATTAAGGCCGTATAGTTCTGCTGCTAAAGTATTTGCAATTGCCATGGTGTCGGTTAATTTTTCTTCCTGAATCCGTTTTGCACAGGCAGCCGTATCATTGCTTTCTACAATTTTAATATGCGGATAATCGTAAAAGAAATCGATACACTGGCGAATCGCAATAGGGTGGGAGGTTACAATTTTAATGTCATCAAATTTCACCCCCGGCAAAGCCATTAAGTGTAATTGAATAGGTAAATAAACCTCACCAACAACTGAAAATCCATAATCCCGGATTAGCGTATAATTGGGTAGTAAACTGCCGGCAATGGAATTTTCGATCGCCATAACAACGAAGTCAGCCTCATTTTTCTCCAGTTTATCACAGGTTTCTTTAAATGAATTACATTCTATTGTATCAATTTGATTTCCAAAGAATTTATAGGCTGCCTCTTCGTGAAAAGATGCTTTAATGCCTTGAATTGCTACTCTTTTTGTTGTTTCCATTTGTGCGTAAAACAAAAAAGTCCCGGCTGTTTGCCGGGACTTTTTTATACATTTTAATATTGTTATCTATCTTTTTGCATATTAGCCCCGGCTCTTACTAAAATAGTAAAAGTAACCAAAGTAATATGTGTTGAATAATTTCATTTTCGTTTTTGAATGAGCCAAATGTAGCAACAAAATTTAATTTGTCAATAGGAAAATGAAAATATTTTTAATAAAATTTAATTTTGTTTGAAGTGAACTGTTTTGAAGATGGGTATGGAATGTGGATATATTGTTATTCAGTTAGATGTAGTCAGGTGAAATTTGTAGGTATGAACGGGTATACTCCGCTACTAGAGGAATTAAATTGGTGGTTCTAGTAATATGTGTTATAAGTGTATCGTCCTAAAAAAGTTTATCAACCAAAAACGGCCTGTAAAATACAGACCGTTAATTTTATCCTGTTGAATTTAATGTTCTTCGCTGTTCGTTGAAATCCTTAACATTATGATTGTCTAGGTTTTGCTTCTCCAACTGTTCCGTTTCCCGCAATTCCTGCTGCATAATTTTTGCAATTTTCGTACTGCCATCATGACTCCAGCCCGGGGGGTTAAATATATATCTTACCTTATCCATAAAATTTTGGGCTTTTTTAACATCGGCTGTTAAAGCAATAAATTCATGGAAAATAATGTTAACCGCACCGGTATCTGTTGGTTGCGTGGTTAAGCCATACTTAATTTTATCTTCTGGCAATTCTGCCTGAAAGGTGCCAAACATTCTATCCCAGAGAATTAATACCATACCCATATTTTTATCCAAGTAACGCACATTACTGGCGTGGTGTACACGGTGATGTGAGGGTGTTACAAAAACATATTCGTACCATTTTGGGAAGTTAATTTTATACTGTGTATGCACCAGATTACCATAAATTTGCGTAACCAGGTAAGCAAAAAGGATATCCATAGCAGTAAACCCCATAAATGCCAATGGCAAATAAAAGAATACCCGATACAGCGGTTCAAAAACAGTAGAACGGAATCCAGTGGTTAAATTAAAATGTTCTGATGAATGGTGGGTAACATGCATGGCCCAAAAAAAGCGGACATAATGACCAACCGTGTGTAAAAACCAGTACAAGAAATCCTGAGCTAAAATTAATACCAGCCAATAAATCCAAACGTTAGAAATTTGAAACAAACGGAACTGATAACAATATTCCAGTAAAAAAAATGTAGCGGTTTTCATACCTAAATTAATCACTACGGCAGCAGTCATTAAATAAATATTAGTCCAGGTATCGCGTTTGGTATATAATTTTTTGTCGTGCGCATAGCTAAAGTACATTTCAACCAGGGTTAAAACGATCACAAAGCCAAATAATCCGCCTACAGAAATATCACTTCCGGTAAATGTCATCTTATAAACTGTTATAATAATCTAAACTGCTTAAAATATCGGCTGTGCTTACACGGCAGTTAAACGTGCATTTGCCTGTAGTTTCTAAAAGTGAGAATAAAATGTTTCCATCTTCATTCTTTTTATCACTCTGCATTAATTCTAAAAGCGTTTCAAAACTTTCCTTTTTAATCTGATATTTTGGATACAGTGATAATAAATAATCACTGATATCTTTCAACTCTTCTTTCGTTAAGTCACTATTTTTGATGGATAATGCGGCTTCACAAATAAAACCTATGGCAATAGCCTCACCGTGTGTAAGTGGGTTCTCGTCGTTAGCTAGTGAATAACTTTCTACTGCATGCCCAATGGTATGGCCAAAATTTAAAATCTTACGAAGGTTTTTTTCATGTGGATCAATGGTAACCACCTCATTCTTAATTTCAACAGAACGATAAATATCTTCAGCTGAAGGGCTTAGGTGACTGGTTGTTTTGAGTTTCTCATAATAAGTTTTATCGTAAATTAAACCATGTTTAATCATTTCTGCAAAGCCAGATAAAAGCTCACGATCTGGTAAGGTTTTTAAAAATTCAGTTTCGATGAAAACCATCTGAGGTAAGCTAAAGGTACCTACCATGTTTTTTACGTGATCTATATCTATCCCGGTTTTGCCACCTACAGAGGCATCCACCTGCGAAAGTAAGGTAGTTGGAACATTAATAAAATCAATACCGCGTTTATAAGTTGAGGCGATAAAACCACCCATATCAGTAATTACACCACCACCTAAATTAATCATTAAACTTTTGCGGTCTGCTTCGAAATCCAAGAGGGTTTTCCAGATGCCTATACAAAAATCTATATTCTTATTTTCTTCACCTGCTGATGTTTCAATCAGGTCGAAATCGGAAAAATCATCCATTAAGGCCTGAAAAACAGGCAGACAGATTTCACTGGTATTTTCATCAGCAAGGATAAATACTTTACTGTATTGGTTACTCTCCAATAAGGTTTTTAAGGCTCCTAAATTACTTTCGAAGTAAAGTGAATGGCCTGCACTGGTTAAAGTTTCCATCATATCACTTCAATTTTATCTTGTTCAAAAGTGATGATGTCGCCAACTCTAACTTTGTATCGTTTACGAAATTCCACTTCTCCATTACATTTTACTAATCCATCCATTACAGCCGCCTGAGCATCTCCGCCGGTGCCTACTAACCCTGTCGCTTTTAGCAACTGAATTAATGGAATAAATTCGCCTTCTAATTTGAATTGTATCATTTTGCTGCAAAAATACGATTATTTACAGGTTTTTAGTTTTAACAATGGATGCTTTTTATAATTTTGCATCCAACTGACTTATTACATAGCTAAATATGGATTTATCCCCCAATAAACAGCCTAATTTCGACAATACAGAGGTAGCATTCCGTCAAAAAACAAATGCTGAACTGAAAAAAGCTTTTTGGCTTTTCAAAATGATTGGCAGCAATTTTCTTACAAAAGTAGGGCCACCAATTACAAATTTCTTTTTAAATATAGGCTTGCCGGTTCAGGGTGCCATTAAAGCGACTATCTTTCAACAATTTTGTGGAGGTGAAACCATTGCAGAATGCGATCACGCCATTGCCCAGTTGGCTAAGGGTGGCGTGGGAACCATTTTGGATTACTCCGTTGAAGGAGAGGAAGAGGAAGTTGTTTTTGACGAAACCTGTCAGGAAATCATCAGAACCATTCTTCGTGCAGATGGCGACCCCAACGTTCCCATTACAGTTTTTAAGATTACTGGAATAGGTCGCTTTGCCTTATTAGAGAAATTAGATGCCAAAAAAGCATTATCTACTGAGGAGCAAGCTGAATTTAATAAAGTAAAATTGCGTTGTGAGATGATCTGCAGAACGGCCTTTGAAAAGAGTGTTCCCATCATGATAGATGCCGAGGAAACCTGGATTCAGAATACAATTGATGAGCTGGCGTTAGATATGATGCGTAAATTTAATCAGGAGCGAATCATTGTTTATAATACTTATCAAATGTACCGTCATGATAAACTGGCGGATATGAAAGCGGATCATTTGATTGCAAAAGCCGCTGGTTTTATATTGGGTGTGAAAATGGTTCGTGGGGCATATATGGAGAAAGAGCGCAAACGTGCTGCAGAAATGGGTTATCCTTCACCTATTCAGCCTGATAAAGAATCATCTGATAAAGATTATAACTTATCGTTACGTTATTGCGTTGATCATATTGAAGATATTGCCATTGTTTGCGGGACGCATAATGAAGACAGTAGCCGCTTGCTCACTTATCTTTTAGAGGAGAAAAAGATAGCACATAACCATCCGCATGTTTACTTTGCACAACTATTAGGTATGAGCGATAATTTAAGTTTTAATCTTGCTGACGCTAATTATAATGTAGCTAAATATGTTCCTTATGGCCCTATTAAAGCAGTAATGCCTTATTTATTTAGAAGGGCTCAGGAAAATACCTCTGTTGCAGGCCAAACCGGGAGAGAATTAGGATTGATCGAAAGGGAATTGAAAAGAAGGAAGTTGTAGTTTGCGAGTTCAGCAAGATATTTTGTAACTCATCATGCTTGATTTATTTTAGCATGATGAGTTATTAAGCCACTGAAGTGAATTGAGTTTGAAGGGTGTTCATTTATCACATTCGTCATGCAGAATTTATTTCAGCATGTATTATGGTATTAACACTCTGAAATAAACTCAGGTTAACAACTGCTATATAATAATCCCGTTGGCTTTTAAAAACGAAGCTAATTTTGCAGGCTTCTCCGTCATGAGCAAAGTATTTAAGCCAACTTTTTTCGCTCCTGCTATGTGTTGCGGACTATCATCAATAAATAAGGTTTCTGCGGGATTAAGGTGATTATCCTTTAAAACCTGTTCGAATATATTGGTGTTCGGTTTACGCAATTTCATATGTTGAGAGAAATAGGCCTTCTCGAAATAGGCATCGTAATTATTTAAATTAAAGGTGGTTTTTAAATAATTGATGATCCAATCGTAATGGATTTCATTGTTGTTGCTTAACAAAAATGTACGGTATTTCTCTTTAATCTGAAGTAACAGTTCATGATTTTCCTGATGTGTACCAATGAGCAAGCTGTTCCAGGCCTCATCAATTTGGACATCTGTAAGACCAGGTTTGTTTGCGGCTTTTCTAATACCTTCACGAAAATCGGCAGGTGAAATTGCTCCTGTTTCAAAATCATCAAAAAGTTGATTATGAGCTTTATGAGCAAAAAAATCCTCAATATTGGTAATGCCAAGCTTTTGAAATGATGCCTGGGCAATTTTAAAATCAATGTCGAAAATTACGTTTCCGTAATCAAAAATGATGTTTTTAATATTTTGCATAAGTGTTTAAACTTTTTGCAAATATCATCATTAATTATTTGGCCCTCTAATTTTTAAGAAAATTAGAGGGCCAAATAAAGATTAATTTATTTAATCACTAAAACAGTTCCATCGTCTTTAATCTTATAATAGTATTGTGTTTCTTTTTTTCTATTAATTACCTCAATACTTTCAACTTCCCCTGTTTTACCTGTTTCATCTTTAATGATATCACCTTGTTCAACCTCATTAAGTTGTTGCATAGAACTTCTCTTATTCACCTTTTTCATGATATGTTATTTAATGATGTTTAGACTAATTATAATTAACAAATCGTTTTCGTTAATAGTTTTAAATATTTGATTTTCTTTGGGTTATATTTTTATCAATCCAGTGAAGAAATTGATTTCATACCTCGTTGTTTTAACCCTTCCATTTATTCAGCTCATTCATAGCAAAATAAAATTTATCTTTTATAGTAGTAAATACATAAAATAAATATTGATCTAGATGTATTAAAATTTTGTTTTTTATTGACTATTAGTAAGTGAAAAATTACAATAAGACAGTTTTTTGAAGTACTTGTGTGTGATAGTGATAAGTTATGTTCAACTTTGTGAAAGATTTTATTGGATAATTTGATGTGTATAATGGATTAGTTCTTTCGTATCACTTTATATTTTTATTAAAATATGATGGCTTTTGCGGAACGAGTTGAGGCAAATTTAAAACCAAAATACCCAACTGTTGTTCAAATTGTTTTCTTTAAATCAACACCAGCAAAATAATATGTAACCATACTGAAGGAAGTTAATCTAACCTGGAGAAAAGATAGCGCAATCAACTAAAATGATAAAACTAGAACTTATTAAAGGACTCTTTAAAAGAGAAATTGCATTAGCAGCAACTCATCCTATGAGAATTTTGGTGATCAAAGATGGAAATGGCTTGCTTTGCATGAATTCGGGTGATTATAAAATAAAAGATGGCAGATTTTTCTTTATTCCCGAAGAGGGTTTAGTTAGAATTGAAGGTGAAATCAATGAAGGCTATTGGTTAAATTTTAGTAGTTCACTATACTTCGAGTTTCTGCAGCAACATTTAGATCCTTTGGCTAAAAATCTTTTCCTCAACTTATCTTTTAAAGATCTGAGTGGCGATGCGCTTATAAAAGCTTTCAGTTTATTAATACAGTTAAAGAAAGAAATAGAAATAAAAAAAAATCCACTTCTTTTATCTCAATGTCTCTCTTTATTTTTAGGCTTTACGGCTGGTTTTGATGGATATTTAACAGCCCTTACACAAGATGAATTACAGCAGATACTCAGGTTTAAGGCTATTTTGGAAAAGCACTACAAAAAAGAAAAGTCCATTCGGTTTTATGCTAATGAAATGGGAATTAGCCCTCGAAAATTAAATGCTTTTCTGGATCGTATTCTTGGAAAAAGTTTGTTTGTATTAATCAAAGATCGGGTGATGAGAGAAGCAGAACTGTTATTGCTTCACAGTGAATATTCAATAGATGAAATTTCATCTATTTTGGGCTTTCCAAATGCAACGAATTTTAGCATCAACTTCAGACGGTATAAAGGTATTTCCGTATCACAGTTTAGCAATAATGAAGATTGATGCTGCTGTTAAAGGAACGCTGATCGCTTAGATTTTGTCCCTTCTCGATAACAGGTTTTCCTGACCTCACCACAACATTTGCTGGGCGCCTGACGCGTAAGGCTTTGCTTACTATTACCTACTACCAGCAGCATCAATTTTTCAGCAGCTAAATTAAAAAAACTTAGGAGTAATTTACAAGATATTCTAATCTAGTTTTTTAAATGTTAACAATTTTTTTTTGATGTGTAATAACCAGTTAAAAATGTTTGAGTTTAAATGCGCTCACAGTAATAAAAATAAGTTTCCTTAAAAAGGAATGTGTATTTTTAAAGTAATTTAAGGATATGTAAAAGGCAAATCCATAAGTTACCATTTCATTATTAATAATAATTGACGGCAGGATTTGGATTTACTAAGATGTTGACTGATATTTTAAACCTGTTAGCCCCAGTCACCAGGATACCGATTCATATCTTATCCGTCAAAATTTAATCTGTATAAATTTCAATATGAAAAAAACTATTATTTACTTCTTCCTTTTTATTTCTAACGCGTTATTTGCGCAACATCAAAAATCACCTCGATTAATTTATCCGGGTTTGTTTGAAGATGTACAATTATCCAAAGTGTATGCAGATGGAAAATCTTTTGCAGATGCAGTGCCGAAAGCAGATCCTGCTTCGATTATGAAGGCTTATCTGAATCAAAAAAACAGTCAGGATTTTAACCTTAAGAATTTTGTTGATTCGAATTTTAATTTACCTGAAAGCCATACTGCTTTGTATCAATCAGATGTTAAAGCTGGAATTGAAAAACACCTGGATACTTTATGGTCTGTTTTACAACGAAATCCGGATACTGCTACCACTTTTCAATCTTCCTTACTTCCTTTACCAAAACCCTATCTTGTTCCGGGAGGGCGATTCAGAGAGGTTTATTATTGGGATTCTTACTTTACCATGCTGGGGCTAAAAGAAGCAGGCAAAACAAAACTGATGAAAGATATGGTGGATAACTTTGCTTACCTGATCAATACCTATGGTTTTATTCCCAATGGAAACCGGAGTTATTATCTTACCCGTTCGCAGCCTCCCTTTTTTGCAGCAATGGTTCAGTTGCTTGTAAAGAATAACCCGGATGTTAAGCTGAGTGAATACAAAGATGCTTTGGAAAAGGAATACCAATTCTGGATGAAAGGTGGAGACCAGCTGAAACCAGGTAAAGCTGTTAATCATGTGGTTAAGCTGAGTGATGGTACTGTTTTAAACCGGTATTATGATGCTGGTGATCAGCCAAGAGAAGAATCTTACCGTGAAGATTATGAAGCAGCAAGGTTAACGAAACAAAACCCAGCTACCTTTTTAAGAAATGTGCGTTCCGCTGCCGAATCAGGCTGGGATTTTAGCAGCCGCTGGTTTGCCGATGGCTTAAGCTTTAGTCAGATTATCACGACTGATCTTTTACCAGTAGATTTAAATACATTGATGTACAATTTGGAATGCACTATTGCAGCCGCAAATAAAGAGGCTGGAGATACCAAAAAATCTATTTTGTTTTCTTCAAAGGCCGATAAACGTAAGGCGGCTATATTGAAATATTTCTGGAATGGACAGCAGAACTTTTTTACCGATTATAACTGGAAAAATAAAAGTTTCTCTAAACAATTAACTCTGGCTGCATCTTTTCCACTTTATTTTAAACTGGCTACTCAAGTTCAGGCCAAAGCTGTATCTGAAAAATTAGAGAAAAACTTTTTAAAATCAGGTGGGTTAATCACCACATTAACCACAACCAAACAGCAATGGGATGCGCCAAACGCCTGGGCACCTTTACAATGGGTGAGTATAGCAGGATTACATCAATATGGTTATGATAAATTAGCAGATACGATAGCCAATAGATGGGTTAAGCTGAATATAGCTGTTTTTAAGGATACAGGTAAGATGATGGAAAAATATAATGTGGTTGAAACCAATAGTAAGGGTGGAGGAGGAGGTGAATATCCATTACAGGACGGTTTTGGGTGGACCAATGGGGTGTTACTTAAACTTCTGAAAAAATAAGACAATTAAAATCAGAATTATTATTCCTGGCTCCAGGATAATAATTCTGATTATCGTTTAATTTTTATTTAATACAGTAAATGTTTTTCCTTCCATTCCAACACCAGTGATCTTCAGAGATTTCCAATGTTCAGGAAGATTGCTCGGTACTTGGATAATTCCTTTGTCAGTGATATCAAGGCCACCGAATCCCATTAATATGCTTTGCAACACACCGCCTGCTCCGGTAGCAAAATAAGGATTAGTACCACCTTTTGTTTCTGCAATTACCCTAAATGGTGGATTCAGGTTTGGTAAATAAGACTCTTTAAAGTACTTATATGCCTGATCCGGATGACCCAATCTTGCATATAACAGTGTGAATATGGCATGGGTCATTGCAGGTGTGCCTTCATCAGGAATTCTGGTTTGATAATAAGCCAAATCTTTTTCAATCTGATTTTTATCAGTAATGGCTTTTAGTGGATAAGCCAATAAGTTCACATCAGCCTGTTTAATGCCTTCACCTTTATAAGTTGCATGTTCTTTAGTCACACCATCTGCAAGTTTGAGAATGGGAATATTTTTTTCTACCAGTTCCCAATCTTTATTTTGAGGCAAACCTAGAAGGGCTGCCGCAGCATTGGCATTTTTTAAATTAAGTTTAGCTGCTGCATTTGTAAAAGCATTATTATCTACATTTTCAGCCCATTCATCTGCGGCGACTACATTTTTAATGTCAAAATGATTGGTGCCGTTTCGTTCTACACGGCTTGCCCAAAAGTCTGCAGTTTCTGAAAGGATTGGCCAGCCTTTTTCTTTTAGCCAGGTTTTATCCTGCGTTACGCTGTAATAATTCCAGGCTGCAAGTGCAACATCTGCAGAGATGTGGTGTTCAAATGGTCCGCTTAATGCCCAAACCGGTGTTTCCTCCACACCCGTATCAGCACTTTCCCAAGGGTACATGGCACCTTTATAACCATGTGCAAAGGCATTTCGCCTGGCGGCCTCCAAACGGTTAAACCTGTATTCGATCAATGATTTAGCAATATCTGGATGTAGCACCAATAGTGCCGGAAACATCCAGATGTCAGTATCCCAAAATACATGGCCGTTATAGCCTAAACCGGATAGTCCCATTGGTGAAAGTGAATATGATGTGCCTGCACGTGAAAAGGAGGTAAGGTGATAAAGCATGCTGTGGATATCCTGTTGTGCCTGTTTATCTCCATCAATAATAATATCAGATTTCCATAAGTCATCCCAGGCTTTATTATGGAATTTAATCAAACGTTCTTTTCCTTCCAGTTTAGCAAAAATACTCATTCGCTCAGCCTCATTCAAAGGGTCTGCATGTTGAGCAGAACTAATGGTGCTTCCAACTACTGCATAAGTATAGGTTTGGCCAGCTTTTAATGCTTTGCTAAACTTCATTAAATGGCTGTTATTATCCCACATTTCATGAATAATTTTTGGTTCGCTACCATGTTGTTCCGTAAACATAAAACTGTTTGAGGCACAGAGCTGCAATTTTCCAGTCGGGCTTTTAGCTGTTGAAGTAAGTAAACTCAGCGTAACATGTGGCCTGTCTATTTCGTTATAATAATTTTCTACATCGCGAAGGGCATCAGGTGTTTCCATTACGCTTGCCGCTGTAAGCTTTAAATCTTCTTTTGCAGTAATGGTTACATCCATTAAAACAGTGTAAGGCAATTGCCTTAGTGCATAATAGGTGTATGTAATGTCAGCCTTTTTTCCATACTGCAGTTGGGTGGTAAAAGTGGCATGTTTCATATCCAGCTGTTGCTGCATGTTTTGGGTATTCTGGGCATCAAGCCTTGATCCATCAACCTCCAGATACATGTTAAGCAGGTTAAAGCCATTTAAAAAATTACTAACTCGGCCACGACCATAAGTATCGTATGCACCAGCTAAAACAACATTTTTAACTTTGAAGGGTTCTGGGGAAGATACTATGCCAATCATACCATTGGCTACTGTTACACCATAATAATTTCCCGGTTCAACTTTTTCTGATTTTAAGATCCAGGGATCTTGTGCCATAGTGTGTATATGCAGGCAGACCAAAAGCGATATGAAGTTGATTATTTTCATCATTTAAGACTTAACTTAATAGTTGTAAAATGAAAAGGCTGAACCAAAATGATTAATGATGTATTAATTATTTTGGTTCAGCCTTAGGTTAAAGGTTAATGAGTTTAATAACCTGGGTTCTGAACCAGATTAGGATTGCCAAGTTGATTGTCAGGAATCGGAAATAAAAGATATTTCGCATCACTGGCTGGTTTTTCTTGCCAGGCAGCAAGGAATTTACCAAAACGAATTAAATCTTGTCTTCTAAAACTTTCCCAATACAACTCACGGCCACGTTCATCTAACAGGTTATCTAGGGTTAAAGATCCTAATGCAGATGCACCTCTTACCGTTCTGATGGAATTAACAATGTTTAGGGCTGCGCCAGCCTGTGAAGTTCTAAGCAAAGCTTCTGCTTTCATCAACAAAACGTCAGCATATCTGTAATATACCCAATCGTTATCTGGTTTTTTTGAGCCAACATTTGCATAATCAATCGCATATTTAACTACTCGAATTCCAGCCACTTCCAGGTGATTTGGATCTCTTTCGATAATGTTTACTTCTGGCGTAAAGGCTAATGGGTTTCCTTTTCTGTCTTTTAAAGCCACACCAGTCTGATCAAATTGCTGACCAACTAAAAAGCCTACTCTAATGCCAGATATATTCGTTTGCCCCGTATAGCTGCCACCTCTTCTTTTATCTGTAGCCTCAAATTTGTCGTAAAAATTTGATAAGGTTGAAAATCCATTATAACCATTCGGGTTTTGATTGTAGTGTAAAGTACATTTCCACATACCATCTAAATCACTACCATCATTTCCTGCAGTGTTTTCTGCAGTAAAGATATTTTCTCTGGAGATAACATTGTTTGAAGGAGCAAAGTTGTCAAAATAATTGGTAGACAGTGAATATCCTCCTGTTGCAATTTCATCAGCTAATGAAATTACTTTGGCCATGTCAGCAGCATCAAACGTAGGTGCGTTGCGGTTTAAGAATGCGCCTTTATTAAGGTAGATTTTCATCAATAAAGTTTTTGCAGCATTCTTATTTGATACGTTTGCAGGACCGTTTGGTAAGTCTGGAATGATTGCTGTTAACTCTGAGATTAAATAAGCAATTTCTTCAGATGCATTTCTCACTTTAGAAGGAAGGGTTACACCCTCACCAGTTTCGCGGTAAGGAACTTGGCCCCAACCATCTAAAATGGAAAATTGAGCAAAAGCTCTGAGAAAACGTGCCTCAGCAGATTGTGCCGGAGTTGGACTAAATCTTAAAACCGTAGTAGACGCATAGCTTATGCTATTTAAATCTCTGAATACACCAGAGATCCTGCCATCATCCGCAGCCCATTTATGTAAGTGAAGTGCTCTCCATGCGCCGTTATCATCCCAGTCACCTGCTCTTGTTGGAACAATGGCTTCATCGGATGTTACTTCCTGCAGAGCAGACCAGTTCCATGGTGCTTGATAAGGACCTCTCATAGAGATGTAAGCTGCAGAAATTAGTCCTGGTACGTTTCCTTGAGAAAGTGTGCCAGAATTTACCTGGCCATTTAAATTCTCATCTAGTTTGGTACAGCCGGATAGCGCTAGCGTTGCTGCTATAAAGCCGATTATATATTTATTTTTCATTTGATTTCAATTGAATGATTAAAGAGAGAAATTAACACCAAAATTGAATGTTCTTGCTGTTGGATATGCTGTATAATCTATACCTGCAGAAGGAACACCATTTACACTTTTGTTTACATTTACTTCCGGATCAAAACCTGTATATTTTGTAATGACGAAAAGGTTTTGGCCGTTGAGGTAAACATTTAATGATTTGATTGCTTTGCCGATATTACCGATATTATAATTTAAGGTTGCATTTGCTAATTTTACATAATCTCCTTTTTCTATATATCTCGAAGATGCAGCAATCGGGTTGGCAAGAGATTCCTGAACGGGTAAAGAAAGAATGCCTGATGACACATTTCTGGTACCCAGATTGGAAATCGCTAAAACTGAATTTGCGGTATTGTTGTAAACACTTTGTCCGAATGAACCATTGAAGTTAGCGGTAAAAGATAATTTTTTGTATCTCAAATTTGTGCTGAAACCCATAATGAATTTTGGATTAGGATTGCCAACATAGTATTTAGTAAATCCATCATCAGTATATAAAGAGAATCCATTGGCATCTAAACCATTGTATTGTCTGGTTACCATGGCAAATAATGGTAATCCATTTTGAATCACTTCTGTGGTTACATCGCTTAATCCCTGCCCACTTAATGAACCGGTTTTAATCAGGTCGCTCAGATTTTTAACTCTGTTTTTAATATAGGTTACGTTACCTCCTAAAGACCATGATAAGTTATCTTTTTCAATAATATTGGCATTTAAACTCATCTCTATACCTTTATTGATAATCTCACCGCTTAAATTTGTCCAGGTGATTACATTTCCTTGCTCGGCCGGAGCAAATGCTGTTTGCGGATACAATAAATCTTTTGTGGTTTTATTGAAGTAATCGATAGATCCCGTTAGTTTATTTCCAAATAAGCCAAAATCTACACCTACGTTGGTTTGTTTATCTTCCTGCCATTTCAAATTATCGTTCTGGTTGTTGATACCAACCTGCGGAATAGGATCTCCGGCTTTACTTGGTGTTCTATATACGAAACGTTGTTGTGATGATCCTGAAGGGAAATCCTGATTACCGGTAATACCATAACTAGCTCTGATTTTTAACAAATCCAGCCAGACTACATTAGCCAGAAAACTTTCTTTTTTAATGTTCCATGCTGCAGCAAATGATGGGAAATAACCATATTTATTGTTAGCACCGAATTTTGTTGAACCATCGGCCCTAACGGTTGCTGTTAATATATATTTATTATCATAGTTAAAGATAGCCCTTGCAAAGTATGATTGTAACTCTGTTGTTGGATCATAACTGGTTACAAAAGTTCTGTTTGCCTTAAGTGTTGCTTCAAAAGCATCTGTATAATCAAGAGGCAAATTTCCAAAACCAGTTGCCGTATTTACCGCACTCTTGTTTATAAAATTTGAATATTCATAACCGATAACCGCATTTAAATTCAGTTTAGAAACAATTTCTTTGTTAAAATTTAAAGTATTGGTAAACTGCTGAGTTACTAATTCTGTGTTAGAATAGCTGGCATAACCACCTAAAAAGTCTCCAGAAGGCTGAATTCCCTGAAGGTTTAAAGTACTTCTGGTAGAAGCTCTTCTAATCCCGGTGCTGTAATTAACACTGGCTAACATTCTGTACTCTAACCAAGGTGTGATTTTGTAATATGGTGATACACTTCCTAAAATGGTTGATACCTTGGCCTTATCGCTGTTTGCGGCTAGTGAGGCTAATGGATTGATGGTGGTAGAACCATAATCAATAAATAAACTTCCATCTGCATTGTAGAAAGACTGAGTAGGGTTCCAGGCTAGTGCCTGACTGATCAAACTTCCGGTGGCACCTGCATCAGTGGTAACGGGTGCAATGTTTTCCAAATACTGATTGCTGATCATATTTATATCCAAACCAAGTTTTTTACTTTCCAGGAATTTGAAGTTTCCATTAAAGCCAGCACTATATTTTTTAAAATCAGAGCCTTTAATAATTCCCTGCTGATTTTGGTAACCTAAAGATGCCCTGAAAGTATTGCCATTTGTGCCACCACTGATGCCAACAGAATAGTTTTGGTTGTAAGCGGTTCTTAAAATTTCATCTAAAGCATTAACACTGTTACCAAAATCTCCGCTGGTTAAGCCATATTTTTTAAGGGCGGCTCTATATTCGTCACCTGTTAACACATCAACCTTGCGGGCAATGTTTCCCACACCTGCAGAAGCACTAATGTCTATTTTAGTGTCGCCAGATTTTCCACGTTTAGTGGTAATTAAAACCACACCATAGGCTGCTCTTGAGCCATAAATGGCTGTGGCAGATGCATCTTTCAGAATCTCCATAGATTCTATGTCAGCCGGGTTAATGAAATTGAGTGGATTTCCATCAGGAGCCGTACCTATCCCTGCGCTGGCAGAAGGCCTGGCCGAACGTCCGTCCAATGCCACACCATCTACTACATACAAGGGTTGTCCGGATCCGGTAATGGCCGAATTTCCTCTGATGCGAACCGTAGAGGAACCGCCTGGCTGGCCACTGTTGCTGATCATTTGCACGCCAGCTACTTTTCCCTGGATAAGTTGATCTGGGGCATTAAGCGGCCCTTTATTAAAATCCTTTGCTGAAACGGTGGCAGCAGCTCCTGTAAGATCACTTTTCTTAACAGAGGCATAACCCACTACTACAACTGCATCCAGATTATTCAGAGAGCTAAGTGTAATGTTTAGTAAAGTTTGATTGTTAACGCTAACAGTTTGAGATTCAAAGCCTACAAAGCTTACAATCAATTTTGAAGTTGCAGAAGGTACGGCGATCTGATATTTCCCTTCAGCATCTGTTTGAGCTTTTACGTTGGTGCCTGCTACCTGTATGGTTGCGCCAACCAATGGCAGTTTATCATTATCATAGATAATTCCTTTTACCACTGTTTGGGCAAAGGCGGTCATGCTGAACGCTATCATAAAAAAAATGAGGGTCGTCAGCTTTCCCAGGAAATGCAATTTCTGTTTATAGTTAAAAACAGTCTGATTGCTAAGTAAAGTAAAGTTCATATTTGTTTTAATTAGTTGGTAAGTAAAAAATTAATTTAAAATCAAATGTTCCTTTAAGGTGGTAGTGTGCTAATCATGTTTATATTGGTTTAGTTAGTTGTTTGAAAGGTAATTATAGAAGCTTTTTAATTTTTTTAAGCTTTTCAAGAACATAATCGATGCAGGTGCCCGGTTCCGAATTTTGAAGTGGTTTTATCACTCATTGCGCCGATAACAGGCTGAATAATTAAGTCTGTTAGAGGACTGGCTGAATTTAATAGTGGTAACTGACTTGCATTAGCCTCTAAATAAGAATAAATGGTTACCATGTTGGTTTGCTGGAAACTGAAGCTGTATGGAATGCTAAAAAAGCCCATGCGCTTGGCAATGATGGAACTTGAATTAAGTTTAATAGCAGTTAAAACGTTCTTCGTTTTTACAGGTTGAATGTTAATCATTTTACCGCTATTTGATTGTCATAAACAATAACCCAAACGACTGCTGTTGTGGTACAACGGACTTTTCAGGATGTAAATTGGCCTTATGAGTATTACCCTGTGCAGTAAATAAATTGGGAAAATATAAAGTATATAAAAGATTTAGTCTCATATCATGTACGGTTAGGTTGAAAATAGATTTTTATCCATCTCAACAATTCATATTTGGTTATTTGCAGATTTAAAGCCGGGATCGCTTTAATGGGTTACTGCATTTATAATTTCTGTGAAGATATACTAAATTCACATTTAAAACTATGAAAATGAATTAATTATTACCGCAAACGTTTGCGGTAACATTTCCGCAAATGTTTGTTGTAGAAAACATATATTTGATTAACCAAATATTTAAATGAAGCCTAGCCCAACACTTAAAAAAATTGCAGCGCAATTAAATGTGAGTATTTCAACAGTTTCCAGAGCTTTAAAAGATCATCCGGATATTTCTATTGAAACCAAACGAAAAATTAATGAGCTTGCCGCACTGATTGAATATGATCCTAATCCTTATGCGGTAAACCTGCGCACACACAACAATAAGGAGTTTGCCATTGTGGTGCCCAGCTTATCCAATTTCTTTTATCACTCTTTCATCAGTTCAATTGAGGAGGATGCTAGGAAACACGGGTATTCTATATTTATCTACCGTTCTTCGAATGATGTTCAGATTGAACTGGAAATTTTAAAAAATTGCAGACTTAAACGGGTATCGGGTGTATTTATTTCCATCACAACTGAAACCAAAGATATTGCGCCATTTTTAAAACTGGATGAATACGGTATCCCGGTGATTTTTTTTGATAAGGTGCCTGCTTATGAATTGTGTAATAAAATTTGCATTGCTAATGAGCAGGCCGCGTCTTTGGCGGCTTTAGCAATCCTGAAAAAGGGTAGCAATGATGTATTGGGTATTTTTGGCGATCCAAATATGCCGATCACTCAAGTTCGTTATCAAACATTTAACAGGGTACTTGTAGAAGGCAACCCAGTGATTCGACTACAAAATGTAAATGCAAATAGTGCTGATGAGGCAGAACAACTCATTTTGACTATGCTGGCTGATTATAATGGAACATATCTTACCATATTTTGCATGAGTGATGAAATCCTTACCGGCGTAATGAAGGCTGTACAGCGAAAAGGCCTGAAGTTTCCAAAGGATATCGGAATTATATGCATCAGTGATGGCATGATTCCTAAATTATTTTATCCGGAGATTACTTATGCCGAAACCAGCGGCTTCAAGCTGGGAAAACTTGCCCTGAGTAGAATGATGCGCTGTATTGCAGGAAGTTCTTTCGCACAAACCATTATTGATGAGTCTTGCCTGGTGGAGGGGGGATCGCTGTAGGGAGGGGTTAGTTGGTTATAGGATTAGGTGTTTAGAAAGTTAGTTGGTTAGTGGGAGGTTGGTTAGTTGTTTGGAAGATTAGTCTTTTAATTTTCAAAAAGGTAACCGCTGTATGCCAGACCTTTGGCTACGCTTTTAAAATTATCACCTGAATTGAGTGGAATATGCGGAAACTTGGTTTTGAACAGTTTCTGAATCGCAGAAACCATTGATGTTCCGCCGGTTAAAAATAAACAATCGATATCTTCTGGTTTGATTTGGTGTGCTTCCATAAACTGATTAAGATAGGCTTCAATTTTACTAACATCCTTTTCTATAATGCCATTGTATTGATCAATAGATATGCTTTCATCTATTTCGATCCCCATATTCGAATAACGGAAGTCAGATTGCTTCTGATCGGAAAGTTCAATCTTTGTTTTTTCAATGGCCCTGAAAACGGAATAGCCTAAATTTTGATCGACGAGGGTAATCAAGTTTTTAAACTTTGAATCGTTTCCTGAATAATAATAGTAATCCTCCATTTCTTTCTGGATTTTCAGGCCATTAAAGAAATTCATTTTATCCCAGGTACAGATATTGGCGAAAAGTGATTTAGGGACGTTTAACTTTTTTCCGGGCGTGGCTTCGTACATGGTATTTTTACCAAAGTAAGGTGTTCCACGATCCCACATAAAGGCAGAATCGAGGCTATCACCTCCAATATAAATACCACCGGAAGCAATCATATCGTTTTTCCGGTTTTGGCTACCTACTTTTTCGGGATCAAGAATCAGGTAGGTGAAATCTGTTGTACCTCCACCTAAATCGGCTACCAGTACTCTTTCCTTATGTTTAATGGTTTTCTCGTAGGCAAAAGCGGCACCAATCGGCTCAAACTGGAAACGGACATCTGTAAAACCCGCCATTTCTGCCGCCTTTTTTAATCGGGTTTGTGCTAAGGTATCTTTCGATGTGTTATCGTCATCGAAAAATACGGGTCTTCCGATTACGGCCTTATTGCATTCTTCGCCAATGATTTGATCTGCTTTCGTCTTTAAATCTTTGAGAATTAGCGTAACTAAATCTGATGCGGTATAGCGTTTGTTGTGGATCCGGGTTTCGGTAAATGTGCTCCTTGACAGGATTTGTTTAATGGATTTAATGAAACGTCCTTTCATGCCATCATTCAAGTAAGCTTCGATGGCTTTTTCACCCACAATATGACTTTCTCCATCAACCATACTTTTGGTTTCGGTAAAGTAAATGAGTGAGGGGATAGAAATCGTATCAATAATCTCTTTTTTCTGTTCGTCGTAAATGGATAGTGCAGAATTGGTTGTTCCAAAATCAATTCCGTATAAAAAGTTACTCATGTAATCCTGAATTTAAAATTTTTTGCGCATGTTTTTGAATAAAATAATTGAACCATACTTATTACGAAAAGGAGATAAACTCATACCGCATGAATTTCCTGCTTTTTGTAAAATCTGTTCATGATCATTTGCTGATCTCGAATATGCTGCTGTTTTCTGAATCTTGCTTTATTGCTTTAAACCATGCTCAGAGAATATTTGGCCAAATATCTATAATTTTAATGATGCTATCTACCAAAAGTTTTCAACGGTTTAACAGGTGTTTGTAGTGTAGATTTAACAGCTGGTGTTGAACTAAAATTAATTCCAGTAATTTATTCATGAAAAATATTTTGCTGTGAATCAGTGGTTTCAGGTGGGAGAGGGTTAGTTTATTTAAATGCTTGTTGTTTTATATAAAATATTTCTATCTTTGCGACCTCAATAATGATTCCGTAGCTCAGCTGGTAGAGCATTACACTTTTAATGTAGTGGTCCTGGGTTCGAATCCCAGCGGGATCACGAAAATCCTCCTTTAGCGGGAGGATTTTTTGTTTAAAGAGGATTCCGCTATGCTAAAATCCCGAAGCTTTTTATTGTCCCTTTTACCCTGCTTTCTCCGACACAGCCGTACACCAACAATACCTTAAGATAACTTTCTCTTTACCTGTTATTTAGTTATCGTTAACCCGCCAATTTAAAGTGAAGCAAACCTTTAACCTACCTAATCTACGCCAAAACTACAGCTCAATAGAAGTAAGTGTGAAGCATTATGCAAGCAGGTACGAGGCAAGCCTGGCCCGAAGGTGGCCTAAATGCGGGGTAAAGGTGGGGTAAAGTTGGACTTTAGGATATTTTTATTTGGGGATTTTTAATCAGATGGATCGATTTGGGTGATCATTTCTTTTTGATTACGCTAAGATACTAAATTATGGCTTTTGGGGTTCGGAAATTTTTACCAGTGAAGATATTCTCTTCATTCCAGGTTAAAGAAAATTTCTATAATAACTATACGTTACTATTTCAAATATTTTGGTGTATCACTCAATAAATGGAACACCCAATTATCGGTTTGATTCTAAAACTTTTGAAATGAGGAAAAATATCGGGACTAATTATTTTTTATATCAAACCCCAACATTCCACCATCCACAAATCACCTAGCTAACATCCTTTTTTCAATGATATAAAATTACCTAAAAAAGGGTATAGGACGGGTAATTAGGAGGGGGGTATCTTTGAACAACCTTTTAAATGCTTTTTTAAAGGCAAATTTTAATCCAATACATCCATTTATTTAACCGTAATTTAATTGATCTTAATGAAAAAGCAATTATTAATGATGTCCTTTTTTATGGCTTTTGCTGTTAGTGCATCAGCCCAGTCTAAATCAAAAAGTAAGGCTACGCCAAAGGCCAAAACGGAAACCAAGGCTACAGCATCTAAAAGCAACAGTTCTTCCCTTAGGGCTTATAGTAAAGGTGATAACCTACTCAATGTGGGGATTGGTATTGGGAGCCCGTTTTTTGGTTCAGGTTACTCTTCTTCACTGCCGGTAAACCCTAGTGTTTCTTTTGAGAAAGGTATTACAGATGAAATCAGCGTGGGTGGACAGGTGGCCTATGCGAGTTCTAAGTACAATGTAGACTTGCCGGGTTCCAACTACAGCTTTAAGCAGAATGCATTTTACATTGGTGCCAGGGGTTCGTATCACTTTAATGAATTGTTAAAGCTTGATCCTAAATTTGATATTTATGGTGGTGCCAGCCTGGGTTATGTGATTGCCAGTGTGAGTGACAACGATGGCTTCAACGGCACGACTGGAAGTGGGGTAGGTTTCGGCTTATTTGCGGGTGGTAAATATTATTTCTCAAATAGTACCAGCGTGTTTGCAGAAGTGGGCTATCAGAGTCTTGCCGTATTGAATGTTGGTATCGCATTTAAGCTTTAATCTAAAAAATATGAAACCTATGAAAAGTCTATTTAAATTATCTTCGCTATTATTGTTGTTTCCCTTATTATTTTTGGCCTGCAAAAAGGAAAAGCCGGAAGAAACCCCTACTGGTCCGCTGGGGCCTAAATATCCAATGGTGGTCAATAATGTGATTACGCCGGAAATTCTGGAAAGTCTGAAAAAAAATGGTATGACCATCAATAGCGGTACTACGCCTCCAACCATTAATGGTGTGTTTTTATTTAGCCCGGCTTATTGCACATTTGATAATTCAGGAAACAGCCGTCAGGGAACCTATTTCAATGATTATAAAGTTCAGTTTAAAAATCAGAACACTACGGATTATACGGTGAGCATGGAATATAAAGAATTAAGTAATGGCACTGACCGCGGTGGCGATAATAGTGCGACCTATATATCTGGTGAGAATAATTTATTTACCGTTTTTTCACAATCTAAGGGGAAGTCGGGCAGTATTAACTATGTAGCACTTGATGTGATTAGTGGGGAAGCTGCGGGGGGATCTATGAAAAACCTGATTTGGAGCAAATACCTGGTATCAAAAGAAGGCGATGATGCGAATATCTTCCTTGTACCTGTTGGTACCACCAGAATGTTTACTGATAAAGATGGTTTATCAGCTTCTCAAAATACTTTTGATGTTTTGCCCGATCAATTTAAAAGTTTATTGAAAAAGGAATCATTAATGTTGGCAAAATAATTAACTGGCTATTGAATGAATAGTATCACCTGAACGTGATGGATAACATTTATGGTCAGTCTATTTAAACAGCCTGTTTTTACTTCAAACAAGTCTTCCAACTCAAATTGGAGGACTTGTTTTGTTATTAAAAAAATTGGATTATTTCGTTAATGCCTGAATCCGATCAGCTGCATTCTTATTTTTAGGATTTAAAGCCAACGACTTTTTATAATTTATAAGTGCTTCTACCTGGTTATTCATAATTTCATATGCTTCGGCCAAACTGTCGAAGGCATTTGCACTTCCTGGGTATAAGACTACATTCAATTTAAATATAGAAAGCGCAGCTGGTAAATTTTTCTGACTAACCAGTTGATATCCCCAGCTATTAAGTTCATTTTCATTAACTTGAAAAGTTGGGTCTTTCTTTTTCAGCTGTGTTACCACTGTAATACCTCTATCGAAACCTTGCTTTAATAGCTCAGTTCTTAGTTTTTTTAGGTTCGCGGGTAAACCGAAGCCATTGGCTTCATGCATATCGGGAATATAGTAACCCGCTACTTCATCTATCAGCTGATCTGGGTTTCCCTGCATTAAATTGGTTAATATTACAATGGAAAGATCGTCTTTTAAATAAACGAATAAGGCAGATCTGCCTCCGCCTACAGGTCCAACTGCTGGATGTTCTTTGCGGGTAACGGTTGGCCAGCCCAAGGCATAGCCATTCGTCAACAGATTAAATCCGCAAGTTTTTCCATTATTAAGTTTAGCCGGAGTCCATAACAGGTCAATACTGGCTGGCTTTTTTAAAAGCTTCCCGCTTTTTAAAGCAATAATCCAATTGCCCAGATCAGTTGCGGTAGATTGAATTCCGGCAGCTGTTCTGAAAAATATGGGAAATTGCATATAAGCATGGCCAGGCGTTTTGTTTCTGATGAAACGATCGCCCATTTGTTTAGTCAGGGTATAAGCACCCGCATAGTTGGGAATCACATCATAAGAATCACCAAAGCGGGTTAATTTCATTCCAGAAACTTTAAACTGCCTGTCTTCAATAAATTTAGTGAAGTGCATACCACTTAATTTGGTAATCATCTGGCCAAGCAATACGTAGCCTGTTTGATTATAACTAAATTTTTCCCCAGGTTGAAATTCAATAGGCAGTGCTTTTACTTTTCGCATGGCTTCTCGCTCATCGTTATGTCCTAGCACTTGTTCATCTGCATCCATGATATCAGGCAGTCCGGATATGTGACTTAATACCTGCTGTATCGTGATATTTCTCCAGGCATCTGGTAAGCTGTCTAAATGAACAGAGAGTGGGTCAGTAATTTTCAATTTATCTTCTTCCGACAGTTGCATAATGGCAATACCTACAAAAGCTTTTGTGATAGAATTAATGGAAAACACAGTTTCGTTTGTTGCATCAATATTGTATTCCAGGTTGGCTTTTCCAAAGGTATTGTTCTTTATAATCTGACCATTACGGATAACAGCAATCTGTAACCCTGGTATACGGCGTTGTTGCATTTTATTTTTTAAAAAGACATCTATACTATCTGATGCAGTTAGGTGTTGTGCCTGGGTTGATACATTGATCAAACTAAGCGATAAAAGGAAAATAGTAGTGAACGAAATTAGTTTCATTTAAACAGGGATAGTAATGGTAATTAATAGGGTAGACGAAGTTTTATCTGATTGGTTACAGACAGATTAAATTTTTTGGTGATTTGAAAGATTAGCAAAGTGATCCTACCATCGAGCTTGTATGATCTCATGTTCATTATGTGTTAACAATTTTAGGCGATGTATTTCTACCATATAAGACATAGAAGAAAAATATAAGTTGAAAATGTATAAAGCCTGATGCATTGCCGAGCTTATAGGGGTCTTTTTTTCTTTATTTGTTAAACCATATGAGCGTAGTATTTTTAAACCATATAGACATTTAAGAAAAATATAAGCTAAAAGGTTTAAAGCCTGATGCATTGCCGAGCTGATATGGATCTTATGTTCCTAATGTGTTAACAGTTTTAGGCAATGTGTTTTTTCTACCATATAAAACATAGAAGAAAAATATAAGTTGAAAATGTATAAAGCCTGATGCATTGCCGAGCTGATATGGCTCTCATATTCCTTATGTGTTAACAATTTTAGGCAATGTGTTTTTTCTACCATATAAGACATTTAAGAAAAATATAAGTTTAAAAGGTATAAAAAAAGCCTGATGCATTGCCGAGCTTATAGGGGTCTTTTTTTCTTTATTTGTTAAACCATATGAGCGTAGTATTTTTAAACCATATAGACATTTAAGAAAAATATAAGCTAAAAGGTTTAAAGCCTGATGCATTGCCGAGCTGATATGGATCTTATGTTCCTAATGTGTTAAAAATATAAGGCATAATATTTTTAAACCATATAGACATGTAAGAAAAATATAAGCTAAAAGGTTTAAAGCCTGATGCATTGCCGAGCTGATATGGCTCTAATGTTCCTTATGTGTTAAAAATATAAGGCATAATATTTTTCTGCCACATAAAAACAAAACCTGTTTAATGGATTATAATGGATTCTTATTTGTTAAAAAGCTTCATTATTTATAGCTTCTTCTTCGGATAAAATGAATAAATCCTAACTTTATCGCTTTAAATTTGTTCTGTTGGTAACAGGAAAAAAGAACGTCAGTGATCAAATAAATATACAATATTAGCACTTGACGTGAATTAGCATTAAAATATAATATGAAGAAAGTTGTTATCATTGGAGGTGGTTTTGCAGGTCTTAATCTTGCTAAAAAGCTATCCAAAAGTACATCGCATCAGGTTACTCTCGTAGATCAGCATAATTATCATTTCTTTCCACCACTGTTGTACCAGGTTGGAACGGCTTTTATTGAAGCATCAAACATTATTTACCCTTTCAGGAAAATGTTTCACCATCAAAACACCCGGTTTTTTATGGGCGTGTTAAAAGAGGTACTTACAGATCAACAACAGGTAGTAACGGATAATGGTACACTGGATTATGATATTCTAGTACTTGCAATGGGAACGGAAACCAATTTTTTTGGCAATGATCAGATTAAGGAAAATTCCCTACCAATGAAAAGTATTGATGATGCCTTACGGATGCGTAATCACATCCTGCTTCAGCTGGAAAAGGCAGTGCGTGCTGATCAGGATGCGGATAAGAAAAGGTTATCTAGTGTAGTCATTGCGGGCGGCGGACCAACTGGTGTAGAACTTGCGGGTATGATGGCTGAAATGGGAAGTCACATTATCAAAAAGGATTATCCGGAAGCAAAATCCGGCTTAGGTAAAATCTATCTGGTTGATGGCTTACAAACACTTTTGGCACCCATGAGTGATAAAAGCCAGGCTGAAGCCGTTAAAGTGCTTAAAAATCTTGGTGTGGAGATTATGTTGGGAAGACTAGTACAAAATTACGACGGTAAATCTGTTTCTCTTTCAGATGGCACCGAGATTGAAGCTTCTACCTTAATCTGGGCTTCAGGCGTAATTGCCCGTGAGGTTCCTGGTCTACCCAAAGAGGCGATTGGTAAGGGACGAAGGATTCTGGTTGATGCATTTAATCAGGTAGAAGGCTTAAAGGGCGTTTATGCTATTGGCGATCAGTGTCTTCAGCTCAGTGATGCAAGTTTTACCAACGGACATCCTCAATTGGCGCAGGTAGCCATTCAGCAAGGTGATTTGCTGGGCGAAAATTTATCTGCTGTAGATAGCGGAAAACCGATGAAAGCCTTTAAGTATAATGATAAAGGCTCTATGGCTATTATTGCTAAATTTAAGGCTGTGGTAGATTTACCAAAAGGATTTTTCAGGGGATTTTTCGCCTGGCTGGTTTGGTTGTTTATCCATATTATTCCTATTGCAGGCTTCCGCAATAAGGCCAAGCTGGCCTTCAACTGGCTCTGGAGTTTCATTACTAATGATCCAACTTTGAGGTTAATCATCCGGCCAGATGATGAGGAAGAGAAAAAATATTAGTCTATTAATGGCCTGACTCATAAAATTTCTATGAATCAGGCCATTATTCATAAATGCATATTTTGATCAGTATTGACTAGATTTTGATCATTTCAACAGGATAGTATAAAGTGGGAAAGCGCTGCCGTATATTGCAACGACATTAAAAGTGCTCTACTACCATAAAACTATTCCAGGCAAATGAATAAATATTTGATTTTATTAATGCTTTTTTTTAGCATTCATCTTTGTGCGCAGGAAACACCTGAATGGGAAAATCCGAAGATTTACGCCATTAACAAAGAAAATACCAGGGCCACATCTATTCCATATCCCAGTCGGGATTTGGCTTTAAAGAACGATTATAGTTCTTCCCCTTATTATCAATCCTTAAGTGGTCGCTGGAAATTCAAATGGGTGCCAAAGGTGGCACAAATTCCACAGGGTTTTTATAAAACAGATTATGATGTTAAATCATGGGCTACCATTCCTGTTCCGGGTACGTGGGAATTTAATGGTTTCGGCACTCCGATTTACGTAAGTGAAGGTTTTGGCTTTAAGCCCAATCCACCATTTATTGATCGGGAAGATTCGCCTGTGGGTGCCTATCGGCAGGAGTTTACTTTAAAAGACAACTGGAAAGGCCGAAGGGTATTGATTCATTTTGAGGGTGGCACCAATGCCATGTATGTTTGGGTAAATGGTAAAAAAGTAGGATACACCGAAAACTCAAAAAGCCCGGCAGAATTTGATATCACGGATTACGTAAAACCTGGTGTAAATCTGCTGGCTTGTGAGGTGCACAAATTTAGCGATGGTTATTATCTTGAAGATCAGGACATGTGGCGTATGGGCGGCATCAACAGGAATGTTTATCTCTACAGTACTGCACAAACCCGGATTCTGGATTTTTTTGCACACCCCACTTTAGATGCAAATTATCAAAACGGAATATTTGATGTTGATCTTACCCTAAAAAATTATAGTAAAAATCTGACTGTGCAAAATATAGAAGTACAGCTTATGGATCAGGCTAACCATCTTGTTTTTCAAAAACAAAGTAAAGTAGAAATTCCGGCAGAGGGTATGCTTAACCTTAACCTGGCGGGAACAGTTGCTTCGCCTTTAAAATGGACGGCTGAAACACCAAACCTTTACAATATGCTCTTGATTTTGAAAAATAGTAAAGGAGAAGTTATCGAGACTACTTCACATCAAATCGGTTTCAGGAAAACTGAAATTAAAGATGGACAAGTGTTTATTAACGGTAAGAAAATTTATTTTAAAGGGGTAAACCTGCACGAATTTAATACGGTAACTGGTCAGGTGGTTTCAGAAGAAGTGATGCTCCGGAATATTCAGTTGATGAAGGAGTTAAATATTAATGCTGTTCGTACTTCGCATTATCCACAGCCACCTTTATGGTATAAATTATGTGATCAATACGGCCTTTACCTGGTAGATGAAGCCAATCTGGAGTCGCACGGTTTAGGTTATGGTCCGGAAAATGTTTCGAACTTGCCTGAGTGGCGTGATGCACATCTCGACCGGATGGTGCGTTTGGTGGAGCGCGATAAAAACCATGCTTCCGTGATTTTCTGGTCCTTAGGAAATGAAGCCAGTAATGGAAAGGCCTTTTTTGATCTTTACGACTGGGCGAAAAAACGTGATCCAAGTCGGCCTGTACAATATGAACAGGCGCATCAGAAAGATCGAAACACTGATATTATCTGTCCGATGTATCCATCATGGGACAGCATGGTGCGTGATGCTAAAAAAGATTTAGGCAGGCCATTTATTATGTGCGAATATGCGCATGCCATGGGAAATAGTATGGGCAATTTTCAGAATTACTGGGATTTGATGCGTACGAGTAAAAACATGCAGGGTGGTTTTATCTGGGAGTGGTATAACCACGGTTTTAAAACTGCCGATGAGCAGGGACGACCTTATTGGGCTTATGGTGGCGATTTAAATGGTTATCAAAAAATGAATAGTGATAACTTTTGTATGGATGGTATTATTTCGCCTGATCAACAATATTTGCCTCATACCCATATTGTTAAAAAGGTTTATCAGAATATTTTGTTTAAACCTAAAGACATCAGCAAAGGTATTATTACTGTAATCAATGATTTTAAATTCACAGATTTAACCAGTAAGAATTATCACTACAAGTGGGTGCTGTTAAGAAATGGTGTAGCAGTTAAACAGGGAAACTTCAATGTTCAAATCCCGGCAGATTCAAAAAGAGACGTTCAACTTCGTTTACCTGATATGAAGAAGCAGGCTGGAGTAGAATATTTTCTCCAGGTCTTTGCCTATACCAGCAAAGCTGATCGTTTTATACCCGAAGATTTTGAGGTGGCTAAAGAGGAGTTTTCCTTTCCTTCAAATCAATATTTCGTATTGACTAAACCAAAATCCGGACAGATTACTACTGAAGATCAGGCAGATAAAATTGTGGTCAAAGCCAATGAGGTAGCTTATGAGTTTTCGATTAAAAATGGACAGTCTTTAATCAACATGACTATGAATGGACAGAAAGTTTTTAATGAATTGCCACGACTTAATTTCTGGCGGGCGCCAAATGATAATGAATTTGGTGAAGGTGCTCAACGGACTTTGCGCTTATGGGATGCCGCCGGATATAATGTGATTTATCAATATAAAGGCATTAAAAAAAGTGATGAGGGCGTTTTAATTTCTTATGAGGCCAAACTTCGGGGCATTGAAGCATTGGTGAACCTTAATTATACCGTAAACAGCGATGGAAGTATGAAGGTAGAGGCGGGTTATCGGGCTATGGCAGATGACCTTCCGGAAATGGTGCGGTTTGGCATGTTAATGACCATGTCTGGTGATCATGATCAGTTTACCTGGTATGGGCGTGGTCCTTATGAAAATTATATTGATCGGAATGGAGATACTTTTATGAATATCTGGAAGGGTAAGGTGAAAGACCAGCTCTTTCCTTATTATCGCCCTCAGGAATCAGGAAATAAAACTGATGCACGATGGTTGAAATTGCAAAATAGTGATGGTAAGGGTGTTGAAATTCTCGGTTTACAGCCACTATCCATTAGCGCAACCAATAACCTGCCAGAAGACCTTGATCCTGGAATGACTAAGAAACAGCAACATTCATCAGATATTATCCCTAATCCGGATGCCATTATTGCCGTTGATTTGTTTCAAAGGGGCGTAGGTGGCTTAAATTCATGGGGTGCTAAACCACTGAATGAATACCGTTTTATGAATAAATCATACGATTATGGTTTTGTAATCCGTCCATTGTAAAGCATTTGATTTTATATGATTAACTTACGAAGTTTCAAAGTTGCGAGGGAGTCAGAACTTCGTAAGTTTAACCATTAAGGCATTAGGAGGGTGGTGAAAAGGTATATTTTCTTAAAATTAACACTTTAATTTTTTATGTGATAAAGTGCTGTAAGGTTGGTTTCAGTGCTTTTAGGTTGGGGATACCTCGCTGCGCTCGGAATGACAGGAAGTATAAGTTGACTGAAGAAGTGCGATAAAGGGGGGGGTAGGTAAGGTTGGTTTCGGTTTTTGTAGGTTGGGGATTCTTCGCTGCGCTCTGAATGACAGGAAGTTATTGAAGGTTTGTGAATTAAGTGGAGAATGGTTTAAAAGGAAGTTAGGCGGGGTTAAGGTTGGTTTCAGTGCTTTTAGGTTGGCGATTCTTCGCTGCGCTCGGAATGACAGGTGGTGATATCAAAGTGCAAAAACGAGCCGAAGCATTTCGCTACGACTCGCTTTTAGACTTCCTTCTAACGGTCGTGTGCCTCACCGACCGAAATGATTTCATATAGATACTTCTTGCGTTATACAATGTTACTTACTATCTGTATTTCTCACTAAAGCATTGCCTTTTAGATTTTTGAATGCGATTGTCGTGAAAACCAAGGTCCAGATCAATAGCGATAAAAGCCTACTCCAATCATGGACTTTTGTAGGAATAAACTTTTTTAATCCAACGCTTTTAATATCGGTTGAGGCGATGTCTTTTTCCTGAAAGATGCTCGGATAGAAGTGTAGGCGAATTTTTTCATGATGATTTCTTATCGCCTGCTGAAACTCCAGGTGTGCATTCAAATCAGATCCGGCCAGTTCGTTTACTGCCAGCTGAGCTTGAATGGTTGGGAAAAAGAGTGCGGCTATGTTGGTGAAATCCTGTCGGGCAGCCAATTTATCAGCCACTGCTAATCTGCTTTTTATCGCCTGATCATCACCCATTTGTTGCATACCATAATACCAGAACCAGCTAAAACTTTTATCAGCAGGAAAAGGATATCTTTTTAGCTGCGGATAGTGTTCAAAAAAGGGTTTCATGGTCACCTCTTTAGGCATATCCCACTTTTCATGATATCCCTCACGCTGGTTAATTACATTCTGCAAAGCTTCTGGTACGCCATATTTTTGTGTAAGCAAAAGGTTTAAAGATGCAGGGATTACAATGCAAATGGCTACCCAGATGGCTACGAGTGCAGATGCATTGTAGCTTGATGAGCGTCCTAAAGACACGATAAAAATAGATACTGCAAACCAGAAAGCCAGGTAAAGGATGATTAGTCCCGCAACAGCTGCCAGGGTAGCATCTATGGGTAAGTGCAAAAATATAACCGCGGCAATAAGGAGCAAAAAGGCTACCGCATAAACAGCTGCGATTCTGATCAGAAATTTTTTCCAGATTACGTTTACCAATGCGTTGGTTTGCGATTTGAGTAAAGACCATATCCCACTTTCCTGCTGTTCAGAGATGAGATTATACGTGAAAGCAATAATTACGAGCGGGAATAAAAACAAGTAAACAAAGCTCAGATCCATATTGCCTAAAAGCATGCTTACCGGATTGGTGATATCGGTATCATAAAGTTGTCCTTCTATGCCCAGCATCGTTACCGATATCAGGTAAGGATTCACATCTCGCTGTCCGTTAGCGAAGGCTGCCCATCTATCGGGGAAATTGGCCGTAGAGAATTTGTTGTGGAAGAAAATCAAACCGATGTCTTTGTTAAAGTGCTTGATATTGTCGAGCGTGTTTTTCTTTTGCAATACGGCTGCCTTTTCAATTACGGCTTGTTGATTGGCAATAAAAGTTTTTCCAAAATATAATCCGGCAGAACCTGTAAGCAGCAATATTAAAATGCCAATCCAAGCCGAACGGTTTCTGAAGAAAAGTTTAAATTCTAAATTAGAGGTGCTTTTTTTCATAACATTATATGGTTTTAATCCATTTAGATGAATATTGGAGAAGGAGCAGGATTACGATGAACCAAGTGAACAAAGCCATTAGTGATAGCAATTCGTGCTTTAAAACATTGCTCAAATGATCAAATTTATAATTGAAATCTGGCTGTTCTGCCCAATTGGATTTACTGATCGATAAAGGCTTTTCATGTTCGCCAGGGGAGTGGTTACTGATTTTATCGATTTGAAGTTTGTTCATTTTCTGCGCCAACCCATATCTATAAGCCTCTGCCTGGTTTTGAAAATCGACATAGGTTTTAAAATCAGAAGCGGTGAGGGCCATTGAGATTTGTTTTAGCGATAAGTAAGGGTTTAGCAAACCTGCCAATACGGTGAAACTGTTTTGCTTATCAAAAGTATTGTTCAGCTGGCGCTGATGATCACTATAAATGTGGGAAGTGATTCTTTCACCTTCTGCCATAATATAGCCGCCATAATTAAAGGGCAGTTTCTTCACATCATCAACCTGATATCTCCGTAATAATGAATCTTTTATGGCTGCAAAATGCGGATCATTCGGATCGTGGCTATCACCTTGTTTCTGAATATCTTCTGAAATGGCATTCGCAAATTCGATTTTGGAAGGGGTGGGGTGAATCTTCGTACCTATCGCCTGAATGATTCTCGGCATTAAAATCACGAAAAATATCCAGCAGGATAACAGGGTAATCAATGCTGTTTTTGAGCTTCGCTGAAAAGCCGAAACCAATATGGTTATGGCAGAAACAATGAAGAAATAAATGGAATAGCTTAAAATTAAAATCAATAGGCGCAGTGTTGCGTCTATACTGATTTGCCAGTTGCTTAAAGAGGCCCAAAGTAAAATGGTCAACAGAATGAGTGGAATAAAAATGGTTAAGGCCACACCAATAATGCCCAGGGTTTTACCCCAAAGCAGTTTTTTCCAGCTAACGTTCTGACAGAGCAAAATTTTCAGGGTTCCCGATTCCCGCTCTGCTGATATACTATTGTAACCCAGAAAAAAGATCAGCAGTGGGACCAATAATTGCAATACCATCGCAATGCTAATCTCGCCAAAGCGCAGCATTCCGTTAGAAAAACCCGCTTCACTGAAATTTACGGTATTTTGTTTATGGGCTTCCAAAAAGATAGAAACACCTGCAAAGCTTTCTATCCCAAAATCGAAGAAACTCAGTTCATGTTTTTCCCGAAAGGCTAGATAGCCGTAGTGCGCCATCCGGTGGGGGTGTTTATCTGGTTTAGACAACCACTGTGCCCTTACCATATTTTTATAGTAAAGCCGTTGATTGTTCTGTGTTTTAAAATTCTGCCAGCCTACATAGGTAGCCAGGCAAAGTGAAAGTCCCAGCAAAATGGTGAGCACTAACGTAGCCTTATTCCCAAAGGTTGATTGGTAGGTTTGTTTGGCAATGGTGAAGGTAATATTTGGCATTATATTCTGTAGGTTACATTAAACATGACATTTCTTGGCGTACCTGGGAAAAGGCGTAGGTAATTCTGGGCACCAACCCAATAGGTTTTATTGAAGATGTTATTGATATTCATGGCCAATTGAACTCTGGATGCTGCGGGGGTATAATAAATTGCGGCATCAGCGACGGTAAAGCCCGGAAGGGTGAAATCTCTGATGTATAAGGGGAGCTTATTGCCGCTGTATTGTAACCCGGCACCAAAGCCAATGCCTTTCAAAGTTCTGCTTTCCATGTTGTAACGGGTCCATAAGCTGGCGCTGTGTTTAGGGGTATTCTGTACACGTTGGCCAATGATTAATGGATCAATGTCTTCGGTTACAACAGCATCTACATAACTATAGCCCACGTTAAATTGCCAGTTTGGCCTGATGAAACCAGATGATTCTATCTCAATTCCCCTGCTTCGCTGTGCGCCCCGTTCAATCAGGCGGTTTACATCAAATGGATCATTGGCATTCATCAGCAAGTTTTTCTGGTTGATTTCGAAAAGGGAAATGTTAACCATCAGATTACCTTCAAGCCATTCAGATTTAGCACCCAGTTCTTTCAGGTTACTTTCCAGCGGTTTAAAGTTAGAACCGGTCGGTGGTGGAACAATTACCAGGCTGGAGGTATTTCCTTGTGGCTGGTAACCCTGGAGGTAAGTTCCGTAAATATTGATATGCGCATTTACAGCATAGGTAAGACCTAGCCTTGGCAAGAGTTTGTGCCGACTGATTTTACTTTCGTTTGAAAGCCTGTAATTGCTGTAATCTTCATACCATTCCTGTCTCAGGCCTAGTGTTAAAGTAAGCTGCTGGTATTTAATCTGATCTTGAAGATAGACACCATTTACGAGGTAATAAGAAGGTGGGATTTCTACTTTCGAGAAAACATAATCATTCAGGTTTTTGAGCGTGTAAGATGGATTGGCGAGGTTGAAATGTTCTACATTTGGAACTGGAGCATTCACGCCATTCACTACACGAAACTGGTAAAGATCTTTCTTCGTCACATCATACCTGGTGGCAATTGTTCCATCCTTTAAGCGATAGCCCTGAGCGGTATTGATACCGCCACCTCTTAATTTCTGGTTCATGATGCGGTCATAACCCACTACCATTTTATGCTCCAAACCAAAAGTATGGGTATTGATGGACAGATAAGTACTGATGTTATCGGTGGCAAATTTTTGCTGACGCTGTACGGCAATCATTCCCGCCAGGCTGCGAATGGGCTGGTTATTTTCATCCACCGCAAATGCATTGTTGGTACGGTGTTCCACCAGATCTTCATTCCAGTTCTGTTTCATATAGGCCATATTAAAGGAAATACCTTTAGAAATCTTATGAGAAAAATTGGCCATCAGCATCAGGTCCTGCGTATTAAATTTATCGTTACTGGCGCCAAGGTTAAAACGGATTGGTGTACTGTTCAGATCGGTCTGACCAGCTATGGCACCGAAAATAGGTTGTCCGCGATCCAGTCTGGAATTGCTGTTATTCATCACCACCTCTACATTTAAACTGGTTTTGTCGTTCGGGATGTAGGAAAAGGAGGGAGCAATGATGTAACCCTTCCTAAACTGTAAGTCTCTAAAGCTCTTACTATCTTCATAACCTAAATTGAGCCGGTAAAGCAAGGTTTTCTCTGTGTTTAAAGGACCCGTAAAATCCAGTGCACCACGAACGGTACTGAAACTCCCGCCAGAGATGCTGATTTCTTTCCGGTCTTCACTTAGCGGTTTTTTAGTAACGAGATTAATGCTCCCACCTGGATCAACACTGGAGAATGTAGCACTTGCCGGGCCTTTAATGACTTCAATTCTTTCCAGATTATTGGTGAGTGGCTGGTTGAAATAATTTTGACGGGTACGCATCCCATTGATGATTGTTCCTTCTTCGTTCTGGTTAATTCCGCGGATAGAAAACTGGTTGTAAAAACTGCTTTGCGATACACTGGTTACATTTTTAACCGCATCTGCAAGCACGGCTGCCTGTCTATCGGCTATCAGTTCTTTGGATATGGATGAAATGGCCTGCGGAATATCCTTATTTAAAGTAGCAGTTTTGGTTGCCGAAAAAGAATAGTTGCCGTAATACTTTTTACCATTCGTACCTATAATCTCTACTGTTTGCAACTCTTCATTGGCTGGTGATAAAGGGATCGGATCTAATTTAAAATCACCCAAACCATTGATAAGGTAGTTTTTAGAAAAGGTACTGTAACCAATTGCGCTGATGGTAAGGGTATAGTTTGCAGCTTTAGACAGGATTATGGAAAAATTACCCAATGAATCGCTGCTGAGATTTAACTGGTCTTTGCCACTTTTGAATTTAATGGTGGCTTTGCTGATTCCATTTCCCTGTTGGTCGTTAATGCTTCCGCTTACCTGGACCTGTGCTGTGGCAGCAAGGCTGATGATACTGAGGAACAAAAAAAGGGATGTTAACCGCCATATCTGACGGATTTTATTCGTGTGATCCATTAAAATATGATGATTAAATGGTTTGTAAGTATAATTCCTGAAGGTCTGAAGCTGATATTTCACTGGCCTTTAAGGTGTGAATGAGTTCGCCTTGTTTCATAATGCCGATGTGTGTGCCGAGGCTTACGGCGTTAAAAATATCATGCGTAGCCATCAGGATGGATTTTCCTTCGGATGCAAGTTTCTTAACCAGTTCGGTAAATTCTGCGGTAGCTTTTGGATCAAGCCCGCTGGTGGGTTCATCCATTAAAATGATTTTTGCATTTTTTGCTACGGCAATGGCAATACCCACTTTCTGGCGCATGCCTTTGCTAAATCCTGCAAGGTGTTTATGATGCGCGGTAGACTGCAAACCACAATTGCTTAAAAACTGAACCAGTTCTTGTTCACTGTAATCAAAACCAGCCAGCTTAGAAAAGTAATTCAGGTTCTCGATAGCTGAAAGATTTCCATAAAGCATCACCACTTCAGGAATATAGGCAAGGTGTTTCCTTCGTTGATCATCACCTGTAGAAATTTCTTTGTTATCGATTAAAATTTTTCCGTTACTGGGCTCAATAAACCCTAAAAAAAGGTTGATGGTTGTGGTTTTGCCAGCACCGTTTTGGCCAAGCAGGCAGTATACTTCTCCTGGGTTAACTGTGAGGTTTAATTGATTAAGGGCTTGATATGATCCGTAATTTTTGGATAATGAAATGGCTTGAAGCATAAATAAATATAAATTAAAGGATAAGCCGCTGAGGACTTGCCATGAATAGAATTGATGTGATCAGAAAGAAAAATCCTGTGTAGGAAGAATTAAGCTATAAAGCTGGGTGGCCCTTTGTTGGCTGCAGCAAGAATATAAGCTACAGGATGTTTCTGAAAATACCTGAAATGATGGTTGAAAGGGATTTCCAGTTTTACTAAACTGGTATTGGGTAGTGGTAAAGTGTAATGATGGGATTGGTGTTTAACAATCTCGCAGAGTTTACAATTTACCTTATTGGTTTTAAACTGAGTGGATGCCTGTACCTTTTCGTATTTGGATTTGCAGGAATCGGGAACATCCTGTTCATGATGGTGAAGCGCCTGAATGAGCAAGGCACTTGTAAATAATACCAATAACAAAAACGCCCCGATTTGGGTGAATCTTTTTTTACGATATAAGTTTACTGCCTTGTCCAATTGCAACAAAGATACATTTATGCTAAAACTTTCCGCATATTTTTTTGAAATTATTGAGGTATTGCCGTTCTGTTAAACTGAGCCGACATATAATTGGCACTCAAAACCGAAAGGTTGAATACCATGATACGGGCCATTTTAAAAAAAATAGCTATTATTACGGAACATTAAAGCTAAATGATTCCCGTGCTTAAACATTATTTCAATTTTATAGCTGTCACCTTGTGTTTGCTGTTCACTTCTACGCTTGCATCTGCTCAATTGGTAGCAGAACCTAAAGATATACCAGCCGAATGGTCTCAACCTTATCAGCCTTTTCGTATCGCAGGTAACTTATATTATGTGGGTACTGCTGATCTGGCTTGCTACCTGATTGCCACACCAAAGGGAAATATCCTCATCAATACCGGTCTTGCAGCTTCACTTCCCATCATTAAAGCGAATGTGGAAACATTGGGTTTTAAATTTAATGAAATTAAGATTTTACTGACCACACAGGCTCATTACGACCATATGGGAGCCATGGCCGAGATTAAAAAAGTTACAGGTGCTCAATTTATGGTGGATGAAAAAGATGCTGCTGTCGCGGAAGATGGTGGTCGATCTGATTATGCGCTTGGTGGACATGGAACCATGTTTAAGCCAATCATGGCCGACCGTTTATTGCGCAATGGTGACATGGTGAGTTTAGGTGGCATGAAGCTAGAAATGCTTCATCATCCTGGCCATACCAAGGGTTCTTGTAGTTTTCTGTTTGATGTAAAAGATGGACAAAAAAAATATAGGGTTTTGATTGCCAATATGCCTACAATCGTTACTGATAAAAAGTTTTCTGAATTAACAGTCTATCCGGATATTGCTAAAGACTATGCTTATACCATTGGGGAAATGAAAAAGCTAAACTTTGATATCTGGCTGGCCTCTCATGCAAGTCAGTTTGAACTTGATCATAAGCATAAACCTGGCGATGCTTATCATCCTGAATCTTTTATCGATAGAAAAGGCTATGATGAATTGTTGAATGATTTAGATAATGAATTTTTGAAGAAAAAATAATGTGGATCTATTGAGCATATTGATATGGAAAAGGCGAAGGGATTTATGACCCTTTCGCCTTTTTTGTAGTTCATTTTTAATAAATTGAATTCGATTAAGTAATCTTAGGTTTATATTATGATTTGTCAATTCGGTATAGCCTTCCGCCATCGGTAACCGCATATAAGGCATTATCTGTACCTTGGGTAATGTCTCTGAAACGTTGACCTTCGCTAGCAAGGAGTCTTTCCTCACCAGTTACCTTATTGTTTATGATAACTAAGCGAGCAATGTGAGTGGCAGAAAGGGAGCAGATGAAAAGGTTATTTTGCCATTCAGATACGCGATTACCGCTGTAAAATACCATGCCACTCGGCGAGATCACCGGATCCCAGTAATAAGCAGGCTGTTCCAGTCCATTTTGCTGTTGAATGGCGGATCCAATGGCCGCACCGCTGTATTCAATGCCATAAGTAATCGTAGGCCAGCCATAATTTCTTCCACCCTGAAGCCTGTTGAGTTCATCGCCGCCACGTGGGCCATGTTCACTTTGCCAGATATCTCCGGTTACGGGATGAAGTGCCAATCCCTGTGGGTTTCGGTGCCCGATGCTATACAATTCAGGAAGTGCACTGGAAGCACTAAAGGTTGGATTAGCTGTTGCGGGTTGTCCGTTGGTATTAATGCGGATAACTTTTCCTAAGCCAGCAGTAACTGACTGTGCCAATGGTCTTGTTGCTAAGTCTGATCGCTCTCCGGTGCTCACAATAAGATTTCCCGTACGGTCGAATAAGATTCTTCCACCATAGTGGAGCGTACCGTTATAAGCCGGGCCTGCACGGTAAATTACCGTTGCGTTTTCAATGGTTAATTCGTTTTGCGCTAATTTACCTTTAGCTACTGAAGTTTGGTTTCCACCGGCAACGTTTTCTGAAAATACCCAGTAAACCATTCTATTGGTGCTAAACTGTGGATCAATACAAAGTCCTAGCAATCCGCCTTGTCCGTTCGCATTCACAGCAGGAAGCCCTGTAATCGGTGCGCTTAACGTTCCATTGGTTGTTGCGATACGCATGGTGCCTGCCTTTTGTGTGATCAATAGTCTTCCATCAGGTAGTGTGGTGATGCCCCATGGTGCTGTAAGTGCGGTAGATATGGCAGTGCCTTTAAAAGCGGTGTTGGTACGCACTGCTGTAATTCTGGTTTGTCCGGCAAAGGCAGGGGTGTAGCTGGTATTAGGTGGGTTGGTTTCTACACCGGGGCCACTTACTGATTCTGGTTCGGGATCAATAATGCCTCCTTTTGAACAGGCAGTTGCCATCAGCACATAGCCGGCAATGGCAATCAGGTAGATTTTTGTTTTCATGGTAGTAATTTTTAGTTTTCCTGTTGATAATCTGATTGTTATAACAACCCTCACAATGGTGTAATGGTTTTTCAGGAATACCTAAATATTTGCAGATGTAGCCACAATGCTCTGACGATGAATTAACATTTTTATATTTTAATCATCAATATATTGTGCAGCATTCAGGCAGTTGTACTGGTTAATTAAAATTGAAGCAATAAGAGGAGAAATTGCAGTAGCAATAAGGCTTTTATTTGGCTCATGCCAGCCATTAATACTTCATCTGTGATTTGACTATGCTGCCAAGTAAGAGGGGGAGGGGATGGAAACCTTCCCCAGTCTGAATTAGACGAGGGAAGGTTGTTTGGTAAGGATATAAGTGAAACTGATGGGGATTAATTAATCCACAATTTCTAATCCTGGATTTTATTTAAATAACTGTGGTACAAAAAGCACCAGATAATCGCGCCAGTTAGACCAGGTATGCCCGCCTTCACTTTCTACATAGGTATATTTTGAACCAATTCCGTCTAGCTTCTTTCTGTAATCGGCTACTGCCTGATAAAGAAAATCAGTTTTACCGATGCCAATCCAATACAATTTTAAGTTATTATTAAACTGGCTTTTTAAGGTGGCATCAATATCTGTATATACAGGTGATTCTGTTTTGCCAAATGGCATAATGGCCGGAGAAAACAGGCCGACATAATCGAAGGTTTTTGGATAGAACCTGGATGTATGTAAAGAATGAAAGCCACCCATAGATAAACCTGCTATGGCCCGTTGCGATGGTTTTGCGTTCACGCGGTAATTGTTTTCTACAAATTTGATGATATCGGGAAAGGTTTCTTCCATTTTGCCATCCATGGTATGTGGCAATTGCATGGTGGGTTTATAGTAGCCTTTAGCATCTTCACCAGGTGCTGCCTGCTGCGCTACGTTTCCGTTTGGCATCACTACAATCATTGGCTTGGCTTTACCAGCGGCAATCAGGTTATCTAAAATCTGTGGCGTACGGCCTAGGGCTGTCCAGGCTTCTTCATCACCACCCATGCCGTGTAATAAATACAATACCGGGTATTTGTTTTTGCCACTTTCGTATCCTGGCGGGGTGTAAATGGTAATCCGTCTGTCCATTCCATTACCAGGAGAATTATACCATCTTTTGGTAACAGTACCATGGGGTACATTAGCCACTAAATAATTGTCGGCCTTGCCGCTACCTATAATTAAAACATTTACTACTGATGCCACATCTCTGATCTGATAAACATTATTGGCATCTCTGATTTTTAAACCATCTACTACAAAAGAATAGCTGTACAGTTCTGGCTTTAATGGCGATGTGGTGTAAGTCCAAATGCCATCTGCCTGTTTTTTCATTTCGGCTATTCCTGGTGCTGCTAATAAATCGCCTTGCAGTTCTACCTTTTTCGCCTGCGGCGCATCCAGCCTAAACGTTACACTTCGATCAGTATTGATTTCGGGAGATGTAATTTCTTTTTGTTTGTTGAAATTTAAATTTTCCTGGGCATAGGAGCCGAGCGTGGTGAAAAGCAGGAAGTTCAATAATAGTTTTTTCATTATATGGGATGTTTTAGTGAGGTCTTATCTTTTTGTTATAGGGTCAATATATGAATTGAAATTGTAAGTTAGGTTAAGAATGAGTGGTTACGTTTTTTTTGATTTCTCTGGCCCTTGGGATTGACGGCGTTCTTCGGTAAAGCCTATGTTTTATTAAAGTTATTTAGCAAAATGTATAAAAAACCATTTTTAAAAGAGGTTTCCACCCGATAGTCCTTGAAAAATAAGAGGGTGTTGCAAATAACGAAATAGCATTAAAATTGTTTTTTTAATACCATGAACGATCACCTTTGTGATAAGGTACACAGCCATCAAAACGGGTAGGGACAGAAACAAACCGAAGTGCTTCAGTTGCGCCAATTTCTGAATTAAAATATGCCCAAAGAATCAGTTGTTTTAAACCTATAAAATAATGGTTTGGTAGTGGCATGTATTGATCATTACTTTTTTTACCATCTTTATCTTTTATTTGTTTCTCCTTTTGATAATCGTAGGCCTGCTGATCCAATGCTGTTAAGAACTGGTGTCTTTCCAGTTGGCTGGCATTTAAGAAAGGTTTTTTGATGTCTTTCTGGATATCAACATTAATTTTTTTTAAGCTTTCTACAATAGTTGCCTGTTGTTCTTTTGTGTAACAATCAGAGATAATGGTATTCATTAATGCCCCCACATTTGCAGCCTTTGCACCTTGCGATTTAGCCGTTCCAGGCAAAATGGTTTCGCCAAGCTCATTGATCAAACTGATTTGATTTGGAGATAATATGCCAATGACTTTTTTATCAGGATAGGTGAAACTACTCAGTAAAGCATCTGCACCAATCAGCGTTCCGCCGGTTAATATGGCTATTGATTTTAATAAATCTCTTCTATCCATGTTTTTGTACTTAAAGGTTTCCTTTTTTCAATTCACTTACTGCAAAGTCTGCAGCTCTGGCGGTAAGTGCCATGTAAGTTAATGAGGGATTTTGGCAGGCAGATGATGTCATACAGGCGCCATCTGTTACAAACACGTTTTTGCAGTCCCATACCTGATTTTGACTATTTAATACGGATGTTTTTTCTGAATGTCCCATTCTTGCCGTTCCCATTTCATGTATGCCATGACCCATGGCATGACCGCTATCCCAACTTTTAATATTTTTAACACCTACGGCTTCAAACATGGCTTCAAGCTCTATTAAAATATCTTTACGCATTTTAATCTCGTTTTCCTGAAGTGCTGCATCCATATTTAAAACCGGCAAGCCCCATTTATCCTTCATGTTTGGGTCTAATGATATTTTATTTCGATGATCTGGTAAAATTTCTCCAAAACCGGTCGCACCGATAGTCCAACCACCGGGTTCAGTGATTGCTTCTTTAAAGGCTCCGCCTATTCCTAATTCGGGAATGTTGTTACTCCAGCCAGACCTGCTTGCGCTGCCCTGAAAGCCAAAGCCTCTCAGATAATCGCGTTTATCCTGACCAAGATTTACAAATCGGGGAATATAAAAACCATTGGCACGGTTTCCGTAATAATATTTGTCTTCAAATCCATCAACAGTTCCAGAACTGCCCAGGTTATAGTGATGGTCCATCACATTGTGACCAAGTTCATTACTGCTACTGCCCAGGCCTCCTGGCCAAATGTCTTTTGCAGAATTAAGTAATACCCATGCACTGTTTAATGCTGAAGCGCAGAGGAAAACAATTTTGGAGTTGAATTCATAGGTTTGATTGGTTTCGGCATCAAGTACTTCTACGCCTTTTGCTTTTTTAGTGTCTTTATCGTAGCGGATTTGGGTTACAATAGAAAATGGCCTGACGGTTAAATTGCCAGTTTTCAAAGCAGCAGGCAGGGTAGAAGATTGCGTGCTAAAATAGCCGCCAAAAATACATCCTTCCCAGCAGCGATTTCTGAACTGACATTTAGTTCTCTCCGGAATGGCGGCCGTAAGATTTGCCACACGGCCAATAATCAGGTGCCGTTCATTTTTATAGTGTGCTTTTATTCGGGTGGCTACATCCTTTTCCACACAGTTTAAATCCATAGGCGGGAGGAACATGCCATCAGGCAAATGTGGAAGACCTTCTTTAGATCCACTGATACCTGCAAATTTCTCTACATAATCATACCACGGCGCTAGATCTTTATAACGGATGGGCCAATCTATAGCGATGCCATCTTTTGCATTTGCTTCAAAATCAAGGTCGCTGAGGCGATAACTCTGGCGGCCCCAAAGAATAGAACGTCCGCCCATTTGATAACTGCGCCACCAGGTAAATGGCTTAGTTTCTACGTAAGGGCTGTCTTTTTCGTTTGCCCAATAATCCATTATAGGCTCATGAGCTGCCCAGCCACGATGAATAACCGGATAGTTTTTTTGTTGCTCTAAAGTTGTTTTGCCACGATGAGGAAATGAAAAAGGATCACCTTGTGCAGATTTATAGTCTTTAATGTGTTCGAAATTTCTTCCGCGTTCTAAAAGCAACACTTTCAGTCCCTTTTCTGTAAGCTCTTTCGCTGCCCAACCACCACTAATTCCAGAGCCAACTACTATCGCATCATAAACTGTTTTGTTATTCATTTTAATATCTGGTTATCTATCAAATATAATATTCTCAGATAAAAATTTATGTATAATGAAAAACTTTCCTGCTTAAGGGCAGAAATTAGTACCTCAATCTATCCTTTAATGGAAATTGAGCTGTTAAACCTCATAGATGATTAATGAATGATATGGAGAAGTAAATCATTCAAGGTTATTAACTTGAATTGGATTAAAATGTGGCTTAAATACTATTTGAGCAGGTCATTTAGTTTAAACCCCTATCCGTCTATCTGCACCTTTCCCCTGAAAGGGAAAGGACGAAAAAAGATAATGCCTCTGGTGTATCGGAGGGTCGCTGAAGACCGTGGTGTTTAAATCAATTCATAATTATTGAATTCAGGTTATTAAATGAAAACTAAATAGCTAAGATTTTTGAGCTCATTTTATTTTTAAATTGATCGATACGCCTTTTATTTTCCTGTTGCAATAAGGATGGGTATAAATTCATTAGGATGTTTACGATGGTCATGATTAAAGCAAACATGAACTTACCTTTAAAGATCATCACAAAGGCAAATATCATCACAAAAATAAATGCTATAAGGTGTCCAATTTCAGCAGTTGTCATTTCATTTCGGAGATGATCCAATTCGCCTGGCCTAATTCTTTTCTTTATAGAAAGTTTAGGATTGAAATATTTAAAAAATGAATGTTGAATTATCCATTTAAATGGTTTCAGCCCAATTTTATTGCTGATGTTTTCATTTTTTATGATCATTAAATTTGATAGGTATTGGCGATAGAAAGCAGTTTTGAGTAAAACTAAATTGATCATAATGCCCACTATCCAAGACATGAAAGTGATGGAAAGACTAAAACTTAGGTATTTAATCATTATTGTTTGAATAAGCGTTAAATGCTAAGATACAAAGCTTTTTCAAAAAAAATAATCTCCAATTTCTAATGATACTATTCCTGTTTATTTTAATGGTAACTCAGTAAATATACATGTCAACTCATTTGGTGACTTGCCAAACTTCGTTTTAAAAGCATGAGAAAAGTGCGAGAGGCTTTTAAAGCCGAGATCGAGGTAGATTGCAGAAGGCTTTTGGTGCTTAATTTCGATCAGGTATTTTGCAGCATTCAGTCGTTTGTGCTGTAGCCACTGTCTTGGTGGTGAATTGAAGGTTTTCTGGAAGTCGCGTTTGAAACTTGCCAGGCTTCGGCCAGTAAGCTGTGCAAATTTTTCAACAGGAACGTTAAAATGAAAATTACTCAGCATGAACCTTTCCAGATCAATTTTATGGGGTTCAGAAAAATCGAATAAGAAATTGCGAAGTCGTGGCAAGGCCAGCAGAAGTAATTTAACAATTTCCTTCACTTTCAAAATGCCCATTTCATCAGTCATCGTCGCTCCTGAGCTTCGGGCATAAGGAACAATGGATTGAAAATATCCCTGCAGGAATTCGTTGGATGGAATTAATAGATTTGGTGGGCCGATATATTTCTGATCTGCTTCAAGCTTTTCTTCTAATACAATTTTGCACAACAGATCTTCCTGCAGGGAAATTACAATTGTTTCATAATTTGCGCCGGGTAGTGGTGTTTTGGTCAGATTACCAACCTGGTTTTTGCGAATCAGTAACATTTCTCCTCCGGTCATTGAGATGCTTTGCTCGGAGGTTTCTAAAACAAGCTTTCCTGAAACCTGCAGGATTAAGGTATGATGGTTCCATAAACAAACTTTTTCCTTCCGCTTTGCAGAGAGGTAGGAATAAAAGATCACGCCGGGGAGAATTTCTTCTGGACTGGTCATTTAGCGTTGTAAGTATGTGCCGCCATGTATGGCACCTATTGCAAAAGTAGTGTTTAAAATGTTCATTTCTTCGGGTGTAAATACAATATCCATGGCCAGCATATTTTCTGGTAAGCGAGATCTGCGGCTCATGCTCACTAAAGGCATGATGTGATTTCCTTGCTCTTTTACCCAGGCAATTGCAAGCTGTGTTGGTGTGCAATTTTTATTGCTGGCCAATTGCTTCAAAATTTCTACTTTTTCCAGGTTATGAATGAGGTTTTCACCTTGGAATCGTGAAAAATGGTTACGGTAATCATTTTCGGCAAGCGGTGCTTTGATTTCACCAGTTAACAATCCCTCAGCTGTATTGGCGAAAGCCACGATGCCAATGCCTAATTCCTTTGCCGCTGGTAGCAGCTCACTTTCAATTTGACGATCAGCAAGCGAATAGCCAATCTCCAATGCACTAATGGGGTGAATGCTATTCGCTTGGCGAAGTTGCTCAGCCGTGATTTCTGATACGCCAATATAACGTACTTTACCTTCTTTAACTAAGTCGGCAACCGTTCCAATAATATCTTCTACAGGCACACTGTCGTCCATTCGGCTAGGCTGGTAAAGATCGATGGTTTCGATACCTAAACGGGTAAGTGAGTAGTTTATAAAATTTTTGATGGCGATAGGGCGCAGATCCATTCCCAAAGGCTGTCCATTGTAGAATATAGCGCCAAATTTTACGCTAATAAAGGCATCATCTCGTCTTCCTTTAATGGCTTTGCCGATTAGCATTTCATTATGGCCGGCACCGTAAAAATCTCCGGTGTTTAAAAAATTGATGCCGCTATCTAAAGCTTCATGAATGGTAGCGATGCTTTCTTTTTCGTCGGGTGTAGAACCGCCCCAGATCGAAGACATGCGCATACAGCCTAAGCCAAGTTTAGAAACAAATGGCCCATTTTGACCTAATTGCATTTTTGTGATGTTTTTCATGATACAAAGATCAATGTTGATTGCCTATTGTGGTTTCTTCTAAAGCTCAAATAATTTGTCTGTATGGCTCATTATAATCATTATTTCAATTAATCAGATTTGATACTGGATTGGCAACAATTCTTTTGATGAGTTACGCCAGAAACCAATTCGGTAATAGACTGATTTTGTACAGATACAAAGTTTTATCCATGTAAAAACCCCTGCAAGTAAACTTACAAGGGTTTTTGAAACTTTTATAGGATCGTATTTTTTAGTATACCTTCTTTACTCTGCTTTCTCCAGCACCATAATAGAAGTTAACGATTCTCTTATCACCTTTATTAGGGAGTAAGTAATTTAAACTTGTACCCAGATTGGTTGCAAAGTTTAAATTTGAATTATAAGTTAAAACGTATAAGTTTTGAGAAGAATCATAAACAGTAGCTTTTGAAATTACACCTTTGGCATTCGCCACGATCCTTCCGGCAGCATCTCTTCTTAAATGAACGTACCCATATCCGCCTTCTGCAGAATTGGTTATTTGTATTTTTCCTGAACTGTTGGTAGTGGCACTTAAAAGCGGTTGGCTTTTGATCAGATTACCTGTAATGTCTACAACCGAAACATCTAATTTAGCGTTTGCATCAAATGTGCTTTGATTTAAATCATAATACACACCATTGTAGTAGTTGTAATTAGATACATTAAGGCGCTCTATCTGATAACCATCAGCAATCGAACTCATGTAGGCTGTGCTGTTATAGTTTCCATTTACTTGCATATAAAGCTCTCTACCTAATTTATCTTTTGGAAATTTCAGATAAATAGGGCTGATAATACTAGGAATATTTACACCATAAGAATTTACGTTAAAATAAGTTTTAACGGAAGCTACATAAGGTAATTGAAAGGGCATTAAGGAAGCATCTGTATCTTCTGTACCATAAACATACAATTTCTGATCAGCCTCTATTTGTGCAAAACTAAGTGCATATCCACCCGGTGCCGCAGGTAGTTTTAGTGAATAATTACCAGTTGCTGTAGTGTAAGCTGGAAACTGTACGCTGTATGAGCCATTGAAGCCATTAGGGACAGATGTAGAAGCCGTAACCAATACATTTCCGCCAACTTTTTCTGGCGTGGAATTGGTTAAATCGGTATCAATGTATAATGTTCCTGAAATTTCGTTTGACAATTCTGCTGTATTCCACAACTTTGCCGTTCCTAAAGTGATATCCTTACGCATAATTTGTGTTGCTGCATAGCCAGTCTTGGTAATTAAGAAAGTACTGGTAGGAAACAAATACAAAGAAGAAAACGTTGCTATACCTTGTGCACTTGTTTTGGTTGAAAAAAGCTTGCCTTCTGATGAAACAATTACTTCAGCATCAGCCACTGGTGCATTGGTTACCACATCAGTAACAGCTACGCTATAATCCTGTTTTGCGGCAGCTACCGCACTTGTACGGGCTAAACTATCATTCAATTTTAGCTGTTGCAGTGCAGCTGTATTAATAAGTTGTTGAAGTGCATTGGCACCTTTTTGTTTTAACGTTTCTAAATCCATCTCATGCTGGTATTTTAGCGTTAATAATTCCTTTTGGGCAGCAATTGCATCTGCTTCTGAAAATTCGTCTTTTGAACACCCTGTTGCATAGAGCGCCAGGGCAACTAAGAATAGTCTGGTAAATTTTAATTTCATATGAGTTAATTCTGGATTAAGATTTTTAAGTTACTGTACCGGAATAATTAGGCCCAGTTTAGCTATAAAAGAGTTGGATTTGATTTCGCTTCCGAAACCTATTTTCTCCATGTAGGAGTAGTTTTCATATGCGGGAGTTGCGCCAGCCATATATCTGAAGTCTAATAGCAATTTTACATTACTAAAAAGTGGTAACCGTAGATCTGCCCCTACAATCAGGTTTAGTCTGTCCCTGTTATACCTACTGGTCACATTTTCTGAATCTGTTACGGTAGTGATAATATCTTCTCCTGGCAATAAATTACCTGTCTTCTGATAGCGCTCGATTACGTTGAAGTTATAGGCATAACTCCCTCCAATATATAGGGCTGGTTTCCAGTCTTTCTTTATCGGAATAGTATACCTTAAAAGCAAAGGTATGTTTAGGCTATTTAAATGTACGGAGCTGTTTTTAACATTTTTGGTTGTAAAACTCTCTGGCAAACCATACCTGGTATCATCTTTAAAAGTTAATAATTGGCCGCCCTGTTGGGTAAAGCTTGCCTCCAACTGGATACTCCATTGCTTATAAACGTTATAGGTAAGCAGTAATCCGGCATCATATCCGGTATTGGTTCCTGTTTGAGGCTGACCACTACTAAATTTGTTCACTGTTAATCCTCCTGCAACACCAATCTCAAATTTAGAGATAGGGGCTTGAACATTAGCCGTATCGATCTGACCTTGTGCATGAATGGTATTGAGTAATAAAAAAAGTGTAACGAAGCTGAAAATACGAACAGCGTATAGCTTGAAAATTGCAATAAATTGCAATGTAGAGTTAAGAGGGCGCATTAGTTATTTGTTTGGTCGCCAAAAGTAGTAAAATTTTGTAGGGATTATCATTCATATTTATTTTTTTTGAGAAACTTATTTTCAACCGGGTTAATTATCTCTTGCCGAAGGATGTATCGTAAATTCGAAGATCATACTAATCCAAATAATGACCTTTAAAACTATATTTTGCTCTTCCGGCACTTATGCGGCCTTTTTTATTTTGTTCAAGCTTATAAATTCGATGTTATTAACCTATTAATGAAATAAAACTTAGGCTGGTTAGTGAGAAACCAATCAGTATGATTGTTTAAATATTTTTATGATTAAACCTATAAGGTTTTTAAAATCTTATAGGTTTAAAAGGTTCGGCAGAAAGGAACTTCATCGCAAAAAGGGGCGAATTGGTATTGCCCAAATGTTGTAAGCATTTATCTGAATTTTAAAACAATTTCAGTCTGAATGCGCTTATTATTGGAAAATATATTAAATGAGCACACAAAAACCAATAGCAAAAGATTTGCAAAAATTTATAGATCGTTATGAACCAACAAAATTTAAGGTGATGCGTTCAGGTATAGAAATCAGAGGGGTGAGTAATATCCACCAGGCTATTCAAACGGCAAAAGATATTATAGAAAAACTTAAGCTAAACTTAAATATTGCGCATAGTGCCGATATGGTAAGTTATGGTGGTTTTGAAGTTAACCTTCGCTAGTTATATATTAATGGAAACTGAGTAGTAAATATTTGCTCAGTTTCCGTCAAATTATAGTATAAAATTAATTACCGATGATCTAAAGCATGTTTGCTTTTTATTTGATTGAAATTTCTAAAGATTTTCTGCAATCATTTTTCCATAAGCACTTTTTAATATCAATTTACTGCTATTAATAAAGGTTTTTTTGTGATCATTTTGTTGATTAGTATACATATGATAAAACCTATGATGATCTTTACTGTTCTAAATTAAGGTGAAGTTCATTTTGAATTAGTTATTCACCTTATATAATATGGATAAAGTAGCGTTAGGAAAGCAAAATAATTCTGAATTACGGGTTTCTGAGTGGTCTGCATTTATCAATGCAAAATGTCCAAGGTGCCGCATAGGTTCTATATTTACCGGGGCGATGTATGGATTTAAAATTCAGAAGATGAAGGAGGTTTGTGAAGTTTGTGACCTCAAATTTGAACGTGAACCAGGGTATTTTTATGTCTCGATGTTTGTAAGCTACGCCATGAATGTTGCCGAAATTATATCTTTGGGTGTGGCCGCTTATGTGCTGGGGCTAGATATTGTTTATGAAAACCTATGGTATTTTGTAGTCATTATTTTTGCCGGAGTATTGATATTTTCACCATTAAATTATAGATACTCGCGTTTGGTATTGCTGTATTGGTTATCCCCCGGTCTTCACTATGATCCTTCAAGAATCAAAAAGAGATAGATACTGGTAGACCAATGATTTTTAGCAATCTTAATATAGAAGGATTAGTAAAAGTATAGATCTGATGCCAGGCTAATGGGCATCAGATCGAATTATTATTTTATTTCTTTCCAGCCTTAGGTGCTAGCGTAAGAAACATTCTTTTTCCTTCAAGTTTGGGAAGTAATTCTACTTTTCCAACATCTTCCAAGCCCTGTGCAAATCTTAATAATAAGATTTCTCCCTGGTCTTTGTAAACAATTGATCTCCCTTTAAAATGTACAAATGCACGAACCTTTTCTCCACTTTCAAGGAAGGATATAGCATGTTTTAGTTTAAATTGAAAATCATGATCATCGGTATTCGGACCAAACCTGATATCTTTAATGATAGTCTGTTTAGCTTTAGATTTGATCTCTTTCTGTTTCTTTTTTTGTTCATAAAGAAACTTACTGTAATCTACAATACGACAAACTGGTGGTACTGCATTTGGAGATATTTCGACAAGATCGAGCCCTTGTTCTTCTGCCAGTTTTAATGCTTCGGCTATGGGGTAAATTGCCGTTTCTACATTTTCTCCAGTTAATCTTACTTCGGGAGCAGTAATTAACTGGTTAATTTTATGTTCTGCTTCTTTCTTTCTGAAGGGTAAGCGTGGCCCTCTGTTAAATCCTGCTTTTTTTAATGCCAAATTTTTAAAGTTTTAGTGAATAATAAAGTTTTGAGAACGGTTAATCTGCTGTTTTCGATAATATACAACATTCAGTGCCGCTGTGCAAGTTTTGTTTGCTATCATGACTTTGAACTGAATTTCTACAAAATGAAAATGCATCCAATTCTGCTGTAGAATTGAATGCATTTCTTTATAATGGAATATCTATTGTTGTTGTCTTTTAAGCGAATCTTTTGCTCTCTTTTTAAAGAAACCTCTCAATAGGAAGTTACTCTGTAAAGCTTCCAGATCTTCATCTAATTTTTTACTGCTTTTTTCCAAATTAGCCATTATTGATTTCACTTGTTGTGCTGTTGCGGCATCATTTAATAACAATCCTGCAGCATTATCAGACGTTTTGAGTTTGCCTGATGCAGCCTCTAAATTAGCAGCCATTACTGATGCAGATTGTGTTAGTTTTTGAAGGCTTTGTGATGATTTTTCCAGCTTTGCGAAAACAGCAGTATCTGTCATCATTTTATTAACTAATCCATTTTTGTTATTTAAGGTTTTTCCGAAGGTATTCAACTCCAAAGCCATTTTTGATGTAGCTAAGGAAGTTTTGTTCAGGTTAGCTACCATCGATTTGAAATTTTGAGCCAATTGTTCGTCTGATAAAAGTGCACCGGCTGCACCTTTACCGTCTACCAGGTTGCGGGAAAGTAATTTGAAATCTGAAGTTACATCAACCAGGTTTTTATTATTCACCTGGAGCGTTTTCATAATGTCATCAGTAGAAAGTGAGTTATTTACTTTTAACATATCGCCATCTTCAACAAATGGAAATTTAGGATTACCACCAGTAAGTACTACAATTTTATTTCCGATCAATCCATCAGCACCAATACTGGCTCCTGCGTCTTTGTGAATATACTTATGTACATCTTCTTCAATGCTTAAGGCAACCTTTACCTGCGATGTACCAAAGAAATCTATCTTTTTAATCGTTCCGATTTTAACACCAGAAAACCACACGTTGTTTCCTTTCTTTAATCCCTGAATATCATTAAATACTACATTGAGGGTAAAACTTTTAACAAAGGTTTTCTTTTGACTCCCGAGGGTGAAGATCGCCACCACAAATATCAGTATGCCTATGGCAATGAAAATGCCGACTGTTATTTTCTTTTTATTATCGTTCATGGTTATTGTATAAAATTGTAATCAAAAAATGGTTGTGCCAGCTCATCGCCAGAATTAAATATATCCTCAAAACTTCCTTGCCTTTCAAAACGCCTTTCCATGAGCATGGCTACGCGATTGCCAACTTCCTTTGCACAGGTTAAATCGTGGGTAATGATGATTGCACTGGTATGATATCGCTCCTGAACATCATTAATTAGTTTATTAATTTCTTTTGAAGTAATGGGATCTAAACCAGCAGTTGGCTCATCATAAAGCATAATTTCTGGCTTCAAAATAAGTGTTCTGGCTATTCCAATCCGCTTTCTTTGTCCACCTGATAGTTCTGAGGGCATTTGATTAATGGTTTGAGCCAACCCTACGGCATCGAGCATTTCTTCTATCAGTGCATTCACTTCAGATTTTGATAGGTCTTTTCGATTTCTAACCAATGGAAATTCCAGGTTATCCCGAACAGTCATACTATCATATAGTGCACTGTTCTGAAAAGAAAATCCAATTCTTAACCTCAGATCAAGTAATTCCTGATAAGAAATTTCATCAACCTTATGGCCTAACACATTCACTAATCCGCTATCCGGACGAAGTAGACCCACTATAATTTTAATTAATACCGATTTACCTGTACCGCTTTTTCCCAATACCACCAGGTTTTCTCCTTTATAGAGATCGAGGTTAGCTCCTTCTAAAACCTGGTAAGATCCGAATGCTTTATGTAAGGCCTTAATTTCAATTACTTTTTCTGCATTGAAATCGGTCATATCTTTTGCTGTCATATTCAGTTACGTATTAAAAAGACTAAAAATCTGAACACAAACCACCTCTTCAACAAAAATGAGAAACATTGCTGTTACTACAGCAGAATTGGCAGCCTTACCCACACCTTCAGTACCTTTTGAGGAGTGGTAGCCTTGATAACAACCCACAATAGCGATGGTAAAACCAAATATGATGGCTTTTATCGTACTGGCAATAATATCCAGGTAGGTGATGTTTTCTAGCGCACTTTGAAAAAACGTAGTGGCACTGGTACCTTCATTTACCGAAACATTTAGTAAGGCACCAAGCATACCAACCATGGCCGTATAAAAGGTGAGGATGGGCATGGTAATCGTGGCGGCCAGCACCCTGGTTGCTACCAAAAATTTAAATGGATTAGTGGCACTTACTTCCATGGCATCAATCTGTTCACTTACTTTCATAGAACCCAGTTCGGCACCAATACTAGAACCTACTTTTCCGGCTGCTATAAGACCTGTAAGTAATGGAGCAAGTGTTCTTAATAAAGCTATTCCTACCAAAGAGGGTAGCCATGAAGTTGCGCCAAACTCTGATAATGATGGTCTGGATTGCTTAGTAAATACCAATCCTGTAATAAAGCCTGTAGTGGATATCAGCAGTGCAGAACGATAGCCAATTTCATAACACTGCCTCATCAGTTCCTTAAATTCGTATGGTGGCAGAAAGGCTTCTCTGAAAAATCTCCCTATAAATCCAAATACATTATATAAAGTAATAAACATATTGCCAAACTTACCCACGGGTTTGGGTGTTTCAGCTGATTTTTCTTGCTCTAAGCTCATTTTTGAGTTTTTGTTTTGATGGTAGAATCCGTGAGCATTTCTTTCTCTTTTAATAGCCTGTGTTTAGAAATTTCGAGTGTATCTGCCGGAGAAAGGCTATTATACAACACCTTATAAGTTGCCATCATACTGTTATTTCTTTTTTGAAAATATTTCTGACTAATCTTTCCCTGATTCAATTCTTGTTTCAGAGCAACCGACTGATCAATAATGGCTTTCGCCGAATCTACAATCCCTGAACTCGAAAGGGTAGTTTGACGATCTACTTTCTTACCTCCGGAGCCTTGCTCTGGGTTAGTATTGTGGCAGGCAATACCCAATAGGACGATAGGCAGCATGAATAATATTTTCATGCTAACAATACACATTAATCCGCCAATTGTTTGTTGTCAAACACATTATTTGCTTACAAATATTTGAAGTCATCATCCTGTGAAAGTATCAGCTATATAAGCTTCACCAGAGGGGTAAATATATGGATAAATCATTATTTATATTCAAGATTCTGATTTCAGTGATTTTATCAAAAAAATGAATGTTTCAATAGAATTAAAGAAAAGCCACGATCTTATTCTTTTAAATCGTAAAGTCTTTGGCAGATTTTTTTTGTAATCTGATCGGATTTACTAGTTTTGTGAGCCCCTAAATGGGTTTACATTAATTTATAGATGGATTTATTCATCTTAATTATTCATAACTATGGAAAAATTCAAACAGGTACAAGAAGTTATCGCTTCAGTTGAAGCTGATATTGCTAAATTCTATGATGGCGGAAATGCTGCAGCTGGAACTCGTGTTCGTAAAGCAATGCAAGACTTAAAAGTATTGGCTCAAGAAATCAGAGCTGAAGTTACAGAGAAAAAAAACAGTGCAAAATAAGCACTTGTAGCTATTTAAAAAGCCCTCAATATTGTACTTGAGGGCTTTTTTGTTTAATAGCAATTCATTATTCAAAGAAACACGTATGAGTAGGAGATAAACGATCTCTATTGATTTGTAGACGTCATGGGCGGATTCGAACCGCCGTAAAAGGTTTTGCAGACCTGTACCTAAACCACTCGGCCACATGACTATTTAATTCCTCAGAAATGAATTATACAGCAAATATATTACTATTTATATAAAATCTATAGATTTTGTAGTCTTTTTATTTCTTTTAGTTGATTCCTCATGCTTATGCAATCAAAAATGAATTATTCAAATGAATTTATTTGCGAGCGATTTCTATTGAGCAAAATAAGATCTGGTTAAAAGATAAGCTAATGTTATACCTTATATATACCAGCCGCCATTTTTTCTATAAATGACTTTGGCAGAAATCGGTTTGCATAAACACTTACTTTATTGGTTAAGCCCGGAACAATTTCTGACTTTCTTGCAAGCATTCCTTTTATGGCTATTTTAGCGACTTCAGCAGGTTGCATATTAAATTTTTCGGCCATTTTACTAAATGCATCTAATCCTGCACGATGTGCAAATCCGGTATCTACAGGGCCGGGGCTTAAACAGGTAACCGATATGGATGTATTTTTTAATTCATATCGTAATGCACGCGAAAAAGAGAGCACAAAAGCCTTTGTTGCTGAATAAATAGCGAGTGTAGGTACAGCCTGGTACGCTGCGGTGCTGGATATGTTAAGGATATATGCTCGTTTTTGTTTTATCAGTGAAGGTATTAGCAGATGACATAAAGAGATCAATGTATCCATGTTTAGTCGGCACATTTCCAATTGAGCTTGAAGATCTAAATCTTTAAACTGGCCCCACTGCCCATAACCAGCATTGTTAACCAAGGCATTAACGCTATATTTTTTATCTGTAATCCAATCAAATACTACTCTTGGTGAAGTTGACTGGCTTAAATCTATAGCCAAAAAATCAGTTGTAATACCATACTGTGCTACAAGCTCGTGACCAAGTGATTCAAGTTCCTGGGCAGACCGGGAAATTAATAAAAGATTAAAGCCTTTTTTAGCCAGTTCAGTGGCAATTGATTTGCCTATTCCTTTGCTAGCTCCAGTAATAACTGCATAAACTTTTTCATCTTTGATCATATGGCTCCTAATTATATTACATCGCAAATATGCTATATAAAAGGTTATATTCTTAACTTATCTCCAATAATTCATTTACCTATCATAAGAATTAGAAGGATGCCAGATATTAATACTGACCTCCTTTCAGATAGATTTTGACTATGGAAATATAGAATTATTCGATTGTGATTTCTAAAAAGGAACCTTTAACTTTAAATAATTTATCAAAAACATAGATTAATTTCAAATAACAAAACATAAAATAATGGAAAACGATTCAAATGATATCAGCAAATGCCCGTTTCATAATGGGAGCATGAAACAGAATGTTGGAGGAGGTGGAACCAGAAATCACGACTGGTGGCCAAATCAACTCAAACTAAATATTCTACGGCAGAATTCTTCCTTATCAAACCCATTGGATAAGGATTTTAATTATGCTGATGCTTTTAATAGCCTTAACCTTGAAGAACTAAAAAATGATCTGAAAGTATTAATGACTGATTCACAAGATTGGTGGCCGGCAGATTTTGGTCATTATGGTGGATTATTTATCCGTATGGCCTGGCACAGTGCCGGAACCTACCGCGTTGGAGATGGTCGTGGTGGAGCAGGCGCAGGATTGCAACGTTTTGCGCCATTAAACAGCTGGCCTGATAATGTAAGCCTTGATAAAGCCAGAAGATTACTTTGGCCAATTAAACAAAAATATGGAAATAAGATTTCCTGGGCCGATTTGATTATCCTGACAGGAAACGTAGCGCTGGAATCTATGAATTTCAAAACTTTCGGTTTTGCCGGCGGACGAGAAGATGCCTGGGAGGCTGATGAATCTGTTTATTGGGGATCTGAAACAACCTGGTTAGGTGGTGATCTCCGATATGGTCATGGTTCGGATGGTGCGGATAAAGAACATGGGGTATTAGTGAGTGATGATGATGCTGATGGAGATATCCATTCCCGTAATCTTGAAAAGCCACTTGCAGCGGTACAAATGGGGTTAATTTATGTAAATCCAGAAGGACCTGATGGAAACCCTGATCCGGTATTGGCTGCTAAAGATATCCGCGATACTTTCGGAAGAATGGCCATGAATGATGAAGAAACGGTAGCCTTAATAGCCGGCGGTCATAGTTTTGGAAAAACACACGGTGCAGCCTCTGCAGATCATGTTGGTAAAGAACCTGAAGCTGCAGGAATAGAAAACCAGGGATTTGGATGGAACAATAGCTATGGAAGTGGTAAAGGTGCAGATACCATTACCAGCGGACTTGAAGTTACCTGGACAACCACTCCAACTCAATGGAGTAATAACTTCTTCGAAAATCTTTTTGCTTATGAATGGGAATTAACTAAAAGCCCGGCTGGCGCACATCAATGGGTAGCCAAAAATGCAGAAGCTATTATTCCTGATGCTTTTGATCATACGAAGAAACATTTGCCATCAATGCTTACCACAGACATTGCTTTGCGTTTTGATCCGGCATATGAGAAAATATCCAGACGCTTTTTGGAAAATCCAGATGAATTTGCGGATGCTTTTGCACGTGCCTGGTATAAATTAACACATCGGGATATGGGGCCAATAAGCCGTTACTTAGGTCCGGATGTGCCTCAGGAAGAATTGCTTTGGCAAGATCCTATACCTGCAGTTAACCATGCCTTGGTAAGTGATAGCGATATCGAAGCATTAAAAGCTAAATTATTATCTTCAGGTTTAACCGTGTCAGAGCTAGTATCTACTGCCTGGGCTTCTGCCTCTACCTTCAGGGGTTCTGATAAACGTGGTGGAGCCAATGGTAGTCGTATTCGTTTAATGCCTCAAAAAGATTGGAAAGTAAATAATCCATCTCAGTTGCAAAAGGTTTTAGGCTTATTGGAAAAGATTCAACAAGAATTTAATAGCAGTCAAATTGATGGAAAACAGATCTCAATAGCTGATTTAATTGTTTTAGCTGGTATAGCAGCTGTAGAAAAAGCTGCTGGCGATGCTGGGCATTTTACTAATGTTCCATTTACAGCCGGGCGGATGGATGCATCACAATCCCAAACTGATATAGAATCTTTTAGTTATCTGGAGCCTCAGGCCGACGGTTTCCGTAACTACCGTAAGTCAAAATCATCTGTTTCAACAGAAGAACTATTGATTGATAAAGCACAGTTACTTACTTTAACCGCACCTGAACTTACTGTTTTAGTTGGTGGTTTAAGGGTATTGGATACCAATTTTGATGGTTCAAAAAATGGTGTATTTACAAGTACACCAGGAAAGCTCACCAATGAATTTTTTATAAATTTATTGGATATGAATACTGCCTGGAAAGCCACTTCTGATGAAAAAGAAACTTACCTGGGTAGTGATAGAGCAACTGGACAACCAAAATGGACAGCCAGTCGTGCTGATTTAGTATTCGGTTCCAACGCAGAACTTAGGGCAATTGCTGAATTATATGCAAGTGCTGATGGAAATGAAAAATTTGTTAAAGATTTTGTAAAAGCCTGGACAAAGGTGATGAACTTAGATCGTTTTGATCTTGTTTAGTATATAATACGATTAAAAGGATGTCAGATGGCATCCTTTTTTTATTTGTTTTAGTTTATTAGATTTTGTAGAATATCCGTTGCATTTATTGATAGATACATTCATACTTTAATATGTGACAGCTTTCATAATATATGATACTTTATCAAAGTAAAACAATCGTAATCCGCGAATTTCTATCATCTGAAAGACCTTTATTTGGCTCCCTTTTTGAAGATAAAGAGGTGACCAGATTTCTTCCTCAACTGCATGCCAACGAATATCATCAACTTTTTGAAACGGCCTTAAAAGATTATCATCTCGGACCATTTGGAAGGTGGGGCATATTTGACGCTAAAAATGGCCTCTTCATTGGTACTTGTCTTTATAGGCCATTTATAGAGGTTCCGGATCAAACTGAAATTGGCTACAGTTTAATTAAATCATATTGGGGAATGGGAATCGGCACTGAACTTGCCAGAGCTCTTTTAATTTATGGTTTTGCAAACACCAATACAAATGAAATCGTAGCCCTAACTGATTTAAAAAATATTGGTTCTCAAAAAGTTTTGCAAAAACTAGGCTTCAAGCAGCTGAATACTATCGACAGAAGAGGAGTGGAGCTCAGTTATTTCCTTATAGAGAGATCAGAAAAACTAAAATAATCTATTAGATTAGTAATATATAGTTAAGGAGTGGTTAAGGATGTATGATGAATTTCAATTTATTCATGTAGTGTTAAGCCAATAAAGCTTTAGTAACACTCCCTATTCAGAATTCTATTTAAAACTTCCTCTTGCCTGTATGCTTGACCTACTAGTTGCATTCACCTAAAATAATTCCATTCCTATCGCCTATATGTTCTCTATGCCTATATGGTTTAAAATCATTTAGGCAAATCTTCCCCCTTTACCTTATTAAAAATTCCTGCAAACACCCATCCTTTGAAAATGTTTTATTTATTTGATTTTTTTTATGATGATTTACAGGGTCTTATGATTTTAAATAATAAAATAGGGCCGATGCGTTTGCAGCGGTATTAATTTTTGCTACCTTTGCATCCCGCTTCGGAGGAAAGGGCTGGTGCTGAAAAGCGTGTTAATGATGTATTGAGGTAAGAAAAGTGGCAAAATTTATTTCAAATAAAATTTGCTGAAGCGAAAAAGATCATTACCTTTGCAGCCCGGTTCGGAAGGAACGGGAAGCTGGTTATAAAGACTGGCAGATTGAAAGGTTGGAAAGAAAAGAAGGACGGAAAAAATAAAATTATTTTATTTGGAAGTTCAGAAAAGATTTCTACCTTTGCACTCCCAACCGAAAGGAAGGGTAAAAAAAGAATCAAGTGGCGGATGTCATGGCGATTAGAAAACAAGATTGAAGCAGACGAAAAACAAGCTAAGACGAATACGACTTAAGCGAACTGAAGTTTGAAGATATATAGAAAAGGCGACCGAGATGGATATGCCGAGAAAGTTCTTAAAAGAGATGTCAATGTAGCGAAAGCGGGTTTAATGGAGTACTGATCGAAGTACATGATTAAGTAGCTTTATTTTAAAGGTGATGTCTAACAGACAAAACAAAAGAAGACTATTTTTAACAATAGTTAAAACTGGTCAGAATTAAACAA
>NZ_JCKI01000010.1 GCF_000708265.2 Pedobacter sp. R20-19
AATCGGACAGACCAAATGATAAAGCAGCAAACTTTTGTTATGACTCTTGTGAATATGATCACTCATAAACAAAAATACTTATTTTATCACCCAACCCGATGAAAACTCTTTGTTTTCAAACTTTCAGCTGTGACCGCCGAAGCAGAGCTTCGGGGTATTTTTTGAATAAAAAATTATAATTTAATAAAGAAACTTATTTTAATAAATCAGGATTGCTTGTTGCAATAATCTTATCGCCACGTTTGGTACTAAAAAGCATAAATAAAACACCAACCAGTAGCACAATCCATCCCCATTGGAAATGAACAACTTTACCAATTAATTTATTGGCAAAGCCATATTTTGTATAATTATTAGCTGTGAAATAAACTGCTACCAAAGCCAATACATACCAGATAGCCATAACTAAACTCATGAACCTAAATGCTCCAGCCTTCCTGATAAAAAGAAAAAGTACTGAAATAACAAGAATGGCATAGGTGATTAGAAACAAACGGGCATCAGATTGATACAGATTCCAGTTTCCTTTTATTGGCACTTTTAACATTGGGCAAAACCCTGCAATAAGACAAAGTAAAACACCTACAAAGGCTCTGAATTTATTTAATATTAACATGATAAAAATGATTTCCTGCGATTTGATTACAGAGATATAAAGAATACACAGATATTTTTAAATTGTTTGGATGTTTTTTTTGGTTAACTTGTCTGGCATTTTAACCTAACCGCCTAACCGCCTAACCGCCTAACCGCCTAACCGCCTAACCGCCTAACCGCCTAACCGCCTAACCGCCTAACCGCCTACTGTCCTTCCACAATTCCCATCTTCTCCGCAAAGTGTGCACAGTAATCACGTAAATCTTCTACAATTAGTGTTTCATTAGTGGCCTTCAAAAAGCTATCGCCCATGGTTTGTAAGGTTTCGTAGAAGAAACGTTTCATCTCATCAACAGGCATATCCTTAGTCCAAAGATCAATTTTTAAAGTGTTTTTATAGTTATGATCCCAAACGGATAAGAACATTGCTTTTGCTGGTACTTTATCTGCATTTCCCGAATCTGTACTTTCCCAAAGGATGTTATCTGGGTTATTGGCTTCGTCTAATTCAACTGTTAATTTAATTTCTGCTGTCTTCATACAATGATTGTGGAGATTCCAAGGTTTTAATTTATGGCTCAAAGATGCTGATTTTTTAACTTGATTATACTGTTGAAAAGCCAGCAAAAATATTTTTACGGTTTAATTACGCGATCCTTTGGATGATTAGCATTAACACTGCGGTAATGACTATAAAAATTGATTCTACCATCCAGATTTTTTTTAAATCTTTAAGTGTAAAACGAAAGATCAAATCAGTGATGAAAGTGACCAGAATTAAACATCCGAGTATCAACAGATAAAAACCACTCCAATCTACATGTCTTGGCGCATGATCCTTCGGACTTAAAATAGTAAAGGCCGCCAATCCTAATCCAATAGCGCCAATAATATTAAGGGGCGTAATCCTCAGCTTCATATTCCCTACTTTTTCTTATCGAAACGTTTACCTTTTTTAAATGATTTTACTTCTTTTCCTGCTTTTGCCTTGGCCTTTTCACGAACCTTCTTTTCTATGGCGGCAGCATGCTTTTTCTCATGGAAAGCGCCTTTAAAATCAGGGTCTTCTTTACGCTTCTGCATATCAATTTCCTTGGCAATTTGCTGGCGTTCCTCATAAGGCGTTTCATCAATGTACACTCCTTCCGGAATTTCAGCAACAGGAATATATTGGCGAATTAATTTTTCAATTTTACGGATATAATATTTTTCCGCATCAGTAGCGAAGGTAATGGCATCTCCTTTCGCAAAAGCCCTACCTGTCCGCCCGATTCTATGTACGTAATCTTCAATAATAATCGGAACATCAAAGTTAATCACATGGCTCACGTCACTCACATCAATTCCTCTACTGGCAACATCTGTGGCAACAAGCACCCGGATATTCCCTTCTTTAAAACTATTGATAGAATTAATACGGGTATTTTGCCCCTTATTAGCATGAATTACACGAACATTTTGTGCACCATATCTACGCTCAATAAAACTGAAAATATTATCAGCAACCGTTTTTGTTTTGCAAAAAATAATCAGGCGTGAAAAAGCCTCATCATTTTTTAACAAATGCTGCAATAAATTTATTTTCGTTTTAAAATTCGGAACATAATATAATGCCTGTGTTACATTAGCCGCAGGTGTAGCCTGTGCTGAAGCTTCAATAACCAATGGATTATTTAAAAAATCACCTGCAATTTTCTGCACCAATTCGCTCATCGTTGCAGAGAAAAGCAAATTTTGGCGTTTGCGAGGTACAATTTCCAATATCCTATGAATAGAGCCAATAAAGCCCATATCCATCATTTTATCTGCTTCATCCAGTACCAGAAATTTTAAACTTTGTGTATTAATGTCTCCTGCAAGATATAAATCCAAGAATCTTCCCGGCGTAGCAATCAGAATATCAATCCCTTTTGCAATCTCTTCTTTTTGTGTTTTCGGACCAATTCCACCAAAAATCACCAACGAACGCAAATCTGTATAAGTAGAAAATAATTTTACCTGCTCTGCAATTTGCATGGCCAACTCCCGAGTAGGTGATAAAATCAAAGCCCGTGGATTATCGCCCTGAGCATATTTCAATTGCATTAGAATAGGCAAAACAAAGGCTGCCGTTTTACCTGTACCAGTTTCTGCAATCCCAAAAATATCCTGTCCGGATAACACCGGAGCAATTGCTTTTTCCTGTATCGGTGTGGCAACAGTATAACCTGCATCGGCAACTGCATTTAAAATTTGCCTGTTTAACTTAAATTCTTCGAACGATTTTGCCATAGCGCACAAAGATAGTGATTAAGGTTGAGGGTTTGAAGGCGTAAGTTTTAAACTCATTCATAAATCCAAAGTCTACTTTAGGGGATTTAGGGGTAAAGCAATTTCAGTAATTCCTCAACTATGGTGGTCCTGCTATTCGCTTTACTTCGTTACACTTGTGCTTAAATCTATTTGTTACTTCTCAAATCTCGTATCTAACTTCTCAAATCTATTTTTACCTTTGAACCCATGAATGCTTATCTGATAAAAGCGGCTACAATCGTAAACGAAGGACAAAAAATTGTTGCTGATGTATTAATTAAAGATGGTCTTATTACCAAGATTGGTCAAAATTTAGAGGCACCAAATGCTAAAGAAATTAACGCTGAAGGACAATTTCTCTTACCAGGAATGATTGATGATCAGGTTCATTTCCGTGAGCCAGGCTTAACACATAAGGCAGATATATTTACAGAGAGTATGGCTGCCGTTGCAGGAGGCATTACGTCTTTCATGGAGATGCCAAATACGGTTCCCAATACGTTAACACAAAAATTACTGGCTGATAAATATGCTATTGCCGCGGAAACTTCTTTAGCCAACTATTCGTTTTACATGGGTGCCAGTAACGATAATATAGATCAGGTCTTAAAAACCGACCCTAAAAGTGTTTGTGGCATTAAAGTTTTCATGGGTTCATCAACCGGGAATATGCTGTTAGATAATGAAAAGACTTTAGAAAATATTTTTAGTCAGGCCCCTATTTTAGTGGCCACACACTGTGAGGATGAAGCAACCATCCGCCAAAATTTATCAGAATTTAAGGCAAAATACGGTGATGATTTAACCATAGATATGCATCCACTGATTCGCAGTGCAGAAGCTTGTTATAAATCTTCATCTTTAGCTGTGGAATTGGCAAAACGCTACCAAACACGTTTACATATTCTTCACATTTCAACAGCTAAAGAAATAGCCTTATTTGACAATACCATTCCATTAAAAGATAAAAAAATAACAGCAGAAGCCTGTATTCATCACCTTTTGTTTAACGATCTAGATTATGCAACAAAAGGTAATTTCATTAAGTGGAATCCTGCTGTAAAAACTGTGGATGACCAAAAAGGAGTGCTGCAGGGTGTTCTAAATAACAATATCGACGTTATTGCTACTGATCATGCACCACACACGCTGGAAGAAAAACAGTTGCCTTATGTTCAGGCGCCATCTGGCGGACCATTGGTTCAGCATGCATTGCCCGCGCTGTTGGAAATGCACTTGCAGGGCAAAATTTCTTTGGAAAAAATCGTGGAGAAAACTGCCCACAACCTTGCCATCTGTTTTGATATTGAAAAGCGGGGGTTCATCCGCGAAGGTTACTGGGCTGATTTGGTGTTGGTAGATTTAAAAGATTCATGGAAAGTGACAAAGCTTAATAATTTTTATAAATGTGGCTGGAGTCCGTTTGATGGCGATACTTTCCAGGCCAGCATCACACATACTTTTGTATCGGGTAATCTGGCATATCAGAAAGGTAAATTCACAACAGATCAGATCGGTAAGCGATTGACTTTTGAGAGATAGATTTGTTATATTTGTTTATTAAGCAACATCAAAATGGAAACTTTAACATTACATCCTAAAAACAAGGAACAACTCAATGCGTTGAAAGCATTTGCTAAAGCTTTAAAAATTGATTTTAAAACAGAAAAGAGCTCCTATAATCCGGAATTTGTTGCTAAAATAAAAAGAGGTCAGGAGCAAATAAAAGCTGGTAAGGGTATTAAAATTGCTATTGAAGATTTGTGGAAATAGAAGATGGAAATTCAATATGTTGATGACTCTTTATTAGATATCAAATTTTGGAAGAAATCTGGCAATAAAGTCATACAAAAGAAAATTGAACAATTAATACTAGCAATTCTTGAAGACCCATTTAATGGAATAGGAAAACCAGAAGCGCTAAAACATGAATTTTCTGGAAAATGGTCGAGAAGAATTAACGAAAAACATAGGATTATATATGAAGTTACAGAAGATGTTATTTATATATATTCTTTAAAAGGCCATTACAAATAATGACCTCAATAAAAAAAACAGCTTTTAAAGCTATCGCTATATTCAGCATAGCGCTGCTAATCTTCCTCTTTGGCTTATTCCCTGCCCAAGTTAATAAATATTATTCAATAGGCATCTATCCTTATATTTCTTCGTTATTAAGATTTATCTCCTCAATTTTTCCTTTTGCTATTGGCGATATTGTTTATGCCTTACTAATTGGTTTTGTGCTTTACAAAATCATCATATTTTTCAAAAAAAGAAATGCTTTAAAAAGAGCACATAGAATTATCGTTCCGTTGCAAATTTTAAACTTCTTCTTAATTCTCTACATCGTCTTTAAAATTGTTTGGGGTTTAAATTATAGCCGACCAAGTGTGAGTGAAGCATTAGGCATTGGAAATGAAAAATATAGTGTAAAAGAATTGGTTTTATTAGGTGATTACTTTGTAAAAAAGACCAATGATTTAAAACTGAAACAAACCAAAATTCCAGCTTACTCCATCGATGCCCTAGAAATTAATTCTGCGAAAGCTTATGAATTAATGGAGCGGAAAAATTCTTTATTTGGTTACTCAAACCCTTGTTTAAAAGCGGTTTTAAATCCATGGATGATTAGCAAAGCAGGTATTGAGGGGTATTATGCGCCATTAACAGGTGAGGCCAACATGAACATGAATCTACCAGATTTCGTTAAGCCTTATGTTTCATGCCATGAAATTGCACATCAATTGGGGATTTCTTATGAAGACGAGGCTAATCTTTTAGGTTATTTAACGGCTAGTAATAGTCCAGATGTGAATTATCAATATTCGGCAAATTATGAAATGCTGAGGTATATCTTATTTGAAATCAGAATGAAATCACCTGATGATTATCTGCAACTTCATGATCAGTTATCTCCCGCAGTTCTGGCCGACTTTAAAATCGAAAAAGAATTTTGGCGTAAATATAACGGACAAATGTTCGGATACATGGATGCCACTTTCGATCGCTTTTTAAAACTTAATAATCAGAAAAAAGGAATCGACAGCTATCAGGATATTGTGATTTGGCTGTGGAATATACACAAGATTGAGTTGAAAGTTAAAGGTTAAAAGTCTAATAGCCTAAACTTATAACTTTTAACATATAACCTGTAACTTTCAACTGTTACCCATGTATCGCCTCTTTCTTACCGAAACTCTGAATCAACTCGCCTTCAAAATCCAGCCATTCTTTCCAGCGTTTATCTACATCAACATCGGTACTGTATTTACGGGCGAAGTTTAAAAATGTAGTGTAATGACCAGCTTCAGATACCATCAATTCATGGTAAAACTTAGCCAGTTCTATATCTTTAATATTTAATGAAAGTACACGAAAACGTTCGCAACTTCTCGCTTCAATCATTGCGGCAAATAAAAGCCTGTCGATAAAGGCCTGATTGCGGCTTCCATCTTTTTTACTAAACTTGACCAAACGGCCCACATAATCATCTTTTCTTTCGCGGCTTAAAGTATAGCCTCTTTGCTTAATGATTTCGATAACCATTTGAAAATGCTGCATTTCTTCTATTGCAATAGCCGTTAATTCATCAACCAAATCCTGGTGTTCTGAATTTTGAGTAATTAGCGTAATGGCATTTGATGCTGCTTTTTGTTCGCACCAGGCATGATCAGATAAAATCTCTTCTAAGTTTGATTCCGCAATATTTGCCCAACGTGGGTCAGTCAATAATTTTAATCCTAGCATGTGGTGATGTGATTGAGTTGCAAAATTAAGAATATTTAACATACGTTTAATATCTCCTGCAGATTTAGAGGATAAACGCAGATTTATCCTCTAAATCTGCGAAAATCACTTTTATCTGCCCGAGCAAAAAAAAAGAACTTATTTTGCAGGTATAAAAATATGAATGCAAAAAAGTTATTGATTATTGGATTAGTCTGGCCAGAGCCCAATTCATCGGCAGCTGGAACGAGAATGGTCCAACTGGTTGATTTATTCTCAAGCAAAGGCTATCAAATTACTTTTGCATCAGCCGCTACCAAAAGTGACTTTAGCTACGATTTCTCTATGACAGGTGTTATCGAGCAGGAAATAAAATTGAATGACGAAAGCTTCAATTCGTTTTTAAAATCGCTAGATCCACAAATCGTGATGTTCGATCGGTTTATGGTTGAGGAACAATATGGATGGAGGGTTCAAAATGAATGTCCGGATGCATTGAGGATTTTAGATACTGAAGATTTACATTGCCTGCGAAGTGCTCGTCAGCAAAGCAGTAAAAAACAAACCGAAATCGATTTATTTTCTGACACGGCAAAACGTGAAATAGCTGCTATTTTAAGGTGTGATATATCCCTAATCATTTCAGAAGTCGAAATGGAAATTTTGAAAAAGAAATTTAAAATTGATACTTCCCTCTTATACTACCTGCCTTTTTTAGAACAAGAACTCACGGCAGAAATTATATCAAAATGGATTCCGTTTGAAGATCGCTCAGATTTTGTATTCATTGGAAATTTCTTGCATGAGCCCAACTGGCACACAGTCCAAGTTTTAAAAACTACGATCTGGCCAGCTTTAAGTAAAAAACTTCCTGGGGTAAATTTAAATATCTATGGTGCTTATGCCACACAAAAAGTGCTGCAACTGGAAAATAAAAAAGAAAGATTCTTTATAAAGGGCCGGGCCAAAAATGCGCAACAAACCATTGCAAAACATAAAATTCTACTTGCGCCTATTCAATTTGGCGCAGGAGTGAAAGGAAAATTTATTGATGCTATGCTTACCGGAACGCCATCGGCTACCACCACCGTTGGCGCCGAGGCAATGAAAGGTACGCTGGATTGGAGCGGCTTTATCGCAGATGAAATGGATGTTTTTATAGATAAAGCAATTATACTTTATCAAGATCAAATAACATGGCTTAATGCACAACAAAATGGCATTGAAATCATTAATAAAAGATATGCTGCTTTGCATTTCGCTGATGATTTTATAGCTATAATGGAAAATTTAAACTTAACTGAACATCGAAACATTAATTTTATCGGTCAGATTTTGAACCATCATACGGCCCAAAGTACCAAGTACATGTCTTTGTGGATTGAAGAAAAAAACAAAAAATAGTTCAATACTGGGAAACCATGCTGTAAATACATTGTAAAAAATCATTATGCAACCTGTTCTCTCCACTTCACACCTGTCTTATCTAACCACTCTTACAGTACCCAACTTCAAATTATTTTTCTTCTGTTTGTAACATTTCAGAAATATATTTTAGATTTGCGCATTATTTAAAATTAGTCTAAATAAAACCAAACAAATCCGATGTATAATTTCTACAAAAAAATATCATTTCTGATCATTTTTATGGGCGTTTATGCCCTGGCTTCTGCCCAAGAACAGATGACTGTTAATGGTAAAGTAACTGACGAATCTGGTGATGCTATCCCTGGGGTTAATGTATATACAGAGAATGGCAGCGAAAAAACCACCACTAATCATCAGGGAAATTTCAGTTTATCAGTACCAAAGGCCACTTTAACAATTAAATTCAGCTATGTAGGCTATATTACTGCTAGCAGAAATATCAACCTGAATAGGGAAAAAGTTACGATAAACATCAGTCTTTCACCTACTAAATCAGATTTACAGCAAGTTGAAATTACCGGTCGAAAAGAGAAAACCTACAAAAATACGGCTACTTTCATTGGTAGCAAATCCGAAATTCTGTTGAAGGATTTGCCACAATCAGTATCTTATGCAAGTAAGGAACTGATAGCAGATCAAGGTGCCGTACGCGTAGGTGAAGTGGTAAAAAACTTCAGCGGTGTTAATCAGTTTACTTTTTATGATGATATTACCATCCGTGGCTTTAGAATAAACGGCGGCAGCAATACCCAGTTAATTAATGGCATGCGCACCAGCACTGGTTTTTGGAAACAGCCCTTAGCCAATTACCTGGAACGTGTAGAAGTTTTAAAAGGCCCATCATCAGCACTCTATGGCAATGCAAGCCCGGGAGGTGTAATTAACCGGGTAACTAAAAAACCTTTGGCAGAAACACGTAAATCGCTAAGCCTTTCTATGGGAAGTTATAATACTTTCCGTGCATTGGGTGATGTTACAGGCCCCGCAAATAAAGACAGTACACTACTTTACCGCTTAAATTTTGGTTATGAAGATGCCAACTCTTTCCGCGATATGCAATTCGACAAGAACCTGGTTATTGCCCCATCGCTTACTTTTCTTCCATCAAAAAATACCAGTTTAAATTTTGATCTGGTTTATAATGATTCTAAGAGCCGTTTAGATCGTGGTCAATCGGTATTTGGAAATGGGAACCTTTACTCCACTCCACAGTCAACTTCTTTAAATACAGGAAATGACCACTTAAATGAAAAAACGTATAATGTTTCACTTTCTTTGAATCACCGCTTCAGTGAAAACCTCAACTTTACGGCTTCTTATATGAAGACTGGATACAGCGAAGATTTGTACGAACATAGAAGTGCCAATACCTATGCTTTAGATGCTACTGGAAAAGCAGTTGATAACCTAATTGCCATGCAAATTTTTAACCGCATCCGTAAAAGGTATATTGATAACTTTTCTGGCTTTATTAATTATAAACTCAAAACCGGAAAAATTGAACAAACCATTGTAGCCGGATATGATTATGCGAGTGAAAAACTTCCGGTGGGTGCCTCACAACTTACGGCGACTAACTATCGCAATGCAGCAAATACTGGTGCCATTAGCTTTGTGAAATCAGAATACGATAAAGACCCTACCAATTATATCAAACGGTTTCTTGTGGTGAACAATTTACTGGTACCGAATGTGCCATCATTCAACCTAAACGACGTTATGGGATCACAACGCATGCAGGATGATAGTAAAAACTTTTTTACCCAGGCCGCATATGATCCAACTTATTATTTCTTAAATGCAGGTTATGTTCAGGATAATATCAAATTTGGAAAATTACAAGCTTTGCTGGGATTACGATACGAATATTATACTGATTATTCAAACTACCTTAAGCCTACGCAAGCTACGGCAAACTCTAAAGCTTTATTGCCAAGATTTGGCCTGGTTTACTCTGCCACTACAAACATTAATCTTTACGGAACCTATGTAATGGGCTACACACCACAAACGGCTTCTGCTATTTCCAATCCTAATGCCGGCGGACCATTTGATCCATTAAAAAGTAATATGATAGAATTTGGTGCTAAAACCAGTTGGCTTGATGAACGCCTGACTGCATCAGCAGCCATCTATCAAATTAAACAAAAGAATGTACTTTATAATGCGAATGTGGTAGGACAGCCTGATCTTTTACGCTCAGTTGGCGAAGAACGCTCAAGAGGTATTGAGTTTGATATTATTGGCCGCATTATTCCTCAACTTAGTATCCTGGCCTCTTATTCTTATAACGAAGCATCTATCACAGATAGCCCGGTAGCATCAGAGATTGGCAGGCAAAAGCCTAATGCGCCACACCATACCGCAAATATCTGGGCAAAATACAGCATCACAAGCGGTATATTAAAAGGTCTAGGTATTGGTGGTGGTTCAAACTGTGTAGACTCTAGAATCCTATCGATAGATGCAACCCAAACCATTCCAAGTTATACTTTATTTAATGCTGCATTTTATTATAATGTGGGTAAGGTACAAGTGCAGTTTAATATGAATAATATTACCAATAAAGTGCACTGGGTTGGTGGATATGATTATTTAAGACTTTTCCCAGGTACGCCATCTAATTATTTATTCACTTTGGGTTATACTTTCAATTAGAATTTTGAAAAAATTAAAAAAGACTGCCGCTTTAATACACTTGTGGCTTGGCCTAATTAGTGGTGTGATCATTACTATTGTGGCCATCACTGGCTGTATATATGTTTTCGAAGAGGAGTTATTTAATTTTTTCCATCAGGATATAGTTTATACAAAGGCAACGGGTAAACCCTTGCCTTTGTATATTTTAGAAGAAAAGGCTCAAAAAGCACTTCCTGTTAATGAGAAATTTAACCGTGTAGAAGTTAAATCAGATCAATACACTTATGTTTTTTCAGCCGCTAAAGGCAATAAAAAATCTAAATCCATTTTCTATCTTGATCAGGTAGCCTACAGTAAAGATGTATATATCGATCAGTTTAATGGTAAAGTTCTCGGCGTCATCAATCTTAAATATGAATTTTTCAGCATAGTAAGACTCATTCATCAATATCTGCTATTTAAAAAGCCCATTGGAAGTTTTATCGTCGGTTCTTCTGTCCTTATGTTTTTCCTAATTATTATTACAGGATTTATCATCTGGCTTCCTAAAAAGTTAAAAACCATCAGGCAACGCTTGACGATTAAGTGGAACGCAAAGTTTAAACGGCTTAACTGGGACTTGCACAGTACGTTCGGTTTTTATGTGATTCCCTTTGCCCTGGTGATTGTAGTCACAGGCCTGGTATGGTCATTTAAATGGTGGGAATTGGGAATTTATAAATCCTTGGGTACAACTAAAAAGCCAAATCTTTTAAAAGAATACGTACCATATCCGGGTGAACATAAAACAAGATCGGCTAGTAATCTTGCTTTAAATACCCTGATCAAATTAAACGAAGGAAATTACAAAACGATCATGTTGAATTATCCTGAAGAAGAAAAAACAAGTATGATGGCTACCGTTCAGATGATTAAATCAGGAGATGCCTGGCGGGGATTAAATTATTTTTACTTCAATCCAAACACAGGTATACTTACTGATGAAATGTTACATCAAAATAAGCCGTTGGGCTTAAAATGGCGCAATTCAAATCTCGACATCCATGATGGAGGCTTATTTGGCTGGCCCACCAAAATACTGGCATTTTTGGCAGCGTTAATTATTGCAACCTTACCCACTACCGGATTTTTGATTTGGTGGGGGAAAAAGAAAAAAAGGGGCTTCTGATTTGATCAAAAGCCCCTTCAACATTGATGTTTTCTTTCTTTCTTTTTAAAAATTAAAAGCGAGTTTGGTAAATAATCTACGTCCATTAAAACCCATTTGAACAGCATCCCACGCACCACCTGTCTCACCATCATAAGCCGACAATTTAGCCCCTTGAACATAGCCATAATCTGGGTGAACATTAAATACATTATCTACACCAAAAAATATGGTCATCCTTTTTGACACTTTGTAAGAACCATAAAGATCGGTAACCATTTTACCTGAATAATTAAATTGCTCCAATACGGTTGTCGCCGGATCATTATCTAGTGCAACCAATGGTGGGTAAGTATTTTCATAGCCATAACCCAAAATAGAAATTTTACCATAGTATAAAAAGTGCGTTCCAACCATCCAATTGCCAAAACCATAATCTAAATTTAAGCCCAATTTCACAGGAGGAGCAGATGCTTTAATGTAAGCTTGTTCCCGATCACTAAAAAATGCCTGTTGATTTTCATAAGAACCATTTAACGCATTTGGAATATTAATTTTATCAATATTTAAGTGATTTAAGTTTCCGGTAAATAAAACCCTGATACTTTTATCATCAAATCGCTTGGTATAATCTACCACCAAATCCAAACCATAATTCGTAGTATTTACTGCATTTGCAAAGAACTGTGCCTGTGCTACATTCAATTGATTAAGTATGGGTTTTAAAGCTGGTATACTTTCATCAAACTGACCTGATAATACCACCCTATCTTTAATATTGATGCGATAACCATCCAGGGTAACGTTAATCTCCGGTATAGGTTTCCATGAAAATCCTAAACTTGCATTCACAGATTTCTCCTGTTTTAAATCAGGAATTCCGGCCGCTTTGGTAATTGGACTGTAGTTTGGCGCAATTTTAACTTCAAAAACATTACCCCCTTGTACATTTGTAAAGGTATTGCTAAAATTAATTTGCTGTAGCGATGGTGCCCTGAAACCAGTACTTACAGATCCTCGGATATTAAAATTGTTGGTCAACTTGTAACGGGTGGCAAATTTGTAATTACTGGTAAAGCCAAAATCATTGTAATTTTCTGCCCTCACCGCAACACCAATCAACCATTTATCAGTAGCATCTAATTCTGCATCAACATAAGCGGCAACGTTAGATCGGCTTGCATCAACTTCATCACCTGGCTGATAACCCGGAAAGCCTTGTGCGCCGGTAGCCTTATTAGGATTATAGTTTGCATAGGAATCTTTTTCACCTGCATAGATTTGATAATTTTCATATCGATGTTCCAGGCCAAATGCTAAATTTAATCCTGATGCAACGTCTGGTATTGATTTACTTAAATTAAAATTAACCGTGTTTTGCAAAAATGAAAATCCTCCATCATCAAAATGAGTTTTACCCGCACCCAAAGAAGCATTAAAAGTTTGATCACCATAAAAATGAAAGTTATTACGTCCCAATGTATTGCTTAAATCCCAATTCCAGTCTTTACCCCAAACGCCTTTTACTCCTGCTGCAAAAGACAGATCCTGGATTTTAGTCTGAATGATCGGATCAAAATAAGTTTCTCCATCTATTGTAGTTTGTAAAATTGGATTTCCAGTAACTCCATCAGGAAAACGCTCCGGTCTGTCTGATAAATTTCTAGTGTAAGCATAGGCATCGGAGGCCTTTATATTACCACCACCAAAAGAATAAATAACTGTTTTGGTGTGTGCAATGGGCAATTCCATATTATACATCAAACCTCCTGAAGTTACCGACCCATCTCCCGTTGATCTTCTTACCGTATTAATGGGCAAGCCATCTTTCGTACTTAAATCTGTATTCAGGTTTTGCCTGAATGTTTTACCATTGGCGAAAAAATTTCCCGAAAAATTAATAAAACCATTATTTTTCCCGAGCGCTACACCATAATTAGTACCTAATGAAAATGCATTGCCATCTATTGCGCCACCATGGCGATACTGACCAAGTTCTTTAGCATAATAAGTATTATTTCTTGGATCATAATAACCTGAGTAACCGGTATTGACACTTAAAACACCAACATCTTTCTTTAAGATCAGGTTAATTACACCTGCAATGGCATCCGATCCGTATTGTGCAGAGGCTCCGTCTCTTAAAATCTCTACACGATCTATTGAGGATTCTGGAATGGCATTTAAATCCGTTCCTGAATTTCCCCTGCCCCGAGTTCCAAATACGGCAACAAAGGCCGTTTGGTGACGGCGTTTACCATTAACCAAAACCAAAGTCTGATCCGGTCCTAAACCCCTAAGCGTTGCTAAATCTATTTGATCGGCACCATCTGATCCGCTTTGTTTATTAAAATTGAAAGATGGAGAAGCGGCATTTAAAATAGAGGTTAAATCCATTTTTGCTGTAGGCATGTTAACCTGGTTAATTTTAATTACATCAACAGGAACCGGTGTTAACATAGAAGAGCGAGCTTTACCACGTGTTCCAACCACCACGAAATCGCCGAGGTTTTGAGAACCTTCAGCCAGTGTAATTGATGAAGCCATTGCCGCAGCAACTTCTTTGGTTTCATAACCAATGGCACTAATCACCAATGTGGCCTGATTAGAAACTGAAATTTGAAAATCTCCGTTTTGATCTGTAATTGCACCCTTTCCAGTTCCTTTTTCTTTAACAGAAGCGGCAATAATTCCTTCTCCTTTAACAGTCACAACCTTCCCCTTAACCAAATTTTGAGCTAAGGTGGTAATAGGGAGCATAAAAGCCCACATTAAAACATAAAGTAATCGTTTTTTCATATTTATTTTGTTAGATATAAGCAATATAAATTAAAAAACATTTATTTGAACGAAAAATCAATTAATAAAATAGGAAAAAATCAACCTAATAAACGTATTCTTCACAATTAAGCATAAAAAAGTATATTTAATTTAGCAGTTTTGAGACTTTTTTTTGTATGGTTAACATTTAAAAACATTCGAGAAAATTGGTGTGGCAGATGTATTCTTGCTAACAAATGAATGACATAACCTTTATTTAAAAAGCATATTTTTGTTGCTATGGCGAAAATATCAATCAACCTTGCTACAGGTTCATTTCAAAAGGAAGAAATCATAGTCGGAATCGATTTAGGCACAACCAATAGTTTGGTAGCTTTCATCAATCCTGATAAAAATCCACAAGTTATAAACGATGCTGGAAAAGGACTATTGGTACCATCTGTGGTTTATTTTAACAGCCAGAATGAGGCTATTGTAGGTAACGAAGCGAAAGAATATTTAACGACCGATCCAGCCAACACTATATTTTCAGTTAAAAGATTGCTAGGCCGCTCCTATAAAGATGTTGCTGAACATGCTGCTATTTTCTCCTATAAAATTATTGATGATGATAGCGATGCTTTGGTGAAAATTCATGCAGGTGATCGTTTTTATACCCCTATCGAACTATCGGCCGAAATTTTAAAAGAGCTTAAAGCCAGAGCAGAACATGCTTTAAAAACACCTGTTAACCGGGCCGTGATTACTGTTCCTGCATACTTTAACGATAGTCAGCGCCAAGCCACCCGCGATGCAGGAAAACTTGCTGGCCTGGATGTGATGCGCATTGTAAATGAACCCACTGCAGCTAGTTTGGCTTATGGGATTGGATTAGATCCATCTCAACAAAAAACTATAGCAGTTTACGATTTGGGTGGAGGAACTTTTGATGTTTCTATTCTCCAGATTCAGAATGGAATTTTTGAGGTTTTATCCACCAATGGAAACACTTATTTAGGTGGCGATGATTTTGATAACGCTATTTTAAACCATTGGATAGAGAAAAATAATTTAGATATCAAGGTCCTATCAGAAGATAATATTCTGATGCAAACCTTGCGCTTACAAGCCGAAGCAGCGAAAAAAGCATTGTCTGCCCAAAATTTATACAATGAAAAAGTTGGCGAAATCTGGTGCACACTAGATAAGCAAACTTTTGAAAACTTGATTGCATCAAAAGTGGAAGAAACCATCACCGCTTGTAAAAATGCTTTAAAAGATGCAGAACTTACGGCTAGTGATATTGATGAGGTGATTTTAGTTGGTGGCTCCACCCGTACTCCATTTGTAAAACAACAGGTAGAAAATTTCTTTGGCAAAACCCCGCAAGACAATATTAATCCGGATGAAGTGGTCGCATTGGGCGCAGCCATTCAGGCTGATGTATTGGCCGGAAACCGTTCTGATATTCTCTTGTTGGATGTAACACCCCTATCTTTAGGCATTGAAACCATGGGTGGATTAATGGATGTGATTATTGCCCGCAACAGTAAAGTTCCAACTAAAGCAGGTCGCCAGTACACCACATCTATTGACGGACAGGTAAACATGAAAATCTCCGTTTATCAGGGCGAACGGGATCTGGTAAAAGAAAACCGTAAATTGGCTGAATTTGATTTAAAAGGCATTCCGGCGATGCCTGCAGGATTACCTAAAGTTGATATTAACTTTCTATTGAACGCAGATGGGATATTAACTGTTCAGGCGATTGAATTACGTTCTGGTGTGAAACAGGAAATTGAAATCACGCCAAGTTATGGTTTAAGTGATGACACTGTAGAGAAAATGTTGATTGATAGCATCACCCATGCCAAAAGCGACGTGGAACAGCGTATGCTTATTGAGGCGCGTAGTGAAGGTGAACAACTATTATATACCGCAGAACGGTTTATTGAGAAACATGCCGAACATTTAACAGCTGAAGAAATTTCAGCAACTAAAGTTCATATCGAAGACTTGAAAACTGCTTTAGCCAGTGCAGATAAAGATACTATTCTTAAAAAGGCTGATGACTTAAATGAATTTACCCGTCCATTTGCAGAGCGTGTGATGGATGCAGCGATTTCTACCGCAATGAAGGGCAAGAAAATAGAATAATATTTTGAAACCTATAAAGTCTTTAAGATCTTATAGGTTTGTAATAAATTTTAGCATTATGGAATTAGGTATTGGTATGTTCGGTGATTTGCAAATTAATGCAAAAGGAGAAGTTCAACCCGCACAACAAAGGCTTCAGGAAATTATAGAAGAAATTAAATTGATGGACCAGGTTGGTCTTGATTTTTATGGTATTGGTGAGCACCATCGCCCTGATTATGCGGTTTCCAGTCCGGAGATTATTTTAGCTGCAGCAGCTACAGTCACTAAAAATATCAAATTAAGCAGTGCAGTTTCTGTTTTAAGTTCTTCAGATCCTGTTAAATTATACCAGAATTTTGCAACTATAGATTTAATTTCAAACGGCAGGGCTGAGCTCATGGCAGGTCGTGGAAGTTTCATAGAGTCATTCCCTTTATTTGGTTACGATCTTCAGGATTACGATGAACTTTACGAAGAAAAACTCGAATTACTCTTAAAGATTAATAGCACTCCAAAAATTAATTGGAATGGAAAATTCAGAGCAGGATTGGTCAATCAGGAGATCCTTCCCAGGGCAGTAAATGATCATCTTAAAATCTGGGTTGCTGTTGGTGGAACGCCACAATCTGTAGAACGCGCCGGTAGATTAGGCTTACCCGTAATGTTTGCAATCATTGGTGGTCAACCAAATCAATTTAAGCCACTTTTCGACTACTACAAAAAGGTTTATCAGGCTTATGGACATGACATGGCTAAGTTTGAAGTTGGCGTACACATGCATTCCTTATTCGGAGAAAATAGCCAGGAAATATCAGATTATTATTACCCATTATATTCAGCTCAAATGAACAGGATTGGAAAAACCCGTGGCTGGGCCCCATTCCAAAGAAATCAGTTTGAAGCTGGCAGGAGCCCTGATGGCGCTTTAATTATTGGTGATGTAAATGAATCCGTTGATAAAATTTTAGCCATGGAAGAAACGTTTGGCTTAACCCGTTTCTCAGCACATATGGATGTCGGTGGCCCATCTCATGCAGCCATGATGAAATCTATAGAGATCTTCGGAAATCAAATTGCACCTGCTGTTAGAAAAGCCTTACAGAAATAAATCAGAACAGTTGATGCATATCGTGAAAAGGTCTTGCTTTAAATCTTAATCGCTTTGATTATTGCGCTTTTAAACCGGTTTATTTCAAATGTTAAAAATTAAGATGATCAAATGAGTTTTTTAAAAAAATTATTTTCCTCTGATTCTCCAAAAAGAGAAGAGCCAGTAGTACTCTTAGAATTGAGAAGTCCGAATTGTCCGATTACTGCTATTGTTGAGCAGGATAATCAGGTTGCTTATTTTTATTTGTGGGGCGATGAAGATTCCGATTTCGGGGTTAAAGCATGCTGGATCAGAAATCTGGATGAAGCACCAATAGATACAGATTTAAAACAAATGGAGGAAGGTGTTCCACCCATGTTAAGCAAAGCATACTGCAAGTTTCCGGAAGGACAAATGCCTTTAAAGATAGACGATTTAGAAATTGTTTGGTTTGAAGAAGGAGACGCCGCAGCTTTACTGGAAAAGGGAGAAGTTATAGCCATCATTCCATCATGGGCAGGTATTAATGGTTTTTCGGGTTATGCCAGAGATTGTGCTGGAGAAGGAGAATATTGTTGGGAACTTCAATCTTCTAATATTTTGTTAGGAAGAATTGCAAAGGCAAAAGAATACTGGCAATTGTGGGATCAGGAAATTAATCCATTTCAAATTATTCAACCTCAATTGCTTCAACAGTATGAAAATAATTTAGGTAATAGCGATCAATATTTTGCTATAGATGGCAATGAATGGCCACCACGAGGCTTATTCTTGAAGAAAGGAGAAGTGAAGGATGTATTTGTAACCGTAGGCCTATCACTACTACCTATGCCGGGTGTAGAAATGTATAGTGAACATCCTAACGAGATTAACAGAATCGAATTGGGCCTACTCCTAGACTCAGGTTTACCTCAGGAAGAACTTAACCTGATTGGAAGTTGGATCAGCGGACAGGCGAGCATTCCATGGAAAAGAATCTCCTGGTTTGGGAACGGACATACCATTACATTTAATATTCTGAGCAATACCAAAATTACATCCGTCGTACTGGTAAAGCATTTAAATCATTTACCAGATATAGAACTTGATGATTACCGGGATAGTCAAGTAAATATTTTATGGATGATCCCCATTACTGAAAATGAAAGAAATTACATTATGGATAATGGATTTGAGTTATTCAGCGAAAAATTAAATAATATAGGGTCAGAAATTTTCAATATCCATCGAAATGAAATTGATTTAAATTAAGAATAATTACCAGCGATATTTTTTTTATATTAGGGTATGAAAAGATTAACGATAATACTGGCGTTAATCATCCCTTTTTTTCTATGTACGTCCTGGGGCTTCTTTGCGCACCAAAGAATCAACAACCTTGCAGTTTTCACCTTGCCTTCAGGCATGATTGGTTTTTATAAAAAAAATCTCAAATATATAACTGAGCATGCCGTAGATCCTGATAAGCGCAGATATGCCGATACGCTGGAAGCACCCCGGCACTACCTTGATGTAGAAAATTATGAGCCTTGGGTAGATAGTATTCCGGAAAAATGGAACGATGCACTGGCCAGATACGGATCAAAGGCCTTGCATTCAAACGGAATTCTTCCCTGGCAAATTCAGCGAACCTATTATAGCTTAATTAAAGCTTTTAAAACAAGGGATTCTATTAAAATCCTCAAATATTCTGCAGACTTAGGTCACTACATTGGCGATGCTCATGTACCTTTACATACCACTTCTAATCATAACGGACAACTCACTCATCAGATTGGAATTCATGCCTTTTGGGAAAGCCGCTTGCCTGAATTATTTTCAACTAACTATAATTTCATTGTGGGTAAAGCCAGCTATATTGAAAATCCATTGAAAGAAGCCTGGAAGATAATCAGGCATACACACAGTTTGGTAGATACTGTTTTAACATTTGAGGCAAAACTTAACGCTTCATTTCCCTCAGATAAAAAGTACAGTTTTTCTGAGCGGAACAATGTAGTTTTAAAACAGTATTCTAGCCTGTATTCAAAAACCTATCATGATCAAATGAACCATATGATAGAAAAACAGATGCGTTCGGCCATATTGGAAATCGGAAACTTTTGGTTTTCTGCGTGGGTAGATGCCGGCCAGCCTGAGTTAAAGAATCTAATTAAGATTGAACTTGAACCAGAGATAAAAGAAGAGGAATCAGATGCAGAAAGGAAATATCAGCAAGGTTTAATTATTGGAAGAGAAATTTAGTTTAAACAGCAGCGGCGAGAAAATTCTCGCCGCTGCTGTTTTTAATTTATTTTTTATCCTCTCCTTCAATAATCTCTTCGATTTTCTTTGGTTGAAGCCTGCTTTTAACAGCAGCCCATATTGCAGGCACGAAAGTAACTACTGCGATAAACACAATAACAAGTTCAAAATTATTTTTAATGACTGGAATCTGTCCCAATACATAACCACCCAATAGTAGGGCGACAATCCATGCTACACCACCAATGATGTTAAAGTAGGTAAACCGGCCAAATGGCATTTTAGCAATTCCTGCTACAAAAGGTGCAATAGTTCTGAAAATTGGCAAAAAGCGACTAAAAATAATGGCTTTACCTCCATGTTTTTCAAAAAACTCATGAGATTGTTCGTAATACTTTAATTTAAGAATTTTATTCTTTTCTTTAAATACGCCAGCTCCTAATACGCTTCCGAGTTTAAAGTTTACAGTATTTCCTAAAATAGCAGCTACAATTAATATCACTAACATTAACCAAATGCTTAGTCCTGTTTCATGTTCGCCAGCAATTAATGCCCCCATTGCAAAAAGCAAGGAATCGCCAGGTAAAAATGGTAAAACAACTAAACCCGTTTCGGCGAAAATGATCAGAAATAGAATTAAGTAAGTCCAGGTTTGATAATCGTTAACGATTTGTGCCAGATGAACGTCTATATGAAGTATGAAATCCAGAAGTTGATGTAGTAAGTCCAATATATCTAATTTTGGGCAAAAGTATGAATATGAAAATGATTAACGAGCGATAACTGAATTTAATTTATTAGTTGTTTGCAACTAAACGTTTTTGTAAATCCCCTACCTTCGAACCATCAATTAATACGGTATAAATTTTTCCATTTAATAATGTCGTCGAATCCAGAACGGTAACAACAGGCTTAGGATTTGTAGGAGTTACACTCGTGATAGTGAACGAAATCTTCGTTGATTTATTTACCTTAATTTTGCGGGTAAATTTTTCACCATAAGCCAGGCTAAATGGCGAAAAAGCTTTACCTGTATCTGTTACCAAAACTGGCGAACCCAGTGTATAACCTAGGTTTAAAAATACCAGTTTTGTACTATCAGTACCAATTTTAACATCATCTTCCATAAACATCAAACTTGATGGCGATGAAGCTTTATCTTTGGTAAGAAAAACTGAATAATTTTTACCAATTGACAATTGCTGGTTATCCAGACTAGCCAGATCAGACGTAGAAGCTAAAATTCTCGAACTAATTTTATAAGATGAATCTCCGGGCTCTACAATATAGCTGCTATTTGTACCATAAGTAGTTGATGATCCCAACTGCCGGCCGTTAAGGAAAAAATTTTGAGTGGTATCTAGAATAGAAGCTTGAAATATCCTGATTTTTGCATCACCCTTAATAAAATTATCATTTTTTATACAGGAACTAATACAAATTGTTGCCAAGGATAAAAGAAACAATTTAGGAAATAGGAAAAATTTATTCTTCATAAACAGGTATAACTCAATTAAAACGTAAAGATAAGAGAAAGCATATAAAACTGATAATTAATTATCTGCGATGACATGTGCCTGCAAAGTTGCACTTGTATTGCCACTGAACCAAATGGTATAAATTTTACCTGCCTGAAAGTTAGAATTATCTAATGTTTTGGTAATTCCAGATCCCACTACGTTATACCTTAGGTTTAAATCAGCATCCACAGAAAAATAACTTGAAGCTTCTTTATACTGTAATCCATTTACAAAGAGTGATCCGGCTTGCACACTTACATTAATACCTGTTGTGAAATATGGCGTTAGGTTGATGAGTTTAATTTTGGCTTTTCCAGATTCTGTATTACTTAAGTTGTCTTCATAAGATACAATTTCCCTGGCTCCCGAACGGTCGCTGATCAAAAAGGTAGTATAGGTAATTGATGGTGTATATTTTATAGAAGCTTTTGTTTCAACTCTACTATTGCCTATAAATTTAACATCTCTGCTTCCAGAAACCAGCTTCATATAATCTGTTGATTCTGAAAAAGCAAGTGCCGCATTTGAAAGCTTTTCATCATCAATAAAAATATCCTGAACTGCATCTGCTTGAATAGCATTCACTAACTTCACTTTTGATTCACCTTTAACCTCTACGTTTGGATCAGTTTTTTTACAAGAATAAAAAGAAATAAAGATTAAAGATGCCAAAAAAATAAAGGAGAGAGAGAAAGTAGAATGGCTTTTCATATTGGTTGGTTTGGTTATAAACAAAAATGGCTCGGTCAAAAACCAAGCCATTTTTTATATTTAACTAAAATCTTAGTAGACTAGTAGCTATTATTTAACATTACTGGCATCACTAACATCAGCACATCTTCATTTTCATCGTTAGTTTGAGGAATCAATAAGCCAGCCCGGTTTGGTGTTGAAAGTTCTAAAGTAACTTCATCGCCACTTAAATTGGTTAGCATTTCAATTAAAAAACGAGCATTAAATCCAATTTCAAGGTCTTCACCATCATATTGGCAGCTTAAACGCTCATGCGCTTCATTAGCGAAATCTAAATCTTCAGAAGAGATATTAAGTTCGCTACCGTTAATTTTTAACCTAACCTGGTGTGTAGTTTTATTAGCAAAGATAACTACCCTGCGGAGGGTGTTTAGAAACAAGCCTCTATCAATTACTAATTTATTAGGATTATTTTGAGGAATCACTGCTTCATAATCTGGATAGCGTTCGTCTATTAAACGACACACTAAATTAATGTTATCAAACTTAAAAAATGCACTTGTTGCATTATAATCTACTGATACATTAATATCTGTTGATGGCAATGCAGCCTTTAAAAGTGTTAGTGCTTTTTTAGGAAGAATAAATGATGTCGCTTTATCAGCTTTGCTATCCATACGGCGATAACGAACCAATTTATGGGCATCAGTTGCTACGAAGGTAATGTGTTGAGGAGATAGCTGACAAAATACACCTGTCATGGCCGGACGCAACTCATCATTACTAACCGCAAAAATTGTTTTAGTAATGGCTTCTGTTAAAACGGATGCTGGTAAATTTACCGAAGAAGCATTTTCAACGATTGGAATTTTAGGAAAATCATCACCGTTTTCACCACTTAATTTATACTTACCATCACCAGCGCTAATTTCAATTGCGAAAGTACTGTCATCAATATTGAAAGCAATTGGTTGATCTGGTAATGTTTTAAGGGTATCTAATAAAATTTTTGATGGAACAGCCACTTTACCTTCTTCCTTCGATTCTACAGCTAATGAGGTAGTCATGCTGGTTTGTAAATCGGTAGCTGAGATCGTTAAGTTTCCCTCTTTAATTTCGAAAAGAAAATTTTCTAGTATAGGTAAAACTGTACTGCTGCTTGATGCACCATTTACAGTTTGTAGGTGTTTTAATAAAGTTGATGTGGATACAATAAATCTCATGATATCATTTAGTCTTCTTCAAAAATATAAAAATTATTTAGCGTACTTGTATTTGCGGTAATAATGTTGAAAAATCGCAAAGAATATTAACAATAACAAAGGAACTACAATATTAATGAATTGCCACCTGGCTTTTTCAAGTTTTATTTTAGATTTATCCAGCAACCTTATTTTTACTTCCTTATTTCTAAGAACGATCAGGTTATCTTCATCTGTAAAATAATCAACAATATTTAACAGCAATGCCTTGTTGCCATAAGTTCTCTGACTAAAGCGATCAAATCCTAAAGGAAAAGGCGAATGATCTCTTTCTGATACCTGGTTCTTAAAAACATCACCATCGCCAATAACAATCATTTTTGTTAGTTTACTTTTTAAATCTGAGGTAAACGGTGCAGAGATTCCATCCGGCAATGGCCTGCCAGCAAATACAGATGGGAAACTACCTTCCATTATTAAACCGACATGCTGTGGCACACTTTGAAATGCCCTTGGGTCTAATTGCTCGCTGATCATTTGTAAACTAAACGGTTTGGGTGTAGTATAAACCTTGTTAAAGGCGGAAGTATTAAGAATGAATGACTTTTTTAATCCTTTAACACCGATACTATCTACTGTACTTGGAAATTCAGACTTCACCCCATCTAACTTTTTCACCACGCTTTGGCTCGTATCCGGCAGTAAAATGGGATAATAAATCCATGGCAATAAATTCATTTGGCTTTGTCCCCCCACCATACCTGTCGAAACTGGAATTTCGGCACAATTTGCCGGATCAGCAATCAGGTTATAGTTAATTCTTGCTCCATACATAAAAAGCATGTCATCAAGGTTTAGGTTACTATTGGTGGCCATCTGTCCACTATGTTGCCTCAAACTATCCAGCTCTGCTTTTACCTGATCAATACTCCATAGTACACGCCCCCCATTCATCACAAAATAATTGATTTTGTATTTTTGAGTTTCCGAAAATGGCTTGGTCGGCTTAGCAATAATCATCATGTTCAACTTATCCAAACCCGCCTTATCAATGGTATTTAAATCTACACGGCCAACTTCATAGCTCGTAGAAAGCGAACGAATGGCATCCCCAACTTGTAAATCATTCAGTTCTCCGTTTGATTCGGTAAATCCAATCCGTGGATTTCTTCCATCAATCACTTTTTTTAAACTTGCAGTGAAAACATATTCCAGGTTTTCAATGGCCCGGTTAATGTTGTCTTCATAACTGCCACGTGTATCTAAATTCTGGAATAGCTTAACGGGAAACTCCTTATTGTCTGTTTCGATCATGGCCATGGGATACACTAATTTTTGTGTGAGCCCTGCATCAGTTTTAACGCTTAAATTGGTCGCTTCAATTCCCCTTTCATAAAGATTATTGATCACCGTATCCTGATCTGACTGATTCAGTCCAGCCAGCGGATCTACAAAAACAATTTTTAAATCTGCATTTGAATAGGCCTTATAATCTGTTAAGATATCATTTACAGCAGCCTGAAGGCGCTTAAAAGCTGGTGGCAACTCACCATCTAAAAAGACAGTAACCACGATAGGCTTTTTATTTTTAGCCAGTATGGATTTCGTTTTATCGCTTAAAGTAAATCGTTTATCAGTAGTAAAGTCAAAACGATAAAAAAAATATTGCCCAAGAATGTTAACTGCAACAATAATGGCCAATACCCATAATAAATTCAGTAATTTATTCCCTTTCTTCATGATCGTTTCCCTCCTATTATCACTTTAGTGAACACTAATAAAAGCATGGTAAGGGTAATGAAGTAGATTAAATCTCGGGTATCTAATACCCCCCTACTCATTGAGGTGTAGTGTTGATTTATTCCGAAGCTTAAAATACTATTTTGGAAATTTTGCAAAAAGGGCAACTGACTGGTATAATCAAAACCTAAAAATGCAAAGGCACATAAAGCTGCACAAATGACAAAAGCAATCACCTGGTTTTTGGTTAGCGCAGAAGCAAAAATACCTATCGCGGTGAAAGCTGCTCCTAGAAAAAATAGACCTATATAGGAACCAATTACTGCTCCTGTATCAATATTTCCTTCAGGAAAACCTAATTTTGAAATGGAATAATAATAAACCAATGTTGGAATCAAAGAGAAAAACACCAACACCAGGCTGGCTAAAAACTTCGCAACAATAATCTGAGAAACTGTAATGGGCCTGGTGATCAGTAGTTCGTATGTTCCTTCCCTACGTTCTTCGGCAAAGGATCTCATGGTAATGGCTGGAATTAAAAACATAAACAAATAGGGCACCAGGCTAAAGAAACCACCCATTTCTGCATAGCCATAATCCAAAATTGAAGTATCTGGAAAAAACCAGAGCAACAGCCCGGAAATAAGCAAGAAAATACCAATGGTGATGTAAGCCACCATTGAACTTAAAAAACTGAATAATTCGCGTCTAAAAACTGCGTACATACCACGTTAAAACGCCGAAGTTAATTAAATATTCGGGCATATTAATGAAGCGAAGTTGGTAATCGTGTTAAAGAACTTTACTATAGGTATCATTGTTAACCGATAACATTTATTTGTACTTCTTAAAATGAGAAGCCAATACCAACTGATAATACCCTGTTTTTTTCTTGGTAAAACCTGATATTTTCGCCAGTTATTGTCGTTAAACCCAAGCCATAACCCGCATGAATATTAAATCCATTTTTTAATTGATAACCTGCTAAAAAGTTAAGTCCAAAATCTCCTCTTTTAAAATCTTCATCATTTCCAAATTTAACGTTTCGCGCTGATTTTTCATTTGCCTTAATATCTCCCCTAGTTTCAACACCATCTAATTTTATTTTACCGCCTATTCCAAATCCATAATACGGGCCAGCTCCAAAAAAGATATTACCATCACCAATATTAAAACTAAAAACTGCATTTACAGGAATTTCTAAATACATTGTATTTAATTTATAGGAACCTTCGAAAATATATAGATTTGATCCAGGTTCAAAATTTGAATTATAAACCTGGGCTTTACCTCCTTTTCCAATTAATGTTAAACCTGGTTGAATAGAAAATACTGCCGAAACAGGTATATCAACTGTACCACCTAAATAAAAAGATGTATTCGTTTTATAATCCGGAGGTTCAGGTCCATCATAGGCAGATGCACCGCCATTAGCAGATATGGTTGGAAAAGTAACGCCAGCCTTGATGCCAAATTTAACCTGATTGGTTTGGGAGAATGCACAAAAAGATATTACCAGGATAGATAGTGTAGTGAAGAGCTTTTTCATAAGTTATTTTAGAGGAAAGAAAGTTATGAAAAAAACCTTAAAAGCAGATCAACACTGGATTAATAAATAAAAATCTATTAGTTAACTTAAATCTAAATCAGGCAGTAAGTTTTCTGAAAATTTCTTCCAGTGAGTCTTGATGATATGCTTTTTTAATGCCTTTAAGTGAATCATTGGCTACAATTTTACCTTTATTGATAATGATAATGTCATCACAAATGGCTTCAACCTCTTGCATAATGTGCGTAGAAATAATTACGGTTTTATTTTTTCCTAATTCTTTAATTAAAGCACGAATATCCACCAATTGGTTAGGATCAAGCCCGGAAGTAGGCTCATCCAGGATTAAAACATCAGGATTATGAATAATGGCTTGTGCCAGCCCTACCCTTTGGCGATAACCTTTAGATAGCATCCCTATCTTCTTGTGTTGTTCGGGCGTTAAACCAACGAGTTTAATCACCTCATTAACCCGATTTGCGATGTTATTTAATTTATAGGTCTCTCCAACAAAACGGAGAAACTCTTTAACATACATTTCAGTGTAAAGCGGTGTATTTTCGGGTAAATAACCAATATGCTTTTTAGCTTCAATAGGCTGGCTAATAATATTTTGATTTGAAACTTCGGCATTGCCAGATGTTGGCATCAAATAACCAGTTAACATGCGCATGGTGGTAGATTTACCTGCACCATTCGGACCAAGAAATCCTAAAATACGTCCAGGATGTGCTTCAAAACTAATTGAATCAACAGCTTTTTGCTGATCGTAATGTTTGGAAAGATTCTTTACTGAAATGCTCATTTTTGTTTTTTATTTAACCCTAAAGGCCTTAAAATTTTAAATCAGTCTTGATCCTGGTAACAAAGCAGTAATTGCTTTGCGCCACAATGACAAGAGATTTAGTTTATATAATCTGAACTCAGCTTTTTGTTGTACCTAAATTTATTAAACTGTTCTGATGCCTGAGACAAATTATCACCTGATAAAATATCTGCTCCATTATTAATTAAATGATAGTATATGTTTCTGGCTGGACTGGCTATTGCGCTTTTGTCAATATTACCCATTGTTCCTAATATCGTAGTAATTCCTTTACCATGCAGAAACTGATAAAATTCCTTATCGGGAGCTGAAACCCCCACAAAGGCAACAATTCTATTATTCGGTATCCCTAAATCGTTAAGTCTTTTTAAATCTGATTTTTTCTGAACTGATGCAGAAATCATGAGTTCAGGTGCAAGGCGATGAACTTCCTGCGCCTGATTCGCATTATAAGTGATAATAATTGAATTGCTTTCTACTTTATATTGCCTTACTTTTTCAATCACTTTAGCATAAGAAACGCCCTTTTTTAAGTCGATTGTGAGCAGCACTTTTCCTTTACTCCAGCTCAATACGCTATCTAAAGTAGGGATTTTGAAACTGGTTTCTTTACCATCATTATCTTTCAGGTTAAGTGCTCTCAGTTGTTCATAAGTATAATTTCCAATCGGTCCTTTTCCTGTTGAGGTTCTGTCTAGTTGATCATCATGCATAATCACCATCACTGAATCTTTGCTGTAAGCAATATCAAATTCAATTACCATTGGATTATACTGTGTTGCGTTTTCAAAAGTTTCAATGCAATTTTCCGGGAAACCAGGCATTGGCCCACCCCGGTGCGCACTGATTAATGGGTATCGATTTTCTGGTGTCCACTTCAAAAACTGATATAATTGTGCGGTATTTTTAAATTTAATATAGTGATAAACTTTTTCATCCTGTTTGCATGAAGCAAATAAGAATGTGAAAACGAGTAAAAGGAGATGATGGAATTTCATGTTTCAAAAATAGGAAAAAATGGATGATGTAGAGTGTGAAATGGAATTCTTAACTCCATGCGTTAAAACGCAAAGAGATTTACAATTTTTGCCACCTAAACCCGATGGCAGCGAACATGAAGTGCAACGAAGTAAAGTGTACAGCGGGGCCGTAGAAAACGATTAACATTAAAATTGCTTTATCCCTAAATTTCTTAAAGGGCTTTTCTAAACCACATAAACATCTCACTCAAAAACCTTTTACCTTTTACCGCTCACCTTTTACCTTATTTATTATATTTGCCTCCATTATGGCTCAAAAGAATAACGACGAACAATTTAAAAATGTAATCTCACATGCAAAAGAATACGGATTCGTATTTCAAAGCAGCGAAATATATGATGGCTTAAGTGCTGTTTATGACTACGGACAATTGGGTGCCGAGTTAAAAAATAATATTAAATCTTACTGGTGGAAAGCCATGGTACAGATGCATGAAAATATTGTAGGGATAGATTCTGCAATTTTTATGCATCCTAAAGTTTGGAAAGCAAGTGGTCACGTAGATGGATTTAACGATCCGATGATTGATAACAAGGATTCCAACAAACGCTACCGTGCAGACCAGTTGCTGGAAAACAAAATTGATGAACTATATTCAGAATTGGCAAATTTCAGTGCAGAAAACAAGGCCAAATTTGAAGAATTTCAACAAGAAATATTAGGTTTAAGTGATGAAGGACAAGCCAGTTGGATTCCAAGTTTTAAGGATGAAGATGGAATTTTGGATAATGCAAAATATCCATTTGTAGATGAAGCCAGCTGGAGATTTGTTAAAAAAGGTTTAGCACTTGAAGTAGAAATGAACTTAGCGCTTAAATCAGAAAACTTAGCGCAGTTGAAGGATTTAATTGTTGGCTATAAAGTTATTTGCCCAATTTCTAAAACGTCTAACTGGACAGATGTTCGCCAGTTTAACCTGATGTTTAGCACACAATTTGGTGCCATGGCAGAAGGAAGCGATGAAGTTTATCTTCGTCCGGAGACAGCGCAGGGTATTTTTGTAAACTTTTTGAATGTGCAGAAATCAGGAAGGATGAAAATTCCTTTTGGAATTGCACAAATTGGTAAAGCTTTCAGAAACGAGGTTATTGCCCGTCAGTTCATTATGCGCATGCGTGAATTTGAACAAATGGAAATGCAATTTTTTGTTCGCCCTGGTGAGGATAAAAAATGGTTTGAATACTGGAAAGATGCCCGTTTAAAATGGCATAAAGCTTTAGGAACATCTCCTGAGAAATACCGCTATCATGATCACGTTAAATTGGCACATTACGCTAATGCGGCAACTGATATTGAGTTTGAATTCCCTTTTGGATTTAAAGAAGTAGAAGGTATTCACAGCCGTACAGATTTCGATTTAACACAGCACCAGGAGTTTTCGGGTAAGAAAATGCAATACTTCGATAATGATTTAAACGAAGAGGGTAAACCTTATGGAAATTATGTTCCTTATGTAATCGAAACTTCAATTGGTTTAGATCGGATGTTTTTGCTAACCATGATTAATGCTTTTGAGGAGCAGGATTTGAGTACAGCAGATAAACAGGACAGCCGTACACTATTACGCCTGCACCCTGCTCTTGCACCATATAAAGTGGCTGTTTTCCCGCTAACCAAGAAAGATGGTTTACCAGAAAAAGCACGAGAAATTATGGATACTTTAAAATTCGATTTCAATTGTATTTATGAAGAAAAAGATGCCATAGGTAAACGTTACCGCCGTCAGGATGCCATTGGTACACCATTTTGTTTAACGATAGATCACCAGAGTTTAGAAGACAATACCGTTACCATCCGTCATCGCGACAGCATGGAGCAAGAACGTGTAGCTATTGCAGATTTAGGCGATATTATTGGTAAGGCAGTAAGCTGGAAGACGTTACTCGCATAATTTTACCACCTTACTTTGACCACCTTAGAAACCTAAGGATACCTTAGTTAGGTTATTATATTTAGTCGCAGGTCAAAACCTGCGACTTTTTTTTGTTTGTTGGCTCGCCAACCAATGATGTCCAATAAGGTTTTATCGTTAAACTGACGAAATTCTTCTGCGCTCAGGTCTCCGAAATTTCGTAAGTTGATGAATTCCATGATTAGTGGCCTTCATAAATTGTTTTAAAACTAAATCTGATTTTTAGCGGTAATTCAAAAGTCAAAAAGGCTATGATTACATTTTTAGTGTTTAAACTGATTATTTGTAAATTACCTTTGTTTCGTCCTTAATTATATAGTTAGATGAAACTTCCTCAAAAATTCTTTGCCCGCCGCCATGAAATTACGGCTGATTATTTGAAAGAATTAGATAAACATCTTGATGATATTGTTTCTGGCAGAACAACAGAAATGTTCGAGGTTAGGGATTTTGCTGAATTACTTCATGTTCATCCAACCCACTTCAGTAATACCATAAAAGAAGCTACCGGATATTCTCCATGTTTTTTTTTCGAAGAACGTTTGATGGAAATTTCGAAATCCATGTTACAAAATGCAAACACGCCCATTTCAGAAATCGCCAGAAGTTTAACTTACGATCCTTCAAATTTCACTAAGTTTTTTAAACATTTTGCCGGCCAAACACCTAAGCAATACCGGGAAGCATATTTAATGTCTTTGTTAGATAAAGAAATAATTACTGCATAATACTTAAGCTGTCACCATTTTTTCCATCACTTTCCATTTAACTTTGTTTATCAAATTAAAAGAACATGGAAAAACAAAATAAAATTGCTTTGGTTACTGGCGGCAGCCGTGGACTAGGAAAAAATGCTGCGATTAAAATCGCCGAAAAAGGTATTGATGTGATTGTTACCTATCAAACCAAAAAAGAAGATGCTGAAAATACTGTTGAGGAAATTAAGCAGCTCGGCGTAAATGCAGCAGCATTGCAACTTGATGTAGCAGACAGTAAAACTTTTAATCCTTTTATTACTGAAGTAAAGTCAACATTGAATACTGTTTTTAATGCTGATAAAATTGATTTCATCGTAAATAACGCAGGTATTGGTATCCATGCATCATTTGAAGAAACTACAGAAGATCAATTCGATACTTTGGTTAATATCCAATTTAAAGGTCCGTTTTTTCTGACACAAAAAGTTTTACCTATTCTGCATGATGGTGGTGCGATTATTAATATATCATCAGGATTAGCCCGCTTCTCTTTACCTGGCTATGCAGCTTACGGGGCAATGAAAGGTGCTATGGAAACCTTAACCCGATATCAGGCAAAAGAATTGGGTGCAAGAGGAATCAGATCAAATATTATTGCTCCTGGTGCCATAGAAACTGACTTTGGCGGCGGTGTAGTTAGAGATAACGAACAAATGAATGCCGGAATTGCAGCTCAAACAGCATTAGGTCGGGTTGGTTTACCAGATGATATTGGTGGTGTAGTTGCATTTCTTTGTACGGAAGAAGCCAGATGGATTAATGCACAGCGCATTGAAGCTTCTGGTGGTATGTTTTTATAAACATTTCCCATAAATTAACCACCAAGATACGGAAGCATCATTCTATACCTAATGCGCTGTAGCTTGGTGGTTATTTTGAAGCAGAGGAAATAAATAAAATCAAATGGCGTTATCCACCAAAGCCATGCGATGCGAAAAATACTTCTCCCTATATTTTTATCCCTATGTTTTGTAAACGGGGCAATGGCTCAAAAATGGACCGATGCTGAGTTCCGAAAAGCTAATACCGCAGCAAATGCTCCTTATTTAACTTATGAAGAGAAAAACATTGTGCTGTATATGAATTTAGTACGCATTGACGGGGAAAAATTTTACGATACTTTTTTAGAAGATTACATCAGCGATTATAATTCAAAAGTCCGCAAGTACCGCAATTACAATGACCTTAAAATTTCGAAAAACAACCCTTATTATTTATCGTTACTCACGCATTTGCGTGGCATAAAAAATCTGCCCATGTTTTATTCAGATGAGAAATTATCAACGGTAAGTCGTAACCATGCAATGGATTTAAACAAAAATAATTTGGATACACATGAAAGCAGTAACGGCGACAAGTTTTCAAAAAGAATTTCCAGGTATTACCCAAACAAAACCATGAGTGAAAATATCGATTTTGGTTATTCAGATGGTTTAGACATTGTTTGTCATTTACTTTTAGATTGTGGTGTGCCATCGCTCGGCCATCGATTTACTATTCTTGATCAGAAAAGCAAATTGAACATTGTGGGCATTAGCATCCAACAACATCCATCTTATCATTGGTGTGCAGTGATTGATTATGTTGCAAACCCGAAAATGAATCTTCCTTCCAATGAAAACTTTTAAATTACAATGATTTTAGCCAAATGAGTAATTCTAATGTTATACTTTTTATTTTGTAAAAGCAACAGTATAAAAATTAATTTACCTTTGCATCCAAACTACCTGAAACCATAATGCGTAAAGTTATTCTCGCCTTTATAGATTTTTTTCATCCCCCTTTTAAAAGTTTTATCTCTACACATAATTTCAGGTATCTGGCAACTGGCGGCGGCACATTGCTACTAGGCATTTTAAGTTATTATTTTGCATACTTTTTTATTTTTAAAACGTCAGAAGTAAACTTTGGGATTATCGTACTACAAAGGGAAACCGCATCTCTTCTGGTAGATTATGCAGTGGCCATTCCAACAAGTTTCTTGCTGAACAAGTATGTCATTTTTACACATAGCGAATTAAAGGGACGTGTTCAATTGTTCCGTTTTTTAAATCTTCAGTTTATTAATATCCTTGCCAACTATGTTTTGCTTAAGTTTTTACTGGAACTGTTAAGGGATTACCCAACGCTGGCCATGCTTTCCAGAATAGCTGTTTCGGTATTAATGGCCTTGTTTAGCTATTTATACCAACATTATTTCACTTTTAGTGTAAAAAAACTTGGCCAAAGTCCAAAGTCTCCGAAGCATTAAACCAGATTTTTAATACTTTAAATTCTGCTTAAACCATTTATTACGCCAGGCTGTTAATTTTGGCAACAGCTTTCTTGTTTAGGTAAGGTTAACATCATAACTTAGCTATTAACCAACTTATTTTCATGAACACGATGAGCCATTTTAATGATTTTAATAATGCGCAGGTAGCAAAATTACCTAATCATTTAAAGCAATTTATTGTTAATCAGAATTACGAAAAATACACCCCGATAGATCAGGCCGTATGGCGCTACGTCATGCGTCAGAATTATAGCTATTTAAAGGATGTGGCTTATTATCCATATATTAAAGGTTTACAGCGAGCAGGTTTAAGCATCGAATTTATTCCCGATTTGCAAACCATGAATGATAACCTGGGTAAAATTGGTTGGGGTGCCGTTACAGTTGATGGCTTTATACCACCAGCTGCTTTTATGGAGTATCAAGCCTATCGGGTGCTGGTTATTGCAGCAGATATCCGGCAAATTAACCACATTGAATATACACCAGCACCGGATATTATTCACGAAAGTGCCGGCCATGCCCCTATTATTGCAGATACGGATTACAATAGTTACTTAAGCTATTTTGGCTCTATTGGTGCTAAAGCGATGTTTTCTGCAAAAGATTTTGAACTATATGAAGCCATTAGAAAGTTATCCATATTAAAGGAGGCAATTGATGCAGATGAATATCAAATAGCTAAGGCAGAAAAGGCGTTGCGTATGATCAGCGAAAATATGGGTGAGCCTTCTGAAATGGCTTTGCTTGGTCGATTACACTGGTGGACTGTTGAATACGGTTTAATTGGGACGCTGGAAGATCCAAAGATTTATGGTGCAGGTTTGCTTTCATCCATTGGAGAAAGTGCTTCTTGTATGAACAAGGAAGTTGAAAAATTATGGTACAACATAGATACCATCAATTATCAATACGATATCACTAAAACGCAGCCTCAACTTTTCGTTACAGAAACTTTCCAGAACCTAATTGATGTATTGGAACAATTTGCTGATACCATGGCCTTTCGCCGTGGCGGAGCAGAAAGCATTATGAAGGCCATTGCCTGTAAAAATGTAACAACGGCTGTTTACTCCTCAGGTTTACAAGTGAGTGGTGTGATTACTGATATGGGTATTGGTTTATCAGACGATGTTACTTTTATCAAAACAACAGGCGCATCGGCCCTTGCCTTTAATGGCAAACAGCTTCCTGGTCATGGAAAACAATATCATGCAGATGGGTTTTCTTCTCCGGTTGGAAAGCTAAAGGACTCAAAAAAGCGATTAGAGGATTATAGCGATGAGGAAATCAGGACATTAGGAAACAAGAATGACAGTAGAACCCAAATGGTTTTTAACAGTGGCATCATGGTTGATGGCAGAATTACTGATATTTTAAGAGAAAACGGAAAGGTTATATTAATCACATTTATAGATTGTACAGTAAACGAGCGCAACGGTAATATTCTTTTTAAACCTGAGTGGGGCAATTATGACATGGCTGTTGGTGAGACTATTGTTTCTGTATTTAATGGTGCAGCAGATAAAGATGCTTTTGAAGAGATCACATTAATCAGCGAAGAAAAAACACATCAAATTGTTTACGATGAAAAGACTTTGCAACTGCATCGATTGTATAAAAAGGTAAGAGAGATTCGTGAAAGTGGCGAAAACCTGGAAGCACTCACTGAAATTTTCGATCAGTTAAAACGAAATCACCGGCAAGACTGGCTCTGTGCTTTGGAGATTTTAGAGATTGTTTTTCATAAGAAGATTTATCATCAGCTGGAAAAGGAAATCCAGGTTTATCTGGAAATAAAAGCGGGAAAAGAATCAGATCATAAAAAACTTATTAACGATGGTTTGCATGTGATTAAAAATCCAGTGAGCCAATTATTAACCAATTAATTTTGAGGATATAAACATCAATAAAACTAAAAAAGGTTAATAGTCTGCCCAAATATCAATCTGTGAAATTTGATATTATTTAAGTAAATTTGAGAATGATAATTGAAATCCAACAACCTGTTACGAAAGAAAAAGTTCAAGATGCAATAAAAAAAGTATCTGAAATGGGTGTGAAAAAGACCTTACGTAAGCACTTTGGTAAGTTACAACGTGGTTTAGATGGAGTAGACTACCAGAAAAAAATAAGAAATGAGTTCATTTAGTTTTGTAGCAGATACAAACTTCCTGATTAATGTTCATGAAGGACTTGAAAAAACTGAACCCTTTTTAGACGGTACTGCAATCGTATCCGTGATTTCAGAAATTGAACTACTTGGCTGGCATTTATTAAAGGAAGAAGATAAATTGAGCTTAAAATCTCTTCTTGAAGATTGTGTTATCATGGAATTGAACTCTGAAATTAAGAACATCGCCATAAGCATTAGACAGCGCTTTAAGGTTAAAATCCCTGATGCAATCATCGCTGCTACTTCAAAGTTTTTGCAGATACCTTTAGTAACTTCTGATCAGGGATTCAAATCTATCAATGATATTGAATTAATTCTGATTTAAAATACCATAGTAATTTAAGCTTCAACGATTTAAAAGGGTTAATATCAATGCCTCATAAAATTCAAGAACATTAAATTTTTATCTATAATATACCTTACCAATGAACATTATAATTACCGGAGCGAGTAGCGGAATAGGATTTGAAACTGCATTAGAGTTTAGTTTACAGAAAGAAAATAAGATTGTTGCCATTGCCCGTTCGGCAGATAAATTGCGTAAACTCCTGGAAATTGCTAAGGGGATTAATCCTGATTGTACGCTTTTGCCAGTAGAATTTGACATTGTTAACGATGATTATGCTGCACTTATTCCATTTTTAAAAGAACATTTGGGTAAAATCGATATGTTGATCAACAATGCAGGTGCTTTAATAAATAAGCCTTTTTTAGAAACAACAGAACAAGATTTAGCCGAAATGCTGCAAAGCAATGTAATTAGTCATTTCAGAATGATTCAGCATGTATTTCCATTAATGCAAAGTGGTAGCCATATTGTAAACATCGGAAGCATGGGTGGTTTTCAGGGTAGCGTAAAATTCCCAGGGCTTTCAGCTTATTCTGCAAGTAAAGCTGCACTTCATACCTTAACAGAATGCCTTGCTTTTGAACTCGCTGATTCAGGAATTAAATTAAATTGCTTAGCCTTAGGATCAGCGCAGACAGAAATGCTCGAAGCTGCATTTCCTGGCTACCAAAGTCCTGTAATGGCTTTTGAAATGGGAAAATATGTTGCCGATTTTGCAAAAACCGGACATAAATATTTTAATGGAAAGGTTTTACCGGTCGCTGTAAGTACTCCATAAATATTTTTAAGTTTTTACAACAGTTTCGCTAGTTATTTGTTACTGACTAAAATCTAATTTAAATAAATCATGGAAACAAACACAAAATTCAATCCAACTGACACGGGTAAAAGTGCCGCAATTGTAAGTTACATCTTTCTAATTGGCTGGCTTATTTCATACTTCGCCATGTATAAAGACAATAAAACGGCTTTATCTAGTTACCACCTAAGGCAATCGCTATTGTTGCATTTAGCTATTATTGTAGTTAATATAGTTATCACTATTCTGTTGGCTATTTTTCCGGTAGCGCTTTTAGGTTATTTGAGTTATATGATTTATATTGTCTACATCATCTTTATTATTTTAGGTGCAGTGAGTGCAAATAATAATCAGTTAAAACCACTTCCGGTAATCGGAGATAAAGCTCAAGGTTTTTTCCCAAGCATTTAATTAAAACAAATAATTAATCAGGCCCGGACATTTCATCCGGGCTTTTTGTTTTAACGAGTTTTCCACATTTGAAGGCTGCATTATATTTTTTTTATATCTTGCCAACCAACATATGAAGAAAATAACATTTGCCATTCTGTTTTTCATTTTGTCTGCAAGCGCAGTGAATGCTCAAAACATCATCCCTGCCCAATATCAGGATCTCGTTAAAAAATTAGTTGCCACTTTACCGAGAAATACTTCAACAACATTTAAAGATGGTGCTTCAGCAAATTCAGAATCTTTAATTGATTTTGCCAAAAGCATGCTGGGAATACGTTATCGCTATGCCACCAGCAACCCTAAAATTGGTTTTGATTGTTCTGGTTTTGTAAGTTATGTTTTTAGCAACTTTGGCTTTAAAGTTCCACGCTCATCAAGAGAATTTAGTGGAGCTGGAACAGAAACTACTTTAGAAAATGCTAAAGTTGGCGATGTATTGATTTTTACGGGAAGCAATTCTAAAATAAGAAGAATTGGCCATGTTGGAATTGTTTATTCTATCGATGAAAACGGAATTAAATTCATCCATGCCTCTTCAGGAAAAGCGCACAGTGTAACCATTACAGAACTAAATGGCCATTACAGAAATCGTTTTATGAAAATTGTAAGTATAATCTAGCCCTACTTTTTATATTTCCACATTCTTGTTTTACCTTCGCTCATCCATTCTATTGCTGTAGCTAGTCTTTTTTGTCTCGTACTTTCAGTTTTAGCTTCTTCTAACCAGATTATATAATCCTTTTTATTGGAAATACTAAAGTTTTGGAACACATCCATCGCTACAAAATCTTCTTGCAAAGCATCAATAAAGTATTGCGGAATAACAAGTGGTTGTGGGCTTGCTTTAGGTTTAGCAGGAAGTTTAATCCCATCTTCATTTAACTGAATGGCTTGCTGGATATAGGCAATCAAGATTTCATCAGCAGGCAAATCTGCAAAACTTTTGATTTTACCCAACATCCCCATAGCGTTGGTACGCTCTTTAAAAATATTGAATTCATCTTCAATTAAAGCTCCCTTCCAAAAGCCAAAAGCACAATGATTTTTAAAGGCCGCCATATGGCACACCGGACCTTTAAAATCAAAAAATGGCATTCCCCATTTTATCTTCTCCTCTATCCTGGCATCAGCCTGATGAACCAAATTTCTCAAATGATCTAGTATTGGGATAGCAAATGGTGCAGATTTGATGATGTATTGATCAACTTGAACGGTAGTATGCATAGACCTGGATTTTAAAATAAATTTAAAGCAAAACAACTTTTAATGCAAACTCAATGTTTCCTTGCTTTAAAAGGCTTTTAGCCAATTCATGGAGCTCACGTTCCCTGTTTGTAGCATCACCAATTGTGGCATCTAAAACTTCTTTAACTTCTGGCTTTAGTGCGATCAAATCAACATCATCATCACCTGGCAGATGTTCTACATTTCCTAACATACCCAGATCATTACCTGTTAACACTTTGGATAGGCGTACAGATTTAGGTAAGGCATCTACACCGATACCTAGCTTTGCAAGAGGTTTCGCTACTTTAAATAAATTATCTTCGGTAACCCTGCAATACCAATCCCCACCTAAACGGGCAACCAAATCTATTTTGTGTTGATCTATTTTACCATCGCCATTCAGAATATTTTCATTGATATGGATGAGCTTGATCTCGGCTAAAATCAAGTTTCCGGCACCATGTTGATCACCCAATGGAATAACCTGATTCACCACACACTCAAATTGTACTGGTGCTTCTGCTACTCTTGGTGGCTTAACTAAATCAGATTTTAGCATGGTAAAACCAGCTTTTTCAAATTCATTTATTCCTTTCGCATATTCTGTACTCGTCAAACTCATCTGCTGCACCATATCATAGTTGACAATATTAATGACACATTCTTTAACCTGCAGTACATTTTCAAGCGTATGCTTGGTAGTATTATCACGTACCCGCCGTGCTGGTGAAAAAACACAAATGGGCGGTTTGGTGCTAAACATATTAAAAAAACTGAACGGACTCAGATTAATGTTTCCGTCATGATCTATGGTTGATGCAAAACAAATTGGTCTTGGTGCAATGGCATACTGCAGATAATCCTGTAGTTGTACGGCAGATAAATCTTCAGTTTTTAAAGTTAACATTTCTATTAAAGGGGTTAGTATGGGTTAGAGGTTAGTGTGGGTTAGGGGTAAAAATGGAACACAGCTAAAGTGGTTAGCATAAAGAGTGTTGTTAGCTATGCATTTCTTAAAAATAAATATGAAATTTACTCCTGACAACCCCTTCTACTCCATACTCGGTATTGTCTTTTAAACGATTCCTTATTTTTTTCTATTTCCACATCTCTAGTTTATTTTTTTTGCTTTCTTCTTATTATAAAGAGGTTAGTATTGATATGGGATTAGAAGTTTAGAATGAATAAGAGTGTTTAGGATTATTTCTATTTTAGACAATAAATTTGTTCAATATAAAAGTGAATCTATTTCTAACAATGTAGCAAAGTTTTTACTTCTCATTTCCTTCCAATCCATTTTTTACTATCTATTCTCTATTTTCTGTGTTATTTACTTTTCTTCTTCCAAAAAAACTATTTTTTTAAAGCTAAAATAGAAAAATCAGTATCAACTTTAGTTATGGTATTGGTTAAGGCACCCAAGCCTGTAATTTCCATTTCTACAACGTCTCCGGGTTGCAACCATTGTACCTGGTAATTTGGATCGTGTAATAACCCTGTGCCATTAAGCTCAAGGAAACATCCTGTTCCTACCGTACCAGATCCGATTACATCACCTGGGAGAATATCTACGCCATAAGCACAACGCTCAATAATCTCTGCAAAAGTCCAATCCATATCTGCGGCATTGCCTTTAGATACTTCAATGCCGTTTACCCTACACGTCATTTTTAAATTATAAGCATTCCCAACATGGCCATCCTTTGCCGAAACTTTATAGGGTTCCAATTCATCTGGTGTAACCAGCCATGGACCAATTACCGTTGCAAAATCTTTTCCTTTTGCAGGGCCTAAATTTAACAACATTTCTTCCATTTGCAGGGTTCTGGCGCTCATATCATTCATCACCATATAACCTGCAATATATTCATCTGCATCTGCAGCTTTAATATTTCTTCCTTTTTTACCAATTACAATGGCCAGTTCCAGTTCAAAATCGAGTTTTTCAAAATGATCGGGCATGCATTCAATTTCTCCCGTACCTTGAATAGCATTATGATTGGTGAAATAGAAAATCGGATATTCATCAAACTGCGGAATCATGTCTACTTTACGGTTACGGCGAGCTGCTGCAACATGCTGTCTGAATGCATATCCGTCACGGCAACTGGTGGGGTTAGGTACTGGTGCTAAAATTTCATAAAAGATTTCTTCTTTTGCTTCCAAACTTCCGTCTTTTATCTGAGCATCTACTTTTTTTGCCCTTTCCATTAATACCTCTCCACCCTGCAAAAATTCATTCATATTATCTGGCAGCAACTTATCACAGCTATTCAGGTTATAAATATGTCCGTTTATAAAAAGGCCTAAATGAACAATGTCTTCAGTTTTATAGGATACGAATTTCATATGATTTGGTTAAAATATGGGGTAAATATAGTAAAAAGGTACTGCGTTCAAAATGAACTCAGCTAGGTTAAAATATCCCTCATCAATTTTAAGTGATTGATTATCATCTTAAATAAATGATCAAATATTTCTTCCTGTTGAAGAATATACTTATTTTAGCAACATCAAAACCATGATTTTAAAAGCATTACATATCAATTTAGTAAACGATGCCATCGCTGCACGTCGCTATAAAATGCTATCTAAATTAATCATGGCCCAATATTCTTTGTAAGCTTCCAGCACCTTTCTTTTTAATTAAACGCCATCACGTTTTTAATTATTAGTTCTTTTTAGATTTTATTTCTAACCTAACATCAATTCATATGCCTGTTTATCATAAATTAGGGCAGATACCCGCAAAACGACACACGGTTTTTCGCAAACCAGACGGAAAACTTTATGCTGAAGAACTGGTTTCTACTGAAGGCTTTTCAAGTTTATACTCGCTTGTATATCATTGCCACCCGCCAACTATTGTAAAACATTTAGGTGAACCCTACAGTGTTGAGCCGACAATCGCCCGTGAAAAACACTTGAAACATACAAGCTTAATTGGATTCAAAATTAAGCCAGAAGATGATTATCTTCAAAGCCGGAAGCCTGTTTTAGTAAATAGCGACTTACATATCGTGTTGGCTGCACCAAGAAAATCCATGACGGATTATTTCTATAAAAACAGTCAGGCAGATGAAATGATCTTCATCCATGAAGGCTCAGGGAAATTGAAAACTGGCTTTGGGGAAATTAAATTTGGTTATGGTGATTACCTGATTATTCCCCGTGGCACCATCTATCAAATGGAGTTCGATCAGGAACAAAACAGGTTATTTATTGTAGAAAGCTTCAGTCCCTTACGCCCCCCTAAGCGCTATTTAAATCAATATGGGCAATTAATGGAACACTCGCCATATTGCGAACGCGATTTAAGATTACCTGAAAACCTGCAAACACATGATGAATATGGCAATTATAAAGTCCTGATTAAAAAACAAGGCTTAATCTATCCATATATCTATGGTACTCATCCTTTCGATTATATGGGATGGGATGGTTATCATTATCCATATGCCTTCTCTATTCATGATTTTGAGCCAATTACCGGGCGTTTGCATCAGCCGCCTCCGGTACATCAAACTTTCGAAGGGCACAATTTTGTTGTTTGTTCTTTCGTGCCACGTAAATACGATTACCATCCTGATTCTATCCCCGCACCTTATAACCACAGTAATGTAGATAGCGATGAAGTACTTTATTATGTAGACGGTGATTTTATGAGCAGAAAAAGTGTAGTGAAGGGACAAATTACACTTCATCCGGGTGGTATCCCACATGGACCGCATCCCGGAACGGTTGAAAAATCAATAGGTAAGGAAAGTACAGATGAGTTGGCCGTTATGATTGACCCTTTTAAACCGCTGATGCTAACGCAGGAGGCCTTGGATATTGAAGACGAAAATTACCATAAAAGCTGGCAGATTTAGTCGTTAGTTGTCAATCAAAAGTCGTGAGTCTGTTTTACGATATGGCGACACATTAATTAAAAACATTATTAGGGATCGAAAAGTCGATCTTAGAAAATAGCACAAAAATGGAAACACAAACTTTCGCAGAAAAAATATCAAAGGCACCAGATTTTTTGCCCATTAACGGAACAGATTATATTGAGTTTTATGTTGGCAATGCCAAACAAGCTGCTCATTATTACAAAACCGCATTTGGCTTTCAAAGCCTAGCATACGCTGGTCCGGAAACTGGTGTTCGTGATCGGGCATCATATGTTTTACAGCAAGGAAAAATCAAACTGATTTTGACGACAGCTTTAAAATCAGATCACCCGATTTCGGAGCATGTAAAAAAACATGGAGATGGTGTTAAAGTGCTGGCCCTTTGGGTAGATGATGCCTATAGTGCGTTTGAAGAAACAGTAAAAAGGGGTGCTAAACCTTACATGGAGCCAAAAACGCTGACAGATGAGCAGGGTGAAGTAAGAATGAGTGGCATCTACACTTATGGCGAAACGATTCATATGTTTATAGAAAGGAAAAATTATAGCGGTACATTTATGCCTGGTTACCGGGTTTGGGAAAGTGATTACCAACCAGCAGATGCCGGATTGCAGTACATTGATCATTGTGTAGGCAATGTAGGCTGGAACCGGATGAACGAAGCCGTTCAATGGTATGAAGATGTAATGGGGTTTGTAAATATTCTATCTTTTGATGATAAACAAATCAATACTGAATATTCTGCATTGATGAGTAAGGTGATGAGCAACGGTAATGGTTTTTCAAAATTCCCGATTAATGAGCCTGCGGAAGGCAAAAAGAAATCGCAGATTGAAGAATATTTAGAATACTATGAAGGTGAGGGCGTTCAGCACATTGCCGTAGCCACTAAAGATATTGTAAAAACAGTTAAAGAATTAAAATCTCGTGGTGTGGAATTTTTAAGTGCCCCACCTGAAGCTTATTATGATATGATGCCACAACGTGTGGGCAAAATAGATGAAGAAATTTCTTTATTAGAAAGCCTGGGTATTTTAGTTGATTGTGATGAAGAAGGCTATTTACTACAAATCTTCACTAAACCAGTAGAAGACAGGCCTACCTTATTTTTCGAAATTATTCAGCGGAAAGGCGCACAAAGCTTCGGTGCCGGTAATTTTAAAGCCTTATTTGAGTCATTAGAACGCGAACAGGAGTTAAGAGGGAATTTATAAATTGTAAAATCAATTCTTCACTAAAACTTCATAAATGAAGTGCACCTTTGATATAACAAAACACCAGAAGCGATTTCCGTTTTGTTAAATTCTAAAAACTTCATAATTAGTTTTTTAGTTTTCCGGTTACCCTTATCTGATACCTCATGTATTGCAAAATACATGAGGTTTTTTGTTTTTATTCAGCGCTCTCTTTCAGCATTTCAAATAAATCTTCAGGACCGCCGTCGAATTTGGTTTCATTTACATAGAAAGATGGTGTTCCATTTACACCACTTCTCACACCGCTTTCAAAATCATCTTCTACTTTTTGCTTTACAGTCTCGGTTTGAATATCCTTTTCAAATTGCTCAATATCCAATCCGATGGTTTCTGCAAGTTCCGAAAAAAGGTCGTCACTTAAGCGATACTGATTATCATAAATGGCATCATGCATTTCCCAGAATTTACCCTGAAGTGCTGCTGCCTCAGCTGCCACAGCTGCCTGAAATGCAAATTCATGAGATTCTTGTAAAGGAAAATGCCTGAATACAAACTTGATCTGATCACCAAAGGTTTGCTCAATTTCCTTTATAATGGGATAAGCATGCGCACAATGCGGACACTGATAATCGCCAAATTCTACAATGGTTATTGCTGCCGAAGCAGCCCCTGTAACGTGATCATTACTTCCTACTTCTGGTTTTAATGTGCTCATGATATTTTATTTTTTGTCTATATTTTCCAAAGCATCCAGTATTCCATCTGCACCCGGGTTCACCGCTGTTGGAGATAAATAACTCCAGGCAATATTTCCATCCTTATCAATAACAAAAAGTGCCCTTTTACTTTCGCCTACTTCATCATCATAAACACCATAGGCTTTCGAAACCTCGCCTTTCGGCTCAAAATCAGCCAGAAGCGGAAAATGCAGTTTTCTATCCTGCTGAAATGCATTATGACACCAGGTACTATCTACAGATATACCAATCATCTGTGCATCGTGCTTACTAAAATACTTCAGCATTTCATTATAGAGCGCCATTTGATCGCCGCACACCGGACTCCAATCTGCCGGATAAAAAGCTAGAATCACATTCTTGCCTTTAAAATCACTTAATTTTATTTTTTGATCTGGTGTAGCATTCAATTCAAAATCTGGTGCTACCGTTCCTTTTTCTAACATTATTTTATGTTTATTTAAGGTTATAAAACTTCACTTAAATGTTTATAATTAGATTTTATGGTGTCAAATACCTCACTCATTTTCCCGCCCAGCATTAACTTCGTCATAGAAACGGTCATACCTTTTATTTGTTCCCATTCTATTTTAGGTGGCATTGCCAAAGCATTTGGGTTAGTCATAATATTTAATAAAACAGGTCCATCTTCTGCAAAAGCATTTGCAATGGCAATTTCAACATCATCTGGCTGACTAACAGTCACACCTTTATACCCCATAGCCTGTGCCACTAACTCAAAATCAGGATTGATCATGTCTGTTTCATTATCAGGCAATCCGTCTACTTCCATTTCGAGCTTCACCATGCCTAAGGCACGGTTATTAAAAACAATAATTTTAATAGGCAGATTATATTGTTTAATGGTAGCCAGATCGCCCAGCAACATTGATAAACCTCCATCACCACATAGTGCAATCACCTGCCTACCTGGATGTGCAAGCGCCGCACCAATAGCCATCGGCATAGCATTGGCCATTGATCCATGATTGAAAGAACCCAACATCTTCCTTTGTCCGGTACCATCAATAAACCTGGCTCCCCATACACAACACATACCCGTATCTACTGTATAAATCGCATCCTGGTTACTTAAACGGTTAATGGTATCTGCTACAAATTCAGGTTGAATTTTATTTTCTTCTCCCCTGTCTTTCACATAGCTCAATTGGTTTTCCTTCACTTTTCCATAAAAATCGAGCTGTGCCTTTAAAAAACTATCATCTGTTTTCAAGCTGATCAATGGAAGCAAAGCGGATAAAGTATCTTTAATGTCGCCACACAAACCCATATGAAGTTTCGCCCTTCGGCCTAATCTTTCCGGGCTTTCATCAATTTGAATAATTTTATTTTTTTCTGGCATGAAGTTCTGGTAAGGAAAGTCTGTCCCCAACAGTAATACAACATCTGATTCATGCATACTGTGATAGGCAGATGGTTGCCCCAATAAACCAGTCATTCCAATTTCGTAAGGATTATTATATTGTATGCCCATCTTTCCCCGAAAGGAGAAACCAACAGGGGCTTTTAATTTTTCTGCCAGGGCAACTACTTCATCGTGGGCTTCAGCGGCACCAATACCACAGTAAATGGTGATTTTTTTTCCTTGATTTAAACAGTTGGCTAATAAATCGAGATCACTGTCCTGTGGTCTCATTAGTGGTCTGCTTTTAAAGAGTTGCATAGAAGTTTCACTTTCTATTGCATCCATTTGAGCCACATCACCTGGTAAACCAAACACGGCTACACCCTTTTGATGAACAGCATGCTGGATAGCGGCCTGAAACATTCTGGGTACCTGAGCTGCGGTTGTGGCAATCTGGTTGTAAGAACTGCAATCATCAAATAATCTGGTGGTATTGGTTTCCTGAAAATAGTCCATCCCAAACTGTCCGGTATCAATAGTTGAGGCAATTGCAATTACCGGAACGTGAGATCGATGTGCATCATATAAACCATTAATCAGATGAACATGTCCGGGTCCGCAACTGCCTGCGCAGCAAGCTAATCCATCTAATTCGGCTTCAGCAGCGGCAGCGAATGCCCCTACTTCTTCATTTCGAACATGAATCCATTTGATTTTTCCATTTCGTCTAACAGCATCGTTAAAATAATTCAAGCTATCGCCTGTAACCGCATAAACTCTTTTTACGCCAGCTTCAACCAGCATCTCTACCAGCTGTTCTGCAACATTTTTAGCCATATGTTTTATTCTTAAAGTTGAGGTAATACCTCAGTTAAATATGATTACTATTTATACTTTAAAAATGATGCTATTGTTTGGATGGATTTACAATGTTATGTAATTTTTGATCTGGTTGAGGTTCAAAAAACTAACCAAGTTTTTGTCTTTTGATTAAATAAGCTTGAAGTACCGGATAAAAACCTTCGTTAATGTCTGCATCAATCAGGTCTACCTTATATTGTGCACACTTTAAAAATATTTGTTGCCTGTAAGAAGCTATTGCTGTAATATAGTTTTCTTTTACCTGATTGGTGTGTACTTTAATGGTATCGCCTGTTTCCATATCAATAAAGTGATGGGGGCGGTTTTCAAACTCAAAAGCTACTTCTTTAGATTGATCAACCACATTGAAAACTACAATTTCATGTTTATTAAACTTAAGGTGCTGCAGTGCAGCAAAAAACTGATCGGTTTGCTCGGGGCTGGTTTGTGTATTAAACAAATCACTAAAAATAACCACCAGCGACCGTTTGTGAATGAGGTCAGCAACCTGATGAAGTGCTTCACTTAAATTTGTTTTAGCATTAACTTTTGGTGTTTCCAACAATTCTTCAAGTTTGGCAAACAAGAATTTCTGATGAACCGTTGTTGATTTAGCAGGGGTGTTTAATAAGATTTCATCTGAAAAAAGGCTTAACCCAAAAGCATCCCTTTGTTTTTTCAGCAAGTACATGAGTGATGCAGCAGCTTGAATGGAGAAAGTTAGCTTATTAAATTTCGGTTCAGGAAAATACATGGAGGATGAAACATCAACCACGAACTGACAGCGAAGATTGGTTTCTTCTTCGAAACGTTTGCTATATAATTTATCTGTTTTGGCGTAGAGTTTCCAATCGATATTTTTCACATTGTCACCATTATTGTATTGGCGATGCTCTGCAAATTCTACAGAAAAACCATGAAACGGGCTTTTGTGCAACCCGGTAATAAAACCTTCTACCACCTGGCTTGCCAGCAGTTCCAGGTTTCCAAAACTAGTTTCTTGATCATATTTTACAGCTTGCATAGGATAAAGCTAATAAAAAGATTGGTTATTTAGATGCTAAGGACCGGTGTCTTCACCTTAATATTTTGGTCGGTGAGACACCAACCAATAGAAAAGAAAAAGATTGGTTCCTTAGATTCTAACGGCTGGTGTCTTCACCTTAATATTTTGGTCGGCGAGACACCAACCAATAGAAAAAGAAAAAGATTGGTTCCTTAGATTCTAACGGCTGGTGTCTTCACCTGCCGAAACTTATTTTGCTGCTATTTTATAAAGTTTTCCATTATCGGTTACGGCATATAGCGCACCGTCTTTTTCGACTAAATCGCGGAAGCGTTCGCCTTTTCCTTCCAATAGCCTTTCTTCGCCAACAATTTTATTGTCCTTAATCACCAGGCGTATAATATGCGAGCCACTTAAGCCACCAACAAACAAATTGCCTTTCCAGGCCGGGATTTTATCGCTATTGTAAAAAGTGATCGAACCTGGTGAGATTACTGGATTCCAATAATAAACAGGTTGTTCCATTCCCTCCTTTTGCTGAATACCATCCCCTACAGCTTTGCCACTGTATTCAATTCCATACGTAATTACTGGCCAACCATAATTTCTACCCGGCTTAATTAAATTAATCTCATCACCACCACGTGGTCCAAACTCAGCTTCCCATAGATCTCCTGTTTGTGGATTAATCGCCAACCCATCAGGATTACGCAGTCCATAAGCATAAATTTCTGGTCTTGCATCCCCTTTACCAGCAAATGGCCCATTGGGTACAGGTTTACCATCTGTAGTTAAATGCAAAATTTTACCAAGAGCAGAATTTAGTTGTTGTGCCTGAACCCTGATTTCTTTATCAGACCGTTCCCCAGTGCTCACAAACAGATTTCCATCTTTATCAAAAACGATTCTTGAACCATACTGAAGTTTACCTGTGTGGGCAGGTGTAGCCCGATAAATTACCTTTTGATTTTCTATCGTCGTCTCACTGGCAGATAATTTCCCTTTAGCGATGGCTAACAATGAACCTTTGGCCTGAGGTTCTGCATAGGCCCAATATAGCATTCTGTTTTTAGCAAAATCTGGATCTAAAGTAACATCCAATAATCCACCCTGACCAGAGGCATCTACTTTTGGTAACCCGTCAATCTTTTTACTCAGTTTTCCATCAGCACTTAAAATCACCATTGATCCTTGCTTTTGGGTAATTAAAAATCCGCCATTAGGAAGAACCGAAATGGCCCAGGGATTTTCTAGTTTCTCATTGATGATTGAAACAGATAAAGGTGTTTCTGTTTTTACACCTGCAATTCTGGTTTGCCCTACAAAGGCTGGTTTATAATCTGCAGTAGGCTTCCCTGTTTCTACCGGATTTTGAGCAGAAACGCAGGCGATGTTCATGCTGTTTAAGGCTAAACCTGCAATTATAACTCCTAATGTTTTGTTGTTGAATAGATTAATAGGCATGATTCAATATTTTTATTAAATAAACAAAAAAATAACGCAATAAAAAACCCGAACTCTGTAACGAATTCGGGTGGTATATTTAAATAACTTAAATGATAATTAAGCTAATTGTTTGTTCAATTTATCAGCCAATACTGATTTTGGAACTGCACCAACTTGCTTATCTACAACCTGACCGTCTTTAAAGTATAATAAGGCCGGGATATTACGAATACCAAACTGCATTGAAATTTGAGGGTTGTTATCAACGTTTACTTTTCCAACTACTGCTTTACCATCGTATTCTTTAGCGATTTCTTCTACAACAGGACCAACCATGCGACAAGGGCCACACCATTCTGCCCAAAAATCTACTAACACGGGTTTATCTGATTTTAATACAAGCTCCTCAAAGTTTGCATCGGTGATTTCTAATGCCATAATTATTTTTTTTATGTTCAAATATATGTATTCAATTGTTATACCAGCTATAACGTAATGTCAATTTGACACTCTTATGGTTTGTTGGTTTTTTAGTGAATTGGATGATGGAATATATTCCATAATAGGTATACACCTAAGCAACAACCAACTAATCAACCAGAAACCTAGTTCAATTTGTAATTAACAACATTAAGTCCCAGCAATTGTTCTAGAAACTTATTGTTAGGATTTATTTTTAGATTCTTCGATGACAAATCCAGCATAATTTGCTTTTCACTATCAAAAACTGCAAAATTTAGCTGACAGTTCTGCTGATCAGAATTTGCCTTATTGTCTGCTAAAATAAGTTCAATTTCCCTCATGAGTTCCTCATTTACCCGCTCAATTGGCACCTGTATGGTTAAACTTTTGGTTAATTTATCTCTTAATTCAGACATCAGATTGATTGCCGTGATTTTAAATTCCCAGTCACCCGCTTTTCCAAACCTTTCTCCAACACGGCCTCTTATTTGCAAGAAATATCCTTCCGTAAGAAATGATTTGAATTTAAGAAAATCTTCACCAAATAATGCCATTTCGCAAGCATCATCATAATCTTCAAATACAAATGTTCCGAATGGTTTACCTGTTTTAGTTATTCTTTGTGAAGCTGCTACCACCAATCCACCAACACATAGTTCACGGTTTTGCAGTTTAGCAAACTCCGCTAAAATATCTTCATTAGTATCTCCCATTCGCACCTTATTAATGATGCTTAATTGCTTAACACCATGTGTACAAAACCTATCAAGTTCTAGTTTGTAGTTATCCAAAGGGTGCCCGGAAAGGAAAATTCCAATCGCATCTTTCTCATATTTTAAGCGATCCATTAATGCCCACTCTGGCGAAACCGGTAACGAAGGTTCCAGAATCAGATCTGCTTTAGAGCCCCCAAATAACGACCCTTGTGAGGTATTTTCATTATTCTGGAAATCGTTGGCATACTTGATAATTTTTTCGATGCCATTCATCTTATCATTTGGTCCGATGTAAAAATATTGTGCCCGATGTCCGCCAAAGGCATCAAATGCACCGCTATACACAAAACTTTCATAAGCTTTTTTGTTTACGATCCGGGTATTGGAACGTTTGGCAAAATCATATACTGTAGCATATGCGCCATTTGAGGTTCTTTCTTCAATGATACTTTCTACTGCTTTCTCACCAACACCCTTTACTGCAGACATACCAAACCTGACTTCTCCTTTGGCGTTTACCGAAAATTTAAGGTCAGATTCATTTACATCCGGGCCTAAAACAACTACGCCCATCTGGCGACATTCTTCCATAAAGAAAGCCACTTGTTTAATATCACTCATGTTGTTGGAAAGCACCGCAGCCATATATTCTGCCGGATAATGCGCTTTTAGATAGGCTGTTTGATAAGCAATCCAGGCATAACAGGTAGAGTGAGATTTATTAAAGGCATAAGAAGCGAACGCTTCCCAATCTTTCCAGATTTTTTCTAAAGTTGCTGCATTATGGCCCTTTTCTGCTGCCTGTTTCACAAACTTAGGCTTCATCTTATCCAGAACATCCTTTTGTTTTTTACCCATAGCTTTCCGCAAAACATCGGCCTCACCTTTGGTAAAACCTGCCAGCTTTTGCGATAAAAGCATCACCTGCTCCTGATAAACGGTAATCCCGTAGGTTTCTTTTAGGTATTCCTCGCAGGCATCTAAATCGTATTGAATGTCTTCTTCTCGATTTTTACGGCGAACAAAACTCGGAATATACTCCATTGGCCCTGGGCGATATAATGCATTCATGGCAATTAAATCGTCAAAAACGGTTGGCTTCAATTCCTTCATATACTTCTGCATCCCCGGACTCTCGTACTGGAAGATACCAATGGTTTCACCGCGCTGGAAGAGTTCATAAGTCATCACATCATCAATCGGGAAATTATCCGGATTAAGGTCAATCCCATGCCTTTTCTTCACCAGCTTAACCGTATCCTTGATGAGGGTTAGGGTTTTCAACCCCAGGAAGTCCATCTTTAATAAACCAGCGCTTTCTACAACGGAGTTATCAAATTGGGTAACATATAAATCAGAATCTTTAGCGGTTGCTACCGGAACGAAATTGGTAATGTCACTCGGGGTGATGATTACTCCGCAGGCGTGAATCCCTGTATTTCTTAATGAGCCTTCCAAAACCTGTGCCTGTTGAATGGTTTCGGCACTTAAGTCTTTCAGCAAGCCCATCGCTTTTAACTCCTGAACACGCTCGTATTCATCAGGTCTCAAAGCATCCTTTAAACTCTTTTCGTCGAGGTTAAAGATTTTAGCGAGCTTCATATTTGGAATCAGCTTCGCAATTTTATCAGCTTCAAACAGTGGCAAATCCAACACACGGGCTGTATCACGAATAGATGACTTAGCCGCCATTGTTCCGTAAGTGATGATTTGCGCCACCTGACTGGAACCGTATTTATTAATTACGTATTCCATTACACGGCCACGGCCCTCGTCATCAAAATCGATATCAATATCGGGCATGGATACACGATCCGGATTCAGGAAACGCTCAAAAAGCAAATCATATTTAATTGGATCAATATTGGTAATCCATAAACAATAGGCTACCACCGAACCTGCTGCCGAACCACGGCCTGGGCCAACCGAAACATCTCTGCGGCGTGCTTCAGCAATAAAATCCTGCACAATCAGGAAATAACCCGGATAACCAGTTTTCTCAATGGTAGCCAGCTCAAAATCTAAACGTTCAATAATTGGCGGTGTAAGTTCACCGTACCTGATTTTTGCACCTTCATAGGTAAGGTGCCTTAAAAACTTATTCTCTCCACGTTTTCCACCATCAACCTCATCTTCTGCTACCAAAAATTGTTCAGGAATATCAAATTTCGGTAACAATACCTCACGGGCAAGCTTATAGGTTTCAATCTTATCAACAATTTCCTGGATGTTCAAAATGGCCTCTGGTAAATCAGCAAAAAGAGCTTTCATTTCCGCTCCCGATTTGAAATAATACTCCTGGTTAGGTAAGCCATAACGGTAGCCACGTCCACGACCAATTGGTGTAGCCTGCTTTTCGCCGTCTTTTACACACAATAAAATATCGTGGGCGTTAGCATCTTTCTTATTAATATAGTAGGTGTTATTGGTTGCAACCAATTTAACTTCATGCTTTTTAGCCAATGAAATTAAGGATGCATTTACGCGATCTTCATCTTCCTGACTGTGGCGCATCACCTCGATATAAAAATCATCTCCAAACTGTTCCTTCCACCAGATCAAAGCTTCCTCTGCCTGATTTTCACCCATGTTTAAGATTTTATTAGAAATCTCACCAGAAAGGTTTCCGGAAAGCACAATGATATCATCTTTATATTGCTCAATCACTTCCCTGTCAATTCTGGGAACGTAATAAAACCCCTTGGTATAGGCAATGGATGACATTTTAGCTAAATTATGGTATCCCGCTTTATTTTTCGCCAGCAGCACCATTTGGTAGCCATTGTCTTTTGTAGTTCTATCTAAGTGGTTGTTACATACGAAAAACTCTACACCAACAATCGGTGTCATCACCATTTCTGTTGGTCTTTCACCAGCCTCAATCGCAGCAGCATTTTTGGCCTCGGCAGCTTTATTATGGTTTAAAACATTGTTAACAAAATGAAAGGCACCCATCATATTGGCATGATCTGTCATGGCTACGGCAGGCATTTTTAACGATGCAGCAGCCTTAATCAATGCCGGAATACTGATGGTACTTTGCAGAACTGAAAATTGAGTGTGGTTATGCAGGTGTACAAAAGTTGCTGATTCAAGTTCATGCTTGTTTCGTTCAATTTCCTGTTTAGAAACACCACCACCTTCAGTTTTCTGAAGTCGCTTGCGAATCTCATCAGATGCTGATTTTAGATTGACATGCTGAATACCAAAGCTCGGGATTGACTCCGGATTGACTTCTCTGAAACGTGGAAAATATTCTGCATCAACCAGTAACTCTTCCTTTTTAAAAACTTCTTTTTTGATCAGCTCCAGAAAGCAACGTGTAGTGGCTTCCACATCGGCAGTTGCGTTGTGCGCTTCATTAAAAGGAACACCAAATAAATAAGCATGTAACTCCGTTAGTGTTGGCAATTTGAACCTTCCACCCCTACCTCCAGGCAACTTTAATAAATCGGCAGTAACTTCTGTACAAGTATCCAACACAGGCATTTCTGCCATGCGGTTTTCTATACCAAAACGGTAAAACTCGCAGCCCATAATATTTACATCGAAGCCAACATTCTGACCTACGATAAACTTGGCTCTGGATAACACAGTATTGAATTTCTCCAACACTTCAGCTAAAGTAATTCCTTGTTCATCGGCAAGTTCAGTAGATATTCCGTGAATGCGTTCCGCATCATAAGGAATATTAAAACCCTCTGGCTTAACTAAATAATCCTGATGTTCAACCATCTTCCCCATCTCATCATGCAGTTGCCAGGCAATCTGAATACAACGTGGCCAGTTATCGGTATCGGTAATTGGCGCATTGTAATTGCGGGGCAAACCTGTGGTTTCTGTATCAAAAATTAAGTACATATTGTATTGTCAAGAATTAGCCGTTCGGGATTTATAACGGTTTTTCAAAAATAGGAAATTTGAAGGCGGATGTTGTCAGCAAATTATCAACAAAACTTCTAAATAAACCTTACAGGTTTTTAAAACCTGTAAGGTTTAGCGCAATAAAGTTTTCTAAAAGGATTCTTTAACCTTATATTTATTTCTACCTTCGATTAATATTTAAGCAAACCATTAAAATATAGCTATATGAAAGTAACGGTTGTAGGTGCAGGCGCTGTTGGTGCTACCTGTGCAGATAATATTGCCCGGAAGGAATTAGCAAATGAACTCGTTTTACTCGATATCAAAGAAGGTTTTGCCGAAGGTAAAGCAATTGACATGATGCAAACGGCTACGCTGTTGGGTTTCGATACAAAAATCAGCGGTGTAACTAATGATTATAGTAAAACGGCTGGTTCGGATGTTGTGGTGATCACTTCGGGATTGCCTCGTAAACCAGGGATGACCCGTGAAGATTTAATCGGAATTAATGCAGGCATTGTAAAAGGTGTGGCAGAAAACATCCTGAAATTTTCTCCGGATGCGATTATTATAGTGATCAGTAATCCGATGGACACAATGACTTATTTGGCTCTAAAATCATTAGGACTACCTAAAAACCGTATTATTGGTATGGGCGGAACTTTAGATAGCTCCCGTTTCAAATTTTATTTGTCACAGGCCTTAGATTGTAATCCAAATGATTTGCAAGGCTTCGTAATTGGTGGTCACGGTGATACAACAATGATCCCTTTAACCCGCCTGGCAACTTACCAAAGTTTACCAGTAAGTAACTTATTAGATCAGGCTACGCTTGATCAGGTAGCAGCTGATACGATGATTGGTGGCGCAACACTAACCGGATTAATTGGCACTTCGGCCTGGTATGCTCCCGGATCAGCAGGTGCAGCTTTAGTAGAAGCCATTGTTCACGATGAGAAAAAACTATTTACCTGCTGTGTTTCTTTAGAAGGTGAGTATGGCCAGCAAGATATTTGCCTGGGTGTTCCCGTAATCATCGGACGAAATGGTTGGGAAAAAATTATCGATTTTAAATTAACAGAAACCGAACAAGCAGCATTTAATAAAAGCGCAGACGCTGTTAGAAATATGAATAGTGTACTCTCAGAAATGAAATTAGTTTGATCTCATGATTAACTACCTAAGTAATTAAGTTATAAAACTTAGTCGCCTTAGTTGTTAAAAACTAAATCAACCACCTTAGAAACCTAAGAATACCAAAGGATTGAACTTAGGCGCCTTAGGTGGTAAAAATATATAAATCAAGCACCTTAGAAATCTAAGAATAAACCAGATGATTAAAACTTAGGCGCCTTATATGGTAAAAAAATATAAATCAAACACCTCAGAAATCTAAGAATACCAGATGATTAAAATTTAGGCGCCTTATATGGTAAAAATCGTAAATGAAATCAATATCCATACCACTTAAACTCATAAACCTACAAGATGATGGTTTCCACCTTCTGGTGGAAATTATTGTTTTTAACGAAACGCACTTCGCAGTATTAGATACAGGTGCATCCAGAAGCGTATTTGATAAAGCCATCATAGAAAAACACCTCTCCGAAACACTTCAGGTATCAGAAGAAATAAACGCTGCAACACTTTTTACCACTACTACTACAATACAAGCAACTATCCCCGAAATTAGAATTGGCACTTTAAAAATAAAAAATTACGAAACGGTTGCTTTTGATTTGCAATCGGTTACTGAAACTTACCAGCAATTTGGCCACCCACCCATCATTGGTATTATTGGCGGCGATATCCTAATGCAATATAAAGCCATTATTCACTATAGTAAACTTTTATTGAGGCTTTATAAATAGTTTATACCATAATGATGGACATCACTTTTTAAACCTCATTTTACAGGATATTTGTTACAGCAGAATTGGCCTCATGAAAGACATTGAAAACAGAACTGACATTATCCTTTTAGTTGATCGCTTTTACAGTAAAGTACAAGATAACCAAACCATTGGCCCTATCTTTACCCAGGTGGCGCAGGTAGACTGGTCTCACCATTTGCCTAAAATGTACGATTTTTGGGAAAGCATTCTCTTTGGCAAAGCCATTTATAAAGGCAACCCGATGTTGACGCACTTCTCTTTAAATCAGCAAGCACCGCTGAAAGAAGAAGAATTTAAGACCTGGAAGATGATTTTCTTTAATACCGTTGATGAATTATTCGCAGGCGCAAATGCCGAAACAATTAAGCAAAAAGCACAATCTATTGCTGATTTGATGCACTTCAAAATTAACTCTCCTCAATCAAAAATTAACATTATTTAAAATGCTTTGATTTTGAGCGCTTTATATTAAATTTATTTAACCAAATAAACTTAATATGAAATTCTTAAAAGTCCTGCTCTGCATTGTTATTGTATTGGCTGTTGTATTTGTGGTAGGTTCGTTCTTCCTCCCGAAAAACTACACGGTTAACCGCACTATAGTCATCAATGCACCTGATCATATTATCTATAAAAACATTGCCGATTTTAATGAATTCTATAAATGGAATCCCTGGGCAAAAATGGAACCATCAGCAAAAGTAAAGTTTTCCGGAAAACCTATGTTACCAAATCACCTATACGAATGGAAGGGTAAAGAGACTGGATCAGGTTACATGAAAATCTTAACCGTTACACCAAATAGACTGGTTGATATGGAACTTAAATTTTTAGAGCCTTTTGAGAGTATTGCCGATACTAAATTCGAGATCACACCAGAAGGAAATAGCAACAAAGTAACCTGGACAATGAGCGGAGACCATAATATGATCAGTAAATGGATGTGTGTTTTTGTGAGTATGGATACCATGATTGGTAAAGATTTTGAAAACGGATTAAAATCTTTAAAAAACAAATCAGAAAAAGGCATTTGATCTATTTTTCAGAATTTAAAATTTAAGCAAAATTAGAGAATGGTAGAATCAAGAGGGCTTTATTCAAAAGTTTAATATAAAATGGCAAGTGATTATGCCTTCTTTTCATCAAAAACGATTATATTGAAAAATTACGTGAATTTAAATTTTGTAAATCCGCAATTTTTACAATTATTTTGCCCTAGATGAATTTATTAGTAGTAGAAGATGAACCAAGTGTGGTTTCAGTAATTTCAAGAGGTTTAACTGATGAAGGTTTTACCGTGAGTATTGCTCCCGACGGCTTAATTGGTAAACAAATGGCCACTGAAAATCATTTCGATCTGATTATTCTAGACATTATGTTACCCGGCATAAATGGTCTTGAACTTTGTAAAATCATTAAAGATCTTAAACCCACCACGCCAGTAATCATGCTTACCGCTTTAGGCACTACTGAAAATATAGTTAATGGATTAGACAATGGTGCAGATGATTACCTGATTAAGCCTTTTAAATTTGCCGAGCTTTTTGCCAGAATCAGAATGCTTTTGAGGCGTTATCATGGCACGGTTAACCTCGATCAAATTATAAGCATTGCTGATTTACAAATCAACCTCAGCGCAAAAACTGTTAACCGCAGCAAAACCGAAATTGTACTCACTGCTACCGAATATCGCTTACTGGAGTACATGGCCAAAAACAAAGGCAAAATCCTATCACGAATTGATATTCTTGAGAACGTTTGGGATATTGATTTCAATCTCGGCACCAATGTGGTAGATGTTTATGTGAACTATCTGCGAAAAAAAATTGATAAAAACGCCGATCAAAAACTCATCCATACCGCCGTGGGCTTGGGCTATGTTTTAAAAGAGAAATAATGAAAATTGCTCAAAAAATCACTTTACTTTTTGCCATCCTATCGGCAGTAATTATTTCCTTATTAAGTGGTTTTGTTTGGTATTTTTCTAATCAGTTTGCATTTGAAGATTTTTATAAGCGATTAGAGGCAAGGGTTAATATTGCGGCCCAAATTAAATTATATGAGGATGATAATAACGCTGTTTATGCCAAAATGCGCAATCAATACCTGGAGCGCCTTCCATCTGAACGAGAATTTATTATTGATCCCAAAAAAACCACTTCGCAATTAGATCGAGAATTGCCAAAGAGTTTTTATAAGAAGATTGATGCGGGTTTGATGGCCCGCTATCGTTTCGAAAATCATTTTTATGCTGGCAAATACTTTAAAACTTCTAAAGGTGGCTACATCGTAATTATTTCTGCGAATGATCCTTTTGGATTCAGAGAACTGGAAGACCTTCAAAAGATCCTGATTATCGGTTTTTTCCTTTCTATAGTCCTCTCTTTTGTAGTGGGTTGGAAATTTTCTGATTATATGCTTACTCCCCTCAGAAACATCATCAGGAGTGTAAAGAAAATTAAAGCCGAAAATTTGCACATGCGTCTGGACGTTAAAAAGGGAAGTGATGAAATGTCTCAACTGGCACAAACCTTTAACAACATGTTAAATCGCCTGGAAACGGCCTTTGAAACTCAAAACAACTTCATTAGCAATGCATCGCATGAGCTTAGAACACCTTTAACGGTAATAAGTGCTGAAGTAGAACTGGCCATGAAGCCAGATCAGGAGCTTCATGATCAGCACAAGGCGCTATCTAGAATAAAAGATGAAGCAGAAAGGCTGGAACATATTTTAACCAGTTTGCTTGGCCTCGCACAATCTGGTTTTAATGGCAAAAATCAACCTTGGGAAGAAGTGCGGATGGATGAATTGCTCTGGGAAATTAAAGGATCAGTAAACCAGGTATACCCCAATAGTAACATTCAAATCGACTTCAGTAAATTACCGGAAGATGAAGCGTTGCTAACTTTAAAAGTCAATAAGAATTTAATTAAACTAGCCATATCCAATGTGGTGAGTAATGCCTGCAAGTATTCCAACGAAAATTTAGTCAGTATTGGAATTGAAAGTACAGGCAAAACACTCTCCATCGCTGTAACTGATAGGGGTATTGGCATTCCCCAAACAGATATTCAGCATATTTTTGAACCTTTCTACCGTGCGTCAAACACCAATGATTACAAAGGTTATGGCGTAGGCTTACCGTTATCACTAAATATTATCCGCCTTCACAGAGGCAGTATCTCCATCAAATCACAAGAAGGCATTGGAACGGAAATTAAAATAATGCTGCCTTTAATTAGCGTATAGTACAATATTTTATATATTTGCGCTCATACTTCACCTACCATCGCAATTCTAATGGTATTCTAATCTCATTCTTATCTGGCTGTAATAACATAGACCTAAACTTGTATTAATTATTCATCTATTTAATCAAGTGAGCAATGAAAACAGTATTAGTACCTACCGACTTCAACTTAGAAAGTACAGAGATTATTGATGCACTTGTACAAGTTCATCCTAATGAAATCTTAAACATTATATTCTTGCATGCTTTCAAGTTATCAGATTCTATTACAGATATGCTGATGTTAAGTCGTCGGAGTCGCGATTATGAAAATGTAAGTGATGAATTTTATCAAAAATTAGAGGCTTCAAAGAAACGGTATCCCAATCATATTAATGCGATTGGAATTGAATATTTTTATGGAAGTACCGTATCCGCTTTTAAAAATTTTATAGAAGCATTTGATATTGCCTATATCGCCTATCCTAAAGAATATAATTTTAGGCCAATAAATAAATACAGCATTGATCCGAAGTTTTTAACGGAACGGTCAGGTTGCGAAGTGCTCTATTTAAACATCATGAAACTTCATGTTCAGGAAAACCTGATAGAAACGCGTATTCCTGAAGCACACTTACAAGAGTTTAATGCTTAATTTTTCACGAACAAAGACCATTTATTATGCTATTACGAAATAACATTCCGCTCACATACATCTTTGGAAAAATTAAATCAGAACTACTTTTTGTGATCAGTTATTCTGTAGGCATTGTTGTGCTTTATCAAAATTTCCATGTTACCCGCATTTCCATTCCAGTGGCGGTACCAGCCTTACTGGGAACCATTATTTCCCTGCTATTGGCTTTCCGGTCAAACCAGGCTTATGACCGGTGGTGGGAAGCACGCACACTTTGGGGCGCCATTGTAAATGATTCCCGCTCGATATCCCGTCAGATTTTATCCTTTGTAGAAAATCCATATGGCTTAGATGAGGTGGAAGCATTTAAACAACGCTTTATTAAAAGACAAATTGGCTGGTGTTATTCGCTAAGCCAATCGCTTAGAGGCTTCAATGCCCGCAAAGGATTGGAAGAATATTTAAGTCCGGAAGAGCTTGCGTTTATCAAAAAACGTAGAAATGTGACTACCTCTTTACTGGAGTTGCACGGCATGGATTTAAAAAAAGCACTTAGTGAAGGCTGGATCAACAAGTATCAGCAGATTGAAATCGACAAATCAATCACGGCATTGTGTAACCATATGGGTGGCTCTGAGCGGATTAAGAATACTGTTTTCCCTGTAACTTACAGTAAATACATCAACATGTCTATCCATTTATTTATCGTGTTATTGCCTTTTGGATTAATAGAATACTTTGGATACATGGAAGTACCACTGGTTGTTGCTATTGCAGCGTTCTTTTTATTGGTCGAAAAAATGGCCGTTCATCTTCAGGACCCCTTTGAAAATAAGCCTACAGATACGCCGACCACAACCATATGCAGAAACATAGAAAGAGATTTACTGCAAATGCTGGATGATGATCAACTATATGAAGATAAACCACAGACAGAACTGGCATCAGTTGGTTCATACTATATTTTATAAAAATCTTAATTCTTAGTGCTATTCCTTTTTGGAATGGTTAGTTAGCCAAAAGTGTTCCCTCTGGATGGAGTGAAGCTTAAATGGCAGTTAGTTATAATGATAATTGATGCGGCGATGTTTCATTGCCGCATCAATTTTTTTTATAAACTTCTAAACTAAAGCAGTAGAAATGTTGCTTATTTAAACCTGATGGCTTTTAATGGCGATACTTTACTAATGAGTAAAGATGGAATGATTAATACTGCCAAACACACCACTATTGTAACCAGGTTTAATGCCACCACATCAATAAAATGAAACTCAATAGGCGCATAGGCTAGAAAGTAAGATGCCTGATTAAGCTTAAAAATATGGGTGGATTGCTGAAAAAAACCCAAACCAAGCCCCAATATATTCCCCAGTAATAAGCCAATTCCGATTAGATAAGCCGAATTAAATAAAAATATTTTCATAATCGACAAGTTACTGGCACCGAAAGATTTAAGCATGCCAATCATATTGGTGCGTTCTAAAATCATAATTAATAATGCAGTAACCATATTAATCACTCCAACAATCAACATTAGAATAAGCAACACCCGCGTATTCACATCCAGTAAACCTAACCAGGTAAAGATGTTGGGAAAGTTTTCTTTAATAGAAAATGATCTCAGATTTTGCGGTAACTCTTCAAAAATTCCATCAGCAACTAACTTTAACTTGTTAAAATCTTTAATTCTGATTTCAACGCCGCCAATTTCATCTGATTTCCAGTTATTTAACCGCTTAATAATATTCAGGTTTCCAAGTACAAATCCTTTATCTATATCTTCAACACCAATATCATAAACGCCAACTATTTTAAATTTCCTTGGCCTCAACTGGTTTTGTACAAAGTACATGATAAAATCATCTCCAGTTTTAAGCTTTAACCTATTGGCTGTATAGCTGGAAATAAGCAATTCCTGCATGGCAGCAGTACTGTCAGCAAAATCGATAATGGTACCACTAATGATATGCTGTTTAATATAATTCCAGTTGTAATTTTTATCTACTCCCTTAAAGTTAATCCCTTCAATTTCATTATTTGCAGAAAGAATAGCTGGTTTGGTGGCAAAAGGATAGTAGAAATCAATCTCTGGATTATCCTTTAACTGTTTTTTTGTTTCCGCATCCAGCACAAATGGCGAATGCTCAAAAGAATTATTTAGATCATATCGGGTAATCTGTACATCACCAAGATAGCCCCTAACCTTATCCTGAATTTCGGTTTTAAAACCTTTTATGATGGCAATAGACAATATCATGACGGCCAGGCTAAGCATCACACCCGCAATAGCAATGCGTACAATTAACTTTGAAAAAGTTCGCTCTGATTTAATGGCTATACGGCTGGCTATGAAATATTCGAAATTCAATTTAGATAATTTTGTAACAGCAAAAATGCTTAAATCATTTTTAAAAATGGCATATATTTGAAATATTATAGCCGTTTACCGATTAAGTAAATCAATAAAATGAAGGATTGTTTTAATGATTTACCTTTATCTCTGTTGAGAATAATTTATTTTGCATGAAATGCATTTGGAATGATGGTTAAAAACAGCCTTTCGAATAACCTTTAAAGTATACATAAAATGAAAAGATATATCTGCCTTGCTTTTACGAGCTTACTCGCACTATCTGCCTGCAGTCAACCGAAATCAATAGAAGATGACTTTGGCAAGGTGAAAGTGAATAAAAAAACCACCATCAGGAGCATAAACATCCCTGATACCAGTGAGATTAAAACCGGAGCCGAGCAAACGGAAAAGTATTTACCGCTTTTAAAAGGAAAACGTGTGGGCATGGTCGTTAATCCCACATCAGTGATCGGCACACAAACCGTTGTGGATAGTTTACTTAAACAGGGCGTAAAAATTCAGAAAATATTCGGCCCCGAGCATGGCTTCAGAGGAGATGCAAGTGCTGGTGTTAAAGTGGATGATGCAGTAGATACCAAAACAGGAATTAAAGCCGTGTCGCTTTATGGAAAACACAGCACACCCACCGCTGAAGATTTGGCTGATATAGACATTATGGTTTTTGATATTCAGGATGTTGGTGTTCGTTTTTACACCTACATTAATACGCTTCAAAATGTAATGGAAGCTTGCGCAGCTAACAATAAAGAATTAATCATATTAGACCGCCCAAATCCGAACGGATATTTAATTGACGGCCCTATTTTAGATCGTAAATTTAAATCAGGCATTGGTGTGCAGCCTATTCCTATTGCACATGGATTAACAGTGGGTGAATATGCACAAATGCTGAATGGTGAAGGTTGGTTAAAAAATAAAGTAACCTGCAAGATTACCGTGATTAAAAACCTAAATTATGATCATGAGATGGAATATGTTTTACCTGTTAAGCCTTCACCTAATTTAAATACGCAGCAAGCCATATTACTTTATCCTTCAACCTGCTTATTTGAAGGCACCTATTTAAATCACGGTCGTGGTACGATGTTTCCTTTCACTATTGTGGGTGCACCATATTTAAAAGATAAATTTAAATTCAGCTTCACGCCGAAGAGCATCAAAGGAATGTCGGAAACGCCACTATTTCAAAACCAGGTTTGTTATGGTTTAGATCTAAGAAATTACGATACTGTTAAATTAAGGAAAGCTAAACAGGTTAATATTTCATGGCTGATTGAGCTCTATAAGGCCTCGCCGCAAAAGGCAGATTTTTTTAACACCAAATTAAGTAAGGAAATGGGTGTAATTGAACGTTTAGTTGGGGTTTCCGATTTCAGACAACAGGTTATTGAAGGAAAAAGTGAAAAAGAAATCAGGGCAAGTTGGGAACCTGGGTTAAGTGCTTACAAAAAAATGCGCCTTAAATATCTGCTTTATAAGTAATGAGTGAATTTTGACTAAGTGAATTTTGAATGAATGAATTTTGAATGAGTGAATGAATTGGTGTATGGTAATGAGCTTATAATGGAACGATGAAATTCTAGAAATAATTCGCATTCTTGACATACAGAACTAAACAATACGGATTAGGCTTTGTTAATTAATAAGCGATTCTAAATATTGCTATAAAATCATTCAAAATTCAATTACTCAACCATTAAAATTATGAGCGGACCTAAAGAAACAAGCGATAAGCCAGGAAGTAACTATAAAGAGGAAGTGCCTAAAGGACGCAAACCGACAGATCATCAAACTGTTCGGAAACCTGATGATAGCATCCCAAATAAACCGGTTAAAACAGATGATCCGGCCGAACAAAGAGAAAACGAAGAACAGCCTGTTCATCCTATAAAAAAGGCTCCTAAAGAAGATTAATAACATTGGTGATTTCATGAAATCACCAATGTTATTTTCATTTCATATCAACGTAAATGGTTTAACACCTCTAGTATTTTCTTCATTACAGATTTTCAAACAAAGCTTTTCTAAAATTTTAGAGAAACCTTCTCTTTTGATACCTAAATGTTTAGCCATTCAGTGGTAATAATTCTATTATTTTGAATTAATTAAAACCACTAAATTGGCATTCTTTGACGAGATTAATTTATCTACTTCCAGTCGATTTCAAGAAGGAAAGCAACACTTTTTCATCATGTTCAAGTCCTAATTTACCAACTGTTTTATTGTTATTCATTTTTTTCATGTATTTCACCAACTCATTATTTTCATAAGCAGTAATCAGTAATGGATATACATACGAACTCTTACAAACAGCTCTGGTATTGCCCAATTTTTTGGCCACACAATCTAAAACATTAATCACTGTTTTTTTGGTATTTAATTCTACATCAACATCCACTGAGCATTTTGCAAACTGGCGCAGGGCTTCCAAAGTGCCACCCCAAGTCCTGAAGTCTTTTGCTGTAAAATCATTCTGAGTGATTTCTTTAATATAGTTATTGATTTTACCAGAATCTATACCCCGGTGCTCTTTACCGTCTGTGTAATATTGAAAAAGGTCTTGCCCGGGTATATCACGGCATTTCTTAACCAACTTCGCCAGGCTTCTATCATTTAAGACAAGAGTTTGCCTCACGCCTTTTTTACCGATGAAATCTATATTAATTTTGCTGCCTTCAATTTTAACGTGCTTATCTCTTAAAGTACTTAAGCCAAATGAGCCATACAATTGCTTGTAATTTTCATTGCCCACTCTAATTAAAGACTTTTGCAAAACATCTACAGAAATGGCAAGCACTTTTCGCTCATCCAGTTCCTTACGCTTAAGATCTTTGACAATCTGTTTCCGAGCTTCGGGCAATACTTTCCCAAATTCATAAAGTCTGAAATATTTATCTTCTGATCGCCGGCTTGTCCACTTGGTATGGTAACGATATTGTTTTCTACCTGCAGCATCTGTTCCGGTCACCTGCAGATAGGCATTAGGTTTATTGGCAATCCATACATTTTGCCAGGCCGGAGGAATAACCAATGCTTTAATGCGGTCGAGGTGCCTTTCTTCAGTAATTTTATTTCCCTTTTTATCTTCGTAGTAAAATTTACCGGGTTTGCCTTTTCGGTAAATGCCAGGCATGGCATCGGTTACATAAACTAATCCGCTCGCTTTTACAACATCTTCGCCTTGTACCATTTTTACTTATCAGGATGAATTAATTTTTTAGTTATTTTGTAAAACTTAAAGTGACTGATCACATTATTTTAGAACACAACACACACGGTATGAAAATAGTTTTTATGGGTACACCCGATTTTGCAGTTGCTTCTCTTGACGCCTTGGTTCAGGCTAAATTCGACATTGTTGCAGTGGTAACGGCTCCGGATAAACCTGCCGGACGTGGGCAGAAAATTAACGAAAGTGCCGTAAAAAAATATGCTGTAGAAAAATCAATCCCGGTACTGCAACCAGAAAAACTTAAAAATCCCGAATTTTTAGCTGAGTTAAAATCTTTTCAGGCTGACCTACAAGTGGTGGTTGCCTTTAGAATGCTTCCAGAAGTGGTTTGGAATATGCCAACAAAAGGAACCATCAACCTTCATGGCTCTTTACTACCACAGTACAGAGGAGCAGCACCGATTAATCACGCCATCATCAATGGCGAAAAGGAAAGTGGGGTAACAACCTTCTTTTTAACTCACGAAATAGACACTGGAGATATTATTTTAAGTGATCATACCCCCATTGGTGACGATGAAACTGCCGGAGAATTGCATGATAAATTAATGGTAATTGGGGCCAATTTATTGGTAAAAACAGTTACTGCTATAGCAAACGGAGATTTTATAGAGCAACCACAGCCACAAAGCGATGAATTAAAACATGCACCGAAAATATTTAAAGAAGATTGTAAGATCGACTGGAATAATTCCTCAGCAAAGATCCACAATCTGATCAGAGGATTGAGTCCTTATCCAACTGCTTTCACCCTATTAAATGATAAAACATTGAAAATTTTTAAAGCAGAGCCTGAAGATAAGGTGCCAGGAATTGCTGCAGGTGGGTTTTTAACTGATGGCAAAACTTATTTAAAATTCGCCACGAAAGATGGTTTTATTAAGTTGCTGGACATTCAGTTTGAAGGTAAGAAACGTATGCTGATTGAGGACTTTTTAAGGGGAATGAGGTTGTAGAATAACATGTTGGATTAAGCAATCCATCTATATAATGTCGTATAGGGAAACCATTTTTGTGCTACCCTCTTATATAAAACAAATCTTCCCTGGCCACATTTCGAACCGCAAGTATAACCATTATAAAAAAGGCAAAATCTTTTCCCTCTAAGAAAAATTGGCTTACTAAAAGTCACGATTTTATTATGTCCTAGATTTTTGTTAATAGAATCAGGATCAACGGCGATGCCTTTTATTTTTTTAAATAGCTTTGAAGACCACTCATATTTTTGCATCTGATTTAACTCTTGTTTTATCTGAGATCTTTCTGACCCAGTAAGACTAAATTTTTTATCATCATCTTCAAAAATACCTCTTAAAGTATCCTTTGAGACAATCTTCTCTAATTGCGAAAGTGTGAATTTATCAATGATTTGAAAATAAACAATTGTGTCATTACCTTTATAAAAATCATTTATAAATTGTTCAGAATCTTTGTTTTGTCCTTTAACCTTAAAAAAACATAAGATTAAGAGTAATATAAATGTTGCTTTCATAGTCTTTAATTACAATAATCACCTTTTTTAAGTGATCCTCTATTTGAGTAGTTCTTATTAATATCTATAATTTGTTGTTTATCTGATTCAGTTAAAACGTCCCATAAACTGGTTTCTTGTAAACCTCCCCAAGCAAGACCCCAAGCATCGTATGAGGATATTTCAGGAAATTTAGATGTTAAAGCACTGCTAATAACTGTTACATAATTTGTAGCCATATATTCATGTTGATTTGGTATATTAATAAATGTTTGTCCATTTGAGTTTGGCTGAAATAATGAATTTAAATAAGCATGTAAGACTTCATGATAGATAGTTGCTATAGTGTATTCTTTAGAATAACTTGGCAACGTATTTGAATTTAAATAAATATTAATATCATATTGACTTCCATTTGTAATACCATCGTCCTGACTTGCTAAAGTAGATGATTGATAAAATGTCAAGTTCTTTTGGGACGATGTACCAAATGTAGAATTCATATAACCTGTTATTTGATTATTAATCCCATTAGAAATTGCGAGTGATAATGATGCTTTCAAACAAGGGTTTTTTACACTATCAATGATTTCTTTATTTGAATTATCCCCTCCGCTCCCACTTCCACCACCTTCCTGCCCTCCGGTATTTCCCGATCCTCCATTATAACCTCCATCATTTCCACTACTTTGGCATTCACTTCCTACATATTCTCCACTAATCATCCATTTACAATACATGTCATTTCCTACCATCAATTTTTGACGCTTTGATTCTTCAACTCCTGTTTTATTTAAAAAAGACCTTGTCGCATTAAATGAAACACAAGCCTGTTCTGAAGTAGTTACGAATTCAAAACAGTTACTATTAATATCGTATAGCATTAATCTCGTACCACTTGCTATACGGTCACTAGCTATTTTGGCTTGGTTATGAAGTTTTAAATTTAGAAGTTCATTAGGTTTTAAACTTGCTTTACCAAAACTTTTTAAAATATTCCCATGCTCGATTTCATAACCATTTGCCAAGGCACCCTTACTATTATAAAATATGATACGACCACTAAATTGATTAAAATCTTTATAATGCACATTTGTTAAATCTTGTTTTTCTTTGCCAATAATAACCATAAAAGCCGCAGCAGAAATTGTCTTTGTATCAATAGGGCTAAAAAACAGTAGTCTAACTTCAGTATTGGCTAATGCTATTTCTTTTTCAGCATCAGTAGATGTTCCGTTATCAAAAACCAGTTTATTAGGGCTATCAAAATTAAATTCGGTTACCTGTTGTCCATCTTTAAAAGCCGCGAAAGATTTTGTAAAATCAGGATTTTTATGCTCAAAGATCTTACTTTCCGTATTAAAGGCATTAGCGTTTGTGATGTACCACTTTTTAATTTCTTCTACACTTAAAACTGAATGATTGTCTTTATCCTTTTTACAGGAATAAATAAAAATTGTTGTGCTAAATAATAAAATTAAAACCAGTGTATACTGCTTTAACAGAGAACATGTAGTATTCATAAAATAGTTGTAGAATTTGATTAGTATAGTAGAGGTAAATGAAGATAGAAAAAAAAATTAAAATACAACCTAATACTACATTAAAAAAAATAAAATAATTATAGCTACGACATAGAACATCGAAAAAATTTGTATTTTAAATCACAACACACTACCACAAGGAAGAAAAAAAATAAAAAATGACTACCATAGATTATTGTGGATCAATACTTCCTTAAAATAATGGTAGTGAAAATAATTAGATACTTTAAGGCCTATGAAATTTAATGGTTAAAAAAGTAGATAATTCATTAATTTAGAAATGAACCTTAATTACAAAGCATTCAGCTTCTCATTCAAAAATTTAGAAAACTCATTAAAATACCTTTTTCTGCCGTAGCCCATAATCCATTGAATACCTTGCGTAGCATTGGTGATAAAAACTTCTTCGGCTTCTTTTAAAATTTCAGGGCTAATCTGTGCTTCAATTAATGCAATATCATTCATTTTGCAAATCTGCATCACCGTGGTACGCATTACACCACTAATACAACCTTCAGTTAATGCAGGCGTATAGATTTGCTTATCATACACAACAAAAATGTTCGAACTGATGCTTTCACATAAAAAGCCACTTTGATTTAGAATAATTGCTTCATCTAATCGGTTCTGCGTCTTAAATAGACCAGCCATTACATATAGCAAAGCATTTGAGGTTTTGAAATTCGAAAGCTTATTGATGGATTTAGTCATTTCATCAAAAACATCAATGATTAATCCTTTTGTATTTAATTCATAGTCGGTAGCCTTTAATGGAATCCCCTCTAAAACATAGCCAGACTTATTACTTTCTGGTGTGTAAACTCCTGCACCCTGACGATAAACGGAAAGCCTGAAACGTACATTTCCATTCCATCTGTTTTTTTTAACCAGGTCTGCAGTTTTCTGCCGAAGAAAATAATCATCCATTAAAACATGACCATCAATTTTCAGTGCTTTCATCCCTGCAGCAAGCCTGTCGGCATGTAAATCTGCAAACTGCAGCTTATGATTGATCATCCGCATGCTTTCAAAAAGCCCATCACCAAATTTAAAACCTCTATTGGAAGTAGTTAAAACAGGAACATCAACGGGATGAAATTCATCATTAAATAAAAGGTACTCTTGAGACATATTTTATGATGCGACGATGTAATTTTCCCATTTTGTTAAAGCAGCTTTAAAATCAGCCGGTAATGGCGATTCAAAATGCATATATTCTTTTGTTGTTGGATGAATAAAACCCAAACTTTGTGCATGTAGCGCCTGCCTTGGTAATAATTCAAAGCAATTATCTACAAATTGTTTATACTTATTAAACGTGGTTCCTTTTAAAATCTTATCGCCACCATACATGGCATCGTTAAAGAGCGGATGACCAATGTGTTGCATATGTGCACGAATCTGGTGCGTACGGCCAGTTTCCAGCTCACAGCTAATTAAGGTAACATATCCCAGACGTTTTAAAACCTTGTAATGTGTAACAGACCATTTTCCTTTTTCTTCCTCTTCATAAATATCCATCACCCTCCTATCTTTCACACTTCTGCCGATATAGCCGGTTACGGTTCCATCGTTTTCAATATCACCCCAAGCCAGTGCAATGTATTTTCTGGTGATGCTGTGGTCAAAAAACTGTCTGGCCAGGTGTGTAATTGATTTTTCATTCTTACTGATCAACAGCAAACCTGAAGTATCTTTATCAATTCTATGCACCAAACCTGGTCGACCATCATTTCCAGGCAGTTGTGGTAGTTGTTCAAAATGGAAAGCCAAAGCATTAACCAAGGTTCCGGTATAATTATTAAAGCCAGGATGTACCACCATTCCAGCTTGTTTATTGACCACCAATAAATCACTGTCTTCATAAATAATATCCAAAGGAATATTTTCAGGATAAACTTCGGTATCGCGGGGCGGATGTGGCAAAACGATCGAAATCTCATCATAAGGCTTAACCTTATAACTTGGTTTGATCTGCTTTTGATTGACCAGAACATTACCGGCATCAATGGCATTCTGAATGCGGTTTCTAGAAGCATTTTCAACACGAACCATTAAAAATTTATCGATGCGTAATAAAGATTGTCCTTTATCAACAACAATTTTTAAGTGTTCATATAATTCCTGCTCTTCTGATTCCTGCAATTCTACCACATTTTCCATTTTACAAAAATAAACTTTTACCCCTAAGATTATCGAAATGATTTTATAATTAAAAAAACTGGGCTATCTTAGTGATACAAACCGTTCTAAACCATTCTACCATGAAAAATCCCTACGTAAAAGCCCTTCTGGCTTTCTTGCTATTTGCTTTCGCACCCCGGGCAAATGCGCAAAAAGATGTTGGAAACCTATTTGTTTCCGGTCCGGCAGATGCAACCAAACTGATTAACGCTTACTTTGACCCTTTGTATAAAGGTTTAGGTCAGGGCCTGAATGATGGCTGGAGCAACACTGCCAAATCAAAAGGTTTTTTAAAATTTGAAGTCAGGGTTTCCGCATCCGCAGCATTTGTACCACAATCAGACCGATCTTACGATGTAAACACCTTAGGTTTAAATAATATTAAACCCGCAGCAGGTGCATCATCAATCGGCCCAACTGCTTTCGGTCAAGATCAGGATGGTGGCCGAATGGAAGTTTACACCAGTGATGGCATTCCAACCGGAAAGTTCTTTAACCTGCCACAAGGCGTTGGTTTTCATGTTGTACCTTCACCACAAATTCAGGCCACTTTAGGTCTGCCCAAAAATATTGATATCTCCTTAAGGGCAATGCCGAAAATTAAACTGGGTAGCGATTTAGGAAGCATTTCTATGATTGGTGTGGGTGCGAAGATTGAATTATTACCCTTAATTTTAGGAAAAACCGAAAAATTAATTCCCATAGATATCGCACTAGCCGGAGGATTTACCCAATACAAATATAACCTCGACTTAAATATTAATAACGACGCAAATTCCGATCAGCGCATAGATGCCAGATTTAATGGAGTTAATGTAGATGCCATCGTTTCAAAGAAAATTATGTTTTTTACGCCCTTTGCAAGTGTCGGATACCAAACTTCTAAAACAAATTTGAAAGCATTGGGTACATATCGTTTTGAAACCAGTCCTGTAACCACAGCAACCTATGTAGATCCGGTTTCGGTTAACCGAACAGACATCGATGGCATTCGAGCCAGTTTAGGTTTTCAATTGAAATTTGGGTTTTTTAAACTTTATGGTTCTTATACACAAGCTAAATACAGCATGGTTAATGCTGGTGTAGGGTTTGGCATCGGACAATAAAAGACGCACTAAACATTTAAATTAAAAAACACCTGAAATCATCAGGTGTTTTTTAATTTTACACGTGTTCGAAAAAATATATAGTCCGGTTCAAAAAATTGATTTTCATCCGTTCAGCAATTTATTTGTTAAAAGAGATGACCTGATTGATCCCTATATTTCGGGAAATAAGTGGCGTAAACTCAAATACATTTTACAAAAAGCAAAAGCAGAACGAAAAAATCACCTAGTTACTTTTGGTGGTGCTTACTCTAATCACCTGGTGGCCACAGCAGCCGCAGCTGCACGTTCTGGTTCACAGGCTACGGCTTTTGTGAGAGGTGAAGAAGTAAAAAATGAAATGCTTTTAATCTGTTCTCTCTATGGAATGAACCTCATTTTCGTAGATAGGGAATCTTATAAAAACAAAGTTGATTTATATAAACAATATTTTGATTCGGATGACAGCACTTACTTTATTGATGAGGGTGGCGCATCAGTAGAAGCGGTTCAAGGTTGTAGTGAAATCATTTCAGAACTCACCAAAACTTACGATCATATTTTTGTGGCTGCTGGCACAGGCACCACAGCCGCAGGTTTATTGAAGGGCATTCAGGATGCTGGTTTAAACACTAAACTCCATGTTGTTCCGGTTTTAAAGGGTGGCAGTTTTATTGCCGATGAAATCGCCAGGTACACCGAAATTTCAAACCATTTAATTTTGCATACCGATTATCATTTTGGTGGCTACGCGAAAACTACACCAGCACTTTTGGCCTTTATCAAAAAATTCACAAAGGAAACAGGGGTGCTGATTGACCCGGTTTATACGTCGAAAATGTTTTATGCCATTCTAGATTTACATCAGCAAAATCAAATCCGACCAACAGATAAAATCCTGGCTATTCATACCGGTGGATTATTGGGTTTGTTGGGAATGAAGGATAAATTTTACTTCCCATAGTGCACTAATGATGTGAGTTCTATCTGCTTTTCGGTAGGTTAATGACCATTCTTATCAATACTCCAGAGGGAAACACCGATGGATTTATTTTTAGGTTTCTTCTGAATTTTAAGGGTTTCTAGTGGTGTTTCAGGGAAGAAAATATCCGTCATAACGGTCAATCCATCATCTGCAAAAAGCTCTACAGAAGCCTCATCCAAAATTAAGCTTAGTTTTAACTGTTCAGCCTTAGCAATTCTTGGAGCCACGTGTTTTGCTGCAAAACCTTTCTCAAAACCTGTTTCGCCTGATTGTCTTCGATCGATGAAATAATTGTTTTTCTTTTCATCATAGCCTATTATCAGTTTTTGCCCTTTACTATTGGACAGGATAATGTTTAAGTCTCCCTTATTTTCAATCGAAACATTAAGCTTAACTTTTCCTTTTAACGGTTTAAAGTTTACCGATAAATCCAATTCATTACTAGCGGATAAAAATTTCTTGCTGTAAACAAGTTTAAGTAATGGATTAAATTCTTTTACGGGTAAAGACTGTAGAAACAGATCACCATTCTTGTCTGTAAGCGTTAATTCTCTCGGAATGGTTGTGGCGCCACGCCAGGCTTTGGTTGGCACTTGATTAGCATACTGCCAGTTATTCATCCAGCCAAGAAAAATTTTCCTGCTGCCGGTATTAGACCAGGTTACACCTGCATAATTATCTGTTCCATAATCAATCCATTTTACCGCTTTTGATTTCGGCACAAAATTCTTTCCATCAAAATTGCCAATAAAATACTGAGTTGCTGAGCCTTTATTTGGTCCGCCAGGATTAATACTCACCAGAAGTACCCAAAAAGTTTTTCCATTACTTTTAAGAGGGAACAAATCCGGACATTCCCATACCCCACCATGAGCACCCAAATTTGCACCAAATTCACTCTCCCGCTTCCAATCTTTTAAGTTTAGTGAAGAATAAAAAGTAATTCTGTCTTTTGTAGCCAATGTCATCACCCATTTTTTCCCAGCCTCATACCACATCACCTTTGGGTCTCTAAAATCGGTTATTCCCGGGTTAGGCAAGACCGGATTGCCTTTGTACTTTTGCCATGTTGCCCCTTCATCATTACTATAAGCCAGGCTTTGGTATTGATGGCGACCAGTTTTAGCATCTTCCATTTTTTGGTTATGATGCGTAAATATGGCTACCATAGCATTTTTGCCAAAGCCTGCGGTATTATCCTTATCAATTACCGCACTGCCAGAAAAAATAGCGCCCAAACTATCCGGATAAAGTGCTATTGCCTTTTCTTCCCAATGAAAAAGATCACGGGTAGTGGCATGGCCCCAATGCATTGGTCCCCAGGTTGTTCCTCCTGGATAATATTGGTAAAAAAGATGGTATACGCCATTATAATAAACCATCCCATTGGGATCATTCATCCAGTGTGCCTGTGGTGAATAATGAAATGCAGGTCTATACTTTTCTTCGGTGATTGATTGTGCTTGCGATTTCGTTGCACATAATCCAAGGAAGAGCGCCAATATTGGTTTTAAAAATTTAAATTTCATGAGTAGTAATTTTTAATAATAGAATACCAGCATTAAGCAGGCAGCATGAATTTCTATATTATTTACATTATATTAAAATGTTATCGGTCTTTTTATCTCCACTGTTATTGTGCTATAGCGTTTCCAAAATCAATTTATTAATAAATATTGAAACGATAAAGTTATGATTAAAACAACACAGAAAAGCATTAGTCTTTTTAATTAAAAAGGTCATAACTAAAATCTACGACCAAATATTTTATGTAAACAGGCGTTTTACGATTTCAGTCAGCGGCCAATGATAGCAAATCTAATTTCTGCATTCAACAACCTACCTTTTACATTCTCTGAGGCTATTTATGCTAGCCCTAAAATACCTTTTTATATCTTTAAACTTATTTTTTCTAATTGCAAGAGAATTTTTTATACCTGTAAATATCTTATTTCTAGCTCGATGTGACCTTTTTCTATCTTTGGGGTATTCGTTTCTATTTGGAGAACCCTTTTTGTACCTCCGAACACCAAATTGGTCTTCAGAGGTACTTTTAAATAGCAAAAATGAGCTTTTTTAAAAAATGAATTATTGTTCTGATGCTATAATACTTTTACCACGCCCCGGGAAACGTTGTTTCAAATCATCATACATCACCTGTGTACCAGGGATGTCAGAACGGCTAGCACCCTTTATAGAATGATAAATCACCAAAGCAGCTTCATAAGCTTCGCTCCCCGCAACCATACCGGTATCTTCTACGGCTCTTAGCAGAATGCTTAGCTGCTGGTAAATACCATAGATATCGGCAGCAAGTTTATTGTTTTTCCTGGCTTCGCCTAAATCGACATAGTTAGGAACCAAAGTTGGGTTTTGCAAGGCATAATCGAGGGTTTTATTTACAAAGGCAAGCGTCTTATCACCCATCTTAAGTGTCGATTGGCGCTCTTCAGCAGTTAGATTGATCACTAACATCGGAGCTAAAACCGTTTTTAACTGTTGAAATGCTTCCGCAATGGCTGCAGACTGTTCTGTGGTGATTTCGATCGAAATCTTGTTGCTTAAACTCATGGTAAAGTGTTTTTAGTTAAATATTAAGGTTAATTGGTAATCCTGTTAATTTTTTATTCAAAAAATGCGGGATGAATTAACCATTTACCATGGGATTGCTGGTGGGATAATGGTTTTAATTGCGGGACTTTATTCTGATTTAAATATAGGAAATTGACATTAAATAAAATTGTGTTTTTAAATATTTGGGTAAGCTTGAGTATCGACTGTAAATAGCTTTATTACTTATCAGGGATTTCGTTTACTAATATTTTTAAAAAAAGACCTCTAGAACTACGCGCTCATTAATAAAAAATCAGTATGAATTGTTATAATAATATTTCACACGCGGCACGCGTGCGCTAGCAATCAATTCATAAATAATTTAATCACATCCTGAATGCCTCGTGATCTATTATTTTATATTTTCACATGCGGCATGAACGCGCTGGTGAGAGGATGTACATATAGATTATTATATTAGCTCTACGATACCTGAATACATTACTTGTACAAATCAGTAATACTTATCGTTTCATCAATCATTTACTTGGTTGCTTAGTCAAAAAAGTTTTCCACATCGATAAAGTCTAAAACCCGATTTTGTCTATAATCATACTTTAAACAGTTTAAACCTATTTTTTGGCTAATTCTTGTAAAAAGTGCTTAAATTTTGATTCCAGGCACATTTTACTAAATTTGAATTATACCAAAACCAAGTTTATGTACGAGTTAACCATACCTGCCGACCAAGTTAAAGAATCATTAAGCAAGCACATTTTAGCCGATGGCTTCGACCTGACCTATGATATGGAAAAAAGTCATGGTGCTTATATTTATGATGCTAAATACAACCGGACACTCCTCGATTTCTTTACCTGTTTTGCATCTGTGCCGTTGGGATACAATCACCCTAAAATGGTAAACGATGAAAACTTCAAGAAAAATTTATTGCTGGCTGCGATGGCAAACCCATCTAATTCTGATGTTTATACCCAGCAATATGCACAATTCTTAGAAACCTTCTCCAAAATTGGGATTCCAGATTATTTACCACATGCTTTCTTTATTGCAGGCGGCGGATTGGCTGTCGAAAATGCCATCAAAGTGGCCATGGACTGGAAAGTTCAGAAGAACTTTGCCAAAGGATATACGGAAGAAAAAGGATTTAAAGTATTACATTTCGAGAAGGCATTCCACGGCAGAACGGGCTACACCTTAAGCCTCACCAATACCTTACCTGATAAAACAAAATGGTTTGCCAAATTTGATTGGCCAAGGGTATCCGTACCAGAAGTGAAATTTCCACTAGCTGATGAAAATTTAAATCATGCGATCCAAACCGAAGAAATATCTATAGCCCAGATTAAGAAGGCTTTTGCAGAAAATAAAGATGAGATCTGTGCTATTATTATTGAACCTATTCAATCTGAAGGTGGCGATAATCACCTTCGTGAAGAGTTTCTGATTCAATTGAAAACTTTGGCTGATGAAAATGATGCATTCCTGATTTACGATGAAGTACAAACTGGTGTAGGTTTAACAGGTAAATTCTGGTGTCACCAGAACTTTAGTGAAAAAGCACGACCAGACATTATAGCCTTCGGAAAAAAAATGCAGGTTTGCGGAATATTAGTTGGGAACAAGGTTGATGAAGTGGAAAAAAATGTATTCAAAGTTCCGAGTAGAATCAATTCTACTTGGGGTGGTAACCTGGTTGATATGGTGCGTTCATCTCAAATTCTACAAATCATAGCAGATGATCGGCTTTGCGAAAACGCAGAAAAAGTGGGTTCGTATCTAAAAGACAACCTGACTAATCTTGCTCAGCAATATGATAAAATGACCAATGTTCGCGGACGCGGTTTGCTCTGCTCATTTGACTTTCCAAATAAAGAAATGCGCAATACTTTTATCAGTAAAGGATTGGAGCACAATGTGATGTTTTTAGGTTGTGGTGAAAAGACCATTCGTTTCAGACCAGCACTTTGTATCGAACAAAAACATATTGACGAAGGCTTGACGGTTATGGAAAAAATATTGCCTTTATTGTAAGCATGCGCAGAAAATCCCTTATTTACGTTATTACGGCAATCGTTCTTATTTTAGTTTTCTTTATGGTTAAAGATACCTTTAATCAACCTGGAACAGAAGATATGAAAGCAGGCTTTAAAGAAGTTACTAAATATAGAAATGCGAATAATACTGGTCCAGTACAACGTATTTATGTGGTAACCGTTAAAGATTCTGTTTGGAAAGAAATGGAAGATTATGGAAATTTAATGCCACATACCAAATATGGCAGTACAAAGGTTTATTTCTTTATGGCAAAAGCAAACGTACCTCAAACATTGGAACCCGGAGCTATAAACTTCGATCCTTCATTCAATAAAGATTGTATAGCCTTGTATGAAAAAAGTGCGATGAGTCAGGTGGCATTTAATAAATATCCTTTATAAAATTTCCCGCAGATCAAAAAGATAACCGCAGAAAAATTAGCGAAAATCATCTTGATCTGCGGGAGAAATTTCGAGATTAAACAAATGCTGAAAATCCGGTAATTGCTCTTCCAACAATTAAGGTATTAATTTCTTTAGTTCCTTCGTAAGAGTAAATGGCCTCGGCATCAGCCACAAAACGGGCCACATTATATTCGAGCAAAATCCCGTTTCCGCCCATCACCTCACGAGCTTTGCTTACCACATCACGGGTACGTAACGAACAAAAAACTTTAGCTAAGGATGCGTGCTCATCTTTCAATAAACCCTGATCCTGTAATTGAGAAAGCCTAAAACACAAAGTTTGCATGGCCGTAAGATTAGAAAGCATTTCTACTAAATGATTCTGAATTAATTGGAAAGAGGCAATAGGTTTTCCAAATTGTTTCCGGGTTCGGGTATATTCCAAAGCATTTTCGTAAGCACCAAGGGCGCAACCAACGGCCTGCCAGGCCACTCCTGCCCGCGTCATTTGCAAAACCTTTGCTGTATCTTTAAATGAATTGGCATTTTGCAAACGGTCTGCTTCTTCAACTTCGCAATTGCTTAAGGTGATGATTCCATTCTGAACAATGCGCAAGGCCATCTTGTCCTGCATTTTTTCTACAGCAAAACCGGGGTTATCTTTTTTTACGATAAAGCCTTTTACTTCACCATCACCTTCATCACGTGCCCAGATAATCAGTATATCAGCAAAAGTGGCGTTACCAATCCATTTTTTCTGACCATTCAGCACCCACTTATCACCAACTTTTTTACACGTTGTGGTTAAACCACCAGCAGCGGCAGATCCTACTTCAGGTTCTGTTAATCCAAAAGAGCCAATAATTTTAAACTGCTGCATTAAAGGCAGCCATTGCTGTTTTTGTGCTTCTGATCCGCAGAGATAGATGGAACCCATGGCAAGTCCACTTTGAACACCAAAAAAAGTAGATATTGATGTATCTATTCTGGCCATCTCCATCGCCAGTATACCTTCCATCAAGTTCGATTTTCCGGGACAGCCATAACCTTTATAGGTTAATCCGCAGATATTAAGTTCAGCAAGTTTCGGAATGATTTCAAACGGAAATTCAGCTTTGTTCCAATAGTGATTAACAATGGGCTTCACTTCTTTTTCTAAAAAGGCACGAACTTTTAATTGTAAAGCACGATCTTCATCTTTCAAAGCTTCGTCGCCCAGGTGGTAAAAATCACCTTCGATTGGTGGCAATTCTCTCTTTTTACCTGATCCGCCCATCATTTTCATCATGCCCTGAATTTGTTTATCATCCAGACTAGAAATCGTTTCAACCATTTTGGGAAGATCTACCTTTTTAGACAGTGCTTCTAACTTATCGAAATCTACATGTTTAAAAAGGTTATATGCGTTTTTGAGTGATGAGAATATATTCGCCATGATTATTCGTTTGGAGAGTAACAAATGAAGGGCGATTTTGTTGGATACCCGATTTTGTCATTCTGAGGAACGAAGAATCTACAGCCTATAGAAAAGCAAACCAAACAGACAGTACGAACCGGAAATTCGCATGGTGTTTACGTTAGTGATTACATGTTAAAGATTCTGCGCTGCGGTCTGAATGACAATTTCCCTATCTCAAATCAAACAGGTTATCTACCCCTAACAATTTTCTTGAAGTAAATCCCTCGCCAAAGGTTGCGCCAATACTTTTACCAAATTCTCTTGAACGGCCAATTAAGGTTTCAAAAAACTCCGGAGATGAAATATAAGTCTGCAAACCATCCACATCAGGGTTGTAAAACTGTGTTTTAAAGGCTTTGATCGATTCTATCTTTTTATCCATATGTTCCGAGATATCAACAATGATATCTGGTTTCAGATAACGATCCTGAATATATTGCAGCAATAATCTTGGTCGATGTGCATCCTGATTCACACCCTCAATTTTTGTTTCGATTTTAGGTAAGCCAGAAAGAAAAACTGAGTCGTAAACCAAATCACCGGCCCGGCCATGATCTGGGTGACGGTCTTCTAATGCATTGCTTAAAATAATTTCCGGTTGATATTTCCTGATCGCTTTAATCACTTCCAGGCGATGAAACTCATCATTTTGAAAAAAACCATCTCTTAGACGAAGATTCTCCCGGGCATGTAAACCCAATATTCTGGCAGAATCTGCAGCTTCTTCATCCCGGGTTTCAGCAGTTCCGCGGGTACCCAATTCACCACGGGTTAAATCCACAATGCCAACTTTTTTACCTAAAGCAATGTGTTTTAAAATTGTTCCTGAACAACAAAGTTCTGCATCATCAGGATGAACAGCTATCACTAAAATATCTAATTTCATGATTATTAATTGGCATTTTCGTTCAGCAACTGCTGAACTTTCTTTTTAATCTTGGAACTCAAGGGTTTGGTGAAGGGCAGATAAAAATCGACCAGTTCGCCTTTTTTGTTCAGAATATATTTATGAAAGTTCCATCTTGGTTTAGAACTTAATTTTAAATTTTGTTTTTTATCGCTTAAGAATTGATAAAGTGGATGTGCATGTTCACCACGAACCATGATCTTATCAAAAACAGGGAATTTTACACCATGGTTAATTTCGCAAAACGAAGCGAGATCATCTCCAGCCAAAGGCTCCTGCTTTCCAAAGTCATTTGTCGGAAAGCCTAAAATTTCAAAATCTGGATGGTTAATTTCATCTTTTAATTGCTGCAGTTCCTTTAACTGTGGAGTAAATCCACATTCAGATGCCGTATTTACAATTAAAACAACTTTATTCCGATAAGCGGAAAGGGGTTGTTCTTCCCCATTGATTTTCTTAACCTTGAAAGAATAGATATTCGGAATGCTTTCCTGCATTTGATTTATTGATAAAACCCTGAAGTCCTGATGATCGATTCAATATCACGATCTTCATTAGGGTTGTAAGTACTCTTTAAATTATGGCCAACCACACGGGCAACAATCTGATAAGAAAAAGCAGCAAAACCACCTTTGGTTTGCTTTACAATATCATAAGTAGTTCTTCCAACTTCCCGATCGATGAGCTTGGTTAAAATTTGGCCTTGTGTTATGGTCAGTTCTTTGATTTCACGGTTAAACATGTCTTTAATTTCCTGATCACATTGCTTAACCAGTTTCTTTTGGTCCTTTTTTTCGGGTGTGCGGGCAATATCTTCTTCCAGCTTCTGGTACCGGCGCTTGGCATACAAAGCGTAAGGCATTACCTTTAAAACATTGTAGCGCAACCTATTGTAAGCCATTTGTTCAGCCGGAGATTTCCAGATTCTATGTGCAAAAATGCTCACATCCTGAAGCTGCATCCAGGGAATCATTATTCCATTATCATTGGTAGAAGCCACCCTAATCGTATCTGCCTTACTCATTTTAGGAAAAACCGGAGCTGTAGCATCCTGGGCTTTTAGCTTGACACCAAAAATCATGACAATAAACAGAATGATTAGCCCTTTTAAATTCATAAATTTATACTTTAACAAAGTTAGGTGTTATTTCATATATTAGTCGTCTAACACAACTAATATAAGTTTTATTCATAAATAAGACGCAAATTTTTACGCAAAAAAAACAAATGAAAACAGAGTTAGTGATTGATTTAGAGGCGGAAAAGCAAGAGATATTAAAGCGATACAGGGCCTTACTTCGGGCCAGCAAGTCTACTTTGCAGAAAGGAGATAAAAAAGAAATCAGAAAGGCTTTCGATATGGCGCTTGAAAGCCATAAAGATATGCGCCGCAAATCTGGTGAACCATATATCTATCATCCAATAGCTGTTGCACAAATTGCTGCAGAAGAAATTGGCCTAGGTACAACCTCAATCGTTTGCGCTTTGCTGCATGATGTGGTGGAAGATACTGACATCACTCTTGAGGATATTGAACGGGAATTTGGAAAAAAAACCGCGAAAATTATTGATGGATTAACCAAAATATCAGGCGTATTTGATACCAATAGTTCGCTACAGGCAGAGAATTTTCGAAAAATGCTGCTTACGCTTGCTGATGATGTAAGGGTAATTCTGATTAAGCTGGCCGATCGCTTGCACAACATGCGCACAATGGATTTCATGCCCCGCCACAAGCAGCTGAAAATTGCATCAGAAACCATTTACTTATATGCCCCATTAGCACATCGTTTGGGCTTATATGCCATAAAATCAGAATTAGAAGATCTTTCCATGAAATATCTTGATCCTGATACTTATAAGTTTATTGCCAAGAAATTGAATGAGAAAAAAGCAGAACGTGCGCTTTTCATCAAAAAATTTGTAGAACCGATTGATGAAATTGTTCACGAACAGGGCTTGGTGGCTGATGTGTATGGCAGGCCGAAATCCATCCATTCTATATGGAACAAGATGAAAAAGAAAAATATCCCTTTTGAAGAGGTTTATGATCTTTTTGCCATCCGTATAATTTTAGACAGCGCCTATGAAAATGAGAAGGCAGATTGCTGGAAGGCCTACTCTGTCGTAACAGATTTATACCGTCCAAATCCTGACCGTTTGCGTGATTGGGTATCATCGCCAAAGGGAAATGGCTATGAAAGTTTGCATACCACTGTGATGGGCCCACGCGGACAATGGGTAGAAGTACAAATCCGGACGCAAAGAATGAACGAAATTGCCGAAAAAGGTTTTGCAGCGCATTGGAAATATAAAGAATCGAGCAATGATAACGGCCTTGACCAGTGGATCCAAAAAGTGAGGGAAATGCTGAGTAATCCAGAAGCGAATGCTTTAGATTTTCTGGATGATTTTAAAATGAATCTTTTCTCTGATGAGATTTTCATTTTCACGCCAAAAGGAGCTTTACTTCAACTTCCATTAGGTGCAACGGCTTTAGATTTTGCCTTTGAAATTCATACTGGCGTTGGTGCAACTTGTATTGGAGCCAAGGTGAATCATAAACTGGTTCCCATCTCTTACAAACTGCAAAATGGTGATCAGGTAGAAATTATCACCTCCAATAAACAAACCCCAAAGGAAGATTGGTTAAATATAGTAGTGACGGCAAAAGCCAAATCCAAAATCAAATCATCACTCAAAGAAGAAAAAAGAAAGATTGCCGATAATGGGAAGGAAATATTGGAGCGGAAGCTTAAATCGCTTAAAATCACTTACAATACCGATAATTTACAAAAACTAAGTTACTTCTTTAAATTACCATCCACTCAGGAGCTTTTTGTAAATGTTGCGCTGGGAAAAATTGAGCTAAGAGATATTAAAGAATATTTAAATAGCGAGAAGGAAGTAGAAACCCGCGGACCAGAACGCCCTGAAAATTTAACTGTAGATGGCGTAAAAAACAAAATAAAGGGTGGAGAATCTGATATACTGCTAATAGGTGAAGACATGCAACGTATTGATTATACGCTTGCGGCTTGTTGTAATCCTATTCCTGGCGATGATGTTTTTGGTTTCATTACGGTTAGTGACGGAATTAAAATTCACCGAACCAATTGCCCTAATGCAGCACAATTAATGGCTAATTATGGCTACCGGGTGGTGAAAGCAAAATGGAATAAACAGCAGGAATTAACTTTCTTAACTGGTTTACGAATCGTTGGTATTGATGATGTTGGTTTAATCAATAACATTACCAGGGTAATTTCAACTGACTTTAAAGTAAATATGCGTTCCATTACTGTTGATACGAATGAAGGCATATTTGATGGCTCAATCATGATCTTCGTTAATGACACCGAGCACCTGGAAAACTTAATTAAGAACCTGTTAAAAGTAAGAGGAGTTACAGGAGTAACGAGGTTTGATGCATAAAAGAGACAGAAAGTCTCTAATCCGAATCCAAAAGTCTTAAGTCAGTATCTAGACTTTTGACTTCGGACTAAACTTACAACATTTCAACAATAGAACAACATAACAATCAAACAATTTACCTACCTTTGATTGGAGTTTAAACACTATGCCTGAACAAAAAACAAATGAGCTCGTTCGTAAGATTTTTGAAGCTTATTTAGAAAACAAGAATCTACGCAAAACGCCTGAGCGTTTCGCCATATTAGAGGAAATATATTCAAGAAACGATCACTTTGACGTTGAAACCCTCTATATCCACATGAAAAATCAAAAGTATCGTGTAAGTCGAGCTACTGTATACAATACTTTAGAGTTATTGGTTTCATGTGATTTGGTTACCAAGCATCAGTTTGGCAAAAACATGGCGCAATTCGAAAAATCTTACGGTTACCGCCAGCATGACCATGTCATCTGTATTGAATGTGGTAAAGTAGTAGAATTTTGCGATCCCCGTATTCACCAAATTCAAACCATGGTTGGAGATCTTTTAAAATTCGATGTAAAACATCATTCGTTAAACTTATATGGGTTTTGCTCAGATTGTAGCATGGCCAGAAAAGTAAACGAGTCTGCCAAAACGGCCAAACTAGAAGACAATTAAATCAATCCACAAAATAAAACCAGCTTAAATTTTTAATAATGACGCAAGTAGATGTACTTCTCGGCCTGCAATGGGGTGATGAAGGAAAGGGAAAAATCGTTGATGTACTCAGTCCAAAATATGATCTTATTGCCCGTTTTCAGGGTGGTCCGAATGCCGGACACACTTTAGAGTTCGATGGCAAAAAATTTGTTTTAAATACTATACCATCAGGAATTTTTAACGAAAAAACCATGAACCTTATCGGGAATGGTGTAGTAATCGATCCAATCATTTTAAAAAGAGAGTTAGATAACTTAAAAAAAGCTGGTCATGATCCTGTTGCCGATGGCAAATTGGTAATTGCACGTAAAGCACACTTAATTTTACCTACTCACCAATTATTGGATGCGGCTAATGAAGCACGCATGGGTAAAAATAAAATCGGTTCAACACTTAAAGGAATTGGCCCAACTTATATGGATAAAACTGGTCGTAATGGTCTTCGCGTTGGCGATACCACACTTCCAGATTTTAAAGAACGCTATGCTAAGTTAGTGGAAAAGCACACAGAAATCCTTTCACATTACGAAGGTTTTGAATATGAACTGGCAGAAAAAGAAGCATCATTCTTTGAAGCCATTGAATTTTTAAAATCTATCCCTCACGTAGATAGCGAACATTTTGTAAACGGCTATTTAAAAGAAGGAAAAGCAGTTTTAGCGGAAGGTGCGCAAGGTACTTTATTAGATGTTGATTTTGGATCTTATCCGTTTGTAACCTCTAGTAACACCACCACTGCTGGTGCTTGTACGGGTTTAGGTATTGCACCTAACAAAGTTGGCGCTGTTTATGGTATTTTTAAAGCTTATTGTACGCGTGTTGGCGGTGGCCCATTCCCTACTGAATTAGATAACGAAGTTGGCGAAAATTTACGTGCTTTAGGCCATGAATTTGGTGCAACAACAGGTCGTGCCCGTCGTTGTGGTTGGATTGATCTTCCTGCATTAAAGTATGCCATCATGTTAAACGGTGTAACCGAATTAATTATGATGAAAGCTGATGTATTGGATACATTCGAAACCATTTATGCTTGTACGCATTACGAATATAATGGCGAAACCATTGATTACATGCCATACGACATCATTTCAATTGAACCTAAACCAGTATTGAAAGCAATTGAAGGTTGGGCTACTGACGTGACTAAAATTACTTCAGTTGATCAGATTCCAGCTAAATTGAACGATTATATTGCATTTTTAGAAAAAGAATTAGAAGTGCCAATTAAATTCCTTTCTGTAGGGCCAGATAGAGCACAAACTTTAGAATTACGTTAAAATATTTCCAATATATATACAGAAAAAGCAACCTGAAAAATGGTTGCTTTTTCTGTATATAACATTTTTTAGTTTTTTAACAGTCTTTATTTATCTTAGAACTCCCTACCTAAAACATTACATCTCATCGATATCTAATTATTACACCAAAGTTTAATTTAAATAAAAATGAGCGATTTAAAATTATTTGAAGACAAGGCAGTACGTTCTGTATGGAATGAACAAGAGGATAAATGGTATTTTTCTATAGTTGATGTGGTTGAAGTATTAACAAGTTCACCACGTCCTAGAAAATATTGGAATGCTTTAAAAACAAAACTACAAAATGAAGGCAGTGAACTGTCCCATAAATTGGGACAGTTGAAAATGCCAGCGGATGATGGAAAAATGAGAATGACGGACGTTGCCAATACAGAACAACTTTTACGTCTTATTCAATCCATCCCATCGCCAAAAGCCGAACCTTTTAAGCAATGGCTGGCACAAGTTGGTGCAGAAAGAATTGCCGAAATAGAAAACCCTGAATTAGCACAAGCTAGAATTAGAGCTACTTATAAAGCCAAAGGATACAGTGATGAATGGATTGAAAAACGAATTCGCGGTATTCTTGTTCGAGATGAACTTACTAACGAGTGGAAACAAAGAGGTGTTAAAGAAGGTAAAGAATACGCTATTTTAACTGCCGAAATTAGCAAAGCAACTTTCGGCATTATCCCAAGCGACTATAAAAAGTTAAAAGGTTTAACAAAAGCGAATGAGAATTTGAGAGACCACATGACCGATTTAGAGCTGATTTTTTCGATGCTAGGTGAAGCTTCAACAACAGAAATCGCCAAAAATAGAGATGCTAAAGGCTTTGAAGAAAACCATACCGCAGCAACAGCAGGTGGCAGCGTTGCGGGTAAGGCTAGAGAGGATTTAGAGCAAAAATCGGGTAAGAAAATAGTAAGCAGTCAAAACTTTAAAGGGCTTGCAGAAAAAAGAAATGATAAAAATCTGGAATAGGAAATAATCATCTTAACCTCATCAAAAAACAAAAAAGCATCTTTGAAAACTATACAACACACACCTGATTTCAAAAAAAAAGCGTTGCATTGGGCTAATCAGTTTAATGTTTGCTGTTTGTTGGATTCTAATCAATATAAAGACCTTTATTCGGCCTATGATTTCATCATCGCAGCTGGCATGCACCATGAATTAGAATGTTCCATCATGCAGGCATTTGATCAGTTAAAAGACTTTTATTCGCTACATAAAGAATGGATATTTGGTTTTTTTAGCTATGACCTCAAAAACGGAATTGAAAATCTCGAATCGAATCATCCCGACCAATTGGCTTTTCCTGATTTATACTTTTTTGTTCCGAAGTATTTGATCGGTATTAAAAATAATGAAATACATGTTATAATAGGTAATAAGTCGATTATTGATGAGATCAAACAATTTAAAACCAACAATATTCCCGATGATAATCAACTTAATATTACAAAGCGAATAACAAAAGATCAATATATTGATAAAGTAGAAACTTTAAAAAATCACATTCTTCGTGGTGATATTTATGAAGTTAATTTCTGTCAGGAGTTTTTTGCAGAATATGCGATAATAAATCCTGTACAAACCTTCGAAGCATTAAATAGCTTATCTCCTACTCCATTTTCAGGTTATTTCAAAATCAAAAATCATTACATTTTATCGGCTACACCGGAAAGGTTTTTATGCAAACGCAATAACAAACTCATTTCACAACCCATAAAGGGAACGGCAAGGAGAAGCAATAATCCACAAGAAGACCAGCAAATTGCCATTCAGCTTAAAAATGATTCGAAAGAAAAATCTGAAAATGTAATGATTGTAGATCTGGTGCGCCATGATCTTACAAAATCAGCGGTCAAAGGTTCTGTTCAAGTAGATGAACTTTTTGGCATTTATAGCTTTCCACAGGTTCACCAAATGATGTCGACGATCAGTTGCGAACTTCATCCTGAAATTCATCTGGTGGATGCAATAAAAAACACTTTTCCGATGGGTTCCATGACTGGTGCTCCTAAGGTTAAAGCAATGGAATTAATTGAAGAGTATGAAGAAACTAAACGTGGGATCTATTCAGGTTCTTTTGGTTACATGAATCCAGACGGCGACTTTGATTTCAATGTGATCATCAGAAGTATTCTGTACAATGCGGAGAATAAATATTTATCCTTCCAGGTTGGTGGAGCAATTACTTATGAATGCAATGCAGAAAAAGAATATGAGGAATGTTTGCTCAAAGCAAGCGCAATTTTAAAAGTGCTTGGTGGTTAGGTGGTTAGGTGGTTAGGTGGTTAGGTGGTTAGGTGGTTAGGTGGTTAGGTGGTTAGGTGGTTAGGTGGTTAGGTGGTTAGAAAAAACAACCACTACAATAGTATGTTTCAAGATTTGCCCAAAAAAATAATTTATCTCATAACCAGTCATAGCATTTTTCTATCCTAATTATGTGATCTATTTTTCAAATTAATCATTATTATCGGACATATTACTTCATTAAAGATAGATAGGCTCATCTATTAAAAATAAAAAAGGTGTAAGGTTTTAGCACCATGCATAAACCTTACACCTTTAAACCTTAAGCCTTTCACCTTGAAAGCCTTTATTTTTTATAATACTGTTGTGCTTCAGGCAAATATTTTTGAATTTGAGCAATACGGGTTGCATCACTTGGGTGGGTACTTAAAAATTCTGCTGGTTTTTGTGCTCCTGCAGATGCAGCCGACATTCTATTCCAAAAACTCGTTGCGTTTTGTGGGTTATATCCGGCCATAGCCATGAAGATTAAGCCTAAACGGTCTGCCTCCAACTCTTGATTACGACTGAACTTTAACATTGCAACTGGTGTACCTACACCATAAAGCGTATTAAAAATGGATTGTGTCTTAGGATTTTTAGATAATGCTACTCCGGCAGCTGCTCCAACACCTTGTGCTACCATCTCCTGCGACATACGCTCGGCTGAGTGACCAGCAATAGCATGTGCAATTTCATGTCCCATTACAGTTGCTAAACCTGCATCATCTTGTGTTACAGGTAAAATACCAGTATAAACCACAATCTTACCGCCAGGCATACACCATGCATTTTTCTCATTATTCTGAACCACATTAACTTCCCACTGGTAATCAGCAATTAAATTACCATAATTGTTGTTGTTCATATAGGTTTTTACTGCACTAATTAGCTTATTACCTACAGTTTTCACTTTTAAGGCTTGTGCATTTGATGCAGATAAAACAGTGCTTTTATTCTCTGTTAAAAAGGTACTATATGCCTGAAATGCCATGGGCAAAACCTGATCATTACTTACCAAATCAAATCGACTACGTCCTGTTAAAGGCACCGTTGAACATGAATTAAATAATAGAATGCCAGCAATACCTGCCGTTAAAAATAATTTTTTCATAATGATTTTAGTTGAATGATAAACCTTTCAGGCAAACCGAGAATTAAACAGTATGCTTGTAAATAAGTTTTAATAATGTGTTTTTGTTAGTTAATTAGTTTTTTTCCTAAACAAATACACTTTAGATTCTTTGCCCTTCAGCAATCTTTCGAGATTTTTTTGATGTGTAACTAAGATCAGAACACAAACCACCATGCCATAAAGTACTTCAGATTTTATTGAAACCTGAAACAAAAAGACAACACTGAGTGGAAATGTAAAGCCAGCACAGATTGAACTTAATGAAACATATTTAGTTAATAATAGTACAATCACAAAAACCAGAACGCAAAGCATAGATGCTTCGAAGTTAACTGCCAAAATCATTCCAAAAAGTGTTGCCACTCCTTTTCCACCTCTAAAACCTGCAAAAACAGGAAATAAATGCCCCATCACAGCGGTTACTCCTAAGGCTAGCTGATAGTTAACAAAAACAACAGAATTTTGCGGCCCGGTAACAGACATCCCTATTAAATAAGCTAAATTGGTAGCTGTATAGCCTTTAGCGATATCAATGATCATTACCGCTATACCTGCTTTTTTGCCTAAAACCCTGAATGTATTGGTTGCGCCTGCGTTACCACTTCCATACTCTCTTACATCAATACCATAAAAAGCCTGACCAAGCCATACTGCAGTTGGTATAGATCCAAATAGATATGCAAACAATAAGGCGCTGAGCGAATAAACCGTAACCATAGCCTACAATGATACAAAATTTAAGCTTTCAATTTTACAACACATCAATTTAGTATGCTTTTAAGCTGAAGTCCAGGCTTTTTACTGAGTGTGTAAGTGCACCCATTGATATAAAATCTACACCGCAAGCAGCATATGCTAACACATTATCTTCTGTAATGCCGCCAGATGCCTCGGTTGTAAATCTACCATCAATCAATGCTACAGCGGTTTTTAGATTTTCGAAACTAAAATTATCAAGCATAATCCGGTCAACACCTCCAATAGCCAATACTTGCGATAATTCCTCAATACTCCTCACTTCAATCTCAATTTGTAGCGATTTGTGGTGATCAGCTAAATATTTCTTGGTCGAATGAATCGCATTAGATATTCCGCCGGCATAATCAACATGATTATCCTTAATCAGAATCATATCATACAATCCAATCCGGTGATTAACACCACCACCAATTCTCACTGCCCATTTTTCAAGGTAACGTAAACCTGGCGTTGTTTTACGCGTATCTAAAATTTTAGTTTTAGTATTTTTCAAAAGTGAAACAATGTGATGCGTTTTTGTAGCAATGCCACTCATTCTCTGCATACAGTTTAGTACCAACCGTTCAGCAATAAGAATAGCATGTGTGCTTCCTGAAACTGTTAATCCTATGTCTCCGACTTTTACTTCGGCTCCATCTTGCAATAATACATTCACTTGTAAATCAGCATCTACAATTTTGAAGATCTCCAGCGCTAACTCCATCCCGGCCAGAATTCCATCTTCTTTAATGATAAGTTTTGCTTTTCCTTGCGTTCCCTCCGGAATAGTTGATAATGAAGTATGATCACCATCGCCCACATCTTCAGCAAGAGCATTTTTTATAAACTGATGTATAAGTTGAATATCCAAAGTATAGATTTTATGCCGCAAAAATAAGAATTATTTATGAGCAGACAATCGACAGATAGATTTAAAAGGAAACTGACAGAAGAATTTGACAGAAAATACTGACACCGATTTAGGTTTACAGATGATTTATTACCTTGTATGATAGCGGTTTTAGTCTTAATCCTTTGCAGGCTCAATCCTTAATTCAGTAATTAAAAAGCTACTGTTAAATTTCTTCATGGTAATAGAAACCCTGAACGTTTCTTTTGAAGTATTTAAAATTACGACCCCAAACCGATAGTTTGGACTATTGTTAATTTTATGAAAAACGCTTGTTTTAACTGGGGGATGCTTGACAAAAAAATCTCTCAAAATTTGTTCACCCTGTGCTTTAGAATAGACATCTTCTTCGTCAACAATAATCAATTCAATAGTCGATGCAAAATTTTTAGCAATCTCTTTAGCATTGCCAGCCTTAAAATACGAGGATAAATCATCAATAATATCAGCCTGATAGGCTTTAGAACTATATAATGACGATAAACTAATGATAAGTAAAAAGAAGCTCCGGATCATTTCTGTATTTTATACAGAAATAGTAGCTAAAATTATGCCATTAGCTTATCAAAAAACAGATTTCTTAATTTGTATAACCTTCAATAAAGTTATATTTGCCATATGAATAGAATACTAGAACATGGTTTACAAGAAAATGTTTTAGTCTTAATTATAATTTTTGAATAAATATGGTAAATAATAAAAAAGTTGCTCTTATCATTTTAGATGGCTGGGGTTACGGACGTCAAGACAATTCTGATGCTGCATACGCTGCAAAAACACCTTTTTTCGATTCCTTATTACAGCACTACCCAAATTCAAAACTGGAAGCATCCGGTGAGGCTGTAGGGTTACCCGCCGGACAAATGGGAAATTCAGAAGTTGGACATATGAATTTAGGTGCTGGTAGAGTAGTTTACCAGGAACTTGGAAGAATTAACAAATCTATAGCGGACCGGGAATTACATGTAAATCCTATTTTACTTGATGCTTTTGATTATGCGAAACAAAATAATAAAGCCGTTCACTTTATTGGCTTAGTTTCAAATGGAGGTGTTCACGCACATATAGAACACCTGAAAGCACTTTGCGATGCAGCAAATGAGGCTCAGGTTCAAAATACTTTTGTACATGCCTTTTTAGATGGCAGAGATACGGATCCAAATTCTGGATTAGGTTTTATTACAGATCTACAAAACCATCTTCAGCAGGGAAATGCAAAACTGGCTACAATGGTTGGTCGTTACTATGCAATGGATCGTGATAATCGTTGGGAGCGTGTAAAACGGGCCTATGATGTGATGGTAAATGGTGTTGGAGAAAAAACACAAGATGCTTTGAACGCTATTCAAAATTCATATCAAAATGGCATTACTGATGAATTTTTAAATCCGGTAGTGCTTACCCAAACAAATGGAGCGCCTATTGCAACCATTCAACCTGATGATGTGGTGATCTGTTTTAACTTCCGTACTGATAGAGGACGCGAAATTACTACTGCACTAACACAAAAAGATTTTCCAGAGCAACAAATGCATAAGTTGCCATTGTACTATGTGACTATGACCACATACGATGAGAGCTTTGAAAAAGTGAATGTAATGTTCACAAAAGATGATCTGACCAAAACAATTGGTGAAGTTTTATCTGAAAATAATAAGAATCAGATTCGTATTGCAGAAACTGAAAAATATCCTCATGTTACCTTCTTCTTTTCGGGCGGCAGGGAAACTGAATTTCCGAATGAAAAACGTATTTTAATTCCTTCTCCAAAGGTAGCTACATATGATCTGCAGCCAGAAATGAGTGCAGCTGGTATAACCGAAGCCATCACAGCAGAAATGGAATCGGGATGGGCAGATTTTATTTGCTTAAACTTTGCTAATCCAGATATGGTTGGCCACACAGGTGTTTTTGATGCAGTGGTAAAAGCGGTAGAAACAGCAGATAAATGTGCGGAGATTGTAGTCAATAAAGGTTTAGAAAATGGTTATTCCTTTATTTTATTGGCAGATCATGGTAACTCAGAATTTATGGTAAATGGCGATGGATCTGCAAATACGGCTCATACTACAAATCTGGTTCCTTGTATCCTAATCGACAATGATTATAAAACTATTGCCGATGGAAAACTGGGTGATATTGCGCCTACTGTTCTTAAAATTTTAGGCGTTGATATTCCAGCTGAAATGACTGGAAACGTTTTAGTATAATGATCAAAAACCTTTATATACTGGTATTTGCCCTGGCACTTCTTTCCTGTAATCAGCATGAAGAACCTATGGCAAATACCGGATTAACCTATTTCGATTTAAAAGGTTACTTCGGGAGGGAGGTTATTCGTTTGAGAAATGCTAAAACCAAAGTAAATAAAATGGTAAGTATTAACGGTATCGAAGAACATAAAACTTCACTAATTAATGACTGGGATAAAGAACTTGCCATTTTTGTAAACGCAGATATTAACAAAAACTCATGGAAGGGCAGCTTTAAGATTAACAGCAGTGATAGTGTAGATATTTATACGACTACTAATAAGAAGATTCCGATTAAAAAGGTTTCAGTAACACACCAATTCTCTCGTGTAAGTAAAATTGAAATCATTATTAATAATAAAAATATTTTATTTCAATCACAGGATACACTTATCTATCTTCCGGATCAGTTGTATCAGATTAAAAAACAACAAAAAATAAGATTTCTTGCAATAAAAAATTATGCAGTAATGGCCAGGTTTATTCCATAAAAAAAGCAGTCAACATCAGTTTGACTGCTTTTTTTATGGAATTTTTAAATTTATTTTAAACTGGCTATCTGTGCTTTATCATAGGTAACCCAGTCTATAATATCTTTTCTTAATGGCTGCATGGTGAGTACCTTTTGAAAATCTGCAATAGAACTGTTAAATAACCCGATACAGGCAACCTTCTCTGCTCCTTTTTTTACTTTATAAGATTTATAAATTGCATAATCTTTATAGGCTAACCCACGATTTTGAAACATCTGCGTATCCTCGTCTCCATTAATTTCAATCGCTTTGGTAAAATCCTTAATGGCAGCAGTATAAAAATTTTCACGCATGGTATTCAACGATTCTTTCGGATCATTAGCAATGTTTAATCTGGCTTTTCCACGGTAGTAATAAGCAGAAACCTCATTAGGCTTCATGGCTAGTAAACGACTATAGGTTGCAATACACTTTTCATATTCTCCGTTTTGAAAATAAGAATAACCCAGCATTTTTAAAACATTGGCATTATCAGGTGTTTTGGTATCAGCTTTTTCTAATTGTGTAACAGCAGTTCTATAATCACCCTTCATCATGGCCTGCATACTCTTTTCATAATTGTTCTGAGCAAAACTTGTAGTTGATGAGAAAATGATTAATCCTAAAATCGCTTTTTTAAAATAGTTCATGTATGAATAATAATTTAGATAAATCTAGCACCTTCATAGGGCGTATTTTTTTGCAATATAATTCTATTATAATAATTTAATAGTTTTTAATTTTCTTTACCCTTAAAAAACGGAATGCCCAGATATTAGCATAAACGCTAAATTAAAAGAATTATGATATTAACACCAATAATTATATTTGTCTGCCTTTTTAACATAAGATTAATATAGTTTTTACTTTGGCACAAGAGTTGAATTTATTATATTACTAACATAATTAAACAATGTGAATACGATCAAACTGCCAGTTTGTCGTGAGAGGAAAACGTGAAAATGAGTAAACAAGATATATTTGATTTCCATTCTGCTATGCCAATAATAAATGAGGATACCGAATTCTTCCCTTTAATGTCTCAACAAGACGAGGAGGAAATGAATAACGAGGATACGCCTGAAACATTGGCTATTTTACCCTTAAGGAATACTGTTTTGTTTCCAGGAGTGGTTATTCCAATTACCGTTGGACGGGATAAATCAATAAAATTAATAAAGGAAGCTTACAAGGGAAATAAAATTATTGGGGTAGTATCTCAAAAGGACGTTTCTATTGAAGATCCTACCTTTGAGCAACTTAACACGGTAGGTACAGTGGCTAACATTATTAAACTATTGCAAATGCCAGATGGCAATACCACTGTAATTATACAGGGGAAGCAAAGGTTTAGCCTGATTGAGGAAGTTCAGAATGAGCCTTACATCAAAGCTGTAGTTAAAAAATTTGAGGAGCAAAAACATAAGGCTGATAAAGAATTTAAAACTTTAATTGCGTCTATACGTGAAATGTCTGCTCAGATTATTCAGCTGTCTCCAAATATCCCTAGTGAGGCCAGCATTGCTTTGAAAAACATTGAAAGCAATTCATTTCTGATCAATTTTATTTCATCAAATATGAATGCCGAAATGGCCGACAAGCAAAAAATTCTGGAAATGAATAAATTGCTTGATCGTGCACAGAAGGTAATGGAATTGTTGATGGTTGAATTGCAGATGCTGGAATTAAGGAATCAGATCCAATCTAAAGTTCGCACCGATCTGGATAAGCAACAACGTGATTATTTTTTAAACCAGCAGTTAAAAACAATTCAAGAAGAATTAGGTGGAAACTCTGCTGACTTAGAGTTCGATGCTTTACAAGAAAAAGCAAAGCTGAAAAAATGGTCAAAAGAAGTTAATGATCACTTTGATAAAGAGCTAGATAAATTAGGACGGATGAATCCGGCTGCTCCAGATTACTCTGTTCAATTGAATTACCTTGAATTGATACTGGATTTGCCATGGAGTGAATTTACAAAGGATAATTTTGATTTAAAAAGAGCACAACGTATTCTGGATAAAGATCACTTTGGCTTAGAAAAAGTAAAACAACGTATCGTTGAATACCTGGCTGTACTAAAGCTTAAGCGTGATATGAAGGCGCCAATCTTATGTCTGGTAGGCCCTCCGGGTGTTGGTAAAACCTCATTAGGAAAATCTATAGCAAAAGCTTTAGGCCGTAAATATGTCAGAATGGCCTTAGGTGGCATTCGTGATGAAGCAGAAATTCGTGGTCACCGTAAAACGTATATTGGTGCAATGCCTGGTCGTATTATTTCATCAATCAAAAAAGCAGGTGCAGATAATCCTGTATTTGTTTTAGATGAGATAGATAAGGTTGGAACCGATCACCGTGGCGATCCATCTTCAGCTTTACTTGAGGTTTTAGATCCTGAACAAAATAATGCCTTCTATGATCATTATGTAGAAATGGATTATGATTTATCTAATATTTTATTCATCGCAACAGCAAATTCATTAAGTACTATACAACCAGCATTATTGGATCGTATGGAAATTATTGAGGTAAATGGCTACACGATTGAAGAAAAGATTGAGATCGCTAAAAAATATCTTTTGCCAAAACAAAAAGAAAATCACGGCTTAGAAAACAAACATATTAATCTTAAACCTGCGCTAATTGAAAAGGTAATTGAAGATTATACCCGTGAATCTGGCGTACGTGGTTTAGAAAAGAGAATAGGTTCTTTAGTGCGTGGTGTGGCTACTAAGGTAGCTATGGAAGAAGAATACAATGTAACTTTAACCAATGAAGATGTTGAACGCATTTTAGGTGCACCAATTTACGATAAAGATTTATATGAAGGCAATGAAGTAGCAGGTGTGGTTACTGGTTTGGCCTGGACAAGTGTAGGTGGCGATATTTTATTTATTGAATCCAGCTTAAGTCCGGGTAAAGGTAAATTAACTTTAACGGGTAACCTCGGAGATGTCATGAAAGAATCGGCAGTGATTGCGCTGGCTTACTTACGTGCACATGCTGCAGAATTCGGTATTGATTATGCCCTGTTTGATCATTGGGATGTTCATGTTCACGTGCCTGCAGGTGCAACACCTAAAGATGGACCTTCAGCAGGTGTAACCATGTTAACAGCACTAACATCAGTATTTACACAACGTAAGGTAAAACAACATTTAGCCATGACTGGTGAAATCACCTTGCGGGGTAAAGTTTTGCCTGTTGGCGGAATTAAAGAAAAAATCCTGGCTGCCAAAAGAGCAAATATTAAGGAAATTATCCTTTGTAAAAGTAACCGAAAAGATATTTTAGAGATCAAAGAGAGCTATATCAAGGACCTTACTTTTCATTACGTAAGTGAAATGAGTGAGGTAATAGAATTGGCTTTAACAAAAAATAAGGTTAAAAAACCATTAGACTTGAGTATTAAAGCTGCTCCGATTGTCAATTAAATGGTAAATCTTTTGGATGATCTTTCGAAAATTCAATAACAATAAATACATTTATGGCCCGGGTAATCATCCGGGCTTTTTTATGAAATTATTTTTCGCCACCGCTATCCTATGCTTCATCTGCATAACTGGTTTTAGTCAGTCTTTCAAAAATGAATTTGGTTTTAAAACCGAAAATGATGCTTACTTAGCTACCTTAAACGACCGCTATTATACCAATGGATTATTCCTTTATTTTCGAAGGGCGATAGATCCAGCAAAGTTTTCAAAAAAAATAGAAAAGAAAACCTATGAAATTTCTGCCGGTCAGAAAATGTATACCCCATATTGGGGACAGGTAGCTAAAAAAGAAGATCAAGACAGACCATTTGCTGGTTATTTATATGCCGGTGCTGCTTATTCTGTATTTTATAAAAATGAAAGTGTTTTGAAAACCAGTGTAGAAATTGGAACCGTTGGACCAAATTCACTGGCACAGGATGCGCAAAAATTCTTGCATAAAACAGTTGGCTTTTATACCCCTGCCGGATGGGAATATCAAATTAAAAATGAATTCGCTGTTAACCTTGCCGCAAACTACAGTAAGCTTTTGGTACGATCTACCGATAATATAGTTGATTTAAGTGGCCAGGGTTTTGCAAACTTAGGCGCTACATTTTCCGGCTTAGGTACATCAATTTTATTTAGAGCTGGAAGATTAAACCAGTTGTTTAATAGTGCTTATCATAATGCGGTGATAGGTGACTCAAAAACAGCAGCCTTAAATAAATCTGAACTTTTCTTCTATGCCAAACCGCAACTGAATGTTGTGGTTTATGATGCTACCATCCAAGGCAGTTTATTTAATAACAATAGTCCGGTTACTTTCGATATAAAACCAATAGTTTTTGAACAGCAATTTGGCATAAATTACAGTTCAAAAAGATTTACTGCAGATTTTAATATCATTTTCAAAACCAAGGAGGTTAAGAGTGTGGCTAAAGCACAGAATTATGGCGGCTTGAGTTTGTATTATCGGTTTGGAAGCCTATAATATTTTATGGAAATTTTTGAATAAATTAATCACTTTACAGGTTATTTTCTATGAGAAAAAAAATAATTTTGATAATCGCCTTTTTAATAGTCTGTTCTGCATTTTACAACTTATACCCCGAAGAAAAACTTCCATTAAATACTCAAGTAGACTATCTTGTTATCCAGAAATCTAACAGAAAACTTCTAGCTTATTCCAAAAATAAACTGATTAAAACTTATCAGATTTCGCTTGGCGATCATCCTTTAGGGCATAAAGAAATAGAAGGAGATGAAAAAACACCTGAAGGCATTTACACCATTAACGCTAAAAATCCAAATAGTGGCTATCATAAAAACTTAGGTGTATCCTATCCAAATCAACAAGATATTGTCAAAGCCAAAAGGCTTAATAAATCTCCTGGTGGTGATATCAAAATACACGGAATCAGAAATCATCTTAGTTTTATCGGCAAGTTTCAAAGATTTTTTGACTGGACGAATGGTTGTATGGCTTTAACTAATAGTGAAATAGATGAGCTATACCGAGCAGTAAAAATTGGTACAACCATAGAGATAAAACCCTAAATTCAATCAAAAGACGGTTTTTTACGGCTTTCTTTTTTATAAGAGATAAGGGTTTTATTTTGTAGGCGCTTTTGAATTTTAGCATTAGGAATTTTAGTTGGCTTTCTCTTCTTCTGAATACGAAGAGCGTTTTTGAGAAGTTCAATTAGTTTTGCAACTGTCTTCTCCTTATTTAAAAGTTGGCTACGATCTTCCTGCGATACAATATGAAGTAAACCTTCACTATCCAGCTTGTTATCCAGCCGAGATTTTAGTAACGTTTTTTCCTCATCACTGAGATAATGATTTGCAGCTAAATCGAAAATCAATTCAACCTTGCTCGACACTTTGTTAACATTTTGCCCACCCTTTCCCCCACTTCTGGAGGTTTTAAAGGCAACCGATTTTAAAATTTCTTCTCTGGTGGGTAACATGTTACAAAAGTATAAAGATTAGCCTTCTAAAAAAAGTTAGTAAGTCAATTGGCTTTTTTTACCTTTGTAAAAGAATGAAGAAGAACTTGGTTATAGCTATTGATGGCTATTCATCCTGCGGAAAGAGCACATTAGCTAAGGCATTGGCTAAAAAATTAGGTTTTATTTATGTTGATAGCGGGGCCATGTACCGTGCGGTTACCCTATATTTTTTGAGGAACAACATTGACGTGAGTGATGACTCAGCTGTTGCCGATGCACTACAACATATAGAATTAAACTTTCATTCAAGAGATTACGAATCACACATCACTTTAAATGGAGAAGAGGTTTCTGATGAGATTCGTTTAATGCCTGTTTCACAAAATGTGAGTGAAGTATCTGCGCATAAAATTGTTCGCCATGAAATGGTAAAACAGCAACAGCGGATGGGTAAATCAAAAAGTATTGTAATGGACGGCCGCGATATCGGCACCACTGTTTTCCCAAATTCACCGTTAAAGTTCTTTATGACTGCTGATCCAAAAATCCGGGCTGAACGCAGGTTTAAGGAATTAGAGAGCAAAGGCAACAACCAAACTACCCTGGAAGAAGTTTTTGAAAATCTGGCACATCGTGATTATGCAGATACCACCCGTAAGGAGAGTCCGCTAGTACGTGCTGATGATGCCATCATTTTAGACAATACCAATTTAACCCAGGATGAGCAACTGGCTTTCGCCATAGGAAGAGTAGAGCCTTTGTTGGATCGATAAGATAGAGGAAGTTGGTTAGTTGTTGGAGTAGATTAGAAGTTAGTGCTTTTGATGATGCCTTTTTAATTGGTAACTACAAGTTGGTAACTTAAAATTGCCAACTGAACACTATTTCCTGGAAAACAAAAAAATGCATATTTTTAGCAGCTAACCACTAAGCCGCTATGAAAATAATATATGCCCCACTCCTGTTTAGTTTTCTTATTTGTTTAAATTTTAATGCCCAGGCCCAAAAAGGCTGGATTAATCTTTTTAATGGTAAAGATTTAAAAGACTGGAATATCAAAATTTCCAAGCATAACTATCGAGAAAACTACGCCAATACCTTTCGGGTAGAAAATGGCTTAATAAAAGTAAGTTATGATGGTTATCAGGGATTTGACCAACAATATGGCCATATCTTTTATAAAAAGCCTTTTTCTGCTTATTTATTAAAAGTAACTTATCGGTTTGTTGGTAACCAGGCCAAGGGCGGTGAAGGTTGGGCACTTCGTAATAGCGGTGCCATGCTGCATTGTCAGGATCCGGCAACGATGTTAAAAAACCAGGACTTTCCCATTTCTATTGAAGCACAGATTTTAGGTGGCGATGGCGAACATTTACGGCATACCAGTAATGTTTGTACACCCGGCACGCTGATTAATTATCAAGGCAAATTGTTTACCGATCATTGCTTAGATTCAAAGTCGAAAACTTATTCCGGAGATCAATGGGTCACTGCAGAATTTCTGGTGCTAGGAGACTCTGTAATTAAACACATCATTAATAAAGAGGTAGTGCTAGAATACACCAAACCAAAAATTGGCGGTGATAATGTTTCTAATTACGATCCAAAAATAAAAATTGATGGCACCCCTTTAAAATCCGGCTATATCTCCCTTCAAAGTGAAAGTCATCCAATAGAATTTAAAACTGTTAAACTTTTTGACCTGAAACCTTATCTGAAAAATAAAACGAAACTTGATCAGGTAGTTAATCAGTTACTAGAAAAATAATTTTGATCTATTTATTGTTAGATAAATGATGCGCTTAATCCATTCTTTGATTAGACACTTTATTCTCCTTTTATTCTTATTTATAACGACAATTGCTTTAGGGCAAAAAGCATATACAATAGCTGAAATACCTGATCCGAAAAAACAAGATGGTGGCTGGGTAAGTAACCCCGATAAAATATTATCGCCTCAAGATATTCTACAAATCAATAGCACCATATCTGAATTTGAAAGCAAAACCAATGTTCAGATGGCTGTTGTAATTGTAAATGATTTCAACCATGATCAGGAAGACTTTGATTTTGCTTTTGAGCTTTTTAATACCTGGGGAATTGGCTCCAAAACTGCCAATAACGGCTTATTGCTCTTCATTGCAAAAGACAGGCGGAAATATCGGTTTATTACAGGCACCGGTGTAGAAGGTGTTTTGCCAGATGTAAAGTTAAAGCATATTGCAGAGCAAAATTTACTCCCTGCCTTTAGAGAAAATGATTTTGGCAAAGGCATTATTAATACAATAGAGGCTATCGGGATCATTATTTTGAATCCGGAGAACAAATCGGAACTGAATCAGTTTTTCACGCAAAAAGATAGCAACAGTTCATTGGAAAAGTTTTGGCTCCCTATGCTGCTTATCATTTTAGGCTTTTGGGCTGTTTTTAAAATCGTAGACAAACAATCTAATAAGGAAAAGAAATCAAAATCTTCAAAACAGGAAAGTTATGATCCTGCGCTTATAAAAGGCTGTGCTGGCTTTATTATTTTTAGTTTTGTCTTAGTATTCGCCATTGTATTTTTTGGAGGGTTTGATCTTATTGAAAAAGTAAAACTAGCCCAAATACCCATTATTGTTTTTTTTATTTTGTCCATCATGCTTTTCTTCAGGTATTTGTTTTTTATTGCCTCCATCAGAAATCAACATCAGGACGATAAAAATTTCTTTAATGCAGTTAAGGCTTTTCATCAGAAAAACTGGTGGCTGGTCTTTTTTTCTCCACTTATCATTATTACCATCATCAGACATCTAATCAAGAGTGCTAAAACAAATGATCGTTTTAAGCCTGTTCTGGATAGCAAAAATGAGGAGATGACCCGTGTTGATAGGGATATTAACATAGAGGGAACGCCTTATTTAACACCCGGCCAACGTAAAGAAGAAAAGGAGAAGGTTTATGATTACGACATTTGGGAAAATAAGGGTAAAACAGAACATATTATAAAACAGTGGCCTGCTGAAGAATTTGACAAATTTTTGGAGTGTCCGACTTGCGGATTTAGAACTTACCAACTAAATAAAAAAATTACGACTAAATCTGCAACTTATAGCCATGAAGGACAAGCCAAAATCATTAATGAGTGTAGTTTCTGTAAAAAGACTGAGTTTATTAGGTGGATAACTTTGGCCATGTTGGTGAAATCCAATTCATCATCGGGGTCTTCTTCATCTAGCAGTAGCAGCAGTTCTTCGTCTTCCTCCAGTAGCTGGGGTGGTGGTAGCAGTAGCGGCGGTGGCACCGGGGGAAGTTGGTAGCGAGACGACATTTTAACTGTTTTCTATGCCTAATTAAAAGTATTTTCTAATTTTGACTTGCTTAGCACGATGTTTGCGCTTTGCGCCATTACCCAATCACCCTTAAACTAATTGCATAATCACATCATGATGAATAGAATTTTCTTTATATTAATTGCCCTTTTTGTTTTCTCCACGCGTGTTATTGCTCAGGATACCTATCGTGTAACGGCTGATGAATTACGGGTTAGGGAAACCAATAACCCTAAAAGTAAGGTTATAGGCTCTATTATGCAAAATGGAAAGGTTGAGGTTATAGACACCACGAATGCGAAATTCTATAAGGTTAAAATAAAAAACCGTGAAGGCTGGGCAAGTAAAGATTTTATTCAAAAAACTTCAGTTACAAAACCAGCAGTACCTCAAGCGAATGCGCCTGCACCAAATGCAACAACCAGTTCTACAGCAGATGTGATTTATCGGGTAACTACCGATAACCTGAGAGTAAGGGAAAGGGCTGATGCTAAAAGTAAGATAACCGGATATTTACCTGAAAATGAAAATGTGGCTGTAATTGATTCAACGAATGCCAGTTATTTTAAAATTAAAGTAAGTAATGGCGAAGGTTGGGTAAGTAAGTCATTTTTGGTTAGGGTTTCGCCAATTACTAAACCTGCTGCTGCAAAAACAGGTGTTTCTGTTGAAGTACCAAAAATTGCTAAAGATTATTCTAATATTATTCTTTTCGCTATAGTTGCACTGGTTTTTGGCACTATCCTTTATTTTATCTTTAAATATTCCAATCAGAATAAAATACTAATTGGTATTTCTGCAATAGTAGTTCTGGTGGTTGTTTATTTTTGCTTTGTTACTTTTATACAGCCAAAAAAAGTTTCAGGAACATATGTCAGCGATAGTGATACACAATATAAAACCTTCGATTTCGGCACTCAGGATTCTGTATTAGTGAAAGACACTTACACGGATTCTACTTTTAAAGCAAAGTATGTTATTGAAGGAGACATGATCAAACTTTATGATCAGCAAAATATGATCTTACTATTGATTAGAGATGAACAAACCTTGGTTGGAGAAGGATTTACCAGGGGAACTTTTACAAAGAAGTAGGGCTATAAAATTTGTATATTTGGTATTATGAAAGTATTATTAGAGATTCCAGATCACAAAGCATCTTATTTATTGGATGTGCTGAATAGCATTCCTTATGTTAAAGCTAAAAAAATTATTGAGCCTAAGGATCTTTTAATAGCAGAAATAAAAAAAGCCGTTGAAGAACTTAAATTGATCAAGCAGGGTAAATTGGAAGGAATATCAGCAAAGCAGCTGCTTGATGAATTATGCTGTTATAGCAGTTCCTAGTTTCAGAAGGTAGCTTAAAAAACTTTCAAAGAAATATCATTCACTAAAGGCAGATTTAGCTGTCTTATTCGATGACTTAGAAAAAAACCCCGCGATAGGTACTCCTATTGGCAAAAACTGCTTTAAAATTCGAATTGCAATTACATCCAAAGGTAAAGGCAAATCAGGCGGAGCCCGAGTTATTACAAACTTTATAATCACTGAGTCCACAGTTTATCTACTTTCCATTTATGATAAATCTGAGCAAGATAACATTTCTGATAAGGAGCTTCTTGAGCTATTAAAAGAAATATCAGGATAACTTTTCTGCTTTGCATATTTATCAATTTAAACCCGTTAGAGCGAATAGCATATAGCACAGCGAGGACTATTAGCAATAATGGGACTGTTGCGTCCAAAGAATTAACGCACACTCATTTCTAAATAATTGAGAAAAATCACATTCATATTATTGAATTATACAAATTAGATGCTGAAATAAATTTAGCATGATGAATGTAGAATCTTAATAACCTAAAAATCAGCAACATTTATTAAAAAAATCTTTTCTATTAATTAAAAAATTTTTACCTTTGCAGTCCCTAAATAGGGAAAAAAGGAGATAATTAATTAATGGCTAAAAAACAAGTAGCAGAAAAAGAATTAGCAGCTAAAACAGCTGAACTTCAGGGAGAAGGCGGACGCCTGACTGAAAAAGAAACTATTGAATCAGAAGCTGATTCAGTTTCGATCGAATCGATCAAATCATCATTAGCAACACCAACCGAAGATTTCGACTGGGATGCAGATGAAAAAGTTTTCGGTAATTACAATGATGCAGACCGTAAAAAGTTTGAAGATATGTATGCCGGAACATTCAATCAGATCACTAAAGGTGAAATCATCAGCGGTATTGTTGTTTCAATTAACAACAAAGATGTAGTATTAAACGTTGGTTTTAAATCAGACGGTTTAGTTTCTACTTCAGAATTCCGTGATACACCAGATCTTAAAATCGGCGATTCAGTTGACGTTTTCGTTGAAGCACCAGAAGATGCTAACGGTCAGTTGATCCTTTCCCGCAAAAGAGCAAAAACCCAAAGATCATGGGAAGCAATTAATGAGGCGCTTGAAAATGATAGAATCATCAATGGTTTCGTTAAGAGCCGTACTAAAGGTGGTTTAATTGTTGATATCATGGGCGTTGAGGCTTTCTTACCAGGATCTCAGATTGATATTAAACCTATCCGCGATTACGATGTATACGTGGGTAAAACAATGGAATTTAAAGTTGTTAAAATTAACCATGAGTTTAAAAACGTTGTCGTTTCTCATAAAGTGTTAATTGAAGACGATTTAGAAAGCCAAAAAGTAGAAATCGTTTCTAAATTAGAAAAAGGACAAGTACTAGAAGGTACTGTTAAAAATATTACTGATTTCGGTGTGTTCATCGATTTAGGTGGTGTTGATGGTTTACTTCACATTACTGATATTTCTTGGGGCCGCATAGAGCATCCAAAAGAAGTATTATCATTAGATGAAAAAATCAACGTGGTTGTTTTAGATTTTGATGATGAGAAAAAACGTATTGCTTTAGGCTTAAAACAATTAACTCCACACCCTTGGGAGAATTTAGATGCTAACTTAGCTGTTGGTTCTAAAGTAAAAGGAAAAATCGTAACTGTTGCAGATTACGGAGCTTTCTTAGAAATCATCCCAGGTGTTGAAGGTTTAATACACGTTTCTGAAATGAGCTGGTCACAAAACTTAAGAAATCCACAAGAATTCTTAAAAGTAGGTGATGAGATCGAAGCTGAAGTTTTAACTTTAGATAGAGACGAACGCAAAATGAGCTTAGGTATTAAACAATTATCTAATGATCCATGGCAAGAAGTAGCTGCTAAATTCCCTGTGGGAAGCAAGCACCAGGCTACTGTTAAAAACATGACTAACTTCGGTGTTTTTGTTGAAATCGAAGAAGGTATTGATGGTTTAATCCACATCTCTGACTTATCATGGTCTAAAAAAGTAAACCACCCTAACGAATTCACTAAAGTTGGTGATGTGTTAGATGTAGTTGTTTTAGAGTTAGACGTTGATAACCGTAAATTAAGCTTAGGTCACAAACAATTGGAAGAAAACCCTTGGGATACTTTCGAAACGATCTTTACTTTAGATTCAGTTCACCAAGGTACTGTTGTTAAAGTAACGGATAAAGGTGCTGTGATTGCTTTACCATATGGTGTAGAAGGTTTCGTACCAACTAAACACATGGTTAAAGAAGATGGTACTTCAGTTAAAGCTGAAGAAACTAACGACTTCAAAATCATCGAGTTTAACAAAGAAGCTAAACGCATCGTTGTTTCTCACGCTCGTATTTGGGAAGAAGTTAAAGCTGAAGCTGTAGCAGAAGAAAGAAATGCTAAAAAGAAAGAAGCTAAAGCGGCTGTAACTGCGGTTAAAAAAGTTAAAGATTCTGTAGAGAAATCTACTTTAGGAGATTTAGACGTATTGGCTCAATTGAAATCGCAATTAGAAGGCGAAGAAAGCAAAGCTAAAAAAGGCTAGTTCTTTTTAACTGATAAATTTAATCCCGATAGCGAAAGTTATCGGGATTTTTTTTGCAGCAAAATCTATAAAGTTTTAAAAACCTTATAGGTTTAAATATTCATACGTTTGAAATTATTACTTTTGAAAAGGAAAACAACCCTATGATAAAGAAAATTATACTCCTGTTTTTATTGACTGCTTTTGCTTTGAAAATTTCTGCTCAGCAAGTAAACATTATTCCTCAGCCTGTAAAACTGACATTAAATACTACTCTATCACCCTTCACAATAGATAACAATACTCAGATTATTGCGCCAGATTCCTTAAATAACAGCGTTGAATTTTTCAAAAATTATCTTTTAAAATATTATGGAATCGTAATCGGCGGAGATAGTACTTTCAATAAAAAAGGTAACATCATCAAACTGGAAATAAACGCGATCAAAACCGTAAATCCAGATCGGTATGAGCTTTCTTCAGACGATAAACAAATCAGAGTCAGTGCTTCATCTCCAAAAGGAATTTTCTACGGCATCCAAACTTTAATTCAATTGTTACCGTATTCCCGTAAAGCTTTTCCTATTCAAATCCATGCCGTTTCTATTGTCGATTATCCTCGTTTTGATTACCGCGGAATGCACTTGGATGTGAGTCGGCATTTTTTCGATGTGGCTTTTGTAAAGCAATATATTGATTACTTAGCACTTCATAAAATGAATTATTTCCACTGGCATTTAACTGATGATCATGGATGGAGAATCGAAATAAAAAAATATCCAAAACTGACTGAAATAGGTGCCTGGAGAGATGGTAGCATTATTGGCTTGTGGCCTGGAAAAGGAAATGAAAATATAAAATATCAAGTATTGCCATCAGAAGTAAAAATTACACCAAAGGATGCCAAGATTAAAACTGATGAGATTCGCTACGGTGGTTTTTACACCCAGGAACAAATTAAAGAAGTAGTTGATTATGCCGCTAAACGTTACATCACCATTATTCCTGAAATAGAAATGCCTGCCCACAGTATGGCTCTACTAGCAGCTTATCCAGAACTTGGCACTGAACCTAATAAAAAATATGAAGTTGCCCAAACCTGGGGTATGATGAATAAGTATAACAATGTACTTCAAGCTTCTGATACTACTTTTAAATTTCTCGAAAATGTTTTAACGGAAGTGATGGCATTATTTCCCTCACCCTATATCCACATCGGTGGCGATGAAGCATCTAAAATTTGGTGGAAACAATCTGAGGTTTCTCAACAAATTATTAAAGCGAACGGATTAAAAAATGAAAGTGAGTTACAAAGTAATTTCATTAGAAGAATGGAAAAATTTGTGAACAGTAAAGGTAAAACCATTATCGGCTGGAACGAGATTTTGCAGGGTGGATTGGCTCCAAATGCCGTAGTGATGAGCTGGCAAGGAGAAAAAGGCGGTATGGAAGCTGCTAAGCAACAACATAAAGCCATTATGACGCCAGAAGATAAACTTTACTTTAACCATGCTCAATTTATTAAAGAAGACAGTTTAACGGCAGGTAAAGCCTCTTTGCTTATTAATGTTTACAATTACGAACCAATACCTGCTGAATTAAACAATGAACAGGCTAAATACATTTGGGGCGGCCAAGGTTGTTTATGGAGTGAGTATATTACTAATCCAGCGAAAGTTCAATACCAGCTCTTTCCGCGATTAGATGCCTTGAGCGAAGTTTTATGGAGCCCTAGAGAAAAAAGAAATTATCCCGATTTTCAAAAAAGGTTGAGAACTCAATTTAAACGCTATGATTTGATGGGTATCACTTATTCCAAAAAATATCTCGAAAATTAATGAATGAGCTGTTTTGCAATTTGTAATTGATAAGTACCAGGTGTCATCCCAACAACCTTCTTAAAAGTTCTGATAAAGTAATTGGCATCATTAAATCCTAATTCATAACTAATTGAAGCTACTTTTGCACCAGATTGAGCCAATAGAACCTTCGCTCTATTTATTTTTTCAGTTAATATAAAATCATTCGGACTAATGCCTAACTCCCGTTTAAACAACCTGTAAAAACTTGCTTTGCTCATACAAGCTTTATCACTTAAACTCTTGATACTAATTTTCTCGCTTAAATTTGATTTAATATAATTCATTACAAAAGCCAATGGATTTTGATTTAAATTATAGGTCTCCTCACCAATAGCTTTAAGGTTTTGCGTTTGCATAATCCTAACCAGGAGTTCTTTCAAAGTTAAATCTGCCAGTACATCTTTCTCTTTTGCACCTTCTGAACAAATTCTGATCACTTTATTAATGAGATAGGCAATTTCTTGATTGTTGTAAAAATGATATTCATCGTAATTTAATAACCACTTTTCATTGCTTCCCTCTTTAGGAAAAAATTCATTCAGGTAAGCGATTGTTTTTTTAATCTGATCCTGATCGATAGCCAATGCTATACATTGCGTTGGGCTGAGTTGGCTTGCTTCAGGAAAATCAATTTTCATGGTTACTGAAGGCGGAACAATCACCGTTTGTCCTGGAAAATAATCAAATCCTTTTTTGTCAAAGAGGTGCATTACCTTTTTGCCTCGCAGCATACTGGTAATCACGAAATCATTAAAAGTTAGTGGCACCAGGTAAGATTCGGCATAGGTTTCAAATACGCTTAATTCGCAATGTGATAAAGTATATGAAGTTCTGTTTTCAACTAATGTTTGTAATTTTTCAGTTTTACTTAAACTGACCTGGTCTAATACATGTGGCATAACGATAAAGATTTTGGTTAGAGCGCTTTGCTATTACTCAAATATATCGATAAGTATTTCACAAAGGTTACATATACTGCAACAATAATGCTATTACTTGATGCAATTATACTACCTCTACAAGCAGGTTTGCCATTAGGTTTGCTATAACCAAATCTTTTAGTCACGAAAGGTATGATGGATAATTTTAACAGAATGAAAAATCTTTTAAAATATCGATGATATTTTTCAACCTTAAAAAATATAATTATGGCAAATTTAATAGAAAGACCATCATTTAAGTCACACTACTACAACTACATAGGAGGTAAATTTGTTCCACCTGTAAAAGGTGCTTACTTTGATAATATCTCCCCTATCGATGGAAAAGTTTTCACCAAAGCAGCGCACTCCACAAAAGAGGATTTAGAACTTGCAGTTGATGCTGCATATGAAGCCTTCAAAACCTGGAGTAAAACCTCATCAACAGAGCGCAGTATTATCTTAAATAAGATTGCGCAACGCATGGAAGATAATTTAGAATACCTTGCTACCGTTGAAACCATAGATAACGGAAAAGCCGTTAGAGAAACCTTGGCAGCTGATTTACCTTTGGGCATTGATCACTTTAGATATTTTGCAGGAGTAATCCGAGCAGAAGAAGGATCACTTTCAGAATTGGATGCCAATACCGTTTCGCTAATCGTACACGAGCCTATAGGTGTGGTGGCCCAAATCATTCCATGGAACTTTCCACTTTTAATGGGAATCTGGAAGCTGGCTCCTGCGCTGGCCGCAGGTAACTGTGTAGTACTGAAACCTGCAGAAAGTACGCCAATTTCTATTATGGTTTTAATGGAGTTGATTGGCGATTTATTGCCTCCAGGTGTTATAAATGTAGTGAATGGTTTTGGTGCCGAATTAGGTCGTGCTTTGGTTACCAATCCAAAAATTTCCAAAGCTGCATTCACAGGCTCTACGCCTACTGGCAGATTGGTGATGCAATATGCAACTGAAAATATTATTCCTGTAACTTTAGAATTAGGTGGTAAATCGCCTAATGTATTCTTTAGTTCAGTCATGGATGAAGATGATGCTTTTTTGGATAAAGCTGTAGAAGGCGCGGTAATGTTTGCCTTAAACCAAGGCGAAATCTGTACTTGTCCATCACGTTTGTTGATTCAGGAAGACATTTATGAAAAATTTATAGCAAAAGTAATTGAAAGAACCGAAGCCATCAAAATCGGTAGTCCTTTAGACCCAACCGTGATGATGGGTGCACAAGCTTCAAAAATTCAATACGAAAAGATTGCTCAATATATCAAATTAGGAAAAGAGGAAGGTGCAGAAGTATTAACTGGCGGCGAAGTAAATAAGCTGGAAGGCGAATTGGAAACCGGCTATTACATCAAACCAACCATCTTCAAAGGCCATAACAAAATGAGAATTTTCCAGGAAGAAATTTTCGGACCTGTATTAGCCGTTACGACCTTTAAAACAGTAGAAGAAGCCATTGAAATTGCTAATGATACGCTTTATGGCTTGGGTGCAGGCGTTTGGACCAGAGATGCACATGAACTTTATCAGATTCCACGAGCCATTCACGCCGGACGTGTTTGGGTAAACCAATACCATTCCTATCCAGCAGGAGCACCCTTCGGAGGGTACAAACAATCTGGCGTAGGTAGAGAAAACCATAAAATGATGTTAGGACATTACCGCCAAACTAAAAACATGTTAATTTCTTATGATAAAAATAAATTAGGCTTCTTCTAAAATTCCCCCGTTGGTAATATCAATGCCGCAGTTGAGCAAAATCTCAGCTGCGGTTTATGATTAAAAGCTTAAACACATCATTATGGTTAACAGAATCGATAGTACAGAAGAAGCAAAAGACCTGATTGCAACGCTAAAAGCAAAGCATGGCGAACTGATGTTTTATCAAGCCGGAGGATGCTGCGAAGGTACTCAACCCCAATGCTTTGAAAAAGGTGGCTACTATTTACGCATGAGAGATGTTTGTTTAGGCGAAGTAGAAGGTTGTGAGTTTTGGGTAGATCGAGATTTATTTGAATATTGGAAATTCTCTCATTTTACACTAGATGTTTTAGATGGCTTCGGTGTTGGTGGGTTTTCATTGGAAACACCGCTGCAAAAAACTTTCAAAATACATTATCGCCTTTTTTCAGCAGCCGAATTACAAAATTTAGTGGAAGTAAAAACAGCTGATTAATATTCTCATAAAATAAAACCGCCATCAATTTAACATCTCCCTATAGATTTTTGCTTTATGGTAAATCTTTTTAAAAAATTATGCAATCTTTGCTTAAATTTTAATCATGCGTAAAATATTTGCAGTCGTTTGCACCATCCTCACCTTATTTGTTTTAAAAGAAACCGTTAATATTTTCATTACAGATGAAGCAGATATTTTGAAACAACGCAGTATATTTATTGTAATTGCCCTGAGCATCTCCATTCCACTTGTAATTTTAACACTCTGGCTTTGGAAACCAAGAAACAATCAAGAGCAAAATCAATCGTAAAATTTTTGCCTTAATTCAGCTGTAGGCACCCAGCAGCTCTCCTGCCTTCCCCACCACTTGTAGCGGTTTTTAGCAATAAGATCATAAACCCAATCTCTAATAAATTTTGGAATGATGATGAAAATATAGAGCATGGGCCATAATCCATTTAACTTGCGTGCGATTCTTAAAGCTGCAGATGATTTAGTGTAGAGTTCTTTATTTTCCACCAACACAATCGAATCAATTTTATTTAAATCTATATTAAACTGAGGCAAAGTCTTTTTTGCATATTCTCCCTGTAAAGCCGTAAACCTAAAAATATTCTCCTTATCGCGTTTAATGGCAAACTGTACGGATGCGTTACAGAGATTACAAACACCATCAAAAAAAATTACCGGATTTTTCGATATCATTGTCACAAAGCTATTCAATTTATTAGATTATAAGCTAAAACGCTATTTTTAGCAAAAAAAATAAGCCTATGTCAATCACTACAGAAGAGGAATTATTAGGAATGAAACGCGTAAGCAAAGCAGTTGCCTATACGCTTAAGGAAATGCGAAATTTTGCAAAACCGGGTATTTCTACTAAACAACTAGATGATTTTGGTGGTGAGATATTACAAGATTTAGGTGCCAAATCTGCACCCAGATTAACTTATCAATTTCCCGGATGGACTTGCATTAGTGTAAATAACGAAGTCGCACATGGTATCCCTTCAGCTCATAAAATATTAAAAGAAGGTGATTTAGTGAATGTAGATGTATCTGCTGAATTGAATGGCTTTTGGTCTGATAATGGTGGTTCTTTTGTTTTAGGTGAAGATTTACACCAACACCAATTATTAGTTGATGCTTCTAAAAACATTCTTAAAAAAGCAATTAATCAGATAAAAGGGGGAGTTAAAATTTCAGAAATTGGTCGTTTAATTGAAACTGAAGCCAGAAAATCAGGTTTCAAGGTCATTAAAAATTTAACCGGACATGGCGTAGGCAGGAGCCTGCATGAAGCACCTCATGAAATTGCCAATTTCTATGATCGTTATAATTTCGACAGGTTTAGAAAAAATACTACTGTGGCAGTAGAAACATTCATTTCAACGGCATCCAGCATTGCTGAAACCAAGGAAGATGGTTGGACACTTATTGGAAATAAGGGCGGATTTGTTGCCCAACATGAACATACCATATTAATTACTGGCGATAAACCACTTATTTTAACTGCAGAAAACGACATCTGGATTTAACGATCAGCTATTTTTCAAATTCAACTTCTCAACCTTAAAACATTTTTCTATATTTGCCCAATCCTTCTTCAATGCAAAAGAAAACAATCTTTGACGGACAAAAAATTCAGATTACAATTAAGCGGCTTTGCCATCAATTAATTGAAAACCACGACGATTTCTCGAATACTGTTTTAATTGGTATCCAGCCAAGGGGCATCTTTTTGGCTGATCGGATTCATCAGGAACTTCAGCAAATACTTAAAAACAAGAAAATTTTAAAGGGAAACCTCGACATTACTTTTTTTAGAGATGATTTTCGCAGGAAAGATGGTTTGGTTACTGCCAGCAGTAATTCTATCGATTTCATTATCGAAGGTAAAAAAGTGATTCTAATTGATGATGTACTCTGGACAGGTAGAACCATCCGTGCAGCACTTGATGCCTTATTGGCTTACGGTCGTCCGGAAAAAGTAGAATTGCTGGTTTTAATCGACCGCAGATTTAGCCGGCATTTACCAATAGAGCCAGATTATACCGGCCATGTGGTAGATAGCTTAAATTCTCAGCAGGTTAAAGTTACCTGGGCAAGCGAAGGAGCAGAAGACAAAGTAATTTTATTATCTGAACCGCCCTTGCCAAAACAAGTATAAACGCTTTACAGAGGGTATTTTGGCATGGAAACTCTATCTGAAAGTTAATAAAATTATAATACACAGATAAAAAACAATAATAGAAAATGGCAGCAGACAAACTATCAACCCGACATCTTTTAGGCATTAAAGATATTAACCGGAATGATATTGAATTAATTTTCGAGACTGCAGATAATTTTAAGGAAGTGATTAACAGACCGATCAAAAGGGTCCCTTCACTTCGGGATATTACCATCGCCAATATCTTTTTCGAAAACTCTACCAGAACAAAACTATCTTTCGAACTGGCAGAAAAACGACTTTCTGCTGATGTGGTTAATTTTGCCGCTTCTTCCTCTTCGGTAAGTAAAGGTGAAACACTGATTGATACCGTGAACAATATCCTTTCGATGAAGGTGGATATGGTGGTTATGCGCCATCCTTATGCTGGTGCTGGTCAATTTTTAAGCAAACATGTTAAGGCACAAATTGTAAATGCTGGCGATGGTGCACACGAACATCCTACGCAGGCCCTGCTCGATGCTTTTTCCATCCGCCAGAAACTAGGTGATGTTGCCGGAAAAAAGGTTGTAATTGTTGGTGATATTCTACATTCGAGAGTAGCCATTTCTAATATTCTTTGCCTGCAACGCTTAGGTGCCGAAGTGATGGTTTGCGGTCCAACAACCTTAATTCCCAAACACATTCATCAACTTGGCGTTAAGGTAGAACATAACCTCATCAAAGCCTTAAACTGGTGTGATGTGGCCAACATGCTTCGTATTCAGTTAGAACGTCAGGATATAAAATATTTCCCTTCCTTACGGGAATATGCCATGATGTATGGCCTGAATAAACAAATTTTGGACAACCTGGATAAAGAAATTATTGTTATGCACCCAGGCCCGATAAACCGTGGTGTAGAGATTACCAGTGATGTTGCAGATAGCAAACAATCCATCATTTTAGAACAGGTAGAAAATGGTGTAGCGGTAAGAATGGCTGTACTTTATCTATTGGCCAGCCAGGGTTAAGTTTGGAGTTGGGAGTCTTTAGTCTGGAGTCCTATGGTCCGAAGTCTAAAGTCCTTAGTAGGTAGCCGTCACCCTGAATTTATTTCAGGGTCTGTATTTGCAAGTAAGATGCTGAATTAAATTCAGCATAATGATTACAGCGTAAAAGCCCAAAATTTTCCACATTCTAATTTCTTCCATACCAATTTAATAAACCCTTCGTTAAAGTGTGTTATTAACAGATGTTAATTACTTATGTTGATAAACACCGAGACTATTTCTAATTTAGTACCAACCATATTTGAAACCAATGGAACCCTTGTAGCCCAATACGCTTGCGTTAATAAGTTACCGAGGCATCATTACCAATGAAAAAGATATAGCATAATGAAAAAAAGATACTTATTAATTCCGCTACTTTTGGCAGGAAGTTTTAGTTCGTACGCACAGGTTAGTGCCGTGCAAAACCTCAACAAAAACTATCAAACTGGCTTAGAATTATTAGACAAAGAAAAATACACTGCGGCTGCACAACAGTTTAAATTGGTTGAGCAACAACGATTTAAACCTTCTACCCAAACAGAGAGCAATGCAGAATTATCCCTTTTAAAAGAGAATGCAAAATTTTATGCAGCGGTTTGTGCGCTGGAATTAACGAATAGTGATGCAGAAAGTTTATTTCAGGCTTTTATCCGTGATTATCCGCTAAACCCCAACACCAAACTGGCTTATTTTTATGTTGGTAAAACCTATTTTGGTCAGAAAAATTATCAGAAAGCTTTAGAATGGTTCGAAAAAACAGATCCTTCTACCCTTTCGGCGAAGCAAAGAAACGAATACCAGTTTAAACAAGGCTATTCTTATTTTGAATTAAAGCAGTACGACAAAGCTGAACCTTTATTTGAGCAGGTTAAAAAAGAAGAAGGTGATTACCAGGAAAGTGCTACTTACTACTTTGCCTATATCAATTACCTGAATAAGGAATACAAAACGGCCCTTGCAAATTTTGAGAAACTGAAAGGTTCACCCACTTATGAGGCAAGTTATCCTTATTATATTACTTCCATGTATTACCTGGATGAACGCTATGATGATGTGATCAGCTATGCTTTGGAATCGATTCAAAAAACAAAACAGCAGTTCGAACCTGAAATGTTAAGTTTGGTGGCAGCATCTTATTTTGCAAAATCAGATTTTAAAAATGCTGAAAAATATTTTGCTGAATTTTATGCAAAAGATAAAAGCGAGACCAAAAACAACCTGTTCATTTATCAGTATGGCTATTCCCTTTTTCAGAATAAAAAATACAAAGAATCTGTTGCGGTTTTAGAAAAGCTAAACACTGATGATGTCTATCTTCAAAACGGCATGCACACCTTGGGTAAAGCTTTTATCCAGCTGGGGAATAAACAAAAAGCACAAAGCGCATTCTTCAGGGCTTCACGTTTAGATTTTGATAAAGGCATTCAGGAAGAAGCCTGGTTAAGCTATGCCAAGTTAAGTTATGAACTGGATTTCCACCAACAAGCTTTGGAAGCCACACAGGGTTTTTTAAAAGCATTTCCGAAATCACGCAAAATCAATGAAGCTAAAACCTTATTGGGTGAAGTTTTATTAACGACAAAAAATTACCAGGCGGCAGTTGATATTTTAGAACCCATTCCTGACAAAACTCTAGAAGCCAGAGAAGCCTATCAAAAAGTAACCTATTTCCGCGGTTTGGAATTCTATAATGAAAGGGCTTTCCCTAATGCCTTATCGATGTTTTTGCGTTCAGATAAATATCCTGAAGATAATGAAATCTATGCCTTAAACACTTACTGGAAAGCGGAATCAATGTATGAACTGCGTAAATTCGGTGAAGCGGTTTCTACCTTTGAGAAGTTCTTAAAAATGCCTGATGCCGACAAAACCGGTGTTTATAATTTTGCCAATTATGCATTGGCTTATGCTGCATTTGAAGATGAGAAATACAGCAAAGCCGCTAATTATTTCGAAAAATTCTTAGCTGGAAATGACAAAGACCAGAAAACCATAGATGATGCGACGATCCGCTTAGCCGATTCTTATTTTGTAAATAAGAGTTATGGTCAGGCGATGAGCAATTATAATAAAATCATCAGCAGACACACTTCTTCTGAGGATTATGCCACTTTTCAAAAAGGGATGATCCAGGGATTGGAAACACAATACGATGCTAAAATTGCAACCATGCAAAGTCTTTTGGCGAAGTTTCCAAACTCAAACTATGCTGATGATGCCGGTTTTGAGACCGCTTACACTTACTTTAACAAAGGCGATTTCGATAAATCAAAATCAGATTTAGTGGCTTTGGTAGCGAAATATCCGCGAAGCAGTTATGTACCAAAAGCTTTGGTAACCATTGGTTTGGTTCAATATAATCAGGATCAGGATGATGCTGCCTTAGAGTCATTTAAAAAGGTAGTAACAGAATATCCTGCCGTTGATGAGTCTAAACAGGCAATGGAATCTATCAAAAACATTTACATCGATCGTGGTGACGCCAATGGTTTCATTACCTATGCAAATACCACTCCGCTTGGAAATTATTCTAATACTGAGCAGGATAATATCATTTTTGCCGCAGCCAATAACTTATATTTAAAAGGCGATTTTAACGGAGCCTTCCAGGCGGTTAATGCTTACTTTGATAAATTCCCGAAATCAATTCATGAGAAGGAAGCTAAATTTATCAGGGCAGAATCATTGGTAAAACTAAATCGTCCGGATGAGGCCATTCCTGATTATGAATTTATCTTGAATGACTGGACAAGTGATTATACAGAACGTTCTTTAGTTAGTATTTCTCAGTTGTTCCTTAATCAGAAAAAATACAATGAAGCCATTGTTTATTTAAAGCGATTAGAAACCACTACAGATTATAAATCGCATTATAGTTTTGCCATCAATAACTTATTAAAAGCTTATACGGCTTTAAACATGCCTGATGATATGCTTAAATATGCGCAACTGACTAAAGAATCAGAAAAAGCATCTGAGGAAGAAAAAAACAGTTCTGGTCTGTTCTCTGGGAAGGCTTATTTGTTAAAAGGTGATACTACAAGTGCGGTAACTGCATTTAAAAATGTAGTTGCAAAAACGAAAACGGTTGCCGCAGCAGAAGCCAAGTATAACCTTGCATTGGTAGAATACAATAAAGGTGATTATAAAACATCTTCGAAAACATGTTTCGACCTGGTTAACAATATGGCGTCTTATGATTATTGGGTAGCGAAAGCATTTATCCTTTTATCTGATAACTATGTTGCTTTGAAAGATAACTTACAGGCAAAAAGTACCCTGTTAAGTATCATTGATAATTATGAGGGCAAGGATGATATCATCCCTACAGCCAAAGAAAAACTAGAAAAATTAAACCAGAAGAAGTAAGATGATGAAGTCAATTAAATATATATATAGCTCACTGTTTTTTTTAGCTGCCGGATTAATGACTGTGCAGGCACAGGAAAAAAAGACAGAGGAGAAAGCAGTGGTTAACGAAGAAATTGAAGTTGTTCGTCCGTACAAACCAATTTTGGCCGAAGCTGTGAAATTAAGAAGAAGCCCGAACCTGGATGATGTTAAAATTTATAAGGCTAAGCTTAATTACAGTATTACCGATAGAAAGCTTGAATTAAACAGCGATATCCAAAAATTACAGGCACAGGCCGTAGCAGAGGAAAAGGAAAGTATCTTAATTAACAATTATGTTAAAGGTGCGTTTGGTTCTCAGTCTACTTTACTTGGTGAAGCCTATTTTAATACGGGGAAGGATGAGGCTTTACAACTTGGTGGATATTTCAAACACTTCAGTCAGGAAGGAAGCTTGAACAAGCAAAATAGCAGTAACCAACAACTGAGCGTTTTTGGCCGCAGCATCATGGATGCGCATACGGTGAGCGGACGGATTAATGTAGAGCGTAACGGTACCTATTTCTATGGAATTGACGATACCAGACCTACCTTAAATCCAAATCCGCAAAAACAGGCTTTAACATTTGTGGAGCTTGAAGGTGAACTGGTAAAAAATTATACTGAAGATCAGGATGCCTTGAGTTATGCACTAAAGGCCAATGGATATATTTGGGGAGACAAGTTTGAAGCGAAGGAAAGTTATTTAACCTTGAATGGTTATTTGAATAAACGCATCAGCTCATTCAATTTGGGTTTAGCTGCCTCAACTGAATTTGGAAGTACTAAAGATGCCTTGACCAGTGTAGGCAATAACCTGCTTCGTTTAAATCCATACATTCGTTTACAGGTAAAAGGTGCTAAAGTTACTGCAGGTGTTAATTTTGTTCAGGAGTTTGGCGCTTTCAGCAGCACCAGAATCTTCCCTGCTGTTACGGCTGATTTTACCCTAATTCCTGATTATTTACAGGTTTTTGGAGAAGTGAAAGGTGATGTGAACAGAAACTCATTGAAAGGTTTTACAGATGAGAATCCATGGTTAAACAGTAATATCCTGATCAAAAATACTGTAGAAAAATTAAGTTTCAGTGCCGGAATTAAAGGAACGGGTGGACCTGGTTTTGGCTACAAAGCGAGGGTTTATATGAAGCAATTTGATGATATGCCATTATTCGTTAACAACTTTACTGACTTCAATAAATTCGATGTGATTTACGATTTCGGTAAAACTAAACTCACCGGAATAGAGGGTGAAATTTCGGTACAAGTGAGCGATGCTTTAAAATGGACTGGAAAATTAAACCTTGACGATTGGAAACCCGCTCAGGAGACTTATTCATGGTTTAAACCGGGTTTAAAGGTAAGTTCTAATTTCGTTTATACTTACAACAAAAAGTTAAGTTTTAATGCTGCCGTGGTGGTTCAGGATGATTTGAAGGCTAAAGTATATACAGCTGCTCCGGTTAATCCATTACAATACTTAGTGCCTAATACCGCAATTGAATCTATTGTTACCGTAAAGGGTTTTGTTGATTTAGGTTTAGGTGCAGATTATAGAATTAATAATAAATTCTCAGTTTTCGCAAAAGCCAATAATATTTTAAATAGCAAGTACAACCGCTATTTATACTATCAGGTAAATGGTTTCAACGTTTTCGGTGGATTGACATATTCGTTTTAAATAAGCGTTAGCATTCATCAAAAAGAGGCGGTATCATAATGATACCGCCTCTTTTTTTTTGTAGCTTTTGGCCTGTAAATAAAAGGGCTCAGCATATTTGGGAAAGGTGCCGTTTTTCCTGCTGCGCTGGCATGCCTCGGCTACCGATGAAAAATCGGTACAGCTGCGCTGCCGCCGAAGGGCTTCTTCTTTGTTCTTGATAACAAAGAAGCAAAAAATCAAGGCTTGGATCTGATGTCGGATTAGCTCGTCGAAATTTAAATGGCGGTAGCACAAGGGCTCGATTCATTTTGAATAAAAGATTCATCTTAAGAGCCGTTTGCGCTACCTTGGGTTGTGGAGGGATTTGAACGGAGGTTCAAAAATTTCAACGGCTTCTCCTTCCATCATCTCCTAGGAGGGATAGCAGGGTGCATATAGCATGATTGTCATCCTGAGGCAAGATGGATCTCTGCGTTTCTACCCACCAACTTCGTTCAACACCGAACCTTTTTTTGCATTTGCATGAACGGTGGGTTAAAGCGGTCGTCATCTTGGTAACTTGATTTAGTACCTAACGAAAAAACCGTCATTTTAGGGCTTCATCTGCTGAAGCAATATCATCGAAGAATCTTCAAAATAGATTGCTTCCCCGAAAGGTCGGGGCAGGCTGTCGTGCCTCCTCACAATGGCGATTTTTTTAGCAGGGTTGTCATCCTGAGGCACGAAGGATCCCTGCGTTTTAATCTACTGACTTCATTCCGAACAGAAACTATTATGCCGGATAACAGGGTGGAAATAGCAGGTTTCGATCGCAAGGTAAGAAGAATGCTTTTTTCTATGCTCTTTCTCCCTGGGGAATTGTCTCTATGCAGATAATGGCATTTTCCCGCGGCGCTGGCTTGCCTCGGCAACCGATGAAAAATCGGTAGAGGTCGGCCGCCGAAGGGCTTCTTCTTTGTTCTTGATAACAAAGAAGCAAAAAATCAAGGCTTGGATCTGATGTCGGATTAGCTCGTCGAAATTTAAATGGCGGTAGCACAAGGGCTCGATTCATTTTGAATAAAAGATTTATCTTAAGAGCCGTTTGCGCTACCTTGGGTTGTGGAGGGATTTGAAAGGAGCTGCAAAAATTTCAACGGCTTCTAATTCCATCATCTCCTAGGCCGGATAGCAGGGTGGAAATAGCATGATTGTCATCCTGAGGCACGAAGGATCCCTGCGTTTCTACCCACCAACTTTGTTCAACACCGAACCTTTTTTCACATTTGTATGAATGGTGGGTTAAAGCGGTCGTCATCCTGAACTTGATTCAGTACCTAAAGAAAAACATTCATTGCAAGGGCTTCATACGATCTGCGACCACCCCTCTTTCAGAGGGGTGGTCGCAGATCGTGGTGTTAGAATTAATTGATAATTTTTGAATTCAGATTTATACTACAATTGTTAACGAGATAGCCGCGTAGATAATCTTAATGGGTATTAAACAAAAACAGCAACTGATTTTTTACTGTTGCTGTTTTATATTGTGAATGGAGATGAATGTTTTCTTAGTTTCTCTATTTATTCTTCAGTATCTCCACTTTGTCTTTCTCACTCTCTAATAAGCGTTCTAGCAACTCTACTTTTTCATCATATAATGCTACTATCTTTTCAATGGGGCTAAAGTTGAAATAATGGCCATAGGAAGCTGCATTATCATTATAGGTATTGGCAATAAAGCTTATGGTCGCTTCATCTGAATAGTTCTTAATCGCTTCAGCAGAAACACCTAAAACCTTTGCTACTTTCTCTAAAGTGCTATCTTCAATTTCGGCACTTTGCTCTAGTTTACTAATTGCCTGTTGGCTAATGCCCAGTTCAATTGCGAGTGCTTCTTGTTTCATGCCACGTAACTCGCGGATGCGACTAATTTTTCTACCTAAGTGGGTGCGATTGGTTTTTTCAGCAGTTTCCATAGCCAAATATATCTATATTTTTTGTGGGTACGAAACATCAGGGAGGTTGTTTTAAACAACTGCATAATGGTTCTGTACCATTCTTTGTGCCTCTAAATTAAGGTTTTATTTACAACCTATGGTGATGATAAAGAAATTAAACCTACCGAACTATAAAAGCACCAGCTACCTAAAGCCTTATTATAGAAATTGATACGGGCTTACGCCACCTTACAAATTTCTTTTACTTATCCCACCAAACCTTTGATGTCAGCGCATCTCCACCAGCTATTCTCGCTACTGCGGCCTTATAGTTTTCTGGATTATTTAAAACCTCCGTAGAAAGGTAAATCATTCGCCTCGGGATGGTACCATTGGTTACATTGCCTTTATAATTTACAGGGGTCAGCTTTGGGTAATCGCTCCGCTTCCAGTTTAACCAGGCTTCAATAAAATTAAAGTTAGTACCTGTAGCCACCCAATATTGTGTATTGATCTCACTTAAAGCTGCTTCCGTACTGCTTTCATCAAGCGGGTGCTGAAGAACAAATTCATTAATTTTATAAGATTCTAAAGTTGCTATCGGATCAATCTGACTTAGTGATTGCAGGGCACCTGTTAACCCGTTTGCATAATGCTGGTTAGCCGTACCCGCTATATTCCATCCCCTAACTTTAGCTTCGGCCAATAAATATTCAATCTCTGCGTAGCTTAATATAAAAATTGGTCCACCTAATTTTAAATATACGTTTGTACGTGGTCTGGAATATTTACCCAGAGGCGAAAAATCACTTCCACTACCAGTGCCACCTGGATAATCTGGCGATTGGCTAATATCGGTAGCTCCACCTTGCAGGTCATATCCGTTTGGAAGCCCGAGCTGAACGCTGGCATCTGTATTTCCAATTAAATTCTGATTTGCACTATTTGCCAATCCATCTTTCGGTATCTCTCCGATGATGCCGAGTCTGGGATCATTGGTATTTCTAAGCTGATTAATTAAGGTTTTACTCCATCTAACTTCCAGGTAATCAGAATAGGTTCTCAAAGCAAGAGAAGTTCCATTTTGACTATCAAAAGATGATGCATCTGTTAACAATATGGCGTTATCCTGTATGCTTGTGAAAGTTTTATCAGCTGCTTTTTCGGTCCAGAGCCTTGCCTTTTCGGGATTAACCTTGGTTAACCTCATGGCTAATTTCACCATTAAGGAATACCCAAATTTCTTCCATTTAACAATATCGCCTTTGTAAAAAAGATCAGCAGTTGGGCTTGCTTTATCAGTATCTAATTGTGCGATTGCTTTTTCCAGATCATTCAACATTTGGTTATAAATATCTTCCTGCCTATCGTAAACCGGATATTTAATTCCTTCCATCGCTTTTACGGCTTGCGAGTAAGGCACATCGCCATAAGTGTCGGTAATTCTTTGTAAAATCATCACGAACATGATATCACCAATGGCAATCAGATTTTGATAGGCAACAGGATCTTTCAACTTCGCCAACCTTTGCATCTCTCTGATGTAGGATGCATCTTTATAGCCCTCATCAAAAATACGCCCCTGGTAATCGGTAAAACTGCCCACGTTAATATACTTGTCGCCATTGTTGTAATAATAATACGTAGAAGCCAGTAATTGCATCATGGTGCTTTGATACAAAAGCTGATAATAACCCATATTGGCATATTTTAACTGTGCTTGTGAAAGCAAACTATTTGGATCATAATCATTTTCTGTGAGTTTAGTTGGATCGGTATTGATCTCATCAAGCTTTGCTTTGGAACAACTACCCATTAGAACCATCCAGAAAAAACCCATTAAACACCACTTTTTCATTATGCCCATTTATTTGAATTTAAAATTAAAATTGATACCAAACGTTCTTGTGGGAGGAAGTGAAGCCCCTTCTATTCCGGCATAGCCGAGTGTTGGTGAAAACTGAGATTCTGGATCTACATTTTTGGTGTACTTTAGCAAGGTAAATAAGTTTCTTCCGGTTAGGTCTATAGATACTTGGCTAAATGGTGTTCGTTTTAAAAAACGGGTATTAAAAGTATAACCGAGCATCGCCTGACGAAGCTTAATAAAACTGCCATTGAGCACCGCTAAAGCTGATATATTAGTAGCCAATTCTGGATAATAGGTATAAGCTGGAACGTTTATGGTATTTTTTTGTCCGTTTTCCAATACTCCATCGGCAACAATTCCGGTTTCCCTTCCAACTAAAGTGGCTTTGTTTAAACCGGATACGTAACTGTAATATTCCGTTGCAGATAATATTTTATTGCCGAAACGGTAATCTATTAAAAATGAAAAGCTAAACTGCTTGTAACTGAAACTATTGGTTATGCCTCCGTAGAGCGTGGGCATGGTACCACCCATGGGGATAAAATATCCACGTTTAGGAATGCCATCCGATCCGATAATGATATTTCCATTGGCATCCCGGAGATAATCATAAGCCATAATCTGTGTGATGGATTTGCCTACCACTAATGCGGTATTGGCGTTTAAAGGTCTGTAAGCTCCTGTAAGTGTATAATTGCTATTTCCATCGATAGAAAGTAGGGTGTTTTTAACCTTAGTTACATTGAGGTTAATTTGCCACTTGCCTTTGGTGGTCAGAATCGGTGTATAACCTAAAGCAATCTCCACGCCTGCATTTCGGGTTTCACCGAGATTAACATAGGCTGAAGTAAAGCCAGTGGTAACGGATTGTTTAGCGTTGATGATTTCATTGTGCGTGAGCCGATTAAAATAGGTAAAATCAAGATTCAAGCGACTATTTAAAAATTTGAGATCGAGGCCTGCCTCTACTTCATTAAGGGTATACGGCTTTAAATTATAGTTGGGCAAGTCGCTTGAAAAACCACCTAATGGAACACCATTTACCTGGTTATCTGTGGTGTAATAAATTTGTGTGGTATAAGGAACGATGGGTTCGCCACTGGTTTTGGCGTAATCAAGTCTTAATTTACCAAAATCAAATCCTTTCCACTTTAAAAGATCTGAGAAAATAAAACTACCGGATACACCGGGTACAAATATGCCACGATTGTTTACCGGCAAAGTAGAATAGATGTCGTAACGGCCGGTTATGGATAAGTTTACATATCGATTATAGCTCATATCGGCGGTATAATAGGCAGATTCTGTAACAACGCTTGATTTTGCAAATGTTTTAGTAGTGGTGATCAGATTTTCAGGAACATATAAATAGGGCACCTTAAACTGTGAGCCTTTTAGTTTTTCTGAACTATTTCCTCTTTCCCGGTAATTAGCACCTGTAGCCAGTTCGAGTATGATTTTATCGCCTAGGTTACGGGTGGCTGTAAATAAAATATCGCTATTAAATTCGGAGGTTTGATTGTGATCATAAGCATTTATACCACCTTCCCTGTTGATGGAAAATGCTGTTCCTGTGGGTAAAATACTCACCAACTCATCCTTACTGAAATCATAACCCATTCTACCCTGAAGCATTGCCCAGCTGGCTAATTGATATTTTAGCACCGCTGAGGAGATATAACGGTTCCGATTGGCATCATCTGCCTGTTTGTTCATTAAAAAATATGGATTGGTTTTATATTCATCTGCATTCCATCGGCTTTCAAAACCAGTTGTGGCATCAAAACCCGGCGCCAATAAAGATTGATCTAAACTGGTGGCCAGCGTAGAAATTCCATAGTTAGCATTTAAAGGGCCATCACTGAGGTAACTTTTGTTCTTGTTTCGCTCATCGATATAATTTCCGGTGAGGCTTAAAGTTAATTTAGGACTTAAAGCGAGCGAGCCATAGAAATTTATCGTTTTTCGGTTCATTGCTCCATTATTTAAAATAGAATTATAATCAAAGTTGGAAACGGACACCCGATAATGCTGATGGGTATTTCCACCCACTACAGAAAGTGTATTGGTAAAAGCCGGAGCAGTGCGGTAAAAAGTTTGGATGTTATTTTTGACAGGGGAATATGGCTGCATGGAACCATCTACCTGTGGTGTTAATTTTCCATCCATCATTTCACCCCAACTTAATAAGCTGGTTGAAATGGCGTTGTATAAATCGGATGGTCGTTTATTTTGTGCACCCTGTCCGTATACATACTGATAATCTGTAGCGTTTACCGGAACATCAAAGGCTAAATTGTTATTGTATTCAAATTTTGCAGCAGCATGATCTCCTCCACTTTTGAGGTTAATTAGAATCACACCATTTGCAGCTCTGGCACCATATAAAGCAGAAGCAGCTGAGCCTTTTAAAATGGTAATGGTTTCAATATCATCTGGATTGATATTACTAATCCCATCGCCATAATCGGCCCCACCGTATTCGTTTGCACTTCCTCTAATGCTATTATCAATGGGAACGCCATTCACCACAAATAAAGGTGATGCAGCCGTCATGCTGGAAACGCCCCGTATAAGAACACGGGCGGCAGATCCCGGGCCTCCATTCACACCCGTAATATTTAGTCCCGCCACCCTACCCTGCAGCGCCATGATTAAATTACTTTCTCTTGCTTTGGCAATGGATGATCCTTTTATGGTGGTTAAGGCATAACCAACCTGTTCATTATCTTTTTCGATACCCAATGCGGTAATGACCACCTCCTTTAATAAACGGACACTATCTCTGTCCATTTTTCTATCAGTATTTTTCCTGATGACTATTAAATGATTGGAAAGAAGTGTAAAGCCATAACCACTATTGCGCAATAACTTTTCAATCACATTGATGGCTTCTTCATTTTCTATTTTAATGGAGACTTGATGTGTGGGGATTTTAGATTCGCTGTAGGTAAACTGGTAAATGGTTTGTTGCTGAATGGCTGCTATTACCTGTTCAAAATTAGCATTGGTGAAATTTAAGCTGACTTTTGTTTGCGCCTGAATACCTAGCGGAAAAATCAATCCAATAATCAACATGATTTTCTGCACGCCATTCATGGCTACAAATATACATGCCTTTACCGTTTGTATTAACGATAGATGTAGACATTTTTACCCTTTATGGAATAATTGAAGTTTTCGATCAGCTTGAGTACATCTAATGCTTCATTTAGGGCTTCCTGATCAACGCGTCCGGTAAAGGTTATCGCTTTAAGTTCTGGATCTTTAAAAACGATTTTCACACCATACCAACGCTCAAAGCGACGGGCAATTTCATCAAAACGGTTGTTTTTATAAATGAGTTGATGATTCGTCCAAGCGGTTTCCATCATCTCTTCTTCTTGATCTCCACTCACTTCACTTATCAATACCTTACCATCTGCTAAAGTAAATTTATCATTAGGCTTTAGTGTAAACAGCTGTTTTTTATCATCCTTTAACAAGATTTGCACCTTCCCTCTTATTAAAGTAGTTTCTTCAGCGGCATCATTAGGATAGGCCTTCACATCAAATGCGGTACCCAGAACTTTTACTGCTGTATTTTTGGTATGCACGATAAAAGGATGCTGCGAATCTTTTTTTACTTCAAAAAATGCTTCACCAGAGAGGTAAACATCTCTCATCGCTCCATTAAATTTCGTAGGATAACTTAATTCGCTGGCCGAGTTTATTTTTACAGTTGAACCATCTGCCAGTGTAATGGTTTTCATTTCAGCTGCGTTGGTCTGCACTTTAATTAAGGCCACCTGATCTGCTTTATTGGAAATAAACAGATCATTACGGTAAACCATAATACCAATCAGGATAACAGCTGCTACCGCAGCTATTTTTAACCAGATCTGATTCCTTGTATTAATGACTTTCAGAACAGGTTTGGCAGGAATCTGAATCTGACTTTTGATGCGATCAAAAACCACGTCGATATTTTCTTCTTCCTCTGTTTCAGATTCCAGGTAGCTTTGCAAAAGGTGATATTCTTTATTTAATGCTGTATTATTCTCTAAAATTGATTTCAACTCCAAAGATTCATCCGAAGAAATTTCTCCGGCCAATTGTTTTCCAAGCAATTCTGTAAATCTTTGATCTGTCATTATAGTTATGTTATTCTATTTTAAGGTTCCTATTTTATTGAAAATTGCCTACAAGTAATATAAAAAAGATAAAGTGCCTAAAAGAAACAACAACGAAATTATTCTTCTGCTTCTATTCTCACCAGAATCCATTTCGCCTAATGGCTTTAGAATTAACCGGAGTTTAGCAATTGCCCTGAATAATTGTGTTTGTACGGTGCGTGGAGAAATATTTAACATTTCGGCAACCTCTTTATACTTCATTCCACCTTCTTTAATCAACCGGAATACCTCACGAGCCTGGGGTGCCAAACTTTCAATGGCGAGATTAAGTTGCTTGTGGAGTTCTTTCGTTTCTAAAATGTATTGTGGCGTTTGTGCGGTTACCGAAACATCGTCATCTACATCTACTAAATCAATAAATGTAACAGTAGAATTTTTTTTCAGGTATTTAAGTGATTGGTTTTTAACCGCGATAAAAAGATAGCTTTCGGGATTTAGAATTGATGTACCTGAAGTACGATTTTCCCAACATTTAACAAAAACCTCCGTCACCAGATCTTCTGCGGCTTGTTTATCGCCAACATAATAAACAGAGAACCTGATCAAACGGCTATATAGATACCGATACAGCTGCTCAAAAGCGTTGATATCACTTTCTAGGCAAATCTTATTCCATAAAACGATCAGATCTGGCTTTGCTGCTTTCAAATTAATTAGTTTAATTAATCAAACGTAAAGTAATCAAAAAAAATCTAGTAGGGAGACAGTTTAATAGAAAAATGTTACTTCTATAATGGTTACTAAAACGTTATCCAATGCGGATAAACATATTTTAATACCATGATTATCAAGCTTGAACAAATAAATTTTAAAATCATTAGTTTTTCTGTAGGCAATTTGCACCGAACAAATGCTCTTAACTAATAGACCATCCAGATGGATTCTGTATGGCGACTAACAATTAACCAAATAATTATTATTCAAAATTATTCTTAATGAATATGAAAAAATCTTTACAGCTAACTTGTTTATTGCTTTATGCATCTACAGGTTTATACGCAGCTGCACCTATCAATCATTTCAAACACGCAATTTCCTTCCACTCGGTTTATCAGGATGTGATTAAAGGAACGGTAAAAGATGAAAAGGGCGTTACCCTACCCGGTGTAACAGTTGTTATAAAGGGCACAAAAACTGGCACGCAAACCAATACTTCAGGCCAATATAGCATTTCTGCTAAAGCTGGCGATGTTTTGGTATTCTCTTTTATCGGTTATCAAAATAAAGAGGTAACGGTAGGTACAGAAAGCACTGTTGATGTTTCGATGGGTGCCGATTCGAAAAATCTGGAAACGGTTGTGGTAACCGCACTAGGAGTTAAAAGATCAGAAAAATCATTAACCTACAATACGCAGCAAGTATCGGGCGATGAATTATCGAAGGTTAAAAGTCCTAATTTAATGAACTCGCTAAATGGAAAAGTTGCGGGTTTAACCATTAGCCCAAGTGCATCTGGTGTGGGTGGTTCTGCCAAAGTAATTTTACGTGGTAGCCGTTCAGTGAGCGGAAATAACCAGCCTCTGTATGTAATTGATGGGGTGCCAATCAGTAATAATGGTAATGCAAACGGTCAGCAGAACAGTGTTTTTGGTGGCGGCCAGGATGGTGGAGATGGGATTTCCAACTTAAATCCTGATGATATTGCAAGCATTACGGTTTTAGAAGGTGCATCTGCGGCAGCGTTATATGGTAGCCAGGCGCAAAATGGGGTAATTTTGATTACGACCAAACAAGGTAAATCGGGCAAAACTGAAATTGGTTTCTCATCCGGTGTAAACATTGATAACATCGCTTACAAACCGAAGTTTCAAAACAGCTACGGACCAGCATCTGCTACTACGAGAGATAGCTGGGGAAGTGCAATTAATAACACTACAGATAATTTAAGTGATTTTTTCCAGACTGGAATTAATACTTCGAATGCGATTAATCTTTCTGGTGGATCTGAAATTGCACAAACTTATTTTTCTTACTCTAACACTTATGCAAGTGGAATTCAGCCAGGAAATAAGTTAAACAGAAACAACATCAACTTACGCGAAACCGCTAAGTTTTTAAATAACAAGTTAACTGTTGATGCAAGTGTGAACTATATCAATCAGAAAATTAACAACAGTCCTTCCTTAGGCTTATATTTAAATCCATTAGTGGGTTTATATCTTTTCCCAAGGGGCGTAGATATTAACCCTTATAAAGAGCAATATTTGCTTTCTGGTAATACCGGAACTGCCCGCCAGAACTGGTTAGGTGGTTCGGCAGATATTAACCAAAATCCTTGGTGGTTAACCAATTTGAATCCAAATACATCCATCCGCAACCGTTTCTTATTAAGTGGAAGTGTTAAATATGATGTGGCCAGCTGGTTAAATGTTCAGGTGAGGGGTAATATGGATAGAACGACTGATGATTATGAAAACCACAGGTTCTCTGGGATCAACGGAAACTTTAACTCTACCGGAACTGGTTATTTTGCACAAAGCAATCAGACTTTCGTCCAAAAATATGTAGATGCGATTGCAAACTTTACTGTTCCGTTAACGGGATCAGATTTTAAACTGAATGGATTAATTGGTGGAAGTATTAATGATCAGAAAACTTCTGGTTTATCTCTTGCAGGAAATTTATCAGCAGTTGATTTCTTCACCCCATCCAACACCATTGTGGCACAACCAGGTACTTTTACCGGGAATACGTTAACCAATACCACGGCGATTATACCAAACCACAATCAGTTACAGGCGTTTTTTGGTAATGCCAACTTATCTTATAAAGACTGGGCTTTCTTCACTGTTACAGGTAGAAATGATTGGTCTTCGAACTTATCTTATACGCCAAACAATTCTTATTTCTATCCATCTTTTGGTTTGTCTTTTATTGTTTCGCAAATGTTTAAATTGCCTGAGGCCATCAGCTATGCAAAAGTGAGAGGTACTTATGCGGAGGTTGGTAATACTGTGCCACCGTACCTTACTTTTATTCAAAATACCTTGAAGGCAGATGGGGCATTATTGTTTAATACCAATGCGGCTTTTAGAGAATTGCAGCCAGAACGTACCAAATCTTTCGAGATTGGAACAGATTTACGTTTCTTTGCTAACCGAATCAATTTTAGCTTTACTTATTACAAAACTAACACGAGAAACCAATACATTCCGGTAATTGCACCACCATCTTCATTGGTATCTACCGGATACTTAAATGCTGGAAATGTGGAGAACAAAGGTATCCAATTCATTTTAGGAGCTGATGTGGTTAAAGGCGACGGATTCAACTGGAACACATCGATTAATGGCTCTGCGAACCGAAATAAAATTATCGATATCGCTTCTGAAGACAGAATTTTCAGTGTTGACTTAACCGGCGGCGGTAATAATTCTTACATCTCCAGATTAAAAGTTGGTGGTTCTTATGGTGATATCTATGGTTATACTCTACAGAGAGATGCCCAAAACCGGATTATTTTGGCTGGAGATGGAACAAGCGCTTCACCTTATACTCCACTAAAAAGTGCAGACTTTAATTATATAGGCAATGCGAATCCAAAATTCCAATTGGGTTGGAACAACAGTTTCAGTTATAAAGATTTTAGCTTAAGTTTCTTGGTTGACGGTAAATTTGGTGGTCAGGTATTATCACTTACTGAAGCCTTGATGGATGAAGCTGGCGTATCTGAAGCGACTGGTAATGCCAGAAATCAAGGTGGTGTTAAAATTGATGGTGTAGATACCAGAGGAAATGCAGTTTCTGCAAGCATTAATCCACAAAGCTATTATTCTATTGTTGGTGGAAGATCAGGCGTATCTGGCGAATACATTTACAGCGCTACAGTGGTTCGTTTAAGAGAAGCCGCTTTGGGTTATACTTTACCATTAACTGGCAAAACTTTCAAAAGCATGAAATTTTCTGTTACTGGCAGAAACTTAGTTTACTTCTACAAAAAAGCCCCGTTTGATCCGGAGATCACGATGTCAACAGGAAACGGTTTATCAGGCATTGATGTATTCAATCAACCTGCAACCCGCACTTTAGGTTTCAATCTTAATTTAACATTTTAATTCTATTGAAAAACAACATGAAAAATATATATCATAAATCTGCTGGTAAGGGGATTAAAGGACTGTCTGCTGTTTTGCTGGCATCTTTAATGGCTCTGAATTTTGGATGCACCAAAGACTTTGAAGAGTATAATACTAATCCAACTGCACTTTCACCAGAGCAAACTACTGCCCTTTTAAAATCTGCAATTGGCCCGATAGAGCAGGAAATTTTTCACAACTACCAAATTGCACAGAATTTAAGTGCGGATGCTTTTAGCGGTTACATGATGCCGCCAACGCCATTTAACGGTGGGATCAACAACATGAACTATTCGCTTAATAATGGATGGAACAGCACTGGTTTTAATGATCAATACAATTTCGTAATGGCGCCAATTTCTAAAATTGGCCAGAGCGAGGTTAAAACAAAATCGCCTGAAGCTTGGGGAATTGCCCTTTTGGTTCAGGTAATGGCGATGAGTAGGGTGACTGATAAGTTCGGTCCGATTCCATATACTACAGCGGGTTCATCATTGGTATCTACGCCTTACGAGAATCAAAAAACAGTTTACGATGCATTTTTTAGGCAGATTGATACCGCAGCAACTAACTTACAAGCGTACATCACAGCAAAACCGGGAACTCCTGCTTTTTATGATAAAGGTGATTTAGTTTATCAGGGCGATCCGGTTAAATGGTTAAAACTAGCGAATTCACTGCGCTTACGTTTGGCCACGCGGATTGTGAAAGCTGATGCAGCTACAGCAAAACTTCAGGGAGAAAAAGCGTTAAGTGCACCAGGTGGTTTATTAACTACAGTTACAGATAATGCTGCAGTTGCCCAATCTGGAACCCGAGATAACGATTTATGGGTGGTTACCGTATCTTATGATGGCGATAATGCTTTAGGCGCAGCTTTACAGTCTTATTTAGTCGGTTATAATGATCCACGCTTACCAGTTTACGCTACACCTGCAACAGATCCGTTATTTACTGGTCAATACATCGGGATCAGATCTGGTGCAAATACCTCATTTAACGGTTTGGGTAAGGCAGGTTATAAAACTTATTCCAGCATCAATTCAAGTGATAATCTAAGATCACCTGCCGGACAAAAAGCACCTCAGATTTTAATGACTGCTGCCGAAGTTTGGTTTTTAAAGGCTGAAGCTGCTTTAAGGGGTTGGACTGGGGCAGGCGATGCACAAACAAATTACGAAACCGGTATTACCACTTCACTTCAACAGTGGAATGTAAGTGCTGGAAATTATTTAGCGGATGCAACGAGTAGACCAACTGCTTATGTAGATCCTAAAAATCCGGCAAATAATGCTGCTGCAGTAAGTACGATTACGGTTAGATGGGATGCAGCTGCTTCGAATGAACAGAAACTAGAAAGAATTATTACACAAAAATGGTTGGCTATTTTTCCTGACGGACAGGAAGCTTGGTCTGAATTCAGACGTACCGGTTACCCGAAATTGTTTACGGTAGCGAATAATTTCAGCAACGGAACAATTAATACCCAAACGCAAATCAGAAGATTGCCTTATCCATCTACCGAATTTGGAAATGGGAACAGTGCTGAAGTGGTTAAAGCGGTTGGCTTATTAGGCGGACCTGATAATGGCGGTACCAGATTGTGGTGGGATGTAGATAAATCTAATTTCTAATTAGAATTTTCATTGACAATAATTAAAGGTAGGATGACTTTGGTTGTCCTGCCTTTTTTTATGAAAAACAAAAAACTTAACCACCCCGCCCTTCGGGCACCCCTCTTTAAAAAAAAAGGGGAGTAGCGATCGCATAAAAACCCGGCAAGGCCAAACCATTGTTTCTCCGTTCTGCTCTTTGACCGGCATGGTCAATTTTTCGGGATAGCAATATCTTAGCCTGGTTACTAACTTCAACAGAAAAATTGCGAGCCGGCAACTTTGCTTCTTTGGTTGCCTACTTAAAATCTGGAACGGGCAATAAATACCCTCCAAACAAAATATACGACCATAAAAGTGTCCAGAAGATATTAAAAATCTGTGCCACCACAAATGTTAGTGCTGGTTTGCCTCCCTGTAATTTAACCAGTGAAGAAATCTTAGCTTCCATACCAATTGAAATAAAAGCAATGGCAAACCAGGTGGTACGCAAACCATTTAGAGTTGGTCCAACACTTTTCGCTGTGGCAGGGGAAAGTAAAAATGAAAAAACCAGTGATGCACCCACAAATCCCAGCACAAATTTTGGAAAACGTTCCCATACAATTTTTAATCCCGGACTTTTGGTTTTGACTGCAGGAATTTCGCCATTTGAATTTGCAGGTTTTCGATAAGCCCACCAAATGGCAATAAAAAATGCTGCTACACCAATGAACACGTTTTGAGAAAATTTGGCAATCACCCCTGCTTTCACGGCAATGGGACCAACCAAATCTCCTGCTGCCGTTACGGTTGCTGTGGTATCTAATGTTCCCCCTAACCAGGCACCTCCAATAACCTCAGGTATATGAAAATACCTGACTGCCCAAGGCAGAATCACCATCATCGGGATTGCCATAATCAAAACGAGCGTAGTGACATAAGATAATTTTTTCTTATCGCCATTAATGGCTCCCGCAGCGACAATCGCCGCGGATACCCCACAAATAGATACCGCTGATGCTAAGATTATTCCAAATTCATCGTCTACTTTTAGCCTGCGACTTAGCCACAAAGAAAAGAACCACACAGCACTTACCACAATTACTGCTTGAATAATTCCGGGTAAGCCGGCTTTAATTAAATCTGCAGACAAAATAGTTGTGCCTAATATTACAAGACCTGTTTTAATATAAAATTCTGAGCGAACCGCTTCCTTTAACCAGGATGGAAGCTTAATGAGGTTACCCATTAATATTCCGATCAGTAAGGCAAATACCACATACTCCAATCCGTAATAGGAAACAGTTTTATTTCCACCAATAATGAAGGCAATATTGGCAAGTAGATAAATTAAGCCGAAGCCAGCAGCAAACCGGGCAACGTTCCCACCGGATAATGCAATGGCGATACTGGCCAGTGCCAAAAAAATCACACCAGTTTCCAGGATGAGCAGCAGGTTTCCGGGAGATAAAATTTTATTAAATAAATCTTCACTTCCATTCCATTTATAAACAGGCAAAGCGATGGTTGTGCCATTATTGGTTAAAAATAAAACCGTGGCAATGATAATGGAACCCAAAATTACGGCCCACCAATCTTCTGTTAAAAATTGTAGAAATGTCTTCTTATCTGGCGTAATTCCCGCATCGGTTAATGCAGCGCTATTTTCTGTTGCTGTATTTTCTACTGACATCATTTTTTCCGGTACTGTTATTAAATTTCTACTATAGAGATACCTTGGCGATGCTTTTCAACATGATAGCCACACACGCCATAGCATGATCAGCCTTATCACCAAAAAAGACCAAAAAGTATTTTAGCATAATGGCCAATTAACCTTATATCATGTGTTACCTGGTTCAATATTTAAGTTTTACCACCTTACCATTCCATAAATATCAGAAATAAGTATGGGTTTTATACTAAATAGGCACCTGTATTTTTGTCCAAAATTTTATAGCGCTAAATCCTTTTAAAAATCCAACAGATAATGAATGGCTTTATATTTACCTGCGCATTTGATTCGTAACATACCATTTTTATCTTTGTAACCGTTATCTTTGAAGGAATACCGAGATCCATCCTATAAAACAGTAAAATCAACATGATAAAAACAATTTATTCCTATCTTATTTCAGAGCTTTTTACAGATGTGTTTTTTAAAAATAGTCTTCAAGACAGCTTAAAGGAATATCTTTTTTAATTCTAAAATAATAATTTTACAAAATGGATATCTTATCATACCTTTTCGAACTCTTGCAACAACGCAAAGAAGTTGGTGTTGCCAGCCTGGGAACTTTCTATAAAAAGAAATATCCTGGCAGATACGATAAGGAAAAACAATCTTTTTTGCCTCCAGGGTTCACTTTACAATTTACACGTGAGGTTAAAGAAGAAAATAGTTTAGAAGATTACATTTCAGCTAAGCGAAACATTTCAAGGGAAAGTGCGCAATATTATATTTCTCAATTTGTAGACGAAATTAATCAGCTACTTGAACAGGATCATGAAGCTGTACTTGATCGTATTGGAAGACTATACTTTACGGAGCATGAAGGCTTAAGTTTTGATCCGGCTCAAAATATCAATTATGGTTCAGAATTTTTCGGCTTACCTGCATTATCAGATACGGTTACGGAAGAGGTGAAACCTGAAGTATTAAAAGCAGACGAAACAGAAATTCACACCGAAATAGCTGAAGCACCAGTTGCATCTTCTCCATTTGCTAATAAATCATATCATCATCCCACTATTGAAAATATTGAGTTGGATGAAGTTAAAGATGATTTTAAAAATACTTTACAACACACTGAAAATTCTACGGAGAAAATTACGGAAGCACCTGATTTTATTAAAGATCAACACGCTGAACATCCTAATCATTTCGGGCATACACCTGAAGAGGAAGAAGCTATTAAAGCCATTCCTGATTCAAATGAGCCTGTTTCCAATTCTAATGAAAAAGAGAATATAAATGCAACAGAAAACATCACGGAAAGTGAGAACATCACTGATGCGCCAGAATTTATTAAGGAGCAACATGCTGAACAACCTAATCGTTTCGGCCATACGCCTGAAGAGGAAACTTCAATAAATGCTAATATAAATTCAAATGAAGGTATTCCAGCATCTACTGATTTGGAGTCAGATATCATATCGAATACAAACACTGGTCAGGAAGAACCGATAATTGAAGCACCGCAGGTGGTGAAAGCGCAACATGCTGAACATCCTAATCGTTTTGGTCATACACCAGAATCTGAAGTGGAGCACAAAGCCGCTGTTCAACATGAAACTGAAGCTACTAAAGCTGCACACGAAAATAATTCGACATCAGATAAGATTGAATCTCAAGAGCAAAATCATGTAAAACCTGTAGATTATTCAAGCCGTTTCTCTTTAAGGTCTGAAACAGAAGCGCCAAAAACATACATTAATTTAGAAGAAAATACAGCAGCGGTAGAACCTGTTATTGATGCCCCTCAATTTATCAAGGAACAGCATGCTGAACATCCGAATCGCTTTGGCCACGACCCTATTGTTCCTGAGGATGAAACGCCACAAGGTATGTCTACCTGGCTGAAAATAACGATTATCATTTTAATTTTGGTGATCATTGCAGCTATCACTTACCTGGTTAAACCCGAAATATTCACAGGTCAGACGGAAAGTGTACCATCTGCTAAAACGGTTATTGATTCACCAAAAGCAACCATTGATACCACCAAAGCAAGACAGGATTCTGCAGCCAAAACGGATAGCATTTTAAGAGTAAATCAGGTTCAGCAAAAAACAGATTCACTTGGCAAGCTCAGCAAGAAACCTGTAATTAAACCTACCACTGAAACAACAGTGGAAAATAAAATCCCGGTAAATACAGGCCCTTCTACCTTTAATGTCATTGCAGCCTCTTTTCAATCGGAAAAGAAAGCACTGGTTTTTATTAAGCAGATGGAAAAATTAGGTTTAAAGGCTGAAATAGCTAAATTGCCTGGTCGTTTAAAAAAGGTAAGTATTGCCAGTTTTAAAACGCAAAAAGAAGCTGAAGCACAAAAAGAGATTTTACAGAAAAAACTAAAAGGAAAAGGATTTTTCGTACAACAAATATTTACCAACACACAACCATAATGATTACTTTATTAATTCAAGACACCACGCAAGCGATTCAAGACACAGCAAATGCGGTTAACCAGGCGTTAACACAACCGGCTCCGGAAGAACTTCATTTTATTGACCTGCTTTTTAAAGGCGGTTGGGTAATGATTCCACTGGCATTTCTGGCATTTTTAGCCTTAGTAATTTTTGTAGAACGTTATTTAACTATTAAAAAGGCTACAAAAGATGAATCAAATTTGATGGGGCAAATCAGATCATATATTCATTCAGGAAATTTAGATGGTGCAATGTCGCTATTGAAAAATAATAATTCCCCACTATCCCGCATGTTACAAAAGGGATTGAAACGTATTGGTCGTCCGATTAAAGACATTGAAGGAGCAATTGAAAATGTAGGTAAACTAGAGGTTTCCAAATTAGAGAAGAACATTAGCATTTTAGGGATTGTAGCAGGGATTGCACCCATGCTTGGTTTCGTTGGAACCATTGTAGGGGTAATTACGATCTTCCACCAGGTATCTATTAAAGGTGCTATTGAAATCGGTACCATTTCAGGAGGTTTATATACTAAAATGATTACTTCCGCTTCTGGTTTAATTATCGGAATTATCGCTTATGTATTGTATCACATTTTAAACATTATGGTGGAAAAAATCATCTTAAAAATGGAAACAGATGCAATTGATTTTATTGATTTATTAGAAGAACCAAGCAAATAATGAATTTACGCAAAAGAACAAAAGGAAGTGTAGAAGTACATACATCAGCACTGAACGACATTATGTTCTTTCTGATGTTGTTTTTCTTATTGGCCTCAGCTGTCGTAAATCCTCAGGTGGTTAAATTGCTCTTGCCGCAATCTTCCAGCGGACAACAATCAACAGCCAAAAAAGCAGTAACGGTTAGTATAGACGATAAGTTTAATTATTTCGTTGATAAGAAACCAGTAACTGCTGATGCCTTACAATCATCAATAGAAGTTTACCAGAAAGCAGCACCTGATATGACCATCGTTTTATATGTGGCGAAAAATGTACCTGCAGAGAATATCATGGTGGCCTACGATGTGGCAAACAAATTGAAATTAAAACTCGTTTTAGCTGTAGAACCTAAAAAATAATGAAAACTACAGAAGAAAATAATTATCCTAAAGCCATTGCCATTTCCAGCGGGATTATGGCCGTGTTGCTTGCCATTAGCTTTCTGATTGTAATTAATTCTTTTGAGCCACCTCAAGATTTAGGGATGGGTGGTATGGTGGTAAACTATGGTACGGCTGAAACCGGAATGGGTGATGATTATACCAGTATTGAAGAACCTTCTGCAGATCCAAATGCCAACAATAAGGCGCCTGATAAAGTTGTACCAGAAGAAAAAGTAACCGAAAATACAACGGTAGAAACTGGTGAGAAGGAAATTCAGACACAAAATACTGAAGAGGCAATTGCTGTTAATACAAAGCCAACAAAAACGAAGGCTCCTACCCCAACTACCGCTAAAGAGGAAAAACCGACACAGCCTGTGGTAAACCAAAATGCACTTTACAAAGGCAAGAAGAGTACAGGCCAGGGCGGTGGAGATGGCACCGGAAATACACCTGGCAACCAAGGTTCTGTAAATGGCGATCCATTAGCCAACAATTATGGCGCTGGCGGTTCAGGAAATGGAAATACACCACTTCCCTTAAGACGCTTTGCAAACTTAGAAAAACCAACAGATGATGGTCAAAAAACTGGCAGAATCGTAATTAGGGTGTATTTTAACCAATCCGGAAAAATCATTAAGGCTACTCAAAGTCTTAAAGGATCTACCACAACTGATACTGAACTCGTTAACAAATGTATTAAGGCTGTTTTAAATTCCTCGATCATTAAAGCTGAAGAAGGTGGAGATAATCAAACTGGATTAGTTACCTTTAATTTCGGTGTAAACTAAAATAGTTGCTTCAATAAATTTTGATATTATTATTAATACAACACAAAAGCACAGGTATCTCCTGTGCTTTTGTGTTTAAGAAAGTTATTTCTCCACCATTATTAAGATTGGAAACCTACATCAGGCAAGATATTATAATAGTCAAAATTTCAATTTCAAGTTGAAATACCTTGATGTATATTTGCCACATGAATTACCAGCAAACGCTTGATTTTTTATACCGTAAACTCCCGATGTTTACCCGGATTGGTGCCGCTGCCTTTAAAAAAGATCTTACCAATACGCTCATTCTTTGTGAATCATTAAATAATCCACAACACCAGTTTAAAAGCATTCATGTTGCTGGTACAAATGGTAAAGGTTCTACTTCACATATGCTGGCTGCAGTTTTACAGGCACAAGGTTACAAAACCGGTTTATATACTTCACCACATCTTAAAGATTTCCGTGAGCGTATCCGCATCAATGGAAAAATGATCAGTAAAAGGGAAGTCGTTAAATTTGTCGAAGCACAGGAAAAACTGATTGAAGAGATAGAACCTTCATTTTTTGAAGTTACGGTAGCATTGGCCTTTGATTATTTTGCCAGGCATCATGTTGATATTGCAGTGATAGAAGTTGGACTGGGCGGTCGTTTAGACTCTACCAACATCATTCGTCCTAAGCTTTCCGTAATCACCAATATCAGTCTGGATCACATGAATATGCTTGGCGATACCCTTGAAGAAATTGCCGGGGAAAAAGCAGGTATCATCAAAAAAAATACACCTGTTGTAATTGGAGAAACACAGGAGAAATCAGCCCCAGTTTTTATACAGAAAGCCAAAGAGATGAATGCGCCGATTGCATTCGCCGATGCGGAGTTAAATGTTCAAAATGCCAAGATCAAAAACACCAGACTTTCATTATCGGTTTATCAAAATCAGGAAATGATATACCCCAACCTGATCTGTGATTTAACCGGCGTATATCAACATAAAAATATCCTTACCGTAATTAAGGCTTTAAGTGTACTGAATGAAAAAACAAATTTCAAAATTTCAGACGAAAGCATTTACAGCGGACTTAAACAAGTAAAAAAATTAACAGGCTTAAAAGGCCGATGGCAAACTTTGCAAACCAATCCATTAGTCATTTGTGATACCGGGCATAATGAAGCCGGCATTGCTGAAGTCATAAAAAACATTAACCAAACACCTCACGATAAATTACACATCGTTTTTGGTATGGTGAAAGACAAGGACATTTCTAAAGTTTTATCCCTATTGCCCCAAAACGCTACATATTATTTTTGCAAGCCAGATTTAGAAAGAGGATTAGCTGAAACGGAATTGGCAGCACAGGCATCTGTATTTAATCTTCTTGGTGATAGCTATGCATCAGTATTAGCTGCAAAGGAAGCCGCGATAAAAAATGCAGCAATTAATGATCTTGTTTATATCGGCGGAAGTACATTTGTGGTAGCTGAAGCGATATGAAAACTTTACAAAAACTTCAAAAGTTCTTCATCTTAAAATTATTAATTTAGGCCCTTACTAAAAATAGAATGAAGAAAATTTCTTATTTACTCTTTTCACTCGCTCTCCTGTCTGCTTCAATCGCATCAGCACAAACCAAGAAAACGGTCTCAACTCAAGCTAAAACCATTCCAGCCGAAGTCGCTCGACCAAAGTTAGTTGTGGGTCTTGTTGTTGATCAGATGAGATGGGATTATTTATATCGATATTACAACCGATACACCAATGGAGGTTTTAAAAGGCTAATTAACGAAGGGTTCTCTGTTGAGAATACGTATATACCCTATACACCAACTTATACTGCCTGCGGACATACCTGTATTTACACAGGTTCAGTTCCAGCCATTCACGGCATTATCGGCAATGATTGGTTTGATCCGGAAACGAAAAAAAATATGTACTGTACGGAAGATACAAGCGTAGTAACTGTAGGAAGTACACCATCATCAGAAGGAAATATGTCTCCCAAAAATATGTTAACCTCAACCATTACAGATGAATTAAGGTTAGCAACCAATTTTCGTGGTAAAGTCATCGGAATTTCTTTGAAAGACAGAGGTTCCATTCTTCCGGCAGGCCATGCAGCAAATGCTGCATACTGGTATCAGGGAAGTACTGGAAACTGGATCACCAGCAGCTATTATATGAAGGAAGTACCCACCTGGATTGCTGATTATAATAAACTTAAACTGGCTAACAAATTCTACGCAAAGAATTGGGAAACCTTATACCCCATAAATACCTATGTGAATAGCACAGCAGATGAACAGGTTTATGAAGGAAAACAAAGTACCTTTCCGCATAGCCTTGCACAGTTTGCAGGTAAAAACTATGATGCGATCAGAAGCACACCCTATGGCAATACCATTACTTTAGATCTTGCCAAATTAGCCATCCTCTCAGAAGATTTAGGTCAGGATAACATTACCGATTTCCTTGCAGTAAGTTGTTCATCTACCGATTACGTTGGCCATGCTTATGGTCCGAATTCAGTAGAAGCAGAAGATACTTATCTTCGACTTGATAAAGATATCGAAGAATTTTTTAATTATCTAGATAAGAAAGTTGGCAAAGGAAATTACACCGTATTTTTAACCGCCGATCATGGTGCAGCCCATGTACCTGGCTTTATGCAGGCCAATAAGTTGCCTTCAGGAGTGGTTAGTGATAAAGATATCGCCAGCAAGCTGAACACTTATCTGAATGAAAAATTTAAGGTTAATAACATTGTATTGAGATCAATGAATAACCAGATTATTTTCGATCACGATAAAACAGATCAACTTAATGTAAGCTTTGATGTCATTAAGTCAGCATCAATTGAATTCCTTAAAAGGATGGATGGTTTTGCTAATGTGGTAGACATTTCAAAAATTTCGCAGGCAACATTACCCGAGATTCAGAAAAAAATGATCACCAATGGTTACAATACCAGAAGAAGTGGAGATCTTTATTATCTTCTAAATCCAAACTGGTTTAATGGTAGCAGCACAGGAACTACTCATGGAAACTGGAATCCATACGATTCACATATTCCATTGGTTTTTATGGGCTGGGGAATCAAACCTGGCGCATCGAACAAAACACATTACATGACCGATATCGCACCAACACTGGCTGCTTTGCTCCATATTCAAATGCCTAACGGTAATGTTGGAGAACCAATTACAGAAATCACAAACAAATAAATCAAAAAACTATGCCCACCAGCATAGTTTTTTGTTTTACTGTAGTCGTCACCCTGAATTCATTTCAGGATCTATTTATTTGATTTGTCCTCAACTATTATTGGATAATAAATCATAGATATCCTGTTTATTACACAGCTAACTTCTGGAATAATCTCAGAAGCCCCTGGTATTGATAAAAATGGTAAATCGCAGGAATTATAATTGAACCGAAAGCCATAACAGTATAAGGTCTACATCGCTTAAGCTTCTTATTTTAGTACATTTGCATACCAAATATTTGGAAACAAGGATAAGTGGTTTCGAGCACAAGTATCCTTTAAATCCTATCATATGCAAGCCGTAGAAATATATAAACCTAAAAATAAAATCCGTTTTGTAACTGCTGCATCGCTTTTTGATGGCCATGATGCGACCATCAATATCATGCGCCGTATCCTGCAGTCATCAGGTGCAGAGGTTATCCATCTTGGCCACAACCGATCAGTAGATGAAGTGGTAAACTGTGCGATACAAGAGGATGTTCAGGGAATCGCTATGACTTCTTACCAGGGCGGACATCTAGAATACTTTAAATACATGTACGACCTCTTGCAGGAAAGAGGTCCGGGCCATATCAAAATATTTGCAGGAGGTGGCGGAGTAATTTTACCTTCAGAAATTGAAGAACTCCAGGCCTATGGAATTTCCAAAATCTACTCACCTGATGATGGTCGTAAAATGGGCCTGCAAGGAATGATCAATGATATGCTCATTCAAACAGATTTCATCACGAATAAAGGAATCACAAACGAATTGCAAACTATTCCAACAAAAGACATTAAAGCCATTGCCGGCGCAATTACCGTAGCAGAAAATGATCCTGAAGGTGCTCAATCATTCGTAAATGAACTAAAAAAATTATCTAAAAATAACCTTGCCCCTATTCTTGGTATCACCGGAACAGGTGGAGCAGGAAAATCGTCATTGGTAGACGAGTTGGTTCGCCGTTTTCTGGTTGAAGTGCCAGAGAAAACACTCGCCATCATTTCCATTGATCCATCTAAGAGAAAAACGGGAGGTGCATTGCTGGGCGATCGCATTCGAATGAACGCCATTAATAACCACAGAGTTTACATGAGATCACTGGCTACACGACAAGCCAATTTAGCTTTATCAAAAAACGTACAGGAAAGTATCGACATTTGTAAAGCAGCAGGATATGATCTAATTATTGTAGAAACTTCGGGCATTGGCCAGTCGGATACTGAAATTACGGAACATTGTGATGTTTCACTTTATGTGATGACACCCGAATTTGGTGCAGCTACACAGTTGGAGAAAATAGATATGCTTGATTTTGCAGATCTGGTTGCCTTAAATAAATTTGATAAACGTGGCGCTTTAGATGCGCTTCGCGATGTGCGAAAACAATACAGGCGCAATCACAACCTATTTGATGCAAAGGATGAAGAAATTCCAGTTTACGGAACCATGGCCTCGCAATTTAACGATCCGGGTATGAACAACCTATTTGTTGCTTTAATGGAACAAATCAAAACCAAAACTGGAACTGATTTTAAAGCCAAAATGGAACTGACCTCGGATCAGTCAGAAAAAATTTACATCATTCCACCTGATCGAATCCGATACCTGGCAGAAATTGCAGAAGGAAGTCAGGCATATAACGAGTGGGTAGATAAGCAATCAGAAATAGCCAGAAAAATGTACCAGCTCAAAGGTGTAATTGATCTGTTAAATAAACACCAAATAACTGATGAGAAAGGCAAAGTCTCCCCTTCCGGAGGAGATTTAGAGGGGACTTTATCTTTTTTTGAAGAACAATTAGATGGCGAATGCAAACGTTTGCTTCGTCAATGGCCAGAAACAAAAAAGGCTTATAAAGAAGAATTTTTTATTTACAAAGTACGAGATAAAGAAATTAAACAACCATTATATTACGAATCATTATCAAAACTGAATATCCCAAAAGTTTCTTTACCCCGATATGAAGATTGGGGCGATATTTTAAGGTGGCTACTTACAGAAAATCTTCCCGGAGAATTTCCATATGCAGCAGGTGTTTTTCCGTTAAAGCGGGATGGTGAAGACCCAACGAGAATGTTTGCGGGTGAAGGTGGCCCCGAGCGTACAAATAAACGCTTCCATTATGTTTCATTAGGTCAACCAGCGCATCGCCTGTCTACAGCTTTTGATTCTGTAACACTTTATGGAGAAGACCCACATATCCGCCCTGATATTTATGGTAAAATTGGAAATTCAGGAGTCAGTATTGCCACACTTGATGATGCGAAAAAGTTATATTCCGGTTTTGACCTTTGCGCCCCATCCACTTCAGTATCCATGACCATCAATGGCCCTGCTCCAATGTTATTGGGTTTTTTCATGAATGCAGCTATAGATCAGCAGTGTGAAAAATACATCATAGAAAATAATTTACAAGAAGAGATAGAACACAAAATAGAGAAAATTTATCGCTCCAAAAATATTCCTCGCCCTGCTTATAATGGTACACTTCCTGAAGGTAATAATGGCTTAGGATTAATGCTTCTGGGGGTAACAGGTGATGAGGTTTTACCTTCAGAAATTTATCTGGCAATCAGGGCAAAAGCCATAAGTTCGGTTCGTGGAACAGTACAAGCAGATATTTTAAAAGAGGATCAGGCGCAAAACACATGTATCTTCTCAACTGAATTTGCACTCAGAATGATGGGAGATATTCAAAAATATTTTATTGATGAAAAAGTACGAAACTTTTATTCAGTCTCCATATCTGGCTACCATATTGCAGAAGCTGGAGCAAATCCAATCTCGCAACTCGCTTTTACCTTAAGCAACGGCTTTACTTTTGTTGAATATTATCTGAGCAGAGGAATGCATATTGATGACTTTGCGCCAAACCTATCTTTCTTCTTTTCAAATGGAATAGATCCCGAATATGCTGTGATTGGTAGGGTGGCAAGAAGAATCTGGGCTAAAGCCATCAAAAACAAATATAAAGGAAATGATCGGTCACAAAAGTTAAAGTATCACATTCAAACATCAGGTCGTTCCCTGCATGCTCAGGAAATAGATTTTAATGATATCCGAACAACTTTACAAGCCCTTTATGCCATCTACGATAATTGTAATTCGCTACATACCAATGCTTACGATGAAGCCATTACCACGCCCACAGAAGAATCTGTACGTAGAGCAATGGCCATTCAACTGATTATCAACAGGGAATTAGGCTTGGCAAAAAATGAAAATCCACTGCAGGGAGCGTTCATCATTGAAGAATTAACTGATCTGGTGGAAGATGCCGTATTACAGGAATTCAAAAGAATTAATGATCGGGGAGGCGTTTTAGGTGCTATGGAAACCATGTATCAACGTGGAAAAATACAGGAGGAGAGCCTTTATTATGAAACACTAAAACATACCGGCGAGTATCCGATTGTTGGCGTAAATACTTTTTTAAATAAGAATGGCTCACCAACTATAGTTCCGGGAGAAGTTATTCGCGCTACCGAAGAAGAAAAACAGTTTCAAATTGATGCAGTAAGAAAGTTTCAGGATAGGAACGCAGATAAATCAAATGACTTACTAAATCAACTCAAAAAATCCGCAATTGATGGTGAAAACATATTTGAAAAGCTTATGGAGGTTTGCAAGGTCTGTTCACTTGGTCAAATCAGTAATGCACTTTACGAGGTTGGCGGTCAATATCGTAGAAACATGTAACAAAGAAAAGGTCCATTTGAATATAATCAAACGGACCTTTAATAATTTTATATAAGTGGATTAACCAGCAATCCAGGTAAATTTATAATCAATTGTTGGCGTTTTCATACGCTCAGCAACACGTAGTAAGCGAGAAGGCAAAGCCATGATATAGTCACGTGCCTTTTCACCAGCATCATTTAAATCCTGCATGCCATCAATTTTCCAATCTTCAATTAACTGCTGCATAATTTCTACATAATCAACAGCGGTGTATACACCTAAACGTTGCGCTGCATCAGTAAAATGCCCAAAGGTCTGTCCTATTTTCAAACCTACTTCACGTAAAAAATGCGCAGGCATTACAATTTTCTTACGCATCATATCTTCAAAAGCAAGCATGGCCTCATTAGGATCTACTTCAAAAATACGATTCATAAAGTCTTTATAAGCTTTAGCATGTCTAGCTTCATCAGAAGCAATAACACCACACATTTTAGATAAGAGCGTATCACCATCTCTTTTTGCTAAAGAGGCTACTCTCCTATGAGAAATATTGGTGGCTAATTCCTGAAACGAAGTATAAATAAAATTGCGATAAGGATCATGGCCAGTACCAATATCAAAACCATCTGCAATTAAATATTGCGTAGAAATTTCCATCTGACGCATATCCACACGACCTGACAAATATAAATACTTATTCAAAAGATCACCATGGCGATTTTCTTCAGCAGTCCAGTGTCTGTTCCACTTCATCCATCCACCATCTTCTTTCATACTTGGTCCTTGAACCATAGCAAGCCATGATTCGTAAGTAGGCAATGCCTCTTCGGTAATGGTATCACCAATTAATACAGCAACAAGATCATAAGATAAATCTTTTGCATTCTCCCGCAGAATTCTAATATCCTGATAAAATGTATCACTGGTAGAATCAGGTAGAAAATCAGATGGCTGCCAATTGGTATCAATAGGCTTAAGGTATGTATCCATCATTTCGAGCATATACTTCTCGATATGCACCATTACTTCCCTTCTCTTTTCTGCAAAAAAACTCATTACTCGTTTATATAAATTGTTGTTAAAAACAAAGATAACCAAATATTATGGCAAACCTTATTATATTAACATATTTGCAATGAATCAGTTTTAAATATGATCTTTATTACGAATCTAATTGTGAAAGATAATCGACAGGAAATAATTATTAAAAAACATATTTAGGAATAAGAAGGTAAATAATAAATGAATTCCTGTATAATTAAATTTTTAGAAAAACTTAACTACATCATTTGACTAATTTCGTCCTGCTGTACACTGCAATCTTTTGGTTGGATGAATCAAGGAATGGGAATTACAATTTACCAAAATGATTTTCGCTCCCATCGGGTTTATTAGAATTGGCTTATACACTTCGTTAAAGTATTCTCCCAGTCACTGTCATGCTGAGGCACGAAGCATTTCCAGATGATGGAAACCTGTCCTTTAATGGCATTACGCCTAAAAGGTTATGCGCCATGCTATCAGCCTTGTCTTTAAGCTTTTTCCTTCCCGCTTTGGTCTTTCCACTTTGATCTTTCAGCTTTTTTATTATAAACGCAGAAACCCCTGCAGTTGTTACTGCAAGGGTCCTGGTTAAACGCCGCTTAAGGCTTTTAAGATTTGGCACCGACCTACTCTCCCACGTGTTACCGCAGTACCATCGGCTCTGGTGGGCTTAACTTCTCTGTT
>NZ_JCKI01000011.1 GCF_000708265.2 Pedobacter sp. R20-19
GTTATTATGTCAATACTGTTGGGCAATATGCAAATGAAACAGTTATTATGAAATATATTCAAAATCAGGGAGAGGATAAATCATCTTACAAGATGTTGAATAGAAATCAGTTGAGCTTGAGTCTTTAAATTATGCGATACCCCGATAGCTCTGCTTCGGGGTCATTCATTGGCTAGATCGTTCTCATAACAACCAGTACGAAAATGATTTTTTTGATCTGATGGATAAATTCGTCCTGTATCTCAATCAAACTTGTTATACTGGTATTACAGGTTATGAATTTCATTATACCCTTTATGAACCAGGCACTTACTATGCAAAACATATTGATCAGTTCCAAAATAATGGCAGCAGACAGTATTCTATGATCATGTATTTAAATGCCGATTGGAAAACCGAAGATGGTGGAGAACTTTGTATTTACCAGAATGAAACACCGCAAAACATCTCTCCGGATAGTGGTAAGAGTGTGTTTTTCAGAAGTTCTGATTTACTTCATGAGGTTTTGGTTACTCATAAACAGCGAATGAGCATAACTGGCTGGCTAAAAATTAACTTGTCCTGAAAGCCTTAGGTGTACATTGTAGCTGACGCTTAAAAAAGATATTGAAATTTGCCGGGTACTCGAAGCCAAGGCAATAGGCAATTTCAGAAATATTCCATTCGGTATTTCTCAAAAGTGCAATGGCCTCGGTGGTTATTCTTTTCGCAATATGTTCTGAGGTGGTTTTACCTGTTACTTCTTTCACAGTATGATTAAGGTGATTTACATGAACAGATAATCTCATGGCAAAATCATGTGCTGTTTTTAGTTCGAGTACATGTTCAGTAGAGCCAATTGGGAACTGCCTTTCCAGTAACTCCATGAATAAAGAAGTTAACCTTACTGAAGCATTATTTTGCTTGAAGATGCTGCCTTGTGGCTTTATTTTTAAGGCTTCATGCACCAGTAAATGTACGTAATTGCGCAGCAGATCATATTTATGTACATAGTCTCCATCCATTTCTTTCATCATGCCAGAGAAAATACCTACTAATGTTTGTTCCTGTGCTTCATCAACATGAATGACAGGGTTATCATTTATCCGCCACATTAAAGAATCGCGTAAGCTTTCATTTCGGCTATGGATAAAGTTTTCCGTGAAAAGGCAAAAATATCCTGCAGGTTTTAACGAGGTACTTTCCCAAGAGTATGGAATATTGGGGTTGGTAAACAATAAGGCTCTCCCTTTGATTTCTATCTGTGCATCAGGATAATGCAATATACCATTGCCAATAATCAACGAAATTTTATAAAAATCTCGTCTGCTAAAAGCTGATGGCATGTTGGTGCAAACCACGGCACGATTAAAAACATTGAAGTGGCCAATGTCATCAATCATTCTCAGGCTAGGGGTAGGAATTTCAGGGCGGGTAATTTTTAACTTATTATAAAAATCCTCGAGCGTTTCCTTCTTATTGATGGTGTTAATTTCCTGATTTTTGGCCAGCATATTAAAGCAGTTATGAAATCAAATTTAAGATTTAATTGGCATTCCTTCATGCATTTCTTCGGTTGGTTCTGCAACTAATTTGTCGCCCTCTTCCAGGTTTCCGAATAACTCCACTTGATTATCAGTTTCCCTTCCTTTCTTCACCGACACTTTAACAGCCTTTCCATCCACAACTTTAAGTACAAATAAGCCTTCACTAGTATCAAGCAATGCTTTTTTAGCCACTACAAAAGTACCTGCATTGGCGGGTAATGGAATGTTTACTTCTGCTACCATTCCAGGTAATAACGTTTTATTGGCATTTGGAACATCCATTTCAATGCGTTCGGATCTCAAACGTAAATCCAAAGCGCCCGAAAGACGTTTAACCTTTGCTTTAAAAGTTTGGTTGGGTATAGATTTAACGGTAAAACTCACTTCATCGCCTGCCTTTAAATAACCCGTATAAACTTCAGGTATGGAAATGGCTAACCTCAGGTTTTTCTGATCCTGAAGGGTAAATAAAGGTAAGTCTGAGCCTTTACCTGATGGACCAACATAGGCCCCTAAATTTACATTTCTTGCTGAGATAATACCACTAAATGGAGCCCTAATGGTTAAATAATCTTGTACGGAACCCACTTCTTTATACGCTGCTTTGGCAGCTTCCAATTGTGCCAGATCTGAATTTTTTCTGGCCAAGGCCTGATCTAAATCGTTTGTTGAAATGGTTCCCGGCGTTTTGCTGGTTTCGTATAAACGATTATAGTTTGCCTTGCTGGCGGTATAAATGGCCTCTTGTGCTTTAATTCTGGATTGTGATGCGGCCAGTTGAGAAGCCATTTCTGGTGCTTCTAAAGTCATGAGTAACTGGCCCTTGCTTACTTCCGATCCTATATCAACCTTCAACGATTTAACAAAGCTGCTTACTTTTGCATAAAGATCAACCTGTTGCAGGGCAATCAATTCTCCGGGTAAACGCAATTGGGTAGAAAGTTTTTCCTTTTTTAATTCGAAAGTTGCAATGGTTAAAGGCTTTTCTTTTTTCTTTTCAGCCTTACTATCTGCATTTCCACAGCCATAAATAGCGGTAATAAAGGCTAATCCTAAGAATGTATATAATGTTTTTATATTCATGATGGTGGTAATTTATTCGTTTTCTGCTAAATCTTTAATGTAGTGAACGCTTTCTTCATCTTCCGGATCTAAAGACATGGAATCGGTGGTTTCCTTGCCTTGTACCCAGGCAAATACCAGCGGTAAAATAATCAAAACGGCGAATGTAGAAGCCAATAATCCGCCAATAACCGCTCTTCCTAATGGCGAAACCTGTCCGCCACCTTCGCCATGACCAATGGCCATAGGCATCATCCCTACAATCATCGCCACACTCGTCATGATAATTGGGCGTAAGCGTAATGCTGCGGCTTCTCTGGCCGATTGTAAAGCATTTCCGTTGTGTTTTCGCAAATGCTCTGCATTGGTAATGAGTAAAACGGCATTGGCAATTGATACGCCAACCGACATAATAATCCCCATGTATGATTGTAAATTAAGTGTTGAGCCGGTTAAGGTAAGCAACAGCAAAGCACCTAAAATAACCGCCGGAACGGTTGCTAAAATAACCAAAGGAACTTTAAACGACTGGAAATTTGCGGCCAGCATTAAAAATATAACCACAATGGCTACCAATAAGCCTGATTGTAAACTGTCTAAAGTTTCTGTTAATACCTTTCCTAAACCAATGGCAGAAATGTTCAGGCCTCTTGGTAATTCGCCAAGCGTTACAATTGCTTTATTCACATCTTTTGTGGCTGTGCCTAAATCAGTATGGTAAAGGTTAGCCGTAACGGATAAGTAAGGCATGGCACCGATATTGTCGTTTTCTCCATAAGTGGTATCCGGTGTGATGGTAGCCACATCACTCAAAACCGGTCTTGCTGTATTTTTCAACAATGGGATTTCACCAATATCATCCTTGCTGTTCATTTGATTAAGCGGAACCTGAACCTGTACATTATAAGGCAATCCGATTTTTTCATCCAGCCAAACATTTTTATCTGTATAGCGTGATGAGGATGTAGAAGCAATCAATGATCTGGAGATATCAGCCATATCTACCCCCACTTGTGCTGCTCTGGTTCTATCAATATCAATATTTAATGAAGGATATTTAATAGGTTGCGCCAACTGTACATCCCGCATGTAGGGAATTTCTTTTAATTCAGCCAGAATTTTATTGGCGTAAAGTTCATTCTGTTTTTTGTTTTTACCCGCAATACGAACCTCTACAGGCGTTGGGGAGCCCTGACTTAATACTTTATCGGTGAGTTCAATTGGCTCGAATGATAATTTTACATTTGGCAATTTCTCTTTAATTTTAGCCCTTAGCTGATCTTTGAAATCATCCATGTCAGCTTCGTAATCTTTTAAACTCACCTGGAAAACGGCTTCATGCGGACCAGCCATAAACAAATAGATGGGGTTTACAGAAAACAGGGCAGGGTGTTGCCCAACGTAAACGGATGATATGGATACATGTTCTTCTCCAACCATTTTTCTAAGTTCAGCCAAAACAATGTTTGCCTTTTCTTCTGTTCTCTCCAAACGGGTTCCATCGGGTGCCCTAAGTCTTAATTGAAATTGACTGGAGTTTACTTTTGGCAATACATCGCGGCCAATATTCATTAAAAGTAATGCCGCAGAACCAATAATTACGACGAGATAAAGTATCACTACAATTTTCCGGTGTGGCAGAATGCGATCCAGAAAGCGCATAAAACGGTTCCGGAATTTATCAAAGAAGCTGATTTTTCCATCCCCACCAAAATCTTCCCTTTCAACCAGCATTTTCTTCTGATTTAAAGTGTCTCCTTCGCTTTCTATCGGAATTCCGGTAGCTTCGAAATCGGCTTCATCCTGTGTGATGCCCGGATGATGTGCCGCTCCTTTTTTAGGATGTGCAACCATCAGCCAGTTGGCCATAATGGGTACAAATGTTTGAGATAATAAAAATGATACCACCATGGAGAAGCCTATGGCTAATGCCAGGGGCAGAAACAATGCACCTGGAATTCCAGTCATGGTAAAAGCTGGTGCAAACACGGCCAGAATACACAGTAAAATCAATAGTTTCGGAAAGGCAATCTCCTTACAGGCATCCCAGATGGCAAGTGCTTTCGGTTTACCCATGTCGAAATGCTGGTGTATGTTCTCAATCGTTACCGTAGATTCATCCACCAGAATACCAATAGCCAAGGCTAAACCGCTCAATGACATGATGTTGATGGTTTGTCCGAATAATTTCAGGAATAAAACGCCCGCAATAATGGAAGTGGGGATGGTGAGGATCACAATTAATGCGGCTCTTTTATCCCCTAGGAAAAGCAAAACCATTAATCCGGTTAAAATGGCACCAATAGCACCTTCACTCACCAGACTCTTAACAGCGTTAATTACATAAACAGACTGGTCAAATTCATAAGATAATTTAACATCTTCTGGTAAGGTATTTTGTATCGCCGGAAGGTTTTTCTTTAAGTTTTTAACCACATCCCAGGTAGATGCATCGCCTGATTTTGCAATACTTAAATACACTGATCGCTTCCCATTAATCAATGCATAGCCTGCGGTTAAGTCGGCACCATCTTTTACAGTGGCTACATCGCGAAGCTGAAGATTTTGAACGCCGCCTTTAAACAAGGGAATGTTCTCAAAATCTTTGATTTTTTTAATGGTGTAATTGGTTGGTGTGATGTAGTTTTTATCACCAATCCGAACATTTCCAGAAGGTGCAGTCTGATTATTCAATCTAATGGCTTCTACAATCTGATCAACCGTTAAATTATGCGAACGCAACAGGGTAGGATCAACATTAATTTCAATGGTTCTTGGACTACCGCCAAATGGTGCCGGCGATAAAAGCCCTGGTATGGCAGAGAAGGAGGATCTAACATAAGTATTGGCTAAATCCTGCAATTCATTATTAGAACGAATGGGGCTGCTCAAAACCAGCTGACCAACCGGTAGTGATGAAGCATCGAAACGGATAATAAAAGGCGGTTGAGATCCTGGCGGAAAAATTGCTTGTGCACGGTTGGATAATGCACTTAATTCGGAAGCGGCCTGAGCCATATTGGTACCTTCGTAATAAGTTAGTTTCATCAGCATTAAACCCTGTGTATTTTTGGTTTCGATGCTTTTTACACCATTTGCAAACAACAGAATGTTAATGTATTGCTTGCCAAAATAAGATTCCATTTGAGTAGGTGTATAACCCCCAAATGGATGGGCAATATAAATTACAGGCAAATTCATTTGCGGCAGAATATCAACCTTAATCTGGGTAATGGCCCCGATTCCGAAAAAGAATAAGCCCGCAACTAAAACCAATATGGAGATGGGTTTACGTAAGGCAAAACGTATAAGATTCATTGGTGGTGTTGATTAAAATTCGTTAATAAATATGTCGTAATTGCCCAACGCTGCCGATTTTAACAATAAGGCTTGCCAAACATTCGTATAGGCAATATCACGATCGGTTTCCGCTCTGTTTAAAGTGAACAGTGATTGTGTTAAATCAACCAACGTAGTTAGCCCGTTTTTATACAAAGTGCTTTTTTGTAAATAGGCATCAGATGCGGCCTTAACTTGTATGGGAGCCTCTTTGTAATTTTCCAGGGCATTTTTTAGTTTTGCCTCGGCCAGTAGCAATTGCGCCCTCAATTGTTGGTCGGCCATTTCATATTCTTCTTTTAAACCCTGACTAATGAAGGACTGAGCCCTAACCTGCGGATGGTTTTTAAGAAGCGAACTGATATTCCATGTCACACCTATTCCAATCAAATAGTTTTCACGTGTTGGTTTTATGCCATCAATATAACTGGTGGTATAAGCATTTTGGTTTAACAAATAATTAGAACTAAAACCAGAGCCCCGGGTTTGGGTTACACCGAACAAAGAAAAGGTTGGGTAATACAACCTTCGATAATAATTTACCTGCTGATTGCTGACATCTATCCGGTTTTGGTAAAATCTTAATACCGGATGTGAACTTTTAATGGTGGTATCGCTCATTAAATTGGATGGGATGCGGGTAATCGAAGCGGTATCTACTTCATAGGATACTGCATTCAGGCCCATAAGCACACCAAGTTTGTTGGCTTGCTCTTGCTCTACATCTCTGGCTTTTGTTAATGCTATCCTGGCGCTTGATACCTCTGCATTGGCAAAGGAAGAATCTACACCAGCAATTAAACCATTTTTAGCCCTGATTACTGCCGTGTTTTTGAAGATAACAGCCCGGTCTAAATTCTTTTGTTGTGATCGGGTTAACCGCTTTGCAGCCAGCAGATTTAAATAAGCAGCTGAAACCCGGATTTCCTGCTGAAATTTTTCCTGCTCCAGGTCGTTTTTATCCCTTTGATAGGTTGCATTGGCAATTTTGATCCGTGCGCTAACCCTGCCAAAAGTGAAAAAATCCCAGTTGATGTTGGCTAAATACAGGGCACCAAAGGCAGCATTCCAGTTTTGTTGATCAAGCGCAGGACCAGATGATGCCGCGCCTAAACCACCAAAGCCATATTGAGGGCCATTTTGACCATTAATGGTTCCATAATCCTGCTGCGCACTTAAGCTAAAATTTGGAAGGTATTCCCGCTTAGCCTGCTGGATAGAAGATTTTGATGCACTCGCATAATTCTCCTTCGCCTTAATTGTACCATAGTTATTTAAAGCTGTATTTACGGCTTCCTTTAGGCTTAATGTTTGAGACTTTGCACTTAATGAAAAAAAGATAAGGGATGAAACGACAAAATAAGATAAAGGTGTGCGAAACATATTGTATAATTTACACCGCAAATGTAAATTAAGGATGCAATATCTAATTATTTAGTTCAAATCAAAAATTATGCGAATCAAATAATAATTGAAATGTTACATAAGTAACGGGAAATAAAAGAATTAACAGGGGTGGCTAATCTCATGATGAGATCAAACCGCTTAAATCTAATTTTCTTCAGTATATTTTTTAAAGTTGTTTAAAATGGATTGCCAGCCTACTTTTTGCATTTCGATTGGATGCTGATCTTCAGGATCAAAAGTTTCTGTCAATTGCGTTTGTCCGTCATTTTCTTCAAAGGTAATCTTCACCTGCCGCCCATCGGCTAATTCGTAGGCAATCAGTTTGTTCTCATTCACTATGCTGTAAATTCCTTCAAAATCGAATTGCATACTGCCATCTTTTGCGGCCATGGTTGTTTTGAACTTTCCATTTACCTTCAAATCATTTTCAGCGTAAGGGACATGCCAGTCATCTGATGCAAAGGTCCATTTGATAATGTGTTGTGGCTGTATCCAGAATGCCCATACTTTTTCTACAGGTGCATTCACTATTGCATTAATGGTAATTGATTGCATATGATCCATCATGTAAACTAATTTGTTAAATAAAGATATTTAACTTTCGGCAATTTGAACTAAAATAGTTTCAAGTATAAATCTTGCAAATTAAAAAAAGATGATTGCGGCACAAATAATTGAAAATTAACTTTCAGATTACATGCAACACGCAGACTTAACATATTTTTGGTGCTTTCGCAAAAGATAGTTTAGAGCGCGGAAACCAACATTTAAACAAAAATGAAGTATCTAGTAAAAGAAATAAGTGATGGAAATTGCGACATCACTTTATTGCCAGAAGATCTGAATGATCGGAATCTGTTAGCAGAAAATACCATGCATACAGAAAAGGATTACGAAAAAATTATTCAGTTTCATTACGAACATGCATTAAAGGCAAAGGTTCATGATAATGCAGCCTTTGTATCTTTAAATGAAAAGGAAAGCAATTATCCTAAACGTGTAAATGTTAATTACCAAATCATTTACAGCTAAATGATTTAAAAAAGCAGTATCGAATGCCGATACTGCTTTTTTGTTTTAAAGCGATTTATTTTTCGTTTGCTATTTGTTGAAACATTCACATTTGCGCATTGTTGTTTCTATAATCAAAGAAAAACATATGAGTAATCAAGATTCAAATTCATCTCCATTGGATGAAATCAACGAACGAAAAAATCAGGAGCAGTTAAATCAGCAGGCATTAGGTAATACAGATATGGACAAGACAGAAGATGTATCTGATCACAATGATCTGCTTAGTACGCCAGTTACGACCGGGACGGGTAGCAATCCGGCAGGTGCAGCACCAAATTCTTTAATTGTTCATGAAGATGAAAGTGGGGAAGACCGTTATGAAGAGGGGCAAACCGATACAGATACTGAAGAAAAATAAATTGTTTTATAAGGTATATTATGGCAGAAGTTAAATTTCAAAATGATGGGGCTGAGCCTGCGGCATTCAACCTGTTTGATCAGGATCAGAAAATTGGTGAAATGATTGTGGAGGTTCTGGATGGCAATTTGAAGGTATACCATACGGAAGTAGATGAGGATCAGGAAGGAAAGGGCTATGCTAAAATGCTGCTGGAGGCCATGGCAGATTATTCCCGTTCTAATCAATTGAAGGTAATTCCATTATGTACTTACGTTGCTGCGCAGTTTAAGCGTCATCCGGATGAATATGCAGACATCTGGAATAAAGCGGTTAAGCCGGAGTTTTAACTTACATTATTTAATGATGTGAAATTAAGGTATAATTTATAAATCCATCATTCGTTTTAATTTTATTAAACTGATTATTAGATGAATAATGAAATCCGAATGGCACAGGCCTTGCCCACATCATTAGAAAATGAAGTATTCGATTTACGGGATGAAGCCCTGGCATTTCTCGATGAAAATCAGATTGATCAGGCATTAGTAAAAATAACCAAGGCCTGGGAATTGCTCCCTGAATCCAAATTTAATACTTCCTGTTCTTACTTAATTTTATGTGATCTAGCTGGGATGTTAAACCAGGCCGGGAAAAACCAGGAAGCGAAAGTTATTTTAGAAGCCTGGATCCACGATTTAAAAACCAGCGGTTATAAAATTTACGAAACTATACCTTTCATCCTGCTTGGCGAAACTTTTCTGTATTTGAAAGAATCAGAGTTGGCCATAGCAGCATTTAAAGAAGCTGTGCATTACGGAGCAGGTAAGAGGGATTTTAGTGAATATCCGGATTTGTATTTGGAAATTGCAAAGGGGAAAGTAACCGATCTGGAAGAGATACAAAGATTGTTTGATAAGGAAACATCGCAGCGTTTATCATTATCTTCAAAAGAAAAAGTAATTGGATTATCAGAAGAATTGTCCGTACAGATCGAATCATTGAGCGAAGAAGGGAATGTGTATTTTGAAGATGAGGCCTATGAGAACGCGATTCTTGTCTGGAAAAGGGCGCTGGATCTGATTCCCAAACCTCAGCATACTTTTGCCGAAAGTTTGTGGCTGGAATCTTCTATCGGTGATGCTTATTTCATGCAGAAAAAATATGATGAAGCCAGATTTCACTTTAACAACGCTATGGATAACATTGAAGAAATCGCCTTAAAAAATCCATTTATTTTATTGAGAACAGGGCAATTGCATTTTGAAGCGGGAACATTTGACGAAGCCAAAGAGTTTTTATTGCGTGCCTATATGTTGGAGGGTGAAGAGATTTTCGAAGACAGCGATGGAAAATATTTTGAGTTTCTAAAAGAAAATGTAAAGTTGGAATCGTAGTGGAATTCTATTGTATGTAGATAGGATTTTATAGACCAAAATATGCGATATTCTTAAAATAATAATTTCGAGGAAAAACTCTTTGCAAGACAAAAGCCCTGATTTTCATCAAGGCTTTCATTTCGATTTTTTTTGAAGTACTCGGGGCGGGAATCGAACCCGCACGCCTTTGAAAGCACAGGATTTTAAGTCCTGCGTGTCTACCAGTTCCACCACCCGAGCATTAGCCTGTTCCGAAATCCTTCGGTAAGTTAACCTTTTAAAATAAATGCCTCCTGGTTAGAAGGCATTTAGAGCGAAAGACGAGATTCGAACTCGCGACCCCGACCTTGGCAAGGTCGTGCTCTACCAACTGAGCTACTTTCGCATCATGAATACAATCGCTGTATTCCCTTTGGGGTTGCAAATATAGGAATATAAATATCAGATGCAAAACTAATTTAAAAATTATTTTAGATTCCTTAATGAAGATGTTTCCGCAGGGCAGCTCGTTTTAGGAAAAATATTCAGATGAATAATTAATCTAGTGTAATCTGTCTATCCTTTTTTAACCATTTGTGCTTTCGCTTTTTCAAATAACTGCGCACACCAATCCTGATATTTATAAAATGTTTTCTCCGTATATTTTGATAAATACACCGCAGGGAAGATCATTTTTTTCTTGATGGAAGGGATTGGAATTAATTTCATTTTATTATTATCAAAGTAATTCCAGTTACCAATATAATCATGGGTTAAAAGGTTAACACTTGATTCTCCGCTGCCATCATTGCTGGCTGATCCAAATTCATACCGGCTCATCCCAATTAATTGCACCTGCTTTTCCTTTGGATTGTACCTAAACTGGCAGGTATAACCGGCACGCATCCAGTTATTATAATACTCAAAGCCGCTCTTTGTTTTTCGGATACCAGATGAGGAGGGGTCGAGTTCCAGTTCCTGGCTTCGGATTGATTTGAATTTCTGCGTGGAGAGTTTGCAGATGATCACTGAGTTTTGTCGATCAATACTAATCAAATCTTTAATCAAATCATGATCTAAGTCTGTGTATAAAGTATCTGAACGATTTTCTTGTGCAGATGCAGATAAGGATATACTAAACAAACCAATCAGCATCAATAAGCTTATGTTTTTCATTTTTATGAATCGTTTATTTCTGATCAATTATGGCAGAATAGATCAGCCATCTTTCATTCTATACCTGAAATATAATTTATTCTTTTCGAAGAAACTGTCTAAATTTCATAAATAAGGATCAACTTGCGAAGTTTTGGTGGCCATTGTTGGGGGAAATACTTCGAAAGTTTGTGGTATTATCATCAAAACTGACGAAATTCTTCAGCGCACTGGCTTTGGAAATTTCGTTAGTTGATTAAATTATAATTTTAGACTGCTTCTAAGATAAATTTTAATTCTTTTCTGCGCAAATTTGAATATGATCTTTCTGGCTTAAACTGAAAAAGCCCTGATTTTCATGAAGGCTTTAATCTCGGTTTTTTTTGAAGTACTGGGGGCGGGAATCGAACCCGCACACCTTTGAAAGCACAGTATTAACCTACTGGTTGGTGTCTCACCTCAGTTGTTCGGAAGATTATGATTTAGTCAATTTGAAAACTGCTGCAAAATGGTTAACCACCCCTGCACCTCCTAAATTAGGAGGGGAGTTCCCTTCATGACTGTATCATGTAAACTATCATCTTATCTTGTTACCAAAAATAAACCTGATCTCAAATAGCGCATAAAACAATATGCTATCATATACGAAGCAAAAGCTAAGCATGAGTGGGTTAAAGGTGGGGTAGATGTGGGGTAAACGTGGGGTGGAGGCGGGGTAAAGAAGTCAATTTTTGACAAAGAGCGGGGGAAATGCTATATTCAATTGATCATTCCTTTGCTTACGCTAATATACTCAATTATTATGGCAACATTAAATGGAATGATCAGTTTTCCTGGTAAACTGGGCGACTTTGTTTTTTACAACGGGGATAAACAAAAGTGGGAATAACAGGATGGGATCACGCTCTATAAAGGACACCAATGTGGGTAACATTCTTATTGATTTTAACGATATATCTTGGATGCTCTACTAATTATTTTGTAATTTACTTTTCAGTATGAACCTTAAACCAAATATAAATGCTAAACCGTAGAAAATTCCTCAACTACGCTGCAACCGCAGTGGGAACCACTGCCATGCTTTCTGCTTTAGACAATCCTGCCTATGCTCTTTTTAATAAGACTATTGGCGCAAACGACCAAATCAATATTGGTGTAATAGGAATCAAAGGCATGGGATGGTCTGACCTCAAAGCGGCCCTCAAAGTACCGGGCGTAAACCTGATCGCCCTGTGTGACAGTGATGCCAATGTGCTTGATGAAAGGATGGCCGAATTAAAGTCGATGAATGTTGACGCTGCAAAAGTAAAAAGATATAAAGATTATCGTGCGCTACTCGATAATAAAGATGTTGATGCCGTAATTATCGGGACACCTGATCATTGGCATGCCTTGATGATGATTCATGCCGTACAGGCTGGTAAAGATGTATATGTTGAAAAGCCGGTTGGCAACTCTATTGTTGAATGCAGTACCATGGTTAAAGCGCAGGAAAAATACAATAAGGTTGTACAGGCGGGTCAATGGCAGCGCAGTCAGCAACATTTTAAAGATGCTGTTGATTTTGTAAAGAGCGGCCAGCTGGGAAATATCAGAACGGTGAAAGTATGGTGTTACCAGGGCTGGATGAAACCTGCTCCGGTAGTACCGGATACCTTACCGCCTGCAGGCGTTGATTATGCCATGTGGCTTGGTCCGGCGAATAAAAGAGCATTCAATGCGAGCAGATATCACTTCAATTTCCGCTGGTTCTGGGATTATGCCGGTGGGTTAATGACCGACTGGGGCGTGCATTTATTGGATTATGGCTTGCTGGGTATGAATTCTCCTGTACCCAAAACGATATCTGCATTAGGTGGCCGCTTTGCTTATCCTGATCTGTATGAAGAAACTCCTGATACGCTGACTACCTTATATGAGTTTGACAAGTTCAATATGGTATGGGATTCTGCTATGGGCATCGATAACGGCTCTTATAACCGCGACCATGGGATTGCCTATATTGGTAACAACGGCACGCTGATCCTCAACAGGCAGGGCTGGGAAGTTATTGAAGAAAAGCAAAGTGGGAATAAAGTGAGCAAACCCTTTGTTAAATCATCAGATAATGGACTGAACAATCATATGGTCAATTTCTTTAGTGTGGTGAGATCCAGAAAAAAAGAAGAACTGAACTGCTCTATACAGGATGCGGCGCATGTAGCTACCGTTGCCCAAATGGGAAATCTTGCCTTCAGAAGCGGACAAAAATTATCATGGGACCATGCCAAACATCAGTTTACAGATAAACAGATCAACGATAAATACCTGTTGGCCCCTTATCACAACGGTTACAGCTTACCCAAAGTTTGATCTGACTAACTTATTGCTATAAAAAAAGGAAACAACCTATTAAAGTTGTTTCCTTAAGTACTCCAAACGTACTAAGGTCGAACTAGTTTAGGGAAGATTTAGTTGAAATTGCTCTTATACCGCTAAATGAGACAGAAACATGAGATGTTAGCTATTTTGAATGAAATAGATGAAGTAAAGGATTATGAGTCTTCTAGCCTAACCGTCCTTATATGAGGCAAAATGTGCTTTTCTGACTTACAGAATCAATTTACGAACTATTTTTTAAACCTCAAAATTTTGCTCCTTTACGTATTTGTTACGGTTTTTATCAAGAACAACATCTACGTAGAATGCAATCCTTGTTATGCCCTTTTAATACAATATAACCTAATTTATTTGTACCCTTTATACAGATCGCTAAATGGAAACTTATCTACATAAGATTTAATAAAAACCAGACTTGTTAAAAAGATATTGGAACTTGGGACAGAACTCGAAAAGCAGGTAGCTTGAGATAACACTCGAAGGGTTTACTACAAGGGACAGATAGTCAGAAAAGTTTCATTTCGGCCCTTGTCTCGAACAAAAGCTCCGCTATACTAATCCTTTTTTCGATGCTTTTATCAAGCAATATTTTATTTATTTTTTGATTGAGGAAGTATAGGAGATAGGTGTACAATTCCGGAAAAAGGATTGTGCCGTTTACTAATAGCTTTATTGCTTGAGCTACACTGGCCGCGAAACACTCATTGAAAATATCAATATCTGGTGTGTCAATGTCGCGGTAAACACCGGTGATAAATTCGGCTTCACTGTTTGCCTCGTCCTTTGAGCTAATTATATTACCAAATCCAATTGCATTCTTAAAGGAATTTTGTTTGTTAAGGAAATCTGCCGAATTACAGGACACTAGTAAAACATCGTGGCCATTGAAAAGCTTTCTAGTAGAGTCAAGGGTTAGAAAGATAGCTTTCCCACCACTTGGAGAATCACAGCTACCAAAAAGGCTGCCATGAGAGCCATGTCCTAAAAAAATAATTAACGCAGTTCCCTGATATCCCGCAATTGTATCAATAAGCGCAGCGTGACTCGCTTGGTTTGCCGGGATAGTGGAATAATGCTTGTCAATTTCCGCGCCGATTACTGAAAGGAAAGAAGTGCTCGTGTCGTCGGGGTGAATGCAAATTATATGGGAATAATTGTCATTCATTAATTGATTTCAGTATAGTGAGCAATAGCTAACTCGGTAAATTCTTGGATAAATCTTTGACTATTCATATCGTTTGCCTCTATCAACTGGACTATCGCATCCAGCGTCTTACCGTCGTAAATGGAGTTCCCTGTCTTCAATGTGGTTTTTCCAAATTTCTGGAATGAACTTACCAGGATATCCTTGACATCGACCTCCGATTTAATTATCTTGATAATAGCATCAGTGTAGGAGTCTTCAGTTCTACCACTAAAAACAATTCTTGCGCTCATTAGGTGCTTAAGGATTTCAATGGAGTTAATATCATATTGCCCAGACTTCATATTTTCTGCCACCTGGGTTTGGATTTTTTCCAGCAAGTGCTTAGAGGATTCCTCGATTTTACCGGAGTAAAGAATAAATGGCGCGTTATACGGCTTCCGTTTTTCAGACAAAAGAATTGAAACAATATCTATTCCTTGTACCTTGAAATCGTCTATTTTAATTAAATTACAATCTGATGCGACTACGCTGATGCCGAAGCCCTTGGTTTTCTCAAAAACATGATCTAAAAATTCTTGCTTTTTGAAAGTACTGGTGTCTAAGTCAACAAACTCCGAGGGATCAACCAACCAATAAGTAACATCGTACTCTTTTAAACGGTCAACAATCTTGGTTTTGATGATTGTTTCCTGGTTGGAGTCGTCGTCAAATACTAAGAAGCAAACTTTCACTTTATTATTCATTATTTAAAGATTAATTGAAAGCCGGCACCTTTAAGCTTTAGGTTATTGCCAAGTATAGAAATAGACCCTTTTAGCGCGACCATTCTGGTATGGATATCATACATACCAATACCCGACCCCTTCTCATCAGATTCCCTTGTTCCTAGATTGTATATAGCATCCGGGTTCCTTAAAAATATATCCGGCAGGCCTTTTCCGCTATCATAATAATCCATAACCAGTTTATTGTTATCGCTGGATAAGTTGACCAATATTTTCGTTGCCCCTGCTTTAATAGAGTTAGAAACCAGGTTGTCAATAATAATATCAATATCAATCGTGCTTATCAAAGTGGTATGTTTAGTATGGTTGTTGATTTCAACAGGAAGCTTCCTCGACAGGGCGGAGTCTTTAACATATTCCTCGATATACTGCGACAGTTCAACTTTATGCTTGGCACTTTTATAATCAAAATTTGATTTGATAATAATCGCCGAAACCTTTAGAGCCCTATCCAAGTTACTTTTAATAAAATATAGGTCTTCCCTGGTTTTCTTGTCAAATGAATCTATGCGGTTGAATAGTTCTTCGAAATGTGACGATGCATTGCCGACATATAGATCAATAGAATGAACTAGCTGCTCTGCATCATCACCGCTTAATGTTTTTCTGGTAGCGCTTAAATAGTTGTTCTTCTGTTTCTCAAGCGATAGCTTTTCGTTTAGGTCCTTGTTTTTTTCTTCTTCCCGCTCCCTTTTTTCCTGTTCTTCCTTTGCCTTTTGCTCAGCTAAAAGTCTCTCAAACTGTGCTTTATAACGTTCCTTTTCTTTACGCTCTGTCGCTAATTCTGCCTCGCGACGCTTTTGTTCTTCCCGTTGTGCTCTCTCTTCAGCTTTTTTTCGCTTTTCTTCCTCTTTACGCGCATGCTCTTCTGCAGCCTTTCTTTTTTCCTCCTCTTCGTGTGCCTTTTTTTCAGCGGCCTCTTTATCAGCTAATAACTTCCGGTAATTTTGTTCCGTCAAGAAGATTTTTTCCTTTAGATCTTCATCACCTGTAGATTCGGCTATTTTTTCTAAATCTTTAATGAATTTTGGTTGAACTTCTTCAAGATTTTCATTGACCAAGTCAACAAGGTTTTTATCGTATTCGATAATTTGTATTTCCTTGTTATCCGCTAGGCCTTTCATAAGCTGGATAAAGTCGATCTTGCTACCTAAATTAGCTTTGGCCTTCGAGTAATCTTCAGAATCCTTATCGGTTGCCAATAAATTATCACGAAGTCTCTTGCCTTCGCTATCAGAATTAAAATATTTTTTCTTTAAAAATGCTTCGCCCCAAAGTACACCTACCACGTAGCGTTCTAATCTTTTTAGACCAATCTCTTTAAATGCTTCTTGTAGTCGTGAAGAGCCCCAGGTGTCAACTAAACCTCCATCCCTGCTGGATACTTCCTTAAATTGCTCGAATTCTTCTGTTATAATATCTACCCTCCCAAAAAGCTCGCGTGAACTTAAGAAACGGTTATAACCTTGTTGGGCCCTAAAATCTAAGCCCCAACTATCATCGCCAGTATTACCGTAAGGTTGTACTCTAAAGCCATTTTTAAACAAGAACACCGAGCCGTAATTAATCGGTTCAATCCCCATTAGCCTTGTGAAATTAGTTTTTGCACTTCTATTGAGGAAATAAAGGTTGATCTTTAAGTTGTTCAGGAGTGGGGCGAAATGATTCGGCTCTTTTATATAATAAACCTGTGTGCCGCGGTCAATTAGCTTTGTTTCTATGATATCATCCCCGAAATCAATGTCAATTTGAGTGGTTTTTAAGTTTAAAATATCAAGAATCGAATTTTTAACAGGCCCGTTAATTATATCGCGCTCTAATATAGGCTTGTTTTTTTCATCAAGTTTGGACTTGTCCATTTCCTTGTATTTCTCGCATACAATTTCTATCGTAAACGTTTTTGTCTCGGAAAAGGGGTTTATCAACTTTTCAAGGGAGTGCTTTAAGTTCTTTATTTTATCGCGTTCCCAGGGATACGGTAAGCCAGAAATTTCCAGTATGGTGCCATTCTGCGCATTTTCGGGAAATGTAACATCGCTGCCTATGGCTGGGTAGCTTTTATAAGGAACCTTTATTTTGCTAAAATCTTGTTTGGCGTCTTGTTCAAATTTCAACCAGTTGATGTCAACTCGGCTAATAATTCCAGACTCTTTTGCCCGCGTTTTTAGAACGAGGTTTTTCCCAAGCCTATCGCATGAGAATCTCCCGATCCCTTTCGCACCGGCGTAAAATCTTTTTGCTTTGATTTTATCCCGGTACGATTCCCGGCTATCATCATTATCATTGCTCGTGTCGTCTTCGATTTCATCGTCATCGTGATCTTCGCTACCGTCCTTCTTGGCCGAATATGCAACAGCGAACCATTTATTTTCCAAGTCGGGTTTTGACATGCCCTTGCCGTCATCAGCGATAATGATCCTGTTGTCCTCGAAAACGATAGTTACATGTTGAGCATGTGCGTCGTAAGAATTCTTTACCAGTTCAAATACAGCAATATATTCATCGGTAATAAGATCTTTACCGATAATGTTTTTTAAACCCGTTTTTATTGAAAATGATAATTCTTCTCCCAAACCTAGTCTCTATATAATAACCTCTTTAAAACTTCGCCACTTTGCTCCCCGAAAAGAGGCGGTATAGCGTTGCCAATTTGAGTATACCGCGGCACATCTATCTTCCTCAATTTCCCACCAGTCGTATACTTTCCTGTAAACTCGTACCAGTCGGGGAAAGACTGTATCCGGGCATATTCTCTCACCGTTAAAATTCTGGGTTCTTGGTAATGTATATAATCATCGGGCAGTGTAGTCAAGGTTGGGGTAGGAAAATTCTTCCCAAGGGGAAAAATTGAATGCTTACTTATGTTTAACTGATCCTTTGTCGCCTTGTTTATTTTCTTATTTGAGGCATGGCTTGCTAAAAAATAGGTAAGCCTTTGTACAATTTTGGGGCTATGCCTTGCAAAACTGTGGCTATGAGGTATAAGATTAGTGTTCCCTATTCTTAGGTACTCCTGGTAGCGCGTTTGAGGGGTTTTGTAAAGTCCACTTGTAAAGCCTTTCCTATCGGGTGTTTGTGTTAAGCCATTTGATTTAAGTAAATCAGAGATCGCATGGCCCAGCGTCGGGTTTTGCGGGAGGTTTCTTTCTTGGAAGAAAGCTACCTTGTTCCTGCGCATCAGTTGGTAAAATTGTTTTGCTTTAATGTTCGACTCTTGAGCAACATCTTTGCGTATTCCCACTAAGATAAACCTTGTACGTTTTTGAGGCACCCCGAATTTTGAAAAGTCTAGCATTTTACCTTCTACCTCGTAACCCAACCTACTTAGAATTTTTACTACATATTCAGAATAAACTTTTCCTTTAGATTTATTTTTCTCGAATTTCAACGTAAAACCTTTAACGTTTTCGAACAAAATCATTTTAGGTTTAACATACATAATGAACTTTAAGTACGACCTGATTAGGCCGTTCCTAACATCATCCTCGTTACGCATCCCCGCCGTAGAAAAACCCTGACATGGTGGCCCACCTGCAATTAAGTCAATCTGGCCACGAAGGTTGATTAATTCCGCTTTGTGGCTATTTAAGACCGTGTCAATTTCGTGGTTCGTAGGATCAAGCCATGCTGGCCAATCAAAATGATTTTTCTTGTCAATGAGGTTGTGTTTGAGCGTGCCAAAAGCATCCTTATTTTTTTCAATCGCGAACAATCCTTTCCAACCAGCATTACGTAAACCTAGAGACAGTCCACCACACCCGGCAAATAAATCGATGTAGTATTTAGAGTTTTGAGGCATATAAAATATAATACGGCTAAGCAACTAAATATAGGGAATATTATAATTATTAAAAAATTTACAAGTAACTGATAATGAGCATAATGAACACTTAGGTTTTCTTGCTTGGCATACTATCGCGGCGAAATCCAGAATTGCCCAGCTAATTTCTTTAGAATTTTTGTGTTTTACAACCTGATGCGCTAGGGCTTGCAAATAGCGATCATACCTAATATCAGCTTTCTCGCGTGGTCCAAAATACCGTTCCAGTACCCTTGCCATATTGACATCAATTAAGGGCTTCTGGCGTTTGTGAATTAACAATTCTACGGCATTAGCAATATATTGGCCCATGAACGGGATTTTGTTAAGCAATTCCCTTTCCTCAGGGATTTCGCCATTGATTTCGATCATGTGTTTCGCTAACGCGCTTAGGCGCTTGGCACGCTGATTATATAAACCAACTGGTTTTAGCACCAGAGCCAGTTCTTCGACATTTGCGGCAGCAATACTATGCCAGCTGGGGTATGTTAATATAAACCGTTCATAAAACCCGGCAACCGTTTCCGCTTTAGTCCGCTGTAAAAGCACCTCGGAAATAATTAACTGGTAATTGCTTAAGTGGGCTTCGCGCCAGGCAAAAAAGCGACGGTTTCCCTCAAACCAAGCCAACAGCCATTGTTGGAATAACTTGATTTCAGTGCCACTAATTTCCTTTTCCATCTACAGATAACACCAACCGGCGCACATTGGTTTAAGTTGTCTTATTAATGTTTAACTGTAATTACGGATTGTCCAGCTTTAAAATCAAAACGGTTCATGTCCTTAAAGGTCCGCAAGGTCATTTTTTACATCGGTTTGCGATAGGCCAACTAAGAAAAGTTTAAATGATGATGAGCACTGTGGATTTTGAACCATCGTCTTGACGACCGTAGCCCAATTCGCGTATAGGCTCGAATCAAATATTAACAGACTAATTGATTCAATTATCAAAAAAAATGATTCGATATCCCTAAATTATAGAGCTGTGAATTTTCTGCTACCAACAAGAGATAATTGAACATTATCAATGGATACCACTATTTTCGATGTACCCAAATTTAGTCTGACATGTAAGTTCTTATTTGATTAGATTGAAGATAATTGGTAAAAAGGCGTAGTTATTTTAGAGCATGGCTGAAGTCAAAGATTCTAAGTCTTCTAGCTCATCTACTCTATTATAATTTTACTATATGCTTTTGCAAATTATAAATGAAATTTAATGTGGCGTTTTTAGACAGTAAAATTTATCCTTTTACGCATTTGTTACGGTTTCGATAATTTAATTCCAAATCATAGCAGGCCTTTAATTGAGGATTCGCTAAGCTAAAATCACGAACAGCGGGTAACTGAATTTTTTAAGCCCTTTTACAGTACAAGCGGGACGCTTGCGCTAGATGAGCAACAGGTTCAATAGTTCGCTTTACGCAAACACCAGGTTGTCATACTTCTGAGGTTCTGGACATTGGTCGTTTTGATGGGTTCATAAAGTTCTCCACCCAGTTCATTGCTTAACCGGAGCAACATTTCCTGATTCACCAGGAAGCGCTCCGAACCATCAGGAAGCAGGTACCTGCCATTTCCGAGGAAGCTAATTAAAGACTCAATCCCGATATCAGAAGCCAGCCGGCAGAAAAAATAGCCTCCGGGCTTAAGCACCGCCCACATGGAATTCAGCATGGCTTCAAAATGATTTTGATCTGCTGCAAAATGTAAGACAGCACTGCTGATCACCAGATCGAAGCTTTCCTTTTTAAACGGCAATTTTTCCACTGCAGCCACCTGGAAGTTATCTTCTGAAATCACCTGTCCAAATGCCCCGGCAAGGCTTCTCAGTTGCGCAATTGCTTCCGGATTCTGATCGACCCCGAAAACCTGAGCCCCGCTTTGCAGGAAATAAGTAAGATTTCTGCCGGTGCCGCAACCTGCATCCAGGATAACGCGACAATCGTTGTAAGTGCCTTTGAGTAGCTGATCAAACAAATAAATGTCTAGGTTTCCGAAGGTCTCCTATAGGTGCTGCTTTTTCATAACAGGGCAAAGATAACAGATACTAAAGGACAACAAACTTGTCTCATGAAATAGCTTTCATTTTAGTTTTTAATATGAGCTATTTCGTGAGACTTTTTCACTACCTAAATCTGCTTAAAATATAGCTGATACTACTGTTATAAAACTTATAGGCTAACCTAACCCGAGGGGTTTCAAACAAAAAACAGCACTTTGAGGGAACCATAATTTTTAATCTTTTCACCTATTTATAATTGCAATTATCCATCTAAAATGCTGTAATTTAAAGTTGTAAAAATATTCTAAAGGCACGATAATTGTTTTGATTAAACTTAATCGATTAATAAAATGGAGCAAAAAGGTGGATGGACCATTATCGTAAATGAATACGGGATGACTATCGACGTATTGCTTGATTTATATATGTCACTATGCGATTCTACAACCTCAAAAAAAATCAATTTGACCGATCTTGGAAAAGCTATAGAAAAACAATTAAAAAGTACCTACGAAATAAGTTACGACAAACTCTGTTACACTACCGGCAATATAAAGAATGGTTTAGATTATCTTCCTACTAAAAAATATGTGCGTCCTGTTGTTAAGCATGTACAGGTACATATAAAACTTCATCAAAGGATCATATATCATATCAATCAAAAGCTTGGAAATGAGCATTTAGTAGATGTAAGAGATGCCAATAAGCTAATCGGATTATATGGGAAAGTAAACAAGATTGGCGGAACGGAAATCTATCTGAAAGAGACTTTTATACCATCAATTATTAAAGGCTTGGATAAAAATACGATTCCTCATGAGTTCGGACATTCATTAGGTCTCTACCATGTAGACGAACCTTGGGTATGGATAAAAAGCATGAGGGAACAGTGGAATATTCAAAAAATGATCAAGAATAAGACGAATATCATGTACGGAGGTGGTGGGGTATATTTAAATGATAGAACCTCTACAACAATTACTCCCGAACAGATGAACATCATTATTGAAAATTATAAATTAGGCAGATTAAATCTAGGTTGATGAGTATATATACAAAACCCACTTTATTAGCTATTGCGGTTTTTATCGTAATAACTCTTATTTACTCAACATTTGAAGCCGAATCTGACGGTTTTAGTTTAATTGGTTTTCCTTTAACGTTTAACAAATATACAGAAGGCAAAATAGATCCCTCTGATATTGGATTGGCCCATATCGGCTTCAATACCAGTAATTTTCTATTAGATATGCTGGTGTTATTGGTGTTCATTTGGGGATTTAATTTCATTTGGATAAAATTTTTAAAAAAAACATAGTGCATGAAATTGACACCCATCGTAAATGTTTGCGGTTCACTAGCTCTTATCCGCATAATGGTGTCAATTCCTTTACAACTGTTCTTTCCCCAAAGGTCGAACTGAAAAAGTCAACCTAGCAGCGCTACTCATCTATTGGATTAACAACACCTTACTGCATAAAAAAGCATAGTTAACACTAAAATTAAAACTAACTACGGCTTGGTACCCGGAGCCAGAGTCGAACCCAAATAGAAAAAGCCATCATTTCTGATGGCTTTTATTTCGATTTTTTTTTGAAGTACTCGGGGCGGGAATCGAACCCGCACGCCTTTGAAAGCACAGGATTTTAAGTCCTGCGTGTCTACCAGTTCCACCACCCGAGCATTAGCCTGTTCCGAAATCCTTCGGTAGGTTAACCTTTTAAAATAAATGCCTCCTGGTAAGAAGGCATTTAGAGCGAAAGACGAGATTCGAACTCGCGACCCCGACCTTGGCAAGGTCGTGCTCTACCAACTGAGCTACTTTCGCATGAACAAAACTGATATGCTGTTTCGTTTTGGTGATGCAAATATAGACAGATTTATATTTCTGTCAAGGGATTTTTTATTAAAAATTTAATATTTAGTTTAAATTGCTGGCTTTCAGTGCAAGTAAAATTAAATCAATTTCAAATCCACGCCCTTGTAGATAGGTGGTAAGCTTCATTTTTCTTTTTAAAGGGTTAGATTCGGTTAAAGTATTCGATTTTTTTATAGCTAAATTTTCCAGTGTTTGCATATAATCATCGTCATCTAAACTATATAGCGCCTTTTGTAAAATTTTATCGGGAACGCCTTTCAACTTTAAACCTTGTTTAATTTTTACCCGTCCCCATTTCTTAATGTTAAATTTTCCTGATGCATATGACTTGGCAAACCGTTCTTCGTTCAAAAAATTATTTACAATGAGCTCTGATAAAATCTCTTCCAGGTCATCGCCACGGATGCCCCATTCTACCAATTTATACCGGACTTCTTTTTGAGAGCGTTCCTGGTAAACACAAAAACTTTCTGCTTTGGCTAGTGCCTGTTTTTTGTCTAATATTGCTGTCTCTTGTTTGCCGCTTTTCATAATTAATTGATGAAATTCGCAAAAATAATGGCCATTAAAGTATTTTTCGAATAATAATATGTTGCAGAACCCAATTTATACCCTTTCCAAAATTGCAGAAATTCTTAGTGCTGAGGTTAGATTAGTGCATGAAAAGGTAATTATACAATATCTGATTGTAGATAGCCGATCTGTAATGGTTCCTGAAAATTCATTGTTTTTCGCTTTATCTGCCCACCGGGATGGACATGAATTTATTAGGGATGCTTATCATAAACAGGTTCGGAATTTTGTCATCACAGAGAAAAAATACATCACACTATATCCAGATTGTAATTTCATCATCGTTGAAGATTCAATGGTGGCGCTGCAACTTCTTGCTTTAGTACATCGTAAGCATTTTGATTTAAAAACGATTGGCATTACCGGGAGCAATGGAAAAACCATTGTAAAAGAGTGGTTGTATCAGCTTTTAGCGGTTGATTTCAATATCATCCGGAGCCCGAAAAGTTATAATTCACAAATTGGCGTACCACTATCCGTCTGGCAAATTAATACCAGTCATAACCTTGGTATTTTCGAAGCGGGTATTTCAGCAGTAGGGGAAATGGAAACACTTGCCGAGATCATTCAGCCGCAAATTGGGATTTTAACCAATATTGGTGAAGCACACGCTGAGGGTTTTGCTTCAAAAAAAGAAAAGCTGGTGGAAAAGCTCAAGCTCTTTACAGGATGTGAGCTGCTGATTTACTCTCCAGATTATGTTGTTGAAGTTGATTCATCCGCATTGCCAGGACAGAAGAAATTTAGCTGGAGCGGCACACAAGGGGCTGATCTTCGCATTATTGAGGTGGAGCATGGTGCAGTAAAAAGTCACTTACGGGCAATTTATCAGGATCAGGAAATTAGCTGCATCTTGCCCTTTAAAGATAAGGCGTCGATAGAAAATGGCATCATCTGCTGGGCTACCTTACTGGCTTTTGGTTATTCACCAGAACAGGCTGGCGTACGATTGGAAAAACTGACACCCGTTAGTATGCGCCTTGAGCTGAAAAATGGCATTAACCAGTGTTCTATTATAGATGATTCTTATAGTGCCGATATCTCTTCGCTGGCCATAGCGCTTGATTTTCTAAACCAGCAAAATCAGCATGCTAAAAAAACGGTTATCCTTTCCGAATTATTTGAGACTGGCAAAGATGATTTGATTTTATATACAGAAATCGCCGATCTTCTTCAACAGAAAAGGATTAACCGCTTGATTGGAATTGGAAAACATATTGCCGGATATGCGGCACTTTTTAAGTGTGAAACACAGTTTTTTGTAGATACGGATGCCTTTATGCAGGCTTTTCCAGGTTTGCATTTTAACCATGAGACCATTTTAGTAAAAGGGGCGAGGCGTTTCGAATTTGGCAGAATCAGTAAAATCCTGACTCAGAAAATACATGATACGGTGTTGGAAATCGATCTGAATGCAATGGTAAGTAATCTCCACTTTTATCGTTCTAAACTGCGACCGGGTGTAAAGATTATGGCTATGGTAAAGGCTTTTTCATATGGAAGCGGGAGCTTTGAAATTGCCAATATGTTGCAGTTTCATAAGGTAGATTATCTGGCTGTGGCTTATGCTGATGAAGGAATCGCCTTGCGGAAAGCCGGGATCACACTTCCTATTATGGTAATGAGTCCGGAAGAATCTGCTTTTGAAGCAATCATTAAGCATCATTTGGAACCTGAAATTTATAGCCTGGAAATTTTAAACAGTTTTTTAAATGCTATCCCGAAAGATGTTTTGAATTACCCTGTTCACTTAAAAATTGATAGTGGCATGCATCGCTTAGGGTTTGACCAAACAGAGGTTGATGATCTTTGTAAATTGCTTATTAACAACGCGCAAATTAGTGTTCAGAGTATTTTTTCTCATTTGGTGGCGAGTGGGGAAGCGGAGCATGATGGTTTTACCCGCGAGCAGATGAATACCTTTAATTTGGTTTCAAAAAAACTAATTGATGGTTTAGGATATAAACCTTTATTGCACATCGCTAACACTTCAGGCATTAGCAGGTGGCCTGATAGCCAATTGGATATGGTTAGGTTAGGGATTGGCCTTTATGGGTTTGATACGGCGTTATATCGGAATCAGGGCTTACAAACGGTAATGGTTTTAAAAACGACCATTACACAGGTTAAAACCGTTGCACCTGGTGAGAGTGTTGGCTACAGTAGAAAGGGCTGGATGCCTAATGGCGGTAAAATAGCTACGATAAAAATTGGTTATGCAGATGGTTATAGTCGTGCATTTGGCAATGGTGTAGGAAAAATGTTGGTTAACGGACAATTGGTGCCAACCATCGGATCTATTTGTATGGATATGACCATTTTAGATATTACTGGTTTGGATGTAAGCGCCGGAGATGAGGCCATTGTTTTTAATCATGAACACACCATCATGCAATTGGCAAGTGATACTGCTACGATTCCGTATGAGATTTTAACCAATATTTCTCAACGGGTGAAGCGGGTTTATTTTTATGAATAAGCTGGTTCATTTGTCATTTGTTCAATAGTTCATTAGTTTGGGTGCAGATAGCCAGGTTCATTTGTCATTTGTTCAATAGTCATTAGTTTGGGTGCAGATAAACTGGTTCATTTGTCATTAGTTCAATAGTCATTAGTTTGGGTGCAGATAAAGGTGCAGATAGATTGGTTCATTTGTCATTTGTTCAATAGTCATTGGTTAGGGTGCAGATAGATTGGTTCATTTGTCATTTGTTCAATAGTCATTGGTTAGGGTGCAGATAGATTGGTTCATTTGTCATTAGTTTAATAGCCATAAGTTTGGGTGCAGATAATCTGGTTTATTTGTCATTGGTTCATTTGTCATTTGTTCAATAGTCATTGGTTAGGGTACAGATAATCTGGTTCATTTGTCATTTGTTCAATAGTCATTGGTTAGGGTACAGATAATCTGGTTCATTTGTCATTTGTTCAATAGTCATTGGTTAGGGTGCAGATAAACTGTTTCATTTGTCATTAGGTTAATAGTCATTAATTTGGGCGCAATTAATAAGCCATGCTAACCAATGAACTAATGACTATTGAACCAATGAACTAATAGCTATTGAACTAATGAACTTTCAGACTAATAAATCATTAACTACCAACTATTGAACATTTTTAAATAAGTTTGCAGCATGAACAAAATCGGGAAAGCTATTTTAAACTATCTGATCAAAGGTTTATTAATTGTGGTACCCATCGCTGTGAGTATATTTATTGTGGTTTGGGCTGTTACTACCGTTGATAGCTGGCTGAATGTCAATAATATACTAGGGGTTAATCCACAGACGGGTGAAAGCAGAAACATCCCGGGTTTAGGCTTGCTAACTGTTTTAACCATCATTTTACTGGCTGGTATTTTTGTGACTAATTTGGTTACGGAACCGATGTACAATTGGTTTCAACGGATGATGCAGCGGTTGCCTTTACTTAACTTTATTTATTCTTCCATAAAAGATTTAACCGAAGCCTTTGTGGGTGATGAAAAGAAATTTAATCATCCGGTATTGGTTGAGGTAGAAGGGGGATTGAAGAAAATCGGTTTCCTTACGCAGAATGATCTTCATAAACTGGATTTGCCTGATGATGTGGCGGTTTACTTTCCCTTGTCGTACTCTTTTGCAGGTCAGCTTTGTATTGTAAAAAGAGAAAAGGTTAAAGATTTAAATATGAGTGCGGCTGAAGCCATGAAATTGGTGGTAAGTGGCGGCGTAAGCGGACTTTAACACTATAGCGTCACGTCTTACAGAACTTGATTTCAAGATCTTCAGAAACGAATCTAAAGCACCCATGAATTATCTGCTATTAAGCTGGTATTCATTGGATGACTAATTAAGTATTTTAGAATTTGGGTTTGTCTTCAAGCGTCTTACTGAACTTGATTCAGGATCTTCAAAAACGAATCTAAAGAAACCGATGAATATCTGCATCAATCTAGTATCCATCGGATGACCAATTTTAAGGTGGGTTGTTAAACCTAAAATATACCTCTACCTGTTGATAAAATGATCATCACAATGATCAATGCATAAAGCAGTCTGGTATAATATTCTCTGATAAATAACCCCGCCACCATTAATAAATCGTCTTCAGTATTGGTGTGGATTAAGCCGCTGCTTGAGGATGAATTATAGATTATCTGTTTGTTTTTATGGTTATTTACCGACCATCTGCTGAACCAGCTATTCTGAAAGCTCCAGTCGAATTCTTCGCCGGTGGTACAATATATTTTTGCTTTAAAGCCCAGCCAATCATAACGAATGATTGCTAAAACTTCATTTTTATTATTAAGAATTTTGGATTCGGGCTTGGAATAGCCTTCACTTTTTAAAAGGTAAATTCCTGATTGCGTGGTGGCAATGGCGGAGTTTTTTAAAGAAAAGAAATTTAGAGAAAATTTTATTAGCGCATCTTCAAATACCTGATAATTACTATCAAATAAGCCTTTTCTCCAGTTCAATATTTTCTCCATCACGCCAAGGGTTTGCTTTAAGACTTCCGATTAAACGAATCGTTACAAAAAATGTTTGTAATAAAAAAAAGTGCCTGTAAAACGAGCACTTTTTTTATAATGATTTGAATTTTCAAGGATTAAATGAGCGCATATTACTTCAACATGATTTCAATTTTGAAGGATTGAATGAGAGAATATTTCAATATCCAAATCCTCAAATTCTTTTAAGCCTGTTCTTTAATCTTATTTAAAAATTAGGTTTTAGTACATATTTATCATAGAACCTGAAAATATGTTCTGCAGCTTCTTCGGCGGTATCCACCAATCTAAATAAGTTCAAATCTTCTTCGTGGATATTGTGTTCTTTTTGTAGCATGGTTCCTTTAATCCAGTCTATTAAACCACTCCAATAATCTTTACCCAATAAAACAATCGGGAAACGTGCAATTTTGCCTGTTTGAATTAAAGTTAAAGCTTCAAAAAGTTCATCCATAGTGCCAAAACCACCTGGTAAAACCACAAAGCCCTGACTGTATTTCATAAACATCACCTTGCGAACAAAGAAATAATCAAATTCAAGCAACTTGTTGTGATCGATATATTTATTATGAAACTGCTCAAATGGCAATTCGATATTAAGACCTACAGATTTACCTCCATTGGTATGCGCACCTTTATTACCAGCTTCCATAATACCCGGGCCGCCACCTGTAATTACGCCATAACCGCGATCAGTTAAAAGTTTACCGCATTGTTCTGCCAGTTGATAATATCTATTGGTTTCTGCCGTACGGGCGGAACCATAAATGGTTACGCAGGGACCGATTTTTGCTAGTTTTTCGAAACCGTCAACAAATTCGGCCATTATTTTAAAAATTTGCCAGGAATCTGTTACTTTAATTTCCTGCCAGTCCTTATTTTCAAAGGCACTTCTAATTTTTTCTTCACTCGTCATATATACGCTATTCTAATATTAAAATTGTGTTTGCGCATCAGTCTTTTTGCTGATTAAAAGCAAACCTATAAAAGTGATTAAACCGTTAATTAAAATCAGCTCAACACTAAAAACGTAACCACCCAGTAAGCTGGTTGAATACGTGGAAAGCAAGTAACATAAAAAAGGCGATAATATGCAAACTATTGGTACTAATTTATCGTGGAGACCACGTTTTTTTACAAATAATCCAAAACTATATAATCCTAAAAGTGGTCCGTAGGTATAAGAGGCAATGGTAAATATTAAGCTGACTACAGATGAACTGTTGAGTACGTTGATTACAATAATCACTAAAAACATTAAAATAGAAAAGGCAATGTGAACGGTATGGCGTTTTTTTACCGCATCTTTAGCATTCACATTTTCAGCTTTTGCCATGCCTAAAAAATCTACACAGAAGGAGGTGGTAAGTGCAGTTAAGGCAGAATCTGTTGTGGCGAAAGTTGCTGCTGTTAAACCCAGCATAAAAATAATGGCTGGTATTGCACCTAAATGATTTAAGGCAATTTCTGGAAATAATAAATCTGTTCTTGGTTTTCCGGTGATGTGATCTAATGGGATATCGATACCATTTTTAGCAGCGAAAATGTATAGTAAAGCACCAACACTTAAAAAGAATACATTCAGGATTACAAATACACCAGTAAAGGTAAACATGTTTTTTTGTGCCTCTTTAATGGTACCCATGCTTAAATTTTTCTGCATTAAATCCTGATCTAAACCAGTCATGGCAATGGTAACGAAAATACCACCGATAAACTGTTTGCTGAAGTAGAATTTGTTGGTTAGAAAATCATCTAAAAAGAAAATTTTTGAATAGCTGCTACTTTTAATGGTTTCAAATGCTTGTGGTATATTAAAATTGAGGCTGTTACAAATGAAATAGATGGTGAGGAAAACAGACAGCACCAAAAAAAATGTTTGTAAAGTATCAGTGATGATAATGGTCTTTAGGCCACCTTTAAAGGTGTATGACCAAATCAGGGCAAGTGATATCAGCACCGTTAGCCAAAAAGGAATGCCATAGTTATCAAAGATGAAGCGCTGTAAAACAATCACCACTAAATATAACCTGGTGGCTGAACCTAATGTTCTGCTGAGCAAAAATATGGAAGCTGCAGTTTTATAACTGTAATGCCCTAATCGTTGTTCAATATAGCTGTAAATGGAGGTAAGTTTCATCCGGTAATACAGCGGCAGTAATACCGTGCAAATAATAATGAAACCAACTGCATTGCCTAAAACGAACTGGAAATATTGGAACTGGTTTCCGGCTGGCGCACCAACCTCGCCGGGTACGGAAATAAAGGTTACGCCTGAAAGGGCAGTTCCAATCATACCAAATGCCACTAAATACCATTTTGAGTTTCTATTGGCAACAAAAAACGAGTTATTGTCTGACGAATCTTTAGAGGTTACGAATGAAATAATAATCAGTAATAAAAAGTAACCGATTAGAAAGCATAAAAGTATAGTTGGCGACATGGTTTTGTTTTAAGCTGTTAAATGTAAGAAATTAATATTAGTTGTTTTGTTGGTTAGATGGTTAGTTTTTTCTATGCCGGCACAAAATAACTAAAAACCCAAATCACTAAGAAACCAAACAACTATTTCATATTTTTGTACATGAATTTTTCATCCAAACTGCTTGAAGATGCAGTAAACGAATTCTCTAAATTACCTGGTGTAGGACAAAAGACAGCTCTGCGTTTGGTGTTACATCTTTTAAATAAAGAACAGGAGGAAGTGAATCAGTTTGGCAATACCTTTATCAAGCTTAAACAACAAATCAAACATTGTAGCATCTGTCATAATATATCAGATTTTACAATTTGTGAAATATGTACATCACCTAAGCGAGATAAAGAAACGATTTGCGTGGTAGAAGATACCCGTGATGTAATGGCCATCGAAAATACCGGACAGTATTATGGGGTATATCATGTTTTAGGTGGATTGATTTCTCCTATGGATGGTATTGGCCCAACTGATTTGTTTATTGATGGATTGGTTGCCAGGGTATCTACCGGGGGGATCAAAGAAATTATTCTGGCCTTGAGTCCGAATATGGAAGGCGATACCACACTTTTTTATCTGTATAAGCGCTTAAAAGAATTTAATGTTCCGGTAACTACTATTGCGAGGGGAATTGCTTTTGGTGGTGAACTGGAATATACGGATGAAATAACACTCGGCCGCTCCATCATTACCCGTGTGCCTTATGAAACAGCAATGATGAAATAGTTGGGAGTTGAGAGTCGCCGGTCAGGAATAAATAATAAAATAGAATAGTTGCCAAGTCTTGCTACTCACTACTAATACTTGCTACTCAATATTACTAAAAAAAATGAACCTCAAAAATAAAGTCATCATCATTACCGGGGCATCCAGCGGAATTGGAAAAGCTTGTGCTGAAGAATTTGCCAAACGTGGCGCCAATTTGGTTTTGGCTGCACGTCAATATGTAACGCTTTGCGAAATTACTGCTGATTTAGAAAAGAAATACAAGATTAGAGCTGTTGCGGTTCAGGCAGATGTAAGTAAGGAAGCTGATTGTGAATTGCTTATTAAGCAGGCATTGGTTTCGTTTCAGAAAATTGATATTTTGGTAAACAATGCCGGTTTATCCATGCGTGCATTATTTAATGATCTCGATTTATCTGTACTTAAAAACCTGATGGATGTGAACTTCTGGGGGACGGTTTATTGCACCAAATATGCCTTGCCAGAAATTCTGAAAACTAAGGGTACGGTGGTCGGAATTTCTTCCATTGCCGGTTACAGAGGTTTACCTGGGCGAACAGGTTATTCGGCTTCAAAATTTGCCATGAATGGCTTTATGGAATCACTTCGTACGGAACTTTTAAAAACTGGTGTAAATGTTTTAGTGGCTTGTCCGGGGTTCACAGCTTCTAATATTCGCGTCACAGCGCTCTCAAAAGATGGTGCGGCTCATGGTGAAACCAGTATGGATGAGGGAAAAATGATGACATCTGAAGAAGTTGCCAGTATTATTGCCGATGGAATTGAGAAACGCAAACGGACTTTAGTGATGACGGGTCAGGGAAAACTGGCTGTTTGGATGAATAAGTTATTTCCTGCTTTTGTAGATAAAAAGGTTTTCGATTTATTTGCTAAAGAGAAGAATCCGCTGATTAAGGCTTAGCGCTAAAAGCTAAAAGGCTAAAGCTGAAAGACTAAAGCTAAAAGGCTAAAGCTTAAGACTAAAGTGAAAAGCTAAAATATTTAAACACTTGATTATTGCTACTCGCTACACATTCAACACTCGCTAAAAACCTTCATGCTTAAAAAACTATTTCTAGCAATTCTCTTGTTTCAGACCATAACAGCATTGGCTCAGGTAAAAACAGCTAAGGATATCAATTATGCCCATAACGCTAAAGCAGAAAATTCACTTAATGTTTTTTACAATGCGGATCGGATTGAAAATAAACCTATTTTAATCTTTATACATGGAGGCTCATGGAGTAGTGGCAAGAAGGAAACGTATTGGTGGTTAGGGAGAAATTTCGCTAGGAAAGGTATAGTTACAGTGATTATAAATTATCCGCTTGCGCCTGATGTTCAATATGAAAAAATGGCTGATGATTGTGCATTGGCCGTAAAATGGGTTAAGGAAAATATCTCTGGTTATAAAGGCAGTTCAGATAAGATCTTTATTATGGGGCATTCAGCAGGTGGGCATTTAGCGGAACTAATTAACGCCGATCCAAAATATTTTAACCATGCCGGAATCAAGAATCCAATTAAAGGTGTAATCTTAAATGATCCCTTCGGACTTGATTTATATGAATACCTCACTACTGCTAAAAAGGACAGTTTTTACTTTGATTTTATCAGGACCTTTACCAGCCAGCCAGCGGTATGGAAAGCAGCATCACCGTTAAATTACATTGATCATATTAAAAATCCGCATTTACTGTTTTATGGAGGCAAGACTTATAAAGCTATTAAATTGCAAACCCCCAGATTATACCAAGAATTAAAGGCAAATCATATTCCTGTAGAAATTAAGGAGATTGAAGGGAAAAGCCATGTACCTATGATTAGCCAGATGATATTAGGCGGGAATGATTTGTATGGGGAGATTGTGGGATTTATACAGAAAACGATTTCTAATAAACGGAATTTATAGTAAAACGCTATTAATTGCCTGATGAAATTAATTGAAAAAAATGTAAATTTGTTACTATGGAAGCATTAATTATACAGCCACGAGATAAAAAGCAGTTATCTGCAATTAAAGCGATTTTTAAAGCTTTGGATGTTACCTTTAAAAAAGTAGAACAAGATGAGACATCTTATCTTAGTCAATCAATTGCCAATAAGAGAGCACTTGATGGAAGCATTAAACAAGCCGAAAATGGGCAAACAGTAAAAATAGCTGTTGCTGATTTATGGAAATAGAATTTACGTTTGATGCTCAGAAGCAACTTGAGGAATGGAAAAAATCAGGTTCAGAAGAAAATCTCTGAATTAATCGCATCAATATTAGATACACCCTTCACTGGAACAGGGAAACCTGAAGCTTTAAAATACAATTGGACAGGTTTTTGGTCTAGGCGGATTAATGATGAACATCGAATTGTTTATCAGGTGCTAGAAGATAAAATCATTATTGTTCAATTAAAATACCATTATTAGTACGAAAGTCTACATTGCTATTATAGTCCTTTACAGCTTTTTAGAATCAATGTAGTTTAAATATCAAATCACCACTTTTTTTATCTCATCTAATCTACTATAATCCATTACCGTTTTGCCTTCTTCATTATGGTAATGCATAATTTCAAATTTAGCGTTCCATTCTATATCTTCATCCTGGTAGCTGGTTCTGGTATGAATGGTTTGTGCAAACGTATCATCGAAAGCCTTTACAATCACAAAAATTTCTACTTCCGCTATCTTGAGTTCCTCTAAAGTTTTTTCAAATAATGGGCTATCTGAATTGATTGCATGAACAAGTGTCCAGTTGAGTGACAAGATGCTGATGTTGTTTCTTTCTAATTCCAAGGGATAAAAACTACGTTTAAGTTTTCCCTCAATGGTTTCATTAAACGTGACGATCATTTGTGCTTCAATATCAATCAAGGCATTCTTCCTTAAGTTTACCAATCTGCACATCAATCCACTGCCGTTGTGATAGGGGGCAATAACCATTTTTTTACTAAAAGATACTTTAGAAGTGGGGCGACTAAAACGTCCATATAATAAGCCTGTTGCCAATGCAAAAGCTAGCAAACCCAGCATGCTTTCAAAAGCGGCCAGTACACTGGTGATAAATCCTTGTGGCGAAATATGCCCGTAACCTACAGTAGAAATGGTTTGTGCGGAGAAAAAGAAAGCATCAAAAAATTGATCCCTTAAGGTAATGCCTTTTGCACCATTCAGATTCTCAATTCCAATCACATTATAGGCAACTGCAAAGAGGGTATTTACAATCAAATATGCAATCAGGATCACCAGAAAAAACCTAGGCCAGCTCATGGTGACCAGGCGGGTATAGGTATCATCAAACTTAAACCAAGGCAAACCTGTCCGTTCGATGTTTGGTGTTCCATCTGTATTTAATACCCTTTGATTTTTGATTACGGGAGTGGAGCCAAAACCCAGATCATCATTAAACTGTACTCTTCTCTTAAAAAAAGACATATATTTTTAGAAAGATTTTGGAATTATAAAAAAGTATATCAATATTTGTTCTATACAAACATGATCATTAAAAACTTAAATAACAATTGGTGGTGGCCTAACGAAATTCGTTAGGCAAATTCTATTGTTATATATTTTAAATTATTTTATAAACGATAAAAAGGATTGCCCAAAAAGCAATCCTTTTTTTATGTGATTTTTTTAAGAGACCGTCATGCTGATCCGATAGCTATCGGATTTAGTTCAGCATCTATGTAAAAGATTCTGAATCAAGTTCAGAATGAAGTTAAGAGGTATACAAAAACATGAAAAAAATATTAAACCATTTGTTTGAAAATAAAAGCTTTAGTAGGGATGAGGCTAAACAAATCCTCATTTCTATTTCGCAGGGAGAATTTAATTCTTCGCAGATTGCAGCTTTTATTACCGCCTATGCCATGAGAAATATTACTGTAGATGAATTACAGGGCTTCCGCGATGCGATGTTGGATTTAGGCATTAAAGCTGATTTTACTGGTTATGAGCTTATTGATCTTTGTGGAACAGGTGGAGATGGAAAAGATACCTTTAATATATCTACATTATCATCATTTGTGGTGGCAGGCGCAGGGCATCATGTAGCTAAACACGGTAACTATGGGGTATCTTCGGGTTGTGGTTCTTCCAATGTAATGGAGTATCTGGGTTATTCATTTACCAATGACCAGGATGTTTTAAAACGCAATCTGGATACCGCTGGCATTTGTTTTTTACATGCACCTTTGTTCAATCCGGCCATGAAGATTGTAGCACCCATTCGTAAAGATTTAGGGATTAAAACCTTCTTCAATATGCTTGGCCCAATGGTTAATCCGTCTCAACCCAAATATCAGATGGTAGGGGTTTTTAGCTTGGAATTAGCCCGATTATATAACTATCTATATCAGGATACGACTAAAAATTATACCATTGTACATGCGCTGGAAGGTTATGATGAAATTTCACTGACCTGTAATGTAAAAACTTTCAATAACCAGGGAGAAAGCATTCTAACTTTGAGTGATATGGGTTTTGAGAAAGTTTCCGTTAATGATATTAAAGGTGGCGATACCGTGACGTCTTCAGCTAAAATATTTATGGATGTACTTAATGGTGAAGCCACTGATACGCAAAATAATGTTGTGCTTTGCAATGCCGCACTGGCAATTAAAACGATAAAACCAACGGCAAGTTTTGCTGATTGCTTTTATGAAGCAGAAGAATCATTAACCAGTAAAAGAGCGCTTGAAAGTTTTAAAAAATTAGTGGCCTGATGAAATTAAAATTAAAAGTTTGTGGAATGAAATTCGCAGCTAATATCGCTGCTGTAGCAAGTTTACAACCTGACTATTTAGGCTTTATTTTTTATGCGGCATCACCACGTTTTATTAGTGATGTTTCGGCTGAGCTGATTAAATATATCCCTTCAGAAATTAAAACGGTAGGTGTTTTTGTAGATGAGGATTTGGAGGTTGTGAAGAAAAAAGTAAATCTATATCAACTTAAAGCTGTTCAGTTACATGGAAACGAATCAGTTGAATATGTTAAGGCATTAAAAGACTTTGCACAAGATATTGAGGTGATCAAGGCTTTTGGTTTGGATGAAGATTTTGATTTTGCTGTATTAAATGCCTATCAGGATTTGGTTGATTATTTTCTCTTTGATACCAAAACGAAAGCGCATGGTGGATCGGGCAAAACTTTCGACTGGAAAATTTTAGAAAATTATAAATTGAATAAACCTTTCTTCTTGAGTGGAGGAATAGATTTGGAACATGCGGCTGCAATTGCTGAAATAAAAGATACTCGCTTGTATGCGCTAGACATTAACAGTAAGTTTGAAGTTGAGCCTGGTGTTAAGGATGTAGAGAAGGTTAAAGCATTTATACATATTTTGTCCTAGCCGGACAGGCGTCTTTCTTTTTGATGTCAAAAAGAAACAAAAAACACCGGCTGAAAATTTTTGTATTGAAGTTTCTGCTTTGGCTTTAATAGTGCATTACCAAAAATTTGTTAGGCCGGATTGAAGTGGAACGTGGATGAAGCGGTAAGGCCTGGTTGGATGGAACAGCATAAAGAATAAAAACATAGACCATGATTTCAGTCATGGGAAATAAGAGTTGGTTTTAACCAGCGGATTAGATAAAAAAGATATGAAATACAAAGTAAACGAAAAAGGATATTATGGAGATTTCGGCGGTGCATATATCCCCGAAATGCTTTATCCGAACGTAGAAGAATTGCGTCAGAATTATTTAAAGATTATTGATGATGCCGATTTTCAGAAAGAATTTCATCAGTTAATGAAAGACTATGTTGGCCGTCCTTCGCCGTTATATTTAGCCAATAGGTTATCAGCGAGATATGGCGCTAATATTTTCCTAAAAAGAGAAGATTTAAATCATACCGGAGCGCATAAAATTAATAATACCATCGGTCAGATTTTGTTGGCAGAAAAGCTTGGTAAAAAAAGAATTATTGCAGAGACTGGTGCTGGTCAGCATGGTGTGGCTACAGCCACTGTTTGTGCATTACGTAATTTAGAGTGTGTAATTTACATGGGTGAGGTAGATATTGAACGCCAGGCGCCAAATGTTGCCCGCATGAAAATGTTAGGCGCCAAGGTGGTTCCGGCAAGTTCTGGAAGTAAAACTTTAAAAGATGCCACGAATGAGGCCATGCGTGATTGGATTAATAACCCGGTTGATACGCATTACATTATTGGTTCTGTGGTTGGTCCGCATCCTTATCCTGATATGGTGGCGATCTTTCAATCTATTATTTCAGAAGAAACTAAAAAGCAACTGCTAGCACAAACTGGAAATGATCAACCTGATTATGTGTTGGCTTGTGTAGGTGGCGGAAGTAATGCCATGGGTATGTTTTATCATTTCATGGATGATGAAAATGTAAAATTAATTGCTGTTGAAGCCGCAGGGAAAGGTGTTTCAAGTGGGCTTTCGGCGGCGACAACTTACCTCGGCAAAGAAGGGGTATTACATGGTAGCCGTAGTATTTTAATGCAAACTGAAGATGGACAGGTAGTAGAACCGCATTCGGTTTCTGCCGGACTGGATTATCCTGGTATTGGCCCGCAACATGCTCATTTATTTAAAACTGGCAGAGGTAAATATGTTTCCATTACCGATGAAGAAAGTTTGGATGCTGGGCTATTGCTTACTCAGCTGGAAGGAATTATCCCTGCGATTGAAAGTGCACATGCTTTGGCCTACTTAGAGAAAATGGAATTTAAAGGTGGAGAAAATGTGGTAGTTTGCTTATCGGGTAGGGGTGATAAGGATTTAGACACTTACATTAAATATTTTAATTTATAAGAAAAGTCGTCATTGCGAGGTACGAAGCAATCTCATTAAGGTTTTGAAGTAGATTGCTTCGTGCCTCGAAATGACGGAAATATAATAGAAATGAACAGAATCAAAGAACTCTTCGCATCGAAGAAAAATGTATTATCAATTTATTATACCGCAGGTTATCCAAATACTGGCGATACGATTCGAATTGCTGAAGCGCTAGAAAAATCAGGTGCAGATATGTTGGAAATCGGGTTTCCTTATTCAGATCCAGTGGCGGATGGGCCAGTAATTCAGGCCAGTAGCAAAAAATCTTTGGATCAGGGCATGACGCTGAAACTGCTTTTCGAGCAATTAAAAGACCTGCGCAAAAACGTAACTATCCCTGTGTTATTGATGGGTTACGTGAACCCGGTTTTACAATTTGGGGTAGAAAATTTCTGTAAAGCTTGTGCTGAAGTTGGTGTTGATGGATGTATTGTGCCTGATTTACCAATGGTTGAATATGAAGAATTTTATAAGGGTTGCTTTGAAGAACACCATTTGAGTAATGTGTTTTTAATTACGCCACAAACTGCCGAAGACCGAATCCACAAAATTGATGGTTTAACCAATGGATTTATTTATTTGCTTTCATCATCTGCAACAACGGGTAAAAACCTGGAGGTTGGTGATACTACTGAAACTTATTTTGGCAGAATTAAAGCAATGAATCTGAAAAACCCAACCATGATTGGCTTCGGAATCAGTGACAAGCAAACATTTGATAAAGCATGTTCTTATGCAAATGGCGCTATTATAGGAACTGCATTTGTTAGGGCAATCGAAGAGGGAAACTTAGAAGAAAGCGTGAGCAACTTCATGAAAAAGTTTAAAAGCTAATTTTTACTATGCAAGGAATGTTAAAACATTTAAATGCTATTATTTTTGACAATATAAGGAATGTAAGAACATAGTAGCCATAGCGCTTATATGTAGCTTATATGCCTTAGATGGTAATTTTGCTTCGTGAATGATTTTATATTCCAGTTTAAACACTATTATTTTTTACCATATAGGAATGTAAGAACATAGTAGCCATAGTGCTTATATGTAACTTATATGCCTTCGATGGTAATTTTGCTTCATGAATGAAAGTTTATAAGAAAGCATGATTTTATATTCCAGTTTAAATGCTATCATTTTTGACCATATAAGGAATGTAAGAACATTATAGCCATAACGCTTATTTGTAACTTATATGCCTTAGGTGGTAATTTTGCTTCGTGAATGAAAGTTTATAAGGAAGCGTGATTTAATGTTCCAGTTTAAAGGCTATTATTTTTGACCATATAGGAATGTAAGAACATAGTAGCCATAGTGCTTATATGTAACTTATATGCCTTAGATGGTAATTTTGCTTCGTGAATGAAAGTTTATAAGAAAGCATGATTTTATATTCCAGTTTAGACGCTATTATTTTTGACCATATA
>NZ_JCKI01000012.1 GCF_000708265.2 Pedobacter sp. R20-19
GGCCAGAATAATAATCCGAGAAGCGGTAGAACTTTATAATACTAAAAGACCTCATTTGTCATTAGGATATAAAACACCAGATCAGATATATAAAAAATCCTTGCCAATATTATATGACAAGGATTATATTTACTCGTAAATAAGTGTCAACTTATTTTAGGACTAGTCAAAAAGGAAGCTTGTAACAGTCTTTAAAAAAATGATAACAACAAACGTTTGATTAAACGATTATTGTTAAATTAGGTTTCTTGCCCACAAAACAGAAGTTAAAACTGTGATTCAATGACGCAATTTGCTTATCACGATGGTTTTACCTTTAGTATTGAGTTGTTATCTTATTAATGTAACGCAAATTTATTCCAACTTTCTAAATATCGACTTCATGGTTTCCTTATCCAGGCTTTCCATATCTACCAGTTTTAAGTCTTTAACCATTTTTAAAGTAGTTGTTTTATATTTTTGAAAGTGGGGTGTTAGCAAATGCGCTTGATAAGCGGCTTTGTTTGCATAAATCTCCACAATCCTTACTTGTGTTGGCTGTTCTTTCTGGAACATTGGAAAAATTGCAATCACTCCTGGTTCTTTCGCTAAAGATGCAGCCGCTTCTTCCTTTAAAATAGATTTGTATTCTTCCAAGTGCTCAGAAACAATTTCTATTTCAGAAATACGGATCATCATATCAGGACTAATTATGGCAAGCATAGGTTGATCTATACTCTTTAATAAGGTGTTCGCCTGGCTCGTACTCACCGTTTTCTGGATCATAACGCTCAGTTCTTTCAATTCCGCATCTGTAATTCCTGTGTTTCTGCCCATACTGATATGGGATTTTAACTGACTTTCTACACCCTCCATAGCAGCAAGTGCAGAAATGGTAACCAGTTCTCTCTTACGAAAATCAAGCACCTTACTGGAGAAAATATCCGCAAACAGATGTTCTTTCAAAAAGTCATCAATACGCGGAGCAAATTCGCCGAAACCAGGTGCGGGCCTGGTTTGCGGAGTTTTAGTCAGTTGTTCCAAAGTTTTGCGACCCTGTTCATATTTATCCTTAACTGTATTCTCAATAATTTTTTCGCCTTCAGGATCTGTAATGTTGTTGGCTTTGCGTTCGCTTAATACGGCAGAAAAAGTATTGATGGCGTTTAAACTTCTTGGAAAACCACAGTATGCATATAATTGCGTGAGTGTTTCCTTAATTTCATTAACCGTTAGTCCGTTGTCCAATCCCTCAATTAATTGAATCTTAAGTAAGTCTAGCTTGCCACTTGCCGTTGTAGCAGAAATACCTGCAAGGCTTTTTTCCTGTTTATTTAATGATGCCATTTCTTGTGCTTTCGTTTTAGGGATGATGATATTGGATAGCAACAATAGCAATCCAACTTTCCAGCTGATCAATTTCATAATTTAAAAATTTGATCGTTGGCATTCTTGTATTCTTCATCAGTAACTGCCTCCAGCCATTTATTTTCGTTGGTAGAAGGATTACCATTGGTGGCAAGGTGAGAAAACCAACTGTTGGCTGTGGCGCCATGCCAATGTTCTACATTTGGTGCAATTTCTAAAACGTCACCTGCCTTTAAATGCTTTGCTGATTTCCCTCGCTCCTGGTACAAGCCTTCGCCGCCAACTACAATCAGCAACTGGCCGCCAGTATGGCTGTGCCAATAATTTCTACAACCGGGCTCAAAAGTTACGTTGGCTAATGGAACATTAAGATCCTTATTACTAGTTAAAGGTGCCAGGTAAGATTTTCCTGTAAAATATTTGGCAAAGCCTGTGTTTTCTTCTCCCGTAGGGAAATCGCTGATTTTTGGAACTTCTTTATTCATTTTATTTTCTATTTTTTCAGTTTTTATCTGTGCGCTCAATTCAAACGAACTTAAGCAGACCATTATGGCCAATACTATCACTTTTTTCATTTGCCGGTCGCGTTAATTTGTTTTATAAACCTGGCAGGCACCCCGCCCACCAACGTATTATCATCAACATTTTTAGCAACCACTGCTCCTGCGGCAACTACGGAATTTTCGCCAATGGTTACGCCAGGTAAAATCATGGCATTAGCACCTATCCAGGCATTTTTTTTAATATGGATTTTGCCCGGAACTAATGCGTCACGATCTGCGGCCGCCAATGGATGCCCTTCGGAAAGCAAACTTACCTTCGGACCAATAAGTACATTATCTTCAATTTCTATCCCACCTAAAGTTAAAAAAGTACAATCGAAGTTGATGAAAACATTCTTTCCGATACTTAAATTTTTCCCATTATTAATATACAATGGTGGAAAAACAGCTACCGATTCATCTATCTTTTCCCCGATAATTTTACCTAAAAATTCGTTAATGGTAAACGGATCTTCGCTACTATTCATCTGCTGTACCAATTGAATCGTTGCGTATGATGATTTCCGGAGTTCGGCTATCTGGGGATGGGCAGAAGTTACAATCTCGCCATTTCTTAAATCATCAAATATTGAATTATCTAAATTTTCCATGTTATTACAACACCAAATTTCTGACCAATTTTGTTCTGATTTATGACACTAATGACGCTAAATGTGTCAAATATTACTTAATTTAATTCAAATTTTAATAGATGAGTGAATTGCCTCTTGCAAAAGTATTACTGTTATCGCTTGGCAGCATTGATGATGCTACCAAAAACCTGCTAAAAAAGTACCATGCTCACCTGTATTGTCATAGTGGGAAACTAGATTTTATTTTCAATGATCAGTGTATGGCGTGTAAGTCTGGCCAGTTTTTATTTTGGTTTGCCGATAGCAGATGGGATGTAATGGAAGTATCGAAAGATTTTAAGGCATCGGTTTTATTGGTAGAAAAAAATTTCCTGATCGATAATGTTCCCGATCAAGGTTGGAGTATCAATGCGCAACTTCATTCCAGAGTACACCCTGTTAAAGACATTAACACTAAAGCTGAAAAAGAAAAAATATTAAATAATTTCAATTGGCTACTGCTCCGATTTCAAGAAACTGACCACCGCTTTTATGAGGAAGCGCTTAAATTACAAATGCGTTTATTTATCTTAGAGATGTGGCATAGCTTCGCAAATGAATATGAACGTCGGCGCCACAGTTTGCAAACCGGAACGCTATATGAACAGTTTATAAACTTACTGCAACAGCATTGCCTCACCAAAAGGGAAGTACAGTTTTATGCCAATGAATTGAACATTACGCCGAAATATCTAAACTACCTTTGTAAAATCCACTCAGATCGCACCGCTTCCGATTGGATACATGGTCACGCTAAAGAAAGGATCATTCTGTTATTACAAAACAGGCATCTGAATGTAGCCGAAATTGCGGAAGAAATGCAGTTCAGCAGCACTTCTTTCTTTACACGGTATGTTAAAAAATTATTAGGACAAACGCCAACCGACTTTAGGAAAAGATTAGGTTAGGCTGAAGGTATTTCTAATATTGATAAAACATCTTTAGGTGTTAGTTCTTTTTACATAATGCTTTGTTTTTTTTATAGAAATGCGGTATATACATTCCGGCGGGTATATAATTAAACCTATAGCCTTTTGAAAACCACCTTTCTAAATCATTATGATTTTTTAAATTCTTCTTCTATACGGCCCTTCATAAACTTTCTCAAAATTAACCACAGCCTCACAATGGCAAAAGTTAGACCTATTGAAACTTGACTCCACTGATTAGAAGCTCATTGAAAGATGGGCTTTTTTTTTTAAAAGGGTAGTTTGTTTGCACATGCGACACGTCGTGCGTTAGCGAGGGGATGAAAAAGCATTTCAGCAAACTATTGGATAAATTTGTATTTTGGCTGGCAAATAATAAACGATGAATAATTTTTTAATTGCTATTAAGATCAATAAAGTCCTTCATTTGGAAGATATTAATATTGAAATAGATTCCAAAGAAAAAAAGCATTTGATTCTGACAGGAAAAAATGGTTCAGGAAAAACAACCTTACTTAAAGCTATTGCAGATATATTGCATAATATTGATCAAGATCGAAGCCTTAGTTTTTTAAACATTAAAAAGAATATTGAACAAATGGAAACCCGCTTAAATTCTTTGCGGGGGCTGCAGGAATATCAAAATCAGATTCTAAGTGACGAACAACAGATTGATCGGTTAAAAAATCAATACCATTATCATTTTGGAAAAATCGAGCTAACTTTTACAGACATATTTTCTATATCCAAAGCAATCAATGAAGGAAAATTTTTACTTTCCTTTTATGGCGCAAATCGAAAAACGGAAGTAATTGTACCAAAAAATCCAGAAAAGCCGAACTTAACCCCGGTAGGTATCCATCAATCAAAAATAGGTGAATTCTTAAAATTTCTAATCGACCTAAAAATTCAAGAAGCTTTAGCTAGAAATGAAAATTCTATCCATGAGGCCGATAACATCAAGCACTGGTTCGAAAACTTCACAGGATTACTCGGAAATATTTTTGAAGGAGAAAAAGTAAAATTAGAATTTAACTACAAAGACTATTCTTTCAAAATAAAACAAGGAAATAAAGTATTTGGATTTAATGAACTATCTGATGGCTATTCAGCAATCATCGATATTATTGCAGATTTAATATTAAAAATGCAAAAACAAGGCAGTCTTGTGAGAGGCTATGAAATGGAAGGAATAGTATTGATTGATGAAATTGAAACCCATTTACATCTAAAGCTACAACGATTGATCTTACCGATGCTTACCAAGATTTTCCCAAACCTTCAATTTATCCTTACGACCCATTCCCCCTTCATATTAAATTCCATAGAGAACGCTATTGCCTATGACCTGGAAAAACAGTTAAGATTAGAAGACCTTACAGATTACTCGTACGATGCGTTAGCAGAAGGCTACTTTAAAGTGGAAGGCGAGTCAAATTTTTTAAAAGCCAAAATCGTTCGCTTTAAAGAACTATCAGAAAAGAAGGTAAAAGACGCAGCAGAACAGGAAGAATATAATAATTTAGACAAGGAATTTTCAGAAATGGATGAACTTCTTACCTCTCCAAATATAAAAGGACAATATTTAGAGATTAAATTAAAAGAAAATTAGGTAATGATTAGAGTACGAAAATCAGAGGATGTGCCAGCATCTTTATTGCTGGCCAATCCTATTGCCTACGACGGACAAGATGTTCAAGCTGCCCTAGTCATCGATCAAGATGAAAAATGCTACTTATGTGAACAGCAGCATAGGCAAAATTTTCAAGTTGAACATTTGAAGCCAAAAACGATATATACCAGATTAAAATATACATGGACCAATTTATTTTCCGCCTGCCCATACTGCAATGGTAGAAAACCAAACGACTATGAAATATTAGATCCTTCACAACACAATATTGAAGATATCTTAGTACAAAAGTTAGATCTAGTAAACAAGCATATAGAAATTAACACCTTAACACCAGGTAGTCAAGAAGAATTTACAGTTAAACTATTAAAAAAACTATTCAACGGAAAAAACAACATTCGTGATATAAAAGGACAAAGACTCTACGATGATTTACAAAGAGAAGTAATTTTCTTTCTCAAGCTCTTAAACGACTATAAAAACGAAAATACACCAGATAATAAACAAAAAATAATAGACCATTTAGATATCAAAAAAGAATATCTGGCATTCAAATACTGGCTCTTAAAAGAAAATCATTTCTATGATGAATTTGAAAGTAATGTTGTTTGGAATAAAGTTGAAAGGATACTTAATGAGTTAAAAGACAAGTAAAATTAAAAATGAACAATTCTATGCCTTAATGGGGAGAACTCAAAGCTACTTTTAGTTGAATCAAAAATAAATTGCGATGAATAAAGTGCCTACACTCTAGCGCACGCATTCCGCGTGCGCCTTTTACCCCCCTCACCCCTCCACCGGCACCCCAAACTCCCAATATTCTTCAACAAGTTGTTGTGCAGAAGCGATTTCACTTGCCAACATAGAAAGTTGATGGCGCAGCAAAATTTGTTGGTGAAGGCCGCATGATTTAAGTTTCTCTAAGCACCTAATTTCCAGCACAGCCGCATAAGGGTTAGCAGCTGCACCTTTTAAATTTGTTTTCAATTCATTAAGCAAGCGCCAAAGCTTACGGTTGCTGGCATATGTTTCTTCCATTCTCGAAAGTTTCTCACTAATAATTTCATGCTGTTGTGCTGCACGTTTTTGATCGTAAGCCAACTTTTTGAGCACGGCTACCAAAGCTTTCTGATCATTTAAACTGATTTTATCAGTGGCTTGGATTTCGGCAGGATTACTCATCAAAAGTTCAATGGTGCTTAGCATGTTTAATTCTTTTGCGTTAAGGCTGCGTAAACCTTTTTCATACAAACTTGCTTTGGTTTTACTACTCCCCATAAGCCTAGCCATGTCTGTTTGTGTTAATGCTAGTTGCGCCCTTAATTTTTTCATTTTATACAAAGTTTGAAACAAAATACATCTTTTGTAAACAATTATTTTGTAAACAAATAAAAGTTTACAAAAATTTTGTTTACAAACAGCGAAACATTTTTTCATGAAACTTTTTTTTGTTTCGCTTAAAAGTGTTTCATACTTATGTATAGACACAAATGAAGGCTTTTTTAAATATAAATTTTGACTGGCTTTAAAAGAAAGGCGCAAATTCAATCAACCATTAAATTTTAGCCGATTATTTTTTGTAAATAAAATCATACAATTAAAATGTTCAGATAATTATTCAATTTTTATTTTATTTACTACTATTAGGAATGTATTTTATTACAAACTAAATTTTTAAACATGGATTATTCAGTATCAACATTAACGGAGGTTGCAGATTGCGACACCGTTTTGGCCCTTATCGAAAAGGAAAAAAAAGATTTATCTTTCAAGAAACTTTCGTTAGAACGCCAGCAAGAAAATTATGCCAATACAACGATTGAGGTATCATCAGAAATTGAGGTATTAAATGCAGAATTATCTGCAGTAAATACAGTAGTGGCTACCTTACCTGATGGCGACACGAAAGACGACAACATTAAGCGGCAGAAAAAGCTAGAGTACAGCCTTTTTCTCTTAACCAACCGCAAGGCCAATTATGGTGCCATTGCCCTGCTGGAAAAGGAATTTAACATTGCCCGTGTGGTAAAAGAGTTGGAAGAAGCCGATAATTTTGCCGTAGTAGTAGTTGCCCGTAGAAACAGTATCTAAAATTGCCCTATTGTAATCACATCCCATGTGTATGATCATTTATAAATGATCATCAGCTAAAAATTAAATCATCCCCAGGTTTATTTTAATCAAGCATTTGCGAACTTAGCTTGCTTAAATTAGCACAAATAGCATTTCACCCCTTTAAGTAAAATTTAATTAAAAATATTCCTGACCGAGTGGTAGTCCCACATTATCTAGTGTCTCTGAAAGAGGTATTGACAGTTTGCAGCGGTCAGGATATTTTATTTAGCGGTTGAGGGAAAGCTTAAATTAACAGCTTAAACACTTAGAATGAATGTACTATCATCATATAATCCGCTATCATAACTAAAAAAATTAGGCTTCATTTAATTGCCATTCTTCAAAAAGATTTCGTGAATGATTTTATTGTATTTATCTTAGTGGTGCAGATTAATAAATAACATATTTTTTCACCTAACGAAGAGAGATCAATTTTCACAATTAAATTTTAAAAATATTCCTGGACGAGCGTTTTAGAAACGCATTTTCTAATTTCTCTGAAAAGAGTTATTTGTTAGTCTGCAGCGTCCAGGAACTTTAATTTCAATGTTATGCAGACTAACAATTGTAAAAACCCAAACACACAGCTCCCTGTTGAGGTTGTAGCTGTAAATGAATTACGGAAACTTATTGAAGCCTATTTCGAAATGAATAGTCTGGCGGATGTGAATCAAATCCTTACCGAAATGCTCAGCGCAGCTATCGGGCCCGATCCTCGCTCTGGTAAACATGAACCCATTTCTATTGCCAATGCCCTTTATGATGTAAACAATATCATCAATCTGGTAACTTGTACAAAACTCTTGGTCAATAAAAAATCCTTTAAGCATTACCTTAAAAAACAGACTTATGAACTGCAAGCCGTTGGCCGTTTTAATGTAGCCCACCTATCCGAACTGTTATACTATGGATTAAATGCCTACATTTTTCAGGATGAAGGTTATGAAGGTGCAACCCTAAACTTTTCTGCCGAAATTACCACTGCCTATAAAATGATTTATGATTGGTTAACAGATTGCGATGCCTGGTATATCTCTTTAATTTCGGTCGGCGAGATACCAACAGATAAGCAAAAAAATATTTACCAAAACTAAACCATATCGTAAAATTAAAATGCCCATACTTTTAAAGGAGGGGTGCCCAAAGCGCAAGGTGGTTTAAGCCCCTATCCGCCTATGCGCACCTTTCCCAATGAAAGGGAAAGGGTTAAGTATGCTCCGTATCGAGATAGGGAGATTGCTTCGTGCCTCAGCAATGACGGCCGTTCTTGTTTGGCTTTAATAATTCGTAAGTCGATCAGCCAACTTGTGAAGTCTCAAAGGCCAGAAGCGCAGCAAGACTTCGCCAGTTTAAATGTGAACCTCAACTTAATTATTAGACTGACGAAGTTTCCCCTCTCCAAAAGCCACTGAAACTTCGTAAGTCGGTTAATTTTAAAACAAACAACTACAAACACGATAGAATTAATATATTTTGATAATTTTGCAACTCATAACTTGTTTCATGAAAAAATCTATTGCCAGCATTGTTGCTGAAGCAAACCAAAGTGGCGAAGGAACGCTTAAAAGAACTTTAGGCCCCGTTAACCTCATCTTAATTGGAGTTGGTTTAACCTTGGGGGCAGGCCTGTTCTCTATTACAGGCTTGGCTGCAGCCAATCACTCCGGTCCGGCAGTAACCCTTTCATTTGTAATTGCTGCTTTAGGGTGTGGCTTTGCAGCACTTTGTTATGCAGAATTTGCTTCTATGATTCCAGTTGCAGGTAGTGCATACACTTACTCTTATGCCACCATGGGCGAGCTTTTTGCCTGGATTATTGGTTGGGATTTAGTGTTAGAATATTCTGTTGGTTGTGCAACGGTGGCCATCAGCTGGTCTCAATATTTAACCAAATTTTTAGGGAGCCTGGGTCTTTTTCTCCCCCCGCAACTTACCCTCTCCCCTTTCGAAACTGCAAAACTGGCTAATGGCTCTACCGTAAACGGGATCATTAATATTCCTGCAGCACTGGTAGTTGTTTTAATGACGGCGATTTTAATTCGTGGTACAAAAGGATCGGCAATTGTAAATGGCATTATCGTATTTTTAAAAGTAGGTGTGGTTTTAGTTTTCATTGCACTGGGTTGGCAATATATCGATCCAGCTAATTATCACCCTTATATCCCCGAAAACACTGGCACTTTTGGGCAATTTGGCTGGAGTGGTGTATTGCGTGGCGCAGGCTTGGTTTTCTTTGTGTTTATTGGTTTTGATGCTGTTGCAGCCTCTGCTCAGGAAACCAAAAACCCCGGGCGTGATTTACCTATTGGCATTATTGGTTCGCTGGTGGTTTGTACTGTACTTTTTGGCTTATTTGGCCATGTAATGACGGGTTTAGCCAATTACAAGGAATTTGCAAACAGTGGTGCACCTGTGGCCATAGCCATTGAAAAAACACCTTATGGCTGGCTGAGTCAGGCCATTATCCTGGCCATTTTAATTGGTTACACTTCTGTAATCCTTATCGATTTAATGGCGCAATCAAGAATGTTTTATTCCATTAGTAAAGATGGTTTGTTACCAAAAATGTTCTCTGATGTACATACGAAATTCAAAACACCCTGGAAATCTAATATTATTCTTTGCATTTTTATTGGCCTATTTGCCGCATTTGTACCCATGAATGTAGTTGGGGAAATGACTAGCATAGGCACCTTGCTGGCCTTTTTAATGGTTTGCGTTGGGATTTTAATTTTGCGAAAAACCAATCCGGAAGCCAAACGTCCGTTTAAGGTACCTTTTGTTCCATTAATTCCTATTCTTGGCATTTTAACCTGTGTTGCCATGATGGTGTTTCTCCCTTTGGAAACCTGGTTAAGATTGGCGGTTTGGTTGGTAATAGGGCTGGTAATTTATTTCTGGTATGGCAAAAAGAACAGCAAACTTAACATCCATCCTGAAGAAAAAGCATCATAATTAAATCAAGAACAAATCCTGATCAGAACGATTAATTACTGAAAGTGATATTGCCATCCTGTATCTTCCTATCCTTGTTGAAGGAGTTATTACAATAATTTATCTGATCATCAAGACAAAAAATAAAATCTATAAATACATCATTAGCTCCCTACTAAACTACAATTAGCTATTTTTTATTTACGAAAGTAATTAGTGCTTTTTAGACATATTTTACGGGAACGATTGCACAGTTTTGAGTCGTATTATAGTTACGAATTGAATTTGGTTGGCTAAATTGTAAGCCAAATAACCAAATATAGTAGTCAAACCAAACTGACTATTTTCAATTTTTAACCAAATAATCATGAAAAAAACATTACTTTTTTTCGTCATTTCTCTATTGTTCAATACCGTTTTGATGGCTCAAAACCAAAAAATTTCGGGTAAGGTAATTGATGAAAAAGGCGAAACTTTAATCGGTGTATCCGTCAAAGTCAAAGGAGCAGCCATAGGCGGTTCTACAGATGTAAACGGAAACTTTTCTTTTGATGCACCACCCAATGCCACATTGGTATTCTCATTTGTGGGCTACAATAATAAAGAAATTGTACTGGCCGGGCAAAAGACATTATCCGTTACTTTAACTGAATCGGCTGGTCAGTTAAATGAATTGGTGGTGGTGGGTTATGGTACACAAAAAAAATCGCAGGTAGCCACTGCAGTAGGTAGCGTTCAGGGCGATGCCATTGCCGAACGGGGAACAGTAAGTGCTTTACAGGCCGTTCAAGGTCAGGTTGCCGGTGTAGATATTTCTGCGGGTTCTGGCCGTGCCGGGGCAAATTTTAATGTGCAAATAAGGGGGCAGAACTCACTAGCGGGCGGCCAGCCACTTTTTGTAGTAGATGGTGTAATCGTTTCTGATATCAATTTCCTTAACCCACAGGATATTGCCAAAATGGATGTATTAAAAGATGCGGCATCAACAGCTATTTATGGATCCAGAGGCTCAAATGGTGTTGTATTAGTTACCACAAAAAATGGTGCAACCAATAAAAGCAGTGGCGCAACCATTTCTTATGATGGTTATGTAGGTATCCGTAAAGTAGCCAGAATGCCCGATTTTATGACGGGTGAAGAATGGTGGGAATACCGCCAAAACACCTTCATATCGCCAGAACTTATTGCGGGCAGAACTTTTACCAATACCATAGGAAGTTTAGATAACCCAACGGTATTGCAAACCGTAGCCAACCATGATTATACCGATTGGAAAAGCCTGGTACTACAGGATGGCATACAAGCTAACCACTGGTTAACGGCATCTGGCCGGAGCAGTAACAATGATATTCAATATTTAATTGGTGCGGGCTATCAAAATGAAAAAGGAAACTTTTTACAAGATAATTTAAGCCGCTACAACTTTAAGGTAAATGTTGATGGCAAGATTAACAATAGTTTTTCTGCCGGGATGAGCATCAACTTTTCGTTTACTGATACCGAACGCGGAAGTGATGATGCGGTAAGAAACGGTTTTAACATGGCGCCTATTTTTAAACCTTACGATGCAAATGGAAACCTGGTATTTAGGCCCGGCCAGATTCCTGTTCCCGGATCTACCGTAGTTTCTAGCTTTACCAGTACTGTAAACCCACTGCTGGAAATCTCCAATTCGGAGAACAATACCCGAAGGCATTTTGGTGTGGGTAATATTTATTTGCAATATGCACCAGCCAGCTGGATAGATGTTCGATCTACCTTTTCTCCGAGTATAAACTTTGTAAGAAACGGCAGGTACTGGGGCTCTTTAACAGGTGTTGGCGATGGGTTGTTGCCTGATGCACAAAGGGTAAACCAACAAACCCAATCTTATATTTTTGATAATGTGGTAAACATCCGTAAAAAAATAAAGGAGCACAGTTTTGCATTTACCGGCTTATATAGCATGCAAAAAGATAGATTTGAAAGCGACACTACAAAAGTTAATGACCTGCCTTACAACTCATCTTTTTATAACTTAGGCGCATCAAACAACCGGCAGTTATCTTCCAGCAATTTTAACCAGTTTTCAATCCTTTCCTTTCTAGCGAGAATAAATTATTCTTTCAGAGACAAGTATTTTGTAACCCTTGCCAATCGGTGGGATGGTTCATCTAAACTGGCAGAAGGCAATAAATGGTCTTCCTTTCCATCTGCTGCAATTGCCTGGCAAATTTCAAGAGAATCTTTTATGCAAAACGCATCATTTGTATCTGATCTGAAATTGCGTTTTAGCGCAGGTGTTGCCGGCAACAATAATAACATCCGTCCATATGAAACCCAGATGAACCTGAGTGCCCCAACCTATTACGATTTTGGCGGAACACCAGCTTTAGGCTATTCGCCAAGCAGATTGCCCAATTCTTCATTAACGTGGGAGCGAACACGTGAATTTGATTTAGGTGTTGATTTTGGTTTCCTGAAAAATAGAATTTCTGGCTCCATCGATCTATATGATAAACGATCTGAAGGTTTATTGCTTAACCGGGATTTACCTCTCGAAACCGGGTATTCATCTATCAAAGATAATATTGGTTCTGTAAGCAATAAAGGGATAGAAGTTTCTTTTAGAACCATTAACATTTCTGCTAAAGATTTTACATGGTCCACTTCATTCACTTTTGCCAGAAACAAAAATGCGATTATTGATTTGCTTAATAAAAAACAAGATTTGGTTGGTAATTCATGGTTTATTGGCCAGCCGATTAATGTAAATTACCTCTATGTTTTTGATGGGATCTGGCAGGAAAGTGAGCGTGCCTTAGCGCTAACTTATGGCCAGCTGCCTGGCCAAGCCAAAGTAAAAGATTTAAATAACGACGGCAAAATCAGCAGCACAAACGACAGGCAAATTATAGGTCAAAAAGATCCAAAATGGACGGGTGGTTTTTCTACACAGTTTACCTATAAAGCTTTTGATTTATCGGCATCACTCTTTGCCCGGCAAGGCATGCAGGTTTACAGTGCCTTCCACAGTATTTTTACCCGCTACAATGACCGCGGAACGAATAAACTTTACAACGACTATTATATGCCTGCCAATGCTGTAACGCAGGGAAGAAGCTCAAACACTTATCCTCAGCCAAATAATATTGGCCCTTATTGGGATGGCATCACTGGCGTGGGTTATTATAAAGATATTTCATTTGTTAAAATACAAAATATCTCCTTCGGCTACACCCTCCCAACTAAAATAATAGAGAAACTAAAGATTAAGAGTTTACGCGTATATGCCAATGTTTTAAATCCTTTTGTATGGACAAATTATGATGGGTTTGATCCGGAAAGCGCAAGTGGCATAGATTCTTCTGTAACTACAGAACAAACCAATACCACTGTTGGAAACATTAACAATACCGGCCCAAGCACCATTACTTATCAATTTGGCGTTAACCTGAAATTTTAAATAAGGTATCATGAAAAAACAAATCATACTATCCCTTTTAATTCTTGCCAGCTCGTTTACGGGTTGTAAAAAGTTTTTAGAAGAAGAAAATAAATCAAATATCGTATCTAATGAATATTATGCAACTGCAGAAGGATATGAAAAATTAATTAATGCTACCTATGCCACCTTACGTAAAGTGTACAGTTCGCCATATGTATTTTGCGCAGGAACTGACATGTATGTAGAAGGCAGAGATGCACAGCCCGTAGGCATTAGTGAATATCAAAATCTAAACCCCGATAATGCAGAGGTAACTACATTTTACACCAATACCTATTCTGCTATTCAGTTATGTAATACAGCACTTTATTTTAATAGCAACACGGCAGCCAGCGCCAACTTAGCCATTAGAAAAGGTGAAGTGAAATTTATCCGGGCATATTATTATTTCTTGCTGGTACAATCTTTCGGTGGCGTGAGTTTAGTAACTGATCGCTTTGATACACCAATTGAGCAATTTAAAAGAAACACCGCACAAGAAACTTATGATTTTATCATTAAGGAAATGAACGAAGCACTTTCTTTAGTGCCAGAAACCACTACAGATTTTGGGCGTGTAACCAAAAGAGCTGTTCGCCATTACCTGGCAAAAGTATACTTAACCCGAGGATATGAGACATTTGGATCTGCACAGGATTTTAGTTCAGCAGCAACCTTTGCTGATGCCGCAATTGCCGGAAGAACATTAACCACCTCTTTTGAAAATTTATTTTTTCCTGGTAATGAAAAAGATCAGGAAGTAATTTTTTCAGTTCAGTTTGATGCGGCTTCCTTACCCACGGCTACAACTGGTGGCAACACCCAGGCTGCATTTTTCGGTCCTTACCAGGGCGGATCCGGAGGTGCGCAAGGTTACCCTTACCGGACATTTGTACTGGTGCCCACACTATATACCTTTAATACTTTCACTGAAAATGATACCCGTTTTGATGCTACATTTATGATTAACCTTTACCAGCGTTATTATGATTATTATGATAAGAGCACGGAAAGAGCCAACTTAAATATCAGGTTTTATTATAAACCCAAATGGGATACCACCACTGATGCAGCCTGGCGTGCAGCAGACCCTACACACCGGGCAACCACTACCATTATACCTTATTCTAATGCATGGCAGGCGTCAAGAAGTACGGTGTTAGATAATGCTACTCCATCAGTTAAAAAGTTTGATGATCCAAAATCTCAGTTTGGAGCGGCCACCAGTACGCGTGATTTATTTTTGGCCAGATTAGGTGAAACTTATCTGGTTGCTGCTGAAGCTTACTTTAAAGCTGGCAATCTGGCATTGGCAACTGATCGGATAAATGAGGTAAGAAGAAGGGCGGCTAAAACAGGCAAAACTGCTGAAATGGCCATAACCGCTGCCAGTATTAATATAGATTTTATTTTAGATGAACGTGCCAGAGAAATGGTTGGTGAGTATGAAAGGTGGTTTGATTTAAAAAGAACAGGTACACTGGTAGAAAGAACCCGTTTATACAACCGGGATATTAAAACAAACTGGTTTGATAAAGGTATTAATCCATTTTCAGGCGTTGGCGGTCAGTTAAAATTACTTAGGCCAATTCCAAGCAGGGCCATAGATCTTAACGGCGGACCTTTTGCTCAAAACCCAGGTTATTAAGCATTAGTTATATGAATGAATATTAATCTGAACTTGTTTCTGGTTAATGTTCATTCATCTCATCATTAAAGGCAACAGGTTAACATACAACCAAATATGAAACTACAGTTGCATCATATGCTATACACCTAAATGCAATCAAAAGACACAAATATGATACAATAACCTTAATATAAGCCACTTAATAAACAAAAAAGCTTAAGTTATCCACAATTCCACATATTTATATGTTTTTGGCTTAAGGTTTGTCTTAAAAAAGATACCTATTAAAAACATTTCCCATGATTATTAAATTAGACACCTCCCTTTTCAGGATAGCCAGACCAAAAGCAGAAACGGTTAAAAAAGCGGCAATTCCTTTAACCAGAGCACAATGGATAACAGCAGATAGAATTGTAATGGCTGCTATGTTTATGGCTGTAATTATTGGCGCTATTTTATTTTAGGTATTGATGATTTTGTTAAATCTTCTAAAGTCATTTTTTTTCGCTGTAATGCATGATCATGTTATAGTTGGTTTATTCACTGATCGTAACCAGATCAACGCAGTACAATTCCCAGTTGCATAAATTCCATTTGCAATAGTTTTGATCCCCTATCTTTAAGTAACACATACCTCTTCCACAAAATTGAAGCTTATTTTTGATAGACGGTTGCAGAGATAAAACCTTTGTAATAAAGTCGCTGTTCCATAGTTTTATATTTTTCTTGTATAAAATAGGACTGCATATCAATAAGTTGATTGGCCTCTACAATACCCATTACTTTAAAAAATAGATACATAGATTTTAATATTATAACTTTCCACCATTTCCCTTTATTGGCACTTATCGAAAAATCTACAAAAAGCCATAGCCCGTTTACCTTCAGGTGTTGGTGCAAATCGTTAAAAACCGCTTCTGCCCTATGCCTGGAGAAATTATCGAATAAAAATGGTGTTAAGATCACATCAAATATTTGTTCTTTTTTAAAATCTTCAATTCCAAGCGGAACAAAATCCACTTGATTATTTTTAAAGTCTCTGGCCTTTGAAAGCTTGATCATTTTCTCGGAAATCTCTACATATGTGATGTTTAACCCCGATGAATAAACCTTTGCAATCTCTTCTAAAATCCAACCCGTGCCACCACCAACAATTAACAGTGACGAATTTTCTGGAATAGAATGCAATTGATTAATCTGTGCCTTCACCTGCGATTTAAAAAAAATCAACCGACTTAAGAAATCGTAATGCCTGGCTATTTTATCGTAATTATTGATCAAGATTATATTTGAATTAAAGATAAATTGTGGTCACTTAAATGAAGGTTTGATTTTGCTATTGAACAAACTGCATTCCTATTATTCCGCATACTGCCTTAAATAAGATTAAACCATCAATTACCATGAGGTAGTAAAGTATGTTTTTTCTTTTGTGCATGGAATAAGCGACATAAATAGTTAAAACAAATGGTAAAACATTACAAAACACTTGTGGCAACCCGAATCCTTTATAATCTGCAAAGATTCCTAAAGAAATGAGTCCGATGATGAGTAACGGAATTAAAATACTGAATATTGTTTTGCGTAAACCATAACGAACCACGAAGGTGCGTAAATGACGGTTTGCATCTGTAGGGTAATCTTTAATATCGAAAATAATGGCGTTAACTGTGCAGAACATCCAGTTTTTGATAAAGAGCCATGTCCATAAAACAGAATCGTGATAACCAATTCCTGTTTCAATCTTAAGCATAATTAAAGGCAACACATTGGCGCAGCAGGCCCAAACAAAGCCTATTACAAAAGCCTTTAACCAACCTGTGTTTCGGAGATTAAACTTAAGGAACGATCTGGGCAATAATCCATAATACAATGCACCAGCAATGATGATAATAATAATGGCCAGCCAATACAAGAATGGAAGATGAACTAGCTGCTGGAAATTTTGATATACCAGATTAAGCGCCAGAAACACACAAAACACAAAAAGTAAAACCTGACTCCAGCCAATTACTTTTTTGTGCTCAAAATACCACTGTGTTCTAGGATTGGTGGCAGATGGCTGGTTAGAAACTTTATTATAGGCATAAGTATAATAAATAGTAGGCGCCAAAAATAGCAGCAAATAATAATTTAAAGAATTGAAGGGAAGCCGAAGTTGATAGGTTGCCTCTAGTGTTAAGGCCACAGCCAAAATACCAACAAAATAGTTGCCGAAGAAAATAAACCGAACAATTTTATTTAACATTAAAGTGCATCATTTTCAATCGCCAATTTCGGATATATAATTGAATAAATGATTGGGAAGTTTGAGATCAGGAGAAATAAGTAATGTGGAAATGAATGTTGTTTTGGATAAGGCGTTTGTATTCATTTGATCTCTATTGTTATTAAAATCTGATCTTAGCTTCTCGCTACGACTTAATGCATGTAGCGATCGGATTAAGATTGCTCTGTTCACAATTAAAAAGATAAAATAAGCAGATTACGAATTTATCATCCTGCCTTTAAGAGGAAGGGAATGGCGATCGCTATAACTGCCTGGCAATGCCAAAACACTGTTTCTTCATTCTGCTCTTCGACCGGCATGGTCAATTTTCTGGATGGCATTATCAAAGCAAACCTAACGACTTAAGAGAAGAACAGCGCAGCCGTAATGAACGCCATTAAAGACTTAAAGACTATATGAACAATTGCAAACCGACACTTTTTTTCTTTTGGTGCCAAAAGAAAAAAGGCCAGTCCGGCCAGGAAAGGAATAACCTCAAATTACAGGCAATATAGCATGTAATGTTATTCGGTGGCAAATGGTTCAGACGTTAATCGCTTGCAGATGCTTCGTGCCTCAGCATGACAGTGAGCGCTTAAAGTGATACCCTGCAGCCGAAGAGGAGACTCTGGAGATGAATGCTAACCTAAAAATAAAAGCCTCTCAGTTTCCTGAAAAGCTTAATGTGGGAAATGAGGGGTTCGAACCCCCGACCCTCCCGACTGATAACGTCGGGATGCGCTGAACCAGCTGAGCTAATTTCCCTTTGTTTATTTTTAAGTTACTCTATCTCATCATCAATAACATCAGGGTTTGACGATACAGTTGTATTAATTAAATTTATAATCATCCGTCTGCTCTTCCAGCTTTTGATTTGTTTTTCTCTTTTAACAGCATCAGATTTTTCAGTAAAAGATTGTACCCAAACAATTTGCCAGTCGCCTGTGTGCCCAGTAAAACCCGAATGGTTAGTATTATGTTTTTTCAATCTTTCTTCCAAATCAGAAGTGTATCCAACATAATATTTACTTCGAACTTCAGAATACAAAATGTAAGCATAGAACATTCTTAAAGATATAAAAAAGCATATAACAAAAAAGCCTCTCAGTTTCCTGAAAGGCTTAGTGTGGGAAATGAGGGGTTCGAACCCCCGATCCTCCCGACTGATAACGTCGGGATGCGCTGAACCAGCTGAGCTAATTTCCCTTTGTTTATTTTTAAGTTACCCTATCTCATCACTAATAATGCCAGGGCTTGACGATACAGTTGTATTAATTAAATTTATAATCATCCGTCTGCTCTTTCAGCTTTTGATTTGTTTTTCTCTTTTAACAGCATCAGATTTTTCAGTAAAAGATTGTGCCCAAACAATTTGCCAGTCGCCTGTGTGCCCAGTAAAACCCGAATGATTAGTATTATCTGTTTCAATCTTTCTTCCAAATTAGAAGTGTATCCAACATAATATTTACTTCGA
>NZ_JCKI01000014.1 GCF_000708265.2 Pedobacter sp. R20-19
TGTGGCAGGTTGTGCATCAATAGTGATACTGGTCGAAGCAGAAGTACAGCCATCGCTGTTTCTTACCGTTACCGAATAGGTACCCGAAGCTACATTATTAAAAGTGGCAGAAGCCTGATAGTTCGTGCCATCAATGCTATAGGTTAATCCCGAACCTGTTGGTGCAGTTACCGTAATGGTTCCGGTTGCCGTGGTACAGGTAGGTTGTACTGCAGTAGCCGTTGGCGCAGCTGGCGTGGCAGGTTGCGCATCAATAGTGATACTGGTCGAAGCAGAAGTACAGCCATCGCTGTTTCTTACCGTTACCGAATAAGTACCTGAAGGTACCCGATGCAACATTATTAAAAGTGGTGGAAGCCTGATAATTGGTTCCATCAATGCTATAAGTTAAGCCTGAACCTGTTGGCGCAGTTACCGTGATAGTACCTGTGGCCGTGGTGCAAGTTGGTTGTACCACAGTAGCAGTTGGTGCAGCTGGCGTGGCTGGTTGTGCATCAATAGTGATACTGGTCGAAGCAGAAGTACAGCCATCGCTGTTTCTTACCGTTACCGAATAAGTACCTGAAACAACATTATTAAAATCTGTCGAAGCCTGATAGTTCGTGCCATCAATGCTATACGTTAAGCCTGAACCCGTTGGCGCAGTTACAGTGATGGTTCCGGTCGCTGTAGTACAAGTTGGTTGTATCACAGTAGCAGTTGGCGCAGCTGGCGTTGCTGGTTGTGCATCAATAGTGATACTGGTCGAAGCAGAAGTACAGCCATCGCTGTTTCTTACCGTTACCGAATAAGTACCTGAAGCTACGTTATTAAAAGTGGTGGAAGCCTGATAGTTCGTACCATCAATGCTATACGTTAAGCCTGATCCTGTTGGTGCAGTTACCGTGATGGTGCCTGTTGCCGTGGTGCAGGTAGGTTGTACCGCACTCGC
>NZ_JCKI01000015.1 GCF_000708265.2 Pedobacter sp. R20-19
AACCCGGCTACCCCGGCTTGTCCGACCTGTACCATTACCCCATTGCCATCAAGCCCTGCCATCCGTTTAACCAAAACCGGATCATTCGCTGATGCGAACAATAACGGCAAGGCTGAAGTGGGTGAAACGATCAACTATACATTCAAGGTAGAAAACACAGGTAACGTAACGGTAACAGATCTAAACATCACCGATACCAAAGTAACCATCGTTGGAGGTCCAATCACTTTGGCCCCTGGTGCAACAGATAACAGTACTTTCACAGCCGCTTATACGATTACACAAACTGATGTTGATGCAGGTCGTGTAGACAACCTGGCTACGGCTACAGGTAAAGACCCTAAAGGCAACCCGGTAAGTGATGATTCAGAAAGCGGTAACCCTGCCGATCCGAATA
>NZ_JCKI01000016.1 GCF_000708265.2 Pedobacter sp. R20-19
GTTGCTCCCTGAACACCTTGTGCACCAGTGGCACCCGTATCTCCTTTATCGCCCTTATCGCCTGTTGCTCCGGTTAATCCTTGTGCACCCGTATCTCCTTTATCACCCTTGTCGCCTGTTGCTCCGGTTAATCCTTGTGCACCCGTATCGCCTTTATCTCCCTTGTCGCCTGTTGCTCCAGTTAATCCTTGTGCACCCGTATCGCCTTTATCTCCCTTATCACCTGTTGCTCCGGTTGCGCCCTGAACACCTTGTGCACCAGT